>NZ_OZ481793.1:285000-4654916 GCF_984799155.1 Bacillus sp. SRL337 | reverse complement strand
ACTGGTCCCCTCCTTTTCCTCAAAGAGTATGTACAACAATTGTACAAGCTGACTCTCTAGTAACACGTTGTTATTCATAAAAATACAAAACTATGAATGTGGAAAAATATATAATAAGGAAGAAAAACGGTTATTCGACAATATCCACCTTTTGTGGACAACCTTTTACAAAGGCTCTGTATAAACTATCCACAAGTTATCCACCAATTGTGGATAACGCATTTTACCAACAATAGTGATTCAGAGTGAAAACACAATAATCATATCAGAATATCCTTGCAGTTGCAATGACTTTTAAAGTTTATCCACAATACCCTTTTCTTGTTGAAAAAACTTTTCCACAGGCTATTTATATGTTAAAAAGGTGTCAATATGTGTTGTGGATAGTTTATTTTCATGTCGAAAAATATCCACAAGGGGTGTGGAACAGGATTTTTCTATAGAAATGTACAATTTTAAGAAAGAATGTTTTTGTTGAAGATCTGGTCGAGGAAATCTTTAGCCAGCTGCCAAAAATTTTGTGCGAGTTAAAGTGATGTTTTACTAAAGGAAGAAAGAAAAGCTGGTAATTTAATGTTTAAAGTTACCCATGCTTTACTTCTTGAAAAATTCAAATGGTATACGCCCTGTGGAGTCGTGGCTTTGGGGTGGAATTCAGCAATGATAATTTCAAGATATCTTTCTTGCCAATTTAAAAAAGAGGTGGTATTGACATTTAAAGATCCTCTCCTTATAATTGAAAAGACTGTCTTAAACCTATAATTTTTATCCATTCCTTTAGGGAGGTGTCATATATGAAAAGAACGTTTCAACCAAATTCTCGTAAAAGAAGCAAAAACCACGGTTTCCGTGCACGTATGAGCTCAAAAAACGGCCGTAAGGTTCTAGCTCGCCGTCGTCAAAAAGGAAGAAAAGTATTATCTGCCTAGGCCACTGAATTTATCAGTGGTCTTTTTTCAATTATTGTAGGGAAAATTGCCAAAGTAACGGTGAAGGGACCAGCAGCTGCAATTCGCTTCTGGTGTTTCGCCAAACGCAGTATAAAATCATCTACAATAGAGAAAACAGGTAATAGATTTACTTTTAGAAATAGCAGGTGGGTAAATGCGAAAAGAACAACGAGTTAAAAAGAATGCTGAGTTCCAAGAGGTATTCAAAAAAGGGACATCCATTGCCAACAGGCAGTTTGTCGTATACAGACTACAAAAAGAAGACCAGATGTCTTTCCGGATCGGTCTTTCTGTCAGCAAGAAAATTGGAAACGCTGTCGTCCGTAATCAAATCAAAAGATATATCAGACAGGTTTTTCTGGAGTTGAAAGACGAAGTGAAAAACAATTTTGATTACGTCATTATCGCCAGGAAACCGGCGGCCGATATGGATTTTCATGAAGTGAAAAAAAGCTTGATCCATGTATTGAAGAAAAGCAAGGTGTTAAAAGTCAGTCAGCAACCATCGAATGACAAAAAGAGATAGGAAAATCGTAAGAACTTAGACAAGTTTCTACAGCATAGAAACTGTAAAAGATGTTACAATGTCTCTGAGTTTTCCGTTTCCGGTAATTGAAAATCAGATAATCGGAATAGTTAAGGGACAAGCCAGGTTGTCCAACCAAAACAGATATACAGGAGGAAACAGAGGGTGAAAAAAAGATTATTAGCCGTGCTGGTCTTGATCGGGCTTGTAGCATTCCTGTCAGGGTGTACGCAATACAACCAACCGATTACAGCAGATAGCACAGGTTTCTGGAATGAGTACATTGTCTATCCTTTATCGTTATTAATCACAAAGGTATCGGAATTTTTTGGTGGAAATTATGGATTGGGAATTATTCTTGTTACATTGATTATCCGTTTGGCGATCCTGCCTTTGATGATCAAGCAGACGAAAAATTCCAAAGCAATGCAGGCACTTCAGCCAGAAATGAAAAATCTGCGTGAAAAATACAGCTCAAAAGATGCACAGACACAACAGAAATTACAACAGGAAACGATGGCACTGTTCCAGACCCATGGTGTCAATCCGTTGGCTGGATGTTTTCCATTAATTGTCCAGATGCCGATTCTCATCGGTTTCTATCATGCCATCAGCCGGACACAAGAAATCAAGAATCATACTTTCCTTTGGTTTGACCTTGGCCAGCCGGATCCATTGTATTTGCTGCCTTTAATCGCAGGTGCTACTACATTTATCCAGCAAAAAATCATGATGGCCGGAACAGCCAATCAAAATCCGCAAATGGCGATGATGCTTTACATCATGCCAGTCATGATCGTCATTTTTGCAATCAACTTCCCGGCAGCCCTTTCATTGTACTGGGTAGTCGGTAACCTGTTCATGATTGCTCAAACTTACTTCATTAAAGGTCCTGATATAAAAGAACAAAGGGAACTTGCTAAAAATGGAGGAAACAAAAAGTGAGAGAAGTAACTGCTACTGGTCCATCGGTCGAAGAAGCAGTGGAATCCGCGTTAGCTCAATTAAACATCACAAGAGAAGAAGCAGAGATTAAAGTCCAGGATGAAGGGAAAAAAGGTCTATTCGGCCTTTTTGGATCCCGTCCTGCAACAGTTCTTGTCAAGAAGATCATCAATCCATTTGATGAAGTAAAAGAATATTTGATCTCTGTCAGTAAGATGATGGGAATAGATATTGAGATCGAAGTAAAAGTGGATGGCCGAAATGCTGAGTTCGAGCTTTCAGGTGAAAAGATTGCCTTGCTGATTGGAAAAAGGGGGCAAACGTTAAACTCCCTGCAGCATTTGGCGGGTCTTGTAGCAAACCGCTATTCTGAGCAATTTTTAACAGTCGTTTTAGATGCCGAAAATTACCGTGAAAGACGTAAACAGACTCTTTCAAACTTAGCTGATAGACTTGCAGAGAAAGCGGTCAGGACCAATCGGAAAGTTTCGTTGGAACCGATGCCGTCGTATGAACGGAAAGTGATCCATTCTGCTTTGGTCAGATCAAGAAAAGTCGAAACCTTTTCGGAAGGCAAAGAACCTAATCGATATATCGTCATTGCTCCGAAAAGATAATAGAAAAAGAATCCAGGCTGAGTATCCGGCCTGGATTTTTTATTGTTAAGAAACTAAAAAAGTCTGGGGAGTGGGTACGAAAGATAAATCACTGAAAAGGTGATCTTATTAAGATCACAATTACAGGCTTGCTTACCTTTCGTTGATTGGAATCCTGATTTGAGAACCTAATAGTAAGCTTAAAAAACCAGATTCTTTGCATTGTTTCGCACATTATCTGCTTTGATTCCATTTATAAAGGCTTTTTTTCTATAGATTCCTGCTTTCAGAAAAACCCAAAGAGCTGAATCTTTCCCCTGGCTACTCTGTCTCTAAACAGAGAGAACAGCTCCTTTCTTTCAGAGTACTTCAGATGAAAAGGGCTTTTGAAAAAAGAATAGCGGTATAAGAAGATTCGCTTTATTGTTATTCACATGTGGATAAGTTAAAATGAGAGAATGAGCAAAATGTCTTTGTGGATAATTGAGGAACCAACCTTTTGCATCGACAGGGATTATGATATTCTAATCATTTAGAGGATAGTACGCCTATTAAATACACTCCGTTGTTTCTATAGATATTTCTTTACCGGAATGGCTATCTTATTAAAAAAGCTGTACCGGATCATTTGTTGTGTTCGGAAAGATAAAACCGTCAGGAAAAGAGGTGAGAGAGATGGAATTTGATACAATAGCAGCCATTTCTACTCCAATGGGCGAAGGAGCGATTGCCATCGTCCGGTTGAGTGGAGACGACGCTTTCGATATCGCCGACAAAGTATTTAAAGGGATCAAGGGTCATTCAGTTCATGATTTTGCCTCCCATACCATCAATTATGGTAATATCATCGACCCTAAAACAGGTGCAGTCGTGGAGGAAGTCATGATGTCTGTCATGAAAGGCCCGAAAACCTTTACAAGGGAAGATATCATTGAGATCAACTGCCACGGCGGTTTGGTCTCTGTCAATAAAGTCCTGCAGTTAGTTCTCAAAAATGGAGCACGTTTAGCAGAGCCAGGTGAATTCACAAAAAGGGCTTTCCTTAATGGAAGGGTCGATTTGTCCCAAGCTGAAGCGGTCATGGATCTCATCAGAGCGAAAACAGACCGGGCGATGAATGTCGCGCTAAACCAGATGGAAGGTCGTTTATCCAAGCTGATCCGCAAGCTGCGCCAGGAAATCCTTGAAACCCTCGCTCATGTGGAAGTGAATATTGACTATCCTGAATATGATGATGTCGAAGAGATGACACATGATGTACTGCTGGAAAAATCGAAATACGTACGTGAAGAGATTGAAAAGCTTCTGCGTACCTCTGAGCAGGGAAAGATTTTAAGAGAAGGTCTTTCTACAGTCATCATTGGAAGGCCGAATGTCGGAAAATCGTCGTTGTTAAACAGCCTTGTCCATGAAAACAAGGCCATAGTGACCGATATTCCCGGAACCACCCGCGATGTCATTGAAGAGTATGTGAATGTCCGCGGCGTACCGCTCCGCCTTGTTGATACAGCCGGTATAAGAGAAACTGAAGATATAGTTGAAAGAATCGGTGTGGAAAGATCGAGGCAAGTATTGAAGGAAGCTGATTTAATCTTGCTTGTCCTCAATTACTCAGATGAATTCACTCATGAAGATGAACAGCTGTTTAAAGCGGTAGAAGGCATGGATGTCATAGTCATTATCAACAAAACTGACCTTCCCCGGAAAATTGATATGGATAGAGTGAAAGAATTGGCCACAGAGCACGCCATTGTGACAACGTCCTTATTGGAGGAACAGGGGATTGATGAACTGGAAGAAGCGATTTCTTCATTATTCTTCGCTGGATCAATTGAAGCGGGTGACATGACATACGTATCAAACAGCCGCCATATTGCCTTATTGAATCAGGCACATTCGTCCATTGATGAAGCCATTAATGGAGTAGAGATGGGAACCCCGATCGATATTGCCCAAATTGATTTGACCCGGACGTGGGAACTTCTGGGGGAAATTATTGGGGAAAGTGTCCATGAGAGCTTAATTGACCAGCTTTTCTCTCAATTCTGTTTAGGAAAATAACGGTTCATTTACAAAACATTTTAACGATAAGAATCATCACTATTAAGGAGGAAACGAAAACGATGCAATATGAAGCAGGACAATTTGATGTCATCGTTATCGGCGCTGGCCATGCAGGTGTGGAAGCGGGATTGGCAGCTGCCAGAATGGGTGCAAAAACCCTGATGGTAACCATTAACCTGGATATGGTCGCATTCATGCCGTGTAATCCGTCAGTCGGCGGACCGGCAAAAGGAATCGTTGTCAGGGAGATTGATGCACTTGGCGGTGAGATGGGCAAAAATATCGATAAGACCCATATCCAGATGCGTATGCTGAATACTGGGAAAGGCCCTGCTGTACGGGCATTAAGAGCGCAGGCAGATAAATTTGCCTATCAGCACGAAATGAAAAAGACAATCGAGAACGAAACAAATATGACTCTTATGCAAGGAATGGTAGACAGCCTCATTATTGAAGATGGCGATTGCAAAGGGGTCGTTACCCAAACAGGGGCGGCCTACCATGCCAAAACAGTCGTCATCACGACAGGAACATTCCTTCGCGGCGAAATCATTCTTGGAGATTTAAAATACTCCAGCGGGCCTAATAACCAGCAGCCTTCCATCAAGCTGTCGGAACATTTGCAGGAAATTGGCTTCGATATGGTTCGGTTTAAAACGGGAACACCCCCGAGAGTCAACAGTAAAACCATTGATTATTCCAAAACGGAAATTCAGCCTGGAGATGAAGTTCCACGTGCGTTCAGCTATGAAACGACAAAATACATCACTGATCAGCTGCCTTGCTGGCTGACGTATACCAATGCGGAAACTCATCAATTGATCGATGATAATTTAAGCCGTTCGCCTATGTACTCAGGAATGATCAAAGGTACCGGCCCGCGTTATTGTCCATCTATTGAAGATAAAGTGGTGCGCTTTCATGATAAACCAAGGCACCAGATTTTCCTTGAACCGGAAGGAAAAAACACGCAGGAAGTGTATGTGCAGGGATTATCGACAAGTCTTCCAGAAGACGTTCAGATGAAAATCCTTGCCACAATCCCAGGCTTGGAAAAAGCTCAATTGATGAGGGCCGGATATGCCATCGAGTATGATTCGATCGTACCGACACAGTTATGGCCAACATTAGAAACAAAGAAAATCAAAAACCTTTATACTGCCGGACAAATCAACGGTACATCGGGTTATGAAGAAGCTGCAGGACAAGGGTTGATGGCGGGGATCAATGCTGCCTGCAGAGCTTTGGATAAAGATGAAGTAATCTTAGACCGCTCTGATGCTTATATCGGAGTCCTGATTGATGATCTGGTGACCAAGGGAACCAATGAACCTTACCGTCTCCTGACTTCCCGTGCTGAATACCGCCTTCTGCTCCGCCATGATAATGCTGACCTTCGCCTGACGGACATCGGCCACGACATCGGGTTGATATCAGATGAACGTTATGAGCGCTTTTTGATGAAAAAAGCATCGATTGAAGAAGAAAAAGAACGTCTGCAATCCATAAGGCTGAAGCCAAACGAAGAAACACAAAATGTGATTAAAGATGCAGGCGGAAGCGAATTGAAAGACGGCATTCTTGCTTCCGAGCTTCTCCGCCGTCCGGAAATGAATTACGGACACATCAAATTATTAGCACCAAGAGAAGAGCCGCTTACAGAAGATATTGAAGAGCAAGTGGAAATTCAAATTAAGTATGAAGGCTATATTGAGAAGTCCCTTCAGCAGGTCGACAAAATGAAAAAGATGGAAAACAAGAAGATTCCTGATTTAATCGACTATGATGCCATTAACGGCCTAGCTTCCGAAGCAAGGCAAAAACTGAAAGAAGTTCGTCCGCTATCATTAGCCCAAGCTTCAAGGATATCGGGAGTGAATCCAGCCGACGTTTCCATTTTGCTTGTTTATATTGAACAAGGTAAAATCGCGAAGGTATCTGCTGAGTAAGTAAGATAAAAATAATGTTCGTTTGGTTAAGCAGCTTCAAGCGATCATTTTCAAAGAAAATGATTTTGTGTAAAACAGTCTAAGCAGATTGTTTGGCGTGAAAAGATATGCGAGCTTGTTGCGGAAACAGCGGAACAGGTGAGATCAAGGTTACATTCCAAAGGAACGTAACCCGCATCAAGCGGCAGGCAACTAGAAGATTCGATCCCTCGCCTTGAGATAAATCCAATCGGCCTGCTGCTATTATCCCAGAGCAACGGTACAGTCTGTACGGATCTGAACAGCCGCTATAATACCGACCGTGCCGCAGAGACTTGCATAATGACATGGAAATTCAACAACCTTTTCAAAAGAGCACTATGGAAGGATTGAACCAATGAATAGTACCCAGTTTACTGAGATGCTAAGCGCAAAAGGCATCCATCTGACTACAAAGCAGCTGTCCCAGTTCGAAGAATATTATGAAATCCTTGTCGAATGGAACAATAAAATGAATTTGACAGCCATCACAGATAAAGAAGAAGTATACCTGAAGCATTTTTATGATTCGATCACAGCAGCCTTTTATCTGGATTTCAACCGTAATATGCGTGTGTGTGATGTCGGTGCAGGCGCTGGCTTCCCGAGTATCCCTTTGAAGATCTGCTTTCCGCAGATTGATATCAGCATAGTCGATTCATTAAATAAACGTATTACATTCTTAAATCATTTATCAGAAAAGCTTGGTCTCGAAGGCACTCACTTTTATCATGACCGTGCCGAGACATTTGCCCGCAAACCGGAACATCGGGAGCAATATGATCTTGTTACTGCAAGAGCCGTAGCCAGGATGTCTGTTTTAAGCGAATTATGTCTTCCATTAGTGAAGAAAAATGGAACCTTCGTCGCCATGAAAGCAGCAAGTGCTACAGATGAAATGAACATAGCAAAGAAAGCCATCACAACACTAGGGGGAGAATTGGAAGAAGTTCATTCCTTTCAGCTTCCGATTGAAGAAAGTGAAAGAAACATCATTGTTATTCAAAAAGAGAAGCCGACACCTAAGAAATACCCAAGAAAACCGGGAACACCGAACAAGCTTCCATTAGAGTAACAACCTAGAATCTATATTTAGTAACTGGTTCCTGTAAATTACTTTGAATGATAAACGATAATGGCACGCAAAAAGAAAAGATCTATTCATCTTTTTGTTGCTGCCTGTTGATTTCCATGTCAGGAACAAGGGATTAACTAAGCAGCTTGATGAAAATACTGTCGATTAATAATGTATTTAAATGTCAAAGTAATTGCAGGAACTTGTCATATGATAGAGAATAGTAAATAAGGGAGTTCCTTAAAGGTGGTGTAGGAAGATGAAGCATCCTTTCTCTCGTTTTTTTGGCTTGGGAGAAAAAGATCAAGAGATTGATCAGGAAAATGATCAAGGGAATGATCAAGAAGTAGAATCAGTTATCACAGATACAAACGACAGAGATGAAGTAAAGAATATCCCTGTTTCTCAAATTGTCCCAAACCGTTTCCAGCCAAGAACGATCTTTAACGAAGAGAAGATTGAAGAACTATCTAGAACAATTCATACTCATGGGATCATACAGCCGATCGTCCTGCGTGAAAGCGGAGAGAACCAGTATGAAATCATTGCAGGCGAGCGTCGATTCCGGGCTGTTTCATTGCTTGGATGGGAAACCGTACCTGCCATTATAAAGAATATGACAGATACAGAAACTGCTTCTGTTGCATTAATAGAGAACCTGCAAAGAGAAGAACTGTCACCGATTGAAGAGGCCATTGCTTACGGCAAGCTGCTTGAACTTCATAATCTTACCCAAGAAGCGCTGGCACAGCGGCTTGGTAAAGGACAATCAACGGTTGCCAACAAGTTGAGGCTGTTAAAACTTCCTGAAGAAGTGCAGGAAGCGATTCTTTCCAAGCAGATTACGGAAAGACATGCAAGAGCACTCATACCATTGAAGAAGGCAGAAAAACAAGTAACCCTGCTTCAGGAGATAATAGAGAAGAACTTTAATGTGAAACAAACAGAAGACAGAGTGGATAAAATTCTCTCTGAGGGTAATGAGAAACCGAAGCCGAAACGGAAGGCTTTCAGCAAAGATATGAGAATTGCGGTTAATACCATCCGCCAGTCCCTGTCCATGGTTTCAGACAGCGGAATCAACCTGGACTCCGAGGAAGAAGAGCATGAAGAATACTACCAGTTTACGATCCGTATTCCTAAGAAAAAATAATTCATAGTCTGCTATTCTTATTGATTCACTTTTTTACCTTTTCCTGTACCGCCCGCCCTGCGGAGTCGTGCATCGCGAGCGGAAATCATCCATAGACAACAATGCTAATAAAATAAATTCAGTGAGAAACGGCTTAATGGTTTCTCACTTTTTGTATGTGGATAACCAAAATAATTGGAAATAGAATTTTTTTGAAATGAAAGACAAACTATTCCTGAATTTTGATAGAATAGAAGGTAGACAATAAAACTATTTATTATTCATAGACTAAATAGAACTGGAAGTTTAAAGGGCAGGTGAAGACCTTGGGCAGAATAATTGCCATTACCAACCAAAAAGGCGGCGTAGGCAAAACGACGACATCCGTCAATTTGGGGGCATGCTTAGCATACATAGGAAAGAAAGTGCTGCTTGTGGACATTGATCCGCAAGGGAATGCCACAAGTGGGGTGGGCATTGAAAAAGGCGATGTCCAGGAATGTGTTTATGATATTTTAGTAGATGATGCCGAAATCAAGGACATAGTAAAACCAACAACAGTCGAACGTCTATATGCTGTTCCGGCTACCATTTCATTGGCGGGTGCGGAAATTGAGCTTGTGCCGACCATTTCCAGGGAGGTACGCTTAAAGAGGGCTCTTGAAAAAGTGAAAGATGACTATGACTATATCATCATTGATTGTCCACCTTCTCTGGGATTATTAACGATCAACGCTTTAACAGCTTCTGATGCTGTGATCATTCCGGTCCAATGTGAGTATTACGCACTGGAAGGGTTGAGTCAGCTCCTAAGCACAGTCAGACTTGTGCAAAAGCATCTGAATCACGACCTGTCCATTGACGGAGTATTGCTGACAATGCTCGACGCCCGGACCAACCTTGGGATCCAGGTCATCGAAGAAGTGAAGAAATACTTTCAGGATAAAGTATACCGTACCATTGTTCCCCGAAACATTCGGTTAAGCGAAGCACCGAGCCATGGAGAACCAATCATTGTGTATGATGCCAAATCCAGAGGTGCAGAAGTTTATCTAGATCTAGCAAAGGAAGTGGCTGCTAATGGCTAAAGGACTAGGTAAAGGGATCAACGCATTGTTTACCAATGTTGACGCTAAAGAAGAAGCGGTACAGGAAATCGGCTTGAAAGAATTAAGACCCAACCCTTATCAGCCTCGTAAGGTATTCGAACCGGAAGCCATCGAAGAATTAAAGGAGTCCATTATAGAGCATGGAATCCTCCAGCCTATCATTGCGAGAAAAAGCATTAAAGGATATGAAATTGTTGTAGGAGAAAGAAGGTATAGAGCTGCCAAAGCTGCAAAGCTCGATAAGGTTCCGGTTGTCGTCAGGGAACTGACAGATAAGCAAATGATGGAACTTGCTGTACTTGAAAATCTTCAGAGAGAAGATTTATCTCCAATTGAAGAAGGTAATGCCTATCAATTGTTAATGGATAAGTTAGATCTCACCCAAGAGCAGCTCGCCAAGCGCTTGGGTAAAAGCCGGCCGCATATCGCAAACCATATCCGCCTTCTATCCCTGCCTCCGCAAATCCAGCAGCTGATTATTGATGATAAAATTACGATGGGACACGGCCGTGCATTGCTTGGCTTAAGGAAGAAAGAGAACCTTCAAAGTGTTGTAGAAAAAATCATCAAAGAGTCTTTAAATGTCAGGCAGCTGGAGAAGCTGATTCATGAATTAAATGAAAATGTTTCACGTGAAACAAAAAAGACGGAAAAGAAAGATGTCTTCATTAAAGAACAGGAGACTCTTTTAAGGGAAAGATTCGGAACTAACGTTTCGATAAAGCAATCCAAGAAAAAAGGGAAAATTGAATTTGAATTCTTTTCTCAAGATGATTTAAATCGAATTCTTGAGCTGTTGAGTCATATGGAAGATAGATAAGCATAACTTTTTGAACTGACCATTTAGAATGGTCGGTTCTTTTTGTATCCTTATAAGTTTGAAGATGATTCTTTTCTCCTGAATGTAAAATAATAGTAGGCAATTCAAATGAAAAGTGCTATTTTAGTAGAAAGTATTTCGATAATCGAAAAAGGGGAACATTCTATGGTACTATTAGGAACAATTGTAAACGGAGCATGCATCATTATAGGGACTCTCCTAGGGAAGCTGCTCCATCGTATACCTGAGAATATGAAAGGAACGGTCATGTATGCGATCGGGCTGGCAGTTATGGTCCTTGGGTTGCAAATGGGGATGAAAAGTGAAAATTTCCTTATCGTTATAATCAGCCTGGTTCTAGGGGCAGTGATTGGTGAGTGGTTGGGCCTTGACGATAAATTGAACTCTTTAGGGAGCTGGCTGGAAAGGAAATTGGGATCGCAAGGTGAAACAAGCATATCCCAGGGGTTTGTGACCGCAACACTAATATTCGTCATCGGTGCAATGGCAGTGATAGGTGCATTGGACAGCGGGATCAGGGGAGCGCATGATGTACTTTATACAAAGGCGATCATTGATGGTTTCACTTCCCTTATTCTTACGACTACATTGGGGATTGGGGTAATGTTCTCTGCCATCCCTGTCATCCTTTATCAAGGAACGATCGCCTTGTTTGCTACACAGATCGATCGCTTTGTTCCGCAGGCTGTCATGGACTCTTTTATCATTGAAATGACGTCTGCCGGTGGGATTATGATCTTTGCCATAGGTCTTAATTTGGTCGGATTAACCAAAATCCGTGTTGCGAACCTTCTTCCCGGAATAGTAGTGGTAGCCGCAGTTGTTTCCATTATCTATGGATATCAAGAGTACATAATATAGTAAAAAACACACTAAGCCTCCCGTGCCTGGTGTGTTTTCAGATTAAAGCAATGGCTGCTTTTCTTCACTTATAGTCATTTTGAAAAATGACTCTTTTCGAGGTCTTATTTTGCTTGCTGAATAAATTCCTTCTGAAATGATTCTGGCCATCTTAAGGACAAGGTTCAACCTTGTATTTTGCAGAACGAAAAATTCCATGAAGCCGCTCACATTGACAATGCCGGTGATATGGATATCCCCGACATCCGGAAGTTCCTTGTTAACGCCGGCCCCTGGCTTTACAGGTCCGCTTCCCAATTGAATGGCACCGACACTTTTTAATCTCCCCAGGCAGGCATCAATTCCAATGATGAAGGGGTTATGGTGTGTCTTCATGATTTCTGCGAGCTTCTCTTCCAAATTAACGGCGTGGATTGGATCATCCAGTGTTCCATAAATATGAAAACCGTCCGTTACTTTTTCTTCTAAAAAGGTGCCGACGAGTGGTCCCAAGGAATCGCCTGTTGAGCGGTCCGTTCCGATACAAACGATTACTACGGGTCTTGTAGCTGCTGGAAGCATTGTGAGCAGTTCCGCAGAAATCGACGCTGCTGCTTTGTCATCATCATGCAGCACACGGTATGGCTCAGGTTTGCGCTCAAATAACCCTTTTTTCAGATTCATTCCTTCCACTCCTTTGCAAATAGTATTAACAGTATACGGAAACTCAGGCTTATCTATTCATAGTATTATGTATTTGTCACAAACTAAGACTTTTTAAACAAATTTTTGACAGTTTGCTTGCTGCTATTCAAACGAGGGTAAACTTGATACAATGATATATATTTTCTGAGAGCTTTATAGGAGTGAGATTCTTATGAGTGCAACAAATGAAGGAAATGCAAAAGATGAAGTTCAAAAACAAGTTGAAACTACCAAGGAAGCAGCGAAAGGATTCTGGGACAGATTAATCAGTGATGATTTCTGGATTACTATCGGTATCGGGGCTGTAAAGATTCTTTTAATCATAATATTGACGGCTGTGATCCTTAAAATCGGAAAATCAGTCATCAGGAATATATTCAGGGTAAGGTCACGTTCCCCATTCAAAATCACGGAAAGACGAGAGGCTACATTAAGTAAACTTTTGGAGAATGTCTTGACCTATGTTGTTTATTTCATAGCGATAACTATGGTGTTAACCAATTTGGGAGTGGAGATTGGGGCTCTCTTAGCCGGTGCCGGAATCGTCGGACTGGCAGTCGGTTTTGGAGCACAGAACCTCGTTCGTGATATCATCACAGGGTTCTTCATTATATTCGAAGATCAGTTTTCTGTCGGTGATTATGTACGGGTAGGCAATGCAGAAGGATTTGTTGAAGAGATAGGCTTGCGCACCACCAAGATTAAGAGCTGGACAGGAGAGTTGCACATCCTCCCAAATGGGAATATTGCCGAGGTAACCAACTTTTCCATCCACAATAGCATTGCAATCGTGGATGTCAGCATAGCCTATGAAGAAAATATAGAAGAAGCCGAAAAAGTGATAAGTGAATTTCTGCAGACCTTGCCACAAAAATACGAGGAATTAATAAATCCACCTGATCTGTTAGGTGTACAAACGCTCGGAGCATCTGATGTAGTAATGCGGATCATTGCAGAAACTGCACCAATGCAGCATTGGGCACTTGCACGTAAAATTCGAAAAGATGTTAAACTGATTCTGGATAAACATGGAATTGAAATCCCATTCCCGCGTATGGTTATGTATAACAGACAGGAAGAGGAAATTATCGAGAAAAGTATGAAGCAGCTTGATAGCGAGTAGGGAGGAAATGGATATGGAGCCAAAAAGCTTTCAATTATATGATGTCGTTGAAATGAAAAAGCCGCACCCATGTGGTGTTAACCGCTGGAAAATCATCCGGATGGGCATGGATATCCGGATTAAATGCCAGGGCTGCGACCACAGCATCATGCTTCCACGAAGGGATTTCTCCAAGAAAATGAAGAAGGTTCTGGAATCTGCAGGTGAATAGATAAATAAGGGAAATTAAAGAGAGCATCCAAATGGGTGTTCTCTTTTCTGTACTGGAAGAATACATAATAGGGTGATTTTTTTACATATATTTAACTGGTGGAATGAAATCCTAGGTATCTCCCTTCCCCTCCCCTTGTGTTTCTATCACTTAAAACCTATAATTAGAAAAGGTTTGAATAAACGTAGACACTTACTGCCGGGTAACAGGCAGAATAAATATAGTTCCATTTAATGAGGAGTGACCAAAATGGCTTTAACAGCTGGAATCGTTGGTTTGCCGAATGTTGGGAAATCAACTCTATTTAATGCAATCACAAAGGCAGGAGCAGAGTCTGCCAACTATCCATTCTGTACAATCGACCCCAATGTCGGAATAGTAGAGGTTCCTGATTACCGTCTCGATAAATTGACTGAGCTGGTTGAACCTAAGAAAACAGTGCCGACTGCATTCGAATTTACCGATATTGCCGGAATTGTTAAAGGTGCAAGTAAAGGCGAAGGTCTTGGTAATAAGTTCTTATCTCATATCCGCCAGGTAGATGCGATCTGTCAGGTAGTCCGCTGCTTCGCTGATGAAAATATCACACACGTCTCTGGAAAAGTAAATCCGCTTGATGATATTGAGGTCATCAACCTGGAGTTGATTCTTGCCGACCTTGAATCAGTAGATAAACGAATTACACGCGTTCAAAAATTAGCTAAGCAAAAAGATAAAGAGGCTGCTTATGAGCATGAAATCCTCTTGAAGTTGAAAGAAGCGTTTGAAGAGGGCAGATCCGCTCGTACGGTTGAATTTACCGACGAACAGTTGAAAGTCGTAAAAGGCCTTCACCTTTTGACAATCAAGCCTGTCCTTTATGTAGCCAATGTAAGCGAAGACGATATCGCAGATCCTTCTGATAATGAATATGTTCAGCAGGTGCGTGAGTTTGCAAAGGGCGACAATGCAGAAGTCATCGTTGTCTGTGCGAAAATCGAATCAGAGATCGCCGAGCTTGATGAGGAAGAAAAAGCAATGTTCCTTGAAGAACTTGGCATTGAAGAGTCAGGATTGGATCAATTAATCCGTGCTGCCTATGATCTCCTTGGGCTTGCAACCTATTTTACAGCAGGTGTACAGGAAGTCCGGGCATGGACATTCCGCCAGGGCATGAAAGCACCTGAGTGTGCAGGCATCATCCATACTGACTTTGAAAAAGGTTTTATCCGTGCCGAAACAGTGTCATATGATGATCTTGTTTCCAATGGTACCATGGCTGCCGCTCGTGAAGCCGGGAAAGTAAGACTTGAAGGAAAAGAATATATAGTTAAAGACGGAGATGTCATCCACTTCCGCTTTAATGTTTAATGGTCAAAGCTGTCCTTAAAATTGGGCAGCTTTTTCTATTGACAAATGGATGCAATTACCATTAAACTATAGCTATCTTGCAAAACAAGGTATTATTTTTTTGTGCTGGTACCTTGCAAAACAAGTTAGAGAGGATTTTACCGATATGTCACTAAAAAGTCAGATGTTAAAAGGAATTTTGGAAGGCTGTATTTTGGCGGTCATTAATGACAGCCCGACATACGGCTATGAGCTATATGTGAAACTTGCCGCCAAAGGAATGGATTCTGTAAGTGAAGGTTCAATCTATCCCATTTTATTAAGACTTCAAAAGGAAGGGCTGATCATAGGGAAAATGCAAAAGTCAGCAAGCGGACCCAATCGGAAGTACTATACGTTAACGGACGACGGCAAGATGGCTTTGGTACAGTTCACTGCTGAGTGGTCAAAACTTGGTGCCTCAGTGAACTTGATTATAAAAGGAGGTATAAATTCAGATGACTGCCAAGGAAATGATTGAAATTAACAACGTCAGGAGAGAGAATCTCCATGAAGGAAATAAAAAGTATTATGAAGATATGCTTATTTACATCAGATCAAGCGATGTTGATGAGCAAGCGGGTGAAGAACTGCTTTTAGAAATCTTGGAACATTTGCTGGAAGCACAGGGTAATGGCCAGTCCGCAGAAGAAATATTCGGAAATAAACCCAAACAATACTGTGATGAATTACTCGAAGGACTTCCTAAAGAATCATTAAAAGACAAGGTGCTCATGTATGTATATATTACGGCTTCAGGGATGAGCTGGTACTTCCTTATCACGGGAATCTTCTCCCTCTTTTTCCCTGATAAGAACAGCATATCCCTTACCCCGATTATTGTGTCGGTCTTTTTCATGGGAGCTGTTGTGCTGTTGACCTTTAAATTGATGAAATGGACCACTTACAAAAAGAAATCCAACTTATGGCTGTTATCTTTAGGTGCACTTATTAATGTGGTCTGGATAGGTCTGCTTGTCTATCTGGAACTGCAAAATGCTTTTCAGTATGAAATGGCCTGGCCGGTGTATACCTCCCTTGTCATTGGAGTCATTCTAATAGGATTATCTTGGGTACTGCGTTATAGGGTCATCAAGTTCTAACGAAAGCTATCTAAAATCGATCTCCTATCTTAGGATATGAACGAGCGAAAACTCCTGCCGGAAATGCCGGTAGTCCGACTGCTTCCGCTTTTTTACTGCCAGCCGCGCAGAGCCGCATACCTGGAGTCGGAATTTATTTCAGAACTCTGCGAAAGGCTGTTCGCTTCAATAATAGCTTTTGGAAAAATCCCTAAAGCCGGATTTCCCAAAGGGTACTAGAAGTTTTCCCATTCAATAGGGAAGCAGCTCTTTTCTATCTTGTTTACAAATGTTTTTTGGGTGAATTAGATCTGGTTATAGCAGCAACGTTAACGAAAACAGCCTGGCAGAAGAAAGAAATTCAACGTATTTCCGTGGCGTATTGCATTAGTTTGTCCACTATGATATAATTCTAACTTGTGAGTAATGTGAATATATTGCTCCTTGCTCTTCTGCCGAGAAGAGCCGCATAGACCATAAGGAGGTGACTAGAAGATGAGAAAGTACGAAGTTATGTACATTATCCGTCCTAACGTTGATGATGAAACAAAAAAATCAGTTGTTGAGCGTTTCGATAACGTCTTAACATCTAACGGTGCGGAGATCATCGAGTCTAAAGAGTGGGGTAAACGTCGTTTAGCTTATGAAATCAACGACTTCCGTGATGGATACTACCAATTGGTGAAAATCCATTCCAACAATGAAGCGGTTTCTGAGTTCGATCGTTTAGCTAAGATCTCTGACGATATCATCCGTCATATCGTAATCAAAGAAGAAGAATAATCCAGCCGTTTTTTGAAAACGAAAACTTCTGACTTGTTTCTTGTGGAACATTTGTTGGAAGGAAGGGGTTGATTCTGATGATGAACCGAGTAATACTCGTGGGTCGCTTAACGAAGGATCCAGAATTAAAATACACTCCTAACGGGGTACCCGTGGCTACTTTTACCCTTGCGGTGAATCGTACTTTTACGAATCAGCAGGGTGAGCGTGAAGCGGACTTTATTAATTGCGTTGTATGGCGTCGTCCAGCCGAAAATGTGGCAAACTTCTTGAAAAAAGGAAGCCTTGCCGGTGTTGACGGCCGAATCCAAACTCGTAATTTCGAGGGACAGGATGGCAAGCGTGTCTTCATGACTGAAGTCGTTGCTGAGTCCGTTCAATTCCTTGAGCCTAAGAACTCCAGCCAAGGCGGAGGTTCCGTTTACCAAGGTGAACGCGGCAGCAGCAATTATGGCGGCGGTCAGAGACAACAACAAGACTATTCATATGGTCAAGATCAGAATCAGCGCAATAATAACAACAACAACCAGAACCAGAACTATACGCGTGTGGATAATGACCCATTCGCAAATGACGGTCAGCCGATCGACATTTCGGATGACGATCTTCCATTCTAAATTTCTTATAAATACAAAATAAATATGCAAGGAGGCGTTATCTATGGCAATGCGCAGAGGCGGACGCAGACGTCGTAAAGTGTGTTATTTCACTTCAAACGGAATTACACACATCGACTATAAAGATGTAGATCTTCTGAAGAAATTCATCTCTGAGCGCGGAAAGATCCTTCCACGTCGTGTGACAGGAACTAGCGCTAAATACCAACGCAGACTTACTCGTGCTATCAAACGCGCGCGTACAATGGCATTACTGCCTTACGTTGTAGGTGAATAATTATTAAATGAAAGAACAGCAGGAATCTTTTCTGCTGTTCTTTTTTATCTCTTCAAAAGCCTTTTTCTACAGTAAAGGCGGTGTTCTCAAGGTTTGCGAATGTTCCTTATTAGTTATACTGAGAATGAGATAGTAAAGCCGCATTTAAGGAAGCTGATTTGTGAGAGGATTTTGAACCTTTTAGAGTTCAATGTTAATGAATTGAATCTGTGTCTGAATATCGATAAAATTAGTGGTGTTTACATATAAACTAGGTAAGGACTTTAAGTGCAGAAGCGCACTTTAGGTTTGATGATTGAGGGGTGCTTTAGTGAAAAACGCCCGTATACTTACGGAAGGAGCATTGTTGCTCGCGATATATACTGTATTGCTGCTATTGACCGCGTATGTACCGGTTATCAGCATAGTCACCACCTTCTTTCTCGTGCTT
This sequence comes from Bacillus sp. SRL337, assembly GCF_984799155.1. Lineage (NCBI taxonomy): Bacteria > Bacillati > Bacillota > Bacilli > Caryophanales > Bacillaceae > Bacillus > Bacillus sp. SRL337. Next base: position 4,636,275 of record NZ_OZ481793.1, on the reverse strand, counting down.
CCTTTTATTATATACAGTGAGAAGCACGGGCTGAAGCCGGCACTTACGATGTTCGCTGGAGCTGTCTTTATTTCTTTGCTGGCAGGGGCTTTCCTGATCACGATCCCTTTAACCCTGTCCTTTGGGACTGTGGGTATCGTTATAGGGATGATGCTTCAGAAGGAAAAATCAAAAATGTCGATTTATCTCGCTTCAAGCTTAGTCTTTTTAGTCAGCCTCGTTATTCAATATGTTGTATCTATCCTATTTCTGAATATGAATATAATAGAGGATGCGATAGACCAGGCTAAGGATGTCGTGAATCAATCCATCAAGATGGCAGAAACTTTGGGTCAGCCTGTACCGCCGAATAGAATAGAAGAACTTCATACTGCAATGGAATTGTTTGATGTACTGATTCCGTCGGTCTTTTTGGTATCTTCTCTGGCAGTGATGTTGATTATCATCAGTGTGAATTTCCCTCTGCTTAGAAAAATGGGAATTCAGTCAGCCAAGTTCCCGGCTTTCAGAAATTGGAAGCTTCCGCAAAGCATTGTATGGTATTATTTAATTACACTGATTTTGATGATTACTGTCAGGCCGGAGATGGGTACATATCTTCATTGGGCGCTGTATAATCTATTTTATGTCCTACAGCTGCTGCTGGTAGTGCAAGGCTTCTCATTCATTTATTTTTTCGCCCATCTGAAAAAATGGCCGAAAGGATTACTGGTTTTAGTCACTGTATTAGGCTTCTTGCTGGTAGATTTCATGAGAATTATAGGTATTATTGATTTGGGATTTGATCTTAGACAGCGCCTTCAACGTAAGTCATAAGGTTAGCATTCTTATTTGAGGAGCTGAAATTATGCCATCACATTATAAAAAACGATTGGTCAGATATCCGCTGTATGGCCTTGCGGCTGTTTCTGCCTTTGTGCTGGGGGCAACAGCCTTGTACAATTGGTGGATTGCCGTTATTGGATTTGTTCTGCTGGCCGGCGTATTTTATATCGCATTTTATTATGAAAAGAAGACGTATAAAGCAACAGAGGAATATATCTCCACCCTCTCCTACCGGTTAAAAAGGGTCGGCGAAGAAGCGTTGATGGAGATGCCCATCGGTATTATGCTCATTAATGATGATTACTATATAGAGTGGACCAATCCGTTCATGGCTTCTTGTTTCAATGAAGATACACTGGTTGGACGTTCGCTTTATGATGTCGCCGATTCCGTTGTTCCGTTGATTAAGCAGGAAGTGGACACTGAAGTCGTTACATTGAATGAACGTAAATTCCGAGTCATCTTAAAGCTTGAGGAAAAGCTCCTCTATTTCTTCGATGTAACGGAACAAACTGAGATTGAGAAACAATATGAGGAAGAACGAACTGCCGTTGCCATTATTTTTCTTGATAACTATGACGAACTTACTCAAGGGATGGATGATCAAACACGGAGCAGCTTGAACAGTATGGTAACATCCATTCTTAATAAATGGGCTAAAGAATCTGGTGTCCTATTAAAAAGGATCTCTTCCGAACGGTTCATTGCCGTCTTTAATGAAAAAATCTTACAACAGCTGGAAAAAGATAAGTTTTCAATTCTGGATGATGTCAGAGACACAACTTCCAAACAGAATGTACCGCTCACCTTAAGCCTTGGTGTCGGAACGGGGGTATCAGCCCTTCCCGAGCTTGGTACGCTTGCCCAATCAAGCCTTGACCTTGCGCTTGGCCGCGGCGGGGATCAGGTCGCAATCAAACAGCCGAACGGCAAAGTGAAGTTCTATGGCGGGAAAACGAATCCTATGGAAAAACGGACAAGGGTTCGTGCACGGGTCATCTCACATGCTTTGAAAGAATTGATGGTTGAGAGTGATAAAGTCATCGTGATGGGGCACCGAATGCCTGACATGGATGCAATAGGTGCAGCGATAGGGGTTCGCAAAGTAGCGCAAATGAATCAGAAGGAAGGCTATGTAGTCGTTAATTTCAATGAAATTGACACTGGTGTGAAAAGGATGATGAATGAGATCAAGTCTAATCCAGATCTGCATTCGAGGTTCATATCACCTGAGGCAGCACTGGATCTGATGACAGATGATACCCTGCTTGTTGTGGTGGATACGCATAAGCCGTCGTTGGTCATTGAAGAACGCCTTCTCCAGAGAGCTGAACGGGTTGTTATCATCGACCATCATCGCCGAGGGGAAGACTTCATCAAGAACCCTCTGCTTGTTTACATGGAGCCTTATGCATCTTCAACAGCCGAGCTTGTGACAGAACTCTTAGAATACCAGCCGAAGCATGAAAAAATTTCCATGCTGGAAGCGACAGCATTATTAGCGGGGATCATCGTCGACACTAAGAGCTTTACGCTAAGAACCGGTTCAAGGACCTTCGACGCCGCTTCCTATTTAAGAGGTCAGGGCGCGGACACAGTCCTTGTACAGAAATTCCTAAAGGAAGACGTGGATACGTATATCAAGAGGTCAAGGCTGATTGAGACGGTCGATTTCTACTATGATGGTGTTGCAATAGCAAAAGGTGAAGAGGATGTCATCTATGACCCTGTGCTGATTGCACAGGCAGCTGATACTCTTCTGACGATGGACGGCGTCGTGGCTTCATTTGTCATCTCGAAAAGAACGGATGACCTTGTTGGAATCAGCGCCCGTTCACTTGGAGAAGTCAATGTCCAAATCATCATGGAAAGCCTCCAAGGAGGAGGCCACTTAACAAATGCTGCTACACAGCTTCCAGGCGTTGGCGTAGAGGAAGCAGAAAACAGTCTGAAAGTTGTGTTGGATGAATACTTTGAAGGGGGAAAAGAATCATGAAAGTCATTTTTCTTAAAGATGTAAAAGGTAAAGGGAAAAAAGGTGAAGTGAAGAATGTTGCAGATGGATACGCACATAACTTCCTTATCAAGCAGGGTCTAGCTGTAGAAGCGACTACCTCAAGTGTAAGCCAGCTGGAAGGCCAAAAGAATAAAGAAAAGAAGCAGGCTGCAGAAGAACTGGAAGAAGCAAAGAAATTAAAAGGCACATTGGAAAGTCTAACGGTCGAGATGAAAGCCAAATCAGGGGAAGGCGGCCGCCTGTTCGGTTCTATCACAAGCAAGCAAATTGCGGATGAACTGAAAAAAACGCATAAAATTAAAGTGGATAAGCGAAAAATTGAAATGAATGATGCAATCCGCTCATTGGGCTTCACGAACGTACCGGTTAAGCTTCATCAAGATGTTACGGCTACTCTGAAAGTGCATGTCACAGAAGAAAACTAATATTGGAAATCGATTTTACCGAAAAACGTGTTAAAATAGAATAGACTTATATGAATGTGATCAGGTGGTTCTGCCGGTCACATTTTTTATATTGAAAAAGATCCTTCTACCTGGAGGTTTACACTATATGAATGAAATATTATCCAATCATGTACCACCTCAAAACATAGAAGCCGAGCAGGCTGTACTTGGGGCAATATTTCTCGAACCCAGTACTTTGACTCAAGCATCGGAATCCTTGATCCCTGAAGATTTCTACCGCAGTTCCCACCAGAAAATCTTTAATGTAATGCTTAATCTCGGCGACAAAGGGAAAGCAGTTGACTTGATTACGGTCACTGAAGAGCTTTCTGCCATGAAAGAGCTTGAAGATGTTGGTGGAGTTTCTTACTTGAGTGAACTGGCAGGCTCTGTTCCAACTGCAGCGAACATTGAATATTATGCCAAAATCGTTGAAGAAAAGTCACTGCTCAGAAGGCTGATTCGAACAGCGACTACCATTGCACAGGATGGGTATGCCCGTGAGGATGAAGTCGATGCCCTTCTAAGTGAGGCCGAAAAAAATATTATGGAAGTGGCACAACGTAAAAATGCCGGAGCTTTCCATGATATCAAAGACGTCCTTGTGCGTGCATATGACAATATTGAACTTCTTCATAACCGTACGGAAGATGTGACGGGAATCCCTACAGGATTTGCCGATTTGGACGAGATGACAGCAGGTTTCCAGCGGAATGACCTCATTATTGTGGCTGCCCGGCCTTCGGTTGGTAAGACAGCCTTTGCCCTTAATATAGCTCAGAATGTGGCAACGAAAACAGATGAAAACGTAGCGATCTTCAGTTTGGAGATGGGTGCCGAGCAGCTTGTCATGCGTATGCTTTGTGCCGAAGGCAATATTAATGCACAGAATCTGCGTACCGGTTCCCTGACGGATGAAGATTGGCGGAAACTGACGATGGCCATGGGAAGCCTTTCAAATGCTGGAATTTACATTGATGATACACCAGGTATCAAAATTGGAGAAATCCGATCCAAATGCCGGCGTTTGAAGCAGGAACATGGTCTGGGAATGATCCTTATAGACTACTTGCAGCTTATCCAAGGAAGTGGCCGTTCAGGCGAAAACCGCCAGCAGGAAGTATCGGAAATTTCCCGTGAGCTAAAAGGACTTGCACGTGAATTGGAAGTCCCTGTCATTGCCTTGTCCCAGCTTTCCCGTGGGGTTGAGCAAAGACAAGATAAACGGCCGATGATGTCTGATATCCGTGAATCGGGAAGTATTGAGCAGGATGCCGATATCGTTGCCTTCTTATACCGTGATGACTATTATGATAAAGAATCAGAGAATAAGAATATCATAGAAATCATTATTGCCAAGCAGCGTAATGGCCCAGTAGGAACCGTTTCCCTTGCCTTTGTAAAAGAATATAACAAGTTCGTCAACCTGGAAAGAAGGTATGATGATGCCGGTGTTCCGCCTGGAGCATAAAGAGTCGGGGAGTATGTTCCCGGCTCTTTTTACGTGTTTGTGATGGAATTATCGCAGGCTCTAGGGATATTCCACCGATGATAACGCCCGGATACTGACAATGGAAGATGATCGTTGAATTACCTGATTCTAAATAGCTTTCCTGCTAGTAACGCGGCTGATTAGTCCAATCCCCTGGTTATAGACAGTGTCCTGATTTAAAATAGGGCGATTTGTGAGGAACCCCCCGGTTATAGGCAGTATTCTGATTTAAAATAGGTTGATTCATGAGGAACCCCTTGGTGACAGCCTGCACACCGGTTTTAAAAACAGGGTGTGCAGGCTATTAATCCTTTCTTTGTGGGGAAACGGACCAAAAAACATAAAAAGAATTCATAGTGAAAGGTCTATTTACACAAACTAATAGGTAGTCAGTTGGTATTTACGAACAAATAAAATATACTATATAAGCAATGTTCGTGTTTTCGTTGACTTTCCTATCTTTAAACTGATAAAATAGTGGTGTTTGATAAGAGAACGATTTATTAACCCTAGCGGAGGTGCTTTTGTTATGTCTTCAGTAGTAGTAGTCGGAACACAGTGGGGAGACGAAGGAAAAGGAAAGATAACGGATTTCCTTTCAGAAAATGCTGAGGTTATTGCCCGTTATCAAGGTGGTAATAATGCAGGCCATACAATCAAATTTGATGGTGAAACATACAAATTACATTTGATTCCATCCGGAATTTTCTATAATGATAAAACATCTGTGATCGGAAACGGAATGGTAGTAGATCCAAAAGCGCTTGTGAAAGAGTTGAAATACCTTCATGATCGCAATGTCACGACTGATAACTTACGCATCAGCAACCGTGCGCATGTCATCCTGCCTTACCATCTGAAGTTGGATGAAGTGGAAGAAGAACGAAAAGGCGCTAATAAAATTGGTACAACCAAAAAAGGAATCGGGCCGGCTTATATGGATAAAGCGGCGCGTAACGGAATCAGAATCGCCGATCTTCTTGATTTTGAATCTTTCAAAGAAAAACTTACTAGAAATCTTGAGGAAAAGAACCGTTTGTTAGAGCGTTTTTATGAAACAGAAGGCTTCACGCTTGAGGAAATCTTGGATGAATATTATGAATACGGCCAGCAGGTCAAGCATTATGTATGCGACACTTCTGTGGTATTGAATGATGCCCTTGATGAAGGCCGCCGTGTCCTTTTTGAAGGAGCTCAAGGGGTCATGCTGGATATTGACCAGGGTACTTATCCATTTGTAACATCCTCAAATCCTGTTGCAGGTGGAGTGACGATTGGTTCAGGTGTAGGCCCGACAAAAATCTCACATGTAGTGGGTGTATCGAAAGCCTATACCACTCGTGTTGGCGACGGTCCCTTCCCGACAGAGCTGACGAATGAAATTGGAGATCAAATCCGTGAGGTCGGCCGCGAGTATGGTACGACTACAGGACGTGCACGCCGTGTCGGCTGGTTCGACAGTGTCGTTGTGCGCCACGCTCGCCGTGTCAGCGGATTGACAGATCTGTCCTTGAACTCCATTGATGTCCTTACAGGGATTGAGACACTGAAAATTTGTACGGCGTATCGGTATAAAGGTGAAGTCATCAATGAGTTTCCTGCAAACCTGAATATCCTGGCAGAATGTGAGCCGGTATATGAAGAACTTCCTGGCTGGACAGAAGACATTACAGGCTGCAAAACATTAGGTGAACTGCCTGAAAATGCACGCCATTACCTTGAGCGTGTGTCCCAGTTGACTGGTATCCCATTGTCGATCTTCTCTGTAGGTCCTGACCGCTCTCAAACAAATGTAGTCAGAAGTGTGTGGGGCTGATTTTAAACAAAGGCTGTTTTCGCATTAATTGTTGCTTCCGGAAAAATCCCATGAGCCGGATTTTCCCTTTGTATTCCATGGATTTCCCCTTAAAAAGGGGCGAGTACCTATTGAATAACGGCAAAGTCCACGAAAAGAGCCTAAACAAAAAAGCTTGAGGATTTTTCCTCAAGCTTTTTTATATACTGCATCATCACATTACGACCCTCTATTAAGATTTTGGTAGACATGGTCATCACAGATTATGTATAGCGTGTCATCCATTTTCAGGTTTTTCTCTGCTGCATTGCTGAAATCCATATCCTCATTGACAGCGATTAAAACGGCGCCGCTTTCAAATAGAATTTGAGAAGCATCCCGATAGGTCTTCCAACCAGATAGTGGAGTGAATTCGTAAATGTTTTTTCCAAACCTTTTGCTCAGCAGCTGCCTGAACAAGCCGGTGGTTCCCGGCTGAAGTGTCGCTTTAGCCATTAATAACGATACTGAATCATTGGATAATATGAAGTCATTAACCTCAATGTGGTTAAACAAAGGAATGTTCTTTTCTTCCATTACTTCCACAATCGAGTGAATATTGGCATTGTGTTTTTTAGATAGTGCCTCCACCGCTGAGGCTATTAATAAGGATTTGCCATCGGCCAGTACCGGTTTTGTAATGCTCATATCTGAAAAGATTGCTACCCGTTCTGCCTCTAAAATATTTGCCTTCATCAATACTTCTTCATCTGAAGGATCCCCGCTTATAAAATGAATCTGATCGTGGGATATAGGTGAAGAATCCAATTGTTCTATCAACACGACGTCCATATCACTCCGGTTAGCAAGAACCTCCTTGATGGCTCTCTCTGTCCTAGTGGACCATCCTATATAAATGAAGTGCCCTTTATCCTTATACACAAGCTTTCCCTCCCTTTTGAGTGTGTTGTAAGTTGCCAGCACATCCATGATTTTGCTGATCAACAGTCCGAGGATACCAATCCCGAAGATGAAAAGAAAGACACCGAGGATCCTTCCTTCAACGGTCACTGGATAATAATCTCCATACCCGACAGTGGTCAGTGTGGTCATTGTCCACCAAAATCCTTCAAAAAGGGTCGGGAAGGTGTCCGGTTCGAGTAAATGAATGAAAACAGTGCCCAATAAGACGGTAACAACCGAGAGCACTAGGATCGTTCTGAAATTCATCTTAGAAATCTCTTTCCATAATCTCAAGAAAATAGTCACTAAATTTACTCCCCCCTGCTTTTTTCTTCCATATTAACATAAGAGGACAGACAATTCGTAACTAGAGACATAATAAACTTCATGCTAAAGAAAATCTCTAAAATGCAGAAAAGGTCACAAAAGTACTATTTTCGACATTATCTTTAAAAAAGTTATTGCCTTAACTTCAACTTCTATGGTACTATTATCTTCGTTGCTCCAATAACACGGCCCGTTGGTCAAGCGGTTAAGACACCGCCCTTTCACGGCGGTAACACGGGTTCGAATCCCGTACGGGTCACTTTATAAATATCTTATTCTTACATTAAGGAAGGATATTTTGACTCTTGTATCTGCTCCTTACATTAAGGAGAGATATTTTGCCTGTCGGCAAAAATCTTTGGTCCGGTAGTTCAGTTGGTTAGAATGCCTGCCTGTCACGCAGGAGGTCGCGGGTTCGAGTCCCGTCCGGACCGCCATTTACATATTATAAGGTTCACAATGGATACGATTCCAAACTAATAGGGTTTCAATGAACGAGAAGGTCAAGGAAGCGTCTGAGCAAATACCGGAGCGCACTGGAGGTGCGTGAGGATATGAGTGATGGAGCTGACACAGAGATTCGAAGTTCAGCGAAAGACGAAACTATTATGGCTCAGTAGCTCAGTTGGTAGAGCAATGGACTGAAAATCCATGTGTCGGCGGTTCGATTCCGTCCTGAGCCATCACCTAAAAAGCATTGCGACGACATGACTCTCGCGATGCTTTTTTTATTTCGCTTTTACTCCAAACATGTGACTAACCGCCCCTTTATTTTGACCTACCCATTACCTTCCAATATTCTACGAATTATTACATCCAAAAGGCATAATTTGTAACTAATTATACAATTATGTTACATTATGAAAACGTTTCTCTTTCTCTGCCAGAATTATGGTAGATTAGTAAAGTACTATTTTAAACTAAACTTATTTTTTAGGTAAAAGAGACTAAGATGTTGATTGTGTCCTGGTTTCTTTGTCTTTTAGCTAGGAGGAAAGACCGATGATGTGGAGAAATACCATTCATACATCTAAAGAAGAAAGTCCAAATAACTTAATACATAAATCAGTGAAACTCTTGAAAAGAGCTGCGATGACCACAGTAGCACTATCTGCCATTACATTCGGATCTGCATACGCAAATGATAATTCTGACTTAGAAACGGTCTACCATGTTTACATGGGGAAAGAATATTATGGTGCAGTTACAGACAAAGCAGCGATTGAAAAAGCCATTGAAAGCAAGCTGGATGCGGAAGAGGAAAAATTTGAGTCCATAGAGCTGGAACTTGCTGAAAGCCTATCCATCATCCCGGAACAGGTCTTCAGGGCTGCAGGCGATAACGAAACGGTCATTCAACAAATTACTGAGTCTGTGAAGGCTGAAGCAAAGGCTGTTTCGATTTCATTCGGAGATAAACCGGCTGTACTCGTGAAAGATCAGCAAGAGGCTGAACTGACAATAAAAAAACTGAAACTTAAATTTGTATCAGAGGAAGAATTGAAGGAATTGGAAGAAGGTACTCCTGATTCTGCCGAAGATTCCACACTGATATCTGTCAATATAGCTGAACAAGCAGAATTTAAAGAAACAAAGGCGGCACCAGGTGAAATCCTGACCGCTGATAAAGCCGTTGACTTCCTCCTTAAAGGTACCCTTGAAGAGAAGAAGTATAAAGTTCAAGAGGGTGACGTTCTTGGAAGCATCGCTCAAAAACATGAGCTGACTTCAGGAAAGTTGCTTGAGCTAAATCCTGAATTGAATGAGGACAGCCTCCTTCAAATCGATCAGGAAATCAATGTAACAACATATAAGCCGATTGTTCACGTAGCGGTGGAAAGACAAGAATCTGCAGTTGAAGCGATTGCTTATGAAAAAGAAGTGATCGAAGACTCTTCATTAAATAAAGGTGATATGAAAGTCAAACAAGAAGGCCAGGATGGCGAAAGAGCCATTACTTACCTTACTAAAGAAGAAAACGGTGTCCAGGTGGACCGTACAGTCAAAGATGAAAAGGTTACAAAAGAACCGGTTAAATATATCGTAATTAAAGGAATCAAAGTTACACCTTCAAGAGGTTCTGGAAGCTTCACCTGGCCGACAAACGGTGGATACGTTTCATCCAAAGTCGGACAACGATGGGGCCATATGCATAAAGGCATTGACATTGCCCGACCTAACAACCTGACAATCAAATCCATCGATAATGGAACGGTTGTCTCTGCAGGCTGGGATTCAGGCGGTTATGGAAATAAAGTCGTTATTGACCATAACAATGGTTACCGCTCTGTTTATGCTCATATGAGCAGCATCAGTGTGTCGGCAGGCCAGACAGTGTCAGCCGGATCTTCCATCGGTGTCATGGGACAGACTGGGGAGTCAACAGGTGTCCACTTACACTTGGAAGTCTATAAGAATGGTACACTGATTAATCCGTTAACCCTTTACTAATCATACTAATCGATGTAAATCATTATATGCCTCTGGCCAGCCGGCCCAGAGGCGTTTTCTTTATATTACCCTGAAGAAAAAGTCTATAAACCAAGTGTTAGGGAAAGATTACAATATAAAGACAATACCATCTAAAATCCAGCTAATAGATGAATTAATGCCGATAAAGTGATAAATTAGAATCAACCCTGAATAGGATTAGCACGCTTTTTGCACAATTTCACACAAAAATAGAAATACTATCATGGAGATAAAAAGTTAACGAAGAAGGAGACTGGGGACTATGGATAAAAAGATACTTGTAGTTGATGATGAAAAGCCGATTGCGGATATATTACAGTTCAATCTGAAGAAAGAGGGCTATGAAGTTCATTGTGCTTATGACGGAGATGAAGCTGTTAAAATGGCCGAAGAAGTTAAGCCTGATCTGGTATTGCTGGATATCATGCTGCCGAATCGTGATGGCATGGAGGTATGCCGTGAAATCAGAAAGAAATATGAAATGCCTATCATTATGCTGACAGCCAAAGACTCAGAAATTGATAAAGTTCTTGGACTTGAACTGGGAGCGGATGATTATGTCACCAAACCATTCAGTACAAGGGAACTGATTGCCCGTGTGAAAGCAAATCTTCGCAGGCATCAGCACGGTGCTGCCCAGCAGACAGATGAAGAAGGAACGAATGAGATTGCTGTGGGCTCACTGGTGATCCATCCAGATGCCTACATCGTTTCCAAGAGGGGAGAAACGATAGAACTCACCCATCGTGAGTTTGAACTGCTGCATTACCTGGCCAAGCATATCGGACAAGTCATGACACGTGAGCACCTATTGCAAACCGTATGGGGCTATGATTACTACGGAGATGTAAGGACTGTCGATGTAACAGTAAGACGCCTTCGTGAAAAAATTGAGGACAACCCAAGCCATCCAAATTGGATTGTGACAAGAAGAGGAGTCGGTTATTACCTCCGGAATCCAGAACAGGAGTAATTAAATGAAGAAAGTAGGCATTACCCGTTCGATACATTTAAAATTTGTTTTGATTTATGTCCTGCTTATCCTCTTAGCTATGCAGATCATCGGTGTATATTTTGTCCGGGAGCTGGAGGATAAGCTGATTACGAATTTCACCCAGAACATTAAAGAGAATGTCAGGTTTTTAGAATATAATATACGTGAAGAAATGCTTAAAGAACGGACAGACAAAGATTTGGAACTTGAGACCGATATTGCGAGCATCCTCGATGACTTCGGAGGTACAGATATATCCGAGGTCAGGGTCATCGACAGCAAGTTCCGCATCATTGGCTCCTCAAGGAAGGATAATGTTGATACAGTAGGACAGCGTGCTACAGACACCATGGTGAAAAGGGCACTGGCGACTGGAAAAGTGATGGACGAAGCATACATTGATGAAGCAGGAAACCGTATTTGGGTGTATACCTCTCCTATCAAAAATAGCAAAGAGGAAATCGGTGCGATATACATCATCGCCAAAATCGAAACAGTCTATCAGCAGTTGGAAGAAATCAACGAGATCTTTTCTACGGGAACAGCCATTGCTCTAGTCATTACGGCTATTCTTGGAGTCCTTCTGGGCCAAACCGTCACAAGGCCGATCTCTGATATGAGGAAACAGGCTCTGGCAATGGCAAAAGGGAATTTTTCAAGAAAAGTAAAGGTTTATGGCTATGATGAAATTGGCCAGCTTGCCATTACTTTTAATAATCTAACAAAACGACTTCAGGAAGCCCAGGCTACCACAGAAGGAGAAAGACGAAAGCTTTCTTCTGTCCTTTCCTATATGACCGATGGAGTCATCGCAACTGACCGAAAAGGCAGGGTTATTTTAATCAATGATCCAGCTGCAAAGATGCTGAATGTTTCACGTGAAACAGTTTTATCACAGCCGCTGGTTTCCCTATTAGGTTTGGATGAGAACTATACTTTTGATGATCTTTCAAATGAGCATGAATCAATCATCCTTGATTACAGTACCAAAGAGCAGCCTTATATACTAAGAGCTAACTTCTCCATCATCCAGAAAGAAACTGGTTTTGTTAATGGAATCATAACCGTTCTTCATGATATTACCGAACAGGAAAAGATCGATATGGAACGAAGAGATTTCGTTTCGAATGTTTCCCATGAATTGAGGACGCCGCTAACGACAATGAGAAGTTACCTTGAGGCACTGGCAGAGGGTGCTTGGCAGGATGAGGATATTGCCCCTCACTTTCTGGATGTAACCCAGAATGAAACGGAGCGGATGATTCGTCTGGTCAATGATTTGCTTCAGCTTTCTAAAATGGACAGTAAGGATTATCGGTTTAATAAAGAATGGATTGAATTCGTTGGATTTTTCCATAAAATCATCGATCGTTTTGAAATGTCCAAGAATCAGAATGTCACATTTAAAAGGGGTATGCCAGAAAAGGCTCTCTTTGTTGATATTGACAAAGATAAATTGACACAGGTTCTTGATAATATCATATCCAATGCCTTAAAGTATTCGCCTGAAGGCGGACTGATTACATTCAATATTACAGAGAAAGAAGAAATGATTGTCGTAAGTGTATCTGACCAGGGGCTTGGAATACCACAAGACAATCTGACCAAGATCTTTGAGCGGTTCTACCGGGTGGATAAAGCCCGTTCAAGACAAATGGGAGGCACCGGATTGGGACTTGCCATTGCAAAGGAAATGATTTCGGCACATGGCGGTACCATATGGGCGGATAGTAAGGAAGGGAAAGGGACAACCATCTCATTTTCCCTTCCTTATGACAGTACACTAGAGGATGAATGGCTATGAAATATGAACAAATTAAATCGGTAACCCTCACATTTCTTGTGGTTTCAAGTATTTTTTTGACCTGGAATTTATGGACGTATCAGCCGAGTTTAGAGCCAATCGAAGAGAATAATATTTCCGAGGATATAATCATCAGTGCCAAAAAGGATATGAGGGAAGTTTTCCTTCCTTTTAAACTCCTTTATCATAGAAATGATAAAACGTATGGAACGCAGAGGCATCTTGAGATTGAAAGTATGGCCAATCAAATCGCTGCTTGGAATATCTATGGGCTTACGGATATCACCAGGATGTTGAGCAATGAGGAATTCAAGGAATTGGTTCATGGGCAAGACCGTGTGGAATTGATATTTCCGGACCTCATTTCCTTTGATTTTTATAAAAACATAGCGAGTTTTAACAATACAGATCTTCCGGCAAATAATTTCGACCGCATTGTTGTCAAGACAAAAGAAGAATCTCCTGATTTTTCGTCTGTTTATTTTGTCTCCTATTCTGATAAAAGAGTGTACGAAGGGCGTATTGATTTGTCAGCAATGGAGTCCTTTAATGAGAATTTCGTTTCAAAGTCGATTAAACACCCGGAATATTTTGCTTATGACCCAACTGAAAGCCGCCGGATATATCTTTCAGAAAACCCTATTGAAATGAACAGTTATAAATATATTTTGGGTACGATCTCACTGAATAGATTTGTAGATGCTTTATTCAGTGAACCTAATTTGGTAAGCCGTGAATTGATCAATATTGGAGACGAGTACAATGATGATTCCAGTTTAATGAGAGTGAATACGAACAACAAGACATTTTCTTTTGTCAATATTGAAGAAGAAGCAGAAGGAGATGCGAGCGTAAGTAGTTTGATCACCCAAACAAGCAGCTTTATTAACGATCACGGCGGCTGGCCTGAGAAGAATGGATTTTATCAATTCTTCGGAGTGAGTGAGTCTCAGCGGCTTGCCCAGTATCGTATGTTCATACATGACCTTCCAGTGTTTAATGAAAGCGGCATGTCTGAGTACTCTGTAGTTCTGGGTAACACGAATATATTTAAATACTCCAGGCCTTATACAAATTTTGAGGGTATGACTATGACTGATGAAACCGACAGTATCACTCTTCCTTCCGGCAGGGATGTGCTGGATCGCCTTATAGCGGACAATGTTAACCCTGAACAGATTGAAGATATCATTCCGGGCTTTAAGATGTCCCAGACTTCTTCAAATATTGCTGCCCTGGAACCTGCCTGGTACTATAAGTTCGCAGGATCATGGATTAGATTCCAGCCGGATGATGTTGGGGGGGTTCCTCTTGGATTGGAGTAAAACAAAAACCATCTTTATTATAGTCTTTCTGATTTTGGACATTTTCCTGTTAACGCTCTTCATTAACAAGTATAATGAAAATCAGTACGACTTTTTGGGTGAGGCCAAGCTGGAAGATAAATTGAAGCTTGAGGATATTAAATATGATCAGCCGCCCTCCAAAGACCCAGAAAGCCAGCCTTATATCAATGCCATAACGAAAGCATTTACCCAAGAAGAGATCAAAGAGTTGAAGGCTCAATCGGTTGAGGTTTTGGATACGACTACTATCACCTCCACACTGAAAGACAGCAGTTATGTGATCAGTGAGAAGTTTAATCCTGAAGAACTTAACGATTTTATAGCCAAAAATGTTCTGCATGGAGAGTCGTACTCCTTTTGGGGAATTGATGAGGACCAGCAAAGAATTCTTTATTATCAGACCTATAATGGAAAGACCCTTTTCAAAAATATAAATGGGGAACTGGCTATCTATTATAATGAGGATCGGAAAATCGTTTCCTATACACAAACATTAATGACGGATTTTGATGAGTTTCCCGATAAGAAATCAGTCATTACTCCTTTACAAGCTCTGGAGACCCTTTACTATAAAGAAAAATTGCCTACCGGCAGTACTATAGGTACACCTGAAATTGGTTATTACACACTTGTGCCGGAAGCAGAAAGACAGGTCTTATCACCCGCATGGCACTTTACAGTGACAAAGGAAGGGAAGACCGACCATCTATTCGTTAATGCATTTGAAGGAAACATCATTGAGTTTACTAATACAGAAAAAGAATTACTGGAGTGAGAGAAATGTCTATGCATTTTAGTGTACTAGCCAGTGGCAGTACGGGGAATGCCATTTTCGTTGAAACAGATCAGGACTCATTCCTCGTGGATGCTGGCCTGAGTGGTAAGCAGATGGAAGCTTTGTTTCAAAATATTGACCGTAAAATCAAAGACTTATCGGGAATCCTGGTAACACATGAACATAGTGATCATATAAAGGGAATTGGAATATTGGCCAGAAAGTATGGGCTTCCTGTCTATGCCAATGAAAAAACGTGGAAAGCGATGGATCCATTGATTGGAAATGTTCCGCTTGACCAAAAGTTTGAATTCGGTATGGAAAAGGTCCAATCCTTCGGCTCACTGGATATTGAATCTTTCGGTGTTTCCCATGATGCTGCTGAACCGATGTTCTATACTTTTCACCATGAAGGAAGAAAATTGGTGTTGGTAACGGATACCGGTTATGTCAGTGACCGTATGAAAGGGATTATCTCCAACGCCAATACGTATGTGTTTGAAAGCAATCACGATGTGGACATGCTGAGAATGTGCAGATATCCATGGAGCATTAAACGCCGTATCTTGAGCGATGTGGGGCATGTCTCCAATGAGGATGCGGCCATCGCCATGAGTGAGGTCTTCGGTGATCAGACTAAGAGCATCTACCTTGCCCACTTGAGTAAAGATAATAACATGAAAGACCTGGCCAGGATGAGTGTCTCTCAAACACTGGAGTCAAAAGGAATCAAGGTCGGCGAGCAATTTGATTTGCTTGATACTGATCCGAAAATTCCTACACAATTGGTCGCAGTCTAAAATGTTTAGCCGCATTAATTGAAAGGGAAAGGTGAAAGCGTTGATGCTTTCATCTTTTTATTTTTTATCACTCTTACATACCTCCAAGTGGATAATTCTGAGATTTTTTTATAAAATGAAAGCAAATTTCCGTTTTACCTGACTATATTTTTGACCATGTAGGAAAATATAAGAGATGTAAAGGAAAGGGTGTATCTGTAGATGGGCTATTATGATCAGGATTATGAAAATACAAGATCGAAACAGAAAGGGAATCGGGGAGGGTACTTCCTTGCAAGTCTTGTCGGCATCGTATTGGGAGCCATCCTCGTCATTGTCGCCCTGCCGAAGCTGGCTGATTGGGACGTCCTTCCTTATAACCCGGGCAGCAATCTGGCAGAGACCGATGAAGCTTACCACAATGGCCAAAACGGCGGTACTAAAAATCTTTCTGTTGATGTAACCAGTGATGTGACAGCAGCAGTGGCAAGGGCAGAGGATGCAGTTGTAGGCATTAGCAATATCCGCTCACAAAGCTTCTGGGAACAAACCGGACAGGAAGCCGGCACGGGATCAGGTGTCATTTACAAGAAAGCAGGCGGCAAGGCATACATAGTCACGAATTACCATGTCATTGAAGGAGCTGACCAGCTTGAAGTGACACTGTCTGATGGAACCAAGGTGCCGGCAAAGCTGCAAGGCGGTGATGTTTGGACAGACCTCGCTGTTTTAGAGGTGGATGGAGCTGAAATTAAAGCTGTAGCTGAATTTGGGAATTCGGATGAATTAAAGACAGGGGAACCGGTACTTGCGATCGGGAACCCGCTTGGGCTGGCATTTTCCGGTTCTGTAACGCAAGGGATTGTCTCAGGACTGGAGCGGACCATCCCGGTGGATATCAATCAGGATGGAATGGAAGACTGGCAGGCAGAAGTCATCCAGACAGATGCAGCGATCAACCCAGGAAACAGTGGAGGTGCGCTCGTAAATATTGCTGGGCAGCTGGTAGGAATCAATTCCATGAAGATTGCCCAGGAAGCAGTCGAAGGTATTGGGCTGGCGATTCCAATCAACGCTGCACAGCCGATCATTGAGGATTTAGAAGAGTTTGGTGAAGTGAAGCGGCCGGCTATGGGTGTTTCACTTGAAAATGTGAATGAAATTACCGCATATCATCAACAGGAAACATTAAAACTTCCTGATGATATCAAGGATGGTGTCATGGTCCGCCAAGTCGTTCCTAATTCCCCTGCTGCCCAGGCAGGATTGCAGGAACTGGATGTCATCGTGGAACTTGATGGTGAAAAGATTACAGATATTATCGCCCTGCGGAAACATCTTTACAATGAAAAAGAGGTTGGCGATCAAATGAAAGTGGCCATTTACAGAAATGGTGAGCCTCAAGAGGTAACCATGAAGCTGACAGATGAATCCCGTCTGTAATGTGGATAACCAGAAAGCAGGAAAGTGACCATTACTTTCCTGCTTTCTTTTTTAATGATATGATGGCTTGTGGATAAATTAAATATAATAACTAAAGTTTCAGGTGGAGGAAAAAAATATGATTTATTGCTGTAAAGAGCACGTAGAACTTGCGATGGACATCATTGTGGATGAATATGAAGTTGCACCAAAGTTAGAACAATTAACAGATTCTCACGACTTATCCACAACCTGTGAATATTGCGAACAGACAGCAGAATATATTGTGGCGAACTGATATTCCCATACGATATGTGGATAGTGATTGTTGATATGTGGATAACTTTTGTGGATAACGTGTTTGTAAATTGTCTTTGAAGAGAGTGTGAATTGTGAATATCTCAATTGTGACTGTTGGAAAATTGAAAGAAAAGTATCTTAAGCTGGGAATCGATGAATATTTAAAACGTTTGAGTGCATATGCGAAAGTCGAAGTCATTGAAGTTTCCGACGAAAAAGCACCCGAGGAATTAAGCGAAACAGAAATGATTCGGGTAAAAGAAAAAGAGGGCGAGCGGATCCTGGCCAAAATAGCGCCGGATGCCCATGTGATTGCCTTGGCTATCGAAGGCAAGATGAGAACATCTGAGGACCTGGCGGATAACCTGGACAAGCTCGCAACGTACGGGAAGAGTAAAGTTGCTTTTGTCATCGGGGGTTCGCTCGGATTGAGTGAAGAGGTGCTGAAGCGGGCGAATGAGACTCTTTCGTTTTCTAAAATGACCTTCCCCCATCAGTTGATGAGGTTGATACTGGTTGAGCAGGTTTATCGGGCTTTTCGGATTAATCGGGGTGAACCGTACCACAAATAGTGGTAAAACAGAGGGTGGAACTCTTAATAGATAAAGAATGAGTAAAAAAATACTTTTTTTGGCTCGTAAATAAAATAGAGAACTCATCATATATAAATGAGTTCTCTATTTTTGTTAATAGGTTTCATTATATAAATCTTGGATGAAGACTTCTTCGGTTTTATCTTTGTAATGTATAGATATTTTATCTTTTCCATTTATTTTTTGTTTTTCTCCATTATCAAGCAATAAGGTGTTTTCATCTAGAAACGTGAAGGTATAACTAGTCCCATCTTTTAAAATGGTAGCAGAAGTAGAGAAATCATCTCTTTTTTCATAAACAAATATAGAATGTATATATCCCTCATTAGAAATTTCACTTTTCATTATTGTTAAAAGATAGTGATCCTCTTTTTTAGGTTTAAATGATAGAGTGACAGTCCCATCTTGGTTATCAATATCTGTCTCCACATGGTCTGTATTTGCTAACCACATGTTTACAAACAAAAAATAATAAACAATTGTCAACAAAAGAAAAACGGATAATAGAGACGAGACAATGACCAATATCTTTTTTCTGTTTTTTGAGCGGACTTTCTTTAAATAATCAATACTATTGTGATCTTTTTCTTGTTCATTTATGCTTTCTCTAATGATGTCTTCTTTCATTGCAGATAGATAATTTCGGCAATCTTCACATTGAGCCATGTGTGTCTCCATTTGCTTGTTGGTCTCTTTGCTAGTTAATTGATCAATATAAGCAGGGGATAAATCTTTAAAAACATTGTGTTCCATACTATTATTCACCCTTCCTCAATTCTTGCTTTGCTCGATAAAAAGTTACTCTTGCCCAATTTTCTGTCTTCCCAGCAATGATGCCTATTTCTCTAAAAGATAAGTCACCTAGTAACCTTAAATAGACCACTTCCCGTTTTACATCATCAAGTTCACGTGCTTTCTTAAAAAAATTCAGTTTTTCTTCACTTTGAATAAAAGCATCTTCGACATCATAATTTCTTGCACACTCATTACCTAAAGATTCTACTAACTGCTGTTTTTTGTTTTCACGATTTACTTCTTGTAACCAAACGTTTTTAGCAATCGAACAAAGCCATGTAGAGAATTTTGCATTTCCGTTTCTATCGAAGTTATGAATGGACTTTATGGCTTGATAAAATGTTTCTTGTGTTAATTCTTCTGCAGCATGAAAGTCATTTGTTAAAGTGAGTAAATATTTCAGGATAAAATCTCCATATTCTTTAAATATATTATTTTTATTCACTGCTACCCTCCCTTTGTTATCAGACTTATGTAGAACAATACGTTACAACAAATTTTTGCGGTAAATTTAAATTGAGTTTTTTCTACGTTAAAGCACCTATTTAAAAATCCAATCATATATATCTCCGAATTTTTTGGACTTCGTTACACCTTTTTTATTTTTCAGCAAAAAAATAGTGAATTTCCTAAAATTTAGACACACCTTTCTACACTATACAGTCAAATGCTCCTAACACCAATAGAGTAAAGGAGGAATAAAGAGATGCTTGAGTTGTGAGAGTCAAAAGAAAATTAGCGAGATATAAGAAGACAACAATTTAAAAATCTTTATCTAGAAAGAACCGTATCCCAAGTGAAAATTTCCTCCAAAAACGGCACTAAATAAACCCAAAAAATCCCCATCATTGTAAATGTGAGGGGGATTTTTTGTTCCCTGATAATGATATTATTTAATGGCCTTACTAACCTTTAACTTCTTCCCTTTGATCGTTGCTTTTTCCATGGCTTGTAATACCAGCGAGCCCTTGCCATTGAGGATGTCTACATAAGACATTTGATCATGGATGGTTATAATGCCGATGTCCTCTGCTGTGACTCCGGGGATTTTGGCAATCGTCCCGACAAAATCAACGGCCCGGATCTTCTTCTTTTTACCGCCGGTGAAATGAAGCTTTATGATATCTTGATTGATTCTGGCAGTTTTGTTATTTCTTACAACTCGCCTGCCGCTGAGTTTTTCTTCAAAAGCAGCTTTTCCTGCAGTGACATCAAGATGGCTTGGAACTTCTATAGCGGGCAGTTCAAAGCCGATGTATTTTTCAATGGCGTTAATGAACTTTTCTTCATAGGGAGTTGAAAACGTAATGGCTTTTCCTTTATTTCCGGCACGGCCGGTTCTTCCTGTTCGGTGCACATAGCTCTCTTTTTCCATGGGGACGTCATAGTTGATGACCAGTGTCACATTATCAATATCGATACCTCTGGCAGCGACATCCGTGGCAACCAGATAGCGGAAGTTGCCCAATTTGAATCCTTCCATCACAGAGAAGCGATCCTCCTGCTCCAGACCCCCATGCAGTCGCTCACAAGGATATCCTGCTTTATCCAGTTCGCTGTACACTGTATCGACGTGTTCTTTGGTACGGCAGAAAATCAGGCAGCTGTCGGGATTTTCTATGACCGTGATATCTTTAAGAAGCGGCATCTTTTCTTCTTCTCTCACTTCAATTAGTGAATGCTCAATGGTTTCCGCTGTTATCCCGGTAGATTCAATGACAATTTGAAGAGGGTCTTTCATATATTTGTGGCACAAATTCTCAACATCTTTAGGCAGTGTAGCCGAAAATACCATTGTCACCCGATCAGAAGGCAGTTCATTGATGATGGCTTCCACTTCATCGATGAACCCTCTATTAAGCATTTCATCCGCTTCATCTATGATAAGGTACTTGATTTGATCTAAATCCAACGTTTCCCGTTGGATGTGGTCCATGACCCGGCCAGGGGTACCTACGACAATATGAGTTTTCTGTTTCAATTCATCCTTTTGTTTTGCAAAAGGTTCTTTTCCGTAGACGGCCGCTGCTTTAATGCGTTTATACCTTCCAATGTTCGTAATATCTTCACGGACTTGAACCGCAAGCTCCCTGGTAGGAGTAAGAATCAGAGCCTGTGGCTTTTTTTCTTCCCATTCAATCATTTCGGCGACAGGAATGCCAAAGGAGGCGGTTTTCCCGCTTCCTGTTTGTGCTTTGACGACAAGATCCTTGTTTTCCATTGCGGCTGGAATGACTTTGCTTTGAACTTCAGTAGGCGATTCATATTTTAAGACATCCAGTGCTCTTTTTATTTCATCGCTTACTTGATAATCCGCAAAACTTCTTTTACTCATTTATTAACCTCATTTTTTGTTTTTTCTTCTTCCTATGTATAGGATTCTCACAAAGAAATATCATATGCATGATCTGAATATGGTTCATTATACTTGAAAAGTGCAGGACATATCGGCTTTTGTTTAAATTTTACGTTTGATTTAAGTTTAAAAAATCCAATTATTTAGATGCAGCCAGATTTTCGTTTCAAGTGTGCGACTCCAATCTCCATTGATGCAGTTGGAGTCAGGCACCTATATCTCCGTTTCTGATAAGGAATATGACGAAGTACTCAGGAAGCAATTATAACGTTTCAATGCATACCAATAGGGTGCCAAGGGTAAACCTCCAATAAAAAGGATGATAGTCATGGCTTTTGATTATGATTTGGACTTTGATAACATTGATTTCCGCGAAAATCCTGACTTATATAGAGTGGGCAGGGGGGAACAGGGAGTACTGCTGGTGGAGCCTTATAAGAGCGAAATCCTGCAGCATTGGCGGTTCAAGACACCTGAGATCGCGGAGGAATCATCTGACAAAATATATGGGATGTTCCTGGATTATAAGGAGAAAGAGGATTTTGTCGGTATGGACATGGCTAGGAAGTTTCTGCAGATGGGTTATACCCGTGCACGCCGCTATACGAATTACAAAGGCGGAAAAAAATATGACGACCAGGGAAAAATAAACGAAAGGCAGATTGATCCGGAAAAGGCAGAATCAGCATCTATCTTTATGGAAAAATGGAAGCTTGCACGAGAGGATAAAGAGTATCTGAAGCGAAAAAAAGAACATCAGAAGAAATATGGCTGAAGCAATCAGTATCATTCCCTCTGATCTCCCACTATATCAAGGGAAGAAAGAACGCAGAGCTGGGGACTTGGACAAGCACTGCCAATACATTTGATGCTAGAATGGCTATAGAAGGTACTGTTCCTCTAACGGTATCTTTTTTTGAATAGAGTCATACAGTAAGAAAGGCGGAGCTATGGAAACCTCAGCATTTATCATCATTATTCTAATCGCTTCAATCCTTCAAACGAGTACCGGATTTGGATTTTCGATTTTGGCAACACCATTTCTTCTGTTACTATTTGAACCAATTGAAGCAATCCAACTGAACTTGATTTTGTCTTTCTTTATATCAAGTGCCTTAATAATGAAGATCAGACATGACATTGATTATGTAACCCTTAAAAGGTTCCTGGCAGGAAGCAGTGCCGGCCTGCCCATTGGTATGTTGCTTTTTTTGTTGATTGATATCAATTTTTTGAAAACGGGAATCAGCATTCTGATTTTAGTTCTGACTGTCATGTTAATTCTCAAATTCCGCATTGGTCAAAATAAAAGGCGGGACTTACTTGTTGGCGGGCTTTCCGGTTTCTTCACAACAAGTATAGGCATGCCGGGACTGCCGTTATTAGTGTATTTCTCAGGAACAGATACTAAAAAAGAAACGTTAAGGAGCACGACACTCGCTTTTTACTTATTTATCTATTTCATCAGTATCATCATCCAGGTGATTTTTGCAGGAACAAATAAAACGATTTGGATATCAAGTTTGTGGGCGCTCCCGGCCGTATTCCTGGGAATGTATGCAGGGCAACGTTTATTTAAATGGGTGAATCAAAATGTATTTCGCATATTTACATATATAATACTATTGCTTACAGGCATTTACTTGCTGTTGGATAGTTGCGGATTTCTTAAATAAAAGCGTATTCGGAAATAGTATGAATGGCCAAATATGGCTTAGAATAGTTACATTTTACATCAAATAATATCAACCAATTATGTAAAAAATTGCTATAATAATCCTTGTATCATCTAGTAATGAATACAAAGGGGGAGCTCCTTATGTCCGAGTTGAATGAAAACCCATTAATGAAGAATGATGAAAGGAAGCCGAAGATCAAGGCGGAAAGAAAAGAAGGGGAGCCGACAGCAGCATTTAAAGGGGCGAGCTGGGCTGCTTTAGTGGTCGGGATGTCAGCCTATCTGATTGGCCTGTTCAATGCGGGGATGGAGCTGAATGAAAAGGGGTATTACTTTGCCGTATTGATATTCGGATTGTATGCAGCAGTATCCCTGCAAAAAGCAGTAAGGGATAAAGAAGAGGACATCCCTGTCTCAGGCATCTACTACGGCATCAGTTGGTTTGCCGTCATTGTAGCTATATCATTGATGGCCATCGGACTTTATAATGCTGGAAGTATCATTCTAAGTGAAAAGGGATTTTATGCGATGTCCTTTGTTCTTAGTCTGTTTGCGGCCATCACCATCCAGAAGAATATCCGGGATACTCAGATGGCTAAAGAAAGAGATTGAAATACTAAAAGGCGGTACTGTCCAACAGTACCGCCTTTTAGTATAGTGCCGCTGCCATTAAAGAGCACCTACTCAAAATCTTTATCCGTTTGGGTGTTATGAAAAGAAATCAGTGGCTTGCTGATCCTGGATGTGCAATGTGCCCTTGATACCTTCATGAACCAAGAGAAATCGCTGTAAAGATACGTGAAATCACCTACGTTTACCTAGCCATCAAAGGAGTTAACCAGGCTTAAGATTCGGCTGCGGCAGGTCTCTCTTTACTGCCATGCATGAAGTAATAAAGAAGAGTTGAGGCCAGAACCATGATTCCCATAATAAGATACAGGTTGTGGTACCCAGTGGATGGGATAAGGAATCCAAGGAAATAAGGCCCAAATCCAAGTCCTGCATCCAGAAAGATGTAATATGTGGATGTGGCCAATCCCATACGGTGCGGAGGCGTTAATTTTACCGCGATGGCTTGTGTGATGGATTGCATGTTGCCGAATCCGAATCCGATAAGAATTGCCGATAGCAAGAAGGTGATACTATTGCTGCTGATGCTCAAAAGCAGTAAACCGCCCCCGAAAAAGACAAAAGCCGGATACATCACAGAGTTGGCTCCTTTTACATCCATAAGGCGTCCTGTAACTGGACGGGAAACGAAAATAGCTGCCGCATAGACGATAAAGAAGAAGCTCGAAATATCTACCAGGTTTATGTCGATGGCATAGAAGTTCAGAAACGAAAGCACGCTAGAGTAGCCCAATGCAAGAAACATTGTCACAAGGCCAATGGGAACAGCTTTGGGTTCGATGAAGCTTGAAAGTTTCAAGCCTGTTTGCTCCTTAGCGGCTGTTTTCACCTCCGGCACCTTCATGAATAATGACAGTATAAGACTGGCGATACCCAATCCCAGGCAGAAGCCGAAAATCGACTGATAGCTGGTATGCTGACTCATATAAAGGCCGATAAACGGCCCGATTGCCGTAGCCAGTGTTATACTCATGCTGTAATACCCAATGCCTTCCCCTTTACGCGTCTGAGGTATGATTTGAGCCACAATGGTGCCGGTGGCAGTACTTGCCACACCGAGTGCTATTCCATGTATAAAGCGGACAATGAGCAGGAAGGTAATGCCGGCATTGATTAAATAAAAGCCTGATGTCAAAGTGAAAAAAGCAAGACCGATGAACAGCATCGGCTTGTTTCCGGTCAAATTGATCATCCGCCCGATCACCAGCCTGCCAATCAATGTACCGATGATGAAGATTCCGGTGGCGAGGCCTGCCTGGCTTTCTGAAGCATCAAAAAGTTCCACGGCATAAACAGCTATCGTAACCAGTAGTAAATAAAAAACTAAATATAAGAAAAAATTGACTGCTGAAACTAGGATGAAATTTTTTGTCCATAGTTTCGTCTTCGTTGTCTGCTCCACTTTATCTATCTCCCCATTCAAGTATGTTGTTACGTATATTCACCATTAAATCTATGGTTTCTTGCTGATCTTCTTCTGATATTCCTTTTAATATGTCTGCTTCAAATTCATCAATCGTCATCCGCACCTCTTTATACAACGTCCATCCTCTCTTTGTCAGGTCTATTCGCTTTTCCCGCTTATCTTTTCCGGGAATATGTCCAACAAACCCCAATTCTTCTAATCCGTTGGTCGTCCTTGTAATCGTCGGTTTTTCGACTCCCTGGTATTTAGCCAGTTCTATCAATGTCGCAGATCCGTAATTGGCCAGATAATAAAGGATTGTCCACTGTGCCCGGTGAAGTTGATGCTTACCTAATTGAACATTCAACTGATTTTCAAATGGGCGATATAACATTAACAATTGATGAAAGAACTTTTGTGAAATCTTTATGAAAACCACCTCCAAAAATAGGCACTGAAATAATAGTTATCAATGGTAACTATTTAAGTTTAACAGGTCAAGTAGGTTTTTTCCAGTGTAGAATTCCTGAAAATGTAAGGGTAAAAGTACCAAAAACTTTATGTATTCATTTTTGTATACATGTACACAAAATGTATCCTTTATGTGTTCAAATGAGTGTACATGTATACAAAACTGTACACATGCTTATGGGACGATATGTATACAGTTTGTTAGTTTTGTGTACATAGTAGTAAACTTGTTTTCTTGTTTGAACACAACTATGGCCTTATTGACGCATTCACCTGCCTGCTTTATTCTTAAATAAGAAGAAGATAGAATTTTTTAAAAATGAGAGGATGGTTTAGGTGACCGTATCCAGAATTGCAGCAATTGATGTAGGAAATGATTGCGTGAAGGCTTTGTTTGGTAAATTGGATCATGAATTGTACATACCGAATGTCATGGCAAGAGATACCGAAGACAGGCCGGTCATTGGAATAGAAGAATTAAATGAAAAGGATCCACTTGATGGAATCCATATACGGGTCCACTCCCCTGCTCTTAAAGAAAATAACATTATTTACAGAGTTGGAAATCTTGCAACAAAAAGTGACAATGCAACAGAATTAGATCCCGGCAGCACTAAATCCGAAGAAGACCAAACTCTTGTCATGCTGTTTGCAGCCTTGGCGTTGGATGCAGTACACAAAGAAGGTTCGGAATATTCCGACAAAAAGAGTGGAGTGATAGATGCTAACTACACCCTCGGAACGGGCCTGCCGTTAAGGGAAGTTAAAGAAGGAAAAGATGTTGGCTATCGTGCACAACTCTTAGGTTCGGTCCATCAGGTGGAATTTCTTGTAACTCCTAAGTACCAGGGCAAAAAGGTCAACATCAAATTCGATCAGGTAAAGGTATATCCAGAAGGATTTGCAGCATATATTAACCTGGTTATGGACAATGACTTGAACATCATAAATAAGGATCTAATCGATAAGAGAATCCTTATCCAGGATATTGGCGGATTATCTACCGATATTGCTGTCATTAAAAATAGAAATGTCGACGATGACAAGGCACAAGGCTTCAATATTGGGATTTCAGAGTACCTGGAAGCAATCCGGGAAGAAATCAGAACCAAGCACGGGATCGAATTGGACAGCCGCAGAGATGTAGTGGATATCATTACGAGGAAAAATGACCGCAATCATATTATGGTGAAAGGAAGCCGGACAAGTGTTCACGATATCACGGACCGGATTCTTTTGGAGCTGGCCAAGAAGGAATACCGCTTTTTACGGAATGTGTGGCAGAAGAACTCCCAAACCGAAATCTGCTACTTTGTAGGCGGCGGTTCAGCGGTATTGAAGGAATATATCAAGGCGTTGAATAACAATCTGGATGGATATAATATTGAATTTTTTGAAGATGAAAAAGAAAGTATCTGGATGATGGCAAATGCTTATTATAAGCTCATTTCTGACTTCGTACAAAGCAATGAGAAGGAGAAGAAAGAAAGCGGAGCCAAAAAAGAAACGGTAAACAAGTAAGGTGATCTCATGAAAAAATCCGGAGTTACCAGGATTGAAAGAGGACAAGCCATCACGTTCCGGCTGCCGTCCGATACACCTGACCATATCATCAGGCAACTGCAGGTTATGAAAGAAAGAGAACGAAGAAACTTCTCAAGTAAAATTGCAGAAATGGTGTTGGAAGGCGTCAACCATTCTCTATCAAAGGAAAAGGAAATGCTCACCATCCCCCTTCCAAAATCGTTGACGAAAGAACAGCGTAATTGGCTTCGGCATTCCCATTCCGAAGCTTTATTAGGCAGTATCATTCATCAATTATTAGCTGATCCGGTAAGGGCTGCTTCGGTCTTGGCCACCCTTAACAGCAGCTCTTTGGATATTGAGGAAGCGCTCTATCTTCAAGAAAATATTGAAGTCGTAGGCACGGAACATGAATCTGTACATGAGGAAATAATGGATGGTTCACGGGAAATGCTTGAAAGAAAACTGGAACCAGAGGAAACAGAAGATGATTTGGCAAGCTTTGATTGGGAGATGGCAAGGCAAGAAGCAGGGCCTGCAGAGGAAGAAACCCCTGTTGAAGAAGACAAAGATTCGCTCCTTGGCGGTTTTCTGGCTCATATGAACAAATGAAATGCCGCCATTTTGCTAAATAGAGCATTGTAACGGCCATCACTGTCTGTCTTATTGAATGAATAGCATAATTAGCTAATAGAATAAACTCCCATATTTTGGCCCGGTTTTTTATTGGGCCAATTTCTTTTGGTTAAAGACAAAATGCTGCACGAAAACTTACTTGGCAATTGCAGCGGCATTAGCTAAGCCCCCTTTTTCAACTGCCCTCGACGAATAGAATCGGCGTTCAAACAATAATGTTCATTACAAGGAAATTTTAAGCAGGAATATGGCTGTCCTTTTTTTACAATTTGTCGAAATTAGTTTATAATTATCAGACAATGATATTTTTTAAATTTAAAAAATTATTATAATAGAATAAGAAATAATTACAATGGATAGAGTATTGTTGTCTGCCACGGCGGCGCTTAGGTTTGATAGACATCTAAGCATGAGCGTCTTAATCATTTTTCAAATATAGGGGATGTGGAAGGTAATCATGAGCAGCGTACAGAAGAAAACAGACGTTATTTTGATCGGTGCCGGAGTCATGAGTGCGACATTAGGGGCATTATTAAAAGAATTGGCTCCGGATTGGGAAATTAAAGTGTTCGAGAAACTTGCCAGCGCAGGTGAAGAAAGTTCAAACGAGTGGAATAATGCCGGAACGGGACATGCCGCGTTATGCGAGCTTAACTATACATCCGAAAAGGCTGACGGGTCGATTGATATTACTAAGGCCATCAAGATCAATGAACAGTTCCAGGTTTCAAGGCAGTTTTGGTCGTATCTTGTTAACAGCAATCTGATTCAGAATCCGCAGGACTTCATTATGCCGATTCCTCATATGAGTATGGTCCAGGGGGAAAGCAACGTCCGTTTTTTACAAAAGCGATTTAAAGCGCTTTCAAGTAATCCATTATTCCGAGGAATGGAGTTCTCAGATGAACCGGAGAAACTCAAGGAGTGGATACCGCTCATCATGAATGGCCGTACTTCGGCTGAACCGATAGCCGCAACAAAAATTGATTCTGGAACAGATGTTAACTTTGGTGCCTTGACGCGCATGCTGTTTGACCATCTTAAGAGCCAAAATGTCGAAATCAACTATAAACATAGTGTTGAAGACCTCAAACGCACGAGTGACGGCTCCTGGGAAGTAAAGATTCATAATTCCGAGAGCAACCGTATTGAATATCATACCGCAAAGTTTGTCTTTATCGGCGGCGGCGGAGGAAGCCTGCACCTTCTGCAAAAAACAGGCATTCCAGAGTCAAAACGTATTGGCGGATTCCCTGTAAGCGGACTGTTTTTGGTTTGCAATAAACCGGAAATTGCTGCCTTGCACCATGGAAAAGTATACGGAAAGGCGAAGGTCGGGGCACCGCCTATGTCCGTTCCCCATCTTGATACCAGGTATATTGATAACAAGAAATCACTGCTATTCGGGCCATTTGCAGGCTTCTCGCCGAAATTCCTGAAAACGGGTTCAAATATGGATCTCATCAGCTCTGTTAAGCCAAATAACGTCCTTACAATGCTGGCAGCCGGAGCTAAGGAGATGTCATTGACGAAATATCTCATCCAGCAGGTGATGTTATCACATGAAAAACGTATGGATGAGCTAAGGGAATTCATTCCTGATGCCAAAAGCGAGGATTGGGATATTGTCGTAGCAGGCCAGCGTGTGCAGGTAATCAAAGACACCGAGGCAGGTGGAAAAGGAACGCTTCAGTTCGGTACAGAAGTTGTAAGTGCTGCTGACGGATCTATTGCTGCATTGCTTGGTGCCTCCCCAGGGGCTTCTACAGCAGTCAATGTCATGCTGGAATTATTCCAAAGATGTTTCCCGGATCAATTAAAAGAATGGGAACCAAAATTAAAAGAAATGATCCCATCCTATGGTATATCGCTGTCTGATAACCCTGAACTGTTCAACGAAATCCATGAGTCCACAGCAGAGACACTGAAGTTAAATGAGAATAGGGTTTCTTTAGTGAGGTCATTGGAAAAAGAAGCAATTGATGAAAAGGTGACTAGTTAAACGTATAAAGGAATCTTTGATCTGTTACGCAGATTGAGGATTCTTTTTTATTTTGTTAATTAGTGGATAAGACAAACTAATTGTAATGTGCTACATTAAAAGAAAAAAGATAGTAAAAGAGGTCTATGATAGTGAATTCAGACTTAACAGCTTATGTCACTCTGATCTGCACTTCCTGTGTGTTCAGTTTGTATCTGTGTATCTATGTTTTTGTGAAGCGCCACCATTATAGGAATATTGCCCCACTGTTTATTCTTCATACTCTTTTCACCTCCATCTATTGTTTTGGCGCAGCCTTTGGGTTGATGTCGACCAC
Source organism: Bacillus sp. SRL337 (assembly GCF_984799155.1). NCBI lineage: Bacteria > Bacillati > Bacillota > Bacilli > Caryophanales > Bacillaceae > Bacillus > Bacillus sp. SRL337. The sequence continues at coordinate 4,606,133 of NZ_OZ481793.1, read as the reverse complement.
CCTTGCAGAGGTTAAATTCTGGACAATCATTCAATATCTAGGGATGCCGTTTTCCGCGACGATGGGCTTGATTTTCATCATGCGGTATTTAGGAATGAATCTGTCACCTAACAAGTTACTGGCCCTGTTGATCATTCCTTTTACCAGCCTGGTTATGGTAGCAACGAATGATTTTCACCATTTTTATTACAGGGCATATGAAGTCCATCCGGAATTGGGGGCTCCTTTTGTATACCAGGAAATCGGCATTTGGTATGTAGTTCAAGGCCTCTATACTTTTACAAGTCTGTTTGTCGCTTTTTTACTCGTGTTCTCCCGCTGGAGGGAAACCGATAAGGATTACCGTCTGCAGCTTCTTTCGCTAATGTGGGGGCAGCTTGTCCCGATGATCACAGCCTTTATTTATTTGCTTGGACTGACGCCTCAAGGGATTGACCCGGTACCAATGATTTTATGGCTCACTTCCCTCTTCTATTTTTGGGCAATTCGTTCTTCACGTATGTTCAGCATTATGCCAATCGCAAAAGATGCCATATTTAACAGCATTAATGATGGAGTTATAGTATTGGATGAATCCTATAGATTGATAGAATTCAACAAGGCAGGCCAGAGGATGTATCCAAGACTATCAAAAAAAATGTTTGGTTGGGAATTTATGAAGGTGTGGGATTCCATCTCAGGTAATGCGTTTCCCTTTCAATTTCAAAATGCTCCATATCATCAGGAATTGCAATCAGGCTCAGGCCGCGATCAAAAGGAGTGCACGTACCAGGTCCGCGTGTCACGCCTGCAGGGAGATCAGAAGCATAATGGCTTCTTAATGATTTTCAATGATGTTACCGAAGTGAAAATGCTGCAAGGGCAATTAGAGAAGCTTGCCTACTATGATGAGCTAACTCAAGTATATAACCGCCGTGCTTTCTTTCAACAAGGCAATCAAGAGCTTGAAGATGCCAAAAGGGAATCGATTCCATATACTGTCATGTTGATGGACATTGATTTTTTTAAACGGGTGAATGACAAATATGGACACTTTGTTGGCGATCAATTATTGGTGCATGTTGTGAAGGCTTGTCAGACTCAATTGCAGAAAGGCGCCATTTTTGCACGTTATGGTGGAGAAGAATTCGTTCTTGCACTGAAGGGATCCTCAGGATCAGAAGGAAAGGCGACGGCAGATAAAATTCGCAGTTATCTTAGCAGGCAACCCTTGATACTGGAAGAGGCAAGTCTTTTGGTGACAGTAAGCTTCGGTGTAGCAGAAACAACCGAAGGAAAAAATGAAACACTGTATGACTTGCTTAACTATGCAGATAAAGCTCTATATTCAGCTAAGAATGAGGGGCGAAACAGGGTTCACCTCTATCGGGAAGAAATGATGTCCGTTTGATAAAAAGAACCGCTCCGGGTATGGAAGCGGTTCTTTTTGATATTAATTACGGATCAGGTAATCAAATGCACCCAAGGCTGCAGTAGCACCCGATCCCATAGAGATGATGATCTGTTTATAAGCACTGTCTGTACAGTCACCTGCAGCAAACACTCCAGGCATGGTTGTAGCACCATGCTTATCAATAACAATCTCACCCATGCGATTGCGGTCCAGGGCATCGCCTAACCAATCTGTGTTTGGCACAAGACCGATTTGGACGAATACACCTTCTAAATTGATATGCTGTTCCGTTTCAGTATCACGCTCTACATATGTGAGGCCATTAACTTTATCAGTACCTGTGATCTCTTTTGTCTGAGCATTTTTGATTACTGTAACATTCGGAAGGCTGTACAGGCGATCCTGCAATACAGCATCCGCTTTAAGATCGGCATTGAATTCAATGACTGTTACGTGCTTAACGATACCCGCAAGGTCAATAGCTGCTTCGATACCTGAGTTTCCTCCGCCGATAACCGCTACATGTTTTCCTGCGAATAAAGGACCGTCACAGTGAGGGCAGTAGGCTACCCCTTTGTTCTTGAATTCCTCTTCACCTGGAACACCGACTTTACGCCAGCGTGCTCCTGTTGATAGGATAAGAGATTTACTCTTTAGAACTGCGCCGTTTTCAAGCTCAAGTTCAATCATATCCTTTTTCTCAAGGCGGCTTGCACGCTGAAGATTCATGACATCGATGCCATAATCTTTCACATGTTCTTCAAGGCTGGCAACAAGTTTAGGACCTTCTGTCTGCTTGACACTGATAAAGTTCTCAATGCCTAACGTGTCCATGACTTGTCCGCCGAATCGCTCAGCAACGATCCCTGTACGGATTCCTTTGCGTGCAGCATAGATAGCAGCACTTGCACCGGCTGGACCACCGCCGACCACAAGGACATCGTAAGGGTCTTTACCGGAAAGCTCCGCAGCATCAGGGCCGCCTCCCAGTTTTCCGAGGATTTCTTCGATTGACATGCGTCCGCTGCCGAATTCTTCCCCATTAAGGAAAACAGTCGGGACCGCCATGATCTCTTTGCTGTCTACTTCCTCTTTGAAAGCAGCTCCATCGATCATGGTATGAGTGACACCTTCATTGAAGATACTCATCAGGTTCAAGGCTTGTACCACATCTGGACAGTTGTGGCAGCTTAAGCTGATGTAAGACTCAAAATGGTATTCACCACTAAGATTCTTCACTTGTTCGAGGACATTTTCATCTACCTTCGGAGCCCTGCCGCTTACTTGGAGAAGGGCAAGGATCAATGAAGTGAATTCATGTCCAAGAGGGATACCGGCGAAGGTAACACCTGTATCTTCGCCGATACGGTTTACACTAAAGCTTGGAGTGCGCTTCAAATCAGCATGCTCGACTTTAATGTGGGAAGACATGGTAGCCAGTTCATCTACTAAAATAAGCATGTCGCGGGAAGTTTCATCTTCACCAGCACTTACTTTAAGCATGATGTCGCCTTCTAATAATTCAAGATATTGGGCTAACTGTGCTTTGATATCTGCATCAAGTAACATTTAATCCAACTCCTTAGATTTTACCTACAAGGTCAAGGCTTGGCTTAAGTGTTTCAGAACCTTCTTGCCATTTAGCCGGGCAAACTTCGCCTGGGTTCTTTCGTACATATTGAGCAGCCTTGATTTTGCTTACTAGAACGTCTGCGTCACGGCCGATTCCGCCAGCATTGATTTCAACTGTTTGGATAACACCATCCGGGTCGATGATGAACGTTCCGCGGTCAGCAAGACCATCTTCTTCGTTTAGTACTTCAAAGTTACGAGTGATTCTTTGAGAAGGATCACCGATCATTGCATATTTAATTTTTCCGATTGTGTCAGAGCTGTCATGCCAGCCTTTATGAGTAAAGTGTGTATCAGTAGAAACAGAATAAACTTCTACACCAAGTGATTTTAGTTCATCATAGTTATTTTGAAGGTCTTCAAGCTCAGTCGGGCAAACGAATGTGAAATCTGCAGGGTAGAAGCAGAATACACTCCATTGACCTTTTAGGCTTTCTTCTGTTACCTCGATGAATTCTCCATCTTTATACGCTTGTGCTTTGAATGGTTTTACTTCAGTTCCGATTAATGACATATTGAATGGCCTCCTAATGTTTTTTTATCCCTTATAGAGATTAGAATAATTCTAATTCGATATTCATTATCATATTATCTGGGAAACTTGTCAAAGGGAAAGCATTGAATTTTATAAAAAACTTCCCTTTGCGTCTTGATTTAAAAGGAAATTCTTTTTATGAAAAATTTTTTAGATCAAAAACAATCCTCTCTATTGTTAACAATATTGGAGAATCTATTCATTCAGGAACCTAATTATTTTTACAGCTGTTTTATCAATAGAGAAATAGAATTGAGAAGGTTTTAGATGAAACATCCAAGTTACGCAAATTTTCAGACTTATACTTGCTGCTGCTCGAGGATAAGAGTTGTATCTGGAATCATTGACAGATTCTGCATGTTTGACTATTCTATAAATAACTGAATACGGAAAGAACAGGTTGATTTGCCTAAATGGTAAATCATTAAAAGGGAAGACCGGTGAAATGCCGGCGCGGTCCCGCCACTGTAAATGGGAGTTTTCTATTGGAATGCCACTGTCAAATGATGGGAAGGTGATAGAAGATGTTGATCATGAGCCAGGAGACCTGCCTGTTTTTGACGCCATTCGACCTACGCGGATAGGGAGGTGTACAAAGGATTCTGGCCATAATGTATTTATACATAACGGAACGGAACCATATGGACGTACACATCTCTTGAAATAGGGGTGTATTTTTTTTGAGCAAATTTACTAAACAGGGGGAGAGTTTACGATGAACAAAGCACTTGCACAGCGTCTCACCGCTTTATTTGCCATCATTCTACTTGTAGTCGGCAACCTTTCATTTGTTCAGCCGGTCATCCATGCGGCTGCACTTGATAATGCGGTGACAGTCAAGGCCATTGATGAGGATGGTGAAGTCATATTGCCTTTGACAGCCATAGAGGTGGAAGAAGGTGATAATGCCTATGAGGTATTATTGGAGGCAGGGGAAAAGAATAATAAGAAAATTGATGCTTCATTTGGAGAATATGGTGCATTTATTAACGGTATAGGGGGGGTGACTCCAAGTGGAGATGCCTATTGGTCCTTTAATGTAAATGGAGTATCTTCTTCAGTAGGAGCATCCACGCATTTAGTAAGGAATGGGGAGCATCTTCTGTTTGCCATCACTGAATGGCCAACCCCTGCGGTAAGCACAAAAGTATCTGCTGTAGGGAAAGATGGAACTGAAATCATTCCTGAAACAGAAGTGACGTTAATGAAAGGTGCCAGCGCATATGGTGCTTTAATCCAGGCAGCTGCCAAACATGGGGTTGATGTCGATGCTTCTGTCGATGGTTCATGGTTTACTTCCATTGATAATATTGGGAAGACCGTGTTGGAAGAAGGAGATTACTGGAGTTTTGGGATTAATGGAACCGCTTCAGAAGTTGGGGTTGTTTCTTATACAGTACAGCCAAATGATCATATTCAATTAACAATCGATCATTACCTCCCGCCTGCTGACCCAGAACCAGAGGAGCCGGAGGAACCAAGTGAACCTGTAGATCCTCAGCCAGAGCCGGAGGTGCCTGTTGAAGAGGCAGAGCCGCTCACAGACGAAATGATCACTAATAGCATGGACAAAATTTTGTCATACATGAATGCCAACAAGGTCTCCCTTACATATGGAAATGAATGGTGGGTTTGGGGAGCTGCCAATACAACTGGAGAGATCCCTCCTTCATACGTCCAGAGTGTGAAAGAGAGAGTCAAATCGGTAGAAGGAAGTTTCCGAAACGTGTTTGACTTGGAAAAAGTAATAATTGGATTATCGGCAGCAGATGCGAATGCTGCATCTATTGAAGGATATAATTTAATAGATTCATTGGTCAGTCATAGAAGTCTGGAAAATCCATCTATTAATATGAATATCTATGCTTTATTGGCAGTGGACAGTGGACGGTATGAAACGCCAGAGGGCTTTAGAGATCAGATGATAAAAGCTATCCTGGATTTGGAGCTGGAAGACGGCGGCTGGAGCTTCTTTGGAACAAATCCAAGTCCGGATATTACTGGAATGGCATTATCAGCCTTAGCCCCATACAGGGATCAGGATGATGTCCAAGCAGCCATTGACCGAGCTGTTTCTTATCTCTCAAAGACACAAGATGAGACAGGCGGATTTGATATTGAGTTTAATGGCGGGGATTCCAGTGAATCTGTATCCCAGGCAATTATCGGACTTGCTTCTGTTGGAGTCGATCCAACAGGGGAAAAGCTTACAAAGTCCGGAGGTAATCTTGTCCAGCATTTAATGAAGTTCCAACAAGCAGATGGCGGATTCAGTCATTTGCTCGATGATGTGGAATCAAGCTCCATGGGGACACAGCAAGCATTATTAGCACTGAAAGCCTATCAGAATTTCGTGACTGGAAGCGGACTTGTTTACCAGTTTAAGCAGGATGCCGATGAGGAAACTCCAGAACAGCCGGAACAGCCGGGGGAACCGGGAGACACAGAACAGCCGGAGCAGCCGGAAACAGAGCAGCCCGAAAAATCAGGTGATTCCGGACAAACAGAAGATCCTGGGCAAGCCCAGGGGCAACAGCCTGAGAAGGCCGCTGATGCTAAAAATACAAATAAAAAAACAAAAGACCAGAAAAATCAAGGGAAGAAGTTACCTGAAACGGGAACCAATACGATGGCTATTATGTTAGCGGGATTGGGCTTGCTGGTTGCCGGTTTCATTCTTTTCTGCATTAATCGAAAAAGAACAGCCTAAGAACATTCCGGGTAATCCAGTTATGCTGGATTACCCTCATTCATTGTAAGGAAGGGGGAAGTTGGATGAGACGTTGGTTGATGGCAGCTATGATACTGATTTTCATCCTATTAGGCGGCTGTGCCAAAGACACTGCCGGATTGCCTGAGACGGGGGGAGATTCTCCTGAACAGGCGAGTGGGATGTCAGAATCCGGGTTAACTTCAGGAGAAAAAAAAGTAGAAGCTGATGAACAGGAATCAGTGGCAGGATCTTCTGATAGGGAAGGCAGCGGTTCGGAAACTGCCGAAGAAAACGGAGACAATACAGAAACCGCCGCACAAACCACTGATGGAAGTAATAAGCTTGATGACGATCCCCAAAGTAAGGAAGAAAATAAACCGAAAAGTAATCAAGATGAGGGTACGTCTCAAGGTGAAGCAGCCAAACCTGCACCAAAGGATACGAATAAAACAAAAAAGCCTGCTGAAGAAAAACAGCATACAGCTAAGGAGACCCCAAAGCAGCCTGCTGAAAAAGAGACGAAGGAAACCCCGCCGCCAAAGCAGGAAACGCCAAAGGAACCTGCTAAACCAAAACAAACAGTCAACATTACCATTGCAGCCCCTGATGTAAAGGGAACTATATTGTCTGTCACGGCTGTAGAATGGAAAGCTGGTGACACGGTCCTTGATATTACGCAAAAGATTGTGAAAGCACGGGGAATCCAAATAAGTGTCCGTGGATCTGGAGCAACTGCATATGTCGAAGGGATCAGTAACTTATATGAATTTGATGAAGGTCCAATGAGCGGGTGGGAAGCATTTGTAGACGGTACACCGCTGGATAGAAGTGCAGGGGTATACGGTGTCAATCCGGGAGAAACGATTAAGTGGCGGTACACGAAGAATTATTTAGAGGATTGAGTTGAAGCAAAATGATACGGGGATTTCGTTCGTTTCATCCTATTATTCTATTAATATATTACATCTTTGCTATAGCAGGGCTAATGCTGTATCAGCATCCGGTGTTTTTGGCAGCCGCTGCATTGATCATATTCCTCATCAATCGTTTGCTGGATGGAGGAAAAGAACTGAAAAAATGGAAAATGATGATTGTAGTTATGGGTGTCCTGATCTTTCTCTTGACACCCTTTTTTAATCGAAGGGGCAATCATATTTTATTTTATTTGTTTGATAATCAAGTGGTGCTGGAAGCTGTATGGCAAGGGGTGATGATTGCTCTGACCCTTGCTGCCATTCTGGCCCTGTTCATCACGTTTAATATGGTCATTACACCGGATAAATTTGTTTTTTTGTTTTCTAAATTCTTTCCGCAGTGGGCGCTGCTGATTATGCTCTCGATGAGATTTGTCCCTCTGTTGAGAAGGAGGCTGCTTGAAATCGGTGATGTTCAGGGTGTTAAGGGATTATCGGTAACAAGCGGGCCGATCAAAAGCCGTGCCCGCTCGGGAATGTTTCTACTGCAGATCCTCCTGACATGGTCGCTGGAGGAATCGATACAAACGGCAGATTCAATGACAGCAAGAGGATATGGATTAGGAAATAGGAGTAAGTACCAGCCCTTTTATATGAAACGAAGAGACTGGATTGCTTTAACGTATCTTCTGTCATGCGGCTCACTGGTGTTGTTTGGCTGGTGGCTCGAAGATGGCATCCTGACGCTTATGCCAGTGCTGGAACCCGTCTGGCTATATGGCAGGGAATGGTTCTATTTAGTTGTATGGTTTGTCTTCATCGGGTTTCCGGTTTGGATGGAAGGAAGGGAGTTGATCAAGTGGAAATATTATCGGCGCGTGGGTTAAGTTTCACCTATCCGGATGCAGAAACAGCCGCATTAACAGATATTAATATAAAGGTCGAACAGGGGGAATTTGTTGTTCTTTGCGGTCCCTCGGGAAGCGGGAAATCAACACTGCTCCGCCTGTTCAAACCGGAAATCGCCCCACACGGGAAGGCAGAAGGGTCTCTTTCTTTTCGAGGGAAACGGCTCGATGAATTGGATCTGATGGTAAAAGCCAAAGAACTTGGAATGGTGTTTCAGGATCCCGAAAACCAAATTGCGATGGACAACGTAATGGAAGAGCTCATTTTTGGAATGGAGAATCTGGGTTTCTCCACAGAACAAATGCGCAAAAAAGCAGCTGAAATGGTGAATTTCTTTGGATTGAATCATTTGCTGGAAAAAAAGACAGACGAGCTGTCCGGCGGGCAGAAACAATTAATCAACCTGGCTTCTGTTCTATTGCTGGAGCCGTCTGTTTTGCTTCTGGATGAACCGACAGCCCAGCTGGATCCGATTGCAGCAAAGGAATTCATTCACATGCTGCAGCGGTTAAATGATGAATTTGGCATTACCGTTGTCATTGTAGAACATCGTTTGGAGGAGCTTTTTACAATTGCCAACAGGGTAATCATGCTCGAAAATGGAGAAGTGCTGCATGATACATTGCCAAGAAAATTTATCCAGGAACTTGCAGACCATAAAACAATGAGGAGCTTTTTGCCGAGCTCTGCATTATTGTATTTGGCCTTTCAACAAGGTCTGAACCCGCAGTCTATTCCTTTGAATGTAAAGGAAGCGAGGCAATGGCTGAACAGCCAGGATTTTGAATGGATTGGGCCTCCCCAGATGAAGGAACGATCTAAACAGCCAATCCTTGAGTTAAAAGAAGTGGATTTTCAATATGATCGAAATTCACCGCCTGTACTTCATAACCTTGACCTTACGATTTATGAGGGAGATTGGCTTGCAGTAGTGGGAGCGAATGGGACAGGCAAATCGACACTTTTGAAAGTCCTGGGGGGCATTATAAAGGCGCAGCATGGGAGCATGAGATTCAGGGGAAAGAAAGTAAGGAAGTGGGAGCTTCAAAAGGTAAGCTATCTTCCTCAAAACCCAAAACTTTTCTTCATTCAGGACACAATTAAACAAGAATATGAATACCTCGCAGAGCAATTTAGTTTAAAGAATGCGGATGGGAGAATACAGGAGCTATTAAAGAAATTCAATATGAGCCACCTTCAAGACCGCCACCCTTATGATTTAAGCGGCGGAGAGGTTCAGAAGGCAGCATTGATCGGCGCCTTGCTGGCAGAACCAGAGATTCTGCTGATTGATGAACCAACGAAAGGCCTTGACCCTCAATCCAAAAAAGCGTTCGGTGATCTGCTATCTCCTTTAGTAAAGGAGGGTCTGACGGTGGTGATGGTAACTCATGATATTGAATTCGCCGCCAGCTATGCCACAAGGTGCAGCATGCTGTTCCAAGGGGAAATCACTGTTACGGAAAAAACGAAGAACTTCTTTCATGAAAATACTTACTACACGACAGTCTTAAATCGTGTAACACGTAACAGCAATGTCCATCCTGTAGTCACATTAGAGGAGGCGAAGAATACATGGCTCGTCAAAAGCCGATACTGATCGGGACAGCGATACTGATCTTTGTCTTTTTGGTTGGCTTTCCATTATTTAATACCCGTCATTACCTTGCGTTGAGCCTTCTCATTATGTCGGCTTCCTTTTTCCCGCTTATGATCACTTTTTCCAAGAAACAAGCCATGAGCAGGGAGCTTGTCGTAATTGCCATCTTGGCTGCTATAGCAGCTGTGAGCAGGGTGCCGTTTGCCTCGATACCAAGTGTGCAGCCAACAACCTTTGTGATTATCATGTCGGCTATCGCTTTAGGACCTCAAAGCGGATTTGTCGTCGGTACATTAGCTGCTATCGTGTCGAACCTGTTCTTGGGACAGGGTCCATGGACTCCTTGGCAAATGTATGCTTGGGGAATGATTGGTTTGACAGCAGGGATGCTGGGCAAGACATGGTTAATGAGAACCAAGGCCGGCCGTTGCCTCTACGGTTTTGCTGTCGGTATACTCTTTGGCTGGATCATGAATTTGTGGGTCATTATCGGGCTTATTCAAGAGTTGGATTGGAAGGCCATTTTAGTATTTTATAGCAGCAGTTTTTACTTTGACCTTGCTCATGCAGTCTGCAATGTATTTTTCCTCTGGGTATTCGGAGCCAGCTGGCTTAAAATCATTCAAAGGTTTAAGTTAAAGTATGGTTTATTTGAAAGCACATAGATAAACGAAGGCTGTTTTCGCATATATTGTCGCTTCCGGAAAAATACCAAAAGCCGGTTTTATCCCCTGTATACTACGTTTTTCGCTCTGAACGCAGAGAGAAGCTCTCTTCTCTCTTGATAAACAGGTTTTTTTTCCGGTTCATTACTCCACTATCTTTCAGAATTATTGACAACTAGCAACAAAGGTTAGAAAAGAGCCTAAACGAAAGAAGAAGGAGTCGTTTCAGATTCCTTCTTTTTTCGTTTATTGAAGTTCTGGATTCTTCAACTCTTCTTCCATCTGCTCCCCCTGGTCCTCCACAGTGATCCTGTTGATTTGTTCAATCAGGAAGTGATGTAAGTAATCCATTTCATCGCAGCGGGGTTCCTTGTCTTTTTTCATCTCTAAGCTCCTTTTGGTGGAACACCTTAAAGTAATACTACTTTTTCCCGATATTTCGTTGAGTATTCAACTACTGTCTTTTGAAAGCGCTTGGATGAATAAGCATTCTTTTCACCACTTCATTTAGAGGGGGTGTTTTTTTATGGAAACGGAAATCCTAATAAAAATGAAAAGGAGTTGTGATCATGCCTGATCATTATGAGGTTATTATAAGGTCTGTAGCCGCTTTGGGGCTCTTGCTTACAGGTGCTAGAATAGTCGGCAAGCAGACGATTTCCCAAATGACGGTATTTGATTTTACAGCTGCCATCACACTGGGTGCCATTGCAGCCAATTTATCCTTTAACACGTCTATTAAAGCCCAGAACTTTATCATTGCCCTTATCATCTTTGTCCTTATTTTCTTCATTATTGAATGGATATCGTTAAAAAGCCGCAAAGCGAGAAAAATACTTGCTGGTGATCCCACGGTCGTGATTCAGGATGGTGAAATCCTTGAACATAATATGAGGAAGATGCGTTACGCACTGGACTACTTGAACCAGCAGCTAAGGGAAAAGGATGTATTTGACATTCAGGAGGTCTTATTTGCTGTTGTGGAAACAAATGGAACACTAACCGTATTAAAAAAGCCTCAATTCAGAAGTGTCACAAAACAGGATATCGGGGTATCTGCTCAGGAGGCGCCCAGGCTGCCAATCGAGTTGATCATGGATGGGGAAGTCATCGGAAAGAATCTGAATGAAAATAATGGAGCCGCCAGCTTGCTTAGAAAAGAATTGGACAAGCGCCAGCTGAAAGAAAAGGATGTTATGTACGCAGTTCTGTCTGCCAACGGTAATATCTATATAGACCTATATAAGGATCATGTCCAGAATCCGGTTGATATGGAATAGGCGCTTTCCGGCAATTCAAGCATAGTTTAACAACCAGACTGAAAAGGAATAGATACTATAGCTGAAGGATAAAATAGGCGAAGCGAAATATACCTTTTCAGTTTTTCCATAAAAAATGCTCTTTTTTGACAATTTCAAGATTTGTCTGCATTATATAAAGGTAAAGGGGAGTAGCTGTACAATAAAAGTCGTCATCACGAGGGTTCCCTCCGGCTTTATTGGCAATGCAAATTGTTAGCCAGACCTTTACTGCAAATACTTTACGTTTTAGGAAGGAGAGGTATTTTGGAGTCGATCTGGCTGGAATATGCATGGGCATTATTAATCTTGATTGGTCTTGAAGGTTTGCTTTCTGCAGACAACGCACTAGTGCTTGCTGTAATCGCAAAACATTTACCGGATGATCAAAAGAAGAAAGCTATCAGCTATGGAATCATCATGGCATTCTTCTTCAGATTCGGAGCACTTTTCGCTATTTCATTTATTGCTAACGTATGGCAGGTGCAGGCAATTGGTGCTGCCTACCTAATTTATTTAGGAGGCAAACATCTGATCACCGCCAAGTTTGGTAAAGAAAATGAAAATATTGAAGAGGAAATTGAAGCAGAATCAAAAGGAAAAGGGTTCTGGCCGACAGTAGGAAAGATTGGGTTGGCAGACCTTGCTTTTGCCATTGATTCCATTCTTGCAGCAGTAGCTTTGGCACTTGGTCTTCCTGCTTCGGGTCTAGGTGACTTTGGCGGCATGGATGCCGGTAAGTTCATCGTGGTTGTTCTGGGAGGTATTGCCGGACTGATTTTGATCAAGTATGCAGCCACATGGTTTGTACAGCTGCTCGCGAAACGACCGGCTTTGGAGACAACAGCTTATGCAATTGTGGCCTGGGTGGGTGTGAAGCTTGCTGTCATCACCCTTGCCCATGAGGATATTGGTGTGCTGGATCATCACTTCCCTCATAGCGCAGGCTGGACCATCACTTTCTATGGTGTCTTGGTCGCCATTGCGCTGTTTGGATGGTTTGCACCAGGAAAGAACTCTTCCGCTCAGGAAGGTAATGAATAAAAGCTATAAGAAAACGGGCTCTCTGTTATGAGTCCGTTTTTTGTTTCACGTGAAACATCAATTTTAAAAAGTTCCTTGAAAAGGAATACAGTTCTATAAAAATATAACAAAACATAAGATTTGTTAATGTAACTAAACACACGTATAATGATTATTAAGTAACATGACGGAGGAACATTATGGAGTTTGTTGAGCCAATTAAAAATATTCAAGATATTCACGATATAAAAAAGTTGTTATATCAACAGTCGAAAAGAGATTACCTGTTCTTTGTCCTGGGTATTAACACAGGACTGCGTATCAGTGACCTCCTCCAGGTTAAAGTGGGTGATATCCGGGAAGACGATGCCATTAAAGAGTTCTACAGCCCACCTGATACGGATAACCAATTCTTTTTAAATAAGATGGTGAGGCATGCTCTGATCGATTATCTGGATCACTGTACACTGCTCGAAAGTGACTATTTATTCAAGTCTAAGAAAAATAATAGGCCGATCACACGGCAGCAAGCCTACCGTATCATCAACAAAGCAGCGCAGGAAGCAGGCGTCCAAGGAAACATTGGAACCCATACCCTCAGGAAAACGTTTGGATACCACGCATATCGAAAAGGCATAGCCTTATCGATCCTCCAAAAAATCTTCAATCATTCCACACCATCAGAAACGCTGCATTACATTGGAATAGACAAACATTCTGAAAGGCCGATAAAGGTAGATGTGAATTTGTAATCCACAAGCAGAGGTGAGAGTTGGAAAGGATGGACAATTTATTGATAAGTTCTGATTATTTCATATTACTTGCAGCGTTACTGCTTATTATTGGAGTCATTACAACGAAGTTTTCGACTCGGCTTGGCGTACCCGCACTTGTCCTGTTCATCTTGGTCGGTATGATAACCGGGAGTGATGGATTGGGATTCATTTACTTTGACAATGCCAAAGTGACGCAGCTTATCGGTGTCTTGGCATTAGTGGTCATACTCTTTGAAGGGGGATTGCAAACCAAGATCACCACCGTCAAATCTGTTGCCAAGCCGGCATTATCGCTGGCTACAGCAGGTGTTTTGATCACTACTGCGGTTGTAGCTGCGGCAGCCAAACTGATATTGGACGTCTCTTGGCTGGAAGCTTTCCTCTTTGGATCGATTGTAGGGTCCACAGATGCAGCTGCTGTATTTGCAGTATTAAAGGGACAAAATGTAAAAGGGAAGTTAGGATCTGTTCTTGAAGTAGAGTCAGGCACAAATGATCCAATGGCTGTGTTCCTGACCATTTCTTTCATTGAGCTATTGACTGCGGAAGACCCGGTATATTTTCTATTAATCGGCTCCTTCTTTTGGCAAATGGGAATAGGGCTTTTGCTCGGTATAGCCTTCGGTAAGCTTGGGTCTCTATGCATTAATAAGATCAACCTGGATTCCAGCGGTCTTTATCCGGTGTTTACAATGGCGTTTGCCCTATTGGCGTACAGCATAACGGACCTGATCAATGCAAGTGGACTTCTGGCGGTTTATGTAGCTGCGATGTTAATAGGAAACAGTGAATTGACTTACAGGCATTCTATTTTCAGGTTCAATGAAGGGTTTGCCTGGATGATGCAGATCCTTATGTTTGTCATCCTCGGATTATTAGTTTTCCCAACCCAGCTCTTCACTTTTGAGGTTGTCTGGAAAGGTTTATTGCTTTCAGCCATCCTTATAGTGGCAGCAAGGCCGATTGCTGTTTTCCTCTCCTTGTTAAAAATGGACTATCAGCTGAACGAAAAGATATTCCTTTCCTGGGCCGGATTAAGGGGTGCTGTCCCGATTGTTCTTGCAACTTTCCCATTAATTGCAGGACTGGAGAACTCACCTATGATCTTTAATGTCGTATTTTTCGTCGTATTGACTTCTGCCTTGATTCAAGGATCTACCATATCCAAATTTGCGGAGAAACTTGGTTTAACAGGGCCAACAAAAGCGGAACCAGTGCATACGCTGGAACTGGTTTCGATAGGAAAAGCAAATGCTGAGATCATTGAAGTGGAAGCCAATAAAGAAACTTCACTAGTAGGAAAAAGTCTTGCAGAAATAGAGTTTCCAAAGGATGTGCTGATCAATGCAATTATCCGCGGCACCCAATTGATCACTCCTTATGGTGAAACCGTCATTGAAAAAGGGGATATTCTCTATATACTTGTATCCAGACAAAGCAAGAAGCCGCTAAAAGAAATGTTAAATATAAAAGAATGACACTGGGGGGAGTAGAAGGTGAATGATGAAAATATTAAGCAGCAGATCCAAAGGGAATTGCAGCATCAGAAGCTGAGCCCTAAAAAAGTCATTAAACGAAGCTTCTTTATTCTGTTAGGTGCCATCCTGATGGCGTTGGGCATTGAAGTGTTCCTGGTCCCGAATCTGATTATGGACGGCGGGATTGTCGGAATTTCCATTATTTTATATAATCTCACCGGCATAAAAATCGGTGTTTTCATATTCTTATTGAATATTCCATTTTTCTTTCTGGGGTATAAACAAATAGGAAAGACATTTGCACTGTCGACTGTTTGTGGAATTGCGATATTATCTGTCGCCACTTATTACCTTCATACAGTTGCCGCCTTCACTCAAGATGTGCTGCTGGCCACTGTGTTTGGCGGAATTGTTCTTGGTGCTGGCGTAGGTCTGGTCATCCGTTATGGGGGAGCTTTGGACGGAAGTGAAATTCTGGCAATCCTGTTAAATAAGAGATTTCCTTTTTCCGTTGGCGAATTTATTATGCTATTCAATGTTTTTATATTTACTTGGGGTGGGTTTGTCCTTGGCTGGGATCGGGCAATGTATTCGGTTCTTGCCTATGTGATCGCCTTTAAAACGATTGATATTGTGATTGATGGGTTCGATGAATCGAAATCAGCCTGGATCATCAGTGATAAAGACCAGGAAATCGGTGATGCGATCCTTGCCCGATTAGGACGTGGAGTGACGTACTTAAAAGGTGAGGGAGGTTATTCAGGTGACGATAAAAAGGTCATCTTTTGTATCGTTACGAGATTGGAAGAGGCTAAATTAAAATCGATCGTCGAAGATCTGGATCCATCGGCTTTCCTGGCAGTAGCTGATATCAATGAGGTTCGTGGCGGAAGGTTTAAAAAACGGGACATTCATTAAAATTCAAGAGAGAGGCTGGGTAGTGTCCCGCCTCTCTCTTGTTGTTCCAACGTTATAATGTGAATTTACTTACCAACGTTTTCAGTTCTTCTGCCATATCGGCAAGTGCTTTGGATGAGGAACTGATTTCTTCCATGGAAGCAAGCTGCTCTTCAGTGGAGGCAGCAGCTTCTTCAGAGCTTGCCGCATTCAATTGAGCAAGACCCGATAGCTCTATTGCTGAATTTGTAACTTCATCAATGCTCGCTGAGATTTGCTGCACTGTTGCGGTCACCTGCTCGATTTGAGGTGTCATATCTTTAGCGCTGCTCAAAATAAGGGCGAATTTCTCAGAAGTCTGTTCAGATACTTTTACCCCATTCTCCGCATTTACTACCACTTCACTCATAGTTTTGACTGTATCTTTTGTATCCTCTTGAATCAGAGTAATCAGTTCTGAAATGTTCTGGGTGGATGCTTGGGATTGTTCGGCAAGCTTTCGCACTTCTTCCGCTACAACAGCAAATCCTTTCCCATGATCGCCTGCCCTGGCAGCCTCAATAGCAGCGTTCAGCGCCAGGAGATTGGTTTGTTCAGCGATCCCATTGATGACATCAAGAATTCCGCCGATTTGCTGAGAACGTTCTGAGAGTGAAGAGACTAATTTGTTTGACCGGCTTACTGACTCTTGAATGAATTTCATTTGAGATAAGTTATTGTGGACATGCTTACCGCCTTCTTCAGCCTCCAGGGTCGTATTTCTTGATAACTCCGATACCTTGGCCGAACTCTCCGATATGTGGAGGACGCCTTGGAGTACCTCCTGTAAGGCTTGGGAGTTATTCTCTAATTTCATTGTGGTTGTTTCGGCACCACCTGCTATTTCTTGTATAGCTGAAGAGACCGTCTCACTTGCTGTTCTGGATTGCTCGGCGCTTGCATTAAGTTGTTCTGCCGATGCTGCCACCTGATCAGAATTCGTTGCGATGGAGCTTATCATCGTACGAAGATTCTCTGTCATCTTTTCAAAAGATTGATTCAGTGAATAGATTTCGTCCTTGCCTTTCAATTTTAACTTTTCAACATTGAGATTCCCAGCTGCTACCTGCTTGGCTGCTTGCCCCAATTTATTGAGGGGACGTGTAAGGAACAATGATATGACAATGCCGCTGGCAATGGCTATCAAAGTTGCAGCAATGCTTATAATAAGAATAGCTGTTTTTGCCTGATTTGATTGAGCTAACGTTTCTTGATACTTCGATTGCTGGATATCTTCAAGCCAATCCTGCATGGAATTGCTTTCTTTCGTTAATTCATTTGCGATGGGGGCAATAGTACGCAAGCCATCTGATAAGGCATTGTCTTTATCGCTTGCACTATTTGCGACTATCTCATTGGCTGACTCAAGGAACTGATCATTAAGTTCCTGCATGGAGGTCAGCCGATCAACCGTTTCTTGTATCGTGGACAGGGCTTTACCTTTCGCAATTGATTCATTTATCCTGTTATTCGCTTCATTCATTAACGTAACATAAGAATTATCGTTATATAACATAAAAGCTCGATAATATCCTGCTTGTAGTGCATGGTCTGTTTCTATTGACTGGATGATGGACCTTACTTCATCGACTCTCTCTATCACATACTCATAAGATTCGTTGGAACTTTTGATACTCTTGTAAGAGTAAACAGAGGAAGCTCCGAAAATCAATGAAACAATGATAAAACTTCCGATAAGCTTTTGTTTGATGGATAATTTCATGATGTTGTCTCCTTTTAGATTTAATTCACACCTCCTATGTATCGGAGTTTTTCTATGAGTCTTAAATCTTTTTTTATTAAACAAGGAGAAGCATAATGAAAATATTGCAGGCAAGTCCGTGAGTGTGACAGAGTAGATGGATGTTGGAATTAATTTTGCAACAAAGTAGATTGATATAATAAATGAAGTAGTAAAGGAGGTTAAAGCGATGAAATTAAAAAGAATCAGCAAATACTATCTGCTGCGCTTTTCTCGTATAAAAGCAAGTCCACAACAAGTGGCGTATGGAATAACCCTTGGATTTATCCCTTGCTGGTTCCCGACTTTTGGCTTAGGGCTGATCATATCTGCCGGCCTGGCGAGAATGTTCAAGGCTAATATTCTGGCAGCCTTTGCAGGAGGCTTGTTAGGCACACCTCTCTGGCCTGCATTATTCTTTCTAAACTATAAAACAGGAAGTCTCTTCTTTCCAAAACACAGCCAGGTCGATGAAATATCTGAAGTTGAATATGTGGTGGCTGCTAACCATACAATAGAGAACATGAAGTCGTGTAAATATGATCATTTCTTCCGTTATCCTGTTTATAGTCATATTTATGATTTATAAAAAATATCATTAAAAAAAAATCGCTCCCGCTGATTCATTGAGTGAAACAGTGAAGGGAACGATCTTTTTTTACAGGTCTTTCAAAAACAATGCGGCTCCTGCGTATCTCCTGGCAACAGACTGATAGTAAACGGATTGTACAGTAAGTGCCGAGGCGATCAGAATATTAAGGACAATTTCTTGATTTTCCTTTGCCAAGCCATCAAAGGTGGCCATCATTCTCCTGCATTCCTCTTTAATGATCTTATCAGACTGAGCATTTACTGATGAGTCCGCTGCCGGGTCATTCAAGTTTGGCCATTTATGATGGTGCAGCTTGTCAAACACGGAGGCATAAGCGGAATATAAATCCACTGGATTGATCATGTCATCTGTGCGGTCTTCCGGGTTATTAAAAACCAAAGTCAGTACTTTTCGAATGGATTCAAAGTCCAAAGCAGTCTTCAAATCCTCAACAATAAACAGGATGGCGGCCTGGTCAACTGTATATTTCCTGCCTATTTGCGGTGTGCCGATCAGCTCTTTAATATCCCGCTTCACCCAATTTTGGACCGCACTTGGGGAGAGATTTGTAAATTCAATTTGATTTCCCAATGAGACGATTTCATTGATGGAAAACCCAATTTCCCCACAGCTTGTTTGAAAAAACTTTCTGAAAATGGAAGGAACCTCTGTAGCAATAAATGCTTTAACGGTTTTTCCATTTTTCATGTCGTCTTCATGGACAGCTGTCCAGGCATCCTGAAGCACCTTCAAAGGTGTAGTTTCTGCTGCCGCGTTAAAAGAAGATAACAAATCGGCCATATTTTTTCTGGAAAGTTTGAAGGTCTCCACTTTCTTCACCCCTGCCCCTTACAAATTGTCTCCAATATTCTTTTATCCTACTGGTTCCTTCTATACCCGTCAATCTTTCATAAATTTTAACAGCTAAAATATTTTCGATATAACTACTAAAGGATTGAAATTTCAGTGGAAAAATCATATAATAAGTTCATTCACAAGTTCATATGAACTTGAAAAGGTGAGGGAGATTGAATGGGAAAACGTATTCTGTACTTTCTTTTGACAAATATTCTTGTATTATTAACGATTAGTATTATCTTCTCCGTAACAGGGGCAGGGAATTATATTAATGCCCAAGGCGGCATCAACTTTGGTGCCTTGCTGATATTCAGTGCCATCATCGGTTTCTCCGGTTCATTTATATCGCTTGCTATGTCCCGCTGGATTGCCAAGAAAATGATGAATGTGCGAGTGCTGGATCCGGCCAAGCCTATGTCTGCTATGGAACAAGAAGTAGTCGAAAAAGTCCACCGCTTATCAAAAGCAGCTGGATTAATGCATATGCCTGAGGTCGGCATCTATGATTCACCGGAAGTCAACGCTTTTGCAACCGGTCCTTCCAAGAAGCGCTCCCTCGTTGCCGTTTCAACCGGATTACTCCGAGAAATGGATGACGATGCAGTAGAAGGAGTCATTGCCCACGAGATAGCTCACATTGCTAACGGTGATATGGTCACCATGACGCTGCTGCAGGGGGTCGTCAACACGTTTGTCGTGTTCCTTGCGAGGATTGCGGCCTGGATTGCTTCCCGTTTCGTCAAAGAGGATATTGCGCCAATCGTCCATTTCATTGCTGTGTTTGTATTCCAGATTGTCTTCTCGATACTTGGCAGCTTGGTTGTCTTCGCCTTCTCCCGTTACAGGGAATTCCATGCTGACAGAGGCGGTGCAGATCTTGCCGGCAAAGACAAGATGGTGCATGCCCTTCGTATGCTTAAAGCCTACTCAAACCGTGTTGTAGAAGAAAGGGATACAGCTGTGGCGACATTGAAGATCAACGGAAAAAGAAAGTCTGCCCTCTTCTCCACACACCCTGATCTAGATGACCGTATCAACAGGCTTGAAGGCAGGTAACAGTAGATAAAGACCAAACAAGGCCGCACCTGCTCATACCAGGTGCGGCTTCTTTTTTTTCTGCATACTGCCATGGTCATAAGTGCATGGATTTAGAGAGTGAAGCGGAAATAAAAATCAATGCCAGGTCTTATGCCAGATTCCGGCGTTGATTTTAGGCGAAGACCTCACTCATTAAGGCGTGGGTATTGCCTTCTGTGTCTTTAAAGAAGGTCATCCACGTTTCGGTCTGTCCCATCTTGGCGACCACATGTGGTTCATCCAGGAAGGTCACTTCATTTTCTTTGAGTTTCTCATAGGAGTCGGTAATGCTTTTGACATCAAAATAAATGACAGAACCGGCCTGTGCAAATTCCTCCTTTTCAGGAAGTGTCAGCATCAGCCGAAGCCCGTTGCAATCAAAAAAGGCCATATGATCTGTATTGAACAGCAAGGTTAGTCCCAATTTTTCTTTGTAGAATTCTACAGCACGCCCGATATCCTGTACCGGTACTCCGATTTGTCCGATTTTTTGAATCGCATCTTTGTTCATAGTTGAATCCCCCTTCTGTTTCTTCTCCCTCATCCTACCTTTTTACGTTTGCTTATTCTTATCCATTCTCACTTTTTTCCGATAGTGCAGGGGAGAGAACCCTGTCTGCTGTTTGAATAACTTACTGAAAGACACCGGGTTTTGAAGCCCGATTCGGAAGGTAATGTCTGTCATATTGAGTTCACTCCCGGCGAGCAGTCTTTTTGCCTCCATTACTCTGAAGGCTGTGAGATGCTGATGCGGGGTTTTTCCATAAATTTGAGAATAGTTCCTAAGAAGGTGGTTTGGTGAAAGGCAAGCTGTTTTGGATATGTCACTTAACGTAATCTGTTCATGAAAACACGCCCTGATATAATCATGGGCAATACTGATCCTCTTGTAGAGTTCCTCACGTGTAGATGTGCGGATAGAAGCAAGGGTATGAGCAGCTGATAATTGCTGAATATGTCCGTGCAGCAATTCCTGCATAAGAAAATGATAGTCTTCTTCCTCTGCTGCCCGATCATTTTGAAGTCTCTTGAATATAGACGATAGCCTGGCTGTTGTTTGATGGGTTTTTTCGAAGAAATCGACGCTTTTATTTTGTTTAAAGGGGTCAGATAAAAGGCTGCCAGCAGAATCACGAAATGTTCTGAGAACCTCTCCAGCCAAACCATTATCAAAGAACACGCAGAATGACTCGACCTCCGTTTCTTCGTCTATCATGATGGTGTAGGGGCCTTCATTCAGAATCAGATGCCGATGTTCACCAACTGCAAAGAAGCCATCGGGAGTCTTATAGTAAGCCTTGCCGTTGGCGAAGGTCTTAATGGAGAGCTGACCGTCCCCTTCCCAATAGAACTGCTTGCTTCTGGCACGCAGAATATAATTTTCACTCTTATTATTTGCCAAGATAATCAGTCCCAAATACTCATTTTTACTATTCTGATAATTTCATTATACACTAGATTCCCATTTAAATAGAAAAGCACTGTCCCATTTTTGGAACAGTGCTTTCGATTGGATACTCTATGGATTAATTCAATTCTCTTAATTTATTTCCGTTGGGAACGGGCTTCTTTTTGGATGTCTTTGAAGAAAGAAAAGCCCATTAAAATCATCACAATGGCAAATGGAAGGGCGGCGATGATCAGCATATTCTGCAAGCCCTGGGTACCGCCAAAATAGACAACGACAGCAGCAATCGCCGATTGGATCAAGCCCCATCCGATTTTAACAGAGTTACCAGGGTTCAACTGACCGTTCGTACTCAACATCCCCAGCACAAATGTGGCGGAGTCGGCAGAGGTGATGAAGAAAATGGCAATCACTAAAATGGTCAGTATCGACATGAAGAAGCCAAGCGGATACTCTGCAAGTACTCCGAAAGTGGATGTTTCCAGGGACAGTTCAGAAATCGCTGCAGTTCCGAGCTGCTCCAGATTCAAGGCTGAAACGCCGAATACAGCGAAGAAAATGAAACACACCACGGAAGGGAGGAGCAATACACCAAATAAGAACTCTCTCACTGTCCGTCCTTTTGAAATACGGGCAATGAAGATGCCGACAAATGGCGCCCAGGAAATCCACCATGCCCAGTAGAAGATTGTCCAGCCGTTGATCCAGCTGCGATTTTCCTCATTTAAGGGAGCAAGTCTGAAACTCATATCAAAGAAATCAGAAATATATCTTCCCAGGGTATCTGTAAACATATTGAGGATGTACATTGTGGGCCCGACAATAAATAGAAGGACCAGTAGAAGGATGGCTAAGCCCATATTGATGTTGCTTAAGTATTTAATTCCTTTTCCGATCCCAGACCAGGCAGACCAGATGAACAGCACTGTGGCGATGGCCAATACCAGAATCTGAATAGTAAACGTATTTGGAGTGTCAAATAAGTAGGCAAGGCCGCCTGTGATTTGGGCCGACCCGAATCCAAGTGTCGCCGCGACACCGATGACAGTTGCAAATACTGCGAGCACATCGACAATTTTACCGAGCGGCCCCCGCATCATCGCTTCTCCGAACAAGGGGGTGAGTGTCGCACTGATCAGACCAGGCGCTCCCTTATTAAACTTAAAGTACGCTAAGATAAGACCGACAATGGCATAAACGGCCCAGGCATGGATGCCCCAATGGAAGAAGGAATATTTCAAGGCTTCCTTAATTGCTTGATTAGATCCTTCCTCGCTCATAGGGCTGCTGATAAATGCGTGCGATATAGGTTCCGCGGTTGTCCAGAAGACAAGGCCTATTCCCATACCGGCACTGAAGAGCATGGCAAACCAAGAAGATCTGCTGAACTCGGGCTCGTCATCCTTCTTTCCCAGTTTTAACTTACCGAATTTAGAAAACATGAGGAAAACACAGAAAAGAAGAATGGCGATAACAATCAACAAGTAGAACCAGCCAAAATCACTTAAGATCCTGCCAGTCAATTTAGAAGAAAACGTGTTTAGATTTTCCGGGGCAACAGCTCCCCAAATTACGACTATCAATGAAATAGCTAATGCATACCAAAATACTTGTGTAGCTTTTTTCATACTTCACCTCTCAAAAAATGATCAATTTGAGAGTATCCAACTTTATAAGTATAACATGATTTTGGAAATGGTGCTTTCGGAAGCAGACAGCAAAGCGGTTATCTGCTTAGAAGAGGCAGATAACCGCCTTTTTTAGAGCATATCTTTGATTATTTCTTCTGTTCCCTCCGCATAGTTGCCCTTAGAAGCTTCGACAGTTATATTCTCATCTTCCGTTTCAGGAGCGTCTCCCTCTCCCACCCAGAAGAATGTAACCTCTTTGGCACCTGATTGGCGGGCCGTTTCAGCCATGATGAAATCTCCCTGGCTGTCGCCAAAAACAAACACAGGTTCTGCATTTAGGGAAGTTTGCTTAAATACCCATTGCGCTCCCACTTTCTTGGACAGGTCAGGCGGAACAACATCCACACCATAAGTGGAGACCACCACTTTTTTGTTGTGCTTGTCCGCGATTTCTTTTGCTTCTTCTGAATAAGCTTTTAGTGCCTTTCTTGTTTTCTCAAGATGTTCCTCATCTCCTGGATCACCATGGACAGCTTCAACTGTTCCCATCGATTCTTTCGTATCATCCCATTCGATCAGTCCGTCATAGTCAGGTTTTTTACTGATTTTTTTCAGCGGCTCATTTACTTTCTCAGGGATGATAAAATCTTGGTCAAGATCCCATGAGTCAATATCGGGGCCTTTTCCTTTGATTGCCCCATGTTCAGCCACGCAGTATAATCCGGACCAATCCTGGTCTTTATTTAGGGAAGAAAAAATGTTTTCCTTCAGCCACTTCCTTGAGCGGCCGGTGATGAAGGCCAGTTGTTCGTCCTGTTGGTGAAGCTTCTCGATCATACTTAAAACATCCTTGCTGGGACGTGCATGCTCATCAGTCAGTACGCCATCTACGTCGAATATATAGAATGCCATAGTAACCTCCTTCTTCTAGTAGTAATATATACCCTTATTCCATAAAAAATAGAGTGGATTTGGTGAAAAGGTGACTGATTTTTGGTGGACGGGCATGGATTTGCCGGATTTGAGTGAGCATGCATAAAAATTGAAAAACATAAAAGTTCTATAAGGCGGTCGATTCAGAGGAAAAGCCAAATCGATGTAGTCATAGGGGGTCAATGAGGTGGTCGATTCAGAGAAAAGCCAAATCGATGTGGTCATAGGGGCTCAATGAGGTGGTCGATTCAGAGGAAAACCAAATCGATGTGGTCATAGAGGAGCTATGAGGTGGTCGATTCAACAAAACCTCAAATCGATGTGGTCATAGGGGCTCAATGAGGTGGTCGATTCAGAGGAAAAACCAAATCGATGTGGTCATAGGGGCTCAATGAGGTGGTCGATTCAGAGGAAAAACCAAATCGATGTGGTCATAGGAGCTCAATGAGGTGGTCGATTCAGAGAAAAACCAAATCGATGTAGTCATAGGGGGTCGATGAGGCGGTCGATTCAGAGAAAAACCAAATCGATGTGGTCATAGAGGAGCTATGAGGCGGTCGATTCAGAGGAAAAGCCAAATCGATGTAGTCATAGAGGAGCTATGAGGTGGTCGATTCAAAAAAACCTCAAATCGATGTGGTCATAGGGGCTCAATGAGGTGGTCGATTCAGAGAAAAACCAAATCGATGTGGTCATAGAGGAGCTATGAGGCGGTCGATTCAAAGAAAAACCAAATCGATGTGGTCATAGAGGAGCTATGAGGTGGTCGATTCAGAGAAAAGCCAAAACGATGTGGTCATAGGGGGTCAATGAGGCGGTCGATTCAGAGAAAAACCAAATCGATGTGGTCATAGGGGCTCAATGAGGTGGTCGATTCAGAGAAAAACCAAATCGATGTGGTCATAGAGGAGCTATGAGGCGGTCGATTCAAAGAAAAACCAAATCGATGTGGTCATAGAGGAGCTATGAGGTGGTCGATTCAGAGAAAAGCCAAATCGATGTGGTCATAGAGGAGCTATGAGGTGGTCGATTCAGAGAAAAGCCAAATCGATGTGGTCATAGAGGAGCTATGAGGCGGTCGATTCAAAAAAACCTCAAATCGATGTGGTCATAGAGGAGCTATGAGGCGGTCGATTCAGAGAAAAACCAAATCGATGTGGTCATAGGGGGCTCAATGAGGTGGTCGATTCAGAGAAAAACCAAATCGATGTGGTCATAGAGGAGCTATGAGGCGGTCGATTCAGAGAAAAGCCAAATCGATGTAGTCATAGAGGAGCTATGAGGCGGTCGATTCAGAGGAAAAACCAAATCGATGTGGTCATAGGAGCTCAATGAGGTGGTCGATTCAGAGAAAAACCAAATCGATGTAGTCATAGAGGAGCTATGAGGTGGTCGATTCAGAGAAAAGCCAAATCGATGTGGTCATAGGGGGTCAATGAGGCGGTCGATTCAGAGAAAAGCCAAATCGATGTAGTCATAGAGGAGCTATGAGGCGGTCGATTCAGAGGAAAAACCAAATCGATGTGGTCATAGGGGCTCAATGAGGGGGTCGATTCAGAGAAAAACCAAATCGATGTGGTCATAGGGGCTCAATGGGGCGGTCGATTCAGAGAAAAGCCAAATCGATGTAGTCATAGGAGCTCAATGAGGTGGTCGATTCAGAGGAAAAGCCAAATCGATGTGGTCATAGGGGCTCAATGAGGTGGTCGATTCAAAAAAAACTCAAATCGGTGTAGTCATAAGAGGATGACCGTCGAAAGGCGAGCGGGGTACATCAAACTCGAAAACCCAAAGATGATGATTCTCGAAGGGCGTGTACAAAAGATCGAAAACACAAAAAAGATGTCCCCCGCAGCGAAAGCAGGGACATCCATAATCGAACAAAATATAAATCCAGCCCTCGCCTAGAATTGAAGACTCTCCAGGTGAAGAAGTTCTGCTGGCTAACTGATGTCAGGCTGCCTTAAGTGGTACAAATCACCATTCCTTCGGCTCATAATCCAGGTCACGGAACAATTGCTGTTTTTCCTTCTTGGTCAGGTCGCGCCATTGTCCCACCGGCAGGTTCCCCAAATGGATGTTCATGATGCGCACGCGCTGAAGCCTGAAGACATCATATCCCAACGCCTCGCACATACGGCGGATCTGCCGGTTCAGCCCTTGGGTCAGGATGATTTTGAAATCAAACTTTGAAAGCTGCTCGACTTCACAGGGCAGGGTTTTGGTCCCCAGTATCTTGACGCCTTCGGACATTTGTTTCAAGAACTCGGGGGTAATCGGTTTGCCTACAGAAACGATATACTCTTTCTCATGTTGATTTTCCGCCCTGAGTATTTCATTGACGATATCTCCATCATTCGTGAGCAAGATCAAGCCGTCAGAATCTTTATCAAGCCGACCGATGTTGAATATTCTTAGTGGATGGTTCACCAGATCAACAATGTTTCCTTTGACGCCCTTTTCAGTTGTACTCGTAATCCCGACTGGTTTGTTCAATGCAATGTAAACATTGTTCCGGGCAACCCGGATCTGCTGTCCGCTTACCCTGACATCGTCACCAGGATTGACCTGGTCGCCGAT
Source organism: Bacillus sp. SRL337 (assembly GCF_984799155.1). NCBI lineage: Bacteria > Bacillati > Bacillota > Bacilli > Caryophanales > Bacillaceae > Bacillus > Bacillus sp. SRL337. The sequence goes on along the minus strand of NZ_OZ481793.1, from coordinate 4,579,441 downwards.
CTTGGCCTGCTTGTCGTTGATGGTTACCCGGCCTTCTTCAATCAGCCTGTCTGCTCCTCGCCTTGAAGCTTTTCCGGCTTCACTGATAAATTTATTTATACGCAATTTCAACACACCTTCATCATTATCTTTGTTGTCTTAAGAATATCCAATTAGCGCCGGGTTTTCAAGGAAGGGCGGCGGCAGAAGGAAGATCATCCAAAGAAATGATCGTTTGGCAGAATGGTAATCTTGAAGAGTGACTGATTTATAGTTTAAACCCCCCGCCATGACAGCAAGGGGTATACCATTTATAGTGCTTCCTTGATTACTTTTTTATAATACAGGACGGACAGGAAACCAAAGATTGAATAGAGAGCCGTATAGAGCCCCATTACAATGATCATCGGTGTCCACAGTTCGGTTCCGAACAAGAACCAGCCAGATTTGACGGCAAAATAGCTGTGAAGCAAGCCCACGACAAGCGGTATTCCGAAGTTATAGATTTGTTTCAGTTGTATGCCTTTCAGCAGGTCTCCTTGTGTATAGCCAAGCTTTCTCAGGATGGTGTAGTGGTGGCGTTCACTTTCGCTTTCATCCATTTGTTTAAAGTATAGGATGCAGCCTGAGGTAATCAGGAATGCCAGTCCAAGGAAGCCGACGATGAACATTGTAAGCCCCATCATTTGCTTTTGTCTATTTGCCATAGCCAACTGTGAATCGTTAGGATTTTCTTGATCGAACCTGCCTTCACTGAAGATAGCATCTGCTTCTTCAAGCTGTGAGGGCTCTTTAATATCAATTCCTGTGTAAAGGGCAGAGGCCTTTTGAATTTCCGGATCCAAGTCATTCTTTAATTTTTCAAAAACCGAGTCATCTACGATTGCAACAGGAAGACCACCTGCAGTGAAATACCAGGAGATATAATGATCTTTTCGGATTCCCAGGTATTTTTGTGGAATTTCCCCAGAGTTGCTGTTCAACGTAACTTTTCCTGAATCTCTTAGTGACAGGAAAGACATTAACATATCGTCATAGCCCGTAAATAGGAGTTCATCGTTTTCAAGCTCAACGCCTTCTGCAGCCTTTTCACTGATGACAGGATAGGTCATATCTTCAGGGTTCACCATTAATTTATCCATATCTATATCCATGATATCGGCTGTATCCAGCTGTACTTGCAGAACCTCAATTTGGGTTTCAGTAAATGGAATGCTGCTCTTCTCCAATTTATTCATGAATTGCTCGGCATCATCCGTTTGGGTAAAAGCAAAATCAGACGGCACATTATTTTCAGCCATTTTTTCTGCTGAATAATAAGAGATGTAGCTTAAAGAAAGGAGGCCGATTGCCAGTGCTGAAACGGTCGTAATGATGGTTAGAAGCAGGGCGTTCGATTTCATCCGGAACATGATGGATGAAAGGGATAAGACCTCGTTTATATTCAGGTAACCATTTTTTCTTTGTCGAATTATGTTGGCTATGAAACGTACGGATCCCTTGTAAAAGAAGTATGTTCCGATGATAACAGATGCCAGGATGAATGCCATGGCAAAGAATAATTCATTGATCGTGGTGAGATCACCGCCAAATAATTTAGAAGAAACATAGTAGCCTGACACGATGAGCAGAAGACCGAGTGTGCCCATGAGGATCTCCCAAATGGAAATCTTTTTGACCCTGCTTTCTGTAGAGGAGATGACCCTGAACAATGACAGGATACTTTGCCTCTTGATGAAGGTGTAGTTCAAAAACATGATCAGCAGATAGATTCCTGCAAATACAATCAATGTCTGAATAAGTGCCCTCTCAGAAAAGGTAAGGGAGGCAACGGCGTCCACTGAAGTGATTTTGAACAAAATCATGAGAATCAACTTTGAAAAAGCAAAGCCGATTAAAATCCCGGCAATGATGCTCCCAAAGTAAAGAATGAAATTTTCTGCGGTCAAAATTCGGAAGATCCTGTTTTTGGTTAATCCAATAAGTTGAAACAATCCAATCTCTTTGCTGCGCCTTTTGATGAAAATGTTGTTGGCATACAAGAGGAAAATCGCAACAATGGCAACCAGTAATACGGATGCTGTTTTAATGGCTGCAGCCCCTTTGATGGACCCTTTTGTTCCTTCCATTGCCGGGTCGTATTGTAAGGTGACAAAGGCGAAGTAAAGGGCGACACTGAAGATCAGCGCAAAGACATACAGATAGTAATTTTTCAGGTTCTTCTTCAAATTGCGGAAGATGAGTTCATTAATGTTCATACTGCACACCGCCAAGGACAGCCTGTGTTTTGATGATGTCTTTAAAGAAGCTTTGCCTTGATTGTTCACCTTTGACAAGCTGGGTATAGATTTGGCCGTCTTTTATGAAAATGACTCTTGTACAGAAGCTCGTAGCAGTCGGATCATGAGTGACCATGGCGATGGTGGAATTTCTTTTTTGATTCAGATCACTAAGTTTATTGAGGAGATCGGATGCTGATTTGGAATCAAGGGCTCCCGTGGGCTCATCGGCAAAAATGATGCTTGGTTCATGAATGAAAGCCCGTGCTGCAGAGGTCCGCTGTTTTTGTCCTCCAGAAATTTCATTAGGATATTTATCCTTGATTTCGTATATTCCCAACTCTTCAGCTAAGGATTTGAAACGTCTTTCTGCTTCTTTCCTTGGCGTTTTGGTGATGGATAAAGGCAGAAGGATGTTCTCTTTGACAGTCAGGGTATCGAGCAGGTTATATTCCTGAAAGATGAACCCCAGGTGGCTCTTTCTGAATTCTGCCAGGTGCTTTTCTTTTAAGGAAGTCATTTCGCTTCCGTTGATTATGATGCTTCCGCCGCTCACTTTATCAATGGATGAAAGCACGTTGAGCAAGGTGGTTTTTCCCGAACCGGATGCACCCATGATGCCGACGAATTCCCCCTCCCCGATCGATAGGTCGATTCCTTTCAGGACGTCTTGTTTATTAAATTTATTCCCGTAGCTTTTATGGATTTTAGCTGCTTCCAAAATAGTCATGGCTTCAATCTCCTTTTAGGTTGATAAGTCCATTATAGAAAGGGGGCGGGCAAAGTTCCTTCGAATCATCTAACAATGTGCAAAAGCATGTGACAGTTTTGTCACATGCTCCTGATATTGATAAAATCATTTTCTTGAGGAAAGGTGAGCAAAAAGGTGGTGCCGGTGCCTGGCTTGGAATCAGCTGAAAGACTGATATGAAGAGGTCCGGCTGCTTTCTTGGCAAGGTATAACCCCATCCCTGTTGATGCACTGTCCTGGTGGTGGGAGGTAGAAGTGAAGCCCTTATCAAAAATCCTGGGAAGGTCCTTAGGATCGATGCCCCTCCCGAAATCCTGTATCGTGAGTAAGGTTAATTCATCTTTACAGCTGCTTTTGATGATAATATCAGAGTCCCTGCTGTATTTCACCGCATTGGACAATACCTGTCTGAGGATGAATGCAAGCCACTTGGCATCACTGATGACAAGGGTCTTATCCAGGTTGAGTTCAAACCCGATCCCTTTTTGGATGCACCACGATTGCAGTGTTTTGATTTCTCCATGAAGCAGCTCTTCCAAATCGGTTTCTTCTATATACAAGTCACTATCTATGAAAGATATCCTTTTTTGGTGAAGCTTCTGATCCAAAAGCAGATGAATTCGAAGCCATTCAAAGGTCAGGGCAGCCTTCATCGGTTCATCTTTCATCCTCCCAATCATGAGATGCATGGCGGTCATCGGTGTTTTTACCTCATGAATCCAGGAGAGGAGGTCGTCTTTTTCCTGCTCGAGTTCCACAAGGTTTTTAGAAGCAGCTTTTCTCAATGTTTCCGTTTGCCCGGTTAAGCTGTCCTCAATGATCTGTTCAAACGGACTTTCGCTGCGGGCAAGGGTGGACGGATCAAGGTCATTGGCGCGCTCGATTAAGGATCTGTAAAACTTTGTCTCTTTGTTATAACGGACGGCAAGGAAGATTGAAAAAATGATCAATGATAGAAACACGAAATAAACAATTGGTTCCAGTCGGGTGGATGTATCGAGATAAGCGAAAAAGAGCAGGAATAATAGTAAGAATAAGATGAGTGAAATCCAGCTGAGTCTTTCCCGCAAATAGATTTTGATCATAAGGCTGTCTCTTCCTTTGCGCTGTATCCTTGTCCGACTTTTGTTTGGATGAGATGGCCAAGCCCGATCTCTTCAAGGCGTTTGCGGAGCCGATTTACATTGACAGTGAGGGTATTGTCACTGATGAAACGTTTGTCATCCCATAAGCTTTCCATTAATTTTTCACGGCTGACAATTTTGTTCTTTTCTTTTATCAGCAGTTTGAGAATGAAAATCTCGTTTTTCGTCAGTTCGATCATTCCTGCTTCGTTTGTAACGGTATTTTTTTCGTAATCAACTGCGGCGCCATTCCAGGTCTTCAGTTGAACATTTTCAGTATTGTAATTATAGACCCTTCGTAAAATGGCTTGAATCTTGGCCACCAGCACCTCGAAGTGAAACGGCTTCTGGATAAAATCATCGGCCCCAAGCTGCATGGACATAACCATATCTGTAGGATGGTCACGGGAAGATAAGAAGATGATCGGGACATTGGAGTGGGAACGAATCAGCCGGCACCAGTGAAAACCATCAAACTTTGGCAGCTGAATGTCAATGATGACCAATTCCGGTTTGTATTCGGTGAACTCCTGTAGGACCTGCCCAAAGTCATTGACTCCCTTCACATCATATGACCATTGGGAAAGCCGTTCTTTTATCTCATTAAATAGGGTTGAGTCATCTTCAATGACAAGAATCCTAAACATTTATAACACCACACTGTCTACCTGATTTTAATACGATTATAGCAAAATTCACCTTGAGTACGACACGTGTTGGGGAAATTTCAAAAAGCGATGATGAACATAACAAAATTAAGGTTTTCCATTATCGGTGCTCAACTCCATGGGACGCGAGGCAGGGCATATACGGCGGTAATATTAAAATAAAAAAAGAGAACGGAGTCCAAGCGACTTCATCCTCCAAATAGTATGGTTTTAGTTTTTTATTTCATACCTGAGTTGAAATTCCTTTTACTAACTACTAATGTGCCGATGTATCTCCACTGCTTTCCCTCAAGATCGGCAAGGAACAGCAGCGGAAGGATCCGCCTGATTTGATGATTTCAGTGATATCGACTTCCAGCACATCGTAACCTCTATCTCGCAGTTTCTTGTTCACCTCTTTATTGACGGGGAGACTGAGAATTTTCTTGCTGCCGATAGATAAAAGGTTGGTTCCTAGTGTAAATTGTTCATCTTTCGAGACATCGATCAACTCATAGCGTGAGCCGAAGAACTCTATGTCCTGTTCTGTCAGAGCCTCACGGAATATGAGTGCTTCTGTAGGTGAGATGACATTGAATACACAGTCTAAATGAAGGTACTCGGCTTTGAATTTAATGCCCTTTACATCATAGTTTGGCAGGAGGCTTTGAAGATGATCGACGGAACTCTGGGTTGTCCTGTCGCTGAGCCCCACATACACAGTGTTTTGGTCGATGACTACGTCTCCGCCTTCAATTCTGTCTTCCGCAAGGTTATAGTAGGAAAGATCTTCATCCTCAAGCCATTGCTTCAGGACAGCCTCTTCGCCTCTTCTGACCTCACTTGCCATTCTGGCAACGAAAACGGTCTGTCCGAGGGTAAACCCGATATCCCTTGTGAAAACCTGTTCATGATATTTTTTATGATACGGCAGCAGGGCAACCTCCACACCATTGTCTCTAAGTGTTTTGACGAACTCTCCATGCTGTTCAACTGCTTTTTCTATATGTATACCCTCATCCTTAAACTTTCGCTGGGTTTCATTGATGACATCCCTGATCGTCATATAGTGAGGCTCACAAAGAATGACCCGCTTCAAAGTGTCATACTCACTGTTGCAAAACGTTCTGTGGCTCTTGGGGGATCCAGTACTCATAATAACTCTCCTCATAAATGAATTTACCCTTAGGATAGACTGTATGAGCTGATTATATTTATGGTTTTTTTAATGTGATGCGCTTTACCGCTTTAAAGCAGCCGGGGACTGTCCCCGGCTGCTTTAAAGCGGTGAAGTAGTAATGGAGAGTATCGAGATGAAAATGGTAATGATTTTCAAGAAGCGTTCCACCATAAAAGGTTTATAACTTTTGTGATATAGTAGGGATACATGAAACCGTAAGATGTTCTCTTAAGGTTTTATTTCATAATAGAGTGGAGAGATTTATTATGTTAATGACCGAAGATCAGTTCATGATTAAAAGGCTCCAGGATTTATTCAAAGGGACTTCTGGAGATTTAGATAAAGATATCATCAAAGCCCGTCAGTATATGGATGGGATAAAGAACCTTATTGAGATCTGCGGAGATGACCCTGAACGCGACGGGCTTCAGGAAACGCCGTTCCGAGTGCTGAAGGCATTCATGGAGTATACAGAGGGATACAGGGAAGATCCAAAGCTTCACTTGGAAAAGACATTCGACGTTGAGCATAAAGAGCTGGTGATGGTAAAGGACATTGAATTCTATTCCATGTGTGAGCATCATTTTGCACCGTTCTTTGGCGTCGCACACGTTGGTTATATACCAGATAAGAAAATCACTGGTTTATCCAAAATCGGCCGTATGGTCGAAGGGTATGCCAAACGTTTTCAGGTTCAGGAAAGACTGACAAATGAAATTGCCCAAGCTGTGGAAGGGATTTTGGAACCACAGGGCACAATGGTTGTAGTCGAAGCGAAGCATATGTGCATGTGCGGGCGCGGCATCAAGAAATCAAATTCATCTACGACAACTACAGCGGTACGGGGCTTGTATGCTGATCAAGCTGATGCAAGAATGGAATTCATTTCTCTTCTTAATAGATAAAGTTGATATTGCAGGTGAGTGAAAATGAGACATGCAGTGATTACTGCCGGTTCCAAGGGGCTCGGTAAAAAGGTGACGGAGCATTTCCTTGAGAGAGGCTGTTCGGTTACCGTCAATTTCAAAAGTGACTTTGCCCGGGTTGAACAGTTAAAGCAGGAGTGGGCACCTTATCTTGAACAGCTCCAGTTTGTTCAAGGGGATATCACAAAGAAGGAAGACATCGTCAGGATTGTCAGACAGGCGATGGACCGTTACGGGCGTATTGATTATTTGATTAATAATGCTGGCCCCTATATTTTTGAACGTAAGAAATTGATTGATTATGACGATGCCGAGTGGGAAGAGATGATTAACGGGAATTTAACGGCTGTTTTTCATTTTCTCAAACTGACGATTCCGATTATGAGAGAACAAAAATTCGGCCGTATTGTCAATTACGGCTTTCAGGATGCCGAGCACTCCCCGGGCTGGCTTTACCGGTCGGCTTTCAGTGCAGCGAAGGTAGGATTGGTTTCTTTAACAAAATCCATTGCGCTGGAGGAAGCTGAATATGGGATTACCGCCAACATGATCTGTCCTGGCGATATCAGGGGAGATATGAAAGAATCATCCATTGACACCGCCAGGGCGATCAAGGATGACCGGACACCGATTGGAAGGTCGGGTACCGGCGAGGATATCTCCCGTATCATCGGATTCATTTGTGATGAGAAGTCGGATTTGATTACCGGGAGCATCATCTCAGCTTCCGGAGGGATCAATGTCGTGAACCGGAATGGGCTGCTGCATTCATGAGAAAATCCCGTATCAACATTGATGCGGGATTTTTTGTGCTTTCTAAATTACATAAGCTTCTTTAGGAGCGGCTTGGGGACATCCTGGTTCTGCGGGGTTTTTTTCTGCCTTTTTTCGTCTCCTAGAGTCAATGAAGAGCATCCGGCAGGAAAATCATAGGGGATGAATTGACGGTAATCCTCAGGAAAGAGGCTGGCATTTTTATAGACAGGGGAAATAATGTTTGGATCAAATCCCTGCTGGCTTTTTACATTGTTGATCACAGCTTTTCCAACAGTTCTGCCTAAGCGCAGCCCCTCACTATTATCTGAAGGGAAATGCACGCCTCCATACAATCTGCTGTCAGCATCATCTTCTGCAATCTTTCTCAGCTTGCGGGCCTCTTTAGGGAAGAAGTAACTTAATACAGCCTCGGCACATCCCGACATGACAGCATGCCCGGAAGGATAAGTCGGAAAACGGGGTGTGCACAAAAGTGTTTTTAGTGTCTGGTCATATTGGTTCGGCCTTGCTGTATCCCATTTGTACTTGAGATCCCAGGTCACGACCATGGCATCATTGACAGCTCCATGAAAACAAGCTTGTATTTGAGCCGAAGCAGTCGGAGAGACATTATAGGTATCAATCAGCCGGTCTATTACAGGTGTCCACTGCTTAGTAGGCACTCCTGCTCCGTAATAGACAGCAATCTGTTTTTGTTCTGGCGTCAAAGTATCCAGAGATCTTTGCACTACTTTAAGTTCTTTACGAAAATCAATCTTATCAGGATGTAAGAGAGCCAAATCTACCTTTTTTCCCGCTGGGGTGATGATCTCACCATTTTGTGTGCGCTTTAAATAGGTAAGCGGCCAAGAACCGGCAGAAGGTGTCACCGGATCATCGGGAGGTGAACTTTCGCCAGCATAGGGAACATCCGACCATACTAAATAGCGTTTTTTCAAAAAAATCACCTCCTTTTCACCATCATATGAAAGAGGTGTACAAGAGGAGTAGGTGAAAAGATCATTTATTACATCATAAAAAAATCCTGTTTATGGGGGGGAACGAAAAGAGCTTTTGATAAGAACTGTGGGCTCTGCTCCAAGTGTGCGGCTCGCGGGCGGTGCTGACCCTTATCGGCTGCATAAAAAGCGAAAGCGGCCGTTAGCGATGTACGGATAAAGGAAACATTCCCTTTGAACAGGAATGAACCCCAACGATAAATCCAGTTGATATCAGAAAAAATCCATAATCCAATTTTTTCTTGAACCACTCTTTGGATCCAGCGTGCTGACATCTGGCAGTGAGGCAGCGGGAAATCCGTTGGGCAATGGCCGCTGCAGCCAAGCAAGTACCGTTAGGCCCGCATTAGATTACCTTTTTTCCAGCTCAATCACTCCTAGATATTCATTAGATTTAGAGAAACAGATTTGATTTTCACCATTTTAAGGCTATTCGCCCCGCAGAGTGTGTCATCTTTCTTTCATCCTCAAAACCGAATCCATTATCTTTGGTTACTCTCTTTAATTACTTCAATATAGAACTGGATTGCTTTGATATAATTCTCAATGCTGATATGTTCATTTGTCCCATGCATCCGGTTCAGATCCTCAGAGGTGATTTGCACAGGCAGGAATCGGTAGGTGTTATCTGAAACGCTGTCATAGTGTTTGGCATCCGAACCGGCAAACATCAGGTAAGGGGCAATGACGGCTTTGTCATACACATTCCTGGCTGCCTGCTGGACAGTTTGAAAGGGCTCCCCTTCAACAGAGGATACCTTCGTTGCCTCACTTCCTGCCACTTCCACCAGTATTCCTTCATCATCAATGGTTTCCTCAATGAAAGTCTTTACATCTTGCAAAGAATCTCCCGGCATCAAACGCAGGTTGATGACAGCAGAAGCCTTTTCAGGCAGGGCATTATATTGCTCGCCTGCCTGGAATATCGTCGGGGCAATCGTCGTTCTGATCAAGGCAGCAGAGGCAGGCTCCTTTAGTAAGACGTTTTCAATAATCGGCTCAAAGATCCACTTATTAGAGAAGATATATCTCATCCCAACGTTCATTTCAGGGGCAACGTATTCAAATAAATCTTCACCGGGCCCTTTAAGGTCTCCGGGAAACTGAGTTTCTTCCAGTTTGGCAATAGCGCCAGCGATTCTTCCTATATTCGTCCTGCTCTTTGGCTGTGAGGAATGTCCGCCGCTGCCCTCAATGGACAAGGTTGCCGTTGCCGACCCTTTCTCTGAAATACCGACAACTCCAACAGGAGATTCGACTCCAGGTACCATTTCTTCCACTATCGCACCGCCTTCATCCAGTACGAACTCAAACTGGATTCCCCGTTCCTTCAAGGTGTCAGCGATTGCCTTGGCACCTAAGTCACCGCCGATTTCTTCATCGAAACCGAACATGAAGTACATATCCCTTTCCGGCTGAAAATGGTCGGTTAAAAGAAATTCAAGTGATTCAAGGATTCCGATCACCCCAATTTTATCATCAAGGGTACCGCGGCCCCAGATTTCATTATCCACAACAGTCCCGCTGAAAGGATCCTGCTCCCAATTTCGTTCTGTCCCCCCCAATACCGGCACCACATCATAATGGCTTGTTAAGCCGATTGGTTGTTTAGATGAATCTGCCCCAGCCCATTTATATATCAGGGCATAATCGTTTACCTTTTCTAGTGTAAGCTGGTTATGTACAGCAGGATAGCTTGTCTCCAGAAACGCAATGAACTCCTCAAATTCTTTAAACTCATATCTGCTGCGGTCCTGATAGGATACAGTTTCATAGGTGATGGCTTCCGAAAGGTGATTAACAGCTTCTTCTTGATTGATAGCACTTTGAGTTGGATGCGGGTCCGGCTGTCTGGATTTTATCGAAAATAAATTGTAGGCGGTTACGGAAATAAAGATAAATAGCAGAGCCAGCATCATCAACAGAAATAACTTCCCCTTTTTCAACCGGTTCTCCCCCTTTTTATCACTAGTATAATTTAAAAAGTATATTTTTAGAATAGTCTGTAAATAGTTTTGCTAAAAGGTTGAACTCATTTCCTGTTATCCAAAGGCTCTTTTCGTGAACTTTGCTGCTATTTGGGAATAATTCCGAAAGAAAGTGGAGTAATGAACCGGAAAAAAATCTGTTTAGCAAGAGAGAAAAGAGCTTCTCTCTTCTTTCAGAGCGAAAAACGCAGTATGCAGGGGGAAAATCCGGCTTTTGGGATTTTTCCGAAAGCAACAATGTATGCGAAAACAGCCTCTTCAAAAGAAAAAGCTTTATCTCCACAAGGAAATAAAGCTTAAAAGATACCGCTTACAAAATTAAGCCCACCACATTTCACCTACAGACTCTTTGACCATGACAGGTTTAAGAGTTTCGACTGCTTTGGTAAATCCTTCATTAATCGACATGAGTCCATCCTCGTGCTCAATGCTGACAACATAGTCATAATCATATAAGCGAAGCGTGCTGATCATGTCTGCCCAGACTTTTTGATCATGACCAAATCCGACAGTCCGGAAATACCAGGAACGATCGCGAAGCTCCGAATAGTCGGTCATATCGGTAAGACCATGCCGATTCATGTTCTGCTGATCGATGATGGTATCTTTCGCATGGAAATGATGAATGGCGTTTTCGCGGCCAAGTAGTTTAATCGCTTCGACGGGATCAATTCCCTGCCACCACATATGGCTTGGATCCAGGTTTGCCCCTATAGCAGGCCCGCAGGCTTCCCTCAAGCGGAGCATTGTGGAAGGCGTATGGACAGAAAAGCCTCCGTGCAGCTCCAACCCAATTTTCACATTATGGGCTTCGGCAAAATCATTCTTTTCTTTCCAGTAAGGAATCAACTTCTCTTCCCACTGCCATTTAAGTACTTCCTGGAAGTCATGCGGCCAAGGTGTAACAGGCCAATTTGGATACAGTGCATTTTCATGATCACCAGGGCATCCGGAGAATGTATTCACGACAGGCACTCCCAGCCTGGATGCTAACTTAATGGTTTTTACCAGTATTTCATCGGCAGGTTCAGCCAGTTTCTTTTGGGGATGCAGAGGATTTCCATGACAGCTTAATGCACTGATTATCAAGCCGTGGTCCTCGATTTTTTGTTTAAAGCTGTTGAGGCTGTTATCGTCTCCCAGCAGTTCATCAACTTTGCAATGTGCATCTCCAGGGTATCCGCCTGTACCCAGCTCAATAGCCTCAATCCCTTTTGAAGAAACATATTTTAACATGTCATCAAAGCTTTTATCTGAGAATAAAACTGTAAAGACACCTAATTTCAAAAGAATACCTCCTTGATTAAATGTTCAGAATTTATTGTTTTGTAATCCATTACATTTTTAACATATAGAAAAAATACGAATAAATCAATAGAGAACTAGGTAAAAAATTTTGTGTTGACAGAGAATTGGGGATATATTACCATTTGAATTGTAAACGATTACACACCTTCAAGACAGAGAAAGAAGGCTAGACAAACGATGGCAAACATCCAACAGGTTGCAAAAGAGGCCGGTGTGTCAGTTGCAACAGTATCAAGAGTATTAAACGGACAAAACTCAGTAGCGATCAAGACAAGAATCAAAGTGGAAGATGCGATCAGGAAATTGAATTATGAACCGAGCATGCTTGGCAGAAATCTTAGAAATTCCGAAAGCCGCATATTGCTGATCATGATTCCGACCATCTCCAATCCTTTTTACCTTGAAATCATTAAAGGAATTGAGCAGGTTGCCATAAGTCAAAATTACAATATCCTTTTGTGTGAAACAGATTCGGATCCTGAAAGGGAAAATATTTATTTCGACATGGTCAGAAAGAAGATGGCAGACGGTATTATCTCCATGGATCCCGCCGTAAATGTTGAAACGTTAAAACAGCTTGCCGAGAATCACGCCATTATCCAATGCAGCGAGTATTCTGAAGACAGCGGCATACCTTACATTACGATTGACAATGAAGAAGCATCTTATCGGGCAGTCAAACATTTAATCAAAATTGGCAACGAAAAGATTGCATTAATTAATTCAGATGAAAAAAACCTGTACGCCAGACTGCGTAAGAAAGGGTATCAGCGTGCATTGGAAGAGCATGGCATCCCTTTTAATGAGGAGTATGTCATCACCGTTCAGCAGCTTGGCTTCGATCATGGCCAGAATGCGATGAAGAAAATATTGAATCTCCAGGAAAAGCCCACAGCGGTATTTGCGGTATCTGATCTGCTGGCAATCGGTGCACTTAAGGAAATCAACAATAATGGGTTTCACTCACCGGATGATATTGCTGTTGTAGGATTCGATAAAATCGACTTTTCCAATATGACACACCCTACACTGACAACTATCGCTCAGCCGATGTATAAAATGGGGACAATGGCCGCAAAAATGCTGATTGATCAGATAAGAGGAGAAAAGGTCGAAAGCATCATACTAGAACATGAGCTGGTGATACGCGATTCCACTTCCGGGTGATCCGCTAAGCTCAGCGCTCTGTTATTAATCTTTCAGTTAATAATAGAGCGCTGACCTTAGATGTAAATGTAATCGATTACATGGAGGGGGAGCAAGAAATAGGGGCTTTTTTAAAGGTCTAAAAAACAAAGGGGTGCTTAGGTTGAAGAAATTTTTTGTATTATGTTTATCTTTACTAATGGTTTTTGGCTTGGCCGCTTGTAATACCGAAGAGGGAAGCGGCGGTGCAGACGATGATACGATCAAAATCGGTATCTCGCTGCCATCAGCTACCCACGGCTGGATGGGAGCTCTTATTGACAGTGCTGAGAAACAGGCACAGGCCCTTGAAGAGAGCGAAGGCATTGAGTATGTCATGACAAATGCGGCAGACCCGAATAAACAGGCGAACGATGTAGATGATCTTATTGCACAGGATGTAGATGCAATCGTTATGCTGCCAATCGAATCAGCAGCATTATCTCCTGTCGGTCAAAAAGTGAAAGACGCTGGGATTCCTCTTGTCATTGTCGACCGTGAACTTGAAAACGATGCAGCAACAGTGGTTGTTAAAGGCGACAACGAAGGAATCGGTGTCAATGCTGGTAAATATTTTGTTGAAAAGTTAAATGGAGAAGGTAAAGTCGTTGAAATTACAGGTCCTCCAAGCTCTGTTACTGAACAGCGCGGTTCAGGCTTCCAGGAAGCGATGGAAAGCACAGATGGCATTGAAGTGATTGCTTCACAAAGCGGTGATTTCTCTACTGAAAAATCATTGGAAGTAATGCAGAATATCCTTCAGGCCCATGACCACATCGATGCTGTTTTCACTCAGGATGATGGTATGGCACTGGGAGTATTGCAAGCAATTAAAGAAGCAGGTCGTGATGATATCCAATTCATCACTGGTGCCGGCGGCGGTAAAGGAGTATTTGAGAACATCCAGGAAGGCGGACTGATTTCTGCAACTTTCCTATACTCTCCGACAATGGTTGAAGATGCGGTGAAAATTGCTGCAGACCTTGCCCAAGGCGATGAGCCGGAAGAAACGATGGTCGTGAAGGAAGCAACACAGGTTACAGAAGAGAACGTTGACGAGTACTACGATCCTAACTCTAAATTCTAAAAAAAAGATAAGGAGGCTGTCTCATAAGGGCTTGGCCCTTGGCGTTTGAGCCAGTCTCCCTTTTTCTATAAAGGAGGGACTATATATGTCTTCAAATCCTTTCATGACGATGAAAAACATCCATAAGTCGTTTAATGGCGTACGTGTTTTAAAAGATGTCACACTAGAAGTGGAAAAAGGGGAAATTCACGCTCTGCTTGGTGAGAATGGCGCAGGGAAATCCACGTTGATGAATATACTAGGCGGTGTGCATCAGCCTGAAAGCGGTGCAATGTATATTAATGGAAACCAGGTGAAAATGCTTAACCCAAGATTATCACAAGAGCAGGGAATCAGTTTTATCCATCAGGAACTGAATGTGGTTGCTGATTTGAAAGTTTATGAGAATATGTTTTTGGGCTCCGAATTGCGCAGCAAATTCGGATTCCTCAAAGTGGAAGAGATGTGCAGGCAGACAAAAGATATTCTTTCACAGCTTGGAATTCAAATTAACCCGAAAGAATATGTACGGAACCTTGATACATCTTATAAGCAGCTGATTGAAATATCCAAAGCCCTGCTGCATAAATCAAAGCTGATTATCATGGACGAACCAACATCCTCATTAACGGAACATGAAGTGGAACGTTTGTTTGAACTGATGACGAACTTGAAACACTCCGGTGTCTCCATTATCTATATTTCTCATAAATTGAATGAAATCAAAGCTGTTTGTGACCGTTATACCGTACTTAGAGATGGTGAATTAGTAGGTACAGGCAGTATAGCAAACGAAGACGTGGACAGCATAACCAAATTGATGGTTGGAAAGTCGATCTCCGAAGATCGATTAAAGACCCATCATGATCTGGGCCCGGTCCTGCTTGAAGTGAAAAACTTAACAAATCAAGGAAACTATAAAAACATCCATTTTACAGTGCGAAAAGGAGAGATTGCCGGGTTTACCGGATTGGCGGGGGACGGCAGGACCGAACTGTTCGAAAGTTTATTTGGCTATCGAAAAAAATACAATGGTGAAATTAGAATCAATGACCAGCTGGTAAAAATAGATCACCCAAGCAAAGCTGTGAAGGCAGGTTTGGGATTTGTCCCTAAGGATCGGAAAGAAAATGCCATTATCAAAGATTTAAGTGTCATTCATAACATGACCATGTCCTCTATCGGAAATGTGGAAAAGACAGGTTTTATCAATGAAAAGATTGAGAAGGAAAAATTTCAGTTTTATAAAGAAAAGCTCAATATCAAGGTTCACAATCCACGCATCACCATCGACAAGCTCAGCGGTGGAAATCAGCAGAAAGTGATTATTGCTAAGTGGCTTGAGGTGGATACGGACATTATCATATTTGATAATCCGACACAGGGGATAGACGTCGGTGCAAAGCAGGAAATCTATCATCATATCCTATCACTGGCAGAACAGGGCAAAGCCGTGATCATCCTGTCTTCTGAAGCTCCTGAAGTCTTGAAGGTCTGCCACAACATCAATGTCATGTATCAAGGTGAAATTACAGCC
Source organism: Bacillus sp. SRL337 (assembly GCF_984799155.1). Taxonomy (NCBI): domain Bacteria; kingdom Bacillati; phylum Bacillota; class Bacilli; order Caryophanales; family Bacillaceae; genus Bacillus; species Bacillus sp. SRL337. Next base: position 4,563,696 of record NZ_OZ481793.1, on the reverse strand, counting down.
AGGTTCAAAGGCGATGAGGCAACAGAAGATGAAATCATGAGGTATGCTACAGGTTCAAAAAGGGAGGCTGAAAAAATTGGCTAATGCTCAGTTGAAAGCAAATACGGGAGATACAAAATCGAATACACAAAGTCGCCTCTCTTGGCTGTGGTCAGAGTATAGCGTCATCATTGCATTTTTAATTATTTTTGTTGCGGCATCCATCATGAGTCCGAGATTCCTTGATCTCAATAACCAGCTGAACATCTTAATGCAGGTTTCCATTATCGGGATTGTTTCGCTTGGGATGACGATCGTTATGCTTTCCGGCGGCATTGACCTGTCAGTGGGTTCTGTCCTGGTTTTGGTCGGGGTTATTACAGTCCTTGCATTGAATGCGACGGGAAGTATACTTGTGGCTATCCTCACGGCGTTTATCGTTGGATCATTTGCGGGATTCCTTAATGGTTTGATGGTAGCCAAGGGGAAAATTGCCTCTTTTATTGCCACACTGGGAATGATGGCAGGTGCCCGTTCGATCGCGTTGTATATTGCCGAAGGTGGAAGTGTTTCAGGTGAAGTAACTGGTTTCACGGCAATTGCCAACAGTGATCTATGGATCATTGACTATCCGATTATCATTTTCCTGATCATGACGGTCTTGGTTTATATCCTGATGCATAAGACCCGGTTTGGAAGATACGTCTATGCTCTTGGAAGCAATGAAAAAGCCGCTCTGCTTTCAGCTATTCGGGTCGACCGTGTGAAAATTGGTGTATATACACTGACAGGTCTTCTGGTAAGTATTGCAGCCATCATAGAAACATCCCGCTTGAACTCCATTTCATCTTCCAGCTCAGGGGTGCAGTACGAACTGGATGCCATCGCAGCGGTCATCATCGGCGGAACCAGAATGACCGGAGGACGCGGAAAGATCATCGGTACCTTCTTCGGGGTGCTCATCCTCGGGATTCTTAATAACATGATGAATCTGATGAACGTATCGCCTCATCTGCAAGGATTTGTAAAAGGGTTGATTATCATCATAGCAGTAGTATTCCAAAAGAAAGAATAGAGGTGTAATGAATGGGATTAAAAGCAGGAATTATCGGCTGTGGGTCGATTGCGAAATTACGTCACGCACCAGAATATTTCGCTAATCCCCACGTTGATGAAATCATATTTTATGACAGGAACCCTGAGAGAGCTCAGAAGCTGGCTCAAATGTTCAATGGGGGTACAGCCTCTTCTGTTGAGGAACTGTTGGCAGATCAGACGATAGACGTCATCAGTGACTGCTCTTCGAATGAATATCACCATGTTTTTTCCACCAATGCACTCTTGAGCGGCAAGCATGTACTATGTGAAAAACCCATTGCCCTTACGGTTGATGAAGCCCGGACAGTGGTCGATGCCCAGAACCAATCAGGGAAAAAACTTATGGTAGACCATAATCAGCGGTTTACTCGTGCGCATCAGAAAGCAAGAGAAATCATCCAGAAGAATGAACTTGGTAAAGTCCTTTCCTTCAGAACGATCTTTGGACATGCAGGACCTGAGCATTGGGGAGTCAATAAATCCAACTCTACCTGGTTCTTCAAGAAAGACCGTTCCGGCCTCGGCGTTGCAGGGGATTTGGGGATTCACAAAATTGACCTGATGCATTATCTCCTGGATGATGAAATCACGGAGGTAAGCGCCTTTCAAGGAGCTCTGGATAAGGTGGATGAGAACGGAAACCCGATTGAAGTATGCGACAATCTCGTCTGCAGCCTAAAAACAAAAAAAGGCAGGCTGGGGAGTGCATCCTTTTCGTGGACGTATTACGGGGAAGAAGATAACAGCACGGTAATCTATTTCGAAAAAGGGATTATGAAGATTTATCACAGTGACGACTATCAACTAGAAGTCATTACCAAAGGTGGAGAAAGAGTCAACTATCAACTAGAAAGCATCCAGACCAATGATAATCAGACGACCAGCGGAGTGATCGATGAATTTGTCGACTGTGTCTTGAATGACAAGCCTTCCTTAGTGACGGGGGAGGATGCCCTTTTATCTCTTAAGGTCATTCTAGGAATATTGGAAGGAGCAAAGACGAATAGGGTCGTTACAATCTAATCGTCAGAGCCTAGTCCATCATGGATTAGGCTTTTTTCTTGGAAAGCATCGCAGATGTTGCTCTTTTTCTCCCATTAGCTTTAGAACCCTTTTAAAGTTTACCGTAAAAGCCATGGCACCTTGTAATTCCTTGCCAATGGACGTATTCCGTTTCCCAAAAGTCCGATCAGCATTCCTCTCAGGCAAAATTTCAGGAGAGTGAATACTTTAAGGAAAAGGCAAAAGAACGATACAAAATTAAATCGGAAAAATGTGGAAGAACCCTCGGGTGTCTTACTCTTCAATCCTTCCTTGTAACCCTTACATGCAGTGTCATCAAAATAATAAGTGTCCTTCTGATTATTGCCTCATCCTTTTTTCCATGCTAGCTTTCCGTATAGCCATATGTCCTGCCTTGCAGCCTACATACCCGCATCCTTATTGAACTAGAATTCATCCTCTTCCTAATAGAACTGAAATCAAACTGGTTTCCAAATTGAACCCGCTAATCACTCAGGGAAATCGAAACTGTATTCAATGGTGTCTTTCTCTGAATAGGCCGCATCCCCCAATAATTCTCTCAACTTACAGCGTGCCTTTTGTGTGGGAGGCATCTATAATAATGGACTTACTGTTAATAATCTTTTTTTCAATGGCTATCTCAACGCTCTTATTGATAAGCATGTCTAATAAGTTCAGATCTTTCAACCTAAGGTTACGAAAATTAATCAGAGAACTTGGATCAATAACGGTTTCCTTTGGAGCCATATCCAAGAAATAGTTGAAGGACAAGCCATATTTTGAACGCTCGAAATATCAACGTCTGAGACATCGTTAATGGTATTCAACGTTGATTGGAGTGGAAGGTGTGCGATTTCCTGCGGGACTAGCGGGACTCGTCTAGTTCCAGCGGCCAACGACTAGGGGATTTCAGTCTCCTTCCTTGCGAATCCAGCTCCAAAGCCCAGCTGCTAGCGTACTTCCCAGCTCCTCCTTGCGATAAGTCATCATCGAATCGCTCCACTCTTCATGATTTCTATATCTCATGCAGGAACCCTCCAACCCATACGTCGTTGAACGGCCGCTTCCACATTTAGTAGGTGAGACCCCGCAGGCGAAGCCGAGGAGGCTCACCGCCCGCCCCGCGGAGTCGCGCACCTGGAACGTCATAAAAAGATGAAATAAAAAAGGCAGAACCGCTCTTTGAAGTGAACGATTCTGCCTTCTTAATTTTTCTTAGACTTTTTCAGTGACCTCGACCGCTCCTGAGGTTCTCTTTTATTCCTATAAATTAATTAATCCCTCTCATGAACTTCTTGATGATCGGAGAAAGGACGAACAAAATGATACTTAATAGAATCGCTGCTCCACCGATAGAACCGAAGTATATCGTTTCATTGGCAGGAGTATAGAATTTCACCAGCTGTGCATTCAAAGCTTGTGCCGCGGCACTTGCTAAGAACCAGACACTCATTGTCTGAGCGGAGAAAGCCTCAGGTGCCAGTTTGGTTGTCGCTGATAATCCAACAGGTGAAATCAACAATTCACCAAGAACGACGATGAAGTAGCTGAGAACAAGCCATAATGGGCTAACCAATGCATCTCCACTGATATAACCCGGGATCAGGATGACAAGGAAGGATATCCCTGCAAATAATAACCCAAGGGAAAATTTCTTAGGAATGCTTGGCTGACGGTCTCCAAGTTTTACCCACATTGAAGCAAATACAGGAGCCAGCACAATGATGAACAACGGGTTCAGTGATTGGAACCAGCCTGGAGAGATGCTGATGCCTGCAAAATCAAGATCTGTCCGTTTATCTGCATAATTCGCAAGGATCGTGGAGCCCTGCTCCTGAATCGCCCAGAACATAACGGCCGCAATGAAAAGCGGGATGTAAGCGAGGACTCTGGAACGCTCAACTTCATTCGTTTTCGGGCTGAAGTACATAACAAGAAAATAGATGGTCGGAATAATGATACCTAAAATACCGATTAAATTAATGAATGTGCTTACAGTAAACAGGCCATTAGGAATTAGGATGGCCAACAGACCGCCGATGACGACAATCGCTGCACCAAAGATGATAGAGTACCTTTTCTTTTCAGAAGCTGTCAGCGGGTTGCCGACATACGTTCCTGCCAGTCCAAGGTTTTTCTTCTTTGTTATCATGAAAACAATCAATCCTACAAACATACCTACAGCTGCGATTGCGAATCCCCAATGGAATCCATAGGCATCTGAAACGGTTGAAGTCAGTAATGGAGAGATGAATGCCCCAAGGTTGATACCCATATAGAAAATACTGAACCCTGCATCACGGCGGCTGTCGTTTTCAGCATACATCTCACCGACGACACTGGATACATTTGGTTTCAGCAAACCAGTACCAATAACAATGAATACCATGGATACAAAGAACATGGAAAGGCTTCCAGGTATTGATAAGGCAATGTGACCGAGCATGATCAAAATTCCGCCATAGAAAATCGCTCTCGATGTTCCGAATACCCGGTCAGCCAGCCAGCCTCCAATGACCCCTGACATGTAAACCAGGGCACCATAAATGGACATGATGGAAAGAGCAAGGTTATCATCAAGACCCAGTCCGCCCTTTGATACCTCGTAATACATATAGAATACAAGAATGGCTCTCATGCCATAGTAGGAGAATCTCTCCCAGAACTCTGTGAAAAACAACGTGAAAAGACCTTTAGGATGGCCGAAAAATCCCTTTTGAGGGACGCTTTCAACAATTCTTTGTTTGTCTAATTTGGACATATGTCTACCTCCTATGAAATACTTTACTATAATAATTATTATTTTCCGTTTTGTCAAAATACTTTTGAAGAATTTAAGGAGTAAAAGTATTGTGAATTGTAGCAAAAAATAGGAAAAAAGTACTTCGTTCTACAATGTGAAAAAAGAAATTATATTATGTAAATATAATAAATGGACCAATAGACATAGCTTGCGCATTAGACTGTTTGCTCATTCCCTACTATAAATAGGAAATATAAACAATAAAAAAACTCCTTGGCATTTGGAAGCCAAGGAGTTTTTAATGGGATGGGCGTGCATCTTCTATGTTTGGGGACATGTCGAATTTCCCCCTATACCAGCCTCCATCAGACAATGAGAAAACCGGCGTGTATTTGGCAATTCCAGTAATCTTGCTGCCGTCCATTTCATATTGATACAAGCCTTCACTTTCACCAATCAGCTCGCCCGATTTTCCGAATTTTTGTTGAATATCTTCTGGTTGAATCTCAGGGGAAAATCGGATGGCTGCCCGATAACGTTTTTCTATGTCAGGGCGGTCCATAACGATAAGAAAACTGCCATCCTCGTTCATTTCTCCCTCTTTTTCCAGAGCCGTTTCATCTGCAGGCTCAACCTCGCCATTCAAGACGTCCGTCTGCTCGGCCCCCTCGGGATATTCTTTTAAATCAGCTAGAAGAATTGCACCCTCCGGCAGGTTGGCATTTCCCCGGATAATCATTCTGGTCTGGTCGGATTGAAGAGTGGCTTCGAGCTTTATTTCTTCTCTTCCTTTTGAAAGTTCAGGTGCTTCCTGTTCTTCCAATGTCTTATCAACCCAGATGACTCTGCATCCAGCAAGCAAGCTTATAACCAGTAAAATCGCTATGGCAGAACAACCTTTTCTCAGCATGCTTTTTCACCCTTATGGTCTGCAAATGTAAAATCATCCTTTTGTGGTTTATGGGAAGAAGCATATCCGGCTGCTTTCCTTTTCTTTCTGAATAGCTTCATGCCGGCTGGATTCCCTTCGATTAAAACAGATCTCAAAACAGCACTGATTTCATTTACACAGTAAATGGTGACGGAAAAAAACAAAAGCGGACCCAAAACGATATACGGGCGGACGAAAACCTGTTTTATATTAATAGCAATAGTTGCCGCCCATTCATTTATAGCGGAAAAATACTCTGGAATGACTTCCATGATCCCGAAATTGGCTGTCATGAGACCACCCAGGCAGATATGAAGGACACCGAGCTGAATCAGAAGCAGCAATGTTTGGGACAATTGCTCTGAAAACAAGACGATGGAATGCCGTCCAAAATGGGGCACTAAATGTTTTCGGATTAAATGAAAACGGCTGGCGCCCATTTGTCTTGATACATCAATGAACTCCTGTTTCATAAAATCATTCATCCCCTGCCCGACATACATTCCCAGGGACGGGATGACCATGAGTGCGATGACCGCCACTTCAATCACCATGAAGCGGAAACTTGTCAATGCTCCAGCTTCATATGCCAGTTGAAGGGGGTGAAGAAGGATGTATCCGACGATGGCCAGCGGAATAAAGTTGAATGTATCCCAGAATCCCTTGATGGCTGAACGGAGCCATCCCGGTATGAATGCATAAAGAAGCCCAGTGACAAACCCGCCGAACATCCTCAGAAGGGCAATGGCTAATGCGGCCAGCAAAGTATACTTAGCGCCGTCAATCAAAAGCAGGAAAATGTTCCTGCCGAGCTTGTCGCTTCCCATAGGCGGCATCTCGGATGGAGTGTAAGGCGCAGCAGCAAGCAGTTTATGGGTATCCGGGTCCGTTATATAGGGAGGGCCCGATTCCTGAAGGTCAGGATAAAGGACCGGAACAAGAAAGCTCCCGACAATCAATGCGGCGATAATTCCAAATGGAATCCAAAATCGTAAAGATTTAAACACGCTCATACCTCAAGCTCCCCTCCGATCGTTCTGGTCAATAGAATCCGGCCGATGCTGAACATGATGAAGAATGGGATATAAATCATCAGCATTCCTATAAAGAAGGCACTCGGCTTTAATGTAGCAGTTGCCAGCATGACGTACATGAACCCGTTGATGTTAAACAGGATTTCAATGATAAGGAGATTAGACAGCATCAGCAGGAAGATCGGCTTGATATGATAATAGAATTGAATCCAGACATTACGGAACAAATGGACCCACAAAGTATACGCCTTTGAAAAACCTTTGGAAAAAGAATATTCTACATACGGCCTGTCTTCCTCTTCCCTTATCTGGAACAGGAAATGCTTCGTAAGAAAGGCAATCGGCAGGACGGCCAGACAGACAATCGGCAGAACATAAATCTTATCTTCGCCGAGTTTATAGATATCAAACAACAAGAGATCCGTCTGTTTGAAAAGCCAGATGATGAACAACTGCAGCAATACGACAATCAATACGTCCGGAAGGGAATCGAACAGATCCAGAAGCCGGAAGCAAATCCGTTTTGCCCATTGCGGCAGAAACATAATGAGATAGCTGATGAAAGCAGAAACGATAACAGCAATCGCAAATGCAGATGCCAAAAGAAGGAAGGAATATCCAAATAACTTCAGAAGCATAGGGAAGATTGGATAGTTTTTTCCTTCATCACCTACAGTGATAAAGATAGATCCGGGATGTAATAAATCATGAAAGATTTGTTTCAAGGTATGAAAGTATTTTGCAATATGTATGACAAGTTCATGATCATAAAAAAGCAAGGAACCAGCAGCGCTGAATAAAAATAAACCTGCACACGTCAGCAGAAACTGAAGGGGCAGCCACATGATCTGCTTCATTAAAAGTCTCCTCCTCATCGGAAAAAGGTAAAGGAAATTGAATCCTTTTGTTACGAATATATTTCAAATTTTTCAGATTATTTCACTAGATAACTATAACACTTACAATATATGCCTTCAAGAATGATTTTTTATAAAAGTCCAAATACTCGGAGAAAGTCAACTGGAAATTGATATATAATTAGGGAATCGGTGAACGATAAAAAAGATAATTTAGAAGGGGATAGACATGACAGAGAGAATAGCGATTCAAAAGGTACAGACTCCGCACACAGCCTCAAGCTTAATTAAGGATTTTCAACACCTGGGTTTACATCAAGGAATGACACTTATTGTCCATTCATCTCTAAGTTCCTTAGGATGGGTATGTGGAGGGGCAGTCGCGGTTGTGACGGCGCTGATGGAAGCAGTCGGTGAAGAAGGGACACTGATCATGCCTGCCCAATCGGCTGATAACTCTGACCCAGCAGAGTGGAAAATGCCTCCTGTTCCGGAAGAATGGTGGCCGGTCATCCGCTCGGAAATGCCAGCCTACGATCCGGATACAACTCCTGTAAGGGGCATGGGGGCCATTGTCGAGGCTTTCAGGACGTTCCCGGGGGTCAAAAGGAGTTCTCATCCTGTATATTCTTTTGCAGCCTGGGGGAAACATGCCGACTACATAATAAGTGAACAGCCCCTGGAGGAAGGGTTTGGCCTGCACTCACCACTTGCGAAGATTTACGAACTCGCTGGATCGATCCTGTTGCTCGGGGTGACCCATGACAGCAACACGTCATTGCACTTTGCCGAGCACAGCATCCCCAATCGGGAGAAAGTCAAAAAAGGAACCGCAATGAAGGAGAACGGCAATCGTGTATGGAAGGAGTATGAAGAGATTCTATATGATTCCGATCACTTTGAAGAATTGGGGAAAGACTTTGAAGATTGCCATCATGTTAAACCAGTAGAGATTGGAATCGCCGAATGCCGGCTCATGAAACAGCGTCCAGTTGTCGATTTTGCCCGGCAATGGCTTCAAGAGAAACATTCATAATAGATACTTGACCATGGAAAGGGATGGAAAAGAACAATGAGTGAGAAACTGTTGAGGGTAGGGACCACCTACATTCCAGTCCGTCATGCTGCTTCAGCCGCTGACTGGTACAGCGAGAATCTGGGGGCAGAAATAAACTATCTGGATGAGGATAAGGCCATCATAAATCTGGCTGATCAAAGCTTCTTTCTGGTGCAAGCAGGCAGCAATCAATCATCTAATTTCTTTGACAAAAATGGAGAAGAACATTTTTCAATGACATTTGAAGTCAATGGCCTGTCTGCTTTGGAAGAACTTCAAAAAGAGTTTAAAAATAAGCAGATGAAGGTCGGCGATATAGAGAACAGGGGTCATGCCGGCCGGAATTTTGTCTTTTGGGACATGGATGGAAATAAGTTTGATGTCTGGAGCGAGCTGAGCCCTGAGTTTGAAGGGAAATCTGACAGTTAAATCATATGTTTCACGTGAAACGGCTGCAGCTGCTAAAGAAACTGTATAGGAGGAGATCATTTTGACACAAATACAATCTCATAAGGCGACCTTTGCCGGCGGCTGTTTTTGGTGCATGGTTTCTCCTTTTGATGAGCAGGAAGGCATTGAGAGCATCACTTCAGGTTACACAGGGGGACATACCCGAAATCCATCCTATAAAGAAGTGATTTCGGGGAACACAGGACACAGGGAAGCAGTACAGATCTTATTTAATCCAGAAGAATTTCCTTATGAGAAGCTCTTGGAGATGTATTGGCAGCAAATCGATCCGACAGATTCAGAAGGACAGTTCAGTGATAGAGGATATGCTTATACGACGGGTATCTATTATCACAGCGAGGAACAAAAGGAGCTGGCGGAAAAATCAAAAAGGAAGCTGGAGGAGAGCGGCCGGTTTCAGCAGCCGATCGTTACCGAAATCCTCCCCGCTCAGCCTTTTTATCCAGCTGAGGACTATCACCAGGATTATTACAAGAAAAATAGTTTCCGGTATGAACTGTATCGAAGGGGATCGGGCAGGCAGGATTACCAAAAGAAATTCTGGCCGAAGGATACTTCGCATCTGAAAGAATCGCTTACACCAATTCAGTATCATGTCACTCAAGAAAATGGTACTGAGCCCCCTTTTAAAAATGAATACTGGGACAATGAACAAGAAGGAATCTATGTCGATATCGTATCAGGTGAACCGCTTTTCACTTCGAAAGACCAATATGACAGCGGCTGCGGCTGGCCGAGCTTTACAAAACCGGTAATGTCTGCAAGTGTGAAGGAAAAATATGATTTGAGCCACAGAAGCACAAGGTTGGAGGTCCGGAGCAGGGAGGCTGACTCCCATCTTGGACATGTCTTTGAGGACGGCCCGGGGGAAAACGGTTTACGATACTGCATCAACTCCGCAGCCTTGCGGTTCATTCCTGTAAAAGACCTTGAAAAAGAGGGGTATGAGGACTTTAAGATTCTCTTTCCGGGAAGGTAGAAAGTGAATTGGAGAGAGTAAAAAATAAAACCGCTTGGATTTTACAAATCCAAGCGGTTTTATTTAGGCTTTTTTGGCTGTATCCACTGCAGCAATATGATGCTTTGGTTCAGGTACCCGGGACAGAATGGCAATCCCGATGATGAACAAAATGACAAGGCTGAAGACCCCGGTGCTCGAATTGCCTGTCAACTGTGCCGTCATGGCGACTAGCAGCGGTCCCATGATGGATGCGAACTTCCCGAAAATATTATAAAATCCGAAGAATTCATTGGAGTTTTGTTTTGGTACCAGCTTAGCGAAATACGAGCGGCTCAAGGCCTGAATACCCCCTTGGGACGTAGCGACCAGCATAGCCAATATCCAGAAGTCCAAGGTTGTTTCCAGGAAGTAAGCATAGATGCAGACAAAAATATAAATGATGATACCGACATACAGCATCTTCTTCCCTGTAAACTTCTCTGAGAGCCTTCCATACAGGATGGCAAAGGGAGCAGCGACAACCTGCGTGACAAATAAGATGATCAGCAGGCTGGTGGATGAAATGCCAAGGTCAGTTCCATAGGCAGTGGACATCGTAATGATGGTACCGACACCATCAATATAAAAGAAATAAGCCAGTAGGAACAAAAATAACGAACGGTATTTTTTAATTTCTTTAAATGTTTTGCCAAGGCGTTTAAAGCTGTTAACGACAGGCTTTGGCTCAGGTTCAATATAGTGGCGCTGGTGAACATTCCTAAACATTGGAATGGCAAATAATCCCCACCATAACGCGGTAATCAGGAAGGCAATTTTGCTGGCTGTTGTGGTTGACAGAGGAATGGTGCCGCTTTGTGACAATACAATGATTGCAATGCTGATGATGAATGGAATGGTACTGCCGATATAGCCCAGCCCGAAGCCTCTGGCTGAAACTCTGTTCATCTTTTCATCTGAGGTGACGTCAGTCAGGAAAGCATCATAGAAAACATTTGCCCCTGCAGAACCGACAGCTGCAAAAGTATAACAGACTAGCAGCAAGAACCATTCATCACTTGGAATAAAAGCTAAAAGGGCTGTAGCCGCAACGCCAAGGAAAAAGAAGAAGGTAAAGAATTTCTTTTTAAATCCTTTATAGTCAGCGATGGTTCCAAGTATCGGGCCCAACATCGCCAGAATGAAGGTGGCGATGGCAATGGTGTAACCCAGGTACGCAGTGGAATTGGCGGCACTTACCCCCGCATTGGTGGCAGCGGCCTTATAAAACAATGGAAAAACAGCAGTGGAAATGATGATGGAATATGCTGAATTGGCCCAATCGTAGAGCATCCAGCTATTCTCTTCTTTTGTAAAAGACTTCATCGGTTTTGACCTCCCGGAAACGGTTTCTGTTTAATTGTACAAAAAATAAAAGGAATGGAGATTGAAAGCCTGTAAGTTTTACAAAAAATTTACAGTTTTAACAACTCATCTATAGCTGCGCCATCCGTATTGCCCAGATGGAGTCCAAGAAGTCTGGCGAAAGTCGGCCCCTCGTCTGTAAGGTGCATGGAAGGAATGAGTGCTCCCTCTTTCACTCCTTTGCCCGCTGCCATCAAAATGGTCTCATAATCGGGCTTCTCAGGTGAGTATCCATGGGATGCGAAGGTGTATTTACCGGCTTCTACATCTTCAGAGGTGATTCCATCAAGATAATCCCCCTGCAGCCCTTCCGTGATGTAAAATCCAAGCGAAGCTTCAATCATGAAAGCACAGGTCTCATCAGCTCCTCTATCTCCAGCCTCCTTTCCGGTCAAAATGTTTTCAATGCCATTGTCCGTATCCACTTTCATTTTGTCTAAGAGCTCTTTCGCTTTTCTAAAGGTCACTTGATCATCTGGGTCCTTTACATATATATATGCCGAGCCATCGCAGCTCTTGCAATAGGCTTTCCAATCAGTGATTTTTCCTTGGCTGTTCACACTGAGAAGGCCCGCCTCTTTTAGCAGGACATTCGGTTTAATGGCCTTGGATTCATTCAGGGCGCTGTGATCTCCCAGAGCGATAATGGTGGACTGTTCATAAATTCCTGCTTCTCTTAACGCTTCAGTGATTCTTCCGAGCCGTTCATCATGTCTTTTCAAGGCTTCATGAGCCTGTTCAGAAGAAAACCCATGGTAGTGGCGGTGGGAATCAAGGTCGGTGAAATGGATAAGCATCAGATTTGGTTTCTTCTCACGAATGGTTTCGACTGTGGCCTCCAATACAAAATCATCAAGCTGAGGCTGGAAAAGGCCGTTCCGTATATGGCCAAAGCGGCGGTTCATCTCCAATTGGAAGGAGGTGCTTCCATTCCAAAGTGACACGGCAATCTGATGGTGCCATGGCCGGTTGGCAAAGATTTCAGGCATGTTGTAATCAATTTCAGCTTTGGCTGTTACGGGCCATAATAACGCGGCAGTTGTCAGGCCTGCTTTCTTTGCTTCATCGTAAAGGGTCGTGCCCTTTATATGATGTCTGTGCCAATACCAATCCGGTGAATGGCTGCCGGGCTGAAGCCTGGTGTTGTTAATGACTCCATGCTTATTGGGATAGTTACCGGTTACAATCGTGGCGTGACATGGATATGTAACGGAAGGATAGATGGTCTTTACGTTTGGACAATACGAACCTTTTTTCAAAAGTCCTTGAAAGTTCGGCATTTCTTTTATGGTTGTGTAATCCAGAGATGAAAGACAATCGAATGAAATCACTATCAAGTGGTCTGTAAGTCGTTCCATGAGAGCCTCCAAGTATCGTAAAATTTCAAAAATTATTTGTATATTTAATATAACAGAAGATTGGGACTGGAAGATATAGGTTTTTAAGGGTGTGGTAGAAAACTGAGAAGCAGATCGGTTTAGCTGGTGATTTGGAGCAGACATGCCGGTGAGGAGCGGCAGGGAGGTATGTCGGTGTGCTGGGGCAAGTAACGAAACTGGGGTGATCGCGAAAAGGGATAATCGGGACAGAAAGGGTCAGGGAAGAGTGGAGCGAGTCGCGAATCCGTGAAAATCAGGACAGAAAGGCCGGGGAATGGTGGAGCGAGTCGCGAATCCGTGAAAATCGGGACAGGAAGGGGCGGGAAAGAGTGGAGCGAGTCGCGAATCCGGGGGAATCGGGACAGGAAGGGCCGGGAAATGGTGGAGCGAGTCGCGAATCCGGGGGAATCGGGACAGGAAGGGCCAGGGAATGGTGGAGCGAGTCGCGATTCCGTGAAAATCGGGACAGGAAGGGGCGGGGAATGATGGAGCGAGTCGCGATTCCGTGGTAATCGGGACAGAAAGGGGCGGGGAATGGTGGAGCGAGTCGCGAATCCGGGGGAATCGGGACAGGAAGGGCCGGGAAATGGTGGAGCGAGTCGCGAATCCGGGGGAATCGGGACAGGAAGGGGCGGGGAAAAGTGGAGCGAGTCGCGATTCCGTGAAAATCGGGACAGAAAGGGGCGGGGAATGGTGGAGCGAGTCGCGAATCCGGGGGAATCGGGACAGGAAGGGCCGGGAAATGGTGAAGCGAGTCGCGATTCCGTGAAAATCGGGACAGGAAGGGCCAGGGAATGGTGGAGCGAGTCGCGATTCCGTGAAAATCGGGACAGGAAGGGGCGGGGAATGGTGGAGCGAGTCGCGAATCCGGGGGAATCGGGACAGGAAGGGCCGGGAAATGGTGGAGCGAGTCGCGAATCCGGGGGAATCGGGACAGGAAGGGCCGGGGAATGGTGGAGCGAGTCGCGAATCCGGTAAAATCACGACAGAATGAATCAGAGAAGAGTGAAGGGAGTCACTGGAAATTCCGAGGTGTTTGCGAAACAGAAAGACAACCCAGCTAAGGTAAGCCAAAATTAATTACCAAAAAAAGAACCCGATCCAATGGGTTCTTTTTCATCAAGCCTGGATATAGTCATAATCGTAATCTGTGCTGTCATCATTGAAGTAGCTTCTAATCAGGTCTTTATCGGAATGGGGTACTTCTTTTCCCTCGACAATCTGGGCTTCATTAATGCAGCCGCTCGTCAACAGGATCAGATCATTTTCATCACTGAGGGCGAGTGCGGAAAGGACGCCTTCTGCCCTGGTTCTCTCGGTATAGATGTTTTCAGCCGATGGGTTTGAGAATCCTGCCAATACATGGCTGATAATCTCATCAGGGTCATTGAAATCAGGGTGGTCGACGGAAACGACGATTTCATCCGCTTTTCCTTCAACCGTTTCAGCCATGAGCGGCATCTTGGATTTATCCCTTATTCCGATACCGGTAATTAACACAATCAAGCGGCGGTACTCCAGTTTCTTGACTTCACGAAGCAGGTTGTCCAGCGCTGCCGGCGTATGGGCATAATCGAGCAGGATTTTTCTGTTGCCATACTCGGTGAGCAGTTCAAATCTTCCTTCAGGTCCTTCGAGGGAAGGCAGGGCCAGGAGAATCTGATGAATGGAGTATCCGGCATGCATGGCCGTACAAAGTGCTGCGAGGACATTGGCGATATTATAATCTCCAATGACTGGAGCCCGTACAATATAAGATTCATTCTGTACATTCAGCTCAAAGAAGCTCTCATGGCCGATGGTTCTTATGTTGGAGGCAGTTACATCTGCCCTCGAATGTTTATTCAAGCTGTAGGTCAGTACCTCACTGGAATACATGTCGAGGATATCCTGTGCCATACCGTCATCATCAATGTTCACCACCGCTTTTTTAGCTTGTTTGAAAAGTTTCAGCTTGGCTTTCTTGTAGTTTTCAAACGTTTTGTGAAACTCAAGGTGTTCAGGAGAAAGGTTGGTATGTATCGCAATGTCGAACACTATACCCTCAACGCGCTTCTGCTCTGTTGAAACCGAAGATACTTCCATAGCAGCTGCCCGGTCCCCTCGTTGATAAAACTGATTAAAAATGTAGTGTAAATCAGAGGACTCAGGTGTCGTCGGGGTACTTTTCTTCAACTTGATCTTCTCTTTTGAAGAAATGATGCCGGTCGTCCCAATCGAACCAGTAGGTGTTCCAAGGATTGTCATTAATGATTTCACATAGGCAGTGACAGTGGTTTTCCCGTTCGTCCCTGTCACCCCGATCGTCATCAGTTTTTCATGTATATTTTTATAAAACAAGATGGACAAGCGGGCAAGGAAAGCCCTGGCATCCTCCACTTGAATAAAGGTTCTGTCAGAATACTTCTTGCTCGCTTCTTCAAGCACTTCTGCATTTTCCCCGGCCAGAACAGCGGCCCCATTTTGGATGGCATTTTCAAGAAATGAATGGCCATCATGATTTTCCCCGCTGATGCAAATAAATGCAGCATCTTCCTGTACCCTTCTAGAGTCATAGTTCACATTGGTGATTCGTCTTTTCTGTTGTCCCCAGATGCACTTGATTCCTAACTGTTCCTGTTGTAAAAAGTCAATGTTCATTGGCTCTCTCCCTTTGATAAGAAGTCAGTCATCCTGATTCGTTTATAGTTTGACCGTAACAGCAGCGAGCGTATACAAAGTGGAATGAATGCTTGTCTAGCATCAGAGTATTTTTTCGCTCATTTTCTATCCGTTAATACCCCAGTCCCTGAAAAATAATCTGGAAAAGATTTCTTGCGGGGTCTCGCAGGAAGCACACATGTGATATAACTGAAGATGAAAAGAATTCTGAAAAAGGAGGAGAACGACGTGAGTAAAATTAAGTGGGGAATTTTAAGCACAGCAAATATTGCTAAGAAAGCCCTTATCCCGGCTCTTCAAGATGCTGAGTATGCAGACGTGACAGCAATTGCGAGTCTAAGCGGGAGGGCAGAAGAGGCAGCGAAGGAATTTTCAATTCCAAAAGCGTACCAAAGCTATGAAGAACTTCTGGACGATCCGGAAATTCAAGCGGTCTACATCCCTCTTCCTAACACAATGCATAAGGAATGGGTCACAAAAGCCGCAAGAAAAGGCAAACATGTACTATGTGAAAAGCCTGCTGCTTTGACAGCTGGAGATGTTGAGGAGATGGCAGCTGAATGTGAATCAAATAATGTGTTGTTTATGGAGGCTTTTATGTATCAGTTCCATCCGCAGCATAGACGGGTAAAAGAACTGATTGAAGAAGGGGCTATTGGGGAAGTACGACATATGCAATCAGTGTTTACATTCAAAATGGACTTAGAGAAGAATCCGGAGAATATCAGGCTGAACAAAGAACTTGGAGGAGGAAGCATTTGGGATGTTGGGTGCTACTGCATTCATTCCACACGCTATATTCTGGGCCGGGAACCTTCTGAAGTATATGTAAAGGCAAGCATTCATGATGAGTTCGGAGTCGACACAAAAGCTGTCGGCATACTCAGCTTTGAAAATGGCATTACGGCAAGCTTCGAATCAGGGTTTGAACAGCCGATGAAAGACACTTATGAAATTTCGGGAACAAAGGGAACGATCAAGGTACCCTTTGCCTACCGGCCGGATCGTTTCCCGGGTGGCAGGGTCTCCATCGCCATAACCGATGAAAAAGGAGAAGAAAGAGAAGAAGTCCTCGAAGGAAATCCATATGTCATCCAAGTAAACCACTTTAGTAAATGTATTCTGGAGAAAAGGAAGCCTGTCTATACATCCATGAGTACCATCAACAATATTAAAGCTATACAAGCATGTTACCATTCATTGGAAAGCAACAGTCCAATCAGGCTATAGAATTAAAACTGTCTCCTTAGAGGGGACAGTTTTTTATTCTTTTAGCCGGGTACAAATACAATGAGGGATTTTGTATAAAAACTATCGATGTACAAATAGTGAACAAAAACAATACAAAAATAACACAGTAAATGTTTTGAACTTGTAATTACGGGCATATAATAATCATGAAAGAATAACAAACCTTTTAAGGAGGAGAAAAATCGTGAAAACATTAGATTCAATCGCACTGATATTATTAATTGTTGGAGGCTTGAACTGGCTGCTTGTCGGATTATTCGAATTTGACTTAGTGGCAGCTATCTTTGGCGGACAAGACGCCATCCTTTCAAAAATTGTTTATATTCTTGTTGGTTTGTCTGCCCTATACTGCATCAAATTATTTGGAAGAATCAAAGATTAATAAAGTTAAGCCATTCCGAAAGTGGAATGGCTTTTTCCTTTTTTAGACTGGTTCCCAGAGGTTCTCAATCCCCTGGGCCCGTTTAATCGTGGTGATGGCTCCCTGATGCAGGCCTTCATGCCAATTGGCAAATGATACGACTTCAGCCAACGTTTCAAAAGCAATGTCCCTTGTCATTCTGAATGGCTTTTCCCCCTTGTCGGACAGCCTTCCCATAAATGTATCTCTCAACCTTCCCGGCTGTGAGGAAAGAAGCTTTCTTAAATCTTTCAATGATGGAGCCGCTGCTTCCCATTGGCCGGGGCTTGTATTAAAGCCAAATAATTCGTTGAATCCATCAGGAATAACTCCTTTCTTTCCGGCAAATGAATGGATGAGGTTTTCATGAGAAAAGTAAATGTGCCCGAGATTCCAGCGGATTGAATTTTTGAAGCCGCCTGGAACAAAATCTGCCATCTCTTCTGTGGTATTATCCAATGCCGCAATGGTTCTCAGCCGGATAAAATCAAGCTGTTTAAATAGTTGGGAATCGTCCATTTTGAAGCCACCTCCTGCATAATTTCCTTACCTACTTCTTTATTTGCACAAAAAAGTCCTTTTTGTAACAGAAAAATGAAGGAATCAGGCTGTCGGTCTGGAAGTATTTAAGTGGTTTGAATTTATGAGGCTATTTCAAAAAAGTGTAGTTTATTTACGAAGATGAATGAAAAGTAGTATTTATTGAAGCGGAAACAGGAGATCTCATGAGGGACAGGTGAGGTTCTGCAGGCAGGCTGAGAAAGCAGATTTGGCACGGGATCCCTAGTGTCTCCTTTATATCATGCGGAGGCAGTTCAGCACGTACGCTGTTTGTTTCGACGCCCCGCAATCGACTCGGATGGAGCGGGAACCAAAATAGGGAACAACTTTTTTATGAAACGTACATAGATTATCTGAAACTTTTCAGAAGATGCAACGTATATGTTAATAAGAACAAGTTACATTAAGGCGGAGGTGGAAACATGAGTATTCTAAAAAGGCTCTTCGGTAAAAAAGAGAAAAATGTGCCGGTCGTGAAAGATAGAAATGTTTTCACAATTGAAGTCGGGGATATTGTGGCTTATGACCTTGAAGACTATGAGGTGGTCAACAAGCTTACATATAATGACCATGGATTTGAATGGCTTGCCTATCAGCTTGAAAGTCCCGGCAAGACCGTCTGGCTTAGTGCCGAAATGGACGATCAGGTTTACCTGGGGATATATGAAAAAGCAAAGCTGAAGCTGAGTGAGCCGATCCCTGAAGAAATCGAGTATGAAGGGATTCGCTATTTTCTTGATGAGGCCGGAACGGCAAGAGTAAAAGGGGAAGGCCGCGGGAAAAATGTAGATGGTATGAACTGCCGATACTTCGATTATGAAGATGACGACGAAGAAAAGTATTTATCCGTTGAAATCTGGGGAAGTGAGATAGAGGTCAGCAGCGGGTACGAAATCAACGAATATGAAATCAAAATCATCGCCAGCAATTAATTAAATGGAGGTTGAATTATGTTTCAATTATTTAAAAGAGTGAAGACACTAGTAGGTTCTGAACTGAATGCCATGCTTGATAAAGCTGAAGACCCGGTTAAAATGCTAGATCAGTTCATGCGTGAGATGGAGGCGGATATCCGCGATGCGGAGGCAGCCGTTGCAAAACAGATTGCTAATGAAAAGATGCTTCAAAGAAAATACGAAGATGCTGATAAAATGGCTGAAAAACGCCAGCAGCAGGCAGTCAAGGCATTGGAAGCAGGAAATGATGATCTTGCCAGAAGGGCTCTCGAAGACAAGAAGACCCATAGTTCCCAAGCTGATACTTTGCGCGAGTCCTATGAAAGAGCCAAGGCCGATGCAGACAATCTGCGTTCCAAGCTAGATGAAATGAAAAATGAATACAACCAGATGAAGTTGAAAAAAGATTCGCTAAAAGCCCGTGCGGAGTCAGCAAAAACCCGTACGAAAATGAATCGTGCGATGTCTTCTATTGGTGGGGATGACTCACGAAAAGGATTCGAACGCATGGAGGAAAAGGTCCTCCAATATGAAGCGGAAGCTGAAACCAGCGATGACATGAGATCTTCCAGCCGCAGCCTCGATGATGAATTGGATGCACTCGACAAAAACAACGATATTGATGATGAATTGGCAGCGCTGAAGAAACAATTAGGCAAAGAATAAATAGTTCATCAGGGACCGCACTCTACAGCGGTTCCTGATTATGTTTGTGTAAAGCTTGTGCTGGATGGGATGAAAACCAGAGTGGTCTTTAAAAAACATGAGGACTAATGAATCAAGGGAAGCCAATGGATATGAAAAATCCAATATGAAAGAGGTGAGAGAATGAAGAAGCCGTTAGCGGTCTTGATCCTTTTAATGGTTATGCTGGCCGGCTGTGGTCCAAGTGCTGGATCAGGGGGCGGTTCGATATTTAAAGAAGGTGTCGCCGATTTTATCAATAATAATTATACCTTTTCGGATACGGTAGCCAGTGCCACGGAAAACAGCAATTATTCAGAAGTGTACATAGCAGAAAATCAATCAATAGATGAGGTGTCCCAAGCGATTCAGGACCATCAGAAACCGGCAAAGGTCAGTGAAAAGAAAGACAATAAGCAGGTGCTCGTCTATGACCAGTTATTTGTCATCCTGACAGCAGATGAGCAAAACAGTGCCGACACTATGATTGAAGTGGCCAATGACCAGTTTGTCCGCAACAACTACAGCCCTGATTTCTTTGATGGCTTGCTGCTCCTCTGGGTATTGGATGAAGTGCTCGATGTCGATGACTGGGGCAAAAAACAGCGGTTGAAATGCAGGAATAACCCTGATTCATGCTATGGCGGATACAGCTCCTCGGGAGGAAGTTTCAAGGGATACAATAAGTCACCTATCCGCGGCGGATCCTCTTCGGTAAGGGGCGGCGGTCCGGGTGCAGGAAAATAATCAATTGAGAAGGGGGAAGAAGAAATGGAACCATTTATTTTAACAGTTATGTATTTTGCAGTAGCGATAATCATCGTCCTGTTCGGGCTTTATATCTTTGAACTGCTGACAAAAAAATATAAGGATTGGGATGAGGTGCTCAAAGGGAACAATGCAGTGGCCCTTTCCATCAGCGGTAAAATCATCGGAATCTGCATCATCCTGGCTTTTTCAATTTATCACAGCTCCGCTTTAACAGACACACTGATTTGGGGAGTATTCGGTGTCATCTTACAAATGGTGGCGTATTTGCTGTTTGAACTGCTCACAAGAAAATTCTCAGTCGAAGAGCAGCTCCACAAAGGAAACATTGCAGTGGGAATCATCACCTTTGCCGTATCAGTGGGACTGGCGTTCGTCATTGGGGCGTCTATTACCTAAAAAGCGGTAAGGTCCCGCTCAGCGGCGTACGGACTGGAAGGCTTCCGCATGAGATAAAGGAATCACAACGAGCGAGTGCGAGTTGATGATGACTTATCGCAAGGAGGAAGACTGAAGTACGATAGCTGCTGGGGCCTTGAAGCTGGATTACCTAAAAAGCGGAAAGGTCCCGCTCAGCGGCGTACGGACTGGAAGGCTTCCGCAGGAGATAAAGGAATCACAACGAGCGAATGCGAGTTGATGATGACTTATCGCAAGGGGGAAGACTGAAGTACGATAGCCGCTGGGGCCTTGAAGCTGGATTGACTAAAAAGCGGAAAGGTCCCGCTCAGCGGCGTACGGACTGGAAGGCTTCCGCATGAGATAAAGGAATCACAACGAGCGAATGTGAGTTGATGATGACTTATCGCAAGGAGGAAGACTGAAGTACGATAGCCGCTGGGGCCTTGAAGCTGGATTGACTAAAAAGCGGAAAGGTCCCGCTCAGCGGCGTACGGACTGGAAGGCTTCCGCATGAGATAAAGGAATCACAACGAGCGAATGTGAGTTGATGATGACTTATCGCAAGGAGGAAGACTGAAGTACGATAGCCGCTGGGACCTTGAAGCTGGATTGACTAAAAAGCGGAAAGGGCAATAGGCTGGATGACTAAACGGGCATGGCTTTAATAATAGTCTGTTTCCGTATGGGTTTTTCCCTTGGATACTAGAGGAGCCTTTCTATCTGAATGGAAGAGCCGCTCTTTGTTTCAACCCTTTTGCGTTGTTTCGGGTGAATAGGGCAATATATTTCGCATTTATATTTAATATCAGTAAAGCTTACGAAAAGAGCCTAATAAAGGTTATGCTATAACAACATTTCAGCCAGAATTTGTTTTTTGTAGTTGATCGAGCGGAAGGATGCGAGATTTTTTTGCGGAACCAGCGGGACAGGTGTGACCAAAGTTGCGAATTCTCCCGAAGAGTAACTCCGCAAGCACAGCTGGGAAGGCTCACCGCCCACCCTGCCGAGTCGTTCATCCTAGCGCGGACATCAACGAAAGAGGGGACCTATTAGTGGAAAACGACGGAATTCGAAAAACAAAAGCAATTTATTGGGCTTCAGGGATTGTCTCGATTTGCGGGATCATCTTTGAAGTCTTGTTTGGTGCAGCTGGCTCCTACATCCTCGGAGATGGTGTCAAGCAATACACGCTCACCATTTCACTCTTTTTGACAGGAATGGGAATCGGAGCTTCAGTCAGTGAGAAGGTAACCAGGAATCTTATTATCTCGTTTATCTGGATTGAACTGCTCATTGGACTGATTGGCGGGCTCTCCATATTCACTTTATTCGGCGTCACTGCTTTTTTCGGTGAGGGATCGGATGCCTTTTTCCTTTATGCGGTGACAGCGATTGTGGGAGCATTGACAGGAGTGGAGCTGCCGATTTTAATCCGAAAGGCCAATGAGATTGGCGAAACCCTGAATCGCAGTACGGCCAGGGTGCTTTTTTCTGACTATGCAGGCGGTCTTATCGGCGGACTGCTGTTTGTATTCTTATTAAGGCCGCAGCTGGGTCTTGTAAAGACAGCCTTTGTTGTGGCACTGGTGAATGTTATCGTGGCTCTTTGGCTGATGTTTTATTTTAGAGATGAAATCACCTCGCTAAAAAAACATGGAACAGCGGGGGTTCTGGTCATGCTCTTTCTGTTTACAGGGGTATTTTGGGGGGAGGAAATGGCCTTTTCTTTTGAACAAAAGCTGTATCGCGATCCCATCATCCATTCTGAGAACACAAACTATCAGCAGATCATCTTGACGAAAGAGCAAGGTGACTTACGGCTGTTTTTGGATGGGCAGCTGCAGTTCAGTTCATCAGATGAGTATCGATATCATGAAACACTGGTACATCCCACAATGGCGGCTGCCGAGAGGAAAGAGAAAGTATTGATTCTAGGCGGCGGTGATGGACTAGCCATCAGGGAATTGAGGAAATATGACGAGGTCAAAGAGATCACCCTGGTGGATCTTGATCCAAAAGTTGTTGAGCTTGCCCGGACGAATCCATCCATATCGGCGCTTAACGAGCATGCTTTCGAGGATGAGCGGGTGGAGGTGATCAATCAGGATGCCTTTACCTTTTTGGAAAAGGCTGATGAGTTTTATGATGCCATTCTGGTGGACTTGCCTGACCCCAATAATGAATCGTTAAACAAGCTGTACACACTGGAATTTTACCAGTTACTGCGCAACCATCTTCCTCCAGGCGGAGCGATTATGGTGCAGAGTACAAGTCCGACGTTTGCAACCGAAGTGTACTGGACAATCGATAAAACCATTCAATCTGCAGGTCTTAAGACAGAAAATCTGCATGTGGATGTCCCTAGTTTCGGGGATTGGGGATTTGTCTTGGCAGGACGGGAAGACATCTCTTTATCCAACCTTGATTTGAAAAAAGAAACAAAATTTTTAACTGACACAGTCTTGAAAGGCTTGGGTACATTCGGAAAAGATATTGATTCTTCGATTACCGATAAGGATGGCCGGTCAGTTGAACTTGAAATCAACACCTTGATGAACCCCGTTTTGATTCAAAAATATGAAAAAGCATGGTCAACGTATTAGGCATCTCAATGTCTAATACGTTTTTTTTTTTCATTACCGGCTAATGTATTAGGAAAGCGGCATTTTGCCATGAGAAACTCATGTTTAATGAATTCAGGAATACACTAAACGTAAAGGGCTCAGGTTCTACCTGAATACTTAGAAAAGGTGTGTTTGATTTGGAAGTGGACAGTAATTTGCAGCAAATCACAAGTACCTTGCAAGCAAGAGCAGGCAGCAGTGTTCATGTGATTCTCGAGAAAAATTTTCCCGGAAAACGGATTGCCGGCGGAAAGTACAATATGGGCACACACACAATCACGATGTATGTCGATGAAATCAAAAGGCAATGTAAGATGCTCTTCAAGACACTGGACTGTTTTTACGAATACTTTACCGTTGTTTTCGCTCATGAACTAGGTCATGCCGAGGATGACGAACTTGAGGGATTGGCCGACAGAATGGATGTGGCCGACGATTATGAACGAAAGCGGATTGCTTTGCGGATTGAAGAAAATGCCTGGTGCATAGCGAAAGATCTGATTCCCGACCTCGACAGCAACTTCATTCATGGAATTATTGAGGAGTCACTGCTTTTCTATCGCGATCAGGTCAAGATAGAAACGGTCTCTGTTCCGGCTTGTATAATTCCGTGAGGGTCTCTTCATACTATAGGTGAAAGAAAACAAAGGAGAGATGAGCATGGGACGCACGAAGTCTGGCAACGGGAACGCACAGCGTAATGATAACCAGAAAAAAGGGAACCGGACGAGCACCGAAATGGTTGAATTCACAACAGGTGACGTGAAGAAGAAAAAGAATCGATTCCAGGACTAATAAAAAGGGCATCTCTTAGTGAGGTGCCCTTTTGTGTGGCTGCTTTTTGGCATTTTAAGCCAAGCTGGATCACGAAAATTGTAAATGAGTCGATGAGAACAGCAAAATCGCTGCTAAAATCAACAATAACTGTTTTACAGGCTATGCTGACTAACCTGAATCATTAATCCAGTTTCTTCAAAGGTTTCTTAGCCGGCCCTTCCAAGACTTCCCCATCAATAGAGAATCTGGAGCCGTGGCAAGGGCAGTCCCATGTGCGTTCTCCATGGTTCCAATGAACTTCACATCCCATATGTGTACAAGTCGTATCAACGATATGAAGTTGGCCTTCGTCATCTCTGAAGGCACCGCCTTTTTGCCCGTTGACCGTTACATGCCCGGCTTCTCCTTCTTTCAAGTCTTCCGGCGATGTTGAAGCAGGCGTGATTTTGCCTTTGATCAGGTGTTTGGCAACGTCGCCATTTTGCTGAAGGAAGTGCTTGATGCTCGGATCCGCAGCAAATCGGGACGGGCTGAATATTTCTTCGTAAGGGCTGGCTTTTTTTACAATTAAATCGGATAGAATCATACCTGCTGCAGTCCCTGATGTCATACCCCACTTCTTGAAACCTGTTGCGACAAAGATATTTTTATGGGAGGAAGTAAGTTGGCCGATATAGGGAACTTTATCGACTGATATTAAGTCCTGGGCGGACCACCGGTAGGAGATCTGCTCAATGCCAAGGACAGATTCTGCATATTCCTCAAGGGCTTCGTAATGTTTGACAGTTTCTTTGCCCTGGCCCGTTTTATGGTCATCCCCGCCGACCAGTATCAATTTCTCTCCACTTGTATTGGTAAACCTGAGTGATCGCGATGGACTTTCTGCGTTCAGGTACATACCCCCCGGAAACTCCTTTTTCGCCTTGATACCGAGAATATAGGATCGGCTTGCATACATCTTTGCAAAATAAAATCCCATGCCATCAAAGAAAGGAAAGTGCGAACAAATCAGGACATTGCTGCAAGTCACTTTGTGGCCGTCTCTTGTCACAACGACTGGTTTGTTTCCTTCCTGGATATCAACGGCGGTTGTGTTTTCATATAGGGTACCGCCATTTTTGGTGAACTCCTCAACAAGTACTTTCAAGTATTTTAACGGATGATATTGAGCTTGGTTCTTCATGACCACAGCCGATTTGATAGGGAGATCGATTGGCAGTTGCTCAACCAATTCCCCGTTGATCCCGAGTTTAGTATAAGCTGTGAATTCCTTTCGCACCTTCTGATCGTACTTTTCCGTGATGGCGTAGACATATGCATCTTCTTCTGTCAGATCACAGTCGATTTGCAGATCGCTGACATTCTTCTTTATGTATTGCAGGGCATCATCATTTGCCTGGTAGTACGTCTTTGTGAGGTCAACGCCGAAATGCTGGATGAGCTCATCATAAATAAGCCCGTGCTGAGCGGTGATTTTGGCCGTCGTATGGCCGGTTGTGCCATTAAGGATATTATTCGCTTCTATAATCGCTACATTCTTTCCTTGCTTGGCTAGTTCGTAGCCTGCGGTAAGCCCGGCGATACCGCCGCCGACAATGGCAATATCCACTTCTGCATCCTGGTTGAGTGCCGGGTAGTTTTCAAAGCTGACGGTTTCCCTCCAGTAAGGTTCGGGGGCTTTATTCATAGCCTGTTTCTTATCTTCTGGTGACATAATAGACCTCCTAAATATCCTGATAGAACTATATTTTCCAAAAAGAGGGTAATTATGCTTTGGTTATAGGGCTTTACCACTTTAAAGCAGTGGGGGACTGTCCCCCGCTGCTTTAAAGTGCTAAAGGGGATTCGAGGTACCAAATCGATAAGCAACAAAAAAAGACTCTGCACAAGTGCAGAGTCATACTTGCCATTAGATCAACTTTTCTGCCGCTTTGACGGTTTGTTTCAGAAGCATGGATATGGTTACCGGGCCGACACCGCCTGGAACAGGTGTGATGGCACCTGCACGTTCAAGGCATTCTTCATAGTCAACATCACCGATATTGCCTTTGTTATAACCGGCATCCAGGACCATTGCTCCCTCTTTGATCCAGGCTCCTTTTACAAAATTCGGCTTGCCGACAGCTGCTATTACGATATCTGCGCTGCTTACAATGTCTGCTAGATTCTCTGTATAGGAATGGCAGGTCGTGACCGTAGCATTGCGGTTTAACAGCATCATGGAGACTGGTTTGCCGAGGATCGGACTTCTGCCAATGACGACAGCATGTTTTCCTTCAATCGGCAGTTCGTAAAAATCCATGATCTCAAGGATTGCTGCTGGTGTGCAGGAAGGATATGTGCCGAATCCAAGTGAAGTCTGTCCGAATCCAAGTGACGTGACTCCATCCACATCTTTTTCAATCGCAATGGCTTCAAAAGCTGCTCGTTCATCAATCTGAGGGGGAACAGGATGCTGAAGAAGGATTCCATGGACACCTTCATCCTCGTTTAGTGATTGAATTGTGTTTAATAATTCTTCTGTCGTTGTGTCATTAGCCAATTCGATTTTCTTTGAAAGGATGCCGAGACGTTCACAGGCATTTCCTTTCATTTTTACATAAGTGGCCGAAGAAGGGTCATCACCGACTAGGATTGTGGCAAGACAAGGTGTGATTCCATTCTCTTTCAGTTTTTCGACTCTTGGCTTCAGACTGTCCTTTACGGCAGTTGCGACACGGCTGCCATCCAGAATTACCTTTTCGTTCACGATCATTCTATTCCCTCCTGGTTAATGTCTTTGGGTTTTGATTTCAGAACAAGAAAAGAGACTGATCTACAGAACATGCTTCTCCCTAAAAAGAGTGGTCCTGCAAATCAGCCTCAGCCCAGGCGAACGGCTATTAAGCTTAAAAAAGCAGCTCCCTTGTGGTTGGTTCCACATTTTCGCCAGTCACTGCCTTTATCGTTTTAATTGTTAAATACAGTATAACACGAATATAAAAATAATTTCTACCCATAATGTTCGTTTTTGAACAATTAACGATGAAGCTATATTTGCTGCAACTGCACTTTTTCATCCAAAAGTCGCAGACTGCCATCCGGCTAATTAGTGAAAGCGTTCTCTCCCTTATACCCGATTAGTTTAAGAGGATCTCTCAATATAATAAAAGTACAACTGAACGAAAGGGGATTATAAAATGAATCAAAATAAAGCAGTGGTTATGATTACGGGTGCATCCAAAGGATTAGGGAAAGAGCTTGCATTTGCTTTTGCCAGAGAGGGAGCCAAGCTTGCGATCTGTGCGCGAGGTGAGGAAAAGCTGAAGGAAGTGCAAAGGGAAATGGAAAGAATGGGAGCGGAGGTGCTAGCAGTGGCAGCCGATGTATCAAATTCCAGGGATGCAGACCGGTTCGTTTCTATCACGGAAAGCGTTTATGGACGTGTTGATGTGTTAATCAATAATGCATCCATGTTCGGCAAAGGACCATGCCTGCTGCTTGATTACACAGATGAGGAGTTTGAGAAAGTAGTGAAGGTCAACACAATGAATCCGTTCATCATGACCAAACGTGTTCTTCCGGGGATGGTTTCACGTGGAACAGGTTCAGTGATCAATCTGACTTCGGAAGCAGGTAAAACTGGGTTTGCTGAGTGGGGTGCGTATGGTATCAGTAAATTTGCGGTGGAAGGATTGACCCAGACATGGGCTGATGAACTCAGTGGGACGGGTGTACGGATGAATATGGTCGATCCCGGGGAAATGGATACGGAAATGCATGACAAAGCGGTGCCTGACTGCGACTATGAGCTTGCCGATCCGGCAGATGTTGTTGGCATCTTTTTATATCTTGCTTCCGATCAAGCGTCAGGTGTAAACGGGCAGAGGTTTGAAGCGCAAAATTTCAATGTAAGTGAGGAGGCACACTAATGGCAGCCATCAAAAATGCCTTTGAGATACCGCAATCACTTAACGCTAAAGTTCCGGCTGAACGGCGGGGAAAAGGGAGGGATGATGTCAGGTTGATGGTCATGGACGGGGAGGACGTTCTTCATGAACGATTCTCCTCTCTCGCAGACTTTCTCAATGAGGAAGATCTTCTCGTCTTTAACAACAGCCGTACGATTCCGGCGGTCTTAAAGGCAACTGTGTGTCATCATGAAGTGGAGATAAGGTTATCCAGACAGCTGGATGATCAACGCTGGGAAGCATTGCTTTGGGGCGGTCTGTTTTCAGCTGGAGATGAATTGCTCATGAACAATGGAGTGAAGGCTGAGGTCACAGGCGCTGGCAAAGAAAAACCGCTGATCATCCTCACCTTTTCCATAAGCGGTGTCGAGCTGATGGACTATATATACAGCTGGGGGGAACCGATCCGCTATGAATATATTGATTCAGACTGGCCACTCGATGCTTATCAAACTGCCTATGCATCTGTTCCCGGTTCCGTTGAGATGGCATCCGCAGGGCGTGCGTTTTCCTGGAAGCTGTTCGAAAATCTAAAGAGAAAAGGAATCAAGATGGCTTTTTTGACACTGCATACCGGCTTGAGTTATTACGGAAATGACCGCTGGCCAAATCCGGATAAACATCCCGAGGCTTATCATATCCCGAAAGAAACGGTCGACCTCATCCATTCGGTAAAAAAAGCCAACGCCCGGGTAATCGCAGTCGGAACAACGGTGGTCAGAGCATTAGAGACAGCTGCTGATGAACATGGGATTCTAACGGAGGTTGAGGGTATCACCAACCTATATATCAAAAAAGAACATCAATTGAAGACCGTTGACGGATTGGTCACGGGTCTCCATGAACCGGAAGCGACCCACTTGGAAATGCTCATGGCGTTCACTCACGAACATCGGCTTTTTGCTGCCTACCGACAAGCGTTGAAAAGGCGCTACCTTTGGCATGAGTTCGGTGATATGAACCTGATTTTAACAGGGGATTCACAACCATGAAGTGGCACCATGGGGGGATTGAGGTCAGAAGCCTGGAGACATCGTCCGCCTTTTATGAGAATCTTTTCCGATTTGAAGTACAGGAATGCCTGGTCCTGGATGATGAAAAAATAATTTTCCTGAACCACGGGAAGGTCACCCTTGAGTTGATTAAGGGTGAGGAGAATCAGCTCGGCCCCTCAGACCTTCACTTTGCCTGGGAGGTAGAGGATCTTTCCGGGTGGAGGGAGCATCTGGAAGAGTCCGGTCTGAATCCTGTTGATGGTCCATATCATGTAGATGGCGGGATGACTGTCATTTTTTACAAAGGCCCTGACGGGGAAGTGATTGAGCTTGTTTCCCGGAGTTGAGGTGTTTATTAAACTAGCAATATATGATAAAGTATTTCGGGTGACAAACTAACAATTAGGATGGGATTTTTCATGAACAGAGAATATAGATTGCGCTGGTCGTTCTTTACCATCGGATTATTAGTCCTGGCATTCGGAATTACGTTAACAATTAAGGGAAAAGACTTGGGCATCGGCCCTTGGGATGTTTTCCATTATGGTCTGTTCCTGAAGTTTGGTCTGACGATCGGAACCTGGTCCATCATTGCCGGTCTTATCCTTCTATTGGTGACCGGACTCGCAACCAAGACGTTTCCTAAAATAGGCGCATTTCTGAACATGCTGTTAATCGGTTTATTCATAGATTTTTTCAATTTTATCATTCCCGATCCTTCGTCTATCGTGATTCAGAGCATCTTATTTGCGGCCGGGACGATTATCCTTGGATATGGTATCGGTCTTTATGTATCTGCTGACTTTGGTGCCGGCCCGCGTGACAGTGTGATGCTTCTCATTGTAGAGAAAACAGGCTGGAAGATTCAGTGGGTGAGAAACGGTATTGAAGTGGCGGTGTTCCTGCTGGGGTGGTTGTTGGGCGGTCCTGTCGGGATCGGGACGATTATCATCGCTTTCTTCCTTGGATCGGTTGTCGGGATCTCCCTGCCGCAATGCCAGCGCCTCCTGCGTAACATGATTGAAAGAGGGGCCAGTACAGAAACGGTTTCTACAAAAATATAGTTTTTCTAAAAAGGCATATCATTGTTGATGTGTCTTTTTATTTGGCCCTTTTCGTAACCTTTGTTGCTAGTCCATATGAATGTCAATTACTATTTTGGTCCTTCACCGGGTAACCCCTGTAAGCAGGAAAGAAAGAGCTGCTCTTCCTTTCTCGATGGGGAATCCATGGAATTAACCCGTTCGGTTGAGAGGGAGAAAATGCCTATTTGCTGGTGGTTTTGCGGGTTAAAATTTGCAGGCTGTTTTGAAGTGTAATATGTATGAAAAATTGCACAAAAAAGAGGAGCTGCCAACGACCTTGCAGCTCCTCACTTCTATTATGCGTTATTTAGTTAAGCCCCAGATCGGTTGAACAGCGGGTTTCCCGTTAAACTTTGCATTCTTCAGCAATGAAACAAGGTTCTCTGCTGATTGAGGTTTATAGAGGGAAAAATTCCCCTTAATCAGCAAATAGTATTGAAAACAGCTTAAATAGAGGGAGAAATTCCTATTATTTGACTCAAAAAACGTGAAGATAGGCAGATTTGCTTTGAATAAAGGGAAAAACTCCCCTTATTTTCCGCAAAAACCACGTCTACTCTACATCTAACGGTAAAATCTCCCCTTATTTTTCTATCACTCGTTACTCCCCCTTTCTCTTCCCATCTAGTGTATCTGACAATAACGAATCCGCGGACAAAGTTGTAACATAAAATGCAGACCAGTTTGCAACACCACATACATTTATGCGGTAGTGCAAATTGGCCTGCAAATCAGTATGCAGCAATAAGTGAAAAAACACCGAAACCATTGATATGCCGATAAAAAAGGCGATACAAAATGCTATGCAAATTGTACCGCAAATTCCCTTTCAATTTATTGGTTTCTCCCTCTGCACTGAACGGGTTATCCATGGAATACAGGAGGGATTCTTCCGAAGCTACAATTAATGCGAAAACAGCCATTTATTAGTGGAAGGCTTTGTGTACATTGCTGCTTTCGTAAAAACCCTGGTACCCAGGGATTATCAGGTGTAGTATGGGAAAATTCCAACAAAGATAAGGAAAGAGCGTGTAGGAAAGAAGGTGAAACCTGCCTTGTTGAAGAAGGAGATAACAAAACCTACAAATTGGAGGAAGATGATGGAGAAACTATCCCAGCTTTTTGATTATCATGCCTGGGCAACGGATAAGTTGCTTGGTTACATAGAACAGGAGGTGCCAGGTGCCTTTTCAGCTCAAATGAAAAGTGTGTTTCCATCGATTGAGGAAACCTTCCAGCATCAATTGGAAGTGGATCTCTTGTGGTATGGCAGAATGAACAAAGAGTTCCAGGGGGAGTACAAGACACTTTCGTCTCCTGGGGCATACCGGAAGGCGTTTCAGGAATTACATGGGGAGATCAAGGGATTCATTGCAGGCCGTCCGGATTTAACTATCCCGGTCCACTACCGTATTTCGTCTGGGGAAGACTTCACCAATCGTATGGATCATGGCACTTATCACCGGGGAAATATCAGCGCCATGCTCCGTCAGCAGGGACACCAGGGGCATTCCACGGATTATATCTATTTCTTGAGGGCGATGGACCGATGAAAGAGTATATTGGAGACTGCCGGAGGTGCGGTAAGCCTGTTTATTGCCTGGATGGTTTTTTCAATGGTGTCCATGATGCGGATACCATTACTTGTTTTGAGTGTGTAGAAACCCAAGAGGAGGATGACAAATGACGTATGCACAGTCACTGATCAATTTTTTCAGACAGCATGGAAATGAAGAAAATGCCGGCCCAATGGAAGCTTATATGCGGAATCAGTTTGAATTTCTGGGAATTAGAACGCCTGAAAGAAAAGCGCTGCTTCGAGATTTTATAAAAGAAAACGGAATACCGGCGCTGGATGTACTTCCAGAAGTTGTACGGACACTTTGGGATCAGCCTGAACGGGAATTTCAGTACCTGGCTCTTACCCTTTTGGATAAGGAAAGAAAGAAGCTCACTCCTGAGCATCTTTCACTGCTTGAGGAGCTGATTGCCAGGAAATCCTGGTGGGATACGATTGATACAATTGCTTCCCGGCTTGCGGGCTTTGTGATCAAAAAATACCCGCAAGAAGGGGACCGATACTTGGAGAAATGGATTGCCGCCGATGATTTATGGCTGAACAGAACAGCGATTCTTCATCAGTTGAGTTATAAAGGAGATACCAATGAAGAAAAGCTGTTTTCATATATCAGGCAGCATTCTCCGTCAAAGGAATTTTTTATAGAAAAAGCGATAGGATGGGCATTAAGGGAGTATTCGAAAACGGCTCCGGAGCCTGTCATCCGGTTCATTGAAAAAGAAGATCTGCGCCCGCTGAGCAAGCGGGAAGGATTGAAGTACTTGAAAAATCATTAGAATTAAATGAAACGGGAACACGGACCAGCGCCCAGTGACTCCTTCCTTGGAATCGAGCAAGGCCTTCACCGGTTTCACTTTTTTTGAATTCTATATATGTGCAAGCCCTCCAACCCGCAAGTCGCTGACCGGCTGCTTGTACTTTTTACATTGGGCATTCACCCAGCAGGAAGCTCTGCATAAGATAGAATGTGTTCTCCTATTTTATCAGTATCCGAAAAGGAGTGTTTGCGGTGAGCGGAAAAGTACGTAATTATTATGCGGGCGGAAATACAGCGCGGGGCTTCCACAGCTTGTATGCATCAAACTTGCAGGGGCTGGACCGGCTGTTCATCTTGAAAGGCGGACCGGGGACCGGAAAGTCATCCTTGATGAAAGCGATTGGCAGCCACTGGAGCGCAGAAGGATGGGACGTGGAGTACCTGCACTGTTCTTCTGATAATGAAAGCATAGACGGCTTGATCATTCCAGCGTTGAATGCAGGTATCGTCGACGGAACGGCCCCTCATGTCATTGAACCGAATATTCCAGGTGTTGTCGAGGAATATATCAACCTTGGTTCTGCTTGGGATTCAAATATTCTTAGAAACCATAAGGAAGAGATTACAGCCCTGACGGCGAAAATTTCCACTGCATTTCAGACAGCCTACAGCACATTTGCCGAGGCTTTGAAAATTCATGATGACTGGGAAAAAATTTATATTGGAAATATGAGCTTTGAAAAATGCGATGCTTTGACTGCTGAGCTGATGGAAACTTTCTTCTCCCATATATACTTAAATAAAAAAGGCCAGGTAAGGCACCGCTTCCTTGGAGCAGCAACTCCTAAAGGGCCACGTGATTTCATCGGCAATCTGACCGAGGACCTGCCAAAGCGCTACTTCATCAAAGGCAGGCCGGGAACAGGGAAATCGACGATGCTCAAAAGACTCGCACAGGCTGCCGAGGACAGGGGACTTGATGTGGAAATCTATCATTGCGGTTTCGACCCGAACAGCCTCGATATGGTGATTGTCCGTGAACTTGGTTTTGCGATTTTTGACAGCACAGCTCCGCATGAGTATTTTCCTGAACGCAGCGGAGATGAAATCGTTGATGTGTATGAAAGGGCCGTCACGCCGGGAACGGATGAAAAATTCGCCTATGAGACCAAGGGAATCGGCAAGAACTATGCAGCTAAAATGAAAGAAGCCACATCTCATCTGGCAGCAGCCAAGGCCCTTCATGATGAACTTGAAGCGTATTATATCGAAGCTATGAACTTTGATGTAGTCGAAGACCTGAAGAACACCATCCAGGCAGAACTGGAGCAATTGTCTCAGAAGAAGTAGAAGCGGAAAGGATAATCCGGAATACGGGTTATCCTTTTTTGCGTTAACACGTTAAACTGCTGAGAGGGACTGTCCCTTTTAGTAGTTTAACGTGTTAAAGACACGCGTTTTGGCAGCAGTATCCCAATGCAAACCGTTTTTAAATTCATGGTATAGTGGTAAATAGGGGATACAAAGTAAAGGGAGAAAAGGGGGAATTAACGATGAATTGGAATGACTGCATTGAGCGGCATAACACCCACTCGGTCAAATGGTCCTTTTCCGATGAAGAGATCATCCCGATGTGCATAGCTGATATGGATTTTCAAGTATCAGGGGCCATAACAGAAGCAATGAAGGAAAAGGCGAAGCATGGTATCTATGGATATACGACGTTCAGCGAGCGGTATTTCCGTGCCATCCAGATGTGGTGGGAAAAACGCCATGGCCTGGAGGTGGGAAGGGAATGGATTGCATTCAGTCCGGGGATCATTCCGGGAATGAACATCCTGCTTGGACTGTTAACTCAACCGGGAGAGGCTGTCATTGTACAGGATCCTGTTTATTATCCGTTCTACAGCACAATTGAAAACAATTGTTGTACAGTCTTGAAAAATACTCTTACATATAAAAATGGCCATTATCAAATGGATTTTGATGATTTAGAGGCGAAAGCGGCAGATCCTAAAACGAGAGTGCTGATTCTTTGCAGTCCGCATAACCCTGTCGGCCGGGTCTGGACAAAGGACGAGCTGGAGCGTGTTGCGGAAATATGCCTTCAGCATGATGTCTGGATCATTTCGGATGAGATGCATGGCGACCTTGTCTTTGAAGGATCTGCTCATCATTCGTTATTCAGCATTGATGAGAAACTTAAACAGAACAGCATCCTTTGTGCGGCTCCGAGTAAGACCTTCAATATTGCCGGGCTTCAGACATCGATCTTGATGATCCCAAATAAAGAATTGAAGGAGAAATATGAGCAGAAGCTGCTGAGTTTTGGAATGGCCCGTCCAAATGCGTTCGGTGTCGAGGGGACGATAGCGGCCTACGAGCAGGGAGAACCATGGCTGAATGAGCTGCTGATGTATCTGGAAGAGAACCGCCGGTTTGCCGTCCATTATCTACAGGAAAACATCCCTTCAGTTAAGGCGGTCATACCTGAAGCCACTCACCTTATCTGGCTGGACTGCTCAGCATTAGGTATGGAACATGAAGAACTGTTTGAATTCTTTTTGGTGGAAGCCAAGATCAAGTTTGATGAAGGATACAAATTTGGACCAAGCGGCAGCAGGTTTGTCCGGATGAACATTGCCTGTCCGCGTGAAAGGCTGTCCCTGGCATTGCAAAGGATGGATGAGGCCGTCTTGCGGAAACGCATCCAAGATCGGGCTGGATCGCTATAAAAGGTAAATGCTCTAAATCATACAATTGAAATAGGTAAGGCTGCTTTAAAAGCAGCCTTTTTTCTATGCCCTCTTCTGCATCTCCATCAATACCTGCTGGTAGGCCTTTGCTTCGTTTGCCATCCCTTTCTCCTGGTATAAGCGGGACAGCCATTTGACCGGCGCGGGGTCATGGGGACGCAGCTCCATGTCCCAGCTGAAGCAGTCGATCGCACGGTCGATGACATTGAATTGATAGTAGAACTCGCCTAATTGAGACTGATGGTCGGGATCGTCCAGCAGTGTATTCATCTTTTTGATTTTCTCCGCTATCGGCAGCGAAATATTTTCTGATTGAAGGGGGGACATCCACTCAGCTACAAACGGTACATCATGCCCCTTTAGCAGAGATTGGACACAGGAATTTAAGATTCTATCCAGTTTTGCCGGCTCTGTTTGGAGAGCTGGAATGAGAATAGTGTTGAGTTTTTCTATGGGAATGGAAGCCTGCTGCCAGTGTATTTTTTCAAAGAGGTCCGTCATAAAGTCAGTGTTAATCCTGCTGGCGCTCTCAGGTGCGCGGCATAGCAGTTCCAGAGCTTTCTCATGTTCCCCCGCTTCTTTCAGTTCTTGGAGGAGCTGCTGCACAAATTCATGATTAGTCGGAATTTCTTTTGCGAGAGCATATAACAGTTCACGATAGTCATCTTTATTGAAGTGGGTGCGTAACCATAAGGTCAACGGTTGAAGGGTTTCACGGCAAGGGTTTCTCTGCACGCTTTCAATCATCAGGGCCGTGACAGTGAGCTTCTGGTTCTTTTTAAGCACCAGTTGTTGAAGTGTTTCGCTGCTATTTTGTTCATGCCTGCTTTTCCAAAGCTCTGAGGCTGCATAAAGAGGGTCTTTTTCTATTAGTTTAATCGGTTGCTGCATATACATTTTTTCATACTGACGGAAGTTTAAATCGGCTGAGGTTTGGCGTACCCATGCATTTTCAGGAGCGGTTTCAGCCAGGATTTTCAAAATTTTATAAGCGTGAAGGAACTGCCCGTTTCGGCGGTACTGATAGTAATGGTTCCGGATCAGTTTGAAGATTTTTTCATGTGGGATGAAGGCATCCAGGGCACTGAATATATAGGATGTTTCCTGGGGGGGCATTGCAGCTTGCAGTTTTTTGTGAAGCTCATTGAAGCTGATCACCTTTGATTTTATGTTCTGCTTGATCAGCTCATCTGCAAGGGGATGCGGACATAAAAAAACAATTCCCTCTTTAAAAGCCTGTTCGATAAATGAGCTGCGTTTGAGCTTCAAGGCTTTTTTATAAGTCAGGAATTGTTCTTTATAGAAAAATAGGTAATGAAGTTCGTGTTGGGAATTGACTGCTTCAACAAAAGCGATATCCCTGTAAAATGCGATTCGTTCAGGGGTGAACTCTCCGTGCTCCAGCAATGCCTTATTGGTCGTCACAATGACCGCCTCCTTTTGGCTTCAGTATAACACACTTCCCTGGTGACAGTCACAACCCGGAATTTGTCGATTGGAGTAAACTTCCCAACTCTTAGCAATACTAGGTGCAACTGAAAGTTTAGCCGATAGAGGGTGAAAGCATGTCATTGCAGTTAATTGAAGCCTACATCCCTAAGAAACATTTCAAAAAAGTGGATGAAAAGCTTCGAAAATTCTATTCTACTTCTTACGTGGTGCGCGATCATTCAAAAGAAAAATGCCTTGTCAGGATGATTGTCAAAACCAACGATTCAGAGGAAATCCTGAATTATCTCGAAAGCATCATCAATGTAGTCGACGGCTTCGAAGCTACATTGTTTCCTGTCCAGAGCCACATCAGGCGCAAAACGGAAGAGGAAATAAAAGACGAAAAAAAGGAAAAGGAAGAAGAACGCAATTCGATTCAACGGGCGAGCAGGCACGAGTTGTATGTGAAGATTGAGTCGATGAGCAATATTCATCTGAACTATTTATTATTCGTCATCCTTTCTTCCATTGTGGTGACGATTGGAATCATCAAGAACAGTTCGGCCATTGTCATCGGGGGGATGGTGATCGCTCCTCTGCTCGGACCGGTGATTTCGCTGGCTTTCGGCTCGATCCTGGGCGATTTCAAACTTGTCAGGCAGGCCTTGCTTACTGTTCTGACAGGGGTCGGGATTTCCTTGCTTATTGCGATATTGTCAGGGCTCTTGCTGCCTGTCCCAGTGGAAAGCGAAGAGTTTTTATCGAGGATGAAGGTCGATTATTTAGATGGAATCCTGGCCCTCGCTTCAGGTGCAGCGGGTGCGCTGGCCATCTTGAGAGGTTCTCCCAGCTCAATAGTCGGGGTAATGGTGGCAGTGGCTTTGCTTCCTCCAGCCATTGTCCTTGGAGTGACAATCGGAGCAGCCTTATGGGAGCATGTCCTTCCGTCCTTTTTACTGTTGTCAGTGAATATTAATAGTATTCTCCTGTCAGCGGTGGTCGTTTTTAACCTGTCCGGGATCCGGCCAATCAAATATGATGAAATCCAAAGGGCCAATAACTCAAGAAAATTTGCCTTGATCTTTGTCAGTATCATTTTTTTATTTCTGATTATCACGATTTGGTTTAATAATCATGCTTACTCTGCTGGTGCTTACTTTGAGTGAGAGGACATTTAAGCATAATAACTTTGTCCGTCA
The DNA here is from genome assembly GCF_984799155.1 of Bacillus sp. SRL337. Classification (NCBI taxonomy): domain Bacteria; kingdom Bacillati; phylum Bacillota; class Bacilli; order Caryophanales; family Bacillaceae; genus Bacillus; species Bacillus sp. SRL337. The sequence goes on along the minus strand of NZ_OZ481793.1, from coordinate 4,525,926 downwards.
CACGTAAACATGTTAGAATGAATTAGGATGAAATATAGCTGACCACTATAGATTAGCTTGATAATAATGTACGTCTGGGGCGTACAATTGTTTTTGAAGCGTTTACATTTCTCACTATTTTATAATGGAGGGTTCAATAATATGACGAGCAAAAAATTAGATCAGTTTTTAAGTGAAAACCTGAACGATTTAAAAGACCGCGGTCTTTATAACGAGATCGATCCAGTCGAAAGCGCAAACGGCCCAATCATTAAAATCGGCGGAAGAGAGTTGATCAATCTTTCTTCCAACAACTACCTTGGACTGGCAACCGATGAGAGACTGAAGAAAGAAGCAATCACAGCCGTTGAAAAATACGGTGTCGGTGCAGGAGCAGTGCGTACCATCAATGGTACCCTCGACATCCACCTGGAGCTTGAAAGTAAAATAGCAGAGTTTAAAGGAACGGAAGCAGCGATTGCTTACCAATCTGGCTTCAACTGTAATATGGCAGCCATTTCTGCTGTCATGAATAAGCATGACGCCATCCTATCTGATGAATTGAACCATGCTTCCATCATCGACGGATGCCGGCTTTCCCGCGCGAAAGTGATCCGCTATAACCACTCTGACATGGAAGATCTTCATGCCAAAGCAAAAGAAGCGGTTGAATCGGGCCAATACAATAAAGTAATGGTGATTACGGATGGTGTATTCTCTATGGACGGTGATGTTGCGAAGCTTCCGGAAATTGTGGAAATCGCCGAAAAATTCGACATCATGACGTATGTGGATGATGCCCATGGTTCCGGTGTCCTTGGAAAAGGTTCCGGTACGGTTAAACATTTCGGATTGTCTGACCGGGTGGACTTCCAAATTGGTACGCTGTCAAAAGCCATCGGGGTCATCGGCGGCTACGTTGCTGGTAAGCAGAACCTGATTGACTGGCTGAAAGTCGCATCAAGGCCATTCTTGTTCTCCACTGCTTTGACACCTGCAGATGTAGCAGCGACAACAAAAGCACTCGAGCTGATCTTAAACAGCACAGAACTTCAAGATAAAATGTGGGAAAACAGCACATATCTGAAAGAAGGCTTAAAGAAACTCGGTTTTGATATCGGCAAAAGTGAAACACCAATCACACCTTGCATCGTCGGTGATGAAAAAACGACTCAGCAGTTCAGCAAGCGCCTGAACGAAGAAGGCGTCTATGCAAAATCCATCGTCTTCCCTACAGTGCCGCGCGGGACGGGCCGTGTAAGAAATATGCCGACAGCTGCCCATACAAAAGAGATGCTCGATGATGCACTTGCCATTTATGAAAAAGTCGGAAAAGAGATGGACCTGATCTAAAAAGAGTTTTTATCAGGATACTTTTTGAAAATAGAAGCGTTTTATAAAGGGATTGCTGGAGCGGAAGGTGAGCGGCTCCTGCGGGATTACGTACCCAATGAATGTAATCCCGCAGTCCAGCTGCCGAGGATTCGTACCCACCGGAACGGACGAAGAGCCTAAGAGTTGTCCTGGAAAAAATCCAACATCAACTCACGGTGTTCGTTGTGTTTCCTATATCTTATGCGGAAGCCTTCCAGTTTGTACGCCGCTGAGCGGGGCCATTCCGCTTTATAGTCAATCCAGCTCCAGCGCCTAGCCCCTCGGGATCATAAGCCAATCCGTCAAGAAGGTTAAAGAGCAACCTTCCCGCCGGCTCGTCTTATGCCTTCGGGGCTGAACAAGGCGCTTTATAGTCAATCCAGCTCCAGCGGCCAGCGCCTAGCAGATTTCGGTCTCTCTCCTTGCGATTAGTCATCATCGAATCGCTGTCGCTCTTCGTGATTCCTATATCTCATGCGAGAGCCCTCCAATCTGTACGGCGCTGAACGGCCGCTTGCGCTTTATAGTCAATCCAGCTCCAGCGGCCAGCGCCTAGCAGATTTCGGTCTCTCTCCTTGCGATTAGTCATCATCGAATCGCTGTCGCTCTTCGTGATTCCTATATCTCATGCGAGAGCCCTCCAATCTGTACGGCGCTGAACGGCCGCATGCGCTTTATAGTTAATCCAGCTCCAGCGCCTAGCCCCTCGGGGTCATAAGCCCATCCGTCAAGAAGGTTAAAGAGCAACCTTCCCGCCGGCTCGTCTTATGCCTGTCGGGGCTGAACAAGGCGCATGCGCTTTATAGTCAATCCAGCTCCAGCGGCCAGCGCCTGGCAGATTTCGGTCTTCCTCCTTGCGATAAGTCAACATCGGCTCGCTCTGCTTGCCGTGTTTCCTTTATCTCATGCGGAAGCCCTCCAATCTGTACGGCGCTGAACGGCCGCTTGCGCTTTATATACAGGAGGTTGCAAAAGATGAAGAAGATTTTAGTAACGGGGGCTCTTGGCCAGATCGGGTCGGAGCTTGTCCTTAAGATGCGCGAAATCTATGGCACAGACAATGTCATTGCTACGGATATCCGCACAATCGATAGTGAAGTGGTCACAGGAGGACCGTTTGAAATCCTTGACGTGACTGATGGAGAAAAGATGCTTGATATAGCCAAGAAGCATCAAGTGGATACGATCATCCATTTAGCGGCACTATTATCCGCGACAGCAGAAGCAAAACCGCTTTTGGCATGGAACCTGAATATGGGCGGGCTTGTGAATGCACTTGAAGTGGCGAGAGAACTTAATTGCAAGTTCTTTACACCAAGTTCAATCGGAGCATTCGGACCGTCAACTCCAAAGGATCAAACTCCGCAGGACACCATCCAGCGTCCGACCACAATGTATGGTGTCAACAAAGTATCTGGTGAGCTGCTTTGTGACTATTACTATAATAAATTTGGCGTGGATACCCGCGGTTTGCGTTTCCCCGGGTTGATTTCCTATGCGACACCACCGGGCGGCGGCACAACCGATTATGCAGTCGATATCTATTATAAAGCAATTGAAAACGGCTCTTATACTTCTTATATCGACAAAAGCACGTATATGGACATGATGTACATGCCGGATGCACTGAATGCCATCATTAATTTGATGGAAGCAGATCCATCCAAGCTGAAACACAGAAACTCATTCAACGTCACAGCTATGAGCGTAGAACCGGAAATGGTGGCGGCAGCAATCCGCAAGCACATTCCGGATTTTAAACTCGACTATGACGTAGACCCGGTCAGACAAAGAATCGCTGAAAGCTGGCCGAACTCAATTGATGCTTCTGCTGCGGCTGAAGAGTGGGGATTCAAGGCAGAATATGATCTTGCGCGTATGACAGAAGATATGCTGAACAAATTGAAAAAGTAGGATTGAATGAGCGGATGCCTGGTGCATCCGCTTTTTTAAATGTCCAGTTTCACTGGGGATTATGTCTAAAAGACGCTTTTGCTCCAACTTTCAGGTTGATTGTGCCCATGGACAACATTATTGCGTTAAATATAGTCCCCCGGATAATAAAAACCCCCGCAGCCCAGATGGTTTGCGGGGGACGAATCAACGTTAGAAAATGATATGCCCGATTACTACAATAATCGGCAAGGTAATGATCGTTCTTTCCAAGAAAATGAATACCAGGTCTTTAAAGTTGACTGGGATTTTTGAGCCCAGCAGCAATCCGCCTACTTCTGATAAATAGATCAGCTGTGTCACGGAAAGGCTGGCAATGACAAAGCGTGTCAGTTCACTTTCAATCCCTGACCCGAAGATTGCCGGGAGGAACATGTCTGCGAAACCGACAAGGATGCTTTCGGATGCAGCCGCAGCTTCAGGAACCTGCAATAGTTCAAGAATCGGGATGAAAGGCATTCCGATCCAGCTGAAGACAGGTGTGTTTTCAGCGATGATTAATGCGGTTGTCCCGATGGCCATGACAATAGGTGCAACCCCAAGCCACATATCCAATACATTTTTAAATCCATCTGCAAAGAATTTTCCCAGGTTATTATTTTTGCGGGCCTGTACCAGCGCCTGCTCGAAACCATATCCCAGTCGTGAGTATCCTTCTGGGATCAGTTCCATTGTATCCTCGCCTTCCTGGCCGTTATAATAAGTATTCGGCTTTCGCGAGAGCGGTGGAATCCTCGGCATGATAAGGGCTGCTACAACCCCTGACAGCACAACGGCTCCATAGAATGGCAAGAAGTAATCTCCGAGTCCTACTTCAGAAATGACGACAAGGCTGAAGGTAATGGATACAACAGAGAATGTCGTCCCGATGATGGCGGCTTCCTTTTTAGTATAATAGCCGTCTTCATACTGTTTGTTCGTCAGAAGCACCCCGATGGTTCCATCACCAAGCCAGGAGGCAAGAGCGTCAATCGATGAACGCCCAGGCAGTCCGAACAGCGGTCTCATCACCTTGGTCATCAGGGCACCCAGCAGTTCCAGCAAGCCGAAATTTAACAGGAGCGGCAGGAACAGGCCGGCAAAGAGAAAGACTGAGAAGAGGATGGTCAGCAGCCCGTCCACACTCAACAGTAATCCGCCCGTAGCATCAGACCAGACCCATTCAGGTCCAACTTGGAATAGCGTCATTACGGCATAGATTCCCCCGAAAAGCCGAATGATCAGCCATACCGTATTGACAGCAAATAAGTTATTTAAGAAGGCATTATTCATAATAATATCGGGTTTAAAGATTTTAGCTGCAAAAGAACCCAAAACCGTCACGATAATTAATCCGGTCATGATGGCTGGGACATATTCCCCAATCGTGTCCTGAACGAATCCGGAAAGAATTGCAATCGGAATCGTAACCGCATCATCCTGCGGGATTGGGATCATAAATAAAATTATTCCTAAAAGAGACGGGATCAGAAATAGAAGCACATTTCCCGTACTCGCCTTAGCTTTGACTTTCGATTGTCCTTTGTCCATTTGACTTCACCTCAACAACGTAATAAAATACATGATAATTTATATTTATTCAACTGTCCAGACATACCTTAAAATACCAAGCTGCCAAGCAAGTTTCCCTCCCTTCCATTCCCCTTTCTTCTATTATAAAAACAAAAGAAGATATATTCAAAATTTTATATCAAGTCTGGCGAATTCGATAGAGTCTTCTGTTTGACTTCTGTAAATCAATCTTGAAATTCATATAAAAAATGAAAAAAATTAGGAATAAAGGTTTAGTAATAGGTAAAACAGGGTAAACAGCCAGCAATGTCAATCGAAAGCAGCAGGTGAACGGGATGAATTCTCTTTTTGGCCTAACGGATAATGAAGTCATGGAAATATATCAGCGTTCGGTAGAAGAGGATGTTGTGGTGGAATTTACAGAAATGGTAAAAAAGGAAATCAACAGACGCGGCCTGATGGAAAAGCTAGTGAAGCAGCCTTAAATAAGGGGCTTCTTTTTTTATTTACGGTTTTTAGATAAGGAACCCTGATAAGGGTAAGATAACTCTGAGTCTATCTTTACAATAAATTTGCATTGGAATGTTAAAATGCCTTTAGGCAGGAAGGAACTTGTCTTGCATCAATGGATTTAATCTCCTTTAGAAAGAAGGTACAAAGAAATGATATCAATAATTGCGAGTGATATGGACGGAACTCTTTTAAATGGAAAACAAGAAGTAAGTGAAGGAAACCGCAAAGCCCTCCTTGAGGCTCAGGAAAGAGGAGTCCAGGTTGTGGTAGCGACAGGAAGATCTTATGAAGAAGCAAGATACGTCCTCAAGGAGGCGGGAATTACTTGTCCAATTATCTGTGTGAATGGTGCAGAAGTCCGAAATGAGGAAGGACGGGTAGTGGATACGAACTCCATCGAGGAGGAAAAGGCTCTTGATATTATGCGGATTTTAAAGGACCTAGGCATTTATTTCGAATTATACACAAACAAGGGTGTTTATACAGAGGATTATGAAAGAGGCATCCAGTCAATTATCGATATCTTTAAGACAGCCAATCCCGAAACATCTGAGCAGGCCATCAGGGATGCTGCACAGGAGCGATTCGAGAAAGGACATATAAAGGTAGTCGATGATTACAGCGAGGCATTCTCAAATGATAACGTTGTATATAAATTCCTCGTCTTTTCCTTTGATGAAGGCCTGTTGCAAACAGCAAAGGACCAGCTGGAGCGTGCAGGCGGGCTCGCCATCAGTGCATCTGGACGGGAGAATCTTGAAGTGACCAGTGTTAATGCACAAAAAGGAATCGCCTTGAAGAAACTGATTGAAGAAAAAGGGCTTAGGACTGAAGAAGCATTGGCTGTCGGTGATAACCTTAATGATCTTTCCATGATGCAAGTTGTAGGAAGACCGGTTGCCATGGAGAATGCGGCCGAGGAAATCCTGGATTTCTGTCGTTACAAAACGTCCAGCAACGAAGAAGATGGAGTGGCAAGAGCCATATACGAAGCCTTGGAAAATAAAGGTGCGATAGTGGATTAAACTCGTTATTACGGGTACATACTGAATAGACTGACACCTCCTGAGAATTCAAAAAGGAGGTGTTTTTTAAGTCTCTATTCTTTGACTTTGTCTCCTTTCGCTAAGAATGTCGAAAGAGATCACTCTGCTCACCTTGAAATATCAGATAATAAAAAAGAAAAGAGCTGCTCTTCCTGTTCAAAGAGAAAGTCTTTGTATTCAGGGGGGGAATCCGGCTTGGGGATTGACCGAAAGCAACCATCTATACCAAAACAGTCTTTTTAAGGATGATTGAAAGGGGAATGCTGTATGAAAAGCCGCTTTAAGCTTACTTCCGTTGTGTGTCTCCTGCTTCTTGCCGCTTGTTCCAGTGCACCTTCTGAACCTGAAGAGCCGCAGGAAGATGAGGAAACTGCAGCAAAGGAGAATCGTGTCGCTGAAGTACTGGCAGATAACTTGGAAGTGCCCTGGTCCATAAATAAGGCCGGGAATACCTTTTATGTCAATGAACGGACAGGAGGGATTGTAAAGGTGTCGGATGGAGAGGCCACCAGAATGAACGTGAAGCTGAAGGAGCCCTTGGCACAGGTGCCCGAAGCTGGCTTTCTCGGGTTCGCCCTGCACCCCGACTTTCCTGATAGGCCATCTGCATATGCCTATTACACTTACCAAAACAGCAGCCAGCCGCATAACCGTGTTGTGACATTGAACTTGGATGGTGAGGTCTGGGAAGAAGGAACCGTCTTGCTGGATGGCATTCCGAGCGGGCAGTATCATCATGGCGGCCGTCTTACTATCGGTCCGGATGAAAAGCTTTATATTACCACTGGAGATGCGACTGTAAAGGAAAATGCACAAGACTTAGGTTCCCTTGGCGGAAAAATTCTCCGAATGAACCTGAATGGTTCAATTCCGGCTGATAATCCATTCCAAAATTCCTACGTCTACAGTTACGGACATCGTAATCCCCAAGGTCTTGCCTGGAATGAAAACGGCGATTTTTACAGTACAGAACATGGTCCATCCGGCTTTGATGAGATCAACTTGATCCAAGCTGGAAAGAATTATGGCTGGCCCCTGATAACAGGTGGTGAAAAACACCAAGGGATGCAGCCGCCACTGGTTCATTCGGGCGAGCCTGCTTGGGCACCGTCCGGAGCTGACTTTTATGATGGGCGGATATACTTTGCGGCTCTTAGAGGTGAAGGGGTAAAGAGATTTTCCGTGGACACGGGCGAAGTCGAGGAAGTTCTGTCAGGGTATGGAAGGGTAAGGGATGTCTATATTGAGAAAGAAACACTGTATTTCATCAGTAATAACACGGACGGCAGGGGAAATCCTGCAGAGGATGATGACAAACTGTATAAGATTACTCTTTCGGAATTGAACAGCGGCCGAAGTGAGGAATGACGAGTTTTCAGTTATTTCATACAGGATAATGGATGTTTATGCATAGGGGCAAGCCTCCAAGAGAGACTGTCATTTCAATAGACAGTCTCTTATTTCATGGATTCTTTTCTCACTAGCTCCATAAAATCGTCTACAGCTTTATTATTATTCTTGTCTCCCCCAAGTTTCAACATGGCACGTCCGACAAAATTTTTGCCTTTATTATAACCTTCATAAATAAATCTGGTATGTGCCTCATCTATTTTTTCAAGGGTGAAGGAGAGATTGATTTCAAAAGCTTTGGCAATGACAAATCCAATCTGTTTAACCTTTTTGTTCTCAGTATTCTCGTATCCAAGAGTCTCAACAATGTAGGTTTCGACTCGTTTGCCCTCCTGATATTTTTGCTGATACCGGGACCCTGTCACTTCCTCGGTAACATGAACAGGCTTATTCTCAATGACTTTTGGCATGATTCTTGGCATGTTTTCCTCCAGAAAAAGGTTCCATACCTTTTCAATATTGGCGGAGATGATTGTCTCATCTTTCCATTGGATCAATTTGATTGCTCCCTTCCCGATTTAATAAAATGATCAATTTCACTCATTTTTCCCTGTAACTCGCTCACTTGCTTTTGGAGATTTCTTCTTTTTTCGAGCAAAAGTGCTTCAAGGTTAAAGAAGGACTCATCATTCATTACTCCTTGCATTTCCTGAATGGTAAGCCCGAAGTCCCGGAGCTTGACGAGAAGAATGGCTAGAAAATAAGATCCGTCATCATAATAGCGATAGTGATTTTTTGGATCAATATATGCCGGTTCGAGCAGTTTTATCTCTGAATAATACCGCAGCGTTTCTTTGCTGAGACCGGTAATCTTGGCAAACTCACTGATTTTATACATATTTCTCCCCCTGCACCTGCTTTTTATCATAAACCATGGGGTGCACCACATGGTCAAATGGTTTGGAATAAAATTTTTCATACCCGACTTGCTGCTGTTTTCTCCAAGTATAGCCTATGAAACCTATCAAACCCAAAAGAGGATCAAGTACTCATTTTTGAAAATTTATTTTTTTATGTATTGACACTTTTGAAATGACGTTGTAAAGTGTAACTCAAGTTAAAAAAACAGAATAAATTTCCATACTTCTTATCAAGAGAGGCAGAGGGACTGGCCCTGTGAAGCCTCGGCAGCGGACTATTTTAGTACCGTGCCAAATCCAGCAAGCATTGCTTGAAAGATGAGAAGAGGCCGGATTACATAATCATGCCCTCTTCGCTTTCAAGAAGAGGGTTTTTTATTTTTTTTTAAAATAATGGCATAAAGGAGGAAAATCAGGGCGGTTTTTACATTTTAATCTGAGTAATTTGATAAAAATAATAAAGTTTCTTATCAAGAGAGGCAGAGGGACTGGCCCTGTGAAGCCTCGGCAGCGGACTATTTTTTTAGTACTGTGCCAAATCCAGCAAGCTTTTAGCTTGGGAGATAAGAAGAGTCCTTTTTGCCCGCGTGCCAAAAACCTCTTCCATCTCCTGGAAGAGGTTTTTTTAATACAGCTAAAGAAGGGAGCCATATACACAATGATTGAATTCCAAGGACTGACAAAAATTTATGAGAGTGGGGACCAGCCAGTCAGGGCACTGGACGGAATCGATATGAAGATAAACGAAGGGGAGATCTTTGGTGTCATCGGCTTCAGCGGAGCAGGGAAAAGCTCCTTGATCCGCTGTGTCAACTGGCTGGAGAAGCCGACCTCAGGAAGCGTGGTCGTGAATGGGAAAGACCTTACCAAACTGTCTCCAAAAGAAATCAGGGAGGTCAAACGAAATATTGGCATGATTTTTCAACATTTCAACTTGTTGAATTCCAAGACGGTGTTTGCCAATGTTGCCATGCCGCTGAAGCTCGGGAAAGTTCCAAACAATGAAGTCAAGGAACGTGTAACGGAACTTCTTGAATTCGTCGGGCTGGGTGATAAGGCGGACTACTATCCGGATCAGCTGTCAGGCGGGCAGAAGCAGAGAGTCGGGATTGCGAGGGCACTTGCCACAAAGCCTGCCATTTTGCTTTGTGATGAAGCAACATCGGCCCTGGATCCACAGACAACAAACTCGATCCTGCAGCTGTTGAGAAAGGTCAACAAAGAATACAACATCACCATACTCATCATCACCCATGAAATGACGGTCATCCGGGAAATCTGCGATAGGGTGGCAGTCATCGAAGCAGGAAAGATCATCGAAGAAGGATCCGTCTTCAATGTCTTCTCTGAACCGCAAACAACGACAGCGAAGAATTTTGTCAGCACTGTGATGAATGATGCATTGCCGGAAACAATCAAAGAAATCGTCCGGTACAATGCCGGTTTGCAAAAAATCTTCAGAATCAATTTTGTCGGGGAGTCTGCCGGGCAGCCGCTTCTCTCCAAAGTTGCAAAGAAATTCGATATCGATACGAATGTATTATTTGGAAATATCACGGAACTTCAAGGCGTACCATTCGGCAACTTGATTGTCGAATTCATCGGAAGCGATAGTGAGATCAAGCGAGCGTTGATGTATATCAACCAGGAAAAAGTCAGAATCAAGGAGGTTGAAGCAAATGCTAGTTGATCAGGAGCAAATCATCGAAGCACTCATTGAAACCATCCAGATGGTCGCATTTTCACTATTGTTTTCAGCCCTTCTTGGATTGCCGCTGGGGATCCTGCTGGTTGTCACCCGCAAAGGGCATCTCATGGAGAACCTGCCGGTGTTTAATGTTTTAAATGGAATCATCAATGTGTTCAGGTCGATTCCGTTCATCATCCTGATGGTGGCAATCATCCCGGTAACAAGGTTGATTGTCGGAACGTCCATCGGCACGGCCGCAGCTGTCGTTCCGCTGGTCTTTTATGCAGGACCGTATATTGCCAGGTTAATAGAAAATTCATTGCTTGAGGTAGAGCCGGGCGTCATCGAAGCGGCAGAGTCCATGGGCGCAACCCCATGGCAGATTGTTTTTAAATTCCTGATCCCAGAAGCGCTCAGTTCGTTGGTGCTTGCCCTCACCATAGCCACGGTCGGTCTTGTCGGTGCCTCCGCTATGGCCGGTGCAGTCGGAGGCGGAGGACTGGGCGATCTTGCCATCACATACGGTTACCAGCGTTTTGATACAACCGTCATGCTGATTACGGTCGGCATACTGGTCATCATGGTCCAGGGCCTTCAAACTCTAGGAAACATCACATCTAAAAAAATCAGAAGAAGATAAGAGGAGGAATCATCTATGAAAAAACTATTTTTGGCAGGACTCATTTTAGCGTTGGCAGTCACGGGAGCTGCCTGCTCCAGCTCAACAAGCGGAGAAGAAACAGTGAAAGTCAAGGTAGGTGTCAGCGGTTCCGATAACCGCATTTGGGATTACATATCAGAGAAAGCAGAAAAAGAAGGCATCGAAGTCGAAATCGTCCGTTTCTCCGATTATGTCCAACCGAACATCGCCCTTGCAGAAGGTGAACTGGATGCGAACGCATTCCAAACAATCTCTTACTTTAACGCCTTCAAGAAAGAACATGACCTGGATTTAACGCCAATCGCCACAACCGTCATTGCCCCAATGGGAATTTACTCTGAAAAATACAAAACAGCAGACGAAATCCCTGAAGGCGGAAAAATCGCTGTGCCGAACGAAGCAACAAACATGGGAAGGGCATTACTGCTGCTGCAGGAAGCGGGCCTGATCACGCTGCCGGAAAATTTTGATGGAAATGGTTCAGTGGATAAAATCGTCGACAACCCTAGAAATCTTGAAATTGTCCCGGTGGTAGCAGGACAGACACCGCGGGTACTGCCGGACGTAGCCGCATCCATCATCAACAACGGTATCGCCGTTGACGCCGGATTCAATCCAACAGAGGACTCCATCTTCCATGAAAGCGAAACCGCTACGCCATATATCAACATCATTGCGGTCCGCACAGAAGACAAAGAAAACGAGACACTCCAAAAACTGGCTGACCTTTATCAACAGGATGACGTTAAAGAATTCATCGAAAAAGAATACAAAGGCAGCACGATCCCTACATTTGTACCGCTTAGTGACAGTGGAGAGTAAAGGACCAAGTCCGGAGACACAGGTGATTTTTGGGAATCGCTGATGAATTTTGAAAATCCCCGATAAACTTCGGAAAAAAGCTGATAAATATCCAAAAACGCCGATAACCACGGCCAATCAACGAAATAGTGTCGTATATCGACTGGTTTGTGTCGAATATCAACCAAGTTGTGTCGAATATCGACCAAACAGTGTCGAATATCAACTTAGTTATGTCGAATATCGACCAAACAGTGTCGAATATCAACTTAGTTATGTCGAATATCAATCACACATGTCGTTAATCGGCCAAACCCTGCCAGTTAACGCTTCCCAGTACCAGGCGAATTCTATCGACCGACTTGTGCTGGAACTTGCCGGGGGGAGTGTCGAAAAACAGCCGGCCTTTGTCGGATAACAACCGATCCGTGTCGAATACCGACCAACCCATGTCAAATATCGGCGAAACAGTGTCGAATAACGTCCGCACCCCAAAGTATTAACTGAGATTGATCAGCCCCAGTAAGGCAGACTGCTTCAAAAAATTAAAGTAATCAGGAGGAATAAAAATGACTTCAGTAACAGAAATCAATACAGGATTAAAAAGTGTAATTATTGAGAATGTCGAAAGCCAGAGAGAGAAATACATCAGCACCAGCCACAGCATCCATGAAAAACCGGAGATCGGTAATGAAGAATATTTCGCATCAAAGCTTCTTTCAGGGATTTTGGAAGTAGAAGGCTTCGAGGTAGAAAGAGCTGTTGCCGGCCACGAAACGTCCTTCCTGGCAAGAAAAAAGTCCGCAAAGCCTGGACCTGCAGTGGCCTTTTTGGCTGAGTATGATGCCCTGCCCGGCCTTGGGCATGCCTGCGGACACAACATCATCGGCACAACAAGTGTCGGAGCGGCCATTGCACTTAGCAAGGTCATTGAAACTACAGGCGGCGAGGTCGTAGTATTGGGGACACCTGCAGAAGAAGGCGGACCGAATGGCAGCGCCAAAGGAAGCTTCGTCAAAGATGGCCTGCTGAAAGGGATAGATGCGGCATTGATGGTCCATCCCGCCAATTCTACAAGAGTGACCTCGACTTCCCTTGCCGTCGATCCGCTTGATTTTGAATACCGGGGTGTCCCTGCCCATGCAGCAGCTTCTCCTCATGAAGGGGTGAATGCGTTGGATGCTGTCATTCAGCTCTTCAATGGAATCAATTCATTGCGGCAGCAGCTGACAGACGATGTCCGGATTCATGGCATCATTACTCACGGAGGAGACGCGCCCAACATCATTCCTGAATATGCAAAAGCACGTTTCTTCATCCGGGCAGCCACAAGAGCCACCTTGAATGAAGTGACCAAGAAGGTAAAAGCTGTGGCAGAAGGAGCAGCCTTGGCGACAGGAGCCGAGTTGAACGTCATTGCCTTCCAGAACGAGGTTGATAATCTTCTCTTGAATAAAACGTTTGACGGTGCCTTTAAAAGAGCTATTGAGGAATTTGGTGAAACGGTGGATCTCAACGACAGGGAAGGCCTTGGTTCAACGGATGCAGGAAACATCAGCCAGGTGGTGCCGACAATCCATCCTTATATAAAAATTGGAGCCGATAATCTTGTCGCCCATACCGTTCCGTTCAGGGAAGCAGCTGCTTCCCCTCAAGGAGATGAAGCACTGATCAAAGGCGCTAAGGCTCTTGCGCTGACAGGGCTGGAATTGCTGACAGACCACCAGCTCCTCTCAGCCATCAAAGAAGAGTTTCTGGAGAGGAAGCTGGAGCAGGAGGGGAAATAGAGCAGCTGAAAGGAAGGCAGGATCCTTTGTCTGTTTTTTAAATGAAAAGCTGATAGGTTCTGTATGCGAGTACAAAATGCAAAATATCACATCAAAAGGAGTGCCAAATCACATTGATCTTGTCACTCCTTTTTTCTTGATTTTTAACGTATTTTTCCGATGAATTGGTTCAAACGTCCTCCAACGTGCACCCTGAAAAGATGATGGCTCTTAAGATTTGTATCAGATTTAATGATTGCATTTATCTAAATGGAAAGGAATAAATAATTAATTACAATTCCAGCATAACAGGGATGGGTAAAAAGACTTTTTTCCTGAAAGAGTGTTGTCCAAAATTTTCAAAACAGTAGTGACTGGAGCGGAAGATGTGAGATCTCCTAACGGAACTCGTCCAGCTCCATCTGCCATAAAGGATTATCAATCAAATTCGAGGACGAAATCATAAACGATTCCGCCCTCGATTTTTCCTTTTATTTTCTTTCCCCGATAACTAAACCTACTCTTTGGCACTGATCCCATTCATGACCATCCGGATCGTCCTGTCGATTTCTTTTTCATCATCCCAGTCGGCTTCAGGGAGGAATAGATGCCGGATGAGCAGGAAGCCGAATACACTCGAAGCCGTAAAGCGGATGACAGCTTCGGTCGGCAGGTCGATGATCTGGCCTTTGTCTTTATAAAATTCGACCAGGTGCTTGAAGCGTTCCAATACCTTGCTGGCAACATGTTCCTTGAATTGCTCCTTCAGCTCTGGATGAAAGGGGATTTCCTGTATAAGAATCCTGAAGGAAGACATATTTTCCTTTAAAAAAGCCTGGCGGTTCAGGATCATTGCTTTCAGAAAGTCTTCATACCTTTCGTATTTCGTGTTCAGGACCTTATTGATATCCCGGATGATAAAGGGAGCGATAAGTTTAGCCATGGTCGGCGCCACAATCGAAAGCAATAGGTCCTTTTTGGTTTTATAATGGCGGAAGATCGTCCCTTCAGCCACTCCTGCTTTTTTGGCGATTTCACTTGTCGAGGTTGCTGAGAAGCCTTTTTCTGCAAATATCTCCAATGCCGCCTCAAGAATTTTCTGCTGCTTTTCCGTCAGCTTTTCTTCACTGTTCAATAAAATATCGAGCATATCATTTTGTTCAGTCATGGAAAACTCCTTATAAGATTGAGTTATCTTATATTTTACGGTATTTTCTCAATGCTGCAACATTCAGGAGGATGAACAGCAGGGAGAATCCGCACAAGTAGGAAATTTTTCCGGTTAAATCACCGAGTGAAGCACCTCTGATCATGATATCCCGTAACCCGTCTGCAGCATAATACAACGGGGTGAAGGGACCAATCCAGCTCAGCCAATCCGTGACCGTGTCCAAGTTGAAGAGTCCGGAAAAAAATATTTGCGGTATCACGACAATTGGGATGAATTGCATCATTTGCAGTTCATTCTGTGCAAATGCAGATAAAAGGATGCCAAGTGTCAATGCCGTTAAGGCTAGTAACGCTATGATGATGAGCACATTGGTGAAGCTTCCCAGCATCAGCATATCGAGTATATAGATGGCATACCAGGATATAAAAGCTGCCTGAAGGACGGCGAATATACCAAATCCAAGTACATAACTCACGACCATTTCCCAGGTTTTTAATGGACTTGCCAGCAGTCGCTCAAGAGTCCCGCTCGTTCTTTCCCGTAAAAAGGATACCCCGCTGATCAGGAAGACAAAGAAGAAGATGAAGAATCCCAGCAATACAGGGCCAAAGGAATCGAACATGCCCATATCCTTTTCTCCGTGGATATATTCAACATCGAGGCTTGGATTATCCTCCTGATTGGAGAAAACAGCCTGAACGGCTTTCATGACACTTTGATTGATCGAAGGATCACTTCCCTCCAGTACAAGTACCGGGGATGCTCCGTGCTTAATGGAAAGATACCCGTCAAGGTCACCCTCTCTAATGGATTCTTCAGCTTTCTTTTGGCTGTCGAACAGGATAAACCCGTCTGTATCCATTGTTTGCACCATCTTTTCATTCTCTGCCACTATCCCGACCTCAGGGACGTATGGATCTGAATCAAAGATGAGCCACATCATCGTCAAAATTAGTACCGGTGCAAGAAACATTAACGCCAGTGTCCGTTTGTCCCTGAAAAGCTGTTTGATGATCCTGATGACAAAACCAGTGATTCTTAGCATGTTAATCCACCTCCGTCGATAAAAAAACTTCTTCGATTGATGAGACACCGTATTTTACTTTGATCGAGGAAGGCTCCTCACTCTCCAGCAGTGTTCCATTCCTTAGCAGCCCAAGTCTGTCACAGCGTTCTGCCTCATCCATGACATGGGTGGTGATCAGCAACGTCCGCCCCCTTGCTTTCAGCTCTTGAAACTGCTCCCAGATTTGCTTCCTCAATAAAGGATCGATGCCGACTGTCGGTTCATCCAGTATCAGAACTTCCGGGTCATGCAGAAGGGCTATGGCAAGCGAAAGCCTTCGTTTCATTCCTCCTGAATACAAGGCAACAGGCTTGTCGAGGTGGTCGAGGAGATCGACTGTATCCATGACGCTGCGGATCCGTTCCTCTTTATCTTTCTTTTTTAAGCTGTAAAGAGAAGCGAAAAAGTTCAAATTCTCTTTTGCAGTCAGTTCGGTGTATAAAGCATCAGCCTGAGCCATATACCCTACAGCTTCATAGAGGGAGGAGGCTTTTAAAGGCTGGCCTTTAAATTCAACAGTTCCGGAATCGGGTGATTCCAACCCGATAAGCATTTTTACCAGGGTCGTCTTTCCCGATCCTGAAGGGCCGATTAAACCGAAAATTTCACCCGGCGGCACTTTCAACGAAATATCCTTGAGGACTTCTTGTTTGCCGAAGGATTTATAAATAGTTTTCAAATGGATGATCGATTCCAAAATGAACACCTCCATATTAATGAGTGATTACTCACTCTTATAATAAAATGGAAACCAAAGATTGTAAAGTGAGTAATCACTCATTATAAATAAAAAATAAAGAGGAAGGATATCCCTTCCTAAAAGGCATCCCTTATTGACCGGATGACCTGAATATTATATTGATCCAAAGAGATACCTGAAGTCACCATATTCTGCGCAACCACGGGCCTCATGCCTGTGATAATGACATTGACACCGAGAAGCCTGAGGGCGTTCAGGAGTCCGCTGATGGAATGGAAAAAGCGGTGATTGGCTTCAATGATGGAGGACAGGTCAACAATCAGGGAAGAAAGCTTTTTCTCAGAAACACTGATTAGCACTTTTTCAGTAATCAGTTCGATTTCCAAGTCGTCAATTATCGTTTGATTAAGTGGGAGGATCCCTTTTCCTTCCGGGAGGAGAATAATATTGGATGCCATTTGTTCCAGGTTTAACTTGAATTTTTCTTCTTCTTGGACAAACTCCGTCACATCCGAGAATTCAGCGACTGCTCCAATTACCTTCCCGTCTTCTTCCAGAACATGAGTTTCCAGATTGAAGTAACTATTGAACTTTCCAAACTGATAAGGCATTCTTCTGACCTTTACAGACTTTCCATACTTTACAGTGTTTTCGATATGGCGGACATCTTCCGGGGCATCCGGGAACAGCTCATATGCATTCATATGAAGGACATCATCTTTTTTGACTTTCAACAATCTTTCGCATGCAGGATTCAAATAAACGATACAGTAGCCGGCATCAAGGATTAAGATGGCATTCTTTAAGAAATCCATGATAGTAGAGCTTTGTTCACTTATAGGCAGTATACTTTTAATCAAAGCTTGTCCTCCTGAATTGAGTCTTTCATAAAGTATAGCATCATGTTGGTGGAAATATCCAATGGCCATGCAGGAATACACGGATGCAAAATAGTTGATACATAGGAAGGGAGCGGAAGGTATTTTAAAAGATTGGAAGGAATTTGACCGTTTTCCCATGGAGACATTGCCAAGAGTATAGTTTCATAGGAGGGGCAAGAGTGGAACACAGAAGGATGTAGCGACTTTAGGAAAAAATAGAGCTCAATATGGAATGACAGAAAATTGCTTTGATTTGGCCCTTTGGCTGCTCGAAGAATTCAAAAAAGCGGAAATTATGGCCTATCCAATCGGATACGATTTGAAATCAGAGAAAGCGCATGTGGCTGTCATTGCCCAAGACAACCATGAAAACCGCTATTATGTGATTTGAGAGTTTAATGGCTTCAGCTGGTTATGATAGAGAAGGAGCAGCCGGATTTCACCAGGGCAAAGCTGACTGGTTATTTTCCTGCTGCCGAAGTCCAAATCCTGCCTCGGGTGGGGAAGTGGTAGTACGGTATCACCGTGCTGATGGAAAAGTATCCACTCAGGTGTATGAACTTGCTCCCGTTGAACTAAAAGCCTTTATGGAGGCTGCAGCTTTTCACAGAATCTTTTCAAGCCTGATCCGCTGCTGCAGATAAGGGTTCCTTATGGATACGAAGTGGCTCATTGGGAGTTCGGTGAGGGGGAAGTTTTCTCAGTACCAGTGAAGGAAAATAGTATGATGAACCTTTGAGAACAGTTGAAGAAAGGGCAGGGAGACTGGATAAGAAGACAGGCTATGACCGGCAGATTCTCATGGAAACACTGAAGGTTTATCTATCAAAAAAGGAGCCAAAATAGACAAGGCGCCTGGAAAGAGTTCCGGCGCCTTGTCGCGGTATTACCTTATTCTACCTGATCGTTTTCCCAGTTGTACGTCCAAAAATGTTCAATGGTCACCCATTTGAGGGCTTCCGGGTCTTGGGAGGCGATTCCTTCCTCGATTTGCGGAAGCATCCATGCAGTCTGTGAACTGTGCGCCTTCATTGCCTGGATTTTTTGATCCTTTACATCTGAGATATCATTCGTAATGTCCGGCTGGCCCAAATGTTCTTTGCAGTCATTTGAGAATGCCAGACAATGCAGCTTTGGACGGGAGGATTTTGGAAGGCGGCGGACGGCCCTTACCACAGCACGCGCTGTCGCCTCATGGTCTGGGTGGACTGAGTATCCCGGATAGAAAGTGATGATCAGTGAAGGATCCAATTCCGCGATGAGTTCTGTCACCATATTGGCCAGTTTTTCATCATTTTCAAATTCCAGCGTCTTATCACGGTACCCCATCATCCGCAAGTCCGTGATTCCCATGACTTCAGCCGCTCTTTTCAGTTCTTTTTCACGGATGAGCGGGAGGGATTCCCGGGTTGCAAATGGCGGATTCCCCAGGTTGCGTCCCATCTCTCCAAGTGTCAGGCAGGCATACGTCACAGGTGTGCCTTCTTTTATATGTTTTGAAATCGTCCCTGAAACCCCGAATGCTTCATCATCGGGGTGGGGGAATATAACAAGAACTTGTTTTTCTTTTTGCATACTGTAACCTCCTAGAATTCAAAGGGAGTTCGATTAAAAAGGTGTCGGACTGATCTGAAGTGCAACAGCCAGCTTGCCATTATGATCATGTCCTGCAAGCAGCAGCTGATTTTTATCTGTCTTCTCAAAGTGGGTCAGGCCTTCAGCATATATCCAGCCGATCTCAAGCTTAAGCCCCGCTCTGAAGGGTCCATCGCCGATGATCTTACCGTGTTCATAGTTCACTCGTGCATTGCGTATGTAGGCGCCTGCAGAGAAAAAGTCTTCATTAAAGTGAGAAGCATAAGCTCCATTCGTGGTTTCTAAATGTATATAAACGTCTTTCCGGGCAAAGTCATTGATCAACCCCTGAACCTTTGCCAGCGTAATAGGTTCCATACTTCGGCCTCCTTATCCGGTTATAAATCTGGATTACTTCCCATTTTACTAAATTCCCCGCCCGATTGCGAAAACAACGTTTTTCGTGAGCCCTTAAAAGAATGAAACAAACCAGCCGCTCAACCGTGTGCTGGCACTTTTTTTACTATTTCCATAAAAAATGGCCCCCATTCGGGAGCCAATTAAGGTTAAGATAAAAAGCTGTTAAAGGTTAAGATAAAAAATAGTCATCTCGGGGAGATTATTCGGATTTGCTTCCGACAACGACTACTTTCCCTTTGTCCAACTCTTCTTCATAATGATCTGCTTCTGAGTCGGTCAATCCAAGGGAACCCATTTTGGAACGAAGCTCATCTCCGCGCTTCTTGAATGTGTTGCCAAGGGAATCAAACATGCCTTGTTCACTCATGCTGACACTTTCCGTATGGGTTCCTTCAGTAAGGTCTTTGGAGCGCTCTTTGTCATGAGCAAAGATATAAATGTTATCTTTGTCATAGCCAAGAGAATTCAATTCCTCAATTACTTTTGTTGCATGTACTCCATTTTCTACAGTGTGTACTTCATACATAGTAACTGCCTCCTCTAATTGTTTGCTGAAGCGTTATATCTACTATTTACCCGGATTTCAGAGAGCTAAACAAACTCAGTAAGTGGTAAAATTAAGCAGTTTCTGAATTCTATATCCAATGTATTTCAACCATGGGATCTCATAACCCTTTTCCTTGAACTTCTCTGTATAAAGTCCATCTTCGTTCTCCCATAATCTAGTGAAATATGCGGAAACTTCTTTGTTTATTTCCTTATTGAGGGGAGTGTCTATCCAGAGATTGGTCTCTAAATTGAGATCTTCAAAATTCCTTGTGGTGTAATTTGTCGACCCGCCAAGAATGATGGATCTGTCTTTCTTTTTGATATAAAGAAGCTTGGTGTGATATTGTTCCATTTTTGTATTGTACCACCGGATATGGATGTTTTCCTCGCCGCGGCGCTGGAGTTCTGAAGCAACCGGGATATTCGGGAGCCCCATTTTCTGCTGGCCGAAGGCATTTGTGTTCGGATCCAAAATGATTCTTACATCGGCTCCGCGGCTGGCTGCACCGACAAGCCTGTTAATGACTTTCCGTTCAGCGAGGTAAAACATTCCCAGCCAGACGGTATCTCCCTTTCCTGCCTTATCCAGTTCTTCCAATGCCCTCTCGAAGATTTTACCCTCTGTCAGCACCTGTGCCTTAATGCTGCCCCCGGTTTCCCCGTTTCTGCTGTAATCAGGCAGCGATGGACCGTTTGAATACCTTGCTGCAGCTTTCTCGGTCTTAAGGATATCCCCGATGATCGGGCCCTTGACTTCAAAGGCAATATTCGAGTGGAGACCGCTCGCATTGTGGGGGTTTGCTGATGTAATGAGAGCGGACTGGTCTGTCACCACCACTTTTCGATGGTTTGCCTTCACATTTAATAGCTCCAAGTAGGACCGGACCGTCACTTTCGGGGCAGTGGAGGCCAAGGGGTTCGGCAGCCAGCCCTCATCTTCGGGTTCCGACTGAAACCATTGAAAGAATGTCCGCCATATGGAACTATAGACAAAGTTCGAATCCCTCAAGGGTTCCAGGTCGGTGTACATGACGCTGATTCCGTTCTTCCTGAGCTGTTCCACTTCAGGAGCAAGATGGGAGCCGTAAGTGGTATTGATATGATCGGTGATAAACACCATTTCGATATCAGGATCCTGCCGCTTTTTTTCTAGTAAAGCCTGTGTCAGGTTTCCTGCTAAATCCGGCATATCGTATTTTCCGTCATAATAGCTGTTGAAAAGAAACAGATCAATGACGACAAAGTCTTTTGCTTCTGCGATCATTTGATTGATTCGTTCAAATATCCTTGATTCGTGGGAAAAATGTCCGGCGGGGTCCTTATAGGAGAGATCGTACATGAAGTCGATATCATTTGTACGGAAGACCTTACCCTCATAGGAGAGCCCTTCAGGAAGAGGCTTATGAGTTTGATAGAACATGACTGTTCCAAAATATACCAAAATAAGGAGCGTAAGGAGAACAGGTCTCTTTTTACCCCGGTTTTTCAAGGGTTTCATGGGTTTTTCCTCCATTTAATAGTAATGAGTACTTTACCCGTTTTCGGAATTATGTATTCCAACTTACGACAATATTTTCTATAATATGAAGGAGGATGGTGGATGAATTGAAAAATAATGAAGCTAGAATAAGAGAAATAGAGTCTCTTTTAGCAGAAATAAAGGATAGCAGCCAGCAGGCAAGTGCCACGGCCGCTTTAGATAAAGGAAGAGTCAGACTGCCTTTTTTAAAGGCGGGGAAAGCATTATTCAGCGTGTGGAAGAGTAAGTTCCTGATTATGCTGCTCATCGTGATACTGGTTATATCGGGATTATCGATAGGCATCTATTCATGGCTTTCGGGAAGTACATTCCAGCAGGAACAGGGATCGTTTGTCGAGCAGATCAAAGACATGAACTCATTGGCAACAGCACAGGCTTTCACCAAAGCAGTGATCGAGCAGGAAGATAATAAAATCTTCGGGAAGGAAATTTCCGCTGATATTCCAGGGACCAAACGGAACCTGTTGTTGGTGGTGCCGGGCTCTGTGTTAGCCGGGGTTGATTTAAAAAAAGTGACTGAAAATGATATTTCAATAGATGAAGAGGGAAAAGAAATGACGATAGAACTGCCTAGAGCAGAGATTCTGCAATCGCCTTCGATTGATATGGAAAACATTAAAGCGTTTTCTGTGGAAGGAATCTTCCGGAGTGAAGTCGATTGGGAAGAAGGGTATGCCTTTGCTGAAGTGGCCAAAGACTTGATTCAGCAGGAAGCTGTTGAACAGGGGCTGCTGCAGACAGCTGAAAAGAACGCAGAAAAATCCTTGAAGGAGTTCTTTCAGCATCTTGGCTACAAAGTAACAATTGAATATAAGAATTAGCATGAAAGGGTGTAAATCGTGGCTGGGATTCTTAAAAACGATTGGAACAATGTATTAAAAACCGAAATGGAAAAAACGTATTTTGATGAATTACAAGGGTTTCTTGAGAAGGAGTACCAGACAGAAAAAATATTTCCCGAGAAGCAGAATATATTCCATGCGCTTAATTCAACGCCCTTTAGCGAGGTGAAAGTGGTCCTGCTCGGCCAGGATCCTTATCATGGAGAAGGACAGGCGCATGGGTTAAGCTTTTCAGTAAGAAAAGGTGTGAGAGTTCCACCTTCCTTAAAAAACATCTATAAAGAGCTTCATGAGGATATCGGATGCCGCATTCCGGATCATGGAAACCTAAGTAAATGGACAGAACAGGGAGTCCTTCTGCTGAATACTGTGCTGACAGTCAGGGAAGGCAAGGCACATTCCCATAAAGGCAAAGGCTGGGAAACCTTCACAGATAAGGTGATCGAGCAACTGAATAACAGGGAAAAGCCGCTTGTCTTCATGCTTTGGGGACGTCCGGCACAGGAAAAGCTGAAGCTGATCGACATCAGCAAACACTTTGTCATCCAGTCTCCACATCCTAGTCCATTCTCTGCCCGTAAAGGCTTCTTTGGAAGCAAGCCTTTTTCCAGAGCCAATGAATGGCTGAAAAAGAATGGCGGGAAAGAAATTGACTGGTGTATAGAGTAAGAGGGTTCATATTCTGACAAATAAATCCTTGTTTCACGTGAAACATTGCAGATTTTAGGCGAAGCAAGGCGGAAGACGCTTTGCTTCGTTTTGTGTGCCAGGCATGCGCACAGTCTATAGGGTTCAAGTCCCGATCCGTGAAGGCAGTAGTAGCGGTTAGCTAAAGACAAAGGTGTCTGGGGCGACCCAGAATCTGAAGGAAGTCGGAGGCAAATCTCCGCCCCTAGGAACACGAACTTCATCAGGCTACGTACACTTGGATGAGACTGCAAAACAAGTCAAAGTCCTTACTGCCGAAGGGTGTATGGAGTAAATGAAGAGGGGACATGGAGAGGAAGAATGTGTGCTTACCCTGGGAGGTCTGGTCGATATGCGGTGCTCTCATCGTAACCGGACATGTGAATGTCCGCTGAACGACCAGAAGTCAGCCGAGGTCATAGTAATGGGAACTTCTAGAATTCCCATGAAGGACCGAATCATTTAAGAAGAATGGTCACTTTGAGTACACAACACTTGATGAAGCAGAAACATGACAACCTTCCTGAATGAAGGGAGCGGTGAAGTCCGCGGGGGACATTTAGAAGGGCGGAAAGATGTTGTCACACAACGAGACAGACCATTCACGTAGGAGTTCGATATCATGTTGGAAAGAATCTTATCACGAGAAAATCTAACTCTCGCCATAAAACGCGTAGAACGCAATAAAGGAAGCCACGGTGTCGACGGGATGCCCGTACAAAACCTACGAGCGTATCTCCTAACACACTGGGTTTCTCTGCGAGAAGAAATTCAAAGTGGGGCCTATCAACCTCAACCCGTCCGTCGTGTCGAAATCCCGAAACCGAACGGAGGCAAAAGGAAGCTAGGTATTCCCACCGTGGTGGATCGATTTATCCAACAGGCCATCGCACAAATTCTTACCACAGAATATGACCCAACCTTCTCTACACACAGTTATGGGTTCCGTCCAAATAAACGGGGACATGACGCAGTAAGGGAAGCCAGAAGCTACATGAAACAAGGGTATCGTTGGGTTGTTGATATGGATTTAGAAAAGTTCTTCGATAAAGTGAATCACGACCGCCTTATGCGTACATTAAGTAAAAGAATCAAGGACCCGAACCTACTAAGACTGATTCGAAGATACCTGCAGGCAGGGATTTTGGAAGATGGTTTGGTTCGCCCCAATACGGAGGGAACACCACAAGGTGGACCTTTAAGTCCTTTACTGTCTAACATTGTGTTAGACGAACTGGACAAAGAGCTGGAGAAAAGAGGGCTCTGTTTCGTCCGCTACGCAGATGACTGTAACATTTACGTACGCTCTAAGAGGGCTGGGGTACGAGTGATGGAAAACATCACGAGATTTATTGAAAGAACGCTAAAGCTAAAAGTAAACGAAAAGAAAAGTGCGGTAGATCGCCCATGGAAACGAAGATTCCTAGGGTTTTCTTTCACTTTTCATAAGAACCCGAAAATACGGGTCTCTCAAGAGAGTATCAAACGGTGTAAACAACGTATTCGTGAATTAACTTCAAGAAGAAAATCCATGAATATGAAAGACCGAATCGAGAAATTGAACAGGTATCTAGTTGGATGGCTAGGTTATTACCAACTAGCAGACACACCAACGATATTTAAGAATTTAGACCAATGGATTCGAAGAAGACTCCGAATGATACGATGGAAAGAATGGAAGAAAGTCAAAACAAAGTACAAGAATCTAAGAAAGTACGGAGTGAAGGAAACGAAAGCGTGGGAGTGGGCAAATACAAGGAAAGGCTACTGGCGAGTCGCCAGTAGCCCAATCCTGCATAATGCCCTTGGAAACCGATACTGGGATAACCAAGGGTTGAAGAGCCTATATGATCGATATCAATTCAAGCGTCAGACTTAAGTGAAACCGCCGTATACGGAACCGTACGTACGGTGGTGTGAGAGGTCGGGGGTTAGTCACCCCCTCCTACTCGATTTATATCAGACAAAAGGTGATGAGGCCAAGAGAATTCTTTCCTTGAGAGATAACGGCGATATGAATCAAAAGGAATGGAGGGTGAGCACCTGCGGCTAAATCATTCTGAATCCGCCTCTGGCCCGCTTAAATCCAAATGAAAATTCTCCAGAAGTAAGGCTGGTTTGTAACAAGCAAAATGGATATAAGTTTGATAGAATAGGGAAGAATGACTGGATAGGGAGACGAGAGAATTGCCAGATAATAAGAAAATCAGTTGTTTTCAATGTCAATATTTTTATACAACTTGGCAACCGGCCCATCCACGAGGCTGTAAAGCATATGGATTCAAAACCAAAGCCATGCCCTCCCTGGTCGTATTACGTTCATCAGGGGAGAACTGTCTGAGGTTTACACCGAAAGGGAAGAAATGAATGGTATGGTTTTCAATACCTCTAGAAGCCTATATAGCTAATTGTAGCAGGATTCATAGAGTTTTCTTTTGTTAAGAGGGGCGGCTTCGTCTTTGCATATTATTGAGGGGAGCGGAAATGATTACCCAGTCCTCGAAAGAGTATGTTTTTTTATATGAAAATCGCAAAGGAGGGACACGATGAATATATCCCATGTCTCATTGATCAATAAAATGGAACAGGAACTGCTAAAAGCCAAGAAGGCAGAAAGACCGCAAAACATTCGTGAACATATCAACTCCATCAAGGCTTTATGCGAAGTCATGCTGGAAACCGAAAACGCCAGCTCCAGCCAACCTGTTTTCTCCAGCCAAATGCCGGCACAGCAAATGTCAATGCCGGTCAGCAGCCAACAATCCCAACCTGTAAGAATCAGTGAAGAAAGCAAGCTGGAAACGGAAGATGGGGCAAACGGAGACTCGCTGTTTGAATTTTAAATTTTTATAACCGGGAGTGTTAGGGAATGAAGACATTTATCATAATTGGAGCCATCAATGCTTTTCTTTCAGTGGCACTGGGAGCTTTTGGGGCCCATGCATTAGAAGGGAAAATCTCACAGAAGTATATCGACACATGGAACACAGGGGTACTGTACCAGATGTTCCATTCGATTGGAATCCTCATCGTCGGGGTACTGGCTGGAAATATCGCTGCCAGTTCAATGCTTAACTGGTCTGGCTGGTTAATGCTTATCGGAATTGTGTTATTCTCGGGAAGCTTGTATGTCTTGAGCCTATCTGGAATCAAAGTCCTTGGGGCGATAACACCTTTAGGCGGAGTAGCATTCCTGATTGCCTGGGTTCTGCTGATCATCACAGCTGTAAAATCAATGTAAATAAGTCTTTTCGTAAACTTTGTTGCTATCTGATCATAATTCCGAAAGATACTGGAGTAATGAATCAAAAAGGAAGAGAGAAAAGAGCTTCTCTCTTCGTTCAGAGAAAAACTTAGTATGCAGGGGGAAATCCGACTTTTGGGAACTTTCTGAAAGCAACAATATATGCGAAAACAGCCTAAATAAAAAGACTGCATGCCAAATCGGCATGCAGTCTTTTCGTTTTCGCAGATTAATAGGTTACCTTGGCGGATAGGAGGCAGCAGGCCCTGCTCCTGAACCGAACGGATATTCATATTCGATTTCTTCATCGAATGTGATGTAATCGAGATAAATCATCGGCAGCAGATAACGCATCCCTGTTTGGGGATCACTAAGGACAAGGTGGTCACGACCGGCTGCTTCAATGATCCCTTTGAATACTTTGGCATTCCACTCCCTGTTGTTTTCAAAAGTCATATAGACTGTGGCTACTTTGCCTTTGTTGAGGCGGAGAATGTTTTCAATATAAGATTCTTCTAAAGGCAGCTGGCCGGGAAGGTTTTGTGCCGGGTTAGGAGCACCGCCGGACTGTGGAACCTGCATGCCTTGGCCGCTGTAGTACTGCCCTCCTGAATATGTTCCGGGCTGGCCGTAATATGGCTGGCTGTAGCCATATCCATAAGGGTTTGAACCGCTTGAGTGTTTCACAATACAGACCTCCTTAATTAATCGAAAATCCTTCATAATGAAGGTGTTTCACTGCTGATTCACAAAAAGCTAAGGTTACACTGCTGAAACTCCCCTTCCCGAAAATAAAAGAAGAAATGTTAAAGAGAGTGTGCCTATTTTCACTATTTCATTTTTATGTAGGAGGGGGACGAAATATTCCATAAAAACGCAAAGCGGCCATTTGATGATAAGACCAGAAAAGGGGTTAAAAGAAGATTGAGGTTTGTCATGAAGTTTCATGGGACAAGAAAAAGTAGAAAAAGAAGGTTAGGGTGTGTCATGAAAGCTTCATGGGACCAGAAAAAGTAGAAAAAAAGAAGAGTAGGGTGTCTCATGAAAGCTTCATGTGACCAAAAAAAGTGAAAAAGAAGATTATGGTGACTCATAAAAACTTCAAAAATAGTTCTTTCAGCTCCTGCTGTCGCTGCTATCTAGTTTCCTTTTTTTATTTGGCTGTTTTCGCATAGATTGTGGTTATTTTAAAAGTAATGGATTTCCGCTCCAGGCGCACGACTCCACGGGGTCTCACCTGTCCCGCTAATCCCGCAGGAGGTCCACGCCTTCCGCTCCAATCCTCCTACGTGAAAATGGGGAGACGGATAATAAAGCATCAAAAAGCAATAATCTTTTAGAAAACAGCCTTTTATTTTGACTGTTTTCCGCCGAACGAATTAGAAAAGACCAAGCAGAACACCTGCTTGGTCTTTTTGAAGAAATTATACTTGCAAGAACGTGGCAATCTTTTCTTCTTCAAGAAGGTTACCAACGAAGAAAGTGCCGAAATCACCGTAACGTGCGCTGACTTCATCAAAGCGCATTTCGTATACAAGCTTTTTGAATTGAAGGACATCATCAGCAAACAATGTAACGCCCCACTCATAATCATCAAAACCGACAGAACCGGTGATGATCTGCTTTACTTTTCCTGCATACTGGCGGCCGATCATGCCGTGGCTGCGCATCATGCTGCGGCGTTCCTCCATGGGAAGCATATACCAGTTATCGTTGCCCTGGCGGCGCTTGTCCATCGGATAGAAGCAGACATGCTTAGCTTTTGGAAGGATCGGGTAAAGGCGCGCGCGTACATGCGGATTCTCGTATGGATCTTCCCCATCCGCGAGATAGTTGCTCAACTCTACCACTGACACGTACGAAAATGTCGGTACAGTGTACTCAGCGATTGTCAGTTTATTGAATTCCGTCTCAAGCTCATTCAGTTCTTCCATCGTCGGACGGACGATCATCATCATGAAGTCCGCTTTTTGCCCGACGATTGTGTAAAGAGCGTGGCTTCCTTCTTCTTTACTTTGTGTATGATTTAATTTTTCCAGGAATCCATGAAACTCCTTGATTGCCGTTTGTCTTTCATCGCTGGACAGCATTTTCCAAGAAGTCCAGTCCATTGAACGGAAGTCATGCAAAGAATACCAGCCATCTAACGTTTGAGCCGGTTCACTCATGTATATCACTCCTTCTAAACTTATATGCACCCTTACTATATCATAGTTTGGCCAAATAACCTGAATTAGAATCTTGACTGAAAAACGACAATTTTTAATAGGGTTTTCAGCAGAATTGCATATCCGGACAGCCTGAAGGGAACAATAAAGCAGGTTAAAAAGGATGAAATTTTCGAAAAACAAAAACATTTCCAATGGAAACGCTGCCACTGTCGGTTATTCTTGAAATCTTTCCGCAGAAGAGTATGCTAAAAGTGGATATATGAAGGAGGGCTTTAGTCATGAGCAACCTATTTGAATCACTAAAAGCGAAAGTCACAGGAAAAAATTTAAAAATTGTTTTTCCAGAAGGCCAAGATGAGCGAATTTTAACAGCTGCTTCACGTCTGGCTGCAGACGGAATTCTTACGCCGGTCATCATCGGAAATGCAGGCAGCGTGCAGGCAAAGGCCCAAGAGGTCAATGCTTCCCTTGAAGGCTGTGAGATTCTTGATCCATCAGATAACGAGTTCATGGATGAGCTTGTTCACTCTTTTGTGGAAAGAAGAAAAGGCAAAGCGACCGAAGAAGATGCAAAGAAAATTCTTTTAGATGAAAACTATTTCGGGACAATGCTTGTCTATACAGGAAAAGCACATGGTCTGGTCAGCGGCGCGGCACATTCCACTGCAGATACTGTTCGTCCGGCACTTCAAATCATCAAAACAAAAGAGGGTGTCCGCAAAACTTCCGGCGTATTCATCATGGTACGTGAAGATGAGAAGTATGTTTTTGCAGACTGTGCCATCAATATTTCCCCTGACGGCCAGGACTTAGCTGAAATCGCTATTGAAAGTGCGAAAACAGCGGAAATGTTCGATATCGACCCGCGTGTTGCAATGTTGAGTTTTTCAACAAAAGGATCAGCAAAATCACCAGAAACCGAAAAGGTAACGGAAGCTGTGAACATCGCGAAGGAAAAGGCGCCTCAGCTACCATTGGATGGTGAATTCCAGTTTGATGCAGCCTTTGTCCCTTCCGTTGCTAGCAAGAAAGCTCCGGATTCTGATATCAAAGGTGATGCCAATGTATTTGTGTTCCCAAGCCTTGAAGCGGGTAACATTGGATACAAAATCGCCCAGCGCCTTGGGAACTTCGAAGCGGTAGGCCCGATCCTACAAGGATTGAATGCCCCGGTCAATGACCTTTCCCGCGGATGTAATGAAGAAGACGTATATAAACTGGCACTGATTACGGCTGCCCAGGCTCTATAAGAAAATAAAGGCGGTCTCCTCCGGGGGCCGTTTTTTTGTGTGGAAAATGTGTTATATCATCATGACTCGTGTCCACACAGGTTGTCCCTTTTGGAATAAAGTAGTAAAAGGAGGGATGAATAGTATGAGTACAATCATTATTGACCCAGGTCATGGAGGAAATGACCCTGGTGCGACCTATGGCAATGCCAAGGAAAAGAACTATAATCTATCCATTGCTTTGAAAGTGCGCGATCACCTGCAAAAAAATTACAATGGAACCATTTTAATGACCAGAACAGGTGATACCACGATGTCACTAAGCCAAAGATCAGCCTTTGCGAACTCCAGGAATGCAGATTTTTACCTATCAATCCACAACAATGCAGCTGGAGGAAGAGGATTTGAAAGTTATATATATAACGGAACAGTCCCCCAGCAAACAATAAGCTACCAAAATACCATCCACAATGAAATCATGTCCTCAGTGAGGCAAAAATACAGCATCACAGATAGAGGAAAGAAACGGGCAAACTTCCATGTTCTCCGCGAAACGGAAATGCCTTCACTGCTACTCGAAGTCTTATTTGTCGACAATCCAGCTGACCTGAAAATTCTTAACAATCCTGCCTTTATCAATGACGTCTCGGCGGCTATTGCAGAAGGAGTTGCCAAAGCGCTGTCTCTTCCTGCAAAAGATTCACCGGGGGGAGCCATATATAAAGTAATTGCTGGTTCCTTCACTGACCGTGACAACGCTGAGGCAAGAGTGGACTTCTTAACCTCCAAAGGGATAGCATCTTTTATTGTTCCTGCTGTGATTTCAGGCAGGCAATATTACAGGGTGCAGGCGGGTGCGTATGGAGTGAAAGCAAATGCGGAAGCGCAGGTAGATAAGGTCAAGCAGGCAGGCATTCCAGGAGCCTTCATCATCATTGATGGAGAAGAAGGAACTGTCCCCACTAAGCCGCCCGAGCCGGCGCCTGAAGAACTTTTTACAATCAGCGGGAATACTCTTCTTCATCCTCATCAGCTTGATGACTACGTCAGAACTGTGAATCCCGAAGCCCCTGAGCTCGGCCGGTTTTATACAGCTTATGGACAAAGGTACGGGATCAGAGGGGACGTTGCTTACGCACAAGCGATTCATGAGACGAATTACTTCCGCTTTACAGGGATCGTGAAAAAAGAGCAGAATAATTTTGCCGGAATCGGTGCAACTGGACCTGGTTCTCCAGGGGCAAGCTTTTCAACTCCTGAAACTGGTGTACATGCACATATCCAGCATCTATATGCATATGCGTCCACGGGAAGTATTCCGGAAGGTCTTCAGCAAGTCGACCCGCGTTTCAATTTAGTCACCAGAGGAGTCGCCAGATATTGGACAGCCCTCAATGGAAGATGGGCAGTCCCGGGTACAAACTATGGTGAAAGCATCATTGGCATTTATAAACAGATGCTCACCAATTCAATTGGGGAGCTTGAGCAGCAAAAGCAGGCTTTGAATAACAGATTGGATGAGTTATAGGAAACAGGGGCATCTGCCCTTGTTTTTCTTGCTTCGTATTCCTTTTCGGGGATGTGGTATAATAATCCCCATGATAATTGAAGGAGAAATATCGATGGAATCGCAAAAAAATGAATCATTGTTAATACAGCCGGAATGGAGGATCATTGACCAGTCCAGCCTGGGGCCGATGTTTGACGCCCTTCAATCCTTTGCCATGGACGATACCCTCTGTACCTCGGTCGGTGCCGGGAATTCGCCGTCAACAGCAAGATCATGGGTCCACCATAAGACAATCGTTCTCGGTATCCAGGATACAAAGCTTCCGGCATTGGAAGCAGGATTGAACGTACTGGAAGACCGTGGATATCGTTACATAGTCAGGAACTCCGGCGGTTTGGCGGTTGTTCTGGATGAAGGTGTCCTCAATCTCTCCCTGGTTTTCCCCGATTCGGAAAAAGGAATTGATATCAATCGCGGGTACGATGCAATGCTTCAGCTGTCAAAGGACATGTTCAAAGACTTCCCGGTCGATATTGAAGCAAAGGAAATCACTAATTCCTACTGCCCGGGAAGTTATGACCTCAGCATAAACGGCAAAAAATTTGCGGGCATTTCCCAAAGAAGAATCCGGAACGGCGTAGCGGTGCAAATATATCTTTGTGTAAATGGCAGCGGTTCGGAACGGGCACGGGTCATAAGAGACTTTTATCAGGGTGGTAAAAGAGAAGAGAGCAGGAAGTTTGTCTTTCCGGAAATTCATCCGGAAGTCATGGCGTCCCTGTCAGAGCTTCTGGGCACTGAACTGACGATTCAGGATACAATGCTGCGGTTTCTGCAGTCGCTGAAAGGGTTCGGCGGGAAGATTTTTGCAAGCCAGTTGGAGGGTGAGGAGCTCTCTTTGTATGAGAACTATTTGGACAGGGTCCATCAAAGGAATGAGAAAGTGCTGGAGAGATGATCCTGCATTCAGAGTCGGCTGCCGTTTTGGCTTCCGGCTTTTTTGGTTAGGAGCGCAATGCTGGAGACAGCTGCGTATTGAACCATGGTTGTATCTTTGTTTTGGTCCAATCTTTTTAATAGTAGACCAACATTCAAGTGTGTCCCGAAAAAATTGGTCCATTCCCTTGATTAGGGCACCAATTTTTCCTGGGTGTCTTAAGAAATCGGTGTATTTCATTAGTTATTGAACCAATAACTTAGTGTGTTCTTCAAAAGTTGGTCCTTTCTTTTACTTATTGCCCCAATTTTTTAGTTCACCCCTATAAATCTGGTCCATTCCCTGGGTTTTTTCCCCGCTGTGACCGTCCCTGCCGAAATGCCAGACTAAAAAACACCGGACGCTCTGACTGCTTGCTCTTTTCTCCTTGATCGGCGGACAGCCCCTATCGGATTTCGGTCGCCTTCCTTGCGATAAGTCAACATCAATTCCCATTGTTCGTTGTGTTCCCTTTATCTCAGGCAGGAGCCCTCCAATTCTTTATGACGCTGAACGTCCGCTTTTTAGTTCACGCGGAGGCATTTCCCTGTAATGGAAATCACCTTCAATCAATACATTGGACTTTGTCTACAAGATGAAACACTGGCCGTAAGTCGGCCAGTGATATTTGAATTATTCTGCTACTTTTTCAAGATTTCCATTGCGATCCATTTTAAACCTTGGCGCTTTGCCTTCTTCATCTTCAAACAGGACGAGCTTTCTTGCACGGTTCATGATCTGCATCAATGTTTCGTAATCTTCCTGCATGGTCACAGTATTTTTCTCGAGCTTGGCAATCTTTTTCTCAAGCTCGGCATTTTGGCGTCTGATCTCGGCGTTCTCGTGCTTCAATCTCTGATTCTCACTTTTTAGAATATCAGAACTGAAGTTGGAGTGCGCAAGGCTTTGCAAGTAGGCAATGACTTTTTCTAGGGACATTTCCATCTTGCCTTGAACCGGCACACTCTGAATGGCTGGTGCTTGAGCCGGCGGTGTTGAAACGGCAGTGCTGCTTACTTCCATCTTTTCCAATGCTTCTTCCGCAAATTCAGTATCCGCTGCCTCTGAGGCCTCCATCATTTCCAGTGTTTCCATTACCGGGCTAGTATACTCTTCTTTTTCATCGCCCATTTCCGTTGACATCGATAGAGACATAGCATCGATTTCATCATAAGACGGGGCTGGAGGCTGATACAACAGCTTTTTCTTGCCGCCCTGATCTTTGCCGAGCAGGCGCTGACGCTGCTTGCGTTGTTTCTTGGCAAGCCCCAGTGCTTTTTCATATTGGTGGCGGACCACGGCATTCCATCTGAAGCCGCATGCTGCAGAAGTCCGGTTCAATTTGTCTCCTACCTCTTCAAATGCGTTCAACTGGGTGCTGCCCTCTCTTACATGGCGCAATACGGTTTCGGCCAATAGCAAATCATCTTCTTCGGTCCATGCATCCTGTCTGGATTTCATTCTTTCCAACTCCCTTTTATGAGTAACTTTTCTTACTAGAAGTCTGTACAAAAATATGGGAATCTATACGAATATGTTAAAATTATTTTTTTCTACTAGTTTCGTTGTCATGACGCGTGGGAACGATATGGGTGAGGCTGTCAAGAGCTTCACTGGATAAAAAAATTTTCGGTTTTTTTCAACCCTTGGAGAATAAACAATTTCCAACATTTCTATTTATTTTTCGACATGCTTCGAGATGTTTTTAGGAGAAAAACCGTCTATAATAGAAATATGTTAGACAGGAAGAGGGTAAAGAATGGAATATTCCAAAATGAAGCTGCATGAGGAAAAAGTGTTTAAAGACCCTGTTCATCGTTATGTACATGTGAAGGATCAGGTCATTTGGGATTTAATCGGGACGAAGGAGTTTCAGAGGCTGAGACGTATCAGGCAGCTCGGAACCACCTACTTAACCTTCCATGGAGCTGAACACAGCCGGCTGAATCATTCTCTCGGTGTCTATGAAATTGTGCGCCGGATTGTAGATGACGTCTTCCAGGGCCGTCCCGAGTGGAGCCAGGATGAGCGGTTGTTGTCTTTATGTGCTGCGTTGCTGCATGATTTAGGCCATGGGCCGTTTTCCCATTCATTTGAAAAGGTGTTTCACCTTGATCATGAGCACTTTACGCAGGAAATCATCCTTGGAGATACAGAGGTCAACCAGGTCCTTTCAAAAGTGGGTAAGGACTTCCCTAAACACGTTGCCGAAGTCATAGCCAAAACCTATGCAAACAAACAGGTGGTCAGCCTGATTTCGAGCCAGATCGATGCGGACCGTATGGATTATCTGCAGCGTGATGCTTACTTTACGGGGGTCAGCTACGGCCACTTCGATATGGAACGGATATTGCGTGTCATGAGGCCGCGCGAAGACCAGGTCGTCATTAAATCCAGCGGGATGCATGCTGTTGAAGATTACATAATGAGCCGTTACCAAATGTACTGGCAAGTGTATTTCCACCCTGTGACACGAAGTGCCGAGGTCATTCTGACGAAAATCCTTCATCGTGCAAAAGAACTTCATGAACAATCGTATTCTTTCAAATATGATCCTCTCCATTTTTACTCCCTCTTTGAAGGAAACGTTTCGCTTGAAGATTATTTAAAGCTGGATGAAGCGGTCATCATGTTTTACTTCCAGACGTGGGAAGAGGAAGATGACCCTGTTCTCAGCGATCTCTGCCGGCGCTTTATGAATAGGAATCTATTCAAATATGCGGAATTTGATCCGGCGAAAGAATATAAGAAACACAGCGAGCTGGAGGGCTTATTCAAAAAAGCCGGAATCGACCCGGAGTATTACCTGGTCGTCGATTCATCATCGGATCTCCCTTACGACTTTTACCGGCCGGGGGAAGAGGAGGAGCGCCTCCCGATTCACTTGCAGATGCCGAACAATGAACTGAAGGAATTGTCCAGGCAGTCGGATATTGTAGATGCGATTTCAGGAAAGAGAAGAACGGACCACAAACTCTATTATCCTGCTGACTTTTTATATGATGAATCGTCCAAAAGAAATATCAAAAGACAAATTCGTTCAATTTTAGAACTCGACCAATAAACTCGAGGCTGTCTCAAAAGTCAATGGCCAATGGTTTGCCGGGCGCATCTTCTGGGACAGCCTTCCTGCACCCAATGACGGAACACCGAGTAATTTTTTTGAAGTAGGAGATGAAGGAACGTGTTAAAGGACCACGCTAAATTAATGAGTGCTTTTTTGGCTTCCGGTGAAATCACGGGCAGAAAGAAACTGCAGAAAATGATCTATATCGCAAAGAAATTATCATTCCCTTTTCAGGAAAAATTTCAGTTTCATTTCTATGGTCCATACTCCGAGGAGCTGACCCTTCGTGTGGAAGAACTCTGCAACATGGGCTTTATCAGCGAGCTGAAAGAGAAGAAAGGCGGCTACTTCCAATACCGATATACTGTGACAGAAGAAGGCCAGGGCTTTTTAAAAATGTATGAAACAGACATGCCGTTCTTGAAGGACTGCCTGGATGACATGAATGAGCAGCCTTCGCGATTCCTTGAACTGGTGTCGACAGTGCTGTATTTCGATAATCTATCCCGCGAAGAAGTGGAAGAGAAAGTTTTCACACTGAAAAGCAAACAGAAGTATACGGTGGAAGAAATCGACACTGCTTATGAATATATAGAGGGTTTAAAAAAGAAGATTGTGAATTAATAGATGAGCCTGTCACTAGCTGTGGCGGGTTTTTGTTTTCTTTAAAATAGGCTCTTTTCGTAAACGTTGTTGCTAGTTGATAATAATTCCGAAAGATAGTGGAGTAATGAACCGGATAAACCCCTGTTTAGCAAGAGAGAAAAGAGCTTCTCCCTTTGTTCAGAGCGAAAACCATAGTATGCAAGGGAAAAATCCGGCCATTGGGATTTTTTCGGAAGCAACAATACATGCGAAAACAGCCTTAAAATAAAACCGATGGTGGTGTCCTGGCTGGCAGCGTTTTGATGTTTGGCCGATAAAAGACACATATGGGTCGATATTCGACAAAGTTTGGCTGATAAACGACACGTTATAATCAAAATTCGACATGAGTTTGCCGTTTTCCGACAAACTTCAGTCGAAAAACAGCAGTGACTGCAGGGTGGAACGGGGATCCAGTGTCGGAATTAGTGGTTTGGCTGATACCCCCCAGCTGCTCCTGCTCATAAAGAAAACCGCCGATCTCAAATAGATCAGCGGCTCATCAGCCGGGCATGCGAAAGGATTATGCTTCGTCACTCAAACGCTTTCCGCCAACAGCATAATGATTCTTGGTCATTTCTTCTATGAATACAACGATTTTGTCTTCAGAGGCACCTGTCGTTTCACTGACAGCCGATGTGACTTTTTCAACCAATGCTTTCTTTTGGCCCTCGCTGCGTCCTTCAAGCATCTTTACAGTTACATAAGGCATGGATTTCGCTCCTGTTCTATAATTTTGTTACAATCATAAGGAAGGATAAGGTCGATACAGCCTTCCAGTTTAAATTTTATCGTATTTTCCAGAAGGAGCAAGTCCGGACGATAGAGAATA
The DNA here is from genome assembly GCF_984799155.1 of Bacillus sp. SRL337. Taxonomy (NCBI): domain Bacteria; kingdom Bacillati; phylum Bacillota; class Bacilli; order Caryophanales; family Bacillaceae; genus Bacillus; species Bacillus sp. SRL337. The sequence continues at coordinate 4,489,256 of NZ_OZ481793.1, read as the reverse complement.
TTGATGAATAGACATTAATTTTATAAAAAATTCATTTATGTATAAGGAGAACAGACATTGAACTTTCTAGCCTTTAATTTAGAAGAGCTCCCGTTCGTGGTGATTGCCTTGATCCTGGCATTTACATTCCATGAATATGCTCATGCTTACGTTGCGCACAAATTTGGGGATGACACAGCAAAGAAGCAGGGCAGGCTGACATTGAATCCGATTCAGCACCTGGATCCGATCGGCACGCTTTTTATTTTGATTGCCGGGTTCGGCTGGGCAAGGCCCGTGCCGGTGAACCGCTTCAATTTTAAAAATCCAAAGCTTGCGGGAGTGCTCGTTTCCATTGCCGGGCCGCTGAGCAATTTCCTGATTGCTTTCATCGCCTATGGATTTTTCTACTTCATTATTACATTCGGGTTCGGTACGGTCGTTCCGCAATTTTTCATCGACCTGTTCAATATGATTGTATACCTGAACATTCTTTTGTTCATATTTAATCTATTGCCGTTTCCTCCTCTGGATGGATACCGGATCATTGAGGACCTTTCGCCGCCGCGCATTCGTTCGAAAATGTCCCAATACGAGCAGTATGGGGTTTTACTGTTCCTGATACTAGTCATCACACCGCTTGACCGCTACACGATCTGGCCGGTGATTAACGGCGGGATGAATGCAGTGGGGCAGGCATTCAATACAATTTACTATGGTATCTTTTCGTTATTTTCATAAAGCAGAAGGAGCTGTTATAAATGGAAGATAAAAAGAAACAAAGTGTCGGCTTCAATATCATCAAGAGCGACCCGACTGACGGGCATGGCGGCTTCGGAATCGGATCGCTGAGCCTTGATAATGTCTCACCGGTATTCGTCGATATCGAAGAGGGAGAGGCATTTGTGGACATCGGCGCCATGCATGCCCGGAGCGCCGTCGAAAAAAGAATCAAGTTCACCAATAATCGCGAGGATTCAGAAGGCGGCAAGCCGTACTGGCTGGTCTGGGTAACCATCGACCGCAAAGAGAACGGTCCGTATTATGCTGGTGTGACAGCTTGTGAGATGGTTGTCAATACGGAAAAGCGAAGAGGCTATAAATCGCTTCCTGAGCACGTGAACAGGATGGATAAGTCGATTAAGCGCCACATCATCGTAGAGGTGATGGATGACCGTTCAAAAGGCATATTGAGAGACTTCCTCATCAAACATGATGAAGGCATGTGGGAGCGCTCTGAAGATAAATTAAAACAAGGTTTGTCTGTCTGATATCCGTTTACAGTAAATGACAATACTATGAACGAATTGTGACATTTGTTCGAAACAATCGTTCATACCTTGCTCAATCTTCTAAAAAAAAGTAAACTTAAATCACAGTTTGCACAAAACAAACTAGGACATGAAAGACCCCGGGTTCGCACAAACCCGGGGTTTTTCGTATGTTTTTATAGATAGTTTCCTTCGACATGCGCTGAGGGTAAGCGACTTCCGGCGGCGCCTGGGGACTGTACCTTCGTTTTGATCTATGTTGGTAATTCGGTGGAGAAAACCCGTGTTCTGAAGGCGGGTCGTCGAGTAATGGGGTGATTAAGAGAGGAACACCCTGTTATAAAAGAGGGATCGTCGAGTAATGGGGTGATTGAGAGGAAAACACCCTGTTATAAAAGAGGGGTTGTCGAGTAATAGGGTGATTAGGAGAGAAACACCCTGCTATAAAGGTGGATCAGTCGAGTAATGGGGTGATTAAGAGAGGAACACCCTGTTATAAAAGAGAATCAGTCGAGTAATGGGGTGATTAAGAGGAAAACACCCTGTTATAAAAGAGAATCAGTCGAGTAATGGGGTGATTAAGAGAGGAACACCCTGTTATAAAAGAGAATCAATCGAGTAATGGGGTGATTAGGAGAGAAACACCCTGCTATAAAGGTGGATCAGTCGAGTAATGGGGTGATTAAGAGAGAAACACCCTGCTATAAAGGTGGATCAGTCGAGTAATGGGGTGATTAAGAGGAAAACACCCTATTATAAAAGAGGGATCGTCGAGTAATGGGGTGATGATTAAAAATAGTCTCCTTTCAAGGGCTGAATCCTGCATGAAGAGATAAGAACAGCAAAGAAATGTACCACTAAGGGACGGGATTCTCGGTGAAGTGGCCAGATTAACAAAAATCCACCTACAAGCAAGCCGCTTCAGCTCTTTATCAACCCAGCTCCCCGGACCAAGCTGCTAGTGACTTCAATCTCTCACCTTGAGAATCCAGCTCCACGGCCCAGCTGCTAGCAGACTTCCTGACACCTCCTCGAGATAAGTCAACTTCGGATCGCTACGCTTGCCGTGTTCCCAATATTTCATACGGAATCAGTTCAGTCCGTACGCAGCTGACCGAGCTCTCCCACCCTCTAGGATAAGGCATCATCGAATTACGGGGCTCTTCGTGATTCCTATATCTCATGCGAAAGCGCTCCAAACAGTACGGCGCTGACCGGCCGCTTCCGCTTTTTATTCAATCCAGCTCCAAGACACCAGCGGCTAGCGGACTTCAATCTTTCTCCTTGCGATAAGTCATTATCAAGTCACTATGTTCATTGTGATTCTAATATTTTATGCGAAGCCCGCCAATCTGTACACGGCTGGCCGGGACCATCCCGCTCTTTATGTCAAAACCACTGCGTCCACTTCTTATACCAAGGAGTCTCTTTTTCCTTTGGCTCTGCTGCTGGCTGCTTGGTCGGTGCTTCTTCTGTAAGGTGTTCGTCGCAGTATTCGGTCGGTTCGGTGCCTTTTACGAAATAGGTGAAGCGCTGGACCGGGCAGTCCTTTGTGGCCAGCTTGCCGTTATGGGGATTGACGAGATACCCTTTTACATTCTTTGTCGGTTTGAATGATTTGACCGGCTCATCCTTCAATGCTTCTTCCATGAAGTGCACCCAGATATTCTTCGCGTAATATTTATCCTCAACCAATGATATTTCTTTTCCTTTATCATATCCTGTCCAGACTCCGGCTGTCAGCTGCGGAGCGAAGCCGATCATCCAGTTATCCGAATTGGTCGTCCCAGACTTTCCGGCATATGGACGTGTTGTATGCTTTTTGATGGTGATCCCGGTGACTGTCGAGTAGTCATTCAACTTTGGATCGAATATCCCGCTCAGCATATGGGTCATGACGTAAGCTGCATCCGGATCGAGCACCTGCTCCTTTTCGAGCTTATTTTCGTAGATGGTTTCCCCGTCGAAGCCTTCTACTTTCGTAATGAACACAGGGCTGATTTTGTAACCGCCGTTGGCAAACATTCCGTAAGCATTCACCATATCGACAACCTTGGCACCTGAAGTCCCAAGAGCGGACGAAGGAACTTTTTTTATGGCTGTGGAGAGGCCGAACTTCTTCGCCGTATCCACCAATGTTTCTTCTCCAAGGAAGAGGTGGGTTTTGACGGCATAGACATTGTCCGAAATGGCGATCGCCTGAGCCAGGGTGATGTCATCGTCCGCATATTTATTATTGAAATTATGCGGAGAGTACTCACTCTGTCCATCGTCAAACGTAAATGTCGTCAGCTCACTCCTCATGGTTGTGGAAGGGGTGAACCCTTTTTCAACGGCTGCGTAATAAAGCAGCGGCTTGATGGTAGAGCCTGGCTGCCTGACAGCCTGGACGGCCCGGTTAAAGGGGCTTTCTTCATAATTTCGGCCCCCGACCATGGCTGTTACATATCCATTTTGAGGATTGATGGCTGTGAATCCGATCTGGATATCCGAAGCCGGTTTGATTTCCCGTTCAATGACTTCTTCTGCAGCCTTCTGGTGTTTCGGGTTCAGGGTGGTATACACCTTTAGTCCGCCTAGTTCGATCGTCCGCTCGTCGATGCCCAGTTGATTTCGAAGAATATTTTTGACCACATCCTGAAAATAAGGAGCCGTTTCAATTGTTTGGTGAGGGTATTTTCCGACGATCTCCAGTCTGTCTGTTTTTGCCCCGGAAGCAACCTCTTCAGAAATGATTTTATCCTCTTTCAGGGCATTCAGGACGATTTCCTGGCGGTCTTTGGCTGACTGAAAGGAATCAAGTGGTGAATATAAGCTCGGTCCTTTCGGGATCCCCGCAAGCATCGCAGATTCAGCAATCGTCAGTTCATCGGAATTTTTCCCAAAATAAAACTGGCTTGCCGCCTGGACACCATATGCACCGTGGCCATAATAAATCGTGTTCAGGTATCCTTCGAGAATCTGCTCTTTTGTATAATTCATCTCCAGCCTGAAGGTGTACAGCGCCTCGGAGATCTTTCTTTTCCAGGTTTTATCATGGGTGAGAAACAGGTTGCGGGCATATTGCTGTGAGATCGTCGAAGCTCCCTGGACTTTTGCCATTGCCTTCATATCGGCAAGGGCAGCGGCTGTGATTCGTTTGAAATCAAAACCGTGATGGGAGTAAAACCCTTTATCCTCAATGGCAAGGGTAGCGTCAATCAAATCAGGCGATATATCTTTAAGGTGGACCCAGTACCTTTTTTCCCCGTTGTTGCTTTCGCCAATAATTGAACCGTCTGCTCCATAAAAAAGAGTGGACTGAGGAACAGCAATGGGCGGCGGTCCCTGGATTTTTGCATAGGTGAACAAGCCTGCAAGCCCCACAAGGATCAACAAAGTCGAAAACAGTCCGAGAATGATAGCGGCACGCACGTATTTTTTGGTTTTTTGTATACGGGAACTTGTGATCACTTCCAAGTTAATCCCTCTTTTCCTATAATTCTAGTTTATTTATTCAATAAGAAAGTAAATATTTTGAAGGACAGTAATGTTTAGCTCCAGCGGCCAGCACCAAGCGGATTTCGGTCTTCTATCTTGCGATAAATCATCATCGAATTGCCATTCCTCTTCATGATTCCCTTACCTCATGCAGAAGCCCCCCAATCCATACGGCTGTTTCCGCCTTTCTAGGTAGTATTCATTATGGAAAGGGGAAGAATTTTTTAAACGTATAGGAAGAAATTAAAAATTATTCTTGTATTTTCGCCAAATTAGACTATACTTTTTCTCATGTTTGTATTTATGGTGTTGGGGAAGGATATTTATGATGAGGTTTGTGCCTGGCCCCGAGAATTAATTAGAAAAGGAATGAAGATAAAATGGGTGGATTCTGGTTTACAGAGAAACAAACGGAAAACTTCGGAATTACAATGAAAATCAACAAAACTTTACATACAGAGCAAACGGAATTTCAAAAGCTTGATATGGTCGAGACAGAAGAGTGGGGGAACATGCTGCTTCTTGATGATATGGTCATGACTTCTCAAAAAGATGAGTTCGTATATCATGAAATGGTGGCGCATGTACCATTATTCACTCATCCAAACCCTGAGACGGTTCTTGTTGTCGGCGGCGGAGACGGAGGCGTTATCCGTGAAGTGTTGAAGCACCCGTCTGTTAAAAAAGCGGTACTTGCTGAAATCGACGGCAAAGTCATTGAGTACTCCAAAAAGTACCTTCCTGAAATTGCAGGAGAGCTTGAGAATGAAAGAGTCGAAGTGCAGGTCGGCGACGGCTTCATGCATATTGCCAAAAGTGAAAACGAATATGACGTCATCATGGTCGACTCCACTGAGCCAGTAGGCCCGGCGGTCAACCTGTTCACAAAAGGCTTCTACGCAGGCATTTCAAAAGCATTGAAAGAAGACGGCATCTTCGTTGCGCAAAGTGATAACCCGTGGTTCAAAGCGGATCTGATCCGCCAGGTGCAAAGCGATGTAAAAGAAATTTTCCCTATCACACGCCTGTACACGGCAAACATTCCGACTTATCCAAGCGGTCTGTGGGCATTCACGGTAGGTTCTAAAAAGCATGACCCGCTGGAAGTAAGCGACGACCGTTTTCATGAAATCGAGACAAAATATTATACAAAAGAGCTTCATAAAGCCAGCTTCGTACTGCCTAAGTTCGTTAAGGATCTTACAGAGTAAAAGAAGCTTTCCCCTTTATTGCGTTAAAGCACTAAGAGGGACTGTCCCTCTTAGTGCTTTACAGTGCTAAAGCGCAATGCATCAACTGTTTAACGTTGTTATGTCAATATTTATCTTGGAAGGAGTCATGAAATATGCGCTTTGATGAAGCTTATTCAGGAAATGTTTTTATCGGCAGCCATCCTTCTTATGAAGACAGCCGGATTGTGCTGTACGGCATGCCGATGGACTGGACAGTGAGCTACCGTCCGGGTTCCCGTTTCGGTCCCACCCGCATCCGCGAGGTATCCATCGGGCTTGAAGAGTACAGTCCTTACCTTGACCGCGAATTGGAAGAAATCAACTACTTTGATGCCGGGGATATCCCGCTTCCGTTCGGTAATCCGCAAAAAAGTATCGATACTATCGAAGACTACATTGATGGATTAATGAAAGATGACAAAATTCCTTTTGGCATGGGCGGGGAGCATTTAGTGTCCTGGCCTGTCATGAAGGCTGTTTATAAGAAATATAAAGATTTGGCGATCATCCACTTTGATGCCCACACAGACCTGCGCGAGAACTATGAAGGGGAGCCTTTGTCACACTCCACACCGATCAGGAAGATTGCTGAACATATCGGACCTGAAAATGTGTATTCATTCGGAATCCGTTCCGGTATGAAAGAGGAGTTTCAGTGGGCGAAGGAAAACGGTATGCACATTTCCAAGTTTGAAGTGCTCGAGCCGCTGAAAGAAATCCTTCCTAAACTTGCGGGGCGCCCGGTTTATGTAACAATCGATATCGATGTGCTTGATCCGGCTCACGCACCTGGAACAGGTACGGTGGATGCAGGAGGGATCACATCCCGTGAACTTTTGGCATCGATCCATGAGATTGCCCATTCAGAAGTGAATGTAGTCGGGGCCGACCTCGTTGAAGTTGCACCGATCTATGACGCATCTGAGCAAACGGCCAACACCGCCAGCAAGCTCATCCGTGAAATGATGCTGGGCTGGGTGAAATAATAGTTTTGATTGAATGTAACTGCCCCGGAGAAAACAGATTCCATGGGGCGGTTTTTTTGTTTTGGTGACAGTCACTACCCGGGTTTTGCCGGATCATGTCGGTCGTCGATAGAAAGGGCATTTCCGTTGATAGAAAGCGGGAAGTCGTCGATAGAACTATAAAAGTCGTCGATAGAAGGGCCAAAGTCGTCGATAGCACCCCATCCCAACCAATCCCAAACAGAACGCCCAAACTCAGCTGCCTGCAGACCAAACTCCTCAAGACTAATCCAAAACAATCTGAAATAACCGAATTCCTGCCGTTTCATTGCATTTTAAGCTGATTATTTTTATACTTAGTTAGTTAAGAATGTACGTTTAGGAAACGCAGAAATCATACAAAGGATGTGAGAGGTTTGAGAGGTGGAGGAACTGAAAAGACGGATGTCAAAATTCACTTGAAAACCCGCATACAGCACGGCGATGAAAAAGACTCTTTTGAATTGTTCTCAAATGGAAGATACTATGAAAAAGGGGATTCTTTTTATCTGAAATATGACGAAGTACAAGAAGAAGGAACGATACATACGATTGTGAAGATCAAGAGAGACGAGGAAGCCTTGATCCTTCGCAGTGGTGCTGTGAAGATGAGGATGGTTTTTAAACAAGGCGAAGAACATGCCGGTTCCTATGAAAGCCAGCTTGGAACCCTGATGATCACGACAAAGACTTCGAAGTTTACACACACCGCAGACCGAAACAGGAATGACGGTGAAATCAACTTATCCTACCAGTTATATATGCAGGGAAGCCCGGTCGGAAAGTATGAGATGGACATTTCGTACAAGGAGGAAGGATTAAAATAATGAATATTGCAGAACAAGTACAAGACAAATTAAAGGCGGAGATTAAGTCAGCGGTCCTAAAGGCCGGATTGGCAACGGAAGATCAACTGCCGGACGTCATCCTTGAAACACCGAAGGAAAAATCACATGGGGATTACTCCACCAACATGGCGATGCAGCTTGCGCGTGTTGCGAAAAAAGCGCCAAGAATGATTGCCGATGATATTGCGGCCAACATTGACCAAGGTGCAGCTTCAATTGAAAAGGTCGATATTGCCGGACCTGGATTCATTAACTTTTTTATGAAGAATGAGTACCTGACAGAACTGGTATCCAACATTTTGGAAGCAGGCGATGAATACGGCCGTTCCGATGCCGGCAATGGGGAAAGAATTAATGTTGAGTTCGTTTCCGCCAATCCTACCGGTGACCTGCACCTTGGACATGCCCGCGGTGCTTCCGTAGGAGATTCACTCTGCAATGTACTGGATAAAGCAGGATATAAAGTTACACGTGAATACTACATCAATGATGCAGGCAATCAGATCCATAATCTTGCTCTTTCGGTAGAAGCACGTTACTTCCAGGCACTGGGCCATGACAAGCCTGTTCCTGAAGACGGCTATCAGGGAGCGGATATCATTGGGATCGGCCAGAAACTTGCTGATGAGTATGGCGACAAATACATTGACGCACCGGAAGAAGAGCGCTACCAATTTTTCCGTGAGTACGGATTGAAATATGAGATGGCTAAACTGAAGAAAGACCTTGAGGATTTCCGGGTTCCTTTCAATGTCTGGTATTCAGAAACATCTCTCTATGAGAATGGGAAAATCGATGATGCGCTAAAAGCGTTAAAAGACAATGACCATGTGTACGAAGAAGGTGGAGCTACCTGGTTCCGTTCTACTGAGTTAGGAGATGACAAAGACCGGGTCCTGATCAAGAATGACGGAACTTACACATACCTGACACCGGATATTTCTTATCACCGCGACAAATTTGAACGCGGACACGATATCCTGATTAACATTTGGGGTGCTGACCATCACGGATACATCCCGCGTATGAAAGCCGCCATTGAAGCTCTTGGCTATGACCGTGAGAAACTGGAAGTCGAAGTCATTCAGCTTGTTCACCTGTTCAAGAACGGTGAGAAGATGAAGATGAGTAAACGTACTGGTAAAGCGGTCACAATGCGTGACCTGGTGGATGAAGTTGGACTGGATGCCGTCCGTTACTTCTTCGCGATGAGAAGTGCCGACACGCATATGGATTTTGACCTTGACCTGGCTGTATCTCAGTCGAACGAAAATCCGGTTTACTATGCACAGTATGCGCATGCCCGTATCTGCAGCATCCTGCGCCAGGCAGAAGAGCAGGGCATCAGCTTTGAAGACGGTGCAGATTACTCGCTGCTGAAGGCAGAAAAAACAATTGAGATGCTGAAGAAACTTGGGGACTTCCCGGGAATCGTTGCGGATGCCGCTGCAAAGAGAACGCCTCACCGCGTAGCGAACTATATCAATGAGCTGGCTTCCACATTCCACAGCTTTTATAATGCTGAAAAAGTATTGGATATGGAGAACATCGAATTGACGAAAGCACGCTTATCGTTGATTAAAGCAGTCCGCATCACGATGAAGAATGCGCTGGAATTGATCGGTGTTGCCGCACCTGAAAGAATGTAAGCAGCTAAAAGGCGGCTGAAGTTCAGGGCTTCGCCGTCTTTTTTGCACCTAAAAAAAGCAGCAGGATACAGAGTGGAAAATAGTTTGCTTTTTAAAGGGTAACCTATAAACAATTCGACGATGACAGGGGAGGTTCTATCGATCATGAAGATGGTATTATTAGCTATTTTAACCGGATTTATTGCCGGCTTCATTTTTGCTCTTTTAAAATTGCCGATACCTGCTCCCCCTGCGTTTGCAGGAGTCGCGGGCATTATCGGCATCTATCTGGGTTTCAGAGTGTATGCCTGGGTGCAGCCGATGATTGAATCCATGATGAAGTAACAGCGGATGCCTGGTAAAAAACCGGTGATTTGTGTGGTATAAAAAGCCCGTTTTGTACCCAGACACCCCAAAAAGTCCAAACACAACCCGGCAGACACTGCGTCTGCCGGGTTGTGTTTATTTAATATGCAAATAATGGAATCTCTCGAACTTCTCAACGGTTTCTTCAAGTTGAAAATCCACTGGCTGCTCAAACAGCGGGCCATTGTAGACAAATGTATGAAACTCCCCGTTCTCACCGCATGGATCCACTCCCTCGGGAAGGTCCTGCAGCAGCTCATCGTCAAATTCCCGTCCAAGAAAGGAGGAATCGAGCTGGGAACTGTCAACGCAGACCAAAATCGCTTTGTAGCCTTTGCTGATGAATTCCCTGCTTAACGATGCAGTGGAATCTCCCCAGAGAGGGAATACGGGCTGAAGCGATGTCTGTTTCATCTGCTCTTCACGGTAAGCTTTAATATCTTCCAGAAAAATATCCCCAAAGGCAATAGTTTCGATCCCTTGGTCCGAAAGAGAGCCCAATGCTGATTTCAATCCTGCTTCGTATTCCTTATTGTTTACTCCGTGTTTCATCAGGACAGGCAGAATCGGCAGCTTTAATGACTCTGCCTGTTTTTTCAACAGTGAAAGCGGGACGTCGTGCATCATGACCCTCTGTTCCTCTTCGGCCACCGTGGTCAAGAGTGCTGCCGGCTTCCATTCAGATGAAGCGTAAAGCCGGTCGAGCATCACCATGCTGTCGCGTCCGCCGCTCCACGATAAACATATCTTCTTTTTCATATGCATTCCTTTCTGCTACCAGTTCAACATGCCTCCGCTCAGCCTTTTGACCCCGCGGATTTTGGCAATCTCCTCCGTCAATTTCAGCATGGCAAGATCCTTGTTTTTCGCTTCAATCATTATATCAATGTCTTTATCCAATTCCTTCAACATTTTGAGATAGGGAAGCACAAAGTCAATATCGACATTATCAGCATGGGAGCGAAAAGTTTTTTCCGATTTCGGCGAGGATACATGGATTTTCGGGCGCAGGCTGCGGTGTTTCCAAGTATCCCAAATTCTCGGCAAGTACTGTTCAAGCGGCTCCGGGCTTGGATTCGCTTCATGATGGTGAACGTCAAGGATCATGGGAATTCCCTCTTTTTCACACACCTCAAGGGTTTCTTTTACTGTATAGGTTTTATCATCATTCTCAAGGGTCATGATTTTTTTTACATGAGCGGGCAGCTTCCGCAGATTTTCATGAAACCGTGCTAATGCTTCTTCTTTATTCCCATAAGTGCCGCCAATATGAATATTGATCAGAGACTCCTCATGGACATCCATTGCCTCAAGCATTTTATAATGAAAGATCATATCTTCAACGGCATTGTCCGTTACTGAATCCTTCGGGCTTGTAAACAGGGTGAACTGATTCGGGTGGTAGCTTGTCCTGATATTGAACTTCTTGATAAGGCGGCCAAGTTCCTCCCATTCACTGCGAAAAGGCGTGACGAAATCCCACTTCACATCCGGGTGGGTCGCAAGAGGGACCATGGAACTCGACATCCGGTAAAGAGGGATTTCATGGGCGGCAAGATAATAAAGGATCCGCTTTGTGTGCTCCAGGTTGATCGATGTGACATCCCGCAGCTTCTGATCCCGTTCATCTTCAGGAAGTTCACTGTATCGTTTGAATGTCATCGTTTTCGAGGGGCTTGCATCCCACAAAGCAAGGGCGTTTGCGACAAATCCAAGTCGTAATTGCATCGTTTCACTCCCGTAAAAAAATATGTCCCCTCAGGAGAAGGGGTTATTATAATAATATCGAAATCATAGACGCGATGCCTTCTTTAAATCTGGTGAATATGCTGACAGAGTTAAGCTTATGCAGCTCCACTAATGTAGACCCTTCAAGGTCCTTTTGAACTTCGACACGGACTTCATCCACAAATGACTGGGTATACGTGAAATTGTTCAATTCCAAATTGACATAAAAACTTCTCAAGTCGAAATTGGCTGTTCCCAGGTCACAAAATTCATCATCCAGGATGATCAGCTTGGAATGGTAAAATCCGTTCTGGTAATGATAAACCTCTGCTCCCAAGGGGATGATCCTGCGGAAATATTTAAATGCTGCTTCCTTCACGAGTGGATGATCCGGACGTTCAGGTGTTATGATGGTAACCTTTATTCCCCGCTTCAGGGCTTTGACCAGGGCATCCATCACTTCATCTGAAGGAATGAAATAGGGAGTGCCGATAAAGATCGACTTCTTAGCATTGGTGATGAAACTGACAAACTGGCTCTCGATTTTAAATCCTTCTGACGGGAAGAAGCGGTGTTCAACGGCTCCTTTTTCAAGTTCAGGGAAATAGAATGGTTTGTTTAAAATATCCTCTCCTGAAGCCCGCTTCCAATCGATGCAGAATTCCTTTTGTAAATCAGCGGTGCCTTCCCCGTCCATTCTCATATGGTAATCTCTCCAAGGAGACAGCTTCGGATCTTCATCGATATAGGCCTTGCCGACGTTGTAGCCTCCCAGGTAACCGACCTTTCCATCAATGATGGTGATTTTTCGATGGTTACGCTGCTGTGTTGAGAAGAAAAGAAAAGGAAGCTTGGGCTTTTCCGCGAAATATACTTGAATGCCGTATTCCTGCAGCTCTTTTACCTGTTTTGTGCGGATTTTGAAACTGCCGATCCTATCCATAAGGAGCCTCACTTCAACCCCCTCTTTGGCCTTTTGAATCAGCAGGTCAAAGAACTGCCGGCCGAGGTGGTCATTTTCCACTATATAAAACAGGCTGTGAATCGAGGAGGATGCGTTCTTGATATCCGAAAACATTCTTTCAAAAAAAGCAGGGCCGGTAGAAATCAGCTCCATGTCACTGTACCTTTTCTGGTAGTCCCTTCTGTAAGCATTCCTGACAAAATTTTTGCGCCCGAAATGGAAGTCGGCAATACACCATGCAATCAGTACAGCCAAAATCAATAAAATGGTTACAATCCACATAATTATCACTCTTTCACTACTGGTACATCATAGTATGTCCAATTAATCATTATTCATCTTCCCTTTGAAACCGGTTGGGAAACGGAGTGCGGCAGATAGCCGGCTTTTTAGATGAATTAGTCCCTGAGAACCTGTCCGAATTTACGGAAAAAATAGCTGAAAAGGATTGACTGAATGCTCATTCAGTATATAATGGAAGTAAGGAACATTCTGAATATTATTTCCTTTTTAAAATTTGCAACAAAGGGAGAAATCACGGAATAAAGAAGGGAGAGTCTGAAAGATGGGCGTTTTGTTGTGGATAAACTGGATTGCATTCATTCTTGTAACCGCTTACGCAGTCGGTTTATTTGTATATGTTGTCAAGACACGGATTGAATACATCAAATTAGGTAAAAAGGCAGAATTTGATAATAACGTCAAAGAAAGAATGAAGAAGATCGCCGTAAACGTGTTTGGCCAAAAGAAGCTCTTGAAGGATAAGAAGAGCGGTGCCATACATGTCATGTTCTTCTATGGATTTATTCTGGTCCAGTTCGGGGCGATCGATTTTATTTGGAAAGGGCTAGCACCTGGATCGCATTTGCCGTTGGGACCGTTGTATGCGGGATTCACGTTCTTCCAGGAAATCGTTACACTGACGATTCTGGTAGCCGTCGTATGGGCGTTCCACCGCCGTTATGTTGAAAAGCTTGTCCGTTTAAAAAGAGGATTCAAATCAGGGCTTGTCCTTCTTTTTATCGGTGGATTGATGCTTTCCGTCCTTGTTGGTAACGGCATGGGGCTGATCTGGCATGGTGAAGAGCTTGGCTGGACCGAACCGATTGCCTCGCTGGTTGCTGGCGGGCTTGGCTGGATCGGTGAGACGGCATCCATTGCCATCTTCTATGTTGCCTGGTGGATTCACTTGCTGTTCCTGCTGGCATTCCTTGTTTATGTACCGCAATCCAAGCATGCTCACTTGATTGCAGGGCCGGCGAATGTGTACTTTAACCGCCTGGACAATCCAGGGAAGTTGAAGCCGATTGATTTTGAGGACGAAACAGCTGAAAGCTTCGGGGTGGGCAAGATTGAAGAGTTCAATCAGCTGCAGATGATCGATTTCTATGCATGTGTCGAGTGCGGCCGCTGTACCAATATGTGTCCGGCAACAGGGACAGGGAAAATGCTTTCCCCGATGGACTTGATTGTAAAGCTTCGAGACCATTTAACAAATCATGGAGCAGCCGTCACATCCAGGAAACCTTGGGTGCCAACGATGGCGTTCAACAATACGCAGGGCAACCAGCTGGCAATGGCTGCTGCAGGGCAGGGGGCTCAGGAATCTGCAGCCTCAGCCGCTTACAGTCCAAGCCTGATTGGCGATGTCATTACAGAAGAAGAAATCTGGGCATGTACGACATGCCGTAACTGTGAAGACCAATGTCCGGTCATGAACGAGCACGTCGATAAAATCATCGACCTTCGCCGTTACCTGGTGCTGACAGAAGGAAAAATGGATGCCGATGCACAACGCGCTATGCAGAACATCGAGCGCCAAGGAAATCCTTGGGGGCTTAACCGTAAAGAACGCGAAAACTGGCGCGAGGGACGTGAAGATGTTCATATCCCGACAGTAAAAGAAATGAAAAAAGCCGGAGAAGAATTTGAATACCTGTTCTGGGTAGGCTCCATGGGCTCCTTTGATAACCGAAGCCAGAAAATCGCCCTTTCCTTTGCCAAGCTTATGAACGAAGCCGGCGTCAAATTTGCGATTCTCGGAAACAAAGAGAAGAACTCCGGAGATACACCGCGCAGACTTGGTAATGAATTCTTATTCCAAGAGCTTGCAACAGCCAATATTGCGGAGTTTGAGAAGAATGAAGTCAAGAAGATCATCACGATCGATCCGCATGCTTATAATATTTTTAAAAATGAGTATCCGGATTTTGGCCTTGAAGCAGACGTATATCACCACACCGAGGTGCTGGCTGAGCTTGTGAGGGATGGCCGTTTGAAGCCGAAATACGAGGTCAATGAAACCATCACGTTCCATGACTCCTGCTACCTTGGCAGATATAACGAAGTCTATGAACCGCCGCGTGAAATCCTTAAAGCGATTTCAGGTGTCAACCTTGTTGAGATGGAGCGGAACAGACAAAACGGCATGTGCTGCGGCGCCGGCGGAGGCTTGATGTGGATGGAAGAAGACAAAGGCCACCGCGTCAACGTCGCCAGAACCGAACAGGCACTGGAAACAAGCCCGTCTGTCATCAGTTCCGGATGCCCTTACTGTCTGACGATGCTCTCAGATGGTACGAAAGCGAAAGAAGTGGAAGAAAACGTATCCACGCTGGATGTGGCCGAATTGCTTGAAAAAGCAGTCTGCGGTGATCCGAAAGATACAACGATTGCGTCTTAATGAATAGTAAAGAGCCATTTCATATGAAGTAGTAACGAAATTTTTTGTTTATTGTTATAAAGGGGCGGCTGTCCCCCGGTGAACTCAACAACCCTGTATAACGGATATTTCAAAAGTGATAATTTTCAGTTTAGTCATTCCATTCATACTATTTTTGCATTAAAATAGAATGGTAAAGGCTTACAAAATATTATTTTAATGAATTTTTTAGTAAGAATTTTATTGAAGCCATTAGCAAATGCTCGTTTGTTTGGAGCGGAAGGTGTCCGACCTCCTGCGGGACTAGCGGGACTCGTCTAGCTTCAGCGGCCAACGACTAGCAGATTTCAGACTCCCTCCTTCCGATAAGTCATCATCAACTCACTTCGTTCGTTGTGATTCCTTTATCTCATACAGGAGCCCTCCAATCTGTACGTCGTTGAACGCCGCTTCTGCATTTGATAGGTGAGACCAAGGTTACGTACCCACTGGAACGTAACCCCGCAAGGCGAAGCCAGCTCCAGCGGCCAGCGACTAGCAGATGCCGGTCTTTCTTCTTGCGATAAGTCAGCATCGACTCAACTATGTTCGTCGTGTTTCCTTTATCTCATACGAGAGCCATCCAATCTGTACGTCGCTGAACGGCCGCTTCGCTTTTTATGAAGCCGAGGAAGCTCACCGCCCGCCCCGCGGAGTCGGACATCTGGAGCAGAAATCAACCAATAGCTTTTTCAAGAAAAAAAGGGTCTGGTCCCAAATAGTATCGATTCGATGTTATGGCTGCCAGGCCTTTTCTTTACTTCGTGAATTTGAGCGAGCGTTCAGTCGAAATTTTGAAAGCGGTAACATTTATTGAAAATGATAGAACCATAGAAAAGGAGAGAGTGTAATGGGAAAAACAGTCATTCTTGATGGTGCTCGTACACCTTTTGGTAAATTTGGCGGAAGCTTAAGTACATTTACTGCCTCCGAACTTGGCGGGTTCGCTGTAAAAGAAGCATTAAAAAGAGCGGGAGTAGACGGAAATGAAGTCGAAGAGCTCATCCTTGGTTCAGTTCTTCAGGGGGGCCAGGGGCAGCTTCCATCCCGGCAGGCATCCCGCCATGCGGGTCTTCCTTGGAATGTTAGGACAGAAACCATCAACAAAGTCTGCGCCTCCGGTATGCGCAGTGTGACGATGGCCGATCAGATCATTCGTGCTGGAGATGGTGAAGTCATTGTAGCCGGCGGAATGGAGTCCATGTCCAACGCGCCATATATTTTGCCAAAGGCCCGCTGGGGATTGCGAATGGGTGATTCTCAAGTCAAGGACATGATGGTTCATGATGGGTTGACTTGCAGCTTTAACAATGTCCACATGGGGACATATGGAAACAGCACAGCAACTGAATTCGAGATATCCCGTGAAGACCAGGACCGCTGGTCAGAACGCAGCCATAGGTTGGCGGTAAAAGCCACAGAAGAAGGCATTCTTTCAGATGAAATTCTGCCGGTTCAAGTACCACAGCGGAAGGGAGATCCAATCACAGTTGACCGTGATGAAGCACCTAGAAAAGACACATCCATAGTAAAACTATCAAAACTGTCCCCTGTTTTTGGCTCGGACGGGACGATTACAGCCGGCAACGCACCAGGAGTAAATGATGGAGCGGCAGCAATGGTCCTGATGAGTGAAGAACGCGCCTCTAAAGAAGGGAAAGAACCATTAGCCTACATTCTCGGCCATACGGCCATTGCTTTGGAAGCTGAAGATTTTCCGCAAACTCCAGGATTAGTCATCAATGAACTGTTGAAAAAGACAGGAAAAACATTAGAAGAAATTGATCTATTTGAAATAAATGAAGCCTTTGCCGCAGTAGCATTGACGAGCGGGAAGATTGCCAACCTCGATGAAGATAAAGTGAATGTAAATGGCGGTGCTGTTGCGATTGGACATCCAATCGGGGCAAGCGGAGCGAGAATCATCTTGACGCTCGCATACGAACTGAAGAGACGCGGCGGTGGAATTGGTATCGCATCCATCTGTTCAGGAGGCGGCCAGGGAGACGCCATCATGATCGAGGTCCCGAAGAAATAATTAAAATGCTGAGCCTGATGTGATGATGGGCGCAGTGGTGTCGGAATTTGTCGCTTGGTCGATAGAATTCAATTATCGCCGATAAACAATGCAAAAACGCCGAAAAACCACTCGGAAACGCCGATAAACACCACAAAAACGCCGATAAATCAAAATCACCACTCAATGATCCAAACAAAGGGGAGAAAAAAATATGAGTATCAAAAGTGTAATGGTCATAGGGGCAGGACAAATGGGATCGGGAATCGCCCAGGTCTGCGCCCAAGCAGGATTCAAGGTAAAACTCAACGATTTGAAAGAAGATTTTGTCCAAAGGGGAATGGGCGTCATCACTAAGAACCTCTCCCGCTCCGTCGAAAAAGGCAGGATGACCGAAGAAGACAAAGAGAAGGTTTTATCAAATCTGACTCAGTCAACGGACTTGCAGGACGCAAGCAATGTTGACCTTGTCATCGAAGCGGCAATTGAAAATATGGAAGTCAAGACAAACATTTTTAAACAGCTGGATGACATCGCTCCAGAACACACAATCCTGGCCACGAACACCTCTTCTCTACCAATTACGGAAGTGGCCGCGGCGACCAACAGACCGCAAAAAGTAATCGGCATGCATTTCATGAATCCGGTCCCGGTGATGAAGCTGGTTGAAATTATCCGTGGGCTTGCAACATCAGACGAAGTCTACCAGGAAATTGAAGATATGACGAAGACCTTGAACAAAGTCGGCGTCGAAGTGGAAGACTTCCCTGGATTCGTCTCCAACCGTGTATTAATGCCGATGATCAACGAAGCAATCTATACACTTTACGAAGGGGTTGCGACAAAAGAAGCGATTGATGAAGTGATGAAGCTTGGGATGAACCATCCAATGGGACCGATCACATTGGCTGATTTTATCGGACTGGATACTTGCTTGTACATCATGGAAACCCTTCACGAAGGGTTCGGCGACGACAAATACCGCCCATGTCCGCTGCTTCGCAAGTACGTGAAAGCTGGGTGGCTCGGCAAAAAGACCGGCCGTGGATTCTATACGTACGAATAAGAACAAGTGTGGGGAAGCTTGTGTCAGATTAGGGTGCAGCCGCAACTTACACGGGCATCCGGCAATCCTTTTTTAAAGGAAAAAACAGTATAAGTTCTTGAAGGGAATAGTGTCTGGCTCCAATCATCCTGGAGACTGGGGTACTACAAGGCTCCTCCTGGCGATAAGTCAACATCAACTCATCTGTTTGTTGTGTTTCCTTTATCTCATGCGGAGCCGGTCTGGTCCATATGCCGTTGAACAGGGTGCTTACGCTTTTCTTTACCAAACATCAGGGAGGAATCAGGATGGATTTACGGTTTACAGAGGAACAGCAAATGATGAGGAAGATGGTCCGCGACTTTGCGCAGACCGAGATAGCTCCATTTGTTGAAAGAATGGAAGCAGGCGAGTTTCCGAGGGGAATTCTTAAAAAGATGGCAGACCTCGGATTGATGGGAATCACGATTCCTGAGAAGTACGGCGGATCAGAGATGGATTTCACTTCCTATATCAGTGCAATTCATGAATTATCCAAGGTAAGTGCAACGGTGGGAGTCATCTTGTCGGTGCATACATCGGTGGGAACGAATCCAATCCTTTACTTCGGTACAGAAGAACAAAAGCAAAATTATGTGACGAAGCTGGCATCCGGAGAATATCTCGGTGCATTCTGCCTGACGGAACCCGGAGCCGGGTCAGATGCAGGCGGATTGAAATCACGTGCGGTCAAAAAAGATGACCATTATGTGATAAATGGGGCCAAGGTCTTTATAACAAACGGGGGAGAGGCAGATGTCTATATCGTCTTCGCCTCGACAGATCCGGAAAAAGGCGGCCGCGGAGTTTCTGCATTTATTGTTGAAAAAGATACACCCGGACTCGTTATCGGAAAAGATGAACAAAAAATGGGTCTTCATGGCTCAAGGACGGTCCAGCTGACTTTCGAAGATATGAAGGTTCCTGCAGAGAACCTCTTAGGTGAAGAAGGACAGGGCTTTAAGATTGCGATGGCGAACCTTGATGTCGGCAGGATCGGGATTGCTGCACAGGCACTTGGAATTGCCGAAGCTGCATTGGAACATTCAACGGCTTATGCAAAAGAGCGTGTCCAGTTCGGCAAACCGATTGCAGCTCAGCAGGGTATCGGCTTCAAGCTGGCTGATATGGCTACTGGTGTTGAAGCCTCAAAACTATTAGTCTATCGTGCAGCCAATATGAGAAGCGAAGGTGTGAATTGTGGAAAAGAAGCCTCCATCGCCAAGCTCTTTGCATCCAAAACAGCTGTAGAGGTGACCACAGAAGCCATCCAGGTCTATGGCGGATACGGCTATACCGAAGAATATCCCGTTGAAAGGCTTTTCCGTGACGCTAAGGTAACCGAGATTTACGAAGGAACAAGCGAAATCCAACGGGTTGTCATAGGCAAACAACTCTTGAAATAAATCCGGATGTGCTTTACCACTCTAAAGCAAGTGGGGACAGTCCCCCTGTTACTTTAAAGTATTAAAGCGCGCTGCAAACAATATATCCTACTAAACAGACAAATGGGGGAAGAGAAATGAATTTTAAACTTTCAGAAGAACATGAAATGATCCGTAAGATGGTCCGCGATTTTGCGAAAAACGAAGTGGAACCGACGGCTGCTGAGCGTGATGAGGAAGAGCGCTTTGACCGTGAACTTTTCGACAAGATGGCGGAGCTTGGCCTGACGGGTATACCTTGGCCGGAAGAGTACGGCGGGATCGGCAGTGACTACCTTGCTTACTGTATCGCAGTAGAAGAGCTGTCCAGGGTTTGTGCTTCAACGGGTGTAACGTTATCTGCCCACACTTCATTAGCTGGATGGCCGATCTTCAAATTTGGTAATGAAGAACAAAAGCAAAAGTATCTGAAGCCGATGGCGCAAGGGGAGAAAATCGGCGGCTATGGTTTGACAGAACCAGCTTCAGGCTCTGATGCAGGCGGAATGAAAACAACGGCGAAGCTTGACGGCGGCCACTATGTTTTAAATGGCTCCAAGATCTTCATCACAAACGGCGGCATTGCTGATATCTATGTTGTCTTTGCTTTGACAGACCCATCTCAACGCCAAAGAGGAACCTCAGCATTCATCATTGAAAGCGGATTTGAAGGCTTCTCGGTCGGCAAGAAGGAAAAGAAACTCGGCATCCGTTCATCACCAACAACTGAAATTGTATTCGATAACTGCCGCGTGCCAAAAGAAAACATGCTCGGCAAAGAAGGAGAAGGCTTCAAGATCGCGATGATGACACTTGACGGCGGCCGGAATGGAATTGCTGCACAGGCAGTCGGAATCGCACAGGGTGCATTGGACGCTTCCATCGCATATGCGAAGGAGCGTGAGCAGTTCGGGAAGCCGATTGCAGCCAACCAGGGGATTTCCTTCAAAATTGCAGATATGGCAACAAGCATTGAAGCTTCCCGCTTATTGACGTACCAGGCTGCCTGGCTGGAATCGGAAGGCCTTCCTTACGGCAAGGAATCAGCAATGTCCAAGCTGATGGCCGGTGATACAGCAATGAAAGTGACGACAGAAGCAGTCCAGGTCTTCGGCGGCTACGGCTATACAAAAGATTATCCAGTCGAACGCTACATGCGCGATGCGAAAATCACGCAGATCTACGAAGGAACACAGGAAATCCAGCGTCTCGTAATCTCTCGTATGGTGACGAAGTAAATTCTCAAAAAGATAAAGGCAGCTTGAAAGACTTGCCTATAGACTAAAATGCAGTAGTACTATCACTTGTATTTTAGATTTTGCTTTTATAAGCGTTGATTGGAGCGTAAGGTGGGAGACTTCCTGCGGGTCAGGTGAGGCCATACAGGCGGGCGCAGTCAAAGAGGTCAACCGCCAGCCCCCGCGTAGTCGCAACCCAAAAGCAAAAATCAACCATTCATCCAAAAGCAACAAAGTTCAAAGGGGAATTTTTTTAAGGGAGAAAAGGTGGTCAAAAAAGGCGGTCGGTTAAAGTGAATAAAAAGAGGGAAGTCCATGCTTCTGTCAAAGATGAAAGGCTTGTAGAAAGGCGCCGCGATGAAATGGTCCGCGGGGCTGTCTCTCTCTTCAAGCTTAAGGGGTTTCATCGGACAACGACTAGAGAGATTGCCAAAGCGGCCGGTTTCAGTATCGGCACACTGTATGAATATATCAGGACAAAGGAAGACGTCCTGTACCTCGTTTGTGACAGCATCTATGAACAGGTGCGCTCACAGCTGCAGGCGATGGACACCGAACAGGGAACACTGGTCAGCCTGAAATTGGGCATCGATCATTATTTCCGTGTCATGGATAACCTGCAGGATGAGGTCCTGGTCATGTATCAGGAAGCCAAATCCCTTTCGAAGGATGCCCTTCCATATGTACTGCAAAAGGAACTTGAGATGGTGGGCATGTTTGAGACATTGATTAAAAGATGCTGTGAAAACGGCGAGCTGGTGCTGGATGAACCAAGAATCCACCTTCTCGCCCAGAACATCTTCGTCCAGGGGCAGATGTGGGGGTTCCGCCGCTGGGCACTTCAGAAAAAATACACATTGGAACAATATATCGAAATTCAGACAGACCTGCTTTTTTCAGGTGTCACTGGGTTTTTAGAATAGGCTGTTTCCTGTAATCAGGTGTTGTTTTTACGAATGGAACGAAGGGGTTAATGGACTCGAACTGGCGGGATAGCACAGAATACCCGCCTGCGGGGCCGTTCGCCTTGATCGCAAATCACGAATTATTTACGAACAGGGGGAGAAATATGAGCACGGTTGAAATTTACAAACCCAAGCACCATGTCCGCTTTGTGACAGCATCCAGCTTGTTCGATGGACATGACGCTTCCATTAATATCATGAGAAGAATCATTCAGGCCAGCGGGGCAGAGGTCATCCACCTCGGTCATAACCGGTCGGTTGAAGAAGTCGTCAATGCCGCAATCCAGGAAGATGTACAGGGAATCGCAATCTCTTCATATCAGGGCGGACATGTTGAATACTTTAAATATATGTATGATCTTTTACAGGAAAGAGGAGCTTCCCATATCCGCATTTATGGCGGCGGGGGCGGGGTGATCATCCCTCGTGAAATCAAGGAGCTTCATAATTATGGGATTGCCCGGATCTTTTCTCCTGAAGACGGCCGGACGCACGGTCTGCAGGGAATGATCAACAAAATGATTGAAGAGTGTGATTTCCCTACCGTCACTTCTTCAGTAGGCGAGCAGCTGGAAAAATTGCAGGCAGGAGACATCAACACCGTCTCTAAGATGATCTCCCTTGCTGAATATCAGATCAACACCAACGAAGAAGCTGCTGCAACCGCACAATCCGTTCTCACAGAAGTGAAGTCAATGGCTGCCACCGTCCCTGTTCTGGGAATCACAGGTACAGGCGGTGCCGGGAAAAGTTCCCTTACAGATGAATTGATCCGCCGCTTCCTGAATGAAATTCCTGAGAAAAAAGTGGCCATCCTGTCGATCGACCCGACAAAGCAGAAAACCGGCGGGGCCCTTTTGGGTGACCGTATCCGCATGAATGCCATCTTCAACAATCGTGTGTTTATGAGAAGTTTGGCCACACGCGGATCGAAAACAGAGCTTTCCTTAGCAATCCAGGACTCCATCAACGTGGTAAAAGCTGCAGGTTATGACCTGGTCATTGTTGAAACATCCGGTATCGGCCAGGGGGATGCCGAAATCGCCGAGATCTGTGATCTGTCGATGTATGTCATGACAAGCGAATTCGGTGCACCTTCTCAGCTTGAAAAAATTGATATGATCGACTATGCCGATTTGATCGTCATTAACAAGTTTGAGCGAAAAGGGTCAGAAGATGCCAGGCGCCAGGTGCAGAAGCAGTATCAGCGCAGCCATATGCTGTTTGATAAAGACCTCGATGTCATGCCTGTATACGGAACGATTGCCAGCCAATTCAACGATCCAGGAACAAATGCTTTGTTTGCCGCACTCGTTGATAAAATCAACAGCAAATTGGATGTGGAATGGTCAACCTCTTTTTCAAAAGACGTGGATGTTGAAAAGCAGAATGTCATCATTCCGAATGACCGCCGTTATTACCTGAGGGAAATCTCAGAAACGGTGAGGAATTACCATAGAAAGGCGGAAGAGCAGGCCCGCCTTGCACGCAAATTGTTCCAGCTTCAAGGTGCAATTGAAATGGTCAAGGAACAGGAAACCAACGAAGATGTACTTGCTTCCCTTGAGAATCTTAAGAAGAATGTAGAGGAAAAACTGACGCCTGGATCCAGAAAAGTCCTTGATGGATGGGGAGAATTCAAAGAGAAGTACAGGGCTGACCAGTACATCACAAAAATCAGGGATAAAGAAATTATCACCGAGCTGAAGACAAAGAGCCTTTCAGGTCTTGATATCCCCAAAGTGGCACTGCCAAACTATAAGGACTTCGGTGAAATCCTTGGCTGGGTCTACAAAGAAAACGTACCTGGTGCGTTTCCTTATACAGGAGGGGTATTTCCGTTCAAGCGTAAAGGAGAAGATCCGAAACGCCAATTTGCCGGAGAAGGTACACCGGAACGAACGAACCGCCGTTTCCATTACTTGTCCAAAGATGACGATGCCAAGCGTTTAAGTACAGCCTTTGACTCTGTCACTTTGTATGGAGAAGACCCTGACCACCGTCCGGATATATACGGAAAAGTCGGGGAGAGCGGCGTCAGCATCTGTACATTGGATGATATGAAAAAGTTGTATGCGGGTTTTGACCTCTGTGCTCCGTCGACGTCCGTTTCCATGACAATCAACGGACCGGCGCCGATCATTCTGGCAATGTTCATGAACACAGCCATCGACCAGCAGGTGAAAAAGAAAGAAGAGGACCTGGGAAGGACGCTGACTCTTGAAGAGTTCACTGATGTAAAAGAAGCGACTCTTAATGTCGTTCGCGGGACTGTCCAGGCGGATATTTTAAAAGAAGATCAGGGACAAAATACATGTATCTTCTCGACTGAATTCGCATTACGTATGATGGGGGATATCCAGCAGTACTTCATTGATCATAAAGTCAGAAACTATTACTCTGTATCGATTTCCGGCTACCATATCGCGGAAGCGGGGGCAAACCCGATTTCACAGCTTGCCTTTACGTTGGCCAATGGATTTACGTATGTTGAGTATTACTTAAGCAGAGGCATGGACATCAATGACTTTGCGCCGAATCTATCATTCTTCTTCTCGAATGGCCTTGATCCGGAGTATACAGTGATTGGAAGGGTGGCCCGCCGTATTTGGGCGACAGTCATGAGAGATAAGTATGGTGCAAATGAGCGAAGCCAGAAGCTGAAGTATCACATTCAGACATCCGGACGCTCCCTGCATGCCCAGGAAATCGATTTTAACGATATCCGCACGACTCTGCAGGCATTGATGGCGCTGCAGGATAACTGTAATTCCCTCCATACGAATGCTTATGACGAAGCGATTACGACGCCTACAGAGGAATCAGTCCGAAGAGCGATGGCGATCCAAATGATCATTACAAAAGAACATGGATTATCTAAAAATGAGAACCCGCTTCAAGGTTCTTTCATCGTGGAGGAATTGACAGACCTTGTGGAAGAAATGGTGCTGGCGGAGTTTGACCGCATCAATGACCGCGGAGGTGTGTTAGGTGCGATGGAAACCCAGTATCAGCGCGGGAAGATACAGGAAGAGTCCATGTACTATGAAATGAAGAAACATAACGGTGAGCTGCCAATTGTCGGGGTCAACACCTACCTGAACCCGAATCCTCCATCCGAAGAACAGATGGATACCATGGAACTCGCACGTGCGACAAAGGAAGAAAAAGAAACACAGATCACGAACCTTCGCAGCTTCCAAGGACGCAATGAGGACAGCACAGACGAAGCATTGAAGAGACTGAAAGAAGCGGCTGTGAATGACGGAAACATCTTTGCCGAACTGATGGAAACCGTCAAAGTCGCAAGCCTGGGCCAAATTACCAGAGCACTTTACGAAGTGGGCGGCCAGTACAGAAGAAATATGTAACCATCAAAACGGGTCCAGATGGAAGCATCGGACCCGTTTTATTTCTTTCGAAGCACTTTACCCCTTTAAAGCAGCGGGGGACAGTCCCCCGCTGCTTTAAAGGAGTAAAGTGTGATACGCTGGAATTAAATCGATTTTCCTGTTTTTTAACATAGATTTAATATTATATAGTGTTAATTTCCTCTATAATAGGAAAAGAGTACTGAAATTTTTCATATGTATCGGACATAGGCAAGGAGTGAATAGTGTGAAGGTTGTTATAAAATATGCCCTGATCTTGGGAGGGTTCATCTTATCGTTTTATCTTTATCAGAAACTCCTGGGAGCGATCCCGCTCTTACTATTGGCTTCTTACTTCTTTTACGAGGCTTTTAGTGAAATATACCAAAATGCAATGAAACAGCGCCATGCTGATTTAGAAAAAGGGGAATTGCCCTGACCACCGATTTGTGTAAGCCGAACCGGCAATTCCCTGCGATAGGACCCCTCATCTCTTACCTTCTTCATATTCCTTCTGAAAATCCAGATTTGCAAGAACCCAGCTGTGGAAAAAAATAAAAGAAAAACCGCTTAAATCTAGCATAAACCTCTGCATATTGTTTATAATGAATAATATGGTTTTAGGCAAATTCGTGAATTATGCCCTTTTATCATTCTTTTAGGCTGCTTTCATAATTGTTGTTTTATTTAGATTCCCTGCTTGTTCTTACATAAATGAGGGAAAGAGTACGAATGTATCTTTTTTTATTTAATAGTCTCCTCTATGAAAAGCTCTTGGCAGGAGCCCTCATTTTAGGAGCGCAAGGCATTCGGCCCGCCGGGGATTAGTGTGAAACGTGAGCCTGAGGTTACGTGCCTGCTGGACGTAACTCTGCAGGCGAATCCGGCTATGGCGGCTGGCGGATTTCAGTCTCCTTTCTTGCGATAAGTCATCATCAACTCCCTTATGTTCGTTGAGCCTCTTGCAGGAGCGTTCCAATCCGTACAGCGCTGATCTGCCGCGTCTGCTCTTTATTCAGCCGAGAAAGTTCACCGGCCCCTGGGAATGCGAGTGCCTTGAGCAGAAATCGATTTAGTAAGCAATAGATGTGAAAATAGCATCTTTTAATAGAATGTGAAATAGAGAAAGGAAGTGCGTTAGATGAGTTTAAAGCAATTATCGACAGAAGAATTGCGTCAAATGTCTTTCATAGAATTAGCACATGAATTGCTGGTAGATAGAAAGCAGGCTCTGACCTTCGATGATTTATTAAAAGAGATCGGCGGCATGCTGGGTTTATCTAAAGAAGAAGTCCGTTCCCGTATGGTCCAGTTCTACACGGACTTGAATGTAGATGGACGTTTTATTGCGCTGGGAGAAAACCGCTGGGGAATCAGAGCGTGGTACCCGGTTGACCAGATTGAAGAAGAAACGGTTCCGACAATCAAACCTCGCAAGAAAAAAGCCAAGAAAAAGGACGAAGAGGATCTGGAAGAAGACTTCGATGAAGAAGATTTGGACTTCGATGACCTTGATGACTTGGATGAAGAGGATCTGACAGATGATGAAGAAGATCTGGATGATGACGACGATTCAGATGATGAAGAAATTGATGAGGAACTGATCGATGAAGACGAATATGATCTTGACGACGAGGAAGAAGACTCCGACGAAGAAGAAGAAAATTCGGACAAAGAAGACAAATAATCATTTCTTGACATCTTATGTCGAGGAAGGTAGTATGTTATTTGGGCTCCTTAAAAAAGGATCAGATTATGAATCCAACGCTCCCCTTACTTCGGTAAGCGGGGGCGTTTTTTATTTTTTGCACCCCTTTGATGCTGTATTTATGATGGCAAGCTTTCACTGTTTCTCATACTGCTGCTGCAGTACATAGGAAGCATCATTAAAATAAATTCAGTATTAATTTCATCATAAGAGACTAATGTTCAGCACTGCTGAACATACTTTTTTTAGACAACTAACTTGAAGAAGGGGGTACTTTGCATGACAAAGTATATTTTTGTAACAGGCGGTGTGGTTTCCTCGCTGGGTAAAGGAATCACAGCTGCATCACTTGGAAGATTATTAAAAAATCGAGGATTGAAAGTGACAATCCAAAAGTTTGATCCTTATATAAACGTTGACCCGGGTACAATGAGCCCTTACCAGCACGGGGAAGTTTTCGTAACAGATGATGGTGCGGAAACGGACCTTGATTTAGGACACTATGAGCGTTTCATTGATATAAATCTTACAAAATACAGCTCTGTGACAACAGGTAAAATATATTCAACTGTTTTGAAAAAAGAGCGACGCGGTGATTATCTGGGCGGAACGGTTCAGGTCATCCCCCACATTACAAATGAAATCAAGGAAAGAGTTTTCCGTGCCGGCCGTGAAACGAATGCAGATATCGTGATCACAGAAATTGGCGGAACTGTCGGTGATATTGAATCCCTTCCATTCCTGGAAGCCATCCGCCAAATCAAGAGCGATGTCGGCCGTGACAATGTTATGTACATCCACTGTACACTTGTTCCTTACATCAAAGCTGCCGGAGAAATGAAAACCAAACCGACTCAGCACAGTGTAAAAGAACTTCGCAGTCTCGGCATCCAGCCAACAGTTATCGTGGTACGTGCGGAAATGCCGATGACTCAGGATATGAAAGATAAAATAGCTTTGTTCTGTGACATTGACCCGCGCGCGGTCATTGAAGCGATCGATGCAGATACACTATATGCAGTTCCTGTGGCGCTTCAAGATCAAAAGCTTGATCAGCTTACTTGCGACCACCTGAAGCTTGATTGCAGAGAGCCGGATATGACGGAGTGGAATGAACTTATCCATAAAGTCCGCAACTTAAGCAAGAAGACGAAGATTGCCCTTGTCGGAAAATATGTTGAGCTGCAAGATGCCTATATTTCAGTAGTAGAAGCGATGAGACATGCCGGCTACAATTTCGATGCTGACGTCGAAGTGAAGTGGCTGAACTCAGAGTTGGTGACAACAGAGAATGTTGACGAATTGATGAGTGATGTAGACGGTATCCTTGTACCAGGTGGTTTCGGGGACCGGGGGGTAGAAGGTAAAATCCTTGTGACGAAATATGCCCGTGAGAACAAAGTACCTTTCCTGGGAATCTGTCTTGGCATGCAGCTGGCATCAGTAGAATATGCCCGCAACGTGTTGGGGTATGAAACGGCTCACTCCGCTGAGTTGAACCCTGAAACACCATATCCGGTGATCGACTTGCTTCCTGAGCAAAAAGATATAGAAGACCTTGGCGGAACACTTCGTCTTGGCCTTTATCCTTGTAAACTCATCCCGGGAACAAAAGCATACGAAGCTTACGCTGGCGAGGTAGTGTACGAACGCCACCGCCACCGTTATGAATTCAACAATCATTTCAGAGAAGAAATGGAAGCAGCAGGCTTCATTTTCTCCGGGACAAGCCCTGACGGCCGATTGGTTGAAATCATCGAGCTCGCTGATCATCCATGGTTTGTGGCATCACAATTCCATCCGGAGTTCACTTCTCGTCCAACACGTCCGCAGCCGCTATTCCGCGACTTCATCCAGGCGTCTTTGGAAAAGGCAAAATAAGAGTTTGAAATACAAAGAAGAGCTGATCCGTTAGTGCGGAGCAGCTCTTTTTGTGTATTTGCGGGGCGGTAAAACGTCGAACAGTGCATCTACTGGCTCAATGAGGAAATCATGGAACCAATTTTGTGGTGATTATGAGAGTCAGGGTGACACATGAAGTGTTCATGGACCGAATTCTGTAGTGATTAGGAGGATCAGGGTGCCTCATGGAGCGCTCATGGAACCAAAATGAAAAGTCCCAGAATAAAACCGGGACTTCCTTGCAACCTCAATATTCCTGGAGCATTTCCTCAAGCGAAAACTTAAGCAGGTGATAAATATATAAAGCCGCAATACTGGAGGGGAACCCGACACGTTCGCCCAATTCCTCTCCCGGCAGCATGCCTTTGACCAGCCTTGTATCAATGTGGATATCGGCGAGCTCTGCAAGGCTTTCCCCTTCACCAGCCGCCACCCCTGAAACCGCGGTAAAGGGTATTCCTTTATCAATAAGCTGCTTTGCCAGTGCCAGCGGTTCTTCATCATTAGAAAAACGGGTAACCAAAAGGACGCGGTCAGCTTCCGTCAATGTATCCGAATTATCCAGTGCCTTAGCAGTGTTCAGCGGCTCCTGCCCATACAGTGCTTCAAGAGTGATGCTTTCCATTTCCTGAAACCCTTTTATATAAATATCCCCTTCACCGACAGAAGCTTGAGCAAGAAGACGGGCACCATCCTCTATAGAAAACTCCTCCTTATCAGCAATCCGGTTAAAAAGACCCGAAAGCTGGGTTGTGAACATTTTAATCATGGTAGGTACTCCTTTCTAGTAAAAAGGTGTTATGAGAATTTACAATTTAGGTCACTTTAAATTATAATTCCCACAGCGCATGATGTAAAATTATCGTGAAAAGAAGGAATTTGCCTGTCCTATGTTGAAGTATACTTTTGGATTAATATATCATTTACTAATCATTTCCTGTAACAAACCCCGGATAAGTCCGGAAGAAAGATAAGACAGCAAAAACCGTGGAGAAGAGCTGCCGTCAGCGGAAGCTTTTACCACGTTTCACGTAAGAATAAGAGGGGAAGAGGTGGGTTAGATGAAGGAAAAAATCCTCATTGTTGATGATCAATTTGGGATCCGGATTTTATTGAACGAAGTATTGCAGAAGGAAGGGTACAACACGTTTCAAGCGGCCAATGGAATTCAAGCCCTTGATATCGTGGATAAGCATGACCTTGATCTGGTATTGCTTGATATGAAAATACCGGGAATGGACGGTATTGAAATATTAAAAAGAATGAAAGAAAAGGAACCGGATATCCGCGTCATCATCATGACGGCATATGGTGAATTGGATATGATTCAGGAGGCGAAAGACCTGGGTGCGATTACTCACTTTGCCAAGCCGTTCGATATTGATGATATTAGACAGGCGGTGAAACAGTACGCGACGATGTAACCCCTTCCATAAATTTGAAAATACGGAATAGTACTTCTTTTTATGAAATGAGGCCGGTCAGTTGGTAAATTGTTGACCTTTTTGGTATTATACAGATGAAATTGCAAACACTGATAACGGGTAAACAGTTACATACTGACTCAATAAAAGGAGGAAATACACTATGCCTTTAGTTTCAATGAAAGAAATGCTTATTAAAGCAAAAGAAAACAGCTATGCTGTTGGGCAATTTAACCTAAATAACCTTGAGTTCACTCAAGCAATCCTTCAGGCTGCAGAAGAAGAGAAATCACCGGTAATCCTTGGTGTCTCTGAAGGAGCAGGACGTTACATGGGTGGATTCAAGACAGTTGTTAAGATAGTAGAAGGCCTTATGGAAGACTACAATATCACTGTTCCTGTTGCCATCCACCTTGACCACGGTTCAAGCTATGATAAATGTAAAGAAGCAATCGACGCAGGATTCACTTCTGTCATGATCGACGCTTCCCATGGTCCTTTCGAGGAAAACATTGAAATCACTTCAAAAGTGGTTGAGTATGCTCACTCCAAAGGCGTTTCAGTTGAAGCTGAACTTGGTGTAGTCGGCGGACAAGAAGACGATGTAGTGGCTGACGGCGTTATCTATGCTGACCCTAAAGAATGCCAGGAGCTTGTTGAGCGCACTGGTATCGATACATTGGCACCTGCACTTGGTTCTGTTCACGGACCTTACAAAGGCGAGCCAAACCTTGGATTCAAAGAAATGGAAGAAATCGGCGCAGCTACTGGAGTACCTCTTGTACTTCACGGCGGTACTGGTATCCCGACAAAAGATATCCAAAGAGCCGTTTCTTATGGTACTGCCAAAATCAATGTAAACACTGAAAACCAAATTGCTTCTGCTAAGAAAGTTCGCGAAGTCCTTGCAGAGGATGCAGAAGTGTACGATCCACGTAAATATCTTGGACCTGCACGTGAAGCAATCAAGCAGACCGTAATCGGAAAAATGCGTGAATTTGGTTCTTCAAACCAAGCTTAATTTTACAAAGCTCTACCATTTCCTTTAGAATTAAATAAACCATTATAGAAACCGCCTTACACTATAAGGCGGTTTCCGTTCATTTTAACTGTTTTGAAAATTTAGTCGAAAAAGGGGAAGTTATGATGAAATTTTTTATTGATACAGCAAACATGGAAGAAATTCGCGAAGCATTTGAATGGGGCATCCTTTCAGGAGTGACAACAAATCCTTCACTGGTTGCCAAAGAAGAAGGGATTTCTTTTCACGACCGTTTAAAGGAAATTGCCAATCTTGTACCGGGATCCATATCCGGTGAAGTCATTGCTCTTGATGCAGAAGGCATGATTAAGGAAGGACGCGAGCTGGCAGCAATCGCTCCAAATATCACGGTGAAAGTACCGATGACTCCAGATGGCCTGAAAGCCGTTGCTGTATTCGCCAAAGAAGGAATCAAAACAAACGTAACCCTTATCTTCAGCGCCAACCAGGCATTGCTGGCAGCGAGAGCAGGTGCGACATATGTTTCTCCTTTCCTTGGAAGATTGGATGATATCGGCCATGACGGAATGGAACTGATTGAAAAAATCGCTGAAATCTTTGCCATTCACGGCATAGAAACAGAAATCATCGCAGCTTCCATCAGACATCCGCAGCATATTACAGATGCGGCACTAAGGGGCGCGCATATTTCGACAACACCATTCAAAGTCTTGAGCCAGATGTTTAAGCATCCGCTGACAGACAAGGGGATCCAGGCGTTCCTAGATGACTGGGGCAAGCGCACAGGGCAATGATTTTTTCATCAGCAAAGTAAGGAACCAATAGATTTGTCCTTATCGACATGCTCTTTTGTCGATTGGGGCGGGAGTTGCGAACCTCTTGCGGGAGGCAGCTGAGGAGATTCAGTCCTGTTCGAGCCGCCAAGGAGCGGTAACTGCTGGCACGGCCTTAGCATCTATCAGTTTCGGTCTCTCTTCTTGCGAATCCAGCTTCAAGGCCCAGCGGCTAGCGTACTTCCCGGCTTCTCCTTGCGATAAGTCATCGGCTCGCTTCGCTTGCGGTGTTTCCTTTATCTCATGCGAGAGCCCTCAATCTGTACGGTGTTAAGCGGCCGCTTGCGCTTTATATTAATCCAGCTTCATGGCCCCAGCGGCTATCAAACTTCAGACTTCCTCCTTGCGATTAGTCAACATCAACTCACGTTGTTCGTTGTGTTTCCTATATCTCATGCGGAAGCCTTCCAGTTTGTACGCCGCTGAGCGGGGCCATTCCGCTTTATATCAATCCAGCTCCAGCGCCTAGCCCCTCGGGGTCATAAGCCAATCCGTCAAGAAGGTTAAAGAGCAACCTTCCCGCCGGCTCGTCTTATGCCTGTCGGGGCTGAACAAGGCGCATGCGCTTTATAGTCAATCCAGCTCCAGCGGCCAGCGCCTAGCAGATTTCGGTCTCTCTCCTTGCGATTAGTCATCATCGAATCGCTGTCGCTCTTCGTGATTCCTATATCTCATGCGAGAGCCCTCCAATCTGTACGGAGCTGAGCGGCCGCTTCCGCTTTATATAGTAAAAATGGTATAATTTATAAAAAAATCTATCAACCTATACATGTTTTGACGAATTATGTTTAAACTAGTAGACAATACTTCTTAGAACCATTTTTATTGGTAAAAATAACCATAAATGATCATCCAGATAAATTGTCTCTTAGTTTATGAAAAATTCATCAAGAAACAATGGAAGGGAGTCTAAAATGGAAAAGCTAAAAATTGCAGGCGGTTATCCACTTAAAGGCACAATTAAGGTAAGTGGAGCGAAAAACAGCGCTGTGGCCCTTATCCCGGCAACCATTCTTGCCGACTCTCCAGTAACAATCGAAGGTCTACCTGATATATCGGATGTACAGACGCTGAAGTCTCTTCTTGAGGAAATCGGCGGTGAAGTCTCTTTTGGTGAAGACGGAGAAATGAGAGTCGACCCGTCCCAAATGATTTCGATGCCTTTGCCAAGCGGAAAAGTAAAGAAATTAAGAGCCTCCTATTATTTGATGGGTGCTATGCTTGGGCGCTTCAAAAAGGCAGCCATCGGACTTCCTGGCGGCTGCCATCTTGGTCCGCGTCCGATTGACCAGCACATTAAAGGCTTTGAGGCATTAGGTGCTGAAGTGACCAATGAGCAGGGCGCAATTTACTTGAGAGCCGAAGAACTGCGCGGGGCACGCATCTATCTGGATGTTGTCAGCGTAGGGGCAACAATCAACATTATGCTGGCTGCTGTCAGGGCAAAAGGCCAGACCATAATAGAAAATGCAGCAAAAGAACCTGAAATCATTGATGTCGCTACATTGCTCACGAATATGGGAGCCAGGATCAAAGGTGCTGGAACGGATGTCATCCGTATTGATGGGGTCGATAATCTGAGTGGGTGCCGCCATACCATCATCCCTGACCGCATAGAAGCGGGTACATTCATGATTTTGGGCGCTGCCGCAGGTGAAGGTGTGCTGATTGATAATGTCATTCCGCTTCATATGGAATCCTTGATTGCAAAATTGCGTGAGATGGGTGTTCCGATAGAAACAGGTGATGATGAAATCTTCATCGGCAAGGCTGAAAACCTGAACGCGGTCGATATCAAAACCCTGGTGTATCCAGGATTTCCGACGGACTTACAGCAGCCGTTCACATCGCTTTTAACCAAAGCGAAAGGGTCTGCTGTCGTGACGGATACCATTTATTCTGCACGTTTCAAGCATATTGATGAACTGCGCCGGATGAATGCCAACATTAAAGTGGAAGGCCGTTCTGCCATCGTCAACGGGCCAATCCAGCTGCAGGGGGCAAAAGTGAAAGCAAGTGACTTGAGAGCCGGAGCCGCCCTTGTGGTAGCGGGGCTTATGGCTGAAGGTGTTACTGAAGTAACGGGCCTTGAGCATATTGATCGCGGCTACAGCAACCTGGTTGAAAAACTGGAAGGCCTCGGCGCGACAATCTGGCGTGAAAAGATGACGGCTGAAGAACTAGAGCAGTTGAAAAGTTCCTGATATTCCTAATATTCTTCGAGCAAAACAGATAGAGGTTTGATGTAGCCGAAGGTTGAGGAACCTTTTGCAGGAAATGCGGGAATAGGTGAGATTAATCCCTATGGCGACGGTCGATCCAGCTCCAACGTCCAGTGCCCAGCTGTTATCGGGCTGGCTGCATGCGATCAATCCATCATTGAATCACATCTGAAATGAGACTGAAAGGCAGATTCTGCTTTTAATTCATCGAAACTGCCCGCTGAGAGGTATACCTAGATCGGTCATCAAACAACTTTTAAAATAATCCTGTCGCTTAACGCTTAATGTGTTACAATATATTCATTATTATGTTATACCATTCGCATATAAAAATATATTTGTGACACAGGAGGCAGAAATCGATGGAAAGAAGTTTATCAATGGAACTTGTACGCGTAACAGAAGGTGCAGCACTTGCATCAGCCCGCTGGATGGGAAGAGGAAAGAAAAACGAAGCGGATGACGCTGCAACTTCTGCGATGAGAGACGTTTTTGATACAGTACCGATGAAAGGAACCGTAGTGATTGGGGAAGGGGAAATGGATGAAGCCCCAATGCTCTACATCGGTGAAAAATTAGGGACAGGCTATGGTCCGCGTGTAGACGTGGCAGTAGACCCTTTGGAAGGTACCAATATCGTTGCTTCGGGCGGCTGGAATGCCCTTGCCGTTTTGGCTGTTGCTGACCATGGCAATCTGCTGAATGCACCGGATATGTATATGGACAAAATCGCGGTTGGACCAGAAGCGGTGGGCCAGATCGATATAAATGCGTCCGTGCTGGATAACCTTAAAGCCGTTGCGCGTGCGAAAAATAAAGACATCGAAGACGTGGTGGCAACAGTACTGAACCGTGAACGCCATGCCCATATCATTGCCCAGTTGAGAGAAGCGGGGGCAAGGATCAAGCTGATCAATGACGGTGATGTTGCAGGAGCAATGAATACAGCATTTGATCATACAGGTGTGGATATCCTTTTCGGTTCGGGTGGTGCTCCTGAAGGCGTACTGGCAGCTGTTGCGCTGAAATGTCTCGGAGGAGAGATCCAAGGAAAACTTCTGCCGCAGAACGAAGAAGAAGCGGAACGATGTGAAAGTATGGGACTTGATTGCAGCAAAATCCTCCGTATGGAAGACCTGGTGACTGGAGATGACGCCATCTTTGCGGCAACCGGTGTGACAGATGGTGAGCTATTACGCGGTGTCCAACTGAAGGGCACCCACGGCCTGACACATTCCATCGTCATGAGAGCCAAGTCCGGAACTGTAAGATTCATCGATGGCCGCCACAGCTTGCAAAAGAAACCTAATTTGGTTATGAAGTAAAATTTTTTCAAAGAACTGGATGAAACGGAAGGTCGTGACTTCCCGCAGGTATCAGGGCTGCGTAACCACTGGAACCCCAACCCTACATGCCAATCGGGCTCCAGCAGCCAGCAACTGGCAGGGTTCAGGCTCTTTCCTTATGAATCAAGCTGCAAAGCCCAAAGGAGAGCGTACTTTCCGGCCTTTTCTTTAGATAAGTTAATCTCAACCCTCATGTTCGTTGGGTTTTCTTTATCTCAAGGCGGAGCCGGTCCAGTCCGTACGCATTGAGTGCCTTTCTTGATTTCTTGGAAGAGCCCGCCAATCTGCAGGGGGCTGAACAGCCGGCTGGGCTCTACGCTGGTTCCGAGGGTCTGCGTGTTTTCAAGTGGAAATGCCTATTTGTAAGTTTTTAAGTGAACATGAATTTCAAGTCAGCTTCAATGGTTTCGGTCCCTTGAAGCTGACATTTCCTGTATACAGAGAGAAAATTAACCCGGGTATTCCTCTGCCCGCGGACTTTTACCTTCCCTTTAAATTCCTTTGTTGATTTCAACAGAAAAATATGATTAGATAGTAGTTGTTTTATTTTCGTCTATAGTATAAAAACTTCACAAGAAATTGCTTCTTATTTCTTCTATTTACATTTTCCAGCAATTTTTCCTATCATAACGTTCTCCATATGGTAGATTTCAAATAATTGAAGAGTGGTGTCATTATGGAACTAACGATTAAAAGTCTAGAAAACATGAAACTGAAAGAACTATATGAATTAGCCAGAGAGTACAAAATTTCCTATTACAGCAAGCTGACAAAAAAAGAACTTATCTTTGCGATTTTAAAAGTGAGAGCTGAAAAAGAAGGCTATTTCTTTATGGAAGGTGTATTGGAAATCATCCAGTCAGAAGGATTTGGATTCCTGCGCCCGATCAATTATTCACCAAGTGCTGAAGATATCTATATTTCTGCTTCACAAATCCGCCGTTTTGATCTCAGAAACGGGGACAAGGTATCCGGTAAGGTACGTCCGCCGAAAGAAAACGAGCGCTATTTCGGGCTCCTCCATGTAGAGATGGTTAATGGCGAGGAGCCGGAAGCTTCCAAGGAACGCGTTCATTTTCCGGCACTGACGCCTTTATATCCGGACCGCCAGATCAAACTGGAAACAACACCAAACAAAATTTCCACGCGAATCATGGATCTTATCTCCCCTGTTGGATTTGGACAGCGTGGTTTGATTGTAGCACCTCCTAAAGCAGGTAAAACAATGCTCTTGAAAGAGATCGCCAATTCGATTACAACCAATAACCCTGAAGCTGAATTAATCATCCTGTTGATTGATGAGCGTCCTGAGGAAGTAACGGATATCGAACGTTCAGTTGAAGCGGAAGTGGTCAGCTCGACTTTCGATGAAGTGCCTGAAAATCATATCAAGGTTGCGGAATTGGTATTGGAACGAGCGATGCGTTTGGTTGAGCACAAGCGTGATGTCATCATCCTTATGGATAGTATCACTCGTTTGGCCCGTGCTTATAACCTTGTCATCCCGCCAAGCGGAAGAACCCTGTCAGGCGGTATCGATCCGGCTGCGTTCCACCGTCCAAAACGCTTCTTCGGTGCTGCACGTAATATTGAAGAGGGTGGAAGCTTGACAGTTCTTGCAACTGCACTTGTTGACACAGGCTCCCGTATGGATGATGTGATTTATGAGGAATTCAAAGGAACTGGAAACATGGAGCTTCACCTTGATCGTGCGCTTGCGGAAAGAAGAATTTTCCCTGCAATCGATATCCGACGTTCCGGAACAAGGAAGGAAGAGCTCCTTATCCCAGCTGAAAATCTTGATAAACTTTGGGCAATCCGCAAAGCGATGTCGGATGCGCCTGATTTCGCTGAGAAATTCCTGCGCAAGCTGAAAAAGTCGAAGACCAATGATGAGTTCTTCGAGGTGTTGCACGAAGAATCCAAAGGAAAAAGGGGCTGACGCTTTACCCCTTTAAAGCATGTGGGGACAGTCCCCTATTGCTTTAGAGCGGTAAAGGGAATCCCATCCAGCTCAAAAACCAGGTTGCATTTGGGGGCTGGACTTGTTATAATATTGTCAATGTGTTTTTAAAGTGGATGCGGTAAGGGGCTGGTCAAACGGCTAATGCTCATATCGCATATTGATGGAATATATAACTCTGTCTCAGATGATTCAGGGCGGAAGGAGCTGAAAAAGAATGAAACAAGGAATTCATCCAGAATACAAAAAAGTGATGGTTACATGTGCTTGCGGTAACGAGTTCGAAACAGGTTCTGTTGAGAACGAAGTGAAAGTAGAGGTTTGCTCTGAGTGCCATCCTTTCTACACTGGTCGTCAAAAATTCGCTGATGCCGGCGGACGTGTTGATCGTTTCAACAAGAAATACGGCCTTAAAAACAACAATCAATAAACCTTTTAGAAAAGCGGCTGCTTGAGTCCGGTGACCTGTAAGCTCTGTGCTTAACAGATTTCGGGTTCTGTGCCCCTTTCTAAGTTTTAAAGAAAACAGGCAAGGAATTATGCTTGCCTGTTTTTAATTTCTCTTTTATGAGAAAATAAGTAAGAAATTAGTGGAGCAGTACGATTAGGACTGTGCCACTTTTTTTCTGAAATAAAACGTATCGAAGCATTCTTTTTAAGCAAATCACCACGTAATGGCACTTATTTTTTCTTATTATACCAGGTGAGGATTATTACATAGAATGCATGATGAAATTCAGTACGATCGAGGAAGGAGAGGGCTAATTTCATGTATATCATGAAACAGACCGGTTGGTTGGAAGTAATTTGCGGAAGCATGTTCTCAGGGAAATCAGAAGAATTGATTCGTCGCGTCAGAAGAGCGCAATTTGCCAAACAGGAAATCATGGTTTTCAAACCAAAATTAGATAACCGTTACAGCGAGGAAGCCGTGGTTTCCCATAATGGAGCGTCTGTCATTGCCAGGCCAGTGGAATCATCTTTGGATATACTTGAAGAAGTGACTGCAAGTGTTGATATCGTTGCCATTGATGAAGTTCAATTTTTTGACGAGGGTATCGTGGAAGTTGTGCAAAAGCTTGCTGACAGCGGTCATCGGGTCGTCACTGCAGGACTTGACCAGGACTTCCGTGGAGAACCATTTGGTCCAATGCCCAAACTGATGGCTGCCGCTGAACAAGTGACAAAGCTTCAGGCGGTCTGTTCTGTTTGCGGGTCGCCGGCAAGCCGTACTCAGCGCCTGATTGATGGTAAGCCTGCAGGATACGATGATCCAATCATCCTTGTGGGGGCTTCCGAGGCGTATGAACCAAGATGCCGCCACCATCATCAGGTGCCGAAGGGTGTCAGCGTCAGTCAGGAATCGATCGTAAAGAAAATATGATATATGCCGGGAACCTTATGGTTCTCGGTTTTTTGGTCTGGCAGATTTGAAGGGAAAATCATCTGAATAACCCCGAATCCATAGGACAACCTATGGTCAGGAGGTGTTTTGAGATGAAAAAAGTCTTAAGTTTAGTTGCACTGACTACTTTATTGGCAGCCTGCGGTGTGCAAGATGGCGATAATCTTTACGTGCAGGATGAGGATCAAAACGGCAGAAGGTTCGTTAACAATGACTTAAACGACGTGGACACTAATCAGAATGTCGACCAGCCGATGGAGACCAATCAAAACCCGAACTTTATCGATTTATCGGAGACACAGCCAAATAAAGGCACGGATGTCGATAAAGCAAGGGAAGTCATAAATGTCTATACAGATTATGAGCCCGGCCAGGTATGGGTGAACGGCCAGCAGATGTGGGTCACAGCTTACACCCATGACGAATTGTCTCAGGACAAGAGGGATGATAAAGAAGCAGAACTCCGTAAGCGCCTGACGAGGGCACTTCCAAGATATAAAATCAATGTCAAAATCCAAGAGCGGTAAAAGGGATCAGCCCCTTTTACCGCTTCTTGTGTTTAAGGCGTGCATATAATATAATTAGACTGTTATGGATTAAAATTGAGGTGAATAGCTGTGTTCGATCGTTTACAAGCAGTTGAAGATCGTTATGAAAAGCTGAATGAGCTTTTGAGCGACCCGGAAATTGTGAATGACCCAAAGAAGCTAAGAGAATATTCAAAAGAACAATCTAACATCCAGGAAACTGTTGAAGCATATCGAGAATATAAGGAAGCGACTTCCCAGTTCAAAGACGCCAAATCAATGCTTGAAGAAAAGCTTGATGCGGAGATGCGTGAAATGGTCAAAGAGGAAGTTTCCGAATTGGAAGAGCAAATTGAGAAGCTGGAAGAGAGAATGAAGATTCTTCTTATCCCGAAAGACCCGAATGATGACAAGAACGTTATTATGGAGGTCCGCGGAGCAGCAGGCGGAGACGAGGCCGCTTTGTTTGCCGGCGATCTTTACCGTATGTACAGCCGTTTCGCTGAGGCACAGGGCTGGAAGACAGAAGTCATGGAAGCCAATTCTACTGGTGTCGGCGGTTATAAAGAGATCATCTTTATGATTACTGGAAATGGCGCTTATTCGAAAATGAAATATGAGAATGGCGCCCACCGTGTCCAGCGTGTTCCAGAAACAGAATCCGGCGGACGTATCCATACGTCAACAGCAACCGTTGCGTGTCTTCCGGAAGCAGAAGAAGTGGAAATTGATATTCATGAAAAAGATATCCGTGTTGACACATTCGCATCCAGCGGACCGGGTGGACAGAGCGTTAACACGACCATGTCAGCTGTACGTCTAACGCATATGCCGACAGGTGTTGTTGTTTCTTGTCAGGATGAAAAATCCCAGATCAAGAACAAAGAGAAAGCGATGAAAGTCCTTCGTGCCCGTGTATATGATAAGTTCCAGAGAGAGGTACAGGCAGAATACGATGCAAACCGTAAATCTGCAGTCGGTACTGGTGACCGCTCCGAGCGTATCCGTACGTACAACTTCCCGCAAAACCGCGTAACGGATCACCGCATCGGCTTGACAATCCAAAAACTCGACCAGATCTTAGAAGGTAAGATGGATGAAGTCATCGACGCACTCATCCTTGAAGACCAATCTAAGCTGCTTGAAAGATTGGAAGAATAATGAGCAGTTGCAACACTGTTTTTGAAGCCCTTAAATGGGCTTCTTCTTTTTTGAAAGAAAATAAGCGGGATGAAAATGCGGGAGAACTGTTGATGAGGCATCTTTTGAAGATGGATAGGTCGCAGCTGCTTGCGAATCAGAGGCTGGTGCTGAAAGATGAAGTGAAACTGGAGTTTGTCCGCGGTGTCACCGATCATATTCACGGCACGCCGATTCAGCATATTATCGGTTCAGAGGAATTCTACGGCAGAAGATTTTCGGTCAATGAACATGTATTGATTCCGCGTCCGGAAACTGAGGAACTGGTGTATCATACGCTGGAGAAAATCCGGAAGCATTTTGAGGCGGCGGATGAGCTTCAGCTGGCGGATATCGGAACCGGGAGCGGTGCAATTGCCGTTACATTGAAATCGGAGGAACCTGA
Organism: Bacillus sp. SRL337; assembly: GCF_984799155.1. NCBI lineage: Bacteria > Bacillati > Bacillota > Bacilli > Caryophanales > Bacillaceae > Bacillus > Bacillus sp. SRL337. The sequence continues at coordinate 4,448,038 of NZ_OZ481793.1, read as the reverse complement.
TTTGTCTGTTTATGCAGTGGATATTTCAGGAGAGGCCTTGGGCATTGCCTGGAAGAATGCGGAGGAACTTCAAGCGGAAGTGGCATTTTTTGAGGGTGATTTGCTGGAGCCATTGATTTCCCAGGGATTGAAGGTGGATGTTCTGGTATCCAATCCACCATATATTCCTTTGGGCGATTTGCCTTCTTTATCGGAAGTCGTGAAAGATCATGAACCTCATTCGGCCCTTTTCGGCGGTGAGAGCGGGTTGGAATTTTATCAGCGCTTTATGGAAGAGCTTCCGCTTGTCATGAAAGACCGATTTGTGGTTGGATTCGAAATCGGAGCTGGACAGGGGGAAGCCGTGGCAGAGATGCTGCGGGCTGCGTTCCCGGATGCCAATACGGAAATCATCCATGACATTAATGGCAAAGACAGGATGGTATTCTGTACGAAAGGCTGATGCTGCGGCGGCTGCTTTCGTACACTGCCGCACTAAAAGGGACTGTCCCTCTTAGTGCGGTGACGCATTAACGCGTTATCGCACCCGGGGACAGTCCCCTGTTACTTTAACGCAGCAGAGTAAAGCTATGATTCTAGTAGTATGTCATTTTGTAATTTATTTGATTTTGCTAGTTTAAGAAAGCGCATTTCTGTCCACACTGTTTTACTGAAGGGACGGTGGAGGAAATGAAATCAACTAAATTAGCTTGGATGTACATTATCACTTTGAGCATTGGAACTATCTTAAGTTTATATATACCGAAACAGGAATCTATCTCTGCACAGCAGGAGGTACAGGTCATTCCAAATGAAGCGATCCGGTTGAGAATCCTGGCAGACAGCGACAGGGAAGAGGATCAGGCTGTCAAACGCTTAATCCGTGACCGAGTCAATGAAGAAATTACTGCCTGGGTTGAAAAACTGACTTCTGTTGAAGAAGCGCGTTCGACAATCAAAGCGGGATTGCCGGAGCTCCAAGAAATCGCAGAAACTGTAATGGAAGAGGAAGGCCTGTCACAATCGGTGAATGTAGAGTTTGGGAAGGTCGATTTCCCTACAAAGCTTTATGGACAGTTTTTATATCCTGCCGGCGAATATGAAGCGATTCTGATCACTCTGGGCAGCGGCAAAGGTGCCAACTGGTGGTGTGTCCTTTACCCGCCGTTATGTTTCCTTGATTTCTCTAGCGGGACAGCAGTGAGGAGCCCGGGCTTTGAAACTACGGCAGAAGCTAGTGAAGTAGAGGAAGAATCAGTTGAACCTGCAGTAAGCGAAGCGGATGCTCTTCCACTTGAAGAAGAGGGCGAGGGTACGGAGTCTGCTTCAGACAAAACGGTCGAAGTCAGAGAGGCTCAGGGGATGGAAGGAGGTTCTGAAAAAACAGTAAGTGGGCAAGTTGTGGATAATAGGGATGCAACAATAGAAACTGAGGCAGCCGCTGCGGATGAAAAGCTGTTTGTGGAAGAGGAAGAAGAAGAAGCTGAAGTGGAAGTCAGGTTCTTTGTAGTAGACTTCTTCAAAAAGCTGATTCCTTAACACCTGTACTGAAAAGGGATTCTTTCAACAAAAAGAATCTCTTTTTTTGTTCTATTTACTCTCTCAATACATATCTATTAAACATAAAGAAAAAAACGAGAGGGGTACAGTGGGCAGTGAAAACAATCAGAAGAGCTGTGGAAAAAGATGTACAAACCATTAAGGGGTTTCTCGAACTGGCGGGATTAAGTTCACTGGGAGTCGAAGAAACTGTTGATAACTTTTTATTTGTGGAGAATGAAAAAGGTGAGCTCGACGGGACTCTCGGACTGGAGATTCAGGAGCGTACAGGATTGCTGAGATCTCTTGTGGTTAAACCAACTGTGGGTGAAGAGGATTTATATGCCCTATTTCAGGATATACTTCAATTGGGCAGGGATAAGCAGTTATCCACTCTTTTTCTCGTCTCCAATAAACAGGCATCCGTTCAGTTTTTCCACCTGCTCGGCTTTACACAAGTGGATAAGTCGGAATATCCTGAAGAACTTGAACACTTTACACATGCAAGAGCCTTATCCACAGTGGATAACTGTACAATCATGAAGTTTGACTATTGAACTTTACTAAACTAACGCTGTAAAGCGGTGAAAGGGACTGTCCCTTTCACTGCTTTAATGTATTAAAGTAATTTACCCAAGATGTACACATAGTTATGCACATTATTAGTAGAGTTATACACATTTTGTGGATAAGGTTTGAATAAGTGGCTCAGTTTTTATATACTTGCAAAAGTAGAAATGATATAGGATAGTTAAATTTCAGCGGGAAACGAGCTTTCTCGACATAAATCTTGTTCGAAAAGATAAAGGTGGATCACAATGAAGATGAATTACTGGACTGTGGAGAACAATGTGGATATTAAAAAAAGTTGTCCACAAATTGTGGAAGCATCTCAATATTTAAGGAAGAATGAAGTTATTGCGTTTCCAACAGAGACGGTTTATGGGCTTGGGGCCAATGCAAAATCGGATGAGGCGGTGGATAAAATTTTTACCGCAAAAGGAAGGCCGAGCGATAATCCCCTGATTGTCCACATTGCCAACAAGGAGCAATTGAATGAGCTGGTCAGGGATATCCCTGCTGCTGCTCAGACTTTCATGAAACAATTCTGGCCGGGTCCTTTGACGATCATTTTAAATAAAAAAGAAGGGGTACTTTCGGAAAGGGTGACGGCAGGGCTTGATTCTGTGGGGATCAGAATGCCCGACCATCCAGTGGCTCTGGCACTGATAGAAGCGGCGGACCTTCCAATTGCTGCACCGAGTGCGAACGTTTCAGGGAGACCGAGCCCGACAACCGCCCATCATGTGGCCCACGATTTGGATGGGAAAATCAGCGGAATCATTGATGGCGGAGAAACAGGCGTCGGTGTAGAGTCAACTGTGATCGACTGTACGTCTGAAATTCCTGTCATCTTGAGGCCGGGAGGTGTCACCAGGGAGCAGCTGGAAGAGGCTGCAGGTCCTGTGGCAGTCGACCCGTCTCTGGCTGAAGGGGAAGGAGCCCCAAAATCACCGGGGATGAAATACACCCATTATGCGCCGGACGCGCCATTAATTTTAGCAGAAGGCAAAAAAGAATGGATCCAATCGGTGATTGATGGTAAAAGAAGTGATGGATTGAAAGTCGGCATGCTGACAACGGAAGAAAACAAGAATTTTTATCAAGCAGATAAAATTCTTGTTTGCGGCTCACGTTTGGACCTCAGCTCTGTTGCCCATTCGTTGTACGATGTTCTGCGTTCTTTCAATGAAAGTAATGTAGATATTATTTTTTCCGAGACGTTTCCGACGGAAGGGGTCGGGATGGCAGTCATGAACAGGCTCCAGAAAGCGGCAGGACATAATGTGATAAAAGAAAGTTAGAAAGAGCGGCAGTTTTGAGGACTGCTGCTCTTTCTTAATGGCTGGAAGGAGAAGAGGTGCTCTTCCTGTGAAAGTGACTGGGGCTCAGTCAGGGAAACCTTGTGATTTTTTTCGAAAGCAACAATCAATGCGAAAACTGGTGAATGGCCGCCCTTCTTTTTTGGGAGGGCAAAAAAGTTTAAGAAGAGAGTCTTTAATAAAATGAAATATTCTCCTTTGGAGCTGCATAGAGTTTGATGAAGGCACGTCCAAGGGAGGAATTGAAATGACGGCGGTTTTAGCGGAATTGTTCACGTTGATGTTGATGGCATTTGCCCTCGGGATGGATGCCTTTTCGATAGGAATCGGAATGGGAATGGTAAAGCTGCGGCTGCGGCAGATTTTCTACATAGGTATCACGGTCGGATTATTTCATGTATGGATGCCGCTGCTGGGGATGATGACAGGAAAGTTCCTTTCTGAAAAGTTCGGTTCATTCGCAGCTTATGCAGGCGGGATTCTGTTGATCGTGCTTGGGATCCAGATGGTGCTGGCCAGCTTTAAAAGTGATGAAGGGCCGGTGATGACCCCGGTCGGATTCGGGCTTCTGTTGTTTGCATTAAGTGTCAGCCTGGACAGTTTTTCGGTTGGACTGACTTTGGGGATATTCGGCGCTCGGACAGCTGCGGCGGTGATTTGCTTTGGAGTGGCAGCAACGATTTTGACATGGTGCGGCCTGTTGGTCGGCCGGAGAGTGCAGGGATGGCTCGGTTCCTACAGTGAGGCGCTGGGAGGCTGCATCCTTTTTGCCTTTGGAATTAAACTGCTGCTGCCATTCTAAGAGGCAGAGGCCCTTTAGTACTTTAGCGCGGTGGGGGACAGTCCCCCACCGCGTTAATGCGTTAATGCAAGTGGGGACTGTCCCCCAGGGCTTTAAAGCGCTGAAGGATTGTTTTGAATTTTTTTCCGGACCCCGGCTATAGAGTTGTCGAATAATGGCTTATAATAGGGGTAAGGAGATGGTATTTATGAATATTTTATTTGTTTGTACGGGAAATACATGCCGGAGCCCCATGGCGGAAGCGATTTTAAGACATAAAGGAAAAGACCGCTTCAAGGTGAAGTCGGCCGGTGTTTTTGCGGCAGATGGACAAAAACCCTCGATTCAGACTCAAGAAGTTCTAAAAGAGAACGATATAATACATGAGCACAAATCCAGTTCGCTGACCCCTGTAGATATTCAGTGGGCAGAATATATTTTTACCATGACAGAGGGACATAAACAGACGATTGCGGCAATGCATCCTCAGGCAGCGGACAAGATGTTTACATTAAAAGAGTATGTCACAGGACACGGCTTTGACCGTGATGTGACAGACCCATTTGGCGGCAGCCTTGAAATCTACCGTGGAACCTATCAGGAGCTGGATGAACTGATCGACAGGCTGATTGAAAAACTCAAGAATTCATGAGCAGTATGGAAGGGGAACTAGGCATGGAAAGGGAAAAGAAAAAAAGCTACAAATTCGGGTTGAGGAAGAAACTGGTCTTATTTATCACACTGCTGGCAGTTATAACCTACTCCACCAGTGCATTTTTCATTTATTATATCCGGCCCGCATTTGCAGCTGATATGAACGAAGCAGTCTTTACGACGGCGACATTGGCATTAGGGATATTTTGGTCAGGGGTATTAGCGTTTTTTGTGGCTAGTTTTATCACCAAGCCGCTGCAAAACCTGGAAAGAGCAGCAATCCAGGCATCACAAGGAAATATCCATGATGATGTGCTGCTGCCGAAATCCGATGATGAGATACGCTCGTTAGGCGCCGCGTTCAATTCTATGCTTGCGAACCTCAGGGAAATGGTCCATAACATTGATGATAATTTTAATAAAACGAATGATACCGTGATCAGCATTTCAAGTGCTTCATCCAAAGCCTCCAAACAAGCGGAAGGCATCGCAGTGACAATCAATGAAATCTCTGCAGGCGCCGAAAGTTCTGCTGTTTCGATCCAATCGACGGCAGAATCGGTTGATGATGTAATCAGGATCGCGCAGGAAGTGCAAAACCGCTCCAAATCTTCAGAAACCATTTCAACTGAAATGCTGAAGGATCTTACCGAAAGCAAAAAGGTCATCAATTCCCTTGTTGAAGGGATTGAGGGGCTGGCAAAAGATAATGAGGACTCTCTAGAAGCTGTCCGCCGTTTAGAAGACAACGCAAAAAAAGTAGAGCAGATCATCCAGCTCGTCGGGGATATTGCGGCGCAGACGAATTTGCTTGCACTGAACGCTTCAATTGAAGCAGCAAGAGCCGGTGAGCACGGAAAAGGCTTTGCTGTCGTGGCGGAAGAGGTGCGGAAACTTGCGGATGAAAGCGGAAAAGCCGTTCAGGGTATATCTGAGCTGATTAAAAACATTCAATCAGAAGTTGGTAATGTCGTCGGCAGGATTACAACACAGGTCGAGAGTGCCAATAATGAAGTGAAAAAAGGAACACAAACCAATACGGTCATTGAGGAAATGACCGTGACGATCAACGAAATGGCTGAATCCGTTCAGCAGATTTCAGGTCTTGTGGACGAGCAGATGGAGTACATTGAATCTACTTCCATGCAGTCTCAGGAAGTAGCCGCCATCGCAGAAGAAACATCAGCAGGAGCAGTAGAAGTGGCAGCTGCCACCAAAGGCCAGGCAACAGTCATGGAGAATGTCGAACAGCTTGCCTGTGATCTGCAAAAGCAGGCAGAGAGTTTGAAAAATACAATTACACGTTTTCACTTATAAAAAAGAAATCCGCCAGATTGGATGGCGGATTTTTTTATGGGTAATCAAGGTAAATCAGTTTATTGCTTTGGCTTGACTGCATCCACAATAAGGGATACAAATCTCAAATCTGCCCCCTTGTTTCGATGATCAAAACGCATTGAACGGTAGATAAACCCAGCCTTCTCATCCCAGTCATTGTAATGGAATTCCCCGTCTTCATCACAGAACTCAAGCAGGTTTACTTGGAATCCCGCTTCTTCAAACATCGAGATGATCGTTTTATACGTATGGACAATTTTATGGCTGGAAGCCGGATGATCGGCATGCCCCGGTCCACCTACTTGCACTACCTTTTGATAATCCTTATCCGGAAAGTGCCCGTCAGGAACGGCACAGCGGATGTAACCGCCAGACTGTAAAAAGCTAAAACATATTTTTGCTGCCTGAACTCCTTCTTCAAAGCTTAAATGCTCCCAAACATGTTCAGCGAGGATGGCTTCCAGGGAGTGAGGGGGGAACGAGTTTTCCCAGTCGGTCCGATGGAGCAGGTTCAAATCCGATTCCTGTGTTTGCAGCCAATCAGGATTGTTATTGTGTTCACCACTACCTATTACTACTCGTAGATGATTCTTCTCGGGCATACTATTCTCCTAACAAATTGTTTTTTTTACTGAATTCTTTGCGGAACGTAAGAATACCTTCTTCTGCGCTTTATCAGTTCCACAAAAAACTTTTATATAAAAGATAGACGATAAACTTTATAATATTTTGAGGGTATGTAAAAATTAAACTATAACACACAATATGGCAGGAGGAATACGGCATGAAAGTCGCGATTGCATCAGATCATGGCGGTATGAATATTCGTGAAGAAATAAAAGATTTGCTCAATGAATTAGGAATTGAATTCGATGATTTTGGATGTGAATGTGATGCATCTGTCGATTACCCTGATTACGCTCAGCCAGTCGCAGAAAAAGTGGCAAGCGGCGAGTATGACCGTGGAATCTTGATATGCGGAACAGGAATTGGCATGAGCATTTCCGCAAATAAAGTGAAGGGGATCCGCTGTGCGCTCGTACACGATTTGTTTAGTGCCAAAGCGACCCGCCAACATAATAACACCAATGTGCTGACAATGGGAGAGAGAGTGATCGGCCCCGGCCTGGCAAGGGAAATCGCGAAGGTTTGGCTGGAAACGGAATACGAAGGCGGACGACACGAACGCCGTATTGGGAAAATTGCTGAATATGAAGAGAAACATAGATAATACAAATTAGAGAAGGAGGCAGCAGCCATGGATGTCGAAGTTCTCAATAACCAATTGGAATCTATCTTAGCAGAGTTTAAAGAGCAGTCGCCTTTGAAAAAAGGAAACCTGCTGGTGGTCGGCTGTTCAACATCAGAAGTGATCGGCAGGAGGATTGGAACGGCTGGCACCTCAGAAGCAGCAGAAATCATCTTCGAAAAGATGAAGAATTTTGCTGATGAGCTGGAGGCAGGGGTGGCTTTCCAATGCTGTGAACATCTCAACCGTGCATTGGTCATGGAAAGGGCCTGGGCGGAAAAGCGAGGGTACGAAGAAGTCTCTGTCATTCCTGTGAGAACAGCCGGCGGGGCAATGGCTACCCATGCCTATGAAAAATTCGAGGATCCCGTGGTCGTCGAATTCATCAAAGCAGAAGCCGGAATCGATATCGGACAAACATTCATTGGAATGCATCTGAAGCATGTAGCCGTGCCAATCCGGGTTTCGCAAAAATGGCTTGGGGAAGCACATGTTACCCTGGCAAAAACAAGACCGAAACTGATCGGCGGCACCCGCGCAGTCTATGAACCCAAACCCGAAAATAAATCATGCTGAAGAAGCAAAATGGCGGACAACTCGTCCGTCATTTTTTATATGCAGTGAGGTAGCACTTTACCGCTTTAAAGCATCCGGGGACAGTCCCCGGCTGCTTTAAAGCGGTAAAGCGAATAACCAAAATTTCTATAAAAAATCTGCAACATTCCAGAAACTCAGACGTTGTGTTACTAGAGAGAAAAAGGAGGGGAGCTGGTGCATGATGAAAAGAGGCATAACCTGGACACTTTATATCGGAACTATGCCGAGCAGTTATACTATTTTCTCGTAAAACTGTCCGGAAGCAGGGAAACCGCAGAAGACCTCGTCCAGGAGACGTTCATCCGTGCCACGGTCTCCCTGGAATTTTCAAAGACAGATAATGCGAAGGCCTGGTTGTATAAGGTAGCCAGAAATGTATACCTTGATGAATGGAGGAAGCGGAAAAGGAGAGAAAAGATTCCGTTCTTATCAAGATTAATGAAGGAAAGGGAAATGATCAGTCCGTATGGTTTGCCGGAAGAGGAAGCCATCCAGCAATCTGACGTGAGAGAGATGAATGAACTGCTGTCACATCTTCCTGAGAAACAGAGAACTCTTTTATACTTGCGGGAATATGAACAGTTCTCCTATAAGGAACTTCAATCTGCATTGGACTTATCGGAATCCCAGGTGAAATCAGAGCTGTTCAGGGCAAGAACAAGATTGAAAGATATCTACGTGAAAAAGGAAGGGAGTGATGACCGTGGCTGAATGGAATAAAGGGTTGGAAAATAAAATCATGAAAAATTACCGTTTTAAATTCACTGCCCGGATTGTCCAGGTGATCATTGTGATTTTTTTACTTTATACTTTTTATATGATGGGGGTAAATATCATTGCAGATACGTTGAAATGGGATCGGAAACATCTTTATAATATCAGCCTGATGCTGGATTGGAAGTTCCCTAATGTGAAAACGCCTATGGAATCACCCATCAGTGCAACGGACGCTCTGTGGACGCAGAGGATGGAGGTGCCCCTGTTCGAGCAGGTGGGCAAGGAGGACTACTCAACAGGAATCATCGATATGAAAAAAGGAATACTGCCGTTAAGCTCTTATCTTCAATTTGATTGGAACGTGGACCAGCCGGATGAGCATTTCAGATTCTACTTGCCGAAGGACCCTGTTTCGGGAAAAAAATACAGCCCCCAAAATTCTGATCCTGCCTGGTCTTCTTTGGAAAAAGTGCATGAAGGAACAGTTGCTGAGATGGCCTTCTCCATGACAGAATTTATGGAACCGTTGGAACTCCAAAAGGTCCTTGAAAACTATGATTTGCAAGTCTTGTGGATGCCTCTGTATACAGGGGAAATGAAGGAATTCAAAGCGGGGTATGGATCGTCAGGGAATGATAGGCAATTGTCCGGGATTTACGGACTATCCAGCGGCAGGGAGCACGATAAAGATTATATGTCCCAATCGCAAATGCTGCTGAGTTCCAGACATATGGATGAACTGCAAGAGGCAATGCTTCAAAATATGAATGACTTGCTTGAAAAAGAGAGTAAAAGCTATTATGAAAGCTTCCTTGGTCTTGACCATTTGCAGGAAAGATATAATTATCTAAAAAAGGAAGGCTTCACTGTATATGGAGCGGTTGTGACAGGTCCTGTAAAAGAACTGTTGAAACTAAAAGAAATTGAAGGAATCCACGGTGCACAGGTCGGCCGGATGGAATACTGGAACTGGGATGCCTATTGACTAATGCTTTAACACACTAACTCAACCGGGGACAGTCCCCGGTTGCTTCACCGCGTTAAAGCGCCGGGGGACTGTCCCCCACTGCTTCACCGCGTTAAAGCCTCCACACGCGAAACACGCCATTTTTCACGTGTATTCTCCTGTAGAATCATGTTAGAATATAGAAGGAATTTGAAATTTTTCGAGTTTGATAGAAACGAAACGGGATGGTTAACGTTTCCGTAATTTGAAGGGGGATCCGTATGAGCAAGATTGCAGCACAAGATCAAGAATTATACCAAGCTATTCAAGATGAATTGCATCGCCAGCAGACGAAAATCGAACTGATTGCTTCAGAGAACTTCGTAAGCGAAGCTGTCATGGAAGCACAGGGTTCGGTTTTAACAAATAAATATGCTGAAGGCTATCCTGGACGCCGCTATTATGGCGGATGTGAATATGTCGACGTTGCTGAGAACCTTGCCCGTGACCGTGCCAAGAAAATCTTCGGTGCAGAACATGCCAACGTTCAGCCGCACTCTGGTGCACAGGCAAACATGGCGGTTTACTTCACAATTTTGGAGCAAGGGGATACAGTCCTTGGAATGAACTTGTCTCACGGCGGCCACTTGACTCACGGAAGCCACGTGAACTTCAGCGGAATCCAATATAACTTTGTTGAGTATGGTGTTGATAAAGACAAGCAGGTCATCGACTATGATGACGTGCGCCAAAAAGCGATCGAGCATAAGCCGAAATTGATTGTCGCCGGTGCTTCTGCGTATCCGAGACAAATTGACTTTGCCAAGTTCCGTGAAATTGCGGATGAAGTCGGAGCATATTTAATGGTCGATATGGCTCATATTGCAGGCCTTGTCGCAGCCGGACTCCATCCAAATCCGGTTCCGCACGCGGACTTTGTCACAACGACGACTCACAAAACACTTCGCGGACCCCGCGGCGGTATGATCCTTTGCAAGGAAGAGTATGCGAAGAAAATTGATAAATCGATCTTCCCGGGAATCCAGGGCGGACCTCTGATGCATGTCATTGCCGCTAAAGCGGTTGCCTTCGGAGAAGCTCTCCAGGATGATTTTAAGACATACGCCCAAAATGTCATTGATAATGCGAAACGTCTCGGTGAAGGCCTTGTAAAGGAAGGATTGCAGCTTGTATCGGGCGGAACGGATAACCACCTTCTGCTGATCGACCTGCGTTCGATGAATCTTACAGGAAAAGTCGCTGAAAAAGTGTTGGATGAAATCGGCATCACGACAAATAAAAACACAATCCCATTCGATCCTGAAAGCCCATTTGTCACAAGCGGTATCCGCATCGGTACGGCAGCTGTGACATCGCGTGGATTTGGGCCAGAAGAGATGGACGAAATTGCATCCATCATTGCATTCACACTTAAAAACCAGGAAGATGGGCAGAAGCTTGAAGAAGCACAGAAACGTGTGGAAGCACTGACTGCCAGATTCCCTTTATATGCTGATAAATAATGTTTAATCGAAAAACCGCCGGCACATTTGGCGGTTTTTTTACGAGATAATGACATCTCTGTACAAACGTTGCCACTCAATGTTCTTTTAGGTAAAATAGGACGGAGTGTGAAATGAAAAAGTACGTAATCTTTACATAAAAAGGAGAGATTAAAGTGGGAAAAGTATACGTGTTCGACCATCCGTTAATCCAGCATAAGCTGACATTCATCAGGCAAAAAGAAACGGGAACAAAAGAATTCCGCGAACTTGTAGATGAGGTCGCTTCCCTGATGGCCTTTGAAATCACCCGTGATCTTCCTCTAGAGGAAATTGAAATCGATACACCAGTAAGCAAAGCAGTGACAAAGACACTGGCTGGTAAAAAACTGGGAATCGTACCCATTCTTCGTGCAGGACTCGGGATGGTGGATGGAATCCTCAAGCTGATCCCAGCTGCAAAAGTGGGACATGTCGGTTTGTACCGTGATCCGGAAACACTTCAGCCGGTAGAATACTATGTAAAACTTCCAACCGATGTCGAAGAGCGTGATTTCATCGTCGTCGATCCGATGCTTGCTACAGGCGGGTCAGCTGTCGAAGCGATCAACTCCATTAAAAAGCGAGGTGCCAAAAACATCAAGTTCATGTGCTTAGTGGCATGTCCTGAAGGTGTGGACGCGATTAAGAGTGCGCATCCGGATGTTGATATCTACATCGCAGCCCTTGATGAAAAGCTGAACGAAAAAGGCTACATCGTTCCTGGTCTTGGCGATGCTGGCGACCGTTTGTATGGAACAAAATAACGAAAAGTAGGTGAAATTATGAAAAAGCCGATAAAAGTAATGACGATCTTTGGTACAAGACCTGAGGCAATTAAGATGGCCCCTCTCGTACTGGAACTTAAAAAATATCCAGAGCAATTTGAAACCGTGGTAGCAGTGACTGCACAGCACCGCCAAATGCTGGACCAGGTGCTTGAAATATTTGGTGTGAACCCAGACCATGATTTGAACATTATGAAGGACAGGCAGACTCTTGTAGATGTAACGACACGGGGCCTAGAAGGTCTCGATAAAGTAATGAAAGAAGTCAAGCCGGATATTGTACTTGTCCATGGTGACACAACGACAACCTTTATCGCCAGCCTTGCTGCGTTCTACAATCAAATTGCAGTTGGACATGTTGAAGCGGGCCTTCGTACGTGGAATAAATATTCTCCGTTCCCTGAAGAGATGAACCGTCAATTAACTGGAATAATGGCAGATTTGCATTTTTCACCTACAGAGAAGTCAGCGCAGAATCTTTTAAACGAAAATAAAAAGGAGGACAGCATCTTTATTACGGGTAATACAGCAATCGATGCACTTAGAACCACTGTAAAAGGGGAGTACTCTCACGAAGTACTGGACAAAGTGGGAGATGACAGGTTGATCTTATTGACTGCCCACCGCCGTGAAAATCTTGGTCAGCCGATGAGAAACATGTTCCGTGCCATCAAGCGTCTGGTGGAAGAGCATGATGATGTTCAGGTTGTGTACCCGGTGCATCTTAACCCTGCTGTTCGTGAAGTGGCTGAGGAGGTATTGGGTAATGATCCAAGAATTCATTTGATTGAACCCCTTGATGTTATAGATTTTCATAACTTCGCTTCCCGTTCCCATCTTATCCTAACTGATTCAGGCGGAGTCCAGGAAGAAGCTCCATCTCTTGGAGTGCCGGTTCTGGTACTTCGGGATACGACCGAAAGACCTGAAGGAATCGCGGCAGGAACACTTAAACTTGCCGGTATAGAAGAAGAGGACATCTATATTTTGGCCAAAGAATTATTAACAGACCCATCAGCTTATGAAAAAATGTCCAAAGCGGCCAACCCGTATGGTGACGGTTACGCTTCCTTAAGAATCACAGAAGCCATCCGTTACTACTTCAATGAGCTTGAAGAAAGGCCATTATCCTTCGAACCTCAATAATAACCTAAGAAGCTCGCCTAGAGGCGGGCTTCTTTAGTGCTTTAAAGCAACCGGGGACTGTCCCCGGCTGCTTTAAAGCGCTAAAGCGCACACATTCTCCAACCTCCAATCCCACCGCCATGCATACCTTCCCCACCCGCGAGATAAGCTAACGGGAAAAGGAGGGAGCAGCGAAATGCGGAAATTAATCGTCCTCATTCTATTTTTATTCATTTCCCAGCCGGTTGAAGCACAGAATTTCAAGATGCCGCCGCTAAAAGAAAATCCAAACCAACAGGAGATCCTGATCATCGAGACGGCAGAACCTGTCCAGTCCGCCGAAATAACAAAAGAGCTAAAGAAGCATCACGGCATCAAGTTAAGATATACCTTCTCTGAAGTCATAAGCGGTTACTCCATCCAGGGTCGGAAAGCAGAACTAGCAGACTTCATTGCCTCCCATCCCGAAACAAAACCCATCACTACCTCAAAAGCACAAACCTACACAATCAAAAGAGACACGTCCATCCCGTTCGTTGGAGCCGAAAAGACCAGGGGGTACTTCGATGAAAACGAACGACGTCTTACCGGGGAAGGAGTGAAGGTTGGAATCATTGACACCGGAATGGACCTCCATCACCGCGATCTTGCACGCAACTTCAAAGGAGGAAAGGATGTTGTCGACGGTGATGAAGAACCGATGGAAACCCAGTCTGCACAAGGCTATTCAACCATCCATGGAACCCATGTCGCAGGGATCATCGGTGCCAACGGCTCTCTCCAGGGAATGGCGCCCAATGCTGACCTGTATATATACCGTGCCCTCGGTCCAGGCGGCCGTGGATCGACAGACCAGGTCCTTGCTGCCATTGAAGCCGCCATCAAAGATAAAGTCGACATTATCAATCTTTCTCTGGGAAGTGAAGTAAACGGACCGGATCTGCCCTTGAGTAAAGCATTGGACAAGGTAGCTGAAAAAGGGATCCTTCCTGTTGTGGCAAGCGGAAACTCCGGACCGGGGGACTGGACGATCGGCACACCCGCTACTTCTGCAAAAGCATTGGCTGTAGGAGCTTCAACCCCTCCAACAGAAGTTCCTTACCTCTCCATAGGGAAAGAAAAAATCCCTCTTCTTTCTATAGCTAAGACAGAAAGGTGGAGGCAAAAAAGAAATATAGATATATTCGATGGGGGACTGGGCTCCCCTGAAGAATTGCAAGGCAGCTTCGGCAAAATAGCAGTCATCCAAAGAGGCCATTTTACGTTTGACGAAAAAATCGATAACGCCGAAAAAGCTGGGGCCAGAGGGGTGATCCTCTACAACAATACGAAGGATCTGTTTGCCGCGATGATCCAGGCAGAGAAAGGGATCCCTGGCGCTGTGGTCTCCATGGAAGACGGGAAGAAACTCTTGAAGACCAAAAAGCCTATTTCCATCAGTATTAAAATGGAGCAGGATAAGCTCGCCCCCTTCAGTTCAAAAGGTCCTGTCACTGTGAACTGGTCGATCAAGCCGGACTTGACTGCGCCGGGGGTGGACATCAAAAGCACGATTCCCGATGGATATATGTCCCTGCAAGGAACCAGCATGGCTGCTCCCCATGTAAGCGGAGCCGCAGCGATTTTAAAACAGGCGCATCCGGATTGGGGAGCTGAAGAACTTAAAACGGCCCTCATGCTGACCTCGAAAGAAATCACAAACGAAAAAGGCGTTCCCTACAAGGTATATGAACAGGGGGCGGGGAGGATACAAGTGGATAAGGCCCTGGGACTGGAGACCTTCGTCTTTCCATCAACCATTTCCATGGGCGTACTTGAAGGCAAAAAGAAAAAGTTTCTAGAAAAGCAGCTGACGATCATCAATAAAGGAAACGAAACAAAAACCTATTCGTTAAAACCTGCTGAGTCCAGAACTCCCCTGCGCTGGGAACTGCCTTTAAGCTTCGACTTAAAGCCTGGTGAGGAAAAAATCGTAACAGTGCGGGCAATCGTAAAAAAACTCCCGGAAGAACATGCTCTGTGGGAAGGAAGGCTCTTACTTGAAGAAGGGAGCAATGAATATTCACTTCCCTATCTCATTGCAGCAGGTACACCGGATTACCCCCGGATCATGGGATTCGCTGCTGTCCCGGGTGATGCTCCCGATACGCTGCGATACGAAGCCTATCTGCCAGGCGGTGCGGAAGAGTTCACACTCGCGCTATATGATCAGGAAACCATGCAGCTGCTAACGATCCTGGAACAAAGACGCCAGGCTGGCCACGGAATGAACAGCAACCAAATAAAACTTCCTTCTTATATAAAAGGGAAGCCTTTCTACGCCGTCGCATTTGTAAGGGAAAGCGGTGAGGAGGATTATCAGAAGAACTTGATAGAATGGTACCGGTAATGGAAGTAGGCAATCTGCTTCCATTTTATTTGGGAAAGAAAAGAACTACTCTCCCTGGTGAGTGTGAGAACTTGTAGCACCTATGGGGAATCTATGCGATAACAGTTAATTATTTTTATGAAATTTTTTATCACTAAGGATCCTGGAACAGGCAATCCTCCGCTAAATCTTCCACCGAACAGCATAAGTGGAATTTTTTACAATCCAACTTATTCTTTAAAACATTCATCCTATTCCTATATAATGAAATAGTCACATGAATTCAGTGTTTTTTCACAAATTTGATGATTTTGTGAACAATTCAGGAACGCGTGGCAAGGTTGTGAACTTTTTCACTCTAACTCATTGACATCATTTCTACCCTATTGTATGCTTACAAAGGATATGAAATGATAGGGTTTTCACAACCATCACCATATTCAATAAGGTCTTTTATTCTAGCTTTGCCAGTGTAAAAGATTTACCGCAAATCCCCGGAAATGTAGGGATGCCTATGCGTCAACGTAATAGACGCCCGTTACAAGCCATGGCTTTATACACAGCCATTCTCTCGCAACTTGTCGGATCCATGCTGATTGGTATCTTCGGAGGAAGATGGCTCGACAGCTACCTGGATACCGCACCACTTTTTTTAGTAATCGGACTACTCCTTGGACTAGCAACAGGAATATATGCAATGCTCCGTACAGTCCGTACTTACTTTTCAGGAGACTAATATGCCGGAAATTCAACAGATGTTCATCAGACATCGCAAGTACATACTCTTCCTGCTCTCTATCTATGTTCTTGGCTGGGGATTCACAGACTATCAATCAGTCTTCCTCGGACTCATACTCGGGACTGGCATCAGCTTGTTCAATCACTGGGTCATGGTCAAAAGGACAGTCAGATTCGGGGATAAGGTCCTGGCAGGAGAAAAAGTTCGTTCTTTGGGAACGTTTTCACGCATGGCCGGCGCGGCTTTCGCAGTGATCGTTGCGATGGAATACCCGGACACATTTCATCTTCTGAGCGTTGTTATTGGATTAATGACATCCTATCTTGTCATTATGATAGATTATTTGATTCAGCAGCTTCAACTTCATAAATAGCGGGGAAGAGAGGTGAATTTCATTGCATCATGAAAATCCTACTGCTGAGTTTCTGGGACTAACCTTTAACTTGGCAAATGTATTAATGATCACAGTAGCAAGTGCGATAGTGTTCCTGCTTGCCGTTGTATCAACCCGGCGAATGGCCATGAAACCAACTGGTATTCAAAATTTCATGGAATGGATCATGGACTTCGTCAAAAATATCATCAAAAGCAATATGGACTGGAAAACCGGAGGAAGGTTCCATATCCTCGGTATAACATTGATTATGTACATCTTTGTATCTAACATGTTAGGTCTTCCATTCTCAGTGGTCATCGATCACGAACTCTGGTGGAAATCACCGACAGCTGATCCTACCATCGCATTAACGATGGCGGTGCTCGTTGTGGGTCTATCACACTATTACGGTGTGAGAATGAAAGGTTTCGGTGAATACGGAAAAGATTTCTTTAAACCTATGTGGTTCTTGTTCCCGCTGAAAGTTATTGAGGAATTTGCAAACACCCTCACATTGGGTCTTCGTCTTTACGGAAACATCTACGCTGGTGAGATCCTGCTTACATTACTGGCAGGAAGCCTAGCCACAGGCGTAGGCGGAACTCTTGCGGCAGTATTACCGATGCTGGCATGGCAAGGTTTCTCGATATTTGTTGGTGCAATCCAATCATTTATCTTCGTAATGTTATCAATGGTCTATATTTCTCACAAAGTGAGTGCAGACCATTAATATATACCTGTTCATTTATGAACAAAAACCCTATTTAAGAAAAAAATATTTTTCATACATTTAAGGAGGAACTTAATAATGGGTCTATTAGCAGCAGCAATCGCAATCGGTTTGGCAGCACTTGGTGCCGGTATCGGTAACGGTCTTATCGTATCTCGTACAGTTGAAGGTATTGCACGTCAGCCAGAAGCACGTGGTATGCTTCAAACAACAATGTTCATCGGGGTAGCACTAGTTGAGGCGATTCCTATCATCGCCGTTGTTATCGCGTTCATGGTACAAGGTCAATAATCGGAAGTTACACTCGTTCCAAAATGGCGAAGATCATTCCTTGAGAACCTTCGCCATTCCTTTATGTTCATGACTTCAAACACAAGTTTTGTGGATAAAGCATTACTTTATAAGTTAAAAAGCGGATCTAAAAGAGAAGCTATGTCTCTTGAAGGGAGTGATATCGCGTGCTAACAAACGCATTTGTCCTTGGTGCAGCTGATTTCAACGGTGGAGACATCTTGTTCCAGCTTGCCATGTTCATCATTTTGCTAGCGTTGCTTAAAAAATTCGCATGGGGTCCACTCATGGGGATTATGAAAGAACGTGAAGACCATATCGCAAGTGAAATCAATGCGGCTGAAGAAAGCCGTACTGAAGCAAACAACTTGCTTGAAGAACAGCGCCAGCTTTTAAAGGAAGCTCGTCAAGAAGCACAAACTATGATCGAGAACTCCAAGAAGCAAGGCGAGCAGCAGCGTGAAGAAATCATCACGACAGCCCGTGCTGAAGGTGAACGCCTGAAAGAAGCGGCGAAGCGTGAGATCGAAACACAGAAAGAACAAGCAGTCGCTGCGTTGCGTGAACAGGTATCTTCGTTATCTGTCCTCATCGCATCTAAAGTGATCGAGAAAGAATTGAGCGTAGAAGACCAGCAGAAATTGATCAGTGATTATATTCAAGAGGCAGGGGATGGCGATGAGTAATATTGCAGTAGCAAAACGCTATGCGATAGCTCTTTTCGAGATTGCCAAAGAACATGACCAGTTAGAATCAATTGAAGTGGAGCTTCGCGTAGTCAGAACAGTATTTGAAGAAAACAAAGAATTAGGCATCCTTTTGGAAACTCCGAGAATCACTACGGAGAAGAAAAAAGAAATCCTTAAAGAAGCGTTTTCATCTGCTTCACCATATGTAATGAATACCCTGATGCTTCTTGTTGACCGTCACCGCGCAAACCAGATTACAGCACTTATTGATGCTTATATCGGCCTTGCAAATGACGAGCGCGGAATCGCTGAAGCAAAAGTATACTCTGTCCGTCCTTTGGATGAAGCAGAGAAAGCGGCATTGTCTGCTTCTTTTGCGAAAAAAGTCGGAAAAAGTTCATTGCGCATCGAGAACATCACGGACCCTGGCCTTCTCGGAGGCTTGAAGCTGAGAATCGGCAACCGTATTTTCGATGGAAGCCTTAAAGGTAAATTAGAGCGCCTTGAGCGTGAATTAATCCGTAAATAAGCCAGGCGGTTTCCACCGTTCCTGCATAACTGATAAAAGGGATCCTCTTTTATAGAGGTACCCTGAAAAATCCAATGTAACCATAGAGGGGTGAAATTCATGAGCATCAAAGCTGAAGAAATCAGTGCGCTGATAAAAAAGCAAATTGAAAACTATCAGTCAGAAATGAAAGTAAGCGACGTAGGTACGGTAATCCAGATTGGGGACGGTATCGCACGTGCTCATGGCCTCGACAACGTCATGGCTGGAGAGCTTGTTGAGTTTTCAAACGGTGTCATGGGTATGGCACAGAACCTTGAAGAAAATAACGTAGGTATCGTAATCCTCGGACCTTACAGTGATATCCGTGAAGGCGATGAAGTTCGCCGTACTGGACGTATCATGGAGGTGCCTGTAGGTGAAGAACTTATCGGCCGCGTTGTTAACTCACTTGGACAACCAGTAGATGGTCTTGGCCCTATCAATGCAACAAAAACTCGTCCAATCGAAAGCAAAGCAACTGGTGTAATGGACCGTAAATCTGTTCATGAGCCGCTTCAAACTGGTATCAAAGCGATCGATGCCCTTGTGCCAATCGGCCGCGGACAGCGTGAGTTGATCATCGGTGACCGTCAGACAGGTAAAACATCTGTTGCTATCGATACGATCCTTAACCAAAGAGATCAAGACATGGTATGTATATATGTAGCTATCGGGCAAAAAGAATCTACAGTACGTAACGCTGTAGAAACTCTTCGTAAGCATGGTGCGCTTGATTACACAATCGTTGTCACAGCATCTGCTTCACAGCCTGCTCCTATGTTATTCCTTGCTCCATACGCAGGCGTAACAATGGGTGAGGAATTCATGTTCAACGGCAAGCACGTTCTTGTCGTGTATGATGACCTTTCCAAGCAAGCAGCAGCATATCGTGAACTTTCACTATTACTACGCCGTCCTCCAGGCCGTGAAGCGTTCCCTGGTGACGTATTCTACTTGCACAGCCGTTTGCTCGAGCGTGCAGCTAAACTAAGTGATGCGAAAGGTGCGGGCTCAATCACTGCACTACCGTTCGTTGAGACACAGGCAGGCGACATCTCTGCTTACATCCCGACAAACGTTATCTCCATCACAGATGGACAGATCTTCCTTCAGTCTGACTTGTTCTTCTCTGGTGTCCGTCCAGCGATCAACGCCGGTCTTTCTGTATCCCGTGTAGGTGGATCTGCACAAATCAAAGCAATGAAAAAAGTATCCGGTACATTGCGTCTTGATCTTGCAGCATACCGTGAACTTGAAGCATTCGCTCAATTTGGTTCTGATCTTGATAAAGCAACACAAGCGAAACTTAACCGTGGTGCCCGTACTGTAGAAGTACTGAAGCAGGATCTAAACAAACCGATAAAAGTTGAAAAGCAGGTTATGATTCTATATGCGTTGACGAAAGGTCACCTGGATGATATTCCTGTTGGGGATATCCGCCGCTTCGAGGATGAATTCCTTAGCTGGTTAGATCGCAACCATACTGAATTGTTAGACCATATTCGCACAACAAAAGGTCTTCCTGAAGACGATGCAATGAAAGCAGCGATCAGCGAATTCAAGAAAACTTTTGCCAAGTCTGAATAAGTAACTACCAATAATCCACAAGGCAGGCCACCTGAGAGAGATGCTCAACGGTCCTGCCCTCGTGTATGAGGTAAGGTCTGAACAATAAAAAGGGTGGTGAGAACCAGTGGCATCGTTACGCGACATTAAATCTCGTATAACTTCTACGAAAAAGACGAGTCAAATAACTAAAGCCATGCAAATGGTTTCTGCATCAAAGATGGCCCGTGCTGAAACGAATGCAAAAGCCTTCGTTCCTTATATGGAAAAGATCCAGGAGGTAGTTTCTTCTATCGCCCTAGGAAGCACAGACGCATCCCATCCGATGCTAGTCTCCCGCCCCGTTAAGAAAACCGGCTACTTGGTCATCACGTCTGACCGCGGTTTAGCGGGAGCATATAACAGTAATGTTATACGACTTGTCCATAACCAAATCAAAGAACGTCATTCATCCAATGATGAATTTGCTATAATCGCAATCGGCCGTATGGGCAGAGATTTCTTCCAGAAACGCGACTACAATGTCATTGAAGGAATCACTGGAATCCCGGATCAGCCGAGTTTCTCTGATATCAAGGATATCGCAAATAAAGCAGTAGGCATGTTCTCTGATGGTGTGTATGATGAGCTGTACTTATACTACAACCATTATGTCAGTGCCATTCAGCAGGATGTTACGGAAAAGAAAGTTCTGCCTTTGACAGATCTTGATACTTCAGCAAAAATGACATCTTATGAGTTCGAGCCTTCTGCAGAAGATATTTTAGAAGTACTGCTTCCACAGTATGCTGAGAGCCTGATCTACGGTGCATTGCTTGACGGTAAAGCCAGTGAGCATGCTGCCCGTATGTCAGCGATGAAGTCTGCAACGGATAACGCGAAGGAATTGATCAACAGCTTATCACTTTCTTACAACCGTGCCCGCCAGGCTGCCATCACTCAGGAAATCACTGAGATCGTCGGTGGAGCAGCAGCATTAGAATAAAATTTATAGCGGCTGGAGCATATCCTGCCCAGCCATTTCTTATAATTGTCGTCAAAAGCTAGATAGGAGGGAAAAAGATGAACAAAGGACACGTTCTTCAAGTAATGGGTCCGGTTGTTGACGTTAAGTTCGAAAGCGGTCAACTGCCTGATATCTTTAACGCTCTTGTTGTTAAACAAGAAGCGAAAGCCGATGCTAAAGGCATCGATTTAACACTAGAAGTTGCCCTTCACCTAGGTGATGATACAGTCCGTACGATCGCGATGGATTCCACTGATGGATTGACTCGCGGAATCGAAGTAGCAGATACTGGAGCTCCTATCTCTGTTCCAGTTGGTGACGTTACTCTTGGACGTGTATTCAACGTACTTGGTGAAACGATTGACCTTGATGAAGAAATCGACAGCAGTGCGCGCCGTGATCCAATTCACAGGGAAGCGCCTAAATTCGATCAACTTTCTACAGAGGTTGAAATCCTTGAAACAGGTATCAAAGTTGTAGACTTGCTTGCTCCTTATATCAAAGGTGGTAAGATCGGTCTTTTCGGTGGAGCCGGTGTAGGTAAAACCGTACTAATCCAGGAGCTTATCAATAATATCGCCCAAGAGCACGGCGGACTTTCTGTATTCGCAGGTGTAGGTGAGCGTACTCGTGAAGGGAATGACCTCTTCCACGAGATGAGTGATTCTGGCGTTATCAAGAAAACAGCAATGGTATTCGGTCAGATGAACGAGCCGCCGGGAGCGCGTATGCGTGTTGCCCTGACTGGTTTGACAATGGCTGAATATTTCCGTGACGAGCAAGGACAGGACGTTCTTCTGTTCGTTGACAACATCTTCCGTTTCACTCAAGCAGGTTCTGAGGTTTCCGCCCTTCTTGGCCGTATGCCTTCTGCGGTTGGTTACCAGCCGACACTTGCAACGGATATGGGTCAATTGCAGGAACGTATCACATCTACAAACGTAGGTTCTGTAACATCGATCCAAGCGATCTATGTACCTGCCGATGACTATACGGATCCAGCACCAGCAACGACCTTCGCTCACTTGGATGCAACAACAAACCTTGAGCGTAAACTTTCTGAGATGGGTATCTACCCAGCCGTGGATCCACTTGCTTCGACTTCACGTGCCCTTTCTCCTGAAATTGTTGGAGAAGAACACTACAATGTTGCACGTCAAGTTCAGCAAACTCTACAGCGTTACAAAGAACTTCAAGATATCATTGCAATCCTTGGTATGGATGAACTTTCAGATGAAGATAAATTGATTGTTTCACGCGCCCGCCGTGTTCAATTCTTCTTGTCTCAAAACTTCCACGTGGCTGAGCAGTTCACTGGCCAAAAGGGTTCATATGTTCAAGTTAAAGATACGGTTCAAGATTTCAAAGAAATCCTTGAAGGTAAATACGACCACATTCCAGAAGATGCATTCCGTCTTGTAGGTCCGATGAGCGACGTACTGAAAGCAGCAAAAGAGATGGGTGTAGAAGTATAATCAGGGACCAGGAGGGAATAAAATGAAGACATTAAAGGTCAATATTGTCACTCCCGATGGCCCAGTGTACGAATCTGAAGTGGAAATGGTAAGCACCAAAGCTCAAAGCGGTGAGCTTGGAATCCTTCCAGGACATATTCCAATGGTTGCTCCATTGCAAATCGGTGCCGTTCGTTTGAAAAATGGCAACGTCACTGAGCTTGTAGCTGTCAGCGGCGGCTTCTTGGAAGTCCGCCCTGAACAAGTGACAATTCTGGCGCAATCAGCAGAAAGATCGGAAGTGATCGATGTTGAACGTGCCAAACAAGCAAAAAATCGTGCAGAAAGCCGCTTGAACGCGAGCAAGGAAGACATCGACTTCCGCCGCGCTGAACTTGCACTGCGTCGTGCGATGAACCGAATCAACGTCCACGATCGCAATTTCTAAACAATAACACCAACGCCTTTCCCAGCCGGGAAAGGCGTTTTTCATTGTCGCATACCACTTTACCACTCTAAAGCAGCGGGGGACAGTCCCCGGTTACTTTAAAGCGCTAAAGCAAATACTATAGTCCCATATCTACATCAGTTCTCTGTCACTTTAACACTGTAAAGGAGTAGGGGACTGTCCCCACATCCTTTACAGTATTAAAGTTCCAGTGAAATATTTGTAAAATTGGTTCATAAGCATAAGACATGTGCTACAATAAGGTGTATGTCGAAATTTAGGGTATTTTTGCGCTGGATTTTACATAGTTGGATTAAAGGAGATTTCATTCATGCTAGAAGGATTCGGTCAGCAGGCAATTATTAATATGCTGGTTCACTTAGTGTTCATAGCGATCAGCTTTTGGGCGCTCCAGGCCTTGAATTTTGATAAGTTCTTACGGGCCAGCCGTATATTCCAGGCGAGACTCTTGTTTATCCTGATGTCAATTGCCTTGGGATCCCTGGTCGGGAACTTTTTCCTGGATTATCTGATGTGGGCACAGCAACTGCCGTTCATTTTGCAAACTGTCACCATTCTGTAAAAAAATAGGTCGTTGTACTGTGGTAAAACAGCGAGTGATTGAGTATGATTTCTATTGTGTGTTTCTTTTCACAAAGCTCAATCAAGCCCAATATTAAAGCCTATGACAGAGTTTTGGCACAAACTTCAAAGATGAGTCTAAAATATATAGAACACCAATGAACTAACGCCTTGAGAATATGTAAAAAGATGACGACAATTCCCAAGTATGTTCCACCCTTTACAGGAAACACTGTGAATAAGGGGGAGAGAACATGAAAAGATACAAGGTATTATTGCCGGCAATAATGGGGATTTGTTTGATGGTCATCATCGGCGGGAAATACACAATTGCATCCAATCAGCCTTTAGATATAGAAAAGCTTGCAGAAGCTGTTGAACAGACGGATGGACGTATTACTGAATGGTCTCTATATGCAAGGGAAAACCTAAATTTCCCCACGGATAAAGGTTTTACAACCTACGCAGAAACTATGCAAAAAGAGAACCCGGAATTTGAATGGGAATATAACCAGAAAAATGAAGAGCATGAAATAAAAGGTTTAGTCCGGCATGAGTCGGGGGTAGAGATTATCAAGATGGTAATGACAGAGACCGACAATCACTACCAGTCATATTTGATATACGAATTCCGCGGAAGCAACTGGAATCATACTACACAACAATCCATTCAAGACCATTATTTTCCTAAGTTGGAAAATCTTTTCATCGGGAAACCATTACTATTCTCTTGTATAAAAGGCGAATTCAGTGATACACTTGACGGAGTTTTATCCAAGCACGCAAACAAGCTGCTTTCAATATTAGAGGCAGATGAATTGGAATCATTGAAAGAGAACAACTTTTATTCGATATCAGCTTTTTCTAATAAATTCGAACAAAAAGTGCCAACGGAACATAATAACATGAATTTGCAACTAGGCCTCAGGAAACAGGGAATGGGCGCACAGACAACCTTTGTCATTGGCACACCCATCCTTACGATTGAATATTAATATAGAGAAATTGGACGCGGAGGGGAATACTCTTGGAAAAAATCATCGTCCGCGGCGGCCAGAGACTTAACGGTACTGTAAAAGCAGAAGGTGCTAAGAATGCTGTTTTGCCTGTGATCGCTGCTACATTATTAGCTAGTGAAGGAAAGAGCGTCATTAAGGATGTACCAACTCTCTCCGATGTATATACTATCAATGAAGTATTACGTCATTTAAATACAGATGTCAGTTTTTCAAATAACGAAGTTACGGTTGACGCATCAAGAGAGTTATTTGTAGAGGCTCCATTTGAATATGTACGCAAAATGCGTGCGTCAGTTCTTGTTATGGGATCATTGCTTGGAAGAACAGGCCGTGCCCGTGTTGCCTTGCCGGGAGGCTGTGCGATTGGTTCAAGACCTATCGACCAGCACCTTAAAGGCTTTGAAGCCATGGGAGCAAAGGTGAAAGTCGGCAACGGTTTCATTGAAGCAGAAGTTGACGGCAGATTAAAAGGTGCGAAAGTGTATCTTGACTTCCCTAGTGTGGGGGCAACAGAAAACATCATGATGGCTGCTGTTTTGGCAGAAGGTACCACTGTGCTGGAAAACGTGGCAAAAGAGCCTGAGATTGTAGACCTTGCCAACTTTCTGAATAAAATGGGAGCAAACGTCAAAGGTGCAGGTACAGGCACAATCCGCATTGAGGGTGTAGAGCGCCTGTATGGGGTTGAACATAATATCATTCCGGATCGTATCGAAGCAGGAACATTCATGGTGGCTGCGGCAATCACTCAAGGTGATGTCCTTGTGAAAGGTGCCATAACAGAGCACATGTCTTCTCTTGTAGCGAAGATGGAAGAAATGGGTGTTACCATCATTGAGGAAGCAGATGGATTGAGAGTCATCGGCCCTGAAAAATTGAAGCCGGTCGATATCAAGACAATGCCTCATCCAGGTTTTCCAACGGATATGCAAGCTCAGATGATGGCATTGCTGCTTCATGCTGAAGGAACCAGTGTCATTTCTGAAACAGTATTCGAAAACCGCTTCATGCACGTCGAAGAATTCCGCCGTATGAATGCAGACATCAAAATTGAAGGGCGCTCCGTGATCATCAGCGGACCTGTTTCTCTTCAAGGCGCAGAAGTCGGTGCGACCGATCTGCGTGCAGCAGCAGCCCTAACAATCGCAGGACTTGTTGCAGACGGATATACACGTGTAACGGAACTCCAGCACTTGGATCGCGGCTATGTTGACTTCCACAAGAAGTTGGAAGCCCTGGGAGCAGACATCGAACGCGTAAAAGAAGTTGAAGAAGAGTTAGACGTAACAACAAACCAACAAATCATTTCTGATCTGAATGCATAAATGAAAGAAGCTCTGTAGCCACAGAGCTTTTTTTTTATGCCCATACTTTAGCCCTTTAAAGCAACGGGGGACTGTCCCCCGTTGCTTTAAAGTACTAAAGTCCATCCCAGCAATTTTTCTCCAAACCTAGTTATAATTGCTTGTCCATGACCATACATATGAAGTGAGGTGAAGAAGGCGTGGTTCTTCGCTTTAATCATTTATATGGAGGCATCGAACATGAAGCAGTTCAAACCAGTAATCATCACAGTAGCAATCCTACTCGCCATCACATTTCTCGTCCCCACACTTGTTGTCCTTCCGTTCTCAGGAGATAGAGCAAGCAGTGAATTGGATGAAAAAACAACCAAAAAGCCCGATAGCGCTGCACTTCTGGAAGACTCCGTAGAGGTGGCCGTATTCAGGGCCGGCAAAGAAATCATCGAAAAGCTTCCGTTAGAGGAATATGTTATTGGAGTCGTAGCAGGTGAGATGCCAGCAGACTTTGAAATAGAGGCGCTGAAAGCACAGGCGCTGACAGCCAGGACGTTCATTGTCAATCAAATGCTGAACAAAGGTGACGGCCTTCCTGAAGGTGCAGATGTCACAGATACAGTGACTCACCAGGTGTTCAAAAACAATGGGGAACTCCAGCAGCAATGGGGTGCTGACTACGATTGGAAGATTGAAAAAATAACAAAAGCGGTGCTTGAAACCAAAGGGAAAATCCTCACATACGAAGGCAATCCGATATCGGCACAGTTCTTCTCGACAAGCAATGGGTTTACCGAGAATTCAGAAGCCTATTGGGCCAACGAAGTTCCTTATTTAAAAAGTGTGGAAAGTCCATGGGATGAAGAATCACCGAAGTTCAATGCGCAAAAAGTCATCCCGGTGGCTGAATTCCAAGAAAAACTGGGCATCACACTGGAAGGGGACGGATCGGTCGGGACTATCACGGACAGGACGCCGGGCCAGCGTGTCGGAAATGTCGTCATCAGCGGCAAGGAGTTCACCGGCAGGGAAATCAGGGAGAAGCTTGACCTAAGATCTTCAGATTTCACCTGGTACCGAAAAGGGGATCATATCGTCATCACGACCAAGGGCTTCGGCCATGGAGTGGGCATGAGCCAATACGGGGCCAACGGAATGGCGAAGGAAGGCAAGACATACGAGGAAATTGTCACCCACTACTATAAAGATGTGAAAGTCACTGCTTCGGATAATATCCTTCAAAAATTCACAGCTAAAAAGTAACTAACAAAAAAGGAGCTGCCTCCGTGAGCAGCTCCTTTTCCTTATTACCTTCATACCATGAACGTCTCTTAACTCAACTTCGCCCTCAACCATTCCATGCCTCTTGAAATCGGATGAGCCTTATTCCTGAAGTAGGTCCGGTTTACAATCAATAGGCACACCGCTACCCCCAACAGATCTTTTGCGGCATCTATCAGAGTCGCAGAGCGGTAGGGAACGAACGATTGATGGATCTCATCCGTCAATCCATAAAAGCCTGCCAGCATCGCTGCAATGAAGCTCGCCATATACGTCAGCCTGTTCTGAACCAGCATGGCAAGCACAAATAAAACATAAAGAATAGCAAACTCTATCAAGTGAAGGGATTCCTTGAAAATCCGGTCAAACCGATCATGCTCCATTTTAATGATCATATCATCCGGATTGCCTGACATATACCAAATCAACGCCATATATAAAAACGGAGCTGCGGTCAGCCCCCATTTACTGAATGTCCTCATGAAGCAGTCCTTCCTTATAGATATTCTTCTAGTTATTTTACCATTAACCCAGTTTTCTTCCATAGGAAATCAGAAAATGTGATAAAACATACATATTTAGATTGGTTTTGTCGAATCATAAGAAATTAAAATTTTTTTCACGAAGATGTATATATTTTTTTCAAAGTGTTCAGAATGATTGCTGAGGTGATGAAAATGAGAGAGGAAGAAAAGAAACAACCTTCTCAGAAATTCTTTAAAAAACGTTGGGCATACCCAGCAATCTATTTGGCAAGTGCAGCAATCATTATTACAGCAATCCTATGGTACCAAGCAGCTGGAAATGATGTTGCAGAAGATCAAGAACTAGGTTATGAAGAGGATGTTCAAACGGGCAATGGGTTTGATGATCCAGCAGTCGAAGTCAACCGGACAATGGAAAATTTCGTAATGCCAGTAGCCGATGAAAATGAAGTAGTCATCAAAAAAGGATTCTACGATGTCAATGCTTCAGAAGAAGAGCAAGAAGCTGCATTGGTTGTCTATGACAATCAGTATCATCCAAACCAGGGGATCGATATCTCACTTGGCGGAAAAGATTTTGAAGTATTAGCTGCAATGAGCGGTACCGTAACAAAGGTCCAGGAAGATTCACTTCTTGGCAACATGATTGAAGTGGAGCATGACAAAGGGATCGTCACTCGTTACCAATCAGTTCAAGACTTCGCGGTTGAAGTTGGCGATGCTGTAAAGCAGGGACAAAAACTTGCTAAAGCAGGCCAAAGCTTATTTAATGAAGAAGCAGGAGTTCATGTACACTTTGAAATCCGCAAAGACAATGTCGCTGTTAATCCACAAGAATATGTAAATAAATCTTTAGCTACACTTCAAGAAGTATCGCTTGATCAGAAGCCGGCAACTGATGATGCACAGGCAGAAGGCCAGGAAGAAACAGATGTCCCGGATGCTGCTGATAGTCAAAGTGAAGATGGTGCAGCTGAGGAAAGCACTCAAAACGAAGACGAATCAGATTCCGCTGAGGAAAATGGAACTGAGAACTCTGACACTGAAGAGGATGCTGACCAAGGTACTGACGAAGAAGATAGTTCAGAAAACGAATAATCCAAAACGAAGGGTTGTCCATATTGGACAGCCCTTTTTCATTGAAAAAATTTCCGGGGAAATTCGACGCTTAAAATACTTTTACAGAAAAACAATTTGTCTTCCTTGAGTATGCAGATATTCTTCTTAACTTTGATTTAAAAATATACAAGAAAAATAATGCGTACCCATGAAGTGAACATGCTCAATTCTTGTCTACAAGAATTCCTTGACTGAATTCCTTTAAGTGTTAATAATAACTCTATGAATAAATATTCTGAAAATTAAATATTATTTATTGTGTAAGCTGAAGGAGGGAAAAGATTGCTCTTATATTTAAGTTTTATCGTCATCACGGGGGTCTGCCTAGTGCTCGCCCTTAAAAAGAGAAAGGTTTCATTACTGGCTATTCCGTTCATATCTCTGTTCGGATATGGATTAGTCCAGGTGATTCTCGTCCCTTTGCCATTCATTGATACGGTTAAGTTTATTTTCAGTTTGTCATAAAGGAGGATTTCAATGAAAAAAATTGAGAAGGCCAAAGCGGATCAATACTTTAAAGAGAAGAACCGGTATATTGTTCTCTACTTAGTTGTCTGGTTTCTTTCATCCTTCGGCGTTGTGTTGTTTGCGGAAGGCCTGAGTGATGTGATGATCAATGGATATCCATTGCATTACTTTATGGGTGCCCAGGGAGCAGTCATCATTTTTATCATACTACTGTTCGTCAATGCGAAGGTCAGTGATTCGATTGATAGAAAATACGGCATTGATGAAAGCAAGAATGAGAGCCTGAGTTATGGAAAGACACTGGATCATTAATTCGGCAAAACAAGATGTCAACCAGTGGATAAGGTTTTTAAGCTTCGCGAGGGATTTATAAGGATGGAGCAGAAGGGGTGCAATCCTGCAGGACAAGCGGGACTCTCCTAGTTTAACAGCCAACGACCAGCCTTGCTATCGAACTACAGTTTTCTTCCTTGCGAGAAGCCAACATCGAATCGCCTCTGCTCTTCATGATACCTTTATCTACTGCGGAAGCTGTCCAGTTCGTATGCCGCTGACTGGGGCCTTTCCACTTTTTCGAGATAGTTCATAATCAATTCACTTCGTCCAATAGGATTCCTTTATCTCATACAGGAGCCCTCCGATCCCTTAAACGGTCGCTTCCCCATTTGGCAGGTTGACCAAAGCTGGAACGTAAACCCGTAGTGCAGATCAGGGAGGCTCAATGCCCGCCCGCGGAAACATATACCTGAAGCGGAATCAAAGGAATCAGTAATAAACCTGAAGAGTAATTTTAGAAACATAAATTGTAAACGCTCTACCCATAACTTGAAGGAAAGATAAGGGGGACTAAAATGGATTTGCAGTTTATTGTGTCAACAGCCATTATTTTAGCTACTTTTGCTCTTTATATTGGTATTGCGGTTTATAACAAGGCGAAGGTGACCTCAGATTTCTATGTTGCCGGCCGTGGAGTTCCGCCGATTTTTAACGGGATGGCCATTGGCGCCGACTGGATGAGTGCCGCTTCTTTCATTGGGATGGCAGGAACGGTCATGATACTTGGATATGACGGACTTGCCTATATTATGGGATGGACGGGTGGATATCTACTGTTGACATTCCTGCTGGCTCCCCAGCTAAGGAAGTATGGACGCTATACGGTACCCGAATTCATCGGGGACCGCTATAACAGCCATACGGCACGAGTCATTGCGGCCCTCTGTACCATTATCATCTCGTTTACGTATTCGATCGGTCAGTTATCAGGTTCAGGGGTCGTTATTGGACGATTGTTTGAGATTGATGCCAAGGTCGGGACGATGATTGGTGTAGTCCTGATTGCTTTCTATGCTGCTTTCGGTGGTATGAAGGGGATTACCTGGACACAGGTTGCCCAATATATCATTCTGATCATTGCCTATTTGATACCGGTCATTTTCATGAGTCTGCAGCTGACGAACAACCCGCTTCCATGGATTTCCTATGGAGAGCTTATCGGTAAAATGGGTGAGCTGGACCGTGAGCTCGGAATATCGGAGTATTTTGCTCCATTTACAAACGGGACCAAGTGGCAGTTCATGGCTCTCATGTTTACATTGATGGCCGGTACAGCGGGGCTTCCGCATGTCATCGTCCGTTTTTATACCGTATCAACCATGAAAGCAGCCCGCTGGTCAGGAGCATGGGCTTTGCTGTTCATCGGCCTTCTGTATCTTTCTGCACCGGCTTATGCTGCATTCTCCCGTTTTATTCTGATGACAAAGGTTGCGGGGCAGAGAATCAGTGAACTCCCTGCCTGGACAACATCCTGGGTCGACACGGGCAAACTCCAGATTGCGGACGGCAACGGAGACGGCATCCTTCAATGGACAGAGCTGGTGATTTCAAATGATATCGTCGTTATGGCGACACCTGAGATTGCCAATCTGGGTGTATTCGTTATCGGTCTTGTAGCTGCAGGTGCGATGGCTGCCGCCTTATCCACTGCCGGCGGGTTGATGATGGCGATTTCTTCCTCCTTCGCCCACGATATTTATTACAGGGTTTTCAGGCCGAATTCCACAGACAAGAACAGGCTTGCAGTTGCCCGCTGGACCATTGTCATAGCGACTGTCCTTGCCGGCTTGGTTGCATTGAATCCTCCGGGGGTCATTACACAAATCGTCGCCTGGGCTTTCGCGCTTGCCTCAGGCACATTCTTCCCCGCACTCGTGCTTGGTGTATGGTGGAAGCGTTCCAATGCCGCTGGGGTCATCTCAGGTCTGCTTGTAGGGCTTGGAGTCACTCTGACATACATTTTCCTGGCAAGAGAAGGCATTACCCTGTTCGGCATCATTGACACTGGAGCAGGTGTATTCGGTGCTGTTGCCGGATTCCTGACAAACATCATCGTCTCGCTGTTCACTAAAGCACCATCACAAAAAATCCAGGAAGAAGTGATCGACCTCCGTTATCCTGAACAAATGTCGTTCAAAGATGGAGAAGTCTGGATCAATGACGATGTAACCATCAATAAATAGCTGTAATTGGAGAAAGGCTTCACTCTTTCATCCCTAATAGGATGGAGAGAGGGCAGCCTTTTTGCTCATTGAAATAGGGAGGAGGAAAAAGCCATTTATCTTTCGACACATTTCTTGGGAAATAATGAGATGCCCGTTTACCTTTATGAGAGGCACGGATCATTAATAAATTCGATGGATTTCAGTGACAGGCACAGAACTAGGTTCCAGCCCCTGCAGTGCAATCAATGGCCCCTCTTCTGATCGGGGGTTGCTTTTAGTAGATAGAGGGGCGTAAGTTGATATCATTATCAAAACCATCATCAATTGAAAATTCAGAAAATATAGACCATAACCTTGTCCTTATTCACTTTTTCTTG
The DNA here is from genome assembly GCF_984799155.1 of Bacillus sp. SRL337. Lineage (NCBI taxonomy): Bacteria > Bacillati > Bacillota > Bacilli > Caryophanales > Bacillaceae > Bacillus > Bacillus sp. SRL337. The sequence goes on along the minus strand of NZ_OZ481793.1, from coordinate 4,415,554 downwards.
CATATATCTTGACCATGCTTAATAAAATGATACAAACCTGACAAAAAAGAGAGTGTTTGAGGTGCAGAGTCGTTATTTTAGTTAGGGAAAGTGCCATCGTCATGTTCATATGCAGTATTTTGGAAAGCTGATAAGCTGTAAATAAGGCTTTCTGCCGCAAATAAAGAGCAATGCGGTTATCCAGCAGGATCTTAAGCGAAAACGAGTCTCATTTCACACTTCTCCATCCAATTTAGGGAGGTAGAGTGGTGTGCACGATTACATCAAAGAGAGAACAGTAAAGATTGGGAAATATATCGTGGAGACAAAGAAAACCGTTCGTGTGATAGCGAAGGAGTTTGGCGTATCGAAAAGTACCGTTCATAAAGACCTGACAGAAAGATTGCCTGAAATCAATCCTGAACTCGCCAACGAAGTAAAAGATATCCTCGATTATCATAAATCAATCCGCCATCTCCGCGGTGGGGAAGCAACAAAGAAAAAGTACAAAAAAGATGAATTGGAAATTAATTAAAAAGCACCAGGTATCAAGATGGATATGATACCTGGTGCTTTTATTTATGTTCCTGTTGATTCCGCTTCAGATGCGCTGCTCAGCGGGACGTGCGCTGCCGCGTGGCACGGTATGCCTTATCGTATGAAGCGAGATTGAAGTTCAATAGCCGTTGGGCCCTGGAGCTTGATTTCAGAGGCCGCACCTGTCCAGGTAATCCCCCAGGAGATCACTCTTTGTGTGGACAGATGAAATGACAATCGTCTCTTTTACACCAAAAAATGAAAGGGACAGTGGCGGCAAATTTGAATGGTATTCACGTACCGATTAAAACACAAAATATACTAACTAACAAACAATCTAAAAAAAGCTGGATACATATCAATGGTCCTGAAAAACATTAATGAAATGTTGTATCAATTCTTTTGCACCAATATATTTTTCTTGACAAAAATTAGACATTTAGTACCTACTTTCGACATATTTATGGTAAAATAATAAATTAGGTGAAGTTTTTTCTATTCCCTATTTTTTATTAAACTAAACAACCAACGATTGACTTTGATAATAAATTCTATTGATATGAAAACGCGTTGAAATTGAGAAGGGAGAACAAGAAAATGTTAGCGAAAGATATTGGAATTGACCTGGGTACGGCTAATGTACTGATCCATGTAAAAGGAAAAGGAATCGTTCTGAATGAGCCATCCGTTGTGGCGATTGACCGCACGAACAATAAAGTCCTTGCTGTCGGTGAAGAAGCAAGGCGTATGGTCGGGCGTACACCTGGAAACATTGCTGCAATGCGCCCGTTGAAGGATGGAGTCATTGCAGATTTTGATGTTACAGAGTCCATGTTGAAGCATTTCATCAACAAGTTGAATGTGAAAGGTTTGCTATCCAAACCGCGTATTCTTATCTGCTGTCCTACTAACATTACAAGCGTAGAGCAAAAGGCAATCAGGGAAGCGGCTGAAAAGAGCGGCGGTAAAAAGATTTACCTTGAAGAGGAGCCAAAAGTTGCAGCAATCGGTGCCGGAATGGACATCTTCCAGCCTTATGGGAACATGGTCGTGGACATCGGGGGAGGAACAACGGATGTAGCCGTTCTTTCCATGGGTGACATCGTGACCGCTTCTTCCATCAAAATGGCTGGTGATAAGTTTGATGCAGAAATCCTTAGCTATATTAAAAAAGAGTATAAGCTATTGATCGGTGAACGCACAGCTGAAGATATCAAAATCAACATTGGAACGGTATTCCCTGGCTCACGCGATGAGTCAATGGAGATCCGCGGACGCGATATGGTGTCCGGACTTCCTAGGACGATCACTGTTAAATCGGCTGAAATCGAAGGGGCCCTTCGTGAATCCGTAGCCGTTATTGTACAAGCTGCAAAAAATGTCCTGGAGAGAACACCGCCGGAACTTTCTGCGGATATCATCGATAGAGGGGTCATCCTGACTGGCGGAGGAGCTCTTTTACATGGAATCGACCAGCTGCTAGCTGAAGAACTGAAAGTGCCTGTCCTTGTGGCAGAAAATCCAATGGACTGTGTAGCAATCGGCACAGGCATCATGCTGGAAAACATCGATAGAATCAGCAGAAGAAAAATCGGCTGATTCCAATAACAACCAATTGAAAGAAACACATAACAATCCGAAAAATGTTCCGATATAATAAGTGGTAGATAAACTGTACGGAAAAAGAGGTGCCCGAAAATGCTGCGCGGATTTTATACTGTTGCTTCCGGAATGCTGTCTCAGCAACGGAAAACAGAAATGCTGTCAAACAACCTGTCCAATGCCAATACTCCCGGATATAAAGCGGATCAGTCTTCCATGAAGGCGTTCCCGGAGATGCTGCTGTCTTTACAAGGGCTGCAGCAAAACATACCCACACAAAATGGTCTTAAATTGCCTATGTCCCAACAGGTAGGCGCGTTGAATACAGGTGTGTACATGCAGGAAACGATTCCGGCATTTTTACAGGGTGATCTTCAAGAGACTGAAAGATTGACGGACGTTGCCCTGGTGGACGGAAATATTCCAGTCGATCCAGAAACCGGTCTGAGCGGAGGGGTGCTTTTCACTCTCCAGGGTGGTGACGGAACCCCTCGCTACACCAGAAATGGTAACTTCAATGTGGATGGACAAGGCTTTTTAACATCTGCAAGCGGTTTATATGTTTTGGATCAGAACGGCGATCGTATCCAACTGCCTTCGGACAATTTTAAAATTACCGAAGAAGGCAGGGTACTGGTTGATGAGATTGAATCCGCAAGACTCGGAATAGGGTTTGCGGTCAATCCAAACAGACTGACAAAAGAAGGGGACGGGCTTTTCAGAACAGAAAATAACGAGCCCCTTCCTGATGCCTATGACAGTGAGGCAACATTCGGCATGCAGCAGGGGTTTATCGAGCGATCAAATGTCGATACCGCCAAAACGATGACCGATATGATGACCTCCTACAGATCCTTTGAAGCGAATCAAAAAGTCTTACAGGCTTATGACCGAAGCATGGAAAAAGCAGTGAATGAAATTGGCCGTGTCAATGGCTAGGAGAGGGGACTGAACCGTGAACAGAACGATGATCAGCGCAACCAATACACTGAATCAGCTGCAAAAACAAATGGATACAATCGGACATAACCTCGCCAATAGCGACACAAACGGCTATAAACGCAGAGAAGCCATGTTTTCGGAATTGCTTTTCCAGCAGGTCAACAATCAAAGGGCCGACAAAGATATCAATGGCCGATTGACGCCTGCAGGGATACGCCAGGGTTCAGGGGCTAAGCTGTCACAGTCGGAACTCAATCTTGCTCAAGGTTCGTTAAAGGCAACCGGTAGAAACCTCGATTTTGCCCTGACTGCCCGAAACCAATTTTTTAAAGTATTGGTTCAAGGGGAAGACGGAGCGGAAGTCCGGTTCACTAGAGATGGTGCCTTCTATGCCAATCCGATGGGCAACGGTGAAATGATGCTTGTGAATGGCCAAGGGCATGCTGTACTTGACGAAAATGATGATTTTATCACATTCACTGAAGCAGGAATGAACAGTCAAGATATTGGTCTTGGTGCAAATGGACAGTTGACTATCGGTGGGATGCCTTTTAACCTAGGGATAGTATCGATAGAAAAACCGCAATTCATGGAGCAAGCCGGCCAGAATCTTTTGGGATTGCCTCAAGATCTGCAAGGACTTGGTGTAAATCAAAATGAAATAATGACCAACATGAACGGTGCCTTACGAAACAATATCAGCCTCGCTCAAAGCACATTGGAAGGATCCAATGTCGACATAGGAAAAGAAATGACGGACATGCTGAATGTCCAGAGGGCTTATCAATTCCAAAGCAGGTCCATCTCGATGGCAGATCAGATGATGGGACTTGTCAATGGAATCCGTTAAAGGAGTTATGACAATGACTGAAAATGAAATTCTGCAAGAAGAAGGCAAAACAAGGGAAGACATCAAAGCTGAAAAAAAGAATAAGAAAAACAAAGCGGAAGAAACACCTGGGAAATGGGTAAGGATCCGCTTTCTTCCGATCTGGCTGCGAATCATCCTTTTTGTCGTGCTCCTTGCCGGATGTCTCATTGGAGGGGCCATGTTCGGGTATGGGGTCATCGGAGACGGAAAACCGATGGATGTATTAGAAAAATCCACATGGCAGCATATCATTGATATCGTCATGAAAGAAAATTAATCAAACCCTGCCTTCTTATGGAAGGCAGGGTTTTTAACGCTTTAAAGCAGCCGGGGACAGTCCCCGGCTGCTTTAAAGCGCTAAAGGAAATAGGGCAGCTGATCCAAAATTCCTTTTTATCCGAGAGGAATTCAGGTAGAATGGATAGAAGATAAGGTACATAAAGGATTAAGGAGGCATTTTGATGCTCGATATTACGCAAATCAAAGAAATCATCCCTCACCGTTATCCATTTCTTTTAGTGGACAAGATCATTGAAGTCGAAGAAGGAAAGAGTGCGGTGGGAATCAAGAATGTAACCGCAAACGAAGAATTCTTCAACGGCCATTTTCCTGGTTACCCGGTAATGCCCGGAGTCCTGATTGTAGAAGCGCTGGCTCAAGTGGGGGCAGTGGCAATGCTGAAGAAAGAAGAAAACCGCGGACGGTTGGCTTTCTTCACAGGAATTGATAACTGCCGGTTCAAGCGTCAGGTTAAACCAGGGGACGTGCTCCGCTTGGAAGTTGAAATGGTACGCTTCCGCGGCGCCATCGGCAAAGGAAAAGCGATTGCAACAGTGGACGGAGAAGTAGCCTGCGAAACAGAAATGATGTTTGCGTTAGGAGATAAACAAGAATAGAGTAAACAAGAAAGTCCAGCTGCCGAAGCAGCTGGACTTCTTTAATGCTTTAAAGCGATAGGGGACTGTCCCCCACTGCTTTAAAGTGATAAAGAATCTCTCTTTTCATTAACGAAAAATAGTTGATTTGGATGCAAGTTTCCAAAATTATGGGGCATGCTATCAAAAGACCGCAGAGATAGGTCTCAAAAATTCTTTGTATTGAAAGGAGTCATACACAATGAATAAAAAGCTTTTAGCCATCCTTGGTGGAACAGCACTCTCCGCAATGCTTCTTGCAGGTTGTAACGGCGATCAGGAGCCGCCTCCGGAAGATAACGAAGCTCCTGTTGAGGAAGAAGTTCCTAATGATCAGAATGGGGACATGAATGAAAACGGAGATATGAACGATAACGGCGACATGGATATGGATACTAATGACGGCGAAGGAAATATCTCTGAAGATAACAACGGGGATATTGACGATAACCAAAACGGCGAAAATGGCGAATCTCCAGCTGGCGAGCTTGAAGAAGATATGAAAGACGACGAAAAAAATAATCAGTAATAGCTCCTTCTAAAGGACCGGGATATCCGGTTCTTTTTTCTTGATAGTACCACTGGTTTAAGAGAAGAGATATTAAATAGTTGAAATTATCTTCTCAGCTAATTTACCATTATTTTGAACAACAGTATCTCCGACAAAAATGATTTATTATGGTATAGTAAGACAAAGACAGCAAGCAATATATAATAGGAGGTAATTTAGCTGCATGATGAATAATTTTCCACAGGGAATGAAAATCAGCATTTCCCGTTCAATTTCTACTGCTTTTGAAACATACATGGAAAATATCGAATGGAACGAAGAAAAGTTCGATTTGAATGCGTTTGTTAAAATTTGGAAAGATTACATAACGAATACTGCTTCTTGGTACAAACAGTTGTCTATTGAGCAAAAGAATAATCCACAGTTACATGAAGATCTTGCAAAGAAGATAAATGAAATTATAGAAAAGATTTTCTCTGAACAGCCAACGGGTGACCAGGTTAAGGAAATAGAGTCACTTCAAAAAGAGTTGAACACCAACTATGAATATACCTGTAAAGCGGAAGCAAGGTATGTTCTAGCTATTCTTAAAACCAAGATCAACTGAAGAACTTGAAACAAGATGTTTCAAGTTCTTTATTATTCTGCTTTTCTTTTTAACCCCATTAAGGTTGTAAAATGTATGAATTCATCCTTGGTCAAACCCTGACTTATTGCCCCTTTCACCAACTGAATCCACTCATCCGTAATTGATACATCATCTGCCTCCTCCAAAATAATCGTATCTAGAGATACACCAAGAGCATTAGCTACTTTTTCTAAAACATTAATTGATGGATTTTTTTGTAATCCCCTCTCAATAGAACTGATATAAGACTTTGAAATCTCTGCTTTTTGACCTAATTCATTAATAGTGAGCCCCTTTTTCTCTCTAATAAACTTGATTCTCTCACCAACCATAGTCTGAACCCCTTCTCCAAATCGTTTATTATTCATTATAAAGAACATTTGATTTTTATGGAAATTAGCATTTTTAAGAAACAGTTAGCATACAATAGTAAACTAACGAAAATTGTTCTTTATTAAGAACTTTTGAATAGTTTTAGCATTTTAGAGAAGTGAGGATATTCTTGTATAGTAAGTAAAAAGGACTATAGCGAACGAAAGAGGTGTAATTATGTTTAAGAAAAACTGCCAGCGTTGCAGCCGCCCCTCATACAGTTCTACAGAAACAGGGCAGTGGATTTGCCCATCATGCGGAAAGGACCTCACTGCATCTCCTTTCTTTCATGCATCCAGCTTCATTCAAATTAACCAGAAGATTGTCCCATTAGAGGAAAAGCTGAAGGCATATCGCAAGACTTTTCCACTAAGAAACATGCTTATTCGACACAAAAACACTATCTGAAGAGTATAATTAACAGAATATTACTACAAAAGAGAAGTAAATGTAAAAATTTATAGGAAAAAAGGTAGAAAAGGCAGCAGGATTTTACAAAATATAGGTTTTGATAAATAGTATAATGGATATAGTTAAGGAACTGGTTAGCCAATGAGATAGTCAGACAAAGGCAAACTCATTGAAAAATGAGGACGCAAAGCCACAGATCTAAGGGAAGAGATTGGGTGTTTTACTATGATGGCTGGGCTGCCTGAAATACTGAGTGTATTTTAGGAGGAGAGAAAGTGGTTGAAAAAGAACTGGATCTAGAATGGATTACCTTGATTAAAGAAGCAATGGCAGTAGGGGTCACCAAAGATGAAATCCTAGAATACCTACATACAAATAGAGAAGAAAGAAAAGTACTTATAAAATAATCAAAGCGATTCCCGTCATAAGGGAATCGCTTTTTACTTTTGGTTTAGTTTCCATTTATTAAATTCAATGAACTCCCGAAACTGTTCTTTGCTGATGCCGGACTCCATGGCTTGTTCTACAATGCTTACCCAGTCCGAATCAATATGCTTATCTTCAATCGTATCATATAGTAAAGAATCAACAGGTACATTCAACGCACCAGAGATCTTTTCCAGGAACTGCACCGACGGATTCTTTTGCAGGTTTCTTTCAATTGAACTCAAGTAAGACTTGGCAACCCCAGCCTTATCCGCAAGTTCAGTCATGGACATTTTTCTCTCTTGTCTAAGCTTCTTCACTCGTTCCCCGATCATTACCGTTCACATCCTGTACGTATAATCATCCTCATAATAGTGACATTATACCACAAAAAAACGTGAGCTTTGTCACATTTCGTCTAAAAGTTACTTTGACGCCTTCGAAGTAGCAGCCAGTCTAGGCTTGGAACGCATTTTATCCCTGAATTCCTGTACAAGCCCTGCTCCTTCAAACCCTTTCTCTACTAAATCATCAAGCAGAAGTTCAGCATATTCATTGCGCATCTTCTTCAACTTTCCTTCAAAAAGAACGCTCAGATGGAAATCCATCGTTTTGATGCAGCTGATTCTCGTCATAAAGGCAGCGGGATCATTTTCAGGAAGGGAAATCACAACCTGTACCTCAATATCATTTTCGCTCTGCTGGGCATCCCGGAAGAAATCATAATAATCCTTCTTCATGCAGCCCTCAATCAGCCAGCTCCCTTTCCCATCTTCTTTATTGATAATCAAACCGTCCACAATTTCAATGTCTTTCAGCTCATCGTTTTCAACAACTTGAAGAGTGATTACTTTAAAGGTTTTCATGAACGATCCTCCATCTCATAGTTTGTACAAATTATAACATATAAGAAGATTCGAAACATAATGCGTTACTTCCAAATATAATCACGAAAATAATTGTATTGTCCAAGTTGTAGATGATGATTTCCGCTACAGGGACACGACTCCGCGGGGCGGGCGTTGACTAAAAAGCGCAAGCGGCCGTTCAGCGACTTACAGATTGGAGGTCTCACGCATGAGATTAAGGAATCACGATGAACATGGCGAATCGATGATGACTTATCGCAAGGAGGGTGATCGAAATCTGCTAGTCGCTGGCCGCTGGAGCTGGATTGGCCTGCTCGGCTGCGCCTGCGGGGTCTCATCTGTCCCGCTAGTCCCGCAGGAGGTCGAGCCCCTTCCGCTCCAATCAACTAGGTTATTTTTAATAAGATAGACGGATGAAGATCGCGAAGTCGGTTTCTACTGTAGGTGACCATATACCCTTATGTTTTGTTTCATTCCTTTATAAATTCATATGAAAATCGGCCAATCAGTCAATTCGTTTGGCATTAATGATATAACGTTCCACAGTACTTGATAAATATTCAAAAGGATAGCAGGTGGAAAGGGTCAATATTTCATCCGGTGATGTGGGCTGGACAACAGACATGTCGTCTTCTTTTACAACGAACATTTCATATATCTCGTATGTAAAAGTTCCATTGCTCATTTCAACCTTTAATTGGTCTCCTTTTTGAAGATCGCCCATTTTTTTAAAAACCGTATCACGATGACCGGCAAGGAAGATACGGTCCTGCTGGTTCGGCAGCTTGGTTGAAGAATAATGTCCGACCCCTTTTTCCAGCTCGTCTTCATCTGTTCCTTCTATAATCGGGAGTTCTCTATTTAGGGCCGGGATTTGGAGGATGCCGACTACATCTCCTTTTTCGAAGGAATAGGTAGTGGATGACTCATGTTCTTTATTGGATGCCTTTTTTGGTTTAACTTGAGCTTTGGCTTCCTGCAGGGCTTTGTCCTGGTGCTGTTTTTGTGTAAAAATCTGGTAGCCGGCATAGCCGGTTAAACTTATTCCGATAACTAGTAAAGCAATACTAAGGTATTTGATCAGGTTATTGAACATGGAAATGCTCCTTTAGTAAATATCTTACTTTTATTTTTACATAAAAGTGGTTAATTTGGAATTTGTATTTTTGATAGCTGGTTTGTTCTTAATAGTAAACAATAAGTTCATTATAATTTACTAAATAGTGAGAAAATGAGAGGTATTTCCAGAAAATACATGTTTTATGTTCGTTTTAGCGAAAAAACGGCGGATTTTCCGGTTTTGCAAACTGGTAAATATGTCATATACTCACATTGTAAGTTCGTTAGAGAGAACAAAAAGTCGCTGAAACGAACGAAAACAAAACACTAGGAGGAATTATAAAATGGGTATTAAGCAAAAATTAGGTTTGGGAGTAGCATCAGCAGCACTAGGTTTGTCATTAGTTGGTGGAGGTACATATGCGTACTTTAATGATGTTGAAGTGAATAACAGTACATTTGCTGCTGGAACTTTGGATATCAATGTAAAAGGTAATGATAAAGATAACGCTATTATTGATGTTTCCAACCTAAAACCTGGAGATACAATGGAAAGAAAGTTCAAACTAAATAACACAGGATCTTTAAATGTATCAAAAGTTCTTTTGACTACGAAATATTCCGTGACAGATGCAAAGGGAGATAACGAGGGTGCTGATCTTGGTGACCACATCAAAGTTATTTTCCTGAAAAATAACGATAAGCTTGGTACTGAAATAATTAAACAAACAACACTTTCAAAACTGAAACAGTATGATACCGTCGACACAGATTACGACCTATTGGCATGGCTTGGATATGGGGAAGAGGATGGTTTGAGAGCAGGGACCTCGGATGACCTTACTGTGAAGTTTGAATTTGTTGATAATAAACAAGATCAAAATGTATTTCAAGGTGACTCCTTAAAATTAGAATGGACATTCGATGCTAAGCAAACAGCTGGAGAAAGAAGATAAATTCAGCTTCTTAATAGGGAGGGTAAGCATCATGCTTACCTTTCCTCTAATTTATTTTATGTCGTGTAGATTGAATGAATTTTAATTAGACGAGATAAAATAAATGTTCATTTTCTATCATATATTGATGGAAATGGGGAGGGCTTTTATTGAGGTACTTAAGAATAAAAAAATATGCAAAGCGAAACCAGAAGCTAATATTATGGGGGAAAGTTTTGCTGACTTGCTACATATTAATTTTTACCCTATCATACTTGAACTCCAACACCACCGCTTATTTCAGCGACTCTAATGCAGATAACTTTATAATCCAAGCCGGGACTTGGTTTGATAAAAGTGATCTTAGGTTTGTAAAAAATAATACAGAAAATTTAAAAGTATGTCCTCCAACAGATATTAGTGCAGAAATAAAGAATCTTGGCTTTACGATGACTGGGCCTGCAAAATATGAAGTGTATTACATGGAAGAGGGTAACCCGAAAACCAAAGGCCGAAAAATTGGGGATGGAGAAATTGAGCCAATCAAGGAAAAGGAAACTATTACGCTCTCTTTTCCTACAGAGTTAGAGGGCTCCTTCATGTTTAGAGTCTATCAGAGGGATGGATATGAAGGGAAGAATGAAGTCATCTGGAGCCACAAAATCATGGTGAAGTGTCATGATAAAAATGAAAACGATAAGAAGGAACCTAAAGAGAAACAGAAAGTTGAAACAGAAAGCAAGGATGGAAGTCAAGGACAGCCAGCCAAAGATCCAGCAGCCGATAAAAACGAAGAGGAAGTAACAGAAGAGAAACCTGAAGTACCTGTCAAAGAAGAACCTCAGCAGCCAAAAGAAGAAGAGAAACAGCCTGAAGAACCGGAGACACCTCCAGAGCCAGAACAACCTCAGGCTCCTGTTGAAGAAACGAAACCTAAAGCAACGGAGACTCCAACAGTTCCGGAACCCGATAAAAAAGATGAAAAGAAAACAGAGGAAGGTTGATCGTGATGAATGGTAGAAAGCTTATGAAATGGGGCAGCAATATAGTAACTACAATATTGTTTCTTGTCTTGATCTTTATGGTGTTTGTCGTAGTTTCCTCGAAGGCATCGGGAGGAGAACCACAAGTATTCGGTTACCAATTAAAAACGGTCCTTTCCGGCTCAATGGAACCTGGTATCAAGACAGGATCGATCATTGCTGTTAAACCTGGGGGAGATATGACCCGCTTTGAAAAAGGGGACGTCATAACCTTCCAGCAGGAAAAAGATATGCTGGTGACCCATAGAGTGACAGAAGTGATCAAAAGCGGAGACAATATCATGTATAAGACAAAAGGGGACAACAATAATACTGAAGACATGAACCCTGTCCTCTCCGAAAATGTTGTAGCTGAATACAGCGGTGTGACTATCCCGTATCTTGGCTACTTTATGAATTTTACTAATTCAAAGAACGGTGCGTTTCTTTTACTGGTCCCTGGACTCCTGTTACTTGTCTATTCGGGTTTCACGATTTGGAAAGCCATATCTGAAATAGATATCAAAACGAAAAAGAATGACACCATTGAAAATAATGCATCCTGAAGAATGTCCAAATGGATAAGGACGTGAGAAGTGATGAATAAAAAGAAAAGATGGATTGTTATTTTCAGCCTGCTGACATTAATTTATTTTTCAGCTGTGAATCTGGCATTGGCTGCACCTAATAATACGATTCCTGAAGTAGATATTGCCACAACGCCCACAAAGGTACTTTTTGATGTAAGCAACATGAAACCAGGTGATTGGGCAGATCGAACAATCAAGATCAGCAACAAAGGGAAACAAGGCTTTAAGTATACGATGTCAGCCGATTTAAAATCAGGTTCTAAAAAACTTTATAATGAACTGATGATAAAAGTTTCTGATTCTAAAAATGAGCTTTTTTATGGTAAGGTCTCTGATTTCAAAGGTTTGGATCCTAGGGAACTTGCTAACTCTGCTGAAGAAGATCTGAATTTTACTGTAGAGTTTCCTGCGCATTTGGGCAATGATTTTCAAGGCCTGGAAACAGAGGTGGAATTCAAATTTTATGTAGCGGGTACACTTGGTGGATTACTCCCTGTTGATGGTCCTAAGCTGCCGGAAACAGGCACCAATACCTTTCTGCTGCTGTCTATAGGAGCGATATTGTCTGCAGCTGGATTCCTAATGATTCTTTTTCGCAGGCTTATGAGAAAGAGAGTAGAATTTACAAGATGATGAATTACCCTTCATAGGTAATTCATTTTTTCTTTATCCCCAATAGGAGTGATCGATCTGATGAAGCAATCCTTCACTATTATAATTTCAGTGATCATTATTGTAATCGGAATGAATCAAAAAGAGCTGATGATCGACTTGGTACACCAGGGAGGAACCTTAGCCATAATAATAAGCATTTTATTCGTTGGTGTTCTCGTATTTTTTCCAATCATTCCTTATCCGGTGCTTGCTGGAATAATAGGGTCAGTGGCAGGAGTAATGAATGGCACGTTCATTTCGTTGACGGGCATCTTCCTGGGGACCTCTTTCATGTTTTATCTATCAAGATATGGATTCCAGGATTGGTCACAAAACTTGTTGAATAAGTACCCGAAAGCAAAAGAGTATGAACACTATTTTGAGAAGAATGCCTTCTTGGGAATCCTGTTTGTTCGTCTTTTGCCGGTTATTCCTTCACCAATTGTAAATATCCTTTCTGGTATGAGCAAAGTGAACTTTCTTGTTTTTTCATCCGCCACCTTAACAGGAAAACTTCCAGCTGTTATCACGTTCACACTTGCTGGCAGTATGTTTGCAGGGAGTAGGTTGTTATCCATTTCAATATACGGGGCATACTTTCTAATAATCGTAACCGGAGCTTCCGTTTACTTTTATAAAAAGAAATCTTCCACTATTCTTCCTACCAACAAGCAGGTGAATCCATGAAAATGGTCCTTCATATATTAGCAGCACTCAATTTGATTGATGCGCTTGTTACATGGTTCGGAATCAAGAATGATTTAATTAAAGAAGCTAATCCCCTCATGAATTCTATTTATTCTGCTCATCCAGCATGGTTCCTCTCTGTAAAAATATTGTTATCCCTTTTCCTTTATGCACTTATCATTCATGGAGAAATCCCGAGGAAAAAATGGTTTACTTCTGTAGCTTATACAGCTGTGGCGATTTATTCATTAACTTTCTTGTTACATGGAGTTTGGATATTCCAATTGTTTTTAAATTAGGGGGGGCAAAAAGTAAATTTCTTTACTTTCATGTTATCGGTATATTTGTTTATAAAAAATCCTATTTTCATCTATGTGAAAATAGGATTTTTAAGCTGTTTGGGAGGTTGAAAGAGGAACTTTCCCCATTTTACAAAGGAGGATCCTCCATTTATCCTATACTTACCAACGAAAGAAAAGAGGTGAGAAAACATGATAAATCAGGTCACGTTGGTAGGCAGGCTGACGAAGGATCCGAAGATGCTGTGAGGTATAATTAATACTGACACAAAATATCTTTAATATTGACATAGAATTATAACTTCATATGTCAAAAAAGGTCTTTTCTTCAAGAGTGTATTTTGCATCTTGAAGGCTTTTTTATTTGTTTTCAAAATTATTTCCAGCAATAACGAATTATGACAATTGTTAGTAAAGTATAGAAATAATTTTATAATTACCTTTGTCATATATCGCCGATGGAGTTAATTACACATAAGTTGTTTGTGTCCATATTTAAAATACACAAAGAAAAGTTGAATAGATATGATGAACCTTGTGTGATCAAAAACAACATAATTTGTCTTCTCACATGGATTATTAAAAGGGTTACTGTTATAACGTTAAAGAAAATTTACAGTGGAAAATGTAGAGACGCTTTTATAAGGAATCTGAATCGACTGGGGTGGCCCACTGTGTATATAAAAGGAATGAAACCTTAGCAATGAGGAAGGTATTAAAATTCTCCTCACTTGAAAAAAATAACATTTGATTGTTGTATAATAGAGGTAAGATATTTTTGCAAAGGGTTGATTAAATGGCCAGAAGTCAGTTACTAAAGGATTTAGTTGGAGGAAAAGAAAGTATTGAAAACATTCTTCTAAGGTTGAAAGTAATTCTATCTGACCTAGAAAATAAAACTATTATTAATTGGATAGAAGGAGAGTTGCAGGGATATGAAAAAGAGGATGTACCCAACTATAGAATTAAAAAAGGAGAACTTACGGGAACTTATATAATAAACTACCAGTATAAGTACACTAATTCTCCTGTTCCTGTAGAGCATATTTTGGAAGAAGATAGAATTAATCAACTAAGAACCATAACCATAACTGATAGTATAGCAGCACTGCAAAATGTTATAAATGATGAAAACAAAGAATGTTATGGTAAAATCATACCTACTACACTTTGTCATTATATATCTACAGCAGAGATTCAAATCATTGGAATGAGGACAATTATTGCCTCTAATCACCTTGATGGAATAGTTTCCAAAGTCAAATCTAAGCTGGTTGAAATTGTAATGGAGTTAGAAAAACGATTTGATGATTTGGATGAAATGGACATAAAATCACAAGTAGAAGGCGACCAATCCAAAAAAGAACAAGTCGTCTTAAATATTGAGCAAATTATTTATGACGGTTCGATAAATGTTGGGGATAAAAATAAATTTAGTAAATCCAAATTCGGACATATTTTTGGGGCGAAGAAGATTGAAAATTAGTATTGGAAATAAAAATAAAATTAAAAATTCAACAATAGGTCATCAGTTTAAATCTGGTGAATATATGAAACATAAAAACCGATTTACAGATAGACATCCTATTTTAGTTTCATTTGTGGTTTCGACTGTAGCTGGTTTTATTTTTCTATTTTCATATTGGGATAGTTTAATTAAATGGCTTGAAAGTTTTTTTTAGTCAGTTTATTAGGGAGAGCCATTTTGGTTCTCTTTTTTTAAACTATTATTAGTTGAATATATTTGAGGTAAATAGTAATTCTGTTTTCTATTAACGTCTCAGGAAAAGTTATGAATGGTGGTTTGCAATTGATTGTATAGTTAATAGCCCTAAAATAAATATTCTAATCAGGATGTTTTAAGAAATGGATCATCGTAAAGCTAGCAAAGGTATATAACTGCCCCTATATGTAAGAGATTAAATTGGGCTATGGTGGTAAGAAAATAAAACATATAAACCTATTGAATCAAAAGAAAACAAAAGTAATGGTTAATCAACGAGCGGGACAACAAATCGGTCGCTTGTATTCTCCTATCAATTTTTTGTATCGTGCAAGTCGTCTATACAAGAAAGCTGAAATAACATTGAAAGGGATAAAAGAGAAAAAAGGAGTGAGCCAAAATGGGAATGAAAACGACGAGAAAAAAATTCACTGAATGGGAAGTAAAGTATTTAAATCAGTCATTATCGTTTGATGATGTGTGGGAATTAGGGAAAGAAAAATATAGACTCAATATCCAAGATTTAATAGGTATATATGTATTTCAAAACATCAAAACTAATCGATATTATGTAGGTAGCTCACATCATATTTTTGGAAGGTTAAAATCCCATGCTTCCTTGATGAAATCAGGAAAACATAGTTATCCAGAAATAAATGAAGATTTTAAGAAATATGGGAAAGATAGCTTTGAATTTCATATAATAACCTACTGTAATAACTCACAATTACAGAGATTTGAAAAAAGTTGGCTCGAAACTTATAGTGAAAAAGAAAAGCTATATAATCAAGCTGAAATTGCTAATTGGGATTCGGCTAAGGGGAGATGGGGTAGAAATAGATGGAGGTAGTGAAATGCATCAACCTATTCAAGGTAAGGATATTTATATTTTTGAAGAACATCATCACGTACTAAAGGCATGGAGCCACTATAGACGGAAAGTCGATGAAGCACCTATCCTTCTTACAATTGATCATCATACAGATTGTCGAGAAGCATTTTTATATCATTGCTCTAACCAGTTTCCCAGACAAAATGAGGAAGCATATAAACAACAAGCCCTATGTAGGCGGGACAAGACAGAGGATATAAACTTTACTGATACCCAGTCTGTACATAAAGCAATTAAAGACCTTAAACATGACGAACATATTGATGCTGCAATAAAAGCCAATATCATATCAAAGGCATTTGTAATTAATTATCAAGAGCCAAACGATATCCCTAGCTCTTATGAAGACATTTATAAAATTATGGAAAATAACCCATATTTAAATTTATTAGCTAGAATGCATGGAGATGATTACTCCGAGTATAGAGATAAGGAGGGATATGAAGAACCTGAAAAAGAAGGAATATATATTGTGGGTGCTAAATGCTGGGTAGAAAACGAAAATGAATTACATGATAGCCACACTGAATCTTGCAGAAGACCTCATTATGATCAAGCATTAGAATCAATTTACCTTTCTGAAAAGTTAAAAACAATTAATAAAATGGTCCCAGGTACTGTGAATAGAAATTCAATTAGTCAGGATTATATTTTGGATATAGACCTTGATTATTTTCACACTTTTGATGCTGTTAATCCAAAAGATACCGAAGTGTTTTATGGGCTAATAAGAGAGGCGAAAATTATTACGATTGCTACAGAACCTGAATGCGTTGATATGCTCAAGTATGAGGGTGAAGAAATCGAAAGTGATTTTCTTTTAGAGCGATTATTATCTCATATTAACAACGCATTAGATGATACAGTTTAGCCTCCTAATGGAATGAATAAAATAAAGTTTATGTAGTTTTTATAAAAATCCTTATGCATGCTTTGCAATAGGATATTTCTCAATTTAATAGAGAATCAACTTTAAAATATGACAGAGGTTGCAAAGCGATGTAAAGTAACAGGGCTTTAATTGAAGAAAAAATGGGAATAGCCAATTCGGATATTCCCCTTTTTTAATACCTTGAAATAAACAATATTATTTAACAAACAAATTCCAAAAATATAAAAAAACTTAGATAAAGGGACTATTGTTCTTGCAGAAGTACCTATGAAACAAGGTTATATACATAAGAGTATGTTAGGGATTCAAATTTATAGAAAAAAGGGTTCACTGGATAAAGTGTATTAAATTTCAAAAATTTACCTTAAAATGAAGGTATCAAGTAAAAAGGAGATGTGGAAATGAAATCAACAGGTATAGTAAGAAAGGTTGATGTACTGGGTAGGATTGTAATTCCTATGGAATTACGTCGTACGTTAGGGATTTCTATAAAAGATCAAATGGAAATATTTGTTGAAGATGAAAGGATAATCTTGAAGAAGTACAACCCTAAAAAGATATGTGATGTGAGTGGTAAAATATCCAATAGTAACATTGAGTTTGCTGGAGGTAAATTGATTTTAAGTCATGAGGGAGCAAAGCAACTTATTAAAGAAGTTGAAAGGTCTTTCGTGCTTGTTAGAGATTGAAAAAAAGGAGATTGTTTATTAACGGGTTCCGTTACCTATCGCAAAACTTTAATTTGCAGTATAAAATGCACACTAATTCGCACCGCAATATGCGGTGCTTTTTGCATATAAAAATGGTCCAGTTTATGAACTGGACCATTCCTTTACTTGTATTTATTTTCAGTCGTTACTCCATTAAAGCCCCCTTTACTTGAAGATGCTTCCAGTTAAAAGTAAATAAAAGAGTAATTGTGTGTTAGAATATAACTGAATATTTTATATACTCATAAGGGGTGGAATATG
Organism: Bacillus sp. SRL337; assembly: GCF_984799155.1. Lineage (NCBI taxonomy): Bacteria > Bacillati > Bacillota > Bacilli > Caryophanales > Bacillaceae > Bacillus > Bacillus sp. SRL337. Next base: position 4,397,768 of record NZ_OZ481793.1, on the reverse strand, counting down.
AAATATATATCACTTATTTTGTTAAGTGTTTTCTGTTTGTTATTAGGAGGTTGTAGAGTTATCCTTTTTGAAGAAGCACTTGAGAACCCTGTTACAAAATATAAAATGGATGCTAAAGTTTATATAAAGCGTGCAAATATAATAATACGAAATAAAACCAATCTTCCTCCAAAGACCGAGTTAGCAATTTCTATTCAACCATATTCAGAAAATCAACCTTTAGGCAAAATACAAACATATGAAGTTGAGCCACAAAAAGAGAATGTCACTATTACAACAGTGTTCGTGGATGAAGAAGGAAAGGTGGAACCAGTCGTAATCGATAGACCAGACCCTTCAAAAAGATACAGAATTGAAATATCAGTTAAAAACGAAAATACTGCCGAAGACAACAAGAAAATTTCACTTGCAAAGTATATCAATTTAATGAAAATTGAAGACCCAGATGGAATAGGAGCAAACTTGACCTTTTTATCAATGGCAGAGATAAAAGAGCTGTTTCAGACTCCTATGCAGGCAAACAAAAACGGTTAATATGAATTTATTAAAGGAACCTTCCATAAAACAGGAGGTTCCTTTTAAAATGCCCGACGCTGGTTGTTCAATTAACCGTTAGCCGAAGATACTCTGACATAACCAGGGCGGGGGGGCTGTTTGTTCGCCAAACGCCCCTTCTACACAAATGAAAGACTACACTCTGATTTCTTCCCACTCTTTTCTCAAGATACCCATCTTAATGGCATCAAAGTATTCACCATTAACCATTCTAGCATCTCTGATTCTTGCTTCTTCTTTCATTCCTAATTTTTCTGCTACCTTTACCATTCTAGTGTTTCCTGACCAAGTTGACATTCCCAGTCTGTGCAGGTCAGTAGATGTAAAAAGATAATCAACCCATAGTTTGTATGCTTCTGAACCATAACCGCCGTTCCAAAAATTACTGTCATAAATAACGATTCCTGTTTCCAGCCAGTTGGTGTTTCTATCTACCCAATAGGACCCGACGTAACCAACGGCTTTTCCCTCGCATTTGATAACAAGAGCAGCAGGAAATCCAGTGAAAATTTCTTGCTCCCACTCGGTACAGTACTCTTCTTTAGATTTCTTTTCTTCAGGAATATAAGGTCCATTCCACTTTTTTGCTTCCTGTTCTTTTTCTTCAAACTTCCAATAATATAACTTTTCAATATCTTCTGTTGTTACTTCTTTTAAAACAACTTTGTCACCAGTAAGCTCAATCATAGTTAAAACTCTCCCTGTATTTTATCTACATAGTAACTTTACCATTATTATCTTATTCCGTTAACCTGCCCTTTAACTTAATACCAATTATTTCAAATCCGAGCAACTTACTCAAGGAAAACTTACATTAAAAAAGAGCTTACCCTGTTCTGGATTAGCACCTGTTACTTAAAGAAGGATTAAGGTTTTTTATTCGAAACATTTATCATCAAAATGGTTGAAATAAGGTAACAGACTAGAGGATAGTAAACTAATGGTAGAGTATCAGGGATAATAAAGGGTTTATTTCCAATATACTTTACTAAGGGTAAACTAATCAAAAAGGCTAATAGCATTAGATGAGTTTTACGAAAAACTACTGCAACTAAAGCTATGCAACTTGGTATATAAAGAAAAATAACGTATTTCAATCTTAATATCCATATCCAATCTTCAATAGTGTCTCCAGTTGATTTTGGTATATAGTCTTTCCATATATATAGCCCCATTAAAGAACCAACAATCCCTATAATAGTTGCAAACAAAAACCTATTCTTTTTCACTGAGACAACCCCCTTCTTAGTAATACTGTATTCATTACTAAGAAGGTAAATAACACTTATTTAAATATCCCGCTTATTAAAACCTGCCCTTTACCTGAACAGAGGGCGGCTGCTTGTTCAGCAAACGCCCCCGATTGTTGAAGATTAGAATCATTTATCTGTATTCTGTAGATATTCAATCATTTCTTCATAATCATAAGTTTTTAAAACCAAACCATTTTCATCAAATACAATAAATGCTGGTTCTTTTTTTAATTCTAGTTGAGGATATTGCTCATTCAATGACTCAAATGCGGATGTATTTGTAATAGGTCCAACATTGGTTATGTTGTTCTCCTGTAGTAAATCAAGTGTAATTTCTTTCCCAACAGCTTGTAAAGAATACTGGTGACCATTACTAGGTAAAAGATTCGGATGAACTCGAGCCAAATCGTCTTTTTCATTTGTACACGCCAATAGCATTGATAAAATTAATAACATCAAACTTCCAATAGTAATCTTTTTCATAGTTCTACTCCTTAACATTAATGTTCCAGCAGCAGTCAAATACTTTACTTCATTAAAGAGCGACGACACTTTGTTTAGCAATCGCCCCCCTTTGTTGAAGAAAGAGAAACCTTTTTAATTGCCTGAAGAAGATATTGGAGTCATTGAGTTAGCAATGATTTTCAATTGTTCTAATGTAATTTCCTCGCCTCTTGATAATATAGACAGCGTATGGAATGCCTCATTGTCTTTCGTCCAAATAATTGTTTTATTCTCTTCATTATCTTTCCTTATCTTCGCTTCGATGCCACTATCTAATTTAATCGTTTCTGCCCCATCCTTATCAAATTTACCAAGACCTTCTAAATAGGAGGTTGTGAAATGCACGACAATTTTATCATTTTTTTCTTCAGCGACAGATACAAAATCTAAGGCTGTAAGAGTTACCTTTCCATCGGACGTTTAATCTTTATGATAGCTTGGTTCCTCTATTGTGAATGGAAACTCGGTAGGAACAATCATTTTTTCTTGTATTTCCTCAGGCAATTCATTTACTTGGTCAAAAAATGCCTGCGGATACTCATCGAGAGGTAACTGATAATTAGTTTGGTTAGTACAAGCTACCATCGATAAAGTTAATAACAAAATACTTAGCAGTTTCTTCATAGAAAATCTCCCCCTTTAAAACCTTTACGAATAAGAAAAGTATAAAGTTTCATACAGCCCCTTATTCCATTAACCTGCCCGTTAGTGGAACAACGAGCCTTCATACCCTTTATATTTATTTTAACATAAATATCCATTTACCCTTCGGAAAACAAGCAAAAAATATATCATTGATAAATTTTACGAACTTCTTATAAACGCAATTAACATACAATTTGCAGGTTAAAATGTAGACATATACTGCACAGTATACATTGACAATTCAGGGTGCAATTTACCTTACAAATATAAAGCAATTACAACGGAAAACGTGATTATATCAATAAAAAAATGACTACAAATTGCAGTGCAATTAAGTAGTCATTTTTGGTTACATTTTCAATGTTTGTGATAGGTAACGGAACCCGTTAATTGTTTATAACCTACTTTTAAATGGGGAGAGGATTATGCAGATATCCAAGGTGAAAAAAATTGTAAAAGAAATGGCTGAAATATATAGAGAGCGGCATATAAAGCAACAGTTGGCACCCAATGTCAAACGAGGAGTAATTAAGGATACATCCGCTGAATTTGAGGACTTATTCGGAATATTGCTAGGGAATGTATTAGGTCAGGACTATCAGATACTAGTTTCTCAAACACTATCATTACTACTACCAGAAGATAAGTGGAAGATAACAAAGAGAGTGAGAAGAGATAAAAGACCAGTTATGAAGAAAATATTTCATAAAGAACCAGATATATTAGTTTATAGGAAAAGTGACTTTAACATCGTCGCTGTTTTTGACTTGAAAAATGATGTCGGTTGGACTAGTACAGGATGGGTAAGGAGTGCAAAAAACTTTCTGCAGCTACTTGCGGACGCCAAATTAATTTCATATAAAGTTAAAGGAGAAGGTACAGCAAGCTCCGTCTCCTTAGTTTATCCAGGCGAAGTATTTTATGGTTTTGTTAGTTTGAATCTGGAAAATGAGCATGGTAAGATGACAGATTACAAACAAGAAATGAAAGGCCTTCCACTATACATATTGAATAAGAATGTTCATCTAAACAATTTTAAATATGTATCAGATAGGACTATTATTGATGGAAATGTATCTACATGGATTCGGTTAATAAATGACATAAAAACCATTAAATGAAATGAAAGAATATTATTTAGATTTCAGATTAATTTATAAGGGAATTGAAATAAAGCATTTCGTTATGATCTAGGTGAGTGTACCTAGATCATTTTTCATTAGAAAAAATAATATACACTTTTGTTTGTAAATACCCTATTGTCTACAGATGATATTCTAAATTAATGAATTTCTGAGTTTATTTTTATTATATAAATGCTCGTGATCAAGTCCTGCTTCCTCAATGTACAATTCTCGGCCATACCTACACTGATTACATATGCTAATCAAATTATTCAAGGATTCTTTCTTTGTGTCTGTCTCAGGATCGATAAAATCTACATCAATTTCGAATTTTGGAGCCTTTTTCCCGCATAGTTTACATTTGAAGCTATCTCGTAATAGAACTTTATATCTAATCAAGGGGCTAATTAAAAATTGATCAGCAATATCTGTGTCGTATCCTGACAAACGGAGAAGCAAGATACTATCAATATCTAGTGCTTCTGATATTTTTAAAAGTTTATCTTTGGAAGGTTTATGTTCTCCTCTTTCAATCTTAGCTATTTGAGAATAGCTTATCCCTGTAGACTCCGCTATTTCCCTTAATGTAAATTTTTTTTCGATCCTTGTTGTTCGTAAAAAGGAACCGATATCCATCTCATCACCTCTACTCTATATTACTAAAAACATCCACCTTTAGAAATCCATTAATTTTATTAATATTTGCTTTTAATTATGGAGATATTTATAATTAGTGTCAAGTATACGACAAAACGACACAATATACGTTGGGGTGGATATATTGACAGATACATTATGGGAGCAATTTGATAAATTATATGAACCAAAAAGAAGTGTTAACAACAAATTGAGTTGGAAAATGCCACACTCTAAGGGCTCGTATTATAGCAAGAAGATGAATAGAACTGTTGAATATGAGTCACTTAGTGAATGCCTTTTTTTTTACTTGCTTGAATTGGACCCCTTGACTGAAAAATACTATGTCCAACCAGTTGAAATTGATATTCCTTACTATGATAAAGAAGGAGAACTGTGTTCCTGGGCACACATCCCTGACGTTTTGGTTTTTAGGAGCGGGACTAGACCCTGTTTATATCAAATAAAATCTTCTAAGGAAGTAACTCCTGTAATGAAACGGATAAATAAAAAATGTTTATCCTATTCAGAAAAACAAAATTGGCATTATAAGGTAGTACACCCGAAGGAGCTTCCAGAAAGTATAAGATATAACATCAATTTCTTAATCTCCTTCACAAGAAGTAACCCCTTCTATCTGGATTTCATAGATGAAATTATTTTTAAACTGAAATTTTTTAAATCGATTACAATTGGCGAACTGGCAATGAGTTTTCGAACAAAGGCAGATCCACTGTTTATTCTTCCAGTTATTTATCACCTGATATCTATGGGAGAGGTGAATGTAAACCTCACCGATAAAATATCAACTGAATCAGTATTACACTTTGGCAAATGCTCATTGGAGTTTGAAAATTTCTTTTCTATGGAGGGAATTTTTGATGAAGGTTAATCAACTTGTAGTAAACGGAAAACTTTCTTACAAGGGGAGAAAGTATGTGATTTTGCAAATCGATCCCCCCACTCTTACCATAAAGAGATTTGACACCGATGGAGAGGTTATAGAGATAAATTTCATTGATTTAATTACAGATGCTTCTTTCAAGCCGAGCATCAATCTTAAAAAGAGAATAAAAGAAGATGAAAAGGCTTTTAAATCGGAACTTGAACACCTTTCCGATAAGGAAAGGGCTAAGGTTGAAGGGCGGTATGAGATTATTAAACCCCTTTTAGTTTTTGAAAAGGTTAAAAATAATGATTTTCAGGGTTTTTACGAATTTATGGATTATCATAAGGAGTTTTTAAAAGCTGATGAAAACTTAATGAAGATCAATAAAGAGGTGTTGATAAATCGAATTGCCAATAAGCATGGAGTCAGCGGGAGGACAGTAAAAAGGTACTATTATGACTTTAATAAAGCCTCAAGAGATGATTTTGATGGAGAAGAAGGGTTAATCTCTAAAGCGGGAACAGGGCACTTATACAGAAGTGATAACAAGACAATTAATATCTGCCATCCTCAAGATTCAGAGATGGTGCTGCAAACTCTAACTGTTCGTATTTCAGAAGAGTATATTCCAATCATAAAAGAGGTTATAGAAAAGGAATATTTAACAGTAAAAAAACCCAAAAAAAAGGAGATTTATGACTCTATAGCCATTCGTTGTTCCGTGGAAAAATTGAAACCGCCACATAATATAACAATATATAAGTTACTTGGCAGGCTCTCAGAAAAGATAACGGACCGAATGCGTCTTGGTAAAGTTGCTGAACAAAAGTATCAAGATATAACAAGGGGTTATTCCAATAAAGAAGCACTCTTTCCTCTTCATATAATAGAAATTGATCATACTTTACTGGATTTGGATGTGCTTGACGAGACAGGGCAAGTTGTTGGGCGTCCATGGATAACACTGGGGGTGGATGTGTTCAGCAGAATGGTTTGGTGTTTTCACATTTCGTTTGAGCCTCCCTCTGCAAACAAAGTCAGAAAAGCAATTCAACAAGGAATATTATTTAAGAAGACTAAGGAACAGTACCAAACTACGAACGAGTGGCCATTATTTGGAGTACCCAAGACCATAGTGTTCGATAACGGGAAGGAATTTGATAATTTTCAAATTAAGAGATTGATCAACCAAACCATCAAATCAAATGTTAGGTACCGCCCCGTTGCTACTCCCCGCTATGGTGGTACCATTGAAAGGTTATTTGGAACACTAAACACAGAGTTGATTCATCGACTTGAAGGGACTCGTAAAAGCAATGTTAGGGACTTAGGGGAATACGATCCTGAAAAAAAGGCGTTACTCACATTGGAAGATGTAAATGAGTTGTTGAGTAAATATATAACTGATATATATCACTACCAACCACATCGCGGATTACCATTAGACCAACCTACCCCAATATCTCGATTCTATGAGGGATTAAAATTTAGCGGATACCCTGAATTTGTACCTCAAGGAGAGGAAGACGTATTTAAGATTAAACTGTTACCGACAGAAATGAAGCCCTACACACGAGATGGTATTAGGATGGATAATCGGATTTATAGGTCACCAGACCTTACGTCTCTTATCGATAAAAGAGAAAAAAAATACAAGATTAAGTACGATATTGATGACATAAGTAAGGTGTATTTATTACACCCAGAAACTAACGAATTTGTAATTGTTCCTTGCTTTCAGCCATCTGCTGATATCGTGAAGGGAATGAATCGCTTTACTTATCGGTTGATTCTAAAGGAGATGAGGGAGAAGGGGAAAATTGCTAGTGGTAAATATGCAAATGATCAGCAAATCCTCCATGAGAAAGCTGACCTTCAACGAAGATTGAAGGAGAAGTATAAAAAAGGAAGGAAAGCAAGACAGCAAGCACAACGAACCAACTTTGAGGTGAATGTAACAGAAGCCAAGCTAACCAGTTCGGGTAGCACCAAGCCTAGGTACCAGGACTTACTCGAGCTGGCACTTGAAAAAGAAAAACAAGCGAAAGGAGATTAAAATAATGTCAACTACCTATCAAGAATTCGCAAATAGAGTAGGCTCTTTGTATGTGGAACATGAAAATATCAAAGAAATATATACTCTTCTTGATGCTATTCAAACCCATCAAAGATTCAACGCAAAATGCAAGCATTTATTTGTTTTAGGCGGCGGTAATGTTGGTAAGTCAAAAATGTTGGAAAACTATATGGAAAAAAGTCCTGGCTATATAGAGGTAGACGAGGAGGGAACCGAAATTGATATAAAACCTATTATATGTCTAGAAACCCCTCATCCATTTACATTAGCAGAGTTGTACCACTCCATCCTAGAAAGTTTGGGTAGTTCTAGAATAGATGGGAGGATAGGGGACTTAAAGGATAGAGTTCTATATCTCCTCAAGAAACAAAAGGTGAAAATGGTGATTTTTGATGAAATCCACAACATTCTTACATCAAACTCTGTCAGCAATAAAGCGGCAATGGAGCACCTAAAGCATATTACCAACAAAACTAATGTCTCGTTTGTTTTAGTTGGAACGCCTGTAGCTAAGTCTCTTCGCGACCTAGATGATCAATATAAATCAAGATATAGGGTTAAACATTTGAAGAGGTTTGAAAGTTGTGACGGAGAGTTTTGCAACTTTTTAGAAGAACTTGAAGAACATATATCCCCTCCTTCCCCTTTAAATCTTGGGAAGATGGATACGGGGTTACCTCAACTTTTGCACTATATGAGTAAAGGAAAAGTGGGTTTCCTTGTTCCGATTATTCAAGAGGCATATAGGTTAAAAGGTATTTTTGAGGAAGATTTTGCTGACTTTTCAAAAGCGAGGTTAAGTGCTTCAGATATAGATAGAGCATATAAAGTATTTATTGGAGAAGATGAGATTGAGGAAGACTAGTACTATTTAAATTTCATAAAAACGATTATTTGGGGCAAACTACCCTTAAAAAGTAAAAGGGTGAAAAACCTTGCTACCAAAGATAACTGTAAAATGTAAGCCGCAAAAGGGAGAATCCTTGTTAAGCTACCTCATAAGGTTGGCAGCTAAAAACAGAATACCTTTTTTGACTTTTTTGAACATGTTCAATAAAAATCAAGATTTTCATATGCAAAAATCAAAAGTTGATCGTTTATGTTTTTATCCGAATACTCTTTTGGATATCGATGCTTTAATTAGATTGACTAAAACAACGGCTTCGTCCCTTGAGTCATGTTCATTTTATTTTTTACTGAAGCAATTTGCAATAGAAAAAGATATAGGTAAGATCCGCTTATTATCTGGATACGTTCGAAGCAAATTATTTTTTTGTCCCTCCTGTTTATTCGAGAAGCCGTATTACAAATTGTTGTGGAAAGCGGAAAACGTAAATATTTGTCTTGAGCATAAGTGTTACCTTTCTAATTGCTGCCCCCACTGTAAAAAAGATATTTATTACAAAGAGATTGTTAACATCCTAATATGTCCCAATTGTTCAGGAACTTTAAAAACTGTAAAACCAGCAGTATCCATAGTAACCAAAATTGATCAAGAGAAACAAGCCTGGGTACAGGAACAATGGGACTTTTTAATGGAGATCAGGAACCAATCCAAAGTGGATATAAAACAAGTCTCTATAAGGCTACTGTATTTGCTAAATGGGGAGAGGTCGGACCAACTATCTAGGGAATGTATACAAGAAATATTAACTACCCCTTTAGAGTTAGCCAAATTACTTCAACATGCTAGAGGAACATTGACGGAAACAAGAACTCTTCATATTTCTTTTCTGTTTGATGTGTTATACAGGGTGAAAAGTTCCTTTAAGTATTTATTTGAGGTAGAGGTTCCTCGACCATTTTATGGTTTAATTTCTTCAAATAAATCTCCGAGGTCAGTTCAACTTGATTTGATAATACCTAAAAAGCCCTCCAAAAGGAATGAGACCAAGCATAAAAAAATAACGGAGGCATTAGAGGAGTTTTTAAAAACTGGAGAAGAAATTACGATTAGTAAAGTCAGTCAGAGTGTAGGAGTTTCGATAGGGTCTATTCGCAACTGGGATTGTAATAAGGTTATTGCAGAATACAAACAAAAGCAAAAGGAGTTAAAAATACAGCAGGAATTGACTGTAATTAATCAGAAAGTAGATGACTTTTCGGACAATTTTAGAGGGTCTATCACGGCAAACGAGTTTTATGATTATTTAGGCATCCAAAGGTGTATTTTGTGGAGAAAGGCTCCTGAATTAACTGCATATATAAACAGTGAGCTGAAAAGAAAAAATAGGGAGGGGAGTTCCATATGACATTTGAAGATAGAAAAATAAAGTCCTTAGGGATTAGACCAGCTTTAAAAACAGGGGAATCTTTAAGTAGTTTTATTTTGCGTCTTTGTCATGGGAATAAAATTAGCTTTCAAAATATGCTAAGAATGATTAGGACTAAGAGTATCATTAAAAGAAATGAGTTCCAAATAGATATTTTCCCAAGAGAGTTTCTTGATATCAAGACATTGTCTGAATTATCTAGTGTACCAGGGAACAGCTTATGTTCCCAATCTTATGGTGCAATCTTTCAGAAAATTTTTGGTGATAAAAACGCGAAAAAAGTTAAATCGTTTAAAGTCGACCTTAATCATTTGTTAATAACAGACAGAAGAAGGTATTGCTTAGAGTGCATTGCTGAAAGTGAATTTTTTCAGTTGTACTGGCAGGTTAAGAATATCAATTACTGTATCAGACATCGAACAGAATTGGCTGAATCCTGTAATGTGTGTGGACATTTTCAACCTTATATAAATGAGTCGTTGATACATAAAGTATGTTATCACTGTGGATATCCACTCGCTGGAAAGCATAACAGTCAAAGAATCAAGGGCGGAAGTAGTAACCAATATCAATTGACAAAAAGTTGGTTGTTTTTATTAAACCCTAACCTCCCCATCATTACTCCTTTTCGGGAGCTAAACCATGAAAAATCAGTTGCTCTAACTCTTTTATACGTTCAGAGCATGAACAAAGATAAACAGGTGTTTACCTCTAGGGTTAAAAGTAAGTATAGAAGTTTAATTCGAGAAGCCAAATCCCCAAGAACTGTCTTAGTTTCAGACCTCCTTAATGTCTCGAGGGTAATTAATACGCCTATCGATGATTTGCTAGCAATTAAAGTACCATCAAATTATGAACCTTCACTTGATAGTTTCAAAGATTCATATCGCGAACTAGAGATTTGTTCAAGTCCATGGTGTAAGAATAAAGGAAGTAATAAAGCTATTAAAAGAGTGGTATCGAACTATAAACGGTTGAAAGGTAAATTTGAAAAACTATCGGTATGTACTTCCTGTTTCATTCGCTATGCCTATAATAAAGAAAGCGGGCGATGGGAAGATGTTGATAATCAGCTAGAGATGGTTGAAGATGTTATTCTCTTGTTGGAAGAAGGGGCAAGTATTGAAAGGGTAAAAAAATTAGCTCGTGTTAAAACATATCCTATAATAGGGTATATTTTATACCATCGATTAATACCAACTAAGAGAATAAAATCTTTTGGGGTAGGACATATACCAACTAATAGGTCCGATTTTTTTTATGAAATTTTCGAATCCTCTAAGTCTATGTACTTTGATAATCTTTTTAATTGTGCAGAAGAGCTTTTTGGTTGGAAAAAGGTTGACCTTGCCTATTATTTAGCTACACCTTCAGTTCAACATGAGCTGAATTTCACCGATCAAATACACAAAAGAAGTTACTACGAGGGTAAGTCTCGTGTAGCAAAACAAGTTGATGAAATTATTGCAACATTATTATCAAAAAATGATAGTTTTACTCTTTCCGAGGTAGCTAGTTCACTTGGTAAAGATCCTGCAATTCTTCGGCATTATTGCTTAGATAAGGAAATAAACGAGAAAGTTAAAGCACAACAAGAGAAACAAAATACTACGGAACTTGAGGAGATATCTACAAAAGTGACTAATTACTTCTTGAGAAAAAGTTCGAAGGAAAGCCAAATGCTTAAAGTCGCAGATGTCTATAAAGACCTGGGTTTCAAAATAAGTTACGTTAGACGCAACCATCCGTCAGTAAGTGGGCTTATCTCAAAGAATGTGAGAAAGCATAATAAAGAAGTTGCTGAATTAAAAATAGAGGAGATATCTGATGGAGCTGTCAAAGCTGCGGAAAACCTCTGGTTGAGTGGAGAGAAGGTCACGATAAAAAGAATAGGGCATGAACTGGGAATTCCCCCTAAAACCCTATATTCGTACCCTAAGGTTAAAAAGGAAATTTTCATATGGAAAGCTAACCGAGGTATTTAAATAACATTCTATCGCCTTTACTTCGACAACTTATTACCAAATTTACCAAATTCCTTATCAGTGTTAGAATATGTATATAAAATCCAGTTTTACTTTATAGGAGGAAATATGCATATTTCTAGAATGACTTTAAGAAATTTTAGGAACTTTAAATCCGTAACTTTTCATTTCACACCAGGAGTTAACACTCTTATTGGTGAGAATGGCTCAGGTAAGACCAATGCCTTTTTTGCCCTCAGATTAATGCTGGATAACAACCTTCCCAACAGTGCTGCAAACCTAGTGGAAACAGACTTCAATCGTAGTCTTAATAGTTGGAAGGGCAATTGGATTATTATTACCTTAACCTTTGAAAACTTAAATTCTAGTGAAGGTGCAAATCTTTTATCCCATAAGGTAGAGCATCTTGAGGAAGAGAAAACAAGTGGTTCCTATCATTTTTATTTCAGACCAAAGAAAAAATTTCGGAAAAAGTTATATGAATTATCTCAATCTGAAGATAAGAATCATGACCAGCTAAATGAAATTTTAGAAGAAATGACAATAAAAGATTATGAAACAGTTTACCATTTTCGTGGTATAGCTGACTTTTCAAAGGATGAGATATACAAAAGCCTAGTAGGAGATTTTGAGTCCATAGAATTTCCTAACCCAGATGAAGAACAAAAAGGCCTTCTTGGTACGGCAACCTCTCAGGTTTATATGATACGTTCAGAATTAGCATGTACTCATATTAAAGCGTTAAGGGATGTAATGTCAGAATTACGTAGAACGAGACAGAGTCCCTTATTAAACTTATTAAGAGACAGTGCTAAAAACATTCAAGTCAGTGACTCCGAAAAAATTATAGATCAAGTGGCAGCTTTGAATGGTGCCATCAGTGAATTAGATGAAGTCAGTGATTTAGCTAGCCGCGTGAAACAGACAATTGATTCAACAATAGGCTTTACTTATGCACCTGAAGTAAGCATACGCTCAGAATTACCAGAGGATATAAATAAGCTGTTTCAGTCATTAACACTTTGGGTTGGTGATGGAGACAATGACAATCATCAAGGAAAGTTAGAAGACCTCAGTCTCGGGGGAGCAAACTTAATATATATTACACTTAAGCTATTGGAATATGAATTCAATCAGCCTAAAGAAGAAAAAGCGGCTCATTTTCTTTTAATTGAAGAACCTGAAGCACATATTCACACACATATACAAAAGACGATGTTTGAAAATTATCAATTTCAAAATACACAAGTTATTACTACTACTCATTCCACGCATATTTCTTCAGCAAACAAGATTGATTCGGTCAATATATTATGTAAAGAAAGTAATGAAACAGTTGTTTGTCATCCAAGTAATGGTCTGTCTACAGATGAATGTAGAAGGATTGAAAGGTATTTGGATGCTACAAGAAGTACTTTGTTATTTTCAAAAGGAGTCATATTGGTAGAAGGGGATGCTGAGTTGATTCTCATTCCTGCTTTATTTAAAAGCGTGTTTGGAGTGAGTCTAGATGAAATTGGTGTTAGCTTAATAAATATGAGTAGTACTGTTTTTACCCACATTGCTGACCTTTTCCATGATCAAAGGATAAAAAGAAAATGTGCAATCATCACAGATTTTGACCAATCCCTTATTTCGTTTGAAGGAAAAAACTATAAAGAACTAACAAAAAAAGAGCAGAAATTTTATAATTCAGCGGAAAAGGGAAAAGAACGAAGACAAAAATTAGACGCCTACTGTGAAGATAACCCATGGGTGGACGTGTTTTACGCTGATTATACATTTGAAGTGGATTTTGTTTTGCAAGGAAATGAACCAGAAATCGCCAGAACTTTAAAAAAAGTATACCAAAGAGATAGAGAGAGCCAACTTTCCTTAACTGAGTTAAAGTCAAAAGATGAGTCTAGAGTGGGAATAGAAACACTTCGACTGGCGGAGAAGGTTGGGAAAGGATGGTTTGCATTGATACTAGGAGATGTTATTACATTTGAAACTTACATCCCAACTTATATTCTTGAGGCAGTTGCCTTTTCAGCAGGGCACCTTGGAGTTAAACATATGGAAAAAATGGCAAAGTATAGAGTTGACAAGATCGGTAATGAGGAAGAGTATAAAGAATTTCTGTCAAGGTTATCTGCTTTAACTCAAGACGAAAAAACCTTAGATAGGTTAGGGGAAATCACTAGTGATTATTTAGAGGATTATGATGATTTGTTTACGTTCCTAGATGCTTATAAGGAAAGATTTTTATGTTAAAAGGGTTGAATGATCACCAGCTAAATGCAGTAGTCTCTAATACAAATACACTAGTTTTAGCTTGTCCTGGAAGTGGAAAAACCCGAGTATTAACAAGGAAAATAGCTTATGAATTAGAACGTTTAAACAGCAAAAAAAAATTTATCGTGGCATTAACTTTTACTAATCGTGCGGCTGAAGAAATCCAAAAAAGGATTGATGAATTAGGTATTCCACAAGAGCGACTTTGGGCAGGGACAATTCATTCATTTTGTCACCAATGGATTATTAAACCTTATGCAGAAGCAATACCAGATTTGGTTAATGGCTTTACAATAATTGATGATTTTAAAAAGAATTCTATATTGAACCATTTAAAAGAAAAGTATTCTCTTCCTGCCTTTCAATCAATAAGTACAAGTATTGACAGGGAAGGTAATTATATAGAGAGGGAACCAATACATGAAATTATTGCAGAAGAATTTCATAAGAGCATATTAGATAATAAAGAGGTTGATTTTGACTTAATACTTTATTTCTCCTATAAACTTCTTGAAAGACATGAAAAAATCAGAAGGCATTTATCACGCTTGTTCAGCTATATTTTTGTAGATGAATACCAGGATACATCTGATTTACAATATGGGATTATTGGTCATATAATCAGGCAGAGCAAAAATGAATGTAAACTTTTCCTTGTAGGAGATTCCGATCAGGCTATTTATAGTTCGCTGGGAGGGGTGTCCAAGTCATTAGAAGAGATTTGCGAGGAAATAAACAGTCGGGAAATGAAGCAACTAGTATTACCAGGGAACTACAGGTCTACACAGAGGATTGTGGATTTTTTTAAAAATTTCCAGTCTGAGGATTTAAATATCCAAGCCCTAGGAGGGCATTCAAAAGAAAATGGGTTTATTAGTCTTGATGATACCATTGATAAGGACGATTTACCGAATGAAATTGCTAGAATTATTACGTACTATCTTGAAAAGGGCCTGTCCCCAAATGAAATATGTGTTATTGCCCCTCAATGGTATTTTCTCACTCCATTAGCTAGAAAGTTAAGGTCTTTATTACCTGACACCCCTTTGGAGGCACCAGGTTCGACACCTTTACCGAGGAATAAGGAAAACTTTTGGTGGAAACTAGCACGATTATTTCTGACAGAGGTAAACACCCAAAATTCTTTGAATCGGTTTAGGTGGATAAAGCAAGTTTTTCAAGAAATTAACGACTATGCTAACGAATCTTTTGGGCTTGAACACAATGATTGCAGAAAGTATCTTAAGCTAATAAATTCAATAAAGCCAGATGAAATTAAAGGGATCCGCTACTTACAATTAGCATTCGAAGAATTCTTCGATTGCCTCGAATTAGACTTTAACCATTACCCAACACTCAAAGATCAGTGGGATATGTTTTTTAACGGTATTAGAAGGCGATATGAATTAGAAGAATTCAAGGAAGTTCCAGATGACATTGCGTATTTTAAAAGTATGTTTAAACCATCAAGTGGTGTAGTTATTAATACCTGTCATGGAGTTAAAGGGGAAGAGTTCGAGACCGTAATTGCATTTGGTCTACTGTGGGGATATGTACCTCATTGGAATATAATAATGAATGAAATTGATGAAGTGGTTAATTCTTCATCAAGAAATTTGTTGTATGTAATAAGCTCTCGTTCTAAAAAAAATATACACTTATTCGCGGAATCGGGTAGAAGTACAAATTCGGGTAGACCCTATAGAATAAATAGGCACTTAGCAAACATTAGATTTGAATATGATTATTTACCAGTATAACTAGAATAATTCAAAAAGCTGACTTTAGATATGTAAATAGCATATAAAATGCACTGGATTTCAATGAAATCATAGTGCGTTTTTTTATTTATATGAATTAGTAGACTCTGAAATAATCTGTGATCAAGCATCTAATCAGCAATAATTCCCTATATAAGTTCGTTGGGGTTGGTACGTAATTGGTTTTAGAAAATATTGGCCTCAGCACAACTATATTACATTTATTTCGATTAACCTACTACACATCTAGCCAAAAATTCTGTAAAATTAAATCATTCCATAAAAAGGGAGTAAATTAATGAGAATAGTTCATTTATCAGATGCCCATTTCAATCCCGATAGATCTTCCGCTTTTGTAAATAATATCGTTAAACCGCTTATACGAGATTTGGTAGCCTTTCATGAAGAAAGACCTATTGATTTAATCTGTTTTACAGGTGACTTAATTGATAAAGGCGGACTTAACAATGCTAAAAGAGCTTTTGAACTCTTTAAAACAGTTTTTATTGATGTGGTCCTTTCTGCTTTAGATTTACCAGCTGACCGCTTTTTAATGATTCCTGGGAATCATGACGTGGAACGCCAGCATGTTCATAAATTCATAGAAAAACAGTTGCAAGAAGTACTTACAACTAGGTTGGAAATTGATGAAAATATGAATGACCCTAAATTGCTCAATTTAGAAAGGTTACAAGCCTATAAGGAGTTTCAAGATCAATATTACTCTGAAGTCCCGAACTTTAATCAAAATGAATTTGGTTATGCACTGTGGCTTGAAGTGGATGGAAAAAAGGTAGCTGTATCTGGGATAAATAGCTCTTGGAGATGTTTTGATGAAAATGATAGAGGGAGGTTGATAGTAGGGAGAAAACAACTCGATGTCATAGATAGCCATTTTATTGATAGGGAATTTGATCTAAAGATTGCTTTAATGCATCATCCGTATGATCATTTATTAGAACAAGATAAAGATGTAATTGAGGGAATTATGACAAGAGATTATGATTTACTGCTAACAGGGCATGTTCACCGTTCTAGTTCCCATTTTTATCAAAATAATTTAGGTCATGGTACTATCCGTTCGACTGCAGCTTCAAATTGGAACGATAATATTGTAACTGAGAGTGTAAAACACTGTAATGGATATACTGTCATAGATTTTGATGACACAATGGGTAGAGCTGTTCTACATAATCGTAAGTACAGTTTTGATAAGTTAGGCTATATTTCAAACACTGAGATATCGCAGAATGATGATGGAACCACTTGTTTTGAGCTTCCCACAACGGATATAAGGGAACAATGGAAGAAACATTCAGAAATTATTGAAAAGATTAAGTCTAACTATTTGCCAATCCTAAATGAAAAACTTCTTGTTTATAATACAGATACCCAAGCTCCTAAGGAGTTGGAATCTTTATTCGTCTTACCTAAAATAGTAGTGAAAAATAAGGATAATCATTTTGAAGCAAAAGGTTCAAGTGATACAGATTCAAAAGACGAAGAAACTTTAGATTTAGAAAGTCTTTCAAACACAAAAGAACACATTTTCTTACTAGGTGATCGTGAAAGTGGAAAGTCCACTTTGTTATATCGTGTACTTCAATACTCAACAAAAACTTCACTAGAATATAAGAGAATTCCCGTTTATATTGATTTAAAGAAATATGATTCAAGATCCAATATTATAACAGAAATCGCTAAATATTTTGGTGTGATAAAGGATGAAATTGAAGAGATTCTAAAGACAAATAAAATATTGTTATTACTTGATAATGTTACTTTTTCTCGTAATCAAGAAAAGTTTTTAAATAGGTTGACTGAAGATTTGGAGAGGTTTCCTAACATTGTAGTAATAGCTACCTCTGAAAATCAAGGTGATGGAGAGATACCTATTGAGTATCTTACCCAACCATTTTTCACTATTTGTAAAACTGCTAATATAAAGCACTTTCAAAGTAGCCAAATACGGACCTTAATGAAAAATTGGTTCGGTTTAAGAGAAACCGATAAATTAGATGAAAAATTTGAAAGTATTGTTGACACTTTTCATTCCTTAAACATACCAACAACACCGATGGCAGTTTCAATTTTTCTATGGATTGTAGAAAAGCAAGAAGATTATAAACCTAAAAATAACGCTGCAATGCTTCAAAACTTTATTGAAAAGCTATTAGATAAACATAATAATATTGAAGTCCGTTCCGATGAATTTGATTTTCATAATCAAATTAGTTTGCTGGTTCACATTTCAAAGGAAATGTTCGAAGCTAATCATATCAATTATCGTTTGGACAGTTTAGAATTAAAAAAGATTATTCAGAAGCACTTTAAAGATTTAGGGTGGTCACCCAGAGGGGTTGGAAAGAAACCGTATTATGATTGGATACCAGAGTATTTTGTGTCAATAGGTCTTTTTATTGAGGAGCAAACCGAAGAAGATACATTTATTAAGTTTAGATTGAATTGCTTCTTTCAATATTTTCTTATGCAAAATATTGATATTGATCCCGATTTTAAGGAATTAGTATTCAGCGAAGATCGTTATTTAGAATTCTTGTCTGAAATTGATTACTATACTGCTCTTTATCGTACAAAAACAATTGCTCTCAAAAGGGTTGTTACATTAATGAATCAATCGTTTGATGAGTTAAAACGGTCGGGGATTTTTAAAGATGGATTTATAGGTCGCTCATTTGATGAAATATTTAAAAATCAGGAACCACAGATTGCTACTCAATTTAAAACTGCCGAAGATATAGAAGATTTTATATCCACATCAAGGATTACAGAAGAAAAAGAAGATGAAATTAATGACAAATTGTTAGAAGATAGTAATTCAGTAACGCCTCAAGTGCAAATTGTAAATAAGGAGCCGCAAAATGAATTTTCAAAGGTAAAAGTACTCGAAAGGTCATGGGTGCTTGCTGCCAGAGTGCTAAAAAACTCAGAGGAATCAAAAGACTCAGAGTTTAAGAAACAGGCATACAAAGATATCTTGGGGAATTCATTAGTATTTATGAGTTTATATTATGTCTTGCTTTCAAAGATATCTAAAGAAGTTGCTTCTGAAAATAAAGAAAACCA
Organism: Bacillus sp. SRL337; assembly: GCF_984799155.1. NCBI lineage: Bacteria > Bacillati > Bacillota > Bacilli > Caryophanales > Bacillaceae > Bacillus > Bacillus sp. SRL337. Next base: position 4,378,703 of record NZ_OZ481793.1, on the reverse strand, counting down.
CGAAGATTTAGCGATAGGAACAATCCCTAAGGACTTTATTGATACATTAATAAAGTTTTTACCATCAGTTCATCAACTTGCACTTTTTCATAATTTAGGGACTTCAAAATTAGATGCAATTTTTAAGGAGCATCTAGACGAGATTATTGATAATGATAATGTGAGTTTGATTCATAAATTTACAGCCCTATTTATCTATAGTGATTTACACCCAACAGACGAACAATATTATTTAAAAAGAATGATACCTTCTCAAGTTGAAAATATGATAAAAGATTTTGTTTTTACCAAGTTAAATCAATATGCCTCTAAAGATGATAGTACTAATCAATCTTTTTATCCCGAGCTAATGAAGAAATTTTTACACATGGATGAGGGAAATAGATATCACCCAGGAAGGCAAAGTAATCAAGAAAAAACTAAAAAGAATATAAGGTACAAACAGTTACTGGCAAAAGTGAAAAACGGTCGTGCCGTTAGGAAGCCGAAAGTTAAAAAGCCAAAAGGAGTTTTTTAGCATTAGCAATAATTGTTTTTTAGCATTAGCAATAATTGTTTTTTAGCATTAGCAATAATTTTTAATGGAGTAATTATTGCTAAGGGGATTAACACGCCAGTTTCTGGTGTGTTAATTTCTTTCATTTTACTTTTCAAGGAAAGGTGAAGGGGTAACATATTTAGTTATAATCATTTATTTAATCTTCACTCCTTCGGCAAGATGGAGAAATGAAACTTTAAATTATACTTTTGCGACTTAATGACAACTTTAATTATAAGAAATGACAATAATTAATTATTATTTTGAGGTTTTATCTATATTATTTGTGACATCATTAATTATAACTCACAGATGCGTTACACCGCTGATGGGAAGGCAGTGCTGAACGTCACGTTGGCGGTCAATCGTCAGTTTAAAAATCAGGGAGGAGATTATGAAGCTGATTTTGTGCTTTGCACGATGTGGAAGCGGGCGGCTGAAAACACGGCAAAGTACTGTAATAAAGGCTCTGTTTTGGGCGTGGTAGGGCGCATTCAGACCAGGAATTATGATAATGAGACCGGCAAGCGGACTTATGTGACGGAAGTTGTAGCGGAACAGGTGAAGTTCCTGGATGGAAGGCCGACGCAACAACAGCCTCTTCCGGCGAAGCCGCAGCCTCAATCACAAACCCAACCGCAGTCACAGTCTCATCCACAGGAGCCGCGGCAGAGTAATCCGGAAGTCGAACAGGCGCAACCGGTATTTTAATGTGAGGCACGTTTGGCTTATGACTAAATCTGGAGGGCGTCCATAATGAACAAGAGCGAATCGACGGAAAGATTGATTGAAGATCTGATAAGGAAATTGGCAAGAGCCAATGTAGAGCTGTACTATCTAACACAGCGGGTGACACTGCTTGAAAAAGAGTTATCATCCGATAAGCCCCAAAGAATGTCATTTATCACCACATCATCCAAAGCGAACTAAATTCCAAAGTCTTGTCTTATTTCATAACCTGAACCCCGTACCAACCTTCTGCATATCTTCTTAAAGAAAAACTCAATAGCTAGCTATACTTCGACTTTCCACCCCATTATTGGCCGGTTCCTCATAGAATCGGCTCTTTCTTATGGAGGTTCACTTTAGCGCTTTAAAGCAGCTGGGGACTGTCCCCAGCTGCTTTAAAGCGCTAAAGGATTCCAGTCCGAAAAAGCGCAAACCCTTCATCAACAGGGTTTGCGCTTTTTGGATATTATTCAAGTGACAACAAACTATGCAAGTCACGGTCGGAAAGCTCGGTCATCCACTGGTCGCTCTGGATGACTTCATCGTTCAGAGCCTGCTTCTTTTCAAGCATCATATCGATCTTTTCCTCAAGTGTTCCGGAGGCGATCATCTTATGAACATGCACGAAGCGGTTCTGGCCGATGCGGTAGGCACGGTCGGTAGCCTGGTTTTCGACTGCCGGGTTCCACCAGCGGTCATAGTGGACGACATGGTTGGCTGCTGTGAGATTCAACCCTGTTCCGCCGGCTTTCAAAGAAAGCAGGAACACAGGGAATTCCCCGTTTTGGAATCGCTCCACAAGGGTGTCACGCTGGACTTTCCCCATGCTTCCGTTCAGGAACGGAACATCGATGCCGAACTTCTCTTTCATCACATCCTGGATCATTTCTCCCATGGAAATATACTGAGTGAAAATCAAGCACCCTTCACCGGATCCCAGCACAGCTTCAATAATCTCCACAAGCTTTCGCATTTTCTCAGAGCGGTTCTCTATATTGGCGGGTTCTGGCTCTTTCAAATAGAGAGCCGGGTGATTACAAAGCTGTTTCAACCGATTCAGCATCTGCAGCACAAGCCCTTTTCGCTCGAACCCGCTCAAAGCTTCCAGTTGCGCGAACGTATCTTTGATAAGCTGCTCATATAGAGATGCCTGTTCAGCTGTCAGAGCACAATACTCTTTCTGCTCGATTTTATCCGGCAGATTGAGCTCGACTTCCGGATCTTTTTTCGTGCGGCGCAGAAGGAATGGCCTGATTTTCGCCTGCAGTTCTTTCACTTTCGGTTCATTTTCTTCTTTTTCGATCGGAACGATATATCGCTTTTGGAACTGAGAGAATCCGCCAAGGTAGCCGTGATTCAAGAAATCGAAAATGGCCCACAGCTCGGATAAGCGGTTTTCCATTGGAGTCCCTGTCAACGCGATATGGTGTTTGCCTTCAAGCTTTCGGATGGCACGGGACTGCTTGGTATTGGCATTTTTGATGTTCTGCGCTTCATCCAAAGCAATCGCATTCCATTCAATTGTCTCGAGTTCCTCAAAATCAAGATGAGACAAACCGTACGAAGTCAGGACAACGTCGACGTCCAGCAGACCTCTTGCAAACTCGATCCCTTTATCGCGGCTTTGGCCATAGTGGAGCTTTACCTTCAAATCCGGAGCGAACTTTTCAAGCTCCCTCTGCCAGTTTCCGAGAACAGAGGTCGGCGCAATAATCAATGCAGGTGCCTTGGGGTTCTCAACAGATTTTACTACTTGGAGATAAGTGATCAGCTGTACCGTTTTTCCAAGCCCCATATCATCCGCAAGGCAGGCGCCAAAACCGTACCGGCGCAGGAAAAGCATCCAGCTCATTCCTTGCTGCTGGTAAGGACGCAGCTCTCCCTGAAACGGGTCAGGTGTCGGAACAAGCGGCACTTCTGCTGCATTTGTCAGGGTATCGATCATTTTTTTCATCGACCGGTTCAAATCTATTTGGATTTTCGCGAACTCATAAGGATCATAGTCCTCTTCTTCAGGAAGCCCATCGTCTTCATCGCGTGGCACAAGCTGCTGTTCAAGCATATCCTGAATTGAAATTCCTTCCTGTTTCGCCTTGCTCATCAATTCCTGGATGCGGCGGATCATCGCCGGATCAAGTTTCATCCACTGGCCGCGGATTTTTATCAAGCGCCGCTGATCATTCACTAGATTTTGAAAATCTTCTTCCGATAAATCAACGCCATTCATGGACAGGCGCCAGTCAAAGTCCAGCATGGCATTCAGGCCGACAAAGGATGGCCGGTAAGAACTGTCTGTATTTTTCACCTTTGCCTTGACGGTCATCTGGGCATCTTTCATTGCCTGCCACCAAGCAGGGAGAAGGATCTCAATATCAAGATCAAGGAATTTTTCACTCAATACAGTGAGAAAATCCCACGCATCATGCTCATCCAGCGAATTCCGGATCTCCCCGCCCTGGTCCAGAAGCGGCAGCATTTTCAGCCAGCGGCTCTGTTCCTCTTTTACCGTATCGAGATGCTTTTTATAAGAAGGAGGCAATTTGTCTTCACCAAGCGAGTAGACTTTATTGTCGCGTTTTTTATCACGCAGGATGGTCTCCAGCTCCCATGGATCATGTTCTTCCAGCGGTTCTGTCAGGCGCAGTCCCAGCGTGAAGGGCAATTCATCCTCCGTCAGGCCGACCCATTCACTCCATTTTTCCTCATCAAAATAAGCATGAAGTTCTTCCGGTGTCAATGTACTGTCCTCAAGTTTTTTCAACCGGGTGAAAAGGTGGTCGCTGCCTCCAGAAGAAAGCGACTGGCGGACGGCTCGCTGATACCAGTCCGAGACGAACTCTTCAGCGGACTCCTCGCCGATATTCTCCTGCCAGAACTCAGCGGGAAAGTTATCCCACAATTCAGCGGGGACCTGAAAGGTAAGCCCGTTCTCCGCCATGTCTTCAAAGCGGGGAATCCATTTGCCTTCCTGAATCGAATCGTACATGACCGGGGCAACAGCCTGGCACTTCTGCCCGAGTTCATCCCAATGCCAGTCAATCATCCCGCTGAAAGATTCATCGGCAAAAAGCAACAGAAGGTCCCAGCTCGAAACCTCAATGCCTTTCCGTGTGCCAATATCTTTCTGACCCACCATCGTCCCGTAATAGCTTGGTTCATGCCAAAGAAACAGCTGGTTCTTCCAGTCATCCACCGGCAGATCAAAGCCGCTGTCATTTTCACAGTAAAGGAAGAAGCGGCCGTTATTCAAAGGCTCTATATACACATGCAGCATGCGCGTCTTAAGCATCGATCAGCTTCCCCTTTCTGCACTCTTCATGGAACGCACGAAGACGTTTTGTTCTGTCCAGGACCAAATCAAAATAAACTTCCCATTGGTCGGTTTTCTTGAGTTTTTTATATAGTGTCCGCAGTCTCTTTAAATATTTGACCGCCTGCTTATAATTATCGCGGCTTCTGCCCGCAAGATAATGCTCGATTCCTTCATGGTAAAGAGGGAGGACGAATTGCGGAGCTTCCTTCGCGGCATCCCGAAGGCCCAAGTTATCCATTTCCCTGAGCTCATACCCGACAAAGCGCTGCAGCTCGACCCATTCGCGGTATGATTTTGTCCCAAGCAAAAAGTCGTTGTACCAGTAATAGCTGTAGGGGAGTAGGGCAACGAGCAGCTTCCGGAGAAGGCCGTGCTCATTTTCCGTCATCCAGTCAATCGGCAGGGTCCGTAGAAACCATCGCGTGAAAGCAGCACTGTCATAAGAAGGCAGACTGTTGACATAGGCAGGCACCTTCGGCAGGATGCTTTTTAAAAACGCGACACCCTGCTCATTTTTTTTGTGTTGAAAAAGCTGTTCCAGCCAGAAATCGGAGTAGGGAACAATCTCTGTGTCCAGTTTCTCGATTTCCTTTGCGGCCAGTTCATTTTCTTCTAAAAGGATATATTGATGCAGCAGTGCCAGGGAATAGAAGATATCTTCAGGGTTGCGTTCCTCCCGGAGCCTTTCTACCTCGGCCTGGCGCCATGCTTTTTTCTTGAAAAGGAAGTACCAAAGGAAGCGGTAGATTTCCGCTTTGGCCAATGTGCTGTTATCAGTGGAAGAAGTCAGTTCCTCGGTTTTCCCTTTTAAAAATTCAATGAAGGGATCGAACCGGAACGGCATCGCATGCACTGATAACTGTTTGACGCTGTCGAACATCTCATCGATTAAAAATTCATAATAAGTGGTGTCCGCATTCTTTCCTCTGTAAAACATCATCATTCGATCAAAGTTCTGAAAAAGAAAGAATGTGGCATATAGCTGATAAAGCGGCTTCCACTCGCGTTCAAAGGGTGCCTCCTTCATCAGTTTCCGGAAAAAATTTTGGATATGAAGGTCAAGCAGGTGCGAATGCCGGTGAAACGCATCTTTATCCCACTGATCAAACTGATACTGGAAGAATTCCCACCATTCGTCCGGTGTCTCCCCTCGCTGCTTGCGGTCCTTTAGAAGATCGCTTGCTTTTTTAATGCTGCCTTCGTGTTTCTTTAAAATATCTTGAAGGTTCGCCTTTTTCTCAGGAGGAGCAGCTGCCTCTGACTCCGTTGGTGTTGTGCGCCACTTATGGATCCAAGTGGTCACAGGCTGGGCCTTGCTGTACACGGCAAAAAAAGCAGCCATGCGGTGGCGGCACCAGACCTGCGCCGGGCATGAACATTTGCTGAGGCGGGGGAATTCCAGTTCAAGGGTAACCTTGACCAGGGTGACATCCTGGACATCTGCAGTAATCGTGTCATCATGAAATTTTATATTGGAAACAAGATTCTGCCGGAACAGCAGCAATCCTTTTTGGACAATCGCCTGTTTTTCACTGCCGTACGGAAGTTCTTCCAGCAAGTAATCGCTTAGTGGTGTCAATCTTTCCTGTAATTCCTGTGCATTCATAAGGATTTGCCGCCTCCTGACTGATTCCGTTCAAAAATTAACCATTCTATTATTATAACGCAAATCAGACCGAAAATGGAGAGGGCTGGATATCCTGTAATCACTTTAGTACTTTAAAGCAGCCGGGGACAGTCCCCGGCTGCTTTAAAGCGCTAAAGTGACCCGTTGCTACTGAATATGAATGAAGAAGGTGTCGCCGTTGTATACATTGACTGCCTGCAGCCTGACTTCTTCGCCATTTCGAAGCATGACATTTTTATTTTCAGGGAACTGCAGCTTTTCATCACCTTTTACGGCGATGAAGACAGGGTTATGCTTATCATTCAAGTCAATTTTTGTCTTGTAACCTCTGGACGCATAATACTCCTCCGCATCCACATACCAATCCCGAAGCCCTTCCAGATCCAATCCAAGGTAATCGGAGACGGCACCAGCGAGATCGGTGTTTTCGTGCAGACCCGTCGGTTTTTCTGGACCATAGGCATAAAGGAATACATCCTCTCCTGTATGGCCATGGGTGGTGAATCCCAGGGAGGCCCGTCTGCTGAGCATCGCCGCCATTTCATCCTCTAATTCCGTAACGGTTCCGGCTTTTTCAACTTTGCAAAATTCTTTTTCAGTGTGTTCTTCCAGCCCATAGGAGGCCATAACATCCTTCAGATTTGAACGGTCTTTTTTCAACTGGGAAGAAGCCCCTTTCACAGTCAATTTCGCTTTCTTCAAAGGTCTGATGACTTCTTCAACAGGCTGATCATAATAGGTTTTATCCGTGGTGCCGTTTCCGATTGTCAGCCCGCTGTTCCCATGGTCGGTAACAGCAATCACCATGGTGTTGCCGTCGCGCTTGGCAAACTCCAACGCTTCCCCGACAGCTTTATCAAACGCCAGGACCTCGCTGATCATTCCGACGGGGTCATTTTTATGGGCAGCCCAGTCGACTTTGCTTCCTTCTACAAACAGAAAAAATCCATTCTTCCCCTGACTCAAACGGCCAATCGCTTTTTCCGTCATGTCTGCCAAGGAAGGCTGTTCCGGCAATAGCTCAGCACGATCAAAGTCATATGCCATATCCTCATCGGCAAAACTGCCCCAAAGCCCTCCGGCAGAACGTGCATCCAATTCGGATTTCTTTTCTGCAAACGCATACCCTTTTTCCGCTATGACCTTCAGCAGATCTTCATGATCGTTTCGTGCGGATTCCTTCGTCTTCAACATCCCGTCATCATTGGTCATTCGTTGGTCTTTCCCGTCATAAAGCCATGCACGACCGCCGCCCAGAACAACATCAATCCCTTGATACACCTGCTGTTCAGCAATATCACTGAATTCATCGCGATTTTTCACATGGGCAGAAAACGCGGCAGGGGTCGCATGCTGAACAGGAGAGGTGGAGACAATCCCTGTGCCGTACCCTTTTATATGAGCGGCTTCAAGCAAACTTACCGCAGGCTTGGAACCCTTGCCAGCCGGCACCATTCCGATAAAATCGGCATTCGTCTTGAAACCAGTGGCCATGGCTGTTCCGCCGGCAGCGGAATCCGTGATGGCCGACTGGTTGGAATAGGTCCGGACCCCGCCAGTAAGAATGGCGTCCAGTTCTAAAGAAGAACCCTTATACCAGCGGGCGAGTGTCACGATATCCGAATTCGTCCCATCCATCACCATGAAGATGACGTTCTTCTTCGGTGGTTGGGCAAACAGGCAGGAGGGAGGGACGGCAATAAATAATATAGAGATAAAAAGCATAAGAATTAGGGCTTTTATGAGTGGTTTTTTCATGGATATCCTCCTTCTTCGGAATCTATTCATGGTTAGTATGAGAAGGCACCATCATTCTATACCCAAAAAAGCGCCGTACCCATCACCGGGTACGGCGCTTCAACCTATTTTCTCTCGAGAATTCCGAGAAGGAGATTTTGGAGTATGGTATTTTTACCAGCATTTTTGATTGCGGTGTTTGTCAGTCTATCAAAATTTACCGGTGTAACGAAGGTGGAGCCAGACAGATCCAGGGAATCAGGATCTTCAACAAAAATTTCATCCTTCTTCATACCGGTTTGGATTTCAATTTTTCCATTAGACTTCAAGCCTGTTGTTACTTTTCTTTTCTTTAAAACACCATCTTTAGTGATGACAAGCAAGTATTTCTTTGCTCCATCCCTAACTATACTGCTTTCAGGAACAGTCAAAACATCTTTCGCTTCCTGGGTAACGATGGAAAGTGAAACGTGGAAACCTGGTCGCAAATCCTTTAATTCCTGGTCTTCTCCAAATTCGACCTTAAAAGGGTAAGAGCTGCCGCCATCTTCAGATTTGTTTTCTGATGGAAGAGCAGCAACCTCTGTTACAAATCCAGTGAATTCATCTTTTAATGCTGTTGAACGAATGGAAGCTTTTTGTCCTTCCATTACTTTTAAAACCTCGTGCTCTGTTAATTCTCCTTGAACAACAGGAGATGTGGATGCAATCACGATGACAGGGTTATCTAATTCAAAGGAAACTTTTTCTACAACCCCTTCCAGTTCACTCTGAACAGTCAAAGTGGTTTCATAAGACCTTAAGTCATTTAGCTGCCGCTCATAATTAGTTATCTTATTTTCCAAACGCTCGGCTTCAAGTTCCTTTTCGGCTACCTCTTGTTTGACAAAGTAGTCAATTTCAAGGGCGCTTGCCTCCAGACTTTCATCGGGTGGAAACTCATTTTCTGCCGTGGTTCTGGGTGCCTGGATAGAGCTTGCAGCTGGTCTTAAAGTACGGAGATCACTTATATGCCCCTCAATGCTGTCGATTTCACCTTCCAACTGCTCGATTTCCGACTCGAGAACCTGCTCCTGTCTAAGAGTATCCTCTGCTTCGTAAGTAAACAAATCTGTGCCTGCAGCTACTTCATCTCCCTCTTTTACTAGAAACTCCTTGAAAGTTCCATAGCTGCTGTCAAAGTAGACATAGTTTTCTTCAGACGAGGAGAGAGAAGCTACCTTTTTAAGCGTGTTCTTAAGAGTTTGGGTTTTGATTGATGTCCACTCATTTACAAAGGAATTGCGGTCAACCTTGCTATTAGCTTTTTCTATCAAGCACACGTTGGTGACAATCAAAGCTAAGCAGAATATTAAAGTAGGGTACAATATTTTCTTGTTCATTTTCAGGTCACCACCTTTATATCAGAATTGAAAAGTTAATATACGCTAAAAATGCAGTGATGCTCCAGAACAGCAAGTTAATCAGGAAAATCCATAATATGATGACCCATGTTTTCTTTTCCGTAAGCCACTTCAATCCAATGAATTGGATAAACATTGCCCATAGCTTGAATAATGAAATACTGCCGAGAAAATACTTCAGCCATTCGTGATCAGTCAAGGTCTGTCCTATTACACCAAGTGCGACCGGGGAAGAATACCAGTTTAGAGATAAAAATGTAAGCAAAGGAAGATAGCTCAACTTTTCCAAAAGCAAAATGAGAAGAGCAATGCCCTGAACCACTACAATTTTTTTGAATTCAGCCTCTGATAGCGTCCAAAATAGCAGTGCCGGAATGAATAGAATGACAGCTGCATACAGAACGCCAAGTATCATCCTTCCAAGCAAAAAATAAAATTTATTCACTTCATAATCCATTGGGGATAAAGCGGTAAGCTCTTTTGACAAAGGAACGGCTCCCCAGCCGAATCCTGTATTAAAACCAAAAACCAGAAGTGATAGAAACAGTAAGATTATAATTTTAACAGAGTAACCTTTTAGAATCTCTGATTCTCTTAATTGATAGAAATAGGTAGAAGGGTGCAGTAATCCTCTAAAAAGCCTGACTTCATTCATAAAACGTATTCCTCCAATAGTTTCTAAATCCCCCCACTTATTTTATCGGAAAACCGCGAACTTTTCCATAAATTGTAGAAAGATTATTAATCATAAAAAAGAACCCCCCTTGTGGAGAGCACTTTCGGAGACTTCTAAATCGAATATGTAAAATATGTCATGCCTGAAACCAATCGAATCATGAAAATAAATATGCTGGCAAACATCAATTTTGTTTGTCTGCCTCTCTTGGTCTTCATCTCCTCTGGAGTAAGGAACTTCATGATATCTTCCTTTTCGATAGCTGGCAGGCATAATATCATGACCACGATACCGAAGCCCCTTTAGCTTTGCGTCATAATTTTTCAATAATTTTGCCTTTTTCGTGTGGCGACAATCTATTTATCGTCAAACTAATGAATAATTTTAATAGGAGGTTAGTCACATTTTGTCGAAAAAATTATTCTTCCATCGTTTTTATGACGGTGATTAATTTGTTCACAAACCTTTCCTGCTTCTTTTGATCATAATAAGATGCGGTGATCAGTAAATTTTTCAGATGGGGATATTGGATAAGGAAGTTTAGCGCCCTGTCCGTTTCCCCATCCACAAATTTTTCTCTTAATAGCATGGAGGATTCTTCCTGATCGTCTGAATAAGAATCTCCAGAGACAATTTTATATAAATCCGTTGGTGAAAGCTGATAGAGATCCACCAGTTTTCGCAGGATATCGTTAGGTATTTGACTTTTGCCGTTCTCATACTTGTTAAGCAGTTGTTTACTAATATTCAATCGTTTAGCAACCTCGACCTGACTCAAATGAACAATTTCTTCTCTATATCTTTTAATGGCCTCGGAAAAAATCATACTATCACCCACAGTTCTTCAGTAGATGTAAATACCATAACCGTTAAAGGTGAAAAGAAATGAAAAGTAAACAAATCGTTAATTTTTATAAGTAAACGATTTGTTTACTTAAATAAAATGGTTGTTAAATTACATATTTTCCCTTTAATATAGATACAAGGGTGAAAAAAGTCCTATATTGTCAAAAATTGATTAGTAGGAGGAAATGATGAAGAAAAAGGTCTTGCTGCTTAATTGTTTATGTGAGGATGGCCGTCCATTGGATGTAAGGGACTATTATTTGTTCTTTAGAGGGAGGTATACGGATGAGTCATTTCTGCTTACTTCCATAGGAAACTTCTCAGAAACTATGAAGAGCTTAACGGTTCAGGACTTAACGACAGTTTCCAGCTTTTTAAGCTTCCTGCTGATACCGTTAACCAGTTCTACACAGTTTTTGTTAAGAGCTGATGTAACAGGAGTAAAAAGCATCCTGAAACTGACGGTAGATGAAACAAAACTGCAGCTGGAGCCTTTTACTGATTATGATGAATTGACAGAAGAAATGTTTTGCCATATCGTCCAATGTTTCACACTGAAACGAAAAGATAAATATTTGTCTTTTTTGTTACAACCGCGCCGAGACAAGGCAGTTAAACACAGTAATCACCCCGATGACGACGACGATAACTTTGTAAAAATTGCAAAAAAACCTCAAAGACCCTAAAAATTTCAAAGAATAACCAAATATTGTATTTACAAAACTTGTAGAATTCTGGTACTGTATGTATATTGTTGAAGTTTAACATTCTATGAGTTAGGAAATATAATACTACGAGACAGAGATATTGGGAGGTTATCGGATTGCCCCAGGATTCAACCAAAGAACAACAAGAATTGCTGAACTTAATGCGAAAAGCATTCGACAAAGCAAGCAGCGGCAACATGGACGCTTCTAAAATGGTTCATTGGCTTCAAAAAGAACTTCAAAGTGAATATACATTCGTTAAACAAAAAGCACTTTAGGCGGAAAGACGTCGAGAGTGCTTTTTCTGTGCGTTAATGCTTTAAACCACTAAAAGGGACAGTCCCTCTTCGTACATTAATGTGCTAAAGTGAATTTCCCTTTCAAGGAGGAATTCATCCTCATATATAGAATTCAGTAGAAGTACGATAATCTGAAAGGAGTGCTTGAATGCCAAGACAACCCCGAAAATGGATTCCCGGAGCCACTTATCATATCATGATGCGCGGGAATCGAAAGGCCCTCATATTCCACGAACCAAAGGACTACCGCAATTTCTTAAACATCCTAAGCCGATCCTCTAAGAAAAATCCGTTTCTTCTCCATTCTTACTGTCTTATGAATAATCATATCCATCTGCTGCTTGAAACAATAGCAGTTCCGCCCACTGCTAAATTCCAACAAGTCAATACTTGTTACGCCATGTATTACAACAAAAAATATGACGCTGTTGGTCATCTATTTCAAGGGCGATTTAAAGCAAAGCATGTTGACACACCTTCTTATTTACTCGGTGTAAGTAAGTACATCCACCTCAATCCCGTGGAAGCCAATCTCGTCAGACAACCTGAGCTCTATCCTTGGAGCAGTTACCCTGCTTATTTACTCAAGCAGCAAAATCCCCTGGTTCACACCGGTAAAATCCTTTCATTCTTTCCAGAGTGCCCCCAATCCCAATATAACGAATTTATCATGAGGAAGCTAAATTATGAAGAACAAGAGCAAGCGGCGACATACCTGAGGCCATGATGAAGCCGCTTTAGTACATTAAAGCGAAAAAAGGGACAGTCCCTTTCAGTACATTAAAGCGCTAAAAGGGACAGTCCCTCTTGGTGCTTTAACGCGTTAACAATCTAAGTTTCTAAAACTTCCCTATAATACGTTGACCGTCCGTATGAAAACCCATACAATGAGGGTAGTTATTAGTAAATTCAGAAATCAGAAGGTGCGGAAGCCATGAGAATAGTAGATGAACACCGCATAGGCAAGAGTGCACTTCTTCTCCTCCTAATGGACGGGTCGGAAGAAGAATACACAGAGCAATTCAACCAATTGAACTGGCAGTTTTGCACAGGCAAGGTCGGTTCGATGAATGTCCAGAAGATAGTCGCTGCCATTGAAACGGCAGCTAAACGTAACGGGATTGTCAGGGAGGATCTCTACAGGGAGATGCACTCACTGTACCATGCCACGATGGAAGCCATCTCTGGTGTGACCCGGGGGCAGACACAGCTGGGAGAAATCCTCAGAACAGTTGGGCTCCGGTTTGCAGTAGTCAGGGGAACCCCATATAAGAATGCAGACGAGGGTGAATGGATCGCCGTTGCGCTTTACGGTACGATCGGCGCGCCGATCAAAGGCCTCGAGCACGAAACCATTGGCCTCGGAATCAACCATATTTAATAGGAAAGAGCCTATAGTGATTAGAAATCAGGAGGCTCGATGACAAGCTTTATTTGTCGTCGAGCCTCTTTTTATGTTTCTCAATGAATATAGCAGCGCTTTACTACTTTAAAGCAGTGAGGGACAGTCCCCTGTTACTTTAAAGTAACAGGGGACTGTCCCTCACCACGGTGAAGCGCTAAAGCAAAATCACAAAACCAAAAAAGGGTGAATGAGAATGATTGAAATAACAGGACATACATTAACACTGGAAGAAGCGAAGAAAATCATTTACGACAACGAAAAGGTCACACTTTCCCCAGCCAGCCTCCACAAGGTCAAGCAAAGCAGGGAAGCGGTGGAACGGATCGTGCGGGAAAAGAAGATTGTTTACGGCATCAACACCGGCTTCGGGAAGTTCAGCGATGTTCTGATCGACCAAAAAAATGTCGAGGAATTGCAGCTGAACCTCATCCATTCCCATGCCTGCGGAGTGGGAGAGCCGTTCCCGGAGAAAGTCTCACGGGCAATGCTTCTCCTTAGAGCAAACGCCCTCCTGAAAGGGTATTCCGGCGTGAGACCGGTCGTCATTGAAACGCTCATCGAACTCCTCAACAAACAGATCCACCCGGTCATCCCGCAGCAGGGGTCACTGGGAGCATCGGGCGACCTTGCCCCGCTGTCTCACTTAGCACTTGCCCTGATGGGAGAAGGAGAGGTTTTTTACAAAGGAAAAGCCCAGCCGACACTGCCTGTCCTTTCAAAAGAAGATATCATGCCGATCACGCTGCAGGCGAAGGAAGGCCTTGCCCTCATCAACGGCACCCAGGCGATGACCGGCATGGGAGTCATCAATTATATCGAAGCAGAGCAGCTGGCCTATCAATCGGACATGATCGCCTCCCTTACAATTGAAGGCCTGAGAGGAATCATCGATGCGTTCGACGAAGACATCCATATTGCAAGGGGCTACCGCCAGCAGATTGAAACCGCAGAACGAATCCGCACCCATCTCGCCGGCAGCAAGCTCACCACCTCCCAAGGGGAACTGAGGGTCCAGGACGCCTACTCGCTAAGGTGCATCCCGCAAGTCCACGGTGCTTCCTGGCAGGCCCTTGATTATGTAAAAGAAAAACTGGAAATCGAAATGAACGCAGCCACGGATAACCCGCTGATTTTTGATGACGGAGAAAAAGTCATCTCCGGCGGAAACTTCCACGGCCAGCCGATTGCCATTGCGATGGACTTCATGAAAATAGCGATAGCAGAACTTGCCAATATTTCCGAACGAAGAGTAGAGAGGCTCGTCAATCCACAGCTGAATGACCTGCCGCCGTTCCTGAGCCCGGAACCGGGACTTCAGTCAGGCGCGATGATCATGCAATATGCAGCCGCATCACTCGTTTCGGAAAATAAAACCCTCGCACACCCGGCGAGCGTTGATTCGATCCCATCTTCGGCCAATCAGGAAGACCACGTCAGCATGGGAACCATCGGGGCCCGCCACGCTTATCAAATTTTACAAAACGCGAGAAGGGTACTCGCAGTTGAACTGATCTGCAGTCTGCAGGCAGTCGAATATCGCGGCATCGAAAAAATGGCACCTGCAACAAACCATTTTTACAAAAAAGCCAGAAAAACAGTGCCATCCATCACCAAGGACCGCATTTTCGCAAAAGACATCGAGAATCTACAGCTCTGGCTGCAGGACATGAACTGGAAAGACTATAATGCTATCAAAAAAATCACCCAATAAGGGAGGAACTAACAATGGAAAATACTCGTCAAATCAGAGCAAAAAAAGGCTTGGAAATCGAATGCAAAGGCTGGGAGCAGGAAGCGGTCCTAAGAATGCTCTATAACAACCTCGATCCGGAGGTCGCTGAAAAGCCGGAAGACCTGGTCGTCTACGGCGGAATCGGAAAAGCGGCGCGGAACTGGGAATCGTTTGATGCCATCGTCAACACGCTCCGCACTCTTGAAAACAACGAAACGATGCTTGTACAGTCCGGAAAGCCTGTGGGTGTTTTCAAAACCCATGAAGCTGCACCGCGTGTCCTGCTTTCCAACTCTGTTTTGGTGCCGAAATGGGCTGACTGGGAACACTTCCATGAGCTTGATCAAAAAGGATTGATGATGTACGGCCAGATGACAGCGGGAAGCTGGATCTATATCGGCACGCAGGGAATTTTACAAGGAACATACGAAACGTTTGCCGCTGTTGGCCGCGAACATTTTAACGGATCACTGAAAGGCACGATCACATTGACAGCCGGACTTGGCGGGATGGGCGGGGCGCAGACGTTAGCCGTCACGATGAATGAAGGAGTGGTCATTGCGGTGGATGTCGACCCGGAACGGATCCAAAAACGCATCGACACCAAGTACCTGGATGTGCAGACAGACTCGCTGGATGAAGCACTGATGATGGCATACGAAGCCAAGGAAAAAGGAAAACCGCTCTCCATCGGTCTTCTCGGAAACGCAGCCCTTATCCATCACGACCTTTTAAAAAGAGGGGCCAAACTCGACATCGTTACAGACCAGACGTCCGCTCACGACCCGCTCAATGGCTACGTGCCTGAAGGATATTCATTAATAGAAGCAGATGCCTTAAGGAAAGATAACCCCTCAGAGTACACGGCCCTGTCGAAAAAAAGCATGGCCAAACATGTCGAAGCGATGCTCGAGTTCCAAAATCGCGGCAGCATCGTTTTTGATTACGGAAACAACATCCGCCAGGTCGCGAAGGATGAAGGTGTCGAGGAGGCATTCGCTTTCCCAGGATTCGTTCCTGCCTACATCCGACCACTGTTCTGTGAAGGCAAAGGGCCATTCCGCTGGGCGGCACTCTCCGGCGACCCAGAGGACATCTATCGTACAGACCGCCTGATAAAAGAGCTTTTCCCGGAAAACGAAGAGCTGATCAGATGGATTGATATGGCCCAGGAAAGAGTTGCGTTCCAAGGGCTGCCGTCACGTATCTGCTGGCTCGGCTACGGCGAACGGGTGAAAATGGGGCTCGCCATCAATGAGCTTGTTAAAAAAGGCGAATTGAAAGCGCCGGTTGTCATCGGCCGTGATCACCTTGACTGTGGGTCCGTCGCATCACCAAACCGTGAAACAGAATCGATGAAAGACGGAAGCGATGTAGTAGGTGACTGGGCGATCTTGAATGCACTGATCAATACAGCAGCAGGCGGGTCATGGATCAGTTTCCATCACGGCGGCGGAGTCGGCATGGGCTACTCCCTTCATGCCGGTATGGTCGTTGTCGCTGACGGATCAGACCTTGCACACGAGCGGCTTGAACGCGTCCTCACGACCGACCCGGGAATGGGCGTCATCCGCCATGTTGACGCAGGCTATGAAAAAGCGGAAGAAACCGCTGATAAATGGGATATCAACGTACCGATGAAAGGAGACAAATAATGACACAACAATACGATCTGCTTGTAAAAAATATCGGCCAGCTGCTGACAATGGACCACGGGGACGGGCCGATCAAGGGAGAGAAGATGGCGGAAGCGCCTCTCCTTGAAAACGCAGCTCTGGCTGTGAAGGATGGGAAGATTGCCTGGATTGGGACAACATCCGAAGCAAGCGATGCGACAGCTGTGAAAACGGTGGACGCCGGAGGAAAACTTGTGACACCCGGACTTGTCGATCCCCACACCCATCTCGTGTTCGGCGGGTCACGCGAGCACGAAATGGCCCTGAAACAGCAGGGTGTCCCATATCTGGAAATCCTAAAAAGAGGCGGCGGGATCCTGTCTACTGTTAAAGCAACCCGTGATGCCTCAGAGGAGGAACTCACGGAAAAAGCCCGCTTCCACCTCGACCGCATCCTTTCCTATGGTGTCACCACAATGGAAGCAAAAAGCGGTTACGGTTTGGAAAAAGAAACAGAATTGAAGCAGCTGAGAGTGGTGAAAAAGTTAAACAAAGAACACGACATCGATTTGGTATCGACTTTCCTTGGTGCGCATGCCATCCCGCCTGAGCACAAAGAAAATCCGGATGCTTTTTTACAAGAGATGCTAAATCTTCTTCCGGAGATCCAAAAAGAAGAGCTGGCGGAATTCGTCGATATCTTCAGTGAGACCGGAGTCTTCACCGTGGAGCAGGCACGACGCTTTCTGTTAAAAGCAAAGGGAATGGGCTTTCAGGTAAAAATTCACGCTGATGAAATTGATCCGCTCGGTGGAACGGAAATGGCTGTTGAAGTCGGAGCGATTAGCGGGGAACACCTCGTTGGGGCATCTGAAAAAGGGATTGAAATGCTTGGGAAGTCCGATACCATTGCGGTTCTGCTGCCTGGAACTTGTTTTTACCTCAACAAAGACAGCTATGCAAAAGCGAGGGAAATGATTGGGGCAGGTGCAGCAGTCGCGCTGTCCACTGATTTTAACCCGGGAAGCTCACCGACAGAGAACCTTCAGCTGATTATGAACCTTGCCGCACTGAAAATGAAGATGATGCCGGAGGAAATCTGGAACGCGGTGACGGTCAATGCCGCTCATGCTATTAATAGAGGGGAAAGTGCCGGGAAGATTGCGCTGGGACGTAAAGCAGACCTTGTTCTCTGGGATGTGCCGAATTACCATTACGTTCCGTATCACTATGGTGTGAATCACGTGAACACCGTTTGGAAAGAGGGCAAAGCGGTGTACGGGAAGGAGCGGGAAGATGAGCAGGTTTACACATCTTAAAGGAGCAGGAAAGGCGCAGTTCAAGGACCGTTTCACAAAAAAGGCAAATGAACTGCTGTCCTCGTGGGAAGAAGGAAAGAAAGGGGATATTGCTCTGATCGGGGCACCCCTTTCTAAATCTTCCATCAGCCACTCGGGGGCCAGTTTTGCTCCCGACGTGATCAGACAATGCCTCGGCTCCTATTCTACTTTTTCTATTGAAGACGAACGAGAGCTTTCGGATAACACCTTCATTGATTTCGGAGACGTCCTGATGCATCCGACAAGCATCGTAGAATCACAGAACAGAATCTATGAATCGATGACCCAAGTGCTGAGAGAAGACGCTGCCCCGTTTACCATCGTATTGGGCGGTGACCACTCCATCTCCACTTCTTCCATAGAAGCTTTTGCTGAACATAAAGGAAGGATTGGGGTTATCCAGTTCGATGCACACCACGACCTGCGGAATGTCGAGGATGGGGGTCCTACGAACGGAACGCCATTCCGCAGATTGCTGGAGAGGGGGATCATAAAAGGAGAAGACCTTGTACAGATCGGTATACGAAACTACTCCAATGCAGGAGCTTACTACCAGTATGCGATGAAAAATGACGTGAGCGTCTATACAATGAAGGAAGTCCGCGAACGGAACATTGCAGACATCATGAAGGAAGCTTTGGAAATGCTCGAAAACAAAGTGGATACCATCTATCTATCCGTCGACATGGACGTCCTGGACCAGGCATTCGCACCGGGATGCCCGGCCATCGGACCAGGCGGGATGGACAGCACCACCCTGTTGGAAGCGGTCAGCATCGGCTGCCAACATCCCAAAACAGCTGCCATGGACATCGTCGAAATCGACCCAACCCTGGACATCCGCGACATGACCAGCCGAATCGCAGCCCACCTGCTGCTGAACTGTATGAAAGCCCGCACCACCTAAAGGGACAGTCCCCTGTTACTTTAACGTAACAGGGGACTGTCCCCGAGTGCTTTAAAGCACTAAAGCGAAAACACATCAACTAAAAAAGCCATAAAATGTAATTTTATGGTATTATAACAAGAAGTTATGTGTTGTAAGGAGGTAAAATAGGTGCTGAATCTTTTGTTATTACTTTCATTAGCTATTGCTTTACTCAACCTGCCCCAAGTGAAGGGGAAAATCGGCGAGGGTTGGGTCAGGTTCTATATAGGTAAATTGGATCCGGAAACATACTTTGCCATACGTGATATTCTGCTTCCTGGCCAGAATGGAAATACCACTCAGATTGATCATATTGTGGTTTCACCTTACGGAATTTTTGTCATAGAAACAAAGAACTATAAAGGCTGGATATTCGGTGGTGAAAAGAGCAAAAAGTGGACCCAGCAGATCTATAGGAACAAAAAACAATTCCAGAATCCTGTTCATCAAAATTATGGGCACATTCAGGCCATAAAAAATGTATTAGGAGAACAAATGAAGCTGCCTTATATCTCAATTATTGCTTTCAATTCAAAGGCAGATCTCAAAAAGATCAATATCGTTTCCCCTCAAATTCACGTCACCTATGATACAGGTATAAAGAAGGTAATAGATTCTTATAGTGATAAAAAGAACTCAATACCTTATGCAAAGGCGGTACATGACCGATTAAAATCGACTGCAATCCAAGGACACCAGGCATCGAAAAGCCATGTATCGAGGATTAAAGAGGACCAAAAACTAGTGAAACTGAAAGTGAACCAGAACGTTTGCCCGAAGTGCGAGGGCAACCTTGTCCAGAGAAAAGGCAAATACGGAAACTTTAAAGGCTGTTCAAACTATCCGAAGTGCCGTTATACCGCGTAATTGAAGGATAACCCAAAAGCTTTTTTAAAAGGTTTTTAAGGGACAGTCCCCTGTTACTTTAGCGTAACAGGGGACTGTCCCTCATTGCTTTAAAGAACTAAAGCACACCGCTCTAATCTCAACAATAATAATTATAAAATTTTTGCAGCTTCAATGGCGAATATCAAAACAAATACTGTCATGGATGTCAGAACGGACAATATACTTAAAACCCATCCAAGTATTAAATGCATAAACCATAACCTTTTGATCTTCACTAACAGAACAATGTCAATGACTATCAATAAAGGGATAGGCGATACTTGCAATATGTATAAAATGTTAGGATAGAGAAAAAAACCAATTCCAAATATGACAAAGAATATGACAGGACCCAGACCATGTATCAAATAAAACCACCTCGTCAACTTATCTCTGTCCATTAATTCACCTCCAAAATTGGTATGTTTCTCTCAGTCTAACACATTATCACTTTTTTCATTAGGGGTCTGCACGGGTGTTAATTAACTATAATATGTAAAACAAAGGGTATTATTAGACATAAAAAACAACTCTTCCTTAGAATGATTGTTACCACTAACAACACAAAAAGGAGAGTGTTTTCAATGATTAACCTAAACAAATTATTTAAGGCTCTTCAAAATTCACAACCGAAGAAGAGGTGCATACCTTTGTGAGAAATGGGGTTATCAAGATACACCACGAATGTCTACAGCCCATGACTTGGTGCACTTGTTTGTGGTCTCCTCTGAGAAGAAGTGGGAGAGCTTTCGAGGTGTCGAAACAAAGTTACCGCAAGGAAAAAAAGTCTGCCTTCTGTTGATTATTCCACTTTCTCTAAAAAAAGAGCAAAATGTTCTCTATCAAATTCTACAAGGACTTGTTCTCTCGTCTAGGAGAGCGTTTAGGACGTAGATTTCGAAGAGCTCTATTCAACCCCTATAAGCTATTCGCCGTTGACTCCACTACAATAACTTTTCAGCATCCTGCCATGAGCCAGGCGGGATGTACACGTTCCCGCCACGCCATTCATCTACATACAAATTATAATGTAGAAACTCGACAGCCTGCTCAGGTTATTCCGACAACTGGAACTCATCGCGATATCATGTTGGCTCCTCAACTTTATGAAAATTCAGAAGATCTATTCATCATCACAGCAAAGAAAACGGATATTTAGGAATTACATGAACAGAAACAGTTCTTTTTCATAAGAGTCGCTAATTTCTTCTCCCTCTTGGAAAAGATGGAACACAGTGTGCCGATTGATGGTGAAAGCAGTGTGAAAAAGTTCTGACAGCCTATATCGGAAAAGGCTCTCGAAAGATAAGAATCACTTTAGACTGGTGACGTTCACTGATAATGATGGAAATAAAATTAGAGTAACCACAATTTTATAATGATGTACCCAGAAGACATTACTCATATTATAAGCTCCGCTAGAAAATCTAGTTGGTTTTGCCACTCTTATTAACTACTTTTTATTACGAGTGGATGTACAACGAAACGCAAGAAGAATGGTATATCTTATATAAATACACCTTCTAAAGTTCAGTTGTCATTACATACCCCCCCTACATGTAGAGGTAAGTTGCGCAATCAAATCACGGTTGGGAAGAAGGGGAAGTCTGTTTCAATCATCTGGAAAAAATAGATAATCAACACCCGAGCAGGGGACTGTCCCCGAGTGCTTTAAAGCACTAAAGCACAAACCACTAAATAAGTCCCTGACAATCAGATCAGGGACTTATTTTTTGTTTGCAATTTATATGAAACTATTGTAATATTTGTAACAATACTATCACAGTATAGTAACACTACACTCGATGCTGTCACAATAGAAACTCCACAAAACCGCGCCAAATCAACGTTTTTAAGTGTATATTTACACTTTCAACCCTCGGAAAAATAGTAAAATAATCCAATAACGATAACTTTCTGAATAATTTTTTTGGGCTAAATCTCTCAAACTCCCGTAGGTTCTAAGGCTCATAGATTTTTAGACCAACACAGGTGAAAAATGGTAGGTTGGTCGGAAAAGATTTCCATAAAAATTCCTCTTTTTCTGCGATACAATATTTCTCGTGATCAGGTAACAAGCAATCTGGTTACAAAAAATCTTGCAGAGAAACAAAGGAGAACTATTTTTATGAAAAAATCACTAATTGCTTTGTCAACTGCCGCAATGTTAACAACTGGTTTTGCAGCATCCGCTTCAGCAGCGAGTCATACAGTACAGTCAGGAGACACTCTTTCTCATCTGGCTCTAAGATATAACGTATCAGTATCGGAACTTAAGAACTGGAACAGCCTTAACTCAGACCTTATCTATGTAAATCAAAAACTAGAAGTCGGTGGGGAAACTACCACATCCTCACCTGCCAAAACTTCAACAAGCGCCACAACCTATGTAGTGAAAAGTGGAGACTACCTTGGCAAGATTGCTCAAAATCACGGCACCTCTGTCAGCAGCCTGAAAAGCTGGAACGGATTAAGCAGCGACTTGATCTTCCCTGGACAACGCCTGAAAGTAAGCGCATCTGGAAGCTCAACATCAGCAACTCCAACGAAAACTGTGTCCACTTCAAGCGGAAGTACATACACAGTAGTATCAGGCGATACACTAAGCCACATCGCAAAAAGATACGGAACATCTGTATCACAGCTAAAAGCAAACAACGGACTAAGCAGTGATCTTATCCGTGTAGGACAAAAACTATCAATCAACGGCAAAACAGCATCAACACCTGCAAAGCAAGTCGTCACAAAAGTGGCCAGCTCGTCAAATGACAGTGTAGGCGTAATAAATGAAGCGAAGAGACACGTGGGAACACCATATGTTTGGGGCGGCGCGTCTCCATCAGGATTCGACTGCAGTGGTTTCATTTACTATGTTTACAAACAAGCAGGTAAAAATGTAAGCAGAACAAGCGCAGCCGGTCTTTGGAATGGAGCAACTCGTGTGAGCAGCCCACAGCCAGGTGATCTTGTCTTCTTCAGCAACACTTATAAACCTGGAATTTCTCACGTAGGCTTCTACATGGGAGATAACAAATTCATCCATGCTGGAAATGATGGAGTCGAAGTCACTTCATTAAGCAACAGTTACTGGAATCCAAAAATCACTGGCTACGGCCGCTACTAATAAAAACATAAACGTCCATGACCCTTCCCCGCCAGGAAGGGTTTTTTCTATTTATCCTTTTACTACCCCCTTCCAAAAGCCGGTAAACCTCTTGTGAAAAAAATTTTAAAAAAGAGCCAAACGTTACAAATTGGGTGGTATTACCTGTAAAATAATCTTATATGAACGACATAAACTAGTGGTAAAGCCTACAAGGGGGAAAACAATGAAGAAACTCATATTTATATCCGTCCTTATGTCACTTATTTTTTTGGCCGGCTGTCAGGAAAAACCTCAGCCAGACGATCGCCTTGAAGCATATGTTAAGCTCTGGAACGATCAAAAGTTCGATAAAATGCACAGCGATTACCTGAGCCAAGCTTCAAAAGAAACCTATTCCACAGAAGATTTCTCAAAGAGAGCTAAAGACCTTTATACAGACTTGGAGGTCAAAGATCTTCAAGTAACTTTTAAAAAGCCGGAAGAAGAGCAAGAGTGGGAAAAGCAGGAATCTGCAAAATTTCCTGTGGATATAAAAATGACCACCTTAGCAGGAGAAATACAGTATGAAAAAGAAGTAGAACTTGTAAAGGAATCCAAGGACGACCAGGAAAATTGGTATCTGAACTGGAATCCCTCACTGATCCTGCCTGACCTTGAGCAAGGGGACAAAGTCAGAATCCAAACAGTTCCTGCAGAACGAGGGGAAATCAAAGACAGAGAAGGCATCCCATTGGCAGTCAATGGCCAGGCATATGAAATAGGGGTTGTGCCGGAGAAATTCGATACTGCGAACCTGCAAAAAGTGGCCGATCTCCTTGAAACCACACATGATTATATTGAGGAACAAATGAATCAAAGCTGGGTCCAGCCTGAGCATTTTGTTCCATTAAAGAAGATTCCGATGACCAACAGAGATTTGGCAGTTGAATTGACCTCGATTACGGGAGTGTTCAACCAGAAAGTGGAGGCAAGGGAGTACCCTTATGCTGAAGCAACTGCCCATATCATTGGGTATACTGGAAAAATAACGGCTGAAGAGTACGAGGAAATGAAAGACAAAGGATACTCAGACCAGGCAGTCATCGGTAAAAGAGGGCTGGAAGAACTTTATGAAGAAAAACTTAGAGGGGCAGACGGCAAGGTCATCCTCATTGAAAAAGAAAGCGGAGATGCAGTAACCATTGCCACTAAAGAGGTCCAGCATGGTGAAGATGTCAAGCTGACCATCGATGCCGATATGCAAAAAGCACTGTATGATCAAATGAAGGACGAGGCAGGCACGGCGACAGCTTTAAACCCCAATACGGGTGAAGTGCTGTCCATGATCAGTGTCCCATCCTTTGATTCCAATGAGTTTGCCCTTGGCATCTCATCAACTAAATATCAAGCGTTACAGGATAATCCTGATCAGCCATTGCTGAACCGCATCGTAAATACGTATTCACCAGGTTCAACAATGAAGCCGATAACAGCGGCGATTGGCTTGCACTCTGGAAAACTCGATCCTGCCAAGGCTTACAAAATAGAAGGAAAACAATGGCAGAAGGATGATTCATGGGGCGGTTATAAAATTACCAGGGTATTCGACAACGATACCAACGTGGATCTGGAAAGCGCATTGAAGTTCTCCGACAATATTTATTTTGCCAGAGCTGGGCTCGATATGGGGGCCGATACCTTCCAGCAGGGGCTGAAAAATTTCGGATTTGGCGAGGATATTCCGTTTGCCTACCCGATTTCCCCTTCACAGATAACCAATGAGGGTGAGATCAACAAAGAAATCCTGCTGGCTGACTCGGCATACGGACAAGGACAAATCCTGATGAGCGTCCTTCATTTAACCAGCTCGTATGGAGCCATTATCAATGACGGTATCATGATGAAACCGCTGCTCCTTGATGGGGCGAAACAAGAAGTCTGGAAAAATGACCTGCTGACTAAAGAAAATGCCGAGCTCCTTAAAACAGACATTAGAAAAGTCGTCACAGAAGGAATTGCCGGTAAAGCAGCCGTGGAAGGCAGGGAGATAGCCGGCAAAACCGGGACAGCCGAAATCAAATCGGAACAGGGCACCACCGGCACAGAGAACGGACTGTTCGTCAGCTACGACCAGAACAACCCTGAATTCGTCCTCGCCATGCTGCTCGAAAACGTACAAGACAGAGGCGGAAGTACGCATACGGTAGAGGTCACCAAGAAATTTTATCAAAAATGGTGATGGCAGAAATAATGCCCCCAGTCATTCGGGGGCTCTCCCGTCTCTGGAAATTAATAATCAATAAGACAGTCAAACATTATCCATCGCCTAAACACTAGAGGGGGAAAGTAGGCTCATGACCAAGGCGAAAAAGAAAGCATTATTTGTACTTATTTTCTTATTACTAGGAACTGTTTCGGCAGGCTCCATCTACATTTATTTTGATGAGAATGGCGGTAAAGGCAACCTGAGCATAGGGGACAGGACTTCAGAGGAATTCAGCGGCGAGGAAACACAAGCTGAAGGAAATACGGAGAATCCGTTTGGGGAACCTTTCATCTCGCCCATTAACGAAGGAGTCATGCAGCAGTATATCCATGCCATGAGCCACCAGAAAGTCCAGGCGAAAAAGAAATGGTCCTTCTATAAAATGGCGGAAGAAAGAATCCTATACCTTCTGGGGGAACTGGATAAAGGTGATTACAAACATGAGCAGGAGTACAGAGAAATCCTTGTTAAATGGCAGGAAGGAGACTTCAGTGAAGCTGATCATGATCACAATGAGATCTGGTCTCTGCAGAATGGATCTGTCGGAAGAGCGGAAGGCCTTCTTTCAGCAGAGGAAGAAGAGGCATACTTACAGAAGCAAAAAACTGAAAAACGATGACCTGAACAGATAGGCACAAGCTATATCTGTTTTTTTCTATAAAAAAAGCGATTTCCGAAAGAAAATCGCTCTCAGGTCATCTTCAACGAAATTTGATCTTATCTTTATTCACATTTATTTTGATCAGAGATCTTAATTGTTCTATCTCTTCCTGGGATTTGAAAAACGTCTTAGGAATCAAAATCGCTTTATTACTGGATACGTACAGTCGAAACATATCTTTGTGTTCATGTGCAGAAAGAATATCGCTCCACTTGAAGTGACTAACAGACCTCCTTACCTTTTGCTGGATTTCTTCAGGTGAAATAATCAGGAAATATTCATTCTTAAACAACTGGTCGCTGGTATATTCTCTGCCTGCCCTTATCCTGTTCACCAATTTTGCCCATATAACCAAAAGATAAGCGATGATAACAGAAATTAATACGCCGAAGACAAGAAGAAACCCCCTAACGCCTATACCTTCTTCGACATCCTTTATCACATTTAGAATTATCCCCATAATAAGAATGAAAGACACCCCAATCACTATTCGATTAAATTTCTTGAAGTGATAGCGATTATGATTAATAAATTCCTTTTTCGTTATATATCCGTTTAAATTCAATATATCTTTATTTAAGTCCGGATCTTCCTGCAGCATTTTATGGTCCCCTTTCCTAAGTCTTCTTCTTTAAGGTTACCATACTAAAGTCCTTATTTTTTCCCATAATAAAAAACCTCCTATCCAAAATAGGGTGAGGAGATTTTTTCGTCATTCATACTATACTTAAGCAATCAAGTCCTGGGCGACAGCAGGGATTCCAATCACTTTCAAGAAATGAGAAATCTTATTCACTGCGATATATCTATACTCTTCGAGGATTTCAAGCTCCTTCAAAACAGCATATTTATTCTTTCTGAATCCTTTAGGGCCAGTGGTTTGCGAGTGGGAGTCTGTGAGTTTATATGTGTAAACAGTTGCTTCTCCAACCTTCATCTGTGATGTCTTGAACTCGAAGTGGAATACGATCGCCAATTCATCATCAATATAGGACGGAATCACCTTCATCTCAATTTCACTCATCCTTCGAACCCCCTAACCATTTAGTACTATTATCTTAACAAATTCTATAAAAGCAGGATTCTGGCTGAAAATAGAGAAATTCTTTTAAAACGAGGTGTTTTAGGGGAATAACCATGTTTTTCTGAGGTTTATATAACTTGAGGCATATTCCTAAAAGAATATAGTTAGTGGTAAGCGTAAATGCTAAGCTAAGATTATAATAATAAAAAAGCACTTCCAAAAAGGAAGTGCATGAAAATTAATATTCGTTTGGTAGTTCTACAGACTGCGGAGAAACAGGGGCAGCACTTGCAGAAGCTCCTGCAACACCAAGTACAAGTAAAGTAGCAGTTAGAACAGCAAATAAACGTTTTTTCATTATTATTCATCCCTTTCGATTAATAGTAAAATTATTAAATGTTATAATTATTAAAACATACTTTTTGAATTTGTAAAATTCCGACCTGGGGTCTTATAGACTACTATTTAAGTGTATTTTTCAGTCATGCTATAACTTTTAAATCAAATTATAACTCTAGGCATATTTTAGGGGAGATCAAATAATGGATTTTTCTTTAGTAGGAAAAAAAATAAAAGAACTAAGAAAGAATATTGGCTTGTCTCAAGAAGACCTGGCTGAAGGTATATGTACGCAAGCTCAAATTAGCAAAATAGAAAAAGGGGTGGTTTATCCCTATGCTTCAACTTTGTATTTAATATCACAAAAACTAGGGGTAGATGTAAACTACTTCTTTGATATCGGTATGACGCCTCGTTTAGATTATGTGATGGAAGTTTTCCGACAATTAAAAAATACCCGTCGGAACCATAAATATGAAGAAATGATGGAAATAGTCAAAGCTGAGGTTGAGAATCCTCTCTTCTTACAAAATAAGAAGAATCTTCAACTTCTATTGTGGCACAAAGGAATTTATAAATTTGAGGTTGAACAAAATAGCGAAGAGGCAATAAAAACACTGGAGAGTGCTATTGATCTAACTCATCTCAAAGGAAAATTGTGGTCAGAGCGTGAAATTGAAATCAAGCTAACTATTGGAGCGATACTAGGGAAACAGGATTTAGAACAAGCATTGGTCGTGTTTGAAGAAATCAATAAAAATTTGAAGATGCTTCCCAATCTAGCAGATCAGACAATTAAGACAAGGTTATATTATAATCTGGCAAGGTTATTGACTCGTTTGAATAAATTGGAAGAGTCAACGAAATATTGTCAAGAAGCAATTCAATGGTGCCTTCAAAAAGATTCAATATATTTACTGGGACAACTCCATTATCACATAGGATACAATTGTGAGCTGCAAGGGAAAATGAAAGAAGCAGTGAAGTATATGGAGAAAGCTTTAATTGTTTTTGAACTTCAACAGGATGATAAATATATTAGCTATATAAATAATAAAATAAAAGACTTCAACATTAGTCGACAATAAAAAACAGGCGAATGCCTGTTTTTATTGTTGAACTTGTAGACAAAGTCCAATTTACGGACCATGTCTATAAGATTTTTTGTATAATTATGTTAAGTACCTTTATATTGGAAACGAAAAATTTCCGCAACAGGCGCACGACCCCAAGGGGCTGTGCAATGGAACTGTATTAGGAATGTCACCTGTCCCGCTGATCCCGCAGGAAATGTACGCCCTCCAATCCAATCAACTCAACTCTTAAAAAAACTGAGGATGGATACACTATGTTATCAAAATATATAGAAGATGGAAGGAACCGGATTGAGATGGTTGCACTGGACCAGTTATTCCCGCAAGACCACTTAGTAAGGAAGATTGAACAAGCCCTTGATCCCTTGCTACTGGAGGAATGTTCATTACAGTCAAATACTGGATCCACTTGTGAACCTAGTCAGTAATAAAGTTGGGAAACCTTCTTCTGTAGTTGTTGACACTGGATATAAAAACACCACATATTGCTAAGTTCTTAATAGAATCAAGAAATCAGGCCGGTTATGCACTATACTCGTCGCCTAACGAAAGAGGGGTACCTCCAGAAATAAAATTATGATTTTGACTGTTATATTTGTCCGGAAGGTCAAATACTTCCATATCACACCATAACAAATGTGTACAAACAGTACGCTTCTGCTTCACTAAAATGTAAAGATTGCCCGTTATTAGAGAAGTGCACACAAAGTCATAACCATACCAAAATATTCATCTACACCTTTGGCAGGATTACTTAGATGGGGTTGAATGTCTGAGGCACACAGATTTGAAATAAAAACACTTTATGTGCAGCGAAAAGAAACAATCGATAGAGTTTTTACTGATGGGAAAGAGAAGCATGGTATGCGTTGGACGACCTTAAGAGGTGTACAAGAAGTTTCAATGCAGGCGATGCTTACGTTTGCTGCCATGAACCTTAAGAAGTTAGCAAACTGGACATGGCGAGGGCTATGTCCAGTCTATTTATCAACTATACTCACTCGGAAATAGCAAACCCCGCTCCAACCTTCTGGTTGGAGCGGGGTTTGTCGAAGGTCTGAACGCACTAATTCTTTAGTGCGTTAATTTTATGTAAAAATCTTTAATACTTTCCCCAGCAGTGCTGATTTAACGGGTGCTTTGATAAAATATAATTAACAATGAAGGAGGTGCTTCAGATGAAGGTATCTGTAATCGGAACGGGATATGTCGGTCTGGTTACTGGGGTGTGCCTTGCCGAAGTCGGACACAGAGTGACGTGCATTGATATCGACGGAGAGAAAATCCAGAGGCTCAAGAACGGCCAGTCCCCGATCTATGAACCGGGGATTGTTGAGATGCTGAAAAAAAACCTTGCGGAGGGGCGTATCGGCTTTACAACCGATTATAAGGGTTGTGCAGAAGCAGAAGTTTATTCATTGCGGTAGGAACGCCGCAAAATGAGGATGGTTCTGCCGATCTTTCGTATATCAGAAATGCAGCAAAAAATATCGCCCGAAATCTTGATGAAGATGGTGTATTGGTGGTCACGAAAAGCACCATCCCTGTCAGAACCAATGCGAAAGTGAAGAATTGGATTGCGTCATCACTAATAAGGGACATCCGATTCGAGGTCGCTTCTAATCTAGAATTCCTGCGGGAGGGCTCCGCTATTGCAGATACGTTTGAGGCTGACCGGATTGTCATCGGGACGGATTCACTAGAAGCAGCGCGCAGGTTGGAAAAGCTTTATAAACCATTTCAGAGAACTGTACTGAAAACTTCCAAAGAAAGTGCCGAGATGATCAAGTACGCCTCCAATGCCTTTCTCGCAACGAAGATCAGCTTCATTAATGAAATCGCCAATCTCTGTGAAAAATTGGATGCTGACATCGAGGAAGTAGCAGAGGGAATGGGTTTGGACAAACGGATAGGTCCACAATTTCTAAGGGCGGGAATCGGATATGGCGGGTCATGTTTTCCTAAAAACACTAACGCCCTTGTCCAGATTGCCGGTGACATAGAGCAGCATTTTGAGCTTTTGGAATCTGTGATCAGGGTGAACTCCCGTCAGCAGATCAAGCTGGTAAGCAAAGCATTGGCGCATTTTCATACATTAAAAGGGAAAAGGGCGGCCATTCTAGGATTGGCGTTTAAACCGAATACCGATGACATCAGGGAGACGGCATCGATTGAGATGATAAAGCAGTTGTTGCACTATGGGGTCGATATAACGGTCTTTGACCCAGCTGCAATGCAAAATACGAGGAAAGTATTTGGAGACCGAATAGATTATGCTAAAAATCCATTGGACGCAGTTAAAGGAACAGACATGGCCTTCGTGGTAACAGAATGGGAGCAAATCCAGACACTGAATATGGCGGCGCTTGCTACTGAAATGAGAACCCCGGTGGTCTTCGACGGACGAAACTGCCTTAGCCCTGAAGAAGCCAATCAAGTTGGTGTGGACTATTACTCTATTGGAAGAAAACCATTCAAATCGACAAAAACCTGGGCGTGACTGGCACACCCCGGTTTGATGTTAGATAGAAAATATGCTCAGATGTTCAATAGTCTACTACCAAATACCCGCGTTTTGGTCATGATTAGACTGGTGTAGTTTGTCGGTGGGTTTCCTTGTTAGCCTCCAAAATGGCTTAGAGTGGAGGGTCCCTCCTCGCATGACAAAAAAAGAAAGGCACCAAAGCCTTTCTCCCAAAATCAAAACCTATTTTGTTATTAACATCTGCACCCAATAATGCCTGTAAGGACCACCTTCTGCATACCCGACCCCCAGATGAGTGAATGTTGGGTTCAGCATATTTGCACGATGCCCAGGGCTGTCCATCCATGAAGAAACCGCTATTGAAGGAGACGAATTTCCGGCAAATAGATTCTCTCCGGCATGCGAGTATATAATCCCAAAAGATTTAAGCATATCAAATGGACTGCCATAAGTAGGGGAAGTATGATCAAAATAACCATTAACCGCCATATCCTTTGCTTTCAGCATGGCCACCGGCTGCACATCAGTTGAAAGCTTCAGCGCAGGCGCCCCAACCTTGGCTCGCTCAATATTCGTCAATCTCAAAATCTCTGCAGATTGAAAACTCTCACTCTTGTAATTCAGCGTCCGATCAATAAAGACCACCATCTGCGCCCGGCTCACAAAATCAATTGGGGCATAGTAAGATTCATTGACCCCTGTTGTAATCCAGCTAGCAGTAAGCCGAGTAACATACGGATACGCCCAGAAACCGAGGGGAACATCCATGAACACTTTCGAACTAGAGCCAGTGATGTCAAAAGACTTTACCAAAATTTTTGCCATCTGCCCTCTCGTCAGGGAGTCTGATGGATTGAAGTATGCTGCATTATCAAACACGCCTTCATCCGTTAATGCAGCAATGAAGGGATATGATTCATCCTTAACAGGAACATCCACAAATTGCGGGCTTGGCCTGTTGGAAGTATCAATATCCAGTGCACGGCCGATGATTAAAGCGGCATGTCTGCGGGTCACCTCATTGTTGGGCCGAAAAGAGCCATCATCATATCCTTTGATGATCCCCAAACTGCTGATGTGTTTAATTTCATCCTTTGCCCAGAAGCCAGATGAAACATCAGTGAATTCACCGGCTGCTTCGGTACTGGTAGATAAGAAAGGAAATACGAGACTAAGTGTTAATAGCACCATCAAAAATTTCTTCAAAAGATTCTTCCTCTTTCAGCAAAATCCCTTTCATCCTACCGGACCCTTCATTCCATTGAAAGGGCCCTATCACGCATTACCTTATACCTAAATGAAAACCTATGAAGATAGCAAAAGTTAATAGTATATAGCGTGTAAATCCCCAGTATTTCTGAACAATGAAAAGCCCCGGCTTATTCCCAGAGGGCACTGAAAAAGTCCAATAAAGTTCTAAAAGGCAGAATCGCTCACCTCAAAGAGCGATTCTGCCTTTTTCACTTCAGGTTTCACGAATTAGTGTTGATTTCCGTTCCAGGTGCACGACTCCGCGGGGCGGGCGTTGAGCCTCCTCGGCTTCGCCTGCGGGGTCTCACCTGTCCCGCTAGTCCCGCAGGAGGTCGTGCACCTTCCACTCCAATCAACATTGAGAAAAAAGAACACTACCCGCTAATAAATCCTTACTTTATAATAGAACTAACAATATTAAGTGGGTGGTTTCCAGTGATTCAACAACAACAAACAATGATGTTCAGTAAGTATATGGACCTTTATGATATCGTCGTTCCTCAGGACAATATGTTAAGGAAAATAAACGATTTAATCGATTTCTCCTTTATTTTTGATGAATTAAAGAATAAATATTGTCATGATAATGGGCGAAATGCGATTGATCCTATTCGCATGTTCAAATATTTGTTTTTGAAAACCATTCACGATGTATCAGATGTCGATATTGTTGAGCGGTCTAAATATGATATGTCTTTCAAGTATTTTTTGAATATGGCTCCAGAAGAGCCCGTCATTGATTCAAGTTCTCTGACTAAGTTTCGTAAACTTAGGTTAAAGGACATGAACTTATTAGACATGCTTGTCAACAAGACGGTTGAGATTGCCATAGAGAAAGAAATCATAAAAAGTAAGTCCATTATTGTGGATGCCACCCATACCAAAGCCCGCTATAATCAAATGAAGCCAAAGGAAATTCTTGTGGAGCGATCGAAGAATCTTAGGAAATCGATTTATAAGATAAACGAAAATATGAAAGACAAATTCCCTTTGAAACCCACCAGTGATGTGCTGGAAGATGAGATCGCCTACTCACAAAAGCTCATTGAGGTGATAGAAAAGGAAGAGCCCCTTTTAGAATACCCAAAAGTAAAGGAACAGCTAAATCTCCTGAAAGAAACGGTTGCCGATGATATTGAGCAGCTCCAGTCCTTGAAAGATCAGGATGCCAAAGTAGGGCACAAAACAGCTGACTCCTCCTTCTTTGGCTACAAAACCCATCTTGCGATGAGCGAAGAACGTATTATTACAGCCGCAACCATTACCACCGGAGAAAAAAGTGACGGAAAAGAACTCCAGACTCTCATAGAGAAAAGTATAAGCGCGGGTATGGAAGTTGAGACGGTTATTGGGGATGCGGCCTATTCCGAGAAAGATAATATTGAATATAGTGAAGGAAATGAAATCAAACTGGTTTCAAAATTGAACCCTCTAATCACTCAGGGTGCTCGAAAAAAAGAGGACGAATTCGAATTCAATAAGGATGCGGGTATGTATGTCTGCAAGGCAGGACATATGGCTATAAGGAAAGCTAGGCAAGGTAAAAAAGGAGTAGGCAAAAACCAGGCAGACACCTATTATTATGACGTGGATAAATGTAAGAGATGCCCACTGAGAGAAGGGTGCTACAAGGAAGGAGCCAAAAGTAAGACGTATTCCGTTACTATAAAGTCCGATCAGCACTCCTCCCAAGCAAAATTCCAGGAAAGCGAGTATTTTAAGGAAAAGGCAAAAGAACGATATAAAATTGAAGCGAAAAATAGTGAACTAAAACACAGACACGGGTATGATGTAGCAGAATCCTCGGGTCTAATTGGCATGGAATTACAAGGTGCCATGGCTATATTTGCGGTAAATATTAAAAGGATCCTAAAACTAATGTGATAATAAAGGGCAGCATATATGTTTATATCCAAGAAAAAGCCACCCCTTCTTCCTTTTATAGGAAGAAGGGGTGGCTTTTTCTTTATTAATTTTAGTTATAGTTTAGAAATCGGCAGATTTTCAGTGCCCTCTATTCCCAGCCAGGGCTTTTGGTGATCTTAACATGAGGCTAATCCCGTGAGGTGACTGTCCCCAGGTTATTATTCGATCTCCATGTGTTCCTTAAGCTCACTCTGCAATCGGGCGATTACTTCTTCAGGGATAAGATAATAGTAAATTCTGTCGATCGTAGTTCCTGAGCCATCCTGGATCTGAATTTGACTAATGTCCGTGGCAGCTGCTTTGTAGTGCTTCTGGATATCCATCATCTCATCGAAGGATAGATCGGTTTTGATGTTATTGCCCAAAGCATCAAAGATGTTATCAAACTTCCACAAGCTTGAGACACTTGCTCCTTCATTAATGATTCCCTGGATGATTTGGCGCTGGCGTTCCTGTCGTCCGAAATCACCACGTGGATCGTCGTGTCTCATACGAGTGAATGCCAATGCCTCAGCACCACTCAAGGTTATCTCACCTTCAGGATAGTCATATCCACCAGAAGAGAAAGATAAATCATTTTGAACAGTCACGCCGCCGACAGCATCGACAATCTCTTTAAATCCTTCCATATTGATCTTTACATAATGGTCAATTGGAATATCCATCAGATTTTCAACAGTGTCCATTGCCATTTCTACCCCGCCAAAAGCATATGCGTGATTGATCTTATCCCTTGTCCCATGACCTACAATATCGGTAAGTGTATCACGGGGTATGCTGAGCATTTTCACAGACTCCAATTCCGGGTTTACGGTCAGCACAATCATTGTATCTGAACGCCCTTTGTCCCCCTCGCGCTCATCGACGCCCATCAACAACACAGAAAACGGATCCTTGGAACTGTACTCCACTTCTTTGGTTCGCAGGGAGGATTCCCTTTCTGTCGGAGTATGCATCGTCTCCACAGCCTTATTCAACGAATGATAAATGCTATATGCGTAAGCGCCTCCACCAAGCACAAGCATCAGTAGGACAAGCCCAGTGACCTTAAGCCAGGTGCGCTTCTTCTTATGTTTGTCTGTTCTCATTTCAGAAACCCTCACTTTTATTCGAACTAAAGAAAGAATAGCAAATAACTGAAAAAATAGATAGATGTAAGAAGAAAAGATCTACATAAAGCGGAAGGTTATTTTGCAATATAATATTCAGTTTAATATTCTGTCCACAGTTTATGGCTATTCGCACTAGTTTCATCCCTTGAAAAGTATAGGTGCGAATTTATAAGCACCTCCTGTTTCCACGGAGTTCAAATAGCTTTCATAATCACTTGCCGGAAAATTGGAAACAAGTCCTTACGGTCGATTCAATATTTTTTCAAACTTCTTTACAGCCTCAGCCCCTTGATGAGCTCTCCCCTGCTCAGCCGCCGCCACTGACTCAGAAGAAATAGCCGTGCGCTTCTGATAATACCTACATACATACAAAAGCAAGATTGGCGAGACAAAAGATATATTTTTCAAAGCATACATAAGTACATCTGTGAGTAATTATTACCAAGATTTTGAAGTGAAATTATTTCACAGAATATAACTAGAGCAGAAGACGCATTGGAATTAAGTCTCCCGCATGAGTTTAAGGGATTTATAATAATGTATGGGTCGGGAGAAATAGGAGGAGTTAGATATTTGGAGTTGAAAGACCAGAGTACCCAAGGGTTGTTGATCATACAAAACGTTTAAGCCATGCTTAGAGGCATTTTCCACTAATGTCTGCAGAGTGCAGGGAGGAAGATGTGTTAACAGTGCCCGTTCATCAACCATGATCTCTACTTCGAGCTTCTTGCCAAAACGCAGCTGCTGGATTGCCAAGTAGTTTTTTGTATGCTCCAATTCACTTTCAAAAGAAATAAGAGACCTCTTATCCCTGTTCTGATACCTCAGAAATAGAGAGAACTTCTCCATTGATTCAATGAGATCTTCATTTCTGTTCAGCCTGGCGAGAGACGTCATCGCATTCAGACTGTTAAAAAGAAAATGCGGGCGGATTTGCTGGCTGAGCTTCAGGTATTCCATTTGATGCAGCTATGTTTGAAGCTGTATCTGTTTATTTTCCATCTGCAAGTAATCAAACTCTTTTTTAAGCAGCTTAATAATACTGAGAATGACCAATGCAATGATGGGAATGAGCAGACATAGGAAGATAACGATACTGAAAATAGCCGAAGCACCTATCATAATCAATTCATCCTTTAAGTGATTGCCTATTTTTCTATCTATCTTACTCTTTTTTTATTATGGGAACAAAGGAAATAGGGTGCGGTTTTTTGGTGCGGTCTTTACCTATGGGGGGGCAGACCCTCGGAGCGTTAAACATACCTGCCCCTCCCTTCCGCTAATCCATGGAAAGTAAAGGAAATGTAAATATATTCAGATTCTATTTACACGTAATTATTCCCAAACTATAATTGTGATGGAGGATTATGCTATAAAAAGTCGAAATAGTTTAAGGAGGTTGATTGTATTTCCTACTTGTATTTTCTTACATTTGACTCTAAATACGACTTTAATTTTTTGAAAATTAATAATATTTAAATTTTTAAAATGAAATATGCACGGGGAAGGGTTTATTGCTTACAGATAAAACGATAATCAGTCTTATAGGATTAAGTTAACCGGTTTATATTCAGCCCCATCTAATAGACACCAGCCTTGGAAGCTCTGAAAATATAAAAAAATAAAAGGAGATTGAAACGTACATATCAGGTTTTTCATGTGTGCAGAGCAGCATCAGTAAAAGTAAGCTCCCCTAAATAGTAAAGTCTACTGCGTCTGATTCATCTAGATATTTCAGTATTGGCATTACGAAAGAAACGCCAAGACAGCAAGAGTCTACTAAAAGGATAATTAGTTTTCAAAAATGGGAGGAAGAAAATTGAAGAGACGGCATAAGAGAAGTATAAGTATCGTCGCATTGATTTTTTTGATTACAAGTTTATTTGCACCCGTTGCTAATACTAATGTAAGAGCTGAAGCTGCTGTTGCTGCTGATCTCATTATCTCTGAATATATTGAAGGATCGAGCTTCAATAAAGCTATTGAACTATATAATGGTACGGGAGAAGAAGTCGATCTGAACGGCTATACCCTGGAACTTTACAATAATAGTAACAGTGCCACTACAGGAACCACTGCACCAGGCAGTTCTTTGACATTAGAGGGGAAGCTTGCAAGTGGTGATACTTATGTTATTACCCGACCTGATGCACCTGCACTTGCAGCTGTGGCTGATAAAATTGACACAAGCAAGCAAGTCATCAATTTTAATGGAAATGACCAGATTGTACTGAAAAAGAATGGCCAGGCAGTGGATTCAATTGGTCAGGTCGGTTCAGTGGAAAGTGTACTGGCAGATGTTTCTCTTGTCAGGAACAGCGATGTTTCAGCCGGAGATACAATGATTGATGATGTCTTTGATAGGAATACGGAATGGACTAATAACGGAAAAGATTTTTTCTCTGATATCGGCAAACACACCTTTGGAACTTCCGATCCTGTAGTTCCGGCAATTTCCATTGCGGAAGCACGTGGACAAGGTGCTGGCAGCACGGTGACGTTCGAAGGAATTGCTACAACGAATACAGGACTGTGGGGTTATGACACCTTCTACGTACAAGATGAAACAGCTGGGATTCTTGTTTTTAATAGTCTTCAGGGTGTTAAACCGGGAGATAAAGTCAAAATCACCGGTGAATTGCTAACTTATAATGATGAGTTGGAGATCAAACCTACCGAGCAGGAAATTCTTTCGTCAGGCAACAGTCTTCCTGCAGCACAGTCTGTGACAAAAGTGGACGAAAGTACGCAAGGGGAATGGTTAAAGCTGGAAAATGTCGAGATTACCGACTTGAAAAAAGATAATTATGGAACGGCTACTTTTGAAGCGGTATTTGAGGGCGGAGGAAGTGTTACTGTCGTTCACGATAACCGCACAGGTTCCACTTATGATGAACTAATCAAGCACTACAAAGAAGGGGATATGGTTCATCTTACAGGAATTGGATCTGTTAACAGTGCTGGCTATCACTTGAAAACGCTTGGTCTGGAAAGCTACGATCTAGTCAACAAGCCGGCGGTATATTCAACTCAGGCACAAGGAGTTGTAGAAGCAGGTACGAAAATTGAATTGAAATCCGATATTGAAGGTGCTGAAATCTATTACACTATTGATGGTTCAGCTCCAAATACGGAAAGTGAAAAGTATACTCAGCCAATTGCTCTGGAAACTGGAGAAACAACCATTAAAGCAATCGCGGTTGCTGATGGTAATGAGAGTGATATATTCAGTTTTTCTTATAGAATTCTGAATACTGAAGGTATCTATATCCATGACATCCAAGGGAAAGGCCATGCTTCTGAATATGATGGATCTTCAGTGACAGACGTTACTGGTGTTGTGACTCATATCTTCAATGCAAATAGTTTTGTTATGCAAGATGTTGAGAATGCAGATGAGGATACCGCAACTTCTGAAGCTATAGAAGTATACCAAAGAAACCATGGAGTCTCTGTTGGGGATACAGTTTCTGTAGACGGGACAGTGACAGAATATGGTGGAGGCGCAAACCTTTCCAGAACGCAAATTACTGGAACTGCAGTAACCAAGACAGGTACTGCTGACCTTCCTGCCCCTCTTGTAGTGGGGAAAGATATTGTACCTCCGAACAAAATCATCGATAACGATAAATTGGAGTCTTTCGATCCTGAAGAGGATGGTATCGACTTCTGGGAATCGGTTGAATCTATGCGCCTTTCGTTCCCAGATGCTCTTGTTGTCGGACCGCCATATTCCGGCGAGGTTCCAATTATTGTGGAAAGCACAACAAATAACGAGGTAAATGTTAATGGTGGGTTGAATATCGCAGCAGACGATTATAATCCTGAGAAAATCATGCTATCTGGTGTGGGTACTACTTATAATGCAGGAGACCAATTTGATGGAGATGTAGTTGGTATTCTTTCTTATTCAAGTTCAGGCTACCGAATAGTGACTGATAAGAGTACATTGCCGGGTGTCATCCCATCGAATGTTACACCTGAAGTTACAGACATCGTACCTGCAGACGACAAATTGACTGTGGCAAGTTACAATGTCGAAAACTTCTCAAACAATGCTGACAATACACCCAATGAAAAAGTGGCGAAGATTGCAGAATCATTTGTTGATAATATGAAATCCCCTGATGTCATTACGCTTGTAGAGGTTCAAGATAATGATGGACAGACTAATTCTGGCAATGCAGATGCATCCGAGAGCTACCAGCGCTTGATTGATGCCATTGTGGCTGCTGGAGGTCCCTTGTATGCTTGGACAGATGTTGCACCTGTTAACAATACAAATGGTGGTGCACCTGGCGGGAATATCCGGGTGGGTTATTTGTATAATCCAGATCGAGTAACTCTAGTGGAGGGTACAAAAGGTGCTGCCACACAAGCAAATGCTTGGTCCGAAGAAGGAAACTTAACGCTTAATCCAGGAGTGATCAATCCAGATCAATTCGTTGACACCCGTAAGCCGATTGCCGCAGAATTCGAGTTTCAAGGCGAACGCGTTGTAGTCATCGGCGCTCATCTTAATTCCAAGGGTGGAGATGAATCCCGATGGGGTGCAAACCAACCGCCTAAATTGGGTTCTGAAGCAGAGAGATTGCAATTAGCGCAAGAAGTCAACAACTTCATTGATGCCGGACTTGCAAAAAATCCTGCTTTGAACGTGATTGTTGCGGGAGATATGAATGATTTTGAATTCACCCCGGCACTCGATACGCTAAAAGGCGGAGTTTTGACGAATATGGTAGATTCAGTTCCTGTCAAGGATCGTTTCTCATACTTCTTCCAAGGAAACAACCAAGTTCTGGACCATATACTGGTTTCTAATAATCTTGTGTCCAATACTTCAGTTGATATGATCCATATCAATGCGAACTTTACAGAAGAGCAGGGCCGTGCATCTGACCATGATCCTGTATTGATTCAAGTTGATCTGGGAGGACCGGACCTAACTCTTTTCCATACCAATGACACCCATTCAGCATTGGACTTGATGCCTAGGACAATAACAGCACTAAAAGATCTTAGAGCCGTTTCTCCGGATGGATTGCTTCTTCATGCAGGCGATGCATTTACTGGAACTTTATACTTCAATGAGTTCCAAGGTGAAGCTGATCTTGCCATGATGAATCTGATGGACTATGATGCTATGACTTTTGGTAACCATGAATTTGATTTAGGCTCTTCACCGGAAGGCCATCAAGCTCTGGCTGACTTTGTAAAAGGAGCGGACTTCCCATTTGTAAGCTCGAACGTGGATTTTTCAAAAGATGCGAAATTTGATGGACTTGTCAACGACTCCATTGAAGCTTCTTATGAAAATGGTGAAATCTATAATGGCATCATCAAAGAAGTGAACGGCGAGAAAGTCGGTATCTTCGGTTTGACGACAGAGGAAACGGCTGATATCTCAAGCCCGGGCTCTATAACGCTTAAGAATTACATTGATGAAGCTGAAAAAGCTGTTGCTTCGTTAGAAGAACAAGGAGTCAACCGGATAGTGGCATTGACACATATCGGGTATGACGATAATGCAGCAATAGATAATGACCTTTTGCTTGCAGAATTAGTAGAAGGTATTGACGTTATCGTAGGGGGACACAGCCATACAAAATTAAGTGAACCCGTGATTGTTGCAAAAGATGAGACACCGACTATCATCGTGCAAACCGGCAATTCAAACAACAACCTCGGTGTTTTGAATGTTAATTTTGATGAAAATGATGTAATCGCAACATATGATGGGCGCGTAATACCAATCACAAAAGAGATTGCTGCTGATCAAGAAGCGGTGGAGGTGCTTGCACCATTTAAAGCACGTGTCGATGCAGTCGCTAATGAAGAAATCGGAGTCACAACTGATTCTGCATTGGAAAGTCCGCGTACAAACGGCGATAATACCAAGCCAAGTGTACGTAAAAATGAAACAATCCTTGGCAACTTGATTACAGATGGTATGCTTGCTAAGGCTGAAGATTTCACGGGCAAGAACATCATCATGGCTTTGCAAAACGGCGGGGGAATCCGTGCGGGCATCAATGAAGGCCCAATCACTGTAGGAGAAATCATCACTGTTCTCCCGTTTGCCAATACTCTGGCAACGATGGATCTGACCGGCGCAGAACTGAAAGAGGCATTTGAAACCAGCTTTGGTCAATATCCTGTGGAAAATGGCGGGTTCCTGCATGTAGCCGGAGGAAAAGTGAAATTCGATTCCAGCAAACCAGCAGGCGAACGTGTAGTATCAATCAAATATCTGAATGAGAATGGTAAATATATCGAAATTTCAGATGAAGAAACTTATACTATCGCAACCAATGCGTTCACAGCAAAAGGCGGAGATGGATATGACGTCTTTGCGAAAGCTTATGAAGAAGGCCGTGTAACTGATTTAGGCCTGTCTGATTGGGAAAACTTCCGGAATCACTTGATCAGCATCGGCAGTGAGGGAATTCCGACGGATGTAGAAGGCAGAATCACTGATGTAAAAGGACAATATAATCTGACTGTCATGCATACAAATGATACTCATTCAGCTTTAGAGAACATGCCGAAGACAGTTACTGCTGTAAAAGAAGTTAGAGAAGCAAATCCTGATGCACTCCTTCTTGACGCTGGGGATGCATTCACCGGGACCTTATATTTCAATGAATTCAAAGGTGAAGCTGAACTTGCCTTAATGAAACTTATGGGTTATGACGCCATGACGTTCGGTAACCATGAATTCGACTTAGGTTCCTCACCAGAAGGCCATCAGGCGTTGGCTGACTTTGTTAATGGAGCGAACTTCCCATTTGTAAGTGCGAACGTTGACTTTTCAAAAGATGCCAAATTTGACGGGCTATTCAATGATTCTATTGAATCCGTATATGACAATGGCGAGATCTACAATGGCATCATTAAAGAAGTGAACGGTGAGAGAGTTGGTATCTTCGGTTTGACGACAGAAGAAACTGCCGATATTTCCAGTCCGGGCTCCATTACATTTGAAAATTATCTTGAAGAGGCTGAAAAATCAGTAGAGTACTTCGAGTCGCAAGGCGTTAACAAAATTATTGCATTGACCCATATTGGTTATGATGACAATGCAGCAGTTGATAATGACCTTGTTCTTGCAGAGCAAGTAGAGAGCATTGATATTATCGTAGGCGGACATAGCCATACAGCGTTATCTAAACCAGTTGTTGTAGCTGAGGATGCCACTCCAACTGTACTCGTGCAAACAGGAAATTCTAACAGTAATCTAGGTGTTCTTGATGTAAGTTTCGATGAAAATGGTGTTGTTATAGACAATGACGGAAACTTAATAAAAATCAGTGACAAAACAGCTGACCAAGAAGCAGTGGATGTATTGGCTCCATTTAAAGCACAGGTCGATGCGGTAGCAAAACAAGAAATCGGCGTTTCAACTCCAATTGCACTGGAAAACCCTAGAACGAACGGTGACAATACGAATCCAAGTGTACGTAAAAACGAGACAATCCTGGGTAACCTGATTACCGATGGAATGCTTTCAAAAGCTAAAAACTTTACAGGTGAAAATATTATCATGTCATTGCAAAACGGTGGTGGCATCCGCGCAGCAATTGATGCAGGTCCGATTACTGTAGGAGAAATCATCACAGTTCTTCCATTTGCCAATACATTGGCAACAATGGATTTGACCGGTGCTGAACTTAAAGAAGCATTCGAAATCAGCTTCAGTCAATACCCAGGTGAAAATGGAGGCTTCCTGCATGTTGCCGGAGGGAAAGTAGAATTTGATTCTGCCAAGCCTGCAGGCGAACGTGTAGTGTCAATCAAATATCTGAATGAAGATGGTCAATATGTTGAGATTTCTGATCAAGAAACATACACCATCGCAACAAATGCTTTCACAGCAAAAGGCGGAGATGGATATGACGTCTTTGCGAAAGCTTATGCAGAAGGCCGTTTAACCGATCTGGGTCTATCTGACTGGGAAAACTTCCGTGATCATTTGGTCACTATAGGCAGTGAAGGAATCCCAACTGAAGTGGAAGGCCGAATTGTAGATATTAGTTCAATGCCTGGAGAAGACCCGGGAGATAATCCAGGAGAAGACCCAGGGGATAACCCGGGAGAAGACTCAGGAGATAATTCAGGGAACAAGCCTGGAGATAACCCAGGGAACAAACCGGGAGAAAATCCTGTCAAAATACCAGGGGATAAGCTTCCAAATACAGGAACGAACACATTTAATATTTTATTAACAGGATTAATGTTAATTCTGGTTGGCGGCGGTTCGATCTTCCTTTATAAGAGAAGAACAGCTTAAATACTTGAGGAGAGAGGTCTGTTTCTTCTCTCTTATGAAGAAGAGACATGTCATCGAACATGTCTCTTTTTTTACATTTTCATAGGACCATATCATCCATTGGAACACCGCTAATCACTATTTTGTACAATCCCTTTCATTGAATCATTCCTGTACACCTCTTAGACTATGCTGGAATCTACTGCTATATTTAAGTGTTATGTGGTTAGGTTGGGTGCCTGTCCCTCCTTCCTGCAATCATTAATAATGACCATATAGAAGATCTTTTTCTAAATGGAGGGATTGCAAATAAAAGCCTTTATCATAAAAGTACCAACTTCCTTCACAAAAGCGAGACAAGGGACCTATCCCTTCTTCCCCTATCCCTTTGTGCCCAAAAAGGCAGCAATTTTGCCCAATTAAATTCTTTTTAAGCATGGGACAGAGGGGCAGTTCAAAGAGTCCTCGTACCAACAAATTTTTTCAATCAGTAGAAGGTTGGTATTATGGTCTGTGACAAGCAGATGTGATTGGTGATTCATTAGAGATTGATTTATCTAGAAAGATTTTGCGATGAACATTTGGGGGAGTAGGAGTGGTAGTTTC
The DNA here is from genome assembly GCF_984799155.1 of Bacillus sp. SRL337. Classification (NCBI taxonomy): domain Bacteria; kingdom Bacillati; phylum Bacillota; class Bacilli; order Caryophanales; family Bacillaceae; genus Bacillus; species Bacillus sp. SRL337. The sequence continues at coordinate 4,334,801 of NZ_OZ481793.1, read as the reverse complement.
TTTTCCTGCCGAATCCTTCGCCTAAAAGCCTTCTTTCCTGTAATCTCTTTTCGAATACCCCATTAACTTTTTTAAACCAATTATCAAATCGATAAAGAGATGATGCTCATTTGCCGAGGAAGGCCCGAAAGAAAAGCAGCACGGGTTTGTATTGGTACATCATGAAGTATCAAAAAGTGCGGCTATTTATTGTCTATGTCATTACTAAAGTCCAGGGTGCATTTACCTGTTTTTGCTAAATTTAAAGTTGAAAATAGAATGAATAGGAAAACGATGGTACTATATTTACGAATTGGAATTTTATAGGTGTTTTTTGAAATCAATTTTTATATTTAATAAGAAAGGACCGATCAAATGCCCACTGAAATCAAGATTCAGTACAATGAGACGGAGAGAGCCCTTTCGACGCTTAGACAGACGGTCGATGCCTGGAACTCCCACTATCCAAGACAGATTGGCGGAGATAACGAACTGCAGGTAATTGATAAGATGAATGAGCTGAACGAACAATGTCGGAAAATGCTTGAGAGCTATAAACAGCTTCTCTTGGAAAATCAAGCGGCTGCACACCATTCGGTAGAAACCATGGAAGAAACCGATCATTCCCTTTCTTCCATGATCACATTGAGCCGGTAGGGAGGCACTCTATGAAAATACTAGATGTGGAAGCCTTTCATAGTGGGTTGAAAGAGATTGAGGAAACCTTGTCCTCCCAGAAAGATCAGATGGAACAGATTGAAAAGGCAGTCAAAGACGTGGTTAATCTGGATGATGCTTTCAGGGGAGAAGGCGGGGAGGCGATCCGTGATTTTTACCGCAGCAAGCATCTTCCCATGCTGGAAAAGTACCAGCTGTTTCTATCAGACTACCAATCCGTCCTAAGGGAGATGAAAGAAGCCCTTTATTCCCTTGAGCCTTCACCTGCTAGGTTCATCAGGCAGAGCTTCCTGGAAAGCGGTGTCGAGCAAGGCATTCAACGCGCATGGCAGACGACGATGGACCTGACAAGTGAGGCAAACGCTGCACTGCGGAGCGTATCGGATATCGTTTCCGTACCAAGGATACAGGATGGACCGTTTCTGCAGCAGTCGGCCATCGCCCACCGGGAAAAAGAACGAAGCATCGAAAAACTGCTAGAATTCGACCATATACAGACATCTTCCCTCTCTTCTTTAGAAAAGCAAGTCCACTCCATGACACAGGAAATCACACAGCTTCAAACTGTTTTTCAAAAAGGAAAGCTTGGTATAATAGAGAAAAATAAAAAATGATTATCGATGAATCGTCGTTTCTAACAAAATTATCAGAGTATGCCTCAGTAAGGCTGTCGCAAAAATTCTCCCAGTTCCTCGGAACATTGGAAGGAAGTTTCTTTGCGATCGTCTATATCATGGCCGGCCTCGCCGACTCACTCATCGCCCTGTTCACGGATCCCATCGGCTTCTTCAAGGGGGCTATCAATACTGTTCTGCATCCGATCGACACCGCCAAATACATTTGGAATGACCTGAAGCAATCCTATGAAGAGGAGGTCGTCAATGGAGATATACGAAGCAGAGCCAGGTATTTTTCCTATGCAGGCACCTGCATCGCCGCATCCATTTTCGGCAGCAAGGGCGTAGACAGAGTCAGCAAAATGAGCAAAGCCGGCAAAATGAACTCCAAGTCGGACGTTCCTTACAATGTCTTTACCACCGCCAAAATAAAGACCTTCATCAAGAACGGAGTCAAAAGTACTTTCGGAAAAGTGGAAGACACCGTTCATAACCTGCTTTCTTCCCGCAGCGGAAAACGGGCAATGGAACTGGATAGACTTTCCTCGAACCTCCAAGACTTATTCAGAAAAACAAGAAATGTCCTGAACCCGGATAAAATTAAAACCGCCATAGACAAGACCTATCAGAAGGTAGTAGCCGGACCGATTTCCAAGGCTGTTCAATATGATGTTTTTTCCAAGATGGGTAGATTTTTGATGAATGAGAATGGGCATGTGGTGATTCCTGGGAAGGGGAGGGTGTCGCAGGGTGATAGGGTTGATGGTGGAACAAAAATTATTAAGGAAATAAAAGAAATTGATTTTGGAAGACATATTGTAAAAGGTAGAAATGGTAAGAAACAATTACTTCCTAATGCGAGGTATATAACAAATGATGATTATAAATATACTACAGATGAATATGGGCGAATCGTAAATGTTGAGGCTCCTGAACTTATATTAAAAAAGGCTGACAGAAATAAGTATGCACAAGCAACTGTAGGAGATAAAGATAGATTACCGGATGATGATGGTGGTCATTTAATAGGTGCACAATTTAATGGTCCTGGAGATATAGACAATCTAGTGCCCCAAAACAGTCAGATTAATAGGAGAGGTGGAGTTTGGTATGATATGGAGACTGAATGGGGAAATGCATTAAAAGAGGTACCGCCAAAGAAGGTCTCTGTTAATATAGAACCAATCTATTCTAATAATTCAATGCGGCCTGATTCCTTTATGGTCGAATATGAAATTGAAGGGCAATTTCCAGTCATTCGTGAAATTGCAATTAAGTCAGCGGCCTGATATTAATGAATTTTGAGACAGAATTAAACGAATTATATAAAGAAATTGCACAACAGGTTAATGACATGATTCCAACCGAATGGGTTGATATTTATTTTAATGGTGAAGTTAAAGGAGGAGAAGGGGGAGTTTTCTTCTTTTTCAAACCCGAAGGTGAGGAGCAGTGCGTTTTTTCGCATTATATTCCAAAAATATACGCTGTTGACAAGAGGACTTATAATAAAGAGCTACACAAATTATTTCAACTAACTGTTGAACTTCAAAAAGTCTTTACTGATAATGACCAAGAACCTTGGTTCTCAGTGACATTATTACTTAATGCATCGGGAAAACTAAATATACATTTTGATTATACAAATTGGCATGATAGTGAATTTGGACCAGCAGCTAGAATTGAATATTTTGAGTATAAATATGTAAGTCAAAATAAAGAACAAGTTGATTCGGACTTAATAGAGAGAATGAAAGAATTCAAAGGAAAGTAAGGTAAGGGATAGGGACATAGGGACAGGTTCCTCGTCCCCCCATATATTCACAGTAAAAATTCTTTAATTTTGAATAATCCTTAGCTTTGATCTAGCTGCTTGAGCTGTGAATTACCTATTCATCCCTTGGGCATGCCAAAGAGACATGTCATCGCCACATGTCTTTTTTTGTGTATATAATAAATTGAACCAGCACGGGACATGGAACCTGTCCCTTTGTCCCGCCTTTGTCCCTCCTGAAACTGATGGCTCATTTTGTCTTGAACTTGACGGATTTATTGCCACTTCTATTTTGCAATAAACAGCTAAAATCATTGTCTGCGCGTACTATTTGGGTCTAGATATATCCCATCTGCTGAAAAAATTTCTAACAATTATGCGAGAAAGTCGAGAACTCGCTCCATTACAAGTTTCGTCGCCTCAGCATTGTAAGATGGTAAACTGCTGTCGGTGAAGAGATGTTCCTTGCCTTCGTACAGATATAGTTCAGCGTCATTGGCCGAAGCAACAAGCTCACGGGCCGCGTCGATGTCACCGTCTTCAACGAAAAAAGGATCTGCACTCATGGCGTGTACTTGCACACGCACGTTAGCCGGCCACTCAGATTCAAACGCAGAGGTCGGGAGGCAGGCATGAAAAAATAGTGCACCTTTAGCTCCTTCACGAGTTTGTGCGAGCTGCTGTGCTGCCGGGACACCGAGTGAAAAACCAGCATAGACGACCTCGCGTGTCAGCTCGCTGGCTGCGCGTACACCGCGCGCCGTCACTTCTCCAAATCCGATTTCCTTAACGAATGCCAAGCCTTCCTCCAGCGTGGAGAAAGTGCAGCCGTCAAATAAATCTGGCACGTGCACAGTATGCCCTGCACCTCTCAGTTGATCGGCGATTGCTTCAATCCCCTTCGTTCTCCCTAAAACATGATGTAACAACAAAACTTCTGCCATCGTTCATTCCCCCAATTAATGAAATTCATATGTTTATCTTTCGACAAGAAAGCCTGTTTGACCTGCAATAACTTTACGATTTAGATGGAGACAGAGGGACAGGTTCCTCGTCCCGCCGATATTTACAAGCAGGGGGCCGACCCCGCTTCCCGAGAAAAAACACCAACCCCTTGTGGCTGATGATTTTTCTAGGGGTAACAAATCTATCTCAATGCCTGAGTCATGTCACATTGAAGCCGGTGTTTCGAAGGTATGGGTTAGTGAGCGCTTAACCCTCGGTGCTTTATGTTCTAGAGTTGGTTGTTCAGGGACACAGGGACATGTTGAGACCACTAGTACTGGCAATTGGCCTAACCCAGATTAATTAAAACGGCTAAACTATTTTTAAAAGAAGGGGGTGTTAAAAATGGCTGAAAGAATGGAAGGAATGCTTTCTCAATTAATCTCGAGTGTTGGCAATTTGGATGTAATGGTCAGTCATAGGAAAGTCGAAAGCGAACAGCGCCATATAGAACTTGTCACTAAATTGAGACCCTAGAATTAGAGCAAGAATATATCTGGGAAAAAGCAGTAAGGAACGAAAGGGAAATTGCCAGGATTGTAAAACAAAGAGAGTAAGAATTTCTTCGCGATGTCACCTTCAGATGACAACGATTTATTACAACTACTTGTTCTTAACAGGCCTCAAAAAAGATACCATCCAGCAAGGACACAGCAGCAGACACCCGTCCCGTCTTTTCTTTGCAACCTATAGATTATGTCAAGGCGTACCGCTATGCATTAAACACAGAAGAGAGACCTGTCTCAATGATATGTCTTTCTTTGAATGAATAAAAACAGTGCCGCTTCGTTCTAAAAGCTGGGTTCCTCACATAATCTTATAACTCAAATAATTATAATAGTAGATGTATGGGACAAGGGTAAGATCGGTCCCCTATTTTCCGTATTTTAGGATATAATGGGATTAAGTTATATAGAGAGTGGGTGCAGTATGACTTTAGAAAAAAAGGTAGAAGAGTTGGAAATAAGAGTTATAGAATTAGAACGGCAAATTGACGTTTTGAAACTAAAGACCTCATCCCATTCGGCTGCCAGTAAGCCATTTAACCGTACAGACTCTAAACCGGGGGTGGAGAAACAAGAGCAGAAACCTTTGATACAGGCTGAAACAAAAGCTGCAGATCCTGTTGGCCCCAAGATTGAAGATACTACCGTGGATTATGAGAAACTGATCGGCCAGGTCTGGCTGCCGAGGGTATTCATTCTTGTGCTCATTCTTGGGGTTTTATGGGGCTATAAAGCAATGGTGGATACCGGCTTGATTACGGAGCCGATCAGGATCCTGCTCGGGGTTGCACTAGCCGGCTTTTTCGTTTGGCTGGGCGAAAGGCAGGTCAAGAAAGGCAGGAACGCCCTTGGACAGATACTCATCGGGGGTTCGATTCCCATCCTGATATTGACCACATTTGCAGGCAACGCCCTTTATGGAATCATTCCAGGAGCTCTTGCTTTTCTATTGAATGTAAGCTGGGTGATGTTGGGTATTTACTTATCTGACAGGCACAATTCCCAGCCGATTGCGGTCCTTTCGTCGATTACCGGCTTCCTTGTTCCTTTTTTGATAGAGGGAACCTCAACAAACATACTATTGTTTACCGGCTATGAAGTGCTGTTTTTTATCATCCTGATCTTCTACGCTATGTACAAAAAATATATCTGGTTGTATCTAACCAGTTTCATCCTGCTTCACCCGGCGATGCTTGTCTACAGTGTCACCCAGGGAAGCGATTTCGAAATCATTGTCCTTGGAATCATTATTCAGCATGTTTTTCTGTTAGGGATGTTTGTCACGAAAGAAATTTATCCTGTCTATCAAAGAGCCACCTTGTTGACAAGCTTCGTAGTAACTCAAGGATGGGTAGTCATGTGGCTGGATGATTCAGAATATACTTTATTCCTTGTGATGTCTGTTGCTGTTTACCTTGCTTTATCTTATTGGCAAAGAGGAGCGGATAAACTGCGCACTCTTCTTCCGGTCGCCACTTACTCCATAGCTTTGCTTCTGGCTGATCTGCTGAACTACGAAGAAGTGGGAGCTCTATTGGTGATCCAAGGGGTGATCGCGTTGTATGCAGGGTTAACGACACAAGGAAGAATACAGTCCCTGCTTGCTTTACTTCTCTATTTTATCGGATTGACCGCTATTATTACCGACCACATATCTGATGTGTTTTCTTACCAAACAACGGCTTGGCTCATTTTGATACTTTCAGGCTGGGGGTTAAAATTCACCCTGAAAAGAAATCAGGCATTCTATAAAAAATTCTTGGATTTCAACATGACCATGCGGTTACTATTTGGAGCCATGGCCGTGCTGCTATTGGCCTTTATTACACAACTAGGGCTCGCAGCCACTCAAGGCTATTCTTCTGATGTTCAAAGCTTGATCATTTCGGGTCTCTGGGTGTCCTACTCCATCATTGGTGTTATTATCGGGGTGAAAAGAGAAGATAAAAAAATCCGTTTGCTGGGAGTCGTCCTGATTTTCTTAACTCTTGTAAAAGTTATTTTTATAGATATCGCGTATATCTCCATACTGGTTCGTGCTGTATTATTCATCGCTCTGGGCGCAGTGGGAATTGCCCTTTCACGGTTTTATTATAAAAAGTCTTAGTATGGTCACAAGGGACACAGGAAGGGACACAGGGACAGGTTCCTTGTCCCGCAGTAATAGCTTTCTTAAATGAATAGGACTGTGCATGCAACGTTTCCATGACCCATCCTAAGAAGTTATGGCTTTTTTATAGGGTTGGTCAGAAACAAGTATTAGTTCAATTGGACGAATAACTTTTGCTTGTTATGAGTAAGGGGATTGGGACAGTTCACCTGTCCTTTTGTCCCTCATTAATACAACATCCACCAAATATTCAGATTCTATTTAAAATTATTCTGTAATCGAAATGTTAGGGAAATATTCTGTTGGTTATATTTTCAGAAGTTAATTAGTTTTGTTTTCTTCGTAAAATTCAATTGCAATTGGGTACAAATCAGGTTCGGTGGAGTAGTAGTTATCGTCTATTTGAGTTAATCCAAAGGAAAAGGTTTCATTATCTCCTTCAAAAAAGTTGATAGAATAGCGGAATCCATCCCTCTCCGATTGATCTTCAAAAGGAATAAACTTTACCTCTTTAGTATCTTCAATGAATTGGTTTACCACTTCTTTGTCAGTAATCGTTATTGAGTTTCCAGTACTCCCGTCTGCAACTTCAACTTTATTCACCTTGGAAATCCTTCATAAACCTCACTAAGTTGCTTTGTTTCTAAGCCGCATCCAGTTAAAATCATTACAGTTAAACCCAACGTAATTAAACGCCTTCTCATAAAAACACCCCTTTACTTGAGTAGAATAAACATTAATGATACTTATCCTAATTTAAAATTGAATTTTTTCTCTTTAGTTCCCCCTTCTAAAACGGCACCCTTTCATTATCCTAATTATCTCCAAATCTCTTAATTAACTCTGTAATATCCATATTTTCATTGCAAGTACCCTTAATTATATCCACCCTGTATCCAAAATCCATCTTTAGTTTCTTTATCCACCCATAGGCAATCCTTGCATCCTCTAAGTCAGGGTTTCTCTAAAAGGATAATAAGGAACAGGAAAGCTTCCACTTGTCATAATTTAAGAATCATCTTTTGTCATAGGATAGTTCATAGAACCATTTTTTATTAGAAAGAGTAGATTCCAAGAAGAAGGCCTTGAGTACAGCCCTATAAAAAAAACCTGCAGATTCTTTCTCTGTAACCCGTTCAGTACAGAGGGAGAAACCAATAAATTGAAAGGTAATTTGCGGTACAATTTGCATAGCATTTTGTATCGGCTTTTTTATCGGCATACCAATGGTTTCGGTGTTTTTTCGCTTATTGCTGCATACTGATTTGCAGGCCAATTTGCACTACCACATAAATTTATGTGGTGTTGCAAACTGGTCTGCATTTTATGTTACAAATTTGTCCGCGGATTTGTTATTGCCAGATACAATAGATGGGAGAGAAAGAGGAATAACCCAGTGGGAGAAAAATAAGGGGAGTTTTTACCGTTAGATGTAGAGTAGACGTGGTTTTTGCGGAAAATAAGGGGAGTTTTTCCCTTTATACAAAGCAAAGCTGCCTATTTTCACATTTTTTGAGTCATATAAGAGGAATTTGTCCCTCTATTTAAGCTGTTTTCAATACTATTTGCTAATTAAGAGGAATTTTTCCCTCTATATACCTCAATTAGCAGAGAACCTGGTTTCATTGCTGCAGAATGCAAAAGTTTAACGGGAAACCGGCTGTTCAACCGATCTGGGGCTTAATTGAATAACGCATAATAGAAGTGAGGAGCTGCAAGGTCGTTGGCAGCTCCTCTTTTTCGGGCAATTTTTCATACATATTACACTTCAAAACAGCCTGCAAAAGTCTTTGTATTTTAACCCGCAAAACCACCAGCAAATAGGCATTTTCTCCCTCTCAACCGGACGAGTTGTCTTTCTCTGCAGGCTAGGCTTTTTAACTGTTATTTATTCCAGGTCAAGCGCGGTATCTTTTTTGAATACTTTCAGCAGGATCAGATAGACAATTCCGATCCCAAGCCAGATGAATCCCAGCTGTTTGGATAGTGGATCAAGAGAAAACCATACATACCCGATGATGATAAACCCGATCAGCGGAAGTACCAGATGTTTAAAGTACTGCTTGCTCTTTTGCTTTTTGATGAAATAAATGACCACAGATGCATGAAGGAACAAGAATGCTGATAATGCACCGAAGTTGACCACTGATGCCAATGCACCGATTTGTGAAGCAAAGAATGCTGTCACAATCAACGAGACCACTGCAACAAGCAGGGTGCTGACATATGGTGTCTTAAATTTAGGGTGCACTTTTGACAGGACCTTTGGCAGCTTGCGGTCGCGGGCCATGCTGTACAGAATTCGTGATATGGCTGCCTGTGCAACAAGTGCGTCGGCAATTCCCCAGGCAACTGCGGTTGCGATGATCGTCATCCACTTCAACCAAGGGCCTCCAGCGATTTCAGCAATCTGATAGAATGCAACATCAGCGTTTTCAAAGTTTGTATAATCAGGCCAGATCAATGCAGCTACCCAAGTCTGAATGATGAACAGGACTCCCACTACAAGTAAAGAGAAAATGATTGCCTTCCCAATTGCTTTACTTCCGCCTTTTGATTCTTCCGCCAATGTTGAAATCGCATCAAAGCCTAAAAAGCTAAGTACAGCGATTGATACTGCGCCCATTACTGTACCCATGCTGAAATTATCTGCATCATATAAGGGTTTCCAAGTGAACTCAGCACCATTGACCCCCTTCGTAATGGCAAAAATACCGACAGCTACGAATATCACTAAAACAATTAATTCGGCAACGACAATGATTTTGTTCGCTTTCGCGGTGAACTCAATTCCCAGCACGTTGACCACTGTATTGATCGCGATAAAAATCACGAGCCATACGAGTAATGGGATATCTGGAACGATATCATGTAAAGCCGCGGCACTGACTAAATAAAGAAGTGCTGGAACGAAAATGTAATCGAGCAATATAAGCCAGCCAGCAATGAAACCTACAGAATCATTGATGCCACGCTGTGCATAGGCATATACCGAGCCGGCAATCGGAAAGGCTTCAGACATTCTAGCGTAGCTTAATGCGGTGAAAATCATCCCGACCATCCCGATGAGGTAGGCAAGGGCGACCATCCCGTTTGAACCCTCGGCAACTGCGCCATAAATCCCGAATGGAGCGATAGGTACCATAAATACGAGACCGTAAATCAGCAAATCCCAGAATGTCAGGGATCTTTTTAACTCCTGTTTATAACCCATATTAGATTGTGTTTGGTTAGATTGAAGTTCAGCCATTGATTATACCTCCTCTTTCTTGAAGAGTTGGATATTGTACGCTTCTAGGATGGACCGTGGCACAAAGAATCGTGCCGTTTTCAGCGGATCAACGATTTGGCTGATTTGTGCCTGACCTGCTGCACTCATCAGCATGATGAACTGGGCTAAAGACAAGTCTGTCTGTGGCTGGAGCAAATCGATCATTTCTTCGACAGCTGTATTGGCAGCTTCATCTAAAAGTTCTTTTGATACGAGAGTGGCCACACCTTCTTCGTTTTCCAAAACTGGATGATTGATGTTGTGCCCTTTGATGACTTCAAGCGTAACCTTTACCTTTGCAGGGATTTCAATGCCCGACACACTGATTTCTCCATCCCCCATTGCGGCATGCAAATCTCCCAGCGCAAAAAGTGCACCAGGATGAAACACAGGGAAGTAAAGGGTTGCCCCTGTTGTAATCAGCTTTGTGTCCATATTTCCGCCGTGTGCTCCAGGAGTGCCATTATTGACAGCTTCGCCTTCTGGAGCTACTCCTATAACGCCAATCATAGGGTTTAGCGGCAGTGCGAGTTTTTCATTGAAAATCGCTCTATCCTCTTTGACAGGAATGATCTTTACTTCGAACCTCTCCAGGCGATGTCCCATGACACCAAGCTCAGGTCCAACAACCATGACACCCTGGTTCCCTAATTCGATGTCATCGATCGTGACTTTTAAAATGTCCCCAGGCTGTGCTCCCTCAACATAAACTGGCCCTGTTGCGGGGTTGATTTGATCCCAGTCAATCGCGTTAAAAGTCGTATGCTCTGATTGGATTTGATTCTGAAAGCAGTCGAAAGTATTAATTTCGACCTGTGTACCGGATTTCACTGTCAGTGCTGGTTTATTGTTTTTATCCATGGCATAAACAAACGATTCGGTCGATAACTGTGCAGTCATTTCAATCCCTCCTGAATTTAATTTTGTATATTCTGAATAATTAAAATGTTACACTTTTTCACCCGGGGTTGTTTGTAAAAATCCAATCTGTTTTTGCACAATCTTATTTAATTTTTGTCACCAGCAAATGCAGAACAAATGAGAGAGCGACCGTTACGGGTACGACCATCCACACGTCGGCTACCGTCATATTGAGTATAATTCCTGCTATGCTCATTAATCCGAGTGTAAGTGAAAAATGCTTTATCGAGAATTGTCCTTTCAAATAAAAATAAAAAAACGGGATAGCTGCCGAGGCAAAGAAGGACATAAAGTAAGGAAGCCACTTTTCAAAGGACCCCGCCAGCAGAACACCTGCCAGTCCTAGAAGCAAAATCATTACCATTCCAAATAAATAGCCTGCTTTTAAATTTTGATAGGATGATGTCTCTTGAGTTTGCCGCGCTGTCAATATGCTTAGAAACAGACTGACGATTGAGTAAAGGGAATGCCCGGCGCCAACTGCAAGCATGGAAATGCCGGTATAGATAAAAATATGAGCTAGTATCGTATTTGACTGAATCACCGACTCAAGTAGTTCTGTAGATGCCGATGTTTGAGTTTGCGAAAGCAGGTACATTGTCAAAGCTGTATAGCAAAGCAATAAGGCGGTCCAGGAAAATGTAGCATACCTTAATGCAGATAAACGGTGATTGGGCTTGATCATTTTAACCGATTCCCAGAAGTAAAAACTTGTGAAGGTTTGACCTGCCATAATAAATAGGAATGTTAAAAAGTAAGAACCTTTTTCCAAAAAGCTTCCACTGAAGATTCCTTGGGAGTTTGTCATAAGCCGCTGGTAAACAGCTTCTGTTCCAGTCCTTAAGTAGAGTGTCAGGACTGTGAAGGAAATGGTGAATAATATCCCGATTAAAATCAGGCTGCCGACTCGTGTGACTCCCATTTTTCCGCCTAAGCCAAATAGTACATAACTAAAAATTAAAAATAAAAACACACCCGAATAGGAGGACTGATGAAAAAAATCCCGGAACAGAATAATAATCAATGAAGTCTGGATCAAGATGCTTACAATACTGGAAAGACCAAATATCCAAAATACAGCAGCGTCAATTTTGCCGATAGAATTGAACTGGTCCATTTTCTTCTGGCTGTAAGTCCATTTTCTAACTAACAAATAGAGGATAAGAGAGGAACAGGTAAAAATGAAGAAGCTTGACAATCCACCTTTTACTGTAAGAATGAAAGGGAAAAGAACGGTTGCTCCGGTCATAAATTGGATCACCAAAGAGTATGTTCCACCGCCTAAGCCGACTTCTTTTCCGGAATTCGTGAATTCATGGACACTGCGGTATCTTCCAATCTTGTCGATTAGAAGAATAACAAGTGTAAAAGCAATGAATAATAGAACATACCAATCAATCATGAGTTGTTCTCCTTAAATTGGCTTGGTGTGATGCCTTCCATTTTCTTAAATAAATTACTAAAATGATGCTGACTCGAAAAACCGACCATTTCAGCGATTTTGAACAGACTCCAATCAGGGTTTTCGAGCATCAGCTGCTTCGCTTTCTGAATCCGAAAATCATGGATATAGTCTGTGAATTTTATACCAACGACTTCAGTGAATTTTTTGCTTAAATAAGTAGGGCTGACAAACACCTTCATAGCTAAGTCGGATAGCTGAAGCTTTTGGTTGTACTCTTCGCGGACAATCTCCAGTACTTTGTTGATCAGCACGGATTTCGTTTCTGTAAACGAGTTTTTTTGTGAAAAATCCTCAATCGTCTTGATCAGTTCTTTTTCAATCACCGGTTTAACAAGATAATCCAATACGTTCAGGCGGATTGCCTGTTTCGCATAGCTGAAGTCTTGATAAGCAGTAATAAGTACGACTTCGGTATCTATATCATTTGTCCTCAAGTATTCACAAAAGTCCAATCCGGAATCCCCGGGCAATTGGATATCGACAAAAGCGAGAGGGAGAGAATATTGGTTTACCAGTTGCTTTGCTTCAACGACATCCTCTGCAGTGAATATGCTCCAGTTCGGATAGTGTTTTTTTACCAAGTAGGTGAGCTGTTCAAGCTCTAATGGTTCATCATCGATTATTAATAAATTCATTGTGATTCCTCCGGTGAATATGGCCAAATAGCACTCACTTCTGTCCATCCTGGCTTTCGTTTCATTGAGACTTCTGTATGCAGTTCAAATAGTAATTCAAGTCGTTTGCGGATATTCTCCAATCCTGTTCCATCCCCGTCTGTTATGAATGGCTCATTTTCACTGTTGCCATTGTCTAAAACCTTTAAGATGACCCAGTTCCCTTCCCGGCGCAAATCAATTATCAACCGTTTTTCACCACGTTTATTTTCAATGCCGTGCTTAAAGGCATTTTCAACAAATGTCTGCAGGGTGTAAGGAGGAAGATATGTTGGCAGTGCGCGTTCATCAATCTCCATCTCTACTTCAAGCTTCTTGCCAAAACGCAGCTGCTGGATCGCTAAGTAGTTTTTGGTATGCTCCAATTCACTTTCAAACGAAATAAGAGATCCCTTATCCCTGTTCTGATATCTTAGAAATAGGGAGAACTTCTCCATTGATTGGATGAGATCTTCATTTCTGTTCAGCCTGGCGAGAGACATCATTGCATTCAAACTGTTAAAAAGGAAATGCGGGCGGATTTGCTGGCTGAGCTGCAGGTATTCCATTTGATGCAGCTGTGTCTGAAGCTGGATCTGTTTGTTTTCCATCTGCAAGTAATCAAACTCTTTTTCAAGCAGCTTAATAATACTGAGAATGACCAATGCAATGATTGGAATGAGCAGGCATAGGAAGATAACGATGCTGAAAATGGCCGAAGCACTTATCATAATTAATTCACCCTTTAAGTAATTGCCTATTTTTCTATCTATCTTACTCTTTTTTCATAATAGGGACAAAGGGACAAGGGACAAAGGGACAGGTTCCTCGTCCCGCCCGTTTCTAAATCCATTCACGCAGAATCTTACTCTATGAAAAGAGGCATCTCATTTCGGCATGTTTCTTTTCTGTCTCTTTAGGTGAAAGGGACAATGAACCTGTCCCTCCGTCCCGCCAATCATTTATAATGGTGGCATAGAGATAATGCTGCTTGAAATACAGGCGGTCAAATTGTAAATGGAGGGAATTGCAAATGAAAGCCTATATTATAAAGATTGAATTAGAAGAGTCCAATCCATTAATTTGGAGGAGAGTCATCATGCCAGCAGGAGCGACATTTAACAGGCTTCATGATGTCATCCAGAGAGTGTCCAACTTTCAGAGCGGTTATCCTTATGAAAGTTACCACTTTTTTGAGTTCGACCTGACTGAGGATCAGAAGAGGGTCACCGATAATGAAGAGGCTTACCAGGAACATCAGCATTATAAGAAGAACAAAGGCTTGTTTGAAGAACGTTTGAGAACAATGCCGCCGGAAATGCAGAAATTCGAGAAGCGTTATCAGGAAAGTTTGAAAATCGAAGTGCGCAAACCTGCCAGCCTAAAAATCGATGATTATCTGGAAAAGTATAAGGAAATCAGATATGCATATGACTTTGGTGATAATTGGAAATTTGTCGTAAAACTTGAGCAAATTGTCGATGATTACTACTTTGGTTATCCCACCCTCCTTGATGGGGCAGAGACAGCACCCCCTGAAGATGTTGGCGGGATGCATGGGTTCTATGAATTTCTGGAGGCTTATCATGACAAGAAGCACCCAGAGCATAAGGACATGAAGGCATGGGCGGAATCATTGCATTTCAGGGAATATGACCCTGCGTGGATCAATGAAATGCTCAAGGGCCTTAACTATAAAAAGACGGAGTGGGGTAAAATTAACCATATAAATTATAAAATAATTGAAGATAAGTATCGCAGTTAAAGGGGCTGCAGGATATCCGTCCTTGATTTTGAGGCTGAAACGAAGTAATAATCACAAGAGAAAAGAGGGTGCGGCATGCCGTTATCGTATAAAAACTTTAGAGGAGATACCTATTATTTGCATAGTAAGATAACCAAGAAAGGAAATACGTCCTATCATTTCTCGAAAAAAGAAGAAGGTGCTGCAGAAATAAGCGAGATTCCAGTTGGATATGAACTATATGAAGAACCCAATGGGAAAGTGTACTTGAGAAAGAAAACAAAAGAGTACATCCATGATGAGGAGATACAAATCATTCAAAAAGGAATGGAAAGGTATTCTGAAATAAAAGATTTCAAATTGGATATCAAAAAGAACATGGTCTATGTCTATACGGCCGATCAAGAGTTACCCATTCCGCCCGCCCTCCAACCTAAATACAAACAGTACGACACCCAATTACGTTTTGTTTTGATAGACGAAAATGAACGGGCTTTTGAAGTGGAAAGGTTTTGTTATTTAGGAAGTATCGACGACTGGATCCATATAGATGAATCTGAGGATCTAGAGACATTAGTTCAAGAATACACTCAGCATCTTGGGAAAGATTCTTTTTATGAGCTTGGGACATAGTCGACAGGTTCCTCGTCCCGCCATAAATATTCACAGCAGCAGAAGTCTTTATCTACTGCCAGGTATGGGGAAAAACGTATTCATCCATCCATTTGTACCAACTTTTTCTCATACAAAAGAGATATGTCTTCGCAAAGCGGGACAAGGAACCTATCCCTTCGTCCCATGGGAAGGGAATGAATTGTAGTGATGGTGAGAAAGGTTAAGTCAGCTTTATATGCCACGCTATTGTTTACAGCGGGTTTTTCAATCATGGGCCTGTTTGATGGATACTTCTGGGTAGGTTGGTTTGTCCTTCTTTTTGCAGGAGCGGGAAACTTTATATATGGACTTCCCGTATCTTTCCTATCTGATTTACTAACGACGAGACTGCCTCAAGGAAGAGTGGTGGCTGCCGGACTAATTCATATTATCTTTGGTTTTATAAGCCAATTTTTACTGAATAACGCTGGTTTGTACGCAGTTATTAATGCGGCACTGTTCTTTTTATTCGATGAATGGCTGAGGAGTAAGAAAGAAGCTGGAAATACACATGAAAGAGGGATTCACATCGCGAAAGCGTTAACGGTCCTCCCTTTTGCTGCTTTGGCGATTTGGGGGAGTATGACTATTGAGTATTCGACAAGTGGGGAGGAGGCAAAGACGAATATGATCTATTTGATTCCTGAAGGTTATGAGGGCTCCGTCGTTATTTTTTACCATATGACGGGGGAACCGGTGCTGGGACAAGAGGGGGAATTCCAGGTGGTTCCGATCAATGTTGAAAGTCTGCCCACTTTACTGAATACGGATATTGAGAGGTATGGCACCTATCGCACGTCGACAACAGAAATGAGCTATGGCGTCGTCAATGATCAATATTTTTATGTGGATGAAGAGGGGAAGCGGACCCCGATTGATGACTATTGTACCCATGATGATCTGAGTGGCGGATCACTGGGAATGAGCGGGAAGGAAATGCTGTACAAGGTCTTTCAAGTTACAAATAGCGAGTGTGGGGAAGATTTCTTTTTAGACGGGAATGAGCGTTTTACCGCTCAAGCCAGTGAAATTGTGAAGTTTTGGACGAGTTTGTATGAGTGATGTATGGGGACAGTGACGCCGCGAGATTTGTCGAGGCTTTTAGGGTGTTTTTTTTTATTCCAGGTTTTTTGGTTGTTTTGTTGAAGTATAGGTTATTGTTTTTTTCTCTACTATTATGCCCATTTCTTAATTCTCCTTTGAGGGACAAGGGACCTGTCCCTTCGTCCCACCTTCGTCCCACAAAATTATAATGTTGCAAATTAAGTGATAATCCTTGCAGAAAGGTATACAATGACAAAGGTACTATCAAACCATTAATCTACTTCATGAGAAAGGCGATAGAAAATTGAACTTATCAAAGACTAAAAGAGTACAGCTAGCTTTTCTGTTGGGGTCACTTGCCATTTTAGGTCCATTTACGATTGACACGTATTTGCCTTCATTTCCTACGATTGTTGATGATTTTCACACTAATGCTTCGTTGGTTCAAATCAGCTTAACCACTTGTTTATTAGGGCTCGGAGTAGGTCAATTAGTTATAGGGCCTATGAGTGATGTACATGGCCGCCGTAAACCATTGCTCATCTTCCTCACTTTGTATTTTTTATCCTCTGTAACGTGTGCCATCGCACCCAATATTTATACCTTGATCGTTTCCCGTTTTATTCAAGGATTTGCAGCGGCTGGTGGACTGGTTATCTCAAGAGCCATTGTACGGGATTTGTTTAGTGGGCGGGAACTAACGAAGTTTTTTGCTTCTTTAATGTTGGTTGGAAATCTTGGTCCCATTATTGCACCAATTATCGGCGGTGCGATTTTGACGTTTACGAGTTGGAAAGGCGTTTTTATTGTCCTGGCTCTTATCGGCATGATCTTCACATTCATTGTTACCTTAAAACTTGAAGAAACGTTACCAACTGAAAAACGGGTACCGGGGAATTTCAAGCAAGTTGTTAAGAACTTTGGAATGTTATTAAAGGACCGTGAATTTGCCGGATATGCCTTTACTCAAGGATTTACAACAGCCGGGATCTTTGCGTATGTATCGGGTATTTCATTTGTCTACCAAAACATTTATGGCGTTTCCCCTCAAGTATTCAGCTTCTTATTCGGGGTAAATGGAGTGGGCTTAATCATAGGGACTCAATTGGTTGGCCGATTATCAGACTATATACCGGAAAGAACATTTTTGAAAATTGGATTAGGGCTTTCCAATACAGCTGCCATTCTTTTGCTGACGGCCATTTTACTAAAGGCACCGATTCTATTTGTAGCGCTTCCTATTTTCTTTTTAGTCATGTCCATCAGTATTATCGGGACAGCGTCATTTTCCCTGGCTATGGAAACGAAAGGGCATGTGGCGGGAAGTGCATCTGCATTACTAGGGGTGTTGCCATTCCTGCTTGGTTCCTTGACAGCTCCACTTGTTGGAGTAGCGGGTGAGTACTCCGCTCTTCCGATGGGGATTATCATCTTGTCTGCAAGCTTTTTGGCGTTTTTGTCTTACTTCTTATTAGTGCGGAAAGGCTCTTTGCATCTAAAGGGACCAGACGCGTCTATTCATAACAACTTGTAATATATATAATTTAAAACACCTTTCTACTCGATAACGGATCGAGGGAATGGTGTTTTTATTTTGGGTATTTTGTGTGCCTATAGGCAGGCGATTCAAATGGGAGGTTATGAGGGTATGTCGGTAACTCCACTATAATGTGTTTAAGATTTGTTACAGTTGGTTCCCATGTTCATTCAGGCATCAGACATAATTCAACAGTTGCATACCTCCTGCAAAAGAATTATGACTCGAATTTTGTCCCGCCTCCTTCAGATATGAATTTTTTACTATTCCGAAAGAACCTTATTACACCATGTCATACCCCTGGATTATTTGTAATATGGTAAGATATAAAAATTTGTGGCCGGGGAGGCATGCTCTAATGTCCGACTATGGGAAGAAAAATGATATCGAAATAGAAAGGTTATATGAACACGGAGATAACCGGGAGAGAAGTGAAGCCGAAAGTGAATTATATCGAAGAGGCTATGAACAGGATGACGATGGCTATTGGGAATTCGAAGCTGGGTATAGTCCTGAATCTGGGGATGATGAAGAGTCAGGACTAGGGAGCATTTTTCTCTTCATTGTGGGGATTGCAATCTTGGTGGCCTGTTTGATAGGCACCCATTTCATTGTAGGATATTCTTTGAATTATGCTTCTTATATTTATACCGGTTTTGCCCTTACATTCGTTCTCATGGGACTGTCGAAGGGAAGATCCAAGTTTGCAAATTTCTTGTTTTATCTCGGATGTGCTGCCTTGGCCACAAGACTGTTCGCCACTATAGTTGGAGCACTTGAAAACACTGATTATGTTTCCTTCCTTTTGAAAGACTCAACTGGATTGGGCGATTACATTAAGTACGGCTTTATTTATGCCATTTATATAGCCCTGGTTCCCTTAGTGTCAATGAAACTGTTAACTGCCGTCGTGAGGGGGATAACGAAGAATACGAATTCCTCTGATACTACCCCTTTGAGTGGGTAAGGGCAGGATTGGATACAATTGTAAACATATCCCATTAAAATGTAATGATGGCCACGTCCCTACATTTATTGAATGCTATGGGGTGCTTTTTTTATGTGATTGGTGTGTTGGCCATTTTTGATGCCAGCTATGTTGAAAGTGCCTGTTCATCAGCTTCTCTTTATGGAACCGAAAAGTATTGAAGTCTCGTTTGATTTTCTTTTGAAATTTCTTCTACCTCTTTGGGACATAGGGACAGGTTCCTCGACCCACCCTAACTATTCACAGCTGAAGTCTTTATCTACTACCAGGGCTGGAAACCTATTCATCCATCCATTGGTACCAACTTTCTCTCATGCAAAAGAGATTTGTCATCGCAAAGCGGGACAAGGGACCTGTCCCTTCGTCCCGCTATAAAATTTGTCTCCGTTTTTCTACCTGCTTCCATACCTCTTCTATGTCTTCATACGCCATGTCCATAAACATTTCAACCTCGATATTACTATTTTAAAATAGTAAAAATGTTAGCAGCCTATGTATTGAATGTAGAGTATTTATACTGTTTAAGGTTTTTTTTACAGGGCTAAACCTTTCCCTCCACCCGCATTTGCATAGGTAAAACCTACATGAATCGAAAGGACTGTTTCGACAGTTTTCTTGGATTTTTTCATCTTGCCGGGACAATGTACCTGTCCCTCTGTCCCTTTCTCTGCAAGAAAACGCTTTCATAATATAATTTTTAATTTCAATCATTTTTTAACAAAAAACCATTGACCGGCACTATCGGAATAGGATAAGATTACAAACAATTTAAATAATTCAGAAAGAAGGGATTGGATGGCGAAACAGATTTTCTTAAAAGGCGGTTTGTTGATTGATGGGAATGGCGGAGGAGTTATAGAAGATGCAGGGGTGTTAATTGACGGGGAAAAGATTGCTGCCGTTGGCCCTGCAGATGCAATTGCTGTTCCTGAGGATGCTGAAGTAGTCGAATTGAACGGTAAGGTGATCATGCCGGGATTGATCGATGCCCATGTCCACCTTGTCGGAGTGAAGGACCTGAACCTGATGCTGGCAGCCTTTGAACCGACAGAAGTTCAGATGGGACGAGCTTTGAAAGATTTGCCAAAGCTAATTGATGCGGGCGTAACCGCAGTCCGTGATGTGGGAAGTCCCATCGCGCTTCACATAAGAAATTTGATCAACGACGGTGTCTATGAAGGTCCCAGAGTCAAGACTTCCTACAAGATCCTAGGGCAGACTGGCGGTCACGGAGACATACATATGCTCCCGCCGGAATTCAATACCAACCGCACGTGTGATGGGGTGGATGATTGCCGCAAAGCAGCACGTGAACAGTTCCGTGCCGGAGCGGATTTCATCAAGATCTGTTCTTCCGGAGGAGTCCTTTCCGAAAAAGATGACCCGCGTTCACCTCAGTTGACCGTTGAAGAAATCGCAGCGATCGTTTACGAAGCTGAAGCTGTGGGATCTTACGTTGCTTCACACGCACAGAGCACCCAGGGAATCAAAAACGCCCTGAAAGCAGGAGTGAAAACGATTGAACATGGAATCCTCATTGATGATGAAGGAATCGAAATGATGCTTCAAAATGAGGCTTACCTTGTCCCAACGTTAGCCATCGTGAAAAGAATCGTTGATGAAGGTGCGCAGCACGGTGTTCCCGAATTTGGGCTGCAGAAAGCCAAAACGTATTATGACCTTCACATCCAAAATATGAAAAAAGCTTATGCCGCCGGAGTAAAGATTGCCGCCGGTACTGATTTTGCTGGCTGTGATCCTGTTGACCATGGCGGAAATGCATTAGAACTTGAGCTGCTTGTTAATGATGTTGGGCTGACGCCGATGGAGGCAATCGTTTCAGGAACCAAGATTTCTGCAGAAGCAATAGGCCTCGGCGGGGAAATTGGGAAGATTGAAACAGGGAAGCTTGCCGATTTGATTGTGGTCGAAGGCAACCCGGCGGAAGATATCGCCGTTCTGTTAAACACAAACAACATTAAACAGGTATATGTAGGCGGCAAACGATACAAGAACAGTGTGTCCGTAACGAAAGAAGTAGAACTAGTCTAAAATGTACCCAGAAGGAATGACGAACCAACTAAATTTAATGGAGGGGATTTAATTGTTAAATGAACCGGTTGTAGCCACGATGCTCATCCTAGCTTTGATTGCGGTAGGGGAAGTCATCTCCATTAAGACCAGGGCGAGGGTGCCGATGCTGCTAGTTGTGCTGCTGGGCTATCTTGTCTTAATGTGGGTCGGTGTCATTCCGAAAGACCTTGTTGCGAACTCCACCTTTTCAACGGTCGGGGCTGTGTTGATCGCTCCATTGATCGTCCATATGGGTACACTGATCCCTATGAAAATCATCAGGCAGCAGTACAAGTCGGTCATCATCGCTTTGCTCGGAATCGTTATTGCGGCAGGCACCATCCTGCTGACGGTGTCCCCGATCTTTGGCTACAATACCGCGGCGGCAGGAACGGGACCGCTTACCGGGGGGATCATCGCCTTTGTTGTTACATCTGAAAAATTACAGGCCTTAGGTTTAACAGCTCTTATCACGATCCCTGTCCTTGTCCTTTCTCTTCAAAGCTTGATCGGACTTCCGTTGACGACGTTCTTCCTGCGTCGCTATGCAGTAAAAGTGAAAGCGCAAATGGGAAGTAAGCTGTATGTGGCTGCAGCGAGTGAAGCTGCTGTTCAACACCAATCGATTGGCAAAGCAGAAGAGGTGGAAGAAGAGCCTGTGAAGAAAAGCTGGATTCCTGATCGTTACGCAACTTCTTCTATTCTGCTGTTTCAATTGTTTTTGGGTGGATCGCTTGCGGTTGTAGCCGGAAACCTTACCGGAATTCACTACAGCATCTGGGCGCTTGTCATTGGTTTGGCTGGAACGTTGAGCGGTTTCTATCGTGACAAAATGATGGAGCGGGCCAATTCCTTCGGTGTAGGGATGGTCGGTGTCATCTTTGTGATCATTCCTTCTATGAATCAAGTAACATTCGGATTGTTTTTACAGAACCTGCCGGCTGTCGTTACTATTCTGGTGATCGGTTCCGCAGGCATCATCCTTGGAGGGTTCCTTGGAGCAAAACTAGTAAAATGGGATGTTACTAAGGGGATTCCAGTCGCATTAACAGCGATGTACGGATTCCCCGGCGATTACCTTGTATGCGAGGAAGTCAGCCGGAGTGTCGGGGAAACCAAAGAAGAGCAGGAGTATATTTTCAATGAAATCCTCTCCCCGATGCTTGTCGGTGGATTCACGACCGTTACGATCGCTTCCATTGTCATTGCAAGCGTCCTGATGGGGACCCTGTCATAGGTGGGACAAGGGGACAGGTCCCGTGTCCCAGGGACAATGAACCTGTCCCCATGTCCCACTACTATCTAAAACTCTTAATCTAATGGAGGAGAATATGAAAACGAAAATAACCAACATCCAACTATTTGATGGAGAAAATGCTGCATTAACCAAAACGACGATTCTATTTGATGAAAAAACGATCCTTGCAATCGGTGATCTGGCAAAAGAGGCCGATGCAGACCAGGTTTTCGATGGAGAAGGCTTAACCTGTGTGCCCGGTTTGATCGACTGCCACGTCCATCTCACAATGGACGGAAATGCAGATCCTTTTGTTGACAGCCTCGGAAATACCGAAGCGGACGATGCGTATAAAGCCTATCGCAATGCTCAAAAGCAAATCGAAAGCGGTGTTGTGACGGTTCGTAACGTCGGGTCCAAAGACAATGTCGATATTGCGCTCCGGAATGCAATCGAGAAAGGGGTCGTCAAAGGACCCAGGATCGTTGCTTCCGGGGAACCGATCGTCATGACAGGCGGCCATGGACATACAATGGCGATAGAAGCGGATGGTGTCGATGAGGTTCGGAAAGCAGCCCGTACCCAGTTGAAGAAAGGGGCAGACCTTCTTAAACTGATGGCAACCGGCGGCGTTATGACACCGGGTGTCGATCCAAACTCCCCGCAGCTTGGTGAAGATGAGCTGCGGTGCGCCTGTACAGAAGCAACCAATGCAGGAAAAACAACGGCAGCACACGCACAGGGCATGCAAGGGATCAAAAATGCAATCCGTGCCGGCATCACAACGGTGGAACATGGGATTTACCTGGATGATGAGGCGATCGACATGATGCTGGAGCGGGGAACGTTCCTCGTTCCGACACTTGCCGCACCATTTAATATTGTGGAGTACGGACTCGAAGCCGGGATTCCGAAACATGCGGTGCAAAAAGCAGAGAGTGTCATGGAAGACCACCAAAAGAGCTTTTACCAAGCTTATCAAAAAGGAGTGAAAATTGCGGCCGGTACAGACGCCGGGACGCCGTTTAACAGGCACGGTGACTTTGTGACCGAGCTGGAGCTGATGGTGAAGAACGGAATGAAGCCTGAAGACGTCCTGCATTCTGCGACGAAAATCGCTTCAGAAGCGATGAAGATTGATGACAAGACAGGCACAGTGGAAGTAGGAAAGGCGGCTGACCTGCTGCTCGTCCAGGGGAATCCATTAGAAAACATTTCAGCGTTGCGTAAGGTCGTCAAAGTGTTCAAAGAGGGCGAATGCTATTTTTCCAAAGAGGTAAAGAAAAAAGCTGTAGTCATCTGAAGCGGGACAAGGGGACAGGTTCCGCGTCCCGGGGACAACGGACCTGTCCCTCTGTCCCTCCAAAAATAAAAGAGGATGGTGTTATGTAATGGAAAAATTATATCAGCAGCTCGATCAATTATACGATGAAATGGTGGAGGTTTTCCGCCACCTTCATATGCATCCTGAACTTTCCTTTGAAGAAGTGGAAACGCCTAAATTTATTGCGGATTACCATACTCAGCTGGGGCATGAGGTTCGAACCGGCGTAGGAGGACGCGGTGTTGTGGCCAAGCTTAAAGGTGGAAAGCCGGGACCGACGATCGCGTTACGTGCTGACTTTGATGCCTTGCCGATCCAGGAAGAAACCGATCTTCCCCATAAGTCCAAAGTGAATGGTGTGATGCATGCATGCGGACACGACGGCCATACTGCGGAACTGCTGGTCCTGGCAAAAGCGCTTAACAAAATGAAGGACGATCTTCAAGGGACGATTGTATTCATCCATCAACACGCAGAAGAATACCAGCCCGGTGGTGCGATTGCCATGATCGAAGACGGCTGTCTTGAAGGGGTAGATGTAATCTTCGGTACTCACTTATGGGCCAATGCCCATGTTGGGGAAGTAGGTTTCCGTTCCGGCCCAGTCATGGCTGCAGCCGATCGGTTTCATATCACGATTCAAGGAAAAGGCGGACACGGGGCTCAGCCTCATCTGACCAAAGACTCTGTTGTGGTCGCATCCCAGGTCGTGACGAGCCTGCAGCAGATTGTTGCTCGCCGTGTTGATCCGCTTGAATCGGCCGTTGTATCCGTCGGCAATTTTGTTGCAAAAAATGCGTTTAACGTCATTGCTGATACCGTGGAGCTGACAGGAACAGTAAGGACGTTCAAAGAAGAGGTACGTGAGTTAGTGGAAAGAGAAATCGAGCGTGTCGTAAAAGGGGCGTGCCTTTCTGCTGATGCGGATTATACATACCAGTTTGTCAAAGGGTATCCTGCCTGTGTCAATCATCCGGAAGAAACCGAGTTCGCAGCTGAGATTGCTGGATCCGTTCCAGGGGTGACAAATGTATATGAACCAGCTCCGCAAATGGGCGGCGAAGATTTCTCCTATTATTTGCAGCACGTAAAAGGAACATTCTTCTTTACGGGAGCAGGCGACCCGGATTGGAAAGAAACATATCCGCACCACCATCCTAAGTTTAAAATCAGTGAAAAAGCCATGTTGGTAGCAGCCAAAACAATGGGCAAAGCTGTGATCGAATATGCGGAAAACCATTCTCAGGTTCTTGTGGAGCAATAAGATGTCAGTAAAGGCCGGCCGGGATACTCTTTTTCCAGGCCGGTTTCTTTTGTGAAGAACAATTTCTCCTTTCACCAAACAGTGACAAGGATTCTAAAGCTGCTTTGACGCATATCAGTGATGTTAGACGCAAAAGTAACTGTTTTTGGTGCATAACTTTCATCAGACGCATAACTCCCAGATTTCGGTGCGTAACCGCTCAAATTCAGCGCGTTACCTCAATAAAGAGCCTGCTCGTCATTGTTGATCCGCTGAAAAAAAGAGGTTTTCACTTCCACTCCTGTCAGTATGCTGATCACTTTCATCCTTTCATAGCCTTCCAAACAGCTGCTATAACTGGAATCAAAGGCAAGGGGATGTTGAATCAAACAAAAAAGCACTTATTGACCCAAAATCATCACATAAGTGCTCTCTATATCGATTCTTCATCTCCTGGGGCAGCAGTTTGATAGAGCCAATGATGCTTCAAGCTTCGTTTCAATTCGATAAAGCAGATACATTGTTACGACAATCAAAACCCTGCCTCCGAGATGAACGAAATTCCTTGTTCCAACTGGCTCATCTCCTTCTTTTTTAAAGGCTCTTTTCGTAAACTTTGTTGCTATTCAATATAAATTTCAACTAATATCCTGGTAAATCGTCGTTAAAACCGCGGTGAGCAGGGAAGAAAAGAGCTGCCCGTTCTTTTTCGAGAGTAAAACCCTATGAATACAGGGGAAAAATCCGGCACTTGGGATTTTTCCGAAAGCAACAATATATGCGAAAACAGCCTTTTTAAAAAACAAGGTGCCCTTCAGCAAAGCCGAGGGGCACCTTTTCATTCATTACACTTCGTATTCCGTGACATTTCGCTCGATCACACGTGCTCCCTCAACAGCTACAAGAGCGCCGCTGTTGCTTTGGATGACATTTGTTGCGATCAATGTGTCCATTACCTGTTTCACTTGTTCTGTATCTACAGGTTCAACCGGTTCATCAATTGAAATCCGGGCCGTTTTTCCAAACTGGGTAAGGAATTGCAGTTCAAGTGCTTTAGCCATTTCTGTTCACCACCTTTCTTTACGTTTTTCGGACTCCTGCTTATTCGTTAATGTCGTAACTGTCATTCTTCTCGATGTTCACAAGCGGTTTACTGCTGAGTCCGGCTAGAGCCTGGGCAGCCTGGTGGATGTCGTCTGGTGTCGAAGAGTAGTTGATGTTGGCGTAAGTCTTGTTGGAGTACTTCGGCTTGCCGTTTTCGTCCATGCCGTTATCAAAAACCATTCTGAGTTTGATACTTTTTAAATCCGACGTTGCCATTTGCCTCACCTCCTTTCGCCTTCTATATAGAGAGGAGGGGTGGAAAAGGACACCTTGAATGTTGTTTTTTTGTAGGACAGAGGGACAAAATTTTTACAGTTAGAGCGTAATGCAATATATACTGCGGAGATGGGTTGATGGTTTATCGTCTGTTCCTGCCAAAATACATGTCATCATGTATCGGGTTCGGTTTTTAAGTGCAACACTGAAAATTCTTACATCAAAGGAGTGCCAGATCGCATCGATTTGATCACTCCTTTTTCCTTAAAGTTACGGTGTTTTTTTCGCTAAGACTTTTCAATATTAATACAAAATGCAATCACCTTAATTCACCAAAATTAAGGGAATGAGAGGAGATTACTATTTTAAAATCGACAATGAATCAGATTGGAACGGAAGGTGTGTGATCTCCTGCGGGACTAGCGTGACAGGTGAAACCCCAAAAGCAAAGCCGATGAAGTTCACCGCACCCCCTGGAGTGCAATTCAATAAACATTGATCCCTCGGCTGCAAATAACTCAATCATTGCAAATCAGAAGTTTGTACTTCAGAACTGAACCCATTAGTCATCACGACATGGTTTTTTCTGATCCTGACTCTTGGGACGGAGGACCTGTCCCTCCGTCCCACTCCCTCTCTTAATCTTCTCTTACATTCTTCTTGTTGTACACTCTCCGTACTCGCTCCAGTTTAGTGTTGTTCTCCTGTCGTTTTACAGTTGTTCTTTTGTTTTTTAAGGATAGAAGCGGACTGTATCCACCACTGGTGAATAGGGTGCGGCTGTTTTCTTGACTATCTTTCAAACAAGGAATAGACTGGAATGGTTCCATTGTGAACTGTTCATTTATAAACAATTAAGAAGTGAGGGCATATTGATGGAAATTCAGCTTACTCCTGCATTGCAATTATTGCGTTCTTTTTCAAGAGTGAATAACACCATGATGCGGTTCGTCCAGAAAACAGCTGCAGACAATGGATTATCTGTTACACAATATACGATTTTAGTGACCATTGCCCCTGTGAAAGAGATGACTCAAAAGGCGATAGGGGAGAAGACATTCCTTCCGAAAAGCACGTTGAGCCAAGCCGTCGATGGGCTTGTACAGGCAGGATTCCTCCGCCGGCAGCAAGTGGAAGACAACCGCAGGGAAATACTTCTTTCCCTCAGCAGCCAAGGGGAGTCGATGTTAAGAGGAATTCAGCAGCAGGAAGGCAGCATTCATCAGCTTACGGGAAGGGCTGTAGAGACTTTGACTGAAGAGCAGTTTGCAGGACTCTTACAGGTTCATAAGCAGATTGCCGACTTCTTTGATGAGTGTGCGGAGAGGAGGGAGGATTCTAAATGATCAAGCTCTTGAAACATTTATCTGCCTATAAATGGATGGTGGTGGGGATCGTTGCGTTGATCTTCATCCAATCCATGTCAACTCTCTATTTACCGACCCTGATGTCTGACATTATTGACAAGGGAGTCGTCGTTGGGGATATCCCTTATATCTGGAAGATTGGCGGCTTCATGCTGGTGGTGTCGGCATTTGGTGCAGCGGCTTCGATCATTGCCAGTTATTATTCTTCCAAAGCAGCGATGGGTCTGGGACGCGATGTCCGCCGGAAGCTCTTTTATCATGTTGAGAGATTCTCACTGCAGGAATTCAATGAAGTGGGAACGGCTTCTCTGATTACGAGAACCACCAACGACATCACTCAAGTTCAACAAGTCGTGATCATGATGCTTCGGATGATTATCAGTGCACCGATTATGTTAGTTGGCGGGATCATTATGGCTGTTTTGATGGATGCGAAATTATCCTTGGTCATTATCCTCACCATGCCGGTATTGGTTGGAGCCATCCTTCTGATTCTGTATAAAGGCATTCCGTTGTTCAAAGCCGTCCAGAAAAAGCTGGATCAATTGAATCTTGTGCTGCGGGAAAACCTGACCGGCATTCGGGTCATCCGCGCCTTCAACCGTGAACCGGAAGAGAAGGAGCGCCTTAAGCATACGAACCAGGAACTGACAGATGTTTCGATCAAAGTGAACAAAATCATGGCCTTTATGATGCCGGTCATGATGCTCGTCATGAACATGACCGTCGTTGCCGTCATTTGGTTCGGCGGCATCAGGATCGATAACGGCGGCATGCAAATCGGGGATTTAATGGCGTTCATTCAATATGTCATGCAGATCATGTTTGCATTAGTGATGGCGTCCATGATGTTTGTTATGGTGCCCCGTGCCGATGTATCGGCTAAACGAATCAACAAGGTCCTCGAAATGAAGCCTGCTTTTGAAGATACAGGTTCGAAAAAGGCGGATGTTCAGCAAGGGACGTTGGAATTTGAATCTGTCACCTTTCATTATCCTGGTGCGGAAGAGCCTGCTTTATCTGACCTCAGTTTCACCGCGAATCCGGGTGAAACCACAGCCATCATTGGGGGAACAGGCTCTGGGAAAACCACGCTCATCAATCTGATTCCCCGATTTTATGAAGTGTCGAGCGGAACCATCCGTGTCAATGGCGTGGATATAAGAGAGGCTTCCCAGGATGAAATCAGGTCCAAACTTGGACTTGTTCCGCAGAAAGCGACTCTCTTTACTGGACCGATTGCCGAGAATATCCGTTTCGGAAAAGAAGAGGCAAGTGACGAAGAGGTAGAAGCGGCTGCCCGGACTGCCCAGGCAGAAGAATTCATCAACAGAATGGACGGGGGATTCCAGGCAGAAATAGAACAAGGCGGCTCCAATCTTTCAGGAGGGCAGAAACAGCGATTGTCCATTGCAAGGGCCTTGGTTCGTAAACCGGATATTTACCTGTTTGACGATAGCTTCTCAGCACTTGATTACAAAACGGACGCAGAGCTTCGTGCCGCACTAAAAAATGAGACGGGAAAAGCTACGGTGCTCATCGTTGCCCAGCGAGTCAGCACGGTCATCTCTGCCGACAGAATTATCGTGTTGGATAAAGGAAAGGTGGCTGGAATTGGGACACACCAAGAGCTGCTTGAAACCAATGTGGTGTATCAGGAAATTGTCGCATCACAGCTTTCAGAGGAGGAAACGGCATGAGTAAACAACGGAAACCTCAAAGAGGCGGTGGTCAAGGAGGATTTGGGCCAGGCGGCGGAAACATGATGATGATGGGGCAGAAGCCCAAGAATTTCAAAGCCACCTTGAAGCGTTTAATTGGCTACTTAAAGCCTCGCCGAATCCGATTGGTGGCTGTTTTGTTCGCCGCCATCCTAAGTACGGTCTTTGCCATCGTCGGTCCGAAAATCATGGGTACGGCGATCACGGAATTATTTGAAGGAGCGTATAGCAAGTTCCAAGGAGTACCCGGTGCCGGGATTGACTTTGAAAAAATCGGGCAAATCCTGTTGATGCTGGCCGGGTTATATGTGTTGAGCAGCGTGTTCAACTTTATCCAGCAATATATCATGTCAAGCGTTGCCCAGCTGACGGCGTATGACTTGAGGGAAGATGTGAATCAAAAGATTGAGAAGCTTCCCCTTAACTATTATGACAGTCGTCCGAATGGGGAAACCCTGAGCCGGATGACCAATGATATCGATACAATCAGCAGTACGCTTCAACAAAGTTTGACTCAGTTCATCACGTCGATCGTCACCATTGTGGGGATTATCATTATGATGCTATCGATCAGTCCTTTATTGACGCTCATTTCGATTGTCAGCTTACCGGTTTCCATGTTTGCGATTCGACCGATTTTGAAGCGATCTCAAAAGCATTTTGCTGATCAACAACGGACTCTCGGTCATTTGAATGGACATATTGAAGAAATGTACACCGGCCATCAAGTCGTAAAAGCCTATGGACACGAAAAAAAGGCAGGCGTCCAATTCGATGAAGTGAATGATGAACTGTATGAAGCGGGAAGCAAAGCGCAGTATATCTCAGGAATTATCATGCCGATCATGATGTTCATAGGAAACATCAGCTATGTGCTGATCAGTGTTGTCGGCGGGATTCTCGTCACGAATCGGGCAATTTCCATCGGGGATATCCAAGCCTTTATCACCTATACCCGTCAGTTCACCCAGCCCATCACTCAAACGGCTAACATCGCAAATGTCATCCAATCGACCGTGGCAGCAGCCGAGCGGGTATTTGAACTGCTGGATGAAGAAGAAGAAACGAAAGAAAAGACGGTCGAACATTTATCACGCCCTAATGGCGCCGTTGCCTTTGAGCATGTCGACTTTGGGTATGGGGAACACCTGTTGATCAACGACATGAACATCGATGTTCAGCCCGGACAGACCGTTGCCATAGTAGGGCCGACGGGGGCCGGAAAGACGACTCTGATCAATCTTTTGATGAGATTTTATGAGCTGAATGACGGAAAAATCAAGATAGACGGTATCGACACGAGGTCCGTGCCCCGAAACGAGCTGAGAAAAAGCTTTGGAATGGTGCTGCAGGATACATGGCTCTTTAAGGGAACGATCAAAGAAAATATTGCCTATGGGAAACCGGGGGCAACAGAGGAAGACATCATGCGGGCATCCGAAATGGCCTATGCCGATCATTTCATCCGTACGCTGCCCGACGGCTATGAAACCGTTCTAAACGAAGAAGCCTCCAATATCTCACAAGGGCAGAAACAGCTTTTGACCATCGCACGGGCGATCCTGGCCGACCCTCCCATCATGATCCTGGATGAAGCCACTTCAAGTGTCGATACCCGGACAGAGCTGCTGATCCAACAGGCCATGAACCGATTAATGGAAGAGCGGACAAGCTTCGTCATCGCCCATCGTCTGTCGACCATCAAAGACGCAGATCTGATTCTCGTCATGGACCAGGGGTCTGTCATCGAACAAGGATCACATGCTGAACTGCTCACAAAGAACGGTTTTTATGCGGATCTATACAACAGCCAATTTTCCCGAGGTGCGGCTGGGTAAAGACAGAGAGGGACAGGTTCCGTGTCCCGCCCGCCAGCTTACAGCATCCTGAACCGGATCAACGATATTATGCCTATGTTTTTAGCGTCAGCATTAGCAGGGGTTGATTTTTATGGTTGCCTGGATAGAAGTGCGCTGGCTGCAGTCTTGACAGCACCGGCTTCTTGTCAAGATCCTCATTTCACCCTGTAAGCTGCAGACATACCAAGAACATCAAGCGGATGGTGTCGGGGATTTGAGACTTTGCACTGCAGGGAAAAGGACCTTTCTTTTAGCGTCTTCCCCGTGTTTGGTCTCGTGTGCTTTACCGCCGGTTCATATCTTAGTAAACAGAAAAACTACCTGACACCATTTAGTGGCAGGTAGTTTTTTTGTTTTTTACAAGCCGGTGTTTTGAATTAGGATACTTGTCTCCGTGCCTGGATATTAGAGGTTGGGGCGGGTACAACGCACCCAAAAATGATTAGCTGTCTGTCATTGCTAATCTGGTATTTGGGCAGTGGCAGATTAATCAAGTACCGGTTGTTTTAATGCAGATTATGCTGGCTGGATCAGGATCTTCAGCCGCCATGGGTGAGCGTGTAAATGGATAAGCAGAAGGGGAAATATTCAGACGTTTATGGGACTTAGGGTGATATAAAGAGGCAGTCGGAATTCCATTGGCGAGTAGAAACCGTGGAGGGGCGAACGTAATTAGACTCCTTATTCAGGAATGAAAGCACAGTTTTTGCTTCCGTATAGGACTCTCTTATTGCAATCATTTATGACTATTTGCTGGTAAGTCCTGAAGTTCTTGAAGCTGAGCAAAGAGTGAAGATCTGGGTGACTTTTTCTCGTTCCAGTTTTTTTCGTGGGGTTTTATTTTTAATAATGCAAGAAAGGCTATACCGCAGAATAACTAGTGGCACTGGAGTTACAGGGGAAGTGGAGGCGCGATGTTTCTTTTCCCGAGATCTCTAATCAGGCAGGTTATGACTTGATTGTGGATGGATAGCATTTTCAGGGTACTGGATTCTCCTTAGGGTGGTCTATTGCGAAATTATCCGGATACTCCTGTCCTTGTTAATAAGGAGGGAGGTAATAAGGGCTTTCGAAAATAATCCTCTGGTTAATGGGACGGAAATATTAAATTCAATGATAGAGGACATTACTTACTCTTCTTAAAGCATGCCGGGGAGATCAGTCAACTTGATATTCCTTTTTAGAGGATGGCAGGATGATACGGAAAAATAGCCTGACTGCCGGAATAGGCTGTGCCAGAGAATACGGATTAAAAACCATGATTATACAAGTGGAAATTGAGCATTAGCAGGAACTATAAAGAGGATAGCAGCAACGCTATCCTCTAAAAAGTCGGCTCAATCTATCTTGTGATTTACGCCATTGATTGTTAGGGAATGTTGTAGCTCCATTCCCTTACTTCCCCAGTTGTCTCGTTCTGAATATAAGTATCATACCCAAGGAAATTTTCCAGCGGCCCTTCAATGGTGAGGCGGACCTTGGTGATTTGATTCGGTTCAAGCGTTTTTTGACCATATTCGTAGTCGACTATATTATCCTTAAAGCGAATTTTATAAGAGGGACCTCCTGCTTTAATAAGTGACTTCTTTTCTTTTTTTCCATCGATGGGATTTTCCTCGTTATAGTAGCCAAACACAATGGGGTCTTTATTACGGTTGATCATTTCATATGTTATGAATGTGATTTCCCCACGTTCAGATACTTCTTTTAACGAAACTTCGATATTATCAAATGCAAGTTGATTAATTTCATAGGATGCTTTAGGAGTTGCGGATGCTTCTTGTTCTGATGGGGACGTCAAGCCAAAGAACAGGAGTAGGCCAGTTAAAGCAGCCACACTGATGAATACGCGCTTGATTGTGTCTTTTATGTTAACCCTCGAGAATGGTTTTTCTTTTTGGGAAGCAAGTCTCTGTTTTACTTCTTCCGTTTTGGCAAGATCCGTACTCCCGCTTGATATAGCTCTTTTCTTTCTTAATCTATTCGATTGATACTTCTTCCTGGCATTTTCAAGATTGGAGAAATCACCATTTTGAAATCTCTTAAACTCTTCCTCTGAGTGCCTGGCTTTAACTGCGATTCTTTCATTTGACACGTATAGACGGATATTTCCGTTTTCTTCTATCCATGTTTCAAAATATGCACCGACAAGCAAATCATCTTCATGATGATTATCCAAGCCTAACATAATTAGGGTTTCCTCTGCAGGGTCAGGAATGATCGTCAGCTTTGCGGAATGTATATATTCTATTGCCTGCTGTGCCTGTTTCCTTACAGATAGATTGCTGGAAGAGGTTTCGGTATGCAGCCGGTCAAGGACAACTTTGCAGATATATACATTCTGCGGGTTTTTGAGCTTAATCTCTTCCAATTGATTCTTCATGATTCCGGCATCAGGCATTGTTTTGTTCATTGGACACCTCCTAGATTGTGACAGTATTAAACTGGGCGTTGACTGCCAATATTCTTGCTCCTTTATCGTTTGATAAAAAGACAAGGGGATTACTTACGCGATTTTGTTCAAAGAGATAGGTACCAATAATCATCTCGTCAGGAGAACTGGCTAAGTTCTTTTTGCGTAAATAGGTATGTGGAGGGACATCAAGCATTGTCAGCCGCTTATCCCCTTGGAACAATTCTATTAGGTCAAAAGCCAATTGGGCTCGATTGCGTACATCAGGCTTCTTATTTTTTTTCAAGCCGTCCAATTCGCGGTATACCTGTTTGCTGACAAAAATGTGAGCATCACTATCCCTGTGCAGGGCAATGAGGAACATCTGCTCATGAAGTAATATGTTTGTATCCAAGCATAAAATGGTGCCACGCTCAATAACAGGTTTAAGTCTTGTGTATTTCATCATTCCCAGTTGATGATTCCTTTTGGCTGCTGCTTTTTCTTTAGCAGAAGGAAGCAATATATATTGGAGGGCAAGAGCCAGTCCCAATGTAAGGTAGAGATGGATGGGGTTCTCCGTTCCGAATATGTAAATGAATTTTTGATGAAATGCAAATCCAACCATAAATAGGACTGCCAAGAGGCTTCCAAGCTTCACCTGTTTCATATACACCTGGCCAAGTCCTGGCAAAATAAAATTAAGAAGCGTGGCTAATCTGCCGTTAATGACAACATGAGGGGATATTCTTACGGAATTGAACAATCCCAATGCTAATAGGCAGCTCAAGATTATAAGTGCAATCTCACTCGCATCGCCGCTTTTAGACAAATATAAATATAGAATGAATAATAGCAAACCCTTTCCTCCTTGCTCTCTGTTTTAGTGAGTGATAAAATGTTTTCTGTTTTTCTGCAATTATTTCAGAAATGATTCTTACTTATATTCATCTCTGTACGTTTTCTTGGACATTCTACTTAAATCCGAAAATTGACGGTGGTTATCTCGCAGCTTACCGATTCTGGCTGTCCAGCTATCGATATGCGGAAAAACATTATTGGTGGACGCCTTTGCCGAAGATAAGACCCTTTCAGCAATGAAAGAAAAGGCAATCAATCCGATACTAATAATGAATAATAGTGAGATCAAGCCCATATGTATCCTCCTCTCTTACATATTTTAATGTGCTTACCTTTTGTAATGAAAAAACTGCCCTCTTTTATGGAAGGGCAGCTTCAACTAACAATTCGTAAAATTGATGCAACCCGACTATCATAATCCTCATGATTTTAGACTCGTGGTTTTGCGTCCTTACCTTTCGATAAGTTTGCCTGTTTTTTTATGAATACTGGTTACTGGATGTAAATACCTATTAGTATCGTACTATAAAGTGGAAAATAAATCCTTTCATTTTAGATAATTTTTCACAAAAAAATTTTTGATTTGTATTTTCATTGTATTATATTGTCTTTTTTTGTAAGGTGCGTCTGGTCTGAAATATGCCTGTTTCTTTATCATAATAAATCTGATTGACAATAAGGCGAGGGAGAGATTCTTCGTCTTCTGGCCCATATACCCTTGTCATTGCGTCTGAAGTAATGAGCCAGGTCGATTCAGATTTTCTTACTTCATGAAGGAGGAATTTTTTCCTTTCAATGGCTTTGCGAATGGTACTGCCGTCACTTAATCCCCAACGTGCTGCCGCTTCTTTTAAAGTATAGACGTCGTGAATGGGAAGGGACTGTCGATCCTCTATACCAACAGGCCCAATAATGGTAAGGATCTGGGATGCAAGGATTGTTTGGAAGGAGGTCTCTTGTAAAGCAGAAAGATAGTAGACTTTATTATTCTCCTTTAACCAATCCTTCACTTCGGCAAGGGAAGTAAGTTGATTAAAGTTGTTTGCCTGAAGGTTAAAAAGCATTACCGGCCATTTTTTATAGCCCTCCATTTTTTCCTGCAACTTCATGTAAATAACAAAGGATGCTGACATTCTAAATTCCTCCTCATATCGATTCTGGGTTATAGCACTTCCTCGAATGTTCCTATTTCCCTTCCCCTTTTATAAACACTGCAACTTTTTAACTCCTCATAGGTAATCGGATTACCTCCAAACTGTACTCCCCAGGTATCACAGAGGTCTTCAATTCCATCATCGTGCAGTCTTTTTTCAAGATTGAAGATTAAACTGTGCCCGAGCTCATGTCCCAAAGTATGGAGCAACTCTTGTCTTGCTTGTTCCTTCGTAAAAAGAATATAAGGCCTGTCATGCATATCATTTTCAATGGGCATCCCTTCATCGATTTCGTCAGAATAAAGATATAGCCGGTAAGAATCTCCTTCTGTTTTCATAGGGTACAAATCAATAGTGGAACCTTCTGGTGAACGATGAGTTTCATATCGATGATAGGCACCAAAAATACTTAAACGAAGGGATTCCGGACGATTTTTCAATCCGATAGAGGCTATTCCTTGCACAGCAGTTGGACGATTTTTTTGAACTTTTTCTACAAATCCCTCAACTTCCTTAAGCGACAAAGGGAATTCAAATCCCGGTGCCGGTTCTTCTTCAAAGAAATGGATTTTATCAATTTTCTTGTACTTAATGAGTTGCTTTAATCGTCTTTTCTTCATCCATTTTGAAGAGAGCAGCTTTTCTCTAAACACGATAAACAAAAACAGCATTGAGAAAATCAGCCCAATCCCAATTAATCCTTTAAGAATGAATAAGTACATATACATCACCTCTTATTTTTATTATTACCATTATAATCCAACAAATAAAATATGTCACTAGTAAAGGAAATATTTTTATAAAATTGCACAGGAAGTACTAAGAAGTGGGTAAATAAGTTAAGGTTGTTGCATAAGTCAAACTTAAGTTTTGGGGGCCATGAAAGGAAGGGTTTTGTGTTGTAACAAAGAAGACTTCGCTATTGTTCTATCTCTTGGTTTATTAATCAAACGTTTGATTAGTGGCAGGTTTATAGCTATCGGCAGAGAAGAATTAATTCATGATGACCGATTTACGAATAATGAGAACCGACTGAAGCACTCCCAGGAGCTCGATGAAATAATTGGCGAATGGATTCGTGAAAGAGAGCTTAATGAAGTAGTAGAACCATTTAATAGCTGTGGTGCAGTTAAAGGCCCTATGTATAATATGCAACAAATATTTGAGGATCCGCATTTCAAATACCGGCAATCATTAGTTAATCTAGAAGACGAAGACCTAGGCGAAATACATGTGCCCAATGTATTTGCTAAGTTTTCAAAAACACCAGGAGAAGTTAAGTCATCTGGTCATAAAAAGGTCAGCATAATAATGAAATCTATAAAGGAATGCTTAATTTCACTGATACAGAATTAGAAGAATTAAGGAATGATAATATTATATAATTGGGGAAGGAGTGACAGTATTCTTGTCCCTGAGTAAGTATTAAAACATATCTTTTTTATAACGAACAATTATCCAGAGTATAAGTACAGGATTTTTCTGAAAGTAATAAAGTAAGGATTGTTTTTTCATTTAAAAGGAATTATGAGGATGAAAGTGGGTTTATATCCTCGCTAGCAGAGGTCCTGGAGATACTCTGGAGCATCGGAAATTGTTATAGTTAGTAGTGGTTTGGGGGAGCGGGACTTGGCTTTCCATCCCTGAGTTAAAGCATACGATCTTATATGAGAGATGTTGGGACCTGTCCCAATGAATTCCATTATTTCTATCGGCGGTGGGGCCAAGAACGCTGAATGGCTGCAAATCCAGGCAGACATATTCAATGCAGACGTCCATAAGCTTGCAAGTGAACAAGGTCCAGGACTTGGGGCGGCTATGCTTGCTGCTGTCGGAGCCGACTGGTATCCTACACTGAGAGAATGTTCACAAGCTTTTACAAAAATCGTAGAAACTTATACTCCTATCGAAGAAAACGTTAAGAAATATAAAGACTTGTACACTCTTTATAAACAAGTATACCAACATACCAAGTCCCTTAATGAAGGGCTTAAATCTTTCCGGGAATAGCATCTTGGGTGATTGGAAGACAGAGGGGCAGCTGCTCCTCTTTTTTGTCGGGTTTCAGAGT
The DNA here is from genome assembly GCF_984799155.1 of Bacillus sp. SRL337. Lineage (NCBI taxonomy): Bacteria > Bacillati > Bacillota > Bacilli > Caryophanales > Bacillaceae > Bacillus > Bacillus sp. SRL337. Next base: position 4,297,233 of record NZ_OZ481793.1, on the reverse strand, counting down.
TGATTAGGAAAGGAAGTCTGCTGCAGGCATAGGTAAGCGCCACCTGACGATGTGAGATTTGGTGTACTCCCTAACAAGAAATAGACCAAAAAACCGGGCACTCTAATAAGATTTAGTGTAATCCATCGAGGAATAGACCAAATATCATGGCGCTCCCATACAAATTGGTGCGGTCCATCGAGGAATAGACCAAATATCCGGGCGCTCCCATAAAAAATGGTGCAATCTATCGAGGAATAGACCAAATATCCGGGCGCTCCCATAAAAAATGGTGCAATCCAACGAGGAATAGACCAAAAAACAGGCTGCTCTCAAAAAAATTGGTGCAATTTATCAAGTTCCAAACCACATATCTCCCCACTATTATAGATAGTTCGTTTATGGTACTGGATAGACTTTATCTCATCGACAACCATAAAGACAGCTCCAATATTGGGCAGGATCAGATTCATAAAAGGCAGGCTTAAACACAAAAAGGGCACCTATTAAGAATGCAATAGATGCCCTGGCAGCTAAAATTGAGAATCAGTGGATCACTAAGGGTTAAGATTGAGAGAGTGTCTATTCGCTGCTACCCGAGTGAAATCCCCGTTTGCAGATTCAAGAATACAAGATGCATACCATCAATATCCGCCATATGATTTCTGTTCCCAATGAATTTGGGGGTCTTTAAATTCTCCGAATAGAAAAGCGGTTTCGGGGATTTCAACTCTTATTGAAAATGTAAACTGTCCTTCAGCCCAGATGGTCGTATTTCTTTCTTGAAGCGGTTCGTATGACTTTGTGATTTCTGTGAATTGCTCGAAAAGTTCTTGACCTGCCTCCTTGCCTTCTGTGGGGGTCGTTCCCACCGTCATATAAAGGATAAAGTGCAGGCTGCCGTCTTCACCGGTGTAATTCACATCTTGAATTTTTTCATTATTTTTCATTACATTATCTTTCGCTTGAATGAATAGATCTTCGTGGAGCTGTGGTTGTTCCTGCTGAGACTTGACCACTTGCAAATCCGCATAGTCTTCAGGAATGGATTTTTCAATTAGTAAATCGGGTAGTTCATCATTCAATTTTAATTCTATAAGCTTAAAGTAGGAGACGAATTCTTCCCCATTGTATTCTTTTCTTTCGAGCACAACTCCGGAATCATATTCAATTTTAATGAGACTTCTTTCGAATAAGAAGACTTGTGGATTTGTTTTAACTAACTCAAATGTTACCCAATTTTCTTCAATGTTCTGTTCTACTTCAGTTTCTGGTATTGATTGTCGGTCATAAATTTTTCTTAGATGATCAAGGAAAATATACTCTTCATCAGTTGCGATATAGGAATGATCCATTGTCATTACTTCATTTTCAAAATCCTTTTGATTTTCTCTTTCTATGAAATGATTGCCCTCAAATTTAGAAGTAATTTCTAATATAGCTTTGCTGCCAGAATCAACGTATTCGTATATCAATTTCATTCTTTTAATGTCTGTCTGCTGCTCTTGGTATAAATTTTGGAAATATGCCTTCCACTCTTCTTCGGTTTTTTGTACTTGGGCGGGTTCCCCCTTTTCTTCATCTGGAATTGAATTAACCGGCTTGTGGGGAGACAATGGAAGGTCTGGTTCTGCTAAGTACTCATTATGATTGACAACAGGGTTTTCGGTTTCCGTTTGTTCATCGTGTTTGTCAGGAGAAGCGGGGTCATAGGATGTGTCGGTTGAAAAGAAATATGATAAGGCAACGATTGAAAACAGCAGGACTGTAACTCCAGATAAGCCATATAAGTAGTGATTTTTTCTTTTGGGGATGTCTGAAAATGCAGTGGCTTTTTAATTATTCTATCTTTTTGTGATTTAAAATGATATTGGGAAAAAACATCTTCATCTAACGATTGCTTAATTTCCTGTTGTTCTTCAATGTTCTTCATGACCACCGGCCTCCTTCTTTCAAATTTTTGAGATGCTTGCGTCCCCGGTCAAGTCTTGACCTGACTGTTGACGAATTTACGCCTAATAACTGACTTATTTCTTCTGAAGAAAGATCTTCATAGTAATACAGAATCAACACTTCCCGATACTTGACCGGAAGACCAAGCAAGGCTTACCGATGGAAACTTTCTCTTCATCTTGAAGAACGATGGTTTCAGGTGTATCGACATCTTGTTTTGTGTTGCTTTGAAGAATGTGATTCCACCATTTCATTCTTCTCTTTGTTTTCCGCAGGTAATCTTTACACTCATTGGCCGTGATGCTGAACAGCCAGGTTTTTAGCGTAGAGCGTTGGTTAAAGGATGAGATGTTTTTGTAAACTTTAATAAACACTTCTTGAGAAATATCCTCAGCAACTGACCAATCTTTAACGTAGGTGTATGCAAATTGAACAATTGCTTTCTCATTTGTGAGGATAAGTCCTTCAAAGTATTCCATCCCTATTTCTCCGTGTTCGCTATCGGCAAACTCTTTTTTTACGTTCCCCTCCATCACAAAACCCCTTATTTTCTTTTTTTTGAATCTTAGACGTTCAAAGTATGTCTTCTGTCTCAATGTTTTTTCGATTATGGAAACAATTCAGTTCAGTACGAAGGCGTTGGACTTGAGGACAGTTCGTATCCCGCGTGGAGAGGCTTAATACAAAGGGTTCTCCAAACAAAAAAGTATCAGCTATTTCGGGCTGATACTTTTTTGGAGAGAAAGGGAACGTCCCCTCTGCCCAGATTAAATTCACTTGACCACCTGTGGATTCGTTTTTGAAGCTGTATCTGTTTTCGACGCATCAATCATCAGGATAACAGCCGTGAGGATATGCATGATCATTCCCACGAAAGGGATCCAGCCAATGCAGGAGGTGACAATTCCCAAAATGCTGCCGGTCTTGGATCCTTCCTCTTTTGCCGTCAGAACTAACGTAACAATATGCAGGACCAGCATTAGGATCAAAGGCGTCCATAAGAAACTAATAATGATAGCTCCACCAAGGATAGGAATTCCTAAAACTGCTTCCAGTGCACCTGTAACCCACTTTAAAATTCTGGATGTGGACAAAGTAAACCCTCCTCTTATTTCTAGTATTTTCCTCCATTATAGCATAATGCGGATGTTGTCTTGTCTCTAAATATATGAATTTTGTGCTGGTGGGATGAGACTAAATAGTAGTGAAGGTGATTGAGAGGAAAGGGAAGGGAGGTGAAGCCCAATTGGTACAAGGAACGGGCACTCGTCTCGGATTTTTGATCAGACGAAGGAAGTATACTGGCTACTCCACCAGCTAGTAAAATTTTTTTCCGGGGACAGTCCCCTGTTACTTTAGCGTAACAGGGGACTGTCCCCGGATGCGTTAATGTACTAAAGCAGCTTCGAAACGGGGTTGTTCCCACCGTTCCAAGCCTCCACCAGCAAATCCGCAATATGAACGGCACGCACTTCCCCGGACAATCCTTCTTTCTCAATTCCCAGCTTCATCTGCAGCAGGCATCCGGGGTTCGCGGTCACAATCGTCTTGGCTTTCGTGACTTTCACTTGCCCCATCTTGTAATCAAGGATTTTCATCGACATCTCGGGTTCGACGATATTATAGATTCCGGCCGAGCCGCAGCAGCGCCCGGCATCTTTCATTTCCTTGTAGTCGGCGCCTTCTATGGATTCCAGCAGCATCCGCGGCTGTAAGAATGTCTTCTGGACATTTTTCAGGTGGCACGAGTCCTGGTAGGTGATGATTTGGTCATCGAGCTTCAAGTTCTGTTTATGAAACGCCAATTCTATGAGTATGCTGGAAAGGTCTTTTATTTTTGCTGAGAACTTGATGGCGCGGTCTTTCCAATGAGGTTCATCACCCAGAAGGTGGTTGTATTCTGTCAAAAGGGCTCCGCATCCGCCGGCATTGGTGATGATGTAATCGACCTCTTCTTCCTCGAAAGCCTCGATGTTTTTCTTGGCAAGTTCCTTGGCGTCCTTTTTTTCGCCGCTGTGGGCATGGAGAGCGCCGCAGCATGTCTGCTTTTTCGGGATGACGATTTCACACCCAGCCAATTGCAGGAGCTTGGTTGTGGCATCGTTGGTCGGCAGGAACATGGTATCCATCAGGCAGCCTGAGAAGAAGGCGACTTTCTTCTTCTTCAGTGCAGCGGGCTTCAGATATACCGGCCTGTTTTTCATGCTTTTCTTGGCAGGGACTTCCGGGAGGATCCGTTCCATCAGTTGCAGATGCTCCGGGAATAACTTCATCACTCTCATCTTTCTGGCCAGCGACTGTAGCCCGGAACGCTGATAGAAGCCCAGGAGCCCGGTGAGGCCGATCATCCGGTTTTGATAAGGAAAGACTTCCTTGAACATCAGGTTCCGGACAGCTTTGACATGCAGGGGCAGTTTTTTATTCTGATAGATGATATCCCGTGCCTGTTCGAGTAAGTGCCCATAATTGACCCCGGATGGACAGACCGGTTCGCAGGCTCTGCAGCCAAGACACATATCCAGTGAACGTTTGACCTCTTCGTCGGGTTCGATGTCTCCGTCGACGACCGCTTTCATCAGGGCAATCCTGCCGCGGGGGGAGTGGGTTTCATCGTATCCTGATTCAATATAGGTCGGGCAGCTTGGCAGACAGAAGCCGCAGCGCATGCAATTCAATAATTCATCGTAATCCATTTTGTCTTTGAACTCTTGCTGAATCCGGGTTTTCTCTGCTTGCTTCATCTTTGGCTCACCACGATTCTCTTGCGGTCGGATTTGGCGAAAATTTTACCAGGATTCATGATATTGTTAGGATCGAAGGCTTGTTTAATGCCGCGCATGGCTTCAATGCCCGCTTCCCCAAGCTTCAGGTGCAGGTAGGGAGCCTTCATGGCACCGACTCCGTGTTCTCCTGTGATCGTTCCTCCCATTGCGACCGCATGCTCGAATATTTCTTCCAGTGCATTCTCGACCCGTTTCATTTCTTCTTCATCTCTTGCATCCGTCATACAGGTCGGGTGCAGGTTTCCGTCCCCGGCATGGCCAAAGGTACAGATCGAGATGCCATATTTTTTGGCTATCCGGTTGATGGCTTTGACCATATTGGCAACTTCGGAACGGGGGACGGTCGCATCCTCCAGAATGGTTGTCGGCTTCAGTCTCGCAAGTGCCGAAAGAGCGGAGCGCCTTGCTGTCCGAAGTGCTTCGGCTTCTGCTTCGGACCCTGCAACCGATACCTCGACCGCATGATTTTCCCTGCAAATTTCCGCGATTTTCTCGATATCCCGCTCGACGGTCTGAGGATCGCCGTCCTGTTCAATCAAGAGGACAGCCTGTACATGGGTAGGGAGGCCGATATTTGAAAAATCCTCCACGACCTGCAGTGTCGGCTGATCCAGGAATTCCAGTGTGGCCGGGATGATCCGGTTGGCAATGATGGCCGAAACTGTTTCGGCAGCGGCATCCAAATCTTCATAAAGGGCAAGGATGGTTTTCTTGGTTTCCGGCATCGGCAGTAGTTTCAGTGTTGCTTCGGTGATGATCCCGAGGGTTCCTTCCGAACCGACAAACAGCCTTGTCAGGTCGTACCCGGCCACATCCTTGGCGAGCTTTCCGCCTGTCCGGATGATATCACCGTTGGGAAGGACGACTTCCAGTCCCAATACATAGTCCCGTGTCACGCCATACTTGAGTCCTCTTAAACCCCCGGAGTTTTCATTGATGTTGCCGCCGATCTGGGAAATCTTCATGGAGCTCGGGTCGGGCGGGTAAAATAACCCCTTTTCTTGAACGGTCTCTATCAGGTGCTGGGTATTGACGCCGGGCTGTGTCGTAATCGTGAGGTTCTCTTCATCGATTTCAAGGATGTTAATCAAACGTTTGAATAATAGGACAATCCCGCCTTCCAACGGAGTGGTGCCTGCACTTAAGTTCGTCCCGGAACCTCGCGGGACAATGGGAATTCCGTGATGGTTGCACAGTTTTGCTATTTGGGAAATTTCACTGGTATTGCCGGGGGAGACGATGGCATCTGGCATGGATTGGAACTGCGGGGTGGCATCGAAAGAATAGACCAGTTTGCTTGCGTTGGAATCCTGGTAATTCTCCTTTCCAACAATCTCGATCAGTTTGTCTTTTATTTCAATAGGCAGCATAGAGTGATGCCTCCTTCGTGTGATGTGTATATGTACCAGGTAAAAAGAGAGCCCGGAAGCCCCCTTATTCACCTGGGTGACTATTAATATCTTTTTTCTAAATCGATTCCCTGGTAGTAGTGCTTCAGGATTTCTTCTGCTGTGAAGCCCTTGACAGCCATACCCATTGCGCCTGTCTGGGAAAGTCCGACACCATGGCCCCAGCCGCCGCCATAGACCTTGAAGCCGCCGGTTTTCTTGATGGGTTCTATATGGAACAAGGTGCTCAGCAGTACGCTTTGTCCTCCGCTGGCATTGATATATTTAAGCGCCCAGCGGATGCGGTCTTTCTTTTCATAGAAGGTGCCATTTTCTGTTACAAATTCGATTTCCAGCACCCGTCCGGAATCGGAGCGGTCCAGGACATTGATTTCATGGACTTCTCCTACTTCAGTACTGTAGTAGCTGCTTAATACATCGCTGATTTCCTCTGGAGTCCATTCGAAGTTCCAGCGGTGGTATTTGGACCAATTGGATTCAAAGGCGCCGTTTTTTGCTCCGCGGAGTGATTTGGAGTTGCTGTTGTTTTTGAAAACAGAGATATCAGGCACCTTTTGCAGGGCTTTCCCGCGCTGTGCATCCGGGACTCCGCGGAGGTAAGGGACAGGCTCTGTATCCCAGACGTCTTCATTATTGGCTGTGAACCCGCCGGTTGTTGAGCTGTACACCGCAGTGATCAGTTTTCCTTCATATGTGGCAGCCAGACCTGTTGTTTCCTGGACTGCCTGAGTGGAGACAGGGTGTTCACTTTCATATCCGCCGTATACCTGATCGGAGGTAGTCGGCAGTAAATCGTATCCATCGCTGCTCCGCTTCCCAAGGTTCGAGAGGGCATATGTACGTGCAGCCACTGCTTGGGATTTCTGTGCCTCGATTTCTCCATACGGATTAGGCGGCAGTTCATGAGGAACGACGCCATACAAGTATTGTTCAAGAGGAAGATCATTGATGCCGGCCAATGTTCCTTTGCTGTTGAAGCCGACTTCCCCTAGTCCGCGGTAGTTCTTGCCGTTAAGGGTGACCAATTCAGTGGAAGATTCTACGATGACAGCATTCGTTAAGATGGTCTCCTGTCCCTGATAGGTGACAGCGATTTGCGATTCTCCATCCGTAAAGGTAACAACCTTCCAGAAGGAATCAGAACCTGCAAATCCTTCGCTGATCATTCTGTTCCTGAAATTATTGCGGTCGCCCCAGGAAGCATCTGAAGCGAATTCACCGATATAAAGGCGGTAGCCGCCATTATATGGCTCCACATATGTCGGATACCCTGCGAGCTCTGCTCTGTCCACCCAGTCATCGACGAAAAGTTCGCTCGTCGTCCAAGAAGTTTGGAGACGGTAATGAGTATTGACTTCAGAGCTCGAGTTCAACTCGACGAGGGCTTCACTATTTATGCCTTCAGCAATGACCTCACCGGAATGTTTATCCTTGATGGTGAAATCCCCTTCGCTTCCTACTGTGATCGATTCAGTTTCCGGAATGACGCCGACTCTTATGCCTGGATCATCTCCTGTTGTCTCCGCCAGGGCATTGGGCATCCCAGCTAAGAATAAAGCGCTTACAAACAAGACCGCCATCAGAACCTTTCCTGTTCTTCGTACCATCCTCTTCCTCCTTATTGTTTTTTTTATGGGTACATTTCAACCTATTCAACCTCATTTTAAAAATTCCTTTTATTTTTTGGTGAAAATATTGAAATTTTATTTCAGAAGGAGGAGTATAGTAGGTACAAGAGATAAAAGGAGAGAGTGCCATGTATTTCATAGGAATCGATGGGGGAGGAACGAAGACCCTTGGGGTGATAGCAGATCAAACCGGACAGATTTTCGCTCATGCGGTGACCGGAGCCACCAATATGAATAGTGTCGGCAAGCTAAAGACGCTGGAACGGCTGAGAGAACTTCTTGACGCCCTGAGGAATCAGGAACCTGAAATGTTTGAACAGGTCTCTATCGTGTTTGCCGGATTGTCCGGTGTTGAACAAATCGAGAGGAGGCAGGAGATAGCTGCATATATTCAGGGGGTTGCTGGGGGTGCAGTCGAGATCTTGGTCGATACTGATGCAGTTATCGCTTTGTATTCCGGTACATGGGGAGAACCCGGGATTGTCCAGATTGCCGGGACCGGGTCGATCACGTTTGCGGAAAACGATGAGGGAAACAGGGGACGCGCCGGGGGCTGGGGGTATTTAATCAGTGATGAAGGCAGCGGATATTCTCTTGGCAGAGAAGGGCTTGCAGCGGTCTTCCGGGCACATGATGGAACCGGAAATCCTACGGAGCTGACACCTTTGGTCCTAAAGCATTTCCAGGTTGGGACAGTGCCTGATCTCATATCCAGCATTTATCAGGAGCAGGCGAGAGAAAGGATTGCCGGGGTCAGCCGTTTGGTGACAGAGGCAGCCGACCTGGGGGATGAGGCCGCGCTGGCAATCGTCAATAGGGCGGCAGAAGAGCAGGCTGTCTGTATCGCTGCCGTGAAAGAGAAATTGTTTGTGGCCGATCAAGTTGTTCCGGTTGTACTGGCAGGCGGTGTGTTCAACCGCCATGACTTATTCACCCCGTCCATCCACCGTTCCCTGGGAGAAAGAAAGGTGTGTGCGAAGCTTGTCATTCCCGAGCTCCCGCCGGTTGCTGGAGCTGTTTTAGCAGCTTGTAAAAAGAAAGGGATTCAAGCAGATTCAGATTTTGTTGATCATTTCAAGGAAACTCTTAATCAAGCAGGCTTTGAAATGAATTAACATAAAATATTAATAATAATTAAAAAATTATTTTACAATTGCTACTATTTCAAATATAATGAACATAAATTTAACCATCTACTTTAAATAAATAGGCATCACACTAAAATTTTATTTCAACCTGACTGAACATATGTCTAGCCCGGCCAAATGAAAAAATGGGCCCAAATCTTTCGAGGAGGGACAATATGAAACAAGAAATAATGGCTTTTCTCCAGAAGGAGATTGATTCCTTGCACATCCCGGGAGCAGTCATTCAGGTTTCTCATCATGATCAAACAGTACTCCAGGAGGCAATCGGCTATCGGGAAATGTTTCCTGAGAGGAAGCCGATGGCACTGGATACTGTCTTCGACTTAGCTTCTCTAACAAAAGTCATCGCCACCCTCCCAGCCATCTTGAAACTTATCGAGTATGGAGAGATCAGGCTGGATGATCCGGTGGCAAATTTCTTTCCATCCTTCAAGGTGAAGGGGAAGGAAGATGTGACCATCCGCCATCTATTGACCCACACATCAGGATTACGAGCCCACAGAAACTATTTTTTGGAATTGAATTCAACAGAAGAAGTATTGGAAAGCATCTTTCAGGAAGAACTGCTTCATCCGCCAGGAACAAAGGTCATCTACAGTGACCTCGGTTTCATCCTGCTGTATCGGATCATCGAGCAGGCCGCAAAGGAAGAGTTTCCTGGTTTCATAGACAGAGAGTTGTTCATGCCGCTTGGGATGAAAGACACAGGGTTCGTCCCTTCCTTTGAAAGGGACCGTTATGCCGCCACTGAGTATAGTGAATCTTTGAAGGATTACAAGCATGGAATTGTCCACGATGATAATACAGAGATGATGGGCGGCATCAGCGGTCATGCAGGTTTATTTTCCACGCTCAAGGATGTCTCTCATTTTGCGGAGATGGTCGAGAATGAGGGATCGTTCAAAGGAAAGCAGATCCTTTCCCCGGCATCCTTCCGGCTCTCAAGGCAGAACTACACACAGCATGATGACGAATACCGCGGGCTGGGCTGGATTCTTAAGGGACCTGGGGCATCCACCTGCGGGGACTTATTTTCACCTCTATCTTACGGCCATACCGGTTTCACGGGTACCAGCCTGTGGTTTGATCCGGCAGCAGGGCTCCGGGTGATCCTGCTGACCAATCGGGTGCACTTCGGCAGAAACGATCCAATCATCAGGCTTCGTCCGAGATTACATAACATCATCCGTAAATATTTTTATTAAAGGCTTTTTCGTAACCTTTGTTGCTATTGATAATAATTCCGAAAGATAGTGGAGTAGGAACCGGAAAACCCCCTGTTTAGCAAGAGAGAAAAGGGCTTCTCCTTCGTTCAGAGCGAAAACCTTAGTATGCAGGGGGGGGAATCCGGATTTTGGGATTTTTCCGGAAGCAACAATATGCGAAAACAGCTTTATTAAATGACAGGGGGTTTTTATATGTCGAAACGAAAACCGCATCTCATGATTGTCGGTGCCCATTGCGGGGATGCCGAAATTCAGGCAGGCGCGATTGCCCATAAGTATGCGAGGAACGGCCATCAGGTCACTTTCCTGCATCTGACAGCCGGGGAGAAGGGGGCTCCGACAGGAATGACAGTGGAAGAATATCGGAAACAGAAGATCGGGGAAGCGGAGAAAGCAGCAGAGATTCTCGGAGGCCGGAGCATCACCCTTGATTACAAGGATGCAGAGCTGGAACTGAATGACGGGACCATCACAACCGTGGCCAAACTGTTTCGCCGCTTGAAACCGGATATTGTCATCACCCATTGGAAAAAAAGCATGCATCCCGATCATGCGCTCTGCCCGGAGATTGTCCAGGCAGCCTGGTACAAAGCAGCTTTGCCGGGCTTCGACCTTGATGGATTGGAACCGCACTCCCTGACCAAGGTATTCCACAGTGAAAATTGGGAGGACATGGAGGAGTACATCCCGGATGTATATGTGGATGTCACGGAAGAATTCGAAACGTATTTGAAAGCGCTGTCACAGTACTGGTTCATCATGAACTCTTCTGATTTCCGCTATTACGACTATTATCAGGCGCTGGGAACGATGAGGGGATGCCTGGCGAGGACAGTTTATGCACAAACCTTGAAATACCAGACAGGCGCCAATGTCCGAAAAGGCGGGGAAATCCCCGGGTTTCCAATCGAAAGCCAAGGAGGCAGATGAATGGAAAATAACCAATTACGAGAAAAGATAGGCCAGTTGATGGTATTCGGCTTCCAGGGTACTACAGCCTCTCCGGAAATCAAAAAATTGATCAGGGAGCATCATGTTGGGGGCATCATTTTATTCGGCCGAAATATCGGCTCTCCTGAAGAGGTGCTGAAGCTGACGACAGAGCTGCAGCTTGAGGCGAAGAAGGCGGGCCATGAACAGCCGCTTCTCATCTGCATTGACCAGGAAAACGGAGTCGTCAGAAGGCTTGGGCAGGGAACGACAGTCTTTCCAGGTGCCATGCTGATGGGCGCAACGGGGAACCCGGCCAATGCCTATATGATCGGGGCGGCATCTGCACGTGAATTAAAGGCCTTGGGCATCAATTGGAACCTGGCTCCTGTTGTCGATGTCAATAACAATCCAGATAATCCGGTCATCGGTGTCCGTTCCTTCGGTGAAGATGTGGATAGTGTAACAAGATTTGCGATGGAATCCATGAAAGGGATGCAGGATGCAGGCATCATTACGACCTTGAAGCATTTTCCGGGCCACGGAGATACGGCAGTGGATTCACATTTGGACCTTCCCGTCATCTCTCATGACATCGACCGCTTGAATGAAGTGGAATTGGTGCCGTTCAAGACCTGTATCGATCAGGGGGCGGATACCATCATGTCGGCCCATGTTTATTTTCCGGCGATTGAACCTGCGGAAAACGTTCCGGCTACACTCTCTGAAAAAGTCATCACCGGCCTTTTAAGGGAAACGCTTGGATTCGATGGGGTCGTGACAACGGACTGCATGGAGATGAACGCGATTTCCGAGACAGTAGGCACTGCACAGGGAGGTGTCGAGGCCATAAAAGCAGGAATCGACCTTGTCATGGTTTCTCATTTGCACACTCGCCATTTGGAAACGTTGAACGCTGTGGAGGAAGCAGTGAAAGACGGATATATTTCGATGGACACCATCGATCAGGCGTATGGGAGGGTCATGAAATTGAAAAAGAAGTATCTGGATTGGTCGGATATCAATACGGACCTACCATCTGTAAACGTGCCTCAGCTCGTCGGTTCAAAAAAGCATGAGTTTGAAGCGAAGGAAGTGTATAGACAGGGAGTGACGCTCGCCGGGAATAAGGAAGGGTATCTTCCTGTACCGGTTTCCAATGACCACAGCGTCCTGGTTGTATCCATTGATAATAGCTCGGTGATGCAAGTAGAGGATAAAAAATATTCTACCTTCAAGCTTGGCGAAGCCGTTCAGGAATTTCAACCGGAGGCAGTGGTGAAGCCATTATCCAATCCGCCGACAGAACAGGAACAGGAAGACTTGCTCCAGATTGCCGGAAATTTCAACACCATCATCGCGGGAACGCTAAGTGCTTCCCAGGATGAAAAACAAGCCGACTTGATTCATAAGCTGCTCCAGGTGAATGAAAATGTTGTTGTCGTGGCTACCAGAAGTCCATATGATTTGGCTTATTTCCCTGAAGTAAAAGCATCTATTGCCGCCTACGAATTCACTTATCCTGCACTTACGACAGTAGCCGCTGCCATTTTCGGCAGGGTTTCGGTGAAAGGGAAATTGCCGGTCACACTTCCAAAGCTAGTGAAGGAAAGGTGATTCGATGAACAATGAAAGCTATGTGGTCGGTTTGATGTCAGGGACTTCCCTTGACGGCATTGATGCCGCACTGGTGAAAATATCCGGTTCGCCTTCAGGGGAGAAAGTGGACCTGGTGCACAGCATTCAGCTCCCATTCAGCAAGAGCTTGAAGACGCGTCTTTTAACACTATGTGATCCGAACGAGGTGACAGTGGAGGATATCTCGATGATGAATGTCCTGCTCGGGGAAATGTTCGCGGAGGCAGCCCTGCAAGTCATCGATGAAGCGGATGTCAAAAGGGACGAAATTCTGTTGATCGGCTCGCATGGGCAGACCATCTTCCATCAGCCGGTCCCGCAGAGAATTGAAGGCAGGATGATCACCTCCACGTTGCAAATAGGGGATATCAGTGTCATCGCTGAAAAGACGGGAATCCCAGTGGCGGGAGATTTCCGGCCGAGGGATATGGCGGCAGGCGGGCAGGGGGCACCGCTTGTCCCGTTTGCTGATTACGATTTATTTAAAGAACAAGAGATCGGGCGTGTACTCGTCAATATCGGAGGCATTGCCAATATCACTGTCTTGCCGGCAGGCTGCGAGCCGCAGGAAGTCCTTGCTTACGATACCGGACCGGGAAATATGATGATGGACGAATTCGTATCTTTGGCGACGAATGGAGAAAACGGCTATGACCATGATGGAAGACTTGCTGCCAAAGGGGAAGTGAACGCTGAGTGGCTCCGGCAGCTTTTGCAGCATGACTATTTTTCAGCGGAAGCTCCTAAAAGTACAGGGAGGGAAATGTTCGGCCGTGAGTACGCACACACATTATGGGAGGAAGCAGATAAGTTAGGGGTCGGTCCTTATGATAAAGTCGCAACCATCACGGAATTGACAGCTGTCACGATTGCAGCGGAGATCAATAAAGCGGGGAAAGCAAGCAGGATCAACGAAGTCCTGGTAAGCGGAGGAGGGGCCTGGAACGGCACGCTGATGTCACGCCTGGATTTCCACTTGTCTGAAGGCATCATCTGCACGACAACTGATCCTTACGGGATGCCGGTGGATGCGAAGGAATCGATGGTGTTCGCTCTCCTCGGGTATCTGTGCTATTACCAGAAGGTCAATAACCTGCCCGCCGCAACTGGCGCCAGCCGTCAGGTCGTCATGGGCAAAATCGCCTGGTAGTTTGAGACACTGGAAGGGGTTGATAACCGGAGAAGCGATTGATGGAAGTCTCATATCTTGCTCAAGTCATTTAAAAAGGCTGCTACTTGAAAGATTTTTGTTGTTTTGCTTGCAGACGGATTTCTGTAAGCGGGTTGATTGGAGCGGAAGCTGTGCGATCTCCTGCGGGATTAGCGGGTCAGGTGAGACCCCGGAGTCCAGCTTCAGCGGCCAGCGACTAGCAGATGTCGGTCTCTCTTCTTGCGATAAGTCAACATCGACTAAATCCAGGTCGTCGTGTTTCCTTTATCTCATACGAGAGCCCTCCAATCTGTACGTCGCTGAACGGCCGCTTCCGCTTTATAGGCAAGCGAAGATGAGGAGGCTCACGGCCTGCCCCGCGGAGTCGCACAGCTGCAGCGGAGATCAATTAATAATGCTTATAAGCAAAAATGTATAAGGAAAGAGCCTTTAAAAACAAGGGGGAAATGGATGATGAAGAAGAAGTCACTTTTATTGATGCTGATTACCGTTCTTATTTTCAGTTTATTAGCCGCGTGCAGTGACAACGAAGCCGCAACCAAGGATGGGGAAGACTGGACGGGGAAAATTACGATCTGGGATGGCCCAAGATGGGTGGAAGAAGGGGACGAAGATGAAAACAAGTATTTCTGGATTGAAGACAAGATTGCTGAATTTGAAAAAGAACACGAAGGTGTTGAAATAGAATTGGTTCAGGTCCCTTGGGCAGAGCTTCCAGATAAGCTTTCCGTTTCGATTGCCGGTAAGGCATGGCCGGATATTGCCCCTGTTGATATCAGCGGAAGTGCGGTAAGCATGGAGCAGATTGAGCAAGGTGTCATCGAGAGTCTGGATGACTTTTTCACTGAAGAAGAATTGAAGGACTTTTATCCTAATGCACTCGATGCGTATACGTTTAAAGACAGTCTTTATGGCATCCCGAATTCCATGACGGTCCACAGCATGCTTCTCAACCTGGACCTGTTTGAAGAGCGCGGTGTGACGCCTCCTGAAAATGGCGAGTGGACTTGGGATGAATTCGCTGACGCGGCCGAGAAGCTGACATTCGACCGCGATAATGACGGAAAAGACGATGTTTACGGATTCTCTACGTATATCCTGCCTGGTTATTATGAAGCATGGCCGTTCTTCTATGCCGATGGTGGACGTCCGTTGAGTGAAGATCTTTCCGACTTCACATTTGATGAGCCGGAAGCGGTTAAAGCGATTCAAAGGCTTGCCGACATGAAGCTGGAAAAAGAAACGGCACCTGTTTCCATGGGTGGAGCAGA
Organism: Bacillus sp. SRL337; assembly: GCF_984799155.1. Lineage (NCBI taxonomy): Bacteria > Bacillati > Bacillota > Bacilli > Caryophanales > Bacillaceae > Bacillus > Bacillus sp. SRL337. The sequence continues at coordinate 4,282,097 of NZ_OZ481793.1, read as the reverse complement.
TGTTGGAGGTACTTTCCAGGCCTGGGCCAACGAAGAACAAAGAACGGTTGCCATGGAGCCATGGGCTACTTGGGCGATCACATCTACACAATCAGCTTATCCGACTAACTTCATGGTGGCCAACTATCCGACAGGCTCCACTGGTGAACCTGTCACAATCGGTGGAATCGGCGGCTGGACCATGTTCCATCAAGAAAATGAAGGCAAGAAGGAAATGGTCGCTGAGTTCATGAAGTACATTTCTTCTACAGATGAGCAGTACACAATGTCCAAATCATACGGTATCTTCCCTGCACGTATCAGTTCGGCAGACAAGGAGCCGTTTGCAGACAATCCAGAAATGGCAAGGGCACAGGACATGTCAACTCAAGTGCAGATGCTTCCGCGCCATGACGAATGGAAGAAAATAGACGAAATCATCCAGAGTCAGCTGCAGCTGGTCTTCAATGGAGAGAAAAAAGCCGAACAGGCAATGAAGGATGCCCAGGCAGAAGTCGAATCACAAGGACTGCTGGAGTAGTCCAAGCAATAACTGATGCGGCGGGTTCCGGTTCGGAATCTGCCGCCCTACATAAACGAAAAGGGGGGGACTCGATGCAACCAGTACATGAAACATCCTCTACTAAAATCAAAACCGCACCGAAAACCAATGGCACTTTAAAGAGTGTAAAGAAAAATTATGCCGCTTATCTATTTTTATTTCCCAAACTGGTTCTTTTCTTCATATTCATCGTCATCCCTGTAATCTGGGCATTCGTCCTGTCATTCCAAAAATATGGAGTATTCGGGAGTGAATGGGTCGGATTGAGCAACTATACGCAAGTATTCCAAAGTGAAGCTTTTCGAAAAGCGTTGCTGAACACGTTGATCTACACGGCTGTGACGGTCCCGTTCAATGTCATCAGTGCATTGGTCATCGCGACCTTGACCTTTTCGCTGGGCCGGGTTGCGCAAAGCTTTTTCCGGGCCGCTTTTTATCTGCCGACTGTCGCGTCCATGGTCATTATCGCCATGGTATGGAGATGGATGTATAACTATGACTTCGGTCTGTTCAATTATGTCCTCGGCTGGTTCGGGATGGATCCAATCAATTGGCTGGGCCAATCAAACAGCGCCTTATGGGCAATCATCATCATGCAGTGCCTGATTCCATTCGGAGTGGGGATCATTCTCTATCTCGCATCCATGAGTTCAATTTCCGACTCATTGTACGAGGCAGCGACCATTGACGGGGCGAGTGCTTTCCAGAAATGGATCAAGATCACCATCCCGCTTTTAAAACCGGCGACCCTTTATTTGGTCCTGTTGAGCACCATCGGTTCATTCCAGGTTTTCACCCAGATCATCATGATGACCGGAGGGGGACCGGGGAATGCGACAGAAACGCTGGTCCACCTGATTTATAAAACAGGTTTCCGGGATTTTGAATTTGGATTGGCAGCAGCTCAATCCGTTGTGTTGTTCTTCATCATCTTACTATTTTCAATCATACAATTCCGTGTGCTGCGGCATGACGAATAGGGAGGCAGTAGTGTGAATAATCACTTAGCCATTCAAAAGCTGAACAAAACCATCATTTATATTCTTCTAATTGCCTTCTCGATCGTTTCGTTGCTGCCGCTCTATTGGATTTTCAGTACATCCTTGCAGCTGAGCAGCTATCAGGATGAAGAAATGGAACGGCAAGTATCCTATGTTGACTCCAACCCTCCGAAGATGTATCCGATGGGGATTCCGGAGTACTTTGAGCACTGGGGAAAAGCAAGAAGTGCGGAGTCGGCTGGCAATTTAGAGCAAGAGGAATACCACAGAGAACAGATGAGTTATATCATCGAGAATTCGTTTTCAGGATTCAAGACCCTTTTCACAAAAAATAATGTCGGCAAATGGTTCTTCAACAGTCTTTATCTCTCCGTGCTGGTGACCGTGGGTATCCTGCTCTTCGACTCCATGGCAGGGTATGTGCTCGCCAAGAAACGGTTTCCGGGACGGAATGCCATCTTCTGGCTCATCATTTCGACGATGATGATACCCGGCCAGGTCACACTGGTGCCGATGTTCATCATGGTCAGGGAACTGGGGATCATGGATACTCACTGGGCGCTGATTTTTCCAGAATTGTCAATGGTATTCGGGGTATTCCTGATGAGGCAGTTCATGTTCTCCGTGCCGGATGAACTAATCGATGCAGCCAAAATTGACGGAGCCAGCGAGTGGAAGACCTATTGGAAGATTGTCCTTCCTTTGGCGAGACCAGGTCTTGCCGCTTTGGGGATCTTTACTTTCATGAATGTCTGGAACTCTTTCCTATGGCCGATCATTGCCTTGAATAACGCGGACCTGTACACACTTCCTGTCGGCTTGAAGACCCTGCAGGATGCCAATCTGGCCAACTTTAAATTACTGATGAGCGGTGCTGCAATAGCGGCGGTTCCGATGATCATCGTGTTCATCATGTTCCAGAAGCACTTCGTGAAAGGCCTGACATTAGGCGGAGTTAAAGAATAAACAGGTTTTGAAAAAAGGGGGGAAAGCAATTGAAGCTGGGATTGGATGTATTCCTCGAGGAAACAGGGAGATTCAAAGGAAAACGGATTGGACTTGTCACCAATATGACAGGAGTCAACCAGAAGCTGATGCCGGCCATTGATCTCTTTCATGAGCATCCGGATATACAACTGACGGCTTTATACGCCCCTGAGCATGGAATACGGGGCAGTGCCCGGGAAGGCGAGATGATCGAAACATTCACCGATCCAAAGACGAAACGTCCCGTCTACAGTCTGTACGGTTCATCCAAGAAGCCAAGCAAAAAGAGCCTGGAAGAAGTGGATGTCATTGTATTCGATCTTCAAGATATCGGTTCGAGGTATTATACGTACATTTACACGATGGCCTATATGATGGAAGCTTGCGGTGAATACAATAAGGAATTTGTCGTATTGGACCGGCCGAACCCGATTGGCGGAATCGGGATCGAAGGAAACCTGGCAGAAGAGGGCTTCCGCTCGTTCGTCGGGCTTTATCCGATTCCCAACCGCCATGGGATGACGGTCGGGGAACTGGCCCGGCTGTTTAAACATGAGTTTGGGGTCATGTGTGATTTGACGGTCATTCCCATGGAAGGCTGGGAAAGAAGGTTTTATTTTGAAGATACAAACCTTCTTTGGGTCCCTCCGTCTCCCAATACGACCACGATCGATATGACTGTTTTGTATCCGGGAACCTGTCTCTTGGAGGGTACGAATATCTCGGAAGGCAGGGGGACCACCAAGCCATTTGAGTATGCCGGTGCCCCTTTCATCGATGGAAGTGAACTTGCGCGTGCCTTCAATGCATTGAACCTGGAAGGCGTCATTGCCCGACCGGTTTCGTTCACGCCGGCTTTGCAGAAATATAAAGACCAACCTTGTGAAGGAGTCCAATTGCATGTCTCAGACAGGAAGGAACTCAACTCCTTCCAGGCCGGGGTGAAACTGCTTGAATTGATAGCGGGACTTTTTCCCGAAGACTTTGAATTCATTCGGCATGTGAAAAATAATCGCTACTTTTTTGACTTGTTAGCGGGAAATGAAACACTTAGAGAATTGATACTTGAAGGAAAGGCAGATGATTATTTTGAAGCATGCAAGGATCAGGTGGAGAGATTCCGAAATCAAAGAGCTCCATATCTCTTATACAAATAGGGCGGTAATGTAATGAACAATTTATCCATGTTGACAACAGAAAAGAGAAATGAACGTTCTGCAAGTATAGATAATCAGAGTACGATCGATATATTGACAATTATTAATAATGAAGACAGGAAAGTAGCCGATGCCGTTCAGAAGGTGCTGCCTGAGGTGGAAAAGGTAGTCGATGCCGTCTGCCAATCAATCAGGAATGGAGGCAGGCTGTTCTATGTGGGGGCAGGCACGAGCGGAAGAATCGGGATATTGGATGCCGTTGAATGCCCGCCGACCTACAGCACTCCGCCTGAGCTTGTTCAAGGCATCATTGCCGGCGGAAATAAAGCCATTGAAAAAGCGGTGGAAGGTGCCGAGGATGATACAGGGCTTGGTGCAGAGTCTTTAAAAAAGAGAAACCTGACGGAGCTCGATGTCGTCATTGGCATAGCAGCCAGCGGCCGGACGCCATTCGTCGCCGGTGCCCTTGACTATGCGAGGGAAGCCGGTGCCTGTACCGTAAGTTTATCCAACAATGAAAACTCTATCATCAGCCAGTATGCAGACATTCGCCTGGAGGTCGTCACCGGCCCGGAAGTGATTACGGGATCGACCAGGATGAAAGCGGCTACGGCACAGAAGATGATTTTGAATATGATCACTACAGCTTCCATGATCAAGGTCGGGAAGGTCTATGAAAATCTGATGGTGGATTTGAAAGTGAGCAATCAAAAATTGAAGGAACGGGCAAAGAGCATCCTTTGTACTGTGACAGGAGTCCCCTATGAGGCAGCAGGCAGTGTATTGGCCGCGACTGATTTCGAGGTTAAACCGGCGATAGTCATGATAAAAGCGGGGGTATCTCTTGAAGTAGCGAAGCGTCTGCTTGCACAAGCGGACGGATATGTAAGGAAAGCAATAGACAGTAGTCTCAATGAAGGGAGTTAATCGTGTGATTACCTATCGCCATTACCAGTCAGGAGATGAAAAGGAGATTGTGAATTTATGGAACCGGAGCCTTCCTAAAGATCCATTCAACTCTGCAAGGTTCCGGAACCTGGTTTTGCTTGATGCCAATTTCGATCCCGAGGGGCTGAGGCTGGCGTTTGATGGAATTAAGCTTGTTGGATGTGTATACAGTGTAAGAAGAATCCTGCCGATGCATGGAACCGACCTGGAACCGGAAAATGGCTGGGTGCCATTCTTCTTCGTCGATCCCTCTTATCGGCGCTCAGGTGTCGGATCGACCCTTCTTCAAGCGGCTGTTGACTTTATGAAGGAACATGGGCGTTCAGCATTATTTTTTGCATCCTATGCCCCTAATTACATCCTGCCTGGCATTGATGAAGAATCATATCCGGAGGCTTACCAATTTCTCCAATCGAACGGTTTTACGAAACTGTATTCACCAGCAGCGATGGACCGCCATCTTGGGGACTTCGGGGTTTCCGAAGATGTCCTTGAGTTGAAACAGAGGAGGGAAGCGGAAGGATATACCTTTTTGCAGGCACGGGACAGCGATTTGTATGAGGTGATCCAATTCGCCAATGACACGTTCAACCCGGATTGGGGAAGAGCGATCAGGGAAGGCATCCTGCAGGGGCTCCCTCTTCACAGGATTATCATTGCTAGACAAAATGAAAAGCTTGTGGGATTTTGTATATATGGTGGATACGAAGGGATCCCTGAACGGTTCGGTCCTTTCGGGGTCGATCCCGAACAGCAGGGGAAAGGCTTAGGGAAAATCATCCTGAACCACTGCCTGTCTTTGATGAAAGGAGAGGGCATTCATAATGCCTGGTTCCTTTGGACAAGCGAAAAGAGTTCCGCTGGATTTTTGTATCAAAAAACGGACTTTCAGGTGACACGGAAGTTCCACGTAATGAAAAAAGAGATCTAATTTTTATTTAGATAGAAAGAGTTGATGATATGGTATTTATGACAGGGGGACTTGTCATGCTGTCCGAGATGCTGCCATTACTGCCGCCTTCTGAAAGGAAGATTGCGGCTTACATTCTGGAAAATCCGCATGAAATCATTTCGTTGACAGCACAGGAGCTTGGAAGGAAAAGCTCCACAAGCGGTGCAGCAGTGATCAGGCTGTGCAAGTCACTGGATTTGAAGGGATTCCAGGATTTGAAGCTCCGGATTGCCGGCGATCTGCAGAAAACGACGCACCAGGGCTTGCGCGATATTGAACCGAACGAATCACCGGTCTATATTATCGACAAGATGACCAACAATAGCATTGAAACAATCCGGGAAACAGCTGAGCTTCTGAATACAGAAGAGCTGGCGAAAGCGATTGAAGCGATACGGAATGCAAGGAATATTCACTTTATCGGTGTCGGGGCATCCAGCATCATCGCCATGGATGCCCAGCAAAAGTTCATCCGGATCAGCAAGCAGGCGACCGCTTTTACGGACATCCACATGGTTGCCACCCTTTTGGCCAATGCGGATGAACGGGATGTGCTGGTCGGGATTTCGTTTTCGGGGGAAACACTTGAGATAGCCAGATTACTGGAGCTGGCCAACAAGCGGAAGGTGACGACGATCAGCTTAACGAAGTATGGGACGACACCGGTGTCTGAACAGGCAGATATCCGTCTTTATACCTCGGCCACCAAGGAACCGACCTTCCGCAGCGGGGCGACGACCTCAAGAATCGCCCAGCTGCAAGTCATCGATATTTTGTTCATGTGTGTGGCCTCCATGCAGTATGATGAAACAATCACCTCGATTGATGAAACCAGGGAAGCGGTGGATTTCCTGAGGGATAGGAAACCGAAGCAGAAGAAGGACACGGGGATGTAATGGCTGCTGTTCATACACAAAGGACTGACTCACACTGCCTGCAGCGGGGGTCGGTCTTTTTTTTATCCTGATTGCTGGTTGGAAAATGGTTGATTCTTTGCGGGATAGGACCAAATTTAGTGAGGGCTGCTTGGGATTTGGTTGATTCTCTGCGGGATAGGACCAAATTTTGTGAGGGCGGGTTGGGATTTGGTCGATTCTTTGCGGGATAGGACCAATTTTTGCGAAGGCGGGTTGGGATTTGGTCGATTCTTTGCGGGATAGGACCATTTTTTGTGAGGGCGGCTTGGGATTTGGTTGATTCTTTGCGGGATTGGACCAAATTTTGTGAGGGCGGGTTGGAATTTGGTCGATTCTTTGCGGGATTAGACCAAATTTTGAGGGCGCGGGTTGGGATTTGGTCGATTCATTGCGGGATTGGACCAAATTTTGTGAAGGCGGGTTGGGATTTGGTCGATTCTTTGCAGGATTGGACCAAATTTTGCGAAGGCGGGTTGGGATTTGGTTGATTCATTGCGGGATTGGACCAATTTTTGTGAAGGCGGCTTGGGATTTGGTCGATTCTTTGCGGGATTGGACCAAATTTTGCGGAGGCGGCATGGGATTTGGTTGATTCATTGCGGGATAGGACCAATTTTTGCGAAGGCGGGTTGGGATTTGGTTGATTCATTGCGAGATTGGACCAAATTTTGTGAGGGCGGGTTGGGATTTGGTCGATTCTTTGCGGGAGTGGACCAAATTTTGAGGGCGCGGGTTGGGGTTTGGTTGATTCATTGCGGGATTGCACCAAATTTTGAGGGCGGGTTGGGATTTGGTCGATTCTTTGCGAGATAGGACCAAATTTTGCGGAGGCGGCTTGGGATTTGGTCGATTCTTTGCAGGATTGGACCAAATTTTGCGAAGGCGGGTTGGGATTTGGTTGATTCATTGCGGGATTGGACCGTTTTTTGCGGAGGCGGGTTGGGATTTGGTCGATTCTTTGCGGGATTGGACCAAATTTTATGAGGGCGGCTTGGGATTTGGTCGATTCTTTGCGGGATTGGACCAATTTTTGTGAGGGCGGCTTGGAATATGGTTGATTCTTTGTGGGATTGGACCAATTTTTGTAGGGTATAAATTTATGGGGTGAGAGAATGAAATTGGAGTTTGTAACTCGTGATCGATTGGGCGAGATGGTGAATCTTTGGAACAGGATGCTGGGGAACGAATTCCCAATGAGAGAAGAATTGTTTGACCAGAATTCTTTTCTTGATGTGAATACGGACTGGCGGGCATCTCGTATTTTGCTGAATGACGAAGGGGCGGTTGTTGGCTACATTGTCGCGAAAAGGTGGCAGGATCCACTTGATGTAGGGATTGGAACAGAAACTGGCTGGATACAGGTGCTGCTGGTTGACCCGAAGTATAGAAATCAGGGGTGTGGAAGCAGGCTGCTCACTCATGCAGAAAAAGAACTGGCGGGCGCAGGTGTGAACCGGGTCCTTCTGGGAAGGGATACATGGCATTATTTTCCCGGGCTTCCGGTGGAATACAAGGATGCCGCTGAGTGGTTTGAGCGGAAGGGATATTCCTCTAAGTGGGAGGAGTTTGATCTGATTTGCTGGTATGATGAGCATTCCAATGGTGATTTTACGGTTCCCGGGGATGTGTCTGCTTCTCTTGCTGCTGAAGAAGACCAGAAGGAGCTGCTTGCTTTTCTGAAGGAATCATTCCCGGGACGCTGGGAATATGAAGCCATTCAGTATTTTGAGAAGGGCGGGACTGGAAGGGAATTTGTCCTGGTGAAAAAAGATGAGAGAATCATAGGGTTTTGCCGAATTAATGGTTGGGAATCGCCGATCATCGCCCAGAACACGTATTGGTCTCCGCTGGTGGAAGGAGAATTGGGCGGAATCGGACCGCTTGGAGTTGCTGCTTCAGAACGGAAAAACGGTTATGGCCATATGGTGGTGAAGGCGGCTGTTGCTTTCTTGAGGAAGCGAGGGATCCGTTCCATTGTCATTGACTGGACAGGACTCATCGACTTCTATGGGAAGCTCGGGTTCGAAGTTTGGAAGAAGTATGTTTCTTATGAAAAGGAATTGTAAGTGGAAGTGAGTTATAAATGCACTTTAGCCCTTTAAAGCAGTCGGGGACTGTCCCCGACCACGGGTGTTGATTAACCATAATATGTAAAATAAACGGTTTCATTAGACAAAAAAAACCACTCTCTTTTAAAATGATTGTTACCGCTAACAACACAAAAAGGGAGTGGTTTCATTGACTAACTTTAACAAACTTTCTGAAATCCTTCAAACCATTATTACGGATGAAGAAGTGGCAAATCTTTGTGAGAAATGGGGCTATGAAGACAAAGCTAGGAAGTTATCTGCCCACGATTTGATACATTTTTTTGTTATTTCTTCTGCGAAAAAATGGGAAGGATTTCGAGATGCCGAGACCAAATTGCCAAAGGAAGAAAGTTTACCTTCCGTTGATCATTCTACCCTCGCCAAAAAAGCCCAAAGAGTTCCTTATCAAATTCTACAAGAATTATTCTCCCGTATCGTTAAGCGCTTAGGACGAAGAGTCCGTCGCGCCCTATTTAAACCCTATAAGCTATTTGCCGTTGACTCCACCACGATCACTTTCCAACACCCAGACATGTGTTGGGCGGGTTACACCCGTACCCGCCACGCTATTCGTCTTCATACAAAATACGATGTGGAGGAAGGTCAGCCTACTCAAGTAGTCCAGACAACTGGACGGCATCACGATGTCATGGTGGCACCCAAACTCTATGAAGATCCAGAGCCACTCTCCATCATCACCGCTGACAGAGGATATGCAAGAACAAGTGACTTTCAGTGTTTACATGACCGTGAACAGTACTTTGTCATTAGAGTGGCTAAGTTCTTCTCCCTCTCGGAAGAGAAGGAACACAGTGTATCACTTGAAACTGAAGGCCGTATTAAAAAAGACATGACAGCCTTTATTGGAAAAGGTTCCCGAAAGACAGAGGATCGCTTCAGACTAGTTACATTCACGGACAACGAGGGGAACCAAATAAGAGTGGCGACGAACCTTATGATGATGTCTCCAGAAGACATTGCTTATATCTATAAGCTTCGTTGGCAAATCGAGTTATTTTTCCGTTGGGTAAAAGGAAATCTGGACCTTTCCAACCTGTTTGGATTTTCCCCCAACGCTGTTTATAGCCAAGTATTTGGCACTCTTATCAGTTATTTTATATTACGCAGTATTTATAATGATACAAAAGAAGAGTGGGCCATCTTGTATGATTACACTTTCATTGAATTTACTCGCCGTTACCTGGCACGCACCCTACCTGTAGAGGTAAGTTGCGCAATCAAATCACGGTTGGGAAGAAGGGGAAGTCTGTTTCAATCATCTGGAAAAATATAGCTAATCAACACCCGTGCTGTCCCCGACTGCTTTAAAGGGCTAAAGTGTTTGCATTATCATTAACTTTATCTCTTCTGGATGGTGAAATTATCACCTAGCAGCGCCCAGTTTTGCGGGTACGGGTAACCGAGTGCCCAGTAGCTGACTCCTCGCAGGTTGTATTGTTTGATCAGATCGAATTTGGCTTGTGCACTGCGGGCGTCCTCGAACCACACTTCATGCTGCTGTCCCTGCTCGTCTGTATAGCGGAAGTGGGGTGATTGGGTGGCGGTATCATATTGGATGGCTGCCCCGTATTTTGCTGCTCTTTGGACGGCTTCCTGCGGACTGAAGGTTTCCGCTTCCTGGCCTTGGACATGTGGAATCTTCCAATCACGGGCGTAAATTTGAAAGCCCAGGAATATTTTTTTCGGCGGCATGACGGAGAGGGCGTATTCAATGACCCGTCTCATCTGGTTGATTGGTGAAATGGCTTGCGGCGGCCCCATTCGGTATCCCCACTCATATGTCATGAGGACGACGAAATCAGCGATCCTGCCATGTGCTTCGTAATCATGGGCGGTATAGAGCAGTCCTGCCTGTGTGGCACTGGTTTTTGGAGCAAGAGCCGTCGATACAAAATACCCTTTAGGGTGGAAAAAATCGATGGCTTGCTGCAGGAATTGGTTATACAGCTCGCGGTCCTCCGGCAGTACATTTTCAAAATCAATGTTAATTCCTTTATAGCCTTTGGTTTCCATTATGCCAAGGGCATCATTCAACAGGTTTTCACGATACTCCACAGTTGCCAGAATGGTGTGGGCAAGGTTCGAACCAGCTTCTGTTGTCGTGAAGTTGGTGAGGGACATCATAGGTGTCACATTATTATTCAAGGCGGTATTGACTGTTTGTTCATCCTTGATCGGGCTGAGTTTCCCATTCTCTGTGATCATGTAGGCGAACGGGCTGATATAGGTGAGGAGCGGATGCAATTCCTCAATGGTTTGACTGGCATTAGAGGGTGTTTGGTACGTATAGGCATTGACCTCGATGAGTGGCTTAGTCCTGGGAATGATGAGCTGCAGCCCTGGATAGATCAGGTTGAGATTTTGGATTTGGTTTTCGGCGGCAATGTTCTGGACGGTGGTTCCATAACGCTGGGCTATTTGCCACAATGCTTCACCTGGTTGGATGGTATGTGTGATAGATGGGATGATGATGGGCATGCCGGGATAAAGAAGGTTTGGATCAATGAATGGGTTTGCCTGGATAATTGCTTGAACCGAGACGCCATATCTCTGAGCGAGGGCCCATAAAGTCTCGCCGGATTTGATGGTATGCGAGGTGCCGGGTGCTGGTATAACCAAAGCCTGCCCGATGATGAGCTGGTCGGGATTCGGCAGTTCATTGACGTCGACAATGGAATTCATATTCACTTTATAGCGGTTGGCAATCTGCCAAAGTGTTTCGCCGCTGCTGACAACATGGATAATCACATATATCCCCCCGATTTCTTCATTAATGCACTATACGTAAAGGACTGGGCGGGGGTGCAGGGGCAAGGGGAAATCTCCAATATACAAAACCTGATTCCATGCTTTTTTATTTATGTAGACGAGAGAAAATTAATGGCGAGGTAAAGACTGAACATGCGGCATCAGGAAAGCATCTATGTCCGAAAAAATAAAAGGCAGCAGCTATTGAGGCTGATGCCTTTTCGTTTAAAAGATTTGGTCACTCACACCTTATTTTGGCAGATGGAAAAATTCTTTATTCTCACTGTAGTTTCCTGCTAATCTCCCGAGTGGCTGCAGTTTCTCCAGATTGATTTTGTGATTTCCTAAGTAGTACTCTTCATCGATATGGTATTTGACCATTCTGCCGATGATTAAATGGTCGCTTCCGAGCTTGATGATCTGTTCCAGCTGGCATTCCATATGAATTGGAGCTTCCTTGACTCTTTTAGGTAGGACCATTGTACTGTCGATGGGGATGAGTCCGGCTTCTTCAAATTCATTGATGGAGCTTGGCAGGTTTTCTGCACTTTTCTGCATGTGATTTCCAAGGGATGACGGGACGACATTGATGACGAATTCCTTTTGCGAGCGGATGTTGACGAGTGTATCCTTTTCGGTTCCTTCCCGTTCTCCGACTCCGGGCCCCACTGATATACAAAGCATTGGAGGATTTCTTGAGGCAACAGTAAAGAAGCTGAATGGCGCTAAGTTCAATTCGCCTTTTTCTGAAATAGTCGAGACCCATGCGATCGGGCGGGGGACAACCGAACCGCTTAATAATTTGTAGACTTGCTTCACTTCAAGTTCTGATGGACTGAATTCCAAGATCATAACTCCTTCCAGATTTCATCTTTGGCTTAACCGTTATAGCCAGCCTATTACACTATTATTCTAATACTCGAGAGTGTTAGATTGTCAAACCTAATTATTTGAACTCCCCGCTGTGATGCATTCCCGATAGGCAGATTTTTAATAGAATCAGCACACAACCCTTCAATAGAATCCATATTTGATTAGAAAGTGGAACAAAGTACCTGCCGCCTCTTCCCCGCCCCTGCCATTCCACCAAGTGTTTCAATTTCAATACGAATGTTTCATTGTTGAAACGAAATATAGGAACCAAAATTTTGTGAACCTTTTTAATTAAAGTTTTTGAAAGTTGGCACAATTCTTGCATCTCTGCTTAACAAAGGGAAAATCAGTAAGGAGATGAGACTATGGAGAATGTAAAACCCTTAGCAGGTTTAAAGGTGCTGGAAATGGGCCAGCTGATTGCCGGACCGTTTACCACCAGGCTATTAGCAGAATTCGGAGCAGAGGTCATAAAGGTGGAACCTCCTGGGAAGGGAGACCCCCTTAGGGACTGGCGCCATATCTATAAAGGAAGTTCGTTATGGTGGAGGGTCCAATCACGCAATAAGAAATCCATCACTGTCAATTTGAGAAGTGAGGGTGGGCAGGAAATCATTCGCGAGCTCGTTAGAGAGTGTGATGTGGTCGTGGAGAATTTCAAACCGGGCACCCTTGAGAAATGGGGTCTGGGTTACGAGCAGTTAAGTGAAATCAATCCTGGTCTGATTCTGGTACGGGTGTCGGGTTACGGACAGGACGGGCCATACAAAGAAAAGCCGGGATTTGGGAGCATTGGCGAATCGATAGGCGGCCTTCGCTATATCACAGGATATCCTGACCGCGCTCCTACACGAGTGGGTATCAGCATTGGGGACTCGCTTGCTGCTTTGTACTCTGTGATTGGAACGCTCATGGCCCTCTATCATCGTGATGCCAAAGGAACTGGTGAAGGCCAGGTGATTGATGTCGCTTTATACGAAGCGGTGTTCAGCTTGATGGAAGGAAGCCTGCTGGAGTACGACAAGTTCGGCGTGACGCGGGAACGTACCGGGTCATCACTGCCGGGAGTGGCTCCGTCCAATACATATCCTTGTAAAGACGGCAAATACATCGTCATCGGCGGAAATGGCGACAGCATCTATAAGCGATTGATGACCGCAATCGGGCGTGAGGATCTGGCCAATGATCCGCAGTTTGCCACGAACTCAGGGAGGGCGGCACAGGCCGACCTTCTGGATAAGGCCATAGGAGAATGGACACAGACCCTGCCGTTTGATGAAGCCCTGCACATTCTGGATGAAGCCAAGGTTCCGGCAGGTGGTATTTACAGTATGGAAGACATCGTCAAGGATCCCCACTATGAGGCAAGGCAGATGATCCAAACCTTCCCATTAAATGATGAAGAGGATATCAAAATTCCGGGGATCATTCCGAAGATGAGCAAAACACCGGGAGATACCGGATGGCTCGGGCCTGAGTTAGGTGAACATACCGAAAATGTGCTGCAGGAGTGGCTGCACTATGATTCTGGAAAAATTCAATCTTTAAAAGAGAAGGGAGCTATTTAAAAAAATGCAAAGAATACTGATTCAGGAGGTTGGACCAAGAGACGGCCTGCAGATGGAGACCGCGTTTTTTCCGACTGAAAAGAAAATTGCACTGATCAACCAGCTGAGTGAAGCGGGAGTGGATAAGATCGAAGTTTCTTCTTTTGTGTCACCAAAGGCGATCCCCAATTTGAAGGATGCAGAAGAAGTTTTTCACAAGATTCATAGAAAAGAAGGCGTCACCTATACTGCTCTGGTTCCGAACCTGAAGGGAGCGGAAAGGGCCGTTGCTGCCGGAGCGGATGAACTTAACCTTGTCGCATCAGTAAGTGAAACTCATAATCAGAAAAATGTCCGGAAAACGGTGGAGGAGTCTTTCCAGGGGTTTAAAGAGATTATCCGTTTGGCAGACACCAATCAGATTCCGGTAAACGGGACGCTCGCGACCACATTTGGCTGTCCGTTTGAAGGAACCATTGATTCCCAACGAGTGTTGGAATTGGTCGAACGCTACCTTGATATGGGGGCTGCTGGCATCACACTGGCCGACACGACCGGAATGGCGGTACCGAACCAAGTGTACAGTCTCTGCTCAAAAGTGCTGGATGGTTACCCAGACGTTCCGATTATACTGCACTTCCACAATACGAGAGGGATGGGGTTGGCCAACGTGGTCGAAGGCATCCGGGCAGGGGTCTTCCGCTATGATGCTTCAGTCGGGGGACTGGGCGGCTGTCCATTTGCACCTGGAGCGTCAGGGAATATTTGTACGGAGGACCTGGTCCACATGCTCAAGTTCAGCGGCCATGAAGTCCGGGCAGATCTGCCTGCACTCATAGAAGCATCGAAGTTTTTACAGAGGGAAGTCGGGCATGAGGTGCCTGGACAGGTGATCAAGTCTGGATTGATCACGGATTTGCATTCCGCTTAAGGAGGTGAAAGGAAATGGAAAAAACGATTTTCGAAAAGATATGGGATCAGCATGTAATAGAAACGAATCTGGATCAGCCGCTATTGTATATTGATCTTCATCTCATTCATGAAGTGACCTCCCCACAAGCTTTTTCAAGGCTGGATGAAATGGGCAGGAAGGTCAGGCGGCCAGATCTCACTTTTGCGACAGCTGATCATAATGTGCCGACGTCCGACCGCAGCCTGCCGATTATAGATGAGCTGGCAAGGAAACAGATCGAATTCCTGCGCGATAATTGCGAGAAGCAGGGAATTGAATTCTTTGGGCTTGATCATCCCGACAACGGTATTGTCCACGTCATTGCACCGGACACAGGGTTGACAACTCCGGGGAAAACCATTGTCTGCGGCGACAGCCACACCTCGACGCACGGAGCCTTTGGAGCGCTGGCCTTCGGAATCGGCTCAAGTGAAATCACCCATGTCCTTGCGACCCAGACGCTGCTTCAGTCAAAACCGAGGCAAATGCAGATTCGGATTGAAGGAGACTTGATGGAGGGCGTCACGAGTAAGGATGTGATCTTATATATCATCGGGAGAATCGGCACAAACGGCGGAGTCGATCACATTATTGAATTCACCGGATCGGCGATTGAGAAGATGTCGATGGAGCAGCGGATGACCCTATGCAATATGGCTATCGAAGCCGGTGCGAAAACCGGGCTGGTTGAGCCGGATGATAAAACCTTCGCCTACCTGAAAGGGAAAAAATACGTTCCTAAGGATCAAGATTGGGAGAACGCAGTGGAGGCTTGGAAAGCACTGAGATCGGATGAAGATGCGAAGTATGACCAGGTCATCGAAATCAAGGCCGAATCAATCCGGCCGCAAATCACCTGGGGGACCAATCCGGGTCAGGTTGTGGATGTCGAAGGAGCAGTCCCGGAGGAAGCCAGTTATCGCCCGGATGAAAAGGAAAACTTCCGGCGGGTGCTGGGATACATGGACTTGTCTCCAGGTGACAGGCTGCAGGATGTATCCATTGACCGGGTATTCATCGGATCTTGTACCAATTCAAGAATAGAAGACTTGAGAGCCGCAGCAAAGGTGGCAGAAGGGTATACTGTCCATCCTGATGTCCGGGCCCTGGTTGTTCCTGGTTCCTACCATGTGAAAAAACAGGCAGAGCAAGAAGGACTGGATCAAATTTTTGAAGAAGCAGGGTTTGAATGGAGAGAACCCGGCTGCAGCATGTGTGTCGGGATGAATCCGGATATCTTGCAAAGAGGTGAGAGGGCAGCCTCGACGTCAAACCGGAACTTTGAAGGCCGGCAGGGAGCCGGGGGGAGGACACATCTGGTGAGTCCGGTGATGGCTGCGGCGGCTGCGATAAAGGGCCATTTTACAGATATACGGGATTGGGAATACCGAAATGAGGTGAAGGTCGATGGAACCATTTCAAACACATAAAGGCAAGGTCATCTCGATCAATCGATCGGATATTGATACAGACATCATCATCCCGCAGCAGTTTTTAAAAAGGCTTGAGCGGGATGGATTTGGCCGGTTCCTTATGTACAGCTGGCGTTATGATTCAGAAGGGGAGCCGGTTGAAGATTTCCCTTTGAATGACCCTGGGAAAGCAGGGGCTTCGATTCTGGTGACAGGGAGGAATTTTGGCTGCGGGTCTTCGAGGGAGAATGCAGTTTGGGCATTACAGGATTATGGATTCAGTGTCATCATCGCTCCTTCCTTTGCGAATATTTTTAAAATCAACAGTTCTAAAAATGGTATTCTTTTAGTAGAACTTCCGGAAGCAGAAGTCGAGATGCTGATGCAGAGGAGTAATGAGCACAAGGGATTTGAATTGACGGTTGATCTGGAGAAACAGGAACTGATTGACAACGAAGGAAGGACGAGTGCATTTTCAGTTGATCCTTTGATCAGGAAAAAACTTCTTCAGGGGTTGGATGATATCTCAATGGTTCTTGAGTATGAGGAAGACATTCGGGATTTTGAGAAAAAACGCCCTTTCTATGCAAGTCCGATAAGGGGATAATTATAATGTAAAAAGTCAGAATAAAACGACTTTTCAAATAAGGGGGAGTAACTGTGAAACAGAGGAAGGAACCAATCAAAAGTAAAAAGGTCTGGGCTGTCATTATCGGCATTTTATTATTATGTGTCCCCTGGTATCTTCCGGTGGGATCCAGCTATATCATTTTAGGGGCTCCTTACTGGGGCTGGATTGTCATGATTGCTTCATTGGCCATGTCGGCTTACTTGACCTATGTATTAAAACATGAGTGGCAGATAGATGAGGACGAAGCGGAGGGGGATCTGTAATGACAGAGTTGGCATTTGGCGGGTGGTCCGGCGTATTTATCATGATTGTGTATGGTCTGATCATGCTTGGTATCGGGTTTTTTACGTATTTGAAAAATAGGGGGATCCACCAGTCGAACAAAGAGTATTATTTGGGCGGCGGGAAATTGAGTCTGTTTGTATTGTTTTTTACCTTCTTCGCTACACAATACAGCGGGAATACGATTGTCGGTTATGCACCTAATGCCTACCGGATGGGGTTTGGCTGGCTGCAGTCGATCACCTTCTTCATTTTGATTGTAGTCGGATATTTATTATTCGCCCCAAGGCTATATACGATTAGCAAGAGATATTCATTCATCACACCGTCAGACTGGCTGGATAAGCGGTTTAATTCTAAGGCAGTTACAATTTTCGGCTCCTTGTTGATGCTGTATGGGCTTGGCAACTATTTGCTTGAACAGCTTGTTGCAATCGGGCAGGGGGTCAGCGGCCTTACAGGCGGGACGGTCCCTTATCAATTAGCCGTTGTTTTCTTTGTTGTGATCATGTTGATTTATGGCTGGCTCGGAGGCATGCGCTCTGTGGCTTATACGGATACCATGCAGGGGATTGCCCTGCTTGCAGGTGTGTTTATTTTATTGATTGGTTCCATCATTTATTTTGGCGGACTGCCTTCAGCGACGAGTTATATGGAAGCGTATTCACCTGAAAAGCTTGGCGTTCCGGAATCTGCCGGGATTGCCAAATGGTTTAGCTTGTTAATCATTGTTGCGATTGGCGGCGCTATTTATCCTCACGCCATTCAAAGGATATTTTCCGCGAGCAGCGAAAAAGTCCTGAAGAAATCTTTGACAAGAATGGTATGGATGCCGTTCATCACAGCCGGCTTTGTGTTTGTCATTGGTATCATCGGGATCAATGCGTTTCCTGGTCTTGAAGTGGGTCAGTCAGAGCAGTTGGTCGGTATGATGGCTAATGCGCTGGCAGCGAAAAATGCCTTCTTCTATTGGGCAATGGTCATTTTGTTCGGAGGGATCATCGCGGCGATTATCTCGACTGCAGATTCCGTACTGTTGACATTTTCATCGATTATTTCAAAGGATTTGTATGGCCGTTATATCAACCCTGATGCTCCAGAGAAGAAACAAATCCTTGTAGGGAAACTGGTCGGAATTGCAGCGATTGCAGTGTTGCTGTTGATTGCTTGGTTTCCGCCGGCGACATTGTATGAAATCTTTGTGTTGAAGTTTGAAGTTCTGGTCCAAGTCGCACCGGCGATCATTCTGGGGCTTTACTGGGATCGGCTTCATAAGAATGCAGTATTTGCCGGCATGGTTGTAGGCACAATAATTGCCGCAACAATGACCTTTACAGGCATGAACTTCCTTGGGGTATTGAGTGGGATCTGGGGACTTCTTGCTAACTTGCTGGTCTGTGTAGTCGGGAGCTTTGTCCTGACTGTCGATGTGAAAGAGAAGGCAGAGACGAAGCAGGTTATCGGGTTTTAATTTTCCTTGACGAGAAAGCCGGCCGATTTGGCTGGTTTTTTCTTTTGGAAGGGAGATGCAGAACAAGAATCCGGCCTCCTGTCCCAAAGAGGAGATTTACCGGCATATATCGAATTAGGAAAGGAGAATGGAAACGGGGTGTTGACCGTGATGCAGAAGATTGTTTTTATCAGCTATTATCATCTAACGGAGAAGGTACAAAAGGTTGTGAAGGAACTGAATACCTCCATCCCGGTAGAGATCGTTGAAGTTGAATTGGGCGGATCTGAGGCATTGGCCAAAGAACTGGATGCCGATGAAGAAGTGGCTGTCATCGTATCGCCAAAAGGGCATGCTGAGTTTATCGGTGAACTAAAACAAACACCTCTGGTGATTGTGAACGTCTCAGACACAGATTTTCTTGTAGCTTTACATAAGGCGGCAGAAAAATCGAATGAAGTCGTCATCATGAGATACGGCAATATTTTTGAAGAGTTCCAGCCGTATGATCATTTATTTAATTTGACCATTCATTATGATAGATATCTGTCTACCGGGGAAGCGGCGGAGAAGGTGCAGCAGTGGGTTTGTAAAGGTGTGAAAACCATTATTGGTACCTCCGTCGTGTATAAGGAAGCTTTGAAAGCCGGGGCGCACGCTGTTTACTTATATTCAGCGAATACGCTTAAGGAGCAGATTCAGCAGGCCATGGAAATCGTGAAATCAAGAGAGCAGGATCAGGCAAAATTGAAATGGATCCAGGCAGCGATTGCGAGTACCAATCAGGCCGTCCTTTCCACTGATCATGATGGGAAAGTGACACTTGCAAATCAACAGGCTTTTGCCCTGTTGGAATTGAGTGGGAATGAAGTTCTGCAGCGAAATATCTCTGAATTTCTTCCGGGAGTGGAAACAGAACCTGTTTTGAAGAGTGGATACTCTGTTGAAAACCTGATCCTTGCGGAAAAGGAACTCATTGCCAATATCACTCCAATCAAAGTAGAGGATCGTATCATAGGTTCGGTCTTTTTCCTGCAGGAAATGTCCAAGGTGAGTGACGCTGAATCGAAAATACGAAAGGAACTGACGAAGAAGGGGCTTGTTGCCAGGTACCGCTTCAGCGATATTATTCATCAATCTGAAGTCGTTCGATCCGTCATCAAAAAAGCAAAAATTTATGCAAACACGGATTCTTCAATTTTAATTCAGGGGGAAACCGGGACAGGGAAAGAGTTATTTGCCCAGAGTATCCATAACGAAAGTCAGAGAAAGAGTCAGCCTTTCGTGGCGATCAACTGCAGCGCACTCCCTGAACAGCTGCTTGAGAGTGAATTGTTCGGATATGCCGATGGGGCGTTCACAGGTGCAAAAAAGGGTGGTAAAAGGGGGCTGTTTGAACTTGCCCACAGAGGAACGATCTTTTTAGATGAAATCGGTGAAATCAGCGAGAGCCTGCAAGCGAGGCTGCTGCGGGTGCTGCAAGAAAAAGAAATTATGAGGGTCGGCGGGGAATCAGTCATCCCGGTGGATGTCAGGATCATCAGTGCCACAAATCGGGACCTTCGCAACATGGTCGATTCACGAGCGTTTCGTGAAGATTTATATTATCGGTTGAACATCTTGGATTTGATCCTGCCTCCATTAAGGGAACGATGCGCTGATATCCCGCTGCTGGTGAAGCACTTTATTACGAAGAGCATTCCCGCCTTCGCCGAGATAATGGAAGAGCATCCTTCCGTTCTGGCAAGATTGAGGGATCTGCCTTGGAAAGGGAATATCCGGGAACTCGAAAATTTGGTGGAGCGGATGACCGTCATTTATTCACATGCGAAGGATGTCTCGATGGTAGAAGAAATAATTGAACAGTGGAGAGTCAGCCAGAACTATCAAGTGGGCATAGCGGCAGCTCCATTAGAAAGCAGGAAGGAACAGCTTGAACGGGAAACCATTCTATCCGTCTTAAATGAAGTCGGCGGAAGCAAAGAAAAGGCTGCAGAAAAACTTGGCATCAGCCGGTCGACACTTTGGCGGAAGTTGCAGAAGATTTAGAGGTCCGGCGACACATCTCAGGCTGGTGTTACTTCCCGTTCATTAAAACAAGTTTTTACAATAAGACGGTCTTCATGTTACTTTCGGAAAAAGTTCCCAGGGATGGATTTTTCCTTGGGTACCAGGCTTTTTCTATTTGAATGGAAGAGCGCTCTTTTCCTTCTTTTCAAGACCTTTCTGGTAAAAGATGATAGTGTTGTCGGGATTTATATAAAATCCACAACAAAGTTTACTGGAAGGGTCTAGGATACCCGTTGACACTGAAATTATGTGACAACCGTTGCTATTAACAAGAAACCACTGTTGACTCCAAGTCAACAGTGGTTTCTTGTTAATAGAACCTCTTAAATCCATCAAAATGAGATTTCCAATAGGAGTTATCAAGGCTTGAAATGGCTACGCCATCATCACCGGCATGGATGAATTGATTTCCGCCTAGGTAGATTCCAAGATGAGAGATTCCCTTTTTATATGTATTTTCGAAGAAGACCAGATCACCGACTTCAGGCTGGTTCACATAATACGAGCGGTTGTAGTATCCGCCGCTTGACAGTCTGCTCATCTGCAGGCCTGCTTTGTTATAAACGTAGTGGATGAAGCCGCTGCAGTCGAACCCTCCGGCAGAAGCCCCTCCCCAGGCATATGGCGTGCCCATATGGGATTTCGCTTCGCTGATAAGCTTTGCGGCATTAAATGATTTTCCAGTTGCAGGAGGGGCAGCCGCACTGCCTGCTTTCACTTTCAATTTCTGTCCTGCATAAATCATGTCGCTTCTCAATCCGTTCCACTCTTTCAACTGAGAGACCGACACTCCGAATGAACGTGCGATAACAGAGAGAGTATCACCGGACTGGATCGTATAAGTCTTTTCTGTCCCGCTCTCTTTTGGAGGAGCCGGGTTGCTCTGTGCAGGTTTGTCAGGAGCCGGTTTTGACGGAGAAACAGAAGCTGGGGCCCGTATTGTACCCTGACCTACAATGAGTTTATGGCCAGGAAAAATCAGATGGCCACTCAAATTATTCATCGCCCTTAGTTCTGCAAGAGTAATAGAATGCTTGTTGGCAATGCCGATCAGTGTATCGCCGGAAACGACCGTGTACTTCTTATCAATGGTTGGAAGCGGAATGTTCTCCTGAACCGGTGGCGGGGTATCGTTCCCTTGGGAAGTGACCTTTAATACCTGTTTTGGATAGATGACATCGGTTGTTAAACTATTTAGTTCTTTAAGTTTATTAACTGATGTACCGTACTTGCTGGCAATGGACCATAGTGAATCTCCACTGGCAACTGTATGGGAACTTGCCTCTGCAGCAACACCATACGCAGTGGAGATAACAGCAGTCGTGGCGACAGTAAACAACACTTTTTTCACATGATTTCCCCTTTTGTCATAATATAGTGAATTTATAAGTATTTTATCACGTTTACTGTTGGAAAAGTTCGTATTTAATGTAATATTCTACTATTCTTTTAGAAATAAAGTTTTAGCTTAGGAGCGGAAGATAGGTTTTAAGTCCCGTGCGGTTGTAAGACAGAGGAACTGTTCCTTCTAATTAAAGAAACCCTGCAGTGCCGTAAAGTCTGAAGAGTTCTTTTGATTCTGAGGCTGTGTAGATTCGGATTTGTGGGGACTAAAGGATTAAATGAGTTCAGAATAAGGTCGAACCTGGATACAAGCGTTTTGATGGTAAAGGGAGGCATTCATCAGTATTCTATCTTCTTCACATTTTTTGTGAGGTAATAGTAATCTCCTGTGGAAAAGGATCTTCAAAGTGGAGATATTTTCCCCGGGATATCAGGGTGCTTTTAACTAGATATAAATTCTTTTCCAGTTTTAATAGCTCCTTCTGTGCGGCACTTTCCTAGAGGTTCATGGAATTAATTGCCTTTTGCCGTTAAAGGTTAGTAGTAATCGGTGTGCTCATTCCTTATGTAATAAATTGCGAACTAATATTTAAGAAATATTGGGGTAACGTCTTCACTTTGATGCTGGATTTTAGGTGCAGGTACAATTGTATAACTAACTAAAAAAGCATCAGCCTTAGTGGCAGATGCTTTCTTAGTGGAGCGAACCCTCTTCCTATAATACTTTCCCAAGAAACGCCTTGGTCCTTGCATTTTGAGGATTGCCGAAGATTTCGCTGGGGATATTTTCTTCCACAATATACCCTCCATCCATAAATATGACGCGATCTCCAACTTCGCGGGCAAAGCCCATTTCATGAGTAACGACCACCATCGTCATTCCTTCACGTGCAAGGTCTTTCATTACTTCCAGCACTTCCCCGATCATTTCAGGGTCGAGTGCAGAAGTTGGTTCATCAAACAGCATGACCTTCGGCTCCATGGCGAGTGCTCTCGCGATGGCGACACGCTGCTTCTGCCCGCCGGAAAGTTCGCCTGGATAGCTTTCTGCTTTTTCTTCAAGGCCGACCTTTCGCAGGAGCTCTAAAGCTTTTTGTTTGGAGGATTCTTTATCGACACCCTTTGTTTTCATTGGGGCAAGAGTAATATTTTGAAGTACCGTTTTGTGAGGGAAGAGGTTGAAGTGCTGGAACACCATACCTGTTTCCTGACGGATTTTGTTAATGTTGATTTTAGGTTGGGTGATATCGTTTCCGTTCACGATGACCTGTCCGTCCGTAATTTCTTCCAGTTTATTCAGGCATCGCAGGAACGTACTTTTACCTGAACCTGATGGCCCGACTACGCAGACCACTTCTTGTTCTTTTACTTCGGTACTAATATCTTTAAGGACTTCCAGGTCCCCGAATGATTTCTTAAGATTTTTCACTTGTATGACACTCATCGCAATTCATATCTCCTTTCTACGAAGTCGCCTAGTTTGGTAAGAAGATAGATGAGGATAAAATACATGATTGCAACGACTCCCCAAATCTTAAAAGCTTCAAAGGTTGCCGATACGGCCGTCTGTCCTCTTTGCGTCAGCTCTGCAACGCTGATGACAGAAAGAAGTGACGTATCTTTTAGACTAATAATTGCCTGGTTTACAAAGGCTGGCATCATTCTTCTTAAAGCTTGGGGCAAAACGACATAACGCATTGTCTGCCCGCTTGAAAGCCCTAATGTCCGGGCTGCCTCTGTCTGTCCCTTATCAATGGATTGAATCCCTGCTCGAATAATTTCGGCGATATAGGCACCAGCATTGATAGTGATTCCAATGATACCGGCAGGAATGGGATCCAATGAAATAAAATCCAGAGAGTTCAAACCAAAATAAATGAAGAATAATTGAACAAGGAATGGAGTGCCCCGGACAAAGTTAATGAACCAAATCGCAATCCATTTTAAAGGTGCAATCGGAGACAAGCGGAAAAGCGCTATGATCAAACCGAGGATGAATCCTAACAGTAGACCAATAGCTGTTATATAAACAGTAACCTGTAATCCATCCCATAACATTGGGAGTATTTCAATTATGACATCCATGGCTTTGCTCCTTTCATGCTGTAAAATTTAAAAAGACAGCGCGCAAGAAGGGCGCGCTGAGTGGTCTTACTCTTCCAGGTATTTGTTTAGAATTTCATCATATTTGCCGCTGTCCCTGAGGCTTTGAAGACCGCTGTTGATTTTTTCCAGGAGTTCCTGGTTCTCGCCTTTTAATACCGCAATACCATATTGGTCCCCATTCAGGCGTTCTCCGACAGTTTTTAACCCAAGGTCCTTCGTTTTAATCGCATAGGCAATGACAGGGTAGTCCTCAATCAGAACGTCCGCATTTCCGTTTGCAACTTCCTGGAACATCGCTGGACTGTCATTGAACTGGCGGATTTCCGCTATGCCCACTTCATCTTTCAGCTCTTCAGCTTTATCAGCGCCTGTTGTACCATTCTTAACGGCGACAGTTTTACCTTTTAAATCATCAACGGTGGTAATGTCGTTTTTATCTTCTGAAACAACAAGTGTCAAACCTGCATCGAAATAAGGATCGGAAAAATCAACTTTTTCCTTTCGTTCATCAGTGATACTCATGCCCGCAATCGCAACATCAAGCTGATTGGCCTGAAGTGCAGGGATGATACCGCCGAAATCCATCGGCTTCAACTCGATTTCAAATCCTTCTTCTTCTGCAATCGCGTTGATAAGGTCAATATCAATTCCTTTATACTCTCCGCCTTCTTCAAATTCAAACGGAGGATAGGTAGTGTCAGTTCCAACAGTGTATGTAGTGCCGCCGCTGTCTCCTGAGCTTCCACCTTCATCACCGGTGCTGTTGTTTGCGGAGTTATTTGTTCCGCAAGCAGCCAAAATCAGCATTACTGCCATCAGAAAACCCGTTAGTTTTATTTTTTTCATCTAACCCCTCCAAAATAGTTTGAGTTTATTGACAATTCAGTACCGTTACAATGGTAACAAACTTTTACAACAAGTTTCAAAAGATAACACTTATTTTTAGCAGGTTAAGATTCAAATTCTATCTTGTCGTACTAACAAGTATATGCTTTGTCACCTATTGAGAAAGATCCTGCGAAATGAATTTCGCAGGATCTTTTCATAAATTTATTCAATATTCAATCTCTGATTTCAACTAGTTCTGCAATGACTATATTCGCCGGAAGGTAGGTGGACTTTAAGAGTCCTACGTTAGGAGCATAGTAATCAAGGCTTGAGCCGTCCCAAACCTCCACCGCATTGGTAAATGATAGACTGACATAGCGATTTGAGACACATATAAAACACCTCTTTAGGCTGCTTGCGCCCCAAATTCTTTGGGCGTCAGGTAGCCTAATTTTTCTAGGATACGGTCTTGGTTGTAATAGCGCATGTATTCATTGACCTTCTCCACGACCTGGATATTGTGGATCGAATTGAATTTGACGTACTGGAATTCCTCCGATTTGATATTGGAATGGAATGATTCAATGACCGCATTGTCCCAACAGTTTCTACGCCGTGACATACTACTGACCAGATGGCTCTTCTTGACCAACTCCTGGTACGCATACGAGGTGTAAACACTTCCTTGATCGGAGTGGATGATCACTCCTTCCGGGTTCCCAAGCATCTCCACGCCTCTTTTAAGGTTTCAATGACCAGCGGTGTCTGTTGGTGGTCGTACATTTTGTACGCGACAATTTCATTATTGAACAGGTCCATGATCGTCGACAGGTACATCGTTGAACTTCCATACTGGATATACGTGATATCCGTCACCCATTTTTGGTTCGGCGCAGAAGCCGTAAAATTGCGTTGTAGAAGATTCGGCGCTATGATGACAGATTCACCTTGTAATTTCCATTTCCGTTTTGGTTTGATCCGGCATTGCAAGTGATGCTTTTGCATAATGGATTGAACTGTATTGCGGTGCCGATCCAACTTGTACTCTTCCTTCAATAACTTCTTGATTTTCCGATGGCCAAAACGATACTTCGTTTTCTTGCACAACGCGATAATCGCTTCTTCCACTTCCTTCAATACGTGTGTGGGGCCTTCAGTGAGCCAGGCGGTACACTCAACACAGATAATATCGCTGTCACGGTATATACTTTTTTCGGTATTTTTCTACCAATTGAAGAATTAGTTCTTTTTCAACTCCTTTTTCATTTCCAAATACTTTTTTAAGATCTCATTCTCCATTTTCAAATGCGCATTTTGGCGATCTTTCTTCTCGTCTTCACTCGCGAATTCCGGCCCATGCCCAAAGGAATATTGCTTGCCAATGGGTTGGTCAAAGCGGTGGATTTCATTTTTCCGATACCATCTCATCCAGGTCTCAATCTGTGACTTATTTTTGATTCCGTGCTTCTCCATAATCTCTTTCGTTGTCAACTGGCCACTCATTTTGTCTTTCACAACGGCCCATTTCGTCTCACTTGAATATACGTTTTTGCCCATGCAAAAACACCTCCGTTTTTAGTACTTGTAGTAAGTGTACCATTTCGGAGGTGTTTTATATTGTCCCATTTAATTATGTTAGTCTAGTCACTAGTAAAGTGTGGAGGCTTTCTTTTTTATCAAAACTATCTCATTAAAGTGACTGATCCAACCGATTTATCCTTAGCCTGGTCATTCACAAGAACTTTCAAGCCGTAGTTTTCGATATTACGGCCAGCATCCGGCATGAAGATATTGTTGAAATCCTTGTTATCATTAAATAAAGGTATACCACGCTGCGGGCTTAAAGAAAGGCTTTGAAGCCCAGGATAATCTAAATTCAAACCTGATGTTGGCATAAAGTTGAACGCAGCATCAGCGATGTGGTATCGGGTGCTTGCCTGCTCACCTGTACTCCAAACCAGGTTTGTGTCATCATGCGCATCTACTACTCCAAGGAATCCGTCTCCTGGGTGAGTACCCGTCCAGTTATCTGTATACGTATCATCTACATACCATACAACCAATCCGCCATCATAACTCATCAAAGAGCTTCCGCGGGCAATATGAGCCAGGCCTTCGTCCACACCTTGATGATTTCGCCATTCTAATAAGTAGTAGTGATCGACATATTTATTACCGTCAGACTTAGTGAAACCATTCAACGTAAATGGAGTTTCAGAGCCTTCGCCTCCATCCGTAACCACCGTTACACCATCTGCGACAACTTTGATATTATCAGCGAAGAAGCCTACGTGTGATGTACCCCAGTCGGTAGCATAACGTAAACGCAATTTGATTTCTTTCCCGGCATATGAGGAGAGATCAAAAGTTTGTGCTTCCCATCCGTTTGAATTGCCAGAGAAACCAGGCATTGAGTTCAAAATGGTTGGGTAGCCTTCTGCCACAACATCACTGCGGGTGTTTTCATTGCCTATAGATTTCCATGTGGAACCGCCATCAGTTGACACTTGGACAAATCCAAAATCCCATTGCTCTTCTATGTCATACCATGCATCAAAAGTTAATGTGGCAGAGGACTTTCCAGTTAAATCAACGTCTGTAACCATATTGCTGTCTAGTTCATCAGATTGGCCGCCCCAATACTCATAAGTTCCTGACTTAGGAGAGTTAATGGCTGTTTTCTTTTGAGGCAGGTTCACTTGGATGGCCTGATTGTTTTGGCCGTTTGGCGTGTTGCCTTGATCCAGTAAGAAAGAGGCACCTTTTTTCGAGAGATCTTCAAAATCTACAACAGTTGGAACCGTCCAGTTACCGCCAAGAGTTGATTTTAAGTATGCCTTTGCCCAAGGAGAGAATCCAGTTGGCTCTGTTCCCGGGATTTTACCTGCCCAAGACCCTGATGCCATAATGGACCAATATCCAACTGCTTCACCCGTGCCGGAATATACAGTATCATATTCGTCAGGCAATCCAAGATCATGTCCATATTCATGGGCGAATACACCAGTTGCACCATCTTCCGGCATCATTGTGTAATCGTAGAATCCAGGGAGTCCTTTACCTAATCCATCTGGGTCTACCAATACTGCAGAGCGATGAGACCAGATAGAGTCATCTCCTAAAGAGCCGCCGCCAGCCTCTTGTCCCATTCCTGAGTGGATGATTTGCAGGTGATCGACCAATCCATCCGGCTCCCAGTAGTTTCCATCTCCATCAAGATCATGTGGATCTTCCAAATCATAATCTTCCAAAGGAATACCTGCTGCTTTTGCTGCTGTATAAACATCTTGTACTAATTGTTTTGAACCGCCAGGAGTGACGTTATCGTGCCCTGTGGCACGGTCTGCTCCGTAAAATTTAGCAGTGCCTGGAACCTTCAACCATCCGTATGCTTGTCCTTCGATAGTGTAAGTTCCTCCGGATTGTTCTTCATAAAATTGTTTTTGAGAAACGAAATTCTCTCCATTTGGCCCTGTTACACCATTATCACCAAAAATCATTTCCTCGAAATGTTCAGTGTTGTAATCCTCATAATAGTTATCCGTTTCATGAGGCTGGATGCGGTTATGTTCGAAATCGGAGTACTCTACCATAATCGTAAGTAGTTTTCCTTTTTTAACAACGCCAGGGGAAGGAGATTCTTCTACTGGTTTGGGATGCTGGGTCCTGCCTTGAAGTTTCCCTTTTTTACCATTCTGAGTCAATTCCTTGAAGTTTTCTTGTTTAGCAGACTCTGCAGCTTTAACAGCTGGGGCAATTGGATCATCTCCTAGAGTGTCACTTTCTGACTTTTGGCCCTTTAACTCAATATAGTCTTGTAATGCTTGCTGTTTTTTTGCTGGTGAAGCATTAGCAGAGATCTTCCCTTGCTTGATTAATGATGCTATCAAACGCTCATCATTAATTAAAGCTAAATCCAGGTCACCAGAATAATGAGAAGAATGAGACACTTTGGATTTTGTTACTTCCGTTAGTTCCTTTGCTCCTACAGACGAGACCCCAGGTATGCCTGAAAAGAGCGCCCCTGCTACTACTACTGTAGTTAATCCGGTTTTGAATAGCTTGTTCATAAATAACCCCCTGAAAAAGTATTTTGTTACACTTTACATACTATTCTAAAAAATTGCGCAATGGTAGGGGATCTTTTCATCAATTAACGACACATTATATAGAATAATAGTCTGCCAGAGAGCTTATTCTGCAGTGTAAAAAAAGGGGATGTTCCTTGGTATAACTGAATTTCTTTTACTTACTGCTCATATATGGCTGCAGTTAGAACATAAAGAATTATGGAGGAAATTGTCGTATTATAAAGAACGTTTTTGTTCGTTATATCGTTGACACTGGAAAAGAAGTCTAGTAGATTTGTGAATACAGACAGTTACTATTAAATCTCAAAGGATGTGGTTCATTGAAAAAAAAGGTAATAAAAGTTTTTTCCACCCTTATGTTTACATTGATAATTGGCAGTATCACTTTTCTATTATTCGCCACATATCAATCTCACAAGAATCCAAGCGAGATTCCTTCATTCTTTGGTTATAAGCCATTGACTGTTTTGACAAACAGTATGGTTCCAAAGATTAGTGCGGGAGATATGATCCTGTTGAAAGAGAAAGATGCTTCACTGCTACAAGAGGGGGATGTCATTACATTTCAACTGTCTGATAAAACATTGATTACCCATCGAATCGCAAAAGTAAATGAAGGTTCGTTCATGACGAAAGGTGACAATAACAATGTGGCAGATGAGTGGGAAGTAAAACCTCAAGACATCCTTGGACAAGTTGAACACACCATTCCGAATGCAGGGTATGCTGCCAAGTTTGTTACTAGTAAATTAGGGTTTTCATTGTTTATCCTGCTTCCGTTCCTTTTATTTATTCTTATAGAGGTTTACCAGAAGGTTTTCCGCTATTTGGATAAAAGAGAAGACACAGCAGCAAATGACCTATAGGTATTTATAGTTATATAAATATAAATCAATTATTATTGGGGAGGAAATTTAAAAATGAATAAAGTTAAAAAGGCGTTATTGGCTACTTCAATGGCAGGAGCACTAGTGGTAAGTGCAGGATATGGTACATATTCTTGGTTCACATCCAGTACAAGTGCAGTCGGGGATATTGATAACGGTACGTTGTCAGTTAATAATGGAGAAGCGATTTCCACTAAGCTATTTAGTGCAGCTAAGTTTGCACCATCTCAGGTGGTTACCGGGGAGTTTATCACTCTTGATAATACTGGTGATTTGGCACAAAATCTGAAGTTGACATATGAAGCTTCAGTTGATAAAGCACCTGCTGATCCTTACAAGATTTATTATATGGCATTTAAATACACAGCAAAGCCTGATATGGATGAAATGAATGATTGGAGAATGGCTTGGGAGAAAGGCTTCTATAATGGGAATCACAATCCTAGAACGATGGGTATCGCTTCTGCCTCAAAATCGGATATGCCTAGTCTTCCTAAAGGGGTAGAAGTGGTTACTGGAGAAGTAGCTGTTGAAGAAGCTGCATCTATAGCTTCCTTTAGTAAGTCAGCAGCTTCTGAGACAGGTGGAAGCAAAACTTTCAAAATTGGAAATGATGAATTCTTTACATTAAACGAAGATGAATATATCACTATGGCATTTGACGTAAAGCTGGATGATGGAGCAGGTAATGAATACCAAGGTGCGCAGTATGATGCAAACTTGATGGTTGAGGCAAAGCAAACAGACATGGGAGCAAAATATAAAAATAAAGAGAATAAGTGATAATTCCTTATGGTGGAAGGCAGTCGGTTTCCGGCTGCCTTACTCTTTAGAAAGGAGATTGTGATAGTGAAGAGCATTCTGTCTGCGAAATTGTCTCGCCTCTTTTCGAATAAACATTTAAAGATAGGAACCCTGTTCATCACAGCAATCATGGTATCTCTGTATCTTCTTGCTGTGACACTGACTTCCAGCCCGGGAACTTATGCTTGGTTTACTTCCCAAACCCAAGCTTCAGGCAGTATTCAAAACGCAACGACTTCTGATCTATTAGAAATACATACTTCTGAAATTGTTTATGGAGAGAACTGTTCAGTTAGTAATAGCCTATCAATCAAGAATATTTCTAATATGGACACGGTTGTGAAAATTTATCTTATAAGTCAAAATGGAGAAAAATCGATAGTAGAAAAACGGTTAAAGCCTGAGGAGACAGTGGAGAGTGACCCTGCAAAAGTTACTGACCGTTCAGCAGACTGTGAAACAGAGGAAATTGTGTATCGGGTACAAGCCTTTAAAAACTTTATCAATGAAACGCATAAGGTAATGATTGATCGTGAGCAGTTAAAGGCGACAATACAAGTTCAGGAAAAAGATGGACCAGTGAAGAAAGGATCTGAAACAGAGACTGCTGAAAATATACCAGCAGAAGCCACTAAAGAGGATTCTGCTTTAAATGAAGAAAATAGTGAAGTGGAGGAGGAAATTACGGAAGAAGCTACTAAAGAGGATTCAGTTACAAAAGAAGGTGATTTAGATTCTAATAACGAAACAGAAGAAAATGATCAAGAGCAAAATAAAGAAGAAGAGCCGAAGTTGCCTGAAAAAGAAGAACCAATAAAAGATGAAGATACGGAAGATGCTGACAAAGAAGAAGCGGGGGACAAGGGGATAGACACTGCAACTGATTCCCTTGGGGTTAAGATACAAGTCACTTCTCCCACTCCGGGAAGTGCACCATAATCAATTAGAATAAGTAAAGACCTCCAATGCTGCTGAGTTGGAGGTCTTTACTTATGAAATTACGGGGACAGCAAAACCTAGCTTCCTCGGTTTCATCTTCCTTTGATCTGGGTTAGTATAATAGAAGGAAATCCAAATATTGAAAATATGAGGATGAAAAGACTCTATGAAATCATTATGGATATTCATCATCATTGTTGCCGGAATCATCATCGGTTTTGGCTCGTACAGGGTCAGTACAGAAATTGTAGAATATCAGACCGCCACTTATCAGCCTGTTTATCCTTCACAGAATAATAGAGGTGAAGAGGCAGGGGAGAAGGCAGATATTCTTGCTATGGAGCCTCCACAAGATATAGACCGGCTCATCTCACATTCAGTTGACGGTACTGGCACGACAGATATCCCGCTTAACACGGAGGAACTGTTCGCTGTCCATGAGAGTGCACTGTATGTAAGGACGGATGTGGAAGAAGCATGGATGAAGGTGCCAGATGACGAGATGGCGGGCTATGCCCGGATCAGTGAATACCTTGGCACAATCTCCCAGGATAATATTTATGTTTCTGAGGAGTTCGCTGCTGTTGTTTATGGCGGCAGGGGATCGGAGAATATCAGTATAATCAGCACATATGATAAAGGTGTTTCCTGGTCAGTGGGCAGTATCTCCAAAACCGCGACACATGATTTGGAAAAAGGATATGACCAATTATATATCGATTTTTCAGAGGGAATGGCCGTAGGGTATCTCGCTGCGTTTCGCCGTTTTGGAACGAGCGGCGAAATTCAGGCATATCGAAGTGTCAATACTGGGGTTACTTGGGACCCAGTGACAGAAAATGATCAGCTTTACCCGGAAGTTCTCTCTCAGTTCGGGTTAAAGGCGGTGGAGTAGATGAAAAAAATGAAGATGATTGCATCTATAATCGTTGGCCTGCTTTTGATTTTTCAATCAGCCGTTATGGCTGCCCGTTCTTACAATGTTTATTTAGTTTATGATTGGATCTTTTACATCAATAATTATGTACTGATCATCCTGCTTTTGTATTTATTCTCCCGGATAAATACTTATGTCAAATGGGGCGTCCGAGGATGTGCGTTAGCGTTGATTGTGGCCAATACCACATTCTTCTATTATTTTGGAAACACGAACGTATTGAGTTCAAAGCCGGCAAGCGGGGAGCATGCTTTGATTTTAAAAGAATATAAGAATCTCAGGTATGAAACACTCAGGTTGGAGCCTTTTATACCGTTATTCGGCAGAGAGACGGATGTTTTAAAAGGCAGTTCCGATTATAAAGCGATTGAAAAAGATCAATATCAAGTGAAATGGGTGAGCGGGGACACGGCGATTTTCACCTATAAACGGAACAACGGTCCTTCATTGGAACAAATTATCGTTAACTTCAGAAGTTCCGATTATGTAAGTTATCAGTATGTTCTTGTGTCTTTGACCGGCAAATGGCAGGAAGAGGGCAATCAGGAAAACTACTTTATGTACGATCAGGGAGAAATTGTCTATGCCAAAAATGGAGAGCTTTATTACTACAGTGAGGAGAATACTGAACAGCAAGGGATCTTCTCTCTGATTGTTCATGGGAATGATTCTAAACCATCCTTTACAATAGTATTGAATGACGATGCCCAGTATGAAGAGAGCGGGCTCCTCCAAAAAGGAAGTACAATCACCATTTCCCCGGTATCTTTAGAGGAAGAAGAAGGAAAGGTTTATCACCGTGAATAGGGAAATCCATTCTATCCATAGGGAAGCATCAAGTGGTATACTCAACCTGGATATTATTTGAAAGTGGGAGGGATCAAATGAAGATACTTAAAAGACTTCTGATATTGGCAATAGTCCTTGGTGTTGGCGGGTACGCACTCTATCATTTCGGCACCGGCTTCGCTTCGGATAAGATTGTTGATTATGTCAACGATGAAATGGGAAAATCAGGTCAAGTGGAAGAGGCCAGGCGGCAGATTGCAGCTAATCCGGAGCTTAAAAAGTTTCTGGAAGAGGGACTGGAGAATGTCGATGAGAGCACCTTAGTTTATAAGACGAAAGAAGAAGCGGTTCAAGACGTCATCAAGAAGGTAGGCGTAAGTGAATTGATGGATCTGCAATCAAAGATATCAGATGGAGTGACAGCTGAGGAACAATCTGAGATATTGGCCATGCTTCAGAAAAATTTGAATGAGGACGAAATACTTGCGCTTAAATACTTGGCTAACCAGGAATTGAACCGGTAATAAGGGAGTACGGTTGGGAGAGGCAGTTCTTTTTAATGGAACTTTTTTGCTGTTTTTAAGTGAATTTTTTAAAAAATAGTGCTTCACCATTCACTTTTGAATGCAGCATTCTCTATCATAAATAGCCTGTAAGGAAAAACCTCTATCCAATGCGGACAGAGGTTTTTTATCAGTTATTATTCAGTAATCCCGACGGAATCAAAACCGCCGGCAGCTGCTGCGGCTTCAGGACTGTTTTCTCCATATAGGTCGACAGCTGATTGAATGATGGATTCACGGGCATGGCTGAAATCAGAGTCCGGTGTCAGGTACACGGTAAGGGCACGATAGTAGATTTGCCCGAGCTTTTCACGGCCGATGTTCTGTGCAGTCAGATAAGCCGCATGATTGATGATGGATGAGTTGATATGGACTCCTCCATTATCCAGGTTAGCAGGGAGGTCATAGTATTCATCCATGTGGGATGGGTACATGCCATCGCCATTGCCATATGGTACATAGTCTGCACCAACCGGGAATCGGCTTGGGTCGCTCAAGCTTCTAAGGGCATCCCTGCCGCTTTCTTTTGCAGCAGGGGCCATGATGTCTTCTCCCATTTCCCAATCAGAATCATCTATCAGAGCTCCAAAGATATCAGAGAATGCCTCATTCAGTGCACCTGATTGGAAACGGTAGACCAAGCCAGCGGAGTTGGAGGTTACACCATGAGCCATTTCATGTGCAGCAACGTCCAGTCCGGCCGATAGTGGGACCATGAATTCTCCGTCTCCATCTCCGTATACCATGTAAGTGCCATTCCAGAATGCATTGTTATAGTCTTCACCGTAATGGACGACTGACTGGATTGGCATGCCTTCACCATCCAGTGAGTTACGGCCATGTTCATTTAAATAATAGTTGTATACTGTTTCTGAATTGAACTGGGCATCAACAGCCGGGCGGTCATGGTCAGACATGAATGCAGCCCCTCTGCCTTCAAATACTTCAAGTCTATTATTTGAATAATCGTAGGTGATGATTCCTTCCAACCCTTTATGGCTGAAGTCTGCCATCTGGAACAATGTCCCTTGACGTGGTTTTTTGTCTGTGGAAATATGTATCCTTCGCAAATCTCCCAGTACTCCGAGTCCGACTCCGCTTATAGTCTTGATTTTATCAGCATGCATGATGGCATTATATTTATCAATGACTTTACCGGTTTTGGCATCGATGAACACAAACCAGTTGCCGGGTTCATCACCAAGGAAGCTGAGATTCACTTTATGTGCTAAGTGATTTTCACCTTCGAATGGGTAGATGACAAGTTCGGCAGTCGGGCGTTGATCCAGGATGGCAGGAGCTTTGACGGAAGCTTTCGCTGTATTGAGAGCATCTGTGAGTGAAACGGATGGGGTGGTATCCATGCTGCTTTTTTCTATTTGATCATTGTGGGCACCATTGACGGACGTGATTTCATTTTCGGCGTTGTAGTGGACGATGACTTCTGCCCCTTCTACTGGAACACCGTTCTTTGTTTGATTGAAACGGATATGGGTCATGCCGAGTTCATCTTTTTCAGCCTTTTTGGCTTTCAGTTCGGCTTTAGGGTTCTTGAGGTTAAGCTTCGTTTTATTTTCCTGGAGGTAGCTAAGGGCATCACTTGCTGTTGCGGTTGAACGTTTGGTGGTTTGCTTTTCTTTCACAAAAAGGGGAACATTGGCTGTTTCATTCCACTGCTTCACGGCAGCCTTTTGAATTGTCGCTTCAGGCTGGACAGCGAGAACATTACTGTAAGGAAGGGAAGCAGAGATCAGCCCTGCAGATAGAACAAGTGGTGCAATCATTTTCTTATTCAAACAAATTCCTCCTTTATATATGTTAGTACAAGTATAAAAGGAGGGAGGACTAATTGCATGATTAGTTTGAATTATCTTACAACTTTAGGAAGTAGTGACAAAAGAAGGATTTTGCTGACATTTCGTGATGCGAAATAGATAGAAAGTCCTTTACCGCATTAACGCAAGTGGGGACTGTCCCCACTTGCGTTAATGCGGTAAAGTGCCAGATGTGCCGGCCGAGCCGGCAGCCTTACATGTAAAGAACGGATGCAGGCGGGACATGAGTACTGACAGGAGCAAGACCTTGAACCAGCTTTTATTTTTACACAAAGGATACAATCATTCCGCCTTTGCCGGCATAAGTCCCCATGGTAGCCCCCATATAATTGACTACTATTGCCTTGGGGTTATAAAGCTTCTTAATTTCCCCCTTTAAAAACTCTGCATCTTCATGGTTGCCGGTATGGTGATTCCAATTGTTGTAGTGGAAAAATCGCTTTTCCGTTCCCCGATAAGTTCTAAAGCCTTTTTGAAGAATCTCTTATTCCCACGGACTTTCTCTATTAACTCAATCTTTCCTTCCATGCCTTCGAGTACGATCTTGATGTTGAGGACCTTGGCGATCGAGCCTTGAAATCTACTCAGTCTTCCGCCTTTCACCACATTTTCGAGAGTATCCAATAGGATGAGGATATTCATGTTTTCACGCATTTTCGTTAACTCATCAAGAATCTGCTCGCGATTGAAGCCTTCCCGGGCACGTTCCGCTGCTCTTAGTACTTGAAAGCCATGTCCTAATGAACCGCCGAGGGTGTCGAATACCGTTACATTCGTATCGGAAATCTCTTTTGCGAGGCAGGCGGATTGGTAGGTGCCGCTTAGATGAGAGGAAATAGTGAAGCAGATGATTTGGTCTCCGTGGTTATCCAAGCGTGTGAATAAATCTGCAAAGTCAGAAGGAGAGGGCTGTGAGGTTTTTGGGAGCTCATCAACAGCAAACATCTTTTCGTAAAATTCCTGTGGAGTTAAATCAATACCTTCTTTATATTCTTCATCCCCGATCCGGACCGAAAGCGGGACAATATGCAGGTTATATTTTTCAATCAACTCTTTCGGTATATCCGCAGAGCTGTCTGTTATGATATGGATCATGTCTCTTTCCTCCTTTATGCATAAGGCTATTTTATCATTTTCAAGGATCCCGGGACTAACACTGCAACTTATAGTGATACAAAAAACAAAAAACGGCCGGAAAGCATCCAGGCCGTTTTCATCCCATCACCAAAGCACATCCTGATATTCATTGCTAAATAGATTCGTATCGATATTGCAGGCTTGCGCATCAATCCCGTACTGCCAGCCGATGACCTTGGAGCCTTCTGGTGCCTCAGGATTATAATCAGGTGCATTTTCCTCAGCTGTAATTCCGACATTTGGTGAGGCAGTCCAGAGGTAGGTATCATCCTGTATAGCACGATCCTGGTTAACAGCCCCCGAGAACGCAGCAGCCAAGGCTTGATCTCCCTCGAAGATGCCATAAATTCCTGGAACATAGGAGGAGGAGGAAACCGTTTCATACCAGCCTATGATAAAATCAGCATTCACTGAGTAAGTGGGTTCAATGTCAGCAAATAGTGCCGTTCCTTCAGGTGCTCCTATTTCCTGGGCGAGCCCAATCGCTTCCTCCGCTTCTTTCACACCTTTATCAAAACCGGCAGCATCATCAAAACGGTTATGAATAAGGAGAATCTTATCATTATTTGATTTGATTAGATCGGCTTCTTCTTCTGTTAAGCCCGTTGACACGCCTTCTTTATCTCCGAGATATCTGCCCAAAATCGTTGGATCTCCAAAATTATCCCTCACACACACATTCAATTCTTCCGTAACAGGGCTGGCTGTATCGATGCCCCAAGACTGCCCGGAGTCAGAGTCCCCGGAGTTACCGCCATTTCCCCCGTTCCCATTATCTCCATTTCCATCCCCGTTTCCCGAGTCATTGCTGCTTTGATTCGAGACACTGTTGCTTATATTGTTGCTGATGTTATTCACAACTTCCCCGTCACCTTGAACGTTTACTTCGACATTATTCGTGATGTTGTTGGTGATATTATTTTTTACATCCTTGCCAGCTTCATTTTTTATTTGATTCTCAACCGTGTTTTCGGCTGAATGGCTGCCATTGTTATCGATTTGATTATTGATATTGTTCGTCCCGTCCATAGGCTGTGCCGAAGTGGAAGATTCTTTTCCATCTTGTAGTCCGGCTTTATAAATATAAAGACCGGAAAAAAGTGAAAGCAGCAAGAGGACGGCTGCCAATAGGAGGCCAACGTATTTATTTTGCCACACTTCTTCTTCACACCTTTCGTCAATCTCCTACAGCATATGAAAGGAAGGGAGGTGGGCGTGAGGGCTGAAGCCCAGTGGCAGGCACATTGAACCTTCGGGAAGAATAAAAGCGGGTTACACACATAAATATACATATTGGTAGAGGGTTATTATTTTTATAAAACATATTGCATATTTATTCTAATGTGTTAAAATACATTTTGTTGAATAAATATTAATTAAAACGTTTAGGGGGAAAGAAAAGATGAAAAAGCTTTTGGCAGGTTTGATGGCAGTTATGGTAGCAGGTTCATTGGCAGCATGCGGTACTTCAGAGGGAACGAGCGGAGAAGGGAAAGAAAAAATCGTGATGGGGACATCGGCTGACTTTCCTCCTTTTGAAACGCATGATAACAGCGGGGAGATTGTTGGATTTGACATTGATCTTGCCAAGTACATAACGAAGGAGTTAGGGTACGAGCTGGAAATCAAGGATATGAACTTTGACGGACTGATCGGTGCACTTCAGGCGGACACCGTGGATTTTGTGGCATCCGGCATGTCGGCAACAGATGAGCGTAAGGAAAATGTTGATTTCTCGGTTGAATACCACCGTTCCGGGGAAATGTTCATCACTTTGCCAGAATCAGAGATTGAAAGCATGGAGGATTTAAACGGTGCCAAGGTCGGCGTACAGCTTGGTACCATCCAGGATACGGCGGCCAAAGAGCTTGCCGGGACAATAGATATCGATGTGAAAGCGTTGGATAAACTTCCTGCGTTGATCCAGGAATTGAAAGCAAAGCGTATCGATGTCATTTATCTTGATAAAACCGTTGCTGAAGGGTACATCAAAGAGGTGGATCTGAAAGGGTTTGATGATGAGAGTTCAATCTCACCGGGTATGGCAATTGCGTTCCCTAAAGGCAGCGACAAGATTGAAGAATTCAGTAAAGTAATTGAAGAAATGAAAGAGAACGGCGAGTTGGAAAAGTTAGAAGAGAAATGGCTGGAAGAAGAATAAACTTCTAAGAAATGAGGTGCACAGGCATGGATTTGGATTTCCTCCGGATCGTGCCTTCTATTCCATTTATACTGAACGGAATCTGGGTGACGCTGCTCTTCGTTTTGGTATCGGGAATCGTAGGTTTTATCATCGGAACTGTTTTATCATTATTCAAGATTGGCAGAATCAAAGTATTAAAGTGGTTCGCCGATGCATATACATCCATTTTCAGGGGAACACCACTGATTTTGCAGCTGATGTTGATTTATTTTGCGACACCTCAGCTGACTGGCTTTGATATTCCGCCATTTCTGGCCGGGATGCTGGCTTTCGGTTTGAATTCAGGGGCTTATATTTCAGAAATCATCCGTGCGGGAATCCAGGCTGTGGACAAAGGGCAAAAGGAAGCGGCTGAGGCGTTGGCGATCCCATACCGCCCGATGATGAAGGACATCATCCTCCCTCAGGCGTTAAAAAACATTCTTCCTGCATTGATGAATGAATATATTACATTGACAAAAGAATCCGCAATTGTTTCGACAATCGGATTTTTAGATATTATGAGAAGATCGCAAATCGTCAGTGCGAATACGTATACCGCATTCGAGCCGTTGATTTTCGCAGGTGTCATCTACTATGTCCTTGTGATGGGATTGACGCTGCTCGGCAAGAAACTTGAAAGGAGGCTGCGCCGAAGTGAGTAAGGATTATATAAAAATAAAGGACCTTCACAAGTCATACGGAAAGCTGGAGGTTCTAAAAGGGATTTCGGCAACGATCAATAAAGGGGAGGTCGTGGCAATCATAGGTCCTTCCGGATCGGGAAAATCGACGCTATTACGTTGCTTGAACCTGCTGGAAACACCGACGAGCGGGGAAGTCTGGATGGGGGCTGATGAAATTACGAATCCCCAGACAGATATTTTGAAAGTGCGCCAGAATGTGGGTATGGTGTTTCAGCATTTCAATCTGTTCCCTCATAAGACAGTGCTGGAAAATGTCACGTACGCACCTGTTGTCGTAAAAGGGGAGTCAGAAGCTGTTGCCAAAGAAAACGCATTGAAGCTGCTGACCTCTGTCGGCTTGTTTGAGAAAGCGGATGACTATCCGAATAGATTATCCGGAGGGCAAAAGCAGCGTGTGGCGATAGCACGGGCGCTGGCGATGTCACCGGATGTCATGCTGTTTGACGAGCCGACATCCGCACTCGATCCGGAAATGATCAAGGAAGTATTGGATGTGGTGAAATCCCTTGCCCACACAGGAATGACAATGGCCATCGTTACACACGAAATGGGCTTCGCCAAAGAAGTTGCAGACAGAGTCCTGTTCCTCGACGGCGGCATCCTGATGGAAGATGTCCATCCTGAAGAGTTCTTCCATAACCCAAAAAGCCTGCGCGCCAAAGAGTTCCTGGAGAAAGTCCTTTAACACTCTAAAGCAACCGGGGACAGTCCCCCTGTGCTTTAAAGCGGTAAAGCGTGCAACACCAGAATACGTAAAAGAAGAGGTTGAGTCAAACATGGATGTATTGAAACAGCGAATTGTTGATAAGATCGATCAGTTAAAGGCAGTCTTTGAAGAAATCAGTATTTATATTGGAGAAAACCCCGAGCTTGGCCATGAGGAGTTCAAGGCAAGCAAGGTGCTTTCTGAAACGCTCGAGGAATATGGCTTCGATGTAGAGAAGGGGACATGTGATCTGCCGACTGCGTTCAGGGCTGTGTTCGACAGCGGGAAGGAAGGCCCGGTTGTTGGTCTCATGGCCGAATATGATGCATTGCCGGAAGTCGGGCATGCCTGCGGCCATAATTTGATTGGCACCATGGGAATCGCTGCCGGGATCGGCTTGAGCAGGGTCATTTCCGAAACAGGCGGCAAGGTGATTGTCTACGGGACACCGGCAGAAGAAACCCGCGGCGGAAAAGTGACGATGGCAGAGGCGGGCATCTTTAACGAATTGGATGTAGCGTTAATGGTCCACCCGCTCAACAGCTGCGTGAAAAGCGGGTCATCACTTGCTATGGATGCGATTCAATTTGAGTTCTTCGGGAAATCCACTCATGCGGCAGCAAGCCCTCAGGACGGAATCAATGCGCTTGACGCGGTGATTCAAACGTTCAACAGCATCAACGCCATGCGTCAGCACATCCTGCCTACTGCACGTATCCATGGAATCATCACCGAAGGAGGGAAGGCTGCGAATGTTACGCCTGACTATGCTGTTGCCCAGTTTTATGTCCGAGGGACCTCCCGTGCATATGTGAATGAACTGACAGAAAAGGTGAAGAAGTGTGCGGAAGGTGCTGCAATGCAGACGGGAGCCTCCATGAAGCACTCTTTCTATGAATTTTCATATGACGACATGATTACCAACAAAGGATTATCAGAAGCCTTTACGAAGGAACTGGTTTCACTTGGTGTGGACAGCAGCGAGATCCAGGAACATCGTGACGGCAGCGGATCGCTCGATATGGGCAATGTCAGCCAGGTCGTCCCGTCCATCCACCCTTATATCAAAATCACAGATGGAGCCTATGCCTGCCATACGCATGAGTTCCGTCAGGCGGCCATGACGGACCAGGCAAGGGATGCAATGCTCCTTGGTGCAAAAGCGATGGCATTGACTGGGGTTGAAGTGCTCACGAATCCAGGGCTGCTGAATGAAATTAAGGCGGAGTTTGCTTTGAGTAGAGACAGACACGCCTCGGAATATGTAGAATAATCTCGGTAACAAAAACCCTTTAACAAATCCGTAACTCTTTGTTAAAGGGTTTTTTGTATGGAAAATACTTAATTCACTCTTTCCTGAGAATAATCCTTTTTTTAGTGGAAATTATAAACCCATACTCATGTCAAGGAGGATCCGTTATGGACGAAAAGGACCCAAATCAAAAAGCACAAAAGAATCAGCAGGAAGTGGTGAAAGCCCAGAACGACTCCGATCAATTCAATGGAGCGGACACCGAGTTTTCACTTGATGAGGATGTCCAGAAAGCGGCAGCGAAAAGCCAGCAGTACCAGGCACAGCATCAGCAGCCCACATATGAACCAAATAAACCGTTGTGACAAAAAAACCGGTACCACATGAAGTACCGGTTTTCTGATTATGATTCTTATAACCAATTAACGATAATCGTGCTGTCTTTCTTAAAAATATGGTATCCGGAAGTCTCGTTAAAAGTCACATCAACGTTCGCACCGCTTTCTGCCACTACATCAATATTTCCCGCAATTCCAGTTTCCTCTGAAAATCCACGAAATTTAAAGTAATCCTTTAAGACCGTTTTGTCTTCTACCCCGGCACTGACAGTACCTACTGAGAAAAACAACAATACTTCTTCCCCCTTGATAATGGCAAAACAGTCGGAATACTCAATGGCGTATAAGCGTGCACCGTGTTTTTGAGCAAATCCAGCCAAATCTTTGAACTTTTTCATATCATTTATATCTACATATTCCTCGTTGCCCACTTTAATGCTATCCATTTGAGGGGATGTCTGCTCATCGGAAGTTTCTTCCACTTCCGGTGACTTGTCTCCAACAGGTTCAGTTTCCTTGTCACCAGATGAAGAGTCAGCGGGAACATCTGATTTTTCATCATCGCTATTATAATCATTTTCAGAACCTTGTTTTTTCCCCTGATCATCGGCCGATTCTTCTGTAACCGTGCTGATAGTATCCTCCTGTTGATACGCTGAAACATCACTTACCCCATTCGTTGCGTTTACCGTACTCTTCGTTCCTTGATAATGAAATGCACCGACTGCCAGCAATAAAACCGTGAAAAATACTACAAGTGGAAGTTTCTTCTTCATGTTAATCCTCCTCGTTCATTTAAACGTCTCTTACCTATTAGACGAAGTGAGATCCAAAAATGTTTCAGTTTTATTACAAAAACATTACAATAGTAATATTTACCTAACTAATAACAGGAGAAACCCTTATTTTTCCTGCTTAAACTAGCTTTATCCTAAACTAGAAACCCTGTGCCACCCTTCACAAACTAAAGATCATCAGTATAATAGGGTATATGATTAAATCCGAAATGTGGTGCATGAGGTCATGAAAATTGATGAGACTGATCGTAAGATTCTGCAGATCCTGACGGAGAACGGCAGGACTTCATATGTGGATATTGGGAAAGAACTCGGATTGTCGCGTGTGTCTGTCCGGGAGCGGGTGAATCAGCTGATAGAAGGCGGCGTGATCGAACGGTTCAGTGTGGTCATCAATTCTGAGAAAGTGGGAAAATCAGTGTCCGCGTTCTTTGAAGTGGACTGCGAGCCTGCGTACCTTGTAGAAGTTGCCGAAAAATTAGTGGAACTTCCCACCGTTGCCAGCTGCTATCAGATGACGGGGCCGAGTACCCTTCATATGCACGTGTTGGTCGACGATTTCTCCGCCTTGGAAAATTTCGTTAACAATGAATTATATGCCTTGGAAGGCATAACTAGAGTAGAGAGCCATATTTTACTGCGGAGATTCAAAAGCCGAAATGGTTTAAAATTATAAGATTTGCTTTCGAAACGGAGGCAGTATCAACATCGACTTAGACAAGTTGTTCAACTTTCAACAGCCTGTCTAAGTCTTTTTTATTTAATGCTTTTTTACGCAGAAATTGTGTCTCCTCCGTATCTTATCCTGCTTTCCCAATCCTCAGGGCACTGACACATCCCACTGTAATTCCCCTTTTAGAAGAATCCCCTCTCCAAAGATGGTTAGAAATACCCAATAAAATTCGTGAAAATTAGTCCTTTATAAATAAAATAAACTTTTTTGCAAAAACACTAGAAATATTCTGAATTATCATTTATAATCGTCCCTAACAAACAAAAACTTCCGTTTGTAAAGTTAAAATCTATTTTGAACTAACAAACGGAGTCTGATGTCAAAA
This sequence comes from Bacillus sp. SRL337, assembly GCF_984799155.1. Classification (NCBI taxonomy): domain Bacteria; kingdom Bacillati; phylum Bacillota; class Bacilli; order Caryophanales; family Bacillaceae; genus Bacillus; species Bacillus sp. SRL337. The sequence goes on along the minus strand of NZ_OZ481793.1, from coordinate 4,238,218 downwards.
AGTGGCTTCTAAAATAATGAAGCGCTTTCATGGAGGAGAGGGAAGGTGAACCGATGATAGCACTTATTTCACGCAGATTTATTCAACTGGTCTTATTATTATTCGGCATTTCGTTTCTGGTCTTCGGCAGCATGCATCTTGCACCAGGGGATCCAGCCACCATCATTGGCGGACCGACAGCTAGTGATTCTGACATTGCAGCCATCCGGGACAGCCTTGGTTTGAATGACCCGTTCCTTGTACAGTACTGGGACTACTTAAAAAACATCGTTCAAGGTGATTTCGGTTATTCTTATCAAACGAAGCAGTCGGTGGCAGAAGCCATTGCCGTCCGCTTTCCGAATACACTTAACCTGGCAATCGCGAGCATGATTGTCGCAGTGGTCATCGGAGTCATTGCCGGAATCATATCCGCCTTAAAGCAAAATTCCTGGCTGGATGTTACCAGCACTGTGTTTGCACTCGGAGGAATCTCCATTCCGAACTTTTGGCTTGGAACCATCCTCATTCTCATCTTTGCAGTAAACCTGCAGATTCTACCCGTTGGGGGCTTGAGCGCTCCATTTTGGACGGTGGAAGGAATGAAACAGTTGATCCTGCCGGCCATCACGCTGGGAACCGGATCGGCAGCAATGATTGCGAGGATGAGCCGTTCGTCCATGCTGGAGGTCATCAAGGCAGACTACATACGGACAGCAAGATCCAAAGGTGTGAAAGAGAAAACCGTCATTTGGATCCATGCGTTGAAAAATTCAATGATACCGGTCATCACCGTTATCGGCCTTAACTTTGGCTTCCTGTTAGGGGGCACCATCATCACGGAACAGGTTTTCGCGATTAACGGCGTCGGCAGATTGATGATTGATGCCATCGCGGCAAGGGACTTCCCGATGGTGCAGGGATCGGTGCTCCTGGTTGCCACACTATTCGTATTGGTCAATCTGATCGTTGATATTGTCTACGTCTTTATTGATCCAAGAATCAGCTACGATTAAGCCGTTTAGGAGAGGAGGAACTTATCTTGTCAGCAGAAGCAGTACTTAATGAAGAAATTCAGCCGGAATCGAAGCCGAAGAAAGAAAAGTTTCTGGTCACCACCTTTAAACGATTGATAAAAAACAAGCTGGCAGTCATCGGCCTGTTCGTCATCGCACTGCAGCTATTTCTGGCCATTGCAGCACCGGTAATGGCCACTCATGATCCATTAGAACAAGTATTGGCAGATTCTGAATTACCTGCTTTCTCAGAGGGACATTGGCTTGGAACCGATAACTATGGAAGAGATATCTGGAGCAGGATCGTATATGGAGCCAGGATTTCCTTATCAGTCGGCCTTCTGGCAGTCACTCTCGGATTGCTCGGAGGAGTCACCCTGGGGTTGATTTCAGGATACTATCGCCGCCTCGACGGTATCATCATGAGAATGGTAGATTTACTGTTCGCGTTTCCAGGCATCCTGCTGGCGATGCTGATCATTGCCATCCTGGGAACAAGCCTTGTAAATGTAGCGATAGCCATCAGTATCTGGTCGATTCCATCCTGTGCAAGGATTGTCCGCGGCTCGGTCCTGACCGTCAAGAAACAAGAGTACATCCAGGCGATGCGCTCCCTTGGGGCCAGTGATTTCAGGATCCTGGTGAAGCACATCCTGCCAAATTGCATGGCGCCGATCATTGTTTTTGCAACAATGAGGATGGCCACTGCAATCCTTTCAACATCGGCTCTAAGCTTCCTTGGGTTAGGGGCCCAGCCGCCGACACCTGAATGGGGAGCGATGATCGCCCAGGGACAGAACTTCATGTGGACGTCTCCACATATGACGATCGTTCCGGGAATCGCCATCATGCTGATCGTATTTGCTTTCAATGTAGTAGGAGATGGATTAAGGGATGCACTCGATCCGAACATGGATCTGAATCAATAATTCTTTTATAAAAGGCTCTTTTCGTAAACTATGTTGCTAATCAATATGAATCTCAAATTCAGCGGATAAACCCCAGTAAGCAGGAAAGAAAAGAGCTGCTCTCCCTTTTTCGAGGGGGAATTCCTGAGAAATACAGGGGAAAAATTCAGCTCTTGGGATTTTTCCGAAAGCAGCGATTAATGCGAAAAAACAGCCTTATAAACAAATAGGGGGAAAGCTAAATGAAAAAGTGGTTGGCAGTACTACTAACAGCAATGCTTGCCTTTGCGGCAGGCTGCTCCAGCAACACAGGCAGTTCGGGCGGGGGAAGTGCAAGTGCAGACGCGCCTCCGGAATTAACGTATGCATCGACATCAGATGCTGTAGGACTTTCACCCATCATGACGAATGATTCTGTTTCTTCCCGCATTATCGAGCAGGTCTATGAAACTCTTTTTGTAAGAAACCCAGAAACTATGGAAGTAGAGCCGAAATTGGCCGAATCCTATGAAACACCCGATGAAAACACGTGGGTGATCAAATTGAAGGAAGATATCCAATTCACAGATGGAACACCTTTCAATGCAGAAGCAGTAAAATATACATTTGATAAATTCCGTGACCCAGAAACGGCTGCACCTCGTGCTTCACTGTTAGAACCAATCTCTGAAGTGAATGTCGTTGATGAATACACAGTCGAAATCAAGACGGAAAAACCATACGGAGCAATGCTGGCGGCGCTGTCTCACACAAATGCTTCGATCGTCAGTCCAGAAGCAGACAAATCCCAGGATTTAATGAAGGATCCGGTTGGAACCGGCCCATTCAAATTCGTCAGCTGGACACAAGGTGACCAGGTTGTCCTGGAAAAGAATGCTGACTACTGGCAGGGCGAACCTAAACTTGAAAAAGTGACGTTCAAGGTTGTACCGGAAGTGAACACAGCGATCTCCATGCTGCAAACAGGGGATGTACAATTCATTGACGCAATCCCGGCAGAACAACTGAAACGTGTAGAGTCATTGAAAAATGTTGAAATCACCAAAAATGAAGGAACGCCAATGTACTACATGGGCTTCAATATGAACAGAGAGCCAATGAAGAATCTTGAATTCCGTCAGGCAGCAGCCTATGCGCTCGATCGTGAAGCCTATGTCAACAAGCTGAACGGGCTTGGTGTCCAAGGAAACAGTATCATCGGTCCGAAGGTTTTCGGTTTTGATGAATCCGCCAATGAGTCCGGGTATAACTACGATGTTGAAAAAGCAAAAGAACTTGTTGAGAAGAATGGGTATGGCGACCAAAAACTTACCATCCTTACAGCAAATACAGAAGCGTATATGATGATGGCGGAAATCGCTCAGTCTCAATTGACGGCCGCTGGATTCAATGTCGAAATCGAATCCATGGAATGGGGTACATTCCTTGATACAACGAAAGAAGGGAACTTTGATATCACCTTCATGGGCTGGTCCAACTCAACAGCTGATGGAAGCGAGCTTTTATATCCTAACTTCCATAGTGACAACATCGGATCTTCCAACCGCATGGCATACTCAAACCCTGAATTCGACAAGCTTGTCGAAGAGTCACGCTCAAATGTCGATCAGGAAGTACGCCAGCAGAAGCTTGATGAAGCAAACAAACTTCTTGTAGAAGATGCTCCGGCGGTCATCATGCACCATGGTGTGGTAACGGCAGCTTATGATAAATCGGTTAAAGGACTTGAAGTAGACCCGACAGGACAATGGTCACTATACAACGTTTCTAGAGAGTAGGGATACAATGTCTAACGAATTATTATCTGTATCGAATTTAAATACTGCTTTCCGTACGGCTGATGGGGAACTATCGGCTGTACGGGGCATCTCTTTTTCAGTGGATAAGGGCGAAACCCTCTGCATCGTCGGGGAATCCGGCTGCGGCAAGAGTATCACATCCCTATCCTTGATGGGACTGCTCCCGAGCAATGGGTATATCAAAGACGGCTCGATTGATTTTGCCGGACGTGATCTGACAAAACTGTCAAAGGAAGAGTTAAGAAAAGTCCGCGGCAAAGACATCTCGATGATCTTCCAGGAGCCGATGACAGCCCTGAATCCCGTACTGACGATTGGTTATCAGCTGCGTGAACCTTTGATGCTCCACAAAAAAATATCAAAAAGAGAAGCGCATAAACAAGGCATCGACCTATTAAAGCAGGTCGGCATTCCGTATCCTGAGAAGCGAATGAATCAATACTCGCATGAACTCAGCGGCGGGATGAGGCAGCGTGTGATGATTGCGATTGCCCTCGCTTGCCGTCCGCAATTATTGATTGCCGATGAACCGACGACTGCATTGGATGTAACGATCCAGGCACAGATCCTCGATTTGATCCAGGATCTCAAGGATGACCTGAACATGGGTGTCATCATGGTGACCCATGATATGGGGGTTGTCGCTGAAGTGGCGGATAAAGTGATGGTCATGTATGCAGGTGAAAAAGTCGAAGAAGGGGATGTCGAGAGTATCTTTAACAGCCCTCAGCATCCTTACACACAAGGTCTTCTCCGCTCCGTACCTGATGTTGATGATCCAACATTTGAGTTGGAAGCCATTCCGGGATCACTACCGAACTTGAATGAAAAAATATCAGGGTGCCGTTTTCACCCGCGCTGCCCTTTCGCAATGGACTGCTGCAAAACAGATTCACCAAAAGAGTATGATGTCAATGGAACACACCGTGTAAAATGCTGGCTTCAGGAGGTGCAGGAGGATGGAAGTGTTCGAGAAAAAATCGCTACTTAAACTGGATGGTGTCCAGAAATATTTCCCTATCAAAGGGGGATTCCTGAAGCGGGTCCAGGGGCATGTAAAAGCTGTCGAAGATGTCAGCCTGGAAGTATTTGAAGGAGAAAGCATCGGCGTTGTCGGGGAATCCGGCTGCGGGAAGTCAACACTGGGCCGCACCATTCTCGGCCTCGAAGATATCACCAACGGAAAGGTGCTATATAAAAACAGCGAGATCCAATCTTTGAGCGGCAGTAAGCGGAAAGAACTCACAAAAGAAATGCAGATGATCTTCCAGGATCCATATGCGAGTTTAAATCCGAGACAGCGGATCGGAAATGCACTTGAAGAAGTGTTCGTCATGCACACCAATCTCTCAAGCAGCGAGCGCAGGCAGAGAGTATACGATCTTTTAAAAGAAGTCGGTCTCAAGGAAGAGCATTACGACCGTTATCCGCATGAATTCAGCGGCGGCCAGCGCCAGCGGATCGGGATTGCGCGCGCGATTGCGTTGAATCCTTCTGTTATTATTTGTGATGAGGCTGTTTCGGCTTTGGACGTATCTGTCCAGGCGCAGGTGTTGAAGCTTCTGAAAAACCTTCAGGAGAAATATGGTCTGACCTACCTGTTCATCTCACATGATCTCGGGGTGGTCCGCTACTTCTGTGACCGTGTTCTGGTGATGTATTTGGGGAACACGTTTGAACTTGCTTCATCAAAGGATCTTTATGCAAATCCGCTTCATCCTTATACAAAAGCACTGCTTTCTTCGATTCCGCGGCCGAAGGTGGGGGCAAGGAAAGACCGCATCCGCTTGACAGGGGAAATCCCCAACCCGGCAAATCCGCCGTCAGGCTGTCCATTCCATACCCGCTGTCCGCTTGCGACAGACATTTGCAAACAGGCAAAACCGGAATGGAGGGAAATCGAGAAAGATCACTTTGTAGCTTGTCATCATGTTGAACAGGAGGTTGTGAATTAATGGAGAACATGGATTTTTTATACCACCCTTATTCTTCTCAGCGTAATACGGTCTTTTCAAAAAAAGGGATGGTTGCGACATCCCAGCCCCTGGCGGCACAAGCGGGGCTTGAGATCCTGCAGAAAGGCGGAAATGCCATTGATGCCGCCATCGCCACAGCGGCAGCTTTAACGGTTGTTGAGCCGACATCGAATGGAATCGGCGGAGATGCCTTTGCCCTTGTCTGGGTAAAGGATAAGCTCCACGGTTTGAACGCAAGCGGCCCATCGCCAAAATCGATTTCCATCGAGAAAGTGAAGGAACGGGGCCATGAAAAAATGCCCGTTCATGGGGTCATTCCGGTTACCGTGCCGGGTGTGCCATCTGCATGGGCAGAGCTTTCTGAGAAGTTCGGAAAGCTTTCATTAAAAGAAGCGCTGGCACCAGCCATCCGTTTGGCGGAAGACGGCTATCCGCTCACACCTATTCTCGGTAAGTATTGGTCACTGGCCTATAAAAAATTCAAAGAAATTTTAACCGGTGACGAGTTCAAAGCGTGGTTCGAAACGTTTGCTCCGAATGGAAAGGCGCCGCGGATTGGAGAGGTCTGGTCCTCAAAAGGGCATGCAGACACACTGAAATCCATCGCTGAGACAAATAGCGAAAGTTTTTACAGAGGGGAACTTGCTGAAAAAATCAGCTCCTTTATGGAAGAACATGACGGATTTTTATCAAAGGATGATCTAAAAGAATACCGAGCTGAATGGGTAGACCCGATCAAAACGGATTACCGGGGATACGACGTTTGGGAAATCCCGCCGAATGGCCAGGGATTGGTCGCGTTAATGGCGTTGAATATTGCAAAAGGCTACGAATTCCAAGAAAAAGACGCAGTCGATACATACCATAAACATATCGAATCAATGAAGCTGGCCTTTACGGACGGAAAGGCGTTCATCACACAAGAAGACCACATGCCATTGCCTGTAGATGAACTATTATCCGACCGTTATGCAGCAGCACGGCGTGCATTGATTGGCGATGAAGCCATCACGCCGGAAGCGTACGATATCCCAAAAGGGGGTACTGTATACCTGGCGGCAGCTGACGATGAAGGCAATATGATCTCATACATTCAAAGTAACTACATGGGCTTCGGCTCCGGCGTTGTCATCCCGGGAACAGGCATTGGCCTGCAGAACCGCGGCCATGACTTTTCATTAGATCCTGAGCATCCAAATGCCTTGAAACCTGGTAAAAAAACCTTTCATACCATCATTCCTGGATTCCTGACGAAAGATGGCAAAGCTGTCGGCCCATTCGGAGTCATGGGCGGCTACATGCAGCCGCAGGGTCATTTCCAGGTGGTCAGCAACACAATCGATTTTCATTTAAATCCGCAGTCAGCTCTTGATGCGCCAAGATGGCAGTGGATCGAGGGGAAAAAGGTTCTGGTCGAGCCGAATTTCCCGACACATATTGCGCAGGCATTAACAAGAAAAGGACATGAAATCCAGACCGCAACAGACGAGGGAATGTTTGGCAGAGGCCAGATCATTTGGAGAGATGAAGAGACAGGCGTACTCATGGGAGGAACAGAGTCGAGAACAGATGGAGCCATTGCGGCTTGGTAAGAATCATGTCCGGACATCAGGCAGGAGGAAGTGGGGCATACTAATCCTGCCTTCTTCTATGCTTGATGTCGTGTTCTTTATACGTTTTTTTCCGAAATTGGTTGCAAATAAAAGGGCTGGTTGAGTTTCGCTACAGGTGTGCACTCCGCTCCAATCAACGCTTGAGAGGAAGGAGTTTCCTGAATATGATGGTTTTGGGAACGCACTTCAGTCTGAAAACATTTATTTTAAGCAGCTATGAATCGGAAGAAAACCTAATGAAAAGAGCATATCCAACAACAAGAGGGTGATGAAACCTTGAAGCAGCTTCAATTATTTTTAGCCTTTTTTCGGGTGGGAATCTTAGGATATGGCGGCGGACCGTCATCGATTCCCCTCGTTCATAAAGAAGTCGTGGAGAAATACAAGTGGATGGACGATGATGATTTTTCAGATGTTCTTGCACTCGGAAATGCCATGCCGGGACCGATCGCTACAAAGATGGCCGGTTACATCGGTTGGAGAGTCGGCGGATTTGTCGGCATGATCAATGCCGTGCTTGCCACCATCATTCCGACAATCATTCTGATGATTCTGCTCCTGAATGTCCTGAATGCCTACAAAGACAAAGCGTGGGTACAGGGAATGGCGAATGCCGTTGTACCAGTGGTCGGCGTGATGCTCGGTGTTCTGACCTGGGACTTTATCGTGAAATCCAAAGGGGCACTGGGCTGGGCTGTCACCATTGGTATCCTGATTGGAAGCCTGGTCACGATTGAATTTCTTGGCATCCATCCGGCCATTGTAATTGTCGGACTTCTCGTGTACGCCCTGGTCGGCAAGAAGAAAAAGGCAAGTGAGAGAGAGGTGAAAGCCTCATGATCTATTGGGAAATCTTTTTGGCCTTCTTTATCCCGGGCATCCTTGGATATGGTGGCGGCCCGGCATCGATCCCGCTGGTGGAACATGAAGTGGTCGACCGGTATAACTGGATGAGCGTCAATGAATTCAGTGAAATGATTGCGTTAGCAAATGGACTTCCGGGTCCGATCGCTACAAAGATGGCCGGATACATCGGTTATGAGCAGGGCGGTATCCTGGGAAGCATCGTCGGCGTTTTCGCTACCGTTGCCCCATCTTTGATTTTGATGATTGTCCTGCTGAGCCTGCTCATGAAATTCAAAAGCTCACCGCGAGTCAAAAAAATGACCAATCTTGTGAAACCAACCATTGCCGTCCTGCTGGGCGTCATGACCTGGGGATTCATCTCCAATTCCTATGAAGGGATCGGCTGGCTGCAAACCATCATTTTGGCCGGCGCAGCTTTTGTGCTGCTGGAGAAAATGAAGGTCCACCCGGTTTATGTGATTGGCGGGGCGCTGGTTTATGGGGCGGTGTTTTTGGCTTAACTTGCTTAGTGACAGGCACACCCCCGAAATTTGTCGATAATAAATAGGAAATCCAAGCCGTTTTGGCTTGGATTTTTTAAACTGATTCTAATTTTGAAGAAGAGGCAAAAGGCGCGTTTATCCAATACAAAGGGTTTATCGGCAGTTTGCGGGGCGCTCTCACTTTTTGCATGTTCTATGGAATAGTGCTTTTGGTATCCATTGAGTTTTCCATTACTTGTAACAAGCATTTTTAATAAAGAACGCCTATAAACAACACTTCTTATATTTCTTCCCGCTGCCGCATGGGCAAGGGTCATTCCGGCCGACTTTATTTTCATTTATGACTGTAGAAACGGCCTGTTGCATTTGATTTTCCTTTTCAATCAGATTCATTTTCATTTGCTGAAGTCCAGGGTGATCGATTCCGTTGAGCACAAGGTTGGCATACAAGGACATTTCAAGGTCAGTCAAAATGATGTCATACCCTTCTTCCAGCTGTTTTTCCACAAGGGGAATGGACTCGATGGACAACTGCTGGCAAAGGGCATCGGCAATGGTGGTTTTGATACTGATATCATCCGTCTTCTGCCAAAGCCTCATCAGTGCTTGTTCTGCTTCAGGTGATTTAATTTTAGCCAGTACATCAAGGCTGTAGATGAAAGTGTTCTATTCAAGAGCAATTTTTTCTATTTCATGGATTATTTCATCGGTTCCGATTTTTATAAGCGCAGAAGAGATTTCCTCCAAGGCTTCATCACCATCATCCCTGACAAGCAGCCTTACGAGGTCTGGGATGGTGGATTCTGTTCTGAGTTCTGCTGCCATATAAATTTGAAACAAGCCGATGGATGGCATGAATGAATATTCAAGGATTTCGCCCATCGCGTTCTTCGGTTCCCACTCTTCAATAATACCTCGGTCAATCAACTCATTTACCACGCGTTTTCCCATTTGAAAGGCCGAGTGGTCATAAGCATTGTCCAAATCATTAGCAATGCCGGCAAGTTTTAAAAAGAGATCTTCTTCATTCATCTCTGAAAACAAGTTCACTTCTTTATAAAACGTTCTGCCCAGATAGGGAGCTAAGTCACTCTCATATCGGAGAAGCACTGAAGTCTCCGCATTACCCAGGAGATTAACATACCATTCTTTATTCTCTTTATCCGTTTTTAAGCGGGAAATAAGCTCCTGCACACCTTCCTCATCTACTGGCAAAAAGCTGATATGCGGCAGGATGGACCTGGGGAATATGGTTGGAAGGTTCCGGTCATAGGCTTCCAAAGCATTGAATAAGGTTTTCGGTGTGGCAAGGTGGCTGTCTTGTAGGATGGTGACAGCATAGTGCTGGATAAAAGGGTCATCGCTTAGTAAAGCAGATTCGATTTTATGTAAAAAAGAAGACATGGAACCAGTCCTTTCGATACTATATTTTAAAAATGGCAATTGCTCCAACCTTAACTCTTCGTGAGTATGGCCCTAGTGAACTGCCTGAAATCATCTAAATGCCCCTCCACGATTTTCTGAAGGATTTCACAAGGTTGAGTTCCTGATAATCATGGACAGCGATATTTCGGAATCCTACCATAGCTTGCATTCTAGCTGAAATAGCACTAGTGATGACTCCTTCTCTTTCCAATAGAGTAAAGGCATACCGGCTGGTCTGCGGAAGCCCAAGCTTTTTCTCTGCCACCACATGCATACCCATATCGATGCTTGCTTCACAAGCACGCTGTATATTTAGGATGATGGAATCTTGTTTAGTAAAATTATGGAGAGTTTGTGGATTATGGTCATATTCTTCTTTGACTCTCTTGATGCAGCGTTCGATGATGCTAACTTTGTTAAGGATCACGTCACTTTTCATAAACGGCCCCGCTTTCTTTGATTTTTCTGAGTACGGGTTCACGCTCTTCATTAAGTTTGGCATATTTTTTCAGAGCCTTCATTTCAAACTCCATTTTTTTTCGTACATCCGAGCAAAAGATCACTTTTCCAGTATGAACGATCTGGGCTTGAAAGACGGTGTTGGCTTTATTAAGATCAATCAGGTCTACATCCTTATTCAATTCTGAGGCGAGTCCTTGTGCTGTCATGAAAATGGTATATTTATCAAGGGCATTTTCGCTTAAGTAGGCAATATCAATATCACTCTCAGCGGTGGAATTTCCTTTAACGGTTGAGCCGAACATTATGATGAGATAGGGGGAGGCCGCTTCTTTCAAGTATCGTATAATTGTTTTTTCTAAGTCCAAGGATATTGCCTCCTTCTTAAAAAAGAATGTTCTTGTTTATATTCTATTCTCATCCAAGGGGAATCGCAACTGGCGGAAGGTGTGAACGGACTGGAGATCCCTCGAAAAATTAGAATTCATCTTCGTTCATTATTTCATCACATTCCGGGCATGAAATAGTAATAGTGAATCCTACACAGCCATGTGGGGTTTCCAGGAACATCAGTGTCTCCTTTTGGCGAATGGATGGTGATTCTTATCGCAAAAGCCTTTCAGAGGAGGATATCACCTCGCGAGCACTTCAATCCCCTGAATTAGCCGCGGTCGCTTCTTTAATGAAGGTTGAGGGAAAGGCTGGATCCAAGAGGGTCTTTTTGATGATTTGATTGGGATATTCGTTCGTTAGAATAAGGCTTCAGTACATTTGAGAATAAGGTAGTAAATCCCAGGCCATATTAGCTTGGGGTTTTTTATGGTTTGATATGCTTCGGCGGAGGATTTCCTCAGGAGGGTATTCAGGAGTTGGGGGATTCGGATGGAGAGGTGTACCCAACAACATGGCATGATACCTGAGTAATGGAAAAATCTACAGATTTATCATTGTCGAATTTTCTCTAAAGGTTTCTCCTTTAATCTTCAGCTGGATAAGGATTATACTAGAGAGATAAGGAGGTATGCCTATTAACTATTAATCTGTATGATCCAGGTTATTGTACCAGTTCCGTAAGCCTCTGGATGAATGAGAAATTTAATAAGGAAAGGAAGAAGTGAGTTTGCCAAAAGCCTACCTCGTAAACACAAACAAATCACAAAGCCCCCACAATGAAGCAGAAATGCTGGAAGAACAGAAAGTCGCTGCTTATTACTCCCCATGGAAATACCTCATCAACCACATCGAAGCCAATGACATGATATTCCTGTACAGCAATGGAAACGGCATTATCGCCCGCGGAATCGGTTCCGGCATTATCGAAAAGGCCGGAGAGAATGACTTAGAGCATTTTATGCCTCTGATCCAGTTTGAAAAATTAGAAGAGCCGCTGCCGCCATCGGGAATCCTGCAGCTCGCACAAGGAGTCACCGACGAAAACTATAAGATTAAATGGAATCAGACATTGATTCATCTTCAAGGTTTTATCGGAGAGGAAATTTGGCGATACCTTACCAAAAACAACCTCTAGCAGCGCGGGAAGTTTGCTTTTTGCCCTCGGCTGTCCGAAAATGTAGGGAGAATGCAAAAGGAGGTCTTGTCCATTGAAACTGAAAGAGAAGAAAGTTCTTCAGCTCATCAGTGATGATTTTGAAGATCTTGAGCTATGGTATCCGGTTTTGCGCCTGAGAGAAGAAGGGGCGGAGGTACACCTGGCTGGTGAAAAGAAAAATCATGAGTATACCGGGAAGTACGGGGTGCCTGCTGTTTCGGATGTATCCTTCAAAGAGGTTGATCCAGATGACTACGATGCACTGCTGGTACCTGGCGGTTGGTCTCCGGATAAACTAAGAAGGTATGAAGAAGTGCTATCAATCGTGAAAAAAATGAATCAGGATAACAAGCCGATCGGACAGATTTGTCATGCAGGCTGGGTCTTGATTTCAGCCAAGATCCTCGAGGGGAAAAAAGTGACGAGCACACCGGGAATCAAGGATGATATGGAGAATGCCGGCGCCACATGGGTGGACCAACCTTCCATCATTGACGGGAATATTATATCCAGCAGAAGGCCACCTGATTTACCGGATTATTTAAGAGATTTCATCAGTGTGATGGAAAAATAAAACAGAAAAGACGAGTCCCGATTGTCTTCGGTCCTCGTCTTTTTTTGAATATCTGTTTCAGCTTTAAAGAGTCTTTTATTCAACACCTCAGAATTGGAGTCTATCTTGGTATGGAATGCTTTTAATACCTCATCCTGATGGGTTTCTATGCGTTTAACGGTTTCTTTTATCCCGTTCTGAGCGGTTTCCAGCCGTGATTGGCGTCTGGAGATTCTGTCAAACTTGCTGTCCTGTTTGGCGAAGGCTTTGTCGTGCCCGTTTAGTCGGGGACTGAATTTCTTATCTTGTTCATCGAATTTTTATCGACTCGATCAAATTTTTGATTAATCTGATCGAACCGTCCGTTGACTTTATCGAGTCAATCGTCGATGGTTTTCATTTTAGACAGTATTTCTTTATGCTTTATGGATTGTCTCCATCCGTCTTACCTCTTTTACATCTTGTAGTTTTTTCCGCTTTCAACACCGAACTCGAAAATCTTATAAGCGGTAAGAGTGAAGCAATCGACGGCATCCTCCTCAAATCTTCTCGAGGCATCATCAGTCATGGCATCGAGCCTCTCCTTGACTTCTGAGGAAATATTCTCTCTTAGAAATTCATTCAGCCTATTGGTTTTGGAGTAAAGGGAGAAAAGGAACCCGTCTATAAAAAGATTGAGTCCATAGTTCTCGATGAACCGGTAATGAAAAGGAGATTCAAATAAAGGTTCGAGATGTTGTATCTTCTTTTCAAAATGGGCGACCTCATACAGTGCTTCCAGTATATCCGGGATTTGTTCACTGTAAATGAAAAGAATATCTTCTTTTATCCTTTCCCTGTTTTCGGAGAAATCATCATGAATAGACGTGTAATTGGTGATGGAAGAGTTCAATTGGGGACCTCCAAGTCATTTTTGTGTGGACTGCCGCAAAACGGGGGAACTAAAGCAATGCGGGTTTATTTTCCAAATTTCACCTCCTTTTCACTATTTTAGCACTAATTTATATGAAATAAAGGAAAATTTTCCGAAAAATCATTCTATTATTTGGTATGATTAGGAGAAAGATTGATTCATGAGGGTGGGGCTGAATGACAACAACTTCCGAAAAGCTGGCGTTCTTTCTAGAAGATAATTTTGAAGAATTCTTACAAAACTGGAGGTCACATGTTGTGATTTCTGAAGAAGATAAATATAAGGAAGAAGTGACGAAGAACGGGAACAGGATGTATGAACTTGTCAAAAGAGCAATAAACAGTGAGCTGAGTGAAGAAAAAATCAGGATGCTGGCTCAGAAAGTAGCGCTCGAGCGGGTGGAGGCCGACGTAAATATCAGTGAGTTTGTCTACAATGTCAATGTGGGAAGAAGCGAGATTATTAAATGGGTAGGCACTTCCGGGATTCAGATTGAGGAACTGCATACCCATCTCGAGGAAATCAACCGGGTTTTCGACCGTTTTTCTTATTATGCTGTCAGGTTTTATTCCGAGGAAAAAGATAAGCAATTGAAGGAAAAGGAACTATATATTGATCATACCCATAAAGAAAGGCTGACGATCCTTGGGCAGATGAGCTCAAGTTTTGTCCATGAATTCCGAAATCCATTAACCTCTATTATCGGGTTCACTAAGCTGCTAAAAGGTGATTATCCCGAGCTGCCTTATCTGGATGTGATGAGTCATGAATTGGATCAACTGAACTACAGGATTTCACAGTTCCTGCATGTTTCAAGAAAAGAAATAATTGAAAGTAAAAAAGAGAAGTTCCTCGTGTTCTCATTGCTGAGTGAGTTGATCGAATTTGTTTATCCAAGTTTGGTGGATGGCGATGTCCTTGTGAAATCCCACTTGGATTCACAGGTTTATATTAAGGGGAATAAAGAGGAGCTCAGACAGGTATTCCTGAATTTAATCATGAATTCCATCGATGCGCTTCAGCAGATCAAGTCTGAGAGGAAAATCACGATCACGTGTACATTTGAAAATGAGGAAATTCAGGTGAAAGTGGCTAATAACGGACCGGAGATCAGCGAGGAAACCATCGAGGCCATCTTTGAACCGTTCTATACCACCAAGGAACTCGGCACCGGGATCGGACTCTATATCTGCCGCAAACTGGTCGAGAAACATGAAGGCAGTATAGTATGTACCTCCAGCCCTGAAGAAACAGCGTTCACTGTAACGATACCGGGCGCTGAGAATGAGCCGGTGAAAGGGATGTTCCTTTAGTGCTTTAAAGCAGTGGGGGACAGTCCCCTGTTACTTTAAAGCGGTGAAGTGCGGAATATAAGAATAGAACTATTGATAACCGGCAAGGATGATGGACAGTAGGGAGGGAGTCGTCTTGCGGTTGTTGATCGTTTTTTTTGTACTTAGGTTTACTATTTATCATGACGTGTACGGCTAGCATTACAGATTTGATTGAACATCAACAGATCCGGTTTTTAGTCACGGACCAACCGGATTTTCGGAATTTTTTTGAATATCGGTCCTTTCTGTATAATGACCCGGTTTATATTAGCCAAAAGTCTGGCCATGCCTTACGTTTCTTGATTCTAGCCGTTCTTTTGATGACGTTGTTTCATAGCCTTAAGGTAGTTGTCCATGTTTCATGGACATTCGCCCTTTTCACTGAACTTGCACAGATGTTTCTTTCGAGTACAGGCTGCCTGATTGATGTGATGTATGATTTAGGAGGAATCTTGATTTTTTTTATGATCCATTTTCTTAGCAGGAGCATATTTGGTTTGGCCGCTTCACGTAGATACGGAATGCAGAACACAAAATGAAAGTGCCCTTGTCATTAGAAGGACACTTTTTTTATGCTCTTTTCATAGAAATTGTTGCAATAAATATAAAGCTGCTTCCTGCTGCAACCGGAGGGATGGAGAAAGTGGCGCGAATTAAAGATGGAGTGCTTTAACGCTTTAAAGCACTCGGGGACAGTCCCCTATTACTTTAAAGTGGTAATGTGTGAAAGGTTCTCGTTAGGGAAAAATCTTTCCGGGATTTAACCGGCTTTCAGGGTCCAACAGCTGCTTGATTGATCTCATGACAGACAGGGCAGCTCCATGCTCTAGCTCTTGGTACTTCATTTTTCCGAGACCGACGCCGTGTTCCCCGGAACAGGTGCCTCCAACCTCGATTGCTTTTCTCGCCACGACGTCATTGATCTGTGCGGAAGCCGCCACTTGCTCTGGATCACCAGGATCATAGACTACAAGAGTATGGAAGTTTCCATCACCCACATGGCCGAATACTCCCCCGAGCAGACCGCTTTCATCTATGAGCTCTCGGGCAAAGACAACCATGTCGGCCAGCTGTGAAATCGGTACACAGACATCTCCCCCTGAATTGGCCATCCCCTTCAAATGCCGGAAAGAGTAGGCCATTTCATGCCGTGCGCGCCACAATTCATTACTTTCTGCCGCACTGTTTGCCCTCTCCCAATTCTCTCCTCCGTATTCCAGGATCAATTCTTTTGTCAGGTTGGCATCTTCCTCCGCCGATGCTGTCGTCCCTGAAAACTCCAAGAACAACGAGTGAGCCTCTGGAAAGGAGTGTTCACCAGTCAAGTTGACCTGCCTGATGCTTGCAGCGTCGACAAGCTCCATGCGAAGCACCTGTATTCCGCTCATTAAAATCGATTGGGCAGCTTCTGCACAGGCTTTTGGCGTTTCAAACGTGCAGCGGGCAGTTACCGTATGTTCGGGTATTCCGTGCAGCTTCAGGGTGATGGCTGTCGTGATTCCGAGTGTCCCTTCGGATCCGACAAACAACCCATTCAGATTATAACCGCTTGATGATTTTTTGGCCCGGGACCCGGTGTTGATGACGGTCCCATCGGCTAGAATAACTTCCAGGTTCAGGACCTGGTCCCTCATGGAGCCATAACGAACAGCAGTTGTGCCGCTGGCATTTGTCGCCGTCATCCCGCCGATGCTGGCATCTGCGCCTGGGTCAACTGGGAACTGAAGGCCATGCCGGTTAATTGATTTGTTCAATTGTTTCCTGGTGATACCGGGCTGGACTGTCACGGTCAGATCCTCAGGGTTAAACGAAAGGATCTTGTTCATCTTTTCAAAATTGATGGAGATTCCTTTGTTGATGGGAATGGCATGGCCGTCCAAGCCGGAGCCGGTTCCAAAGGGAGTGACGGGAAGATTGTTTTCACGGGCAATGCGCAGTATCGCGATGATTTCTTCCTTGTTTTCAGGATAGACGATGACATCCGGCTCAACAGGAGGATGGGAGGACTCATCACGACTGTGACGGTACCGATCGCCTTCGCTCATGCTCACCTGATCTGCTCCTAATAACTCAGTTAATTGATTGATTAAAATTGAATTCACCATACCACCTCAAACGTTTGTAATATTCTAACTACTATTCTTGTAAAATATCATAGCACAGAATAAGGAGGGATATTCAATTTAGTTCATTAACGCGTTAATAGGGTTGGGGACAGTCCCCTACTGGAGCACCGCGTTAACGCACTAGCGTAACAGGGGACTGTCCCCTAGTGCTTTAAAGGGGTGAAGCGCACGGAAATACAAAATAATTACAAATTGGTCGGATTTATCCAATAAAAATGATAAAATAGTCATTATATTGAGTCTTTTTTGTATTTTACTTTTGGGAGGATAACAGAATGAATTCAGAGCTTAATAGGCCAAAAGGTTTTGGCGAGATTTTGGATCAGACGTTTCGTCTGAGCAAGAACAGGTTTTTAGACTTTTTCATGATTTTTCTTATATTGCTCGGGCCGATTTATTTGCTTCAGGCATTATTCGAGTTGATGGCGGGAACGAGTTTCTTTAGGGCTGTCGGAACCGGCGGAAGTTGGTTGGACCAGTTCATGAACAACCTTGAGGGAGGGACGCTTGAATCTGAACCGTTTACAGGCGCCGGCATATGGGCAGGGTTGGCTTCCGGGCTTCTGGGCATCCTCAGTTCGATTTTCGGTGTCATTGCGAGCGCTGCCATCATAATCGGGGTTAACCATGTCAGGAAAAACGAAGAGTTTACTGCAGGAAGTGTCATTAAGCAAGCATTCAGCCGATTCTGGGCTTTGATTGGAAGCTCGATTTTATATTTCTTGATCATTTTCGGAATGATCTTTGTTCCTGTCATGATTCTTGGGATTGGCAGTATTTTCGCCTTTGGCTTTGGAGAAGCTTTTTCGGTTGATTCTTTCGCAGGTTCATTAATGACGATTTTATTCATCATCGTACTTCTTTTAGCAGCAGCGGTTGGTATCGGGTACTTGGTCACACGCTGGAGCTTTTACATTGGCGTGGTCACGATAGATAAAAAGGCGCCGGGTATCGGAACAAGCTGGAATCTTTCCAAAGGACGCGGATGGGCTGTATTCGGCATTTTCCTTGTCTTGATCATTATTACGGGCGTCATCACCACAGCAGTCGAATTTACATTCGGTCTGGCACTCGGCAGCAGTGTCCTTTACTCCATCATCATCAACTTGGTGACGATGATTACATCCATCATCACATCGGTTGGTTTGGCTGTCATGTTCTTTGACTTGAAAACAAGAAACCAAGCCGAAGACCTGCAGGAAATGATTGAGGATTATAAATAAGAGCAGCGAAGAGGGTGCCAGGTACAGAACAATTGATTTGTACCAAACACCCAACCCCAACCAACGCTGCCAATGAAAGTCAGGTGAGTCCATTTGCTTAACGAAAGTAATGCAAGGGATGAGTTACAGGACATCTTGAATGACCGGGAGTACACCGTCTATCAACCGGAAGAACAAGGGTTTTTTCAAAGTCTCTGGGAAAAAATCAGGGACACCGTCATGGACTGGCTCAACAATTTATTCCCGGAATATCAAGTTTCCCAGGGGAGCGGCACGATGGTCACCTTGATCCTCGTGATTCTGGGACTCGTTGCACTCTTCCTCGTCCTGTTTTTTGTTTCCCGCGGTATCATCAACAAGAGGAAAATGGCCAAACAAAAGCCGCTGCAGCATCTTGCCGAAAAGGACTGGTCCTATAAAGACCACTTGGCAGAGTCGCAAAAGCTGGAAGAAAAGGAAGACTACTCTCTTGCGGTCCGCCACCTGTTCCTTGCCTTGCTGCTTAATTTCCATGAAAGAGAGTGGCTTCAGGCAAGAAAATGGAAGACCAACTGGGAGTATTATGAAGAGCTTCAAAAAGTGAACAAGGAATGGGCGGAACAGTTTTATTCCCTTGCCCTGAAGTTTGATGAGGCCGCCTATGGAGAACGTGAAATTAAACATGAGGAATTCATTCCATATAAACAAACCGCCATGAAGTGGCTCAACGAAAACCATCAGGAAATGGAAGCCTAAGGAGGGGAAGGGATGGCCAAAAATAGATCCAAATTAATCATTTTCACCGTCATTCTGCTGGTCTTCGCTGTACTGAGCTATATCATCGGCTCCCGTGCACCGAAGGAATATCCGGACTTCCTATCCAATTCTCCGGCTCCAATGGGAACGAAGGCCATTTATACATATTTAGAGAATGAACTTGGCAGTGTTGAACGCTGGGACCGCTCTCCGAATCTATTGGATAAGTCCAGTGGAAGCCAGATGCTCGTGATGGTTGCGCCTTATTTTATGCCGGAAAGTGAAGAAATCCGGGAGTATCAGGAGTTCATGGAGTCGGGCAATACGATTCTGCTTTTTAAAACCGTCCCCCAGGGCATGTTTGATATTAAGGTTCTTGAGGCTGAGATGGCAGAAGAATATCCAGTTCCGGTCAGGGATGTTCAGGGTGAAGAACGAAATGCCTTTATACCAGCGCCTATACGGATTGAAACAACAGATAAAGATGAAGTCCTCATTTCAGATGAAGCCGGCCCGATCGCGATCAAGCGCCCGGTGGGGAAAGGCAGTCTGGTCGTTGCCACCGCTCCGGACTGGATGGCGAACATCAACATTTTAGAGGAAGATCACCTGCCCCTCATTTTGTCTCTCATCAACTCAGGCAGTCCGGACACCATCCTGTTTGATGAATATATACATGGCGGCGGTAATGCCTCAACGGTTGCCACACTCTATCCGCAGTGGTTCTTGATCTTCATGATCCAGGGAGCCCTGCTTCTCATCCTGTGGCTCTGGCATCAGGGCAAACGATTTGGCCCGATTGAAGTGGCTCGGGAAGAGTACGTGAGATTCAGCGATGAACGAATACGAGCGCTGGCCGCCTGGTATATGAGAGGAAGGAGATTCACAGATTCATTGAACATCCAGGCTGATTATGTGAAACTGCTCCTTCAGGAAAAATGGGGCATCGCTTACTCAAAGGAATGGACGGACAGCACCGAGGGACTGACACGAAAATGGAAGTCTGTCTCAGAAAAAGAAATCACGAACTTTGTGAACGGATTAACCGAAATGTTACAAAAAGAGAAAGTGAGCAAGCAGGAATACTTACTATGGTCGAAAAAAATCGACCGATTGAGGAAAGAGGTGGAGGATAATGAAGCCAGAATTAATAGCCTTACTAGAAAAATATGAAAGCCGGATCCTGGGGCAGCGGACAAACCTGAGACTGCTTCTTTCAGCGGTGTTGGCAGGGGGCCATGTCCTTATCGAAGGAGTACCGGGTACCGGTAAAACGCAAATGGTCCGAACGCTCGCAGATCTTCTAGGAGGAGATTTCAGCCGCATCCAGTTCACGCCGGATCTCCTGCCGAGTGATATCACAGGAAGCACAATCTACAATATGAAAGACAGTTCATTTCAAACACTGAAAGGACCGGTTTTCACCAATATCCTTCTGGCAGATGAAATCAACCGGACACCGGCCAAAACACAGGCTGCCTTGTTGGAAGCGATGGAAGAAAAACAGGTGACCATCCAAGGGGAAACCTATCCGCTGCCAGATGTCTTCTTTGTTGTGGCAACCCAGAATCCGATCGAATTTGAAGGGACCTATCCGCTTCCGGAAGCCCAGCAGGATCGCTTTCTCTTTAAATTGAACATCGATTTTCCTGAGCTGGAAGAGGAAAAAAGAGTCTTGAAATCCGTTATCGAAGGGATTTTCAGCCAGGGGTCTGTGGAGCCGGTTCTGTCCACTGAAGTATTTTCAAGTATCCGCAGAGAAGTGGAAGCTGTCACCATTTCAGACAGTGTCCTCGACTACATCATGAAAATCGTCCGCAAAACAAGGGACACTGACAGCATTCGTTTCGGCGCCAGTACAAGGGCGGCGATTTCCATCGGTAAAGCGGCGCAAGCATGGGCATACATGGCTGGCCGCGATTATGTCACACCGGATGATATCAAAATGACGGCACGTCCAGCCTTACGACACAGAATCCAAATCTCGCCGCATATGGAATTGGAGGGAGCGACGGTTGATACGATCATTGAAGAACTTGTGGGGGCGGTTCCTGTTCCGCGATAAGGGAATCCTTCCAACCGGACGGCTGATGATGTCAGCGGCCGTTCTGTCTTTACTTCTGTTCCTGGGCGGGTTCTTCGGAATTTCCTGGAGCCTGGTCATTACCGTTAACCTCGTGTTTCTTTTGCTGAGCCTGTTAGACCTCGCCGCTTCACCACGTAAAAACGAGATTTCGGTCAGCAGGGTAATGCCGGATGAAATGGAACGGGCGTTGGAATATGATGTCCAAGTGGAAATTTCCAGCGAATCAAGGCATGCGTTTTCCTATAAAATGACCGATGGAATTCCGCAATCCTTCCATAGGCCGTTTCCTTTAAAAGGTACATCTAGTGAGGGGAAGTCATCGTTTTTATATAAAACAGCGGCGCCTGTACGCGGGCAGTATGCCATTGAAAAACTTTTCCTTCGCTATCGAAGCAAGCTTGGCCTCTGGGAAAAGCAAAAGACTTTCAGGATAGAAGAAACTGTGAAAGTCATCCCTGACCTGACGGATACAAAGCGGTTCCTTGAGGATGCCCAGCAGTTCCTGATCTATGAAGGCATGAAGATCCGGAAAATGAAAAGCGGGGCAGGGGAATTTTCCAAAATAAGAAACTATGCTGTCGGAGATGATCCAAGATTGATCAACTGGCGGCAGACGGCCAAGCTGCGCGAAGTCATGACCAATGAATATGAGCCTGAACACGGAAAATATATTACGATACTAATCGACTGCGGCAGGATGATGGGAGCCGAGTTGACGAAAGGAAACCGATTGGAAAGGGCCTTGGAAGCCGCAATGACCGTAAGTGCTGCTGCGTTGCAGAAAGGCGATTATGTTTCGGTGCTGGCATTCTCCCGGGACATCAATGTTTTCGTCCCGCCTGCAAAAGGCATGGCCCACCTGCAGACCATCCTGCAAAGCATCTACAATCTGGAAGTGGATTCTGCGGAATCGAATTATGCAGCGGTGCTCAGTTACCTGCAGACCGTGCAGAAGAAGCGCAGCCTGCTTTTATTATTCAGTGATGTCGGCTCATTCCTGCATGAAGGCGGGGCGTTGACATACCTTCACCGTCTTCGCCAGCGGCATTTATTTTTAATGCTGGGTATAGAAGACCGTACAGTGCTGAACCGGGCTGGCGATGAACCCCAGTCTGTGAAGAATACGATGATCAAAAGCATGGCACAGAAGCAACTGCTGATCAAGAAACGCGAAAAAGTGAAGTGGGAAAAAAGAGGCCTCCAAATGGCGGAGGCCAGGGAAGAGAAGCTGGCCGCAGTGGCCGTTTCTCATTATATTGATATCATGAATCGAGGGCTGCTTTAGGCTGAAAAGCGGAAAGGCCCCGCTCAGCTGTGTACGGCCTGGAAGTCTTCCGCATGAGATAAAGGAATCACGAAGAGCACTAGCGATTCGATGATGACTTATTGTTAAAAGGCAGAAAGGCCCCAATCAGCTGCAGACGGACAGGACGGACTCGCATGAGATAAAAGGAAACACAACGAACTTCGTGAGTTGATGTTGACTTATCGCAAGGAGGAGCCGGGAAGTACGCTAGCTGTTGGACATTGGAGCTGGATTCGTAAGGAGAGTGGCCGAATCTGCTAGGCGCTGGCCGCTGGAGCTGGATGAAGTAAAAAGCGGGAGCGGCCAATCGTGGCGCAACCATTTATCACCCGCACCGCTGATCCAGCAGGAGACCACGCATCTTCTTATGCTTTTACCAACGTATTTACACCGGTTAGACGAGGTTCACTCGCGTTTTCTTCAGGAGCATGCTTCCAATCAGGACATAAAGGATCAATCCGATTACCGTCAATCCGGCAATTACGTATTTGACTTCCAGTGATAGAGTGGAAGGTGTGATGAAGCCTTCAATGATACCGGCGATCACGAATAAAGGAATTGTACCGAGAAGCAGCAGGACAGAGCGTTTTGCCTGCTGCTTTAATTGATAGCCCCGCGAGTAACGGCCCGGTGCGAACAGCTTATAACCCATGAGCAAGCCTGCACCTCCGGCTATGAAAATCGCCGTAAGCTCGATCATCCCGTGCGGCACGATATAAGCCCAGAACTCATAGCTTTTTCCGTAATGCCAGAAAAGGGCAGCAATCGCTCCAATGATGATGCCATTATAAATCAGCAAGTACACGGTCAGAAGGCCGAATGTAATGCCGCCTGCAAAAGCCAGCAATGCGACCTGGATGTTGTTTGTCATGATGGTAGCGGACATCATTGGGGCATCAACATTTCCTTCATTTTCACCAAGCCGTTCCGGATCAAATCCCTGGGCCATATTTTCAGGCAGTACAGAATAAATATGAAGCGGGTCACCGGCAACGGAGAAGAAGCTTCCGACTGCTCCGATGATGAAAAGTAGCATGGCGAAAAGGATCATCTTCCACTGCTGAAGGAACAAACCGATAAAGGTGACACTGAAAAAATGGCGGATCTGCTTCCAACTGGAGATTTGGTCGCGGTACAAGAGATTGTGAGATTTAGAGACAAGTTCATTCAAGTAAGATGTCACATCTTCTTGAGGATAGTAGGTCTGGCTGTAGGAAAGATTTTGGGCAGCTTTTTGATAAAGCCGGCTGAAGCGGTCAATAGCCTTTCCCTTGATCTTACTTTTGCGTCTAGGCATGCTTGCGATCAGTTCCTCCAGCTCTTTCCAATCACTTCGATGCTGCTGGATGAATTGTTTAGAGTTCATAAAAACACCTGCTTTTTTAATAGGGTATATTTCCGGCAACTTCGGGTGCATTTGTCACTTGTCGGAAAATATGTAATTATTGGATGGTTCCGTCATCTTTATTATAGTATAAAAATCAGGAAATGAGGAATCGGATATGCGCGAGGAACAGATTGATATCAAAACACCCGAGTATGTGTCGCTCCAATTTCGGACGGCGGGGCTCGGAAGCCGGGCTGCAGCGTTCTTGATAGACCAGATATTGCTGACAGTCATTAATATCTTAGTGATCATTATATTGGCGTGGACATTGAATATTTCCTCTCAAAACCCGTTCATCGAGGCACAGACCTTTCATTCCGGGACGATTGCCATCGTTGTAGTCGCCATGTTTGTGCTGAATTGGGGCTATTTTTTAGTTTATGAATTTTTTTCCGGCGGAAGGACGCTGGGGAAGAAATTGATCGGTATCAGGGTCATCCAGGATAATGGTCAGAGCATCACGCTTCTCTCAAGTTTCATCCGCAATATCTTAAGGATTGTCGATATGATGCCGGTATATTATTTTGTGGGGATGCTGATGGTATTCTTCCATGGAAAGCATAAGCGGCTTGGGGATATTACCGCCGGCACGATGGTCGTCCATGAAAGAAGAAAGAAAAAAGCGAAGAAGAAAAGCCCTATCGAAAAGGAGGTAGAGTCCAGGGGGCTCAGCAAGGAAAGCCTCGACATTGAAGAAGGTGCACTCAGAGCCTTGGGTGCTAAAGAGTGGAAGCTCCTGAGGACCTACAGCCAGCGGTTCACCCATGTGGAACAGAATCAAAGGCTGGTATTGACAAGGCAGGTCGCAGATATCATCCTTATTAAGATCGGGATGGAAATCGAAAGGCAAACCGAGCAGGAACTCGAAAACATCCTCCTCGTCCTCTACCTCAAACTCAAAGACGAGTGGGAATTCGAACTTTAATGCTTCACCACTTTAAAGCAGTCGGGGACAGTCCCCTGTTACGTTAACGTATTAAAGGACTGTCCCCTGTCATATTAACGCATTAACGCGATGGGGGACTGTCTCTCATCGCGTTAATGCGTTAATCAAATAAAAAGCGTGAGGACCTCCGTCCTCACGCTTTTTTACATATCTATTTAAGCTTTCACGCCATCTTCTTCTTCAATTTTACGAAGTCTTTCTGCTACTTCCTCTTCAGAAAGGTTGTGCTCCATCACGTAACGGTTCTCTTCGTGAGTACGGCACTCGTGAGAGCAGCTTCTCATATATTTGTGTTCATTTTCTTCAGAGCATAGAATTTTCTTGTTACATGGCGGGTAAGCACAATTCACATAGCGCTCACATGGCTCGCCGGTATAGTAATCTTTGCCGACAACGACATGCTCTTTGCGGTTCACCGGAACAGCGATTCTTTCATCAAATACATAAAGCTGTCCGTCCCAAAGGTCACCTTGAACCTCGGGGTCATAACCATAAGTCACAATCCCGCCGTGCAGCTGAGCCACATCCTCATAGCCTTCGCGCTTCAACCAGCCTGAGAATTTCTCACAGCGGATTCCGCCTGTGCAGTAAGTGATAACTTTTTTGCCTTCCAGCATTTCTTTATTGTCACGGACCCAGTCAGGAAGATCACGGAAGTTTTCAATATCCGGTCTGATTGCTCCTCTGAAGTGTCCCAGATCGTATTCATAGTCGTTCCGTGCATCAAGCAAGACAACATCATCACGTTGAATTTGCTCATAAAAGTCTTTCGGATTCAGGTATTCACCGGTGATTTCATGTGGATTGATATCATCTTCAAGACGAAGAGTGACCAATTCCGAACGGTGTTTTACCTTAAGCTTCTTGAATGCATGCTCATCCGCTTCATCAATTTTAAATACTGTATCATGGAAGCGGTGGTCGTTCTTCATCATGTCCATATATTGCTCTGTCGCTTCGATCGTACCGGAAACCGTTCCGTTGATCCCTTCCTTCGCGATCAGAATGCGTCCTTTAAGGCCCATTTCCTCACAACGCTTCTTGTGGTACTTTGTATACGCCTCAGGATCCTCAATTGTTACATAATTATAGTACAGAAGGACTCTGTATGGTTTTGTTTCGCTCATATTCTTTTCCACCTATCGATTTATATTTGCAAGATATAAATGCCAGATGCCATTTCTCTTACGATTTACTATTATAGCAAAAAAACAATAAAAATATTAGTGGAAATTTTTATTACTGATTAACGTATTATAATAGCTTCATCAAATTAATCCTTTAACGCTTTAAAGCAGCCGGGGACTGTCCCCGAGTGCTTTAAAGCGCTAAAGGGAACACTCGATTCTTGATTTCAATATAATTCCAGTGTATGATATAGGCTATAAGTACCAGGTGAATAAGGACTAAGGGCAAATCAGTCGAAAGGCTGGGGCGCAAAACTACAGGGGCTACCATCCGAAAAGGATATGCCAGCCAGTTGCACACAAATGATGGCGCCCTCTTTGAGTGCGTTTTTTTTATTGCCACAAAGTAGTCATATAGGGAGAGAGTCACAATGACAAATGCAAAGCCATTGTCAATACAAAGGTTAAAATATCGATTTTATGCTGTTTTGCTGCCTATATTTCTTTTCATATCATGCTTAGGGTGGTATGAAGAAGGGCGTGCGGAGTCTCCAGATTTTATTAATAAGACAATACTGGCTGTTCTTGTAATACTATTTTTTCTTTCCGCATTAATCGTCTTTTTCAAGAAAAGCTGGATTGAAACATCCGAAAAAATTATGATCATTGCAGTCTGTTTGGTAAGTTCCATCAGATTCACCCATGCAGTCAGCTTTGAACTGGAGCGGACGATGACACTTGGGCCGTTCACCTATTGGATGCCTATGTTTTACATGTTTCTGTTTTTCCTCTTGAACACCAAGTGGGCCCTGCTTACAACCATCTCTACATACTTATGGTTTCTTGGTGTAGCTTTTTATAAATTGCCTGATCTAATCGGAACGCCTGCAATATACGAGCTGGTTCACTACTTCTTCGCGAATCTTGTCTTCATTGTGACCCTCTTCTTCCTCCAGACCGTGAAACAAAATTACATCAAAGCAGAATTATTGGAGGAAACCGCCAACACCGATTATCTAACCAGGCTGCCCAACCGCAGAAGATTAGACCAGGAATTGATCCAGGTCCTGGACAACCAGCAGGACCTATCTATTATATACTTGGATATTGATCATTTTAAGAAGATCAATGATACCTACGGCCATACTGCAGGTGACCGCTTGCTAAAGGAATTCACTGTTAGAACGCTCCAGGTAATAGGGGGAAAAGAGTTACTCGGACGCTGGGGCGGAGAAGAATTCATGCTGATTCTAAAGGATCAGAATCTCTCACAGGCTGCCGTTCTTGCTGAAAAAATCAGGAAGCATATCTCAGAACATAACTTTGAAAATATTGAAACGCTGACAGCCAGCTTCGGTGTAGCCGAAAGACAAGAAGGCGACACTCTGGATTCACTGTTAAACAGAGCAGACAAAGCCTTATACGAAGCAAAGAAAACCGGGAGGAACCAAGTGGTTTCCAAAGAAACGTAAAAAAGCAGTCTGGAAGCAAATTCCAGACTGCTTTTTTTATTCTTGAGCCTCTATCACGGTGACGTGAGTGACTTTGCCTAACTGAATTCTGTAAAGGACATCATTTTCCTTGAAAACAAAATGGTCCGAATCATTCCCGAAGATTTTATGAAGGACAGTTGCCTCTGTACGTTCATCTTCTATAAAAAAAGAAACCGTTTTGTCGCTATCAAAATGGAATTCCACACGAAAATTTTTCACTGTGTTTTCTCCTTTCAAAGTTATCATTTCAATTGTTACTTTCCCGATGATCCCTGGGGTAAACGTGTACTAAATACTATTTGTTTCAGAAAAAATACGGTAAAGTAATGAAAAATTCAGAAAAAAGGGATGATGACGATGCAGAAAGTCACAAAGGAAAATTTCTTTTACGCATTCAGTAAGGAAAATCCAACATCAGTAAAAGTAGAATCAGGCAGCAGTATCACAATCGAAACCTATGATTGTTTTAAAAATCAAATCACTTCAGAGGATACCGTACTGGAAGCCATGGATTGGAATCAAATCAATCCGGCCACGGGGGCAGTCTATGTAGAAGGAGCGAGGCCGGGGGATATATTGAAAGTGAAGATCGATAAAATCGAACTCGAAGACAGGGGAGTGATGATGGTTGAACCGGGTCTTGGCGTGATGGGGCACCGAATCGATGAGTCAGAGATAAAAATCATTCCAATTGTTGACGGAGAGGCAGTGTTTAATGAAGATATCAGGCTCCCGCTGAACCCTATGGTTGGCGTTATAGGTGTA
This sequence comes from Bacillus sp. SRL337, assembly GCF_984799155.1. Taxonomy (NCBI): domain Bacteria; kingdom Bacillati; phylum Bacillota; class Bacilli; order Caryophanales; family Bacillaceae; genus Bacillus; species Bacillus sp. SRL337. The sequence goes on along the minus strand of NZ_OZ481793.1, from coordinate 4,210,151 downwards.
GCCCCTGAAGGAAAGGCGGTCTCCAATGGAACTCCCGGTCCGCATGGCGGGAATATGGATACAAAGCTGATTGCAGAAGGAAGCACTTTATATCTGCCTGTTTTCCAGGAAGGGGCATTGTTCGGACTCGGAGACCTTCATGCTGCCATGGGGGATGGTGAAATCAGTGTAAGCGGAATCGAGATCCCGGGCAAGGTGACAGTAACGCTGGACGTATTAAAAGGCTCATCGATTCCGTATCCATTTGTGGAAAACAAGGAGGGCCTTGCTGTCATCGTCTCTAAGGAAACGGTTGACGAAGCGGCTAAAAGTGCGGTGGAAATCATGGTTGATACGCTTTTGCCGCAGACAGAGCTGTCTCTCAACGAACTGACAATGCTGTTCAGTGCTGCAGGCCAGTCGCAAATCTCACAAATCGTCGACCCGCTCATGACGGCGAGGTTTTTCGTACCGCACGATATCATAGAAAAGGTAGGAAAACCGGAATTTTTATGTGGTGAAGACGAAGAAGTAGGAGGGTGAATAATAACTAGGCCGGCCATTGACAAGCGCAACAAATTGAAATTCCTTTAGGCAATTTGCTTCATTTGAGACCGTTGGCTGATTGCTTTTAAAATAAACAGTTTATCCTGTGTTGTAAGCATTCTCCAGCTTTTCACTTTAATCTTCATAAGAATCGCTCCTTTTAGGTTTAATGGATGTAGATTTCTTGATGAAGAACTGCCTTGCTTTTGGCCTAGTTTTTATATATAAACTTAATACCCAATGCTAAACACACTATAAACAACAAAAATTCCTACAATTTCCGGGGAAATATGTCGAAGAATAGAAAGAGTGACAAGCAATCACCTTGTCACTCTTTTACTCATTTTTATAGAAAAACCTGAAGGTCAATAGTAATCCGCCAAGGTAGAGCAGGATGGCAAAGTAAGCAGGCAGCAAGTGGATGAAATTCGTGTATCCTATAGCGAAATGGACATAAATCCCAGCAATGAAAGCGGGAAGTCCGCCTAATAGGAAAGTCCTCCACATCCATCTGTTTCCTTCTTGAAAACCCCACAGCGCCAGCAGGAGAACGAGCAAACCGACACTTAATAATGCACTTCCAAAGCCGGCCCGGTCATGTGCAATCACGGGTATCAGCTGTTCATTGAACGACTCCAGCATCCCCGGAGTCATACATAGATAAAGAAGGTCAGTCGGCACAAAAACCGAAGTCACTCCGTACAAAGAAATGACAAGACCGCCGAGAACGAAAGAAAAGCCGAGCAGTACGTAGAGGAATTGGCCGATTAGAGCCACTTTCCAAATGTGATCATTCCGTCTGTTTTTGGAAGACGGAGCCCCACGGATGCCGCGAGTTTTCAAATAACCAATAAGATAAACCGGAAGCAGGACAAGCCAAAACAGCAAATGGAGCCAGTCAAAATAGCCAAACCCTATAAAGGCAAATATCCCAAGGAAACCTGTGATGGCACCTGTATCAATTGCCTGCTTAGCCCACCTTAACCGCATCTTCACGCCATATCTCGCCAGGTTCATATAAACAATTCCGCCTGAAATCATCGTGCCTGCCAGTGTCATTCTGTCATGGGCCATGAATAGCATGATCCGCTCATTATATAACCAAATTTCTTCTTTCTTCATCTCTAAAAATAATTCGTCATAAGGCAGGACGATCGAAGTGATACTGAACAGTAAGGCAAGAATTCCGCCTAGGAAAATGAACAAACCAAAAAGCCAATAGGCAAACCAGCCAGGCTGAGGGGAGGGCAGGTCCTCTCTCGATACAAGAGCTTCCTTTATTCTCTTCGTCAACCCTGGACCCGAGAAAACATAGCCGCCGGCCAGCATAACCAGGTCGGCACCTGCGTCCAAAAGCTGGAGACCATCCTGAGGCTCTAAGATCGACCCTGATGTGATGATCGTTCCTCTATATCCGCTCTCCCGCCACTTTCGAACAGCATCGCATTTTTCCTGTGTGATGGCCTCGCCTAATTCCAGAACGGCACCAGAAAATCCTGACAGCTCCTCCTGACTCTTTATGTCATTTGGATTCGAGATCGATAGATAAATAGGTTTTGCCGTCTGTATAGAGCTATGGGTGTCCTGCAGAATAAAAGCATCCGCCAGGTCCTTGAGTTGGTCAACCATTGTCTGGATTTCTGAAGAGCTCCCTTTGAGCCTGAAGAAAACAGGCTGCTTGCTGTTGAAATGTCTTAGCTTTGCCAATGCAGCTTTCAGCCCGATGGATTCCTCTTCCGGAAATTGAATGTGACTCCGATCATAATCTATAACCGGTTGTTCCAATCGCTCGGTCCCTTCCATAGTAAGGGGACCAACTTCGAGAAAACCGAACCCTAAGTTGGAGAAGGCATGAGTTCCGGATAGAAGGGGATCTATTTTACCCGAAAGTCCCACAGGATTTAAAAAATCCACTCCATCGAATCGCCTGGACAGGCAGGTCGAGCTTTCTTCCCGCCCTAAAAAATTGATGACGCGGGCACCGAATGGAAGTGAAGCAATCCTGTTCATTCCTTTATGGATGAATTCCCGGGAAGTGACCGGAGAAAGTTTCGTTAAAATTGGTTTGAAAATAACATGATAAGACCAATCAGGCATCTTAATTCCTCGCATTCTAAGAAGCTTCAATGATAGTTTACCATTAAAAAGGAGAATTTGGAGATGGAGACAGAAGTGCTTTAGTGCTTTAAGGCGGTCGGGGACTGTCCCCGACCGCTTTAAAGCACTAAAGAGGCGGTTCCCTCCAAGAAGAGAAAACCGCCTGCCTTCATTATTCTAAATCCTCACCGATGATCCGCACTTCACGCTCAAGCTCCACATCGAACTTTTCCTTCACCGTCTTCTGGACATGTTCAATCAATGAGATATAATCCTTCGCCGATGCATTGTCTTTGTTCACGATGAACCCGGCATGCTTCGTGGACACCTCGGCGCCGCCGATATTCGTTCCTTGCAGCTGGCTGTCCTGAATCAGCTTCCCGGCAAAGTAGCCAGGAGGACGCTTGAACACCGATCCGCATGAAGGATACTCGAGCGGCTGCTTTGACTCACGCTTGTAGGTCAAATCATCCATCACAGCTTTGATATCCTCGTAGTCACCAGGCTTCAATTTAAACGTTGCTTCCAGCACAATATCCCCATTATCCGGGATATTGCTTGTACGGTAATCCAAATCCAGCTCAGATGCCAGCCTCTTCACTAGATTGCCTTCCTTATCGACCACATAAGCATAATCAAGCATATCCTTGATTTCACCGCCGTAAGCTCCGGCATTCATGTAAAGCGCGCCGCCGACTGTTCCCGGAATTCCGCAGGCAAACTCAAGGCCGGATAGACTTTCCGCCAATGCCCGGCGTGACGCATCAATGATTCGCGCGCCGCTTTGAGCAACCAGTGTCGTCCCCTCCGAGGAGATGGAAATTTCATCAAGATGCTTTAGATTAATGACAATTCCACGAATCCCGCCATCCTTGATAATCAAGTTTGATCCATTCCCCAGCAATGTAAACGGAATCTTCTCCTCATTGGAAAGCTTCACGACATTCTGGATTTCTTCGTACGTTGTCGGCGTGATGAAGAAGTCCGCTTTCCCGCCAAGTTTCGTATAAAGATGATCCTTCAGCATCTCATCCACCTTGATATTTTCTGTTTTTACAACATCCAGCAATTTATCATGAATTTTCTTATTATCGATCATCGACATCATTCCCATTTCACGTTTTATTTCCCCTGTAGGTATATGACTTGCTTCTATAAGTATATGCCTAACCCCGCCCAAAGGTAAACGTCGAACGGGAGAATTTATTTTTACACCATTCATCTTAATACAATCTGCAAAAATTTTAAATTAAAATTCAACTCTTAATAAATATGTATCTGATCAACTTCGGAAAAGGGTGAAGTTGACCATAATAATTTACTCTTCTGCCACTCTTACACGGTGGTATTCCATTTTGCTTTTGATCTTTGATTTCAGCGTTTCATCCAGACACCCTTCCATAATACTCTTATGATAGCCCAGCATGAATTGATGCGAGAACTGACGAATCTTAATCATGGGGTTCAAAGGAATGGCCTCCTCGTGTTGTTTTTTCTATTATATAAACATTTACTGCAGCATTTAAACAGTTCCTGTAAAAAGTGGCCTTTCGTCATAAGGAAAGGAAACAGTTGCCATGACTTCATGGATATTTCACATCATAGACTGCCAGAACTTGTCATACGATTAAACCAAGGCACTTTGTGAAGGAGGCTGCTATGCGGAGACGACAATCACCACTTCCTTTAATGGCTTTCGGACTTATTCTTATTTTTATCGTGATCATTGTTCTCAAATCTTGTGCAGGGGGCACTTCTCCTCCAGACTCCCCCAAAACAGTCATTGAACAATTTTATGAATATGAACAGGACGGCGACTTCGGGAATGCATGGGAGCTGTTTCACTCAGAAATGAAGAAACGCTTCAAGAAATCGTCCTATATCCAAACGAAGAACCATGTATTCCTGGGGCATATGGGCGTTGAAACGTTTGAAGTCGAAATGGGCGAAATGAAAAAGCTGGATGAGTGGAAGATGTCCAAAGATGGCCCCGTCTTCAAGGATGTGTCAGCTGCCGAGATAACCATGCATTACGACAGCCAATTCGGGATCATGGAGATCAGGCAAACCTGTTATGCGGTTGTGGAAAAAGGAGAATGGAAGGTACTGTGGAACTATGATTACTAATCAAGAAAGGTTTTCTTATATCAGGGATTTTCCGATGAACAGGAAGAGTTTACCTTCCTAGTTAACCAGGATTTTCGGTGACCCATAGCGAAGGGTAAGGAAAGGGTATTAATCAACATTTGATTAATAAAAAAAAATAAAAAATCAGGTTTTACCCATCCATATCCGGGTAACTAGAAACTAACATTTTCAAAGGAGGGTGAGAAACTGTGACACTATTGTTTACGAAAGCACGCGAGATGTTTGAAAATGATGCCAAGCGAATTGAGAAGACCGGCGAGGACTTATCTGCCAACCGTGTTTATCGCAGTAAACCTTCACCCATGGGCTTAAAGAAGAAATAACCCTATCACACATGAACAAAACCAGCCCAAAAATGGACTGGTTCTTTTTTTGCGCAAAAATCTGTCAATATATATAGTTTTTTGAATATTCATGTTTTGTAAAAAAGAGAGCGGGGTATTGAAGTAATTAAGCGACCGGCAAAAGAATAGAAATTTAAAGTAAAACCTTACATAAAGTGAAAACCGATGAACTTGCCGGGAAGAATCAAGAAAGGGGGATTCCACACACTCTATCGACTGAATGCCCAGTCACTACATTGCCTCACGAATCCAACTTCTCAGAAACGTCCACTCTAGTATTCTTGCAACACCACTATAGTACCCAGAGAAAACATTCATAAACAAAGGGGATCTCGATATGAAAAGGAAGCTATCCTTATTGGTCATGTGTGTTCTTATCGTTTCCGGTTTCCTTGTCGGCTGTTCATCTTCGGAGAGCGGTTCAGCGGACGGCAAAACGGAAATCAGCTTTATCCACTGGCGCGGGGAGGACTCTGATGCTTTTAAAGAGTTGATCAGCCGCTTTGAAGAAGATAATCCGGACATCAAAGTAGAAATGACGGTTTATCCTTCTGAAAAATATCAATCCACTGCCCAAACCCTGCTTCGCGATGGTTCCACCGGGGATGTCTTCACTGCCTTTCCGGGGTCACAATTCGAAGTCATCAAAAAAGCGGGCCTCTTTGAAGATTTAACAGGGGAGGAGCTTGTCGGAAACTTTAATGAAACCCTGCTGGCAGCCGGACAGGATGGAAACCAACAACTGGCCCTTCCATTACAGCTTGTCTATAACCAGCCCGTCTATAACAAAACATTATTTGATGAACTTGGCCTCGAGCCTGCGGATGATTGGGAAGGGTTCCTTGCGCTCTGTGAGACCCTCAAAGAAAACGGATATACCCCAATTGCGTTTCCCGGAGCCGACATCGGACCCGGGCAGATGATGAATTCAATGATGATGAACAATGCACCGGAAGGCATTTTTGCTGAATTGATGAATGGAGAAACGGCATTGACAGACGAGTGGTGGGTCAAAACACTGTCTCAATTCCAGGAGCTCATGGACAAAGGCTATATTGGCAAGGATGCCCTCGGTATGAAGCATGAGGGGGCCATTGCCCAGGTCGCCCAGGAAGAAGCCGCGATGCTTGCCTCGGGTTCCTATGCCATGGCTAACATCAAGGAATTGAATCCGGACCTTGACCTTGGGCTCCTGGCACCCATCACGGTGTCTGCCGATGAAGCGGCGTTTGAAGGAATCCATACGACAACCTTCATGCTCGCCGTCAACAGCAAGTCCGAGCACAAAGAAGAAGCCAAGCAATTCATCGACTTCCTGTCACAGCCGGAAAATGCGGAGTACTATGCCAATGAAACCGGCCAGTTCCTGACGATTCCGGACATCAACTACGAATCCGAATCATTGAAGGCTGCCGCAGATTGGATGGACAAAAATACCCGCTTTCAGCCTCGCTATCTGATTCCGGATGCAGACGTGGAAAAAGCGGTCATCGCATCCATCCAGAATGTCCTGAGCGGAGAAGACCCTGAAACGGCAGCACAGGAAGCGCAGGAAATCGTAAACCAAAAAACACAATAAGGTTTTGATAGGGGGAGAGGATGACTCTTTCCCTATTAGAATATGCTTTGGAGTTTAGAAGGAGGGGGTTGCATGGGTCTTAAGAAAAATAAAGCCCTGTATCTGTTTGTTCTGCCGGGCCTGATTCTATATTCGATCTTTTTTATCTACCCGACACTTAGCGCATTATTTTACTCATTCACGGATTGGGACGGCTTGACGCCTCAGTACAATTTTGTCGGGGTGGATAACTACATAAATATTTTTACCAATGATTCAATCTTCGTAAAAGCATTCGGAAACAACCTGAAGTTCATGCTGTTTGTCGTCATCTTTCAAACGGCATTCTCACTGGTCTTCGCTCTCTACCTTGTCAAGAACACCAAGACGAACATCTTTTTAAGAGCCCTTTACTTCTTCCCGACCATCCTTTCATCCGTATCGGTGGCATTCATCTGGTCATTCGTCTATGACCCGAATCTGGGAATCCTCAATACCTTGCTTGAAAAAATCAATCTGGAATTTCTTTCGCAAAACTGGCTGGGAGATCAGGACATCGCCATCTTCTCGATTGCCGCTGTTCAAGTGTGGATGCACACCGGGCAGATGCTGATCATCTTCGTTGCCGGCCTGCAGAATATCCCGAATGATTTATACGAAGTCGCCAAAATCGAAGGAGCTTCCCGATGGCAGCGATTCCGTTTTGTAACCTGGCCGCTGGTGGCACCGGCAGCAACCATCGTTGTCGCCTATACGACCATCCAGTCCTTCAAGGCCTTTGATTTAATTTTTGCAATGACGCGCGGCGGCCCGAACTATGCCACAGAAATCCTGGCAACACTGATTTATTCAACAGCCTTCCAAAGCTTTAAGTTCGGATACGCTTCAGCAGAATCCGTCATATTCATGATCGTGATTGCCATCATAACCATTCTGCAATTCAAAGTGCTTCGTTCAGATCGAGCGGCAAACTAGATTTTTTAGGCTCTTTTCGTAAACTTTGTTGCTAGTTGATAATAATTCCGAAAGATAGTGGAGTAATGAACCAGAAAAACCCCTGTTTAGCAAGAGAGAAAAGAGCTTCTCTCTTTGTTCAGAGCGAAAAACGTAGTAGGCAGGGGAAAAATCCGGCTATTGGGATTTTTTCGGAAGCAACAATATATGCGAAAACAGCCTTTTTTAAAAAGGAGGGAAAGGCTCTTGAAGCTGACAAAAGGCACTCTTACTGTCATTTATGCCTTGCTGATCATCATCCCGGTCATCGTGATCGTTTTTGCCACGTTCAAGTCAAATGCTGAAATGTATCAGGATGTACTGGGGCTGCCGGCAAGCTTTGGTTTCGATCATTACGTGACGATGTTCACGGAGGAATCCATGAGTACCTACTTCTGGAACAGCGTCATCGTGACACTGATTTCCGTGGGGATGACCTTGTTCTTCTCCAGCTTGATTGCGTTTGCCATCACACGCCTGTCGGGATGGCCGGGGAGAATCCTATTCGGCCTGTTCACCCTTGGAATGATGGTCCCGGCTCAAGTGAATATGATTCCACTGTACCAATTGGTGTTTGACCTCGGTTTGACGAACAGCCTGACAGGACTGATCCTGGTCAATATCTCCGTCACCTTGCCGGTCGCAGTCTTCATCCTGACCGGCTTCATGAAATCACTGCCGAGCACACTATTTGAAGCCAGCCGGATCGACGGCGCCTCAAACTGGCAGATGTACCGGAAAATCGCCGTCCCATTATCACTGCCGTCCATCTCGGCCACGGCCATCTTCCTGTTCGTCATGAACTGGAACGACCTGCTGTATCCATTACTCTTCATCACCGACAGCGACTACAAAACCCTGCCGCTCGCCCTGCTCGAATTCCAAGGCGAGTACATGACCAACTATCCGATGCTCTTCACTGGCGTCATCATTGCATCAGCACCGATGGTCATCGCCTACATCTTCCTGCAGCGCTATTTCGTTGCCGGTATGATGGCTGGGTCTTTGAAGGGGTGAAGAGGGGGCCTGGATTTAGTTCCAGGCTTTTTTGCTGCGTGTTGATGCTGGAAAAATAGCAGTCGTTGATAGAATGGGTAAAGTCGCCGATAGATGGGGAACTCTCGTTGATAGAACATGTAAAGTCGTCGATAGAAGTGGGGAATTCGCCGGTAGAAGTGAGGAACTCGTTGATAGAAAGGGAAAAGTCGTTGATAGGAGGAGCAAAGTCGTCGATAGAAGTGCAGAACTCGTCGATAGAAAGAGCAAAGTCGCCGATAGAAGTACGGAACCCGTCGATAGAAGGAGCAAAGTCGCCCGATAGAAGTGCAGAACTCGTTGATAGAAAGAGCAAAGTCGTTGATAGAAGAGCAGAACTCGTTGATAGAAAGGGCAAACTCGCCGAACATGCAAAGTCGTTGATAGAAGTGCGGAACTCGTTGATAGGAGGAGCAAAGTCGTCGATAGAAGTGCAGAACTCGTCGATAGAAAGAGCAAAGTCGCCGATAGAAGTGAGGAACTCGTCGATAGAAAGAGCAAAGTCGTTGATAGAACCCGATAACTCGTTGATAATGAGCAAAGTCGTTGATAGAAGTGCAGAACTCGTTGATAGAAAGGGCAAAGTCGACGATAGAAGTACGGAACCCGTCGATAGAAGGAGCAAAGTCGCCGATAGAAGTGCAGAACTCGTCGATAGAACCTGCAAAGTCGTTGATAGAATTGAGGAACTCGTTGATAGAAAGAGCAAAGTCGCCGATAGATGGGGAACCCGTCGATAGAAGGAGCAAAGCCGTCGATAGAAGTACGGAACCCGTCGATAGAAGGAGCAAAGTCAACGATAGAACCCGAAAACTCGTCGATAGAATCTCCACCCCTGTCATCAAGCCCGGCCAAACTCGGAATAGATTGGCTTATTCAACCGGCAGGTATATGCTCCACAAAAAAAAGATCGCTTCAACAGCGATCGTCCAGGTACTCACAATTTGCTCTTTCTTACAGAGTCAATAACAATGCCAGCGCCAACTAATCCAAACAGAATCGAGAGTGCTATCAGAAGGGTGCCAATTTCTCTAAGAGCTGTCCCATAAACCCCATATCGTCTATCCCAACCCTGGCCGCCATCTTCCGTCAAGGCCAGTGAGTAAACAGAAGCTGCTATCAAGGACGCGGCATAAATAATTGCGCTCGATAATAGTAATGTCAATCCGATGGTGATATGCTTCAACTGCATCTCTCCTTAAGACAATCCGGCGTCCATTTCAGCCTTGCGTTTCTGCCAAAAATAATACGTGATGGAAAACGTACTGACAGCCAGGGTTAAAAATGCAATCCCTACGATTAACGGAATATAAGTCCACGCACGGGTTAGCTCATCCGACACCATCCAAACCTCCTCACTTCCCTGCCTGGAAAGAGAGGACGCAATCCGCCCGCCGAAACCAGACATAATGACAAACAAGAAACCAATCAAGAAACTCCACGTTGGAACGCCAAAAGTCTTAAAGATATGATTATTCACAGTGATATCTCCCTATAGTAAGATGAGATAATTATATCTCTTATTGGCAGGAAAAGGAATAAAAATTTTGAAAATTATAATTACTTAGTTAAACTAGGATAAAGAGGAGAAAAAAATGCCTGTTATCGAACATCATCAATTCATAAAAGCCCCTATCGATCTATGTTTCGATCTTGCTCGAAATGTAGACATCCATACCCAAACGACCTCCCAAACCAAGGAAAGAGCGGTGGGCGGGGTGACGAAAGGATTACTAGAACAGGGGGACATTGTAACCTGGGAAGCTGTTCACTTTGGAGTAAAACAAAGGCTCACAGCCAAAGTGACCTCCATGGAGAAGCCAACAGAATTTGTTGATATCATGGTAAAGGGAGCGTTTCATTCCTTTGAACATACCCATCAATTTATCAAAAAAGAAGGCGGCACCCTTATGATTGACCGGTTTCAGTATACATCGCCTCTTGGACCGCTCAGCAACCTGGCAGACAAACTCTTTTTAGAAAAATATATGAGGAACTTCATTGCTGCGCGTGCTTCCGAATTGAAAAAGATTGCAGAAGAAGGGCTGGCGGATAAGTAGAAATGACCGGCACGTCGATAGAATGGCCAAAGTCGACGATAGAAGTGCTGAACTCGTTGATAGAACCCGAGAAGTCGTCGATAGAATGGCTAAACTCGTCGAAAGAACTCCCAAATTCGTCGATAGAACAACTGTCCATGCAGCAAGCTGCGTTTTTTAGAAAAGTCCTACAAGGAAATGAAGCGGTTTTCGCTTTTTAGAGTGCATTTCATCAATTCGTCGAAAGAACAGCAAAAATCGCCGAAAGAGAGGACAAATTCGCGAAAGACCAGCAAAAACCGCCGAAAGACCTCCCCAAATCGCCGAAAGCCGCCCCCCGCCCAGGCACCAGACCCGGAAAATCATACAATCACTCCTCAAAAAAACCAGCCCAACGTGGACTGGTTTCCTCCATTCAACGAAAAGCCCTCTGCACAACCGGCTTTCTCTCAAATTTAACAAACATAATTCCACCGATCAACACGGCCGGAATCGCCACTAATCCCATACCTAAAAAAGCATATCCTGATGCATACTCGTATAAGAACCCGCTGACAAATGTCAATACAGCGGTGCTTAAGCCGGAGCCCAGCGCTGTGTAAACACCTTGTGCAGCAGGCAAGTCTTTGCTTTCCAGTTCTTCATAGACCAACCTCATGAACGCATAATGAGTGAGTCCGAACGTGAAGGCATGGAGCAGCTGCGTTGCCACGAACATGGATACACTCGGGAACAGGAACAGCATGGTCCACCTGAGGATGGCGGCGGAACTGGCGGTCATGAACATGACGGAAATCAATTTTCTTTTTAAAAATTTATCAGAGAGAGCGAAGAACAGAATCTCTGCAATGACAGCGACATTCAGCAGGACGCCGATATACATGTTGCTGACATGAAGCTCTTTCAAATATAACACGCCATAATTATAGTAAGCAGCATGGGTCCCCATCGTGAAAATCACGATGCCCATGGCCAGCAAGAATTTTTTTGACTTAAACAAGTTGCGGTAAGATAACCGTTCTTGACCACGGGGTTCGCTCATGGATGCAGGAAGCTTCATTAATGAAGACAACAGGATCGTGATGATCCCGGCAAACATCATATAGATGATGGCACCCTCGCTAAAAATTGAAGTTATGAAACCGGCCGACAATAACGCCGATGTATAACCAATCGATCCCCAGGACCTGCTTTTTCCATAATCCACATTGTCTTTTTTCATCATGACGGCGGCCATGCTTTCAACGAGCGGCATCAGCATTGGATAGACCAGGCTGAAAAGGACCATGCAGGCCATCATTCCGAAAAAGGAACTTAGCGGGAAGAACAGCAGCAGTAAAACGCCAGATGCTGCTACAAGAATTCGTGCGAGCTTTCCAAGCGGAAATCGTTGGCTTAGTGTCGGGAACAGATAAAAACTGGAAAACGAACGGGCAATCATGCCGGCAGCGACCAGTGAAGAAGCAGTGGCAATCGAAAATCCCTTGCTTTCCACGAGCCATGCTGTCCAATACGGAATGAAAATACCCCAGGTAAACATGATGACAAAGAACTGAACGGACAGCCAAGATTGTTTCTTCTTCATATAAAGAAGAGATCCCCCTTATGTAAATAAAATTACTGTTTTCTGTTACATCCAAGGACACATTATACGCCTGGCCAAAAACGGATACAAGAGGGATTTTAGCGAGTTCTTTGGATGTTCACGCTTACATACTTGGCTCGTCAAACTAAGATAACCACAAAAAAAGTTGCAGTATTATTCAGTTCTTCCCAAGTGTTCCCCTATAGAAAGGAACATTTTTCAATAATGAAAAAATCGCTTTATCGAACCACTGTCCCCTGGTGCTTTATAGTGGTAAAGTGTTGTAAATGAGGGAGGAGCGAACTCTAATGATTACAGTAGTCGGAAGTATCAACATGGATATAGTGACAATCACTCAAACAGACCCTCAGTGGGGAGAAACAGTCATGGGAGAAAAGTTCCATAAAAGCTTTGGAGGAAAAGGAGCAAATCAGGCGGTGGCTGCTGCAAAGCTTGGGGCACAGGTTCGAATGATTGGAGCTGTAGGAGACGATATATAAGCGAGAGGTATATGGAATATCTGCAAGATTTGGGTATCAACACAGATGCAATAAAAATCATCTCAGGTGTCCCAACGGGGATCGCCTCGATAACTGTCAGCAAAAGTGAAAATAAAATTATTGTCGTTCCAGGTGCAAATTCAAAAATTACTCCAGCACAAATAGATGAATTCATAGACACGATAACGAGCAGCGAGTGGCTTCTTCTACAAATGGAAATCCGGATTGACAGCATCGAAAGAGCGATTGAAATAGCTCATGATGCAGGGGTCAATATCATTTTAAATCCAGCACCTTATCAGCCTATTGAAAGTCGATGGATTGAGAAAGTTACTTTTCTAACCCCAAATGAATCAGAAGCCGAACAGCTAACTAAGAACTATTTAGATGACAACGAAAAGCTGCTACAAAAACTCATCACTACAAAAGGAAGCAAGGGAGTGGTGTTTTATATGCAAGGCAAGGAGAAAAGCCTTCCGGCAGAACGAGTAGAAGAGGCAGTGGACACGACAGGTGCGGGGGATACCTTCAATGGGGCGCTTGCCACAGCCTTAGCAGAAGGGAAATCCGTGGAGAATGCTTGTTTGTTTGCTTCCAAAGCTGCTGCTAAGTCTGTTACAAAGCTTGGCGCACAAGCGGGAATGCCTCTTCGTAAAGAGCTCAATGAAACCTGACTCCTGACGTTTTGCTTCTATATATACAGGGTAGTAAGGTAGACGGATACATATTTAATTATTTACACTTTCATTACACATGAAATTTCCTGTATCTATTCCAGTCAAGTTGTAATAAAATTGTTCATTGAATAAAACCTTTATAATGAAGGCTAATAGTATGTATGTTTGTTCAATTGGTGTTACTATATACATGCTAATACAATTATTGGAGATTATCTCTAAACAAGATAATAGAAGGGATAAGTTTCACTTATGAGAATTGCTGTTGCAGGTACAGGATATGTAGGACTGGTGACAGGTGTCTGTTTATCTGAAGCGGGCCACCAGGTGACTTGTTATGACATATCACAAGACAAAATAAATTTACTTAACGAAGGACGCTCCCCTATCTATGAACCAGGCCTTGATGAACTTCTTAAGAAAAATATAGAAGCATCGCGGCTGAATTTCACTGCAGACCCGGAAACAGCTTATGAAAATAAAGACTGTATTTTCATCGCAGTTGGGACTCCGGAAGGACCGGACGGTGCAGCGAATCTGGAATATGTTGAGAGCGTTTTAGATAAGATTGCTGATTATATATATAAAGACACTGTACTCATCATCAAAAGCACAGTACCGGTCGGGACAAATGGCTGGGCTGAGCGTTTTATGAAGGAAAGAGTAGATTCATCCTCCATTAAAGTCCGGTTTGTTTCCAATCCTGAATTTCTGCGGGAAGGCTCAGCCATAAAGGATACCTTCCACGGTGACAGAATTGTTATCGGCTCTTCAAGTAAAGAAGCAGGAGACCTGGTTGAATCACTTTATTCAAGCTTTGATATCCCTGTTATCCGGACAGATACAAAGAGTGCAGAGATGATAAAGTACGCCTCTAACGTATTTTTAGCCGCGAAGGTCAGTTTTATAAATGAAATTGCCAACCTATGTGAAAAGACTGGGGCAGATATCGAGCAGGTGGCTGCCGGTATGGGAATGGACCACCGGATCGGACCCCACTTCCTGAGAGCCGGCATCGGCTACGGAGGCTCCTGTTTTCCAAAGGATACAAAAGCGCTGATTAAACTAGCGGAACAGGTTGACGTTCCGAGCCATATAATGAATGCTGTGCTGACCGTCAATCAAAGCCAGAAGAAAAGGCTTTTTGAAAAAGCTTCAAACTATTTCAAAGGGAACCTTCAAGGAAAGAAAGCTGCGGTTTTAGGCCTTTCATTTAAACCAAATACGGATGACATCAGGGAATCGCCATCCTTGGAGATCATTAACGAGCTTTTGCTGCAGGACGTTGATATTTCAGTATACGACCCGATTACACAGCCAAGGGTGAAGAAAATCTATGGCGAAAAGCTATCCTATCATGAGACAATGGAAACCGCCCTGCAGAATGCGGATATGGCATTCGTTGTAACGGAATGGGATGAGATAAAAACATTCCCACTAGAGGATTACAAGCAATATATGCTAAATCCCGTACTGTTTGATGGAAGAAACTGTTTTTCAACAAAAGATGCAGAGAAAGCAGGTATTCAATATTTTTCTATAGGAAGAATATAAGAAGAGCAGACCTGATTTTCGGTATATACAAAAAGATGGTGTAAACTCCACCTTAAATTCGATATAATAAAATTTAAAGTTTAGGTAAGAACTTACGAAAGGAAGTTTTGTGAGATGTTCAACAAGATTTGTGTTGTCGGCTTAGGATATATCGGTCTTCCTACAGCTGTCATGTTTGCCAACCATGGAATGAAGGTTCATGGTGTGGATGTTAACGAACGCGCAATTAACATGATTCAAAACAAACAGCTTCATATAGAGGAAAACGGCCTTCAAGAAAAGTTGGAAACAGCGATTAACAGTGGTAACTTAACCGTTGCCACCACTCCGGAAGAAGCAGATGTATTCATCATTGCAGTGCCGTCACCAATCAAAGAAGATAAAACAGCGGATCTCGAATATGTACGAAAAGCCACAGCCGCGATTACTCCATATGTAAAGAAAGGGAACCTGGTCATCCTTGAGTCAACGGTTCCTCCTCGTACTGTCGAGGATGTCATGATTTCAGAGCTGAAAGAATCCGGCCTGGAAATGGGAACAGAGCTATATGTTTCCCATTCACCGGAACGTGTCATCCCAGGTAAAGTATTTGAAGAACTTGTGGATAATGACCGAATTGTCGGAGGGATTAATGAAAAGTCCTCACAGCTTACGAAAGAACTGTATGAGCTGTTTGTGAAAGGAACAATTCATTTAACGAATGCAACGACAGCTGAAATGGTCAAAGTCATTGAGAATACGTATCGTGATGTGAACATTGCTTTTGCAAATGAATTAGCGAAAATCAGTGACAAAATAGGTGTGAATGCCTGGGAAGCAATCAAGCTTGCGAATTTCCATCCGCGGGTGAATATTCATTTGCCTGGACCTGGTGTAGGAGGACACTGCATCGCAGTCGATCCTTGGTTCCTGGTTGAACTTCAGCCGGAGCTGGCGCAGATCATTCATCTTGCCAGAACGACGAATGACAATATGCCTCAATATACAGCAGAAAAAGTCAAAGCGCTCCTTGATGAAAAAGGCATCCAGCACGGAAGAGTAGCAGTGTTTGGATTAGCGTTTAAAGGAAATATTGATGATATGCGTGAAAGCCCATCACTTCATGTACTGGAGAATTTAGAAAAGCTGGGTGTTGATTACACAGCCTATGATCCTCATATTAAAGAAAATAAATTGGCGAAGCAGACACAGGATGTCCATGAAGCTGTTAACCATGCTGATATCATCCTTGTGCTTACAGACCATAATGTATTTAAAGAGTTTGATCCTTCCACAATTTCCAATGATATTCGTACAAAGATGATTTTTGATACAAAGAATTGCATTGACCGAAGTGCTTGGGAAAAAGAAGGATTCGAAGTGAAGGTCATTGGAGACTCAAAAAACGAATGAACTCTTTAAAAAGCACTTCTGGAAATAGGTGATGAATAATGAAGGAAAACTTTATGGGAGTAGATGTCTGCAACCTGACATATGAACAGATCACGGCCTCAATATTGAAGGACATAGAGCAAAAGAAGAAATCATTTATTGTAGCGATTAACCCGGAGAAAATTATGAAGGCCAAAGAAGATGAAAGCCTCCGCAAATTGTTGAACCAGGCTGATTACCAAATTCCTGACGGGATCGGAGTCATTATTGCTTCAAGACTGAAAGGCGGATCGATTCGTGAACGGGTGACCGGAATCGATATGATGATGGCCCTTTGTCAAACCGCTTCTGAAAACGGAAAGAGTGTCTTCTTGTATGGTGCGAAACCCGGGGTAGCAGATGCTGCGGTAAAAGAACTAGAAAAAAAATTTCCTTCGTTGACTATTGCCGGAACGCTGAATGGATATGAGAAGGATGAACAGGTGATTAAGGATACGATCAATCGAACAAATCCGGATATCATTTTTGTGGCATTGGGGAGTCCTGTCCAGGAAAATTGGATATTGGGTCATATGCAGGAACTGGCGCCAAGTATTTATCAGGGGGTAGGTGGATCATTCGACGTCATTTCAGGAAGAATCAAGCGTGCGCCTGAATTCTATCAGAAGATGGGACTGGAATGGTTTTACCGTCTTCTTAAAGAACCCTCCAGAATCAAGAGGCAGATGATTCTTCCAAAATTCCTCTTGGAAATACTAAAAAAAGAGAAATAGGAGCAGCCGACAAATTTCCTATAATCTTCAAATAATAATTGAGATAATTTGCTATCGATGGTAAAATATGAGGCAGAGAGAAAATATTTCCTTTCTTATCATACAAGAAAATCTCGGTTGGTAGCCAATTGGAAAAATGCTTTGGGCAGCATGCAGCAAGGTGTTTTTCCTCTCTTTTCTAGTGAAAAAAGGAAAATAAGAACCCCCTCGACATTCGAGGGGGTTCTTATTTTCGGTTCTATAATATTTGTTGGGGTTCTTACACAATTTGAACAAAAAAAATGCACGTAATCATCCAGTCTTTTATACTTGAGTTGTCGAGAAACAAGTATAGATTGGAGATTCGTGCATAATGAATTCTAACATAATTCTACCTGGTTTTGAAGAAGCAATGGTTACGAAAATGGAGGAAGTGGAGGCGAGACTTTGTATTTATACAGAGATGCCGGTTACACCCCACAGCTGTCCGGTTTGTGCTACTTTCACTCATAAGATTCACGACTATCGTATACAAAAAATTAAGCATTTAAAGCTATTTGAAAGACACACACTAATCTTTTACAAAAGAAGAAGATATGCTTGTCCTTGTGGAAAGAAGTTTGCGGAAAAGAACCCTTTTGTGAATAGATACCAACGGTTATCAGTGGAACTGAACCAGGCAGTTAAAATTCGTAGTATTAAAGGCAAGACGTTCAAGGAGACGGCAGAAGTGTATGGAACATCCCCTTCAACGGTCGTAAGGCGCTTTGATCAATTGGCCAAAGAGACAGTCAACGAAGAAGTGAAAGAATTGCCAAAAGTGATCGCCATCGATGAATACAAAGGAGATACCAGAGAAGGCAAGTACCAGCTCATCATCGCGAATGGCATCACTAAAGAGCCCATTGATATCCTTCCGAATCGATACAAAAATACGATTAAGCACTATCTCCGAAAGTATGGAGCTCAAGTGGAAATCGTAATCATGGATATGAGTCAGTCTTTTAAAGCAGCTGTCACACAAGCCCTTGGGAAGCCTATTATTGTGGCGGATCGGTTTCACTTTGTTCGATATATCTATTGGGCCCTTGATGGAGTGAGGAGAAGAGTTCAATCCAGCTGGCATGATTATGATCGAAAGAAATGCAAAAAGATGCGACATGTATTCTATAAAAAATCCTATAAGTTAACAGAGGACAATCAGTGGTATCTTCAACGTTATCTGGACATGTCCCCTGAATTAAAGCTGGCCTATGAATTGAAAGAACTGTTCTGTCACTGGTTCGATGAGGCGAAACAAAATGGAGAAGAGAACATCCACCAAACCAAAAATGACTTATATTCCTTTTACAAAGCCGTTGATGAGGCGGGCATCCCGGAGTTTCAAAAAGCAGCGCAAACATTAAAAAATTGGCAGGTTGAAATATTAAATAGCTTTACCTATAACTATTCTAACGGCTTCTTGGAGGGAATTAACAATTTAACGAAAGTGATGAAACGAAACGCATTTGGATTTCGAAGCTTTACGCGTTTTCGAGCGAAAATACTATTAACACATACGTATAAAAGACTGGGTTCACATATTGGATAAGGGTGAAGCAAAATTCACTTCACCCCAACATTTGACGTTGAACCTTATTTTCTTATTTTGTGATTGGATAGGCTTTCCATTTGGATAGATTTGGCTCTTTTTTCAAAACGAGTTCTGTCGGGAATATGAACGTCCAAGGTTTGCTTGTATTAGACTTTACCTTTAATGCTTCCAGCTGGAATCCTCCCTTGGCAACAATATCACCCTCGGCATCTTCTACAACTAAAGGAATCTGTTGAAGATTGATATCTTTTTCACTGCCATTGCGGATCAAGAGAGTTGTGTGCAGCTGTCCGTCCTCGTGTAATTTGATGGAAATTCCCATGAAATTCACTTCTCCCGGTTTTGGAGCTTCCAACGATTTCACCATTGTTTCCAATTTCTCAACTTCGGAAGCTGCAAGGCTTTTTTTCCAGCTTTCCTCCAGATCCAAACCGTGAGGAGCGGGTGACTTTTTCAATTCAAAAGCTAATGTCCAGCCTGTGGCGGGGATTTCCTCCGCTTCGATCTCTACGAGAGGAAATTCGAATAGCCATGGTCTGCTGCTTCTGGCTGGCAGTTCACCCAGACGTGAAAGATCAAATTCCTTGCGTGCAATACGGTTTCCCTCTGGGTTTAATAAGAGAAGGGCAGTTTTTTGGAATTTCACCGCTTGGGCCAGTGTATTCCGTACAAACGCTGTAACTATAACTTTTTCTTCCGTCTTCTTAAGATCGACACCTGCAATTGAAATCTGATTTTCCTTCAAATCAGGTAATTCATTGTGCAGAAATTGCAAGTAATATTTTTCTTCAGAAGAGATAGAAGCACCTGGAAACAGGGATAACGCTGTCTGCACCGTTGTTTCTGTTTCTTTCTCATTCCCTTCAAAAAGCTGGTCTGAGGAGATTGTGCTGTTTTCCCCTGAATTTTTTAAAGAATCTTTTTTCAACTTCTCCAGAAATTTGAACATATTTTCCCCTCCGTTATCGATTTACATGGAGAAGCAACCGGACACTGCCGATTGCTTCCAACCAGATCATGATTTCTTTAAAGAATTTCTTTTTTCCAACTTTACCATCAGTTGTGCCAGCTGATGGCTGACGTTTTGTTCAAGTTCATAGTACATCTGCGAGAACATTTCCAGTCCTTCGCGGGCATATTGCCTCATTGGATCTTCCTGGCTGAAGCTGCGCAGTCCGATTCCTTCCTTCAGTCTTTCCATCGCATCAATATGTCCGAGCCAATGGAAGTCGGTCGCAGTCAATAAGAACTTCCGTACATCCTCTGTGAAGCTTTCCTGGCTGAAATGTTCATTAACCCTGGAAATGTATGCGTCGAGTTCTTCTTCAACCGCTGCTTTTATCATCTTTAGACTAAGGTCTCCATCAGACAGGCTGAGACTAAATTCAGGGATGGCTTCTTGCAATTGAGTTTCCAGCCCGGAGAGATTCCATTCTGTTTCTTTTTCATCTTCAGGGCAGCTGCGTTCGATGGCTTCCATTACATAAGATTTCAGCATGGTGATCATAATGGAAGTGACTTCTTCTCGCTCTAGTAATTTATCACGAAGTTCGTAAATTGTATTTCTCTGGATATTCAAGACATCATCCAGCTTTAGGTTATACTCACGAATAGAGAAGTTCGAGCCTTCGCAGATCCGCTGTACGCGGTTGACGAATTCATCAATATTTCTATTCAGCACTTCGCCATCTTTGGAAACCTTCAAGTTCTTTTGAAGTTTTTCCAAATCTTCCTGTGCATATCGGCTGAACATTTCATCTTCAAGCGATATGAAGAATCTGGATATTCCTGGATCACCCTGGCGTCCGGAACGTCCTTTCAACTGATTATCAATCCGCCTGGATTCATGGCGCTCTGTACCGATAACATAAAGGCCGCCAAGTTCTTTCACACCTTCGCCGAGCATGATATCTGTTCCACGGCCGGCCATATTGGTTGCGACCGTAATGTTCCCTCTTTGTCCAGCCAATGAAATCAGAGTCACCTCTTGTTCAACACTCTTTGCATTCAGAACTTCATGCTTAAGGCCGAGCCCTTTCAAGTAAGAAGAGAGCTCTTCTGATTGCAGGATGGACGTGGTGCCAATCAAGACAGGCTGGCCCGTTTCATGTATAGTTTTCACCTTCTCTGCCACAGCCTTATATTTGGCTGTAACCGTATTGAACACATGGTCATCCAGATCTTCGCGGATGACAGGCTTATTGGTTGGCACCTGAATAACACTCATTCCATAAATCTGTTCAAATTCTTTTGCTTCCGTTTTGGCAGTACCCGTCATGCCTCCAAGGAAGGGGTACATCCGGAAGAAGTTCTGGATTGTAATGGAGGCTTGCGTTTTATTTTCCTCTGTCACTTCAAGGCCTTCCTTTGCTTCGATAGCCTGGTGAAGGCCATTGCTCAATGTG
Organism: Bacillus sp. SRL337; assembly: GCF_984799155.1. NCBI lineage: Bacteria > Bacillati > Bacillota > Bacilli > Caryophanales > Bacillaceae > Bacillus > Bacillus sp. SRL337. The sequence continues at coordinate 4,188,974 of NZ_OZ481793.1, read as the reverse complement.
CGTCCTTCCATCGGCCGCCCAGTAAACATATCGACAAGCAGGATTTTTCCTTCTTTGACAATGTAGTCAACATCCCGCTTGAACATGACTCGTGCCCGTAAGGCTTGAATAACATAATGGTAAAGAGTCTGATGTTCAATTTCGTATAGATTATCGATTCCAAACCCTTTTTCAATCTTGGCAATGCCTTTATCTGTGAGATTGGTTGTTTTGGTTTCTATATCAAATAAAAAGTGTTCATCTTGCTCGAATGTCCTGATGATTCTGGCACAGAGATAACTCAAGTCAGAATTGATCCCGCTCTTTCCGGCTATGATGAGTGGGGTTTTGGCTTCATCGATCAAGACACTGTCCACTTCATCGACAATAGCAAAGTGAAATGGTCTTTGAACACGCTGGGCACTGTTATAGACCATGTTATCCCTTAGATAATCAAAGCCGAATTCACTGCCGATACCGTAAGTAATGTCCGCAAGATACGCTGCCTTCTTGTTGTCGGGATCCAATTCAGGCAGATTCAAGCCTACGGTAAGTCCAAGAAATTCATGAATCCTCCCGATTAAGTCGCGGTCCCGTCTGGCAAGGTACTCATTGACGGTAATGACATGAACGCCTTTGCCTTCAAGAGCACGCAGGTAACTCGGCAGGGAGGCAACAAGTGTTTTACCTTCACCGGTCGGCATTTCGGAAATATTTCCTTCGGATAAAACCATTCCCCCGATAAGCTGGACATCAAAGTGTCTCAGCCCAAGGACTCGCTTAGAAGCCTCTCTGACAACGGAAAATGCTTCCGGCCTGATTTCAAGAATCGTTGCGCCTTCATTTAAGGATTTTTTGAACTCGGCAGTTTTGTCTTTCAATTCTTCATCCGTTAATGAAGTAAGCTGTTCTTCATATCTATTTATCTTTTCTACTTCTTTAAGGTACTTCTTTATCGTCCGCTGGTCTGAAGTTCCTATGACATTTTTAATATATGTAATCACAAAGTTCTCTCCTTGTTCCTATATATCAATCCTACATTAGTATAGCATTGTTCCTATGCTCTTTCATTAATCTCTGGCAAAGTTATACATTACAGTTTTATCCAGTGAAAAACTAAAAATGCATTTTTTAAAAAAATTGACAATAATCCTTTTACAGAATTCGGAAGTCTTATAGAATAGAGGATAGATTACTAGAGGAGGAGAAATATGCAAAAGCTAATGAAAAGAACCATTCTTTTAACATTGTTGTTTGCAGCGGTATGGTTTGCCGGCAGCGCCAGCGCTGATACAGCTGATACCTACACCAATGCCGAAATCAAAGAAATACTGAGGGAGGTCTCCCTTGAAAAAGGAATTCCGCCCGAAATCTTAAAAGCAATTGCCTTGTCCGAGTCTGCAGAATTAAGACAATTTAACGATGATGGAACTCCGCACATTACTGATGATGGCGGAATTGGATTGATGCAGATTACCATGACTGAAGAGGAAATGGCTGAAAAAGGAATCAACGAAGAAAAGCTGAAGTGGGATATCCATTACAATATTGAACAGGGGGCGAATAAGCTTCTGGAGAAATGGAATCTAAATCTTCCCCATGTCAATAACCACGACAAAAAGTATCTTGAAGATTGGTACATCGCGGTCATGGCATACAACGGACTTTCCAAAGTAAATGATCCTGGATTGAACCCCGCAAGTGCTTATCAGGAAAGAGTATATAGATACGTAAGGAATTATGCCCTTCAGGGAGTCGGAAGTACGCCTGATATTCAAATCAACTATAATGGGTCCGATATTATGAGCTTCCCTGCAGATGTCGACTACGAGTGGCCGACTTCCATCAGGACTTCCCAGGACATTAAAGTAGGAGATGTTGTCTATACATGGAATGGAGATGCTGATTATTCCAAGCTCCGCCATGACATAAACGATCCATATAATTTTGAAAGAACTCCGCATTACACGCCGCTTGAAATTACAGGAGGGCCTTATGAAACAGAAAACGAAGCGAACCTGTATGTGATGTATAAGGTGAAAGGCAACGGAGGGCTTTCTGGATATATTGCTTCTTCCAATATAATCTATTCAGATAATCTTAAGATATTCCTTGATCTGGATAAGGGAGAAGTATCAAGAGCCGTCAGTTTTCTGCAGATTAAGGAGATCGTGAATGGGTATGATGACGGCACATACAGACCGAATCAACTTCTGAAGAGAAGACATGCAGCGAAATTGATTGTGAACGCGCTAAATCTAAAAGCGCCGGCCGGATATAAGATGAAGGCAACTGATATGAAGTCTGGTGACTGGGGCTACGAAGATATGCTCATAACAGAAGCGAATGGCATTATTACGGGGAATGACGGCAGGCTGAATCCAGAGGGAGTGTTAACACGTTCCCAAATGGCCGCCATTCTTGTCAGAGCATTTGATGATGTCTATGAAACTCCGACAAAACAGCTGAAATTCTCTGATCAAGCTGAATTCTGGAATTATGACGATATCAATACACTTGCCTATAACGGCATCACTGTAGCAGATGCTGCTACACCATTCCGTTCCTTTGAAGGTACATCCCGAGCGCATTTTGCCTTATTCCTAGAAAGAACGGTGAAATTAAAAGAAGGTCAATGAAAAAAGGTGGTCCCTATTATCGAGGGCACTGAAAAAGTCCAATAAAGTTCTAAAAGGCAGAATCGCTCACCTCAAAGAGCGATTCTGCCTTTTTTACTTCAGATTTTACGAAAAAATGTTGATTTCTGTTCCAGGTGCACGACTCCGCGGGGCGGGCGTTGAGCCTCCTCGGCTTCGCCTGCGGGGTCTCACCTGTCCCGCTAGTCCCGCAGGAGGTCGTGCACCTTCCACTCCAATCAACATTGAGAAAAAAGAACACTACCCGCTAATAAATCCTTACTTTATAATAGAACTAACAATATTAAGTGGGTGGTTTCCAGTGATTCAACAACAACAAACAATGATGTTCAGTAAGTATATGGACCTTTATGATATCGTCGTTCCTCAGGACAATATGTTAAGGAAAATAAACGATTTAATCGATTTCTCCTTTATTTTTGATGAATTAAAGAATAAATATTGTCATGATAATGGGCGAAATGCGATTGATCCTATTCGCATGTTCAAATATTTGTTTTTGAAAACCATTCACGATGTATCAGATGTCGATATTGTTGAGCGGTCTAAATATGATATGTCTTTCAAGTATTTTTTGAATATGGCTCCAGAAGAGCCCGTCATTGATTCAAGTTCTCTGACTAAGTTTCGTAAACTTAGGTTAAAGGACATGAACTTATTAGACATGCTTGTCAACAAGACGGTTGAGATTGCCATAGAGAAAGAAATTATAAAAAGTAAGTCCATTATTGTTGATGCCACCCATACCAAAGCCCGCTATAATCAAATGAAGCCAAAGGAAATTCTTATGGAGCGCTCCAAGAATCTTAGAAAATCGATTTATAAGATTAACGAAAGTATGAAGGACAAGTTCCCTGTGAAGCCAACCAATGATGTTCTGGAAGATGAGATAACCTACTCACAAAAGCTCATTAAGGTGATAGAAAAGGAAGAAATCCTTTTAGAATATCCCAAAGTGAAGGAACAGCTTAATCTCCTGAAAGAAACGGTTGCCGATGATATTGAGCAGCTCCAGTGCATGAATGATCAGGATGCCAAAGTGGGACACAAAACAGCAGATTCCTCCTTTTTTGGCTATAAAACTCATCTTGCGATGAGTGAAGAACGTATTATTACAGCCGCAACCATTACCACTGGAGAAAAGAGTGACGGGAAAGAACTGCAGACACTCATAGAGAAAAGTAAAAACGCGGGCATAGAAGTGGAGACGGTTATTGGGGATGCGGCCTATTCCGAGAAAGATAATATTGAATATTGTGAAGGAAATGAAATCAAACTGGTTTCAAAATTGAACCCTCTAATCACTCAGGGTGCTCGAAAAAAAGAGGACGAATTCGAATTCAATAAGGATGCGGGTATGTATGTCTGCAAGGCAGGACATATGGCTATAAGGAAAGCTAGGCAAGGTAAAAAAGGAGTAGGCAAAAACCAGGCAGACACCTATTATTATGACGTGGATAAATGTAAGAGATGCCCACTGAGAGAAGGGTGCTACAAGGAAGGAGCCAAAAGTAAGACGTATTCCGTTACTATAAAGTCCGATCAGCACTCCTCCCAAGCAAAATTCCAGGAAAGCGAGTATTTTAAGGAAAAGGCAAAAGAACGATATAAAATTGAAGCGAAAAATAGTGAACTAAAACACAGACACGGGTATGATGTAGCAGAATCCTCGGGTCTAATTGGCATGGAATTACAAGGTGCCATGGCTATATTTGCGGTAAATATTAAAAGGATCCTAAAACTAATGTGATAATAAAGGCAGCATATATGTTTATATCCAAGAAAAAGCCACCCCTTCTTCCTTTTATAGGAAGAAGGGGTGGCTTTTTCTTTATTAATTTTAGTTATAGTTTAGAAATCGGCAGATTTTCAGTGCCCTCCTATTATCAGGGGCCACCTTTTCCTATTTAATACATTCCTCTATATAAGAAAGCAGTGAACTGAGCTCTTGTTACAGGATTGCCCGGCTTATATGACCCATCATCATAACCAGTCGTCAAACCCGATGCAGCAAGTTTGTTAATATAATCATAGGCCCAAAAGGACGTTGGAACATCAGTGAACTGTTTGGAAGTAGACCCTTTCAAATCAAAGGCTCGTACCAGGATGGCTGCCATCTGAGCCCGGTTTAAATTTTCATCAGGACGGAAAGAATTATTGATGCCTTCGAAGATACCTTCTGCTTTGACTGCGTTAATTACCCCCACTGCCCAATGAGTGGCAGAAATATCATGAAAAGTTTCGGAACGGTTGTTCATTTTCAGTTTGAACGCCTGTGCCATCAAACCAGCAACCTCAGAGCGTTTTATGTATTGATTTGGTTTATATAAGCTGTCCTCATATCCTTGAACGATATTTTCATTGGCTAATTTGTTTACAGCAGGATAGACCCATAAGGAGCTGCCGACATCACGGAACTGTCCAGGTGCCGAATTATAGGATAGAACTCTCTTGGCACCGACGTAGCGGCTGCTCCAATAATACGGATCATTGATATTTGTGATGGTAACACCATTGTTCGCGGCATGGATGAATTGATGGTCTCCTATGTAAATCCCGGCATGGCTTACTCCGCTTCCGGATGTATTGAAGAAAACAAGATCCCCGACCCTCAAGTCACTTTTTGATACATAAGATCCGACGTTATACATGGAAGAAGAAGTGCGCGGCAGGGTAATCCCAAGCTCCTTATACACCGTCACAATATAGCCTGAGCAGTCAAATCCTGAAGTGGAAGTTCCTCCCCATGCATATGGCACACCCAGATACTTCTTGGCTACCGGAATCAATTTTTCATAATTTTCTTCAGCTGAAGCAGAAGAATGTCCAAAGATCAGGCAGAGAATGAGCAATCCGACAGAGAATGCTAGTTTTTTCATCAGCATTTAGACCCCTTTCCTTTATTAAGCAACTTTCGACATACTATGGAAGTAATTTTAGCATATATAAATTATAAGAAAGTTTACAAGTGTGTAACAAAACTAGGATTAAAGGTTTAATATTACGTAAAGTGGGTGATACAAAAAATATAATTTTCAAAAATAGTAAATTACTGACTATTCCTTATAGAAGTTGGAGGAATTACTAAAAAAATAGCTGAAAAGGTAAAAAAATGTTAATTTGCTATTGAAATCCGTAGAAAAACTTGTAGAATAAGAGATGTGGGTAATAGAATTTTCCAGAACGGTCCTGGATTTCCAGTACAGAAATAAAAATTCTTGACATTTCTGCTAAAAATTTCTATACTAAACCCTGTGGTTTTTGTAAGTTAGATTAAGAGTTTTTTCCTATTACATATCTCTTAATTTACTAACATATTATTAACACATATCAAGGGAGGAAATATTTAAAATGGCTAACCAACCAAAGTCTTACCGTAAATTTTTAGCTGGTTCTGTAACTGCTGCTATCGTAGCATCTGCAGTAGCACCAGCAGCAAGTGCAGCATCTTTCACAGATGTTCCTGAAGATAGCGTTCATCACGATGCAATCATGGCATTGGCAGGAGAGAACATCGTAAAAGGTTATGATGACAACACATTCCGTCCAAATGACTACATTTCCCGTGGTCAAGTTGCGAAAATTCTTTCTCGTTTGATTGAAGGAGAAGGAGAACTTGAGCAAGTATTCACTGATGTTCCTGTTTCACTTGAAGAAGAACTAGTTAGAGCTGTTAACGAAGTGTACAATGCAGAAATCTTCACTGGAAACAACGGCAAGTTCAACCCTGCAAACGACATCACTCGTGAACAGATGGCAAAAGTACTTGTTGAAGCATTCGATCTTGAAGGAAGCGAAGATTTTGAAAGCAGCCTGACTGATCTAACTGATGTTTCTAACGTTGAATATGTTGATTACATCCAAGTCCTTGAAGAAAACGGAGTAACGGTTGTACCTAGCGGTGAATACCGACCAAGCGAAAAAGTATCTCGTGCTCAGTTTGCTACATTTGTATACCGGGCGATGAACGTTGAAGATTCTGTTGAAGCTCCAGCGGTTGAAAGTGTAAGTGCGATTAACGCTAAACAAGTTGAAGTTAAATTCAATAAAGCCGTTGATGTTGATTCTGTTATTGCAGATGCAGAAACAGGCGAACTAGTTGATGGTGTAGTAACAATTGACACTGTTGGCGATGCGGTTGACTATACTTCTCTTACTGGTGAATTAAGTGAAGATGGCGAAACTCTTACATTAACAGCTGCTGATACATTTGATGGTCGTTATTCAGTAACTGTTGTTGGTGCAGAAGATACTGAAGGAAACGAGTTTGCAGACTATGCTGGATTCTTTACTGCTGATGATGTAGCTCGTCCAACAGTAACTGGTGTTACTTATACAAGCTCAAACACTGCAAAAATTTCATTATCTGAGCCGGTTGCAGATATTGGCAATGTTACTTTGAATGGTGTTACTGCAAGCACTACTTTTACTAATGGACAAGATTTTATTCTAGTTGATTTAACTGATCTTGATAATGAAGAAGCAGGAACAGTGACTATAGTTGGTCTTGAGGATTTTGCTGGTAACTTAATCACACCTAACCCTGTGAAAGTAAATGTTGAACGTCCAGCAGAAGATACTGTTGATCCAGAAGTAGAAAGCGTAAGCGTTATTTCTGACTCTCGTGTAAAAGTAGTATTCTCTGAGGAACTAGGAGATGCAGCATTTGAAATTAACGATGTATTAGTTGACGCTGCTGATATTGAGGTAGATGAAGATACAGTCACTTACTACCTAAATGTAGATCTTAAGGATGGAGTTAACAAGGTTGAAGTTACTTCATATGAAGATATCGCAGGTAATACAGGAGAAGCATTCACTCGTCAGTTCGTAGTGTCTGTTGATGATGTTGCACCTGAACTTGAAGGTTCAAGTGTATTAGTAAACGAAGATGGTGAAGAATACCTTCAACTTTCATTCTCTGAAGCAGTTGAATTAGGTAATGAAGCATCTCAAACATTCTCTGGTACATTAGAAGTAGATTATGTAACAGATGATGCGGCAAGCTTCGATGCAGTACCTGTTGTAGATGAAGATGATAATTCAAAAGTGAACATCCCTCTACAAGATGCAGCGGAAGGAACTTGGACAGTTGATTTAGGAGATGGATTTGTTACAGATCTTTCTCAAGCAGCTAACGCTTTCGAAGCAGATGAAGTTACATTTGTTCGTGGAGAAGATGAAGTTGCTGTTGATCCATCTGAACTTTCTGTTGTAGCTGGCGAGTTGGATAATGTTGTAACATTGACATTTGACGGCAAACTATCTGGTGCAACTGCTGTTAATAAAGCAAACTACCAAGTAGAAGGTGCTACAGTTAAATCAGCTGTATTAACTTCAAATGGTGATGATGAAGCAGTTGTAGAACTGACTTTCGAAGAAGGTTCTATTGTAGCATCTGGTGCATATGACCTTGTTATTGATGGTGTGAAAGCAGAAGATGGAACTTTAGTAGAAGTTGATCCTATCGAGCTTGATCTAGATGAAAATGTTTCTCCAGAGTTAACTTCTGCTACTCTTGTATCTGGAACTGAAATTGAAGTAACTTTCAGTGAAGCAGTTGCGAATTTAACTGAAGCTGACTTAGATCTTTTACTAGATGGAGAAGCATTTGAAGGTACTTATGTAATTGCTTCTGAATCTGGTAATGCAACTGATACAACATATGTACTTACTCTTGATACTGATGGAGTAACTGCTGGAGATCAAGGTCTTAGCAGTGAGCAAATTGCTCAAACTCTAACTCTTGAACTTACTGATGCAGCTGATGTTGAAGATGAAGCTGGTAATGCACTAACATCATTCGATAGCTACACAGTAGCAAAAGATATCCAATAATTGGGTTGGCAAGGCATATCATTTTGATATTTCCTTTTCAAACATAAAATGTAACCTGGTTCCTTTTGGAATCAGGTTATTTTCATATGTTGATTTATTTAGAACTCTGATTTGCAAGATTAAAAGACTAGTGGGGTGTACGATGTTAAAAGTAATAATCGATGAATTTTTAGGATTCGATAAAAAACAGGTAACGTATGAACCTGACAATAACCGTAAATTGCAATATTAAATGCAACACCCTTATACAATCCTAGGGGAACTTCTCGTTGTGTAGAGTTGGTGGCCTAGGCCACCAACTCTACACAACGAGCGAATTGTTCATTTGGCGTCTCGTAATCTAGAATTTTCCGGGGCATCTCGTTCATCCAGGTTTCAACCTCTTGTAACGTCTTGTCTGTATAACGATGGATGGGCTGCCCTTTCTTAATAAACCTTCGGATTATCCCGTTGTGTCGTTCGTTTGTTCCTCTCTCGAATGACGCATATGGATGGGAGAAGTAAACGGAAATCCCGTTGTTCTCACCAAGCGCACCTAATTCACTAAATTCTGAACCGTTGTCCGCGGTGATACTTTTGAACACCTTCGAAAGATTGTCTTTAAATGGGGCAAATAGTTGTTTTATTCCGTCTTGGACACTGGATGCTGTCTTGCTTGGTAATCGCATCAAGAGCTCTTTTCGCGTCTTACGCTCAATCAGTGTCAGTAAGGCTTCGTCCTTTGATTTCTGTCCAATGACCGTATCAATTTCCCAGTGACCAAATTCCTCCCTTGTTTCAACGGAGTCACAACGTTCTTCAATACTCTGACCAAAGATGCGCTTCGGTCTGCGTAACCGTTTCCTCTTGGTTGAGCGACGCAATTTCATCGCTAAATCAATGTTTCGAACAGAAAGCCTACCGGCATCTATCCAATTGTAAAGGGTCTTGGTACTTGGAATGTAAGAGTTCTTTAGAATGTTAGTTTTCTTCGCGTGGCCGACGATTGTATCGGGTGCCCACTTATCTTCTAGCATCTTCTCTTCTGCATAGAGAATGAAGGCCCACGATTTCATGAAAACGGTTGGCATTCCGCAGTTTTGACGGTTTTCTTTATATACATGAGCTCCGACATCAGGAAAGTATTTTTCGTATGGTTTACGACGCGTATCCAACTGCGTGACGGTCCCTCTTTTCTTTTCTCGAGAGATTGTACTGACATGACGGCCTGTACGCTTTGCGATCTCTCTGAGAGAAAGATTCATTTTCAGGTAAGCATGGATTTCTCCTCTCTCGGAATCGCTCAGGTGTTTAAAGCTGCGAGTCTTTGTGCTAGAATGAATTTGAGTCATAGGGAAAACCTCCGTAATTAATTGTTTTAGTCGACATTAATGTTACAGGTTCCCCTATGACTTTTCTATTTTTTTGGTGTTGCATTTCATTTTACAATTAACCACCTGACAATAACTTAAAATTAAACAAACTATTAGAAGTTGAAATATTTGAATATGATGTCTTCAATCAATGTCTATGACGTTAAATGTTAATAAGTTCGCCAATGTGTTTGTCAGACTTGAAAGCAATTACATAACGACGATAGCCTAATCCCATCTTTACAATGACGGTGGATTAGGCTATTTTTATATAAAAAATTTAAAAAAGGAAAAGCCGCCCCTTTCAAAAAGTACATCCGAGTAGATTTCACTCAAAAATTCCTTGGATGGACTTCTTTTTTATGCATTTTATTGGGAAATAAATGATCAATAGGAACTGCTTGTGATAATGTAGAAAAGCCATATTAAAATTTACCATGACAAAAAAGCCTTGATAAATCCGTTTTAAAAAGGCTAACCTTTATTTTATAAATTTGTGAGATCAAGCAATTCGTTTGTATGTATGATAGAGTCCATTCAAGACAGGAGTTGCTTTTAATTGAATATCTGCTGCTTTCACAGGCAGGAGCCTAGGCGTAGAAGAAATCGGGATTTGCCCATGCATGTCTTGCTGAGTATGGTTGGTATCGAAGAGCTCCTCCTTTTCTTGATAAATGTATGTTGAATTGACACCAAAGAGTCCCTTCCTGTCTGGAAGGGACTCCAACTTATCTAGATGGATTTATAATCTTTAAGACCTTCCTTAATACTTCCTCATTATTTAATACTATAAGTGTTAGTTGTTTTCTAGTTCGTGTAACTATTTGAAAAAGCATTTGAGTCGGATGATAGTAAGGATCATTAGACCAACCCTGGGTAGATAACTTTCCGTTCTTATCATAAAAAAAGTACTCATCTACTACAGCAATAACCTTATCGTATTCCTGACCAATTACATCATGAGCGCTTTCTTCAGAAGAGAGTTGGTATTTGTCATATGGATATTCTTTATATTTAGATGGTGTAAAGTTAATTCTTTTCCATCCTTCATCCTTAAGTAGGAGCATGTACTGTTTAGCTGCTTTTAAATTTGAAAAATATTGTACCTGAATATTAGAATAAGTTTGGTTTGGGCTTCGCTGGGACAAATCAAAAAAGTTTTTAATAAATGAAGCAACTTCCTTGTTGTTCCTAACTTTACCAGTTAACTTAAAAGTGTAAGGGGCAGCTCTTTCTTTAATTATATCGGGTATCTGTCTATCTTTCTCCCAACTAGCTAAATATTGCTTAAAATCATAAGAGAAAATGCACTTGGTTTGAGAATATTCAACATTCTCAAAAATGTAATTTAGTTGTTTAGTCTCAATTCGTTGTGCTTCATCAATAATAATTAGATTAAACTCACTAAGTGAAAAATCCTCGCAATTTTTAGTTACTGCTATTTCCCAAGAATATTCATCCCTAAGTATTTTATGGCCGCTGTTTAATCGACCACAGTGGAAAATTAGGACTCTTCCTAGTTTTTCTAAATATTCCTTTGCTATATCGTATGTTAAAAGAGTTTTACCGGTCCCAGCAGCCCCCTCGATACTAATAAAGTTTGAACCGGACTCATTTTTTAGTAGTTTAAATATATCTTTTTTGAAATTTTCCTGTTGGTCCGTAAGAAAATACTGACCATCTATAAAAGAGGAAGTGGAGTTAAAGGGAGAAACTAAATAATGAGATGGGTCAAATTGTTGATTTATGTCATCAAATACTTGAACTTCCTGATCTCGTAATTTATCTACAAGAAAAACAAATTCAATGTTAACTAAGTTTTCATTTTGGTCAAGGTAATATAATTTATCTTCATTAACTACGTAAGTAAAGCTAAATAGCTCCTTTTTAAGAAAACTTAAATAATACTTATTTTTAAGTAGTTGCTTTTTTATTTTTTGCTCAGTACTACTATTTTTAAGCTCAATGTTCACAATATAATCTTTTCCAAATCGTAGTAAATCGAACTCTTTGCTAATCTGTTGTATTGTAAAACCTAGGTAGAACTGATTTAAAATATCAATTACAAACTTATTTGTATTCTCTACTATCTGTTTAACTAAACAACGCAAATCGTTAATTTCGTCCTTTTTGACTTTGATGCTGAAATTATTCAAGTAAAGTTCAAAGACTTCCGGTGTTAGATTTTTATATGCTGAGATAATGGAATATAAGTTAACAGGTTTCATTTTTTATCATCTCCTTTATATGGTAGAAAACCTTTTATTCCTTATTATATCAAATAGATAATTTTATGCTGCCTAGCTTCTAAATGAAGGACTGAAATAATTAATCACAAAAAATTTAATTGTAGCTTTATACAATGACTGGAGGATATCTTACATGAAAAAGATAATAAAAAATGTTAAGGGGGAAGTTGTTCTCTCATATCAAGCCAACGGATTTCAAGAGGTCATTAAGGACTTTTACAATGCAAAATACATTAATATAGTAACCTATAATATCAATACATACGAACCAAGTACTGAGTTATTAAAGGATCTACGAAAAGTAGATAAATCAATCCCTATAACTATAATTCTAAACATTCCAGCCCGTAGAGAAGAATATATTGATAAAAAATCTGGAGGAATTGATCATTCAGCAGTGAAGACTGCTGCAACAAAAATTAAATATACTTTAAGGGTTTTAGAACGGCAAAAATTTGGAGACCTAAATGTATATTTTAATTTTGATAATCATGCCAAACTAATCATGACAAATAATGTTGCGTATATAGGATCCCAAAATTTTTCGGATGCTAGTAAAGAGAAGTTTGAATTAGGCTTGGTTGTAAAAGATAAAATATCAATCTCACAAATAACAAGAGATATATTTAATGAAATTAAGGGGAATTCCATTTTATATTCTACCTCAGAGTATGCTGTAGTCATGGAGGAACTAGCAGAGATTTTAAGAAGTTCATTACAAGACATAAGAACAGATATTTTTACGTGGGTTGGAGATCCCCCTTTTACATCAGAGATTGAAATACTAGATATTGATAATGCGCACTTCAATAAAGAAAAGTGGGAGAGTTTCAAATCCCTCCACTTTAGTTTTGAGGAGATAGTTGAAAATCTAATAAATGAATATCCAAAAGAATTTAACGTGAAGAGGGCCACAGGTAAGTTAGAAGATTTAGAGTATCTCGTCAATTCGTTTGTGGCAGAACTAGATGTGCTTGCAAATTTTGTAACAAACATTGAAGAGTCAATGATGTGGAGTAAATTTCGTGAATTTGATTTAGGAGACAACCTTGATGATGCTCTTAGTGTTGCTTCAGATTATGTAAGGGAGCAAAAGCAAACCAAGTTTGAGCAGATAGAGGCGAAAGGTTCTGCTATAATTATTATCTTTGAAAATATTGAGAATTGTATCAATGAATTAGAAGTATTAATTGAGGAGTTGAAAGACTCCATGATCAAAAGAACTGTTATTAAAAATATTGACTTGATAGAAAATTATAAATGATAGTATTTACATATCCCTTAATACAATGAATATTCTTTATAGTCTCCTCGATAATTTCAGGAGTTTCAAATTTAATTAAAACCCAGAAAGCCAAATTACAGAGGCTGCATATTCACTATGCTATATTTTTTTTATTGTTGGCATGCAAAAATTCCATTTTCCTGTATAATTTGTTAAAATTAGAGAAAAGGAGAAATGGTTATGAGAAGAATAATTTCTTTGTTTCTGAGTGTGCTAGTTATTATAAGTTTCATACCTAGTGCAGATGCAGCCAGTTCATTTGATGATGTGAACATGTATGAAGACGAAATTAACTATCTTACCAACCTTAGAATCATCAATGGATATGATGATGGCACCTTTAGACCCGAAGATCCCATTAAGCGGGTCCAAGCTGTTCAAATGATTTTAAGGGAAATGGGAATTACAGATTATTCTAATGCACCTGACCCTGGATTTACAGATGTACGACCTGGAGATTATGGATATGATGTCATTGCTAAAGGTGTACAAATTGGAATAGTAGGCGGAAAAACAGCGAGTGACGGTTCCAAGTACTTCGATAAGTTTGGTCCTTTAAAAAGAAGTCAAATGGCAAAAATATTAGTAGAAGCCTATAATCTTACAGGTACATACTATAAGTCTTTCAAAGATGTAACTGAAGAACACTGGGCAGTAGACTATGTAGATACCTTAGCAGCTAATCGTATAACCACTGGTTATGATAACAGAACATTTAAACCTGAAGATAAGTTATCGAGACAGCACTTTGCTGTATTTATGGCTAGATACTTAAATGATGATTTTAAACCTTCAGATGATCCTTTATTAGCTCATTTCATCCATGTTGGTCAAGGTGATAGTACACTGATGATAACTCCAAGAGGAAAGACAATCTTGATTGATGGTGGAAATCGATACCAAGGTAGTACAGCAGTTTTATCACATCTTGACTCCCTTGGGATAAATACAATTGATTTGTTAGTAGCGACACACCCGGATGCTGATCATATAGGTGGACTAATTGATGTATTAAAAGAAAAAGAAGTCAAGAAAGTTTTAGACAGTGGAAAGAGCCATACGTCAGAGACGTATTATGAATATCTCTCCTTAATTGATCAAAAAGATATCAATTTTCATGTGGCGGAAACTGGAGAGATGATTGACCTTGATCCTTCAATTGACATACAAGTACTAAACAGTGGAGAAGGTCACAGTGATAATAATGAGGCTTCTGTGGTATTGAAAATATCTCAAGATGATTTTGATTATTTGCTTACAGGAGATGCAGGAATTGATGCTGAGAGAAATATGGTTGAACAATTTGATGTAGAAGCAGAAGTATTAAAAGTCGGTCATCATGGCTCAAACACAAGTACATCACAAATGTTCTTGGATGAAGTTAATCCATCTTATGGAATTCTTTCTTATGGAGAAGATAATGCTTATGGCCACCCTCATTCAGAGGTAGTAAATCGCTTGATGATTAAGAATGTGGCGCTATTCTCAACATTAGAAAACAATGTTGTTACGATGTACCATGAGGATGGAACAACTTATGTTGAAGGAGATGTTATTTCAACACCTGATCCAGAGCCAATGCCAGAAGATATTTATATCTCAAATGTTGATTTATCAGGGGAAACCGTTACAATATCCAATGGTTCAACTCTTGGTGGAGATATATCTGGTTGGTATTTGATCAGTGAAGAAGGAAATCAGCGCTATGATTTCCCTGAGGGATCTTTTATAGAGGCTGGTAACCACATTACTGTTTTATCTGGTCCAGATGCATACCAGGCGCTACCGTATTATCACTTATGGACAAACGGATATATCTGGAACAATAGTGGGGATGCAGCATTACTTTACAATTCACAAGGGGAGTTAGTTGATGAATTTAGGTAAATACACTGTAGATCAAACTGAAAATGGGATTGCCCTTTTACTGTGGAAGGAAGACGAAAGCGTAAGAAAAGAATTGCCGGTTTCGATGTTTCCTTTTAAAGTCAAAGAAGGGGATATCATTGAAGTTAGTAATTCAAGCGGGGAATTGAAATTCACTCAGCTTAAGGAAGAAACTGAATCTGCTAGAAAAAAAGCAGATGCCCTTTTGAATAAATTGATAAATAAAAATAAGTAACATAGGCCCTCATTTCTTTAGGAATGAGGGCTTATTAACTCTTGTAAAAATTGCATTTTATTGTAAAAGCATATTGTAATTTCGGTAGAATATCTTACAATTAATGTAAGATGATTTTAAGGGGGAGAGTGTAATGAAATCAACTGGCATAGTTCGTAAAGTAGATGAGTTAGGAAGGATTGTAATACCAAGAGAGTTGCGAAGAACCTTGGGAATTAACATTAAAGATCCTTTAGAAATATTCATGGATGGGGAAAAGTAATATTACAAAAATATAAACCAAACATGGCCTGCTTTATTACAGGTGAAGTTTCAAATGAGAACATTAAGCTTTCAGATAGTGACCTGATTATTAGTCGCAAAGGTGCAGAGATACTCACTCAAGAACTTCAGAAGAAGTTAGTAACGAGTTAAACAAAGCCCCTCACTAATTTGTGGGGGCATTTTTTCTTAACCTATCTTCAAGCTCCTCAAACAGCCTTATTGCATCCATTAATTCCTCAGCTGCCTCTTCACTAGAAGTATTTTTATCACAAAGTGATAATCCTATATGTGCTAGCTTTAACTTAATTTCAGCAAGCTCAGCCTTTAATCCAAAATAATTACTATTCAACATTTCACCATCCTCACCTAAAGGGTCCCTAGAGTCAGGAGAACATCCTACAAGAGACAAAAAGAGCATAATTGTATACACACTAATTTAATATTTATGGCCCCTTTTTATGCAACAGACGAAAACCCAACACTTTATTAGTTGTTTTTGAAATAAAAAACTCTATCGTTAAACCGCTTTATTATTCTCAAGCTGATCTTTTAACTCCCAAAATCCAGGTATTGAGTCTACATTATATCTTTGTATATATGTGATTAACCTATACTTCAACTCTTGATTTAAATCCTCTCTTTGATCATAGTGAGTCATGGATAATGACTTTTTTAGCTTAGGTTCAAATAATTTAATTAGTTCATTCATGGCGTGATTATTCTGTTTGGATTCCTTTACTAAGTCATATAACGCTAAAGGCATAGTGCTCATCCCTTCCTACTTTCTTTGATGACATCTCCAAGCTTTGTTATGACCGATTCTAGTTTGTCTATTTTCTTTTCAAACCTCACAAATAAATAAATAGTTATCGCAATTGGGAAACCAAAATTACCAAGTATAATGACCCATTGGGACATATCAACTGTAGCCATGTTCTTCACTCTCCTTTAACCATAAAGTTATAAATATTTTGAAGTGCTTTCTTATGAGTTTTCGATATTGTTTGCTGAGACCTTTTTAAAATGAGAGCTATTTCTGTATCGGATAAACCATTTATATAGGCAAGATTTAGGATTTCAATTTGTTTTTTAGTTAAAGTTTTTAATGCTTCATAAAGTATCGGATCTTCAATATAATCCAATATATTTTTACTCCCGGTGACAGATTCAAGTTTGATTTCTGCATTGCTATCAGGTATCTGGTCTTTAAAAGTGCTGCCGCCTTCAGATTCTCCGGTAGGTTTATCAACAGTTAGTGGATGTCGTTTTTGTATTTTTCTATGCCTTTTGTCAAAATTTATAGCATTAAAATAAAGGGCTGAAGAAATATATGAAGTAAATTTGATGTTGAAATAAAAGTTTTTAAATTTCCTATCCAAAAGAGTTTTATTGTTTTCAGAAGGTTTACAAATTGTCTCGATTAATAGGTCTTCATTTTCCTTGACTTCTAAGAATGTCTTTATCAAGTTATTATCAAAAAAGTTCTTATTTTGGCTGATATACTCCTCGTATTTTTTTCTCTGACTATCGGGATCTCCAACATGTGACAACGTGAAAAAACACCTCCTTCTACTCCGGGAAAGAACGTATGTTCTATTTTTAGGTGTAAAAAAATGACTAATTAATTAGTCGTCCATACTTTATGACTGATACAATTCTTTTTTTTTTCAACCTTCTGTACTTTTAACCAGATAATAAGAGAATTATTGCCCTCATCACCCCCTCTGAAAGAGAACGTATGTTCTATTTTAGATGTAAAAAAAATGACTAACTGATTAGTCTTTTAAGGGGTATTTTTGGGATGAAGAACAAGCTACTGGTTAAAATCAATATACCTTAATTATACCGTTTTAGACCTTTATAATCTAGCTTTTTTGACAAAATCCCCCTGCTTTTTAGGTATAAAAGAGCTGTTGTAAAGTGGTGATCTTAGACTTTTTGCTTATTAAATAAAATATATCTACCTCCTCTTTTCTTAAATAATAAAGAAGTCTCTAATAGAATTTTCACAACTTTGTTCCAGTATTTTTATGGAAATATACTGTTGTCTTTATCCAAAATCTAGTACAATTCGACAATTTACATGCTGGTGACAATAGGTTAATATGGAGTGGGTATCCAATTCTGTTACTAGTACAGAAAACAAAGTTGTGAAATTACTAGTGATACAGTAGCGGAAAATTAAGTGAGAAGCTTGTCATAAAATGAGAGGGATGGTTACATGAAGAAAATAAACAAAGTGTTTAATTGCAGTACTGTTCTACTAATGTTCGTTCTATTACTAGTTGGGTGTTCAGACGATACAGACAAGGAAACCAAAGTAAATTCTTCAACGACTGAATCCTCATCGATCTTAGAATCTAATACTGAATCAGATTCCTCAACAGAGTCGGAAGGATCCACAAAAGAGTCATCTGATGATTTATCTGAAAACAAAGATGAAAATGGCAGCTCGAATGGAAATAGCACTTCAGCAGAAAACAAGCAAAATCAAAACAATGGTGATGATTCTGAAGAAAACCTATCAAAAGCCGAGACAGACAATCAAACTGTAAAAGAAGAAAATAATACACAGCAGAACGCAGAAAACTCTAACAATAAAAATGCAACCCAGAATAATGATCTTCGTACAGATACCCCTATAGAAGAACAGAATAAAGCAATTTCTATAGTCAAAGACTATTTGCGTAGTAAAGATGAATTAATTGAAGATAAGGATCATTTTGTTAGTTATGATGGCCAAGTAAATGATTACGTTATAGTAAGATATTCCACCCTCTATTCAGGACGTTCTGCTACAATTGGGCGATACGGCGTAGATATTAAAACAGGGAAGATAGAGACCGACCCTGATGTTTTGTTTCCATAAAATTAAATTATTTAATATAGTACACAGAAAAGGGGATGTTCATTTATATTGAACATCCCCTTGAGTTTTAGTAGTTATTAAAATATTTGAATGGCTCTGTTGTAATACATTTCACGTCGATCTAGGTGAGTCGTTTCACGAATAGCACCATTAACCCGAATTGTTACTGCTCGTACTGAAGGATTGGTGTCACATAAAGCATTCATATTATTGTTGTGCCACCAAAAACCTGCACTAGTCCATGGGTAATAAGTAGCAACATATTCAACGCCTTGATTTATAACCTCAGGATCACCGATAAAGTTAGCAAATTGCGTGTAATTATAACGACCAGTCATTTGAATATAACCGCCCCCTTTGAATTTAGGACCATCACCAGGTTGAGTATTCCCTAAATCTTCCCTTCCTTCGTAATCCCAGCCACTAGCAATCTCTTCACGATAGTAGCCAGCTTGGGATTCTACACTACATTGGGAAAGGAAGTGACAAATTCTTGAACGAGTTGTGATATCAAATCTTTCCAAACAATTATTTAAATCCTGAACGATTGCATCGGTAAGGTATTTACTTGACCAACCAAGTTCATTTAGTTGGCTTTCGGTTACACGAGTGACATTTGCATCACCATCGCCAATATCTCCTGTTCCAGGATTAGATCCTCCACCAGAATCAGTTTCATTGTCATAAACCTCCAGCACTTGTCCAACTTGAATCTTGTCAGGATCACTAATGTTATTCAACGACTGAATCTCAGAGAGGGACATTCCAAATCGTTGTGCAATGCTGCCCAGATTATCTCCAGGTTGAACTGTGTAAGTTGTTGTTTTAGGCGTAGAACCTCCAGAGTCAGTATCACCAGAACCACTTCCATTGTCATAAACTTTCAAGACTTGCCCGATTTGAATCCTATCCGGGTCACTAATATTATTCAAAGACATAATTTCGGCCAGCGTCATATCAAACTTGATTGCGATGCTGCCTAAGTTGTCACCAGATTTCACAGTATAAGTCGTCGTTGGGTGAGTTGAACCCCCGCCTGAACCTGATCCGCTATCATTGTCGTAGACTTTTAACACCTGTCCTATTTGAATACTATCCGGGTCACTAATATTATTTAAAGACATAATTTCAGCCAATGTCATATCAAACTTGAGGGCAATGCTACCTAAGTTGTCACCAGATTTTATAGTATAAGTAGTAGTTGGGCGAGTTGACCCACCGCCTGAACCGGTACTATAAACTTTCAGAACTTGTCCGATTTGAATCCTATCCGGGTCACTAATATTATTCAAAGACATAATTTCAGCCAGTGTCATATCAAACTTGAGGGCAATGCTACCTAAGTTGTCACCAGATTTTATAGTATAAGTAGTAGTTGGGCGAGTTGACCCACCGCCTGAACCGGTACTATAAACTTTCAGAACTTGTCCGATTTGAATCCTATCCGGGTCACTAATATTATTCAAAGACATAATTTCAGCCAGTGTCATATCAAACTTGAGGGCAATGCTACCTAAGTTGTCACCAGATTTTATAGTATAAGTAGTAGTTGGGCGAGTTGACCCGCCGCCTGAACCGGTACTATAGACTTTCAGAACTTGTCCGATTTGAATCCTATCCGGGTCACTAATATTATTCAAAGACATAATTTCAGCCAGTGTCATATCAAACTTAAGGGCGATACTACCTAAGTTGTCACCAGATTTTACTGTGTAAGTAGTTGTTGAATAGGTTGTTGCCATAATGAATACCATCTCTTTTCTAATATGATTCAGTTGGCCAACTGTATCTCATATAGAAACCTGTGCCGGCATAATAACAACTTTAAGTTGAAAAATTTTTAAAAATGTTTTTTATTAGCATCAATTTCCCTATACAACCTCTGATTACATGCTCTTATCACGGAGAAGTATCTAATATAGCAGGGCTTGATTGTTTCTTTTGGGCCCCTTTTATTAAGTATGATTTTAAGTAATTAATTTGCCCAGTTAAACAATCTTTACGTGATTTTCTATGGTTATGGAATACAATTTTCTCATAGTAATCTTATCAAGGTAATTGTGGGTTAACTATCTCCTCTTAAATACGAGTTTCTTCTATTATTTATAACACCAAAAGAGTAAAAAATGACGATAGCTTATATATATATTAAAGTTACTAATACTATCATAGGATCTTATTTTACATAATCATACAAAAAATATTCTTGTAGGAATAAATTGATATTTTTGTAATTTTTTGTGTTAATATGTAATTGTTTAAAAGAATTACAAATAAAGGAGGGAGAGTAAGAATGAAAAATAAATTAGTACAGGTATCCCTGATATTTAATTAGCTGCTATTGAAGAATTTCAATAAGTAATGTGTCGGTTGCTGATTATGTAAGAGGTAATTGTGCAGCAAAAGAGTATGCCTGACCATCATAAATTGGGTACTTCGAAGCATTTAATGTTGATAATCCTTTATTCAGATACTGGCTAAGGCAAAAGAACGTGGAATAGCAAGAAAGAATATAAGAATTGTATGAAAATCTTTAGTGAGGTGTAATTCTAATGAAACTAAAAAAAATGTTTTTAATCGTTCCGTTAATATTTTCGGTATTTTTCTTGTCAATTAATGAGACTAGCGCTGCATGGAATGGGGGCTCGTCAAGTACGCCTTGTTCTATAAGAGTTTGGGTCGATGCCTCCAATTATTATCAACCTGGGGCAAGTACAGTGGATTTTTACGCTAATAAACCTTCAAGCACTTGCGGTGGAGATAGAATGTATTATTACGTTTTTATTGAGAAGTATGTAAATGGAAGCTGGAAATTACATAAGACTTTAACATCTTATAATGGATATTTTACAACTAGTTCGCCTGTGAAAAAAATAAACATTAATCAGCATTTTGGATCTTCTGGCACGTATAGGTTAAATTTGAGAAACTACGCTAATGATGATTTTGATTTAGGAAGTGCTTATTCAAACTCATTTAGAATTCACTATTAAAGAGTTTTTTGCTTTTTAATAGTATATATTTATTATATCTTACTTCCCTATTTGTTTAAGTAGAGATTCTTAAAAACAATTAGGGAATTCACTTTGTCCTATACTTGAGGATTTATTTCCATTTAAAGAAAGGGAGGCTTTTCAGGCTTCCCTAAAATAATCTATAAATCTACCTCATAGGTTTCATTTGCTACAAATTATAACGGAATTTATGACTTTCCAGTCTCTCCTAATTACCAGACGGCTTGACAACACTCTGCACCACCGAGGTTGAGGTCAAACCATTCGCTATACCTCAGTTTGTAACCTCTATGAACTTTCCAACCGCTAACTCAACCATTCAGTATCACCTCAAAGTACATACTCTTCCAACGGCTTCCTTCATGCGAGTTCCCTCCTTCAAAATCAACTCTAACTCCATTCGGTCATCAATGATTCTTTCATCGCTTTGAGCTGAGAACAGAGAGAATGTGTCGCCAGCTTATTAATCAGTCCTGATGCATCATTTCAAAATAGCAAAAATCTAATATATCGTAAGATTCACGGTTGTAAAGCGCTTAGCATCACTCCTTTAGAATTTTGCTTTAAGGCAATATTTCTTTAAGGTTCCCTTACAGAAGTGGCTTGAGTCAGCTTAGAGTCTAATAAATAAAGTAGCTTAAACTGAATGACTCCAGTTGATTTGTAAATCTGCGAAAAGCTGTCGCTTTTCCAAGTCACACACACCAGTCATGCCGGATAAAATCTTAATTTTTCAGAAAGAAACCTAATAGAAACCGATGAGCAAATATTTAGCACGTCTATATTTGCTACTAAACTTTACTTATAATCCGTCAAATATACTCAAATTGTGAGTGAAACCATACTTATTATTCAAAATACTGCATTTTTCTACAATATTTATTCTTATGGTTATATTTCCTCAAATATTATTTTCAATATGTTAAGATAAATTAGAATTTTAGGAAAGGGGGTTTTTGTTAAAAATGTATAAAATTAGTGAATTCACTTCTTGTTCGTGTCTCTCAGGTAAGTCAGACTAGTTCAGCATCAAATAATGGTAAAGATTGAACGAGTGGAAATTGCAAAGTAGAATTCAATAGTAATTACTATACTTATTATTCTGTGCAGGCACTATTGGATGCCTTGGGAAGAGGATCTTATAGTATGAAGGTTTTATTTTAAATCAGTGGGTGTTTCTAAAGTCAATATCCCACAAAATATTTCAGTGGGGATAAATAAGGTTAGAAATTATATTCTTACAGAAAAGATCTGGTTAAGGTTACTTTGGTTACTTATACTGTTCATCGAATTTACTTAGGTCATGCATATACGGGAATTCTGGTAGTTAAATTGGAGCAACAAACAAGGATAAGATAAAACATTAGGGAGGGATTTATTTGAAAACTTTTAAACTTATTATAACGTCAATATTTGTTATTGGATTAATATTTACGAGCATAGGAAGCGCTAGTGCTGCTTCAAGTGTTGGTCCAACCTTTACCAAAGGAAGTTGTAAAGTTGACGTATGGTCAGATTACTACACTTACTATAAAGGTGCTGGAACAATTGATGCTTGGGTAACTCAAAATGGTCAATGTGGGAAGCTGTATTATTCAATGGAAATAGTAGATCAATGGGGCCACACTGCAAGTCCTGAAAAATTCAGCGGATATTTTTCAAACCAGTCTCCAACGAAGTACTTCAGCTGGGATCTCGTAAGAGACTATAGTTCCTATGATGAACCAAATGATTATTATGAAGTCATGGTATATCTATATTCTGATTCTGCTCGTAATAATTACTTAGGGTCAGTTTGGACATCAATAAATGTTGTAAAATAAAAATACATGTGTTAGAGGGGGGCTTGCTTATAAGCCCCCCTCTAATGTTGTCTGCATTTGCCGGTCGAAATATCCAGAAGCCAGACCTTCGCTCTGTGAACCTGAAGAAAAAAAGGAGGATTCTGTATTCGTCATTTCTCCCTCTAACGGACATGCTATCCGCTTCTTTTCAGCAAGGTCAATGATCCCTGTTGCTTTTAACTAGTACTTTAAGTAATACCTCTAAGCCTAATGCCCTCATCGTGTAATTCCAATATCTGCGACAATGACCAGACTAAAATACTGTCTGAATATTAATGACACACCCGAAGGTGTGCTCACTAATTATATAGAAGTCTTTCTAATTAGTAAAAATAAAAAAGCTTGTAGATTTAGTATATTACTACTGAATCTACAGGCTGAATGTCTGGTTTATTTAATTAGTTTAGAAATTCTTGTATAGCTTGTCTGTTTTTTTTCATGTCTAACTCTAAAACAGCCCCTGGACCCTCATAGTTTTCATCTGTATATGCTTCATCTATTGGTATTCTTAATGTCTCTATATTTCTACTTCCTTCAGTTAATGTAGAAGTAGCTAAGGATAACAATAATGTTTTCTTTATATTTGTATCTATATACTGCTGCATTATTCCAATCGTTTTCGGGATTTTCAACATGCCATTAAAATCAGTATATTTTTCAGTTAATATCTGTAGAACTTCTTGTTGTCTGCGTACTCTGCCGAAGTCGCTTTCTATATCTTTCCTAAATCTAGCGTAACTTAATAATTGTTGGCCATTTAAACTTTGAAGGCCCTGCGAAAGTGGAGGGTCTATTCCTGCTGTCATTTCTTTTTCCACATTAACCTTTACTCCCTTAGGAAAAACCTCATCTATAATTTGAACAAAGCCATTGAAATCTATAATAGCAAAATATTGTATATCAATATCAAAGTTTAACTTAATGGTTTTTCTTAGGAGTTCAGAACCTCCAAATGCATATGCTGCATTAATTTTGTTGTATCCATGATCTGGAATTTCAACGTATGAATCCCGCATAATTGAGATTAATTTAGACTGCCCTGTTTCTGTATTATGCTGGGCAATCATGATCGTGTCAGTTCTGGGAGTTTCATCCCCTCTTGCATCCGTGCCAAGCAATAATACATTTACTTGTGGTGAATCGGTGTCAACACCATTAAATTTAACATCTTCATCTTTAATATCAGTATAATCCTCCGCTACACTATTCTTCCCCTCAAGATATTGAGTTAATATATAACCGCTAATTAATAAGAAAATGAGCATGAAAGTAAGAGAAAATAGCAAAATGATTCTTTTAAACCTATTCTTTTTTCGCTTCTTTTTCATCTCAGTTTTATGGCTTCTTGTATAAGTCATTGATATTTACCTCTCTCTAATTTTAATAATATACACTGCTCTTTTTATACTATTTGCAAAAAATAATTAGGTTTTCCAAGATCAATATTTACTTTAAAGGCACAATTGTTTAAGGCTATTAAAGCAGTCCTTACCAGTAATGTCTAGTTGTTAGTAAATCACTAATCTTACAACTAGTGAAAGACTTCAAAAAACTATTAAATGATAAGGGAGCCTATTCGGCATTTGTAAACTGGATCCGTTTAATATGTTTGTACTGATTGTTTACTTCACATTAAAACAACCTCAACTCCAAAGGTAAAGAGGGAATAAGGTTCATTCTTTACCTTCTAAAATAGCATTAGAGGGCAAATAAGAACGTTAAAATAACCTCGATGATGTTGGGATTTGTGAAAAAAAGTCAATAATATAAGATATTCGTATACAAGGTTATCCAGCAGAGAGGGGTTATCTTCTTTTGTATATTCATTCTTCTATAAAACAATAATAATGATTTTGAAATAAGAAAATCATTCCGATTGATTGGAGTACTGGAAATTATTCTTTGTTCATCTTGATGAAAAAGTCGCACATATGGACAAGATTACACGAAAAACAGGAATTGGGCAATGTTATTATAGATTATTCAAAATCTTTAGAGGAAGGGTAAGAGATAATTTGGATTGAAACACTAGAGCGTTTGTTATAAAGCTATTTTAAGCAAACAACAGTCCTTGAAGGGAGGGGTTGAACAGCACAATTTTTAGTTGCGCCTAATTCTTCTTTATTAGGGTATTCTACCATTCTCTGTTATCTCACCCTTCTAACAGAAAGGTTTTTCGTTCAGCATTTAAGAATATTCTTTTGGGAATAATTGTAGAATAGAAGAGACCATTATACTAGAATGAAATAGTTGATGGGGTTTTTTTCTATTGATAAAAAATATTAAGAAGGGGAGATGAAGAATGGTGAGAAAAAGTTTTTATCTATTGATTGTCTTTTTATTGCCATTGGTTAGTTTTGTAGGATTTGAGGAGAGTGCGAATGCAGCGACTCCTGAATTTCTAATCCCTTCTGAAGGTGTTATATCATCGGGATTTAGAACACCTTCCCGTCCAAGTCATCATGGTGTAGATATAGCGAATAATGGATTTGTTCCCGTAGTTGCTGCAAGGTCGGGTACAGTATCTAGAGTTGCTTATGATGGGGATGGTTATGGTTACTATGTCATTTTAACTCATAATATAAATGGTGAAACTTGGCAAACCCTTTATGGTCATATGCCTGGCCATGAGGTTTATGAAGGACAAACGATTAGTCTTGGACAAAGAATAGGAATGATGGGAAATACAGGCTATTCTACTGGTCAGCACCTTCATTTCGAGATTCATAGAGGCTATTGGAATAATTCTAAATCGAATGCTGTTAACCCAGAAAATTATATGTCATACAACCCTGATATCGATGGAACAAAGGTAAGGATAAGTCAGTACGGTGTTTTTAATACAAACGACACTTTAAAACTATGGACAGTTGATGAAACAGATTCAGGACAAGCAATTTCCGGTACGTCAGTTGTGCATAAAATATATAAATATAACAGCGATAGAACTGAAACAGTCCGATATAAAACATTGGAAGGAACGACCTCAAGTGGCGGACGCTTTGACACATCGGTACTGTTAGATTACCATTATCCTAAAGGTGAGTATAAAATAGTTTCTACTGTCGGAAGTAAGACAATCATCAATAAGTTTACCATCAGATAGTAGCTAAAACAGTGCTAAAATACATTTGATCCAAAAAACATCTTCTGAAGCACCGATTTCCTAACAAGGGGACCGGTGTTTTTTTGCGTACAAAAGGAAAATAATATTTACATATTATCCAAAACCTGTTAAGAAAGAAATGTGAAGAAGGAAAAACTAGCCTTAGAGAGAAAACTGCACTGGGCTGAACAAGAAATGAAAGTATTAGGGTTTTAGAGAGAATATTTCAAACTGGAATTAGACAACTATTACAATGAACAATTTTTGCTTAACATTCAAGATTATACGCAGGGAACAAAGTAATTAATAGAAGGTGAGAGTAGTTGCTACTCTCACCTTCTATATTAGTCCTTATGTAAAGTATTTCACTCAAATCTTGCCAATTACTTAAATAAGACAAACGGCAGTTCTGATCTTATTAAGTTAATTAATGAGTTTGGCTGTAGGTAATGATCCTCCTGTAACTTCCTCTATAATCTATCATGTGGTCTATTCAGACTGTCAATATTGAATATAGTAGATGGAAACAGCTATACCAGTTGTTATGGAAGCTGCATAGATGCTGCATTATAAGTAAACTCTTTTTCATTGTTATACTTTCACTGATGAGCGACACAAAGGAGATGGGTATTACTGTAGTTTTATAGTAACCAATCAGTATTTTTGTGTCATTTTTTATGACACAAAATGAATACTCCCTTGTAAAATGAAACAAAAGTATAAACATCATTGAAAAAGCCATAAGTAGCTTCTTATTCTACTAACGGGCAAGTTAATTGAATAGTGTTTAGATGCTGGGGTATTTGTGTACTCCCTCTTGTAATTTTTCTTTTACCTTTAAACTATAGTGGCTACCTGCTTCTCTCCCAATGATTGCTATAATCACCTTTTATATTTAGAAGATTCTTTTTAAAAAATAACTAGTAACATTAGCTTCATAGGTTTATCATAAAGTTTACAAGAAAAATTGTGCAGGATTGTTATAATTAGAATACAGACAATAAGCAACTGTTTCTAATGAAATATTTAATCAGCAATGAAAATTTCTACTTAAATATTGAATTAAGCGAAGGGTGTTTTAGTTGAAGAAAAAAAAGCGGTTATTGATGAGGACTATAATTCACTTGATTCTTTTGAGTGCGGTAGCTTACACATTATATGCTAACATTTTTAATAAAGAAGAAAATCAAAGAGTGCAGGTTGGGGATACTGCTCCTGACTTTACTATGACCAGCTTAAGTGGAGATGAATTAAGCTTAAGTGATCTCCGTGGGAAGGCTGTTCTAAAATTTCTGGGGAACTTGGTGTGGACCGTGTAAGAAGGAAATGCCAGCGATTCAAGAAGCTTATGAACACTATAAGAATCAAAATTTCGAAGTTGTAGCGATAAATATTAGAGAGTCTGAGTTCACAATCAATAAATTTTTCGAAAATAACGACTTATCCATACCTGTGGTTCTTGACAAAAATGGCGAAGTATATGATCAATATGGCATTTATAATCTTCCCGCATCATTTTTTGTGACACCTGAAGGTAAGGTAAATAGAATGTATCAAGGAGAAATGAGTAGACAGGATATTGACAAATGGGTTAATGAAATTTTGCCGAGGGGATAATTCATTTATTTCTTAATAAAGATGTCAAATTCCTTCTAGGCTACCCTGATAAACGGCGGCGTTGATCTAAGAAGGATTAACGCTTTTTTTGTGAAGTTACTTGATTAACGGGGCGTTTAGTTAAATACAAGGGGGTAATAAATTGAGATTTGAATTAAATTTGAAAAATTGAAGAGTAAGAGTATGGTTATGGATTATGGTTCCAGCATTTATACTAACTTTTGGCTTGTTTGCCTACTTACCAAGGGAATATAATTTTGCACCTGTATTACCACTTATTATTGGTTATTTCTCTTACTTAATTTGGGTATTTGTGCAGAAGAAAAAGCAGGCATAAATTGTTCAAGTAAAGGGGCTTATCCAGAACAGGGTAAGCTCTTTTTTAAATGAAAGTTTTCCTTGAGTCAGCAGTTGGATTTTGAAATAATTGGTATTAAGTTGAAGGAGCAGTTTAGTTTAATAATAATCAATTCAAATGGAAATGTCGGAAGGGGAATATCTTTGAAACAATATAGCCATATGCCACCAGACTATGTTTGTCCTTTTTGTTTAGCTGTTAAAGGAGAAGAGGACACAATGAATAGGAAAGTTCAAACTAAGCAGCAAGATATTATTTATGATGACGGTGTCGTAACTGCTTTGATTGCAACATTATGGTGGCCTAATAATAAGGGTCATGTGATTATTATACCGAATCAACACTATGAAAATATTTTTGACTTACCTATAGAAATAGCAACGAAAATACATAAACTGTCACAACAAGTCTCTCTGGCACTCAAGGAATGTTACGATTGTGATGGTATCTCAACAAGACAACATAATGAACCTGGTGGTAGTCAAGATGTGTGGCATTATCATCTTCACGTTTATCCAAGATATTTTAATGACAATCTTTATCTAACACATGGGAGTTTAAGCAACCCTACTGAACGATTAACCTATGCTGAAAAGCTTAGATCATGGTTTGAACAAAATATCCCGAATAAATGATGATATTTGTTAGAAAGGTCACTAATAAGAAAGTACTCTTATCAAAGAAGCAGAGACAAAACTGATGGTCCAGTCAATCTACTCAGACTATTCCCCTTATTCAATTACTGGGCAGGTTAATTGAATACTGTTTTATTGAAAAGTGAAACTTTTACACTTTCTATTCGTAAAAGTAATAAACTAGGAGGGAGTTTATGAAGAAGTTATTGGTTTTCGTTATGATATTGTTTTTAGCCGCTTGTGGGAACAGTGGGGCTGTCAGCAGTCTCGAAGACTTTGATAATTCAGATTTAAAAGAAGAAATTAGTGCCGAAGCGTTTCAACCTAAGTTGCCAACTAAAACTCCATTTCAAGTGACAGATGCAAATGTTAGTCATCCACCAAGCCAAGATACTGTTTTGATTATTGATTTAATGAGTTCAAGTGAAAGCAGCAACCATATGGGTTTGATGGCTGTAAATGGAAAAAATGTTGAAAACTCAGATATAGAATTCGAAGATGTAAAGATAGGGGATAAAGAAGGCAAATATGCTGTAAATGATTCTGAAGCAATGATTCTGAAATGGACTGAAGATGGTATTTCTTATGACCTCACTTATTTCGGGAAACAATCAGATAAAGAAATAACGAAAGAAGATTTGATTAAGACAGCAGAATCATTTGAATAATTTGAGGTTGAAAAATGGCAATCTATATTAGGTTCCTTTGTTCTGTTAAAGGGGGCAATAACTGAAGATTTACTAATTGATCCGGCTATTGCCCTTGTTCAATTATTGGAGCAGTTTAACGGAATAATCCCGAAACTATACTTAATTTAAAAGCGTCTAATATTTATGTTATGGGCAATGAAAGTTAAATAAAGGGAGAATCAGTTATGATTGAAAAGAAAAATGAGGTTTTAGAATGGATGAAAGCATTGGGCTTTGCAGTAGTAATTGTATTTATAGTGCGTTCCTTCTTAATAACCCCCATTGTAGTCGAGGGTGCTTCAATGAATACTACATTACACGACCAAGAACGAATGATTGTTTCTAAAGTAGGTGAACCAGAAAGGTTTGATATTGTCGTTTTTCACGCAAATGAAGAGCAGGATTATATTAAGCGTGTTATCGGCTTGCCAGGTGATAAGATTGAGTATAAAGATGATACATTATTTATAAATGGAAAGCCCTATGACGAACCCTATTTAAAAACGCAAAAAGAAAACACTGAGGGTAACTTGACAAATTCCTTTAAATTAGAGGATACGGCTGTAGGAAAATCAACTGTACCAGAGGGACATCTATTTGTAATGGGGGATAATAGAAGATTCAGTAAAGACAGCAGACAAATAGGAGCAATTCCTATTGAAGAGGTTATAGGTACTACAAATTTTGTTTTCTATCCGTTTAACGATATAAGGATAATTAAAAATTGAGAAAATTTACAAGAGGGGCGTTTGCAAAAAGCATACGTCCTTTGTTCAAGTAAAGGGCAGAAGAGTTAAATAAGAACACCTTAGAAAAAAATAAAATTTTTGGACTGAGGAGAAATCAAAATGATAGTAATGATAAATGGTGCCTTCGGAGTGGGGAAAACTACAATATCTAATGAACTTCTTAACGTTATTGAAAATAGTGTGTTATATGACCCTGAAGAGGTAGGCTATATGTTAAGAAATGTTTTACCTAAAGATATAAAACGACTTGAAGCAGAGACAGGAGACTTTCAAGACTTACAACTATGGAAAGAGTTAACAGTTAATGTAGCAAGAACTATAATCTCAAAATATAGCGTCAACTTAATTGTACCTATGACTATTAGAAAGCCTGAATACTTTAACTATATTATTAATGGATTTAACAGCATTGATAGCAATACATACCACTTCTGTTTAACAGCAAGTAAGGAGACTATTTATCAAAGGCTACGAGAACGTGGGGAAGAAGAAGGGAATTGGTGTTTTCAACAAACTGATAAGTGTATAAAAGCATATAATGAATATAATTTTGGAGAGTACATTGACACAGAGAATGTTAGTGTTAATGCGGTTGTTGATACTGTAATGGAAAAGTTAAATCTCCCTTAAAAAATATTCTTCAATAAATGGGGGCGTTTGCTGACAAGCACCTGCCCTTGGTTCAACTATTGGGGCAGTTTAGTTTAACTGCAATAACGACAATCTATGGCATAATTTCTTGAATATTTTTATTTAACAGATAGAAGTTTTTATAGTAATAGATAAAATAGCTATTACATTTGAAAGGATTGAGAATAATCGAATTACGACATTTAGAGTATTTTTTAATGGTTAGTAATGAATTACATTTTACTAAAGCAGCTGAAAAATTAGGAATATCTCAACCGACTTTAAGTCACCAAATTAAAATTCTTGAAAATGATATAGGATATCCACTCTTTAACCGTATTGGAAAGAAAATTGAGCTTACTAAGATAGGAGAAATTGTACGGCAAGAAACTTTGAATATACAAGGTTCCCTGCAGAGTATGTCATCTCAAATTAAAGCAATGAAGGAACTAGAAATAGGTGAAATAAAAATTGCTGTATTACCTGGAGAAATAACAGAGTTGGTATCCACCTTGTGTATACGATTTAACCAGTTACATCCCAACGTAAAAGTGTTTATTGAGACTACAGATCAGGTAGAAGTGGCCGTTCTAGAAAATCGAGCTGATTTTGGAATTGGATTTCATCTTTACCCAAATGATTTATTGCAAGTGAATAAGTTATATGAAGAAGAATTTTATCTGATTAGCAATCGATGTAATGGGGAAGAGAAAGTTTCATTGTCCTCAGTCGTAGATGAACCTCTAATTTTATTCCCAAATATGCATCAATGTAGAAAAATACTTGATCAAACTAGCTTTGATATTGGAATTCGAATTGAGCCGATTGTAGAAACATCTAGTATTCAATCCATTTTGAATCTAGTACGAAGTGGTTTAGGCCGTAGCATAGTTTCACGTACATTGTTTGAATTTTATGATACAAATGATTTATTTTACCAACAAATTGAAAAGCCGTTATTGACAAGTCATGTTTCTATCGTGATGAAAAAGAATGGTTTTATAAACTTTGCAGCACGTCAATATATTAAGTTATTAGTAAGTGAAATTGAAAAGCTCCATTTTCGCACAGATCATGCAGCGATTTGTTCTTTGCACCCTTATGCATTATAGTTTTTTTCTATCGTTATTATAGAAATGATGGAATAGATAAATGATGTGGAGGGCTTTACAATGAAGACAACTCGTGAAGATGAGTAATAAACATTGTAAAGGGGTTTTAATTATGCAACAAACAATAGCAGGTATTCAGATTCCTGATTCCAAATTGGCGAAAGATGCAGCGGATATTTTACGCGAGCAAGGTAATGACTTATTGTGGAATCATTCAAATCGTGTCTTTTTATTTGGGGCGATAAATGGAAAACAAGCGAAGCAAAATTACGATTTGGAATTGTTATATGTCAGTGCTTTATTCCATGACTTAGGCTTAACAAAACAATATAGCAGTTCGGATTTACGGTTTGAAGTAGATGGTGCGAATGCGGCAAGGCAGTTTTTACAGCATTATGACATTTCAGATGCTACCATACAGCTTGTTTGGGATGCCATTGCATTGCATACGACTCCTGGAGTTGCAGAGCATAAACAGTCTGAAGTAGCATTACTTTTTCATGGTGTTGGTTTAGATGTTATGGGAGATGGGTTTGAACGATTCCCAAAAGAACTGCGTGATGAAATTATAAAAATCTTCCCGCGAAACAATTTTAAAAAGGAGATTATCCAAGCATTTTACGAGGGCTTTAAGCATAAACCGGAAACTACATTTGGCAACATGAAAGAAGATATTGTTCAACATTTCCAACCGGAATATAGGAATAAGAATTTCTGCCATTGTATTTTACATTCGCAATGGACGGAATAATTGTTTAATAAATTGACCTTAACAATTGGATGCTATGTTGAAGATCAGCTGCCAAATCAGGTGGCTTTTCTTATGTAATAAAACGGGGCAGGTTAACGGAAGAAGGACTTCCTTTAAATATTATTGTGAATTCTGTTATTCCTATTGGGAACAATACTTATAGATGTCAACTTTCTTGAAAGGATGATGCCTATGTCCATTGCTGTTATAGCAATGTTAGCTTGGTTAGTGTTGATTGTATTCGCTGTTGTTCCTAAAGGATTAACTCTTACTGAAATGGTTTTTTTGTACATCCTTATCGTTATATTAACTATTACCCTTTACACCATACTTGATGTCAATTTGCAGTGGGTTCCACTCACTAGAAGTGTAGAAGGATCTTTTGCAATGTATATTGATCGCTTTATTTTGATACCTTTTCAAATTCTCTTGTCTGTATGCGTGCTTACCTCTCAAATGAAGACCAAATGGAAATGGGGACTGTCGGGGACAATCGTAATGTTCTTATGCTTGGAAGAAAAAATATATTTGTGGCTTGGTCTTCTAGCATTCCAAAGATGGAATATATTTCATTCCGTTATCATGTATGGTATTTTTATATTCTTGTTATGGTGCATAGCCCGATGGTTTATTGGCCTTGTGGAGGGAGAATCCAAAATAATATGAATATAACCCGTTATGATAATGGTTTTAATGCTAACGAGTGGTGTATTATTATTTCACTCATTTTTGGAGCCTTATTGGTTTTAAAACTACCAAAGCGGTTTACAAAAAAGACAGCCTTAGTTTATCTTATGTGTGGCATGTTTTTTGGATTCTTATTCGACCACACATTAAGTGTGTTACCAGTAAGTTATTATGTAATAAACGATAGTTCATCCTTTGAATTGATGGATTTTTTGTCCCATGTAATGTACGGACCATATAGTTATCTTTTCTTTTATCTATATGATTATTTTAATATAAAGCCACATTATTCTCTGGTTTACATCTTAATTTGGACATTAATAAGTGTCGGTATAGAGCTTTTTTCAGTATCTATAGGGATTTTTCACTATCGACATGGGTATACCATCTATTATTCATTTGCAATTTATATATTGGTGATCAGTTTTTGGGTGATATTTTACAGGATTATTAAATCTTATGGGGAAAGAAAGTATTAGATACATAATTAATTTAGAAACCATAGATGAAGGTTTATCGAAAAAATTATGAGCAATTAAATTGCGTATGGATAAGCGAAATTTATATATAAAACAGTTAAAGGGGTCATAAACTGAAATCAGCCGATGACCTCTAACTATTGCCTCTTCAATTGATCAGGTTAATGGAAGAAGTAAAAGGAGAGTTTGTGTGAAAATAAGCCAATATTGGAGGTATTAAGGTCCGTTTATATAGTTAATAAAAGCCGAAGGTTGTATATAACCAATCGGCTTTTACTATGTTATTAATTATTGAATAATAGTGTCTGGGGTTGTTAAACAATTTCAGCAAGGAG
This sequence comes from Bacillus sp. SRL337, assembly GCF_984799155.1. Lineage (NCBI taxonomy): Bacteria > Bacillati > Bacillota > Bacilli > Caryophanales > Bacillaceae > Bacillus > Bacillus sp. SRL337. The sequence continues at coordinate 4,154,353 of NZ_OZ481793.1, read as the reverse complement.
AACATCACGTAAAAATTACATATTTAGGAGTGTTTAAATGGGTTTGGATTCACCAGGACATTCATTAGGGATTATTGTTTTCATTATTTTGTTTGCTGTTACAGCGGTTCCTATGATTATTCTTGGAACAAATGATGTAAATAGGTATGAAGAAATAGCACAAAATGTTTCTGTTGAGATAATAGAACGTCTAAACAGAGGAGGTTATAAAAAAGGTGATGATAATGCAGAATGGAATTTAGATGATGTGAAATTATCCCATGACTTTAGTGGGAAGGGGAAAGGTAACGTTAAAACGACTGATGGAGAGTATAAGTTTCAATATCTCTATTATTCTGAAGATAATATTAAGGTTTTAAATGTGTTACTAACTTAAAGCAAGATACATACAATTAGTATTCCGTTAAAGGGAGCTTATCTGGAACAGGAAGAGCTCCTTTTTTTGTCTGAAGTTTTTCTTGAGTAAGCTGCTAGATTTTGAAATAATTGGTATTAAGTTAAATGAAATGAAGAGAAGAGGCATATATATGGGGAACACTGCAGGTTGTTTTACTATTGTTATTAATCAAGAAGGTAATATTTTGTTAGCCAAGCGAAAAGATTATCCTCTCTGGGATCTACCTGGGGGAACAGTAGAAAAGGATGAAGAATTAGCAATTTGTGCTATAAGAGAAACAAAAGAAGAAACGGGTTTTACTATTTCAATTAAACAAAAAATCGGGCAATACTATCAACCTCAATACAATGATGTCCAACATTTATTTTTGGGGAAATTAGAGGGTGGATCACCGATTGTGGATGGTCCAGAAACAGCAGAGGTAGAGTGGTTTAATCCTGGTAAGTTGCCCTTTTTTATGATTCCAAATAGAAGGAAACAAATTAGAAATTATCTAAAATTTAGAGATGAAATGGTTATGGAATCAATAAGAGTTTCTCCTATGAAAATTTTCTCTTACAAACTGTTTTTAAGAGCCTTTGGTAAGTTCCTATAAAATACTAGGCCAATTTCATTTGATTATAGCTGTCAGTTTATTGATAAGTTACTATAATATTCTTTCTTTAGTTAAAGGGGCAGTATTGTTGAATAAGGGAGTTTATTTTTATGGGGGAAGGTATATGAAAAATGGATTGGTGCTGGTAGTGGTATTATTTTTTGTTTTAGGTTCTGCTATGGTTAGTAGTATGAATTCGCTTAGTTACACATTTAAGTCGCTTTTTTACGGCATTTCGTTGACCGTTTTAATTTTAATAGGATTAGGAAATTTATATAGATATTTTAGAAGAACTAAACACTAAGTTATTTAGAACTTCTTGAACTGTCGGTGGCGTTTGCTGAACAAGCAGCCGCTGTCCACTTCAAAAAGTCCATCCGAGGAGATTTCACATGGAAATTCCTTGGATGGATTTCTTTTTTATGGAGTTTATTGAAAAATATATGATAAATAAGAAATAAATTGGTCCTCCATGTGATAATGAATGAAAAGCCATATTAAAATTTACCATGACAAAAAAGCCTTTATAAATCCGTTTTAAAAAGGCTAACCTTTTATTCTATGAATGTGAGATTAAGCAATCCGTTTGTATGTATGGTAGAGTCCATTCAAGACAGGAGTTGCTTTTAACTTAAGATCTGCTGCTTTCACAGGCATGTGCTTAGGCGTCGGAATCGGTGTTTGCCCATGTATGCCTTGATGAGTGCGGTCAGTATTGTAATAATGGTTGATATATTCTCTAAGGAGACGATATGTGTGTTGCTCGTTTAAAGGGATTACTTGGTCTGTTAACTCTCTTTTAATCGTGCCGATGACTCTTTCGGCATAGGCATTTTGCCAAGGAGAACGGTAGGCCGTTTTCTTGGATGTTATTCCCGATGAAGTTAAAAAGGCTTGAAATGCTTTGGAGCAAAATACAGGATCATTGTCATGAATAAGATAGTGCGGCACCTTCCCATAGGGTGTTGCATTCCTGAATTGTTGAATCGTCCAATTGGCAGTAGGATTAGTGGTGACATTGAAATGGATGATTTTACGAGTTTGGTGATGAATAATGACCAGTACATACAACACATTAAAAGTTAGTGTGGGAATCGTAAAGAAGTCAGTTGCCCATATTTCATGTTGATGGTTTTTCAAAAATGTCTTCCATGATTGAATCTGTTTGTCAGAAGGTTTCTTGCGTGTACTAGGAAGGTATTTTGCAATGGTGTTTGGTGCAGGAGGGTTGTCAATTCCTAGAATCTGAAGTTTTTCATGGATTTTCTCTGGTGATAACAAGGGATTCTCTTTATGTACTCTTTTAATCAAACGAACAGTTGTTGGCAGTAGAGTGGGCCGTCCAATTTTTTTCGACTTTTGTTTCCAATAGAATTTGAAAGCTGTTCGATGCCATCTAATGACCGTATCAGGTTTTACTATAATTAATACTTCTTTCCAGTTTTCTAAGTGCTTGGAGAGGAATACAAAAAGCTGTCGAAACGCCTGAGTGGGTCTCGGCTTAGCCAGGTTTTCCTTTTCATAACGTTGAGCATATAATGCTAATTGACTGCGTAGAGCGATATTTTCCAATTTAATTTCGTTTGATGATTTGAGATAAAGTTTCAGAAACTGTGCAAGATAACTCAGCCATTCTTTCATGCACCTATAGATTGAACGAATAAGATACAAATAAATCCCCTCCCCGAATCTTGCAGATAAGTCTATCATCATTGTAATCACACCTTACAAATTTTGTCGAAGATTAGTAGCTAGATAGTAAATAATGAAGGACAAAGGGACAGGTTCGGGTTAAAGGTATGTAAAGCTCTGCAGTGAGAAGTCGCTGAAGAGCTTTTCTGGTTTTAATTTGGTGGTAAAATACAAATTTGTAAGTTTACAACTTACAAAAGCTGTTGGACTTTGTCGATAAACAAAACTTTATTGCCATCCAAGCTTTGGGAAGACATAAATTAAGCATAGGAAAACGAATTTTGTAAATTGTTTTTCTGTAAAAGTTTCCCTTTACTCCTCGTGACTATTTATCACTCAGTATATATACCGATATTACAGAAGAAGGAATAGTATGAACCAAGGAGGCAATTCTTCATGTTGGGATTATTAAAAAGATTTCTGGGTGAAAAAGAACAAAAGCAGCCATCTAATAAGAAGCAGACTAGGCACTCGGAGAAAATAGCAACAAGAAAGGGAGAGTTGGGAGAGTATAAAATTGATATTCAATTGGCCCAGTTGCCCAAAGACCACCGCTGCCTAAGTGATCTAATGATTAAGAATTCACATTCAAGAACCGGTTACTCACAAATTGACCATGTTATCATTACCCCTTATGGCGTTATTATTATTGAAACGAAGAATTATCAGGGAACTATATATGGCGGAAAGGACAGCAAAAACTGGTTAATTAATGGGAAATTCAAAATGTTGAATCCTTTGAAGCAAAATTATGGTCATATACAAGCTCTAAAAAACCAGGTAAAACCAGAATACCAAAATATGTTCTATTCCTTTGTAACATTTACTAAAAGGTGTAACCTTAAAGTGGATTTAGAGATTCGGGATGTGAAATCAGATGAAGTAGTGCTTTATGATCTTCAACTGACTGAGTATATCAATAGGAAAGTATCGGTTCTTAAATTAATTCATAAACAACCACTTATATCTCAAGAAGAAGTTGAAAAAATGTATGATACACTATTGAATGCCAACATTACAGATCCTATTATTCGAGAAAAGCATGTAGCTAAATTGAAGGAACAGAAATCAGCTTCGAATGATGAAAAAGAATATAAATGTTCAGTGTGTGGTGGTTCTGTTTCAGAAAAGGTTAAGCGTTATTGCGATTCTGTTAAAAGGTTTGAAGGGAATATTTTTTGTTACGAACATCAAAAATCACAGGTTAAAGCAAAATGATTTTAGTCTGTGAATTTATGGAGAGGGAGTAATTAGGTGTCTAAGAATCAAAGAAAAGCTATATCTAGTACTATTTCAGGAATAATATTAATTTGTTTTTTATCTATATATTGGTTTGTATTGGATTCACATAACATCTACCTGTTTTTTGGAATCATTATCTTAACACCAATTATAGAAGTATTCGTATTTAGAGTATTACCTGCTAAGAAACCTAAAAATAACAAAAAAAGAAAAGCGATATCTAAAAGGCATTCATCACCGAAGCAAGAGAAGATACATAGAAACCATTTACGAAGTGACAAGGAGATTATCCAGTCCTCAATTCCAGAATTGTCATGGAGAGAGTTTGAAAGGCTATGCTTTCTATACTATAAAGCCAAGGGGTATAAACCCCAGGAGACATCCGAAGGAGCAGATGGTGGTGTCGATTTAATTATCTACAATAAGTACCATAAAGCTAATGAAGCAATCCAAATCAAGCATTATGTAGCTTCCGGCAATGCTATCACTGTTAAAGAGATTAGAGAACTAAATTCGGCTAAAAGAAATCACAACTGTTTACTTACCAGCTTTATTACCACTTCAAGATTTACGCAGGATGCATTAAGAGAGGCAGATACGTTTAAGATGGAGTGTCATGGCAGGGAATGGGTAAAAAGAAAGATTGAAAAGTGGCAGGTATCGGAAAGGAAAAAAATTGGAGGAAGCAAAGCTGCTATTTGATATGCACCTCAGATACCCTTGGATAAGATTTGTCTGGAAGACGTGATCCAGCTAAATCAAATCCAAAGGCTTTTTGAGGTCGAGTTTACTTGCTAATTCCTTATATAAAGATAAAACTCTTTGGTTTAATAGGACTCAGACAATTGGGGGCTATAAAGATCAAATTCAACCTCTATGATAGTTTTAACACCTCTTGCAACTCTACGTTTAATATATGATAGGAAACCCACAGAATAAGGTGCTAACAGTCTGTGGGTTTTTTGAAGTTTTTTAAGAACAACCAAATAGACATAGATTCCAGTCTTCCTCACCACGAATATTACAGTAGTAGTGAATCGTTATTAAGTGTTTACAATTATGGCTGACAAAGTCAGCATATTGTTTTTCTGACAAGCCTAAAATATAAGGAATGACAGGATCATGTGTAATATCCCAGTGAAAATAATAGTTTTCCTCATATTCATCCAAATCAATAGGATATATCTCATGAAAACAGGCCAAGTTTTCAAGTACATAGTTAAGGATTTTATCTTTGTCATTACTAAACGCTGTTGTATAAATATCATTAAAGTTACTATACCTTAAACGTAGAATTTTTAGCTTAAAGTGTGTGTCTATTGGATTTAATACTCCACTCATATTCATATACCTCCATTAACTTAGTGTTTGAATTATTGTACCCGTTTATTAAAGATATTCTTAGAGTGTATTTAAAAAAAATTAGAAATAATGGTGCTATGAATAGCGTGAAATATAGTTACAATGAGAACATATTAAAAGCCTCAAAAATTATTCTCCTGTTTCTATACCCAATAAGTAATATTAAGAGAATTTCCTTTTTAAAAAAATTCGACATAGCGATATTAACCAATTAAGTTCAGTACATAAATTCTCTTTAAAAGCAGATTCGGCATATATAACTGAATGTGTCAAATGGAAGTTTGAAGGGCAATCTCTCAAACTCTAATTTGTACAAATACATGTTCGATTATAGACTAAAAGTAGCTTCAATATTGCTTTATGCAAAATCTAAAGGAAATGGGGTATTTGAGGTGAATCAATACTATATTATTCGATCAACAAAAGAAAAGGATGAACAAGTAGGAGTAATAGATGCATTATCTTTGGGAGAGGCGCATGCAGTTGCAAAAATACGTTTTATGGATTCTATGGAATCTGGAGAGGCATTACATACCTTTCAAGCGAATGAAACACTTTCGTTTAATGAGAACTATCGATTGAACTTTCAAAAAGGAGAAGTCATGAGTTTATGTAAATGGGCTTAGTTAACAAATAACAAGGGCTTTGTGAAATTGATCTCTGGGGAGCTAATATAGTTCTACTTAATCAGCACCCTTTATGAGATTTGTCTCCTTAAGGTTTGGTATATATGAAAAAAGGCGAAAGAGAGAATTGTGAAGACTTAACTTATCATGCCAAAACAATCCGTCATAGCTAGGTGTTTTAATAGTAGAGCTAAAATAGCAAGGTTAAAGGAAATTCGTGAAGAATACTTGGAGGTAAATAAATGTAAAAGTAGATGAACTGCTAGGTGGGCGGACAATTTCCTGAATAACGTCGATGTGATGAACTTTCTCGCCAACCATTCCTTACATAATATAGGTCTTGTGTCAGAAACTTTTTTCATTCAAGGTACAATTGCGACATTACAATGTCGCTCTTTATTGATATGCTCAATTAAGACGTTCCGTACTTGATTATTCATGAGTTAATCAAACTATATCTAACTTGTTTAAAACTAGACTAGATGAACGCATGAAAGATGTTTTGAGGTTGAGTAGGAATTGTTGAATTGGTTAGCAGCTTAGATTAGTGGATACATTGAATAGTATAACTTCGTAGATACCTATGTAGATTGGTCTTGAAGAAAAAAAGGAAGAGTTTATATACCAAGAATTAAATAATTTTGTTTAAGGCAGAGGGATAACCTTTGTCTTTTATTTTAAGTTTATTATAGAAAAGAATTGGACATAATGAGAATTGCCTCGTTTGAAAAAGGAAATGAATATGGCAAAAAGCACTTATCCCAAAGTGGAAGACAAATGTACTATTTGTAGTTTTGGAATGGCTATGTTGTTCTTCTTATTATAACCGCCATTGTAGAAGTTATACTCAGTTGAAACATTTTTTCTACTCTACTCAAATTCTACTTGTACTGTTAGGAGGGAACAAGCTTTTGAACTTATTTGACTCCAATTTAAAGACTTATATAAGTTATTGTCGAAAGTCTATCACGGTTAGTGGGATGTCAGCGAGTGAAAGTGTTCAATATCAACAAGCAGCGAACCAACGATATACGGAGTTGCATCAATTGCAACTGGTAAAAGAATATAGTGATGTAGGATATTCTGGAAAAGATACCAATCGGCCTGAAATTCAGGAAATGTTAAGAGATTTAAAATCTGGAACCGTTCATGCAGATATTCTAGTTGTGTATTCAGTTGATCGATTTGGGAGAGATTTAAAACATAATATTGAAACAATGCTAGAAATATTGAACTATGTTAAACAAGTTGTGTTTGTAGCGGAGCGGATTGCAAGTGACTCAGAACATTTCAAAATATTATTTCTTATGTTGACGGGCATGGCTCAAGAAAATCGAGAACGGATTCTCCAAAGAATGGCCGATGGGAGAAAAGCAAAGGTTTTGACTCGAAAGAGTTTTGATGGGAATTACCCGGCACTTGGCTACGTTAAAAGTGAGGAAAAGCTAGTTCCTGCAACATTTGAACATACGAATGATCTTCAAATGTCGCAGGGGTTGCTCATATTACAAGCCATATTTCATTCTTATCTGTATGGGATGAGCTTAAGACAAATTGCAAAAATGCTAAATCAGCGTGTTGGTTTTACTAGAAGAGGAAAAGAGTGGACGTATAAATCAGTCCAATATATTCTCTCTAATGAAATTTACTGCGGGGTTCTTAAAGGAACATTACAAAACGCAGAAAACTATTTAGTCGAAAAAGCAAATGTGGTGCCACTTGTTGATCCTTTAGCATTTGGACTTGTTCAAAAAAAGCTTCAGTTTGAGAAAAGTGGTAGAAAAAGAAAAACTTCAAACCGCTCTCCTCACTTCACTTTATGCTTGGCTTGTTCGGAGCCATTAGTAGAAGAAATGAATATAGTACGCTGCCATAATTGCAACGGAGAGGTAGAGTTGATAAAAATTAAACAAGTGTTTTTATCGGAAGTCTCTAAATTGATACAGGGTGCTTTGAATAATTTTAGTTTAGAGAATGAGCGAAATAGCCTTCTTAATCAGTATCAGTTAAAAAGGAAGTTCCATATGAAGAAGATTAAAGAACTCGATGAAAGAAGAAAAAGAATTGAGTTGTTACCGGACCACCATACATCCAAAGAGAAAATGATGTTAGTAAACACAGAAACCATAGCAACTCAACAACAAGAGCTGCTAGTGACAGAACATTTGATTGATTTTGTAAGAAGTACTAATGACAAGAAGATGACGGACTTAATTAAACAAGGGATTCATTCTTCTCTGTTTGCACTACCCTACTTGATAACTGTAGATTTCTCAAAAAAACAAATTAAAGTGTTGTTCCACCGAGAAGTCTTTCAAAGTGTAGGTGAATTGTAGAAATGAAAGGGATTAGGATTGCTGTTGGTTATGCAAGAACGTCTGGGATTATTAATCCAAAATCCAGTATTCCAACTCAGATGGACACAATTCAGAAATACTGTACAAAGAATAACATCATCCTCAAGCATATCTTTGTTGATGAGTGTAAAACAGGAACAAAGGTTGAGGGGAGGGAGCAATATCAAGAGCTTAAAAAATTAATAATGAATGAGCAAATCGATATGGTTATCGTAGCTTTTTCTGATCGACTTGCTAGAGATTCCTATGAATTTATTTTAACGATGAATGATATGGTTGAACAAGGAATTGAGTTCGTAAGTGTTTCTGAGAATCTCACCTCGCATTTTATGTCACCATTACAAATTGTAATGATGGGACTTCAAGTAGAGCTAGAAAATAAACAAAGGAATCAACGGATCATAGAATCATCTAGAGAAAAATTTCGCAAAGGAAAATTCATTTATGCGAAGAAGCCTTATGGTTATGATGTTGACGAAAACTATTACTTAATAATTAAGGAAGAGGAAGCTGCTGTTGTACGTAGAATATATGAAGAGTATTTGAAAGGAAAAGGAACTACTCTAATTGCGAGAGAGTTAAATGCAGAAGGTTTATATGATAAGGGAAAAGTAAAACCGTGGTCAAATGCCAAAGTGAATAATATACTGGAGCATAAAACGTATACAGGTTTAATCTATCAAAAAGAAAAGGATGAGGACGGGAATTTCATATATATCCCAGTATCTGATAAGGAACATCCAGCTATTGTTAGTATAGAAATATTTGAGAATGTTCAAAGACTCCGGCCCAGAAAAGGTCATAAGAAGAAAGAAGTGAAGAATTTTCATTTCTTATCAGGTAGTCTAATATGTCCCAGATGCTATTCGAATATGTACGGCATTGCAGAAAGAGGTATATATGCTTGCTATAATAAGAAAATCAATAAAACTTCTTGTCCTAAAGTAGATAAAGAAAAAATTGAGTCATTTGTTTACGACTATTTGATAGAAATGGATTCTGAAAAACAGGTTACTCCTCCAAGTAAGAAAAAGAACAACGAAGAAAAATATCAAAATATTATGATGGAAAAGGAACGATGTGAACTGAAGTTTGCAAAAGCATTAATTTCATCGGAAACATTTGAGAGAAATATGGAGGTGTTAAATAACCAACTAAAGCAGCAACAAGAGGGAAGGGATTTACTTGTTTATATAACGGGTGCTGAAACTTATGAGTCCCTAATTAAGAGCAATGATTTAAAGCAATTAAAACAACGGTTAATTAAAGAACAGTTGAAGTTTACGTTCAATGAACAAATGGAACTCATACCAATAAGAAGTCATCCCGCAACTTAATGAAAGGTTGGGGATGATTTTTTATTGGAAATGTATTGTGTTTAGTATTTTTATTAATAATAGCAAGTAGAGAGAAAGCCACTTCTCTCTACTCATACTGGCTGCTTAATCGATATTACCGAAAACTTTTCTTTCGACTTCCTTACGAATTTCCATTTCTAACGTCTGACGGAACAGAAATTCAATTTGATCTTTGGGGGGCAAGTTTAGGAATTGAGCAACCCAGTCTATTTGTGTGGATTTTAGTTCTACATCTTTATTCAATTGTTTCACCCCCTATCTACAGTAGAAAGTATAGACAGGGGATAAAATTTTTAATCCAAAAGTGTATAATAAAATGAGAAGTTGACTATACTGAACTTCTCATTTTTTAGAAATGACTATTGCTGAGAAATCCCTTCTGTACAGGGGTTTCTCCATTTTTTATATAAAATAACTTCATAAAATTGAAATTTTATGAAGTTATTTTGTATATATGAAACAATAATTGGCGAAAATTCTACTATGGATATGGTATCTCTTAATGGTAACCATGAAAAGATGTTTTACCAGTAGAAAGAAGAAAGAGATACTCTCGGCGGAGAGTATCCCTTTCTTCTTAGATAAACACATATTCACTTGGTGAGGGGTTGCTATTTAGTTTTATTAGGGCTTCATAGCAATCCCAAAAAAGTGGGTCAATGTTATTCAACACGGTTAAATTTTCTATAACCACTATTCTTTTGCTTGCATCTATTTGCTCTCTTCTTAACCAAAGGGCTTGTTCCACTGGTAAGTTATGTTCACGTAAGAGTATTGCCATCATCGTGATTTTAAGAAGATTTTCAAGTTTCATCTTAATCTCCCCATTGCGGGTCGTAGGTCCTCAACATTTAAATGTTGATACCGAGCTGTTGAACGAGAATCAGTATGACCTAATACAGAGGCAACATACTTTTGATCAACACCTTCCAGTGTTAAATGTGTCGCCGTGCAGTGTCGAATAACATGGGGTGTAATTCGTTTTGTTAAGTTGCATTTTTTTGCAATCTTTTTCAAATTCACCCGAATATCAGCCGCACTGATTGGTTTATTGATAAATTTAGGAGATGGAAACAAAAAATCTGATCCATTGTTCCTTGTTTTGAGCAAATAATCACTTAACAATTCTAGTAATGTAGGATGTAACGGTAAATAGAGATCTCTTCCACCTTTTATCCGCGGAAAATAGATTTTATTGTTTTTTAAGTCAACATTTTGTTTCAACAGTGTTCGAGCTGCTGTAATTCTTGAACCAGTATAATATATCAAGCTTAACAACACGTGATGAAGTTCAGAATGTTCTTTAGCTGTAGATAAGAGTAGTCCCATCTCATCAGTGTCTAAGATTTCCGGTAAAGGAACATAGACATTTCTTGTTGTAATCCCTAGTGTTGGATTCGTTTTAAAGTCTAACTACAGGGATCGAATACTGGAAAAGTACCGAGCGATTGAATTTGCCTTGTAAGGCTGATCTCTCAAAAAATCTAGATATTCGAGAATGTCATCCTTACTAATTTCTTCTGTTAAAATGTAACCATCATATAGATTGTAAATAAAGGATGTAAATTTATTTAAATCTTTTTCATATCCTTTAATCGTTTCTGGTGAGTAGTTCTTCCTTTTTAAATGCCGAAAGAACTTTTTTGCGAACGTAGGTAAATCAAAGTTTGGCTGGATAATCATTGGTTGAATTCACCCTCTTTCTTAACTTATATTCTGATCGATGTCTTGGATGGAATTCCGTTTATGGTAGTTGTGAATATACCATTCTAATTTGGGGTCTGAATAGTCTAACTCTAATGAAAGTAAATCCTTATCGGCTAAGTAATAATATTGCTTTCTGTAAGACAAATTTGGACTTAACCATAGAATATTCAATATTTTTTGTGGCTCATTAATGTGTTGAATATTCTCGTCTGTCTTATAGGAGGCCGAGCATTCGCCTAACCAATTTTCAAAAATACTTAGTTGTTTCCGGTCTTCATATAGTAGCTGAATACGCAATGCATTTTCTTCTAGCTCTAGTTGGAAGTACATTTGACCACTAGGTAAACTGATGTACCCTTTCTGGGTTTGAGGTTCTTCTAGTAGTTCATCGCTTTCAGAAAACCATGTGTTTTTAAGTTTTGTGATAGTTCGCTTAATATCTGAAATATCGTATGGTGTCAAAAGGTTGTAAAGAGCCTGTTGAACCTGCACCTTAAATTGCTCTACTAATGAAGCTTGGATTTCCTCATTTAATTTCATCAATAACCCATTTAACTCAACAATCTTATCTGTTGGTTGTTGGAATCCTTCATGCAAAGACTTTTGGTTCGTGTCTACTACTAAATTCTGTAGTCCTAATAATTCATCTAGCGATACTCGAAAGAAATCAGCAAACTTCTTCAAGATTTCTTCAGATCCTTTTCTTGTCCCCTTTTCTAAAAACCCTACATAACTATGAGAGATACCTAAGATTTCAGCTAATCCAGAAATGGTTAGGTTGTGCTTATTACGAAGCTCCTTTAATCGATTACCTAAAGCTACTGTTCGATCATTATTACTACTCATTCTTTTCCTCCTTGTTTAGTGAATGTAAATGAATAAAATTCTACCCTCCTTTTTAACATGGTCTAACTGCCATTTTTGACAAATATAATAACAATTAACCGTATAAAAGATATTTCTATATGCTCTTACATAAAGATTAAGCATTTAATAAATGATAGATAAAAATAAAAACCTACAGAACATATACACTTTTACAGTTTTAACGAATTTTTTTGCGATTAATTTTTATGTTAGCTTTATTTTCTGATTTAACACTAAGTTTATTCGCCTATAATGGATTATTAACATATGTGATGTTATAATTAAAATAAGGAGTTGATATCAATGGCAGGTTTTCATGAACAACCTTCTTTAAAACCTCATGTGAGGCAAACATTGGAGAATATTAATGTTTTTATCGATGGTGAGGGATTAAAGAGGAAAAGGCTTGCAAAAAAAATTGGAATGTCCGAATCTAATTTCTCGGATTATTTGAATGGGAAAAGACCGAAGAATATCCTTGATTTTGCTATTCGATTAGCAGAGGTTTTAGGACTTGAGGAAACCTACTTTATGAATTCTGAATTTGACTACCAACCAGTAGGCTCTGAAGAATTAAAGGCAATCGCTTTTTCAGCAGGTACTTTGTCTAAAGAAGGTGAAGAAGGGTTACATCAGCTGTTTAGGGTTTTCGAATTAATTGAAACTTATAACACGGAGGAACATCCAAATGCCTGAAATTACATTTGATGACTTACCTCAATTGTTAGAAGAAAATAAAGGAATTCGTTCGGAAATTCATATGGCGGTCAATCACTATCTACAAAATTACCATCCTAAAGGCTGGAGCCGAATCGATGGTGCTAAAAAACTCATTGAGAAAAAGCATTATCTAATTGAAGCCCCCATCCGTGACTTAACCTTCGGAGGTTTCATACGCACGACAAATACCGGGAAAATGATTTGTTATATTAATTCAGCTCAACCTAGAATGTATCAAAACTTTGTTATATTTCATGAATTATATCATCTACTCAATAGTTTTAAGAAAATAGAAAAGTTACATTTTATTGAAGCTGAGATTGATAATCGCAGTGAAGAGAGAAAGGCAGATTATTTTGCTGCACTGTTATTACTCGATGAATATGAGTTGGCTTCTTTTTTTACTGGTCCTGAAAATGAAAAAGAAACGCTCTACACGAAAATTTTGCTATGTATGATTGCGTTTAAGGCTCCTTATAAGGCGATTCTCATCCGACTATATGAGCTTAACCTTATAAAGATAGATGATTTAAAAGCCTTATTTGATAAAAAGATAAATTTTGTAGAAGAGTTTCATAGACTTGGCAAAGATACCTATATTTTTGAACCAAGCAATGTAATAAATTTTAAGAGTTTAGAAACCCTAATGGCTCAAAATTCTTTACCTAGTGTGGCTCAAACATCTAATAAGAAAGTATTTGAGGAAATCGAGCGCTTCTTTTCTGACTTAGGAATGGAGAAACAAAAATGAGTCTGGATCAATTCATCAAAAAAGAAACGCCATTTATTACTGACATGGAAGAAATAGTCGATGTCTTATATGATATGAAACAAGTCTACCTCTATGATACTTCGGCCATATCCTCACATGAACTAGCCTTTTATAATTATCAGGACCTAACATTTCACACCTATACTAAAGGTGCGCCCTTACTTCTAACAGACACCATTGCAAAAGAAATGAGATTAGTTGAGGATCAGGAATTTCGCTATTTAAACTATTTATCTAAATTTAGAAAAGTCCTTTATGTAAAAGAAGAAGACCTAATAGACCTGCTTAAAGTTGAATATGACTTAAACGCAGCTAAAAGTAAGTTCCTAATTGCTAGTGAGCGGGCCTTTTCTAGTATTCAGTTGTTGAGAGATCGTGTGAAAGATGCGAAACGACATTTTTCAAAGGCGGAACAAATGATATTCTCAGAATATCACTCTTTTTTTTCTGAGAATGAGGATATAAACAGAGGCGAATTATCTTTATTATGGGTTTCTACAATAATTGAACAACTACCTGGCAAGGCAGATGTGACATTCGTAGGAATAGATCATGATTTATATGATTTTGTTGAAAGAAGCTTTTTTTCTGCAACTAAAGCTAGTCCATTTTCCAACAATATTACCTTTCTTAGCAATGATACACTTCTACAAAGTCTATTCAGAAACACTGTTAATCACAATCTAGCTGACCTTATACCTATCTATAGAAAGCCAGATAGAAAAACCCGTTATCATCGAAAAATAAACAAAGTACTAAACCTAAATCAACAAAAAGAGAAAATAGGTAATGAAGAATTTCTACAACTGCTGAGTCGTGATGAAATTGAGATTATATATTAGAAATGATGGAGGATACAGATGGACGTATTCTCCTTTTTTTGTTTATTGTTAAAAGTTTCAGGTTTGGCACTAATGTGGCATGTGCGATTAACACTAAAGCAGTAACTTTAAACCTAAACGTTGCAATCGAAGAAATTGCTAAAGGTGATGTTGTTGTTACAAACGAAGCCGGCGAAAAGCAATATGTGAAGTCTGTTGAACTTGTAGACGAAATGAGCGCAGCTGCTGTTGGAACTAATGGTTCTAAAGTTAAAGTTGAGTTCTATGATGCTCTAAAATCAGGCGAAACTTATACGTTTGCAGTTAAAGTTGGAGAAGAAACATTAACTCAAACATTAGACTTTGTTATCGGTGAACCAGCTGATATCGTTGTTGCAGACCAAGTTGTTCCTGCAGGAGAGGCAACTGCTCTAGAATACAAGGTATTGGATGAAAATGGATTAGATATCACCGAAGGTACTGAAGTAGATTTCGCTACTAATGGAACAATTACTAATGGTCAAGTGAATCTAAGCAACAATTCCACTATCTTTGTAGAAGTTGTTACTACAACTGAAGATGGTGAAGAAGTTAAGAGTGATCGCTTTAAAGTAACAGGTGAAACTCGTGTGGCTGAAGAACTTTCAAATTGGTCTTTAGGTACAACTTCTGTAAACTTTGATGCAGATAACTATAAACAAGATGCAACAATTGCATTGGGCGAAGAGTCTGTGGAACTTTACTCTGAATTGACAGATCAATTCGGTGATGTGCTTCCAAGTGGATACTCTGTAACGTTTGAATCTCTTGATCCTGCAGTAGCAGTTATTGATGCATCAACTGGTGCAATAACACCTCGTAAAGCAGGTGTGGCTCCAGTTAAACTTACTGTGAAACAAGGTTCTGAAACAGTTCTAAGTCAAACAGTTCAAGTGAATGTAGTAGCGAAGGCTGAAGCAACTGCAATTGTAACTGATAAGGATGCTGTAACTCTTTATAGCAACGTTAGCTCAACTCGAACTACTACAGTAGATGTATCTGTAGAAGACCAATATGAGGGCGAAGTAGCTGGTGCATCTGTTGAAGCAACAGTGAAAACAGGTAAGGACCTAGTAACAGCTTCATATCTGAACGGCACATTAACTATTTCTACAACTGCTGATAAGTCAGGTACAGCAACTGTTGAACTAACTTCAGGTAAATTACCAAAAACAATCACTGTTTCTGTTAAAGAATCAGGAGAAGTAGCAGGCTATAATGTAGAAGGTGCAAAAGCTGTTATTGATAAGAATACAAGCTCAGACGACACTAAAGAGAACTACAATGCTGATCAAATGGCACTTTCCGTATCTCCTGTAGATGCTAACGGTGAAGTAGCCGGTGATGATGTTGCATTCTCTGTTAAAGTAACTGGTAAAGATTTCGAAAAAACTTATTCAGGAAGAACAGCAACAGTTGCTATTGATGACACTGATAGTACTGGAAGCACTCCTTACCAAGTTGGCGAAACTTATACTGCAGTTGTCAAAGTAGGATCATTAACTGTTGATAGCTTTACTTTCGAAGTAGAAGATACTCGTACAGCTCCTACTTACACAATGGTTGGTAATGACTTTACAATTAGTGCAGCTGAAGACTTCACTATTTGTTTGGAACAGAAGTAATTGATTTAGAAGATGGTGCATCAATTACAGATATCGATTTCGTTTCTACAAAGGCTACAACAATCGCTGATAATGATTCATCAGTTGTTGGATCAGTAACAATTGGGTCAACAATCGAAGAAACAGTATCAATCTATGTGGATACAGTTACTGTAAGCAAGGATGGAGAATCATACGATCTTGACTTAAATGGTGTAAAAGTTAATGTTACTGTTGATACTAAAGCTTCATTAGCTTCTGTAAAAGCACCTACAAACCTTGACCAAGATGCCGAATCTCTTGTAGTTGAATTTGATGCAAGTGATGTAAGCAAGTTACACCACATTGAGCTAGATCATAATGCTGAATTACCAGAATTCAATCTTTATGCTGATTCTGCAAATGTTTGGGGAGATACTGAAGGTTCTACTACTAACCTTGACGCAGCAACTGCAGCTGGAGTATCAGCTACTTACAATGCTACAACTCAAAAGTGGGTTTTAACATTTGCTGATACTGATGGAGTAGCAGCACTAGATGCTATCAAAGCATTGGCGGCTGATGGAGATGCTGACTTTAATATCTTCCAAAAGGTATTTGATGAGCATGGTAATACTGCTGGTGACATGAACTCTCCAAGTGACGAAATGACTACTACTATCTCAGTTACAGCACCTGCAGCACCTGCTGGCGAGTAACAAATAAGACTTTAGTACATTGTCAAAGTACTATGTCCAAGTGATAAAAGGCCCTGTGGAGAGAAATCTTTACAGGGCCTTTTGTTATTAAAGATCGAATCAAAAAGAATGACAAACATATATTATTTTTATGAAGACAATATTGTATGCCCTAATTCCTTTCGAGGAGTTAGGGCTATTTCTATTTGAGGAGGAATTGAAATGAAACAGTATGTAAAGGAAAATTAAGAACAATTGCAACTGCTCAAGGAAGGCCCAGTCAAAACTATACCTGCAAAGAGAATCAACATAGTCAGTCTGAAGCTGGTTAGGGAATCCAGCCTGCTCTACAAAGAAAGATCCATTCGGTCACCAGAAGACGGGTACAAACTAATGAAGCATTTCCTAGGGGAATTGGATCGTGAAGCATTCATTGTCATTAGCCTGGACACCAAAAATCAACCAGTTTCCATCAACGGCTCTAGCATCGGGAGCCTTAATGCTAGCATCGTCCACCCACGAGAAGTACTGAAGTCTGGAATTCTTTCAAATGAAGCTTCCTTTATGGTTAGTCACAACCACCCATCAGGGCATCCCGAACCTTCAAGAGAAGATATAGAAGTTACCAAACGTCTAGCAGAAGCAGGAAAGATAGTAGGCATTGAGCTATTGGACCATATCATCGTTGGAGATGACAATTTCGTTTCTCTGAAAGAAAAGGGATACCTTTGAAAGGATGATGAAGCAATGGAAGAACTGAATTGGTTTGTCGGTGTGTTAGAAAAAGAGTTTCAGGTAAAGGTTGTTATTGAACAAATCAGCTCTGAAGGAAATGTACTCTATCTGGATGAAGTGGATGAGGAGTTGATTCCTGCAGAATTGACTGAGGAAATGCCGGAAACACTATTGTTCGAGACAATGGTGTTTGATGACGAGGAAGAAGGAACCGAGTGGCTCGGACTGATAGCTCTTCATCCCGAAACGAGAGAGTGGCTCATCCAGGTCATTCTGAAGGATGGGGAGCCGGTATTGAGGAAAAGACTTGAAAAGGAGAATGAGAGATGACTAGATTTCATAAAATCACAATCAATGGAAAGGTGATGTTTAGAGAATTCGATAGCGCCACTGGATACTATGAGACGGAGATGATATCTGAAGAGGACTTGATTGAGCAGCTATTGGAGGAGGTGGTAGATTCAGAGATAGAAATTGATGAGCAGGAGATCGACAGGGCGATCAACTATATCCCAAGTCCATTCTAGCGAGAGATGGTCCAGAATGAACTTGCTGGAAGTTTCAGCAGAATATCTTCACAGAGCACTTCAGGATACTAGATTCGAATAACTTAAGACATGCCTGGAGTTTACGGGTACAAAATAAAGTCAACCTTTAAAGGATTTACAAACTAAGAGTCTTTAATGCCATTGCAGCACTGGAGAATCTTTTTTACGTTTAGGAGGAAAAAAGATGGACGATCTGTTAAATGAGTTTGAACGGTGGCTGGCCGAAGAGGGCAAAGCTCCTAAAACCATTGAATCCTACAGCAATGATGTAAAGCAATATCAAAGTTTTATTAGCGCGAAGGCAGACAATGAAGTTTTGCTTTCTCGCTTTTCCTTTGTTCAATACAAGCAGCGCCTGCTCGATCAATTGTTTACTGTTGCAACCATTAATAAAAAGGTAAACAATCTAAAAGTCTACAATAACTTTCTTCAAAAGAAGGGATTGGTCGACAAGAGCTTCAATCAGTTAAAGAGGGATCGAGTTCAAATTGCAGCAGGCAGTGAACATGTCACAGCACTTTCAGAGAAGGAAGTGGAACGACTGCTTTTCTATATGGAGGATCACACAAAAGTGAGCGTGAGAATCAAACTGATTATCTATCTACTTCTATAAACAGGTGTCCGGGTTTCGGAACTCGTGAATATCAAGGATTTCTTCTGCTCAGTCAGAGAGCGAAAAAGATGCACAGGGATGCCATAAGGGATTGGTTGGCTAATGTTTCGAAAAAAATCGATATTAAACTCCACCTTCATCTGTTCCGTCATACATTTGCTACAAGGCTACTTCGAATGGGAGACGATCTCACGATTGTAAGTAAGCTGACAGGCCACTCAACCATTAATATGATTGCCAAATTCTATATTCAAACAACACGACAGGATAAGCAGAATGCAGTAGAAAAACTGTAAAGGAGATGAATCATGAAAGTTATACAAACCTTAGCCGATATTGAAGAGCTAAAGGCAAGGGGGACATTACCTCTACCCTATCTCAAAATCATAGAATGGCAGTTTCTTGAATGGTTTGAAGCAGGTAATAATGGCGAATCAGTCACTACCTTCAGGTTGGAAAGTTATTCGTGCCTCTATTACTTGGAGAGCAAGGAGGATCCGAGTTTTATATCTGACCAGCTTCAAATTGAATTCGTTGAATATGCGACAACTGAAGAAAATAGGTACTTTAGAATTGGATTGATGAAGGATCATGAGAAGAGCTTAGTCTACTTTCTCAAAGGAACAATCGAGCGGAAAATGGAAGAGATTCACCTTCATCGGCAGGAGGAGCCTCTCTATAGCATTTGCTCATCGAGCTAAAGCACACTACCTCAATGGGCAATACCATCTGGTGTATTGATGATGGTCAAAGTCAGCTTATGTAATTCCCTTCTGACTACTAATAAAGAGGCTCTGCCTGTTCAGGGATAAAAGATGAACAGGCAGGAATCTTTTATTAATTCGCTATCTTGTATTCCACTGGTAGTCACATTCTTTTTTTATCTATTAGTACAGAGGGACAAAAATAATAACGGGTCTATATACCCATCTACATCAACATAGATGTAATTACGGTCACTGTAACTGAAGGGAAGCAATTCATGAATTACAACGGGATGAGAGAAATACAAGAAATATTGATCAAAGCAGAGTTGGACAAGAATACCAATCTACATCAATTGATTGGGAGAAACATGAGTCAGCATTAGAAGAAGGAGAAGAAGAGATGAAGGCGCATGATCACTTTGCAGAAGAAAAGTTGGAAGATATTCACACATAGATGAGATGAATGAAGACCAAAAATATATAATGCTAAATGGGAAACCAATTGAACTAAAGGAGTTAAAGAAAAAGCAGTCTTTATTGAAGAACTAGTCATCATTCAGGAATTGCTCCCAATGAACAGTCTGGTAAAATTAAGGACCAATGTAAGGAAGAACTTAGTTTTTAAGTCTGAAAATATGATGAAGAGAAATATAAAATTTGAATAATGAGAGGTATATATAATAAGGGTTCTCTCAAGAAAAATATTTTAGAGAAGCCCTTTAATAATACTTCTTCAGAACCGATAAATTAAATGAAGTGTTTAGCAAAAAAGTCCTAAACACTATTATTTAATTCGGAGGAACATCATGAAAAACAAAAAACTCAAAGGATTAATCGCAGCTGGAACCATTCTGGCAGCCCCACTGGTAGTATCTACCCCTAGCTTTGCAAGTACAAGTTTCACAGACATTAATAATTCCTTTGCCAAAGATGCAATTATTCAGCTTCAAGATGCAGGTATCATAAGCGGATATGAAAATGGTACTTATAATCCTGCAGGAATGCTTACTAGAGCTCAATTCGTAAAGGTCTTGGTTCTTGCTAATCACTTGGATATTACTAACCAGTCAAGCAGTCCGACATTTAAAGATGTTCCTCAAACCTCATGGGAGTACCCTTATGTGGAAGCTGCGGTAAAAGCCGGCATTATTAAAGGTTACTCAGATGGTACATTTAAAAGTAACGCACCTTTATCCCGTGAACATATGGCTCTTGTATTCGTGAGAGCCTTAGGAATTGATGTATCAGGGTATGGTGAAAAGCTGAACTTTAGTGATAAAAATACAATTAATTCTCTTTATAAAAATGAGATAGCATATGCAGTGCAAATAGGCTTGATGGATGGTAAGAAAGATGGGAGTTTTGACGCAAGAGGAAATGCCACCAGAGAGCAAGTAGCAAAAGTAGCTATATCATTTATCAAGGTTAAGGATAAGAATAGTAAACCAGCGCCGGAGCTGGAACCAGTACCGGTACCAGAACCAATGCCAGAACCGACACCAGCACCGGTACCAGAACCAATGCCAGAACCGACACCAGCACCGGTACCAGAACCAATGCCAGAACCGACACCAGCACCGGTACCAGAACCAATGCCAGAACCGACACCAGCACCGGTACCAGAACCAATGCCAGAACCGACACCAATACCGGCACCAGAACCAATGCCAGAGCCGATACCAATACCGGAACCAACGCCAGAGCCGGCACCAGCACCGGAACTATTTCCAGTACCGGTATTAGCGCCTCCTGTTTCAGAAACTCAAACTAGTAAGGTAGGATCTCTGCCTCACTTTAGGCATGTGATGAATGAACAGTATAATAATGCCATTACAGAAGTGACCCTTCAAAAAGACGGAAGTGAAGCAATCTCATATACTGCAGAGAATAATGAGCTACGGATGGATAATGGTTCTGACATAGTAGTAATGGGATATGGAGGATATACTTCACCAGGGAATTATGTATGGACCATAAAGGCTTCTGGTTATCTGGATGAAATTGTTGAGGTAACAGTATTGCCGCGCAGTGACGATACTACCATTGATCTAAAACCTGGTCAAACAGTGATTAATTCACTTACACAGTTGGGTGAAGAACTCTATGTACTGAATATAAAGAACAATACAACCGTAGATGGATTGCGTGCCGCAATTACTGCAGGAGATGGCTCTCCTCAGTGGTATAGCATTATGAATGAGACTGGTCAGCTATATATTGAAGGAACTGATATTATTCTTGATGCTTCAGTTCTTGCTCCTTTATCTGAAAGTGGTAAGACACTAACTCAATATATTATAGAAGTAGAAAATGATGATGAATTAACTTTAGCTGTGAATAATCCCTCAGGTGATAGTGCTACAATAAATCTTCCATCTATGTTTGATGGTAAGACCATAACTTGGCTGATTGTACAGGGATCTGGCTCAATCTACACATCTGATGTTTATACAACAAACACTAGAAGGACTTATGAAGATACATCGATTTTACAGGCTGAATTCACAGATGGAACAAAAAAATACTTTAAGGTTACGGTTCCTGTGACTGGAGACATTACGGTGGAAGCAGATTCAGGGTATACACCTCCTGTTCACCCGGAAGATATGGGGATACCTGGAGGAATCTAAAGTTTAAGTCTAATGGAGCAAATAACTATAATAGATTGAAGTAGGAAAAAATGATCTCTGTCTTGTGCAGGGATCATTTTTGATTCCATTGATCCTTAGGTAACCAATATATTCTCTATTTTTAATTATTTGGAACCTACTGTCAAAATTCTTACTATATATCTATTTTGAAATAACTTTTTAATATAAAAAAGGAGATTTTGCACTTTTTTTAAAATATTCAAACTGCTTAATCCGGACTAAAATCGGAGGATCAAATAAATACGGACTATTCATTGGAGAAGTTCAAAAGTGATTATTCTGGAAAAATAAAAATTGTTTCCCTGACACTGTCAAAAAGAGTTACCAAGTTGAATTACTATTATCTTTGGATATTTACACTTGATCGATTTCGGAATTGACCGATAAATATAGGTATTAATGGAAATATTGAGATTTTCCATTTTGCTCACTAATATCCCCTTCTAGAAATACTTATTAATGCAAGATAAACATTCAGTGGGGTTACCAAGGCACAATGCTATAAATATTAAGGCTAATAGAAGGGAAAGTAATGGGCTACGCTTGGCTGTATAGGACTGACGCCTGAGATGTTAGCAAAAAAATTTGGCAGTGACTAAACATAAGCGAAAGGAACTCTTATAAGATACTGTAAGCTAGGGACATCTTGAGTATGATGAGTTCGAAAAAGAGTAGATTGGGATTTTCCAATAGATAACAAATATTTTTCCTGAGTTATTTTTTGGTAATTAATGAATCTTATACACAAAATTGTTACATTAGTATAATATTAATGTTGCAAGTTCATTACTGCTTTGTTATTGACATCATAGGAGGAAATAAGATGAAGAAATCAAGATTGTTTGTGCTAGGAATGGTTATATGCATAGCGGCCATCTTTACTGCTTGCAGTGAGGAAAAGGCTGCAGTTCAACCAAAGGAAGAGGCTAAACCGGCAGAACAGAAAGATGTAACAAATAAGCCGGATAGCAAACCAAAGAAAGACGAAAATGGAAATATTATTTTAACTGAAGTCGGACACAAGGCAACCGATGAAGACGGAACAACTGCTGAATTATTGAAAGTAAAAGATGTTAATCAAACAGTTGAAATAGCACCGGTTATACTCACAGTAGAAGATATGAAAGTCATACAACTTACTAATGTAGGAGATGACTTCGCGGACTTTTTACTTCAATATACAAATGGAAACGAACTGCCTGAGAAATTGAATTATATACAGATAAACTACTCTGCCGAAAATACAGAAGACAGTAATATTGGGTGGAATGGAATCCAAACGATTGTTACTAATACAGGAGAACAGTTAGATGCTATTGGTAATGATTTTATTTGGGAAACAAATGAATTTGAGGGCACCTTTTACGGAAAAACAAAAACAAAAGGGACGATCGGAGTTATAACTGAAAGCAATATTGAGGAATTAAATTCAATAAAGTTTATTATCGGTAATACGTTTAATCCAGATTCATATGAAGATATAACTCCAGAACAGCAGGCGGAGTTTCAGTTTTAATTAAAATTCCCTGTGAATTATATCATAATTGGTGACAGCAGCACTGTAACTTTTATTAAAGGAGTTACAGTGCTGTTTTTATGTTCTATTCTACTTCTAAAATCTCTTGATATCAGTCATAACTCGTTTCAATATTGCCAGGGGCCAAAGGTTTATTAATGAATATAAAGAAATTTAGAACATGATTGTTGTCTGGCTGTGATAGTCACACAAAAGGATATATGTTTCACAACCTTGCTCTGCAACCTGCAATGGCAAACTGCCTCCCTCCAGATGAGGGCATTGAAAAAGTCCAATAAAGTTCTAAAAGGCAGAATCGCTCACCTCAAAGAGCGATTCTGCCTTTTTCACTTCAGGTTTCACGAATTAGTGTTGATTTCCGTTCCAGGTGCACGACTCCGCGGGGCGGGCGTTGAGCCTCCTCGGCTTCGCCTGCGGGGTCTCACCTGTCCCGCTAGTCCCGCAGGAGGTCGTGCACCTTCCACTCCAATCAACATTGAGAAAAAAGAACACTACCCGCTAATAAATCCTTACTTTATAATAGAACTAACAATATTAAGTGGGTGGTTTCCAGTGATTCAACAACAACAAACAATGATGTTCAGTAAGTATATGGACCTTTATGATATCGTCGTTCCTCAGGACAATATGTTAAGGAAAATAAACGATTTAATCGATTTCTCCTTTATTTTTGATGAATTAAAGAATAAATATTGTCATGATAATGGGCGAAATGCGATTGATCCTATTCGCATGTTCAAATATTTGTTTTTGAAAACCATTCACGATGTATCAGATGTCGATATTGTTGAGCGGTCTAAATATGATATGTCTTTCAAGTATTTTTTGAATATGGCTCCAGAAGAGCCCGTCATTGATTCAAGTTCTCTGACTAAGTTTCGTAAACTTAGGTTAAAGGACATGAACTTATTAGACATGCTTGTCAACAAGACGGTTGAGATTGCCATAGAGAAAGAAATCATAAAAAGTAAGTCCATTATTGTGGATGCCACCCATACCAAAGCCCGCTATAATCAAATGAAGCCAAAGGAAATTCTTGTGGAGCGATCGAAGAATCTTAGGAAATCGATTTATAAGATAAACGAAAATATGAAAGACAAATTCCCTTTGAAACCCACCAGTGATGTGCTGGAAGATGAGATCGCCTACTCACAAAAGCTCATTGAGGTGATAGAAAAGGAAGAGCCCCTTTTAGAATACCCAAAAGTAAAGGAACAGCTAAATCTCCTGAAAGAAACGGTTGCCGATGATATTGAGCAGCTCCAGTCCTTGAAAGATCAGGATGCCAAAGTAGGGCACAAAACAGCTGACTCCTCCTTCTTTGGCTACAAAACCCATCTTGCGATGAGCGAAGAACGTATTATTACAGCCGCAACCATTACCACCGGAGAAAAAAGTGACGGAAAAGAACTCCAGACTCTCATAGAGAAAAGTATAAGCGCGGGTATGGAAGTTGAGACGGTTATTGGGGATGCGGCCTATTCCGAGAAAGATAATATTGAATATAGTGAAGGAAATGAAATCAAACTGGTTTCAAAATTGAACCCTCTAATCACTCAGGGTGCTCGAAAAAAAGAGGACGAATTCGAATTCAATAAGGATGCGGGTATGTATGTCTGCAAGGCAGGACATATGGCTATAAGGAAAGCTAGGCAAGGTAAAAAAGGAGTAGGCAAAAACCAGGCAGACACCTATTATTATGACGTGGATAAATGTAAGAGATGCCCACTGAGAGAAGGGTGCTACAAGGAAGGAGCCAAAAGTAAGACGTATTCCGTTACTATAAAGTCCGATCAGCACTCCTCCCAAGCAAAATTCCAGGAAAGCGAGTATTTTAAGGAAAAGGCAAAAGAACGATATAAAATTGAAGCGAAAAATAGTGAACTAAAACACAGACACGGGTATGATGTAGCAGAATCCTCGGGTCTAATTGGCATGGAATTACAAGGTGCCATGGCTATATTTGCGGTAAATATTAAAAGGATCCTAAAACTAATGTGATAATAAAGGGCAGCATATATGTTTATATCCAAGAAAAAGCCACCCCTTCTTCCTTTTATAGGAAGAAGGGGTGGCTTTTTCTTTATTAATTTTAGTTATAGTTTAGAAATCGGCAGATTTTCAGTGCCCTCCCTCCAGATTGGGGGCTTTTTTGGTTTGCGGAAAACTATGTAAGCATGGCAGTCTATTGGTTTTCACTTTGTTAAAATTTCACCGCCAATGAATAGGAAATATCCCTTCTGGTAACGCCTGTTGTTAGAATAAGAGAATTGAATTTTAAGGGCCAAACAAAAAAATACAAAGGCAGTCAAAAATTGACTTGTCTGAAAATTTGAATTAAAATAAAGTTGCGAATTTTGTGGATTATTTACCTTTTTATCCATAAGATGACAAATATTTTAAGGGGGTAATTTTTAGTGAAGAAGTTTAATAAGTTCTTCTTGGGAATGGTTATTTTCCTATTGGCTTTTGCGAATGTTGGCATGGGCGCAGCATCAGCTAAAGTAAATAGGATACAGCAGGACAGCAGCCAGAAGGCAGAACAGTCCTTGGTGAAGTCATCTCCTAAAGAAGAGGAAGAAACGTACAAGCCGGGTGATAAAGTCAGGGTAATTGTCGAATTAAAAGATAAACCCGCGATGTTTTCGGCTCAAAGTGCAGGTGAAAGCTATAATGAATTATCTGAAACTACTAAAAAGAAGTTGAAAGGTGAGGCATTAGCTGCACAAGCCGATGTTAAAGATGATATTAAGAACTCCTCCATTCCGATGGATTACAAAGAAAGCTTTACAACAGTAGTGAATGGATTCAGCGGTGAAGTTACATATAAATCCGTTAAAGTCATTGAAAGTCTTGATAATGTAGAGAATGTGTACATTGCTCATGAATACCAAAGACCGGAAGAAAAGCCGGAAATGCTGTACAGCAAAGAGCTTGTCAAAGCACAGCAGACATGGAAGGATTACGGCTATAAAGGCGAGGGCATGACGGTTGCCGTTATTGATACAGGTATCGATCCATCACACAGAGACATGGTGTTGAGTGATGAGACAGATCCTGAACTATCGAAGGCGGATGTTGATAAACTTATCAGCCAGAAAAATCTTGCTGGTAAGTATTACACAGAAAAAGTCCCATATGCTTATAACTACGCTGATCAAAACAATCAGATTCTTGATATCGGACCAGATGCTAGTATGCACGGTATGCACGTTGCCGGTACGGTAGGGGCAAACGGTGATGAAGACAAGGGCGGTATTAAAGGTGTAGCTCCGGAAGCTCAGCTTCTTGGCTTGAAGGTGTTCGGAAACGATCCGGAAATGCCTTCTACTTGGAGTGACATCTATGTGAAAGCCATTGATGAAGCGATCATTCTTGGGGCGGATGTTATCAATATGAGCCTCGGTTCCACTGCAAGCTTCGTACTTCCGGATGATCCTGAACAAAAAGCGATTGCAAGGGCAGTTGATAATGGGGTTATGATGGCGATTTCAGCTGGAAACTCTGACAGGTTCGGATCAGGGCATGCTAATCCATTTGCAAGCAATCCTGATATTGGCTTGGTCGGTTCCCCGGGGCTTTCTAGTGAGTCCTTGCAAGTTGCTTCCTTCGAGAACAAATATTTGGATCTAGAAGGATTCAATGTCCAAATCGATGGCGAGGCTGGAGATGTTGTAGCATTTCAATCTGCTAGTTCAGCAGAACCAAGTTCGCTCGGTGAGAACTATTATGAATTAGTTGATGCTGGTCTGGGTAGAATGCCGGGAGATTCCACGGATAACCCGGGTGCCAACGACTTTGCAGAAATAGATTTACAAGGGAAAATCGCCTTGATACAGCGCGGCGAGTCCAGCTTTGTATCCAAAACGTTGAATGCCCAGGAGCAGGGTGCAGCAGGAGTAGTTATTTATAATAATGTCTCCGGCTACATCAACATGGCATCAGATCCTGCAATTGCCATACCTCAGTTGGCTATCTTGAAACAAACAGGAGATACATTAGCCGGTGCCCTTCGAGAAGGTAAGAAGGTAGAGGCTGCGTTTAAAGGAGAGAAAGTCACTTCTTTGAACCCTACCAATACGCAGATGTCTGAATTTACTTCATGGGGTGTGACTCCGAATCTGGACTTTAAACCGGAAATCACTGCACCAGGCGGAAGCATCCTATCAACATTAAATAACGATAAGTATGGATTAATGAGCGGTACTTCCATGGCATCTCCTCACGTTGCCGGAGGATCTGCGCTTGTCATGCAAAGGGTTGATGAGGACTTCGCATTATCAGGCTCTGAAAGAGTCAATATGGCAAAGAATATTCTTATGAATACTTCCAGGCCTCAGCTTGATACGGGTCTTTATAATGACTATTACGTGACAGGACTTCCCTATTCTCCTCGCCGCCAAGGTGCAGGGTTAATGGATCTTCATGCTGCTATGAGCACACCGGTAATAGCTGTTGAGGAAGAATCAGGAATCGGTAAAGCTGCGCTTAAAGAAATTGATGATGAAGCGAGCTTTAAGCTTGAATTAACCAATGTCACAGATGAGGCTGCCGTTTATGAAGCCAATGGTACTGTTCAAACAGACTTGGCAATGGACGGAAAAAATCTTGTTGAAACAGCTGGTATTTATAAAGAAGGTACAATCGATCAAGAGACTGGCATTGGCGAGTTTCCGATTGAAATTACTTCTGTTAATGGAAATGAAGTGGATGGGCAGTACCAAGTGACTATTCCTGCTAACGATACAATTGAAGTAGAAGTATCCATTGATTTAACGGATGCAGTAGATTGGGTTGAGGAAGGTCCATTGGAGGATGTCTTTGAACATGGCTACTTCGTAGAAGGATTCGTTTCATTCACGGATATAAATGATGTGAACCCTGAATTGACGGTTCCATATGTAGGGTTTAACGGTGAATGGGATGAAGCTCCTATAGTGGATGATTCAATCTATGAAGAGGATTCTTTTTATGGAGAAACCGGACTGGTTACTCCTGATGGGGATAACTACACTTTCTTAGGAACCAACCCTGTTTCTGAAGAAGCTTTCGGCGATAAGGCTGCTATCTCTCCAAATGAAGATGGAGTGAAAGATACGGTTCTGCCTTCTCTATCCTTCTTGAGAAATGCCAAGCATTTGAAATTCAAGGTATTGGATGGAAATCAGGATGTAATTCTAACGCTTCGTACTCAAAATGAGGTGACAAAGCACTATTATGACAGCGGAGCTGGTGAAAACCACACAGACTTTGCCGGGGCTGCTTGGGATGGTAAGTATAAAGGCAAAATTTTACCTGATGGAAAATACTATTATGAAATTGAGTCAGTGGTTGATTACCCTGATGCTGATTGGCAGTCAAAACTGATTCCGTTCTATGTAGACACGAAGAGCCCTTCTGTTTCTGCTGCTTATAATCCAGATACCCATAAGGTCACTTGGATTGCACAAGACGAAGGAGTTGGAGTTTCACACTTCGACATCATTGTGAATGGAAAGAGTGTGTTAGAAACGCCGCTTGCTGCAAACCAGGTAAGTTATGTTCTTAAAGATGTAAAGGATGTTGAGTTTGTTAAAGTGGTTGCTTATGACTGGGCAGGCAATACAGGATCCGATACATTCGGAGAAGATTCAACTATTCCATTTGTAACCGCTCTTACTCCTGAAGCTCTTGGTACGAACAATGAAAGAACAGTATCCGTAACAGGATATGTGAACGATTCGTCTTCTGTTGAAAAGCTTCTGATCAATGGTAAGAATACTACATTGACTTGGAATGCTAAAGAAAGCCGTTACGACTTCAATACAACTGTTGAATTTAAGTCAGATGGTGTACAGGAAATCCGCTTTATCGGTGTAGACTCTTCAGGAAATGAAATCTCTTTCTTGAGAAAGGTTTTCATTGATTCCTCGAAGCCGGAGGTCAATGTTAATACACCATTCTATACAGACAAAGACACTTCGACTCTGGATATTGATTTGACTGATAACTTCAGTGAAATGAGATTCTACATTGATGGCAGTGAAAAGTATTACCATGAATTGAGAGAACCATATGTGATGGAAACACACCGCAAATCATTAAGTGAAAAAGTTCAGCTGGAAGACGGTGAAAACCACTTTGAATTGAAGCTCGTTGACTTAGCTGGAAACACGACAATCAAAAACATTACAATCTATAAGACAAACAAAACGCCTAAATCTTTTAAAGATGTTGATAGCAAATTCTGGGCTAAGGATGCAATCGAAACATTGAATGTCCAGGGAGTTATCAACGGTTACGATAATGGAAAGTTTGGTGTAACAGAATCAATTTCAAGAATTCAGGCAGCACAGATGATCGCACGTGCCTTGAACCTGGATACGGCGAACCGCCCGAATCCTAATTTAAAAGATGTTAAGCCGGGAGATTATGGATATGAGGTCATCGCAGCAATTGCCGATGAAGGAATCATGACAGGGAATGACCTTAAAAAGTTCGATCCTTGGGGTACTCTGACTCGTGCTCAAATGTCCAAAATTCTAGTTGAGGCTTACGAGCTGAAAGGAACAACGAGAGCTTCATTCAGAGATGTTTCTTCAGGATACTGGGCTGCAGGTTATATCAACACATTGGCAGCCAATGGCCTTACAACAGGATACCAAGATAATACATTCAAGCCG
This sequence comes from Bacillus sp. SRL337, assembly GCF_984799155.1. Lineage (NCBI taxonomy): Bacteria > Bacillati > Bacillota > Bacilli > Caryophanales > Bacillaceae > Bacillus > Bacillus sp. SRL337. The sequence goes on along the minus strand of NZ_OZ481793.1, from coordinate 4,124,064 downwards.
CAAGATAAAATTACACGTGCTCAATTTGCAATGTTCTTAGCAAGAATCCAGGACGATCGCTTTAAGTAATCGGCCGGATAGTGAAAAGACATCAGCCTTACAAAGGCTGGTGTCTTTTTGTTCACCGGGTATAAATGATTTTTGCCAAGATAGGGTGAAGTCTTGTGTCTCAAAGATTAAACACATGATGATTAATACCCTGGCAAAGACTTAGGCTGTTTGATGCGAGTGAGGAAGAAGGCATCAGAATGATAATAGAAGGGGAATGGGAATGGAAGAGTCCATAACATCATTCTAATGCCGGAATCGACGTAACGGACCTTTCAATTATTCCAGATTCCGGATTTACTGATTTTTAAGCCTGGGGAATTTGGCTATACAGAAGTGGCTAAAGTAATTTAATTAGTGATTGTGGATGGAAAAACAGCGAGAGACGGCACAAAGTATTTGATAAGTTTAGTTCTTTTAAAAGAAGGCAGATGGCTAAGGTATTATTGAAAGTCTATAATCTTGAAGGGGTATATTCTAAACCATCTATAGATGTAACACGCAAACATTGGGCGTATGAGTAAGTAGATAGATTGGTAGCCAATAAAAATACAACCGGCTATGACGATGGGAAAATTAAGCTGAAAAAAAGGTATTGAGGAAGCATTTTTCTGCACTCATGGCGCGTTTGCTTGATGACCGTTTAGGGCCTCCAAGGAACCATTAAAGGTTTATTTCATTCATGTTGACCAGGGAAAAAGTATATTGATGATTACCCCAAAAGGGAAAACAGGTTACTAGACTCGACAGGGAGAGTAGCTCCTATCTTGCTCTCTTACCAAGGATTTTCAAGGGAATTAAGGCATTGATGTTTGAATTCGTATCTAAATAGTAAATAGTTTAAAAAAAGAGCCAATTAAAAAGGAGGGCACTGAAAAAGTCCAATAAAGTTCTAAAAGGCAGAATCGCTCACCTCAAAGAGCGATTCTGCCTTTTTTACTTCAGATTTTACGAAAAAATGTTGATTTCCGTTCCAGGTGCACGACTCCGCGGGGCGGGCGTTGAGCCTCCTCGGCTTCGCCTGCGGGGTCTCACCTGTCCCGCTAGTCCCGCAGGAGGTCGTGCACCTTCCACTCCAATCAACATTGAGAAAAAAGAACACTACCCGCTAATAAATCCTTACTTTATAATAGAACTAACAATATTAAGTGGGTGGTTTCCAGTGATTCAACAACAACAAACAATGATGTTCAGTAAGTATATGGACCTTTATGATATCGTCGTTCCTCAGGACAATATGTTAAGGAAAATAAACGATTTAATCGATTTCTCCTTTATTTTTGATGAATTAAAGAATAAATATTGTCATGATAATGGGCGAAATGCGATTGATCCTATTCGCATGTTCAAATATTTGTTTTTGAAAACCATTCACGATGTATCAGATGTCGATATTGTTGAGCGGTCTAAATATGATATGTCTTTCAAGTATTTTTTGAATATGGCTCCAGAAGAGCCCGTCATTGATTCAAGTTCTCTGACTAAGTTTCGTAAACTTAGGTTAAAGGACATGAACTTATTAGACATGCTTGTCAACAAGACGGTTGAGATTGCCATAGAGAAAGAAATTATAAAAAGTAAGTCCATTATTGTTGATGCCACCCATACCAAAGCCCGCTATAATCAAATGAAGCCAAAGGAAATTCTTATGGAGCGCTCCAAGAATCTTAGAAAATCGATTTATAAGATTAACGAAAGTATGAAGGACAAGTTCCCTGTGAAGCCAACCAATGATGTTCTGGAAGATGAGATAACCTACTCACAAAAGCTCATTAAGGTGATAGAAAAGGAAGAAATCCTTTTAGAATATCCCAAAGTGAAGGAACAGCTTAATCTCCTGAAAGAAACGGTTGCCGATGATATTGAGCAGCTCCAGTGCATGAATGATCAGGATGCCAAAGTGGGACACAAAACAGCAGATTCCTCCTTTTTTGGCTATAAAACTCATCTTGCGATGAGTGAAGAACGTATTATTACAGCCGCAACCATTACCACTGGAGAAAAGAGTGACGGGAAAGAACTGCAGACACTCATAGAGAAAAGTAAAAACGCGGGCATAGAAGTGGAGACGGTTATTGGGGATGCGGCCTATTCCGAGAAAGATAATATTGAATATTGTGAAGGAAATGAAATCAAACTGGTTTCAAAATTGAACCCTCTAATCACTCAGGGTGCTCGAAAAAAAGAGGACGAATTCGAATTCAATAAGGATGCGGGTATGTATGTCTGCAAGGCAGGACATATGGCTATAAGGAAAGCTAGGCAAGGTAAAAAAGGAGTAGGCAAAAACCAGGCAGACACCTATTATTATGACGTGGATAAATGTAAGAGATGCCCACTGAGAGAAGGGTGCTACAAGGAAGGAGCCAAAAGTAAGACGTATTCCGTTACTATAAAGTCCGATCAGCACTCCTCCCAAGCAAAATTCCAGGAAAGCGAGTATTTTAAGGAAAAGGCAAAAGAACGATATAAAATTGAAGCGAAAAATAGTGAACTAAAACACAGACACGGGTATGATGTAGCAGAATCCTCGGGTCTAATTGGCATGGAATTACAAGGTGCCATGGCTATATTTGCGGTAAATATTAAAAGGATCCTAAAACTAATGTGATAATAAAGGGCAGCATATATGTTTATATCCAAGAAAAAGCCACCCCTTCTTCCTTTTATAGGAAGAAGGGGTGGCTTTTTCTTTATTAATTTTAGTTATAGTTTAGAAATCGGCAGATTTTCAGTGCCCTCTTAAAAAGACACCAGCTTTTCCAAAGCCAATGTCCTATGGTCAAGGTTGGTAGACCAACCCAAACATTACCGTGCTCTAATATTATCAATTATTATCAGAATATTCTTGAGTATTAAGGCGCAAAATGTATAATCTGCTATCAATTAAAAAGGCCTTATTTAATGGAGGGAACAAGGGAAATCTATAGGGAATTATCTCTAGATTTCAAAGTTCTCTTAAATTGGAATTCTTTTCATGATATAAAGTACCCCTATTACAATGAGAAGGACAATTGGTATCGAGTATGCTGGTGTGAAAACAACTTAGTTTATTTATGGCGTGAGGAACTGGACAAAGGGGAGGGATCGTAGAATGAATAGAAAGTCCAGTTTTTACTTATTGACACTAAAGTCTTTTTTTATTTTTCCGATAAAAGGTATGTAGGTATATTAATAAAAAAGGTGGTCTCCATGAATTTACTAAAATGTATGATTGTCGTCTTGTTGGCCCTGCTGGTCACTGCCTGTGGAACAAGTAATACTAACAATGCAAGTGAGAGCAACAATGAAAATAATAATCAGGATGTTGTAAGCGAAGAAACAAATGATGAGACGAATTCGGAAGAAGCCCAGAGTGAAGAAGAAACAGTAACACTGGAAGGTATTTTTGTCGGCCAGGTAGATCTACAATCTATTGAATTTAAGACTGATGATGAGACTTATGTGCTTCGAACTCTTGAAACGGATATAGATTTTGATTCAGTTTCAGATGGGAGCAGCGTAACTGTAGAATTTTATGAAAATGAAGCGGGACAAAATGTTCTTACCAGTTTAAAAGTTAATAAATAATATTAAAATCCTTTTCCAAGTTGGAAAGGGTTTTTTTTTATGAGATTGTAACCTTTAGAGGTTTCCACATGTGAAGTGAAAGCGAATGTGGGGAAGATTGCGATAACATGCCCTGGTTTAAAAGGTGTTTAGAAACTAAGCATGAGTCTTGATCATACTGATGAATTAGATGTCATGCTGGCGGGGAACATTTCTAAAGAAAAGACAAAAAAGACACCAGCTTTTCCAGGGCTGATGTCTTTAGGCAGGGTTGGTGAACCAACCACAGCCTTACCGAAATTAAATCATATCATTTTTTGTCGTATTTTGTCGACAAAAAATAGGTGCCAAAATTTTCAAAGTTTTATTTGTCATTCTAAGCTAGTTTAAATTCTCTTATAGACTTACTCCAAGCAAAGTATCAACAGCTGCGTTAACTATAACCAGGAAGACAGCAACCATCAATATTTAGAATAGTCTTCAATGGCTTCGTCTTTTGATAACCGTTCAAAATATTCATCCGTTTCGATAGGAACACCCTCATATTGCGGCCCCAACTTAAATCGATTATAGTAACTGCTATCTTCTTGAGGATGGGAGTCAGTCATGAAGACGTGAGAAGTGCCGTGAGGGAAATAATAATGGAGCCACCAATTATCATTTGGCGGGTTCTGTTCGTTTATTTCTCCGTATATATCACCTTTAAAATGAGTAACAAATTCATTATCAATACTTAGAGGGAAACTCGTGAAGGTTCTATAGTTTATGAAATCCACACTTCCTGAAATTGTAAGAGAAATGACGAGTGTATCATCATAAAAAGAAGAAGGATAATAGAGATACAGCTCTCCTGCTCCCATTTCATTTGGTTCTATTGTAAAGGGCTTACCTAAGTGTTTAATGACTTCCTGCTTGGAAGACCATAAAGTCACTCCTTGAAAATAGACTTTTCCATGTTGTAATGTAATGGGAACTTCCGGTTGTCGAAAGTCATTGTCTATCTGCCTTGCCAAAAATACTGAAAAATGCTGGCGGGATAAAATTTCTTGAGGATGAAAGGTATTATCCTGAAAGCCCTTGGTTATTCTATGGTGAATCAGAGTACTGACATAATCATGCGCCCAATGGGAAGCTGGCATATCTTTAAAATCATTTGAATTCATTCCTGACAAGTCATAAGCCTTTACAAGGATTTTGGCCATTTGCCCTCTTGTCAAAGAACCCCAGAGGTCGAAGTATCTGCTGCCATCTTCCGCCGTTTTACCTTCTATCCAACCCATTTCTAGCGCTTTGGCAATTTCGCCATATCCATAGTCACCTCTTGATACATCCGTAAATCCTGGATCAGCCGCATCTGAAAAATCTGTGATCCCTTTTTCTCTTAAAATCATTTGGACTGCCTGGATTCTCCTCACAGGGTTTTCCGGCTTGAAAGTATCTCCGTATCCTTTAACAACCCCTGAGTCTGCTAAATAATTAATCTCTTTTTTGTATAATTGAACATCATTGAATCCCCCAGAAGCACTTACAGAAAAACAGCAAGAAAACATAAGAACAAAACTCAATCCAAAAAGTAATAATAATTTTTTCATTTATTACCCTCCCTTTAATATCATACCCATTGACACGAAAAAAGATGACAGAAATTTTACGATTATTAAATTCTTATTGCGGATTTTAAAGGTAGCATTAAGAGGGCAGATTTAATGAAGATAGGGGATGAAATACAGTTACATTGAAGAAGGGAGGGTGCTGATTAATCAGGGGAGCATGGTCAAGAGATAACAGGATGCAAATGAAATAAAAATGTAACGACTACTTAGAAAGACAAAAAACCACCCGCTGCTGAAGCGGGTGGATAAATCATTATACACTTTTTTTCTCTTTTTTCTCATAGGAGACACGTTTTCTCATGAAAAAATTGGCAGGTGATAACGAAACGGCCTTTTTAGGCAGCTTGCCGAAAATGATTCCAGGATAAATGAAGAATCGGTGTACCATCCAAATAATGAGGTAGCAGGCTGTTAAAGTGACGACATATCTTAAAAGAACTTCCACATGGAAAAGATAATTGCTGTGAATAGGGATGAACTTGCCTGCCTCTCTTAAGACTATGGGATGCAGCAGGTAAAAACCGAATGAATAAAAGGCGATATTCCGAACGATAATCATCACCCTGTCGGATACTTTATCCTCAAGAATCTCGGCTATTCTAAATAGAAAATAGCTTCCCGCGGTCAGATAAACCACTTCTATCATTACATAATAGAGGCCATCCAGACGGAAGGCGTTAATGGTGTAAAGATAATAATAAAGCAGTGATATTGCGGTGCCGAAGATGAAGAAAACAACACCGTAGAGGATTGTCGACTTAAAATTGTAAACCCTCTGTTTCTGCTCTTGATAATACATGCCGATCCAGCCCCCCAATAAATAAGGGCCAAGCATGCTGAAGAACGTTTTAAAAGAAAAGAGATTGTAGGTAGTATTTAGATAATAATAGAGTACTTGAGCCAGAATGCCGATCAGCCACATGTACTTTCTGAAAAATAGAGATTTTTTAGCCAATATAATGAATAAGGGAAATACAAGGTAGAACTGTACAATAAGAAAGATGAAATGAAGCTGATAATAAGACTCGCCATGAAGGATTCTACTGATTACCACCGCCCATTCCAGCCCTCTGTTAATTGTAAAATGAGCATAAAGCTCGTAAAAAACGGCCCAAAAAAGATAGGGAACTACAATATACCAGACTCTTTTTTTATAGTAATCAAGGAATAAAGGAATTGATAGTTTTTTCTTAGAGTAGTTATAGAAGAATACCAATCCGGTAAGCATGATGAAAATACCGGCTTCTATTCTAATAAAGCGATTTAGGAAGTGATACTTGGCAAAAGCATCGCCATCCATCGGCAGCGTGGAAGAAAAGGTGCCGGTTACGTGAACTAGTACGACCATCATCATGGCAAATAACCGCAAGAAATAAATTGATTCTATTCTTTTCATGAGGTGATCCTCCTTTTTCCTAGGGTTTTTTGGACTCAATTAAATTGGAAGTTATTCCCGCTGTATAGGTTTGCTCTAATAAAAGAACCCAATTTATAAAATAAGTTAAATATTATAGTCTATCTTTATTAAACTGTCAATTAAATTTGATGCCGGCTTGAAGGTTATTGCTAAAGGGATTTGTTATCCAAAGACTACAAAAAGGAATTGGATAAAGAGGATAAGAACGGTGGAAAATAGTAGAGGTTAGCTAGTGTCAAAGAAATGGTAATCTGCATTATGTATACTTTCAGAGGTATGCTGCTAGATGATCAAATTGGATTCAACCAAGAGGGTGAAAAATAGAGCAAGCTGTTAAACAGCTTGCTCTACACCTGTATCATTTTAGTAAATATAGGGATAAAACTTTAGCAGCCTGTCCGCGTGTGGAGCCTTCTCTTGGCTTGAAGGAGTCTCCGTAACCGACTATAAGGTCCAGCTCTGCTGCTGCATTGATCGCTGTTTGCATTTCTTGATTGAAAATGCCTATATCATTGAAAACATTTCCTTCTGCAGGGATATAGGCTTCCCCATTCTCATATTCATTAGCACGCATTAACATCGTCACCATTTGTGCACGTGTGATTGGTCTGTTTGGCTCAAATCGAGTCGGTTTAGCCCCTTCGATAATCCCTGCTTCGTAAGCAGCTTCGATTTCTTCCTGAGTCTCTTGCTTTAAATCAACTGTATCTGTAAAAGGTGTTTTGCCGGATGCTTCTAAGTCCAATGCCCTTGTAAGCATAGAAGCAAATTGTGCACGTGTTAAAGAACCTTGAGGATTATAATACTCAGGTGTCTTTCCTTTAACAATCCCGTTGTGGGATAAGTCAAAAATGTAAGGGTTCGCCCAATGGGACAATGCTACATCTTTGAATGTTTTCGATAGTTGCATGATCCTCCCTTCGGACTTCCAATTTATTAGTCCATCTAATTGTCTTACATAATCAGCCGTTGCATCGGAGTCAATCGGCCCCATTTCTGTTTCACCGACAGCCACTTCGTGCATGCCTTTATTTGCAAAACTGAAGTCGTTGGTCGTTACGGTATAGTGCTCATTTTCTCCAATAGGTGTCCCGTCAGGAAGGGTGATATCTTCAACCTTTCCAGTCTTTGCATCATGATCAAAAGTGTAAGTATAGTTAAATCCAGCAATTGAGTAATCAAGGCCATATTGAGAAATTTGGTCATTCAGGATTTTGCGAAGCCCTTTCCCGTCTGTGGTGAATTCTTGAAGCATATTTTGAAACGGCTGAATAGTATATAGCTCGCCGAAAGTAACGGGCCCAGTGTCAAGACCCGCACGGATCCCTCCGCCATTCATAAGAGCGAAATCAGAGTCCATTGCCCATTTCATTGAATCGGCAATCATATTTCCGAGCCCATGGTCAGCATATGCTCGTTCATTAAAAGGATAACGCTGCGAGACATAGTCATATTCACTATCTCCGACTACTTCGTCTTTAACCGGAGCTATCTTTGCCTCGTACTTATCAAGGATGGCTTTCACTGCAGAATCTTCAGCAACATCATGAGTGTTATTGACAACTTTTGATTTAGTGTTTTCTCGGACAATATCACCGGTTTCAGGATCGATTTCAATGTCAACCGCTCCGAACATATTGCCATATTCCCACGCCTGGATAACCGCAACATTATCACCGATTTTGGAGTTCACCGTTTTGTGATTATGTGCGGCAAAAATGACATCAACCTCGTCATTCAATTTCGCTTCCCATTCTTTTACATCCCCTATAAGTTCCCCATCTTTTTCTTCAGCAGTATTATGGGCAAGAACAATGATAGATTCCACCCCCTGCTGAGTAAGTTCTTCCGTATAGTGATTAATGGCTTCCAGTGCATCGGCCACTACAAGGTTTTCATTGCCTTTAGCTTGTACCATACCAGGAGTAGCGGTAGTGGAAACACCGATAAAACCGATTTTCACTCCATCAATTTCTTGAATTGCGTAAGGGTTCAATATCAATTCCCCGGTGGATTTGTCATATACATTAGCCGCAATAATTGGGAAATTCATTCCGTTGTAACCTTCAGTCCCTTTTCCTTCAGGGTGTTCACCGCCATTGACCATACGCTTAAATTCAGAAATTCCTTCATCAAATTCATGGTTGCCTACAGTCCCGATATCCACTCCCATAGCTTCCATAACTTCTACAGTAGGCTCATCTTGGAAAGTGGATGAAATCATAGGAGAACCGCCTATCATATCTCCGGCATGGACAATGAGAGTATTCTCATTTTGCTCTTCATAATTTTTCAGGTGTGTTGCAAGATACTGGGCGCCTCCCACCACTGTTTCTTTTGTACTGTCCCCATCAAGGTCAATAGTAGTTGTCGTATCTATTTGTCCGTGCCAGTCGTTCAAACTCAGAAGTTGTACCTTAATGTTCTCCGTTTCGGCTTTCGCAGGAATAGAAGGAAAGAGGGCGTTGAACGAACCAGCAGATAGAACAAGAGCTGCGGTAAGACCAACTAACTTTTTTGAATTATTAGGCATGTTTTTTCTCCTTTGGTATTAGTTTTATTAACATCTTAAAGTCTAACATTCTATTTTTAAAAGTCTGTAAATTTATTTCGAAAGGTTTGTAAATTTAAGAGTTTAGAAGGCTTGATTTGAGCCAGGTCCAAAAAGGGAGAGCTGATCCTGACTAAAAAAAAGAACACCATAGAAGTTCTATGTGTGTTCTTTTATCATCCTAATTTTCACTTAAATAATCGTGTGTCCGGTTGATCATTGCAGCAAATTGAGCACGATTTATTTTATCTGCAGGCTTGTAATAGTCCTGTTTGGTAATGATTCCAAGCTCGGCGAGATTGGTGATAGGAATATAAATTTCACTGCCTTTTGTAACATCCTTGAAACGGTAAGGGACATCAGTTATGGAACGGCTGTCCACGTTCAATGCCCGAGCCAGTATTAATGCCATTTGCCCCCTCGTAAGACTGTTCTCAGGATAAAAGTGGTTATTAGGATACCCTTTGATCACCTGTTCATTGGAAGCTGCCAGCATTGCCAGATTGATGGCATTTACTTCATCTGATACATCCGTAAATGGGGATGTAGTTTCTTTGAGTGTTTCCCATCTGAATAACCGGTTAAGCATCATTGTAGCATGTCTCCTGGTGATATAATCCGTTGGCTCGAATCGGTGGTTATCATGTCCGTGGATATATCCGTAAAAGGAAGACTTTATAATATCATTATAAGCCCAGTAGGCTGCAGGAACATCTAAATAGTCGGACTCACTGTATTTAGGATTATTTAAATAGGTATAATCCATTCCGTACACATGGCCATTATCTACAATTAATGTGAGAATCTTTGACTTGGATTTGGATGAAGAAGGGGCCAAAGACACATCTTCTAATACTGAATTCACAGTTGAGTGTACAACCAACTCTTCATTATTGAATACATACAGTTCCTTCCCTGCCATTTCGTTTGAAAGAGAAAGCAGATAACCAGTTTTCGTATGAGGCTGTGCTTCCCTGGCATCTAACCATTCGAGTGGCTTGGCGGCATGCTGGTCATAAATCTTGGAGTAATTGATGATACCGGTGCCGCTGTAAATGTCAAACCCTTTGGAAAGGATGTCATCAGTAGAATAGGACAACAGATTTCTTAATTCTGTCACTGATATATCAGGGTGTTCATGCATGATAAGGGCAGCCGCACCGGTTACAATGGGTGCGGCCATCGATGTACCTGTCATTTGTTTATAAGAGTTATTAAGGTATGTACTATATATCCCCTGTCCTGGAGCGCTGATATCGACTTCCCAGCCATAATCAGAAGAGTTCACCTTCCTTAACCGGTCATCAACAGATGCGGTTGTATAAACATATGGGTACGAAGCGGGAAAAACCCTCTCTGTAGAGATGTTATAATTTCCAGCTGCCGCTACAATCATTACACCATTCAGGTAGGCTTTTTTTATGGCGTCCTCCAGCATGATTGTTTCGCCTTGGCCGGACAAACTCAAATTTACAATATCTATATTCATGTGGATGGCACCTTCAATTCCCTGGCTGATTTCAAAGTCTCCGCCTGTACCAACATCATCAAGGACCTTAAAGGGAATGATATCGACTGGAGCATTTCCGGTAACACCAGAAATACCGATGCTGTTATTGCTGCATCCGGCTAATATCCCCGTCACATGGGTGCCATGACCATATTGATCATAGGGTAGTCTGCCTGGAGTATTGTAATCCTTCCCTAGACTGTACAATATATTTCCGCAGAGGTCTTCGTGAAGGGCTGCTCCGGAATCCAAAACACCAATTCGCACATGATTCACTCCTGTTATTTGAGTTATAGAAGGAGCTGTATTCCATTTGGTTTTTGTGTTGATTTCCAGAGTGATAGATCGATAGGATTTTTCTGGAATAAGAACATCAAGTTTTTTTAAATCACCCGTATTTGTACCGATGATGCTTCCTGATGAGTTTCTGACTGTTAATGTCCACGGCCCATCTGCTGATTCAAGTTCGAGCGAAATACGGTTCAGAGTCTGGTTTATTGACGGGAAGGTGATGGCGGCAGAAGAAAGAGGCTGCCCCGAATATCTGACATTCCCGCTTGGGGTGGTTATTTCTTTATTCAGCAGTAAGTTCGACTGCGGAGTGGGGTATCGATTAACAACCGAATTAAAATGGATAGTATCAAGGTACCATTGCTCACCTAAATATGGATCATTCACTGAATTCGCAGCAGCATGCTTGATATAATTTGGTTCCACATTTAAAATATCCGGAAAATTATTAAAGAAAGATTCTTCAAAACCCCTCACTCTTAAGATAGAGTCCATCTGGGACAGGACTTTGTCCGGAAACTGATTTTTAAAGTTTTCGGCGGAAACTTCACTATTAAAATATGTAACCCATTCATGACTGTCTGCATACCCTTTTTGGCCGAAAGAGAATATTACTCCTAATGCAATAAGAAAACTGATTATATAAAACTTCAACAAATCCACCCCCTAGTAACTTTTTCCTTCTGTTATTATATCGTCAGTATACAGCTGAAATCCAACATAATATCAATAGAATAATTGATATTATTATGGTAATATTATCTAATTATAGACGGTGTCAGTGTATGATAATATATCATTAACCAGCCGAGATTCTCATATATTTCTGTGAGAGCAGAACTTTAGTGCAGCAGTAAGAAGCTGTACTTTTTTAAGTATAAATTAATTGGAATATATTTCATGTTTAATTTTCTGAAAAAGTATAAAGAGTTTTTACTTCTTTCCGATATAGAAATTGACAGATTAACGTAATAATTAGTGAAAACTGTCGAATAAGGGAAATGAAGGGAGTTTCGTTGTATGTCGGCGAAGTGGGCAAAAGCCTTTACTATGTGCCTGTTACTAGTTGGGTTTGTGTTTGGGATACAGGGTAAGGTCATGGCTGGTGGAATGTTTAATGATGTGGAATCAAGTTATTGGGCTCAATCCGAGATAAATTACTTGTCTTCCAAGGGTGTAATCGGAGGGTATGATAGATCAAATGGTACATACTTCAAGCCGGAGAATAATGTAACCAGGGCTCAGGCAGCAAAGATGCTGGTTTTATCAAAAGGGTATGGCGAATTAAAACCAAATCGTGCACGTTTTTCTGATGTTCCTTCGAATCATTGGGCAGCCGGCTGGATTGAACGGGCAGTCAGCCTGGGTTACTTTGAAGGTAAGACCAGCGGAAACTTTGATCCTGAAGGCTATTTGACCAGGTCACAAATGAGTAAGATCGTCTCAAAGGCTTTTGGTCTGGATATTGGAGCTTCTTCAGCTAAGCCGATTATTTTTGATGATATTCCTTCTGATTTCTGGGCAGCTTCTTATATCAATACACTTTATTATAATGGAATTACCGATGGCGGAATGAATAAATACAGACCGGAAAATCGCACGACACGAGCACAATTTTCAGTATTTTTAAGCCGTGCACTTTCTGATAAATATAAATTGACTGTTACAGAAAGAGCTGTAACAGAAGGGAAGGTTACTGCTTCCTCCTTAAATGTCCGAACTGCTCCTACTACAGGTTCTTCAATTGCCGGACGCCTGAATAAAGGTGACGTTGTGAAAGTGTATTCCATCGGGGGCTACTGGGCTGAAATCGAGTACAATGATAAAAAAGCCTATGTTCATAAAACGTACCTCAAGTTGGTCAATACAGGAATTAATCCTCTTAAGGACAGAATAATAGTAATAGATGCAGGCCATGGCGGAAAGGATTCAGGGGCTGTGAATGGATCTGTATATGAAAAGGATATCGTTATGGATGTAACGAACCGGGTAGCCAATAAATTGAAGACTGCCGGAGCAAAAGTTTTGACGAGCCGTTCTGAATATAATGAGTTCCTATCACTGGAGGAGAGAGTCGAGTATTCGGAAAATCGTTTTGCTGAACTTTTCGTAAGTATTCATGTCAACGCTGCGGGGTCCTCGGCGGCAAAGGGTTCTGAAACTTACTATAATAATAGTTCCAACGACAATAGTGAAGAAAGTTATAATCTGGCTAAAGAAATCCAAAGACAAATTGTCAGCATGGCTGACATGTCTGACCGCGGAACAAAAGAAGGAGAATGGTATGTCATCAAGTATCAGGAAATTCCTGCTGTGCTTGTCGAGTTAGGCTTTATTTCGAATAGTGGCGATCTTTCTAAACTCACTTCCTCCCAGTACAAAGAATGTTATGCAGAAGCCATTTATCGTGGAATCAAAAGTTATTACAGCAAATACTAGAATGATAGATGAGCGGGGGTGTCTACCTCGCTCTTTTTTTTATTCTTTTCTGCCAAAATGAATTCAGAAAGACAACACTTACCATGCTGCAAAGGAATTACCTTATCTCTAACTGTATTCCTTAATATGAAGAAACTTCACGTTTTTCATACTTTATTATCCTTCCTTCATATGCTACTCTTTATTAGATGAAAGGAAACTCTCTTTTCGACAAAACAAATCGAAATAAAATAGACGATAGGTGTAAAACAATGAAAATAGGGATAGTAGGTAATTACGGACATGATAATAACGGAGACGAAGCGATACTGGAAGGCATCTTAATCCAGCTTAGTGAAGAATATGGAATTGGCCGTGAAAGTATTGTTCTGTTCAGTAATAATCCGGAAAATACGTATGCCCGTTATAATATAGAATCACATTATTTAATCAAGAAAAAGGGGTCGATGCTAAGATCTGTGGCCGCGACTTTATCACAGCATTTCAATGAAGTGAAGAAATTGGATGTCCTCATTATGGGCGGTGGCGGAGTGCTGATGGACATGTTTAAAAGGGACACTCCGATTTACAGTACATTGGTATTTCTGGCTAAGATTTTCAGGTGTAAAGTTGCCATTTACGGAGCGGGGGCAGGTCCGATCACAACCTTTACCGGCAAGAACCTTATTAAGGGTATGATCGCCTCATCCTCAGTCATAGCAGTACGAGATGTTGAATCAAAGAGTCTTCTGCAATCATTGAGAGTAAGGAAGAAAATAGATGTCATTCCGGATCCTGCCCTTGCCTTAGGAGATGTTTCTCAAAAAAAGGAAACTCTTGAAATCAAACGGATAGGTGTAACGGTTCTTCCTTATTACAGTGCTGCCTATTGGCCAGTCAGCGATCCAACTATTTATGACAGCTATATAAATAATATGGCAGCATGTTTGGATCAGGCAGTATTGGAACATAATGTTGAAATAACCTTTTTTTCAACAAAGTTTCCTCAGGATGTTGGAGCAACTAAAGATATTTACGGGAAAATGACGCAGAAGCAAGCTGCCATTATTAATGAAGAAAATCTTCATCCTGAAGAACTGATTAAATTGTCAAGGAGTATGGACTTTATTTTAGGCACCAGACTGCACTCTCTTATCCTATCGGTTGCGGCAGGAACCCCGATAATTGGCATCGGTTATCACCCTAAGGTCCAGTCGTTCATGAAGAGAATAGGCGAACTGGATACCTATGTTTCAATGGATGAATTGGATAATGAGAAGGTGTTTGCGGATTTGATTGATACTGCAGGGAAAGACTGGTCAAGGATTCAGGAGCGTTATATTACTCTTTCTGATGAATTGAAGGAAGAAACCAGGGTTTCCAGGAAGCTTTTGAAAGATATTTTAAATTAATTTTCAGAAGTAGTGTTATGCTTCTGATATGGTAAAATAGAGAAACAGTCTAAGTATACTATATACCTTGCAGGACTATTACTTCCTGCTGGGAGGGTAGGATTTTATGAAAAAACAGGTTTTATTTATATCATCACTTGGCGGCCATCTGACCCAATTATTGCAGTTAAAGCCGATTTTCGGGTCATATGACTATCACATTATTACGGAAAAATCGATTATTACGGAAGAGCTGAGTTCTGAATATCCAATGTCATTTCTTGTTTATGGGGCAAGGAATTATCCATTTAAGTACTTCTTTAAGTTCACTTATAATATTCTGAAATCATTCTTCTTCTTTTTTAAATACAAGCCCGATGTTGTGGTGACAACTGGTGCTCATACAGCTGTGCCCATGTGCTACATTGCTAAGCTTTTTGGGAAAAAAGTTGTGTTCATCGAAAGCTTTGCTAAAACGTCGACACCCACATTATCAGGCAAAATGGTGTATCCTATTGCTGATCTGTTCATTGTTCAATGGGAGGGAATGAAGAAGCATTACCCTAAAGCCGTGCTGGGAGGGTCGATCTATTGATTTTTATTGTATTGGGAACGCATGAACTGCCTTTTACAAGACTTTTGAAAGAAATTGATTCTCTTATTGAAGAGGGTATCATTCAGGAAGATGTGAACGTTCAATCAGGGCATACTCCTTACAGGAGCCCGAATATGACATTCATTCCATTTATGACCTATGGGGAAATGGAAGATTACTATAGGAAAGCCAGGCTGATTATTACTCATGGAGGCACCGGATCTATAACATCCGGAGTCAAAATGGGCAAGAAAATGATAGCTGTTCCCCGCTGGAAAAGGCATGGAGAACATAATGACGATCATCAGCTTGAAATCGTCCGTCAATTCTATGATGCCGGCCACATCTTATATTGGGATGATGGATTTGACTTGAAGGATATCCTGAAGGAAGCAGAAACGTTTCAGCCGAGGGGATTTGTAAGCGGCAGGGAAAAGATCCTGTCTATATTAGATGACTTTATCAGAAAGAATGTTTAGCTAAGAGGGCCGGTGTTAGCTTGAAAGCAAAATCGTTGATTCAAATTATCGGGACAGTGGCCATCATTAATCTTTTATCCCGTTTTGTCGGCTTTTTCAGGGAGGTTCTGATTGGATACCATTTTGGCACATCAATGGAAGCGGACAGCGTTGTGGCGGCATATACAATTCCAAATTTCCTTTATATCGCAGCAGGGGGAGCAATTGCCACTGCTTTTATTAGTGTGTATTCGAAAACAGAGGATTCACTGCAAAAGGCCCTTAGGCAGACCATTTTCACCTATTCCTTCTTTTTCTTTCTAACAGTCAGCCTGGCCTTCTTCCTTTTTCCGCGTTTCTGGATTGATATCGTTTTTTGGGGGTTCACTGGAAAAGAAGAGGTGTTGACAGCAGAATTATTTAGATGGATGGGTATTTCAACCTTGTTTCTTGCTCTATCCATGTACTTTACAGGAATCCTGAATGTCCATAATCGCTTTAGAACTTCAGCTCTGGGTCCTCTGCTGAATAATATTTTGTTTGTGGCTGCAGCAGCAGGACTCTATAGCGTTGCCGGAATAACGGCGTATGCATATGGTGCATTGCTGGGAGCTGTCTGTATGTTTGTCCTCCTTTTTTATTCCTTGAGAAAAGAAAAACTGCTTTCGCCTGCATTTACTTGGAAGCTGCCTGAAGCCGGGGAAGGATACTTAAAGCGGTTCCTGTTTATAGCTCTTCCGATTTTGTTTGGGGGGGCTACCTTACAATTTTACTTCTTGATTCATCGGATTTTTGCTGCTCAATTAGAAGAAGGGGCCATTGCTGCACTAAATTATTCTTCAAAATTTGTACAATTGCCGCAAACGATATTGATGACGGCTGTGACAACTGTCATCTATCCCTTGATTGCTAAAACTATTGCAGCCAATAATCATAATAAATTAAATGACATCCTTAACAGAGGGATGTCCCTGATGGTATTCGTTATGGTGCCAGCGTCAATATTTGTGTTTCTATATTCCGGGGAATTAATCAAGCTGTTATTCGAATATGGCCAATTTAATCAAAACTCGACGGCCCTCACGGCAAACCTGCTTAAAATTTTGGTTGTCGGTATGCTTGCCCATGCAGCCAATGTGTATTTAACCAGATTCTTCTATGCTATGGAAAAGCCAACCTCAGCGATAACTACAGGATTGATTGCCGTGTTCGGTGTGAATATGGTCATTTCTCTGCTCTTTATTGATCAGTACGGTGAAGAAGCGATTGCTTGGGCGACAACAATTAGTGCATATGTACAGATGTTGCTCTTAATTATTCTGTTAATGAAAAGGCTGAATCTTAAACTGAAAAATGCTTGGAATTATACTAAACAGGGTGCTGTTTTTGTACTGGTATATGTTCTGCTCTTTTATGCAAAGAAGTGGATTGGTCTGCTGGAATGGAATCCGGCAGAATTACTTATCTCTGGAGTCCTGCTTGTAAGTTTAACTCTTGTTTTTGCACGATTATTCAGAGTGAGAGAGTTAGAGACATTGAAACAAATGGTGAAAAAGTAAGATGCGTTTATGAACCAGGTCTTGGACAGGCTTGGTTTTTTTTGCCTCTTTATGACTATATTTCTTTTATAACAAGGTGTTTGGGCTGGAAGGTAAGTCCGGGATGGCCAGGATTTTTACAAGTGTATATTTTAATACTAAGTAAAAAACGATAGGCGTTACTATATGACTACGTATTGGATAATAGCTTATTCCAGATAATGGTGTGTCCTTGAATATATAATGAGAGATATATAGAATGATATAGTAATATAAATTTTTTATACATAGATTGGAGGTTCATATGGTAATAAACGGAAGAAAGGTTGTTTGTGTACTATTGTCTTTGTTTTTACTTTTGCCGGCTTTAAGCATAAATGTGCAAGCTGCAAAAGAGAATCAAAACTATCTGAAAGTTACCAAACCCACAATTGTGAACGTAAACGGGGGAGGGGAAGTGCGAATTTCACCGGAAGCAGAGTTTTTTGGTGAAAGGCTTGAAGGCGGCTCCTATAAAATTTATCTCAATGGGAAAGATATGGGGCTGGCAGAAGAAAGTGTAGAAGTGATTGAGGCGAAGGAAGAAATGCCGCCATACATTCCAGAATCTTCGCTTTCCAAGGAAGTGATCCCTAAAGGTACAGTCCTTTCGTTAAATGAGGGAGAGCCCGCAATTATCTTGGAATCAGATATGGAATTGTCTGTGAATGAAGAGAAGACTCAGGTTGTAATCGGAAATAGATATTATCATCTTGAGGATCAGAATGGAGCAGAGGAGAAGCCTGTGAAAGAAGATAAGGCTCAAACGGAAACAGCTTCAGCTGAGCCTTCTTATTCATTTTCAGAAGAGCGTACCTTTACTGCTGTATCCGATCATACCTCCATTTATATTAAGAATAGCAAAGGAGAACTGATTAAGCAGGGAGAGTTAACAAAAGGCATTTCGTATCAGCTGACAAGAGAATATGGAAACTGGCTGGAACTCCAGTACGGGCCGCATAAAGCTTTCGTTTGGAAAGAGGCGGTCAGAGCAGTCTCAAAGGATGAGCTTGACGAAGTGACTGCACCTCAAGAGCAAGGGACTGTATTTAAGACCATTGAGGATATTCCCGTATACGATTTGTCTTCGGCAGAACCTTTCCAAATGGCGAAACTGGCGAAAGGAATTGAGAACCAGTATTATTCAGTAAATGGTGATTGGCTGGAACTTCATATGGCTGGTAGAAAAGGGTTTATCAAGAAAGACAGCTTAGAGGTAGCGTCCTATACTGCAGCGGCAGTCCCTGAATCGGATTATATTCAGGTTGTAGAGGCCAGCACTTCTATTTATTCAAATGAAGGAGGTTCTCTGACAAAGCTGGGGCAGGTAGAAAAAGGTGAAACATTCCGTAAGGTGAGAGAGCTGGGCAACTGGTTTGAGGTGACTGTTGGCGGAAGGGAAGCTTATGTAGGGAAGAAAGCGGTGGTATCTGCGTCTGCTGCTGAAGTTCCGTACATAAATGATACAGGCTCTATGGAGCTTGAATTGATTGATAATGCAACTGTCTATGATAACTCGAGCGGATCCCTTGTTGATATTGGATTTTTGCTAAAGGGTCAAAGCTTGGACTATATAAGCAAGACCGGAGATTGGTACATCATAGAAATGCTGGGGAGAAAAGCCTATATCCACAGTTCAGCTGTAAAACTGAACTTCACCTCTTCTGATCGTTATTTCAGGGTTGATCAGGAGAATGTATCAGTAGTAGTGAATAACAATGGCAAGTTGGAAACAAAAGGCTTCCTTTCAGAAGGAGAGGTATTCAAGAGAGTAGGGGATGCGGGGAACTGGCATGTAATAGAAATAGCTGGAATCAGGATGTATGTCTGGAAAAAGGCAACCAGTCCTGCACAAGCAGACGCATCTATCTCAGATCGATTCAGAGGTTCTGGAACATTAACACTGGAACTGGACGCTACTGTCTATGACAATTCGTCAGGAAGCCTTGTCCCTATTTCTTTTCTGCATGGAAACAAATCCTACTCTTACATCAGTAAAGCAGGCAACTGGTATAAAGTTATGGTAGCCGGCAGAGAAGGATACATTCATAAGGATGCAGTACAGGTGGATTTTGAGGATAGTGATCAATACTTCCAAGTCATTCAGGACAATGTGAAAGTTGTTAATAATGAAAATGGCAGGTTGATCGATGCAGGCTCTCTTGTAAAAGGTGAAATCTATAAAAGAGTAAAAGATTATGGCAACTGGCATTTGATTGATTTTGGGAAAGTGCAGGGCTTTGTTTGGGAAGATGCCACTATACCATATAGAGGCGGCAGCATACCTCCATTATCCGGAAGTCAGGCAAAATCTGTCTACTTTACTGCGTTGGAGCCTTTGAGTGTCTATGATAACTCAACAGGTAAATTAGTAAACATCGGTAAGATTGAAAGAGGTTCAGTGTTTGGCGTCATCAGCCAGATGGGTAACTGGTATGAGATTAACTTCTCGGGCAGGGAAGCTTATGTTTATGCTCCTGCAACAAAATTAAATGCCTCCAAGGTAGTTAACGCAAGAGAAAGAGTTTATACCTACGATGAAATGGTAAACGACTTGCACGAACTTGCAAAAATGTATCCTTCATTTACAGAATTGACGACCATTGGAAAATCTGTAGATGGAAGAGATTTATATGCACTGAAACTTGGAACAGGGTCAAAAGAGATCTTGGTAGATGCTTCAACCCACGCCAGGGAGCATATGACGACCAATATTGTCATGACTATGCTTGATAACTATGCTTATTCATATGCAACACATCAGCTTTTTGAAGGTATGAATGTAAGCAAAATTTTAAACGAGACAAGCATTTGGTTCGTGCCGATGGTTAATCCGGATGGAGTGACCCTGGTCCAAAAAGGTCATACAAGTGCGAAGAATCCTCAGGAAGTTCTGAGAATCAATAATTTGAGCACAAACTTTACTTCTTGGAAAGCCAATATCAGAGGAGTCGATATTAATCGGCAATTCCCTGCGGATTGGGAAAATATCATTAATAATACCGGAAGGCCGTCCACGAAAAATTACAAAGGGCGGGCTCCTTTAACAGAACCTGAAGCACAGGCAGTGTCCAACTTTATCTTGAGTCACGATTTCAAAGCGTTTGCAAGCTACCACTCATCTGGTCAGATTCTATATTGGTATTTCAACCAGACAGATCACTATGCAAGGGATTTTGCACTTGCAAGGAAGCTTGGCAGTATTACGGGCTATTCCCTGGTAAGTCCAATCTATAGTCCGAGTGGTGCTTCACAGGATTGGTTTATCAGACAGGAAGGAAAGCCTGGATTCACAATCGAAATTTCACCGCATGTGGTTGAAAGAGAAGTACCTTTATATTATTTCGACAGCATCTGGAACAAGAACAAAACTATAGGACTTGTCATCGCCGACGAAGCTAAGTCCTATTGATTTTTAAGGAAGATAGAGGCATGGTTTTATCACATTTACAGATGAGGTATAATAAAGTGTGTATGACTGTCTATAGGAGTGGATAATCGTGAATAAAAAAATAAAAAAAGCAATTATTCCGGCAGCCGGTTTAGGAACGAGATTCTTGCCTGCTACCAAAGCTATGCCAAAAGAGATGCTTCCAATTGTTGATAAACCTACTATTCAATATATCGTGGAAGAGGCAATAGAAGCTGGAATTGAAGATATTATCATTGTAACAGGTAAAGGGAAACGGGCCATTGAAGACCATTTTGACAGTGCTCCTGAATTAGAAAAGATGCTTGAAGAAAAAGATAAGTTTGAACTTCTGGAGAAGGTGCAGAAAGCTTCTAACTTGGTGGATATTCACTATATTCGCCAAAAGTCCCCTCTTGGCCTTGG
Source organism: Bacillus sp. SRL337 (assembly GCF_984799155.1). Classification (NCBI taxonomy): domain Bacteria; kingdom Bacillati; phylum Bacillota; class Bacilli; order Caryophanales; family Bacillaceae; genus Bacillus; species Bacillus sp. SRL337. Next base: position 4,102,811 of record NZ_OZ481793.1, on the reverse strand, counting down.
GCATGCTGTCCTGTGTGCAAAGAAATTCATTGGGGATGAGCCATTTGCTGTGCTGCTGGGAGATGACATCGTTCAGTCTGACACTCCATGTTTAAAACAGTTGATGGATCAATATGAACAACTGGAATCCTCTGTTATCGGTGTCATGTCGGTTCCTGAGTCTCAAACACACAGATATGGAGTCATTGATCCGTTAGAACAGATGGGCCGCCTGTTTCAGGTGAAAGAGTTTGTTGAAAAGCCGAAACAAGGTACAGCTCCATCTAATCAGGCGATCATCGGCCGCTATGTTTTCACTCCGCAGATCTTTAAGTTCCTTGAAGAAAAAGAAGTGGGTGCAGGCGGGGAAATCCAACTGACCGATGCCATTCAAAAATTAAACCAGATTCAACGAGTATTTGCATATGAATTTGAAGGAAACCGCTATGATGTAGGTGAAAAGCTTGGTTTTGTTCAGACAACATTGGAGTTTGCTCTTCAGGATGATGACATAAGAGATAGCTTGATATCATCGATGAAAGACATGCTTAATAAATATGAACTGAATAATGGTTGATCTGATACAACAGCCCCGGTTAATAACCAGGGCTGTTGTTTTTGTTTTAATTATCATCTTTAAAGTGGCAAAAACGAAGATGCTTTCCGTCGTCTCTCGGAGTAGTATGACTGCAGCGAAAACCGGCTATTACTAGTTCATTGAATAAAAAAAGCTTGCAGACAAGGTCCAATTCTGGACTGCGTCTACAAGCTGTGTCTTCATCATCATCAAAGTAAGGATTTTTCACCCTTTTAGGACTCTTTTTTTCTGAATGGAATGTAGGGATCCTTCAAATAAGCAGAAAGCTTTTGATAATAAGTAATGATTGTATAACCAGTTAACAAACAGAAAACCGGTATAATACAAAAACCAAACCTTGGAATCGGTAAATAAATATTTGAGAATGCGATATAGATTATTACTCCCCAGGATAGTGCAAGTATTGCCTTATTTTTACGGAGAGTTAAAAATGCCAATAATCCTCCCAGCACTACGAGGAAGTGTTGAAGATATATCCCAAGATAGATAGGCTTTGGAAAAACATTTGAATAGTAATCGACTGTGTCAGCCTGGTTAAATAACCAAAGTGTCTTTCCGATGGTAAACCAGGAGAAGTACAGTTCGAATTCATGCCTTAGTCCACTGGCAATTCGCCATTCTGCATACTCTTTTTGCGTAATTCCAAGTTCATTTGCTTTGTCGATAAGTTCTTGAAAGTCATGCTGATAAAAAGGATCAGTCCCTCCAAGCATTGGATTTCCAGAATGAGAGGAGAACAAGTAAGGTTCACCCAAGCTTATCACATTCCTGCCTACCCATGGCCCCATAATCAAAACAGCTCCGACCATCCATAAAAGTCCGATTCGAATGGATGATTTATATCCGTGCTTGTAAATCGTAACGAGCATAGGAACGAGCAACATAGGGGCGAAGATCGGTCTGAACATAATGGTTACAGATGCTATAATTCCAAAAAGAAGATGAAGGACTTTACTGTTTCTTTCATATGCCAACAGGAGCAGAAAGAACGCTAAACAAAAAAAGAATATAGATGGAACTTCGGTCAATAAAGATCGAAAACGATGATAAGGTGTTATATAGGTTATATACAGTAAAGAGCTCATGATAGCAACTGCTTGCAATTTGAAAAGCCGTTGAGCAATGAGATATAGAAGGCCAGCAGTAGAAACGCTCATTAGCATATTGGTGATTCTTGCAAGTAATAGGTGATCAATTGTAGTCAACTTTGAAATCAAGAACACTATCATTAAGTAAATCGGCTGCCCCGGTGTAACATAGGCATCAACTGAAGAGTGATATCCATAGGTACCGTTTTCAATTAGACGCCAAGCCATTTCCGCATATTTTTTTGCATCTCTAGCTCCATATGGGTTTGTTCCCCAAGCTGGATGAGCAATTAAAAAAGCAAGGTGAATAAAGAAAGAGAAGAGTACAAGACAAATAAAAACCTTGTGCTTCTTAAAAAAATCGTACATATTCAATCTCCCTTAGCGAAATAAATTTATTTGAACTTTAACAATTATTTATTGTTTTGTTTCAATTGTTTGGAAAATAAGAAGAAGGATTCTTCGATGCAGAGAGTCGAAGAAATCCTTTTTAAAGTATCATTTTGCTATTAGAAAGACCCCTGCAATAATAAGAAACGCACCAGTCCATTGAACAGGAGTCACAGTCTCTTTAAAGATGATAATTCCTAGTACCATTCCAAGGATGTAACATAAGCTCTGGAATGGATAAGCAATGCTTAAGGGAAGTTTTGAGAGGATAACTACCCAAGCTCCCGTCGCAACTACATACAATATTCCACCACCAATAAAGTATGGGGATATTATTAGTTCTCCAAAAGCAGAAAGGTTCCAATTAGAAATGTTTGCTACGGAAAGCTTCCATAAAACTTGTCCTGTGACAAGTAATAGAATATTGGTAATCAATAATATTGGAAGTGTCATTTCTTTGTTTTCCTTTCAAGTTCTTCTTTAAGCAAGGCCTGCGATTGTGTTAAAGCAATAACCCGATCATTAATTTTAGAGATTCTTCTAGTTAAATCAAAGATGATTAAAATAAGAAACAATATGCCAAATAGGAATAAAAGGGATGGTGCATAGACGACTCCCAGAACATCAGCCATTCTCTCTAATAGAGATCTGTTAAAAATTAAGAATGCCATAGAAATACAGGTGAAGAACCAGAGGAGGGAATAGTTTGTCTCTAAGAAATTCCGCCTGACACCTTCAATGATAGCTACAAATAATATCATAATCACTATTAATGACACCCAGATAATATCCAATTATTTCACCCCTTGTTTACTTTTTGCATAAAGACTGAGAGGCTGACTTTACTCATATAATAAATTGAGCGTAAAGAATTAATTGAGGAGACTCCTCCTTGTCTTGAACTCATATTTACTGAAACTTCTTTTATTACAGCCTTTTTTCGATGTAATAGGATTAAAACCTCAGGTTCTGGATAATCTTTAGGATAATAATCACAGAACATTTTGATGACTTTTCTATTTTTAGCGCGGTAACCTGAAGTAGGGTCAGTAAACGTTTTACCAGTTAGAAGCCTCAGTATTGCTGTGAAATAAATTATTCCGATTCGACGTATCGGAGACCCTTTGTAATCAGTCTTTTTAAGAAACCTTGACCCGACTACCATATCGCATTCATTATTGATAAGAGGGTTAATCATCTCTTCAAAATCACCTATGTTATGTTGTCCATCCGCATCGAATTGTAGGGCTATCTCATATCCGTTCGCATAAGCATATCGATATCCAGACTGCACCGCTCCTCCAATACCTAGGTTTTGAGGTAAATCCAGTAGAACCACATCAAAATTTCTAACAAGGTCTGCTGTATTGTCTTTAGAACCATCATTTACTACACAAATCTCTAGATTTGTGTACTCAGCTTTTAAATCCATGAGGTTCTGTAGAGTCTTTTCTATCGCATCTTTTTCATTATATGCAGGAACAATAATGAGCGTTTTTGGTATTACCTTTAATTTGTCTTGCAAGAGTAACACTCCTTTTTTTACCGATATATATAGTATAGCTCAGTTACGTGCTGAAAAAACTATCAATGGTGCTTTTTTTGTAATAAAAGGACAGCAATATATATTTGAAACAAATGATAGAATAACACGAAACGACATATTATTCTATAATTAAATTATAAAATATAAGCCAATTTTTGGTATGAGCTGCCCCGAAATTTTTATTGAAACCTCACTCTAACAACAATATACTATATTATGTACAAGTTACAAATATTTCAATAGGAGGAAAAGATTTTGCACATCAGGTTGAAAAAGATCAAGGCTGTTATGACTCAATGTCTAATAGCGCTGTCGATTTTCTGTCTGGTCTTGCCGATTACCGCTAACGCCCAAGGTTCAACTATCCAGGCTGAAGCGGATGAAAATCTGGAAGCTCAAGAACAGAAGGCAGCTTTGAGTAAGGTTATTGCTGACGTTTCTCTGGAAAACGGGATTATATTGAAGGAAGGGCAGATTCTTTACTCGCAGTCCACTGAAGAGGGAAAAGTAAGTGTACAAATTGGACTTTTAAATCTTGAATTATCGTCTGATATATTTAAAGAAGTTGAGACTCAGGGTTACTCCGAGGATTACAAAGATTACGAGAACTTGGAGGAAGCAGGGGACAGTCTTATTACCATTCCCGCAGAAATTAACCTTTACGATGCCGTAACAGAAGAAGTGGCAGCAATCACAACAGAAGCTGTAGAATATCCTCTTGCTAATGAAGGAGATTCTGCTTATTCATTCATTCTTGGTAATAGAGAGGTCTTTGTTCTTAAGTCTGATGTAACTACTCAGGAAGATTCAGATGCTGAAAATCCTAATAAAGAAGAGAATGTGTCTGACCCTGAAAAGGAAGAATTTGATTCTCAAGAGAAAACTATAATAACTGATGAAACTCATGTTGTGGATGAAAAGCTTAAGGAAGAATCAGGGCAAAAACTGACAGAAGATGGTGCTGAGATTCTTTCAGAGGAAGAGCAACAAGCAAAGGCTTCAGCTGACAGTAAATCTACGATGACATTGACAGCACAGGAGTCATCATTGACATATGAGGAAACTGGTTATTTAATGTCCAAGACTCCTACTCTGACAATCTATGACAATAGTACAGGGAGCCTTGTTAAAGTTGGCGATATTGTTGCAGATCAATCATTCCGCATTGTATCGCAAATGGGAAACTGGATGAAAATCGAGTTTGGACTTGGATATGGTTTTGTTTGGAAAGATTCTACCGTTCCTGCTACCGGTGATAAAATCAAAAACCATTTAACCTATAGCTATTCGCCAATTTACCAAGTGCAAAGTGATGTTTATTTGTCCGTTTATGACAACACTTCCGGAAGTCTGGTGAAAATGGGTAATATTGCTCCGGGCACAGTCTATCCTATTATATCTGAAGCAGGAAACTGGCTGAAAATTGATTTCTCCGGAAGGGTAGGATACATTTACAAACCTGCCTCGAAGATCGTTTTCAATACAAGCCATAAATACTTCCAAATTACCGATAATTATCTATCAATCTACCAGAATAGAGATGGGAACCTTGTTAAGGTTGGCGCTGTTCATAAAGGCCAACAATATCCTATTGAATCAATTAGTGGTAATTGGATCAAACTTAAATTTGGTAATAGTTATGGATTTGTATGGAAAGATTCAGCAGTGCCGGCATTCAGCCACTCCATAAAAAATTTCAATAATGGCGTGGGAAATACAAACAGAGAAATTTATTCTGATCGTTATCTCTCTGTTTATGATAACACCTCGGGCCAGTTAGTTGAATTTGGTTCTATTGATCCGGGAGTAAGCTATCCGGTTATTGAAAGAGTGGGTAACTGGTACAAGATCGATTTTATCGGAAGAATCGGTTATGTTTATGAACCGGCAACCTACACTAATTTCTTATCCGGCGACCAATATTTTGAGGCAAAAGAAGAGGCTGTTATCTACGATAAGCGTAGTGGTGGAATGGAGAAAGTCGGCACACTGACACAAGGTCAAACCTTTAAACGTGTGGCAGATGCAGGAAATATGCATAAGCTGTACTTTGGGAATTATTATGGCTTTGTCTATAAGGAAGGGACCACATTAGGCTTTTCTAATAATATACAAACCAAATCAGCTGACAACACTGCAGGAGCATCAAGTGAAAAGACTTTTGTTGCATTGCAGGATGTACCCGTTTTTGATAACGGATCAGGAAGTTTAGAACAAATTGCTGTTATCCATAATGGAGAAGTTTATCCCTATAGGAGTACTACTGGAAATTGGATTGAAATAAGTATCGGCGGACATATCGGTTATGTATATAAGACCGGTGTCCAAATTGGCCCTACCCTTAAAAGCACTCAATATTCCAGTACATTTGATCAAACACTGGATACACAGTTGAAAAGGGCTCCCCAGAACGATACTACAAAGTACAAGGCTTATGTTCATTCTGGAGCGTTCACTAAAATCGAAGGTAACTTTGGTTATGTTAAAGATGTCTGGAATGTCAGGGGCGGCCCTGGGACCAACTATTGGCAACTGAACTCTTCTTCAGTGGTCGCAGTAAATGGCCCGCTTATGGATGGAGAAAAAGTTCAAATACTTGGAGAACAAACAATCACAAATTCTTCAGGAGCCAAGGAAAAGTGGTATCAAATTAACTTTTATCAAACGTATCGGCTTGATGGCAATGGTAACTACAAAACTCATTATCGTGCATTTGTGAATGCGAGCCGTACAGATGTAGCGTACTATCTGGATCCTGCAAACTTTGTGAATAACGAGAATGCAAGATTTCAATTCTTGAAGCTATCTGAATCTGCTGATGCTAATGCAGACAGAATCAATGAACTGATGCTTGCTAACAAGGGTGGCTTAACTGGTAAAGGAGCTGCTTTCGTTGAAGCAGGTAAACTTCATAATATCAATGAGATTTATCTTGTGTCCCATTCCATCCTTGAAACAGGAGCAGGGTCTTCGAGAGAATCCACATTGTTGAAAGGGTATAAGGTTACCAGTGTCAAAGGAAAACCAGTCACTGAAAGAACCGTATACAATGTTTACGGAATCGCAGCCTATGATGGTTGTCCTGGATCACCTGCTGTGTGTGCAGCTGAGTTTGCGTATGAAGAAGGTTGGTTCTCAGTGGAAGCTGCAATTATCGGCGGTGCCAAGTTTATCGGGGAAACGTATATTCATAGACCAGGAAATCAACAGGACACTCTTTATAAAATGAGGTGGAATCCTGAGATTCCAGGAACACATCAATATGCAACTGATATTGGCTGGGCAGTGAAACAGGCAGTTAATTATTTTTCTACCTATTATGCAAAGCTCGGCCTTAAACCGAAAACCTTCGATATTCCGGTTTATAGCGGAGACCCAGGTAAATAAACAAGAAGTCCCGGTCAATAATGACCGGGGCTATTTTATGTTTGCTTATAGACATTTCCTGACAGTGTTCTTATCTGTTTGTTTTATGTTAAGATAAGGATGTTTTCTATTTCAACTTTTGATTAAGTAAAATTCTATGTGCACGAGGTATTGATATGTCAAAACTAAAAATTGCTAGTATCATCTTTCTGATTTCCACGTTATTTTTGAAGTTTTCCAGCATGCTAAGAGACTTGGTTATAGCACATTATTTTGGGGCCACTTTTATAGTCGATGCCTATAATGCAGCCATGATCATCCCTAATGCCTTCATCTTGTTTATGCTTACAGGGATGAAAGATGCCTTTGTGCCAAGCTATATCAAGTATGATGCTGATAGGAAAGGGAAAGAACATCTTACAAATATCGTCAAGGGAACTTTTATTATTGGTTTGATCATTTCGATAATAGGAGCAATATTTGCCCCGGTTTATTACCCGTTAATGTATCCTGAATTCACCGACAGTGCCATAAATTTGGGTATATGGACTGCGGCCATTTATTTCGCAACGGTCTTTCTGGTCGGTATCAATGCAATTTATGAAGGATATTTTGATGCTAAAGGAAAATACTCGTTTGCGACTTTCTCACAGACCATTGTAGTGCTATGCACAATTGGTAGTGCCATTTTTCTTCATGAATCTATAGGCGGCTACTCCTTGGCATTAGGGTATCTCGTCGGAACCATCATCTCTTTCTTAATAAAATTCTTGTATTTAAAGCCACGGAATTTTATAAATTGGAAACAAAGGATGGATAAGAAAGAGGTATACAGCTACTATAAAATCTTTTTGCCTGTAGGCTTGACCATAATGGTGGGTCAAATAAATCTGACGGTTAACTTCCTGTTTGCAGGACAATTTGGTGAAGGGGTTATTTCCTATTTGAACTATGCATTCAGGCTTGTGAGCATACCACAGGCGATTTTCGGGGTAACAACAGCAACGATTATTTACCCAATCTTGTCCAAAGCACAAGCAAATAATAATGTTGATATGTTCAAAACCGGTATTGAAAAAGGGCTGAATGTCATGATTTTACTATTGGCCCCGACAATAACCATCATGATGATTCTGATAACGGAAGTTGTAGGACTTGTTTATGAACGGGGAGCATTCGGCAGGGAGGCTACACTGGCTACGAGTGAAGTGGCACTTTACTATATCGGATCTGTTCTCTTTTATTCCATTCAGGTTATTATAGCTAAAGGCTTCTATACTTTGGAAAAAGGCCATTTAATTCTTCGGATCGGGTTTTTATCCGTTGTCATCAATGTTATTTTAAACAATATTTTCTCTCAATGGATTGGCTACAAAGGTCTGGCCCTGTCTTCATCTGTAGTAGGTTTAATTTACACGGTACTGTGCTTTATTATTCTCTATAGAATTGCAGGAGGGTTTAACCTTGGATTTATTGCTAGAGAATATCTTAAGGTTATAGTTGCTGTCATACCAGCAGGTCTTACCGTATTCCTTTTAAAAAGAATAGATGGAATTGGGTCGCTTCATAATATTGTCAGTGTTCCGCTGTTAAGTGTTATTGGGGCTGCCATCTACTTGGTAATTTTGTTTATTCTTAAATCAGACCCTCTTCGTATGGTCATAAGCAGAGGAAAAACGGTTAATTAATAGTTTAATTTAATAGGAAAGGATCAGTGGAATGAAAATACACTTAATAGCCAACATGTATCCCAGTGAAGTGGCCCCAAGTTATGGGGTGTTTGTAAAGAACACCGAAAAAATCCTTGAATCCGCGGGAATCTCGGTTGATAGAACAGTTTTGACAAAGAAGACTTCTAAGTTTCAAAAATTATTTGGCTATGCTGCTTATTCCTTGAAGATTATCCAAAAAGGGCTAACTAATGAATATAACTATACTTACGTCCATTATGCGGCTCACAATTCTATACCGCTGCTTATCCTCAAGGCTTTGAATAAGAATGTAAAAATCATTACAAATGTCCATGGTTCTGATGTAGTGCCTGAAGTGCCTTCCCAGGAAAAGTTCCAAAAATATGTAAAGAGACTTCTTGAAAGGTCTCATAAAATAATCACCCCTTCTACCTACTATAAGAACTTGGTTAGGGATAAATACGGAGTGACTACTCCGATTGAAGTCTTCCCTTCTGGGGGCGTAGACAAAAAGTTATTCTATTCGAAGTCTAATAAGGCAGATCTGTTTTCCGAGTACAAACTGGACACGCAATATCGGTATGCAGGCTTTGTGAGCCGACTCGATGTAGGGAAGGGATGGGATGTGCTTCTGGACGCCATTTCTTCTTTAAAAAGAGAACGAGCACTTAATAACGTGAAATTTATCATTGTGGGGGATGGAAAACAGCGTCCTCAATTCGAAGCCAAGGTTAAGGATTTGGAGTTGGAGAATGATATTGTACGTTTTTCTCTCTTGCCGCAGCAGTCTTTGGCTGATATCTATAACTGCTTGGAAATCTTTTGTTTTCCCACGACGAGAAAAGGTGAAAGCCTCGGTCTCGTTGGCTTAGAAGCCATGGCTTGCGGAACACCAGTAGTCGGCAGTGCCATCGGGGGTCTTCTGGATTATATAGAGCATGAAAAAAACGGTTTCTTGTTCGAGCCTGATAACAGTGAAGCACTGGCAAGCCAGATTAGAAATTATTTCGGTATGAGTGAAAATCAGCAGCAAGCAATGAAAGAAAATGCTATGAAAAAAGCGAATGAATACGAAGTCGAAAATATTAAACCTTTACTGGTGGAGATTTTCAAGTAAGAGAAATGGCCTGCAGTCAATCTGCAGGCCATATTTTTATCTTCAATGAGAACGCCAGCCGTTAGCCGCATTTGAAGATCTTCTCGCTGTTATTATAGCCCAGCAGAAAAAGCTGACTTTTTTTCCAAAAAGGAAGGAGTACTGGCTTTTTGAAAATATATGAGTAGGTTAGCTTTTTGGGCTCTGGTAGTCTGAGGATATCTTTTTATATTCACCGGTAATATGGCAGCTGGTAATTCCATAGCAATTAGATTCGAGGGTTAATTCATTACCTTTTACTTGGATTTTATATCGTCCTTTTCATATTGCTAACTGTACTCGCTTTCCTGAAACTTTGCCTGGACGGAGTGCTGGTCGGAATCTATGCAAGCGGAATACGTTTTACCTTGGCCCCTACTTTAAGCATCCTTCTCTGAGAGGGCACCTTTTTCATTTATCGACGTAAAATAGGTGTCAACTTGGTCTTTACCTACTCAATTTTTTTCTATGCCTAGCCTTACGAATGCCCATATGCCCTGCCTTGCAGATAGATATGCCGAAAGCCTTATTGAGCTCGAGTCCATTCTCTGTATTTGAACATCTTGAGTGAATTTAAATTTTAAAGATTTCATTCCTTTGACTATATACGAAAGAAAGTTTCTTTCACCAAAAAGGTCGTATCCCGAATTAGCGTTTCAATTTCGACGCAGTGCGTTCTATTTATCCCAATGAGTGTTTCATTTAATTATAGCGTGCCTTGGTAGGGGTGTCATCGACAAAAATGGACTACTTGATGATAAGCATGTCTAATAAATTCACATTATAAACATAATCTGAAGAAACATAGTCAAAGCACTTAAATCAATACCGGCTTTTTCAGGAGGCATAATTCAAAAAAAATTGATAGACATCATATTTCGATTGTTAAACTATATCAACATTTGATCCATCGAAAACCTGAAGTGAAAAAGGCAGAATCGTTCATTGAAGTGAACGATTCTGCCTTTTAATCTCCGCAAGACTTTTTCAGTGCTTCCATAACTTCAGACTGATTTGCATGATTATTCTACTGTTTCTGAAGAGTGCAGTTCAACTATTGTAAGGGCAAAAATCAAACCGAAATAAATGCTTACCGCTGGTGCAGTGAGTACATGGCCTGCAAAGTGGGCGATACCCAGGGTCAAGGCAATACTAGATAAAAGCATGATATATTCAGGTGTAAACACCAACTTGATATTTTTCAGTAGTTTTTTCCCTGCGATATAAAGGTAGAAAAGAATAGGAGCTATATAGATAAAGAAACCAAGGAATCCAAACGAGAAAAATAAGTCGTAAAAATCCATTTCAATCATTTTTGGATTGGGCTGTTCATAATTACCTGCCAAACCATATCCAAAAGCTTTTTGCAGAATTGGCGAGCTCATGTAGTCTTCTTTATGATGGGCTAAGAACTCCTCCCTGCTGCTGTAGATTAAGTTTTCCACTTGTTTTTTATTTAGTCGTTGTTCTGTTTCATCCTCCTGTATTGTACCTTGTTCGTCAGGAGTCTCTACTTCATCCTGGCTAGTATTAAAGCCGAGGAAACCCAGATGAACATTTATATTGTTAAAGACAGGGGTGAATGGAGTTGAGATTATTAATAACAACAATAATAAAAATGAAGTAATCAAGTTGCTTCTGCTTTTTTTGTGTCCTTCGGTGCCTTTACTCTTCCAGAATGTAATCGCACAAATGACTAATGAAGCCAGTAGGACAATTAGTATAGCTCCATAACCAACTTTTGTACCTAACATTAGTAAAGAAAAAGAGGCAAGGACTACGGGTAGCCAATAATATATTTCCTTTAAGTTCTTTGTCTTTCTGATTGCATAAAGACAGAGAATAGGCAGAATGATGGCAATAATTGCACCGATTTCATTCCCTGCGAAGAACCAGCCTGTATATCCAACTTTCGCTGACTCATAGCTTTCAAGTGAAGTAGAGGACATTATTGCTGCTACCATAGATACTGATATGATTAAAGATGCGATCAGAATATAATAGGTGGCCATTGAAATGACATTGCTTCCTTTTTCTTTAAGTAAAGAAAGGACAAGGATGAAATTTAAGAACACTATATTCATATAGACAACTTTAATGAAGAACTTAATCTCCTGTCCCATAAAAAAAGGAGACTTTGTAAAGTAATTGACCACAAGGTTTACTCCAACAAATAATCCAAGTATCACAAGGTATATGAAGGAGTTTCTTGCGAATTTACTACTTTTGAAGTGTAAGAAAAGGAACAGCAGTCCAGCAAACATGTAAGCTACCCTTATAAGTACACCAAATGTTGCACCACTTTCCAGTTGGACCAGCGTATAAGTGGTCAAAATATCAATGACAGGCTGAATTAAAATAAATATTAAAAAGAGATTAAGGAACCTCTTGCTGTTAATCATTGAATGCATGAATTTTCTATCCCTCCAAGGTCAGTTTGTCTTCAATTAGGATACAATAATTTTCATCGCGGGTAAATGGAAAAAGTTAATATGGTAAAAAAGAGTAAGGCAGGAGACTTGTCTATTTATTAATAAAAATTTCCACAAATACAAAACTATTATACATTTTAACAAGGTTAGTTCCAATATTCGACATTACAATTTTGTATTCAGGGTAATTTATACCAAAGTGAAATGTTCATTATCTAGACAAATACTTTGTACTTTAGGGGGATTTCTTAACATATGATTAGTTGGCCATTACTGTCCTGTTAAAGAATCTGAAAAAAATAAATAGAAATTTTTAAGTATGTGAAACTTTTGAAAGAGTTTTTCCGTCTAAATATGAGGGAATAGAATTATATGGTCGGAAATTGATAGATAAAAAGGATTAAAAGAATATATTGTTGAAATTTTATATATCAAATATAGAAGCTAGGTGGTATAATCATTTTTGTGATTATTATTATTGCTAGCTTATTAAACCTTAAATTGCCTAAAAGTAACAAATTGAAATCAGATAAAATTGGATATGATATTATTAAGGAGGTATCACATGGTTTACCTGACCTTGTTCCTTTGCTTTATTGCCTCGATTGTTTTGACACCGTTAGTTAAAAAGATTGCCATAAAAATTGGGGCAACCGACAGTCCGAATCACAGAAAAGTTCACGAAAAAATTATGCCTCGTCTTGGAGGCTTAGCTATATTCTTAAGTTTCATCCTTGGGGTTATTATCCTCCAGCCTTCAGATCCTTATACCAATGCAAATGCAATTATCGCAGGTGCCGTTGTCATCGTATTAACAGGAGCTCTTGATGATGTCTATGAGTTATCTGCAAAACTCAAATTGCTTGGACAAATTATTGCTGCACTCCTTGTCGTTGTATGGGGAGGCGCTCAGGTTGATTTCATTAACCTTCCATTCGGGGGGACACTTGAATTTGGTTATTTAAGTATCCCTTTAACAATAGTCTGGATTGTCGGAGTTACAAATGCAGTCAACCTGATTGATGGACTAGACGGGCTGGCTGCTGGTGTTTCTTCGATTGGATTGATTACTATATCTGGAATGGCCATTATTATGGGAGATACCTTTGTTGCTGTGATGGCTTCTCTGCTTCTTGTCAGCACTTTAGGGTTCCTATTTTATAATTTTCACCCAGCAAAGATTTTTATGGGAGACACCGGTGCATTGTTCCTTGGGTACATGATAGCTGTCTTGGCTTTGTTAGGGTTTAAGAACATTACCGTCATTTCATTGATTATTCCTGTTATTATTCTCGGTGTACCGATTTCTGATACATTCTTTGCAATAATCAGGAGAATCGTAAATAAACAGCCTTTATCAGCTCCAGATAAGTCACATTTGCATCATTGTTTGCTGCGCATGGGATATTCTCATCGTCAGACAGTGCTTATCATTTATGCCATTGCCGCCATGTTTGGTCTTGCAGCCGTTATTTTCTCTCAAGCGACCTTTTGGGGTTCTGTCATTTTGATTGGTGTCCTTCTTGTGGCGATTGAGATTTTTGTGGAAAGTATTGGTCTTGTAGGCAATAATTACCAACCCTTACTTAAAATGATGAAGGCACGAAGAGATAATTAATCGAGTTAATAAAGAGCCCTCTATGGGGGCTCTTCAGACCGACAAACCCCACTCCAACCTTTTGGTTGGAGTGGGGTTTGTTAATTTTTGAGTGAATATGTAGGAATTAGACTGGACTTGGCCCCCGCTATGTCCAGTTTGTCAGTTTCTTAAGATTCATGGCAGCAAATGTTAGCATCGCCTGCATTGAAGCATTTTAAAGCCTCTCAAGGTCGTCCAACGCACGCCAAGCTTCTCGTTTCGAATCAGCAAAAACTCTTTCGATTGTTTCTCTGCGCTGGGCGTAAAAAGTGTTTTGTTCTGATTAGTGTGCATTAGATATTCCACCCCATTTATGTAATCCTGCCAGAGGTGTCTGTGAATCATTTTAGTATGTTTTAGTATGGTTCTGACTTTGAGTGCATTTTTGTAATAACAGGCAGTCCTTACACTGTAGAATTACGTTGTTCGTTGTGATTCCTTTATCTCATACACAAGCGCTCCCGTACGTCGTTGGAACGGCGGCTTCCGCTTTTTAGTACAACTCCCCCGGCCCGCGGAGTCGTCCGCCTGTAGCAGAAATCAACTTTTTAGCTAAACAGTATTTACAACTTCACTATACAAAAAAAGCTTGTAGACATGGTCCATATTGGACTTTGTCTTCAAGCTGAGGAGCCCTCATAGAGGTCTCTTTTATTTTGTAAAAAATAAAAAGCCGCTCGGGATAAATCCTTTGCGGCTTTGAATTACCTTTTTTGAACTACATTATCCTGGTCTTCTTTGCTTGACACTTGCAGGTGATTTTTTAATTTTGTTGAAATAGTGTTAACCGAAGTTGTGTCCAATTCCCAATAATATACCTCATCAATGTATGAATCAGTTCCATCCAACGTCAATGTTTCAACATCAAGATCTTTGTTGATACCGTAGCTGCTTAGCGACTTCATCTCAGAGAAGGTCATATTGGTTTCCATATTTTCTCCCACCGCTTCAATGACATCATCATATTTGGTGATTGAGTTTGCTTGAGAGGCTTTCTGCATGATTGCCTTTAGTATATCCTGTTGCCTTTTTCCACGTTCAATATCATTATCCAGCTTCCGAGTCCTTGCGAAAGCAAGTGCTTCTTCACCATTTAATCGCTGCTCACCAGGTAGAAGGTGAATCGCGTTGTGGGTGTCTTCTGAATCTTTTTCAGAAAGTTCGTAGGGAACATCAACAGTAATGCCATTAAGAGCGTTTACTACATCAATAAAGGCATAGAAATTCATTTTTACATAGTAATCAACGGGTATATCCAGAAGTTCTTCAACTGTTTCCATCGAGGCTTTTGCACCGCCGTAAGCAAATGCGTGGTTGATTTTAGTCTTATATCCCACCTCGTCAATATAGACATAGGAATCACGTGGGATACTGACAAGTTTAACGGATTTGTCTTTTTCGTTCAATGTAGCAAGCATTAAAGCATCAGAACGGACAGAATCACCAAAATTTCTGCTGTCACTTTCATCGACTCCAATGAATAAGATGGATATATTGTCGTCTTCAGGGTTAACCTCTGTTTCGCGTTTATCTGATTTATCCCGACCGTCAAGATCATTAAAGGAATCATTTACCGCACTCTCGGCTTTCTTATAGAGATATGCACCGTAGCCAGCAGCAGAAAGGGCAATTAATAGAAATGGCACGACGAGGAAGAAGAAAATTCGCCTCCTTCGCTTTTTCTTTCTTTGAGACTTTAAATGTCTTCTTTCTTCAGACATATTATAAACTCCTTTGGCTGCTTTTCATAAAAGCTCTTACTAATGTATTTCCCCGATAATCGACTAAATACACTAAACTCTATTTTACTATCCTTGTTCCGTTGCGTAAATGGAAATTCAATGACACGTGCCTTACTATTGGATTATTCAATGTTACATCTAACTCTCAAGATGATATTGAATAGGGAAGGGTCACTTAATAATTAAACGTTTTTCTCTAAGTATTCAAGACCGCCTTCAGACGTTTCCCCCTGCCCATTCGTCAACTCTGTCATCCACTCGACAAATTCCTCTGTTTTATCTTCTTCGACATAAGTCACAACTTCGACGGTATCCAAGTAGTTGATTTCTTTTAGAGGGTACTTCGAAGACCGGACTTCGTTTTCGACTTTTCCCAGCCAAGTATAGTCGATTTTTGTCTTCATTACGCGCATCAGTGTCCGTTCGACAACACCTGCGGCATTGAGGCCTTCTGAGACGGCTTTTCCATAGGCCCGGATCAATCCGCCGGCTCCAAGCTTGATTCCGCCGAAATAACGCGTGACAACGACGACAGTGTCCTTGAGGTCACGTTTCTTGAGGACCTCCAGCATCGGCACACCGGCGGTTCCGCTTGGCTCGCCGTCATCATTTGCCTTTTGTATAAGATTATGCTCGCCGATCATGTAGGCAGAACAGTTATGGTTGGCATTCCAGTGGTCTTTCTTGATTTGTTGGATGAAGCCTTGAGCTTCTTCTTCTGTTTCGACACGTTTTATATGGGCGATGAAGCGGGAGCGCTCTATTGTGATTTCGTGTTCTCCTGCGTCTTTTTTCACCGTTAAATACTTTTGCAGCAAAATAATGCTCCTCTCCGATAGGTTTATCTTCTTTCACAATCGGGTAGTCATTCATAGTTCGACAATATGCATACCTTTTATTTTACTATATATAGACTTAGTTAGCATTAATTGACGTATTGCTTTATCGCTTTAAAGGACTAAGAGGGACAGTCCCTCTTAGTCCTTTAAAGCGATAAAGAGTCCATTGCTATGGGTAATAATATGTAACGAAACTTTAATGTTCGACAATATGTGACATGGTATAATAGACATGGATTCCGTTCAGTGAAACGTATTCAAAATATGCCTAAATGAATAAAGGATTTACAGGTAAATATATGGAATTTTGTAAGAACAACTATTTTTGAGGAAACGATATAGGATTAAAGGTTTACAAAAAATAATTTTGATCTGTGCCTTTTTATCTATTTTTGTGCATGCATCACGTTTTTAACTATTCTGCAATAGTAATGAAATAAATTCCATGTACAATGAGATTGTTACTAGGAGGAGGGTCCCGTGTCAATTAGAAAGGTGAACACCAAGATGCTGGATAACATTTTAGAGCAGATGATCGACACGGTCGGCCGCAGTAAACATGATGTTTTTGAAATCGGCGAACAGTGTCGTCAGGATTATGAATCCATCACTGAAGAATTGAAAGTCATAAGGGAGTCTGTCTTTAAAGTCATCAAAGAAGGTGACGAGCTTGAACAGAAATCCCGCTTTGCCAGAAGAAGGCTTTCCGAAGTCAGCCAGTACTTTCAGAATTTCTCTGAGGAGCAGGTGAGGGAAGCGTATGAGAAGGCACATGACCTGCAAATGAAACTATCCTTGAACCGGCAGACGGAAGCGAGGCTGCGCGAGCGCCGGGATGACCTGGAACGGCGTATCAAGAACCTGCAGGATACCATCGATCGTGCAGAACAGTTGAATTCCCAGATTTCCGTTGTGCTCAATTATTTGAGCAGTGACCTTAAGTTGATGGGTGCAGCACTTGAAGATGCCAAAGAAAGGCATGACTTCGGGCTGCAAATCATCGAGGCTCAAGAGGAAGAAAGGAAGAAGCTTTCACGAGAAATCCACGATGGACCGGCTCAGATGCTGGCCAATGTCCTGCTGAGGTCAGATTTGATTGATCGGGTATACCGTGAAAATGGAGCGGGTGCTGCTTTAGGCGAGATACAGGATCTTAAAAAAATGGTCCGTTCTGCCTTATATGAAGTCCGCCGAATCATTTATGACCTTAGACCGATGGCACTGGATGATTTAGGTTTGGTTCCGACCCTCACAAAATACTTAAGTACTATCGAAGAATATCACAAGGGAACAACTATAAGGTTTGTGAATGTCGGCCAGGAAAAAAGGCTGCCATCCAAATATGAAGTGGCCTTGTTCAGGTTGATCCAGGAATCCGTCCAAAATGCATTGAAGCATTCGGGAGCGGCTGAGATCCTGGTCAAATTAGAAATCAACAAAGATAAAGTGACAGTCATCATTAGAGATAACGGAAAAGGATTCGATACAAAAGAGAAGAAAAGCGGGTCCTTTGGAATTATGGGTATGAAGGAACGGGTTGAAATCCTTGAGGGTGAAATGAGCATCGACTCCAAAGTCGGTTCTGGCACCGTCATCCTTGTCCAGGTTCCTTTAAAGGCATAAATTTTTCTCGTACACATAGGGAGGCGAAATCATGGCAACAAACATTGTCATTATAGACGATCATCAGTTATTTCGAGAAGGGGTAAAACGCATCTTAGAATTTGAACCAAGTTTCAACGTATTGGCAGAGGGCGATGACGGATCAGAGGCGATTTCACTAGTGGAAGAGCACAATCCTGACGTGGTATTGATGGATATCAATATGCCGCAATTAAATGGAGTGGAAGCGACTCAGGAGCTTATTCAAAAGTATCCTGACACCAAGATCATCATCCTGTCGATCCATGATGATGAAAACTATGTAAGCCATGCCTTGAAGACAGGCGCTTTAGGATACCTGTTGAAAGAGATGGATTCCGAAGCACTGATAGAAGCGGTGAAAGTGGTTGCTGCTGGTGGTTCTTACATTCACCCTAAGGTGACGCACAACCTGATTAACGATTACCGCCGTTTGGCCAATTCACAGGAAACAGGCGGCTTTAAACAAAGCGAAGTGCGGCGCCCGCTGCATTTATTGACTCGCCGCGAGTGTGAAGTCCTGCAGATGCTGGCGGACGGTAAGAGTAACCGCGGCATCGGCGAAGCACTTTATATCAGTGAAAAAACGGTTAAGAACCATGTAAGTAACATTCTTCAAAAAATGAATGTGAATGACCGTACCCAGGCTGTAGTTACTGGAATCAAGAATGGCTGGGTGGAAGTTAGATAATACGCATTTGGACAAGTGCCTATTTAAAGGGACTTGTCCTTTTTCTTTTGTGTGATAACACATGTAATCCCCACGCAAAATTCACCTTAATAAGAAGCTAATGTAATTGTGTATACAAAATTATTTTATAATTTCTCAACGTGAAAGGAGCACATAGTTAGTATCCATTCCGTGGTTTCGTTATTATTCCTCTACATTCAACGTATTTTGCAGAACTTCATTTATAATGTCTGATCAGAGAAGTGTTCCTTATAATAGTTCAAGGGGATGGGAATTAGAGTCAAATGAATGAACAGTAAAGCTGACAGGATGATGAGCCCATGCAAAAGGACATAAACCAGTTGGACATTTCAGGTAATTTTTATTAATATTGTAATAAAATAGGGACTTTAGTATCGATTGGTTAGGTGTCTACCAGGTAAATGAAATATGAAGTGCCGATTGCATTTTTGTGGATTTAGAAAAGCATGTCCATATCATAAATTGGAGTCATTAATGTGAAATTAAATAAGTTGGCTTAGAGCTTGCCTCCCGTTCACAGGAAATGAAACAAGAAATAGAGAAATTTATTATTTAATAAGGAAAAGGGCTGTTAACACACAGGGTGTAAGCAGCCCTTTTCAAAATAGGGGCATTACTTATGGAAAAAAAGGCATACAAATCACAAATCTTTTGGAGAATTTTTTTAGTCTTGTTTATAACTATTCTTTTTTTATTCAGTTTTATTTTCATTGCATCTAGTGTCATTCTTCCGAAAATTTCGCAGGAGCAGTTTAAGGAAATGACTGATTTGGCTGTCAACAGGTTAGCCGAACAAGCCAACCTACTGCTGGATCATGCAAATTCGATTGCTGAAAGCAGTCAACAGAATGAAGAGCTTCTGTCAGGTAATCTAAAGTATCTTAATCGAGAATTGAATCAAATTATTGATACATCGCCTTTCTTTGACGGGGGAACGATTACCGATGAACAGGGAAATGTACTGGTCTCCAGGTATTTGGACTTGGATAAATATGAGGAAACCAACTATTTGCCATATCTTGTGCAGATCAGAGAGGGAAATAACCCTTACTTTAGCAATGTATTAAAAAGAAAGTCTGCCTCGGGCAATTCTGTTATCTTGTTTTCAATACCAGTAGAAAATGAAAAGGGTGTTCTGAGGAAGGTGATCCATTTATCGATACACCTTGATAATCAGGGACTCTTCCAATCCCTCTTTAAAGATTTGAATATTGGAATGGACAGCTATGCGTACATAGTGGATTCAACAGGAAAACTTATTGCGCATCCTCAAAAGGGGATGCTGGGAGATAACGTGTCTGATAATGAGGCAGTCAAAAAAATATTGAGTAAAGAAACCGGTTATATGTCCTTAGTAAATGAATTTGGAACCAAGATGTATTCGTCCTATGAATACATCCCTGGATTAAATTGGGGAGTTGTTGCCCAAGTCCCCAGAGAAACAGTCCTTCTAGGGTCCACTGAATTTCAGAGAACCTTGTGGATAATCTCGGCTTGTATTATTGCTTTGTTAACAGTCATGTCTGCCGTCCATGCGATGGCAACCATAAAGCCCTTAAGGAAGTTATACGAAGCAGTAGATCGGATTGCAAATGGAAGTTATCATGATCCTATTGACCCTATTGAGGGGATGAGTGACAAAGGTGAGATTGGCATCCTTTCAAAAAGATTCAACGAAATGATAATGTCACTGAAAATGACGAGGGATAAATTAGCTGCCAAAGAAAAATCCTTGAAAACGCAAAAGGAGTTTTTACGGCAAATTATTGATAAGAGTCCAAGTGCAATTTACATAATGGATAAACAAGGCCATTATACCTTATCGAACCATGCATTCACTGATTTATTGGGGACTACGCCGAAAGAGATTATCGGCAAGAAAGAGTCTGATTTCAATTCGAATAAGGATGATGTTGAACTTTATCTGAGGATTAACCGGGAAGTTATCAAAAATAAAGAAGAACAGTTTATTCCTGAGGCATCTCTGATAGATAGCCAAGGAAATCAGCATTGGATGCAGGTTGTGAAGATCCCCATCATCGAAGATGACGGTAGATGTCATTCTGTCCTTAGTTTTGCAACCAATATTACGGATAGAGTACTTAATGAGGAGAAGATTAAGTTTCACGCTTCCCATGACAGCTTAACAAAGTTACCTAACCGTTATAAGTTTAAGAAATGTTTGGAGCAGGAATTAGGACTTGCTTCTGAGGAGCAAAATCAAGTAGCAGTTATGTTTATGGATTTGGACCGATTTAAATATATCAATGATCACTTTGGCCATAATATGGGGGATAAACTCTTACAGGCCGTGAGTACAAGGCTGAAAGAATGTCTGGATGAGCGGGATACCATTTCACGGCTTGGTGGAGATGAATTCACTGTCATCCTTGCTGGGATTGAAGATAAGCAACAAGTCAGCAGTATAGCATCAAAACTGATTCACGCCCTTGCCCAACCATATCAAATTGATGAGCAATCATTTGTTACTACAACAAGTATTGGTGTAAGTATGTATCCAGCAGATGGCGAAGATGTCGAATCTCTTATTAAGTTTGCGGATACAGCTATGTACCAGGCTAAAAATCAAGGGAAAAACACCTATAGATTCTATCATCATGAAATGAACTCCATCTTATCCAACAAATTCAAATTAGAAACTTATATGCGTGATGCTTTGGAAAGAGAAGAGTTTGAACTGCATTACCAGCCTAAGATGGATACCAAAACAGGTAAGCTGTCAGGGATGGAGGCTCTGCTTCGCTGGGAGCAGGGAGAACTGGGAATGGTTTCACCTGCCGAATTTATTCCGATAGCTGAAGAAAGTGGAATGATAGTCCAAATAGGAGAGTGGGTATTATCACAGGCTTGCATTCAAAATAAAAAATGGCAGAAGGCTGGATACCCGCCGATTAAGATGTCTGTAAACCTTTCAGTTTTGCAAATTAAACATAGCGATATAGTGGACACTGTGAAAAGAGTATTGGAAGAGACGGGCTTGAATCCCGTTTGGCTTGAACTTGAAATAACAGAGACAGCCATCATGGAGAACAAACGTTCAATTGTCCGCACACTTAAACAAATAAAAAAGCTTGGTGTCTCAATCGCGATTGATGACTTTGGTACTGGGTATTCATCACTGAATTATTTGAAGAGATTTCCGGTTGATACGCTGAAGATTGACCGCACGTTCATTCAGGATCTCCTAACAGAACCGGATGATACCGTTATTGCTACTGCCGTTATTTCAATGGCAAGTAAGCTGGGGTTGAATGTGGTTGCTGAAGGTGTGGAAACAGAAGAGCAATTACATTATCTTCATGATTTGCATTGTAATGAAGTCCAAGGGTTCCTAATCAGTCCGCCGATATCGAGTGTAAAGCTTGAGACCCTTTTAGAACAGGAACGGCTATTCTATAAAGGAAATCAAAACATTTTATAAAGATAGATGATTATAGGAAGAGGAGCTTGTGTCTAATGACTTTAAGGCACAAGCATTTTGCGTTGATTTTGGAAAAAATTTAACCTTTGAAGAAATGGTATAATTCTGTAATATATGTAATAAACGAGAATACAGAGGAGATTAAGAAACAACTATGGTTTATTTAGGTGTTTTAGATTCTAGGTTTATTATAATTATTGCCATAATAGCAGTTTTTGGATCGATGGTGTCGCTGGTTTTTTCAACCAAACACTTGGTTAATAAGAGAAATTATAAGCTTCCCAACCTCTTTCTGATTTCGATTGCAATGGGGTTTTGCTTATGGAGTATCCATTTCATAGGATTGATTGGTTACTATTCTGCTGTGAGTCTTACTGACTATAATTGGTGGGTGCTGATCCTCTCCTTTCTTGTGCACTGCATTGTTTCGTTCTGTGTTTTTTACTTTGTGACCCTTAAAGTGATATCTGTTTTTAAGTATGTAGTAAGCGGCTTTGCAATCGGTACTGTTGAACTTTTCTTACATTATATTGGATTTACAGCATTGGATACACCTGGAGAACTCGAATTCAGCTGGCTATTTATATGTATCTCTTTCTTTTTTTCTTTGGTTACAGCCTATTCCTTTCTATATTTCTTGCACATCCCAATTAATCAGAACGAACATAGTGGGAAAAGGTTATTCAAGAAATATTACAAGTCACTTTTGATGGGAGGAGCCCTTACCCTAATGCAAGTCACTGTTTTCCAAGGGGTTGTCCATCCGTCGAGGATAAATACTCTTACTGTCGAAAATAGTGAAAAAATGCTGATTATCGCTCTATCTCTCGCATTGGCAAATATTTTAATGTTCATTAGTTTTATCATCGGCATTTACGTGCAGAATGAAAGAGTGCTTTATCAAAAATTTATGTTGGATGAGAAGTATAAGTCACTTTTCCATTATAACTCTCTGTTTGTACTTGAATTGAATAAAGAGGGGTACATCAAAGATGCGAACCAACCCTTTTTAAAGCATCTGGGATATACGAAAGAGCAAGTATTGAATGAAAGTGTTTATACTATGTTTTCTTTAGAGTACAGAGACCTCATTCATCAGTCCATTCAAAAAGCTTTGATACAAAAGTCAAAAATCACTAATGAAGTCTTGATCGTAAAAAAGGATGGTGATTTTCTCCCCATTGTTATGGTATTCCTCCCTATTATACAAAATCAAAGTATTGTAGGGATTTACTTGATATCCAGAGATTTATCCGATAGGAATGAGGCATTGGATAGACAGCAAACAGCAGAAGAGGAATTAAGGCAGATTTTAAAAAATCAATTAGGTATCATCTGTAAGTTCAAGAAAATACATAACAGGTATATTCATACTTTAATAGATGGAAAGCTATTATATAGAGCGGGACTAAGTCCAAAGTCAGTTATGGGGAAGGCATTGGAGGATTTATCTTTATCAGAGGATATGTTTAACTTTCATTTGCAGCAATATAATACAGCATGGAATGGCAAGGAAGTGGCCTATGAATATTCCTATAATGGCATGAACTTACTGAGTACCTTGATGCCTGTAAAGAAGGAAGGAAAAACAATAGAAGTGATCAGTACCATTGTTGATATTACTCAGCAGAAGGTTGCAGAAAGGGAAATGCTGCGATCAAAAGAGCAGGCGGATAAAGCAAATAATGCAAAGTCTGAGTTTCTTTCCAAAATGAGCCATGAATTAAGAACACCTCTAAATGGAGTTCTGGGATTTACACAGGTACTAGAGATGGACGATGATCTCACAGAGACTCAGAAGTCGCATATAAAGGAGATATATACAGCCGGACGCCATCTTCTTAAGTTAATTGATTCTGTTTTGGATCTATCGAGGATTGAATCTGGCAGTCTTCAATTCTTTATTAAAGAGGTTTCGGTATATACAATACTGGAGCAAAGTATAAAAATGGTCGAATCAGAAGCCGAAAATAGAGGCATAACCATCCATTTTCACGCGGCAGATGAGGACTTTGCGGTTAGAGCTGACAGCACTAAATTAAGACAGGTGTTTATTAACCTCATTGATAACGCGGTTAAATATAACCAAAGAGGAGGAAGTATAGCCGTTAAAGCTGTCCAGGTCGACAGGAAGGTGTGCATTTCTATAGCTGACACTGGTATCGGTATACCAAAAGACGAAATGAGTGAAGTCACAAAGCCTTTCTATCGCAGTCGTTCCATAAAATCAACTGCCCCTGGAGCAGGAATAGGACTAACGCTTGTTAAGCAGATAATAGATCTGTTAGAAGGGAATCTTGAAATTAATAGTGAGATTGGAAAAGGCACAACGGTTAATGTTTTTCTGCCTTTGATTATGGATAACGCCCCCTCTGTTGTTAAAAAGCGAGAAGTCTTTAACGGTCATAATCAATTGAAAATATCCCCATCTCGCATATTATATATTGAAGATAGTGAAATGAATCAGCGGTTCATGGTAAGTTTGTTAAAACATGAAGACCAGATAATAGATTTAATATTGACATCGAATGGACTGGATGGGATACGTGCGTTTAAATCCAATATCATTGATTTAATCCTGTTGGATTTGGACCTCCCGGATATAAGTGGCTTGGATGTCCTGGATATTATCAGGCATCAGGAGAACAGTGATGTACCTGTTATAGCCGTAAGTGCCAATGCTTTAAAGAATGATATTGATAAAGCTTTAGCTCAAGGATTTAATGACTATATTACCAAGCCGATTGAAACCAGTAAACTTTATAGAGTACTTGGTCAATATTTAAAGGGAGAGAAAAATTAATTATGAGGAAAATTGTTATTGCTGAAGATGACACTGCTTCCAGAAAGGTATTGAATCATTTTATTTCAAAAGCTTCTGACTATACGGTAGTAGGAGAAGCGAAGAACGGTGAAGAGTTAATAAGACATCTCATTGTGGAAAAACCTGATATTGCAGTTGTAGATATAGGGATGCCCTTGCTAAATGGTATGGAAGCCATCAAATCCTGTAGAGAAATGCTGCCGGGATTACAAGTTATCTTCCTGACAGGATATGATGAGTATGCCTTGGAAGCATTTGATATTAATGCTGCAGACTATATTGTTAAACCAATAGAGAGGGAGAGGTTTATGAAAGCTTTGGACCGGGCTGCATTGCTGGGAGCCAGCCCTCCAGGCACAACGACTGTAAGAAGGAAACAGAGTGAAAAGAACCTTGTTTTGAGACATTACAATAACTTATCCGTCATTCCTTATAATGAAATTATCTTTATAGAAAAAACAGATAGAAAGACGTCCATTCATACCAAAGGGAGTATATATCAAAATAATGAACCTCTTTCTGAAATTCTGAAGGACCTGTCGGAGGATTTCATTTTGTCACACCGCTCTTATATCATTAATTTAAACCATCTAGCAAATATAGAGGCAAGAGGGCAGACATACTATGCAGCTTTTCACCATTATGATAGAAAAGCCAAAATATCAAAGCACCATCTAAAAGATGTTAGCCATAGATTGAAGGGACGATGATAGCCAATTAAATCAAGAAGTTGCATCATAAAAGAATCAGCTCAATCATGGAGGCCACTGAAAAAGTCCAATAAAAAACTAAAAGGCAGAATCGTTTACTTTAAAAAACGATTCTGCCTTTTTCATTTCCCGTTTTATGAAAAGGTGTTGATTTCCGTTCCAGGTGTGCGACTCCGCGGGGCGGGCGTTGAGCCTCCTCGGCTTCGCCTGCGGGGTCTCACCTGTCCCGCTAGTCCCGCAGGAGGTCGCGCACCTTCCACTCCAATCAACGTTGAGAAAAATAACACTACCCGCTATTAAAACCTTACTTTATAATAGTACTAACAATATAAGTGGGTGGTTTCCAGTGATTCAACAACAACAAACAATGATGTTCAGTAAGTATATGGACCTTTATGATATCGTCGTTCCTCAGGACAATATGTTACGGAGAATAAATGATTTAATCAACTTCTCCTTTATTTTTGATGAATTAAAGGATAAATTTGTCATGATAATGGGCGAAATGCGATTGATCCTTTTCGCATGTTCAAATATTTGTTTTTGAAAACCATTCACGATGTATCAGATGTCGATATTGTTGAGCGGTCTAAGTATGATATGTCTTTCAAGTATTTTTTGAATATGGCTCCAGAAGAGCCCGTCATTGATTCAAGTTCTTTAACTAAGTTTCGGAAACTTAGGTTAAAGGACATGAACTTGTTAGACATGCTTGTAAACAAGACGGTTGAGATCGCCATAGAGAAAGAAATCATAAAATGTAAGTCCATTATTGTCGATGCCACCCATACCAAGGCCCGCTATAATCAAATGAAACCAAAAGAAATCCTTATGGAGCGCTCCAAGAATCTTAGGAAAACAATTTATAAAATCGATGAAAGTATGAAAGAGAAATTCCCTTTGAAACCAACCAATGATGTGCTGGAAGATGAGATCGCCTATTCACAGAAGCTCATTGAGGTGATAGAGAAGGAAGAGACCTTTTTAGAATATCCAAAAGTTAAGGAACTGCTTAATCTCCTGAAAGAAACGGTTGCCGATGATATTGAGCAACTCCAGTCCATGCACGATCAGGATGCCAAAGTAGGGCACAAAACAGCAGACTCCTCCTTCTTCGGCTACAAAACCCATCTTGCGATGAGTGAAGAACGTATTATCACAGCCGCAACCATTACCACCGGAGAAAAAAGTGACGGAAAAGAACTTCAGACACTGATTGAAAAAAGTAAAAACGCGGGTATAAAAGTTGAGACGGTTATTGGGGATGCGGCTTATTCGGAGAAAGACAATATTGAATTTAGTAAGGAAAAAGGAATCAAACTGGTTTCAAGATTACACCCTCTAATCACTCAAGGTGCTCGAAAAAAAGAGAACGAATTCGACTTTAATAAAGATGCAGGCATGTATGTCTGTAAGGCAGGACATATGGCCATACGGAAAGCTAGGCAAGGTAAAAAAGGAGTAGGCACAAACCAAGTTGACACTTACTATTTTGACGTAGATAAATGTAAGAGATGCCCTCTTAGAGAAGGGTGCTACAAGGAAGGAGCCAAAAGTAAGACCTATTCCGTTTCCTTAAAGTCCGACCAGCATTCCACTCAGGCAAAATTCCAGGAAAGTGAATACTTTAAGGAAAAGGCGAAAGAACGATATAAGATAGAAGCGAAAAATAGTGAGTTAAAACACAGACACGGGTATAATGTGGCAGATTCCTCGGGTCTAATTGGCATGGAATTACAAGGGGCCATGGCAATATTTGCGGTGAACATCAAAAGGATTCTAAAACTAATGGGATAAAAAGAGTCCCCTATACGATACATTTCAAGAAAAAACCCGATTCTCCTTCCTTTTATAGGAAGAAGAGTCGGGTCTTTTTGTATTAATCAAAGTTTGATTCTAGAAATCGGCAGATTTTCAGTGGTCTCCAATCATGAGTTGATTTTTTTTAGGATTAATGAAATATCGTCTAAAGGGATTGGAATGGTGTTGAAATGGACTTGGAGAGGGTTTGAATGTCTTGATTGCTACCCCGAAAGGAATTGGACATTACAGGAAAAAATACATATGATTTACAAGTAAGTTTGTAGGACTTAAGTATTATAAAATGATTTTAAAAAAGGTTGGACATAATGGCGATAAATAAACTGAAAAAAACGGAACCATTCACTCAATTAAATGTTTATCATGAATTTCAACCGCTTTGGGATCTGCAAACCTGGAAGATTTACGGTTATGAAGGCCTGTTTCGAAGTGATACCCATGTTACTCCAGATGAGGCTTTTTTAAAGGCAAGGAAAAGTGCTTATCTCTTTCAATTAGATACCTATTCATTGCGTAAAGCCATTGAATCTTTCCCGAACTTTCATTCTCAATATTTATTTTTGAATCTATATCCATCTACGTTACTTCATGAAGAATTCCCTCAATTTATCAGAGAAATGGTAACAAGTTATCCCCATATTGTTAATAAGCTCATCCTTGAACTAAATGAATCCAGCGAGGAAGAACATATATGGCAGATGCCCGACTTGAAGGATAAAATCAGCTGGCTCAAGGAAATAGGGATTTATATTGCTCTGGATGATCTGGGTAAAGGAGCGGCATCACTGAACAAAATAATTGAATTCCAGCCCAAATATGTGAAGCTTGACCGTTATTTTTCCCAACAGTTGAGTAAGTCGGAACAAAAACAAAAAATGGTGTCTCTTATCTCTCAGTACTGTGATGGAGAAGATATTGTCTTAATTATTGAGGGGATAGAAAAGCCCATCGACTTGGCTTTGGCCAAAGTACTAAAAGTTCCTATCGGTCAGGGGTATTTAATGGGAAGGCCTGAAAGATTATGAAATTAGACCATTTTAAGAATCATAGACAACTAAGAACCCAAAGGAGCATGAGTATGTTTTCTAAGATAGGCAAGTTAACCAAGAACATCAAGTTCAATCCAAAGCTATTGCAGAATGTGAAAATAGGTTGGCAATATGGTGTTGCACTAACAATAACCATGGTACTTTTCTGTATTTCCGCGGTCATTATTTTTTTCCAAGTTGGAAGTGTTAAAAATGATATTGAAACCTTGGAAATAAGAGGGGACAGGGCCATCAAGGTTACGGAAATGGCATCATTGTTCCGGACGAAGGATATTAGAATAGTTGATTACATCAATACTTCTGAACCGATTTATATTAGCGAATTTGAAGAAAAGCGAGAAGAGTATAATGCCTTGGAAAAAGAGGTTAAGGAATCAATGGATACAAAAGAAGAGGTTGATTTCTTTAAACAAATTTCAGCAAATGACACAGAGGTAAATGATATATTCCTGAATGAAGTCATTCCTGCTGTTAAAGAGGGAAACCCGGAAGAAATAGGATTCACACGTCAAAAAGCTCGTCTGCTTCGATTGAAAACCGTTGAAGTATTTGACGAATTGAGAGCTCTGATTAACGATCAGAGAGAAGAGTCCATTCAGGAGGCAAAATCCAGTCTGACTCAGTCTATTCTTGTTTTGGTCATCTCGATACTGATTTCAACGATTCTGGGGACTCTCATAGTGATGGCTGTTAATAGATTAGTTAAGAACAATTTGAATAAAGTAATTGAAATGTCAAAAGAGATTTCTTCAGGTAATCTTCTAATAGAAGAAAGTCAATATAAGGGCAAGGATGAGATTGGAGAATTAAGTGATTCTATGAACACCATGCTTAGAAGCCTTCGTGAAATGATTGGTGAAATTGACAATGTTTCTGGAACGGTTACTTCCCAAAGCGAAGAGATGATGCAGGCTTCGAGTGAAGTGAAGGAATCAAGTGAACAGGTTGCATCGACCATGCAGGAATTATCTTCCGGTGCTGAGCAGCAAGCGTCAATATCCACTGAAATTGCATCGACAATGGAGCACTTTATTTCTAAGCTGAAAGGTGCCAATGATCAAAGTACGGCGGTCAGTAAATCCGTTGAAAATGTAGTGGAAATGACACAGCAAGGAAATGAGTATATGAAGCAATCTGTCATTCAAATGAATTCAATAGATAAAATTGTTAAAGAAGCTGTTCAGAAGGTAAAAGGACTGGATCAGCAATCTCAGGAGATAACTAAACTCGTTTCTGTTATCCAGGATATTGCAGAGCAAACCAATTTACTGGCACTTAATGCTGCTATTGAAGCTGCCCGCGCAGGAGAACAAGGGAGAGGGTTTGCGGTTGTTGCAGATGAAGTGAGAAGGCTTGCGGAACAGGTATCTTCTTCTGTAGTGGATATTACAGGCATTGTGCAAAAGGTGCAATTTGAATCCAGTGCAGTTGCTGGTTCTTTAGAGGAAGGATATGGCCAAGTAGAAATTGGAACGCGTCAAGTCCAGGAAACAGGTCAAACATTCAAAACAATCAATAGCTTAATATTAACAGTGGTTGAACAAATAAATACTATAACTCAAGATCTCCATGATATTTCAGAAACCGGGGAAGATATGAATCAATCGATTTCAAGCATTGCAGCTGTTTCTGAAGAATCCGCTGCAGGAATAGAACAGACAGCAGCCTCATCCCAGCAAACATCTGCTTCGATGGAGGAAATCTCACAAAATGTAACCGAGCTGACCAAGCTCGCTGAGAATCTTAACGGACTTGTCGGCAAGTTCCGTGTATGACCTATCTAAATAAGAAACGGGCAGGGAAAATGGAAAACGAAATTTATAAAGCACAGTTGAAAAGTAAGTTAGTCAGTTATTTAAGGCGATATAGAAGCACTATCAATACAAGTATAAGATCTCCCGAGGCGTTTGTGAAAGAGATATTTCAATGCTTCCCTATAAGTGAAATTGAAAGGGTAATAATAGATGTTGAGATTATAAGGGAAAGAGGCGCAAAAGCTGACGGATATTTGAGCATGATTGTAAATGGCCTCCAAGATGTTTCTGGTGATATTCAAGAACAAAATAATGGCCTTTATATAGCACATAGCAAGACACTGCAAGAAGAGATCCGGGAACAAGTCGATATATATTGGGAGAATGACGGCTCTGTCATTCTCCAAGATTAAAAAGGAGGATACACAATGTCAACTGCGGTAACTGAGCCGGTTACAGATCTATTGAATGGAATGCTGCATTCTTTGAATAAAATTGTTCCATTACCTTATGAAAAGAAAACCCCTCACCTATTAAATGAGTATTTACAATTGGAGTTTGGTGTACTTATCGGATTTACAGGGGATTTGAAAGGTAAATTAGTCTTCAAGGGAGAGCCGGGCATTTTCAGTTCTATCGGGGAAGTCATGTTCGGTATGCCTCTTGAAGGGGATATGCTCAGCTCCTTTTCTGGTGAGTTAGGAAACATGCTGTCCGGGAGTCTCTGTACCTATCTATCAGAAAGAGGAACTGTTTTGGATATAACGGCTCCTACAATGATAGAGGGGAATTCAAAGCTTTCAGGGTTTGAAAGTGCAATTGAATTAGAGGTAATGTTTCCTGAAAATGGTTCAATGTTTTTATATTTGTTGAAGGATAAGTAATGAATAAAGATAGGAGATTGAAATGGCTAGAATACTAATAACAGACGATGCTGCATTTATGCGTATGCAACTGAAAGATATGATCACCAGAATTGGGCATGAAGTTGTAGGAGAAGCAGAGAATGGCTTGGTATCTGTTGAAAAATATAAAGAATTAAAACCTGATTTAGTCACGATGGACATTACAATGCCGGAAATGAACGGTGTAGAGGCAGTGAAAGAGATCAGGAAGAATGACCCCAATGCCACTATTATCATGTGCTCAGCCATGGGTCAGCAAAACATGGTTGTAGAGGCAATTCAGGCAGGAGCAAAGGATTTCTTAGTAAAACCATTCAATGACGAACGCTTGGAAGAAGCTTTGCGTAAAGTGATGTGATTCTATATTCAGGAGCTGCTTTAAGAACCTCAGGGACATGGAAGGGAATAGTGACGGAAAAACCTTTTAATGTCAGGAACCAAATTTTCTTCTCAGGTGATGGTATGAGTGTAAGATAGACATCTATCATCCTGTATTGAGATTTAAAACAGAAAAATCCTCTTGTTTTATACCTGCTGAGAATACAATAACAGGGTTTATCGGATCAATTATGGATATCTTGCTGAAAAATATGCCGATAAGCTTTATTCAGCCTTTTTGGTCGTAAATCTGAAGCAGAAGTGTTGAACTTTGAAAATAGGGTAGCTACCACAACCAGTGTCTTGATTTACGTTTAATTGCATCTTTTCCTGATAATATATTCTATCCTACGGGAACGGAAATACAGGTTGTATAGTTTTTAATGTCGAGTATAGGAAATATGCCGATATTAGCATTTAATATTTGGAGGTTACTTTTTGTGAAACTTAAAAGCTTGCAATTTAAATTGACTCTAAGTCTCTCAAGCTTGTTATTTTTCCTGATTTTAATTAGGACCACTATAGTGGGCATAGCTGACTCACTATTTGAGCATGCGCTATTGATTAATATCAGTTCCGCGGCTGTTACTATACTGGCTGGAGCTATAATTATTTTTGTCTTGATAAAAATGGTAGTGGAAAAGCCCTTGGAAAAGTTGCTGGACATTGCGGCACTTTTTAATGATAATGACTTTACCCAGCGAGTCAATCTAAAAACAAAGGATCAATTTGAAGATATTGGACATGTTTTTAACAACTTGGCGGATAATATGCAGGCGTTGATTCAGGAGATACAAAGTACAGGTCACCAGGTTGCTTCCTCTTCACAAGAGCTTTCTGCAACCTCGGAAGAAACTTCGTCTGCGAGTGAACATATTTCAGCAACTATGAACGAACAGCTCACTGTGGCGGAAGATCAAGTGGCACGAGTGGAAGAAAGCAAAAAAGTCATTGATAAGTTAGTGGAAGATATCAGGGTTATTTCTGAAAGTACAGAAATTGTGGAAGAACTGACAAGTACAGCTTCTGAAAAAACAAGTATAGGAAGCCAGGAAATAAAAGTGGCACTGGGTCAGCTTACTCTTATCGGGGATTCAGTCAAGCAATTGTCTTCTACAATGCAAAAGTTAGGGGAACACTCACAACAAATCGGCAATATTATTGGTGTAATAAGAGGGATTTCAGAACAAACCAATTTACTTGCGCTGAATGCGGCCATTGAGGCAGCAAGAGCGGGTGAACATGGAAAAGGTTTTTCAGTAGTGGCAAGTGAGGTTCGTAAATTAGCCGAAGAATCTTCTGAATCCTCCCAAAGAATAAGTGATTTAATCCAAACGATGCAAGAAGAAACAACAGTAGTCTTGAAAACGATGGACACCTCAACAGGGGACGTTACCTCGGGAATCCAGAAGGTGTCGACTTTGAATAATACCTTCGTAGATATACAAACGGCAATTGAAAAATTGGAAAAAGAAATCAGAACGGTTTCTGCCAAGACATATGAAATCGGGAACAACACCGTTAGAGTAACAGATTCTGTTGATGCGGTAAAGGAAGTAGTGGTAAACTCCCTCCACAGTATGGAAACGGTGTCGGCAGCCACAGAAGAACAGCTGGCTTCAACAGAAGAGGTTTCTGCTTCGTCTGAATCTCTTTCCTACTTGGCAGATGACTTAAATAAATTGATTCATAAGTTTAAGGTGTAATGCTTAGCGGGTTTTTAGGAGTTCTGAAGTAACAATCATACGGAATCTTTTCAAATGAATAAAAAAACTCAAAGTGTAAACCTGCTTTGAGTTTTTTTGTATTTTTTTGAGACGCCACCAGGGATTGGTTATATCCCTTCCCTTCTTAATGCTTCCTCCGCGCAAAATCGACAAAGCGGAATTTATCAAGCCTGTGCCGGGATTCTGTGTATTGAAAAAGTGTGGTGTCTTCTAGGTGTACATAGTTTTTCACAACCACAACATGATCGAACCCGTCCAGGTCAAGGTATGATCGGTCTTCCTCGGTACATCTCTCGACAACAATTTCTTTTTTTGCATAAGAGATCGGAAGCTTCATTTCATTTTCCAGGTATTCATAGATGGATTTCTCGCAGATTTCTTTAGTCAGGAGAGGGACGTTCTTTTTTAAAAAATAGTCTTTATCCAGGATGATCCGTTCTCCTTTGATATTGCGGGCCCGGACGACTTTCCACACCTCTTCATCCGGATTGCAGCCGAGCTGCGCAGCCAGGGTTTGATCAGGTTTGATGAGGCCGAAATCGTAGACGATCGTTTGCGATTCTCCACCGAGCGACCCCTGGAGCTCCTTGAAGCTGACAAGTCCTGAGATGGGGAAGCTCAGTTTCGACACATCTAAGACAAGGGATCCTTTTCCGCGAATTTTCTGGATGAATCCCTTTTGTGAAAGGAGGGTCAGGGCTTTGCGGATGGTTTCCCTGGACGTCTCATAGTGTTCGGCGAGTTCATTCTCTGATGGCAGTGTTTCGTTCGGCGGGTAGCCCCCGTCTTGGATCTTGTCCGCGATTTCTTGGTATATGTGCATATATTTATTGTTTTTTGTCATAATATCACCATATTTATTTTACCATACTTAGGTATTTTCAATAAGAGCTTGTGAGTTTTGGGATTATTCAGGTAAAATGGACTTATCGCATATTTTAGAAAAGGGTGAAGGATTTTGACTACACAGCTTTGGAAAAAATTCATGATTGGTCTTGGCGTAAGCAGCCTTCTTCTTGCAGGCTGTAACAATAATGAAAATGCCGGTAATACGGACAAGCCTGACGAGAGCACACAGGAAGAGCAGACAGAAGAATCAGCCAACCCTCTTGAAGAGCAGACGGCTCAAATCCTTGAGGAAGCTAAGGATATGAAGGAAGCGGCAGATATCCCGGAAGAAGAAAAGCAGGCCATTCTGGATGCGTTCAATGAATATATCGAATCCTTCAATGATGAAGATGCAGAAAGATATATGGCGACTCTTTCTAAAACACCAGTGAATTTTACGCTGGAAGAGGAAGAAGCTGCTGTCAATAACGTGTTCAGCAAACTCGATGTCAGAAGAAAAGCCTCGAATGTGAAAATCATCAACTATCAAGGCAAGAAAGCAGACGTTTACGCTGAATTGGAAGTAACGACAAAAGATCCTAACAGTGACCGTGAAGCGACCACGACTGGAAGACAGTTGACGATCTTCCAGAAGACAGATGAGGGCTGGAAGGTATCGATGATCCGGGTTAAGCAGGATGAGGGTGAAGATGCGGCTGCCACAGAGTCCAAGTCTGAGACCGAATAAAGTGTTATAGGAAGTACTGGCCTTTAGGCTGGTGCTTTTTTTGTGGTTTTGGAGTTTTATTACCTTGGACAAATCGAGCGGTTTGTGATTCCTAATGTGACCGAGCTTGTACCAGCATCGTATGGCTGGTAAGTGGCAGGCACCGCCGAAAGGACAGCATTAATGAGGGAAGTGGCTGGGAGAAAGGCTAAATGGGCCAATGAGGAAGAGGAAAACAAAGGGTGATGGTCCGTAAAAGGGATAAATTGGCCAATGAGGAAGAGGGAAACAAAGGGTGTTGGGCCGTAAAAGAGGTAAATGGGCCAATGAGGAAGAGGGAAACAAGGAGTGTTGGGCCGTAAAAGGGGTAAACGGGCAAAAAAATACCCGCTGGCTCGCAGCGGGTATCAGAAACTATTTTGTTAAACGATATACTACAGACTCATAAGGGCGAAGTTTGATCAGTTCCAGGTCTGTTTGGCTGTCATCATAGTTGGAAATCAGGATTTCCTTGTTCCAGCCGCCGATATCCAGTTCCTCGTTCGGCAGGTAAAATACTGTTTTATTGCCATAGAAGTTGTTAACGACAAGGAGTCTTTCGTTTTCGCCGTTACGTACATAGGCAAAGACATCGGCATGCTCCGGTGTCAGCAGCTGATAGTCACCGTCTGTGATGATGTCATATTCTTTCCGCAGGGATATGAGTTTTTGATAGTGATAGAAGATGGAGTCTTTGTCTTCTACTGCCATCTTTGCGTTGATTTCATGATAATTCCGGGCTGCCGGGATCCATGGAGTGCCGGTGGTGAAACCGGCGTTTTCGCTGCTATCCCATTGGACTGGCGTACGTGAGTTGTCACGCGATTTATGGCGAAGGATTTCCAGGACTTCTTCCTCGGATTTTCCTTGTTCTTTTAGGATATTGAAGATGTTGATGGATTCAACATCACGGTATTCATCGATGCTTGTGAACTTCGGGTTGGTCATCCCGAACTCTTCACCTTGGTAGATATATGGTGTTCCTTGCATCATATGGATGGTCGTGGCCAGCATTTTGGCTGACAGGCTGCGGTACTCGCCGTCATTACCATAGCGGGACACGATACGCGGCTGATCATGGTTGCACCAGAACAGGGCATTCCAGCCGCCGCCTTTGTGCATTTCGCTTTGCCAAGTGGACAGGATATCTTTTAATTGTAAAAAGTCAAAGTCTGCAACTGTCCATTTTTCGCCGTTTGGATAATCGACTTTTAAATGATGGAAGTTGAATGTCATGCTCAGTTCGTTGCGTTCAGGATTTGAGTACTTGATGCAGTTTTCGATTGTCGTTGAGCTCATCTCTCCAACAGTCATGATGTCATATTTTGAGAATACCTCTTGGTTCATTTCATTCATGAATTCGTGAACACGAGGGCCGTCTGTGTAAAATTTACGCCCGTCTCCCGGTGCTGCAGAGCCGTCATCATCAGGGAAGTCCTGGTTCTTGGAAATCAGATTGATGACGTCCAGGCGGAAGCCGTCGACACCTTTATCGAGCCAAAATTTCATCATGTCGTACACTTCCGTACGCAGTTCTTCATTTTCCCAATTCAGGTCAGCCTGCGTGACATCGAACAGATGAAGGTAGTGCTGGCCGGTTTCATTGTCATACTGCCAGGCATTTCCGCCAAATTTGGACTGCCAGTTTGTCGGTTCGGATCCGTCTTCCTTGCCGTCACGCCAGATGTAGTAGTCACGGTAAGGGTTGTCTTTTGATTTGCGGGATTCAATGAACCATTCGTGTTCAGTGGATGTGTGATTGACGACGATATCCATGATGATTTTGATGCCTCTGTCGTGTGCTTCTGACAGCAGTTCGTCAAAGTCTTCCATGGAGCCGTATTCTTCATGGATGTTGAAGTAATCGGCAATGTCGTAGCCGTTGTCGCGCTGAGGAGATTTATAAATCGGTGTGAGCCAGACAACGTCGATGCCGAGTTCCTTCAGGTAGTCTAGTTTCTCGGTGATTCCTTTGATATCGCCGACACCATTCCCCGATGTATCATTAAAGCTTTTCGGGTAAATTTGATAAACAACCGACTTTTTCCACCATGGTTGCTGTTTTTTCATAGTAATTACACCTGCCAGATAAGTATTTTTGTTGAGGGTGTACTTTAGCACTTCACCGCGGCAGGGGACTGTCCCCCATTGCTTTAACGCGTTAATTCGGTGCGGGACTGTCCCGCTGTTTTCGTTGTTTTAAGTTGCCTCGTAACTAGTGTGCTGTTTCCGTCCACCAATGTTTACGAAGACAGCCATAAAAATAAAAGAGAAGAGCCGGCACCAGTCTTCTGGACACCGATTCTTCTTCATGAAAATGTCTTACTTTGCTTTTGAAAACTTGGAAAATACTAATGTCAGTACAAAAGGCACTATTATTGCTACCAGCATACCAATGGCGAAGATTCCCCAGAATTGTGATGGAATAGAGAAGAATGCAGGGACGCCGCCGACACCGATGGATTGTGCAAGTACAGAGCCGACTGTGATGATCAGACCCGCAATCGCAGACCCGATAATGGCAGCAATGAATGGATATTTATACCTCAGGTTTACCCCGAACATTGCAGGTTCAGTAATCCCCAGCCAAGCTGAAACACCAGAAGATACGGCAAGACCTTTTACTTTTTCATTATTTTTTTCAACGACAAGCATTGCAAATGCGGCTGCACCTTGAGTTACGTTTGAAAGGGCAAGCATTGGCCATAAGAATGTTCCGCCAGTGGATCCGATCAATTGGAGGTCTACGGCAAGGAACGTGTGGTGCATACCTGTTATAACAAGCGGTGCATAAAGGCCGCCATATAGTAGACCGCCGATTGCCGGCACCGCATCAAAGATTGCCGTAACGCCATCTACTAACCAACCACCAATTGTGAAAGTGATAGGTCCGATAACTGTGAAAGCCAAGAAACCTGTAACGAGCAATGCAACTGGCGCTACCACAAGTAATTGGAAAGCATCCGGGATTCGTTTGCGGAGCCAAATTTCAATTTTCGCTAGAACCCATGAAGCAACTAGGATAGGAAGGACTTGTCCTTGATAACCTACTTTTTCAACGGTCAACCCAAGAAGGTTCCATGTCGGAATGTCCCCTTCCTGCTGGGCAGCACCATACCCCCATGCATTAAGTAAGTCAGGATGAACAAGCATCAAACCAAGAACCATACCGAACAGAGGGCTTCCGCCGAACCGGTTAAGAGCACTCCAGCCGATTAAGCCGGGTAGAAATACGAAGGCTGTGTTGGCAATCAAGTTGATGATGGAGGCAATGTCAGCCCACTGCGGAAATTTTTCAACAACACTTGCACCCTCCCAGAAAATCCCTGACTGGGTAAGAATATTGTTGATCCCCATCAATAAACCAGCGGTTACGATTGCAGGCAGAATCGGGATGAAAATGTCTGCAAGTGTTTTAACAGCACGTTGAAGCGGATTCATTTTTTTTGCTGCCGCATTCTTTACATCCTCTTTGGATGCGGTTTCGACTCCTGTTTCTTCCGCCAGGATTTTATAAGCCTTATCAACAACACCTTGCCCGATAACAATTTGGAATTGTCCGTTTGTGGAGAATGAACCTCTGACAAGGTCGATATCCTCAAGTCTTTCTTTGTCTACCAAACTCTCATCGTTCAAGACTAGACGAAGCCGAGTTACACAGTGCGTCGCAGTATTGATATTTTCTTTACCGCCGATCGCTTCAATGATTTCGCGTACAGATTCTCTGTTTACGCTCATGGTTTTCCCTCCCGCGCGGGGTATTCTTCCCCTTGTTTTTAAGTTGCTATTTTCAAAAACAATCCAGTAGAAAGTGTTAGAAAATAGGATAAAGTTAGAATCTGCAGGCAAGTATAAAAAATGATTTCAATTACGAATGAAAAAAATGGGACGAAATGATCCACTTTTTTCAAATATTCCCCAGCACTTGCAGATTAAACTAAAATAACGCTTACAAATAACCGCTTACATTTCCGATCAACTTGTTGTTTGCTGTATATACAAGTTATGAGGTAATTGTAATCCTGTATATACAAGTTGTCAATACTTTCGTGCCAGTCACTCCCCGGTTTCTGTCGACAACAGATATAACTGCCATTAAAAAAGCCCATGATAACCCTGGTTGTGAGGGTTATCATGGGCTTTGGTTTATACACTTTTATTTTAAGGCGTGACTGTCACGGTTCTGAGCACACTATCATATGAGGAACAAGCACTGCAGGAAAAAGTGACCTGTACTAAATCCGCTTCACAGAAATCGCATTCCGCATTTTTTTCAAAGCGTCCTGTCCTTCTTTCTCCCGTTTCAGCATGATGCTGACGTACAGGGCATCAAAAATGGAAAGCTGGGCGATCCTTGAAGAAAGGGCTTCTGATCTGTAGTCAGTTTCCTCTGACACGGTATATAAGGAGATATCGGCTTTATCACTGAGCGGAGATTTCGAAAAATTGGTGATGGCAATGGTCTTCGCTCCGGTTTCCTTCAAAACTTTCATTACATGCAGCATGTCTTTGGTTGATCCCGAATGGGAGATGAGTACGGCGCAGTCATTTTCGTTCATCTGTGAAGCGGTCATCAATTGGATATGGCTGTCGGTCGACGCATGGACCCGGAGGCCGGTCCGGATGAATTTATGATAAGCGTCCATGGCGACGATCCCGGAACCGCCGCTTCCGAAGAATTCGATGTGGTCAGCAGCCACCATCGCATTAACGGCTTCCTGAAACTGATGTTCTTTTAAAACCATCAGGGTATCTTCAATGGTCTTCATATTAGAACGGAATACTTTTGACGCAATTGTTTGGGGACTGTCATTTTCGTCCACATTTTCATGAATGTCCCTCATTGGTGTAACGATTTCGGCTGCCAGGGCAATCTTCATGGATTGATATCCTTTAAAACCGATTCTTTTACAGAAACGGAACACAGTTGAATCGGCAACACCGAGTGTATCGGCAAGCCCATTTATTGTGGAATGAATAATATTGGCTGGATTGTTTAAGATATAATTGGCAATTTTTTTCTCTGTCTCACTGAACTGGGAGTAATGTGATCGAATGCTCGCCAAACAGTGCTGGTGATTTTTCTTCATGTCTCTCCACTCTCCTGAAAGGGTTTTCATGATTACATTATACTAGAAAACAGAGAAAGAAAAAATATTTTTCTGGAATCGCTTGCAAAAAGAAAAATATTTTTTATAATAGAGGTAACGCGAAAATAATTTTCATAACTGAGGTGTTTTAAATGCAAATCGGCATGATTGGTTTAGGAAAGATGGGATATCAGCTTTCTTTGAACCTTACAGATCATAAACATAATGTAGTCGCTTTCGACTTGAATGAAGATGCGATGAAAAAAATTTCCACAGAAGGAGTTCAAACAGCTTCAACAATTGAGGAACTCGTTTCTAAATTAGAAAAACCAAGAACGATCTGGATGATGGTACCAGCGGGGGATGCTACTGAATCTGTATTCGGTCGCCTTCTTCCTCACCTTGAAGAAGGCGACCGTGTCATTGACGGCGGGAATGCTCATTATAAAGATTCATTGAGAAGAGACGAGCAGGCTGCTGAAAAAGGTGTATACTTCTTCGACTGCGGAACAAGCGGCGGAGTGGATGGTGCCCGTTATGGTGCCTGCACAATGGTCGGTGGAAATGCAGAAGTCTTTAAGGGAATTGAGCCGATCTTTTCTGATGTCTCCGTTGAAAACGGTTACCTTTATACGGGCAAAGCCGGCAGCGGCCACTTCCTGAAGATGGTCCACAATGGTGTGGAATACGGCATGATGCAAGCCATTGCTGAAGGCTTTGAAATCTTGGAAAAGAGCCCATTTGATTTTGAGTATGAAAAAGTGGCGCGCGTTTGGAATAATGGCTCGGTTATCCGTTCATGGTTAATGGAGCTGACGGAAAATGCGTTCTCCAAAGATGAAAAACTTGATGGCATCAAAGGGGTTATGCATTCTTCCGGAGAAGGGAAATGGACGGTTGAAACGGCGCTTGACCTGCAGACAGCTGCACCGGTCATCGCATTGTCCCTGATGATGCGTTACCGCTCATTGGAAGACGACACGTTCACTGGAAAAGTCGTTGCTGCATTAAGAAATGAATTCGGCGGCCATGCTGTTGAGAAAAGTGATAAATAAGTGAATTAAAAGCAGTGATATGTCGATTAACGGCATTGTTGATTGAAGTGGAAGGTGTGCGGCCGTCTGCGGGATTAGCGGGAAAGGTTAGATCAGAGTGATGTACCTACCGGAATTTATACCGCAGGCAATGCCGAGGAAGTAAATTCAGCGCCTGGCAGAGCCCTGCACCTGGAGCGGAAATCTTCAACCTGCAAACTGTCAAAATGGTGCCTGGTACTAAACGAGCATTTTGTACCAGGCGCCAAATAAAAAGATTTTATAGCAAGCGTTTCCAACCTATCATTCTACAAACTTCTTAGGAAAGGCAGGAATAGACAATGTCAGATCAAATGTTAATTCTTGTGGCATTAGCAGGTATTTTTCTTCTATTATTTTTGGTTATTAAAACAAAGCTTCATGCTTTCGTAGCTTTATTGCTTGTGAGTTTGATTGTCGGTATTGCGGCGGGCATGGATTTAGATGAAGTTGTTGCTTCGATACAAAGCGGTATGGGGGGGACCCTCGGATTCGTAGCCGTAGTTGTTGGTTTAGGTGCGATGTTCGGCCGTATGCTTGAGGTTTCAGGCGGTGCGGAACGTCTGGCACAGACGATGATTAAAAAGTTTGGTGAGGATAAAGCGCAGTGGGGACTTGGTATCACGGGTTTCCTTGTCGCGATCCCGGTATTCTTTGATGTTGGTTTTATCATCTTGGTTCCGATCGTTTACGGGTTGGCTAAGAAAACAGGAAAGTCCCTTTTATACTATGGAATTCCATTGCTTGCAGGTCTTGCGGTAACACACAGCTTCATCCCGCCGACTCCAGGGCCGATTGCGGTTGCTGATTTGATCGGTGCTGACCTTGGATGGGTCATCCTGTTCGGTTTCCTTGCCGGTATTCCATCCATGATCATTGCCGGTCCGCTTTTTGCAAAATATATCTCTAAAAAAATTCATGTTGTTGTTCCAGAGTACATGAATGCTGAAGAAAAAGAGTATGATAAAGATCTTCCAAGCTTTGCGCTTGTAGCATCACTCATCTTCATTCCATTAGTATTGATTTTATTGAACACGGTTTCAGGTGTATTATTGGATGAAGGGAACACGATCCGCAGTATTTTAACATTCCTTGGTCACCCATTCGTTGCGTTAACAATCGCAACATTGATGACATTTACATTCTTGGGAACAAAGCGCGGATACTCCCGTCAAGATGTAGCAGACATCGCGACGAAATCTCTAGAGCCTGCCGGAATCATCATCCTTGTAACAGGTGCCGGTGGAGTATTCAAGCAAGTATTGATCGACTCAGGTGTAGGACAAGTCCTTGGTGATATGATGGCTGGATCTCCGCTGCCTCCGCTAGTGCTGGCGTTCTTGATTGCGACAGTCGTTCGTGTGGCGCAGGGTTCTGCGACCGTATCAATGGTTACAGCCGCTGGTCTTATGTCTCCATTAATCGGGACACTTGGTCTTGAAGGCCCGATCCTTGGCCTGATGGTTATCGCAATCGCTGCCGGTGCGACAGTATTCTCACACGTCAACGACTCCGGTTTCTGGCTTGTGAACCGTTACTTCGGTTTGGATGTGAAAGATACATTGAAAACATGGACCGTAATGGAAACGCTGATCGGTTTCGTCGGATTCGGTGTAGCGATTATCCTATCATTCTTTGTAGCATAATATAATTAATTCAGATGAAGGGAAGGGCGAGCAATCGCCTCTTCCTTTTCTGCGTACGGGAGGATTTTCAACATGGCAAATTATTATATTGGCGTTGATATTGGTACAACAAGCACAAAAGCAGTGGTGTTTGATAAAAAAGGAAAAGCGGTCAGCCGTTTTGGCGTGGAGTATCCACTATATACACCGGTGCCTGGGACAGCTGAACAGAATCCTGAAGAAATCTTTCAGGCAGTACTGACGGTTATAAAAGAAAGCATGACCACAGGAGGAGTCAGCGGGGAAGATATCCGTTTCGTTTCCTTCAGTTCGGCGATGCACAGCCTGATCGTTGTGGATCATGAAGGCCAGCCGCAGACGAATTCGATCACGTGGGCGGACAACCGCAGTGCCGCATGGGCGGAGAAAATAAAGAATGAACAGAATGGACATGAGATTTACTTGCGTACAGGAACACCGATTCATCCAATGTCTCCTCTTGTAAAACTTGCCTGGTTAAAAGAGGAACAGCCGGAACTGTTGGCTGCAGGAAATAAAATGATCGGGATCAAAGAGTTTGTTTTCCATCGTTTGTTCGGAGAATATGTGGTGGATTACTCGATCGCTTCTGCCATGGGGATGTTTCATCTGGAAAACCTCGATTGGGACGCCGAAGCACTTGAAGTGGCAGGGGTTACTCCTGAGCAGCTTTCCCGTCCGGTTTCTACAACGGAGTCGTTGACAGGCTTGAAATCTGAGTATGCGAAAATGATGGGGCTTCCAGAAGAAGTGCCGTTCATCGTCGGTGCCAGTGATGGCGTTTTATCCAACCTTGGCGTGAATGCAATTGAACCTGGTGTGGTTGCGGTGACAATCGGAACAAGTGGCGCTATCCGTGCGGTTACTGACCGCCCGGTTACGGACCCGAAAGGCCGGATCTTCTGTTATGCGCTGACGGAAAATCACTGGGTCATCGGCGGGCCGGTCAACAACGGCGGGATGATCTTCCGCTGGGTCCGTGATGAACTTGCCTGGTCCGAGATGGAAGTGGCGAAGCGCCTTGGTAAAGATCCATATGAAGTGCTGACGGACATTGCGGAAAAAATCCCTGCCGGTTCAAACGGTCTGGTATTCCATCCGTATATGGCAGGAGAAAGAGCGCCGCTATGGAATGCCAATGCCCGCGGATCGTTCTTCGGACTCGGGATGCACCATAAGAAAGAGCATATGGTCAGAGCGGTCCTTGAAGGAATCGTCATGAACCTTTACAGTGTGCTTCTCGCGCTTGAAGAATTGATTGGAACGCCAACGAAAATCCAGGCGACAGGCGGCTTTGCCCGTTCCACGCTGTGGAGGCAGATGCTCGCTGATATCTTCGATGGAGAAGTGAGCGTGCCGGAAAGCTTCGAAAGCTCCTGCCTGGGTGCAGTCGTGCTTGGCATGTATGGCCAGGGCGAAATCGACTCGTTCGACGTCGTCGGGGAAATGGTCGGCTCCGTCCATTCCCACAAGCCCAACCGGGAGAACTCAGAAGTCTACCGGGAACTGATGCCGATTTTCATCCGCATCCCGCGCCTGCTCGAAACTGAATACGCAGCCATAAGCGAATTCCAGCGAAAACACTCCTAACCTCCGGGGACAGTCCCCTGTTACTTTAGCGTAACAGGGGACTGTCCTCGACTGCTTTAAAGCGGTAAAGCGCTTTCGGTAATAAATATTGAGAAATTTAGAAAATCTTATGTAAATTTTGTGAATGTTGTCGAAATAAATAGTAAGACAATTTCGTAAATGTCCTTTTTGTTGAAAAGGACACTTATTTTGCACTGATGATGGTTCTTATTTCATAGTCTTAATTACATAAGGTGAGGGGTCGAAAGATGAAGAAACTGGGGAACATGTTCAAACGGAAACCGAAGGATAAGGTGGAAAAGCAAACGAAGCCAAATAAGAAATCTG
The DNA here is from genome assembly GCF_984799155.1 of Bacillus sp. SRL337. Lineage (NCBI taxonomy): Bacteria > Bacillati > Bacillota > Bacilli > Caryophanales > Bacillaceae > Bacillus > Bacillus sp. SRL337. The sequence continues at coordinate 4,058,065 of NZ_OZ481793.1, read as the reverse complement.
GTTCCAATCACAGCATGTGGAATAACATGAAGATTGGACAGAAATATATAACTGCCTTAAATGTAACAATCGTTCTTTTCTTAATTTCATCTGTCATTATTTTTATGCAATACAACAAGATCCAAAGCAATATCGAAAAAGTGGATGCCAGCAATGTCCGTTCAGTGAAACTGACGGAAATGGGCAGTATCTTCCGTGACAAGGCACTGCTTCTTCAGCGCTATGCCAATGAAAAAGATCCACAAATTGTAGAAGATTTTAACACTCAAGAAGAAAAGTTCATCACGTTTACTCAAGAACTTACATCGCAAATGAATAATAAGCAAGAGCAGGAATTATTCAATTTTATTATTGAAAGCGATAAAGAACTAAACAGCCTTTTCCATGATGAAGTGGTTCCGAGCGTGGACAGAAATTCAACAGTTCTTCTGGATACGACGTTGAAGAAAGCCGGCATCATCGCGCCAAACACAGTAAAAAAGCTATATGAGCTCCGTACAATCGTCATGGCAGATAAAGATGCTGCCCTAGAAGAAGCATACGATGGCATTGGAGAAAGTAAGATCATCATGGTTGCGGCCATCATTGTCTCTGCCCTTTTGGGAATCGCCCTTCTTATCATCATCAACCGCATGATCTCCAGAAGCCTGAACAGGGTTGTCAAAACGGCAAATGCTATTTCCGAAGGGAAGCTTAATGCGGAAGAATTGACATATCTCGGTAAAGACGAGGTCGGGCAATTAAGTTCAGCAATCAATAACATGAAAAATAATCTCGCTTCCATGGTGAGGGATATGCGTCAGGTATCGGAAACCGTTAACGAGCAAAGTGCGGCCCTGTCTCAATCATCCCTTGAAGTAAGGGAAGGAAGTTCGCAGGTAGCGGTCACTATGCAGGATTTATCAGCAGGTGCGGACCAGCAGGCAAACTCGGCTTCAGAATTGAATGAGATGATGGTTAGTTTTACAAAAGCGGTTGAAGAATCCAATCGATTTGGACAGGAAGTCAGTGAATCTTCTAAGATTGTACTTTCTAAAGCAGAAGAAGGTTCTGCGTTGATGTCCAATTCAGTTGAACAGATGAAGAAAATCTACACAGTGGTTGAAACATCTGTTGAAAAAGTAGAGTCGTTAAAAGCGCGTTCCAACGAAATTTCAAGTCTTGTAAATGTGATTCAGGGAATCGCAGACCAAACGAACTTGCTTGCCTTAAACGCAGCCATTGAAGCGGCACGGGCAGGTGAAAGCGGAAAAGGATTTGCGGTCGTGGCAGAGGAAGTCAGAAAACTCGCCGTCCAGGTTTCACAGTCCCTTGAAGGAATTTCGAAAGTGGTTCACGGCATTCAAAATGAGTCCAATACGATTGCGACTTCGTTAAACGATGGATACACAGAGGTTCGCAGCGGTACGGAAAGCATTGAAAAAACGAAGGACAGCCTGACCGCGCTGGGAGACCAGATCTCGTCCATGGTTCATAATATCGACAGAATCTCTACGAACCTCGTGGAAATCAACAGCAAAGGGTCTGAAATGAACCAATCCATTGAAAACATTGCTTCCATTTCAGAGGAATCTGCGGCAGGAGTCGAGCAAACTTCGGCAACCGTCCAGCAGTCCACAAGCGTCATGGAAGAAGTGGCCCGTAACGCGGAAGGTCTCAATGACCTTGCAGACAAGCTTGATGTATTGATCCGTAAGTTTGAAGTTTAATAGTTTCCAAAATCCGGTGGGGTTCCCGCCGGATTTTTTTGTTCTTGGGGTGCCGCACCACCCGGTTTTTGGTGTTTTTTGTCGAAAGAAAAAAGGAAATACCACCCATGAGCAAAAACGGCAGTCATCTTCTACTGAATATTGTATGATGTTAGATATTCATAAAACGAACCCATTTTTTTAATAGGTTAAACAGAAAGAAGGAATACATATGGTCAGGTTATATGGTGCACTCATCACCCTTAGTTTGATTTGGGGGCTTTCCTTTGTGTTTATTAAATTGATCGTCGACCCTGCCGGTGTGTGGGGGACGACTTTCCTGCGGTGTCTTGCGGGAGTCTTGATCTTGCTGCCGCTGTTTATCAGAAATCGGATGAAAAAACAGAAAGCGCCTCTTCCAATAGGGAAATTACTAATCGTGGGATTGATGAATGCCGGGCTTCCTTGGTCGCTGATTGCCTGGAGTGAGACGCAGATCAACAGCAATACCGCATCCATTCTCAATGCGACGACCCCGCTCTGGACGGCATTACTTGGGTTTGCGTTATTTTCTGTAGTACTGAACCGATTTCAATGGATGGGGATTTTGGTCGGGTTCTTAGGTATCCTTGTACTGATGGATTTCCAGCTGGCAGGATTATTCACTTCCAACTTCATTGGGATAGGGACGATGCTTCTGGCCACCATTTGTTATGGATTTGCCGGACAGTATACAAAGCGGGCACTACAGGGTGTCAGCATGGTTGCCATATCGACCTTTCAGCTTCTTGTCGGCATGGCTGCCGGTGTGGTCGGCATGCTGTTCACGCGAGGAATCGAATGGGGAGCGCTGGCAGAGCCGAAAATCATCTTATCCATCATAGGGTTGGGATGCTTCGGCTCGGGAATTGCCGCACTGCTCTATTTCTATGTGCTGACAAACGGAAGCCCGGAATTTGCCTCAACCGTAACTTATTTAATACCGGCTTCCGCTATGGTGTGGGGATTTGTTCTCCTGGGAGAGCCCATCACTTCAAATCTCATACTTGGACTCGTAATCATCTTTGCGGGAGTCTTCCTCTCCTCAAGGAAAGGAAAGAAAAAGGGAACAGAGGGCAAAACGCTGGCAAACTAAGGGTTTTCAGCTGTTAATCAAACGTTTGATTAACAGTTTATAGATCTAGTGAGATTGAGGAAATAGCCACGGGGAAATATGCCTCCAGATTCACTTAGTGAGAATAGCGAAGCGAAACTGGAAAAGGAGAAGGGGATGCCAGATGTTTCTGTGAAAGAGTCATTTTGGCTCTTTTTTCTTTTGCCCTCTGAGGTTGTTCTGTAATGTGAAAGTGTCTATCGGAAGTTGGAAAAATGTCTAAACTATGACAATTCACATAGGAATAAAACAGAAAATGTTATGTTTGAAAGGATGACTTTTTCTTCTTAATATATTGTTTCTTAAGTTTAGAAGGACGTTTTAAAGAGTTTAGGGGATATGGACATTTTTGTAAGAAATCATTATAGTGTAATTTGATTCATAGGTCATAAGAACTGAAATGTGGTTCAAATATTTTTTAGGAGAAAAAACAATGAAAGACTTTGCGCCTGAAGATGAACAAAAGGGTATTTCTTCAGAAGAGATAGCCGAAATATTAAAGGAATACGACGATTTAATTGAAGAAGGTTTTGAGGTGGACCCATATTAAAAATCTCTTCATTTAGGGGTCTATTTGGAAATGTTATTCAGGGAAGGATAATATTACAGAATCCGATTGGGCTATGAAGATTTTTGAGTCAGTGTATTTCAGACCCAATCTATTGAAAAGATTCCAGAGATCACTGAACTTCCGAAAGTAGATTCGTACGTAAGGGGTGTCCTAATTCTTCTAGGAAAAATTATACCGGTAATTGATTTGAAAGAGCTATTACACCTTCGTAAAACAAAGATAAATAATAATTCTTCAGTTCTTATTTATTTATATGGAAGAGCTATTTATTGGTGTTTTGGTGGGTTCAAGTCAGGAGTTAGTGGTTATTTCTCCTGAAAGAATACAACCAGTAGTTCTTTTAAAAGTGCCGAATTTAAAAAACTTGAAGGATGAACCGATAAGAGCATAAATAGACAGCGGCAAGAAAATGATAGTAATCACTTGTCTGCTCCTTAGAGAAGGGAGAACAACAATGGGAACAAAAAAGTTATATCAGGAAATCAGTAATCATTCAGACACAGCAAACCCTTCCTATATAAAGAACAAAGGAATCCTCCATTCATTTAACCAATCTGAATTGGAAACATTCCTTTCCTCCTTTGTGAGATTCATTTCATTAGCGAAAGATGAAATAATTAAAAGTGCTGCGTTTAGTGAGAACGATTTTGACTACTTCAAGAAAGCAGAACTAATTGATTCGATCGACTTGCTATTGAAGAAATTCCTCGAAGGAGACATTGAAAAAGTAAAAGAGGAGATACCGTTAGTAATGACATTGTTTCATCAACAGCAATATATATTGCCGGAAGAAATAAGCAGTCCTTTTTATACGTAGGAATCTTGCTTCTTTAATACTTCACCGTCCTAAAAGGGACAGTCCCCTTTAGCGCTGTAAAGCGCCATAGGGGACTGTCCCTTTCAGTGCTTTAGTGCGGTAAAGAGGTTTTTTCCAGATTGTAATGCAAATAATTCCTTTTTCATATAAAATGTTCTTTATACATAGAGTGAAAGAAGACAAGTTATCGGTTCAGTCCGGTAAAATAAACATTAAGGAAGGTTACGATTAATGAAAACTGCAATTGTGACGGATAGTACGGCCTACATCCCCAAAGAATTGCGAGATCAATATGATATAAAAATGCTTCCACTGAACGTCATCCTCAGCGGTGAATCCTACCGGGAAGAGGTTGATATTTCCGCGAGCGACTTTTACCAGGAAGTCAGAAATGAAGAAAAGCTGCCTACCACATCGCAGCCATCAGTTGGAAGTTTCGTCGAACTGTATGAAAACCTGGCAAAAGAGTATGATGCCGTGATTTCCATCCATCTTTCAAGCGGCATCAGCGGCACATATCAAGGAGCTGTCCAGGCTGGCGATATGGTCGAAGGAATCGAAGTCTATCCTTATGATTCTGAAATCAGCTGCATGGTCCAAGGGTTCTATCCCATTTATGCCTCAAAGCTGGCAACAGCGGGAGTGAACCCTAAAGAAATCATAGGTAAATTAGACGAAATGAAAGAGACGGTCAGCGCCTACTTCATGGTCGATGACCTGGCACACCTGCAGCGTGGCGGCCGCCTTTCCGCCGCACAGGCTATCATTGGAAGCCTGCTGCAAGTCAAACCGCTCCTTCATTTCCAGGAGAAGGTCATCGTCCCGTTTGAAAAAATCCGTACACGCAAAAAGGCGATGAAGCGGATCGTCGAATTGCTCGACAACGATAGTCAAAAAGGGTATCCGATGCAAGTCGTCATCATCCATGCCAACCGTGAGGAAGAAGCGGTAAAATGGAAAGAAGAACTGCAAGGAAAATACCCTGACACTGATTTCACCATCAGCTACTTTGGTCCCGTTATTGCCACTCACCTTGGTGAAGGCTCGATGGGCATGGGCTGGTCCAAAAAAATGTAATGCTGACCCCGCTGAAATTCCAGCGGGTTTTTTATTTTGTAGATTATCATATTAAGTCGAACGGCTCGTAAATTAAAATAGCTCAAGTGGGTACACAATAGTTAACGCCAATCAACTAAGGAGTGTTCCCAAATGAGCTATACCCATATCGTACCACAGGAACGTGTACTAATCGAAAGTTATTGCCTGGAAAAGAAATCGCTGTCTTACATTGCCTCACAGTTGAAAAGAAGCAAAAGCACCATTCATTACGAGCTAAAACGCTGTAAACCTTATAATGCCCTGCAGGCTCAGCTCGACTACGATGCCAAGAGGGAAAACTGCGGTTCTAGACGCACGGTCCATCAAGAAGATATTGACTATATTTTGACCAAACTTAAGCTAGGCTGGTCGCCTGAAAGCATTGTAGGCCGGTATTGTAAAATGCATAAGAACCCTTTTCCAATCAGTGTATCAAGCATTTACCGGTACGCTGCCCTCGGTCTGTTTAAGCTGTCCCAAAAGCTTCTGATTCGAAAAGGGCGGAAGTTAAAAAACAACATGACGGAAACGCGAGGCAAGATGCCCCGTCTTAAAAAAATTCATGCTCGTAGTGCGCCTCGAAGCCAAGTCGGGCATTGGGAAGTCGATACAGTCATTGGCAAGTCGCACAAAAGTCAGATTCTCACGTTGACCGAACGTACCAGCCGGTTTGAGATTATCTATAAACTGTCAGCAAAAACGGCGAGTGAAACCGCCCAGTCCATAGCAACGGCCGCATTAGGCGCACATACCCAAAAGGAACTGATTTCAGCCGGATGACCCAGAAGGACATTATGGACTTTCTCTTGACGTTTAACCAGGTCCCCCGGAAAGTGCTCAATTATAATACGCCATTTGAGGTATTCATGAATTTCTTGCCGTGTTCGACTTGAGTTGACAATTTACATTTGAAAAAGGAATTGCCACTTGCAAGGAGAATATAAAAAGAAAAGGAGTGATGCAATTGCGTTTTCACCATTCAAATGAAGAAATCATCCCTGAAATCCTCGCTCCAAAAACTACCCAGACATTCAAACGAATCTCTGACCTGCCTGACGATCTTCCACAACAGCCCCTTAACCACACCTTCACTTTCAACCCTGAACTTCAATCCCTTCTAGAAGGCAAAGCCCTCCTCCTTGATGAAATTCCTCATTCCCTAAAAGAAATCCACGAACACTACGAAACTGGCTATCTCATTTACACCAAAGGAATCCAAACAACCAAAGACAGACCCTGCTGTAACCGCTGCGGAAATCAATCCGCCTCCTTATTCGCCAGCTTCCCTTGCAGCCGTTGCTGCGAGGAATGCACCTACTGCCGGAACTGCATCATGATGGAAAGAGTCTCACAGTGTACCCCGCTCATCCAATGGAGTGGCCCGTCCAAAAATAAGACGATCGGAGGATCCTTCGCATGGGAAGGTTCCCTGTCACAAGGTCAGCAAACCGCGTCCGACAAAGTAATCGAAGCCATCAGCCAAAACACCGATCTCCTCGTCTGGGCAGTCTGCGGAGCAGGAAAAACCGAGGTGCTGTTCAACGGTATTCACGAGGCATTAAAAAATGGCAAAAGCACCTGTATCGCCACCCCACGAACGGATGTCATCCTTGAACTGGCACCCCGCCTCCAAAAAGTCTTCCCAACAGCAACCCCCATCGCCCTTTACGGAGGGAGCGAAGACCGCCATAAGCATTCCCAGCTCGTCCTCTTGACAACACACCAGCTCTACCGCTACCACTCTGCATTTGATGTCGTCATTGTTGATGAGGTCGATGCCTTTCCTTACTCCTTTGATAAGACACTGCAATTTGCTGCGGAAAAAGCCCGCAAACCGCAGTCCGCCCTGATTTACCTGACCGCCACACCCGACAGCAGACTGCAAAGGGAATCCAAGCAAGGGAAGCGAAACACCATCACCATCCCGGCCAGATACCACAGACATCCTCTGCCGGTTCCCTCATTAAAATGGTGCGGCAGCTGGAAAACGAAATTCGAAAAAGCTAAGTTGCCTGTACCAATCACACAATGGACAGAAACCCGAATAACTGCAAACAAGCAAGCTCTCATTTTTCTCCCTAGCGTCACTACCATGGACAAAGCACTTCCGCTGTTCCAAAAACTCCACCCCGACATCCTCTCCGTCCATGCCGAAGATCCCGAACGCAAAGAGAAGGTCCAAAAAATGAGAGACGGCGAGATCCCAATTTTACTCACAACCACCATATTAGAAAGAGGCGTCACAATTCCCAATATTGACGTCGCTGTAATGGGAGCCGAAGAAGAGATTTTTACCGAAAGCGCCCTTGTCCAAATCGCCGGCCGTGTCGGCAGGAGTGCCAAGCACCCTTCAGGGGACATCACCTTTTTTCACTACGGAAAGACACTTTCCATGATAAAAGCTATCAACCATATAAAAGAGATGAACCACCAGGGCGCCAAAAGGGGGCTCATCAACAAATGAACACCCACTGCCTCGATTGCCACAGCGAAATCGATTATCCCATTACATGGAACTCTCTACTCTTCACCCCAGAGGAATTATGGCTCTGCCAAAAATGCTCTTCGGAACTGCAGCTCATCACAGGTGAAAGATGCCACATTTGTTCGCGACCATTGTCCTTTCTGGAACCTCAGTATATAAAAGAAGGAACCTGCTTCGACTGCATCCGGTGGGAGCAGGATCCGAATCTGGCGGGTGTACTGACGCAAAACACCTCCATATATACCTACAATGATTTTTTAAAAGAATACCTCGCACGCTTCAAATACAGAGGAGATTATCTTCTGGTAAAAGCATTCACAGAAGCGGTCCAGCAAGAAATCTCCAAAATAGACTTCGACCTTCTTACAACCATCCCGTTAAGCCCCGAACGCCTTAAAGAGCGGGGCTTCAACCAGGCAGAGGCTCTAACAAAGGAATCCGGCCTCACCACCCACCCCCTGCTCATCCGCAAACACTCTGAAAAGCAATCCAAAAAATCTAGACAGCAGCGCATACACAGTGAAGAGGTCTTCCAACTAAAACCCGACCTCATAACCGACATCACCAACAAATCCATTCTCATCATCGACGACATCTACACCACCGGTACCACCCTCCGCCATGCAGCCAATCTCCTCAAGCTGGCAGGCGCATACGAAATCTTCTCCCTGACCATCGCAAGAGGCTGACAACACTAAACAGATACACAAAACAGCCGATAAAATAATTAGAAGGTTTACCGAGGGGAGCAAGGAAAATGGCAGACTTACAAAATTGTCCGGAATGTAATGGTTTATTTGTGAAAAACATCTTCAGGGAAACCTGTGAAAAATGCTATAGAGAAGAAGAGAAGAAATTTGAAGAAGTATATGGGTTTTTAAGAAAACGTGAAAACCGGGCGGCTTCAATTGAACGTGTAGTGGAAGTAACCGGTGTAAAAGAAAAACTTATTCATAAATGGGTGAGGAAAAGAAGGCTTCAGCCTGCGCATTTCCCTAATATGGGTTATCCATGCGACAATTGTGGGAAGATTATACCGAAAGGCAAACTTTGTGAAGCATGTTCAGTTAATCTGGCACAGGACCTGAAAGCCTTTGCGGCCGAAGAAGAGTGGAAAGAAACACTAAAAAAACGCAATCAAGCCACATATTATGCCGATAAGAATCGTGATTAAATTAGGAAATAACGACCATTTAACATACTCAAAGAGCATCCGATATAATGAGTAAGGTAAATTACGGTGATGAAAGCGAGGGAAGTACAATGAAAATAAATAGTATTGGTGCTTCAGGCGTTAATCCATATAAGAAGCAGTTGAATAAAATTGATCAGTTGGCGAAGACAGGACAAAAGAAAGCGGATAAAGTGGAAATATCTGCGTCGGCGAAAGAAATGCAGGAATCCTTGAAAATCCCTAAAGAACGCCAAGCAAAGGTAGAGGAACTAAAGATCCAAGTTGAGAATGGCAACTATAAAGTCGATCCCCAGAATGTTGCGAAAGGCCTTCTGAAATTCTATAAGAGATAATGTTATGACGGGCGGCCAGCCATCCGGATACTTCAACGGAGTGTGAATTTGATTATGCAAGTGAAAAATGACATGAAAATGGCATCAGCCAGCCCTGAATTAAAACCTCTTTCTTTTAAAGAGGGGGAAGTCTCTTCTGCTATTGTTAAAGAAAAACTCCCCGATCAAGAAGCAACACTATCTATAAGAGGCCAAGAAGTGAAAGTAAAACTTCAAGGTGAGTACTCTGCAAGTGACAGAGTAACTGTTGAAATAAATGACCCCAATAGTTCACCACCAGTGGGAAGAGTATTGAAGCATAATCCTCTTCCCACTGTCTCCCAATCTGCTAACTCCCAAGAAAAAACAGGTAAGATTGGCCCTGATGGGCAAGGCTCTCCAGAGGTGAGGCAGGCGATGGATCTGCTTTCGAACAGAGGGATAAAGCTCAATAATGAGGCTATCCAGCAACTAAAAAATTATATTGGAGAAACAAACAGGACCTCTTTGCAAAAGATGGAAACAGTCCAAGTGCTGGCTTCCAAAAGATTAGAGGTTTCGCCTGGAAACCTAAAGGCTGTAGATCAAGCCCTCCATGGAGAAGGTGTCAGCAAATCACTGGATAAGATATTAAAAGCCGCTGATCCTGATTTCAGTTGGAAAGATGTCAGGAAGGCCTTGGAAAATGACAGGTCCTCTGCTGCAACTGAAAAAAGTCAGTCGAGAAACTTTTCTGAACTACTTCAAGCAGCGAAATCCATATTAAAAACAGGTTCATCTTCCATGAGTGAAATCGAACGACTGGTTCACACGGGAAAACGGGTTGATAGTGCCATAGGGCAAAAACTGGAGGAAGCACTACGTTCCTTAAAAGGCGCAGGGATGTCAAAGGGAGTCGAAATGCTTTTATCCATAAAGGATTCAATCAGCCATAAAGAAGGGGCCGAGCTGCAGAATCAATTGAACCGATTACTTAAAGCTTCGATTTCTAATACTGCTTCAGCACTGATAAGTGATGTGGTGAAACTCCTCAATTATAAAGGAGAACTAACATCTAAAATTGAAGGGCTTCTATTGCAAACTTCGGCGGGAAGCGTTGCAGGATCTGATTCAATGAATTTTCAGAGATCGGTTAAAAATCAAATAAAAATGGTTCAAAAGGAACCTCAGTTCTCGAAAATCATGGACTCTATTAAAACAGGTTTACTTACTTCGGAGTTAGGCGAAAATCTAAAAATTGCATTGACGGATGCCTTGAGTAAATCAGGCATATTGGCTCAGGAGGGGAAAGAACTTGCAGCAAGGCAGGAATTATTAAATACTCTATCCGCTATTGAGAAAAGTACAAGTCCTCCGGTGCCGTCAAATATTGATACCCAAGTGCAGGCTGATATGTACAGTTTAAATGACGAAATGTTATCGATGATTCCAGTTCAATCAAAAGATTTAATTGTCAATACGATCACTAAGAAACTCTCACAGATTGCTATAGATTTCAAGGCGCTAAAAAGGGAGATATCCAGAAATCTGGATTCTGTTTCGCAGGTCATTCAACAATCAAAATCAAAAGCATCCATCACTGCAAAGCCAATGCTAGAGACGACAATTAAGCAATTGGATCAGGCTATCTTGAAAAGTGATATCATGCTTTATGCCGATATGAAAACAGAGAAGAGTTTGATGAAGGCGAGTACGCAGTTGGCCGAAGCAAAGAAAATGCTGTCCAAAGGTGATTTTTCAACTGCGAATAGGATTGTTCAGGAAGTGAAGGCCAATGTGGAAAAAGTAATCTTTAAACCTTCTGATATCAGGGTTAAGCACTTCGTTTCCCAAGAGGTACTGCGTTACGATTCTGCACCTCTTACTAGTAAGCTTGGTCATTCAGTTTCACAATCGGTTCAGTCGTTTGCTCACGAACCCTCGTCAAGGCACGCTTTTGAGTATATTAGAAACATGGGTCATACATTCGAATCAGAGCAAGCACAATCGCTGGTCAATTCGGGAAGAGCGAGAGAAGACCTCCAGCACTCGCTGAAGAACATTCTTATGAAGTTTGGTCACTCCGATATGGAAATGCAGGGCTCGTATAAAGGTGATGCCCTTCTCCAAAATTTAACTGGACAGCAGTTAATGAGTAAAAATGACCCCTCTGGCATGCAAAACATGATGTTAACTCTTCCGCTTCTGCTGCAGGATAAGGTGGAAGATGTGAAGGTTTATATCAAATCTAAGAATGAACATCAAAAAGTAGACTGGGAAAATTGCAATTTATTCTTTTTGATAGAAACAAAGAAGCTGGGAGAAGTGGGGATAGCTTTGAACGTGTCTGATCGTGTTCTGTCTGTTCAGATTAAGAATGATCAAGAGGGCTTCAAAAATAAGATGGAGCCTATAGCAAATGCAGCAAAGTCGAGGCTGGAGGAGATCGGCTATATGATAGGAAGTTTGAAGTTCACCCCTCTAGGCAGAGAGACAGACTCAAATGCCAGTGAAAAGGAAAAAGCTGCTCCTGCGGAGGCACGTGTATCTAAGGCTGCCGAGAAAGGATATGATTTTACTGTATGATGGGCCACTACTACAATCAAAAAAAGCGCCGCGCAATCAATGGACCGAGTGCCGCTGTCATCCGATATGACGAGTTGGAAGGTAAAGGGCCACAGGTAGTTGCTCAAGGGTCAGGGCACCTGGCTGAAAAGATTCTGGAGTTGGCTAAAGAGCACAACATTTCCATGCAAGAGGATTCAAGCCTTCTTCAGAACCTATTGGATATCGACCTTGGCGATAATATCCCGCCTCAGCTATACTCAGTCATAGCCGAAGTTCTTCTATTAATTGAAGAGATGGAAAATCAATATTAAACACAAGTCAATGCTGCCGATATAAGAGAGGGAGGTGGGCAAGATGGATCTACTGACAAAAGAGTTTATCTACCAAAAATCATCGCAGGAAATTACTGCTTTACTATATGAGGCATTGCTGGCTAATTTACAGGGGGCCATTGCCGATATCCAGAATAATAGGATCATAGAATCAAACAAGAAACTCCAAAAGGTCAATGATATATTAGAAAGGCTTGGAGCAGGCCTGAATTATGATGCCGGAATCATAGCTGATCAGCTGGATGCCCTTTATAACTATATGGCAGATGGAATAATACAAGCGAACGCAGCGAAGGACCTTTCTTTACTTAAAGAGGTAAAAGACATCGCTGAAGAGTTGTCTGGTGCTTGGAGAGAAAGCCTGTTAAATAAGCAAAAGCATGGTTTACATAAACCGAATAAGAAAACAACAGCCTATGAAAAAAACGTAATGGTATATGAACAAGAATCTACTACTGTGGAAGCGGGGAAATAACAGATGAGAATCAATCACAATATACAGGCACTGAACGCGTATAGGAACCTGTCGCAAACAATGGGTCAAACTTCCAAAAGTCTGGAAAAACTTTCATCCGGACTGAGAATCAACCGTGCCGCTGATGATGCTGCGGGTCTTGCCATCTCTGAAAAGATGCGTTCGCAAATCCGCGGATTGGATACAGCTGAAAGGAACTCCCTTGATGCGATCTCCTTAATTCAAACAGGTGAAGGTGCATTGAACCAGACTCATGAAATCCTTCAAAGAATGAGAGAATTATCAGTTCAGGCTGCAAACGGAACACTTGAGGACAATGACCGCAAAGCCATCCAAAACGAAATCGATCAATTGACATTCGAGATTGATCGTATTGCAGACACTACTCAATTTAACCAAAAGAAACTCTTCAGCGGTGATGATCAGGGGACAGCTTTTGCAGAACCCAGCCTTGATGAAGTAGCTTATACTGGTAATGGTACATGGAAAGGTGTAGTTACGGCAGAGCCTACTGAACCTGCTGAGTTGATGATAGAGTTTCCATCAGGAATTGGTGAACTAAATAGTGCAGCTATTAATGGAAAAACCTTTAATATAAATGGGAAAACTTATAAAATTGATACTTCGGCAACAGGTACCAACGGCAACCAACTGGTTAATGGTGATATCGTGCTTAATTTAACATCTTGGGAGGAAACTGGTGCGACTTCTGAACAGGATGCCGTTGCGAACATTAAAAACTTAATGGACCAGCTTTCAGATGCAATATCTAAGAATGACCCAGCTTTTAATAGCGGGAAGTTTGATGTAGCTTATCCTGATAGTTTAGCTGATCCTGCAGATAGAATATTTGATAGCGGCAAGTTGACATTAGTAACATCCACAAATATGTCACCAAAAGAAGCAGCGGCACTACCTGCCACAACTACATCTTTAGCTGGAGTGAATTTCCTGAATCCGGAAAACCTTAATGCGAACTCAGGGGAATTTGTTGGCAAGACAGATGGTATAAGTGCTAAACCTCTTACACTAACTTTCTCAGAAGTGCCAAAAGCAGGTGAAAAGCTTCAAATAGATGGTTTAACAATAAACTTTGAAACACCAGCTACTCCGCCAACAGCCTATGCAAGTGGGAACGCAGCCACAATCGATGTAGCAGGGAAAGATATTTTTACAGTACTAGGGGAAATTGATTCAATCCTATCTAAAGCCAAAAATGATTCTCCAAATGATGTTGCTGCATTGACATCCCATAATGTGGTAGGTAATACACTCTCCCTCTTCACGAACAAGACGGATGATGGGGCTGCAAATGGTTTGGATGTTAGGATCATAGACCATGATTTTGAAGCAAACAAAAACAAAGATTTGTCGGTAGAGCTGCAAATCGGAGCAAACAGTTCAGAAACGATGAATCTGACACTTGGCGTCATGGATGCTGCCAAACTCGGCTTGGCAAGGGATAGCGATCACACGACCATCTTAACAACAGGTGTGAACGCAAAGGCAGGTATCGACCTTGGAACACCTGATGCAGCAAGAACAGCGATTTCCGTAATTGATAACGCCATCCGTTTGGTTTCAGAAGAACGCAGTAAGCTTGGGGCTATCCAAAACCGCTTAGAGCATACTGTCACAAACCTTCAAACCACGAATGAAAACCTGACTTCTGCTGAATCACGTATAAGAGATGCTGATATGGCTCAGGAAATGACCCAGTTCACCCGTAATAATATTCTTAACCAGGCTGGTCAAGCGATGCTTGCTCAGGCAAACCAACTGCCTCAAGGAATCCTTCAGCTGTTGAAATAATAATTGGAAGGAGAGGAAAGTCATACCATGGCTCTTCCTCTTTTTTCTTGTTTACCATTACATTACAATAGAGTGAGATTAGTAGAATAATGTTTGGAGTGATCCTTTTGGATATACAAAAAGTAAGTAAAGTGAACTCGGGCCAAAAAATTGTCAAGAAGCAAGAGGCTGCAGCTGAATCGGTAAGCTTTTCAGAAGTAATGGCAAAGAAACGGACTAACGTGCTGCATGAAAAATTCGCTGCCATGGCAAAAGATATTGAAGATCAAGGTAGGGTCCTTGCTGAATCCCGCACAGTGGAAGATCTAATTAAATATAAAAAGATGGTCAAATCCCTTCTTGAAGAAGCTGTGAACAATGCCTTGCAGCTTGAAGACCAGCGTGGTTTCAATAGAAGGGGAAGGACCAAAGTATACAAGATTGTAAAAGAAGTGGACAGGAAGTTGATTGATATTACAAATGAAGTCCTGCAAAAAGAATCCAAAAGTTTGAGTATCCTGAACATGGTAGGAGAGGTTCAGGGAATGTTGATCAACATTTACACCTAATAGCTTTAAACCGGTAGAGACATGCCGATATAATAAATGAGCATAATAGGAGGTGGATTCAATTGTCTGCAGAAGTCAACCTGATTACAGTTCTTGAAAAACTACTTGTCTTGCATAAAAGCCTGCTGGAGATAGCGGTGCGGAAGACGGAAATCCTTAAAGAAGGGGACGTTGAATCCCTCGGTAAGAATTTAAGGGATGAAATTAAACATATAAAGGCAATTGAGATGTTGAATAACGAACGGGAAAACCTCCAGCGGCAACTTGTCATATTTGCTGAATCTGAATCTGGTTCAATATCCATCTCGCAGATCTTGGAAGCTGGCAATTTTATTGATACTGAAAGACTAAAGGGACTTCAAAAGGAGCTCCTTCAAACAATAAAAGAGTTGAAAAATGCAAATGAATTCAATCAAAGTCTTCTTAATCAGTCTTTACAGTTTATAAATTTAAATCTGGATTTGCTGATGGGGAGGCAGGAATCACCCAACTACTCAAAAGACCAAAGGGATTTAGAAGAAGAGTCAAACAGCCGGTCTTTATTTGACTCTAAGGCATAAAAGAGGAGGTTTTACAAATGGTTTCTACCTTTCACGGATTGGAAACGGCCAGGCGGGGAATGTTCACCCAGCAAGGTGCATTAAGTGTTACCGGCCATAATATTGCGAATGCCAATACGCCGGGATATACACGGCAAAGGCTGAATTTCCAACAGACGGAACCATACCCGGCACCAGCCATTAATCGGCCGCAAATGCCGGGCCAAATGGGAACTGGTGTTGAGGCGGGCAGCATTCAG
Source organism: Bacillus sp. SRL337 (assembly GCF_984799155.1). Taxonomy (NCBI): domain Bacteria; kingdom Bacillati; phylum Bacillota; class Bacilli; order Caryophanales; family Bacillaceae; genus Bacillus; species Bacillus sp. SRL337. The sequence continues at coordinate 4,042,234 of NZ_OZ481793.1, read as the reverse complement.
CGTATCAGGGATTCCTTCCTGGATGTGCAGTACCGTGCAGAGAATAACAAATTGGGTTATTGGGAGTCAAAAGCGCAATCACTCACGAAAATGGAAGAAATCATGAATGAACCTTCGGATTCGGGACTGGCCAAGACGATGGACATGTTCTGGCAGTCATTGCAGGACTTGGCTGTCAATCCTAAGAATTCCGGTGCCCGTTCAGTAGTCAGGCAAAGGGGGATAGCGGTTGCTGAAACTTTCAACTATCTCTCTAATTCTTTAACAGGAATACGCCAGGATTTAAAGAATGAAATTCAGATTACTGAAAAAGAAGTGAATTCTTTAGTGACCCAAATCCATAATATTAATGAGCAAATCGGTGATGTAGAGCCAAATGGATATTTGCCCAATGATTTATATGACGAGCGTGATAGACTGATTGACCGTTTGTCACAATTAGTGAATATCGATGTTTCTTACCAATCTTCAGGTGGTAATTCGCTGGATATTGCAGAAGGAAAGGCAGTCATCAACATTGTTGACGGAAATAACTCTAAAATTGCTAATGTGGTAAGTATCGGCGGGTATCAAGAAGTTTCAGTCGAAACGGCCGGTGCAGTCCCTGATACATATGTGACTGGCATAACCATCAATGGAACGACAACAAGTATTGAAAATTTTAAATCGGACGGAAAATTAAAGGCCTTAATAGAATCATTTGGTATGCAAAAAGCTGATGGAACGAGAACCGGAGATTATCCAAAGATGCTTGAAGAATTAGATAATCTGGCTTATACCTTTGCAAAAAAGTTTAATGAAATCCATTCGGATGGTATGAGTCCAAATGAAATCAACTATCAAAATGCCAGCGGGGAGACTGAACCTGTTAATTTAGCAATTGACTTTTTTGCAGATTCAGAAAGTGGAGCATTGGCTGATACGAATAAACAAGGATTCGCCAGCCGGATAGAAATTTCAGATAAGATCAAAGCAAGTCTTGATAACATTGCAAACGCAGACGGGACAGTCCCCGGAGAAGCAACAACAGGAGACGCAAGCGTGTTATTGGAACTGGCTGATGTCATTAACAAAGAGTTGGAATATGGAACCGCATCAGACTCTCAGAAAGCCAGTTTCAGAAACTATTTTGAAGTCCTTGTAGGCGGAATGGCTGTGGATACACAGAATGCATTAAGACTAACAGCAAATAGCGGGACATTGAGGCAGGCAGTTGAAGAAAGAAGGATGTCAACTAGTGCAGTTTCTCTGGACGAAGAAATGACTAACATGATTCAATTCCAGCATGCTTATAATGCTTCAGCCAGAATGATCACATTACAGGATGAGTTACTTGATAAAATAATCAACGGTATGGGTACCGGCGGAAGATAGGCGGTGAAATGATATGCGTGTAACACAAGGAATGCTTGCATCCAACTCATTAAGGCATCTGAGTCAAAGTTATGAACGACTGGGAAAATATCAAGACCAGCTGGCTACAGGGAAAAAGATTACAAGGCCATCGGATGATCCGGTCGTTGCAATGAAAGGAATGTTCTACCGATCCAATTTAAGTGAAGTGGAACAGTATCAGCGTAACACTTCAGAGGCATATCTCTGGATGGATAACTCTGAGGCTGGGCTTTCACAGGCTAACAGTGCCCTTCAGCGAGTAAGGGAACTGATCGTTCAGGGGAAGAATGGAACGAACAGTGAGCAGGACCGGTTAGCCATATCTAAGGAAATTGAACAATTGAAGCAGGATCTGGTGGAAGTGGGGAACACCAAAATTTCCGGCAGATACATTTTTAACGGAACGAATGTTGATGCTGCACCGGTTCAACACGGAACCCCTCCTACCGTTTCACTGAATACAGAGGATTATAAGGTAACAGTGTCGGATGGAGTTAACTTGAAGGCCAACATCAATCCCGGGAAAGTCTTCAATCAGGACTTATTTGAAAACCTTCAAAATGTCGTTAAGTTATTTGAAGGCGGCTATAGTTCGGATGAGATGAATACTGCGCTTGAAAAACTTGATGTGAATATCGATTCACTGCAGGCGGAACGATCTGAACTAGGCGCCAGATACAATCGTCTGGAAATGATTGAAAACCGATTAGGACAGACGGGAATCATAGCAAACCGTATTTTATCTGACAATGAAGATGCTGAAATAGAAAAAGTAATAACCGACTTGACGACACAAGAAAGCATCCACCGTGCTGCTTTGAGCGTCGGTGGTAAAATCATCCAGCCGACACTGATGGATTTCCTAAGGTAAAATCAGCCTTTGAATTTGGATGGCTATTATAAATAAAAAATAATCAGCAGGATCACGAGCTGTCCATTGTATGTGTGAGAAAACAGTGGACAGCTTTTTCAATGAGGTGATTATTATGAGAATGACACAGCTGCAGATACAAACCACTAATGCCCAATTGGGTATACAAAAAGCAAGGGCCAATATTCAAATACAACAGCCAAAAGCACAAGTTAACCTTCACCAGCCTCAGCCATCTATCCACATGCGGCAAATTCCAGGAAAACTGACAATCGACCAAACAGAAGCGTGGGCAGACATGAATCTGAAGGGGATATTAAGAAGAAATAAAGAAATAGCACAGGAGGGGTATCAGGCTTGGGCTCAATATCTCTCCAAAACAGCGCAAGAAGGCAGTGAACTGATGAAAATTGAGAACGGGGGAGGAGCAATCGCTGCTCAAGCAAAACGTAACGGCCAGCTTCCAAAACATGAGTTTGGCATTGACTTCATCCCTTCTCCGTTCAGTGTTAGAATTGACTATCAGCCAGGATCCGTTAACCTTACTCACCAGACTCAGGATGTAGTAAGCGAAATAACACCGCAAAAACCAATTATTCAATACCAGCCTGGAACCATTGATTTTAACCTTCTGCAGCAAAACTCGATTCAATTTGATTTTAGTGTGTAATTTTGCAAAGATTTACCTATAGTAGAAAGGGAGTTATGAAATGACCATAGAAACAAAATATCATGGCAGTATCGAAATTGATGAAAAAGATATATTGAAGTTCAGCCAAGGAATACCAGGATTCGGTGATGAAAAAGAATTTGTTTTGCTCCCATTACCTGAAAATGAGTGGTTCAATATTCTTCAATCTGTCAACACACCTGAACTTGGTTTCGTAGTAACCGACCCTTTCATATTTTTCAAGGACCTTGATTTCAAACTGGATGCAAGTTCAATTAATCACCTGAACGAACCGGCAGAAAAGGATATCAAGGTGCTTTCCATTGTAACCGTGAAAGAGCCGCTCCATGAAACCACAACAAATCTTCAAGCACCAGTAATAATAAACCTGGCTAACAATAAAGCTAAGCAAGTCATCTTAAACGAAACCAACTTTCAAACAAAGCACTTCATCTTCCAGCAGCCTCAAAAGCAGAGTCAGGAGGGATAAACCATGCTCGTCCTTACAAGAAAAAAAGGAGAAGCCATTCAAATAGGAGAAGATATCGAAATATCGATCCTCTCAATCAAAGGAGACCAAATCAAACTTGGAATCGAAGCACCCAAACACATAGAAATCCACCGAAAAGAAATCTACGCAGCCATACAAGAAGAAAATGCCGAGGCATCAAAAGGAATCAGCGATCTCTTCAACATCCTGGCAAAAAAAGAATAAAAAAATCGTCGAAACTATTAAAGATTCTCAGTATCCTCCGATAATAATAGTGTAAGCAAGAGCAACAAAGGGCGGCCGACCTTTCGTACTCTTCGCAAACTAATTAACAGTTCACAAGGAAGTGAACTTTACATTCAAGGAGGAAATTTATAATGAGAATCAATCATAATATTGCGGCACTTAATACTTATCGTCAATTGAACAGCGCGTCAGGTGGACAAGCTAAATCTATGGAAAAATTATCTTCTGGCCTTCGTATTAATAAAGCTGGAGATGACGCAGCTGGTTTATCTATCTCAGAGAAAATGCGTGGGCAAATCCGTGGATTAGAACAAGCTTCTAAAAACTCTCAGGATGGTATTTCGCTGATTCAAACTGCTGAAGGTGCTTTAAATGAGACTCACTCTATTTTACAACGTATGCGTGAACTAGCAGTGCAGGGCTCTAATGATACTAATGTTACTAAAGATAGAGAAGCTATTTCTAAAGAATTAACTCAATTGCAAACTGAAATCACTCGTATTGCCGATGAAACTGAATTCAATACTCAGAAACTAATTCAAACTAGTGGTAGCTATACTTTCCAAGTTGGTGCTAACTCAGGACAAACAATTACCTTGTCAATCAATGGGATGAAGGCTTCTGACTTAAGCATTGGAACTTCTTCTTCAATTAAAGTAGATACATCAACTAATGCCCAAGCTACATTAACAAGAATTAATGATGCAATTGAAGAAGTATCTGAAGAACGGTCTAAGCTAGGTGCTTACCAGAACCGTTTAGAGCATACAATCAACAACTTGAACACAGGAGCAGAAAACCTAACAGCTGCAGAATCACGTATCCGTGACGTTGATATGGCAAAAGAAATGATGGCTCAAACTAAAAATTCCATCCTTTCTCAAGCTGCTCAAGCTATGCTTGCACAAGCTAATCAACAGCCACAAGGGGTTCTTCAACTACTTCGTTAATAGAATTTGAAGATGAGGCAACCTAATAAGGGTTGCCCATTTTCTTTACAAGGATGGGTATACATATTGCGATTAACTAACGAATTATACAGCATAATATGTCAAGAAATTTCAACAGATATTAATATAATACAATCAAGAGACAACTTGCCGATTGTAGAAGTTGATGGCTATTTAACAAGCAGTAAATATTATCCTAGAAATGAAGCCCAAAAAATAAGTGTTAATAATTATAAAAAACATCACCTTCATATTCTGTTAGGATTAGGTTCAGGTTATATTGCAGAAGAATTACATTCTTTATTAGATAATAATGAAAGGTTGCTAATCGTTGAGCCAAATGAAAAAGTATTAAAAGTGATAAGTGAAAATAGTTGCATTGATAGATTGGAAAGAATAACCATCATTTCGGGTTTAGCGTTTGAAGAGCTTGAAGCGTACTTATCTTCTGTTGTAACTCAATTTAATAATCGAATCCAGTTAATCATTTCTCCAAATTACGATAAAGTGTATCCTCGTTTTATTAAACATATAATGTTGAAAATAGAGGAAGTGTTAATGTTAGAAGTTGTCAATCGTAATACATTAAGACAGTTTGCTGATGATTGGCAAGGAAACTTTATAAATAATATAATTTCAGCTTATGAATCGATTCCATTCTCTCTACTAAGTGGGAAATTAAACTGTCCTATAGTAATAGCCTCTGGAGGACCTTCTTTAAACAAACAAATCCCCTCTATTAAAGAAAAACGAGATAAATTTTTTCTTCTTTGTGCAGGTTCAACAATTAATACCTTGTTAAATAATGAGATAATACCAGATGCAGTTGTTTCAATAGATGGGGGGGAAGGGAATCTTAAGCATTTTGAAAACATTAAAGATTTTGATGTCCCCCTATTTTACAGTTCTATGATTTATAAAGATATCCTAAAATTACATAAAGGCAAGAAGGTTATCTTTAATAATAAAAGTCATAGTCAAAGTGGAAAAATAATTAATGATATACTTCAGTATGATGTTGGAGAAATTTTAGGTGGAGGATCTGTTGCTAATTTTTCTTTAGATATAGCAAATAAATTAACAACAGGACCTATTTGTTTAATTGGCCAAGACTTGGCTTATACGGATAATGTAACACATGCACAAGGAAATGAAAATTATGCTGTTATTGATGAAAAGCAAATAAAAGAAAGAAAGATGTTTAAGGTAAATGGTTATTATGGGGAAGAAGTGTTAACTGATTATCCTTTGTTTTCCATGAAAGTAGGTTTTGAGAATTACTTAAAGTACATTAACCAAATTAATGGACATACAAATATTTTCAACTGTACGGAAGGAGGAGCATGGATTGAAGGAGTCGAGAACCGTTCCTTCAAATCATTTTTAAATGAGTATTGTGAGCAGCCAGTACATGTAGACTTTACTTCATTACTAAACGATCTTGCTATAGAGAAAACAAAAGAACAATGGAAAGAATTATATAATTTTGTAGTGGATGAAAGACAAAAAAGTGAAAAAGCTCGTATTCTATGTAATAAAGCTTCTCATTTATTATTAAAATTAAATCCAGAGAACCCTGAATTTACAGATAGTATCATTCGGAAACTGAATAAATTGGATAAGCGACTGAAAATAATACTTGAAAACGAATTATTATTTTATTTATTTCAAGAGGTTATCTTTAGTGTGAATAATAATTTTCTAGAAAAAGATGCTGAAACAAGTGATGAAAAACAAAAGAGAGTATTTTTAAAATCTATTGCTCTTTATGAAGGTATAAAAACCTCTTCAGAAAAATCTATCATTTGGTATGATGAATTATTAAAGAATATTTCAAAGGAAATAAGCAAGGAGTGAGTAATATGATGGAAGAACTAATAAAGGATAATATTAACTTTCTAAGAGAGTATCTACCAAAGTTGATTGCTGCTATAGAAAATGAAGTTGATTTGTTAATAAAAAATGATGAGACGTTAGCCTTTGAATTGTTTAAGAACATTGTTGAAGGTTTAGGATGGACGATAAGGTCATTAAGGGGTATGGAGAACCTAGGATTTGTTAACGATATAAATATCAATGAAATGAACAAAGTTCTTCGTGAATCAGAAGATGCTTTTCGAAGAAAGGATTTTGTTCTATTAGCTGATTTGTTGCAATATGAAGTTGCAGAGATATTGATTTCGTGGCAAGAACAATTAGATAATTTAAATGGAGAAAAGTCTTGAAATGTGAAGTCATAGAAACTCGAACAGATCCAACTGTAAGGGTGACAATTGAAAACGATTCATTTTATTTACATAGTAGATATGATCCTATTAGGGAAGCCTATAAGTGGGTAAGTGGAATTGAAGCTGAGAAAAAGAACCAATCAAATATAGTTGTTGTAGGAATGGGCGCTGGACACCATATCAGAGTACTGTTGTCTGAAGTTGATGTTGAAAAAATAGTTGTATTTGATTTTAATGAGAATTACACTGAGTGGTTATTCAAAAGTGGGTTGATAGATGATTTGAAATCAAATGAAAAAATTGATTACCACTCAATAAATAGTAAAGGTGGATTTGAAAAATTCATTTCATATTTAGATGAAAATATCATAATTTATCAACCAACTTTAAAACTTTTCCCTGATCATTATAAAAATATCCAAGAAAAATTTGAAAATTATTTACTTCACGAGCGTACATTAGTAGATCAAAAACATCAATTTCATGAAAATTTTTCTCTGAATAAAAGTTTAAATGATCCGGGAATAACAAATTTTAAAAGACCAGATAACAATTTAATGATATTAGTCTCAGCTGGTCCATCTTTAACCAAGCAATTGCCATTGTTAAAAAAGGCATCATTAAGCCAGCGGTTTACCATTGGGGCAGTAGGTACAGCCTACAAACCCCTTATGAAGGCGGGGGTAGTTCCTGATTTTGTAATGATTTCGGACCCAAAGGAAGCCATGGTTCAACAGTTTTCAGGTTATGAAACTGCAAATTCCACTCTTCTTTATTTATGTACAGCTAATAATAGTGCAGTAAATAATTTTCAAGGACAGCGATATATATTATGGCAAGATGGATTTGAACTAGCTGAGAAAGAAGCAAATAAAAGAGGCGAACCATTATTACATACAGGAGGTTCAGTTGCTACCGGTTTATTAGATGTAATGGTCTATTTAGGAGCTAAGAAAATTGCATTAATAGGTCAAGATTTAGCGTTCACCTATGGAGAGAGCCATGCAGATGACACTCATGGAAAGAGAAAATTAGTAGATTCAGCATTCCTTAGAAAAAGACAAAATTACTATCAAAATGGAGAAGTCTATACTTCGAAGAATCTTTCAATTTATTTAGATTGGTTTGAAAAATATATAATTGGAAAAAGTAATCTGGAATTTTGGAATTGCACCGAGGGAGGGGTTTATATTAATGGATGGAAGCATGAGGATTTTAAAACTTACCTAAGACAGTTCTAATATTTTTGGTGAAGGGTGACATTCTTTGATTAGGAGTTTCAAGGATAACTCATAATCAAGAATGTCATTTTCTATTCCCTTACACTTAGGTGTTTAATGAAAAATTTATAAATGCAACATTTTCATAAGGAAATGAGATTTGATTATATTTAAAATAGCTCACGACGCCATAAACTATCGTTTAGGTTTACCCGATATATGATATAGGTTTTTTTGAGTAAAGGCAATTATTTTTTTCTGAGTATAAATAATTGGTGAATATAAAAATATAAATTGTCAACTCAAGTCGAACACGGCAAGAAATTCATGAATACCTCAAATGGCGTATTATAATTGAGCACTTTCCGGGGGACCTGGTTAAACGTCAAGAGAAAGTCCATAATGTCCTTCTGGGTCATCCGGCTGAAATCAGTTCCTTTTGGGTATGTGCGCCTAATGCGGCCGTTGCTATTTTCATTGGTACCACGCTGACCTGGTTTGCCGGGATCCGAGAAGTAAAAGGGAACTTCCAGCCCTTTCTCCACTTCTTCCCAAAGATGAAATTCCTTGCCACGGTCTGCGGTGATGGACTTCACCACTTTTTTAGGCAAGTTTTTCAACACATGGATGATGGACTGGGCGGTTTCACTCGCCGTTTTTGCTGACAGTTTATAGATAATCTCAAACCGGCTGGTACGTTCGGTCAACGTGAGAATCTGACTTTTGTGCGACTTGCCAATGACTGTATCGACTTCCCAATGCCCGACTTGGCTTCGAGGCGCACTACGAGCATGAATTTTTTTAAGACGGGGCATCTTGCCTCGCGTTTCCGTCATGTTGTTTTTTAACTTCCGCCCTTTTCGAATCAGAAGCTTTTGGGACAGCTTAAACAGACCGAGGGCAGCGTACCGGTAAATGCTTGATACACTGATTGGAAAAGGGTTCTTATGCATTTTACAATACCGGCCTACAATGCTTTCAGGCGACCAGCCTAGCTTAAGTTTGGTCAAAATATAGTCAATATCTTCTTGATGGACCGTGCGTCTAGAACCGCAGTTTTCCCTCTTGGCATCGTAGTCGAGCTGAGCCTGCAGGGCATTATAAGGTTTACAGCGTTTTAGCTCGTAATGAATGGTGCTTTTGCTTCTTTTCAACTGTGAGGCAATGTAAGACAGCGATTTCTTTTCCAGGCAATAACTTTCGATTAATACACGTTCCTGTGGTACGATATGGGTATAGCTCATTTGGGAACACTCCTTAGTTGATTGGCGTTAACTATTGTGTACCCACTTGAGCTATTTTAATTTACGAGCCGTTCGACTTAATATGATAATCTACAAAATAAAAAAAAAACATACCAGGAAAAACACTAAATTTATCTACATGATAATGGAAAGTGTTGGGCGTTTACTGCTTAGAGCAGAACGTGAGAAAATAAAATAAATTAATTGCATAAAGGAATGAGAACATGACATTAACTAATAAAGTAGTTTTGATTACAGGTGGTACAGGTTCTTTTGGTAAAAATTTTGTTAAGGAAGCACTTAAGCGAAATGTTAAGAAAATTATAGTTTTTAGTAGAGATGAGTTAAAGCAATTTGAAATGGCTCAAGAAATAAATGACAAGAGGATAAGGTTTTTCATTGGTGATGTCCGAGATAAAGAAAGACTATATAGAGCTTTTGACGGCGTGGACATAGTGATACATGCTGCTGCTTTAAAGCATGTTGGAGCATGCGAGTATAATCCTTTTGAAGCAGTAAAAACAAACATATATGGAGCTCAGAATATAATAGAAGCTGCAATTGACCGCCAAGTAAAAAGGGTTATCGCTTTGAGCACGGATAAAGCGGCTGCACCTATTAATTTATATGGTGCTACAAAACTTGCTTCTGATAAATTATTTGTTGCGGCCAATTCATATGTTGGTGAAAAAGATACACGATTTTCGGTAGTTAGATATGGAAATGTTGTGGGGAGTCGTGGAAGTGTTGTTCCTTTCTTTAAGAAAATGGCTATAACGGGTGAATTACCAATTACGGATGACAAGATGACACGTTTCTGGATTACATTGGATCAAGGGGTTCAGTTTGTTATTGATAGCTTGGAGCGAATGAGTGGTGGTGAAATATTCGTTCCGAAAATTCCAAGTATGAAAGTGACTGACCTTGCAAAGGCAATTGGACCCAATTGCAATATTAAAAACGTAGGAATTCGTCCTGGCGAAAAGCTACATGAGGCAATGGTTACAGAAGATGATGCGAGACGGACATTAGAGTTTAGTCATTATTATGTAATAACTCCTGAATTTCCATGGTGGGCAAATGAATTTAACGAAGAAGGCAAGAAACTGCCAGAGGGCTTTAGATATACTAGTGATGCAAATAATCACTGGTTAACTATTGATGAATTAAAATCATTAGTAGAAGAAGTATAATCATTTCTTCTTTTTTTAGGGGTGGAAATTATGCAGAGGACATCGTTGTTACCATATGGAAGACAGTGGATTGATAATGATGATATTGAAGAAGTTATAACAGTTCTAAAAGGAGATTATTTAACAACTGGCCCTTATATTGAACAATTTGAAAAAGCAGTAGCTAATTATGTTGGGGCCAAATATGCTGTTGCCTTTTCTAGCGGGACAGCAGCTTTACATGGTGCTTGTTTTGCAGCAGGGATTGGCCAAGGTGATGAAGTAATTACAACACCAATGACTTTTGCTGCAACAGCGAATTGTGTGTTGTATCAAGGAGCAAAGCCAGTCTTTTGCGACATTGATGAGAGAACCTATAATATAGATCCTCTATTAATAGAAAGACACATAACAGAGAGGACAAAAGCAATTATTCCTGTTAATTTTGCTGGTCAACCAGTTAACCTAGGTGCTGTATATCAAATTGCTAAAAAATATAACTTACCTGTAATTGAAGACGCTGCTCATGCATTAGGTGCATCATATTGGGGAGATAAAACTGGTTCCCTTAGTGATATGACAATGTTTAGTTTTCATCCTGTAAAACATATTACGGCGGGTGAAGGTGGAATGATTACCACAAACCACAAGGAACTTTATCAAAAACTTATTCAGTTCCGTTCCCATGGTATAACTAGAAATGTGTCTAGTAAGGAAGCCTGGTTTTATGAAATGGAATTTTTAGGATTTAATTATAGAATGACAGATATACAAGCTGCTCTAGGTAATAGTCAATTGAAAAAATTGGATAGCTTTATAGAAATAAGAACTAAATATGTGAATCTTTATAATAAAGCGTTTAAAGATATAGAGGAAATAATTACACCTTACCAAGAGGAGGGAAGTACTTCTAGTTGGCACTTATATGTAATCAGACTAAACCCCAATCATTTGTCAGTGGATCGTAAAGTAATTTTTAATGATTTACATGCTCAAAATATAGGGGTTAATGTACACTATATTCCTGTTTACTACCATCCATATTACCAACAATTAGGCTATGATAAAGGGTTATGTCCTAAAGCAGAAATTTTATATGAGAATATTATTACCCTTCCTTTATTTCCAGCTATGACCACTAAGGATGTAAATGATGTCATAATTGCTGTATTAAATACTGTTGAAAAATATAGAAAGAAGTGAAAAAAATGAAGGTTGCAGCCATAATTCAGGCCAGAATGGGGTCAACTAGATTACCAGGGAAGGTATTAAAGACTGTATTAGGTAAATCACTATTAGAATATCAAATTGAGAGAGTGAAAAAATCAGAAGAGGTTACTGAGATTATTGTTGCTACTACTATCGATAAACAAGATGATTCAATAGTAAAATTATGTGAAGAAAATTCTATCACGTATTATAGAGGTTCAGTAGATGATGTATTATCTAGGTATTTCGAGGCTGCTCAGAAATACAATGTGGATGTAATTGTGCGTCTAACTTCTGATTGCCCACTTATTGACTATAGAATCATTGATGAAGTAGTAAAAGTGTTTGCTTCTGGTAATTTTGATTATGTATCAAACTCGGTTGATAATTCATACCCAAGGGGCATGGATGTAGAAGTTTTTTCGTATGCCGTATTAAAAATAGCACAAAAAAATGCTAACAAACGATGCGAAAAAGAACATGTAACTCCATATATATATAATGAAAATAATCATTTTAAGTTAAAATTTATTTTTAACGATGAGAATCACAGTAATTATCGCCTTACTGTTGATACGCAAGAAGATTACACATTAATAAAATCACTATTGGAAAGATTAGTACCAGAAGAAGGTTATGAGTATACTCTTAGCGATATAATAACTGTATTAAAAAACAATCCACATCTCAGTCAAATAAACTCAAAAATTACTCAGAAAAGTATGTGTGAACAATGAATATAGCCATAAGAACTGATTCATCTCTAAATATTGGTTCTGGCCATGTAATGCGTACTCTAACGTTAGCTGAGGAGTTAAAGCGGACAGGGAATAATGTCACTTTCATTTGTAGAAGGTTAAACGGGAACTTAATTACACATATAAAGAAACGTGGCTATGGAGTTAAAGAATTGACAGCCCCTATTAATCATTTTGAGGTAATGAGTTCAAGAGATTGGTTAGAGATTAATTGGGAAAATGATGCGAAAGAGACAATTTCAATGATATCAGAAATGGCAGAAGTCGATCTCCTAATTATTGATCATTATGGAATAGATATTAAATGGGAAAGTCTTGTAAGATCTTATGTTAAACGATTATTCGTAATAGATGACTTAGCAAACAGAGTCCATAAATGTGACATTTTATTAGATCAGAATTTTTTCAAGAATGAAAAGAGATATGACCCTTTAATACCTAAGAATTGTATGACCCTATTAGGACCCAAATATGCACTCTTAAGGAGTGAATTTAAAAATACTCAACTTCTGAAAACTGCAAAAAAAGAAAGTGTTATAAGGGAAATTTTTGTTTATTTTGGTGGTGTCGATCTAACTAATGAAACAGATAAGGTATTAAGTGCATTTCAAAGGTTACCGAATTCAAATAAATATAAAGTGCATGTGGTTTTGGGATATGCTAATCCTCATATTGAAACAATTAAAAAGAAATATAAGAAGGATAAAAGGTTTATTCTTTACACAAATGTTGAAAATATGGCGCAGTTAATGAGTAGTTGTGATTTAGCAGTAGGTGCAGGCGGAAGCACTACCTGGGAAAGATGTTGTGTAGGGTTATTTAGTATAGTAGTACCAATTGCTGAAAACCAAGTAAAACCTATGAAGGAATTAGAACAGTTAGGTATATTTTATATGTTAGTGAATCCAACTATTATAGATTATATAGCAACAATTGGTAGAGTATTAAATATGGATAAGAAAAACATTAATGAAATGATTAACATTGGTAAAAAATTATTTGATGGAAATGGAACAAGAAGAATCGTGGATTTTCTACATCAGGAGGAAAATTTATAGTTATGAACATTAAAGAACATTACAGGAAACTGTTTAACAAATATGGAGACACATATCTCTCTGCTCAATGGTCTAGTAAAGAAACACAAGAGAAAAGGTTTCAAATTCTAACAGAAATTGATGATATTCAAAATTCAAAAATATTAGATTTTGGATGTGGTACGGCATCCTTAGCATCTTATTTAAATGACCAATCTGTCAAGGTTAACTATACAGGTGTAGATATAGTTGAAGAAATGATTAACTGTGCGAAATTAAAATTTCCCGAACATATATTTTTGTTAGAAGAACAACTAGGTGAGAACATCTATGATTATATTTTTATAAGCGGTGTCTTTAATAATAAAACTAATAATAATATGGATTTTTATAAAGAAACATTACAAAGACTTGCTTCTAATGCGTCTAAAGGGATAGCATTTAATATGTTGAGTTCTTATGTTGATTATTATGATAAGGGATTATTCTATGAAAAGCCTGAAAATGTTATTAAGTTTGTAAAAGATAACATATCACCCTATATCACTATAAGAAATGAATATCAATTAAAAAAAGATACAATACCGTTTGAATTTACTGTTTATATTTATTTCAAATAATTAGGTGGTTATTTTATGAAATGTGCAATTATGCAGCCAACTTACTTACCTTGGACAGGTTACTTTAATTTATTAAATTCTGTGGACTGTTTTATCTTTTTAGATGATGTTCAATTTAATAAAAGATCTTGGCAACAAAGAAATAGAATACTCTTGGATTGTAAAGAAAAATACTTGACCGTTCCTGTAAAGACTAAAGGAAAGAGTAATCAGTTAATAAACGAAGTTATAATTGATTATAGTCAAGAGTGGATCAAGGATCATATCCAAACAATCCAAGGTTCATATGGAAGGCATTTACATGGACGCGAAGTAATTGATATTATTAGAAGTAGTCTTGAAAAAAAACACTCACATCTTTCTGAATTAAATAAAGATTTAATCAAACAACTAATAGGACATTTAAATATAAAAACTGAATTAATGGTAAGCAGTGAGATTCCTGTTACAGGTGCTAAATCAGAATATTTGCTTAATATATGTAAATATTTAGGGGTTAGCGAATATATTAGTGCCAATGGTTCAAAAGAGTATATTGAAAAAGAAGGGCTTTTTCGTGATTCATCGGTTAAACTTACCTATCAAAACTATGAATTTAAAGAGTATATACAACAAAGTAATCACGCTTTTACTCCTTTTCTTTCTATTATTGATTTAATTGCAAATGTAGGCTTTTCCTCAGCTGAGTATTATATTAATTAGAAATATATATAATAAATAAAATGTTGGAAATTTTTATACAGGAGAAGAATATGAAAAATATAGTTGTAGTTGGTGGCGGTATAGTTGGAATTGTGTGCTCAATATTATTAAAAAAACAAGGGTATGAAGTTTATTTAATTGAACAAGCCAAATCTTTGGGTGGTCTCCTAACGTCCAAAAACTATGAAAATGGATATTCCTTCGATTATGGTACTCATATACCAAGAGAAACAGGTCTTGCAGAGTTAGATAGTATACTATATGGCTCTCTAAATCTAAATGAATGGAATGTATATCCCTACTTAAAAGTAGGAAATTTTTTCGGAGGACATTTGAATAAGGATAGTCAATTTATTGACACTACAAAGTTGAATGATGAAATTTTTTATCGTGGATTTTCCGAATTGATTGGTACTAAAATCAGTTCTAATACATATTCATCTGCAGAAGAATATTTAAAGAACTTTTTCGGTGAAACTTTTACTAAACATGTTTTCACTCCAATCTTAGAAAAATTTTATGGGGAAAAACTAAGTAATTTACAATTAACTGCACACTTATTAATTGGGCTAAATAGATTAATCTGTGGTGATAAATTCACAACTGATACTTTAAAAAGTATTGATTTTTATAATGAAAAGTTGGCTTTCACAAGTTATTTACAAGGTATATCTCCATATAAAAGTTTCTATCCAAAAAGAAATGGGATTAGCGAATGGACTAACCAACTAGTGAAAACGGTTAGAGATATGAATATACACATAATGGATAACACTTCTATAAAAAAAATCGAACATGATAACCAAAGGATTAAAAATGTAATACTAAGGAATGATACTACACTCCAATGTGATTATTTAATCTATACAGTGTCCCCAATTTCTCTAATAAAGGTGAGTAATCTTAAGTATAAATTTGATGATCCACCAAAAATGAGGTCGGTAAAGTTTTTTAATTTTGTTTTTAAATCCCCATTTTTAATAGGAAACCATTATATTTATTGCCATGACACATCACTAAAGTCATATAGAGTTACTCTATACCCAAACTTGAATAATACTAAACTTGAGAACAGGTCGTATAATAATTGTACTGTGGAAGTTATAGGGAGCTATGAGGAATTAAATGAGATTACCACTAAAGAGATTCATCAGGAATTAATAAAAATGGGAATAATATCTAAAGAAAACCATTTAGTTTTTGAGGATTCGAGCATATTGAAAAATGGTTTTCCAGTCTTAACAACTAATTTGATTGAGCCAACCAATAGATTAGAGGAATTTCTAAATCAATCATTTATCAATATGAAAACTCTGGGTAAATCAAGTGGTAAGAGCTTTTTTATGGAAGATTCTTTAACAACGGCATATTGGGAACTTAAGAAGGCTATGCTAATTTGATATAAACTTTAAATGAGGGGGAGCTATCAATGGCTGCTATAAGGATTGGTGAAAAATATATAAGTGATTCAAATAAACCTTTTATTATTGCGGAGATGTCTGGAAATCATAATAAGTCACTTGAGCGTGCGTTGAAAATAGTTGATCTTGCAGCAGAAGCAGGGGCGGATGCAGTGAAATTACAGACATACACTCCTGATACAATGACATTGAATTTGAGTACGAACGAGTTCTTTATTGAAAGTGAGTCTAATCTATGGAAAGGACAATCACTCTACGAATTATATAACGAAGCATATACTCCTTGGGAATGGCATGAACCAATCTTTAATAGGTGTAAAAAGCACGGGATGGTAGCTTTCAGTTCCCCCTTTGATGAAACAGCAATTGATTTTCTGGAAACGCTTGATGTACCAGCATACAAAATTGCTTCCTTTGAAAACGTTGATATACCACTGATCAAAAAGGTAGCTTCAACAGGAAAACCTGTTATAATTTCAACAGGTATGGCTACTGTGGCAGAAATAGATGAGGCTGTAAGGGCGGTCAAATCCCAAGGGAATGAGCAGTTAATTTTACTGAAGTGCACCAGTACATATCCTGCATCACCAGAAAGTTCAAACATATTAACGATTCCTCACATGAAAAACTTGTTTCAAACACAAGTAGGATTATCAGATCACACTATGGGCGTTGGTGCTGCGATTGCAGCTGTTACACTTGGTGCTGTAGTAATAGAGAAGCATTTGACAATCGAACGTGCAGAAGGAGGGGTCGATTCATCCTTCTCTTTAGAGCCAAGAGAACTAAAAGTATTGGTTGAGGAAACTGAGAGAGCCTGGAGAAGTCGTGGTATAATCCATTATGGTCCAACAAAAGCAGAAGAGGAATCTCTTCGATATCGTCGTTCTCTCTATATAAAAGAAGATTTACGGGCTGGTGAACAATTAACAAAAAAAAATATAGGTATTATCCGTCCAGGTCTAGGTCTCCCCCCTAAGTATTTAGAATTATTAATGGGCAAAACCATAAAAAGAGATGTATCAAAAGGAACGCCACTTGATTGGAATCATATATTGTGATCATACATAAATGAACAGTTCAATATATTATTTAGGTTAAAAGTTCTTATGTCCCATAAGTTGTTACGTGGCTACTGTTTGAATAAAATAAAATGTTATCTTCATAACTAGCCCAAAATAATATGTTCAGAGAACATCATTGCCGATTGAATATACATCCATTTATAGGTAATATAGTAATATAGTAAAAAAGAAAAACTAAAGTGTATTGAATGTGACTTAATAAAAAACCACCCATTATGAAGAGGGCACTGAAAAAGTCCAATAAAGATCTAAAAGGCAGAATCGCTCACTTAAAAGAGCGATTCTGCCTTTTTCACTTCAGGTTTCACGAATTAGTGTTGATTTCCGTTCCAGGTGCACGACTCCGCGGGGCGGGCGTTGAGCGTCCTCGGCTTCGCCTGAAGGGTCTCACCTGTCCCGCTAGTCCAGCAGGAGATCGTGCACCTTCCACTCCAATCAACATTGAGAAAAAAGAACACTACCCGCTAATAAAGCCTTACTTTATAATAGAACTAACAATATTAAGTGGGTGGTTTCCAGTGATTCAACAACAACAAACAATGATGTTCAGTAAGTATATGGACCTTTTGTAAACGCTAAATGTGTAATGCAATAGAAAAGTGCAGAAGAATGCAATGGAAAGTACAGAAGCTTGCCAGCCTTCCTTTTTGTATTTATTTTTGCCGTGATAGTGCATTCGAAACCCTAAAACTATCCCCTGTAAAATTTAAAATATGTGCGTGATGGATGACTCGATCGACGAGCGCCGCTGTTAGCCGGGGATCACTGAACACGCGATTCCATTGGCTGAATTCCAAGTTTGACGTGATGATGAGACTCGTTTGCTCGTACCAATCCGAAATGAGCTGAAAGAGAAGCTCCGCCCCTTCTTTGCTAAAAGGCACGTACCCCATCTCATCCAAGATGACCAAATCCACTTTTTTGAATCGGTTTCGGAACTGTCCCCATTTCCCTTCGGCCCATGCTTTTTCCAAGACCTCTGCGAGGTCTGAAACCCGATAGAACCGCACTTCAAAACCCTTTCGACACGCTTCATGACCCATCGCGGTGGCCAGATGCGTTTTGCCAAGTCCGGTGGATCCCGTGAAGATCAGGTTCTCTTTTCGTTCGATGAAGTGAAGCTTGACGAGTTCTTCTGAATCGAGCTGATGCGGGAAATGAATTTTTTCACTCCACTCAAAAGACGTAAGCGTCTTTTCCTGCATGAATTTCGCTTTCTTGATCAGCCGCGTTGCTTTCGCTTCTTCCCGCAGCTCCAACTCCTTGTTCAGAAGGGCCTCCACAAATTGCGCACTATTTTCAAAGGCGATGGATCCATAAATGTCGGCGACATGCGCCAGCCGCAGGCTCTTACACATCTGTTTCAGTTCACTGGTCATTCTGTCACACCTCCAGCGGGGCTAGGGGATTGAAGCCGATCATAAATCGACCAGTCTACATCGAATGGGTGACCGGCCGGCTCTTTCATCTCCAAGGTCTGTTCACTTAACAGCTCATAGAACCGTTCACTGATTTCTTCCATGTCATGTAGCACAAGTGTGGCAATAAGCCATCTCATGCGCTCTTTGCGAATAGCGAGATCCGTGATCGCCAGGTATTTCCGTATGCGTCCCGGCAAATAAGGGGCAAAACGGGAGTAGGGAACGGCTCGTGCTTACTGAGCCAAGCACGTAAAATGCCTGCCCAAGGAATCTTCCGATTCCGATGCATATATGGCCGAAAATCATCATACAGAATCTCTCCATGAGGAGAGACGACTTTGAACCGGTCCCAGTATTTGATGACGGACAGCTGTGAAAAGTTAGCGCCTTTCGGTATGTATATGCACACTTGATCGACAAGGATTTCGCCATACTTATTCGCTTTCGCCTTCTCTTCCTTGAACACGGAATATTCTTCTTCAGGCAAAGCGAGAAGGTACTGAGACTCCTCTTCCAATAGCTCTTTGATTGGCACCTGTTTCTTGTAATGAATGCGTTCGCGATCCTTTTCCAATTGGTCTTTAAGCAGGTCCGTCAGATGATCCAGGTTTTCGATGACGGGCGCCGGCGTAATAAAATTGTAGCGGACATATCCTACTTTGTTTTCTACATTTCCTTTTTCGTAGCCAGCTGCCGGATTGCACGCCTGTGGCTCAAATCCGTAGTGATTGGCGAAGCGGAGGAACTCATCTGTAAAGACGGCCTCTTCATGACGACCGCGTGGCCGGATGACAGCGGCTTTCAGGTTATCAATGCGAATTTTCCGTGGGACTTCTCCCAATTGATTAAAAATCATCTTCATTCCCTGTAGGAAACATTCTTGGTTCTCGCCTGGCAATGGAATTGCGTAAGCGGCGTTACTGAAAGGAAGTGACAAGACGAGTGCGTGAACATCCACATACTTTCCTTCTTTCACCGCCTCCATCAACCCGAAATCCAACTGCGCTTCACCCGGCGGGTGTTCCAGTCGTTCCGCGTTCTTGTCCCGTGTCTCTTCTTCCAGATCTTCCCGACCTTCGCGCCACTCCTTGATGAAATAGCAGACGGTCCGGTATGAGCCTGGAAACTCCATAGCTTTCAAATCCTGAAACATCTTTTTGTTGGTCCGCCGCTGCTTTTTCTTCAATTTTTCATCTTCCCACAGCCAATCGGCTACAATTTCGCCCCATTGTTCCTCGTGCATCATGCCTTCTTTTTTAACTGCCTTCTCCTTCGGCAAATCCTCGCCGTCGGCATACTTTTTCGCCGTGCGCCAGTTAATCCCTAGCGTTTTATGGATTGCATTGATAGATAATGATTTCTGATTCCGTAAAACTTTGATACAATTTACTTCAGACATTGCCAGCATTCCTTTCAACCTCCACCTTATTGATTCGACACCAATTACGGTAGAGAGATTTTGGAAGACTGGCAAGTCTTTTTTTTGTGCCTTCGCACAGTGCAGCGTTATGTACTTTTTCGTTTCATAACTCTGTACTTCTATTTTGCACTACACACGCTAAACTAAAGTTAACACTTTTTGCTCAATAAAAATGAACACTATATCCCCTTGTAAACGATAAACTAGAATTAACAGTTTTCCACAAATAAGGCTAAACAGATTGTTAATGACGCTCTATAATGTCCTGTAACTGACGGCTCTTTTTGTCCTACACTTGACGGATTTATTGCCACTTAATGATACAGAATGAGTATTGCGGACAGATTGAGCCATCAGTGCGGAGATTTGAGCCACTATTTGCGGGCAACTGAGCCATTAAGTGCGATGGTGAGAGCCACTCGTATTAATGTAGCTAATAATATAAACAACCACTGGAACTTCACTGGCTCCAATGGTTGTTTATATTATTATTTGAATCTCTTATCTCTCAATTCCTGATCAATAATCTCAATAGCCCAACGAACTAATTCATCCTGATCTATCAAATGCAGGAGGGTAATAGTTTTTCCTCTACAGCCTGCTGTACCTTATCAGGTAAATACATATGCAGAAAATATCTAGCTATACGGTTTTCAACTGCTGGCGGAATCATTTAAATACCCGCAATCCATGGCGTTCCCTCATCGAAACTTCACCATCAACTAGAATCTTATATGAATCATGGACGATTCTGTCAAGAATCGCATCTGCTATTTGTGCCTGTCCTAGTTTTGAATGCCATCCCTCCGGTGAAAACTGGGAACAGAAAATAGTAGAGGCTCTTTTGAGCCTTGCTTCAATAATCTCCAACACATGTAGTACATTCTCCTCTGAGAGCTCTGTTAGTAGCCACTCATCCAGGATTAATAAATCAATCTTTTTGTACTTCTGAATTAACTTACGGAAGCTGCCATCTGCTTCATACTTTGCTACAGCTAATTCATCCAGTAATTCCGGTAACCTTATATATTTCACTTTATAAAATTGGCGACAGGCATGTACCCCAAAGGCATTAGATATCCACGTTTTTCCGTTCCCGGATGCACCCATTAAAATGATGTTATGGTGATTTTGAATGTAATTTCCTGTTGCTAACTCTAGTATTTGATTCTTGTCTAGATTACGACCCGGATGATATTCGATATCTTCTATGGCTGCGGTTGGTTCGCTGAGTGTCGCCTGTTTAATTAGTCGTTCAAGTCGATTCGATTTACGTCTATCATATTCATAATCTACCAGGAGATTGAATCTATCATCAAAATCCATGTCCCTATAATCATTATTCTGCTTTTGCTGTTGATATAATTCCGCCATCGCACCCATTTTCATTTCTACTAGTTTACGTAAAGTTTCTTGGTTCATTATTTTGTATCCCTCCCAAAGTATTTAGCTCCACGGACAAATCCATAGTCGTCAGATGTAGTGCGAGGTCTGTTAATATCCGTTTTTTTAGTTTGTTTTTTCTTCTTATTTCTTTCTACTACACTTTTAAAGACAGAAACCGTTGGGTTTGTTGAAATTTCAAGTAAGGTTTCTGTTGCTTTCTCTATTTCTTCATTTGGGTATTTCTTAGCTATATTCCTCAGTGTGCTAAGGCTATTTAATGCTTTTTTCTCTACATTCATTTCTAAGATATGAGAGACAAATTGAGTCATAGATGGACCAATTGTTTCTGCCCACTTCCGGTTATTTTCTGGATTATGATCTAAATATAATCGGTGATTGTCAGGCATATGGTCTGGATTGGTCTCTAACTGGCCAATTTCACCATGTTGTCGTTTATGGGATGCAATCCGGACTTCTTTGAAGTAAACTTCAATTAAATCCGTGGTCAGTCGAACATCGACATTCTCTCGGACATAATCATATGGAACGGAATAATACATTCGATCAACTTGGATGTGGTAGTTCAGTTGAACTTTTGCTGTTTTCCATTCCGCAAGTTTATACCTTGTTTGAGGAAGCTGTTGAAGGTAGGATTTCTCTTCTTCCTCAAACACCTTTTTACGCGAACCTGGTCGCTTTTGAAATTCAGTGGCGTTGATTTCTTCTAACTTTTCAAAGATTTTCTGGTTTAAATCTTGAAGATGAAAACACTGATAGTTTCTTAGTGGAGCGATAATCTGCCTGGAAATATATCCAACAGTGCCTTCGACACTTGCTTTATCTTTTGGCCGTCGAACACGGCTTGGAACAATGACAGTACGGTAGTAATCTGCCATTTCACGATAGGCTTCATTTAGAAGAGGCTCTTCACGATGTGCTTTCGTAACCCCTGTTTTCAAATTATCGGGAACCATTGTTTCAGGAACTCCATCAAAATACTCCAATGCATGAATATGAGCGATAAGCCAATTAGCTGATTTCATATCTAAAAAGGCTTCAACATAACTGAACTGACTATAAGGTAAGGTCGCAATAAAAACATACGCCGGAAGCGTTTCTCCTGTTGAACGATCATTAATCTTCAGTGTAGTTCCAGCCCAATCTACTTCCATGACTTCACCTGGTTTTCTTCGAATAGGCATTGTCAATTTATACTTTTTCGCATATTTCCCATAGTTCTCACAAAAAGTACGATAGGCATAGGGGATCTTTCCACCTTCACGTGCCTCTGTCGAGTACTCGTGATGCAGTAGGGACAGGGTTACATTCTTCTTTTGTAGTTCCTTATGCACTCTTTCCCAATCAATTGGAAAGTACCCTTTCTCAACAGCCTGTTTCTCTGGGAAGAGAAACGCTTCTAGCCATGGATTGGTCATGGTGTCATTCAAGCTTTCTACACCCAGTTCTTTGGCACGTTGAACGACATCTGAAACTGTATTCCTTGAATGCCCAGTGCTTGAACTAATCGTTCTTTGACTGACTTCTTCAAAGTGAAGTGCCAAAATCTTACGGTAATTAACCATAAAAAAGCCTCCTGTATAATAATGTCATGCTTGCTGGCATGCAAGATAATTATACAGGAGGCCTTTCTCTATTCTATTTATAGTGGCAACGCATTCCGCAAAGGGTGGCTCTTTTCTCCGCAATGACTGGCTCAAAACTCCGCATAAGTGGCTCATTTCAACTGCAATAATCAATACAGAAGGGAGGCTTGTAAGGCCTCCCCAGAACTTCTATAAATCTACCTTATAGGTTTCATTTTGCTTCAAATAAAAACGGACTTCATGACTGCCGGTGATGATATACCAATCTCTGCCGAGCTCAAGCCGGCATGACAATACCTTGCCATAACCGAGGTTCAGCTCAAACCATTCGCCACACCTCAGTTTGTAACCTTTTTGATCTCCCCAATTAACAATCCAACAATCAAGTGTCTCATCAAAGTACATACTCTTCCAACGACTTTTCTTCATACAAGTTCTCCTTCAATCACCTTCTTGACCATACGGTCATCAATGATTCTTGAACCGTTTTGAGCTGCGAACAGAAGACAATGTGTCGCCAGTTTATTGATCAGTCGTGATGCACCACTTGAATAGCTGAAAATCTCATCAAGGGCTAGATCACTAAAAATATCTCGTTCAACACCGGCATAGCTCAAATGCTTATTCATATATTGCTCTGTTTCTGCTCTGTCAAGATGATCAAGCTTAAACTGGATATCAATGCGCTGACGGATTGCTGCGAAGGACTGAAGCTGAAGGCGATCCCAAAGCTCAGTCTGTCCGACCATAATCAATGCCATGGGGCTTTGGGCATCCATACGGAAGTTTAAAAGGAAACGTACTTCCTCTAACATTTCACGATCAAGCAGATGGGCTTCATCGACCACAACCACAGGCGTTATCTTGTGAATACCTTTCATTAATTCGATTTCGCGATGTAATTGGCGCTTGGCATCACCTCTGTAGAACTTTGCTTCGAGGCCCAACTGTTCTAACATTCCTTTATAGAAGTGACGTGGTGTTAGCTTCGAGTCAGATAAATAAATCAGCTTAAAATGCGATGGGTCCAGTTGGTCTGTAAATCTGCGAATAGCCGTCGTTTTTCCAAGCCCACACTCACCAGTCATGATAGCGAAAAGCTGACGTTCTGCGGCATAGTTCAGTCGCCCAATAATCTCTTCGAGCTGAGTAGATTCATAGAGTTCAGTCGTTGGTATACTGCGGGAAAATGGCGTATGGCTCATCTCAAAGAAGGACTCAAACATGACTCGTTCCCCCTTTGCTGATATGACGGAAACTCACGGCTGGGACAGAAGGTGTAATGGCGGCTGCCTTTCTTGCCTGGTTAGGTTTCTTAGCTCCCTGGAGAAGTCTTGAAGAACCGGCAGGTTCCTTTATCATCTTCTCCGGAAGAGATGGTCTCTTTCCTGTTCTCTCTGAAATCACCATTCTTTTTGCTTTCCAACTATCAAACCCTGGATAATCTAGGGTTAATTCAGTAGTGTCTTGAGGGTCATAGGTAATCTCAACTTTACAACCAACGAAATTGATACCAACTTCATATTTTTCATCCTGAAAACTGATACAGCCGGCTTTATCGACTTTCCTTGTTTCTGAATGCAGGAATGCGTGAGCGAGCTCTTCTGCAGAAACGTGACGAATGGGCGTCCCTTCACTGCGATAAGCTTCTAAGGGTGTGATGTTTTTCTCTAAAGCTGAATGCGGCTTATGAAGATAACGCTCATCAAGCCATACACCTAACCATTGATTTAACGCTTCAATTGTTTGAGGGTTTTCTAGTTTCACCTCGTTTAAAAACTCTTCGAATGTGCGATTAAAACGTTCTACTTTACCTGTCGATTCAGGCGAGTAAGGACGGGCATATAGAAGCCGTGTACCTAACTTGGAACAGGTTCTGGCCATCCATTTTGTGCGGTACTGCTTACCGTTATCAAAGTAAACACTTTCAGGAACCCCATGCTTTCTGACAGCTTCACGAAAAGCATCTTCAACACAACGTGCATCAAGCATAGGGTAGAATGCCACATGAAGAGGAAATCGAGTCGCGTCGTCTAAAAAAGCTACCATATATACCTGTTTTTTCGTACCGTTCGGTCCAATCGGTAAATATGGTCCGTATTTAATATCAGAATGCCATAAGGCATTCCGACAACACTTCTGAAAACGTCGGACAGCTCCAGATGTTTCATGATACATCTTCATTTGTCGTGCACTATAACCACGTTTTGCAAGACGCTCCTGCAGTGTTGATCGTTTCAATACCCCTTTTTCTACTAGACCATCCCACTCTAGGATTTGAATAATGGAGGCGATACTCCGACTTGGCACTTCACGTCTCAGTAAAATAGCCTGTTCAAGCACTTGATCATGTAGTTCTTCTGGAACTGAACGATAAGGTTTTTGTTTTAAGCCCTCAAAGCCTTTTTCCTTAAACTGAGAGATATAGCGTCGAATGGTACGGTCTGAAAGTCCGTTCCGAAGACAGATTTGCTTGATGAGTCTTCCTCGCTCCTGCTTATCCAATTCTTCTAATAGCGGCGCAATCATTTGAAACCGATTCGTTGCCATTTCTTCTGCTTTTGTTCTACCCATTGTTAACACTCCTTTTTCTTGATAATTGAAGTGTAAATCATGGAGAAGCGGACAAAAACGCAGAACGGGTATGTATCCAAAAATGATGATTTGCAACTGGATGGACAATTTTCCCCAGCCATCCACTTGCTGTGCCGAACCATTGTCCAATTCGTTTATGTACAGGCAACAGGCGACTGGACAGGTCGACCATTGGGGTCTCATTCTGATCAAATTGAATTAGTAAGGATTGAAGAATAAACAACCAGTAATCAATCAAAGTAGAAAACCATTTCCTCCACCTGTAAATCGTAGATTCATATGCTGCCACCGTCAGGTGGGCTGTTTTGAAAATGGTTTCCTCAATGACTTCTGCAGCGTATCGTTTATATGGGATCATTAAGTCAGGAAGCTCGTGGTGAATTTTGTTGCACTGCTGGCAACGCAGCCTCCTGATGATAAACGTTCTGGCCATGCCTCTCTCATCTTTTAACTTTCTCTCCCTTGCACCAATGACCTTGAAGTCCTGCTGATTACAACAGGGACAAGGAACCTTTTCTGCACATTTAATAAAAAACGCCTTTATCGGCGGATTCCACTATGATATAATCATTTACAACAATCATATTGTTTGAGGGACGTCTTCCGTCGCGCCACTGGTAATGGCCGGCATCATGGAAGGCGTCTTTTCCTTTCTTCAGGGTGATTAAGGACATTATATCCGTCAATCCCCGGACAAACAATACCGTCAACATATGGACGTTTTTAAACAGCATTAACAACAGATTTCAACAAATAAGATTCAACAGTTTACCTTACTATAACCTCTTTCTATATACTTAAGTAGTTTATAGAAAGTGAGGACAGGAAGTGGAGAAGTTGTCGATTTATAACGAGATTCATAGGCTTCGCAGTGAGGGATTTTCAAACAGTGCGATTGCCAGGAAATTAAAAATATCAAGGAACAGGGTGATTGATTACGGAAAGATGACACCAGAAGAATTTTACTTATTTGTCGCTTCATTACAAAGTAGAAGCAAAAAGCTTGATCCTTTTCATGAGGAGATTCTAGGATGGCTCAAAGAACACCCGGACCTTTCAGGAGCACAGGTATTGGACTGGCTAGGGGAAAAATTAGATGTCAGTTCTGTTTCGGAAGGAACAGTGAGGAATTTTGTGAATGAGCTGCGTGAAGTTTATCATATTCCCAAAATGACGCCATCAAGGGAGTATAGTGCTGTTCCTGAACTACCCATGGGGTTGCAGATTCAAGTTGATTTTGGGCAAACAAAAGTTCTTACTACTGGAGGAACATATAAAAGGCTGTACTTTATAGGATTTGTACTGGCACACTCACGATTCAAGTATGTAGAGTGGCTGGACCGGCCCTTTCGGGCGAATGACCTTATCCGAATGCATGAGAATGCCTTCCGGCATTTTGGAGGAATGTCCATTGAAATGGTCTATGACCAAGACCGGTTACTCGCAATCAGCGAGAATTCAGGGGATTTAATCATGACTGTCGATTTCACTAAATATCAACAGGCAAGGAGGTTCAAGGTTTATCTTTGTAGAAAGTCGGACCCCGAGTCCAAGGGCAAAATAGAACAGGTGGTGAAATATATAAAACATAACTTCGCGAAGAACCGAACGTTTGATAACTTAATTGATTGGCAGGACTCCTCCATGAAATGGTTGAAGCGAACCGGGAACTATAAAATTCATCATAATACAAAAAAGAGACCCGTTGAGGTGCACGCCCTGGAAAAGCAACACCTTCAAAAGGTCCCTGGTACTTATATTTTTGAAAACATCTTCACCTCAAGTATAACAAGAGATATTAACAAAGACAATGTCATTCGTTTTGACGGTAATCGCTACAGCGTACCTATCGGTACGTACCCGAAAAGGCGCCCCAAATGTTGCCTATGTCGAAAGCGATGAGGAGTATCTATACATACGCTTGCATCAAAACGGTAATGTCTTGACAAAACATAGACTCGCAGAAGGAAAGGGAGAAGTTATATCTGATCCTTCACACCGAAAGCGAAATCACACAAAGCGTGACCTTTTAATCCAGCAGATAGAAGGAATGTTGGATGATAAGACAACTGCAAATTGGCTTATTGAACTGTTAGCTGAGCACTATCCAAGACATTTGGTTGACCAATTGAAAGTGGTCCAGGCAGTCCTCTTAAAGTATCCCGACCTCGATATGGAAGCTATTGACGAAATGAAACGCCTTCGGCTGACAAGTGCTAACGACTTACGAAACATCGCCCTTTCTTTGGAAATCCAGAACCGAAAGATAGGAAATGCAGATGGATTCTTAAATGAGAAATATAAAGATTTGGTTGCCCCAGAACGAAAAGAGGACATCTATCTCAGCGTGCTTGGAGGTGGAAAAAGATGAGCCACCCCTATGAAATCCTTCAGGATAAGTGTCGCTCCTTACGACTGGCTGAAACGGCAAAAGAGCTGCCTGACCTCCTAAGAGAAGCAGAAGCAAAGGGTTGGACCTACTATGAGTTCATCCATGAAATTCTACGGCATGAATTGAGTTGCAGGGAGCGAAAGAATATCGAGAAATTGATGAAATGGGCAGATTTCCCCGAATTCCTCACATTCGAAACCTTTCGTCTGGAAGAACAGACTGCCATTGGAGAAAAGCAACTGAATATTTTAAAACAGCTCTCTTGGGTGGATGAATGCTTTACCCTTATTATGATGGGACCGACTGGCGCTGGAAAAACTCACCTTTCAACAGCACTTGGCATCCATGCCATCGAACAAGGATATCAGGTGTCATTTATAGCCATGGATCGCTTGATCTATGTCCTAAAATCAAGGGAGTATGTAGGAAAATCGAAGATGCGATATAAGCGTATCATGAATTCAGATCTAATAATCATTTACGATGTCATGTATATGGCATATGAGCCTCAGGATGCCCACTTATTCTTTCAATTTATTTATGAAATGTATGATAAGGCAGCGTTCATCCTTACCTCTAATAAAGGCCCTGGAGAATGGGGAAAGTTTCTCGGAGACCCAACGCTTACCACAGCCATTTTAGACCGTCTTCTTCATCGAAGTGAAATTTTAACATTTAGCGAAGAGCAAGACAGTATTAGGATGAAATACAGAAAAGCACTATTCAATAATTAAAAGGTTGAATCTAAAAAATGGAGATGAAAAAATGGGAGTTATAAACGCAGAAGAGGCGATTCTTTTTTTTAAAACCTATGGATTTAAATTAGATGAAGAGTCAGTGAAGGAATGGGCTGATGAGTACAATACAAATGGAGATAAACCCTGCGAAACTCGGCCATCGAAGAGAAAGATTTATACACCTACAATCAATGGTATGTTTTAAAGGGAACGGCACATGAAGTTGGAATTGATGATATAAATTGTCAACTCAAGTCGAACACGGCAAGAAATTCATGAATACCTCAAATGGCGTATTATAATTGAGCACTTTCCGGGGGACCTGGTTAAACGTCAAGAGAAAGTCCATAATGTCCTTCTGGGTCATCCGGCTGAAATCGGTTCCTTTTGGGTACTTGCGCCTAATGCGGCCGTTGCTATTTTCATTGGTACCACGCTGACCTGGTTTGCCGGGATCCGAGAAGTAAAAGGGAACTTCCAGCCCTTTCTCCACTTCTTCCCAAAGATGAAATTCCTTGCCGCGGTCTGCCGTGATGGACTTCACCACTTTTTTAGGCACGTTTTTCAACACATGGATGATGGACTGGGCGGTTTCACTCGCCGTTTTTGCCGACAGTTTATAGATAATCTCAAACCGGCTGGTACGTTCGGTCAACGTGAGAATCTGACTTTTGTGCGACTTGCCAATGACTGTATCGACTTCCCAATGCCCGACTTGGCTTCGAGGCGCACTACGAGCATGAATTTTTTTAAGACGGGGCATCTTGCCTCGCGTTTCCGTCATATTGTTTTTCAACTCATGGATGGATCAAAAAATACGGTAAGCAGCCAGAAGTTAAGAGTGTGCAAACATTCTCTTCCACTGAGGCTGAGCTGAGAGCGCTTAAGAAGGAGATGAGAGACCTCCAGGAGGAAAACGATATCCTAAAAAAGGCGATGCACTACTTCGCGAAAGACCCTCGGTAAAATATGAATTCGTTCATGAGAATCGCTCCCGATTCCGAGTGGAGAAGATGTGCGATGTCCTGGGAGTTTCCAAAAGCGGTTATTTTAAATGGTTAAACCGGCCAAAAAGCGACAAGCAGAAACAACATGAGAAATTGACGCAGGAGATCCTTCAGACTCATTTGGAATTCAAGCAACGGTACGGCAGCGTCAAGATTGCTAAAACCCTGAACAGACGCGGTGTAAAGGTAAGTGAGCGTACGGTTTCGCGTATCATGACCAAGAACCAATGGAGGTCCTGTACCGTCAAGAAATACAAGGCAACGACGAACTCGAAGCACCAGTATCCAGTAAGTGAAAACGTCTTGAATCGTCAATTCAAAGCAAGCAAGCCAAACCAGTTATGGGTAACGGATATCACCTATATTCCGACCAACGAGGGCTGGTTGTATTTGGCGACCGTAATGGACTTGTATTCTCGTAAAATAGTAGGCTGGGCAATGGATAAGACTATGACAAAGGCTCTGGTACTCTCAGCGTTAAAGATGGCATACAGGCGTCAAAAGCCTGGGGAAGGAGTCGTTCACCACTCTGACAGGGGAGTTCAATACGCCTCTTTAGAGTATCAAGCATTATTGAAAAAGTACGATATGATAGGAAGCATGAGCCGAAAAGGCAACTGTTATGACAACGCTTGTATTGAGTCCTTTCATGGCATTCTTAAGCGTGAGCTCGTTTATCAGACCAAGTATATTTCTAGAGAAGATGCCAAGAAATCGTTGTTCGAGTACATTGAGTTTTTCTACAATTCCAAGAGGATCCATTCGACTTTGGGCTATCAAACGCCAAATGAATTTGAAAAAATGAACGGAAATCCTGCGGCCTGATTTAACCTTCATAAAAAAGTTTAAAAAGCTTTAAATTTAAACTTTTTTATGAAGGCCACCAAGCGTAAGCGCGGTAGAAAAATCTGTGTCTATTTTCTTGACGTAGTATCAGACGTACTCCGTTTCCATAAAGTCCGATCAGCACTCCTCCCAAGCAAAATTCCAGAAAAGTGAATACTTTAAGGAGAAGGCAAAAGAACGATATAAAATTGAAGCTAAAAATAGTGAGTTAAAACACAGACACGGGTATAATGTAGCAGAATCCTCGGGTCTAATTGGCATGGAGTTACAAGGTGCCATGGCAATATTTGCGGTAAACATTAAAAGGATCCTCAAACTAATATGATAATAAAAGGGCAGCATATACGGTGATATCCAAGAAAAAAGCCAACCCTTCTTCCTTTTATAGGAAGAAGGGTTGACTTTTTCTTTATTAATTATATTTATAGCTTAGAAATCGGCAGATTTTCAGTGCCCTCATTATGAAGGGTGGTTTTTAATGTATATGCCTACTGAAACAACTAAACATTTATAGTGATAACTCCGATAAAAGAAGTATAACCTAGTAGGAGGTAAATAGATGATTGAAAAAGTGACAGGCGAAAAATTTCTACAATCATTAAGTTATCCTGGAGATAAACAAATAGTTCCTTTAAAAAGAACTTCTAATATAGAGACTGAAAAAAAGGTAGCAGAACATCTAGAACCTGTCACAAAAGATAAATTTGAAAGAGTAGTGAAAGGAATTAATGAGTTTTTGACAGAATCTAAAACACATTTAAAGTTTGAGTATCATGAGAAGTTAAAAAACTACTATGTAACAATTGTTAATGAACAAACAAATGAAGTAATTAAAGAAATACCCTCAAAAAAAGTCCTAGATATGCACGCAGCAATGAAAGAATTTATAGGCTTAATGATAGATAAAAAGATATAAAGGAGTAGTGAAAGGAATTAATGAGTTTTTGACAGAATCTTAAACACATTTAAAGTTTGAGTATCATGAGAAGTTAAAAGACTGCTATGTAACAATTGTTAATAAACAAACGAATGAAGTAATTAAAGAAATACCCTCAAAGCTACGGGAACACAGTTCTGGTAAGTATAAAGGCCAAACCAGGATTACAAAAAGAGGACGAAGTCGGCTGCGCTGGGCTCTCTATTTAGCAATAAGACCCCTTGTCGCTCATAATCCAACATTTAAAGTCTTGCATAAACACTATACAACTCGGACTGAAAAACCATTGAAAAAACAACAGTCACTCATCGCCTTGTGTTGTAAATTATTACGCGTGCTTTTTGTCATTGGCCATAAGCAATGTGAATTTGATGGTTCAAAGTTACTAGCAGGATTGCCTCAAAAACAAGTAAAAAGATTGCGTAAGAAGGATCTAAACAATTAAAGAGCTTATCATTTCATAAATACCAATAGTGCAGAGTTGGAGCTTATTTATTCCATCCGGGCATCAGACCCAGCAAAGGAGCATATCCAACCTCAACCTCATGGATACGCAGGACGAAGGAATGTATGGATACCAATCCTGAGAGAAATGGGAGGGTTAGCGACCGTGAGCACTGTGGAGATTTCCTGGCACGGTTATAAGTCTATTTTTTCAAACCCATCCAGTCTGGGAGATAGGATGGCCCCAACCTGTAAGTATTTTAAAGATATTCAAGCATTATCCAATTATGTAACCACTATTGATTCTTTAAAAAATTTTGAGAATAAGCGAGTATTTGAAAGAAAAATTAACTTTATTGAGGGAGTGAGATTATGAGAGTTGGTGGTCTGGCCAGCGGTATGGATATTGATTCCATAGTTGCTGATTTAATGAAGGCAGAACGCATGCCCCTAGATAAATTAAAGCAAGAAAAACAAATCTTGGAATGGAAACGTGATGACTATCGTTCAATAAATACGTTATTGTTGGATTTTCGTTCGGAACTCACTCAAATGAAATTTTCATCCAAGTATAGTGCGCGCACTACTACTTCAACTAATGAAGATTTATTGACAGCAACGGCAACCTCGTCTGCTTCTCAGGGATCTTATAATATACAAAATGTCAATCAGTTGGCAAGTGCAGCTACGCTTATTAATGGAGGTAAAATCTCCAACGATACGCTAGACCCAGCGAAGAGCCTTTTCTCCCAAAACTCAAATTTCAGCACAGCTTTTACATGGAGCGAGGGAGCAGTCGAAAATAAAACCCTCAATGTTACTACAGACGGTACCACTGAACTCGCGTTAAATGTTGATGCCATTGATTCAGGAACTTTGAATGTGAAAGTGGATGGAAAGAACTATAAAGTGGTTCAATCTTCTACACCGGCAGAAGGGGAAGTCTATCTGGATATAACGAACGATAAGTTAGTGTTTGGAGGTTCTGGGCTATCTCAGGGATCAACTGTAAAGGCAGAGTTTATTACTCAAAACAGAACTGAAAATAAAACGATTGATGCTGCAACCAGCACATGGCAGCTCGAGCGTGGTTCTTTAAAGTCGCTGAGTTCTTTTAAAATTGGTGGAGAAGATTATACTATCAATGATGACTCCTCAAACAATAGATTTACCATTATAGATCCGAAAAACTCAACTGAAGTGGGATATATCGACAAAGAAACAGGAAAAGTTACTTTTAATGAGGAACAAGTTGTGGGTACTTCCTTTGAAGCTACCTATACCCAAAACTATACTTCGTTTACTTTAGGGGCTCATACTTCAAAAGGAGAGACTTCTGAAAATTTTATTGTTCAAGAAAACCAATCCTTGAATACCATGATTGGAAAAGTTAACAGCTCTAAGGTTGGACTCTCGATGATGTATGATTCGTTTTCGGACCAAGTGACATTAACCAGGACGGAATCTGGAAATTACAATGAGACAGGCGGGGAAATTATTACTTCTGGTAATTTTCTGAATTCTGTTTTGAAATTTGGTGCTGATGCAACTGAAGCGGGTGGGACGAATGCAAAATTCACCATTAACGGTTTGGAAACTGAAAGAACTTCCAACGCATTTACCATGAACGGAGTAACGTTTACACTAAAGCAGACGTTCACCTCTGGTTCTGCCGGTATTTCAGTAAATAATGATACAGATAAAGTCTTTGAGAATATAAAAGGTTTTGTTGAAAAGTACAATGAGCTGATAGGAAAGATAAGCGATAAATCTTCAGAAGAATATTATCGCTCTTACAAGCCTTTAACGGATGAACAGAAGGAATCTTTGTCGGATAAACAGCAGGAAAAGTGGACAGATATGGCAAAGAGTGGCCTTTTAAGAAGAGATCCTATTCTATCAAATGTCTTGTCAGAAATGCGGATGAATTTCTACCAGCCTGTCCAAAATAGTGGAGTTTCCTCGGTTTTCAGCCAGCTCGCTTCTATAGGTATTAAGACCACCAGCAACTATTTAGAAGGTGGGAAACTTGAAATAAACGAAACAGAATTAAGAAAAGCCATCGAGGAGGATCCTGCATCTGTGCAAAATTTGTTTTCCTGGGAAGGAACTACAGAAGGAGAAAAAGGGATCATCAACCGGCTATATGATACGGCCAACAATACAATGGACAAACTCAAAGAAAAGGCCGGGAACGCCTTTTCAACCAATCAGCAGTTTGCCATTGGGCGAAATCTAAAAAATATGGATGACCGAATCGACCGTTTCGAAGACCGGATGAAACAAGTTGAGGACCGTTACTGGCGCCAGTTTACAGCCATGGAAAAGGCAATACAGAAAGCAAATTCCCAATCAGCCTATCTAATGCAGCAATTCAGCGGAGGCATGTAATTATTTATTATAAAATTAGTGAGGAGTGTCTAAATGGCAATTAACAACCCCTACAAAACGTATCAAAACAACTCAGTCACAACGGCTTCACCTGGGGAGTTAACGCTTATGCTTTATAACGGCTGCCTGAAAAATATCCAGCTTGCTAAAAAAGCGATATCCGATAAACAGGTGGAAGTGAAAAATGTCAATATCCAAAAAGCTCAAAATATCATCAGTGAACTGATGGTGACCCTTAATATGGATATTGCTGTATCTAAAAACATGATGGCTCTCTATGATTACCTTAATAGGAGATTAATAGAAGCCAATTTAAAGAATGATTCTGCTATTTTAAATGAAGTTGAAGAGTTTATTACAGAATTTCGGGATACATGGAAACAGGTCATTCAAACGAACCGACAGCAGCAATACGCTGGGTCAGGTGATAAAGCCTAATGTCTTCTGTTGAAGAATGTTATCTATTAACAAAGCAGTTGTTTCAAATACTGGGAACACAGACCGAGGAAGATCGTGATGCACGTATCTCTAAAGTGGAATCTCTATTAGAACAAAGAGAAATTGTCTTGGCAAGAGTGAAGGCACCATACACTCAACAAGAAGCAGAGATGGGCAGTCAAATTGTGAAGTGGAATCAAGTGATAGACCGTAAGATGGCAGACTTTCGGGATGCTATCAAGAAGGAAATGAATGGTACGGTTAAAAAGAAAGCCTCTGCGAAAAAATACTCCAATCCATACGATCATCTTCAAACGGATGGATTCTATTACGATAAAAAGAATTGAATGTTCAAAGGACCTCTAATCATAGGGGTTCTTTTTTGGGTAGGAAAAATTGAAAAAACGGTTCTATAATATTTGTTGGGGTTCTTACACAATTTGAACAAAAAAAATGCATGTAATCATCCAGTCTTTTATACTTGAGTTGTCGAGAAACAAGTATAGATTGGAGATTCGTGCATAATGAATTTTAACATAATTCTACCCGGTTTTGAAGAAGCAATGGTTACGAAAATGGAGGAAGTGGAAGCGAGACTTTGGATTTATACAGAGAAGCCGGTTACACCCCACAGTTGTCCGGTTTGTGCTACTTTCACTCATAAGATTCACGACTATCGTATACAAAAAATTAAGCATTTAAAGCTATTTGAAAGACACACACTAATCTTTTACAAAAGAGAAGATATGCTTGTCCTTGTGGAAAGAAGTTTGCGGAAAAGAACCCTTTTGTGAATAGATACCAACGGTTATCAGTGGAACTGAACCAGGCAGTTAAAATTCGTAGTATTAAAGGCAAGACGTTCAAGGAGACGGCAGAAGTGTATGGAACATCCCCTTCAACGGTCGCAAGGCGCTTTGATCAATTGGCCAAAGAGACAGTCAACGAAGAAGCGAAGGAATTGCCAAAAGTGATCACCATCGATGAATACAAAGGAGATACCAGAGAAGGCAAGTACCAGCTCATAATCGCGAATGGCATCACTAAAGAGCCCATTGATATCCTTCCGAATCGATACAAAAATACGATTAAGCACTATCTCCGAAAGTATGGAGCTCAAGTGGAAATCGTAATCATGGATATGAGTCAGTCTTTTAAAGCAGCTGTCACACAAGCCCTTGGGAAGCCTATTATTGTGGCGGATCGGTTTCACTTTGTTCGATATATCTATTGGGCACTTGATGGAGTGAGGAGAAGAGTTCAATCCAGCTGGCATGATTATGATCGAAAGAAATGCAAAAAGATGCGACATGTATTCTATAAAAAATCCTATAAGTTAACAGAGGACAATCAGTGGTATCTTCAACGTTATCTGGACATGTCCCCTGAATTAAAGCTGGCCTATGAATTGAAAGAACTGTTCTGTCACTGGTTCGATGAGGCGAAACAAAATGGAGAAGAGAACATCCACCAAACCAAAAATGACTTATATTCCTTTTACAAAGCCGTTGATGAGGCGGGCATCCCGGAGTTTCAAAAAGCAGCGCAAACATTAAAAAATTGGCAGGTTGAAATATTAAATAGCTTTACCTATAGCTATTCTAACGGCTTCTTGGAGGGAATTAACAACTTAACGAAAGTGATGAAACGAAACGCATTTGGATTTCGAAGCTTTACGCGTTTTCGAGCGAAAATACTATTAACACATACGTATAAAAGACTGGGTTCACATATTGGATAAGGGTGAAGCAAAATTCACTTCACCCCAACATTTGACGTTGAACCGAAAAAACACCCTGACCTAATGCAATTCGATTGGCACTAGGAGAGGGTGTTTCTATGTTTTTGAGTTTTAGTTTAACACCAAAGAGCCGCTAACCTGAAAAAAAGCCTTCGCCAGGTTCTCCAAGCATTCTTCGCGAAAGCTATCACTGCATATGAAACTATGAGCAATATCCTCTTTTAATGTTGAATACGAGAGCTCTAGCTTTTGGCTGGTCGTCATATAATTTAATTCTTCTTTCTCTATATAGATCTGTAATTCTCTTTCAAAATATTCCACAGAGCCAAATAAAACCGTCATGATAGACATTGGCATTCTTCCCTTCTTTTTTAATGAATTGAAAACTATAACCCATTACCATTCTTATTTGTTAGTATTTCATGAGAGACTTTCTATTAATTCAATTCTTTCTGCATTCTGAACAATTTTATAAAGTCCATTTCCATAATAGTCTTCAGGTGATTTTTGTCTCTTACACTTATAACAGACTTGCAGCTTGTCTCCGCAGCTTTCCTGTCTGTCTTCAACCTTTCATCTCACCTTGAAACCGGCTAAACATATTTATAGATACTTTATTTAATCAATTTTTTTTAGTAAATTCCATCCCCTCTTCTTGAAAAAAATAAAAGACCACCAAAAAGAAGGTGGATAAATGAATAGGAATGGAAAAGTGCTCCGCATTATTATCTACAAAACTTTTTGGCAGCCCGGCTATCTTAGTTTAGCTAACCTTAGACCCGTGGCTTTGCGTCCTTTCCTTTCGAAAAGTTTGCCTTTTTTCAATTTTGTCAATAGACTTTTAAAACTATTCTAATAATAAATCATAAAGACCTAGTTTTCAATAAATTCCAGAAAAAAATTACAAATTACTCCATTTTTCGCTAAAATATCTGATTTTAAAGTACTAAAGATTTGAATTCTATAAGAGTCCATCATTTACTATGAGCGTATGATATAGAAAATTCCATTCCATTTCAGGGATAATTGATTCTATTTTTTCCTTCCATACGACTATATGTGCTGGACATTTCAACTGCTTTTCCATTACCTCACAGTGCAAGCAGCAAGTCTTTTCTGATTGGAGATGGAATAGGGGGGACGAAACTTACTCGTCCCGGCCCAATATTGTTATGACTACAGGTGTTCTGCCCATAGTAAGGTTTTTTGAAAGTATCCCTTCCGGATATTGTAAATTATAGACGGTAGAAGTTCCTCTTTTCTTGATTTTGCACGGGTGTTCAGGTCCGAAAACTTCACATAATATTAAGCTATTACTAGTTTATTCGTTGAGGTGCATGAGAAAATAATAATAAGATATATTTCTCAAATCCCTTTCATATAAACATTCAACATAATATTCTAAAATTCGTCAAAATATTTAGAAAGATTAAGCAGGAATAATGAGGGGAATAGAGAAATATATAAACATAGCTTTATCTAAAAGGAGGAGTTTACATGTTGAACTACAACATTCGAGGCGAGAACATTGAGGTAACTCCAGCGATTCGAGAACACCTGGAGAATAAGGTTGGCAAGTTGGGTCGTTACTTCAATGAAACTCCTGATGCTGACGTAAATGTTAACTTAAAGGTATACCCTGATAAGAAAACTAAGGTCGAAGTGACAATCCCGATGCCGCATTTGGTTCTGCGCGCTGAGGAACGCCACGAAGATATGTACGCAGCCATCGACCTGATCGTAGATAAACTGGAGAGACAGATTCGTAAACACAAAACCAAAGTGAACCGCAAAATGCGTGAAAAGGGAAGTCCGAAAGAATTCTTCGCTGCTCAGGAAGGGTTGACTACATCTCAACTGAATGAAAAAGCGCAGGAAGATGAGACGGATGTTCCTAATGAAGTTGTAAGGACAAAGCAATTTAACCTGAAACCGATGGATAGTGAGGAAGCGATTCTGCAAATGGATCTTCTCGGCCATAATTTCTTCATCTTTACTGACGCTGAAACGAATGCAACGAATATCGTGTATAAGCGCAGAGACGGCAAATACGGGTTAATCGAAACCACATAATTGATAGCATCAGCATCCTGCAGATTCTGCAGGATGTTTTTACGTTTAAAAAAAGGACATTTCCTTCGAGTGGCGAATAAAATCAATTAAAGATAAATTTTGTCGGGAGGAATCACAACATGACATTTAGTATTGTCGGATTTGATCCAAAGGAAAAAGAGTGGGGAATAGCTGTACAATCCAAGTTTATCGGAGTCGGTGCCGTTGTTCCGTTTGCCCGTGCCGGAGCGGGGGCAGTGGCGACACAGTCTTACGCCAACACAGCGTACGGACCGCAGGCTCTTCAATTGATGGAAGAAGGGAAAACAGCCGAAGAAGCGTTGGAAATTATCATGCAGGATGACCCTGAGCGTCATCTCCGCCAGGTCGGGCTGATTGATGCACAGGGAAATGCGGCAACATATACAGGAGAAGGCTGTTATGATTGGGCTGGCGGCATGACCGGTGAACATTTTGCTGCGCAGGGAAATATCCTTGTTGATCAGCGTACAGTGGAGGCAATGGCTGAGACGTTTACCTCAACAGAAGGAACCTTGGCAGAAAGGCTCCTGAAAGCACTTGATGCCGGACAGGAAGCGGGAGGCGATTCCAGAGGAAAGCAGTCTGCTGCCATTTATGTTGTAAAAGAAAAAGGTGGTTACGGCGGTTTCAATGACCGATTGATTGATTTGAGGGTCGATGACCATCCTGATCCGATTAAAGAGTTAATCCGAATTTTTAACCTGCATCAGCTCTATTTTGCAGTTTCCAACCCGGACAAAGTGGTGCCAGTGGCTGGCTCTACCCAAGAAGAACTGGAGGCAGAGCTGGAGCGCCATGGTTATATGAAAGAGGATAAGAGTGTCAGCCAGGCGTTAAGGGATTACCTTCATACCGAAAACTTTGAAATGAGAGAACAGGAGGGACATATTGACCTGGATGTGCTGGAGTTTATGAAAAAGCAAGAGAAATAATCGTTTGAACTAGCGTACATATGCCGATAAATACCGAAGAGTACATGTCCTTAAAGAGCTAGCTGGGAGGCATGAACTCTGAAAATTGGAGAAAGGATGTCCTCAAAGAGCTGGTTGGGGTACATATGTCAATCAAAATTGAAGAGAAGATGTCCTCAAAGAGCTGGATGGGATATATATGCCCAATCAAAATTGAAGAGAGGATGGCCTCAAAGAGCCCCCTTGGAGCAAATGAACTCTTATATAATGAAGAAAAGATGTTCTCAAACTGCTAACTCGAGTAGAATGATGTCCTCATCTTATGAAAGTCTCTCTTCTAACCTGCATACCTGCAAGCCCAAGAAGGTGTCCTCCAAAAGGACACCTTCTTTTATATGGCTCTTTTCTAAGAGTTGTAGTTTTTATGACAATGTTATCCCCTACCCTTTTATGTAGGAGGATTGGAGCGGAAGGCATACGACCTCCTGAGGGATTAGTGGGACTCGTCTAGTGCCAGCGGCAAACGGCTAGCAGATTTCGGCTCTCTCCTTGCGATTAGTCAGCATCGAATCGCTATCGCTCTTCGTGATTCCTATATCTCATACGAGAGCCCTCCAATCTGTACGCCGCTGAACGGTGCCTTTCCGCTTTTTAGTCAATCCAGCTCCAGCGCCAGCGCCTAGCCCCTCGGGGTCATAAGCCAATCCGTCAGGAAGGTTAAAGAGCAACCTTCCCGCCGGCTCGTCTTATGCCAGTCGGGGCTGATCAAGGCGCCTGCGCTTTTTAGTCAATCCAGCTCCAGCGCCTAGCCCCTCGGGGTCATAAGCCAATCCGTCAGGAAGGTTAAAGAGCAACCTTCCCGCCGGCTCGTCTTATGCCTGTCGGGGCTGATCAAGGCGCCTGCGCTTTTTAGTCAATCCAGCTCCAGCGCCTAGCCCCTCGGGGTCATAAGCCAATCCGTCAGGAAGGTTAAAGAGCAACCTTCCCGCCGGCTCGTCTTATGCCTGTCGGGGCTGATCAAGCCGCTTGTGCTTTATATCCTAAGCTGCAATTCCCGCAGCATCTGAATGAAATTTGCGGCGTAGATTTCCGGGCTGAAATGCTGTTTGATGTATTGCTGGGCATTCTGCCTGATTTGGGCTTTCAGAGGCGCGTTGTGGATGAAATCGGTGGCTTCTCTTACGGCATGGTGGATGTCGCCCTGCTGATAGATTTTACCTGTCGAGTTATGGAAGATGAAGCTTTTGATGCCATCCGAGTCTGTTGTCAGCACAGGGCAGAGGCAGCACATAGCTTCTACCAGCGCGTAACCGAATCCTTCATATTTGGAGGTGGAGCAAAGCATTCCTCCTGAGTTTCCGATTCTTGTATAGTAGTTCGGCATTTGATTGTGGGGGATATTGGAGTGGATGGTGATAGATTTAGTCAGATTAAGTGAACGGGCCATTTGTTGAAAGGCTTTTACTTCAGAAGGCTGATTCAGGTTGGCATCGGTGAATATCCAGATTCTCAAGTTGCCATAATTGGTCATTAATTCTTTGGATAGCTGCAGGAATTCCCTCCAGTTCTTATTTTCCTCGAACCGTCCCACCCAGCCGAGCAGCATGTAAGGTTCTGTTGAGACTCCTTCCGTGACATATGTGAAACCTGTTGTATCGATGCAGTTGTGAAAAGAGTATTTCTTTTTCTGTGGGTAATATTTTTCGATCAGTGATACTAAGTGAGGTGTTTTTGGAAGCAGGATGGCATCTGCATTTGGGTTGACATGGGGCCGGGCATGGTTAAGGATGTTGTCTGCCGTTTCGAGGACGCCCATTCCCTGGACCTCATAGATCAGTTTGCCGGTGTATCCCAGTTTCCGGACTCTTTCAAGAAAAAGGTAGTCAGATCCCACGATGATAGCATCGAATTTTTCGGTGTCAATGATTTGCTTTATTTGCACGTCGTCATTGGTGATCCAGGTTTTTTCTGTAATATTCTGCATCCCGGCTCCTTCGGAAAAGAATAGAAATTGAAATTGGATGCCGCTGTTCGCTAATGCAGCGGTCCTTTGCCTTGCTAGTGTTTCGACACCTCCGCTCGGGACGTAATAGACAAATAGAATCTTCATAGAAATAGAACTCCTTTTTATTTTTTCTTTTAATGGGCTACCAGTTATAATCTTTTTCGTAACCCAGGCGTATTAACAAGTCTCCTGCCACTTCTTTGAATATCTGTTTGTGTTCGGCTGTGAATTCTTTTTTCCAGTCGCCGATGCTGCCTTTTCGGAAAGTACCTGACTTTTCCGGATGGACATTCTTCAGCATACGGTCCACTATCTCGTCCTTCGTAATGTGAAGGTGCTTCAGATCTTCCCAAAGGTGGTTGACGATTTTCAGCAGGGCAGTTCTTTGAGTTTCCCCATTCCCCATTAGCTCCTCAAATGTTACCCAGCAAACATGTTCATAATCCAGCCATTTCATAATGTCGATTGAGTAGCCCCTGATATTTTGGATGATCATCGGCCCGCGCCATTCCGGGTTCTGGACCTTTGCCCCTTTGATCATGGTCATTAGCCTTTCGTCATGCGTTTTCAGCCCATTTGCGAGATAGGGATTATAAGGGTGGTTATATTGGTTCCGCATAATGAAGTGAACCAGTGATACGACATTGTCGCGAAGATCCCGGGTGACAAGGACCATTTTGATATTATTTTTCCGTATATATTCCTCTGCTGTTTTGGTGTAAGGAAGATGTGCCGGTGCGAATATACCCTCCTCTATAATAGATAAATACTTCTCAGGGTCTATCCATCGACCTGCGATTTTCATTCCGGGAATCCCTTCTACAAGTTGGAGGGCTAAATGTGTCCCGCTCTTCGGAATAGAGTTGACAAGGATTTTACATCGATTTTTCAAGTGGAATCTTTCCCTTCCTTGAGTTTTGGTGCTTCTCCCCAATCCAGCCATTCATTGTGCAGCGTCCTGGCTGCCAGCTGCTTTCGATTATCTGCCGTCCTTGCAGAACTGTGCGCTGTTTTCATGAGGGATGGTCTATATTGCAAACCTATCATTATAGTATGTCCGGAATGAAGATTGGTATAGGCAAGTGATAGCCTTCCGCTCGTTTATTGGTTCCTCCCTTTATGAGGGTTGTCCCCCGGCTCATACATAGTAAAAATCAGTATTCTGATAGGCAGATGAGAGATTCAGAGAAAAATTAGGAGTTATAACTAGTACACTTTTTATCCAAAAGAATAGGTTATTTATAGGAGTAAAGGAGGGACAACATGAAAGTACTGACAATACTGGGCACCAGGCCTGAAATCATCAGGTTGAGCCTCATCATGAAGAAGCTGGATGAGTTGGCTGACCGCCATGTGATCGTGCACACTGGCCAGAATTTCACCCGCTCATTGAATGATATTTTCTTCGAGGAACTTGGATTAAGGGCCCCTGATTATCTTCTATCTTCTTCACAGCACTCATTGGGTGAGCAAATGTCGATCTTGTTTCGGGAGTTGGAAAAGATCCTGTTGAAAGAGCAGCCCGATAAAGTCTTGGTCCTCGGTGACACAAACAGCGGACTGAGTGCACTATTGGCAGAAAGGCTGATGATTCCTGTCATCCATATGGAAGCAGGGAACCGCTGCTTTGATCTGGCCGTGCCGGAGGAGAAAAACCGGAAAGTAATAGACGCGGTTTCATCATTTAATCTCCCATACACCTACTATAGTAAACAGAACCTACTGAGGGAGGGAGTTTCCCCTGGGAGAATCATGGTTTCGGGAAACCCCATTTATGAAGTATTGACGCATTACAAAGGAAACATAGATGACAGCGATATATTGACGTCTTTGGGGCTGAAGGAACAGGATTACTTCCTGGTCACGATCCACCGTGCTGAAAATGTCGACAATCCGATTCATTTGAAAAATATTACCGGCGCACTGAATAAGATAGCTGAACTGTACCAAAAGCGGATCATCTTCAGTACTCACCCGAGGACGAGATCGAAGCTTGAGGGAGATGCCTCTATCAAGATGCATCCCTTGGTGGAAACCCGGGAGCCTTTTGGTTTCTTCGACTTTGTCAAACTGGAACAGAAAGCGTTATGTGTGTTGACAGACAGCGGCACCGTTCAGGAAGAATGCTGTCTGTTTCATGTGCCGGCTGTAACGGTTAGAAAGACAACGGAAAGGCCAGAGACGGTTGATTGCGGAAGCAACATCATT
This sequence comes from Bacillus sp. SRL337, assembly GCF_984799155.1. Lineage (NCBI taxonomy): Bacteria > Bacillati > Bacillota > Bacilli > Caryophanales > Bacillaceae > Bacillus > Bacillus sp. SRL337. The sequence continues at coordinate 3,998,339 of NZ_OZ481793.1, read as the reverse complement.
TCCGGGCTGGAAGAGGCGCGGATTCTTCTTGGTGTAAAAACGATGCTGGATCAGCCAAGGACATGGGATTGTCCGCCAGAATACCTCAAGCCGGATGTTTCGGCAACTGTTTTGAAAATCATACTGGGAGGGACAGAAATTGTTTACTGATAAAACCATTCTTGTAACAGGAGGAACCGGTTCATGGGGGTATGAACTGGTCCGTCAGTTGTTGGAGAAGAACCCCCGTGAAATCAGGGTGTTTTCAAGAAATGAATCCAGCCAGGTGAGCATGAAGCAGAAATTCGATCATGATCCCAAGCTGAAGTTCATTATTGGAGATATCCGTGACAAAGAAGCGATGGTTGAAGCATGCCGGCGAGTGGATTTTGTGTTTCATCTGGCAGCCCTCAAGCATGTTCCTGTATGTGAATATCAGCCGCTTGAAGCCCTGAAGACCAATGTGACGGGAACGCAGAATGTGATTGAAGCGAGCATGATAAATAAGGTGGAAAAGGTTGTTTATATTTCGACTGATAAAGCTGCCAATCCTTCCAATTTTTACGGGTTCACCAAAGCATTGGGAGAGAAGCTGATCATCAATGCGAACGCTGAAACGGACGACACCACTTTTGTCTGTGTACGGGGCGGGAATGTGCTGGGTACAAACGGAAGTGTGATCCACGTCTTCAGGCATGGGATTGAAAACCATTCAAAAATCGGCATCACTGACAAGGAAATGACCCGCTTCTTCCTCACCATCAAAGATGCGATCAACCTTCTGTTTAAAGCTACCTATGAGAGTTACGGCGGAGAGATTTTTGTCATGAAAATGCCTACCTGCCGGATTCTTGATTTGGCTCATGTCTTGATGGAAGAGTATGAAGGCAAAGAAATAGAAATAGAGGAACTGGGCATCCGGCCGGGGGAAAAGCTGCACGAAATTCTTCTGACTGACTTCGAAAGCAATAACACGATCATTTATGATAACGAGTACTATGTCATTTTACCGACGATCGAGATTGAGGGGTTGAATGACTATTACAAAGACTATCCTAAGATTAATCTTGAAACCTATTGTTCCAGTGACAATACAATCAACAGGGAAGAAATCAAGGCGATGCTAAAAGATGGAGGTTTCCTGTAATGCATATCCTCGTAATTGGCGGGCAGGGCATGGCCGGCCATATGATCGTGGACTATCTGAAGAAGCAGCGGGGAATCGAGGTGCACTGCACTACCAGGACAGGGGAAGGGGATACCCTCCGTCTTGATGTCAGGGATTTGGACGAAGTATCGAGGGTGATCGGCGAAGTGAATCCTGATGTTGTCATCAATGCAGTCGGTTTGCTGAATGAGAATGCGGAGAATAATATCAAGGATGCACTGATCGTCAACAGCCTTCTGCCTCACTATATCCAAGGTGTTCTTGATGAGATGGGAAACAGCGCCAGGCTGATCCATATCAGTACCGATTGTGTTTTTTCCGGTCTTGATGGGCAGTACCATGAACAGTCTGTAAAGGATGGAACCAGTGTCTATGCCCGGACAAAGTCGCTCGGTGAAGTGACGAAAGGGCCCCATCTTACCATCAGGACATCGATCATTGGGCCGGAACTGAAAGAAGACGGGTGCGGATTGTTCCTTTGGTTCATGAAGCAGTCCGGGGCAATCGATGGGTTCGACCGTGTCTATTGGAACGGGGTCACAACCCTGGAACTGGCGAAGGCAATTGATCACTGCATCACCCATGGTGTCAATGGACTTTATCATCTTTGTCATGAAGAGAAAGTGTCCAAGTATCAGTTGTTGACCATGATCAAGGTTGTGTTTGATAAAGAAGATGTGGTTGTCCGCCGGGATACTGCACATTTCAGTGACAAAAGCCTGGTGAATTCCAGAAAGGACATCGCATACAGAGTCCAAGGGTATCCCGGGATGCTCCAGGACCTGAGGGACTGGATGGAAGGCAAATGAAGAAGACCATCTTAATCACTGGTGCAACGGGATTCACAGGCACAGAGGCATGCCGTTTTTTTGTTGCAAAGGGCTATGCTGTCACTGGAATCATTCGGGAAACAAAGGGAAACATCCCTGGAGTCAACTATGTGAAAGGTGATTTGCTGATCCCGGTAATCGTACAGGAAATCATGAAAGAGCAGCAGCCCGATTTTGTCTTGCATCTTGCAGGGGATAATCATGCCGGCCGGTCATGGAGCAGGCCTTCCGTCACCTTTGATGCCAATGTCAACGGAACGCTTAATCTTTTGGAGGCGGCAAGGCTGCATGCCCCTTCCTCCAAGATTCTGGTGGCCGGCTCGCTGATCGATTATAATCCGTGTGAAGCGCAGGCACCGAACCATCCCTATGGAGTTACAAAATACCTCCAGATTCTCCTCTCGAAATGCTGGGCGCAGATGTATCAACTTGATTTAATGATTGCGCGGCCGTCCAATCTGATTGGACCAGGTGAATCTGCAGGAATTTGTGCCCTGCTGGCGGCAAGGCTGGCTGACATTGAACAGGGGACAGGCAAAGGAAAACTCGAACTTGATAATTTGAAGGCGCAGAGGGACTTCCTGGATGTCAGGGATGCAGTGGAAGCGTATGAATTGCTCTTTCGCAAAGGGGAGCAGTTACAGGAGTATGCGCTTGCGACAGGTGTCAGCAGAACTCTTGAAGAGGCAGCCCGGGCCTTGCTGAAACGGACAGACGCTGACGTTGAAGTGACATATGTGCGTAATGAGGAAGAGGAAGATTTTACCGTTGATACCTCCGAGATTCAAAGGCTGGGCTGGACGCCGAAAATTTCATTCGAGCAATCAATGGAAGATATTCTGAATCATTACCGGACATGTTCTTAAAGAAACAGAAGAGCTTATGAAGACCGACCGCATTAGAGGCAGGAAACGGTCTCAAAGAAGGCTTCATAAGCATACATAGGAATTGTGGTCAGAAATTGATTTTGAACTTCTTGAAATATACATCATCTTCGAGGGCTCTTTTTGAAAAATACTCACTTCGTTTCGTCCTTGCTCCATCCCTAAGTACTTTGCTTTCGATGCTCCTTACAGAACTGTGCCTCATCATTTCCTTCAGCTTCTGTATCCTTCCCTCGCTAAAATGAAGATAGGCCATCCGCAGCTGATTATAATTGATATCATCGAAGTTTACTTTATAAGGGTGGGAGGTCCTGAAAAGATGAAGGATTTTCACATTCGGTTCACAATGGCAGCGGTAGCCAAACAGCCACAGTTTGATCGATAGTTCCACATCTTCATGTCCCCAGCTTGTAAAACCTGTCTCGAAACCGCCGACATCCTCAAACACCTTTTTAGGGATGATAAAACATCCGCCAGGGACGATAGCCGTTTCGAACAGGCCTTTCCTCCTCATGTTCCATTTCACCTTCAGATTCTCTGAAAGAGATTGTCCATACCCGACAATGTGCGGATCTGTCATGGAAGCGATAGCGGGGCAGACCACATCTGAATGGCCGGCCAGAAGATAGAATAGCATGCGGTCGATCCAGAAATTTTCGAATGTCAGATGAGCATCACAGAAAATCAGATAATCATGGGACGCCTCTTGGGCACCAAGGTTCCGGGCATTAGCCGGACCGATTCCCTGTGTATCGATTCTCCTGATTCTTCCCTTATGAGGATAAGTCTGGAGAAAGTCACAGCAGCTGTCGTCTGAGGCATCGTCAATGATGATGGTTTCAAAGTCGATATTTGTTTTCACTTTGAACAGCGAATCACATGTGTTTTTTACATTTATGCCTTCATTTTTCACGGGTATGATAATGGAAACCTTTGGAGGTATATTCGACATGTAGACCCTTCCTTTCCAAACCAGTCTCTTTCCTATCCTATGTGTGGTGCCTTTGTTTGTGACGGGATTTTAAGAAGAACAATGGGGTTGTCGAATCAAAAAAAAGAAAATCGGATCCATCAAAAGAGCTGTTAAAAGGTATAGCGGACTCCTGTTAATGGGTTCAGTTTTCAAGTCCGAGATTTCAAATCACACAGTAAAAGAAGTGCCAAATCAGATTGAATTTGGCCCTTCATTTTACCTTGATATCGTTTTATATTTTGCAGTTCAACGCCAGCCCCGCGGAGTCAGGCATCAGGAGCGGAAATCATCCATCACTAAAACACTCCTTAAATAGGATGGGTCAGAGGCATCGCCACTGACCCTTTTTGTGTGATTTAATGTTTTTTGCCGCGAACTACTAGACTGCCATTTTGCCTGATACTGATGAGTCCGTCCTTCACAGGGGAACCCGTCACGCTCATGTCAGTTATTAAAAGCAGCTTCTCTGCCGAAGATACTTTAGAACCTTTTCCGCCGATTCTTCGACGGTTTCGTTTTCAGTATCAATGACCAGATCCGGGCTAGAAGGAGGCTCATAGGGGGCATCGATACCTGTGAAGCCTCTGATTTCCCCTGTACGCGCCTTTTGGTACAGTCCTTTGGGATCTCGTTTCTCGCATTCTTCCAGGCTTGCTTTCATATAAACTTCAATGAATTCGCCCTCTTCAACGATAGATCTGACCCATTTCCTGTCTTTTTGATAGGGAGAAATGAATGCGGTCAGGACGATGATGCCGGCATCGACGAAAAGCTTGGCTGTTTCTCCCACACGGCGGATGTTTTCAGTTCGGTCTTCTTCGGAAAATCCCAGGTTGCTGTTCAAGCCGTGACGGATATTATCCCCGTCCAGCCTGTAGACCTGCAGCCCGGCATCAAATAAACGCTTCTCTAGTTCAACCGACAGGGTGGATTTCCCTGAACCCGATAACCCGGTGAACCAGAGGATGACACTTTTATGCCGGTTCCGTTTCTGTCTGCTTTTTTTTCCGATTTCGCCACTGTGCCAAACGGTATTTTTCGATTTCATAAGAATGGTGCTCCTTTCCATTAAAGGTGAATCTAGTACTGTTTAGAACCAGACAAAATAAACAATTGTTACGGTTACCGCCATTATGAGCAGGTTTAAGGGAATTCCGACTTTCAGGAAATCCCGGAACGTATATCCGCCCGGCCCATAGACAATCAGGTTGGTTTGATAGCCGATAGGGGTTGAGAAGCTGGCAGATGCCGCAATGGCGACGGTGATGGCCAGGGGAAGAAGCTCGATTTCCTGTATCATGGAAATTTTATAGGCGATCGGAAACATGATGACGGCCGCCGCATTATTGGTAATGAATTCTGTCAAAAGGTTGGTGAAAAAGTAGAGTGCTGCAAGTAAGGCAAAGATCCCAAACGGTGTCATACTTGTTAGGAGGAAACCGGCTATCCATTCGGCCAGGCCCGAGTTTGCCAGAGCGGTCCCAATCCCGAATGAACTGGCGATGAGCACTAGAACATTCCATTGTATATATGATTTGAGTTCGCTGATGGAAATAAAGTTCAAGAGACAAAGAAGGAGAACCGCAGCGGCATAGGCTTCGATGATAGAGAGGATGTTCAGAATGATCATCATGGCCATAAAGCCTAATAGAAACAAGGAAGCCCAGCCTTTTTTCCGGCTGTTGCTATCAAAGAGGGAATGGTCCAGCTGTGAGAGGAAGTAGAAATCATTCAAGGAATTCGTGGATTGAAATTCCTTTCCGACTGCCAGCAGCAGGATATCCCCAGGTTTCACGATGATTTCACCGATCTTGGACTGGATATGCCTTCCGTTTCGATGGACGGCGATGATCGCGGCATTATATTTGCTGCGGAAATCGGTGTCCTTCACTCTCCGGAACAGAAGCGAAGAGTGAGGGGTGACAGCTGCCTCTATGATTCTCATATTGGCAAAGTTTAGCGGCTTGTCATGGGTGGAAATCCTGAGTCCTCTTGTTTTTTGAAGGTATGAGATTCTGGAAATGTCGCCGGAAAATAGTAGAATGTCTTTCTCTTTGATCACCATAGAGCTGTGAACAGGGGTGATTTGCTGTGACTCCCGGAAGATACTTACGAGAAATACGCTCTCCAGCTTGCGGAGCTTCGCTTCTTTTACCGTCTTCCCGAGATGAGGGTATTGGCTGCCAACTGTGAATTCACAAAGATATTCCTTCATAGCCTGGCCATCAAGCTGCTGGCGGCCTTTTCGTTCCGGCAGCAGCTTGATGCCGATGAAAAGAAGGAAGGTGATCCCCGCTATTGTGGCAGGGAGGCCGACTATGCCGAGCTGAAAAAAAGAAAAGCCCTTTTCTCCTTGATCCACCATCAGCCCATGAACAACTAAATTGGTCGAGGTTCCCATGATGGTCATCGTGCCGCCTAAGATGGTTGCATAAGAAATCGGGATCAACAATTTCGATGAGGAAACCTTGTTGTCTTCACACCATTTCCGGATGATCGGCGTCAGCATGACCACAATCGGTGTGTTGTTAAGGAAAGCGGAAAAAAAGGAAATGGGAGCCAGTAATTTCAGCAGGAAGCCCTTACTGATCCTGGTGCCTTTTACCGCCCTCCTGAAAACCGCGTCCATCACACCGCTTTTGTCAATCGAACCGGCGATAATGAACAGGAGCGCGATTGTGACCATTCCTTCATTTGATAGTCCCTGAAGAGCTTCTTTCGGGGAGATGATCCCCGTCAGTAAATAGATTACCATGAAAGAGGAGACGACCAGTGCGGGTCTGAAGACATCCCGGATAAGCAGGGAAATCATGGCCAGCAGTGTGATAAGGACGAATCCGGCCTCCCATCCCATCATGGTTTCCCTGCCTGTGAGCTGTTCATTCGGTTTGCATTCCTTTAATCAGCACATCGACTACTTCTTTTCTGGAGAACTCTTCGGGAGGAGTCTCTCCCTTCCGCAGCATCTCCCGTACTTTTGTCCCGCTTAAGTGGACATGGTCCTGCTTTCCATGGGGACAGGTTTTTGACGTAGCCATCGCTTTGCAGACCGTGCAAAAGAAGGCATGCTCAAATTTGAGGATCTCCACTCCGATTTCGGCTTTGGAGAATGAGTTGAAAATCTCCTGGGCGTCATACGTTCCATAATAGTCGCCGACACCTGCATGGTCCCTTCCGACAATAAAATGGGTGAAGCCGTAATTTTTACGGGTGATGGCGTGAAAGACAGCTTCCCTCGGGCCGGCATATCTCATGGCAGCAGGAAATACCGACAGCAGCACCCGGTCTTTTGGATAGTAAGCTTTCATGATGGCCAGATAGCTTTCCATCCTGAGCTCTGCCGGTATATCGTCCTTCTTGGTTTCTCCGACCAGCGGATGAATGACTAATCCATCAACCATTTCCAAGGCTGTTTTTTGCAAATATTCATGGGCACGGTGTATCGGATTTCTTGTCTGGAAGGCGGCTATGGTATTCCAGCCTGTTTTTTGAAAAATAGAGCGCATTTGAGCGGGGGTTCTATAAAATGCAGGAAAGTCTGCTCGCGGATGCTCCAGAAGGGTGATTTTTCCTGCAAGATAGACAGGGGGCTGTTGATAGAGCGCCCGAACTCCCGGGTGGTTCTTGTCACTTGTTCTATATACAGCGAGTGCTTCCTCTTCCTTGTCATATTCATATTTCTCTTCCAACTCCAAGACCGCATAGATGGTCCCGTCGATGCCTTTGAGAGCAACGTCCCCGCCGATGGGCAGTTCCCGGCTGATGGCCCTGGATACCGGCAATGTAATCGGGATAGTCCACACAGTTCCGTCGGAAAGCCTCATATTTTCAAGGATGCTGCGGTAGTCTCCACTGCCTGTGAATCCTTCCAGGGGACTGAAGGCACCAGTGGCAATCAATTCCAGATCAGAGAGTACTTTGTTGGAAACAGTGATGGCGGGCAGAATGTCCATGTTGTTCATCAGCTTTTGTTTGTCAGCGGGCGTGGCTATCCTGTTAATCAGGGAGCTGCCGTGAGGTTCGATCATCCTATCTCCTCCTAATTTCATTTATAGCAGTATATGAACGGAAGAGTGACTTGTCCGGGCTGCTGGCCTTAGAATGCCAGCATATTGAGGTGGACCGCTCCATATAATGGATACTATGAAGATATCCAAGGGGTGAAATAATGAAAGCAAATCTTCAATATAACGGGTTGCCGGCAGGATCCATTTCGTTTGCTTCGCTTCCGGCATTCATGATTTTTCTAGAGGAGCAAGGATATGGAACGAAATGGAAAAGTGACAGCCGCACATTGGATATAGAACACTTTCTTTATGATAAAAAGGTAATATTGTACCTGAACCCGTCAGAGGATGGAACGGCCGCCGAGATCGGGAAACAGTTGAAGATGTTTCTTAAACAAATGGGAGTAAAGATAGAACTAGTTCAAGAGGAGTCTGCCATTCAAGGGATAACGGGGGACTTGTTGATCAGACTAGATTGGGAGCCGGGAGAGGGAGGGGAGAACAAGGTTTCTATATCGACAACATCTGGAGTCGACAGGAGAATCGTAAAAGAAAGAATCATCCCGTTGTTTCAACATTTGGCTTTCTCTTGTCGTCATCTTCATGATTCTAAAAAAATGCCTGTTCCGTCGATCCGATTCTCTATAAAGGCCGATTTAGCTAGTAAGGAACAGGAAGAATTCCTATCTTTTTCCCTGACAAAGGCAATATATCATTTGTTGAGAAAAGAGCAGTCGTTCCACTTTTTTGACTTGTTTTGGGATCTGCAAAATCAGGCACCGAAAAAACAAACACGCAGCCGTGAAAATAAGCCAAAAGATGAAGAATCTCCTTTAAAAACGATTCAGCCCGTTGAACAAGAAACAAGAGTGGATAAAACAAAGCTTGCTGATTGCGACCTGATTTTTGATTACTCTGTATCCGTTGGCCGGAAAACGGGGAAATACACGGTTCTTTCCTCGATCTATTTACGTAATTCCGGTGGAAGGGCATTAAAAAATCCGGTGCTGTGCATCAAGGTGAACCCGGTTGACAGTGTTGACCTTGGAGGTCAGATCCTGCCGCCTGGAATGAGCCAGCTGTTTGCTGTCCAGGGCGAGCAGGGGGCGCAAGGGTGGGAGTATGTTGGGGAAGAGTGGCTGGAAAAGGCGTATACAACAGGAGAGTATTGGATTCAGCCGATCCAGGATCTGACGCTGCAGCCCTCGGAGGATGTCCTGCTGGAGGGTGTCCAGTTTTCCTTTGAAGCCCCTGAAGAAGAATCGCAGAACATCACCATCGCCGGTTTCGTCTATTTTCACGACCAGGAATTGCAGTTCAAAGCCCTCAATACCATTGAGTTTTCGTTTTGACAATTTATGGAAAAAAGAGTCTCTTGGCCGCAAGAAACCAATCAAAGAGTTTAAGAGTAAAGGAATCGATGAATTTTGCTGTTTTTCTACGCGAGTTTGATTGAAGCGGAAGATGCGCGACCTCCTGCGGGAAGGTGAGACTTCACAGGGGGATCCGCGGGTGGCCAAACCAACTCGAGCAGCCAGCACCTAACAGATTCCGGCCTCTCTCTTTGCCAATCCAGTTCCATAAGCCCAACGGCTATCGTGCTTTCCGGCTCTACCTTGCGCTAAGTCATCAGCGATTCGCTGGCTCGTCGTGATTCCTTCTCTCTTCCGGGAGCCCTCCAATCGGTGTGCTGCTTCCACCACCGTACGCCCCTCGGAGTGGAATGCCGAGAGACTAAAAAGCCTGCAATTATCCCAGTCCTTCGGCAGCGGGATATGCAGGCAATTTTATTTACATAATCTTTTTAATAATTGAATGGGAAAACTCTTTTTGTTTCCTGATCCATTCTTTGATCATATTCAGGTTGGATGTGAGAAGGTCATTTTGCTTTCTCAGCTCTGTCATGCCCTCCTCAAAATGATCGAGTCTGTTTTCGTGATGCTCGAATCCAGACAGGACGAACCGCTTGTTGTCTTTGACCTTTTCCTGCAGCTTCGTATTCTTTTCTTCAATTTCCTCGAGCCGCTCGTTGTAAGCGGTCATAATTTGTTCAATATCTTCCAGCTGGTTTTCAATCCAGCCTTCTTTCTCTTTATATTCTTCTTTGTAAGCATCAAAAGTCTCTTTGAGAGCTTGAATTTTCACTTTTTCCGCTTCAATCAGCTGTTGTTTGGCTTCCTGCAGCTGCTTATGAAGCTGGTCTCGTTCCGTGATCAAACTCTTGTTGGCACTGGTTTCCCAAAGGACCTTATCGAACAATTCTTTTTTGGTTGATTCAGAGGTTTGAAGGGCTGTACCAAGGTCCTGTATATGTTCCTTACTGTTTTTGATATCTATTTTCAGTTTTTCGATCAAGTACAATGCGTCTTTTGTTTGGCCTTCAAGCTGGCCATTCTCATTGGCCAATGTACTGTTGGTAGACTTCAGGTTTTGCAATTCATTCCGTAAGTGTCCGTTTTCTTCCAAGACGGCTCTCATTTCCATTTGTGTCTGGGTTAGTTCATGTTCTGTCTGTTTTAAGATTTCCTGTGCAGTACCCAGGAGTGATGCTTTTTCGGTAAGTTTTCTGTTCTTGACTTCCAGCTGTTCCTCTAACTTCCTATTCGAATCCTGGAGCCCGTTTTTTTCTTCTTCAAGTTGTTTTTGCCTTTTTTGATACGTATCGATTTCTTCCTTGGCTGAAGTGAAACGTTCCTCTAATTTCCTGAAATCCTCCAATAGCTTCTTTTCCCTTGTCTGGAGGTTTTCAGCTACTGTGTTGGAAGCAGAGAGAGTTTGCTGCATTGCTTTTATAGATTGTTCCGCCTGCTTATTTTGGTGAGCCAGCTCCGACTCACTGTTCTTCAATCCTTTTACGATTTCTTCCGATTCCCTCAATTTCTCTTGAAGAGTGAGAATATTTTCCTGAAACCGCTTGTTTTCGATGAAAAGATATGAACGGGACATCTTCTTCATTTTGTTTTCATATTCCTGAAGCTTTGATTTATAAAAAATCATATCCTGATTCGAAAGGTGATATAGGGGTTTCCTTGAACTTTCCACAACGTGTCAACTCACTTTCTGGCCGTATCCATAAGATAAAATATGTGCCTGCTTTCCCCCCCGTTACAAAGGCCCGCGCCCAAATCGAATATGTAAAAAGGATATCCCCTCTCGAGTTAGGGGATATCCTTGTTCATTATTCATCCTATAGGAGTGTGGATCTTTCAATCGATAAGAACTCCCAGTATTCTCATCGATTCTTTGACTAGTCAGCGCTTTTGAGAATGGTAAACATCCGTTCTTCTATTCATTTGAAATAAGGTATTCATTTATTTTCATTTTTTAATTTTATGATCAATTAATAATGACATTTTTGAGAAAGGCTTCCCGGCCTTTCGATACTAGTATATGCCGGTGGTGAAAGAAGTAAACCGGCACAAGTCTATTCCAACGCCCTTTTTTACGAGTTTCAAAAAGTCCATCCCGGTTTCAATTGTAAAACTCTTGCAAAAAAAAGAAAAGAGCTGCTCTCCCTGATGAGGAATAACTCTTCTAGTTCCTGGGGAAATCCGGTTTTAAGGGTATTTCCGAAAGCAACAATTTAGGCGGAAACAGCCTTTTAAAATGTCTCTTCTCTTCTCTTCTATTGTAAGCCGGGGTGCGCTTTTTGTTCTAATTGTAGAGGAAATAGACCGAATATGGATTGCTGACACTAGAAATTGGTGCAATCCTGGAATTAATGGACCAACATATCAGGCGGAGTCTGTTTTTATGGCCTAATCCAAGAGGAAATTGACCAAAAATCATCGGCGGGCGCTAGAATTTGGTGCAATCCTGGAATTAATGGACCAAAATATCAGGCGGAGTCTGTTTTTATGGCCTAATCCAAGAGGAAAAAGACCAAAAATCATCGGCGGGCGCTAGAATTTGGTGCAATCCTGGAATTAATGGACCAACATATCAGGCGGAGTCTGTTTTTATGGCCTAATCCAAGAGGAAATTGACCAAAATTCATCGGCGGGCGCTAGAATTTGGTGCAATCCTGGAATTAATGGACCAACATATCAGCCGGAGTCTGTTTTCATGGTCTAATCCTAGAAGAAATAGACCAAAATTCATCGGAAGGAGCTAGAATTTGGTGCAATCCTGGAATTAATGGACCAACATATCAGGCGGAGTCTGTTTTTATGGCCTAATCCTAGAGAAAATAGACCAAGAATCATCGGAAGGAGCTGAAATTTGGTGCCATCCCACATTTAATTGGACCAATCTTTTTGACATATCAGCTTATATGGAATAATCCTAGAGTAATAGACCAATTCACCACCCCTGACTCCCCAATATAGTGCACTCCGAATTTAACCATCCGATTTCTGCCGCCAAGATCCGCATTTTATGGCCTAATCCTAGAGAAAATAGAATCATCTTCTTCCCCTGAAGCCGCCTCACGTGAATTCTACAAAATATCAATATGGTTCTCCTCAAGAACACCTGGTCTTCAAGAAAGAAAAGAGATTCCCTGCCTCTTCAGCGAGCGAACGTCTAGTACCCCCGGGAAACTCGGGTTCTTGAACTATTCCTAATAAAGCAAACATCGTGACCGCCTTTTATTAAGAGATTAATTGACTCCCACTCTAAGGGAGGGCTTGTGAAACCTGCCTTCATCCATTTCCGGGCAGTCGAAAAAGTAAGGTGAGAAATCTACCTATATATAGAAGTTCTACTTGGTTGAGTGTCCATTTATATATTTTTTTACATAAAATAGGTGATTTATCTATACCATTTCTGTCTTTCTCAATAGGATAGAGTGTACCGAAAATATTCATTTGAAAGAAAGGAAGGATTTCATGAAGAAACGTCAACCTATCAGGGGTTCCCAGACTCCTACTCCATCTCCTTCGCCAATTCCATTGGATCCGAATGATTTGGCTCCAGAATGCATTAGGGTGGATAAAGTATACGACTGGGTATTCTTTGCCAGCAGGTATACAAACAAAAACTTTATCCCTGATGAAGAAGTACGCGAGGCAGTAAGTGCAGCTTTGGCTGAGGGGCTTAGAGTTGAAGTGCAATGTTCGGCAGCCGATCCGGCTGATGTGGCTTGTACAGCGACTATCCAGGAAAATGGGAACCCTGGCCGCGTCTTGATTGTTTGGACAGTGCCGGTAGAAGTAACTATCCTGATCGATGGAGAACCTGTTGGAACTTTCATCGTCAGAACTCAGTTCACGGATGAAATCATGCTTTGTGTACCGGTAGGCATCACAAACGAAAATATCAACTGCCGCGTGACACAGGTCATTTGTCAGACTGGCGGAGTGTTGATGGGTCCAGATCCATTTGGTCCTATGATTCCGTTAACCATCATTCTTTGTAAAGATGTTCAAGTAGAATTCCCTGTTAAGTTGGAAGTATTGGCTAAGTTCTGCTTCCCTCGTACAAATAACATCCCGGTTCCACAGCCTACCGTTAACTGTGACTTAAGTCTGCTCGAATTCCCTAGACAGTGTCCAGGTCTATTCCCTGTCGCCAACTGTGAGTGCCAGGCTACGGCGCTTGCTAGAAACGAAGATACTACAGCGATATTTGGAACGGACGGATTAGAGGTCACTGGTCTATCCAGCCTTCGCGCAGAAATTTGCCAGGAATGCTCGCTCGGTGACAGTACATTCACATACTCATTCACGGATACTGATATCAGTCCGACACCAACTCCTACTGCAACTGGACTGCAATCTGATTTCAGCTTTAGATTCAATCCTTCTTCAATCGATAATGTATCCTGCGGAACAGGATCTCTTTCTGCTACAGGAGAAGGTGTACGATACTTCGATGGTGTTCCAGAGCAAGTATTCTATGAGCTTCAGGTCTTCACAGATTTGTTGGGAGTCATAACAGAAGGATTCCGCCTCATCTTGAGAAATACAGCTAATGTTGTCGTTTTTGACAGCGGATTGGTAGAAGCGCTTGTTGAGTTCGACGAGTGTGATACGTTCGCAGACCTTCTAGAAGATTTAGATGACTAATGTAGGAGACTGGAGGAGATTTCATGCTCCTCCTATTTTTTTCTCTATTTCATCCTTAAGCAGGTTCATAACAAAGTATGAGGAGGGTGCTTTATGTGGAAACTTTTTTTTGGAAAGAGCAAGGAAGACTATTTTCAGGAAGTCATGGACCAGTTATCCGGTATGGATGGAAATTATTCCAATCTCACAACGGGAGTGGAGGATGTGAAGGAGTTACTTGAGGATTCGCGTAAGAGCGGGGACCTGCAAGAGGAAAAACTGGAGCGTATCCTCACCATAATGGAAGACTGGATGAATACTTATGAAGAAAAACTGGTTCGGCTGGGAGAAGCGAAAGAAAAGGAGTTGCAAAGCGGAACGGAGCGGGAGAATAACTTCTACTTGGAAGAAAAGAAGGAAAGAGAGTATCTTCAGCAGATAGAGAAGCTGCAAAACCAGGCAGGAGAGTATAAGCAGAAACTTGAAGAATCTGAGACAAATGTCTGGTCCCTTCAGAAGGATATTAATTCTTTAAAGAAGCAGATCGGCAGCATGCAGAACAATCAGTTGAACTCCCTCTCCAAGAAAAAAAGCGCTCTTTCCGGCAGGCAGGCAAGGGGCCGGAGTCCGGAACTTTCTCAAGAGGAGCAGTCCTTCATTAAAGAACAATATGACTGTTTCCCCATCAGTAAGGATTCCAGGACAACGATTTTTAACCCTATGCGCTACAGCAAGTGAAGGGGGTGAGATTATGAGACGGGAAGATGTGCAAAAAATGTACAAAGAGGCGTCTAAAACGAGGGTTTCTCCAACTAGGAGAAAAAGGGTGAAAGAGACTCCCCAAAAATCGAACTTTAAATTTAAAGGATGCGGTTGTGGAGCGAGATAGTTTGAACCCAGCGTGCTTCCTATTGAAAGAAGCTTACGATGAAATGATCCGGCACTGTATCCAGGCATCGCCATTTGAGGCGTGCGGCCTGCTGTCAGGCAGGGGAAAAGACTGTGAAACGGTTTGGAGAATGAGAAATGTAGAAAGAAGCGAACATTCATTTGCTATGGATCTGGATGAGATGGACAGGGTGTTCTCTGATATGAAAAGAGTAAATCACCAATTCAATGGAATCTATCACTCGCACCCGACAGCCCTTCCTGTCCCCTCTGCGGAAGACATCCGTTATGCCGTGTACCCGCATGCTTTCTATTTCATCATTTCCTTGAGAAATCACAAGCCGGAATTGGCTTGTTACCTTATTGATCAACTGAAGGTCACGGAAGTAGAAATACTCCTTCTATGAGGTCTGCCTGCTGCTGCCTGCGTATGAGGCAGCAGCGCTTTTCTGCAGGTTGCATGGGAACTATCCCTGCACATTTACAACTTTTACAAGAGGTGATGAGATGAAAGTATCGATCATTATTCCATTCTACAATTGTTCATATATTGACCAAGCTGTCAAAAGTGCTCTCAATCAGACCTATCCCAATGTTGAAGTCATCGTCGTGAATGATGGATCTACCAAGTATACCGAAAAATTGAGGCCCTACTTGAACCGAATTAAATATATTCAAAAAGCAAATGGTGGAACAGCTACAGCCCTGAATGCCGGAATTGATGCAGCAACAGGGGATTACTTCGCCTGGCTCAGTGCCGATGACCTGTTTCTTCCCCACAAGACGGAAGACCAGTTGGCCTTTATGCAAGCAGGCAAGGTGCAGGCGTCTTATACAGGCTTCAGGTTCATGAACGCAGATGGGGCGGTTACCAGCGACATGCGCTATCCTTCAATGAGTTGGAAAGGCTTGATAGATACATTGTCCACTACATGCCCAATCAATGGATGCACCGTGATGGCGGAAATGGATTTGATCAGGAAGGCAGGTAAATTTGATGAAAGCCTGCTCTACACACACGACTATGACATGTGGTGCAAGCTGAGCCTTCATACACATATCAGGTATTTGAATAAGCTCACTGTCCAGTACCGGGTTCATGATAATATGGGAACCAAAAAATACTTTGACAAACTGCAGATAGAAACTGAACAGGTTCAGAAGAGATATAAAAAACCTTTCCTGCTGTTTAAAGAAAATGGAACAGCAGCCCGCAGGAAAAATAAGTCCATTCCATTAAGAAAAAAAACGAAAGCGTATATGAACATTTAAGATAAAGGGAGTGAATGCTATGAAAATTTTGTTAGCAACTATCTATCCACTCCCCGGAGGAGGGGGGATTTGGTCCTTTGTATCGAATCTTCGTGAAAAACTGGAATTGAGGGGACATGAAGTCGATATCCTATGCACGAATACAGAGAATACCAAAATCCATATTTTAGATAAGGGAATTGAAGTGATGTTTCCGCTTGACCAGTCAGAGATTCAGCAACGGCTGCAGAAAGAGAAGCCAGACTATGCTCTTGGTTCCTTTATGTATTTCTGGGAAAGTCAACGGCATCAATTCGAGGCAAGTGCCAAGGGCCTCTTATTGGAGAAGTATGATGTCATCCATGCTCAGGATATTACAGCAGCCGTTGCACTGGGCAAAATTAAACCTACTTCCCTCCCGCTGGTTACCAGTGTCAATGGGTACCTTTCAGGCGAGATATTCTATTTGTGGAAATCCCGTTATCTCTATAAAACGGATGAACAGCTTTGGAAAACCCCTGAATTACACTATTGCCAGGAGCTTGAGCGCCATGGATGCATGGAGAGCGACAAGCTGCATGCTGCCTCGAACTGGCTTACCACCCTTCTACAGGATAAGTATGGAGTCCTGCCTGGGAAAATTCATACCTTTCCATATGGAATTGATTTTGAAAAGATGGAGAAAAAAAGCCTTGAAGAACGAATGAAAAAACCTGGAGCTAAGAAAGTCATCCTTTGTATGGGAAGGCTCGTGTACCTTAAAGGGGTCCATGATCTTATTGATGCTTTATATCTATTATCCAAGGAAAGAAAGGACTGGGAATGCTGGATCCTTGGAGAAGGCGATATGGAGGCGGTCCTTAAGGAAAGGTGCCGGAGGAAGGGGCTGAACGGAAGGGTTAAATTCTTGGGCTTTCTCAAAAATGTGATGCCGGCCCTGCAGCAAGCGGATATTCTCGTTCACCCGAGTCTTCAGGAAACCCTTCCGCATACAGTCATTGAGGGGCAGATTGCCGGAATTCCAGTCATTGTGAGTGATGCAGCTTCGATGCCGGAGATGGTAAAGGATGGTGAAACAGGTCTTGTTTTCCCTCGTGGAGACAGCCGGGCGCTTTCTCAGCAGATCTCAAGGCTCCTGAAAGATCCAGGCAAAAGAGAGGAATTAAGGGAAAATGCACTGAAGTGGGGTACGCAATATTGGGATTCCGGCAGGATGGTTGACAACATGGAGGCGTTTTATTCTGCTGCCATCGATGAGAAGAAAGGCGGTTAATCCTCTTTACCGACAAACGTTATTGTTCTGTTCCGGGCTGCTTTCCGGTTTGGAATGAGGTCTTTGGATACCTGCAAGTGACGAACTGATTTACATTGATGGATGCCTCATCGCAAATTAACAAGTTTTACATGAGGCATCTTTTCCCGAAACAGTTTAATGTTCGGGAAAAGTAGATTATAATAGAAGTTTATGAGCTTTATTTTAGATACGAAAGAAAGCATCAGGAGGTACGACGTATGAAAACAATCGGCCGAAATGAACCGTGTGAATGCGGAAGCGGCAAAAAATACAAGAAATGCTGCGGAAATAACTCCGCTGTCAATATTAATGAATTGGTTCTTGGGGAACTTGAGATTCTGCAGGCACAGGCGTATGACTTCATTGCCGTACATAATAGTGAAGAACTTGAGAATGATTACCACCGTTATTTCTCTGATATGAAGATGATGAATAAAGACCAGGAAATTTATGAAATGGCTTTCCTGAGCTGGTACGGTGTGACGAAAAAGCTTGAGGACGGGCTGTCATTGATGGAACGGTTTGTAGAAAAGCAAAGAAAGGCCGTGACCAGGCCGCAGACGCTTGAAAGCTTGGAAAAATGGAGTAAGCCCAGACTGGCAGCAGGTATCGTCACCTCGGCCAAGGGTTCTGAATTGATTATTGAGGATACCGTGGAAGGGGAGACATTCGATGTGAAGGGAGCAAATCCTGAGATTGTCGAGGGGTGCTTCTTTATTGGGATTCTGCTGCAAAACGGCACCAGCTATCTTCCGTTTGCTCAGTATTTTGTCTATCCTGGGATTGCAGGGACTTGCAAAGATGCCATGGTTGAAAAAATGAGAAATGCTGATAAAGATTCTGTGGAAGAGTATCTCACTTCGGATTATCTCTATTTGGCGGATCACTGCTTCTATCTGTTCACAGGAAGTGGAGAGGCTGTTCAAGAAAAGGCAGAGGATAATGCTTCGGAAGAGAAGCCGGCGGAAGGGAATCCTGCCTATACAGAGGCAGTCGATTCGATGAGAGCTTTCTTGATGGAACAGAGAGAGGCCCGGACAAACATCGAAAAAGCTGCAAAATTGCTTGCCCAGTATTTCGAAAGTGAATCTCCGAAAATCCGAAACCCGCAAATCTATTCAGCTTCCATCATTGAGGTCATCAAAGGAGATACTGACCTGAAAAAAGACTATCTCCAAAAAGATCTGGCGGAAGCATTTGGCGTATCCGCCAACAGTATCTCTAGACGTTCAAAGGAAATGAAAAAGATTCTATTGGCTGTTGTTTGATTCTTTAGACAGCACGAAAAAGCAGATGATTCCGGAATTGGGCCGGGGTCATCTTTTTTTAGGCTCTTCTCGTAAACGTTGTTGCTATTTAATAATAATTCCGAAAGATAGTGGAGGAATGAACCGGGAAAACCCCTGTTTAGCAAGAGAGAAAAGAGCTTCTCCCTTCGTTCAGAGCGAAAAACGTAGTATGCAGGGGAAAAATCAGACTTTTGATTTTTTTCCGGAAGCAACTATATAGCCTTTTTTTATGTTTAGATGCCGTGCTTCAGTGGAGCTGCGGGCTTTTTGCAAGACCAAAATCATTACTTATTCCCCAAAAAAATAAAGGCAAAAGATGTTAAAGTTGGTAATGTATACAATAATACTGTAAATTCCTGGTTTGAATCTTTCTGGTTTGGGCTACTTATTAGTGGAACAATGTGATAGGAAACATGGGGGAGGAAATGAGGATGAAACAAAAAAGCTGGGTATGCATCTTAGTGGTCATCTTACTGTCCATAACGGCAGCTGGATGTTCCCAGGGTGAGAAGGCGTCTAAAGCTGAAGGAGCCGGCGGTTCAGGGCCAACGGAAGAAACGAAGGAAGAAAAAGCGGATAACGAAGATAAGAACATACCGGAAGCAGCTTTATACAATGTTGAAGAAATTGTAAAAGAAAAAGGAAAGTACGATCCGGAAAAATTGGGCAAGGATGAACAATCCATGAAAGAGCTCCTGGATGAAATAGAAAAAGCACCTGATAATCTGACAGGAGAAGAGGCTTATTCACTGGTGGTCTCCCTGGTTGCAGCGGATATTGAAAAGGAAGCTGAAGGATTTGAGAAGGTGGATCCGATCATAACGATTGATTCCTCCACTCCTGAAGATGAGATTGAAATTCCTGAACAGGAGAAGGTGAACGTGGCCATCCTGCTGGACGCTAGCGGCAGTATGGCAGGCGAAGTCAGCGGCGGACAAAAAATGAAACTTGCCAAGAAAGCAATACAGAATTATGCACAGGATCTGCCGGAAGGGGCGAACATCATGCTCCGTGTTTATGGACATAAAGGTACCGGTTCGGATGATGACAAGGAAATGTCCTGCAAGAGTAACGAGGTTGTCTATGATTTAGGTTCCTACGATCAAGAAGGCTTCGCCCAATCGCTTGAACAATTCGATCCAGCCGGATGGACACCATTAGCCGGGGCAATAGAAGCGGCCAGGAACGACCTGGAAGATCAAAAAGGCGAGAACACCAAAAATGTGATTTATGTGGTAAGTGACGGTGTGGAAACATGTGACGGAGACCCTGTATCGGCAGCGAAATCGCTGAATGAATCCGAGATTCAGGCTGAGGTGAACATCATTGGATTTGATGTTGACAACGAGGGACAGGTGAAACTGAAAGAAGTCGCAGAAGCAGGCGGCGGACAATATAAATCCGTCTACTCAGAAAGCGAATTGAATGATTATCTGAAAGAGGAATACAGCCGGCTGTACTGGGAATGGCTGGCTTGGGGCAACGACCGCTATTTCGATATCCTCGGACAAAGCAATGATATCTATTTTGACATGCTTGGCTATGGCAATGATATTTACTTCAAATCACTCGGAGCTAAAAATGTCATGAGCAGTCTGAGATATGATTTAAAAGAGATGAACAAATTCAAGGATGAAGAAGCGGAAGAGAGATACAAGGAATTGATCACCATACGGCATGAATCCGTAGATGAATATTTTGATCAGGAAGAAGAAAGGAAGAATAAAATCCGCGAAGACATGAAAGAAAAGCTCCAGAATAAAGTAAAAGAACTGAAAGAAAAGAACACGGATAAGTATTCATCCTGATGTTCTGGCAGCTCCCAAGACACTTTCAACAAGAAGGTGTCTTTTTTTATCCTTTTTTTTACAGTAAAAATATTCAAGTAACACACCGATAAAAAGGAAGTAAGTTTTTTACCATATGGAAGAAAGAAGGATTGCTTTATGAATACAGTAGAACAACTAAAAGAAAATGATGTGAAGAAGAAGAACCTCCTGATGTTTGTTGCCTTTCTGATTTCTTTACTGGCAGCAGGGGGTTCAGCATCTGTTTCAGGGGAGATTGAAAAAGCACTCTTCTATTTATCAGAGATGACAGCGTTTGTTCTACTCTTTATTGGTTTTCAATTTATTTTTAAAAAATATCGGTTATTCCCTTTGGTGAGTATTGTTACCATTCAATTCTTTACTTTATCTGCTCTGTTCATTTTAGAGCCATCGGTTGATTTTATCCCTATTTTATTTGTTCTGGGTTTGATTTCCGCTTTGCATTTTAATCGGATGGTATTTGGGATCGGATATTTTCTCGGGTTTGTCATATTGGCCGTCAACTTTTTTTTGATGGAGAAAATCGAGTTACTGGAATCATTGATCTCAACGGCTGTTCTTGCTTATGTGCTATGCGGCGTCATTTTGGGGGTTATGATCTATCTTAGTACTAAACAGGATCAAACGCTTCAGGAAATGATGTTCTCGGCTGAGAAAGAGGTGGAACAGCAGAGATTGCTGAGGGAGAAACTTGAAGAGAAAGTCAGCGGAATTGTTGGAGATGTATTTGCGGTAAATCAGCAGGTACAGACCAATCTTGCCGCTCAGGAAGAAATGAAAACCGCCATAGGCGAGGTGGCCGCAGGGAGCCAGGTGCAGTCTGAGCAAATTACAGAAATTACGGGTAACACCCTTAGTACAAAGAATTCAATGGACCATTTATATTCTGTTTCCACGGAATTGAGAGAAGAAACGGATAAGGCGGAGCAGCATATCTCGGAAAGTGAAGGAAAGACCTGTGAGCTGGACAAGGATATTCATCAACTTGCTGCTTTGGTGAACGATTTGAACCAAACCTTCTCACTACTGACAGAAACCATCAAAGAGACGAATACCTTCACTGGCAAGATAAAGGAAATTACCGATCAAACCAACCTCTTGGCACTGAATGCATCCATTGAAGCAGCAAGGGCTGGAGAAGCGGGGAAGGGATTTGCGGTGGTTGCTGACGAAATCCGGAAGCTTGCGGAAATGAGCAGCAGAACGACTGACCGCATCAATGATAATTTAATGAAGTTAAATAAAAACAATGATGAGGCTCTGCTGAAGGTTCAAACGAGCAATGAATTCATCGATAGAGGTCTTGAATCGACCGCACAGGTGACGGCATCATTCAATCTGGCTTCTGAAGTCTTCTTGAAACTCCAAGGGCATGTAGAAACATTGCTGAAGTTAGCCGAAGAAGTCAGCAGAAAATCTGATAATACACAAGGCTCGACGGCTGAATTAGCCTCTATCATTGAAGAGTCCTCGGCGAGCCTGGAAGAAATGAGTGCTACCGTTGAAAGCTTAACAAATGTTAACCATTCTATCGCAGAATTAATGGGAGAAACCGCCATTAAGGCTGAATCGATAGTAAATGACTGATTGAAGATGGCATTCCTGCTAATAGGAATGCCATCTTCTTTAATGCTTTAAAGCGGCGGGGGACAGTCCCCGGTTGCTTTAAAGCGCTAAAGGGGACTGTCCCTCTTCGTGCGTTAATACGGTGAAGTGTACAGAGCTGGCTTCAATTGTCAGTTGTTGTCACTCTATCGCGATAGTGGTAATATTAATAGGGAATATTGCGTTTTTTATAAAAAGGATTTTGCGGGTTTATAGAGAATTTTTACTAGTGACGGTTTATCTGATTTTGAAGCGGACTTATCCGCATGAATATACTTGCTAACCAATGAGCAGCTGCGGGTCAGTGCAGCTTTTTCACAAGACGCTATTTGAAGACTCTGCTGCTGCTCAATATGAATATTAAGACATATCGCCATCATTCACCTGAATACCCAGGTAAGCAAGAACGAAAAGAGCTGTTCTCCTTTTCAGAGAGCCCCCCCTTGAACATAGAGGGGATCCGGTTCTTATGATTTTTTTCGAAAACAGCTATCTTTACCAAAACAGCCTTTTCCATTACATTTCCACTAGAAGGAGCGCTCATACATGATTGGAATTTTAAATAAAGTGTTCGACCCCAATAAACGCGAGCTGAAGAAACTGGAGAAATATGCAGATCAGATCGAGGCTCTGGGCCAAGATATGGCTAAGCTTTCCGATGACGGTATCCGCAAGAAAACGGAAGAGTTCAAGAAGCGTTATCAGGATGGTGAATCCCTCGACGATTTGCTTGTCGAAGCTTTTGCGGTTGTCCGTGAAGGGGCCAAGCGTGTTCTTGGGCTTTACCCTTACCGCGTCCAGCTCATGGGTGGTGCATCCCTTCATGAGGGAAATATCTCCGAGATGAAAACGGGTGAAGGTAAAACCCTTACTTCCACAATGCCGGTATACCTGAACGCCATTACCGGAAAAGGCGTCCATGTTGTAACAGTCAATGAATACCTTGCCAGCCGTGATGCTGAGGAAATGGGCCAGCTTTACAACTTCCTTGGACTGACTGTCGGCCTCAACTTGAATTCATTGACAAAAGAAGAAAAGCGCGAAGCATACGCAGCTGACATCACGTACAGCACGAATAACGAACTAGGCTTTGACTATCTGCGTGATAATATGGTGCTTTATAAGAATCAAATGGTTCAACGTCCTCTTCATTTCGCCGTTATTGATGAAGTTGACTCAATCCTGATTGATGAAGCCCGTACTCCGCTGATCATTTCCGGCCAGGCACAGAAATCGACTCAGCTTTATATGCAGGCCAATGCAGTCGTCCGCATGCTGAGCAAAGAGACGGATTTCACCTATGATGAAAAAACCAAAGGCGTGCAGCTGACAGAAGAAGGTATTACGAAGGTAGAGAAAGCCTTCAATATCGAAAACCTGTTTGACCTGTCTCACGTGACATTGAATCATCATATCCTTCAGGCTTTGAAAGCACATGTCAGCATGCATAATGATGTTGACTATGTGGTCCAGGACGGGGAAATCGTGATTGTCGACTCCTTCACAGGGCGTTTGATGAAAGGGCGCCGTTACAGCGACGGACTTCACCAGGCGATCGAGGCGAAGGAAGGCGTAGAAATCCAAAACGAAAGTATGACAATGGCAACCATCACATTCCAGAACTACTTCCGTATGTATGAGAAGCTGTCCGGTATGACAGGTACAGCGAAGACGGAGGAAGAGGAATTCCGCAACATCTATAATATGAACGTAGTCGTAATTCCAACGAATAAGCCGATTGCCCGTGATGACCGTCCGGATTTGATCTATGCATCCATGGAAGGGAAGTTCCGTGCAGTCGTAGAAGAGATTGCTGAACGGTATCAGAAAGGCCAGCCGGTGCTGGTAGGTACGGTTGCCGTTGAAACATCTGAATTAATTTCCAGGCTGTTAACAAAAAAAGGTGTCCGCCACAACGTATTGAACGCGAAAAATCATGAGCGTGAAGCGGAAATCATTTTAGAAGCAGGTCAGAAAGGCTCCGTGACCATTGCCACAAACATGGCCGGCCGTGGTACAGATATCAAGCTTGGCGAAGGTGTCCTTGACCTTGGCGGGTTAGCGGTCATCGGTACAGAACGGCATGAATCACGGCGTATCGATAACCAGCTGCGTGGACGTTCCGGACGTCAAGGGGATCCGGGTGTGACTCAGTTCTACCTTTCAATGGAAGATGAATTGATGCGCCGCTTCGGTTCTGACAACATGAAAGCGATGATGGAGCGCCTTGGGATGGCAGATGATCAGCCGATTCAAAGCAAGATGGTCAGCCGCGCAGTTGAATCTGCACAGAAACGTGTTGAGGGGAATAACTTTGATGCCCGTAAGCAGCTTCTATCCTATGATGATGTTCTTCGCCAACAGCGTGAAATCATTTACAAACAGCGCTTCGAAGTGCTTGATTCCGAGAACCTTCGCGAGATAGTCGAAACAATGATCAAGTCAGTCATCACCCGTGCCATTGAAGCACATGCACCGATCATTGAAGAAGAAGAGAAGTGGAACCTTCAAGGAATCGTCGATTATGTCAATGCAACTCTTCTTCAGGAAGGTGACCTGACTGTTGAAGATCTCCAAAAGAAAGAACCTGAAGAGATGGTCAACCTGATCTTTGCAAAGGTTCAAGATAGATATAACGAAAAAGAAGAAGAGCTGACTGCCGAACAAATGCGCGAATTCGAAAAGGTTGTCCTTCTTCGTGCGGTTGATACAAAATGGATCGATCATATCGATGCGATGGACCACCTGCGCCAGGGTATCCACCTACGTGCCTATGGCCAGACAGATCCATTGCGCGAGTATCAGCATGAAGGGTTTGCCATGTTTGAAAACATGGTCGTGGCAATCGAGGAAGATGCTGCCCGCTATGTGATGAAAGCAGAAATCCGCAACAATCTTCAGCGTCAGGAAGTCGCGAAAGGGCAGGCTGTCAATCCAAAAGAAGACGGCGGCGCCAAAGCTAAAAAGAAACAGCCCTTGCGCAAAGCGGAGAATATCGGAAGAAACGATGCCTGCCCTTGCGGAAGCGGCCAGAAATATAAAAACTGTCATGGTAAAGTAGAGTAATTAGATAAAAGGTTTTTATTGAAGAGCAGGTGATTTTGTACTCTGTTCAATTGGGGCGGATCCGCTCACGCAACGTAAATCACGGCACCCTCTTCAAAAGTTCTCAATAAACTACCTGATTTCTCTTGTCGGAAGAGGTGTCAGGTAGTTTTTCTGCGGGTACAGTTTTATAGAAACTTTGCGATTCAGGTTCAATAAACGGTATAATAAAACTTATGCTTACAAATTAAACAGAGGTGAATTTGATGGAACTTTTTGAAGTGAAATCACAATTAGAAAATACAGCCAAGAAACTGGCGGACTTCAGGGGGTCTCTTTGACCTCGAAAATAAAGAAGCCAGAATAGCTGAACTTGATGAAGTCATGGTTGAACCGGAATTCTGGAATGACCAGCAGAAGGCTCAGGGAATCATCAATGAAGCAAATGGCCTGAAAGATCTGGTCAATCAATATAAAGACATGCAGGAAATGCAGGAAAACCTGGAAGTGACGCTTGAGCTTGTCAAAGAAGAGGACGATGCCGAACTCCAGGAAGAACTTGTGGAAGAAACAAAAGAGTTAAACAAACGTTTGAATGACTACGAACTGCAGCTGCTGCTTAGCGAAGAACATGATAAGAACAATGCCATCCTGGAACTTCACCCGGGTGCAGGCGGAACCGAGTCACAGGACTGGGGATCCATGCTTTTGCGTATGTACCAGCGCTGGGCGGAGAAAAAAGGCTTTAAGGTGGAAACGCTGGATTATCTTCCAGGTGATGAAGCAGGGATTAAAAGTGTCACCCTGTTGATCAAAGGCCATAATGCTTACGGATATTTGAAAGCCGAAAAAGGTGTCCACCGCCTGGTAAGGATTTCTCCATTCGATTCATCGGGGCGCCGCCATACCTCTTTCGTATCATGCGAAGTGATGCCGGAATTCAATGAAGAAATTGAAATCGAAATCCGTACAGAGGACCTTAAGATTGATACGTACCGTGCAAGCGGTGCCGGCGGCCAGCATATCAATACGACTGACTCTGCCGTCCGTATCACGCATCAGCCGACAGGTGTGGTTGTTACCTGTCAATCAGAGCGTTCCCAGATTAAGAACCGGGATCAGGCCATGAAAATGCTGAAAGCCAAACTGTATCAAAAGAGGATCGAAGAACAGGAGCAGGAGCTGGCTGAAATCCGTGGGGAACAAAAAGAGATCGGCTGGGGCAGCCAAATCCGTTCCTACGTATTCCATCCATATTCCATGGTGAAAGACCATCGGACAAACACAGAGATGGGGAACGTGCAGGCTGTCATGGACGGAGATATCGGCAGCTTCATCAACGCTTACCTTCGTTCACGCATCAACTAAAAAGAACCCTATACCATTTCAACACCTTCCTTATTATAAGGGAGGTGGTTTTTTTATGATGAGAAGTTATTATATCGGATGCTTTAACACATCACCGCGGCGGGGGACAGTCCCCTGCTGTGGTACCGCATTAACACGTTAAAGTACCAATATTTACAGCTTCCCCCCCTCATGCTATACTCTCAAAGGCTAATCATTCAATGACAAAAGCCGACACCGGGTTATCTAAGATAGGGATGCTTTACTACTTTAAAGTAACAGGGGACTGTCCCCCAGTGCTTTAAAGGGGTAAAGTGTGCGATCAATGAAAAACCCATGGTTGGTCATACTAATATTCAACACATCAAAGGAGATTGACAGGGATGGGAAATAAGGATAGAAGACGCCGGGGGAAGCAGCAAAACCCTGGGCTGAATAAGTTTTTGGAATATTTATCTGTACTCGTTGGATCAGCAATTGTCGCAATCGCCTTCAACGTATTCTTGCTGCCGAATGAAGTGGCATCCGGCGGCGTGAGCGGCATATCCACAATCACCAAAGCAGTCTTTGACTGGAAGCCAGCTTTCGTCCAATGGGCTTTCAATGTGCCGCTGTTCATCGCCGGCCTGATTTTCCTGGGCTTTCAATTTGGATTCAAAACGGCACTCGGTACAATTTTTCTTCCTTTTGTCGTGTTTTTGACGGAAGATTGGGAACCATGGACAATGGATCCACTCCTTGGCGCTCTTTTTGGGGGGATCGGTGTAGGGCTTGGTCTCGGGATTGTTTTTAGGGGCAAAGCATCAACTGGCGGAACCGACCTGGCCGCTCAGATCATCAATAAATATTCAGGGTTGACGCTTGGAACCTGCGTGGCCATAATTGACGGCTTGATCGTATTGTCGGCTGCCCTAGTTTTCGATATTGAAAGAGGCTTATACGCTTTGATCGGTCTTTATGTAACAAGCAAAACCATCGACCTTGTTCAGGTTGGTTTCGGGCGATCGAAAATGGCGATGATCATTACCAACCGCCAGGAGGAGATTCGCGAAGGGGTACTGAATAAAATCGATCGCGGTGTGACAAAACTATCAGCATACGGCGGATATACCGACGACGAACGTCCAATTCTTATGTGTGTCGTCGATCAGCGTGAGTTCACAAGATTGAAACAACTGGTCAAAAGTATTGACCCGTCTGCATTCGTAGTGACAATGGACGCTTCCGAAGTACTCGGAGAAGGTTTTAAACGGGTGTAATCCTGGTATAATAAGGAATGAGAGGAAATGCATTATGTCTCATCCTGGGAGGAATCACAATGAAAAAGAAACTGTTAGGTATCCTGCTTGGTTCATTTCTTGTATTAGCTGCCTGCGGAAATGCTTCAGATGAAGCAAGTGACGCAAACAATCCGCAGGATGCAGCTGAAAGTGCAGCGGGAACGGAGATCAACGCTGAAAACATCGTTAATCAAAAATGCTCCAGCTGCCATGGCGGCGATCTGTCAGGCGGAATGGGGCCGGCTTTGAAAAATATCGGATCAGAATTAAGCAAAGATGATATTCTTTCTGTCATCCAAAATGGACCGGGTGCCATGCCGGCAAATATCATTGAAGGTGAAGAAGCCGAAGCTGTCGCAGAATGGCTGGCAGAAAAGAAATAAAAGAGAGTCTTCGGACTTTCTTTTTTTTAATGCGGTTGCTTTTATTTCAAATGAGGGTTAAACGAATTATTACACTCCTATATCAACTATCTTCAGTACACCTTTCGACAAAGCCATTAAAGCGCCAGCGCCCCGTTTAGGTTCGACACTAAGCTCATTTTCCTATTATTCTTCTATACTAATATGCTACTTTTCTCCCTCTATTTCCATGTTTCTACAGTTCACATAAGGAAAATTATGCTATTTTCGTTTCACTTTGATACCAAAATGTAATATAAATTATCCTTAACTTCCTAGCCAATGATGTTATAATACTTTTAGTAAGTTATTAATTCGAGTTTTTTCAACATTATATGTTGTCTCTACTACACTTAAGCTTTGGGAAAAAGACATCTTCGATCGAACACTATAAATGTTTTACTTGGGTGGTAAAAAAATGATTAAAATGAAAGACGTATATAAACAGTATCCAAATGGGATTATGGCCGCAAACGGATTCGATATACATATCAAACAAGGCGAATTCGTTTATGTTGTAGGCCCCAGTGGTGCCGGCAAATCGACCTTCATCAAAATGATGTACAGGGAAGAGAGAGCAACCAGGGGTGAAGTCACCGTCAATGGAATAGATTTGGTCAAGCTTAAAAGCAAACGGGTACCTTACTTAAGAAGAAATATCGGAGTGGTATTCCAGGATTTCAAGTTGCTGCCGTCCATGACAGTCTATGAAAATATCGCATTCGCACTTGAAGTTATCGAGGAAACTCCAAGAAACATTCAAAAGCGGGTTATGGAAGTACTTGATCTTGTGAAATTAAAGCATAAAGCAAGAATGTTCCCGGATGAATTATCAGGCGGAGAACAACAGAGGGTTTCACTGGCACGCTCCATTGTAAACAAGCCGAAAGTCGTCATTGCGGATGAGCCGACAGGTAACCTTGATCCGGAAACATCCTGGGAAATCATGAATGTTTTTGAAGAGATTAATACTCAAGGTACTACAGTGGTGATGGCCACGCATAACCGGGAAATTGTCAACACAATCAAACACCGTGTAATTGCCATTGAAAATGGCAGGATCGTCAGGGATGAACAGCGAGGTGACTACGGTTATGAAGCCTAGAACAATAGGAAGGCACTTTCGTGAAAGCTTAAAGAGCTTAGGGCGGAACGGCTGGATGACGTTTGCATCCGTGAGTGCCGTTACGGTCACACTGCTTCTAGTCGGTGTGTTCGTGGTTCTGATGCTGAACATGAATAAGATTGCCACAGATATTGAAAAAGATGTAGAAGTACGGGTCCTGGTAGAATTAGGGACTGAAAAGCCGCAAGTCGAAGAACTGCAAACAAAGATTGAACAGATAAATGGAATCGAAAGTATTGAATTTTCCTCCAAAGAAGATGAATTGCGAAATTTGATGGAAGATATGGGGGAAGATTTTCGTCTGTTTGAACAAGAGAATCCGTTATATGACGTTTATGTTGTAAAAGCGGAAGATCCACTGGAAACCAAGCGGATTGCCAATGAAATTAAAGATTTTGAAAATGTAAATGATGCACTATATGGGGAAGCAAAGATTGAAAGACTATTCAGCTTCCTGCAAATGAGTCGCAATGTTGGTTTGGTATTGATAATCGGACTGCTTTTCACGGCAATGTTCTTAATATCCAATACAATTAAGATCACGATCGTTGCCCGAAGGAAAGAGATTGAAATCATGAAACTCGTCGGTGCTACAAACTGGTTTGTACGCTGGCCGTTTATTTTAGAAGGATTATGGCTGGGGATCCTCGGCTCTATCATTCCGATAGCAACAGTATCCATTGGATATTATTATGCTTATCAGTTCATTGAACCAAAGTTGCGAACGAGTTTTATGCAGATATTAGAATATACCCCGTTTATCTATCAAGTAAACTTCCTGATTATTCTAATGGGATGTTTAATCGGAGCTTGGGGAAGCTTCATGTCCGTCAGAAAGTTTTTGAGAGTTTAATAGGTTGAGAGAGCCGAAAGGAGCATGTCGCTTGAAAAGGAAAATATTAGTCACTTTATCAATTGCAGCAACACTAACAATCGGAAGTCTACAAACTACGGGGTTAACAGCCAGCGCTCATTCTTCAGTCAATGAATTGAAGAGCAAACAAGAAGACGTACAAAGCAAAAAAGAGGACGTCAATTCAAAAATTGATGAAAAGACAAGTGAAATCAACGAAAATGTTTCACGACAGGAAAAAATCAAGGCAGAGATTGCCGCTTTAGATACGAAAATCCGTGATACTGAAGAGAACATTAAAGAGAAAACTGCTGAAATCGAAAAGACAAATGAGGAAATTGAAAAACTAAAAGCAGAAATCGAAGAACTTAAGAAGAAGATTGCTGAGCGTAATGAACTTCTAAAAGAACGTGCCCGTTCCATGCAGGAAAAAGGCGGATCTGCAAGCTATATGGATGTGCTCCTTGGCGCAGAGAGCTTCGGTGATTTTATCAACCGCATCACTGCAGTGAATACAATTGTCAGTGCTGATAAAAAAATCATAGACGAGCAAAAAGCGGATCAGGCAGAACTTGAAAAGAAGCAGGCTGAAGTAGAGGACAAGCTTGCACAGCTTGAAGATGACAAAGCCAGCCTTGTATCTCTCAAGAAAGATCTGGACAGTCAAAAGGGACAAAAGAACAGCTTGTTCAAAGAACTTGAAGCAGAGCAATCGAAGTTGAGTACAGAGAAAACGAACCTTGTTGCTCATGCAAATGAACTTGAAGAACTTGAAAAGAGAATTGGCGGCCAAATCCAGGCAGAGCAGGCACGTCTGGCAGAACTTGCCCGTCAAAAGGAGCTTGAGCGCCAAAAGGAGCTTGAAACACAGCGAAAGGCTGCAGCTGAGAAACAGGCTTCTGCACAGAAAGCATCTGGAAACAACAGCGGTTCTTCCGCAGCACCAGTGCAATCCACACCAGCTGTATCTGAAGGCAGTTGGACAAGACCGGCTTCTGGATATATCACAACAGAGTACGGATACGATATGTTAAATGGAAAACCTCGTTTCCACTATGGAACGGATATCGCTTCCGGCGGAAGTGTTCCGATCGTCGCTGCTGCAGATGGCTATGTCATCAGAAGTGAATACAGCTCCAGTTACGGTAATGTTGTTTACATGACACATTCTATTGGCGGCAAAATGTTCACAACTGTATATGCTCATATGTCTGCATCAATGGTGAGCAATGGACAGTATGTAACAAAAGGCTCAAGAATCGGTACCATGGGGAACACAGGTTACTCTTTCGGCCAGCATTTGCACTTTGAATTGCATCAAGGCGCTTGGAATGCAAGCAAGTCCAACTCTGTTAACCCTCGTAAATATATTAATTTGTAAGAATAGGAAAAACTGCTGAAAGGTCATTTCAGCAGTTTTTTATTTATCCTGAAACAGCCAGAAATCAACAAATGGCATCAGCGCGAGTATGAAAGCAAGCAAACAAACCATCATTGCACCAAGTTTATTTTGATCTTTCCAAATCAATCGTGCATACCGAATGGAGTAGTAGGCCAGATAAGAACACAACATCAGCGTCAGCCAAAACATAAGGTCACCACCATCAGTCTGTAATCATTTCTTTGTTTCTTGGTCTGAGCAGCTTACCGAAGCCTTCCATTTTCACATGCATATTCACTTTTACTTCGGCATCAGGATAGGATTTCATCCAGTCATATTCCTGATATTTGTGCAGTGTGAAAAAGTGTCTTCTTGCTGTCAGGGACCAATCAAACGCCTCTGCTTTCAATTCCTTCTGGGTCTTTTTTACAAAATCATCGGCAAGGGATTTGAAGCGTTTCTCCATATATTTATCAAGAAGCTCTTGTTTGTTAAGGTCTTCAACATAATCGACCATACTGGGAATCGAGAGGATTGTAATTTCCAGCCAGGCATCGACTGTAATGACAGGCTGCGGTTTGCTCACATCGACATCTACAGTTGTTTTCGTATTTGTCGCCTGCCCTGTAATCCGAAATTGCTCCTTGATTGGGTCAGGGAAAGTGAAGGCGATGTCCTGTGGGTTCAAGCTTTCATTCAGGATCGTCATGATTCGTACTTCCTCACCCGTCATCGCTCCAACCATTTTGCCATCACGGAAGGCCGCACTTCCAATAATTTGCACCGGAGTGCCGCCTTTTTTATATAATTCGCCCGGCAGGTAGTCATCTTCATTTTTTTTAGTATCAGGTTCAATCTGTTCCGAGGTAGTGTAGGTGGCCAGTGCCAGACCTGAATCAGCCTCAATGTCATGCAGAATTTGCTGGAGATCGGCTTTTGGAACAAGAGCATTCGTCTCCCATCTTCTTGAGATGAAATCATAGAATTTATGCGGGCTCGCTTCGAATGCAGGGTTGTTGTTCCGCAGGTATTCATCAGCCCTCTCTTTGGACACAAGCAGGATCATATCTCTTCTGACTTCAGGATCCCTTCCCAATGCACCGACACCTTCCAGAAATTTTTCAGACCGGGCAAACGCTTCACTGACAATAATGGCTTTCGTGTGGTAGAAATTGATGTTTCGTGTTTCTCCAACATTAAGCATATCGCGAGCCGAAATCAGGTCAGGCATCCGGATGGTAACCGTTTTGTATTCCTCAGAGCCTGGCTGGCTGCCGGGGTTGCCTGCCTGTGGATCTGCGAGCTGGTAAGTAATGTCCAGGCCGGGCTCCCCATTCTCAGGCAAGTCGATGCCGATGACCAGAACAAATCCTTCCTCTTCCAACTCAATTTTATCGGCACAGCCTGTCAGGACAATCAAACAAATTCCCAAAACCAACAGAAATCTCATTGTTTAAACTCACCTCGCAATTTTGCGACAATCAGGAGAGTGACTGGGATCACGAACAACATGATGGATGTGATCATCAGGATGATATTGTTTCTAAGCAACAGCACGTTTTGCACCACATTTTCCGGCATAAGCCCAAACATGATTGTAAGAATGGCAAAAGGAAGAATGAGCGGCTCAAACTCTTTGATCTTTGCAGTATAAGCAAAAAATGCAGTTGAAATATAAAGGTAGATCGCAAACCGGATCAAGCTGGCTACACTCCAAAAAGCGAAGAATAAAGCTTCTATATGAGACACATACCGCCCGAATGTCACCATCCTTGATATCTCATGAAAAGGATAGGGAATAAATTCAATGGATGGGTAGTCGAAGTACATGATATAGACAGCAAAAAAAACCATTAACTCCATAGTGGAAACTGCAAGGCCGAGCAGGTTGGCTTTCTTGAATGATTTGTAGTCCCTGAAAAATGGAAACAAAATGGAGAAAAACAGCAGGTCACTCGTGATGGAAGCATAACTGACACCCTGGGCAGCGACTTCCTGTAAACCGTACCCTGCAATAGGAAAAATGTATCCAAAATGAAGTTCACTCCATAAAAGAATCACAATAAAAAACAATGACACTTTTATGTAGGGGAAGGTGATCCAGGCTGTTCTTCCAATGGCGAGCAGCCCGCGGTTGGCGAGAAAGTAACTGGATCCGATAAGGACAAAGAAAAGGTGCGTCGTGCTGGTGGATGGAAAGTACATGGTGTTGATTATATCCACATAGCTTCTGCTGTCCACGATGGTTGCGGAATAAGCAATCAGGAAAAAGAGCATTCCAATGATAAAACCGAAAAATTTCCCTGTAATTTTATATGTGATTTCCATAATATTTTTATCTTTATAATGCTTTACCAGAATCAAAATACAAATAAGCGGTACAACCATGAGCATTCCTGATAGAAGCGGAATGATCCAAGCTGCCTGAGCCGTTTCTTTATACAATAGCGTGGCGGTCATATCCGTGAACTTGATTCCCAGGGTTATGGTGATCAAGGCGAACAGTTCCCGGGTGCCGAGTTTTCTGTCCTGAGGAGAGATCATTCGCTGCTTTCTCCTTCCGGCTTTTTCATTTTCTCCGCTTCAATAGGAAAGACATTCAATGGTCGCAGCCATTGCTTCCAAATGGGCGGGCGGATCACAAGGTCCTTTGAAGATGGATAATGCGGAGCCATGGGTGAAAGAAAGGGTACATCAAAGGATGTTAAAGTTGATAAATAACCAATGCACATGGTGATGCAGATTCCGATTCCCAGGAAACCCCAAAGACTTCCAAACAGTAGAAAAATATAAGTCGACAGCCGTATCATATAACTGAATGATAAGTTTGGTATGGCAAAGGAGGCCAGCCCGGTAATGGCAATGACAATGACAAGGATCGGGCTGATGATATTGGCTTCAACCGCAGCCTGCCCTAATATCAATGCGCCGACTATCCCAATTGTCGGGCCTATAGGACTCGGAACCCTTACACCTCCTTCCCTTATCAGTTCAAAGGCAAAAAGAAGCATTACAACTTCAAAGATTGCTGGGAAAGGAACCTCCTCCCTGGTGGCGGACACGGCTAAGACTAAATCTGTCGGGAGCATCTCAATATGATAATTGGTTACAGCAATATAGGTAGCTGGTGTCATAATCGTAATGAAAATCGCCAGCAGCCGCAGAAATCTCGTGAAGTTTCCGTAGGGCCACCTTGCATAGTAATCCTCTGACGTATGAAAGAAAGACCAAAACGTCACCGGGAGGACCAGGCTGCTTGGCGAACTGTCCATCAGCAGGACAATGTGGCCTTCATTTATGAAACTGACGGCTCTATCAGGCCGCTCAGTATACAAGACGGTGGGCACCAATGAATAAGGGCGCTCCTCAATATGCTGTTCCAGGAGTCCCAGATTTTGAATCTCATCCGACTTGATTTGTTTAAGGCGTTTTTTTATTTTTTCAATTAAATTGGGATTGGCAACGTCATTTAAATACATAAGAGCCACCTTGCTCAGGCCTTTATCTCCGACAGTCACATATTCTGTCACTAGTTCTGCTGATCGCAATTGTTTTCTGACAAGGGAGATGTTGACGGCGATGGATTCAATAAACGCTTCTTTTGGCCCTTTTAAAACAGCTTCATCTTCAGACTTTTCTACCCCTCTTTTTTCAAAGCTTGCTGTTCCGAAAAGATAGGCTTTAGCTTCACCATCGACAATAAGCACAGAATCACCCATTAAGAGATTTGAAACGATGCTGTCAAATGAACAATCCTCTTTTATATCCTTTATGGGTACAGAGTTGGCAAAAAAATCAAGATTCAAATGGTTTTCCTTATTTTGATTCGGAAACGGAGAAATCAATTGGGGAATCAATTCCTTCTCGATCAGTTGCCCGTCGCTCATTCCGTTGACAAAATAAAGGATAGCTTTCCTGTCAAAGGCGGATATAGTGAACGGCCTGACAGAAAGATCCTGGTTGCACGGATAGTTAAACGTTTCCTGCAGTTTTGCTGCATTCTCATCAAGTGAGGAAGATAATCCGGAACAATCTGCTTGTGATTCTTCATTCTCTTTTGGCCGTTTATTTTTAAGCAATTTTCTCCACCTCCGATAATTTATAGCGTGTACAAGAAATTGCTTAGTTATGTAATAATTGGATCTCAAGAAGAAAATTTTTGGCTAAAAAGGAACTATTTGGCTTTAGCTTCAGACTGGTCAAGAAGGTCTGCAGCTTTAAGAATCCCCAAGATGGCGGAAGATAGGTGAAAAGGGGCTAATAGAGTCGGGGAAACAGGCGTGATACATGAGTGAGCGCTTCATAAGACCAAAACCGAGCCACAAATAGGATTAGGGTGAGACATGAGGGCTTCATAAGACCAAAAATGATTTCCAAAATTAGATTGGAGTGAGGCATGAGGCTTCATAAGACCAAAACCGAGCCTTGAATAGGATTAGGGTGACACATGAGCGCTTCATAAGACCAAAACCGAACCCAAACTTAGATTAGATGAACAAAACCGTCTTAAGTCGATTAAGAGAATAATTCTTGCTTCGTCCATACTTTGTCTGCCGGCAGCGGCACTGCTGCTGGTATGATGGAAGATAGGAGAAGTGAAATTAAAAAATCATCAGGGCGGGTGTAAGCTTGAAGTGGTATAGTATCGGAGCAT
The DNA here is from genome assembly GCF_984799155.1 of Bacillus sp. SRL337. NCBI lineage: Bacteria > Bacillati > Bacillota > Bacilli > Caryophanales > Bacillaceae > Bacillus > Bacillus sp. SRL337. Next base: position 3,962,268 of record NZ_OZ481793.1, on the reverse strand, counting down.
TCAGCTTCCCTTCTGCATGGGTGGCGCTGGTGGCAGCTTTTATGGTGACAGGAATATTTATAAGGTTATACTATGATAGAAATAACAACGATTGGTTCGGGAACAGTGTGTTTTCTTTTATCCTGGCATGGAAACTCAGCGTGGTCTTGTTTGATTTTAAGGGAGTCATCAGCCAGCCGCTGTCAATTCTGTACTTCAATGGCGGTTCTAAGGGATTTTGGCTGGGGATCACAATATCCTTGATTTACATAGTGCTAAAAGGGGAAAAACGACAGCTCATCAGTTCGTGGGTGCTGATTGTCCTTGTTTACGAGGGGGCTTCAGGATTCCTCGCTGACAGTGCTTCCGTTTTGAGTGCTTTCAGTCTTCTTATGGGCTTTGTCGTCTTTTATCTCGTGTTGAAAAAAGGGAAGAAAAAACTGTGGATGCTGCTGTTTATAGGGATTCAGCTTGTGAATAATATCTTTCAGGGATCAGCCGCGTGGACGGAGAGTGCGGCTTATATAGTCGTGACGATAGTTGTTCTCGTCATAGACAGAGGCAGAAAAAGGAGGGATGTTCATGAGTAAAAAGATACTGGGGATAGGGCTGGTTGCAATGCTGGTAGGTTTGTTCGTTGGCAATATCATCATGAATCAGGCGTCTAAAAAGGAAATGGAAGAACAGGTCTCGGAAGAGTTGCAAGAATCCGGACTGGAGGTCGAATTTGGGAGTGAAGGCCCAGGAGAAGGGGAAGCCGCCCCGGATTTCACTTTAACGACAGTAGAGGGAGAAAAAGTCACGCTTTCTGATTACAAGGGGAAGAAAGTAATCTTAAACTTCTGGGCGACATGGTGTCCACCATGCAAGGCGGAAATGCCGCACATGCAGGAATACTATGAAAACTACCATGAAAAGGCAAATGTCGAAATGTTGGCTGTCAACCTGACAACCATTGATGAGGGCAAGCCGACGATTGAAAAATTTGTCGAGGAGTATGGGCTGGCATTCCCGATTCCGCTGGATGAGGAAGGAACACAAGGGACCATTTATCAGGCGCAAACCATCCCGACTTCCTATATAATCGACACAAAGGGTACGATCCGGCATAAGATCTTTGGCCCAATGAATAAGGACATGATGATCCAGCTTGTGGATTCTATGGACTAAGCCCATCTGCTTCGGGGACAGTCCCCTGTTACTTTAGCGTAACAGGGGACTGTCCCCCACTACGGTAGTGCGTTAAAATAGTAAAGCATGACAGGCGAAATCGGCTGTCGTATAATGGGGAAAAGGTGCTTTTACTAGAAAAGGGGTTCATGAGATGAAATTTGACACAAAAGTTGTACACAGCACGCTACATAACCGCAGCATCAAAAGCAAAACGACACCGATTTATCAAACCTCTGCTTTTTCATTTTCATCCCTGGAGGAACTAGAAGGTTTTTATGAAGGGAAATCGCCCTACTTATATACAAGATCGGGCAACCCGAATACTGATGAATTAGGCGGAATGGTGGCCACTTTGGAAGGAGCGCCTGCCGGAGTTGCGGCAGCATCCGGCCTCGGAGCCATCCTTGCTGGCATCCTGGCCGTCGCGGAGAGCGGAGATCACATCGTGGCGGCAGAAGATATCTACGGCGGTACATACCACCTTTTGAATGATGAATTAAAGACATTCGGGATCACGACTTCTTTTGCTGATTTCAGTGACCCGCAAGAGATCGAAAATAGCATCACACCGCAAACCAAGCTTCTTTTTAGCGAGAGTATTACGAATCCCTTTTTAAGGGTGGAAAATATCGAAGGAATGGTGGCTGCTGCAAGGGAACACGGCATCCGCACCATGATTGATAACACTTTCGCTACGCCTTATCTGCTGAACCCTTACATGACAGGTGTGGATATTATCGCACACAGTGCAACGAAGTATATCGGAGGCCACAGTGATGTAACAGCAGGAGTGACAGTTGGGTCTGAAGAATTGATTGCCGCAGCAAGAAATAAAGTCATTAATCTCGGCCTGAACCTCAGCCCGCACGAAGCATGGCTGACGGTCAGGGGCTGCAAGACTATGTCGCTCAGAATGAAACAGCAATGTGGGAATGCTGCAAAATTGGCAGATTCCCTGAATGATTATCAAGGTGTTGAAAAAGTCTATTATCCAAATACGGCTTCCAAAAAAGGAAACGGAGCTATCGTGACCATCGAGCTTTCTGAGGACAGGGATATCCACACGTTTTTCACAGGCTTAAGCTGGGTGAAGATCGTGCCGACACTAGCGGGTGTAGAAACCACAGTCTCCTATCCGCAAGGAACATCTCATCGTGCTTTAACAGCGGAAGCGAGGGATAAAATCGGCGTAAACTCACAGGTCGTCCGGATTTCTGTCGGGATTGAAGACCCGGAAGATATTATAAAGGCATTTAAGGATGCAGTTGATTTATCCAAATAGTTTTATGTAATTAAAAGGTAACAAATAGATAGTAGAAATTTTTTGGCGTAATGAGAAGGGATAAGATGATCGGCTTATTTTGTCTGAAAAAATGACTGATTGAAGCGGCAGGTGTGCGACCTCGCGGGATGCATCTAGCTCCAGCAGTAAGCCAAGCCTTAGTATACGTTGCCCGCAGTGTTTCGTTTATCTCATGCAGGAGAACTGCAATGTATGCCTCTGGTTGGGGGGCCATTGCCGGTCACGCTGAGTCGTCCACCGGGAGCAGAAATCACAGCACGTTCGCATCATGCCTGAAGTTTTAAAAAATAAATAATTCTGAATATTGATTGACCTGACAGAAACAGTCAGTTATAATCCATATCATACGACATATATATGTTCATAAGTAAATCGATATCTCTTATCGAGAGCGGCGGAGGGAATAGGCCCGATGAAGCCCGGCAACCTACAGGCAGTTTTTTTGCTTGGAAAGGTGCTACATCCTACAGGCTGTAACCAGTCTGGAAGATAAGAGGAGGAGCATTGTTCTTTCAAGCCCTCTTCTTAGCGGAGAGGGCTTTTTTATATGCAAGATTCCTCTTCGCTTCCAGTCAATTTTATAAAAATTTGAGGAGGAACCAATTATGACAAATCATCAATTCGACCCGGAAACACTATTACTGCATGGAGGACAGGAGCCGGATCCCGTTACAGGATCACGTGCCGTCCCGATTTATCAGACGACTTCTTATGTCTTCAATGATACGGAGCATGCGCAGAATTTATTTTCGTTGAGCGAAGCGGGCAACATCTATACGCGTATCGGCAACCCGACCGTCGATGTCCTGGAAAAGAGGATCGCACTGCTGGAAAAAGGGGTGGCGGCAGTGGCTGTTTCCTCGGGAATGGCAGCTATATCCCTGGCGATTTTAAATATAGCGGGAGCCGGCGATGAAATCGTTGCGTCTTCCAAGCTCTACGGAGGCACCTACAACCTTTTTGCTGTTACCCTGCCTCGATACGGCATCAAGGTGAAATTCGTGGACAGCACCGATCCTGAAAATATCCAAGAAGCCATTACAGAGAAAACAAAAGCGGTCTTCGCAGAGACGATCGGGAATCCGAGCCTGAATGTCCTCGACATTGAGAAAGTAGCTGAAGTTGCCCATTCCAACGGTATTCCTTTGATTGTGGATAATACGTTTCCTTCTCCATATGGCTGCCAGCCGATCCAGTATGGAGCAGATATCGTCATCCATTCTGCTACGAAATGGATTGGCGGCCACGGAACGGCAATCGGGGGTATCATCATAGATGGCGGCCGATTTGACTGGGATAGTCTGAAATTCAAAGATTTCACCGAGCCTGATCCGAGCTACAACGGGCTTCGCTATGTAGATGTTGGTGAACCGGCATATGCAGTGAAATTAAGGGTCCAGCTTCTGCGTGATCTGGGTGCCTGCTTAAGCCCGCATAATGCGTTCCTTCTTTTGCAGGGACTTGAAACGCTGCACTTAAGAGTCCCGAAACATAACAGCAACGCATTGGAAATCGCCCGTTACCTGGAGCGGCATCCCTCTGTTGATTGGGTGAGTTACCCTGGGCTTGAAAACCATCCGGCAAATGCCTTGGCTGAACAATATTTGTCCCATGGCCACGGATCCATCGTAAACTTTGGCATCAAAGGCGGAAGAGAGGCAGGGCGAAAATTGATAGACACTATCACCCTGTGGTCCCATGTTGCGAATGTCGGCGATGCCAAGTCACTGATCATCCACCCTGCTTCTACCACGCACCAGCAATTAAGCAGCGAAGATTTGAAGACGACTGGGGTGACGGAGGAACTCATCAGGCTGTCGATTGGATTGGAGTCTGTCAAAGACCTGCAGGCAGATCTAGATCAGGCGATTACAAAAGCAACAGCGGCAACGGCTTCTGTTTAAAAGATGAGCCAGGCAATCTACCAAACTGGGAGTATCGGGATAGGAGATCTCCGGCTGGAAAGCGGCAATTATTTAAGGAGCGTGGAATTGAGCTTTGAGATGGCGGGCAAAATGACAGGTCCAGTTGTCCTTGTCTGCCATGCCCTGACAGGAAGCCATATTAGTGTGGGAACGGAGGATCAGCCCGGATGGTGGAGAGGGTTGGCGGGTCCCTCCTCCTATATCAATACAGATGAATTTTTAGTAGTGACGTTCAATGTTTTGGGAGGCTGTGATGGGTCGACTGGTCCTGCAGCCATTAATCCTGAGACAGGAGCCTGCTATAGAATGACATTCCCTGAACTGACGGTGAGGGATATTGTGAATGCCCAATTCAAGGGGCTTGAGAAGCTGGGGATCATCTCCTTGGAAGCTGTTATAGGAGGATCGCTTGGAGGGATGCAGGCTCTTGAATGGGGCCTGCTTTATCCTTCATTTATCAACAAAGTGTTCCTTCTGGCGAGCAGCCCATATTTTACTGATTATGGGATCGCTTTTAATGCGATCGGAAAAACAGCGATCATTTCAGATCCCAACTGGCGGGATGGGAACTATGGGCACCCTGCGGAAGTGACTGGACTGAAAGTGGCAAGGATGGCGGGTATGGTTACCTATCGATCACCCGCGCTTTTTGAAAAAAGATTTCACCGCAGTAAATCTTCAGAAACCCTGTTCCAAGTGGAATCCTATCTTTTTTATCAGGGAGAAAAATTGGCAAACCGGTTCGACCCTAACAGCTATTTGTATCTGATGGCTGCGATGAACAGCCATGATATCGGGAGAGGCCGCGGCGGCTGGAGTAATGCGGCTGAGCAATTTCAGCCCGAACTGGTGGCGATAGGGTATACGAATGATCTTATTTACCCGCCGGAGGCGATTCGGGAGTTTGCAGACCTGGTCCCTTTATCGGCTTTTTATGAAGTAGAGACTCTTTATGGCCATGATGGATTTTTGACCGAATTTGAGATGTGGGGCCATATTATTGCAACACACTTGGAAAAATAGATTCCGGAACTCATAACTTGTCCTCCTCCGGCATATAGTTTCAATAGCAAAGACATCGCACCGCTGTTTAAGCGTTTTTGTGTGGTGTCTTTTTTATCAGGATATAAAGGATGCTGTTGGAGCTTTTATATAGGAGGGAACGGAATGGAGCAGCGTAAAGGTCTTATAATCATAGCGGCCGCTTCCCTGTTGACTGGGGCAGGGGGAATGTATGGCGGGATGAGTCTAAAAGAATCGTTCACCAGTAATATAGAAGGAGAAAGTGCCGGCGGAGGACAGGTCAGTGACAGGCTTCATAAAGTCGAAGTGGCGTATGATCTCATCGCGGATAAGTATGTAGAGGAAGTGGACAAGGGGAATCTGGTCGAGGGAGCCATCCAGGGAATGCTGGATACTTTGGGCGATCCTTACTCGGTTTATATGGATGCCAGTACCGCCTCGCAATTCAATGATTCCCTTGGCTCGTCGTTTGAAGGGATTGGCGCCGAGGTCACAGTCATGGACGGAAAACTGCTGATCGTAGCGCCGTTCAAGAATTCTCCTGCAGAAAAAGCGGGATTGAGGCCGAATGACCAGATCCTGAAGGTCGATGGAGAGGATGTCACCGGCCTGGATTTATATGAAGCCACCTTGAAAATCCGCGGTGAAAAAGGGTCTGCAGTAAAGTTGGAGGTTATAAGAGAAGGGCTGTCCAACCCAATAACGGTGAGTGTGAAAAGAGATGAGATTCCACTGGAGACCGTTCATACCAATGTGAAAGAGGATAACGGAAAACACTACGGAATCATTGAAGTCTCCTCATTCTCCGAAAATACATCGAAGGATTTTAAAAAGCAGCTGGCGGAGCTTGAAAAACAAGAGCTTGCCGGACTGGTCATCGATGTCCGCGGAAATCCGGGCGGACTGCTGTCCAGTGTCAATGAAATGCTGGCAGAGCTGGTGACGGAAGACAAGCCATATGTCCAGGTCCAGGAGCGAAATGGCGATACAATGAAATATTTCTCTGAAAATAAAGAGAAGAAGCCATATCCAATTGCCGTTCTTGTTGATGAGGGAAGTGCCTCGGCATCTGAGATCCTTGCGGGTGCGTTGAAAGAAGCGGGCGGTTATCCGCTGATCGGAACGAAAACGTTCGGTAAAGGGACGGTCCAGCAGCCGTATCCGATGGGAGATGGAAGCAATATCAAGCTGACGATGTTTAAATGGCTGACCCCGAAAGGCAATTGGATCCATAAAAAAGGAATCCAGCCCGATATCATGGTCAAACAGCCTGCATATTTCTATGCCCATCCTCTCGAAACAGAGAAGCCGCTTGAGCCGGAAATGAACAATGAACAGGTGCAGAATGCTCAGCAAATGCTTGAAGGTCTTGGATACAACCCGGGCCGGACAGATGGGTACTATAATAACGCAACGGAAGCAGCTGTCCGGAGTTTCCAGGAAAAGCATGAACTCGGGGCTACCGGAAAGATTGACAGCAGCACAGCAGCCAAGCTCCAGGAAGCGATTTATCATGCGGTGAAAGATGAGAAGAATGATGTGCAGCTAAAGGCTGCTTTGGAGTATTTGAAAAGGCTGAATTAAGAGAATGCCGGGATTTTGGGCAAGGAAATCGTGGAAAGAGGGCAGAGGTGAAAATTTGCAAGAATTGCGATTCTCCTTTTGTGGGGACATTAATACGTGGAGATTCAAGAAAGAGATTAGATTTGCTGGAATCGGGACAAATCTGTCGTGGGATTGAGGAAAGTAGTCGCGAAACGGCTGGAATCGGGACAAGAAGGTTGGGAGTTTGAGAGAAAGAGTCGCGATTCCGGTGTAATCGTGACAGTTCTGCCAGGGGATTGAGGAAAGAAGTCGCGAAACGGCCGGAATCGGGACAAAAAGGTTGGGAGTTTGAGAGAAAGAGTCGCGATTCCGGTGTAATCGCGACAGATTTGCCGTGGGATTGAGGAAGGTAGTCGCGAAACGGCTGGAATCGGGACAAAATATTGGAAGTTTGGGAGAAGGAGTCACGATTCCGGTGTAATCGTGACAGATTTGCCAGGAGATTGAGGAAAGTAGTCGCGAAACGGCTGGAATCGGGACAAGAAGGTTGGAAGTTTGAGAGAAAGAGTCGCGATTCCGGTGTAATCGTGACAGTTCTGCCAGGGGATTGAGGAAAGTAGTCGCGAAACCGCTGGAATCGGGACAAGAAGGTTGGGAGTTTGAGAGAAAGAGTCGCGATTCCGGTGTAATCGTGACAGGTCTGTCGTGGGATTGAGGAAAGTAGTCGCGAAACGGCTGGAATCGGGACAAGAAGGTTGGGAGTTGGAGAGAAGGAGTCGCGATTCCGGTGTAATCGTGACAGGTCTGTCAGGGGATTGAGAAAAGTAGTCGCGAAACGGCTGGAATCGGGATAAAATATTGGAAGTTTGGGAGAAGGAGTCGCGATTCCGGTGTAATGGTGACAGTTCTGCCAGGGGATTGAGGAAAGTAGTCGCGAAACCGCTGGAATCGGGATAACAATGCTTGAGGTTTTAAGGCGAAGGTCGCGAGAAGACCGGAAACCGGTCAAAGACGCTCGGGGTCACAATGCAAGAATTACGATTCGGCCATAATCGGGACAAAATATTCCTGGGTGTAAAAGAAATGGACGTGAAGCCTTGATAAATCAAGAAACATAGGATGAATCAGAAAGTCAGTATCAAAGGCCCGGAGCTTTCCAGGCCTTTTTATATGTATTGATTTTTCAAATCCTCCAATTCCTTCCCTGGGAATTCTTTTTGATTCAACTTTCCAAGTATATGGGCCAACGATTCCAAGCTGCCCTCAAGCTGTGTGCTTGAAATTGCCCCTAGGGAGAAGGCTTCGTAAAACTCTTCCATATCGACCACATGATAGCTACCATCCTCAAAAACACGGATATCGATCAGTAGGTCGTGGACACATATCAATTCTTCCCGCTTTTTTTCATATTGAACAATATCAATCAGCCACCCATGGTGAGAGCTTTTGAATCCATAGGAATATTGCAGGCCGAGATCGAGCTGGTAAATGATGATGAATCTTTTTCCTGAATTTTCAGAGGGCAGTTCTATTACAAGTGAGTCATTTACCGCGTTAAATCGATTGGGCGTTTTCTGACTCAAGGCGCGGTCTTCTTTTAACAGGATTGCCTCCTCGATTATTTCCGGACTGTTTTTTCTTATATCCATGGAGTAATTCAATCCTCCATGTTCTCTTCCGACATGATTCCAGTAAACAACGACATTCATATATTTTCCTCCCGACAATCTTCACCTAATGATTCGCCAGCACCCTGCAATTTCCTTTATATTTCCCGGGAAAATGTCTTATTGTCGAAGAACTGGAAAAATTAGTAGGTTGAGAATGTGAGAATTCGATAGGTTTTACCGTCCTAATTTGATAAAATGATAGAAAAGATTAACACGTTGAGGATGGTGAACACCATTGGTACAGCATTGGCTTGTGGAAGTTTTGAAAGCAGGCGGCAAGCTGTTTCTGAATCCGCTATTATACTTCTCGATTATAATTGCTTTATTCAGCGGCTTTATCCGGGTGAAAAGGGAAAGACGGGAACTGCATACAAGGATTTTTGATATGTATCACGAATTGAGATTTTTATTTCCCTTGGGGCTTTTGCTTGGCCTGGGGTTCTCGCTGCTGACAATCGGCGTCGGACTTGTCATTCCGGTGGTGAGTTTACTGATAGTCGGAGCTGTTACAGTCCTGTTGGCCTTGACCTTCAAAACCAGGCTGCTGACACCGGCATATACTGTCGGAATAGGATATTTGGTACTGTTGGCGATCCGATTTTTCAAAGTGGAAGCGCCGTTTTTCAATACATATTTCGAGCAGCTGAATGAAGGTTTGCTGAATGCTGTTGTCGTTTTGCTGGGGACTTTGCTTTTGATTGAAGGCGTATTGATCAGCCACAGCGGCTGGAAGAAGACTTCTCCTCGTTTGATAAGAAGTTCACGGGGATTGAAGGTGGGTGTTCAAGAAGGAAAGAAGCTTTGGGTCGTGCCAATGTTCCTTCTGGTGCCTGTGGGTCCGCTGAATATGCCTTGGGACTGGTGGCCGGTCTTTACGGTCGGTTCAAATACATATTCATTGATATTATTTCCGTTCCTGATTGGTTTTGGGCAGATTGTCAAAAGTACGCTTCCTCATATCAGCATCAGGGAAGCCGGCAATCGCGTTTTCTGGCTTGGCGCTCTGGTGCTTACTATAGCAGTAGCAGGATATTTCGCACCATTGGTTTCGATTGCCGGTGTTGTACTCGCGATCATTGGCCGTGAATGGATGGCTTACAGACAGAGGGTTCAGGACAGTGAGAGGTCATACTACTACTCAAGAAAATCCCAAGGCATGATGATTTTGGCCATCCTTCCGGGATCACCTGCTGAGAAGATGTCCCTTGTTTCAGGGGAAATGATTACTAAGGTGAATGGGTTCCAGGTGCAGACGGAAGAAGAATTTTATGATGGGCTCCAGCAAAACAGGGCGTACTGCAAGTTGGAAATAATTGATACGAACGGACAAATCCGTTTTGCCCAAGGAGCCCTTTATGAGGGTGACCATCATGAATTAGGAATCATCTTCGTAGAGGAAGACCGGGAATGGTCATCCAAAGTCGGGTATCATTTTGTTTGAAAAATTTGATTTAGGTGCGAAAGGTGAACACACTTACCACCGTATCGTCTAGGCCTTATAGAGAATTCTCTCTCATAAGGCTTTTATTTTACGCGAGCCTGTTTTCTGAAAAATATGTAACTTTATTCGAGGATTCCCGTCCACTTTTATAAATGAAGTATTTGGGGAAAGGAGTGGAAACGGATGATAAAAAGGTACTTCGTTCTATTGATTGCAGTCTTTACAATTGGAATGACTACAGCGTGCGGGACGAGTGTCGAGCAGGGCGAGGATTCAGGTACAAATGAGTCAAAGAATGGATCTCATGGTAATGAGGGTAAAGAAGATATCAATGAAGAAGACAGGGGGCAAGGTATCGTGGCAGGAGAAATTGAACCATCTCTTACAAAGAATGAAAATGGCCAGTTTGTTTATACCGTGAAAAACCAGACAGAGAAAGAGGTGACTTTCCAGTTTACAAGTTCCCAGCGCTATGATTATGAGGTGAAAGATGAGTCGGGCAAGCAGGTGTTCTTATATTCCAGCTCAGCTGCTTTCATGCAGGTCCTGGGAGAAGAAACATTAGCTCAAGGGGAAGAACTGTCTTACACGATTCAACTTCCTCCCGGAGAAGAGTTCAAAGGAGGATATACGTTGGAAGTGTGGCTGACTCCTAAAGGCGGCAAGAAAGCACCAATTTCAGTGAAAATGAAGAAGGGCTAATGGAACATCGACAGCAGTCCCGCTTGACAGGGGCTGCTGTTCTTATGAGAGGTCGCTTTAATACGTTAAAGCAAGTGGGGACAGTCCCCGGATACGTTAATGTGTTAAAGTGCACAAGCAGGAATGGGGGAGTGAGATGGGTGATTATACATTTATCAAGGGGTACAGGGAAAACGATGAATCAAGGGAGAGTTTCAATAACCTGGCTTCTGATACATTCGGAATCAACTTTGAGAAGTGGTATGAGCTGGGCTTTTGGACAGACAAATATGTACCATATTCTTATCTTGCTGCTGGTAAGGTAGTCTCCAATGTATCGGTCAATCATATTGAATTGGTCATTGATGGTGAACGCAGGAAGGCAATTCAACTCGGAACAGTCATGACCCACCCCGAATTTCGAGGCAGAGGCCTTTCTGGAAGGCTTATGAAACTCGTCCTTGAAGACTATCAAGCTGCTGATATGATCTATTTGTTTGCAAGCAAAACGGTTCTTGATTACTATCCGAAGTTCGGCTTTCGACCCGTCGAAGAGCGTCAGCCGATTTTGCAGCTGGCTGAACGCGGTGATGGCGTTTCTCTAAAGAAATTGGATGGGAATAGAAGAGAAGATATAGATTTTATCTATGATTTAGCTAAGAGAAGAGTCCCTGTGTCCAGGAAATTCAGTGGCAATGACACAGCTGAATTACTGATGTTTTATTGTACATATGTATTCCCGAATAATATTTATTATTGGCCGGAGGAAGAAATGGTCCTCCTTATGAAGAGGGACGATGAGATTCTGCATGTGTTTGATGTGGTAAGTCTCAAAGAAATCGATATGGAAGTGCTGGCTGCCAGGCTGGCTCCGGCTGAAGTAAAGGAGGTTCACTTTCACTTCACTGTCCAAAGCTATTCGGATGGCTTTGTTACAGCGCGCTTCCAAGGGGACGAGGTGCTGTTCGTCAAAACCGCCGCAGGGCTGGTTCTGCCTGAAGATTTCAAACATCCGGTCACTTCACAGGCTTAACTAGACGCCCTTTCTGTTAAGAAAGGGCGTCTTTTGGTGAATGAAGACTTTAGTCCTTTAAAGCAAGTGGGGACTGTCCCCACCACGGGTGTTGATTAGCTATATTTTTCCAGATGATTGAAACAGACTTCCCCTTCTTCCCAACCGTGATTTGATTGCGCAACTTACCTCTACAGGTAGGGTGCGTGCCAGGTAACGGCGAGTAAATTCAATGAAAGTGTAATCATACAAGATGGCCCACTCTTCTTTTGTATCATTATAAATACTGCGTAATATAAAATAACTGATAAGAGTGCCAAATACTTGGCTATAAACAGCGTTGGGGGAAAATCCAAACAGGTTGGAAAGGTCCAGATTTCCTTTTACCCAACGGAAAAATAACTCGATTTGCCAACGAAGCTTATAGATATAAGCAATGTCTTCTGGAGACATCATCATAAGGTTCGTCGCCACTCTTATTTGGTTCCCCTCGTTGTCCGTGAATGTAACTAGTCTGAAGCGATCCTCTGTCTTTCGGGAACCTTTTCCAATAAAGGCTGTCATGTCTTTTTTAATACGGCCTTCAGTTTCAAGTGATACACTGTGTTCCTTCTCTTCCGAGAGGGAGAAGAACTTAGCCACTCTAATGACAAAGTACTGTTCACGGTCATGTAAACACTGAAAGTCACTTGTTCTTGCATATCCTCTGTCAGCGGTGATGATGGAGAGTGGCTCTGGATCTTCATAGAGTTTGGGTGCCACCATGACATCGTGATGCCGTCCAGTTGTCTGGACTACTTGAGTAGGCTGACCTTCCTCCACATCGTATTTTGTATGAAGACGAATAGCGTGGCGGGTACGGGTGTAACCCGCCCAACACATGTCTGGGTGTTGGAAAGTGATCGTGGTGGAGTCAACGGCAAATAGCTTATAGGGTTTAAATAGGGCGCGACGGACTCTTCGTCCTAAGCGCTTAACGATACGGGAGAATAATTCTTGTAGAATTTGATAAGGAACTCTTTGGGCTTTTTTGGCGAGGGTAGAATGATCAACGGAAGGTAAACTTTCTTCCTTTGGCAATTTGGTCTCGGCATCTCGAAATCCTTCCCATTTTTTCGCAGAAGAAATAACAAAAAAATGTATCAAATCGTGGGCAGATAACTTCCTAGCTTTGTCTTCATAGCCCCATTTCTCACAAAGATTTGCCACTTCTTCATCCGTAATAATGGTTTGAAGGATTTCAGAAAGTTTGTTAAAGTTAGTCAATGAAACCACTCCCTTTTTGTGTTGTTAGCGGTAACAATCATTTTAAAAGAGAGTGGTTTTTTTTGTCTAATGAAACCGTTTATTTTACATATTATGGATAATCAACACCCGTGCTGTCCCCACTTGCTTTAAAGGACTAAAGTTTCTCTGCTTTTTGCATGTTATACGGGTGATCTGCGAAAGCTATGTAAAAATGTGCAGGGCAGGAGGGAATTGAAATGGCGGTTTGCAGCTTCAAGGAAAGGGAATTGTTTTTCGAAGACATCGGGGAAGGGACACCGATTGTACTGATCCATCCACCGGGACTCGGCCGGAAATCATTTATCTACCAAGACCCTTTAAAGGAACAGTTCCGCTTGATCGTTCCCGATCTTGGCGGGCAAGGCGATTCCTATAGTGAGGAGGACTACATAGGCATTGATACATATGTGGAGGAAATTAGGACGATTCTCGACCATCTTGCTATCAGCAAATGTGTTCTTCTGGGATACTCGGCTGGTGGAGTGGTTGCTCAGGAATTTACATTTAACTATATCGATAGGGTGGAGATCCTCGTCCTTGCCGGCGGTTATCCGAAAGCACAGACTGTCCGGCTTAAGGTGATGCATCTCCTCGGCATGAGGACCATACGAGAGCGGCCACAATTGATGATCAATGTTTTGGCGAAAGCCCATGCCAAGACCCCCGAAGCTGAGCAGGAGCTCCGGGAGCACATGGAGAAGGCCAACCGCAGCATTTGGTATCACTTTTATAAACAATCGTTATACTATAACTGTACGGACCGGATACTGGAACTGAAAGTGCCGCTGCTTTTGATTTACGGCGGCAAATCAGACTGGATCAATAACCAATATCGGTTATATAAAGAACATCCTCATCACGAGCTGGTCATTCTTGAAAAAGCAAAGCACCAGCTTCCGACCCTCTTTTCCAATTCTTTTAACAAAGCGGTATTTTATTATGTTAAAAAAATGTTGAAGAGGGAATGAAAAGAAGTATAATGAATGAAACCAGAAATAGAGACTAGTTTGACAGGGAGGAGAAATTATGGGGATCCATCATTATTTCAAAAGCCTTTCGGACGTAGAGAAACTTGTCCGCTGTCCGGGCAGATTCAAATATCAGGATCACAACGTCGCAAGCCATTCATTCAAGGTTACAAAAATTGCCCAGTTCCTTGGGACGGTAGAAGAGCATAAGGGAAATGCCGTCAACTGGAAAGCCCTCTATGAAAAAGCCTTGAACCATGACTATGCGGAACTGTTTACGGGAGATATCAAGACTCCTGTGAAGTATGCATCTGAAGAACTCCGACGGCTGTTCAGCGAGGTAGAGGAAGAAATGATCACCAAGTTCATTGATCAAGAGTTTCCTGAAGAATATCAGGAAGTATACCGGGAAAGGTTCAAGGAAGGAAAGGATTCAACCCTAGAAGGACGGATCCTCTCGGTTGCAGACAAAATCGACTTGCTCTACGAATCCTTCGGTGAAATTCAAAAAGGGAATCCTGAACCGCTTTTCCTTGAGATTTATGAAGAGGCGCTTGCCACAATCCTGAAATTCCGGGAAATGGATTCAGTTCAGTATTTCCTGAATGATATCCTGCCGGAAATGCTTTCGGAGAAAAATATTCCACATGAACAGCTTAGTGAAATGACGAAGAAGATTGTAGAAGGCTTCAACACATCGAAAGAATAAACTAACTCTTCCATTTCGTTTTTTGATAAGATATAAGTAACGGATTTTTTTGAGGAGAGAGTGAAATGATTTCGAAATATATATTGGGTTTATTCCTTCCCGGACTGCTCGTAGTCCTGTTCACGCGAGTAACTTATAACCATATTGTCGGTTTGGTATTGACGGTTGCCTTGATAGCGGCTTCCGTTTACAAAGGGTATACTGATACCTGGGCGTTGATTGTCGTGGATGCGGCATCCTTGACAGCAGGCTTTTGGTACAGCAATCGCATGAGAAACAAAGCGAGGAATAGCAGCTGATTATTCAGGTGCTTTTTTATTTTGCCTAAACGGCATTATGGATAACAATCATATTTTTGTGGATAAACATAAGTTATCCTCATGTTTCCATATATTAAGCAAGAAATACAAACAGGTTATTAACAACTTATGTTACTTATCAACATTTAATCCACATTACCCACATGGTATCCACAAACTTATTAACAAGGAAACAGCTATTTCTTCCAGAATTCATTTACTATCAGAGAAAGGGAGAGATTTTACATGTACAAAAGCCTTGTTTCCTGGGTCGAAACTATAAAAGATAAGAATCATAGTTCGGGTACTGCATTGTTTATCATTAAAAATAACCGCACGGTGCTCGAACATTACAGCGGCCGCCTATCTAATGCCCCTGATGCCCTTCCAGTCACAAGCAGCACGAGATTCAACATTGCCTCCGCCCGCAAAAGCTACCTGGGACTTGCGGCGGCTTATGCGGTTTATGAAAGGAAACTTGGAAGCCTTGATGATCCAGCTGCGATTTATTTTCCAGAGGTTGACCGTGATTTGCTTGGGAACACAACCATTCGTCACCTTGTGACCCATTCTCATGGCCTGCATCAGGATCAGGAAGGCTTGCCATACCGTGAGTTTCCTCCAGGAGAGGATTGGGCGTACCGCGGTATCAATGTGTCTATGGTGGCTGAATTGATTGAAAGACTATATGGGAAAAGTTTTCCACATCTTCTTAAGGAAAGAGTGTTTGATCCCCTGGGGTTAAATCAAACAGGCTGGGAAACAACCCGGAATGAAAATCTGGCGGAAGTGATTGTGAATCCTGAAGAAGAAGCGAGTTCCAGTCTGGGCACTACGACTAATGGAATGGAGTCCAATCTCTTCGTGTCTGCGAGGGACCTCGCTCTCTGGGGAAATCTTCATATCAATATGGGGAAAGCGAATGGAAAACAAATCGTGCCTAAGAAAGTCATTGAACTTGCCGCTTCAATTCAAAGTCCTTCATATAAAAATAAAGAACTGCCCCAAAACGGATTTTTCTGGTATGTACAAGGGGAGCCTGCTGCTCAAAGTGAAATGGGTGAGCGAGTGCCAAAGGGATCCTACCAGATCCTTGGAGTTACCGGTCCGACCATTCTGGTGATTCCTGAGCATCAGGCGGTAATCGTCAAGATGTATAACAAACGTTACAACTATGGCGGCAAAAATTATCTTCCCTATTTGAGAGAGTTCAGTAATCTCGCAGCAGACTGTCTGAAGAGGGAGGAAGTCCGTTGAAAAAGTGGAATGAAATGTTGGTGGAAACACATCGAGGCACTTTTGAAGTTTTTACTGCAGGAGAAGGAGAACCATTGTGTGTCACACACCTCTATTCTGATTTTAACGATACTGGTGATTATTTTGCCGAAGAATTTACAGATAGCCACAAGGTGATTTTGGTGAATCTCCGCGAGGCGGGAAACTCGGAGAAAGCACATGAGCATTATGAGCTGAGCATGCTTGAAACCACTTTTGACCTGGATGCGATCCGGGAATCGTTAGGGTATGTTGAATGGATCTTTGCCGGTCACTCGACAGGGGGTATACTGGCAATGGTATACGGCATCTATTTTTCGGACAGCTTGAAAGGAATCATAGCAGTTGGAGCTGCCGCCAGAGATTACTATGCTTTTTCAAAAAACTGCATCTACCATTCTAGTCATCCACAGTTCCAGGTCATGCAGGACTTTAACAGAAGACTTAAGCAAAAGGACTTATCAGCAGAGGAGAGGAGAGAGTTATCGATCAACAGGACAAAACTGTCACTCTGCAAACCTGAAAACTATCATGAATATTTCAATAAGAATATACATAAAGGAATATCGGCCGTCCGCATGAACTTCATGAACAGGGAATTCCAGTTGTTTGATGTTACCAGGAAACTGCAGCTGATCACTGCGCCAACGATGATCATGTGCGGGGAGCATGATGTTCAATGTCCACTGGAGTACTCCTTGGAAATGGCCGAAGGTATCCCGGAAGCAGAGCTGGCTGTGTTTAAAAACAGCAGCCATTATCCTTTTTTAGAAGAAAACGACCTCTTTCATGAGAAAGTATCTTCCTTTTTAAAGAGGATTTGACTGGACTGATGCCGGTCTTTTTTTTAATATATAATGGGAGGAAACACGAACTTTTGTTCGCTTAATAATGGTTTTTTGCCTCCTCCTTATGGTAAAATGAGAATATTGAACAGAGAGGCTTTAGAGAATGAGCTAACAGGGTATATTTGATATAGATAAGTCTATTCGAACGGGAGGCAGGATGGTGAAAGATCAATTTAAATTACAATCGAAATACCAGCCGCAGGGTGACCAGCCGGCAGCCATCAAGGAAATTACCCAAGGCATCCGCGATGGAAAACGGCATCAGACCTTGCTTGGGGCAACAGGAACAGGGAAAACCTTCACTGTTTCCAATGTCATTGAGGAAATCAACAAGCCGACTTTGGTGATTGCCCATAACAAAACCCTTGCCGGACAGCTTTATAGCGAGTTCAAGGAATTTTTCCCTGACAATGCAGTTGAGTATTTTGTCAGTTACTATGATTATTATCAGCCGGAAGCCTATGTTCCGCAGACAGATACATTCATTGAAAAGGATGCAAGCATCAATGATGAGATCGATAAGCTGAGGCACTCGGCCACATCCTCATTGTTTGAACGTAAGGATGTCATCATCATTGCCAGTGTTTCCTGTATTTACGGCCTGGGCTCGCCTGAGGAATACCGCGACTTGGTTGTCTCCTTAAGAGTAGGGATGGAAATAGAACGGAATCAGCTGCTCCGTAAGCTGGTGGATGTTCAGTATGCACGGAATGACATCGACTTTAAGCGCGGGACATTCAGGGTCCGCGGGGATGTTGTTGAAATCTTTCCTGCTTCCAAAGATGAACATTGCATGCGGATTGAATTTTTCGGAGACGAAATCGACCGTATCCGGGAGGTTGATTCACTGACGGGTGAAATCATCGGCGAGCGGGATCATGTCGCGATCTTTCCGGCATCCCACTTCGTTACCCGTGAAGAGAAAATGAAGGTTGCCATCGAAAATATTGAGCAGGAGCTGGAGGAACAGCTGAAAGTGATGAGGGAAGAAAACAAACTCCTCGAAGCCCAGCGTTTGGAGCAAAGAACCCGATACGACCTTGAAATGATGAGGGAAATGGGCTTTTGTTCGGGCATCGAGAACTATTCCCGTCACCTGACTCTTCGTCCTGCCGGATCGACACCTTATACTCTTATCGATTATTTTCCGGATGACTTTTTGATTGTCATCGATGAGTCGCATGTGACACTCCCGCAAATCAGGGGAATGTTCAACGGCGACCAGGCCCGGAAGAAAGTCCTTGTCGATCATGGATTCCGGCTGCCGTCGGCAATGGATAACCGGCCGCTTAGATTTGAAGAATTTGAACGAAAATCTAATCAGCTTGTCTATGTATCCGCGACACCGGGTCCTTATGAAGAAGAGCACAGCCCTGAGATGATTCAGCAGATCATCCGCCCGACCGGCTTGCTCGATCCGGAAATCGATGTCCGTCCGATCGAGGGGCAGATTGATGACCTTATCGGTGAAATCAACGAGCGAATTGAGAAAAACGAACGCGTCCTGGTCACGACCTTGACGAAAAAGATGTCTGAGGATCTGTCCGCGTACCTGAAGGAAATCGGAATCAAAGTACAGTATCTTCATTCAGAGATCAAAACACTTGAGCGGATCGAAATCATCAGGGACCTCAGGATGGGAAAATATGATGTCCTTGTCGGGATCAACCTTTTGAGAGAGGGACTCGATATCCCGGAAGTTTCGCTGGTGACGATTTTGGACGCCGATAAGGAAGGGTTCCTCCGTTCCGAGCGTTCCCTTATCCAGACAATCGGACGGGCTGCCCGTAATGCCAATGGACATGTCATCATGTATGCAGATAAGGTTACCGATTCGATGCAAAAGGCATTGGATGAAACAAGTCGCCGCCGGGAAATCCAAATCGAATATAACGAAAAGCACGGAATCACACCGCAGACAATCCAGAAAAATATTCCGAACCTTATCCGTGCTACCCATGCGGCAGAAGAGCAGGAAGAATATGCTGGACCGCAAAAGAAAGTTGCAAAGCTTACGAAACCAGAGAGAGAAAAGCTTATAGCCAGCTTAGAAGGAGAAATGAAGGAGGCAGCGAGAGCGCTGGACTTCGAGCGTGCCGCCCAGCTGCGTGACACGATTCTAGAGTTAAAAGCGGAAGGATGACCGGTAAATGGCAAAAGATCAAATTGTAGTACAAGGAGCTAGAGCACATAATCTAAAAAACCTGGATGTCACCATTCCAAGGGATAAGCTGGTCGTATTGACAGGCTTATCCGGATCCGGTAAATCTTCCTTGGCCTTCGATACCATTTATGCCGAGGGGCAAAGAAGGTATGTCGAGTCGCTGTCTGCCTACGCGAGACAGTTTCTCGGTCAAATGGATAAACCGGATGTGGATGCGATCGAAGGATTGTCCCCGGCAATCTCGATTGACCAGAAGACAACAAGCAAAAATCCCCGATCCACAGTAGGGACGGTAACAGAAATTTATGACTACCTGCGTTTGTTATATGCCCGTGTCGGCAGACCGGTCTGCCCTATTCACGGGATTGAAATAAGCTCGCAGACCATCCAGCAAATGGTCGACAGGATCTTGGAATATCCTGAGCGTACAAAGCTTCAAGTCCTGGCGCCGATTGTATCAGGGAGAAAAGGTACTCATGCGAAAACCCTTGAAGATATCAAAAAGCAGGGGTATGTAAGGGTGCGCATCAATGGAGAGGTCATTGACCTTGGAGATGATATCGAACTTGAAAAGAATAAAAAGCATGATATAGAGGTCATCATTGACCGTGTCGTTGTGAAGGAAGGTGTGGAGGCGCGGCTTTCTGACTCTCTTGAAACGGCTTTGCGCCTTGCTGATGGACGGGTGATCATTGATGTCATTGGTGAAGAAGAACTGTTATTCAGCGAGCATCATGCCTGCCCGGAATGCGGATTTTCCATCGGTGAACTGGAGCCGAGGATGTTCTCATTCAACAGCCCGTTCGGTGCCTGCCCGAGCTGTGATGGGCTTGGTTCGAAGCTTGAAGTGGACAAGGAACTCATCATCCCTATTGGGGAAAAGACGTTAAACGAGAATGCCATTGCACCATGGGAACCAACAAGTTCACAGTACTATCCAC
Source organism: Bacillus sp. SRL337 (assembly GCF_984799155.1). Classification (NCBI taxonomy): domain Bacteria; kingdom Bacillati; phylum Bacillota; class Bacilli; order Caryophanales; family Bacillaceae; genus Bacillus; species Bacillus sp. SRL337. The sequence goes on along the minus strand of NZ_OZ481793.1, from coordinate 3,942,025 downwards.
AGTTATTAAAGGCAGTCTGCAACCACTTTGGGATTGATATGGATATCCCGGTGCAGGATCTGCCGAAGCACCAGCTTGATAAGATTTTATATGGCTCAAACGGTGAAGAAGTTTACTTCCGATATGAAAATGACTGGGGACAGGTCAGGGAGAACTACATCCAATTTGAGGGTGTCGTCAGTAACGTAGAACGGCGCTACAAAGAGACAAGTTCCGACTATATCCGGGAACAGATGGAAAAATATATGGCCCAGCAGCCATGTCCTAAATGTAAGGGATACCGGCTGAAGACGGAGAGCCTTGCGGTAAAAGTGGACTCCTTCCATATCGGGGAAGTGACAGCCTACTCCATTGAAGAAGCAGATGCTTTCTTTGCAAAGCTTGAATTGTCGGAAAAGGAAATGAAGATCGCCAACCTGATCTTGAGGGAAATCCGGGAACGCCTCGGCTTCCTGGTGAATGTCGGGTTGGATTACCTGACACTCAGCCGGGCAGCAGGGACGCTGTCCGGAGGGGAAGCCCAGCGTATCAGGCTTGCTACTCAAATCGGGTCCCGATTGACAGGGGTCCTTTATATCCTGGATGAACCTTCCATCGGCCTTCATCAAAGAGATAATGACCGACTCATTTCCACTCTGCAGAATATGCGCGATATCGGAAATACCCTCATTGTCGTGGAACATGATGAAGATACGATGCTTGCAGCGGATTACCTGATCGACGTCGGTCCGGGGGCCGGTGTGCACGGAGGGGAGATTGTATCAGCCGGAACACCTCAGCAAGTCATGGATGATGACCATTCATTGACAGGCCAATATCTGAGCGGCAAGAAGTTCATCCCGCTTCCGGTGGAACGCAGAAAGACTGATGGCCGTTACATTGAAGTGGTCGGTGCAAAGGAAAACAACCTGAAGAACGTGAAGGTGAAAATTCCTTTGGGCATTTTCACTTCTGTAACAGGAGTTTCCGGTTCAGGGAAAAGTACGCTGATCAACGAGATCCTTCATAAATCATTGGCCCAGCAGCTTCATAGAGCAAAGTCAAAGCCTGGTGCGCACAAACAGATCAAGGGTGTCGAACATCTTGATAAAGTCATCGACATAGACCAGTCACCAATCGGCAGAACGCCAAGATCCAACCCGGCTACCTATACGGGTGTATTCGATGATATTCGTGATGTCTTTGCAAGTACGAATGAAGCGAAGGTGCGCGGTTACAAGAAAGGCCGTTTCAGTTTCAACGTAAAAGGCGGCCGCTGTGAAGCCTGCCGCGGAGATGGAATCATCAAAATCGAGATGCACTTCCTTCCTGATGTGTATGTGCCATGTGAAGTCTGCCACGGCAAACGGTATAACCGCGAGACGCTTGAAGTGAAATATAAAGGCCAGAACATTGCCGATGTACTTGAAATGACCATTGAAGATGCTCTTCAATTCTTTGAAAATATCCCGAAAATCAAACGCAAGCTGCAGACGATTGCAGATGTCGGCCTTGGCTATATCAAGCTTGGCCAGCCTGCGACGACCCTGTCCGGAGGGGAAGCGCAGCGGGTGAAGCTCGCATCTGAACTCCACCGCCGCTCCACCGGCCGGTCTCTCTACATTCTGGACGAGCCGACAACCGGTCTGCATGTGGATGATATTTCCCGTCTTCTGGTCGTTCTTCAGCGCCTTGTGGAGAATGGAGATACCGTCCTTGTCATTGAACATAACCTTGATGTCATCAAAGCTTCGGACTATATCATCGACTTAGGTCCCGAAGGAGGAGACAAAGGCGGAACCATCATTGGAACCGGTACACCAGAAAAAATCGCCGAAGTGCCGGAATCCTATACAGGCAAATACCTGAAGCCGATCCTTGAACGCGACAGAGCGCGGATGGAAAAACGGGTCAAAGAAAAAGAAGAAGTCGGCAGCAGCCGTTAACAATTGTTATTGAAAAACAAGCCCCCAGCTTATGCTTATGGGGGCTTGTTTTTTGTTTTCAGCGCTTTACCGCTTTAAAGCAAGTGGGGACAGTCCCCACTTGCTTTAAAGCGGTAGTGTGTGAAAGCGAATGCTTTCTAGAAACACATCCCGGTATGTACTGTTTCTCAGCCTTGCGATGGAGGGAAGCGAGCGCTAAATGTGGGATGATAATTTAAAGAAAAACCTTTAACTGTGAAACCTTTCAGGCGTCCTATCGTAAATAGTAATAACAGAGAGGGAGTGACATCTTTGGAAACCAACAAACTGCTTTCATCCCTTTGTTATTTCAGCATCTTTTTTGCAGGGTTCATCTTTCCGATTATCGTCTATTTTGTATCAACTGATTTTGACACGAAGAGACATGCTAAATCAGCTTTCTTATCCCACCTGCTGCCGTTGATTGCACTGCCGCTTGTCATAGCGGGGATCTTCTTTGACATCGGCATTTTATCTGTAGGAACCGGGTTGCCGGTTTTTATTTTCACCGCCATTGGTTTTTCACTGCTTATTTCATTGGTCGTTGTTACTTGGAACGTGTATAAGGGAATAAAAGTACTGTTATAACTATGAAGGAGTGAATGAGGATGAACGAAGAACGCAAACGTATATTGGAAATGGTTGAAAAAGGACAGCTGTCCACTAAGGAAGCATTGACCCTGCTCGACGCATTGGATAAAGAAGACACCACTCCCAATGAGAAAGCTGGCTATAGAGAAAAAGAATCGGATCTATTAGATGACCTGTCGAAAATTTTTACAGGTACAGGTGAAAAAACAGGTTATCAAGGAGACGAACGATCTTCCCAAACCTTCAACAATGGAAAAGATAAGCTGATCGACTTCTTCCAATCTGCTTTGAATAAGGTGAAGAACTTTGATCTGGATTTTGAATTCAATAAATCGATTGAGCTATCCCATGTATTTCAAGAAACGGAAGTGGAGTTGCTGAAAGAAGTCGCTGTCGATGTGGCGAATGGAAAGGTAGAAGTTCTTCCCTGGGATCAAAATGAGGTCAGGATCGAGTGCCAGGTGAAGGTGTACCGCACGGATGATCTTGAAGAGGCAAGGAGATCGTTCCTCGCAAATACTGATTTTTATATAGAAAATGAGAAGATGCGCTTGTCTACAGAGCTCAAGTGGATGAAGGTGAACTCTACGATATATGTCCCTCAATCACAATACGAAAAAGTGCTGATCAAAGTCCTGAATGGCACGGTGAAATCGGAGAGAATAAAAGCTGATTCATTCAAAGTACGCTCCGGAAATGGGAAAGTGGAGTTAAAGAACATGACCGCGAAATTGATAGAAGTTGATACATCAAACGGAGCTATTCATCTTGCCAATATCCACTCAGATAGTGTGGAAGCTGAATCGATCAACGGCAAAGTGTATCTAGAAGGAGATGTCGTCGAAACCGATTTGCAGTCATTGAACGGAACCATTGTCTGCAGCCTTAGAGGCGATCGGGCGGATACCCTTCATGCGAAGGCTGTGACAGGCGGGATCGATCTGTATGTACCGGATTCCATCGGTCTGAAAGGAGAGGCCAAGTCCAATCTTGGCAGTTTTAAGATCGAGATGGAGGGTATCAATATAGTAGAAGAGAAAAATGAAGTGGTACAGAAGCATGTTCACTTTTCAAAAGAAAGTGAATCGGATAAAAAGCTTCATATCTTTGCTCACACAAAAACGGGTTCGGTCCTCATAAAAAAATCAGAAGAGAAGAATGATATGTAGGACAACACATAAGATGAAAGAGAGGATGATGCGAATGGCACTTGGCCGTTCACGAACAAATAAGGTCTTGGCAGGAGTACTTGGCGGCATTGCCGAACAAACCGGCATAAGCGCTAATATACTGAGAATCCTCTTTGTCGTTCTGCTGTTCCCGACTGGATTCTTCCCGTTAGTCCTGGCCTATATGATCGCTGCTTTTGTCCTCCCTAAAAGATAAGAAGGTGTAACCATATGAGATGGCTGATTGGAATATTAATCAACGCGGTGGTTTTTGTCAGTCTTGCCGGATACTTCGAAGGATTTGAAGTTTCCGGCTTTGGAGCGGCCGTCATTGCCAGCTTCATTCTGGCCATTTTGAATGTGCTGGTAAGGCCGATTCTGATTCTGCTGACATTGCCCGCCACCATTTTAACACTGGGGCTGTTCCTGTTCGTCATCAATGCAGTCACACTGCTGCTGACAGACGGCATAATGGGGGAAAGCTTCGAAATTGATGGATTCGGGATGGCTTTCCTGGCCGCGATTATCCTGTCCATCATCAATATAGCAATTCAAAAAGCTGTAATTGAACCGATGAAAAAGAAAAAAGAGTGAGAAGCATGTACGTTTTGCTTCTCACTCTTTTTTTGGGGGGGAAAGTTCACATTATCCCTTACTTCCGCGAAACAAAGGCTTCAAACCCGGCTTTCCTTAACCGTGCAGCCAAGGCATCTGCATTTTCTTCCTTTGAAAAAGCTCCTGCCTGGACTTTATACAAATATTCTAATCCAGTCTTCTGGACAAGGCCGTAATGGTCGGCCAATGCCTTGGCGATTGCCTGCCCGCAGGTGTTCCGGTATTGCTGCGAGCTAAGCATCGCAGCCTCTTTCTTATTGGTCATAAACCCACATTCCACGAGGATTGCTGTCATTCTTGTTTCCCTCAGCACATGAAAATCAGCCGCTTTCACTCCTCTGTTTACAAGGCCGGTTGCAGAAATCAGAGTATGTTGAACGGTACTCGCCAGTTTAACTGCGGGTGCGGGCTTTGTTTTATAGACATAGGTCTCTACACCTCCAGCATCATTCCATCCATTTCCAAAAGCATTGGCATGAATCGAGATAAACACATCTGCCTCCATTTTGTTGGCTATATCAGTCCGTTGTTTTAAACTCACATCCTCTTGATCAGAATGAGTAAAGAAGACTTCCGTATTTTTATACGAAAGGAGAGCCTTTTTTGCAGCTTGGGCAGCGGCCCTGTTGAACTCATACTCCCTCATGCCGGAGGGGCTCCGTTTTCCAGGCGTGTTGTAACCATGACCCGCATCAATGACAAATTTCATTTTAATCCACCTCTCTATCCAAATTTCATTTGTTATATAGGAATTGGAAATGATCCTGGACACCCTGATAGGAAAAATTAGGTCTGCCAAGGTGGTAGTCACACGCAGAAAAGTGCTAAAATGGGTTAGGATAAATTCTTTACGGGTGCCTTTGCCGGGAATGCTGCTGGATTCAGGCCAGCTGTTTCAGATATAACCCTGTCAAAAAACCTTGTTACATATAAAAGTTTGCAGAAAAAAGGAGGCCTTCTTTTTGGCAAAAGTACGCGCGAAAGACATTGTTGAGAAGTTTGGATTAGAATTGGTGAGCGGCGAGGAAGGGCTTCACCGCCCTATCGTCACAAGTGATATATCACGCCCGGGATTGGAAATGGCGGGGTACTTTAATTACTATCCTGCGGAAAGAATCCAGCTCCTTGGGAAAACGGAATTGAGCTTCCTGGAAAAATTGGACGACAGCCAGCGGAAATCCCGCATGGATCAGTTGTGCACCGATATAACGCCGGGAATCATCATCAGCCGCGACATGGAAATTCCCCAGGACTTGGTGGAAGCATCCAACCGCAATGATGTGCCGGTCATGAGGACACCGATGAAGACAACCCGTTTTTCCAGCCGCCTGACGAATTATCTTGAAAGCAAGCTTGCCCCGACGACCGCCATTCATGGTGTCCTAGTGGATATTTACGGAGTCGGCGTGCTGATCACCGGAAAAAGCGGTGTTGGTAAAAGTGAGACAGCGTTGGAGCTGGTGAAAAGAGGGCACCGTCTTGTTGCCGATGATTGCGTGGAGATACGCCAGGAAGATACGGATACGCTTGTCGGAAGTTCCCCTGAGCTGATTGAGCATCTGCTGGAGATTCGCGGACTCGGCATCATCAATGTGATGACGCTTTTCGGAGCTGGCGCAGTCAGGAGCTACAAGCGGATCACGCTCTGCATCGACTTGGAGATTTGGGACAAAAACAAGCAATATGACAGATTAGGATTAGAAGAAGAAAAAATGAGAATCATTGATACGGACATCACCAGGTTGACGGTACCTGTCCGTCCGGGGCGTAACCTGGCTGTCATCATCGAAGTTGCTGCCATGAATTTCCGCCTGAAACGGATGGGGGTCAATGCGGCAGAACAATTCACCAACCGCCTGAGTGACGTGATTGACGAAGGCGACCAGGAAGACTTCTGAAAACGGCTTTACCGCTTTAACGTACTAAGAGGGACTGTCCCTCTTAGTGCATTAACGCGTTAACGCAACCGGGGACAGTCCCCTGTTACGTTAGTGTGTTAAAGGATATCGATTTGAAGAATGGGAGTGTTTGAGGTATGGAGTCTACGATTAAGCCTCTTGATCCGATTGCGTTTGAGTTCGGTCCTCTGCAGGTTCACTGGTACGGATTGATCATCGGATTGGGCATAGCATTGGCATTATATTTGGCTGTTAAAGAAAGCGATCGTCTCGGATTGCCGAAAGATACGTTTATCGACTTGATTGTATGGGCAATCCCGATTGCAATTATTTCCGCCCGCATCTACTACGTGGCATTTGAATGGGATTACTATTCTCAAAATCCGGGTGACATCATCAAAATCTGGAATGGCGGGATTGCCATCCACGGTGCACTGATCGGATCGGTTGCGACAGCCTACTTTTTTGCGAAATCAAAGGGGCTTTCTTTCTGGAAGCTCGCTGATATCGCGGCACCAAGCATTATCCTCGGCCAGGCAATCGGGCGCTGGGGGAACTTCATGAACCAGGAAGCCCACGGCGGGGAAGTTAGCCGTCAGTTCCTGGAAAACTTAATGCTTCCTGATTTTATCGTCAATCAAATGTACATTAACGGTACATACTACCACCCGACTTTTTTATATGAATCACTCTGGAATATTGCCGGTTTCATTTTATTGCTGGTCATCCGCAGGAAACTGAATCTCAGAGTCGGGGAGCTTTTCCTTTCATATGTCATCTGGTACTCCATCGGCCGCTTCTTCATTGAAGGAATGCGTACCGACAGCCTGATGCTGACAGAGTATCTGCGCATCGCTCAAGTGATTTCAATCGTCCTGGTCTTAATTGCCGCAGGCTTATGGATCTTCAGGAGAATGAAGGGGTATGCAGCGAAACCTTACAACGATGTAGAAGCCTAGAGAATTGAACAAACAAGGGGAGTAAGGAGTATGCTTGGAACATCAATAAAAAACGGTTCGATAGCCGGTCTGAAAACCACCTGGTCCTTGGGGAAAGTCATTTTTCCAATCACGATGATTGTTGTATTTCTGCAGCATACACCGATTTTACCCTGGATTATTGAAAAGATCTCACCGTTCATGAGGCTGTTCGGCCTTTCAGGAGATGCGGCGATTCCGCTTGTGCTCGGGAACTTCCTGAACTTGTATGCAGCGATTGGAGGCATTCTTTCACTGGATCTGACGGTAAAAGAAGTATTCATTATCGCAGTCATGCTCAGTTTTTGCCACAACCTGCTGATCGAATCATCGGTTGCCGCAAAAGTCGGCGTCAAGATCTGGGTCATCCTGACTGTGAGGATTGGGTTAGCGGTCGTTTCTGCTGTTGTCATCAATCTTGTATGGAGCGGAGGCGGTGAGCTTGCCCAGTACGGGATGATGCCGCCGCAGGGTGCAGATCCGGAAAGCTGGGGCCAGATACTTCTTCTTGCTTTTGAAAAAGCTGGATATGGAATCCTGCAGCTTGCCTTGATTGTCATCCCGCTCATGATTGGATTGCAAATTTTGAAAGACAAGAAATGGCTGGCGGCTTTCTCTAATTGGATGTCGCCGTTCACAAGGGCAATGGGGATGAATGCCAATACATCGACCACGATGGCAGCGGGTCTCCTGATAGGGCTGGCTTACGGAGCAGGCGTCATGATCCAGGCAGTAAAAGAAGACGGTGTCAGCCAAAAAGATGTCACACTGGCCTTCATTTTTCTTGTTGCCTGCCATGCTGTTGTAGAGGATACGTTGATCTTTGTCCCGCTCGGCATTCCCGTCCTGCCGCTCTTAATCATCAGGTTGGTGACCGCAATCCTGCTGACACTTACCGTCGCCTTTATTTGGAGGCGCGCGGAAGCCACAAAAGCTAAAGGAAAGGAAGCAACAACTATATGAGTGAAAAAATCACAACAGTGCTTTTCGACTTAGATGGAACATTGATCAATACAAATGAACTGATCATTTCATCCTTTTTGCATACATTGAATAACTATTTCCCGGATCAATACAAACGGCAAGATGTCCTGCAATTCATGGGGCCGCCGCTTGAGGAATCTTTTCTAAAGGTTAACCCGGATGCCGTTGAAGAAATGGTAAAGATGTATCGGACTTACAATCTTGAACAACATGATTCACTTGTTACTGAATTCGACGGGGTTTTCGAGACCGTGCAGACCCTGAGCCAAAATGGATACAAGCTGGCAATTGTCTCAACGAAGGTCCGCGATGTCGTCATCAAAGGATTGAAGCTCACAAACCTCGATCAATTCTTTGATGTGATCGTCACCCTGGATGAGGTGGAAAATGCAAAACCAGATCCGGAACCGGTCGAAAAAGCCTTGGCAGCCCTGGGTTCTGCACCGGGAGAAGCAGTCATGGTCGGGGATAACCACCATGATATTCTGGCTGGTAAAAATGCCGGGACCTATTCTGCAGGTGTGGCATGGACGGCAAAAGGCCGTGAACACCTTGACCAGTATAAACCGGATTTCATGCTGGAAACGATGGCCGACCTTTTAGATATAGTCGGGATGAAAAGACGATGAGAAGGACGACCCGTTATCCAGTTGACGGGGCGAATTCTCTTTGGCATGTTTATAAAACGGTTCCGTTCCTAAAGGTCGTCAAAAACTTCGTTGTCATTCAGGCAGCGAGATATACGCCATTTTTAGGAATGAAGAACTGGCTTTATAAGACTTTTTTAAAAATGGACATCGGAAACGAAACATCCTTTGCCCTGATGGTCATGCTCGATGTGATGTTTCCTGAGAAGATATCCGTCGGACGCAACACGGTGATCGGCTATAACACGACGATCCTTGCCCACGAATATTTGATAAAAGAGTACCGTCTCGGTGAGGTCGAAATCGGCAGTGGAGTCATGATCGGTGCCAACACGACGATCCTGCCCGGTATCAAAATCGGAGACGGGGCGATTGTTTCAGCGGGCACGCTGGTTCACAAGGATGTTCCGGCAGGCGCTTTTGTCGGGGGGAATCCGATGAAGGTCATTTACACGAAAGAAGAACTGTCTGAAAGATGGAAAGATGATGAGATTTACGGTATAAAAGAATGAGTGTATCCCCCTCAGCTGTTGCGGCTGGGGGGTTTTTTTGGGTCCAATGATGTCGATATTTGTCGTTTGGTCGATAAATTGCTTGAAATCGCCGAAAACCGTTATAAAACCGCCGAAACCGGACCCGGAATCGCCGAAAACCGCGACGGAACCGCCGAAACCGAACCCGGAATCGCCGTAAAACGCGACGGAACCGCGGAAACCAACCCCGAAATCGCCTAAAAACCCGACCAAACCGCTGGAACCACCCCCGAAACCGCCGATAGAATCACTGAAACCTTTCGCACACCCGCTCTCCATCCAAGATCCCTCCATTGCAAGGGGTCTTTTTTCACCTTCTGGGCAAGTTGATCAAAACGGTTGACGGACAAAACGGTTAGAGGTACACTACTAATAACTTTATTGTATTAACACATTAGCGAACTAAAGGATTTTAACTATTTTCAATAATTCGGCTTCAGTGCCATAATAAACAGATACTGTAAAACGAAAAGGTGGTCGCCATGTCTAAGCTGTTCATGTTTGAAAAACCGTTGGGGATGAGAGATACGTTTCCTAACCTGTATCAAGCGAAATCTTCCTTGAAAATGAAAATGGAAGAAGCCATTAAAGCCTGGGGCTATCAATTTATAGAAACACCGACATTGGAATACTTCGAGACGGTCGGGGAGGCATCGGCAATTCTGGACAGGCAGTTGTTCAAACTTCTCGACCAGCAGGGGCACACACTGGTCCTCCGCCCGGATATGACAGCACCGATTGCGCGGGTTGCGGCATCAAAGCTTCTCCGTAATAAGAAGCCATTGCGGCTTGCCTACTGTGCAAATGTCTTCCGTGCCCAGCAGCGGGAAGGCGGGCGGCCGGCTGAATTTGAACAATTCGGAGTCGAGTGTATTGGAGACGAAACAGTCTCAGCGGACGGCGAAGTGATCTCCCTGATGATTTCATCTTTAGAAAATGCCGGTTTGCAGAACTTTACCATCTCCATTGGGCATATCGGTTTCGTCAGGGCACTTTTCAGAGAAATTTTAGGAACAGAAGAGCGCGCCAATACCTTAAGCCGCTTTTTATATGAAAAAAATTATGTCGGATTCCGTGACCATGTCAACAATCTGTCGCTGTCATCCATTGATAAGCAGCGCCTGTTTTCTTTTTTAAAATTAAGAGGCGGGAAAGATGTGCTTCAGGGGGCTTATCCATTAATGGAGGGTGAAGCGGGAAAAGAAGCCATTGAACAGCTGGAAGAACTGTCGGAGCTTCTGGAAGACTACGGACTTGATCAATATGTAAAGTTTGACTTAAGCCTAGTCAGCCACATGAGCTATTATTCTGGGATTCTCTTTGAAACCTATGCAGAGAATGTCGGATTTCCGATTGGCAATGGAGGCCGTTACAACAAATTGATGGAGAAGTTCGGGAAGGAATCCGGAGCTACCGGTTTTGCTTTGCAGCTTGATCATACATTGGAGGCTTTGGGGTGCACCGAAGAGACGGTGCTTGATCATTGCGTGCTTTTCAGCCGGGAAAGAAGAAGTGAAGCCATCCAGTATGCGCAGGAGCTGAGGCAGCAAGGGAAAAGTGTAGTGCTTCAGGATTGGAAAGGAATCACTGATGTGGACGAATTTTCAAAGGAATTTACGGAGGTCAGTTATTTTATCGGCAAGAATGGAAAGGGGGGTGAGGAGTGATGGCAGAATTGACCATCGCCATGCCTAAAGGACGGATTTTTGAAGAGGCAGTTGAGCTCCTGAAACAGGCCGGGTACAATCTTCCGCCTGAATTCGATGATTCCCGGAAGCTGATCATTGAAGTACCGGAAGAGAAGCTGACATTCATCCTTGCCAAGCCGATGGATGTCCCGACCTATGTTGAGCACGGGGTCGCTGATCTGGGCATTGCCGGAAAGGATGTCATGCTCGAGGAAGAAAGGGACGTATATGAACTGCTTGATTTAAAAATATCCCCTTGTTATCTGGCGGTTGCGGGTTTACCGGGAACGAAAATGAATGAGGTAGCTCCGAAAATCGCAACAAAGTATCCAACGATTGCTTCAGGTTATTTCCGTGAACAGGGAGAGCAGGTTGAAATCATCAAACTGAACGGATCCATTGAGCTTGCGCCAATGATCGGGCTGGCAGACAGGATCGTTGATATAGTATCAACAGGCAGGACCTTGAAAGAAAATGGACTGGTCGAGTACGAAAAAATCGTCGGCATCACTTCGAGGCTGATTGTCAATCCGGTCAGCTACAGAATGAAGGATGAAAGAATTGATGAATTGGCGGACAGATTAAGGGACGTCGTCAATCATATCACGGTATAAAAGGAGGGAAGGCCATCGTGAAGATCATAGAGGCAAAAGGGAGTTTATCGATTAAGCGCTCGGTCGACAGCGGCACAGAGCAACAGCGTAAAGCGGTTCAGGAAATTCTCAGGGAAGTAAGATTAGAAGGAGACCGTGCGTTGTTCAAATTCACAGAGCAATTTGATGGTGCTGATCTTCAAGAGCTGAAGGTTTCTTCTGAAGAAATGGAAGCAGCGGTCAAAGAAATCGGTCCTGAAATGATGAATATCATTGAAGAAGCCGCTGACAACATCGCTGGTTTTCATGGAAAGCAGCGCAGGAGTTCCTGGTTTGATACGGATGAAAACGGGACGTTGCTGGGGCAGAGGATCACCCCCCTTGATTCCGTTGGTGTCTATGTACCCGGCGGCACAGCTGCATATCCTTCTTCTGTGCTGATGAATGTTCTTCCCGCGAAGGTTGCTGGAGTCGAGCGGATCGTCATGGTCACCCCTCCGGATGAAGAAGGACGGATACCGGCAGCTGTCCTCGCTGCTGCCCGGATTGCTGGAGTCACGGAAATATGGAAGGTTGGCGGTGCACAGGCAATCGGTGCGCTGGCATACGGAACTGAAAGTATTGCACCGGTCGATAAAATCGTGGGACCGGGCAATATTTACGTAGCGTTGGCCAAGCGTGAGGTGTTCGGTGATGTGGCCATCGACATGATTGCCGGCCCCAGTGAAATTGTGGTTTTAGCCGATGAGACGGGGATAGCTGAAGAGATTGCAGCGGACTTGTTGTCCCAGGCGGAGCATGATGTGAATGCGTCGGCTGTTTTGGTAACTACTTCCGGGAAACTTGCTGAAGAAGTTTCAGCAGCAGTAGGCCAAGCATTGGTTGGACTGCCTCGCAGGGAAATCGCTGAAGAATCCGTCGAGAGGTTCGGGGCGATTTATCTTGCGGAAGATATTGAAAAAGCCGTGGAGGTGGTCAACGACCTGGCTCCAGAACATTTGGAAATCATGACGTTGGAGCCGATGGTAACGATGGCCAAGATCCGCCACGCGGGAGCGATCTTCCTGGGAAGGTACAGCTCGGAACCAGTAGGAGATTATTTTGCAGGACCGAATCATGTGCTGCCGACAAATGGCACGGCGAGGTTTTCGTCTCCATTGAATGTGGATGATTTCACGAAGAAATCATCCGTGATCTCGTACAGTGAAAAAGCACTGCAGGAAAACTACGGAAAAATCGCCAAGCTAGCACGTCTGGAAGGGCTTGAAGCCCATGCCAGAGCGGTTGAGTCGCGATTCAGAAACTAGATGTGTGACGCTTTAACACATTAACGCAAGTGGGGACAGTCCCCTGTTACGTTAATGCGTTAAAGCGCGAAGAGGGACTGTCCCTTTTAATATGGTGAAGGAGTGAAGTGTTGTGGAGAATAGCAGGAAGGCGGAATTGAGACGCAAGACGAATGAGACGGATATTGAGCTCGGTTTTACGATAGATGGGAGCGGAAATGCAACCATTGAAACAGGAGTGCCCTTCATGTCGCACATGCTGGACCTGTTTGCCAAACACGGCCAGTTTGACTTGAATATCAATGCTCAGGGAGATATCGAGGTGGATGATCATCATACCACAGAAGACATCGGCATTTGTCTTGGGCAAGCACTGCAAACGGCCTTGGGAGACAAGAGAGGGATCAAGCGTTATGGTAATGCGTTTGTTCCGATGGATGAAGCACTGGCACAGGTCGTTGTCGATCTCAGCAACAGGCCACACCTGGAAATGCGCGCTGAATTTCCAAGCCAGAAGGTCGGCACCTTTGACACCGAGCTTGTTCACGAGTTCCTCTGGAAGCTTGCACTGGAAGCGAGGATGAACCTTCACGTCATCGTCCACTACGGCCATAACACCCACCATATGATCGAGGCAGTCTTCAAGGCTTTGGGTCGTGCCCTTGATGAAGCAACGACGATTGACCCGAGAATTCAGGGAGTGCCCTCCACGAAAGGAATGTTATAAATGATCGGTATCATCGATTATGGAATGGGCAATCTGTTCAGTGTCAGCAAGGCACTGGAACGGCTGGATGTCCCTTATTTTATCAGTGAAGAAGTGAAAGAACTTGAGAAGGCGGACGGTCTCCTTCTTCCCGGGGTCGGCTCTTTCCGCGATGCGATGACTCTTTTAAAGAGACAGGAATTGTCCGGTTTCTTAAAAAAATATGCTGAGAGCGGGAAACCGCTCCTCGGCATCTGCCTAGGGATGCAGCTCCTTTACGAGAAAAGTGAAGAAAACGGCACGACGGAAGGCCTTGGACTGTTAAAAGGACGTATCATTCGAATTCCGAGACAGACACAGGAGATGAAGATTCCGCATATGGGCTGGAACAAGCTTCGATTTGTTAACAGTTCACCATTGCTTGAAGACCTGTCTGAAGACCATGTCTACTTTGTCCACTCCTATTATGTTTTTGAGGCAATCCCCGAGGAGGTAGTTGCGACAGCAGAATATGGTGTCGAAGTGCCGGCGGTTGTGGGTAATGGCAACATCTTCGGAATGCAATTTCATCCGGAAAAAAGCAGTGAACTGGGAATGATGCTGCTCAGGAATTTCACAAAATTGGTGCAGGAACGGGAGGCGGTACAATGAGTTTTACAATCTATCCGGCGATCGACATGCGCGGCGGAAAATGTGTCCGTCTGCTGCAGGGCGATTACAGCAAGGAAACGATTTATGGAGATTCCCCTTTCGAAATGGCTAAACGATTTGTCGACGAGGGTGCCGAGTGGGTTCACATGGTCGACCTTGACGGGGCCAAGGAAGGAGGCCGTGTGAACGACCAATTCGTGATTGCTGTCGCGAATGAACTGGGTGCCAACGTCCAGATTGGCGGCGGAATTCGTACCGAAGAGGATATAAAATACTATTTAAATAACGGCGTTCAGCGTGTCATCATTGGCAGTCTCGCCGTTTCAGATACACAACTCGTGAAAAGCTGGCTCAAAAAATATGGTGACCGGCTGGCCATCGGGCTTGATGCAAAGGATGGCTATGTTGCTACCCACGGCTGGATTGAAACGTCAGAATTGAAGGCCGTTGACCTGGGAGTGGAATTAACTCGTGCAGGAGCTGAAACCTTTATTTTCACTGACATCGCGACAGACGGAATGCTCTCCGGACCCAATGTAGAAGCAGTTGTAGAACTGGCGGAGGCGACTGGAAAAGAAGTGATCGCTTCCGGCGGTGTGAGCTCCATGGAAGACTTGCAGTTATTAAAGGATAAAAACGTTGCTGGCGCCATAGTCGGAAAAGCGATTTATACTGGAAAAGTTTCAGTGGAAGCGGCTGTAAAAGAGGTGACCTCATGCTGACCAAGCGGATCATCCCATGCCTGGATGTAAAAGAGGGCAGGGTCGTGAAGGGAGTCAGCTTCGTACAGCTCCGCGATGCGGGCGATCCGGTTGAACTGGCTGGATTTTATGATAAACAAGGCGCGGATGAATTGGTGTTTCTTGATATCTCAGCATCCCATGAAGGCAGGAAAACAATGATCGATGTTGTAAAAGAGGTTGCGTCAGAGCTGGCAATACCTTTCACAGTAGGGGGCGGGATCAATGCGGTCGAGGACATGAAACTTCTCCTTCGTGCAGGGGCGGATAAGGTGTCATTGAACACCGCAGCGGTTCTTCGTCCAGAGCTGATTTCTGAAGGTGCACAGTATTTTGGATCGCAATGCATAGTCGTTGCCATAGATGCCAAGTTCGAGGAAGAAAGCGGAACATGGAAGGTCTATACACATGGCGGCAGAAAGGCGACAGACAAAGATGCCGTTTCCTGGGCTGAGGAAGCCGAAAAGTTGGGCGCAGGAGAGATCCTGCTGACGAGTATGGACAGTGACGGTGTCAAGAACGGATTTAATCTCCCGCTGACAAAGGCAGTCAGTGAAGCGGTATCGATCCCGGTCATTGCCTCAGGCGGTGCCGGAAATGCAGAACACTTTGAAGATGTTTTTAAAAAGGGAAAGGCGGACGCCGCCCTGGCTGCATCCATCTTTCATTATAAAGAGACGAGCGTTGAGCAGGTGAAAGAATATCTGAGGGAGAAGGAGGTCGCGGTGAGATGAAGAATAGTACCGATAAAATAAAATTCGATGAAAAAGGGCTTGTACCGGCCATCGTCCAGGATGCTGCTACTAAAAAGGTCCTGACCTTGGCTTATATGAATGCCGAGTCCTTAAAACTTTCCATTGAAAAAGGGGAAACATGGTTTTACTCCCGTTCCCGCCAGGAGCTCTGGCACAAAGGCGCGACAAGCGGAAATACCCAGCGTATTATCGAAATGAAATATGACTGTGATCAAGATGCGATACTGGTTGAGGTGGAACCTGCCGGAGCTGCCTGCCATAAAGGGAATGAAAGCTGTTTTGAGGAAAGCTTCTATAATGCTCAAGGAGGTTCAGCGGCAGGAAGTTCCATCCTGACTCAGCTTGAGAAGGTTATTTCCGACCGTTTCGAGCAGCGTCCAGAGGGGGGATACACTACCTATCTATTTGAAGAAGGCGTCGACAAGATCCTGAAAAAAGTCGGTGAGGAAGCGGCCGAAGTCATCATCGCCGCCAAGAACCGTGACAAAGAAGAACTTAAATGGGAAAGCGCAGACCTGATTTATCACCTGCTCGTCCTCCTGAAAGAGCAGGACCTCCCATTAAACGAAGTCTTTCAAACGCTGGAAGAGCGTCACAATAAATGAACTTACTCGAAGGGACAGTCCTTTAATACGTTAACGTATCAGGGGACTGTCCCCCACTGTTTTAGTGTCCTAAAGGATTATTTCCAGAAAATATCCTCCGCCGATGGTTTAGCAACTTAACTATGTATGTTATACTACTGTAGTTAATCTATACGTTTCGGAGGACTTTCATGAGAAAAGGTTCAAATGCAAGAAACGATAAAAGCAAAATTTTATCATTTGTACCCACGGGTGAGTACTATTTCAACAAAGGAATCAAGGCTTACCACCGCAGGGAATTAAATAAATCCAAAAAATATCTTAATAGAGCCCTTCAGCTTGAACCGCTTGAGCCGATGATCGCCTGCCAGCTTTCCATCGTGCACACGGAGATGGGCGAATACACACAATCCAACCAGCTGCTGCACATGATCATCGACAGCCTCGACCCGCATATGGTTGAGTGCCATTACTTCTTGGCCAACAACTACGCGCATCTCGGCTTGTTCAAGGAAGCTTATACACATGTGTCGAATTATCTGGAAAAAGAGGAATATGGGGAATTCAGTGAGGATGCAGAGGAACTTCTTGAAATTCTCGAGCTCGATTCAGACGAGGCGCTGGATACGCTTTATGAGCATGATGAACTGATTGCCAACCAGGAAAAAGCAAGAAACCTGCTGGAATCAGGCAATTTTCAGAAAGCAGTCGATCTTTTGCAGGAAGTCATCAAGGACTTCCCTGAATACTGGTCAGCCTACAATAACCTGGCGCTTGCTTACTTTTACCTCGGCAGCACTGAAAAAGCGGCAGCAACGCTTGAAGAGGTCTTAGAGAAGAATCCGGGGAACCTTCATGCACTATGCAACATGGCTGTATTCTATTTTTACCAGCAGAGGCAGGAAGAACTGCAGGAACTGATGGAAGGCTTGGAAAAAGTCCGCCCGTTTCATTATGAACAGCGTTACAAGCTGGGTGCGACCTATGCCTTGATCGGGCGCAATGACAAAGCATATGAGTGGCTGAAATCACTGCAGAAGCAAGGCTTCCAAGGAGATGCAAGCTTTTACTATTGGCTGTCACATGCTGCCTATCATACAGGCCATGTCCAGACAGCTGAACATGCCTGGAAAAGAGTTCTGGAAGAGAATCCTGAAAAAGCAGGGGCAGAACCCTGGAATGATAAGAATCCGCAAATTGAAGGATTTGAAAATCACGTGACTTCCATCTTGAAAAAGCTGAAAAGCGAGTATGCGGAAGAAAGGCTGTTCGGGCTGTTCCTGGTTTCGGTGTCTCAGCATCAAAAAGAAGTGCTGACCCATACAGACTTTGGAGCTGTGGATGATTTTTCCCGCTCTGAAAAGCTGTATCTCGCAGAAATTTTAAAAGCAGATTCGCGTAAAGCCATCAAAGGAAGCCACACAATCAAGCACATCCATGAAACGGCTTTAGCTATATATGAGATCCATAACCCGATCAATGCTGTTGATTCTGGATTGTTCCTTACCTGGTTCAGTATCGCATGCAAGCTTCTTGAGGCAGAAAATCCCTTGAAAAATGCTAAGGCATGTGCAGCTGCAACGGAATACATCTGGCACAGATTAAGAGGAGACAAAAGAACAAAGACGTTGATTTCTGGTAAATATGGGATTACTGCTGCCACTCTGAACAAATATTTGGAAACAGTGGATTCCTACCTCGAGTAATGAGCATATTCATGGACGAATATGCTCTTCTTTTTATAGGATATGAGTAGATAGGAAATACTACAAAATATCTGTTTTTACAGGGATGAGTCAAGATGAAGATGGAGTGATTAGCTTGCTCTCTCTTTTTTTATGAAAAATCATACTGAATTCCTGTAAAGTAGACCTCGTAAAGGAGTGTTCAATATGTCTGAAGAAAAAATCTATGATGTCATTATCGTGGGCGCTGGCCCGGCAGGTATGACAGCTGCAGTATATACATCACGCGCAGCATTATCAACACTTATGCTGGAACGCGGTATTCCAGGCGGGCAAATGGCCAACACGGAAGAAGTTGAAAACTATCCTGGTTTCGACCACATCCTCGGACCGGATCTTTC
Source organism: Bacillus sp. SRL337 (assembly GCF_984799155.1). Taxonomy (NCBI): domain Bacteria; kingdom Bacillati; phylum Bacillota; class Bacilli; order Caryophanales; family Bacillaceae; genus Bacillus; species Bacillus sp. SRL337. The sequence continues at coordinate 3,923,579 of NZ_OZ481793.1, read as the reverse complement.
CAATAAAATGTTCGAGCATGCAAAAGCGTTCGGTGCTGAATACGCATACGGCGACATTAAGGAGATCATCGACGGGGAAGAATACAAAACAATCAAAGCCGGATCTAAAGAGTACAAGGCCCGTGCTGTGATCATTTCTACCGGTGCTGAGTGGAAGAAACTTGGTGTCCCTGGCGAGAATGAACTTGGCGGCCGCGGAGTATCTTATTGTGCGGTTTGTGATGGTGCATTCTTTAAAGGAAAAGACCTTGTGGTTGTCGGCGGAGGAGACTCTGCAGTCGAAGAGGGCGTGTATCTGACACGCTTCGCGAATAAAGTGACGATCGTCCACCGCCGTGAAGAGCTTCGAGCACAGAAAATCCTTCAGGACCGGGCGTTCAATAATGACAAAGTTGAGTTCATCTGGAATCATACGGTAAAAGAAATCAATGATAAGGACGGCAAAGTCGGAAGCGTCACATTGGTATCCACTGAAGACGGCGAAGAAAAGCCTTTCGATGCGGACGGTGTGTTCATTTACATCGGAATGCTGCCGCTGACGAAGCCGTTCAGGGATCTCGGCATCACTAATGATATGGGCTACATTGAAACGAACGACAGAATGGAAACAAAGATTCCCGGAATCTTTGCTGCCGGAGACGTTCGTGAGAAAATGCTCCGCCAGATCGTAACGGCAACCGGTGATGGAAGCGTGGCTGCTCAAGCGGCTCAGCATTATGTTGAGGAACTGGTCGAAAAATTGGCAGAAAAGAAGTAATCTGTCGAAAGGCGGCTTGTCGAAAAATCGGTTCATCTTGCTGTGAAAAGGAGGAAGAGCCCGTGTGATTCAAGGGCTCGTCTCTTTCGACAAGTCTTGTCAGGGAATTACAGAATATTGTTTAGAAATAATTAACAATCCGTAATCACACCTTAAACGTACTGTAACATTAGTGAAACACATTCCGGGTAATATAGATAATAAGAAATTGACCCCCTTTTAAGAAATAAATCCCTTGTTAGACACAGGAATCGCCTGTGTCTCTTTTTTTGTCTTCAGTACTTTACCGCATTAACGCATTGAGGGACAGTCCCCTGTTACGTTAACGTAACAGGGGACTGTCCCCGGGTGCTTTAAAGGGGTAAAGCAACTTCTGGTAAATGTTCGAACATTGTAGGTGAGTTGCAATCATAGTATAATAAAGAGCAACGTAAACAGATGCAAAGCTTGAGGTGAAAACGAATGCAGCGAGTGACAAATTGTCTATATATGAACGAAGATAAAGTCCTTCTTCTCCAGAAACCGCGCAGAAACTGGTGGGTTGCACCAGGCGGTAAAATGGAGCAGGGAGAATCAATCCGTGACGCTGTCATCAGGGAGTATCGCGAAGAAACAGGAATCTATCTGCGCAATCCTCAGCTCAAGGGGATTTTCACTTTCATTATTAAAGATGAAGACAAAATCGTCTCAGAGTGGATGATGTTCACCTTCTTCGCTGATGAAGCGGATGGAGTCAACCTTTCAGAGTGTGAAGAAGGCATCCTGGAGTGGCATGTGTTTGACGAAATCAAGAACCTGCCCATGGCTGAGGGAGATCGTCACATCTTGGAATACATGGTACATGGGAAAGGGATCATTTACGGCACCTTTACATACACACCAGACTTCGAACTGCTTGCATATAAACTAGATCCAAGTTAATCAAGGAGGAAGAGAACATGAGTACAGGTTCAACGAATGATGGTCAATTGGTGATCATCACGGGCATGTCCGGTGCGGGCAAGACCGTCGCCATTCAAAGTTTTGAAGATTTAGGGTTTTTCTGTGTAGATAACCTGCCGCCTACTCTCCTTCCTAAATTCCTTGAGTTGATGAAAGAATCAGGGACAAAGATGAACAAGGTCGCTTTGGGAATGGACCTTAGAGGACGGGAATTTTTCGATCATCTTATCCAGGGACTTGACGACCTTTCAGAAAGCTCCTGGGTGACCCCGCAGATCCTTTATCTGGATGCTGATGATTCAGCACTGGTCAGACGATATAAAGAAACACGGCGTTCACACCCGCTTGCTCCGTCCGGTTTGCCAATGGAAGGAATCAAGCAGGAAAGGCTTCTTTTAGAAGAATTGAAAGGCCGTGCACAAACCATATATAATACTTCAACGATGAAGCCGAGGGAGCTGAGGGAAAAAATCCTTCAGGAATTCTCGGTCAATAAACGATCCATTTTTACGGTCAATGTCATGTCCTTCGGCTTCAAGCACGGCATCCCGATTGACGCCGACCTGGTATTCGATGTGAGATTCCTGCCCAACCCGCATTATATCGAGCATATGAGGCCAAGAACCGGACTGGAAGAGGATGTTTCAAAATATGTCCTTAAATGGAGCGAGACCCAGAAGTTCCTTGAAAAAGTGACAGATCTCCTCTTGTTCATGCTGCCGCATTATAAGCGTGAAGGAAAAAGCCAGCTTGTCATTGCCATCGGATGTACCGGCGGCCAGCACCGGTCTGTAGCATTGGCGGAATATATCGGCCATTATTTTGAAAATGACTATACTACAAAAATCACTCACAGGGATATCAAGAAAAAAAGGGAACAGTTGACATGAAGAAGACTACGGATCCCAAGGTTGTCATCATCGGCGGCGGGACAGGACTGCCTGTTCTTCTCAGAGGACTTAAGACATATCCTTTAGATATAACGGCTATCGTAACGGTGGCAGACGATGGAGGGAGCTCAGGGCGTCTGAGGGACGATTTGAATGTACCTCCGCCGGGTGACATCCGAAATGTCATTGCCGCATTGTCAGAAGTGGAACCACTGATTGAGCAGATGTTTCAGCATAGATTCGAGACATCCAATGAGTTGGCAGGGCACTCGCTTGGAAACCTGATTCTTGCAGCCTTCACATCGATTACCGGCGATTTCGTCCATGCTATCCAGGAAATGAGCAGGGTCCTCAATGTAAAAGGGAAAGTCCTGCCGTCTGCCAATCAAAGTGTTGTGCTGAATGCAGAAATGGAAGACGGAACGATTGTCACCGGTGAATCGAAGATCCCGTTTTCCGGTAAAAAGATTAAGCGTGTTTTCCTGACTCCGGGCACGATCATTCCTGTGGCTGAAACAATTCGTGCTATACGGGAAGCGGATTTGATTGTCATTGGTCCGGGAAGCTTATACACCAGCATCCTGCCTAACTTGCTCGTTCCTGAAATCGGAAAGGAAGTAAGCAGCTCGAAGGCACAGAAGGTGTACATCTGCAACCTGATGACCCAGGCAGGAGAAACACTCGATTTCACGGCGGCGGATCATGTAAAAGCCATCTACGATCATCTGCATGACGGATTCATTGACACGGTCATTGTCAACAATGAACAAGTTCCTCAGGAAATTGAAGCCCGTTACGAGGAAGAAATGGCGAAACCGGTCATATTTGATTTTGAACGATTGTCTTCAATGGGATTGCAGGTTATCGAAGACAAGATCATTTCTTATTATGATGGTGTCATTCGCCACGATACCGGTAAAGTAGCGGAGATTATCTTTTCTCTCATCAGTAAACCAAATCTCGAGAGTAGTGAATAAACTAAATTGCTGGGTTCTAAGCAGCAATAAGAACGGCATGGCCAACGCAAGATATGCAAGCGTTTGTCTTAGGGAGGTGAAGAGATGTCGTTTGCGTCAGTTACCAAAAAAGAATTAACCAATCTTGATCTGAAGGATTGCTGCTCAAAGGCAGAATTATCCGCTTTAATCAGAATGAACGGATCGCTGTCCTTTGCCAACAGATCCCTTGTCGTCAACATCCAGACAGAAAACGCAGCGATCGCAAGGCGGATCTATTCATTGATCAAGAAAAATTATGACACACCCGTTGAACTTCTGGTCCGTAAAAAAATGCGGCTGAAAAAGAACAACATCTACATCGTACGCCTGAATGAGGACACGAAAGAAATATTGGAAGATCTCCATATTCTGGGCGAGGGATTTACAATCATCCATGATATCTCTGCACCGCTCATCCAAAAGAAGTGCTGCCGCCGTTCGTACTTACGGGGTGCCTTCCTGGCGGGAGGATCGGTCAACAACCCGGAAACCTCTTCCTACCATCTTGAAATCTTTTCACTGTATCAGGAGCACAATGAGGCCCTGTCTCAGCTGATGAACAGTTTTGGATTAAACAGCAAAACATTGGAACGTAAAAAGGGCTTCATCACATACCTTAAAGAGGCGGAAAAAATCACTGAATTCTTGAATGTAGTGGGTGCCCATGGAGCCCTGCTCCGGTTTGAAGACGTACGGATCGTCCGCGATATGAGAAACTCGGTCAACAGGCTTGTTAACTGTGAAACCGCCAACTTGAATAAAACGATAGGGGCCGCTTTAAGACAGGTCGAAAACATCCGCTTTATCGAACAGACGGCCGGATTGCAAATCCTGCCGGACAAACTCAGGGAGATAGCCGAACTGAGAGTCACCTATCAGGATGTTACATTGAAAGAACTTGGGGAAATGGTATCAGGGGGAACCATCAGCAAGTCAGGCATCAATCATAGACTCAGAAAAATAGATGAAATCGCAGAAAAATTGCGCTCTGGTGAAAAAGTAAAACATTAACCATATATGGCAAAGGGGAGAAAGAAGCATGATCGAACAAAAAGTAGAGGTAAAATTAAAAACGGGCTTGCAAGCACGCCCTGCTGCTCTATTCGTACAGGAAGCCAACCGTTTTACTTCAGAAGTGTTCTTAGAGAGGAAAGGCAAGAAAGTAAATGCCAAAAGCATCATGGGCTTGATGAGCCTGGCCGTCAGCTCAGGCACAGAAATCACTTTGATTGCGGACGGCTCCGACGAAGAAGAAGCAGTGAAACACCTCACTGAATTCGTCCAGAAAGAAAGCTGACCTTAAACTCCATCTTTTCAGGTGGGGTTTTTGTTTTGTTTATGTGGTGCCTGGTACAAAACGTCTGATTTGTACCAGGCACCCTTTTTGGTTAGGAAGGAGGGAGGAGTAGGAGGCTATCGTCGAGTTTTCAGCTCCTATCGACGGGTTTGGGGCTTCTATCATCGAGTTTTCCCGTTCTATCAACGACTTTCTTCCTCCTATCGACGACTTCAGCCAGTCTATCGCCGAGCCCGGCCATTTCCAGCACTCCTGACGGAACAAGAAAAGAGCACCTGCAGGACAGATGCTCTTTCTTTAACAAAATTATTTTTTGTCGTTCATATCATTACTTGTAATGATGCGGTCGACCAAACCGTATTCAAGCGCTCTTTCAGCAGTCATGAAGTTATCGCGGTCTGTATCGCGGGAAATCACTTCAAGAGGCTGGCCAGTGCGGTCAGAAAGAATCTGGTTCAATTTCTCGCGCAAGAACAAGATGCGTTTTGCCGCAATTTCAATTTCAGTTGCCTGACCTTGTGCTCCTCCAAGCGGCTGATGAATCATGACTTCAGCATTTGGAAGGGCAAGGCGTTTCCCTTTTGCACCTGCTGCAAGAAGGAATGCACCCATTGATGCAGCCATACCGATACAGATTGTTTGTACATCAGGTTTGATATACTGGATCGTATCATAGATTGCCATACCAGCTGTGATGCTTCCGCCAGGGCTGTTGATGTAGATTGAGATATCTTTCTCCGGATTCTCTGATTCAAGGAAAAGCAATTGCGCAACGATGGAGTTGGCAACATTATCATCAATGCCGCTTCCCAGCATGATAACGCGGTCTTTCAACAGGCGGGAATAAATGTCATACGCACGTTCACCGCGGTTCGTTTGTTCAATAACTGTCGGAATTAAGTTCATCTTATTTCCTCCTTCGATCAATTAATGTTATGTTTGAAACATACAAATACTTTATGTACTGATAATAATACACCAGTTGGTCAATAAAGGTCAAACAACTAGCTCTTTAAAAGCTTATTTTTCCCTCGACAATCCTTTCTACATCATACCCATCCAATCCTTTTTTAAACTATGCTTAATGTGAATAAAAGATTATTGTTTAGCGAAATTATGTTTTTATGATTTCCTCTCCGGTTGTCCGACTCCGCGGGGCGGGCGGTGAGCCTCCTCGGCTTTGCCTGTGGGGTCTCACCTGTCCCGCTAATACCGCAGGAGGTCGGACACCCTCCGCTTCAATCAACGAAGGGGCAGGAGACAATTAGGCTGTTATGAAGCAAATTTATAGAATCTTAATGGGCCCATCAATACTTTGCAGGCAAACGTCACTTAGATTTTATTTCTTAGCAGGACAAAATCCATTTTCCTTCAAAGAGCAAACTCTGTTCCTCAAAAACTATTGCATTTCCTTCGTTTCTGAACTATAATAAGATTTCGTACGCTTGTCGTACTGATTGCCCTCGTGGTGCAACGGATAGCACGTAAGATTCCGGTTCTTAAAATGGGGGTTCGATTCCCTCCGAGGGCGTACTAAAGGCTCCTGTGCTGATTTCAGCGCAGGGGCTTTTTTCTGCATAAGCCAGCAAAGCAAATTTCGTGTAAAATTCCAAAACACAATCTATACTATAGGTGAATAATGATTTGGAGGGATAACTATGCACATTCAAATGTGGACTGATTTCGCTTGACCATTCTGCTATATTGGCAAAAGGCGTCTGGAGGACGCTATTAAGCAGATTGATCATCCAATCGAAGTGACGTACAGATGCTTCGAATTGGACCCGACAGCAGAGCGGGACATTAAGGATAATATATATGAGAAGCTCGCCAAGAAATACGGCATGAGTATAGATCAGGCCAAAGCCAATACACAGAACATGGTGAACATGGCGAAAGAAGTTGGCTTGGACTATCGGATGGATACAATGATTCAAACCAATACCTTTGATGCACATCGTTTGGTGATGTATGCAAAAACAAAGGGCCTGATGAAAGAAATGACGGAACGGATTCTTCGTGCCCATTTTACAGAATCCAAACATATTGGAGATTATGAAACATTGACGGAGCTGGCTGTTGAAACAGGATTGGATCGCGAAGAGGTTGCAGAGATGCTGGCAAGCGACGAGATGGCAGTCGAAGTCAGGGCGGATGAGAAGGCTGCACAGCAAATCGGTGTGACCGGTGTTCCTTTCTACTTGATCAATAACAAATATGCCCTTACAGGCGCTCAGCCTGCTGAAGTATTTGTTCAGGCTTTGAAAAAAGTAATCGCAGAAGAAGAAGAAAATAAAATCACATTGTTGAACAGCGACAGTGAAGACGGCGTTGTCTGTGATGAAAACGGCTGCGAACTACCGAAAAAATAATAGAATAATACTCGCCTTGAATTCCTGGAAACAGGGATTTGAGGTTTTTTAGTTTCGATGCCCTAAATCGGCGATTTTGGGGTGAGTTTCGGCGATACGATCTCATTAATCGGCGATACAGGCATATCTTTCGGCGGAAATCACTACCCTATCGACGAAAACGATAATTTCCAACACACCAACTCTACAAAGCCGGAAGTTTATATTTAAAATAGCCTGAACTAGCCCGCTTTTCGTGAGCCCACTAGCCTGCGTAGTTCCTGCCTACTAATTTCCATACACGAACCTTCTTATCTGTTGTAGAATAAGGAGAGGAGGGATCAAGGATGAAGCTCAATACCGGATTATGGCAGCGGCAATCATTGAAATTGAATATGACCCAGCAGCTGACACAAGCGATTGAATTGCTGCAGTATTCCTCCCAGGAATTGAATGCTTATTTGGAGAATAAAGCCCTGGAGAACCCGCTTCTTCAGCTTGAACCTGTTCCTTTCGAGGAACGGTATAATAGAATGCGTGAAAATAACGGAATGAGTATTGATTGGATTGAAGAGGTAGCGGTCCAGCAGCCTGCGTTATGGGAGTACCTTCTTTCACAACTTGATTTGAAAACGCTTACCTACCAAGATCGTCATCGGTTGTCTCTTTTATTTGACAGCCTGGATGAGAACGGGTACTTGCCAGCCGATGCAGAAAGCCTGCCTCCAATACCGAATCTGGTAAACTATATAGAAATTCTTCAGAGCCTGGAACCTGCCGGCATCGGGGCGAGGAGCTTGAAGGAATGTCTTTTGCTGCAAATAGAGAGGGATGTCAAAGCCCCAGAACATGCCTATCCAATCATCAAACACCATTTTGTTGATTTTTGTGAAAAGACTTGGAAGAAAATCACCAAAGAGCTGGTCATCACGCTGGCCGATGTTCAATCGACTGCTGATTACCTCAAAACGCTAAATCCCCGGCCTGGAGCAAGATTCACTACGGAACCACCTCAGTATATACGGCCGGAAATGTACGTCACGCAAAAAAAAGGCGGGCTGGAAGTCGAGTTGCTTGGTGGAAGCATCATGAAAATTCAATACAATCGTGGGTACGAACAACAAATCTCGTCGACACAGGATAGTGAAGGAATCAAGTTCCTGCGGGATAAAAAGCAGGAGTTTCAATGGATACTGAAGATGCTAGATCAGCGTAAAGCCACTTTGCTCAAAGTCGGGAAATGCCTTGTTGAAAAGCAGGAGGGCTTCTTCAGATACGGACCCGGGGAGCTGAAACCTTTGACTTTAAAAGAAGTGGCAGAGACAATAGGTGTGCATGAATCGACGATCAGCAGAGCCGTCAGAGGGAAGTATATCGGTACACCTTATGGCACCTGCGAAATGAAAGCCTTATTTGTAAGTAGTGTAGGGAAAGATGTGGACTCGGTTTCTTCAGAAGGAATCAAGGCCGAAATCACTCGGATGGTCAAAGGGGAAGATAAGAAAAGGCCCTTATCTGATCAGGCGATTACAGCCAAATTAAAGGAAAAAGGAATGAAGGTTTCCAGAAGAACGGTGGCAAAGTACAGGGACCAGCTCGACATTCCATCCTCCACAAGGAGAAAAAGATATGAATGAAACGAAAAGGCTTCAGGTTCATTTTTATACAAGAGGAAAATGTCACTTATGTGAAGATGCAAAACTCATGCTCAAGCTTATAAAAGAAGACATTCCATTTGACATGGCCGAGTATGATATCGACAAAAGTGACGAGCTGACTGAGCGGTTTGGGTTGATGATTCCAGTGGTTGAAATCGACGGGGAAATCGTTCAGTATGGGCAAATTGATTATTTTACAATAAGTAAACGTTTACAAGAGAAATCTTGAGGTATAATAGTTGAATTCTGATTCATCCCTTGGTAAACTTACGTTGAAAGCAGGGATGAATTTTTTTTGCGGACGGTGGGACACAATATGTCTAAGAGGGACGTATCAAGTCCATCCAACTAACTTGAAGGAGCTTTTTGATGGAATCAATCATTGATATACAAAAACGATTATTACCAGACCTGCTCCAGGTTATGCAAAAAAGACATCAAATCCTCAAATCGGTACGATTGATGCAGCCTGTTGGAAGAAGAAGCCTCGCCCAGTCGCTCGGGATGACGGAAAGAGTCCTTAGAAGCGAAGTCGAGTTTCTGAAAGATCAGGATTTGATCGAGATTAAATCATCAGGAATGATCATCACGGCTGAAGGGGAACTGCTTCTGAGGAAGACAGCTGACATGATGAGAGAGATAACGGGGATTGATTCCATGGAAGCGGAATTGAAAGCTTTACTCAATCTTCATGAAGTTTTTATCGTTCCGGGGAATAGCGAAGAGTCTCCCTGGGTAAAAGAAGAATTAGGCAGATCGGCAGCAATGCGTATGAAAGATCTTCTGTCTGGAGATAATATCATCGCGGTAACCGGGGGGATCTACGATGGCGGCTGTTGCAGAAAAGCTGACACCTGAGTTTGCCCAGCGCGAAGTATTATTCGTTCCGGCAAGGGGCGGTATCGGCGAAGATGTGAAAAATCAAGCCAATACGATCTGCGCCAAAATGGCAGAAAGGACAGGTGCCAAACACCGTGTGCTTTATGTCCCTGATCAGGTCAGTACAGAAGTGTACAAATCTTTCATTAAAGAACCAGAAATCAAGGATGTTCTCAACCTGATCAAGTCTGCTAATATCGTCCTACACGGTATCGGTGATGCGGTCACAATGGCTGAACGCCGGAAAACCAGTGAAGAAACCCTCAAAAAGATCCTTGCGGGAGATTCAGTCGGGGAAGCCTTTGGTTATTATTTTAACGAAGAAGGCGAAGTCGTACATAAAGTGACGACTGTCGGCCTGCAGCTTGAAGATTTGAGAAACAAATCAAACGTCATTGCGGTCGCGGGCGGCCGGTCAAAGGCGAAGGCGATCAGAGCCTATTTCAAAAGTGTGCCTCATTCTACGATTCTGATAACGGATGAAGGTGCAGCGAAACAGCTTTTAAAAGGGTAATACCTTTTGAAATATATAAAATTTCCTTAACCATTTTAAAGGAGGACTTTATTCATGACAGTAAAAGTTGGAATTAACGGATTTGGACGTATCGGACGTAATGTTTTCCGCGCATCTTTAAAAAACGATAACGTTGAGGTTGTAGCAGTCAATGACTTGACAGACGCTAACATGCTTGCACACCTTTTACAATATGACAGTATCCACGGAAAGCTTGATCAAGAAGTGACAGTTGACGGTGACACTCTTGTTGTCGGCGGCAAAAAGATCAAAGTTCTTGCTGAACGCGACCCTGCTCAACTTGGATGGGGAGATCTTGGTGTAGACGTAGTCGTTGAATCTACCGGCCGTTTCACTAAGCGTGCAGATGCTGCAAAACACATTGAGGCAGGCGCTAAGAAAGTCATCATCTCTGCTCCGGCTTCTGATGAAGACATCACAATCGTTATGGGTGTTAACGAAGACAAGTACGAAGCAGGAAGCCATGATGTTATCTCTAATGCTTCTTGTACAACAAACTGTCTTGCACCATTCGCAAAAGTATTGAACGACAAGTTCGGTATCAAACGCGGTATGATGACAACAGTTCACTCTTATACAAATGATCAGCAGATCCTTGACCTTCCGCACAAAGACTACCGTCGTGCGCGTGCAGCTGCTGAAAACATCATCCCAACAACAACAGGTGCTGCAAAAGCAGTTTCTCTTGTTCTTCCAGAACTAGAAGGCAAGCTGAATGGTGGAGCAATGCGTGTACCGACTCCAAACGTTTCTCTTGTTGACCTTGTTGCTGAGCTGGACAAAGATGTAACTGTGGAAGACGTAAACAATGCTTTCAAACAAGCATCTGAAGGCGACCTTAAAGGAATCCTTGGTTACAGCGAAGAGCCGCTTGTATCCGGCGACTACAATGGCAACCCTGATTCTTCTACAATCGATGCCCTTTCTACAATGGTTATGGAAGGCAACATGGTTAAGGTTATCTCTTGGTATGACAACGAAAGCGGATATTCTCACCGTGTTGTAGACCTTGTTGACTACATTGCTTCTAAAGGTCTGTAAGATTAGAAAATAAATGTGATATCCTAAATGATGAATGTGACATAATTTATCAGGGTTTATGTTGGATGAATTATGTCCCAGCATCTATAATGAAGTGGGATGAAGGGGAGCGGGGAGGATTCCCCGCTCTTCTTTTTTCATAAAACGGGTTCAGTACCCGATTATCCAGAAGGAGGCCTTTTGAAATGAACAAGAAAACCATCAAGGATATCGACTTGAAAGGGAAGCGCGTATTCTGCCGTGTAGACTTCAATGTGCCTATGAGTGAAGGCAAAGTGACGGATGAAACCAGAATCAGAGCTGCACTTCCAACGATTCAATACCTGTCTGAGCAGGGAGCCAAAGTCATTCTTGCAAGCCATCTGGGACGTCCAAAAGGCCAGGTTGTTGAAGAATTAAGATTGAATCCTGTTGCAAAGCGCCTTTCCGACCTTCTTGGAAAAGACGTGGCGAAAACGGATGAGGCATACGGCGAAACTGTCCAAGCTGAAATCGAAAAGATGAGCGAAGGCGATGTATTGCTTCTTGAAAATGTCCGTTTCTATCCGGGTGAAACGAAGAATGATCCTGAGCTTGCAAAAGAATTTGCGGCACTTGCGGATGTCTATGTAAACGATGCATTTGGAGCGGCTCACAGAGCACATGCTTCCACAGCAGGCGTTGCTGAACATCTTCCTGCAGCTGCAGGCTTCCTTCTTGAAAAAGAGCTTGAGGTCCTTGGCAAAGCATTGACGACACCAGAACGCCCTTTCACTGCCATCATCGGCGGCGCAAAGGTAAAGGATAAGATCGGTGTCATCGATAACCTGCTGGACAATGTAGATAATTTAATCATCGGTGGAGGACTTGCTTACACATTCGTGAAAGCACAAGGCCATGAGGTTGGAAAGTCCCTGCTTGAAGAAGATAAAATCGATTTAGCGAAAGAATTCATGAAAAAAGCAGAAGATAAAGGCGTCAAATTCTATATGCCGGTTGATGTGGTAGTTGCAGACGACTTCTCGAATGATGCGAACACGAAAGTCGTGCCAATCGAAGAGATTCCTTCTGATTGGGAAGCGCTGGACATCGGTCCTAAGACGCAAGAACAGTATGCAAGCGTCATTAAGGATTCCCGTCTAGTCATCTGGAATGGACCAATGGGTGTATTTGAAATTGAGAAGTTTGCGAATGGCACGAAGGCCGTCGCTCAAGCTTTGGCCGATGCTGCAGATACATATTCTGTCATTGGCGGAGGAGATTCAGCCGCAGCGGTTGAAAAATTCGATCTAGCCGATAAAATGAGCCACATCTCTACTGGCGGCGGTGCTTCCCTTGAGTTCATGGAAGGAAAAGAACTTCCAGGAGTATCCGCACTTAACGACAAGTAAGGAAAGGATGAGAAGTATGCGTAAACCAATTATCGCAGGAAACTGGAAAATGAATAAAACGATGACGGAAGCAAAAAACTTTGCTGAAGAAGTAAACGGTCTTGTTCCATCTTCTGATAAAGTGGAGTCCGTGATCTGCGCTCCAGCCTTGTTCCTTGATCGTTTGGTAGAAAGTACTGCTGACTATCAAGTGGAAATCGGTGCCCAAAACATGCACTTTGAGGAAAGCGGGGCCTTCACTGGTGAAATCAGTCCAGCTGCATTACAGGATCTTGGCGTGAAATACGTCATTCTTGGACATTCCGAACGCCGTGAACTGTTTAATGAAACAGATGAAGCGGTTAATAAAAAGACCAAGGCAGCGTTCAACTACAGTTTGACTCCAATCGTATGTGTGGGTGAAACATTGGAGCAGCGTGAAGCTGAACAAACAAAACAAATCGTCGGTGACCAAGTGAAAAAAGCACTGGATGGCCTGTCTGAAGAACAAGTGAAATCTACTGTCATTGCTTATGAGCCGATCTGGGCAATCGGTACAGGCAAATCTTCCACTTCTGCAGATGCGAATGAAGTTTGCTCCCATATCCGCCAGACAGTGGCTGAGCAATTCTCTCAAGAAGCGGCTGAAGCTCTTCGTATCCAGTACGGCGGAAGCGTTAAGCCCAACAACATCGGTGAATATATGGCGCAATCAGATATCGATGGAGCACTTGTAGGAGGAGCCAGCCTGGAGCCGAAGTCATTCCTTCAATTACTGGAGGCAGGTTCCAATGAGTAAATCTCCTGTTGCTCTTATCATCTTAGATGGATTTGCATGTCGTGAAGAGGACAAAGGAAATGCAGTAACTCAAGCGAAAAAACCGAACTTCGACCGTTATTGGAACCAGTTTCCGCACAGCACGCTGACAGCGAGCGGAGAAGCGGTCGGCCTGCCTGAAGGCCAGATGGGCAACTCGGAAGTCGGACACTTGAATATCGGTGCAGGACGCGTTGTTTATCAAAGCTTGACACGCGTCAATGTTTCCATCCGCGAAGGCGAGTTTGAAAAAAACCAAACGTTCGTCGATGCGATGGAGCATGCCAAAACAAAAGACAAAGCACTTCATATCTTCGGATTGCTTTCTGATGGCGGAGTACACAGCCATATCGAGCACCTTTTTGCACTGCTGAGAATGGCAGCTGATGAAGGTCTTGAAAAAGTATATGTCCACGCATTCCTTGATGGACGTGATGTAGGACCGAAAACAGCGGAAAAATATATTCAGCAGACCCAGGAAGTTATGCGGGAGCTTGGCGTCGGCGAAATTGCCACTATTTCCGGACGATACTATTCCATGGACCGTGATAAGCGCTGGGACCGTGTCGAGAAAGCCTATCGTGCAATGGTGTATGGTGAAGGCCCGGAATACTCCAACCCGTTGGAAGTGGTTGTCGATTCCTATGATAATGGAATCTTCGATGAATTCGTGCTTCCTTCCGTCATCAAAAGGAAAAATGGTGAACCGGTTGCGACTATTGAAGAAGAAGATGCGGTCATCTTCTATAACTTCAGGCCTGACCGTGCGATCCAAATCTCAAATACGTTTACGAATGATGATTTCCGTTCTTTTGAAAGAGGGCCGAAACACCCGAAAAACCTTCATTTTGTCTGCCTGACACACTTCAGTGAAACGGTTGACGGATATGTTGCTTTCAAACCAACGAATCTGGACAACACGGTTGGTGAAGTCCTTGCGCAAAACAATTTGAAGCAGCTGCGCATAGCCGAAACAGAGAAATACCCTCACGTAACATTCTTTATGAGCGGCGGCCGTGAAGCGGAATTCCCGGGTGAAACGAGGATTCTGATCAATTCACCTGATGTTGCGACGTATGACCTTAAGCCGGAAATGAGTGCTTATGAAGTCACGGAAGCACTTCTTGAAGAAATCAAGAATGACAGACAGGATGCCATCATCCTCAACTTTGCGAACCCGGATATGGTCGGCCACTCCGGAATGCTTGAGCCGACAATCCAGGCAATTGAAGCGGTGGATGAGTGCCTGGGGAAAATCGTCGATCTTATCAATGAAAAAGGCGGTACAGCAATAATTACAGCCGATCATGGTAATGCTGATGAAGTGGTCACACTTGAAGGCAATCCAATGACGGCCCATACAACAAACCCTGTACCAGTCATTGTAACGAAAGAAGGCGTCTCATTGCGTGAAGGCGGAATCCTCGGAGACCTTGCACCGACAATGCTGGACCTTCTAAATCTAAACAAACCGGCAGAGATGACTGGTGAGACGTTGATTAAGAAGTAGGTTTTGTTGATTGCAGCGGAATGCACTCTCCTAGGGTGTAGGTCCCCTGGGCGCATGCCGAGGGTGGACTCATGCCCGACTCTGGAAAGAGAGTGGATGAAACGAAAATCAAAGCGTTTTTACTTGTTAATCAAGTAGTATTAATAACAAAAGCTCTGTAAGAATTTAAACCTTGTTCTCAATGAATTGATTGGAGCGGAAGGTGTCGACCTCCTGCGGGACTAGCGGGACAGGTGAGACCAAGGTTACGTACCTACTGGAACGTAACCCCGCAGGCGAATCCAGTTCCAGCGGCCAGCGCCTAGCGGATTTCGGTCTCTCTCCTTGCGATAAGTCAACATCGGCGCGCTCCGCTTGCCGTGTTTCCTTTATCTCATGCGAGTGCCCTCCAATCCGTACGGCGCTGAACGGCCGCTTACACTTTTTATGAAGCCGAGGAGGCTCACCGCCCGCCCCGCGGAGTCGGCACCTGGAGCGGAAATCAATACTATGTTAACAATAAAATAAACCCTAATTTAAAGGAGAGAATTTACATGCCATTTATTACAGACGTATATGCTCGCGAAGTATTGGATTCCCGCGGAAATCCTACAGTTGAAGTAGAAGTTTACACACAATCAGGCGCTTTCGGACGCGCATTGGTACCATCAGGTGCTTCTACAGGTGAATACGAAGCAGTTGAACTTCGTGACGGCGACAAAGACCGCTACCTTGGAAAAGGTGTACAAAAAGCAGTAGAAAACGTAAACAACGAAATCGCTGAGGAAATCATCGGTTATGATGTAACAGACCAAGTGGCAATTGACCAGGCGATGATCCAACTGGACGGGACAGAAAACAAAGGCAAGCTGGGTGCCAACGCCATCCTTGGTGTTTCCATGGCGGTTGCCCGTGCTGCAGCTGACTTCTTCGGAGTGGAGCTTTACCAATACCTTGGAGGATTCAACGCGAAGCAGCTTCCAGTACCAATGATGAACATCGTTAACGGCGGTGAGCATGCTGATAATAACGTAGACATCCAGGAATTCATGGTCATGCCTGTTGGTGCTCCTACATTCAAAGAAGGCCTTCGCATGGGTGCGGAAATCTTCCACAGCCTGAAAAGCGTTCTAAAAGGTAAAGGCTACAACACAGCAGTTGGTGATGAAGGTGGATTCGCTCCTAACCTGAAGTCAAACGAAGAAGCTCTTTCTACAATCATCGAAGCTATCGAAAAAGCCGGTTACAAGCCAGGCGAAGAAGTTCTTCTTGCTATGGACGTTGCTGCTTCTGAAATCTACAACAAAGAAGACGGCAAATACCACCTATCAGGTGAAGGCGTTGTCCGTACTTCTGAAGAAATGGTTGATTGGTACGAAGAAATGTGCAACAAGTATCCAATCGTTTCAATCGAAGACGGCCTTGATGAAAACGACTGGGATGGCCACAAGTTACTAACTGAACGTATCGGTAACAAAGTACAGCTTGTAGGTGACGACCTGTTCGTTACAAACACAAACAAGCTTTCTCAAGGTATTGAGCAAGGTGTAGGTAACTCTATCCTGATCAAAGTAAATCAAATCGGTACATTAACTGAAACGTTCGACGCTATCGAAATGGCTAAGCGCGCAGGTTACACTGCAGTCATCTCTCACCGTTCTGGTGAAACAGAAGACAGCACAATCGCTGACATCGCGGTTGCTACAAACGCTGGCCAGATCAAAACAGGTGCTCCTTCTCGTACAGACCGTGTAGCTAAATACAACCAATTGCTTCGCATCGAAGACCAATTGGCACACACTGCACAATACCTTGGAGCGAAAACGTTCTATAACATCAAGAAGTAATTTCCTTGGAGAATCCGTCCACTTAGTGGGCGGATTTTTTGTGGGAATTTTTATATATGAAGAACGGAGAAACTAAAAAGACACCCATCTCTAAAAGGGTGCCAGAAATGACAGTTTAGCTGCCTAGTTGTTGAATTTGATTGATTATATTAGTGATATCGTTTAACGTTTGGAAAACTTCAGTGCTTTCAATCACCGATGGATCCAGTTTTCCATTTTCGATATTGGCTAAAAAAGCATCTATTCCTTTGAGCGCTTGCTCGTTTTGCTCCACCACCTGCTGATGGAGATCCGCACCCACTGCTGGTTCTTCAAGTGCGTTGAATTCCTCTATCTGCCGCTTCATATCCTCAAGCCGTGTTTCTAATTCAAGTGCCGCTTGCTCATCTGACACTGCTTGTTGAGCCAATGGAGGAACTTCATTGGCAAATGTGCTCACTTCATTAGCATAGGATGTGGCGTTTTCGGCATAATCCAAGGTGTTATTTACCCCTTCGAGCACTGAGCAGCCGCTTAGAACCACGGTAAAAGACAGTAATAATGAGAAGAATAGTTTCTTCAATGACATACCTCCTGGAAAATAGTATGCTTACATCCTTTAGTATACCATCCTGGTAAAGTAGTGGATAGAAGGCGAGAGCATACAGCTCAGACCATGAAAAAAGAAGGCGAAATTTCAAAAAGCGAATTTCGGCCTTCTTTTTACCTAGTACTAATTGATCCGCCTCAAGGCATCCGTCCCTTTCAACTGCTCGATCGAGGTGACACCGATTCCGAACATAGCAGCGCGCAGTTCAAATTCAATCCGCTGGAACTGCTCATCGAGAGCTACTTCATCAGATGCAGCCGCGCTGGGGAGCAGCGACCTGCCAAACCCGGCAATGTCTGCACCTAACGCGATGGCCTTTGCTGCGTGTACACCATTTTTCATTCCGCCGCTTGCATACAGAGGCACTTCTGGGACATCTCGTTTAATTTGCACCAGACTTTCGGCAGTTGGTATTCCCCACTCGCGGAAAGCTTCCGCTGCTTTTGCCCGTAGCGGATCTTTTGAGCGGTAAGCTTCGACCTGAATCCATGAAGTGCCTCCTGCTCCGGCCACATCGATAAAGGATACACCCGCTTCATATAGACGGCGTGCTGTACCTCCGCTGATTCCCATTCCGACTTCTTTTACACCGACAGGCACAGGGAGGGATCTTGCTGCCTTTTCGATTTCCATCAGCAAGCCTTTGAAATTGGTGTCGCCTTCGGGCTGAAAAACCTCCTGCAGGCTGTTAAGGTGGAGAATGAGTGCATCCGCTTCAATGAGGTCAACAGCACGCTGGCATTGTTCGACTCCATAGCCGTAATTGAATTGAACCGCCCCGATGTTTGCCAAGATAGGAATGGTGGGAGCATGCTTGCGTACATTATACGAATAGACAGTTTGTTCCTTCTCCAGCGCTGTCCTCATCGAACCGACACCCATTGCCCATCCCCGCCTTTCTGCAGTTTTTGCGAGTGTCTCATTAATTTTGGCAGCCGTTTCGGTTCCGCCTGTCATCGAACTGATTAGAAACGGTGCTTTCAGGTGCTTATCCAAAAGGCATGTACTGAGATCAACCTCACGAAAATCAATTTCCGGAAGGGCGTTATGCTGAAACCGGAACGCTTCGAACCCGGTGGTCATCTCATCCGATTCCACTTCCTTTGTTAAGCAAATATCAATGTGCTCATTTTTTCTTTGCTCTGTGGTATTGCGCTTCTTATTGGTCATAGAAATTCCTCCTCTTCAGCTGCTGCAAGATGAGTCTGAAATCAGAAGCGATTGTACAAGGGAAATCGGTCATCAACGCTTAAGTAACCTTAATTCATCCTACCCATTTTGGAACAGGGATAACCCCTGATGTACTGAACCATGTTGGAGAATCTTCCATACTGTCCCATCGAAACAATCCGCTGAAAAAGGAAAGATAGTAAAGTGTAGACCCAGGGTGAAGATGGCGTATGCCGATGTCAATTGGCCAAAGTATGCCTGATAGAGTCAACGTGTTTGAAAAAAATAGGACCTGGCATCCACAGATACCGTTTGCAAACAAGAAGGAGAAGTCATTTACGTGCATATCGCCAAAAAATTCAAAACCTTATTGTGACCATGGAACGGGTATGATAAAATGAGAGTATTGTTTAATGTTCGTTTCAGGAGGTGGGACTCGTGCATACATTATTAATCACTTTACTTATCATTGTTTCAATTGGTCTTATTGTAGTTGTACTATTGCAATCAGGTAAAAGTGCAGGATTATCAGGTGCCATCTCAGGTGGTGCAGAACAACTATTCGGAAAACAGAAAGCGCGCGGACTCGATTTAGTGCTGCACCGCATTACAATTGTTCTTTCCGTATTATTTTTCATTTTGACGCTTGCAGTAACTTACTTCGGTTTTTAAGCATAGGAAACCCGGTCCGTGACGGCCGGGTTTTTTTATATTTTCCAGAGGAGAAAAATTATACATAATAGGGTTCATTACTGGATTGTTTTGCCTTTAATTGCTTAAAATAAAGGGTAGGTCAAATATTAATCAAACGTTTGATTAATAAACAAGGTGGGTCTCCGCTACAGGATGAGTGACTCCGTGTGGCGGGCAGTGAACCTCTTTGGATTCATGGAATGCTGAGCGGCCGTTCAGTGTACGGATTGGCGAATTTCTCTCATCACATATAGGAATCAGAAAAGCGTTAGCGGTTCGATGATGACTTTTTGTAAGGTGAGAGAACGAGATCCGCTAGGCACTGGCCGCTGGAGCTGGATGAGCCCCGCTGCTCCCAGGAGATCACCAATCGACTTAACATGTTTAGTCCCTGAAAAAATATGATAAGCCGTTTATAAATCGCAGTAAATGGCAGTTGCTGAATACATTTTAAAGGAGTTACAACAATGAAAACTGTTTTGCCAAAACCATTCACTTTCGAAGCCGGTCCCCGTGCTGTACTGCTTTTACACGGTTTCACCGGGAATTCCGCCGATGTCCGCATGCTGGGCCGCTTCCTTGAGAAAAAAGGCTATTCTTCACATGCGCCTCATTATAAGGGACATGGCGTTCCGCCGGAGGAACTTGTCCATACAGGGCCTGAAGACTGGTGGAAGGATGTCATGGACGGATACAACCATCTGAAGAGCAAAGGATATGAGGAGATTGCTGTTGCCGGTCTTTCGCTTGGAGGGGTATTTTCACTGAAATTAGGTTACACTGTACCTGTAAAGGGTATTGTACCGATGTGTGCGCCGATGTACATAAAAAGTGAAGAAGTCATGTATGAAGGTGTGGTCGATTATGCCAGGGAATTTAAGAAGTTTGAAGGAAAAGACCCTGCGCAGATTGAAAAAGAAATAGAAGAGTTCAAGAAAACACCGATGGATACGTTAAAGGCGCTTCAGGAACTGATTGCCGATGTTCGTGACAATGTCGATATGATCTACAGTCCGACATTTGTTATACAGGCACGGAATGACCACATGATCAATACCGATTCGGCGAATATTATTTATAACGCCGTCGAATCTGATAATAAAAACATTAAATGGTATGAGGAATCCGGCCATGTCATTACGCTGGATAAGGAGAAAGAGCAGCTGCATGAAGATGTATTTGCATTCCTTGAAGGGCTGGATTGGACTGTTTAAATTATGCTTTAGGAGGTTTGAAAATGGATGATTCTATTCGCGAAAAAATAGACAAGCTTCTTTCTTATATGAAAGATGAAGCGTATAAGCCATTGACGGTACAGGAGTTGGAAGAGGCTTTCGGGATCGAGGGTTCCTCCAATTTTAAAGAGTTTGTCAAAGCTCTTGTGACAATGGAGGAAAAAGGACTTGTTGTCCGCACGCGCAGCAACCGCTATGGCCTGCCGGAGAAAATGAATCTTGTCCGGGGAAAACTATCTGGTCATGCGAAAGGGTTCGCTTTTGTGATCCCTGATGAACCGGGACTAGATGACATTTTTATTCCGCCAAATGAAACGAATAATGCCATGAATGGCGACATCGTCCTGGCGAGAGTATCCTCTGAAACGTCAGGAAGCAGAAGAGAGGGTTCCATCGTCCGGATTTTGGAAAGAGGCGTATCACAGGTAGTCGGGACCTATACGGAAAGCAAGCATTTCGGATTTGTCATCCCTGACGACAAGAAATTCTCCAGTGATATCTTCATCCCGAAATCAGCCAACATGGGAGCAGTTGAAGGGCATAAAGTGGTTGTCAAATTGACCTCCTATCCTGAAGGCAGGAAAAGCGCCGAAGGGGAAGTCACGGATATACTGGGGCATAAAAATGATCCCGGTGTTGATATCTTATCGGTTATCCACAAACATGGTATAACAGTTGAATTTCCTGATGAAGTAATGGAGCAGGCGAACAATGTACCGGATGAAATTGATCCCTCTGAGCTTGAAAACCGCCGGGATTTACGCAATGAAACGATTGTCACCATTGATGGCGCGGATGCGAAGGACCTTGATGATGCGGTTACGGTACAACAATTGGATAACGGGAATTACAAGCTTGGCGTGTATATCGCGGATGTCAGCTATTATGTGACGGAAGGCTCCCCGATTGACCAAGAGGCGTTTGAAAGAGGGACCAGTGTGTATTTAGTGGACCGGGTGATCCCGATGATTCCGCATCGCCTTTCAAACGGTATCTGTTCCTTGAATCCCAAAGTCGACCGATTGACCCTTGGTTGCGAGATGGAAATAAACTCCAATGGTGAAGTGGTCAAACACGAAATTTTCCAGAGCGTCATTAAAACGACAGAACGGATGACTTATTCAGATGTGAACAAAATCCTTGTGGATAAAGATGAAAAGGTCCGTGACCATTATGAACCGATCGTCCCGATGTTCGAACAAATGGAAGAGCTTGCGCAGATCTTGAGGGAAAAACGCATGACCCGTGGTGCCATCGACTTTGATTTTAAAGAATCAAAGGTTTTGGTGGATGACGAAGGCAAACCGACAGATGTCGTGCTAAGAACCCGTTCGGTGGCCGAGCGTCTTATCGAGGAATTCATGCTTGTTGCCAATGAAACGGTTGCTGAACACTTCCATTGGATGGATGTTCCGTTCATCTACCGTATCCACGAAGACCCAAAAGAAGAAAAACTGCAAAAATTCTTTGAGTTCATTACGAACTTTGGGTTATTTGTCAGGGGAACAGCCAATTCTGTCCACCCGCGTGCCCTTCAGGAAATTGTTGAGGCAGTGGAAGGGAAGCCGGAGGAAGTGGTTGTATCGACCATGATGCTTCGCTCGATGCAGCAGGCGAAATACTATGCTGAAAGCCTTGGACACTTTGGGCTTTCAACACAGTACTACACACATTTCACATCACCGATCCGCCGTTATCCTGACTTGATCGTTCACCGTCTGATCAGAACATACCTGATCGAAGGCAAGCTGGATGAGAGTACAAGAGCGAAGTGGGCAGCCCAAATGGATGAAATCGCTGATCATACATCAAGCCGTGAGAGACGAGCGGTTGACGCTGAACGTGAGACTGATGAACTGAAGAAAGCAGAATACATGCTTGATAAGGTCGGTGAAGAATACGAAGGGATCATCTCTTCTGTTACGAACTTCGGAATGTTCGTCGAACTGTCCAACACGATTGAAGGCCTTGTCCATGTAAGCTACATGACAGATGACTACTATCGCTTTGATGAAAGATCAATGGCGATGATCGGTGAGCGGACCGCGAATGTTTTCCGAATTGGAGATGAGATCACGATCCGTGTCGTGAACGTCAACAAAGATGAGCGTGCCATCGACTTTGAAATTGTCGGCATGAAGAGCAACCAGCGACCGCGTGACGAGCGCCCGACAGTGGTCAGAACGAAGCAAAAGGACCGAAACGGGGGCGAAAAGCCGAAGAAAGATTCAGGCGAATGGTCCACGCGCCCTCCGCAGAACAAGAAGAAAAAAGGCAGCAAAAAGTTTGAAAATGCGCCACGAAGCAAAAGAAAACCAAAAAAACGTAAATAAGCGGATTAAGGAGAAAAGATGAGATTTCTTTTCTCCTTTGCTTTCAGCTTGTATAATGAAGATACCAGTCTGCACAGGCGGCATGTAAAAAGAGAAAACAGACGCTGCCAAAGAAAGAGGGGGAAGCCAGATGCCAAAGGGTGAAGGAAAGTTAATTGCACAAAATAAAAAAGCGCGCCATGATTTTGCCGTTGAAGAAACATACGAAGCGGGTCTTGTCCTGCAGGGAACTGAAATCAAGGCCATCAGAGCCGGCCGGGTGAACTTGAAAGATTCTTTTGCCAGAATCCAGCAGGGTGAAGTATTTGTACACAATATGCATATCAGTCCTTATGAGCAGGGAAACCGCTATAATCATGAGCCGCTCAGGACACGCAAGCTCCTGCTTCATAAAAAGCAGATATCCCAGCTGATCGGACAAACAAAAGAAGCGGGATACTCCTTGGTACCGTTAAAGCTTTATATTAAAAATGGAGTAGCAAAGCTGTTGATCGGTCTCGCCAAAGGTAAAAAGAAATTTGATAAGCGTGAAGACCTGAAACGAAAAGATGCAAACCGCACCATCCAGCGTGAACTTGCTCAAAGGCAGAAAGGTAATTACTGATTAACGTAATTTACCATAAGCCTATTCATTGCAAATTACTGCAGATTTGTTATAATAATAATTGTCGCAAGGTAATACGCGGCAGCAAGGACAACTGAATAAGTAACTGAGCTTAACTTATTCTGCCCGTTCTTCCCTTAAGGTTTTTTTGCCACAGCGCAACTAAACCAACTATCATGGGGACGTTACGGATTCGACAGGGATAGTTCGAGCTTGAGTTGCGAGCCGTGGGGATCGTCCACGATAAAACGTCAACGCCAATAATAACTGGCAAATCTAACAACAACTTCGCTTTAGCAGCGTAAGCTAGCTTAGCGGTTCCTCCCTCCATCGCCCATGTGGTAGGGTAAGGGACTCACTTTCAGTGGGCTACGCCGGATTCCACCGTCTGAGGATGAAGGAAGAGATTAATCAGGCTAGCTGCACGGACGCCCGTCGATAGGCAGAAGTTGCAGCGAAATCGCGAATATATCGGCTACGCTCGTAGACGCTTAAGTGGCGATATGTCTGGACGTGGGTTCGATTCCCACCGTCTCCACCAAATACATATTTGGTGGTTTTTATTTTTCTTAAATATTAATAAATCTAAAAAAGCAGCTGTTTGACTTGTTTACATTTGTTTCAGGCCAAATCCCCTCCAACCTTTGATTGGAGGGGATTTTTATGTGAGAAGAATCGAAAATATTAAACCGGACTTGATCCTGCCTTCCCAGTTTTCTGATTTCTTAAAATTTTTTTGCAGCAAACGTAAGCATCGTCAGCAATGAAATATTTTTTGTATCAAACGTGTTGATTGGAGCGGAAGGCGTACGGTCTCCTGCGGGATTAGCGGGACAGGTGAGACCCCGCAAGCGCAGCGAGGAGTACAATCCGGCTCCAGCGGCCCATGACTAGCGGATTTCGGTCTCCTTCCTTGCGAATCCAGCTCCAACGCCCAGCTGCTAGCGTACTTCCCGGCTCCTCCTTGAGATAAGTCATCATCGAATCGCTCCACTCTTCGTGATTCCTTTATCTCATATGTAGCCAGTCCAGTCCGTACACGGCTGAACGGGCCTTTCCGCTTTTTAATGATAAGTCATCATCAACTCACTATGTTCGTTGTGATTCCTTTATCACATACAGAAGCCCTCCAATCCGTACGCCGTTGAACGGCCGCTTCCGCTTTTTAGTCAATCCAGCTCCAGCGCCTAGCCCCTCGGGGTCATAAGCCAATCCGTCAAGAAGGTTAAAAAGCCAACCTTCCTGCCGGCTCGTCTTATGCCTGTCGGGGCTGATCAAGGCGCTTCCGCTTTTTATCAATCCAGCTCCAGCGGCCAGCGCCTAGCGGATTTCGGTCTCTCTCCTTGCGATAAGTCAACATCAACTCACGTTGTTCGTTGTGTTTCCTTTATCTCATGCGAGAGCCCTCCAATCCGTACGGCGCTGAACGGCCGCTTCCGCTTTTTATCAATCCAGCTCCAGCGCCTAGCCCCTCGGGGTCATAAGCCAATCCGTCAAGAAGGTTAAAGAGCCAACCTTCCTGCCGGCTCGTCTTATGCCTGTCGGGGCTGATCAAGGCGCTTCCGCTTTTTAGTTCACCGCCCGCCCCGCGGAGTCGTACGTCTGCAGCAGAAATCAACTATTCATTCAAAACACAGTATTTAAACATAACCCATGACATTGATTTTACCTGCAAGCTGAAGCAGCTGTTTGACTTATTGTCTACAGCTGCTTTTTCGTTTGGTATAAATAATAGTGGGAAAATTTCAATATTAAGGTTTAATTTTCCGAAAACTGTGCTACTTAAGAATGAGCACTTGTATTTTAAATGAAGAAACATCATCAAAATAGGAGTAAAGAACCAATTAATTCAGTGGAAAAAATAAACAGATTCTATCATTCTGACACAATATCATCCATGTTATAGTTAAAAAGATTGGGAAATTTTATATAAAAAGTGATCAAATCATGTGAGGTGAAGGTTCTTGTCATTATTTTATTATTATGGATTGTTAAGGGAAAAGCGTGAACAGTTTCAAAGGCTCCAGGATTGCAGCAGCAAGCTTCGAAAAAACCAGCAGGAGTTTTCAAGTTATCGGGAAACGATTACCAACCCTGAACTTTCCGCTTTTACCTGGCAGGGCACTCTTGCGAATCAATTCGATGAAATAAGGCTTAAAGGAATGCTTCATTACTTTACAGATATTGAAACGACTCAGTTTAGTGAAGTGTTTTCTGAGCTGGACAGCAAGATACAAAGCTTACAAAGTGAAATACAAGCAATTGAACATACCATTCAGAGGCTTGAAGCGGAAGAAAGAGCAAAAGCCGAAATCAATTAATTCGGGGAGGTATTATGTGTGGTCAATGAAATCCGCTTGGTGCAGGGTGAGATAGAGGAGAATCTCTCGAAAATAAAATCGTCAGCCGACTCTCTTCAGCCGGACATGCCAAATGATATCGGACAGGGAAATCATTTAGATGTGGTTACAAAGTTGAATGAGCTGAATCAGACAATGGAAATGATGGTCCAGAGTTATAAAGAACTGCTCATCAGAAATGAAAGCTCGACACGGGAGTCTGTCCACAATATGAGGGACACCGATAAGAATTTGTCTTCGCATATCAAAGTCAGGTAAGGAGAGGAACCAGGATGAAAACACTTGATGTGATGTCATTGGAAACAGGAATTGACCAACTTCTTAGAACGCTAAACCGGCAGAAGGATCAAATGGTGGAAATTGAGTCGGCGGTCAGCAGTTTTATCTCTGATGAAGCTTCATTCAAGGGAAGAGGAGGGGAGTCAATCCAGGCATTTTATCAAGATTCTCATCAATCCTTCCTGGAATTCTATCAACAGATGGCAGCAACCTATGAGGCTGCTTTAAACTCCATAAAAGGTGAACTCCAAGGGTTTGAACCGGCTCAAAATGGTTATATACGGGAGAACTTCCTGCAGAATGAAGTGGAAAATGGTTTGAATCGTGGAAGAGACACTGTTATGGATTTAACAAGTGAGACTAATGGGACGATCCAGAGTGTGCAAGATATCATCTCACTGCCAAGATTGAATGACAGTCCATTTCTTCAAGAAGTGCATACTGCGGGACAGCATAAAGATCAAACGCTGGAAAAGCTTCATCAATTTGATCAAAGCCAATCAGCCAATCTCGAGCCGGTACAACAAGATGTTGAATTGATGAATCAGTACATCCAGCAAATTCAAGGTCTTTTCTCCAGCGGCAAAATTTCCATAGATACCTATCAGCCCAATAGCTGTTACAACCCTAATTACGAGGCGGGCAGCGGATCAACAAACCCTTATTTTGATTTGACCAATAATTCCCGATTTGTTGAAAACGGAGCCGAAGCAGCAGATACCGTGAATGGACTTCAGCCTGAATGGGACCCGACACCGACCCTTGGCATCAACTTTGATCAGTGGCGGGACCAGCCGATTAATGCGGCAGCCAATCTGGGTGTGGTTACTGCAACGGGGTATGGGGCTGCGAAGAGTGTGAACCTTGCAAGAAAGGGGTTCGGAGTCACGAAGAGCTATTATACAACCGCACAAGGGAAGGAAAGGGTAAAGCTAAATGTAGATAAACCGGAATTAAACAATAATAATAAAAAAACATATTCGGGAACAAATGCTACCAATAATAAAAATCTTTATAAGTTAGTGGATCCAATGACAAGTGTGAAAGAGTCATTCAAGTGGGCAGGAAATAAAATTGGTTATATAGGAGTTGGAACAACGATTGCTGGTGATATTTATCATGGAATTGATCAGAACCAATCTCCAAGTGAAATTGCAGGAAATGTAATTGGAGATGTAGTAGTAGCTGGTGCTTCTATTGCAGCATCTGCAATGGCTGGTGCTCAATTTGGGGCTATGGCAGGAGTAGCTTTCGGGGGACCTGTTGGAGTTGCAGTGGGGGCCTTGGTAGGAGCAGGAGCAGGGATACTGATGACTACTGCTCTTTCAGATATTAAATTTATGGATTTCGACAGTGATGGTAAATTGGACTCGGTAGCTGATTCTATAAAGAAGGGTACTAAAAATATTATTGATAAAGTCAGCTCATGGTTTTAATCAAGTTAAAGAGGTGTTTATGTGAAGAAAGATAAAATAGATGAAGTTAGTCTTTCTTATTTAAGATTCCAAAAACCAAGGGAAAACCGGGGAAATATACTCGTTTTCTTTCTGATTTTTCTAGATCTTATTGGTTTAATCTTTCTTTTTGGGGAGCCGAGGATCCCCGTCATCCTGTGGGTGGGGCTAATCCCTGTCATTCTAATTCACTTTTGGGCTGTGCAATTTATCATTGCTCCCTATAAATATGAACGATTATATTATCTATTCTTTGGAATATACGGTGTGATTAATACATTTGTCTATTTTTTAGTTATACAGAAACTCATCTATAATAATTTTGAGGTTAATGGAGTAGTGCCAGCTTTTACAGGTCTGCTGATATGTATAATTCTTTTGATTGTTATGAACTGGATTAACATACGTTCACTTTATTCAGGAACATACTCAAAACTTCAAAAAGGTGAAAAAACAGTTAATTTCTCACCTTTTGCGGCAGCTTCTGGCTTAGGCTATGTTTTGGCACAATTCATTCTGTCTTCATTTTTTGTAGAATCGATTAAAATACTACTCATTATTGGTGTATTCTCTTTACTTTCTGTGGCAACTGCCTTTTTTTCCACTAATATACACAGGTATATTTATATAAATAGAAACATGGAAAAAGTGAAACAAATATATCCTGAATTTGGTTTACCTAAAAAGCTAAGAAAAAATGCATAGCTTTTATTGGAGTTAAGGAGGAGCCCTACATGTTTGCAAGGAAGAAATCAAAAGCCCCCCTGTTTTGTATAGCAATTTTTCCGGAGCAAGAATTAAGTAATGAGGAGTATGACCTTCAAGCAGATCAAATATTGGATGAAACTGAAGAAAGCGTGGTAGCAGTCACAGAAATGACATTATCTTATGAAATGAAGAGTGAACTTCAAAATCAGTTTCCGGACAGTAAAATAGAGGTTCCATGCTACGCCGTTTTCCATTATGATCCGGAAAAATTAGATGAGGAAACAAAAAAGATGGAGAAAAAATACAAGTGGAAGAAGTTTTTTAACAATATACCCATAGATGAGTACTTGATTGTCGAGCAAAAAGTATCCTACAATCCCAACCAAGTACTTTATTATACAACAGAAGTAGACAGACTCATATCTTACATAAAAGAACAAAAAATTGAATAGTAGGGTATAAGATGGACAATCTTGAAAGATCAGCCTTTTATCTTCAGGGTATGCAAACTCCTAAAGAAAACAGGAGAAATGTCATAGGTTTCTTATTAATATGTATGGATTTTGTGGGTTTATTACCATTACTGAGCATCCCTTTATCTGTTCCATTTTTTATAGCAGCTCTAATTCCATGCTTAGTTATACATTTGTGGGCAACCCTTTATATCATTGCCCCATATAAGTTTGAGAAATCTTATTATTTGTATTTGGGTGTCTTTGGAGTTGTAAATACGTATGTGTATTTCATTGTCATCCAGAAATTTTTATATCTGTACATCGGTGTGGAAGGCAGAAGTTTCTTTCTTATAGGTTTTCTGCTAATGGTGTTACTATTGTCTTTAATTCCATTTTTTAATGTGAAGATGCTTTATTCAGGTAGATATTTAAAGCTGCAAAAAGGAAATTCCAAGTTAAATATGACTC
This sequence comes from Bacillus sp. SRL337, assembly GCF_984799155.1. Taxonomy (NCBI): domain Bacteria; kingdom Bacillati; phylum Bacillota; class Bacilli; order Caryophanales; family Bacillaceae; genus Bacillus; species Bacillus sp. SRL337. Next base: position 3,894,381 of record NZ_OZ481793.1, on the reverse strand, counting down.
CTATAGTTGCTGCCTATATTGGGTGAACCCTTCTCATCTGCATTTTTCTGGGGTGCGGTCATTCCGGTGGTCCTCTTACATATTTGGGCGATTCCATATATTGCAGATCCTTTCAAATATGAAAAATCCTATTACCTGTTCTTAGGGGTGTATGGAATCGTAAATACTTATATTTATTTTTTGGTCATCCAGAAGTTCTTGTACGTCAATATAGGCATTGATAGCAAGATGCCTTTCATTGCAGGATTAGTTCTGCTGATTGCATTGCTGGTGTCCTTTTAAATTTTCAATGTGAAAATGCTGTACTCCGGTACATATGCAAAGCTGCAGAAGAAAGGCAATAAACTAAAGATTTCCCCATTCATAGCAACATCAAGTATAGGCTATATCATCGCCCAGACTCTCATTTCTTCGTTTATGACTGAATCTGTGTTCATGACCATCATCATTACAGGGGTAGCAATATTGTCCATATTGACTGCTTTCTTTTCAACCTCACTGCACCGGTACTACTTTATCCAGAAGAATGAAGACACTGTGAAAAAAGTATATCCTCAATTCACTTTGCCAAAAAACCTAAGGAAAAGTTAATAAGAGTAAGGATAACATCAATTCAAATTCCGGAGGTCTGCTCAATATGTTCTCAAAAAAGAAAACGGAAGAAACCCATTTTTGTATCGCTATTTTTACAAAGCAAGAACTAAGTAATCAAGAATACGACTATCAATCAAACAAAATCATGGATGTGGCGAGGAAAAAATAGTCATGGTCACTGAGATGCGTCTTACTGATGAAATAAAAGAAGAGGTAACAAATCATTTCCCCGGCATTAAAATCGACCTTCCGAGCTATGGCGTTTTCAAATGGGATGGAAAAAAGGTAGAGGAAGAAACGAAAAAGATGGAAAAGAAATTTAAATGGAAGAAATTTTTTAATAATATCCCTCTAGATGAATACTTGATTGTTGAGCATGAAGTAGCATACGAACCAAAGCAAGTTTGTTATTTTACAACAGATATGGACAGTCTCATACCTTACCTGAAAGAAGAAAAGCATGATGAGAAGGCATTATGAAAAATCAGCTGTTTGCCTTCAATGCTGGCAAATCCTAAAGAAATAAAGCAATTTGGTTAAGAGATGAGGAGGATTCGAAATGGCAAACTGGAAGCTGACAAATGAAGATTTATATTTACTGGTTAAAATGCTGGGCGGAAAAGTATTGATAGGTGTATCTAACCCGTTTCCTCATTATGGAGAAGATGAGTTGGAGAAAGAATGGGAAAGGATGTTCAAAAAGCTTCATGGCATGGAGTTAGTAGATTACATGGATGGAGAATTGAAATTCGACGATTCCTTCATTGGGGCCATGTGGGTATTGGCCAGAAGCAAGTTGGTGTCGGAGGTTATGACAGACGAAGAGGAACAAAGTATATTTTATTTTAGCGACGAGATGGTTGTCGAATGCATGAAAGAAAATGAAACAAACTACAGCATCTATACTCATCCGGCTCCGGAGTGGACAATGAAGCAGGTGATCTTTCCAAGGATGCTGATGGGTATCGAGAATCGGACAGTCCGTATGAATGACTGCCTGTACCTGCTGCCGAGGGATTATTATCAGTATGTTAAAGAACAGGACGTATTCAATCTGGAGCAAGTTCGCATGAATAATGAACTGGGCGAGGATAGTTTGCTGATTAAACATTTTAGGAGATCAGTGCAGAGGAAAATTCATTCCAACCGGCTGATGGTGTTTTACAGAAGTGAATCTGAATGGGCCATTGAAGGGGTCCATGTCTTATCATCCCCATCCTATAACTGGACGCTGAGGATGATCAATAAAGACGGGATTGAGTGGCTGCACGCCAGGCAGGCAACGGGAGAAGTGTTGGTGAAGGAAATTACCGGTGCTTTCGAACGGGTGAAAGTGAAGCAGCAGGTGCATTGAATAGGGGCAGGAGCGGAGAAAATAAAAGCTGAGGCAGGTGAGAGCATATGAAAGACAAGCACGGGCTGGATGAGATAGCGTTATCTTACTTGAACTTGCAGTCTCCTGGTATTGGAACAACCTTTTTCCTTGTTTCAGATACTATAGAAGTCTTGGTATGTGGATGAAAAAGATTAATTTCTGCATCCAGCTCCAGCGGCCAGCAGCTCCTAGCAGATTTCGGTCTTCTTCCTTTTGATAAGTCAACATCAACTCACTACGTTCATTGTGTTTCCTTTATCTCATACAGAAGCCCTCCAATCTGTACGGAGCTGAACAGCCGCTTGCGCTTTTGTTTTTGGCCGGTGATAATTCCAACACTGCTGATTCACCTTGCCGCCATTCCTTTAGTCCTCGCTCCATATAAGTTTGAACTTACCTAGTATTTATTCATGGGGATTTACGGAAGCTTCAATGCCTATCTGTATTTCTTAGTCGTACAGAAACTAGTATATCTTCATATTGGAGCTCAAGGTGCGCTTCCGTTCGTGATTGGTCTGTTCCTATTGATAGGGCTGCTCGTCTTTTTTTATGTATTCAATGTGAAAATGCTCAATTCCGGTACGTATTCCAAACGGCAAAGAAACGAATTAAGGGTTCATACTACTCCTTACCTGGCTGCTGCCGGGATCGGCTGCGTTATAGCGCAGTTTCTGATGTCTTCTTTTTTTACAGATTTCTTTCAACTCATCGTTATGGTCGTCCTTTTCTCTGTTCTCTCTTTAGCACCTGCACGTATATTAACAATTTTTTCTCTGGTTTCGGTAAGAATCTTATATCCCGGGTTTGGTCTTTCTAAGAAGGCCAGGGAGTCTGGGCGAGGGGAGAATGCAGGACGGAAGGAAAGGATGGAAGTGAAGGGGTGATAAGTTTTAGGAAGTCTCGGAAATAATTTTGCTACCCCCTGAAAAAAGTCTGTATTTTCACTAAAAAATGGTTTAGGTAAGTAAAAATAAGGATATAAAGTAAGGACTTGTTACTAAATGGTCACCGACCTAAAGTGCGTGCTCTTTAAGAACCCGCAGGTATTCACTCTCATACTATCAACCTAGAATTTTGTAAGGGAAATTATGACAAATGTCCCTTCAAAATAGTTGGGCATAGTCATATAGTTTCCTTTTTGCTGGAAAAATTGAGTTTGTTTAGGTGTTTGTAATACTATATTAATGAATGTATGGAAACAATTGTCTTTATTTTTGGAAGGAAACGGATTACATAGGTTTCTAGAATCTGTTTTTCTTGTATGGGTATTCTGATATGAAATAGATGATTACCACCAAAACTTATGAAAAGGGAGATGATTTAATATGTCAGGAATTATTCGCGTTACCCCAGCAGAATTGATTAGTATGTCCAATCGTTACACAAGTGAAAGCAGCCAGGTAGGAGAACAGATTTCACGTCTGGATAATATGATTTCCGAGCTTGAAGGCATGTGGGAAGGTGAATCCAGCCGAGCATTCGCTGAACAATACCAAACCCTTCGCCCTTCATTCCTGCAAATGCAGCAGCTGCTTGAAGACATTTCAATGCAATTGACCAGCACAGCTAAGTCCCTTGAGGATGCAGATGCTCAAATTGCCAATCAAATTCGCGGATAAGATTATCCCGATCCATTTTAAACATGAAGGAGCGCTTAACGGTAATTGGGGCGCTCCTTCCTTATGAGGTGAACCCTGACATGTATATTGAAATCACGATCAATCTTGAACGCTATGATAAGCGTTGCTTTGATTTGAGATTATCAAACTATCATACTGTGAAAAAGATGATTGACCTTGTGTGGCAGACTCAAAAGCTCGGAGTTGAGCCGAGAGAAGGTTATTGGATCCGGATCGCCAACAAAAGGAAAGTGGTTCCTGGCAGCATTCGGCTGTTGGATGCGGGCATCCGTTCCGGAGACCGTATTGAAATTTTATGAAGGAGACCAAGCGAATGTCACAAAAAAAAGGATCGTATCTGCAAGATATACTTGAAGCAGTAGTACATAGAAAAGAACACAAGATGACATTGATCTTTCAAAAAGAAAAGATACGACTGGATGATCTATCAGAAATCAGCATCCTGAAGAGCATTTCCCCTGCCATCCAGAAGGATATTACCATGGAAAATGATGAACTCCGCATCGAAAATACCATTCCAGACACCTTCGTTTTTCCATCCCTCTTAAAGGAGAGTGAAAAGGAGCGGCTGATGTGCTCTTATCAGCTGGTAAAAAAAGTTCAGGATCATCAGCTGGCACGCCTGCATCTTATTGTCTGTCCGGAAAACATAGTATTTGACCAAGGGCTGACTCCTCACTTTATCCATTATGGTGTTAAGGAAAGCCTGCCCCCTTATGAAAAAGATGAAGATCTTCTGCTGAAGGAAACCAAAGCCGCTGTCACATCTATCGTAGATCGGGAGCATTCATTCGAGGAGTATATGAATTTCAGCGGGACATTAAAATTGTCACCAAACACCAAAAGGATAGTGGAAGCTGAAAGCTTTGAACAGCTCAGCGAAGTGATCAACCACTTGATAGAGGAAACCAAAAAGTCGGATTCCCTCCTGATGGCTGTGAGCAAGAAGAAGTGGAAACTAAACAGATATGTCCTGCTGGGTGTGTCATTACTCTTAATCCCAGCCCTTATTTATTCTATTTATTCGCTTTTCTTCTTGTATCCAAAGCAGGAAAGGGTAGTGTCCGCGCAGGAAAGCTTTTTGCTCAATAAGTACAGTGATGTGGTTACAGAACTACAGTCGTATGAAATTGACGAAATACCAAAGGTCACTCAATACCAGCTTGCGCTTTCTTATATTATCAACGAGTCATTGACGGAGGAACAGAAAGAAAATGTCCGTAACACGGTGTCCCTTCAATCCGACCCGCTTTATTATGAGTACTGGATAAATATCGGAAGAGGGAAGGCGGAAGAAGCCCTGGAAGCAGCAAGGTTCTTGGAAGACCGGGACTTGATTATGTTCGGGCTCTTGAAGTACCGTGAGCAGGTAAAAGCGGACGGAGATCTCGACAGTGAAGAACGTCAGCAAAAATTAGATGAGATTGAAAATGAGTTAGCAGAATATGAGGAAGAATTGGAAGCACTTGAGGAAGAAGAGTCACAGCCTGAAGAGACATTAGAAGAAACAAGCACAGAAACAGAAGAGAAGGCAGCTCCGAAGCAAGAACCTGCAGCTGCTGAGGAGGAAACCTCCAAATCTGAAGCAGATGATAAGAAAAAATCTGACTAACAAATGAACTGGGGGTCAGCATATGTATGCCTTATGGATATTCCACGATGACTACTACCAGTCGATCATGATTGGCAGTCAAAATAAAAAAATTACTATAGGCCCGGGATTGGAAGATTCCATTACAATCCTTTCAATGCCTTCGGCTATTCAGGTGGAGGCTGAAGGAGATGCTGTCATGCTTTATCAAGACGGCAAAGAAGCGGTTGCGTTGGAACAAGGCAGGAGAGAATCACTGCCAGCAGGTGATAAGGAAGTACAGATCATGCTCACTCCCTATCCAGGTGAACCTAAAACCTATTACATTGGGCACAAGGAAGAAATCAGTGTTTCTGCCAAGGATGCATCTGCAACGATTCATTATAAATCCAATGATTCTATGAAACAATTCTCTTTCTTGTATAGAAGTGAGAATGGTAACTGGGTGGTGGATGCGAGAGAGTCCTCTTCGCTTTATCACAATGGACATCTGGCAACAGGAAAGAAAGAGCTGAAGGTAGGGGATATCCTCTTTTCCCCTTTCTTAACCATTACCCTTGCAGACGATGATTTAATCGAGATACATAGTATTGGTGATTATCAAACTGATTTAGTGGAGTCCACCCGTCCTACGTCTGAAATGCAGAAAAAATATCCTAATTACCGGCGGACCCCAAGGATGGTCTATGAATTGCCTGATGAAAAGGTCCAGCTTTCATTTCCCAGCCAGGAATCAAGTGATACGAATCGAAGCCTGTGGCTGATTATCCTCCCACCGCTGATGATGCTGATTGTCATGGGGATTGTTGCCCTCGTAATACCGAGAGGGATCTTCATCATTATATCAATGGTGATGTTTACGACGACCCTGGTTACCTCGACCGTACAGTTCTTTAAAGATAAAAGGAATAGAAAAAAATCGCAGGAAAGAAGGACACGGATCTATACTCAATATTTAGAGAGCAAGAGAAATGAACTTCATAAGCTTGCCGAGAAACAATCAGATGTCCTGCATTTTCATTTTCCTTCTTTTGAACGCTTGAAATATCTTACAGAGCAGTTGTCAGGGCGTCTGTGGGAAAGGGCTATTGAAAGTCCGGATTTTCTTCAGTTCCGTCTAGGGAGGGGAACATTGCCGGCCACCTACAGCATTTCCATCAATTCGTCCGACTTATCGAATCGGGAAATGGATGAGTTGATGGAGGAATCGCAGAAACTGGAGATGGCCTACCGTGAAATTGATCACTTGCCTGTAACCGCAGATCTTTATAAAGGAGCGGTTGGCTTAATCGGAAAGGAATCTGTGTACAAAAATGAGATCCATCAGCTGATCGGACAATTGGCTTTTTTCCATAGTTACCACGATGTAAGATTTATTTTCATCTTTCATGAAGAGGAATATAAGGACTGGGAGTGGCTGAAATGGCTGCCTCATTTCCAATTGCCACAGTCTTTCACAAAAGGATTTATTTATAACGAAAAAACAAGGGATCAAATCCTTTCCTCCATATACGAAGTCCTTCGGGAACGGGATATTGATGAGGATTCGGAGAAAATGCGTTTCGCCCCTCATTATGTTTTCATCATTACAAACCATCAGCTTATTTCTGAACATGTGATCTTGCAGTATCTCGAAGGGGAGTACGCTCATTTAGGGATGTCTGTGATTTTCGCAGCAGAGGCGAAAGAGAGTCTGTCGGATAACGTCCATACGCTCATCCGTTATATCAATGACAGGGAAGGCGATATTCTGATCCAGGATAAGAAAGCCGTAAAGATACCGTTCCGGATGGATGAATATGAACGCGATGGAAATGAGCAGTATGCCAGAACCCTGCGTACTCTGAATCACCAAATCGGAATGACCAACTCGATCCCCGAAAGTGTGTCTTTTCTGGAAATGCTGAAGGTCAAGGATGTTGACCATCTGCCGATCGAAGAAAACTGGATGTCCAGAGAGTCAGCCAAATCACTTGCTGTTCCTGTTGGATTGAAAGGGAAGGAAGACCTTGTTGAACTGAATTTGCATGAAAAGGCCCATGGTCCTCATGGGCTGCTGGCCGGGACAACCGGTTCAGGTAAGAGTGAATTTTTACAAACGTATATCCTTTCTTTGGCCGTCCATTTCCACCCACATGAAGTGGCCTTCCTGCTGATCGACTATAAGGGTGGAGGCATGGCCCAGCCATTCAAGGATATGCCGCACTTGTTAGGAACGATCACCAATATTGAAGGAAGCAAGAACTTCAGCTCCAGGGCACTTGCCTCCATAAAGAGTGAATTGAAGCGGAGACAGCGGTTATTCGACCGTTATGGAGTCAGTCATATCAACGACTACACACGCCTCTATAAACAAGCGAAAACAGAAGAGCCGCTTCCGCATCTCTTCCTCATTTCGGATGAGTTTGCCGAATTAAAGAGTGAAGAGCCGGACTTCATTAAGGAATTGGTCAGTGCCGCACGTATAGGCCGAAGTCTGGGTGTTCATCTTATCTTGGCAACTCAGAAGCCTGGCGGTGTCATCGATAACCAAATCTGGAGTAATGCCCGGTTCAGGGTGGCGCTGAAAGTTCAAAACACCGAGGACAGCCGGGAAATCCTCAAGAATGGGGATGCAGCGTCTCTTACAGTGACAGGAAGAGGGTACCTGCAGGTTGGAAATAATGAAGTGTATGACTTGTTCCAATCTGCCTGGAGCGGTGCACCTTACCAGGAAGAATCGTTTGAAGCAGAGGATGAAGTGGCCATTGTCACCGACTTGGGATTGATTCCGATTTCTGAAGTGGCGGCAAAACCAGGCACCCACAAAGAAATGGTCAGTGAAATTGAAGCTGTTGTCGATCGTATTGAAGCGCTGGAGAAGCAGCTGGACTTGAAAAGGCTGTCCAGTCCGTGGCTGCCTCCGTTGGCCAACCGGATTTACCGAACAGGCTTTCCGCAGATGGAAGAGAAGAAGATTCTGCTGGCCATGGTGGATGAGCCGGAGAAACAGAGCCAAAATCCTTATCATTATGAGGTGGTTGAAGATGGAAACGTCGGTATTTTTGGTTCATCCGGGTATGGGAAGACGCAAACGCTCATCACCCTGTTGATGGGGATGGCCGCTCTGTTTACACCGGAGGAAATTCACTATTACCTTCTTGATTTTGGGAACGGCGGTTTACTGCCATTAAAGCAATTGCCTCATACGGCCGATTATTTCCTGATTGATGAGGAAAGGAAAATCGAGAAATTCGTGGCGATCCTGGATGACGAAATCGCCCGGAGAAAACAGCTGTTCCAGAAACAGGAAGTCAGCTCGATTAAAATGTACAACACGGTCAGTGAAGAGAAGCTGCCCCTTTTATTCGTCACCATCGATAATTTTGATTTGGTCAAAGAGGAGATGCAGGAGCTCGAAACAGAAATCAATCAGTTTGCGAGGGATGGGCAGTCGCTTGGAATCTATATGTTCTTTACCGCGACACGGGTGAATTCCATCCGCCAGTCTTTAATGAATAACCTTAAAACAAAAGTTGTCCATTATTTAATGGACAGTTCAGAAGCCTACACCATGCTGGGACGATTGCCGTTTTCGCCGGAAGCCATTCCGGGAAGGGCCATTGTGAAGAAAGATTCTGCGTACTTCTCTCAAGTCTTCCTCCCAGTCGAAGGGAAGGATGACTTTGAACAGCTCAATTTGTTAAGAGAAGATATCCAGCTGCTGAATCAAAAGTATACTGGATTAGCTTCACCTAAGCCGGTGCCAATGCTTCCTGCGGAGCTGACAATGGTCAACTTCACCCAATACACAGGTTCAAGAAGGCAGGAAGGTTTGCTTCCAATCGGCCTGGATGAGGAATCTGTCAGCCCTGTGCATGTGAACTTCAACAAAACAAAACACTGCCTGGTATTGGGGCAGGCGCAAAAAGGGAAGACGAATGTGCTTAAGGTTTTAGCTAATACTGCGCTTCTTCAGAAAAGTGAGCATATAGCCATCTTTGATTCCATTGACAGGGGACTGTCCAACCTGATGAGGGAAGAAAAAGTCGTTTATATGGAGACTAAAGAACATATAACAATATGGCTTAACAGGGTGGATGAACTGTTCCGTGACCGGGAAGAGCAATATAGCCTGTCTGTTCAAAAGGGAAGCCCGCTGCCATCCTTCTCGCCAGCGATGCTGATTGTCGATGGGTATGCAAGATTTCTGCAAAACCTTGATCCTCTCCTGCAGGACAGGATTGTTAAATGCATGAAAAATTACAGCCATCTAGGGTTTTGCGTGATTGCTTCCGGAAACAACAATGAATTGACAAAAGGGTATGATGCATTGACGGTGGAAATGAAACAAATCCGTCAAGCCATCGTATTGATGAAGAAATCCGAACAAACGTTATTCACGCTCAGCTATGACCGGAGAGAACCGGAAATCCAGCCGGGCTTTGGTTATTACGTTGAAAATGGCAAAGAAATAAAAATTCAAATACCACTTATGGTAACGGAAAGGAAAGTACACGCATGACAGAGAAGGTAAGCCTGTTTAAACTTTTATTAGCGGTCATGATGATTCTTGCAACTCCTCTTCTCTTCTTTCGTTCAGTAGGTGAAAACCCGCTGAAAGTGAAGGAAAATGCCACACAGTCCATTGCCGTTGTGAACGAGGATGCGGGGACGGAAATCGATGGGGAGCCTTTGGCCTTCGGTGGAGATGTTCCATCCATATTAGGGGAACAATCCCCTTTTGAATGGACAGTTGTCAGCAGGAGCGCCGGGGAAAACGGTCTTCAGAGTTCTAAGTATGACGCTGTGGTGTATATACCTTCGGACTTCTCTGATAAGGTCATGACCTACGACCAGGAAAGGCCGGAGAAAACGAACCTAAACTATAAAGTTCAAGCGCAGCTCAATGCTGTCAACAAAGAAAAAGTCCTGTTGGAGATTGAAAAGGCTGCAAAGAAAGTCAATCAAAAAATGTCCACCCTCTATTGGAATTACGTGTCAGCGGACATGGAAAACATCAGGAGTGAATTCGATCAAATCCTGGAGAAGGAACAGGCTTTCCAGACAACAATGTTGTCATTCTACAAACCAAGCTCTAAAGATCTGGCGGGGCAGATTGAACAGCAATCGGCCATGCTGGCGAATCTGCAACATTCGATACAGCAGGCTGACAGCCGGACTCCTGAACAGCAGAATACAATGGAATCCTTTCAACAAAGTCTTTCCAGCTTTGTTGAATATGTGGATCAGTACCGGGAATATCAGGATAATCAAAAACAATTACTGGCCGAAATTCAAGCTCAATCTGTCCAGATGATTAATGAATCGACTCAAAATCAGCAGCCGAGGTACATGAAATCCAAATCGCTGTTCTCGGAAAAAAGTGATGAGTTGACAGCTGGCCTGACTCAGGTTAACAGCAGCATGGAGAGTAACCAGGAGCTGTTAACAAATTTACAGCAGCGGAGATTTGAAGAGGTTGATAGACAAGTAGAAGATTTCTATTCTTTCCAGGAGCGGGTGTTGACCTTCTACCAGCAATTACAGGACACCACCGCCTTAAATAACCTTCAAGGGAACATCTTTGAACTAAACAATAAGCTGGCTGAAGGAGACGGGCAGATCTTTGACCCGCCGCCTGTTCCGGATATTCCTAAACCGCCGGAAGAGGAAGAAGAAACGGACGCTCAGCCGGTGGTCATCTCAGCACATGAGGGTGAAACCGATCCCGAGGAACCAGGGGAACCGAAAGACCCGCCTGCTCCGGTGAATCTTACTGCAGAAATCGAGGAGCTGGAAGCGATTTCTGCAGAAGTGGATAAATTGAAAAAAACGCTGGAAGATTTAAAGGAACCAACCATTGAGGAGGTACTTCAAGCAGCTGGTAAAATGGGAACAATCAATGAACGGATCAACGAAGTACGCACACAGCTGCAAGAAAAAAATGATACATCAGAAAACCCCCTTCAGGCTGAAGTGGATCGGTTATTGGGAAAATTGTCCATCTTGACTGAAGATAATAAGACACTAATCAATAAAATTAAAAAGCTGACAGAACAAATTGAAACATTGACAACAGAGAATCAAGAACTTAAAGATCAGGTTAAGGTACTTCTTGAGACAAATGAAGCATTGACAAAGCAATTGGAAATGTTCTCGGATAATGTCACGAATATAGTCTCGGCTATCGAGAGTAAAGAGAATGCAATTTTGAATTCAGCTGCTTTATCCCAAAACAGACATAATACCTTATCCAGTTATTTTTCCCGTGGAATAAATAACTATAAGCTTATGGATCTGCTTAAATATTACTCTTATCTTGATCGATATGAGTCCGTTCTGAATGGGATGTTAACAGAAAACGGTGTGAAAGCAGCTGTTCTGCAAGATGAGGACTTGAAAAATGAAGTAAATGAAATCCTGAAAGTGAACCAGGCAGAACAGGCAGAGTGGGATCAAATGACTACAGCCCTGCCAAATACAGAGGATGCACTGAATACTCTTCAAGATTCCTTTACCATCTTTGCTGCGGAGTACAACCAAACGCTTGAAGGCCAGCAAACACAGCTTACAGAGAGCCTCACTGCCATCAATCAGGCGGCGGAGAAAGTCCTGAACCGGATTCAGCAGCCTGAGCAGGCAGCTCCAACTCCGGCTTCTGGATTGACAGGTCCCGGCTTAGTTGGTAACCAGGAACAGATAGGGAGTGAGATCAAGTCCATTCACTCATTCCTCGATAATGTAGGTGAAAGCCAGACGACCATTGTTTCTTATACTGAAGAACTTCGTTCAAATATCACTAATGTGCAAAGTGATGCAGATACATTGAATAATAAGTGGGCATCCAATGTTGCTTCCACTCAATTAATCCGCAATGATGTCTTCAGTGTCCTAGGGAACGCTTTTGTGGATGGACAATCCAATGGGTACGTATATGATTTCTTAACGAGCCCTCTGAATGTAAAAGGTGATGTCCCGGAGGAAAAGAAAGCCAGTGTGCTTCCGCCGGTTGTGGTCTTGTTCATCATCCTGTTATCCAGCTTGCTAATCGGATACACAAGTTACTACTTCCAAAATGCACCGCTTTGGATTCAAGGAGTCATTTTCCTGCTTCTGAATCTCATTGTCGGATTTGTGATCAGCCTTTATGGCTTGGACATCTATCCGCTTGTGGAATCCCGTTCAGTAGAGTGGACGATCTTTACCATTCTTCTCTTATTGGCGGGTTCAGGGTTGGTACGGGTCGCCTTTTCGGCACATCGTTTGTTGGGATGGTTCATTTCAGTCGGACTCATTGCTCTGTTTGTCACGCCATTGCTTGCTTTAACAACACCTAATTTCAATTTCAAAGATCCTATGTCTGCAGTGTATATGTCGATACAATATGGTACTGACTCCATGTTCAATGAAGCAGTGATTATATTAGGCATTATCGTAATTGGACTCGCAGCATTACAGGTTCTATTGACTAAACGTTCCGGCAGACAGCGGGATGAAGGAACGGAAGCCTATGAGGGATAGAATCCTTGTCCTTCTGATTTTCATGAGTATAATCGGGTTCGTCTTTGCCGCTCCCATATCGGCAAATACCGGTATCCATGAGCTTATGCCGAACGAGTACCAGGAAAATAAGTTCAAGAAGAATAATGATCTCCTCCATGACCAATCATCCAAGGATGAAAAAGCCGAGATTCCTGAAGAGCAAAAGAGCTTAACATTTAAAGGGGCGTCCGGCAGTGGGATGGAGGCACTGAAGGAACGCATCTTTCAAGGTGAGGAGAAAGGAACGAACACGATCAAAGCCAGAGCGGAAAATCTGAAATTATTCAGCGGGGCTGAAAGCTCTGCGAGATTGGGAAATCTGGAAGAGAACCGACAAGACTCTTCCTCCCTTTCAGTTTTAATTTCAATATTTGCGGGAGTAAGTATCCTGCTCCTCATTCTTGTGATCGTTATTTGGAGTAGAAATGCTCAAGGCGGTACTGGCTTGAAGTGAAGAGGTGAAAAGGATTCCGTCACTGGTGGAATCCTTTTTATGTATGCACCCTGGTGATCGAACGACCCAGCGTGAAAATTCACCCCTCCTGAAGGGCTTGCGTTACAGGCGCAGGTCCTTTTTAGTGATCTACTGATTTTATGAAAAACCTCCCCTTTTTAAAGTCTTCTGTATGGTATAGTAATGAGGTAATTCAATCAGGAGGCAATTTCATGTTGGATAATAATCAAATCGATTCCTTGAAAAAGCTGTCTTTTGGCGGCAGCATCACATCTCCTCCATGTCCCTTGGAAGGTCACTTTAAGCATATGATCCCGATACTGCAAGAGCGGGGCGGAGGTCACTTAACCCACCTGACTTTTTTAAAGGCTCTTTTCGTAAACTTTGTTGCTATTCAATATAAATTTCAACTAATATCCTGGTAAATCGTCGTTAAAACCGCGGTGAGCAGGAAAGAAAAGAGCTGCCCGTTCTTTTTCGAGAGTAAAACCCTATGAATACAGGGGAAAAATCCGGCACTTGGGATTTTTCCGAAAGCAACAATATATGCGAAAACAGCCTTTTTAAAAGACAAGGAAATTTTCTGGACAAAAGATCAAACGGTTTTTATTGCTTATAGACGTTTTGCAAATAAATTGATTGTACTGGGAGACCCGGTGGGAAATGAGGTGAATATCAAGGGTTCCATTAAGGAATTCTGTGAATATAGCAAAGGAAAAGGTGTTAAGCCTGTATTTTATCAAATCAGTTCCAAGTATATGCCGTATTACCATGACTCGGGCTACAGGTTCATAAAGCTGGGTGAGGAAGGCCGGGTTGACCTCAAAAGGTTTACAACAGAAGGGAAACAGAACGCAAAGCTGCGGACAAGCATGAATAAATTCAATCGCGAAGGCTATTGCTTCGAGGTCATCCAGCCTCCGTTCAACCAGGAACTTTTAACGGAAATCACCCGGGTTTCCAAATCCTGGATCGGAAACCAGAAGGAAAAGGAGTTCTCGGTTGCTTCATTCAGGGAAGATTATGTAACCAGATTCCCTATTGCCATGCTGAGAGATTCGGACGGACAGCTGATAGCTTTTTCTACGCTGGCCACGGACTATAAGAATACAGTCAGTATCGACCTGATGAGGAAGGTATCGGACAGCCCCAATGGAACGATGGATGTCCTGTTTATCTATATCTTCAACTGGGCAAAGGATCAAGGCTATGAAACTTGCAGCCTGGGGATGTCGCCGCTTTCCAATGTCGGAAACTGCAGCCATTCCTTTACCAGTGAAAAAATCATCGGGCTCGCCTACCTATATGGAAATTCCCTGTATAACTTCAGGGGACTAAAGGAGTTCAAGGACAAGTTTTCAACCAGTTGGGAGCCAAAGTATCTGGCTTACAAGAGGACGATTCTTCCGATTGCCTTCATACAAGTGCTGTTGTTAATCAATGGCAAACCGCGTATGAGAATACTCCGGGAAAAATTGTAAGGAGTTCTTTTCATGACACCTTTTACCGAAAAAGTTGTAGAAATCATTAAACGCATTCCTCCGGGACGGGTGATGACTTATGGACAGATCGCCGGTTTAGCCGGAAGCCCCCGTGCTGCCCGCCAGGTAGTCAGAATTCTCCATTCCATGAGCAGGAAGCACAATCTTCCCTGGCACAGGGTCATCAATGCAAAGGGACAGATCGCTCTTCAAGATGAGCAAGCTTTTGAGGAACAGAGGATGAACCTGGAGATTGAAGGAGTGGAAGTCGGCCTTCATGGCGGTATCAATCTGCAAGAATATCGATGGCAGCCGGAGGAATAGGGCACTTTCTTAAGATTTAAGAGAGTGTCTCTTTATATATATTAATAGTTGGATATATATGTTAAAATGAATCAAAAACTTCTTGATGAATTGAGGGGCAGGGTTGGATATTGTTTGGGGAATAGGCATGGTTTTGGTCCTTGTATTTGCTGCAGTTTCGGCAAGAAAAGAGTATTCCAAATTAACAACTGAGGAAAAAGAACGAATCAAAGGGGAACTGCGGGATCCCCTTGGGTTTTTTTCCGCCATCCTCATGCCTTTGGGTTCACTTCTTATTTTTATTTCTCTTCCTTTTCAGTCTGTTATACTCAGGTTGATTGCATTTGGATTGATCGGGACGGGGCTGATCATTGAGGGGGCAGAACTGTCCAAACACACTTCAAAGGGTATGTTCATGGTGGTCATCGGTGCATCCACTGTCCTCATCACAGGCTTTATTGCTACAATATCGTTTTGGTAGAACAGGAGGGAGATAACAGTGATTGTAACATTCATCCTCTTCCTGGTATTCATTATCCTCGGAATTTTTCTGATGAACGGCAAAGGTGCTTCACTGATTGCAGGTTACAATACCTTGCCAAAAGAGGAAAAAGAAAAGTATGATGAACTGGCATTATGCAGATTCATGGGGAAAATGATATTTGTATTGTCGTTCTGCATGCTTTTATGGCCAGCCAGCGAACTGTTTGGAATGCAGTGGCTTTTTGGATTGGGACTCGGCTTATTCATAGGCATTGTCCTGATTATGGTGGTGTATATCAATACTGGCAATCGGTTAAAAAAATAAACCTGGATATAGAGGGACGCCCCTGTCGGGATGCGTTCTTTTTTTGTGGACGTATCAATGATTTTTGAATTGGCGCTCAAACAGATATAATGAACATAAGTACTTTTTGAAAGGAAGATGTTTATGGAAGGCTTTATGAACTTGATCTTCGGTTACATCATTCTGGCCATTCCTGCTTTGATCATTGTGCTGTTATTCCGCCGAAAATCAAAGAAGGATCTCGAGAATTTTGATGAAAGTAAATATCATGTCCTTGATCATGATGAGGAGAAGCGGTAAAGGCGCCAGCTATATTTAAGTTCATATTAAAGAAGATAAGTCCACCAGCAAATGATAGGTTGCTGGTGGCTTTTTTATGCTTAGGAAACGATTAGCATTTTGAGGTGTGGATAATAAAGAGTAATTTCTGCATCCAGCTCGAAGGTTAAAGGGCGGCCTTCCCGTCATCTCGCCTTCTGCCTGTCGGGGCTGATCAAGGCGCTTAGACTTTTGTTCATCCAGCTCCAGCGGCCAGCTCCTAGCAGATTTCGGTCTCTCTCCTTGCAAATCCAGATCAATGCCCAATCATCTGCAATTCGGCATTGACTCCTGTAAAATAAGCAAAACTCACACTGGATGCCCAGTGTGGGTTGATTTTCAGCCTGCTTTTTCAGCAAGGACGGTTTCTTTTAACTGACGATACTTCATATAGAAAAGAGCGGTTGCCGACAGGGAAATGATCCCGAACATGAGCGTCATGTGCTGTAACCCCATAAGATCCAGAAACAAACCTGTCATAAGCAGGACCACCTGGAAAATCAATCTATCCATCATATTCCGGAAGGAGAAGAACCTCCCATGAAATTCCTTAGGGATACGTGTCTGGAAAATCGTGGCGGCAGTCGGAAAAAAGCAGCCTACTGCGAATCCGAATACAGCAAATGCGGAGACCGCCAATAGGGCATGATCAGCAAAGAACAGCAGCATCTGTGCAAGGCCCATAACAAATGAAAAGAGAAACAAAATGACATAGGGTGACCGCTTGCCGCTGATCTGTCTGACAAAGAAGGCTCCCAGCATAAAAGAAATCCCCTCAAACGTATAGATCCAGCCTTTGATGGCTGAACTGTCCTGCAGTTCACTGATATTGATGACCAGCAGGTTGAAACCGCCAAGGAATAACAAAGGAATCAATGTCATAATCAGGGTCATCATGACAATGGGCAGTCCCTTGATAACCGGGAAAACGTCCTTGAATCCCCCCGATTTGGCTTTTCCTTTTTTGATTTCACCTTGTTCAGGCTCCTCTAAATGCAAAAAGAAAGTCAGGAAGAATAGGACAAGGTAGGCAGCCAAAGAAAGGAAATACAGCATGGATAAAGAGATGACAACCAAAAGAACCCCGGCTAAAGCTGTTCCCAAAATTCTCGAAAGTGTCGCCACATTCATGTGAACTCCATTTAACTGCAGTAATTCTCTCTCATGGACGACCATGGGAATGGCTGCCTGAAGAGCAGGAAAATAGAAGGCAGCTGAAACCTGAATGAAGATCATGAAGACAACCATCCATAAAATGGAATCTGTGTGAATGGCTGCAAACATGAACAGCACACTGACTGCACGGCCGAAACCTGAAATCAGCATCACTTTCTTCTTATCAACGTGGTCGGTCACCCGGCCAGCCAGCGGCCCCAAGAGTAACCCGGCCAGCAGTCCAACCGCCAAGATCAATGACTTTAAAAAATCAGACGGGACCTTTTCCTGCATGAACTCAAGATTTCCAATAATTCCGAGCCATAGCCCAAGCCCTGCAACAAACTCACCCATCAAAATAATCCAGACATTTTTATTTTTCCACATAAGAAACCTCGCATGATTGAAGTATATTTCGCTTTTCTAAATATACTACAGGTCTCACTGCTTAGGTATCTTTTTTGAAAAGTAATTTGGAACCCCCTGAATAAAAAGAAGGAATAGTCTGAACAATGTCGAATTGTCATATTATGGAGGTGGTGAAATGGAGCAGGTTACCAAGAAAATGATTTGCTCTAAATGCAGGAAAGTGATTGTGGATGAAATAGAATTCCGGGATAACGGGGGCGTCTGCGACGACTGTTTCAGCATCCCGGTCATGAAAAGGATAGGACGGATCAGAAGATAGACTGACACACGGAAGGAAATTTAGTTTATATGCATGGTATATTTGAAAAAAGAGTGTGAAATTCCTTGATAAATCAAAAGGATTTCACACTTTTTTCTTCGATATTTTAGGCTCTTTTTCTTGGATATTGCTGCCTTAGGATGAAATAGTGCAGAGAATCAACTGGAACCCCCTGGTAGTCAAGTGAAAAAGAACTGCTTTCCCCGGAGAGTGTAAACTTCCAGTACCCGGGTAGAAAACATTTTATTATAGAAAGGAACGATAAGATGGAGAAACCAAAAATGGCTAATAGTTATAGTGTTACATTGCTATTGATAGTGCTTGCGCTATTGCTTGGGGCATGTTCAGACGGAACAAATGAAGCCTCTCATACAAATACGCCAAAGGAAAATACTTCAAACAATGATCCTGAAGAGGGGATGTCAACGAATACAATAGAGGAATCACAAGATACTTCCGAAAGTAAAGAGCAAAGTGCCACAGAAGAAGATCCTGAGAATGAAAAAGGTGAAGGCAATGAGTCAAGTGCGAACAAAGACGCTCAGAACAACGTGACAGGTGAAGGGTCCAATGAAGATGGCTCCGGGGAAGAAACCGCTGTGGGAGACCAAGAGGGGGCAAGTGAAAATGCAAACCAGAGCATTAACCCGGCTATTCAAGATACAGCAGCAGCCGAAGAGAAAGAAAAGGCTGTTTCTCTAACCAAAAAATATTTGGGTGATAGAAACGAATTAATTCAAGATGAAGATCACTTTGTCCAATATGACGGTATGATAAATGAGTACATCATTGTAAGGTATTCCACCCTCGTATCCGGTCACTCTTCCACCAATGGCCGCTATGCCGTTGATCTTACTACGGGCAAAGTAAAAGATGTGACAGCAGGTGCTGACTTTAACAAATTATTCAGCGAGTAAGATTAGGGGAGCCTTAAGAAATTAAGGTTCCCCTTCTTTATTGTAAATGTCCCCAGCAAGATTTGAAAAAGAGTCTTATACACTGTCGGTTGAAAAATGATCATTCTGTCCATTAATCGGTAGATGAAAACACATTTTTCAAATATTATCCATAAATAGTGGAACATGCCATTGAATTACATATTATACAAGAAAGGTAATGACTATAAAGAGTAAGGAGGTATTATATGAAATCAACTGGTATAGTAAGAAAAGTTGATGAGCTTGGCCGCATAGTAATACCAATTGAGTTGCGAAGAAATTTAGATATCAATGAAAAAGATAGTGTGGAAATCTATGTTGATCAAGAAAAAATTGTCCTGGAAAAATTCAAATCCAAGAATTGTTGTGATATGACTGGGGAAATATCTGAAGAAAATATCCAACTTTTTTCTGGAAGGTTGACTTTGAGCCGAAAAGGGGCAGAGACACTAATCAGGGAACTACAACAAAAATTTCAATGGAATGAATGGTAGTATAATCTGAATGAATGGGATTCAGTGTAATAGATTGATTTGAAAGGGGGCGGAGGATCAAGTGAAAAAGGTGTCGGTGATAATTCCCTTTTTTAACTGTCCATTTGTCGCTCAAGCCATTGATAGTGTCCTAAACCAAACGTATAAAAACATAGAAATAATAGTGGTGAATGATGGCTCAACTAAAAATGCGGAAAAAATTAAACCTTACCTTAACCAGATAGATCATTATATCGAGAAACCGAACGGTGGAACTGGAAGTGCTTTAAACCAGGGTATAAAACGTGCAACAGGTGACTATTTTGCTTGGCTTAGTTCTGATGATCGCTTCCACCCTGAAAAAATTCAAAAGCAGCTTGAGTATATGGAAACTCACAAGTTAAAGGTAAGTTATACTTCTTATTCGCTTATTGATTCAAATAACCTTATCCTAAAGGAAAATATAGGTGTATGGTTCAATGATAGACTTCTTTTCTTAAATGAAATCAAAAAAGGCTGTTTCATTAATGGATGTACAGTGATGCTAGCAATGGAAGTGTTTTCAAAGGTAGGATTCTTTGATGAGTCCCTTTCGTTTACTCAAGACTACGATTTCTGGTTGAGAATATTAAAAGAATATCATTTTCATTATATAGATGAAATCCTGCTATGGTACCGAGAACATGAAGGGATGGGGACGAAAAAGAATCAAGAAAGAATAGTGAAGGAAATTAAGTTGGTACAAACCAAGCACCATGATGAACTCGAAAAAATGATTAAAGCAGAGCAAAATATCTTTTTCCGCAGGTAATATTGATAGATTTTCATCCGCAAATAAGGTAAGAGCCGTTTCACTTTCCTATCATTCTCATATTCTATAGTAGAAAGATAAAAATCTTTCAAATTTAAATTAAGGAGATGGGAAAATTGGCACAATTAATTGATGCTAGAACATCACAAAATGCAAGCTATGCCGACTCTATAGTCGAGCCGATTTTGGTAGTTGATGAACCTCAATTAGTCGGTCAAGTAGGATTGAATGTAACGGAGGCGACTGGCCCGGTTACCGTTCAATTTAGTGGTACGGTTTCAGTACAATTACCACTTGCGTTGGTAGGTGTAACAGTTACGGTTGTTAGAGGTACAGAAGCAACGGATCCATTAGTTTATTCTACGACCGAAACATTTAGTTTATCTGTTTTGGCTCCGCAAGTCATCACCTTTACCGGCTCTGATTTTGAAGTAGAGGACCCGGGAGATGAGCTGGTTTATACTATGTTTATTTCAGCCAGCTTGTTAGGTACAGTGCGTGTGGGCCCAGAAAGCTTTAATGCAGCAGCATATATTGAAGATTAGACCTAAGTTAATATAGTAATCTTCATACGAAAATCAGATCTACTCTTAGTAGGTCTGATTTTCATTTAGGCAGAGTCTATTAACGATTCCCAAGAACAAGGTAGCCCTCAACTACTGGATCAAAAGGTCAGCAGGAAGGATATTATCTCTATAACAGCAGAGTCAACTAGAGAGCAGATATTTTGGTCTGGGGGGCAGCCAAAAAACGTAGATAAGTTAACTAGTTCACTTGTTAAAAGCTTTATGAAATAGTGATTGGATGTGCAATTAAGTAGATGACAATATAAAGGGAATCCAGATCACCAGGATTGTAGTTATCAATCCGACCACCAACGCTCTATCCAATGCGCAATGCTTTTTGAACACTTCTTCAGATTCTATTGATGCTGCCTCATCTTTTCTATGGTAGTCATGTTCTCTGTAAATTGAAAATAGTTTCTATATATTATTTGAAGAATTTACTATTTTATGAACCGGACAAAAATTTACCTGAAGCTTTAATACAGAGTGAGATTCACTTTGATATATGTACAAAGGTTGGAAAATATCAGGGTATGAAGAAGTCTGCTATCGATTTTAAACCCCGAGTCAGCACCGACCAAGACTGTCACTTAAAGTAACGCCAAACATAAAAAAATAAGGAGCAAGAATCCTTTACAACTTCAAAGGTTTCTCGCTCCTCATTATTAACGTCCCAGGCAAGATTTGAACTTGCGACCTACAGCTTAGGAGGCTGTTGCTCTATCCAGCTGAGCTACTGGGACACAGGATATAATTATATAGGTTATTGGTCAGAAGGTCAATGAATTTGCTGCAAACCTTATAAAACTTTTGGTATTAGTATCTGTTGGATCATGGGATACAAGTACATAGATCATTAAAGGAAGGAAAATAATATTGAAGAAACGTAGGTGAAATGAAATTGTTTCCTTTACATACTATAGGGGGGTATAGTAAGATGAAACTAAGGGAGGTGACGCAATGGTATCGAACCCGGAAGAATTGGTTGAAATCGATGCAAGTTGCTCATCAAATCATGATAGGCAAAGCCACCATTCAGATAAAGTAAAAAGCAACCTGGTCACAAGACTGAACCGGATTGAAGGGCAGATCCGGGGCATTAAGAGATTGATTGAAAATGATACGTACTGCGATGATGTCATCACGCAAATATCAGCAACACAGTCTGCAATGAACAGTGTTGCCAAAATCCTGCTTGAAGGTCATATGAAGACATGTGTGCTAGAAAGAATTCAAGATGGTGATACAGAAGTTTTAGATGAAGTTCTGGTCACAATCCAAAAATTAATGAAAAAATAGAGGAGCTGTCATAAATGGAAAACGTTACATTGAATGTTACTGGAATGTCTTGCGGACACTGTGTGAAAGCAGTTGAAGGCAGTGTTGGTAAATTAAAAGGTGTTGCATCGGTAAAGGTTCATTTGGACTCAGGAAAAGTGGATGTATCTTATAATTCAAGTGAAGTTACATTGGATTCCATTAAAGAAACGATTGATGATCAAGGGTATGAAGCCCAATAATCGATGAAACGTGCCGATGAGGCGCGTTTCTTTCGGAAAGTTTTATACCCCATATAGGTATACGGAGGTTTTAAGATGAGAGAAGAAATGAAAGACATCAATTATCAGGTCTCGGGGATGACTTGTGCTGCCTGCGCCTCCAGGATTGAGAAGGGATTAAAGAAAGTCGACGGAGTCAGTGATGCAAATGTCAACTTTGCAATGGAAAAGGCATCAGTCAAGTTTGACCCGGCGGTTACAACTCCACAAGAATTAGAGGAGAAGATAATAGACCTCGGGTATGACGTAGTGACTGAAAAGGCGGAACTTGATATAACAGGTATGACCTGTGCAGCCTGTTCCATACGAATTGAAAAGGGTCTCAACAAAACAGAAGGAGTCTCAAGTGCTAACGTCAATCTGGCATTGGAAAAAGCAACGGTTGAATATAACCCGACTTTGATTGCCGTTTCCGATTTAGTTAAGAGAGTCGAAAAGCTTGGGTATGGAGCAAGGGAAACGGTGAATGGAAATCCAGAGGAGACAGCGGATTACCGAGAGAAAGAGATACAAAAGCAGCAAGGGAAGTTCCTCATTTCTTTAATTCTCTCATTGCCGCTCCTATGGTCGATGGTCAGCCATTTCGAGTTCACTTCATTCATTTATCTGCCCGAAATGCTGATGAACCCATGGGTACAGTTTGCGTTGGCGACGCCTGTGCAGTTCATAATCGGGAAACAGTTCTATGTGGGTGCCTATAAGGCATTGAAGAACAAAGGTGCCAATATGGATGTACTGGTGGCCCTGGGGACGTCAGCAGCATACTTTTACAGTGTATTCCTGGCAATACAGTCAATAGGAGACACCGGAAGCATGACTGAGCTTTATTTTGAAACAAGCGCCATCTTAATCACACTGATCATCCTTGGGAAGCTATTCGAAGCAAGAGCAAAAGGAAGATCTTCTGAAGCAATCAAGAAACTGATGGGAATGCAGGCCAAAACAGCAACAGTCCTGCGAAACGATGAAGAAGTGGAAATCCCTCTTGAAGAAGTGACAGTTGGGGACATTGTGTATGTAAAGCCGGGGGAAAAGGTGCCGGTTGACGGGAAAGTCCTTGAAGGCAGCTCTGCACTGGATGAATCCATGTTAACAGGCGAAAGTGTTCCAATTGACAAGGCAGCGGGAGATGAGGTTATCGGATCTACGATCAATAAAAATGGCTTCCTTAAGATAAAAGCAACAAAAG
This sequence comes from Bacillus sp. SRL337, assembly GCF_984799155.1. Taxonomy (NCBI): domain Bacteria; kingdom Bacillati; phylum Bacillota; class Bacilli; order Caryophanales; family Bacillaceae; genus Bacillus; species Bacillus sp. SRL337. The sequence goes on along the minus strand of NZ_OZ481793.1, from coordinate 3,870,935 downwards.
TCGGCAGGGACACGGCTCTTGCCCAGATCATTAAGGTTGTTGAAGAGGCACAAGGTTCAAAAGCGCCGATTCAAAGGATGGCAGATCGGATATCGGGAATCTTTGTACCTATTGTACTCGGGCTTGCTGTCATTACTTTTTTGATATGGTTCATCTGGATTACCCCTGGTGATTTTGCAGAAAGCTTAGAAAAGCTCATTGCTGTCCTGGTTATTGCCTGTCCATGTGCATTGGGACTGGCAACGCCGACCTCGATCATGGCAGGCTCCGGACGGTCCGCTGAATTCGGCATTCTTTTCAAAGGCGGGGAGCACCTTGAAACGGCCCATTCCATCACTACGGTTGTCCTGGATAAAACAGGGACCGTTACAAACGGAAAGCCCGTTTTGACCGATGTGCGAGCGGGTTCCCATATGAATGAAACAACTTTCCTGCAGTTAGTAGGAGCAGCCGAACGCTCTTCCGAACATCCTCTTGCCGTCTCGATTGTGGAGGGCATTAAGGAAAAAGGAATTGAGATCCCTGGAAATGGAGACTTTGAGGCAGTACCAGGCTTTGGAGTCTCAGCGACGGTTAATGAGCGCCGGGTACTGATCGGGACAAAAAAATTGATGGTGCGTGAAAACATCGAGTTAGAAGAGGCTGTCCTGCAGACAAAAGATGAGCTGGAACGCGAAGGGAAGACAGCGATGCTGGCAGCTATAGATGGTGAATATGCCGGATTAATTGCTGTTGCCGATACTATAAAAGAGACTTCCAAAGAGGCCGTCAACCGATTGAAGGAGATGGGACTTGAAGTCATTATGATGACAGGTGATAACCGCCAAACAGCAGAGGCTATAGCAAAAGAAGCAGGCATCGGGAAGGTCATTGCTGAAGTCCTGCCTGAAGGGAAAGCCGATGAAGTCAAAAACCTTCAGGGGCAAGGAAAGAAAGTAGCAATGGTCGGGGATGGTATCAATGATGCTCCTGCACTGGCTATTGCCGACATCGGGATGGCTATCGGAACCGGTACGGATGTGGCTATGGAAGCAGCGGATATCACCCTTATCCGAGGTGACTTGAACAGCATAGCCGATGCCATCTTCATGAGTAAGAAAACGATAAGAAATATAAAACAAAATCTATTCTGGGCTTTTGCCTACAACACTGTGGGCATTCCGATTGCGGCCATTGGACTTCTTGCCCCTTGGCTGGCAGGAGCAGCGATGGCCTTCAGTTCTGTGTCCGTTGTATTGAATGCACTAAGGCTGCAGAGAGTGAAACTGTAGGAGGAAGAAACAGTGAAAAAGCGGTGATTTCCGCAGTTGTTTTTTTGCTGGTGGTATCAGCTTATTTTGTTAATGCTCAATTTGACAATTTGGATGCTGTTCCCACGAAGCTGAGCATAGTGTGGAATGGTAGGTGGGCACACAAACAGCATTGCTGCTTGTGTGTGTTTTTATTTTGTATAGTTCAAATCCCAGGTGATTCCAAAAGGATCTTTTACTTTTGCATATTTCGCTCCCCAGAATGTATCTTGAAGCTCCATATGTACTGTGCTTTTAAGGATGAGATGGTTGTAAACTCTTATAACTTCCTCTTCACTTTCAAATTCCAGAACCAGTGAAATATTGCTTCCGGTCTGCACTTCGCTTCCAGGAAAGGTGTCAGAAGCCATCAGCAGCAGATCCCCTTTTAAGAAGCGGGCATGTATTAACTTATCCTCTATTTCAGGCGGCGTCGGATAATCTGCTTCACCGAATGTCTGGATTTCAGATATTTCCCCTCCAAACACCTCTTTATAATACTCCAAGGCTTCTTTGGCATTCCCATTAAATGTAAGGTAAGGCGTTGCCTGTTTCATCCATTCACTCTCCCTTTTTCAATATTCTAATAATAGTATAGCCAAAATTTCATGATTAAACAAGAACATTTGTTCTTTTTTCGTAAAATTATCCTGGCTTTCATCATTCTTTAGTAATATTAAGGAAGGAGTATAGAACTGGGAGGTAACGATGAAAAATAAACGCTGGTACCGAATGTGGAGAGTTTTATCCTTGGCTTTCTGGATTTTCATAAAAGTTTATTGGTATCAAATAACCAGGAAGTCTTCTGCTGAAAAAGAAAAGCTGTGGGAACAGATTGGAATCCGTTTTAGGGATACGTTATTTGAGTTAGAAGGATTATTAATAAAAATCGGGCAGCTCTTGAGCATCCGGGCAGACATTATGCCAAAAAGTTTTATCCAGCAAATTGGAGACCTGGTGGATAGGGTTCCACCAGCTCCATGGGAAGAAATTAAAGAGGTCTTACAAAGTGAATGGGGAAGGTCGCCGGAGGAGGCACTTCAGGTAATGGAGACTGAAGCCGTTGCTTCTGCCTCGATTGGTGAGGTGTTTAAAGGAAAAATGATGGATGGGAGAGAAGTGGCCATCAAAGTCCAGCGCCCATCAATAGAATCCATCGTACAAACGGATTTTCGGTCTCTTTCAATCATCATCTGGTTTGCCCGTCACCTTGCACCGGTTCCGAGAGGCTTCATCAATTTCAACCTGCTATATAAAGAATTGAAAGAAGTAATAGAAAGAGAACTTGATTTTGTAAAAGAAAAAGAGAATGCAGAAGTATTCAGGGAGAGATTTAAGGAGTCAGCTTCTGTAAAAATTCCTGAGTTTCATGGTGAACTATGTACATCTAAAGTGCTCGTAATGGAATGGGTCGATGGAGCACGGATTACTGATGATGCTTTTATTGATAATCATCTCATAGACAGGGAGAAACTTGCCCGGCAGCTGCTTCGCTTGTTTATTCCTCAATGGCTCGAGTCAGGGCTGTTCCATGCAGATCCACACTCTGGGAATGTCCTGTTGAAAAAGGATGGAAGCATCATCCTGCTGGATTACGGAATGGCAGGGGAGATGACAAAGGCAGATGCTGACCAGCTTCAATCATTGGTCGAAGCAATTTTGGTGAAAAACTATGAAAAGGCCACGATGCTGCTGCTGAATTTGGGCTTTCTCCTCCCGGGAGCAGATATCAAGCTGATCGAAAGGATGTTAAGAGAGTTCCTGTCTATGGACCTGGCGGATTTTAAAGAAATGGATTTGATGCTGGTGAAGAAAGAAATGAACGATTTGGTTCGGTCACTCCCGATCCAGGTACCCACGAGATTTGTGTTTCTGGGGAGGTCTTTCGCCACGATTGAAGGCCTGCTTTATAATGTCGCCCCCGATAAAGAGCTTTTAGATTTAGCGAGACCGGTGTTTATGGAGTGGTTGAGAGAAAACGGTATGAGTAAATGGCAGTTTGCTTTGAAATGGCTGGGTTCTCAACCTTTCATGAAAGGAGCCAAATGGGTGACCGGCCTGCTGGAAGCTCCGAAAAGGATGATGGATCAAAAGGAAATGCTGCAGATCCGGGAGTTTCAATTCACCTTATTTGAAAACCAGAAGAAGCGGGCGGGGCAGCTGTTTTTAGCTGGGATTGTCGGCGTAATGGGTGGACTCTACTTAAATCAGGACTACATTTTGATGGTGTCGGCGGGTGTTGGTGTTTTGGCAGCGACACGGTTTTGCCTAGTTGATTGGAGACAGAAAAAATGGCTCAAGTATATTAAGATAGGAAATTAAGGCTGCAGCGCAGTCTTTTTTCTTTGCAGGATTTACTCTTGAAGAAGTCGAAATCTGGTGGAAAGGAGTTGATGCAATGATCATTAAACCACGCACTGTCCCTGTCAATCTGCTGCAGGTCGAGGCATTGAATGAGAGACTGCCTGGATCACACATCGCTAAGGAACTGGTCGGCGATGAATTATGCCGCCGATTAGCTGGCTATAAAGGGGAAATGAATCTTAACTATCCCCTCAGCTTTTTATCCCCGGAAGATTTTTTAATCCTTCACCATCTCCGTCTCTTTGATGGCACCCACCACTTTCAGATGGACACCGTTATCATTACTGAAAAGTATATTCTGATTCTTGAGACAAAGAATATATCAGGAACGCTCAACTTTGATACCGAATTCAACCAACTGATTAGGTCGAATGAAAAAGGAGAAGAAGCTTTTTCAGATCCTTTAATGCAAGTCAAACGCCATAAAGCTCAATTAAGGAAATGGCTTGCCTGCCTCAATTTATCTCATCTTCCGATAGAATCTTTGGTAGTCATCAGCAATCCCCGTACCATAATTCGCTCAACCTCCAATCATGTTCACCAAAAAGTTATCCACTCTGGACAACTCCCATTTCAAATTGAAGCTCTACAGGAAAAGTACAAACGACAACATCTCCAAAAGGAAGAAGCATTCAATTTGGCTAACGAAATGATGAAAAACCATCGTCCCCAAGTAGTTGATGTGTTAAAAAAATACGGAATAACATCGGAAGAATTGATCAAGGGAGTAAAATGTCCTCATTGTAGTTACGTACCTTGTAAAAGAGCATATGGAAAGTGGACATGCAGGAAATGCGGGGCTGACTCTAAGGATGCTCATGTCGACGCGCTTAGGGACTATGCGCTGCTGTTGGGAACAGATGTGACGAATGGGGCGGTTAAAAGATTTCTGGGAATAGAGTCTGGTGCGACAGTTAATAGAATTCTCGTCTCTCTGAACGTATCTTCGAAAGGATCGGGCAGGTGGAAAATACATTCTTTGAGGGGTCTAATTAATTGGAATTAATCTTATTTATAGAAAGGTTTCTTGCCTGCCCTCAAACCGGAGCTGGAGGCACCCCCAAAAGTAGGTCAATTGGATAAGCCCCCGTAAAATCGTGGTTGTCGATAGAATAGGAAAAGTCGTTGATAGAAGGCCCAAACTCGTCGATAGAATCCAAAACTCGTCGATAGAAAACGCAAACTCGACGATAGAACGGGAAAAGTCGTCGATAGGCCCACTTTCAAAGCCCAAGCCCAATCCCACGCACCCAAAATTAACCCCCCCAGCCGGGGCTGGGGGGACCAACTAAAGTAAGTCATTTGGTGGACAAGCCCCCGTAAAACCGGGGTCGTCGATAGAATAGGGAAAGTCGTTGATAGAAGGCCAAAACTCGTCGATAGAATCCAAAACTCGTCGATAGAAAACGCAAACTCGACGATAGAACGGGAAAAGTCGTCGATAGGCCCACTTTCAAAGCCAAGCCCAAGCCCCATGCACCCAAAATTAACCCCCCCCAGCCGGGGCTGGGGGGACAAACCGAAGTAAGTTGTTATGACAAGCCCCCGTAAAACCGGGGTCGTCGATAGAATAGGGAAAGTCGTTGATAGAAGGCCCAAACTCGTCGATAGAATCCAAAACTCGTCGATAGAAAACGCAAACTCGACGATAGAACGGGAAAAGTCGTCGATAGGCCCACTTTCAAAGCCCAAGCCCAATCCCACGCACCCAAAATTAAACCCCCCAGCCGGGGCTGGGGGGACCAACTAAAGTAAGTCATTTGGTGGATAAGCCCCCGTAAAATCGTGGTCGTCGATAGAATAGGAAAAGTCGTTGATAGAAGGCAAAAACTCGTCGATAGCAAGCGCAAACTCGACGATAGAACGGGAAAAGTCGTCGATAGGCCCACTTTCAAAGCCCAAGCCCAAGCCCACGCACCCCAAATTAAAACCCCCAGCCAGGGCTGGGGACATAAGCAAACACTATCTAGTTATAACTTTCTTCAAGTTCATCAATCAGTGTTCCCACATAGGCAACAGCTTCACGGATGTTATCCGGGTCAGACATGTCGATGCCTGCTTTTTTGATGAGTTCAAGCGGTTCAAGTGTTCCGCCTGATTTGAGGACATCGAGCCAGCGGTCTACAGCAGGCCGGCCTTCGTCGATGATCTTCTTGGACACGAGGGTGGATACGGTTAATCCGGCAGAATAGGTGTACGGATACAGTCCCATGTAGTAATGGGGCTGACGCATCCAAGTGAGGCTCGCCCCTTCATCGATTTCCACTGTGTCTCCCCAGAAGGATTTCAGGATATCGGCTTTTTGCTCAGAAAGGACACTGGCTGTCAGCGGCTCGCCATTTTCGACCAGGCTGTAGACTCGGCGCTGCAATTCTCCTTCCAGCAGGTGTGTAACGAAGTTGTGGAAATAGGTGCCAAGCAGCTGCAGGATGACCCAGCGTTTTGTACGTTTATCATTGTCTTTCGATAACAAGTGATGCCCAAGCAGCATCTCATTCATAGTAGACGGTGCTTCTATGAAATAACGGGAAGGACGGGTATTGGTCATCCGTTGGTATCTGCCTGCCAGATAGAAATGGCCTGCATGTCCCAGTTCATGTGCTAGAGTAAAGGTCCCTCTCATCGTATCCGGCCAGGTCATGAGCACATAAGGGTGGGAGCCGTAAGGGCTTGAGCAGAATGCACCGGTTGATTTCCCGACATTGTCTGCATAATCAACCCATCTTTCAGACAGTGCTCTATCAATCATTTCATTATACTCGTCTCCCATTCCTTTCAGTGCTTCTTTTACCGTTTCTGCTCCTTCTTCATAGCTGGTTTCAATTTTGAAATCAGGGTCAAGAGGTGCATGCAAGTCTGCAAAGGTAAGCTGATCCAGTCCTAGTTCCCGCTTTTTTAAGAGAGCGTATTTTCTCATATGCGGAGCAAGTTCTTCCTGAATGATATCCAACTGGTTGTTGTACATTTCTTTAGTGACCTGCTGGGGTTCGAGCAGCATGTCAGTCACGGATTCGTACTTTCTTAACCGTGCCGTAATGACTTCCTGATTAACCTGTGTAGCGTACGTTGCAGCAAATGAATTCTTATACTTTTGCAATGTATTAACGAATGATGCATAGGCATTTCTTCTGACCTCAGCAGAAGGCGAAGAACTATATTTTCCTTCGTATAAGGCGAAGGATAGCGGCAGTTCATTTCCTTCTTCGTCAACAAATGAATCGAACTGCATGTCCGATAGTTTTCCGCGGTTATAAATAGTATATGGAGCCGAGAAGACGGACCCCAAAGCTGCAAGCGTCTCTTCCGTTTCCTCTCCAAGTGTATGATCCTTTCTGTCCTGCAGGTCGGTCAGGTACTTTTTAAAAGGTTGTAAGCCTTCCTCTTCGGCGAGATAGGTTTCGATAGTATCTTTGGGGAGGGCAGTGATCTCTGTCTCTGCAAAAGCAAGGGACGCGTTGATTCTTGAGCCTGCTTCCTCAACTCGTGCTGCATCTTTCTGGCTGGCGGTGTCGGTATGGTCCACGGTTTGCTTCAGTGTGGCATAGGATGCTGCCAGGTTGAAGCGTTTCAGGAGTTTTTCTTTTGCCTCCAGGCACTGCAGCAGGGTGTTGCTGCTTTCATTAAGGCGGTTTCTAAATTGAGTAACAGATTCTACATCATTCTGTACAGCCTTCAGTTCTTTTTCCCATTCTTCCCTGGAAGAGAAAATATCACGTAAATCCCAAGTTTGATTTTCAGGTACTTCTGCACGTTTCATCCGATTTGTTTGACTTCCCATTTTTCAGCCTCCCAGCGTCAATTTCCTTTTCCATTAGCAGCCTTTATTGTGGTTATACCACATCTTATTAAGAGTAATCATAAGGAGCAGTAAGGCAAAGGATTAGAAAAGCACTGTAAAGTATGTTTATAATTATATTAGTTAGAATAATTAAATTATTACATCATGTATCAGCGTATCACAGAAAGGAATTAAAAACATGAATTTTAATCAAATTAAGAACCCCGTTTTTATCGTTTCTGCGATTGCCATTCTCGTTCTCGTCATACTGGGAGCGATTGTTCCAGGCAAGTTTGGGGAAATAGCAGAAACACTCTTTTTATCGACCACTACGAACTTTGGGTGGTTCTACCTCATTTCGGTATTCCTTTTTTCAATTTTCCTCATTATTATTGCAATCAGCAAGTATGGAAAAATCCGCCTTGGACCTCAGGATTCCAGACCCGAATATCCATTTTTCACATGGGTAGGAATGTTGTTCTCCGCCGGGTTTGGGGCAGGGCTTGTGTTCTGGGGAGTTGCGGAACCGATGAGCCACTTTTTCACACCGCCATTTCAGTCTATGGAGCCGTTGACAGAGGAGACAGCAAGGGTGGCAACAGGTTATGCCTTTTTCCACTGGGGGATCAGTCAATGGTCCGTCTTCACATTGGTAGGCTTGATGATTGGATTCCTCCAATTCAGAAAAGGAAAGGACGGCTTGGTATCCACGGCTGTGGAGTCTGTCACTTCCAAGCGGAAAGGAATTAAGAATACGATTGATTCCTTTGCTGTCATTGCGACTGTCATGGGGATTGCCACTTCTCTGGGATTGGGTGTCCTTCAAATGAACGGAGGGTTGAAGGCAGTATTCAATCTACCGAATTCAGTAGGTGTTCAAGTTGCAATTATGGGCATTCTTTTGGTCTTATACTTGCTGTCTTCGAGTACGGGATTAAACAGAGGAATTAAATGGCTCAGTAATCTGAACCTCGGTTTGTGCCTTGTTCTTCTGGTATTTGTCTTTTTTGCCGGCCCTACGGTGTTCATCTTGAACTCGTTCACACTTGGATTGGGTGACTATTTGAACCATTTCGTTGAGTACAGCTTAAGGCTGACGCCATATAAAGGAGGAACCTGGGTCAGGGATTGGACAATCTTCTACTGGGCATGGGCTATTGCGTGGTCGCCTTTCGTCGGTGCTTTCGTTGCACGGGTATCCAAAGGCAGAACAATAAGGGAATTCATTCTAGGGGTCCTGGTCATCCCGCCGCTGATTGCCTGCCTGTGGATCGCTGTCTTCGGCGGAACAGCGCTGTATAGTGACTTAAATAATGGAACAGCCATTGCCGAGGCGGTAAACAATGACGTTACAGTAGCTTTATTTGAAACATACGCTCATCTGCCATTTACGGAAATCCTGTCCATCCTGTCCATCCTTCTTATCTTTACTTTCCTAGTGACATCAGCGGACTCAGCTACATATATCCTGGCGAGTATGACAACAGGAGGCAGTTTGCACCCTTCTACCCTGGTGAAAATCATTTGGGGTGTCCTAATGGCAGCCATAGCTGCTGTTCTATTGATGGCAGGAGGCTTGAATGCACTTCAGACAGCGTCACTTATATCGGCTCTGCCATTTACGGTCATTCTTTTCATCATTATGTATGCATTCTTGAAGATGATAAGAAAAGAGCCGGTTCCGGTTCGCGATCCGAATCGCTTTAAACCAAGAAAAAAGGAAAAACAAGAATAGAACAAAAGGAGGTTGGGACAGAAGTATAATTGTAAGGTTGCCAATACAAAACAAATGAGAAAACCGAACTTTTCAGAGGCTCTATTTTAGAGTTTTAGAAAAAGTTCGGTTTTTTTCGTTAAAGCACTTTTCTAAAAGATTTTTATTTTTGAATGATTTTTTTCTCTTCCCTTTTTACGTAGAAGGATTGGAGTGGAAGGCGTGCGATCTCCTGCGGGACTAGCGGGACTCGTCTAGTTCCAGCAGCCAACGACTATCGGATTTCGGTCTCCTTCCTTGCGAATCCAGCTCCAAAGCCAGCTGCTAGCGTACTTCCCGGCTCCTCCTTGAGATAAGTCATCATCGAATCGCTTCACTCTTCGTGATTCCTTTATCTCATACGTAGCCAGTCCAGTCCGTACGCAGCTGAACGGGCCATTCCGCTTTTTAATGATAAGTCATCATCATCTCACTATGTTCGTTGTGATTCCTTTATCTTATACCGAAGCCCTCCAATCCGTACGTCGTTGAACGGCCGCTTCCGCTTTTTAGTCAATCCAGCTCCAGCGCCTAGCCCCTCGGGGTCATAAGCCAATCCGTCAAGAAGGTTAAAGAGCCAACCTTCCTGCCGGCTCGTCTTATGCCTGTCGGGGCTGATCAAGGCGCTTCCGCTTTTTAGTCAATCCAGCTCCAGCGCCTAGCCCCTCGGGGTCATAAGCCAATCCGTCAAGAAGGTTAAAGAGCCAACCTTCCTGCCGGCTCGTCTTATGCCTGTCGGGGCTGATCAAGGCGCTTCCGCTTTTTAGTCAATCCAGCTCCAGCGCCTAGCCCCTCGGGGTCATAAGCCAATCCGTCAAGAAGGTTAAAGAGCCAACCTTCCTGCCGGCTCGTCTTATGCCTGTCGGGGCTGATCAAGGCGCTTCCGCTTTTTAGTCAATCCAGCTCCAGCGCCTAGCCCCTCGGGATCATAAGCCAATCCGTCAAGAATGTTAAAGAGCCAACCTTCCTGCCGGCTCGTCTTATGCCTGTCGGGGCTGATCAAGGCGCTTCCGCTTTTTAGTCAATCCAGCTCCAGCGCCTAGCCCCTCGGGGTCATAAGCCAATCCGGCAGGAAGGTTAAAGAGCCAACCTTCCTGCCGGCTCGTCTTATGCCTGTCGGGGCTGATCAAGGCGCTTCCGCTTTTTAGTTCAACGCTTGCCCGCGGAGTCGTGCACCTGGAGCGGAAATCCATATGATTAGATAAGCCACAATCTTTGCGAAAAGATCCTTCGTTAACTACCTATCTTTTGTCCCAGCAACCTTTTTATTCTGAGGGAAAAAAGTGTGTCACAAACAGTCTCTTTCATTTATATAATGTTGGCACGGGGAAACTCTTATGCCCATCAAAAAAGCTATATGCTTTGGCTGCAATGGAGTTCCATTTCATCCAGGTTAAGGATGAGAAACCTGTTGACGGTGAAGTTGTATGCGGGGTAAAATGTTTGCCAAAGGAAACTTTTGTTGTTTAGGTCATTTTAGTAGGTTTGAAGCAACAGACTGTAATGCTGTTACACTGTTTTCCTGCACTTAAAAACAGAATACAAATCGGGTTGACAACATATACAACAATAAAAATGAACGGGGAAAATTACTACAGTGAAATTTAGCCGAAAAGAGGGAAATTTGAATGGATGGAAATCTACTGCTTGCCTTCGGGTTAACGTTGATGGCAGGACTGGCAACGGGGATTGGAAGCCTTCTCGCTTTTTTTACCTCCTCAACCAATACCAGGTTCCTGTCAGTGACGTTGGGCTTCTCTGCTGGTGTTATGATTTATGTCTCTATGATTGAGATTTTCACAAAAGCGAAGGACGCTTTGACTGGTTCGCTTGGATGGGGTGTCGGTAACTGGATAACCGTCATCAGTTTCTTCGCAGGTATGCTGCTGATTGCCATGATTGATAAACTGATTCCTAAACAGGGGAATCCGCATGAATTGAAAAAAGTAGAAGATATGAACGGTCCGACAAAGGCGGTTGGAGACCCGGCATTATTGAAAATGGGAACTTTTACAGCTCTTGCAATCGGTATTCATAACTTTCCGGAAGGGATTGCTACCTTTACATCTGCTTTGCAGGACCCGGGCCTTGGAATTGCGATTGCGGTTGCCATCGCCATTCATAACATTCCAGAGGGAATCGCTGTAGCTGTTCCTGTTTACTTTGCAACAGGTGACAGGAAGAAAGCATTCAAATTGTCTTTTTTATCTGGCTTATCCGAACCGGTAGGAGCGATCGTTGCTTACTTGATTCTGATGCCATTCCTGAATGATGTGATGTTCGGTGTTATTTTCGCAGCTGTAGCCGGAATTATGGTGTTCATCTCGCTTGATGAACTTCTTCCTGCCGCGAAAAAATATGATGAAACACACTTGCCGATATACGGGTTGATTGCAGGTATGGCAGTCATGGCGCTGAGCTTGCTTCTGTTTATTTAACCTATTCAGCCATCCTGCATTAAGACGTTGATATCCACAGCCGTTGTGGACTCCCGGTAGGACACACAGTGTGAATTAATTGCCATTCTCATCGTAAAGCCCCTGAGTGATACCGCTCAGGGGCTTTATTATCGATCGGACTATCCTCCAGCAGTTCTCTTTTTCATCAGGAAAATAGATAAAGCAATGCCTAAAAAAGGGTAACTTTTTATTTGAAAAAACACCTTTACAAACCCAAACCACAGGAGTAAGATATCTTTCGTAATAGCTCTTTTCTAAAGGCTGTTGCTTTTAATGATAGTTTAGCCTCTACCCTTTTACGCAGGAGGGTTAGAGCGGAATGCATGCGGCTGGAGAGGGAAGCCATTGCTTTTAAACAGCGCGCAATCATTGCGAAAAGAGTTTTCTTAATAGAATAATCGCTGAATCATTTTGAGCGGGGGAACCATTCTTTTGGGGTGAATCCTTTTTTTAAAAAAAAGGCAGGGTTAACTTTCATGATCCGAATCCGTCAGCTAACCTCGTAAGCGTTGTGAAGGAGATATCACTTGTGTTATGACCACAGGCTTATTTCCTGGTGGTCTTTTTGTTTTGGTTTTTAGCGAAACTGCGTTTGACCGGGCAAAGAACTTAATGAAATCAATCTTCAGAGGTTATTCTAATTAACATCAGGTCATTGGAGGAGTACATTCATGAAAAAACAATTTGCAGTTATCGGGCTTGGACGTTTCGGTGGGAACCTTGTCCGGGAATTAAGTGAGCTTGGTGCAGATGTGCTGGCGATTGATATTAGTGAAGAGGTAGTGGAAAAATATCGGGATGTGGCAGAACATGCTGTCAGGGCCAATGCCATGGATGAAAATGTCGTAAGGGAGCTGGGCCTGAGAAACTTCGATCACGTCATTGTCTCTTTTGGTGAAAATATTGAAGCCAGTATTCTGACAACACTCCTGCTTAAAGACCTTGGCGTAAAAGAAGTGTGGGTAAAGGCATCAAGTACCTATCACCAAAAGGTGCTTGATAAAATCGGGGCAGATAAAGTCATCCATCCAGAGCGGGATATGGCCAGGAGGATTGCCCATCATATCACTTCTGAAAAAGTCATTGATTATATCGAGCTCTCAAAAGAGCATAGTATTGTTGAAATTGTCGCATCCAATAAAGTGGCGAGTAAGACACTGATTGATTTGGATGTTCGAGCCCGTTACGGGTGTAATATCATTGCCATCCAAAGAGGGGACGATATCATCGTTTCACCTGCAGCTGATGAAGTCATTCAGAAGAATGATTTATTGATTGTGATAGGAGATAATCGCGACCTTCACCGGTTCGAAAAAGAGGGGATCTGACATTGGGAAGTAAGGCCGCGAAACTAAGCCGGATGTCGGTTCGTCTCAGCCCGCCGCAGCTTCTTTTAATAATATTCTTGTTTTTTATATTGCTGGGAACAGCATTACTGAAGCTGCCTTTTGCAACTACGGGAAGTATTAATTGGGTGGATGCTTTATTTACTTCTACATCAGCCATGACTGTAACAGGGTTGGCAGTTATAGATACAGGTACAGCCTACACCACCTTTGGGGAAGTTATCATTATGGTGCTCATCCAAATCGGGGGTCTTGGCATCATGTCGTTTGCCATGCTGATTTACCTGATGCTGGGGAAAAAGATTGGGTTTAAAGAACGATTGATCATCCAGCATGCGCTGAATCAAACATCCGTTGGGGGAGTCATCCGGCTGGTCAAGCATTTGTTTGTGTTTTCCTTTATTGTCGAAGGAGTTGCGATGATCCTGCTGGCGTCGGAATGGATACCTGAATATGGCTGGGGGCAAGGCCTTTATTTTAGTTTATTTCATTCTATTTCTGCTTTTAATAATGCGGGATTTTCCTTATGGCCTGACAGCCTGATGGGGTATGTGGGCAACCCGCTTGTCAACTTCGTCATATCGGGGTTATTCATTATCGGCGGTATAGGGTTTACGGTTTTGACGGATTTATGGTATTCGAAGAATATACAGAAGTTATCGCTACATACAAAGTTGATGCTGGTTGGGACGCTGATTATCAATGTTGTGGCAGTGCTGGTCATTTTCACTCTCGAAATCAATAACCCTAAGACTCTTGCAAACTTGCCGGAACTTGATAAATTTCTTGGTGCTTATTTTCAGGCTGTTTCACCGCGGACAGCAGGATTTAATTCGCTGGATATCGGGAGTATGGAAGAACCGACCATCATTTTCATCATTCTCCTGATGTTCATCGGGGCAGGCAGTGCCTCAACTGGAGGCGGGATAAAAGTGACGACGTTTCTGGTCATCACATTTGCTGTCCTGTCTTTCCTAAGGCAAAAAAAAGGTATCCATGCGTTTCGCCGAAAAATAGATGACACATATATTTATAAATCTCTTGCCATATCGATGATTAGTGTAGTCCTTATTTTTTTCGCAATGTTTTTAATGACGATTACAGAGAAAGGGGTCCCATTTATCCAAATTCTTTTCGAAGTGGTTTCGGCCTTTGGCACAGTGGGGCTGTCAATGGGATTAACATTCAACCTGACAGCAGTGGGGAAATGTATCATCCTATTCGTCATGTTTGTCGGGAAAATCGGACCATTAACACTGGCGTTCTCCCTGGCGAAAAAAGGAACGGATAAGATCAGTTATCCGAAGGAGGACATCTTAACAGGGTGATATAACCCAAAATTGGGCCAATACAGCCTAAACATTTCTTGGGAACGTTCATAGGATATTATTGAGTGAAAAAAGCTCAATAATCATTCTGGAGGTGTCTGATTATGCCATACGGATACGGATATGGATGTGGCGGCTACGGCTACGGCGGTGGCGGCGGCTATGGTTATGGCGGCGGTTTTGCGCTAATCGTTGTGTTGTTTATTTTACTGATTATTGTTGGAGCTGCTTTTCTTTACTAAGCGTAACGCAGGACACTTAAACAATGTAGTAAGGAGTTTCCCTTTCCGGGAAACTCCTTTTGCATTGAACAGCATAGTGTTTGGGCTAGTCTCTATACGTTTTATCGTTTTGGTCTTTGTTATGCTTATTGCCTTTGCTGTTATCACCAGCTGCCATTTCGCGTGAAAATTCTACCTGATTATGACCGGCATGCGGAGAATTTTGATTTTTGCTTCCTCTGTTATATTTTTTTGTCATCTCTCGGCACCTCGCTTGTGTTTAAATGACTACAGAAATAGTGTGCTCTTGCTGTCCTGGTTTATTCTCAATAAAAAAACAGCCTCGACGAAGCTGTTCATTCAATCTTCATTTATTTTTGTGTTTGCAGGAATTCTCTCACTTGTTCAGGAGTTTTTGCATTGGCACTGTGAAGGTGAGCCGTTTTTTCGCTGTTTTTAAAAATCAGCAAGCTTGGAATTCCCATGACATCGTAGCGGTCGGCAATTTCAGGAAGTTCATCCTTATTTAATTCATACCATTTATACTGGTCATATTCCTCGATGATTTCATCAATGAACATATTCATTCTGGTACAGTCGGGGCACCAGTCCGCAAAGAATTTAATGATGACTGGCTCGCTTTGGGAAATAAGCTCCTGGAAAGTTTCTTGATTTTGAATAGATTGCATTTTCTTAACCTCCTCTATTTATAACCATATTGTAGTTGATTTGCTGACATTTCGTAAACTTAGTTGCTTTTTAAGACCCTGAAGAACCTTTACTGCAAATTAAAAGTTGATTTTCATGTATACTGTAACCAACACTTTAAGCAGCCCCAAAGGAGGTTTCTCAATGTATCCGAACCGTGTCCTTGAACACCAAGATATCATCGATGGCCTAATTTCTGAAATTGCCTTCAGTGTTTTCAAGGAACATCCCCAGCTTCTTGAAATCCATGGAGAAAAAGGACGCTCCCAAGCTGCGGCAGATTTGCAAAAACATTTCCATTATCTGCAGACAGCTTTTCGACTGGAGGCTCCCGAGTTGTTTGTTGATCATGTGAAATGGCTCTACAATGTCCTTTCTTCAAGGCAGGTTGATATGCATTATGTGATTACAGGCCTCTCTGTAATGAAAGACAGGGTAGGGACAATGCCTCCTGAAAAGGCAGCCTTTTACCAAGACTGCCTGTCTGATGCAATTAATTGGCTGAATCAGAACTGTCATTCCTGAGATTGGAATGGCGGTGGCTCTCTATTCGACGGTTCCAGACTCAAGAATTTTTACTTTCGATTTGACTTTTATACTGGCATTGGGATACAACTCTGTCTCCCATTTCTTAACATCCATTTTCTTTGTGCTATGCTTCAGGCGCTGACCGAATCCCATGGGGTCTATCCCTTCCTCCTGGAACCTCTTCAGCATGCTCAGGCAATGCTTTTCAATATCTTTTTCCATTTTCTTTTCAATGTCCCTCACCTTTTGTGGAGTAATGCTTTTCCCGGTATATTCCTTTATAATGCCTTTAATATTGATGGAAATGGTTATTTCATTAGGTATGGCCATGCTGCTGATCTCAATCTTGTGTTTGGACCGCAGGCTGGTCACAGAAGCTTCGATGCTTTTACGCATATCCGCATGACTTTCAGACAGCTTGACCACTTGGTTTCCTTCACTGTATTTATCAGAGAGGAGCTTGAAGTAGAACAGTTCCGTATTATCGATTTCATCCACCAGTTTGTCTTGCTTAAAAAGGGCTATTCCTTTGACACCCAGCGTTCTATCATCAACTTTCTCAATGATGGGAAGGTAAGGGGTGTGGCCTTTTTGAAAATAAGTGAACAGAAACAAGTGCAAATTTGTCTCTGATAAATCACCGCGCCTGATGTTATGGTCAATAAGATTAGCAATATAATCGGAAGTCCCTTTAAGCCCATAGTTGCCTTTTAAAATATCCTCTGCGGGTCCGTCGCTGACTAAAAGCAGGACCCTTGCTCCCACGCTGGCATCACGTTGCAGGGAATCTGCGATATGCAGCATTCCTTTCCTGGCCATTTCAGATGAAATAATAACATTTTCAAGACTTCCGCGGACAAGAGGCATTTCTGATTTCTTTTCTAAAAGATTGAGTACTTCCCGGGTAGAAGGAGCCTCCGCAGACAAAGTGACATTTTCAATCTGCTTATCGGACAGATACCTTGAATAAAGAGCTGTACCCTTAATGGTGTCTTCGCCGGCTACATCATATGCTTTGGCCGTTTCGATATTCAATTCATCGAGGATTTCTTTCTCGACGCATCCTGTTAACATAAATAGACTCAAGATCATCAAGATGAATTTTTTCATTTTTTCTTTTTCACCTTCTTCATCAAAAATATCATGAATAGAAGAAATGGAATGAATCCAAAGTTAAGGTAAAATCCGATCTGGCTGGTGATATCGTTTAATAAACTGATTTGATTACGTTCCTGAATGAAACTTACGGCTGCCACCGCAAGAGCAGCCAGAAAATACAATGTTTTTCTTTGGCTCCATTTGAAAGATCTTTTAGCTATCCTGCTGGAACACCATAATGAAATGCAAACATTCGGCAGGATGATGAGGCACCAGTTGGCTATCCCGATATATTCAAAACGTTCCACAAAAGGCAGTTCAACAATTTTCCACATGGAAAGAGTGGCCCAGACTGTTTTCTTTAGCTGCCCTTCGCTGAAGAAAGCAAAACTTACAATTGTCAGGACTGTAATTAATATCGTCGTAAAGAACAGACCTCTATGAGCCCACTTATGTGCTTTTTCTCCATTGTTTATGTATGGATAAAATATCAGCAGGGTCTCATATCCCAGAAAACTCAGTGTCATATCCCGGGTAGACTTCAGCATATCCAGAGCAGAATGATCCCAAACCGGCAGGATGTTCCTGAAATCGGAGAATGGGAAAGTGAAGGCGAAAGACAGCAGGAGATAGGCAGGAAGGACAGTTCCAAAGAAAGCCGTTCCTGCAACAACCCGCAGCCCTCCGCTTACAACATAAACAGCGAGCAGGAAGAAAAAAAGAGCAAAAAGCCAAGGTTCCATTCTTGGATACATCCAAACCTGAATGACTTCTATATATGTACGGGTAACAGTGACCGTAATCAGGCAGAAGTACAAAAGGTAAACGGCATCAAATAGTTTGCCCAGCCACTTTCCGAACGCTAAATTGTTTGCTTCTATTAAATCCCCGCCACCGTTTTGAACCACTTTAAATATGAAAAAAGTGATGACGTTAGTAAGCAGCCCAGCTATAATGACCGCCATCCAGGCATCGTATCCGGCACTTTGGGCAATGATTCTCTGATAGCCAAGGACCCCTACACCCACTTGAACGGAATGGATAAGGAAAAATACAATAAATGGCGATATCTTTCTATTTTCAGGAATTGGGTTCATAACACAACCTCCGCCGACTATTCATCAATATCGAGTTTCTTTGTGCCTTCTTGCTTTTTGAACCTGCGGGGGTTCTTTGTCCGCATGAATTCCGGACGCTTGTTTTGAGCGTGAAATGGAAAGCGAATGATTGCATCCTTCAAATCATATAACCTGGGAGGATACAATGGTTCCAGAAAAGGTCTTCCCAAAGAAGTTAATCGAAGGAGATGGCTCATTAATAGACAAAAACAGAACACAATGCCAAGCAGTCCCCAGAGCTGAGCAAATATCAGGAAGGGGAATCTCAATATCCTGATTGTGTTACCCATTTTGTACACAGGAGTCGTAAATGAGGCCAGTGCCGCCAAGGCTACCAGGATCAAGAGGACATTACTTGTCAGTCCTGCTTCTACAGACGCTGTCCCGATAACGATACCGCCCACGATACCAATTGTCTGGCCGACTTTGGTCGGCAGCCTGGCACCCGCCTCCCTCAATAGTTCAATCGTCAGTTCAAGAAACAGAGCTTCCAGGATAGGAGGAAGCGGAATTTCCTGGCGTGAAGTGATTAAAGTGGCCATAAGGTCTTTTGGAATCAGTTCATAGTGATAGGTCAGAGCCGCAACATAGATAGGAGTGATCAAAATGGAGAAAGCAACAGCGAACACCCGGACCAGCCTGAAAAACGAGGACACCAGGTAATTTAGAAAGTAGTCCTCATAGGCGCTGAAGAATTCAACCAATGTCGTCGGGCCGATGAGGGCATGGGGAGAACCATCAACGAGCACCACGACCTTGCCTTCGACCAGCACGGAGGCAGCACGGTCTGGCCGTTCCGTATCCAGCAGCTGTGGAAACGGGGAATTCGAATTATCGGCAATCAGTTGTTCTATAAAGGAACTGTCATTGATCTGGTCAAAATCAATGGCCTTCAGACGCTGCCTCATCGTTTGTACATTGTCCTGGTCAGACAGGCCGTCTATATATAGCATCGATGTCTTAGTATGCGTTAAGTTCCCGATAACAAAATCCTCTATAATCAGTTCTTTAATGGGAATTCTTTTACGGAGCATGTTCAGATTCTGGTCAATCGATTCGACAAATGCTTCTTTAGGGCCGACAACACTGAACTCGACCTGAGGCTGTGACACCTGCCGGACGACTTCCTTTTGGGCTGCGATAAACGCAAAACGGTTTTTCTCATTTTCTGTTTTTAAGAGGACATACCCGTTCATAAGTTTTTGCTCAATTTGGCTTTCATCATCTGAAAGTTGAATATCGATCACCGGAGCAAGCTTCTTGATATCGTCTAGTTTTTCAAAATGCTTGCCAAGCAGGGAAGGTAGGACATCTTTTTGCATAATGTCTTCATCTACCAGTGTGGACATAAAGTTCAATCCAAATCGCAGGCCGGTCTGTTGATTGTAATAAAAAATTTCTTTATAATCAGTTGATTTCCTGACAAGCTTCTCAAACGATTCCTGTGTTTTTTTCTTTTTCTCGGTGCATTTTTTTCGGTTGAATATAGAAGAAAACATTGAATTCACCACTCTTATGATTACTCTAGTGGTAGTGTTTCCGGTTTGCGGGGAATTATGAAAGAAATGGAGTTGGAGGAAGGGATGCTGAAAATTTAAAATCCTGCCAACTAGGAAGGCATATACTGTTTTATTTACTCAAGGTATCTCTCGATATCATTCAGCATCAGAATGGCAGCCATTACACCGCAGGCATTTTCATACAGGATCGCTGACTTCGTATACGCTGCCTTCCCGGGATACTTTAAGCTTTTGGATTGAGGGGCGTTTTCAACTGCTTCATTTGCTTGATGAAATCCCTTATTATATTGCTGATTTTAAATCCTGTCTTCAGGGCAAGCCGTGAGATGACAAAAAGGTGCAGTCTCCTCTAACGTTCAAGGGCTATGCACTTTTAGCCTTCATCTCTTGTTCCAATAGTAAAATGAATGGATCCTGGGATAATGTCTTTCTAAAGGAGTCATTGAATGTTTCAACATACCTTTCTAATTTGATATGATAGGAGAAGGTTGAGAACAGGACAGAAATCTGTGGGGAAGGATGGCGTGCTGCTTCTCCTTAAGTGGTGAAGAAGGCAGCAGCAGGAAGACCTGCCCGAAGACCTGCAATGTGAAACAACCAAGAGGAGTGAGATAATGGAGAATTTTGACGGACAATTTGACGCATTGATTGATAAATATACTGAACTGCTGCTGGGTGAGTCCTCTCCAGAATTGAAGGATAAAGTAACGAAATGGGTCATCTATACGTACATTGCCAAATCCATGCCGCCGCTGGCCAAGCATTGGAATTCGGAGTTCCCGGAAGGAAAAGAAGAAATTAAAGAGATCATTACTGAAATCAAAAAGATGAACGAAGAACATAGAGATAAAAAAGATAAATAAGAGAAGCCAGCTGTGAACGAGATCAGCTGGTTTTTTGTTTTCCTTGGGGTGGAAACTATGAAAGCGAAATTCGTATGACCGTGCTGGCAGTATGTGGACATGAATTCAGGAAAAGAGAGCGGAGTCTGCTGCCGTGCTAGCCAGTATAAGGGCATGGACTCGTTAAAAAAGAGCAGGGTATGCCATCGTGCAGTGGGAAAACATGAACAGGAGAGCAGAAAGTGAATCAAAAAAAGCCCCTGAAACGGGGGCCGCTACTCCATCAATGAACATTATTATAAGGAAACTGTGAAGAGTACTGCTGATGCTGTTGATAAGACTGTTGCAGTTTCTGTGCATCAGCAGCCTCAAGGCTATACCAGCCTTTTTGGAACATGCTGTTGTAAAGGCTGCGCTGCGTATTCTGAGTCTCGTTGAAGATTGTCAGCAAATCATTGTAAAGTGCGTCATGACTGGCTTCATTAAGAGCAGTACAATAAGAATCAGTCATATATTTTTCCATGCTCAGCATATCGTTTACTAAGTCACGGTCATTCATCTGAGGAGTCTCAGGTACTTGTGTCTTGGGATTTTGAATTTTTTGCTGTGATTGGTTTTGATTCATTTCAGCCGCACTTCCTTTCTACATTGTTGTCGGGGCTTGACTTTCGTTCCCTTGATTTAAGTGGGAAAGAATCTGCTCATAGTGGCGCTGGTGCATTATGCCGCACTTATCAATTTCTGCCTTTAATTCAGGATCCTGGCAGTGGCTGGCGGCAAAATGGGCTTTTTTCATTGCCAGCAAGTTCCATGAAAGCATATCACTTAAGTATTGAGAATCTTTAGTGGTTAAAACCTGCGGGGGCTGCTGCAGTGCACCCTGCTGCTGGTTGCCTTGCTGCTGTTGCATAGGTGTTCCCTCCTTTGAATTTTGCAAGGTTATTGTTCCTCTGACAAGCATACCTATACACCGAATGACAAAATGCGATAAAATTTTTCATTTCGATGTTTGAACTATATTCAAAAACGGATAAAGGTGATAATATAAATTTATAATTTGGAACCGATTTAAGGGGCAATCAGTCCTAGTTGACGACCTCGGCCACTTGATTGCGGGCATCCAGACTAACTAAAAAGAAACCGCTTTCACAGTGAAGCAAATGTTACAGGGGGTAAATGACATGGAACAAGTAATGCGTAACTTCTTTTTATTCTTATCCAAGAATAAACCATTAACGAAAGTAGCCAAGAAATATGGTCTGCGCTTCGGTGCAGCACGCTTTGTTGCTGGTGAATCCATAGACCTCGCTGTCGAAGCAATCAAAGGATTGAACAAACAGGGGTTATCGGTAACGATCGATTATCTTGGGGAATTTATTGATAATGAAGCGGAAGCAAATGAAATGGCCGATCAGTGTATTGAAGCCATCAAAGCAATCGGACGTGAACGGATTGATTCGCAGCTTTCGTTAAAGATGACCTCAATGGGATTGGATCTTTCGGAAGAAATTGTCATGAACAACATGAGAAGAATCCTTGATGTTGCCGGGGAGTATGGCGTATTCGTAACGATTGATATGGAGGATTATTCCCGTTGCGGGAAAACGATCGATATCTTCAAGAGGCTCAAATCAGAGTATGATAATGTCGGCACTGTCATTCAGGCCTATCTGTTCAGAACAGAAAAGGACATGGAAGTGCTGAACGAATACTCTCCAAACCTCCGCCTGGTAAAAGGGGCCTATAAAGAGTCGCCGCTGGTAGCTTTCCCTGATAAAAAAGATGTAGATGAAAACTTTAAAAAGATCATCAAGATGCATCTGTTAAATGGAAACTATACCGCTGTGGCGACACACGATGATGCAATGATTGAGTATACGAAGCAAATCGTTGAAGAATACGATATCCCTCATGATCAATTTGAATTCCAGATGCTATATGGTATCCGTGTCGAAAGGCAGCTGGAGCTTGCCCGTGAAGGTTACAAGATGCGCGTATATGTTCCATATGGTACGGATTGGTACGGTTACTTCATGCGCCGCCTTGCCGAGAGGCCGGCAAATGTAGCATTTGTGTTGAAAGGCGTCATTAATAAATAATTGTTAGTTTGGCAGAATAGAAGAATAAGAAGAAGGACCGCTGGCAGTGTACAGCGGTTTTTTTGATGAGGCTAGTTCAAAAGCATCGTCGAGGAAGTTTTCAAAAACATGAAAAAGCAATATGAGTTCAAACGTGCTTTGAAAGAAGTTTTCAAGGACATATAAAAATATGTTGAGATAAGAAAGTGTCTTAATAGAGGTTTCAAGTGAAAGATAAACCAGAATTCAAAACACTTGAGGAAGCGGACCTGCTCATACGTTGCTGAACGGCCGCTTCCGCTTTTTATCAATCCAGCTCCAGCGCCTAGCCCCTCGGGGTCATAAGCCAATCCGCCGAGAAGGCAAAGTGCAGCCTTCCCGCCGGCTCGTCTTATGCCTGTCGGGGCTGATCAAGGCGCTTCCGCTTTTTATTTTTTATATTGATTATTTTGGCTGTTTACCTTTCCGCCGCCGTCGTGTTCGACTGTCGGGCCGGCGTCACCTTTTACGCTTGCAGCGCTGACCCCTGCTTTTGATGGGTTTTTCTTTCTTTTAGCCATGTTTATCACCTCCAGTCATAGATTTTCCTAAAGATACAAAAAGATTATTTTTTGAAAATTTATCATTTTTTAAACTTTAAGATATTGCAGTCTTTGGTAAAATCTTATATATTAGAAGTAACAAAACTCATTCGTGATATTTTTTTGGAGGAAAAATGAATGAGTGTTCATTCAAGTTATGCAAAGGGGGAAGAAACATTGGGTCGTAAAATTCAAAAAGCAGCAGTATTGGGATCGGGTGTCATGGGATCAGGCATTGCAGCCCACCTGGCGAATATCGGCATACCAGCTTTGCTGCTGGATATAGTACCGCGTGAGTTAACAGAAGAAGAAAAAGCAAAAGGACTTACTTTGGAAAACAAAGCTGTCCGTAACCGCATGAGCGAAGGTGCTTTAAAGAAACTGCTGAAGCAAAAGCCGGCACCCCTTACTTCAAAGAAAAATCTTGCTTTGATTGAAGCCGGGAACTTTGAAGATGATATGGAAAAGCTAAGCGAATGTGACTGGATCATTGAAGTAGTCGTTGAAAACCTGGACATTAAGAAGAAGGTTTTTGAGAACGTTGAGAAACATAGAAAACAAGGGAGCATCGTCAGCTCGAATACATCTGGTATTTCAATTGAAGCTATGTCAGAAGGCCGTTCGGAGGACTTCCAGAAGCACTTCCTGGGAACGCATTTCTTTAATCCGCCTCGTTACCTGAAACTGCTGGAAGTGATCCCAACTGAAAAAACCGATCCCGAAGTGCTTTCATTCATCAGTTCGTTTGGTGAAGTTGTACTTGGAAAAGGTGTCGTTCTTGCGAAAGATACACCAAATTTCATTGCTAATCGAATTGGGACATATGGTCTTTTGGTCACACTGCAGGAAATGCTGAAAAGCGGCGTGACTGTCGGTGAAGTCGATTCCATAACGGGTCCGGCTATCGGCCGTCCGAAGAGTGCTACCTTCCGTACCTTGGATGTTGTTGGCCTGGATACTTTTGCGCACGTTGCCAAGAACGTATATGACCAGGTAGAGGGAAAAGAAAAGAATGTTTTTGAGATACCGGCTTTCATGCAGAAGATGCTTGATAACGGATGGCTTGGATCGAAGAGCGGTCAGGGCTTTTATTTGAAACAAGGCAAAGAAATCCTTGAGCTGGATACGGGAACCCTCGAATACGGGCCGCGTAAAAAGCTGAAAACGGCATCCACAGAATTAAGCAAGCAGGAAAAAGGGCTGCCGAACAAAATGAAAGCGCTTGTATACGCTGATGATAAAGCCGGTATGTTCCTATGGAATATCCTTTCCCCGGTCCTTCTTTATTCTGCAGAACTGCTTGGCTCCATTGCTGATGATATCGTGTCAATCGACCAGGCAATGAAGTGGGGCTTTGGCTGGCAGCTTGGACCATTTGAAACATGGGACAGCATCGGAGTTGAAAAATCAGTCAGCAAAATGAAAGAAGAAGGCAGGGAAGTACCAGAGTGGATCACAGATATGCTTGAAGCCGGCCATACATCATTTTATAAGGAAGAAGACGGTGAGCAGTATTTCTACCTTAATGGTGAATACAAACAAATCGTTAGAAATCCTAAAGTGATAGATTTGAAGCTTCTGAAGAAACAAGGGAAAGTGATCAAGAAGAACTCAGGTGCAAGCTTGATTGATATCGGGGATGGCGTTGCACTTCTGGAGTTCCACTCACCGAACAATTCAATCGGCTTGGATGTCGTCCAGATGATCAACTATTCAGTTACAGAAGTGGAGAAGAATTATAAAGGTCTTGTTATCGGGAACCAGGGCAAGAACTTCTGTGTAGGTGCAAACCTGGCGATGATCCTCATGGAAGCACAGGATGACAATATATTTGAGGTTGATATGGTTGTCCGCCAATTCCAGCAAGCCATGATGAATATCAAATACAGTAAAAAGCCTGTGGTTGCCGCTCCATTCGGCATGACGCTTGGGGGGGGTTCTGAGGTATGTCTTCCGGCAGCCCATATCCAGGCATCCATGGAAACCTACATGGGACTTGTTGAAGCAGGTGTCGGCCTGATTCCAGGCGGAGGCGGTAACAAAGAATTGTATATTAAACACCTTGAAATGATGCCGGAGGGAATCGATTTTGATCTGCAGAAGGTTGCCAATAAAGTATTCGAAACAATTGCTATGGCAAAAGTTTCAACATCCGGAGATGAAGCGAGGGACAATAACTTCCTTGCCAATTCAGATGGTGTGAGTGCAAATGGGGATCACCTTCTATACGATGCGAAGCAGGCAGCACTGGCATTGAGTGAAAGCGGCTACACTCCGCCAATCAGAAAAAAGGTACCGGTTGTCGGTGAAACTGGATATGCAGCATTGATCCTTGGGGCACAGGCCATGTTTAACTCTGGTTATATTTCTGAACATGACCTTGTGATTGCGAAAAAATTGGCCAATGTCATTGCGGGAGGCAAGCTTCCTTTTGGAACAGAAGTGGATGAACAATATCTTCTTGACCTGGAGAGAGAAGCATTCTTAAGTCTTGTTGCCCAGCCGAAATCACAACAGCGCATGCAGCACATGCTTGTGAAAGGAAAACCGCTGCGTAATTGATCATAAATTTATTTTCACTAGAAATGGGGGAAGAACATGCGAGAAGCGGTACTAGTAGCAGGCGCCCGTACACCGGTCGGAAAAGCAAACAAAGGAACTCTGGCAACGGTCAGACCCGATGATCTTGGGGCGCTGGTAGTAAAAGAAACACTTAAACGAGCGGGAAATTATGAAGGTAATATAGACGATTTAATTATCGGCTGTGCCATGCCGGAAGCAGAACAGGGATTGAATATGGCACGAAACATCGGTGGATTGGCAGGACTTCCACACAATGTTCCGGCCATAACGATTAACCGGTACTGTTCTTCGGGATTGCAATCAATTGCCTATGCATCTGAAAAAATCATGCTCGGCCATTCAGATACTGCCATCGCAGGTGGAGCGGAGTCCATGAGCCTTGTACCAATGATGGGGCATGTGGTCCGTCCTAATGCGAGACTGGCGGAGACTGCTCCCCAATATTATATGAGCATGGGGCATACAGCAGAGGAAGTGGCGAAGAAATTCGGAATTTCAAGGGAAGATCAGGATGCTTTTGCGGTAAGAAGCCATCAGAAAGCAGCGAAAGCAATCGAAGAAGGAAGGTTCCAGGATGAAATTGTCCCTGTGGATGTCGTGCTTCGCTCAGTAAACGACCAGAACAAGGTTGTTGAAAGAAATGTCACCTTCACTAGGGATGAAGGGGTAAGACCTGGAACGACGAAAGAGGTCCTTTCAAAACTGCGTCCTGCTTTTAATGTAAAAGGATCCGTAACAGCCGGAAATTCTTCGCAAACAAGTGATGGGGCAGCGGCTGTCATGGTCATGGACCGTGAAAAAGCGAACTCACTGGGCTTGGCGCCGATGGCAAAATTCAGATCGTTTGCTGTTGCAGGAGTCCCGCCTGAAATCATGGGGGTTGGCCCTGTGGAAGCCATTCCAAAAGCCCTGAAAATGGCCGGCCTCCAATTGGAGGATATAGGGCTGTTTGAATTGAATGAAGCCTTCGCTTCCCAATCCATTCAGGTCATCCGCCAGCTTGGCCTGAATGAGGAGATCGTGAACGTGAACGGCGGTGCCATCGCTCTTGGCCACCCGCTTGGCTGTTCCGGAACAAAACTGACTCTTTCCTTAGTGCATGAAATGAAGAGACGCCATGTCCAATTCGGTGTTGTCACAATGTGTATCGGTGGAGGTATGGGTGCTGCCGGAGTATTTGAACTGATTGATTGATTATTTTCGAAGGCTTGAACCCGGGACTTCGGTTTTCAATAACTGTTTTTAAAATAAAGGAGGAAAAACAGATGACAAATCAAACAGATAAGTTGGTAAAAGGCGGCAGCTTCATTATCGAGGATGTCTCTTATGAAAATGTGTTCACACCGGAAGATTTTACAGATGAACAGATAATGATTGCCAAAACGACTGAAGACTACGTTGTGAAAGAAGTCGTTCCGCAACTGGAGCATTTGGAAAATCATGAGTTTGACCGTTCAGTGAAATTATTGAAAAGTGCGGGAGACCTTGGGCTGCTTGGGGCAGATGTCCCTGAAGAATATGGCGGACTCGGGCTTGATAAAGTAAGCTCTGCTCTGATCGCGGAGAAAATGTCCACTGCCGGAGGATTCTCCATTTCCCACGGAGCACACGTTGGAATCGGCTCTCTTCCAATCGTATTATTCGGTAACGAAGATCAAAAACAAAAATATCTTCCAGCATTGGCTACTGGCGAGAAAATCGCTGCCTATGCATTGACTGAGCCAGGTTCAGGTTCCGATGCCCTTGGTGCCAGAACGACAGCCAAGCTGAACGAAGCAGGTACTCACTATATATTGAATGGTGAAAAGCAATGGATTACAAATGCCGGCTTTGCTGATGTATTTGTGGTTTACGCAAAGATCGACGGCGAGCAGTTCTCTGCTTTTATCGTTGAGCGTGAATATCCAGGCGTATCCACTGGTGCTGAAGAAAAGAAAATGGGAATCAAGAGTTCTTCCACTCGTACATTGATTCTTGAAGATGCTCAAGTTCCTGTTGAAAACCTTCTTGGCCAGGCAGGTAAAGGTCATATCATTGCATTCAATATCTTGAATATCGGACGCTACAAGCTTGGGGTAGGTGCAGTCGGCGGAAGCAAGCGTGCGATGGATGTCACAATTAAATATGCAAACCAGCGCCAGCAGTTCAAGACTCCGATCTCAGCTTTCAACCTAACAAAAGAGAAGTTTGCTACGATGGCTGCAAAGCTTTATGCAACTGAAAGCTCTGTTTACCGTACAGTCGGCCTGTTTGAAGACCGTATGAGCAAATTGACTGACGAAGAAGTCAAGAATGGTACCGAAGTGGCGAAATCAATTGCTGAGTATGCAATCGAATGCTCATTGAATAAAGTGTTTGCAACGGAAACGCTTGATTATATCGTGGATGAAGGTGTTCAAATCCATGGCGGATACGGCTTCATGCAGGAGTATGAAATTGAAAGAATGTACCGCGATTCCCGTATCAACCGTATCTTTGAGGGAACGAATGAAATCAACCGCCTGCTAGTGCCTGGCACTTATGTCCGTAAAGCGTTGAAAGGTGAACTGCCATTATTCCAGAAAGCGCAGGCACTTCAGGAAGAACTTATGATGCTTATGCCGGAAGAAGTCGGCGATGCACCGCTTGAACAGGAAAAATACCTTGTTAAAAATGCAAAGAAGATCGGCTTGTTGATTGCTGGTCTGGCTGCACAGAAATACGGTAAAGCTCTTGAGAAAGAACAGGAGATACTTGTGAACATTGCGGATATCATCTCCAATGCTTATGCGATGGAGTCTGTCGTTCTTCGTACAGAAAAAGCCATTGCTAAAGACGGCGTTGAAAAATCCAAACAGAAACTATTATACACGCAGATCTTCTGTCAGGAAGCATTCAATGAAATCGAGGCACATGCAAAAGAAACATTGGTTGCTGCTGAAACCGGAGATTCTTTAAGAATGATGTTGTCCGCTCTACGAAAATTCACACGTTACACACCAGTGAATATTATTGCGGTAAAACGTGAAGCGTCTGAAAAGCTTATTGAAGCAGAGCGCTATATACTCTAATCGAACAGGAACCGGTCTTCCAAGTTGGAGGCCGGTTTTTTTGGAGTGAGATGGTGCCGGATAGTATGGGTTGGCCGATAAATCTGAAAAAGGCCAAATAAGGAAGATGATTGCATTCGTTGTCCGCGAGGTGCAAGAACGTATATAATGTATAAGACCCTGCATTTGGTCAATAAGCAATGGCCTCTTTCCGGAAAAGTAACTTATAGACAGGGCCACCTCTCCCTAGCTGAGGCATTCTTTGACTGTTAATGATAGGGCATTGCAGAAGGACAGCAGCTGATAACCGCCGTACAGAGAGGGATTGGACGGCTCTATTCCTTGTACATGACCAGTCTTTAACAGAGCTAAAGGACTGATTGATACAGGCGAAAGCGGTTGTACTTGGGGAAAATATTTTCCGTAAAATTCTGAAGAGAACTGCAGGATTTTAGAGGATACTGTCGAAATTAGTTATTGGTGGCAGTGGATGGCTTTTTGGAAGGGTGGTGAAGACATGACAATCCAATTTTATTCATATCCAAAATGTGGAACGTGCCGAAAAGCGAAAAAGTGGCTTGAGGAAAACGGCAAAGACTTTAACGAAATACATATTGTTGAAAATCCTCCAACAAAAGAGGAACTGAAGGCTCTTTATGAAAAGAGCGGACTGCCGCTGAAAAAGTTTTTCAACACAAGCGGGAAGAAGTACCGTGAACTTGGATTGAAAGACAAGGTCAACAATTCTTCCGATGAGGAGTTACTCGAAATCCTGGAAAGTGATGGCATGCTGATCAAACGTCCATTGACTGCTGAAGGAACAATTGTAACAGTAGGGTTCAAGGAAGAAACATTCGAGAACACGTGGAAATGATTTTTTGGCAAGGTTTTCTTGCTTTTAGAGTAGTAATTATGTCAATATTGATGTGAATATAGCAATGGAGGGATAGGAATGAGCACACCAAAAGAACTTCGTTATTCTGAAGAACATGAGTGGGTAAAGGTTGAAGGGGAAAAAGTACGTATCGGTATTACTGACTTTGCCCAATCAGAACTAGGGGATATTGTTTTCGTGGAACTTCCTGAAGAAGGGGATGACATTACTGTTGGCGAGCCATTCGGAAGCGTTGAATCTGTAAAGACCGTTTCTGAATTGTATGCCCCGGTCAGCGGAAAAGTGGTTGAGGTCAATACAGACCTTGATGACAGCCCTGAATTCGTTAACGAATCACCATATGAAAAAGCATGGATGGTGACGGTTGAGCTTTCAGATTCTTCAGAAGTGGACAAGCTGATGACTTCTGAGAAATATGATGAAATGATTAAACAAGACTAATACTATTTACAAAACCCTCCAGTGCCATTGGAGGGTTTTGTTTTATTTTTTGGGCACGATAGTAATACATACTTGCATAAGGGGGATTTCAAATGTTAAAGCCCAAAAAACTGGATGTCACACAGCGTGTAACAGGGAAGTTGGTTGAAGGACAGCTTCATTTATTCCTTGATGAACAGCTGGTAGGAAAAATGGATATTTCCGATAATGCTGAAAGGCTGCAGTTGGAACCGAATTTTGAAGCATCCGGTAACCAAATTATTCAAAACTATATGACACCTGATGAGACTGAACCTCGTTACACAGATTGCGACGAAGGCGGCTGGTGCTGAAGAAGGGTAGATGATTCTACTCTTTTTCTGTATTTAAAAAAGGCTCTTTTCGTTGCTATTTATGAGTATTCTTAAAAAGTAAGGAAGAAAAGGGCGGCTATACTCCCATTCCGATAGCAAAGCAAACCCTCGTATCGAAGAGAAGGCCGGTCTGTTTTTTAAAAAAAGCAGGACCCCATGCGAACACTGCCTGAACAAAGCATTTTTCTTTGCAATTGCATGTGAAAAACGAGAGAATGAATATAATGAATAACTCTTTATGAAGAAGGCTGAATCGAAATACCCTAGTCACGAAAAGAGATGATTCTATGGAGACGTTTGAAGACAAAGTCATTATCGTTGAGGGGACAACGGACAAGAGAAAAGTTAAAGAGGTTGTGAAGGAACCTGTTGATATCATTTGCACCAATGGCACGATCAGCATTACAAGATTGGATGAAATGGTGGATGAATTGTTTAACAGGGAAGTCTTTATTCTTGTAGATGCAGACGAGAGCGGGGAGAAGCTGCGAAAGCTGTTCAAAAGGGAGTTTCCTGAAGCGGAACACCTGTATATTGACCGAATGTACAAAGAGGTGGCAGCTGCTCCGGAATATCATCTTGCATCTATTTTAATTGCAGCCAACATTGATGTGCACACAGAATTTCTTGAAAAAAGGACGTAATCTGATCTAATGAAGAATCATTTATCTCTAGAGCAAATCCAGAACGAAATCCACGGGCAGAAATATACTGCGTTGTATCTTTATACACCAATGTGCGGGACCTGCATGGTTGCCGGCAGGATGGTGGATGTAACGGAAAAATTGTTTCCCGCAATCCATTTTACTAAGTATGATTTAAATTATATTCCTTCAATTGCTGATCAATATTCCATTGAAAGTGTACCGTGTCTGCTTCTTTTCAATGAAGGTCTACTGATAAAGAAAATATATGCTTTTCATTCTGTTCCGTATTTACATGAACAAATGAGCGATTTGATTAGTGCCGATTCAGTCTGATGAATCGGCACTTTTTATACCGTTCTTTTACATATTTCTCGGGAAATTTTCAACTTTCATTCAAATCGACACGATCAATCATTCCCATTTCAGAAGTTGTCGAGGAGTTTCAAAAGGATTTCTATCCAGAAGGTGGAACTAATATACAAGAGACTTGAATAAGGGGATGAGCGATTGGAAAAAGAGATCTTAAGAATGATGGAAGAAGTCAATTTGAGATATCATTTGAAAGCAATAATGCCGGAGACACCTTTTGTGGTCGCTTTTAATAATGGGGTTGAGGTGAGGATGGTTTCCTTTGGAAAGAACATTGAACTCGCTGTGGGAAAAGGAGAGAATTACGAATCAGATTTTATAGTAGAAGGAAGCCCTGAACAAATTAGTGTGCTGCTTGACGGAAGGGAAAAGCTCACGGTCCTTTCGGGAAGGCAGGAAATATCTGTGATCGGTACGTACAGGGGATTATTATTTGTAGAATCCATCTTAACATTATGCAGAATTCATGATGCAGAGCCGGTAGTCATTTAGGAAGAACTTTTTAATGAAAATTGTTGACAGCAACAAAAAACCAATGTAAAATCACATTCAGAAGTAAAGATTACTTTTATCCATTAAAGGATTAATTGAATAAAGCGAATTACTTGCTCTTATCGAGAGAGGTGGAGGGATGTGCCCTGCGAAGCCCGGCAACCGTCAACTATGTTGAAATGGTGCCAATTCACACAAAGCTGTAGTGCTTTGGAAGATGAGAGAAAGGTGAATGATAAATTATCATGCCTTTCTGCTCATTGCAGGAAGGCATTTTTTATTTGAGGTTCATTCCTATCAGAAAAATGTTTAGGAATGTGTTGAACGCAAATAATAATACAGCAATGTTTACACAACGGCACTAAAGCCTACTAGTCTTATAGGTTTAGTGGAGAGAGGTGAGGTAAAATGATTAGTATTTCTAATGTGAGCAAGATTTTTAACAGTAAAAAGGGTGCCATATCTGCGGTGGATGATGTGAACCTAACTATAGATGACGGAGAAATCTTCGGGGTGATCGGTTACAGCGGTGCCGGAAAAAGTACACTGATCCGTATGTTGAACGGACTTGAAATCCCAAGTGAAGGGACAATCGATGTCAACGGCCATATTGTTTCACAGGTAAAGGGTCAGAAACTGAGAAACGCACGCCACGAAATCTCTATGATCTTTCAACATTTCAATCTCCTTTGGTCGAGGTCTGTCAGGGATAATATTGCATTTCCTCTGGAAATTACTAAGGTTGCCAAGGAAGAACGAAATAGGAGAGTCGATGAGCTGATTGAACTGGTTGGTTTGAAAGGGCGGGAGGATGCTTATCCTTCACAATTGAGCGGCGGCCAAAAGCAGCGTGTTGGAATTGCCCGGGCTCTTGCCAATAATCCAAAGGTCTTGCTATGTGATGAAGCGACTTCAGCACTTGACCCGGAAACAACTGATTCCATCCTTGATCTTCTGGTAGATATCAATAAACGACTGGGATTGACGATTGTCCTGATTACCCATGAAATGAAAGTGATTCAAAAGATCTGTCACCGGGTGGCTGTCATGGAAAACGGGAAGGTAGTCGAATCGGGGAATGTACTGGACGTTTTCAGGAACCCGCAGCAGAAGATCACTCAGCGTTTTGTAGGGGAAGTGTCCGAAACTGGAAACACGAAGGATGCCATTGAAAATCTCATTTCGCACTATCCAGAAGGAAAAATTGTCAAACTCACATTTGTTGGGGAACAGACCGAGCAGCCGCTCATTACGAGCTTGATCAGGAACTTTGATATCAACGCCAATATCATCCAGGGAAGCATTTCCCAGACACAGGACGGATCATACGGCACGTTGTTTATTCACTTAGCTGGTGCCGATGAAGAAGCAGCAGTTGAGTACCTGAAGAAACAAACAGTTGGGATTGAGGTGATTAATCATGATTGAAACTCTCTTTCCAAACGTTGATGGAGAAAAAATGTGGGAAGCGACCCTTGAAACCCTGTACATGACAGGAATGTCTGTAGCTATAACACTAGTGCTTGGAATTATTCTTGGTCTTTTATTATTTTTAACCTCCCCTAATAACATTTGGGCAAACAAGGCAGTTTATGCCGTAACGAGTGCAGTAGTAAATGTCTTCCGTTCAATCCCGTTTATTATTTTGATTGTGCTGTTGATTCCGTTTACGAAGTTCCTTCTAGGGACGATCCGCGGAGCCAACGCAGCGCTTCCTGCCCTCATCATTGGGGCTGCACCCTTCTACGCCAGAATGGTGGAAATAGCCCTTAGGGAAGTGAATAAGGGCGTCATCGAGGCTGCGAAATCAATGGGAGCCAAAACCTCAACAATCATATGGAAAGTGCTGCTTCCTGAATCAATGCCGGCATTGATATCCGGAATCACTGTAACAGCCATAGCCCTTGTCGGTTTTACAGCCATGGCAGGTGTCATTGGAGCAGGCGGCCTGGGAAACCTCGCCTATCTGGATGGGTTCCAGCGCAGCAGGGATGACGTCACTCTTGCTGCAACGATCATCATTCTGATCATCGTCTTTATCATTCAAATAATTGGCGACATTTTGACGAAAGTAACTGATAAAAGATAAATACATTAAAGAAAGAAGGAAAAGAGACATGAAAAAATTAATCGCAGGTTTGTTTACAGCAGCAAGCATCTTTACATTGGGAGCATGTGGAACATCAGACGAAGGCGGCCAGGCTGACGGTGGAGAAACAAAAGAAATTACGGTGGGGGCTTCTAACATTCCCCATGCTGAAATCCTGGAAAAAGCCCAGCCTCTTCTTGAAGAGAAAGGTTTTGAGTTGAATATCGAGACATATCAAGATTATGTCCTGCCCAACAAAGATTTGGAAAGCGGCGAAATTGATGCAAACTACTTCCAGCACATTCCGTATCTTGAATCACAAATTGCTGAACAGGGATATGACTTTAAAAATGCAGGCGGAATTCACATCGAGCCAATCGGTGTTTACTCTAAGAAATATGATTCCCTTGAAGAACTGCCTGAAGGGGCAACGATTCTTATGAGTAACTCAGTGGCTGACCATGGCCGTATCCTTACTTTACTGGAAGCCAAAGGCCTGATCACTCTTAAAGAAGGTGTTGAAAAGACGGCTGCAACACTCGAAGATATTGCTGAAAACCCGAAAAATCTTCAATTTGACTATGAATATGAAGCAGCTCTTCTTCCTCAATTGTATGAAAGCGAAGAAGGCGATGCAGTACTGATTAACTCCAACTATGCTATTGATTCAGGATTGAACCCTCTTGAAGATTCAATTGCCATTGAAGATAAGGATTCTCCATATGTGAACGTAATTGCTGTAAACAGCGGTGACGAAGACAATGAAGCAATCAAAGCCCTTGTAGAGGTTCTTCATTCAGAAGAAATCCAAGACTTCATCTTGGAAGAATGGGGCGGAGCAGTCGTTCCAGTTAAAGAGTAGCAGATGCAAAAACAGCTCGTTCCTTAATGGAGGGGCTGTTTTTTTATAGAATGCAGTTTGATGGCTGTGAAAAAAGCATCTTCGATTTATCATAAACTCCTTTCATTTTGCTCATACTAGTTTTGAATTGGACATTAACAGGAATGGAGCTGGAGCAAATGGAAATGGATTT
Source organism: Bacillus sp. SRL337 (assembly GCF_984799155.1). NCBI lineage: Bacteria > Bacillati > Bacillota > Bacilli > Caryophanales > Bacillaceae > Bacillus > Bacillus sp. SRL337. Next base: position 3,835,992 of record NZ_OZ481793.1, on the reverse strand, counting down.
CAGAAATTCAACTGAAGCTGCTCTGCATCACTATAAGCAGGGGTTAGGTGAATTCACTAAAAAAATGCCTGAACTGGCACAACATTATAATGCATTCACGGAACAGTGCTTTAAAGAAGGAGTTCTTTCTCAAAAAGAAAAACAGTTGATTGCGCTTGGAATCAGCTTATACTCCCAGGATGAATATTGCATTATTTATCATACCAAAGGGTGTGTGGACCAAGGGTGCTCAGAAGAGGAAATCCTCGAAGCTGTAGGAGTAACCGCTGCATTCGGAGGCGGAGCTGCAATGAGCCAGGCAGTAACACTTGTCCAGGAATCGTTCCAGGAACTAAATCAACTTAAGCAATAACTCTTAAAGCTGACAGCCTTGATTTGTCAGCTTTTTTTATATGATATATGAACTTTACCGCTTTAACGCATCCGGGGACTGTCCCCGGATGCGTTAAAGCGGTAAAGCGGGATGGCTCAGCATTGAGTGGTTTCAAATCGGCAGTATATCGCGGGAATACTGTGAAAATATAAGGGTGAGGGGTTCGGGGTATATAAAAACAGCTGTAACCCCCGTTAAAAACTGGAAATCCTTTAATATGAGTTTTGTCTTTAAAAGCAGAGGGTAGTATCATTATGAACGTAGTTAAAAACCTGAAAGGAATGATTCATTATCAACGACTCTTTAAATATGGAGTATACGAATGAAATGGAAAAGGCGATGCATGGGGCTCACGGAGTTGGCTATGAAACGTACAAAAGGAAACATGCAGTTCGTATGCAAGTGGAAAAGAGAAGAGAGAATGAATACATCGAAAGCAGAAGAATGATTGCCGATTTGGATCGTAAAGTACACGCTAATATATAATAGGAAGAAACCGGGAGAAAAACCAGTGTTTATGACACTGGTTTTTCTTTGTGTTAAGGTCCACGACTGTGCTGCTATAACATGAGTTGAAAAACACTTCCCGTACTATCTGGGATAGCAAGAAGAAAAGAGCAGTTCCCCCTATTCAGAGAAGAAACACAAGTATTCAAGGGGAAATCAGTGCTTGAGATTTTCCGAAAACAACAATCTGTACAGCCTGTATTTACTGATTCGGAATAGTTTGTTACTCTTATTCAAGGAGAGCAAATAAGTACACAAGTACCGTTTTCAGAAGTATATCCTTACATGTTTGGCATTGCTGGAGTAAACAATAGTAATGGGCATAAATATGGCTTATTCCGTTGGTTTCAGCTCGGCTCTAACAGTTGCTTATAACTTTTATTTGTTATAAGATTGTAATGAGAATAAATTGAGAATGGTTAAAAATAAACTTTCTTATAAAGTCACGGAGGTATAATAATGGCAGGTTCAACTCTAACAATTAAAGATCTTCATGTTGAGATTGAGGGTAAAGAAATTTTAAAAGGTGTAAACCTTGAAATCAAAGGTGGAGAAATCCATGCGGTAATGGGTCCAAACGGAACTGGTAAATCCACTTTATCTTCAGCGATCATGGGACATCCTAAATATGAAGTAACAAAAGGCAGCATCACTTTCGACGGCGAAGATGTTCTGGAAATGGAAGTAGATGAGCGTGCAAGAGTGGGGCTATTCCTTGCTATGCAATATCCAAGTGAAATCAGCGGTGTGACTAATGCCGACTTCTTGCGTTCAGCGATCAACAGCCGCCGTGAAGAAGGACAGGAAATTTCTCTAATGAAATTCATCCGCACAATGGATGCAAACATGGAAGAACTTGAAATGGATCCGGATATGGCACAGCGTTATCTGAACGAAGGATTCTCCGGTGGTGAGAAGAAGCGTAACGAAATTCTTCAATTAATGATGATTCAGCCTAAGATTGCGATCCTTGATGAAATTGACTCTGGTCTGGATATCGATGCGTTGAAAATTGTATCGAAAGGGATCAACAAGATGCGAGGAGAAGAGTTCGGATGCTTAATCATTACCCACTACCAGCGTCTGCTTAACTACATCACTCCAGACAAAGTACATGTTATGATGCAAGGTCGAGTTGTGAAATCAGGCGGACCGGAGCTTGCGAAGCGCCTTGAGTCTGAAGGATATGACTGGATTAAAGAAGAACTGGGTATCAAAGACGAAACTGTCGGCCAAGAAGCGTAAGTGTTAGGGGGATTAATATGACTGTAGAAACGAAACTACCAGTAGAAAAGGAATATTTGGACTCCTTTTCGAAAGGTCTTGGAGAGCCGGAATGGTTTTCTGACCTTCGTACCCAGGCTTTGGCAAAAGCGGGGGAATTGGAGCTTCCTAAACCTGATAAAACAAAAATCACTAAGTGGAACTTCACTGAGTTCAAGCAGCATACAGTAGAAAGCCGACCTTATGAAAATTTGAGCGAGCTTCCTGACGCTGCAAAAGCTTTGATTGATACAGATAATGAAAACAACAACCTTTATATCCAGCGGAACAACACTCCTGCATATCTGACTCTATCTCAAGAGTTAAAAGATAAAGGGGTTATCTTCACAGATATTCTGACTGCCATCAGGGAACATGGTGACGTGCTTCAGAAATATTTCATGAAGGAAGGCGTCAAAGTGGACGAACACAAGTTGACTGCCCTTCATGCCGCGCTTCTTAACGGAGGTGCATTCCTATATGTACCTAAGGAAGTAGAGGTGGAGCAGCCAATCCAGGCTGTTTATATCCAAGACGATGCGGACACAACGCTTTTCAACCATGTATTGGTTGTAGCTGATGACAACAGTTCAGTAACATATGTAGAAAACTATATTTCTGTAGCAGATGTAGAAGAAGGCATCTACAACATTGTGACTGAAGTATTTGCCAACAACAATGCGAAGGTGACATATGGAGCTGTGGATAACCTTGCAAGTGGCATTACAACATATGTGAACCGCAGGGGAACAGCTGCCAGAGATGCCCGTATCGACTGGGCACTCGGCTTGATGAACGACGGAAACACGATCTCTGAGAATGTAACCAACCTTGTAGGCGATGGTTCGTATGCAGATACCAAAACAGTTGTAGTCGGCCGCGGGAAACAGAAACAAAACTTCACTACAAAAGTAGTTCACTTTGGTAAAAATTCTGAAGGATATATCCTTAAGCATGGTGTCATGAAGGATGAAGCTTCTTCTATCTTCAATGGCATCGGGAAAATCGAACACGGTGCATCCAAATCAAATGCAGAGCAGGAATCCCGCGTTCTTATGCTAAGCGAAAAAGCGCGTGGAGACGCAAACCCAATCCTGTTGATCGATGAAGATGATGTAACAGCAGGACATGCTGCGTCAGTCGGGCGTGTAGATCCATTACAGCTTTACTACTTGATGAGCCGGGGGATTTCGCGTCATGAAGCGGAGCGTCTGGTTATCCACGGGTTCCTGGCGCCGGTTGTCAACCAGCTTCCGATTGAAGGAGTTAAAAAGCAGCTGACAGAGGTAATCGAAAGGAAAGTAAATTAATGAATGCCAAAGAGATTCGTAAATATTTTCCGATTCTCGACCAGGAAGTCAATGGACATCCATTAGTTTATCTTGACAGTGCTGCAACGTCACAAAAGCCCGTACAAGTAATAGAAGCATTGGATAAGTATTACCGTGAATATAATTCTAATGTCCACCGCGGTGTCCATACACTTGGCACCCGGGCGACGGATGGCTATGAAGGTGCCCGCGAAAAAATCCGTAAATTCATCAACGCGGCTTCAACTGAGGAAGTTATCTTCACACGCGGTACCACAACGTCAATCAATACAGTGGCTGCCAGCTACGGCAGGGCGAATGTCAGTGAGGGGGATGAAATTGTGATCTCCCACATGGAGCATCACAGTAACATCATCCCATGGCAGCAGCTCGCTAAAGAAACAGGCGCGACATTGAAATATGTCCCTCTTCAAGAAGATGGAACAATCTCCGTTGAGGATATTAAAGAGACTGTTACATCGAATACAAAAATTGTTTCCATCATGAAGGTTTCCAATGTTCTGGGAACGATGAACCCGATCAAAGAGATAGCCAAGGTGGCTCACGCCCATGGCGCGGTCATGATGGTTGACGGTGCTCAGGCAGCGCCGCACATGAAAGTCGATGTTCAGGATCTTGATTGTGACTTCTTTGCATTCTCCGGCCACAAGATGGCAGGACCTACAGGGATCGGCGTCCTGTATGGGAAAAAACATCTTCTTGAAAACATGGAACCTGTTGAATTCGGCGGCGAGATGATCGATTTTGTCGGTATGTATGAATCGACATGGAAAGAGCTTCCATGGAAGTTCGAAGGCGGTACACCAATCATTGCCGGGGCCATTGGCCTTGGAGCAGCCATTGATTTCTTAGAGGAAATCGGTATGGATCATATTGAAAAACATGAACATCATCTGGCTGCTTATGCAATGGAAAAAATGTCCCAAGTTGAAGGCATGTCCATTTATGGCACGAAGGATCCTGCAAAGCGCGCAGGTCTGGTTACGTTCAATATCGACGATGTCCATCCCCATGATGTGGCAACCGTATTGGATGCTGAAGGGATTGCTGTACGTGCAGGCCACCATTGCGCCCAGCCGCTCATGAAGTGGCTGAAGGTTTCTGCAACTGCACGGGCAAGTTTTTACATCTACAACACTGAAGAAGATATTGACAAGCTTGTTTCAGGACTAGTGAAAACAAAGGAGTATTTCAGCGATGTCTTTTAACAATTTAGATCAATTGTACAGACAGGTCATTATGGATCATTACAAGAACCCGCGCAACAAAGGCTCTCTTGAAGATGGCAGCCTTACGGTGGATATGAATAACCCTACCTGCGGCGATCGCATCCATCTCAACATGAAAGTGGAAGATGGAAAGGTGACAGATGCCAAATTCGACGGGGAAGGCTGCTCGATCTCAATGGCTTCTGCCTCGATGATGACTCAAATCATCAAAGGCAAAGACGTTGATACCGCTATGAAGCTTTCTGAGGTATTTTCGAATATGATGCAAGGGAAAGAATATGATGAAGATATCGACCTTGGTGATATAGAGGCTTTGCAGGGAGTGGCGAAATTCCCGGCACGGATCAAATGTGCCACACTTGCTTGGAAGGCGATGGAAAAAGGAGTCAAGGAAGGGCAGTGACCCTGAAAGATCCACATTTAGAATGGAGGAATCAACATGGCGAAAAAAATGCCTGAGATCGGAGATTATAAATACGGTTTCTCTGATAAAGACGTATCAATTTTCCGTTCAAAACGCGGCCTGACCCGTGAAATCGTTGAAGAGATTTCGCGTATGAAGAATGAGCCGCAATGGATGCTTGATTTTCGTTTGAAATCATTGGAACATTTCTATAACATGCCAATGCCGCAATGGGGCGGAGATTTGAACGGCTTAAATTTTGACGAAATTACTTACTATGTGAAGCCTTCTGAAAAATCAGAGCGTTCTTGGGATGAGGTCCCTGAAGAAATCAAACAAACATTTGATAAGCTGGGTATTCCTGAAGCAGAACAAAAATACCTAGCCGGTGTATCTGCTCAATATGAATCCGAGGTTGTTTACCACAACATGCAGGAAGACCTTGAAGCACAAGGCATCGTGTTTAAGGATACAGATTCTGCTCTAAGAGAAAACGAAGATATCTTCCGCGAGCACTGGGCGAAAGTGATTCCTGCTACAGATAACAAGTTCGCTGCGTTAAACTCAGCAGTTTGGTCTGGCGGATCCTTCATCTACGTTCCAAAGGGAATCAAAGTGGAAACACCGCTTCAAGCCTATTTCCGCATCAACTCTGAAAACATGGGTCAATTTGAGCGTACGTTGATCATTGTTGATGAAGGCGCAAGCGTACACTATGTTGAAGGTTGTACAGCACCTGTCTATACGACAAACTCCCTTCACTCAGCGGTTGTTGAAATCATCATCAAAAAAGATGCCTACTGCCGTTATACTACGATCCAGAACTGGGCGAATAATGTATACAACCTTGTTACCAAGCGTGCCGTTTGTGAAGCGAATGCGACAATGGAATGGGTTGATGGAAACATCGGAAGTAAGCTTACAATGAAATACCCTGCAGTCATCCTTAAAGGGGAAGGCGCAAGAGGTATGACATTATCCATTGCCTTGGCAGGTAAAGGCCAGCATCAGGATGCAGGTGCGAAAATGACTCACCTTGCACCAAACACTTCATCCACAATCGTGTCCAAATCGATTTCCAAACAAGGCGGTAAAGTGACTTATCGCGGTATCGTTCATTTTGGGCGTAAAGCAGAAGGAGCACGCTCTAATATTGAGTGTGATACGCTGATCATGGATAACAAGTCAACTTCTGATACAATCCCTTACAATGAAATCCTGAATGACAACATTTCATTGGAGCATGAAGCAAAAGTTTCTAAAGTATCTGAAGAGCAATTATTCTACTTGATGAGCCGCGGTATTTCTGAAGAAGAAGCGACAGAAATGATCGTAATGGGCTTCATTGAGCCATTTACAAAAGAACTTCCAATGGAATATGCGGTCGAAATGAACCGTCTGATCAAGTTCGAAATGGAAGGTTCCATCGGTTAAATAGACAAGAATCCCGTATGCGCTCAGCGTGCGGGATTTCTTTATGTGGGATTTGCTTCGTGGCGCGCAGTGTATTAACCCGGATTTTGACGAATCGTCGATAAATGAGTAAAATCGCCGATAAGCTGCTTCGAATCGCCGATACCCCCTGGCATATACAAGGCCACCGGGGCATCCTAAACCAACTGGTTGCCCGCCCAGCAGTATCAATGATATGTTTAGTATGATTGAGCCAGCATTAATTTGCTGTTCTGAGGGTAAACAAGGACTACATAAACCGACAACAAAAAAGCAGAAATATAACCACAACAATGGAAAGACTCAAAAGTACTTACGAAATGGGGTGCTGTTTTGATATATATCGGATTAACCGGATGGGGAGACCACGATTCGCTGTATAACAATACATCTCAAAGGGACAAGCTGAAGGAGTATTCGGCCCATTTTCCGATAGTAGAAGTGGATTCCACTTTTTACGCTGTTCAGCCAATAAGAAATGCAGAGAAGTGGGTAAAGGAGACACCTGCTTCATTTCGGTTCATTGTAAAGGCTTATCAGGGAATGACCGGCCATAATCGCGGTGAAATCCCCTTCAACAGTAAAGAGGAGATGTTTGAAGCCTTTAAAAACTCACTGCAGCCTTATATTGATGCGAATAAATTGGCTATGGTACTGCTTCAGTTCCCGCCATGGTTTGACTGCAAAAAAGAGAATGTCGACTATCTGCGTTACTGTAAGAATCTGCTTTCAGGTCTTCCTCTTGCATTGGAGTTCAGGCATCAGTCCTGGTTTTTTCCTAAGTACCAAGAAGGAACACTTTCCTTTATGAAAGAAGAAGGATGGATTCACAGCATATGTGACGAACCGCAATCAGGCGCCGGCTCGGTTCCGACGGTCCTTGAGGCAACAAGGGACGATTTGACACTGGTTCGATTTCATGGCAGGAATGTCCATGGGTGGCAGAAGCCGACCGGTGATAACTGGCGGGAAGTTCGCTACCTTTATCGGTACAATGAACAAGAACTGGCGGAGTGGAAAGAGAAACTTCAAATATTAACACAACAAACAAAAGATAGTTATATTGTATTTAACAATAATTCAGGCGGAGATGCTGCAGACAATGCGAAACAATTTCTCGAAATGCTGGATATTCAGTATACAGACCTTGCACCGAGACAGCTTGATTTATTTTGACGGTTCGGACTTTGGTTATGGACAAGTAACAGCAGTAATTTGATTTGGAGATGACAGCATGGAATGGATCATTTTAATACTGATTGGCCTGTTTGCCGGGTCACTTGGCTCACTGGTCGGTTTGGGCGGAGGAGTCATTATTGTTCCTGCGCTTGTTTATTTTGGAGGCTATACAGCCTTGCTGGAGGATCTTGGTCCTCAGATGGCGGTCGGAACATCCTTGGTAATCATGATATTTACCGGCCTTTCGTCAACACTGTCTTATATGAAGCATAAGACGGTTGATTATAAGAGCGGACTCCTGTTTTTCCTTGGAGCAGGTCCAGGGTCAATCATAGGGGCGCTCGTCAATAAATCATTCAATATGGAATCATTCAATTTATATTTTGGTTTCTTTATGATCCTGATGTCGTTCATTTTGATGATCAGGAATAAGATCAAGCCGATTGAAGTTTTTAAAAAGAGCAGTTACCAACAGAGCTTTTCAGATGCGGAAGGCAGAGAGTATACATACGGATTCCCGCCGGTTTTGGGAGTTGCCATAGCTTTTGTGGTCGGCTTTACGTCGGGTCTTTTTGGCATCGGCGGGGGTTCACTGATGGTGCCGGCGATGATCCTGATTTTCCTGTTCCCTCCTCATGTAGCGGTGGCAACCTCGATGTTTATGGTGTTCTTATCAGCAATGGTCAGTTCAGCTACACATATATATTTAGGGAATGTTAACTGGCTTTATGCATTGGCAGTTATACCCGGCGCATGGTTTGGCGCAAAGGGAGGGGCTTACTTGAATTCAAAGCTGCAATCAGCGGTGCTGGTCCATATCCTCCGCATTATTTTGGTGTTAATTGGGATAAGACTAGTCTATCAAGGCTTTACTGGGTGATTATGTGCAGGGAAGAAGGGTGAAGATTGAGAGAAAGGATACATATCTATCATACGAACGACTTACACAGTCATTTTGAAAATTGGCCGCGTATCCGTGATTTCCTTAAAAGGAGGAAGCAATGGCATGAGGAGGAACTGGATGAGGTGTACCTGTTTGATATAGGTGACCATGTAGACCGCTGGCATCCTTTTTCTGAGGGAACCCTTGGGAAAGGCAATGTGGAAATGCTGAACGATGCCGGATATGATGCGGTCACAATTGGAAATAATGAAGGAATCACGTTTTCATATGAAGAACTGAATGAACTATATAGGAAGGCAGAGTTTGATGTAGTAGTAGCGAATCTCTACACGAAAGATGATAAGCTTCCAACTTGGGCGAAGCCTTATCATCTTTATAAGACCAGGTCCGGAATGAAGATAGGTGTTTTAGGTTTGACTGCCCATTTTGCCCCTTTTTATAAACCTTTGGGATGGAACATCTATTCTCCGCTTGACCAACTGAGTTTCTGGCTGAAAGAGCTGGCCCCTCAGTCTGATATGATTGTGCTCCTTTCCCATCTGGGGATAAGGGACGATGAATGGATTGCAGAGAAGTTTGATGATGTAGATATTATTCTAGGGGCTCATACTCATCATATTTTTCATGAAGGAAAAGAAGTGAATGGAACACTTCTTGGTGCCGGGGGAAAACACGGAAACTACGTTGGCCATATCATGCTTGAGGTCGATACTGAATCAAGGAAGATTGTTTCCCTAAAAGCGCAGCTTTATGAACAGGATCATCTTCCGGCTTCTGAAGGTGAAGATTCACAGATCAAAGAGTGGCTCGATAAAGGCCGGGAACAACTGGGCGATCGGGTAGTATTCCTCGAAAATGACCTTGAAGCGGACTGGTTCAATCCTTCCGAGCTGCCTCAATTACTGTCTGATGGGCTGCTGGAGTGGTGTGACGCAGATTGTGCTTTCCTTAATAATGGACTGTTATTAGAAGGGCTGAAGAAAGGGGAAGTGACCAGATTTGATATTCACAGGATTCTTCCCCACCCGATCAATCCTTGTGTCATTACTCTCACAGGGGCAGAAATGAAGGAAGTATTAAAAGCAACAAGAGACCATGACCTTCATCACTTTCAAGTAAAAGGGCTGGGATTCCGCGGTAAGATAATGGGTGAGTTCTCCTATAGCGAAGTTTCATTCGGAAAAGAAATGCAGCATATTTATATCAGTGGAGAGATGATTGATCCTCATAAGAGCTATAAACTGGCAACTTCCGATATGTTTACATTCGGCCATTTCTTTCCTGAACTTCAAAGGGCGGAAAAACACTATTTCATGCCGGAGTTTTTAAGGGATGTCCTTACCCGGAAGTTAAACACAGCAGCAAATACTCCCTGATCTTTCACCTCTCATTCTCTTCTCTCATAACATAATAGGTGAAAGGAGAGGATGACATTGATGAATCTTTCCCCAATTGAAATAGAAGGTCACACTTTTCTTGCGGTATCAGTAGAGCTTCCAAAGACCAACCTGCTTGTCGTTACAAATGATAATGGATATATCATGTGCGGTGCCCTGGATGTTGGTTTGCTTAATGAGAAGCTTAAGGACAGAAAAATCATCGCTGGCAGAGCAGTGGGTGTCAAAACCATCCAGCAGTTGATTGAGGCCCCTTTGGAATCTGTAACGCATGAAGCAGAACAAATGGGCATTACAGCTGGTATGATCGGCAGGGATGCTTTGCTGAAAATGATATAAGTCAAAGCCTGGGCCAAGTAGGGTTCAGGCTTTTTTATGGGAAGAAATAAAGGTTTAGCCAGTGGATGATTAGGGTAAAGGCCACAAGGGTTTTTAACAAAGGCTGTTTTCGCCTATATTGTTGCTTCCGGAAAAATCCCAAAAGCCGGATTTTCCCCCTGCATACTACGTTTTTCGCTCTGAACGAAGAGAGAAGCTCTTTTCTCTCTTGCTAACCAGGGTTTTTTCCGGTTCATTGCTCCACTATCTTTCGGAAGTATTATCAACTAGCAACAACGTTTACGAAAAAGAGCGATTACCAAAACATAACCGTGTATTCCCGCTAGTCATAAAGAACGAATTTCTTTTGCAGGCATTAAAATCAGTTAATTTTGAAAATCGTTTGGTTGAAAATGCCTTTAAATGCATTATAATGAAGATATTAGTAAATCATGTCGAAAAATGATGGATAACACATAGGAGAATTCTATGAGATTTTTATCAACGAAAACGTTAAAATCTGGAATGGTCATGGCCACAACTGTTTACAATGGACAGGGGAAGGCTCTTATTAAGTCTGGCGTATCCGTGACGGAGCGGATGATCCATAGATTAATCGAAATGAATATCCAGTATGTGTACATAGAAGATGGATTATCTGTGGGCATCGAAGCTTCCGATTCAATCCCTGTTAAGGTAAGGCAGGAGGCCATCAATAAAATTGATTCGACCTTTACTCATTTGGAAAACAACTCAGTGTCGAGCAATCTGGTTGCATTGGAACAGAGTGCTTCCGGTTTCAAGGAAGTCATTGATACGATTCTCAATGAAATAAAAGGGAGCAAGGATCTGCTGACGCTGCTGACCGATGTTTTCGCATACGATTCGTATGTTTTCCATCATTCCTTCAATGTCACGCTCTATACACTGGCAATCGGGATTGAATTGGGTATGCCTCCAAAACAGCTTGATATGCTAGGACTTGGAGCGATCATGCATGATATCGGAAAGATGATGGTTCCGGAAGAAATCTTGATGAAACCTGGCAAACTGACATACGAAGAGTTCAAAGAAGTGGAAAAACATTCAGAGTACGGTTTTGATATTCTGAGGAAATTACATAATGTATCGCTGCTCGTGGCACATTGCGCTTTTCAGCATCATGAACGTCTGGATGGGTCGGGCTATCCGCGAGGCCTGAAAGGAGATGAAATCCATCCTTTTGCAAAAATCATTGCTGTTGCAGATGTCTTCGATGCATTGACATCCAATCGGGTCTATCGTAATGCAATGCTGCCCCATGAAGCTCTGGAAATTTTGTATGCAGGATCAGGGACTTTGTTTGATTCCAATGTCATCCAGGCATTCAAGAAATCCGTTGCCATTTATCCGAACGGGATGGTGGTTATCCTCAATGATGGACGAAGAGGTATTGTTGAAAGCCAGAATAAGGACCTTACCGACCGTCCCGTTCTGCGCATCATTGCGGAAGGCGGAGATCAGTTGACAGCCCCGTATACCTTGGATCTCAGTGTGAGCCTGGATGTGACCATCACTGGTTTCGATCCTGAGTTTGAGAGCAGATTGATGGAAGTCAATTAAATTAAGTTGCGCTAATCCTCTGCTTACAGGCATACATATAGCTTGTAAGGGGGGATTTTTTGGATTAGCCGTTTGCTAATCGCCTTATCACAAGCCGCTATAATAATGTAAAGCACGGGTTTAAGTGGATACCTCTTTGTCTTTTATAGATATAAACAATGTTCCTGCGGCATATGTTTGGTAATGAGAGAGGTGTTTAAATTGTTTAATAAAAGAAAACGAAAAGGTGCAACACCGCTGCCTCCAAGATATATATTCCTCATTTCGTTTGTTATTTTCATTTTGTTAACATCTCAAAGTTTATATATTATCAATAGAGGCATAGAACCGGCACTAATAGAAATTGCAGAAACAAGAACCCGGCAGATAGCGGCTCAAGCAATTAATGATGCGATTTCAAAGAAGATTTCTGAAGGAATTGATATTAATAAACTAATTGTAAAACATGAAACAAATGATGGTACTGCATATAGTTTTGACCCAGCTATCTATAATAGAGTGATTGCTGAATCAACGGAGAGAGTTCAACAATATTTAGATTATGTAGAGAGTGGGGAATTTGAAAAACTCCAATCATTTAAAGCTGGAGTTGATTTTGATTATGAAGAAAGCAAGGAAAAAAAGGGGATCGTTTATTATGTCCCTTTAGGTTTAGCAACCAAAAATACATTACTTTCAAATTTGGGGCCGCAAGTACCGGTTCAATTTGAAATCATTGGGGATGTTCAATCCAACGTAGAAACAGCTGCAAAGGAGTTAGGAATTAATAATACTTATATGGAAGTATATATTAATATTTCAGTTGAAATGAATGTGATCATACCCAGGCGTACAGAAACAATAGTGATTAAAAACAAGATTAAAGTCGGCGATTTATTTATCCCGGGGAAAGTTCCGGAATTTTATAATGGATCAGGCGGCAGTGTTTCACCCTCTTTAGAACTTCAACCTTGATGAGAAGATTTTGTTTTTTAATGGTAGGATGAAGCCATAGATCAATTTTTTCTTGTCAGCAACACAGTTACCTGTTATAGTAAGTGAGTGAATTTAATATTTACTACAATCATCTAATCCGATGGGGTAGAGGCTGCACATATTCATCAGTAAACCGAGTAAGGATGACACCTGTGATCTTGAGTTGAAAGGGGATATGTGCCGAAGCAGGACGCGATTGGTCAGAATCTTTTCTGCTGGGGTTACCTTGAATAAGGGTAACACTGTCATTATACGTCTTAATACAGATTATAATGGGGAGCTACAGATCGAGATGGAGAAATGACTATATTACGAAAGGTAATAATAGGATTCTCTATTATTACCTTTTTTTATTTTCTTCTATCATTCTGCAATTGTTCCCTCCCTATCACTATAGGAGGAGAAAAATGGAAAACACAATCTTTTCTTTATTACCACCCCTTTTAGCTATTTTAATGGTCATCCTTACTAGACGAGTGCTATTGTCCCTCGGGGTCGGAATCATCTCGGCAGCATTGCTTCTTGCCGAATTCTCTATTACTGAAACACTCACAATCATCTGGGATTCTTTTAAAGGGATCTTTGTGGATGGCGGCGAATTGAACACCTGGAATGTCTATATCATCCTGTTCTTGCTGATCCTGGGTGTCATTACAGCTTTTGTCAACATATCAGGAGGAAGCAGGGCTTTTGGTGAATGGGCACTGAAACGTGTGAAAACAAGAGCCGGCGCTCAACTATTGACTGCTGTTTTAGGCATCATCATTTTCATTGATGATTATTTCAACGCATTGGCAGTCGGACAGGTCTCAAGGCCGATTACGGACCGCCATAAGATTTCGAGAGCTAAATTAGCTTATCTTATTGATTCTACATCTGCTCCAATCTGCGTCATTTCGCCAATTTCAAGCTGGGGAGCATTTATCATCGCTCTTATCGGAGGGATTTTAGCCGACCATGCCATAACCGGATATACCGCATTCTCAGCATTCATTCAAATCATTCCGATGAACCTTTATGTTCTGGCAGCGATTGGACTTGTATTCATCACTTCATATAGAGGTATCGACTTTGGGAAAATGCGTGAACATGAGCTTCGCGCCATCAATACAGGAGAGGTTTATGATCCTGAAAAAGATATTCCAGGTGAATTGAAAAATGACCTCCCTGTAAGTGAAAAAGGAACAGTCGGTGACTTAATCTGGCCGATCATCGCCTTGATCATCGGAACTGTCAGCGCCATGATCTGGACAGGATATAAGGCCGTTGAAGGAGAGGCATCCCTTCTGGCGATCTTTGAAAACACCGATGTCTCCACTTCCTTGGTGTATGGCGGATTGTTCGGGCTTGTCATCTCACTGATCTTCTTCTTCAGACAAATGTCCAAATCTGCAGCACTGGATGGAAAAGCCTTGGGGCTCGGCTTTATCGAAGGCATCAAATCCATGCTTCCAGCTGTATACATCCTCATTTTTGCCTGGTCGATCGTAACGTTGATCGGATCACTGCAAACAGGAGAATACCTTGCTGGCCTTGTAGAGCAATCCAATCTGAATATCGGTCTGCTTCCAGTTCTGATGTTCATCGTGGCCGGGCTTATGGCCTTTGCGACGGGTACGTCTTGGGGCTCATTCGGAATCCTGCTCCCGATTGCCGGTGAAATCGCAGCTGCAACCGACGTGAGCATCTTGTTGCCTGCCATGGCGGCTGTACTTGCCGGTTCCGTCTTCGGGGATCACTGTTCTCCGATTTCAGACACATCCATTCTGTCTTCTACTGGTGCGGGAAGCAATCATATTGACCATGTCATTACGCAGCTTCCTTATGCATTAACAGGTGCTGCCATTGCAGCAGTCGGCTTCCTTGCCCTCGGATTGACAGGCAGCACCCTCATCGGCCTTGCCGTCACAATCATCCTGCTTGTGCTGTTCGCTGTCTTTGGTAAAAGGACAGAAACCACAGTTCAGAATAATTAAATGAATTCCAAAAGAGAGGTAACTTTGACAGCGAAGTTGCCTCTTTTTTTATTTGCCGTTTTATGTTGGAAGCCGCTGTATACCAAAAATGGTTCAACATATTCCTCGAACATTATAGTGATATACTTTTTGAGTTTTCACATTGGCTTTATCCAACTGCTTAAGGAAAATAAAAATGAAAAGGTAAATAATACTTTGACATTCGCCCTGATACTAGCTATACTGTTTTTAGATTATCCAAATAATCTGAAAATACTAAAGATTAAAAACGTATTCGGGGGGAGTTATTATGGAAAATCGTGCACAATGGGGTACGAGGGCCGGATTTATTCTGGCAGCGGTCGGTTCAGCAATCGGCTTAGGAAACATTTGGCGTTTCCCTGCAGTAGCTTATGAGAACGGCGGAGGGGCATTTTTCATTCCTTATTTATTTGCTTTGCTTACTGCGGGTATTCCACTGTTGGTCCTTGAATTCACTCTTGGGCATAAGTACAGGGGATCTGCTCCATTGTCCTTTTTCCGGATGAGCCGGAAATCCGAATGGGTCGGCTGGTGGGCGGTATTTGTTGCATTTGTCATTTCCACCTACTATGCGGTCATCATCGCTTGGGCAATGTCCTACAGTGTGTTCGCGTTTAACCTCAGCTGGGGAGATGATACAGCAAACTTCCTCATTGGTGATTACTTACAGAGAACTGTAGATCCAGGCCAGACAGGAAGCCTTGTAACTGGCGTATTCGTTCCATTGATCCTTGTCTGGGTCATTACGCTTGGTGTCCTGTTCAAAGGTGTTAAAAAAGGAATCGAGGTAGCCAACAAGATTTTTATTCCGGCACTTGTTATCCTTTTCTTGATTATCGTTGTTCGTGCTGTAACTTTGCCAGGAGCACTGGACGGATTGGAAGCATTCTTCAAACCAAACTTTGACATGATTCTGGAGCCGAGTGTATGGATGGCAGCTTATGGTCAAATCTTCTTTAGTTTATCCATTGCATTCGCTATCATGATAACGTATTCGAGTTATCTTCCTAAAAAATCTGATATCACCAATAATGCATTCATCACTGGCTTCAGTAACTCCGGTTTTGAATTGCTTGCCGGTATTGGTGTATTCGCAGCACTTGGTTTTATGGCCAATGCTCAAGGGGTATCGGTGCAGGAAGTTGTGGAGGGCGGGGTCGGCCTTGCCTTTATCGTTTTCCCGCAGATCATTAATGAATTCCCGGCTCTAAATGGATTGTTTGGATTCTTATTCTTCGCTTCACTGGTATTGGCTGGTTTGTCATCCTTGATTTCCATCACGGAAACTTATGTCGCCGGTTTCTCTGAAAAATTTGGGATTTCCCGTAACAAAGCCATTGCTTTCGGTGGAGGAGCTTCAGCTCTTATCTCGATCCTGTTTGCTACACAAGGTGGATTGTTCTTCCTTGATGCGGCAGATTACTTCATCAACCAGTTTGGTGTAGCCTTCGTCGGACTTGTCGAAGTTCTTACGATTGCATGGTTCCTGCGCAAGCTTAACAGCTTCCAAGAACATGCCAATCTTGCATCGGATATCCGCCTTGGCGGCTGGTGGAAAGTGTGTCTTGGGGTCATCACGCCGATCGTTCTTGGTTACATGATGTTTGGTCTTTTCAAGCAAAATCTTCTTAAAGAATTTGACACGGAAACAGGTAACTATGAAGGGTATTCAGATGCCTTCATCTTATACGGAGGCTGGTTTGTCGCCGCTTTTGCAATTCTTGCTGGTGTTGCATTTACATTTAAAGGCTGGCATGCCAAAACAGAGGCTGAGAGCTATAAGGAGGTAAGCTAATATGACAGGCAGTGCTATTTTCATGATGATTGTCGGTATGGTGATCATTTGGGGCGGCTTGGCGGGCAGCATCCTTAATGCAGTGAAGAAATCTAAATAAGCAAGGAGAGCTTCGGATTGAATCCGGAGCTCTTTTATTATTAGTGTGCGTGTTCAATTAATAAGTGGATTTAGTAACAGCCCAATCAAAGGCACTGATAGAGATGAACCATTACCTCTTTTGCTGATGTGCCTGTCTTTCCCATACTTTCAAATATGGATATGGATCAAAGGACCATTCGGTGTATCCATTGTCTTTATACATTCCATAATGGAGGTGCGGCGGGAATTTTCCGGAGGTGCCGGGTGGTCCATATCCTGAGCTTCCTACACCGCCGATCAGCATTCCTGGCTCAACTGTCTGGCCGACTTTAAGGTCTTTGGCAAATCCACTCAGATGAGCGAAATAATGATAAGTGTTATTGATATCGCGAATACCGATACGCCAGCCCCCAAAGCGGTTCCACCCTTTCATTTCGATGATGCCGTAACATGTGGACCTCACTGGTACTCCATAATCAGCGAAAATATCCGTTCCTTCATGAATTCTTCTTCCGCCCCATCCGCGCGCATCACCCCAGGTGTTTTTATAGCTGTAATTGAATCTTAACGGAAGTGGAAATGATTTACCCCCAAGGTCCAAATGTCCATATGTTTTATAAAGTTTGGCTTTTCCCATGATCATGCTTACAGATTTATCGCGTTGATAATAATTCCATAATGCGATTTTAAAGTTATCTTCATCAATCCCGTAATGGAGGATATAGTGGGCGAAAGCAGCCAATACATCTTCGTCGTTATTGCGATCTGCAGCACCGTCGCTATTCCCGTCGACACCGATCCCTTCGAATAGTGTGATGGTCTTTGGATTCATATCGCCGGCATTAGGATTCAGCGGACCTGCCCATTCTGAATCAGGGAAGTAAATGGAAATAGGGTTCTCCGGTTTAGGCAAATCATTCCTTGAGAAACGGAGACTGCGTTCGTATTGATCCACTGCAGCTAGATAGTACCATGGAATCTGGGTTGCTGCTTCCATCTTTTTAAACAATTCCATCCTCTCCTGCAGGTGTTCTTCTTCTCCGGCTGCCTGAACATCTATGTTAAAGGAGGCTATGAAAAAACTGCATATAATCAGGGAGATTATTGTTTTCAACAAAGTGCTTTCCACCTTTCCTTCCAGCTCAGTTTGATTCATGTCATTTCCGTAACGGCTTTCAATGAAAATATAAAGAGCCTTCCTTATAGTCCTACCTTTAGTGTGTTACAGTCCATCGTTTTCATAAATATCAATAATTGGAAACAGATGAATTGAATGCTTGTTTTCGTATTTTTAGTGTGATAAAGTGACAAGGGAACATGTTATTTTTCGAATTTTTTTACATATATCGATGGAATTCGCTTTCAATAGCGTTTTTTCACTCTGTTTGCTTTAGACAGCGACTTCAATGAATGGAGATGAAATTATGAGCAAAAAAGAAGAGCATATCCGTAAACCCGATTGGCTTAAAATCAAGCTGAATACAAACGATAACTATATGGGTCTCAAAAAAATGATGCGTGAAAAAAATCTTCACACAGTTTGTGAAGAAGCACGCTGTCCCAATATTCATGAATGCTGGGGTACAAGAAGAACCGCAACCTTCATGATCCTTGGTGATGTTTGTACGCGCGCTTGCCGCTTCTGTGCTGTTAAGACAGGTCTTCCAAATGAATTGGATCTGGCTGAACCGGAACGTGTGGCAGATTCGGTTCAATTGATGAATCTGAAACATGTCGTTGTCACAGCAGTTGCCCGTGATGACTTGAAAGATGGAGGCTCTGCCGTCTTTGCCGAGACTGTAAGGGCTATCCGCAGAAAGAATCCGTTCACGACCATCGAAGTGCTTCCATCCGATATGGGCGGTGTTTTTGATAACATCAGAACCTTGATGGATTCTAAGCCGGATATTATGAACTATAATATTGAAACGGTCCGCCGTCTGACTCCAAGAGTTAGAGCGCGTGCGACTTATGAACGTACACTAGAGTTCCTTTCCCGTGCTAAGGAACTTCAGCCGGAAATCCCTACAAAGTCCAGCATCATGGTTGGTCTTGGGGAAACAAAAGAAGAAATCATTGAAACCATGGATGATTTGAGAGCATCCAATGTGGATATTATGGCAATCGGCCAGTACCTGCAGCCAACGAAGAAGCATTTGAAGGTTCAAAAATATTATCATCCGGATGAGTTTGCGGAACTTCGAAAAATTGCGATGGAAAAAGGTTTCAGCCACTGTGAAGCCGGTCCGCTTGTCCGTTCTTCTTACCATGCAGATGAGCAGGTTAACGCTGCTGCAAAGGCTAAGCAGGAAATGGGAGAAGAGCAAGTTCAAAAAGCTTAATACGCTTTATGATGAAAAAGGACTGATCCTGCCATTAGGATCAGTCCTTTTTGGTATACCGGAAATGATGCACTGGGTGTCTTTGGATGACTTTCAGCCAGGGAGCCCCTGTCAAGTCCCGTGATTTGTCTTAGTCTGTTATGCTGTCATGACCTGTATGGTCATATCTTTTTTGTCTGTCACGGTTGATGCGATGAACGTCGTCCTCATTCATTTCATCCATTTCGTCATACATTTCCCCATTGGCGTTTTCGCCTGCATCAATTTCGCGTCCTTGAGGGGATGCTTGAAGCATCTGGTTGATTGTATCATCAATCGCTGTGTTAACATTGTTCATATCAGAATCCATTGAAGCAAGATTCTCAACGTTTTGCATCAAGTTAGGATCATCTGTGACATACACATGGTACCAGCGAGGCACTATGGAGAGCGCCGTCTTTTTTACCTGGTCGGCGACTTCAAAGCGTGAATCCTTATCTTTGGCATCTGTTTTATAGGAAACTAAAACCTCTTCATCAGTCACAAGAGTGGATGCGTCCTCGACTCTGGGAATCGTGACGCTCATTCTGCTGATAGAGTCGGCCACTTTTTCACGGTCGATGGTATACATGTTTTGGGTAGAAATGGTTCTTCCTTCAATTGGGCTCTTTTGGTGTCTTACATAACCGAATTGCTCACCGCGGGCGTGTTCGTTATTACCAACTTCCCTGAAGATATCTTCCTCTTCTCCCACATTGATCGCGTTACCGCTATCATGGAAAATTTCATCACCATCTGAAGCAAAATCATCTGCACATCCGGCTCCTACGAGCGAAAAGCTGATGAATCCTGCTGCAAGTATTTTTTTCTTCAATTTAAACACCTCCTCATTTGTTAGAATGACCAGGTGAATTGTATTTTTCTCTTAGTAATTAATGGACAATCAGTTATAATTTAAATAAGAGATTTTTTATCGGAAAAGGGTTCGATATGGAAAGTAGGTGAAAGGAAGATGGTATGCATTAACAATGTGTGTTACGAAGTGATCGAGGAATTCCGGGATGGTTTCAATGAAGAAGCCTTTCGTGCACGCTTCAGTGATATCCTGAACAAATATGATTATATTCTTGGTGACTGGGGTTATGGTCAGCTTCGCCTGAAAGGCTTTTTTGATGACCAGAACCAAAAAGCGACATTTGACACTAAAATCATGACAATCAAAGATTATTTGTACGAGTACTGCAATTTTGGTTGCCCTTACTTTGTAGTCAAGAAAACAAAACAATGATTCAGCACTTTAAAGCAGTGGGGGACAGTCCCTCACTGCTTTAAAGGGGTAAAGCCGGCGCCTTCTAAAGGGCTGCCGGCTTTTTGCTATTTGTTTTCCGAATAAGGGGGTTCCTCGTTTCGTTCCGGGTCGGCATGGACCGGATGGGATCCGGGGTCCTGTCTCGGGATGTCCTGGTGCAGGGATTTAAACTCGTAGTTGAAGGCACTGTAGTAGCGCTGTCCTTCCTCCCAAGGAGCGGACTTATTTTCAACTGGAGTATATTTCCCTCTTGGAGCACCATAAGGGCCTTCAGGAGTTTGCTCTGGAACAAGGAAATTCCGCATCGTTTCGACATTCGAAAAGTCTGTGTACACTTCTTCCTCTTTATCAAGGGTGTGTTTTTCCTTTTTAAAAAACATATAGCCACCTCCGATGTTTTTAGTATATGGAGGGTGAGCCATCTCATGCTGGTAGTATTATGGAGAAGAATTTTGAAGGAATATGTTACACTATTAGTTGAAAACTAATAGGGCTATCTTTACGTTTATTGCTTCGGAAAGAGCCTGTACAAAAGGCGGAGGTGCTGCATATGTATTTTGTTGACCGGGAAAAAATCGAAGAAATCTTGGTATATATGGAAAAACAGCTGGACTTATTTCAATCTCGGCCAAGCTGGGGTTCACCTGTTGAACAATTAGCATTGGAACGTATTTCCCATACTATCATCGAATCCATCCTTGATACAGGAAATGCCATGATTGACGGATTCATCATGAGGGATCCGGGAAGTTATGAGGATATTATCGATATTCTTTTGGATGAGAAAGTGATCACTAAAGAAATGGAAATCAACTTGAAGAATCTAATTGGGTTCCGAAAAATGGTTGTTCAGGAATATACACAAGTCGAACATGATGAAGTGTTGAAAAGTTTAAAAGACAATATGGGGGCGCTTCAGTTATTCCCGACACATGTCAGGAAATACCTGACCAATGAGCTGGGACCGGTTTCTGCCTTTAGAAACTAAGCTTCTTCGAGTTGTAGTGTACACAAAAAAACTAACGCAATAAGACATAATTGAGCAAAGCTGGAGGTTACTATGAAAGACTATCAAGGATACCTAATCGATCTCGATGGGACGATGTATAGAGGAAAAGAAAAAATTAAAGAAGCGGGCGATTTTGTGAACCGCCTGATTCAGAAAGGACTGCCTTACCTTTTTGTAACAAATAATTCTTCTGCAACGCCGGAGAAGGTTGCAGAAAAGTTAAGGGACTTTGATATCCCGGCTGAACCTCATCAAGTGTTCACCACTTCCATGGCGACTGCGAACTTCATCGCTGAAAGAAAACAGGGTGCAACAGCTTATGTCATCGGGGAAGAAGGCATACGTTCCGCACTGGAAGAAAAGGGACTTCAAATTGTAGATGAGAAACCCGATTTTGTTGTGGTGGGAATCGATCGAACCATCAATTATGAAAAGTTAGCGCTTGCATGTCTGGGAGTAAGAAACGGCGCTACCTTCATATCTACAAATGGCGATATAGCAATCCCAACAGAAAGAGGCCTTCTGCCTGGAAATGGTTCATTGACATCGGTCATTACTGTTTCAACCCAAACACAGCCGATTTTTATTGGAAAACCTGAATCCATCATTATGGAACAAGCCCAGGAAGTACTGGGTGTTCCGAAAGAAGAAACGCTGATGGTTGGTGATAACTACGACACTGACATTTTAGCCGGGATTAATGCAGGGATTGATACGCTGCTTGTCCATACGGGGGTCACGACAAAAGAAATCCTGACCGGGAAAGAAGTACAGCCTACCTATGCCATCAACTCGCTTGATGAGTGGGATGTTTGATTAACAGGAGTATTTCAGTGACATGAAAGCGGGAAACCAGGGGCGAAATGACCTTAAACGAGGTTTTCAAGCACATGGAAGCAGGAAAAGTGCGGCAAAAGGGAAAACCAAACAAAAGAGTCTTATCCCAACACTCTCGATAAGAAAAGGAAGGCACCCAGGCCTTCCTTTTTTGTCTCTTTATTCATCCTCATCATATCTGTGCGCCAATCTTGAGGAAGCTGCGGCTGCAATAGCACCTACGATGTCATCCAGAAAGGTGTGGCATTTACCGGAAGATTTATCATTTAACCTTTCAAGGATTCCAGGCTTCTGCTTATCAATATATCCATAATTCGTAAAGCCGATCGATCCATATACATTTACAATGGAGAAGGCAAGGATTTCATCAACACCATACAGGCCTTCATCCACTTCGATAATGGATTGCAAAGGTTCTTCCAGGAGGCGTTTCTCAGCCAATCTATCTAATTGAATTCCGGTTAGAATTGCATTTTGGACTTCCCGCTTGGACAGGACCCTTTCTATGTTATGGCGGCATTCTTCTATGTCCAGATTCGGATGATACTTCTTCTGCAGGAACAGGACGAGTTCGGCGATATCATCTATTTCGACACCCCGCTCGCGGAGCCATCTGCGTGCCGTTTCTTCTGATAGTTTTTTTGATTCTTTATCCTTCATCTCTGTCACCTTTTCCTATAATTTTTTTTACAAGATGTAATCCGGCTGACTCTTCACATATCTATTATTGCCTCCAGGCAGTAAGTATACGTATCAATCTGCAAAAAGGGTGTGTACTTATATTCTTATGAAACAAGCCCGGCTTTAGAAGTCTCTTCCGATTATTTATCTCATTCAATATTTCCATCATGAAGGCTCCATTTTATTTCATATATATAAAGTAAACGGAATAGGTGGGGGAGTAGTCGATGGAGGATATTTTAGCGAAGCATTATGGACTGCAGCCGGAACGTTCTTTTAAGGACGGAAGAGCCCAAAGATATATGGCTGATGGGTCCATATATACTATTGTCAATGTGACCAATATGGAACAGGAATACCTTGTCGAGCTATATAAAATTACTGAGCACATGAGGAAATATGGTGACCGTTTTGTATCTTCTTTTGTACCGACATCAGAAGGCCGTTTTCTGGTCACTGAAAAAGAACAGGATTTTACCGTGCTGAAGAATGACCATCACACCAGGAATACAGAAGCCAAACTGGGGAGGAAGCTTGCCAAATTCCATCAAAGGGGACTTGCGATCGAAGAGAAGATAACGCATATCAGCCGCATTGGCCAATGGAAGACTTTGTGGGAAAAGAGAATTGAACAAATGGAGAAGGCTTTTCAATTGGTCATTGAAAGCCATCCTGGTGACGAGTTTGAAAGAATGTTCATAGACAGCTGTCCATATTATTTGGGGCTCGCAGAAAATGCAGTACAGTATTTGGTCGATACCGAAATGGATGATAGCCCAGTTTACACAGACTCCGGGACTGTTTGCCATGAACGATTTCTAGACGGAGTGTGGGGAAGAGAAATCACTATACGGAACCCTTTTGACTGGGTGTTTGATCATAGTGGAAGAGATATCGCTGAACACGTTCGGGAACGATATTTTACTATGCAGAATACCCATCAGCCTGAGATCCAGCAATTTTTTCGTGAATATCAATCCGTCGCACCATTGTCTTCCTTCTCTTGGAGACTGGTGTATGCAAGGCTCCTGTTTCCTTTTCATTATTTTGAGACAGTGGAGAATTACTACCTCTCAGATTCGGAGGGGCAGCACTTGCAGCTCGGGGAGAAGATGCAGAGTTACTTGAACTCCACTCGGCATTATGAACGATTCCTTGGAAGCTTCTATCAAGTTGCTGAAGTCCCGGTAAAATCATTCGGAATTCCGGGAGTCGCCTGGCTGGGCTGAAACGAGTTGCTTTCCAAGATCCCCTGATGTTGCTAAAATATAGAAAAATAAGCATGAAAGCAGGGGTTGTCAAAATGAAACCGTATATTTACGTAACACGCAAATTGCCAGAAGAAATTTTATCTCCCCTTAAGGAAAACTATGAAGTAGAGATGTGGGATGATGAAAATGTTTCTGTGCCGCGGGAAATCTTACTTGAAAAATCGCATAAAGCTGGGGGCATTCTCTCAATGCTCTCAGATTCAATAGACAGGGAGTTGATTGAGCAGTCCCCCAATCTTAAAGTTGTCGCAAACCTGGCAGTCGGGTTTGATAATATCGATGTGAAGGCAGCAAATGAAAAGGGTGTCGCTGTGTGTAATACCCCGGATGTCCTGACCGATACTACAGCAGATCTCACTTTCGGCTTGATGATGGCAACCGCGAGACGATTGATCGAGGCTGATAAGTATGTGAGAGAAGGAAAATGGAAAAGCTGGTCACCGCTCCTGATGGCTGGAGCCGATCTCCATCATAAAACGGTCGGAATCATTGGGATGGGCAGCATCGGAGAAGCCTTTGCAAAAAGGGCAAAGGGCTTCGATATGAACATCCTCTATCATAACCGCTCCAGAAAGTTAAATGCGGAAGAGGCTTTGGGCGCAGAGTATGCAAGCTTGGAAGCACTTCTGTCCCATTCAGATTATGTCGTCTGTCTTGCACCGTTGACACCAGAAACAAAGGGACTTCTGCAGAAGGAACAATTCGAAATGATGAAGTCATCAGCCATTTTCATCAATGCAGCCAGAGGGCCGATCGTCAATGAAGACGCCCTATATCAGGCACTGGTAAGCGGGGGAATTGCCGCAGCCGGTCTCGATGTATTTGAAAAAGAACCAATTGATGAAACTCATCCGTTACTATCTTTGGACAATGTGGTCGTGCTTCCTCATATCGGAAGTTCATCCGTTGAGACAAGAATGGAAATGATGGAGCTCTGTGTCAGCAATATCAAAGCGGTCCTAGAGGGTGATACACCGAAGACGTTAGTGAAGACAAAAGAGGATTGATGGGTAATGGACCCATTCAACAAGTGAACCTCCATATCCATCACTCACTGAAGTGTAATCGGGATGGAAGGTGAGCGATCTCCTGTAGGAGCACCGGGGACGTATTCAGCTCCAGCGGCCAGTTAGTTCCCTTATAGATTTCAGTCTCTCTTTGTGAACCCAGCTTCAAGCCTGTGGATTGTCGTTCCAGGTACGTGACTTCACGGAAGTAGCGATAAACAAAAGTTGGAAGCGGCCGTTCCATGCTGTGCAGATTGAGGACTCACCATAAACAAAGTAAGTTGATCATGCTTATCTTGAAATTGCATGTACAATAACCTTTAACAGAGCCAAATAAAAAAGATGACCTGCTGCGGCAGGTCATCTTTCATTAATTAGAATACTTGTTCAACTTCAACGATTCCTGGAACCTCTTCCAATAGTGCACGCTCAATACCGGCTTTTAATGTAATAGTTGAGCTTGGGCAGCTACCGCAAGCACCAAGAAGACGAAGTTTTACAATGCCATCTTCGACATCGACCAATTCACAATCCCCGCCATCGCGAAGTAAGAATGGACGCAATTTATCTAACACCTCTTGTACTTGAGGTACTAATTCTTGTTGTGTCATAAACAATCGACTCCTTTCCTTACTTTCTATTATAATAATATATGCTGAAAAAATCTATCCGTTAAGCCGATTTCCTGTGCTAAATTTTCCCTTATAGGCTAATAATGAAAAGTTTTATGATGGAAGTGAAAAAGGTTACGCTTACCCTGGAAATTTTGTAAAATGAGAGATAGGAAGGGAAAGGGGTGGATTTCATGGAAAGAAAAGAAGTGGAAATTGTTGTCTATGGAGCTGAGAAGGTGTGTGCAAGCTGTGTTAATTTGCCGACCTCCAAAGAAACATATGAGTGGCTTGATGCTGCCATCTCGAGGAAATTTCCTGAACAGCCGTTTACAATTAGATATGTAGATATATTCAATCCACCAGAAGAGGCAGATTTGAGAGGATTTGCTGCCCGGGTCATTGAAGAAGACATGTTCTACCCGGTCGTTTCCATTTTCGGTAAAGTCGTTGGCGAAGGCAATCCGAAATTGAAGACGGTATATTCTGAACTTGAAAAATACGGATACCAGGCAGGATGAAGGAAACCGGACATCTTTAGAGGCGTCCGGTTTTGTATTTGGTTTAGAAAAACTCTATCAAATAGCCTTTACATTAAAAGAAGCGAAATTAACGTCCTGTAGGGATTCTTTAAGGTCAGATAAGCAGGCTGTACCGGACGATAAAAAAAAATGAAAGATCGATAAGGTTGTTTTAAGAACTTTAAAACTACAAAACTAAAATTACCGTCATCTACCTTAAAATATCGGTCCCGCTCCGCTACCGAAACAAAACACCCCAACAGCATCCAAGCCGTTGGGGTGTTTTCTGTTCTATAAGAATTAACCATTATGGTATTTATACATCCAAAGCACACCTGATTTCAACAGTCTTGCCATGCGCCCTGTGATGGAGCGTTCGTTGACCAGCCCGAAGCCGTGTTTTTTGCCAAGAGATCCAAGAATCCCCTTCAACTTGATACGGGGAAGTTCATCCGGAAGCTCTTCGCCTTTCCAGCGTTTCAGCAGGATTGTGACGATTTGCTCAGCTTGTCCTTCAGCCAACTGTGCGCTTGGTGCCTGAGGAAGGCTCGCGCAGTCTCCGACGACATATACGTGTTCGTCTTCAGGGATGTTATGGTATTTCGTCAGCGCAACTCTGCCCTGTTTATCCTTTTCGACTTCCATGTCACGGACAATCTTGTTGGGCTGAATGCCGGCTGTCCAGACGATGGCATCACAATGAATGCTCTCTTCGTGATTGTGGAGGGTGTTGGGTTCAACTTTTGTGATATTGGAATTATTGATGATGGCAACATTATTTTCCTCAAACCACTTGTGAACGTAAGAACTGAGTCTTTCAGGGAATGTGCCAAGAATCCTTGAACCTCGGTCAAAGAGCTTAATGTTCAAATCTGAACGGCTCTCGCGAAGCTCACTGGCCAATTCGATACCGCTTAATCCGGCACCGACAATTCCGACGACAGAGCCCGCAGGAAGGTTACAAAGCGATTCATACGTTTTCCGCGCTTTTTCAATCGATTGAATGCTATAGGTGAATTCCGCTGCACCCGGCACACCATGATACTTATCTTCACAGCCGAGCCCGATGACCAGATCGTCGTAGCTGATGGCTTCCTCATTGTTCAAATGAACCAGCTTGCTGGATACATCAATTTTTGTAACATCACCATATTTCACATTAAGTCTTGAATGTTCTGGAAATTCAACGCGTACATGCTGATCTGAAATGGTACCAGCTGCAAGCGCGTAGTATTCAGTTTTTAAACAGTGGTAAGGCACCCGGTCTATCAGTGTAATCATAACGTCTTCGGGAAGCTGGTTAGGCAGCATGCGAAGAAGCACCCGCATATTTCCGTACCCGCCACCGAGGAGGACTAAATTTTTCATAACAGTAATTTCCCCTTTTGCACTTGAATGATGAACTCATTTCTGTTTCACTATGCAGAGAAGCCCGGCTGATTTTTATATGCGGGGAGTGCAAAGCGGCGAAATGAGGAACAGGATTAAGTAAGCACTTTCAATAATGGACATATATTGAGCCATTTTTCATATAAAATAAAACGTAATCACTAAAAAGTATATCGAAATAATAGATTTTTCACAACAGAATTATGACAAATTCTTCACATCCGCCAGATTATTGACCAATGCATTATTAAAAGGTTTTCAACTGTAAAAAACCGACAATTCATTGACGTTGTCCAGGAAAAAAGGTAGCATTATCATGTAGCAATAGCGAGGTGAAGAAAGTGAAACCGATTATTGAGTTTTGCATTAGCAATCTTGCAAGTGGAGCACAAAAAGCACTAGAAGCTCTTGAGAGGGACCCCAATTTGGATGTAGTCGAATATGGCTGTCTGGGTTACTGCGGGAAGTGCGCTTCTTCCTTCTTCGCGCTTGTGGAAGGTGATGTCGTCCAGGGGGACACACCAGATGAACTTGTGGAAAATATTTATCAATTCCTTGAAGAGAACCCGATGTTTTAACTTACACAATATAGTCAACCAGAACAGGCAGAAGAGATATGAATTTCTGCCTGTTTTTTTATACCTGCAATGAAAGGAAAGGTGAAGATGTGGATTATTTTACCGGGCTTTTACAGACTAATTTATATGTAAATGACAGTAACCAGGCGGCCAAATGGTATCAGGATACACTGGGGCTTACTATTGCTGCTGATTACGGTACCACGGTTGTTCTGGCTTTCGGGAATTCCCCTTCCTATGATGAAGGGAAAAGCGGGCTGCCGGTCATCTGCCTGATTGAAAATAAATCTGTGAAAAAAGGGGAGGACACAACTCATCCGGTCCTGGGAATCTCAAAGGAATACTGTGAAAACTTGTATGATGAGTTGAAGAGAAATGGTGTAGAAGTAGAAGAAAATCCATCCCATAAAGGGCATTTTACGTTTTATGACCCGGATGGAAATATGCTGGAGGCTTATTGTCCAGGTATATATGAATAAAAGAAGCCGGAATACCGGCTCTTTTCTTTTGTCAGGTGGCTTTTTGGTAGTCGTCCCTCATCTCTTGCCACCGTTCGCGTGCCAATTCGATGATCCTCGGTTCAAGTGAATTCTTCTGCTTTGTGAGCACCTTGGAAAAATAGGTGGCTGCCTCGCGGAAGTGCTCCAGTCTTAAGTGCAGCTCAGCGATCAGATAGAGAATTTTAATTTCGGACATACCTGTTCCCTTAAATTCATCATTCATATAGGCTTGTATATATTCGTTTACCGCAAGTGCAGTGAAACGATTTTCTTGTTCCTCATTCAGAGTGGAGCGGTACAGCCAGGCGGTCCTGAGGTAAAGCCCCGCTACAGTGATACTTTTCTCTCTTTTTAAGGAAGCAGAAAGGATTGCCAGTTTGTATGTATTGATGGCTTGAAAGATGGAGCGGGTCCCGCCAAAATCTTGTTTCGACCAACGGTTCGTCAGCCTATCCTGAATTTCCGGCTTAATAGCGGGGACGATGTACTTCGTAAAATCATCTGTAAAGGAAAACCCGCATTCAGGGCAGACATTTACATTATATAGTAAGGGATTAATCAGCTCATCTTTATAGACAGGACGAAAATCAGTATCATGGTGACTGAATTTAATAAATCTGGAACGCAGCTTTGTGCTCTGGAAAGGCTTTTTGCAATAGAGACAATTTATATTCTTCTGGTAAAACGGTGTTATTTCAGCCATCTTCATCCTCCTATTAACGCTGGTTCTTTTTGCTTATATTACACCTTAAAATATGCGCCTAAAGAACTACTTATTTTAATCTGCCCAATTTGCAGATTGGTTGAGGATAAATGCAAAAAGGTATATACTGTAGACTAAATAGTCATAAGATATAGTGAACAGATATAGATGTTTAAAGGTAATAATGGAGGTGAAATTACATGTCAGATGTAGTAGTGATTACTGAAGCGGCAGCGATGCAGATCAAGGATATGATGAAGCAGAATGAAGAAGAAGGAGCATTTATCCGTGTATCCATCAAGGGCGGCGGATGCAGCGGCCTTTCTTATGGAATGGGATTCGAACATGAAGCCGGTGAAGAGGATATCCAGCTCGAGCTTCATGGCATCCAGGTTGTGGTGAACAAGCAGGATGCACCGATTCTTAACGGGACGAAAATTGATTATAAACAATCCATGATGGGCGGCGGTTTTACCATCGATAATCCGAATGCAATCGCGAATTGTGGATGTGGATCCTCGTTCAGAACAGCTAAGGTTGCAGGTACGCCTGAGAATTGCTGATATTGTATCAAAACATATAAAGCCCCTTTCGGAAATTGAGCATGGCTTCCGATAGGGGCTTCTTTTTCAATGGCACTTTCCGTAAACTTTGCTAATAATATTTTGGTCATTCACCTTCTTAACCCCTGTAAGCAGGAAAGAGCCACTCTTCTTTTTTCGAGGGGCTCCATTGAATACAGGGGGAAAATCCGGCTCTTAGGATTTTTCAGAAAGCAGCAATTAATGCGAACCCAGCCTTTAAATATTTTTTAATGCTTCATCGATAGGCGTGTCACCGTTCAGGATTTCAAACGTTTTGTGGTAGGTTTCCGGTTCGGTCAGACAAGCTGTCAGCACTTCGGCTACATCTTCACGGGTGATGCTTCCGCTTTTGTCCTCAATGGAAGGTGATGCAATGATGTTTCCTGTCTTTTCTCCATCAACAAGAGCGCCAGGGCGGACTATCGTATAGTTCAGACCGCTTTCAACCAGGTGCTGATCGGCTTTTCCCTTTGCCTCTAAATAGTGATGCATGCCATCCGGTCCAATATTGGGGGTGTCTGCTCCCATCGAACTGAGCATGATGAAGCGGTCCAGCCCTCTTTCTTTTGCATAATTGATGGCTTTGACGGCACCTTCCTCATCAACAGCTGTCGTTTTATCAGGGCCGGTCGAACTTCCGGAACCCGCAGCAAAAATGATTGCGTTGACTTCGTCGAATAGATAAGAGAAGTCCTCTTCCAAGTCTCCGACAAGGGGCTTGGCTCCTAGATTTTCCATTACATCTATTTGTTCTGCTTTGCGAATCATCGCTTTGGCGATATGCTGACTGCTGTTGACGAGTGAGGTAATCACATGCTTACCTGTTTTTCCATTTGCTCCGATAACGAGTACATTCATGACAATCATCCTCTTTAATTAAAGATTTCTTACTAACTGCTCTACCCGTAACAGCTGTAATTAAACGCTGCGGCGTGCACTCTACATAGAATGGCATCTTGAGTTTGTTTTATTCTTAACGCTTCACCCGATTCCCGCCCCAGGTCCACGGTTCCTAGGGCGGGCGGTGAACTAAAGAGCGGAAGCGGCCGTTCAACGCCGTACAGATCGGAGCTCTTCCATGAGATAGAAGATCACGGCGAGCAAAGCGTTCGATGGTGATATACCAAGAAGAGAGGCCAAATCCGCTAACCACTTGCCGCTGGAGCTGGTAGAATCCCGCCGGACGTCCTATAACCTCCGCTACAATCCTCAAGTAGTACATCTCCTATTGTCATAGCGTTGCTTGTATAGAAGCTTTATCCTTATCGTGATTTTTAAATGATAGAATCTAGTTTCAATACAATAAAAAAAGTGAACGGAACCATCATTGGTCACGTCCACTCAAAGTTTTGATGCTTGTCTTCTAATTTCAGCTAAACAGGGATGTACTGTGCAGAGGCTGCACTCTTGCTTTTGGATCCATGTAGGCTTTGGCGTTATTGACTGCCGTAGGAGCTTCGCCAAAACCGCTGGCGATCAATTTCACTTTTCCTTCGTAAGTGGAGATGTCACCGGCCGCATAGATGCCCGGGACATTCGTTTCCATTTTAGAATTCACGACAATGGAATTCTTTTGGATTTCCAAGCCCCAGTCTTTGATTGGGCCAAGGGAAGAAACGAAACCGAAGTTAACGATCAGTTCATCCAAATCAAGAGCTTCTTTGGTTTCTCCGCGGACTTCTTCCAATACTAACTGCTTCACTTTTTCGTCATCACCGATCACCTCGACAGGCACGAATGGTGTTTTGATTTCTACAGAAGACTTGTGGAGCTCATCTACGCTGTGTTCATGCGCCCTGAACTTGTCACGGCGGTGAACGAGAGTCACTTTTTCAGCGATCGGCTCAAGCATCAATGCCCAATCGACAGCCGAGTCTCCGCCGCCGCAAATCACGACTTTTTTGCCGGCAAAGTATTGCATGTCATCTATGAAATAATGAAGATTTTTTCCTTCATATGTAGAAGAGCCTTCCAATTCCAATCTTCTAGGCTGGAATGCGCCATTGCCGGCAGTGATGATAATCGTTTTAGAGTAGTGAACTTCTTGATCAGTAGTTAATTTAAAGACACCGTCTGCCTGTTTTTCAAGATTTTCCACCGCTTGCTCAAGACATATAGTCGGTTCAAACTGAGCCATTTGTTCTTTTAAATTATTGACAAGGTCCTGTGCCTTTACTTTAGGGAATCCAGCCACATCATAGATATATTTTTCAGGGTACAGGGTAGACAATTGTCCGCCCAGCTGAGGCAGGCTCTCAATGATCTTGACGCTTGCTTTTCTCATCCCGCCATAAAAAGCAGTGAACAGTCCTGTTGGACCTCCACCGATAATTGTAATATCGTATACTTTTTGATCCTCTTTCAAATGATATCCCTCCTATTTGTTGTGCAATATAGTCTCTATTCTACCACAGGAGCTCACTTCTTCACAAAATATGCATCAAAATTGCGAATAATCAGTTATTTTTAATCCGTTTTCATTCGGTTGTAAAAGGGGAAAGTATAGTCGAAATTTTCTTAAGTTTTATTCTTTAAGGATATATCTTGAAAATCGAAAGTAAAAAGAATAATATGTAATGTAGGGCTATTGTTAAGATTTTATGACATTTTTCATCCTTATTTTTTATCCTTAATCGTGAAATTTGTCACATACTTATTTATTTCTTTATTTATTTCATATTTTTCAAATAAAAATCTTGCCTGCGGTGGATGCTAAGTCATATTAATTCATCGTAAATTCTAAGAAAAAGGTGGATGTGATTTCGTTGAGAAAGCCAAGAATAGTTGTATTAGGTGCTGGTTATGGCGGCCTGATGACAGTGACTCGCCTGCAAAAACAATTCAGTAAAGATCAAGCGGAAATCGTTTTGATCAACAAGAATGATTACCATTATGAAACAACATGGCTGCACGAGGCTTCCGCAGGAACGCTGCATCATGACAAGGTTCGGTACGATATCAAGGATGTTATCGACAGCCACAAAGTGAACTTCATGCAAGCTACAGTGGAAGATATCAAGACAGATGCGAAGAAAGTAATCACCGACAATGGTGAAGTTGAGTATGACTATCTTGTCATTGCACTTGGTGCTGTATCAGAAACGTTCGGAATCAAAGGCCTTCATGAACATGCTTTCATGATTGCCAACATCAATTCTGCACGTCAGCTTCGTGAACATCTTGAGTATCAATTTGCTACGTATAAAAATGAAGAAGACAAAAAAGACGAGCGCTTGACGATCGTTGTCGGCGGTGCGGGCTTTACGGGTATTGAATTCCTGGGTGAGCTAGGAAACAGAATCCCTGAGCTTTGCAAAGAATACGACGTTGACTTCCAAAAAGTGCGAATCGTATGTGTCGAAGCTGCTCCAATGATCCTTCCTGGATTCGATCCTGAGCTTGTGAAGTATGCTCGTGCCAAATTGGAGAAAAAAGGTGTCGAATTCCGTATTGGCACTCCATTGAAAGAAGCAACAGAGAACTCCGTCATCATCTCAAAAGGTGAAGATGAAGTCGAGGAAATCCAAGCTGGTACAATTGTATGGGCTGCGGGTGTCCGCGGAAACCCAGTCATCGAAAAAGCTGAAATCGAAAATATGAGAGCTCGTGTAAAAGTTGGAAAAGACTTAAGAGCTCCAGGACATGACAATATCTTTGTCATTGGAGACAGTTCACTGATGATCAATGAAGAAATTGACCGTCCTTATCCACCGACTGCTCAGATCGCCATGCAGCAGGGTGAAACTTGTGCACGCAATATCACTGCTTTAATCAAGGGCGATGATGCACTTGAACAATTCAAGCCGGATATCAAAGGAACTGTATGTTCACTTGGTGAAGACGATGCAATAGGTCTTGTTTACGGCAAGAAATTGATGGGTACAAAAGCTTCATTCATGAAAAAAGTAGTCGACAACCGTGCACTTTACATGGTAGGCGGAGCCGGACTTGTCATGAAAAAAGGTAAATTCAAATTCTTTTAAGAGCTAGACAAGCAGAGCGAATGACTTCGTTCTGCTTTTTTTTCGTTAGGCCCTTTTTGTATAGGCTGTTGTATTTGGATGAGTTAGTTGATCTCCGCTACAGGTGTGGGACTCCGCGGGGCGGGCGTTGAAGTAAAAAGCGAAAGCGGCCGCTTAGCACCGTACAGATTGGAGGGTTCTCGCATGAGATAAAGGAATCACGAAGAGCAATAGCGATTCGATGATGACTTATCGGAAGGAGAGAGACCGAAATCTGCTAGGTGTTGGCCGCTGGAGCTGGATTGACTAAAAAGCGAAAGCGGCCGCTTAGCACCGTACAGATTGGAGGGTTCTCGCATGAGATAAAGGAATCACGAAGAGCGATAGCGATTCGATGATGACTTATCGGAAGGAGAGAGACCGAAATCTGCTAGGTGTTGGCCGCTGGAGCTGGATTGCCTCCTGGACTCTGCCTGCGGAGTCTTACCTGTCCCGCTAGTCCCTCAGGAGATCACACACCTTCCGCTTCAATCAACCCATATATATAAAGCAGCAGTCGACATCAAAAACAACACTCTTTTTTAGAATACAGGTTTTGGATGGAAGATTGAGTATAAGTGTTGGTAGCAAGGAAACACCTTATTACATCGCTATGAGCGGTTTGTATCATAGTGGTTGATGGAGAAATGCCCCATTATAACAAGGAACATACTGGATAATATGGTGATTGGCCAATAAACACCGGGTTATAGGAGTAAGAAAGTCTTTGTAGGAGGTTGATAAGTGATTAAAGACCATATTATAGAAAGAAACATGCGCCGTAATCAGGTGATAAACAACTAAATACCCGATTATCGATAGGAATGCCATCTACAACAGGGTGATTAATCAAGAAACACCAGGTTGAAAAATAAAAAGTGTCATGTAGCATGGTAATAAACTGGATCGGAGGAGTTAACGTGAAAAGAGGTAACGTTTGGCTGGCTGCTGCTGGTTTGCTTATCGATAAGGATGGGCGTTGGCTGGTGGTGAAAAAGAAATATGGCGGATTAAAGGGGATGTGGTCCCTTCCTGCAGGTTTTGTCGATGAGGGAGAAAACCTTGAACAGGCAGTTCAACGGGAAGTGAAAGAAGAGACTGGCCTTGATACAAATGTGGAGGGGATCATTGGCATCAGGTCCGGGGTGATCAAAGAAAAGATCAGTGACAATATGGTCCTGTTTTTGCTGAAACAGAAGGACTTGACCCAAGAGCCTGTCCCATGTGAGGACGAAATCTCCGAAATTAAATGGATGCCTAAGGAAGACTTGCTTCAGAACCAGGAAACATCCATCATGATCCATGAAATGGTAAAGTATGATTTCAGCCTGCTTACCTCAGGGTTAGATCCGATTGACCCGGGTGAACAGTTCAGTTATACCAGCTATAAACTATTTTTTTAATTTTCTGAAATTTAAAGATATTAAAAGAAATTTAGTGAAACAAGAAGATGTATTCGCTTTCATGGCTGTACACGCGCTTTTTTGTCCCTTTTCTAAAAGACCAAACGATGATATAGTATCAGAAATCAATAAAAACTTTTTAGTGAAGGGGAGATAAGGACGATGAGATCAACGATTGAAACAGCAGCAAAGAAATGTGAATATTGCTCAGGGAAAGGGTATTTCCAACTCGTTCTTGGCGGCTCTGAAACATGTCCATGCTGCAGCGGCAGCGGTAAAAAATAATAAATAATATTCGTTTTCAATATTCAGGGACCAGTGGAGTGCTGGTCCTTTTTATTTTGGTTGATAAAGAGATGCCCATATTCCACCATCATCTTATTCCAAATATGTTCATTTTGTGAAGAACCTTCTTTTCGCCTCATTGTTTATTGACGGTGGATAAAACATTCAGTACACTAAACTTTAGTGTCAATGGAGGTGCTGCAGGAATGCAAATGGGAATTCCGGTTGTAATTATATCGATGTTATTATTTTTTGTACTGTTCTTTGGTATTGGCTTTTTGCTGAACATGCTGCTGCGCATGACATGGATCATGGCAGTTATTTATCCGATCATTACGATTTTCATTGTAGATGAAGTACGGTTTATAGATTATTTTAGAAATTCCGGGGAGTCATTCTCTGCACTGGGAACCAAGTTCACTTCTCTTACGGCAGTTGATGTGCTGATCCTGTCTTGTGGTCTCGCTGGAGCGATTGTGGCTGGCATCACCATGAAAATTCTTAGAAAAAAAGGCTATCAAATGTTTTAACTTCATACCAGTGGTTGAAAATGGAAACTCTTTGCTCATCAGCAGAGGGTTTTTTATTTTTATGCAGAAGGATTTTATTCTGTTTAGCGATTCTCCCCTTACGTAAAGTCAACGACGAAGCTCTTCTATCAGCCGTGTTTCCTTTATCTCATTCGAAAACCCTCCGAACCTTACCAAAGAGCCTCATTCGCTCCTTAATTCACCATCTGCCTCCAGCCGGTCAATAGGACAGCAATTGGCCATTGGCGCTAGACAAGTCCTGTTAAAAGGGCTCTTATTGTTAGCCGGCTGCCAAATTGAAAATGAATTCCTTGAACCCCTTTTCTCATTTCATCTGGGAACATAGTTGTTTGAAACAGAAGATGCCTGGCCAGCCTCCGATAGTCATGGTACATTAACAAAAATAGAATGAGCTTTAAGCTTCTCCTCGATATCTTTTTCTGTTCAGAAAGTTGAAACTATTAGACTTTTTAACTAATTCCTGAATATAATTTTATCTTTTGGGAAAGTAATAGTGATGGGAGGAGTGATTTTTACATGAAAAATATCAGAAAATGGTCTAAGAGGCTGGTTATGGCCATCTTGTTCACAGCAGCCTTATTTGTCACATTCCAATCAATCTCCGGGGTCAAGGCACAATCATTTTCCAGCTGGATACCAGAACAATTAGAAAC
Source organism: Bacillus sp. SRL337 (assembly GCF_984799155.1). Lineage (NCBI taxonomy): Bacteria > Bacillati > Bacillota > Bacilli > Caryophanales > Bacillaceae > Bacillus > Bacillus sp. SRL337. The sequence continues at coordinate 3,798,972 of NZ_OZ481793.1, read as the reverse complement.
AAAGGCATTAGTGTCAAAAGAGCATTCATATAAAAAATTATCATTGAAAGATAAATTATTAAAAAGGGCAAACAGCCTGAGGACATTGATTTCAGCCACTGAACCGGTGATGGCTAAACCGAAATCACTTGAAGATGCCATTGATTGGTCGAAATATCCCAAATCGACGGTGACGGCCACGGGATACACGGCAGGAATTGAATCCACAGGAAAGCTTCCAGACCATCCGGCTTATGGTATTACATATTCAGGAGTAAAAGTGAAAAGGGACTTATATTCTACTGTCGCGGCTGATCCGGACGTATTTCCAATCGGGACCATCTTATTTATCCCGGGATATGGTTATGGGGTTGTAGCGGACACTGGAAGTGCGATCAAAGGACATAGACTGGATCTGTACTATGAAACAGTGGACGAAGTGTACGAGCATTGGGGTAAGAAGAACCTGGAAGTGTATATCGTTACCAAGGGTACTGGTGTACTTACTGAAGGTGAGCTTAAAGCTCTTAATGAAAACGAAAGCATGCAGGTATTCAGGCAGCAGTATATTGAGAAAAATGAAGAGTGACGTAAAGAGGAAGGGCCGGCATGCCCTTCCTCTTTTAAAGTTCAATTGATTTATAATGTTCCTGGTGCAAGATGGTGCCAAGCTTCAACGCGCCTTCCAGCAGTCTGGGAGAAGGCCTGCAGTATAACTCTTCTTCAAGGATCAGAATATGGCCATTGATAACTGCTTGCAGGTTGTTCCACTCTTTTCTCTTTTCCAATACCGCCGGATTCACTTTTTCACGCCTTACTCCAACCCATGCCAGGCAAATATAGTCAGGGTTTCGCTTATAAACATCATCCCAGTCTGTCTGAATGCTGGCAAGCTCAACATCTCTATATATATTTTCTGCGCCTGCAAGGCGGCTCAACTCTGTAAGCCAATTTATCTTTCCGGGGGTGAAAACTGGTTTTGGCCACCATTCCCAATATAACTCGGGATGAGAAGTAATAGTGGCTGCGGCCTCTTTTAGTGCCTTGATTTTCTGCTGAAAGATTCTTTGCTTTTCAATTGCCATTTCTTCGGCCCCGCATGCTTTCCCTACGGTCAATAGGTCGGCGGCAATGTCTTCAAAGCTCTGCGGGTTGGTGACGATATAGGGAAGATCCCTCTTCTTCAGCTCTTCAATATTCTTTTCCATACCCGGCACGCTTAAGGAAGCGAGGACTAGATCAGGTTCCAGCTCTTCTACCTTATCCATGTCAATGCTTAGGTCCGGCCCGAGTTTTGGCAGCGAGTGAACTTCTTCGGGATAGTCGGAAAAGTCATCAACCCCAACCAGGGAGGAAGTCAATCCTAAATAATCAACAACCTCTGTGTTACTGGGACAGATTGAAATAATTCTCATAAAACAGCCCCCATTCGATTCTAGATTGTAAAGTATATGACCAATGTCAGGAGAATCCCTGATAGACCGCCAAAAAAGACTTCAATCGGTTTGTGGCCGAGCAGTTCTTTCAGCTCTTTGCGTTTTTCTTCTTCAGGCTTCTTCTGCCAGCCCTTTGCCTCTCCCACAAACCGTTGAAAGTCCCCGACCAGTTTGTTCAGGACGATAGCTTGCTCACCGGCCTGGCGCCTGACGCCTGTAGCATCGAACATAGTTATGATGGCAAAGATGGCAGACACGGCAAAGACAGGAGAATCGAGGCCTGTTTCAAGGGCTACACCCGTAGATAAGGCTGTGACGGCAGCTGAATGGGAACTTGGCATACCGCCGGTGGAAGTGAGCAATGACCAGTCGAGTTTTTTTGTGGCCATAAATTGGATAGGCACTTTAATGAACTGGGCGAAAAAAATGCCGAATAAAGCCGCCCAAAATGGAAAGTTTGTAAGTAGTTCCATTGCTGTCGCAAAACATCCTTTCTGGATTTATTTATAGTAGTTCTTTTCCCGTTCTATCTCATAAAATGTTTTCCCAATTATACCATAGAAAATCATTCCAGAAGAAATCTCATTTGTCGGGCGGGTTCCTTACATTCGAAATATAGCGAAAATTTTTATATAATTAAAGTGGAGGTGCTTTTTAATGAAATTTACAGTTGTTAATAATCGTTTTTTTGAAAATGAACAAGAATGCATCCTGGTAGGATTGTTCAATGCCCCTGAATTTACAGGCGAGCTTGCTGAACTTGATTCAAAGTTTGATGGACAGTTAACGGAGCTGGTCAAAGCAGGGGACCTTTCCTCTAAGCTGAAGGCGGTTTCCAAGGTACATACTTTCGGAAAAATCCCTGCTAAGCGCATTGTGTTTGTAGGGCTGGGAAAAGCAAAAGAGCTTTCATTCGATGAACTAAGAGAAGCAATCGGCACAGCTTCCAAGGCAATCCAGGAAATGAAGATTTCTTCTTTTGCCGTTGCATTGGACACGCTGGCGACTGATCAGCTGGATGCTTCCGACGCGGCTCATGCTGTCAGTGAAGCATTCACAATGGCGACATACCGATTCCCTGGTTACAAACATAAAGCGAATGTCCCTGAAACGTTCATCCACAGCCTGACAGCATTCTCCAAGGAGGATAGTGCTGAAATCGAGGCAGCCCTTCAGGTTGGCTATGCACATGGAAGCGGAGTGAACTCTGCACGTGCCTTGGTCAATGCGCCGGGGAATATTTTGACTTCGACAAAGCTTGCTGACTATGCAGCAGAAATCGGTAAAAAATATGAATTCGAAGTGGAGATCCTCGATAAAGAAGAGATGGAAAAACTCGGAATGGGTGCCCTCCTTGCAGTCAACCAGGGATCCGTAGAGCCTCCTAAAATGATTGTCCTTAAGTATCAGGGAAGAGACGACTGGAACGATGTCATCGGACTTGTCGGAAAAGGGATCACATTTGATACAGGGGGATACTCCCTTAAACCCAAAGATGGAATTGTCGGTATGAAAACCGATATGGGCGGTGCGGCAGCTGTTCTTGGAGCGATGGAAATCATCGGGGAGCTGAAGCCTGAACAAAACGTTGTGGCCGTCATTCCTTCAACAGACAATATGGTAAGCGGAAATGCCTTCAAACCGGATGATGTCATCACGGCAATGAGCGGCAAGACCATTGAAGTACTTAATACAGATGCAGAAGGCAGGCTTGCGCTGGCAGACGGCATGACCTATGCAAAGCATCACGGAGCCAACTACCTGGTGGATGTCGCGACATTGACAGGAGGCGTCATCGTTGCCCTTGGAAATGACAAAACAGGTGCCCTGACAAATGATGAAGCCCTTTTTGAACAAGTGTTGGAAGCTTCATCAGAAGCGGGGGAGTTCATCTGGAGACTACCTTATACGGAGAATGACAAGAAAAGAGTCAGAAGCAGCAAAATTGCCGACTTGAACAACTCTCCTGGAAGGGAAGGCCATGCCATCATGGGCGGGGCTTTTGTTGGAGAGTTTGCTGAAGGAACGCCGTGGGTCCACCTGGATATAGCAGGAACAGCTACGTCCAAGTCTGATTACAACCTTGGACCAGCGGGAGCAACCGGTGTCATGGCACGTACACTTGCATTACTTGTTGAACGCTTTGAGTCATCTGAAAAATAGAGGTTTATGAAAAGCTTGTCTCTTTTTGAGGCAGGCTTTTTTTATTGGTTTTGAACAGGTATATCGCTGCTGGAAAGGGGTATATTGCTAGAAGGGAAAATGAAATAATTGGAATTCGGCATTTTAGTGATTTAGCACAGTAAAGTGTTGACAGCATTAAATCCATTTGATAGATTAGTAGAAGTATTTTAATGCTCTACCAATTTAGTGTACTAAAGTAAATGACGTATGCTCTTGAAAGGAGATTTTCAACATGAATGCAGTCATCATCGCTGTCCTGATCATGCTGATCCTCAGTTTGTTCCGTGTGAATGTGGTTTTTGCTTTGATTGCCGGAGCACTTGCAGGGGGATTGACAGGCGGCTTGGGAATAAATGAAACAGTCAGTGTTTTTACAGAAGGATTAGGCGGAGGAGCCAATATTGCCATCAGTTACGCTTTACTTGGCGGTTTTGCTGTAGCGATTTCTTATACGGGGATTCCAAACCTGCTTGTGAATTTTGTCATCAGAATGGCAGGAAAAGAAAGAGATTCTAGAAGAAAAGCGCTGTCTAAAGCCCTTATCGTATTTTCTATTTTATTAATGGCATGTTTCTCTCAGAATCTGATTCCGATTCATATCGCTTTTATCCCGATACTTGTGCCGCCGCTTTTAAAAGTGATGGTGGAGCTTGAAATCGACCGAAGACTGATTGCTTCCGCATTAACTTTCGGCCTGACAGCGCCATACATCTTATTGCCATACGGATTTGGTTTCATGTTTCATGAAATCATTGCGCAAAATATGGAATCCAGTGGACTGGAAATTGCGATGTCCGATATTCCAAAAGCAATGCTTCTTCCGGCAGCGGGTATGGTGGTCGGTTTGTTAATTGCGGTGTTCTTCAGTTACAGAAAACCGCGCATATATAAAAAAGTGGCAGAGCAGAAAGCTGAACCGACAGCTGTTTATACAAAGAAAGGGATTATCTTTGCGGTCATTTCTATTATTGCTGCCCTGTATGTTCAGCTCGCCCTGGATTCGATGATTTTCGGTGCCTTAGCCGGTTTGGCCATTCTTTATGTTTCAGGTTCAGTTAAATGGACAGATGCAGATGGAGTATTGACTGAAGGAATGAAAATGATGGCGTTCATCGGTTTTGTCATGATTGCAGCTAATGGTTTTGCAGCGGTTGTTCAGGCAACTGGACATGTACAGACCCTTGTTGAAGCCACTTCTGATATCATTGGCGGGAATCAATCTCTTGCCGCATTGCTGATGTTGATTGTCGGGCTACTTGTCACAATGGGAATCGGTTCTTCTTTTGCAACGATCCCGATCATTGCAGCAATTTTTGTTCCGCTTGCTTTGGAACTTGGATTCAGTCCTCTTGCGACGGTTGCGATAGTCGGCACAGCCGGCGCTTTGGGAGATGCAGGCTCACCTGCTTCAGACTCCACTCTAGGACCAACGGCAGGGCTGAATGCAGATGGCCAGCATAATCACATCTGGGATACATGCGTGCCGACATTCTTGCATTTTAACATCCCACTGATCCTTTTTGGCTGGGCTGCCGCCATTATTTTATAAGGTGAAAAGGATGCTTCTACTAGGAAGCGTCCTTTTGACAGAGGGTGAAAAACCGATTTCTACAGGTCTGCCCATGCCATTGGGTCATCTCCCGCATACATAGGTAGAGAAGCCTTAAATATAGAAGGAGGTATACAGAAATGATTGATCCGCGATTTCATTTCAGGAATCCAGGGTATGGAAACAGATTTGGCTGGGGATTCGGCCTTCCTTTTCTTGGAGGGGTCCTGGGCGGTGTAATTGGAGGAGCCTTAGTAAGACCGCCATATTATTATCGGCCGCCATTTTATGGTTATGGAGGATATGCTGGATATGGAGGGTATCCTGGTTACGGATATGGTACTGGTGCCGGGTATGGAGGATATCCTTATTAATATCATCGACAAAAGAGCTGCATGGGCAGCTCTTTTGTTGATTTCTATTTCCATCTAAGGATGATGGTCAAATGGCAGCAGTCAATATTGGCGGTTTTGCTGCTGAAGTCCAGTGTGAATCCATCAGGGTTGAACTTTATTCCAGGAGTGCTTTTGACCCCAGTCCCGTTAATAAGGTTCTGCAGTTCATTCATTTTAGATTTTTGGGCTGCGTCCATTAATTTTGAGGCAAAGTCCTTTGATACTGAAACCTGATCTAAAATGAGTTTGGCATCATCCAAAAGTGGTTTCGTCTTGTCAGCAGAGTCCATGAATTGCTGAGGCTGCACAGTAGGATACTCATATGGATGCCGTTGCGCTGTATAATATGGATTGACCGGCGGCCACCTTGGAGCTTGCGGCCGCTGTGTCGGTGTATAGAAGGGGTGGTATCTATGCATAGTTGACTCCTTTCAAAGTTTACTGAATCGAAAAAGGATTTTATATTCTTTTGCTGTTCATAGAGAACTATATGCACTTCGTTTTCCACGTATTCGTAAAGAGGAAAGCAACAATGCAAAATAGCGGGTTCATCTGAAAACCTAGGGGATAAAAAGAGGATTTCTGTACATAAGTCGAGAAAGTTAGCATAAGGAATCAATAGAAGAGGTGACAGAAATGAATAATGAAAATACACTGATCAGCGCTTTGGGAATGGAATTCATCGAACTTGGAAAAGGCAAAGTGGTGGCAACAATGCCTGTTGATGAAAGAACGAGGCAGCCTTTTGGGTATCTGCATGGAGGTGCTTCTGTAGCATTGGCGGAAACAGTCGCGAGTGTGGGGGCGGTGGAACTCATCGATCTTGATAAAGAGATTTGCTTTGGTCTTGAAATTAATGCCAATCACATTAAAGCGAAGAAAGATGGAATTGTCACGGCTACAGCAGCAGTCATCCATCAGGGGAAAAGCACGATGGTCTGGGATATCCGGATTACAGATGAAGAGGACAGCCTGATTTGTGTATCACGCTGTACAATGGCAGTCGTGCCGAAAAAATAATAATTCAGCACATTAAAGCGGTGGGGGACTGTCCCTCACCGCTTTAATGTGCTGAAGAGTGTGTTTACCTTTCTATGAACGGGGAATTTTAATAAGAAATACTGCTAAAGGAGTGAAATCATATGCCTTGGTCAAAAAACGATTATCCTGCCTCATGGAAGAACCTTTCGTCTGATGTCAGGGATAAAGCGATTGAGATCGGGAATGCCTTGCTTCGTGAAGGATATGATGATGGAAGGGCCATTGCCATTGCTACAGACCGTGCTGAGAAATACGTAGATGGTGATTCAAAGGATAAGGCAGAGTATCATGTGCATGCCAATGATGATGGATGGGCATTGAAGAAGCAGGGCAGCGATAAAGCCATTTATACAGAAGATACAAAAGAAGATCTACTGGATAAAGCCAAACCTTATGTGAATGATCATGATGGGATTCTGGTCATCCATAATGGCGATGGGGAAGTAGCTGACAGGTTATACGATAACTGATTTAAAAAAGGACTGCACGCCGGAATTTACGGATGCAGTCCTTTTCATTTACATATTTTTGTTTTCGTATTTCTGCTTTTCTTTTAGATCGTCACGTACGCTCTTTTCCCAAAGGGCCACGCCGCTGTTGTAGGCAGCTCTTGAAATCAGATGACCGGCAACCGGTGCTGTAATGAAAATGAAGATGATTCCAAGAATCAGCCTGGAGTTGAAGTGGCCTTCTTCCAAAAAGAAGAACAGGAAGGTCCCAAGCAGGATGCACATCACACCGAGTGTAGCGCTCTTGGAAGCCGCATGGTTCCGGGTATAGACATCCGGAAGGCGGATCAAGCCAAACGCTGTGACAAGGGTAAGGAACGAACCGGCAATAAGAAGGAATCCAATAATGAACCTAATGATCTCTGTCATGCTCTATGATCGCCCCTTTCTCTAGGAATTTCGAAAAGGCAACTGTTCCAATGAAGGCAAGGATACCGATCAGCAAAATGACCTCCAGGAATGACTTTGAGTGCAGCAGCATGGATGCCAATGCAATGATGGCAATCAGGTTGACCCCTAATGCGTCCAGTGCTACCACTCTGTCTGGCGTGGTTGGGCCGACAATCACCCGGTAAATAAGGCCAACCATTGAAATGGATACAGCAAGCAGGGAAATTTGAATGATGGTTTCAAGCATCAGCGGCTCACCTCCATGATGGCTTTTTCGAATGAATTCTTGATATCGTCAACGGCCTCGTCGACGTCATCAATATCAAGGGTGTGGATATACAGTATTTTATTATCAAAAGAAATATCCACAACCAGCGTTCCCGGAGTCAGAGTGATCAAGTTCGCAAGCAGTGTGATCTCCCAATCGGATTTCAGATCTGTCGGCAAGGCGAAAATGCCCGGCCTGATATCCAGTCTTGGTTTTAGAATCGTTTTTAAAACCGAAATATTTGATAGGATCAGTTCTTTGATGAATAATAGCAGCAGACTGATCAAGGCAAATACTCGGTACATATAGAACCGGCTGTTGAAAAACCTTCTGAAAGCAAAGGTAATGATCAATCCGAGAATGTATCCAATGATAAAGGATGTCGAAGTAAAAGATACTTGTAAGAACATCCACAGAAAAGCTAGAAAGAAATTCAATAAGATTTGAAAGGCCATTCTACATTACTCCTTTAGTACTGCTTGTATATAGATTCCCGGATCAGCCAGTGCCTCTGATGCCTGCGAGATAAGCGGACGAACAGCTTCAGCACCAACTCCATATGCTACAGCAAGAATGACCAGGAAGACAGCGCAGCCCCATAAATAGAAGGCATTGTGCTTGTTTCTCCCGTCATATTCCTTGGGGACTCCCCATACTCCATTCAAGAAAATCTTGATGACCGAGTAAAGGACAAACAGACTGGAAAGAAGGATCATGCCTCCCCCGATATAGGCCTCTGCAGCAAAGCTTCCTCTCACTAGCAGCACCTTTCCAATAAAGCCGCTGAAAGGCGGGATTCCGGCAAGTGTCAGTGTTGCAATCAGGAAGGTCCACCCCAGCCATGGATAATCTTTTATAAGACCACCCATTTTCCGGAGATTGCTGGTGCCGGTGATGGCAATCATGACGCCGACCAGCAGGAATAAGGCAGCTTTGATGATCATGTCATGGATCAAGTAGTAGATTGACCCTTCAAGAGATTCAGGAGACATGACGGAAACTCCAAAAAGAATGACTCCAACTGCAATGATGATATTGTAAATAATAATTTTTTTTACATCCCAGTATGCGATGGCACCGATACATCCTACAATAATCGTGATGATCGCAAGCCAGCCAAGGATTGCATGTGTGTACCCTGTGTCATGGTAGAAGAACAGAGTATAGGTTCTCATGATCGAGTAAACCCCGACCTTTGTCAGCAGCGCACCGAATAACGCCAATACTGGTGTAGGCGGCGCATAATAAGATCCAGGAAGCCAGAAATATAATGGGAAAATGGCTCCTTTCAATCCGTAGACGACAAGGAACATGACAGCGATGACGGTCAGGATCCCCGGCTGGTCGGCTTCTGCTATTTTCACAGAGATATCGGCCATGTTCAATGTTCCCAGCACAGAATACAGGTAAGCAACCATTACAACGAATAAGGCTGATGAAATAATATTCACCAGGATATACTTAATCGATTCTCTAAGCTGGACCTTTGTCCCTCCCAAGACAATAAGGACATAAGATGACATCAGCATGACTTCAAAGAAGACAAACAGATTGAAAATATCACCTGTTGTAAATGCACCATTTACCCCGACCAGCAGAAACTGGACAACTGGATAATAGTAGAATCGTTCTCTACCTTTACCGATTGAACGGAAAGAGTAAAGGAGGACGAAAAACGTAATGATGCTTGTGGTCGTAACAAGCAGGGCAGACAGCATATCAGACACCATGGCGATACCGAATGGAGCTTCCCAGCTTCCCAGGTTCACTGTCTGTATCCCATCCATCCTGACGGTATTCACCAGGATGATCGATGCAATGACCGTCCCTGCTGTGGCGATGGCCCCGATCCATTTTTGCGTGGTGACATTCTTTCCAAAAAACATGAGAATGATCGCTGTAAACAACGGGATTATAATCGGCAATAGCGGTAAATTAATCATTTCCTTCGTTTCCTCTCATTTGATCCACGTTATCAGTTCCAAGTTCCTGATAAGCACGGTAAGCCAGAACAAGGAAAAAGGAAGTAACACCAAAACTGATAACAATTGCTGTTAAAATCAATGCCTGCGGCAGTGGATCTGCGTATGATGGAGCGTGTTCGCCCAGTAGAGGCGGAGCGCCTTCTTTCAGGCCGCTGATGGTCAGAATCAGCAAATGGGCTCCGTGACTGAGCAGGCCTGTACCAATTATGATACGGAGCAGGCTCTTGGACAGCATCAGATAAACGGCACTTGTAAAAAGGATGCCAATAACTATGGCCATAAGAATTTCCATTATTCGCTCACTCCAATCGTCTGAATAATGGTCATCGTGACTCCGATAACAACCAAATAAACTCCTGTATCAAAAATCACGGCAGTATGCAGTGATGTTTTCCCGAGAACAGGAAGATTGAAATAGTTGTAAGCATGAGTCAGGAACGGAACATCAAACAACAAAGCCCCCGCACCTGTACCGACAGCCAGTAATAACCCGATCGCTATCAGCAGTTTGTAATCTACAGGCAGAATTTTGCTGACGGTTTTGATATCAAAGGCAAGTAAAAGAAGTACCAGGGCCCCTGAAGTCATCAGCCCTCCGATGAATCCTCCCCCGGGATGATAGTGGCCGGCGAAGAAAAGCTGGACTGAAAACAGGATAATCATGAAACTGACAATGGTTGTTACAGTTTGGAGGATAACATCATTGGTTCTCATCCTTCTTTCCTCCTTGTCATCCTCAGTTTGATCATCGAGAAGATTCCCAATGCGGCAATACCGAGGACACAGATTTCAAACAATGTATCGAAGCCGCGGAAGTCCACAAGTATAACGTTAACCATATTCTTTCCGCCTGCTTCTTCGTAAACATTTTCAATATAAAATTCTGATATGGAGCCAAACAGCTTCGTACTGTATGAAGCAATGGCAATCAATGTGACGGTTGCCCCAACACCTACGGCAATCAATGCATTTCCAAGTTTAAAGCTCATTCTTTCCTCATGCCTGCTGAGCGGCGGCAGATGGTAGAAACACAGGAGGAAGAGAGCAACAGAAACGGTTTCTATGACAAGCTGTGTTAGTGCCAAATCCGGTGCCCTGAAAAGAACAAAGAATAACGAAACAGAATAACCGACTGCCCCCAAGGCAATGATGGAGGTCAGACGTGACTTGGCAAACAGGATTGTGACAGAACTGACCACCATGATGAGGGCGATGATCACTTCGTAAAGGCCTATCGAAGCAAGGTCGGATGTATCAATGACAAATGCATCTTTAATAACCAGTGTGACAATCAAGATTCCGATCAAAAACGTGAATATATACACAAGATAGCTTCTGATGAAGCCGGTCATATAAGAACCTGTCAGCTTGAAGGCGCCGCGCTCCCCCTTAGCCAGGCCGTTGTCGTAAAACGAATTCAGGGTCAATCTTTCAGGGATCGTATTGTAAATGCCTCTCCATTTTGGAAGCAGCGTATACAGCAGCACCCCGAAGAGGATAACTCCGAGAGTCATGAACAATTCAGGAGTGAAACCGTGCCAAAAATAAATATGTGAGTCCTCAACCGTAAGAGTCGTTATGGCAGAAACCGCAGGCTCGATCATAGTGGCTGTTAGGATGTTTGGGAAGAACCCGAACACAATGACCAGCGATGCCAGGATCACTGGTGAAATCAACATGCCAAGCGGTGCCTCGTGAGGCGTTTTATCCAGCTTTTCAGGCTGATGCTTTCCAGTAAATGGCTTGAATACTACGATCATACTGTAGATGAAAGTAAATACACTTCCCACCCATGCCAATACAGGAAATAAAATTCCCCACGTCTCAAGATTGAAAATATCCATCTCAAGAACCTGGACCATTCCGGTAAAGAACATTTCCTTACTTAGGAATCCGTTGAAAGGCGGAAGACCTGCCATTGAAAAAGCGCCAATGACTGCTATTGTAAATGTGATCGGCATGAAATTCATCAGCCCGCCAAGTTTGCGGATATCCCTTGTCCCCGTTTCATGGTCAATGATCCCCACCACCATGAACAGACTGCCTTTGAAGGTCGCATGGTTAATAAGGTGAAATACAGCAGCCATCGTGGCAACGCCATATATATTTTCATCCAGATAGTCATAATGAAGAGCGGCAGCGCCGATTCCCAATAAAGACATGATCAAACCGAGCTGACTGACAGTCGAATAGGCCAGGATCCCTTTCAAGTCTGTATGTTTGACAGCATTGAAAGATCCCCAGAATAAGGTCATGATCCCAAAACCGGCGACAAGCCACAGCCAGACTCCAGACTCAGCAAACACAGGGCTCATACGGGCTACGAGGTAAATACCCGCTTTGACCATCGTGGCTGAGTGGAGGTAAGCACTGACCGGTGTCGGTGCTTCCATGGCATCCGGAAGCCAGATATGAAATGGAAATTGAGCCGACTTTGTAAAAGCACCAAGCAGGACTAAGATCAAGGCGCCAAGAAATAGTGGATCAGTAATGAGCATATCTGACATTCCTGCCAGTTCACGTATACTGAATGTTCCAGACATTAAATAGAGAAGCAGAAATCCCCCGAGCATGGAGAGACCGCCGAATACGGTGATCAGCATCGACTTTTGCGCCCCGTAACGGGAACGTTCGCGATGATACCAATAACCAATCAAGAGGAAAGATGAAATGGAAGTGAACTCCCAGAACATATAAAGAACAATCAGGTTATCTGAGAGGACGACTCCGAGCATTGCCCCCATGAATAAGAGCAAATAAACATAGAAATTATGCAGCTGCTCTTTCTCTTTCGACAAATAATAAATCGAATATAAAACAACAAGAGAGCCGATTCCTGTAATCAGCAGGGCGAAAAGTAAACTTAAACCATCAACGTAAGCAGTGAAATTGATTCCGAATGACGGCATCCATTCCACCGTTTCCTGAATTGCGTTCCCTTCGGACGTAACCCTGATGAATTGGAAAAAGTAAACAAACAGCACTGCAGGAAGAACGAGGACAAACCATCCGGTATGTATAGAACGCAGCTTTTTATACAAAAACGGGACAAGGATAGCTGCCAAAAAAGGTGAAAGAATTGCCCAGTGTAATAATGTCACCGAAGATAACCCCCTTATAAAATTTTATTTATGTATCTCCAACACTTATCATCATCCTCAAAGTTTTAAATCATTTCTTCTCAAGATATGTCTGGGTTCTCAAAGAAGCCTCAAAAGAAATTATAACGTAAAAAAATGACGTGTGCATTTATGAAAGGCCTCAGGGACGCAAAGGTCAATTTCTGATATTAAATATGTAGAAACACGGCAAAAGAGCCGCGAAAAATTTTCCGGAAAAATGATTTTTTCGTACAAAAATTGTTGAAAATCCAGGTCAGTCTAAAGTCGAAGTGTCCTATTGTTTGAATAGTATGAGCCAAAAAGGCGCATGCTATCCGTAGGTGGTGATGTAGGATGAAAATGAAAAAAACCGTTTCTGCGATGATATTTTCCACACTTTTTGTTGGCGCCTGGTATGTTCAGGAACAAGAGGAAAAAAAGCATCAGTGGTCAAATAAAAACATGCTGCAGCCAACGGGCTTAAATGAGGAAGTTGTAGATGCAGAGATTGTGGAAATTGAATCTGTTACTGATCTTCAAGAAGCAAGCCATGAGCCTTTTAAACCTCGAGAGTATATCAGGCTGGCAAAATGACCTGTTATTCAGCAAAAGCTGCTGAGCCTTTTACCAAATATAGGTGCATTCCTCCCCTTTTCAATCTGTCGATAAAAGATTAAGATGGAAATGCGGTAAAAATTTGTTAGGGGAGAAATGCGTGAAGAATACATATTTAACAGGATACTTGCCTTTATTTTCTATATTGCTGTTTAGTTTGACATTTTCTGTATACGGAGTAGAGGTATTTGTCGATCTCTTTAAAAAGATCGGGATTTATCCGGGGATGCGGGAATTTCTTTCTGATCTCGAATTAAAATTCATACTGCTTATTTTCCTCATGATTGTGTGTTTCATGGTGTTTGCAGCCTTAAAGCTCATTGCCGAAACCATAAATGAGGTTTCCCTGCTGTTCTTTTCACTGGATAATGAAGGGGAAATTCTCCATCAGGTCCGTTCAGGCTCGATGGTATATTTTATTGGAGCGTTAGTGTCGGTTGCCAGTCTCAAATCATTCCTGGGGCTTTTGGTGATCTTTCTTTTGACATCGATAGCCTACTTTGTTTATTTTATCTATAAAATCAGTCCGTCTTTAACCAAACCAGGGCTTTTCGGTGTCATCTTTTTTCAAGTGATTATCTGGTCCTCGTTATTTTTGGTTGTCTTTTTAGTTGTCCTGAAGTTATATAATGGACTCCTTGCGAGCCTGCCGATCATTTCTGAAGTGAAATTGAATCAATAAGCCAAACAGGCATTGGAGCTTTGCTTCATTGCCTGTTTGCTTATTGAGATATTTCGAAGTGATTCTTTTTCTGGTTATACGGCCGCTTATTATTACGTGTAGTGCCATTTCCACGAAACCTCCAAAACGACGGAGGCCAGGCAGAGGTCCTGCTTCTTCGCCATTCGCCTTCGGGGATTACAGTGACTCTGGCAGTTGTGACAGTTCCGATGGAGGTTTTGGAGGAGGGAAGGGGAATGACGTTTCCTTTATCTATGAAGAATTGGACTTCTGTCAGACATAATAAGGAAAATCTGTGCAAGGCTCAAAAAGGTAAATAAAAAGGCTGTGTTCTCTCATGGATCATGGCTTTCGGAAAAATGTCTAAGCCGGATTTTCCCCTGGATACTAGATGTTTTATTTCTCGTTAGGAAGAGCAGCTCTTTCCATCTTATTTACAAAGGTTCTTCAGATGAATTAGGGATAGATTGTTTTTTAAATTTGCATGAATAGCAGCAAAGTTCACGAAGAAGAGCCATAAAAAAAAGACCAGAGCCCAAAAGCCCTGATCTACTTCATGATATCTCTCCAAATCAAATGACTTGGGCGGTCCCGCTCGATGGTTTCCATACTCTTCGGTGTGTCATGTCCTATCCAGACTCCGGTTGTGTAGGAATCAGTCAGACCTAATACCCAATAATCATTATAGTTGTTGGTTGTCCCTGTCTTGACCCCTGCATAGGGTTTGTCCACTTTTGCCCATTTTCCGGTACCATTCTGCATGGAATTGGCCATCATTGCCCTGATTTTCTCGGTTGTTTGCTGAGACCAGAGGGTTTCCTTTGGTTCATTCCATTCATAAAGGACCTGTCCTTTGTAATCAGTTACCTTCGTGATGGCGCGTGCCGGCTGATACTTTCCATCAATAAAGGACGTGTAGGCGTCTGTCATCTCCAGAGGGGACATCCCGTAAGTGAAGCCGCCTATCGAAGCAGCATAGGTATAATCCTGATCCTGCATTTTCTCAAAATCGAATTCATCCAATTTATCAAAGGCATCGGCAATCCCGACTTTTTCAAACAACCGGAGGGCTGGAGTATTGTAGGACTGGGAAAAGGCTGTGTTGATTGTGACTGTCCCGTACTGCCTGCCTCCATAATTGATTGGGCAGTAATTGCCGATGCAATAGTTGTCTGCACTGACACGTTCTGCAATGGATGCCTGGGTCTGTTCGATATAAGGTCCATAAACAAGGAGCGGTTTGATGGCTGACCCCGGCTGGCGAAATGCTTGGTAGGCATGATTGAAGTTGTACTTTTTATAGTCTTTCCCGCCGACCATTGCCATGATATTTCTTGAGTCGTTATCAATCGTGATACTTGCCCCTTGAATTCCCTCGTAATTCAATCTGTTTTGAAAAGCGGACTTGCTTTTTTCCTGTATGGAACGGTCAAGGGAGGTATGGATGATGATGCCGGAATTGACGATATCGCTCATCCGCTCATCGAACGCGTTATAGATTTTTTGTTTTTCTTCCCCGCTTTGGGCATTATCGAGCTTTTTTAAGTAGCCTTCCTTCATGGCAACGAGCTCTCTTAATTCTGATTCGGCATAGACTGCATAATCGGGAAACTTGTCTATTTTTTTCCGGACATTCAATTGAATGGGAACTTTTTTCAGCTCTGCAGCTTCTTTTTCTGTAAGTTTTCCTGTCTGTTGCATAATATCCAAGAGGCGTTCCTGTCTGATCTTTGTTTGATCGAAATGTTCAGCCGGATCATATTTGTTTGGGTTATTCGGTATGGCTGTGATAAAGGCAAGCTCTGCTTTATTCAGCTCTCCGAGTGGTTTTTGAAAGTAATATTGTGCTGCTGTTTCAATACCATAAACGCCATTGCTGAAATAGATGACATTGAGGTACAGTTCCATGATCTTTTCTTTACTCAGCGATTTTTCAATTTCATGTGCATAAAATAATTCGGTGAGCTTTCGGTTATAGGTTTTTTCCTGGCCGAGGTAAAGGTTCCTTGCCAACTGTTGTGTAATCGTACTCCCGCCCTGCTGGATATGAGTGAAGACCAGGTTTTTGACAACCGCCCTTAAAATGGCGCCTGCATCGAAACCGACGTGCTCATAGAAATGCTGATCTTCCGAAGCAACCACAATTTCTTTTACAAAGTCGGGAATCTTTTCTTCATCGGCATAAAGCCGGAAGGGCCTGTTCATCTCGGAAAATACGCTGCCATCTTTATCTGTTATCAAACTCGTTTTCGTCATTTGGAACTGGTCCTCACTGACAGCATCTTCAAGGGCGAGGTGAAACCCGTGTACTTTTTGAACTTCTTTAGCAGAAGTAAAAAGGATGAAAAGGAAAAATGGAAACAATGAAAATACTAAAATATAACCGGTGACGGTTCTCATGCTTTCAACTCATCTCTAGCTTTATTGGTTCTTAGAAGCAGTTTTCAGAAATCAATACGTCTCGTTCACGTAATTTTCGGAATGCCGCATACTCCACCATAATAATCCAAAAGCCGCCAAGAATAAAGCACCAGTAATATAGAAAATTGAGGAAATACCTGTAAAGCCGGATAGAACTCCACCCAACGCAGGTCCGGCAACATTTCCTAAGAAACGGAAGCTCTGATTATATCCAAGAACTTCGCCCTGCATTGAAAGGGGAGCTTCCTGCCTGATATAGGCCGTAACACTAGGAATCATTCCCCCAATCGCAATGCCAAATAAGAATCGGAATAGGACCAATTGCCAAAGCTGTTCTGCGAGGGCCTGCGGGATGATGAAAATACACGCAAGGATAAGCAGGATGGAGAGTACCTTTTCATATCCAATATCATCGCCGAGTTTGCCCCATTTTCTTGTAGCAAGCAAATTGCCCACGCCGGTTGCTGAAAACGCAAGCCCCGCAAGGAAAGCAATGTTCGCTGTGGAAGTCATTTCATCTACATAAAGGGCCAAAAGAGGCTGCACGCTGAAATTCGCAACCTGGATGATAAAAGAGATGATCATCACGGTTAAAAGCAGCTTATGTTTGACAATATGCTGCAGAACCTCCTTGCTGGAGTAGCGGGTTTTGTTTTTATTAGTATGAGATGACTTTTTGACTTCCTGAATCCCGAATAGGACGCCGGTAGCCGCAATGGCAATGGCGATGGAGGTAATAATGAATGTATAAGAAAATCCAAATGAATCGGCCATCAAACCACCGAGGACAGGTCCGAATAACCCTCCTGAAACGGTTCCCATTTGGAGGGTGCCCAGGGTTCTTCCGGCAATTTCCTTTGGTGTCTGCGATGAGATGAGTGCAATGGATGTCGGGATAAATCCTGTAACAGCCCCCATTGCAGCACGCAGCAAAAACAGGCCAATCACAGAGTCTACGAAGCCCATCATAAATATCGACAGGGAGATGCCGTAGCCGGTGATCAGCAGTATCGGTTTGAATCCGTATTTATCGCCGACTCTTCCCCAGATGGGTGAAATCAAGAAAGCTATCAGGAAGGTGATGCCGAATACATAGCCTGACCAGCGCTGCACAAATGCGCTGTCATAGCTTCCGAAAGTTTCTAAGTAGAGGGACAGGAACGGCAGTACCATCGTGGCGCTGGCAGCAACAAGAAAATTTGCGAACCACATGATCGTCAGGTTTCGTTTTTCTATAGAGATAACTAACACCTTCTTCAAGTTTATTAATCTATATATTTCGGTTTACTAAATATTAATAGTATAAAATATCTGCTTGTTTCTGCAACCCTTTACGCTTATTTGCTGGTTGGTGAACCCTGGAGAATAGTCTTCTTTTTGTTACCCGGAACTGATGGCAGTCAACCGTTTTACCGTTGAATACGGCGCTGAACGGCCGCTTGCGCTTTTAAGGTGCCAGCGCCTAGCGGATTTCGGTCTTCCTCCTTGCGATAAGTCATCATCAACTCGCTGTCGCTCTTCGTGATTCCTTTATCTCATGCGAGAGCCCTCCAATCTGTACGGCGCTGAGCGGCCGCATGCGCTTTTTAGTCAATCCAGCTCCAAGGCCCCAACGGCTATCGAACTTCAGTCTTCCTCCTTGCGATAAGTCATCATCGAATCGCTGTCGCTCTTCGTGATTCCTATATCTCATGCGGAAGCCTTCCAGTTCGTACGCCGCTGAACGGGGCCTTTCCGCTTTTTATTCAATCCAGCTCCAGCGGCCATCGCCTAGCAGATTTCGGTCTCTCTCCTTGTGATAAGTCATCATCGAATCGCTGTCGCTCTTCGTGATTCCTTTATCTCATGCGAGAGCCCTCCAATCTGTACGGCGCTGAGCGGCCGCTTGCGCTTTATAATCAATCCAGCTCCAGCGCCTAGCCCCTCGGGGTCATAAGCCCATCCGTCAAGAAGGTTAAAGAGCCAACCTTCCTGCCGGCTCGTCTTATGCCTGTCGGGGCTGATCAAGGCGCTTCCGCTTTTTAGTCAATCCAGCTCCAGCGCCTAGCCCCTCGGGGTCATAAGCCAATCCGTCAAGAAGGTTAGAGAGCAACCTTCCCGCCGGCTCGTCTTATGCCTGTCGGGGCTGATCAAGGCGCTTGCGCTTTTTAGTCAATCCAGCTCCAAGGCCCAACTGCTAGCGGACTTCCCGGCTCCTCCTTGCGATTAGTCAACATCAACTCACTAACGTTCGTTGTGTTTCCTATATCTCATGCGGAGCCAGTCCAGTCCGTACGCAGCTGATCGGGCCTTTCCGCTTTTTATTCAAATTGTCATAATTTTTAGTGTAATCGTGATATAATGAATAGAATGAAGTCTGAGTGTTTTTTGCAGGGTTGTTCGGTATGTGTGGGATCATGACTGTATGATTGGAGGGGATTCAGTTGAAAGGCACTCAATTGATCATCATTGATTTTGAATTTTCGATGCCGGAGAGGCAGCAGTATCCACGGGGCTTTTATCCTGAGATCATTGAAACAGGACTTGTGGCTGTGCAGAATGGAAAAGTGACTGATAAGTTTTCTTCTTATGTGAAGCCTTCAGCCTTTCCGGTGTTGACAAAGCGTTGTAAGCAATTTTTATCAATTGCCCAAAGTGATGTAGATAATGGAATTCCATTTCACTCATTGGTACAGTATTTAAAAGAATTGAACCAGAGAGGGAAGAGCAAAATCATCACGTGGGGCAACATGGATATGAAGGTTCTGAGGCATAACTGCAGCAGGGCAGGAATCGATTTTCCTTTTACAGGGGAGTTTGTTGATCTGTCCATGGAATACAAGCGATTTTTCGGGGATCAAAATCAGACGGGTCTTTGGAAAGCAGTGCAGGAGTATGGACGGGAAGGTGTCGGCAAGCATCACAAAGCGCTGGATGATGCGTTGACGACGTACCATATTTATAAGTTGGTGGAAAAAGATAAAAAGTACCTGGATAAAGCGGAACCGACCACAATCGGCGACCGTATCGACTTATCCAAGATTTTTAATCAGATGGCTTAAAAAAACCCAAATCACCAATTGATTTGGGTTCAGGTTTTTAGAGCGTGATGGAATACATCAATTCATACTCCCTCTTTACACTCTCCAGTGTTTCCAGGCTTTTTTGTGCGAAAGCTGAATCCTCAGATTCCAACTGTACCTTTAATTCATTGAATGACCGGATCAGGGAGTCATTATACTCGGGAGTCTCCCCTTCGAATGGCTTGACCACTTTTTCAGGGATATTGGCTCTTTCCTTGAAGGCGAGCGCTTTTCGTTCATGAAACAGAGGCACGTCTACATCTTTAGGGTTGTGCAGATCTCCCTGGCGCGGATGTTTTAAGACGGCCAGAATTTTGACGACATACACGCCTGGGCGGGAATCCGTGACTTCTCCTATGTATCTTCCGGTTTTATAAAGAGCCGTTACGCTATCTCCATTTTTAAAATCGGACATGAGTTTTCCTCCTTTTATTCTGTGTGCGGCCGTTGTTTTTGTGAAAAACAGCCTTTCGTTATATAGCAATTACTCTCATTCTACTCCATAATAGAGAGAGTTGCCATGTATTGGCACTATCGACTATTATACATACAAACAAATTTTATGATGGAGGAATTCGTGTGAAAAAGTATATCGTAATGGCTGCAGCTGCGCTTCTTTTGTTGATGTTGACTGCTTGCGGAACATCCAACGGGGAAGAGACAGACCAGGACAATGGGCAAAATGAACCGGCAGGAAAAGAACAGGAACAAGAAACAGCGGGACCAGTGGATGACAGCGATGTCAATTACCCTCAGTTGACGGATGAAATTCAGGAAAATGAAAACGCTGTAAAAATGGTGACGAATATGGGAGACATCACCATTAAGTTATTCCCGGAACAGGCTCCTAAGGCAGTTGAAAACTTCCTGACCCATAGCAAGGAAGGTTACTATGACGGCGTCATTTTCCACCGGGTCATCAAGGACTTCATGATTCAAGGGGGAGACCCGCAAGGTACGGGTACAGGCGGTGAAAGTATCTGGGGCGAACCGTTTGAGGATGAATTTTCTAAAGAATTGCTGAATATCCGTGGTGCTCTTTCAATGGCCAATGCCGGGCCGGGCACGAACGGAAGCCAGTTCTTCATCGTGCAGAACTCCAGTCTTGACCCTGCTTTAGAAGAGAAAATGATAGAAGCAGGCTTTGGCAAGAAAGCCATCGAAACCTATATGGAACGCGGCGGGACCCCTCATCTTGATAACCATCATACCGTTTTTGGACAGGTCATCGAGGGTATGGATGTGGTCGATAAGATTGCCGCAGTTGAAACAGGTGAAAATGATAAGCCGGCAGAAGATGTAGTGATTGAAAAGATAGAAATCATCAAAGAATAGGATTGGCAACAAGGCAGCTGTGTCCAGTGGAGATCAGCTGCCTTTGTTTGGTTTTTCGACATGGTTTTAACCTTGAGGAATTGATATAATGGCTACAACTTGAAAAGTTTGAAAGGAGCCCATTATGCTTAACGCATTAATTTTAAATCTGTTTCTTTATTTCCCGGAAGATAAAACAGAATATATACCAGCTGCCTTCTGGATGCTCCTGTTTGGAATTGGAGCCGTCCTGACATTCCGCTGGATCCTTAAAGTTTCGAAAAAAGAAGAAGAGAAGACGAAACAGGCAGAAGAAGAAGCGAGAAGAAACGCTGAGGAGAACCGCACTTAAGAAAGGATGAAGAATATTTTCCTTCAACAAAGGCAACAATGGTAGAGATGATTTTTGTTGGAGGGATACTATGAATGCAAAGCTAGTGACAGGCCTGCTCGCATCGGCAATCTTGCTTCAGGGCTGTGCAGTTCAAAATCCGAAGAAAACAGAGGTTGATATAAAAAATCCTGTCGGTGACTCTCTAGGCAAGGTGAAAATGCAGGAGATGGCAGCGGGTGTGGAACTGGATCTCGATCTTGTCGGGCTGCCTCCAGGGGTGCATGGCATACATATTCATGAAAAAGGGAAGTGTGAAGCGCCTGACTTTGTAGCTGCCGGAAATCATTTTAACCCTGAAGATAAGGAACACGGCCTTCTTCACCCTAAAGGGGCACATGCAGGGGATCTGCCTAACTTGATCGTTGAGGATGACGGGTCGTACAAAGGAAAAATCATGGCCCCGCTGGTTACCCTTTCCAAAGGCCCGACCTCTCTATTTACAAAAGAAGGGACTTCCATCGTCATCAATGAAGGGCAGGATGACGGCATGTCCCAGCCTGCAGGAGATGCCGGTGAAAGAATTGCCTGCGGAGAGATTACAAATGAAAAGAAGAAAGACTAAAAGCTGACAACCCAGGGGTTGCAGCTTTTTTAGCGTATTAACGCATCACCGTGGAGCGGGACAGTCCCCTTCCACGGTGATGTGCTAAAGTATCCCCTTATGTGTCAGGAGAACGCTTTTTTTAATCTGGCGAGCCCATCTTTCAGTGTTTCCTGTGTGCAGGCAATATTCATCCTGAAAAAGCCTTCTCCCTCTTTTCCATATTTCGTGCCAGGCTCAAGAGCAAGTTTTCCTCTGTTCAAAAGCAAGTCTTCCAGTTCTGTTTCGGACTTTCCAAGTTTGCGGAAGTCAATCCACAACAAATAGGTAGCCTCTGGTTCCATAACAGTCAATTCCGGAAGTTCTTTTGCAACAAACGCTGTAACCATTCTGATATTTTCCTGCAGATAGTCGAGAAGACTGTCCAGCCACTCACCGCCATGCAGATAAGCGGCTTCCATTCCGATTACCCCGAATGTATTCAGTGTGAAAACTCCTTGCTTCTGCTGCTCCTCAGACACTTTTTCCCTTAATTTCTGATTCGGTATGATCATGGCTGATGCCTGTAGTCCGGCAATATTGAACGTTTTACTCGGAGCAACCAGGGTAAGGATGAATTCTTCAAACTCTTTTCTGATAGAAGAAATCGGGATATGCTTGTTTGGCTTATGTACAAGATCCGCATGGATTTCATCGGAAACCATCAGTACATCGTTTTTTTTGCAGAGTTCGGCCATCTTGACCAGTTCGTCCTGTCTCCACACACGTCCTCCTGGATTGTGGGGACTGCAGAGAAGGAAAAGTTTCACACCCTGCTGCAAGCTTTCCTCGAACTTGGCAAAATCCATCACATACTGTCCATCTTTCACTTCCAGTAGACACTTTTTTACTACACGCTCATTTTTTTCGACCAGGCTGAAGAAAGGAGTATAGACGGGAGAGTGCATTAGAACGCCGTCTCCTTTTTCCGTAAACGTCCTGATGATCGTGGCGATTGCAGGAACGATACCCGAACTGTATAACAGCCAGTTTTTCTGGATTTCCCAGTTGTGGCGTTCTTTCATCCAACCGCTGACTGCTTCACCTAGGGGTTCACCTGTGAATGTGTAGCCAAATATGCCGTGTTTAAGCCGGTCATTCAGAATTTCAATGACTTGATGAGGGGGAGGGAAATCCATATCCGCAACCCACATCGGGAGCACATCATCTCTCCCAAAAACCGTGTTGGTCATATCCCATTTTACCGATGAAGTCCCTTTCCTGCTCGGTACCGAATCAAAATGGTGCATCCTGTTCACATCCTTTTTTCAATAGTAAAAACTAAGTTCACTCAATAATATGTTAAATGATGAGAGGGTAAGATGAAAAAAATCTGCTTAATTAAAAGGGTTCATTCACTTCGAGAAAGAAGGGTGTCCATCCGAAGCAATGGAAAGCACTTCAAATGGACACCCTTTTAAGTAACAGGAAGAGTATTGGAGATCTGGCTTTTACTCGTGGCTTCAACCTTTTGCTCCCCGAACTCCTGTGATATGAACGAGCGGATATGCTGATAAACATCTTCAGGCCTTTCTTCAGGTACGAGGTGACCTGTATTTTCAAGAATCAGCAGTTTGGAATTCGGTAAATCTTTATTCAGCCTTTTCCCTATGTGAAGCGGTACGACCCGGTCATGTTTCCCCCAGATCAAAAGGCAGGGTGTTTCAATCCTGTTAAGGTCCTGCTGGCTCAGGTCTCCTTCCCTGTGACGGATCATTCGGGTCAGTGCCCGGAAAATGTCATCATCGAGAAACGGCTTAAGATAACCAAACATCATCTCGTCATTGATCATCTTTGAATCATGCACGACGTTCTCCAGGTTTTGCCGGACGCCAGACTTAGCCAGATGCATTTTTACATACAAATGAAAGAATGGTATATAGCTCAGCATCATCATGGGCCAATTCATTTTTTTAAGATAACCTGAACTGCAAAGAAGGATCCCTTTTTCAACGAGACCCGGTTCCTGTTTCATAACGTTGAGCGAGATCTGGCCACCCATCGAATGTCCTATCAAGTGAATTTTATCGATTTCAAGTTTTTTCATCAGAAGGATGACCGTCCTGGCCAGGTTTTGATACGAATAAATAAAGTCCGTTTTCTTTCCGCTCTGCCCGAATGGCGGCAGGTCGACCGATATGACGTTGTATTGTTCCTTTAATAGCGGGGTCAGATGCCGGAAACTGAAAGTAGATGAAAGAAATCCATGGAGCAGTACAAAGGTTTCCTGGGAAGACGGATGCCGGTGGTACTCATAGAAAATTTCTGCGCCATTGATAACAGCCTTATAAGTTATATCATTCATTCCTCTCACTCCCGATAACAATACGTATTTGTATTCTACCCTGCCCGAGTAAAAAAACACATGGAATTCAAATTGTTGAGCCCTGTTGTGGAAGGGAATGCAAGTGGGTTCGGCGGTATTGAATGATCGAGTGGCAATCCTTAAAAAGGTTTATCAGCGGTTAAGCAAACTAATGGCCACTCTACAAAAATCAGCCACCCAGGAACAAAAAAATAGGACGATATATACTATATCGTCCACAATGAAAACAAAAGGGGGAATACTTAGAAAGCTTACTAAAAGCATTGCCCCCCAAGAGCATTTCTATACATATAAAAGTGAGAAAGTTTATTCGACCGATGATCCGTATTTAATTTCATATAACATCTGCATTACTCGCAAGAAATCTTCTTCAGAGAATTCCTTTGCTTTGCGCAGGATTAATTTTGCTTTCTTGGTTCCGATTTCACTGATGAGCTGCTCAATTTCCTGGTCAATGCCTTGAGGATGGCTTTCTAGTGATTCCTTTTCAAGCATTTCAGATGCTGGTACATCCAGGACAGTAGACAGCTTCAGAATTGTCTGGGTGTCAGGAATCTGACTCCCGCTCTCGTATTTCTCAATCGTTCTTCTTCCGAGCCTCGCCCGCATGGCTAATTCTTCTTGGCTGATATTCCGTTCTTCACGCAATAATTTCAAGTTCTGACCAAAATGAGACATATGAATCCCTCCATCAAATTAACCTTCATACTATTATATTACCATTGAGCTGCCAAAATAAGCCAAGAAATCATTGAACAAAATGTGAGAATTGCCACATGGAAGCTTTACCACTTCACCGCGCAAAAAGGGACAGTCCCCCTTCGCGCTTTAACGCGCTGCCGTAACAGGGGACTGTCCCTACATGCTTTAAAGTGTTAAAGGATTCCGAAAGAATTCAGGAAAACAACGATGATGGCAATAGGAACGAGGTACCGAATTAATAAATAGAGGACACTGAACAACCCGTCAGACATTCCCGATCCTCTTTGCAGTTCTTCTTTCACCGCTGACTTTTTCAATACGTAGCCAGTGAAAATACTGATCAGCAGGGCTCCAACCGGCATCCCGATATTGCTCGTGATGAAATCCGCAAAGTCAAAAAATGATTTTCCGATGATTTGAAAGTCAGTCAGCACACCGAATGACAACGCACTTGGAATACCGACAACGAATACCAGGATTCCTGCGAACCAGGCATACCGGCTGCGCTTCTGCTCATTTCCTTTTTCCATGACTGCGACGATGATTTCTAGGATTGAAAACGCTGATGTCAACGTCGCGAAAAGAAGCAGCACAAGGAAGAAGGTCAGGAACACTCCGCCAAAAGCAATCTCATTAAAGACGGCAGGAATCACGACAAAGACGAGCCCCGGCCCCACATCCGGCTCAAAACCAAGAGCAAACACCGAAGGGAAAATGACCAGCCCTGCCAGAAGGGAAATGAAGATATTCAAGCTGGCGACACTAAAAGCCGAATTCGGCATATTTTCAGTTTTAGGTAGATAAGAAGAATAGGTAACCATGACTGAGATCCCGACACTCAGGGCAAAGAAGGCTTGTCCAAGTGCCAGTAAAGCGGTTTCTGCAGTTAAATAGCTCCAGTCAGGCTGCAACAAGAAACGTACACCGTCCATTGCACCTTCAAGTGTCAAAGAGCGCACCACCAATACAAGGAAAAGGACAAATAGAGCAGGCATCATGAATTTGCTTGCACGTTCGATCCCCGCTTTGATTCCGCCTTTGACCACGAGGATAGTCATAATCATGAATATGGCCTGTGTAAGGAGAACCTCCCATGGACTGCTGATAATGCTTTCAAACAAGGCACCATACTCTGCCTGGGACATCCCGGTCAAACCGCCTGACAGACTGCGGATCAAATAAGAAAGAATCCAGCCGCCCACCACACTGTAGAATGATAAAATAATTAAAGAGACAAGGGTCCCGAAATAGCCTACAAATGGCCAGACAGAAGCAGGAGCCAGCACCCGGTAGGAAGTGACAGCGTCTCCCCCGCCCCGTCTGCCTATGACAAACTCTGCGAGCAGGATGGGAGTTCCGATTAAGATAGTAAATAGGATAAAGAGCAAAAAGAAAACCCCGCCCCCGTTCGTTCCAGCCATATAAGGAAATTTCCAGATCGCCCCGAGTCCGATGGCGGAGCCGGCAGCGGCCAGTATGAACCCAATTTTGGATGACCATTGATCACTATTATTCATTTTGTTTTCTCCTTTCTCTGAACGATTTCACCATCTTACTATGTTTTTCACCCAGTGTATAGATGATTTAAAATAATCAGATATAATTTCTCATTTTTTGAAACAATTACTGGAAAACAGGCGTTACATAATTACAAATAAAAGGAAAGGGGGAGCTGTTTATGGAAGGCGAGTATCTTATAAAACAGGCACAAAACGGAAATTTATCCGCCTATAGTGCACTGGTGAAACACTACGCGCCGATCGTCGAGCGATTTGCTTTTCAAATGGGTGCGTCCACCCGTGATATTCAAGACATTTCTCAAGAAGTATTCATAAGGGTTTACCGCTTCTTACATCAGTTTTCACATTCTAAATTCACAACCTGGCTCTATAAAGTAACCTTGAATGTTACGAGGGATTTCTTGAAGCGAGAAAACCGTCACCACCTGAAGTCGGAAAAACTGGCCAATGAGCCCCTGCCGGATGCTTCATCTCTGCCCGAAGAAGCCCTTTTCCGGGAAGAGGAAGACAGGCTGCTGCATGACTGTATCCAAAAGCTGGATGAAAAATACCGGATACCGATTATTCTTTACTACTTTCACGAGAAAAAATATGAAGATATCCAGGAAATCCTGTCTTTGAATCCTTCCACAGTCAAGACAAGACTGCTCCGGGGAAAGAATATGCTGAAGAAAGCGTTGATACAAGCTGAAAAAAGGGAGGGAAAAAGCCATGGATGATAAAATGCTGGAAAAAAGGATGGAGCTTCTTAACAAAAGCTACGAAAGGATGCCGGGGCAAACCGATGTATCAGAGGTAATTAAAGCAATTGAAAGAGAGAAACATCCGGAAAGGAAAAGGCGGAAACTCATTCACTGGCCATTTGCAGCAAGTTTTATCGGTATCCTACTGATCTCTTCGGTTCTGGTCTTGCAAATTACAGGCGATCAGGGAGGAAGTCTCCAGAGCGGGCAGCAGTCCGGAATGACATCGGAAGAAATCTCAAAGACCATTAAAGAGGTAGAGAGTCATTACAAAATACGCCGCAGCCAGGCGATAGGGAGTCTGGGCCTGACAGAAGCAAGATTCAGTCAAACCGAAATGGGATCCGCTGCTGAAGAATATGTAACCCATATTCTTCAAACCCTTAAGGATGAAAAAATGCAGCTATATAATGACGCCAACCTGGCCGAAATGATCAATGGAAATGTGGATGATATGTTAAAAACGCCGCAGCAAATGCTGAACGGGCTGACCGGGAAACAGATTGACAATGAAAAAGCCGAAGAGTGGGTAGAAAAGTACACAGTGACTCAGAAGGCACTCATCCCGGTTTATGAAGAAGAGATGGAGAGATTCAGAGCAGAATGGGAAGGAGAAAGTAAAGATGGCCGGCTGGAGGGCAGGGAAATTTTACTGGAACAGGAAAAACAGTATTCAGATAAATTGATTCAATTGGTGGAAGGAGCGACAGCCAATGGCATTTTACTTAAGTTCTCAGAACCTGACGGACAAATCCAGGCCGGCATGGATGCTTCATATGTCTCCTTCTTGTTGTCCTCATCTGAGCTTCCTGAAGTATATATGGATGTGCTGACCCTTGAAAGTCTGCCGGCAAGCCTAAACGGAGGGGTGATTACCACCAATTGGGCACGGGCCGGAGGAGATCTCCTGCTATATGAGAGCGTGCTGGATAACCTGCCTCCAGGCTCAGGTTTCCTTGAAGAATTCAGGCTGGAATACACGGCCCTGCTACGAGCGTATGTAAAAGGGTCTTCCACTCAATCCCTCTTCAATGAGGACGGATCCATAAAGGAGGATATGAAAGAATCGTTCGAAAAGTTGATGGAGAAATATCCTGCTTCCAAAACAGCTGCGAGGATTGAGCCCTACTACAATAAACTGAAAGAAAATCAGTTCAGTAAACCGGGAAATTGGGATGATTTTAATATGGAATATGAACTTTAAAAAATATCCCGATGAATGTTTTTTCATTTGCAAAAAGGGAAAACACCTACTATATATAGAGAAATTTTGCGTATGCTTGCCAACTGTGATATAATCTATAATTGCGTAAAAAGGAGAAAATTTATATATAATTAGGAGTTGTTCCCATGAGTACAAAATACGAAACAGGAAGCGTTGTAACAGGTAAAGTAACAGGCATCCAGCCATACGGTGCATTTGTTGCTCTTGATGAAAATACACAAGGACTTGTTCATATTTCTGAAATCACACACGGCTTCGTTAAAGATGTAAACGAACATCTAAGCGTTGGCGATGAAGTAACAGTAAAAGTATTATCTGTCGATGAAGCAGCAGGTAAAATCAGCCTATCCATCCGTGCTACACAAGAGGCGCCTGCAGAAGAGCCTAAAGCTGCTGCTGCAGTTAAAAAGCCTAAGCGCCGTCAAGGAAGCGTAAAGCCTGCCCAAGCTCCTGAAGCTGCTCCAACTGGCTTCAATACTCTTAAAGACAAGCTTGAAGAGTGGATCGAGCAATCAGAGCGTGAAGATCTGATCAAGAAATAATATTGTTGCAAGGACCGGCTTATAAAGCTGGTTCTTTTTTTGTGCTCGAATCATAGTGAGGCGGTAAAACGACTAAATGAGAGCATTTGGGAATTATCTTCAACTTGGAAACCGTATCTAAACAATATGGGCTGGAAAAAGACGAAAGTCGTGATTCGGTTGAAATCGGGACAGAAAGTGCCGTGAGAAAAGAAAAGTAGTCGCGATTCGGCCGGAATCGGGACAGGAAGCGCCGGGAGGGAAGAAAAGTAGTCGCGATTCGGCCGGAATCGGGACAGGAAGTACCTGGAGGGAAGAAAAGTAGTCGCGATTCGGTTGAAATCGGGACAGAAATCGCCTGGTGGGAGGAAAAGTAGTAGCGATTCGGCCGGATCGGGACAGAAAGTACCTGGAGGGAAGAAAAGTAGTCGCGATTCGGTTGAAATCGGGACAGAAATCGCCTGGTGGGAGGAAAAGTAGTAGCGATTTGGCCGGAATCGGGACAGGAAGCGCCGTGAGGGAAGAAAAGTAGTCGCGATTCAGCCAGAATCGGGACAGAAAGTACCGTGAGGAAAGAAAAGTAGTCGCGATTCGGCTGGAATCGGGACAGAAAGTGTATGTAGGAAAGAAAAGTAGTCGCGATTCGGTTGAAATCGGGACAGGAAGTACCTGGAGGAAGGAAAAGAAGTCGCGATTCGGCCGGAATCGGGACAGGAAGCGCCGGGAGGAAGGAAAAGTAGTCGCGATTCGGCCAGAATCGGGACAGAAATCGCCGGGAGGGAAGAAAAGTAGTCGCGATTCGGCCGGAATCGGGACAGGAAGCGCCTGGAGGAAAGAAAAGTAGTCGCGATTCGTCCGGAATTGGGACAGGAAGCGCCGGGAGGGAAGAAAAGTAGTCGCGATTCAGCCGGATCGGGACAGAAAGTACCGTGAGGAAGGAAAGAAAAGTAGTCGCGATCCGGCCGGAATCGGGACAGGAAGTGCGGGAAGGAAAGAAAAGTAGTCGCAATCCGGTTGAAATCGGGACAGAAAGCGCCGGGAGGAAGGAAAAGTAGTCGCGATCCGGCCGGAATCGGAACAGAAAGCGCCGGAAAAAAAGAAAAGTAGTCGCGATTCCAAATAATCCCCCAGGATAACCGAAAAAAAATATAGGCTCAAAATTATGAACAACAAAAAATGCCTCCATTTAATTTAAGGGAGGCATTTTTTGTACAGAGCAATCAATCAGGACGTTCAATATCAAATTTTTTAATCCGATACTGCAAATTCTGCCTGCTCATACCAAGAGCCTTGGCGGTTTTGGTGACATTAAAGTCATGATGTAAAAGTGCTTTCTGGATGTAATATATTTCTGCTTCGGCGATATAATCCTCGAGTGGTTTGATATCCTTATCGCCATCAAAAAGAAAATCTTCGGCATTACTTGTAAGCTTCATTTCTTTTGAAAGCTGAGTGCGCTGCCTGAAATGGACCGGCAGCTGGTTGTAGCCGATACGACCCCCGGACCCCATCAAGTTAAAGGCCCCTTCGATAACGTGTTCCAATTCCCGTACATTTCCCGGCCACTCGTAGTTTTTGAACCTCTCATGCACTGAATTTTCGACACCTTGAACTTCCATTCCGAACAATCCGTTATACTTTTCGATGAAAAAGGTAAGCAAGGGATCCAAGTCTTCCATCCGTTCTCTTAAAGGTGGGAGGAAGATGGAAACAACACTTAATTGATAATAGAGTTCTTTCCTCAGTCTTCCTTCTGAAATGGCATCGACTGGATCTTCGTTGATGGTGCAGACTATCCGGCAATCAATCGGCCTGTCAAGATGGGAGTTGAGCCTGCGGACTTTCTTTTCTCTCAACACCCTTAACAATTTGGTTTGGATAGGTAAGCTTAAACTGTTGATTTCGTCCAAGATCAATGTACCGTTGGATGCCTGTTCAAATAATCCGGGATTCTCGATTATTTCCTCGTCATCCTCGTCATCCACCCCAAACAAAAGTTCTTCCATGACAGTATCAGGAAGTGCGGAACAGTTTTGATTAATCAAAGGGTCCTTTGCCCTTGGACTGCCATTATGAATGCTGTGGGCAAAAAGCTCTTTCCCGGTTCCGGTTTCTCCCACAATCAGAACAGGCGAAGAGGTTTTGGCGGCGCGCCTGCTATTCTCAATGACTTCTTTAAAGCACAGATCTTCCCCAATAATATGATCGAATGTATAAATCGGGTCTTCTTTTTTTGATCGGTTTTCGCGTATCAGCTTTTCAAGTTTGGTAATATCACGGGCGATCTCCATGGCCCCGACGATGGAATCTTCATGAATAACCGGATAGGTATTGTTGATAGTCGTAACCTCGCTGCCTTTGACATTGAAATACGTTTGTTTGACATTGAGAGCTGGTTTTCCGGTCCGGAGTACATCCAACAGTGTGCTTTCTTCCCCGTAACTGAATTGAAAGACTTCAAGGAGATTTTTATCGAAGACATCCTCGACATCCATTCCTTCGATCATCCTCATTTTTCGATTATAAATAATGGTTTTTCCTTCTGAGTTAATAACATGAACGCCTGCATCTATAGAGTCCAACACGTTCTCATAGAGATAAACTAACTCTTGCATCCCGTTCACAAACATCTTGTTTCTCCCCTTTTAAGTACTGCCGTTGAAAAAAATCGAGAAAGATTTTAAGAAATCAGGTTTATAAGTTTGAAAGGCTGTTTCATAGTGTAATAGTGTAATGTGCATGATGGTTGTCCAGCAAGCATTTGGCCCTGTGCTGAATGATGGAATTGTTATCCATACATATGGCGGCGGGCATTTTTTGAATTTATTTTAGAAAATTAAGCAAAAGGCTTGAAAAACGCAACTATCTTTTGCATTATTATATCTGTAAGGGTTTTCTTATTGCAAATATTTTTTGCGTGTATGCCCTGCAAATATATAAAAATATTAATTTTTATTCTAGATAAAGGGGGAAATGAAATTGATTCCGTACAAACATGAACCATTCACAGATTTTTCAAAAGAAGAAAATCAGCAAGCTTTTAAAGAGGGCCTTAAGTTGGTGGACAGTTATTTAGGTCAGGATTATCCGTTAACTATCGGCGGAGAGAAAATCACGACTGAAGACAAGATCGTTTCTGTGAATCCGGCGAACAAAGAGCAGGTTGTAGGCCGTGTTTCCAAAGCAAGCCGTGAATTAGCTGAGAAAGCTATGAACGAAGCTTACGAAACGTTCAAGACTTGGAGAAAAGTAAAGCCGGAGACACGCGCAGATATCTTGTTCAAGGCTGCTGCAATTGTACGCCGCCGCAAACATGAATTCTCTGCGATTCTGGTAAGGGAAGCAGGTAAACCATGGAACGAAGCGGATGCGGATACAGCTGAAGCCATTGACTTCATGGAATATTACGGTCGCCAAATGCTGCGCATTGCAGAAGGCTTCAAGGTAGAAAGCCGCCCAGGCGAATACAATCAATTCAACTACATCCCACTGGGAGTAGGTGTAGTCATTTCCCCATGGAACTTCGCATTCGCCATTATGGCCGGTACTGCGGTGGCAGCAATCGTTTCCGGTAACACAGTACTTCTTAAACCAGCTTCCACTACACCGGTGGTAGCAGCGAAATTCATCGAGGTTCTTGAAGAAGCCGGACTTCCAAAAGGCGTTATCAACTATATCCCTGGAAGCGGTTCTGAGGTAGGGGACTACCTGGTAGATCATCCAAAGACACGCTTCGTATCGTTCACTGGATCCCGCGATGTCGGTACACGAATCTACGAACGTGCTGCAAAGGTAAACCCTGGCCAGATCTGGCTTAAGCGCGTAATCGCTGAAATGGGCGGTAAGGATACAATCGTTGTTGATAAAGAAGCAGATTTAGAATTGGCTGCAAAGTCGATCGTTGCATCTGCATTCGGATTCTCAGGGCAAAAATGTTCTGCATGTTCCCGTGCAATCATCGTTGAGGATGTGTACGATCAAGTTCTTGAGCGTGCCGTTGAACTGACAAAAGAATTGACAGTCGGTGATACTACAGACCGTGAAACATTCATGGGACCGGTTAACGACCAGGCTGCATTCGATAAAATCATGAGCTACATCGAAATCGGTAAAGAAGAAGGCGAATTGATGATCGGCGGCGAAGGAGACAGCTCCAAAGGTTACTTCATCAAACCGACAATCTTTGCCCATGTGGATCAGGAAGCGCGCATCATGAAAGAAGAAATCTTCGGACCTGTTGTCGCATTCTCAAAGGCAAAAGATTTCAATCATGCGATCGAGGTAGCCAACAACACAGAGTACGGCTTGACTGGTGCGGTCATCACAAACAACCGTGCACACATCGAACAGGCTCGTGAAGATTTCCATGTTGGAAACCTTTACTTCAACCGCGGTTGTACAGGAGCCATCGTTGGATATCAGCCATTCGGCGGATTCAACATGTCAGGTACGGACTCCAAAGCGGGCGGACCGGACTACTTGCTTCTTCATATGCAAGCTAAAACAACATCAGAAATGCTATAAGATTGACAATATAATGGAGCCTTCAAGTGGAGGCTCCATTGATTATAAATAAACATATTTTTACACAATT
The DNA here is from genome assembly GCF_984799155.1 of Bacillus sp. SRL337. Classification (NCBI taxonomy): domain Bacteria; kingdom Bacillati; phylum Bacillota; class Bacilli; order Caryophanales; family Bacillaceae; genus Bacillus; species Bacillus sp. SRL337. Next base: position 3,765,436 of record NZ_OZ481793.1, on the reverse strand, counting down.
CATACTTATTAAAATTAATTGATCGGAGGAAAAATGAATGTCTGGAAACTCTCAATCTATTATTGATCAAACCCAGGAATATGGCGCGAATAACTATCACCCGCTTCCAATCGTCATCTCGGAAGCTGAAGGTGTCTGGGTTAAGGACCCAGAAGGAAACAAATACATGGATATGTTGAGTGCCTATTCTGCAGTAAACCAGGGGCACCGCCACCCGAAAATCATTCAGGCGCTGAAAGACCAGGCGGACCGTGTGACTCTGACTTCACGTGCATTCCACAATGACCAGCTCGGACCATGGTACGAGAAAATCTGTAAATTGACAAACAAAGATATGGCCCTGCCGATGAACACAGGGGCTGAAGCTGTTGAGACAGCAATTAAAACAGCACGCCGCTGGGCTTACGACAAGAAAGGCGTGACAGAAAATCAGGCTGAGATCATCGCTTGTGAAGGAAACTTCCACGGCCGCACAATGTCTGCGGTTTCCCTTTCTTCTGAAGAAGAGTATAAGCGCGGTTTTGGCCCTATGCTCCCGGGCATCAATCTTGTTCCTTACGGGGACATTGATGCGTTGAAGGAAGCCATCACGCCTAACACAGCTGCATTTTTAATTGAGCCTATTCAAGGTGAGGCTGGAATCGTCATCCCTCCGAAAGGCTATTTGAAGGCTGCATATGAGCTTTGTAAAGAAAACAATGTCCTGTTTATTGCAGATGAAATTCAGGCAGGGCTTGCCCGGACTGGGAAAATGTTTGCCTGCGAGTGGGAAGATGTTGAACCTGATATGTATATCCTTGGTAAAGCCCTTGGCGGCGGAGTATTCCCGATCTCTTGCGTCGTAGCCGACAAGGAGGTTCTTGGAGTATTCAATCCCGGCTCTCATGGTTCGACTTTCGGAGGGAATCCGATGGCATGTGCTGTGTCAGTCGCTTCTTTGGAAGTCCTTGAAGATGAAGAACTTGCAGAACGATCCCTTAAATTGGGAGAATACTTCATGAATAAATTGAAAGAAATTGACAATCCGAAAATCAAGGAAGTACGGGGCAGAGGATTGTTCATCGGGGTCGAGCTGACCGAGCCTGCACGCAGCTATTGTGAAAAGCTTAAAGAAGAAGGGCTGCTGTGTAAAGAAACGCATGAAACAGTCATACGATTTGCTCCTCCGCTGATCATCAGCCAGGAAGACCTTGATTGGGCAATCGAGCGCATTCAAAAAGTGCTTTCAAAGTAATCAAATGAAATAAAGTTTTGTTTTCAACACTGTAGATTTGATGGGAATGGATATGATATGAAAGACAGCAATTGTGAATTTGTGTATTTCCTTGTTAGTTGGTAAGAAAATCGTCAAGTTGTATGTTACAATAACAACGGTTTTAGACTACACAATAAAGAGGCGAATTTTTCAATGGGAGAAAATCTGAATCTGTTTACATCTACTCAACATGTAATCAATGATGCGCTGGGCAAGCTCGGTTATAGTGAGGAAATGTTTGAACTTTTAAAAGAGCCGGTCCGCATGCTGACAGTCCGCATCCCTGTGCGTATGGATGATGGCAAGATAAAGGTGTTCACAGGATACCGGGCCCAGCACAATGATGCTGTCGGGCCGACAAAAGGCGGCGTCCGCTTCCATCCGGAGGTCGATGAAGAAGAAGTTAAAGCATTATCCATGTGGATGAGCTTGAAATGCGGGATTGTAGATTTGCCGTACGGCGGAGGAAAAGGCGGTATCATCTGTGATCCGCGAACAATGTCCTTCACTGAACTGGAAAAGCTCAGCCGTGGCTACGTTCGGGCAATCAGCCAGATTGTCGGACCAACCAAAGACATCCCGGCGCCAGATGTATATACCAACTCACAAATCATGGCGTGGATGATGGACGAATACAGCCGGCTGCGTGAAAACGACTCCCCAGGTTTCATTACAGGAAAGCCATTGGTACTGGGAGGTTCACAAGGGCGTGAAAAGGCAACGGCACAAGGCGTTACTATTTGTATCGAGGAAGCCGCAAAGAAAAAAGGCATCGATATTAAAGGAGCCCGCGTTGTCATCCAAGGCTTTGGAAATGCAGGAAGTTTTTTGGCGAAATTCATGCATGAGGCAGGCGCGAAAGTTATCGCTATCTCTGATGCCCATGGAGCTCTTCACGATCCGAAAGGCCTGGACATCGATTATCTGCTGGATCGCCGTGACAGCTTTGGAACCGTAACAACTTTGTTTGAAAACACAATTTCTAATAAGGAATTACTGGAACTCGACTGTGATATCCTTGTCCCTGCGGCCATTTCCAATCAAATCACAGAAGACAATGCCCAAAACATAAAGGCATCGATAGTCGTTGAGGCAGCGAACGGTCCGACAACCTTTGAAGCCACAAAAATCCTGTCAGAGAGAGACATCCTTCTCGTCCCAGACGTGCTGGCAAGTGCGGGAGGGGTAACCGTCTCCTACTTTGAATGGGTCCAGAATAACCAAGGCTATTACTGGACGGAAGAAGAAGTAAATGAAAAACTTCACACTAAACTTGTTGAGGCGTTCAATAACGTATATGACACAGCGGTTAATCGCAGAGTCAATATGCGCTTGGCAGCCTACATGGTTGGTGCCCGCAAAATGGCAGAAGCTTCCCGTTTCAGGGGCTGGGTTTAATAAAAAGTCGATCAGGCTGGAGGCCTGGTCGGCTTTTTGCTGTATAGGAAACTATAAAAGGCTTGAGGTAAGGATAATAAAAGTAGTTCTGACATCTGCCTCCAGCGCCTAGCCCCTCGGCGTCATAAGCCGATCCGCCAGAAAGGTTAAAGAGCAGCCTTCCCGCCGGCTCGTCTTATGCCTGTCGGGGCTGATCAAGGCGCTTGCGCTTTATAGTCAATCCAGCTCCATGGCCCCAACGGCTATCAAACTTCAGTCTTCCTCCTTGCGATTAGTCATCATCGAATCGCTGTCGCTCTTCGTGATTCCTATATCTCATGCGGAAGCCTTCCAGTTTGTACGCCGCTGAACGGGGCCATACCGCTTTATAGTCAATCCAGCTCCAGCGGCCAACGCCTAGCAGATTTCGGTCTCTCTCCTTGCGATAAGTCATCATCGAATCGCTGTCGCTCTTCGTGATTCCTATATCTCATGCGAGAGCCCTCCAATCTGTACGGAGCTGAACGGCCGCTTGCGCTTTGTTCAATCTCTCATCCAACTTTGACGTATACTCATTGAAAAAGGTATATAATATAGTAAATAACCAGAATTCAAGGAGCGTTTTAATATGAGCGGAATGACAATTCGTGAAAAGACAAAGGAAGAAATAGCCGAAGCAGTTAGTCTTCAGAAGAATTGTTTTGCATCTGGAAAAACCAGACCGCTGGAGGCAAGGAAAGCTAATCTGAATAAATTAGCTGATGCCCTAAGAAGAAACGAGTCAAAAATCATGAAAGCTCTGCATCAAGACTTGAACAAATCTGAGAGGGAAGCTTACACAACTGAAATTGGCATCTTACTTGAAGAAATCAGTTTCACATTGAAAAAACTGGACTCGTGGGCGAAACCGATAAAAGTGAAAACGGCCGTCACCCATTTAGGTTCAAAAGGTTACCGTATCCCTGAGCCCTATGGTGTGTCGTTAATCATCGCACCATGGAATTATCCGATTCAACTGGCCATTTCCCCGTTGATTGGTGCCCTTGCAGCGGGCAATACTGCCATAGTCAAGCCTTCTGAGTTAACACCTCATACTTCAAGTGTCCTTTCGGAAATGTTCGAAGGCAGCTTTGAAAAAGGGGTGGTTTTTATCATGGAAGGCGGAATCGAAACAAATCAGCATCTGCTGGATCAGGAATTTGATTACATCTTCTTCACAGGAAGTGTGCCGGTCGGAAAAATAGTGATGGAAGCTGCGTCCAAAAGGCTGATCCCGGTTACACTTGAATTGGGCGGGAAGAGTCCATGCATCGTACATGAAGATGCTAATTTGAGCTTAGCCGCAAAACGAATCGCGTTTGGGAAGCTGGCCAACGCCGGACAGACCTGTATTGCACCAGATTATCTGTTTATACACAGAGGCGCAGAAGAGAAGTTTATAGAAGAATTTAAAAAAGTTGTTCAGGAGTTTTACGGCGATGAACCGCTCAAAAGTGATCAGTTTGGGAAAATCGTCAATGAACGTCATTATAACCGCCTGAAGAGTTACTTGAACGATGGGGAAGTGATCTACGGAGGGGGATTCGATGATCAAGCCCTGCAAATACAGCCGACGCTGCTTCGACCAGAAAACACCACCGCACCAGTGATGACCGAAGAAATTTTCGGACCGATCTTTCCGGTGCTTACCTACGAAAAGGTGGAAGAGGTCAAATCATTTGTTACAAGCCGTCCGAAGCCTCTTGCCCTTTACCTGTTCACAGAAAATGACAATGTTGAAAAAGACATTACGGCGAACCTTTCATATGGCGGCGGCTGCATTAATGATACTCTGATGCACATTGCGACGCCGCATCTTCCGTTTGGAGGAGTAGGCGAAAGCGGAATTGGCAGCTACCATGGTGAAAGCAGCTTTTCAACCTTCTCACATTATAAAAGTGTCTTGAAACAAACCAACTTCTTTGATTTTTCATTTAAATACCCTAACTCTAAAAATGGCTTGAAAATCCTGCGCAGACTGCTTCGCTAGTCTGCATTTCTTGTTGGCGGAGAAATACCTTCAAAGGGATGGGGATTTGTAGAAGATAAGGATGTGAGAAGAATAGCCTGCAAAGACAAGGTGAAGTGTCAGACAGGGAAAAACCTGCACAAGCACTTTGTGTTTGGGCAGAACAGAAGCTAATGGGTGCGACGTATGATTGGTATGAAATTGGGAGCAAACTCGAGATATCATCTGCAAATTCAGGATGAATTTATAATTGTAGATACCAGGCATAAAATTATTAAATTCCACCACCTGATACAAGATAAGTACATCTCCCTGGCACAAAAACACTGAACTGTACTTGGCAGAGTGATGGAATTGTAGCAGGCACCAGCCGCATAAAATGACTAAAATGTTAGGTGCAGACAACCCGATTCCATCCGAGCCGCCAAACAAAAAAGACAAACTCCGTATCCCGGAGTCTGCCTTGGCATTTTTATCGAGTTGGGCGTGCTTCAGGAGAATGCTCTGCTTCTTCAGAAGGAGCAAACAGAAGACCGATGTTGATTAGACCGGCGATACCGACCAAACCATATACAAGACGGGCAAGGGCTGAATCCTGTCCGCCGAAGATAGCGGCAACAAGGTCAAATTGGAAGAAACCAACCAGCCCCCAGTTAATGGCTCCAATGATAGTAAGGACCAGTGCGATGCGTTGAATAGTACTCATGTTGTTACCTCCTTATGGAATATATGCCAGCATTAAAATAATCACTCGGCATTTTTTTTCTTGGTTCCTTCATAGCTTGTTGTTTTTTGCCCTTTATTATGCATTCTTTGAAAAAAATAACCGAGTGCATTTTCTTTGCAATCAGGGAACATTATATTCGATAATGAAAAGGCAATGTATAGGAGAAACAGGCTTTTACATATGATAGAAGCTGCTGAAAATAAAATAAAGGAGGAAACAGGAATGAACAGTTTTGCTTACTATAATCCGACCAAATTAATTTTTGGTGAAAATGAAGTGGAAAAACTTAAGGAAGAAATTCCTCACTATGGAAAAAAGGTCCTGCTTGTTTACGGAGGAGGCAGCATCAAGCGTAACGGCCTCTATGATCAAGTAACGGGTTTACTAAAGGAAATGAATGCAGAAGTTCATGAACTTGCCGGTGTTGAGCCGAACCCTCGTATTTCCACAGTACGAAAAGGGGTGCAGATCTGTAAAAATGAAGGAATCGAATTCATTCTTGCAGTAGGAGGCGGAAGTGTCATCGACTGTACGAAAGCAGTAGCTGCAGGTGCAAAATATGACGGAGACGCTTGGGATCTTGTAATCAAAGAAGCTTTTGCTGAAGAAGCTCTCCCATTCGGAACAGTCCTAACTTTGGCTGCGACCGGATCTGAAATGAACTCGGGTTCTGTCATCACCAACTGGGAAACTCATGAAAAGTATGGCTGGGGAAGCCCTGCTGTGTTCCCAAAATTCTCTATTTTAGATCCCCAAAATACGTTCACTGTGCCAAGAGACCAAACCATTTACGGTATGGTTGATATGATGTCACACGTATTTGAGCAATATTTCAATAATGCCACAAATACTCCATTACAGGACAGATTGTGTGAGTCTACATTAAAGACCGTTATTGAAACCGCGCCTAAGCTTCTTGAAAACCTTGAGAGCTATGAGCACAGGGAAACGATCTTGTATTCCGGAACGATTGCATTGAATGGTATGCTGCAAATGGGTTACCGCGGAGACTGGGCAACACATAATATAGAACATGCGGTTTCCGCTGTCTATGACATTCCTCACGCAGGGGGATTGGCGATCTTGTTCCCTAACTGGATGAGACATACTATTGATGTGAACCCTGCCCGTTTTGCTCAAATGGCAGTCCGTGTTTTCGATATTGACCCAGAGGGTAAAACAGATAAAGAAATCGGCTTGGAAGGGATCGATAAGCTGTCTGGATTCTGGAGCAGCCTCGGAGCCCCTTCACGCTTGGCTGATTATGATATCAATGACGAGAAAATCGATGTAATGGCAGACAAAGCGATGGCAAACGGTGAATTCGGCAACTTTACATCTTTGAATCATGATGATGTGAAAGCCATCCTGAAAGCTTCACTATAAAGAAATAAATTGCGGGACTGTCCTAACTCGGGTACAGTCCCCTTTCTCCATATACTGTCAGGCTCCAACGGCCGTTTTCGCATTCCGAATAGTCTGCCAGGGAAGGATGTTATATGAAAACTACACTTTATGCCATTTTAGGAATCTTTGGTGTTTCTCTTATCCTTGGTTGGGCACACTATCAGTCAAAAGAACATACCATAGCGGCCTTTGGCGATTCATTGACTTATGGGTATGGAGATAAGGGTGAAGAGGGATATGTTGACAAAGTTGAAACCGTCTTGAATGAGAAATATGAAAAAGGTGCGGTGGATATCTTGAATTATGGAATTGTCGGCCAGGAATCGAGTGGTGTTTTACGGCAGTTGAAAGATCCGGAAGTCAGGAAAGAGGTTGATGAGGCAGACAGTATCATCGTCTTTATCGGCACCAATGATTTTATCAACAGCAACGGAGAAAACCTGGATACCCTTCACGAAAAGAATATCAATGAAGGGAAGGCTGAGTATCAAAGGAATTTGACCTCAATCCTGGATATCATCAGAAGTGAAAACGAATTGGCGCCAATCCACCTTATCGGTCTGTATAATCCCTACCCGAAAAATCAAGAGATAGAAGGATATATAGATCAGTGGAATAAGCTTAACGTTGAAATGATGGCAGAGTTTAAAGGAATCAATTTTATTCCTTTGAACGAGGTCTTTAAAGATAAATCCAAAAAGACCTATTTCAGTGACTCCCTGCACCCAAATGAAGCGGGATATAAGCTGATATCAACCAAGGTTCTGAAGGATTCACAGCTATTTAGTGAAAGTTTGTAAAAAAAACCAAATGGTATCGCTTTCACTTTGACCGATTCTTGATTAAGAGCATACCTTTAGGTAAAGTGAGTAAAGGAATAACAAATAGGGAGGAAAAAAGATATGACACATGTACGCTTTGATTACTCAAAAGCACTGACATTCTTCGGTGAACATGAACTTACATACGTAAAAGATGCTGTAAAGACAGCCCACAAATCACTGCATGAAGGAACAGGTGCAGGAAATGACTTCTTGGGGTGGGTGGACCTTCCGGAAAACTATGACAAAGAAGAATTCTCAAGGATCCAAAAGGCTTCCGAGAAAATAAAAAATGACTCTGATGTCCTTCTTGTCATCGGAATCGGCGGCTCATACCTGGGAGCAAGAGCAGCTCTGGAAATGCTGAACCACAGCTTCTATAATGCTCTTCCAGGTGAAAAACGCTCAACACCTCAAGTCCTTTTCTTGGGGAATAACATCAGTTCCACTTACATGACAGATTTGATGGACCTGCTTGAAAATAAAGATTTCTCCATCAATGTCATTTCAAAGTCTGGCACAACAACTGAACCAGCAATCGCGTTCCGTATTTTCCGCAAGAAACTGGAAGAAAAATATGGTGCAGAGGAAGCAAGAAGGCGCATCTACGCTACAACAGACAAGTCAAAAGGTGCTCTTAAGACACTTGCCAATGACGAAGGCTACGAAACATTCGTCGTGCCTGACGATGTTGGCGGACGTTATTCTGTTTTGACAGCTGTCGGGCTTCTGCCAATTGCAGTGAGCGGAATTGATATCGAATCAATGATGAACGGTGCTGCAGCGGCTCGCAGTGACTTCGATACAGACGAGCTTGAAGCAAACCCTGCATACCAGTATGCAGCTGTTCGAAATATTCTTTATAATAAAGGCAAAACGATTGAAATGCTGATCAACTATGAACCAGGCCTGCAGTACTTCTCCGAATGGTGGAAGCAGCTGTTCGGCGAAAGTGAAGGAAAAGATCAAAAGGGAATCTTCCCTGCATCAGCAAACTTTTCCACTGACCTTCACTCGCTTGGGCAATACGTTCAAGAAGGAAGAAGGGACTTGTTCGAAACGGTCATCAAAGTTTCTGAACCACGCCACGAGTTGACAATCGAAAAAGCAGAAAGCGATCTGGACGGCCTGAACTATCTTGCAGGTGAAACAGTGGACTTCGTCAACAACAAAGCATTCGAAGGAACAATGCTTGCGCACACAGACGGCGGCGTTCCAAACCTAATTCTTGAAATACCGGCCATGGATGCTTATACGTTCGGTTACCTGGTATACTTCTTTGAAAAAGCTTGCGCCATCAGCGGCTACCTGCTGGGCGTCAATCCATTTGACCAGCCGGGCGTGGAAGCTTATAAAGTGAACATGTTTGCGCTTCTTGGAAAACCTGGTTTCGAAGAGAAGAAAGCAGAGCTGGAAAAGCGCCTTAAATAATTGATATAGAAAGCTGGCATCCCCATAGGATGGCAGCCTTTTCTTTGGATTGACCGGATTCAAAAGACCTGTTTTTTGCGACTATAAAATTTTAGTAGTTCATGAAGTGTTCATAAGACCAAAAAAGAAGTGAATTTGAGATCAAGGTGTCTTATGAAGCGTTCATAAGACCAAAAAAGGAATGAATTTAAGATAAGGGTGTGTCGTGGAAGCTTTATAAGACCAAAAAGGAAGGGAATATAAGATAAGGGTGTGTCATGGAAGCTTCATAAGACCCAAAAAGGAGTGAGAAAGAGAAGGGTGTTTCATGAACGCTCATCGGTGGCTTAAAGGACCGAATTCAAAACCAACAAACTTAAGCCCAGTCCATCAGTGCGCTGAAAGGACTGAAAATTTTTCTATCCAAAAGAACGTCTCCAAAAAAGAGCTATTCAGCCTTTCACACCTTCACCAACTGGACCCATACTTTTTCATCTTTTATGACTTATCCCAATCACTCTGGGAAAAACTAACCGAAAAGAAAGGAGTGTTTGGGATGATTGAACTTCCTTCTAAACTGGAGGGGCAGCATTTTCAGTTATACAAGCTGGAGCAGCTGTTAAAGCCGCTCGGGTACGATATCGGCGGCAATTGGGATTATGACCATGGATATTTTGATTATAAAATCGATGACGAAGTAGGTTACCAATTTCTGCGTATTCCGTTTGCCTCCGTAGATGGTCAACTGGATTCCCGCGGTGCCACGGTCGAACTTGGAAGGCCATTCCTGCTTTCTCATAAATATCAGCGAGGGTTGGATGATCACGCCTCAACCGGGACGTTTTCAGGAACGACGAACCAGTTTTCCGAACCCCAGGACCCTGACGCAAGCTTTCCTGAGGAATATGTGTCTGTGGGGGTGGAATTGGTAAAAGAACTGGAAGACCAGCTGATAAGGTAATCACCTTTCGCTTGAAATGACCAGCAGTCCGTCTTCAGGTTTTACAATAGTCTCCAGAGGAGGGTTCACTGTAGTGTGCCCTCCTTTCTTGATGCCCAAGAGGATGATGTTTTTTTCTAAAAGGGAACTGCTCAGTTCGTTGAACGTTTTTTCACACCATTCCGGGGATGCGGTAATCACCTTAAGATTATTGCCTTTTAAATGGTTTAACAACTCTAATATAGTGGTGCTCATCCCTTTGGACAAAATGCTGTCCATAATAATATAGCTAGTCTGCTTATTGGTCTGAATCACTTCATCAGCACCGGCCCTTTCTGCATTTGCTATATGGTCACTGGTTAATATCTCAGCAACGCAATAAAGATCAGGTGCAATTCCCTTCATCGCCAGCAGGGTCATGACGGAGTTCATATCAGCATCTATTTCATTCTTATTTTGGTCAGCTGTGATAACAGCTATGGTTGCCTTTTGGATGCCGGCCTTCAGGAGAATGTCATCACGGAATGCTTCTCCTTTAATAAAGTGGATAATATGATTTCTGTACGGATTTTCTTTAAGAGTGTTATCAATCAATGTAATATCATGATGCCTGTCAAACGCAAGCAGTTGATCAATGATTTCTCTTGAACGTTCATTCCAGCCGACAATGATGGTATGGTCTTTCCCTGAATAGGTTGCCTTGCCTTCCAGGTAAGCATTCTGATTCGTTACAGTGGAAGTGGCTAATGTGACAAAGTAAGTCGTTAAGAAACCAGCGCCTAACAGGATTAAGAGCATCGCCACAATCCGGCCTAAGGTGGTCAATGGAACATAATCCCCATATCCAACAGTAGAGGTGGTGATGATTGCCCACCAAATCCCGTCAAAAGCTGTCGGGAAATTTTCGGGTTCTATCAGATGAATCAGGATACCAAAGCCTGAAATGGCCGCCATGGCGATTAAGAATGTCCGCACTAAAATCGGCCATCGAAGAAACCGCTGGTAAAAATAAATGTTCATAAAATATCTCCTTTCCCACATTCTATCCATTATTCCCGGTTTTCATAAAAATAAAAGGACCCTCAATAGAGAGCCCGAATCAATTTCTTATTTATTGAAGTGTCAGTTCATTACTCTTTTTAAAATTGCCTAAATTGTATGACTGAATTTCCTCCGGAGATAGAGTGTAGAGGTTTTCATCGATATAAATCATCCGCTGAATCTGATTCTCCCAGCGCTCATACATATCATCCCCGTCCGATTGAATCATTTGCGCTTTTTGAACTATGCCATTTTCAGGGGTGATTTCAAAAACCAAAGCCCCTTGATAGTCAAACACCTGTTCATACATACTGCCTTCCTTTTCATGATAAACCGATACTGGAAACCCGAACAAGCTTCTGTTTTGGTGCTGGAACAGTGCTTTATGGTCCTCAAGTAAATAAGAGTGGGTTCCGCGCCCTCCGATGATTTCGGTATCCTGTTCTTTAGGGTTATTGAAATCTGACACATCGAAGAGAGAAATTTTCATGCCTGCTGTCAGGACCCTCGGCTCTTCATTCGGCATCTTATCGTCCTTTACCAGTGTTGTATCATAACCAAATCCGATCAGATGATTTTCATCCAATGGATGAAGATAACTGCTGAACCCTGGTATCTTCAGCTCACCCAGTACTTTCGGTGAGGAAGGAGTGCTCGTATCGATGACAAAAAGAGGATCCACCTGCTTGAATGTGACCATATAGGCTTTGTCTCCCATAAACCGGACTGAATAAATCTGCTCGCCTTTTGCAAGGTCTTCAACATTTCCGATATGCTTTAAATTTTCATCAAGAATATACAGATTGTTGGAAGAAGGGGTATTTTGATCTCCCCATGCATCTCCTTTTGTGGTGGCAATCCTAAAATTCCCTTTGTGTTCATCCATTGAGAACTGGTTAAGGATGGTCCCTTTCACATTAGCCATTGCCGCAAATTCAATGTCCGACTGGTTGACCGTGAATTTGTAAATTTCGGTATCTGCTGACTGCCATGCATTTTCTTTTGCCGGGTTGTGCCTGCTCAAAGCCATATAGAGGTTATTTTTGGACATATACAACTGGTGGCCGCTGCCGAGATAAGATTCTACATTGATTTCGGAAGCGATTTCCTCCAGGTTGAGGGAGGCAAATAAGGTGTAATTGGTTTCGGTGGATTGAGGCATATATTTGATATCCTCGAAATCCAATAAGGCAGGTTCCTCCCCATTCAAGCTGTCCGTTATCCGCGGCCTCAGATCAGCATCTTCTTTGTTTTCAAGGATCCAGTAATCAGGATAGTGATTGGCGACCAGGTATACAAAGGAACCTGTTTTCCTGGCGGCGACATAACTTCCTTCCATGCCAAATTCACGCAGCAATTCAGGCTTTTCTTTATCAGAGATATCATATATGAGGGTTTTCATCATCCCATGTACAGGTATATCCAATGCCTGTACAGAGTTCTTTTTAGTCGATGGTTTATGGGAATAGTCATCACTCCAGCTGTTGCCGATAACAACGAGTTTCTCTCCCTGCAGGAACAAATGCTGTGGAGCAAAGTCGGGTTCAAACGAAACATAAGAGGCAACTTCCATCTTCTCCACGGGAGATCCTTTCGTAATCATCAGCTTCTGGGAAGTGACCTGGTATATATACGTGCCATCCGTCTTTACGATGTCTGCCTCATCGACACCCTGCACCTGGTTGTTCGTCGTGCTGTAATCAGCGGATGCAGATTCACTCTCCATCGCAGGGGCTCCCCCTGCATCAGCGGTATCTGCTGATTCTTGCGTTGTAGTTCCCTTATTGAACAGTGAAAACTTGGGTTTGGTTTCTTTTTCTCGTTTGATGGCGTAGTTGAAATACCTGTTCAGGTCTTCTTTTGATTCTACTTTTGGAAGGGTGGGAACGACGGCAAATTCTACTGTTCTATCCCCGCGGACAGGAAGGCCGAGAGAGGATTTGACCTCAGGGGAAATATGCAGTGTATAGTATTCGGTTTCAGTGGAGTATCCTTCTTTCGGAGGCTGGATAGAGACACTTCTCCGATCCTCGCTGAGGGCGATTTTGACGGGTACTTTATCTCCTTCATCATCCATTACATAAAATGCTTCTTTGCCAATATTTTTGAGAGGTTCGGAGAATTCCAATTGCCAAGTCTTATCTGAAAGCACGATGTTCCTTTCAGAACTTGTGGCACCGGTCTCGACCAAAGGCTGCTTAAAATATACAAAAACAATCGCAACAGCCAGCAGGAGACCAGCAGCACCAATCCATAATTTTTTCATCCTCTTCACTCCCGATTCTTCATTTGTTACTGAAGTAGACGAAGATGAAATTGAAATGTTACATAAGAGGAAAAATAAACCTTATCTGGTTTTGGCGATTATGCCATTATGAACTTTTATCACCCCGGATTTGCGAATATCCAATCCGTTTTCGTACATATATAACCCCATTTGTTCGACCGTCATCAGCTCGCGATAGGTATGATTCATCACATCAGCAAAAATATTATAGTAAAGGCGGGAGCGCAGTTGATTTCTGGGTGTGGTCATGACTACATATCCGTTGGGCTTAAGGAATTTGCGATGCCAGTCGACGACTTCAGGTTTGTACTCGTCAGGAAAATGCTCTAAAAGTCCGACCGAGATGACGATATCGAATTCCTTCCCGAAAGAAAGGCTGCGGATATCATCCACCACATATTCAATCGTGAAGTCATCCTTATAATAGATTTTCGGTTGACCGGTTTGAGGGTTCTCACCAAGGAACGGGTACGAATCCGGAAAGTGTTCAAACCTGGTCGTCTTGCAATACTCATCGTAATCAACCATCACCACCTGTGCCCCCGGATACATCGCAGCAAGCTGCATGGCTTCATAACCTTCAGCAGCCCCGAGAAAAAGAATTCTTGGTTTGGAAACATCGAGCCCTTCAAAGAGTGTCCGCTTTCCGCGCGGATCCCAGATTCCATCCTGGATGCGGTGGACATAGTTCCATAATTGGATCCGGACGGCATCGCCAAGGGCAGACTTTATTTCTTCAGGTTTGAAGGATTTCAGGCTGGTGAAGAACTTTTCCTTTTCTTTCTGCTGTTCAAGCGGGACATCCTTTGAGAACCATTCATGAAAGGACCTGTTGAAATACTGCCAGGAAGTATGGGCACTCATAGGCTTGCCATGCTCTTCTTCATATTGGGATCTGTCCGCGGAATAATTTTTCACCTCAAACGGCCGGCCGACATCTTTCCACGACAACAAAGACCAGTCGCGGATGGTATCCACTTTGACGAATTTATTATATTCTTTTTCTGAAAAATTTCGAAGATCGATTCGAAAATTCTTTTGCAATTCACTTGTCCCAATATGCGATTCATCAAATGGCTTTGTCTCATCCGGCAATACATCAGCTTGCAGCATAAAAACCTCCTATTGATATCTGAATTTTCTTTCATTATAAAAGGAATGGAAAGCGTTTACAATAAAAAGTAAACAGACAGCAAATGACAATTGAAAAAAATCAAAAAAACTACTTGCTAAAATAATATAAACTTTATATAATAAAAAGCGTCCCAACATTATATTACGGGGCATTAGCTCAGCTGGGAGAGCGCTTCGCTGGCAGCGAAGAGGTCAGCGGTTCGAGCCCGCTATGCTCCATATCAAAAAACGCAGCCACTTGGCTGCTTTTTTTAGTTTATATCAGTGCGGAAAAGGAAGAAAGTAGAATAAAAAACCGCATTCCAGAGGTTGTATCCTATATTGATAACGTCTCGAAAACGTCCTTGGAAGTGAATGGCCGTTCCCAGATTGTTGCAGCTTCTACTATGCGTCAATGGAAGATGTATCATTTGCTGCAAATGAATTAGCAAAGATGGCTGTTGAACTGGAAGAAGTCATTTCACAATTCAAGCTGTAGGAAACTACTGGAGAATTCACAGAAGACTTATTAGTTTTTTATTTATATACACACGGCAAGTAATTAAAGAAGCCTGTCCTCCATGGTCTACATGACTGGAGGACAGGCTTTGTTGTCAGGTTGTTTTTACATAGGTTGTTGCTTTCGGAAAAACCTGAAGAGACTAATAATCCTCATGGGCACTGGAGGTACTCTCTCTCAACAAAGAGAGAAGCTCTTTTCGATCCTGCCTATCAGGGGATGGCGCCTCTTCTTTAGCATTCGTCCTAAATACCAACAAAGTTTAAGGTAAGAATCTCTTGTTAAAAGAATAGATTCAAAACAGAGTAAATGATTGCCGCCAAGGCTGCTGAAATCGGCAAGGTGATCACCCATGTGATCAGCATCCTTTGGGCTGTACCCCATTTCACACCTTTTATCCTGTGAGCCGAACCGACCCCCAGGATGGAGGAGGAAATAACATGAGTTGTACTGACTGGTAAATGAATGGCAGTAGCCCCGAAAATGACTGCAGCTCCTGTTAAATCGGCAGCTACACCGTTAACTGGGCGGATTTTCATGATTTTCCCGCCGACGGTCTTGATGATTTTCCAGCCACCGATGGATGTTCCAAGCCCCATGGATAGTGCACAAGAGAATTGAACCCATGTCTGGATATCTCCGGATGTCTGGTAATTATTAACGATCAAAGCCATTGTGATGATCCCCATTGCTTTTTGAGCGTCGTTGGTTCCGTGCGTAAACGATTGAAGGGCAGCTGTTCCGATTTGGATGAACCGAAAGTTCCTGTTTGTTTTAGCCAGGTTGCTGTTCCTGAATACGACTTTAAAAATACTGTAGACGATGAAGCCAATAACGAATGCAAGGATCGGCGAAAAGATAAGCGCTTGGATGATTTTGATGAAACCACCGTAATTCAGTGCTGAAAATCCTGCCGCCGTTATAGCCGCACCTGCAATGGAACCAATCAAGGCGTGGGAAGAACTGCTTGGGATACCGTAGTACCAGGTGATGAGATTCCATATAATCGCCGCCAGAAGTGCAGCAAGGATCACGGTTGTCCCGTTTTCGAGAGTGAACGGATCGACAATGTCCTTTGTGATCGTTTTCGCTACTCCGGTAAAGGTCATTGCCCCTACGAAGTTCATGACAGCCGCCATGATGATCGCATGTCTTGGTTTAAGTGCTTTGGTTGAAACTGACGTGGCAATGGCATTGGCTGTGTCATGGAATCCATTTATGAAATCGAATGCCAGGGCAGCGGCCACAATCAGAATCGTTAAAATGAGTATAGTATCCATACCTGATTAAACTCCTTATGCATTCTTCATTATAATGGTTTCGAAAGTATTAGCTACATGCTGGCAATAGTCTGCTACTTGCTCGAGCTCTTCATAGATCTCCTTATATTGAATGATGCGGATCGGGTCTTTTTCAGTATTGAACAAATGTTTGATGGATTGCCTCAGAATCCCATCACATGCTGATTCCAATTCTTTAATCTTGACCGCGTGTTCATGAATTTGCGTCCATTTCTTTGTGGAAAGCATGTGCACGGCAGCGTCAATTTCATCGCTGCTTTGACGGATCGCTTCCACAAATTTCAGCATGTATTCATCTGCTTTGGTGATGCTGTACATTTCAAACATAGCAGAGGTATGCTCCAGTCCATCCAGAACATCGTCCATGCTCATCGCTAATGCCAGAATATCTTCGCGTTCAATAGGTGTGATGAAAACTTTATTCAAGTCCTTGATAACCTCATGGACATAACTGTCACCTTTCGTTTCAAGTTCTTTCATATGCCCGGAAAACGTTTTTAAGTCACTGATAGTTGTGATTTTGTAATCATCGAAATAATGGGCGCTTTCCTTTAAATTATCAGCAATATTGCTCAGAAGAATGGCAAAATTGTCTTTTTTCTTGAAAACCATTCGTTTCAAACCTCCAGAAAATCTCATTTTTATTGCTAGGCTAATAATAGCGTATGTTGTCGAAAAAAGGTAGCCGCAAGTGTGAAAAAATTTTATGTCATGAATGCTGGTTTCCATTCATTTTTGATTGGCTTCTTGCTGTTTGTATTCCCCGTTTTATGGAATGAATTCCCGCTTTCTATTATTATGGGGTTACTCCCCAGCCTTTATTTATCACAGGTTGGGCAAAATTCTTTAGTAGCTGGCTCTTCTTTAATCACATTTTTATTTCCATTTGATAATGGTAAAATAAATAGTGAAGTAGAAAGCCCCATATTTTACCGGGTCCGGGTCAATCTAAACAATTTATGTTTTACCGAAGGTCGTGTAGTGATGAATGATAGGAAGAAGTTAGAAAAATTAAGAAGAAAGTTATCATCTGTGCAGTTAATTGTTTTATTTTATTTATTGGCAGTAGCGGTTTCCACCATCTTGCTGAGCCTTCCGGGTGTCCATAAGCCTGATGCGCAATGGTCATTCATCGATGCTGTCTTTACCGCAGTCAGTGCCATTAGTGTTACGGGGCTTACGGTGGTTTCAACTACTGATACTTTCAGTGTGCCGGGCTATTTCGTATTGGCTTTCATATTGCAATTTGGCGGTATTGGAATCATGACCCTTGGTACATTTATCTGGCTGCTGTTTGGTAAGAAAATCGGCCTGAAAGACCGCCGGCTGATTATGACGGACCAAAATAGGTCTACTTTTTCCGGCTTGGTTCAGCTGATGAGACAGATATTGATCATAATTATTAGTATAGAACTGCTTGGTGCCGTCATATTGGGGATTCACTTCCTGCACTACTTCCCAACCTGGCAGGAAGCATTTATACAGGGATTTTTTGCGTCTGTCAGTGCGACAACCAATGCAGGCTTTGATATAACAGGTACTTCTCTGGTGCCTTTTGCTGAGGACTATTTTGTTCAATTTATCAATATTGTCCTATTAATTCTTGGGGCCATTGGGTTTCCGGTTCTTATTGAAATAAAAGATTTTATCAAGAGCGGTGGAAGTTCCCAGTACAGATTTACACTGTTCACAAAGTTAACAACCCTGACGTTCTTTATTCTTATCATTATTGGGACTGCCCTTATTTATGCGTTTGAAAGAAATCATTTCTTTATGGGGAAATCCTGGCATGAGTCCTTTTTTTATTCATTATTTCAGTCCGTCTCTACCCGGAATGGCGGGCTTGCGACAATGGATGTAAGTGAATTTTCAAACCCGACCTTGCTGATCCTCAGCGGGTTGATGTTCATCGGGGCATCACCCAGCAGTGTGGGCGGCGGTATCCGTACCACGACATTTGCCATCATGATTCTAAGCATTTTCTTTTATGCGAAAGGAAAAGACACGATCAAAGTATTTGGGCGAGAGGTAGATCCAGAGGATATTCAAAGGTCGTTCATTGTCATCACTACTGCTGTAATGATCTGTAGTTCAGCAGTCATCCTGCTGACGTATATTGAGCCGGCATTCAGCATCATGCAAATCATTTTTGAAGTGTGTTCAGCATTTGGAACAACGGGATTATCGATGGGAATCACGGCGGAACTGAGCACAGCTGGAAAGTGGATCATCATTGTCTTGATGTTCATTGGAAGAATTGGGATTTTCTCTTTCTTATTCTTGATTCGGGGCAAAACATCCAAGGAAGCTTATCACTATCCGAAAGAGAGAGTAATCATTGGATGATGAGCAGTGAAAGGAAACATTATGTACTGAGATGGGTGTGTTTGATGGTTTTGTAACAATGAAGGCAGCTTATAGCGGCGATGTATGTTTTCGTGGGAAGGGGACTGCATATAAATTGGGCCATAGAAAAAGCTGAAGGCAGCGACTGCTGTTCTTCAGCTTTTTTTCTGTTTTATTCGATCGTAAATATGAGAAGTATCCTTTCTGAATAAAAGCTCGATTGGCGGCAAAACGAGCCCGCTGCCATGACTTGAAGTCTGGTTGCGATTAGTCGATATTGCAAATGCTGATCGGGCAGTCCTCACAGCCTATCTCATCTTTAAGATACTGTATATTCTTCACAATGATTCTTCCGTCCTTTGTTGCCGAAATGATTTTTTTCTTCTTTAATTCACTCAGCATACGGTTGACACTTTCCCGGGTGGCGGCACAAAACTTTGCAAACACCTGATTGGTAAGGTGTAGGTCAATCAGGATTCCCTCGTCAGTTCGTACACCGTAACTATTGGTGAAACGGATCAAGGTAGAGTAGAGCGCCCCTTTTTTTCCGTTTATCATTAAATCCCTGATTTTGGACTGATTCATACGGAGATGGGTGCTGATCCACCTCATGAATTCAAACGTCAAAGCTGCATTTTGAATTAATTCAGCTTCAAGGCTGTCTTTATTTATAACAAGCACTTCACTTTCAGCAAGGGACAGCGCGCTGAGCATGTACTTCGCATCTGTCGAAAATAAGGTCAACTCTCCGATGATATCATTTGCTTTGCATATCCTCATGTTTAATTCTCTTCCGTCATTGGTCAGCTTGCTGATTTGGAAGAGCCCCGTTTTAATCAGGTACAGTTCAGCGGCATCTCTGCCTTCCTGAAATAAAAATGTATCAGCCTTCACTCTTTTTGGGGTGCCAATGGATATAAGCAACGCCTTTAAATCCTCAGAAATGAGTTCCATGTCACTTATTCTGAATGCAGTTGTTTTCATTCAAGCTCACTCCACCCCATAATGGATTATTGTCCACTGATGATCTTTTTTTAACGAAGGAAAAACACTTCTGTTAGTGATATTCTAACCTAAAAATATCATGATGCACTTTAATTCACAATAGACATCCTGAAAGAAGTTTTGGAAGTTTATTGACAAGATAAAGGTGGGGAGGATAGTACAAAAAAAGCCCTTCGCTAAAAGGCGAGGGACAATCTATATTAAATTAAATTTTTCTTGATCAATTTCTCCAGCTTTTCAAAATGAGATTCCTCAAATAATTCTTCTCCCTCTTTTAGTGACGAGAAGGCACTTTCGATTAAAAACCGGCGAGGTGTCTTGGAATGGAGCAACTCTTCCTGGATGAAGTCCAGGAGCTCTTCGTATTTCATCTGTTCCCCCGTGTCAGTAAGCTGCTGCTTCAAGAAGAAAACCGTATGATGAAGTTTCTGCCTTGAATCAGGGGTACTCGTTTGATATTCAGGGAACCAAACTTGAAGCAGTTCAGGCCGGAATAACGGCTTGCTTCCTTTTTCGAGTTCCTCTGCTGTATTGATGATGCGGTCGACGCTGTAGTGCACCACCCGGTGAAGCCCTGCAGTGGTGTTATTCACCATAGAATAATAGCGGAGATTATGATGCAGGATGCCCAGAAAAGTAATGGCAAGATCCAAGAGATAAGGTCTCTTGCTTTCCCCAAAGATATCCAGGAACCGCCCATGCAGCCAGTAAATCATCTTCAGCTGTCCTCTTTTGACCGAATTTTTCAGGTCCTCGTCCTTTGACATCATGACTTCCTCGAAAAGTGGGATTAATTTGTTTTCCTTGTTTTCAATCATTTGGAACTCAATTTGCTTAATGAAGATAGTTATATCAGAAGGATCTTGGCTTACCAGCAGGTCATTTCGTTTCTGTTCGATTTCGCTGTAAATTGATTTGAACAGTTCAATCAACAATTCATTCTTTGATGAAAAGTAATTATAGAACGTTCCTTTGGAAATGCCGCTGTAGTCCAATATGTCCTGAATGGATGTTTGCTGGAATCCTTTTTCGATAAACAGTCCATGTGCTTTTGAAATCACATGCTGTTTTCTTTTGTTCATTCTTTTCCCCCCTGACTATACCGCCTGTATAATTCTGATAATAACCTAGTATCAAGGATTCTACAAACTTTTATAAAAAAAATTAAATTTCCAATTGAATTTTTTGTACCGATGGTATATGATATATCTTGTTTAAAATGACAGTACAAAAAAATGAACTAATAGTATAGGGGGAAAATAAATGGAAGGTACAACTAAAAATGTACGTCCTAAATATGGGATATTAGCTGTCCTGATGGTAGGAGCTTTTATTGCATTTCTTAATAATACATTGTTGAATATCGCCCTCCCATCCATCATGATGGAGCTGGAGGTCGAAGCGTCTACGGTACAGTGGTTGACAACCGGCTTCATGCTGGTGAATGGAGTGTTAATTCCGACAACCGCTTTTCTTATTGAAAAATATTCGGTCCGCCGCTTATTCTTAGTGGCGATGAGTTTGTTTACAATCGGTACGGTGCTTGCTGGGGTTGCTCATGTATTCCCGGTACTGCTTGCGGGCCGTATGATTCAGGCATCCGGTACAGCGATCATGATGCCGCTGTTGATGAATGTCATGCTTGTCAGCTTCCCGGTTGAAAAACGCGGAGCTGCAATGGGTGTGTTCGGTTTGATTATGATGGCTGCACCAGCCATAGGTCCCACACTTTCCGGCTGGATTGTAGAAAACTATGACTGGAGAATGCTTTTCCACTTCGTAACACCGATTGCGATTATTGTGCTTTTACTTGGTTTCTTCCTATTGAAGGATAAAAAAGAGAAAGTGGACATCAAGCTCGATTTCTTATCAATGATCCTTTCCAGTGTAGGGTTCGGAAGCTTACTATACGGGTTCAGTTCAGCAGGCACTAAAGGATGGGATAGTCCTTGGGTGTATGGCATGATTGCTTTGGGTGTTGTTTCATTGGTGATTTTCATCCTCCGCCAATCGAAGCTCGACAGACCAATGTTGAACTTCCAGGTATTCAAATATCCAATGTTCGCATTGTCTTCTTCCATCACGATGGTCGTCAATATGGCATTGTTCTCCGGAATGTTAATGATTCCGATCTATGTACAGACTATCCGCGGGATCTCACCTTTGGATGCAGGTTTGCTTATGCTTCCTGGTGCACTTGTCATGGCAATCATGTCACCAATCACAGGGAAGCTGTTTGATAAGTTCGGCGGCCGTGTATTGGCTACAAGCGGCTTGCTGCTTACGGTTGTCACAACGTATTTATTCAGTAAGTTAACACAGGATACTTCATACACAAACTTGGTTGTCTTGAATTCCATCAGGATGTTTGGTATGTCGATGGTCATGATGCCGGTTTCCACAAACGGTTTGAATCAGCTGCCAAGACGTTTCTACCCTCATGGTACAGCAATGAACAATACGCTCAACCAGGTATCTGGAGCGATTGGCACAGCCTTGCTTATCACGGTCATGTCCAATCGTACAGTTACTCATACGAAGGAACTGTTGCAGGACGCAATGAAAAACGCCACTGGCCAGCCTTCAGAAGCAGCCATGGCTCAAATGCAGCAGGAGATCACAATGCAAGGTATGCTGCAAGGTATCAATGATGCCTTCCTGGTAGCCTCCGGCATTGCGGCGGTGGCTTTGGTTCTTTCATTCTTTATCAAGAGATCGACACCATCGGAAGATCCAATTGAAGAGCTTCCGGCAAATAAAAAAGTTGCAGCGGAATTGGCTGCAGGGAAATAAGCTTTTTGATGAAGAGGGACGTTGATGTCTCTCTTCTTTTTTTTGTGTTTTGGTATGAAGGAACATCCGTTATTAACCGACACTTTGGTGTAGGTGTATGACTCCAGAAGAAACGTACCGTTTTAGACTTAATTCTTTTATGTAGGGGAACGATTCCAGGAGAAACGTACCGTAAGACCGAACTCTTTGGTGTAGAGGTACGAGTCCAGGAGAAACGTAGGGTTATATAAACCAAACTCTTTTGTGTAGGTGTATGACTCCAGAAGAAACGTACCGTTATAGACCGAACTCTCTTGTGTAGGGGTAAGAATCCAAGAGAAACATACTTAATTTAGCCCAACGGAATCTGACTGCACCTCCAATTAATGAATATAAAAACCCCTGTCTGCTTGGGTCATAACTCGTTCGGTTGAGAGGGGGATAATGCCTATTTGCTGGTGGTTTTGCGGGTTAAAATACAAAGACTTTTGCAGGCTGTTTTGAAGTGTAATATGTATGAAAAATTGCACAAAAAAAGGAGCTGCCAACGACCTTGCAGCTCCTCACTTCTATTATGCGTTATTTAATTAAGCCCCAGATCGGTTGAACAGCGGGTTTGCCGTTAAACTTTGCATTCTTCAGCAATGAAACCAGGTTCTCTGCTAATTGAGGTTTATAGAGGGAAAAATTCCCCTTAATTAGCAAATCGTATTGAAAACAGCTTAAATAGAGGGAGAAATTCCTCTTATTTGACTCAAAAAACGTGAAAATAGGCAGCTTTGCTTTGTATAAAGGGAAAAACTCCCCTTATTTTCCGCAAAAACCACGTCTACTCTACATCTAACGGTAAAATCTCCCCTTATTTTTCTATCAATCGTTACTCCCCCTTTCTCTACACCCTGATTGCAAATTCACTTCTTTTTTGGTTTTATAAACGCTTCATGACACACTCTATTTCCAAATCCACTCCTTTTTTGGTCTTATGAAGCTTCCATGAGACACTCTAATCTCAAATTCACTTCTTTTTTGGTCTTATGAACGCTTCATGAGTCACCCTGATCTCAAATTTACTTCTTTTTCGTTCTTATGGACGCTTCATGAGTCATCATGATTTCAATTTCACTTCTTTTTCGGTCTTATGAAGCTTCCATGAGATACCCTGTTGTAGGTCCACAACGGAAGTAAGAGGAGGTCAAGGCCGAGGGCCGGAGCAAGGTCAAGGGCAGTTCCAAGGTGAACGTCCTTCAGAGGGAAGTATGCCGCAGCCACCTCAACAGCAGCAGTAATATGAAACACAAACAAGGAAGGTTCTTCGTATCCAGCGGGAGAATCTTCCTTTTAAACTATTGATGGGTGAATAATTGTTTAGCACTCTGGTCTTATGTCCTCAGCAATACAGGGGAACTTATCCTAAGGGTAAATACCATCCTGGGCATCTTTGCGTTCCAAGCCTCTTTGCTTTATCCAATCACTGATAATTTTATATAATTGGTTTACCGGCTAAGTGAGATATTCTTTTTAAGAATAAGGATGGACCATGGCGTACACCTTATAGATGTGTGTCACTTGGTGAGGAATTTATATTAAAGGAGATATGCCAAATGAATTTCGTGACTCTAAATAATGGTGTCAAAATGCCTCAGCTTGGGTTCGGGGTATGGCAGGTTGAGAATGATCAAGCGACATCCGCTGTTTCAAAAGCAATTGAAACAGGTTATACGTCCATTGATACGGCAATGATCTATCAAAATGAAGAAGGTGTAGGAAAAGCAATAAAAGAAGCTTCTGTACCCCGCGAAGAGCTCTTCATTACGACAAAAGTCTGGAATACCGATCAAGGGTATGACAACACATTGCGTGCTTTTGATGAAAGCTTGGAAAGACTCGGCCTCGACTATGTAGATTTATACTTGATTCATTGGCCGACTCCGGAATTCGATGAGTATGTGGATACATATAAAGCATTGGAGAAGCTTTATAATGACGGTAAAGTGAAGGCAATCGGTGTCTGCAACTTCGAAATTGAACACTTGGAACGACTATTGAAAGAGTGTGATGTCAAGCCAGTACTGAACCAGGTTGAATGTCATCCTCATCTTGCGCAAAATGAATTGAAAGCATTTTGTGCAAAGCATGATATCTTTGTTGAAGCATGGAGTCCGCTTGAGCAAGGCGGGGAAGTGCTGCAGAATGACACAATCAAGAACATTGCTGAAGCACATGGAAAAACACCTGCGCAGGTCGTTCTTCGCTGGCATCTGCAAAATAATACGATTGTCATTCCAAAATCAGTGACTCCTTCAAGAATCGAGGAAAACTTCAATGTATTCGATTTCGAACTGACTGATGATGAGATGAGCCAAATCAACGGTTTGAACAAGGACCGCCGCAAAGGTCCTCATCCGAATGACATGAACGTCAGATAAAAAGCGGAAGCGGCCGTTCACCGACGTACGGATTGGAGGGCTCCTGCATGAGATAAAGGAAACACAACGAACGAAGTGAGTTGATGTTGAGTTATCGCAAGGAAGGAGACCGAAATACGATAGTCGGTGGCCGCTGGAGCTGGATTGGATAAAAAGCGGAAGCGGCCGTTCACCGACGTACGGATTGGAGGGCTCCTGCATGAGATAAAGGAAACACAACGAACGAAGTGAGTTGATGTTGAGTTATCACTAAAAAGCGGAAAGGCCCGGTCAGCTGCATACGGACTGGACTGGCTCCGCATGAGATATAGGAAACACAACGAACGATAATGAGTTGATGTTGACTAATCGCAAGGAGGAGTCGGGAAGTCCGCTGGCAGCTGGGCCTTGGAGCTGGATTCGCAAGGAAGGAGACCGAAATACGATAGTCGGTGGCCGCTGGAGCTGGATTGGATAAAAAGCGGAAGCGGCCGTTCACCGACGTACGGATTGGAGAGCTCCTGCATGAGATAAAGGAAACACAACGAACGAAGTGAGTTGATGTTGAGTTATCACTAAAAAGCGGAAAGGCCCGGTCAGCTGCATACGGACTGGACTGGCTCCGCATGAGATATAGGAAACACAACGAACGATAATGAGTTGATGTTGACTAATCGCAAGGAGGAGTCGGGAAGTCCGCTGGCAGCTGGGCCTTGGAGCTGGATTCGCAAGGAAGGAGACCGAAATACGATAGTCGGTGACCGCTGGAGCTGGATTTAGCCTGTCCCACTGCTCTTTCTCTCAGGTGAGTGCGCATTCATCCGCTTCAATCAGCCAGTTGTGATTACTATGACTGTCTATATGATGTGAAACTAACAATATGCCATAAAAAGCCCCATTCAAGTTATTTTTAACCCGTTCAGTACAGAGGGAGAAACCAATAAATTGAAAGGTAATTTGCGGTACAATTTGCATAGCATTTTGTATCCGCTTTTTTATCGGCATACGGTTTTGAAGTTTTTTCGCTTATTGCTGCATACTGATTTGCTGGCCAATTTGCACTACCGCATACATTTATGTGGTGTTGCAAACTGGTCTGCATTTTATGTTACAAATTTGTCCGCGGATTCGTTATTGCCAGATACAATAGATGGGAGAGAAAGGGGAATAACCCAGTGGGAGAAAAATAAGGTGAGATTTTACCGTTAGATGTAGAGTAGACGTGGTTTTTGCGGAAAATAAGGGGAGTTTTTCCCTTTATTCAAAGCAAATCTTCCTATCTTCACGTTTTTTGAGTCAAATAAGAGGAATTTCTCCCTCTATTTAAGCTGTTTTCAGTACTATTTGCTAATTAAGGGGAATTTTTCCCTCTATATACCTCAATTAGCAAAGAACCTGGTTTCATTGCTGAAGAATGCCAAGTTTAACGGGAAACCGGCTGTTCAACCGATCTGGGGCTTACTTAAATAACGCATAATAGAAGTGAGGAGCTGCAAGGTCGTTGGCAGCTCCTCTTTTTTGTGCAATTTTTCATACACATTACACTTCAAAACAGCCTGCAAAAGTCTTTGTATTTTAACCCGCAAATCACCAGCAAATAGGCATTTTCTCCCTCTCAACCGAACGAGTTAAAGTTATTTTGAATGGGGCTTTTCGCGTTTCCAGGCTATTCATTCAGGATGCTTTCCTCCAGTACCTCCGATTTATCTCCGTACACTTTCGTAATATGGTTCTCCCCCCACGCACAAAGAGAATCCAGGATACCTTGAAGGCTCCATCCATATTCGCTCAACTCATATTCTACTTTGGGAGGAACCTGATTATAGACGATCCTATTGATTACACCGTCATCTTCCAGTTCGCGGAGCTGCTGGGTCAGCATTTTCTGTGTAATATTCGGCATCAGCCGTTTTAACTCACTCGTTCTCTTTTTACCATGTGTCAGGTGGCAGAGGATGACACATTTCCACTTTCCGCCAATGACTTCCAATGTGGCTTCGACACTGATGTTATATTTCTTTTTCTTCACTATTGCCTGCCTCCTATTCGATAGGAACTTTTTAGTGCCTATATTACTTTGAAGTATCTATAGCACTTTAAAGTACGTACTTTTCATATCTTCCTGTATGAATCATAATAACATTTGCCGGCTGAAATGACTACTTGAAAGAGGAGGAAGAATGATGACAAAAGAAAGAAAAAGAAGTCTGATAGGGCTGCTGGCATTAGCGGTCAGTGCCTTTGCGATAGGAACGACAGAATTCATCAGTGTGGGATTGCTGCCCCTTATATCTGATGATTTAAATATATCCGTAAAAACTGCCGGATTAACGGTTTCGTTATATGCACTTGGAGTGACAGTGGGGGCTCCAGTTGTTACATCACTCACTTCCAGTATGTCCAGAAAGGCACTTCTGATTTGGATCATGATTATTTTCATCATTGGAAATAGTTTCGCAGCAACGGCTTCAAGCGTAACGATCTTACTTGCGGCAAGGGTGCTATCGGCATTTTCCCATGGTGTGTTTATGTCCATAGGTTCTACAATAGCAGCCAGCCTGGTCCCGGCAAACAGAAGGGCGAGTGCCATTTCAATTATGTTCACGGGTCTTACGGTCGCCACGGTCACCGGGGTGCCGTTTGGTACCTTCCTTGGCCAGCAATTCGGATGGAGAAACGCTTTCCTGGCAATCGTGATCATCGGGATTATCTCCCTGGCCGCCAATGCCTTGCTGGTGCCGTCTGACTTAGAAAGGGGTGCGAAGGCGACATTTTCAGATCAATACAAGCTCCTGACCAATGGCAGGCTGCTGCTTGTATTTATCATTACTGCTCTTGGATATGGAGGGACCTTTGTTGTTTTCACTTATCTCTCTCCCTTGCTCCAGGATATTACAGGTTATAAGTCTGGGAGTGTAGCAGTCATCCTGCTCCTTTATGGGATAGCGATTGCAATAGGGAATATGGTGGGAGGCAGGTTATCCAATAAGAATCCGATAAATTCACTATTCTATATGTTTATTTTCCAGGCGGTCATTCTATTTGTCCTGTCCTTTACGGCACCATTTAAAGTAGCAGGATTATTGACCATTATCGCCATGGGGCTGTTTGCGTTCATGAATGTCCCTGGGTTGCAGGTGTATGTGGTCATGCTTGCTGAACGATTTGTCCCGGGGGCGGTGGACATGGCATCGGCTCTTAATATTGCCGCCTTTAATGCGGGAATCGCAATCGGTTCCTATCTCGGCGGGATCATTACCGATTCGATAGGGCTCATCCATACCGGCTGGCTCGGCGGCTTGATGGTCGCGGCTGCTGTTCTGCTTACAGGCTGGAGCAGGCATCTGGAAATGAAAGATTTGCAGGAGAAAGAAGCTTAAAGGATTAAAACAATAAACAATGAAAACAATGGAGGAAAAGTATATGAATAACTTACAAAGCACAACGACATTATCAAATGGAATTCACATGCCATGGCTGGGTCTTGGTGTATTTAAAGTAGAAGAAGGGCCTGAACTAGTCCATGCGGTCAAAACAGCGATCAAGCATGGATACCGCAGTATTGATACTGCCGCCATCTATGGGAATGAAGAAGGAGTAGGGCGAGGAATACTTGAAGGAATCCAAGAAGCAGGACTTAATAGAAGCGACCTGTTCATCACATCAAAAGTGTGGAATGACGATCTGGGTTATGAAGAAACGTTGGCTGCTTTTGAAATATCCTTAGAAAAATTAGGCTTGGAATACCTGGATCTCTATCTGGTCCATTGGCCGGTGGAACGGAAATATACCGAGGCCTGGAAAGCCCTTGAGAAGCTTTATAAGGATGGAAAAATCAAAGCAATCGGTGTCAGCAACTTTCAAATTCATCATTTAGAAACATTATTGAAAAAAGCGGAAATCAAGCCGATGGTCAATCAGGTGGAACTGCATCCAAGATTGACTCAGAAGGATCTATTGATCTACTGTAGAGAAAATGGAATTCAGTTAGAGGCGTGGTCTCCTCTTATGCAAGGAGAGATTCTTGAAAGTCCTGTACTTCAAGAAATCGGCGATAGATACAGTAAATCAACTGCGCAAGTGATCCTTCGCTGGAATTTGCAAAATCAAATTGTTGCAATTCCTAAGTCTACAAAAGAAACTAGAATTGCTGCAAATGCTTCCCTATTTGATTTCGAGCTTACTGTACAAGATATGAAGAAGATCGATAGTTTGAATCAGGACCACCGTGTTGGCCCCGATCCAGATAACTTTGATTTTTAATCACTTTTATTCTAAAAAGCAGACGCCTCCTCGCGTCTGCTTTTTTTAGGACTAGTTAACGGACAGAATATATCCCCTGCTTCTTATATTTTCAATGCCTATACAATCCGGCAGCTTTTTACGGATCCGATAGACCAAGGCATTGATCTCTTCAGGTGTTACATCTGGTGTCTGATCCACAGTATATTTTCTCTCAGGCCAGACGGTTTCTTTTATTTCACCGCTGGAAACAAAGTGTCCCTGATTTCTTATCAAGAGTTGAATGCACGCAAACTCTTTCTCTGAAAAGACACAAGCCTGTCCTTTAATGGTCAGTTCCTGTTTAATGGAGTCCAAATGAAGATCCTTGCGGGTAGCAAGCGACAGCATTGGTGCAAAATCGGCAGTTAGATCAAGGGCGGATAGTATAAATGAAAAGGTAATCAGCCCTCCAGCCAATGAGATCGTGTCCGAATTTTTTAACGGCACCACTTGATTAGCGGAAAGACGTTGGTGATTCAGCAACGTTCCATGCTTACTGCCCAAATCTTCAATAAAGTACTCTCCAGCCTTGCCTGAGAGGATGGCCATGTGTTCCCTTGACACATGGATATTCTGAAAGGAGATGTCAGGAGACCATTCTTTGGACTTTCTTCCTATTACCGTTTTCTTCAATGTAAGGGGGATAAACGCTCCTTTTTCAAATGGCGTACCTTGTTCAACGATCATATATGCAGATGAATTCATTTTACTCTCCTATGATGGAATTGTTATTCAATTATCATTGACCTACTATTGAGGACTTTCCTCATAATTCACTATAGTGTACATAGATAGTTTATACCGAATCTGGAGGTTAGGAAAGTGAACATTAAGAAACTAGTAAAGAGGTGCACGATCATAGTGCTTATTCTATCAGTTTTTATTTTTGCTAATAATACATCGATGTTTACAAAGGAGCGTAAAGGAGATCCCTATCTTCTTGCCCATAGGGGAATGGGGCAAACGTTCAGTATGAAGGGAATTGAAGGGGACACATGTACAGCGGAACGGATATATGAACCGGAGCATCCTTATTTGGAAAATACACTCCCTTCCATAGAAGCTGCTTTTGACGCCGGGGCCGATATGGTGGAATTTGATGTACGACCAACCAAAGATGGGCAGTTTGCTGTCTTTCATGACTGGACGTTGGATTGCCGGACAAATCTGGCTGGTGAACCGAAGGAGTATACAATGGAACAGTTAAAGCAGGCTGACATTGGACATGGGTATACCGCTGATGGCGGAAAAACATATCCTTTCAGGGGAAAAGGAACAGGGTTAATGCCATCCATGGAAGAGGTGTTGAGTGCTTTTCCTGATAAACAGTTCTTGATCCATATAAAAAGTAATGATCCCGTGGAAGGCGTTCTAATGGCAGAGATCCTTCTGCAGCTGACGGTTGAACAACGGAAACTTATCACGGTTTATGGAGGCGATGAGCCAGTTCAGTCACTCAAGAAGCAACTCCCTGATGTCAGGGTAATGTCCAAAGAATCGTTGAAAAGCTGTCTTATTCCTTACCTGGCGTATGGATGGTCAGGAGCGGTTCCTGATGCATGCAATCAAACCCAGCTGCATATACCTCTCAAGTATGTCCGTCTGTTATGGGGCTGGCCTGATAAGTTTCTTAACAGGATGGATGCTGTGGATACAAGGGTCATCGTTGTTGCAGGAGACGGGACTTGGTCTGAGGGATTTGATTCAGTGAAGGACCTGGATCAACTTCCTACCGGTTATACAGGCGGTATATGGACAAACCGGATAGATAATATTGCACCAATTTTTAAATAATCTGGAAATATTATGATAATATATAAGGTGATTGAACTATATAAGCTGATAGTTTAGCAAATTGAGAGATTTATCAGGTGAGTATAGAAATAGAGACAATACTGAAAGAGGGTAGGAGAATGATATCAGCCAAAAGAATGACCTTGAGCATCTTGGGAGGGTTATTGGCGGCGGGACTTCTTGGCAGCGGTACTGTGTCGGCGGATGAATCCGATAGGGGAGAAGTGATGAAAGCGGCCGATGATACAACCAGTCCGTTATATGTTCCAGTAGATGAGGGCAAACATTCATGGACATACGTCAAAACGGTCTATATGTCGTCCGGATACATCAAGCTTTACAGCGACCGGGATTCTTATTGGTACTACACAAAAGAAGCCTATTACGACAGCCGTGGAAAAAGCATTCGTATAGTGTATGATAAGTTTGCTATATAGCATCGGATAAGAAGGGCCCTGGATATTCAGCCCTTTCTTTACAAAAGAATCATTTGTTAAATCATCAGAGAAACCCTGGTGAGCAAGAAAGCAAAGAGCCGCTCGCCCTGTTGAACGAGAAGAATTCCAGTACCCAGGGTGCCTGCTCTTGGGATCTTTCCGAAAGGCTCTTTTCGTAAACTTTGTTGCTATCTGATATTAATTCCCGAAAGATAGTGGAGTAATGAACCGGAAAAACCCCTGTTTAACAAGAGAGAAAAGAGCTTCTCTCTTCGTTCAGAGCAAAAAACGAAGTATCCAGGGGAAAAATCCGGCTTTTGGGATTTTTCCGAAAGCAACAATATATGCGAAAACATCTTTCCGAAAAAAGCAATGATCTTTGAAAAAGGCCTTGCAAAAAAGCGAACACAACAAATGGTGTCCGCCAAGCATATGTCTCAAGAAACAGTATAAAAATTCAGAGTTTTTAAAGCTTGATGTAGAGAGCCTTTAATTGTCAAACGACCAAGATTCAATCCCAGAGAAACCATTGTATGTGAGACTTCTGGACGAATGCCGGTAATGATCGTCTTCACTCCGATTAAAGAGAGGGCTTCAATTACCTTGAACAATTGATTTGCTACCATGGTATCAACGGTCATGACACCTGACAGATCAATTACCAAATGACTTAATTTTAATTTTTCTGATTGCTTTAAGGTTTCTTCTATCAATAGTCTGGCTCTTTCGGTATCGATATTCCCGATTAAAGGCAGTACAGCGATTTCGGGGCCAAGGGGAACAACGGGTACAGATAATTCAAGGAAAGCAGACTTGGCCATTTCCATGGATTTCTGAAAACTGTCAACATAGCTGAGACTGAAATTATAAACAGCTTGATCCAATAATGGATCAATAATAGCGATTACTTCAAATAAGGTATCTGTTGAAATGGCATATTCATTTGCCGCTTCCCTGACAGCTTTCCAAATATACTCTCTGTAGAAGCTTGTGTCTTTTAACGCTTCATTTAATGGTGCTCCCAAGTTGAAGAAGTACTCCCCATTCGTGCGCCCCCATTTTTTAACTCGGTCGATGGCCTTTTGCCTATCCTTATATTCAATCAAAGCCTCTCCAAATAAACTGAGAAATTCAGCGCGAAGTTCAAGGATTTTGGGTTCAAGCTTGGCGAAATTACGTTTATCTGTTTCAGCCATGGGAACTCCTGCCATTCTATCCCTGTGTATTTCTTGGGCAAGGTCATATTTCTTAAGTATTATCATGTTTCCTAATGTTTCTAGTTCATTAGTCATCAATTGATCCTCCAGCTACTCATTCAAGGTCGAATATGTATTCCTGTGCAGTTAATGAAAATACCCTACTATCAATAGTATATCTTATTATGTCAGGGAGGGGGGGAAACGAAATGATCAGGAGAAAAGGTCTGGCAGCCGCCAGACCCTGTCTTCAGTCATTTAGTTGTT
This sequence comes from Bacillus sp. SRL337, assembly GCF_984799155.1. Taxonomy (NCBI): domain Bacteria; kingdom Bacillati; phylum Bacillota; class Bacilli; order Caryophanales; family Bacillaceae; genus Bacillus; species Bacillus sp. SRL337. The sequence goes on along the minus strand of NZ_OZ481793.1, from coordinate 3,732,723 downwards.
GGAATAAAAGATATTTTTCTTCCCCTGTCTTGGCAACCAAGTAGTCCTCATGATGATGGACACTGAAGATTTTAGTTCCTTCGTCAAGACTGTTAGAGGTGAGATGGGCTACTGGATGAAGGACCTCGTCAATTTTTTCTGCAATTTCACCTACCTCTTGATCAAGAGTCAGGGATTTCTTTTCGTGAATACGCAGATATTCATTTCCATTGACGGTCATCATTTCTCCATATCCACATAATTCACTTGGAACGGCAGACTCTTCAGTTCCGCATCCGCCTATAAACAGCAGGAGCGCTCCCGTCATAATGACTTTTTTCAAATTTATTCCTCCTCATTCCATCGTTTCTGTATATAAGAAGGATATTCGAGCTTGTCTAAGAAAATGAGTGGAAAAGAAAACAGTCCTGCAAAAAATGCAGGACCGTGATTTATAAATTAATTAATGGGGATTAATGATCTCTGTTAAAAAAAGGATATCATCCTCGATTAATGCTTTTGTATTATTATCAGGGCATCTCTTATAATCATCAAAGAGTCTGCCTAGTTCTTTAATGAAGATAAGAGTTTCAATGTCTTTGTTCATCATCAACATCTCCATTCCTAATAGGTATTATAGACTATTTATGTCATTTTTAAACAGAATTTAAGAAAATAATGGAATTTTAATATTCGGAATTTTTTATATCTGCAGGAGAATGAAAAGATAGTTCGAAGATTAATCAAAGGAATCAAATAAAAGCTGAGGTGTAATATGAAATTAAAAATTATTCATACGAATGATCTTCACAGTCATTTTGAGCAATTTTCTAAAGCGGCATCATTAATAAGAAAGCTAAAAGATGATCATACACTGTTGCTGGATGGCGGTGATTTTGCAGACTTCAAGAGTATAGAGCTGCAGGGGACAAGAGGGGCCGCGGCAATCGAATTGCTGGAGTCGGTTGGTTACGACGCCATCACCATTGGAAATAATGAGACCTTCCATGGGGTCGATACACTGCAGTATATGGCTACTATGAGCCGTGTGCCATTCATCAGTAACAATCTTCAAAGAAAAGAGAAGGAGCCGGTAAATGGGGTAATGTCATCCAAGATCATTGAGAAGAATGGAATCCGGATCCTCATTACAGGATCCTCTCCTGATCTGGGTGTTTTTAATGATGGACTGGGCGTCCATATCACTTCTTATAAGGAAGCACTTAGGGAAGAACTTCGGAGCCGAAAAGGGGAATATGATCTGTGTCTTGTGTTGAATCATGTGGGCACATTTGCCGATGATGCCCTTGCAGAGGAAATAGAGGGGATCGATATCATTATTTCCGCTCATGACCACCAGCTTTATCCGCAGGCGAAAATAATCAATGGCACGATCTTAAATAGTGCCGGGTGTTACGGAGAATATGTAGGGATCATTGAAATGGAGGTTTTACCGACGGGAGTGGAACTGCTTCATTCCAAAACGATATCAACCAAAGGCGAGGAGGAAGATCGGGAAGTCCTCTCGATCCTTAAAAAAAATAAGGAGAAAGCGATTACTGTTTTGAGCCAGCCGCTCTATCGGCTTCCGTCTCCTCTTTGGCATGATGTAGTTGAAGAAAATCCGATTACTAACTTGATTGCCGACGGGTTAAGGGATATGCTCGAGTGTGAAATAGGGCTGATTAACAGTGGGATTGTCAATGCGGGTTTGTTTGATTATATATCCAACAAAAAACTTATTGAAATATGTCCGTCTCCATTAAATCCCACTTCCTTTGAAATACAAGGAAGACATTTGCGTGAAGCCATCGAGCAGTCGCTTGATGCACAGGTATGCCTTGCTGACGGGAGAGGACCTGGTTTCAGAGGAAGGTTTGTCGGAAAACTTCATATCTCGGGAGCGGAAGTAGAGTATGATGGCGGTAAGGTCACTCAGATCATGATTGGTAACCAGCCCCTTGAAGAAGATAGATGGTACCGTATCGCAAGTTCGGATTATCTGCAAAGAGGTTCAGGCTATCCATCACTTGCAAATAATAGAAACGATAAATATCTGGCTGAGGAAATCAAGGACGTCATACGCTTGTATGGAAGGGATCCATTATTCGTTGAGAATGCTTTAAAGAACCGATGGCAAGCAGCCAATACTGTGAGGGTATGATAGCTTCGGGATATCGCATCTGATTACTAAATAGGTATCAAGACATTTTCTATATTGGTATAATTTGAAGAAGAACTAATAATAGAGAAATGAGTGAGCCGGAAATGAAGGAAGGCATCAAAGCGCTGGCTGAAGCAGTGAATCAGCTGCATGATATATTGATTGACGTTTCAACCAATCTGTTGGGTCTGAGCCTTACAGATAAGGATTTACATTTTTGGATCATGGGGTTCATTGGGATTGCTGCCTTCATCGTTATTTTCCTTTTAACGAAATGGCTTTCGAAGCTTCCTTTTGGCATCACAATCATTTCCTTTTTATATACCATGACCTTTATGTTCGTATTGGTATTTGCCATAGAGATCCAGCAGGCGATCACAAGCAGAGGCAATATGGAGTTCGCCGATGCCGTAATCGGTTTATGGGGCTTCCTGGTTTTCTTTATGGTATATGCAGTATTGGTCCTCCTTGTTTGGGGAGGATGGCTTCTATTTAAAAAGTACAGAGAGAAAGATTCAGATCTAAAAATATAGCCTTCCTTTTTGGGAAGGCTATATTTTTATACGATTTTCGTCTTGCCGCACTCTCTGCATTTTCTGTAAAGCATTCCGTCCTTCACAGTCGACTTGAACAATTTATTTCCGCATTCACATCTTCCGCTGACTTCGTCAGGTTCATCTTTATAATAAACGATTGATTCGTTAGTGTTTTCAGAATCGCTTGTCATATTACAACATCCTTTCGCTGCTTTCTGGTATACATCATTAATATAGCAAGTTTTAATGGGAAATGCCATGGAATGGTTGGATATTATAGATACTAATGATTGGAGGAACCGGCCTGATGACAGGGAAGAGAAGCGGGATGGTTCACTGAACAAAGCGAATGTGGCCGATGAAAGAAAAAAAGATAGGAAGCGGGCCTGTGAAAAGGGGAATTGGCCACAGAGAAGAAAGTGAAGCCAATATAAGGGTCCTGCATTATCTGCAACTTCTACGATAACAGGAAATTTTACCCGCTTAAAAATTTTGAAGGAGTTCTTTTTGCTGAGATATATGTAAGCATATCAATGATATAATAGAGATACAGCACAATACAGGATGGGGCAGCGGCTCATTACTCCCGATAGAAGGGAGGTGATACGCTTATGGTTGCAATTGGAGATGTTCTTCAGATCATGATTGCGTTTGGAACTCTCGTCGTCGCGATAATCGCGTTGACAGAAAAAAAGGTTCTACGTCAAATGTTGGGGTAGGAGCACTCGCTCCTTATCCCACATTAATTCCTTTTGATTTAAATTGGTGATGCAATAGTACTCTAAGTCTAAAACGGTCGTATCGTCTAAACCCAAAGGCATTTCTTTTAATGACCTTCGTTTGATTGTTTAATCCCTCGACGAAACCGTTATTATAGTTGAAGGCAAAGCTATTTAATACTTCAGTCTGCCAGTTCTTTAAGGTCTGAATAGCCTGGTGAAACTCCTTTAAGCTTGAATTTTCAACCTGTCGGTAAAAGTTGTACAATCCCTCTTTAACCTTATTGGGAGCTGACGTACCAATTTCCTTCGCCTCTTCAAACCATAACCTGTAGGCTTCTTTTAACGCAAAAGCTGTGCGCAGCTCTTCAGACAAACCAAGATACCTTTCTAAATACCAGTGTTGCCGATCATTTAATTGGCTATATGGCTTATGAAAAATGTGCTTCATTCTTTTACATTTCTTGCGGTCATATGGATGAAAATCTTTTTGGACACGCCTTCTCACGCGTTCTAAAGCCCAATGGATATAGCGGGAAAAGTGAAATCTGTCCGCCACAATAATAGGCGAACCCAATGCTTTTTGAACCGCAGATTTAAAGGCATGGCTCATATCCATCACGACCAATTGAACTTCTGAACCCTTTTCCCGAAGGTATTTCTTAATGGTGCTTACTGAGCGGTTTGGAAGTATATCCAATGGCTCTCTAGTCTCCCCGTTAGCTATAATTAACTGGTACTTTCCTGCATTGGTATCTCCTTTGTACTCATCGATCGCAATCACAGGTGGGAGCTTTTCAACCTCTTTTAACTGAGAGGCAGAAATATGATCAAAACGCCTGATTACTGTGGCCTGAGATGTGCGGAACTGGCAGGCTGTATCTTTGAAGTTCTTCCCTTGAATCACCCGGAGGCCTAAGGCTTGGTTCCATTCAATGGTATGTCGTTGATACCGTTGGACAAAACGATTATCTTCGGCAAAGCGTTTGCCGCAGTGGCAGCTGTACCTCCGTCTTCGATAGAACAAGTAAGTAGTCCTTTCGAAGAGCTTAAGGTGTTGAATCTTTTGAAGACGATAATCATGTACCTTGGTCGTTTGATCACCACAAGCAGGACACATATGTTTCCTTTTGGGCAATTCAATATGCAGGTGGTATGCCTCCCCTATTTCCTCAGCTTTCAAAATCCTAACCTCTTCTAATCCAGGTAAAACCATGTTAAAATGCATGTACACGCAACTCCTATCTTTGTCTTGTTTCTAGTCAACTCAAGTGTAAAAGATTAAGGAGCTTGCGTGTATTTTTTTGCCTTAAAACCTACCCCAACAAATATAATAGAGCCGAAAAAAAGAAGTAACCATCCCATCCCCGGCCAAAGGTTAAAGATGATTACTTCTTATGTTTAGCTTATGTTGAGCCGCTGCATATCCGTGCAGGTATTTGCTGTAAGGGAGTCCTGATTGCCATCAGGGCTCTCTTTTTTATTTTATGATGATACTCTCATTATATACTTACCTTGTTTTTTCGTAAACCAAACAATTCCAACAGAAAAAAATAATTGTTTGACGCTTACATACATAGGGGTTTGTCTGGTGACTTTTACCTTACTAACTAAAAAAACACATTAAATATGTTTAAAAAGTCCTGAGTGAGGAATAGTTCCAATGTAACATATTGTTATACAACTTCAGTACATCAATGATACATAACATCTACGAATGAAGAAAAAATTTTAGGAGGTAAAAGATGAATTTTAAGAAAGTATTAGTCGCAGTACCATTAAGTTTATCACTATTAGTTCCTGGGGTGGCATCAGCAAACACTTCAGAAGCACCATCAGTTGATACAGCAGCTGTCGAATTAAGAGCTGATCTGGACAGGCTGTTCTCAGAACATGCTTACCTTGCTATGACGGCTATGAGAAAAGGTGCAAATGGAGATAAGGATTATGCTCAAGTGGCAGAAGCATTAAATGGGAATACAGAAGATCTCACCGCTGCAATTGACGGTGTTTACGGCGAGGCAGCAGGAGAGCAGTTTAATGAATTTTGGAGCAATCATATCAGTTACTTTGTTGATTATGTAAAAGCTTCTGCTAATGGAGATGAAGCAGCTAAACAAGCTGCATTGGAAGAGCTGCAGATGTATAAGCAGGATTTTTCAACGTTTATTTCTGAGGCTACAAATGGGAAAGTCCCTGCTGATGTATTATCTTCAGGCTTGCAAACTCATATTGAACAATTGATTTCCGGTTTTGATGCTTATATGGCGGAAGACTACGATAAGGCTTATTCCACGCAGAGTGATGCAATGGAACATTTGTATATGACCAGTAAAGCGTTATCCAGTGCCATCGTGAATCAATTTCCCGAAAAGTTCAATAATACAAAAGCAGTAACAAATGCTTCGAATCTTCGTTCTGACTTGAACTTCCTTCTTTCTGAACACTTTGCTCTCGCACAGCAGGCGATGCAGAATGGAATTGATGGAGCGCCTGAATTTCAAGCCAATGTCAATGTCTTGAATGAAAATACAGAAGAACTTTCGGCAGCGATTGGTTCTGTATATGGGGATGAAGCTGCTGCTAAGTTCAAAGAAATGTGGAGCAATCACATTTCCTATTTCGTTGATTATGTAAATGGGACGGCCAATGAAGATGAGATGGCAAAAGAAGAAGCGCTGAATGAGTTAAATCAATACCGCCAGGATTTCTCTGAATTCATCAGCAGCGCAACTGAAACACGAGTAGAGGCGGAAGCATTGGCAACAGGCCTTCAAACCCACGTTGACCAGTTGGTAGGAACCTTTAACAGTTACGTACAAGGTGACTATGAAGCCACTTGGGATACTGCCAGAAAGGGATACGGTCATATGTTTACACCTGCCAAATTGTTCAGCTCGGCATTTGTCGATCAGTTCCCGGACAAATTTGCTGGTATGCCTGAAATGCCGAACACTGGTCTTGGCGGAATGAGTAACACCGATAGTACATGGGTACTTTGGGCAGTTCCTGTTTTGTTGTTTGCGGGTCTTGCTTTATTCAGACGTAAATCATTAACAGAGTAAATTCATCAAGGGAAGAGACCACTCTTCCCTTTCTTTACATAGGAGGAGGAAAATGAAAGCATGGCTTAAAAAGACCATTATTCTTTACTGGATTCTCCTAGTTACGACAATAAGTGCAAATACAAGTGCAGCACCTCCAGTTAGTGCTGGTCCTCCATCTATAACTCCGCAAATTGCTGTCACCGGTTATATTGAATCAAACCTGGCTTATGAGCCATCCAAGATCCAAAGCCTGAATGCGGTCGAAGTAATACCAAAAAAGATTGTAATTCCCTCTATTGGGATGGAAGCACCTGTTACGGAGGTAGGATATTTGGAAAATGGTGAAATGGAAGTCCCAAGTAATATCAATGAAGCCGGGTGGTTTGAACCTGGTGTAGAGCCCGGGGGAAAGGGGAATGCCGTTCTTGCGGGACACCTTGATGGAAAGGGGGAGCCGGGTGCGTTTTATCATATTAGAGATTTGAAAAAAGGTGATACAGTTGAGATCTTAGGTGAAAACGAAAAAACTCTTATATTTCAGGTCCTTGGAGTTGATTCCTACTTCACCAATGATGCCCCGCTTGAAAGTATATTCGGCTACCACTCAAAGCCTCGATTGAATCTGATTACATGTTCTGGTGATTTTAATGATGAAGAGCAAGAGTATGAGGAGCGTCTTGTCGTATATACACAGTTGGTTAAAGCAGAATAAATAAAAAAAAAACTCCCAAGATGGGAGTTTTTTCTCGCTGTTTCACTAATTACTTAGTTACGTTAGCAGCTTGAGGTCCACGAGCGCCTTCTTCAACTTCGAAAGAAACTGTTTGACCTTCTTCTAGAGTTTTGAAACCGTCGCCTTGGATAGCAGAGAAATGAACGAATACATCGTCTTGTCCTTCTACTTCAATGAAACCGAAACCTTTTTCTGCGTTGAACCATTTTACTTTACCTTGTAACATATGTGTTTCCTCCTGTGTGGCAATTGCCACAATGTATTACCATTCTTGCTCTAAATAATCTATCAAGACGAATCTCTAAGCGTTACCGAACAAAAACAATTAACCTCATCCTATCACCAATCTGAGGTTTCGTCAAGAGACTGGGATATGGCAATATTGCATCAGTCTTTGTAGGGGGAAGCCTGGTCTGTAAGCCTTTAAGGAAGTCAATGATAGGAAAATATATCACTAACCTCCCAATTACCAATTTTTATCAAAATTAACTGGGCTCGATATTTTCTATTTGATTTAAATAAAGAGCGATAACCGATTTTGAATCATCCATGTAAAAAATCAGTGTCTGGGTATCAGGATGGAACTGTATAAGGCGGCCGGAAAAGGAGGATTTCCCTTTCTTGGTTGTGAGGTACTCAACCTTCAAGAGTTTATTTTCAAGCTGCCAAATTTTTAATAAGCTCTGCCAGTCTGCCATGGGGCCTCCTTAATTAGAAATATAAGTTGAAAAATTCTTAATGATGGAAAGAAATCTGCATATAAATAATAAAAGAGCTTGGCGCATTTGCGTGTATAAAGAGTATTCCCTGGAGTACAGCGGTTTAATCTGCTTTAAATCCGGTTAAATAATATGAAAAAATATCATTATAGAACTCAAAGCAATCAGGGTATAAGGGAGAGGCAGGAAAAATAATGTTCATGACGGATGAAATGATCACTTCTACTATAAGGTTATTCGTGATCGTTCTTTTAAGCGGACTTATAGGGATAGAAAGGGAAGCAAAGAACCATCCCGCAGGCTTGAGGACACATATTGTTGTCGGAGTCGGTGCATGCTTGCTGATGCTGGTTTCCATCTTCGGGTTTGAAGACTATCTTAAGGAACATGATGATTTACGAGGCTTCGATCCCAGCAGGATTCCATCCTATGTAATTTCCGGTATTGGATTCCTTGGCGCGGGCACTATACTGGTGCAAGGCGGGATAACGGTAAAAGGGTTGACGACCGCTGCGAGTATTTGGGTTGTGGCCGGGCTCGGCATTGTTGTCGGCATCGGAATGTACTATGAAGCGGTACTGGCTACAATCATTATTGTAACGACCTTATTTTTTCTCAACCGATTTGAAAAACTGTATAAGAAAAAAATAGAGATGAAAGATAATTTGCTTCTGACACTGATTATAGAAAAAGGTGAAGGGCATATCGGTAAAGTCAATGAAGTATTATCTTCTAAAGAAATGGATGTATCTCAATATAATTTGGAAGGAGGCAATACGAAAGGCGACCTCTTAATGAAATATACACTTTCCATTTCGACAAAAGGGCCGGCATATCCATCGAAGATACTGGAAGAACTGCAACAGCTTTCTTTTATAAAGTCAACCGAGATTAATAAACGTTCATAAAAAGAATCGACCTGCTTTTTTGGTTGATTCTTTTTATTTGCCATCAGGGAAGGATTTTGGCTCAATAGTATAGAATAAGAATCCGCTGAGATGAAAGGATAAAGGAATTCACTTAAAAGGAGGTCGCATGATGCAGGAATATCGCATGAATCCATACTTCATTCTGGTCATTGGAGTAATATCCGTTTCCACATCTGCCATCTTAGTCAAGGTTTCGAGTGCAGATGCTGGTGTAATTGCCTTTTACAGGCTTCTATTCACTATATTCCTGATGTCTCCTGTCTTTCTATTAAACTATAGAAAGGAACTGAAAAAAATAACGGCTAAGGATTGGCTGTACACAGTGGCAGCGGGATTCTTTCTGGCCTTTCATTTTATCCTCTGGTTTGAATCGCTAAATTACACATCTGTAGCGAGTTCTACCGTGCTGGTTACACTGCAGCCCTTGTTCGCGTTCCTGGGAACATACCTATTCTTCAAAGAGAAATTCAGCAGGTCCGCATTATTATCTGCTGCTTTGGCCATCACCGGAAGTATTGTCATCAGCTGGGGGGATTTTCGTATAAGCGGATTGGCTTTATGGGGTGATCTGTTGGCGCTGCTGGCATGTGCTCTTGTAACAGCGTATTTATTGTTCGGCCAGAATGTCCGTCAAAGACTTTCATTGGTTACCTATACATTTATTGTGTATTTGATGAGCACCGTCGTCCTTTTCTTCTATGTGTTAATAAAAGGGGAGAGACTTGGGCCGTATCCAACTGAAGAATGGCTCTACTTTTTGCTTCTTGCCATCATACCAACATTGCTAGGTCATACCCTATTCAATTGGTCCTTAAAATGGCTGAGTACTTCGACCATATCGATGGCCATCCTATTTGAACCAATAGGGGCCTCCATTCTGGCTTACTATCTTTTAGGAGAGGCTGTAGTGATATCCCAGGTGATTGGCGGAGGTATCATTTTGTTAGGAATCTTCTTTTTTGTAAGGGAAGAACGTAAACTCAGAAAATTAACGGCCGCTCAAGTGAAGGGAGGATAAAGGAATGGAAAAAGCATTGGATGTTTTTCCTATATTGGAGACAGAGAGGTTGGTTTTGAGAGAAATCACTTCAAAGGACGCACGAGCCATCTACGATAACTTTTCAGATGAGAGAGTAACGGAATACTATGACCTGGAGACGTTTACTGATCTTTCACAAGCTGAAGCGCTAATAGAGAAGTTGGCTTCCGGCTTTAATACCCACGAGCAAATCAGATGGGCAATCACACTTAAGCCGATAGACCATTTAATCGGTACCTGCGGTTTCCATGAAATTGAGAATGAGCATTTTAAAATGGAAGTTGGATATGAACTCAATCCGGGATATTGGGGAAGAGGGATAATGAAGGAAGCGTTACATGCCATTTTTGCTTACGCATTTGAACAATTGGAGACAAATCGGATTGAAGCATTTTACGATCCATTGAATGACCGGTCAAAAAATGTCCTTGAGAAGTGCGGCTTTGTATATGAAGGAACACAGCGGGAACGATTCTTTGAAAAAGGCCATTTTGTTGATGCATCACTCTCATCCTTGTTGAAGAGAGACTTTCAAATGAGGGGTTGAACTTATTTGAAGAAAAGGGGATGGGAGGAAAGACAGGACGTATCCTCCCTGCTTTGGTGTAAATTATATAAAAACATATGTAAATCCAGAAAAGAAAAAAGCCATGATGATTGAGAAGATGAATGTCCCTCCCTTGACTTCTGTTTCAGACTCACTGATTTCAAGTGCTTGTACAAAGGAATAAGCAAATAAATATATCGCCATGATAAATGAAAGAATAAGGGCTGCGTTTACTAGCATATAACTGAACTGCTCCTCTCATAAGGGATTGTTTACTATTAAATATATGAAGGTATAAAAAAAATATGTTTTTTGAAAAAAACTTTTAAAAAAGGTATTGCACAAAAAATATTATCATGATATATTATTATTCGTCGCTGCAAACGACACCTTAACTTATCGCTTCAACAAACATTTTTAAAAAAGTGTTTGACACCCATACGGTGAAGTGATATGATAATAAAGTCGCTTTTGAAACACAGCGAAAACAAGTTGAACCTTGAAAACTGAACAAAACAAGACAAAACGTCAACGTTAATCTAGTAAGAACTTGATTCTTACAAAGTTGCTAACACTTTAATTAGCAAATGAGCAAGTCAAACTTCTTTCGGAGAGTTTGATCCTGGCTCAGGACGAACGCTGGCGGCGTGCCTAATACATGCAAGTCGAGCGGACGGATGGGAGCTTGCTCCCTGAAGTCAGCGGCGGACGGGTGAGTAACACGTGGGTAACCTGCCTGTAAGACTGGGATAACTCCGGGAAACCGGGGCTAATACCGGATAGTTCCTTTCCTCACATGAGGAAGGGTGGAAAGGTGGCTTCGGCTACCACTTACAGATGGACCCGCGGCGCATTAGCTAGTTGGTGAGGTAACGGCTCACCAAGGCGACGATGCGTAGCCGACCTGAGAGGGTGATCGGCCACACTGGGACTGAGACACGGCCCAGACTCCTACGGGAGGCAGCAGTAGGGAATCTTCCGCAATGGACGAAAGTCTGACGGAGCAACGCCGCGTGAGTGATGAAGGTTTTCGGATCGTAAAGCTCTGTTGTTAGGGAAGAACAAGTGCCGTTCGAATAGGGCGGCACCTTGACGGTACCTAACCAGAAAGCCACGGCTAACTACGTGCCAGCAGCCGCGGTAATACGTAGGTGGCAAGCGTTGTCCGGAATTATTGGGCGTAAAGCGCGCGCAGGCGGTCTCTTAAGTCTGATGTGAAAGCCCACGGCTCAACCGTGGAGGGTCATTGGAAACTGGGGGACTTGAGTACAGAAGAGGAAAGTGGAATTCCACGTGTAGCGGTGAAATGCGTAGATATGTGGAGGAACACCAGTGGCGAAGGCGACTTTCTGGTCTGTAACTGACGCTGAGGCGCGAAAGCGTGGGGAGCAAACAGGATTAGATACCCTGGTAGTCCACGCCGTAAACGATGAGTGCTAAGTGTTAGAGGGTTTCCGCCCTTTAGTGCTGCAGCTAACGCATTAAGCACTCCGCCTGGGGAGTACGGTCGCAAGACTGAAACTCAAAGGAATTGACGGGGGCCCGCACAAGCGGTGGAGCATGTGGTTTAATTCGAAGCAACGCGAAGAACCTTACCAGGTCTTGACATCCTCTGACAACCCTAGAGATAGGGCGTTCCCCTTCGGGGGACAGAGTGACAGGTGGTGCATGGTTGTCGTCAGCTCGTGTCGTGAGATGTTGGGTTAAGTCCCGCAACGAGCGCAACCCTTGATCTTAGTTGCCAGCATTCAGTTGGGCACTCTAAGATGACTGCCGGTGACAAACCGGAGGAAGGTGGGGATGACGTCAAATCATCATGCCCCTTATGACCTGGGCTACACACGTGCTACAATGGACGGTACAAAGGGCAGCAAGACCGCGAGGTTTAGCAAATCCCATAAAACCGTTCTCAGTTCGGATTGCAGGCTGCAACTCGCCTGCATGAAGCTGGAATCGCTAGTAATCGCGGATCAGCATGCCGCGGTGAATACGTTCCCGGGCCTTGTACACACCGCCCGTCACACCACGAGAGTTTGTAACACCCGAAGTCGGTGAGGTAACCTTTTGGAGCCAGCCGCCTAAGGTGGGACAGATGATTGGGGTGAAGTCGTAACAAGGTAGCCGTATCGGAAGGTGCGGCTGGATCACCTCCTTTCTAAGGATATATGAGACGTGACGCGTTGATTTTGTTTTGTTCAGTTTTGATGGTTCAATAAGATTTTTTGCGAAAGCAAACAAATCCACCATCAAACATTGTTCTTTGAAAACTAGATAAAGATAGTCATGAAGAAAGTCAAGAAAGAACCGAGAATTCGCCATTTTAGGATATCTCTTATGAGATATTGTTTTAAACTAAGGTGAAGGAGAAGCGAGGAGTGCAAGGCGCCCGTGTTTCTGAGCAGCGGAGTGTACCTTACCGTACATGAGCAGCGGAAGAAACGAAGGCAACGCCGCAATCCGAAGCTTATCGTTCGCCGATGGTTAAGTTAGAAAGGGCGCACGGTGGATGCCTTGGCACTAGGAGCCGATGAAGGACGGGACTAACACCGATATGCTTCGGGGAGCTGTAAGTAAGCTTTGATCCGGAGATTTCCGAATGGGGGAACCCGCTGCACGTAATGGTGCAGTATCCATACTTGAATACATAGAGTATGGAAGGCAGACCCGGGGAACTGAAACATCTAAGTACCCGGAGGAAGAGAAAGCAAACGCGATTCCCTGAGTAGCGGCGAGCGAAACGGGATTAGCCCAAACCAAGAGGCTTGCCTCTTGGGGTTGTAGGACACTCTATACGGAGTTACAAAGGAATGAAGTAGACGAAGAAGTCTGGAAAGGCTCGTCACAGAAGGTAACAACCCTGTAGTCGAAACTTCGTTCCCTCTTGAGTGGATCCTGAGTACGGCGGGACACGAGAAATCCCGTCGGAAGCTGGGAGGACCATCTCCCAAGGCTAAATACTCCCTAGTGACCGATAGTGAACCAGTACCGTGAGGGAAAGGTGAAAAGCACCCCGGAAGGGGAGTGAAATAGAACCTGAAACCGTGTGCCTACAAGTAGTCAGAGCCCGTTAACGGGTGATGGCGTGCCTTTTGTAGAATGAACCGGCGAGTTACGATCCCATGCAAGGTTAAGTCGGAAAGACGGAGCCGCAGCGAAAGCGAGTCTGAATAGGGCGAATGAGTATGTGGTCGTAGACCCGAAACCAGGTGATCTACCCATGTCCAGGGTGAAGTTCAGGTAACACTGAATGGAGGCCCGAACCCACGCACGTTGAAAAGTGCGGGGATGAGGTGTGGGTAGCGGAGAAATTCCAATCGAACTTGGAGATAGCTGGTTCTCTCCGAAATAGCTTTAGGGCTAGCCTCATGTAGTAAGAGTCTTGGAGGTAGAGCACTGTTTGGACTAGGGGCCCTCATCGGGTTACCGAATTCAGACAAACTCCGAATGCCAAAGACTTATCCATGGGAGTCAGACTGCGAGTGATAAGATCCGTAGTCGAAAGGGAAACAGCCCAGACCACCAGCTAAGGTCCCAAAGTATACGTTAAGTGGAAAAGGATGTGGAGTTGCTTAGACAACCAGGATGTTGGCTTAGAAGCAGCCACCATTTAAAGAGTGCGTAATAGCTCACTGGTCGAGTGACTCTGCGCCGAAAATGTACCGGGGCTAAACGTATCACCGAAGCTGTGGATTGACACCATTTGGTGTCAGTGGTAGGAGAGCGTTCTAAGGGCTGAGAAGCTGGACCGTAAGGACTGGTGGAGCGCTTAGAAGTGAGAATGCCGGTATGAGTAGCGAAAGACAGGTGAGAATCCTGTCCACCGAATGCCTAAGGTTTCCTGAGGAAGGCTCGTCCGCTCAGGGTTAGTCGGGACCTAAGCCGAGGCCGAAAGGCGTAGGCGATGGATAACAGGTTGATATTCCTGTACCACCTCTTTTCCGTTTGAGTGATGGGGGGACGCAGGAGGATAGGGTAAGCGCGCTGTTGGATATGCGCGTCTAAGCAGTTAGGCTGGTGATGAGGCAAATCCCGTCACCATAAAGGCTGAGCTGTGACAGCGAGGGAAATATAGTACCGAAGTTCCTGATTCCACACTGCCAAGAAAAGCCTCTAGCGAGGAAAAAGGTGCCCGTACCGCAAACCGACACAGGTAGGCGAGGAGAGAATCCTAAGGTGAGCGAGAGAACTCTCGTTAAGGAACTCGGCAAAATGACCCCGTAACTTCGGGAGAAGGGGTGCTCTGGTAGGGTGCAAGCCCGAGAGAGCCGCAGTGAATAGGCCCAGGCGACTGTTTAGCAAAAACACAGGTCTCTGCGAAGCCGTAAGGCGAAGTATAGGGGCTGACGCCTGCCCGGTGCTGGAAGGTTAAGGGGAGTGCTTAGCGCAAGCGAAGGTGCGAACCGAAGCCCCAGTAAACGGCGGCCGTAACTATAACGGTCCTAAGGTAGCGAAATTCCTTGTCGGGTAAGTTCCGACCCGCACGAAAGGCGCAACGATCTGGGCACTGTCTCAACGAGAGACTCGGTGAAATTATAGTACCTGTGAAGATGCAGGTTACCCGCGACAGGACGGAAAGACCCCGTGGAGCTTTACTGTAGCCTGATATTGAATTTTGGCACAGCTTGTACAGGATAGGTAGGAGCCTTGGAAACCGGAGCGCCAGCTTCGGTGGAGGCGCTGGTGGGATACTACCCTGGCTGTGTTGAACTTCTAACCCGCGCCCCTGATCGGGGTGGGAGACAGTGTCAGGTGGGCAGTTTGACTGGGGCGGTCGCCTCCTAAAGAGTAACGGAGGCGCCCAAAGGTTCCCTCAGAATGGTTGGAAATCATTCGCAGAGTGTAAAGGCACAAGGGAGCTTGACTGCGAGACCTACAAGTCGAGCAGGGACGAAAGTCGGGCTTAGTGATCCGGTGGTTCCGCATGGAAGGGCCATCGCTCAACGGATAAAAGCTACCCCGGGGATAACAGGCTTATCTCCCCCAAGAGTCCACATCGACGGGGAGGTTTGGCACCTCGATGTCGGCTCATCGCATCCTGGGGCTGTAGTCGGTCCCAAGGGTTGGGCTGTTCGCCCATTAAAGCGGTACGCGAGCTGGGTTCAGAACGTCGTGAGACAGTTCGGTCCCTATCCGTCGTGGGCGCAGGAAATTTGAGAGGAGCTGTCCTTAGTACGAGAGGACCGGGATGGACGCACCGCTGGTGTACCAGTTGTCTTGCCAAAGGCATCGCTGGGTAGCTATGTGCGGAAGGGATAAGTGCTGAAAGCATCTAAGCATGAAGCCCCCCTCGAGATGAGATTTCCCATCACTTTTTGTGAGTAAGATCCCTGAAAGATGATCAGGTAGATAGGTCTGAGGTGGAAGCGTGGCGACACGTGCAGCTGACAGATACTAATCGATCGAGGACTTAACCACGTTAAAAAGCGCAGGCGGCTTCACCAGAAGTGACAGGCATTAGACAGCAAGCAGATAAGGGTGTTCTTCGCCCTCGGCTGATTGATGGTTAATGACCCCGAGCTTCTAGCCGCCGGAGCTGGTTTGCAAATAGCGAAACTCGGAATCCTATCTGATTCTTCATGACCTTTATCTAGTTTTGAGAGAACAATTTTTTCAAAAACACTTGAAAAATAAAATGATCTCGTTATAATAATACTTGTCCATAAAAAGACAATGTCTGGTGACTAAGGCGAAGAGGTCACACCCGTTCCCATGCCGAACACGGAAGTTAAGCTCTTCAGCGCCGATGGTAGTTGGGGGATCTCCCCCTGTGAGAGTAGGACGTCGCCAGGCTTTATAATGGAGGATTAGCTCAGCTGGGAGAGCATCTGCCTTACAAGCAGAGGGTCGGCGGTTCGATCCCGTCATCCTCCACCATGATTTCCAAAAAGAGATATTGCATTTAACATCAAAAGATAGTACAATTGGTTCTTGTTAGAAAAACACTTGCCGGTGTAGCTCAACTGGTAGAGCAACTGACTTGTAATCAGTAGGTTGGGGGTTCAAGTCCTCTTGCCGGCACCACTTATATTCTTAATGAGCCATTAGCTCAGTTGGTAGAGCATCTGACTTTTAATCAGAGGGTCGAAGGTTCGAATCCTTCATGGCTCACCATTTTAATTGGTGAAAAAATATGCGGGTGTGGCGGAATTGGCAGACGCACCAGACTTAGGATCTGGCGCCGCAAGGCGTGGGGGTTCGACTCCCTTCACCCGCACCATATTTTTGCGGAAGTAGTTCAGTGGTAGAACATCACCTTGCCAAGGTGGGGGTCGCGGGTTCGAATCCCGTCTTCCGCTCCATTACAGGTTCTTAGCCGGGGTGGCGGAACTGGCAGACGCACAGGACTTAAAATCCTGCGGTAGGTGACTACCGTACCGGTTCGATTCCGGTCCTCGGCACCAGACAGTTTAATATATGCGCCCGTAGCTCAATTGGATAGAGCGTTTGACTACGGATCAAAAGGTTAGGGGTTCGACTCCTCTCGGGCGCGCCATTTATTTCGGGGAGTAGCTCAGCTTGGTAGAGCACTTGGTTTGGGACCAAGGGGTCGCAGGTTCAAATCCTGTCTTCCCGACCACTTCAGTCACATTTTTGGGGCCTTAGCTCAGCTGGGAGAGCGCCTGCTTTGCACGCAGGAGGTCAGCGGTTCGATCCCGCTAGGCTCCACTTAGTTTTTTTACGAAGCAGAGCGGAGTAAAATAAACTTCCAACAACTCGCAGACATAGTGAGTAAAGGGAAATTCTAATAACATGGCGGTGTAGCTCAGCTGGCTAGAGCGTACGGTTCATACCCGTGAGGTCGGGGGTTCGATCCCCTCCGCCGCTACTTAAGGGACCTTTAGCTCAGTTGGTTAGAGCAGACGGCTCATAACCGTCCGGTCGTAGGTTCGAGTCCTACAAGGTCCACCATTATTCTTTAATCATTATACGGAGGAATACCCAAGTCCGGCTGAAGGGATCGGTCTTGAAAACCGACAGGGGTGTTAAAGCCCGCGGGGGTTCGAATCCCTCTTCCTCCGCCATATCTTTTATCGTCGCGGGATGGAGCAGTTCGGTAGCTCGTCGGGCTCATAACCCGAAGGTCGCAGGTTCAAATCCTGCTCCCGCAATACAAGAGGCTTTCGCCATAAGCGAAAGCCTCACATGGTCCGGTAGTTCAGTTGGTTAGAATGCCTGCCTGTCACGCAGGAGGTCGCGGGTTCGAGTCCCGTCCGGACCGCCATTTTTCATGAAGAATTGTGACCAATACAAAGTGGGTTTCGTTGAAGCATACAGAGATCTGCAGCTTAGCGAAATTTTATGAATGTGATTCCAGAATAAGAGGGTTTCGATAAGCAAGAAGGTCAAGGAAGCAACCGAATGAACATCGGAGCGCACTGATGTGCGTGAGGATGTGAATAAGGGCGCTGACGAAGAGATTCGCAGCTTAGCGTAAGCCGAAACATATTATGGCTCAGTAGCTCAGTTGGTAGAGCAATGGACTGAAAATCCATGTGTCGGCGGTTCGATTCCGTCCTGAGCCACCATTTTTAATACTAAATATTATGGCGATTGTGGCGAAGTGGTTAACGCATCGGATTGTGGTTCCGACATTCGTGGGTTCGATTCCCATCAGTCGCCCCATTTAGTTATTGCGGGTGTAGTTTAGTGGTAAAACCTCAGCCTTCCAAGCTGATGATGAGGGTTCGATTCCCTTCACCCGCTCCATGGGCCTATAGCTCAGCTGGTTAGAGCGCACGCCTGATAAGCGTGAGGTCGGTGGTTCGAGTCCACTTAGGCCCACTTTTGTTTGTTCCGCAGTAGCTCAGTGGTAGAGCTATCGGCTGTTAACCGATCGGTCGCAGGTTCGAGTCCTGCCTGCGGAGCCATTATTGGAGAAGTACTCAAGTGGCTGAAGAGGCGCCCCTGCTAAGGGTGTAGGTCGGGCAACTGGCGCGAGGGTTCAAATCCCTCCTTCTCCGCCATCTATATTTGGCCCGTTGGTCAAGCGGTTAAGACACCGCCCTTTCACGGCGGTAACACGGGTTCGAATCCCGTACGGGTCATTCCAAAACACTATCTAAACAGATAGTGTTTTTTTGTATGCTAAAAAACGGTTGATTTTGAATCTGGACTCTTTAACGGAACGAAAGCGGGCCAATTAAGTAAGATATGGCCTCAGGCAAAACAAAATAAGGAAGAGTAAGATACCAAATGAACTGATATGGAACAATCTGCATGTGGTGTGGTTTATTTAGTCATCAAATAAAATTGATTACAACTGATGGCTCCATAGGGTTTTATTAAGGCACCAAATAAATCGACAACAAAAAATGATGAGACTAAAACACCACCTAGTGATCCTGAAAAATCAGATCTATCAAATCGGATATTCCTAACAGGCAAGTCCCGTCCATGCTGGGTAGAAAGCTTATTCCTACAATGGTTAAAATATTTTTCCATTCATCTCTTCCTGCTGAGATGAGACTGAACCCAAATTATCTCCTTATCCTCGTTTTTATGCCCTTTTCTGCTCTCACCTCTCTTTTAAGTTACGAAAACTTTTCGACAAAACCCGTCACAATCCCTTAAAACTTCTCTATCTGCAGAAGCAGATTTTCATGTGAACCGCTTACATACCTTTGAATTGTCGGATATTTCCGAAAAATAACTAAAGGATTTTCTTTAGTTTGAAAGAAGATTTATATAAAATACATTTAAATTTAACTGCAGGTGAAAGAGATGAATGCCGTGATTCCTACCGATTTTAATATTCATTTGTTCCATGAAGGTAATTTGTTCGAGGCTTTCCGCATGTTCGGTGCTCATCGTATTGAAAAGGATGGAAGATACAATACCGCCTTTTGTGTTTGGGCCCCTGAAGCGAGATCTGTCAGTGTAGCCGGGAGTTTTAATGATTGGGATAGTGAGGGGTATGAATGCCAAAAGCTCAATGAAGAAGGTATATGGTTTTTGGACACAGGGGAGGACCTTCTCCACCACATATATAAATATGAGATCGTGACAGCGGCTGGGGAAATCCTCTTGAAGAGCGATCCTTTTTCATTTAATAACGAGCTGCGGCCGAATACAGCCAGTATCGTCTGTGACTTGGGGGACTACGAGTGGACGGATGAAGAATGGCTGTCGAAAAAGGGTGAAACGCCTGTTTATAACCAGCCGATGTTTATCTATGAAGTCCATTTGGGAACTTGGCGCAAGCAAGATGAAAAAGAGTTTTTGAGCTATCGGGAAATGGCCGCAGAAATCATTCCACATGCTGTCTCACACGGTTTTACCCATATTGAATTACTTCCTATCATTGAACATCCCTACGATCGTTCGTGGGGCTATCAGGGGACAGGCTATTTTGCTCCTACCAGCCGTTATGGCTCTCCAGCTGATTTCAAATATTTCATTAATGAATGTCATGCCCATGGGCTTGGGGTGATCCTGGACTGGGTTCCGGGCCATTTTTGTAAAGATGCCCATGGATTATATCAATTTGATGGATCGTTCCTGTATGACTATGCCCATGAATATGACCGGGAAAATTATACATGGGGTACGGCAAACTTTGACTTGGGAAAAGGCGAGGTTCAAAGTTTCCTCCTTTCGAGCGCCAGGTTCTGGATGGAAGAATTTCATATCGATGGTTTCCGGGTGGACGCTGTAGCAAACATTATCTATCGAGCAAATCGGGATGAAAACAGCGTGAACCATGAGGGAATCGCATTTTTAAAGAAACTGAATAAGTCCGTGTTTGATTTTGACCCATATGCCCTGATGATCGCTGAAGATTCCACTGATTGGCCGCAGGTTACGTCTCCAGTCCACTATGGGGGACTGGGCTTCAATTATAAGTGGAATATGGGGTGGATGAATGATGTGCTGAAATATATGGAATCTCAGCCGTCTGAACGCCAGGAGAAGCATTCTTTAATCACGTTTTCTCTTTTGTATGCTTTCACCGAAAATTATATCCTGCCATTTTCACATGATGAAGTGGTGCATGGAAAGAAATCTCTGCTCGATAAAATGCCGGGGGACTACTGGCAGAAATTTGCCCAGCTCCGCCTGCTTCTTGGTTTCATGACGGCACACCCCGGCAAGAAGCTTTTATTCATGGGAACAGAGGTGGCGCAGTTTTCTGAATGGAAAGACCTTGAACAGATTGACTGGCATCTGATGGATTTTGAAAAACATCAAAAGTTTAATTCATATCTTAAGGAGCTTTTGCATTTATATAAAAGGTCGCCTTCATTGTATGAGCAGGACCATCGGTCGGAAGGATTTGATTGGGTGGATGTAAACAATGCATCCCAGCAGATTTTTTCGTTCATCCGAAAAGCAGAACAGCCCGACGATCATATGCTGGTCATTTGCAATTTCAGTCCGGTGGTTTATCACCATTATAAAGTCGGTGTACTGGAGGCGGATGGTTACAGGGAAATTTGGAACAGCGATCATTACAGGTTCGGAGGATCCAACCAAATCAACCAAGAAATTTTACCGGTAAAAAGAGAGGGTTACCATGGGAAACCATGTTATGTGGAGATGACCATCCCACCATATGCAGTAGTATATCTAAGACCAATTCATCGCAGGAAGGAGCGCATTAAGTATGGCAAAGTCAGATTGTGTCGCAATGTTATTAGCAGGAGGGAAAGGCAGCAGGTTAAGTTCACTGACTAAAAGCCTCGCTAAACCCGCAGTACCATTCGGAGGGAAATACCGTATCATCGATTTCACATTAAGCAACTGTACCAATTCAGGTATAGAAACTGTAGGGGTGCTGACCCAGTATCAGCCTCTTCTCCTCAATTCTTACATTGGAATCGGAAGTGCGTGGGACCTCGACAGGAAGAGCGGCGGAGTGACCGTTCTGCCTCCCTACGCTGAGTCATCGGAAGTCCGTTGGTATACAGGGACAGCCAGTGCCATTTACCAGAATCTTAATTATATCGCACAGTTTGATCCTGAGTATGTCCTCATTCTCTCAGGAGACCATATTTATAAAATGGATTATGAAAAGATGCTGGAGTACCATGCAAGTAAAAAAGCGGATGTAACCATCTCCGTCCTCGAAGTTCCATGGGAGGAAGCAAGCCGCTTTGGAATCATGAATACTTCAGAAGATATGAGAATAGTAGAGTTTGATGAAAAACCGCCGAAACCGAAAAATAACCTTGCTTCCATGGGCATTTATATCTTTAACTGGTCACTGTTAAAAGAGTATCTTGAGATGGATGACCGGAATCCGGAATCAAGCCATGACTTCGGGAAAGATGTGATCCCTTTGCTCCTTGAAGAAAAGAAAAAATTAATGGCCTATCCATTCAATGGATACTGGAAAGACGTTGGAACGGTGAAGAGCCTTTGGGAGGCAAATATGGACTTGCTGGATGATGAATGCGACTTGAATCTATTTGACCATGAATGGCGCATTTACTCAGTGAATCCCAACCAGCCGCCTCAGTATATTTCTGAAGAGGCTGTTGTGGAAGGTTCTCTGATTAATGAAGGCTGTTATATTGAGGGAGTTGTAGATCATTCGGTGTTATTCCAGGGAACAAGAGTGGAAACCGGGGCTCATGTTAAAGATTCGGTCATTATGCCTGATGCGGCAATCGGAAAAGGTGCTTATTTGGAAAAGGTGATTGTACCGCCAAATATCAGGATCCCTGATGGAGTATGCATCATTCCCGAGGAAGGGTCTGATGACGTCATTCTTGTTACAGAAACATTGCTGGAATCCATTATGGAAGAAGAGGAAGCACAATAACCACTCATCATGCGACAGGGGGTAATCACTTGAATAAATCAATGCTAGGAGTAATTGACGCAACCACTTATCACCAATCCTTGGAAGATTTGCTGCTGAACCGTTCATTGGCTGCTGTGCCGGTTGCAGGACGCTACCGATTAATCGATTTCATCTTATCCAATATGGTGAATTCCGGCATTCACAGTGTAGCGATCTTTCCTAAATATCAGTATCGTTCGCTTATGGACCATTTAGGTTCGGGTAAAAACTGGGACTTGAACAGAAAGAGAGACGGGTTGTTCTTTTTCCCGGCTCCGGCGATTGTTTCGGCAAACCAGGCGATGGGCTCATTCAATCATTTCGCACATCATATGGATTATTTCCAACGAAGCAAACAGAAATATGCTTTGATTACCAACTGCAATACGATATTCACGACAGATTTCACTCCTATGCTAAAGCGCCACATGGAGACAGGCTGTGATATTACAAAGATGAATCATGAGCAAAGGTCCATGGAGATCTATCTTCTGGAGACTTCCCGGCTTATTGAGTTGATCGAAACACGTGAGAAAACGGGCTATACTTGTATGAAAGATGTGGTTGAGGATAAAACAGGCGGGTTAAGTATATGCGACTATGAATATTTGGGATATGTTGAAAGGATTGAATGCATTCAAAGTTATTTCAATGCAAGCATGAATCTCCTTAAACCCGAATGCTGGAAACAGCTGTTCCGAAAAGAGTACCCAGTCCTTACCAAGGTAAAGGATGAACCCCCTACAAGATATCAAAATGGTGCGACTGTGAAGAATGCAATCATTGCCAATGGCTGCTTCATTGAAGGGAATGTAATGAACAGCACTGTGTTCAGAGGCGTTAAAATCGGCAGAGGAAGCATGGTTTCAAACAGTATCATTATGCAAAAAAGCCAAGTAGGGGAAAATTGTGTATTAGAACATGTCATTCTGGACAAAGATGTGAAGATAGAGGACAATGTGAAACTTGTCGGAACCCGGCAGGATCCAATTGTCATCAGAAAAGGAATGATCCAAGGAGCGTTGATGAACTCGTGAAGGTATTATTTGTTGTCTCGGAATGTGTTCCTTTCATCAAGTCAGGCGGGCTGGCGGATGTAACCGGCTCCCTGCCAAAAGAGTTAAAAAGCCTGGGCACTGATGTCAGGGTGATTCTGCCAAAATATCAATCAATCGCAGAGCCGTATAGGAACAAAATGAAAAAGGTCTGTGAGTTTTCCGTCCGGGTCGGCTGGCGGGAACAATACTGCGGGATAGAATCCTTGGAACATGATGGTGTCACGTTCTACTTTGTGGATAATGAATTTTATTTTAAACGGGACGGCCTTTACGGGTACTGGGATGACGGCGAGAGATTTTCCTATTTTACAAAAGCGGTCCTGGAAAGCCTGCCACAACTTGATTTTTATCCTGATATTCTCCACTGCCATGATTGGCACACAGGCATGATTCCTTTTCTGCTGCGCACCCAGTATCAATGGAGAAAAGGGTACAGTTTTATCAGGAGCATCTTTACGATACACAACCTGCAATTCCAAGGTGTATTTCCGAAGGAAGTCATGACAGATTTATTGAGTATTGACGAGTCCTATTTTCACCCTGAACAGCTGGAGTTTTATGGGAATATCAATTTCATGAAGGCGGCCCTTATTGCAAGTGATTATATTACGACTGTCAGTCCAACTTACAGGGATGAGATACTGACCGCATATTATGGAGAGAAGCTTGAAGGTGTGCTGAGAGGGCGTGCAGGCAGCCTCCAGGGGATTTTGAATGGGATCGATGACTCTTACTATTCGCCGGAGGCAGGAGCCGGCATTGTACCTTTTACAAAAGAGGATCCCAGCAAGAAGAAGGAGAATAAGAGGCGGCTTCAGCAGAAATTCGGTTTAGATCAGAACCAGGATGTGCCGATTATTTCCATCGTTTCCAGATTGACCAAGCAGAAAGGTCTTGACCTGGTGAAGGGGGTTTTCAGCGAAATCATGCAGGGAAATCTGCAGTTTATAATTCTTGGTACGGGAGACCAGGAGTTTGAACAATTCTTTAACAATATGGCGAATGCATATCCTGAAAAGCTGAGAGTCCACATTGGCTTTGATGAAAGCCTTGCTAAACAGATTTACGCTGGATCGGATTTATTTTTAATGCCTTCGAAGTTTGAGCCCTGCGGGTTAGGGCAGATGATTGCCCTTAGATATGGAACGCTGCCACTTGTTCGGGAAACAGGAGGGCTGAATGATTCGGTCCTTTCCTATAATGAGGATACAGGTGAGGGGCACGGTTTTTCATTCAGGAATTTCAATGCACATGATATGCTCTACACATTGAAGAGGGCATTGGCGTTTTATCATGAAGACACGAACACATGGGAAAGAATTGTCAGAGAAGCGATGGGGGTTGACTGTGGATGGGCCCAGTCCGCGTTTAAATACAATCAACTTTACGCGAAAATTTCATCCAGGAGTGAGAGCCATGTTTTCTGATAAAAATGATTTTAAAGTGGTATTCCTGAAGCGGCTTGAAATGATGTATGGGAAAACTTTTCCTGAATCCACAAGCCGTGATCAGTATTTCACGCTTGGGAATATAATCAGGGAGTACATCAGCATCAACTGGATCGGCACCAATGAGCAATATCGGTTCACAGGGCAGAAGCAGGTCTATTACTTATCGATTGAATTTCTGCTTGGCCGCTTGCTCCGCCAGAATCTTATGAATTTGGGAATCTATGAAATTGTCGAAGCAGGACTGACCGACCTGGGTATTGACCTTGATGATATTGAAGAAGAGGAAGCGGATGCGGGTCTTGGAAATGGCGGTCTGGGAAGGCTTGCCGCATGTTTTTTGGACTCACTGGCCTCCCTCGACCTTCCTGGACATGGATGCGGCATCCGATATAAGCATGGTCTCTTTGAACAAAAGATCGTCAAAGGATTTCAAGTGGAACTGCCGGAACAGTGGCTGCGTCACGGCCATGTCTGGGAAGTGAGGAAGCCGGATTTGGCAGTGGAGGTGCTCTTCTGGGGGAGAGTGGAATCACATGAAGAGAATGGCCGCTGGAAGTTCCGCCATATGGATGCAGAAGCTGTAACAGCTGTTCCCTATGATATGCCCGTAGTTGGATACCAGACGTCAACGGTCAATACGTTGAGGCTTTGGAGTGCTGAACCTTCTTCTTATCAAGCCGGCAGAGATATGATGAAACATAAAAGGGAAACAGAGGCAATCACGGAATTCCTTTATCCGGATGATACACATGATGAGGGGAAGACATTGCGTTTGAAACAACAGTATTTTCTTGTCAGTGCCAGTCTGCGGTCCATTCTGAGATCCTATCTGGCGCAAAAGCGTGACATCCGTGACTTACATGACTTTATTTCAATTCATATCAATGATACACACCCTGTGCTGGCAATTCCCGAATTGATGAGGATCCTCCTGGATGAACATGGGCTGGATTGGGACGATGCCTGGAGCATCACTTCAAAGACTTTTGCCTATACGAATCACACCACCTTATCAGAAGCATTGGAACGGTGGCCCGTCAGAATCTTTAAACCATTGCTTCCGCGAATTTTTATGATTGTAAATGAGATTAATGAGCGGTTCTGCCAGACCTTGTGGCAAAAATATCCCGGCGAATGGAATAGGATTGAACAAATGGCTATCGTTTCGCATGGGGAAATAAAGATGGCCCACCTTGCCATTGCGGGCAGTTTCAGTGTAAATGGTGTTGCAGCCATACACACTGAAATATTGAAGCAGAGGGAAATGAACTTGTTTTATCAATTTTATCCTGACAAATTCAATAATAAAACCAACGGAATCACTCACCGCAGATGGTTGTTAAAGGCAAACCAGCCTCTCGCTAAACTGGTGACAAATGCGATAGGAAGTGATTGGGTCCATGAGCCGGAAAAGCTGCACGCACTTCATGCTTTTAAAGAAGACCGGATGTTCCTGGAGGAACTGCAGAAGGTTAAACATTATAAGAAACAGCAGCTTGCCCAAAAAATCATGGAACAGAACGGACTGCAAGTCGATCCAGGTTCAATCTTTGATGTTCAGATCAAACGTCTTCATGCATACAAAAGACAGCTCCTGAATGTTCTGCATATCCTTCATTTGTATAACCGTTTCAGGGAAGACTCGAGCTTTGATATGCATCCAAGGACTTTCATTTTCGGGGCAAAGGCATCACCAGGATACTTTTATGCTAAAAAAATTATCAAGCTGATCGACTCGGTTGCGAAACTCGTTAATCATGACCCGGTTGTAAAAGGCCGCATTAAAGTGGTGTTCATGGAAAATTATAGGGTTTCTTTAGCAGAGGATATCATCCCGGCCGCCGATATCAGTGAGCAAATTTCAACTGCGAGCAAAGAGGCATCTGGAACGGGCAATATGAAATTCATGATGAACGGTGCCTTAACAGTGGGTACCCTGGATGGCGCAAATATTGAAATCCTTGAGAAGGCCGGTCCCGAGAATATCTTTATTTTTGGATTATCGGCTGAAGAGGTCATGAAGTACTATGCCGAGGGTGGATATTATTCTATGGAGTATTATCATCATGATGAACATATCAAACAGGTCATCAATCAGTTGATAGATGGTACACTGCCTGACTCTGCAGACCACTTTGAAGAGATTTTCGATTCGCTTCTGGCTGAAAATGATCAGTATTTTGTTCTGCGGGACTTTGCCTCCTATGCAACTATACAGGAAAAGGCAGGAAAGGCGTATGAAAATACAGACCTGTGGCTGCAAAAAAGTTTGATCAATATCGCTGGTTCCGGCTATTTTTCCAGTGACAGGACGATCAAAGAGTATGCTGATGATATTTGGGGAATTACCGGAAAGCAACTGATCAAGAGATAAAAAAGAAAGCGCAGCTGATTATTACTAACCCGTTCAGTACAGAGGGAGAAACCAATAAATTGAAAGGTAATTTGCGGTACAATTTGCATAGCATTTTGTATCGCCTTTTTTATCGGCATATCAATAGTTTCGGTGTTTTTTCGCTTATTGCTGCATACTGATTTGCAGGCCAATTTGCACTACCGCATAAATGTATGTGGTGTTGCAAACTGGTCTGCATTTTATGTTACAAATTTGTCCGCGGATTCGTTATTGCCAGATACAATAGATGGGAAGAGAAGGGGAATAACCAGTGGGAGAAAAATAAGGGGAGATTTTACCGTTAGATGTAGAGTAGACGTGGTTTTTGCGGAAAATAAGGGGAGTTTTTCCCTTTATACAAAGCAAAGCTGCCTATTTTCACGTTTTCTGAGTCAAATAAGAGGAATTTCTCCCTCTATTTAAGCTGTTTTCAATACTATTTGCTAATTAAGGATAATTTTTCCCTCTATAAACCTCAATTAGCAGAGAACCTGGTTTCATTGCTGAAGAATGTAAAGTTTAACGGGAAACCGGCTGTGCAACCGATCTGGGGCTTAATTAATAACACATAATAGAAGTGAGGAGCTGCAAGGTCGTTGGCAGCTCCTCTTTTTTGTGCAATTTTCATTCATAATACACTTCAAAACAGCCTGCAAAAGTCTTTGTATTTGGCTCTTTTCGTAAACTTTGTTGCTATTCAATATAAATTTCAACTAATATCCTGGTAAATCGTCGTTAAAACCGCGGTGAGAGGGAAAGAAAAGAGCTGCCCGTTCTTTTTCGAGAGTAAAACCCTATAATACAGGGGAAAAATCCGGCACTTGGGATTTTTCCGAAAACAACAATATATGCGAAAACAGCCTTGTATTTTAACCGGCAAAACCACCAGCAAATAGGCATTTTCTCCCTCTCAACCGAACGAGTTAGATTATTACCGGCGCTTTCCTTTTGTGTACCGGACCTTTCGGCGGGACCGGCGTGTGAGTAAAGATATCGATAGACCATCAGGCATGATTAGCCTGTGATATTATTTTTTCTTATCTGAAACGTAGCTGTCTCCCTTTTTGTAGGGGATATTTCCAATCGGTGATTCAAGGTCTTCACGATCCAGCTTGTCTTCATAGTCGTCCATTTTTTCATTTGGGACGACTTTTCTTTCTTTTCCTTCGATGTCTGTAGCAGAGAAGGAATCAATGTCTTCTGTGTTTCCATCATTCGATCTGACTCCATCCTGATACATGGAATTATAATCATTATAGGTACCTTGGAAATCTGAAGGGGTTTCGGAAGTTCCGTACCTGCCGGCTTCCTGGAAACTGTCCTGGTAATCTTTTATTTCATCTCTCCGGCCTTTAATATAGCTGTCGTTCTTCGGAGGCGTCAGAATATCCTCCTCGACGGGTCTGTCTGTTGCAAGCGTGGTCTCTGGTGTATCTTCTTTGCAGTAAAGGGTGGTCGGCAGCACTTCCAATCGTTCGTACTCGATTTCTTTGCCGCAAACCCTGCACTTTCCGTATGTTCCTTCTTCCATCGCTGCAAGGGCCTGATCCACCTTTTCCATCTCTGATTCTGCATGGTCATCGAGGGCAAACCCTTTTTCACGTTCATATAATTCTGTTCCAAGGTCGGCAGGGTGATTATCAACCGTATTCAGCTCGCCGTATCTCTCCTGCTCATTTTGGCCATGCAGCGTCTTTTTATCATTGTCCAAGTGCCTTTGAAGCTGCTCTTGTCGTTCCAGCAATTCATCCTTTAACTTTTCAAGTTGTTTATCCGTCAACATCTGTGTCACGTCCTTTATTCCATTTGATATTGGAGGTGCAATCAAGTATGAAAAAGTTTTGTTGATTTTCATGTATGTTGTACTTTATCCAATATGGACAGGGCGGAAACATGATTTTGAGGATGGAAAACATTAATAGGAAAAACAACCCTTAATAGAGCCGCTTTATGGTAAGTGATCCTGACCGGTAATAGGGCTGATTTAAGGCGGCAGAAACTCTTATGCTGATGGCATCTTCGGCAGACAGCTTACACTGGATTGTCTTGCCTATTGTCGTAATCAGTTTGGTTTCTGGTTCACTTATATATAAATCAAACCTTGAGCCTGGAAGGAACTGATTGCCGCGGAATAGTTCAAAACTGGCTCCCTGCACTGAGTATTCCCGGGTATCCAGCAGAAGAGTCAGTTGGGCAGTAATCTCATACATCCCATTTTCAGAGACAGAAAGGAGATTGGTCAACAGGGCAGGAGCGGCATTCACAGCGGGCCCTGTTTCATCAAATTCAATGGTCTCGAACCGGCCATTTAGAGGCTGTTCTTCATCAGAACCGTATAAAGAGCCGAAACCAAACGTTTTTCTGCATCCGTTTTGTTCCTGTACTTGTTGAACTAGTTGATTTGTTAGTTCTGAAAACACCGGATGTTGCATGGTTAATAATCCATCCGAATTTTTGCCCCATAGAGTTATCTCTACGTTCTCTTCCATTTCATTCAGTACGTTAAATTCAAAAAAGAGCATATCAAACTCGGCATAGAAGTTTAAGCACTTTGACTGTTGAGGTGGAATCTCGATGGTCTTCAGGATATACGGTTTGCGCTCTGTGCCATGAAAGCCCTGGATAAGTACAGATGAAAAATGGGATGCATTCCGGTTCATGATCTGCACCGACATTTGCTGATTGGGACGAATTCCGCTCACCGGGGAGTTTTCGATCAATCCTGTTGTCCGTAACGTCATTTTGTACACCTCCATCCGTTCTTCGTTGAAGCAGAATACAGCCATTTTTTTAGTTTATGTATCCTTTATGGCCTTGCCCGTAGGTTTTGCCTAAGGAAAGTGTGAGAATGTAAGGAACATGAAAAGACCAATCGCGTTGGCGATTGGTCTTTTCCTAACTTAGATATAGCTTATAAACAATCCGATTGAAAGCAGGAAACCAAAAATTGTGTTGGTTTGAGCTGTTGCTTTCATGGCAGGCATCATTTGTATCGGCATTGTTTTTCCAATAAACCCTTTGTAGGCTTTAATGGCTTTTGGAATGCTGATTATGCTGATGAGGAGCCATGGTGTAAATGAACCGGCAATGACGAGTGCAATCACCCAAATGTAGGAAAGGGCAAAGGCTGCGCCAAGCAGATTGATCGCTTTTTTCCTGCCTATAAGGATTGCCAGCGTTTTTCTGCCGTTTTCTTTATCTCCATCGAAATCGCGGATGTTGTTCGCCATCAGGATCATACCGACAAGGAGAAAGATTGGAATCGAAATCAGGACACTCGATGCGGTCACAATCCCTGTCTGGATATAGAATGAGATCAAGATGATCACAATTCCCATGAAAAAGCCTGCTACAATTTCACCGAAGGGTGTGTAGGCAATTGGAACAGGTCCACCAGTATAAAAATAGCCTGCTGCCATGCAAACTAAGCCTATCACTGCCAGCCACCAGCTGCTGTTGGCACAGATGTACAAGCCGAGGAGGAATGCGGCCCCATATAAACCGAATGCAAGGCCTTTTACCGTAGAGGGCTTGACGCCGTTGCGGACGATTGCACCGCCGATTCCGATTGATTTCTCGTTATCAAGGCCCCTCGCGTAATCATAGTATTCGTTGAACATGTTGGTCGCAGCCTGAATCAGGATGCTTGCTGCCAACATTGCTAAAAAGAGAAGCCAGTCAATATCCCCGTACTGTACGGCTAATGCAGTTCCAAGCAGGACGGGCACAAATGCGGCTGTAAGTGTATGGGGTCTGGTCAGCTGCCACCAGATACGCCAGCCTTTATCTGACTCCACAATATTGGATGTATATGTCTCCATCTTGGTCCTCTCCTTAATTGTGGGAAATAGTTTAAGTTACAATTGCTTTACAGATTAAAGTTTAGGTAAAGGACACAAAAGTGTCAATAACTTTTTCAAAAAGCCGGAAGGTGTTATTTTCCATATCTTAAAAGATAAAACGTTCCGTTTCTCAAATGTGCAAAAAGACGTTATTATATAATAAGGAAATAAAGTGATGAACGTTGACACGACTATATGTCAGGTGTATCTTAAAATAGGTTTAAATCTAAGGAAGGCTTTATGGGGGGATTGTTTTGAGTATTATTCATGATATCAAAATCGGAGGCAGCTTTGAAAAGGCATTGGCAAAAGCTAAAGCTGAAGGCGTCCCGGTTTTATACAGTGCAGTTCAAAAGGTCAGCCGCGTAAACCCCCTTTCATTTTATACAAAGGGCTTTTCGCTTTATAATGGAGAGCGCTTTTTTTGGAAGGACAAGGAGAACACAACACAAATTGCCGGTTTAGGCAGCGCATATATGCTTCGAAATGATTCTGAAAATAACCGTTACACTTCGATTGAGAACGAGTGGAAGCGCTTAATCGAGAATGCA
The DNA here is from genome assembly GCF_984799155.1 of Bacillus sp. SRL337. Taxonomy (NCBI): domain Bacteria; kingdom Bacillati; phylum Bacillota; class Bacilli; order Caryophanales; family Bacillaceae; genus Bacillus; species Bacillus sp. SRL337. The sequence goes on along the minus strand of NZ_OZ481793.1, from coordinate 3,701,229 downwards.
GTGATAGAGTCTGATGAGGAGACGGCCGGTACAGGGCCACTTTTATTTGGTGGATTTTCTTTTGATCCATCAGTTCCAAGATCGAAAGAGTGGTCCGATTTTTCACATGGGATCTTTCAAATGCCAACGTTTATGTTGACGGTGGCTGGAGATGAGAGCTATCTGACGACCAATATACTCTGCACCTCACAGGATGATGAAACATTAGTAGATATCATTGATGAAAAACGAAGAGAGTTGTTAGGACAGTCACAAGACAGAAATTCAACCTTAGAAGTGGTGAAAGAAACTGAAGTAGCACCGGAAGAATGGAAGACGGCCCTGGAGGAAGTTGTCTCAAAACTGAAAGCCGGGGAAATGGAGAAGGTTGTCCTTGCAAGGAAGATGCTTATGACATTCAAGGATAAACCCTCTTCTGATGAAGTGATTCAAAACCTCTGGGATGAACAGCGGGACAGCTTTATTTTTTCAATGGAAGTGGCTAATAGCTGCTTCCTTGGGGCATCGCCCGAAAGGCTTGTCAAAAAGGAGGGGGATGCCATCCTTTCCACCTGTCTTGCGGGTTCTATAGCACGCAGCTCCGATCCCGAGGAAGATCGACTGCTGGGAGAAAGCCTTCTTCGGGATGAGAAAAATCGCCATGAACATCATCTGGTGGTTGAAATGATCAAGGATGTACTGGGACAACATTGCTCAGAGGTGCAAATGCCGAAAGGACCTGACCTGATGAAGGTGAGGGATATCCAGCATCTTTATACCCCTGTAAAAGGAAAAGCGGAGAAAGGGACCTCCATTTTAACGTTTGTATCCCAGCTTCATCCGACTCCGGCACTTGGCGGTGTTCCAAGGGATAAGGCCATGGAGACAATCAAGCAAGCTGAAAAGATGGACAGGGGTCTGTATGCAGCTCCAATGGGATGGATGGATGCCTATGGAAACGGTGAATTTGCTGTCGCCATCCGTTCCGGCCTTATATTTAAAGATGAGGCATATTTGTTCTCCGGCTGCGGGGTCGTTTCAGATTCTACTGCAGAGAGTGAATACCGGGAAACACAAATCAAATTCAAACCAATGCTTCGGGCTTTAGGAGGAAATACTGATGGACTTTGATCATCAGAAAGCACTAACTGAATATCTTTCTGCGTTTATAGAAGAGCTGTATCATTCGGGGGTCAACAAAGTGGTAATCAGTCCGGGGTCACGTTCAACCCCGCTGGCAATGCTGTTTGCGAAACATCCGAATATAGAGTCGTTTATCAATATTGATGAAAGGTCGGCAGCCTTCTTTGCACTTGGCATGGCAAAAGCCGACAAACAGCCGGTTGCCATATTGTGTACTTCAGGTACTGCTGCTGCTAATTATTATCCTGCAGTCATTGAAGCCAAATATTCCCGCGTGCCGCTGGTTGTCCTGACTGCTGACAGGCCTCATGAATTAAGGGAAGTAGGAGCACCACAGGCCATTAACCAGATTGATCTCTTTGGCAGCCATGCAAAATGGTTTGACGAAATGGCCCTCCCTGAACACACTGATTCCATGATTCAATATGCCAAGAGAGCCGCTTCGCGCGGAGCTGCTTTTGCGCAAAGTGTGCCAGAGGGCCCAGTTCACTTTAATTTCCCGCTTCGCGAACCGCTTGTACCTGATATGAGATATACCTTTAAAGAAGAACAAAGCCAGACAGTCATCACACAAGGGGCTGGCAGTGTTTCACGTTCGGTACTTGAGAGGCTGGCTTTTCAGCTTTCCGGAAAAAGGAAAGGGATGATCGTATGCGGTCCTCAATTGGATGCCCGTGCTGTGGAAGCGGTTGTTAAGCTGGCTGAAAAGATGAACTTCCCTGTGCTGGCGGATCCGCTGTCTTCATTAAGAAGCGGGGACCATGACAAATCCCTGATCATTGATGGTTATGACAGTTTCTTGCGGATAGAAAAATTCAAGTCTGCAATGAGACCGGATATCGTCATTCGTGTCGGGGCTATGCCTGTTTCAAAAGCACTGACACTTTTTCTCAAGGATCAGGAAATCGACCATTGGGTCTTAGATTCAGGAGGCATGTGGCGAGATCCATCAGGAAAGTGTACGGAAATGATACATGCTGATGAAGCTCAAGTATTAAATGGGTTGGCCGATATGATGGATGGAACAGATACTGAAGGCGGCTGGATGAATCAATGGGTGAAGATCAATCAAAAAACCCAGGAATTAACAGCTGATTTTACTGTTAAAAACAATGTATCGCTGGATGAAGGAATGTCTGTCAAAAGTTTAATCGAATCCCTCCCGGAAAACTCGGCAATATTTGCGAGCAATAGTATGCCAATCAGGGATTTGGATACCTTCTTCATGAATAATGAAAAGAATGTCACTGTACTCGCGAACCGCGGGGCCAATGGGATTGATGGTGTCGTCTCGACAGCCATGGGCGTCAGTGCAACCGGGAAGCCAACTTATCTGGTAATTGGTGATTTGGCCTTTTATCATGATATGAATGGCCTGCTGGCAGGGAAGATGTATGGCCTCAACTTGAAGATTCTTCTGATCAATAACAACGGCGGAGGCATTTTCTCTTACTTGCCGCAAGCAAATGAGAAGGAGCATTTTGAGCTTTTATTTGGAACTCCCGCTGATCTTGATTTTGTCCATGCAGCAAAACTCTATGGAGCAAATTATAAAAAAGCTGAAACCTTCGAAGAATTTACGGAAGCTTTGGCAGAGTGGGACACAATATCGGGTTTATCCATCATTGAAGCTGTCACCAACAGAGAAGAAAATGTCCGTAACCATCGAGAATTGTGGAATAATGTTTCCCGGGAAATAGAAAGGCTGCTGTAGTTTGACAATAATTCACATTACAGGGGATAGAATATGATTTTTTCTATTAATGGTGTTCAGTACCATGTCGAGATTAAAGGAGAAGGTCCCCCGTTAGTACTTCTTCACGGATTTACCGGTGACGGCAGTACTTGGGGCAGTGTCCTTCCTTATCTGAAAGATTACCAAACGATAGCGGTGGATCTGCTTGGACATGGCAAGACAGAATCGCCTGAAACACCCGAACGCTACAGGATTGAACGGGCTATAGACGATTTAGAACGGCTTCTTCAGAAATTGAACTATAATGAAGTCTATCTGCTAGGGTATTCAATGGGAGGCCGACTCGCGCTTGGGTTTACTGCTGCCTACCCAAATCGCGTCAAAACGTTGATTTTGGAAAGCTCTTCCCCAGGGTTGAAGACGGAAGACGAGAGAAACCAAAGGTATGCAGGTGATCAAAAGCTGGCTGATATGATTCTATCCAGAGGCATGAGATCTTTCGTTGATTATTGGGAAGATATCCCCCTGTTTTCATCACAAAAGTCTTTGTCTTCTGATATTAAGGAGAAAATCAGAAACAACAGACTGTCCCAAAATCCACTGGGGCTTGCGAACAGCCTCAAGGGTATGGGGACCGGCCGGCAGCCTTCCTATTGGAAGGGATTAAAATATCTTTCAATGGACATGCTTTTTATAGCAGGGGAGCTCGACAGTAAATTTTGCAGAATTGCAGAAGCCATGGAGAAAGACGCAGAAAATTCCTCTGTTGTAATCGTTCAGGGTACCGGCCATGCATTACATGTGGAAGAACCTGAAAAGTTTGGTACAATAGTAAGTGAGTTTTTAAAGAATACATAAGGAGGTTTTCCCGTTATGTCATTTGAATGGGTGAGCGAAAGAAATTATGAAGATATTCTGTACGAAACATATAATGGAATAGCGAAAATCACGATCAACCGTCCTGAGGTTCGCAATGCATTCCGTCCTAAGACTGTGATGGAATTAATTGATGCCTTCGCATATGCTCGAGACGATTCCAAGGTAGGCGTTATCGTTTTGACAGGTGCTGGAGAGAAAGCATTTTGTTCCGGAGGAGATCAAAGCGTCCGCGGCCATGGCGGATACGTTGGTGAAGATGAAATTCCTCGTTTGAACGTCCTGGACTTACAGCGTCTGATCCGTGTCATTCCTAAACCGGTCATCGCAATGGTTGCCGGGTATGCGATCGGCGGGGGCCACGTGCTTCATGTCGTTTGTGACCTGACAATCGCTGCAGATAATGCTGTATTTGGACAAACAGGTCCAAAGGTAGGAAGCTTTGATGCCGGGTATGGCGCAGGGTATCTCGCTCGTATCGTCGGCCATAAGAAAGCAAAAGAAATCTGGTACCTGTGCCGTCAGTATGGTGCAGAGGAGGCTCTGGAAATGGGCTTGGTCAACACTGTGGTACCATATGAGAAGCTGGAAGAGGAAACCGTTCAGTGGGCATCTGAAATGCTGGAGAAGAGCCCGACTGCCCTTCGTTTCCTAAAAGCGGCATTCAATGCGGACACAGATGGACTTGCAGGTCTTCAGCAGCTTGCTGGTGACGCAACACTTCTATATTATACAACAGATGAGGCAAAAGAAGGCCGCGATGCGTTCAAGGAAAAGCGCAAGCCGGACTTCGGTCAATTCCCACGATTCCCTTAATGGGGAAGAGGTTCAAACGGAACGGACCTGAACAGTGTGTTGGATGATTAGTAAAAGGCTTGATGGAATCTTCCATCAAGCTTTTTTTCGAATTAACGCATATCGTTCAAAGGAAATCTTACCAATGCAGCTCAATACCAATGAAAGAAAGTTGAAGAGGAAGTTGATATACCCCCATGGAAGCAGAGGCTTAAAAAGAGAAAATGCTGACCCTCGCTCGAAACACGTGGGTATCTCGAATATTTAACTATGAATACCAAATCAACATTTACTAAAAATTAATGGAAAAATGATAGAAACACAATGGATTGGAGACTTCGAAATGGAGAATCATTTATTCCTTCCCAACTTATTGAAACAGAGAGCCTTTTTGACTCCTGACAGAAGGGCTTTGACGTTTGAGGAACATCAATATACGTTCAGGGAAGTCTATGATACCGCGAGAAGGTGGGCTGGGACCCTTCAAAATACGTTCAATGTAAAGCAAGGCACTAAAGCAGGTGTTCTTATTAAAAATACGAAAGCTGGATACTTCCTGCTCCTTGCTCTTCAGCAGGCAGGCGTGGCGGCAGTGATGTTGAATAACCGTTTGACCAATGAAGAGTTGGAGTTTCAAATTCAAGACACCGGTATTGATGCTTTGTTTTATGATGAAGAATTCCATAGCTGTGCACATGAGTTGAAGAGAATCATCAATAAAGAAAGAGTATTTGCGCTTTCAGAGCTGGAGTCACAGCAATCAGAGGAATTCCATCCTCATGAACAGGTTGAAATGGAAGGTGTCTGTACAATCATGTATACTTCCGGAACGACAGGAAAGCCAAAGGGTGTAGTGCAGTCATACAATAATCATTGGTGGAGCGCAGTAGGATCGGCACTGAACCTCGGACTTAAGGAAAGCGATGTCTGGCTGTGTGCTGTGCCATTGTTTCATATAAGCGGTTATTCGATTTTGATGAGAAGCATAATTTACGGTATGGAGATCAAGCTTTATGAAAAATTCGATGCAGCGGATGTGAACCAGGATTTAAGGAGTGGCGGCATAACGATTATTTCCGTAGTCAGTGCCATGCTTCAAAGGCTTCTGAAAGACCTGGAAGAGGACAGCTACCATCCTGATTTCCGCTGTATGCTGCTTGGAGGCGGCCCTGCGCCGAAAAGTATGCTTGAAGAGTGTAAAGAAAAAGGTATCCCTGTTTATCAGACCTACGGGATGACCGAAACTTCGTCTCAAATCGTGACACTCTCGCCCGAGGACAGCCTGAAAAAACTGGGATCTGCGGGCAAACCCTTATTTCCCTGTGAATTGAAAATTGTCCATAACGGCGAAGAAGCGGAAGCCCATGTACAGGGGGAAATCGCCGTAAGGGGCCCGAATGTCACAAAAGGATATTTCAATCGGGAAAAGGCAAATAACGAGAGCTTTGAAGCAGGCTGGTTCCTGACAGGGGACATCGGCTGCCGGGATGACCAGGGCTTTTTATATGTACTTGACCGGCGTTCCGATCTAATTATTTCTGGAGGGGAAAATATCTATCCTGCCGAAATTGAATCTGTTCTGGTGTCCCATCCTGATATTTCTGAAGCCGGGGTAATCGGGGTTGAATCGGAAAGATGGGGACAAGTCCCGGCAGCCTTCCTTGTTTCTGAAAAAGAGCTGGAAAGTTCGCAGGTAAAGGATTTTTGCAGAACCAGGCTTGCCGGTTATAAGGTTCCTCACTATATTTACTTGGTTGAAAGCCTCCCTAGAAATGCATCCAATAAATTATTGCGAAAGAATTTGAGGGCATTTGTTCAAAAGGAGCAGGACAATGAAAATTGAAAAGATCATCCTCCATGTTATCAAGATGAAGCTCAAGAAGCCTTTTACAACACATCTTGGAACGGTTAAGGACCGGGAAGGGATTATCGTGGAAGTCATTGATGAGAGGGGAATCAGGGGATATGGAGAAGGAGTGGCCTTCAGTACCCCGTGGTATACAGAAGAAACAGTCGGCACCTCTTTGCATATCCTACAGGATGTGTTGATCCCTCTGTTGTTAAGATCATCTATCACTGATCCGCGAGAAGTATTTCCCTTGTTTTCATCTGTCAGAAGAAACAATATGGCAAAGGCAACTTTGGAATGCGCGGTCTGGGACCTTTATGCGAAACGACTCGAAAAGCCGCTATGGCGTGTGCTAGGAGGAACCAGGGAAATCATCGCTGCCGGTGCAGTGGCTGGATCTCCTGGGATAAAAGAAACAATTGAGCAAGTACATGAATTGGTGAAGGAAGGCTACGAGCGGATTAAAGTGAAAATCTCCCCGGAGAAGGATATTAAATTGATTAAGGCCATCAGGAATGAATTCCCTCACCTGTCGTTAATGGCTGATGCAAATTCTGCCTATTCCTTAAAAGATATTCAACATCTAAAAAAATTGGATCCATTCGGGCTCGAAATGATTGAACAGCCTTTGGGGATAGACGACATTTATGAGCACAGCCTCCTTCAGAAAGAGTTGAAGACCAAGGTCTGTCTCGATGAAAGCATCACTTCTATTCATGATGCCAGAAGCGCTATTGCACTGGGCAGCTGCAGGTTCATCAATATCAAGCTTGGCCGGATCGGAGGATATGCCCCTGCTGTTTCCGTGCATGACTTATGCAAGCAGGAAGGCGTGCGAGTGTGGTGTGGCGGCATGATTGAATTCGGGATATCCAGGGCGCATAATATTGCCCTTTCTACTTTGGAAGGCTTTGATTTTCCGGGAGACATATCGTCCTCATCTCGTTATTGGGAAGAGGATATCATAGAGCCGGCAGTAACAGTCGTAAATGGAAAGATTACTGTGACTGAAGAACCGGGGATCGGTGTCGAATTAAACCAAGGACGATTAAAGCAGGTTTCCCTTTTCACAAAAGAATTCAAACACTAAAAAGGAGGGCTGAAATCAGCCTCCTTTTACTTGTTCGGCAGTCATAATCTTTGGGTCTAATTAGGAAACAGGTTCAAATGTCTTACAATCCGTTTCATGCTGGTCATCAGCTTGTTTGCCAGAATGGCTGACTACATAAATTTGGTCTGCAGAGCATTTGTTTCCATGTTTCCAGAAGTGACAGTTATTCACTTCGCACAGTACGTCTTTTGCCATCTTCTTCAACTCCCATGTTAGAAATGCCGTACATGGTTAGTTTTGATGTTATTTAACAGGTTTATGAGTGGTAACTATATCTATGTCTTTTGTTTCAAGTATCGCTTATCATTCATGAACAGGCTCCAGAAATAAATGAACCCTGGAAACAGGATGGCGAACCCGACAATATAGGTGATAAAGACGGCTTTAAAGGAATTAGGATCCGTAAAGCCAGAACTGATGGTAACTTCTGGATAAATGATATATGGAAGGTGAGCCTTTCCGTATACATAGCTGGCAATCAGATATTGAAGCGTAATGGCAATGACTGCAATCCTTGGCAGGCCTTTGATGCCTTTTTTGTCTGTGGGCAAAAATAAAGCTGCGCCGGCAACGAGAAAACCCAGCAATGAAAATACAAGCAGAATCCTGTCTTCCATCATACTTTCATAGAGCCAGCTGGCTTCCGTCTTCAGAGTAAACATGATCCACAAGGCTGACATCAGCGACAGAGGCCCTGTTATCATCGCATCTCTCCGGTAGACGCGATAGGCATCAAGTTCCTCAGAAGTTTTCGAGTAGTCCGCGAGAAGGAGAGAAGAAAGGAACAAGGTAGAACTGATGGCAAAGGCTATAAAGGCATATTCATTCGGACTGGCAAACAGTTCCCCCAAAAGCAGGGTCTGGCCATCTTCAAAATCCACAAATTGTCCGTGGGAAATAGGCAGGACGCTGATCAGCAGACCAGGTATCAACAAGCCGCAAACCCCTGAAATATAAGTCAGGATCTTTCTGTAGTCTTCAGCAACATGAGAAAATACAAGAAAGGCGCTTCGAAGGGCAAGCAATAAAAGAATCATGCTTCCTGGAACTAAAAGGACAGTGCCAAGTGAATAGGCAGCGCCTGGAAAGAAACTATAGACAGCCACCACAATCGCCACGATAAAGGTATTGGTCACTTCCCATGTTGGAGAAAGGTAGCGGTTGGCGATATTCGTGGCTTTCGTTTTTTCCCGGTTAATGTAAACCATGGACCAGAAGCCCGCTCCGAAATCCATGGTGGCCATGACAGCATAGATAAATACAAATCCCCACAGTACCGTAATGGCCAGTAATTCATTCGACATCTTTTCACCCCCAGTGAAGTTTTCAGGCGTATGTAGGTGAGGTTACGAAAAAAATCCTGTGCTTGTGTGCTCTGCTTTGTTCAGGTCATCTTCAGCTGGATTTCTTCTGAAATAATATAGAAGTACGGAAACTACAGCGATTCCCAATACCACATAGACCGAAGTGAAGGCGACAAACAATGTTGCCAGATTCCCGGTAGTAGTCACGGAGTCCTCGGTACTAAGCATTCGGTAAATCGTCCAAGGTTGTCTGCCGGTACAGGCAAAAATCCACCCGAATTCAATAGCCAGAATCGCTAAAGGGCCGCCGGTAATGAATAACCACATCATCCATTTAGGGAAACGGTCCTTCTTGAGCAATTTGTTCCATACAAAGGCGATAAGGCCAAGCACTATGAGGAGGCTTCCAATCCCTACCATGGCATTAAACAGCGTGTGAACAAAAAGAGGAGGCCAATATTCCTCTGGAAAATCATTTAATCCTATGACTTCTGTTTGAAAGCTGTTTCCTGCCAGGAAACTTAATGCCCAGGGGATTTCGATTCCCCATTTTATTTCCTGGGTTTCTCTGTCAGTGAATCCGCCGATGGCAAGAGGTGCGTACCGCTGGGTTTCGAATAAACCTTCTGCCGCTGCAAGTTTCTCAGGCTGATATTCGTGGAGCATCTGTGCCGATTCATGTCCATTGATGGCTGTGAAAAAGGCAAAAGTTGCTCCCACCAGCAGACCGAGCATCAGCGCTTTACGGTGGAACTTATATACTCTGCTGCCGAAGTCCGCCTTCAGCATTTTGTAAGCAGCAACTGAAGCGATGACAAATCCTCCTGTTACATACGCTGACAATGCAACATGTCCCGCTGTTACGAAGAAACTTGGGTTGAAAAAAGCCTTCCATGGATCAACGTCGACAATTTCACCGTTGACCATCCTGAATCCCGCAGGAGTTCCTTCAAACGCATGGACATTCGTAATGAGTACAGCAGAAGCCAGTCCCCCGAGTACAACCAGTATCAGGCTGAGAATACGCATCCATGGAGCGATACGGTTGGCTGCATACACATAAATCGACATGAATAATGCTTCCACAAAAAAAGCGTAGATTTCAATCTGGAAAGGAAGTGCCATGACTCTTCCGACAACCTCCATAAAGCCCGGCCATAGCAGAGAAAGCTGAACACCGGCAATCGTCCCTGAAGGAATTCCGACTCCGAGCAGGACGGCAAAGGCTTTTGTCCATCTTTTCCCCATGATTTCATATTCATGGTCTTTCGTTTTCTGATAAAGCAGTTCTGCAATCAGAATCATCATTGGGATGGCGACTCCGAGAGTGGCAAATATGATGTGAAATCCCATCGTCGTCCCGAACATTGACCGAGCAATTACCAAATCATCCATAAGTGTTACTCCTTTAACTAGTGTTTGACGGTTTTATTCTTCTCCAAAAGATACAAATTATGCAGAGTTATCCAGAAGTGGAAACGGAGGATAGAGCTGACGGTTAACAGCCAATCCCACAGGAGGTAATCCTGAGACTGGAAAAGAAGAAGAAATCGTATGAAGGATTAAAAACTGTTGGAGAGGAAGGGGAAAAGAGCTCTAGAGACTCGTCCAGCGGTTTCCTTAATCCCAGACGGAGTCAGTCCGGCACGTAAGCGGGTGAACGGCCCTTTACGCTTTTTTTAGGATAAGTCAACCCCGAGACTGATGTCTTAGTAGATGAATTTAACTCGTATAGGAGCCCTTCAATCAGTACAGCGTTGAACGGCCTCTTTGCATCTGGATTTTCCTGCATAGCCGGGGAGTGACAGCCATACAGTGGAGAACATAGCACCAAACCAACAAAAAGCGCCGACCATAGTTTATGATTACTAAATAAAAAGCCGCCCCTTCTTCCTAATATAGGAAAAAGGGGCGGCTTTTTTCTTTGAAAGCTTTGTATGTGTTGCTCTTTTTATCCCATTAGCTTGAGAATCCTCTTAATGTTTACCGCAAATATTGCCATGGCACCTTGTAACTCCATGCCAATTAGACCCGAGGATTCTGCTGTTTTGTGTCCCACTTTGGCATCCTAATCATTCATGCACTGGAGCTGCTCAATATCATCGGCAACCGTTTCTTTCAGGAGATTAATCTGTTCCTTCACTTTGGGATATTCTAAAAGGATTTCTTCCTTTTCTATCACCTTAATGAGCTTTTGTGAGTAGGTTATCTCATCTTCCAGAACATCATTGGTTGGCTTCACAGGGAACTTGTCCTTCATACTTTCGTTAATCTTATAAATCGATTTTCTAAGATTCTTGGAGCGCTCCATAAGAATTTCCTTTGGCTTCATTTGATTATAGCGGGCTTTGGTATGGGTGGCATCCACAATAATGGACTTACTTTTTATAATTTCATTCTCTATGGCAATCTCAACCGTCTTGTTGACAAGCATGTCTAATAAGTTCATGTCCTTTAACCTAAGTTTACGAAACTTAGTCAGAGAACTTTGAATCAATGACGGGCTCTTCTGGAGCCATATTCAAAAAATACTTGAAAGACATATCATATTTCGAACGTTTAACAATATCTACATCTGATACATCGTGAATGGTTTTCAAAAACAGATATTTGAACATGCGTATTATAGGATCAATGGCATTCCGTCCATTATCATGACAATATTTATTCTTTAATTCATCAAAAATAAAGGAGAAATCGATTAAATCGTTTATTTTCCTTAACATATTGTCCTGAGGAACGACGATATCATAAAGGTCCATATACTTACTGAACATCATTGTTTGTTGTTGCTGAATCATTGGAAACCACCCACTTTTATTGATATTTCTATTATAAAGTAAGGCTTTGTTAGTAGGTAGTTCTTTTTTTGCTGCGTTGATTGGAGTGGAAGGTGTGCGACCTCCTGCGGGACTAGCGGGACAGGTGAGACCCCGCAGAGTCGTGCACCTGGAACGGAAATCTACACCTTTTCATAAAACGGGAAATGAAAAAGGCAGAATCGTTTTTTAAAGTAAACAATTCTGCCTTTTAGATTTTTATTGGACTTTTTCAGTGGCCTCCCATAAAGTCAGCGCTTTTTCAACATTATTCACTGCCAAGAGCTTCCTGCAGTGTTTCGATATTTTCATTCATTAAATCAAAATAGTCTTTATCCTCATCGATATCTTCCTGGGTGCGGACTCCGAGGTTATGCAAGGTCAGTTTCTCAGCACCGATTTCCTTTTGTACCACTTCAGTCAACCTGGATGTTCCGTTTTGTTCAAAGATGATATGGGATATGTTATTTTCCTTTGCGTCATCAATGATGTTTTTCAACTCCTGCTGGGATGGTTCGTCAGACGATGAAATACCGGAAATCGACACTTCCTCAATACCATAGCGGTCTTCCCAGTAGCTGTATGCTGCATGGGCCACAAAGATCTTTTTAGTTGTTGCATTAGCTGCAGTTGATTTAAAAGATTCATTCAAATCATCGAGCTGGGAAAGCAGGTTTTCATAGTTTTCTTTGAAGGTTTCTTCCTGCTCAGGCATTTCGGCAGAGAGTGTTTCATAAATCGTATGAGCCAGTTCTTTTGCATAGACAGGATCTAACCAGATGTGTGGATTGATATCATGGCTATGTCCGTGAGAGCCTTCTTCTTCATGGACATGTTCGTCATGTTCATCCTCATGAGCGTGTTCCTCTTCTGTATCCTCGTCAGGACCGCCTTCAAGACTGTCTTCAAGTTCAGCTCCTGTCGCAACCATGGTGACATGTTCATGTTCAAGGACACTTTCAGCTTTATCTACGAACCCTTCTAGACCAAGTCCAATATAGAAAAATACGTCTGCATCCGATAATTTCATCATATCTTTTTGGGAAGGTTCAAATGTGTGTTCATCCGTTCCTGGCGGGTAAATGGATGACGTTTCCACATAGTCACCGCCGATCTTCTCGGTGAAATCACTCAACGGATAAACGGTTGTATAGACTTTTAAAGCATTTGAATCTTTGCTGTTCTCTTGTTCAGTGCCGGCTCCGCAAGCTGCAAGAAGCAACAGGAGGGTGATGCTGAATAGTATGTTTACGCGTTTCATGTTTCTCCTCCTCATTTCATTCAAGTCAGAATAAGTCCGAATTATTTAAAAAGTAATCATTACGATTTGTATCACCTACATGATTTTACTATCACCTGTTCAAAAAAGCAAGAAAAAAACCACCAAGATTATTTTCTTGATGGCCACTTTTCAGGTACATGATCGATTCCCCCGGGGTGGAAGGGATGGCATTTTACGATTCTTTTTATCGTCAGCCAACCGCCCCGGATGGCTCCAAATCGTTTGATGGATTCCATCCCGTAGTGGGAACAGGTTGGGTAAAATCTGCAGGTTGGAGGCTTGAGGGGAGAAATGACCAACTGGTACAGGCGAATGAACGCCAGGAATATTTTTTGCATGACTGGCCCCCTGGTAAATTCTATAACTGAAATATACCATTACCCCTGAAAATTATAAAGCAGGCAAGACGATTGAAACCAATCAACTATAAATCTCGATTGGTTAAGCATAAAGTTGATCAAATCAGGAAAAATTTCAAAACTCTTCCTCACCGCGTTAGTCGGAAATGGTTTTTCTGAAAGTACATTAATAGGATACATGAGGGAAAGTCATTTCAGCTGGGTTAAGTATGAACGCAAACTCATTTTAAAACAGGGTGTTTGGGACGAACCATGCTTTATAGATAGAGTCCCATTCGAAAACAGGGTATTTCCAACCCCGGCATCGGTTTATAAAAGGAAAGGCAATAAGGCTCGATAATCGAACAGGCTTGAAAAGCTCATGGACGAAACTATATGCAAAATGCCATAAAAAAAGAACAATTTTCCTGAGGAAAGCTGTTCTCCTTTTTATTGGTTCAGGATTGTTTCGTCTCATCCTTATTTTCGGTTTCATCATTACCCAGATGGGGATTATCCTCAATTGGATCCACTGTGTGCTTATAGTCGTAAGCCTTGCTTGTTGTCAGGACACTGACGAGTATGATGATAAAAATAAGGATGATTGAGATGACAAGTACACCAACATAACCCATAATGTATTCCTCCCTTACTCTCCATTTTACCATGAAGATAAAATCAGGTTAATAGTGTTCCTATTATTATTAAACTCTGTTAAGTTAAAGATAAGACTTCATGGTGAGTACATACATTTTTTACAGAGACGAGGGAAGTGCCATGAACTTATCTGCAATGATGAGCAGGCAGACAGCTGAACTGCAGCACACTCTGAACTTGAGCCTGCTGCAAAGCCAAATGGCATCTCAAATGGCTGGAGCGACGGCTATGATGGAAAACATGACAGAGACAGCAATCCAAAAGGAAGCACCTCACCCGTTCAAAGGCGGTTCCATCGACCTGAAAGGGTAAGGAAAACCCCCAAAGACCGGTTCTTTGGGGGTTTGTCGTTCAATGAAGGGTCCTGTAATTATAGTGATTATCATGCTCGCCGGCTGTCAGCTTTTCTTTCAGCGTTTCCAATATGTATAAGCGAATAAAATACTGAAGTTCCTCATTGTCCATTTCGTCGATGATGTTTAAAAGTTCCTGTCTTGATGATTGTTCGAGAATTGTCAAAGCGATCATATCCAGGTCCTCATCCGTTCCCCTGATTTTCCCCCTGTAAATTTCATATAGCTCCTCGACAAGTTTCACGTTACCTCACCTCCTGACTCAATTTTTCATATTAATAAACGTTATACTTCTTTGTTCATATGATAATAAAAGGGACAACCACTTAAATAATATTTACCCTTATTCAAATAGGTTAATCCCATTTTATTGTATGAAGGGAGGCAATGGGATGAACAAGTGGATCATTCCTTTTGCATCAATCATTACCTCAACTGTCTCCAATATGACGGGCAGCGGCTGGAACAGGCTGCTTGCCATTTTGGTCATCGCAATGATCCTTGATTATATTACTGGTCTGGTCGCAGGGGGGATCACTGGCAAACTTTCAAGCAAGAGAGGAATAAAAGGAATCGGCAAAAAGGTTATTATATTCAGCATAGTGGCAGCAGCCCACCTTATTGATACTATACTTGGAAATCAGCATATTATTCGGGATTCAACAATAATTTTTTATCTTTGCAATGAAATTTTATCCGTCATTGAAAACGCAGGCAGGGCTGGGCTCCCGCTCCCCCCTTTTTTGAGGGACGCAGTAGAATCGCTGCGCAGCAAAATTAAGGACAAGGATGAGTCTGAATAGAAATTCGTGATTTGAGGAAAAAGATAAATACTATTGATAAGGGGTGGAACTCATGGCAGAAGTGAAAAATGAGTATTACATTGAAATTGCAACAGGAGAAATCTCCAGAAGTTCTACGGATTCTCCATGGAATTTCAAGATCTCAGCAACAGATGAAGAAATCACAAGGCTCCGGGAAGTGTTCGACCAGCAGCACTCAACAGACTGGAGGAACTTTTACCGGGCCCATACCCCGTATCTACAGTATCATTTTGATAAAGATAATGATGCCTATGACGATAACCTGCTGCATGCCTATCAAATGATATACACGTTAGGCGATGAGGATGCAAAGAACCATATTAAAAGTATGGGCATATTAACGGATTTGACCTGACAGCATTCTAAGAGTGCTGTTTTTTTGTGCGCAAATTGTTGAGAAATGAAGGAGGGCGGGAAGAGTAGTATAATGGGGTGGATCAGATAATTAGAAAGAGTAGTTGATTGTCACTTCAAGTATGCAACTCCGCAGGACAGGTGAATAAAAGGCGGAAGCGCCTTGATCAGCACCGACAGGCATAAGACGAGCCGGCGGGAAGGTTGCTCTTTAACCTCTATGACGGATGGGCTTATGACCCCGAGGGGCTAGGCGCTGGAGCTGGATTGAATAAAAGGCGGAAGCGCCTTGATCAGCCCCGACAGGCATAAGACGAGCCGGCGGGAAGGTTGCTCTTTAACCTTCATGACGGATGGGCTTATGACCCCGAGGGGCTAGGCGCTGGAGCTGGATTGAATAAAAGGCGGAAGCGCCTTGATCAGCCCCGACAGGCATAAGACGAGCCGGCGGGAAGGTTGTTCTTTAACCTTCATGACGGATGGGCTTATGACCCCGAGGGGCTAGGCGCTGGAGCTGGATTGAATAAAAAGCGGAAGCGCCTTGATCAGCCCCGACAGGCATAAGACGAGCAGGCGGGAAGGTTGTTCTTTAACCTTCATGACGGATGGGCTTATGACCCCGAGGGGCTAGGCGCTGGAGCTGGATTGAATAAAAAGCGGAAGCGGCCGTTCAGCGCCGTACAGATTGGAGGGCTCCCGCATGAGATATAGGAATCACGAAGAGCGACAGCGATTCGATGATGACTTATCGCAAGGAGAGAGCGAAATCCGCTAGGCGCTGGCTGCTTAAGCTAGACAAGTCCCGCTGCTCCCGCCGGAGATCCTCCACTTCCGTTACAATCAACTCATTCTCTTCACTTCGTTAAACATAGTTAGAAGAGATGCTGGTTAAGTATAAATGTGCCGTTGATTGACACAGAAAAATGCCACAAGAAATATCTCTTAAAATAAACAGTTGAGAAATGGTGAGAAAATGGAGAAATTTATTGATTTTAACGGCTATGAAGTTCATCTGGAGCTGGGCAGCCCTTATTTTCCGCTTGACCCCACGCATGTATTTGTGATCGCCCGTCATAAAGGGGAGTGGCTTCTGACAAACCATAGTGTCCGCGGCCTTGAATTCCCAGGAGGCAATGTTGAAGCAGATGAGACGCTTGAAGAAGCAGCCAAACGAGAATTGTTTGAAGAGACCGGTGGTGTAGCATCAAGCTTGTCCAGGATCGGCACATATATGGTGAAGCAGCAGCCCCCGTTTGCAAAGGCCATCTTTTTTGCGGAAGTCGGGACGTTAAAAAGGAAAAATGATTACCTGGAAACGGAAGGACCCCGCCTTTGGAACGGGGATTTTGAAACCGTTTTGGAAAATGAGAGCTTCAGCTTTGTGATGAAGGATGACGTCATTGAAAAAGCATTGAGCTATTTGAAAGAACAAGGATACGTGCAGTAAGAAACGAGGCTGTTTAATGAGCCTCGTTTTTTAGGATCGTATTAATTTTTTCTCGAGGATTTCGACAATTTTATACATAAGAGTGGCGAACACTGCGATGATCAGCAGCGAAAGCAGTACGAGAGAGAAGTTAAATACTTGAAAACCATAAATGATCATATAGCCGAGACCTTTGGCAGATACCAGGAACTCCCCGACAATGACCCCTACCCAGGATAATCCAACATTGACTTTCAAGGTGGATATGATGGTTGGAAAAGATGCGGGCAGGATGGCTTCTTTAAATGTTTGTGCTCTGGTTGCCCCGAAGGTTTGCATGACGATTAAATAGTTGGGATCAACCTCCCGGAAGGATGTATAGACAACTATGGTGGTAATGATGACTGATATGATCGCACCCATTGCGATGATGGATGTGAGACCTGGTCCAAGTGCAACAATAAGGATCGGGCCGAGTGCCACTTTCGGCATTGCATTTAAGATGACCAGATAGGGGTCCAGAACCTTTGACAGAAATGGGGACCACCATAGTAAAGCTGCAAGCAATGTTCCCAAAAGAGTGCCGAGTATGAATCCGGCTACAGTTTCTCCCAACGTGATTGTAATGTGCATAATCAGTGATCCGTCACCGATTTTTTCGATGAACAAGTTCCATATCTTAGTCGGTGAACTGAAGATAAGGGGATCAATCCAGTTGGCCCGGCTGGCTGCTTCCCATACTGTAAAGAAGGAAAGGAATATGAGCAGCTGGTAGAAGCGAACCATCTTCTTTTCCTTTTTTAGGCTTTGTAAAAATTGTTCATGCTGCTTATTGATGTTACTATGTGGACTCAAGGGACTCCAACTCCTTCCATATGAGTTGAAAGCAGTCTGAATAGGCTTCATGGTTTCTGGAGTCGAAGGGCTTTAGTTCCCTGAGCTTCTTCGGCACCTCAAAAACCTTATGGATTCTTCCTGGTTTGGCAGACAGGAGGACAATCCGGTCACTCATCGCAATGGCTTCTCCTATATCGTGGGTGACGAGTAGTGCCGTTTTGTGGAATGACTTCAGAGTTTCAAACACAAGATCCTCGAGCTTCAGTTTGGTTTGGTAATCAAGTGCAGAAAAAGGTTCATCAAGCAGGAGCAGTTTTGGTTCTACAGCAAGCGTACGGACAAGTGCAGCCCGCTGCCTCATCCCTCCGGATAACTGTCTGGGGAATTGTTGGGCAACGCCCTTCAGCCCAATTTCATCCAGTAAGTTTAAGACCCAGTTTTTCTTTTCAACTGTCAGGAGGCCCATCGTTTTCAGGCCCAGGAGGATGTTTTCCTCGATTGTCTTCCAGGGAAATAAGTAGTCCTGCTGAAGCATGTAGCCGATTTTGTTCCTGCCCTTTTCAATGGAATCACCATCGATCCTGATTGTTCCCGAACTCGGTTCAAACAAGCCAGCGACAATGGAGAGCAAAGTGGTTTTGCCGCAGCCGCTCGGACCCAGGAAAGAGACAAATTCCCCCTCCTGTATGGAAAGTGAGATGTCTTCCAAAGCTGTAGTGGCAGAAGTGGGTGTGAAATAAGTATGATGAATTTGTTTAATTTCCAGTAGCTCCATTTTTCCCCCTCCTTTTGGATACTCTTATTAGAGAAAGAGGGTTAGCCCCATATGGACTAACCGCCGGTACTCTACCATACTTTATTCATCCATGACTTCTTTAGCTATAGTGGTATTGACCAATTTCTCATGGTCGATACGCCCTGGAAGTTCCCCGGCTTCATCCATGATATCCTGCAGGTTATTCCATTCCTCTTCATCAAGAATTGGATCCGGTGCAAACGAACCCTGGCTCCTATATCGGTCGACCACGGTTTCGATGATATCCAGTTCAGTATCTTCAAAGTAGGACTGGATGACATCAGCGGTTTCAGAAGGATCATGCTCCTCCACCCACTTTTGGGCTTTATAAATCGCTCTCGTAAATTTCTCAATGGTTTCATTATTTTCTTCCATGAAGCTTTCTTTCGCCATGAAGGTTGTATATGGCACATGGCCGGACTGTTCACCAAATGAAGCGATGATATAGCCTTTTCCTTCTTTTTCAAAAATTGATGCAGTTGGTTCAAAGAGCTGGACATAATCTCCTGTCCCGGACGCAAAGGCATTAGGGATGTTGGCGAAATCAATGTTCTGGATCAAATCCAGGTCCTGTTGTGGATTGATACCCTGCTTCTTCAGGACAAATTCCCCAACCATCTGGGGCATTCCGCCTTTTCGCTGGCCGAGGAAAGTAGAACCTTTCAACTGCTCCCAGTCGAAATCCTCCATTTTTTCCCTTGCGACAAGAAAGGTGCCATCTGTCTGGGTCAATTGGGCAAAATTAATAACGGGGTCACTCGAACCTTGAGAATCCACGTAAATGCTTGTTTCTGAACCCACCAGTGCAACATCCGCTCCATCAGCGAGCAGGGTGGTCATCGTCTTATCCCCGCCCCAAGTGGTAGTCAGCTCAATGTCCAGCCCCTCTTCCTTAAAGAAGCCTTTTTCAATTGCGACATATTGAGGAGCATAGAAAATCGAGCGTGTAACTTCTGCAATTTTAACCTTTTCTAATTTCTGTTCCTCATTGGCACACCCCCATACTCCAATTGCGAGAATGAGGATCATAAATAAAGCAAAACTAATCTTCAGCAGCCTTTTCAAATGGGTTCCTCTCCTTTAGCCTTGTCACAACCCGAGCGTAGTGGCTGCGATGAGTCGGTGCGCCCGGGATGACTGACATATATTGTTTGCTACTTATGGTATGTAAAAGCGAAAAATGTGTGAAAGCCTATATCACAAAGACGTTTTTAAGGAGGGAATAAAAGGGGTAGAGAACTATTGGGGGGCAGTAATAAAAACCACCTCCATTCAAAGACCCCAATAGGACGTTGATTTCACTTTCTTGCATCAAATACCTTTATGAATGGATCCAGGGGATGACGCTGACATTTTGTGATGAAAGATTACGTCTTAAGGATTTTAAGGTTCTTTCAGGGCATTCCAAAGGAAAATATTTCACTAACAATTGTGAAAGTTTATAGTGAATTAAGGGACATATATATATGATCAATGATGGCGGTGTTTTTCGACATTCATATAAAATAGCAAAGTTTACGAAAAGAATCTGCATTGAATAATTTCCGCTCTGTCTGGCCTTGGGGCTGGATTCAAAAGAGGCGACCGGAAAACGCTAGTCGGCTGTTGTTCAAACGGGGTTGCCTGAAAATTCTGCAGGACATCATCAACATCCGCTCAATACTTGCAGCCTCTTGTCTGATCAAAGAAAACAACCATCTTTAATTAGAAGACCGCTTGATTTGATTTTTTACCATAATAATCAAACCAGGTTTTCTTTCAAAACAACAGAACAGTTTATTTCTTTCTTGCTTTTCGAGAAAGGGGAGAAAATACAGCTCTTGGGATTTTTTCGCAAGGAACACAACAGCCTTATAATCAAGAAAGGATGAGAATATGAAGAGTGGGACGATCCTTGAGAAGGAGATTTTTCCATCCCCTAACCCTTTGGTGGAATTATATTCAATTACATACTATGCAGACGGCCTCCGTGTGAAGGGGATGCTGGCCCAGCCGAAAGATGACCGAACTTATCCAGGCTTCCTCTATTTAAGAGGGGGAATCAAAAATGTCGGCCAGGTCCGTCCGGCCCGTATTGCGCAGTTCGCTTCGGAAGGGTTCATCGTATTCGCTCCCTTTTACCGCGGCAACCAAGGCGGGGAAGGGAATGAGGATTTTGCAGGTGACGACCGTCACGATGCCTTTTCAGCTTTTGAACTATTGAAAGATCATCCGCGGGTATCTGGCGGAAAGGTTCATGTTTTTGGTTTTTCGCGGGGCGGAGTGATGGCGCTGCTCACGGGCATTGAAAAGAAAGAAGCGGCTTCCGTTGTCACCTGGGGTGGTGTGTCGGACATGGTGTTGACTTATTCAGAACGGAAAGACCTTCGCCGGATGATGAAGAGGGTGATTGGCGGGACTCCTGGGAAATATCCGCTGAGATATAAGTGGAGGACGCCGTTATACAGGCTGGAAGAGATAATGGCACCTGTCCTAATTGTTCATGGAGCCAGAGATCATAATGTTTCCATTGAGCATGCCAACCGGCTAGAAAAAAGATTAAAAGAGCTGGACAAAAAGGTAGATACCTATTATTTTGAGGAGTATACACATTACTTTCCTCCAGCCATCAACAGGGAAATAGTCGTCACAGTGTGCAGCTGGATGAAAAAACATAGTTAAGGGAGTGTATTTAGTGGGAATGGGTCTGGAATTAAATACAATGATTGTCACAAAAGGCAGGGAAGAACGTTTAGAGGACAATACGTTTCAACTTGTGAAACAAGGATACAGGTTATATCCGATGGAGATCCCTGTCGAGGTAAAAAGGACGAAGGATGGTGATACGAACGGTATTGGTGAGATTACAAGACTGCAATGGGAAAGCGGAGAAACCGTCATTACCTATCAATTAAAATCACTGAATAGCACGAATTAAGATCAAAAGCGAAAGCGCCTGATCAGCCCCGACAGGCATAAGACGAACCGGCGGAAAGGTTGCTCTTTACCCTTTTTGACGGGTTGGCTAATGACCCGAGGGGCTAGGCGCTGGAGCTGGAAGATCAAAAGCGAAAGCGCCTGATCAGCCCCGACAGGCATAAGACGAACCGGCGGAAAGGTTGCTCTTTACCCTTTTTGACGGGTTGGCTAAAGACCCGAGGGGCTAGGGGCTGGAGCTGGAAGATCAAAAGCGAAAGCGTCTGATCAGCCCCGACAGG
Organism: Bacillus sp. SRL337; assembly: GCF_984799155.1. Taxonomy (NCBI): domain Bacteria; kingdom Bacillati; phylum Bacillota; class Bacilli; order Caryophanales; family Bacillaceae; genus Bacillus; species Bacillus sp. SRL337. The sequence goes on along the minus strand of NZ_OZ481793.1, from coordinate 3,679,593 downwards.
CATAAGACAAACCGGCGGAAAGGTTGCTCTTTACCCTTTTTGACGGGTTGGCTAAAGACCCGAGGGGCTAAGTGGTGGAGCTGGAAGAACAAAAGCGAAGGCGGCCGTTCAGCTCCGTACAGATTGGAGGGCTTCTGCTTGAGATAAAGAAAACACAACGAACGAATAGTTGATGTTGACGACTTGCAAGGAAGGTGACTGTAGTCCGCTAGGTGCTGGATACAGAAACGAATCATTATTATCCACACCCATGGCATTTATAATTTCCTAACAATAAGAAAGGCGGGCCAGTTGAGGGGGCCCGCCTTTGGTTTATGGGTGGATATTGACCACGGGTGTTGATTAACCATAATATGTAAAATAAACGGTTTCATTAGACAAAAAAAACCACTCTCTTTTAAAATGATTGTTACCGCTAACAACACAAAAAGGGAGTGGTTTCATTGACTAACTTTAACAAACTTTCTGAAATCCTTCAAACCATTATTACGGATGAAGAAGTGGCAAATCTTTGTGAGAAATGGGGCTATGAAGACAAAGCTAGGAAGTTATCTGCCCACGATTTGATACATTTTTTTGTTATTTCTTCTGCGAAAAAATGGGAAGGATTTCGAGATGCCGAGACCAAATTGCCAAAGGAAGAAAGTTTACCTTCCGTTGATCATTCTACCCTCGCCAAAAAAGCCCAAAGAGTTCCTTATCAAATTCTACAAGAATTATTCTCCCGTATCGTTAAGCGCTTAGGACGAAGAGTCCGTCGCGCCCTATTTAAACCCTATAAGCTATTTGCCGTTGACTCCACCACGATCACTTTCCAACACCCAGACATGTGTTGGGCGGGTTACACCCGTACCCGCCACGCTATTCGTCTTCATACAAAATACGATGTGGAGGAAGGTCAGCCTACTCAAGTAGTCCAGACAACTGGACGGCATCACGATGTCATGGTGGCACCCAAACTCTATGAAGATCCAGAGCCACTCTCCATCATCACCGCTGACAGAGGATATGCAAGAACAAGTGACTTTCAGTGTTTACATGACCGTGAACAGTACTTTGTCATTAGAGTGGCTAAGTTCTTCTCCCTCTCGGAAGAGAAGGAACACAGTGTATCACTTGAAACTGAAGGCCGTATTAAAAAAGACATGACAGCCTTTATTGGAAAAGGTTCCCGAAAGACAGAGGATCGCTTCAGACTAGTTACATTCACGGACAACGAGGGGAACCAAATAAGAGTGGCGACGAACCTTATGATGATGTCTCCAGAAGACATTGCTTATATCTATAAGCTTCGTTGGCAAATCGAGTTATTTTTCCGTTGGGTAAAAGGAAATCTGGACCTTTCCAACCTGTTTGGATTTTCCCCCAACGCTGTTTATAGCCAAGTATTTGGCACTCTTATCAGTTATTTTATATTACGCAGTATTTATAATGATACAAAAGAAGAGTGGGCCATCTTGTATGATTACACTTTCATTGAATTTACTCGCCGTTACCTGGCACGCACCCTACCTGTAGAGGTAAGTTGCGCAATCAAATCACGGTTGGGAAGAAGGGGAAGTCTGTTTCAATCATCTGGAAAAATATAGCTAATCAACACCCGTGGGATATTGACCTGCTGAGAGCCGCTTATCTAATTAAGCGTTCGTCGGTCCGCCCTTGGTTTTGATTTCTTCAGGGACATTTGAAAACTGGTTGAAGTTATTTTTGAACTTACCGGCAAGTTCTTTGGCTTTTTCGCTATAAGCATCTTCATCAGACCATGTCTTGCGAGGCTGAAGCACTTCATCAGGAACACCTGGTACATGGACCGGGATTTGCAGGCCGAAGATGTCGTCTGCAGTTGTTTCAACGTTTGCCAGTTCACCTTCCAGCGCTGCTTGAACCATCGCACGTGTGTAAGAAAGCTTCATTCTGCTGCCTACTCCATATTCGCCGCTAGTCCAGCCAGTGTTTACAAGGTACACTTGGGCGTTATGCTCATCGATTTTCTTTCCAAGCATTTCTGCATAAACGGTTGCAGGAAGCGGAAGGAAAGGAGATCCAAAGCAAGTTGAGAATGTCGCTTGAGGTGATGTGATTCCTCTCTCTGTACCTGCCAATTTGGATGTATATCCGCTCAAGAAGTGGTACATCGCTTGTTCCTTTGTCAGTTTGCTGATTGGAGGAAGTACTCCAAATGCATCCGCAGTAAGGAAGATGATCGTATTAGGGTGTCCTGCAACACTTGGGTCAACAATATTGTCGATGGCCTGAAGCGGATAGGCAGCACGTGTGTTTTCAGTCAATGTGCTGTCTTCATAATCAGGTATGCGCGTATTTTCATCCATCATGACATTTTCAAGGACAGAACCGAATCGGATCGCATCAAAAATCTGTGGTTCTTTTTCACGAGTAAGATCGATTGTTTTGGCATAGCATCCGCCTTCGATGTTGAAGACACCGTTTGGTGACCATCCGTGCTCGTCATCACCGATCAACCGGCGGTTCGGATCAGCGGAAAGGGTGGTCTTACCTGTTCCGGAAAGACCGAAGAATAATGCAACATCGCCTTCCTGTCCAACATTTGCAGAGCAGTGCATGGAAAGGATATCATTTTCAGGAAGCATGAAGTTCATGACAGAGAAAATCGACTTCTTCATTTCACCGGCATATTCCGTACCCCCGATTAACACCGTTCTTTTTTCGAAGGATACAATAATGAAAGTTTCAGAGTTTGTTCCATCAACTTCTGGATCCGCTTTAAAAGTAGGAGCGGAAATAACCGTGAACTCAGCTTGATGACTTTTCAAATCCTCGGCGGACGGACGGATAAAAAGCTGATGGGCAAAAAGGTTATGCCATGCATACTCATTCACGATCCTGATCGGCATGCGGTATTTGGGATCTGCTCCTGCAAATCCTTTGAACTCAAAAATTTCCTCTTTTTCTTGTAAGTACTCAATCACTTTATTATAAAGATTATCAAAGCTTTCTGCGGAAATCGGCTGGTTAACCGGACCCCACTCGATTTTATCTTTTGTAGATGGTTCTTCAACAGTGAATTTATCCTGAGGAGAGCGGCCAGTATATTTGCCTGTCTCTGCACGGACAGCACCTGTGTTAGTCAGGATTCCTTCGTTCCGATTCAAAACCTTCTCAACTAATTGAGGCACGGATAATTGCACCTTGATATTTTTTCCATTTAGTAATTCATTTAGTTTATTAGACAGGCTAACTGAAGTCATAGTAACTAACCTTCCTTTGTACTTTATTTATCGCTCTCCTCTTAATCATCCCCTACTAAAAGGAGAGCTCTTATTTAGATACCCCTTTGTTTCTCAAAAATAGTATAACACAATTAAACGATTAGTCTATACTAATTAATCTTTTTTAAAAAAATTGTTACATTTGTCCTTTTGAAAAGATCATGGCTGCATTAATGGATTAGTCTTTAAATCAAGGAACAGAACCTCTATTCTTCAGAAAGAGGAATAATTTTATTAAGTTATGCTATTACGAGAATGCATAAATGTTACCGTTTTCAAAATGGTTCTTCTATTATATAGGAAGTTTCGCGTGAATTTAAGTGGATAAGCTCACATTTTTTAACGATTTACTCACTTTGGCAGTGAAACCCGCATACTGTAAGGAATAATTGAATTTTTACATGATTAGCCAGAATATTTGGTATTAAATTATTTTGTTGACACGTTTCGCTAATGTAAGTTAATATTGACCATTGAACGGATACTCTTATTCCGAGCTGGTGGAGGGACAGCCCCAATGAAACCCAGCAACCTGCTTTTAGGAAAAGCAATACCTAAAAGCAAAGGTGCTAATCTGATGCAAGGTGTTCCCTTGATCAATAAGAGTGAAAGGCGCGGATTAATCACAACCTTTCCTCTATTTAGATGGGAAGGTTTTTTTTATTGGAATGATCTCAGCTGGAATCTTTTGATAAAATGCTGATGTTTACTTCATACTACTAAGGGAATGAGTACCGTGATTGCAATTGGAGAACAGCCCTGAAACCTGTTCTGTAAAATTATTTTTTTCTAAAAGGGAGGAACACCGATGTCAAAAAAACGTCGTCTGTTTACATCTGAGTCCGTAACGGAAGGACATCCAGATAAAATTTGTGACCAAATTTCCGATTCAATCCTAGATGCAATTCTAACTAATGATCCGAATGCACGTGTAGCATGTGAAACGTCTGTTACAACTGGTCTGGTTTTAGTTGCTGGAGAAATTACAACAAGTACTTACGTAGATATTCCTAAAATTGTCCGTGAAACAATCAGAGGAATTGGCTATACACGCGCGAAATATGGTTTCGATGCTGAAACGTGCGCAGTACTGACTTCCATTGATGAGCAGTCTGCAGATATCGCGATGGGTGTTGACCAGGCCCTTGAAGCACGTGAAGGACAAATGAGCGATGAAGAAATCGACGCAATCGGCGCTGGTGACCAAGGCCTGATGTTCGGTTTTGCTTGTAATGAAACAAAAGAGCTTATGCCTCTTCCAATCTCATTAGCTCATAAAATTTCCCGTAAACTGACTGAAGTGAGAAAAGACGATGTTCTTCCTTACCTTCGTCCAGACGGAAAAACTCAAGTAACGGTTGAGTACGATGAAAATGACAAGCCTGTCCGCATCGACACAATCGTCATCTCCACTCAGCATCATCCAGAGGTTTCCCTGGAGCGTATCCAAAGAAACCTTAAAGAATATGTCATTGACCCAGTTGTACCGAAAGAACTCATCGATGAAGGAACAAAATATTTCATCAACCCGACAGGACGCTTCGTAATCGGAGGACCTCAAGGGGATGCAGGTCTTACCGGCCGTAAAATCATCGTTGATACTTACGGCGGATATGCTCGTCACGGCGGCGGTGCATTCTCTGGTAAAGATGCAACGAAAGTTGACCGTTCTGCTGCCTATGCTGCACGTTATGTTGCGAAAAATATCGTAGCTGCCGGCCTTGCGGATAAGTGTGAAGTTCAGCTTGCCTACGCAATCGGTGTAGCACGACCTGTATCTATCTCTATCGATACTTTCGGTACAGGCACTGTTTCCGAGGATGCTTTGATTGAAGCGGTAAGTAACAATTTTGATCTTCGTCCTGCAGGAATCATCAAGATGCTTGACCTTCGTCGTCCAATTTACAAACAGACAGCTGCTTACGGCCATTTCGGCAGAAACGACCTTGATCTTCCTTGGGAGCGTACTGACAAAGCTGATATTCTTAAACAGCAGGCACAAGCATAATTTCCTATTTCATTTACACCCGGAGCCTATTGCTTCGGGTTTTTTGGTACTGAAAGAAAGGGCTGAATTGGGAGGTGGATCAGTGTTCTACATACAAAAAAGGCATCATTTATTTCCCCCTACCTCAAAAAACACTTTAATTGTAGGTAAGGTTTTTACTTAATTTGCATCCGAAAAGAAAAAGAATTTGTGCGTGAATTGAAGGTTAACGCATCTTCCATACCAATGTTCTGGTTCATAAGGGTAAAAAGAAGGTGACTTCCGGTTAGGGTGTCGCATGACCGCTTCATAAGACTAAAAAGTAGCAAGATTGGAAATTAGAGTGACTCATGATCGCTTCATAAAACCAAAAAGGAGCGAGATTGGAAATTAGAGTGCTCAAAAAGCTACAAAAGCCCAAAACAGACATCGGATGCCCTATTAACGATTCATATCCCCCAAAAAACTATTCTATGCAAATCTGGACCTACCAAGACGATCTCAAAACTTGAATTCCCCCATTAAAAACCCCCTCCAAATAAAAAGGAGAGGACCATTTCCAGTCTATTCCTACTTTCCATCCATAGAAAGAATATCTGGAAGGGATAATGGGTAAAAAACAGTAGAATCTATTACGTAAGGGGTTTTAATGATTTATAGTACTGGCCTTTCTCTGCATACTCTCTTGAGATTCTTTTCATCTCACTGATGTCATGGTCGTTCAGCTCCCTGATCACTTTTGCAGGCCTGCCGAAAGCCATGCTGTTGGGAGGAATCACTTTACCGGGAGGGACGAGGCTGCCCGCGCCGATGAATGCTCCTTCCCCGATTTCGGCATTATCCAGGATGGTTGATCCCATACCTATCAAAGCTTTTCTCCTGATTCTGCAGCTGTGCAGGATGACACTGTGGCCAACGGTGACTTCGTCTTCCAAGATCAAAGGGTTATTCGGGCTTTGGTGCAGGACGGAATTATCCTGGATATTGACTTTATTCCCGATGATGGTTGGGGCTACGTCCCCTCGTATGGATGTGTTGAACCAGACAGAGGATTCTTCGCCAATCTCGACATCACCGGTGATTGTTACATAATCCGCAATATAGGCATTGTCGGCTATTTTTGGTTTTTTACCATTATATTCATAAATCATTTTGCTTCTCCTTTCCAAAGACAGTTATAATTATTCTTAATAATTTAAGTTTATCATAATATTGAAAGACTCATTAAGGAGGAATAGCCATGTGGAAATGGGAAACTGAACAGGAAGCGAAGGCGGTCATTGTCATTATTCATGGTGCAATGGAGCATCATGGCCGTTATGGGTGGCTCATTGAAATGTGGCGGACATCAGGCTATCACGTCATTATGGGAGATCTTCCGGGACAAGGAATGACTTCCAGGGCGCAAAGAGGCCATATCGACTCGTTTGATGAGTATATCATTGAAGTGAAGGACTGGGTTCAGGCGGCCTATCAATTCGACTTGCCTGTGTTTGTCATTGGACACAGTATGGGCGGCCTTGTTGCAGCCAGATTGATGCAGGAGTCTCATATCAATATTGCCGGTTTGATCCTTTCTTCTCCTTGTTTAGGGCTGGTGAATTCAATTCCAAAAACGCTGGAACTCTTTTCGCATATTTTAAATAAGGTGGCTCCTCATGTGAAATTCTCATCAGGACTGTCGATTGACCAGGCGACCCGAAACGAAGAAGTAAGGGAAATTGACAGCAATGATTCGTTATATGTGACAAAGGTATCAGTCCGCTGGTACAGGGAGCTCGAACACGCAATTAAGCAGGCTTTCGCCAATATCCAGAAAATGCCCGATGTTCCTTTGTTGGTCATGCAGGGCGGAGATGATAAGATTGTAGATAAGACCCTGGTGAAAAAATGGTTCAATGAACTATCACTTTCTGAAATGCATTATAAAGAATGGCCCAAGTTTTATCATGAAATTTTCAATGAACCTGAACGTGAAGAAGTATTCGAATATGCAAAGAACTTCGTAGATACGAGGTTAAAAGCACTTGGATATGTGGTTCGGGATTAATTCCTTGTTAGAATTTATTGTGAGGTGAAGTATATGTCCATTCCCACTCATCCATTTTCATTGATGAGTCAGGTTTATCGAAAGGTCTTCCCTATTGTGCATAGCGAGCTGGCCTATTGGACGCAAAAAGCTGATTCGATCCCTAACGAAGAACTGAGGACCCAGGCCCTGGCAAGCATCCATCACAAGACCTTCCATTGCGAAGGAGGCTCTATTTTAGCGCTGCTTGCCTTAGAGGAGAAAGATAAGGCGATTAAATTCATTGTGGCATACCAGACGATCAGCGATTACCTTGATAATCTTTGTGACCGGAGTACATCGCTGGATCCAGCAGATTTTTCTGCCCTTCATGAATCTATGAAAGATGCACTGTCAGTCGGGGCGCCGCTGAGAGAGTATTACCGCAACAGGACAGATAAGGATGATGGCGGTTACCTGGCAGGGCTTGTGCAGACTTGCCAGACTGTATTATCGGAAGTGCCGGGTTATGCTGCCATTAGACCGTATCTGCATGAGCTATGTGATTATTATTGTGATTTGCAAATACATAAACATGTTAAGAAAGAAGAGCGCACGGACAGGTTGAAAAGGTGGTTCTATCAGTATAAAGATTCCCTTCCTGAAATGGACTGGTATGAGTTTTCGGCCTGCTCCGGCTCTACTCTGGGCATTTTCTGCCTCGTTTCTTATGGACTGAGGGAAGATTTTGAAAGTGTCCAGGCCGATTCCATCCGTAACGGATATTTTCCTTATATTCAAGGCTTACATATCCTATTGGACTACTTTATTGATCAAGAGGAAGATATTGAAGGCGGGGACTTGAACTTCTGCTCCTATTATGAAAATGAAGATGAACTGAAGCGGAGATTGCTGCACTTCTTGGAAAAGGCTGACGAAAATACGAGCCAGCTGCCTCATGCTGATTTCCATAGACTGATTAATAAGGGACTCATCGGCGTATATCTATCCGATGAAAAGGCGTGGAAGCAGCAGAAGGTCTATTCCTTTTCAAAAGAGTTCCTGAATGCGTCGGGATGGGTGACGAAGTTTTTTTATTTTAACGGTAAGTTATATCGAAAGCTGCAGGGCTGGAAAAAGAGTTCCTGATGCAATCAGATGACCAATGAAAGTTGGTCATCTTTTTTTATTGCGGGGATTTTTGGATACAAAAGGGTTGGTAACTCAATATTGGATTGATAGTTACATATAGTCACTTTTTACTATCTTTCGTGTTTCGAAACAGCTTTAGAACGAGTCTATAAAAAAAATCATAGGTAAATAGATTCCTTTTTTATCTGAATAGATGTATTTTTCTGAAAAATAAAGTATATTTACAATTGTTAATCAAATGTCACATTTCATTTACATAAGGGAGGAAATACGTTTGAAATCACGTAAAATGTTATCTCTAGCGATGACAGCTGCCATGAGTATCGGTGCATTTGCGGTTTCGGCATCTGCAGCTGGCATCGTACCTGAAAATGTTCTGGCAAAGCCATCCAAGGAAGTTCATCAGCATACCAGCAGCCCAATTGATTTAGGAATTGCCAACGATGAGCGTTTAATCGAGATGTTGAAAAAGGATGGGAAGATTGCAAAGAATGCCACTCCAGCAGAGGCTGAGAAGGCTTTAAAGAAATTCCTTGCTGAGAAAGCCGATGCAGCAGCAAAACAAGCAGGTGGAGAATTGGAAGATGAAGCAGCAGAAAGTAAAGCGAAGCTGCAAAAAGAAATGAAAAAGAACAGTTTTACAAATGGAAAAGGAAATAAACTTGGTAAAGCAAAGAAAAATTCTCCAGATGGAGTTGAAGAGGAAGAATACGATGGCGAAAAACGTACGGATAAGGTTTTGGTGCTTTTGGTTGATTATCCGGACAAGCCTCATAATACCATTACACCAGATGAGACGGATATGTATTATGATGGGGAAGATGCCTATTCACGTGACCATTACCAGGACATGCTGTTCGGTCATGGCGGCTGGACTGGCCCTGATGGCAAAACGTATGTATCGATGAAACAATATTATGAACAACAGTCGGGCGGAAGCTATTCTGTTGAAGGCGAGGTAGCAGGCTGGTATACAGCAAGCAAACCTGCGGCAGCCTACGGGGCAAACGACCCGCAGCCGGACGGAAGCGATGTGAATGCCCGTGGACTTGTTAAAGAGGCTTTGGAAGCGGCAGCTGCTGATCCAAGTGTGAATCTAGGGGATTATGACCAGTGGGATCGTTATGACCTTGATGGTGACGGAAACTATTTAGAACCGGATGGACTTGTTGACCACCTAATGGTGATTCACTCCGGGGTTGGTGAAGAAGCAGGCGGAGGATCTCTTGGAGGAGATGCTATTTGGTCTCACCGCTGGGATCTTGGCAGTATTTTCCCAATAGCTGGATCTCCTTCACCTGAGGTTGATTATTGGGGTCAGGATTCAATGTATGCCTATGACTACACAATCGAGCCGGAAGACGGTGCCGTTGGGGTAATGGCGCATGAATTTGGCCATGACTTAGGTCTCCCCGATGAGTATGATACACAGTACACAGGTACTGGAGAAGCTGTAGCATACTGGTCCATCATGGCAAGCGGAAGCTGGGCAGGTGATATCGGCGGTGCTCAACCGACTGGTTTCAGCCCTTATGCGAAGGAAATGCTGCAAAATTCAGCAGTAGTAGATAATGAAGGAACAAAAGGTAACTGGCTGTCTGGTACAGAAGTGAACCTTAATGAGGTTGACGGAAAAGGATTGGAAGTCCTTCTTGATGAAGCAGCAACTAAAGGTACAAATAATGATGTTGTGAAAGTAAATCTTCCACAGAAAGAAACCGTCATCACTACACCTGCTAGCGGTGAGGATGCTTACTTTTCTGGAAGCGGCGAGGACTTGCATAACGTTCTTTCCGCCAAGGTCGATTTGACAAATGCAACAACAGCGAAATTTAATTTTAAGACTTGGTACGATATTGAAGAAGATTGGGATTATGCTTATGTAACAGTGGACGGAGAGCCAGTTGGAAGTGATATTACCAGGAACACGAATCCAAATGATGCTAACCTCGGGAATGGTATTACGGGTTCATCTGACGGCTGGATCGATGCTTCCTTTGATCTTTCTGCATATGCCGGACAGGAAGTGGAAGTGGCCATCGAATATGTAACAGATAGTGCTGTATCGAACCCTGGTCTATATGCAGATGACTTATCAATTGTTGTAAATGGGGAGGAAGTTCTATTCGATGATGGTGAGGGGGATGCCAAGTTCAATTTGAACGGCTTCGAACAAAATGACGGCATCAACCGTTCAGAGCACTACTATTTACTGGAATGGCGCAGCCACAATGGCGTGGATGAAGGTCTTGCGAACATCCGCCGCGGTGACAGCCTGATGACTTATGATGACGGCCTTGTGGTCTGGTATGTGGATAACCTTTATGGGGATAACTGGACTGGGGCACATCCGGGCGAAGGTTTCCTTGGAGTTGTTGATGCGGATCAGCATACAAACTTCTGGAGCGATGGGTCGGTTGGATCTACCCGTTATCAAATCCATGATGCAGCTTTCAGCCTTGATAAGTCAGAAAAGATGTTCCTGGATTATAAAGAACTGCTTGGCTTGACAATGAAAGACAACCATACAAAACGCAACCCGCTGTTCAATGACAGTGCAGACTACAGCAATAAAGATATGGTGGATGCTGGGCGTAACGTACCTAATTACGGATTGAATTTCCGTGTCGTGGGACAAAGTAAAGATGGAACTGTAGGTAAAGTCCTGCTTTACAAAAAATAAAAAAGTAACTATTAAAGGGTGGAGGCCATATCGGCTTTCGCCCTTTAGGCATGTTGTTGGACATTTAACGCCTTCAAATTGATAATAATAGGCACAAGTAAAAGAATGGAAGGAGTTGTTGATGGAGTGTCTTTGAAATTGAGTGTATTAGATCAATCCCCGATAGCTGAAGGGATGAGTCCGGAAACAGCTCTGCAGAATACTGTCAAACTCGCGAGGTATGTGGAACAATTGGGCTTTTCGCGCTTCTGGGTTTCCGAGCATCACGACACAAATACGCTTGCGGGCTCTTCACCGGAAGTCCTGATTGCCCACCTGGCTGCCAACACAGAGAACATCCGGATTGGATCCGGCGGTGTAATGCTTCCTCATTACAGTGCCTATAAAGTGGCAGAAAACTTTCGTGTGCTGCAAGGCTTAAACCCAGGACGTATTGATTTAGGAATCGGGAGAGCCCCTGGTGGAATGCCGAGAGCATCCCTTGCGTTGAATAACGGAAATTACCGGGATGTGAACCAGTATCCTGAACAGATAGATGACTTGCTTGGCTATCTTACGGATGAGCTTCCGGAAGCGAATCCTTTTGAAGGCCTGCAAGCTTCTCCGCTTATCAGGACCAGACCGGATGTCTGGATGCTGGGTTCCAGCCCATCCAGTGCCATGCTGGCTGCTGAAAAGGGGCTTCCTTATACATTTGCGCAGTTTATTAATGGGGAGGGAGGACCACAGTATACCAGGAATTATCGTGAAAATTTCATTCCATCCAGGTTCCTTAATAAACCGAAAAATATGGCAGCCGTATTCGTCATTTGTGCTGAAACAGCTGAAGAAGCTGAGAGGGTGGCATCAAGTATTGACCTGTCGATGATTATGATGGAACAGGGGATGAGGGCGAATGGGACACCAAGTCCTGAAAAGGCAGCAGCTTATCCATACAGTCCTTTTGAAAGAGCAAGGGTCTTGGAAAACCGAAAACGAATGGTGGTTGGAAATCCCCAAAACGTGAAGGCAAGGCTGTTGGAGCTGAGTGAACAGTATGAAACGGACGAAATCATGCTTGTCACCATTACCTATGATTTCGAAGATAAGCTGAGGTCTTTTAAGCTGGTGGCAGATGAATTATGGTAATACCCTCAAATCATATGAAAAAGGGATGACCCAAAAATGGGCATCCCTTATCTTTTTTCCAAAGCTAAGATGAACGGCGGATTGTTGATGCCATTCATGAATTGATATCGAAGAACATGGACATAGTTTTGATCGAGCCTTTCTGCATATCTCAGGATATAGTCCCGTTCGACTGCGCCTTCGCGGTGTCCATGGTAAATAACAAGAACGATGATGCCCTCGGGTGCCATCATATCCAAAAGGGCTTCTATTGCTTTTATTGTCGTTTTTGGCCTGGTCACAATCGTCTTATCCCCGCCAGGCAGATATCCGAGGTTAAATACGGCACCTGTCACTTTTCCGTAATGAACGGGGGGGATGACATTGCCGACTGTTTCATGCCCTTGTTTAAATAGTGTCACGCGGTCCTGCAATTCATGAGTCTGAAGTCGTTCCCTTGTATTGAATAATGCCTCTTCCTGAATGTCAAAGCCATATACCCGCCCATTCTCTCCTACAAGCTGGGCCAGAAAAAGCGTATCATGCCCGTTGCCGAGAGTAGCATCGATGGTGACATCCCCAGGCTTTACAGCATTGGATAAAAGATTGCGTGCAAATGGGAGTACTTTTTCAAGCTTCATACTTTCACCTCCGCTTTAAAAAATTTCCCCTGCCAACTGTCTCTGCGCTGCAGTTCAGCGTCGATGGCATTCAAAACATTCCACTTATTCACACTCCACATTGGTCCAATCATCAAGTCAATCGGCCCATCACCGGTAATCCGGTGGACAATCATCTTGGGAGGAAGGATTTCCAGTTGGTCACAGACCAAGCTAACATATTCCTCAAATGAAAGGAATTCAAGCTGTCCCTTTTCATACTGTTTCACCATAGGGGTCCCTTTCAGGAGATGAAGAAGGTGAATTTTGATGCCTTGTACATCCAGCTTGGCGACTTCTTCCGCTGTTTCCATCATCATTCTGTAATCTTCCTGTGGAAGTCCGTTGATAATATGGGAACAAACACGTATGCCATGCTTCCTAAGCTTGTTTACACCTTCTTCATAGCATTGATAGTCATGAGCCCTATTGATCAGGCTGGCGGTTTTTTCATGCACCGTCTGCAGTCCAAGCTCTACCCAAAGGTAGGTCCGTTCATTCAGTTCTGCAAGATATTCAACTACATCGTCCGGCAGGCAGTCTGGCCGTGTTGCAATCGAAATTCCGACGACACCTTCCTGTTTAAGCACGGTTTCATATTTCTCCCGGAGCTCTTTTACAGGAGCATGGGTGTTGGTGAATGCCTGAAAGTAAGCCATGTATTTGCCGCTTTTCCATTTAAGATGCATTTTTTCTTTTATATCTTTAAACTGCTTCTCGAGAGAATCGATTCGGCTGCCGGCAAAATCACCGGAACCAGCTGCAGAACAGAAGGTACATCCTCCATAGGCAACTGTGCCGTCACGATTTGGGCAGTCAAACCCTCCATCCAGAGCCACTTTAAATACTTTATGTCCAAACGTTTCTTTCAGATGATAATTCCATGTATGATACCGCTTTACATCAGCGGCATACGGAAACGGGTTCGTCTTATTAATGACAAACACCTCCTTAAGTCTCTCTGTATGATGATAGAAGCAATTTTATCATGAAAGGGCAGTATATCCAATTACAGCAGGGTTACAGTTCCCTCAGGAAAAAATTTCTACTGATGATTCCTTTTTTATAACAAACACTAAACACAGAAGCACAGCTTCATTTTTGAAGTTATGGAGGGATTAATTATGGCAACCAGACAATCTGTGGATGAGTGCTTGCAGAAATGTGAAGATGCACTCCGTTATGCACAGGAACAATATAAATCAGGCACAAAACAGGAACATTACCATGACCAGGAATACACGGACGCGATGCAGAAAGTGGAAGAAGCAGTCAATGATATCAGGCATCTGGCGAACAGTGCCAACTCGCAGCAGCGTGACCAGCTGCACAGAATGCGTCTGCAGCTGCAGCAATTCCAAAATGAAATGGTCCTGTTAGACCATGACCCTGATTCAGTTGGAGGGAGATTGCATTGAAGAAACGTTCTAAACAAAATGATCCTGAGCAGAAAACCAGGAACGCAGAAAGTAACCTGGATACAGAGTTTGGCGAAGAGTACAATCCGGTGAAGAAAGCAAAGAAGAGGTATGAAAAGCAGGCACAGCCAGTGAAGTCCAAAAACCGGGAATTGGAGAACAAGTAATAGAGGTAGAAGGTGTCTCTCTTGATGGAGGGCACTTTTTTATTATTAAGGAAGGAACACCAAACTCAGAAAAACCAAAGAATGAGGTTGAGGAAGGGCTTGATTCCTTCATGAGTATAGTGGAAGAGAATATTTATATTTCATTGAAGGGGCAAAATTGACCTGATGAAAAGTGAAAACCTCTGGATTCAATTTATAAATCTATGTTCAGAAAACGAAGAGGACCGGATACACCGGCCCTCTCCTTATAAAAGTCAATTCTATCATTCAGTTAGTTGTACCCTGGGTGCTGTTCACATAGGGCATACAAAACACCCTATTCATCGGGCATTCCATGGTTGAAAGGTTATGTCCAGTCAATTAATGGGAAATTCCACATTATATTTCCCATACCCATCTGAAGCCTCAGAAACAAATTCAATCGTGCCGTCGGCAGGAAGTGCTTTTTGCGCATCCATGGAGGTTTCGAAAGTGACATTTACTTTGGTGCTGACAGGTGCGAAATTCCAGTTGCCATCAGCAGTCGGGTCGATTGAGCCCAGTTCACGAATATAATCAATGATGGCTTGACGGTTTTCATCTGGATAGATTTCTGTCTGGGTACTGTTTTTAACCCCAGGGAATGTTCCGCTTGCACGGTAATTATTCGTGACAACCAGGAATTCCTGGTCAAGATCGATTGGCTGGCCATAGTATTGAAGATTCTTGATACGGTTTGCAGTTTCATTTACGACGTTGCCATCATTATCATATTTAGCTGGTTGGGTTACATCGATTTCATATGTGACTCCATCAATGACGTCATAGTTGTAAGTAGGGAAACTGTTGTTTACCAAAGATTGTTCTTCGCTTGCACTTTCGTCGATCTGCTTGAATTGTCCCGCTGACATTTCAAGCCATTCTTTTACATCTGCCCCCGTGATTTTTACCGTAGCGACAGTATTTGGATATAGATATAAATCAGCTACATTCTTGATGGCAATTTCGCCTGCAGGTATATATGTGTAGTAGCTGGCTCCATTTCTTCCGCCTGCTTTAAAAGGAGCTCCCGCAGACAGAATGGGAAGGTCGGCATCCGCTGTCCCGGCCAGCTGTTTTTCAATGTACCATTTCTGCGCATTGGTCACGATCTGCACGGAAGGGTCATCCTGTACCAGGGAAAAATAGCTGTGGATGTCAGCCGTTGTTGTTCCAACAGGCTGGTTTACATAATTGACAGTTCCTTCATGAGCTTCTTTTACAGCATCCAGGATTTCCTGGTCAGCATCAACTAGTGGCTGTTTGGATGCTTTATCATAAATGGCTCTCAAATTGGTTACTGAATTCTTGACTTTCCATTTGCCCTTCACTTTTTCTATCGTAAGGTCCATTACACCAAGCTGGTTGCCCCAGCTGCCAGGCATGACCACAGGTATATCATTGATTGTTCCATTTTCCAAATCAACTCCAGGAAGGCTTCCGAAATCTCCTGGGAAATTCAAGTGGTTGTGTCCGGAGATGATTGCATCTACACCTTCCACTTTGGTCAGGTCATAAGCAGCATTTTCTTCCATTTCCACCCTCTGCTCATCGCCGATACCGGAATGCGAGAGGACAACAATCAGATCAGCACCATCCTTTTTCATCTTGGGTATATTTTTTTCAACCGAATCCACGATATCTTTCGTGATCACTTGGCCATCGAGATTAGCCTTGTCCCACTGGACGATTTGAGGAGTGACAGCACCGATGACACCGACTTTAATGACTTTGGTTCTACCGGAAGTATCGACTACTTTTTTCTTGAGGATTTGATAGGGCTTTACATAGTTTTCATCATTTGATGGATCGTTGTCCCCGTCTTCTTTATAGATGTTTGAATTGACATAAGGGAATGGCGCATCATCAAGTACTTCATCAAGATAATCCAGCCCATAGTTGAATTCATGGTTGCCCAGTGTGGCAGCATCATAGTCCAAAAGCTCCATAGCCTGGAAGACAGGATGAGTTTCACCATCTTTTAAAACATCCACCTTCGCTTTATAATCTCCAAGCGGGTTTCCCTGGATCAAATCTCCGTTATCAAACAATAAAGTGTTTTCTTTTTCAGCTCTCGCCTGCTTAATCAGTGATGCTGTTTTGGCAAGACCGAATTCGTCCGTAGGTGCATCCTTATAGTAATCGTAGTTATAGAGGTGGGTATGAATATCGGTTGTCCCCAGAATCCTTAATTCTACTTCATGTTTTCCTGGTTTAGCAGGTTTCCCCTTATGGTCAGGCTTATGAGCCATCGCACTTTCCAAGGAAATTGGTGATGCGAGTACGGTTAATGCCATGGCAGTTGCGGCAGCTGTTCTTCCAACCTTTTTGCGGAAGTTCTTGTTCAAGTTGTCCATCCCCCTAGTTAATAGATTAATTCCATCTATTATTATAGGTGTTTGTATAATTGCGGGAATGGTCTAAAAGTTGCGAGTTTTCTTGCATGTCCATTTAATCATTGTGAAAGGATAGTGCTATGGAACCGCTTTCCTATTAAATCAGTGCTAATCAAGGTTCAATAGTTCCTCTTCGTGGTAAAAGAAAACTATTCAGGCTAATAGAAGGAGGAGAAGAATGGAATCATTGAAAGAACTATTGAAAGAGTTGCTACTGATTAACAGTTCGACAAAGGAAGGAAGCAACAAGGCCATTGAATTCTGCGGCCAATGGCTTGAGGAAAATGGGCTGCCGGTGAATATCATTGAGAATAATGGCTACAAGATGCTTGTTTCAGAAATTGGAAGCGGAGAAAAAAAAGTTATCTTTAATGGGCACATTGATGTTGTAAGCGGTCATGATGACCAGTTCATTCCACGCGAGAAAAATGAAAAGATATACGCCCGTGGTTCGGCAGATATGAAAGCAGGCGTCGTCTGCATGATGGAAGCGATGGTTGCGCTAAAGGATAAGGACCTTAATACAAAAATTCAGCTTCAAATTGTTTCGGATGAAGAAATCGGAGGGTTTAACTGTACAGGGTATCTGGTTGAAGAAGGCTATACAGGAGATTTTGTCATTTGTTCTGAACCAACACAGCTTGGCGTTGCTTTGCAGGCAAAAGGCGTTTTACGGCTGAATGTTGAAGTGGATGGCGTGCCGGCTCATGGCAGCAGGCCATGGGAAGGTGAAAATGCCATTGAGAAAGCATTTGAAGTCCATAACAAAATAAAAGAACTTCCATTCATGCAGGAGAGTTCTGACTATTATCCAATGCCTTCCTTAAACCTTGCTATCATTGAAGGCGGTGACGTTTATAATAAGGTCCCGGAAAAATGCATGCTGAAATATGATATACGGTATTTGCCGGAACAGACGAAGGACCGGATCGTCCAGGAAATCGAAAATGCAGTCGAAAGTTCTGTTTTTGTTTCTATGTTCAGTAAGCCAGTCCGAACTGATATTGATGATTACTATGTGCAGAAAATAAAAGCCGCTGTCGAGGAACATACCGGGGAAG
Source organism: Bacillus sp. SRL337 (assembly GCF_984799155.1). Lineage (NCBI taxonomy): Bacteria > Bacillati > Bacillota > Bacilli > Caryophanales > Bacillaceae > Bacillus > Bacillus sp. SRL337. The sequence goes on along the minus strand of NZ_OZ481793.1, from coordinate 3,661,689 downwards.
AAGCTGTGTTTTTCGGTCAGCATGGCTCAGCCGATACACAATTCTTCGCCCAGCTTGGCATTCCAGCCATTGAATTTGGCCCGGTAGGTGAAAACTGGCATGGGAACAAAGAAAATGTAGAGATCGACTCGCTCTATTTGTATCACAGTATGCTGGTTGATTTTGCTAAACGTATTTAATATGATTAGGCAGCTTCGGCTGTCTTTTTTTATTTGGGTCGAAATCATTCATTAATTGAAGATTCCTCTCTGAGAGACTCGAAAGATGAAATAGGGTGCAGGTCGGGTTGGTCATAAGATATGTTCACATAAGCGGTCTGGGTGGGTATAAGTTGCAGAAAACAAAGGGAGAACCGATGCCGCCAGTTTATCTGGACGGGTGTACGGAATGGAGCGGCAACGAAATCGATGCCGCCAGAATGTCGAAGTGGGGACATGGATGGGTGGAGATAGAGAAAATGGTGCTGTCAGAATGTTCAAAGCGCGGCATTAAACCGGAAGTGAGAGGGTACATTGCCTTCAAAAATGAGAGGACGAACTTACTCACCAGTGTATAGATAAATTCTGCTGTTTTTGTAATTATCTCTCTATTTGAAATCGTATTGCGCGGGAGGTTGAAAACCCCTATAATCATTTTGGGAATCGAAATATCTATAGGGAAAGGAAGCGCTCATTATGCCAAAATCATTGTGGCTGTTAATCGCTGGTATGATGGTGAATGTAACGGCATCATCATTTTTATGGCCGTTGAACACAATTTACATTAATTCGCATCTTGGCAAATCACTATCCGTCGCTGGATTGGTCTTGATGCTGAATGCAGGGGCAAGTGTCATCGGAAATCTGTATGGAGGAAGCCTCTTTGATAAAATCGGAGGTTACAGGTCAATTTTAACAGGGATTATCATTACGTTGGTCGCCCTTGTCGGGATGAACTTTTATCATGGATGGCCTCATTACGTCATTTTTCTTGCGATAGTCGGTTTTGGTTCTGGAATCGTTTTTCCTTCTGTGTATGCAATGGCAGGATCAGTATGGCCAGAAGGCGGACGGAAATCCTTCAATGCGATTTATGTTGCACAGAATGTCGGTGTGGCAGTCGGCGCTGCTCTTGGCGGGCTTGTTGCTTCCTATTCCTTTCAATATATCTTTCTTGCAAACCTAATTATGTATGTGGTTTTCTTTCTGATTGCATTTTTCGGCTACAAGAATATCTCCGTCAATGCAGCGAAACAGACTTCGCTAATCCAAGAAGGTACTTTCATTAAAAATAAATCGAAATTCACCGCTTTAATCTTGATTTGTTCTGCTTATATTCTGTGCTGGATCGGTTATGTGCAGTGGCAGTCAACCATCGCAAGCTATACTCAGGAAATCAATATCAGCTTAAAACAATACAGCCTGTTGTGGACAATCAATGGAGCGTTAATCGTGCTTGCACAGCCGCTGCTTTCAAGAATGATTCGCCGGTTTGAGAATAATCTGAAGCTCCAGATCCAGATCGGAATTGTCATCTTTATGATTTCGTTCGGTGTTGCGGCTGTCGCTGATGCTTTCCAAATGTTTGCGATAGCGATGATCATCTTGACAATCGGGGAAATGCTGATCTGGCCGGCGGTGCCAGCAATTGCAAACAGCTTGGCACCGAAAGGAAGAGAAGGATTCTACCAGGGAATCGTCAACAGTACGGCAACTGGCGGAAGGATGGTCGGTCCGCTGCTCGGTGGGATCATGGTGGATATGTTCGGCATCTCCACGTTATTCACTTCCTTGATTGGGCTATTTGCAGTGGCGATGGTTTTCACAGCCGTCTATGACCGGTCGTTAAAGAAAAAAGAATCTGTAAGTGTATCAATCTCTTAAAATGTTGGACTATCTTCTTCGGGAGGATGGTCTTTTTTTCTCGGTGCGTGGTACAAAAAGGCTGATTTGTGTGAGGCACCGAAAAAAGGTGAGGAAAAATGACTATTTAGGCTTGCAACTCTGTATACTTTTGCATAAAATAGTGAATACAATAGTTTATAGAATTAAACGTTGATAAGGAACAGTAGTGATGAGGGTCCGCTTTAGAGAGTTGACGGCAGGTGAAAGTCAACCGGAAACCATCATGAACTCGCCTTTGAGTTGCGGGTGTGAACCTAAGTAATGCCTGCCGTTTTCCGCGTTAAGGATGGAATCAAGTGAGTGCGTGTACACTAATGTGGGTGGTACCGCGGGAGATTATCAAAGACCTCTCGTCCCAATTATTATTTATTAATAATTGGGGCGGGATTTTTTTATTTTTAAGTTTTAAAAATTATTGCTTTTTAACAGTAGTGTCAATTGGGTTTTTATGTATAGTTGATTGGAGTGTAAGGACGCACGACCTCCTGCGGGAGTAGCGGACAGGTGAGACCAAGGTTACGGACCCACCGGAACCGTAACCTCACAGGCAAAGCCCAGGAGGCTCACCGCCCGCCCCGCGGAGTCGAGCGGCCTGCAACGCAGATCAACGAACCCTTTTATGAAAGCAATTATTTTAAAAAATCAATTTTATATGAAAAAGGGAGGTTCACAATATGAGCTTTAACCACAAAGACATTGAACAAAAGTGGCAGCATTATTGGGAAGAACACAAAACATTCAAAACCGAAACGGAAAAGGAAAGACCTAAATTCTATGCACTGGATATGTTTCCTTATCCATCAGGTGCCGGCCTTCACGTAGGGCACCCTGAAGGATATACAGCAACAGATATCCTTTCCCGAATGAAAAGAATGCAGGGCTATAATGTACTTCATCCAATGGGATGGGATGCATTTGGCCTTCCTGCTGAGCAATATGCGCTCGATACAGGAAATGACCCGGCAGAATTCACGGAGAAAAACATCAATACCTTCCGCCGCCAGATCAAATCGCTTGGATTTTCTTATGATTGGGACCGTGAAGTCAATACGACAGATCCACATTACTACAAGTGGACTCAATGGATTTTCACAAAGCTTTATGAAAAAGGCCTTGCCTATGTCGATGAGGTAGCAGTGAACTGGTGCCCTGCATTAGGTACGGTTCTTGCAAACGAAGAAGTAATCGATGGTAAAAGTGAGCGCGGCGGGCATCCGGTGGAGCGCCGTCCGATGAGACAGTGGATGCTGAAAATCACGGCTTATGCAGACCGCCTTCTTGAAGACCTTGAAGAAGTTGACTGGCCGGAAAGCATCAAAGACATGCAGCGCAACTGGATCGGCCGTTCTGAAGGTGCGGAAGTGAACTTCGCCATTGATGGCACTAATAAAAACTTCACAGCCTTCACAACCCGCCCGGATACCCTTTTCGGTGCAACTTATGCGGTACTGGCTCCTGAACATCCGCTTGTAGACGAAATCACAACAAGTGAGCAAAAGGATGCTGTTTCTTCTTATATTGATAAAGTCAAAGCAAAAAGTGACCTTGAGCGTACAGACCTTGCGAAAGATAAATCAGGTGTCTTCACTGGTGCCTATGCGATCAACCCGATAAATGGCGAGAAGATGCCAATCTGGATCGCTGACTATGTTTTGATGAGCTACGGGACAGGTGCCATCATGGCTGTTCCAGCACATGATGAAAGAGATTATGAATTTGCGGAAAAATTCGGTCTTTCAATCAAAGAAGTGGTTGCGGGCGGAGATGTTCAAAAAGAAGCCTACACTGGCGATGGTGAGCATGTAAATTCTGATTTCCTTAACGGACTTGGGAAAGAACAAGCGATTACAAAAGCAATCGAATGGCTTGAAAAAGAAGGAGTCGGTGAGAAGAAGACGACTTATCGTTTAAGAGACTGGTTGTTCAGCCGCCAACGCTACTGGGGCGAGCCGATTCCGGTCATCCATTGGGAAGATGGCACAACAACGACTGTCCCGGTTGAAGAACTGCCTTTGACTCTTCCAAAAACGACTGAAATCAAGCCTTCTGGAACAGGTGAATCCCCTCTTGCCAATATCAGCGAGTGGGTGAACGTCACTGATCCTGAAACAGGCAAAAAAGGACGCCGCGAGACAAATACAATGCCGCAATGGGCAGGAAGCTGCTGGTACTACCTTCGTTACATTGACCCTCATAATGATGAGGCGATCGCAAGCGAAGAAAACCTTAATCACTGGCTTCCGGTTGATATGTACATCGGTGGTGCAGAGCATGCGGTACTTCACTTGCTTTATGCACGTTTCTGGCACAAATTCTTGTATGATATCGGGGTAGTACCAACGAAAGAGCCTTTCCAGAGATTGTTCAACCAGGGGATGATTCTTGGTGAAAACAACGAGAAGATGAGTAAGTCAAAAGGTAACGTTGTTAACCCTGACGAAATCGTATCTACGCATGGTGCGGATACGCTTCGTATGTACGAAATGTTTATGGGACCGCTTGAAGCATCTGTCGCATGGAGCGAAAACGGTCTTGACGGTTCCCGCCGCTTCCTTGACCGTGTCTGGAGACTTCTTGTTGATGAGAATGGAAACATCAGTGAGAAAGTGAAAGACGAAGCGAATAAGGATCTTGAGAAAACGTATCATCAAACTGTGAAGAAAGTGACAGAAGACTTTGAAGGGCTTCGTTTCAACACAGGGATTTCGCAAATGATGGTCTTCATAAATGATGCTTATAAAGCGGATGTCCTTCCGAAGGAATATGTTGAAGGATTCGTGAAGATGCTTGCACCGGTCACTCCGCATATCACTGAAGAGCTTTGGAGCAAGCTTGGCCATGAAGGAACACTTGCTTATGCAGAGTGGCCGAAATATGATGAATCTAAACTTGTCAGCAACGAAATCGAAATTGTCTTCCAGGTAAATGGTAAAGTTCGTGCGAAACTGACGGTACCACGCGACATCAGCAGAGATGAACTTGAAAAAATCGCCCTTGAAGATTCGAAAGTGCAAGAATTCATCGAAGGCAAGACGGTAAGGAAAGTTATTGCCGTCCCTGGCAAACTTGTTAATATCGTAGCAAACTAATTTTTGACCTGCCGGTGCCCCCAGTGGTGCCGGCCTTCTTATTTTTCGCTTGTATAGAGCTTTGATATAATGAAAAAATAAAGCTGAAAGGTGGTTACATAAATGCGGGATTATAAAACAATAACTCCAGAAGAATTAAAGAAGATGCTTGATGAAGGGGCTGACCTTGATCTTGTCGATGTCCGTGAAGATGAAGAAGTGGCAGAAGGCATGATCCCTCAGGCGAAACATATTAAAATGGGGGATATCCCTGAGTCTTTGGACAAGTTTGATAAGGACAAAGAATACATCCTGATCTGCCGGTCAGGTAACCGCAGCGGCAACGTCAGCCAGTTCATGCATGACCGTGGATACAAAGTCGTCAACATGGAAGGCGGTATGCTGGAGTGGGAAGGCGATACCCAGCCAAAGGATAAATGCATGTAAGTTTGTTGAAGCACGCTATTAGGCGTGCTTTTTTCATGGATTGGAAAGAAGGCATTGCCTGTGGATTTCGTTGTGGTTGGCGTTGTCGGATTTTGTCGTTTGGTCGATAAAATCGCATGACCGCCGATAAAGGTCTAAAAAGCGCCGATAAAGCTTTAATGTTCGCCGATAAAAGTATTAAAACCGCCGATAAGCTGGGTGAAACCGCCGTTAAACTTCGATTTATCTCGGCAGATTTCAGGGCTGCCAATGGCAGGGAGGCGATTCTGATCGGGGCCGCTGATCTTGATCAGGAATTTGCTGATAGTAATTCCTTCGTTAGTGTCATAAGTGATTACTTCTCCATCGAATATGCTACTCGTGAAATATTGATTGAGCTTGCTAACCAGCTGATTGGATGAATGTTGGAAAAGGATGCCCGATCAAGGTCATCCTTTTTCATTTCCATCAGATCGTCACCCATCCAACGAATTACACTTAATAGCTTTGGAAAAAGGCCAGGCCACAACTTACCCTTGCTTACCTCCCTGCACAAAGGCTTATTAAAAAATGTCACCTGAAAATGACTGGGCCGAGTGAGGCAATAGTTGAAAGAATAGCCCTTCATATTTGATATCAAGCAGACCCGCAATGATGAGCAAGATAATAAGCAGAAGTACTATTGTTTTTTTGTGATTTTTCAAGGTTTCCATCAAGGAATTTCCCTCCCTTGTTCGACATTAGATCATTTTATAATAATTTTCAGATGGAAAGGGATGGATATATTATTGAACGACCAAGCGCTGTCCGTCCGCATCAACGATTCCTTATGCTGACGCTCAAAGAAACGGCCAAGCTCACAAAAGAATTATTTTATATTTCTTGAGATCCAAAAACTTAATAAATTCCTTTGCAAGAAATTGTGGTGACTGTGTACTTCCTTCATTCAATCGATAAAGGATCAAGCCGATTATCATACCTGATACATAGTAGGCATATATTTCTTTTCCTGCATGGATATTCATTGGTTGTTTAAGATAAAACCGGCTTAAATGCTGAAGCATTTCAGGAATGGGATCAGGGATTCCAAAATCAGCATTAATAAAATGCACGATGGAAGTATGTTCAGACAGATAGGAAAAAAGGGTAACAAGTATTTCTTCGGACTTTTCGAGTGTCAATTCTTCAGGGTTCATATCTACCGTAAAAATTTCTATCAGCGATAAACAAGAATTCTCAATCATAGCGCTTAGTAGTTCTTCCTTACTCGAGTAGTGGTCATAAAAAGTGGCACGCCGAATATTCCCTCTTCTGGCAATATCAGAAATGGTTATAACAGAGTAATCCTTTTTCTCCAAAATCAGTTCACCCATCGCCTCCTGCAACGCCTGCCTTGTCCGGATAATGCGGCGGTCCAAATGGTGCTCATCTTTACTGGAATCCTCTACTCGACTCCCAAAAAGCCAATAAAACCTTTTTTGGGAAATCAAATCCCAAACCTGCTTACTGATCAGTTCTGGAGAACGTTCCATTCCTTCCTTCATCCAATACAAGATAATAGAATATGTGTATAGGACCCGGTAGTGCTTAAAGAGATCCTGTTCCATAGGGGAATAATATTGATTCAGCGGATATAACAGGACATCTTTACTGAAAATTTGTAAGAAAAAATCATGAAAGTTTATATATGGCCGTTTATTGCGGTTCATCATGGCTCTAAAAAACAATTTATTTTCTGCAACATAGGATAACGTGGGATGGACCTTCAAGTTCATATGCTGTAAGTCAATGAATTCTTCCTTCTTCAGCCAATTATAGATTGCTTTTCTTAATCCTTCAGCTTTTTCCGTGACAATCTCCTGAAACATATCGAACTTATCGTCGTAATGAAAATAGAGTGTTCCCCTGCTGACATCGGCATGTTCAGCAATTTCCTTCATGGTTATAGTAAGAATATCTTTTTCCTTGAGCAAAGATATAAATGAATCTCTTATTTTAGCTGTAACGATCTCAGAGTGTCGATCGTGATTTTGTGACACGGGTGCTCCCCCCAGTTTTCAGTTACTTTTTAAACATCTTTCAAGGATATGTACGGTAACGTATATATCCTCTGCGATTGTCTTTTTACAAGAAATCTTCAATCTTATAATAAGTTTGTGAAATGGATTTAGCAATCTCCATTTCCTATTATTTCAGTTAAAGGGGAGAGGACAAAGATGGATACTCAAACAAGAATGGATATTCAACGAGTATTTGCCCTTCAAAAAAGGCATCAGAAAGAGATGCGGGCGACAACAGCCCAACAAAGGAAAGCGAAATTGACCCGCTTCCTGGAAGTTGTCGAGGCACATCAGGAAGAAATTATCGAAGCCGTTCAGCAGGACGTGCGTAAGCCTTATACAGAAGTTCAAAGAGCAGAAATCTTTGGAACAATCAAATCCATTAAGGATAACATAGAAAATCTTGATAAATGGATGGCTCCAAAAGAAGTGGGATCGTCTTTAAGTGCTGACGCTAAAGGAATCCTGATGTATGAACCCCGCGGGGTTTGTCTGATTCTCGGACCTTGGAATTATCCTTTTATGCTGACCATGGTTCCTCTGGCTACCGCGATTGCAGCTGGTAATACAGCAATGGTGAAATTGTCTGATTTCACCATGAAAACAAGCAATATTGCTGCAAAGGTAATCCGGGAAGCATTTGAAGAAAAAGAGGTGGCGATCTTTGAGGGAGAGGTTGATGTAGCAACAGAGCTTCTTGACCAGCCTTTCGATCATATTTTCTTCACAGGCAGTACAAATGTAGGCAAAATCGTTATGACAGCTGCTGCTAAACACCTATCCTCTGTGACTTTAGAGCTTGGCGGAAAAAGTCCAACCATCATTGATGAAGGATATGATCTACTCGATGCAGCAAAAAAAATCGCTGTTGGTAAATTTGTGAATGCCGGGCAGACATGTGTTGCTCCTGATTATTTATTTATCAAAGCGGAACAGCAAGAGATGTTTACAGGAATGCTCCAAAAGGTGGTTCAAGCCGGCTTTCTAAAAGAAGACGGAACAGCTGACCGGTCAAAATTCACGCAAATTGTAAATAACCGTAATTTCGACCGTGTTAAAGCTCTCTTTGATGATGCCTTAGACAAAGGTGCAGAGGTTGTATTCGGCGGTCAATTCGATGAAGAAGACCGTACCATTTCACCGACTGTCCTGAAAAATGTGACTCCGGATATGAAGATTATGCAGGAAGAGATCTTTGCACCGATTCTGCCGCTGCTTAATTACGATTCTTTAGAGGATGTCATTGACTATATCATCGATCGTGATAAGCCGCTTGCATTATATGTATTTAGTGAGAATCAAGAGGTCATTGACCATGTTCTTGAGAATACGACCTCTGGAAATGCATCTATTAATGATGTAGTGGTTCACTTTACAGACACTAACCTGCCGTTTGGCGGAGTGAATACAAGCGGAATCGGCTCTTATCATGGTGTTTATGGATTCAGGGAATTCTCCCATGAAAAAGGCGTTTTAATCCAGGCAGCTAAATAATCTAACTGACTAACAAGGAGCGTATGACAATGGGCTTAATGAATAAACCATTCAATTTAAATCTAAACGTAGATTTGAAATTCGGACTTAACATCGTCGAACAGGAATTGGCTGACAGCATCAAAAATGCCAATGGGAAAAAAGCTTTTATCGTTACCGATAAAGGCCTGATTGATTCTGGTGTAGTAGATAAAGTCGTGAGTCCTTTAACAGATGCAGGAATTGAATATTATGTATTTTCAGATGTACAACCGAATCCGCCTGCAAATTCTGTTATGGCAGGAGTCGAGAAGTATAACCAAGAAAAGGCGGATATGATTGTCACTATCGGGGGCGGAAGTGCGATCGACTATGCAAAAGCATTGGCTGTCGGTGTTACACATCCTGGATTTGTTTTGGACTACAGCCTTGGCCGGAAACCGATCGAGGACATAATTCCTCCATTATTTGCAATTGGGACTACTATTGGAACTGGGTCTGAAGTAACTCGTGTAAGTGTTATAACAGATACTGACGCAGGCAGAAAACTAGTACTGGCCTCATCTTATCTTATTCCTAAAACAGTGTTTGTCGATCCAATGTTAACTCTTGGACTTCCAAGACAGCATGTTGCAGCAACAGGTGCAGATGCCCTTGTCCATGCTATCGAATCATATGTCTCACTGCCTGCGAACCCATTCACCGATGCACTTGCCTTGCAAGCTATTCGTATGATTTGGGAAAACCTTCCGCAGACCTATGCAAATGCTGATAACATTGAAGCCCGTGCACAAGTACATCTGGCGAGCACACTTGCGGGAATGTCATTCACGATTGCAGGACTTGGAATGGTGCACTCCTTATCCCATCCTATGTCAGCAAGGTACCATGTACCACATGGCCTGGCAAATGCTATAATTTTGCCGCATATTATTGAGCATAATATACCGGCAAATCCAAAGAAATACGCAGATATTGCCCGCATGTTTGATTCAAGCCTGGCAGCAGTGAGTGATAGGAAGGCTGCAAAATCCTTAGTGCAACTTGTTCGTGATTTCTTGCGTTCTATTGATATTCCAGAAACGTTCAGCTACCTTGCAGTTGACTTTACAGAAGATAAAGTGGAAGAGCTGGCAGAGGATGCCATGAATGATCATGGGACGGTTCACTATAACCCAAGAAAAGCAGTTAAAGAAGACATCATGACTATTTATAACAAGGTATTACCGGCAAAAAATTAATATAAAATGCAAAAAACCCTCCCAAAGCGGTACTTAACCCTTTCAGTACAGAGGGAGAAACCAATAAATTGAAAGGTAATTTGCGGTACAATTTGCATAGCATTTTGTATCGGCTTTTTTATCAGCATATTAATGGTTTCGGTGGTTTTTCGCTTATTGCTGCATACTGATTTGCAGGCCAATTTGCACTACCGCATAAATTTATGTGGTGTTGCAAACTGGTCTGCATTTTTTGTTGCAAATTTGTCCGCGGATGCGTTAGTGCCAGATACAATAGATGGGAAGATGAAGGGGAATAACCAGTGGGAGAAAAATAAAGGGAGATTTTACCGTTAGATGTAGAGTAGACGTGGTTTTTGCGGAAAATAAGGGGAGTTTTTCCCTTTTTACAAAGCAAAGCTGCCTATCTTCACGTTTTTTGAGTCAAATAAGAGGAATTTCTCCCTCTATTTAAGCTGTTTTCAATACTATTTGCTAATTAAGGGGAATTTTTCCCTCTATAAACCTCAATTAGCAGAGAACCTGGTCTCATTGCTGAAGAATGCAAAGTTTAACGGGAAACCCGCTGTTCAACCGATCTGGGGCTTACTTAAATAATGCATAATAGAAGTGAGGAGCTGCAAGGTCGTTGGCAGCTCCTCTTTTTTGTGCAATTTTTCATACATATTACACTTCAAAACAGCCTGCAAAAGTCTTTGTATTTTACCCGCAAAACCACCAGCAAATATGCATTTTCTCCCACTCAACCGAACGAGTTAAAGCGGTACTTTGGGAGAATTTTTTTGTCATGAAGTTTACTGCTCTACTCTACTGACAAAATGAAATATTTTCCTTGAAATTTCTCCAGTTAAACCCGCTAATCATCTCAGGATGCCGCAATAACCAGCAATAAAGTGATATATATAATGAATCAAGAACAGATTCCCTGGCGATTTTGCTTATTTTAAGGAATTATGAAACTGGCAGCAACAGTTCTTTAACATGGTAAGAAGGACAAACACGCCAGCAACCTGGTTCAGGAACAATTCCTTTTAAAAAATGAGAGACAGGCAAAAGGCAGTCTTAATCCCTCCAGCAGCAAAAGAAGAGCCGGCCTATGACCTTTTTCTTCTCTTAATACGCACGTGCCCAATATACAAGCTGTTTGGCTTCTTTTCCGCAGCAAACACATTCTTCTGAAACGCTCTCTTCTTCAAAAGGAATGCAGCGGGAGGTTGCGCCTGTTTCTTCTTTGATTTTGTCTTCACACGACTGATCTCCGCACCACATGGCTTTGATGAATCCTTTGTTGGTGTTCAGTTTTTCAGCAAACTCTTCAAAATTGACCGCAACACTTGTTTTTTCTTCGCGGTGCTTTAAGGCTTTGTCGAACAGATTGTGCTGCACGTCATTAAGGAGCTGAGCAATTTTGCTCTCCAGTTCATCAATGGCAACAGTCACTTTCTCGCCAGTATCCCGGCGCACTATGATGACCTGGTTCTGCTCAATATCACGAGGGCCAGCTTCTAAACGAAGAGGGATTCCTTTCATTTCATACTCATTGAATTTCCAGCCGGGCTTTTTATCGCTCGCATCGATACCGACGCGGAAGGAATCAGCTAATCTGTCCTTAAGGTCATACGCAAAATCGAGCACGCCATCCTTATGTTGGGCGATTGGGACAATCATCAATTGTGTTGGCGCCGCTTTTGGAGGGATGACCAATCCTCTGTCATCGCCGTGGACCATGATCATGGCACCGATAATGCGCGTTGTGAAACCCCATGAAGTCTGCTGCACATATTGGAGATTGCCTTCCCTGTCAGAGAACTGGATTCCGAATGCCTTGGCAAATCCGTCACCTAAGTGATGGGACGTGCCGGATTGCAGGGCTTTTCCGTCATGCATAAGGCTCTCGATTGTGTAAGTATATTTGGCGCCTGCAAATTTTTCTTTTTCCGTTTTTTTCCCTTTGATCACCGGTATGGCAAGGATGTTTTCGCAAAGCTCCGCATAGACCTCAAGCATTTTAACCGTCTCTTCATGAGCGTCCTCGTCTGTTTCGTGGCAGGTGTGGCCTTCCTGCCAAAGGAATTCAAGGGTGCGGAGGAAAGGTCTCGTTGTTTTTTCCCATCTCACTACATTTGCCCATTGGTTATATAGCTTAGGCAAGTCGCGGTAAGAGTGGATGATATTTTTATAGTGCTCACCGAAAAGAACTTCTGATGTTGGGCGGACACAAAGGCGTTCCTGTAATTCTTCATCGCCGCCGTGGGTGACCCAGGCCACTTCCGGAGCAAATCCTTCGATATGGTCCTTCTCTCTTTGCAGCAGGCTTTCAGGAATGAAAAGGGGCATATAGACATTTTCATGTCCTGTTTCTTTGATTCTTTTATCCAGTTCATCTTTAATGTTTTCCCAAAGGGCATATCCGTATGGGCGGATGATCATTGATCCCCGGACACTGGAATAATCAATCAATTCGGCTTTTGTTACGACATCGGTATACCACTGGGCGAAATCTTCATCCATGCCAGTGATGTTTTTTACAAACTCTTTTCCCATTCCTTACACCTCCGATTTTCTTGTGAAAATGGTTGTTGATTACCGCTCCAGGTGTCCGGCTCCGCGGGGCCAGTGCCTGCGGGTTCTCACTTGTCCCGCTGATTCAGCAGGAGGCAGCACACCTTCCTCCCCAAACAATCAATGAAGTTGGAAAAACGGACTAACAGCATGATGATCATTAACACATTTGAACATTTCCTCTTGGTAAGCTTGAAGATAATTAAAACAAAAAAAGCCCTGCTATGTCAGGGACCAGAAAAACTGGCGGTACCACCCTGTTTCAAAGCAAAGCTTTACACTCGTATCATGATAACGGTTTGAACCGCTGTATGCGCTACAGAACTCAGGAGGCAGGTTCGAATGGCAGCCAATAGGAGCCTTGCAGCCGGGAGCTCCCTCTCTTGTCAGTGACCGGATCATTCTACTAATCCTTCTTCAATGTTTCAGTATTTTTAAGTATTATATTTTGCCCGGAAGAAAAAGTCAATTCATATTTTTCTATTCTGTTCCAGATACAAAGGAAGCACCTTGTGCCTGGAACCACGGCGTGACTGAAAATTAGAAAAACTGGCTAGAATGCTAATAGAATATGTGAAAAGGGAGAATTGATCATGATCCAGGTAAAGGTGTTTGATTATGAGCATGAAAAGGATTTGGAGAAGGATATGAATAGTTTTCTTAAGTCAGTGGATGAGAGCAGTATCGTCGATATCAAATATCATGTGGCGGCCATGCCTGAAGACGATGATGATGAACAGATTTATTGCTTCTCGGCGATGATTGTTTATAAAAAGTGATGGGTGTTACTTTAGCGCTTTAAAGCAGCCGGGGACTGTCCCCGGCTGCTTTAAAGCGCTAAAGCGTTTCAGACACGAGAAAGACCGGTCAATGCAAAAAGCTTTGACCGGTCTTTTCATCAGTATTGTTCCAATGCACTTAATGCAGCGTTTGCACCAGCGAGCCTTCCTGTGACAAGGGCGGAGGTGATGTTGTATCCGCCTGTGTAGCCATGAATATCGAGGACTTCGCCGCAGAAGAACAGCCCGTCCATTTTTTTTGAAGCCATCGTCTTGGGATGAATTTCTTTAATAGAAACTCCGCCGCCCGTTACGAACGCTTTCTCGATGGAGAGTGTTCCATTTACAGTGAATGTGAAACCTTTGGCAAGACGCGCAAGTTCCCTGATTTTTTCCCCTGAGAGGGTGATTCCCTTTTGGTCGGGATCGATTTCAGCTCGTTCCAGCAAGAACATGAGATATCGTTCAGGCAAAAAGCCCTTCAGGCTATTTTTGACGGCTTTTTTCTCTTCTTCCTTTTTGATGAGCGAATTCAATTCTTGAAACAGCATTTCCTCGTTTTTTTCGGGAATGCTGTCGATGTGCATGGTCACATGTGTCAGGTTCCATTTTTTCATTGCTTTGACGACATACTGGCTGCACCGCAGCACGGCAGGCCCTGAAATACCAAGATGGGTAAAAATCATGTCCATCTTGTGGGTGATCAAAGATTTTCCTTTTGGATTCAACACACTCAGCTCAACGCCGCGAAGAGACAATCCCTGTAGTTCCCGTTCCTTGATGAAAGGTTCATCAGAAGTCAAAGGCACTTCCGTAGGGAACAAATCAGTGATCGTATGTCCGGCGGCTTCAGCCCAAACATATCCGTCCCCTGTTGAACCTGTATGGGGGACCGATTTTCCACCTACTGCGATGATGACCGATCCTGCAGTAAAGGTTTCACCGCTTTCCAGTGTGACACCTGCAGTGCGCCCATCCTCATAAATGACTTCCTGGACTGGGGAATTTTTCCGAACGTCCACCCCCAGTTCAGCCATACGGTTGAGAAGGGCATCGACGACGGATTGTGCCTTGTTTGAAACAGGGAACATCCTGCCGTGATCCTCTTCCTTCAGCTCGATCCCGAGGTTTTCAAAGAAGGCGATGATATCTTCATTATTGAATTCCGAAAAGGCGCTGTAGAGGAAGCGCCCATTTCCAGGGATGTGTTTGATGATTTCATCAATGGGCAGTCTGTTTGTGACGTTACAGCGGCCGCCGCCTGAAATCGCAAGCTTTCTCCCCAGTTTGTTTCCTTTATCAACCAGGAGGACTTTTCCGCCGTTTTCTCCGGCAGCGATGGATGCCATCAGTCCAGATGGTCCGCCTCCGATTACAATTACATCATATTTCTTCAATAGTTCCACCAACTTTCACGCTGTCACGCTAATTTTAATGGTATTTGCCATAGATTACAAACGATTCCCCAATAGCTTTCTAGTTGTGTTTCAGATGTCTGAATAGTAAACTACCTATAGTGTGAAATTAGAAGTTTCGGAAGGGAATTTTTATGTCATCGACTTTAATTAGAGGTACGTTTATTTTAACGCTCGGCGTATTTATTTCAAAGTTTCTCGGTCTTTTTTTTGTTATACCGTTCTACGCTTTGCTTGGCAATGAAGTTGCACCGACTTCCTTGTACTCATATGGATATATCCCTTACACGATTTTTTTGACGATCGCCACAGCGGGTGTGCCGCTTGCGGTGTCAAAGTTTATTTCAAAATATAATTCACTGCAGGAATACAGCGTCGGAAGGAAATTGTTCAAATCCGGTTTGGTTTTGATGACCCTTACCGGCATCGTTTCATTTCTGATTATGTATGCCTTTGCACCGTTCTTTGCGAAAATCACGATTCCAAGTGATGAACAAATCATTACAGTTGCACAGGTTACGACGGTCATCAGAGCCGTCAGCTTTGCCTTGATCATCATCCCGTTCATGAGTTTGATCAGGGGATTTTTCCAAGGGCATAATTCGATGGGCCCGACGGCCGTTTCGCAGGTCATCGAGCAGATTGTCCGGATCGTCTTCTTGCTGGTCGGTGTGTATGTCGTTCTTTATGTCATCAAGGGCGACATGACGACTGCCATCAGTGTGGCCACGTTCGGGGCATTCATCGGTGGGGTAGCAAGCCTCGCCTCCCTGATCTGGTACTGGTTTAAGCGAAAACACCACTTTGACAAGATGCTGGAAGAAGATAAAGGAACGATTGATATCTCATTGGTGGAAATCTATAAAGAAATCATTGCCTATTCGATTCCTTTTATATTTGTTGGGATTGCGAATCCGTTGTTTCAACTGGTCGATCAGGTCACCTTCAACAGGGCGATGGGGACGATTGGAAATGCCGATAATGCGGACACAGCTTTTGGAATATTAACTTTTGCGGCACACAAGCTGGTCATCATCCCGGTTTCTCTTGCCACTGCCTTTTCAATGTCTCTGTTACCTTTAATCACATCAGCGTTCACCCAGGACGACTATGGGAAGATGAACCGTCAGCTGGACCAGACTTTTCAGATTCTGCTGTTCCTGACGGTTCCCGCAGCTTTGGGAATCTCTTTACTGGCTGAGCCGACCTATACATTGTTCTACAGCCATAGTGATTTGGGGACTGAGGTATTGAGGACGTATGCCCCTGTCGCGATTTTATTTGCGCTATTTGCCGTTACCGCAGCAATCCTGCAGGGGATCGATAAGCAAAAATACACGATTCTCAGCCTGCTTGTCGGCTTATTGATCAAATTGGCATTGAATATACCGTTGATCAAATTGATGGAAACCCAAGGTGCCATCCTTGCTACAACACTTGGATACCTTGCCGCAACAGTCATCAATCTTATCGTTATAAAGATATATGGGAACTATCAATACAAAACAGTATTCAGGAGAGCCTTGCTGATTGTGATGTTTAACCTGGTTATGGCTGTGGTTGTCGTTATTCTGTATGGAATCCTGTCTCAGTTTCTTGATCCTTCAGCTAAGATGCAAGCGATTCTGCTTGTGGCGATTTGCGGTTTGGCCGGGGCGGGCATTTATTTCTACTTGAGCTTCAGGTCAAGGCTTGCCGACCGATTGTTCGGTGAGCGCGCCGCCAAGGTCAGAAGGAAGTTGAAGCTGGGCCAGTAGTAATTCCTTTTATAGAAACCAATAGTAAAGGTACAATAGGAAGAGATGAACTTTAATAGTAAAGTCACCTCTTCCTTTTTTATGTTAATGTGAACGGGTTCTTAACCCAGTTTCCTTTAAAACCGATCCACCTGTCGTTCCAAACGTTCCACCCTGCGGTCAAAGAGCTGTATCTGCCTTTCTGCATGATCTTGATTTGGTATCGAAAGAACTGTATTCGCCGCCAAAACTTCCGCCATACCCGGGTATTTACGGGAACGGCGGCTGTGGAAAGAAATATCCGCCCTGTCCCTATTGTCTAGGTTATATATGGGCACACCCCGCAGTTAATATACTCACTACAGCCTATGCACTATAGAAGGGGATAGGCCGACACTTAAATGAATGGGAAGTGACCAAGAATTGAGAATCGATAAATTGCTATCCAATATGGGATTTGGGAGCAGAAAAGAAGTGAAAAAGCATCTAAAAGGCGGAGGGACCCTGGTTAATGGGGAAACGGTCAAAGACCCCAAGTTCCAGGTCGACCCTGAAAAAGACATGGTTACCGTCCATGGGGAAGAAGTGGTATATAGAGAATTTGTTTACCTGATGATGAATAAACCGCCCGGAGTCCTGTCTGCTACAGAGGATGCTGAAGGGGAAACCGTCATAGACCTTCTTGAAATGGAAGACCAAATATTTAATCCATTTCCTGTAGGAAGGCTTGATAAGGATACAGAAGGGTTGTTGCTGATCACAAACGACGGCCAGCTTTCTCATCAGCTTCTTTCCCCAAAAAAACATGTCCCGAAAACCTATTTTGCAGTGATAGATGGAGAAGTGACAGAAGAAGATGTGAAGGCTTTTGCAGAAGGTGTTACATTGGATGACGGCTATGAAACCAAACCGGGGGAACTGGAGATCATCTCTTCAGGTCTGCGTTCCGAAATCAATTTAACTATATCCGAAGGCAAATTCCACCAGGTGAAAAGAATGTTTGAATCGGTTGGCAAAAGGGTCATCTATCTTAAAAGAATATCAATGGGACCGCTTCCTCTTGATGACACACTTGAACTTGGGGAATATCGGGAACTGACGGATGAAGAAGTGGAGGGATTGAAGGATTATAAGATAGATTAAGGAATGTCTTATGGAAGTGTCTGTGGTACTTTTGGGCTGGAGATGCTCACTTAAAGGCCAATTGATCTTGAATTCGCTAATCTGCAGAAAAAGAGCTTGTGCACAAGGCACCAGCTCTTTTTTTGTTTTATAATAACATTTCCAGTTTCAGCTATGTAGCTAGGAGGTCATCTTAACCTTCTTTTCCGTCGTTGTCCACTGGCCCCGGCAAGGACTCTCTACTAAGTCATTGTAAGCCAAAACATTCAGATCTCTTTGAATGGTGCGCGGAGTAATACTGAACTCATCTACAAGGTCCTGTGTGGTCACAGTGCCATTATTTTTAATATAAATGTAGATGGATTTTATTCGTGTCAGCATTCGATTTGTTGAAGGTTTCAAAGAACCACTCCCTCATCTTTTTTCCCAAAGGCAAGCCTGCATACAGCTTCAGAGTTTCTACTCATCAAGGAATATATTCCGTTTGAGACAGCTCCTTTTCATTTGGTTTTCATAGATGCCGGAACACTTTTATTGTACTCCTCTTAAGCCGTGATTTCTAGAAAAATGTCCAAATTTACAAAAAATTAAATGTTTCTTAAATAGCCTGATACATTGATTATATGTAGATGACAGAAAAAAATTAAAAAAATCAGAACCTTTTTTTCTGATAAACCGTATTTACTAGAGGAGGGAAAAGTGATGAACATTCTAAACGTAGATATTAGTAAAGGCGGATATGAAACAGGGACACCTTTGATACACTCGATTTCATTTTCAATAAAGTCAGGTAAGATTCTTGGGATGATTGGTTCCAATGGAGCTGGGAAAAGTACGACGATCAAGGGAATGCTGGGCTTGCTTCCATTCATGGAAGGAAAATCGGATATCTCTGAAGGGATTTCCTATTCCTATATCCCGGAAAGACCGATTTATTATGATGAACTGACGCTTTGGGAACATATTGAGTTTGTCGGCACAGTGGAAAAAATCCCTCAAGATGTCTATAAGCAGAAAGGCGAGGAACTCTTGAGAAAGTATCGGCTATTTGAGCATGCTCATCAATTTCCGACCACTTTTTCAAAAGGGATGCAGCAAAAGGGGATGATTGCGCTGGCTTTATTGACTGAGCCGCAGCTGCTCATCATAGACGAACCATTTATCGGGCTTGACCCGAATGCGACAAAACTTATGCTGAAGTCACTGGAAGAAGAAAAGGCAAGAGGAGCCGGCATCCTGATGTGTACTCATGTCCTGGATACAGCTCAAAGGATTTGCGATGATTTTGTCGTCATCAACAAGGGATCATTGATTGCTGCTGGTAATCTTGAGGAAGTTTTAAAGGAATGCGGAGCGGAAGGCGGCAGCCTTTATGATTGCATTCCGGATGAAGAGAGGGAAGATAGTGAGTAGTTTTTCGCTTTTCCTGCGAAGATTCAGGGACTGCTTTTTATTCCAATACAAGGTAATCAAATCAATTGCAGACTGGACCATCATGCTTTATCTTATTGTTCCATCAGTTATCATCGGCTCAATGATTTACCGTTCGTGGTGGCATGAGATTCCCTACTGGGCTGCGCAGATGCCGTTTGAAATATTTTTCCTGATTCCTTTTGTCTATATTTTGGCAGGGTATTTCAGGACCTATCTATTGGGGGCCGATCAAATTTTTCTGCTTAAAGATCAAAGGCTGTTCCTCGGGTTGAAAAAATGGGGTGTCATCAGCACGTATAGTATGACACTGCTGATGACGGCATGCATCGGTCTCCTTCTGGCCCCCTTTTGGCTGAATCACTACAAAGCAGGCACTTCAGAGTTCTTGGTGTATCTGTTATTCCTGCTTTCATCGAAGTGGAGCCATATTGCCGTAAAAGGAGTTCTCGCAGGATTTCAGAAAAGTTGGAAGAGGCCCCTGCTTTTTTTACTCGCAATTGTTTTGCAGTTGCAGCTTTGGGGAGCCGCCTATCAATTGATCGACTCGGCCCAGTATGTTCTGCTTGCTGCTGCCGGCATTCTTTTGATTGGCATTTCTATTGTCATGAACCGCAGAAGGATATATAGTAAAAAATCCATGCAAAGGGATTTGAGAATTGAAGGGATGCTGAAAGTAAAGTGGATTGCGATGATCTTTATGTTTTCATATCAGGTGGAGAAGGAACCGGTGGCATCAGAGAGAAGCAAGCCGAGACTGTTCAGGAAATCACAGACCCTTTTCAAAAAAAGAACTCCATTCTTTGGTTATCTTGAATTATATTCAAAAGTCCTGATCAGGAATATCACCTATAGTGCGACTTACTTTCAATCGATCGGAACTCTTTCATTCTCACAGGTTGTCCTCCCGCCATTGTGGCTGAAGCTTGGTGCCGCGGGGTTGGTGGCGTTGTCCATCCTTGCCTGGAATGAATGGGTGTGGCACAAATTGTTCGCTAATCATCCCATTGGCAGTAAGTATAGTGACGAAACTGATAGGCTCAAAGCACAAAGAGCAACCAGGACACTTGCCTTCATTCCATTTTTCATCGTGCTCGCCTTTTCGGTGCTGAGTTATTATGGCGTCTTTTAAGTGCTGCCGTTTTTGAAAATCCAGATACCGGATACAAAATTGGGAATTTATAAATGGCACCCAGATATAGGACCTAAAAAACACGCAAGGATTTGCATGGCGGCAGATAACGTTTAGAATAGAGAGTAGTCAAACATTTTGATAAAGGAGACTCATGAATGAATATTAACTGGATGCAAGAAGTAGAAAAACGAAAAGATGATTTACTCGCAGACCTGCAAACGTTCCTGCAAATCAAGAGTATTCTTGACGAAGAAAATACAACAGAAGAAGCTCCACTAGGTGAAGGGGTCAAAGAAGCACTTACATATCTATTGAATTTAGGCGAAAAAGACGGCTTTACAGCTAAAAATGTGGACCACCTCGCAGGACATTTGGAATTCGGACAGGGAGAAGAGCTGCTCGGAATACTTTGTCACGTTGATGTCGTTCCGGAAGGAGATGGGTGGAGCGTTGATCCGTTTAGCGGTGTAATCAAGGATGGCAAGATTTTTGCCAGAGGTGCCATGGATGATAAAGGCCCGACGATCGCTGCTTATTATGCCATGAAAATCGTGAAGGAATTAGACATCCCTTTGGATAAGCGTGTCCGAATGATCATCGGTACGGATGAAGAAAGTGACTGGCGCTGTGTCGAGCATTATTTCAATGTAGAAGAGATGCCGACGATGGGCTTTGCGCCGGATGCTGATTTTCCAATTATATATGCTGAAAAAGGCATCGCGGATTATGATCTTATCCTAGCGGCAGATTCTACTGGAAAAGATTCAGGAATTACAGTGCAGAACTTTGAATCCGGCAGGCGTTATAATATGGTTCCTGATTTTGCGAAAGCGAAGCTGTCAGTGTCATCTGATCATTCGACACTTGTGCAGGACTATGAACAATATATGAAAGTCCAAAGCCTTACAGGAAACTACTACATGGAAAATGGTGATCTCTTCCTTGAACTTGAAGGTGTCTCATCTCACGGGATGGAACCGGACAATGGTAAGAATGCAGGATTGATCCTTGCTGATTTCTTGAGCACAGCTAAAATCGACTCAGCATCCAAGAAGTATTTTACCTTTATTAAAGAGTATTTCTGCGGTGATTCCAGAGGGAAGAATCTCGGAATCAATTATGAAGATGATATCACTGGGCCGCTGACTATCAATGTAGGAAAACTTAGGTATGATCAACAAGATGGCGGTTCACTTGGTTTGAATATGAGATATCCGGTTACGTTCAAACTGGACGATGCAAAAGCAAAAGTGGAAAAGCTTGTGTCTCAGCAAGGCTTCTCGATTGAAAACTTCTCTGATTCCAAGCCGCATCACGTGGATAAAGATCATGTATTAGTGAAAACCCTGCAAAAGGTTTATGAAGACCAAACGGGTGATAAAGGTGAATTAGTAAGTATCGGCGGCGGAACGTATGCCCGTTCCCTGGAGTCAGGAGTGGCATTTGGCCCATTGTTCCCGGGACGAGAGGACGTCGCCCATCAAAAAGATGAACATATGTTTGTGGAAGACCTGCTCAAAGCAACCGCCATTTATGCACAGGCAATTGCAGAGCTTGCAAAAAAATAGTTTCGAAAAGGGAGAGAAGAAATTGGAATACGTTATTCTCAATGGTCAGATCCTAGAACGAGATAAAGCGAAAGTGGATATTGAAGACAGAGGATATCAATTCGGAGATGGTATTTACGAAGTCGTCCGTGTGTACAATGGGACGTTTTTTACAGCTGATGAGCACCTGACAAGGTTGTTTGAAAGTGCCGCCAAAATTGGTATGACACTTGGCTATACTTTGGAAGAGCTGAAAAATCTTTTAGCTTCATTGGTCCAAAGAAATAATATTAAGGATGGAACGATTTATCTTCAGTTTTCCCGCGGGGTGGCTGCGAGACAGCACCATTATCCTGCAAAGGATGTTGTGCCTGCTTTTACTGCTTATACAAAAGAAGTGGAAAGGCCGAAAGACAAACTGGAAAATGGCGTCCATGCCAAGCTGGTGGAAGATATGCGCTGGCTGAGATGTGACATCAAAAGCCTGAATCTTCTTGGGAACATCATGGCGAAACAGGAAGCGGCTGAATCTGGCTGTTTTGAAGCAATTCTTCATAGGGGAGACACGGTGACGGAAGGATCATCCTCGAACATGTTCATCGTCAAGGGTGGTACCATCAAGACGCATCCCGCAACCAACCTGATTCTGAACGGGATTACCCGCAGAGTCATCCTGGATATATGCAAAGAGCAAAACATTCCTTTCAAAGAAGAAGAGTTTACAGTGGAGGAGCTTCTCGCAGCCGATGAAATTTTCCTTGCCAGCACCACTTCAGAAGTGATGCCGATTGTAAAGGTCGTTGGGAAAGAGTTTGAATCTCCTGAGCCTGGCGAAGTAACCAAAAAACTGCAAGCCCGATTTGAAGAGAAAATTGCTCTGCAGTGCAATTGAATAGATAGATAAAATAAACAGCCTTTTCCAGGGCTGTTTATTTTTGTATTCACACATTCACACATTCACAGATTGCTCATTTGGACTATTGAATTCCTGGAGTCATTTAATCAAAAGGTTGATATAAACCATTTAGTAAGGAATCAACCAAATTTTCACGTGGCTGGCGGAATGGGCTTTTCAGCAGGGAATGCACCAAAATGGTGGTGGTCACTTAGAAAAAAGGTTGCTTTGTTCTAAGTGACCGCTGTTTCTGTTTTTATGGGTTAAAGTGGATGGTGAAATGATATTCAATTTGAAAAAAAATAAAAATATGAAAGATTTTTGTTGAAAAAATAGCGCTTACATTATAATATGAATACGTATTCAAAAATATGATATTTCTGAAAGTTGGTGAATGATTGGAGAAAGTAACTGTTCTTGGATGTGGAACAATGGGTCACTCGATTGCTTTGAATGCGGCGTGGTTCGGCTTTGACGTTGTTATGCAGGGAGTGAACGAAGAAGACATAGACCAGGGATACACCAAGCTTTTGAAGAAGCTCGAGCTTCTGGTCGAAAATGGTTTGATTCTTTCTGAAGAGGTAACAACTATTAAAGACCGAATGACCGTCACCACCTCGATAGAAGAAGCTGTTAAAGAAGCAACCTTTATCATTGAAGCAATTCCAGAAAATATCCACTTAAAAAAAGAAATTTTCACTAAATTGGATGGACTTTGCAGCCCGGAAGTGATTTTGGCAAGCAACACCTCAGGCCTTGATCCCACAGAGATTGCATCCAATACAGCTCATCCGGAACGGACAATCGTGACTCATTTTTGGAATCCGGCCCATCTTATCCCTTTGGTTGAGGTGGTTAAGGGAGAACAAACAAATGAACGAACACTGGAAAGAACGTTTACCTTAATCAATAAAATGAGAAAAAAACCCATTGAAGTGAAAAAATCGATTCCAGGTTTTGTTGGGAACCGCCTGCAATATGCTTTGTTCCGTGAAGCACAATATTTATTGGAGGAAGGGATTGCAAGCAAGGAAGATATTGATGCAGCCGTTACGTACGGGATCGGGCGCAGACTTCCTGTAACGGGACCGATTATGACGGCTGATATGGGAGGGCTGGATGTCTTTTCTGCCATTTCTGATTATCTTTTTCCATCCCTGACTAATGCTGACTCTTCATTCCCGACTCTCAGAAGTTTGGTAGATAACAAGAAACTGGGAGATAAAACAGAGGAAGGGTACTATAAATGGGATAAAGCGTTTTCGGAAGAAGTGAACCAGAAGAGGGAACAAGAGCTCATACGGTTCTTAAAAAGAGACCTTGGTGCTGAAAAGAGGGGGAATCCATATGACATCATTTCCTGATCTTGAGAACAAATCGGTCCTGGTCACAGGGGGGAGCAAAGGAATCGGAAAGGATATTGCATTGGCTTATGCCAAGCAGGGCTCCAAAGTGGTGGTTGCCGGGAGACAAGAGAAAGATTTACAACAAACAACTGAAGAACTCCAGCAATATAACCCAAACTGTTCTTATGTTTCCGCTGACCTATTGCAAGTATCTGAGATTCAGAGGTTGATTGAGACAGCAGTCGGGCATATGGGGACCCTTGATATTTTAGTAAACAATGCCGGAGTGAACCGGCCGAAGCCAGCTATGGAAGTTACAGAAGAAGATTGGAACCTGACATTGGATACAAATTTAAAGTCGGCATTTTTCTGCAGCCAAAAAGCTGCTGAATACATGATTCCGAAGAAATCAGGAAGAATCATCAATATTGCTTCCCAGATGGCTTTTGTCGGGTACTGGAAACGTGCTGCCTATTGTGCAAGCAAAGGCGGAATGGTCCAGTTGACGAAGGCGCTGGCGGTAGAGTGGGCAGCACATAAAATCAATGTGAATGCAGTCGCTCCCACTTTTATAAAAACCGGCCTTACTGAAAAAATGTTTGAAGATAAGGAATTTGAGAAGGACGTGTACAGCAGGATTCCCTTAGGAACATTGTCTGACCCAGAGGATGTAACGGCAGCCACTCTTTTTCTTTCTTCCCATATGGCCAAATTTATTACAGGTGAAACAATTAAAGTAGATGGCGGCTGGACGGCTATTTAATTTTGCATACGTATTCAAAAAACTTTAATGGAGTGAATTAATAACATGGCGATCTATATTAAAAAAGGAAAGAACGACCAAGAGGTTCAAGAAGCAGATGTAAAAGTAAGAGAAGCAGTAAGCAATGTTCTTACATCCATAGAAGAAAACGGGGATAAAGAAGTTCGTGCCCATTCAGAAAAATTCGATAAGTGGTCCCCGGAAAGCTTCCGATTGACTGACGAACAAATCCAGGAGATTGTACAATCTGTTCCTGAACAAGTCGTTCATGACATCAAGTTTGCGCAGGAGCAGATCCGAAATTTTGCTCAGCATCAAAAAGAGTCCATCCGTGATATTGAAGTAGAAACGATGCCAGGAGTATTTCTGGGGCATAAGAATATTCCGGTGAACAGTGTTGGCTGCTATATTCCTGGAGGCCGTTACCCAATGGTTGCTTCCTCTCATATGAGTGTCCTGACAGCAAAGGTTGCCGGAGTGAAAAGGGTGGTTGCCTGCACACCGCCGATCAAAGGGGAAATCCCTGCAGCAACCGTTACTGCTATGTACTTAGCGGGAGCAGATGAAATCTATATTCTTGGCGGTATTCAAGCGATGGGTGCGATGGCAATCGGGACTGAAACAATTGAGCCTGTAGATATGCTTGTAGGACCGGGGAATGCATTTGTTGCTGAAGCGAAGCGCCAATTGTATGGACGAGTTGGCATTGACTTATTTGCTGGTCCAACTGAAACGCTTGTGATCGCCGATGAAACAGCTGATGCAGAAATGATTGCTACCGATCTTCTTGGCCAAGCTGAGCATGGTCCAAACTCACCGTCAGCTCTTATTACCACTTCGGAAAAATTAGCAAGGGAGACAGAAACAGAAATTGAACGTCAGCTGCAGACGCTTCCAACAGCAGATGTAGCAAGTGTTTCCTGGAATGACTATGGATCTATCATCCTTGTAGAGAACATTGAAGAAGCCCTTTCTGAGGCAGATAAGCTGGCATACGAGCATGTGGAAGTATTGACTGAAGATCCAAAGTACTTCCTGGAAAACATGACGAATTATGGAGCTCTTTTCCTTGGGCCAGAAACAAATGTAGCGTACGGTGATAAAGTCATCGGCACCAATCATACTCTGCCGACAAAGAAAGCAGCCCGTTATACAGGTGGACTTTGGGTAGGGAAATTTTTGAAAACCTGCACTTATCAGCGTGTTTCCCCTGAAGCAAGCGTGAAAATCGGAGAATATGCTTCCCGTTTATGTGACTTGGAAGGGTTTAAAGGGCACCAGGCCCAAGCTGACCTGCGTGTAAGACGTTACAAGAAGTAAGACGAAAACAGCAGGATATTTGATATAATCTGTCTAGACAATAGGCAGGAGGAAACAGTATTGAAAAATAAAAAAGTAACAGCAATGGATGTCGCTCGCTTGGCCGGTGTTTCCCAATCGAGCGTTTCCAGGGCTTTTAGTAAAAATTCCAGTATTTCACCAAAAAAGAAGAAACTCATCCTTGATACTGCCGAACAGCTTGGGTACCAGCCAAATGCGATTGCAAGGGGACTGATCACAAATCAGTCAAGGATCATCGGAATTGTTATGAGGGATATCCAAAATCCTTTCTATCCTGAGGTCTTGAAAAAATTTCATCATCAACTTGCAAAAGAAGGATATCAAGTGATGTTCATTAACTCTCAGAACAATGAAATATCTGAAAATGAGATTTATCAGTTGTTTGAATATAGTGTGGAAGGCGTCATCATCACAGATGCCCTCCTTACCTCTTCAACTGTGGAGAAATTCACTAAAAATGGCATATCCGTAGTGCTTTTCAATCGATATGCTCATGACTCCTTAAGCAATGCAGTTGTATGTGATAACAACACTGCAGGCAGAAAGATCGGGGAGTACTTACTAAACAAAGGACACAAAAATCCAGCATTTATCTCTGGACCGATCAATACCTCCACTACTGTTGAGCGTCAGCATGGATTTCGGCAGGCATTAGCAAGTCATGGAATCTCAAGATTCTTGATTGAGAATGGCCACTATACCTATGATGGAGGCTATCAAGCAGCCGAAAGGTTAATGAATCAAGACAAAAATCTTGATGCCATATTCTGTGCCAATGATATTTCAGCATTCGGGGCAATTGACTTCCTGAAAAAATCCGGCTATAGGATACCGGAGGATATATCGGTCATCGGTTTCGATAATGTCTCAATGTCAGACTGGTCATCCTATTCATTAACTACCTGGCATCAGCCTGTTGATGAGATGGTTGATTACACTGTCAATCTCTTAATGGATAACATCAACAAGATAAAAGATGTCCCGGAGATTCAGAAAATAGAAGGCTGTCTCGTCGAAAGGGGCTCTGTATTGGATCGAAGCCTAAAGAAGAGAAGTTGATTTTTGGGAACAGGGGGAACGTATGTTAAGTATGATCGGACTACTTGGGGGGATAGCACTTTTAATCATTTTGACAATGAAAGGAATGAATTTGCTATTATCTGCCCCCCTTTCAGCTTTGGTTGTTGCACTATTCAGTAATTTACCGATTTTCCCTCAACTGGCTGATGAAGGAGAAGCCAGTTTTCTGTCAAACTATATGGAAGGGTTTGCAGGCTTTATTACCTCCTGGTATCTGATGTTCCTGTTTGGAGCCATATTCGGCAAGTTAATGGAAGATAGCGGGGCAGCGGACAGTGTGTCAAAATGGATTATTCAAAAGATTGGTATGAAACAGGCTGCTTTGGCAGTAGTCATAGCATGTGCGGTATTAACGTATGGAGGAGTCAGTTTATTTGTCGTTGCCTTCTCTGTCTATCCGATGGCGTTAAGTCTTTTTAAGGAAGCTAATCTGCCAAGGCGGTTTATACCAGCTGCTCTAGCGTTCGGATCTACGACATTTACCATGACATCTGCCGGGTCGCCTGAAATCCAAAACTGGATTCCGATCCAATTCTTGGGAACCTCTCCCTACGCGGGCTGGGAAGTAAGTTTTATCGTTGCCGTCTTTATGATTGTGTTTGGGTACTGGTGGTTAAAGAAAATGATCAACAAAGCTGTAAGAAATGGAGAAAAGTTTGATGCACGAGAAAATGATCCGGCATTCGTGCGGACCGACCTGCCCAATCCATTTCTAAGTATGGTACCATTGCTTGTTGTACTTGTCATTTCCTTTCTGTTTCATGATTCATTAGCACAATCAGCTTTGATTGTCGCATTGTTGGGTGGATGTATTATGACCTATGTACTGAACCGCCAATATTTTAAAAATGTTTGGGAAGCTGCTACAGAGGGAACTGTGGGTGCCCTGATAGCGATTGCCAACACGTCGGCGGTTGTGGGTTTTGGTGGAGTGGCAAAAGCAACCCCGGCATTCGCTTCAGCTGTCGATTTCATGACGAATATTCCTGGGAGCCCCCTAATTGGAGGAGCGCTTGCTGTATCAGTTATTGCCGGCTTAACAGGTTCTGCCTCTGGAGGTCAATCTATTGCCCTGCCGCTTCTGGCACCTCACTATATTGATATGGGTGTAGTACCTGAAGAATTGCATCGTGTCGTTGCTATCTCTTCAGGGTCGATTGATTCACTTCCTCATGGGGGATATGTGGTGACGACCATTCGTGCCATTGCAGGTGAAGAACATAAGGATGCCTATCCAGCATTTGGTGCTTTGACTGTTATCGTTCCTATACTGGGAGTCATTTTAGCTGTTGTACTCTTCTCCCTATTTTAATTAAAAAGCTGAACATAGTAGAAGGCTGCCTCTAACTGATTAGGGGCAGCCTTTTTTGGTTTGTAGACAACGAACGTATGTTATTCATTCAGAAGACGGATAATCTTCTTCAGGAATTCTTCTCCTTCAAATGACAGCCCTTTATTTTTATTGGAGATGATCCAAAAATAGTTGAGGATTTTCCCGGGATTCATGAAAGGAATAATTGCCAGATTCCCTTTTTTTACATCAGGGTGGTTTTTAAATGTGAAGTTGTATACCAGTGATGAGGCATGACCATCCAAAAGAGCACTTTTTAATACTTCAATATTATTGGTGGTGAAAAGAAGGGAAGCGTTGGGCAGGTATTGATTGTTAAATTCATTGGAACGTTTGGAGCTGTACATGACCATCTTTTCTTCTTTCAAATCCTCTAACGTTACAAACTCCTTCAAATAAAGGGGGGAGTCCTTTCCTGCACAAACGCAGGCGTATCCTGTATAGATTAACTTATAGTCAATAAAGTCACTGATATGGATGCCGTTTAGTTCTTCTTCACTGAAAGGGGAGAAGGCAAGGTCGATTTCTCCATGAATAAGTTTTTGTAGAATTTCATCTTGGTCCAACTCAATGATTTCTACTTTCACATGGCTAAGATCCTTGTTAAAAAGCAAAAACGCATCATACACAACGTAGGTTATGGAAGGTGAGCATCCTATCTTAAGGTATTTTTCTTCTTTATTCAGAGAAAGTTCCTCAAACAAATTCTCGAGGCTGGAAATAATTTCATTTCCTCTTTTGATAATTTTTTTTCCTTCTGATGTCGGTACCGTCCCTTTTCTGGAACGTAGAAATATGGTCACACCTAACTCCTTTTCTAATTGGGAAATGGACTGGCTTAAAGCTGAGGGAGATAGGTGCAGTCGCCCGGCTGCTCTTGTAAAAGATCCTGCTTTGCTGATTTCCAGCACATACTTAATTTGTTCCAGATTCAATGTTACTAACGCCTCACTTAGTTTATTTAAGCAGAACTTAACGTATGTTTAACATCATTAAATTTACATTAATACTATCACGTTTTATAATTTTTTAGGAGTATAAAATACCAAATTCTGTTTATTTTACTCTGGAGGGATTCCTTTTGGGAGAGTATGATATTTATAGAGAGATTGAAGAAACAAGGACAAGGTTATTCACGTCTGCTGCCCGGCACGGCCTGGATAGTGAGACAACTATTAAGATAAGCCAGGAGCTGGATGTGCTTATTAATCATGTACAAAGAAAAAAGATGAAAAAAGAACAGTGGGAGTATTAAAGGACGTACGATTCCTATGAACAGGATGACAATGTGCTCATAATACCTGCAAATTCAGGAATTATCGGCGGTGATGTATATGTATTGTTTTAAACGCCTCCAACCACTCACTTTGTATGTATATCTTTAAAAATATGAAATCTACCAGAAAATAAAGGCATATTTGATATGTGAACCAGTCTGAAAATGTAAATAAGAAATGGTGAATTAAATAAACTAGAATACTAACACGACCCAGTTTTGCCCCAGGCCGTGTTCTTCATCCCATAGAATTCTGCTTAATGTATATCCCCGTTTTGATCTACGTAAATGGATTTTACGATTGTTCTTTCAAATTTATTTCCGGCTTTTGTGGTGCCGTTAACATCAAGAGTAAGGGTATAGACGCCCTCTTCCTTGTAAGTGAACGGTACTTTTCCTTGATTGGTCATCAATATGGACGGGTGTTGCTTCTGTTTGCCGTCTTTGTTGATATTCACGTTCACGTGGAAATCTTTAACTTTATTCCCTTTGTTTTTCAACTCAAGGGTCTTATCCCCAAGGACGATTTCGGTGTTGAGTTCGGAATGAAAGCCAGCAGTCATCAAATAAGCTGCTTTATTCTTTTTCGCGACGATCGTCCACTTTCCTGTTTCCGGGTTTTGTATCTGAAAGCTGTGATGGTGTCCGCCTTTAAAGATTCCTTGATCTGTTGATTCAACGAAGGTATTGAACACAGTTCCTGAAGGACTGATTAGCTGGATATCCTTCATTTGCTTGTCACTCAGCAAGTCCAGGTCAAGCTTTGCTACATTTTCTTCAACATGGAAGGTCTCTCTGCCTTCTTTTTCAAATTCACCGCCCCGGTGTAAGGCTGTAATCGCTGTCGGCTCCTTCTCAAGAGAAACGGCCGCTTCAGGTGATGCCATGCTGGCAAACGGCTGTGCATATGTCGTTAAATACGGGCGGAAGTATTGGAAGGTACCGCCTTCGCGGACGGTCGTATGGTTCCAATTGCTGACACGCACTTCCCTGCTGTAAGGGAGGCGGGAGTTGGCCACCGTAACAGCACCGTCATTTGAACCATAGGAGCTTAAATAGAGTCCGCCCCAATAAAGGGAAGAGCCAAAACCTCCCCAGCTTGTACCGGCTAGTGTATAAACCGGATTCTTTGTATGATTGGTATTTGAATCAATCTGTGACCGGTAATTATTCATGTAACCTGTCTGGAGTGAATACGTCGCATCATTTTTACTTCCTAATATAGCAGCCAGCCATCCAGCCCAGCCGCTGTAGGCAAGATCGGCAAGCTGGGAGCCGTAATGCGGGGATGATAGAGTGATGAGGTTTGAGACATAAGGGTGGGCCCCATACTGGACCAATGCACTTTGAGCATCAATTCCCCCTTTGCTATGAGCGATGATGACGATCTTTTTCCGTCCGAAATAGGTATAGATATCGCGGATCCGGTTATTAATGATAGCACCGTTTTCCCTCATATCCTTATCAGGATGAACATCTATGAATGCAGTTTCATAGCCGCTATTGAGTGCCGTTTGATACATATTATTATCTTCCCACCAAGTCTTGGATGAGCTGTTGATTCCGTGTATAAAGACAAGTACCGGTTTAGCAGGGTCGACATAACCAGGGGGATCCCCGGCATACCATTGTCCCGGCACACCGCCCGGGTCATCCTTGCCTCCAATTTTCCCTGCATGGGCACTGACTGGAAGAACCAAAAACAGTAGTAACAAAATCAATCCCAACCTTTTCATTTTCCCACTCCATTTCATCTGAAATAGGGGAAGTTCTCCCCATTTATCCTATCTGAAAAGAGTACGTGTTCAGAAGCATTTTTTGGAAAATGAGAAGAACGACATGGGATTTGCAATGCCGTGTATGAGCTATTCATCCTATTAGGAGAAATGAAAAAGCCGGCAGGTGAAGGTAACGGGTTCAGTTTTGAAGTGTAAACTTCTAATGAGTGAAATAAATGGTTGGTTATTTGAGCCAAAATCAATGTCTAATGATTTTCACTCCAGGTGCGTGACTCCGCGTGGCGTGCGATGAACTAAAAGGTGGAAGTTGCGTTAAGAGGCGTATAGATTGGAGGACTCTCGCGTGAGATAAAGGAATCACGAACAGTGGAGCGATTCGATGATGAATTATCGCATGGAAGAGCCGGTAAGTACGCTAGCAGCTGTGCTTTAAAGCTGAATTCGCAAGAAGAGACGCCGAATCTGCTAGTTGCTGGCCGCTGGAGATAGACGAGTCACGCTAATCCCGCAGGAGGTCACGCACCTTCCGTTCCAATCAAATCATGCCCAATATTCATATAAATAACTACACTTCTTTATATGAATATTGGGCATGAAAGTGTATAGGACGGTGCACCACAAATTTTGAAGAAAAGAAAGGTTCTGTCATCTGATGTTTAATGGTATTTTGCAATACCAATTGAAGAGTTTTACCGGCAAAAATACCGTACCTTCAAGAAAAAAGAGTGACCAGATCGATGCGATTTGGTCACTCCTTTTGATGTGTAGTATTCAATTTTATATTCGATAATCGAAACCGTTACTAAGAGGATGGCCGGCTCTATAAATTATTTCTCTTCTTGGGGATCAATCGTTTGGATCGTTCCGTCTTCATTGTATTTTAATTCAACGAATTTCACCGATCGTTTGTGATCGATTCCGCCGGACAATGAGCAGTCATGGTAGAACAAATACCACTTGTCGTTGAATTCAACGATTGAATGATGTGTGGTCCAGCCGCTTACCGGCTTTAAGATCGTTCCTTTGAATGTGAATGGCCCCTGAGGGTTTTCGCTTACCGCGTAAACAATCTTATGAGTGGTGCCGGTTGAATACGATAGATAGTACAAATCATTATACGTATGGACCCAAGGGCCTTCAAAATATCTTCTGTCTTCATCCCCCGCCACGATCGGATTTCCATCTTCATCTATAATGGAGATTTCGATCGGGTCGCTTTTAAAAGTAAGCATATCGTCGCTTAATTCAGCTACTCTTGGACCGATGGCTGGTTCTGTGGGAGCCGGCCCTTCAGTTACATCAGGAAGGAATGTGCCTGTCTGCCATTTTTCCAGCTGGCCACCCCAAAGCCCTCCGAAATAAACATACGCTTTCTCGTCTTCAACCAATACAGCCGGGTCGATACTGTAACTGCCCGGTATGTAATCCTCTTCCGGTGTAAATGGACCTGCAGGGGTAGAGCTTGTTGCGACACCGATTCTGAATATGCCATCTTTATCCCTTGCCGGAAAGTAAAGATAGTAGGTATTGTTTTTATAAGCAGCATCTGGTGCCCAAAGCTGTTTGCTTGCCCACGGGATATCATTTAAGTGAAGAACCTGTCCGTGATCAACACACGGGGCATTTTCATCCTCCATTGATAATACATGATAATCCTCCATTGCATATTGGTCTCCATTATCATTGGAAGGTCCATTATGGTCAAGGTCATGAGAAGGATAGATATACAGCTTGCCTTCAAATACATGCGCAGAAGGATCAGCCGTGAAAATATGAGTAACTAAAGGTTCGTTTTGTTTAGTGTTTGTTCCCATCATAATCTCCCCTTTTTTAAAAAATTAACCGCTTACATGAGTAGTATAGCGGAGTCTGGATACTTTGTATATTGAGAAAACAAAGGGAGCATTGAAATCCAATAATAATGGAATTTTTAATAAAAAAAGTAGAATTGAAACTTTTTCCTTGTTGAAACGTAGTAAAACACAAGGACAATTTTGAATATTCGATATAATCAAAGGTAAGACAGCAAGGAGAGGGGAATGGGAAGGGAATTCAAACTTTTGGTTAAAAGTCTTACCACTTTGAACATAGACTTATAGGAGACTTAAATATATCAAGGGGGAAACAGGGTTGGAAAATGTGATAGCAGTAGAGAATTTGTCCAAAAGCTTCGGTTCTGTCCAAGCTGTGAAAAATATTTCTTTTACAGTAAGAAGAGGAGAAATCTTTGGCATTATCGGTCCAAATGGTGCCGGAAAAACGACCACACTTGAAATGCTGGAGGGGATCAGCAAACCTACAGATGGGACAATAGATGTTCTGGGCCTTGTGCCAGTTCAGCAGCTGCGGGAATTAAATAAGCGGATTGGCGTCCAATTTCAAGCCACTTCGATTCAAAGGAAGATGAAAGTGAAGGAAGCGCTTGAACTTTTTTCATCATTCTATAATGAATCTGCAAAGAAAGATTACTTGATTGAACGATTGAATCTCGATGAGAAGCTGAACGTCCATTTTGAAGATCTCTCGGGAGGCTGGAAGCAAAGAGTGACCCTTGCGCTGGCTACACTGCATAGTCCTGAAATTGTGTTTCTGGATGAGCCGAGTATGGGATTGGATCCCCATGCGAGAAGAGAAATGTGGTCGATGATCAGAATGTTAAGGGACGAGGGATGTACGATTGTCGTAACAACGCATTATATGGAGGAAGCAGAAAAGCTCTGTGACCGTGTTGCCATGATATACAGCGGTGAACTGAAAGCCCTCAATACGCCGGCTGAACTGTTGAATAATCCGGCTGGCCACTTCATCGCTTTTGAAAGCGATCAGGTTGAGGAAGGGTTTGTAGAGGCGCTTCCGGAAGTGATAAGGGTTGAAAAGGAGGAAAAGTTGTTTAAGGTATTCAGTGAAAATCAGCAGGAGACGGCCTATCACATTTTTACATATTGCCATAATAATGACATTCCACTATCCGATTTTAGATTTGAAAAAGGTTCCCTTGATGATTTATTTGTTCATTATCTAGAAAAGGAGACAGTATGATGACAGCGATCACTAAGCTTGCAACGATAGAGACGAAGATGTTCTTCCGGGACCGTCTCAGTGTGTTTTGGACCTTTCTTTTCCCAGTGGCCATGATCTGGCTGTTTGGTTCCATGTTTGTCGGACAGGAAATGAATGCTCAGATGTTTGCCGAAATGTTTGTCCCTTCTTGGATTGGGGTCAATATTGTCACTACATCGTTTTTTACTTTGGGAACAGTGTTGACAGGGTATCGTGAAACGGGTGTGCTGCGACGCTATCAATCAACACCGTTGCAGCCGTGGAAGATTCTGGCCGCACATACTTTCCAAGGGACTGTCATTTTTGCGATATCAGCTGTCCTGTTGATGGTATTCGGAATGCTCATGTATGATTTAACGCTGCCAGCTTATATCGGCAGTACTTTAGTGGCATTATTAATCAGTATCCTGGCATTTTTCCCTTTTGCGCTGTTTATGACTTCGCTTGCCAAGAACACACAGAGTGCGGCCGCAATCAGCTCCTTGTTCTTGAACTTGATGCTGTTTTTGTCTGGAGCAACCTTCCCGTTGGAAATGATGCCGACCATCCTGCAGTATGTCGCCAAGATTCTGCCTCTATACTATGTCATTCAAATGCTCCGTGGTACATGGAACGAGGCACCGATTACCGAATATGGCCTTGAAGTAACTGTCCTTTTGGGGATTGGTGTAATCTCCACTATTTTGGCTTCACGCTTTTTCCGCTGGAGTGATAAGTAACTTAATGGGACTTGTAAATTTCATACTCAGGACAAAAAGCAGTTCAATCTTGGAGTACAAATGTGCGATTTGTATCCCTGATTGGACTGCTTTTCCCTCTGGAATCATTTGAAGATTCAACTCTCTGAATAAATCCATTTTCTATCGGTATCCATGTGTTCCAGTAATGTTATCATGGTTCTCAGTTCTTTGGCTGCATGTTTTTTTGAGTAAACTTCATCCTCCTCCAGGTTATATAGTAACTTAATGCATTTATATTTCAATTCAACAACATATAATTTTTCAATAATATCATTCATATCGTTTTGTCCTTTCACGTAAGTCATTAATGATTTAAAAAAGCTTTCACCTTTGAACAGCTTGTACCATTTTATCGTGATTTAAAATAGCCTTCTAAGAACAGGATAGTATCTGCTTCAGGGTTATTGCCCAGGTCAAATTTCCGAATGCATTCATTCATTTCCTCAATGGTTGTTTAGTAACATACACCGCCTTTTATTATGCAGTTCAATCGTATATTGTACGTTCCGGTAGTTAGACGAATACCACACTAATTAAGTTTCCGATTCTTCGAAACAGATTCGGTTGTTTGTATTTCACGATCCATACTGCTTTTCATTTCTTTGCAATGAGTGACTGAAAAGGGTTAAATAGACCATTACAATTGCAGATCAAAAAGTTCTGCCATCTGCAATATTTAGTTCTATTCTTGTATTGCCAAGTAATTAGGTTCACTGGATAATGACCATTTTATCAAGAAAGGATTAGTAAAAAGATTAATGTGTTTTTCATGGATAGTAGACATGAAACCATGTGGTGTTATATAATCAGAAGTGAAACCAAAAGGTGTTATTAAAATGATATATAAAGGAGTATAACCATGGAAATAGTACAGGATATCCAACAAACAGCTATATTCAAAGCGCCAATTGAAAAAGTATGGAAAACCGTTTCAACAGCGGAGGGGATCTCGTCTTGGTTTATGCCGAATGACTTTATACCTGAGGTGGGACATGAATTTCACGTTCAATCTCCATTCGGGCCATCGCCTTGTAAAGTGCTGGAAGTGGAAAAACCACATAAAGTTTCTTTTTCCTGGGATACAGATGGGTGGATTGTTACCTTTCTGTTAAAAGAAATGGGGGATGAAACAGAATTCACGCTTATCCACAGCGGCTGGAAAGAAGCCGATACTGTACTTCCGAAAGCACGTGAAAAAAGTTCTGTGGTACGTGAGCGAATGAATGGAGGATGGGTTGCCATCGTTCAGGAGAAACTTCGAAAGGTGCTTGAAGGATAAATGGGAGCAGCAAAGCATGATGTTTTTCAGGCGATAGCCGAACCGACCCGCCGGGAAATCCTGAGATTGCTTGCTAATGGCCAATTATCCATTGCAGATATTGCTTCCTTTTTTCCGGTAAGCCGCACAGCTATAGCCAAGCACCTGAAGATCTTGTCGGAGGCAGAACTGGTCAAGTCTGAAAAAGCAGGAAGGGAAAAGGTTTATCATCTGCATCCGGAACCCCTTGGAGAAGTGAAAGAATGGCTGGCATACTATGAACAGTTCTGGTCCAACAAATTGTCCATGCTGAAGCATGTTGTGGAGAATGATGATGAGAAAACATAATAAATAAAAGGAAAGGCCCGGGAATCGGTATTCCTGGGCCTTTCCTTTATTAGTTCATATCGTACTTCCCGACTCCTCCTTGCGATTAGTCAACATCAACTCACTGACGTTCGTTGTGTTTCCTATATCTCATGCGGAAGCCTTCCAGTTCGTACGCCGCTGATCGGGGCACTTGCTCTTTAGTATCATCCAGCTCCAGCGCCTAGCCCCTCGGGGTCATAAGCCAATCCGTCAGGAAGGCAAAGAGCAGCCTTCCCGCCGGCTCGTCTTATGCCTGTCGGGTCTGAACAAGGCGCTTCCGCTTTAGTATCATCCAGCTCCAAAGCCCAGCTGCTAGCGGACTTCCCGATTCCTCCTTGCGATTAGTCATCATCGAATCGCTGTCGCTCTTCGTGATTCCTATATCTCATGCGGAAGCCTTCCAGTTCGTACGCCGCTGATCGGGGCACTTGCGCTTTAGTATCATCCAGCTCCAGCGCCTAGCCCCTCGGGGTCATAAGCCAATCCGTCAGGAAGGCAAAGAGCAGCCTTCCCGCCGGCTCGTCTTATGCCTGTCGGGGCTGAACAAGGCGCTTCCGCTTTAGTATCATCCAGCTCCAGCGCCTAGCCCCTCGGGGTCATAAGCCAATCCGTCAGGAAGGCAAAGGGCAGCCTTCCCGCCGGCTCGTCTTATGCCTGTCGGGGCTGAACAAGGCGCTTGCGCTTTAGTAACATCCAGCTCCAGCGCCTAGCCCCTCGGGGTCATAAGCCAATCCGTCAGGAAGGCAAAGAGCAGCCTTCCCGCCGGCTCGTCTTATGCCTGTCGGGGCTGAACAAGGCGCTTCCGCTTTAGTATCATCCAGCTCCAAGGCCCAGCTGCTAGCGGACTTCCCGACTCCTCCTTGCGATTAGTCATCATCGAATCGCTGTCGCTCTTCGTGATTCCTATATCTCATACGGAGCCAGTCCAGTCCGTACGCAGCTGATCGGGCCTTTCCGCTTTTGTTCTTAGATACGAAATAGATCGCTGGACAGGTATCTTTCACCAGTGTCACAAGCAACGCAGACGACGACATCATCCGGGGACAGCTTTTTTGCGACCTGGATGGCTGCATAGCAGGCTGCACCTGAAGACGGGCCGACAAGGATTCCTTCTTCGCTGGCCATGCGTCGTGTGATATCGTAAGCATCCTGATCTTCGATTTTATGGATTTCATCGTAAACAGCCTGGTTCAGGATTTCTGGAATGAACCCTGGGCTTGTACCGACCAGTTTATGTTTACCGGGCTGGCCGCCGGAAAGGACAGGTGATCCCGCCGGCTCAACGACATGGACCTCAATATCCTGATAGTGTTCTTTCAACACCTCTCCTGTTCCGGTGATCGTTCCGCCGGTACCGGCAGTAGCTACGAAAGCGGATAATGGTTTACCCAGTTCAACCATTGCTTCGATGATTTCTACTGCAGTCGTCTTGCGGTGTGCGTTTGGATTTGATTCATTTTCAAACTGCATGGGCATGAAGCTGTTTTCGATTTCTGCTGTCAGCTCTTTGGCCTTTTGGATGGCACCGGGCATCTTTTCGTCACCAGGGGTGAGGACAACTTCAGCTCCATAGGCTTTAAGCAGGTTGATTCTTTCCTGCGTCATGGTATCCGGCATGACAAGAATTGCCCGGTATCCCCTCGCGGCTGCATTCATCGCAAGTCCTATACCGGTATTCCCGCTGGTCGGTTCAATGATGGTGGAACCCTTTTTCAGCAGCCCCGCATTTTCTGCTTCGACAATCATTTGGAAAGCAGCCCGGTCTTTTACGCTTTTACTTGGGTTATAGAATTCAAGCTTTACATATATTTCCGCCCCGCCTTCCGGGTTCAGGCGATTTAGTTTGACGAGGGGGGTGTCTCCGATCAAGTCAGCTATATTTTTAACCACTTTCATGTTATTACGCCCTTTCGTTTAATGTCATTCAGGTTGGTTGAGGATGTAATGAGTACTTGCCCCACATCCATGATTTTATATTATTATGTTACTAATTCTAACAAATCTTATCAAATATATACGTTTTAATGCCCGGTCCTGATAAGCATGCGTTCCGGTGTCTGCTGCCGAATAGCGACTCCGGGGCAGTCAATGAACTTAAAAGCGGATGCGGCGGCCGTTTAACACTGTATGGATTAATGGGCTTGGTATGAGATAAAGATTCATGAAAAACTTCAGTGATGAGAAGATTACTTATTACTATAAAGCTGAAAGCCCTGCGTTCGGCCCCGGTTTAAAAGGTTGTTTTCGTATTGGTTGTTGCTTTTGGAAACATCCAAGGGCCGCATTTCACCAGAGCTTTTCTATCGAATGGAAGGACCGCTCTTTTCTTCCTTGTAATCGGGATTTCACTTGTGAAATAGGGCGAAATA
Source organism: Bacillus sp. SRL337 (assembly GCF_984799155.1). Taxonomy (NCBI): domain Bacteria; kingdom Bacillati; phylum Bacillota; class Bacilli; order Caryophanales; family Bacillaceae; genus Bacillus; species Bacillus sp. SRL337. Next base: position 3,622,224 of record NZ_OZ481793.1, on the reverse strand, counting down.
ATTTGCCATCATATTAAATAGTTACAACGTTTACGAAAAACCCCATGACGGTAAATATTGTTCCCAATAGGAACTTCATCATTAGCTGCCCAGGTCTAATTCCCAAATCAAACGAATTCACATCTCTTGTCTCATGGTATCAAGTTTAAAAAACAAGCCTAAAGGATAATAAAAATGGCAATAACTAGATGAGTGTTTGGATTGGTTTGCCGAAACTGATATCTGCAGCAAGCCAGGTCTGATAAAATAAGGATAATGAGAAGACTGGAAGGTGTATATGATGAAACAACACCACTATTTCTATGCTGTGCCGCTGCCTGATGAAACAAAGGAACAAATGGCGGAATGGGCGTCTGAAGTCAAAAGAGCATTGCCGTTCCAGCGCTGGGTCCATCCCGAAGATGTACATATTACGTTAGCGTTTTTAGGCGGTACAGAAGAAGCACAATTGGAAAGAAGTATTGAAAGAATCCGTGAAGTAACAGAAGGGACACCACCGTTTTCTTTGGAGACCAGGAGGCTGGGGATATTCGGGAACCCTCTGTCGCCGAGAATCCTTTGGACGGATGTAAGTTCTTCTTCTTCATTACTTGCTTTGAGGGATAATGTATACTCGGCATGTCAGCAGGAAGGCTATGAGCTGGATAACAGGCCCTTCAACCCTCATATCACCATTGCGAGAAAATGGGACGGGGAAGAAAAGTTCAGCCCTGCTATGCTTGACCGTTATTTATTGACCGAGCCATTGAAATTCAAGGTCAAGGAGTGTGTCTTGTACCGGACACATCTTGACCGTACACCAAAGTATGAAATCGTTGAGAAATTCCTATTGAATGGACGTTAATGAATTTTATTCGTAAGAAACACTGAACACAAACATATAATGCAAGAGGGGACATCATTTATGGCACAACTTATGAAGCTGCAAGACTATATTTCAAGGTATGAGTTGGATACGTATCGTTATCCTTCCCAATTTGTCCGGTTAAAAAAGCAGCAATGGGAAAAGTGGAAAGAAAGCTGGGAACAGGGAGAACTCCTTTTTCACGAAGAAAATGTTGAAGAGACAAAGAATCCAGAGAAAAAGAGCTTAATTTCAAAGGTGGGCGGGTTATTTAAACGGCGAGGTAAGGAAGAGGAAGATGATGACTTGGCGGAGTTGGAAATGGACCTCCCTCCCTCAGATGAAGATCCGGAAATGGACCTGAAGATAACCGAGCTGCCTTCTACGGAAGAAGAGTTGAAACATCTTTTCCTGGATCAGTTGTTTCACTTTCAGTTGAGATGGGCAAGTTCGACGTTGACAGAGAAGTCCTATGTAGATAATAGTTATATGTCGGACGAGAGGCTGATGTATTTTTTGAAAAGGTTTCCAGATAATATCTTCCTCCTGTATTATCCTGTCTTTAAGTTTAAGAATGCACCGATGGAAATGGATATTATTCTCCTTACACCAACCGAAATCTGGTGTCTGACTTTTCTGGAGGAAGAAGACGGAGCCGCGTATATAGGAACTCAAGAGAGATTCTGGCAGAAAAAATTGGGGGACAGTGACATGAAAGTGTTAAACCCGATGATATCGCTGAATCGGATGGAATCTGTCATCTTCTCCATCATGAAGCATGCGGAGGCAGAACTGCCTATTAAAAAAGGCATCATCAGCCGCAATGGCTATGTGGATTATCAGACGTCACCTCATAACCTGCATTTAATTGATAAAAGATCACATGAAGGCTGGTTTGAAAAGATGCGGGCTTCACATTCCCCAATTAAAAATGTCCAGTTGAAACTGGCGAGAGGGCTGCTTGATTTTTGTCAAAGCACCTCGTTTAAGCGGTCCGGGTGGCACGCGGATTATAACCCCGTTTTACCGGCCGATGAGGAAGATGGATCATGAAGACCATCTACATTGTCAATGTCAATGCCAAAAATAGTCACTCCATACAGGTCTGGAAGAAATTCAGGAATCAGTTGAAGCTCAACAAGAGAGATATTTATTACACGGCTTCACCTGAAGAAGTGAAGAATATAGTCCAATGTGCAGTCATTGAATCCCTGGGAAAAAAGCTGCTTGTTGTCGGGGTGGGTGGTGACGGAACCATCAGCGGAATTATCAACCAATGTATCGGATATGAGAATGTAACGGTCGGCTACCTTCCAGCAGGGAGCGGAAATGACTTTGCAAGAGGCTACCTTTGGCCGGTAAAAGCTGAACATGGGGCGAAGGCCGTTCAATTAGTTCAGCAGAAGCAACTGAAAGAAAAGTATCATGATACAGGATACTATGAGCTCGAGGGGTACCGGGATGGGCACTTCGTGAATAGTATAGGAGCAGGGTTTGATGCAACTATCACCGAAAAGGCAGCCAATTCTTCGATCAAGAAATGGTTGAATAAACTGTCCATGGGTAAACTGATTTATGCTGTTCTGGTTCTTTCCGAAGCTATTACGTACAAACCAACCCCGCTTGAGGCAGTCATCAATGGCGAGAAGAAAAGGTTCACCAGGACCTGGTTCATCACCATTTCGAATCAGCCATATTACGGAGGCGGGATGAAAATTTCCCCGACAGCTGATTCCTCAGACGGACTGCTCGACATAACCATTGTCCACAGCCTGTCCAGGCTAAAACTGCTGGTTGTCTTCCTTTCTGTATTTTCAGGGAGGCATACTCTGTATAAAGAGGTTGAAACCTATAAAGCGAAAGATATTGTTATTACATCGGCAGCTTCTGTCCCTGTGCAGGCTGACGGCGATTACATAGGGATAATAGAGGAAGGCGGGAAGCTTGCCATCAAGGTTCATCATCACAATTGGAAGACAGCGGATATGAGATGAATTTAAGCGGGGAGGTGTTTCTATGTTGATTATTCAAAGAAATTTCTTTGCCTATCTGGATGAAATGAAAACGGTAACAGTTCTTCTTCCCCATTCTTACTATGAAGGACATTCCTCTGTTTTTTACCTAAGAGATGAAAACAATGAGAAGAAGCCTTTGGCCATCAAGGAAACCTATCCCCTTCAGGATCAGAATAAGTATCTCTGTTCATTGGACACTGAACTGCAGCTTGACCGGACTTATTATATTGAAGATGAACACGGAAATGAAACCGACCTGCAGATCGGAGCGGTCATCCGAACCCCCGAATTCGATGAACAGTATTATTATGACGGCGGTGATTTAGGGGTGACCCTTGAAGGTGGGAGGACTGCATTTAAAGTTTGGGCTCCGACGGCTACAAAGGTTAAGGTGAAGATCACCGGTCATGATAGGAAATCCACACACCAATATGACATGCTCAGGGGTGACAAGGGGGTTTGGTCCTTATCCCTGCCAGAGAATAAAGAGGGGTGCTTCTATACCTACCTGACCTGCGTAAATCTGAATTGGGAGGAAGCAGTGGACCCCTATGCCAAATCGGTCTCACTAAATAGTGAGTGGGGGGCCATCGTCGATCTTGAAAAATCGATGGCACTGGAATCCATGCCTGGGATCGAATCCAAGACAGACAGTATCATTTATGAACTTCATATACGGGATTTTTCTATGCAAAAGGAAAGCGGGATGAAACACAAGGGAGCTTATTTGGCCTTTACAGAGGAAGGGACGAAAACATCTAAAGGCGTCAGCACCGGTCTCGATTATTTGAATGATCTGGGCATCACTCATGTGGAGCTTCTTCCGGTCAATGATTTCGACGGGGTCTCTGACCTTAGAGATGACGGAAGGTATAACTGGGGTTACAACCCGTTATTTTTCAATTCTCCCGAAGGCAGCTACTCAAGCCGTCCAGAAGACCCATACAGCAGAATCAATGAGCTCAAGTCAGTAATCCAGAGCCTTCATAACCATGGGATCCGTGTCCTCCTGGATGTAGTGTATAACCATGTTTATGTCAAAGAAGATTCTTCTTTTGAAAAGATTGTACCGGGTTATTATTTCCGTCATGATGTAAACGGTATGCCTTCCAATGGCACTGGGGTCGGGAACGATATTGCCTCTGAAAGAAAGATGGCCCGCAAGTTTATCATCGATTCCATCCTCTTTTGGCTTCATGAATATAAAGTTGATGGCTTCCGCTTTGATTTAATGGGCATTCTTGATGTGGACACCATGAATAGCGTTCAAGAAGAAGCCGAGAAGCTATTGCCTAATGTATTGATCATCGGGGAAGGCTGGGATCTGAATACGCCTCTGCCTCAAAATAGGAAGGCCAATCTGCGCAATGCTGCCAAAATGCCTGAAATCGGTCAGTTTAACGATTCTTTCAGAGATGGCATCAAAGGAAGCACCTTTAATTTATATGACCGAGGGTTTGTACTCGGACACAGCGGTTTGGAAAAAAGAGCAGCCGAAGTCCTGACTGGAAGTATAGGTTTAACGACCGAAACGGGATTGTTTTTACACCCTTCCCAATCGGTTAATTACGTGGAGTCCCATGATAATCATACGCTTTGGGACAAAATATCAGCGTGCTGTTCAAATGCACTGGAGAGAGAAAAGCGCCACATCCTTGCGACCACAATGGTGCTGCTATCTCAAGGAATTGTGTTCCTTCATGCCGGCCAGGAATTTTTCCGGACAAAACAGGGAGTGGAGAACAGCTACCGGTCCCCGGATGATATCAACCAGCTTGATTGGGAGAGGCGTACAGTATATCAAAATAGGGTTGGCTATATCCAAGGTCTTATTGCAATCAGGAAAGCGCATGGGGCTTTCAGGTTCAGCAGCCGAAATTTAATAAAGAAACATGTACAGGCGGATTACATTAATCAGGGCTCGGTTACTTTGCATTTTCAAAATGTAAAAGCATATGGTCCATGGAATGAATTATTTGTGATATTCCATGCAAGCGAAGAAACGATTTCAATCCCCCTTCCTTCAGGGGAAGCAGCCTGGAAACTCATAGCTGATGGAGAAAAAGCCGGACTGGAGACACTGGAAATCCTTGAGGATAACAGCGTATCGGCGGGACCCGCCAGTTGTTATGTATGGTGCCGCTAGGTTTGAATAAGACTTGACGAAACCGGGAAGAAGGCTGTACTATTGAAAAAGATGGCTATTGAACTTCTTGCCCAATAGCTGTCTTTTTTATTTTAAATGATATTTTTTTATATAAATGAAGCGAACCAATAGAAGGTGAAATTATTGGAACACTTATTTGATCAAGATTGGGAAATCGTACCTGCGGGAGGAGCAACCGGAGAAGCCTTTTTTGCGCGATATCAGGAGCAAAAGCTTTTTCTTAAACGAAACTCCTCTCCTTTTTTGGCTGTTCTTTCGGCTGAAGGGATTGTCCCAAAGCTTGTCTGGACAAAAAGAATAGAGAGCGGCGATGTGATTACAGCGCAGCATTGGCTGAATGGGAGAGAATTGGACCCTGATGAGATGGAGGAAGAAAGGGCGGCTAAGCTCTTAAAGAAAATTCACTCTTCCAGACCGTTGTTGACGATGCTGGAGAGGTTGGGAAAAGACCGCTTCCAGCCTGAACATATGCTGACTGAGCTTGAGACGGGGCTGGACTTTGAACTGCTTTCACATCCAAAGGTGAGAGAAGCCTTGCATTTCCTTCAAACTGACCTGCCAAACATTTCGCATGATGAATATGTGGTCTGCCATGGTGATGTCAATCATAACAACTGGCTGCTGTCTGATAACAACCAGTTGTATCTTATTGATTGGGACGGTGCCATGATTGCCGACCCTGCAATCGATATAGGGCTCCTTCTGTATTGGTATATCCCTGAGGATAAATGGGAAACATGGCTTTCCCAATACGGAGTGCCTTTAACGGATAACCTCAGGATAAGAATGAAATGGTACGTTGTTTCACAAACCCTTCTATCCATTCAATGGCATAAGGGGAAGGCACGCTTCCATGAAATGAATCATTGGCTTGAGTACCTGCACTCCATTGTTTAAGAATAAGTATTCATGTCCTGGACCCATTGAGACAGGTTGCCCTTTTGTGAATGGATATGGTCATCCAGATTGGACGAATTGATCCCATTTTGGCTGTAGTTATAGACTTCCTGAAGGATCGGCTTGATGCCATCGCCAATGTTGGCATTGACCATGAGTGATTTGACCAGGCGTTCCAATTGTTCACATTCTGCTACTGAACCGCAGCAATCATCGTAGTGATTTGTTAATATATCCTTTAACAGGTTCATTTGATCTTGATGTCCGAGCGGCATACTAACACCCTTTCCGGTTTGTTTGAACTATAGAAAAGAATCCACACTTAGTTTGTGGATTCTTTTTTTGTTTATTCATGTTTGGGTGGCCGATGATGTGTTGAGATCATCTATCGACATTTTTGCCGGAGAGTGCCCTTGGCGAAGAGACCGGGGATATTTCCATAAAATCCAGTCATAACAAAAGCCGCTGCGGGAAAACTCGCAGCGGCTTTATCACCATCTTATATAGAAACAGAACGCTGGGTCAGTTTCTCATATGGATATACGATCAGGCTGTATCCAACAAACATAACAGCCATTCCACCAAGAACAGAAACCTCAGCAGCCATATTTAACAATTTCAACATCAATACCATCCCCTTTTGTTTGCTTTTCCATGTCCGATCAACAATGTACATTCATAACCTTAACAGAAAGAGGCCCTAATCCAAATGATCGTAATATCGGTCTGAAAGGTCTTATCGTGAATAATCTTTTGTGTAAGCGCAAACAACCGGTGGAATTATATAAATGCAGGTATATCCTCTCCGATCCTTCCGTTTATGGAAAGACAGACCAAAATGCGATTCATTCCGACAATGCTTGCAGAGAAAGGGATGTCATGGTATTGTTTTGACGATAAGCAAATAAATTTCTACTGCTTTTTTAAAGGCACCTTTCGTAGACTTAGCTGCTATTCAATATGAATGTCCAATACTATATTGGTCATTCACCGGATAAAAAAGATTTACTCTCCCTTTTTCAAGGGATATCTCTGAAATACAGAGGGAAAATTTTTTTCGAAAGCAATGAATGCGAAAACAGCCTTTATAAAAGATAAAAGAGGTGTCTATATGCGTTTAAGAAATAAACCGTGGGCAAGCGAAAAGCTTAATGAGTATCCTCAATATGTAATTGCCCAGCCTGAAGACCATAAAGGGAAATGGAATGAAGTGTTTGGCAATGAAAACCCTCTCCATATTGAAGTGGGAACAGGTAAGGGACAGTTTGTGACGGAAATGGCTAAAGCTAACCCCGGCGTTAACTATATCGGTATTGAACTGTATGAAAGCGTCATTGTCTCCGCGCTCGATAGAATTATTGAAGCAGATATTCCGAACGTTAAAGTAATGAATGTCGACGCAAAGGACTTGAAAGAGTACTTTGGGAAAAATGACGTGGACCGGGTCTACCTGAATTTCTCGGATCCATGGCCAAAAAACCGGCACGAGAAACGTCGTCTGACGTATAAAACGTTCTTGAGATTGTATGAGGATATCCTCGTGGAAGAAGGGGAAATCCATTTCAAGACGGATAACCAAGGGTTGTTCGAATACTCGCTGCAAAGCTTTTCACACTATGGATTGCGGTTGAATTTTCTCAGCCTTGATCTTCATAAGAGTGACTTTGAAGGAAATATCATGACGGAGTATGAAGAAAAATTCTCCTCAAGAGGCCAGCGAATATACCGCTGTGAAGTGCAGTATCCCCAAAAATGATGGAACCATTAAAAACAGCTCAGACATTGGGCTGTTTTTTTGGATGGGTTTCGTGATTCCGTCCTAATCGTCCCTTTATTAAAGGCTGGTTTCGCATATATTGTTGCTTCCGGAAAAATCCCAAAAGCCGGATTTTTCCGGTTCATTACTGCACTATCTTTCGGAATTATTATTAAATAGCCACACAGTTTACGAAAAGAGCCCTATAAAAAAACGCCAGATTGGATAAAGAATTGATATTGCTTTTATAGAGTGAACATTTAACTCCGTTCTTCTATTTTATCGGGAGTTTTTGGGTCTTATCCGTCATTTTGCCTTTTGTATCATCTGCCTATATTCATGGCATCCGCTCAGTATAAACATGGTGAGAACCTTTACCCTTTCATTCCAAAGGAATTTTCTGATAATATAAAAAGATAGAAAGGGGAGAGGGAAATGGAATCATTAGAGTTTCAAGACATCACCTTTAAGTGGCTTGATGGAGGGGTAACCAGGATGGATGGCGGTGCGATGTTCGGTGTTGTGCCAAAGCCGTTATGGTCCAAAAAGTATGAAGTCAATGAGAAAAACCAGATAGAATTAAGAACCGATCCGATTTTCTTTCAGCTCGATGGCAAAAATATTCTGATTGAGTCCGGAATCGGAAGCGGAAAACTTACGGATAAACAGAAGCGGAACTATGGGGTAACAGAAGAATCCTTTTTAGCAAAATCCCTTAGCTCTCTGGAATTGACCCCTGCAGACGTAGACATCATTTTGATGACTCATATGCATTTCGATCATGCATGCGGATTGACCAAATATGAGGGCGATAACCTCGTATCCGTATTTCCAAATGCAGAGATCTACACGTCACAAACGGAATGGAATGAAATGAGGAATCCCAATATCCGTTCCAAGAATACATATTGGAAAGAAAATTGGGAGAGCATAGCCCATCAGGTTAAGACGTTTGACGATGAACTGGAAATCCTTAATGGAGTGAAAATGATTCACACGGGAGGACACAGTGACGGACATTCCATCATCGTCATTGAAAGAGGAGACAGGAAGTTCATACATATGGCCGACCTGATGCCCACTCATGCCCATAAAAACCCGCTGTGGGTATTGGCATATGACGATTACCCGATGACTTCAATATATGCAAAGGAAAAGTGGATCCAAAAAGCAATCGATGAAGGATATTGGTTCCTGTTCTATCATGATGCGGAGTACCGGGCATTGAAGTGGGATGGTCATGGCGAAATAGAACAATCTGTCAAAAGGGTAAAATAAGTGTGAAAAAAACTGAAAGGCTGTCATCAGCCTTTCAGTTTTTGGTTAAGATATCTTTTGAATGTTTAATACTGTTCCATTTGTGGAGTCAGCTATAAATTCATACTGCTGAAGTTCCCCGTCCTGACGACGGGAAATTCCGCCTCTGTAAACTTTTGTTTTGACGGGATATACTTCATAGCTTTCCGGGACCATGCCAATCCATGAGCCGTCAATCGGTCCCTCTTTCTTAAAGGCACTTTTAACCGAGTGTAAAACCTTTTCAGGAGAATGCAATGTTTTTGTATCAAGCGTTTCTTTAAGTAAGTATCCTCCGGCGATCCCGACTCCTGCGCCGAGCAAGAACGATTTCCAATTCATTACGTTTCCTCCTTGTTCAAATATTTCTGATTTTATTATACTAAACTTTCGAAGAAGGTACACTTCAAAAGAGTTATAGGGCCGTTGAGTTAAGATAAAATAAAAAAATTTGATATGGGTTGGTCATCTTCTTTCCTTAAGGATAATTCCTGCTTATCTCACTAGTGTTTGGTTGGAGCGGGAGGTGAACGATTTCCTGTTGGAAAGCTGGATTCGTCTTGCTCTATCGGCCGACGACCAGTCGGAGCCTCCTTGTGATGAGTCATCGTCAATTCACTTTTTTCGTTATGTTTCTTTATCACATGCTAGAGCCTTCCAATCCGTTCGGTGCTGAATGGCCCTTCCGCTTTTTGGTTCAGCGCCAGCCCGGACTTTCCAGCACCGGCAGCGGATGTCATACCGCAATTTGCTGCGTTCTTAAATGAAATCGCGAATTAAAAGGTTCAATTCATTTTCAAGCAAGATTTGTGGAAAGTCGCTTGAAAGTTCTGTAAAATAAAAAGAAGATTAATTAATACATATATAAAGGGGTTTAAGCCATTATGAATCAAGAGACATTGGAATTATTCCGTACGCTGACAGAATTGCCTGGTGCACCCGGGAATGAGCATGCAGTGCGGAAGTTTATGAGGCAGGAACTTACAAAATATTCGGATGAAATCATTCAAGACGGTTTAGGAGGGATATTCGGCGTAAGGAAAGGGAAGGAAAACAGCCCGAAAGTAATGGTTGCAGGACACATGGACGAAGTAGGATTCATGGTGACTTCTGTGACAGGTAACGGAATGATCCGCTTCCAAACACTTGGCGGCTGGTGGAGCCAGGTTCTTTTGGCGCAGCGTGTTCAAGTCATGACAGACAACGGGCCGGTAACGGGTGTCATCGGTTCGATTCCTCCGCATCTGCTGGAAGAGTCACAGCGCTCAAAGCCGATGGATATCAAGAACATGCTGATCGATATCGGTGCAGATGATAAAGAAGATGCTAAGAGAATCGGAATTAAGCCCGGCCAGCAGATTGTGCCGATCTGTCCGTTCACGCCAATGGCTAATGAAAAGAAAATCCTTGCGAAGGCATGGGATAACCGTTACGGCTGTGGACTTTCAGTAGAGCTTCTCAAAGAACTGAAAGATGTGGAACTGCCGAACACACTATATTCCGGAGCAACTGTGCAGGAGGAAGTCGGACTTCGCGGAGCCCAGACTGCTGCCAATATGATCAATCCGGATATCTTCTTTGCTCTTGATGCAAGCCCGGCCAATGATATGTCTGGAAGCAAGAATGAGTTTGGCCATCTTGGAAAAGGCGCTTTACTGCGCATCCTTGACCGTTCCATGGTCACTCACAGAGGAATGAGGGAGTTTATCCTGGATACAGCGGAATCCAACGATATTCCATACCAATATTTCGTTTCCCAAGGCGGCACGGATGCAGGCCGCGTGCATATCTCAAACGAAGGTGTTCCAAGTGCTGTAATCGGAATCTGTTCCCGTTACATCCATACTCATGCCTCCATGATTCATGTAGATGATTATGCAGCTGCTAAAGAATTACTTACGAAGCTTGTAAAAGAGTGTGATCGATCCACGATCGACAGCATTCTTAAAAATTCATAATAAAGATTTCGGAAAGAGGGGGCTGACCTCTCTTTCTTTATTTGGAATTGTAAAAAGAAGAAAGAAAGGAGGGTTCCCATGATTGTAGGAATTGGAACAAAAAACAGAGCAAAGATTGAAGCGGTTAAAGGCGGCCTTACCGAATTGCTCAATCAAGAAATTCATTATGAAAGCTTTAAAACGGATTCAGGCGTTAGTGAACAGCCATTTTCAGATAAAGAGACAATCCAGGGCGCTGTCAATCGTGCTTCAGCTGTTCTGGAACGATCCAGCGGGGACATCGGAATTGGGTTGGAAGGAGGAGTGGTGCATACAGAATACGGGTTATTCCTTTGCAACTGGGGAGCACTTGCAGAAAACGGCAAGGAACCGATCATTGCAGGTGGTGCCAGAATACTCCTTCCCGAAAGTATTGCAAAAAGACTGCTGAATGGTGAAGAGCTGGGGCCGGTAATGGACGGCTTCTGCCAAACAGAAGGAATCCGCCATCACGAAGGGGCGATGGGCATATTTACAAATGAAGCCGTCAACCGGGATGAAATGTTCAAGCACATTGTAAAACTTCTGGTTGGACAGTGGGAGTATAGGAATTCGCATTCATAATATAATTGGAAATTAAAAAGGACGCTAAATCCCAGAGGGATGAGTGTCCTTTCTGTTTTTCAGAATGCTTCATTTTTCTTCAAAAATATACGATAATGCCTTGATGGCCTGATTGACTGATTCCACTGTAACATTAGATTTGTTAGATAGTTCCTTAAGTGGATGATGAAGTTCCCTCGGGCGAATCAAGATGAGCGGTTTCCCTTTTGCGACAGCAGCACCTGCGTCCATGGCTGTATTCCATTGTTTATACTTTTCACCGAATAAAGCAACTACCAAATCGGCCTTCTGCATCAAAACCTCAGTCCGCAAATTATTTAAATCCGACGCTCTGTCATCTTTGAAAACGGGATCAGGCTGTTCTCCAAGGATTTCTTCCCCGATATTATCTGAACGTTCGTGATTTTCCATTGGACCAACGAAGGAAAGGGGCAGCTGCAATGTCTTTGCCTTTTCTTTGATTTCACTTCTCCAGTCACTGTGGATCTCTCCTGCTAAATAAACCGTTAATTCCATTTTTCCAGCCTCCTCAAGAATCGTTATGTTTCATTTTATCATGAATAGAAAGTGTGAACGAATGGAAAGGCTCTCATGAATTGTCGAAAGATGGGGAATATTAATAAATAGAGGGTTGTCAATAGGGCTTTTACAGGGGTATGATAGAAAAGAACTATTGCTAGGTAAGGAGTGATATGGATGTCAAAATCAATGATATACAAACTTTCTGTCGTTCTAATTCTTATGCTCACAGCAGGATGCAGCGGTGCAACACTGGAAGAAAGTCAGGAAGAAGCAGTGAAAGCCGTAAAGGAAACCTTTGAAAATCCTGATGATGATGCAAATGAGGAGACAGAAAACTTCCGATTCCATCTCCCATCTGGTTCATCAATTAAAGAAGAAAATGCCAATAACGTCATTATCGAGGATGGAAATAATACTTATATTTTATTCTATAACCAAAATGTCAAAACAGACAGCGAACAACTTTTTGAATTGGCGGTCCAGGATGATAAAAACATCATCAAACAGGAAACCTTCAAGGATGGAGACAGGTTTGGTTTTTATGTCATCCGGGAAATGGAAGAAGACCAATTTGAGCTGACTGCAGGAATCGGCGGCACCAAAATGTCCACCCAATCTGTTAAGGATGACCTTGTGGACGATAGTGAATTCATGATGAAAGTCGTATCTTCCGTTGAAAATAAATAACATTGATTTATGCCTGGTCCTGGATCAGGCATTTTTTATTTAGGAAAAGGGGTCTATATATCCTGGAGGTAAAGGAAAGACGAACAAAGGGAAGAAAAATTTAGTGGACATTTACGACATGTGTCTTTACACTAGTAAATGATTCTGTTTTATAAAATCGAAAAAGGAGGCCCACTATGAGGGATTTTTTTGAAAAGCAGGGAGTCAAGCCTTCTGCAAAAGTGTATTTCATTGATGCCCTGTCCTTTATGGCGCTCGGATTGTTCTCATCTTTAATTATTGGACTTATTATAAAAACCATTGGACAGCAGGTGAACGTTAATTTTCTGGTTGAAATGGGAGACCTCTCCATCAGCCTTATGGGACCTGCCATTGGAGCAGCGATTGCCTATGGGCTTGGAGCCCCGCCGCTGGTGCTTTTCGCTGGCGTAGTTACGGGTGCGGCAGGTGCAGCCTTGGGCGGACCGGCGGGAGCTTATGTGGCTGCTGTCCTGTCTACAGAAATAGGAAAGCTCGTCAGCAAGACAACAAGAATTGATATTATCGTCACTCCTCTTGTCACAATCGCTGCAGGTTACACGGCAGCCGCTTTGATCGGCCCCTGGATAGGGGACTTCATGGTGTTGTTTGGCAGCTGGATTGAATGGGGAACTGAACAACGGCCAGTCGTGATGGGCATCCTGGTAGCGGCCTTGATGGGACTTGCGTTGACAGCGCCAATTTCTTCTGCTGCGATTGCGTTGATGCTTGATTTAAGCGGAGTTGCAGCTGGTGCCGCAACGATTGGCTGCAGTGCTCAAATGATTGGATTTGCTGTCATGAGCTATCGTGAAAACAAGTTGGGTGGATTCCTTGCGCAAGGAATTGGAACATCGATGCTTCAGGTACCTAATATCGTCCGAAATCCACGCATTCTCATTCCACCGACCCTGGCTGGGATGATCCTGGCACCAATCGGGACGACGCTTTGGGTGATGGAAAATAATGCAGCTGGAGCAGGGATGGGAACAAGCGGGTTTGTCGGTCAGATCATGACACTGCAAACCATGGGCTTTTCTGCTGATGTCTGGATGCAGATCCTGATCTTGCATATTATTGGACCTGCGGTTCTTACGCTGGTAATATCTCTTTATATGAGGAAAATCGGCTGGATAAAATCTGACCAGCTCTACATCAGTACGGGAGGTAAATAAAATGCAAAAACTTTCAAGTATAGAAGAATTCAATACAATGAGAAACAATGGAAAACACATCTTCATGTTCTCAGCGGACTGGTGTCCTGATTGCCGGGTGATTGATCCGGTGCTTCCTGAAATTGAAGAAAATAATTCTGAATACACATTTGTGTACGTAGATAGAGATGAATTCATCGACCTATGTGCAGACCTCAGCGTATTTGGTATTCCGAGCTTCGTCGCATTCAAAGACGGAGAAGAGCTTGGCCGATTTGTCAGCAAGGATAGAAAAACCAAAGAACAAATCGAAGAGTTCATTCAGGGATTATAAGTTAGTGAACAGAGGGGCATGAGGGCCTCTCTGTTTTTTTGTTTGTGCTTCAAAGGTAATCGGGAGGAGCTGCGTCTTTGAAATGGGTGTATATAGAGGCGGAACACCCGGTTATAGAAGGATCTCCGGTTTAAAACCAGGGGATTAAGCGATAAACAAATGGTTCTAGAAGCTAAATCGTGTTGTACCCGGGTGAATAGGGGAGAACCCCCCGGTTATAGAAGGATCTTTGGTTTAAAACCAGGTGATTAAGCGATAAACACCTGGTTTTGGAAGCTAAATCGTGCTGTAACCGGGTGAATAGGGGAGAACCACCCGGTTATAGAAGGATCTCGGGTTTAAAACCAGGTGATTAAGCGATAAACACATGGTTATAGAAGTTAAATCGTGCTGTACCCGGGTGAATAGGGTAGAACCACCCGGTTATAGAAGGATCTTTGGTTTAAAACCAGGTGATTAAGCGATAAACATATGGTTTTGGAAGCTATATCGTGCTGTACCCGGGTGAATAGGGGAGAACCACCCGGTTATAGAAGGATCTTTGGTTTAAAACCAGGTGATTAAGCGATAAACACATGGTTTTGGAAGCTAAATCGTGCTATAGCCGGGTGAATAGGGGAGAACCCCCCGGTTATAGAAGGATCTTTGGTTTAAAACCAAGTGATTAAGCGATAAACACCTGGTTATAAAAGCTAAATCGTGTTGTAACCGGGTGAATAGGGGAGAACCACCCGGTTATAGAAGGATCTCGGGTTTAAAACCAGGTGATTAAGCGATAAACACATGGTTTTGGAAGATAAATCGTGCTGTAACCGGGTGAATAGGGGAGAACCACCCGGTTATAGAAGGATCCTAGGTTTAAAACCAAGTGATTAAGCGATAAACACCTGGTTATAAAAGCTAAATCGTGTTGTAACCGGGTGAATAGGGGAGAACCCCCCGGTTATAGAAGGATCTCCGGTTTAAAACCAGGTGATTAAGCGATAAACACCTGGTTATAAAAGCTAAATCGTGTTGTAACCGGGTGAATAGGGGAAAAACACCAGGTTATAAAAGGATCTCCGGTTTAAAACCAGGTGATTAAGCGATAAATACCTGGTTATAGAAGCTAAATCGTGCTGTAACCGGGTGAATAGGGGAGAACCACCCGGTTATAGAAGGATCTCCGGTTTAAAACCAGGTGATTAAGCGAGAAACACATGGTTTTGGAAGCTAAATCGTGCTGTAACCGGGTGAATAGGGGAGAACCACCCGGTTATAGAAGGATCTCCGGTTTAAAACCAGGTGATTAAGCGAGAACCACCTGATTATAGAAGATAAATCGTGCTGTACCCGGGTGAATAGGGGAGAACCACCAGGTTATAGAGGGATATATTGCCAAAAACCAAGTGATAAAACGAGAACCACCAGGTTATAGAAGGATATATCGCCTAAAACCATGTGATAAGCCGAGAACCACCAGGTTATAGTTAGCCCTGCGGTTTAAAACCAAGTGATGAGTCGAGAAACACCCGGTTATAGAAGAAGGATCTAGGTTCATAACCAGATGTTTAGGACAAAAACGGCGGAATCCCCCCTTTCGTTTTGTATCGCAGGGCATTTATTGTACAATAAGAACGATTAAAGTATGCTCCTGAAGAAGAGGAGGACAAAATATGGATGCAAAAAAAATGAGGAAAATGCTTGAAGAAAAGCTTTCTTCTGCTGAACGAAAGTTTATTTTTGATAGAGAGAAAGAAGTTCTGCGTATAGAGAATACCAACACGAGTAAGGGGATCAGTGTTACGCTGGCACCGATAGTCGCGAAATGGGAAGTTTCAAAAGAGAAGGCCGTCGATGAAGTGGTCTACTATGTGGAAGAAGCCCTGGAGGTAATGGGGTATCAGCACACATTAACCGATAAAGAGAAACAGATTTTTCCGGTTGTCCGTTCAACGTCGTTCCCGACCATGACTCATGAAGATATTCCTTTTATAACGGAAGAACACACAGCAGAAACCCGGATTTACTACGCTGTGGATCTTGGCACTACATATCGGATGATGGATGAGAAGCTGCTGCAGACGGAGGGCTGGACATCAGAGAAAGTGAAGGAAGCAGCTCTTTTTAACCTGCGTTCCCTTCCAATTAAATTGAAGCAGGATACACTTGCAGGCAATATTTTTCATTTCCTCAATACAAATGATGGCTATGATGGAAGCCGTATTTTGAATACGTCTTTCCTTAAGGATATGAAATCTAAGGTTGAGGGCGAGATGACCGTTTCCGTACCACATCAGGATGTACTGATAATTGGTGACATCCGTAATGAAACAGGGTATGATATTCTTGCTGAATTGACCATGAGCTTCTTTACGAACGGGAAAGTTCCGATTACTTCCTTATCTTTTCTTTACGAAGATAATGAATTGGAACCGATTTTTATATTGGCTCAAGATCGAAAAGACCGTAAATCTGGAAGGGAGAAATAAGAATGAATGTTTTTTACAATATGGAAGGCATAGGAGATACTTTAATCATTTCCATGGCTCCGGGATTTGAAGGCGATAAGTCGTTTGATAAAAAGGGTGACGCTGTAAGGATCTACGACGAGAAAACGGGTGAGACCCTTGGATTTAACCTGTTCAACGCTTCTTCTTACATGACGATTGATGCCAACGGGCAAATGGATATGAATCAGGACAAGCTGAACGAAATGAATGAGGCTATTCAAAAGAATGGATTTGAGGAAATTCTTCAGGCCGATTTCTCCCCTAAGTTTGTTGTAGGGTATGTTCAGGAAAAAGAAAAGCATCCGAATGCAGACAAGCTTAGTGTGTGTAAAGTGGATGTCGGCAGCGAAACACTTCAGATTGTTTGCGGTGCACCGAATATCGACAGCGGTCAAAAAGTGGTTGTTGCCAAAGTCGGTGCTGTCATGCCAAGCGGGATGCTTATCAAAGATGCAGAGTTAAGAGGTGTGGCTTCATCGGGAATGATCTGCTCGGCAAAAGAATTGGATCTTCCGGACGCCCCACAAGAAAAAGGCATTCTGGTCTTGGATGAGAACGCGAAAGCCGGGGAACCATTCTCCTTCTAATCAACATACAAAATCAAAAATTGACTCAGACGGGAATCCCGGATTCCATATGAGTCAATTTTTTTATCCATGAGCAGCATGACTTACGAATGGAGATGGCTGCGGCAGCCAATCATGGACAAAATCTCCCATTCTGGCAATTTTACTCGAATTTTTTCTTTTAACTGTTAAAATAAATAGTGATTACAGTAGAGAGAGTGATAATAATTGAGTTGGCTTAAAAAAATGTTTGGAAGATTTAAAGATGACGACTTTCACTTAGATGAAACCTCCTATCTAGAGGAGAGACATATAGACAATCCGAAACCAAATGATAACCAAAAAGAAATTGAAGCAAGAGTATCCTATCAATATCCTAAAGGCGAATTCCGTTTCCCTATCATCCCTGATCAAAGGGAAACCGGCAGCCAAGAAAGAGTGAAGCGCTCGGAACAAAGAAGGCAGCGGCGCAGCAATTCCCTGCAAGAGGAGGCTCCTGTTGAAAAGGAAGTAAACAAACCAAAAGAAAAACCGAAACAGGAGAAAAAAATCAAAAAAGATGAGGCAGCAAGACGCCCGTTCCGTCCTACTGAAATTCCTTCTCCTATTTATGGATTCAGCAAGCCGGTTAAAAAGGAAGAGGACCCGATCCCATTTGAATTGAAGAGCAGCGAGCCAAGAAGGTGGCCGGGAATAGAGGTACCTTCTGTACAAGATAAGAATACAGATGTAGAAAATAACAGTTTAGAAGAATCAGTTGAGTCGTCTTTTGAAGCAGCAGAACCTGTTACAGATGCACCCAACGAGGCAGCAGTGGATAGACAAGAGGAGACTGTAGAAAGCCTCCATACTGATTCTTCAAGTGAAGGCAGTCCCATAGTGGTCCTTCAAGACCCTGAAGTTTCAGAGGAGGAATCACCAGTTCTTTTGACAGAAGCTGAAGACGATATCCCTTCTGAAACGGAATTCTTTGATAAGCAGGAGGAAGAGAAGGCTCCCGAATGGAGAGAAGCTGAAGCAAGTGAAGACTATCCTGTGATTGAGGACCAGACAATTGAGGAAGGTCCAGACGAGGATACACCTGGGGAAACTCCTGCAGAGGAAGAGGCAGCACCAGCAGCAGAACCTGCTTCTAAACGCTCGCACCTTCCCTTCAACGTCCTGATGCTGAAGCAGGATAAGCGGATGATAGATAGGAACAAACGGTTCGATCAACTGAAGAATGAAAGGGTCTCTGAGCAAAAAGAAGATAGACCACCTGAACCAGATGCACTTGCTGCAGACGAAGTCGTATACGAAGAAGAAATTCCCGCCGTTGAGACAAAAATCGAACTGCAGCCAGTACTTGAAAACGCAGAACCAGAAGAGGCTGCACAAACACAAGCTCAGCTTGCAGAAACAGGGGTGCAGACTGAAACAATCGAAGAAGAGTCTGTAAAAGGAGAGGAACCAGATCAGAAGAAGCCTGAATCCCGTGCCCATCTTCCTTTCAATGTCTTAATGCTGAAGCAGGACAAAAGAAAGACAGCGGTTCCGGATCAAGAAGTTTCTGTCTCTCCTTCAGTGAAGAATATGAAGGAAGAGAAGCTCACTGATGAGACATCAGTGAAAAAATATGAGGAACTTGCAGACCAACCGGTTCAAGAGGAAGGGTATTCTTTCCCGCAGCTGAATTTCCTTTCCCCTCCTGTATCTAAGGAGTCGAGTGTCGAGTGGCTTGAGGCACAAAGGGAACTGTTGAATGATACATTGGTCAACTTTAATGTGAGAGCCAGAGTCGTGAATGTGACAGAGGGACCGGCCGTAACCAGATTTGAGGTACAACCGGAGCCGGGGGTGAAAGTAAACAAAATCACCAACCTGGCTGACGATATCAAATTGAGCCTGGCTGCAAGGGATATCCGAATCGAGGCACCGATTCCAGGGAAGCACACAATCGGCATTGAGGTTCCGAATAAGCAGAGCCGTCCGGTGGCGCTGAGCGAGATTATCTCCAGTGCCCCGTTCCAGGAAAGTTCATCAGCGTTAACAGCAGCTCTCGGCCTCGACATTTCCGGTGAACCGATTGTGACAGACTTGAACAAGATGCCTCACGGACTCATAGCAGGTGCGACGGGATCAGGAAAAAGTGTCTGCATCAACTCCATTCTGGTCAGCCTTTTATATAAAGCCTCACCTCAGGACCTGAAACTTCTGCTGATCGATCCGAAGATGGTCGAGCTGGCTCCCTATAACAGGATGCCTCATCTGGTCAGCCCTGTCATAACGGATGTAAAGGCAGCGACAGCAGCATTGAAATGGGCTGTGGAGGAAATGGAAAAACGATATGAGTTGTTCGCACATAGTGGTGTTCGTGATATCAGCAGATATAACCTGAAAGCCGGAAGAAATGGAGAAAAGAACCAGAAGCTTCCATACCTTGTGATTGTCATTGATGAGCTCGCAGACCTGATGATGATGTCTCCGGCCGATGTAGAAGAAGCAATCTGCCGTATTGCACAAAAGGCGAGGGCATGCGGAATTCATTTAATTATTGCAACTCAGCGCCCGTCGGTGGATGTCATTACGGGTTTGATCAAGGCGAATGTACCAACAAGAATCGCTTTTTCTGTTTCCTCAGGAGTGGACTCCAGGACCATCATTGATTCAAGCGGAGCCGAGAGACTCCTGGGAAGAGGGGATATGCTTTTCCTGGAAAATGGATCATCCAAACCTGTAAGGCTTCAAGGCACTTTCGTTTCCGATGATGAAATTGATGACATCGTCAGCCATGTGAGGGAACAAGGGGAACCGGATTACTTGTTCCAACAGGACGAACTGCTGAAAAAAGCACAAGTGGATGAACAGGAAGATGAACTTTTCCTTGAAGCGTGTGAATTTGTAGTCAATCAGGGAGGGGCTTCCACTTCTCTCATCCAGAGGCATTTCCGTGTCGGATATAACCGTGCTGCCAGACTGGTGGATATGATGGAAAGCCATGGAATCGTATCCGAAGCGAAAGGAAGCAAACCGAGAGATGTGTTAATTTCTTCTAGGGAGCTTGAAGAACTGCAAGACACTAGTACTATCATCTAATAAGTGGTATTCTTAAAAGACGGACTATATCACTAAAACAATACATGTAACTTAATAGCAAAAAAGTGAAGGAGGTTCGTAATCGTTCTTCACTTTTTTGTTTCGTCATATTTTTTAAAAAATAACAACTAAATAGACGTGTACAGTTGATGGTAAGGAGCTTTTAGATGAAAGAAATTCAGTTGAAACTTCAGGGGAAGTTAAGCAGGTTAACCAACGAAACATTCAAGTTTGATGAGAGGGTCAAGGAAGGCTGGTTCTCTGCCGTATATTTTTTGAAAACGAGGGAAATTGCAAAGAAATACAAACCTGATTCCGTCATCACGATGCAGTTCTTCCAAAAGGACCATGCAGTTCTGTGTGGTTCGGACGAAGTCATCGCCCTTTTGCATACATTTGCTGAAAACCCGGAGCAGCTTGAAATCCATTCATTAAAAGATGGTGACAAAATTTCGCCTTTTGAGACGGTGCTCACGGTTAAAGGCAGGTACCAGGATTTCGGTTATCTAGAAGGCATCATTGATGGCATCCTTGCCAGAAGGACGTCAGTGGCAACAAATGTGTATAAGCTGATGAAGGCAGCTTCGCTTTCTGGGAAGCAGAAACCGGTCATTTTTATGGGAGATCGTGACGATCACTACACCCAGCAGGCTGGGGATGGATATGCAGCATTCATCGGCGGATCCACAGCCCAAGCAACACACGCCATGAATGAATGGTGGGGCAAACAGGGGATGGGGACGATGCCGCATGCATTGATCCAGCTTTTCAATGGAGACATAGTAGCTGCGACCCAGGCCTACAAGGAAACCTTCCCGGAGGATGAATTGATTGCACTCGTTGACTATAATAATGATGTTATCTATGATGCCCTGAAAGTGGCAAGGGAGTTTGGTTCAGAATTAAGAGGGGTCCGCGTTGATACTTCACGGACCATGATTGACAAGTATTTTGTCAGGAACCAGCATGTGCTTGGCACATTTGATCCAAGGGGCGTCAATGCTGAATTGATACAGGCGCTTCGCCATGAGTTGGATGCAGAAGGATTCCACCATGTGAAAATCGTTGTATCCGGCGGATTTACGGAAGAGCGCATTCAATCATTTGAAGAAAACGAGGTACCAGTTGATATGTATGGTGTCGGCGGCAGCCTTTTAAAAGTGAACATTGGCTTCACTGGGGATAATGTAACGCTTGACGGACAGCCTCAGGCTAAAGCGGGAAGAAAATTCAGGTGGAATGAGCGTTTGGAAAAAGTCGAATGGCAATAGGTGTGAGGAAAGGTGAAGAAAGAAGAATCGCTGATCAACTTGGCATCTTATAAACGAAAGAAACAGCAGCAGGCTGAGGAGCATACAGAAGACCTGTATCAGCAAAGCCTGCTTTTTTTAGAAAGAGAGACCAATATCCGGGAAAGGGTGAGGGCTAAGTTCTTCTTTTTAAAAAAATTCTCCCTCCCGTTCGAAAGGGTTCCTGAAGGGTCCGACCTGGATATCCTGTTCAGGCAGTGGCTGTTGTTTGATTATAAAACAGCGGCAAACAAAACAGTATTCCATCAATTTCTAAACAAGAATGCAGGACAGATGGCGGAAACGGACAGGATGCTCGGTGCGTTGTTCTTGACAGCCGCTTGGGAACCGGTGGAAGTAATGGAAATTGATTGCGATGAAAATTCATTAATTGTACAGAATATGATACATAAGCACAGTGAGGTAGTTGTATATCCGTCCCGCAAAGGGTCGAACTGGAAAGCCGGTGATCTGGTTTTCATGAGAAAAATACCGTTAGTTACAAAAGGTATGTTAATCGGTCATCCTTTCAGGGTAAAGGATGGAGAAGTATTTGCCGGCCTAATGGACCATTATGAAAGCGTGAGCAAGGACCATAGCATCACTTGGAGAAGCTATTTGAAGGAAAATGCTGCCCGGTTCATTGCCCTTTCGCTATAAAGTCATACTTGTCGTTCATAGCCACTGGCAGAAAAAGATGATATAATCTTTTCATTATAATACGGTCAATACTGAAGCTGGTAGTTGTTCATTATGTACATCCGTTTTGGCTGCCTGCGTGGAATGCCTGCAGACTGGCAAAAATGGATTAATGTCATATACTGCTTACAGATAGATGATTGTTGGAGGTTCTAATATGACAATATACCATTTCGTTGGAATAAAGGGATCTGGAATGAGTGCCCTGGCCCAGGTGCTTCACGATATGGAGTATGAAGTACAAGGCTCGGATGTTGAGAAGTACTTTTTTACACAGAAAGCTCTTGAAGATTCTAATATAAAAATCCTGCCTTTCCAGAGGGAAAATATCGGCGGGGACATGAATGTAATTGCAGGGAATGCATTCCCTGATACACATGATGAAATTGAGGAGGCAATAGAACAAGGGCTGCCCGTTACCAGATACCACAGCTTCCTTGGCGAATTCCTGGAGAAGTTCACCTCTGTTGCCGTTACCGGAGCACACGGAAAGACTTCTACAACCGGCCTTCTCGCACATGTTATCAGGGGGGCAAAGCCTACCTCCTACCTGATCGGTGATGGAACGGGTAAAGGGGAAAAAGATGCTGAGTATTTTGTATTCGAAGCTTGCGAATACAGAAGACACTTCCTATCCTATCATCCTGACTATGCCATCATGACGAATATTGATTTCGATCACCCTGACTACTTCGCAAATGTCGATGACGTTTTCCAGGCGTTCCAGGAGATGGCTATGCAAGTCAATAAAGGCATCATTGCCTGCGGGGATGACGAGCACTTACAAAAGATTCAAGCAAAAGTACCTGTCCTTTTCTATGGCTTTGCTGAAGAGAACGACTTTCAGGCGAGAAATGTGAACAAAACACCTGAAGGAACGACTTTTGACGTATTTGTGAGAAATGAGTTTTTTGCGACGTTCTCCATTCCTGGTTATGGTGACCACAGCATCATGAATGCTTTGTCTGTCATCGCTCTTTGTCATTATGAAGATATCGACACTGAAATCGTGAAGGAAAGGCTCGCTTCTTTCCAAGGGGTAAAAAGAAGATTCACTGAGAAAAAAATCGGTGAACAGATTTTGATTGATGATTATGCGCATCATCCGACGGAAATCAAGGTGACCATTGAGGCAGCAAGGCAAAAGTTCCCGGATCGGGAAATCATCGCAGTCTTCCAGCCGCATACCTTCACAAGGACACAGACTTTCTTGAGTGAATTTGCAAGAAGCCTGTCAGAGGCAGACAAAGTTTACCTATGTGAAATCTTTGGGTCTGCCCGTGAAAACCATGGGAAACTATCAATAGATGACCTTAAAAATAAAGTTGATAATGCTGAAATTATTGATGAAAACAACACAGAGCCATTGATGGCGCACGAAAAAGGCGTCCTGATCTTCATGGGAGCAGGAGACGTTCAGAAATTCCAGGATGCCTATGAAGAAACACTTCGAAATCACGTAGAATAACCTCAAAAAGCTGACAGCCGGAAACAGGCTGTCAGCTTTTTTTGGATCCAGCCCCTTTAGCGCTTTAAAGCAGCCGGGGACAGTCCCCGGCTGCTTTAAAGCGCTAAAGAAATTTATTTATTAAATAGTGAAACCTTCTCATGACTTATTCGTCTTAGCAGTAAAGAAGAAACCGAGGTGACAACCATTTGACAAGTGTCCCAGATAATGAACCTGATTTCCCTGCCGGCAAGGATGACTGGCTTGAGAGCATTATGAATAGGTATGGCGAAAATCTGACGAGGATGGCCTATAACTACGTAAAGGACTGGAAACGTGCAGAAGATATTGTGCAGGATGTTTTCGTTACCTGCTACCATCACTTTGAAAAGGCCGATACAATTCTTTCTTTTAAATCATGGATATACCGACTCACCATCAATAAATCAAAGGATGTGCTGAAGAGCAAGGCTTACCGAACAACGGTTGTTCAATCCGGCTTGCTGGGCCATTTTAAATCTAATGTCCCTTCACCAGAAACGGTGATCATCAAACGGAGTGAAGAAGAGCTTCTCGCTTTAAGTGTCTTGGAATTACCAGTGAAATACCGTGAAGTCATTATCCTTCATTACTATGAGGAACTGCCGATCGTAAAAATCTGCGATATTTTGAATCTGAATCCAAACACCGTGAAAACAAGACTCATGAGAGGAAGAACCAAGTTGAAGAACGTAATGGAAAGGAGGCAACACTATGAAGCTTGAAGACTTGAGGAACGCAATGGATACGACGACTCATAAAGGAACGCATTTTACTGAAAGCCACAAACAAAGGATAAAGTCAGCCATTCGGTCAGAAACCATGCCCCATCATAAACCGAACAGCCTCCTTACTTTTTCTCTATCGGCAGCAGCGATTGCAATCATGCTTGTTTTATTCTCGGGTACATTACTGTTGGATCAGGAGGGAAATCGAGGAGCAAATCTTTCAGCAGAAGAAGACTGGGCTTTCCATGAAGAATACAAGGAGAATAATAGGACGATATTCAGTGTATTTCCGGAACCTGATTTGAAGGCGGGCAAACCATCGGGGTATCTTTTCAGTTTTGAGGAACCCTTTCAAATTTATGAAGGCAAAAAGTTATCAATAAATGCGGTAAACAAAGAAACAGGTGAACAAATCAATGTGGTTGCTCCTGAAAGAGTAACCGACCCGTCACCAGGTTATAGCAGCCTCCAGCGTTATACAGCAAATTTTGAGCTCCCATATGCGGGCATCTGGAAATACGAGGTTCTGCTTGATGGGGAATATTACGGAGATGTCGTTTTGTCTGTTGGGGAAGAACAGGCGCTCATTTTGCCTGAAGATATTCCCGGGTTTGTTAAAAAGGAAGACTTCCAGGAAATTGACTGGGACAAAAAAGCAGCAGTGTTTCACGGGAACATCAGTGGAAATGAGAATAAGTCAGGTGTTATCGGTGCGGATATGCCGAGTTTGACGCCCCAAAAATGGATGTGGCATCTTTGGGGGAATAAGACTTCTGAATTGACGGTCGTCGGGTTTCACCGAAAGTCTCAAGAAGTGCATCCGATTTTGGATAACGGATGGGCATGGACCATGAAATTAAGAGGAGCCGTAAATGGGGCAGATGCTCATATCCCTACAGCAGTCACCATCCCTGAACCTGGAGAGTGGGCACTCCTGCTCTACGACGGTGAAGAACTGTTTGATATACTGGTGTTTGATATACAACAGTAATAGACTGAAGCTGGACTCCAAAATCTAAATGGGCAAATGAGCAGTGGGTAAGTTGGTCCGTTTAAGGGCTAAATGGGCCAATGAGACGCAGAAAAAGGAAGGCTGGTGTCCTCTTTAGGAGTTAAATGGGCCAATGAGCTGCAGAAGAAGGAAGGCTGTTGGCCCGAAAGAGAGCTTATCAAAAAATGGCCCATAAACAAGCCTCGCCATCCCTAAAAAACCCCCAGCCTCAAAGAGGTTAACCCGTTCGGATGAGAGGGAGAAAATGCCTATTTGCTGGTGGTTTTGCGGGTTAAAATACAAAGACTTTTGCAGGCTGCGTTGAAGTGTAATATGTATGAAAAATTACACAAAAAAGAGGAGCTGCCAACGACCTTGCAGCTCCTCACTTCTATTATGCGTTATTTAAGTAAGCCACAGATCGGTTGAACAGCGGGTCTCCCGTTAAACTTTGCATTCATCAGCAATGAAACCAGGTTCTTTGCTAATTGAGGTTTATAGAGGGAAGAATTCCCCTTAATTAGCAAATAGTATTGAAAACAGCTTAAATAGAGGGAGAAATTCCTCTTATTTGACTCAAAAAACGTGAAAATAGGCAGATTTGCTTTGAATGAAGGGAAAAACTCCCCTTATTTTCCGCAAAAACCACATCTACTCTACATCTAACGGTAAAATCTCCCCTTATTTTTCTATCACTCGTTATTCCCCTTCATCTTCCCATCTATTGTATCTGGCAATAACGAATCCGCGGACAAATTTGTAACATAAAATGCAGACCAATTTGCAACACCACATACATTTATGCGGTAGTGCAAATCGGCCTGCAAATCAGTATGCAGCAATAAGCGAAAAAACTTCAAAACCATTGGTATGCAGATAAAAAAGCCGATACAAAATGCTCTGCAAATTGTACCGCAAATTACCTTTCAATTTATTGGTTTCTCCCTCTGAACTGAACGAGTTATCAAAGAAGATGGGGGCAGTTCCTTACTTCAAATTCTCGGGATTCAGCTGTTCCAATTCAGGAATAGTGAACCGGCCGTCCTTTCGGATCAATACATCATCAAAATAAATTTCTCCCCCGCCGTACTCCGGTCTTTGGATCATGACCATATCCCAATGGATGTTGGAGTGGTTTCCGTTATAGGCTTGCTCGTAGCACTCACCGGGTGTGAAGTGGAAGCTGCCGTCAATTTTCTCATCAAACAGGATATCCTGCATTGGATGAAGGATATAAGGGTTAACACCGATTGCGAACTCACCGATATAACGTGCGCCTTCATCTGTATCGAAAATCTTATTGATTCTTTCCGTATCATTCGCTTCCGCAGAAACAATTTTACCATTTTCAAAAGTCAGCTTGACGTTTTCAAAAGTAAACCCGTGATAAGGAGACGGTGTGTTATAAGTGATTGTCCCGTTGACCGAATCTTTAACAGGAGCCGTATAGACTTCACCGTCCGGGATATTCAAGCGGCCGGCACATTTCACTGCAGGGATATCCTTGATGGAGAACGTTAAATCCGTGCCTTCACCGGTGATACGCACTTTGTCCGTCTTATTCATTAATTCAACAAGACCATCCATCGCTGTGTCCATCTTTGCGTAATCAAGGTTGCATACATCAAAGTAAAAGTCTTCAAAAGCTTCCGTACTCATTTTAGCCAGTTGAGCCATGGACGCATTCGGGTATCTCAATACGACCCATTTCTTCTTTGGAACACGGATTTCGCGGTGTACCTTTTTCCCCACAGTGTTCCCTTGGATTTTCATCTTGTCATCGGGTACATCTGCATGCTCATTGATGTTATCCCCTGAACGAAGGCCAATGTAAGCATCCATTTTATCCATGACATTGGCTTCAAATTCAGCAATCATGTCAAACTGTTCTTCTTGGGCGCCCATCAACAGCGAACGGTCCACTGCATGGTCTTTCAAGGAAACGAATGGATAGCCGCCAGCCTCATAAGCCTCTTTCACAAGCGCAGTCACCAGTTCCCGCTGCAAACCAAAGTTTTCAATCAATACTTTTTCACCTTTTTGAAGCTGTACAGAATAACGGATGAGATTCCGCGCCAGTTTCTCGATACGAGGGTCTTTCATATATGTATTCCTCCTAAAAAAGTTCCTTCAGCACTATAAGAGCCAAAAGGATGTTTTGACTTGCTTACCTATATTGTAACCGAAAATCAATTTCTTTTTATATATAAAGATTATCCGTTATATTTAGCATAGGAAAAAAATTCTGGGGGAGTGCCGCTGAATTGCACATGGTGCAAAAAAACTACCGGCAGCAGATACAAAAAGCCCGGATTATACCAGGCACTAAATAAAATGCTTCAAAAAAGTAATCACTGTACCTTCACTAAAAAAACCACAGAAGGGGCATAATAAACTGGAGGATCATGCAGGATATTCACGCTTGAATGGAGAAACTAGTGTTTAAGGACATTTGGTGCCGGGTATAGAATTGCATAAACAGGAGGTGCTGATATGGAGATAATTTTATATTTGAGTGTAGCCTTGATTGCCATTGCATTCATGGTATTAGTAATTAGCCTGACAAAAACCCTTAAGTCGGTACAAACGACTTTAGATAGTGTCTCCCATACCTTGGACGGTTTGGAAACACAATTACAGGGAGTGACAAAAGAGTCTGCGGATCTCCTACATAAGACAAACAGGCTTGCGGAGGACATCCAGCAGAAATCAGAAGAATTGAATACTGTTGTATATGCTGTGAAAGATGTCGGCAGTTCCATCCAAGGATTGAACTCTTCCGTCAAGAAGGTCACAACGTCAATTTCAACGAATCTGGAAAAGAACCAGGATAAGATTTCTCAGTTTGTCCAGTGGGGTAAAGCAGCAATGGAGCTTCGTGATAAGTGGAAAACAAAGGAAAAGCCTTATCACGGCACAAGAAATGCTTATGCTGCCGAAGAGGCGAGAGCTTCTGCAGAGATGGACAGACGCGAGAAAATGATCCAGAGAGCAAGACAAAATTAAAATAGTTCCAGGGGAGGATGTTACGATGACACAAACAGAAAATGATGTTTACAAAAACCAGGTGAGCCATGGCCATCCGAATGGCGGGACAAATACTCATGAGGGAAGCATCAATGCTAAGGATTTCTTGATCGGTTCCTTGATTGGCGGAATCGTAGGGGCAGCTACGGCTTTGTTCCTTGCACCTAAATCTGGTAAAGAGTTGCGTGAAGAACTAAATACGCATGCCGGCACGCTAAAAGAAAAGAGCAGCCAGTGGAAAGATACTGCAATGGAGCGCGGTAATGAGCTTGCTGCAGCAGCAAAAGAAAAGACTTCCGGCATCACTAAAACAGTTCAAGAGCAGTCCAATAACCTGGTCAACAAAGTAAAATCCCAAAATAATACTGAAAGCAGTGAAGTGAGTGGAAATGAGCAGCTTCCTGTTGAAACAGAGCAAAATGATGCTCAGGAGCTGAACCAAAGACTTGAAGAGACGAAGAAGGCTTTTGATGAGACTGAGCAGTCCATCAAGCAATAACTAGTAGCGGTGAAGGCAGGAGCTGCCTCACCGTTTTCTACTGAAAGGAGCAATAATCTTGAGGAAAATCGAGACGATTGATGAATTTAACCAACTTCTTGAGGGAAAAGAGAGATTCTTTTTTCTGAAACACAGCTTAACCTGCCCAATCAGCGGCAATGCTTTTGAAGAGTATCAGAAGTTTGCCGATGAGATGGAAGAGGCGGATGCCTACTATTTGGCAGTCCAGGAATCCAGGGAACTATCCAATCATATTGCAGAGACATTTGGGATTAAACATGAGTCTCCGCAAGCCATCCTATTCAAAGAAGGAAAGCCTGTTTGGCATGATACCCACTGGAATATCACAATTAAGGCATTAAAAAGCGTGTAAGCACAGAAAAGCCTGGAGGCAGTGGCCTCCAGGCTTTGTCCATGTATAGGAAACTGTAAACGTCTTGAGGGGTCTGCGTCCAGATCCAGAGCCTAGCCCCTTGGGTCATCGCCATTCCGCAAGAAGGATAAAGAACAACCTTCCTGCCGGCTCGACTTATGCCTGTCAGGGCTGACCCAGGCGCTTGCGCTTTTGTTGATATAAAAACACCGTTTAAACAGAAAGCGGCCAGCGGATTTCTAATTTATCGCCGGTTTGTATGCTTTCATAAAAGGTTGTTTCTTTTCCATTTTTCAAAAGCAGGAATTTCCCTTGGGCATTGGAAGGCATGTTGATTTCGACATGCCTGAAGAGATCCTGGAAAATGAATGCTCCCGATTCTTTAGGGATGGCGGTTAATTTATCGCCAGAATGAATCATTGTGTCTTCTTCAAGTTTATCTCCGCTTCGAAAGACCTCCATTACCTGCTTGGATAGTTCCAACTCTTGATCATTAAAAAACACAGTGATTGTATCATTAAGTTTCACCTGTTTTTTATCCATGATCATTTTAAGTGTCGGAACCTCTGTTTTTTTCAATTCTATGGTATCCCCGTTTTTCACCCCAGAGGACAGTTTATTTTCTCTTCCATTCACGGTGATTCGTCCTGAGAAAGCAGGAATGAAGGTTTCCTTTTCATTGATAGTGACGTGGAAGGTCCGTAAAGATTGAAGCAAATCTTCGTGCCCTGTCCGTTTTAAAGAGGTTTCGACGGAGGGGAGGGGTTCCACTTCAATTTTATCCCTGTCACGGACCATGACATCAATAGCTGACGGCTTTCCGTTAACAATAATATTCATCTCGAAAGAATGGGGTTTTCCATTAATCGTAAGATTGATCTCAGGCTGGGACTCAATTAAGTCCGAAATCATTATTTCCGGTGTTTCCCCGTTTTCGCCTCTCGTTACCCTTATCCTATCTCCGTTTTGGATGTGCTGGTCGATCCCGCATTTCTCTCCATTTTTTACAATAGCCGGGGCATTTCCATGCTTGCCAGGGAGTGTGATGGATTGTCCATTGACTGAGACAATCATGGCCATTCCAGGCTTTCCGTATAATTTGTTTATTTTCAGACCAGCTGCAAGCAGGCAGTCTCCAATTGTGAGTTCTTTTACCTCAAATAGACGGACAGGCTGTTCGTTTACATAGGCAGTTACATATTGGACGGGCGCTTTCTTTGCTGCAATGGCAATTCCTATCGGTGTTACGAGTTCAGGACCGCTTGATACCAGTTCCTTAATCTTCAGATCCTGAATGGCATCAGTGCCGCGGACAGCTACCCGGTTGGCCGGGAGCCCCAGGGCAGCCGCTAATCTTTCCGGCAGTTCAGGTGTCAGGCTTCCTCCCCCTACCAGCATGACAGCTTTTGGTGCCTTGGCATTATTAAGCCTCAGAATTTCGGTTTTGATTTCCTCGGCCAAATGATCAATAGCCGTAGAGATTTTTTCTACTGCTTCAGCACGGGTAACTTCGGTTTCAAAACCTAGGATATCAGATACCAGAATGGACTCCTGGTTGATCAGATCCCTTTTTGCTTTTTCAGCAAGCGGGAAGTCAAGGAGCAGTGCATCACTGATCGCTTCCGTTATCTCATCTCCTGCAGTCGGCACCATGCCAAACGCTATAATGGTTCCCATATCGGTTAAAGCAATATCCGATGTGCCGGCGCCGATATCAACCAATGCGACATTCAGCCTCCTCATCGATGAGGGAATCAAGACATTAATGGCGGCGATCGGTTCGAGCGTCAATGCCTCCATTTCCAAGCCAGCTCTGTTCAGTGCTGCTAAAAGGGACTCAACAACCACCTTTGGCAGGAAGGTGGAAATGATTTCGACCGTTGCTGCATCTCCCTGCTGATCCACCAGGCTGCCGATTTCTTCCCCATCAAGCTTATAGTAAAGAACAGAGTATCCTACACAATAATAGTGATAGGTTTGGTCTGTATTCTGTGCCGCAACGGCTTGGGCCTGCTGTACAGCACTTAGTTCGAGATGAAGGACATCTTCCTTGGTCATGAGGGGCTTGCCGGTAATGGGGATGGAGGCACTTGCAACTTCTGTCTTTAATGCTCTTCCAGCAGCTGCTACACAGACTTTTTTGAGAGGTCCATGTTTCTTTTCCATTTCAGATTTAATTGTAGAAATAACAGCAGCAACCGCAGGGACATCATGTATCTGTCCATCCAGCATCGCCCGCTCTTTATGCTCCTGGGAAAGAATGTCGATGACTTCATACTGTTTTTCATCATTCTCTATTAGAATAATACCCACTACAGATCTTGTACCGATATCAAGGGCAAATATCTTTGTGTTATTCGACACTTTACACACCCACTTTACTCTATTTCAATCAAAAATTACTGCGATTTACCGGAAACCACTCACGACTTTAATACGCTGAATGAATAAAGTGTTTTCCGTGACTTTTCCTGTACATTCCATTATAATAAATCCTATTATAAAAAATGTATCATACTTTCTTAGAAAAAAGTCATGAAGTGTTGGAATTTGAAAATAAAAGGATGTCAATGCAGAGAGGATGTTTGGTTTTGAGTAATAACGAGCTCGATCAGCTGAGAAACCGGGTCGATGAGATAAATCTGAAGCTGTTGGATAACATCAATGAACGTGCCCGCCTTGTCCAGGAGATCGGCAGGGTAAAAGAAAAGCAGGGAACAAACCGCTTTGATCCTGTTCGGGAAAGAGACATGCTGAATGCGATCATTGAACATAATGACGGACCTTTTGACAACACAACGATTGAACATATATTCAAGGAAATCTTCAAAGCCGGCCTAGACCTGCTTCAGGACAACCACCGCAAGGAACTCTTGGTTTCAAGAAAGAAAAAATCGACGGATACGATTATAAGAGTAAATGGAGAAGAGATTGGGGACGGACTGCCGCACTTTATCTTCGGCCCTTGTGCAGTGGAATCCTATGATCAGGTTTTCGAAGTGGCACGCGCCATCAGAGGAAAAGGACTGAACCTTATCCGCGGAGGTGCGTTTAAACCACGTACCTCTCCATATGACTTCCAGGGACTGGGCCTTGAAGGATTAAAAATACTGAAAAAAGCTGCAGATGAAAATAACCTTGCTGTAGTCAGTGAAATTGTGAACCCTGCTGATATCGAACCCGCATCTGAGTACGTGGATATTATTCAGATCGGTGCACGAAATATGCAAAACTTTGAATTGTTAAAGGCTGCGGGTTCTGCTAGAAAACCTGTTCTTCTGAAAAGAGGGCTGTCTGCCACACTCGAGGAATTCATGAATGCAGCAGAATATATCATTTCACAGGGGAATGGCGATATCATTCTTTGTGAGAGAGGCATTCGAACGTATGAACGGGCCACAAGGAATACCCTTGATATTTCGGCTGTCCCAATCTTGAAGCAGGAAACCCATCTGCCTGTATTTGTGGATGTCACACATTCCACAGGCAGACGAGACTTATTACTGCCTGCAGCAAAAGCAGCACTGGCAATCGGTGCTGACGGAGTGATGGCAGAGGTCCATCCTGACCCTGCTGTCGCTCTGTCAGACGCTGCCCAGCAAATGAATCTGGAACAGTTTGATCATTTCTTTTCCGAATTAACGGGCGGTAAATAGGATTCATTGGTCATCTCACTGATGGCCATTTTTTTGTTTGGACAATAAAGATCTACCTTCGAGTCATAAGAGCATACAGCAGGAGGGTCAACAGCAACCTTCAAGTGGATAGGATTACGATCGCTATGATTGAATAAGGTGCTTATATTTATTATTAAATACTATTTTCACAAAACAACATTTGGGGTACGGGTAAATGTGGATTCATTGCAGACAAGCCCCGGCTAAAGTATGATATATCTATATTCATACAATGGACAAGAAAACATTTTTACTTTATTTTTTAAAGATGGATAATTAGTGTAAAATAAGAACAATCAGCTAAAACGATAATCAAAGGAGTGGATTCCATGAATGTAACGATATATGATGTGGCCAGGGAAGCGAATGTTTCCATGGCAACGGTTTCCAGGGTAGTGAACGGAAATCCCAATGTAAAACCGGCAACAAGAAAAAAGGTAGTCGAAGTCATCGACAGGCTTGGCTACAGACCGAACGCAGTGGCAAGGGGACTTGCGAGCAAAAAGACGACAACAGTCGGAGTGATTATTCCGGACATCTCCAATATCTTCTTCGCAGAGCTTGCGAGGGGGATTGAAGACATCGCAACGATGTATAAATATAACATCATCCTCAGCAATTCAGACCAGAACACTGAGAAAGAATTGCATTTGTTGAATACCATGCTTGGTAAGCAAGTGGATGGAATTGTGTTCATGGGCGGAAATATTACCGAGGAGCATGTCAGAGAGTTTGAAATGTCCCCTGTGCCAATCGTATTGGCAGGAACAGTAGAAGACTCGCAAAAAATACCTTCTGTCAATATCGACTACCAAGCTGCAGCTTATGATGTGGTTAAAGAACTAATTGGCAAAGGCCATAAAAATATTGCATATGTCAGTGGTCCCTTCCATGACAAAGTCAATAATGAAGCTAAGCTTCCCGGCTATAAACAAGCATTGGAAGAAGCAGGAATTGCATTCAATGAGGATCTTGTGATCGAAGGTGATTACACTTACGACTCCGGACTCGAAGCATGGCAGAAACTAAGTGAGCTGAGCGAAAAGCCGACAGCCATATTTGTAGGGAATGACGAAATGGCCCTCGGTGTCGTTCATGGTGCTCAGGACGCAGGTGTCAATATCCCTGAAGAGGCAGAAGTCATCAGCTTCGACAACACAAGGCTTGCCTTGATGGTCCGCCCTCAGCTGACATCCATCGTCCAGCCTTTATATGACATCGGTGCAGTTTCCATGCGCCTCCTGACAAAGTACATGAACAAAGAACAAGTGGAGGAGAATATCGTGGTTCTCCCACACCGAATTGAAGAACGGGGATCTACAAAATAGAATGAGTTTGTAAAGAGCTTTCCTTAGGGGAGGCTTTTTTCTTTGTTTTCTTTTAGGTATGAGGTTTGACTTGGATGATTTTTCCTTTGAAGGACCGGTGTTGATGGAAGAACGCCTATCGAAATCGTTGATTATTCCAATATAAACCATTAGTATGAGACTGTATAAAAAATTATATAAACGAGAGGGGATAAGATGAGAAACTTAATAGGTGTATGTTTTTTGTTCATTTGCAGTATTACAATAATAGCAGGTTGTTCGGAAAAGGAAATGAAGGAATCAACATCAGCGGATAGTGCCAATGAAACAAAAAAGGAAGCCCCAGCAGCTTCTGAAAATGGTTCATTTGAAGATATTCCTCATAGTGAGATAACTGAGTGGGATAGTGCAGAATTGAGTGCACAAGGGTTTGTGACGAAAGAGCTGAATGACAGTCCTGGTTTGGATTATTATCATCTGACGGAGGTATCCAACGGAACCATTGCGTTCGGAGGGAACTATGGTTATAAGTTTTACAACCGGGATGAAGGAACGTATTTACCTGATATGCTTCAGCTGTTCAATGCAGATCCGGTTCATGTTTCTGGTGATACCATGTACTACTTGGATAAGGAAACAAAGGATCTCCATACAATTAATATGAAAACAGGTGAAAAGACAAAGTTGCTTACACTTGAATCGGCAGGCGGCATTGAGAAGAAAGACGAAATCCTTTACATTTATGGTAATAGTAAGTCTATTGCATATGACGAAACGTCCCAGAAAAAGGTATGGGAAACCGAAATTGACGGGGATATCGGAATTTTTGTTGAGATGGTTTTGACAGAGGATAAGATCGTATACTTTGGGCTCGATGCATTGGCCGCATTTGATCGTGAAACTGGTGAACAGTTATGGTTGGAAGAAGGCTTCTACAGTGATATAGCGGTAAAGGATAATACGGTATACACAATGAAAGAGACAGAGGATACAATAGCGAGTATGGATGAATCCGCCATCGATATTTTTGCTCTGGAGGACGGGGATATTGAAACTCAAAAGAAAATAGCCACCACACCGAAACTAACCAAAATCGAACATGAATTATTTTCTTCTGATATTTACAAAGATCATATCATTCTATATGGGAATGATTCTGTTCTCTCGTATAATGTAAGCGAAGAAAAATGGGCATGGTACCTAACCGCAGGCGGTGAATTATATCAAACTGCTGAAGAACAGTTTAATAATCCGAATGAATTACATGCCAATATGATCGGGGACCAGCTTTATATCACAAATCATGTTGAGGACAAATCCTTGATCTCGATCGTTGACCCACTGACAGGGAAGAAAATCAACAAATACCATTTAGAACAGGAAATTGCCGGACCATTTAAAGATGGGGACGATGATTTCATCTATGTTCCGTCTACAAATGAAATAATGATGGTAAATTAAATACAATGGAACAGTCGTATATGTTACAAAGTGCGGCTGTTTTTTTGTATAGAAACTATCAGGAAGACGGCCAAATTCCTGCGATATGCTTTATTTGAAGGAAGGATAATTGGTGGATATTGATAGAATTATGAGCTTTTTTTATGCTGAAAAGTGGTGGGAAATGATTTTGATTGAGTATCATCGACTAGATAAGTGTAGAGAGGCATTGCGGACATCGGGCTGGTTCTTTATCGGGAGCTCCGCCTTACGAAAGCTGCCACTTCTAGTGGGCAGCCTAGACTGGAAGGGCACAGGCATTTTGATACTGCTTATCATTATTGGAAGTAGTGTATTTTTACTTTTTGCTCATTAAGGTAATAGTGCATCTTAATGAGAATTACCTGAAGACCAGGTAATGTGCCACAATTATTCCTTTCTTCGATAGTAGATTCAGCTTATTGAATTAAGAGCACTGATCCTAAAGGATTGGTGCTTAGTTGTGTTGAATATATCTTTATGTAAGGACTCTTTAATGCTGGATATGGAGGAGTTTGAATGAAATCATTGCAAGGAAAGATTGCTGTTGTTACAGGTGCGTCTCGTGGAGCGGGCAGGGGCATTGCGCTTGAACTAGGCAGTGCAGGGGCAACGGTGTATGTGACAGGCCGGAGTGTAAGGGGAGAAACAACCGATAACCGACCCGAAACCATTGAGGAAACCGCTGCTGGCGTCACTTCTCGAG
Source organism: Bacillus sp. SRL337 (assembly GCF_984799155.1). Taxonomy (NCBI): domain Bacteria; kingdom Bacillati; phylum Bacillota; class Bacilli; order Caryophanales; family Bacillaceae; genus Bacillus; species Bacillus sp. SRL337. The sequence goes on along the minus strand of NZ_OZ481793.1, from coordinate 3,585,579 downwards.
GCGGCAAAGGGATAGCCATACGTTGTGACCATACAAGCGACAATGATGTGAGAAAACTGTTTGAACAAATAAAGAAGGAACACGGCTGCATTGATATTCTAGTCAATAGTGTATTTGGAGGCTCCGAAAATTCTCTGCCATCAGGGGAAGGCCGGCTTTTTTGGCAGCGGCCGCTGGAGCATTGGGATGCTATGATGGTTGCCGGAACGCAAGCTTACTTGCTTACTGCTCGATATGCTGCACCGTTAATGACAAAGCACCGTAGAGGTTTGATTGTAAACATTACCTTTTTTATAAAAGAAAGAGTCGCAGGTAATTTATATTACGATTTAGCCATGAATTCTATCAATCGGCTGACACTTGGAATGGCAAAGGAATTAGAGACGTTTAACGTTTCAGCGGTTGCTGTCTGCCCGGGGTGGATGCGGACAGAACGAGTTACAGATTCAGGTTATAAACCAGAGGACGGCACAACGGAGACCACCGCGTATGTAGGCCGTGCTGTTGTAGCACTGGCGTCTGATTCCCTGGTATCGAGGATTTCTGGTGAAGCCGTTATGGTGGCTGAACTAGCGAGAAAATATGACTTTACTGATATAGATGGAACTCAACCTCTGCCATTCGAAGGGTAATCAGTTCCTTATACGGGCTGTCATGGAGTTGAAAAATATTCCTTTTTTGTCTCTCGGCTTTGTTTTCTTTGAATTCGGCCAGCAGGTTATAGAAAAAGGAGATGAACCATTTGAAAAAGAAAAGAAGACTTTTAATGGTTGGATTGCTGGCATTAATAGTGATGATAATTTTCCCGCCATTTCTAGCGCCCTTTGCACATGATCATCATTCGCCAAGGTCTGCATTAAGAGAAGCAATTTTTAAAGACGGGCATCCATATCAAAGCTTCTTTGCTTTAATACTTAAGGAAAATTATAAAGATAAAGACTACGGACAGCTGTACAATGTATATTGGTTTAACTACGATAGTCCTACTGGAGACACAGCAGGAATGTGTTATACAAGAATGATAGAAAGTGAGAATTATGAAGTTTCATGTGGTACTGGCCCATAGAATTCAGGCTAAATATGGCTGAAGAAGGAAGTGACGGCATGAAAGGGGATAATCCATCCCCGATTCCTCCTATTCAATTTTTCCGCCTGCAGTATTACTCTGGCCTTTATAAGAATTTCTTTCCTCTTGCATACTAACAATTCATCCATATTTTTGTTATAAACCATTATCATATTACATGAGGAGACGTCTCTTCTAAAGGCTGTTTCCATATGATTGTTGCTTTGGAAAACTCCAAGGGCCGGATGTTTCCCTTGAATAATAGAGGTTTTCTATCTGAAGTGAAGAGTCCCTCTCTTTCTTGCTTCTCGAAAATTTCTGGAAAGCAGGGTGAAATATTCGCCATTCCTATTGAATAGCAACAGAGTTTACGAAATACTAAATGAAACTAATAATGGACTAAACCCGTCTAATTTCAAAAGACATTCTTATAGTTTGCAAGCTCATGAAATAGATGATAAATGGATGGTGGATTAAGTGGCAGAAAAAAAGAATGAAGCGTTCGAGTGGGTAAAAGCATTGGCTGCTGCGGTAGTGATTTCTTTTGTTGTGCGTGCCTTTATATTTACTCCTGTCATGGTGAAAGGGGCATCCATGAATGCAACATTACACGATGAGGAACGTGTGATTGTAACGAAAATAGGCAAGCCGGACAGATTTGATATTGTTGTTTTTCATGCCAATGAGCAGAAGGATTATATTAAACGTGTTATAGGCTTGCCAGGTGACAGGATTGAGTACAAGGAAGACACTTTATATGTGAATGGTACTGCATTTGAAGAGCCTTATTTAGATAAGCAAAAAGAAAATCTCGCTGGAGACTTAACGCGGCCATTTTCATTGGAGGAAACGGAGGTTGGCCAATCTACTGTACCTGAAGGACATTTATTTGTGATGGGGGATAACAGACAGTACAGCACAGACAGCAGGCATATCGGCACCATTCCAATGGAAGAGGTAGTAGGAAAAGCGAATGTCGTTTTTTATCCATTAAATGGAGCCAGATGGATTAAAAATTAGAGCAGAAGACCCCGCCGGGATTCTTTGGCTTTTTTAGTAAGTGACAAGATGCTGGGAAACTTATGCCTCAATATCTATTACAAAAATGGGAGGAGATGCAATGATTCTTGAGTTAAGGGCTTCCCTGGTCCACAAGGCAGATTATTTAACAGCTGAGGAGCTGGAGATATTCACTAGAGCCATGGAGTTTGCTGAACAGGCACATGCGGGACAGAAGAGGGCTACAGGAGAACCCTATGTCTGTCATCCCTTTACGGTTTGTGAGATTCTCATGGAGTATGGAGCCGACCTCACCACCCTTGTGGCAGCCTTGCTTCATGATGTTGTTGAAGATACAGATTACACATTGGATGACATTGAGGATCAATTTGGTGGCCAGGCGTCCTTGGTGGTTGAAGGATTGACAAAGCTTGAAAAAGGTTCGGAAAGCAAAGAACTCTATAATGCATCCAATTATGAAAAACTTCTGTCTGCAGCAGTCAAGGATATAAGAACGATTATAGTTAAAGGCTCTTTTCGTAAACTTTGTTGCTAGTTGATAATAATTCCGAAAGATAGTGGAGTAATGAACCGGAAAATCCCTGTTTAGCAAGAGAGAAAAGAGCTTCTCTCTTCGTTCAGAGCGAAAACCTTAGTATGCAGGGGAAAAATCCGGATTTTGGGATTTTTCTGGAAGCAACAATATATGCGAAAACAGCCTAGTTAAAACAGCTGATAGACTTCATAATATGAGGACACTACAAATAAAAAAAGTAGAGAAGAGAGTGTCTTATGCTAATGAAACGTTAATCTTTTTCTCTCCTCTATGTGAAAGATTAGGTCTGTATGATATGCAATATGAACTTGAAGATTTGGCTTTTCAACACCTCGATCCCCATAAATATAAGAGTGTCAAGAAGCTTAAAGAGAACTATGGAAATATTTTCTTAAGTATATTTCGCTTTTGCGAAAAAGAGATAGTAACCAATAATCCAATGAATATAAAATTGGACTGGCACTCAGCACCCATCTACGTTTCTTATTCAATGCTCCAAGAGGGGAAGCTTCTTCCCGAGCTATTCACCATTCAGATCATCACAGCCACCCAACTAAGCTGTTACACACAACTAGGAATCATCCATAGTTTGTTCCAACCCATCCCCAACCGATTCAGAGATGAAATTACAAGTCAGAGAAATCGATTCAATCGCCATTTAAATACTTCGGTGCTGATGGATGATGTCGAAGTCCGCTTTCTTATCAAAACGACGGAAGAAAATCTTTTTACCCTGCTCAATAATTCAACTGATAAGGAAATCGAAATGCTCAGCAGGGAATTGTTAAGAGATTCGGTTGAGGCTGTCAAAGCTGTTTCGGGCAATCCCATAGAATTCTATGAATTGATATCATTTGAATTGCTCCAAAATGATATTACTGTCTACACCCGGGAAATGAATGCGATCACGTTACCTGAGGGCTCTACTGTACTGGATTTTGCTTACTTTTTAGATCCTATCTCAGCATCCAGGATGGTCATGGCAAAAATAAATGGTAAAGAAAAGCAACTAAAAACAAAGTTAGAGGATATGGATATTGTTGAATGGTGGATTGAAGACCAGGAAACGGTGAATGAGGAATGGTTAAACCATGTTTCAACCTGCAAAGCGATTAAGGAAATCAACGGGAAGCTGTGATCTTACATCCGAATGCAGGCACTAACTGTAAGTGAATGGAGATAAGAACGTGAATCATATACAACTACAAGCACCATTTTAAACACATTTGGTCAAAAAAACAAACATTCCTGGTAATTCAACAATGCGAAAAAGACTCGTTACTGAACTTGCGAGTCTTTTTCGTTTTCTATTGGGCAGAAGATTTTTTATTCCCCTGCTGCTGGCGCAGTTGATATAGTGCTTTTTCAACAGTCTGCGAGTTCTTCTCCGTAATTTCAGGCTTCCGGGGAATGGCAGGATAGATTCCAGGAGGATCATCCCAGCTTACCGGAAGCGTTACAGGTGCCTTTCCCTTCCATCGTTCTGTCCAGGTTTTCGGAAAATGCGGAAGGCTGGCATTTCGCTGTGCCATTTCCATCCAAAGAAGGCTCCATGCGCGGGGCACCACCCGCCAAATGTCGTATCCGCCTCCGCCTACAGCGATCCACCGTCCGTCACAGTATTGATGGGCCAGTTCATGGGTGATTTTCGGAATCTCCTGATAAATCTTCATGGTGGAAGACAGGTGTGTGAGCGGGTCAAAGTAATGAGCATCGGTACCATTTTGCGATAAGATGACGTCCGGCTTGAAAAACTTGATGACTTCCCTGAAGGTTGTTTCATAGGCATGAAGCCAGGATTCATCCTCTGTAAAGGCATCGAGCGGAATATTAAAAGAATATCCATACCCCTTTCCATGTCCACGTTCATTGATATTCCCTGTGCCGGGAAAAAGATATCGTCCGGTTTCATGGATGGAAAGGGTGCATACATCCGGATCATCATAGAATGACCATTGGACACCGTCTCCATGATGGGCGTCTGTATCAATATACAGAACCCGGGCATTATACTTTTCCTGCATGTATTTGATTGCTACCGAGCTGTCATTATAAATGCAGAATCCTGAAGCCTTACCCTTGAAACCATGGTGCAAGCCTCCGCCAAAATGAGCAGCGTGTTTCGATGTTCCACCCATCACACAATCTACAGCGGTCAATGTACCTCCCACCATAAGGGCGCTGGCGTCGTGCATGCCTTTAAAGATGGGGGTATCTTCAGTCCCGATTCCATAGCTTTCGGCTTTATCAGCAGGCAGCCCTCCGTTTCCAGCTGTTTTGACAGCGCTTACGAAAGAAGGGTCATGAATCAAATGAAGTTCTTCATCGGTCGCCATTCTAGGTTGCACGATATCATCTTCATCCAAGGCTCCTGCTTCTTTCAGCAGATCGATGGTCAGCTTAAGCCTGAATTGATTAAACGGGTGATTCTCGGAAAAACGGTATTCCAATAGCTTATCAGAGTAAACAAATAAAGCTTCCTTTGTCATGATGGCATACCGGGCATGTTTGGCCAAAGGACTTCATACCCTTCTTTCTTTAAATCATCAATGACGGACATCGGATTGATCGTTCTCACTCTGAAGACAAGGATTTTATATCTTTCATCATTTTTATCAGGATAGACAAGCACACTGTGTATGTTTGCATTATGGTTGCGGATAATACCGGCGACCTCATATAGCACCCCAGAGCGGTTTTCCACTTTCACCTCAATTTGAGATCCAGGCTGGTGTGCCCCTGTCAATTGAATCAATGTGTATAGCAGATCGGTCTCCGTGATGATACCGACCAATTTATTTTCTTTTACAATCGGCAGGCAGCCAATGTGATGTTCATAAAAGAGGGCCGCTGCTTCTTCGACAAAATCGAGAGGATGCCCTGTTATGACGTCTGTTTTCATGATCAGTTTTAAAGGATTTTGAAGTTCTTCAGCAGCCCTATCCTTTTGGAAAATGGAAGGGGTCCCGTCCTTTACATCCCTGTCACTGACAATGCCGATTACCTTCAAGTTGTCGTCGATAATGGGAATGTGCCTGATTTTTTTTTCGCGAAGAGTCTTGATTGCCTGCTCTATAGTATCATCTGCTCTTAGTGTCTCTACATGTGTTTTCATGATTTCTTCTACTATCATGGTTTTCCATCCCCTTTGAGAGAGTCATTAATACATATAGCGGTTCATGAATCTTAATCTGTCAAACTGCTGGATAGAGTCACTTTCGATTCTCTTTCCAATCCTGGCCATCAGGCAGTTGGCTGGATGCGAACTGATTTCAGGGTCATCCGTCGCATAATATTCCAATCCGCCTGCGTTCATCATCTTTTCCATGACTTTCCGGTATTCCCAGACATTAAGGCCGGTGCCTTTTAAATCCCAATGCCAGTAATATTCAGTTGTGATGATAATATAATCTTCCATGGCGTCGTCCATCATCGAAACCCTCAGCAGGTTCTTGCCGACTGAAGCCCCCCTGAACTTTGGGATGACTTCGATTGCCCCAAGCTCGATCAGTTCTTCCATATTTCCCTGTGACCATCGCTCAAGAGGGTCAGGATACAGATATGTAACATAGCCGACTATGACGTTATCTTCCCTTGCTATGATAATGCGCCCTTCCGTCAGTTCGGCTATCTCGACTATGGCCTTATGCTGCTTTTCCGGCAAGCGGAAAGCCGTTAAATCCTCATGGAACTCTAAATCTATCAATTCATTGACAGGGACAGGCCCTTCAATAATGATATTTCCTTTTGGTGTTTTGAGTTCCATTGCATTATACGTTTTTTGGTGGTTCATTTTGTCACCGCCTCAAAATAATATACATGGTCATTATGACACAAAACTTGCAGACAAAACAGAACGACCAAGCGCTCTATTATAGCCTTTTTGTGAATTTTTTCATATTGGGATAGCCCTTTACATACCCTTATTATAACAAAAACCAATAAACGGACAATTTTTAAAATTGAGAAAAATAGATTTTTGTACTATAATAATATAGTAAATTCTTACATAGGGAGGAATCGCTCGCATGAAGTTGGAAGCGCTGCCAGTAACTCAAGGAAACTATAATCTTTCCAGTTATGAAGATACGTATAAGAATTTCGATTGGGATGAAATCCAGAAGAATTTTTCATGGAATCAAACAGGACGTGTAAATATTGCGCATGAAGCGATTGACAGGCACGCTGAGTCATTCAGAAAAAACAAAGTAGCCCTATATTATACTGACGACATCAGAGATGAAAAGTATACCTTTCGGGAAATGAAAAACCTTACGAATAAAGCAGGGAATGTCTTGAAAACCTATGGTGATGTAGAGAAAGGCGACAGGGTGTTCATCTTTATGCCAAGATCGCCGGAACTATACTTTACCGTTCTTGGAGCCCTGAAATTAGGTGCGATTGTCGGGCCTTTATTTGAAGCATTCATGGAGGGGGCCGTCAGAGACCGTCTTGAAGACAGCGGAGCAAAGGTTCTTGTGACGACTCCAGAATTGCTTGACAGGGTTCCTGTTGATGAACTGCCTGCTCTTGAACATGTATTACTCGTCGGGCAAGATGTAGAGGAAAAAGGGAAATACGTCGATTTCATGAACCGGTTTGAAGAGGCAAGCGATAAGCTTGATATAGAATGGGTTGATTTAACGGACGGAATGATCCTTCATTATACTTCCGGGTCTACCGGAAAGCCCAAGGGTGTCCTTCATGTCCATAACGCCATGCTTCAGCATTATCAGACAGCGAAATGGGTCCTCGACCTTCAGGAAGAGGATGTCTATTGGTGTACAGCCGATCCGGGCTGGGTGACCGGTACATCCTACGGGATATTTGGCCCATGGCTTACTGGGGCATCAAACATCATTGCGGGCGGAAGATTCAAGCCGGAGAAATGGTATAATACCATTCAGAAATACGGGGTTACCGTTTGGTACAGCGCACCTACTGCCTTCCGGATGCTGATGGGGGCAGGGGACGAGGTTGTGAAGCAATTTGATTTGAGCAGCCTGAGACATATCCTTAGTGTCGGGGAGCCGCTGAATCCTGAGGTTATCCGCTGGGGAATGAAAGTGTTCAACCATCGCATCCATGATACATGGTGGATGACAGAAACGGGTGGACAGGTTATTTGCAATTACCCTTGCATGGAAATCAAGCCGGGCTCCATGGGGAAACCAATCCCTGGCATCAAGGCAGCGATTGTCGATGATCAGGGAAATGAACTTCCACCATATCGAATGGGGAACCTTGCCATCAAGCGCGGCTGGCCGTCCATGATGAATGCCATCTGGAAAAATGAACAGAAATATGATTCCTACTTCATGCCTGGTGACTGGTATGTTTCCGGGGATTCCGCCTATATGGATGAAGATGGATACTTCTGGTTCCAAGGCCGTATCGATGATGTCATCATGACATCGGGTGAAAGGGTAGGGCCATTTGAAGTGGAAAGCAAACTGGTTGAACATCCGGCTGTAGCAGAGGCTGGTGTTATCGGAAAACCAGACCCGGTCCGCGGGGAAATCATAAAAGCATTCGTTGCCCTGCGCGAAGGATATGAAGTAACGGATGAACTGAAAGAAGAAATCCGCCAATTTGTGAAAAAAGGCTTGGCTGCCCATGCAGCACCAAGAGAAATCGAGTTCAAGGATAAACTTCCGAAAACACGCAGCGGTAAAATTATGAGGCGCGTGTTGAAAGCTTGGGAGCTTGACCTTCCGACTGGTGACCTTTCTACAATGGAAGATTAATAAATATTTAGAACCGCTCAGGGTGTCTGGGTGGTTTTTTGAGTCACCATCCTTTAGCGCTTTAGCGTGACCGGGGACAGTCCCCCGCCACGCTAAAGCGCTAAAGGACAAAAGAGGTGATCCGCTTAGGCGGATCACCTCTTTTTCATCAACTATCCTTGGTCATTGCCATTTCCGCCGCCTGGACCGGAGCCGGAATCACTGGCTCCGCTGTCGTTTCCAGAATCAGCGCTGCCGCCACCTTCTCCTGAACCAGTACCACCATTCGAACTGCCGGTGTCCGGTTTTGGTTGCTCAGGTTTTTCTGGTTTTGGCTTTTCCTCTTTAGAAGGCTTTGGTTCTTTCTTTTCTTCTCCGATAAGTACGGTGTTTGATTTTCCGGATTGTTTTCCGGCTACATCTACCGCAACGACGTAGTACTCTCCGTTACCAAGAGAAGCAACGAGGTCTGAATCAGATTTAACGCTTGCCACTTTTTGGCCGCTTACTGTGAAGACCCTGTAGCCGACAACATCGTTGCTGGCTGATGCAGTCCAGGTCACTTTATTTCCGGAAGCACTTGCTTTGACCGTTCCAGGAGCTGCACCGTCGTCTTCAATTTTATTTTCAGCGACAAGGATGTTTTTGTATCTTTCTTCGTCAGCTGGAATCAACTGGCGGGGATCTGCCTTGAGTCCGTTCAGAACACTCTCAACAAAATCAGGATTTAATATGACTCCCGGCTGAGAGAACTCTGCAGGAGTAGAGTCAAGAGCCAGATACTTCTTGCCGTTCACCATGACATACCGGCTGCTGAGAAGACTGTCATCTGTCTTGCTTGGCACATACTTTGCATTGAATAAATCGCTTTTCACTAAACCAGCCTGGCTGCAGGCCTCAGAAGGCAGCAAACCTGAAATTCCACAGAAGGATCTTGTCACGATACCCTCTGGAGATTGGAATGCTGCATCGGGATCAATCAGGTCCGGTGCTAGATCGTGAGCATCATTCAGCAGATAAGACCATAAGCGAATATTTCTCAACCCATAGTGCCCATAGGTTTCCATCGCTCTGTACATGGATTGCGGGTCGTCATATCCGAACCACGTACCGAACGTAATGCTTGGATTGGAAGCGATGAACCAGTGGTCCTTGTAATCCTGTGTAGTTCCTGATTTCCCTGCCCAGTCGGAAGAGAAGGTAAGGAATTTCTTAGCATAGCGTCCGGTTCCGGCATAGTGATCAAGAGTATCCCTCATCATATCTATGGTCAGATAAGCAGTCTGCGGACTGAATACATCCACAGGATCTATTTCATGCTGATATATGGTATTGCCATCTTTGTCTACGATTTTTTCGATCATGTAGGCATCGACGAACTTTCCGCCATTGGCGAATGTTGTATAAGCATTTGTATTTTCCTCTAGTGTAACTCCGCGTTCCATGCCGCCAAGGGATAGGGAATAGTTTTCTTTCTCCCGGCTGGTCAGCGTTGAGAAGCCCATTTTTTCAAGGAACTGGATAGGCTGTTTATCAAAAATCTTTGTATATAACCGGGCCGCAGGAATGTTCAAGGATTCAGCCAGCGCATATCTGGCTGGTATTAGCCCGTTATAGTTAAATGAGTAGTTCTGCGGAGACCACATGACGCCATTACCAGCCATGATGGACATTTCAACGTCCGGCAGTGGAGAACCAGGCCCGATTTCCCCGAATTCCAATGCCGGTCCATAGACAAGCAGCGGTTTCATTGTCGATCCATTCTGGCGGATGGACTGAGTTGCATGGTTCAGCTGCTCCTGCTTGAAATCTCGCCCGCCGACGAAGCTGATGATTCTGCCAGATTTGTTTTCAATCATGATGGCGCCGACCTGGACAGGATTTGGAACTTCTACTTCTTCTCCTGTTTCGGAGTCGACATCTGTACTAGTAAGTTCTGGTCCATACATTTCATATGCATCTTTCGTTTTTTGCATACTGTCATAAATTTCTTTATTAATTGTAGAGTGGATATGATAGCCCCGCTGTCTCATTTCACGGTCAGCGAGTGTCGTATATTTTTCATATAACTCATCGTTGTTGGCCAGGTCATCTTCGGAGTAACCGTCTTTTTCAGCCAGGATCTTTGAGATGATTTCCTTGCCGCGGCTTTCAATTTCAGCAGTAAGCCAAGGATAGTTGTCATTAATTGAAGGCTTAGGTCCTATGAAATCTTTCGAAATATCATAGTTAGAGGCCGTTTGATATTCTTCTTCGGTTATATAGCCTTCTTCAAACATTCGGTAAAGAACTGTCTGCATCCGGGAAAGCCCCGGTTCCAGGTTCTCTTTTAATTTTCCCCCGTTTGTAAAAGGAGTGTAAGCAAAAGGTGCTTGTGGAAGCCCTGCAATAAAGGCTGCCTGGGGCAGTGAAAGGTCCTTCGGTTCTACCCCGAATACCCCTTTTGCAGCAGATTTGACTCCGGCGATGTTTCTCCCGGAAGAGTTACGCCCGAGTGTGGCTACATTCAAATAGGCTTCAAGGATCTCATCTTTTTCAAAGAAGCGTTCGAGTCTCATTGCCAAAAGGATTTCTTTTGCCTTTCTGTCAAAGGATACTTCGTTTGTGAGTATTTGATTTTTGATCAGCTGCTGTGTAAGTGTACTTCCGCCTGTTTGGGAAGCGGAATTCGTGAATTCCTGTACGATGGCACGAAGGATCGCCTTGGGGACAACGCCATTATGCTCTTTAAAATACTCATCTTCTGTTGCAATCAGAGCGTTCACCAGGTCTTCCGGTACTTCATCGATACTTACTTCTTCACGCTCTAAATCGGTCCTCATTTTTCCGAGATAGACATCGTTCGCAAAGTAGAGCTGTGAGGTTTCTTCGTAGTTGTAAATATCCTGCTTCATGTTGTCATAAGGGCGGATGGGTTCTTCTTTTACCAAGGAAGCAAAGTAACCCGCCCCGACGCCGCCAGCGAAAGCTGTACCCAGAACGGCCACCACAATTAATATCAATAATAAATTCCAAAGAACTCCATAGGTGATCCGGGCACGTTTTAAAAATCTATTGTTAGTAAAAAACTTGATGACAGGTTCTAGTCGCTGCAGCAAAGATTGAAATTTTTCCTTCATATGTACACTCCCCCTAAAATCATCTATATTATAGCATAATTCGACGATTGAAAGGTTATAATAAGGAAATTTCAAAGGTATATAATGGAAAGCTGGAAGGGCGGTTTATTACGTAAAAGAAGGACCTTTCCGGAAATCAAATTGACAAAAGGGATGAAACTATGATAAAAAAAGTATAACTGAGAAATTTTCATAACGATATTGCTTCGACAGGAATAAGTAGTCCCGTTATCCCTATTAAAGAGAGTCAGTGGCTGGTGGAAACTGACATACATAACGTGATGAATTACCTCCTTGAGCTTTTGCTGTGAACGTCTTTGGTCGATTAGCAGCAAACGGGAAAACCGTTACACTATCAAGTGAAGGATACTTGTGTCCTTAAGTTGGGTGGTACCGCGTAATAAACGTCCCTGCATCGGCAGGGGCGTTTTTTTATTGTTTGCATATTAATTGGATGTAACAGGACATCTTGTTTGATGAGCTATTCACGTCCGACTCCCGGCCCTAATCCCTTCGCATCCTCAGCGGATCCCAAGCAAGTGAAAGAACATATTTTCGCTGATCTGTCTTTTGGATGTCGGCTGGCCATGGAACACGCTTGTATTATTGAAAATTTCTGCCTTATAAAAAATCAGGAGGAAGATAAAAATGGAATTACTAAAAGATTTAGATTGGCGCGGCATAACGTATCAGCAGACAGATGAAGAGGGACTGAAAGCTCTTTTAGATAAAGAAAAAATCTCTATCTATTGTGGAATCGATCCTACGGCAGACAGCATGCATATCGGCCATTTGCTGCCATTCCTTACATTAAGGCGCTTTCAAAACCAAGGCCATCGCCCGCTGGTACTGGTAGGAGGAGCTACCGGTCTGATTGGAGATCCAAGCGGTAAAAGCGAAGAACGAAAACTGCAGACGGTTGAATCCATTCAGCATAACGTGGAAAGCATCAAGAGCCAGCTTCAAAGCATCTTTGATTTCGAAGGGGAAAATGGCGCGGTCATGGTCAATAACTTCGACTGGATCGGACCGATGGATATGGTGACATTCCTTCGGGACTTTGGAAAGCATATCGGAGTCAACTATATGCTTGCAAAGGATACCATTGCTTCCCGTCTTGAAACAGGAATCTCCTACACGGAATTCACGTACACGATCCTGCAGGCAATGGACTTTAACCACCTGTATGAAAACTACAACTGCAAGCTTCAAATCGGGGGAAGCGATCAATGGGGCAACATTACAACAGGGCTTGAATTGATCAGACGCACAAGGGAAGAAGAGTCAAAAGCATTTGGATTCACGATTCCGCTTGTCACAAAAGCAGACGGGTCTAAATTCGGTAAAACAGAAAGCGGTGCAATCTGGCTTGACCCTGAAAAAACATCACCGTATGAATTCTACCAATTCTGGATCAACACAGCGGATGCTGATGTCGTTAAGTACCTAAAATACTTTACTTTCCTTTCAAAAGAAGAAATCGAAGCTTTAGCGGAAGCGGTTGAAACAGAACCTCACCTTCGAAAAGCACAAAAAGCATTAGCGGAACAAATGACGAAAATGATCCATGGGGAAGAATCCCTCGCACAGGCGATCAAGATCACGGAAGCGCTATTCAGCGGCAACATCAAGGAATTGTCTTCTGACGAAATCAAGCAAGGCTTCAAGGATGTTCCATCTTTTACACAGCCTAAAGACGAGGAAGTCAATTTAGTCGACCTTCTCGTGAACACTAAAATCGCTCCTTCTAAAAGACAGGCGAGAGAAGATATCGGCAACGGGGCGATCTACATCAACGGTGACCGCACGACAGACCTTCAGCATGTAATGTCAGAATCCGACCGCATCGACGGACAGTTCACCATCATCCGCAGAGGGAAAAAGAAATATTTCATGGTCCAATACTCATAAGAATCATATAAAAAGAGGTGCTTCCCGGAAGCGCCTCTTTTTAGTGAATTAATGAGCTTGTACACTATTTTGTTTCTTGTTCGTCATGAAACCTGCACCCAGAACGACAATCGTCAGTGCGGCAATAATCAGGTATGAGTAAGGACTATGTGAAAGATGCACCAGATTTAAGAATTGCTTGTCCTCCATGACCATTTCCCCGGCCGTCCACGCCAGTATGCCCGAACCGATGTAGGCGATCCAGCGGAACCTCTCCAGAAGTTTAACAATCGCTTTTGAACCGAAAATCATGATCGGGATGCTGACCAATACACCAAGGGCAATCAATCCGAGATGGCCATGGGCAGCACCGGCCACCGCCACCACATTATCAAGGCTCATAACCGCGTCAGCAATTATGATGGTCATAATTGCCTGGCTAAGGCCTGTATGAGCTTTAATGTTCGCTTCTTCCTCTTCCTCTACAAGTACCTTATAAGCGATCCATAAGAGCAAAATTCCTCCGATCAAGTGGACATAAGGAATTTGAAGCAGGTACACAATTACGGCTGCAAACAGAATGCGAAGGACCACTGCGCCACCCGTACCATAGAAGATTGCCTTGTTCTGCAAATCCTTTGGAAGGTTTTTTGTGGCCATCGCAATAACGATTGCATTATCACCAGACAGAATAATATCAATCGCAATAATTTTTAACAGGGCAAGAATCGCTCCTGAAGAAATGATGAATCCTGTGGAAAACAGAAAGTCCATAACCTGTTCCTCCTTTTTAATCTAAGAAAATGATCTAAGGTTTTATAAAAAATATCAACCTTACTATTATAACATATTAGGGATGAGAGAATTAGTATAAAGAGGAGGATAGGCATCTTATCTGATTAGCGGTGATTCGGACAAAAAAACAGTTCCCTGGAGCGTGATGTCCGAAATGGAATGGGCTTCACTTAAAAAGTAAGGAAGAGAGTGATTTTGTCTGAAAATGTCTGACGCGACGTGTGAAGCGAGGGAGGGACATCAAAACAGGAAATGAAAGATGGTGTATGCCGCATGGGCAGCGAGGGTTGTAAAAAGCCCAAAAACCAATACACTCAATTCAAAACACCAGACTATCCTGTTCTATAACGATTGAGTGCAGTTACTTGGCACCGTTGACCGGATGCAAACCGCGAATTTTTATAAACTCGATTCCAAGAAATTTTTTTGAAAAACACAAAATAAAAACCCTTCCCCAAAAGGGAAAGGGTTCAGGAAGATTAACGAGAGTAGAACTCAACGATAAGAGCTTCGTTAATTTCAGCCGGAAGTTCAGAACGCTCAGCTAAGCGAGTGAATGAACCTTCAAGCTTGTCAGCATCGAAAGTCAAGAAGTCAGGAACAAAGCTGTTCACTTCAAGAGCTTCTTTGATGATGTCAAGGTTGCGGGATTTTTCACGAACACCGATTGTTTGGCCAGCAGACAGACGGTAAGATGGGATATCTACGCGAGATCCATCAACAGTGATGTGTCCGTGGTTAACAAGTTGGCGTGCTTGACGGCGTGTACGAGCCAAACCAAGACGATAAACAACGTTATCAAGGCGGGCTTCAAGAAGTGCCATGAAGTTTTCACCATGTTTACCTTGCATTTTTCCTGCTCTGTCAAATAGGTTACGGAATTGACGCTCAGTCACTCCATACATATGACGAAGCTTTTGCTTCTCTTGTAATTGTAAACCATATTCAGAGATTTTTTTGCGTTGGTTAGGACCGTGTTGTCCAGGAGCGTAAGGACGCTTTTCTAATTCTTTACCTGTACCGCTTAGAGAGATTCCAAGACGGCGGGATAATTTCCAGCTAGGGCCAGTATAACGAGCCATTGAAGACTCCTCCTTCGTGTTTTTATTTTGTTGTAAAATAAAAACCGTGTGTGAATTAACAATCATGAGTATTATGTTTTCATGTACCTTCGCTCCAGCAGCAGAGAGTTACAAGATACACCTCATTCGCGAGGAACAAAATACAGCATAAAGGACTTCACATAGGCTGCTTTATTTTACACAAAAACCATTATATGTTTTTACCGGGGCTAAGTCAAGGGCAGATCCAAATTTCGAAAGATTTTTTAAAAGCCCTCTTTTATAAAAACTAGGGAATTTAGAATATTACATAGGAATCATCTGAATCTTTGTGATATAATTTACTTGATGGAATTGAAAGGGAATATCTGCTTTTTTCATCATTATCCGTGCAGCCAATATCTTGGTTTCAGGGATAATGATGAACCGTTGGGATATAAAAGGAATCTATCAGGAAAGCGAAGATAAGAGGGACATATTATGGTGAATAATGATCGGATCGATACGCAGGTAATCGGGTTGGATAGAACAGGCCAAATCTTCCTGAATAACTATAAAGCTCGTTTGTTCGATTTAGTGAATGAGGAGTTCAATGAGGGGGAGAGCCGCTGCAGCGATTGCATTTCTGCTTGGGCAGGGGTTGTACAAACTGCGTTGGAGGCTGAGGAAGTTGTTTATTATCAAAGGACAGAGAACAGCTATCAGCTTACTGACAGCCTTTCTTTGGGAAAATATCCGATCACTGTTTTTGCCGAAACAATAGACCTCATGTTTGAAGGGACAGAGGATGGAATTGTGGAAAGAGTCGGGACAGGCTCCGTCATTGGCGAATTTGACCTTGCTTTCCAGCTGTCGGACCACTCACAAAACCCATTGGGGGTTTTACTTGCTTCCGGTCTGAAGTCAGAGATTTCCCGTAACTTCCTTCGAAGCTTTGCCGATTATAGTGCAGCCTATTTGAAGAAGATGCACTACTTCAACCAGGTTGTAGAAGAGGAGCATCGTTACCGGGAACTTTTTAAGGTGAACGAAACGTTCCACTCTTCAATGGATATCAATATTTTGCTCGGACAGATTATCAGTACGTTGACCAGGGTATTTCCCGATTATGATTTCCACTTGCTCCTTTCCAATGACAATGATAAAAATCATGGAAACCTGCCAATCAGGAACTTCGATTATGATAGTGTCAACACAGCAGCCATGCAGGCTTTTGTTAATGGAACCATTGAGTCGGAATTTCAGTATACAGAAGATAAGCTGACTCTTTATGCGCCGTTGAAAGGGAAGCAGGGTGTATATGGGGTGCTTGAGGTCATCACGTTCAATCAGTTCAGATTTCCGGACAACCATCGGGAATTCATCCGTCTACTGGCATACACAGCTGGGAACGCACTGGAGAATGCCAAGCTTTATCAGCAGTCCAGAAGGCTAATATCAGATCTTCAGCTGATCAATGAAACATCGCACAGGTTGAACTCTAATTTAAGGATGACCGAAACACTGACGTTCTTAAAAAAACAAATTAAACGATCGTTTCACGCTTCTTCAATCGGATTCATATTTGTTGATGAAAGAGAAGAGTCCAGCGTTCTACCGGAAAGCTCTGCTTTTTTTCACAGCTTCGAGGGAGCTTCTTATATTCATTATGTAAAACGCAAGATCTTCAAGGAAAAAGAAGCCATTTTTATAGGAGATATCAGTGGAAAGTTTGGCAAAGAGTTATCTTATCTTTCGCTGATGGCTGTTCCAATGGTCCAAAACGGCTCCATCATCGGGTTTTGCATTGTCCTGCATCAGGAACCTTATTCTTTTTCGTTTGACATGTACAAATTGCTGCAGTCGTTCATCCATCATTCCACATTGGCGCTGACGAATTCCATGCTTCGTGAAAAGTTGGAGGAACTTGTGGTAACGGACCATTTAACCCAGCTTTACTCCAGGAGTTTCCTGGATGGAGAGATGGTCAGGGCCATGAGGGAAGATGAACAGGGAGTGCTGATCCTGATGGATATTGATGACTTCAAGAAAGTCAATGATAACTATGGACATCAAACGGGCGATGAAGTGTTGATCCAGGTTGCCAAAACCATCATGGAGGAGTCGAAAGGCATCGGCTTTGCTGCCAGATGGGGCGGGGAGGAACTCGCTGTTTACCTTTTTCAGAAGGATTTGAAGGCAGGCACTGATTTCGGAAGCCGTATCGTCAACGTTATCCCGCAAAAGACCAGCCCCTCGGTGACTGTATCCTGTGGTGTATCACATTGGATAAGAGGGCGGGAAGATCATGTGAAGGATCTGGTGAAAAGAGCAGATGCCTCCATGTACCATGCTAAAAACAGTGGAAAGAACCAGATGGCGAATATATTACTCTAATGATACAGGCCTTGAAACGTACATTGTTTCAAGGTCTTCTTTTTTTGGAATTCATACTGGGAAACACAAATCCGCCTCCGTGTAAACGCTTTCTTTTTTGAAGGAAATGTCATATGCTATAAGTGAATTGTTATGAGATCACAAGGCTGGCCGATAGGATGGAAAAATCGCGCCGGAGAGACCCTGTACTAATGGGATAGATAAGATACAACTGCTTATAAGTTCGGATTAGATAACAGGAGGAGAAAGAAATGAAGAAGGATTATGAAAGATTTGAAACAAAAGTCATTCACGAAGGGTACAACTCAGTTGAATATAACGACAGTTTAGCACCGCCTCTCTATCAATCTTCCACTTTTACTTTTAAAGATGCCCAGCAGGGGGAACGACGATTTGCTGGGGAGGAAGGCGGATATATATATTCCCGTCTAGGAAACCCTACCGTTTCCATGCTGGAAGAGCGGATGGCGTCACTTGAAAATGGTGAATCAGCTCTAGCCTTTGGTTCTGGGATGGCCGCGGTATCTTCTGTCCTTCTGTTCATGACAAAAGCAAATGATCATGTACTCTGTTCCCAAGGAGTATACGGATGCACATTCGGTTTGCTGAACCTTATGGAAGAAAAGTACAATATCACTCATGATTTTTCGCCAATGAATTCAGCAGAGGAGATTAGGAAAAGTATTAAGCCGGAAACCGCCTGCATCTATGTGGAAACACCAATTAATCCGACAATGCAGCTCATTGACCTTGAATTGGTCGCAAGCATTGCGAAAGAAAAAGGCATCCCGGTGATTGTCGATAATACATTTTCTTCGCCTTACCTGCAAAAGCCACTTGACTTAGGCTGTGATATCATCATTCACAGTGCTACTAAATATATTTGCGGGCATGGGGATGTGATCGCCGGTGTGGCAGTAGGCAAAAAAGACTTGATGGACCATATCAGAATGACCACGCAGAAGGATATCGGAGGAGTGATTTCACCATTCGATGCCTGGTTGCTGCTGCGGGGGTTAAAGACACTGCCGGTGCGTATGGACCGCCATTGCGAAAATGCTGCAAAAATTGCTGATTTCCTTAAAGAGCAGTCTCAGGTGGAAAAGCTGTTCTATCCTGGAGATGTTGACAATCCTCACTATGAAACAATGAAAAAGCAAATGAGCAAGCCTGGCGGATTGATCGCTTTTACCATCAAAGGAACCAAAGAGACTGCGCAGCAGTTCATGAATGAATTAAAATTGATCAAAATCGCGGTAAGCCTTGGTGATGCCGAAACCTTAATCCAGCATCCGGCGACTATGACACACGCGGTCGTTCCGGCAGAGTCTCGAGAGAAAATGGGCATAACCGATACTTTATTGAGAGTTTCCATCGGCCTGGAGGCTTGGGAAGATATCCGCGATGATTTAATGCAGGCGTTCAGTAAAATAAAATAAAATAAAATACAGAAAAAAACAGAGCCTGCGGGTTCTGTTTTTTTGTTTGTCTCAGATTTAAAAACATCTTTAGCCTGAAATTGAGGTGAAATTCATAATGGGGTGTGTAATGTCCGGTTTTTGAGGCGAAAATCAAAGTCGAAATAAGAATAGAGTGTCACATGAGCGGTTCATGAGACCAAAATCAAACGAAAACCAATATAGAGTGTCACATGAATGATTCATAAGCCCAAAATCCACGCTAACTAAATTAAATTTCTTCATTGTTGTTTTGTAATCCGAAAAACGTTAACCACAGGTCTGCTCTTTAGGAGCACTAACAAATCATGCTCATTTGAGCGTCCCCAGGCATGTTATGGTGAATTTCGGGTAAGTAGATGGTAGTAGAAAATGGGGAGGTAACGCTCAGATGAATGAAAACATGATACCTAAAGAGTCCTATTCGTACTGGCGTAAAGCGGCGGAAGATAGAGGGCTGGCTTTTGAAGAACTGGGAAACCAAACACACCATGCAGACGTGACGATCGTGGGAGCAGGGATTACCGGAATCATCGCTGCTTATTTGCTTTCACGCGAAGGGAAAAAAATTGCCCTTGTGGAAGCAGGAAGAGTCATAAATGGAACCACCGGTTATACTACTGCGAAGGTTTCTGCTCAGCACGGGGTGATTTATGACCAGTTGATGGGGCATCATGGGGCAGAAAAAGCGTCTCTATATTACCAGGCAAACACGGCAGCATTACAATTCATAGAAAAAATAATCGGTGAATTAAACATAGATTGTGAATTTACAAAACTGCCATCTTATATTTACACTGAAACCGATAAAGGTACCAAGGAACTAGAAAAAGAAGCCCAAGCCTATGCTAAATTGAATATACCGGGAGAACTTACTACAGATACGGACCTGCCATTCCAAGTAGCCTCCGCCCTGAAAATGCCGGATCAGGCACAATTCCATCCGGTGAAATTCCTCATTCCACTTTTGGATGAAATCAAAGCCAATGGCGGAACCGTTTACGAAAATACGAGGATAACAAAGCTAAGTGGGGAAGATCCTGTTGAAGTGTTCACGGAAGATGGAGGCAAACTTTTTTCTCCTAAAGTGATTGTCAGCACCCATTTTCCAATCAATGATTTCAAGGGACTGTATTTTTCCAGATTGGATATTGAACGGTCGTATACCCTTGCTGCTAGAACAGAGAACCAGATCCCGGATGGAATGTACCTGAGTGCGGATCAGCCTAAAAGATCCGTCCGCTACAGTACCGATTCCAACGGCGATAAAATGATTCTAGTTGGCGGGGACAGCCACAAAACAGGACAAGGCGGAGATACCGAAGAGCACTATCAAAATCTCAGACACTTTGCTGAAAAACATTATTCCATAAAAAATTATCCATATCGCTGGTCTGCGCAAGATCTGACAACATTGGATAAAGTCCCATATATAGGAACAGCCACCGATGACCAGCCAAATATTTTGGTTGCCACAGGCTATGCAAAATGGGGGATGACCAACGGTACTGCTGCGGCATTATTATTAACAGATCGAGTGCTTGGAAAAGAAAATCAGTTCACGAATCTGTTTTCACCTTCCCGTTTCAATGCGAATCCGGGCATCAAAAACTTTGTCAAAGAAAATGCGGATGTAGCCAAGGAATTTGTCAAAGGCAAACTCGATAAGCATGACAGGAAGCTGGAGGAACTGGAAAACGGTGAGGGAGCTGTAGTGACGGTGGATGGAAAACGGGCTGGTGCTTACCGTAACGAAAGCGGAGAGGTAACAGTGGTTGATACAACCTGTACCCACATGGGCTGTGAACTCGGCTGGAACAATGCTGAAAAATCATGGGATTGTCCATGTCATGGAAGCCGCTTCTCAACATCTGGGGATGTCATTGAAGGCCCGGCAGTCAAACCTTTGAAAAAAATTTATGAATAACCCAACCCCGGGAAGGATCCTTCCCGGGCTTGTTTTTTTTTACTCTTCTTTTTCCCAAAGAGAAAGTAAAGGGCCGTCTGCCCCGTACACTGGATCCTGAGCAGGGAGGGCGACTTCCTTGATTTCAATCAACAGCTGGGTGCGTTCGCTGCCCTCATCTGTTTTTAAGTTGTGATCCTTCCCATCAGGATATGCGCCGGCTACTTTGAAATCTTGGCTGGCCGTTAATCTTTTATGCCCGGTCCCGGCAGGCAGCACCACTACATCTCCTGGATGGACCTTCATTTTCTTTCCGCTTTCGCCGCCAATGATTAACTCAGCGGTTCCACTCACCACTCCGAGAACCTCGTGGGTATTGCTATGGAAGTGATGGTAATCAAAAACGCCGCCCTGCCAGCTGTTACTCCAATTGTGCTTGTTAAAAATACTCTCCGCCTGATCTGGTTTGTCTTTAAAAATCCCCTCATATAAAAGAACTGGCAAGTCAGGATTATTGGGAATTGAAGCACTCTCCTCAAAGTACAGAGACTTCACATCATTGCTTTGCATGTTACATCCTCCTTTGTTTTTATATGAGTAGGATTTCCCTTGTCACAGCAGGGGTAAACTTGTGGTTTAGGGATTTGCCCGGATGAAATATTATCGCGGAAGGGGATTCGTTGGTTTCCTAATCGATGCCGTTCAATCGAAAATCTGGGGACATCCATTCGGGATAACAGTCAGTAACATGTCCTCAGGCCAGCGCATTGGAGGCATTAAAACGTGAAACCGATCAGTGCATGCATTCACCCCAGCTTCATGCCCGGTCTTCACATCCAGTGCAACAAAAAAAGCCGGGATAACCACCCCGGCTTTAAAATCAAACATATTGAAGTAACGCTTGAACAAATAATTCAAGTTTTTCTCTATCGGTTTCATCGAATCTGCTCTTCTCAGGGCTGTCGATATCCAAAACGCCAATGACCTCGCCGTCCTTGACCATCGGAACGACAATCTCGGATTGAGATGCTGCATCACAGGCGATATGGCCGGGAAAGGCATGGACATCTTCTACAAGATAGGTTTTCTTCTCTTTTACAGCAGAGCCGCATACGCCTCTTCCGACTGAAATTCGTACACAGGCAGGAAGTCCTTGGAACGGGCCGAGCACAAGCTCTTCATCTTCCATAAGATAAAATCCGACCCAGTTAATGCGGTCTAAGAATTGATTGAGCAATGCAGAAGCATTACTTAAATTGGCAATGCGATTGCTTTCTCCTTCCAAAAGAGCGTGCAATTGCTTGATGACCAAGTCATAATTTTCTTCGCGTGTACCTTGGTACATGGCTGATTGAAACATCGAACTCCCCCATTTCTACAGGATATGATGTCAAAACCATAGATTCATCGGTTTCCAACAAGTTCGGCCGGAAACTGTCGAGAAATACATAAAGGAATCTCAGGTGATCCCCCGAATTTTATGTAGTAATCGGATTTATTCCTCATTGACAGCTCTATGATTAACGGCAATCCTAATGAACCATTTTTAGCACATTTCCTTGGGTGATTCAACTAATAAAATTTGAAGGTAGTGAGATCATGGCTAAACCAGCTGCTGCACCAGGTATGACAAAAGAAAATATTCTCTTATCGGCTGTTTCACTTTTCAATACGAAAGGCTATGACGGAACTTCTGTTAGGGATATTGCCAAAAAAGCGTCGGTGAACGCCGCAAATATCTCTTATCATTTTCACGGAAAGCAGGGACTCCTTGAATCCTGTTTCACCCGTTTCTTTGAAGCTTATTTAGAGTGCCTTGAGGCTGAAGCAGATAAATTAGCATTCACTCCTGCGGATGAATGCTTAAAAAGAGCTGTCTTGAACATCCTTCAGTATCAGAGTGAGAATCATCTCCTTGCCCGTTTTGTCTGGAGGGAGATATCGATTGACTCGCAAATTGTCCGTGAGATCATTTCCTCTTATCTGATGAAGGAGCGTTACTTGTTTAAGCGTTTTTTTGAGAGGGGAGAAGAGCAAAATCGCTTCACTTCCATGCCGGTGAGTATTTTTATCATCCAATTGAAGTCCATGCTGTCAATGCCGTTCCTTAACAGCCAATACTTAAGGGAAGTGTGGCATGTGTACCCGCAAGAACCATTTTTTGTCGATCGCTATTTTACTTCCCTGGAACAGTGGGTCGACCAATGCCTGTTAACGAGACAGGCTGCAATCCCTCAGTAGTTTTACAGGATCATGCGGTCTCTGCCTTGATTCAGGTCTTTTGCTTGATGCGCATCTGATCCATACACAAGCGGGATTCCCAGTTCAATGGCCATCATTGCAATCTCAGGCGGCGGATACGAAACACCGCAGCCTTTTTTAAAATAGCCCGCTCCATTATAATCAAGCTCCATATTCCGCTTTGCCACTTCTTCCAGTACCGTTTCTATTTCTTGCCTGAATAAGCCTGCAGGTGGGAAATCCTTCTTGAATTTATCCGCAAGGGTGATGTGGCCGATTCGATTCGGTTTGTATTTACCGAGGTTGGCTGTTACTGATTTTAAGACGGTTTGGTAATAGGAGTGATGGATAGTGTCCACCGATCCGTAGAAATCAATCATCCTTCCGAAATTTTCTTTGCTGAAATCCAGGCAGTCGTACCTCCCCTTTTTAAATAAAAAATGAACGGAAAGCACGCTGTCCTCGAGGTGAGGGCCGAATGTGTCCAGGAACTGTGTCGTCCCCTCTTCATATCCTTCTATATAATCAACTTCCAAGCCTGTTTTAATGATGATGTTTCCTTTATATTCCTTTTTGAGTATTTCCAAATCCCTAATATACGCTTCAAGAAAATCTGGATTCATGCCGCTGTCTGAATCGGGCACAGGGTCGTCAAATCCTGCCGGCAAGGGGGCGTGTTCCGTGAAAGTGATTTCTTCATACCCAAGAATTATGGCTCGCTCGATATATTCATGAAATGAGTCCTTAGTCCCGTGGGGGCAATAAGGGCTGTGAATGTGGCCGTCGATTTTCATCCAATCCCTCGTTTCCTTTTACTGTCATATTCATCTATAATAGTAAAATATCAATATTTTAGCTGGAGAGGTATACATTTATAACAAATCTTCTATTTATAGAGGAAAAATTGCAAATAAATCGTCAAAAAATGTCGTTATCATGGTATCATAATAAAAGCTATGATATGAGATTTTACAGTTTTTACATAGAACAGATCAAGTTATAGAAGCAGGGGGCTTACGATGGAATTTATCATCGGAGGAATTATACTTTTAATTATCCTATTTATTATCGGTTTTTTTATAAGAAGAAAATACTACCACCATATCGACCGTCTTGAATCGTGGAAGGTCGATATCATGAACAGGCCCATTTTGGATGAGCTTTCCAGAGTCAAGCAGCTTAACATGACCGGCCAGACAGAGGAACTTTTCGAAAAGTGGCGTAAAGAGTGGGATGACATTGTCACCGCTGACCTTCCTGAAGTGGAAGAGCTGTTATTCACCGCTGAAGAATATATTGATAAGTTCCGTTTTGGTTCCGCCAAGGATGTTCAGGCAAGAATAGAGGAAATCCTGAATAAAACAGAAGATAAGATGGAGAGGATTCATTCTGAGGTGGAAGAACTGGTCGGAAGCGAAGAGAAGAACCGGCTGGAGATTGAAGAATTGAAAGAAGACTTCCGCAAAAGCAAAAAGACCCTGCTTGCCCACCGACATACCTATGGTAAAGCAGCATACGGCCTTGAAGCGAAATTGGATGAAATGTCGGAGGAAATCGAAGACTTCACTAAACTTACGGAAGAAGGAAATTACCTGGAGGCGAGGGAAATTGTTTTGGGATTGACACAAGACACCCAGGACATTATGGAAAAGATGGAAGTGATTCCGGAATTGCTTACAGAATGCCAGAATTCCCTTCCTAATCAACTGAATGAAGTGGAAGCCGGTTTTAATGAAATGGAGGCTCAAGGGTATGTCCTGAAGCACCTTGGTATCAGCACGGAACTCTCCAGACTCCGGGAAGAACTGGCTGCATGCCTTGTGTCGCTGGAAAAATTGGAAACAAGTAAAGCGGCAGAGGATGTTAAAGGATTAAAGGAAAGCGTTGAGCATCTGTACGACTTACTTGAAAAAGAAGTACTTGCCAAACATTTCGTCCTTCATAATGAAGAAAAGTCATCAGCACTGCTTGAAATGATCAAGTCCGCCAACAAGGAAATCAAACAGGAAACCGAGTTTGTTCAGCAGGGGTATCACCTGAATGATGAGGACCTGGAGATCCCCGTTCAGCTGGAAAAGAAAATCAACACACTTTTCAAGCGTTTCCAGCAGCTACAGGAAAAAGTTCAGGAAAATGAATCCGCTTATTCATTCCTGAGTGAAGAATTGCAGGATATCAACCAGCAGCTTGATGCAATCAGGAGTGAGCAGAATACTTTTTCCGAGCAGCTTCATACCTTAAGGAAAGAGGAAATTGAAGCAAAGGAAAAGGTATCCGAGCTAAAGAAAAAAATCGGTGAAGCAAGCCGGATGATTTCCAAGAGCAATATCCCGGGGTTGCCTACTGATTATAATGCTCTTCTCGAAGAAGCATATAAAAATATCACTGATGTTGTTCGGGCTCTTGAAGAAAAGCCGCTCAATATGCCTGTTGTTCAGAAATACCTTGAAAAAGCAGTAGACACAGTCGAACATTTCCATAAGAAGACAACAGATTTGATTGAAACGGTCATGCTGGCAGAAAAGGTCATTCAATACGGAAACCGGTACAGAAGCCGAAATGGTGAGGTATCTCAAAAGTTGCAAAGAGCAGAATCTGCCTTTAGAAGTTTTGATTACAGAGAGGCACTCGAACAAGCAGCAACGGCCATTGAGGAAGTTGAACCCGGCGCCATCCAGAGAATTGAAAACATTGTTAATGAAGAATTAAATGCGGAATAAGAAAAATCCCGGCTGGTAATTTCCAGACCGGGATTTTCTTTTAAGCTGGTTTCTTGGAAGCTCCCATACCCACGGAGAGCAGGAAACCGATGATGGCGCCGAGTAGTGCCGGCAGCAGCCAGCCGATTCCTTCATTGAATAAAGGTAAAACACTTAATAGATCGTTCAAGCTACTAAATTCCATGCCGGCTGTTTTTATGCCGTCAACGAAACTAATGAGGAATGTCGGAATCAATGCCCCGATATATACTCCTGAATAGCCATGGAACCAGTTATGCATGAATGAGAGCATAATCAGAACAATCGCCAACGGATAAATCACGATCAGGACAGGCAGCGAAACGGAAATAAGCTGTGTCAATCCAATATTGGCAATAATCATACTGAATATACTGATGATAATGACCAAAGCGCGATAAGATACCGGCAAAAGTTTGGCGAAATATTGGGCGCAGGCCGAAACCAGCCCAATGGAAGTCGTCAGGCAGGCAAAGGTGATCGCCAGCCCTAAAATTACCGTTCCAATCTGACCATACAGATAATTGGCTGATCCAGCCAGGACAGCTCCTCCGTTATCTTTCAAGCCGATGGCTTCTGTACTGGTCGCTCCGATGAATCCCAAGGAAAGATAGACAAGTGCCAAGCCGGCGGCTGCAATGATTCCAGCCAAAATGCAAGCTTTTGTAATGGCTGCCTTGGACGTAATTCCTTTCTCGCGGACAGAATTAATGACAACAATTCCAAAGACCAGAGCTGCAATGGTATCCATGGTCAGATAACCCTCAAGGAATCCCTTGAAAAAAGGCCCGTTAATATAAGCCCCCGACGGTTCATGAAAACTGCCCATCGGTGAAAGGATGCTTTTAATCACGAGTACTGTTAGAATCACCAGTAGTGCAGGAGTAAGGACTTTTCCAATCCGGTCAACAAGCTTAGCCGGGTTCATAGCCAGCCAGGTGGTCAGTCCAAAAAAGATGATCGTATAAATGAATAATGGAAGGCCGTACTTAGTCATCCCTTCTCCAAGAAAAGGGGTGACTCCAATTTCATAAGCGACCGTCCCTGTTCTTGGAATCCCAAAGAACGGCCCGATGGCGAGATACATGATGACTGTAAAAATGACCCCATATACGGGGTGGACTCGGTTTGCCAAGGTTTGAAGGTCTCCGCCTGTTTTGGCGATGGCAATGATTCCAAGTAAAGGCAAGCCGACACCCGTTATAAGGAAACCAAAGATCCCGGTCCAGATATTTTCCCCGGCCTGCTGGCCAAGAAAAGGAGGGAAAATCATGTTGCCTGCTCCCAGAAACAATGCGAACAGCATGAGTCCGACAGTAAAAATTAAATTATATGATAGCGCTTTCTCTCTCATGGATAATACCTCCTAAAAGGCTAAGGTGAACGAAGCGGTTTTATAGTAACACAGAAATCGCAAAAATTGTCGAAATAATTAAAAGTTAAAAAATTCTGTATATTAAACGAAAAGTACTCGTCCTTTTCGTTTAACGCTTAACCAAATTAATAGAAATTTCCCTTCAAGTCAAGAGCTTAGGAAGGAATGTAAAGATTGTAATGGAAAGTGACAATTGAAATCCGATCCTGCCAGGCGGAATTTTTTTAATAACGGATTTGTGATAGTATAATCTTTTGTAAACACTAGTGATAAGCGATTTTAAACTGAAGTAATCAGAAGGTGTAAAATGTAATGATTTATTTTGATAACAGTGCAACAACAAAACCATATAAAGAAGTACTGGATACCTATTTGAAGGTGAATCAAGAGTATTTTGCCAATCCATCCTCGATTCATGCCCTTGGTGGCAGAGTCGAGACACTGATCGGAAAATCAAGGAAACAAGTCGCCGGTCTCCTTGGGGTAAAGGAAACAGAAGTTTTCTTTACTTCTGGAGGGACTGAATCAAATAACCTTGCTTTAAAAGGTACGGCACTTCAATACCGTAAGCGGGGAAGGCATATCATCACTTCCGGGGTTGAGCATCCATCCATCATTGAAACATGTGAACAATTAAAGACATTTGGTTTTGACATCACATACCTCCCTGTCGATAACGAGGGACGGGTCCATGTAAAGGATGTAGTAAGTGCTATAACAGATGAAACGATTCTGGTGTCGATCATGCATGTGAATAACGAAGTAGGAACCATTCAGCCGGTTGAAGAGATTGGAAAGGCGCTTCAGCCTTATTCCAAAATCATCTTTCATGTCGATCACATCCAGGGTATCGGGAAGGTGCCACTGTCCTTTCATGAATCGGGAATCGATCTTTGTTCCATTTCCGGACATAAAGTACACGGATTGAAAGGCACAGGCCTGCTGTATATTAAGGAAGGATTGGAAATTTCACCTCTGCTTTCAGGTGGGGAACAAGAAAGAAAAATCCGGAGCGGAACAGAAAACACGGGCGGGATCGTCTCCTTTGCGAGAGCACTGCGGATGCATTTTGAAAAAAGCCGGGAAGAACTTGAAGGTATTAAGGAACTGAATCGTTACCTGCGCGAAAGGCTGGACGAAATTGAAGGCATCACCATCCATTCTCCTGCCTATGGATCTGCCCCTCATATTCTCAATTTCTCAGTCCATGATATCCGCGGTGAAATTTTCGTTCACGCTTTGGAAGGATTTGGAATAGTTGTCTCGACCACGAGCGCATGTTCATCCAAGAAGAATGTCCCTTCAAGGACACTTCTTGGGATGGGTGTGAATGAAAACCTCCTTGATACCTCCATCAGGGTCAGTTTTTCATTTGAAAATACGAAAGAGGAAGCAGATCAATTTTGTAAGGCGATACTGCAAGTGAAGAAAAATTTAGAAGAAACGACGAGGAGAAGAAAATGATTTATGATCAAATATTAGTCCGTTATGGTGAAATCTCAACTAAAGGGCGCAACCGGAAGGCTTTTACGAAAAAACTGAGAGAGAATATCCTCATGGTACTCAAAGACTTTCCGGCTATCAAAATCAGTGCTACCCGTGACAGGCTCCATATCTATCTTAATGGAGAAAATGGGGAAGAGGCATTGAAGAAACTGGAAAATGTATTTGGAATCCAGTCCTACAGCCCGGTTATGAAGACCGAAAAGGAAATCGAACAAATAAAAGAGGCTTCCCTTCATCTTGTTCAAAAAACGAACACAGATGGACAAACGTTTAAAGTATCAGCGAGAAGAGCTGATAAAACATTTGAACTTGATACGAATGAAATCAATTATGCTGTAGGATCACATGTCCTGAAAAACACAGAAGGCTTGACGGTGAATGTTAAAAAACCGGATATTAAGCTGAATGTAGAAATCAGGAAAGAAGGCGCTTATCTTTCAAGTGAAATTTATCAGGGAGCCGGCGGAATGCCAGCTGGTGCAAGCGGGAAAGCGATGCTGATGCTATCCGGAGGTCTCGATAGCCCTGTTGCCGGATACATGATCATGAAGCGAGGTGTTGAAATAGAGGCAGTGCACTTTCACAGCCCTCCATTTACAAGCGAAAGAGCAAAGCAGAAAGTCATTGATCTCGCAAAAGAATTATCCGTTTTCAGTGGACGGATCAATCTTCATATAGTGCCGTTTACTGAAGTCCAGCAGACCGTCCATAATCAGGTTCCGGAAAACTATACGATGACTTCAACAAGAAGAATGATGCTGAGGATTACCGAAAAGCTTAGGGAAAAACAAAACGGCTTGGGAATTGTCACTGGTGAAAGCCTGGGACAGGTTGCCAGCCAGACATTAGAAAGTATGCTGGCCATTAATGAAGTAACCAATACGCCTGTACTCAGACCTTTGATCTCCATGGACAAGCTTGAAATCATTGATATTGCCAAAAAAATCGGCACACATGACATATCGATTCTTCCATATGAAGACTGCTGTACAATTTTCACTCCGCCGGCACCGAAAACAAAGCCCAAGAGGGAAAAAATCCAATACTATGAAAGCTTTGTGGATTTCGAGGCCTTAGTCAATAAGGCAGTTGCTGAAACGGAAATGCTTATTATTGAAGGTGGGGCTCTTCAAACAAAAGCAGATGATCTTGATGATCTGCTGTGAAATTTTTTAGGAAGAATTACCAATAGATAAACAGAATGAAGTCATGTGTTTTCGCACATTCTATACTCACAAGGAGGTGAAAACACATGGCAAACAACAATAACTCAAACCAACTAGTAGCTCCTGGAGCTCAACAAGCGATCGACCAAATGAAATACGAAATCGCTTCTGAATTCGGTGTACAACTTGGTGCAGATACAACTGCACGCGCTAACGGTTCTGTCGGTGGTGAAATCACTAAACGTTTAGTTCAAATGGCTGAACAACAAATCGGCGGAGGCTACCAACAGTAATCAACTAAATACAATGGCTACAAGGAGCGGGACACCCCGCTCCTTTTTAATGTTTATAAACACATTGAACATTATTCTGTAATCAAGACTAAATACCCTTTGCTAAATAATTTAAAATATTATAAAAATTTTGTATAATAGAATGACTACATCAAAGGGGGAGAATGAATGAGAAGAGAAGATTTACTTTCGCCAGAAAGGTACAACCTGATCAGTGAAGTCGAGAAATTTGCTGCTGACCCTGCCAATAAGGCGATTTTGTGGAAAAGTGAACAAGGGGAAGAAAAAGAAATTACATATCGCAATTTAATGAAAAATGCGAACAAAATTGGGAACGCATTCCTGGAAAATGGCTTGGAGAAAGGCGATGTCATCCTCGTCATGATTCCGCGCCTCATCGAAGCGTATGAAACCTATGTGGCTGCATTGAAGGCTGGGATGGTTGTCATCCCAAGTTCAGAAATGCTTCGTTCCAAAGATCTTAAATACCGGATTGAACATGGAGACGTTAAGGCGATTGTTTCCTATGCACCATATACGGATCAATTCGATCAGGTGGAAGAAAGTTCAGGGTTGAAGAAGTTTGTGATTGGGGCAGAAAAGGAAGGCTGGCTTTCTTTGGACCAATTGAAAAATGAGTTATCCGATGAGCTTGAGCTTGCCGATACAAGCCGCGAAGACATGGCATTCCTTTCGTACACTTCCGGAACGACAGGAAATCCTAAGGGTGTCGTCCATACCCATGGCTGGGCTTTTGCCCATTTGCGCACTGCGGCAAAAAAATGGCTCAGCATTGAAGAAGGAGACACAGTATGGGCAACCGCGGGTCCGGGATGGCAGAAGTGGATCTGGAGTCCATTCCTCTCTGTCCTGGGTTCAGGGGCTGCAGGCCTGGTTTATCAAGGGAAGTTTGAACCCGATACCTACCTGCAAATGCTGCAGGACTATCAGGTCAACGTTTTATGCTGCACACCGACCGAGTACCGTTTGATGGCCAAAGTCGATGATTTAGGCGAATATAATCTGGAACACCTTCATAGTGCTGTGTCCGCTGGAGAACCATTGAACAGGGAAGTCATCGATGCATTCCAGAAGAATTTCAATGTAGAAGTCAGGGACGGATATGGGCAGACGGAGAACACACTTCTTGTCGGTATCATGAAAGGAATGGAGTTGAAACCGGGCTCAATGGGGAAACCTACACCTGGAAACCGGGTGGAAATCATTGATGAAGAGGGCAGGCCGTGCGCTCCTGGAGAAGTCGGGGATATTGCCGTCCATACCGAGACGCCGGCTTTGTTCAAGAATTATTATAAAGATCCTGAAAGAACAGCAATGCAGTTCCGTGGAGAGTATTATATCACCGGGGATAAAGCGAAAAAGGATGAGGAAGGTTATTTCTGGTTTGAAGGCAGGGGAGATGATATCATCATCAGTTCCGGTTACACGATTGGACCGTTTGAAGTGGAAGATGCACTCGTCAAGCATCCGTCAGTGAAAGAGTGTGCAGTTGTGGCAAGCCCTGATGAAGTCAGAGGAAATATCGTCAAGGCGTTCATCGTCCTCCGAGACGGTGTGAATCCAGAAGACCCTGAATTGATCAAAAATCTACAGGAGCATGTAAAAGAGCTGACAGCCCCTTATAAATATCCAAGGAAGGTCGAATTTCTTGAAGAACTGCCGAAGACCACTTCAGGTAAGATCAGAAGGATCGAGCTTAGGCAAAATGAAAGAAAGGCGTTTCAAAACGAATAGTGTTGCCTGACATTTCAGAATACGAAACGCTTTAAAGTAGTAAAGCGATGTAGTAAAATAAAATAGACAAAAAATGACGGGAGTGGCTCCCGTCCTGACAGAGATGCTGCATTTGATGCTCATTCAAAGAACTACCTCTATCAGGGCAGTGAGCCAGTCCTTTTTTTGTATAGATAAAGATCAGGACAAGGAGTTTTAACATGGGGACTTTATGGCATAACGGAACATTTTATACAATGACTGAAGAAGGAGCAGCGGTGGAGGCTGTTTTTACAAAGGATGGATTTATCAGAGGGGCAGGAGCTCTGCAGGAAATGGAATCAAGCTTTGCCGATTCGATTTCTGAGAGGATCGATCTACAGGGAAAAATAGCTTTTCCAGGATTTGTCGACAGTCATATGCATCTTATCGGTCATGGAGAGACATTGATTCGCTTGGATCTTTCAAAAATGACTACGAAGGAACAGGTTTTGCAAGCAGTAAAAGAAAAAGCTCAAAACACACCGGCAGGAAACTGGGTGATCGGGGAAGGCTTTAATGAAAACCTGTGGGAAAATAGTGAAGTCGTAACAAGGCAGGAAATTGATGAAGTGGTTCTTGACCAGCCGGTTCTGCTGAAACGGATTTGCCGCCATGCAATGGTCGCCAATTCAAAGGCTTTGGAGCTCGCAGGGATTGACGAGGATTCCGAAAATCCAGCTGGCGGTGTCATTGAAAGAGCGGAGACAGGCAAATTAAATGGGGTTTTAAAAGACACAGCCCAGGATCTGCTTGTTGATGCCCTTCCATCACCAACCGGGGAGTATCTGGAAGACGCTTTGTCAAAAGCCATTGAAAACTGCTGGAGACTTGGACTTGTCGGAGGCCACACAGAGGACCTGAGTTACTACGGGAATTTTAACAAAACCTATCAAACGTTCCTGAATGTCATAGAAGAGGGCGGCAGGAAGTTTCGTTCTCACTTGCTTGTCCATCAAGCGGTCATTGATGACTGGAAGGAAGCAGGGTTCACTTTTATGGGAGGAACAGAACTGGTTGAATTCGGAGCCATGAAAATTTTTGCCGATGGTGCCCTTGGAGGAAGGACCGCATTATTGAGCCATCCATATAATGATGATCCTTCCACGAACGGAGTTGCCATACATACACAGGAGAATCTGACTGCGCTTGTCAAGAAAGCCAGAGAATATAAACTGCCGATCGCCGTCCATACCATCGGTGATCAGGCATTTGAAAATGTGTTGGAAGTGGTAGAGGCAAATCCAACGTACAATGGCCGAAGGGACCGCTTCATCCATGCACAGCTACTGCGGAGAGAACTGATCGACAGAATCAAGGGCCTTCCGCTGATACTTGATATCCAGCCCAGATTCGTTCCATCCGATTTTCCGTGGGTGATCGACCGTGTCGGAGAAGAAAATATGGAATACAATTATGCATGGAAGACTTTACTGGACGAAGGAATCCCTTGTGCAGGGGGATCTGATGCTCCGATCGAGCCTGTCGATCCACTGCTTGGCATTCATGCGGCTGTTACGAGAACGAATCCGTCAGACGTGGAAAGAACGGTCTATATGGAAGAACAGAAACTATCGATGTATGAAGCTGTTTCATTGTTCACCAAAGGAAGTGCCTATGCCTGTCACCATGAACATGACCACGGGATGATCAAAGAAGGGTACAGGGCGGATTTCACTGTCCTTCCCAAAGACCTATTCCAAATTGAAGCAGATGAACTGCTTGATATGGAAGTAGATATGACAATTGTGGATGAGACGGTTGTTTATAGAAAAAAAGCATAACCTCTTATGAACACTCCCTGTCTGGATTAATAACCCGTTCGGATGAGAGAGAGAAAATGCCTATTTGCTGGTGGTTTTGCCGGTTAAAATACAAAGACTTTTGCAGGCTGTTTTGAAGTGTATTATGAATGAAAATTGCACAAAAAGAGGAGCTGCCAACGACCTTGCAGCTCCTCACTTCTATTATGCGTTATTCAATTAAGCCCCAGATCGGTTGAACAGCGGGTCTCCCGTTAAACTTTGCATTCTTCAGCAATGAAACCAGGTTCTCTGCTAATTGAGGTTTATAGAGGGAAAAATTCCCCTTAATTAGCAAATAGTATTGAAAACAGCTTAAATAGAGGGAGAAATTCCCCTTATTTGACTCAAAAAACGTGAAAATAGGCAGCTTTGCTTTGAATAAAGGGAAAAACTCCCCTTATTTTCCGCAAAAACCACGTCTACTCTACATCTAACGGTAAAATCTCCCCTTATTTTTCTCCCACTGAGTTATTCCCCTTCATCTTCCCATCTATTGTATCTGGCAATAACGAATCGCGGAAAAATTTGTAACATAAAATGCAGACCAGTTTGCAACACCACATAAATTTTTGCGGTAGTGCAAATTGGCCTGCAAGTCAGTATGCAACAATAAGCGAAAAAACTTCAAAACCATTGGTATGCCGATAAAAAAGCCGATACAAAATGCTATGCAAATTGTACCGCAAATTACCTTTCAATTTATTGGTTTCTCCCTCTGAACTGAACGGGTTATCTGGATTAAGCAGGGGGTTTTTTGTTCAGGTTATGAGGGGTGACTCAGGGACACAAATTGTATATTCTTCTGGTCTGGAGTCACAAACGGTTGGAATCAGGATTGGAGCAGCCTGGTGTATGGACTTGGAGTCGCGAAAAGGTAGGAATCAGGACAGGAGCAGAACGTAATAGAGGACTCGAGTCTCGAAAACGGCAGAAACGGGACAGAAAGCCTGTGTGGTCGGAAAAAAGAGTCGCGAAAAGGTAGGAATTGGGACAGTAGCAGAACGTAATAGAGGACTCGAGATTCGAAAACAGCAGAAATGGGACAGAAAGCCTGTATGGTCGGGAAAAAGAGTCGCGAAAGGGTAGGAATCGGACAGGAGTAGTGAGTAAAAGAGGACTCGAGTCGTGAGAACAGCGGTATAGGATAAACAGAACATATTACAAAAAAAGCTGCGGGAATCCGTACTATTGTCTCCCTTTTCATTTAAGTTATAAATCTACAATCCCCCGAACCAACGATCACCTGCCGTATCCTCTGGCCTATTTTATTCCATGATCAAACTTTCAGATTGCCCTTTAGGATTAACCGATATATAATGATAATATTTCGAGAATGGAAATAATT
Source organism: Bacillus sp. SRL337 (assembly GCF_984799155.1). NCBI lineage: Bacteria > Bacillati > Bacillota > Bacilli > Caryophanales > Bacillaceae > Bacillus > Bacillus sp. SRL337. The sequence goes on along the minus strand of NZ_OZ481793.1, from coordinate 3,550,386 downwards.
TTTGAAAGGGGTGGCCGATATTAAAACAGAAGAACAAACTGGTATTCTATATACGGCATTTTCCTATTTTCTTTGGGGGCTCCTGCCGATTTACTGGAAATGGCTGAATCATGTCTCGGCGGATGAAATATTAGCAAATAGGATATTCTGGTCATTCTGGTTCATGATTGTCTTTTTGATCGCCATTAAGAAGTTCCCAGCCTTCTGGGGTATGATAAAAGGAATGATGAATACAAAGAAGAAGCTGGCTGCATTAGCGGTGGCCTCGCTGTTAGTCAGTGCAAACTGGTTCATTTACATCTGGGCAGTCAATACCGATCAGATGGTCGAAGCCAGTCTTGGTTATTATATTAATCCACTCGTCAGTGTTCTGCTTGGCGTATTTATTTTACGAGAAACAATGACGAAGGCTCAGGTGGTGTCGTTCATCTTGGCAGCCATCGGTGTCATCCTATTGACTGCTTCCTATGGAAGGTTTCCTTGGATTGCCATTGGTCTGGCCGTTTCCTTTGGTCTGTATGGATTGGCAAAAAAACTGATCAAAGTGGATTCAGATGTAGGATTGACATTGGAAACCATGACAACAGCCCCATTTGCTCTTATCTACCTAATCTATTTGTCTACTAAAGGAGACATTTCGCTGTTTCATCTATCAGCCGGCACTGATTTATTATTGATTGCAGCAGGTGCCGTAACGGCTGTGCCGCTGCTTTACTTTGCAAAAGGAGCTCAGAGGATCCCGCTTTATATGGTAGGATTCCTGCAATACATCGCTCCGACACTGACATTGATTCTGGGTGTCTTTTTGTATGGAGAACCATTCACACATACACATTTGGTTGCCTTTACGTTCATTTGGTCAGCGTTGACGATTTTCTCCGTTTCAAGAATGAAAAGAGTAAAATGGAAAACGAAGACAGAGGAAAAATGTGCATAGAAGTGAATTAAAGGAGCGGGTCCCTTAGTCAGGTGACCCGCTTTTTCTGTGAGTGATTTGTCGTATTGTGTCGTAAGGTCGATAAAATGGGGAATTCGCCGATAAACCGCTCTGAATCGCCGATAACTTACCTGGAACCGCCGATAAAATCGAAAAACCGCCGAAAACCCGCCGCGAATCGCCGATAATATAATTAAAACAAGCAAAGAGAAGCCCGTACTCTAAGGCTTCTCTTCTTCTTTTTTATAAAAATGTCCTCTTCACTTTCTCCCAGAAGGAGTTATCTTTTAGTTTGACTGTTTTGATTTTCTCCCCGCTCAATCCAATGACCACTTGCTTAACATGTTGAATGCCCAAGGCTTCGTTATCCATTCCCATGGATGGGTAGTCATTGCCATCCTGTACCACCTCGAGTTTCAATTTGCGTTCTCCGCTCAGGATAAAGGAGGAGCCGAGGGTGCGGTAACGGTTATTGTTCAATGAAGCGAGTTCGCTTACCTGCAGGCATGGAAGCATCGGGTCGACGACTGCCCCGTTGACTGATTTATTGTAGGCTGTGCTTCCTGTCGGGGTGGCGATCACCATGCCGTCTCCACGGAATGTCTCGAAGTGCAGGTCGTCGATATGAACCTCGATTACAAATGTCTTGATGATACCGGAGCGGATGCTGAATTCGTTTAAGCACTTAAAGGTTGTTTGATCATCGACTGTTACATTGATGGTCGGGTAGCGCCTGACTTCTATTTGTTCTTCTGTCATGGCTTTGATCATCTTTTCCTTATCATCAATATGGAAATCGCAATACATACTCAAGCTTCCGGTGGTTGAGATTCCTGCATAGAGGCAATCCTGGCGAAAGCCCGTATTTCGGACAGCTTGAAGGAATGCTCCATCTCCTCCGATACTTACAATGATATTTGCCTCTTTTGCATTTTTGATTACATTGAAGCCGTACTGATCCGCAAGGTGTGCCAGTTCTTCTGCTTGTTCAAGGGTTTTATTGTCTTTTAGTGTGTAGAAATACAGGTTGCGTCTTTCATTCATGGTTATGCCTCCTCAAAAAATAGGATGAAATTTTTCCAATCACGTTAGATTTTGCTAGAATAATGATTATATGCAATCTGCAGCTGCTCTTGGTGAGTTTCATGAGGTATATTCTGAGAGAGGTCATGGCAATTTGCATGCACCATTATTTTATCATGATAATGAAACTTTATGATAGCGATGTACGTATTCATCATGAAGAGAAAAAGAGGAGGAATAAATTAATGAGTGGAAAACGTTGGACAGCACTCGGGATTGCTGCAGGCTTATTCATCTTTTCCGTTGTGGCAAACTTTGCGAGCTCAGCTATGTCAGGCGATTTTAACCAGGCGTTTGAAGAGATGTTCGCAACTACTGAAAATCCTTTTACGGAAGAAGTCCTTGAAGATGGAAGTGCAGCGAAAAGAATTGCTGTTTTGGAAGTGGATGGTGTCATCCAGGATGTGAACACAGCTGCATCTATATTTGAAAGTCCAGGGTATAATCATGAAGTGTTCATGGAACAGCTGAAGGCTGTTCAAGAAGATGACAGCATTAAAGCGGTTGTTTTAAAGGTGAATTCACCAGGCGGCGGTGTAGTGGAGAGTGCCCAGATTCATGAAAAGCTTGTGGAAATACAAGAAAAGTCCAAGAAGCCGATCTATGTCTCAATGGGGTCAATGGCGGCTTCCGGCGGTTACTATATTTCAGCACCGGCAAAGAAAATCTTCGCAAGCAAGGAAACACTCACCGGTTCTTTGGGTGTCATCATGCAAAGCATCAATTACTCTGAGCTGGCGGATAAATACGGCGTTGATTTTGTCACCATCAAAAGCGGTCCTCATAAAGACATCATGAGCCCTACAAGGGAAATGACGGAAGAAGAAAGACAAATCCTTCAAACCATGGTCAATAACTCTTATGAAGGGTTTGTCGATGTCATTGCGGAAGGCCGTGGAATGTCAGAGGAACAAGTGAAGAAGATAGCAGATGGACGGGTATACGATGGTATCCAGGCTAAGGAAAATAACCTGATTGACGATTTCGGTTATGTTGAGGATGTTATCGCGCAAATGAAGAAAGACCTTAAACTTGGGGATGCCCAAGTCATCGAGTATACAAATGATGGCGGCTTTGCCTCTCTATTGAATATGGGTGCAAAAAGGCTGGCCGGCGGCGACATCGAGGCGGCTGCACTGATGAAAATATTATCCCAGCCTAATTCGCCGAGGCTGATGTATCTCTATGCAGAATAATTTAGAAGGGGGTACCGTTCATGAGTGAAGTCAATAATCAAGAAGAACTTACGGCAACTGAACAAGTGAAGGCAGAGAAAATATTTGAACTTGGAGGCTTCTGGATGAGATTTTGGGCCTATCTCCTGGACCTGATCGTCATTTCCAGCATAGGCAGGCTCATTGTCTATCCGATCTTCAGAGCAATGGACCTCTCACTAATAAAAGATAATATGTTCGCCCCGATCTCCATCTTGAGTGCGATCATCTTTTACGGGTATTTTGTTTTGATGACAAAATATATGGGACAGACACTTGGAAAAATGGCGTTCGGATTAAAAGTTATAAGAATGAGTGGAAAGCCTTTGGATTGGAGCACAGTCCTCTTCAGGGAATTGGTAGGCAGGTTCATTTCTGCCACGATTTTGGTGTTATATATCGTTGCCGCATTTACAAATAAGAAGCAGGGAATTCACGATTTGTTTGCCGATACTACTGTGGTGCGCGAAAAACGCGCTGCGGTGTTCAAGACAGCAAGTGTGTAATTTATCGGATAAGGAAGCAGCTTGAAAATAGCTGCTTCTTTTTTTCGCTAAAAAAGCATTTCCTTCATTCCTTAAAGGGTTTATTTAGAAAGGAAATAGCCAATACTTTCTAATTGAAGGGTTGTGAACAAAGTGAATGGGTGGATCATAACACTGATCGTGATTTTAGGCCTTATAGTATTCTTATTATTACTCATCATCATTACAAAGCTGACGATAACGATTTCACTTTATCATGGAAATGATAATGACCATTTCTTAATCAGATTCAGGGCATGGTTCGGCTTGATCAAATACAAGGTAGAAGTGCCGATGGTAAAGCTGGGTGATGAGGGACCGAATATTGTTTTCGAAGAAAAAACCGAGAAAGGCAAGGAAGGAAAAGGAGAGGAAAAAGATAAGCTGAAAAAGGAAACCCCTGAAGATATCCTTACCTCTATAAAGGATTTCCGGGAGCTGCTGCAGCATGTAGCAGGGCTTCATAGTATAATCAGCCATTTTTTAAGCAAAGTGAAGATTTTCGATATACAATGGCAGACTCTTTTTGGAACTGGGGATGCCTCCTCCACGGGGACGATGACTGGGCTGATCTGGGGGGCAAAGGGAAGCATGATGGGAGTCTTGAGCAGCTATATGAATCTGCAAACAATGCCGCAAATGATGGTGGTGCCTTCATTCCAAAAAGCAATCATTCAAACAGATTTTTCATGTATTATAACTTTTCGGGTCGGGCATGCTATATTAGCAGGAATCAAAATGATCAAACTCTGGAAAGGCGGCAAGCCGAACTTTCAATCAAAGCCTCTTTCCTCGGTGTCAGAAAAGAATCAAACAGTCAAAGACAACACTTTACCGCACTAACGCACCGGGGGACTGTCCCTCACCGCTTTAGAGTGTTAAAGGGTCTGTACATAACATTTTAGGAGGTAATCTAATGTCTGATCATCCTATCGAAGGACTTATGACGACAGCAATGGAAAATCTTAAAGAAATGATCGATGTGAATACGATTATCGGAGATCCAGTTGAAACGCCTGATGGAAGTGTGATCCTAACGGTTTCAAAGGTCGGTTTCGGATTTGCGGCCGGAGGAAGCGAGTTTGTCATAAAAGGCAAAGGCAGTAAAGACGGCCAGGATGACAAGCAAGGTGAGAAAAAGCAGCCCTTTGGCGGAGGTAGCGGAGGCGGTGTCTCCATTACGCCGATTGCCTTTCTGATTGTGGGATCTAAAGGAATCAAAATGCTCCATCTTGATGAAAATACGCATCTATTAGAAAAGATTGTTGATTTAGCACCAGGCGTCATGGAGAAGATACAGGGCATGATGAAAAAGAACACCCAAAACAGTGGGCAGGGTCAACAGCAGAGCCAAAACCAAGGTCAAAATAACCAATCATTTGATTTCTAATACTGATAAGCTGGGGACTGATCAGGAACTGGTCAGTCCTTATTCTTTTTGAGTACAAAAGATTTCTTCTGCTCCGGGAGGCTTATACAATCAAATTAGTTGCTTTCCGGTGATGCCCTTAGGTACGATTACAGAGATTGATACTTATAGAGGAGGTAAATCAATATGGCTGAGATCACTTTTAAAAATAATCCTGTAACACTTGTAGGAAACGAAGTAAGACCCGGGGACACAGCTCCTGATTTTACAGTTTTGGCTAACGACCTTTCGGAAGTATCACTTAGCGACACAAAAGGAAAAGTCCGGTTGATCAGTGTTGTACCATCTCTTGATACAGGAGTATGTGACGCACAGACACGCAAATTCAACGAAGAAGCCGGAAAGCTTGATAATGTGCAAGTTCTTACTATTTCCGTGGACCTGCCATTTGCTCAAAAACGTTGGTGCGGGGCGAACGGAATTGAAAACGTCCAAACGTTATCCGACCATCGCGACCTGTCTTTCGGCGAAGCGTTTGGTGTGTACATTAAAGAACTTCGTCTGCTTACCCGCGCCGTATTTGTTGTCGACAGCAGCGATAAAGTGACATATGCTGAATATGTCAGCGAAGCAACCAACCACCCTGATTATGATGCAGCAATCGATGCGGTGAAAAACGCAAAGTAAAGTGAATTCTTGAACAGCATGATGAGGCTGACCCGGGAGCAATCCGACAGGGTCAGTTTTTATTTGAAGCACAACTTCTTTGACACTTGTTCTGACAAGGGTAAAATAGAGAAAAGAATCAATAGTAAAGGAGATAGAGAACACATGACGGTTTCTCCAACGGAAAATTTGTTTAACGTTTTAGATGATACAGCCTTAATTCTGCAAGAAGAATTATCTTGTACATATTTAGAAGCAGTTGCCGAGACGGGGGAAAATCTTTTTCACCAAGATGTCCTGCAAGATGAATTGAATGAACTGACCAAGAAAAGGCTGAAGAAGAAATACGCTGATGCCGGTTTGGACCAGATCAGCAAAGAACATATCCGGAAAGCCCTGCAGCTGGCCATTCTAAAAGGCATGAAGCAAAGCTCGCAGCCAAACCATCAGATGACACCCGATGCAATCGGAATGTTCATCAGTTATTTGGCAGGTAAATTCACGAAAGGCAGCCAGGAACTGCGGGTATTGGACCCGGCCGTAGGGACAGGGAACTTGCTGACCACGGTCTTGAATGGCCTTGGTGATAAAAAAGTGGAATCAGTTGGAGTCGATATAGATGATCTTTTGATCAAGCTTTCGTATATTGGAGCCAATCTGCAAAAGCATCCCCTGCAATTGTTCAACCAGGATGCCCTTGAGCCGCTATTCATTGATCCAGTTGATGTTGTCATCAGTGATCTGCCTGTCGGTTATTATCCAAACGATTTGAGAGCTGCGGACTATCAACTGAAAAGTGATGAAGGCCATTCTTATTCTCATCATCTTTTCATTGAACAGAGCCTTAAACATACTAAGCCGGGCGGCTATCTGTTCTTCCTTGTGCCGAACCATTTGTTCGAATCGGATGAGGCGAAGAAGCTGCATGCCTTTTTTAAAGAGCAAGTGTACATCCAGGGTCTGCTTCAGCTGCCGATGTCTCTTTTCAAAAATGAGAATTCAGCGAAAAGCATCCTGGTCCTGCAAAAGAAAAAAGCGGATGTGAAACCGCCTAAAGAAGTGCTCATGGCGAATATGCCGTCACTGTCGAATCAGAAAGCAATGGAAAATTTGCTTGCGAAGATGGAGCAGTGGTTTAAACAAAACAAATAAGGGAAAGCAACGATTAGGGTAAAGTCACAAAGGTTTTGGGGCTTTGCCCTTTTTTCGTTAGGCTGTTTTCGTATAGACTGTTGCTTTCTTGACCATACTGTCAGGTCGATATAATGGGGTTTAGGAGGCGTTCAAGTATGTGGGAAAATGATTATGAAGAGTTCAGTGATTTAACCAAATCAGAACAATTAGCCTTGTTTAACGCAATGAAACAGGACTTGTTTCCAGACGAACCAGATAAAATTACGAAACTATTCCAAAGCATTCGTGAAGCCCGATTTGCTTCTGGTTTGGGGTGTGTTCATTGCGGTAGTACATCTGTTAAACGGAACGGTGAATATCGTTCAAGACAACGCTATCTATGTATTGATTGTGGAAAATCCTTCAATGATATGACCAATACACCATTCTCAGGCTCTCGTTACCCTGAAAAATGGGTGAAATACATTGAACTAATGGTTGAGGGTTATACACTACCAAAAATCGCTGAACTCCTTAAAATACACATTTCCACCGCATTTTATTGGAGACACAAAATCTTGAACGCATTAGGCAGTCTCGGATTTAATCAATTGCAAGGTATCGTTGAAAGTGACGAAACTTTCTTTCGTGAGTCTATGAAGGGGCGAGACATCACCCATAGAAAAGCCAAAAAGCGTGGAGAAAAAGACAAAAAGAGAGGTATTTCTAACCTTAAAATTGCTGTTGTCGTAGCACAAGACCGCAATAGCAGTGTAATTGCTCGAAAAGCAGGAACAGGTCGTGTTAAAGCCGAAGAAATTAACACTGTGATAGGCGAGTATATTCACCCGTCTGCTTTGCTATGCACCGATACAGCAACGAATTATAAAAAGTACGCCAAGATAAAAGGATTACAACACGAAACAGTTAATGAACGACAAAAACAGCGTGTAAAGAAGGGAATTTACCACATTCAACACGTTAATAACTTTCATAATCGCCTGAAAAAGAGGATGGAGCGTTTTCAAGGAGTTGCAACAAAATATTTGGACAACTACCTCTATTGGTTCCGATGGCTTGATAAGGGAAAGAACTTAGCATTTGAAAAACGAGTAGAGCAAATGCTTGTTTCAGCGTGTCAAAAATCGAACGACATAACAGTGGAGATGTTGAAAGCAATATAAAAACCACCTCAAAATACTTAAAGGTGGTTAATGCTCTTAATCTATTTACCGCTATTTTTTATTGGAGAATCACCTTTTCCCAATTTGTGGGACCTTCATCACTTGGCACAAATTTGTTCCAATATTCACCAGTCTTCTTATCGAGAATGATGATATTATGCTCATTTGCAGGAACCAATTCATATCTATATTCGTTATTATTACTATTACTATCCACATTTGAAGATTCCTTACCAAATGCAGACATTAAAAATGAACCTAATATTGTGAAACCTATTATAATTGCTAAACCAATAATTATTGATGAACTATTTTTCATTTTCTTCCTTCATTTCCGGTTTATATGAATATTATAAATCCTTTCTCACAATTTAATCAATCACCTTTAAAAACAACAAACTTTGCGAAAACAGCCTTTCGTTAAAAATTGATTTCGGCTTCAGGTGCGGGACTCCGCGGGGATGGCGTTGAGCCTCGTCGAGTTCACCAACCAAAAGCGAGAGCGGCAGATCAGTGCCGTATGGATGGAAGGGTCTCGCATGAGGTAAAGGAATCACGAAGAGCGACAGCGATTGGATGATGACTGATCTTTTAAAAGTGGAAAGCCCAGCCCGTTCAGCTGTGTACGGACTGGACCAGCTCTGCATGAGATAAACGAAATAATGAACGTAGTGAGTTGATGTTTGACTCATCGCTAGAAAGAGCAGGGGAGTCCGCTAGCAATTGGACCTTGGAGCTGGAATAGCAGGAGAGAGAGGCTGAAATCCGCCAGGCGGCTATAGCCGGACTAGTCCCGCCGCTTCGGCAGGGGTCCGCACATCTTCCGCTCCAATCAACCTTATATGGAAAACGTAAAGAGGCCTTTCTTATTTCCTCGGATTCCTTTACCTCATGAACATTACTTAGACCAAAGGTGTGAAAACCCGCTTTCGCTTTCTTGTTACTTTTCTGAAAACACTTATTTTATCATGTAAACGATTACGCGGGAAGCTTACCCTTGAAATGGCATACAAGCAGTGATTAAATGAAAAATTGAGAGATATAAAGTGCTTAAATGAACAAACTATAATAGAACGTTATTGAAAAAGGAGCGGTAAAAGAAATGGCAAAAATGATTGCGATCAACGCTGGCAGTTCTTCGTTGAAATTCCAGCTTTTTGAAATGCCTCAAGAAGAGGTTATTACGAAAGGTCTAATTGAACGTATCGGTTTAAATGATTCTATTTTCAGTATTTCTGTAAATGGTGAGAAGCAGGAAGAAGTTACAGATATCCCTGACCACGAAGTAGCAGTGAAAATGCTTTTGGATAAATTGACTTCTACAGGAATCATCAAGTCCTTGGATGAAATCGAAGGGATTGGACACCGCGTGGTACATGGCGGTGAAGTGTTCAATGACTCTGTTGTTATCAATGATGAAGTGCTTGAAAAGATTGAGGAGCTATCTGAACTTGCGCCACTTCACAACCCTGCCAATGTGACAGGAATTAAATCTTTCCAAAGTGTCCTGCCAAATGTACCGGCAGTAGCAGTGTTCGATACAGCTTTCCACCAGACGATGCCGGAAAGTTCATTCCTTTACAGCCTGCCTTACGATTACTATGAAAAATATGGCATCCGTAAATATGGTTTCCACGGAACTTCCCATAAATATGTATCAGAAAGAGCAGCAGAAATGCTTGGACGTCCAAAAGAGCAGCTGCGCCTGATTTCCTGCCACCTTGGTAACGGTGCAAGTATCGCAGCCATTGAAGGCGGAAAATCCATCGATACATCAATGGGCTTCACACCGCTTGCAGGTGTAGCGATGGGAACAAGATCTGGTAACATCGACCCTGCCCTCATTCCGTTCATCATGGAAAAAACAGGCCAGACAGCGGATGAAGTACTGAACGTACTCAACAAAAAATCCGGTATGCTCGGTGTGTCCGGCCTATCCAGTGATTTGCGCGATATCGAAAGCCAGGCGGCTGAAGGTAACGAACGTGCTGAATTGGCATTGGAAGTATTCGCAAACCGCATTCATAAATACATCGGATCTTATGCATCCCGCATGTATGGTGTAGATGCAATCATCTTCACAGCCGGTATCGGTGAAAACTCCCAGATCGTCCGTGAAAAAGTCCTGAATGGCCTTGAGTTCATGGGGATTTATTGGGATCCGGCACGAAACAAAGTAAGAGGGGAAGAAACATTCCTTAATCATCCTCATTCTCCTGTCAAAGTCATGATCATTCCGACAAATGAAGAAGTCATGATTGCCCGTGACGTTCAGCGTTTGACTGTATAATATTTTTTATCAGAAAGACCTCACTTCGGTGGGGTCTCAGCTTGTAGACAAAGTCCAATTTATGGACCATGTCTACAAGCTTTTTTTGTTTAATTAAGTTAAATACTTTCAAATTGGGTGATTGGAAGCGAAAAGTTGATTTCCGCTACAGGCGCACGACTCCGCGGGGCGGGCGGTGAGCCTCCTCGCTGTGCTTGCGGGGTCTCACCTGTCCCGCTAATCCCGCAGGAGATCGTACGCCTTCCGCTCCAATCAACCCTTTGTAAACTATGCAGCTTCCAACAATTAAACTCTAAAAATCTGTTCTTCTAATCCTTTAAAGTGTAAAGACTGCCCGTTATTAAAAAAGTGCACCCAAAGTTGTAACCACACCAAAATGATTCATCGACACCTTTGGCAGGATTACCTGGATGAGGTTGAACATCTGAGGAATACTGATTTGAATAAAACACTTTACGCACAGCGAAAAGAAACAATCGAAAGAGTTTTTGCTGATGCGAACGAGAAGCATGGCATGCCGTTGGACGACCTTGAGAGGTCAAAAAAAGTTTCACTGCAGGCGATGCTTACGTCTGCTGCCATGAACCTTAAAACGTTAGCAAGCTGGACATGGCGAGGGCCTTGTCCAGTCTAATTATCAACCATTTTTACGGAAAAATCAGCAAACCCCGCTCCAACCTTTTGGTTGGAGCGGGGTTTGTCTACGGTCTGAGACCTGACTTCGGTGGGGGCTTTTTATTTTCCAGAGGTTTTCCTTTCTTTAAGGTTGTTGTTCAACAAAAAGTATAGTTGATTTCCCCTCCAGCTTTACGACTCCGCGTGGCGGGCGGTGAATAAAAAGCGGAAGCGGCCGTTTAGCGACGTACAGATTGGAGGGCTTTCGCATGTGATAAAGGAATCACGAAGAACGGAGTGATTCGATGATGACTTATTGCAAGGAGAGAGATCGAAATCTGCAAGTCGCTGGCTGCTGGAGCTGGATTGGCCTCCCCGGCGTTGCCTGCGGGGTCTCACCTGTCCCGCAAATCCCGCAGGAGGTCTACCAGCTTCCGCTCCAACCAACCCCAGAAGAAGCTATTCACTCTTCTTTGTTTTTTTCTATTAAATAAATTGGCAACCTTATTAATCATATAGGATGAACCCAGCTGTTATGATATATTATAGATAATCACGTCTTGATAAGGGGTTGAAATCGATGGATTGGTCTAATAGAGATGAACAGGTTCTGGAGGAAATCCGGCAGTGGCAGGATGCCTTATATGATTATGAGGCGAATGACCTTGAGAATACATATGTAAAATGGTTGGACATTGCTTTTTCAAAATTGCCTATAGAACTACAGGAACAGTTTTTCCAAAGACTTGACGGGTGGTTGTTTCACCTGCATTCGCTTCTGCAGGGTTCGCAGCTTCAGAATGATGCACGGGAACGTATATTAAAAACTGCACGTGCATTCAACCAGGATATCGACACTATACAAGACCTTCACTTATTAACGATCGACCAGCTTCATTACATTGCGGTACAGCATACAGGCAGGCATCAGCTTTACTCGTTCATCCAAGGCGGAATGACTGGGAGCGGAGGGGCTGCTGTTCTAAGTGCAGACTTGCCGGCGTTGGGTGTCATTAATTTGCGTTCTGTGCAGCTGGTCGCGATTTCGTACGGTTTTGATGTTCAGTCCCCTTTTGAAATGATGACCTCACTGAAGGTGTTTCATGCTGCCACCCTTCCGTCTCGTTTGAAAGCTGAAGCATGGGGAGAGTTGATGGACGATCTTGACCGAAAAGAGAACGACTATTTCTATAATGGCACTGAAAAGCTGACGGACTATACATGGCTGGAAGGACCTCTGAAGCATATGCTGAAAGGGCTGGTCATCACCATGTTTCGGAAAAAACGGATGTCGGGCATGCCTTTGATCAGCATGGCAGTCGGAGCGGGCTTCAATTACCAATTCACGAAAAAAATCAATGATTTCGCTGAGAAATACTATCAGTACCGATACTTATCCAGTAAGCAAAGTGAGACTGAATAAAAAGAAGGCTGCCGGGCGTTGAATACCCGGCAGCTTCTTTTCGATTAATCACCTAATAAATAAGATGAATAGGAACCGATGACCTTCACTTTACATCCGAGGGCCTCCATTTCGCTGATCGCTCCAGGAAGAAGGACTTCATCCATCTCCTGCTCTACATCGATCAGGAAAAAATAATCCCCTAACCCTGTTTTCAACGGTCTTGATTCAATTTTGCTGAGGTTCAACTGTCGCCAAGCAAAGGCAGAAAGAACTTGATGAAGCGCCCCGGAGCGGTCTTTTGGCAGTGTCACCATCAAAGTTGTTTTTTCTGTGACTTTCTTATTGGGAAGCTCGAGTCTGACAGGGTCCTTATGCAGGACGATGAATCGGGTATGGTTGTAGGCGAAATCATGAATGTTTTTATGTGTAATCTCAAGGCCATATACGTTTGCAGCTAATTCATTTCCTATTGCTCCAAGCTTTTCCTCTGGATGTTCACTCAGATATTTAGCTGCCGCAGCTGTTGAAGTCGTCTGCTCCAAAGCGGTGCCCCTATATACACTGTTTAGGAACTTATGGCATTGTGCCAATGCATGGGAATGTGACAGGATTTTCTCCAACGCTGTAACATTGCTGTTGTTGCTTGGATGAATCATGAGATGCTGGTGGATGGGTGAGGTGAGTTCTGCCGCGATGTTCAAGTTGGATTTGTGAAATAAGTAATCAACGGTAATATGTACAGACCCCTCAAGGGAATTTTCCATAGGAACAACGGCATAGTCCACTTCTTCTTTGATGGCAGCTTCAATACAATCCGGAATTGTTACGCAGGGTATTGCTGTGCATTTCGGAAAAGCTCTTTTCACAGCCAGATCTGTAAAAGAAGCCAGAGGTCCTAAGTAAGCAATTTTCAAAGATACACTTCCTCTCGAGAAATTTATTGAATATTCTAGCATGTTATCGCTTGGATTGTATAGATAGTATTCAGAAAAAATATTTTACTATTATTTTGAAAGTGTTTAAATGAAATAACTAAAAAAGCTTGCAGAGGAAAACTCTGCAAGTTGATAAACCATTTTCAATTAATCCTGATCGTCTGTCCTAACCACTAGGACATCGCATTCGGCAGAGCGGGTGATGTGTTCTGACACACTTCCAATCAGGAATCTTTCCATTGCACTCAACCCGGTTGCACCGCAGACGATAAGGTCTGCACTTACTTTTTTCGCTCCATCTTTCGGAATGACGACTTTAGGGGATCCATACTCAATCAACGTGTGAACATCGATAACTCCTGCACGCTGTGCCTGCTCTTTGTAAGATGTCATGATTTCATCCGCATACTGGCTGGCCCTTTCGCCGACGGATTGGTCATACGATTCAACGGTTGCAAATGACCTTGAATCAATGACATGGATGATTGAGAGTGTTGCATCATTACGCAAGGCGATATCAATCGATTTCTTAAATGCCCATTCTGCTTCCTTAGATCCATCAACTGCTACGAGTATATTCTTATACTTCAAAGTCATGTCTCATCCCTCCTTAGCTTTAGTTTACTATATATTTCCTATAATAACTGTTACAGAATTTCAAAAGATAGTATTAATTATTATTTATTTTTCCTGAAATGGAGGTGATTAAACCATGGATAAAAAGAATCGATTGAAGCAGCAGAGCTTTTATGATGAACGAGCAGCAGAACAGACTTCGTCCCAAATCATGGATTCCTATGAATCAGGCCTGCATGATGGAGAGGCAGGACCTGTTAGGTCAGAATTGGCGGATCAGGACGGGAAGATGTAACGAAGAAAGCTGTCCGGTAAATTTTGCTCGGACAGCTTTTTGATGGATCACATCTAGTTTTCTAAGTGAAGGTCATGAAGGACTTCTGCCAATATATCTGCGGTTCGATATTCCTCTTCCAGCGTATTCTCAGCGCCGCCAATATTTATGGATATAGAACGGTCGAACAAATCCTGATTGTAGGTTGATTGAACAGGGCTGTTGTTTTTAATAAAGATTCCTCTCGACAGTCCGGGAACGTACCTTTCTAACTTTTGGTGAACAGTTTCAGCAAATTGTTTTACTTCCTCAAAGTTCATTATGTTTGAAGAAATAAAGAATGCGACTCTTCCTAAACTTTCCCCTTTGTACTCCAAAGTGGTAACATTTCTTGGCTGGCTGTCCCGATGAATATCAAGAACCATTTCTAAGGTGTCACTGTTCTGCTTTACAGTCTCGGTTACATAGGGACGTGACATATCATATGAGCTTTGATAGTCCAGGTTCTTATCCGCAAGCTCTAAAATAAAATCCTTATTTTCATGTTCCACTTTCATGCCGCTACCCTTCAAGGCTTTCGCAAGGTGTTCACCGACCAATTGGATGTTCTTTTTCTTGCTGTGTGCCTGTTCAGCATTTTCAACATCCAATTCGGGAATGAAAGATTCTCTGCTATGTGTGTGATAAATGTAGACTTCTGTTTCTTTATCAGCTGAAGGAATCGCAGAAGGCAGTGTATTCATCAAGTGTTGCAGATTGGAAGCCCCGTTCCCCATACTCAACCAAAAAATGATAGCTATGCTCGTCAAAAGTGAAAATGAAAGGTAGGAATGCAGCTGGACTTTTTTCTTTTTTAAATATCCCTTTTCTTCATCCACCAGCATAGAAATGGTCTCTTGTGTGAAATTACTTGAAGGCAGGAATTCCTTTGAATGTTTTAGCTGACTTAGAAGTTCTTGTTCCTTATGCATTCTCTAATACCTCCTTCATGTCAGATAGCTCAATATCGGCTTTCAATTTCTTGAGAGCCCGGTGATAAGTCACTTTTACCTTGGAGGCACTGCAGTTCAAGATATCAGCAGTTTCTGCAACGGTGAATTCATTGATGCTTCGAAGAATGATGACTGTTCTGTAAGAAGGTTTAAGTTGGAGTATGGCCTGGTGAATCCGGTTTTTATTTTCTTCATGAATTAATAAGTGCTGCGGGTCTGAATTGATTGAGGGAATGTTTCTAAAGAAAGAATCTTTCACAATAGAATAGAACCTTTTTCTTCGGATGTGGTCAATGGCTGTGTGTTTTGCTATAGAGAAGATCCAGGTGGTAAAGGTGCAGCTGCCGTTATAAGTTGAAGCCGATTTTATTACACGGATAAAAACCTCTTGTGTTAAATCTTCTGCATCACTTTTGTTTCCTATAAAGCAGATTAGAAACTTATAAACATCTTGATGATATTCAGAATAAATTTTCTCTATATTATCTATCCTCATGGCCTTCCCCCTTTTTCCTTTCATTTATTAATCGCTTGAGGACCGAAAAGGTTACACCTTAAAATGATTATTTCGTACACATACGATGAGTTTGACTTTTTTCTCTAAGTCTTGGGAAAAATCATTCGATTTTGGAGGGCTCACACCTACTTAAAGATTAGGTGACCGTTTAGCGACATACGGATTGGAGGTCTCTCGGATGATGACTTATCGCAAGGAGAAAGACTGAAATTCTATAGCCGTTGGAGCCATGGAACTGGATTAGCAAGTAGAGAGACTGAAATCCACTAGTCGCTAGCCGCTGAACTAGATGCGTCACGCTAGCCTCCCTGGAGGTCAAACGCTTTCCGCTCCAATCATACAGGGGGAAATAAAGGCGGAAAACCACAGAATTTTAAAAAACAGTCAATGCTAAAGATAAAAGCAGGACCATCCAATTAGGGTGGTCCTTTGGTATTACATTAAAGCACCTTTCACTTGAATAAAAAACGGCTGCTTATTCAGCAAACGCCTGATTGAAAAACAAGGATAAAGTGAATCGTCATTAAGTCATTTAATCTTCTTTATTTTTTTTATTAATTATATCAAACACTATTCCAATGAGGGCTGATAGTAAAACAACTAGTACCCCTGTGTTCTCTTTCAGGTTTCCTGAGTGTTCCAGTAAACTAAATGTTAAGAATGCAAACGGTAAGAGAATTAGAGCGAATTTTATTTTCGGAGTCACCTTAATAATTGTTAAGAATAAGAAGCCTCTTCTTTCTTCAGTATAGAAAAGATTGATGAGAGTAGATACAAGCCTCCTATCGTCAATATAATTACCATTTGAGATGGTTCTATCAGTTCATAAAATATAGTCGAAATAGTAATTGATAGCATTAAAAGCAGCAGTCCAAGCAGATTTCCATATTTCAGCTTTTTTAATGCTTATCGCTTTTTTAAACCGCCCACCTGCGACAGAAGAAAAGATAAAACCAAATATCATCACTATGAAAAGAATCGGCCTTAAAAGATCCGGGAGTGTCCAGCTATGTCCATATATCAAGAAACTTAAAGCGAAAAAAAAGACAAAAAGATGAATGTTATATTTTATTAGTCCCAATTAAAAATCCCCTCCTTGATGTTCAAAACTAGCATCTTTATAACCACTTAATAGTTAGACGAAGCTATTAAGGATTTGTTTCCCGATATTCCATTCACCTGCTCCTTTAATCGAACATCCAATATGCTTCATTCGGAAAATTCTGATAACAAAAGTTTATCATAAGTTATATTCTCATGGAGACGTCGGGAAAACATTTCTGTGGATATGGCCTCTACAATGATAAAAAACAGCAGACCCCCTATTTCATAATTTGGTCTGCTGTTCTTTATGTTATTTGATGTGTTAAAAAGGATTGTAGTTTAGATGTGTAATACTTTTTTCTCCTCCTCATCCGAATGGGTTACTAAAGAACATGACGGCTTTTATTATAATCGTTTATTGTGTTTGCAGCCTGTTTCGAAACAAAACTATACACCATAAAGGTCAGCAAAAAGCTGATGAACCCTGGGGACCAGCCCTCTGGGATCAGGAAATAGACTACAAGAGAAGCGGTTATAACATAAATGGCTTTATGGTTATATTTGAATGTTCCTGAGGCAAGCCTTGCCAGGTCTTCCTCGGAAATTCTCGCTTTCTTAATATACGTATAGTCGGCCACAATCACGGCGGATAAGGGGATGACAAAGGCTCCAAGCAGTGAGATATAATCCTTGGCATTGTCCACGAGTGCAGGAAAGCAGCTTAAGAAAATACCTGTCCCCCCGAACACAAGGGCACTTTTGACTCTTCCCAGGGCAGGAATTGCATTAAGCAAACTGAAGCCTCCCGTGTAGGCGTTGCTGAGATTGATCGATATCATCGAAACCATCGCGCAGATTCCAATCAATATAGTCAGAAGTACAGAACCGGTCTGCTCCGTTGCTGCCACAAAGGGATTTGAATTCTGGAATAATGCAGCACTGAAGGTCCCGAGAAGAGCGGTCATGAAGAAGCCGAAAACGTTCCCGGCGAACAGTCCCCAGAACCCCTGCTTCCCTGTACTAGCATAACGGGTTACATCAGATGAGGCACTAACCCCGGACACATATTGTACGAATGCAAGGCTGGCAAAAAACACAAAGGGACCTATAGAGAATTCCCCACCTGAGAACAAGATACTGCTTCCCATGCGATCAGCCGCCGTGCTTATAAAAATGAAAAGGATGGCAGCCTGCCCAATCAAAAGGAACGGCATGAACATCTTAGTGGCTTTTTTTACTGCTTCAAAACCAATCAGCGCCAAAATGGTCATGATCAATGCCAGTGACACGGCAATCGGGATAAGAGGCAGGTCTATTCTTGAAGCTTTATTCACAAGAGACAAAACAACCAAAGTCCCTCCAATCGTCTGTACACTGAACCAATAGAGGGACGTCAGCGACCTGACAGGGGAGGCAACAAGCCGTGAAAGCTTCGTTCCGATCATCGATCTGATGACATACTGAGCAGGAAGTCCGTAGCGGGCCCCCGGCAACGAGAGGACTGACACAAAGAAGAAGGCAAGGCTTGCTCCAAGCAATGTGCTGAGGATGGCCCAGCCCATTGGCAGTCCGCCTTCCAATACTGCTAGAGCAGGAACAAGGAAGTTCCCGGCATTGACTGAGAAGGCAAGTTGTATGGTGAAATACTCAAACCAAGTAGTGGTTTTTAATTCTTGCGGAACTGATTCTAACCCTAATCTTTCTATTGCTGGATTTTTCATTTGGAGGACTCCTTATTTCTATCTTCGAAGTAATTCTATTCCTATTGTATAGGAAGTTTGCCAAAAGTGAAGAGAAGATGAAAAATTTCAGGAGCTTCAAGCCTTGTTTGATAGGGAAAATTCACGCTTTTCTGTCTAAATGTAAATGCTTACATTTTTATGAAAATTGTTTAGCATTTTAATAATGATAGTGTTATATTTGATTAAGAAGTTTTACATATGGATGATCTAAGGAGGTTTTTTTAATGCGTATCGGAGTACCGACAGAAATAAAAAACAATGAAAACCGTGTGGCAATGACACCGGCAGGAGTGGTGAACCTTACCCTGTTTGGTCATGAAGTATATATTGAATCCGGTGCCGGCCTCGGCTCTGGTTTTACAGATGAAGATTATACCGCTGCCGGAGGACATATTGTTGGAAGCGCAGCTGAAGCATGGTCCATGGACATGGTCATGAAAGTAAAAGAACCGCTGCCAAGCGAATACGAGTATTTCCGTGAAGGATTAATCCTATTTACATATTTACATCTGGCTCCTGAACCTGAACTGACAAAAGCTCTTATAGAGAATAAAGTAGTAGCCATTGCTTATGAAACAGTAGAAGTGAATCGTACATTGCCGCTGCTGACGCCAATGAGTGAAGTGGCAGGAAGGATGTCGACTCAAATCGGAGCCCAGTTCCTTGAAAAGATCCATGGAGGAAAAGGGATTTTGTTATCTGGCGTACCAGGAGTTTCCCGCAGCCGCGTGACCATCATCGGAGGCGGTGTTGCTGGAACGAATGCAGCTAAGATTGCTGTAGGGATGGGTGCACAGGTAACGATCCTGGACTTGAGCCCTGAACGCCTCCGCCAGCTTGATGATATTTTCGGTGGAGATGTACAAACATTGATGTCCAATCCGCTTAATATCGAGAAAGCTGTCGCAGAATCTGACCTGGTGATTGGTGCAGTACTGATTCCAGGAGCGAAAGCACCGAAGCTTGTGACAGAAGATATGATCAAATCCATGATGCCTGGATCAGTGGTAGTGGACATTGCCATCGACCAAGGCGGAATTTTCGAAACAACAGACCGCATCACAACTCATGATGACCCAACTTATGTGAAACACGGTGTTGTTCACTATGCCGTTGCGAACATGCCCGGAGCTGTTCCGCGTACATCAACAATTGCATTGACAAATGTAACGGTGCCATACGCAATCCAGATTGCCAACAAAGGCTACAAAGATGCTTGCCTTGATAATGAAGCCTTGCTTAAAGGTATCAACACACTGAACGGTTATGTGACGTATAAAGCAGTAGCTGAAGCGCATGATTTGGATTACTCTGATACAAAGACACTGCTTGCACAAGCATAATTTTAAAAGACTGTTCCTCACGGAGAAGTGGAACAGTCTTTTTTGTTGGCTCTTTTCGTAAACTTTGTTGCTATTCAATATAAATTTCAAATATATCCTGGTAAATCGTCTTAAAAACCCCTGTGAGCAGGAAAGAAAAGAGCTACTCGTTCTTTTTCGAGAGTAAAACCTCTGAATCCAGGGGAAAAATCCGGCACCTGGGATTTTTCCGAAAGCAACAATATATGCGAAAACAGCCTTTTTGTTTGATTAGAGATACTTCATTTAGGGCTTTTGAAGAGAATCTTTTTGGGGTAAAAAAGAAGGGGATGCTTGATTGAGGGAGGATATCTCCTGTCAATCAAGAAGTAAGTAGGAGTGAAAAGTATTTTTTAGGAGGGCATATAAAATGAAAGTTTCTTATCATGGACATTCAGTCGTCAAAGTTATGACAGACAAGCATACGATTTTGATTGATCCTTTTATCAGCGGGAACGAGCTTACTGACCTGAAAGCCGAAAATGAAAAGCCGGACGTCATACTGTTGACGCACGGTCACAATGATCACGTCGGGGATACGGTTGAACTGGCTAAACGGAATGATGCCCTGGTGGTAGCTCCTTTTGAATTGGCTACATACTTAAGCTGGCAGGGAGTGAACACCCACCCATTGCATATTGGCGGAGGGTACGATTTTGAATTTGGAAGAGTGAAGCTGACGCAGGCGTTCCATGGCTCATCGTATGAAACAGAGGATCAACAAATCATCTACACAGGGATGCCTGCAGGAATCCTCCTGACAGTTGAAGGGAAAACCATCTACCATGCAGGGGATACCGGACTTTTCTCTGATATGAAGCTGATCGGTATGCGCCATTCAATTGACCTGGCATTCCTTCCAATCGGTGATAACTTCACAATGGGACCGGATGATGCAGCATTGGCAGCAGAGTTTGTAAATGCCAAAACAGTGGTGCCTGTCCACTATAACACCTTCCCGCCGATCAAACAGGACCCGGAAAAGTTTGTATCCATGTTGAAAGGCCAGGAAGGAAAAGTGATGCATCCAGGAGATGTCATCGAGCTTTAAAAGATGCCGTGAAACACTGATCCGTTAAAGGGTCAGTGTTTTTTTATTCTGGTAAATGGGCGGAAGCTTTATTTCAGCCTGTTTCTTCTTTTATCAAGTGTTCATGTGCGAATAAAGCTTTTATTCCATGCTAGATCTAAGGCAGGCTTCACTCATCCCTCCAGACCACGGTATCTCCCTAAAAAGAAATAATTAATGAGATAGGTTTGTCCCGCATACATTTAAAACAAGCAGGAAAAAGGAGGAAAGGATATGAAAAAACAGAGGTATTTAATTTGCTTATTGCTTGCCGGGATGATGCTTTATTACGCTGTTCCCCGCCTGAATATTTTTGCCGGAGGCTTGCAGGAGATTTTTGCCCTCAGCTGGCTTGGCTTTGCGGCCATCGTCATCGCTGGCAATTTAACGGGACTGCTCTTTACCCCCCGCACTGTCAAAGCAAAGGGCGGCCGTTTGAAACCGAAGAAAAAGGTCAGAAAGCTGCGTTCTTTTGGCTGAACACTGAGGAGAAAATTGAAACACCAGGCTTTTCACTTTATAATGATAGGTATATTTAGGCAGCATAAAGAAGGGTGAAAAGCTTGGCGACCAAACATGAGCAAATAATTGAATATATCGATACACTCCCGATTGGGGAAAAGATATCCGTCAGGCAGATTGCGAAGGCTCTCAATGTAAGTGAAGGAACGGCTTACAGAGCCATCAAGGATGCAGAGACTAAAGGATATGTCAGTACAATTGAGAGAGTCGGGACCATCAGAATTGAACGAAAGAAAAAGGAAAATATTGAAAAGCTGACTTTTGCAGAAGTGGTAAACATTATTGATGGACAAGTGCTCGGTGGAAGATCAGGTTTACATAAAATGCTGAATAAGTTTGTAATCGGTGCAATGAAGCTGGAAGCAATGATGCGCTACACGGAAGCGGGCAATCTGCTGATTGTCGGTAACCGGACACAGGCCCATGAACTGGCTTTGAAAGCGGGAGCGGCTGTATTGATAACAGGCGGCTTCGATACGGATGAAAGTGTTAAGAGGATTGCTGATGAACTGGAGCTTCCGGTCATTTCAACCAGCTATGATACGTTTACCGTGGCGGCTATGATCAACCGTGCCATTTATGATCAACTCATTAAGAAGGATATTGTCCTGGTTGAGGATATTCTAACTACTGAAGACCAGACTGTTTACTTACATGTAGGTGACACGCTTGAGGATTGGTATGAAAAAAATCAATCAACCTTTCACAGCCGCTTCCCCGTCATCGACCGAAATAGAAAAGTCCAGGGCATGGTGACCTCAAAGGATGTAATGGGGCAGGAAAAGAGTGTTTTAATAGACAAGATCATGACCAAAAAGCCGATTGCGGTACGATCGAATACAAGTGTAGCCTCGGCAGCACACATGATGATTTGGGAAGGGATTGAAGTTTTGCCTGTAGTTGATGAGCAAAACAAGCTTCAGGGGATCATCAGCCGTCAGGATGTCCTTAAAGCGATGCAAATGATCCAGCGCCAGCCTCAGGTCGGCGAAACAATAGATGACAACATTACAAGCAATATGACGTCATCGGATACAACGGATGCCAGTGAAATAAGTTATCAATTTCCAGTCACCCCGCAAATGACGAATGGCCTCGGGACCATGTCCTACGGGGTTTTTACGACACTGGTGACTGAAGCTGCCAACAGAGCTTTGAAATACTATAAAAAAGGCGATCTGGTAGTCGAGAATATGACGGTTTATTTCATCAGGCCGGTTCAGATGGAAAGCGTTATTGACATCCGCCCCAATGTGCTGGATGTAGGGCGTAAATTCGGAAAGGTCGATGTTGAGGTTTTTCATGAATCAGTGCTTGTTGGAAAAGCGATGATGATCTGCCAGCTGATCGATAAACATTAATAAAAACCTGCATCCAATTTTGGATGCAGGTTTTGAGAATCTTAACGGTTATCCAGTTCCTCTGCTTCTTTTATTACCTGCGGCAGGAAGTGCTTGTACACTTTCCATCCCATCCAGGCACTCCCAACACCGATGATGATAAAAATAGCGGCAATGATGTAAGTGAAAGTGCTTTGAAAAAGAAACAGCTGATTGATTCCAAACATGGCGACAAATAACCCTAAGGCGATACTGGATTTACCGGAAAGCCATTTTTTTTCAATGAACCGTTTGCTTCTTACCGATTTCACTTTATAGTAAAAATAAAAAGAAAATGAAAGAATGATCAAAAATACTAGAACAGGCATATCTTAAATCCTCCAAAAATGTCGTTTGTAAACCTCCTTATAGTTTAACGGTATTTTCGCAGGATTCCAAATGAACGTTTTATGTCTAAAGGAGTTTGTCATGATCGATAAAATTATTGAGACAATTAAAGAGTATCAAACCATCATTGTTCACCGGCATGTCCGTCCTGATCCGGATGCATACGGGTCACAGGGCGGTCTCGTGGAGATTTTGAAAGCTTCTTTCCCGGAGAAGGATATATATGCAGTTGGGAAAGAAGAACCGACACTCCATTATTTAAGAAGGCTGGATCATATTGATGATAGTGTGTTTAAAGGGGCTTTGATCATCGTTTGTGATACAGCGAACTCAGCACGTATTTGCGACGAACGCTACGAGCTCGGTGACAAACTGATCAAAATCGATCACCATCCAAATGAGGACCCATACGGTGATCTGCTTTGGGTGGATACGGATGCCAGCTCAGTCAGTGAAATGATTTACCTGCTTTATAAGAACGGCAAAGAACAAGGGTTGAAAATGACAGATGAGGCAGCAAGGCTGCTGTACGGCGGAATTGTCGGCGATACCGGGCGTTTCTTGTATCCAAGCACCTCCCAGCGAACATTTGATGTGGCGGGAGAACTCATCCGCTATGACTTTGACCGCAATGAGCTTTACAACAAGATGTATGAATCTGATCCACAAGTCCTTAAGCTTCAAGGGTATGTACTTCAAAACTTTGAAATGCTCGAAAACAATGCAGGATGCATGACCATTACCAATGAGATATTGAAGCAGTTCAACCTCGTCCCTGCAGAAGCTTCCCTCCTTGTAAGTACACTCGGAAATGTAAAAGGAATCAAAGCGTGGGTGTTTTTCATAGAAGAACCCGACCAGATTCGTGTTCGTTTCCGTTCAAAAGGACCGGTGATCAACACACTTGCCAAAAAATATAATGGAGGCGGACATCCGCTTGCAGCCGGTGCTTCCATCTTTGACTGGAAGCAAAAAGAGGAGATAGTAAAAGCTCTTATCGAGATTTGTGCAAATGAATAGTAAGCGTACTGGAAAAGAGGGATTCGCCTGGCGGATTGCCTCTTTTTTATAAGATCCGTTTGGTGTGGGATGTCTCATGGGAGGTTCATGAGCCCAAAAGAGAGCTGCTTTCAAAGGTCAGGGTGTTCCATAAAGGGTTCATGAGCCCAAAAGAGAGCTGCTTTCAAAGGTCAGGGTGTTCCATGAAGGGTTCATGTGACTAAAAGAGAGCTGCTTTCAAAGGTTAGGGTGTCTCATGGGAGGTTCATAAGACCAAGAGAGAGCTGTTTTCAAAGATTAGAGTGTTCCATGAAGGGTTTATAAGACCAAAGGTGAGCTGCTTTCAAAGTCAGGGTGTCCCATGGAGGATTCATAACACCAAAGTTCATAATAAAAACACCCAGAGAAACATCCCGTCCCCCTGAGTGCCCCGAAAACTACCCATCATACTCCAATTCGAGAATGATCTTGATCACCGTATAAAAATAGATTTCTTTAATTATAACTTTGTATCTCTTGTCATTGATTTTAAGTGTCTTATTTTCAATTGTTTTTTTTACAAGGTCCTTATTTTTGTAAACAGAGTCCAGGTCTTTTGCCAGCAGCGGACTGAGGTCGCTTTTGATATCTTCTTCTGCCTGGAAGATACTGAGTGAGTCATTGATCCCATATTCTTTGGCATTGACGATTTCAAGTTTGATGTCCTGGATGGTCAGCAGCTTGCTGTTCTCTTTGTTCAGTTCTTTGAAATCCTCCTGCCAATGCGAGATATCAAGTTCTAAGTCCTTAATCGTTTTTTGCTGTTCTTCAATCAATGACGTTTGTTCCTCTTGAAGGACCCCGAACATAAATAGAAAGATCATCCAGCTGATGACACCGCCGATGAGTGCTCCGGCAAAGAATCTCTGCCATGCGGGCTGCCTGTAGTAGGGCGGGATCCTCATGGGGATATATGCTCCTGTGTCAGCCAGTAGATGAAGAGAGCGGCAGTCTGGGCTCCTCCCATGGCAGAAAGAATCAGAAGGAACTGCTTGAACACTTCTTTGGTTTCACCGTTCAGAAATCCTTTTTCAAAGCTATAAAGCGTATCAAAGGTCCCGCCGATTGCCGCGATGATCGCCCAGATCCTCAGAATGCTGGACAAGCGGGAGATTTCTGTCAGCAGCGGCTGTCCGGTCATGAAGGCGGCGAGACCTCCAAGCAAGCATCCGCCGAGGAGAACGCCCATTGCAATAAAGTAACTTTTGAAAAGCTCCGGAAAGAAAGCTTCAGTCATTCTCATCAACTCCGAAATTAATAATCTTTTTGACACTTCGCTTTCTGCATGAACGTATGCGTTTGTCCTCCAAATCCTCTTAGTTATATATATGGGACTGGCCGTTGACATATGAGGAATACAAGTTGAGAAAAAAGCGAACATATTTTCTTTTTTACTTATAGTTTCTTATAATGGAAGGAAGGAGTATGAGAAAAGGAGTGTGGGTGCTCATGTCGTTTGTCCACTTGCAGGTGTCAAGCGCTTATAGTTTATTATCGAGCACAGCTTCGATCAAAACGCTTGTACATAAGGCTGTACAGAATAACTACCGTGCGATGGCGATCACGGATCGAAATGTGATGTATGGAGTCATTCCGTTTTATCAGGAATGCCTTAAAAATAATATAAAGCCCATTATCGGGATGACCGCAGATGTAATAAGTGAAAGTGAAGAAAAGAGCTTTCCGCTTGTTCTGCTTGCCAAAAATAATGCAGGTTATCGAAACCTGTTGAAGATTTCAAGCGTGATTGGAACGAAATCTCCGGAAGGCATTCCCTATAAATGGCTGAAAGGCTATGGGGAAGGCCTTATTGGCATCAGCCCTGGGGTTAAGGGTGAAATAGAACAACATTTGCTGGCAGACAATTTGGAAAAAGCGGGAAACGTCCTCCGCAGGCTGCAGCAAATCTTTGGGGAGGACTCCTTTTATCTTTCGCTTCAAGACCATGATCTGCAAGAGGAGAGAAAGATAGAGGAGGGTTTTCAAGAGCTGAACAGGCATTTTTCTGTTAAACACGTTGTGACAAATGATGTCCAATTTGTAGAAAAAGAAGATGCGTTCGCTCATGAGTGTCTCCTCGCCATCCGTGATGGAGTGAAGCTGGCTGATGATGAACGGGAGATACTGCCGAATGACCAGTACTACTTAAAGAGCAGAGAAGAGATGCTCGATTTGTTCGGCCGCCATGTGGATGCCCTCGAAAATGCGTTGATTATCGCGGAGCAATGCAGTGTAGAGATTGCTTTTAACCAAAACCTCCTGCCTAAATATCCTCTTGCTTCCGGTGAATCCGCAGACGATTACCTTCAGGGGGTCTGCATGGACGGGCTTAAGGAGAGAGGGCTGGAGAATAAGCAAGAATATATCGACAGGCTGAAATATGAATTATCAGTTATTCAAAAAATGAATTTCAGTGATTATTTCCTAATAGTCTGGGACTTTATGAAATATGCCAGGGACCAGCATATCCTGACCGGACCGGGAAGGGGATCGGCTGCAGGTTCTCTTGTCGCGTATGTACTCAGGATCACTGATGTTGATCCGATTCGCCACGGACTGTTATTTGAGCGATTCCTCAACCCTGAAAGAATTTCCATGCCGGATATCGATATTGATTTTCCTGATTACCGACGGGAGGAAGTCATTGAATATGTACATCGGAAATACGGAGAATTGCATGTAGCCCAAATCATCACGTTTGGGACCCTGGCCGCCAAAGCAGCCCTCAGGGATACGGCAAGAGTCTTTGGATTCAATTCCAAAGAACTGGAGCAGCTTTCAAGGTTTGTTTCCTCAAGGCATGGCAGGTCCTTGAAAGCGGCCTACGATGAATCAGCTGAATTTAGAAACTTTATGAATGAATCACAGCATAAACAAAGGTTATTCCAAACAGCCCTGAAATTGGAGGGGCTGCCGCGGCATGCTTCCACACATGCTGCAGGGGTCATCATCAGTGAAAGGCCGCTCGTTGATTTGATCCCAATTCAGTCTGGGCAGGGAAGTGTTCATCTGACTCAATATCCTATGGAAACCCTGGAAGAAATTGGCCTGTTGAAGATGGACTTCCTTGGTTTGCGGAACTTAACGATTCTTGACCGGATCGTCTCTTCAATAAAGAAAGGGACAGGCAGAAGGCTCGCTTTGGATGACCTTCCACAGAACGATCAAAAGACCTTTGAGCTTTTAAGCCAGGGCAGGACAGATGGAGTTTTTCAGCTGGAGTCGGAGGGAATGAAAAATGTTCTTGTGAAATTAAAGCCGGGATCTTTTGAGGATATCGTAGCTGTAAATGCTTTGTTCAGACCGGGTCCTATGGAAAATATTCCGTTATTTATCGCAAGGAAGCATGAAGACGAAACAATCGATTTTCCTCATCCAGATTTAAAAGAAATCCTCGGAATTACATACGGGGTCATTGTCTATCAAGAACAAATCATGCAGATAGCCTCTAAGATGGCCGGGTTCACTTTGGGAGAAGCCGATTTGCTGAGGAGGGCAGTCAGTAAGAAAAAGCGGGATGTTCTGGACAGTGAACGAAAGCACTTCATCGATGGGGCCTTGAAGAAAGGGTACTCTTTTGAAACAGCTCAGGAAATTTATGATTTGATTGTGCGGTTTGCGAATTACGGTTTTAACCGTTCCCATGCCGTAGCTTACAGTATGATTGCCTACCAGCTTGCTTATCTGAAAGCCAATTATCCAACTTACTTTCTAGCTGCGCTGCTGACATCGGTGATCGGGAATGATACAAAGGTATCCCAATACATCCGTGAAGCCAAGCAGAATGATATTAACATCCTTCCTCCTTCCATAAATCTTAGCCAGTTTCCCTTTAAAGTGGAAAGAGGCGGGATCCGTTATAGTCTGGGAGCCATCAGGGGTGTTGGAGCTGCAGCCCTTAAGGAAATCTATCAGGAACGTCAGGAAAAACCATTTGCCGACTTATTTGATTTTTGCTTGAGGATATCATTGAAAGCGGTGAATAGAAAGACGTTGGAATCCCTGGTTTTTTCAGGGGCACTGGATGATTTCGGCCAGGACCGTGCCACCCTGCTGGCGAGCCTGGATGTCGCACTGGAGCATTCTGAATTGGTGCGCCCGCAGGATCAGGACTATGATCTGTTTGAGGAAGAGGAGGCCTTCTTTTTGAAACCGAAGTACACGGAAGTGGAAGATATGCCCCTTGAAAAAAAACTTGAATACGAGAAACAGGTGCTCGGATTGTACCTTTCCAATCACCCCGTTTCCCCATATGAAGAATTGTTTAAAGATATTTCGGCAATAGACCTTTTTGAGTTGGAACCTGGAAACAAGCATATCAGGGTCGGCGTCTATATTGCGGCTCTGAAGACCATCAGGACCAAAAAAGGAGAAGTAATGGCTTTTATAGTAATAAGTGACTCGAGCGGAGAAATGGAAGGTGTCGTTTTCCCAAATGCATTCCGCCAGTATTCCGCTTCACTCAAAGAAGGGAATATCCTTATGCTGGAAGGTTCGGTGGAGGAGAGGAATGACAAGCTGCAGCTCTTGGTCAATAAAGTGTTCACTATAGATGAAGTGAAAAATCTTTCAAATGAAATCAACAGAAGGCTTTATCTGAAGGTAGATACTTCTGCGGGAGAGTCTTTTGCCAAAGTAAAACAGACTTTACAAAGGTATAAAGGAACGACTCCGGTGATCATCCACTTTGAAGATGAACGCCGTACAGTACAGCTTCAGAATAATCAATGGGTGAATCCGACGGCTGAATGCCTCCGTGAACTGAAGGGGACACTAGGGGAGAAGAATACAGTTTTAAAATGATTGGACCACACGATCCCAAGAAGAAAATTAATAATAATTCCTTTACTTACTTAACCATTTATTATATTGTTTAAAGGGAAAAGGGTGGTCTGACCACTTAAGTCATTATGATCTTTATTTAAAAAAACAGCACTATTGCAGATACTTTAAGGAGTGAACAAGCTTGTCATTACGTGAAGAAGCGTTGCACATGCATAGAATAAACCGGGGGAAACTGGAATCGAAATCAAAGGTAGAAGTCAAGAATGCCAAAGACCTTAGTCTGGCTTATTCTCCAGGTGTAGCCGAACCATGTAAAGTGATCTACGACAAACCTGAGACGGTCTATGAATATACGATGAAAGGCAATATGGTAGCAGTGGTATCAGATGGGACTGCTGTACTTGGACTCGGCAATATCGGACCGGCTGCGGCTCTCCCTGTTATGGAGGGAAAAGCTGTTCTTTTCAAAAGCTTTGCAGGAGTAGACGCATTTCCAATTTGTCTCGACACTACGGATGTGGACAAGATTGTTGAAACGGTTAAATTGATGGAACCGACATTCGGCGGCGTGAACTTAGAAGATATCGCTGCACCGAACTGTTTTGTCATAGAAGAACGGCTAAAGAAAGAAACCAATATCCCGATATTCCATGATGATCAGCATGGCACGGCGATCGTCACTGTGGCTGGTCTCGTAAATGCCCTGAAAATCGTCGAAAAAAAGATGTCAGAAATCAAAGTAGTGGCGAACGGGGCAGGAGCAGCTGGAATTGCCATCATCAAGCTTCTTCACAATTACGGAGTCAGGGATATCGTCATGTGCGATACCAGAGGTGCCATTTATGAGGGACGTCCGAACGGAATGAATGATATCAAGAACGAAGTAGCCAGATATACCAATCGTGACCGCGTCGCAGGTGGGCTTGAAGATGTCATCAAAGACGCGGATGTTTTCATCGGTGTTTCAGCTGCAGGAGCATTGACGGAAGATATGGTTCGATCCATGAAAGAAAATCCGGTCATATTTGCAATGGCTAACCCTGTTCCGGAAATCATGCCCGAAAACGCTAAAGCTGCAGGAGCAAAAGTGGTGGGGACCGGCCGATCTGATTTCCCAAACCAGGTAAACAATGTACTGGCGTTCCCGGGTATCTTCAGAGGGGCACTGGACGTCAGGGCCACGCATATCAACGAAAAGATGAAGCAGGCTGCCGTTGAAGCAATTGCTTCGCTGGTGGATGAGAAGGATTTGAATGCCGATTATGTTATACCGGCACCATTTGATGCCCGTGTAGCACCTGCAGTGGCTGCGGCAGTAGCTCAGGCTGCCATGGAGACAGGTGTCGCAAGGCAGAAGGTCGATCCTGAAGAGGTGCGCAAGAAGACTGAACAGCTGGCTGTCATTGGAAAGGGTGAATAATCCGGCCGATGGATCCAACAAAACCTAGTTCAAAAGTTTTTATTGAAATCGTTAATAGAATAAGGGATATGATCTCTAATGATGATTTGCAGCCTGGTGACAAGATTCCTTCCGAAAGAGAGTTGTCAGAACGCCTGAAAGCAGGGCGTTCTTCAATTAGAGAGGCTTTACGGGCCCTGGAGCTGTTGGGGCTGATTGAAACAAGGCGCGGGGAAGGCACGTTCCTGAAGGATTTCAGAAACCACCATCTAGTGGAACTGCTGGGAACGTTTATTTTAAAGGACGACAAGGCAAGAGGCGATGTCCTGCTGACAAAGGAATGGCTGGAAAAAGAAAGCTTAAGAACCATTTTCCATTCGGATATCCGCTTGACAACTCTTCAAAGCTGCCTTGTTACAGAAGACTTTCATACCGTTGACAGTTTCTTAAGGGAAATTATCCATCAATCAAATAATCTGTTAGGAGAAAAGATTTGGTATATCCTTTCTCAATATGGATCTATGGTGGAAAAAGCAGTGCCGATGGATAAAAAGTACAAAGATGCCGGCAAGTGCCTGATCGAATCTCTTCATGCAAAAGATGAAGATAGAATGTGGGAATCTTATTATATATTGAAAGGGTAAGCTTGATGCATCCCTATAGCAAAACTTGTCGAGAAAATACCGACATGTTCCTACATCCTTTTTGCTTGAAGTAAGATAGAGTGAATAAGAGCATGTCCTGTAATCAAACATTACTATCATCAGAAAATAGAATTCGTCCTTTCCTTAAGGACAGGTACCGACACTAGTGTAAATAAGGAGGTTTCACTTTTGCTTAAGGATCTTTTTGTTAAAACGAAAAAGAAGAAATACGCAACCATCCCCTCCGATGCGGCTAAACAAGACGTACCGGAAGGAATCATGACGAAGTGCCCGAATTGTAAAAAAATCATGTATACTAAAGAACTTCAAAAAAATCTGAACGTCTGTCTTCATTGTGATTATCATCATAAAATGAACGCATTCGAACGCTTGGACAGTTTCTTTGACGAAGGAACATTTCAAGAGCTGGATGCTGACTTGATATCAGAAAACCCGCTTGATTTTCCTGATTACATAGAAAAACTGGAAAAGGACCGTGAAAAAACAAGTATTAACGAAGCCGTCGTAACGGGTGCCGGAAAAGTGAATGGCTTTGATGCTGTTACCGCCATTATGGATTCACGTTTCCGTATGGGAAGCATGGGTTCGGTTGTTGGTGAAAAAATCACACGGGCAGTCGAAGAAGCAGACAGAAGAAACTGCCCATTCATCATTTTCACTGCTTCCGGCGGGGCCCGTATGCAGGAAGGGGTATTATCCCTGATGCAAATGGCAAAAACGTCTGTAGCACTAAGGAGATTCAGTGATAACGGAGGATTGTTCATCTCCATCATGACCCATCCGACTACAGGCGGAGTTTCAGCGAGCTTCGCTTCACTTGGTGATTACAATTTTGCTGAACCTGGGGCGCTGATAGGATTCGCAGGAAGAAGGATTATTGAACAGACGATAAGGGAAGATCTCCCTGAAGACTTCCAAACTGCTGAATTCCTTCTGAAACACGGGCAGTTGGATGATGTTATTTCACGATTGGACTTAAAAGAGAAGATCTCGAACATCCTGGAGATCCATCAGTGGGACGGTGAATTGACATGGTAAATGAAATGGAATTTGAAAAACCGGTGATACAGCTTAGAAATAAGATTACAGAGTTGAAGGATTTCACAAAGAATTCCGATGTGGATCTCTCCTCAGAGATTGAAAAGCTGGAAGCCCGTTTGCATAAACTGGAAAATGATCTTTATGAAAATATGAAACCTTGGGACAGGGTGCAAGTAGCCAGACACCCGAATAGGCCGACCACCCTTGACTATATCAGCCATTTGTTTACTGATTTCCATGAAATGCATGGTGACCGCCTTTATGGGGACGATGAAGCCCTGGTGTCAGGGATAGCGAAATTTAAAGGTCTTCCTGTGACAGTCATCGGCCACCAGCGGGGAAAGGATACAAAAGAAAATATCCGGCGCAATTTTGGTATGCCTCACCCGGAAGGATACCGTAAAGCACTAAGACTGATGAAACAGGCCGATAAGTTCGGCAGGCCGATCATCTGTTTTATTGATACAAAGGGTGCTTATCCTGGAAAAGCTGCCGAAGAACGCGGGCAGAGTGAAGCCATTGCACGGAACCTGTTTGAAATGGCCGGGTTAAGTGTACCGGTGATCTGTATTGTAATCGGAGAAGGAGGAAGCGGGGGAGCCCTTGCATTGGGTGTGGGAAATCATATTCATATGCTTGAGAACTCCACCTACTCTGTCATTTCCCCGGAAGGTGCAGCAGCGCTTCTTTGGAAGGATTCGTCCCAAGCTAAAAGGGCTGCAGAATCAATGAAGATTACAGCCCCTGATCTAAAGGAACTGGGAATCATTGATG
This sequence comes from Bacillus sp. SRL337, assembly GCF_984799155.1. NCBI lineage: Bacteria > Bacillati > Bacillota > Bacilli > Caryophanales > Bacillaceae > Bacillus > Bacillus sp. SRL337. The sequence continues at coordinate 3,517,525 of NZ_OZ481793.1, read as the reverse complement.
AAATCATTCCGGAAGTAAAAGGCGGTGCCCACAAGGATGTCAAGGAGCAAGCCGGAAACATCGATGAAATCATCAAGGCTTCTCTGGAGCAATTGGTGCCTCAGACCTCAGAACAGTTAATCCAAGGCCGTTATGAAAAATATAAATTAATGGGTGAATATACTGTTTTAGATGAGTATACGGGGGTAAATTCTTAAGCGTGGGACCTTTTCCACGCTTTTTTGCTTTTTTATCAGTGATGGAGAGCGAACAGGTAGTTGAAAACGCATTATTTTACAGTTAAACGCTTTCATTTATTAGAACATTCCGTCTTTTAGTCTAAAGGTTCTATATTCGTTGTTAGCAGTCAATCTTCATGTTATTTTAGAAATAATCCATAGGTGTATTGCCTATAATAATAAGTGTTGTATTGTATCCCCGAAACTCTTCTTGCAGCTCTCCAAAAAGTTCAATAACAAATTTACTATACATAAAGACATATTAAGAGGTGGTTTACTATGAAAAGAATAGGTGTATTGACAAGCGGCGGAGACTCGCCGGGTATGAACGCAGCTGTGCGGGCAGTCGTCAGACAGGCTATTTATCAAGGCATCGAAGTGTACGGAATTTACCAAGGTTACAACGGTTTGATCAACGGAAACATCAAAAAGCTTGAGCTCGGATCTGTTGGTGATATCATCCATCGCGGAGGCACGATGCTCTATACTGCGCGCTGTGAAGAATTCAAGACAAAAGAAGGGCAGCAGAAGGGCATCGAGCAGCTCAAAAAGCATGGAATTGAAGGCTTGGTTGTCATCGGAGGAGACGGTTCTTATCGCGGGGCGAAAGCACTGACTGAACTTGGTTATCCTTGTGTAGGTGTACCAGGGACAATCGACAATGACATACCTGGAACAGAGTATACAATCGGGTTTGATACGGCATTGAATACAGTCATCGATGCAATTGACAAGATCCGCGATACAGCTACTTCGCATGAAAGGACATTCATTGTTGAAGTCATGGGTCGAAATGCCGGGGACCTTGCTCTTTGGGCAGGGCTTGCAGGTGGTGCAGAGACAATCTTAATCCCTGAAGACAATCATGATATGGACGATATTGCGAGCCGCTTGAAAAAAGGCCAGGAGCGCGGTAAGAAGCATAGTATTATCATTGTAGCTGAAGGGGTGATGAGCGGGAATGAATTTGCTGCCAGACTTGAAGAAGCGACAAATCTGGAAACCCGTGTTTCCGTACTGGGGCATATCCAGCGTGGGGGCTCACCGACAGCATCAGATCGTGTGCTTGCAAGCCGTTTAGGTTCCCATGCAGTCGACTTGCTTGCAGAGGGTAAAGGTGGAAGAGCAGTAGGAATCGAGAAAAATCAGCTGATTGATTATGATATCATAGAAGCATTGGCTAAAGAACATGTACTAGATTTGAACATGTACAAACTATCTAAAGAGTTGTCCATCTAAAAGAACTTGCAGAAAGATTGAAAATGACAGGAAATATCCAGGAGGCATGTAGGAATGAGAAAAACAAAAATTGTATGTACCATAGGACCGGCGAGTGAATCGGTAGAAAAGTTAACAGAACTAATTGAAGCTGGAATGAATGTAGCTCGTTTGAACTTCTCTCATGGAGATCATGAAGAGCATGGAGCGAGGATCCAAAACATTAGGACAGCTGCTGAAAAGACAGGAAAGACAGTTGGTATCCTTCTAGATACGAAAGGGCCGGAAATCCGGACGAACAACATGGAAAATGGTGCAATCGAGCTTGAAAGAGGATCTGAAGCCATTGTATCCATGCAGGAAGTCCTTGGAACTCCTGAAAAGTTCTCCATTACTTACGATAGTCTGATTGATGATGTAGAAGTTGGATCCAAAATCCTTTTGGATGACGGCTTAATTGGTCTTGAGGTCATCTCCCTTGATAAAGGTGCAGGGGAAATTAAGACGAAAGTACTTAACTCCGGGACACTGAAAAACAAGAAGGGTGTCAATGTTCCTGGTGTATCTGTGAACCTGCCTGGTATCACTGATAAGGATGCCAGTGATATTCTCTTTGGTATCGAACAGGGTGTGGACTTTATCGCAGCCTCTTTCGTTCGACGTGCTTCCGATGTATTGGAAATCCGTCAGCTGCTAGAGGATAATAATGCTGCAACTATCCAAATCGTGCCTAAAATCGAAAACCAGGAAGGTGTCGATAATATCGATGAAGTACTGGAAGTTTCCGATGGTTTGATGGTAGCCCGAGGCGATCTGGGAGTAGAAATCCCGGCCGAAGAAGTGCCTCTTGTACAAAAAGCGTTGATTAAAAAATGTAATGCATTAGGCAAGCCGGTCATCACGGCAACGCAAATGCTTGACTCCATGCAGCGCAACCCACGTCCGACAAGGGCGGAAGCGAGTGACGTGGCAAACGCAATCTTTGATGGGACGGACGCCATTATGCTTTCAGGTGAAACCGCAGCTGGTGCCTACCCGACAGAGGCTGTTCAAACGATGCATAATATTGCTTCTCGTGCAGAAACAGCGCTTGACTATAAAGAGGTCCTTTCCAATCGCAGCAAAGACACTGGACATAATATGACGGATGCCATTGGGCAATCTGTTGCCCATACAGCCATCAACTTATCTGTCAATGCCATTGTGGCTCCGACAGAAAGCGGCCATACAGCAAGAATGATTTCCAAGTACCGCCCTAAAGCGCCTATCATTGCGGTAACAGCCAGTGATTCTGTCTCTCGCAAGCTTGCGTTGGTTTGGGGTGTGTATTCCCAAAGCGGCCGAAAGGTTTCCACTACAGATGAAATGCTGGAAATGGCCGTTGAGGAAAGCGTAAACTCAGGTATCATCACACACGGTGACCGAATCATTATCACTGCTGGTGTGCCGATTGGCGAGTCTGGAACTACAAATCTTATGAAGATTCATGTTGTCGGCGATATCCTTGCAAAAGGGCAGGGAATCGGACGTAAAACAGCATACGGAAAAGCGGTAATTGCCAAGAATGCTGCCGAAGCCAATGAAAAAGTACAGCCAGGTTCCATTCTTGTTACTGTGGGAAGCGACAAAGATATGGTACCGGCACTTGAGAAATGTTCCGCCCTGATTACAGAAGAAGGCGGGCTGACAAGCCATGCTGCAGTTGTTGGAATCAATATCGGAATCCCTGTCATTGTCGGGGTGGAAAATGCAATGTCCCTATTGAAAGATGGCCAGGAAATCACAGTGGATTCCTCTAGAGGGGTCATTTATGACGGACATGCAAGTGTACTGTAATTAATAGGTCTTATGAAGATAGTGATGTCTCCGTAGAGGGACGTCACTTTTCTTTTTTTGGGAGTATCGAATTGTTGGAAAATTGCCGTATCCTGGCATCAGTTCATTTTGACGTCATATGATATAATAAATACAGGTTGTCCAACAAAAATGGGGGAATCAAAATAATGAGATATATGATGTTATTCTTAATCGTAGTGCCTGCACTTGAAATAGGACTCTTGATCCTTTCCGGGCAGACCTTCGGAGTACCCGCGACAATTCTATTAATTATTGCTACAGGCGTCCTTGGCGCTTATTTGGCAAAAAAGCAGGGTCTTCAGGCCATAAGGAACGTTCAGGAAGAAATCAGGACTGGCCAGCTTCCCGGGGATGTCATCGTCGATGGGCTGTGTATCCTGGTAGGAGGGGTATTGCTTCTTACACCCGGATTCATAACGGATGCCATTGGTTTTATTCTGTTGTTCCCACAGACAAGAAAAGTGGTCAAACCATTCATCTATAGATTATTCAGAAGGTGGATCAACAACGGCAACGTTATAATATATCGATAAACAAACAAAAGCTCCGTTCTTTGAACGGGGCTTTTTTGTATGAAGGGAAACTAGAGCTCAAAAAAGAGTGAAGAGACGGAGAAAGGGAGATCTGTCCAGGCTTAGGAGTTCAAAAGAGAGAGGAGTCCAGGTGGGAAGGAGATCCAGGAGGCAGCTGGAGTTCAAAGCCGGGCCAAACAATAAAAAACTCTTGCCTCCGACATGGTGCTGGCCGCCAGAAATCACAAACCTCCCATAAAAGCCTTAAATGATCCCCAACATGAATGAAAAACCTCTCTGTAAAAGCCTGCAAAATTTTATTCTTTTATATCAGTTTTCCCTTTAATGAACATCCATAAATCATGGAACACACCTGCATTTCGCAGGGTAGATAAAATCACCAGGGTAACAGGGCCGAGAATAAGGCCGAGGAAGCCTACGAGTTTGAACCCTACGAAAAGGGCGATCAAAGTCGCTAAAGGGTCCAGCCCGATGCTGGAAGATAGGACTTTTGGTTCCATGATCTGCCTTTGGACCACAACTACCAGATAGAGTACACCCAGTCCGACAGCCAGGCCGATGTTCCCCATGATCAACTCGTAAATGATCCATGGTACAAACACGGCACCGGTCCCAAGGTATGGGAGGATGTCCACCAGTCCGCTGACCAGGGCAATGGTAATCGCATAATCAACACGCAGAATCAAAAGTCCGATGAGCACAATCACTGCTGTAATCGAAACTAAGGTAAACTGGGCACGAATGAATCCAAGCAGTGCTTTTTTTAGGTCGGTGAAGACTCTCCTGCTGCTCACTGCAGCTTTGACAGGAACATATTTGGCGAATTTTTCTGAAAGGTGGTACCAGTCTTTGCTGATAAAAAAAGTCGCCAATGCAGAAAAAATCAGGACTGTAGCTGCATTTGGAATCCAGGAAACCAGATTCGGCAGTTTCTGAAAGAAGTTTTGTAAAAAATCACCTGCTGAGGAGGCGATTTTTTCGCCAGCTGCTTGAATGTTTTCCAGAATGGCTCCCTGCTGTCCAGCCTCCAGGTCTTTGAACAGACCGCTGATTTGATGGTAAAAAGGTATGACTTGTCCAGCTACAAAGTTTTCGAAGTACTCCACAAGAGTATCTACATGCCTGGGAACAACATCTGACAGATAATTGGCACCAGATACTATTTCCGTGATCAGCAAAGTGATGAGGCCGACAAACAAGGCGATGATCAGAATCAAGGCAAGTGCGACAGCCAGCCCCCGCGGCATTTTAGCTTTCTTCTCCAGGAAGTTTACAAATGGGTTAATAAGAAGGGCGATTACTAAAGCGATGATGAATGGATAGGTCACCTTGGAGATGTAAAAGATGGCTATCCCCGTTAAAACTACTACCGCTGTGACAAATAAAAAACGCAAGCAGCGGTAAAGAAATTCTACATTCATTCATGTCCCCCCAGGATATTTTCAATATATTACTATTCTATTTTATATGAGCACTATTATGAAAGAAAGATACTTCTGGGGGGATAAAGGAATTCTTGAGTAAAACTTGCATATTCTTTCAATTCCTTGTTGGCAGCTCGGAAAATAAATTGAGAAAGTATGGAAACTTATTAGTTTCCCCATATACTATCATTTTCCTTCTGATCACTAGTGGCCAGAAAGATAATCTCCTCGGTTGGATAGGTTTAAACCCTTATACGGCCATGGGTTTCCGGCAGGTCAGGCGAGAATCAATAATGGTTAGAAGAAATGGAAATACTATGTTAAGATAGAGATAGAAATAGAGTTGTTTATTTTTCTACTAAAATAATTATTGTAGAAATTAATCCGTTTTCATTCACAAAAGTCAGATAATTGTTTATAATAGAAAATGAAAGCGCATCCCATTATTTGAATCCGGAGTAAATTCTGAATCCCCGGGATGAGTGTGTGGTACTTTGTTGAGCGAGCGCTCGATAGCGCTGGTCTTATACCAATTATCGTTATATTTTGGAACAAGCCTTTTTTTAAGAGATTATATTTCTCTTGGAAACTAGTTCATCTTATAGTGGACAACTGGCGAAATTCAGATAAAGGAGAGGTTTTTAATGACAACAACTCGTGGATTAGAAGGTGTTGTAGCTACTACTTCATCAATCAGTTCGATCATTGATGATACCCTTACATACGTAGGCTACAATATCGATGATTTAACAAACAATGCCAGCTTTGAAGAAATCATCTATCTATTATGGAATCTTAAATTGCCTGCGGCTTCCGAGCTTGACGAGCTGAAAAAGGAGCTGGCAGAGAATGCTGCCCTGCCTAAGGAAGTAATCGAGCACTTCAAAATGTATCCAATCAAAGAGGTCCATCCTATGGCTGCCTTAAGGTCAGCTGTTTCATTACTTGGTTTGTATGATGAAGAAGCCGATGTAATGGAAGAAGGAGCAAACTTCCGCAAAGCCGTTCGCCTTCAAGCTAAAATCCCTACTATAGTTACATCCTTTGCTCGGATCCGCAGTGGAAAAGAACCAATCGCTCCAAGGACTGACCTTGGTTTTGCGGCAAACTTCTTATACATGCTAACAGGCAATGAGCCTGCAGATATCGAAGTTGAAGCATTCAACAAGGCGCTCGTTCTTCATGCGGACCATGAACTGAATGCATCCACTTTCACTGCGCGTGTATGTGTGGCGACACTGTCAGATGTATATTCTGGCGTAACTGCCGCTATCGGCGCGTTGAAAGGACCTCTTCATGGCGGTGCCAACGAACAGGTGATGAAAATGCTTACGGAGATTGATTCAGTAGACAACGTAGAATCTGTCATCCGCCAAAAGCTGGATAACAAAGAAAAAATCATGGGCTTCGGCCACCGCGTTTATCAGCAGGGTGACCCAAGAGCAAAACACTTGAAAGAGATGTCCAAGAAACTGACTGAGCTTAGAGGCGAAAGCAAATACTATGAAATGTCCACGAAGATTGAAGACATCGTGACATCTGAAAAAGGATTGCCGCCAAATGTTGATTTCTATTCAGCTTCTGTCTATCACAGCCTTGGAATCGACCATGACCTGTTCACACCGATCTTTGCGGTGAGCCGGGTGTCAGGCTGGCTTGCACATATCCTTGAGCAGTACAGCAATAACCGCCTGATCCGTCCTCGTGCGGATTACATTGGTCCTGGAAAGCAGGAGTATATACCTTTAGAACAGCGCGGTTAATATTTTACAAAAAGCTTAATATCTGGTGTAATGACAATGGAAAAGGCTTTTGCTTTTATATAGCCGGGCCTTTTCCGTCAACAATAAAGCGGGTCTGATTCCAAAGGTATTCATGCCTTTTGTCAGTCCCTTTAATCATGAATATGGAGGTAATATTATGTCTGAAGGTCAAAAAATTTCTGTTGAAAATGGCAGCTTGAATGTACCAAACAATCCAATCGTTCCTTTTATCGAAGGTGACGGAACTGGTCCTGATATCTGGGCTGCGGCTTCCCGTGTATTAGATGCAGCAGTTGAAAAAGCTTACAATGGTGAGCGCAAGCTTGTCTGGAAAGAAGTATTAGCTGGAGAAAAAGCCTACAATCAAACTGGCGAATGGCTTCCAAGCGAAACCCTTGACGCAGTCCGCGAATATTTCATCGCGATCAAAGGACCTCTTACAACACCTATCGGAGGCGGAATCCGTTCATTGAACGTTGCTCTTCGCCAAGAGCTGGACTTGTTCACTTGTCTTCGTCCGGTACGTTATTTTGAAGGTGTACCTTCTCCTGTAAAACGTCCTGAGGATACTGACATGGTTATCTTCCGTGAGAATACAGAAGACATCTATGCAGGTATTGAATATGCCAAAGGTTCTGATGAAGTGAAAAAGTTGATCTCTTTCCTTCAAAATGAAATGGGCGTAAACAAAATCCGTTTCCCTGAAACATCCGGTCTCGGAATCAAGCCTGTATCTGAAGAAGGTACACAACGCCTTGTTCGTGCGGCAATCAACTATGCTATCACAGAAGGCCGCAAGTCTGTTACCCTTGTACATAAAGGCAACATCATGAAATTCACTGAAGGTGCCTTCAAGAACTGGGGTTACGAGCTTGCTGAAAAAGAATTCGGTGAGAAAGTATTCACATGGGCTGAATATGACCGTATCAAAGATGATAAAGGCTTGGATGCAGCAAACCAAGCTCAATCTGATGCAGAAGCAGCTGGCAAAATCATCGTGAAAGATGCCATCGCTGATATTTTCCTACAACAAATTCTTACGCGCCCGGCTGAGTTCGATGTAGTAGCTACAATGAACCTGAACGGAGACTATATCTCGGATGCTCTTGCTGCACAAGTAGGAGGAATCGGAATCGCTCCTGGAGCAAATATCAACTACGATACTGGACATGCGATCTTTGAAGCAACTCATGGGACAGCACCTAAATATGCTGGACAAGATAAAGTCAATCCATCTTCTGTTATCCTTTCAGGTGTACTGATGCTTGAACACCTTGGCTGGACGGAAGCTGCTGCAATGATTACAAAATCAATGGAAAAAACAATTGCGTCTAAAGTCGTAACATATGATTTCGCACGTCTAATGGATGGTGCTACAGAAGTTAAATGTTCTGAGTTCGGTACAGCATTAATTAAAAACATGTAGTATCATATTCCATTCATTTGAATGAAAACGAGCCGGCTTGCATTTATGCAAGCCGGCTCTGTTAAAAAACTAATAAATGGGGGCGATTCTTATGGCAATCAGACGTAAGAAAATTTCAGTTATCGGCGGCGGATTCACAGGTGCTACAACAGCATTGATGGCAGCACAGAAAGAACTGGGCGATGTCGTGCTTGTCGATATTCCGCAAATGGAAGATCCCACTAAGGGAAAAGCTTTGGATATGGAAGAAGCCAGCCCTGTCCAAGGATTCGATGCGAAAATTACCGGCACCTCAAACTATGAAGATACAAAGGAATCCGATATCGTCGTGATTACAGCGGGTATTGCCCGTAAACCGGGCATGAGCCGTGATGATCTTGTGCAGACAAATCAAAAGATCATGAAATCTGTAACACAGGAAATTGTTAAGTATTCTCCTGAGAGTATCATCATCGTTTTGACAAACCCGGTCGATGCGATGACTTACACTGTTTTCAAAGAATCGGGATTCCCTAAGAATCGAGTCATCGGCCAATCGGGTGTACTGGATACCGCTCGTTTCCGTACATTTGTTGCCCAGGAATTGAACCTGTCAGTCAAAGACATAACAGGGTTCGTTCTGGGCGGACATGGTGATGATATGGTTCCGCTGGTACGCTACTCTTATGCTGGCGGGATTCCATTGGAAAAATTAATTCCAAAAGAGCGTTTGGAAGCAATAGTGGAACGCACACGTAAAGGCGGCGGTGAAATCGTAGGCCTGTTAGGAAACGGAAGTGCGTATTATGCACCTGCTGCCTCCCTTGTTCAAATGATCGAAGCCATCCTCAGGGATCAACGCCGAGTCATCCCGGCAATCGCTTATCTGGAAGGAGAGTATGGCTTTGAAGGAATCTACCTTGGTGTACCGACAATCCTGGGCGGAAATGGACTTGAACAAATCATAGAACTGGAACTGGAAGAAGACGAAATGGCAGCACTTTCAAAGTCTGCAGATTCTGTCAAAAATGTAATGGATGTTTTAAAATAACTGTAAAGAAAGAAGCCGAATTCGAGTGTCTGAGTTCGGTTTTTTTGTTTTTTAACAGAACATTCAGGTGGGTAGTAAATACGGGAGAGGCTGATCCTGGGATCAGCCTTACTTATAACATCTAATTGAATAAGATTCCAAGCTGGAGATTCAGTCTTTCAAAAAGCTGTCGCGAACTTGCTTTCACAATAACAGTAAATTATATAGGCCTTTTTAAAGTTTGTTTTGTGCAAGATAGCTAGATCTATATACGTGAAATAATTGCGTCCTCCTGCGGGACTCATCTAGTTTCAGCGGCCAGCGCCTAGCGGACTTTCAGTCTCTCTGCTTGTGAATCCAGCTCCAAGGCCAAGCGGCTGCCAGATTTCGGTCTCCATTCTTTCATAAGTCACTCTGTTCGTTGAGAACCTATAGCTCATGGAGAAGCCCTCCAATCTGTACGCCGCTGAACGGCCGCTCCGGCTTTTTAATTCAGCGCCTGCACCTACCTGGCTAATCTCAACAACCTCTTCCTAATAGCAAGGGTCTATACGAAAAGAGCCGGCCATTAAAGACACTAATTTCAATTCTCCTGAAAAATTCCCCTTTGTAAGGTCATACTATAAATGGTAATATATAAATAGACAGACAATAAAGAGTATTTATTCTATTCTTAATTGTAATCGGTTACAACGGAGGTGCGCCAGCATGTTATTAGGTAAAAAACGTAAGCCGGGCAGAAAGATTGAAGATATTTCAGTTGGTGAGAAACTGACATTGACAGAAAAGATAGAAGACAAAGATCTGCTTCTGTATTTGGGACTGACCAACGACGCCAATCCTTTATACATACAGCATGATTATGCCTCACAGACTCCATTCAAGAAACCGTTGGTTCCAGCAGTTATGCTGACAGGCATCATCAGCTCAGCTATCTCAAAATATCTGCCGGGTCCAGGTTCCCATATCATGAAGCAGGTTCTTGAGTTTCCAAAACCTGTATATCATTATGATACCGTCCAATTTCTTTTTGAAGTGAAGAATATAGACAGCAAAAGTCACTTGGTTACGGTGGATGTGATTGCGACGAATGAAGAGGAAGAGACGGTCATAAAAGGGTCGATCGACGTTTGTCCTCCTCATAAGCTTGAAAAGATGAATGGCAGTACACTTGAAAATTTCTAATAGGCGAAGCTAGGCTGACCGGTATGCCGGTTGGTCTTTTTTTATCCAAAATTCCTGGCCGTAAAGGAATCTAAAGTGGAATTTATATGATTGGTACGGGATTGTGGGGATTATTTATATTATAATAAAATCATAATTAAATATTTTTGGATGTTGGGGTTTTTAATACGGGTAGACGGAGGAACACTTTATGAGTAAAAAGATTCTTATAGTCGACGATGAGCATTCAATTGTCACGCTTCTGAAGTACAATCTTGAGCAGGCGGGTTATTCAGTTATCACGGCATATGACGGTGAAGAAGGTAGAGATTTGGCGTTGGAACATATACCTGACTTAATGATCCTTGACTTGATGCTTCCAAAAATGGACGGGATTGAAGTGTGTAAACAGATCCGTCAGCAAAAAGTGATGATTCCCATTCTGATGCTCACCGCAAAAGACGATGAATTTGATAAAGTATTGGGGCTTGAGCTTGGTGCCGATGATTATATGACTAAACCGTTCAGCCCCAGAGAAGTAATGGCAAGGGTAAAAGCCATCTTGCGCAGAAGCCAGGCTGTCATTGATGCTGCAGAACATCTGCGTGCAGAACAAAAGGATTATCTGCAAGTAGGGGAACTGAAAGTATATCCTGAACAATATGAAGCTTACTTTACTGGCAGCTTGTTGGAACTGACGCCAAAGGAATTTGAACTTCTATTATATTTAACAGAGAACCGGGGCAGGGTTTTGACTCGAGACCAGCTGCTTAGCGCGGTCTGGAATTATGATTTTGCCGGTGATACACGGATAGTCGATGTACATATCAGCCACTTAAGGGAAAAGATTGAAGAAAATACGAAGAAACCTTCCTATATAAAAACAATCAGGGGCTTGGGCTATAAGCTGGAAGAGCAGAGAGGTTCATGATCAAATTCAGATCCCGGCTCCTGTTTGCTCTCATTATGTTGATCATTGGGGTGCTTATTGGTCTCGGAGTGCTGCTGGGACAAATGTTCAAGAGCTACTATCTCCAATCTTTTAATAACAGAATTGAAAAAGAGGCGAAACTAGTAGTGAATGAGGTCATTACCGACCAGGAGCCGCAATCCGTTTCAGAGGATCAGATAGAGGAAATCAGCCGTTTGCTGGATATCAGGGTCACTATTGCGGGACCGGATGGCCAAATCCTGAAGGACAGCAGTCCATTTACTGATATGGATGAGGAAAAGCAAAGGAATGCCATTTCAGAAATCACGGAAGAGTGGAATAGCGGACAGGCTCAAAATACAATGATCAAAAGCGGCAGCGATGTGGTGTATTACTGGCAGCCGATTGGATCCGGTGAGGATTCTTCCTTATTAATATTGAGCTCCCGTGTAGATATACTGATTGCAGGCTACAAGCAAATTTGGGCAGTGTTATCGATATCACTGGGTCTTGCCCTTGCAGTCATTATCATGCTCGGGGCAAGAATCACCTCACGTTATACAAAACCGATTGATTCTGCCACACAGGTGGCGATGGAGCTGGCTAAAGGAAACTATCGCGCCAGGACGTATGAGGATCGGATGGATGAAACCAGTATGTTGAGTACGTCCATCAATATATTGGCCAGAAACCTCCAGGACATGACTTCAGCCCAGGAAATCCAGCAAAATCGCTTGACGACACTCATTGAAAGTATGGGAAGCGGACTGCTGTTGATCGACCATAGAGGCTTTGCCGTTTTGACCAACAAGGCTTTCAAAGAGTTTTTTGCCATAGATTCTGAACGGACTAACCATAAACGATATTACGACCTCATCACCTTTCCTGAGGTGAATAAATTAGTAGAAGAGATTTTTATGACGGAGCAAAAGATCCGCAAGCAGCTTCTTCTTCCTCTTAAAATAGAAAGACGGCACTTTGAGGTTTATGGTGCACCGATCATAAGCATGAAGGAAGAGTGGAAAGGCATTGTGCTTGTTTTTCATGATATCACAGAGCTAAAAAAGCTCGAGCAAATGAGGAAAGATTTCGTGGCTAATGTTTCCCATGAACTTCGGACACCGATTACCTCCATAAAAGGATTCAGTGAAACATTGTTGGACGGAGCAATGGATGACGAAGAAACACTGAAAATGTTCCTGAACATCATCTTGAGTGAAAGCGACAGGCTTCAATCATTGATTACTGATTTGCTTGATCTTTCGAAAATGGAAAAGCAGGGGTTTGAACTTAATCTAGCAGAAGCCGATATCAGTGAGACGTTGAAAGAGGTCATCACGATCCTTGAGAACAAGACTATGAAAAAAGGAATCCAGCTTAAACTGCATGCAGATGAGCCTGCGGTGGCTGAGGTGGATAGTTTCCGAATCAAACAAGTATTCATCAATTTGATTGGAAATGCACTTACGTACACTCCAGAAGGCGGTGAAGTCTTGGTTTCATTAAGCCAAACGGATTCAACTGTGGTCATGAGGGTCCGTGACAGCGGCATCGGAATAGAGGAAACAGAAATCCCCCGGATCTTTGAAAGGTTCTACAGGGTCGATAAAGCCAGAAGCCGCGACTCTGGGGGGACCGGGCTGGGATTGGCCATTGTAAAACACCTGATAGAGGCACATGGTGGAAATATAGAAGTGGAGAGCAGAGTAAATGAAGGCACGCTCTTTACAGTTACTCTGCTAAAAAGGATGCCGGAGGATGGTTTTGCAGAAAACTAGTAACTTTACATTAGCTTTACAATTCTTTCAATGGAGCTTAATAAATGGGTGTTACTATACTAAGTGAAAACCCCTTCATCCAAGGAGCCATGAAAAGGTGAGAACTGACCCCGTTCTCACCTTTTCTATTTATTGGGTTACTTCTTTAATCTGCCTCTCCTCTTATCATGATACAATTTCTTATTTCCCAGGTTCATCTTTTCGAGTTGTCAATTTGCTCAGTCCTGGAATGCCTTCCATGTGGTGGGTGATTCAAAGGTGCAAATGAATCGAGACTCTCCCATCCGTACCCAGTTGAACATTGTTTTGACGGTGATTCCTATGTCAAAGACGGGTGCGTTCCAGTTTGTACGGCGGTGACCGTGGCGTTTCGATTGGTATTTTCGTTTTCGTAATATAAATGAAACCTTTTTGTTATTTGCACCGTATAGTAGGTATCGAGATTGAAAGGGGAATGGGAATGAGCCTGAAGCAAATCTATAAGGTTGCGGGAATGGTAGCAGGAGCTGTTGTTCTGCTATTGATTCTGTTTACATCCTGGTTCACTGTTGATGAATCCGACCAGGCTGTCGTCCTGACATTTGGGGAGGCCGGGGAGACGATTACAGAATCCGGTTTGAAATTCAAAATGCCGTGGCCGATTCAGACAGTGGAAAAATTATCAAAGGAAACTTACAGCCTTCAGTTTGGCTATGAAGAAAAAGATGGGAAAATCACCGAGTTTCCTAAAGAAACGAAGATGATCACTGGTGACGAGTATATTGTACTGGCGGATTTAGTCGTTCAGTGGAAGATTACAAACCCTGAAAAATATTTATTCAATGCAGAAGATCCTAAAGAAATACTATACGATGCAACTTCTTCTTCTTTAAGAAGTATCATCGGGAGCACTGAAATTGATGAGGCATTGACTTCCGGGAAAGCGGAAATTGAAGCTGATGTCAGGGACCTTCTCGTGACGTTAGTCGATAAGTATGATATTGGTATTTCTGTTATCGGAGTTAAGCTTCAGGATGTTGAGCTTCCGAATGATGATGTCCGGAAGGCATTCACTGATGTAACGGATGCCCGCGAAACGATGAACACTAAAATCAATGAAGCGGAGAAATACCAGAACCAGAGACTGAATGAATCACAAGGTGAAAAGGATGCGATCGTTTCCAAGGCAACTGGTGACAAATCGGCAAGAATAGAGCAGGCTCGTGGAGATGTAGCTGTCTTTGATAAATTATATGCTGAATATAAAGGGAATCCGGAAATTACAAAACAGCGTTTAATCTTGGAAACTCTTGAGCAGGTTTTACCGGAAGCCGAAGTTTATATCATGAATGACGACGGAAACACAATGAAATACTTCCCGATTCGTCCATTAGAAAAAGAAAAGCCTGTCCAAGGTCAAGAAGGGAATGCTGAAAATGAGTGATTCCATTATTACCAACTTGAATGATAAAAAGAAACCGGAGATTGAATGGAGGAAGTACACGAAGATTGGCATTTTCTTGATAGCTGTAATAGCTGTATTGCTGCTGGTACTGCTGAATGTATTTATCGTTAAGGAAGGGGAATACCGGGTTGTACGGCAGTTTGGTGAAGTGGTCAGGATTGAAGAGGAACCGGGGCTGAATTATAAGATCCCGTTTATCCAAACCGTTTCAACTCTTCCAAAATATCAAATGACGTATGATGTCTCTGAAGCTGAGATCAATACGAAAGACAAAAAAAGAATGCTGATTGATAACTATGCTGTGTGGAGAATTGAAGATCCGATTAAAATGATTTCCAATGCAAGGAATGTCATCAATGCAGAAACAAGAATGGAAGAGTTCATTTACTCGGTTGTCCGTGCTGAGCTGGGTAAGTTGAACTATGCAGAAGTCATCAATGATGAGAAATCTGCCAGGGGAAGCCTTAACGACAGAGTGACGGAAAGAGTGAATGACCTTCTTGATAATGGGGATTATGGAATCACTGTAACAGATATCAGGATGAAACGAACGGACTTACCGGAAGCAAATGAAAATTCTGTCTACACACGGATGATTTCGGAAAGGGAAAAAACCGCTCAGGAGTATCTCTCCAAAGGGGATGCCCAAAAGCAGAGAATCATGGCGGATACTGACCGGGAAGTCACTGAATTGCTTGCCAAGGCAAAGGCGGATGCGAATGTCATCAGAGCTGAAGGTGAATCAGCGGCTGCCAAGATTTATAATGAATCCTTCTCCAAGGATCCTGAGTTCTATCAATTATTCAGGACTCTTGAATCTTATAAGAAAACAGTGGATGGAGAAACTGTCCTGGTCCTTCCATCTGACTCCCCTTATGCCAAACTGCTGCAAGGGTATACAGAATAAAAAATTAACTAAATAGGTAAGCCGGCGTCCATGCCGGCAGCAGGGCCGTTATTTTTCCTTTCTATTCTGAACATGATAGAATGAAGGAAATATAGCGGTTTTTTTGTCGTATTTTTCAACAAACAAAAACCTTTACCAGGGAGGTTCATTATGAAAAAAAAATTAGTTCTGATTGACGGGAACAGTATTGCCTACCGTGCCTTTTTTGCACTGCCCTTATTGAACAATGATAAAGGGGTACATACGAATGCCGTTTATGGTTTTACCACTATGCTGCAGAAAATCATGTCAGAAGAAAAACCGACACATATTCTGGTCGCTTTTGATGCGGGGAAGACCACATTCAGACATAAAACCTTTGGCGAATACAAAGGCGGCCGGCAGAAGACGCCGCCGGAACTCTCGGAGCAATTCCCTTATATCAGGGAACTGCTTGATGCCTATCAGATCCCAAGGTACGAACTTGAGAATTATGAAGCTGATGACATTATCGGGACCCTTTCCTTGGAGGCAGAAAAAGACGGTTACGAAGTTAAAATCATTTCCGGGGATAAGGATTTGACGCAGCTAAGCTCTGAAACCACAACAGTGGGCATCACACGCAAAGGGATCACGGATATTGAAATGTATACACCTGAACATATCATGGAGAAGTGGGAAATCACTCCAGACAGAATCATTGATATGAAAGGCTTGATGGGTGACAGCTCCGATAATATTCCAGGAGTACCCGGTGTAGGGGAAAAAACAGCGATAAAGCTGCTGAAGCAGTTTGGAACAATTGAAAAACTTCTTGAATCCCTTGACGAAGTGAGTGGTAAGAAATTAAAAGAAAAGCTTGAGGAAAACAAAGATCAGGCCATCATGAGTAAAGAACTTGCCACCATACTCCGGGAAGCTCCGATAGAGGTCACTGTAGAGGGACTCAATTACGAAGGAAGCGATGATAAGAAGCTTAAAGCGTTTTTTAAAGAATTAGGCTTCAACTCGCTTTTGGAGAAAATGGGCGAAACGGTGGAAGAAGAGCAGGATTTGCAGGATGTTTCTTTTGAAATAGTAACTGAAGTAAAAGAGGATCACCTAAAAGAAGAGTCATCTCTGTATATTGAGGTAATGGAAGACAATTACTTCAATGGTGATATTGTTGGAATCAGCATGAGAAATAAAACAGGCAATTATTTCTTCACACTGGAAACGGCTCTTTCTTCCGAAGCATTCAAAGAGTGGGCCGCTGATGCAACCATCCAGAAGTCGGTATATGATGCCAAGAGGTCCATCGTGTCTTTAAGACGTAAGGGTGTCCAACTAAATGGTGTCGATTTCGACTTGTTGATTGCATCCTATATCCTCAATCCGGCTGAATCAGCCGATGACTTCGCCTCTGTTGCCAAAAGGCACGGTGCTTCTGCCATTGAATCGGACGAAGCAGTATACGGCAAAGGGGCAAAACGGAAGGTGCCAGCTGAAGAAAAACTGGCAGAGCATCTGGCACGAAAAGCGAATGTTGTCTTTGAACTGAAGAGCACATGCGAAGCTGCGTTGAAGGAAAACGATCAGTACCAGCTGTTTACGGACCTCGAGCTTCCGCTGGCCATCATTCTGGCTGATATGGAATATACGGGTGTCGCTGTGGACGTGGACCGCTTGAAAAAAATGAAGACGGAGCTCGCAAACCGTCTTGATGAGATGGAAAAGAAAATCCATGAATTAGCCGGTGAAGAATTTAACATCAATTCACCGAAACAGCTAGGTGTCATTCTTTTTGAAAAGTTGGAGCTTCCGGCTATCAAAAAGACAAAGACTGGGTACTCTACGTCAGCAGATGTTCTTGAAAAACTGCAGTCCAAGCATGAAATTGTCGAACATATCCTGAATTACCGCCAGCTCGGTAAATTGCAGTCAACCTATATTGAAGGCCTATTGAAAGTGATTCATGAAGACAACAACAAAGTCCATACCCGCTTTAATCAGGCTCTGACTCAAACGGGGAGACTGAGTTCTACGGATCCGAATCTGCAGAACATTCCTATCCGCCTTGAAGAAGGCCGTAAAATCAGGCAGGCATTTGTGCCATCTGAGAAAAACTGGCTGATGTTCGCCGCTGATTATTCACAGATTGAACTGCGTGTCCTGGCTCATATTGCGGGAGATGAGAAATTAATTCAGGCTTTTAACGAAGGGATGGATATTCATACGAAAACAGCCATGGATGTTTTCCATGTAGAGGCAGACAGTGTCACTTCCAATATGAGAAGGCATGCTAAAGCCGTCAATTTCGGGATTGTCTATGGTATTAGTGATTTCGGTCTTTCCCAAAGCTTGGGCATCACCAGGAAAGAGGCGGGAGAGTTCATTCAGAGGTATCTGGATAGTTACCCTGGAGTCAAGGAGTATATGGATGACATCATCAGTGAAGCGAAACAAAAAGGATTCGTCAAAACCCTGCTGCACAGACGCAGATATATACCGGAAATCACCAGCCGCAACTTTAATCTCCGCAGCTTTGCTGAAAGGACAGCGATGAATACTCCAATCCAGGGAAGTGCCGCGGATATCATCAAGAAAGCAATGATAGATATGGCTGATAGACTGGAAAAAGAGAATCTTCAGACGCGCCTGCTGCTGCAGGTGCACGATGAATTAATTTTTGAAGTGCCGGAAGAAGAAATTGAACGATTAAAAGAAATTGTACCTGATGTAATGGAAAATGCAGTAGAACTGGATGTACCATTGAAAGTGGATTATTCATACGGACCTACTTGGTATGATGCAAAATAATGAAAAACTGGGTGGTGAACTGAGTGCCGGAACTGCCAGAAGTGGAAACCGTCAGGAGAACCCTGGCGGAATTGGTTACAGGTAAAAGAATTAAAACCGTATCTGTTTTTTGGCCGAAAATGGTCAAGCTTCCCGATGAAGCGGAAGAGTTCAAGTTGTCCCTTCAAGGTGAATCCATTCAGGGGGTCGACCGCAGGGGGAAATTCCTTGTACTGCAAACAGACAATTTTTCCCTTGTTTCCCATTTGAGGATGGAAGGCAGGTATGGAGTGTTCCTAAGTGATGAACCAGTAGAGAAGCACACTCATGTTATTTTCCATTTTGAAGATGGCTCAGAATTAAGGTATAAGGATGTCCGGAAGTTTGGGACCATGCACTTATTTCCAAAAGGGGAAGAGAGGCTGAGCCTGCCTCTATCCCAGCTTGGGCCAGAACCATTTTCTCCTGAATTCACTGTCGAATACCTGACTGGAAAACTCGCCAAAACGGAGCGTGCTGTCAAAGCAGTATTGCTGGACCAGACTGTTTTAGTGGGGCTTGGAAACATATACGTGGATGAGGCGCTTTTCCGAAGCGGGATTCATCCTGCGAGAAAGGCAACATCGATAAAAAAAACAGAAATGAAGAGGCTTCACAAAGAAATTATTGATACATTAAGCGAAGCGGTGGAACAAGGCGGCAGTACCATTCGTTCTTACGTAAATTCACAAGGCCAAATTGGTATGTTCCAACAGCAGCTGTATGTCTATGGCCGAAAGAATGAAGAATGCAGAAACTGCGGCAAACCTATCGAAAAAAACGTCACGGCAGGCAGGGGAACCCACTTTTGTTCAAATTGCCAAAAGTAAAGGGCTGTATAGAGCGGCATGAGGGAAGTACTATAGCACTTCACCTCTAGCACTTCACCCGGGGAGATCAAATGCGAATGGGCGAATAAGAAAGTACTATAGGCATATGCCCTTTGATCTCAGCACTATAATGCCCCTAAAGGGTATGATTTGAAGAGACCCTGATGGCCGTACCGCCACTCTGCTGTGCAGAATAAAATATGTTCTTAACAATTGATAAGCTCTCTCCATATACTATCGTAGTTTTTAGCGTATGGAGGGTTACTTAAAAGCAGGAGGAGTTTCCTGTTTTTTTACACTCCTGATCGTGTACGGAGGAGGAGCTTTTCAACATGAGTGGAGCACTATTGTTATTGATGCTTGCGTTTGCGGTCAGTCTTGACAGTTTTAGTACGGGGCTTACTTATGGACTAAGAAAGATGAAAATTCCATTAAGATCCATTTTGATCATTTCATTTTGTTCTGCAGGAACGCTTCTGGCCGCCATGGCTATAGGAGGGACGGCGGAAAATATCCTCCCTGAAGGAATTGCAGATAAGATTGGCGGGCTCATTCTAATTGCCCTCGGCGCCTTTGTCCTTCTGCAATTTTTTCGGTCAGGCAAAGAATCTGCTGCTGATGAAGAGAAAATCTTATTTAACTTTGAAATCGAATCGATCGGGCTCGTCATAAATATTTTTAAAAGGCCGACGGCTGCTGATTTTGACAGGTCAGGAACAATCACAGGTGTGGAAGCAGTGATGCTGGGGCTCGCCCTTTCCCTCGATGCATTTGGTGCCGGCCTCGGTGCAGCATTGTTAGGATATTCCCCACTATTGCTTGCTTTAACGGTGATGGTGATGAGCATGGTCTTTTTGTCGGCAGGTTTAAAAATCGGAAAGAGTTTCGCCCATATGGGATGGGTACAAAAAGTTTCCTTTTTACCCGGAGTGCTCTTAATATTAATTGGCGTGCTGCGGTTTTGAAGTAAAGAAAGGAATGACTGATAATGAAGTCAATTATCGGCCTTACTGGAGGAATTGCCAGTGGAAAAAGCACGGTATCAAAGCTTCTTATTCAAAAAGGGTTTACAGTAGTAGATGCTGACGAGGCTGCACGGAAAGTCGTTGAGCCTGGGGAACCTGCACTCGGAAAAATCATTGAGATATTCGGCAAGAGCATCCTCTATCCCGATGGGACGTTAAACCGTGCAGCACTCGGTGATATTATTTTTCATGATGAAGAACGGAGAAAAGAACTGAACAGCATCGTCCACCCCGCTGTGAGAGCACACATGCTGGATGAAAAGGATGAAGCTTTTAAAAGCGGAAAGAAGACAGTCATCATGGATATCCCTCTGCTGTATGAAAGTAACTTAAGCTGGATGGTTGATAAAACCATAGTGGTGTATGTTGATCGGGAAACCCAGTTAACCAGGCTGATGAAGCGAAACTCCCTGCAGGAGGCAGAAGCAATCGTCCGGATAGAATCCCAAATGTCCTTAGAGGAGAAAAAGGGGCTTGCCGAAACTGTTTTGGATAACAGGGGCACTATTGAATACACAGAAGAACAGCTGGATGAATTGATTGCCAGTTGGAACCTGGAACCTTAAAAGGAGCTGAGATGCTTCTTTTTTATTTTTTTATATCAAAAATCAGAATAATTAATCATTTAAAATATGCGAATTTATCATTCACCTTTTTTGTGAATATGTTATACTATTGCTAATTGATACACACAAACAGTATAACGTTTATATAGAGGGGAGCCAGATTAATGAAGGCGAAAATTGCAATAAATGGGTTTGGTCGTATAGGTCGAATGGTGTTCAGAAAGGCTGTTCTGGATGAAAATATTGATATTGTAGCGATTAATGCAAGTTATCCTGCCGAGACTCTTGCTCATCTTATTAAGTATGACACAAATCACGGAATATTCGATGCTAATGTATCGACAGAAGAGGACGCCATCATTGTGAATGATAAACGTGTTCAGTTAATCAATAATCGTGATCCGAGAAAACTTCCTTGGGAAGAACTTGAGATTGATATCGTCATAGAGGCAACTGGAAAATTCAATTCTAAAGATAAAGCAGGCTTGCATCTTGAAGCTGGTGCGAAAAAAGTCATCCTGACTGCACCTGGCAAAAATGAAGACATAACAATTGTTATGGGTGTAAATGAAAGCGCTCTAAAAATTGGAGACCATGACATTATTTCAAATGCATCCTGTACAACAAACTGCCTTGCGCCTGTTGCGAAGGTGCTCGATGAACAGTTTGGTATTGAAAATGGACTTATGACAACCGTACACGCTTACACGAATGATCAAAAGAACATTGATAATCCCCATAAAGACCTGAGAAGAGCAAGAGCTTGCGGGCAGTCCATCATCCCGACGACTACAGGTGCTGCTAAAGCCTTGTCGCTGGTTCTTCCTCAATTGAAAGGAAAACTTCACGGCATGGCATTGCGCGTTCCGACACCGAACGTATCTCTTGTCGACCTCGTTGTAGACGTGAAGAGGGACGTCACGGCTGAAGAAATCAATGAAGCGCTAATTACAGCATCACAAGGTTCTCTTGAGGGAATCCTGCAATTCACGACAGAACCGCTTGTGTCGATTGACTTCAACACAAATCCGCATTCGGCCATAATTGACGGCTTGTCGACAATGGTCATCGGTGACCGTAAAATAAAGGTCCTTGCATGGTATGACAATGAGTGGGGCTATTCTTGCCGGGTTGTCGACCTTACAAAATTTGTAGCGCAACAAATGAAAGCAAGTGTAAACGTATAAGACATCTTGATGAACCGGGGATCTCCCCGGTTTTTTGTGTGCACAGGAAATGTGGACTCTCTCTGGTAAGATTCACGTGTAAAAAGCCGGCTTGGTACTGAAACACCATGTTACAGTGGATAACCGGAAATAAAATCGGGTAATGAAGAAGGAAACCCTCAGTAACAGAAACTAAGAAACTTCTCAATAATAGGTCGATTGCCATTTTTCGTAGTTTAATAGAAAAATAAAAGCGTGTAGTACTTTTAAGAGGGAAACCCATGTTGAGGGTGCTGATGAAACGGGGAGAATCGCAGGAAGCCGATAGTCAAGTCAGCGTTGAATGCTTAAAAAGCCTTTCAGAATAAGCCTTCAGAGGTCCTTGATTGAAGAAAAATTTTTGCGGGAAAATAATTGCGTTTTTTATTGCAAATCTGAAATAAACAAAGTATACTATTTTTCGTGAACTTCTTGAACGCAATTGTAAATATTGTTAACTACTTAAAGGGTTAGGACCTCTTCGGACTAACTTTCCCCCGTGGTAGTTATTATGTTGCTGAAGGATAGGTTCATTTTGACGAAAAAAATTATGTCAAAGGGGGAAACAACAAATGGAAACAATGGGTAGACATGTAATCTCTGAATTATGGGGTTGCGATTTTGACAAGTTAAATGATGTAAATGAGATTGAAAAAACGTTTGTAGATGCTGCATTGAAATCAGGTGCAGAAGTTCGTGAGGTGGCTTTCCACAAGTTTGCTCCACAAGGTGTAAGCGGAGTGGTCATCATTTCAGAATCTCACTTGACAATCCACAGCTTCCCAGAGCATGGTTATGCCAGCATTGATGTATATACATGCGGAGAACTTGATCCTAATATCGCTGCTGATTATATTGCTGAAGCCCTAAATGCACAAACGCGTGAGAATATCGAATTACCGCGCGGCATGGGTCCTGTGCAAGTCAAACAATCAAAAGTGAATGCATTATAAAATCACGGAGCCTTCTATTGAATAGAACGGCTCTTTTTTATATAAAAAGCGCAAGCGCCTTGATCAGCCCCGACAGGCATAAGACGAGCCGGCGGGAAGGTTGCACTTAACCTTCCTGACGGATGGGCTTATGACCCCGAGGGGCTAGGCGGTGGAGCTGGATTGATAAAAAGCGCAAGCGCCTTGATCAGCCCCGACAGGCATAAGACGAGCCGGCGGGAAGGTTGCATTTTAACCTTCCTGACGGATGGGCTTATGACCCCGAGGGGCTAGGCGGTGAAGCTGGATTGATAAAAAGCGCAAGCGGCCGTTCAGCGCCGTACAGATTGGTGGCCTCTCGCATGAGATCAAGCACCTTCCGCCCCAATCCTACTGGCAATTGTTCCCTGTGTTTTTGACTTAAAGGACATTACACTATCAGAAAAACGTTTCGTATTCCTTCTTTGTGAAGTGAATGCTTTTTTTAACTAAGGAATTTAGGTACAATAAGGATAGGAATGTTTTTTCGGAAAAATAGATAAGTCTCAGAACATAAACAGGTGAGGCTTAATGAAGATTGCGGGGGAAGGAACTTGGGAGTATTTTCATCCATAATGACTATTTTCAAATCAGACATCGAAACATCTGATTCAACTGCAGATAAGGAACTGAAAACGCATTATTATAAATCTGCCCAGGACAAGGTATTCCAGGCTGTGCTGGATTTGTTCTCGGCAAGTGACTATAGAGTCATTGGAGAGTCGAGGGAGCGCGGTGAGGTGACTGTGGAGAAACGCGGTTTCCCGGGATATTTCATCGTGGTTACAGCCATTAATGTTGCCCCGTTTGAATCTGCCGTTGATTTCAAAATCAGCGCTGAGAAGAAGGTGCCCGGCTCCTATGCAAAAATGAGACAGGAAATTATTTCTTATTACAATGTATTGAACAGCAGACTGAAAAGGGTATAGATCCCATCTTGTGCATACAGGCTCAATTTTATATTATTTAAGTAGAGAATAGAATAAGACAGTCCGACTGTTACAAAGAATATCGGAGCTGATATTATGAAATGTCCATCTTGTAAATATAATGGAACCAGAGTTGTGGATTCACGTCCGGTTGATGAAGGACGCTCAATCAGAAGAAGGCGCGAATGTGAGGTGTGCTCTTACCGGTTTACCACATTTGAAAAAGTCGAGGAGTTTCCTCTAATTGTGGTGAAGAAGGAAGGGACGAGGGAAGAATTCAGCCGCGAGAAGATGCTGAGGGGTCTTGTCAAAGCGTGTGAAAAGCGCCCGGTTTCCCTGGATACATTGGACAGCATTACTGGCGATATTGAAAAAGAATTGAGGAACGAAGGTTCTTCGGAAGTGCCATCCGAAAAAATCGGTGAACTTGTGATGGACAGGCTGGCTAAAGTGGACGAGGTGGCGTATGTCCGTTTCGCATCAGTTTACCGTCAGTTTAAAGACATTAATGTATTTATAGATGAATTGAAGGATTTAATTAAAAAAGACTGATTATGTTTGAGCTGAGGGACAACTTGGCTCTTTTTCTCTTTGTTGCAAGTCATTGTTTTCGGAAAAGTAAGGGAGATTAGAATGATGAATCATTGGAATAAAATTCAGCCTGTTGACCGGTATACTGTCTGTTTGAATGGAATCATTCAGGAATACGAGCGGAAAGCAGTTACCTTCTTGTATCAGCCTTTAATAGGTCCGGTTTGCTTCAGTTTGTACATGACCCTTTTGAGCGAAGTAGAGGAATACAGGTTGAATTCGGAACAATCTACACATTATCACCTGATGAATTTTCTATCTTCCAATTTGCCTGATATTTACGAAGCCCGCCTAAAGTTAGAAGGAATTGGGCTGTTGAAGACTTATGTGAAACAGGAAGGTGACCCGAGGGAATTCATCTATGAGGTTCAGCCGCCGCTTTCCCCGCAGCAGTTTTTTACAGATGGTATGCTGAATGTCTACCTCTTTCGGAAAATCGGCAAAACCCATTTTAACCGCTTGAAGAACTTCTTCTGTGATGAGGACATTGATTATTCCTTATACCAAGATGTCACAAGATCATTTCAGGATGTTTATGCTTCAAGTCAATCCATCAACTTGCTTGATGAAGATGCAGAGAAGGCAAGCTCATTACCTGCGGAAGGAAAGTTCACAGATCCGAAGAGCCCTGCAGGGGTTCCGGTTGATACTATCGACTTTGATTTCGATCTGCTGATGGCCGGGCTCTCACAGAACATGGTCCCAAGGCGGGCTTTTACACCTAATGTCAAAGAAACAGTGGCCAAGCTTAGCTGCTTGTACAGTATCGATCCCCTGCAAATGAAAAACGTGGTGCTGAGTGCTTTAACCGAAGAAGATGAGATTAATATTGAAGAACTTCGGAAAGCGGCAAGGGATTGGTATCAGCTGCAGAATGCAGGTGATCCCCTTCCGGATTTGCAGCCAAAAGTACAAAAGGCACAAGCTTCTTCCAAAAAGCAGCCTGCATCAAAGGAAGAAGAATTGATCGAATACCTGGAAACGACTTCCCCTACAGATGTGCTGAAAGATATCTCAGGCGGGATTGAACCTGCGAAAAGCGATTTGAAGGCCATAGAGGAGGTCATGTTTTCCAAAAAGCTTTCTACAGGGGTGACCAATGTTCTTTTACAGTATGTCTTACTGAAAACCGACATGAAGCTTACAAAAGGATATCTGGAAAAAATCGCTTCCCATTGGGTGCGGAAAAAGGTTGCGTCAGCCAAAGAGGCCATGGACCTTGCAAAAAATGAACATAGACAGTATCTTGAGTGGGCGGAAGGGAAAAAAGAGAATACTAAAAAGAGTTATAAAAAACCTGTACGTACTGAAAAACTGCCGGATTGGTTCGAGGAAACTTCAGCAAAAGAAACAAATGACCCAGCCCAAGGTAATGCTGATTTTGAAGAACAGAGACGTAAGCTGGAAGAAAAACTGAAGAAATACCGAAAGTAGGTGGAGAAAAGTGGAACCCATCAATCAAACCCTGAAAAAGCTTGCCGGCTCACAGGCCTTTAAAGAAAGATACGAAAAGATGAGACAGGAGATTTTGCGGGACGATTATGTTAAGCATTTTCTTGAAACTAATCAGGGAAAAGTCACTAGGACCATGATAGACAACAGTATGATGAAATTATATGAATACATTTCTCAAAGTAAACAATGTGTGGATTGTCCAAGTCTTGGCCAATGTCAAAATATGATGAAAGGCTTTGATCCCCATCTGGTCATCAGGGGGAGCCTGATTGATATCGAGTATCATATTTGCCCGCGGAAAGAAATGGATGACGAAAAACGGAAATCAGAAAAGCTCATTAAAAGCCTTTATGTCCCAAAAGATATTTTGATGGCCTCCTTTTCAAATGTGGAGCTTGATTCGCCCGGCAGGCTTGAAGCAGTTGATCTTGCCAACGAGTTTGTTGAGAACTATGAAGCTGGAAGGACTCAAAAGGGCCTTTATTTGCATGGTAAATTCGGAGTCGGGAAATCTTATCTTCTCGGTGCTATAGCCAATCAGCTTGCAGAGAAAAAAGTGTCTTCCCTCTTGGTGTACATGCCTGAGTTTGTCAGGGAAATGAAACAATCCCTTAACGATCACTCGATGGATGAAAAGCTGGACGCAGTCAAGAAGGCACCTGTACTGATGCTTGACGATATAGGTGCTGAAACGATGTCAAGCTGGGTGAGAGACGAGATACTTGGAACCATTCTACAGTTCCGCATGCTTGAGAACCTCCCGACTTTCTTCACCTCAAACTTTGATTATGACGGCCTAAAGCACCACCTGACATATTCCCAGCGTGGTGAAGAGGAAAAGATGAAGGCCGCAAGAATTATGGAAAGAATCAGGTATCTGACAAAGCCCGTCCTGCTGGATGGTGTCAATAGGAGAGAATAAAAGCAGGAGATTATTTCCTGCTTTTATTTATATTGATTATTAAAGAAAGGAGCAGGTGAATCGTTTTTATTTTGTACTCTTCTTCTTGGATATGGTGGTCTTGAAATGTATTCTGTTGATCTCCGCTCCGGATGCTTTTTTTATGCCGCCCCCTGAGAACCGCACCGATGCGGGAGAAATGATTATCCTGTTTCTAAATACAGCAAAGCTCAAACGCTTTTTAAAGGAATTTTGGACTAGCTGCTTCTAATTTGTCCCAGCCCCCCATATATATAAAGCAGGGATTTGGCTTTAAAGGGGGGAGCGGATTTGTTTGAAATGATTTTCAAACAAAAAGGAGACGCAAAGAATCTCCAAAATTTCTTAGAAAAAGAGTCGTGTACCACTCTGGTGCATGAAACTCTTTTTCAGAATCAACTGCAATATATTGTAACAATCAAAAACCAGGATAATAAACAAGTCATCTTAGATGGGCTGTTTAGGTTCATTATGAATATCAAGCGGTTGGAATGGGCTGCCTATGCTTTATCAGAATACTACTTTTATAAAGACTTCCATGAACAGGAACAGATACTGACCATTGTTGGCGAGATGCTTTCTGGTGATAGGGATGAATTGATCAGCTTGCTGAATGAATGGGATGAAACGGCATTCCTCAATGAAAACCTGGTATCTTTACTACAGAACGACGAGCCTGTTCATTTTGATTCCTTTGTAAAGTTTCGGCTGAAAGGTCTTTATGAACGAATGATTTTGTATGTGGAAAAGGCTATAGATGAATACAAGCTGGAGCAGGACTACCAGATGTTCGTTCAAATGCTGAGGGATTATCTGGCCAGTAAGAATAATCAGCAAGAAAGTATTCATTTATACTTTTCAAGGACAGACTTGCTGTTTTTCAATGCAGACTTAAAGGAAATGACACGAAATGATTTGTTCAGTGTGGTGGATAAACGGCTTTTGACAAACCATCCGGTCTATGTGGATTCATATACCATTGCCCCTTTGCTGTCAATGGCCCCGAAGCTTATCAATGTATATTGCAGTGAACCTGAATTAAAATTAATCCGGACTATACAGAACATATTCGAAGAGCGGGTCAGAATCCTGCCGCTGTCAGCATTCCCGGGAAAGGTCCTATCAGCCATTCCGGATGCTGCAAACGAATAACATTTTACAGCGAGACGCTTGATTTTCCTCATCTAACCGACTATAATAACCTACATATTAACTTCATATATCAAGGTTATGATGAGGACAACAGTATTCCATAACGGTTCACAGAGAGGGAAGCATCGGCTGGAACTTCCCAACACGATTGAAATACTTACCGCCTCTGAACTTCAACCAGGAAAACGAACGCCCCTCCCCTGACGAACAAGAAGCAAGAAGTTCAAGGAGAAGAGGGAAAGAGGACCGAAGCGTATCTTAATACGTGAGGATCCGAACGAGCGAAGTCGACGCAGAAATTCGCCGCGATCTCTCCTCCCCTGACGAACGAGAAGCAAGAAGTTCAAGGAGAAGAGGGAGAGAGGACCGGAGCGTATCTTAATACGTGAGGATCCGAACGAGCGAAGTCGACGCAGAAATTCGCCGCGATCTCTCCTCCCCTGACGAACGAGAAGCAAGAAGTTCAAGGAGAAGAGGGAGAGAGGACCGGAGCGTATCTTAATACGTGAGGATCCGAACGAGCGAAATCGACGCAGAAATTCGCCGCGATCTCTCCTCCCCTGACGAACGAGAAGCAAGAAGTTCAAGGAGAAGAGGGAGAGAGGACCGGAGCGTATCTTAATACGTGAGGATCCGAACGAGCGAAGTCGACGCAGAAATTCGCCGCTTATCGTTCGTCAGTATTGGTTGACGGCAGCAGCCGTTATATGATCCGGAGTCATTTGTACTCATAAAGCATTTTATGAAACAAATGAGAAGTTGGGTGGAACCACGAGATTATTATGACAAAACCTCGTCCCTTCATTTATTGAAGAGACGGGGTTTTTTTATTTTTCTAAAAATGTTTATAATCCCCGCGGACACTAACCATAAAAAATAGGAGGAACATCACTATGTCAGAGTCATTAAAAATTACTTTTCCTGATGGAGCAGTAAAGGAGTTTCCTCAAGGAACGACAACTGAAGAAATTGCTTCATCCATCAGCTCAGGTTTGAAGAAAAAAGCATTGGCAGGAAAAATCAACGGAAACTTGATCGATCTAAGAACACCGATTAAAGAGGATGGACCGATTGAAATCGTTACACCTGATCATGATGATGCTCTTGAAGTGCTGCGCCACAGTACAGCACACTTGATGGCGCAGGCAGTGAAAAGATTGTATCCGGATGCAAAACTTGCCATCGGTCCTGTCATCGAAGGCGGCTTCTACTATGATATCGATTCGGAACACAGTATCACATCCGAGGACCTGCCTAAAATTGAAAAAGAGATGAAAAAGATTTCTGAATCAAACATTGAGGTTGTCAGAAAAGATGTCAGCCGTGATGAAGCTCAGAAAATGTACGAAGACATCGGGGATGAATATAAGCTTGAGCTTCTCGAGGCAATTCCTGAAGGCGAGCAGGTTTCCATCTATGAGCAAGGTGACTTTTTTGATCTATGCCGCGGAATCCATGTACCATCAACAGGCAAAATCAAAGAATTCAAACTGCTGAGTGTGGCAGGGGCTTACTGGCGCGGAAACAGCGATAACAAAATGCTGCAGCGTATATATGGCACTGCTTTCTTCAAAAAAGAAGATTTAAAAGAGCACTTGCGCCTGCTTGAAGAAGCAAAGGAACGCGACCACCGTAAAATCGGAAAAGAACTGAACTTATTCATGAATTCCCAAAAAGTCGGACAAGGCCTTCCAATGTGGCTCCCAAAAGGGGCGACAATCCGCCGCATCATCGAGCGCTATATCGTTGATAAAGAAGAAAAACTTGGTTATGACCATGTTTACACTCCGGTAATGGGAAGTGTCGATCTTTATAAAACAAGCGGACACTGGGATCATTACCAGGAGAACATGTTCCCTGTCATGGATATGGATAACGAACAATTGGTTCTTCGCCCGATGAACTGCCCGCATCATATGATGATTTACAAAAACAGCATTCACAGCTATCGTGAACTGCCGATCCGTATCGCGGAACTCGGCACAATGCACCGCTACGAAATGTCAGGTGCACTTTCAGGATTGCAGCGTGTAAGAGGGATGACTCTGAACGATGCCCACCTTTTTGTCCGTCCTGATCAGATTAAGGAAGAGTTCAAACGTGTAGTCCGTCTGGTTCTTGAGGTTTATAAGGACTTTGATCTCAACGATTATTCCTTCAGGCTTTCCTACCGTGATCCCCAGGATACTGAAAAGTATTTTGATGATGATGAGATGTGGGAAAGAGCACAGGCAATGTTGAAAGAAGCAATGGATGAAATGGAAATCGATTACTTCGAAGCAGAAGGGGAAGCCGCTTTCTATGGCCCTAAATTGGATGTTCAAGTGAAAACAGCGTTGGGCAAGGAAGAGACACTTTCCACTGTACAGCTTGACTTCTTGCTTCCTGAGCGCTTTGACTTAACATATATCGGGGAAGATGGTAAGCATCATCGTCCAGTCGTTATTCACCGTGGAGTAGTATCGACAATGGAACGATTTGTCGCATTCCTGATTGAAGAATATAAAGGAGCTTTTCCGACTTGGCTTGCTCCTGTTCAGGTTCAGGTGATTCCTGTTTCCCCGGATGTACACTTCGATTATGCGAAAAAAGTCCAGGAAGAGCTGCAAGCACAGGGACTGCGTGTTGAACTTGACAGCCGCGATGAAAAAATCGGCTACAAGATCCGCGAAGCACAAATGAGCAAGATACCATACATGCTTGTAGTGGGTGACAATGAAATTACAGAAGAAGCCGTCAACGTTCGGAAATATGGCGAGCAAAAATCTGAAACAGTCCCACTCTCTGATTTCATTCAAAAAGTGACAGAAGAAGTCAATCGATAATAAACATAAGAAAGGCCGTACCTTTGCAGGAGGGCACTGAAAAAGTCCAATAAAGTTCTAAAAGGCAGAATCGCTCACTTCAAAGAGCGATTCTGCCTTTTTCACTTCATGTTTTACGAAAGGCTCTTTTCGTAAACTTTGTTGCTATTCAATATAAATTTCAACTAATATCCTGGTAAATCGTCGTCAAAACCGCGGTGAGCAGGAAAGAAAAGAGCTGCCCGTTCTTTTTCGAGAGTAAAACCCTATGAATACAGGGGGGAAAATCCGGCACTTGGGATTTTTCAGAAAGCAACAATATATGCGAAAACAGCCTTACGAAAAAATGTTGATTTCCGTTCCAGGTACGCGACTCCGCGGGGCGGGCGTTGAGCCTCCTCGGCTTCGCCTTGCGGGGTCTCACCTGTCCCGCTAGTCCCGCAGGAGGTCGCGCACCTTCCACTCCAATCAATGTTGAGAAAAAAGAACATTAAAATCGTAAAAAGTAAGTCCAGTATTGTGGATGCGACCCATACCAAGGCGCGGTATAATCAAATGAAACCAAAAGAAATTCTTGTGGAGCGATCGAAGAATCTTAGGAAATCGATTATAAGATAAACGAAAATATGAAAGACAAATTCCCTTTGAAACCCACAAGTGATGTGCTGGAAGATGAGATCGCCTACTCACAAAAGCTCATTGAGATGATAGAAAAGGAAGAGACCCTTTTAGAATACCCAAAAGTAAAGGAGCAGCTAAATCTCCTGAAAGAAACGGTAGCCGATGATATTGAGCAGCTCCAGTACATGAATGATCAGGATGCCAAAGTAGGACACAAGACAGCTGACTCCTCCTTCTTTGGCTACAAAACCCATCTTGCGATGAGTGAAGAGCGTATAATTACCGCCGCAACCATTACCACCGGAGAAAATAGTGACGGAAAAGAACTTCAGACACTCATTGAAAAAAGTAAAAGTGCGGGCATGGAAGTTAAGGCGATTATTGGGGATAACGGTCTATTGGGAAAAAGATAACATTGAATATAGCGAAGGAAATGAAATCAAACTGGTTTCAAAATTGAATCCTCTAATCACTCAGGGGTCTCGAAAAAAAGAAGACGAATTCGAGTTCAATAAGGACGCGGGTATGTTTGTCTGCAAGGCAGGACATATGACTATACGGAAAGCTAGGCAAGGTAAAAAAGAAGTAGGCAAAAACCAGGCAGACACCTATTATTTTGACGTGGATAAATGTAAGAGATGCCCACTGAGAGAAGGGTGCTACCAGGAAGGAGCCAAAAGTAAGACGTATTCCGTTACTATAAAGTCCGATCAGCACTCCTCTCAGGCAAAGTTCCAGGAATGCGAGTATTTTAAGGAAAAGGCAAAGGAACGATATAAAATTGAAGCGAAAAATAGTGAACTAAAACACAGACACGGGTATGATGTAGCAGAATCCTCGGGTCTAATTGGCATGGAATTACAAGGTGCCATGGCAATATTTGCGGTAAAAATTAAAAGGATCCTAAAACTAATATGATAATAAAAGGGCAGCATATACGGGATATCCAAGAAAAAAGCCAACCCTTCTTCCTTGTATAGGAAGAAGGGTTGGCTTTTTCTTTATTAATTATAGTTTAGAAAACGGCAGATTTTCAGTGCCCTCCTTTGCAGGTGCGGCCTTTTTATCGATGTAAATGGATTAGGAATTTTCAATTGTGAACTGTTTTTCTCCTCCATCAGAGAAGTCTACTTCCAACTCGATCTTCTTGTAATCTTCTCTAAGTCCAAACGCATCAACCAGCTGCTGTGCAACTTCTTCATCTGATGTATCTTCATTAAAGTCCAGTTTATCGAAAGCCGGCTGGATTTCTCCAAAAGCCAAGCTGTCATCTTCGGCATCGTATTCTTTATCAGTGAGTTTATCTGTAATATCAACATCCTGGCCATCGCCTTGTTTCTCATATTCAACAGCATAAGCCTCATCCAGATCTGGATAATCCACTTCTAAACCAAAGTAATCATAGGCAATTTCGTTGTCAGCTTGAGTTTGGTCTTCATTTTGATTTTCAACAGCATTATTCTCCGCTTGATTCTCCTCTTGGTTCTGCGCTTCCTCGGACCCTTGACATGCTCCCAAAACGAGTGTTAAAGAAAGTGCCGTACCGATGGTGAATAATCTTTTCACAAAAAACACTCCTTTAATAATTTCTGCTACTATTCTTTAGCCTCAAAATAGACTTTTTAAACATTTTTAAAAGAAAGCTATTGCGTTATGGGCAGACTTTTGATAAGATAATTCTTGTTGCAAAAGAAAGCGATCATTTGACAGTGTAATACTGATTATGATATAGTAACTAAGGTAATTGAATACAGTTTGCGGTAAAGAAGGAGCTACCCGCTTCTCACCTGATTGACGCACTAGGCAGTTGGCAGGTTTTACGAAATGTACTTTATGACGTTTACGTCTTATAATGCGGGTGTGCTTTTGCCACCGGCATTTTTTTATGGCTAAAACCAATATGCATTCTGCCCTGCAGCTATTTGCTCTATGCTGATCTTGACCCAAACTTCGTATTCTTAATAAACCTTGGAGGTGGCTGACTATTAGCAAAGACATGTTCGTTAACGAAGGCATACGTGCTCGTGAGATCCGTTTGATTGACCAAAACGGTGAGCAGCTTGGAATTAAATCCAAAAATGAAGCATTAGAAATCGCTGGACGTGTGAATCTTGATCTTGTATTGGTTGCTCCGAATGCAAAACCACCGGTGGGCCGTATCATGGACCATGGTAAGTATAAGTTCGAGCAGCAGAAGAAAGAAAAAGAAGCTCGCAAAAACCAGAAAATCATCAATTTGAAAGAGGTTCGCCTGAGCCCTGGTATCGAAGAACATGATTTTAACACAAAGCTTCGCAATGCTCGCAAGTTCCTTGAAAAAGGGGACAAAGTAAAAGCTTCTATCCGCTTTAAAGGCCGTGCCATTACTCATAAAGAAATCGGCCAACGCGTACTGGATCGTTTCTCTGAAGCATGTAAAGATCTTTCTACAGTAGAATCGAAGCCAAAGATGGAAGGACGCAGTATGTTCTTAGTATTAGCACCTATTAATGAAAAGTAATGGATCGAGGAGGAATTTCACATGCCAAAAATGAAAACTCACCGCGGCTCAGCTAAGCGTTTTAAAAAGACAGGTTCTGGAAAATTAAAACGCTCTCATGCTTATACAAGCCATTTATTCGCTAACAAATCTACGAAGCAAAAGCGTAAGCTACGTAAAGGCGCTGTTGTTTCTGCAGGTGATTTCAAGCGCATTCGTCACATGCTTGACAACTTATAAATCGAAATAGATTTACCACACTAGGAGGGAAATAATATGCCACGTGTAAAAGGCGGTACAGTAACACGCAGACGTCGCAAAAGAGTTCTTAAATTAGCAAAAGGGTTTTTCGGATCAAAACATACATTATACAAAGTAGCTAACCAGCAGGTTATGAAATCTTATATGTATGCTTACCGTGACCGTCGCCAGAAAAAGCGCGACTTCCGTAAGCTTTGGATCACTCGTATCAATGCAGCTGCACGCATGAACGGTCTTTCTTACAGCCGCATGATGCACGGTCTTAAACTTGCAGGTATCGAAGTGAACCGTAAGATGCTTGCTGATCTTGCTGTTAACGACGAAAAAGCATTTGCTCAATTAGCAGAAGCTGCAAAATCTCAAAACAACAAGTAATATTGCTGCCCTAAGCCATTCTCTTTGGAGGATGGCTTTTTTGCTTTTAAAAGGAATGGTTATTACCCGCTGCAGCTATACAGCTACGCCTGGCGGACAGTGAGCTATAAAGCG
The DNA here is from genome assembly GCF_984799155.1 of Bacillus sp. SRL337. Lineage (NCBI taxonomy): Bacteria > Bacillati > Bacillota > Bacilli > Caryophanales > Bacillaceae > Bacillus > Bacillus sp. SRL337. The sequence goes on along the minus strand of NZ_OZ481793.1, from coordinate 3,482,739 downwards.
TAAACAGCCGTTCAGCGCCATACAGGTTGGGTTCTTCACATGAGGTGGAGGATATACCAGGAACGAAGTGAGTTGAAGCTGACCTATGTTCTGCTAATGGTTGGGAGCTGGATGTGTACCGTAAATCGCACAGCCTTCGTTCCGCTCAACAACTTCAAGAATAGTGCCAATGTGATCACAATCATATTGTTCCCGCTATATTCCTAGAATAGTGTATTCGATACCATTACATGGACTTGATGCTTTATACTTAGGGTGAATACAAATCTATGAAAAGAGGCATTGATAATGAGCACACCACTACTATTTCTTCTTGCTTATTTTATTGCTGTGAATCTAATGGGATTGATCATCATGGTAAATGACAAGAACAGGGCTAGACAGAATAAATATAGAATTAGAGAGAGTTCGATCTGGAAGGCAGCCATCCTTGGGGGAGCGGTCGGCTGTTATGCAGGAATGAAAATATACCGGCACAAGACGAAGCATTCTTCTTTTAAGTACGGGCTTCCTGCTTTATCCCTTATCGAACTAATCACATATGCCGGGCTGGCATTCATTATTTTACAGAATAAAGCCTTGTTCTAACAGCTCGTACTATTGTATATGCTGTAGTAAACTGTTGAAACGAGGTGGGAGCATGGACGAGAGATATGCCTTTGTATTTGCTTTCATTGAATCAAGCGGATGGCTGGCTCCCCTGGCATTTATTCTATTTCATATTCTAAGGCAGTTTATCTTTATTCCGGTTGTTCTTGTATGCATTATCGGTGGAATCTTATTTGGAAGTGTTTTTGGAACCATTTACTCACTTATTGGATTAACGCTGTTATCAGCCGGATCCTACTTCATCTTAAAAATGTTCCCGGCTTTGAATCAAAAACTATTAAACTTAAAGCAAAAATGGTTTGGGTATGGAGCCAAGTTGACTGTGGGCCAGATTGCTGTGCTGAGGCTTGTCCCATTTGTACATTATCAACTGTTGAATGTCTGTCTTATGGAAAGAAAGCCAGCCCTTGGAGATTACGTGAAAAGCTCCTTCCTCGCCAATCTGCCGCTTGCATTCTTTTATACTGTATTTGGGGAATTCATCTCAGAGTTTACTCCAGGCATCATCATGCTGATTTTACTGGGGCTGTTCATTCTATTCTATACATTGAGGGAAAAGGTGAGGGTCATCAAATGGCGTGAATTTTTCCATCAGCCATCATAAAAGCCGAAAATGGTCAATCCATTTCCGGCTTCTTCTTTTTGTTTATGAATTCTTTCAAAGGGCTTTTCCAATCAATTGCAGCATTCGGGTATCTTTCCAAGATTTCCGTCTCCACATATTTCAGGTCTTCAAAGCTGATTCCTTTTAACGAGCTGGAGTTTTCAACCCATACAAAAATGGAGATGACGTCAAAGGCTTGGTCGGTTGTTCCGAGGTATTTTTCGCCTTGAAAGAGTATTCCTTTATAAGTGACAAGAAAGTTTTTTCGGACATTTTCCTGATCGTCCAGGAAGTAGAACTTCTTTTGTTCCATCGCTAATTCCAGCTTGCGTTTAGGATTCACAATGTATTTGAACGCACGGTATAATAGGTAAATAATAAGGAAAAAGATCAGTATTCTTATCAATATCAGCACAAAACAACCTCCAGACAATTACAAAGCATAATCCATCTGTTCCTCTATACGATCGAGTCTTGAAAAAGTTTCATTTTTTCAGGAAAAAAATGAAACTTTTTTATGAGGACGATGCAGTGTGTTATAGTATTCGTTGCCATTCAATGATTTTATGAGGGTACAGAAAGGATGGAATAATGAAAGGGAGCTGTAGGAATGAATATTAACCATTTATTTGAAATGCAGAGAGAACTCGATTCATACATTGAAAAAGAGCATGGCTTGGAAGAAGCGGATCTCTTTAATGAGAAAGTGTTGGCCCTTCTCGTAGAAGTAGGCGAGCTGGCAAATGAGACAAGGTGCTTTAAATTTTGGAGCAAAAAGCCATCATCAGAAAAGAAGGTAATCCTTGAAGAATTCGTGGATGGTGTTCATTTCATTCTGTCATTAGGAATAAATATTGGAATCAAGCATTTTGAGCTTAGAGAGGCAAGCTACCATGAAGAAGATGTTACGAAGCAATTCATTGAAATATTCAACTCCATCCACGATCTGAAAGTGAAGAGATCTGTAACCGAGTATGACCAGCTTGTTCATCAGTATTTCTATTTAGGCGAACTCCTTGGTTTTTCTCACGAAGATGTAGTACAAGCTTATAAAGAGAAAAATGAAGTGAATTACAAGCGTCAGCAGGAAGGATACTGAGGAATATCCACTGGGGAAAGAGGAACCCTAACAAGACCGTTCAGTAATCGATGTTAATCTTTTGAATAAATTCTGATAATTTGATATGATTATTAGCGGTACATAAAATCATTAGGGGGTCGAAATAATGGCGAAATTAGATGAAACGCTCAGCATGCTGAAAGATTTGACAGATGCTAAAGGTGTGCCCGGTAACGAACGGGAAGCAAGAGACGTAATGAAGAAATACATAGAACCTTTCGCTGATGAAATTACAACCGATAACTTAGGAAGCTTGATCGCTAAGAAAGTCGGCGATGAAAACGGTCCGAAGATCATGATAGCTGGCCATCTTGATGAAGTCGGCTTTATGATTACGCAAATTGATGACAAAGGATTCCTCCGCTTCCAAACAGTCGGCGGCTGGTGGTCACAGGTAATGCTGGCACAGCGTGTGACAATAGTAACGAAGAAGGGCGATATTACAGGTGTTATCGGATCCAAACCACCACATATCCTTCCTGCTGAAGCGCGCAAGAAGCCGGTCGATATCAAGGATATGTTCATCGATATCGGTGCATCCAGCCGCGATGAAGCCCAAGAGTGGGGTGTCAAGCCGGGCGATATGGTTGTTCCGTACTTTGAATTCACTGTAATGAACAATGAAAAGATGCTTTTGGCTAAAGCGTGGGATAACCGAATCGGCTGTGCGATTGCCATCGATGTCCTAAAAGGATTGAAAGGTGAAAATCATCCAAACGTCGTTTATGGTGTTGGAACAGTCCAGGAAGAAGTTGGTCTTCGCGGAGCAAGAACTTCTGCTGCAAAAATCAACCCTGACATTGCTTTTGGTGTCGATGTTGGTATTGCTGGGGATACTCCTGGAATCTCTGAAAAAGAAGCACAAAGCAAAATGGGTGAAGGCCCGCAGATCATTCTTTATGATGCATCCATGGTATCTCACAAAGGACTGCGTGATTTCGTAACTGATATTGCTGATGAAAACAACATCCCTTATCAATTTGATGCCATCGCTGGGGGCGGTACAGATTCAGGTGCCATCCACTTGACTGCTAACGGTGTCCCGGCATTGTCCATCACAATCGCAACTCGCTACATTCACTCACATGCAGCGATGCTTCACCGTGATGATTATGAAAATGCCGTTAAATTAATCACTGAAGTCATCAAGCGTCTTGATAAAGATACAGTCGCTAAAATTACATTTGATTGATTTGTTAAGGAGACTCCTTTTTGGGGTCTCTTTTTGATTGTGTTAGGTTTGTGTGTATTTCAAGGCCATTTTGGAGGGCGAAAGTGGTTTTGATGTACTTGAAGAGTGGAGTCAAGGCAGAACTGGGAGAAGGGGGTTGAAGTGATGTACTTGAAAGGTGGTTTTAAGGCGTTTGTGTGAGCAGAAAGTGAACATGAGGGAGATGAATTTAATTTTTTGGTAGATTGGAGCGGAAGGTGTACGAGTTCCTGCGGAATCTCGACAGGTGAGACCCTGCAGGCGAAGCCAGCTACAAGGCCCCAATGGCTATCGAACTTCAGTCTTCCTCCTTACGATAAGCCATCATCGAATCGCTAACGCTCTTCGTGATTCCTTTATCTCATGCGAAAGCCTTCCAGTTCGTACGCCGCTGAGCGGGGCCATTCCGCTTTTTGTGAAGCTGAGGTGGCCAACCCAGCTACAGCGGCCAACACCTAGCGGATTTCGGTCTCCCTCCTTGCGATAAGTCATCATCAACTCACTCTGTTCGTTGTGATTCCTTTATCTCATACGGGATCCCTCCAATTCGTACGGTGCTGAGCTGAGCGGCCGCTTCCGCTTTATAGTTCACCGCGAGCCCCGCGGAATAGTACACCTGGAGCGGAAATTTTATTATATTCAAATCAAAAACGGATGCCCGGTAAGCATCCGCATCCACTATTTATTCAAGCCTTCTTCAATCGTTTCCAAAAGCATCTTCTGCTCTTGTTGATCTGCATTATTCCAGAATACTTCCATCAAAACGCCAAGACCAGGAAGTGTTTTTTCTTCTCCGCCCTGAATCGCGTCAACGATGGTGTCCTTTAACTGATCCTGATTGTTTCCGGATACATTATGGATAATCGCATTACGTAAGTTTAAGCCCATTTAAAACGCTCCTTTACCCTGATAGTAATGTTTTCAAGGATATCTTCTCCTCACTGAGCGTTTATTATGTATATAATCTGATGTATAATGTAAATTCGAAAGCGGCATATAACGAACAAAGGCTGCTAAATCGTTCACAAGGAGATTAAACTGTGAAATACGTCCAATCTGCAAAAAATCCGCAAGTGAAACAATGGAAAAAACTTCATACGAAAAAAGAGCGGGAACGCTCAGGTACATATATGGTTGAAGGCTTTCATCTTGTTGAAGAAGCCCTGAAATATAAAGGGATTGTCAAAGAAGTCCTTATAAAAGAAGGTGTAGATCTCCCTTCCGCCTGGAATATGGATGATGTCTGGATTACTACCCTCTCAGAAGATGCAGCAAAAGCAGTCTCTGCAACGGAATCAAGTCAGGGGGTATTCGCTGTTTGTCATCAACAAGAAGAGGGAAACCTTGACCTCAAGGGCAAGACATTTCTGCTGCTGGATGAAGTGCAGGATCCCGGAAATCTAGGGACCATCATCCGGACGGCAGATGCTGCAGGAATCAATCATATCATCCTTGGCGAGGGTTCAGCTGATCTTTATAATCCCAAAGTGCTGAGGTCTGCACAGGGAAGCCACTTTCACCTGCCGATCATCAAAGGGGAGCTCTCAAGCTGGATAGGGCAACTGAAAGCTGTAGGAATTCCTGTGTACGGAACAGCATTAGAAAATGGTGTTGAGTACAATACAATATCCAGTTCGGAATCATTTGCGCTGATTCTCGGAAATGAAGGAAATGGCGTTTCAAAGGCCATATTAAATTCCACTGATCAGAACCTTTATGTGCCGATTTATGGTAAGAGCGAATCCTTGAATGTCGCCATTGCAGCCGGTATTTTAATGTATCATTTAAAAAAGGCGCATTAATTTTACGAAAAGGTTTGAAAACAGCCTCAATGTTTTCTATAATAGATTGCACATATAGTAAAAACAGTGATAGAGAAAAGTAGCATGTTTGTAACCATTTCAGGGAAAGAGTATCCGGACTGAAAGTACTCTTATGGACAGCATTGTGAACGTTCACCTCTTGAGTTGGCATCGGGACCGTTTCTGGTGAAACCGAAAGATGCCCCGGCGAAAAGCCGTTATCCCAATGAAGAGGACACAGGACTAAGTCCATGTGTTTTAATAAGGGTGGTACCGCGACGATAACCTCGTCCCTTGATTGGGAATGAGGTTTTTTTGTTGTAAAAAATAAATTGCCAAAATTAGCTAAGGAGGCCATTTGCATGGAAGCAAAATTAAAGCAGCTGCAAGAGGAAGCTCTCGAAAAAATCGAAGCAGCAGAGGGGCTTAAAGAGCTCAATGATATCCGTGTCGCCTATCTCGGGAAAAAAGGACCAATTACCGAAGTATTGAAAGGAATGGGCAAGCTTTCGGCGGAAGAGCGTCCAAAAATGGGAGCTCTTGCAAACGAAGTGCGTGCCGCAGTCACTGAACGCCTGGAAGAAAAAAATGAAAAGTTGGAAAAAGAAGCTGTCAACAAAAAGCTTGCAGCAGAAACCATTGATGTAACCCTTCCTGGCAGGCCAGTCAAGAAAGGAAGCAAACATCCACTGACGAAAATCGTGGAAGAAATTGAGGATCTCTTTATCGGAATGGGGTACAGCATTGCCGAAGGTCCCGAAGTGGAAACGGACTTTTACAACTTTGAAGCATTGAACCTTCCGAAAGGGCATCCGGCAAGGGATATGCAGGACTCTTTCTACATTACGGAGGAAACTTTACTTAGAACCCACACTTCACCTGTGCAGGCTAGAACGATGGAGAAGCATAAAGGAAAAGGGCCGATCAAGGTCATTTGTCCAGGAAAGGTGTACCGCCGCGATAATGACGATGCGACGCATTCCCACCAGTTCATGCAAATTGAGGGGCTTGTGATCGGTGAAAATATCCGCATGAGTGACTTGAAGGGAACTCTGCAGGCATTTGCCAAAAAAATGTTCGGTGAGGACAGAGAAATACGCCTGCGCCCGAGCTTCTTCCCTTTCACAGAGCCTTCTGTTGAAATGGATATCACATGTAAGATGTGCGGCGGCGAAGGCTGCAGAGTATGTAAAGGAACCGGTTGGATTGAAATTTTAGGAGCTGGGATGGTCCATCCAAATGTCCTGGAAATGGCCGGATTCGATTCTGGAAAATATACCGGGTTTGCTTTCGGTATGGGACCTGAACGAATTGCGATGCTTAAATATGGGATTGATGATATCCGACATTTCTATACAGACGACGTTCGTTTCTTAAATCAATTTCAAATTCAAGAATAAAAGAGCTTAAGGAGGCAGGAAAATGTTTGTTTCATATAAGTGGCTGCAGGATTATGTAGATCTTTCCGGCATCAATCCCGAAGAGCTGGCTGAAAAAATCACCCGAAGCGGAATCGAAGTAGAGGGTGTCGATGTAATCGGAGAAGGTATCAAGAATGTAGTGGTTGGGCACGTACTGGAGTGCGAACCTCATCCAGACGCAGATAAACTAAACAGATGCCAGGTGGACGTGGGTGAAGGGGAACCGGTTCAAATCATCTGTGGTGCTCCAAACGTAGCTGCTGGCCAGAAGGTGCCGGTTGCAAAAGTAGGCGCAGTACTGCCGGGCAATTTTAAAATTAAAAAAGCGAAGCTGCGCGGTCAGGCATCCAATGGGATGATCTGTTCACTGCAGGAGCTTGGTGTTGAAGGCAAACTTGTCCCAAAAGAGCATGCAGAAGGAATTTATGTTTTTGCAAACGATGCAGAGGTTGGTTCTGATGCGGTAGCGGAACTTAATTTGGATGATGCGGTTCTGGAGTTAGGACTGACACCAAACAGAGCAGATGCCATGAGCATGCTGGGTGTAGCTTATGAAGTTGCAGCCATCTTGGGCCGTGATGTTAAAAAGCCTGAAATTCAAGTTGTGGAGTCCTCTGAGAAAGCTTCCGATTACATTTCAGTAAAAGTGGAAGCAACTGAAGATAATCCTCTTTACGTGGCTAAGATTATTAAAAACATTAAAATCGGGCCATCACCAATGTGGATGCAGAACCGGCTGATTGCATCTGGGATCAGACCGCATAACAATGTGGTGGATATCACGAACTATATCCTTCTTGAATATGGCCAGCCGCTTCATGCATTCGATTATGACCGTCTGGGATCCAAGGAAATCCTTGTGAGAAGAGCAAAACCGGACGAAGTGATTGTCACATTGGATGATGAAGAAAGAAAATTAAACGAAAACCATTTGGTCATTACAAATGGAAAAGAACCCGTTGCATTAGCTGGTGTAATGGGCGGCGCGAACTCTGAAGTAGGTTCAGAAACTACGACTGTTTTACTTGAGTCAGCTTACTTTGCCGGCAATCCTGTTCGTACAGCATCCAAGGATCATGGCCTGCGAAGCGAAGCGAGCTCACGTTATGAAAAAGGAGTAGATCCAAACCGGGTAAGAGAAGCAGCCGAAAGAGCGGTATCCCTGATGGTACAGTATGCCGGCGGCGAGGTAATGGGAGGTTCCGTTACAGTTGATAACCTGAAAGCAGAGCCTGCTGTCGTGACCATCACCTTGGAAAAAATCAACTCTGTACTTGGTACGGATATCAGTGCAGACGAAGTGGAATCAATCTTCAACCGACTTGGGTTTGAAGTTGCTGTCCAAGGAAGTGAATTCCAAGTGACAGTCCCGACACGAAGAGGGGACATCACAATCGAAGAAGACCTTCTTGAAGAAGTGGCCAGACTTTATGGTTATGATAACCTGCCAATGACATTGCCAGAAGGTGATGCAACGGCAGGCAGCCTGACACCATTCCAAAATAAACGCCGTGCAACACGACGCAATCTTGAAGGTGCCGGTCTGATGCAGGCCATCACTTACTCACTCACAAATGATGCAAAAGCAGGACAGTTTGCGCTTCATAAGCGTGAACCAATCCGTTTACTCATGCCGATGAGTGAAGAGCGAAGCAACCTGCGTCTAAGTATCGTTCCGCAATTGCTGGAAGCATTGTCATATAATATAGCCCGTCAGAACGATTCTCTTGCTTTTTATGAAGTCGGTTCGGTCTTCTTGAAAGAAGAAGATCAGGAGCTTCCTTCTGAACATGAGCATATTGCAGGTGCAGTCACTGGCTTGTGGAACAGCCATCCATGGCAGGGTGAAAAGAAGCCGGTTGATTTCTTTGTTGTAAAAGGAATTCTGGAAGGCCTGTTTGAGGAACTGGGTGTTGCGGAACACATCAGCTTCCGCCAAGCTGAACGTGATGGGATGCATCCTGGCCGTACGGCAGAAGTTCTGCTGGATGGCACGTTGATCGGCTTCGCCGGACAGGTACATCCTGAGGTTCAAAAAGATATGGACCTTAACGAAACGTATGTATTTGAAATGGAAGCAGCCCCTGTATTCAATTACAATCTGCCGGCACTTCAGTACTCACCCATTCCAAGATATCCATCCATTACAAGAGATGTTGCACTTGTGGTCAACCAGGATGTCAAAGCAGGCGAGTTGAAGTCCATCATTAAGGAAGCAGGCGGCAAGCTGCTGAAAGAGGTATCCATCTTCGACCTTTATCAAGGCGAGCACATGGAGCCAGGAAAGAAATCTCTTGCGTATTCATTGAAATACTTCGACCCTGCCCGTACACTGACGGACGATGAAGTGGTCAAGGCGCACAATAAAGTCCTTGACGCAGTGAAAGAAAAAGCTGGAGCTGAATTAAGAGGATAATTACAAATGAAACGCCCCCGCAAAGCTGTCTTTGCGGGGGCGTTTCTGTTTCGTCAGTTGAAGTGGTTAAGTTTTGGAGCGGAACGAACCATTAAGAGGTTCCAGAGTCCAAAAAGAAGGGGAGCACCAGTCTCAAAGGCGTCTAGAGAGGTTCTAAACAATCACCTGAAACGTCCCTTCATCCATTATCTCATCCCCGTGCCAGTTTCTGCGCTTTATCACTATTCGCAAAATGCCACTTCGTTAACTTCTTCAATTCTGCTGTACCATGCTTCCGGATGATTTTGGCCCCGGCGATATCCACTTGCTTTCCTGCCCCCTTAGGGAGGGTAATGCCTGCGGAGACGCTGAGTTTATCCATTTCTTTCACAAACGCATAGCGTGCAAGAATGGAGGCTGCTGCAACGGAGAGATGTATGCTCTCGCCTTTGGTGCTGAACAAAACTTTTTCTCTGTGAATCTCTTTTTGGCCAGCCAAATATTTATAATAGATGTTTTCTTCGGCGAACTGATCGATCAAAATTGCCTCTGGCTCCTCCGGAGAGAGTTTTTGAAGCAAATTAAGAATGGCCCTGTTATGCAGCAGTGCTTTGATTTTTCCCTGGGACATCCCTTTTTCCTGTAATTCGTTATACTTCGGGTTATGGCAGACGAGGAGACTGTATGGGATGACGGATAACAGGTCCTTCGCAATTGCGATGATCTTATCATCTGTCAGGTTCTTTGAGTCTTTGACACCGAGCTCCTTCAATAGCGGAATCTGCTCTTTTTTTACATACGCTGCAACAACTGTGATAGGGCCGAAAAAGTCTCCTGTCCCTACTTCATCTGATCCTATGAGAGACATTTCAGCGATGTTGGCCGGCAATTTTGGATTCGTTTTGGGTTTGCCGCTTTTAGATGGAGCTGAGGCTTGAGCAGTTCCCCATTTTCCCGCTTCATCCTGCCCGTTCCCTCCTTGAAACAGGACCTTTCCCGAACGATAGGCGGTAATGGTGCAGCCTGGTACTTTTGCTGTAAAGACTGACCCAGGAGGCATTTTATCCTGAAGACTATTTTTATAATATGCTTTCATTTCATTCATCCTTGCTGCGGTGCATTGTAAAACAGTGTTTGCCACAAAGCCCACTCCCTTCTCGTAAAGTGTTTCGTATGTATGGTTGAACCTAAATCATATCAGACTTTGTTTGCTTTTAGAATTGTTAACAAAATTAGACTGAAAATGACAAATTCTTTCCCATTCTAAATATTTTCATGTTATGATAATGTTTAGGATTCTTATGATAGGGGGCTTTCATGTTGTCTCAAGAACAAAAAAACCGTACAACTGTGGATATTTATGGGACGCAATATGTCATTGTAGGAACTGAATCTACCAGTCATATCCGCCTTGTCGCTTCCTTAGTAGACGAGAAGATGAGAGAGATCAGCTCCATGAATCCTTCCCTGGATAAAAGCAAGCTTGCAGTACTGACGGCAGTGAACACTCTTCACGATAATCTAAAACTGAAAGAGTACTGTGAAAGTCTGGAAGAGGAATTAAAAAAATTAAAGGATTGAAAATATTATGCTTGATTTAGCACTATTGATTATCCTCATTTTCGGGTTCTTTGTCGGATTGAGGAGAGGGTTTATCCTTCAGCTTGTACATATGACAGGCTTTATCATTTCTTTTATCATTGCCTACATTTATTATGATCAGTTGGCCCCAAAATTAACGCTGTGGATTCCTTTCCCCGTGCTTGATGAAGAGTCTGCATTGAACATGCTCTTTGAAGCAACGAATCTGGATCAATCCTATTATCGGGTCATCGCATTTGCCATCATATTCTTTGCTGCCCGGATTCTTTTTCAAATCATCGGTTCCATGCTCGATTTCCTTGCACACCTGCCGATATTGAAGCAATTCAATGCTCTTGGCGGCGGGATACTCGGGTTCATTGAAACATATATTGTCATCTTTATCCTATTATACATTGCAGCTCTGCTGCCGATCGCTGTGGTGCAGACACTGCTGAACGATTCAGTACTTGCTGAATTCATGATCACCCATACGCCGTTTTTATCAGACCAGGTGCAAGAATGGTGGATCAATTACGTGGGGGAATAATATTACATGAGGACTGGCCCGTTAAACCTGGGCCAGTCCCTCTTTTTGTTTTGCCTTCTTTGTATACTTTATTGCCATTTAACATGAATTGCCAAGATATGCCCGATTTTCACCGGGAATATCTCGAAAAGAAAGAGAGAAAAGAGCTGCTCTTCCATTCCATTCAGATAGAAAAGCCCTAGTATCCAAGGGGAAATCCGGGCCATGGGATTTTTCCAGAAGCAACAATCACGAAAACAGCCGTTAGTTTAAGGTAATGGTTACGCTGCAAGTATCTGAATCCACGGGAGCGGTGAACGAATCAGCCGAAGCAGCTGCACAGCACCTGCCGGGTTGGGGGGGACCGCATGAGGTAAAGGAATTTCAATGAACGAAGATTGTTGTTGATGACATCATGAAAAAGTGGAAAGTCCAGTCACCTGAGTATCGACTGGACTTACTCCGATGCAGATGGGTCACATTAGTCTCACAGGAGGTATCACCCAATCAACCTCTTTCTTAATGATGGAAATCAGGTTTGAAAATGTGTAAACGGATTGAACATTAATCTTTGAATGCCTCCTCCCCTGTCTATCTTTTTCCTTTTAGGCAGGTATTCTGATAGTATTAATAGTGGAGGCTGAAAAAATAGTCCCGCGAATGAATATTACTCTGAAAATTCATACATGAGGGTGATCGAATGACTGTGAATAAGAAAAATATTATAAAATTACTTGAAACCATTGCTATATATATGGAGTTGAAAGGTGAGAACACATTCAAAGTATCGGCTTTTCGTAAAGCTGCCAATGCGTTGGAAACCGATGACAGGAGCTTGAATGAGATTGATTCCTTCACGGCCATCAATGGTATCGGTAAGGGAACGGCTTCTGTCATTGAGGAATACATATCGGAAGGGAAATCAAGTGTTCTTGATGAGCTTCAGAAAGAGGTTCCGGAAGGACTGGTTCCCCTCTTGAAGCTGCCTGGTTTAGGAGGGAAGAAGATTGCCAAGCTATATCAGGAACTGAATGTTACAAATATAGAAGAGCTGAAGGAAGTATGTGAGGCAGGAAAAGTTTCTTCGCTTTCAGGTTTCGGCAAAAAGACGGAAGAAAAAATCCTGGCGGCCATCGAAAATGCCGGCTCTCAGCCGGAGCGGCTTCCGATTGCCTATATGCTTCCTGTTGCAGAAAAGATTGAAAATGCTCTTTCCCGAATGAAAGGTGTAGAGGGATTTTCCCGTGCTGGGAGTCTGAGAAGGATGAGGGAAACCGTCAAGGATCTAGATTTCATTATTGCGGTGGAGGATGTCCAAGGAGTTAAAGAGCAGATACTCGACTTACCGGACATCAAGGATTCCGTTGCTGCCGGTGATACGAAAATCTCGCTTACGTTCCTGTATGAATGGGAAGTATCCGTTGACTTCAGGCTGGTGAAACCGGAAGAGTATGCAACGGCCCTTCATCATTTTACCGGCTCAAAGGATCATAATGTCCGCATGAGGCAGATTGCCAAAGAAAGAGGCGAGAAAATCAGCGAATACGGAGTGGAAAATGCAGAGACCGGTGAAGTGACGACCTTCCGTTCTGAAGAAGAATTCTTCGGCCACTTCGGGCTTCCTTGGATCCCGCCTGAGCTGAGAGAAGACGGCAGGGAAATCGATAGCTATTCGAAGGACCATGGTCTGATCGAATTGAAGGATATCAAAGGCGATCTGCATATGCACTCAACTTGGACAGACGGTGCCTATTCATTGGAAGAAATGGTAGAGGCATGCAGGGCAAAGGGATATAAATATATGGCGTTTACCGATCATTCACAGTATTTGAAGGTTGCCAACGGATTGACGGCCGAAAGATTGTTAAAACAACGGGATGAAATCCGTACATTAAATGATAAATATGATGATATTACCATTCTTTCTGGTATTGAAATGGATATTCTTCCAGATGGAACACTGGATTATGAAGATGAGGTTCTGGAGCAGATGGATCTGGTGATAGCCTCGATCCATTCCAGTTTTACTCAATCAAGAGATAAAATCATGGACCGGTTGAAAACAGCGTTAAAAAATGCACATGTCGACATCATCGCCCACCCGACGGGAAGGATTATAGGCAGAAGGGATGGGTACGATGTGGATGTCGATATGCTGAATGAGTTAGCAAAAGAGACAGATACAGCACTCGAATTGAATGCCAATCCAAACAGGCTCGACTTATCCTCTGAGAATATTAAAAAGGCGGAGGAAGCAGGAGTCAAGATTGTCATCAATACAGATGCACACAGCATTGACCATTTAGAATTCATGGAAGTGGGAGTCGGAGCTGCCAGAAAAGGCTGGGTAAAAGCAAGTTCTGTCATCAATACGTATGAAAGCGATGAGTTACTGAAATTTTTAAAAAGAAATGATTGATAGATAGGGAGGGGTATACTCCGTGAATGAGAAAGTACTAAGGACACTTGAATTCAATAAAGTAAAAGAGCTTCTTGCAGGGTTTGCTGCATCTGCACTCGGCAGGGCAAAAGTGGCTGGGCTTCTGCCTTCCATCTCACTGGAAGAAGTCATTAGATTACAGGAAGAGACCGACGAAGCGGCTAATATCCTAAGAATAAAAGGCCATGCGCCGCTGGGAGGGATATTCGATATCCGCCCTGCTGTTAAACGAGCTACAATCGGCGGGATGCTGGGTCCGCAGGAATTTGTCCAAACAGCCAGCACTATCCGCGCAAGCAGGAACTTCAGGCTGTTCATGGAAGATTTGGAGGAGGAAGAAATCGAGCTGCCGATCCTAACAGAGAAAGTCAGCGAGATGGCTGTTTTGACTCCCCTTGAGCATAAAATAAAAGCTGTGGTTGACGAAAATGGAGGAATCCTTGATTCTGCCAGTGATTCTTTAAGGCAGATTCGTTCGCAAATCAGGGCAAATGAAGGCCGCATCAGAGAGAAGCTGGAGAGAATGATTCGTTCCAGCAATGCACAGAAAATGCTTTCGGATGCGATTGTCACGATCAGGAATGATCGATATGTCATCCCGGTAAAACAAGAATACCGCGGTAATTACGGGGGCATCATACATGATCAATCTTCATCAGGCCAAACCCTGTTCATTGAACCAGAGGTCATTGTTTCACTGAATAATGCGTTGCGTGAACTCAAGCTGAAAGAAGGACAGGAAATTGAACGAATTCTTACTGAACTGACAGTGGAAGTCAGTGTCTATTCAGAAGATCTGTTGCTGATTGTATCGATCCTTGCTGATATCGATTTCATGTTCACGAAAGCAAAATACGGAAAGTCCATTAAAGGAACGAAACCGGAGATCAATGGCAATCAAGTGTTACGGCTCAACAGGGCGCGCCATCCTATGCTCCCGATCGAGGAAGCTGTTGCCAATGATATTGAACTGGGGAAGGACTTCAGTTCAATTGTAATCACTGGGCCGAATACCGGTGGTAAGACAGTCACATTGAAAACAATCGGTCTTTTGACACTGATGGCCCAATCCGGTTTGCAGGTTCCGGCGCTTGATGGATCAGAGATGGGTGTATTCCAAAATGTTTATGCAGACATTGGTGACGAACAGTCGATTGAACAGAGCTTGAGTACGTTTTCTTCACACATGGTGAACATTGTGGATATCCTCGGCAAAGTCGATCACGAAAGCCTTGTTCTTTTCGACGAGCTGGGAGCAGGAACAGATCCGCAGGAAGGAGCAGCGCTTGCCATTTCCATTCTGGATGAAGTGCATCAGCGGGGGGCAAAGGTTGTCGCCACCACCCATTATCCTGAATTGAAAGCCTATGGCTATAATCGGGAAGGTGTCATCAACGCCAGTGTGGAATTCGATGTGGAAACGCTGAGCCCGACGTATAAATTACTGATTGGTGTGCCGGGGCGGAGCAATGCCTTTGAAATATCGAAACGGCTGGGGCTGGCTGACAGAGTGATCCAGCGGGCGAAATCGCATATCGGGACAGACAGCAAAGAAATTGAAAACATGATTGCTTCCCTTGAGAAAAGCAGGAAAGATGCCGAAGCTGATTACGATGAAGCGCATGAACTTCTGAAGCAGGCTGACAAAATGCACAAAGATATGCAGAAGCAAATGATGGAATTCTATGAGAAGCGTGACAGCCTTTATGAGAAGGCAGAACTAAAAGCTGTTCAAGTCGTCGAGAAGGCTAAAGAGGAAGCAGAAGGCGTAATCCGCGACCTGAGGAAAATGAGGCTTGAAAAAAGCGCTGAAGTTAAGGAACATGAACTTATTGAAGCGAGAAAGCGTATTGAAGGAGCGGCACCTGAATTAGATAGAAGCAAGCCGAAAAAAGCAAACACAAGCCAGAAGCGGGAACTGAAACCTGGTGATGAAGTAAAGGTGCTGTCATTTGATCAGAAAGGGCATCTTGTTGATAAGGTTTCGAATACGGAATGGCAGGTACAGATGGGGATCATGAAGATGAAGGTGAAGGAATCGGACCTGCAGTTCATTCAAGCGGAGAAAAAGGTGGAAACAAAGCCGCTCGCAACAGTGAAAGGGAAAGATTTTCATGTCGGGCTGGAACTTGATCTCCGAGGGGAACGATTCGAAAATGCGCTTTCAAGAGTTGAAAAGTATATTGATGATGCATTGCTTGCCGGTTATCCGAGGGTTTCCATCATCCATGGGAAAGGCACCGGCGCCCTTAGGCAGGGAGTGCAGGAGTACTTGAAAAATCATCGTTCTGTTAAACGCGTCCGCCTTGGAGAAGCCGGGGAAGGCGGTACGGGTGTCAGTGTAGCGGAATTTAAATAAGGGTTATTTTGAAGTTTAATGGTAAATCAACAAAATTTAAGGGAGTTTCGGGATGGAGAACTTTTGGGAAAACAATTTTGTTCAGACAGCAGGTAATTACAGTGTAGTTGTCCTGTTTCTTGTCCTGTTTCTTGCCATTTTTGAACTTGTGACAAAGTATAAAAATTGGGAAGAAATCAAAAAAGGTAATATGGCTGTAGCCATGGCCACCGGGGGCAAAATATTTGGGATCGCTAATATCTTCAGGCATTCGATCGCCGAAAATGATACACTGCTGACTACAATAGGCTGGGGAGTTTTCGGATTTATTTTACTGTTGTCAGGATACTTTATTTATGAATTTTTAACACCAAAATTTAAAATCGATGAAGAAATTGAGAAAGACAATCGGGCGGTAGGCTTTATCTCCCTTGTCATATCAGTCGGCTTGTCCTATGTAATCGGGGCAGGCATCTCATAAGGAGAGAGAAATGGAAACATTAGCGAAAGTGTTATTGGGACTTTGTGCCCTGTTCATCGTGGTGGGCATTCTTTATCTGGTCTTTTTTGTATAAGGGTATGAAAAAAGGAGAGCGGCCAAGCTGCTCTCCTTTAATTTACATGATGTAAAACAACTTAGAAAAATGAATTCGAATTGTATCAGTAGTAAAGATATACTATAATAGTATAAAGAGTTACAATTTTCTAAAAATTTTTAAAGGGGGGGAAATGTTTTGGGAAAACCGTGGCTTGAATTGTATCCGGAAGAAGTTAAAAAGGAATTGGATTATACTCCTGCACCGCTCCAGGATTACCTGACCAAGGCAGCCGAGCTGTACCCAGAGAAGGTTGCGATTCATTTTATGGGCAAGGAAATCAATTACAGGGATCTATACGATTCTGCCTTGAAATTTGCCAATTACCTAAAGGAGCTGGGAGTTGAAAAAGGGGATCGTGTAGCAATCATGCTCCCGAATACACCTCAGTCAGTCATCGGCTATTATGGCAGCCTTTATGCCGGCGCAGTGGTTGTTCAAACCAATCCTTTGTATATGGAGAGGGAAATTGAGTATCAAATGATTGATTCTGGTGCTAAGGTCATCCTTACCATGGACATACTTTTTCCAAGAGTTACGAAAGTAATGAAAGAGACTTCCCTTGAACATGTTATTGTAACCGCTGTCAAAGATTACCTTCCTTTCCCGAAGAACCTGATATATCCTTTCATCCAAAAGAAGCAGTATGGATTAGTGGTGAAGGTTGAACCTTCTGATAAAATCCATTTGTTTACGGATATCATGAAAACGTCTCACAACAAACCGATTGATATCCCGTTTGATTTTGAGGAAGATTTAGCACTGCTTCAGTATACTGGCGGAACAACAGGTTTTCCTAAGGGAGTCATGCTTACCCATAAGAACCTTGTGTCCAATGCGGTAATGTGTGATGCCTGGCTTTACAAGTGCGAAAAAGGGAAAGAGATTGTGTTGGGTATCCTGCCGTTCTTCCACGTGTACGGAATGACAACCGTTATGATTCTATCTGTCATGCAGGGATATAAAATGGTATTGCTTCCGAAGTTTGATGCGGAGACGACATTGAAAACGATACAAAAACAAAGACCTACATTGTTTCCCGGAGCGCCTACCATTTACATCGGTTTATTGAATCATCCTGACATAAGGAAATATGACTTATCCTCAATTGATTCCTGTATAAGCGGATCTGCACCGCTGCCGGTTGAAGTCCAGCAGAAATTCGAAGAAATCACAGGCGGAAAGCTAGTGGAAGGATATGGATTGACCGAATCCTCACCAGTAACTCATTCCAACTTCCTGTGGGACCGGGAAAGAGTGAAAGGAAGCATAGGAATTCCTTGGCCGGACACAGATGCTGCCGTTTTTTCAATGGAGACTGGGGAAAAGCAGCCGCCAAATGAGATTGGAGAAATCTGTGTGAAGGGTCCGCAGGTGATGAAAGGATACTGGAACCGTCCTGAAGAGACTGAAATGACCTTGAAAGATGGCTGGCTTCTGACAGGAGACCTTGGCTACATGGATGAGAAGGGATACTTCTATGTTGTGGACCGCAAGAAGGATATGATCATAGCAGGCGGTTTTAACATTTATCCGAGGGAGATTGAGGAAGTCCTTTATGAACATCCGGATGTCCAGGAGGTTGTCGCTGCCGGTGTCCCTGACCCTTATCGGGGAGAAACGGTCAAAGCCTATGTTGTTTTAAAGGAAAACGCCAAAGTCACCGAAGAAGATTTAAATGCTTTTGCGAGAAAACACCTTGCTGCTTATAAAGTTCCCAGGCTATATGAGTTCAGGGAGGAACTTCCTAAAACGGCTGTAGGAAAGATTTTAAGAAGGGCACTTGTGGATGAAGAGAAAAATAAGCTGAAAGATCAAGATGAAAAACTCGGGTGAGTAATGTTTGGAAAACAATTGAATTCATACTAGAATAGAAATGGGAAAAGACCATTGGGCTGCCGTCCGGCCTTTCTTTTTGAAAAAGAGTGGGACAAGGATAATCCTCTTGACTTTTTTTCTCAAGCAATTTATCATTAAATTATGAATGAATAGTCATTCATTATTTCTAAGAGGCAGGGCATAAAATGAAAAGAGACAAACCGAAATATAAACAAATTATCGATGCCGCTGTAGTGGTGATTGCTGAAAATGGATATCATCAGGCCCAGGTTTCGAAAATAGCGAAACAGGCCGGGGTGGCCGATGGAACCATTTATCTTTACTTCAAAAACAAAGAAGATATATTGATCTCCGTCTTCCGTGAGAAAATGGGAATGTTTGTCGGAAAAATTGAAGAAGTTATTGCAGGAAAACGAACTGCGGCGGAGAAGTTATTAGTGATGATTGAAAATCATTGTAAGATCTTGTCGGAAGATCATCATCTGGCAATTGTTACCCAGCTCGAATTAAGGCAGTCCAACAAAGATATCCGTTTGAAAATCAACGAAGTGTTGAAAGGGTACCTCTTGGTTATTGATAAGATTTTGTCTGAGGGTATTGAATCGGGGGAATTTACTTCAGACCTCGATATCCGCCTGGCACGGCAAATGATCTTTGGGACGATTGATGAGATGCTCACCAACTGGGTCATGAATGAACAAAAATATGATTTGTCATCACAAGTTCCTGCCATACATAAACTGCTGCTTAATGGCTGTGGTCCCAGGAACTGAAGACTTGCGCAAGGAGGAAATCCAGATGCAGTATTTGAGTACCAAAATTGAAAGTCAGACAGCACTCGTTACAATTCAGCGTCCGCCTGCAAACGCCCTTGCCAGTGACTTGATCATTGAACTGGACGGGTTGATGGATGAGCTGGAAACGAACGAAGAAGTAAGAGTTGTCCTGCTGCACGGCGAGGGCAGGTTTTTTTCTGCCGGGGCCGATATCAAAGAGTTCACGAAAGTGGAAAACGGGGAAGATTTCTCTAAGCTTTCGAAAAGAGGCCAAGATCTCTTTGAGCGTATGGATAACTTCCCGAAGCCGATTATTGCTGCCATTCATGGCGCTGCATTAGGAGGGGGCCTGGAACTTGCTATGGGGTGCCATATCCGCATTGTCGGGGATAATGCCAAGCTGGGTCTTCCAGAACTGCAGCTTGGTTTGGTACCGGGATTTGCCGGTTCGCAAAGGCTCGCTAAATTTGTCGGTTCTGCGAAAGCAGCGGAAATGCTGCTGACAAGTGAACCGATAAGCGGCAAGGAAGCCGTTAAATGGGGATTGGCCAATAGAGCATATCCTGACGAAGAAGTTCTTGATCAAGCGAAGAAACTGGCGTTCAGCATAGCCAAGAAGAGTCCGGTCGCGATGAAAGCTGCCCTGGAGCTTTTACGTTATACCAAGCATGGCCGTTTTTATGAAGGGGTCAAACGGGAAGCAGAGCTTTTCGGCGATGTTTTCATGTCCGAGGATGGCCAGGAAGGTATCAAAGCGTTCATCGAGAAGCGGACCCCGGAATTCAAAGGTAAATAAAGCCGGTCTCCCCGGCTTGCCTTTGTGGCTCAGGTTAATTTTTTTGCTTTGAATATTCTCAATCTTTTTAACCAATTGAAAGTTTGAAATTTTAGGAGGGAATTTGAAATGAACATCTATGTACTTATGAAAAGAACTTTCGATACTGAAGAAAGAATCAGTATTTCCAACGGACAAATCAGTGAAGACGGCGCTGAATTCATCATTAACCCATACGATGAGTATGCGATTGAAGAAGCGATTCAAGTCCGTGACGAACACGGCGGAGAAGTGACAGTCGTGACAGTGGGTGATGAAGAAGGAGAGAAACAACTGAGGACAGCCCTTGCTATGGGAGCCGATAAAGCTGTTTTAATCAATACAGAAGATGATGTTGAAAATGGGGACCAATTTACGACTGCCAAGATTCTTGCAGAGTATCTGAAAGATAAGGAAGCGGATCTGATTCTTGCGGGGAACGTAGCAATTGACGGCGGATCGGGCCAGGTTGGACCTCGTGTAGCAGAACAGTTGAACATCCCTTACGTAACGACGATCACAAGCCTTGAAATCAGCGGCAGCACAGTAACTGTAGTTCGCGATGTGGAAGGTGACTCCGAGACGATTGAAACATCACTTCCTTTATTGGTAACTGCACAGCAAGGATTGAACGAACCAAGATATCCTTCTTTGCCTGGTATCATGAAAGCGAAGAAAAAGCCATTAGATGAAGTTGAAATTGATGATTTAGATCTTGAAGAAGAAGATGTTGAAGCAAAGACAAAAACAATTGAAATCTTCCTGCCGCCAGAGAAGGAAGCGGGCAAAGTCCTTGAAGGTGAGCTTGATGACCAAGTAAAAGAACTTGTAGGGCTTCTTCACACACAAGCCAAAGTCGTTTAATAAATAGACAGTCAACAGATCATTCACTCAGGAGGTAATCTAACATGGCAAGAAAAGTATTGGTACTTGGTGAAGTACGTGATAATGCATTAAGAAACGTTTCTTTTGAAGCTGTTGCTGCTGGTAAAACAGTTGCAGAAGGCGGCGAAGTAGTCGGAATTTTATTGGGCAGTTCTGTAAGCGCTTTAGGGAATGAGCTGATTCAGTATGGAGCCGACCGTGTGATTGTTGTCGAAGACGAAAAGCTGGAGCAGTACACATCCGACGGTTATTCGCAAGCATTGATGGCTGTCATTGATCAGGAAAGTCCAGAAGGGATGATCTTTGGACATACAGCTCTAGGAAAAGACCTTGCTCCTAAAATTGCAAGCAAATTAGGTTTGGGATTAATTTCTGATGCTACAGCACTGGAAGAAGCAGGCGGTAACCTTGTATTTACCCGTCCGATTTACTCCGGTAAAGCCTTCGAAAAGAAAATCGTGACAGATGGTTTGATCTTTGCAACCATTCGTCCTAATAACATCAATCCGCTTGAGAAGGATGAAGCAAGAAGCGGCGATGTGAGTTCAGTATCTGCAGAGATTAAAGATCTTCGTACCATCATCAAAGACGTTGTGCGCAAAGCAAGCGAAGGTGTCGATCTTTCCGAAGCTAAAGTCGTCATTGCCGGCGGACGCGGAGTGAAAAGTGAAGATGGTTTCGAACCGCTAAAAGAATTAGCCGAAGTATTGGGTGGAGCAGTGGGAGCCTCCCGCGGTGCCTGTGACGCAGACTACTGTGACTACTCACTGCAGATCGGACAGACCGGTAAAGTGGTGACACCAGATCTCTATATTGCCTGCGGTATTTCCGGTGCGATACAACATTTAGCGGGGATGTCCAATTCAAAAGTAATCGTCGCCATCAACAAGGACCCTGAAGCAAACATTTTCAATGTAGCTGACTACGGGATCGTTGGAGATTTGTTTGAAGTAGTCCCTATGCTGACGGAAGAATTCAAAAAATTAAAAGTTTCTTCTTCTTAAGCATGACAGCAGCTGTTCTAACAGAGCAGCTGCTGAATTTTTTTCAGGAGATTGCACAAAACCTTTCAGCGGGTAATACTATGATATACCCGCCTGAATTTTAAGATGATGGTCCTAAGGGTTACTCTGTTTACTTAATGAATAGAGAGAGTATTAAACCTTCTCCTTGTTTGAGCAGGTGTTGATTGGAAGGGAAGGTGTGCGGCCCTCCTGCTGGATTAGCGGGAATCGTCTGGCTCCAGCAGACAACGATTAGCAGATTTCGTTCTCTCTCCTAGCGAATCCAGCTTCCAGCGTACTTCCTGACTTTTCCTTGCAATAAGTCAACATCAACTCACGTTGTTCGTTGTGTTTCCTTTATCTCATGCGAGAACCCTCCTATCTGTAAGCGGAGCTGCGCATTTGGAGTGAAAACCTTCTTGAATAAACAGGGGGAAACAGGGTAAATTACCTGCGAGGCATATTTATAGCATCATCATTTGAACGATGATATACTGACGATAACTTTTAAAGATAATTGGAGGCGAATATATATGGCTATCACACATGCTACAGATCAAACATTCCAAAACGAAGTAAGTTCAGGTTTAGTACTTGCAGATTTCTGGGCACCATGGTGCGGACCTTGTAAAATGATTGCACCGGTACTTGAAGAACTTGATACTGATATGGGCGATAAAGTCAAAATCGTTAAGGTTGATGTTGACGAGAACCAGGAAACGGCAGGAAACTTTGGTGTCATGAGCATCCCGACATTGGTTGTTCTTAAAGACGGTGAAGTGGTTGAGAAAGTTATCGGTTTCCAGCCGAAAGAAGCTCTTGCTGAATTACTGAACAAACATGCTTAATGGAATAAGCTAAAAAAAACGGGCCCTCGGGCTCGTTTTTTTTGTTTGTGTCTGGGCCATCTTTCTTGTAAGGAGCATTCTTATCCGCTCTTTTAGGCAATAAAATAAAAATGGTGGATAGGAGGGCTCCATGAGATAGCTGGGTTTTATTAAGGTGTTATTAAGGATTCATAGACACGCTAATCAATAAAGGGACGGAAAAAGTTCTTATGAAGCGCTCATGAGGCCCCCTAATCGTTAACTGGACGGGAAAGTGGTCTTAAAAGCGTTCATGACGCCCCTTAATCCTTAAAGGGAAGGGAAAGTGGTCTTATAAAGCGTTCATGACGCCACTTAATCCTTAAAGGGACGGGAAAGTTGTCTTATAAAGCGTTCATGAGACACCCAAAGCGTTAAAGGAAAGGAAAAGTGGTCTTATAAAGCGCTCCTGAGACACCCTAATCCTTAAATGGACGGCAAACTGGTCTTATGAAGCTCTTATGAGACACCCTAATCCTTAAAGGGAAGGGAAAGTGGTCTTATAAAGCGTTCAAGCAACACCCTAATCCTTATATGGACGGCAAAATGGTCTTATAAAGCGCTCATGATCCGCTTTAATCGTTAATGAAACACCAAACGATTCTTGTTAATTTAGCGCGAAGACCGATTTTCAGCAAGATACATCGGTATTGTGAATCGGACAGTGAAATAATTGAATGGAGCTGTATCATTTTCCCAGCAGCCCTATAGTTGACCTTATTCGACTAATTGCCTATGATTATTGAAGAAGTTTACTGAATTCCGTTCATTTTTTTAGGAAGCAGGGGGTGAGAGTAAATGAACGAGGTCATATCAAATAAGCTTGCACTGCTGCCGGACCAGCCTGGTTGTTATCTGATGAAAGACAGGCAGGGAACAATCATCTACGTCGGAAAGGCAAAAGTGTTGAAAAATAGGGTAAGGTCTTACTTTACGGGCTCTCATGATGGAAAGACCCAGAGACTCGTCGGCGAGATTGAGGATTTTGAATATATTGTCACTGCTTCCAATTTGGAAGCGTTAATTCTAGAGTTGAACTTGATTAAGAAACATGATCCTAAATATAATGTCATGCTGAAGGATGATAAAAGCTATCCATTTATAAAACTTACAGCGGAAAGACATCCAAGACTCATTATTACCCGGAATGTAAAAAAAGATAAAGGGAAATATTTTGGGCCTTATCCGAATGCGGGGGCAGCAAACGAGACCAAGAAACTCCTTGATCGGATTTATCCACTGAGAAAATGTGATAATCTGCCTGACCGAGTCTGTCTGTACTATCACTTAGGCCAGTGTCTTGCACCGTGCGTGAATGAGGTAGAACCTGAAACGTATAAAAAGCTGACAGATGAAATTGCCCGCTTTCTAAATGGCGGTTATAAAGATATTAAGAAAGAACTGAATGAGAAGATGGCTGCGGCTGCAGAGAACCTTGAATTTGAACGGGCAAAGGAGTTCAGGGATCAAATTCAGCATATCGAAGCAACGATGGAGAAGCAGACCATGACCATGACGGATTTCACTGACAGGGACATTTTTGGGTTTGCAGTGGATAAAGGCTGGATGTGTGTCCAGGTATTTTTTATCCGCCAAGGAAAGCTGATTGAACGTGATGTATCTATGTTTCCGATATATGATGAGCCGACCGAGGAGTTTCTCACGTACATCGGGCAGTTCTATTCAAAGACCAATCATTTTAAGCCGAAAGAAATCAATCTTCCGGAAGGTATTAACGAGGCCATTGTTTCTGAACTTCTTGATGTCAAAACGACCCGGCCGCAAAGAGGCCAAAAAAGGCATCTCGTCCAACTGGCCGGCAAAAATGCAGAGATTGCGTTAAAGGAGAAGTTTTCTCTGATTGAAAGAGATGAGGAGAGGACGATTCTTGCAGTGGATAAGCTCGGGGAAGCTATGGGCATTTATACACCGCACCGCATTGAAGCGTTTGATAACTCCAACATCCAGGGAACCGACCCGGTTTCAGCGATGATTGTATTTCTTGACGGAAAGCCAGAAAAGAAAGAGTACCGCAAGTATAAAATCAAGTCTGTAAAAGGCCCTGATGATTATGATTCTATGCGCGAAGTGGTTAGAAGAAGGTATAGCAGAGTATTGAAAGAAGGTCTCCCGCTTCCGGATCTGATTGTCATCGATGGAGGAAAAGGGCAGATCAGTGCGGCAAAAGAAGTACTGGAGCTGGAATTGAACCTTGAAATTCCTGTTGCCGGACTTGCAAAAGATGATAAGCACCAGACCTCTGAATTGCTTTACGGGGACCCGCTTGAAATCGTTCCGCTGGAGAAAAGAAGCCAGGAGTTCTATCTTCTTCAGAGAATTCAGGATGAAGTCCACCGATTTGCTATAACATTTCATAGGCAGCTCCGCGGAAAAACCGCCTTTTCTTCCATACTTGATGAAGTGAGCGGCATCGGTCCGAAGAGGAAGAAGCAGCTGTTGAAAACTTTCGGATCCATGAAAAAAATGAAAGAAGCGTCCCGTGAGGATTTGACAGCAGCCGGATTGCCACCGGCAGCGGCTGAAGAACTTATGAAGAAATTGAAGGATTAATACGATTCTCCCCTTTCTCTCTTGAGGAGGGGTTTTATGAATCTTCTAGTTACCCTTTATAGACTTCCAGTTCATACATAAAAAGATAGGCAGGGGCAAAAGGTCTCAAGAATGGATGAATCTTCATTCAAGAAATTAATCGTTTGAAGAGATGAACAGAGCCGCTTCTCATGCATGAAAAAAGAATCAATCAGCATGATGCCGTAATAAGCATCATTCATACAAGAAAACCCCCATTATATGAATTTTTTTGTAAGAGAATGATATTCATTTTCCAAGGACGCTTTTCTTAGGAAAATGAGAAGTTTCAACGGCACCTTATCCCACTCTGATATAAAGAAAGGCCCTGCGGCCATTCAAGCCCCGCAATCCAGATACTTAGCAAATCACAAAATAATGATTGCCTCCCATTTTTTTCTGTGTTAAAATAAATGAAAATTTTATAAGTTATCACTTTATATACAAGTGGTGATAGAGGTGCGGACTTTCATCAGTAGATGCTTTGAGGAGTATGGGCTCTTATGACAGGTATTGAAAGGGGAATTCGCCGAAGCGGAAGCAGGCTCATGGCTGTTTTTGCTGGTTCTGCGTTTAAGAGATGCAGGATTGTCAAGATTAACAGTCTTGGAGAGCTATCTCACGTGGAACCTGCATAACTTTGCGATTTCACAGGCAATGAGATACTTATCTCATTGCCTTTTTTAATGAGGTTTGTTTTGCGTTCGACCGTTATTCTTGAACTTATATTTAAATAGGATGTTCGAAAAGCCTGGAAAAAAGCTCATGCCCTCATGGATCAAAGCATACATGCAGGTGCTCATGGCTCCACTTCCTTGGACTTCAGAAATCTCTTTTGGTCCTGCTTTTTGAACAAGCACTTAAACTAATGGGAAATGAGGACGAGAATGTGGGATTGATTGTTCAGAAATTTGGAGGCACCTCAGTTGGTGATATAGAGAGAATCAAGAATGTTGCCGGACGTGTCATTGATGAAAAAAAGAACGGCAATGATGTAGTGGTGGTCGTTTCTGCGATGGGGAAAACAACCGACGGGCTTGTGGATTTGGCCTTCCAGGCAGCTTCCAAGCCAAGTAAACGAGAGATGGATATGATTCTGACAACAGGAGAACAGGTTACGATTTCCCTATTGGCGATGGCGTTGCAGGATTCCGGATATGATGCGGTTTCCATGACTGGCTGGCAGGCCGGGATTGAAACTGAAGGCATTCATGGGAACGCCAGGATTACGAATATCAATACCGATAAAATCAATGGCAATTTATCTGAAGGCAGGATTATTGTGGTAGCAGGATTCCAAGGTTTAGCAGAAAGTCAGGAAATCACTACCTTAGGCCGTGGAGGTTCTGATACCACGGCGGTTGCGCTTGCCGCTGCCCTTAAAGCGGAAAGATGCGATATTTATACAGATGTAGATGGTGTTTATACATCTGATCCGCGTTATGTAAAAAAAGCACGGAAACTTGCATCCGTAGCTTATGATGAAATGCTTGAATTAGCTAATCTTGGTGCTGGTGTGCTTCACCCGCGCGCGGTGGAATTTGCAAAAAATTACGGTGTCCCGCTTTCGGTAAGATCTAGTTTAGAAAAGCTGGACGGAACCATTATTGAGGAGGAAGTGTCAATGGAAACAGGTTTGATCGTTCGAGGAGTAGCGTTTGAAGAAGAAGTTATCAGGATGACGGTGTTTGGGCTGCAAAATGAAATTACTAGTCTATCCTCGATCTTCACGACCCTTGCGAAACACCACATTAATGTCGATATCATTATTCAGAGTAAAACAGAGACAGAAAGCATCAATCTTTCATTTTCCATTAAAAGAGAGGACCTGGAGGAAACGATCGAGGTTCTGCAAAATAATCGTAAGGCGCTTGGTTTCAGTTCAATCGAGCATGAGAGCGGGCTTTCGAAGGTATCCATTGTCGGCTCCGGAATGATTTCCAACCCAGGTGTCGCTGCTCAAATGTTTGAAGTCCTGGCCAATAATGATATTCCGATCAAGATGGTCAGTACTTCTGAGATCAAGGTTTCGGCAGTGGTTGATGAATCGCAGATGTTGAAGGCTGCGGAAGTTCTTCATACCGAATTCAATCTGGATAAAGCAGAAAAGCCGCAAAAGGTATCAGTGAAATAAAGAACAAAAAGCTCCCCGAACCAGTAAACGTCCAGGGAGCTTTTTTATAGGTAACGCGCTGTATCAATGCTCAATCAATTGTATCCTTCAAATCACTGCGTACGATGATTTTTACGGTCTTCGATTTTTTATGGATTTCTTCGGCGGCTTCTGTTACCACCTTTTTCTGGTTCTGTACTTGTTCAGCAAGGAATCCTGCTTCCATTTTGAAAGAGATGTCCGTTTTTAACCCCAGCCTTCTCTCGACCCAGGGTCCGGACAAGGTGTAAATCTGTTCATCTTTTTTATCGTCAGCCAAGCTCAACTTTCCCCAACCGGCTTCAAGGAAAAATGCCTCCATTTCTTCCAATGAAACCAGCGGAAATTTACGTGCCAGTCCTTTGCCGCCCCAATACAGGATATCTGTTGTATGTTTGCCCAGGATCTCAGGCAGGAGTATATCCCTCATCAATTCATATCCGAACAGGGGGAAGGCTTCTATTTCCCTGTTCTTTTGTTCGCTGCCGCTTTCCAAATGTAATCCCCTCTTTCTATATGGCTCTCTCGCTCGTAGTAAGAGAGTTGTTATGTGATTATTTTCCACTGAATAGTTAAGATAATCCTATTGATGAAAACAGTTTTAAATATTTCCAGTGCATCAACAATCTTCTATTAATCTATTATAAACAAGGTAGGGG
This sequence comes from Bacillus sp. SRL337, assembly GCF_984799155.1. Taxonomy (NCBI): domain Bacteria; kingdom Bacillati; phylum Bacillota; class Bacilli; order Caryophanales; family Bacillaceae; genus Bacillus; species Bacillus sp. SRL337. The sequence continues at coordinate 3,454,510 of NZ_OZ481793.1, read as the reverse complement.
TAAAATATAAATCGGTAATTCAAAAATAGTATAGATGGAATGTTTTACCGAGATAATGATTCATTTGCCTTCCGAATCTTGATTTGTGTGATAACAGTGAGTCCGATCCCTGTTTCAGTAGTAAATCTCCCCTTGAAATATTATCAATATATTGAAAATATTTTTGCGGTATCATCAAAAATTATGTATCCGTTTTCTTGACGCACCTGCTACATGGGAGTAAAATGAACTTGTCACATTTTTGTTATAATATGAAAATTTGCAGAAGGTTCATACCTTAATTAGTATTGACGATTTTTTATTTTATGCATTTTTTCATCACTAAGGGGGGTATATCATTGGCTGGAAATCAAGAATTTAATTATCGCAGGCTGCATTCACTGCTAGGTGTCATTCCAGTTGGGATTTTCTTAATTCAGCACTTAGTAGTCAACCACTTTGCCACTCGCGGCGAAGAAGCATTTAATGATGCAGCACATTTTATGGAAAGTTTACCTTTCCGGATTGTATTAGAAACGTTCATCATCTTTCTTCCATTGTTGTTTCATGCTATTTATGGTTTATATATAGCTTTTACAGCAAAGAACAATGTAAGCAGGTATGGGTATTTCCGTAACTGGATGTTCCTTCTTCAACGTATATCCGGGGTTGTCACACTGATCTTCATCACGTGGCACGTTTGGGAAACAAGGGTAGCTGCTGCATTTGGTGCAGAAGTTAACTATCAAATGATGGAAAACATTCTTTCAAATCCATTCATGATGGCGTTCTACATGGTTGGTGTCATTTCTACTATCTTCCACTTTGCTAACGGTTTGTGGTCTTTCCTTGTGAGCTGGGGAATTACAGTTTCTCCTCGTTCTCAAGTCATCGCTACTTACGTTACAATCGGAATCTTCGTTGCTCTTTCCATAGTTGGAATCAGGGCGCTATATGCTTTTGTTTAATTTTACACACTATTAGATATTACTAGATTAGAATAAGGTATTTTTGTAGGAAAAGGAGTGAGTCTCGATGAGTAAAGGAAAAATCATCGTCGTCGGCGGCGGTTTGGCCGGCTTGATGGCTACAATAAAAGCAGCAGAAGCAGGAGCGCCAGTAGACCTATTTTCATTAGTGCCTGTTAAGCGTTCTCACTCAGTTTGTGCACAAGGTGGAATTAACGGAGCGGTTAATACCAAAGGTGAGGGAGATTCTCCTTGGGAACACTTTGATGATACAGTATACGGCGGGGACTTCCTTGCCAATCAGCCTCCTGTCAAAGCGATGACAGAAGCGGCGCCGGGAATTATCCATTTGCTTGACCGTATGGGCGTCATGTTCAACCGTACTCCAGAGGGCCTTTTGGATTTCCGTCGTTTCGGCGGTACTCAGCATCACCGTACAGCATTCGCTGGTGCAACGACTGGCCAACAGCTTCTTTATGCGCTTGATGAGCAGGTACGCCGGCATGAAGTGGCTGGTCTTGTAAACAAGTATGAAGGCTGGGAATTCCTTGGAGTGATTGTTGACGACGAAGGTGTTGCCCGCGGTATCGTAGCACAGGACCTTAAAACAATGGAAATCAAATCATTCTCTGCAGACGCAGTCATCATGGCGACAGGAGGACCTGGAATCATCTTCGGTAAATCCACGAACTCTGTCATCAATACTGGTTCGGCTGCATCCATCGTGTATCAACAGGGTGCATACTATGCAAACGGAGAATTCATCCAAATTCACCCGACAGCCATTCCCGGAGACGACAAACTTCGCCTCATGAGTGAATCTGCCCGTGGTGAAGGCGGCCGTGTATGGACATACAAAGATGGTAAGCCATGGTACTTCCTGGAGGAAAAATACCCTGCTTACGGAAACCTTGTACCTCGTGATATCGCCACACGTGAAATCTTCGATGTCTGTGTTAACCAAAAGCTGGGTATCAATGGTGAAAATATGGTATACCTTGATCTTTCCCATAAGGATCCTAAAGAGCTTGATGTTAAGCTGGGCGGTATCATTGAAATCTATGAGAAATTCATGGGAGATGACCCTCGCAAGGTTCCTATGAAAATCTTCCCTGCGGTTCACTATTCAATGGGCGGTCTTTGGGTAGATTATGATCAAATGACAAATATCCCAGGATTGTTCGCTGCTGGTGAGTGTGATTATTCACAGCATGGAGGAAACCGTCTGGGAGCTAACTCCCTGCTGTCTGCGATTTACGGCGGTATGGTAGCGGGTCCTAATGCCATCAGATACATGAAGGGACTTGAGAAAAGCGTGGACGAGCTTCCTTCTTCATTGTTTGACCGTTATGTTCAGCAAGAGGAAGAAAAGTGGAACGAAATCATGTCAATGGATGGAACTGAAAATGCGTATGTTATCCACAAAGAGCTTGGTGAGTGGATGACAGATAACGTTACAGTTGTTCGTTACAATGATAAGCTTAAAGAAACAGACGAAAAGATCCTTGAATTAATGGAACGCTATAAAAATATCAATATCAATGATACTCAAAAATGGAGCAATCAGGGGGCTATGTTCACACGCCAGCTGGGCAACATGCTTCAGCTTGCTCGCGTCATCACAATCGGTGCGTTGAACCGGAATGAAAGCCGTGGTGCCCATTATAAACCAGACTTCCCGGATCGTAATGACGAGGAGTTCCTGAAGACCACAATGGCGAAGTATAACGCTGAAACAAATGCACCTGAATTCCACTATGAAGAGGTAGATACATCGTTGATTCCGCCGCGTAAGCGCGACTACACTAAGAAAAAAGGGGGTAAATAAAGATGAGTGAAAATAAAACAGTCCGCTTTATCATTACTCGTCAAGACAGCCCTGACACTGAATCTTATTCTGAAGAATTTGAACTGGATTACCGTCCGAATATGAACGTCATTTCTGCACTGATGGAAATACGCAGAAATCCTGTAAATGTTAAAGGGGAGAAAACAACTCCGGTAAACTGGGAAATGAACTGTCTTGAAGAGGTTTGTGGTGCATGCTCCATGATCATAAACGGAAAGCCGCGCCAGTCTTGTACGGCTCTTGTCGACAAACTGGAGCAGCCGATCCGCTTGGCGCCTATGAAAACCTTCCCTGTCGTTCGTGACCTTATCGTTGACCGCAGCAGAATGTTCGATTCTTTAAAAAAGGTTAAAGCTTGGGTTCCGATTGATGGAACATATGACCTTGGACCAGGGCCGCGCATGCCTGAGAAAAAGCGTCAATGGGCTTATGAACTGTCTAAATGTATGACATGTGGTGTTTGTCTGGAAGCTTGTCCGAACGTGAACTCTAAATCAGACTTCATCGGACCTGCTCCACTATCACAAGTTCGCTTGTTCAACGCTCATCCAACAGGGGCAATGAATAAAGATGAACGTCTGGAAACCATCATGGGTGATGGAGGGCTATCCAACTGTGGTAACTCTCAAAACTGTGTACAGTCTTGCCCTAAAGGCATTCCATTGACAACATCAATCGCTGCCCTGAACCGTGATACATCCTTCCAAATGTTCAAGAACTTCTTCGGAAGCGACAATATGGTGTGATATATACAAAAAAACCCGCAGGCATTGAGCTTGCGGTTTTTTTTGTATATATATCAAATTTTTTTAAAACGGAATTGACGAACTCTTATAACACAAAACCCTTTCTTCTTCAATCGGAAGAATATATAATAGTATGAAAAGAATGAACATTCATTCATTTTTAGCGGTTCAAAAAAAGTGAATCGCCTTAGTGAAGCAATGAATAGGAGGCGCAAAATCATGAGAATTACATATATTGAAGATATGGAGCAATGGAAGGCTCAATTTGATTTTTTTATCGGGATCAAAGTCAGGTTTTCTGAAACCGATATGTTTGGTCATTTGAACAATACAGTTCCATTCACGTACTTTGAAGAAGCACGAATTGAATTTTTCAAGAATAAAGGTTTCATGCAGGACTGGGTCAAACCGGAAAATGATACGATTCCGGTTGTAGCTGACCTACAATGCGATTTTTTAAGGCAGGTATTTTTTGATCAAACCATAAGGGTATTTGTAAAGGCACAGAAGATTGGATCATCCTCGGTTGATCTTCATTACCTGGGAATGGATGAACAAGATAGAGTTTGCTTTACTGGCAGAGGAACGATGGTGCAGATTTCCAAGAAGACTGGAAAGGGAGTACCTTGGACGGACGAGATGAAGTCGAAGTTGTCGAATAGCGTGAATATGGCCAAAAGCTGTTGACGTAAACAGCAGGCTGGCTGCGTGATGGAAAGAGGAAAACGAAATCTGTCATTCAATTAAAAATATCCTTGCCTATTTTACTATTTAGAGCCTTCTCTATGTCACTCTGCACCAAAAGTTCACATATGATATCGTGACGACCGACAATACCCATCCCCGCAGTTTAAAGCTGGCGAAGGCAAGGAGGGTTACCATAATTGAAGGACAATGAATTTACACACAAACCGTTGCTTACCAAAAGAGAAAAAGAAGTGTTTGAACTGTTAGTCCAGGATAAAACGACTAAAGAGATCGCTGGTGAACTTTTCATCAGTGAAAAAACAGTTCGAAACCACATTTCCAACGCCATGCAAAAGCTTGGAGTGAAGGGGCGTTCTCAAGCTGTTGTAGAGCTTCTTCGCATGGGGGAACTCAAGCTTTAAAAATTACCGGCTTGTCCACAGTGGACAGCCGGTTTTACTTTATCTTGTTTTTATTAAGGGCTGCTTTCGCATTCATTGTTGCTTTTGGAAAAATCCCAAGAGCCGGATTTTTCCTCGAAAAAGAGAGTAGCTCTTTTCTTTCCTGCTTACAGAGGGATATCCGGTGTGTACTAAAATAGTATTTAACATTCATATTGGATGGCAGCAAAGTTTACTATTAACCTAAAATTATGTCGAAAATCGGAACAAAGCAAATACCTATAAAAGTTACTTGAAATATCCCGGGAAAAAAGGGACAATGCTAAGTATATAACTCGTACGATAAGGTATTGATAGGAGTGGCATGTATGGACAATAAACAGCAGGAGATGGATGTTTTTGCTGATATCGAGAAAGATCTGCGTTACATATCATCTATAATAAAGCAAAAGGGAAGAGAAATTTTAAATCAGTATTCCATAACCCCGCCGCAATTCGTTGCCCTTCAATGGTTGTTTGAAGGCGGAGATATGACGATTGGGGAACTATCAAACAAAATGTATTTAGCTTGCAGTACCACGACTGATCTTGTGGACAGAATGGAAAAAACAGAATTAGTAGAACGGGTAAAAGATAATAAAGATCGTCGTGTAGTCAGGATTCATCTCCTCCAAGAAGGAGAACGGATCATTGAAGAGGTTATTGTGAAGAGGCAGAAATATCTGCAGGAAATACTCAAAAACTTTTCATTTGATGAAATAAAGACCCTGAATGCCAATCTATCAAAATTACACCAAGAAATGAAATGAAAATGAGGGAAATGCGTGAAACAGCCTATTGGAATTATTGACTCAGGTGTTGGAGGCTTGACCGTTGCAAGAGAGGTCATGCGTCAGCTTCCTAATGAGACGATATATTATCTTGGGGACACCGCCCGCTGCCCATATGGTCCGAGGACAGCAGCAGAAGTGAAGAAATTCACATGGGAAATGGCGGCCTTTTTAATGAACTACAATATCAAGATGCTGGTGATTGCTTGCAATACGGCGACGGCTGTCGTACTGGATGAACTGCAGAATATGCTTCCGATTCCAGTCGTTGGCGTCATCCAGCCGGGTGCAAGGGCTGCCCTGAAGAACACCTATAATGGCAGGATTGGCGTTCTTGGCACTGTCGGGACTGTCAACAGCAAGGCGTATGATAAAGCCATTCATTCGATAAATGAATCAATAGAAGTCACTTCACTTGCCTGCCCCAAGTTTGTCCCACTGGTAGAGAGTGGAGAGTATGACAGCAAGTGGGCAATGGAAATTGTCAATGAGACGCTTATTGATATGAGAAAAGAACCTATCGATACATTGATCCTGGGATGCACTCATTACCCTCTCCTTCAGCCAATTATCCAGGAGGCGATGGGAAAAGACGTAAAGGTGATCAATTCTGGTGATGAAACGGCAAGTGAAGTAAGTGCTATCCTCGATTATCAAGGAATGCTTACTAATAAGAATTCCAAGCCGCAGCACACCTTCTTTACAACGGGTTCCGCGCGGATTTTTTCAAAGATAGCGCTGGATTGGCTGCAACTAAATCAAATCGAAACCCAGACGATCCTTCTCGGGAATAATTCCTAAGAAGGATTTTTTTTATTCAATTCTTTATTTTTTAAAGGTTTTTCTTAAACTTTAGCAGGATAAAAAAATGGCCATACTCTCCCTGCTAAGAGAGAAAACCTCTGGTACCCGTTATTTTTCCTTTATCTTATGTGGAGTCCGTGCAGTCCATATAACAAGCCTTTCCACATTCTGAAGATCAGTAGCTGCAACTCTCTTCATTCAACATGATCTGATTTCTTTATCTGATGCAAGGACCCAGTCTGTACTTCATTGGACAGCCCCTTCTGTTTTTTAGTTCACTGCCAGTTCCGTGGAGGCGAGATCCCCTCTCTACTTTTAGAAAACCAATCATGTTTTTCTTGAAGAGCTAGGGCTTGTAAAAATTTTTCGGTCTAATTTTGAAAAGAGCCCGTATACATATAGTACAAACTGTCTGAGGAGGGTTCCCTTATGTCAAAGAAAACTAAAGCTGCAATAGCCCTTACTGTACTTACTTCATCCGTTTACCTGTCAGGGTGCGGGTTGCTGGGAGGCGGAGAGAAAGCCAAAATTGATCCGCCGGCTGATGTGTCATATCTCGAAGAGGGCGAAAAGGTAGATGGGGTCAAAGAGAACAGCGAAGGAGAAGTGACCTCTTCCACTTCAACAGAAGAGGAAGAAACAGCAGGAAGTGTAATGACCGAATTATACTTGATCGACTCAAACGGTTATGTGGTGTCTCAAACTCTGGCCCTGCCTAAAACCGAGAGCATTGCCAAACAAGCTCTAGAATATCTTGTAGCAGATGGCCCTGTTCAAAATATGCTGCCTAATGGTTTCAGAGCAGTTCTTCCAGCTGGTACTGAAGTCAGTGTCAACATCAAAGAGGGTACAGCTGTAGCTGATTTCTCAAGTGAGTTCCAAAATTATCAGCCGGAAGACGAACAGAAGATACTCGAGTCCGTTACATGGACTTTGACCCAATTCGAATCAGTTGAAAAGGTCGAACTCCGGGTCAATGGTTACGAACTGACAGAAATGCCGGTCAATGGAACGCCGATTACTCAAAATACCTTATCCAGGAAAGTCGGGATCAATATAGATACATCGGGAATCGTGGATGTGACGGATACGCATCCGGTAACCGTGTATTTCGTTTCTCAAAATGGAGATGACACGTACTATGTACCGGTAACCAAGCGTGTAAGCAACAAAACTGATAATAAAATTGAGGCAGTGGTTCAGCAGTTGATTGATGGTCCGGGTTCTCAAAAGAACCTTCTAAGTGACTTTACAGGCGTAGCCCTGCTGGATGAGCCTTCTGTAAAAGATGGTCAGGTGACTCTGAACTTCAATGAGGGTGTATATGGCAGTTTTGAAGAAAAGATTGTATCAGAGCATTTTATGAACTCGCTCGTACTATCACTTACGGAACAGGAAAACATTGATAGTGTAGCGGTCATGGTAAATGGCGAAGCAGAACTGGTCAACGAAAAAGGGGAAACGTTGACTGAACCGGTGACACGTCCTGAGAATGTGAACACAATCAGTTTTTAATAAATCAATTTTTGATATACTATAACTAAGAAAAGAGGCAGCTGAAACTGCCTCTTAATTTTTGCTGTACATAACGTATGATGGAGCAGCGGTTTTTTCTTCAGAAGAACTTCAGGACATGCCGGGCTCGGCCGCTGCCGGAATTAAAGGGTTTTTGAAAAATAAAGAAAAGCGTTGGAACGATCACTGAAAAATAGAAAAATTGCGGAGGAGAGTTGTTGCTTCATGAAAAGGAAAGTCATTATTGCGACGAAGAATAAAGGCAAAGCAAAAGAATTTGAACGAATGCTCGAACCAAAAGGGTACGAGGTTTTAACACTGTTGGATTTCCCTGATTTCAAAGACATCGAGGAAACCGGGGAGACGTTTGAAGAAAATGCGGTATTAAAAGCAGAAGAAGCATCTGCTGTTTTGAATGAACTGGTGATTGCGGATGACTCAGGTCTGATCATTGATGCACTTGGTGGAAGGCCTGGTGTTTATTCTGCCCGTTATGCCGGGGAAAAGAAAGATGATAATGCCAATATAGATAAAGTCCTCTCCGAACTGGATGGAGTCCCTTTTACTGATAGGAGCGCCCGTTTCTACTGTGTGCTGGCTATTGCCGGACCCAATAGGGAAACCAGTACCTACTCTGGTGCATGCGAGGGTAAAATCCTTGAAGAGCGCCGCGGGACGAATGGGTTTGGATATGATCCGATTTTCCTGGTTGAGAACAAAGACAGAGCAATGGCCGAACTGACATCAGAAGAAAAGGCAGCAATCAGCCACAGAGGAAATGCTCTAAAGCAGTTTGAAGAAAATTTACCAGCATTGCTGGGTGAAGATCAATGAAACTTATCATAGTAAGTGACAGCCATGGATCCGAATCAGAAATCGCCGGCATCTATCAAGCCTATAAAGGGGAAGTGGATGGCTTTGTGCATTGCGGAGATTCTGAATTAAAGTCCAGCCACCAGGCAATGGAAGGGTATCTTGCTGTGCGCGGTAACTGTGACATGGATCCCTCCTATCCGGAAGTACTTACAGAGGACTTTCCTGACACCAAAATCCTAGCTACTCACGGGCACCTGTATAATGTGAAAATGACGCTGATGAACCTGCATTACCTGGCAAAAGAAAATCAGGCTGACATGGTGTTTTTCGGTCATTCCCACCAGTTGGGGGCGGAGCAGATCGAGGATGTGCTGTATGTGAATCCCGGCAGTATCCTGCTGCCAAGAGGGAGGAAAGACCGGACGTATGCCCTTGTCGAGAAAATGGATAAATCCGTTTCAGTGAAATTTTTTGATCACAATCATAAAGAGATTGTTGATTTATCCCGTAACTTCTTTGTATAATAGGAAGGCGGCAAACACCGCCTTCTATTTTGAAGGCTGAAAATCTTTTCGAAAAAGTCATTAAAAAGTATTGACTTATGATTGTTATGCGAATATAATAAATAATGTCGCTGAAACAAGTCCCAGTAGCTCAGCAGGATAGAGCAACGGCCTTCTAAGCCGTCGGTCGGGAGTTCGAATCTCTCCTGGGACGCCATTATACTACATACAACGGTCTTAGAACCGAGCGCGAAGCCCCTTGTTCCCTAATGGATCAAGGGGCTTTTTTTGTTTATTCCCCGCAGATTTGCTACACTGAAATCAATCATTAATATAGGGCGGTTACATCTATGGATAAAGGAAGTAAAGATAATAAAATTGTATATTTCCCGCACTTGAAAGAGAGGCTTTTCGAAAAAGGGATAAACATGCTTCAAAGCAGCAATCTGTCTGAAGCCGTCTCTTTATTTGAGCAGGCCTATGAAATCGATCCCTCAGATGGAGAGGTTGGATCAGCCCTGGTCCTCGCGCTATATGAAACCAAACAAAATCAGCGTGCAAAAGAAATTTGTAAAGAGCTGCTTCTCGAGGGACAAGGGGATTACTTCAAGGTTGTCGAATTGTACTTGATGATCCTTATACAGTTAAACGACCATAACGAAGTAGTGAACACAATCAGTGCGCTGTTTGATGAAAAAGAGGTGCCAGCGGATAAGGAAGAACACTTCAGCAAGCTTTTGTCTTTCAGCAGACGGGTTCTAGAAGGAAATGCGGAACCGGTATCAGATCCGGAACCGGAGACTGTTGAAGGGAACCAGCTGATCCTTGAAGGGAAAGATCTGCAGGAGCAGACATTTGTTCTGGCGGAGCTGGTCAATCGCAATGTTCGTCCCTTTCTTTCGGAACTGCTGACTGCACTGGGAGGTGAAGGGACGCATCCATTCATACAGACCATGATTGTCAATGTGCTCAGGGAACATGGATATAATGAAGAAGTTGCGATCAAGAAATTCGGCAGGGAACTGACCTGTGTCCCGGCACAGCTTGATGAGGTGTTCCAAACACCTTATTTCAAGGAAGTGGCTGAAGGGATAGAAGACCTGGTCGCACAGCGGAATCCGACTTTGCTTCAACAAGTGACTGAAACGTTCACCCGCCATTGTTTCCTGCTCTATCCGATAGAGTTGGAGTGGCAGCCTGAAAAAACGGCCCTCGCCTACCTTATTTACGGCCTGCATCTCTATGGGGAAAATCCGGATGTCCTGGGGCTGGATGGAAATACAAGAGCTGATGGAGAAGTACTGAGATCCCTTCAATCATTCATACATGAACTGGAAAAGGTGAGCTCCCCGGTTCTGTAAGCAAATATAGGAAACTTGTTTTTACGGCTATGAGTTGAAAGACGGATTCCATATGTTATAATATAGTGGTTGCAATGTGAAGATTTTTCATATTCGAAGAGATAGTGCTTTTGTTACATAGGCAAACCTATCTAAAAATTTAGTATGTAATAACTATAATCAATTATAGATTGTTGGAGGGAAAAGTATGTCTGCTAAATGGGAAAAGCAAGAAGGGAACCAAGGGGTTCTTACAATTGAAGTAGATGCAGATACAGTAAACAATGGTTTGGACGCTGCATTCAAAAAAGTGGTTAAGCAAGTAAACGTACCTGGATTCCGTAAAGGTAAAATGCCTCGCGGTATGTTCGAAAAACGTTTTGGTGTAGAATCTCTATACCAGGATGCTCTTGATGTAATTCTTCCGGAAGCTTATGCAAAAGCGATCGAAGAAACGGGCATTCAGCCTGTTGACCGTCCGGAAATCGACGTAGAGCAAATGGAAAAAGGCAAAGAGCTTATCTTCACTGCTACAGTTACGGTTAAGCCTGAAGTGAAACTAGGCGAATACAAAGGGCTTGAAGTGGAGAAGATGGACACAGAAGTTACTTCTGAAGATGTAGAGAACGAATTGAAAGCACTTCAGGAAAAACAAGCTGAACTTGCTGTCAAAGAAGAAGGAGCAGCTGAGAACGGCGATACAGTCGTAATCGATTTCGAAGGGTTCGTTGATGGCGAAGCATTCGAAGGCGGCAAAGCTGAAAACTACTCCCTTGAACTAGGTTCTAATTCTTTCATCCCCGGTTTCGAAGAACAGCTGGTAGGCGTTGAAGCTGGAGCTGAGAAAGAAGTTGAAGTAACGTTCCCTGAGGAATACCATGCGGCTGAACTTGCTGGTAAGCCTGCAGTATTCAAAACGAAAGTCCATGAAATCAAAGCGAAGGAACTTCCTGAGCTTGACGATGAATTTGCGAAAGATGCAGACGAAGAAGTTGAATCTCTTGATCAGCTGAAAGAAAAAATCCAAAACCGTCTTGTTGAGTCAAAGAAAAATGAAGCGGATCAAACACTTCGCGATACGCTAGTGGAAAAAGCTTCTGAAAATGCTGAAATGGATGTTCCGGATGCAATGGTTGACACTGAAGTTGACCGCATGATGCAGGAATTCGAACAACGCCTTCAAATGCAGGGAATGAACTTGGAACTTTACTTCCAATTCTCCGGCCAAAAAGAAGAAGACCTTCGCGGCCAAATGAAAGAGGATGCTGCAAAGCGTGTTCGTACTAACCTGACTCTTGAAGCAATCGCAGATGCAGAGAACCTTGAAGTTTCTGACGAAGAAGCTGAAGAAGAAGTAACTAAACTTGCTGAGCAATATAACATGGCTGCGGACAACATCAAGCAAGCTCTTGGCGGTCTTGATAACCTGAAAGCAGATCTTAAAATCCGCAAAGCTGTAGAAGTTCTTGTGGATAACAGCAAGACTGTTGCATAATAATAACTATAGAGACAAGGCGCGAGTTAAATCGTGCCTTGTTTTATAAAATAGAAAATTTAGCGTTCCTATCGGCTTACCCTTTGGAAAAAACATTACAATACAATTACATAATCACGAAATTGGGAATAGGATGTACGTTTTTTGGATAAAGCTTAATAAGCGGGCAGATTATCGAGAAAATCGTTTGATTTCCTTTCCGGACATATTATATGATAAAATGCAATACATAACTTGAAATTGAAACGACATAGCTTTTTATAAGGGGTGAATTTCATTGTTTAAATTTAACGATGAAAAAGGACAGTTGAAATGTTCTTTTTGTGGTAAGACACAAGATCAGGTCCGCAAGCTGGTAGCAGGACCAGGTGTATATATATGTGACGAATGTATCGAGCTTTGTACTGAGATTGTTGAAGAAGAGCTTGGGACAGAAGAAGAAGTTGAGTTTAAGGATGTGCCAAAACCAAAAGAAATCAGGGAAATCCTTGATGAGTACGTTATCGGTCAGGAACAGGCGAAGAAATCCTTGGCCGTAGCCGTATATAACCATTACAAACGAATTAATTCAAACAGCAAAGTGGATGATGTTGAATTATCAAAAAGTAATATCGCGATGATCGGGCCAACAGGAAGCGGTAAAACACTTCTAGCCCAGACGTTAGCCCGTATCCTGAATGTACCATTTGCAATTGCGGATGCCACATCACTTACAGAAGCCGGATATGTAGGAGAAGATGTTGAAAACATCCTGCTGAAACTGATTCAGTCTGCTGACTATGATGTAGAAAAAGCGGAACGTGGAATCATCTACATCGATGAAATTGATAAAGTGGCCCGAAAATCCGAGAATCCGTCGATTACCAGGGATGTTTCTGGTGAAGGTGTTCAGCAGGCCCTGCTAAAAATTCTTGAAGGTACCGTTGCGAGTGTACCTCCTCAAGGTGGAAGAAAGCATCCACACCAGGAATTCATTCAGATTGACACTTCGAATATTCTATTTATCTGTGGTGGTGCTTTTGATGGCATCGAGCAGATTGTCAAACGCCGCTTAGGCCAGAAAGTCATCGGTTTTGGTTCCGATCCGAAGACAGTCAATGTCGATAACGATAAATCGTTGCTGGCAAAGGTAGTACCTGAAGACTTATTGAAATTCGGCTTAATTCCTGAATTCATCGGACGTCTGCCGGTTATCTCCAGCCTGACGCCGCTTGATGAGGATGCCCTTGTGGAAATTCTGACAAAGCCGAAAAATGCTTTGGTTAAGCAGTATCAAAAAATGCTTGAACTGGATCAGGTTGAATTGGAATTTGAAGAAGATGCCCTTAGAGAAATTGCCAACAAAGCAATCGAACGCAAAACAGGTGCCCGCGGTCTTCGTTCCATCATCGAAAGCATCATGCTTGAAGTGATGTTCGACCTTCCATCAAGAGATGATATCAAGAAATGTATCATCACACCAGGTACAGTAACAGACAACGAGCCGCCAAAGCTTCTGTTGGAAGACGGTACAGTAATAGAAGGAAACGACGAAGAAAAAACATCTGCATAATGATAAATAAAAAGGTCCTCCCTGTTTAATGGGAAGGACCTTTTTCTTACTCTAATGAGATATTTTTGGTAATGCGATATTTGTCTTTAGTTACCTAATTACAAGCCTTAATCTAGAAATGGCCTTGAATTTAAACAAGTTTTTTTCCGAGGGCAGTAATTAGTTATATTTGGTTCTCTTTATTAGAAAGAATTTAGAACGTTAAATTGATTGAAGCGGAAGGGTAACGACCTCCTGCGGGAGCAGCGGGACAGGTGAGACCCCGCAGGCGAAGCCGAGGAGGCTCAACGCCCGCCCCGCGGAGTCGTTCCCCTGGAGCGGAAATCAAGCATACACCAAGTTTTTTTTACAATAAAAGTAATCACCCCGATTTCCCCCACCTTAGAAAAACTTGTTTATTCCTCCAAAGTCGAGGAGATACTAATTTTTAAACAACAAGTTACTACTGGAGGGAAAGGCATGAGTTGGACAGGAATTGCACTGATCATCCAACTGTTTTTCGGGGTGATTATCGGACTATACTTTTGGAATTTATTAAAAAGCCAAAGATCACAAAAAGTCTCAATTGACCGTGAGTCAAAAAAAGAAATGGAACAATTAAGGAAAATGCGTTCCATCTCCCTATCAGAACCATTGTCAGAAAAGGTAAGACCGCAAAGCTTCGCAGATATCGTCGGACAGGAAGACGGCATCAGATCTTTAAAGGCTGCCCTGTGCGGCCCAAATCCTCAACATGTCATCATATACGGACCGCCTGGTGTAGGAAAAACTGCGGCAGCAAGGCTCGTACTGCAAGAAGCAAAAGAACAAATGCAGTCTCCGTTTCGACGGTCCTCGATCTTTGTTGAACTGGATGCAACCACAGCAAGGTTTGATGAGAGAGGGATTGCCGACCCATTAATCGGTTCGGTGCATGACCCGATTTATCAGGGAGCGGGCGCAATGGGCCAGGCCGGAATTCCGCAGCCAAAGCAGGGAGCTGTGACAAATGCTCATGGCGGTGTATTATTCATAGATGAAATCGGCGAACTGCATCCCATCCAAATGAACAAATTACTTAAGGTGCTTGAAGATCGGAAAGTTTTTTTGGAAAGTGCCTACTATAGTGAAGAAAATACCCAGATTCCCACACATATCCACGACATTTTCAAAAACGGGCTCCCCGCAGATTTTCGTTTAATCGGTGCCACAACCAGGACGCCCAATGAAATGCCTCCAGCCATCCGTTCAAGGTGTATGGAAGTGTTTTTCAGGGAACTGAATAAAGAAGAGGTCACTCAGATCGCACAGAAAGCCTCTGAAAAAGTAAATATTCCAATTAGCAATGAAGGTGTCGAGCTCCTTGCATCCTATGCCCGTAATGGCCGGGAAGCAGTGAACATGGTACAGATCGTTGCCGGGCTGGCGATCACAGAGAAAAGAGAGTCCATTGATGATAGAGATATTGAGTGGATGATTCAGTCCAGTCAGCTTTCTCCAAGAATGGACCGGAAAATTGGCGGAAAGCCAAAGATAGGTCTCGTGAATGGTCTGGCTGTCACTGGCCCTAACACAGGTTCACTTTTGGAGATTGAAGTGACAGTCATCCCTGCGAATGAAAAGGGCAGCATTAATATAACCGGGATTGTTGAGGAAGAGAGTATCGGTGACAAAGGGAAATCCATCAGACGAAAAAGTATGGCGAAGGGATCCATTGAAAATGTCCTTACGGTTTTACGCTCAATGGGTGTCCCGGCAGAGCAGTTTGATATTCATGTCAACTTCCCAGGAGGTATTCCTGTTGATGGCCCATCCGCAGGGATTGCAATGGCAACAGGCATCTACTCTGCAATCTACCGCATCCCCGTGAAATCAGATATTGCACTGACAGGGGAAATCAGTATACACGGGTTTGTAAAACCAGTGGGCGGAGTGTATCCAAAAGTGAAAGCGGCCAAAATTGCCGGAGCTTCAGCAGCTATCATTCCGTATGAAAATATGGGAGCTCTCCTCCATGAAATTGATGGCATTGAGGTCAAGCCGGTCAAACATCTGCAGGAAGTGTTCAATATCGCTCTGGACAAAGAGAAAATGGATGAAGAAATAACATTTAATGATAAAATCAACAAAAAAAGTGTATAATCGATTGATGATAATAGCGGTTTAATCCTTCCTCTATAGAGGAAACAAAGAATATACGGTAAGCATAATTCATGAAGTCCAGAGCTTTTATAGGTAAAATGAAAGAGAGGGGGGTCTTCGGTTCTCCCTCTTCACTTCTGAAAATAGGTAATGGTTTAAAGTGTATTTCTTACATAGAGGACTCCATCCCAATAAAATGGACACCTCTATGTAAATAAGATAGAATTGTACAAAGGCTTATGAGATGCAAAAGGGCGAGAATATTTGGAGGTGTAATTATGGCAAAACAAAAAGAAATAACTCTTCCCCTCCTCCCATTAAGAGGTTTGCTTGTTTATCCAACTATGGTCCTTCATTTAGATGTGGGACGTGACCGGTCAGTCCAAGCTTTAGAGAAAGCAATGGTTGGCGACCAATATATTTTTCTGACTACTCAAAAGGATATGAATATAGATGAACCAGGTGTAGATGATTTCTACAAGATGGGAACACTGACCAAGGTCAAACAAATGCTGAAGCTTCCCAATGGAACGATCAGGGTACTTGTGGAAGGTATCCAGAGAGCGGAAATCAGCAGTTTTACCAATGAAGAAAAGTTTTATGAAGTAAACGCTTTTACGCATGAGGACAGTGAGGAAAAAGCATCCGAGATAGAAGCGCTGATGAGGACGCTGTTAAATTATTTTGAACAATACATAAAGCTCTCTAAGAAGGTATCGGCTGAAACCTATTCAACCGTTTCAGATATCGATGAACCTGGAAGGCTTGCTGATATTGTCGCGTCCCACCTGCCGTTAAAAATGAAGGAAAAGCAAAACGTCCTTGAAATGCTTGATATCAAAGAACGTCTTCAGCTTGTGATCCAGACGATCAACAATGAAAAAGAAGTGCTGAACCTTGAGAAGAAAATCGGTCAGCGTGTGAAGCGTTCGATGGAACGGACACAGAAAGAGTATTACCTGAGAGAGCAAATGAAGGCGATCCAGAAAGAACTAGGCGATAAAGAAGGCAAAACCGGTGAAATTGAAGAACTGACACAGCGGATTGCCGAAGCAGACATGCCTGAATCTGTGGAGAAGACCGTTTTGAAAGAGCTTGGCAGATATGAGAAAGTACCGACAAGCTCAGCAGAAAGCTCTGTCATCCGGAATTATATTGAATGGCTTGTCTCCTTGCCATGGTCTGCCCAGACAGAAGACGATCTTGATATTAAAAAAGCGGAAGAAATCTTGAACAGGGACCATTTTGGCCTTGAAAAGGTAAAAGAACGTGTCCTGGAATACCTGGCTGTTCAAAAGCTGACACAATCACTGAAAGGCCCTATCCTTTGCCTTGCAGGACCTCCTGGTGTGGGTAAAACCAGCCTTGCAAAATCTGTGGCTGAATCACTGGGAAGGCACTTTGTCCGTGTTTCCCTCGGCGGAGTGCGGGATGAGTCAGAAATCCGCGGTCATAGACGTACGTATGTTGGAGCGATGCCCGGCCGCATTATTCAAGGCATGAAAAAAGCGGGAACCATCAATCCTGTCTTCCTTTTGGATGAAATTGATAAAATGTCCAGTGATTTCAGGGGAGACCCGTCTTCAGCCATGCTTGAAGTGCTGGATCCTGAACAGAACTCCAATTTCAGTGACCATTACATTGAGGAAACCTATGATTTGTCCAAAGTCATGTTTATCGCAACAGCCAATGATCTTTCAACAATTCCAGGTCCGCTGCGTGACAGGATGGAAATCATTACAATCGCCGGTTATACGGAACTTGAAAAAGTCAATATCGCTAAAAACCATCTGCTTCCAAAGCAAATTAAAGAAAACGGCTTAACAAAAGCGCAGCTTCAAGTGAGAGAGGAAGCCCTTCAGTCAGTTGTCCGTTATTATACGAGGGAAGCTGGGGTCCGTGGCTTGGAACGGCAGCTGGCAACAGTTTGCCGTAAGACAGCCAAAGTGATTGTATCAGGCGAGAAAAAGAGAGTGGTCATCACCGAAAAGAACATCGAAGAATTCCTTGGCAAGAAGAAATTCCGCTACGGACAGGCCGAAACGGAAAACCAAGTAGGGGTTGCTACAGGATTAGCTTACACTTCAGTAGGCGGAGATACGCTGCAAATAGAAGTTTCTCTGTCCCCAGGGAAAGGCAAACTTGTTCTAACGGGTAAATTAGGTGATGTCATGAAAGAATCAGCTCAAACAGCATTCAGTTATGTGAGATCAAAAGCAGTTGAATTGAAGCTTGAGGAAAACTTCCATGAAAAATATGATATTCATATCCACGTTCCGGAAGGCGCTGTTCCAAAAGATGGTCCATCAGCCGGTATTACGATTGCAACGGCTCTTGTGTCCGCGCTGACAGGACGGGAGATCAGGCGCGAAGTGGGTATGACAGGGGAAATTACCCTGAGGGGACGGGTGCTGCCGATTGGCGGGCTGAAGGAAAAGACGCTGAGTGCACACCGTGCCGGACTTACAACCATCATCCTTCCACAGGATAATGAAAAGGATATAGATGATATCCCTGAGAGTGTCAGAAAGGATCTGAAGTTTGTTCCGGTTTCCCATATAGAAGAAGTATTAGAAACAGCTTTAGTAGGTGAGAGCAGTGAAAGTAAATAATGTTGAACTCGTAATAAGCGCTGTAAGACCAGAGCAGTATCCGGGGGAATTCTTGCCCGAATTTGCCCTGGCTGGCAGATCTAACGTTGGAAAATCCTCGTTCATTAACAGGATGATCGGCCGTAAAAGCATGGCAAGGATATCATCCAAGCCGGGAAAAACCCAAACGTTGAATTTCTACAAGATTGAAGAAAGCATTTATTTTGTCGATGTTCCCGGTTATGGGTTTGCCAAAGTATCAAAATCAGAACGCGAAGCATGGGGAAGAATGATTGAAACGTATATCACGATGAGGGAACAGCTCAAAGCGGTCATTCAAATCGTCGACTTGCGCCATCCGCCGACACAGGATGACATCATGATGTATAATTTCTTAAAGCATCACGAGATTCCCTGTGTCATCATTGCTACAAAAGCCGATAAGATTCCTAAAGGAAAGTGGCAGAAGCATTTGAAAGCAACAAAGGAGGGACTGGCTATAGAAGAGGGAGATGAAGTTATCCTCTTCTCCTCCGAGACCGGTTTGGGGAAAGACCAGGTCTGGGCCGCACTTAATGGAAGAAGATAATAACGAAAGAGGATATTCCTTGTGAATGTCCTTTCAGCTTGTAGACAAAATCCTAAAAATGGACCCTGTCTACAGGCTTTTTTTGTATATTAAGTTAAATACTGTTTACCTGAAATTTTTGGTGATTTGAATGAAAAGGAAAAGTGGTTTTCCCCTACAAGTGCACGACTCCGCAGGACTGGCCGCGAACTAAAAAGTGGAAGCGGCCGATCAGCTGCGTACGGACTGGACTGGCTCCCATATGAGATAAAGGATCACAAAGAGTGGAGCGATTTCGAGGATGATTTAACGCTAGAGCCGGGAAGTACGCTAGCAGCGGGGCTTTGGAGCTGGACTCATAAAGAGAGAGACCTAAATCTGCTAGTTGCCGGCCGTTGGAACCGAACGAGTCCTGCTAATCCCGCAGGAGGTCGTACGCCTTCCGCTCCGATCACTCCATTGTCAACAAAAGCTGGTTTTGACACAAAAACCTTTAAACAATCTGTGTTATTTAAGCATCTAGAAGATGGAAGGAATCAAATCTGAGGTACACTGGTTTGAAAGCGAAAAGAAGCAATCGAAAGAGACTTTGCTGAGGCGAAAGTGAAGCATGGCAGGCGCTGGCCGACCATGAGAAGTCTAAAAACGTGTCAATGCAGGAAATGCCTGCATTTGCTGCCAGGAATTTTAAGAGAATGGCAAACTGGACACGGGTAGGGCTATGTCCAATCTACTATTTATGGTTTTATCCTCAAAAAGACAAACCCGACGTCAACCAGTGGATTGAAGTCGGGTTTGTCTACGCTCTAAGAGGCCATTCCTGGTGAATGTTCATTTTTTTATGAATAATCTTACGAATTGTTTTATTTATGTTTCAACTATTATCAAGAGGGGAAAGGAAATTAAAGGATATAGAGGTATTCCGTTGCATTTAAAGGTATGTGCGGGTTCAGTTAATCTGACAATGAAAAGGGGTGTAATATACAGAATTATTAGTATATTGGGGTTTTGAGAATAATTAAATAGTTTGCTAACATAATAATTAAGAAAAAACTGAGGGGGCAAAAAAAACATGAAAAAGATTAAAAGTTTATTAGTATTGTTAACTGCTGCGGCTATGATTTCAGCCTGCGGTACAAGCGACAGTGCGAATGGGGAAGGATCCGGCGACGGGGAAACATTTACATATGCAGCATCCGGTGAGTTCAAGCCATTCAGTGTTACGAGCGGTGATGGAACGATGACCGGTTTTGATATTGATGTAGCTGAAGCTGTTGCAGAAGAAATGGGAATGGAACCTGAACAGAAGAAGTTCAAATTTTCCGGAATTGTAGAAGGAGTCCAGTCCGGCCGTTTTGATGCAGCGGTCGCAAGCCATACCATAACAGAAGAGAGAGCAGAGAAAGTGGCGTTTTCAACACCTTACTACTATTCAGGTCCTCAAATTTTCGTGCGTCCTGATAGTTCTGTCCAAACGCTGGAAGACCTTGAAGGGATGGAAATTGCTGTTTCAAAAGGTTCTACCTATGCAGACACAGCAAGCGAGGTAACGGACGAAATCCAATCTTACGACAGTGATGTGGTGGCTCTTGAAGCATTGAGCAAAGGCAAACATGATGCGGTCATCACTGATTTCGTTACAGGGAAAGAAGCAATCAATGCAGGGCTGGAACTAGAAGCCCGTAAATTGCTGGGAAGAAGTGAACAGGCGATTGCCGTTGCTAAGGATAATGAAGAACTGCTGGAGAAAATTAATAAAGCGTTGGAAGCCTTAAGAGAAGACGGAACCTTAGCTGAAATCAGTGAAAAATATTTCGGCGACGACATCACGACCGAACCGGAGGAATAATAATACTTCAGTGTGAAGGGAGCGGGTGTGCGGATTGGAGCGCATTCGCTTTTTTTCTGCAATAATGCACTAAAACTCCCAAACTCTACATCTTACCAATTGGAGGGAAAAACTTGAATCTTATTGATACATTTATAGACACGTATGATGTATTCCTGCGAGGGATGCTGTTAACCTTTCAATTAACAGTAATCTCAGTATTCGTCGCAATATTTATTGGCTTATTTTTTGCCTTTTTAAAAATATCAAAAATTAAAATTCTTGAAATCATTGCGGATATTTATATCTTCGTTGTTCGGGGAACGCCGCTGATTGTGCAGATATTCATCTTCTATTTTGGATTGACAGCCCTGCAGATTTCGGATTTCTGGTCCGTCGTATTGGGACTTGCTTTCCATAACGGAGCTTATATTGCCGAAATCTTCAGAGGGACCATCCAATCCATTGACAAAGGACAAATGGAGGCGGGAAGATCTCTCGGTATGTCTTCCGGATTGACCATGAGAAGGATCATTCTGCCGCAGGCTTTCAGACGCGCGCTGCCGCCTCTTGGCAATCAATTCATCATAGCTTTGAAGGATTCCTCACTGGCATCGTTCATCGGTATGTTTGAGTTATTCAGTGTAGCAACGACACTCGGATCCAATAACTTTGACTATATGACCTACTTGTTGATTGTAGCGGTTTATTACCTTGTATTAGTATTGATTTTCTCATTGCTGGTGAATTTGGTTGAGAAGCGCATGTCGCTCGGTGATTAATTAAACACTTCCAAAATGGATGGAGGGATAGATTTGAGTCAGGAAATGATTAAAGTAGAAAAATTAAATAAATCCTTTGGTGACTTACACGTACTGAAGGATATTGATATGAACGTTAAAGAAAGTGATGTTGTCTGCTTGATCGGTGCAAGTGGTTCAGGCAAGAGCACATTGCTTAGGTGTTTGAATTATTTGGAAATAAAAGATGATGGCAGGGTCATCATTGAAGGCGAAGAAGTAAATAGAGGCTCTCATGATTTAAATGAAATCCGGGCGAAGGTAGGAATGGTGTTCCAGCACTTCCATCTTTTCCCCCACAAGACAGTGATCCAAAATGTGATGGAGGCACCTGTCCAGGTTAAAAAAATTGCGAAGGACAAAGCGAAAAAAGACGCAATGGATCTGTTAAAGAAGGTAGGGTTGGAGGATAAAGCAGATGTATATCCTTCCAAATTATCCGGCGGGCAGAAGCAGCGAGTGGCAATCGCCCGGGCCCTTGCCATGAAACCGGACATCATGCTGTTCGATGAACCAACCTCCGCCCTTGACCCTGAACTGGTTGGTGAGGTACTGGCAACCATGAAAGAATTGGCTGAGGAAGGAATGACAATGGTCGTTGTAACACATGAAATGGGGTTCGCCCGTGAAGTTGCAGATTGGGTTATCTATATGCACGATGGCAGGATCGTCGAAGTAGGGCCGCCAGAGGAGCTGTTCGGAAATCCAAAGGAGCAGAGGACAAAGGAATTTCTTGATTCTATATTATAGAACAAAAACAGGAACCGGCCGCCGGTTCCTGTTTTCATTTTTTCTTAATAAGCAGCAGATAAACACCGATCAGTACAATAATAATTGGCCAGAATTCACGGATGACATCCACGCCACCTTGAAGAAAACCCAGCCACTTCAGGACTTTATCATAAAACAAGAGAATTATAGCCAGAATAAGAAAGAGCACACCCTGAAACATGCCATTCCCCGATTTCTGGTATCTTAGAAGAAAACCAAGTGAAATGATGAGAATGAATACTCCCATGTGATCCGGCCAGATGCTGATCTTGTTCAAGATGTGAAAATGCAAGCCAAATCCGGTGAGGATGGTTCCAGGGAGTATCGATTCATACTCTCTTCCTTTATATCCCTGAACAAGGAATGCTGCCCCTACAATGATCAATAGTGTAGGCCAAGTGTAAAATTCCCGGAAGATGGTTATAGTGGATTGCTGAAGGTAAAAATAGATGCCAAACCCAATCAATATCATCCCTGGAAAGAGTCGTTGTCCTTTCATAAAAGCCTCCAATTTGTAAACTTGAATAATGGGGTGTATTTTGTTAATCTAACATAGGAAACTATGTCGAAAATAATAAGTTTATGTAATATTTATATTAAATGGTTCACATATGGATGGGGCGTTATGCTTTCCACAGCCGAGGACAAAGGGCGTCCTCATCTGGTGAAAGAATCAACGCCTGTCGGACCTGAACGAGCCGCTTGCACACTTAATGTTATCCAGTTCCGTCGGCTAGGCCCTCGGGTCGTTATGCTTTCCACCGCCGAGGACAAAGGACGTCCTCATCTGTGGAAAGGCATCAACGCCTGTCGGGCCTGATCAAGCCGACTCCACTTTTAATGTTACCACAGGTTTCATTTTCTGTTCACATTTATTTGGATGGTCCATTTGTCGTACATGTTATACTGGAATTAATGATTAATTTGGGGGTGTATTTCTGTCATGCACATAATCACAGTCGGTTTAAATTACAAAACGGCCCCTGTTGAGATTCGTGAACGTTTATCTTTTAATGAAGCAGACCTGCAAACAGCGATGGAAGCACTTAAGGGTAAGAAAAGTATCCTTGAGAATGTGATCGTTTCTACTTGTAACAGGACGGAAGTATATGCGGTGGTAGATCAGCTTCATACAGGTCGTTATTATATTAAGGAATTTTTGTCTCAATGGTTTGATATTGATAAAGAGGAGTTCTCTCCTTATTTGTTCATCTATGAACAGGATGGTGCTGTGGAGCACTTATTTAATGTCACATGCGGCTTGAATTCCATGGTTGTCGGTGAAACACAGATTCTTGGCCAGATCAGGTCAAGCTTTTTGTCTGCCCAGGAGTCCGCTACAACAGGAACTGTCTTCAATCACCTTTTCAAACAGGCGATTACGATGGCAAAGAAAGCTCATTCAGAAACAGAGATCGGTTCAAATGCTGTTTCAGTCAGCTATGCTGCTGTAGAGCTTGCCAAGAAAATATTTGGTGATTTAAGCGGCAAGCATGTTCTGATTCTTGGTGCGGGCAAAATGGGTGAACTGGCGATCAAGAACCTTCATGGAAGTGGTGCGACGAAGGTGACGGTCATCAACCGTACGTTTGAAAAGGCTGTTTCTTTGGCGGATAAGTTCAAAGGGAATGCCAAGACATTACAGGAACTTCAATGCGCGTTGGTGGAAGCGGATATCCTCATCAGCTCTACAGGTGCAAAGGACTACGTCGTCACTAAAGACCAAATGACTTTGGTTGAGCGAATGAGAAAAGGCCGCCCATTGTTCATGGTGGATATTGCCGTGCCAAGGGACCTTGATCCGGACATTGGAAACCTTGACAGTGCATTCCTGTATGATATTGACGATTTGGAAGGCATTGTCGAAGCAAATATGGCTGAAAGACAAAAAGCAGCAGAGTCCATCGGCATCATGATTGAGGCTGAGATTGTCGCCTTCAAAGAATGGCTGAATATGCTTGGTGTCGTACCGGTCATTTCGGCTCTCAGAGAAAAAGCGCTGATGATTCAGGGGCAAACGATGGAAAGTATTGAACGCAAAATGCCTGACATGACTGACCGTGAGCGGAAGGTCTTAAATAAACATACGAAAAGCATCATCAATCAGTTACTGAAAGATCCGATTCTTCAAGTGAAAGAACTGGCAGCATTGCCGGATGGCCAGGAGAAACTTGATTTATTCATCAAAATTTTCAACATCGAGGAACAGTTGCACCCACAGGCAGATGCACTTGAGAGCAAGGGGAAAGAAAAGATGGGAGCTGCTCCAGTGAAACTCCAACCCTCTTTTCAATCATAAGCGAGGTTGAAAATCGATGTTTGAACAAACAATGACAAGGCTGCACGAACTGATGATTGTTCTGTATGCTATGAGCATTCTTTTTTACTTCATAGATTTCTTAAACAAAAACCGGAAGGCAAATATGTTTGCCTTCTGGATTCTTGCAATTGTTTGGGCTCTTCAAACAATTTTTTTGTTTCTATACATGATGCGTACAGGCAGGTTTCCGGTCCTCACCATTTTTGAGGGGCTTTATTTTTATGCATGGGTGCTGATTACTCTGTCTCTTGCGATAAACCGGGTTCTCCGTGTGGATTTCACAGTGTTCTTTACGAATATATTGGGATTCATCATCATGGCCATCCATACGTTTGTGCCTGTGCAGGTTGAATCCAATGCGATGGCAGAGCAGCTTGTTTCGGAATTGCTGCTGATCCATATCACAATGGCGATTCTTTCCTACGGTGCTTTTTCCCTGTCTTTTGTATTTTCTCTTCTTTATCTTCTGCAATTTAAGCTTCTCAAAGAGAAAAAGTGGGGACAGAGGTTATGGCGGATCAGTGATTTGTCGAAACTGGAAAAAGGAGCCTATATTTTGAATGCAGTAGGGGTCGCAATGCTTTTGCTGGGATTGATTCTCGGCTTGCAGTGGGCAATCATCAAACTGCCTGATTTTATTTGGTACGATCCGAAAATAATAGGTTCATTCATTTTATTGATCATCTATAGTGTGTTTTTATATTTACGTGTACGGAAAGAGGTATATGGCAAGAATTTAGCTCTGTTGAATATAGGCGCATTTCTGGTAATCCTGATTAATTTTCTGCTTGCCAGCCGTCTGTCGTCATTCCATTTCTGGTATTCATAAGCTTAGGAGGTTCGTAATGCGAAAAATTATAGTAGGTTCACGTCGAAGCAAACTAGCATTAACACAAACAAATTGGGTCATTAGTCAGTTGAAAGGACTGGATCCTTCGTTTGAGTTTGAAGTAAAGGAAATTGTCACAAAAGGGGATCAGATACTTGATGTGACATTATCAAAAGTGGGCGGAAAAGGTTTGTTCGTTAAAGAAATTGAACAGGCGATGCTCGACAAGGAAATCGATATGGCCGTCCACAGCATGAAAGACATGCCGGCAGTGCTTCCTGAGGGGTTATGTATCGGTTGTATCCCTGTGAGAGAGGATCATCGCGATGCGTTCATTTCCAAAAATCATGTGAAGCTTAGTGATCTTCCTGCGGGATCGATCATCGGTACCAGCAGTTTGAGAAGGGGAGCGCAGATCCTTGCCAAGCGTCCTGATCTTGAAATCAAATGGATCAGAGGAAATATAGACACCCGGCTTGCCAAACTTGAAAACGAAGATTATGACGCCATTATATTAGCTGCTGCAGGATTATCCCGAATGGGCTGGACATCCAATGTAGTGACAGAATTCCTTGAGCCCGAGGTATGTTTGCCTGCAGTCGGACAGGGTGCTCTTTCTATAGAATGCCGTGAAAATGACGATGAGCTCCTGGGACTATTGAGTAAGTTTGCTTCAGAACATGTGACCAAAACGGTAACTGCCGAGCGTGCTTTCCTCCATAAAATGGAAGGCGGCTGCCAAGTTCCAATTGCGGGATATGCGGTATTGGATAAAGAGCAGGACATAACGCTTACTGTACTGGTTGCTTCTCCAGATGGAAAAGATATTTATAAGGAAACTGTTTCGGGATCAGATCCTGTTCAAGTTGGCGAGGAAGCTGCTGCACTGTTGACTGAAAGAGGTGCTAAAGCTCTGATCGACAAAGTCAAAGAGGAGCTTGACCAGTAATGATTTCCTCTTTACCCCTTAAAGGTAGAGAAATTCTCGTGACCAGAGAAGAAAAGGCAGCGAAAGGGATGGCGGATATCATCAGGCAATATGGCGGTGTCCCCCATATTATTCCGCTTATCTCTTTCAGGCCATTTCAAGATAAAAATGAACGTACATATTTAGAAAGACTGAAATCCTATGATTGGATTTTTTTTACTAGTAAAAATGGTGTCCGCTTCTTTTTTCATCAATTAGAGGAGCATAACCTTTCACTTAAGAAAAGCAGAATCAGGTTTGCCGCTGTCGGGGAGAAAACATGTAGAGAGCTGGAGCGTCATGGTGTGGAGGTTGATTTTATCCCTGACTTCTATACGGGTGCAGATTTTGCTGAGGAGTTCATTCAGAAGTTCCCCGAAGCAGGACGGGTTCTCCTCTCTAAAGGGAATCTGGCAAGAGACACCATCGCCTCTTTCTTTCATAAGAGAAATAAGATGCTGGATGAGTGGATAACCTATGAAACCTGCTTTCCAAAAGAAAGTGAAAAAAGTCTGGCCGCATTACTTCAGGAAAAGAAAGTATCGGCAGCAACTTTTACCAGTCCTTCAACGGTAAAGCGATTTGTGAAAATTGTGAATGACCACCGTTTGGAAGAGGCAGTGAAAGGTTTGACCGTTGCTTGCATAGGACCTGTAACGGAGAAAACAGCTGTCCGGAATGGTATGACTGTACAAGCTGTCCCGGAAAGGTATACAGTTGAAGATATGGTAGAGAAGTTAGCAATACATTACATCTCTTTGAATGAAGAGTAGGGAGGAACAAGTATGAAAGACTTGAAATTCAACCGCCACCGCCGTCTACGCCAATCAGAAAACTTAAGAGCGATGGTACGTGAAAACTTTTTAAGGACGGAAGATTTAATTTATCCCCTGTTTGTAGTGGAAGGTGATAATGTAAAGAATCCTGTCGCATCCATGCCGGGTGTTTTTCAGATTTCTTTGGATTTTCTAAGAGAAGAATTAGATGAGTTAAACAGCCTGGGCATCTATTCCATTATTCTGTTCGGTGTGCCCGCAGAAAAGGATGAGCTTGGAAAAAGTGCTTACGATGCCAACGGGATTGTCCAGCAGGCAACTCGCCTTGTAAAAGAATACTATCCGGAAATGGTTGTTGTTGCTGATACCTGTCTGTGCCAATATACGGACCATGGACATTGCGGGATTGTAGAAGGTGGAAAAGTCCTCAATGATCCTACACTTGATCTGTTGGCCAAAACAGCTGTAAGCCAGGCAGAAGCCGGGGCGGATATCATAGCACCATCCAACATGATGGATGGATTTGTAGCAGCGATCAGAAAAGGGCTGGATGAAGCTGGATTCATCGATGTACCGATCATGTCCTATGCAGTCAAATATTCTTCAAGCTTCTATGGACCATTCAGGGATGCAGCCCACAGTTCACCACAGTTTGGCGACCGCAGAACATATCAAATGGATCCTGCCAACCGAAAAGAAGCACTGCGGGAAGCACAATCGGATATGGAAGAGGGGGCAGATTTTCTGATTGTAAAACCTGCACTGTCTTACCTGGATATCATCCGTGATGTCAAAAATGAATTCAACGCCCCAGTCGTTGCCTATAATGTGAGCGGCGAGTACTCCATGATTAAAGCAGCAGCAGCCAATGGGTGGGTTGATGAGAAAGCGATGGTCATGGAAAAACTTATAAGCATGAAAAGAGCAGGAGCCGATCTTATTATCACATATGCAGCGAAGGATGCAGCAGCCTGGATTAAAGGCGAATAGCCCCCTTTCAGGTGATTTACAGCGAATTTAGTAGAAACGGAGGAACGTATCATGCGCAATTACGATCAGTCAAAGCAGGCATTCAAAGAAGCAGTTAAATTAATGCCTGGCGGGGTGAACAGTCCTGTCCGTGCATTTAAATCAGTCGATATGGATCCGATTTTCATGGAGAGAGGAAAGGGTTCAAAGATTTACGATATCGATGGAAATGAATACATCGACTATGTTCTTTCATGGGGTCCGTTAATCCTTGGCCACACAAATGAAAGAGTGGTTGAATCAATTAAGGAAGTTGCAGAACTTGGTACAAGCTTCGGTTCACCTACTTTGGTTGAAAACAAACTTGCAGAGCTTGTAATTGAACGTGTACCTTCCATTGAAATTGTCCGGATGGTATCTTCAGGCACTGAAGCGACGATGAGTGCATTGCGCCTTGCCAGAGGATATACAGGACGCAACAAAATTGTTAAATTCGAAGGCTGTTATCATGGGCATGGTGACTCACTGCTGATCAAAGCAGGTTCAGGTGTTGCGACTCTTGGTTTGCCGGACAGCCCGGGAGTACCTGCCGGTGTCGCAGAAAATACGATAACCGTTCCATATAACGATATAGAAAGCTTGAATTATGCCTTTGAACAATTCGGGGATGATATTGCCGGTGTCATCGTGGAACCGGTTGCTGGAAACATGGGAGTTGTTCCTCCACTGCCTGGATTCCTTGAATCACTAAGGGAAATCACTGAGAAGCACGGTTCTCTCTTGATCTTTGATGAAGTCATGACTGGTTTCCGTGTGGGATACAATTGTGCACAAGGGTACTTCGGTGTAACGCCGGATTTGACTTGCCTTGGAAAAGTCATTGGCGGCGGGCTGCCTGTCGGTGCCTATGGCGGAAAAGCTGAAATCATGGAAAGAGTTGCGCCGAGCGGTCCAATTTATCAAGCGGGTACCCTTTCCGGGAATCCTCTTGCCATGACGGCAGGTTATGAAACGCTCAGCCAGCTAACGCCTGAGAGTTATAAAGAATTTGAAAGAAAAGCAGATCGGCTGGAAGAAGGCCTTCATGCAGCTGCTGAAAAATATGATATCCCTCATACAATCAATCGTGCAGGTTCGATGATCGGGATCTTTTTTACCGACAACGAAGTGAAGAACTATGAGGGAGCAAAGAGCTCGGACCTTGAGCTATTCTCTGCTTACTATCGTGAAATGGCAAACGAAGGAGTATTCCTTCCGCCATCTCAATTTGAAGGGCTTTTCCTTTCTACCGCCCATACAAACGAAGACATCGAGAAAACACTCCAGGCAGCAGAAAAAGCCTTCCAACGCATTAAAGGATAAAACAGACAAAGCCATATACTTGGCTTTGTCCCAGACCGTAGACAACCCCACTCCACCCCCAAGAGGATGGAGTGGGGTTTGTTAATTTTTGAAGATTCATGACAGCAAACGTAAGCATCGCCTGTATTGAGACTCTTTTAAGCTCTCAAGGTCCTCCAGCGCATGCCATGCTTCTCTTTTGTCTCAGCCAAAACTCCTTCGATTGTTTTTTTTCGTGTTATTCGCGATCGATATTAATCTCTTCATCCCAATGACCCTGGTAACTCCTCGTTTCGACTCGAATTCCTTTCTTCTCAAATTTCTTCTTGTTGGCATTCGCTTTTACATACGTTGAATCAATGAAAACAACGAAAGCGTTAACCAAACTTTTTCAAGATACGGTATAAAATCTGTTCAAATTTTGGATCCCCACTTTCCGCATAGAACGTCATGAAAAGATCATTTTTAAAATCAATTCATATTCTTCCCCTCCACTTCATAAGTTGATAATGACATTGATTTACCTTGTTATGGAATTGAAAGGAGGAGTTTTCTTTGTCACAAGAACAACAATCGTGTTTGCGATTTTCATTGGAAGAAGCTGTTTGGTTTAAAAAAGGACAGGAAGTAGAAGAATTGCTTTCCATCTCTTTAGATCCCCATATAACGATCCAAGAGCAGGAACAATACGTACTTATCCGGGGAACACTGGATTTAACAGGTGAATATCTACCGAGCGGTTCAAATGAAGAAGACCAGGACAATTGGTATGACTTTCATCAGAATGGGAAGTACGTCCACCATGTAGAGTTCAGGGAAAAAGGGGAGTGCGAATTTACACACAGCTTTCCTGTTGATGTAACAATTCCAAAGAACCGCATTGCCAACATGAATGAAATTGATGTATATGTCGATTCATTCGATTATGTGGTTCCTGAAAATGCATGTCTGAAGTTGAATGCCGACCTGACAATTTCCGGTATCTATGGTGAACAGCAGGTCCAGGCATCGTTTGAACTGGCTGAGGATCAAGTGATTGAACCAGTTTATCGCTCTGCCCCTGCTGCAGAAGTTCTTCAGGAAACAGAGGAAGAAGAAACATTTGATGAGCTCAACGAACCAGAATACGAAATTGATCGAGGCGAGGAAGAAGCAGAAGTTGAAATAGAAGTTGAAACAGAAGTAGTAGTTGATGAAGAACTATACGAAGACGACGGCGAAGAAGATGATGAAGATACTTATGAGCCGTTTACGGTTGAAGGGAGAAGAGCTCCGGAGGAAGAGGAAGAAGTAATCATCCCAATTTCTTATGAAGCGAAAAAAGAATCTCCGCCAGTTTTTTCTTATGATGAAGACGAATTTCAATACGCAAGAGGAGAGCAGCAAATAGAGTTTGAGGAAGAAGAGTCCCCTGAAGTTGTCCAGATGATTGAAAATGATGCAGCTATGGAAGAAGAAGAAGAAAGCAGCTCTTCGCCGGATGCGAAAGGCAAGAAGAAGTCTCTTTTTAAGAAAAAAACAGAGATGATTTCTTTAACTGATTTCTTTGCCCGCAAAGACGAGGGAAGAGCAGCGAAAATGAAGGTTTGTATCGTTCAGCAAGGGGAGACACTTGAGCTGATTGCTGACAAGTACGAGTTATCGATTCCTCAGTTACTGCGTGTGAACCATCTGGAGGCACATCAGGATGTTACGGAGGGTCAGGTTTTGTATATTCCTAAAGAAGAAGCAGCTTATAAGAATTAACTTGTGGTGGGCAGGGTCTGATCCTTGCTCTTCTGTTTTTTTCCCGGAAACTCATTAGAAGGTTGAAGCTGTATGACATGCTGAAAATGGTAAGCTAATGCAACAGAAAAGTTTAGAGATGGAAAAAAAGGTTTTCCAACAGAGAGAGCAAAGGGACGATGTAGGGTCCGATCGGTGTTGGACAAAAAAACAGCCCAGAAAAGCAGACCCAATTCCATTAGTTCCGGATAACTACAAATCCCAACAGGCTGGAGTCAAACAGGAGCCCTTAACGTTTAAACTATAAAGCAGGTGAGGGGAATGGCTAACGACGAAAATTTAACTGCTGTTTTAAAACCGTATGGTGTCCAACCGCATTTTACCGAGGATTTCGGCAAAATTCAAAAAGTGTATACAGAAAAGGGGACGCTCGCTGTCAAAAAGATACCTGCGGGGAAGGGAGTGGACTTTGTCAGGAATGTCCAGCATCTGTTTCAGTCAGGTTATCACAGGATTGTGCCGATTTATCCGACCCTCGACGGAAGGTATGCGATTTGGCAGGAGAATGATTTGTATTATGTCATGCCCTGGCTGGCAAACGAGGTAAAAGAAAATCACTTCGAAAGGCATCAGACACTTTTCCGGGAGCTGGCCAGGCTTCATACCCTCTCTTCCAAAGATCAAAAAATAGGGAAAGAGGAGCGTGAGGAACATTACGAAACCTTGAATTCCAGGTGGGAAAAAGATCAAAATTTCCTTGAGGAGTATATCGAGCTGTGTGAAAAGGAATGGTACATGTCACCATTTCAGCTGACGTACTGTATGTATTACGCGGACGCCTCGCAGGCTTTGAAATTTGCGAGAAAGAGATTTGACAGCTGGTATGAGGAAACGAAGGAGCTTGAAAAGGTCAGGAGTGTCGTCGTACACGGAAAGATCTCCCCTGAACATTTTTTATATGATGAAAGGGGATCAGGTTATTTTTCCAACTTTGAAAACACCAGGATCGCTTCTCCGATTCATGACCTTCTGCCGTTCCTTTCTAGAACCCTGAAGACGTATCCGAAAGCATATGATGAATGTTTTGACTGGCTCATGACATATTGCAGCCATTTTTCATTCAGGAATGAGGAAAAATTGTTATTCTTAAGCTATCTCGCTTACCCGAGCGGCCTGATTACCGTTGTCAAAAAATATCATGAAACCCCAAAAGAAAAACGGAATGAAATCAAGTTCCTGAGGAAACTGCAGCATCACTACTGGCTGTTGAAAAATACAGAATATATCGTGATGAAGTGGGAAGAGTGGGAACAACGGAAAAAAGAAGCGCAGCAGAAAGCACAAGAAGGAGCTTCATCCTCTTAGGGGAGAAGCTCCTTTTTATAACCATTCAAAATAAAGGGCAACCGCAAGGCCGATGAAAATCGCCAGTAATAAGACATCAAATGTGGTAGGGATGAGTATGGTCCTGATCCCTTGAAAAATACAGAATGGGATACTGAACTGCTTACCAACGTTTCTGCAGGTCCGAAGCCAAGGAGGCAGTAAATAGGGATTATATTTTTTCCGCAAATGATCTCCTCCCAACATGATTTATATTATTCTATGTGAAGAATATTTGATTGTTCCGCATTTGTCCGGAAAAGTTTTTTGCATTATTTTTAAAAAAATGGGCGATAATGATTGACGAATAGAATTAATATCCTATACTATATTGAATAATAGTTAATACATTCGAAATGCAACGAAAGGGAAGAGTACTTTGAAACTCGCCTCCAGAGAGGGAAATCATCTGCTGAAAGATTTCCCAGGTAAAGACAAAGGAATGTCGCCCTTGAGCAGTTTCCGTGAAAGACCAGTAGCGGAAACCGGTTTAAAGCCGTTATCTCAATGAAGTGCCAGGTGTCAATTTAGCCTGTGTAAAAAGGTGGTACCGCGAATAGCTCCCTCGTCCTTTTAGACGAGAGGAGTTTTTTTATATTTCTGGAAAAAACCACAAAGCGGCACCAACTATAAGGAGGATGAGATCATGGAAAACAATGAAATCAGCATGCCGACCAAATATGATCCGCAATCGATTGAAAGCGGAAGATACCAATGGTGGCTGGACGGTAAATTTTTTGAAGCAGAAAGTGACAAAGAGAAAGAACCATACACAATCGTTATCCCGCCGCCAAACGTTACAGGCAAGCTGCATTTGGGGCATGCATGGGATACAACACTGCAAGACATCCTGACAAGAATGAAAAGGATGCAGGGATATGATGTACTATGGCTTCCGGGAATGGACCATGCCGGCATCGCCACTCAGGCCAAAGTTGAAGAAAAGCTTCGCAATGAAGGAAAAACAAGGTATGACCTTGGCCGTGAAAAGTTCCTTGAAGAAACATGGAAGTGGAAAGAGGAATACGCAAAACACATCCGTGCACAGTGGGCTAAGCTTGGGCTCGGACTTGATTACACAAGGGAACGTTTTACCCTTGACGCAGGCCTTTCAGACGCGGTTAAAGAAGTTTTTGTTACACTATATGAAAAAGGCTTGATTTACCGCGGCGAATATATCATCAACTGGGACCCAGCAACGAAGACGGCGCTCTCCGATATCGAAGTTATCCATCAGGATGTTCAAGGCGCTTTCTACCACATGAAATATCCATTGGCTGACGGATCAGGGCATATTGAAATTGCGACTACACGTCCTGAAACAATGCTGGGGGATACAGCAGTTGCGGTACATCCTGAAGATGACCGCTATAAGCATCTGATCGGCAGGAAAGTAACACTTCCAATCGTCGGCCGTGAGATTCCGATTGTCGGAGATGATTATGTAGATATGGAATTCGGTTCAGGAGCCGTTAAAATTACACCAGCCCATGATCCAAATGATTTCGAAATCGGGAACCGCCACAATCTTGATCGCATCCTGGTTATGAATGAAGATGGAACAATGAATGGCAATGCAGGAGAATACCAGGGAATGGATCGATTCGCCTGCCGCAAGCAAATTGTTAAAGACCTGCAGGAGACCGGTGTTCTCTTCAAAATTGAAGATCATATGCATTCTGTCGGCCATTCTGAACGAAGCGGAGCGGTTGTAGAGCCTTACCTATCCACTCAGTGGTTTGTTAAGATGCAGCCACTTGCTGACAAAGCGATAGAGCTTCAAAATAGAGAAGATAAGGTTACATTCGTTCCAGACCGTTTTGAAACATCATACCTTCGCTGGATGGAAAACACGCGCGACTGGTGCATCTCCCGCCAGCTGTGGTGGGGACACCGCATTCCGGCTTGGTATCATAAAGAAACAGGTGAAATTTACGTTGGGAAGGAAGAACCGGCGGACATCGAGAACTGGAGACAAGAAGTGGATGTTCTGGATACGTGGTTCAGTTCAGCGTTATGGCCGTTCTCTACAATGGGCTGGCCGAACACTGAAGCTGAAGACTTCAAACGCTATTATCCGACAGATGCGCTTGTAACAGGATATGATATTATCGGTTTCTGGGTTTCACGCATGATTTTCCAAGGACTTGAGTTTACAGGGAAACGCCCTTTCAAAGATGTTCTGATCCACGGTCTTGTAAGGGCAGAAGACGGCCGTAAGATGAGTAAGTCCCTTGGAAATGGTGTCGATCCCATGGAAGTGATCGATCAATATGGGGCAGATGCGTTAAGATATATGCTCTCTACAGGAAGTTCTCCAGGACAGGATCTCCGTTATTCTACCGAAAAGGTTGAATCTGTTTGGAACTTTGCCAATAAGATCTGGAATGCTTCAAGATTTGCCTTGATGAATATGGATGGTCTTAAATATGAAGAAATCGACCTGACGGGTGAAAAATCAGTTGCGGATAAATGGATTCTGACGCGATTGAATGAAACCATTGAAACGGTAACGAAATTAGCTGACCGCTATGAGTTCGGTGAAGTCGGCCGCATCCTTTACAATTTCATCTGGGATGACTTCTGTGACTGGTACATTGAAATGGCAAAGCTGCCGTTATATGGGGAAGATGAATCTGCGAAGAAAACAACCAGGTCGATCCTGGCTTATGTTCTTGATAATACGATGAGATTGCTTCACCCATTCATGCCATTTATTACCGAGGAAATATGGCAGAACCTGCCGCATAAAGGCGAATCTATTACGGTTGCTGAATGGCCGTCAGTAAAAGAAGAATTCTCGGATAAAGGCGCTGCTGAAGAAATGAAGCTGCTCGTTGAAATCATCCGGGCGGTACGGAATATCCGCGCCGAGGTAAATACACCGTTAAGCAAACAAATCAAGCTGCTTTTGAAAGCGAAAGATGAGCAAACATTAAACACACTTGAAAAGAACAAAGGCTACATCGAGCGCTTCTGTAATCCGGAAGAGTTGACGATTTCCACAGAAATTGAAGCTCCTGATAAAGCCATGACAGCTGTCGCAACAGGTGTTGAATTATTTCTTCCATTAGAAGGGCTTATCAATATCGAGGAAGAGATCGCCCGACTTGAAAAAGAATTGGAAAAATGGAATAAAGAAGTTTCCAGGGTACAAGGCAAGCTGAACAATGAGAAGTTCATCAGTAAGGCTCCCCAAAAGGTTGTTGATGAAGAGCGGGCCAAAGAAGCCGATTATCTTGAAAAGCGCAGTACTGTTGAAGCGCGAATCAAGGAATTAAAAGGTCAATAATAACTTGTGAAAGTACGGGACTGGTCAAGGACGAGGTATAACGTCTGTAAGACCGGTCCCGATTTTCGATAGGAGGTCAAAATGGCACATACATATAAGGAGGCAGTGGACTGGATCCATTCCAGGTTACGGCTTGGCATAAAGCCTGGATTAAGCAGGATGGAGTGGATGATGGAAAAACTGAACCACCCTGAAAATGAACTGAAGGCTGTTCATATTGCCGGAACGAATGGAAAAGGTTCCACTTTGACATTCCTGCGCAACATACTGGAATCCGCAGGGTATGACACAGGAACTTTTACTTCACCATATTTTGAAGTATTCAATGAAAGAATCAGCGTCAATGGAAAACCGATCTCGGATAAGGAAATTGTGGAGTTGGTAAACGTCGTCATCCCGCTGGCAGAGGAGCTGGAGGAAACCGAATGGGGAGGGCCATCAGAGTTTGAAGTCATTACATGTATGGCTTTATATTATTTTGCCCGCATCAATCCAGTCCCGATTGTTCTGTTTGAAGTTGGACTAGGGGGCCGTTTCGATTCCACGAATGTTATCGACCCATTGATTTCGATCATAACGAATATAGGAATGGACCACACTCAATTCCTTGGTGATACGATCGCGGAAATCGCTTTTGAAAAAGCGGGAATCATAAAAAACGGAAAGCCTGTCATAACGGCAGCTTCGCAGGAGGATGCCCAAAAAGTAATAATATCTAAAGCGTCAGAAATGCAAGCAGAATTATTTATGCTCAATCAGGATTTTGAAATCAAGTACGAAGGCCCTTCTCAGAACGGAGAGAGATTTGAATTTTTTAGTGAAGGTGGAAAAAGAAGTTTTGAAATCGGAATGATCGGCAGGCACCAAACAGAAAATGCTTCCCTCGCGGTTCAAGCTGCCTATCTTTTAAACCAAAGATATTCATTTCAAATCGAAGAGAAAGCCGTCGAAAATGGATTGGTTTCCGCTCATTGGCCGGGGAGGATGGATAAAGTGAATGACACTCCAGCTGTCTTTTTGGACGGGGCCCACAATCCTGAAGGGATGCAGACACTGATCAACACGATTGACACGAGATTTAAGGGGAAGAATGTTCAAATCTTATTTGCTGCATTGAAAGACAAGGACCTGACCTCCATGCTTAAGAAGCTTGAAGGAAAAGTATCTGAAATCGCGTTGACCACTTTCGACTTTCCAAGAGCTGCATCTCCAGAAGAACTCTCAGCACACTTTCAACGAGGGAATCACCGCGTTGTAAGAGACTGGGAAACCTATGTGGCAAACTTCATAGCAGATGGCCGGGAAGAAGATATATTGATTGTAACAGGGTCGCTGTACTTTTTATCTGCCGTGAGGCCGAAGGTTGTAGACAACTGATAGTATTTGTAAATTTTTCATGACTTTTCTGGTGTAGTTTGATAAAATATTCTTAAACTTGTGACTTTTTAACTAAAATGGGTAGATTTTACTATACAGAGTAGAAGGAAGGAGGGAGGTTGATGACGATTACTAAGGTTCAGGAAACGATCATATGGGCAGTTTGGGCTTTGCTGGTTCCTGCAGGGATTTATTTTACCTATCAATATTTTCCTCCGGTTAACGTTGATGTACTTAGTATATTGGCGTTTATTGTCTTTACGATCATCATTTCGGTCATGCCGATAGTCATTAATGGCCTTCCGATTCTGCTCATACAATGGGTTTCGCTGGCGGCATTCTTAAAATTCGGCCTGTTCTTTGAAGTGGTTCTGCTGCAGATTGCCATTTTCACTTATATGATCCGCCTGCGGATAGGGAAAAGTGATTTGTACCGGCTGCCTTGGAACTCGATCATGTTCTTCCTTATGTCAGTATTCAGCGGTCTGGTGTATTTTTCTATTGGCGGCACCATCGGGTATACGCCTGTAGAATCGATATTTTTCCCTGCCCTCATCTATCAGGTTTCTGCTATTCTCTTAAACCAGGTATTATTAGTAGGCTTCCATGCCTTCCTCAATAGGGAAATCAAGTTATTCGGTGACGATCTGAAATGGGACTTCTCAGCGATGCTGATCATGTTTCCCATGGGTCTGGGATTATTCTATCTTCAATATGGGATCGGCCCTATTTCAATATTCCTGATCGGCCTGCCGTTTATATCTGGTGCCATGATCCTGAGGCTCTATAACTCATCAGAACAAATCAATCAGTATCTGCAAAAAGCAGTTGAAATAGGGCATCAGCTTACTGAGAGCCTTCAAGTGAATGAGGTGCTTCAGCTGTTTTTGGATAAAATCCTCCAGACGCTTCCGGTCCAATATGCTTACATATTGGATGTAAAAGGAGATGAACTGGTTCTCTTGAGAAGGGTTGAAAACAATGAAAACAAACCCGTTAATCTTCCGCCTTTGAAGAAAAATGAAGGAATCAGCGGAATTGTGTGGGGAACAGGGAAATCCGCACTGTTTCATACAAAATCAGACTGGACAGAGGTAGTCAAAGGGTATATGCCTGAGGATGTAGAAAGTGTCCTGTCTGTTCCTATTGTCAGGAATCAAAAGGTAAGAGGGGTTCTGCTTTTAGCTTCTTCTAAAAAGAGGGCGTACAAAAAATATCAGCTGATGATTGTGGATATTTTATGTTCGTATCTCGGCGTCGCCATAGCGAATGCCCGCCATTATGAAATGACTAAGCGGAACAGTGAACATTGTGCCTTAACAAAGCTTTATAATTACAGATACTTTGAAAACCTGCTTTCAAGTGAATTCACCGCCATGCAGAGCGGGGATCGCGCCTGCCTTTCCTTAATCATGCTCGATATCGATCACTTTAAATCAGTCAATGATTCCTATGGACATCAAAGTGGAAATGAGATTCTTTATGACCTGGCAAGAAGGCTGGAAACACTAATTGGAGAAGAAGGGACGGTCGCCCGATATGGCGGCGAGGAATTTGTCATCCTGCTTCCGGATACCACTAAAGAAGATGCCTTCCTTATTGCAGAAATTGTACGCAGAACAATAGCGGACAGGCCGTTCATTTTACATAGCAATCTTGAAGTCGAGAGAAAGACCATTTCGCTGAAGGTAACGGCAAGTATTGGGGTGGCAACAGCCCCGATTGACGCCGATGACAATATGTCCCTGATAAGGCACGCTGACAGAGCCTTGTACACAGGGGCGAAACAGGCGGGAAGGAACCGGGTTGCTGAATATGTGAAGTCATCCTGACCCCGTTTTGAACAGCGGGGTTTTTTATATTTGTAAAAATTCGTCGGATTGAGCACTTTGGTCTATGTAAAGGGGAATAAGCTTGATATAATAGTAGATAAGTAGTGAATAGCAATTATTATTTTACAATAAATGACAAAAAAGGAGGGGCGGATTTGAAAAAGAGATTTTCTTTTGGGATCATTCTTGCACTCATATTCAGCTTCATATCATATACCTCACAGGCTAACGCATCAGCTCAACCTTCCATTGAATTTTCCGTGCAACCAAGTGCAACAGAATATGTCAAACCTAAAACCGGGGATGCCCTGGGCAGACTGGACATTGATTTGACGCCGAGGGGACAGGCAACGAATGA
Source organism: Bacillus sp. SRL337 (assembly GCF_984799155.1). Taxonomy (NCBI): domain Bacteria; kingdom Bacillati; phylum Bacillota; class Bacilli; order Caryophanales; family Bacillaceae; genus Bacillus; species Bacillus sp. SRL337. The sequence goes on along the minus strand of NZ_OZ481793.1, from coordinate 3,415,177 downwards.
GGAACGGAAGCCGATCGATGTCGTTTTTGTGCATGACACCTCAGGTTCTATGAAAGATACATATGGCGGCGTCAAAAAAGCGACCAGTGCCGAAAACGCATTGAAAGAATCTCTTAAATTTTTTGAGCAGAATAAACAAAGCAATGATAAATATTATTTTGTCCCTTTTGACAGTGATGTGAGTTACAAGTCCAACGGGAATAAGAAAGTCGAGCCGACTGAAGGAATCAGCAGCATCAAGGCAATGGCAGAGAATCTTGATTATGGGGACCGGTCATGTTTTATTATTTGGTGCAGTGAATATGACTTCAGTGAAGGCGGAACAAACTATACTCAGTCTCTGGATTATGCGCTGACAAAGTTTTCAGGAATGAGGGACGCTTCCAGATACATCATCTTTCTTACGGATGGTGAACCGACTTCCCTTAGATACAATAATCAGCAGTATACTCTTTATACGAATGGAAAAGCTTCGATCGGGAATTATTACGAAGATTATAATACTGTTAAAAAGACGATCTTACAGAAAGCTGTAGCAAGTTCCGAAAAGCTCGGTGCCAATGAAGTTAAGATGTACAGCATCGCCTTCGCCCAGCCCGGGGAGGTAAACTATCAGCTTCTGGAGACAATGTCGAATAAGACAGGCGGAAGAGCGATTCAGGCGAATCCGGACAGCCTTTCAAATGTCTTCACGGACATCTCAAAGGAATTTAATTCTCCTTCTATTGACGGTGAAATTCAAATCGACTTAAGCAAATTCAATGGAAAAGTGAAGCTCGCAGCCAATTCAGATGCGTATGTGGACAATCGGAATGTAGTGCATATGAAATATAATTTCACTTATCCGATTGGTAAGCAGCCTTCTCCAGCAAATTTACAGATGAGCCTTCCTCTTGAGTTTACAGAAAGAGGACAATATGTGTTTGATAATATCAATTTGATTTATAAGGACTTTGACGGGAAAACACAGCCTGCGGTTACGCATAGAAACGTTACCATCAATATCGTGGATGAAGCAGCACCTAAATTCGAAAGTGCTGTGAAAATCAATGGAAATCAATATCATAGCACCGAAAACCTGGTTAAGATGGGTATGCAAAATAATGAGCATAATGAATTCTCAATTGAGTATGATTTAACGCCATCCGGGGTACTCCAAACCAATAAGTCAGGAGCTCTGAAGGATTTACGCATTGTGCAGCCATTACCTGAAGGAATCAGCCTGAAGAGCCCAAACCTGCAAACGAATGTAAGCGGATCTCTCACAGGGGCATCTGTAAAGGAAATTAACCAAGGCGGGCAAAGGGCAATCGAAATAACGTTAGGTAAAACAATCAATTATTCCGGCAGCAGTTTCTCACCAAGCCGCTTGAATTTAAAAGCCGTCCTTCAAGCAGAATTTGCTATGTCCTTAGTGAAAATGCCAAAGGCCACCATTTATTACAATGATACAAATTTCAGTGGCCAAAGCCATACCCTGACTTCGCATTCGGGGTACATCGGTCTTCAGGTCATCTTGAAGGGCCTAACAGATGGTACCAGTTATATTGGGGATCATACTGGAAAGCTCATAAAGAAAAACGATGGCACGAATGAAGTATTGGCGGAGGCAAACCCTAAGCCACTTCCCGTGAAGGGCCTTGAGTTAAAGGATGGAAGCACGATAAGGGTTCATTTTAATGACAGTTCCTACCGTGACATTTACCTAAAAGCTGATTTTGACGTAGTTGAAAACAACACGAATAAAGTCCTTGGCACGAATGAAGAAACCACAGGACCTGCTTCCTTCAAAATCAGTAAGCTTGTAGGCGGAGAAGATGTGATTTACCGCTATAAGATTAGTTCCAGCAAAATGGATTCCGGATGGGTTGAATTCAATCCAAAGGATACTATTGCGATTCCTGGCGACCTGAGTGGAGAAGTAGAAATCCAAGTGAAAACTGAAGGCGGATTTACTTTAAACCAGCAGCCAATCACGAAGAAGATTGTGATAATCAAAAGAGTTAGTGAAATAAATGTGTCACCTAATCCTATAGAAATCAATGTTGATGAATCCATTGCTTTCCAAATTGAAGTCTTACCAACAGAAGCTGCCGATAAGAGCCTTACTATTTATCTGCAAAATGGCAATGGCAATAATGCCGAATATTCCGGTGGGGGTTCACAGGAACATCGAATCCTTGGTGTCAAGGCCGGGGAAGATCAATTAATCATAGAAGCAAAAGATGGTTCCGGCATTAAGAAAATCATACCTGTTACGGTCATCGACCCGTATGTGGCACTGGAGGAGATCCGATTCAAACAGGACAAGATCAACTTGCCATTAACAGATCAGGAAATACCGATAGAACGATTCCTGATTTTCAACCCGGAAACTGCCACCAATAAAGAGTTGGAAGAAACGATTTCCTCTTCTGAAGCAATCAGCGTGATAGAAGAGAATGGTAAATGGTTTATCAAAACCGAAGAGCTCGGCTTTACGACCGTGACAGTAACAGCTGAAGAAGACAATTCGATTACCGACTCAGCCGTTTTTGAAGTCGTCACCCCTAAAGAAGGCGGAGACGATAATCCTTATCTTGATGGAAGATGGTAACAAAAAAAGCTTTCCCCAGTGCGGGAAAGCTTTTTTTCTATTGAACAGAAACCTCATCACTGAACAGTGATAAGTATTCCGTTTTGGGAAGAGCATCAATTTTCTGCAGAAGAATGTCCCGGTTGTAATTGATATTGAAACGGGAGTAGTGAAGGTCCTGATCAATCCTGGTTGAGTACAGGTCGGCTTCCCTGATGTTTGAAATCTCTCCTCTGATGGCATTGATCTCAAGGGTGTCATGGGCAAAAACGCCGCCGTCAATATGAAAAAGAGATCCGACGCCATAAAGATCTGCACATTCATCGGTATAAAAGAAAGCTTTTAATGGCTTAATGGACTCATCCGTCACTATGCCGTCAAAGTCATCCCCTTCTTCGCTCTGAGCAAAATATTTGTACTCATTCATCCTGGTCATTGTCAGTTTCTTGCCGGACAGCAGTATAAGCTGCTTTGTATTTTCCTCACTGCCGGAAATGTTCAGGTTTGAAATGAATGCTTCCCCGCCGGAGTAGATGACAGAATCAAAGATCACTTCATCATCTTCAGGAAGGTCACCTTCATTGCTATTGCCCTGTATTAAGAGGTCTGCTCCTGCAATCATATTACCAATGATAGTGGAAACAGAATCAAGGGACTCTATCGTCAATGAAGTTCCTGCCAGCATATAACCCGTCTCTTCGGCAGGACTGGCTTTTTTAAATGAAAATGTACTCTTTCCCTGAATATTGATACTTCCGGCAGAAATGATGTTTCCATTGACCATCATCTCTCCATTGAGATTGATGAGATGAATATCCCCGGTGGCAATGATGTCGTTGAGGGAAATGTTCTGATTGCCAATAATATAGATATCTCCATCAGCAATGATTTTCCCGGGAAAGCTCAACTCGGAAGAAACACTCGATATCACAAGGTCCCCAGGTACCTGAATATTCGATGCTGTACTGGTGTCAATCAATTTATAACTGAGAGAATCCACTTCATTTTTGATGTCCTCATCAAGCAGTCCATCCAGCCCTTCTAATGTGGATCTGCCAGGAAAACTGACCGTGTTAAACGAATAGGCACTTCTAATCGATTGGCCTAATCCATCTGGCAGCTCCTCAAGGGTTGACGTTTGAGTGAATCCCTGTTTCTGCTGGATTAGATTGATTTGTTCATTTATCGTTTTTTGGAAGTCTACTTCAATGAACTGGCTGTCATTCTTCAGTTGAGGCAGGCGGTTATGATAAAATTTATCTGCCGTCAGATAATCCATCACTTCTATATACTGCGCCTCTGAGGAATCGATGTAGATATCCCCAAAGATGGAAGAGTAAGGAGTCTCCATTTCCTTATCGTCTCCATCCGTCAATTGATAATGAGCATTTTTGTCTATGGTCAATTTCTTTCCAAACACATTTCCAGCAATATTAGGGGACCCGTTTATGATGGTTTCCTCGCCGGCGCCTGCGGCATATTTTAGAAAGCCCGGCATCGGCGAGAGGATGATCCGTTTACGGATGGTCCGGTTGACCTTTCCCTGCTGATTTTCTGGATTTTTGACTTTCACCACAAATTCCAACACTCTTGTTAGTTGAAGGGAAGGATCAATGCCAAAGGTTTTGAGACTTGAAATTCCGTTTCCCAAGCACTCATTTTCACTTCCAGTGATCAAATATTTTGGAGTGTCAGCGGTAACATCCACAACATTCACACAAGAGATGCTTTCCCCTGCAGCCAACCGCCCTTGTCTGGAAGTAAAGTAAGTGCTTAACTTTGCTGTTAATCCAGCCGCCGATATGTTTTGAACCTTGAACGCATCAAGTGACAGGTTAGCTGATAGATCCGCTGTCATTTCATCTATCAATTTCAACCCGTCATAGGTTATATCAATATCCGTTTCCCTAACCTCGGTCCTTTTAGCACCGCCGATCGAAGCGGAAAGGACGGCCATTCCAAGCGTAATGACCACCAGCGATGTAATCATCACTGTGATAAGTGTATTGCCCCTTTGGTTATTCAGCACTTAAGCCACCTCCTTTAAAAACCAAAACTGCTTTCAAGATTTAGTTGTTTGGTATGATTTGTATGTGAAACCCGAAACTCGAGAAAGATAGTGGCGCTCGTACACTGGCCGTTTCTGTTTTGGTCTGAGCATTTAAAGGAGATTTCGGAATTTCGAAAGTCGGAAGGGGTATCGACAATTGAACGGCCGCTTGACCACACTCTGCGGCCGTCTTTATCCGACAGTTTTATTTCAAAGTAGCTTTCACTTGTCTTTTGTTTATCTTGATCAATTACTTCTGGATTATATTGATTCTGAGCAGTTTCGACACTATCCACAAATTTAAGGCAGTTCTCTTCTTCATCGCATTTTTCCACATAGTCAAAGGGAGTGGAATACAGGCTGTTCATCATCATGGATGAGACGTAATCGGCATCATCCCTGAGCTGTGCCTCGATACTGACCTTTTCATAAATTTTATAGCCTGTCAAAAAGGTTCCGTAGATGACGGGAAGCAGAATGGCTGAAATGGCAAGAGTCAATAGAAGCTCGATCAATGTGAGGCCATCTTCAGCGGATGTCCTCGCTTTTGACCGTTCCATCAACTGTTGTACTGTGTTCCTGATCATTTGTCATCCACCTCACTTCTGCCACAATCGGTATATAGTATTCAAGTTCTCCCTGTTGAGAGGAAGAGACGGACTCTGATTGTATTTCTACTTCATAATTAGTTCCATTGATAGGAATATCTTTGCAATCCGCGGGAGGAGTCAGTCCGGTTTCGAATGTCTTATAGCCATCAGCACACAATTTCAATTGCAAAGAATGCTCACCCGGCTCGATAGTTCCATTATTTACTTCAGAAAATTCTTTTTTGATTTCTAAATAACTCTGCCCCTCCATGAACATCAGGGCATTCCGGGCAACATTGACGGCAACCGTCTTTTTTTGATTCATATTTGTGTATGTACCTGCCTGGAAGAAAAAATTTAAAAACACCAAAAGCACGATGCTAAGTATCGTAACTGAGACTAAAACCTCAATAAGTGTCAAACCCTGGTTATTTTTTAATATATTTGACAGTTTCACTCCGTCACCTTCTTTCAAAATGCCTAAGTTTATTATACAATATCTAAGAGTCGAATATTGTAGAAGTAGTGCTAATTTCATAGAATTTTAATACATGATGGAGGGAGTGGGAGAATGGAGGAATATATCTTTGCTCTGATAGCCTTCGCAGTCCTTTTGCCTGTGCTGTTTTTCCTGCCTGGCGGGATAACGAAGAAAGGGAAGGTTTGGATAGCCGGCGGCGGCCTGCTTATTTCTCTTATGGGCTTGCTCGCATTGAACCAGTATTCACTTTGGATAGTAGCCATAATATTATTAATCTTAGTTATTGTATCATCCTTGATGATAGGAAACCGCTTCGGCCCGCAGCTCTTGGCGGAAGGCGGGGCGCAGAATGGGAACACTTTGGCAGAAGAACGAGATGAATCAAAAGGCATTCTCTTCACTGCTGTTGAAGATGATGTGAAAATGTCTGTAAGTACAGTCGAAGAATTGAATGGATCCGATGATGATGCACAAGAATTACATCATGATGATGAAATAGAAGAAATTCCGAATCCTTCTGAATTGGATAACACATCCGAAGAGGTCGTAGATCAGCTGTTTATCCAGGAAGAAGTGATTATCGAAGAGGCTCCGGATGTGATGGAGGATGCATCTGAAGATCAAGTAACGGAAGAAGAATTAGACTTAAGTGAGATTGAATGGCTGATTCAACAGGAGAATCAGGACACTGAGCCGGTACATAAATTGGATCTTGAGGATGAGGCTCCTGATTTGGAAGAGGCACTTGAAGAGATGGATTTCCCTAAGGATTCCGGAAATGATTCCCCTGATGGAGGCTTGGAGACACTCAGTGAAATTGAATTGATGATTCATCAAGCGGACGAAGGAGAGGACTCCACTGAAGCAACCCCGGAAGAGGATTCGGCAGTTCGTGACATGCTGGAGTTTGAAGATGAAGATGAACTGCAGCCGATTGAATTATCGAATGATGAGTTAGAGCTTTTAACAAGTGATACTCCGAATGAAGCTCCTGAATCGGAAGCCGATGACCTTCCGCAGGAAATAGAGGAAGAAACAGCAGAAGCTGAATCGACCGAAGTTTCCTTGGAAGAGGATGAGGCAGTTCGTGACATGCTGGAGTTTGAAGATGAAGATGAACTACAGCCGATTGAATTATCGAATGATGAGTTAGAGCTTTTAACAAGTGATACTCCGAATGAAGCTCCTGAATCGGAAGCTGATGACCTTCCGCACGAAATAAAAGGAGAAACAGCTGAAACTGAGTCCACTGAACCAGAAGAAGAGATATCTGAAACTCCAGTTGTGGCGATGGAAGAAGAGGAAGAAGTGTTCTCTGCTGAACATCCTGCTGAGGAACCAGAGGCACACTCTCCACTTCAAACGCTCGTGATTCAGACAATCGTTGAAGAACTTTCTTATTATAAAAATAAGCTTCCATTGGAAGACTTTGAATCATTGGTCGGACAGTACATGCATCCAGAAATGCACGACCGCCACTATTATGTTCTCGCCCAGCAATTGATTCAGCGTTACCATGGATCAAAAGAATACAGGAAGTTGAAATTATTCATAGACGGCATAGAAGAAAGATTCATTTCCTATCCTGTCCTGAAGAGTGAATTGAATGATTATAAAGAAATCGCCTGGAAGAATATCGTAAAACAACAAATGATGGAAAACGGAAGGGAATAGGTGTAAAGGTATGAAAAAAAGTGCAGAAATTGTGGGATTGCCGATCATTAGTATTAACGATGGAGTCGAAATTGGAAGTGTGAAATCGCTTGTTGTAAACCCTGAAAAAGGATCAGTGGATTTCCTGACAATTGAACATGAAGATTGGCAGGTGAGCGTTAAGGCTATTCCCTTTAAAAAAGTAATCGGTATCGGGGAATATGCAGTCACAGTCGAGAATGGCAATGCGGTCATCGATTTAAATGAAATCCCTATCGCAAACGCCCTGGTAAACAAGAAAATCAGAATCATTGATACCAAGGTGATGTCAAGAAAAGGCCAATTAATCGGTGAAGCGAAGGAATATTACGTGGACGATGAAACAGGCAACATCATCGGCATTCTTGTTGATGTGAAAGAAAATGAAAAGATCCTGGAGGCCGGACAGATCCTGACATACGGAAAAGATATCCTGATTGTTCAGGAAGATTCCATGGATCATTTTAAAAATTCAGTAGAAGACCTACTTTCTGATGATCAGGCAGCAGGAGATACGGACCCTGAAGAGGCAGGATCAAACGACTTGGAAAATATCAAGTCGAAGCAGACGGAACTATTGAAAGGCAAACGGGTAACAAAAGATATTTCCGGTATCTCAGGGGAGACCTTGATTCCGGTTGGAACGCTCCTGACAGAAGATGATATTGCCAAAGCACAAAACGAGGGACCATCCGTTTTTGTGGAATTGACAATGAATACAGAAGAGTAATGTGAAAGGAGCAATTGACATGGAGAACAAGCCATTTAAGAAAGTATTTTTTCCATTGCTCTCTGCCACCGTATTTATTTTCGGTTTCTCCCATGCAGGCTCTTTTGCATTAGATAAATTCACTGAAACTACGGTCATTAAACCGTCGACAATGGTAGCTTCCATCAATATTGGAGGGCAGCCGGAGGAAGAAGCAAAAGAAGCCCTGGCAAAAGCTGTTGCGGACTGGAAAGCAACGGCAGAAATGACAGCTGAATTATCCGGTAAAGAAACCCCTATCGATTTGTCGATTTTCCATATTGATTTAGATGAAAGTTTACAGGGTGTAAACGAGGGAGAGCCTAATCAATTGGCGGTCTCCATAGATGCCGGCCCTCTTATGGAAGGGCTGAAAGCAGCTTTTCCTGATTTAAAAGCAGAAGAAATGGATACCGCTGCTTTCCAGCAAGATCTGATTAGCCAGGTTTCCATGCTGCCAAGCAATTCTATCATTTCCTTGAGTGACTACTTTCCACAGGGAAGCGTTGAAGAGGTGACAGCAGAAGCCCTATCAGGGGACATAACTGTGACTCCTGAAGTTAAGAGATTCATAGAAGCGTTTCCTGAGATTGCCGTCAAGCAGGGTACAGATTTTTCCTTCCTGCGCCACTTGGAGGATAGTGGTTTCTCAGCAAGTGATGACCTCAGTCTGGTGACATCGCTGTTATATAAGCTTATCCTGCAGACCAATTTTACGATCATTGAACGAAATACAAGTCCGGAACTGCCAAAACAGGTAGAACTCGGCTATGAAGCGAAAACGGACGCCTCCAGTAATCTCGACTTTATATTCGCAAATCCGAACAGCACTGATTATGTCATTCAGTTGGAGCTATTAAATAATCAGATCTACGGCAAACTGGTCGGTTTTCCGTTCGCGACTGACTATAAAGTGTCGTTGAAAGATAAGGAAGAGTTCCCTCCAAAGAAAATTATCCAGTACAACCCGTTCATCGAGAAAAATGTTGTCCGGGTACAGGAAGAAGGCCGTAAAGGGGTCTTGATCAAAGTGTTCCGCCAAAGCATTGGAGGCAATGGGGAAGTCATGGAAAAGGAACTGATTTCGGAAGACTTCTATCCTCCGGTACACAGAATCGAGATTCACAGTTTGAAAGAGGCGCCTCAAGATATCAAAGAAACCGATATTGTGGATACTCCACTTCCTGACACGGAAAATCCTGATGAAGAAGGGACCAGTGAACTTCAGCCAAATTCCGGAAGCGGCGATAATAACTCTGATAGCGCAACCGGGGAGTCCAATGATACTGAAAGCACAGACAGTCCTACTGGTTCAGTGACTAAAGAGGAGTCTCAGAACGCTGTTAAAGACAAGGAAAAGCTCAAGTAAACTATAAAGAATAAGCTGGTGATTGTATGGTTCAGACCAGAAAAAGGCTCGGAGATCTTCTAGTGGAAGCCGGTCTTATCTCAGAAGAAAAACTTAATATGGCCCTTCAGGAAAAAGAAAAAGGGCAGAAACTCGGGGACGCTTTGCTGCAAAAAGGGTATATCACCGAGCAGCAGTTGATCGAGGTACTTGAGTTTCAGCTCGGAATCCCGCATGTCAGCTTATACCGCTATCCTTTTGATACGAACCTTTTTCATTTGATCCCAAAGGAAGAAGCCAAACGCAACTTGATGATCCCTTTGAAAAAAGAGGGTGAAAAACTGTATGTTGCCATGTCCGATCCGATGGATTTCTATGCCATAGAAGACTTGAGACTCTCAACCGGCTTTCAAATCGAGACCGCCATTGCGACGAAAGATGACATTCTCCGTTCCATTACAAAGTATTATGACACGGAAGAAGGCTTTGAAGAGCTGGTTAATGAAAAACAGGAAAGAAGCACTATTGAGGAGCAGACTATCGTTGATCAGGATTCCCCGATTGTAAAGCTCGTAAATCAAATCCTTTCAAATGCCGTCACCCAGAAGGCCAGTGATATACATATCGATCCGCAGGAGACAAAGGTATCCATCCGTTATCGTATCGATGGTGTGCTGAGAACCGAGCGAAACCTGCCGAAACATATGCAAAGCATGCTGATTGCCAGAATCAAAATCATGGCCAACCTTGATATAACCGAGTTCAGGGTTCCCCAGGACGGAAGGATCAAGACCAATGTCGACTACAGGCCGGTCGATTTGCGTGTTTCGACACTGCCGACTGTTTATGGGGAAAAGGTCGTTATGCGGATACTCGATCTCAGCTCTGCCCTTAACGATATAAAACAACTTGGCTTTAACAAGCTCAATTTCAAGCGGTTCATGGACATGATCCAGCAGCCGACGGGTATTGTCCTGATTTCCGGTCCGACTGGTTCAGGTAAATCCTCCACGCTATATGCGGCTTTGAATCATCTGAACAGCGAAGAGGTAAATATTATCACTGTTGAAGATCCCGTGGAGTATCAGTTGGAGGGCATCAACCAAATTGGTGTAAACCCCAACGTGGGGCTGACATTCGCCAAAGGCCTGAGGGCGATCCTCCGTCAAGACCCCAATATCATCATGGTAGGGGAAATCCGTGATAAGGAGACAGTCGAGGTCGCTATTCGTGCTTCATTAACAGGACATCTCGTCCTGAGCACAATCCATACCAACGATTCACTTGGAACGGTGACAAGGCTCCTTGACATGGGGGTTGAACCTTTCCTTGTTGCCTCCTCATTGAGCGGCATTGTGGCGCAGCGTCTTGTCCGAAAAGTATGCAGAGATTGCGGCAGGGAACAAGAACCGAGTAAACGGGAAGTAGAAATCTTCGCCAAAAGAGGCATGAAGATCGATAAAATCATGCGCGGGGAAGGCTGCTCATCCTGCAACATGACAGGCTACAAAGGCCGCTTGGCGATCCATGAAGTCCTCGTCATGAATGATGATATGAAGAAAGTGATACTGAATGGAGAGGCGATCTCTAAACTTCGGGAACACGCTGTAAAAAATAAAACCATTTTCCTTGTTGATGATGGATTATTGAAAGTGAAACAAGGTTTGACAACAACCGAAGAAATTCTTCGGGTAGCCATATCGGAATAGGTGATAGCAATGAAAGAAAAAATCGATTATTTACTGCGTGCTGCATATGAATTAAAGGCTTCGGACATCCACTTGACGGTCGGGGCGCCGCCAGTCTTTCGCCTTCATGGAGATTTGAAACGGTATGGAAAAGAAATCCTGAAACCGGAGGATACGGAAGGCATGGCGAAATCCATCATCCCGCAGGATCTTTGGAACGTTTTCCTGGAACAGGGCGAGCTTGATTTTTCCTATGGGATTCCCGGTATTTCGCGTTTCAGGATCAATGCCTACCAACAGCGTTCCTGCACTTCACTGGCAGTCCGCATTGTTCCGACAAGCATCCCCACCATCGATGATCTGGGACTGCCGCCAGTCTTAAAGAAAATTACTGACAAACCTCAAGGTCTTGTCCTCGTGACTGGCCCGACAGGAAGCGGGAAATCGACCACGCTCGCCTCGATGATCGACCACATCAACAGGACGATGAGAAAACATGTCATTACACTTGAAGATCCGATTGAGTATCTTCATAAACATGGGGGCTGCATCATAGATCAGCGGGAAGTCGGCTTTGACACTAAGAACTTTTCAAGAGGGCTCCGCAGTGCCCTCCGCCAGGATCCGGATATTATCCTGGTCGGCGAAATGCGTGACCTGGAAACGATCCACACAGCCATCACGGCTGCGGAAACCGGGCACCTTGTCTTTGCAACTCTGCATACATCCAGTGCAGCCGCTACCATTGAACGGATTGTGGATGTTTTTCCGCCGGAACAGCAGGCGCAGATTCGGATTCAGCTTGCATCTGTCCTGGTGGCAATCTTGTCGCAGAGATTATTCCCGACAGTTGATAAAAAGGGCAGGAAAGCTGCGACTGAACTGCTCGTCAATAACCCGGCCATTGCCAACCTGATTCGTTCCGAAAAGGTCCATCAAATCGATAATATCCTGCAAACATCAAAAGGAATGGGGATGCATCTTATGTCTTCAAGTATCAAGAACTTATATGAATCAGGAGTCATCTCCCGAGAATCCGCCTTTCCTTATATCGAGATGGAGCAGACGACCTAATGGCCCGCTTTAAATATACAGGACGCGGACGTACAGGGAAGAAGTCAGGGGTATTGACCGCAGGATCAACCAGGGAAGCAATGCTTAAGCTCAAGAACCAGGGCATCAGGGTGATTGAAATGAATGAGGTCCCGGAAACCTTGCTGACCAAGGACATTGCCATAGGGAACCCGGTCAAGCTGCAGCAGATGGTCATCTTTTTAAGGCAGTTTGCGACGCTTTTGCAGGCAGGGGTCACGGTGGTGGATGCAACGGATATCCTCGCTTCACAGACCCAGAGCAAGGCACTCAGCAAAGCGCTGGGTGAAGTACAGATGGAATTGAAGGATGGAAACCCATTGTCAGATGCACTGGCAAAACACCGCCGGATCTTTGAACCCATGTTGATCAATATGATCAGGGCCGGGGAAGCTTCGGGGAGCCTTGATGAAACGCTTGAAAGTCTTGCCACTCATTATGAGAAACAGCATATGACAAAGCAGAAGATTGTTTCGGCACTTGCTTATCCGGCTGTTGTAGGTGTGATCGCGATTGCCGTTGTCATTTTCCTTCTTGTAGCAGTCGTCCCTACGTTTGTCACCATGCTGTCTGACTTTGGCGGTGAACTGCCTGCCATCACGAAGTTTGTTGTGGGCTCCAGTGAATTCATGCAGAAATACTGGTACCTTGTGACAGCCGGTATGGCTGCGGTTGCAGCAGGAATCATGGTGTTGAAAAAGAACAGCAGAACGAAATACTATTTCGATTATGCCATGCTGCGTATGCCCATCTTCGGCAACATGATTCAAAAGGCAGCTTTGGCGAGGATGACGCGGACATTAAGTTCCTTATTCTCCAGTTCGGTTCCGATTCTGCAGGCATTGGCAATCGTTGAGAAGGTTGTTGAAAATGAAGTCATTGGCCGCGTCCTTCGACATTCCAGGGACTCACTGGAGAATGGGACTTCCTTGACAGAACCGATGAAGAAGCATTGGGCCTTCCCGCCGCTCGTCACCCAGATGATCGCCATCGGGGAAACAACCGGGTCACTCGATTCCATGCTCGGCAAAGTCGCCGACTTCTATGAAAAAGAAGTCGAAAACAGCACCGACAGGCTGAAATCCCTCATCGAGCCGCTGATGATCGTCTTCCTGGCCGCGTTGGTAGGGACGATAGTCACCTCAATCATGGTGCCAATGTTCGAGATTTTCAACAATGTTCAAGGTTATTAAACAATTTCTTTAAAATTTTTACAGTTACCTACTTTTCACGACAAAATTGTCATGTATAATTAAACTTAGCAATTACTAATTACCTAATTAAAAAGACTTATAGGAGGTACGGAAATGTTTAAGAAAATCGGTCAAAAAATGAAAGACCAACGAGGCTTGACCCTCATTGAATTGCTTGCTGTTGTCGTTATCCTTGGAATCATTGCTGCAATTGCTATACCTAGTATTGGTGGATTGATCAATAATTCTAAGAAGGATGCTCATATTGCGAATGCTCAGCAGATGGTTAGTGCTGCTCGTATGGCTGTAACCGCAAAGGACATTTCAGGAAGTGCCACATTCACTCTAGATGATTTAGTTAGTGATGGGTACTTAGAAGATGTTGATAATCCTTCAGGTGAGAGTTACGATGATGATAAAACTGCTGTTTTTGTTACTAAAGATTCCGGAACCGGAAATTACTCATACAGAGTTACTCTTTCTAGCAATAATACTGCAACAACTGGATACTTTGTTAATAAGGATCCTGATAAATTAACACGTGATGATGTTAATTTAGATGGTACTGCAACTGAGACAGTAACTAATCCTTCATAATTAGCTGTTGAAAACTATTATGTTAATGTACTTTTTTATTTACGGCCTACTCCTAGGCTCCTTCTACAACGTAGTCGGACTCAGGGTGCCGGTTAACCAATCGATCGTCAAGCCGCGTTCCTCTTGTCCGGGATGCGGCCATACACTGACACCACTGGAATTGATTCCAGTCCTATCTTACTTAATCCAAGGAGGAAAGTGTTCCCGCTGCCGGGAACGCATTTCTCCTCTTTATCCTTTAGTGGAAGGTGCAACAGGCCTTCTGTTTGTGTTCTCCTACTGGATCATCGGATGGGAATGGGAACTTCTTATCGCTCTCACACTCGTTTCGCTTTTTGTCATCATCTTTGTTTCCGATATAAAATACATGCTCATCCCTGATAAAGTGCTGTTGTTTTTCGCGGGGCTTTTTTTAATAGAGAGGGTATTCTTCCCCTTATCCCCATGGTGGGACTCTCTAGCAGGTGCAGCCATCGGATTCAGCTTGCTGCTTCTGATTGCTGTCGTCAGCAAAGGCGGAATGGGCGGAGGGGACATCAAGCTATATGCTCTCATTGGCTTTGTACTGGGCACCAAACCGATGCTGCTTTCCTTTTTTCTTGCCACATTATTGGGAGCGGCAGTTGGAATAGCCGGCCTGGCGTTAGGGTTCTTTGAAAGGAAAAAGCCGATACCGTTCGGACCGTTTATCGCTTCGGGTGCATTAATTTCTTATTTTTACTATGAAAATATCATCGACTGGTATTTATCACTTTTACTAGGTTTCTAGGCAGAGGGGTTATATTCAATGAAATTTGGATTGTTTGGCAATAACAATAGAATAGCAAATCTCGTCATCACCGATACGGCCATCCGTTATGCAGACTTGAAGATGGAGTCTCCGCTGACTTTGCACAGCTATGGTGAAAAACTTCTTCCCCAAGGCATCATTGCGGATGGAAAGATCATTGAATATGACACCCTGGCCATGATCCTGGAAGAGTGTATTTCTGATTGGGGAATAAAGAAGCAGATGGTCCGTTTCATTGTTCCCAGCACTTCGATCATCGTTAAAAGGATGCTGGTGCCTTCAGACATCAAGGAAGACGAGCTGAAGGGATATCTTTTCATGGAGATCGGAACGAGCATCCATCTTCCGTTCGAGGACCCTTTGTTTGATGTAGTCCTCCTTGGCGAAAAAGAGGACAAGCAGGAAATCCTGCTTGTCGCATCACCGGAAGAGGTCATTCATTCTTACAGAGATATGTTGGATGAAGTGAAATTGAAGCCGGTGGCGGCAGACATATCCCCATTGGCTCTGTACAGATACTTTTACCATCAGGATATGGTGAGAAGCACGGATCACGAAATGATTCTTCAATTTGATGAAAAACTGTTGACGATCTCGATCTTCCATAATAACCAGCCGATCTTCCTGCGGCCGATTTCTCTGCAAGGAGACCTGGAGTTAACAGAAAATGCAGACGTTGGGTCTAATGCCTTGCTGTTTTTAGAAGACACCTTTAAAGAAATCGAAAAAGTCATCAGCTTTTATAAATATTCTTTGAATAAGGGTGAGGTCAACGTCAACAAAGTCATCTTGACAGGTGACCATCCTGATTTGAAAGACATTTTTGGAAGTCTTAAGGAGAGACTGGATGTTCCTGTCCACAAATCTCCGGGGGACTATGCTCTAGATACACGTGGACAATCGGTACCCAGTCAATTCGACCTGGCAATCGGTTTGGCACTGAAAGAGGTGCTGTAATGCTGATTGATATTAATTTATTGCCGCAGAAGGAGCGTAAGCGAAGGCTTCCTGTCTATATAGCGATTGCTGTACTGTGCATCACTCTGCTCGTATCGGCTTTTTTAATCATTTATACCCAGATCTCACAGCTGAAGCTGGATAATTTAACGAAAGAGCTGGAAATGAAAAAAGAGTTCCGAATTCAGCAGGAGGCAGCTGTAAGCAGCGTCGAATCCTCAGATGGATCTCAGCAGCTGCAGACGGCTGTACAATGGGCTGAGGAGTATCCAATTGACACTGTTCCTGTCCTTGAACACCTGACATCCCTTTTGCCGGAAAGAGGCTTCTTCAGGCAGTTCAATTACACAGAAGCCGGCACGATCAACCTGAATGTCCAGTTTGATACGAGCAGGCAGGCGGCCTACTTTCTTAACGACTTAAAAAGTTCTGATTGGATAGCCGACGTGAAATTGGCTTCCTTGGAAACTACTTCTCAAGGCGATACCCTTGAAGAAACAGTGGTTCTGCCGGAAGATCAACTGATGCCAAGGTATCTTGGCCAGTATGAAATTTCATTGAACCAGGCCGTTATTAAAAATGAGCTGAAGACTGAGAATGAAGGAGGGGATGAATAATGAACCTCCAATTTGAAAAAAGGGAATGGCTTCTGATTGCAGGCTCCATCCTTCTGAGTCTTTGTATTTCAGCAGGAGTCTATCTTTTGTTGTACAATCCGGTTCAACAAGAAATCACTCTTCGTGAACAGGATTTGGAGACAGAGGAAAAGCTGATCTCCATTCTGGAAGAGAAGTCAGGGAGCATCCACCAGAAAACCTTTCAAAGCTCTGTTGCTCTGCAAAAAAAGGTACCCGTCAAACCTATGACGGAAAAGCTGGTCCTTGATTTGGAAAAAGCGGAGACGATTTCAAACAGCTTCATTTCAAGCATCCAATTTTCTGAAGGAGATGTAACTCTTCCCCTCACACCGCAAAGCCCGGAAGAAGATATAGAAAACCTGTCTGCTGATGACAGTGAAGCCGAGGGTGAAACTGGCGAAACGGAAGCAGGAACAGAAACAGAAGCACAGCCTCAGGAAATCCTTCCACAAGGCTTAAAAAAGCTTAGTGCGACTTTATCGGTAGAATCTCCAAGTTATTTTGAAATGGAGCGATTCTTGGAAGTCCTCGAAGATCTGGACCGCATCACCGAAATCGAGCAGGTTGCCTTTGAAGGGCCTGAAGAGTCGACCATGCAAGGTGAAAGTTACGACAAGGTCAGTTATAAGCTGGTAGTTGCAGCATTTTACTTACCGGATTTGCTGGAGCTGTTGGAAGAGATGCCGGGATTGAAGACGCCAGCTCCGGCAAACAAGGTGAATCCATTCAGCAGCTACAGTGACCTGGATAAAGAAAAAGAAGATGAATAAATGAATGCCAGCAAAGGGGCTGGATTAATGTGAAACATAATCAAAAAGGACTGACACTGGTTGAATTGCTGGCAGTCATCGTTATCATGGGAATTATAGGGATGATCGCTGTGCTCGCAATCGGCCAAATCATTGAGAAATCGAAACATCAGGCATTCGTGGCGAATGCGCACACATTTAAAGATGCAGCCAGCTTGTTTGCAAAGGAATCTCTCCTGCAAGATAACGAGCTCGCCAAAATCACCTATAAGACACTTTATGACAACAATATGATTGAAAAGATTCAGGATCCATTTACAAACAAGCAGCTGGATCCGGACTCAAATGACTCTTATGCAGTGGTAAATGGCGAAACCATTGAATCGATTTGCTTCATAGGAGAAACAAAAAAATTATGCGGTAAAGATGGAGAGAATTTGATTCCTTTATCAATCAAAAACATTGATGAATCAGCGATTACGGCAAAATAAAAAAAATGGCGAAAACCTCTGGGGGCAAGACGACAAAAGTCTTGTTCTTTTTTTTATGCACTGTGATAGCATAAAAAAAACGACACAGAGGAGGGGGATGATGAAGGTGGACAAGCAGGGAAAGAAAGACGGCAGGATCACGATAAAGATTAACGGTGACCAAAAGAACTATGACGAGGAAGTGCCTGTACATAATTGGAAATTAGGAGAAGAAGAATCAGCCGCCGCAGAAGAGAGAGCGGAAGAAGATTCTTTTGATTGGGTCCTCCCGGATGAAGATCCGGCTCCTAAGGAATTCAAGAAAATTAATTATGTACAGAACAAGAAAGGGAAAAAGCATTTCAGCGGACGGCAGATGACCCCTGGTATTGCCAGGCTCATCTATACACTGGTCGGTGCAGTTGCGGTCTCATTGATTTTTGGCTTCATCATTCTTAATGTGATAACAGATGGGGAGCAATCCATTCCGGCTGTGCAGCTTCAGGAAGCGGGGGAGGCCGAAAATTCAGATGGTGAAGACACTTCCTCTGCTCCCGGCGGTACTATCACTCTTGAAAGTCTGACTGCTTCAGTAGTACAGGGAGGTGTGTTTTCGACACCCGATGCAGCAAATGCAGAAAAAGCGAACTTAGAGGCAAAAGGACTCCCGGCCGTGCTGTTTGAGATGGAAGGCAGCAGACTTTTGTTTATTGGAACCTCTGGTGATCTTGAAGGGGCAAAAGCAATGGGCAAAAAACTCTCGGCTGAAAATGTTCAGGTCTATGCCAAGGATATTGTCCTTCCTGAAAAAAACATTAAAGGAACAAAGGCCGATGCCGAATTCATCCAAAAATCCACAGCCGTATTTGCAGCTTTGGCCGGAGAGAGTTCAAATGCCTACACGAACGGCAAAGTGAACGAAGAGAAAATGACAGAAATCAACACAGGGATGAAAGACCTGTCAGCATTAAAGGTGAGTGAAAGTATGACGGGCTTAAAAGAAAAGCTGGCAGCTGCCGGCGCCAGCTTGCAGGAATACCAATCTTCCTCCGAGCTTTCCAAGCTGGTTGGAGCACAGCAGTCCTTGCTAAGCTACTTAGAAACTTATCATAAATTGTAAAGTTATCAGGTATATTGGATATTTTCCGGGAAATATATACGAAAGAGGCAGAGCGGAAGCAGTTCACTCTGCTTTTTTTCTTGTCTTGGTCTTCCGGATGCACTTTTATCTGTTGAGCCCCAATGACCGGTGTTAGCGATAAGGCATCATTGTATCGCTAACCTTCTTAATGATTCTTTCATTTCATGCGGAAGCCTTCCGGTTTGTACGCCGCTGACCGAAGCCTTTCCGCTTTCGGTCAGCGAGCCCCAGCGCCTGGCCCCCCGGGTCATGAGCCGCACCGTCAAGAAGGTCAAAAATCAACCTTCCCGCCGGTTCGTCCTAAGCCTGTTGGAGTTGACCAAGGTGCTTCGCTTTAGCTGCGTCCAGCTCCAGCATACTTCCCGGCCCCTCCTTGCGATAAGTCAACATCGGCCGCTGCGCTTACCGTGTTTCCTTTATCTCATGCGGAGCCAGTCCAGTCCGTACGCTACTGACCGGGTCTTAGCGCTTTTTAATGATAAGTCAACATCAACTCACTATGTCTGTTGTGTTTCCTTCATCTCATACAGAAGCCCTCCAATCTCTACAGAGCCCAACGGCGCTTCCGCTTTAGTTATTTGTTGTGAATGGGACAACTATTTGGTACGATTGAAATGTATCTCCCAATCTTACGGAAGAAGGGAAAGGTGTATGAATTGTCAAACCTCATTCTAGCTTCAGGTTCCCCCCGCAGAAAAGAACTTCTACAACAAATCCATCTATCTTTTTCTATTGAAATCAGCAATGCCGATGAATCTTTTTCACAAGGCCAAACACCCGATGATGTCGTAATGGAACTGGCCAGACGCAAAGCCGTATCCATTGCTGCAAAACATCCGGGGTCATTTGTCATTGGGTCGGATACCGTTGTTGTCTACAACGGTGAAATCCTCGGAAAACCTTCAGATCCAGAGCACGCAAAAGAAATGCTCCGAATGCTTTCAGGCAGAACACATTCCGTCTATACAGGTGTATCCATCGTAAAAGATCAATCTGAAAAAATGTTTTACAAAAAAACGGAAGTAACGTTTTGGGAGCTGACAGAAGAGGAAATAGATATGTATGCGGCTTCAGGTGAGCCGCTCGATAAAGCAGGCGGTTACGGGATACAGGGATTGGGCGCATTCCTTGTGAAAGAAATCCAAGGTGATTACTTTTCCGTTGTGGGACTGCCGATTTCCCAGGTATACCGCAGCTTGAAAGAGATGGGCTACCATCCATAGCATATATTTCAACTCTTTTTCCTCCCATGCGTTATAATTGGGAGGTAAGCATATTTGACTGAAACGAAACTGATGATCAGAGATTATCCAACAGATGAGCGGCCGCGTGAACGTATGGTTCAAAATGGTGCTTCAAGCCTTTCGAATCAGGAGCTTCTGGCCATTATTCTTAGGACAGGCACGAAATCCGAATCTGTCCTGCAATTATCCAACAGGGTCCTGACAACCTTCGAAGGCTTCAGGCTTTTGAAAGAAGCTTCCTTGGAAGAAATCACTGATATCAATGGAATTGGCCTTGCCAAAGCAGTTCAGATCATGGCTGCAGTGGAAATCGGCCGCCGGATCAGCAATCTCGCATTTGATGACCGTTATTCCATCCGGTCTCCGGAAGACGGGGCTAACTATGTGATGAATGATATGAGATTTCTGTCACAGGAGCATTTCGTTTGTCTGTACCTGAACACAAAGAATCAGGTCCTTCATAAGCAAACCATCTTTATCGGCAGCTTGAATGCCTCAATAGTCCATCCGCGTGAAGTGTTCAAGGAGGCTTTCCGCAGATCCGCGGCCTCCATCATTTGTATCCATAATCACCCATCAGGAGACCCGACTCCGAGCCGTGAGGATATAGAGGTGACAAAGAGGCTGGTCGAGTGCGGGAAAATTATTGGCATCGAAGTGCTGGACCATTTGATAATCGGTGAGAAGAAATATGTGAGCTTAAAGGAAAAAGGATACTTATGAGGCTTTGTTTTTCGTGATGGTTAGGCTATAATATTGTTTGTGATTTTTGGAAGATTAGACATATAGGGAAAGATCTTATATAGATTGGAATGAACCCATTCCGTATTAGAAAGGGAGATACAATTAATGTTTGGTACAAAGGATCTTGGAATAGATTTAGGAACGGCTAACACACTTGTATATGTTAAAGGAAAAGGAATTGTCGTTCGTGAACCTTCAGTGGTCGCCTTGCAGACGGACTCGAAGCAAATCGTCGCTGTAGGGAATGACGCTAAGAATATGATCGGAAGGACACCTGGAAATGTAGTGGCACTGCGCCCTATGAAAGACGGTGTCATTGCTGACTATGAAACGACAGCAACAATGATGAAATATTACATAAAGCAGGCAACCAATGGAAAAGGGGCGTTTTCCCGCAAGCCTTATGTGATGATTTGTGTTCCATCCGGCATTACAGCAGTTGAAGAGCGTGCGGTAATCGACGCAACCCGCCAGGCAGGCGCAAGGGATGCCTACACCATTGAGGAGCCGTTTGCTGCTGCGATAGGTGCCAACCTTCCTGTATGGGAACCGACAGGAAGCATGGTTGTTGATATTGGAGGCGGAACGACAGAAGTTGCGATCATATCCCTTGGAGGCATCGTGACCAGCCAGTCTATCCGTGTTGCCGGGGATGAAATGGACGATGCGATTATCAATTATATCCGCAAAACGTACAACCTTATGATCGGTGACCGTACGGCTGAGACGATAAAAGTCGAAATTGGCTCTGCAGGAGACTCTGATGGTGTCGATACACTTGATATCCGCGGACGTGATCTCTTGACTGGGCTTCCGAAAACAATTGAAATAACGGCAGAAGAAATTGCCGCTGCGTTAAGGGATACTGTGTATTCCATAGTTGATGCAGTGAAGAGCACGCTTGAAAAGACTCCACCGGAACTGGCGGCGGATATCATGGACAGAGGAATTGTTCTCACAGGTGGAGGAGCATTGCTTCGAAACCTTGATAAGATCATCAGTGATGAAACCAAAATGCCTGTCCTGATTGCAGAGAACCCGCTCGATTGTGTGGCAATCGGCACAGGAAAAGCTCTTGACCATATCGACCTCTTCAAAAACAAAAAATAATAGTAGTTGATTGACAACAGATGGGGCTGCACTCATTGAACGGTATCGTGGGCAGTCCCTTCTTGTTTGTGTGAATTGGTAAATGTATCCGTGAATTCAGAAGAGGACATGCTGCGGTCTTTTTGAAAATGCCTCTTTTTCCTTTTTGAGAAAAATGGTAGATTAAGAAGTGAAATGTCGAATGATTTTTTATCACAACAGGAGAGAAAATAAGTGTAAAAGATAGAGGTGTCTTACATGCCCCGCTTTTTTTTGAATAAACGATTGATCATCCTACTTGTCAGCATCATCGTGCTTGTGGCATTGATAGGATATTCTGTTCGCGAGAGGGAGAATATATCCTGGCCTGAGCAGTTTGTTGGAGATATTGTCGGATTTGGGCAATCCCTTGTATCCAAACCGGTTGGTGCTGTCGCCGGATTCGTTGAAAATGTTAAAGATCTGCAAAATACCTATACAGAAAACAAGAAACTGAAATCCCGCTTGGAAGAGCTTGTGAAGTTGGAAACAATGGTGAAAGATCTGGAAAAGGATAATGATGAGCTGCGGAAGATCCTTGATAAACAGGAAAACCTGCGAGACTTTGACCCCATCCAGGCGACCGTCATAGCAAGGAACCCAAGTCAATGGGATGATCTGCTCATCATTGATAAAGGAAAGGTGCAAGGAGTGCAGGCCAATATGGCTGTCATTACCTCACAAGGTTTGATCGGAAAGGTGAAGAGCGTTAAACAGTTCTCCTCGACCATTGAACTGCTCAGTAATAAAAATCCAAACAATCGGATTTCAGCCATGATACAAGGCGAAGAAAATGTCATTGGGTCCATTGAAGGTTATGACATGGAGAGGGACCAGCTGCTGGTTAAGCGGATTCCTAATGATATGAAAGTGCAAAAAGGATCTAAGGTGATCACTTCCGGCCTTGGCGGAGTATTTCCGAAAGGATTGCCGATCGGGGAAGTGAAGAAAATTGTTCCAGACCAATATGGTTTGACTCAAACTGCATATGTAGAACCAACGGCTGATCTGTATCACCTCGAACATGTCATCGTGGTAGACAGAAGCAAGGTGAGCATCGATCTGGAGGAATCGGCAGAAGCGGAGGGTGAGGAATGAAAAAAATTCTCCTTCCGTTGATTGCTTTAGCCTTTTTTTACGGATCAAGCGTGTTTGTCACATACCTTCCCATGGGGGTTTTTAATAGTGACAGAGTGCTTGTTCCCCATTTCTTGATTGTGTTCATTTTGCTGATGAGTGTTTATTATCATAACAAGACGGCAGTCCTTTATGGTTTTATCTTCGGTTTTCTTTATGATTCCTTTTTTACAGAAGTTCTTGGGGTGTACCTGTTCCTTTTCCCTTTCGTCACATTTTTGACATCGCGGATAATGAAAGTGCTGCACAGCAACCTGGTTGTCACGGGTATGGTCATTCTCGTGAATTTGTCGATTTTGGAGTTTCTCGTCTATCAAATCAACTTGCTGATCGGCAAGACCGACTGGGCCATTGCCACGTTTGCCGACCTGCGTCTATGGCCGACACTTGTTCTGAATGCAGCCTTTTTGATCATCGTGTCGTATCCTTTGAAAGCGCTGCTCTTGCAGCTTCAAAAAGAAAGACTGGAAGACTGAGACCGGCTTTAAGGTATTGATTTCACCTCCATCCTATCCTCTAAAAAAGAATTTTTAGGACTGTTTTCTTAAATATCATGGTTTTTTTATTTAAACCTGAAGGGTTGATTGGAGCGGAAGGTGTGTGAATTCCTGCGGGATTAGCGGGACCGTCCAGCTGCAGCGGCCAGCACCTGACAGATTTCCGTCTTCCGCCTTGCGATGAGTCATCATGTTCGTTGTGATTCCTTATCTCTTACTGGAGCCCTCCCATCCGTACGGTGCTGAACGTCAGCTTCTGTTCTTGGAAGGTGAGGCTCACCTCCGCCGCGCAGAGTCACACATCTGAAGCGGAAATCAACTAACTCCTTCAAAAAGAATATTTATGAAATAGCAGTTTCAAAAAAGGAAACAGGCATGCATTTGTCGAATTTAATGACGACTGAGGTGAATAATTCCGACATGAAAAATAGGCAAAACGTAATGATAAAAGGCACAAAGGATGGTCTTACCCTTCACCTGAATGATCAATGCTCTTACGAAGAACTGAAAAAGGAATTGAAGGATAAGCTGTCGGCCCAATATCGTCAAACTGAAGGTACTCCTCTCATTACCGTTAAAATTCAAGCTGGAAATAGATATTTGACTTCACGGCAGAAAGAGGAGCTTGAACAAATTGTCAGTGAAAAACGAAATTTGTCCGTTAACGAGATTTCGAGCAGTGTTGTAACAAGTGAAGAAGCGCTAAAAATGAAAGAAGAAAGCGAAATCCATACCATCGCCGGTGTTATACGATCGGGACAGGTGGTTGAAGTTCCGGGAGATTTGCTGATCATTGGAGACGTAAATCCAGGAGGCACAGTTAAGGCAGCCGGCAACCTCTATATACTTGGAGCCTTAAAAGGAATCGCACATGCCGGATACACAGGCAGCCAGGAAGCCGTGATTGTGGCTTCACAAATGACACCTTCCCAGCTCCGGATTGCAGACTGCCTGAACAGGGCTCCCGATCATTTTGATAAAGAAGAGGGACACGAAATGGAGTGCGCTTACATAGATGAATCAAATCAAATCGTAATTGACAGATTACAAGTCTTGAAGCATCTTAGACCAAATATTACTAGTTTTAAAGGGGGACGCTAATGTGGGTGAAGCGATAGTAATTACTTCAGGTAAAGGCGGTGTAGGAAAAACGACTACATCTGCAAATGTTGGTACGGCATTAGCTCTGCAAGGCAAAAAAGTCTGTTTAGTGGATACCGATATCGGCCTTCGGAACCTGGATGTCGTAATGGGACTGGAAAACCGCATCATTTATGACCTGGTGGATGTGGTGGAAGAGCGCTGCAAAATCCATCAAGCGCTTGTGAAAGATAAACGTTTTGATGATAAATTATTCCTGCTCCCTGCAGCACAGACAAGCGACAAAACAGCAGTTACTCCCGAACAGATGAAGAAATTGATCGGAACATTGAAGCAGGACTATGATTATATCATCATCGACTGTCCTGCGGGCATTGAACAGGGGTATAAAAATGCGGTTGCCGGTGCAGACAGGGCAATCGTTGTGACAACCCCTGAAATCTCGGCTGTCAGGGATGCAGACCGTATCATCGGACTGCTTGAAAAAGAAGACATTGAACCGCCTAAACTGATCATCAACCGTATTAGGACACATATGATGAAAAGCGGGGAGATGCTTGATGTCGATGAAATCACAACTCATCTCTCCATCGACTTGATTGGAATCGTGGCAGATGATGACAATGTCATCAAGTCATCCAATAAAGGGGAGCCGATTGCCATGGACCCAAGCAGCAAAGCGTCCATCGCATACCGCAATATCGCCCGCCGTATTCTTGGGGAATCCGTTCCGCTTCAATCACTGGAAGAGGACAAGCACGGTGTCTTCACGAAATTAAAGAAATTTTTTGGCGTTAAAGCTTAATAGCTGTTTACCGGCCGGACTGCCTTTGCAGTCCGGTTTTTCCTTTAGGTGCCTTTTTAAGCAAGCGCCGTCAAAATGAGGGTGACCATGTAAGAGTGACATGAGGGATAGGAGGTAGATCGTATGAAAGCGAATATCATCAAAATGTCCGGCATGGTGCAGTCGGTGTTTTTGACGGGAAGCTCCGAAAAGGAATTTAGACAATGATAGAGCAAAGCACCTGGAGCGGAAATCAGCAGCAAGATACAGAGACATATTTTCAAAGGACAAGTCATACATTGATTCCAAAAGGGACTTGTACAATGACATGGAGATGGGTCTGCATTCACAACCGATCGTCACAGACTCCTGTGTGTACGCGTTCCGGCATACAAAAAGGGGAATGGTATTATGGGGAATCGAGCGGATGAAATCAGAAAGCGGATAGCTAAAAGAAAACGAATGAGCAATACTGCCTCTTCATCTTCGCTGTCGCGGAACATGCTGCTGCCTGCTGATGAAGAAAGATACGGTGGCGAGCGTTTCTCTTCTTATGAGGGGGGGCCTTCTGAAGGCGGCCATCCATTGTTCAGCAAGGAGCTTTTTATCCTGAAAATCCTTGGAACCAGCGTTCTTATTCTTTGCACGGCTATCTTATTTCAGAACCAGGTCCCAGGGTTTGACAAGGCGCGTTCGTATGTACAAAAGACGATGACGAGCGAGTTCCAGTTTGCTGCAGTATCTGCCTGGTATGAAGATCAATTTGGAAAACCGCTTGCTTTACTGCCGAGTGGAAAAGAAACCAGCCAGCCGGAAACCACCGAAACCGCCGAGTATGCATTGCCTGCTTCCGGAAAGGTAGTGGAAAATTTCAAAAGCAACGGGCAGGGAATCATGGTCGAAACAGGGAAGGGAGCAAAGGTCGAGGCAATGAAAGGCGGACGGGTCATCTTTGCAGGAAAAAAAGACGGGCTTGGACAGACAGTGATTATTCAACATGCCGATAAGTCAGAGTCCTGGTATGGCAGCCTGAACACCATCGAGGTTACTCAATATGAAAAGGTTGACAAAGGTAAACCAGTAGGGACGGTGACTGATGAAGAAGACGCAGCAACCGGGGAATTTTATTTTGCTATCAAAAAAGAGGATGCCTTTATCGATCCGATCCAGGTGATATCATTTGAGTGAATTTAGTAAGCTGTTGAAAAAGATACACATTCATCCGCTGCTGTGGGCGGCGGCAGGGCTCGCGATCCTGACCGCCCATTTTACTGAGTTGATCATGCTGTTTGTCATTATTTTTATACACGAGTTGGGACATGGGGTCACGGCCCATGTTTTTTCTTGGAGAATTAAGCGGATTTCACTGCTGCCTTTTGGAGGGGTAGCGGAAATGGATGAACACGGAAACAGGTCGCTGAAAGAAGAACTCTTTGTAGTGGCTGGAGGGCCCATGCAGCATCTCTGGCTTATGGGAGGGGCGAAACTCATCCATGATGCCGGTTTATTCTCCTCTCACCATTTCGAGCTATTCATTCAATTGAATTTGATGGTTCTGTTATTCAACCTTCTTCCCATTTGGCCATTGGACGGGGGGAAACTGCTATCGATCCTCCTTGGCTACAGGCTCAGGTTCATCGCCGCCTATCAATGGACATTGATTGTTTCCCTTGCTGCCCTGCTCTTGTTCCATGCCGTCGTTCTTCTTACGGTTCCTTTCCACCTTAACCTCTGGATCATCCTGTCTTTTCTTTACTTTTCACTATGGACAGAATGGAAGCAAAGGAAATTTACCTTCATGAGATTTTTATTGGAACGGTATTACGGAAAAGGAGGCAATGTCCGGGATTTAAAGCCGCTGGAGATTAACGGGGATGAGATGATTTATTCGATCCTTGAACGATTTCATAGAGGGTTTAAGCATCCGGTCATCGTGTATGTTGATGGGAAAGAAGCAGGGAAGCTGGATGAAAATGAGGTCCTGCATGCATATTTTACCGAAAAGATGACAACGGCCAAATCACAGGACCTGCTATACCTATATTGAATCGTTTGCGTAATGCAGCTGCTGCGTATTATGATGAAAAGGCTAACGAAGATGGTTAGCCTTATTCTATTTGCAAGGCAGAAAGAGGCGGTTTGATGGACAGGATTATTGTAAATGCATTGGGCAGGGAAAAAAGATGGGCCCGTCTGCGTGATGGAATAATGGAGGGTTTTCATGTGTATCAGCCTGAAAAAGAATCGATTGCCGGAAACATCTATCTAGGCAGGGTCGACAAGGTTGAAAAAGGACTCAATGCTGCTTTTATCAATATTGGAGAAGGAAAGAATGGCTTTTTGCATATAGATGATCTGCCGGGATTCCTGGCGCTGGATGACACTAAAAGAAAGTCTGCCGATATAAGCAGGCTTCTTCATCAAGGTCAGAAACTTTTTGTTCAGGTGAAAAAGGATCCAGCCGGAACCAAAGGCCCCAGGCTCACTGCGATTGTTGAGTTAAAAGGAAAAACCATTGTCTATCTTCCCGAAGGGCGGTACATCGCGGTTTCAAAAAAAGCCTCCAGCGAGGACCAGAAGAGGAAGTGGAGGCGTTTTGGTTCAAGGATGAAAGAGGACCAGGAAGGCATCCTCTTCAGGACAGCTGCACTTCAGGAAACTGAAACCAGGATTAAAAATGAATTTCTTGAACTGAGAAAAGAATACCATGACTTATATAACGCATCTCTTACTAAAAAAGCCCCTGCCTTACTCCATCGCCGGGATATTATGAAAGAAGATATTCTTGAGGAAATGAAAAAGGTGAAACAGGCAGAGCTGATCGTGGATGATTTCTCATGGAAAGATGAGTTTAGGGCATATCTCGAAAAGAATGAAGCAGCCCTGCCGGGGGAGATCACTCACTACCAGGGCCATGATAATATTTTCAGCCGATATCGTGTGGAAGCACAGATTGAGAAGGCATTGAAAAAAGTGGTCTGGCTTGAAAATGGAGCGACGATTGTCATTGAACCAACCGAAGCT
The DNA here is from genome assembly GCF_984799155.1 of Bacillus sp. SRL337. Classification (NCBI taxonomy): domain Bacteria; kingdom Bacillati; phylum Bacillota; class Bacilli; order Caryophanales; family Bacillaceae; genus Bacillus; species Bacillus sp. SRL337. The sequence goes on along the minus strand of NZ_OZ481793.1, from coordinate 3,386,719 downwards.
TTGACAGTGATCGATGTAAACACAGGGAAATTCACGGGAAAAAGCGACCTGACACAAACAGTGTTGAAAACGAATGAACTGGCGGCCAAGGAAATTGCGCGCCAGCTAAAAATCCGGAACCTCTCCGGTATCATCCTGATTGATTTTATTGAAATGAAAAACGGACAGCACCAAGCCGACATCATCAATGTCTTAAAGGAGGGACTGAAGGAAGATGGAAAACGGACAACCATCGTTGGTTTCACAGAATTGGGAATCCTTCAGCTCACCAGAAAAAAAACAAAGCCGCCGCTGCTGGAATACATAAGCAGCAGCTGCCGTGCCTGCAGCGGCTACGGCATGGTCCAAAGCGCCGAATCCATGGCCTACAAGCTTGAAAGAGACCTTTACGAACTTTCCGACGAAGAGAAAGTCATCATAGAAGCAACAGAAGACGTCCAGATGGCCTTCAAGGGAGAAAGCTCACATTCCCTAAAAGAGATGGAAAAAGCCATCAATAAAAAAATCGAATTCCAGACAGCCAAAGACAGCCATCCATATTATAAAATCAAAAGATTGGAAAGTAGATAGAAGTGGCAGTGTTTAACCGGGTACCCTGTAACACGGCCAAAAAACTTTTACTAAGTGTAAAGGAATGTTTTAATCCATTCTAATTCCGATAAGCTATTGACACCATTCTTCGATTTATGATAGTATTCTTATGTTATAGTTTTTGTAGCACCCGTGCTACAACCGCTCAAATCAGGCCATAAGCTTTTGTTGAATAACAAAACGCCTGTACTTGGCGAGTCTGAGTTTATAAGGAGGTGCCATTCATGTACGCAATTATCGAAACTGGCGGAAAGCAAATCAAAGTAGAAGAAGGACAATCCATCTACATTGAAAAGCTTGCAGGAAACGAAGGCGAAACAGTTACTTTTGACAAAGTACTTTTCGTAGGTGGCGACAATGCAAAAGTAGGAAGCCCATTGGTTGATGGAGCTACTGTTACAGCTAAAGTCGAAAAACAAGGCCGCGCTAAGAAATTAGTCGTTTTCAAATACAAGCCGAAGAAAAACTATCGTCGTAAGCAAGGTCATCGTCAACCGTACACTAAAGTGACGATTGACAAAATCAACGCGTAAGGCGTTTGATGGATGATTAACGTTTACATCACCAAAGATCCTGGTGGAAGAGTTTCCTCTTTTTCCATGGATGGACATGCAAATTTTGCGCAGAATGGTCAAGATATCGTTTGTGCCGGAGCATCGGCTGTCTCTTTTGGTACCGTTAATGCGATCATGTCGCTGACCGGGGTCGAACCCGTGATTGACCAGTCGCCGGACGGCGGTTACCTTCACTGTGAATTCCCGGCAGATCTGCCCGAAGAAACAGATGAAAAGGTACAGCTTCTCTTACAGGGGATGATTGTCTCTTTACAGACGATAGAACGTGAATATAGCAAGTTTATAAAAATAACCTTCAAAGCGTAGGAGGTGGAACACATGTTAAGATTAGATCTTCAATTTTTCGCATCTAAGAAAGGGGTAGGTTCGACTAAAAACGGTCGTGACTCAATCTCTAAACGTCTTGGTGCTAAACGTGCTGATGGTCAAATGGTTACTGGCGGATCTATTTTATACCGTCAACGCGGTACTAAAATTTACCCGGGAGTTAACGTTGGACGCGGCGGTGACGATACTTTATTCGCTAAAGTTGACGGAATCGTACGTTTCGAGCGTATGGGCCGTGACAAGAAAAAAGTCAGCGTATACCCAGCAGTTAAAGAAGCTTAATGCTTTTTAAAGAAAACTCTAACCGTGTATTCGGTTAGAGTTTTCTTGTTTTATGGCTCTTTTCGCAGCCTTTGTTGCTATCGTATATCAATTTCAAATGATATCCTGGTAATTCAACGGATAAAACCTGGAAAACAGAAAGAAAGAGCTACTCTCCCTTTTTCGAGAGAAAAATCCTGGAATTCAGGGGGAAAATCCGGCTCTTGGGATTTTTCCAAAGCAATAATGTGTGAAACCAGCCTATTTTATAAAGGCGGCCGATCGCCAACAATGTCGATTTACGTCCTTTTTACAGGAATTTTTTTTCGTTCTCCCAATCTTTTCTGATATACTACAAGTATGAAAAGTCCGAATTTTGTAGGGAGTTTTTTGATGAAGAATGAATGGAACCTGGTAGAGGCACTAAGGCATGCCCGCCATGACTGGATGAATAGACTGCAACTGATCAAAGGAAATATGGATCTGGGGAGAATCGACAGGGCCAGGCAGATCATTGAGGAAATCGTTGGAGAAGCTCAGAATGAATCAAAACTCTCTAATTTAAAGCTGCCGAACTTTGCGGAGCTGATGCTGACGTATAATTGGGAGACCCATTTAATCAAGGTGGAGTTTGAAGTGCTTCAAGCAGAAAAGCATGGGTTGGACGATGGACGCTTATCTAAATGGTTTATCGAATTTTTCTCTGTTTTGGAAAAATCGGTCATGGCCTATGCAGAAAACAATTTAGTCATCATCATCAAGATTTCCCAGAATGATGCACGGTTTGAATTGGATTTTAATGGGATAATAGAAGATAAGGGCAAGCTGCAGAATTGGATGGCTCATCAAAGTGAAGTTGTAAACGTGCATACACTGGAAAGAGAAGGGTTTTTAATGTCCCTGCGTTTAAATACATAATCCAAAGAGGCAGAAAAGGAAAAAGAAGATTCCCATGCCTTTTTTTAAGGAGTGAAAATAAATGTTTGTCGATCAGGTCAAGATTTATACAAAAGGCGGAGATGGTGGCAATGGAATGGTTGCCTACCGCCGTGAAAAGTATGTTCCGAACGGAGGTCCCGCAGGCGGTGACGGAGGAAACGGGGCAGATGTCGTATTTGAAGTGGATGAAGGGCTGCGCACGCTAATGGATTTCCGTTATCAGCGCCACTTCAAGGCTCCACGCGGAGAGCATGGAATGAGCAAGAATATGCACGGTCGAAATGCAGAGAACATGATTGTTAAAGTTCCTCCGGGCACGATTGTCAAAGATGACGACACTGGGGAATTGATTGCAGATTTGACAGAACATGGCCAAAGGGCTGTCATTGCAAAAGCCGGACGCGGAGGAAGGGGAAACACCCGCTTTGCCACTCCTGCGAACCCGGCTCCGGAGCTGTCTGAAAAGGGAGAGCCTGGACAGGAACGCTATGTCGTGCTCGAGTTGAAACTGCTGGCTGATGTCGGCCTTGTAGGGTTCCCGAGTGTAGGTAAATCAACCCTGCTCTCCATTGTGTCTGCAGCTAAACCGAAAATCGGTGATTATCATTTTACAACGATTGCGCCAAATCTCGGAATGGTTGAAACGGAAGACGGCCGCAGCTTCGTCATGGCTGACTTGCCAGGATTGATTGAAGGGGCTCACGAAGGTGTCGGACTGGGCCATCAATTCCTTCGTCACATCGAGCGTACCCGTGTCATTGTCCATGTCATTGATATGAGCGGCCTTGAGGGACGCGATCCATATGAGGACTTTCTGACAATCAATGCAGAGTTGAAAGCTTATAACCTGCGTTTGACGGAGCGCCCGCAAATCATTGTCGCGAATAAGATGGACATGCCTGACTCGGAAGAGAACCTCAAGAATTTCAAGGAGCGAATGGAAGAGGACTATCCAGTGTTCGGAATTTCTGCCGTTACGCGCCAGGGACTTCGTGACCTTCTGTTCGCCATTGCTGATAAACTCGAAGAAACGCCTGAGTTTGCCATGTTTGAAGAGGAAGAAGAGGAAACAACGGAACAGCGCGTCCTTTATAAACATGAAAAAGCAGAACAGGAATTCATTATCACAAGAGAACCGGATGGCACTTTTGTTGTCAGCGGTGCAAAAATAGAAAGACTTTTCAAGATGACCGACTTCAGTCGGGAAGAATCCCAAAAGAGGTTCGCGCGTCAATTGCGCACCATGGGAGTCGACGAAGCACTCAGGGAAAGAGGAGCCAAAGACGGCGACACAGTCAGATTGCTTGAATTCGAATTTGATTTCGTGGATTGATGTAAGCATTTTTATTGGGGGAACCGGTTTTGCGAAAAAAACCACAGGACGAAAAGTTTTATTTGGTCAGGGAGGATGTCCTTCCTGATGCCATGAAAAAGACCTTGCAGGCCAAAGAGCTCATCGAGAGAGGGAAAGCCGATTCCGTCTGGGAAGCGGTCCGCAGTATTGACTTGAGCCGGAGTGCTTATTATAAATACCGGGATACTGTCTTCCCGTTTCATACCATTGTCAAGGAACGGATCATCACTTTGTTCTTTCATCTGGAAGACCGCTCCGGGACGCTCTCCTTCCTGCTTGGAGAAGTAGCCAGAAACGGCTGCAACATTCTCACGATCCACCAGACAATCCCGCTGCAGGGAAGGGCGAATGTCACACTTTCCCTTAATGTAGCAGATATTAAGGTTGATATTGAAGAAATGTTGAACAGTTTGCGAAAATTGGAATTTGTGGAAAAAGTAGAAATGCTGGGCTCTGGAGCCTAGCATTTTTTTATCGTGCGAAGAGAAATAGTGACTCGTCGATAGAATGACAAAAGTCGTTGATAGGACCGGCAAACTCGTCGATAGAGCAAGCAATATCGTCGATAGACCGGCAAAAGTCGTTGATAGACCACAGCAACTCGTCGATAGGATCAAAAAAAGAACCACTCCGCCGTCCAGTGCATAAGAGTGGTGAAAATATGGACTCGTTGATAGAATGACAAAAGTCGTCGATAGGATCGGCAAAGTCGACGATAGGCCAAGCAAAGTCGCCGATAGACCGCAGCAACTCGTCGATAGGATCAAAAAAGAACCACTCCGCCGTCCAGTGCATAAGAGTGGGGAAAAGTATGGACTCGTTGATAGAATGACAAAAGTCGTCGATAGGATCGGCAAAGTCGCCGATAGGCCAAGCAAAGTCGTCGATAGACCGGCAAAACTCGTTGATAGAATGACAAAAGTCGTTGATAGGATCGGCAAAGTCGTCGATAGACCAAGCAATATCGTCGATAGACTGGCAAAAGTCGTTGATAGATTACAGCAACTCGTCGATAGGATCAAAAAAGAACCACTCCGCCGTCCAGTGCATAAGAGTGGGGAAAAGTATGGACTCGTTGATAGAATGACAAAAGTCGTCGATAGGATCGGCAAAGTCGCCGATAGACCAAGCAATATCGTCGATAGACTGACAAAAGTCGTTGATAGATTACAGCAACTCGTCGATAGGATCGGTAAAGTCGACGATAGGCCAAGCAAAGTCGTCGATAGAGCGGCAAAAGTCGTTGATAGAATGACAAAAGTCGTCGATAGACCGGCAAAACTCTTTGATAGAACGACAAAAGTCGTCGATAGGCCAAGCAAACTCGCCGATAGACCACCAAAATTCGCTGATAGACCGCCGTGGCCAGTCGATACACATAACCAAAACAAAAAAGGACACCCCCAGAGGGGCATCCTTCATGGCTGCCTAAGACAAAGATTCAATTAAAAATCCTGCATCATTCAAAGCCTTCTCTGCATCGGCCATGGCCTTCTCGTTGGGTGCCGAGATGGTATGAAGGTGGATGCCATCAGTCAGTTCGGAAAGGTAAGAAGCGTTGGTATCATTGATTTTATTTAAGAATTGCTTCACTTCCCTGCGGTTGGACACCATGATGGAAGCTGTGAGGTCTCCGTAGACTTTGTGCTCGATCCGGACATCTTTTACCAAAATGCCGTGGTCGACCAGCAGGTTCAATTCTTCCTCGGTTCTGTCAGGAGTATGTTTGCAGGCGATGGTTCTTTCTACCGTTCCCTCGGGCTGTTTCGGCTGCAGGTACAGGTAGCCCTGGCTTGTCGCGATGATTGGTTCTTCCCTGGCTTTCAACAGGGTGATGTCGCTGACGATGACCTGGCGGCTGACATTTGTGAATTTGGCCAGGTCTCCGCCAGTGATCGGGACTCCTCCATCCCGAAGTTTTGAAAGTATCAGGTTTCTTCTTTCTTCTCCAAGTATTTTCTTGCCTTTTGACATAGAATTTCCCCTCTCCATTAAAACAGAAGCTATAGTTCATAATGAGTTTTTGCAGTATTGGCAAGAGCCTCTACAAGCTCTGTAACATCTTCTATTGTTGTATCTTTTCCAAATGATACCCTGATAAACTCTTTTCCTTCCTCTTCGGAAAGACCAAGGGCCTTTACTGTTTTGGACATAACATGCTGTCCGGTCTGGCAGGCACTTCCTGTAGAAATGCCAAACCCTTTCCTATTACATTCTAACATGACCCACTGGCCCTGCAGGCCTTTTATGCATAAACCGATGACATGCGGCATTTGTGACTCTCCAGGTGCCTCCAGTATCGTCACTGAATCTCCCAACTCCGTTTTTAGGAGGCTGATAAACAATTCCCTCATCTCTACATACTTCTCACGCTGAAAATCATGACAGGCAATCTTAGCAGCAGTGATAAAGGCTGCGATTCCCGGTGTGTTTATGGTGCCGCCCCTCAGACCGCTTTCATGGGACTGGTTGGGGAATATCGATCTTGGCGCGTGCCTCGGATGGATATAGACAGCTCCCACTCCTTTTGGCCCGTAAATCTTATGTGAAGAAATCGATAAGCTGTCCACCATCCCGGCAGCTGCTCTCACATCCATTTTACCAAAAGACTGAACCATATCCGTATGAAAAAGGACCCCTCTGCCTTTGCTAAACTCAGCAATACGCTCAATATCTTGCATCGAGCCGATTTCTCCATTTGCTTGGGCAATAGAAATAAGTATCGTATCCTTTCTAATGGTTTTCTCTAAGAAATCCAGGGGAAGGATTCCATCTTTGTTAAAAGGCAGTTTCGTGATTTCAAATCCCTGGCCTTCCAGGTATCCCATGGCTGAATGGATGGATGAATGCTCAGCAGCTCCTGTAATGATATGCTTCCCCCTCTGTTTGTTTTCAAGCGCAAGTGAAAGGATACCGAGATGATTGGCTTCCGTCCCCCCTGAGGTGAAATAAATGCCTTCTGCCGGAATTCCAAGAATATCACCGAGGCTCTTCCTGCATTCTTGAAGCAGATAATCTGCTTTCGCCCCGATATCATGAAGGCTTGCGGTATTTCCATAAAAGTTACTAGCGGCTTCCATGTAAACTTGAAGCGCTTCCGGATTAATTGGCGTAGTAGCGGCATAATCAAAGTATTTCATAGGGTGTACTCCTTTTTGTAAATGACTTTTTCGATATGAATGCGGCTTTTGAAAAATTCCCATGGTCCGGATTCTTCCACTTGGTACAAGGACTTTCTTTATGTGAATGGAAGAATAGCTCTTTTCTTTTTTGCTTCTCGAGATATTTCTGATGAATCATCCCGATATTTTCCAAAATCCAAAATTTAAATAAGAAAAAACTCTTGTCATTAGTTTAAATATGTGTAAATATATGTGTCAAGACACCTGTAAATAAAGTGGAGGGGTCAGATGTGAAAAAAGCTGACGTTATTATTATCGGAAGCGGCCTCGCAGCCTTGCAGACCGCACGGAAATTAAATACGGATTTGAATGTGATGATTATCACAAAAAGGAGCCGGAGAAGCAGCAACTCCTATATGGCACAAGGAGGGATTGCTGCTGCTGTAGCCAAAGATGATACAGTATCCAAGCATTTTCAAGATACATTGGAAGCAGGCAGAGAGCATCACCAGGAGGAAGAAGTGATGGCGCTGGTGAGTGAAGGGCGTGACATCGTCTTAGAGCTTATGGCAGAGGGTGCACCATTTGACCGGCATAAGGACGGTTCCTTGTGTCTGGGGATGGAAGGAGCACATAGTGAATACCGGATTCTTCACTGCGGCGGAGATGAGACAGGCAGATTGTTAATTGATTATTTATTGAAAACCCTTCCGGATACTATCAACTGGGTCGAGGGGCATATGGTTTTTGACCTGATACTGGACAGTAACGGCAAATGTATCGGAGTTAAGACCCTTGATCAATCAGGAACAGTAGACTCATATCTGGCACCATATATTGTTTTAGCGGCAGGAGGAAGTGGAGGTTTATACTCCTCCACTTCCAATCACCCCACTGTAACGGGGGACGCGTTGGCTTTAGCGTTACGGGCAGGTGCATATGTAGCGGATGCAGAGTTCATTCAATTTCATCCGACCCTTCTGTTTGTGGACGGTAAGACGAGAGGGCTGGTCTCGGAAGCTGTCAGGGGAGAAGGCGCCGTGTTAGTCAACGATGCAGGACAGCATATCATGGAGGGCATGCATCCGTTAAGGGAGCTGGCCCCGAGGCATATTGTTGCACAGCAAATTTTCAACCAAAGACAAATGGGCAGAGATGTCTATTTATCTATTGATTCCATAAAAAACTTTAAAACAAAATTTCCATCCATTACGGCTATGTGCAGAAAAAACGGCATTGATTTGTCCCTTGGAAAAATTCCGGTTTCCCCGGGATGCCATTTCATGATGGGCGGGGTTTTAATCGATTCGGCCGGCAAGACGAATGTCAAGGGACTCTATACTGTCGGAGAGGCTGCATGCAGCGGTGTTCATGGAGCAAACAGGCTGGCGAGCAATTCGCTGCTGGAAGGGCTTGTCTATGGCAGGAGACTCGCAGACTGGATCAACGGCCAAGGGAAACAGTCCTTGCACCATATTTTAGAAGAAAAAGAAAATGAAAGGCGCATCTATGAAAAGAAAACGTTTGAAGTGACAGAATTTCAGGCGAGGATGATGGATTCAGCAGGAATCATCAGAGAAGCTGCCAAACTGCAGGAGCACCTTGAGTGGCTTCAATCCATAGGCTTTCGGTTGGATCAAGATATCGGAAAGCTTCATCCGCATGATATTCAAAAATACTTCATGTGGTTGAACGGCTTGATAATAACCAGGGCAGCTCTTCTCAGGACGGAGAGCCGCGGGGGGCACATCAGGAGTGACTGGAAGGAAGAAGATCCGGTATGGATGAAGAGACGGATCATTCATGTATTAGAAGATGGAGAGATGAGGACGTGGTTGGATGAACAAGTTAAAACTAAAATCTATGCTTGAGCAATTTTTTCTGGAAGACATTGGCGAGGGAGACCTAAGCTCACAGGCATTGTTCTCCGAGGATGATCATAGTACATTTCATTTTATAGCCAAGGAAGACGGCGTTTTCTGCGGAAGTGAAGTCATCAGGATTGGATTCCAAATCATGGATCCGGGTATCGATGTCAACGTCTTTGCTGTTGATGGAGAAAAGATTGAAAAGGGGATGGTGATTGCGGAAGCAGCGGGGGTGTCAGCCGATCTTCTTCAGGCTGAACGGGTGATATTGAATCTGGTGCAAAGAATGAGCGGGATTGCGACACAGACCAGGCTGGCCGTTGATTTGGCAGGCGATTATCCAGGCCGCATTTGTGATACACGTAAGACGACACCGGGCCTGCGGATGTTGGAAAAATACGCAGTCAGGTGCGGCGGGGGCTTCAATCACCGAAGTGGATTATATGATGCTGTCATGCTGAAGGATAATCATATTTCCTTTAAAGGATCCATTGCCGCGGCTGTAAAAGAAGTCAAGAAAAAGCTGGGCCACACAGTAAAGGTGGAAGTGGAAATTGAAACCCGCGAAGGACTTCGCGAAGCGATTGAATCGGGTGCGGATATCATTATGTTTGATAACCGGACACCTGACGAAATTGCCAAGTGGCTGCAGGATGTTCCGCCTCATATCATCACGGAGGCATCCGGTGGGATTCAAATGGAAAATATAGCTGCCTACGCGGCAACCGGTGTCGACTATATCTCGCTGGGTTTCCTGACACACAGCGTCAAAGGACTGGATATCAGCGCAAAAGTGTTGGATCAACCATCGTGGAAATGAAAGGGGTAAATGAGTGTGAGCTTATTGCAGACATTAATGAAAAACACATACCAACTGCCTGAAAAATATAAAAACATGTCCGTTGCGGAGATGGAAGAAAGAGTCAGGGAAATCAAAGCACAGCTAGGAAAGAAGCTGTTCATTCCCGGCCATCATTATCAAAAAGACGAAGTAATCCAGTTTGCCGATACGACGGGCGATTCCCTTCAATTGGCACAGGTTTCCGCTGCGAACAGTGAGGCTGAATATATCGTGTTCTGCGGTGTACACTTCATGGCAGAAACCGCTGATATCCTGACCAATGAAACTCAAAAAGTCATTCTGCCGGATATGAGAGCGGGCTGTTCGATGGCCGATATGGCGGATATCCACCAAACGGAACGGGCGTGGGACACCCTTCAGAACCAATTCGGTGATACAATCCTGCCGCTGACCTATGTAAATTCCACTGCAGCCATCAAATCGTTCGTCGGTAAAAATGGGGGGGCAACGGTGACGTCGTCGAATGCACATAAAATGGTGGAATGGGCCCTGCAGCAAAAGGAAAGGATCCTGTTTCTCCCTGACCAGCATCTCGGCAGAAACACAGCTGCCGATCTTGGCATCGCTTTAGAAGATATGGCTGTCTGGGATCCGATAAAAAATGAATTGATTTATAAAGGGGACGCAGACCGGATGAAAGTCATCCTTTGGAAAGGCCACTGTTCAGTCCACGAAAACTTCACCTTGAAAAATATAGCGGACGTCCGCGAACGGTATCCTGAAATGAAAATCATCGTTCATCCAGAATGCCGCAGGGAAGTCGTCGAAGCATCGGATGATAACGGCTCAACAAAGTATATTATTGAAACGATCAAAGCTGCGGCACCGGGAACCTCTTGGGCAATTGGAACGGAAATGAATCTCGTTAAAAGACTGATGAATGAGCATAAAGATAAAAATATCATTTCCCTGAATCCCAATATGTGCCCCTGCCTAACAATGAACAGGATTGATCTTCCACACCTGCTGTGGTCTTTGGAAAACATCGTGGATAACAACCCGGAAAACATCATTAAAGTCGATGACGAAGCAGCACATAATGCAATCCTGGCACTTGACCGCATGCTGGCAAGAGCATAGGAAGTTAGAGGGTCAGCCCGGTAGCGGGGCTGACCTGTTTTTGTTTTTATGGGCACTTTTTCAGGAAAGCGGGACTGTGTTTTTGGAGCATGCTCCAGCGAATGGATGGGGATCGGCACTTGATCACTGGGCAAGAGGGGGTTGTAGTCGCGAATAGCCTGGAATTGGGACAGAAATCCAGAGCAGGAGGGGGGGGTAGTCGCGAATAGCCTGGAATCGGGACAGAAATCCAGAGCAAGGGGGGATTTTAGTCGCGATTAGCATGGAATCGGGACAGAAATCCAGAGCAAGAGGGGATTTTAGTCGCGAATAGCCTGGAATCGGGACAGAAATCCAAATCAAGAGGGGGTTTTAGTCGCGAATAGCATGGAATCGGGACAGAAATCCGGAGCGGGAGGGGGTTTTAGTCGCGAATAGGCTGGAATCGGGACAGAAATCCAGAGCAGGAGGAGATTTTAGTCGCGAATAGGCAGGAATCGGGACAGAAATCCAGAGCAGCAATAGGTTTTAGTCGCGATTAGGCAGGAATCGAGACAGAATTCCAGGGAAAGAGATGATTTTAGTCGCGATTAGGCTAAAATCGGGACAGAAATCCAGAGCAGAAGTAGCTTTTAGTCGCGACTAGCCAGGAATCGGGACAGAAATCCAGAGCAGAAGTAGCTTTTAGTCGCGACTAGCCAGGAATCGGGACAGAAATCCAGAGCAGGAGGGGGTTTTAGTCGCGAATAGGCTAAAATCGGGACAGGTATCCAGAGCAGGAGTAGTTTTTAGTCGCGAATAGCCTGGAAACGGGACAGAAATCCGGAGCAAGAGGGGATTTTAGTCGCGAATAGCCTGGAATCGGGACAGAAATCCAAAGCAAGAGGGGGTTTTAGTCGCGAATAGCCAGGAATCGGGACAGAAATCCGGAGCGGGAGGGGGTTTTAGTCGCGAATAGCCAGGAATCGGGACAGAAATCCAAATCAAGAGGTGATTTTAGTCGCGAATAGCCAGGAATCGGGACAGAAATCCAGAGCAGGAGGGGGTTTTAGTCGCGAATAGGCAGGAATCGAGACAGAAATCCAGAGCAGGAGGAGATTTTAGTCGCGAATAGCAAGGAATCGGGACAGAAATCCAAATCAAGAGGTGATTTTAGTCGCGAATAGCCTGGAATCGGGACAGAAATCCAGAGCAAGAGGGGATTTTAGTCGCGAATAGCCTGGAATCGGGACAGAAATCCAAAGCAAGAGATGATTTTAGTCGCGATTAGGCAGGAATCGAGACAGAATTCCAGGGCAAGAGATGATTTTAGTCGCGATTAGGCTAAAATCGGGACAGAAATCCAGAGCAGAAGTAGCTTTTAGTCGAGATTAGCCTGGAATCGGGACAGAAATCCAGATCAAGAGGAGATTTTAGTCGCGAATAGCCTGGAATCGGGACAGAAATCCAAATCAAGAGAAAATTTCAGTCCGATATTCCATCACTAAATCCAAAAAATTGATATATCCTGATGGAATCAAGGCTGGTATTCCCTAGCAATACCTAAGAACCGTTGACTTCATATGGAATCAACAAGCAATTCATCTCAACCCCTCATTAAACAGTCATTACATTTTGGAATCTCTTCTAAGCCCCTATCGCCAAACTCCATCAATATCCTGACTATAAAACCTCAAGGCTTTCTCATACTTCTGGATCCACTGATCAGAAGAACTAGAAAGAACAGTGGTCAGCATCAGGGTGAGGGATTCTTTATGGTCTCCCATGTTATAAAGAATCATGGCGTAAAAGACCTTTAAAGCCGAATTCTCAGGAAACTCGGTAAGCCCCTTTTCCAAAACATCACGGGCAAACCGATATTCTCCAATGCAGCGATAACTGCTGCCGAGTTGGATGAATGCCGCCTCACGCACTTCCCCTTCAACGCCGTTTTCCAAAGCACGGCGGTAATAGGGAATGGCAATGGCCTCAGCCCCCAATGCATCATTGACTGCTACGCATTGAAAGTTTATTTCCGGGTCGTCGGGAGATTCAGTTACAAGTTTCTCAAGCATTACTATCGCTTCTTCGTATTCTTTATTCCTAATTTTTACTTTCACTTTTTCCAACGTAGGGAAACCTCTTAAGATATGTGGTTTATCAGGATCGTACCATCCTCAAGAATAAACTGAAAGCAACATAGTGAAAACTGACTTTTATGGACGCCAGCCAGAGTCTTGAAACAAATTGGGGAATTATTGAAATACCCAGTGCTGGACTCCCTCCAAAGGTATATTTAATTTTTATCATTCATAAGTATTTGTGTAGATTGTTAGCACTTTGCCTATTTATTGACATAGGATATATAGACTTATGCCTGAGGAGGGGAATAAATAGTGAAAATCCATATCGTACAAAAAGGAGATACTCTTTGGAATATCAGTAAAAAGTATGGAGTGAATTTCGAAGAGCTAAAGAAAATGAATGCCCAGCTGTCCAATCCTGATATGATTATGCCTGGTATGAAAATAAAAGTTCCGACATCAGGCGGGATGGTAAAAAAGGAAATGGCAGTGAAAAAAGAAATGCCGAAAGCAGAGCATCCTTTTGCTCAGCAAAAGCCGGTTGCCATGCCGGTGCAAACACCTAAAGAAGCCGTTAAGCCAAAGAAAGAAATGCCTGTTAAGGAAATGCCGAAAAAGCCATATACACCGAAAATGCCTCAGCCAGTTATCCCGGAGATCGATATTAATAATTACTACATGATGAATATGGCGAATATGCAAATGCAGACACAGCCGCAAGCACCGAAAGCACCAAAGGCACCAGTGATGCCGAAAGCACCGAAAGTACCAAAAGCTCCAGTGATGGGCGAATCAGAAAAGGCTCCACAAAAGATGCCGAACATTCCAAAAGCGCCTACGCTGCCAAAACTACAAGACATGCCGGACACTGTTGCAGGTGTCCAGGATGAACAAAGTCCGGGGGGACCACAAATGCAAATGCCTTATCCACAACAGCCAATGCAGGAGTATTGCTACCCTGTTTCACCTGTACTGCCGGGAACCGGTCTGGGTCCGATGCAAGGAGGATACCCAATGCAAGGGGGATACCCAATGCAGGGAGGATATCCAATGCAAGGAGGATACCCGATGCAGGGCGGTTATCCTATGGAACCAATGGGTCAGGTTCAAGGGGCTTCCATGATGCCTCAGGGAATGCCTGGTATGCAGCAAATGCCGATGGGGTACGATGAAGAATCCTCTTCGTTCATGCCTTATATGCCGCAACAGCAAATGGGAGCTCCGATGGGGAATCAAATGATGGGACCAATGGGTTCACCTTCAGCTGTAGCCGGGGTACAAGATGATGGTTATCCTGCAGCTCAAATGCCGATGGGAGGCATGCAGCCGCAAATGGGTCCAAATCCAGGAATGATGGGACCTGCTGGGTGTTATCCAGTATCACCGGTAATGCCGGGAACAGGGTTTGGAAATCCAGGTATGATGTCACCGGCCGGATATGGAAATCCAGGACCAGGTTATGGTAATCCTTATGGGCAGATGCCTCAGGTCCAAGGAGCCATGATGGAAGAGTCGCCAGGTATGTATGGCGGTGCACCAATGCAGCAAGGAGGATGCGGTTGTGGAGGTCCTTCGCCGATTGGTCAGTATGGACCGGGACCTGCTGGAATGCAAGGGATGCCTCAGGGCCAAGGAATGATGTCTCCATACGGACAGGGAATGATGCAGCCTGGAGCAGGGTATCCGGGAATGTACGGACCGGGTCCGTTCGGCATGCCGCGCTTTGATGATGATTTTGAAGACTAAAGATAAAGGTGGAGACGGTTTTCAGAATCGTCTCCTTTTCCTATTAGAAGAGGCACTTGGAGATAAATATATTCGGCTGAAAAAAATAAAAGAGGGCAAATGGGCCGTGCAGACCGGGAAAGAAAAGTGGTTTCTTAAGCTTTATCCAACCAGCCAAAAGTTCCGGGTACAGAAAAGGGTGACAGAAACTCTTCGGCAGGAAGGCTTATTAAACATTCCTGGGTATCATCCAATTCATGAAAACAGCGAAGACATGGAAATCGAAGGGAAAGTTGCCGGTTTGACTGAGTGGATCGATACAGACGAAATGTTTACTTATCATTCATTCAGTGAAAGACAAAGCGCGCTTTCAATCTTGGGAGAATTTCATCATTCCTCTCAAAAAATCTTAATGGAAAGAGAAATTATTCTGTCTCTGCCTGAACAGAAGCTGGTGGAAAAATGGACCCTGAGGCTGGAAGAATTCATTCGTAATAAGGGGAAGTTAAGTATTTATATACCGCCTGCCATGATTGATACTTATATACGAATCGGCCAAAAATCCCTTCAGGGTGTCGTGTTATATGGTTTTTCTGAAGAACGTTGTCTTCTCCATGGAGATTTGGCCCATCACAACTTCCTTCGTGATGTTCACAATGAACTGCATATTATAGACTTGGATTTGATTGCGAAAGGACCTAGCGAAATTGATTATATCCAATTTGCAAACAGGATTCTCCCCTTTTTCAACTGGTCACTCGCTAAGCTTTGGGAACACGAGCCTTTATCAGCTTTTAAAGAGAACCAGCCCTTTTTATATGGCATCCTTTTTCCATCGGATGTTTTCAGGGAGTGGAACCGCTTTTTCAGGGAGGGGCCGGTTTATCAGAACAACGTCTGGCAATATCTGATGGAAATGACGGTTAAACAGTTTCATCCTAGAATGGTGTACTGCCGGGACATCCAAGACCAAATCCAAAAACAGGAGAGGCGCCCAGCTTTTTAAGTATGGATGACGGAATCATCCTGCACCTATTTCCGCAAGCTAACCAAGAGCAACCATGCTCAAAGTTTGCGGAAGAAGGTGACTTCATTGCACAAGAAGCTTTTGCTTATTCCTATATCTGCCATGTTCCTTGGTGCCTGTAATGGTGCAGAAAATGCTGCTGAGGGGCAAAACGAAAATGTATACGAACCCATGGGTTTCTACTCAAATCAAGGACATGGGAATGACCGGAATGAAGATAGAGATGGCCCTCTGACAGAGTGGTATGATCATTCACTCGGCCAGGAAGGACAAGCCATCAGAGAAGGCAAGAGACAATACCTTCAAGTGAAAGATGAGGATGGGAATCCGCAAAACCCTTCCAAACCTTTAGCGGGAAATGATCAGAACTTTTTCCTGAAGGATGAAAGGGCAAGTCACAGTGATGCTAATTATCATGGTCACCTTGACGACAATACACGAAAAGCAAAACAATCTTATTACACTGCTTATGAGGGAGACCTTGCTGAAAAGATCGGTGACGTAACGGCATCGGTTGAAAACGTGAACGATGTAAGGTCTGTTACGTATGGGACGGATGTGCTGATTGCAGTGGACTTGGACGACCACAGCCGATTTGAAGAAACCAAGAGAAAAATCGAGAGAGCTGTCGAACCGTACCTAAATGGACGGACCGTCACAGTAGCTGCTGATGAAGGAACTTTCAGCCGTCTGAGAAACATTGACAACGATTTACGTGACGGCGGACCGCGGGAAGCGATCCAAATGGATATCCACGACATTATTAGGACCATAAGAGGCGAAGGATAAAGCGGGGAAGCTGATTCCTCGCTTTTTTTTATGTAGTCAAGGAGAAAATTATTCCTGTAAGGGATAGCATTGTTAAAAAATGGTCAGACTATTACCAGTAATGTTAGAAATGTATCCGTATACCGGCAGGGGAAAAGAATTTAAATATTTTAGTATGAGGTGATCACGATGACGGTTAAAATTCGAGTCGTGTTTATGGTGTTGCTTCTGATTGGTGCATTTTATTTCACATTCTTTCATGATGATGGAAAAATGGATAAAGAAGCAGCAGATAATCCAGCGGCAGAACAAGCAGATGCTGCTCATGATCCTGCGGTCCATACAGTGGATGTCATTTTGGAACGGGTTTATTTGGATGGTGAGGTAAGCGAGGAAATCAAATCGGAAACTATTTGGTCAATGGAAGATTTCTGGGCAGGGTATGCTGCATGGGAACTTGTGGACATGTCTGAAGATCAGGTGGTATTCAGACAGTCTATTGATGATATTTCTCCATTGATGAAAACGAACGGATATTTCGGGATTTCGGATGACGGGGTGCTTTCCATCTTTAACGGGAAACCTGGCCAGTCTGAAATCATTCAATCTTTTTTTCAAATAGATATTAAAAGACTTGAAAGCAAACAACATGATGAACTTGTTAAAGGGATACCTGTCAAATCAAAACAGAGCTACGAGCAGGTCATCCAAAGCTTTCAGCCATATTCCCTGAATGATGAAGCTTCTTTTGAGTAAACCGGCTGTAATATATGGCCGGTTATTTTTTTATAGGCAGTCCCGCTCAAAAACCGATGCTAAATGTTGACAAGTTGTTTCTTTCTCCCGTTTTTTTGTTAAAATAAGAACAGATGTTTTGGCCAGTGTTTCTGACGTGATCAGAACGCCCGATTAACATATTCTTATGGTACAATGTAGTGATTAAGGGAGAGAAGATAAGACATGTATGAATATATAAATGGAACGGTGAAAAGAGTGGGGCCGGAATATGTGGTTCTTGAAAACGGAGGGATCGGGTATCAGATTTTCACCAGCAACCCGTTTCTGTTTTCTAAATTTGAAAATCAAAGTACCACAATCTATACATATCAGCATGTGAGAGAAGATATCCTGGCTTTGTATGGATTTTTGAGTATGGAAGAAAAACTGTTGTTCATTAAGTTATTGAATGTATCGGGCATCGGTCCCAAGGGTGCTCTAGCCATTCTTGCATCCGGTGCTCCTGAACAGGTTATTTCCGCTATCGAAGGCGAAGATGAACGGTTTTTGACTAAGTTTCCGGGAGTCGGGAAGAAAACGGCAAGACAGATGATCCTTGATTTGAAAGGGAAATTACAGGATGTTGTCCCTGACTACTTTCCTAACCTGTTTCAAGAAGGGAAGCACCAGCCTGTTTCCGGCAGCGATGAATTGATCGAGGAAGCAGCTCTTGCTTTGAAGGCGCTTGGCTATTCCGAGAGGGAAATCAAGAAAGTGACGCCGAAGTTGGCCTCAGAAGGCAAATCGACTGATGAACTGATAAAAGAAGCCTTGAAATTGTTGTTGAAATAATCTTGAGAGAGGAGGAGGAGCAGATGGAAGAAAGAGTTGTGTCTTCAGAAGCAGAAACCAGTGACCATTCCTTTGAACTTTCTTTGAGACCCCAGACGATAAGTCAATATATAGGACAAGATAAAGTAAAAAATAATTTAAGTATTTTCATCGAGGCAGCGAAGATGAGGCAGGAAACGTTGGATCATGTCCTCCTTTACGGTCCTCCGGGTCTGGGAAAAACAACGCTGGCCGCAGTCATAGCCAACGAGATGGGCGTGAATTTAAGGACCACATCCGGGCCGGCAATTGAGAGGCCAGGAGACCTTGCGGCTATTTTGACCTCTCTGGAACCAGGAGATGTCCTGTTTATTGATGAAATACACCGGCTTCCCCGTTCCATTGAAGAAGTGCTTTATCCTGCGATGGAGGATTTTTGTCTTGACATTGTCATCGGCAATGGCCCGAGTGCCAGATCAGTCCGCCTTGACCTGCCTCCATTCACATTGGTGGGCGCCACTACAAGGGCAGGTGCGCTGTCTGCACCGCTTCGAGATCGTTTTGGGGTTTTATGCCGCCTTGAGTATTATAATGAAGAGCAGCTTCGGGAAATCGTGATCCGGACGTCAGATATATTGGGTACTGTCATTGACGGACTGGCATCAGTGGAGCTAGCAAGGAGATCCAGGGGGACACCGAGGATTGCGAATCGCTTGTTAAGAAGGGTGAGGGACTTTGCACAGGTAAGAGGCAATGGGGAAATCACAACCGACCTTGCCAGCCATGCCTTGGAATTGCTTCAGGTTGATAAGCTTGGGCTGGATCATATAGACCATAAATTACTCATGGGTATCATTGAAAGGTTCAGAGGCGGACCGGTCGGACTTGATACGATTGCTGCAAGCATCGGTGAGGAATCCCATACGATTGAAGATGTTTATGAGCCCTACCTGCTGCAAATCGGTTTCTTACAGCGGACTCCAAGAGGGAGAGTCGTGACCTCTTCTGTATACGAACATTTTGGTTTGGAGATTCCCAACCCATGACCGGGCTGCCAAAGATTATGATGGTTGCAGGTGCGATTCTCTTGATTCTAGGTTTTCTGATGGCCTTTACCAAGCTGGGAAGACTGCCTGGGGATATCATCATCAAAAAAGAGAATTCCACATTCTATTTCCCGGTGATGACCTCCATCATTGCCAGTGTTGTGTTATCATTGATTTTTTACATTATCGGCAGATTCAAGTAAGATCTTTTTTGGGATTGCTGCGTTAGGGCGATAAAATAATATCGGCCTGCATCACTTCGCCGGTTCTCTTTATCTCGCCCCCCTCCGCTGCGTAGGGCGTTGGACAGCTGCTTGCGCCTTTTGGTTTAACGTCCGTCCAGCGTTGCTGCACACTAGGGATGGAGACCTATTATTTCTTGAACAGCAATTAGATTCGCAAAAAAAGGATATGCATAAAAATAAAAAAGTAAGGTGAGAACTTTGAAGGTTGAAGATTTTGATTTCCATTTACCGGAGGAATTGATTGCACAGACACCTCTGGAAAAACGTTCAGAAAGCAGACTGATGGCAATCGACCGGAAGACGGGAACTCTAGAGCATAAGAAATTCAAGGACATTACCGGCTTCCTGAAAGAAGGAGACTGCCTGGTATTGAACGACACCCGTGTCCTTCCAGCCCGTTTATTCGGAATTAAAGAGGATACAGGTGCCAAAATTGAGGTTTTGCTCCTCAAACAAGAAGAGGGAGATAAATGGGAGACTCTGATCAAACCTGCCAAAAGGGTAAAGATTGGGACCAAGATCTCGTTCGGGGAAGGGAAATTGACGGCGGTTTGTACTCAGGAGAAGGAACAGGGCGGCAGGGTCTTGGAATTTCATTATGAAGGTATTTTCTATGAAGTTCTGGATGAACTCGGTGAAATGCCCCTTCCTCCGTATATCAGTGAAAAGCTGGAAGACCAGGACAGGTACCAGACGGTATTTGCGCGTGAAAGGGGATCTGCTGCTGCTCCGACAGCTGGACTTCATTTTACAGAAGAACTGTTGGATGAAATCAGGGCAATGGGCGTCCATGTCGCCTTCATTACTTTGCATGTGGGACTGGGGACATTTCGTCCAGTATCGGTCGATAGCATTGAAGAGCATGATATGCATTCGGAATTTTATCAAATTACCGAAGGCACAGCACGCCTGCTTAATGAAGTCAAAGAAAGCGGGGGCCGCATCATCACGGTCGGCACCACTTCAACAAGGACTCTTGAAACAATTGCTTCCAGGCATGGCGGCAGGTTCGCTGAGGAGAATGGCTGGACGGATATCTTTATCTATCCAGGCTATGAGTTCAAGGCGATTGATGGGCTTGTGACCAATTTCCATTTGCCGAAGTCGACATTGATCATGCTGGTCAGTGCTTTTACAAGCAGGGAGATCATTCTTCATGCATACAATACAGCTGTAGAGGAAAAGTACAGGTTTTTCAGCTTTGGCGACAGCATGCTGATCCTGTAAACATTGGAAGGAGTTAGACGATTTGACTGCAATTCGTTATGAACATATCAAAACTTGTAAACAAACGGGAGCTCGTTTAGGCAGGGTGCATACCCCTCACGGCTCTTTTGACACCCCGGTCTTCATGCCTGTAGGGACATTGGCTACAGTAAAGACCATGTCACCGGAAGATCTGAAATCAATGGAAGCAGGGATCATCCTCAGCAATACCTATCATCTTTGGCTCCGTCCGGGACATGAGATTATCAGGGAAGCAGGCGGCCTGCATAAATTCATGAACTGGGACCGTGCCATTCTGACTGATTCAGGTGGATTCCAAGTGTTCAGTCTTAGTGAATTCCGGAAGATTGAAGAAGAAGGGGTCCATTTCCGAAACCATCTCAATGGGGATAAATTGTTCCTGAGCCCCGAAAAGGCGATGGAAATCCAAAATGCCCTTGGTTCCGACATTATGATGGCGTTTGATGAATGTCCTCCGTATCCTGCTGAGCATGATTATATGAAACGCTCTGTGGAAAGAACGTCAAGATGGGCAGAACGCTGCCTTGAAGCGCATCAGCGTCCTCAGGACCAAGGATTGTTCGGGATTGTCCAAGGGGGAGAATATGAAGACCTGCGCCGCCAAAGTGCGAAGGATCTGGTTTCTCTTGATTTCCCTGGCTATGCTGTCGGCGGGCTCTCTGTTGGAGAACCAAAGGATGTCATGAACAAGGTACTGGAATTTACCACACCATTGCTGCCGGACAACAAGCCAAGGTACCTGATGGGTGTAGGTTCTCCTGATGCTTTGATTGACGGGGCCATCAGAGGGATTGACATGTTCGACTGTGTATTGCCTACCCGTATTGCGAGAAACGGGACCTTGATGACGAGCGAAGGGCGTTTGGTCGTGAAAAATGCCAAATTTGCAAGGGATTTCAGGCCGATCGATGAAAATTGCGATTGCTACACATGCCGTAATTATTCGAGAGCTTATATCCGTCATTTAATTAAATGTGACGAATCCTTTGGGATTAGGCTTACGACTTATCATAATCTTCATTTTCTGTTAAAATTAATGGAGCAAGTCAGACAAGCGATTCGAGAAGATCGTCTGGGGGACTTTAGAGAAGAATTTTTTGAAGCATACGGATATAATCGTCCGGATGCCAAAAACTTCTGATTTAGGGATGTTCTTCTTTTATAAGAATACACATCCTAAACCGGAAAGGAGGTCATGGAATGGATACTTTTGCTACTTTAATACCTTTATTGCTGATGTTCGTACTTTTCTATTTCTTGCTGATTCGCCCTCAGCAAAAACGCCAGAAAGCCGTTCAGCATATGCAGAATGATCTGCAAAAAGGTGACAAAATCGTTACAATCGGTGGATTGCATGGTTTTATCGATGCAATTGAAGAAGGTACAATCGTTGTAAAATGCGGAGATGGAAGCCGTCTTACATACGACAGGAACGCTGTCCGAGAAGTAATCAAAGCCTAATGGAAAAGCCCCGCATTCATGCGGGGCTTTTGTCTGTTAAGGAACTGAATATTTTCATCCTTACACTGTCTTTCTGCCTGGATATTCACCGTCAGGCACCGACAAGGTACTTGCGTTCTTATTATGTTAGGAAACTTTTCCACCACTAATATTGACGCCAAGGATTCCGCCCATCATACAGGTGATGATAAAGCAGCCATGATAGATGACCTGTTTCATGGAAAACAGTGAATCAAAGCCTAAATACTGAAATAAAAAGACCCCCATGGAAAAGATAAATCCGGTAAGCCCTCCAAGGACCAATCCTTTTTCCTTCCCTTTTCCTCCCGACATGAATCCGCCGATGAACAACCCCAGGAATGAAATGATCGTTACCGCCAGACTGATTGAATTTTCTTCAAGACTCGTGAAACGAAGCAAAAGAGCAAATATTAAACTTGCTGCAATGGCAATGACCAGAATGGTCCCTGTACCATACAAAATCGCGCTTCCCATTTTCTTGGCTTCTATCGTCTCCATCTCCCCTCTGTTCAAAAACAGTAAAATTGCAAGTTTCTCCTAGTACAAGCATATTCCTGAAAGAAAAAAATAGACTATAATTTTTGCCGGCCAAGCATCATACAATGGTAAAAGCAGACAAGCTGAAGAGCTTTGATTCCCTGGATTAAACATAGGATCTTAAAGGAGAGGGATGAATGTCACCCTTTATCATATTGACCGTATTCATTGCCGTCTATATTTTATTGATTACTGAGAAATGGAACAGGATTTTGGCCAGCATGTGCGGTGGAGTGGCGATGCTTTTGATTGGAGCATTTTCAATCGAAAAAGCGTTGTTCACTTATATAGACTGGAAAACCATAACTTTGTTGTTTTCAATGATGCTGATTGTTACAGTGACAAGCAAAACAGGTTTCTTTGAGTTTCTCGCAATCAGGCTTGCACAGGCAGTCAATGGAAACGGATTGGCGCTGCTGGTCTTGTTTTCACTTCTCTCTGGAGTGGGATCAGCCTTTTTAGCCAACGTAACCATCGCCATGCTTCTTGTCCCGATACTGTTTACCCTTACAAAGGTTCTTGATTTGCCGCCGCTTCCATTTTTGGTCATGATGATTCTGGCTTGCAATATCGGGGGAACTGCTACTTTAATTGGAGATCCGCCCAATATGATGATTGGACAGGCGGTTGACCATTTTACCTTCAATGCTTTCCTGCAAAACCTTCTCCCTGTTTCGGCTATGATCCTGCTTATTACGATAATCATCATAAGCTTGATTTATAAAGACATTTTGATTGTAAAAGAAGATAAAAAATTATTATTAAGAGGAATCGATGCAAAGAGGTATCTGAAGAAGAATAAAGGCCTAATGGCTTCCATCAGCGTCCTATGCTTGGTCCTCCTTGGATTTTCTTTACATCCCGTCCTCCATCTTGATGTGACGTCGGTAGCATTGGCAGGGGCGGTCTTGATCATGCTGCTGCTGGAAAAGGTATATGACCCTGAAGAAGTGTTAAAGGAAGTGGAATGGGGGACGTTATTTTTTTTCATAGGTCTATTTTTGCTTGTAGGCGGGATTGAAGAGGCGGGCTTCATTGATGAAGCGGCAAGGGAGATCATAAAGCTGACTGAAGGGGATATGAAGACCACCGCTTTTGCCATCCTCTGGGGAACAGGGCTGCTTTCTGCAGTTGTCGACAATATCCCTTTCGTAGCAGCGATGATACCTGTCATTCACGAGTTCCAGGAATTTGGGATGGTCAACATGGATCCTTTATGGTGGTCGCTTGCACTGGGTGCCTGCCTCGGCGGCAACGGGACCCTGCTTGGTTCATCGTCCAACCTTGTGATAGTCGGACTTGCTTCCAAAGAAAACGTTCATATCAAGTTTTATCAATACCTCTTAATCGGCATTCCGATTACACTGATATCACTGGCAGTGTCAACCGTATATGTCTACTTTAAATTTATTCTGCCGTTCTTGGGAAGCTAAGGGAAGCTTGGAAGCACTAAAAGGAGCAATGTTGGAAAAACAAGGTATGTGGTGCTTTTAGTTTTTTTATGACCTGCATAAAAGGCGTCCTCCTTTGGGATCTGCTCTGCAGTTGAACCCGGGCAGGCTCGTTTAAGCTCCTGCCGCCAAGGGTCCGTCCCGGTTGAACGGATCTCCCTCGAGAATTCACTTTTAAGACCCAAGAGGTTCTCACACTTCAGTCATTTTGATAAGTCATCATGAATCGCTAAAGTTCTTCATGATTCCTTTATCACATGCAAGAGCCCTCCATTCCGTACGGCAATGAACGGCCGCTTCCGCTCTCTAATTCCATCCAGCTTCAGCAGCCATTCCCGCGGGAGTCATGCACATGGAGTGAAAATCATCTGCAAATTCTTGTTCAACATATAGAAAGTATAGTAAAAACTTACCTCTTATCTTTCCTTTTACCAAGAGCATAATAAATGGTGCAAACGTACCTGAAGGAGGAGAGGGACGTGAATGAATATTTGTTGATTGCCCTTCGGACTATTTTTTTATATGCTGTCATATTGTTTATCTTCAGGATCATGGGCAAAAGGGAAATCGGCGAACTGAGCCTTTTGGACCTGGTTGTTTTTATCATGATTGCGGAAATGGCTGTACTGGCAATAGAAGAGCCGGACAGTGAATTGGTGAACACCCTGCTGCCGATGGGTGTTCTCTTCCTTATTCAGATAGGGACCGCTTTTTTATCTTTAAAAAGCAAAAAATTCAGGGAGGTTGTTGATGGGAAACCGACCGTCCTGATCAGCCATGGCAAAATCGATGAAAAGGCAATGAGCCGCCAAAGGTATAACTTTGATGACATGCTGCTGCAGCTCCGGGAGCAGGATGTCAGCAATCTTGCTGATGTAGAGTTTGCGATTCTTGAACCATCAGGCAAATTGTCTGTTATCAAAAAAGAGGACAAAAAAAAGGGGGGATCGTTGACTCTGCCTTTGATTTTGGATGGTATCATCCAGCAAAACCACCTGGACATGATCGGGAAGAATGAATTCTGGCTGAGGAAGAGGCTCAGGGAGAAAAACTATCATAACCTTGAAAACATTTCATTTTGCAGTTTCCAGGACGGCCAATTTTATATTGATGTGCGTGATCAGTAAGCCCGAAAAAGCCATCTCCTGCGTCTAAGCAGGAATGGCTTTTTCTAGCTGATCACCAGTTTCTTTATGAATGGAATCCTCTTCAGGTCGTCTCTCCGGATTAATTTTATGAGAATGGAAAGAATTACATACAGGATGGTTGTTACACTTATTCCAGCTAAGAGACGAAGACCCAGCGGCATTTGATGAAAGACACTTGTATAGAGGTAATGGCCGCTTATGCCAGTAATGGCCATGACCACAATAAACTTCAAATAATCTTTGACGTAAATCGTCATTGGGACTGTCTTCAGGATGGTAGCAAAGTGGAGCATCGTCACAAGCATCATGCCTGTAACAATTCCAAGAGCTGCACCATTGATTCCAAATGCTGGCTGTGAAGCTAAAATGAAGATGATGGCCGTTTTCACAACAGCTCCGATTAAACTGTTGATCATGGCTGCCCTGGCCAAGTCCAGAGCCTGCAGCACGGCCTGGAGCGGTCCCTGGTAATAATAGAAAAGGAAAAAGGGAGCCATAATCATTACAAACCCTGCCCCGCTGCTGCTGCCATACATGACCGTCATCAATGGTTCAGCAAAGATGAACAATAGAACAACGGCAATCCCCCCGGTAATGAGGCAGAACCTCAAAGCCTGGGTCAGCCGGTGTTCAATCAACTGAAAGTTCTTTTGTTTATTTGCTTCACTTACCGCAGGCACCAGGGAAGTGGAAAGGGAGACAGTGATGAAAGACGGCAGGAATAATAACGGAAGTGCAAAGCCTGTAAGTGATCCATACTGTTTGGTGGCAAGAGAAGTTGCTACCCCGGCAAGTGCCAGGCTGTGTGCCACTACAATCGGTTCGAAAAACCAGGAAATCGAACCGATCATCCTGCTTCCTGTCGTCGGCAATGCTACTCTCAACAGTTCATCTACAGTAGAACGGCCTGATTTGATTGCCGTAAAGAAGTTTCTTCTCACTTTGAATTTTTTCTTGAGTTTGAATGCTGTGAACATGTAAAGGAGGGAAGCCAGCTCTCCCAAAACGGAAGCTGCCATCGCTGCTGCTGCTGCATATTCAATTCCATAAGGAAGGAAGGTTTTGGTCATGACAGCGATCAATGATATACGGACTACCTGCTCGATGACCTGTGAGATGGCTGCAGGCTTCATGTTCTGCCTTCCTTGGAAGTAGCCTCTGATGACGGAAGATATCGCCACGATCGGAATGATAGGCGCGATGGCAACCAACGGATAGTAGGTACGGGAATCGGTAAACAGAGTTTCAGATAAATACGGAGCAAGCAGTATCAATGCAGGTGTGAAAATCAAGGAAAGTGAGACAGTGATCGCAAGTGATACTACCAGGATTTTCTTGACCTTTTTAATGTCTCCCTGTACTTCCGCCTCAGCAACACTCTTGGAAATCGCCACTGGGAGGCCCATCTGTGTAATGGTTATAACGAGGATCAACGTTGGGAATGCCATCATGAAAAGGCCCACACCTTCTTCACCGATGAACCTTGCCACGACGATCCTGTTTATGAATCCAAGTATTCTGGTAATCAAGGCAGCTCCCATTAAGATCATCGTGCCTTTCAAGAATTTAGACATTGTATTCCCTGCCTTCTCAAAAATCGTAATATCGTATACAATTAACTATATGCACCAGGATGGACAAAGCATGACAAGTTGTTGGGAATTTGAAATGGAGATGGGGACCAAGATGAACGTTTTAAAACATCCGTACAGTATTTTTTTTTGATGGTGTCGAGCCTGCGCTGGTCAGCAAAGTGGAAGAATTTGCAGTGCTTGGCTATGGGGAAGCAACTGTTGAAAGCTTATGGACATACCTGTTAAAGAAGAAATGGAAGAAACCTAAAGATGACATTCGGGTGTTTGAATTGGTAAGTGATATTTTAAGCGTGAAGCCGGGAGAATATATGAGTTTTGAAACAGTAGAGGCATACCGGTCTCCGAATTGGTTTTCGGATTTAAATGAAGATGAGCTGAAAGAGCTGTTGAAACCTGGCAAAAAACCGACATAATTCTGGAAATATATTGAATTGACAGTCAATTACTTCTAATTCATAATAGGAATATTGGTACAATTCAGGTGCAGTTCGGCCTAAATTAAATAAAGGCTGTTTTCGCATATATTGTTGCTTCCGGAAAAATCCCAAAGTCCAGATTTTTCCCCTAGGTTTTCGCTCTGAACAAAGGGAGAAGCTCTTTTCTCTCTTGCTAAACAGGGGTTTTTCCGGTTCATTACTCCACTATCTTTCGGAATTATTATCAATAGCAACAAAGGTTACGAAAAGAGCCTAAATAAAAGAGGGCACTGCCCTGGGATTTGCAAGGAGGATTCATACATAATGGTAAAACGCAGTCGGATTGTTGCCTTCTTCCTGATCGTTCTATTATTAGGAGGATTAATCGGAGGCACAACAAGCAATATTTTAAAAGACATCAAGCTTGGTTTAGACTTGCAGGGGGGCTTTGAAGTTCTCTACCAAGTGGAACCTTTAAAAGATGGGGATAAAATCACCAGTGAAACGGTGGCCAACACAGCTGATGCCCTGGATAGAAGGATCAATGTACTTGGTGTCAGCGAACCGAATATCCAGATTGAAGACGGTGACCGTATCCGTGTCCAGCTGGCCGGGGTTGAAGACCAGAACCAAGCCAGGGAAATTTTATCCACTCAGGCTAACCTGTCCTTCAGGGATGTCAATGATGAAGTAAGGTTGGACGGTTCTGACCTGGTATCAGGCGGAGCACAGCAGACATTCGACAAGAATAATAACCCGATTGTATCGCTGACCCTGAAAGACCACGAAAAATTCTATGATTTAACAAAAGAACTTTCTCAAAAGCCATCACCTGACAATAGACTTGTTATCTGGCTGGATTTTGAAGAAGGTAAAGATTCCTATGAAAAAGAATTGGGGAAAGAGGAGCCGAAGTTCTTATCAGATCCTCAGGTATCAGAACCAATAAATTCTGACGAAGTTCAAATTACTGGAAGCTTTACGGTTGAAGAAGCCCAAAATCTGGCAGCCCTCCTGGATGCCGGCGCTCTGCCTGTAAAACTCACTGAAGTTTATTCAACATCGGTGGGTGCGAAATTCGGTGAACAAGCGATGGATAAGACGGTTACTGCCGGAATCATCGGTATAGCAATCGTATTCTTGTTCATGCTGCTCTTCTATCGTTTCCCGGGATTCATTGCCATGATCACATTGTCTGTCTATATTTTCTTGATCTTATGGATATTCGATATGATGAATGGTGTGCTTACACTTCCGGGTATTGCCGCGCTGATCCTCGGTGTCGGTATGGCTGTCGATGCGAATATCATCACCTATGAACGGATCAAGGAAGAATTGAAGGTAGGGAAAAGTGTGCGTGCCGCATTCCAGGCTGGTAACAAATCGTCCTTTATGACGATTCTGGATGCCAACGTCACAACCATTCTTGCCGGCGCAGTCTTGTTCTACTTCGGGAATAGCTCGGTCAAAGGGTTTGCTACAATGTTGATTGTCAGCATCCTGGCTAGCTTCCTGACAGCTGTTTGGGGATCCAGATTGCTGTTAGGCTTATGGGTGAACAGCCGGGCATTTAACAAAAAGCCTTCATGGCTTGGGGTGAATCCTAAGGACGTGAAGGATATTGCGGATAATTATGATACTCTTAATTTGCCGACAAAATTCGATAAATTCGATTTTGCAAAACAGCGTAATAAATTCTTTGCCCTTTCGGGGATATTGATCGCAGCGGGTCTTATCATTCTGGTGATTTTCAGGCTGAACCTTGGTATTGATTTTGCTCAGGGTACACGGATGGAGATTTTGTCCAGCGATGGCTTGACTGCCGAGAGTGTGTCCGAGGAACTTGACGAAGCCGGATATCCTTCAGATGAAATTGTCCTTTCTGGGGATAATAATGAAATAGGCGTCGTCCGGTATACAGAGGTCCTCAATCAGGATGAAATTGCCGAATTAAAAGACCACTTCAGCGAAGCTTACGATGCAGAGCCGAATATCAGTACAGTGTCACCTGTCATTGGTAAGGAGCTTGCAAAGAATGCAATGATTGCGGTTGCCATTGCATCGATTGGCATCATTATCTATGTTACCCTTCGCTTTGAAGTTTACATGGCAATCGGGGCCATCGTAGCCCTTATGCATGATGCCTTCTTTATCATTGCGTTCTTCAGCCTGACTCGCCTTGAAGTAGACTTGACCTTCATTGCGGCAGTTCTGACGATTGTCGGTTATTCAATTAACGATACCATCGTGACATTTGACAGGCTTCGTGAAAATCTTCAGAAGAAGCGCCGTTTGAAAACGGTTGAAGATATTGAAGAAGTCGTGAACAAAAGTTTGCGCCAAACTCTTACACGGTCTGTCAGCACAGTTATCACTGTCGTATTTACAGTTGTAGCATTGATGATTTTCGGAAGTGAAACGATCACGAACTTCTCGATTGCCCTGCTGGTCGGCCTGATATCTGGTACGTACTCTTCCGTATTCATCGCTTCACAGCTATGGATTGTCTTCAAGAAGAGAGAGTTGAAGAAAAAAGGGACAATCATCACCTATAAAGAGAAAAAGAAATTTTCCGACGAACCACAAGTATAGAAGCATTTCCTAGAGAAGGACGAATTTGCAGGCTGGAAAAGCCTGCAAACTCGTCCTTTTAAGTGTTTTGGGAGATAGAGGAGAGGGGAATGGGTTACAATATACTGGAATAAGGGGGGACAGGAATGAGCACGGATGATCGTTTTAAAAAAGCAGAGTTCGCAGCTATGGTCGGGGTTGTCGGGAATGTTGTGCTGGCAGGCGTCAAATGGTGGGCTGGCGTGGCCGGGAATAGTAAAGCTCTTATTGCCGACGCAGTACATTCAGCATCTGATGTCGCCGGTTCTTTAGCTGTATACATAGGTCTTCGTGCGGCGAAGCAGCCACCTGATGAAGACCATCCATATGGACATGGAAAAGCCGAATCAATTGCAGCCATCATTGTGGCGGTTCTTTTGTTTTTGGTGGGGATAGAAATCGGGAAATCTTCTATTGAATCATTTTTTCATCCCATCAGTCCTCCAACGGCCATTGCGATCTATGCTGTAATCTTCGGCATCGTAGTGAAAGAGGCGATGTTTCAGTATAAGTACAGATTGGGTAAAAAGTTAAAAAGCGATGCGCTCATTGTAAATGCCTACGAACATCGGTCGGACGTCTATTCCTCCATCGCAGCCTTGATCGGAATCGGCGCTGCGATGCTTGGTGGAAAACTGGGGATTGACTGGCTTGAATATGGTGATCCTGTTGCCGGGGTATTTGTTTCTTTGCTTGTTTTGCGCATGGCTTGGAAGCTCGGATCAGAATCGATTCATAATACCCTTGATCATGTACTTCATGACGAGGATACGCAAGAACTGAAAACAGCCGTCAGTGAAGTGGAAGGTGTCTTGGCCATCAATGAACTTCATGCAAGAGAACATGGGCATTATCTTATTGTCGATTTGAAAATCAGTGTCGATCCCCATATCACTGTGGAAGAAGGCCATAAGGTAGGGAAAAAGGTAAAGAAACGATTGCTTGAGAATCCTGACGTGCAAGATGTTTTCATTCACATCAATCCTTATAATGAAGATGATGGTGACAGAGTAGACTTAACGTAAGGGAGGGAAGGCAGTGAAATTTCAATGGAATTTGATTTTGGGACTTATTTTTGCTTTAGTCGTTGCTATCTTTGCCGTGATAAATGTCGATCCGGTAAGAGTTAATTATCTTTTTGGAGAAGCTGAATGGCCATTGATCCTGGTCATTATCGGCTCTGTCCTGATGGGAGGCCTGATCGTCGGCTCAGTCGGTTTATTCCGACTGTTCGTGGTACAGAGAAAGGTAAAAGCATTACAGAAAGAAAATGACCAGTTGAGAAAAGAGTCCGGCGAAAGAGAACCTATTCCAACCGGCGCTGAAAATAATGAATTTCCGGCCAGTGAAGTAACAGATGAGGAAAAACATACAGGAATTTAAGTCAAGGGCGCTCTTTACTAGGGGCGCTTTTGTTCTGTTTTGGAGAGTAATGGAACGAAGAAAAGGATGTTATATCGGAGTTGCAATATAAACGGAGAGATGATTTATAGGCCTTTACATCAATATGGGAAAATAAAAGTCATTAATGGGCATCAAACTCAACAGATAAAAGATCGTCCTTTTGAGACTCAATAAAGGCCCCCATTTTCCCAAAAGGTGACAAAAAGTACTTAATGAACCTCAAAAGTTCTTTCAATAAGGCTCCTTTCGTAAACATTGTTCTCTTTGCGACTGAAATTCAATAGTAATACCTCAAAAGGCAGGATAAGCAAAGAAATGAGCAGCATTCACCTCTCAATCCACGATCTAACCATAAGGGTTTCCATGTTTCTCTGATTGAAAGGCCAGCCCCCGTTTTGTATAATAGGAAAGGCTGAGGGGTGAACGTATGTTAAAATCAAAATCACGCTGGTTGGTGAAAGACCATAGTGAAGCGAATAGTAATAAGTTACAAGAGGAATTGAACATACCTGCGATTGTCAGCAAACTGCTGGCAAACCGGGGAATCCATGATATAGATGCAGCTAAGGCTTTTTTATATGGTGAGGAACAGCCGTTTCATGACCCTTATTTGATGTTGGACATGGATAGAGCGGTTGAAAGGGTAAAGAAAGCCATTGAGTACGGTGAAGCCATTTTGATCTTCGGGGATTATGATGCAGATGGTGTCAGCTCGACTTCGACCATGATGCAGACCCTGCTTGACTTGGGTGCCGAGGTACACTTTTATATACCGAACCGATTCACAGAGGGATACGGGCCAAACGAGAATGCTTTCCGCTGGGCTGCGGAGGAAGGCTTTTCATTAATCATCACGGTCGATACCGGAATTGCTGCGTTGAAGGAAGCTCAGTTGGCTAAAGAATTGGGAGTGGACTTGATCATCACGGACCACCATGAACCTGGACCGGAACTTCCTGACGCTTTAGCGATCCTCCATCCAAAAAGGGAAGGCAGTACATATCCTTTTACCGACCTTGCCGGGGTAGGTGTGGCATTCAAGTTTGCCCATGCGTTATACGGGACTTTCCCTGAACACCTGATGGATCTGGCCGCAATCGGCACAATAGCTGACCTTGTTCCTCTCAAAGGCGAAAACAGGGCGATTGCCAAGAAAGGGCTGGCAAAAATGCGGACCAGCAGCCGCCCAGGCTTAATAGCCCTTTGCAGAGCCGCTAATGCTCAAATGAATGAAATCACGGAAGAGACAGTAGGATTTGCGATTGCACCGAGAATTAATGCAATTGGAAGATTGGGGGATGCGGCCCCCGCTGTCGATTTGATGTTATCGAGTGATAAGGAAGAGTCTGCCGCGATTGCCCAGGAAATTGATGGCATTAACAAAGAAAGGCAAGCCATTGTCAATGACATGACGAAGGAAGCCATAGAAATGGTGACCAATGACTTTCCTCTTAATCGTAATTCCGTTTTAGTTATTGGAAAAGAAGGCTGGAATCCAGGGGTTGTCGGAATTGTCGCTTCCCGGCTGGTTGAAAAGTTTTACAGGCCGGTCATTGTCTTGAGCTTTGACAGTGAAAAAGGCACTGCCAAAGGATCTGCCCGCAGTATTGCCGGGTTTGATCTTTTCAAGAATCTCTCTCAATGCCGGGAGCTTCTTCCGCATTTCGGGGGACACCCAATGGCGGCAGGAATGACACTGGAGTTAGAGGATGTTCCAGAATTAAGGAAGCGCTTGAATGACTATGCAGCAGAACAGCTCACCGAAGAGGATTTCATCCCATTGACAGAACTGGATGCTTCCATCGAGTTGGCTGAAGTCGACCTTGATACGATTGAGTCCTTGCAGATGCTGGCGCCTTTTGGTATGGGGAATCCCAAGCCTAAACTGTTAATTGAAGGAGTTTCTATTTCCGGTATGAGAAAAATCGGAGGGAACCAGGATCACTTGAAGCTCTCATTACAAAAAGATGTATATTCATTGGACAGCGTCGGATTTGGTATGGGGGAGTTCGCTGATCAGATTTCTCCGATCGCCGAGCTTTCTGTTATTGGTGAGCTATCCGTCAATGAATGGAATAACATCAGGAAGCCGCAGCTGTTTCTTAAGGACCTTACAGTTGACCATTGGCAGTTATTCGATATGAGGGGGATCAAGCCTGTTAACAGATGGTTTGATAAGGTGCCTTCCGACAATAGAAAAATTGTTGCATTCAATCAGTCGACCATTGACCGCCTGCCGATCGATGCCTACCACGAGGATATACTGTTGATTTCATCGAATGAAGAAGCGGAAGGGCTGTTAGAACGAACAGCCAATGTTGTCCTCCTGGATCTGCCACCTCAAGGCGAATGGCTGGAAACAGTGGTGAAAGCCACGGAGCCGGAACGCATATATGCACATTTTGATCATCAGGAAGATCACTTTTTCAGTACGGTTCCAAACCGTGATCATTTCAAATGGTATTATGGCTTCCTGTTAAAAAGGGAATCTTTTGATCTTAAAAAACATGGTGGCCAGCTTGCCCAGCATAAAGGCTGGTCAAAGGAAACAATTGAATTCATGTCAAAGGTGTTTTTTGAACTGGATTTTGTTACAATAAACAATGGATTAATTTCCGTAAATCCTGTAAAGGTTAAGAGAGATTTGGAAGAATCGGTTACTTATCGCCAAAAACAGGAACAATATATTCTAGAGAATGAATTGTTGTATTCATCTTATCAGGAACTGAAGAACTGGTTTGATAAGAAGACTGGTATGGTCTGCAACATATGAGGAGGATTTTTAAGCATGGACTTAAAACAATACGTTACAATCGTCGAAGACTGGCCTAAAGAAGGAATCAGATTTAAAGATATCACGACTTTGATGGATAACGGCGATGCGTATAGATATGCTACCGATCAAATTGTTGAATATGCAAAAGAAAAAGAAATCGATTTGGTTGTTGGACCTGAAGCAAGAGGTTTCATCATCGGCTGCCCTGTCGCTTATGCCCTTGGAGTAGGTTTTGCACCTGTCCGTAAACCAGGCAAATTGCCTCGTGAAACAATCAGTGTAGATTACGGTCTTGAGTACGGAAAGGATGCACTGACGATCCATAAAGATGCCATCAAACCCGGCCAGCGTGTCCTGATAACGGATGACTTATTGGCAACAGGCGGGACAATTGAAGCAACAATCAAACTCGTAGAAGAATTGGGCGGAATTGTTGCCGGGACTGCGTTCCTGATAGAATTGACTTACCTGGACGGCCGTGAAAAGCTGGACGGTTTCGATATCATGACATTAATGCAATTCTAATTCTTCAATCGAATAAATTTCTTAAAAGACTGAGAAGGCATACACCTTATACTCAGTCTTTTTTTCGATTGAGTAAAACAATGCTTTTTGAAGAGTGTGTTGGTTTCCGTTCAGTTGTTTGACCTGCTTGTGACGGGCATCAGACCTCTTTGGATGCGCTTCGGGGACTTTTGTTCCATTGGTTCGTAATCTTGGTCCCGGTTGTCCTGCTGCTCCTGCCCGAGTTTCACCTTTCACTCCCAACACCACGGGAGAGGATCGTGAAAATCCTCGATAGTTAGATCGGATAACCTGCTCTTTTTTAAGAATGAAGTCATTTCTCAAAAAAAAAAAACGATTTGTTTATACCAAAAACAAATACTGGCAGACTTCTTTCTCTATCATATATTTTCTTTCATGTATAGGCAGTCGAGACCAAACACAGCTGAAAAGGCATCTCGTTTTTTGGGATGAGTCATCTTAAGATCACTGTGGTTCTTTGTATTTCCTTTACTCATGGCGAAAGTCCTCGATTTACTGGACAGCCGCTTCCGCTTTTCGGTTCAACGTTCCCCTTGGAGTCTGGCTTCCCGAGCCTGGATAAACCACTTTTTTCTTATATGTAAGCGTTCTTATGATGAAATGGTAAATATTTTTCGACAAAAAAGGCCTTTTTTAACGTTGAAGGCTTTACATATCTTCTATTTTTTTTGATAATAGTATACAATACGCTTTTTTATTCTGAACAAGGATTCATCATCATATAGAGTCATTTGAATTACTGTGATTTCAATATGGATGGATGAGTTTACTATATTGTAAAGGTGATTTTGCTGATGGCAAAAGATCAGGTACTGACCCCCGAAGAGGTCGTAAAAAAAACAAGTGAATACTTACCCGAAGAAGATGTCACCCTGGTGCAAAAGGCATATGAGTTTGCCAAGGAAGCGCACAAAGAACAATTTCGTAAATCTGGGGAGCCATACATCATACACCCCGTTCAAGTAGCTGGAATCCTTGCCGATCTGGAAATGGATCCGTCTACAGTCGCTGGTGGATTTCTGCATGATGTAGTGGAAGATACGAGCATCACCCTGGAAGAAATTGAAGAAAACTTCGGGAAAGAAGTTGCGATGCTGGTGGATGGTGTCACCAAGCTGGGTAAAATCAAGTATAAATCCCAGGAAGAACAGCAAGCTGAAAACCACAGGAAAATGTTTGTTGCCATGGCCCAGGATATCCGTGTAATCCTTATCAAACTTGCGGACCGCCTTCATAATATGAGGACCCTCAAACATCTTCCAAGTGAGAAACAGCGCAGGATTTCCAATGAGACCTTGGAAATATTCGCTCCCTTGGCCCATAGACTCGGTATCTCAAAAATCAAGTGGGAATTGGAAGATACAGCTCTTCGCTATTTGAATCCTCAACAGTACTATCGGATCGTCAACTTGATGAAAAAGAAAAGAGCTGAGCGGGAGCAATACCTTGATGAGGTTATTGATGAAGTAAAGGAAAGCCTCGGTGAAGTGAAAATCGAAGCCGATATTTCTGGCCGCCCGAAACATATCTATAGTATCTATAGGAAAATGGCGCTGCAGAATAAGCAGTTCAATGAGATTTATGATCTGCTTGCAGTCCGGATCGTAGTGGACAGCATCAAGGATTGTTATGCAGTACTTGGAATCATCCATACATGCTGGAAGCCGATGCCTGGACGTTTCAAGGATTATATTGCCATGCCTAAGCCGAACATGTATCAATCCCTTCATACAACGGTTATCGGTCCCAAAGGGGATCCGCTTGAAGTGCAGATCAGGACAACCGAGATGCACCAAATAGCTGAATACGGGGTTGCCGCCCACTGGGCATATAAAGAAGGACAGAATGTTGATGAGAAATCAACATTTGAAAAGAAACTGACATGGTTCAGGGAGATTCTTGAATTTCAAAATGAATCAGCTAATGCTGAGGAATTCATGGAGTCTTTAAAAATAGACTTGTTCTCTGATATGGTGTTTATTTTCACGCCAAAAGGCGATGTCATCGAACTGCCGGCGGGGTCTGTTCCAATTGATTTTGCTTATCGTATTCACTCTGAAATTGGAAACAAGACAATCGGGGCCAAAGTGAATGGGAAGATGGTCACTCTCGATTATCAACTGCATACCGGGGATATCATCGAGATACTCACATCCAAACACTCTTATGGCCCAAGCAAGGATTGGCTGAAATTGGCCCAAACCTCACAGGCTAAAAACAAAATCAAAACGTTCTTCAAAAAGCAGCAGCGTGAAGAAAACATTGAAAAAGGGCGGGAACTTGTTGAGAAAGAAATCAAAAACCTTGAATTCGAGCTTAAAGAAGTCCTTACTCCTGAAAATGTTTCGCGTGTAGCAGAAAAGTTCAATTTCGCAAATGAAGAAGACATGTATGCCGCAGTTGGGTACAGCGGCATCACCGCAGCTCAGCTCGCCAACAGGTTGACCGAAAAGCTCAGAAAGAAGCGCGACCAGGAAGAATCCCTTCAGGAAACCATCACCGAACTGAAAGCCAGCCAGCCGGTGAAAAGGAAAAGGGATGCCGGTGTGCAGGTAAAGGGAATCGACAATCTGCTGATCAGGCTTTCCAGATGCTGCAACCCGGTCCCTGGAGATGAAATCATCGGTTTTATCACAAAAGGGCGCGGAGTTTCCGTCCATCGCTCAGACTGCACCAATGTCTCTGCAGAGAATGCAGAACAAAGGCTGATCCCTGTCGAATGGGAAAGTGATTTTACCAACCGCAAAGAATATAATGTCGACATTGAAATTTCAGGGTTTGACCGCAGAGGCTTGCTCAATGAAGTCCTTCAGGCGGTCAATGAAACAAAAACAAATATCTCGGCCGTAAGCGGAAAATCCGATCGAAATAAAATGGCCACGATCAATATGTCGATTTCCATACAGAATATCTCTCATTTACACAGGGTAGTAGAAAGAATCAAGCAGATTTCGGATATCTACGCTGTCAGAAGGATCATGAATTAAGGAGTTTATAATACGATGAAAGTAGTATTGCAGCGAAGCCGTAATGCCTCTGTGACAGCAAACGGCGAACTCAGTGGTGAAATCGCATCCGGATTCGTGTTGCTGGTCGGTATTACACATGAAGATACTGAGAAGGATGCCGACTGGATGGCAGATAAAATCGCCAATCTTCGGGTATTCGAGGATGAAGAAGGAAAAATGAATCGTTCGTTACTGGATGAAGGCAAGGAAATCCTTTCGGTATCTCAATTCACCTTGTATGGTGACTGCAGGAAAGGGAGGCGCCCGAACTTCATGGATGCGGCCAAACCTTCTCATGCGGAAAAAATTTATGATTATTTCAATGATGAGTTAAGGAAAAAAGGGATACATGTTGAGACAGGTGTCTTTGGCAGTATGATGGATGTAAAGCTGACCAACGACGGTCCTGTCACCCTCATCGTTGAAAGTAAAAAATAAATCAAAAGGGATGAAGATCATGAGATCTTCATCCCTTTCAGCTTGTAGAAAAGTCCAATTTGTGGACCATGTCTACAAGCCTTTAAATACTTTCAAATTTGGGTGATTGGAAGCGAAAAGTTGATTTCCGCTACAGGCGCACGACTCCGCGGGGGCGGGCGGTGAGCCTCCTCGCTGTGCTTGCGGGGTCTCACCTGTCCCGCTAATCCCGCAGGAAATCGTACGCCTTCCGCTCCAATCAACCCTTTGTAAACTATGCTGCTTCCAACAATTAAACTCTAAAAATCTGTTCTTCTAATCCTTTAAAGTGTAAAGACTGCCCGTTATTACAAAAGTGCACCGAAAGTTGTAACCACACCAAAATGATTCATCAACATCTTTGGCAGGATTACCTGGATGAGGTTGAACATCTGAGGAACACTGATTTGAATAAAACACTTTACGCGCAGGAAAAGAAACAATCGAAAGAGTTCTTGCTGATGCGAAAGAGAAGCAGGGCATGCCGTTGGACGACCTTGAGAGGTCTAAAAAAAGTTTCACTGCAGGCGATGCTTACGTTTGCTGCCATGAACCTTAAAACGTTAGCAAGCTGGACATGGCGAGGGCCTTGTCCAGTCTAATTATCAGGCTCTATTATATTTGTTGGGTAGGTTTTAAGGCAAAAAAATACACGCAAGCTCCTTACTCATTTACACTTGAGTTGACTAGAAACAAGACAAAGATAGGAGTTGCGTGTACATGCATTTTTACATGGTTTTACCTGGATTAGAAGAGGTAAAAAATTAGCAAACCCCACTCCAACCTTTTGGTTAATTCGTTCGGTCGAGAGGGAGAGAATGCATATTTGCTGGTGGTTTTGCGGGTTAAAATACAAAAGACTTTTGCAGGCTGTTTTGAAGTATAATATGTATGAAAAATTGCACAAAAAAGAGGAGCTGCCAACGACCTTGCAGCTCCTCACTTCTATTATGCGTTAGTTAATTAAGCCCCAGATCGGTTGAACAGCGGGTTTCCCGTTAAACTTTGCATTCTTCAGCAATGAAACCAGGTTCTTTGCTAATTGAGGCTTATAGAGGGAAAAATTCCCCTTAATTAGCAAATAGTATTGAAAACAGCTTAAATAGAGGGAGAAATTCCTCTTATTTGACTCAAAAAACGTGAAAATAGGCAGCTATGCTTTGTATAAAGGGAAAAACTCCCCTTATTTTCCGCAAAAACCACGTCTACTCTACATCTAACGGTAAAATCTCCCCTTATTTTTCTATCACTCGTTACTCCCCCTTTCTCTTCCCATCTATTGTATCTGGCAATAACGAATTCGCGGACAAATTTGTAACATAAAATGCAGACCAGTTTGCAACGCCACATAAATTTATGCGGTAGTGCAAATTGGCCTGCAGATCAGTATGCAGCAATAAGCGAAAAAACTTCAAAACCATTGGTATGCCGATACAAAATGCTATGCAAATTGTACCGGAAATTACCTTTCAATTTATTGGTTTCTCCCTCTGTACTGAACGGGTTAACCTTTTGGTTGGAGCGGGGTTTGTCTGCGGTCTGAAAGGGATGAAGATCATGAGATCTTCATCCCTTTCTTTAGTTCGCAAAATAATTTGTCAGCCCGTTATAAATGCTTCTGGCTGCCATATCCTGAAACCTGTGGGTAGTAACCGAAGCTTCTTCGGAAGGATTGCTCAAATAGCCAAGTTCAAGAAGGACCGCAGGCTGTTTATTTTCCCGGATGACATAATAGTCGCCTTTCTTGACTCCTCTATTTTTGGAAGAAAGCTGTTCGGCAAGACTGTCAAGGATCATTTGGG
Organism: Bacillus sp. SRL337; assembly: GCF_984799155.1. Lineage (NCBI taxonomy): Bacteria > Bacillati > Bacillota > Bacilli > Caryophanales > Bacillaceae > Bacillus > Bacillus sp. SRL337. The sequence continues at coordinate 3,346,860 of NZ_OZ481793.1, read as the reverse complement.
ATAAATCCTTCTGATATTGATGATAGTAATAAGATGTATACCCCTTGATTGATGAATCATTAATGCTGTCATAATGAATACTGATAAAGGCATCACTGTCGTGGTAATGGGCAAGTGCAACCCTTGTATTCAAAGAGTAATATGTATCATCATTACGTGTCATCTTGACGTTTGCACCTGCATTCCTCAAAAGGTCGGATAATAGCTGAGAGGTGGATAAGGTCAACTCTTTCTCAAGAGTGCCTCTATAGCCGATGGTCCCGCTGTCATGGCCTCCATGGCCGGGATCAATGACAATGGTCTTGCCTTTGAGTCCGCCGGTTTTTGGTTTGGTTACCGGCTCAGGATTTCCGCGGGTATCAGATGCTGAGACGATCCAGCCGGCTACATAAGCAGGTTCGCCGTCCTTTAACGAAACTTTATACCATTCCCCTTGCTTCTCTTGTATGGCAAAGGATTCACCAGAAGAGGCCCTGGCAACAATGGATGCCCCGGTAGAGGCATCACTTCTAAGGTTCGTGCCGTTATAAAGGATTTGTACATATCCTGACTTTTCATTTCCCGCAGGACGTTCCGGCTGCTGACCAGACGTTTTCTCGATGTACCATCCTGCAGCCCATCCGGTTTTTCCGCCATTTAAAGACAGCTTGTACCAATTATCCTTTTCCTCAAGGATTTTATATGCTTCTCCTTGCTTGACTGAACCGACAACCTTGCCGTTCAAGCTGGCCTTGTCCCGGACATTCAAAGAATAAATCGTTGCTCTTCCATAAACGGATTGGCTGCTTGAGGGTGAGGGAGCAGAAGCAGATTTCTCGATGTACTGGCTGCTTACCCAGCCCGTGCTGCCGCCAAAATCAATGCGGTACCATCCGGTAAGGCTTCCAGTAATCGAAACGTTGCTTCCTTTCGCCAAGTTGCCGAGAATGCTTGCATTTAAGCCGGCAGAGCTGCGCACATTCAACGAATCGACAGTGGAGACTCCAGTCCATTCTTCGGCATTGACTTGAAGCGTTTCAGTATTCGTGCTTTGGGCGTTCCCGGATGCTATATAATCTTTATGCACCCATCCGGATTGGCTGCCAGAGGAAACTTTCACCCAACTCCCGCTGGTATCAATTATTTTTACTTCCTGCCCTTTGGATAACGTATCAATCACCGAATAACTTGTCCCGGCACCATCCCTCATCCTGAGACCATTGTCCGTGACCATTCCATTCAGGGGATTCGTGCCCGCTTCGTCCTTTACCAGCCAGTCAGCCACCCATCCTGTTTCAGTAGAACTTAACTGAACTTCATACCAGTCGTTCTCTTTAGAAACAACTTTGAACTCATCCCCTTTATGTACCTGCTTGGATATGGGGAAACTCAGGCCGGGACCTTTCCGGACATTCAAAATATCCGTATTGATCATGACGGTCGTTTGTTCTGCTGATGCGCTATCGTGCTTCCATATCGGCGAAGAGCCTAATAATAATAGAAGACAGAAGACTGAATATAGAATCTTTTTAATCATATGCACCACCTTATTTTGGGGAATATTTATCCAGTATAGACTATTCAATTATTCTCCGTAAATAAGAAAAATCCTTTTAGATGAAAGAATTTTCTACAGAATGGAAAGGATATGTAACAACATAGAAAAGGAAGGGTGAATACCATGAGAGCGAGTGAAAAGAGCAGGATGAGTTCAGATGGCGGTAATCAGCTGTTCGGCGTCAACTTTCATAATTTTATGGAAAGAGAAAAGAATACTGACAGCTTTGAACTGGCTTCAGAGTTTGGATTGACCTTGGCAGGGGTCCGCCAATTAAAAAAGAAAATGGAACGATCGTAAATTTTCCCTAATTCCCTTGACATCTTAGGTGGCCATCCGTATTATTATAGAAATAAAATAACTATTATGAATGACCATTGATGGAGCATAGTAGCTGAAAATAACAGGTGTGAAGAGAGGAAATGCCGCGGCTGTAAGCATTTCTACATACTGGATCAGTGAATGAACACTCCGGAGGTTTCCTGCTGAACGAAGTAATTCCAAGGCAGGGACGTACCAGGCGTTAACTGGCTAAGTGGAAGCAGATTATGCTTCAATTAGGGTGGCACCACGGGAATCCAAAGCTCTCGTCCCTTGTTTTAATACAAGGGATCGGGAGCTTTTTTTGTTGAATTTTTTAATTTTATTGATTTTCAGGGAAGGGGATTTATTATGTCTATTAAAATTCCTCGCGGTACGCAGGATATACTGCCGGCAGATTCAGTCAAATGGCAGTACATTGAGAGAACAGCAGCCGATATCTGCCGAAACTATCAATACGAAGAAATTCGGACACCCATTTTCGAATCAAGTGAATTATTTTTACGTGGAGTAGGGGATACCACGGATATCGTTCAGAAAGAAATGTATGTATTTGAAGACCATGGCGGAAGAAGCCTTGCATTGAGACCTGAAGGAACTGCTTCGGTAGTCCGCTCGTTTGTCGAAAATAAGATGTTCGGTGCCGCCAACCAGCCGGCCAAGCTGTACTATACAGGTCCAATGTTCCGTTATGAAAGACCGCAGGCGGGACGCTACCGCCAGTTTGTCCAGTTTGGCATTGAAGCTCTCGGAAGTGAAGATCCTTCGATCGATGCTGAAGTCATATCGATTGCAATGGAAATCTATAAGAAGCTGGGGTTAAAGGAATTAAAGCTCGTCATCAATACTTTAGGAGACAATGAGAGCCGTAAAGCTCACCGTGAAGCCTTGATCGCTCACTTTGAGCCGAGAATCGGGGAATTCTGCGGCGACTGTCAAAATCGTCTGGAGAAAAATCCTTTGAGGATCCTGGATTGTAAAAAAGATAGAGAGCATGAATTGATGAAGACAGCCCCTTCGATTTTAGATTTTCTGAATGAAGAATCCAGAACGTATTTTGAAAAGGTTCAAAAGTATCTAAGCGAAATGGAGATTTCATTCGAAGTCGATCCGACATTGGTGAGAGGGCTGGATTATTACAATCACACAGCCTTTGAAATCATGAGCAACGCCGAAGGGTTTGGCGCCATAACCACTTTATGCGGCGGCGGACGTTATAATGGCCTGGTTGAAATGATCGGGGGGCCGGCGACACCTGGAATCGGGTTTGCTTTCAGCATTGAACGCCTTTTGGCAGCCCTTGAAGCAGAAGGTGTGGAACTGCCTGTGCAATCGGAACTGGACTGCTATATCGTTACAATGGGAGAAGAAGCCAAGGACTACTCAGTGAAACTTCTTCACAAGCTTCGCCAGGCAGGCTTGTCAGCAGAGAAGGATTATCTTGACCGCAAGATAAAGACTCAATTCAAAGCGGCGGATAGAATGAATGCCAAGCTTGTAGCAGTACTGGGAGAAGATGAGTTGAAGGAAAACAAAATCAACTTAAAAGATATGAGTACCGGAGAACAGCAGCAAGTCGATCTTGATGTGTTTGTTGAAGAAGTTAAAAAGTATCGCGCCTAAGGAGGAGTTACGTATGAGAAGGACTATATATTGCGGAGAAGTTACCGAGAAATATATCGGTGAAAAAGTGACACTCAAAGGATGGGTGCAAAAACGGAGAGATCTTGGCGGCTTGATTTTCATCGATCTTCGGGACAGGAAAGGAATTGTGCAGATTGTCTTTAATCCTGAGACATCTGCCGACGCACTGGCAATTGCTGAAAAAATAAGGAATGAGTTTGTTCTTTCTGTAACCGGAGTCGTTTCGGCAAGGGAAGAAGGGACAGTAAACGAAAATTTAAAAACCGGCAAAATTGAAATTCATGCTGAAGAAGTGGACATCATCAATGAAGCGAAAACACCTCCATTCGTTATCGGGGAAGGAAAAGAAGTTTCAGAAGAGCTTCGTTTAAAGTACCGTTATCTGGATTTGCGCAGAAAAGTCATGCTGGACACATTCAAGTTAAGAAGTGATGTGACCAAGTCGTTCCGTGACTTTTTGACAGAGCATGATTTCCTTGATGTTGAAACACCGATTCTGACGAAAAGCACTCCTGAAGGTGCACGTGACTATTTGGTGCCGAGCAGGGTTCATCCAGGTGAATTTTATGCTCTTCCTCAGTCACCGCAGCTTTTCAAGCAGATGCTGATGGTATCCGGGTTTGACCGCTATTATCAAATTGCCCGCTGTTTCCGTGATGAAGATTTGCGTGCTGACCGCCAGCCTGAATTCACCCAGGTCGATATCGAAATGAGCTTCATGGATCAAGAAGAAATCATCGGCCTAGTTGAACAAATGATGCAGCGTCTGATGAAAGAGGTGAAAGCCATTGAGATTACTGAAGCTTTCCCTCGTATGACTTATCAGGAAGCCATGAGCCGATATGGTTCTGACAAACCTGATACCCGCTTTGAAATGGAACTTACGGATGTTTCGGAAGCTGTGAAGGATTCAGGGTTCAAAGTATTTGCAAGTACAGTGGCAAATGGCGGTGAAGTAAAGCTGATCAATGTTAAAGGCGGCGCAGAGAAATATTCACGCAAGGACATTGACGGCTTGACTGAGTTCACAAGCGTTTACGGGGCAAAAGGTCTTGCATGGATGAAAGTGGAAGAGGCTGGATTGAAAGGCCCCATTTCAAAATTCTTCTCTGAAGAAGAACAATCTGTAATGAAGGAATATGCTTCAGCACAGCCCGGGGACCTTCTGCTATTTGTAGCAGATAAAAAATCAGTGGTAGCTGACGCCTTGGGAGCTTTGAGATTGAAGCTCGGAAAAGAACTTGGCCTGATCGATGAAAGCAAGTTCAACTTCCTGTGGGTGACAGATTGGCCGTTGTTTGAATACGACGAGGAAGAAGGACGCTACTATGCTGCCCACCACCCGTTCACGATGCCGGTAAGAAGCGAGGTCGAGATGCTGGATACAGAACCTGAAAAAGTACGTGCGCAGGCTTATGACCTTGTTTTAAATGGCTATGAACTCGGCGGTGGATCCCTGCGTATCTATGAGCGTGATGTACAGGAGAAAATGTTCCAAGTGCTTGGCTTCTCTAAAGAAGAAGCACAAGAGCAATTCGGGTTCCTGCTGGAAGCATTCGAATACGGAACTCCTCCTCATGGCGGAATAGCCCTTGGCCTTGACCGTCTGGTGATGTTACTGGCAGGGCGCACCAATCTAAGGGACACGATTGCTTTCCCTAAGACAGCAAGCGCAAGCGACCTATTGACAGAGGCGCCTAGTGAAGTGGCGGATGCCCAGTTGGATGAACTGAGCCTTCGTTTAAAAACTGGTGAATAATACCTAGTGGGTTTGAATTGATATTGACTGATTATTGTGATATTATCTAAACAACAACTTAAAACAAAGTCCTGATGTGTTCGTTGTTTTACCTATTAGTTTTGACCGAACATTTCTATCTCGGGAGTCTGGCGTTTTTGAGCAGCGTTAATGCCTCTGGCTAAGAGGACTAATTAAACTTGAAACAAGACACCCACCTGCTTAGTGCGGGTTCAAAACGATGGAATCTCAGCAACGGCACGATCGGGACTTTGTTTAAAACAACTATATTGAATTAATCCCTCTTGCTTCGGCAAGGGGTTTTTTTATGTATCGGCAGGGTAAAATGTAGATAGAACAAGGTTAACGTTAAAAATAGGCTCTATTATATTTGTTGGGGTAGGTTTTAAGGCAAAAAAATACACGCAAGCTCCTTAATCTTTTACACTTGAGTTGACTAGAAACAAGACAAAGATAGGAGTTGCGTGTACATGCATTTTAACATGGTTTTACCTGGATTAGAAGAGGTTAGGATTTTGAAAGCTGAGGAAATAGGGGAGGCATACCACCTGCATATTGAATTGCCCAAAAGGAAACATATGTGTCCTGCTTGTGGTGATCAAACGACCAAGGTACATGATTATCGTCTTCAAAAGATTCAACACCTTAAGCTCTTCGAAAGGACTACTTACTTGTTCTATCGAAGACGGAGGTACAGCTGCCACTGCGGCAAACGCTTTGCCGAAGATAATCGTTTTGTCCAACGGTATCAACGACATACCATTGAATGGAACCAAGCCTTAGGCCTCCGGGTGATTCAAGGGAAGAACTTCAAAGATACAGCCTGCCAGTTCCGCACATCTCAGGCCACAGTAATCAGGCGTTTTGATCATATTTCTGCCTCTCAGTTAAAAGAGGTTGAAAAGCTCCCACCTGTGATTGCGATCGATGAGTACAAAGGAGATACCAATGCAGGAAAGTACCAGTTAATTATAGCTAACGGGGAGACTAGAGAGCCATTGGATATACTTCCAAACCGCTCAGTAAGCACCATTAAGAAATACCTTCGGGAAAAGGGTTCAGAAGTTCAATTGGTCGTGATGGATATGAGCCATGCCTTTAAATCTGCGGTTCAAAAAGCATTGGGTTCGCCTATTATTGTGGCGGACAGATTTCACTTTTCCCGCTATATCCATTGGGCTTTAGAACGCGTGAGAAGGCGTGTCCAAAAAGATTTTCATCCATATGACCGCAAGAAATGTAAAAGAATGAAGCACATTTTTCATAAGCCATATAGCCAATTAAATGATCGGCAACACTGGTATTTAGAAAGGTATCTTGGTTTGTCTGAAGAGCTGCGCACAGCTTTTGCGTTAAAAGAAGCCTACAGGTTATGGTTTGAAGAGGCGAAGGAAATTGGTACGTCAGCTCCCAATAAGGTTAAAGAGGGATTGTACAACTTTTACCGACAGGTTGAAAATTCAAGCTTAAAGGAGTTTCACCAGGCTATTCAGACCTTAAAGAACTGGCAGACTGAAGTATTAAATAGCTTTGCCTTCAACTATAATAACGGTTTCGTCGAGGGATTAAACAATCAAACGAAGGTCATTAAAAGAAATGCCTTTGGGTTTAGACGATACGACCGTTTTAGACTTAGAGTACTATTGCATCACCAATTTAAATCAAAAGGAATTAATGTGGGATAAGGAGCGAGTGCTCCTACCCCAACATTTGACGTAGAACCTAAAAATACTAAGTATGGAAACAATATTATCGGAGTTTAAATGAAGTTTGTTTAAACAAAATATTGTTTTAACTCTATTGCTAGCAGACAAATGAGTATGATTGGAGCGAAAGGATGGGCGAGCTCCTGCGGGATTAGCGGGACTCCTTTGTCTCAAGTGACCAACGACTAGCGGATTTCAGGCTCCTTACTTGCGAATCCAGCTTCAATGCCCAGCTGTTAGCGTACTTTCCGACTCCTCCTTGCGATAAGTTAACATCGGCCGCTACGCTTGCCGTGTTTCCTTTATCTCATGCGGAGTCTGTCCAGTCCATACGCAGCTGGCTGGCCTTTGCGCTTTTTAGTGATAAGTCATCATCAACTCACTCGTTCGTTGTGTTTCCTTTATCTCATGCGAGAGCCTTCCAACCCGTACGTCACTGAACGGCCGCTTCCGCTTATTAGTTCACCGCCTGCCCCGCTTTCGTGCATTCTGGAGCAGAAATCAAGAAGCAAACTTTTATAAAGCATTATTCCTATAGGACAGGTTGCGTTAAAGCAAACCATCGTTTATTCTTAATCAGTACTCATACATTGAAACTCACTATAACGGAGATGATTGAATTGTTACACCAGTTTTCGCGTAATGAATTGGCAATCGGAACAGAAGGTCTTGATATACTGGAAAACAGCACAGTAGCTGTTTTGGGTGTCGGCGGAGTAGGCTCGTTTGCTGCTGAAGCTCTTGCACGTTCCGGAGTCGGAAGACTTGTGCTGGTAGATAAAGACGATGTTGATATCACCAATATCAACCGACAGATCCATGCCTTGCTCTCTACAGTCGGAAAACCTAAGGCGGACCTTATGAAGGAAAGAATCAAGGATATTAATCCTGATTGTGAAGTCATCGCATTGAAGATGTTCTATACAGAAGAAACATATGAAGAATTTTTCAGCTATGGTTTGGATTTCGTCGTAGATGCTTCAGATACGATATCTTATAAAATCCATTTGATGAAAGAATGCCTTCAAAGGGATATAAGACTGATTTCTTCTATGGGTGCTGCCAATAAGACAGACCCGACCCGGTTCATGATTGAGGATATTTCCAAAACCCATACTGATCCAATTGCAAAGATGATCCGTACTCGTTTGAGAAAAGAAGGAATACATAAAGGGATCAAGGTGATTTTTTCTGATGAGAGCCCAATCGTTATCAGGGAAGAAATCAGGCAGGAAGTCGGAAAAGATGATGCCAAAATCAGAAAAGCTAAAATTCCGCCTTCCTCGAATGCATTCGTTCCTTCAGTAGCCGGATTGATTGCGGCAAGTTACGCTATTAATGAACTCCTTTCATCCATTGAAATCAAACGAGTAAAAGATTGAAAAAAGCTGCCTGCTGGCAGCTTTTTTAAGTGGTTACCCTGTAGCCCTGCTTCAATTCACCGGGATCTAATTGTTCCAAAAGTTTTTTATAATTTGCTTTCACATGATTGTAAGTACTTTCCGCAGCGTGTAATGCCATCTTCAATTCCTTCTTTTTTTTCTTCAATTGTTCATTTTCACTGATAGCACTCTCCGGGCTTAATGATTGTAAAAATGAAATGGAGGCTTCCAGTGTATCAGGGGACGATTCTTTAATGTCCTCTGTGACTGTATTCTATTTCTTTAATTTAGGCTCTTTTCGTAAACTTTGTTGCTATTCAATATAAATTTCAACTAATATCCTGGTAAATCGTCGTTAAAACCCCGGTGAGCAGGAAAGAAAAGAGCTGCCCGTTCTTTTTCGAGAGTAAAACCCTATGAATACAGGGGGAAAATCCGGCACTTGGGATTTTTCCGAAAGCAACAATATATGCGAAAACAGCCTTAATTTATTATTCCATCTGAAACCGCACGCGCCTGCTGTTCGTCCAATAGAATGTGCGGCTTCCTTGAATGCCTCTTTCTGGGTCTTTCCTTCCTGTAAATACTTACTCACTATATCAAACAATATTTTTTCTTCACATTCTGTCCATTTTATCTTTTTATCAACAGCCATAGTCTTACAAACACCTCCAACTTCGAGGGCTGTCTCCCTAGTATGCGAAAAAAGAATGAAGGTATCCAGATATTGCTGATTACCTAAATAGTTGAAATAGTTGAAACTATTTGCTGATTTATACGTATCCCTATTGAACGAAGAAAATAGGCGGCTGAATGGAGAAATCACCCTTGACTTCGTATAGTGTACCGGTGTACTATCTAACTAGAACACTATAACAGGAGGTCTACATGAAAGCATTTAAAGGATTGCTTTGGAAGGATTATTCACTATCAAAGCTGTGGTTCCTTGGCTGGCTGGCACTGCTGTTGTTCTTTTACGCAGTTGGCATCAGCTTATCTACATACTTTGGGTTCCCGGAATTTTCGATTGCGCTTGTATTCTTGGAAGGATTAATCCACATCATCTTCATGCCGCTCATTCTGCTGAGCATGCTTATGATCGAAGGGAAGACGCAATTGTGGCTTCATACCCCTCAATCGGGCAAAATCTTGCTGCTATCCAAATTCATCGTGGCCCTCAGTTATTCGCTGGTATCTCTTTTGATGGTCGATGCCTTAGGGGTCATCAGCTTATCCTGGCAAGAGGGGGATATCTTATTTTTGCCTTGGAAAGAAAGTATTTTCTTTAATGTTGCCGTAACATCAAGCGCCGTCTATTTCTCATGCTGGGTTTTCCTATATTGGACAGTCTACTACGGATTAGCAAAATCCCCTGTCCTGAAAAAGTTTCGCTGGTTCATCCTTATATTGATTTTTGTACTATATCAAGTCGGTGCATCACTCTTCGTGACAATGGATTGGTTCAGGGAGTTCATCAACCTGTGGACCATAAAAGTCAGAGGGCATTTCTTTATTGAAGTGGGTCCTGAAAACTTCGAGGCAGGAAGTAAATTCATTCATCTCCCTCTGATTCCGTTCCTTCTATATGCCATATTGGCGTTCGTGATTTTCATTGCGGCCAGTTGGATATTGGAACGAAAGGTAGAGGTTTAGTTATGACAGAAGAATATAAGGCAGCAAAGCCGATCTATGTACAAATCGCTGATAAAATCATACACAGCATTGTCAGGAAAGAGCTTTCACCTGGTGAGAAGCTTCCTTCGGTAAGGGAAATGGCAGTCAGGTCAGGAGTGAATCCAAATACAATTCAAAGAACCTACAGTGAATTGGAGAGGATGGAAGTGGTGGAAACCAAACGGGGGCAAGGGACTTTTGTGACAGAAAAAGAAGAGCTGGTCGATGAAATGAAGACGAAGGTGCAGCAGGAAATCATGGGTAATTTCATTGGCAGTATGCAGGAATTGGGTATTACACGAAAAAAAATACTCGCTGATCTGACCTCGTATCTAGAAGAGAAAGGAGGTGGGGAATCGTGAGTGCCGTTCTCGAAAAGGTAAGCAAAAAATATGGAAGCTCCCACGCGTTAACAGGAGTAAGCATGTCGTTTGAAAAAGGCAAAATCTACGGACTCCTGGGCCCGAATGGAAGCGGAAAATCCACAACGCTCAAGCTCATTGCCGGCCTTGTGAACCCCACCTCAGGCGAAGTAAGGATAAGCGGGGAGAACGTGACAAGGAAGGCAGCCAAGAAAGCAGGATATCTTACTGAGCTGGATATGTTCTATGAAAGTTTTACGGTAATGAACATGATTGATTTCTATGAATCCCAATTTTCCGATTTCCAACTAGAAAAGGCATTGGAACTTTTGGAATTTATGGAGCTTGACCCAAGAATGAAAATCAAGCAGCTTTCAAAAGGAAAACGGGGAAGGTTAAAACTTGTCCTGGTTCTCTCGAGACAAACAGAACTGCTGTTATTGGATGAACCATTTTCCGGGCTGGACCCGATGGTCAGGGATTCCATTGTCAGGAGCCTGCTGTCCTTCATTGATTTCGAGTCCCAGACTGTCATTATAGCCACGCACGAAATCAATGAAATTGAAGCTCTGCTGGACGAAGCCTACATATTGCAGGATGGGGTCTTGATAGATCACTGCATTGTAGAGGAATTAAGGGAAGAAAGCGGTATGTCTCTGATAGGTTGGCTGAAAGCAAAAACAAAAAACAAAGATAAGGGGGAAGAAATTTGAAAACAGTATTGGAACTGAAGAATGTTTCAAAAATAATTAAAGGCAAGAAAATCATCGATTCACTTTCTTTTGGTGTGCAAGAGGGAGAAGTTTTTGGATTCCTGGGGCCGAATGGAGCGGGGAAAACGACGACTATCAGAATGATCGTCGGCCTGATGGGGATTACCGAAGGTGATATTGTTGTCAATGGAAACAGTGTGAAGAGCAACTTTGAAGGTGCGATTAGGGATATAGGTGCCATAGTCGAAAATCCTGAACTGTATAAGTTCCTGTCAGGATACAAGAACCTTCAGCATTTTGCGAGAATGCACAAAGGAATCACAGAGGAAAGAATCAAGGAAGTCGTGGAATTGGTAGGGTTGACAGACCGGATCAATGATAAAGTAAAAACGTATTCATTGGGGATGAGGCAAAGGCTTGGGATTGCCCAGTGCCTGCTTCATAATCCAAAAGTATTGATTTTGGATGAACCGACAAATGGTCTTGACCCGGCCGGAATCCGGGAAATCCGGGATTACATCCGCAGGCTGGCAAGAGAAAGCGGTATGGCTGTGATAGTGTCTTCCCATCTTCTTTCCGAAATGGAAATGATGTGTGATCGAATCGGGATCATACAGAAAGGGAAACTGGTGGATGTCCAGCAAGTGCAGGAGTTTGTTCAAGGGAATGAGCAGGTCTATCAACTTGAAACAGGTGAGGCAGAAAAAGCTTCTACCGTGGTTGCAGAAGAATATCCGGATCTTCCACATCAGGTCAATGCCGGAAAAATGCAAATTGCTTTAACTAAAGAACAGGTTCCACAGCTCATCAGCACTCTCGTTCAGCACAATATTGATATCTATTCTGTGATTCCGGTTGCCAAGACACTTGAAGACCGCTTCCTGGAAATCACAAATGAAAAGGGGGAAGCCATCAATGTTTAATTTGATCAAAAATGAATGGATAAAAATATTCAGCAGACCCGGGACATATGTGATGATCGGTCTTCTGGTCTTATTGGTAATAGGTGCTGGATCTGTCATGAAGTTTGTGGGGGGGACCGATGCAGCAGAAGGGGACTGGAAGCAGCAAACCCAAGCCGCTGTTGAGGGAGACAAACAATATCTAAAAGAGAATCAGAATATTCAGTCGTTCGATAAACAGTTGACAGAAGAAAGAATTGCGATCAATGAATACAGGCTGGATAAGGATATTGCACCGGCCAGCGGGGAAACCATGTGGTCATTCGTTAACTTCAATGCCAATTTCATTGACATCATCGGGTTATTCGCTATTATCATTGCTGCCGGGATTGTTGCCGGTGAGTTCACTTGGGGGACGATCAAGCTCCTGCTGATCAGGCCGATTTCCAGGACGAAAATCCTGCTATCAAAATATTTAACTGTTCTGCTTTTTGGCGTGACTTTGTTAGCAACTTTATTTGTCCTCTCGACCATTTTGGGGGCAATATTCTTTGGTGGAGGAGACAGTCAGCCGCACCTTGTATACATTGACGGAGCTGTGGAAGAACAAAGTATGCTGTTTTATTCCATCAAAAACTATCTGTTAAGTACAATCAGTATTACAATGATGGCGACAATGGCCTTCATGATTTCCGCAGTGTTTAGAAACAGTTCGCTTGCTATCGGTATCTCATTGTTCCTTCTGTTCATGGGAAGCACGGCAACAGGCTTCATTGCTTTAAAATATGACTGGGCAAAATACAGTTTGTTTGCGAATACGGACTTGAGAATGTATACGGGGGCAATGCCGAAGCTGGTGGAAGATATGACACTAGGATTTTCCATCACCATTTTAATCGTCTACTTCGTAATATTCCATCTTCTCGCCTTCTTAGTATTTAATAAGAGAGATGTCGCAGCATAATAAAGAGTATATAAACAAGGCGCCGCGGGAATAGGTCTCGCGGTGCCTTTTGTTATTAAAACCATGCTCTTACCACAGCGATTGTGACTGGATAAATTAAAAGCTTTCGAAAGCAACAAGTCTATAGAAAGTAAAACGAACCCACCGCAAAAAAATCATAGGGTATTGCAGAAGGTGTTCATAAGTTCAGAAAAGGTCGCAAAAATGGACCAGGGTGTCATATGAAGGGTTTATAAGACCAAGAACCTCAGCGAAAAAATAGTAAGGTGACGCATGAACGCTTCATAAAACCAAAACTGAACCCAAAATAAGATCAGAGTGTCGCATGAGCGCTTCATAAGACCAAAACTGTCTTTAAAATATGATTGCAGTGACGCATGAACGCCCCATAAGACCAAACCCGGCCCCAAAATAAGATGATGGTGACACATGAGCGCTTCATAAGACCAAACCCGGCCCCAAAATAAGATTGGAGTGTCGCATGAGCGCTTCATAAGACCAAACTCAGGTCCAAAATAAGAATAGGGTGACGCATGAACGCTTCATAAGACCAAACCCGAACCCAAAATATGATTAGAGTGACGCATGAACGCCCCATAAGACCAAACCACACCCAAAATAAGTCGCATGAGCGCTTCATAAGACCAAAAACGAACTCAAGGTCATATGTGTCTATTGAGAAGCCAGCCCCTAACACCCTAACACCAGTCCAATAAAAAAAGGCGCATTGAAGCGCCAGTCGATATTATTTCTGCCCCATGATTTTTTTATACACCTGAGAGATGGCTGCTTCAAATTTACCGTTTTCCTTTGGTTCATAATAGCGGGCGGTTTTCAGTGTGTCAGGAAGATACTGCTGTTTGACCCATCCAGATGGATAGTCGTGCGGAAACTTGTATTCAATACCTCTTCCAAGTTCCTTGGCTCCTGCGTAGTGGGCGTCTTTCAAATGAGCAGGAACCTCCCCGTTTCTGCCGCTGCGGATATCCTTTAACGCAGCATCTATCGCACTGATTGCCGAATTTGATTTTGGAGAAAGGCAGAGTTCAATGACAGCGTTAGCGAGAGGGATTCTCGCTTCGGGAAAGCCGATCTTTTCAGCTGTTTCCACCGCTGCTAATGTCCTTTGTCCTGCCTGCGGGCTGGCGAGGCCGATATCCTCATAGGCAATGACAAGAAGCCTTCTAGTGATGCTCGGCATATCTCCCGCTTCAACAAGCCTGCCCAGATAGTGAAGGGCAGCATTCACATCACTTCCCCTGATGGATTTTTGAAAACCGCTAAGGACATCATAGTGGGCATCTCCATCTTTATCATGGGAAAAGCTTTTCTTCTGAAGGCATTCTTCAGCAATGGTTACTGTGATCTCAACGGTGCCATCTTCGGAAGGGTTTGTTGAAAGTGCGGCCAGTTCGAGCGCATTTAGTGAGCTTCTTACATCCCCATTGCTGGCCTGTGCAAGGTGAAGGAGTGCTTCCTCAGTGACTGAGATTTTTTGTTTTCCAAGCCCTCGCTCTTCATCCTTAATTGCAATTTCCAAAGCAAGTTTCATATCATCGACGGAAAGTGGCTTCAGTTCGAAAATCTGGCAGCGTGAACGAATGGCCGGATTGATTGCATGGTAAGGGTTACTCGTTGTAGCCCCGATGAGAGTAATCATGCCGTTTTCCAGGTAAGGAAGCAGGAAGTCCTGCTTGGCTTTATCCAGGCGATGGACCTCATCCAATAGGAGGATCACTTTTCCGGACATCTTAGCTTCTTCTGCAACAACGGCCATATCTTTTTTGTTATTCGTCACCGCATTAAGTGTCCTGAAAGCATAATTTGTGCTTCCGGCAATCGCACTGGCAATCGATGTTTTTCCGATGCCTGGCGGTCCGTAAAGGATCATGGAAGAAAGCTGCTTGGCTTTGACCATTCTATCAATGATTTTTCCTTCACCCACAAGATGCTGCTGGCCGATGACTTCGTTTATCGTACGGGGCCTCATTCGATAGGCCAAGGGTTTGATACTCATTTTTTATCTCTCCAAACTGGCGTTCTCATTTATTTTATTAATTTATCACATTACGCTCAACAATGAAACGATGGCATTCTTTAGGGCAGTGTTTTTAACAGCCACCCTCGATTATGCTATAATGACAAAAGTTACTAAAGGAAATCATAATTTAAATAGAACATAAAATATGCACAAATCAACTGATTAACAGGATAGTTATGAAAGATAGATTGAGGGGCGAAAACGATGAAGATTTCTACTAAAGGCCGTTATGGATTAACCATTATGATTGAACTGGCAAAGCGGCATGGAGAAGGTCCAACCTCCTTGAAAGTCATTGCCAAAGCGCAGAATTTATCAGAACATTACCTAGAACAATTGGTAGCTCCATTGAGGAATGCAGGACTGGTTAAAAGTATCAGGGGGGCATATGGCGGTTATGTTCTTGGGAATGAGCCTTCACAGATCACAGCAGGGGATATTATCCGGATCCTTGAAGGGCCGATTTCACCGGTCGAAGGCATTGAAGATGAAGAACCGGCTAAGCGTGAACTTTGGATGAGGATCAGGGACGCTGTTAAAGAGGTTTTGGATAATACCACTATAGAAGACTTGGCAAGCTATACTGACGAAGGTGAGTCAGATGCCTATATGTTTTATATTTAATTGGAGGAATGACTATGAAGACGATTTATCTCGATAATGCGGCAACCTCCCCGATGGATCCCCGTGTTATTGATGTAATGACAGAAACCATGAGAGGGACATTCGGCAATCCATCCAGTATCCACTCTTCCGGAAGAGATGCAAGACATAAGCTGGACAATGCCCGTATGACGGCGGCCAAAAGCATAGGAGCAAGGTTCAATGAAATTATTTTTACCAGCGGCGGCACTGAGGCTGATAATCTTGCCTTATCAGGAACTGCCCATGCACTCAAAGAAAAAGGCAGGCATATTATCACTTCTTCCATTGAACACCATGCCGTTCTCCATACGTGCGGACAGCTTGAGAAGGAAGGGTTTGAAGTTACCTATTTGCCGGTGGATGAGCAAGGGCTCGTTTCTATCAAAGATGTCGAAGCCGCTTTAAGAGAAGACACCATTTTAGTCAGTCTCATGTACGGCAATAATGAAGTCGGTACTATACAGCCGATTTCTGAAATCGGGGAACTGGTAAGGAGCCGCGGAGTTTTATTGCATACAGATGCGGTACAGGCTTTCGGTATGAAAAAAATCGATGTAGTATCTGAAAATATTGATTTGCTCTCCATCTCTTCCCATAAAATCAACGGACCCAAAGGGGCGGGATTTTTATATGTAAGAAAAGATGTACCGCTGGAAGCTAAAATGTTTGGCGGGGAGCAGGAAAGAAAAAGGCGGGCAGGGACTGAAAACCTGCCGTCACTCGTCGGGATGGCAGAAGCAATAAGGCTGTCTCAGGAAGAGATGGATAGAAAAGCTGAAGAATATACAGAATTCAAAAAGATATTAATGGAGTCGTTAAAAGAAAGAGAGATTGAATTCGATTTGAACGGAAACCTGGAACGATCTCTTCCTCATGTCCTCAACCTGAGTTTCCCGAGGACAGATGTCGAATCCATGCTGGTGAACCTTGATTTGGCTGGAATAGCCGTCTCCAGCGGCTCTGCTTGTACAGCGGGTTCCATTGAGCCTTCTCATGTTCTGCTTGCCATGTTCGGTAAAGACTCGGAACGCCTGAGAAATTCAATCCGATTCAGTTTCGGTATTACGAATACAAAAGAGGATATCTTTCAAGCAGCCCAGGATGTTGCCAAGGTTGTCAACCGCCTGAGAAAATAAGGCAGAGTTCAAACTCTTGTCTTTCCGATTGGTTTGTAATAGAATCTTTCTATTGTTTTAGAATCTTTTTCTAATGCGTATACAGCATAATCAGTAACTATTGTTTGGAGCGGAAGGTGTGCGGTCTCCTGCAAAGTACAGGAAGGCCAATGAGAAAGATTCCACAGGCAAATCCAGCTCCAACGGCCAGCGGGTAACAGATTCCGGCGATAATTGAACATCGTCTCAATATGCTCATCGTGTTTCCTTAATCTCATACGAGAGCTCTCCAATCTGAAAGTCGCTGAACGGCAGCTTCCGCTTATTATGAAGCCGGGGAGGCTAAACGCCCGTCCCGCAGAATCGTACCCATGGAGCGGAAATCAATTTTTTCGTTTAAAAGTCTGTAATCATTAAAATGAGTTTAAGTCTTTACTATATAAAGGAGGTGCCTTTCGTGAAGAAGGAACCTAAAGATACAAGAGTGGTTGTCGGCATGTCAGGAGGGGTGGATTCCTCCGTCGCAGCACTGTTATTAAAAGAACAGGGATATGATGTCATTGGTATTTTCATGAAGAACTGGGATGATACCGATGAAAATGGAGTATGTACGGCAACCGAAGATTATGAGGATGTCATACGGGTCTGTAACCAAATTGGAATACCGTACTATGCCGTCAATTTCGAAAAGCAATACTGGGACAAGGTATTCACGTACTTCCTTGATGAATATAAAGCAGGACGCACACCGAATCCAGATGTCATGTGCAACAAGGAAATCAAGTTCAAAGCATTCCTTGAGCATGCAGTGAAACTGGGGGCCGATTATCTGGCAACCGGACACTATGCACAAGTGGAATACCGTGATGGGGAATATAAAATGCTCCGCGGCAAGGATTCTAATAAAGATCAAACCTACTTCCTGAATCAGCTTGGACAGGATCAGCTTGAAAAAGTCATGTTCCCGATCGGTAACATCGATAAGAAGAAGGTAAGGGAAATCGCTAAAGAAGCAGGGCTTGCCACGGCAGCGAAAAAAGACAGCACAGGCATCTGCTTTATCGGAGAAAGGAACTTCAAGGAGTTCCTGGGCAACTACCTGCCTGCACAACCCGGCAATATGGAAACGCTGAATGGTGAAGTAAAAGGCAAGCATGACGGCCTGATGTATTATACAATCGGCCAGAGGCAGGGACTTGGAATCGGCGGAGCCGGTGAACCTTGGTTTGTCATCGGAAAAGACCTTGACCGAAATGTTCTTTTTGTTGAGCAGGGCTTTGACCACGAAGCACTTTACTCGGATTCAATTCTTGCAACAGATATCGCCTGGACTTCTACTAGCGGAAAACCGCAAGAATTTGAATGTACAGCTAAATTCCGTTACCGTCAGGAAGACCATGAAGTGAAGGTGCAGATTCTGGAAGATGATAAGGTTAAAGTTGTTTTTAAAGAGCCTGTAAGAGCTGTTACTCCAGGACAAGCAGTCGTCTTCTACAATGGAGATGAATGCCTGGGCGGAGGGACCATCGATGAAATTTTTAAGGATGAAAAAAAGCTTGAGTTTGTAGGATGATCATCATGAGGTTAATCAGATTGAATATCTGGTTAGCCTTTTATTTTTGCAAAGGGCTTTTCTTAGGAAATGCACTGTTATGATATACTAGGAAAATAAACTGAAAGACAAAACAACAAACAAGAGGTGTTACATATGGATAAAAATTTAAAAGGAATCCAGCTTCTTCAGGAAGGAAAGATTGAAGAGGCTGTCAAATTTTTCAGCGAAGCCATCGAAGAAAACCCAACAGATCCTGTTGCATACATAAACTTTGGAAATGTCCTCCTATCAGTAGGAGACAACGAAAAAGCGGAAAAGTTTTTAAAAAGGGCAATCTCCCTCGATGAAGAAGCAGCATCCGCATATTACTCCCTTGGCAACCTGTATTTCAACAGTGAGAACTTTGATGCAGCAAAGGAAGCCTTTGAAACAGCTATCAAAAAAGGACTGGAAAACGAAGATGTCTTTTTCATGCTGGGCATTTCACTTGTGAATCTGGATCAGCCAAAACTGGCCCTTCCTTATCTGATGAGAAGTGTCGAGCTGAATGGGGAGGATACGGATGCACGTTTCCAATACGGGCTCTGCCTGGCGAAAACAGAAGCTTATAAAGAAGCAATTGAACAGCTGAATATTGTTGTTGAACAAGATCCGGGACATGCAGATGCCTATTATAATCTTGGTGTTGCTTATGCAGGCTATGAAGAAGATGCTGAAAAAGCAAGAAGCTGTTTCGAGAAGGCGATTGATATCCAGCCGGATCATATGCTTGCCGGTTATGGATTAAAAATGATCGAACAGTTGAAAGAAGAGAAATAAGATAGAAACAAGGGGGATTCTAAATGAGCAGGCAGGACTCGTTAGAACTTTTCGATGAAAACGAAATTTATATAAAGGGTAAACATCTTGTCACCATCTTCCACAATGAAAGCAACCTTTACTCTGTCATCCGGATAAGGGTGGAATCGACCAATGCCCAATATGAGGACAAGGAAGCGGTCATCACCGGTCATTTCCCCAAAATCCATGAACAGGAAACCTATGTCTTTCATGGTGCTTTCAAAGACCATCCCAGGTTTGGTATGCAATTTCATGCACAACGTTTCAAAAAGGAAATCCCCCAGACAAAACAAGGAATTGTTGATTACCTTTCGAGCGAGCTGTTTAAAGGAATAGGAAAGAAAACAGCTGAAAAAATTGTGGAACAGCTGGGTGAAAATGCTATAAGCAAGATTCTGGAGACACCCTCACTGCTTGATGACATTCCTAAGCTGCCGCCGGATAAAGCAAAATCATTATATGATTCCCTGGTGGAACATCAAGGGCTTGAACGTGTGATGATCAACCTGAACGGCTTCGGATTCGGTCCGCAGATTTCCATGAAAATCTACCAGGCCTATAAGGAACAGGCCCTGGAAATCCTTCAGAAGAACCCTTATAAACTGGTCGAGGATATCGAAGGAATCGGTTTTGGCCGTGCGGACGAACTGGGAAGCAAGCTTGGCATCACCGGCAGCCATCCTGATCGGATAAAGGCCGGTTGTCTCTATACCCTTGAACATAACTGCCTTCAGGAAGGCCATGTTTACCTTGAAGCTGAAACCCTGTTGACTGATGTTAAATCTCTTCTGGAAAAAAGCCAAAGCGAAAGAATCAGTTTTGATGATATTTCACAGGAAGTCATTAAGCTTCAAGAAGAAGGGAAGATCATCGGTGAAGAGCGGAGGGTGTACCTTCCATCTTTATATTTTTCGGAAAAAGGATTGGTAACGAATATCGAACGGCTCCTATCACAGGATCAATATACAGACCAATTCCCCCAATCTGAGTTTCTAATGGCGCTCGGGGGATTGGAAGAAAGATTAAATGTCCAATACGCACCTACTCAAAAAGAAGCCATAGAGACCGCTCTCATGTCTTCAATGATGCTTCTGACGGGAGGCCCGGGGACAGGCAAGACGACTGTCATTAAGGGAATCGTGGAGCTTTACAGTGAACTTCATGGTTGTTCGCTTGACCCCAAGGATTACAAAGATGAACCTTTCCCTGTCCTTCTGGCCGCCCCTACAGGAAGGGCGGCAAAAAGGATGACGGAATCAACGGGCCTTCCTGCTGGGACAATCCATAGGCTTCTCGGATGGAACGGGACGGACGGCTTTGATTATGATGAAGATCGTTCCATACAGGGAAAGCTCCTGATAGTCGACGAGATGTCCATGGTCGATACATGGCTGGCGAATCAGCTGTTCAAAGCCCTTCCGGATGATATCCAAGTGGTACTTGTAGGGGATGAAGATCAGCTTCCTTCCGTTGGTCCGGGCCAGGTCTTAAAAGATCTGCTGAAGTCCGAAATAGTCCCGACCGTCCGGCTGTCTGACATTTACCGCCAGGAGGAAGGGTCATCCATCATTGAAATGGCTCATGATATGAAAACGGGAAAGCTTCCTGACAATCTGCTGCAGCCCCAGAAAGACCGCTCTTTTATTAAATGTACTACCTCCCAGATTGCTGAAGTAGTGGAGAAAGTGGTGACAAACGCTAAATCAAAAGGATATAGTGCGAAGGACATCCAGGTACTTGCTCCTATGTACAGGGGCCCTGCCGGCATTGACAATTTAAACGTCATGCTTCAGGAGATCTTCAACAGGAATGATGGCAGCCGCAAAGAAATATCTTTTGGGGATACAAAATACAGGATTGGTGATAAAGTACTGCAGCTGGTCAACCAACCGGAAAGCAATGTATTCAATGGAGATATCGGTGAAGTCATCTCCATCTTTTATGCAAAAGAAAACACAGAAAAGCAGGATATGGTGGTAGTGTCTTTTGAAGGAAATGAGGTCACCTATACCCGCCAGGAATTGAATCAAATCACCCTTGCCTATTGCTGTTCAATCCATAAATCACAGGGGAGTGAATTCCCGATTGTCATCCTGCCGGTTGTCAAAAGCTATTTCAGGATGCTCAGGCGCAATCTTCTTTATACAGCCATCACCAGAAGCCGAAATGCCCTTATTCTATGCGGGGAAGAACAAGCATTGAGGATAGGCGTGGAAAGAGAAGAAGATATCCAGAGACTGACGACTCTGTATGAAAAGCTTAAAGGACTAAATTCAGAGGATGGTAAGGAGTCTCTCGAGGAAGATGAGGAACAGCCGAAGGACAAGCTGGAGGAAATGCTGCACGCAGATCCGATGATCGGAATGGAAAAGGTTACACCTTATGATTTTCTTTGATAAAGCGAATCATATTAGTATCCGGAGGTTTGATCCTCTGGATACTTTTTCAATTATGGCGCCGTTCTTCCTCGTAATGAAAGAACACTGAATAGGCTTCTGGCAATTTGGACATACTGGCTACTGGAAAAGATGGCAAAGATATACGTTTTGGACAGGTTCCAGATGCCTGGAAAAGCAAGTCGATGCCACGGAGTTAAAGGGGTGGCGGATATAATGAAATGTCCAAATTGTCAAAGCAAAGATATAGGCAAGATTGGAATAAACCAGTATTACTGCTGGAAATGCTTTATCGAACTCTCAATCACCAAGGGTGTGATACACACGCACCAGGTCGAGGAAGATGGAACACTTAGTTCATTAGATGATTTGTTTGACGAGGAAGACCGCCAATTAAGTTAAGGGAAGAGGTGGGCACCTTGAACAAAACAATGGCCTCCATGATCGGATTCGGAGCAGGAATCGCAGCAACGATGTATTCACGCCGTTCAAACATGATGAGCGGTCGGAACATGAAGAAAATGCGTAAACAAATGAAAAAGATGTTTTAAGAACAGAGGGGGGTTCTCCCTCTGTTTTTTTTGATTCACGCGGGGATTCCGTTCATTGCAGGGAGAGGGGAGGTCCGGCATAGTTTTGCTCGGTATTACTAAGGGCATTTCAACAAGAAAAGCGGGCTCGTAAGTCTGCTAGAGTGGTTCTATAGGGCATGAACAAGAGGGAACTCCAGTAAACGTGCCGATGGATGAGTCCTTGTACATCACAGAAGAAAACGCCAAAATGTCAATAGAAGGATTCCTGAAAAAAGCCGAATACTAAAAAAGTGTTGTAAGAGTAGAGGCTTCTATCCGAAACAATCGCCCTCAGCAGATTCTCTCAAGTCCACTTCAACAGAAGCAACGTTCTACTTCACCTCGGAAGCTTTCGGGATACTATTTCATAAAAAACGTTTAAGCAAAGCAGCCATTTAAAAGCAGAACCAACCTGTACTGAATGGTTTCCTTTTTTTTGCCCACATTAAGTAGTAGCAAATCGTGAACGAAAAGGAGGGGAACGATGAAAAACAACAACGCCTATATTAGATGGCTTTACCGTCTGGCGATCACCCTCCTGGCTGTGATCACATTTTATATTCTCTATCTGCTGCATCCTGTCTGGCAGCCTGTTTTAAAAGTCATCATCATAGGTTTCATCCCCTTCCTGCTTGGCGGTTTCATCACCTATCTCCTCCATCCGGTGGTTGAAAAATTGTTTAAAGCGGGGATCCACAGGGGAATTGCCATCCTGCTTATCTATATCTTGTTTTTTGGCGGCTTGGGCTATGGGGTTTACAAAGGTATCCCTGTCATCATTCATCAACTGAAGGATTTGGCTGAGAATGCCCCGCTCTACACGGATCAATACGAACGCTGGCTGGATTATGTCCAGCAGCAGACATCGACTTGGCCCGATGGCATCCAGCAAGAGCTTGAGTCAAGGATCGACAGGTTTGAGGAATGGCTTAATGGAATTGTCGCATTGATATTATCCGGTGTATTAAAAGTGATGAACAGCCTGTTGCTCTTTGCTATTGTTCCCTTCATCTCTTTTTATTTATTGAAGGATTTTCCAAAAGTGAAGAACACAGCGACAAGGTTGACGCCCAAAAGATGGAGACATAGTGCCGGTAGCTTTCTGAGGGATTTGGATGATTCACTTGGAGGATACATAAGGGGGCAGTTATTGGTATGCTTGATTATCGGAACCCTGGCTGCGCTTTCTTTTTGGCTGTTTGATATGAAATATCCGCTGCTGCTGGGTATCATTGTGGGAATCACAAATGTCATCCCTTACTTTGGACCAGTGATAGGTGCGGTTCCGGCCGCCATTGTCGCCAGCACGATTTCCACTGAAATGATCGTTAAAGTGGTTGTGATTGTTTTCGTATTGCAGTTCCTTGAGGGCAATGTCCTGTCTCCATTGATTGTCGGAAAAAGCCTTCATATGCACCCGCTTTTTATTATGGCTGCACTGATCATTGGAGGTGAAGTGGGAGGGGTGCTGGGTTTGATCGTAGCCGTCCCGCTCCTGGCGATGGTGAAAGTAGCCATCATTCATGCACGCACCCACTTTACAGCAAGGGAAGGTCCTTGAAAAATTATTTCCCTTTTTACGCTGTTCAGATTGACAAATGACCATGATATTCCTATAATTCGACTTATACAATAAAACACTAACCAAATCGACGAAAGATCGAGTATGTTATAGTCCACCTGAGTGCGCTTGCACATAAGAGAGGAATTTCCCAGGCTGAAAGGAATTCCAGGTGAAGGATAACAGAACGCTAATCCAGAGTGCAGTAACCCTGCCGTTCGCCGCGTTAAGGCTCCAGAGTGATGAATCCTTCTTAAAGGGTTCATAACCAGGGTGGTACCGCGAGCAAGCTCTCGTCCCTGACCAGGGATGAGGGCTTTTTTGTATGCTTTTTTGGTTAAATCTATATGAATGAAGGAGGAAGAAGAAACATGAAAACCTTAACAGGTGCAGAAATCAGAAGAAAGTTTTTAGAGTTCTTTAAAGAAAAAGGCCACAGGGTAGAGCCAAGTGCTTCGCTCGTTCCTCATGAAGATCCTTCCCTGCTGTGGATCAACAGTGGTGTTGCTACACTGAAGAAATATTTTGACGGACGTGTGGTTCCTGAAAATCCACGTATCGTAAATGCGCAGAAATCGATCAGAACCAACGATATTGAGAATGTCGGGAAAACGGCGCGCCACCATACATTCTTTGAAATGCTTGGCAATTTCTCCATCGGCGACTATTTTAAAGTGGAATCAATCGAATGGGCATGGGAATTCCTGACGGATGAAAAGTGGATTGGCTTTGACCCTGAAAAGCTTTCTGTTACCATCCACCCTGAAGATGAAGAAGCATTTGAAATCTGGAGAGATAAAATCGGTGTTCCTGCTGAAAGGATCATCAGAATTGAAGGCAACTTCTGGGATATTGGAGAAGGCCCAAGCGGACCAAACACTGAAATTTTCTATGACCGCGGACCTGAATATGGGGATAATCCAGATGATCCTGAATTATATCCTGGCGGCGAGAATGACCGTTATCTGGAAGTATGGAATCTGGTGTTCTCTGAATTCAACCATAATCCTGACAACACCTACACGCCGCTTCCTAAGAAGAATATTGATACCGGAATGGGACTTGAAAGGATGGCATGCGTTGCTCAAGGGGTGCCGACCAATTTTGAAACGGACCTTTTCATGCCGATCATGAAGGCTGTTGAAAAAGTTTCAGGCGAGAAATACGGGGCGGACGACCAGAAGGATGTTGCATTCAAAGTGATCGCTGACCATATCAGGACCGTATCATTTGCTGTCGGTGATGGCGCGCTTCCTTCGAATGAAGGCAGGGGATATGTTTTAAGAAGGCTGCTCCGCCGTGCTGTAAGATTTGCAAAACAAATCAATATCAACCGTCCGTTCATGTTTGAGCTTGTACCGGTTGTTGCGGAAATCATGGTGGACTTCTATCCAGAGGTGAAAGAGAAGACAGAATTCATCCAGAAGGTTGTCAAGAACGAGGAAGAACGGTTCCATGAAACACTGAATGAGGGTCTATCCATTCTTTCTTCTGTCATTCAGAAAGAGAAAGCTGCTGGAAATACGGTGATTTCCGGTAAAGATGTATTCCGTCTTTATGATACCTATGGTTTCCCTGTTGAACTCACAGAAGAATATGCAGAAGAAGAAGGCATGACGCTGGATCAGGAAGGCTTTGAAAAAGAGATGGGGCTTCAGCGTGAACGTGCACGTTCTGCCCGCCAGGACACAGGCTCTATGCAAGTGCAGGGAGGAGTGCTGGGGGATATTAAAGTCGAGAGTGAATTTACAGGTTATGATGGGCTTCAAACAACTTCCAGAGTAGAAGTGATAGTGAAGGACAATGAGTTGACGGCCAAAGCAGAAAAAGGCGATGAAATTCAATTCATCCTGGATAAAACTCCATTTTATGCTGAAAGCGGCGGACAAATCGGGGATAAGGGCGTTCTTTTAGCTGACGGAGTGAAAGTTGCAGTCAAGGATGTCAAAAAAGCACCGAATGGCCAGAACCTCCACAGTGCCGTAGTAGAAGAGGGGACTCTTTCGAAGGGACAGGAAGTAAAAGCAGCTGTTCACGAAGGTACACGCAGTAAGGTCATAAAAAACCATACAGCAACACACTTGCTGCATCAAGCTCTGAAAGATGTGCTCGGCGGTCATGTCAACCAGGCAGGATCACTTGTAGAACCAGATCGCCTGCGCTTTGACTTTTCTCACTTTGGCAGTGTCAGCGCGGAGGAAATTGAAAGAATCGAAGCGATTGTCAACGAGCAGGTGTGGAATAGCATGACAGTGGGTACAGATTACAAATCACTTGCAGAAGCAAAAGAAATGGGCGCAATGGCTTTATTTGGAGAGAAATATGGAGATACTGTCCGTGTAGTCTCTATCGGTGATTTCAGCCTTGAACTATGCGGGGGATGCCATGTCAGCAATACTTCTGCAATAGGTCTTTTCAAAATTGTTTCTGAAAGTGGAATTGGCGCAGGTACACGCAGGATTGAAGCAGTCACTGGTGAAGCGGCTTACAATATGCTGAATGAACAAGTCAGCTTACTGAAACAGGCGGCTGAAAAAGTGAAATCCAAGCCTAAGGATATCGTTACCCGGATCGACAGCCTCCTATCTGAAATGAAAGACCTTCAGCGTGAAAACGAATCTCTGTCAAGC
The DNA here is from genome assembly GCF_984799155.1 of Bacillus sp. SRL337. Lineage (NCBI taxonomy): Bacteria > Bacillati > Bacillota > Bacilli > Caryophanales > Bacillaceae > Bacillus > Bacillus sp. SRL337. The sequence goes on along the minus strand of NZ_OZ481793.1, from coordinate 3,320,541 downwards.
AAATTATCAAATATTGAAGCTGGCAGTCTGACTGACCAGGTGAAGACAATCGATGGAATCCAGGTTCTTTCTGCCAAAGTTGCAGGTGCAGATATGAATAACCTTAGAAACATGGTGGACGACCTTAAGCAGAAACTTGGTTCGGCTGTAGTCGTTCTGGGATCAGCTCAAGATGATAAAGTCAGTTTCACTGCAGGAGTGACGAAAGACCTTGTAGAAAAGGGCTACCATGCAGGAAAGCTTGTGAAAGAAGTTGCCGGAATTTGCGGCGGCGGCGGCGGCGGCCGCCCGGATATGGCTCAAGCCGGCGGTAAAAATCCCGAAAAATTGGATGATGCCTTGAAGTTTGTAGAAGATTGGGTCAAATCCGTTTAAATCGATACTAAAGTGGTGTACAATGAATGTAATAAGATAGGTTTGCCAGAATACACCAAGCCTAAAGAGAGGTGCGAATGATGAGCTCTTTTGATAAAACAATGCGATTTAATTTTTCGGATGAACCGTTTGAACAGGACGTTAATGAGGTGCTGTTTCAGGTTCACAATGCTTTGCAGGAAAAAGGATACAATCCAATCAATCAAATTGTAGGTTATCTTTTATCCGGGGACCCTGCGTACATTCCCAGGCACCAGGATGCTCGTAACATCATCCGTCGTCTGGAACGGGATGAGATCATTGAAGTGCTGGTTAAATCTTATTTAAAACAGCATAAAGAGGGGTAAAGGATGCGCGTTATGGGACTTGACGTCGGCTCAAAGACAGTCGGCGTAGCAGTAAGCGATGCGATGGGATGGACAGCCCAGGGCATTGAAACGATTTCCATCAATGAGGACCAGTCACAATTCGGCCTTAAGCGGGTGGAAGAACTAATCAAAGAGTACGAGGTCGAAAAAGTGGTCATCGGCTTTCCGAAGAATATGAACAATACAGTGGGTCCTCGTGGTGAAGCATCCCAAAAGTATGCTAAACTGGTTGAGGACAAGCTCGGTGTTTCAACTATTTTGTGGGACGAGCGTTTAACCACCATGGCTGCGGAAAGAATATTACTGGAAGCAGACGTGAGCAGGAAGAAACGAAAAAAAGTGATCGATAAAATGGCTGCAGCCTTTATCCTACAAGGGTATTTGGACAGCCAAAAATAAGAGGTGTATAAACATGGAACACGGAGAAAAGCAAATCACGATTATTGATGAAGAAGGAAGCGAGCAGCTTTGTGAAGTTCTTTTCACTTTTGAATCAGATCAATTTAACAAGTCTTATGTACTTTACTACCCTGTAGGAGCAGATGAAAATGGAGATGAAGAAATCGAAATCCATGCTTCTGCATTCGTTCCTGGAGACGAAGGTGAAGAGGGCGAATTGAAGCCGATTGAAACAGAAGAAGAATGGGACATGATCGAAGAAATGCTTGAAACCTTCCTTGATGAGGAAGAAGAATAAGAATCGAGTGCCGCCGGGGATGGAACCATTTATGGTTTCGTCCTCTTTTTTGGTTAGTCATACATGGTTCTCTCCCACCCCCGGATCATGCCGTTGTATAGCTTTCCCTGATGCAGGGAGGGCATGAGTGTGTAAGGTACACTAGTCTGCTGTCATTCATGTGTAATTGTATGGGTAATAGAGCTAAGATCCTCTCAAACCGTAAATCATAGCCCTGCTATTTTTTAAGGGCCTTATGCAAATGGAAAGAAGATTCCTTTTTTGCAGAATGACCTCTTTTTTTGACTAAAAAATATAGTATAATGTAAAAGATGCATGTCGAAATTTAAGGGGGAACCCCGTTTTTTGGAAAGAGGGGGATATATGGAATGAGTGAAAATAAAAAAACTAAAAAAGAGATATTCTTATCAAAATTAATAGAGCGAAAAGAAGAAGCCAAGGTAGTCAGAAGAATTGTCGGGATTGTCGTCCTTGCCCTGCTAATCATCGTAGGCGGTACAGCGATCGGAGGCTATCTCTATGTTAAATCTGCACTTCAGCCTGTAGACGAAGATAATAATAAGGCTGTCAAGGTTGAAATTCCGATTGGTTCAGGTGTAACTTCAATCGGAAATATTTTAGAGGAAAACGGCATTGTCAAAAATGCGCACGTCTTTAAGTATTATGTGAAATTCAATAATGAATCAGGATTTCAAGCCGGGAATTACGATCTAACCCCAGCCATGACTCTGGATGAAATCATTACAAGCTTAAAGACCGGCAAGGTGATGATGAAGGCTGAATTCAAAATAACGGTTCCTGAAGGACTGCAGCTGGATCAGATTGCTGAAAAAATTGCTGAAAAGACTCCATATAATGCGGCCGAAATAATGAAAAAGTTAGATGATAAGGAATTTATTGCGGGGGAGATTGAAAAGTTCCCGGATCTGCTTATAAAAGAGGATATCATGGCTGAAGGTGTCAAACATCCTCTGGAAGGCTATTTGTACCCTTCTACATATCCGTTCTATGAAGAAGAACCTTCATTGGACACTATCATTGAAAAAATGATCTCTCAGACCCAGGATGTCCTGACCCAATTTGAAACTTCCAGGGTGGAGCAGGATTTCTCAATTCATCAACTGTTGACACTGTCTTCATTGGTTGAAGAAGAAGCAACGGAGAAGGCTGACCGAGGGAAGATCTCAAGTGTATTCTATAATCGCCTTGAAGCGGAAATGCCACTGCAGACGGACCCCACTGTACTTTATGCGTTAGGGGAACATAAGTCGAGGACAGTTTATGATGACCTGGACATAGATTCGCCATACAATACGTATCAGAATCAGGGACTTCCGCCCGGACCGATTGCGAACGCGGGAGTAACCTCCATCGAAGCGGCACTCATCCCTGATGACACGGACTACCTCTACTTCCTTGCCTCAAAAGAAGGTACAGTCTATTATTCTGAAACACTGGATGAACACAATGAGAAAAAGGCGAAATATATCACTTCAGAAGAATAAAAACAAAGAGGAAAGTTTATTAGCTTTCCTCTTTTTTATGTGCTAAAATAATACAAGTGTTTTTTAAGACATACGCAAATTTTCGTATTATATAATTCAGGTAGAAAGCTTGCGGGCTTTCTACTTTTATGTAGGCTTTTAATCGAAATTCACTGATAGATTGCCTCTGAGAAATGGGAAAGTGAGTGAATACCTTGGATAATGCAGTAAATGTTTATATTGAATCGTTGGTAGGAGACAGAAATGAGCTGTTGACTGAGATGGAAGCATTCGCTGAAAAAGAGAATGTGCCGATCATGGAACTTGCAGGCATCGAGACCCTCTTGCAGCTATTGAGGATTCAAAAGCCAAAGAGAATCCTCGAAATCGGGACAGCAATCGGCTACTCTGGGTTGAGAATGGCTGAAGTGCTTCCCGGCACTGAAATTGTGACGCTGGAAAGGGACGAAGTGCGTTATCAGCAAGCGCTTGGCTTTACAGGACGTTCACGTCACCAAGATCAGCTCGATATGATTTTCGGCGATGCATTGGACAAGGTTGAAGAGGTTAAAGGGAAAGGTCCTTTTGATGCCATATTCATTGATGCAGCGAAGGGACAGTATCAAAAATTCTTTGATCTATACACTCCATTCCTTACAGCTGAAGGGGTCATTTACTCTGATAATGTTTTGTTCAAAGGAATGGTTGCAGAGGAAGAAGTAGAGAATAAACGAATCCGTCAAATGGTTAAAAAGCTTAAACGGTATAATGAATGGCTGATGAGCCATCCCGAGTATCAAACAGTGATCATCCCGGTTGGAGACGGTATCGCTGTCAGCAGAAAAAAATAAATACATCCCTGAAAACGCCATGAGACTTCAGTGACAATAGAGTCTGCAGCATGATATAGGAAAGGAGTTCCACTATTCAATGAGTCCCAAGCCAATTGTTATAGGTGTAGCCGGAGGATCGGGGTCAGGAAAGACAAGCGTCACCCGTTCCATATATGAATCATTTCAAGAGCATTCCATCCTGATGATCGAACAGGACTATTATTACAAAGACCAAAGTCATTTGCCTTTTGAGGAAAGACTGAAAACAAATTATGATCATCCGCTTGCGTTTGACAATGATCTCTTGATCGAGCATTTAATGAAACTTTTGAAACATGAGAACATTGACAAACCAGTTTATGATTATAAAATGCATACCCGTTCACAGGAAACGCTGCTGGTCGAACCGAAGGACGTAATTATTTTAGAGGGAATATTGGTATTAGAAGATGAAAGATTGCGTAACTTAATGGATATTAAGCTTTATGTGGATACTGATGCTGACTTACGGATCATACGCCGGATGCTGCGGGACATAAAGGAACGCGGGCGGTCCATCGATTCTGTCATTGATCAGTACATCAATGTCGTCCGTCCAATGCATAACCAATTCATTGAACCAACTAAACGATATGCGGATGTCATCATTCCGGAAGGCGGCCATAATCATGTGGCGATCGATCTAATGGTAACAAAAATTCAAACAATTCTTGAACAAAAATCATTTTTGTAATACGATAGCATAGATAAAAACATACAGTATTTTTTTCCCAAAGGAACCAATTACAAGCGAATATCCTTGTTTAGGGAATGGACGAGAAGGGAAAACCCCTTGGTGTCCATTCCCTATAATACAATGGAAGAAGCTGACTAGGAGGAATTCCGGAGCACAAGCAGCACGCTTATGTACATAAAGGACCAGTGGGAGGTTCTTATTAATTTTAAGGAGTGAAGTATTTTGGCAGCAGAAAAAGTATATCCAATGACGCAAGAGGGTAAAGAAAAATTAGAAAAAGAACTGGAGCATTTGAAATCAGTTAAACGTAAAGAAGTAGTGGAAAGAATCAAGATCGCCCGCAGTTTCGGTGACCTGTCTGAGAACTCCGAGTACGATGCAGCAAAAGATGAGCAGGCATTCGTTGAAGGAAGAATTTCCACACTTGAAAATATGATTCGCAATGCCAAGATCATCCAGGAAGACGAAATGAATTCTGATACCGTCACACTTGGAAAGACTGTCACTTTCATCGAACTTCCTGACGGTGATGAAGAAACGTATACAATCGTAGGAAGTGCGGAAGCAGATCCGTTTGAAGGGAAAATCTCAAACGATTCGCCGATCGCCAAAAGCCTCCTTGGGCATAAAGTAGGCAATCAAGTTTCGGTTCAGACACCAGGCGGAGAAATGAGTGTAAAGATTACAGCAGTAAATTAAGTTATAGTGGTGATGAGGGCGCATGCCTTCATCACTTTTTTTGTGTTGTTATTTAGGAAGGAGTATGTTTCCCGCCAAAACGTCAACAATGATTGACGAGGTGTTCTAGATGAAAAAAAGGCGAATATACTTTTTCAGTGGCATGATCATGTTGATAATGATCGGACTTATAACCAGGCTTGTCCAGATACAGTTAATGGAGACAGAGTCATTTTCAAAACATCAAATAAATTTAATTGAAAATAGTGTGAACCAAAGGACTCAGCAGTTGATCATTGACGAAGGCAGAGGGGCATTCCTTGACAGGGATGGGGATTCTATAAATTATGAAACGAAAAACGTCCTTGTGCTGTTTCCTTTTCTGGCCAGAATTGATTGGGATGCCAAAAAAGTGGCTGACATTCTTCAAATAAATGAGAGAGAGCTTCAAAAGGATATTGAGGGTGCAAAAGAGCCGTTCGTCTACGGAGGGAAAACTCCTTACATATTGAATCAAAATCAAATGAATGCCATTAACCAGCTGCAACTCAAAGGTGTATTCGCTTTGAAACGTAAATATCCTAAAAATGTCGTCTTCGCTCAGCAGTTGATAGGATTGACTGGTGAAAATGAAGAAAGGTTTCACGAAAGGTATCCTGACAGAGTAAAGGGGGCTACTCAAAAAATAGGGATATCGGGGTTGGAGAAATCTTTCGATGAATGGCTGATTGCCGAGCAGGAAGCGAAACTGATTTATCATGTAGATGCAAGAGGTGGACCATTGTTCGGAGTCGATGTAAAATATCTCGCTCCTGCGAATCCTTTTTATCCACTTAGTATTCAAACAACCCTGGATTCCGTGCTGCAAGAGAAAATGGAACAACTTGTGGATCAGCATGGAATCAAAAGGGGAGGTGCAGTCCTTCTTGATATCGAGAGCGGTGATGTTTTGGCCAGTGTTTCACGGCCAGCCGTCCAGCAGGGAACGCCTTTCTCCAATGATGGAGCAAAGAATCTAATGGCAACCCAGCTGGTACCCGGATCTGTTTTTAAGACAGTCGTTGCTTCTGCAGCGATAGATCTTAATTTGATTGATGAAAATACTTTATTTAATTGCGATCAAGATATTTATGGGAAACCTGCTACAAAACCGCATGGCACCATAAATATCAATGAAAGTTTTGCTGTCAGCTGCAATCGGACTTTTGCTGATATCGCCAAAAGCCTGATTGAAAAAGATGAACAAACGCTGGATCTGTACGCAGAAAAACTTGGTTTAACCGGGGAAATAGGCTGGAAAGGCAGTATCTTCCACTATGAAGATTTTGAACAGCTGCCGATTGATAGCGGAAGGATATTCATAAATGAGGTTGAGAGAAAGGATATGAACTTTGTAGCACAGACCGGGATCGGCCAACGGGAAGTAAGGGTGACGCCGACTGGTGTTGCCAACATGATGGCAACCATTGCCAGGGGTGGTATCAGGCGGAGCATCAGAACGGTAAGTGGGATTCAGTATAAAAACGGGACTGAATTGGTCGATTTCCCGGTACAAGAAGAAGAAAAGCATGCAGTGTCCCCCTATACAGCCATGAAAATGCAGCAGTATCTGCGAAACGTTATAGCAGGAGAGTCAGGAACTGCGAAGTTTTTACAAACAGCATCCTATGAGATTGCTGGAAAAACAGGAACGGCACAGACAGGCCAATCTATTGGAGGAAAAGAACTGTACAATAAATGGTTTGCAGGCTATTTCCCCTTTGATGATCCGAAATATGCATTGGCAGTCGTGAATATGGATGTTGTGGAATACGAAGGCGGGATCTATCCGATATTCAAAGATATTGCCGACATGCTCTATGAAAGCAGCGAAATGGAAACAGAATCATGATAGTACATCATTCTTATTTTTAATAATATTTCTTTTGATGAATTTATTTGCATGATAGAATGGGTAAAAGAGAAAAAGAGCCTGATGAAAAAAGGTATAAAGTTGCAGAGGAGTGTACAATGAATGCCGAAATATAAATCCCGTTTAGATAAAAGGGCTAAGAAAAAATCCAATGTGGTTTTAAACAGCCTGATTGGAATTGTAGTGCTGTTGATTGTCGTCGTTGGGGCGACCATTTTCCTGGGTAATGACACAGAACCGGCAGCCGGGGATAATACAGAATCTACATCGAATGAAGTAGCGGACAGCAGTGATTCAAATAATGAAGAGGAAACAGAAGATCCTTCAGCTGATACTTCCTCCTCGGAAAATGAAGTAGCTGCCAATGAAGACGCATCCACTGAAGATGACTCTGAAGCGGATAATGCTGCAGAGGATGAGGACGATAATAAGCCCGTTGCTGATGGTGAAGGCTTAGCGGGAGACGAAAAGCAAGATGAAAAAGATAAAAAAGAAGAGAAAGACTCTTCTGATGACAAAAAGAAAATTGTAAAAGACAGCAATGCGCCGAATGTTAAAAAGGAAATCGTGAATCCGGGCTGGAAACCGATTGGTACACAGCAGACAGGAGAACACGTTGCTGAATATAAGGAAAATTCTGCCGATTGGCAGGAAAAAGTCCAAGCTTTATCCTACGCAACCGGCCTTCCGGAAGATAACATGACGGTCTGGTGGCTGGAGCGCAACGGAGGCCCGGACAAAGCAATCGGGACCGTAGCGCCAAAGGATAAATCGACAACTTACAGGGTTTACCTTGAATGGATCGACGGCAAAGGCTGGAAACCTGTTAAAATGGAAGAACTCATCGAAAATGATAAAGATTAATAAGCACGGTCCGTTCCTGGATTTTCCAGGGACGGGCCGTCTTTTTTATCCGTCAAGAAGGTCAAAACCTTAGAGAGGAACCTTCCTGCCGGCTTGTCTTATGCCTGTCGGGGCTGATCAAGGCGCTTCCGCTTTAGTACATCCAGCTCCAGCGCCTAGCCCCTCGGGTCATAAGCAAATCCATCAAGAAGGTTAGAAAGCAACCTTCCTGCCGGTTTGTCTTATGCCTGTCGGGGCTGATCAAGGCGCTTCCGCTTTAGTACATCCAGCTCCAGCGCCTAGCCCCTCGGGTCATAAGCAAATCCATCAAAAAGGTTAGAAAGCAACCTTCCTGCCGGTTTGTCTTATGCCTGTCGGGGCTGATCAAGGCGCTTCCGCTTTAGTTAGTTTTTAGCTTTTGCCTTGAAATGGACTGCTGCTGTATATAATGGATGCCCCTTCCCATCGATGGTGACATTGTGTGAAACCGAATGGACCGTTAGAAGAATGCTCTTGTTGTGTCCAATTTGTTCATTTATCTTCTTTTCGAGAGTCTGCAAATCCCTGGCTTCAAAAAACTCGATCTTGTCCTGAATTAAATCAAATTCAATATTCATAGGTACCTCCTCAATCTTCATACATGCAGTGATGTGGAAAACATGCTGCCATTAGGTTAAAATAACAACATACATAAAGAGTATACAATACGTGAATGAAATGAGGGGTTCAATATGAAAATTGCTATTATCGGCGCGATGGAAGAAGAGGTAAGATTGCTCAGAGAAAATATTGATAATGCCAAGGAAGAAACCATTGGCGGAAGCCAGTATACCTCCGGTGTCATGCATGGAGTGGAGGTTGTTCTCCTCCGTTCCGGGATTGGGAAAGTCAATGCGTCTATGAGTACAGCCGTTCTGCTTGAGAGGTTCAAACCGGATTGTGTCATCAACACAGGTTCTGCAGGCGGATTTGATTCGGGTCTGGATGTAGGAGATGTCGTCATTTCGACTGAGGTAAGGCACCATGATGTAGACGTAACCGCATTTGGCTATGAATATGGACAAGTACCACAGCTGCCTGCCGGATTTACAGCGGATGAACGATTGAAAGAAATCGCTGCAGAAAGTGCGAAAGAAACATCTGAAGTAAAGATTGTATCAGGACTGATTGCCACTGGGGATTCTTTCATGGATGACCCTGGCCGTGTAGAAGCCATCCGTGATAAGTTTGAAAATCTTCAAGCGGTTGAGATGGAGGCTGCTGCGATAGCGCAGGTAGCCCACCAATTCAAAGTCCCTTTTGTCATCATCCGTTCACTTTCTGACATTGCTGGAAAGGAATCGCATGTCTCCTTCGATCAATATTTGGAAACAGCGGCAGTTAATTCTGCGAACCTTGTCATGAAGATGGTGTCAAAACTAGCTTAAATCAACAAAAACGATATAATCAACCAGGCAGCAGCCTACCCCTTCTTCCACATTTGGTGTGATTTACATGGATAACTGGACCGCTTTCTATGGTAGAGTGGAACTAGAGTCTTTCTAGTAAATCAATAGCTGAAACCCAGATGAAAGAAGGGATTTCTTTTGGAAAATATGAAAAAGAATGTTAATGATAAAATCATAGATTATAAGCGTTTTGCTTTTGTTCTGGTGTCCTTAAGTGTATTTCTATATTTGGGAGCGGTTCTTCCGTTAGAAGAAAAGACACTTCTTAAAACCTATATGCTAATGGGCGGGACGGTCGTATTGCTTGGCTTGTCAGGAGTGTTCTTCTTTCAGGCTGTCAGGTTAAAGAAAAAGCTGGCCGAGATGGATGATGAGCAAATTGGTATGTAGCCGCACAGCCTGGATAGGGTAACTCCCTGCCAGGTTTTTTTGTCTTCAAAAGTAATTTTAAAAAAGGGCGGAAAAATGGTTTACATTTCCTTTATAATTGGATATACTTACCTCTGTAAGGAAATAACAATCAGAAAAGGAGGTCGAATGACATGATGTTGAATGCTAAAGCAGTAAAGAACATGAATGCAGCAACTGAATATTTCTATACACATTCGATCGCCGATGGATTGATTATTTCGTAATTTAAACTAATCATGCCAAGCCGCGGGAGTGTGTGCATTCCTGCGGCTTTTTTATGCCTGCTGCAGGGAGCTGTCTCTTTGCGGCTTTTTTTAATGGGCATGCAATGACAATTACAAGGGGGTGTTACTATGACGCTGAATATTTTATTTATGAGTGTAACGGTTAAAAAACGAAATCGATCTGTCGATGAGTACAATCATGACATGATCGTGACGAAGCATTTTGAAGAAAGCAAGCTGAAACAACAGACCATTTCATTGTTCTAAATGGCAGCCCAGTGAAGGACATCGAATTAAGTTAACAGGGGAGGTGTTACTATGACGTTAAATATATTGTTCATGAGCATAACCATCAAAAAACGTAATCGTTCGTTTGAAGAGTACGATCACGATCACATAGTCTCTAAGAGGTTTGAAGAAACCAAATTAAAGCAAGAGTCTATAAGATTGATCTAATGCACAAAAAAAAATGGAGAGGAGAATAAGAATATGGTCTTTTATCAGGAGAAGCGTCTGAATGCACTGTGGGTGGAGAAGGACTCTGCATAACGAAACAGCAGGATATTACTTCTTCATCGCATTCAGGATGTTAGGCCGTCACCAATAGTGATAACAGAATGAATACGGGAAGGTGAAAAGTATGTTTTTAAATGTGCCCCTTTTGACCTTGAGGATAAAGAGGAAAAAACGCAAATAAAGAAAGAAGACCGAATGGATTCTGCAGCCACTCGGTCTTTTTGACTTTAAAGGATCTTTTTCAGGAAGTAGTGAAATGGTTCACAGAGTTGTCACTGCTTGGTAAATAACTGTTCACTTTCTTCCCGGGGATTTGCGATTTGGTGTAATAAAATAAGAATAAGAAATCACATCATATGAGAAGGAGAGTGAAGAACATGTTCTCTATGATCATGGGATTATTGCTGACAACTGCTATCGGTATCATTATCGCTGCTGAAGTAAGTGTAGACTAACAAGGTGAACAATACGATTTCTTTGCATGAGAGATGATCCCCTGGATACTCTCTTTTTTTGTCAGAAAAAGAGCAGACGGCTTCTGGGTCTGCCCGCTGTAGGGTATTCAAGAAGATTGACGCTTTTCTTTTTCCTCCCGATAAAATTCGTGGAACATCTTCATCAGCGCCCTCTTCTCTATTCTGGAGACATAGCTTCTTGAAATACCGAGTTCCTTTGCGATTTCCCTTTGTGTTTTCTCCTCCTTCATATCAAGGCCAAAACGGCCGATGATAACTTCTTTCTCCCGGTCATCCAGAACGCAAATATACTTTCTTACTTTTTCGAGTTCCATGCTTAGCTGTATCGTTTCAATGACGTCATCAGCATCCGATTTCAGGATATCTATGAGGCTGATTTCGTTCCCTTCTTTATCCTGGCCGATCGGATCATGCAGGGATACATCTTTTTTTGTCTTCTTCAGGGCCCGGAGATGCATGAGGATTTCGTTCTCGATACATCTGGCAGCATAGGTCGCAAGCTTTGTCCCTTTTCCTTCTGAATAACTTTCAATTGCCTTTATTAATCCTATTGTGCCGATTGAGATGAGGTCTTCTGGATCTTCCCCGGTATTCTCGAATTTTTTAACGATATGGGCGACAAGCCGGAGATTGTGCTCAATCAATATGTTCCTGGCTTCCTCATCTCCTTCAGCCATCTTTCGTAAGTATTTTTTTTCTTCTTGTGATGAAAGCGGTTGTGGAAAAGCGTTGTTTTTCACATAGGAAACAAGAAAAATCAACTCTTTCAGGAAATAACCAATAGCTGCAGTGATTGCGGACATACTTTCACCTCCAGTGAAGGACTTTTGCCTATAATGCATCATATGTTTGAACTGTTCTGTCCTTGCACGTCCCTTCAATTTAGTTTGTTCGCAATGTGTTACGATCGGATACGCATTATTTTGAAGCAATAGCATACAACACGTGCAGTCTTCGTTGCATAGAATATTTATGACAACATCTATAGGAGGGATATAAAGATGGTGTATGGTTATCCGTACTACTATTTGCCTGTTTATCCGCCGCCTGTGAACTATGGAGGCTTCTACTTGGCGCTGGCTGTTGTCCTGCTCATTCTCTTGCTTCTGTTCGGCTGGTGGCAATTTCATAGGTATGAACGATAAATACCCCGGGTGAACTCTCACCCGGGTATTGATATTAATATTGGAGATTTGTCAGGAACTATATTGAGCATCTGAGAGGTAACACCTCTGTATAAATATATGGGCCATAGGCACCTATACAAAAAAAGATGGACGTTTTAGGACAAGTATATAATAATAAGGACTACTAAACCATTAAGGAGATGCAAAGTTGAGAAAATCGTTTTATCGTCTTTGTATAGAATTGACCAATAAAAAATGGACATCCTTTCTGCTCAGAAGATTCGTACGATCAGGATTAAGTGCCAAGTTCATTCCTTCTTATATAAAAGCTTATAATATCAATAGGAGCGAAATTGAAAAGGATGCCTCCTTCTATCCTGACCTTCATTCTTTTTTTATCAGACGCCTGAAAGAGGGAGCGAGAGTGATCGAGGGAGAGGCTGAAGATGTCATCAGTCCAGTGGACGGATTGATGGCAGAGACGGGCAGCGTATCAGCGTCCTTGAACATGCATGTCAAAGGAAAAGAATACTCAATAGAAGAGATGCTCGGCACCAGGGATAAGGCAAAGGAGTATGAAGGCGGCCAGTTCATGACCTTGTATCTGAGTCCTGCCGATTACCATCGAATCCACAGCCCGCTCCGGGGAACTGTTCTAGACAGATGGGAACTTGGCAGGAACTCGTATCCGGTTAATGAGCTGGGACTGAGCTTTGGAGTGCGGACTCTTTCCAAGAATTTTCGTTCTATCACAGAGGTATCCCATGGATCCGGTAAGATGTGTCTTGTAAAGGTGGGAGCGATGTTTGTCAATTCGATTGAATATACAAATGAAGGGAATGAATGGGAAAAGGGAGAGGAAATCGGTTATTTCTCTTTTGGATCTACGGTCATCCTTTTATTCGAAAAGAATCAATTTCATCTCTCAGAACATATCCAAGTTCCAGGTAAAGTGAAAATGGGCGAGCGGATTGGAAAGATATCGATGAATCGAGTACTCCCTTGACTTATAAGGGAGTTTTTTTTCATGCAGGTATTGGCTCAGCCTGACCACAAGAAAAACAGGCGCTGAAGACACCTGTTTTTGTTGGGAATGGTTATGAGGAGATTCTTATACGGTAGGATAAGGAGCGACGGTGAATTTCAGTTTCAATGAGGCGGATAAATTCTGGGTTGAGTTTAAGATTTTTCGCTTTATAATACGATTCAATCAACAAATCATCAGAAAGTTTACGCACACGGTTCACCTCCAAAAAAGTGTCATATTCTCAATTTTTATCTCATAAAGTAGTAAGTTATAACTTTGTATCATTACTCTACCAAATTTACTTTAGCAGAACAAGCGTTCCTTTATCCACAGGTTTAAGTGGATAACCTGTGGTTAAATTGTTTATAAAGGCAAAATATTACAGTGGAACGAAGGGGATAATGTGTATAAAGTTATCCACAGTTTAAAACGCTATCATTTTGTCGAAAATTATTTGAAATTTTACGGATTAATTATTCCCGAAATTGATCTTATCCTTTTTTTAGTTTAATTTAATGGATGCCTCGAGTCTTATTTGATGGTAGAATAATTCGTCGGCAATTATATGTGAAATGGTTAATTTTGAATCTAAAGGGAAAATTGGTTATGATTATAGCGGTAGAATAGGAAAGTTAGAGGTGTAAAATGTGTTAAAATCTTTTTTGCCTAATGAGCAAGTTAAAGACGTATTTCAAATAAAACCTGAAACGCTCAAGGAACAGGGAATCAAGGCGATCATCACTGACCTTGATAATACTCTGGTTGAATGGGACAGAGCACAGGCAACCCCAAAGCTGATTAAATGGTTTAGGTTAATGCAAGATAGCGGGATTAAGGTAACGGTCGTTTCCAATAATAATGAAGAGAGGGTCCGGCGTTTTGCCGAGCCGTTGAATATACCTTTTATCCATCAAGCGAGGAAACCAATGGGCCGTGCTTTCAGGAGAGCAGTGAAAGAAATGGGTGTCGCCAAACAAGAGACTGTCGTGGTCGGTGACCAGCTTTTGACAGATGTCCTGGGCGGCAACCGCAGCGGTTTCTATACCATTCTGGTTGTTCCTGTTGCCCAGACGGATGGATTTATAACGAAGTTTAATCGGAAAGTTGAAAGAAGGATCATGAACTTTTTCAAACGTAAAGGCATGATCCAATGGGAGGAAGAAAAGTGACCAAAGTTGTATGTACTGGATGCGGAGTCGGCATTCAAACGGAAGACAAGGAGAAGTTAGGGTATGCCCCGCCATCTTCATTGGAGAAGGAAGAAATTGTTTGTCAACGGTGTTTCCGTCTGAAGCATTACAATGAAGTGCAGGATGTTTCCCTGACGGATGATGACTTTTTGAAAATCTTGAATGAAATCGGCAAAGGTGAAGGCCTTATCGTGAAGGTTGTTGATATATTTGACTTTAATGGAAGCTGGCTCCCCGGCCTTCATCGTTTTGTCGGAAACAATCCGGTTCTTCTGATCGGGAACAAAGTCGACCTCCTTCCTAAATCGGTCAAGCCGTCAAAGGTAATCAACTGGATGAAGTTCCAGGCAAAACAGCTTGGACTTAAGCCTGTTGATGTGAAGCTGATGAGCGCCGCCAAAGGCCAATTCATCGAAGAAGCAGTAGAGGCTATTGAGCAATACCGTGAGGGGAAGAGTGTCTATGTTGTTGGCTGTACCAACGTCGGGAAGTCAACATTTATCAATCGTGTCATCCACCATGTAACAGGCGAAAAGGATATCATCACGACTTCCCACTTTCCGGGCACGACTCTTGATATGATTGAAATTCCATTAGACGACGGAGAAGCATTGATTGATACACCAGGTATCATCAACCATCACCAAATGGCCCACTATGTAGATAAACGGGATTTGAAGTATATCACGCCAAAGAAAGAAATCAAGCCAAAAGTTTTTCAGCTGAATGAAGGTCAAACCTTGTTCTTCGGGGGATTGTCGCGTTTCGATTATTTAAGCGGAGGAAGGCGTTCCTTTACCTGCTATCTCTCTAATGAGTTGAACATCCATCGTACAAAAGTGGAAAATGCGGACGAGCTTTACAAAAACCATGTTGGAGATATGCTGCAGCCTCCTAGGAAGGATGACGTGGGTGAGTTTCCGGAACTGGTCCGTCATGAATTCAAAATTAAAGAAGGTAAAACGGATGTCGTATTTTCCGGACTTGGGTGGGTCACTATTAATGACCCTGGCGCAACAATAGCTGCCCATGTGCCGAAAGGAGTCAGTGTTTTCTTAAGGAAATCATTGATTTAACCATAAGAAGCTGTAACCTGCTATTGTAAGTTGATCGGAGAAGAAAGTGAACCCTGCCGGATTATGGGCTTGTCTAGTTCGAGACGCGGGTCTGCAGCCGATGGAAAGTTCCGGGCTCCTAACAGAGAGCCCTCCAGTCTGTACAGTGCTGAATGGCCGCTTCTGCTATTTTAGAACAAGGAGCTGCGGATTCACCTGGAGGGAATCACTGTAAGCAAATTACGTTATAATGGGAGGTTCCCTATGAAATCATTATATGGGGTAATCGGAGATCCTATTGCCCACTCTATGTCCCCGCTAATGCACAATGATGCTTTCAAGGAAAATGACATCGACAGTCATTACCAGCCTTTCCTGGTAAGAGGCGATGACCTTGATAAAGCGGTGCAAAGCTTGAAAGTATTAGGTGTCAAAGGATTCAATGTGACCATTCCCCATAAGAGTGCCATCATTCCGCTGCTGGATGAGGTGAATCCCCTTGCAAAAGCCATAGGTGCTGTCAATACTGTTGTAAGAGATGAGAATCGTTTTATTGGTTATAACACGGATGGAATGGGATTTCTGAAATCTCTGAAGGAAAGCTGCCCTTTTCCTTTAGAAAACAAAAGGGTTTTAATCATTGGTGCCGGTGGGGCTGCCAGGGCGATATTTTACTCATTGGCCGCCTCAGGCATTCAAAATATGGATATTTGTAATCGAACACTTGGAAGAGGGGAAGATATCATAAACGATTGTCCGTTTCCTTGTTCATCCAGTGCGTTATCGCTGCTGCAGGCTGAACAAAGGATGGAGGAATATGATATCATTGTCCAAACAACATCTGTCGGCATGTCCCCTGATACAAACTCGATGCCGGTGCAAGCCGCCCGTATTAAAAAAGGTGCATTTATATCTGACATTATTTATAATCCGCTGGAGACGAACATTATCAAAGCGTTTCGCAGAATGGGCGGATATGGTGAAAATGGAATCGGCATGTTTGTCCATCAGGGAGCGCTGGCGTTTGAATTATGGACAGGAATCAAACCTGATTCCAATCGTATGAGAAAAATTGTCCAACAACAACTGGGAGGTTAATATGTTAACTGGTAAACAAAAAAGGTATTTACGTTCAGAGGCTCATCATCTTAATCCTATCTTTCAAGTGGGTAAAGGCGGAGTCAATGGAAATATGATCAAACAGATCAGCGAAGCACTGGAAGCAAGGGAATTAATCAAAGTAAGTATCCTGCAAAACTGCGAAGACGATAAAGATACCGTTGCAGAAGAAATCGCTTCAGGAACTGGCGCAAAGATCGTGCAGATAATTGGACACACGATTATTTTATATAAGGAATCAACGGAAAATAAAAAAATCGTACTTCCTAAATAAAGGAGGTCCAAAATGGGAAAACGTGTTGGGATTTTAGGAGGAACGTTCAACCCTCCTCACTTAGGCCATCTGATTATTGCAAATGAGGTCCTCCACAAATTGAAGCTGGATGAAATCAGGTTTATGCCGGCAGGAGTCCCGCCGCACAAACAGGTCAGAGGAGGCGCATCTGCCTCCCAGCGGAAAGAGATGGTCCACAAGGCAATAGAGGGCCATTCCGGATTTCTCGTAGAAACGCTTGAGCTGGAGAAAGACGGTCCTTCCTATACGTATGAAACAGTCAAACTTCTGGCCGAAAGAGAGCCGGAGGCTGAGTTTCATTTCATCATAGGCGGGGATATGATTGAATATCTGCCTAAATGGCATAAAATCGAAGAACTTTCTCGTCTTATTCAATTTGTCGGGGTGAAAAGGCCGGGATATGAAACAGAATCTCCTTATGATGTGGTGATGGTTGACGTCCCTCAAATTGATTTATCGTCGACCCTGATCAGGGACCGGATCGCTTCCGGGGGAACAACTGCCTATCTTATACCTGAAAAGGTTTCAGATTTTATAAGAGAGGAGAAACTGTATGGAAAGGGATAAGGCACTTGCATTGGTAAGAGAGCAGCTGACAGATCATCGATATCAGCACACTCTTGGTGTTGTAGACACGGCAATAGAGCTTGCGGATAGGTATGGGGTTGATAAGTATAAAGCAGAAATGGCGGCTATCTTCCATGATTACGCGAAATTTCGTGCAAAAGAAGAAATGAAGGAAATCATTGAGACCCAGGGAATGGATGAACGTCTGTTATCCTATAATGCTGAATTGTGGCATGCCCCCGTGGGAGCACACCTGGTTCAAAAAGAAGCAGGAGTAGAGGATGAAGATATTCTGGATGCCATTCGTTTCCATACTTCAGGAAGGCCCGGGATGACCAGTCTGGAAAAGGTTATTTACCTTGCGGATTATATTGAACCAGGAAGGCACTTTCCTGGTGTGGATGATGTGAGGGAACTCGCAAAACATAACCTTGAAGAGGCTTTGATTGCGTCCATCCGGAATACCATCATGTTTCTCTTGAGAAAAAATCAGGCTGTTTTCCCTGATACATTCAATACATTCAATGATTTAGTTCTTAATAATAGGAGTTGATTTGATGAACAGTAAAGACTTGCTTCAAATAGCATATAAAGCGGCAGATGATAAAAGAGCGGAAGATATTGTGGCTCTGGAAATGAAGGGAATTTCCCTGATTGCTGATTACTTTGTCATCTGCCACGGTAATTCCGATAAGCAGGTTCAGGCAATCGCCCGCGAGCTTAAGGAAAAGGCAGAAGAAAATGGAAATGATGTAAAACGCATGGAAGGTTTTGACGAAGCACGTTGGGTGCTTGTAGATATGGGAGATGTGGTTGCCCATGTATTCCATCGCGACGAAAGGGATTATTATAAACTTGAAAGGCTTTGGGGAGATGCCCCGATTGTTGAACTCAGCAGCGAGATCGAGCAATGAGCTATCAGCAATTTGCCTATATTTATGATTACCTCATGAAAGATGTTCCTTATGATTCCTGGGTGGAATTCGTGAGGCGTCAGGCTGATCAACATTCTGTTAAAGGAAAAACACTCCTTGATGTAGGCTGCGGAACTGGAGAACTCTCTCTCCGGCTCTTAAAAGAAGGGTATTCTGTGACGGGCACTGATTTATCTGAGGACATGCTTTTCATTGCCAGGGATAAAGCTGAACAACAAGGTGTGCAACTGCCATTATTTCAACAGGATATGAGTGAACTTGAAGATTTGGGCAGTTTTGACATCATCACCATTTTTTGTGATTCGTTGAACTATCTTGAAAATGAAGGGAAGGTTTTGGATACCTTTAAGAGAACAAGGGAGCACCTTCATGATGGCGGAATCTTTTTGTTTGATGTCCACTCCATTTACAAGATTACGCAAATCTTCTTGAATGAAACTTTCACACTCAATGATGAAGAAGTCTCTTATATTTGGGATTGTTTCCCTGGAAAAGCCCCAAACAGTGTCGAACACGAGTTGACTTTCTTTGTCAAGGATGAGAACACAAATCAGTTTGAGCGGATTGATGAACTTCACTATCAAAAAACCTACCCTGTCTTAACTTTGGAAAACTGGCTGAATGAAGCAGGATTTGATGTGCTTTCTGTGACCGCTGACTTTACTGGATCCCAGCCGGATGATCAAAGTGAGAGAATTTTTTTCGCATGTAAAAAGAAATAACAAAAGCGGCCATCAAGAGAATGGCCGCTTTAATTTTTGGAAATTTAGAGGAATTCAGGTTCGGATGTAGAATAGATTAAACTAGTCACAAACCAAACTGATGCCTTGTTTCCGTAAGATCTTCATCGAACTTTTTGTGGGTTGCCCTGAACAGTTCGTGAAATAGTTCCCCGAGGTTTGCTTCCATTGCAGAAATTCCTTCCCCGGTTATACCGCCTTTCACACATACCTTTTCTTGAAGTGCTGCCAGAGTATATATTTCTTTTTTCAACAGTTCTCCCAAGCCGATCAACATTTCTGACGCAAGTACAGTTGCTGTGCTTTCATCTATTTCTGTCTCGCTGACAGCTCCTTCTATAAACTTTCTCGTTAAATACGTAAAGAAAGCAGGTCCGCAGCTGACAATGTCTGAAGCAACCCTGGTAATGCTCTCGTCGATGATAACAGGTGTGGAAAGCGAGCCCATAAGCTCCCAGATTGCATCCCGCCACTCTTTCGTACAGCGGGACCCATAAGAAAATAAAGAGACACCGCTCAGTGCCCGGTTGGTGATGCTGGGGATCACTCTCATGCAGGAACAGTCTGCAAGAGATTCAACCTGCTCTATACTCACGGGGCTCGTAATCGAGACGATGCACTTCTCTTTAGTGAAACAGCTCTGGCTGCTCTTTAAAAGGTCGTATATATCCAGTGGTTTTACGCAAATGAACACTACATCTGAATCCTTGATCAGGTTTGCCGGCTCATTATATACGGTCAAATCCGGATGCTTCTCCTGAAACTTTTGAGCTTTTCCCCTTGTGCGATTCACAATATTGAGGTCAGAAGGAGAAAGTGCTCCTGACTCAATGAATGCTTCAAGTAAGATGCCGCCCATATTACCTGTACCCACTATTCCTACCTTCATATGCTGCCCTCCTTCTCACACAATTTTTTTTTCACATTGTTGTCCTTTGTTGATTTCCGCTGCAGGAATAGAGAGAGCAGCGGGCCTGAAAAGTGAAGTTACAAGCGAAAGTGTCCGTTCAGAGCTGTATGGATTGGAGGCTTTCGCATGAGATAAAGGAATCACGGACTACAGAGTGATTCAATGATGATTACCTTGGCTGGACCAAAATCCGCTGGCCGCTGAACCTGGACAGGCCGCGCTAGTCCTGCAGGAAATCGTGTCCCTCCTCTCCATCCCAAATCTGTAAATAACAGAATCCCTAATATATTGACAACAATCATTCAGAAAATAGCCTTTTTTAGTCTTCCATCCATTATTGATAAGCCTGATTCATCAACTTTCTCTTATCATTCCTATGAGATGGAAATTTCTAATATGCCAAGAAAAGGAGATGATGACGATGCAGACCCTTTTTAATAAATATAAGCTGCTATTGGTCCTTTGTTTTATTTTAATGGTTACAGGCTGCGCTTTCTTCTATCATTCCACACAAGATAGACAGGCTGATTCCCAACAAGAATCAGAGCCTTTTCCGGATGTAGTTCCAGAAGCAAGCCAAATGAATGATGATATACTGCAAGAAGGACCTGCTCAAGACATTTTCGTTGATGTGAAAGGGGCTGTGAAAAAACCCGGCATCTATAAAGCAATCCAAAGTGAAAGAGTTAATGATCTTATCATCAGGGCAGGCGGCTTTACTGATGAAGCCAGCGAAGTAAGTGTCAACCTGGCCCAGAAGGTAACGGATGAAATGGTAATCTATGTTCCAAAAGCTGGGGAAGAAGGAGAAGAGAACCAAGAGGCTTCCATGTATGCTCAATCTGAAAAGAACCTTTTGGATATTAATAAAGCAACTGAGCAGGATTTTGATGCCTTGCCGGGAATCGGGCCGGCAAAGGCGAAGGCTATCGTTGATTATCGAACAGAAAAGGGTCCATTTAAAGCGGTTGATGATTTAAAGGGTGTTTCGGGAATAGGGGAGGCGACTTTTGAAAGATTGAAAGAAAGTATTTCTGTAAACTAATCTGGAGGTTTAACCCTTTTGCCCAATCCCCCATTTTCAGATAAACTTGATTCAAGAATACGAATGAAAAAAAGGAGTTTTTCTTATGACACGAATATCATGGAACCATTATTTTATGGCACAATCACACTTGCTTGCGTTGAGGAGCACTTGTACGCGCCTGACAGTGGGAGCGACCATTGTCCGCGATAAACGGATCATTGCCGGGGGCTATAACGGCTCCATAACGGGCGGAGTCCACTGTGCGGATGAAGGCTGCTATATAATCGATAATCATTGTGTAAGAACCATCCATGCTGAAATGAATGCAATCATACAGTGTGCAAAATTCGGGGTGCCGACAGACGGAGCGGAAATCTATGTCACCCATTTCCCGTGCCTTCAATGTTGTAAGGCGATTATACAAGCAGGCATTAGAAAGGTGTACTATGCTGAGAACTACAAAAATCACCCCTATGCGATTGAGTTATTCAAGCAGGCGGGTGTGCAACTGGAACAGGTACCTTTCGAAAGTGAAACGAAAGAAAAGGAAAAGAATTTAAGCCGGAATATGCTTGAGAAACTTGGGGAACTTGGATTAGCAAAAGAAGAGCTGGATGAATTGCGAACGCAGCACGATGATCTTTTTAAGGAGTAACCACAAGTGAAAAAAGGACAATTTATCTATTATGCCCTCTCATACGTCACGGGAACTTCTCTTGCACTTCACTTTAAATGGGGTGCATTTTTTCTTCTTGTTTTCATTATTACTTTAGCCCTCCGAAAACTCCCTGTCACCATTCTCTTCATTTCAATCCTCCTTCTTCCTGCCGCCTTTTTTCTTTCGCATTACCAACTACTCAAGAATGAAACCATACTCTCGCCATTCCAGACTGATTTCACCGTTGATTTTAAGGAAAGGCCGGAAATTGACGGTGACCGGTTAATGGGGAGAGCTGAGACAGCCAAGGGAGAATGGGTTGTCCTTCGATATAAGATACAAGATGAACATGAACAAAAGAAGTTGCAAGAGCGGCATTTCACTGGCTTCTCCTGCAAGGTGTCCGGCCGGCTTACAGAGCCTGGACAGGCGAGGAATATGAATAGTTTCGATTATCGGGAATTCCTTAGGGGTGAAAACACTCATTGGATATTAGAGGTGAATGGTCTTTCAGAAACCCGATGCTCCAGGAAAACAGGGTCATTTAGGACATGGATATCAAAGTGGAGGGAAAAGGGGGTAGAGTCCATTCAGAAACAGTTTCCTGAACAATCTGCAGGTATTGCGGCTGCATTGGTATTTGGCCACCGGGATTTAATAAAAGAAGATACACTTACAGCTTACCAAAGGCTGGGTGTGATCCATCTCTTGGCAATATCAGGCCTGCACGTGGGAATGCTTTTTGCCTTGTTATATTACCTCCTGATAAGGTCTGGAGTCGCAAGAGAACATGCTCAGGTAATGCTCCTGATTATTTTGCCTCTATATGTTCTGGTAACTGGAGCTGCCCCGCCGGTTATAAGGGCTGCCGGGATTATGGGGGCAGTCATTCTGTCAGGTTTTTTTCGGCTGAAACTCTCGGCAGCAGATGCCGTCTCGCTTATCCTTCTGTTTTATAGTATGGCTGATCCTCTTGCGTTGAAAACTGCGGGTCTTCAATTGTCTTTCCTCGTCAGTTTTTCGCTCATTCTCTCTTCCCGGATGCTTGCGGGTATTCAGCAAAAGTGGAAGCTTGTTTTTATGGTAACCGGAGTATGCCAGATATGTTCGATTCCAGTCCTTCTTTGGCATTTTTATGAATTCTCTCTTGCCGGCTTTGTGGTCAACTCGGTCTATGTCCCCTTTTTTACGGTCATTCTGCTTCCCATCTCTTTATTAGCGTTTCTTGCTATGTTGATATTCCCTCCTGGCACCGTGTTCTTATTTCCATTGTTGAATTTGGCGGTCACTGCAGCCGATGGTATTTCGGTCCGGCTGAACAGCCTCCCTTTCATTACCTTTACAGCTGGAAGGCCATCTCTGCTGCTGGCTTTTTTGTACATACTTTCGGTTGTTTTCTTTTTTATGAGAGGAGAACAACGGAAGTGGCGCACGGGATTGGTTCCTCTGGTACTGCTTTTGTGCCTCCACAAATTCTCCCCGTTTTTTAATCCATACGGCGAACTCATTGTGGCAGATGTCGGACAGGGTGATTGCATCATTATCAATCTTCCCTTTAATGAAGGGGTATATATGATTGATACAGGTGGTGTGATGAGTTTTCCTAAAGAGGAATGGCAGAAAAGAAGCAGCGAATACTCCCTAAGTGATGATGTGGTGGTCCCGCTATTAAAAAGCAAAGGAATTGATAAAATTGATAAGCTGATCTTAACACATAGTGATTTTGACCATGCTGGCGCGGCAAAGGGATTGATGGAAAAAGTTAGAATTCGAGAGGTTTTGATTACCCCGGGCTCACAGCAAAATGAAGTCATTCGTTCCCTTGCAGCGACAGCGAAAATGGTAAACCTAAAAGTAAGGGAGACGAAAGCAGGCGAAAAGTGGACAACAAACCATGGTGATTTCATGTTCCTCTATCCATTTGATGATCGATATGAGGGGAATAATGATTCACTTGTTTTATTTGGCAAATTTGGCGGAAAGAGCTGGTTGTTTACCGGGGATTTAGAAGTGGAAGGGGAGAACGAACTGATAAAGAAGTGGAAAGTAAGAGCAGACGTACTGAAAGTCGGGCATCATGGGAGTTTAACCTCAACCAGCAGCTCTTTCTTAACGGAGCTTCGGCCGGAAACCGCCTTGATTTCAGCAGGCAAAGACAACAGGTATGGACATCCGGATCCCCAGGTCCTTTACAGATTGGATAAAAAAGGCATAGAAGTATACAACACGGCAGAAATGGGAGCCATCCATTATAAATTTTTGGGGAAGAAAGGAACGTTTAGAACCATTATTCCATAAGATGTATTACGAATAGCAGAACGAAAAAAAGAGTCCGCAGCTTGCGAACTCTATCTGACGCATTAAGCCCCTATGTACTTAATGACTACAGCCATGATGAACATTATGGCAAAGAAACCGAAAGATACGATGAAACCAACGCCAGAATCTACTGCATCATTTCGTTTCGATTGGACATTTTTTTCGAATTCGTTCATTAGTACCCCTCCTATTTCTATCTTAGTATAGATGATTCCCATAAAAAAATCTATACTTGGACTTTACATTTTCCTTTACTGACAAGAGTTGTCACATATATGTTCACATTCTTGGGTGACACTATATTTACAAGGGAGATACCGCCGGTCAAAAAGGGTCCTAGGTCTTTTTCTTCGGCGTTAAATATAGATTTAGGGGGTGTCCTCCAACCTGGGGCGTCCCCTTTCCACTTGTCAAAACCGCCAAGCTTTTTTACGATAGTGTTATCTGAACAAAATGGAGAGTGCAATCTTGGTTATTGATATTTGGAAAAAAATCGAAAACAAACAATTTGCCAGCATATATTTATTATATGGAAAAGAATCGTTTTTAATAAATGAAACACAGCAGAAAATCATTGGACATGCTATATCGGAGGAAGAAGTCGACTTCAACTTTTCCACTTATGATCTGGAAGAGACTCCTGTCGAGACAGCCATCGAGGATGCTGAAACCTTTCCTTTTATGGGAGAGAGGCGCGTTGTTGTATTACATAATCCCGTTTTCCTGACCGCTGAAAAAACAAAAGAGAAGGTTGAACACAATATTAAGAAGTTTGAGCAATATTTGTCTTCGCCTTCTCCGTACACCATCCTGGTGATTTCTGCGCCATACGAAAAGCTTGATGAACGGAAAAAAATCACTAAAGCTTTAAAGAAGCAGGCAGAAGTCCTTGAAGCGAAAAAATTGAATGAAAAAGAATTAAGGACCTGGGTGAGGGAAAGGGCTGCAGCTAATATGGTCCAGATTGATGAAGGTGCGATTGATTTGCTGCTGGCCCTCGCAGGCACAAATCTGATGATGCTCACAAAGGAAATCGACAAACTGTCATTATATGTAAGCGATACGAGCAGAATCGATGAATCGGTGGTGGAGTCCCTTACAGCACGGTCGCTTGAACAAAATATTTTTGCTCTAGTAGAGAAAGTAGTTCAGCGGAAAACTGAAGATGCGTTAAGAATTTATTATGACTTATTGAAACAGAACGAAGAACCCATCAAAATACTGGCTGTTTTGTCTGGTCAATTCCGTTTGATTTATCAAGTGAAGGAACTGGCGAGAAGGGGTTACGGGCAGCAAAAAATCGCCGGTTTCTTACGGGTCCATCCATTCAGGGTAAAATTGGCCGCAGGACAGGCAAAGCATTTTACGGATGAACAACTCGCAGCCATCATCGAACTTCTTTCCCAAGGAGATTACGAAATGAAAACAGGCAGACAGAAGAAGGAGATGATTATTGAGTTATTCCTGTTCAAACTGCATGAACAATCTTTAAGCAACGCGAGATAGAGAAAAACATTAAAGGATTTAATTTCTGGGGTTGTTTGCAGGCCTGAAGAATCCAAAGACACTCTCTTTAAATGACGGGTTCTATTTTAAAGGGCGAACTTGTCATAATCAGGTGAAATGGCGGACTGTTTTGCAGCGACATGTCATTTGAATTCACAAAAACGCTCAGTGTTTAATGCCTCTGACCGTTTTTTTAGGGTGGCGTT
The DNA here is from genome assembly GCF_984799155.1 of Bacillus sp. SRL337. Lineage (NCBI taxonomy): Bacteria > Bacillati > Bacillota > Bacilli > Caryophanales > Bacillaceae > Bacillus > Bacillus sp. SRL337. The sequence continues at coordinate 3,294,859 of NZ_OZ481793.1, read as the reverse complement.
TGTGTCTGGATAGAGATAAGGTGATTCCCTCACCAGCTGCCCAAGCCTCTGGGTCGTGTACCCGGAGCAGAAATTCAAGAAAATAAAAAACGATCTCCCGGTTGGAGAGATCGTTTTTTTAAAATTAGTTAACTTTTTTCATTAAGCGTGATTTTGAACGGTCAGCAGCATTTTTGTGGATAAGACCTTTTTGTGCTGCTTTATCTAAATGCTTAACTGCTTCAGAAACTAATGCATTAGCGTTATCATCGTTGTTTTGTGCAGCTGCTTCAGCTTTCTTAACAGCAGTACGCATAGCTGATTTTACAGTTACGTTCTGTGCATTTTTTGCTTCGTTCGTTTTTACGCGTTTGATAGCAGATTTAATATTTGGCATTCCTGTCACCTCCTACAAAGCGATCGAGAATTATATTTAACTCGACTTTTACAATTCCTAAAATTAATCAGAACAACTGATATTTTATCAAATCAAGGCTTATATTGCAATACTCTGCTGTTGAAAAAGATATAGAGTGCATGAAAGTTCCCCGTGTGGCAAAGATAAGGTTATTGAAAATAATGAAGGGGGCTGTCAAATTGGAAGAAAAACAAACAGTCGATCTGAGCAAGTATACCATCCGGACGGACCTTGCCATAGAAGCAAAGGAAATCGTGCTTGCGGAGAAAAGCAAAGATGCCGGCCAAGCCGAACAAGTTTCAGGATTGAAGGGAGTCATTGTCAATGAACGTGAAATAGACGGAATCAATATTTCACATGTGACTATAACTGAAGAAGGCGAAGAACTTCTGGGGAAAAAAGCCGGAAATTATTTAACGTTGGAAGCACATAGTATCAGGAAAAGCCAGGCAGACCTTCAGCAAAAAGTAGAAGAAGTTTTCGCTAAGGAATTCAGCTCATTTTTGAAGGAAAAGGGAATCAGCCCTGATGCAAGCTGCCTGATCGTTGGGCTGGGGAACTGGAATGTCACTCCTGACGCACTGGGGCCTTTGGTATGTGAGAACCTGATTGTGACCCGTCATCTGTTCCAACTACAACCGGAATCGGTTGAAGAAGGGTACCGTCCGGTTTCAGCCCTCGCACCGGGAGTCATGGGTGTTACAGGCATTGAAACAAGTGACATTATTTTCGGTGTCGTAGAAAAATCCAAACCCGATTTTGTCATTGCCATTGATGCACTGGCTTCGCGCTCGATTGAAAGAGTCAATTCCACGATTCAGATTTCAGATACCGGAATCCATCCTGGGTCTGGCGTCGGAAACAAGAGGAAAGGACTGGACGAAGACACACTTGGTGTTCCTGTCATCGCCATTGGGGTCCCTACAGTTGTCGATGCGGTGACAATCGCGAGCGACACAGTCGATTTCCTTCTTAAGCATTTTGGTAAAGAGTTGAGAGAGGGAGATAAACCATCCCGTTCCCTTGCACCTGCCGGAATGACATTTGGTGAAAGAAGGAAGCTGACAGAAGAAGACCTGCCTGACGAGCATCACCGTAAGACGTTCCTGGGCATTGTCGGCACACTTCAGGAGGATGAAAAGCGAAAATTGATCCATGAAGTGCTTGCGCCAATCGGCCACAACTTAATGGTCACACCTAAAGAAGTCGATGTCTTCATAGAGGAGACAGCCAACCTCATCTCAAATGGCTTAAATGCCGCCCTGCATTCAGCTGTCGATCAAGGGAATACAGGATTTAAAACACATTGAGCACGAAAAAGCACATGCCCGCCGGCGTGTGCTTTTTTTGGGTTTGTTGCGGCAATTGAAAGTGCAGTCGGGACTGGGAAAATAATGACCGCAAAAGAAGCAGTATCAGACGATAATATCCAATGAGGAAAAATAAAGTCCACTATGCTTCGAATTCATGCAATTTGATTAATCCAATCAACTGGTGACAGTGTTTCGTTCTATTTTCCTGTTCTACTTTTTCCAACTCTATCATATTTTGTACTAGAGTTGAGAAGGAAGGGTGGAAAAATGAAGTCGTATAAGTCATCCAATTATGTTGTCGCAGTGAATCTATCAACAATTGTTAAAGGAATCCTTGCGTTTGTCTTTGGCCTTCTTTCAATTTTTTCTGTGTCTGGCATACTTACATCGCTTAAGCCTGAGTACCGGATTTCCTCAAGTTCGGTCAATCATGCAACTGAACATGTTTCAGGAGCGATGCTATATAACCTTTTTACAATGGAGAACCGCGCGTTCGAGGCAGCGAATCCAGAGGGTGAAGATCTGCCGTCTGTGTCCAATCTTCTCTTCGGTATGGCGACGAATATCAGTTTTAAGGATCCGCGAAGTTTTTTAGGAAGGGAGCTGCCCGGGTTTTCCATTTTTGACGGGGAAATCCTGGTCGCAGGGGAAGGGACTGATTTTACCAACATGCCTTACGAGTCAGTGCCGCCGGATGCAGCGTTGAACCCTGATAATGACGCTCAGCTTCAAAATACGGAAAAAATTGAAAATCCGCCATCAGGAGAAACTCCTGATGCCAATGGGCTCACAACCGGGGATAAGGAGACAGTCTTTTTGTACTTTACTCACACACGGGAATCTTATCTTCCGTACTTAAAAGGTGTAACGGACCCAGATCTTGCTCATCATTCGCAAATAAATGTTACAAAAGTTGGAGATAAATTAAAAGAAGAGCTGGAAAACCGGGGAATCGGCACAATGATTGATAAAACCGATGTTGTCGCCAACCTGAATAAAAAGGGGCTTGACTACTGGAACGCCTATCAGGAATCCCGTCCAGTGGCTCAGGCGGCAATGGCCCAACACAAAGATTTAATCTACCTGATTGACATTCACAGGGACTCACAGAGAAAAGGAGTCACTACAGCTTCCATCAATGGCAATCCTTATGCAAAACTTGCATTTGTTGTAGGAGCAGAACATCCAAATTACGAGAAGAACCTGAAAATCGCCACCGACCTCCATAATCAGCTGGAGAAAAAGTATAAAGGCATATCCCGTGGTGTATTCGTGAAAAAAGGAAGCGGTACAAATGGAAAGTTCAATCAGGATCTGACATCGAATTCCCTTTTAGTGGAATTTGGCGGAGTGGACAATACATTTGAAGAATTAAATCGGTCATCGGCAGCGCTGGCGGATGTGTTTGCTGAATATTATTGGCAGGCAGATAAGGTTGATCATGTTATCTCAGCTCCTGCAACCAGCCAATGACAAGGACCTAATCATTTAAGCAAAGGATGAGCAAGATGAAACGATTCATGTTGAAAACCATACTGTTGGTCTCGATTTTATTTGTCGGCGTCCTGATCGGGATGCAAAAAGCAAACGATGGGATCAAAGATATGAAAGGCTACGATGAGGAAGGGATCGGAACTCCCCTGACGATATCTGAAGATGAAGAGGGGAATATTGAAGCTTCCCTCCTTGGGCAGGAAATGGGGAGTACTGCATTATCCGAAAAGAAAAAAAAGCTTGAGGAAATGAAGAGCTTTAACTTCTTTTCAGAAATCGGGAAGTCGGTCGCCGGCATCATGAAAGGCCTGGCAGAAAAAACAGTAGAATTTGTTTCATCCCTGCTTTAAGGGGAGAACGCTCTCGGGCGTTCTTTTTATTTGGCTGTTTGCACAATGATTGTTGTTTTTAAAGAGTGGTTGATTTCCGCTCCCGGCACAGGATTCCGCGGAGAAGCGGTGTGTAAGTACGTACCCACTGCAACGTAACCCCGCAGGCTAAGTCAGCTGCAACGGCCAGTGGCTAGCGAAGTGCGGTCTCTCTCCTTGCGATAACACTGAACCGCCATCCCTGCTTTTTATTTGTATAGATAGATCCTGAGAAACCCCTCGTGGACTAGATCATACTCTGCTGGATTCTGAAGGAGTCGTCTATTTCCATGGATGAGGCTAGGCACCCGCACTATTATCCTTTTTATTAGTTACTGATAAAACCCAGGGAAAACCCACCAGGAATGCCTATACTATAACCAATACGGGAGCGGGAATAATAGTAAGCCTTCCTTCGTACCAGGGTTATGATTGAATATTGCTATTCGTACTGATATAATTCAAAATAGTGTACATGCGTCGATTAACAGGAGTTGAAAGTAATGAACCGTGAAGAAAAATTAAAACGACAAGAGAAAATACGTAACTTTTCTATCATTGCTCACATAGATCATGGGAAATCTACTTTGGCAGATAGAATTCTTGAGAAAACGAAAGCGTTGACTGCCAGAGAAATGAAAGAGCAGCTGCTTGATTCGATGGACCTTGAAAGAGAACGCGGAATCACCATCAAGCTGAATTCTGTTCAATTGAAGTATGAGGCAAGAGATGGAGAAACATATATATTCCATCTGATTGATACTCCAGGCCACGTCGATTTCACTTATGAGGTGTCCAGAAGCCTGGCTGCATGCGAAGGGGCTGTACTGGTGGTGGATGCTGCCCAGGGTATTGAAGCGCAAACCCTCGCAAATGTTTATTTAGCTTTGGATAATGATCTGGAAATACTCCCGGTCATCAACAAAATCGATTTGCCTGCAGCAGACCCTGAGCGGGTTCGCCAGGAAGTGGAAGATGTCATCGGGCTTGATGCTTCCGAGGCTGTACTGGCTTCTGCAAAAGCAGGAATCGGAATTGAAGATATCCTTGAACAGATTGTTGAGAAAGTCCCTGCACCACAAGGAGATCCTGAAGCTCCTTTGAAAGCCCTGATCTTCGACTCACTTTATGATGCCTACCGTGGTGTTGTAGCTTATATCAGAGTCGTTGAGGGGACCGTTAAAGTCGGAGATAAAATCAAAATGATGGCTACTGGGAAAGAGTTCGAAGTCAACGATGTCGGAGTCTTCACACCTAAAGCCACTTCTTGTGATGAGTTAACCGTCGGAGATGTCGGTTATCTGACAGCCGCCATAAAAAATGTCGGAGACACCCGTGTTGGTGATACCATCACAGGTGCGAAAAATCCGGCTGAAAGCCCTCTTCCCGGCTACAGAAAAATGAACCCGATGGTATACTGCGGTCTGTATCCAATTGACTCGGCTAAGTACAATGATCTTCGTGAGGCACTTGAGAGACTTGAACTGAATGACTCTGCCCTTCAATACGAGCCTGAAACATCACAAGCTCTTGGTTTCGGTTTCAGATGCGGGTTCCTTGGATTGCTTCATATGGAGATCATCCAGGAGCGCATCGAGCGCGAATTCAAAATTGATTTGATTACGACAGCACCAAGTGTTATCTACAATGTTCAATTGACAGACGGTGAGGAAGTCAAAATCGATAATCCTTCCATGATGCCTGATCCACAAAAAGTGGACAGGGTGGAAGAGCCTTACGTAAAAGCAACAATGATGGTACCGAATGATTACGTCGGGGCTGTTATGGAATTATGCCAAGGGAAACGCGGCAACTTCATCGATATGCAATACATGGATGAAACCCGTGTGAATATTGTTTATGAAATTCCGCTTGCTGAGATTGTGTATGATTTCTTCGATCAATTGAAATCAAGTACAAAGGGATATGCTTCATTCGATTACGAGCTGATTGGATATAAAGAATCCAAGCTCGTGAAAATGGATATTCTCTTGAATGCTGAACAGGTAGATGCGTTAAGCTTTATCGTTCACAGGGATTTTGCGTATGACAGAGGAAAGGTCATCGTAGATAAACTGAAGGAATTGATTCCAAGGCAGCAATTTGAAGTGCCTATCCAAGCGGCTATCGGTCAGAAAATCGTTGCCCGTTCAACGATTAAAGCCATCAGGAAGAACGTACTTGCCAAATGTTACGGGGGAGACATTTCCCGTAAGCGAAAGCTTCTTGAAAAACAGAAAGAAGGTAAAAAGCGCATGAAGCAGGTCGGTTCTGTGGAAGTGCCGCAGGAAGCGTTCATGGCAGTTCTGAAAATGGATGACAGCAACAAATCCAATTAAAGTAAGCGAAAAAAATAGTATGCCATTATAAAGGAGGGGGAGTTGCTTTTACAGCAGGCTCCCCTTTCTCTATCGAAATTCATTGAAGGTTGTGAAGGAAATGATACATTCAGCTTATATCCACATCCCATTTTGCCATCATATCTGCCATTATTGTGATTTTAATAAAGTATTCATGAAGGGGCAGCCTGTTGATGATTACGTGGGTCAGTTGAACAAGGAAATGCAGATGCAGCTTCAAAAATACCCGTCGGATAACCTAAGGACAATTTTTGTGGGGGGAGGCACGCCTACAGCACTTGATGCGTCCCAGCTTGAAGTGCTTTGTAAACATATAAATGATTCTCTTCCATTTACAAGAGATCAAGTAGAATTCACTTTTGAAGCTAATCCTGGAGATTTAACCAGTGACAAGCTCGAAGTACTATATCAACATGGAGTGAATCGTTTAAGTTTCGGGGTTCAGTCATTTAATGATGAACTGCTGCAAAGGATCGGCCGGAATCACAGAAGTAAAGATGTATACACTTCAATAGAGGCGGCAAAGAAAGCCGGCTTCGAAAATATCAGCATCGACCTGATTTATGCTCTTCCCGGGCAGACAGTAGCTGATTTCAAGCATACGTTAAAAACAGCTCTTGATTTTGACCTCCCTCATTATTCCAGTTATTCTCTGATCATTGAACCCAAAACAGTGTTCTACAATCTGATGAGGAAAGGGAAATTGTCACTGCCGCCGCAGGAAGCGGAGGCAGAGATGTACAGTGTCCTGATGGAGGAGATGGAAGCAGCCGGAATTCATCAATATGAAATCAGCAATTTCGCTAAAAAAGGTTATGAGAGCAAGCATAATCTTGTGTATTGGGACAATGAAGAATACTATGGTTTCGGTGCTGGAGCGCACGGGTATGCGGAAGGCAGCCGCTATGCGAATTTCGGACCGCTGAAGAAATATATGCAGCCACTGGAAGAGGGGCAGCTGCCTATCATTGAAAACCATGAACAGACCAGAGCGGAAAAGATGGAAGAGGAAATGTTCCTGGGCCTTCGTAAAACAGAAGGAGTATCCATTGCCCGCTTCACCGAGAAATTTGGTGAAAGTCCTTTCACAGCCTTTAAAGAAGCCATTGAAGAAATGACTCAAAAGGAACTTCTGGCAGTCAAGGATTCATACATCCGGCTGACGCAAAAAGGGAAGTTCTTAGGCAACGAAGTATTCCAAGCTTTTTTAGGGGTTATTTAAGTGTCTTTTTTATTGTCAGAGTAACCAACCTTATAGATAAGGATGTTCACTATTGAATTCGTGTAATTCCCTATAAGATAATTTACAAGTGCATATATCAGGTTCATATTTTTGTATAACTACAGCATTGTATGATTAGTCTGTTGATGAAGAATTGCTGCTATTTCATTTTGCTCTGGTAAATGTTTTGCTGAGATGATTGGAATGGAAGGCGCCGATTCCTGAGGACTGGCTGCAGGGCAGGTGAGACCTCGCTGGTTCAGTGGAGGAGGGCGCCCCAACCACAGCGCCCAGCAGATTTAGGTCTCTATCCTTGTTAATCAAGCTCCCAGGACAAACTAAACTGCCAGCGTGCTTCCCGGCTCCTCCTTGCGATAAGTCAACATCAAACTTATGTTGTTGGTTGTGATGAGTCCGTACGCAGGTGAGCAGGGCTGAAATGCCTTATAATGAACAGTCATCATCGAATTGCAGCCGCTCTTCGTGGTTTCTTTATCTCATTCGAGAGCCTTCCAATCTACACGCGGCTGAACATCCGCTTCCGCTTTTAAGTTCACCGCCATATTACAGAAAGTCGTGCGTGAAGTGGTAATCAAGACCCCTGCCCGGAATAAGGACTTGGTAAATTTTACACAAGATTTTGCCCTGCAAACAATTTGTTCTAATTGACATCTCGAATATGATTTGATAATTTATTATTAGATTTAGCACTCATTAATTGAGAGTGCTAACAGAGGTGATGAAATGTTGTTAACAGATCGACAGCTTCTTATACTTCAAGTCATCATTGATGATTTCATCCGGTCTGCACAACCGGTAGGTTCGAGGAGCCTATCGAAAAAAGAAGAAATATCTTTCAGTTCCGCTACCATAAGGAATGAAATGGCAGACTTGGAGGAGTTCGGTTTCATTGAGAAGCCCCATACCTCATCAGGGCGTATTCCTTCGGAAAAAGGGTACAGATATTATGTTGATCATCTGCTTTCCCCTGCTCAGCTGGAGAAAAAGGATGTCAAATCGATACAGTCCATTTTTGCCGAACGGATCTATGAAATGGAAAAAGTAGTGGAAAGGTCCGCTAAAATTCTTTCCGATCTTACCAATTATACAGCGATTGTCCTTGGTCCTGAGGTGAAAGAAAATAAGCTTAAGAAAATACAGATCATCCCTATCAGCCAGGAAACAGCTGTAGCCATAATCGTTACAGACACAGGGCATGTGCAGAATCGCATGTTTACCATTCCTCAGGCAGTCGAATCAAGTGAGTTGGAAAAACTCGTCAATATCCTAAATGAACGACTGACAGGAGTGCCGATGACCGAATTGAATGACAAGATATTCAAAGAGGTTGCTCAACTGCTGAAGCAGCACATAGAGAACTATGACTTGATGCTGCATTCCCTGGTAAGCACCATGGACTTGCCGGTGAACGAAAAGCTCTTCTTCGGCGGGAAGACAAATATGCTTAATCAACCTGAATTCAATGACGTCCATAAGGTCCGCCTGCTGCTGAACATGATTGAGCAGGAAGATGGGATATATGATATGATAAAACATCTTCCCAATGGACTGAATGTGAAAATCGGCAAGGAAAATAATGTGACGGCGATGGAAAATTGCAGCCTGATTACCGCTTCGTATTCAGTTGCGGACGAAAAGGTCGGCTCCATTGCCATCCTGGGACCGACCAGGATGGAATATTCCAGGGTGATCAGTTTATTGAACTTTTTGAGTGGTGATATGTCCAAAGCGCTGACAAAGCTGTATCAAAGCTGAGGCGTGTGGCTATATTGAATAGAGGAAATCGGGGTCATCCATGCAAACAGTTACAGAGTGCCTCTTATTAAGCATAATGAAGATAGACTGTTGATGGAGGGACTGGCCCCCTACTTTTAAGGAGGTGAATGGAATGGCAGAAGAAACGAACAACAAAGTTGATCAACAGGAATCACCTGATCAGCAGGAAGAGCAGACCTCAGCAGGTAATGAAGAGGAAATTTTCGCCGAAAGCCTGGAAAATCAAGATGGTATAGAAAGCGGGCAGTCTACAGAGGAGTCACAAATCCTTGACCTGCAATCGAAGTTGGATGAATCCGAAAGCCGTTACTTGCGTTTGCGTGCTGATTTTGATAATTTCCGCCGCCGGGCAAATTTAGATCGCGAGGCGAGTGAAAAATATAAAGCTCAAAGTCTTGTGACAGAATTGCTGCCTGCTATTGATAACTTTGAGCGTGCGCTTAATATCAATCCTGAAAACGACCAGACAAAATCCTTGCTCCAAGGAATGGAAATGGTTTATCGTAGCTTAGTGGATGCGTTGAAAAAAGAAGGCGTGGACCCGATTGAAACAGTCGGACATGAATTCGACCCGCATTTGCATCAAGCTGTTATGCAGGGAGAAGATGAAAACTTCGGGTCCAACATTGTGACTGAAGAGTTTCAAAAAGGGTATAAATTGAAGGATCGTGTTATCCGCCCTTCAATGGTAAAAGTAAATCAATAACACTACATACAAAATACAAGGAGGTTTTTCTCATGAGCAAAATTATCGGTATTGACTTAGGGACTACAAACTCATGTGTGGCAGTCCTTGAAGGCGGAGAGCCTAAGGTTATCCCAAATCCGGAGGGCAATCGTACAACCCCTTCTGTTGTTGCATTCAAGAATGGTGAACTTCAAGTGGGGGAAGTGGCTAAGCGCCAGGCAATCACGAACCCGAACACAGTGATCTCCATTAAACGCCACATGGGTACAGATTACAAAGAGAAAATTGAAGATAAAGAATATACACCACAGGAAATCTCTGCAATGATCCTTCAACATCTGAAATCTTATGCAGAGGACTATCTTGGGGAAAAAGTTGAAAAAGCGGTCATCACTGTACCGGCTTATTTCAATGATGCAGAACGCCAGGCTACGAAAGATGCTGGTAAAATCGCAGGTCTTGAAGTAGAGCGTATCATCAACGAACCTACTGCAGCTGCACTTTCTTATGGTCTTGATAAGATGGAAGAAGATCAGACAATCCTTGTTTATGACCTTGGCGGAGGTACTTTTGACGTATCCATCCTTGAACTTGGCGATGGAGTTTTCGAAGTACGTTCTACTGCCGGTGACAACAGACTCGGTGGAGATGACTTTGACCAAGTGATTATCGACTATCTTGTAGAGCAATTCAAGAAAGAAAACGGCATTGACTTATCAAAAGATAAAATGGCGCTTCAACGTCTTAAAGATGCTGCAGAAAAAGCGAAAAAGGATCTTTCCGGTGTAACTTCTACACAAATTTCACTGCCATTCATCACAGCAGGTGAAAATGGACCGCTGCACCTGGAAGTAAACATGACTCGTGCTAAGTTCGACGAGATTTCTGCAGACCTTGTAGAGCGCACGATGGGGCCTACTCGCCAGGCGCTTAAAGATGCAGGTCTTTCTGCAAGCGAAATCGATAAAGTAATCCTAGTGGGTGGATCTACTCGTATCCCTGCTGTACAGGATGCCATCAAGAAAGAAGTAGGCAAAGATCCACACAAAGGCGTTAACCCTGATGAAGTTGTAGCAATGGGTGCTGCAATCCAAGGCGGAGTATTGACTGGAGATGTTAAAGACGTTGTCCTTCTTGACGTAACTCCTTTATCATTGGGTATTGAAACGATGGGCGGCGTATCTACGAAGTTAATCGAACGTAATACGACAATTCCTACTTCAAAATCGCAAGTATTCTCAACAGCAGCAGATAATCAAACTGCCGTTGATATACATGTCCTTCAAGGTGAAAGACCAATGGCTGCTGACAACAAGACTCTTGGACGCTTCCAATTGTCTGATATTCCGCCAGCTCCGCGCGGTGTTCCACAAATTGAAGTTAAATTTGATATCGATAAGAACGGTATCGTGAATGTGTCCGCTAAAGACCTGGGAACAGGAAAAGAGCAAAACATCACAATCAAATCTTCAACAGGCCTTTCTGATGATGAAATCGACCGTATGGTCAAAGAAGCAGAAGAAAATGCCGAAGCTGATAAACAGCGTAAAGAAGAAGTTGAACTTCGCAATGAAGCAGACCAGCTGATCTTTACAACTGAAAAAACAATCAAAGATCTTGGTGACAAAGTAGAAGAAGCTGAAGTCAAGAAAGCTGAAGAAGCTAAAGAAGAACTGAAATCGGCTATCGAAAAGAATGATTTAGAAGAGATCCGTACGAAGAAAGATGCTCTTCAAGAAATCGTGCAAGGTCTTTCCATGAAGCTGTATGAACAAGCTGCACAAGCACAGCAGCAAGCTGAGGGAGCAGAAGGCCAAGCAGGCGGAGATGACGATGTAGTCGACGCAGAATATGAAGAAGTAAAAGACGACAAGTAATCTCAACTTTATAAAAACGGCCAATGGAAAGTCAAAGTCAGGTCTATCTTGACTTTGGCTTTTTCTTTGGTAAAGCAAACTATCTTTGGTCCATTTTTTGTAAGGGTCAAATTGCGAGTCTCTTTATTAAAAATTTTTAAAGCTTGTAAATCCGTGAGAGGCTGCAGGATATAAAAAATAATGTATCCTGAAGAAGTTGCCTTTTATACTGTGGTGTCTTGTGATATTATTTGGCTCGCTACGGTATATATGGGTTGATTGAACCGGAAGGTCACCGACCTCCTGCGGGAGCAGCGGGACAGATGAGACCAAGGCTACGCACCAACTGGAACGTAACCCCACAGGCTAAGCCGAGGAGGCCAATCCAGCTCCAGCGGCCAGCGCCTAGCAGATTTCGGTCTCTCTCCTTGAGATAAGTCATCATCGACTCGCTAGCTCGTCGTGATTCCTTTATCTCATGCGAGAGCCCTCCAATCTGTACGGCGCTGAACGGCCGCTTCCGCTTTTTAGTTCAACGCCCGCCCCGCGGAGTCGGGCGCCTGCAGCGGAAATCAACAAAACATTCTCCGGAAGCAAAACAAACATAATAAAGTAGAGTGTGTGTTAAAAAAGCGGAGGTAATCTCCTCTATTTCTGAATAAACGTTGTGAGAGAACCCTGTTTAATGTTAAAATAACCTTTATGCATAAGGAATCGGGAGTGTTGTATTGATGAGTAAACGGGACTATTATGAAGTTCTTGGCGTTGAGAAAGGCGCCTCAAAAGATGAGATCAAAAAAGCATACCGCAAACTCTCAAAGAAATATCATCCTGATATTAATAAAGAAGCGGATGCCAATGAAAAATTCAAAGAAATCAGTGAAGCTTATGAAGTATTGAGCGACGAACAAAAGCGTGCCCAATATGATCGCTTCGGCCACACAGATCCAAACCAGGGATTTGGCGGCGGAGGGGACTTCGGTGGCGGATTTGGCGGATTCGAAGATATCTTCAACACCTTCTTCGGAGGCGGCGGAGGTGGCAGAAGACGCGATCCAAATGCCCCAAGAGCCGGGGCAGACCTGCAGTATACAATGAGTGTCACTTTTGAAGAGGCAGTCTTTGGAAAAGAAACGGATATTGAAATACCGAAAGAGGAAGATTGTGATACATGCGATGGTACCGGGGCAAAGCCGGGAACCAAACCGGAAACATGTAAACACTGTCAGGGAACAGGCCAGCTTAATGTTGAGCAAAATACACCATTCGGCCGGATTGTCAATCGCAGAGTCTGTCATCATTGCCATGGAACAGGGAAGTTCATTAAAGAAAAATGTACTACCTGCGGAGGAAATGGTAAGGTGCAGAAGCGCCGCAAAATTCATGTGAAAATCCCGACAGGAATCGATGAAGGCCAGCAGCTTAGAGTTTCGGGACAGGGAGAGCCTGGTGTTAATGGAGGACCTCCAGGAGATCTATATGTTGTCTTCCATGTAAGACAACATGAATTCTTTGAACGTGATGGTGACGATATCTATTGTGAAATGCCAATTACGTTTGTTCAGTCAGCCCTTGGTGATGAAATCGAAGTTCCGACATTACACGGCAAAGTGAAACTGAAAGTACCTGCGGGAACACAAACAGGTACAAAATTCAGGCTGCGGGGCAAAGGTGTTCCGAACGTTAGAGGTTATGGTACCGGTGACCAACATATCCGAGTGAAGGTGGTTACACCAACGAAGCTTACCGACAAGCAAAAAGAACTGCTTCGTGAATTTGCCGATATTACTGGACAGGTGCCTGATGAACAGCACGAGAGTTTCTTTGATAAAGTAAAACGCGCCTTTAAAGGTGAATAAACAGGAACGGAGTTGGTAGAGTCGATGAAATGGTCAGAAATCAGCATACACACAACGAATGAAGCAATTGAGCCCATTTCAAATATTCTTCATGAAGCAGGTGCGAGCGGAGTTGTAATTGAAGATCCATTTGAATTGGAAAAAGAACGCGAGGACATTTTCGGAGAAATCTACCAACTCAATCCTGATGATTTTCCTGAAGAAGGTGTAATAGTAAAAGCCTATCTCCCTGTGAACAGTTTTCTTGGCGAAACAGTAGATGAAATTAAGCAGTCCATTGAAAACCTTGTAAAATACAATATTGATATTGGGAGAAACAAAGTTGAAATATCCGAAGTGAACGAAGAAGAGTGGGCCACTGCCTGGAAGAAATATTATAATCCAGTCAAGATTTCAGAAAAGTTCACCATTGTTCCTACCTGGGAACAATACGAACCGGTGAACAGTGATGAATTGATTATTGAATTGGACCCGGGAATGGCTTTTGGGACAGGAACGCACCCTACAACTGTAATGTGCATTCAAGCATTGGAAAGGACCGTTAAACCTGGCGATCATGTCATTGATGTAGGAACTGGATCAGGGGTCCTGAGCATTGCTTCAGCAATGCTACAAGCTGACAAAGTTGAAGCATATGATCTTGATGAGGTTGCAGTAAACTCTGCCCGGTTGAATTCAAAGCTCAATAAAGTCCACGACCGAGTGGCTGTAAGTCAAAATAATCTCCTTGATGGTGTAGCCGAAGGGGCGGATGTCATTGTCGCTAATATATTGGCTGAAGTCATCTTGAGATTTACAGATGAGGCGGCAAGGATTGTGAAGCCTGGCGGATATTTCATCACTTCAGGTATCATTGGACAGAAAAAGGATTTGGTCAAATCTGCTGTAATGGAAGCAGGATTTGAAGTGGAAGAAGTGATCTTGATGGAAGACTGGGTTGCCATTATTGCAAAAAAAACGGAATAACTGTTTTATGAAGGGGGATCACCAATGCAAAGATATTTTATAGGCCAGGAGTTTCAAGAAGGAGATCCCATTCTTATCGATGGAGAGAACTTCCATCATATCGTCCGTGTTATGAGAATGACGAAGGACAGCTTATTCTACGTCGTTTTTCCAAATGGTGCTTCAGCAAAAGTGCAAATTGAAACGATTTCCAGTGACTGCCTGGAAGCAAGGGTAGTACAATGGGAGACGGAAGAGAAGGAAATGCCGGTGGACATCACGATCGTGAGCGGACTGCCAAAAGGGGATAAATTGGAATTGATCATCCAAAAAGGGACTGAGCTTGGTGCAAAGGAATTTGTCCCTTTTACCGCAGATCGCTCAATTGTAAAATGGGATGAGAAAAAAGCGAAGAAGAAGGTAGACCGCTGGGAGAAAATCGCCAAGGAAGCCGCTGAACAATCCCACCGTCGGCATGTCCCTAGAATACATTCCCCTGTTTCGTTAAAAGAATTAGTCAATCTTGCTGCTGGCTATGATTTTAAAATCGTAGCTTTTGAGGAAGATGCCAAGACAGGTGAGCAAAGCAATCTGGCCCGTATCATGAAAGCAGCACAGCCGGGTGACCGTCTTTTAGCGGTTTTTGGGCCTGAAGGCGGGTTAACTGAAAAGGAAGTCGAGTCACTTAAAGCTAACGGATTTGTCTCTTGCGGTTTAGGGCCAAGAATCATGCGGGCAGAAACAGCACCATTCTATTTACTATCTGCTGCATCATATCAATTTGAACTAATGAGGTGAAAAATATGCCAACAGTAGCTTTTCATACCCTCGGTTGTAAAGTGAATCACTATGAAACAGAGGCTATTTGGCAATTATTTAAAGAAAAGGGCTATGAACGCCTTGACTATGAGAATACGTCCGATGTTTATGTCATCAACACGTGTACGGTTACAAACACGGGAGATAAAAAGAGCCGCCAGGTAATCAGGCGTGCCATCCGGAAAAATCCTGATGCAGTCATCTGTGTGACAGGTTGTTATGCCCAGACTTCTCCTGCTGAAATCATGGCGATCCCTGGAGTGGATATCGTGGTAGGTACACAGGACCGCAGAAAAATGCTTGAATATATTGAGCAGTACAAAGAAGAAAGACAGCCGATCAATGGCGTAGGAAACATCATGAAAAATCGTGTATACGAAGAACTGCAGGTTCCTGCCTTCACTGACCGTACACGTGCTTCTTTAAAAATCCAGGAAGGTTGTAATAACTTCTGTACCTTCTGTATCATCCCTTGGGCAAGAGGATTGATGCGATCCCGTGACCCAGAGGAAGTCATCCGCCAGGCCCAGCAGCTTGTGGATGCAGGATACAAAGAAATCGTTTTGACAGGAATCCATACGGGAGGATATGGTGAGGATATGAAAGACTATAACCTTGCTATGTTATTGCGCGATCTTGAAGAAAAGGTCAAAGGATTGAAGCGCATCAGAATTTCTTCCATTGAAGCAAGCCAATTGACGGACGAAGTGATTGAAGTCATCGACAACTCCAAGATGGTTGTAAGACATCTTCATATTCCTCTGCAGTCTGGTTCAAACACAGTTCTGAAGAGAATGAGAAGAAAATATACAATGGAATTTTTTGCAGAAAGACTTGAAAAGCTGAAAAAAGCGCTTCCGGGCCTTGCTGTTACTTCTGATGTGATTGTAGGGTTCCCAGGTGAAACGGAAGAAGAGTTCATGGAAACATACAACTTTATCAAAGAGCAAAAGTTCTCTGAACTGCATGTTTTCCCGTATTCAAAACGTACTGGTACCCCAGCTGCAAGAATGACGGATCAAATCGATGAAGAAATCAAGAACGAACGTGTACATCGATTGATTGAACTGTCCAATCAACTTGCGAAAGAATATGCTTCACAGTTTGAGGATGAAGTTTTGGAAGTCATCCCTGAAGAAATCTATAAAGATCAACCAGACAGCGGACTGTATGTAGGATATACGGATAACTATCTTAAAGTGGTTTTCCCTGCTACAGAAGATATGGTTGGTAAACTAGTCAAAGTGAAGATTTCAAAAGCGGGCTATCCATATAACGAAGGACAGTTTGTCAGAGTCCTGGAAGAAGAAAAGACAACAGCAGCTAGCTAAGGAGGAAGCCGGTTCATCTTGAACCGCTTCCTTTTATTTTTTCTGAAAAACCATATTGATTAGTTCACGATTTAGCTGTAAACTAAATAGGTATAAGAAAGCGGAAACATCGGTTATTTTTTTTGCTCATTAGTGCAAACGATTGCGCATATAGTTCACTTATTTAAAATTTTTCTTATGAGGTGTTTTATAATGAAAAAAGTATGGTGGAAGGAAGCCGTTGGCTATCAAATATATCCTCGCAGCTTTCAAGATTCAAATGGTGACGGAATCGGCGATATTCAAGGAATCATTCAAAGACTTGACTATATAAAAGATCTTGGAATCGATGTCATTTGGATATGCCCGATGTACAAATCTCCAAATGACGATAATGGATATGATATTTCAGACTATCAGGATATCATGGACGATTTCGGAACGATGGATGACTTTGATGCCCTCCTGAAAGAAGTTCATGCAAGGGATATGAAGCTGATCATTGATTTGGTCCTCAATCATACCAGTGATGAACACCGCTGGTTTATAGAATCTCGTTCCTCCATTGAAAATCCTAAACGTGACTGGTATATATGGCGTGATGGTAAAAATGGAAAAGAGCCAAACAACTGGGAAAGCATTTTTGGAGGTTCTGCGTGGCAGTACGACGAGAAAACAGATCAATATTTTTTACATGTATTCTCGACAAAGCAGCCTGACTTGAATTGGGAGAACGAAGAAGTGCGAGAAGCTCTTTATGATGCAGTAAACTGGTGGCTCGACAAAGGAATCGACGGTTTCAGGATTGATGCTATCAGTCATATAAAGAAGCGTTCAGGACTGCCGGACATGCCGAATCCAAAAAACAAAAAATATGTATCATCGTTTGATATGCATATGAACCAAAAAGGTATTCATCAGTTTCTGCAGGAATTTAAAGACAAAACCTATGCAAACTATGATGTGATGTCGGTGGGGGAAGCCAATGGAGTAACGGCAGATGAAGCAGAACTTTGGGTTGGAGAAGAAAACGGTAAAATGGATATGATCTTCCAATTTGAGCACCTGGGATTATGGGATGCAGAAACAAATCCAGACCTTGATATTGTGGAATTGAAGAAAGTGTTGACCCGATGGCAAAAAGGTCTTGAAGGGGATGGCTGGAACGCCTTGTTCATTGAAAATCATGATAAGCCCCGTGTTGTTTCAACTTGGGGAAATGATGATGAATTTTGGAAAGAAAGCGCAACTGCAATGGCAGCAATGTATTTCTTGATGCAGGGAACTCCATTCATCTATCAGGGCCAGGAAATCGGTATGACCAATGTACAGTTCCCTTCCATAGAAGACTATGATGATGTTGCAGTGAAGAACCTCTATAACCTTAAACGCGAGGAAGGCATCTCCCATGAGAAAATCATGGACATCATCTGGGCCTCATCCAGGGATAACAGCCGTACACCAATGCAATGGTCAGATGATAAAAATGGGGGATTCTCAGAAGGGACCCCTTGGATGAATAGTAATCCTAACTATAAGACCATAAATGTCAAAGCTCAATCTAATGATGAACATTCCATTCTTTCGTTCTACAAAAAGTTGATTGCGCTAAAGAAAGATCATGACATTTTCACTTATGGAACGTACGATTTGATCCTGCCGGAGCATGAGCAAATTTTTGCCTATACAAGAACTAAGGAAAATGAGAAAGTGCTTGTTGTGACCAACCTTTCCACAGAGAAAGCGGTAGTCAAATTGGAACAACTCAACGTAACCTCAGAAAGGCTGCTTTTAAGCAATCGAAAAGTAGAGCAGCACAGCGATTTGAACCAATTCACAATGCAGCCATATGAAGCAAGGGTGTATAGATTGGCCTAAACAAAAGCCCGTTGGAATTTCATTTAAAAAGATCATGACTCGTCGTGATCTTTTTTTCTGTTTGGATAAACTAAATGTATTGAAGTTTCCCTAAATATGTCGTATATTCATCAAACCTTTGTTACAATAAAGAGGTACGGACAACTTGTTGGAGGAGTGTAACGAATGGAAAACAATGTCGCAAAAATGATCGATCATACATTATTGAAAGCGGACTCAACTAAGGATCAAGTAACAAAGATTTGTGAGGAAGCAAAAGAGTTCAACTTTGCTTCTGTCTGCGTTAACCCTGGGTGGGTAAAATATTCTGCAGAACTTCTGCAAGGCACTGATGTAAAGGTTTGTACCGTTATCGGTTTTCCTCTAGGAGCTGCAACGTCGGAAACAAAAGCATTCGAAACCCAGGATGCGATTGAAAAAGGTGCAACAGAAGTTGATATGGTCATCAATATCGGTGCATTAAAAGATGGTAACGATGATTTAGTAAAGCAGGATATCCAGGCAGTAACAGCCGCTGCAAAGGAAAAGGCTCTGACAAAAGTAATCATTGAGACAAGCCTTCTTACTGACGAAGAAAAAGAAAGAGCATGCAAACTTGCTGTTGAAGCTGGAGCAGATTATGTGAAAACATCCACTGGTTTCTCAACTGGCGGAGCAACTGTGGAAGATATTAAGCTGATGAGAAAAACAGTTGGCCCGGAGATCGGTGTCAAAGCTTCAGGCGGTGTAAGAAGCGTTGAAGATGCTAAAAATATGATCGAAGCAGGAGCAACAAGAATCGGAGCAAGCTCCGGCGTTCAAATTGTTCAAGGTTTGACAAGTGATTCAGATTACTAAAATAAGACAGCCTTCGGGTTGTCTTATTTTTTAGTTTAGAAGGGGTTTGCAGCGAAGATATTTTGGAGCTGGCGAGTAAGGAGAACACTGACAGACACTAAAAAGCCAAAAAGCAGATTAGGGTGTTATATGGAGGTTCATGAGACACCAAACGAGCCAAAAAGCAGATTAGGGTGACTCATGAGAGGTTCATGAGTCACCTAAACGAGCGAAAAGGCAGATTAGGGTGTCGCATGGGAGGTCCATGAGGCACTCAAACGAGCGAAACCGCAGATTAGGGTGTCGCATGGGAGGTTCATGAGACACCCAAACGCCCCAAAAAGCAGGTCAGGTGTCGCATAAGAGGTTTATGAGGACCCAAAGGAGTCATAAATAAAATCAGGGTGTCGCAAAGGAAATTCATGAAACCCCCCAAACGACAAAACAGCAGATTAGGTAATCCCGTGGGAAGTCCATAAAAATTTCTGAAACAACAAGATGAATCAAAATCACCCGGGACAACGTTACCCCTTGCCATGCAGGCGTTCAATCATCCTTGCAAAAAGCCCGGAGAACGGCAGAACGATCACCGAACAAATAACATTGAAGGCAAGGCTGGCGTGGGCAAGCTGCAATTCGGGACTTTGAGCTGCAGCTGTAACGAATCGGCCTACCTCATCGATGAATGGAAAGAAAGCCAACACGCCGATAACATTCAGCCAAATGTGGGCATAGACGGTCATCTTTGTGGTCCTCCCGCTTCCGATTCCTGCGAGATAGGAAGTAACGCAAGTGCCAATGTTTGCCCCCAGCATGATGGCAATTCCCGCGAAGATAGTTATGATGCCGGCGTCCGCAAAACTCATGGCTATCCCTGTTATGACGGTGCTTGATTGTACAAGTCCGGTCAATACCACTCCCAGGAGGATAGAGAATAATGCAGAAGCATTAGCATTTTCCATCAGGCTGTGAATGAAGTTCTGGTCTGCCAGAGGATTGGCCAGTGCCTCAAAACCACGCATACTGACAAAAATCAGGGACAGTCCCATTAATGATATACCCAGCGGCCTGGTGTTCCCGTTAGGGAGTATGAGGAGGAATAATGAACAAAAAACCAAAGGCAGGCTTAGGAAGCCCAAATCCAAAGAAATGATTTCCAAAGTCAAGGTAGTTCCAATATTAGTCCCGAGTATGATTCCTATTGATTGCCTGAACGTAAGGATACCTGCAGAAACAAATCCGATAGTGAGGACCATGACAGCAGAACTGCTCTGAAGAATCGCCGTAACAAAAATACCGATGATGAAGCCTTTCCAAGTAGCATCTGTCCACTTGGAAATCATGCCTTTCATCCTCGCTCCAGCCATATTGTATAAACCGCTTTTCAGCCAAAACATACCAATCAAAAAACAGATGATCAGTAAAATAAGAAATAATAAATGCAGCATGTCCTCACCCTCCTACTATACTTTATTAGGGAGGATCCTTATACATGTCTAAATATACAAGCAAATCATCGGAAATTGTTGACCTTATGTAATGCTTATATTATAATTGCAAGGTGAATGGATTTAAATATCCATACAGAAAGATTACTTTCTGTAAAAGGCTGTACTTATTAGCAGCAAAGTGAAGGGCAGCTAGGTATTGTCAGATGCCCTTAGTGGATGGCAAATTGCCAAGGTCTTTACTTGAACATGTAAGTGCAGTGTTTCGGAGGGAGGGAAAGAGAGATGTCAAAAACAGTTGTTCGTAAAAACGAATCGCTTGAAGATGCTCTTCGTCGCTTCAAACGTTCAGTTTCTAAAACAGGAACTTTGCAAGAGTACAGAAAGCGCGAATTCTATGAAAAGCCAAGCGTGAAGCGTAAGAAGAAGTCTGAAGCAGCCAGAAAACGTAAGTTCTAAGAGAGGGTGTAGATATGAGTCTTCTCGATCGTTTAAATAATGATATGAAACAAGCTATGAGGAACAAAGAGAAAGAAAAACTGTCTGTTATCCGCATGCTGAAAGCTGCATTGCAAAATGAAGCGATTAAGCATGGAAAACAGGAGCTTTCTCATGATGAAGAGTTGACTGTCCTTTCTCGAGAAGTGAAGCAACGCAAAGACTCCCTCCAGGAATTTCAAAACGCAGGCCGTGAAGATCTCGTAGAGAAAATCCAAACGGAACTGACTTACGTCGAAATATATATGCCTGAACAGATGTCTGAAGAAGAAGTAACTGAAATCGTCAAGCAAGCAATTGAGGAAACAGGTTCATCTTCAAAGGCGGATATGGGTAAGGTGATGGGGGCTATCATGCCTAAAGTTAAAGGGAAAGCTGATGGAGCTCTCGTCAATAAACTTGTTCAACATCATTTATCGTAACACTGAAAAATGAGAAGCGGAATTCCGCTTCTCATTTTTTATATTCTTTTGAAATTCAAATGCGATTGATTTTTGCATCCAGCTCCATCACCCACCCCCTCGTGTCTTAAAGCGGGCGTCAAGTAGATTAATCGCCGCATTATCCTATGCCTGTCGGGACTGAATTAGGCGCTTCCTCTTTTGTGCGTAAGTCCAAGCAGGGAATGGAAATCAAAAGGCTGTCTTGGTATTGATTGTCCACTTTTGGAGAAATCCCAAGGGCACGATTTTTCCCTTGGATAGTGGGGCTTCCATATTTGAATGAAAGAGCTTTTCTTTCTTATTTTTTGAGATCTTTCTGTTGAAGTAGGGTGATATATTCCGCCATTCATATAAAATAGCAGCAAAGGTTTACGAAAAGGCAATAAAAAAGAAAAATTTATATTAAAATGAAACCTTTTTCCTTCGCATTCGTACATAATATAAGCAACTTGTCATATTTTCTTGATATACCGGAAGGGGTGAGATTTTGATATTATTAAGGAAAATCTATGTAAGTGGTTTGCTGCTTCTTCTTGCAGTTTCACTGGTTGGGTCCTTTCCATTCAACACCAAAGCTCAAAACGAAACGGTTTACGTCATACCGATAGAAAAAGAAGTTGAAAAAGGTCTTTATGCTTTTTTAAGCAGGGGGATTGAGGATGCGCGCGAGGCAGGTGCAGATGCAATCATATTCCATATTGATACCCCAGGCGGATTGGTGGATGCTGCTGGAAACATAGGAAAACTCCTGGATAATACAGAGATTAAAACCGTTGCCTTTGTGGATAATCGTGCCCTTTCTGCAGGTGCATTCATTTCTCTTCATGCAGATGAAATCTACATGGTGCCGAACGGAACAATGGGAGCTGCTGCCATCATTGATCAAGCAGGGAATTCGGCTGATGAAAAAGCACAAAGCTACTGGCTGGCAGCAATGAAAAGTGCGGCTGAAACCAGTCACAGAGATCCAAAGTATGCACTGGCAATGGCTGATAAAACGGTTGATCTGCCAGAAGTGGGAGCGGCTGATGGTGAACTTTTGACGCTGGATGCAAAAACCGCAGAGTCAGTAAACTATTCAGAGGGCACTGTTAGCAGCATGGAGGATCTTTTACAGAGGATTGGCCTGGAAAATGCTGAAGTGGTTAATGTTGAGGAAAGTTTTGCAGAAACCCTTGCTAGATTCATAACCAATCCGGTCGTTGTACCAATCCTTCTTTCTCTTGCAAGCTTAGGGTTGGTCGTTGAGCTGTATTCTCCAGGTTTCGGTGTTGCCGGATCAATCGGGCTGGCATCTCTGCTGCTGTTTTTCTACGGTCACTTGGTAGCCGGGCTTGCAGGTTATGAAACATTGATTTTGTTTATTATCGGAATTGGCTTAATCGTTGCCGAATTCTTCCTTCCTGGAGGCATTGCCGGGATATTAGGGTTAGGAGCTGTCATTGGAAGCATTCTGATGGCAGGAGGCAATGTTGTTACAATGGGAATTTCATTATTGATCGCGCTGACAGTCGCAATCATTGCAATGGTGGTGTTTGTGAAAGTGTTTGGTAAAAGGATGAATTTCTTTAATAAAATTATTTTAAAAGATTCTACGAATACGGAAAGTGGATATGTCTCAAATGTTAACCGCCTGGAATTAATAGGAGCTACCGGTGTTACGAAAACGCCTCTGCGTCCATCAGGAACGGTCATTATCGACGATGAAAGAATTGATGCGGTCACCGAAGGCGGTTTCATTGCTCCAAACAGACCTGTCAAAGTCGTTAAGGTAGAAGGTTCAAGAACGATAGTAAGAGAAATTGAATCAGAGAAAGTTTAATTTGAAGGAGGAAATGGAATGGTTCTAGATGCAAGTACCATATTAGTTTTAGTTGCGGTCGTAGCCGGACTCATATTTTTGGGAGTGCTATTTACTTTTGTGCCGGTGATGCTGTGGATTTCAGCTATAGCTGCCGGAGTCAGGATAAGTATCTTCACGTTGGTAGGGATGAGATTAAGAAGGGTTATTCCAAGCCGTATCATCAACCCGTTGATCAAAGCCCACAAAGCAGGTCTGACTGTCACCATCAATCAGCTGGAGAGTCATTATCTTGCAGGCGGTAATGTCGACCGTGTGGTAAATGCTTTGATTGCTGCGCACAGGGCGAATATCGAGTTAACGTTTGAAAGAGCCGCTGCGATCGACCTTGCAGGCCGTGATGTGCTTGAAGCGGTTCAAATGAGTGTTAATCCTAAAGTGATTGAAACCCCGTTCATTGCCGGTGTGGCGATGGATGGAATTGAAGTGAAAGCCAAAGCACGTATTACGGTAAGAGCGAATATCGACCGCCTAGTCGGTGGTGCTGGTGAAGATACAATTGTAGCACGTGTAGGGGAAGGGATTGTCTCGACAATCGGTTCTTCCAGCAACCATAAGAAAGTACTGGAGAATCCGGATATGATTTCCCAAACGGTTCTTACTAAGGGGCTGGATGCCGGAACCGCGTTTGAAATCCTCTCGATTGATATCGCGGATGTTGATATCGGGAAGAATATCGGTGCAGAACTGCAAACTGAGCAGGCGGAAGCTGATAAGAACATCGCCCAGGCTAAAGCGGAAGAACGCAGAGCCATGGCGGTAGCGAATGAGCAGGAAATGCTTGCAAAAGTCCAGGAAATGAGAGCGAAGGTTGTGGAAGCCGAGGCCGAAGTACCTCTTGCCATGGCAGAAGCCCTGAGATCTGGAAATATTGGTGTCATGGATTATATGAATTATAAAAATATCGATGCAGATACCGAAATGAGAGGCTCCATCGGCAAATTGACTGGAGATAAGAATGAAGAGGGCCAAGATGAATAGATCTTCTCTTCTGAGAAAGGGGATCTTTTTATGGAAAGTATAATATTTTTTATCATCGCAGGACTGGTGAGTATGCTTTTCAACAAGATGAAGCGGGATCCTTCCGAACAGGGACCGCAATCTCCCCGTCCACAGCGTCCTGAATCAGATTCAGGTCCAGTCTGGCAAGAAATTGCGAAGGAAACCGAAGCTGCATTGGACAAAGGAGTAGAAACGATTCAAACGCAAGGAAAGAACAAATTTCTTGAAAAACAGAAAGAGGCAAGGCAAAGGATTGCAGATTTGAAGTCTCAGGAACAAGTCTATAATCAGCGTGCTGAAAGTGTTAGTGCGAAAACACGTCAGTCTCCTGTAAGAAAGAAGGCTGCCGCAGTCAGTCTCAGGAACCTGGGAAGCGATGATCTTGTCAAAGGGATCGTTTTATCAGAAGTGCTGGGGCCGCCAAGGGCCAAGAAACGGAACTGGCGAGGCTGAAAATAAAATAACAGTGATGAAACCCCCTTTTATTTCATAAATATGAGATGAAAGGGGGTTCTTTTTGTATGGCAAAAAATTGGGTTCAAAAAGCACGCCAGTGGATGACCAAAACAATGGACCTTCCGGAAGATGTCATGATGGACCTTCCCCGCATCACAATGATTGGACAGATTCATATTTATATAGAAAATCACAGAGGGCTTTTGACCTTCACTGATAATGAAGTACGTCTGCTCCTTAAACAAGGGCAGCTCCTCATAAAAGGTCAGTCTTTTGTTATAAAGATGATTCTCCCAGAAGAAATTCTGCTGGAAGGAAAAATCGTGGAAGTCGTTTATCTCGATCAGTAAAGAAACAGGAGGGTTTGGTTTGAAGAACCAGTGGATGACGTTTTTCACAGGCAAAGTGCTTGTTAAAGTGGAAGGAAAAGGTATCGAGAGATTCATTAATGAAATGACAAGATCTAAGATTGCTGTCTGGCAAGTGAAAAGAGTAGGGGAACAGACTTATACTTTTTACTTATCCCTCAATGATTTACATAATTTCAGGCGTGCAGTCAGGAGGTTTGACTGCCGTGTCACTTTTTTGAGAGGACAAGGTTCCCCTTTCCTCTGGAAGAGGACATTGAAGAACAGTGGATTTCTAATTGGGGCGATTTCATTTTTCTTTTTGATCCTGCTGTTTTCCAATATGGTCTGGGGGATCAGCATCAAAGGTGCCAGTCCCAAAACACAATATGAAATTGAACAGCAGCTGAAAGAAATGGGCATCAAAAAAGGGAAGTTCCAGTTTTCAATACCAAATGTAGAGAGTATCCAGCGCGAACTCAGCAATAGAATGAATAACATCACGTGGGTTGGTGTCGAGTTAAAAGGGACAACTTATCACTTTCAAGTTGTGGAGAAGAATGAACCGGAAGCAGAAGAGCACATCGGAGCAAGGAACCTTGTTGCTAATAAAAAGGCGGTTATTAAAGAAGTATTTGTGGAAGAAGGAATGCCGCAGGTTGAAGTGAATGACCACGTACAGAAGGGGCAGCTATTGGTTTCAGGACTGATTGGGAAGGAAGACCAGGAAAAAAAGAAGGCAGTTGTTGCTAAGGGTATAATACGTGGGGAAGTGTGGTATATAACCAATGTGGAATTACCATTGTCAACAGATTTTGAAGTTTTTAGTGGAGAAGAAAAAGTTAAGCATTATATTTCCTTCGGCAAATTCAGATTACCAATCTGGGGTTGGGGAAAGATAGAATATAAAAACAGTGTACAAGAAACCCGCGAACACAAAGTCAAGTTCCTTAAATGGGAAATCCCCATAACATATGTGGAAAAGACAGTAAAGGAAAAGGAAGACGTAACAAGGAAATATTCAAAGAAAGAGGCAGTTGCAACAGCTAAGGAGCTGGCAAGGGATAATGTGAAAGCCGGCCTTCCTGAAAATGCCAAGGTTATTGGGGAAAAGATTTTACACGAACAGATCCAAAATGGTAAAGTAAGGTTAAACGTACACTTTAAGGTAATAGAAGACATAGCTGTCGGACAACCAATCATTCAAGGAGACTGAGTAATGCCAGATGAACTAAATACTACCAATATTCAACTTGAAAATCCAAACGAAGCCATAGCCCTATTCGGTGTTTCTGATTCAAATTTGGAAACATTGGAGAAAGAACTGTCCATTTCAATTGTTACCCGTGGGGAGTCTGTCTATATTTCTGGTGCAGACCCAGATGTTACAATGGCTCAGGATATCCTGAACCGGCTTCTGTTGGTCATCCGGAAAGGAATCAATATAAGCCAGCGGGATGTCACGTACGCTCTGCAAATGGCCAAGCAGGGAACCTTGGAATATTTTGAGGATCTTTACAATGAGGAAATAACGAAGAATGCTAAAGGCAAGCCAATACGTGTTAAAACTCTGGGACAGCGGCAATACATCCATGCCATCAGGAACAACGACCTCGTCTTTGGAATCGGTCCTGCCGGTACAGGTAAAACGTATCTGGCTGTGGTCATGGCGGTTCATGCCCTAAAGAACGGAAAGGTCAAACGAATCATTCTTACAAGGCCTGCGGTAGAAGCAGGAGAAAGCCTTGGATTTCTTCCTGGCGACCTGAAAGAAAAGGTCGATCCTTATCTGAGGCCGCTGTATGATGCCCTGAATGATGTGTTGGGGGCAGAACATACCCAGAGACTGATTGAAAGAGGAACAATCGAAATTGCTCCCCTTGCCTATATGAGGGGAAGAACGCTGGATGATGCCTTTGTCATTCTGGATGAAGCGCAGAATACAACTCAGGCACAAATGAAGATGTTTCTGACAAGACTTGGGTTTGATTCACAGATGATCATCAATGGTGACAGATCTCAGGTCGACTTACCTAAAGGGGCCCAGTCAGGTTTGGTGACAGCGGAAAAGATCCTAAGGGAAATCAATGGACTAGCCTTTGTCTATCTTGAACAAACCGATGTAGTGCGCCATCCCCTCGTTGGGAAAATCATCAATGCTTATGACAAAAATACCATGTAATAATAATGCCTGTGGAAATATCTGCAGGCATTTTTTATGTGCAGGTTTTCGGGAGTGGATTGCTGAACTCGTGGACCTGTCCGAGACCTGGCGCCATATCCGGACTGCTTCTGGAAAAAACATACAATGATGAAAATAGAGGGTGCAATCCCCTGCAAAAACTGTTATCATTTTACATAATTAATAGAATTTTCACCCTCGAAACATTTCGACAAACCAGCCGGGAGGATTCTGATGAAGTTTCAGCCATATATCAATAAAGTTCGTTCAATATTGAGCTATAAAGTGTTTACACTGCTAATATTTTTTTTGTTGGGTTTATTGCTTTACGGAGTTCTTTATAGCAACGTCAGACCCGAAAATTATGACGTAAATGTTTTTGAAACATCAGATGTTACCATCAGATCTCCTAAAACGATTACAGATGGAGTTTTAACAGAGAAGAAGCGGGAAGAGGCTGCAGAAGAAGTGCCTAATCAATATACACGCCAGCCGGATGTTGTTGAAAATCGGGTGTCTCTCATCGACTCTATTTTTGAAATCACTAAAGAAGTAAAAAAACCAGCAGCAGATCAGCAGGGGGATTCAGAGGCGGATGATCCTGTCAAAGAGCCCACCATTGAAGAAAAGCTGGACTCTTTGAAAACCCAGCTTACGAAAAATGTCAATGTCAGGGACAGCATTACCCAGAGCATTCCTGACAACGTTTTCAAAACTCTCCTTAACTTGAGTGATGAGGAGTTGAACCGGGTCAATACGGTGGTAATCTCTCAAATAGAATCCACCATGAGCGGTAAAATATATGAGGAAGACCTTTATTCTGTTTATGAAAAATTGGATACAAGACTAAGAGCCCTCAATCTTCCGGCACCGATGATTGATGCTTCCCTTTCTTTAAGCCGTCTGGCCATTACGCCTACAGAGATTTTTGATAAGGAATTGACGGATGAAAAGAAACAGGAAGCGATGGAGAAGGTAAGTGATGAGCAGATAATCGAGGGAGAGGTCATTGTCCAGCAAGGCCAAATGATTACGCACGATGATTACAGACAGCTGGAATTATTGGGATTGCTTTCTTCTGAAACTCCGATTAAGCCCTTTGTCGGACTGGGGATTTTCGTAGTATTGGCAATCGGCGCGATTTATTATCATTTCAATAACTGGGATCTTCCTGAAGAACGAAAACAAAACCGCCTTATCCTGCTTAGCTTGATATTTGTTATCAGCCTGATCCTGATGAAGATAATTGCTTTAATGAAGGAGCTGGACCTCGACAGGGTAGGGTTCCTATTTCCTGCAGCGATGGCAGGGATGCTGATAAGAATCATGCTTAATGAACGAATTGCCATGCTGATGGTCATGATCCTTGCAGCCTGCGGGAGCATTGTATTTCATTATGAGATCACCGGTGCTATTGATATAGAGATGGCAATTTATATTATGTTCAGCGGCCTTGCGGGTGTCTTGTTTTTATCAAGCCGAAAGAACCGCACCAATATTTTGCAGGCAGGTTTATTTGTATCCCTGGTAAATGTTTTGATTATACTGTTTCTGCTTTTCCTGCGGGGGGTAAGCTATTCAAATATGGAGTATGCGTATTTTGTGGTTTATGGTTTTGTGTCCGGAATTGGGTCTGCAGTGCTGACTATCGGATTCCTGCCATTTTTTGAAGCAGGGTTTGGCATCTTGACGGCAATGAAGCTTGTTGAACTATCCAACCCAAATCACCCTCTTTTGAAGAAACTGCTTACAGAGGCACCAGGAACCTACCATCATAGTGTGATGGTGGCCAATTTAGCTGAGACAGCCTGTGAAGCAATCGGAGCGAATGGTTTGCTTGCAAGGGTAGGTTGTTACTACCATGATGTTGGTAAGACTGTCCGCCCGCGTTACTTTATTGAAAATCAGATGAACGCCGGTAATCCGCATGACCATCTGTCTCCTGAACGAAGCCGGGATATAATCATCAGCCATGCTACAGATGGTGCTGACATGTTGAGGAAGTACAAACTGCCGAAGGAGTTTATCGATATTGCTGAACAGCATCATGGCACTACTCTATTGAAATTCTTTTATTATAAGGCTTTGAAAGAAAATGATGAGATTGATGAGGAGTCCTACAGATATCCCGGTCCGAAACCGAGGACGAAGGAAGCTGCAGTCATTAATATCGCTGACAGCGTGGAGGCAGCTGTCAGGTCTATGAAAAATCCGACGACTGATGAAATCAAAAAACTTGTGGATAATATCGTCAAAGACAGGCTTCAAGATGGCCAGTTCAATGAATGTGATATAACTTTAAAGGAACTGGATACCGTCAAAAAAACGTTTTGTGAAACACTAAATGGAATATTTCACTCCCGGATCGAATATCCGGAAGCGAAGGAAAAGGAGTTAGCGCATGAATCTTGAGATTGATTTTCTGGATGAAACCAACCAGCTCACTGAATCGGACAGGGAACTTGTTCAGAGTCTGCTGGATTTTGCAGCAGAGGAGGAGAATGTTGAACCGGCTAGCGAATTGACTGTCTCGATTGTGACGAATGATCGTATTCAGGAGATAAATAAAGAATATCGTGATAAAGACCAGCCGACAGACGTCATATCTTTTGCTCTGGAGGAATTAGGCGAAGATGAGACGAGGATTGTCGGCGATGGCATTCCGCGCATTTTGGGAGATATCATTATCTCTGTAGAAAAAACAAAAGAACAGGCTGATGAGTATGGCCATACATTTTCCCGTGAACTTGGATTCCTTGCCTTACACGGATTCCTTCACTTGCTCGGTTATGATCACATGAATGAAGAAGATGAAAAACAGATGTTCGACAGACAAAAGGAACTTCTTGATGGATATGGATTACAAAGATAATCCGACAAAAAGGAAGAGGTTTATTCGTTCCTTTAAATTCGCCTTAAATGGTATAAAGCTCGTGTCCGCAAAGGAAATGAACTTTATGGTGCACATTGCCGTCTCAGTTGCGGTCGTGGCAGCCGGTTTGACTTTGTCAATTTCGAGAATCGAATGGCTTATTGTCATTCTTCTTATTTCGGGAATGTTAGCCTTGGAGATGCTGAATACGGCCATAGAAAGAACAGTGGACCTGATTACAAAGGAGTATCATCCTTTGGCTGAACAGGCGAAGGACATAGCTGCTGGAGCGGTATTATGCTATGCTGCAGGGGCGGTCATCATCGGCTTGATTATCTTCCTGCCTGAATTGTGGGCAATTTTCACATGAAAATACTTATTGGAAAGATTGCAGAAGGGCCTTCTTCTGTAATCTTTTTTTGAGGGAATTTGAATTCTAAGAAATTATTGGATAAAATGGTTTCACACACATGGAATTGGTTGTCCATTTGTGGGAATTATCTAACTATTTCATAACAAAATGGTAACAGCCCATTTTATTTTACGTAAGATGTAGTAAAATAGAAAGTGGGTACTAAAAGGAGATCTTATATGAACAACGAACAGTTAATTGCAGAAGCTAAAATAGCAAGAGATAGAGCCTATGTCCCTTATTCAAGATTTGGTGTCGGAGCGGCACTGCTGACAGAAGAAGGGAAAGTTTATCATGGATGCAATATTGAAAATGCCGCTTACAGCATGTGTAACTGTGCTGAAAGAACAGCATTGTTTAAAGCCTACTCGGAAGGTGACAAAAATTATCAGAAGCTGGCAGTGGTAGCGGATACTGAACGCCCTGTGCCTCCCTGCGGAGCCTGCAGGCAAGTAATTTCAGAACTATGCCCCCCTGATATGAAAGTGGTTTTGAGCAATCTAAAAGGGGATATACAAGAGTTAACTGTAGCAGAAATTTTGCCAGGAGCATTTTCACCGGAGGATTTAAATGAGTAATAGCGACCAACAAGTATATAAGTCAGGATTTATATCCATTATCGGAAGACCTAATGTAGGCAAGTCTACATTTTTGAACCGCGTCATTGGACAAAAGATTGCCATCATGAGTGATAAGCCTCAGACGACACGAAACAAGGTACAAGGGGTTTACACCACGAATGATTCGCAGATGATTTTCATTGACACGCCTGGGATCCACAAGCCTAAGCATAAGCTTGGGGATTTCATGATGAAAATTGCCCAAAATACTCTTCGTGAAGTAGACATTATATTATTTATGATCAATGTTGAGGAAGGATACGGCCGTGGCGATGAATTCATTATCGAGAAACTCAAAGATGTAAAAACACCTGTTTTCCTGGTTCTCAACAAAATCGATCAGCTGCATCCGGATGAAGTGCTGCCAATGATAAAACAATACAATGCTCTATATGATTTTGCAGAGGTCGTACCTATATCTGCTCTTGAAGGAAATAATGTTGAGAATCTGATTTCAGTGATCAGGAAAGAACTGCCGGAAGGCCCTCAATATTATCCTGCTGACCAGATTACAGACCACCCTGAACGGTTTATCGTTTCAGAACTCATTCGTGAAAAAGCTTTGCATTTGACGAGGGAGGAGATTCCTCATTCCCTTGCAGTGGTCATTGAAAAAATCTCAACAAGAGGAAATAATAATGTCATTGATGTGATGGCGACTATTGTCGTCGAAAGGGACTCCCAAAAAGGAATCATTATCGGCAAGCAAGGCGGAATGCTCAAGGAAATTGGAAAGCGGGCAAGAGTCGATATCGAAAATCTCCTTGGTTCCAAAGTCTATTTGGAACTATGGGTAAAAGTTCAAAAGGATTGGCGCAATAAGTTGTCAAACCTGCGTGATTTTGGCTTCAATGATGATTATTGATTGTTATTTTGTGTAAGTTTTACAATATTTACGTCTCATGTTTTTGGTTTAACGGGTCACTCTAATAACACAAAGGAAAGAGCTAGTTTAAAACATGAAAGGCGGGGTTTTTATGTTGGACTTTACTTGGAAGGTATTTTCGCAAACCGGAAGTATAGACACATATTTACTTTTCAAAGAACTTGAGTCATCTGATGACGATGGAATCCTGGATTATGATGAAGAACTAGCAGAGTTAGACCATCCTATCTCTTAAGTGCAAGCTGATGTGTTGAATAATGCTTGCGTATATTTAAAAAAAATGTAGGATTGATTACCTGGGCTGTCACCCGATTTAACCTATTCCCTCGGGAGGTGGCTGTATGCTGCAAAAATGTGAAGGAATTGTCATCAGGACAAATAATTATGGTGAATCGAATAAAATTGTAACCATCTTTTCAAGAGAAAATGGGAAACTGGGGGTAATGGCAAGAGGGGCAAAAAAAACAAACAGCCGATTGTCCTCAGTTTCTCAGCTTTTTACATATGGATATTTTTTATTTCATAAGAGCAGCGGACTGGGGTCGTTGCAGCAGGCTGAAACAATTGAGTCCATGAGAAATATCAGGGAAGACCTTTTCAAGACTGCTTATGCCACTTACGTAGTTGAACTCATTGATAAAGGGAGTGAAGACCGTAAGCCGAATCCATTTCTTTTTGAGATGTTATTTCAGACACTGACTTACATCAATGAAGAATATGATCCGGATATCGTCACCAATATCTTTGAAATGAAAATGCTCCCTGTTTTAGGCCTGCATCCTTCATTGGATAAGTGCGCTGTATGTGGTGAAACAGAAGGGGATTTTTCCTTCTCCTTTAAGGAAAATGGAATCATCTGCCACAGATGTTTGGGGAATGATCCGCATCATTATAAGGTATCGCCCCAAACAATTAAACTCCTAAGGCTTTTTTATCATTTTGATATGAATCGTTTAGGGAAGATATCCGTAAAAGATTCTACAAAAGAAGAAATTAAGAAAATCATCAGGACGTATTACGATGACTACTCCGGGCTTTACCTTAAATCAAGAAAGTTTTTGGATCAGATCGACAGAATGAAAGATATGATGTGAAAAAAAGTTAAAGCTGACGCAATGGACGTCAGCTTTTTTATGTTTTCTTATTCGCACTGTACCGGTATATGACCGAAATATTCTGTCAGGTATGAAAGAAAAGACCGCTCTCCCTTATCAGAAAGCGTACTTAGGGAGAACATCCGGTCCCTGGAATCTTTCCGAGAAAGACAACTCAGACAAATGCTGCCTTGGTGAATGGAGAATTTCTATACATTCAGATACAAATAAGGAAGAGGCAGGGACAAAATAATCCCTTGCCTCTTTAAATTGATGGTCTATCAGAAGTTGATTTTCTCCAGAAGGAATCCTTTTACCTCGCTGATCGGCATGCGGACCTGCTCCATTGTGTCACGGTCACGAACGGTTACCTGTCCGTCTTCAACTGAATCAAAGTCAAATGTGATACAGAATGGTGTGCCGATTTCGTCTTGTCGTCTGTAGCGTTTGCCGATGGATGCTGTCTCATCGAAATCTATCATCAGATCTTGGGACAACT
This sequence comes from Bacillus sp. SRL337, assembly GCF_984799155.1. Lineage (NCBI taxonomy): Bacteria > Bacillati > Bacillota > Bacilli > Caryophanales > Bacillaceae > Bacillus > Bacillus sp. SRL337. The sequence continues at coordinate 3,261,117 of NZ_OZ481793.1, read as the reverse complement.
CTTCATATACCTTGAAGGCATCATCTGAAAGCTTCTTTGAAAGGGGCAGTACTGCTGCCTTGAAAGGAGCAAGAGCGGGATGGAAACGAAGGACCGTTCTTGTTTCCTTTTCAAGCTCCTCTTCCTCATAAGCATCACAAAGATAAGCCAGTGTTACCCGGTCTGCACCAAGTGACGGTTCGATACAGTAAGGCACAAATTTTTCATTGGTTTGCGGATCCATGTAATGGAAATCTTCATTTGAATGTTCCATATGGCGTTTAAGATCAAAGTCAGTACGATCAGAAATACCCCATAGCTCGCCCCAGCCAAATGGAAATTTATATTCAATATCCGTTGTCGCATTACTGTAATGAGATAATTCATCATCATCATGATCGCGAAGTCTCATATTGTCTTCCTTCATTCCCAAGTTTAACAGCCAGTTCTTACAGAATTCCCTCCAATAAGAGTGCCACTCAAGGTCTTCACCTGGTTTGCAGAAGAACTCAAGTTCCATTTGTTCAAATTCACGGGTCCGGAAAGTGAAGTTACCAGGAGTGATTTCATTACGGAAGCTTTTTCCGACTTGTCCGATACCGAATGGAACCTTTTTGCGCATGGACCGCTGGACATTTTTAAAGTTAACGAAGATTCCCTGTGCCGTTTCCGGACGGAGGAAGATTTCATTTGTAGAAGACTCTGTTACACCCTGGTGAGTCTTGAACATAAGGTTGAATTGTCGGATGTCCGTAAAATCCCGGCTTCCGCACTCAGGGCAGGCAATGTCATATTCATCAATGATTTCAGCCATTCTTTCAAATGGAAGTCCGTCAACAACCATTTCTTTGCCTTTTTCTTCAAGGGCATTTTCAATGATCTTGTCCGCGCGGTGGCGTGTTTTACAGCTTTTACAGTCAATCATGGGGTCATTGAAGTTTCCGACATGCCCTGAGGCAACCCATGTTTGCGGGTTCATCAGGATGGAAGCATCCAGGCCGACATTATACGGTGATTCCTGAATGAATTTTTTCCACCAAGCTTTTTTGATGTTATTTTTCAGTTCAACACCAAGGGGACCGTAATCCCATGTGTTTGCAAGGCCTCCGTATATTTCAGAACCGGGAAACACAAATCCCCTGTGCTTTGCTAAATTTACGATTTCTTCCATTGACATAGTATGCAACTCCTTTGGTTTTTAAAAAAGTGAAATAAAAAAAGCACGTCTCCAGGCTCGAGGCCTAGGGACGAGCTTTTGCCCGCGGTTCCACCCTAGTTGATATACTGATGTATATCCACTTTCGGTTAAAGATGCTCAGGATTGCCGTTTCCTTGCATACCAGGCTTTCACCATCCCTGGATCGCTTTAGTGCAAGTACTTATATTTCCGTCAGCGCATTTGTCATAATTCAGTTGAATTCCCAGAAAGTACTCTTGGAAAGATGGGATAATTTTATCACTTTCTTTTAAAATATACAACAATTGAAGAACAAACAAAATAATTGCAGTCTTTTGGTTAAACAGCTAACCTAAATGAATGAAGATGGATGAATTAGGCTAAAAGAGCTGTTCGCGAAAAGTCTTCCTTTTCTTTTTCTTTTAATAGTATATAATATTTAGTATAAAGTATAACACTTATTTTTATACATTGTCCGTTAGGTGGTGAGCAAGATGGAATTAAATAATCGGCAGGAGCATATTCTGCAAATTGTAAAGGATAACGGCCCTATAACCGGTGAGCAGATTGCCGAGAGGCTGAACCTGACCCGGGCGACACTCCGTCCGGATTTAGCTATATTGACGATGGCTGGCTATTTGGATGCACGTCCTCGTGTTGGATATTTTTATTCGGGTAAAACGGGAACGCAGCTTTTGACCGAAAACCTTAAAAAAATATTGGTGAGAAATTATCAATCCATTCCAGTAGTTGTGAATGAGAATGTTTCAGTATATGATGCAATAGTGACAATGTTTCTTGAAGATGTAGGAACCTTATTTGTTATAGATGGGAATACCCATTTGGTGGGTGTGCTTTCCAGGAAAGACCTGCTTCGTGCCAGCATAGGCAAACAGGAGCTGAATTCAATACCGGTGAATATCATTATGACCAGGATGCCTAACATCACAACATGTGAAAAGGATGATTTGCTGATTGACGTAGCAAAAAGCCTGATTGAAAAACAGATTGATGCTGTGCCCGTTGTCAATGTAACGGAAAACGGGGATCTTGAAGTAACCGGCAGGATTACAAAGACGAACATTACTAAAGCATTCGTCGCGTTAGCAGAAGATATTTAGGCAGAAACTTGACTCAGGTGGTGAGGATTTTGAAAGAACCATACATTTATGTCGTTTCCGATTCAGTTGGGGAAACCGCTGAACTCGTTACAAAAGCAGCGATCAGTCAATTTGACGGATCGAACACAGTAATCAAGCGCTTCCCATACGTAGAAGAACTTTCTCATCTTGATGAAGTTCTTTCATTGGCAAAGTTGAATAATGGATTAATCGTTTATACACTGGTCAAACCAGAAATGAGAAAATATCTTAAGGAACAAGCCGAAAAAGAGCAATTATATGCTTTCGATATCATGGGACCGATCATGGATATCTATCAGGAAAAATATGAAAAGGTTCCTTTGAATGAACCTGGTGTTGTCCATAAGCTTGATGCAGATTACTTCAAGAAGGTGGAGGCCATCGAGTTTGCAGTGAAATATGATGATGGCAGAGATCCCCGCGGCCTCTTACGAGCGGACATCGTATTAATTGGTGTTTCCAGGACTTCGAAAACTCCATTGTCACAATATCTGGCCCTTAAGAGACTGAAGGTGGCAAATGTTCCATTGGTACCTGAAGTCGATCCGCCGGAAGAACTATTCAAAGTCTCTCCTTCGAAATGTTTTGGATTAAAGGCTGCACCAGAAAAGCTGAACAGTATCCGGAGGGAACGTTTGAAGTCACTTGGACTGAATGATCAAGCAAGCTACGCTAATCTTGATAGAATACAGCATGAGATTGAATACTTCGAGAAAATCGTAGAAAAGATCGGCTGTGAAGTGGTTGATGTATCTAACAAAGCTGTAGAAGAAACAGCCAATATCATCATGAATAAAATTCAAAGATCAAACTAAGGATGACATTTTGGGTGTCATCCTATTTTTTTCATGACTATTTTCATATAGGTTATTGCTTTCGGAATAACCCAAGATCCGGAATGTTTCCTGGTTAATGGACCTCTCAACAAGGAGAGCTGCTCTTTTGAAATGGGTATGAAATAGCACCAGGTTTAAGGGAATGAGCCTTTGTAAAAAATACGCCAAAATAAAGTAGATGAATCAGGTATATGAACAACAGAGAAAAAATATATTGTAAACGGGGTTTTTAGTGGTCAAACAGAAGAAGATATACTATAATAAAAAATTGTGATAAAAATATATTCAAAATAGGTTTAGACTCATGTGTAAACGAATAAACTAATTATTGGGATATGTCAAGTCGCTGATGAAGAAAAAAATCGACAAAATGCTTTCTTTCTCATGATCAATGTGAAAGATGTCATAAGAAGAAGGATATTTTGAGGTGATGCAGAATAGGTAATAGGAGAAACGGTGAAGCTGTAATCTTTGTGGATGCTGATGCGTGTCCTGTGAAAGAGGAAATCACAGGCATTTCAAAAGTGTTCGGTTTGAAAGTGATTTTCATTGCATCCAACGCTCACAGAAAGAATGATCCTGAGGCGGGCGAATGGGTGTACGTGGATTCATCCAAAGAGGCAGCAGATCTTTATATCATGAACCATTCCAAAAAAGGGGATATACTCGTCACCCAGGACATTGGGCTTGCGAGTGTTGTATTGCCGAAAGGCGTTTATGCAACTTCTCCGAGGGGAAAAGAGTTTAGAGAAGAAACCATCTCTACGGCTTTGGATTTCCGGTACCTGTCAGCCAAAGAAAGACGGAAAGGCAAGTACGGAAAGGGGCCGAAGCCATTTACATCTGAGGATAAAGAGCGTTTCGTCTCTGTATTTAATAAAATATTGTCGAATTTTGCAGGAGATCAATAGGATTTATCGAATGCAATATTTAAGGAATAAAAAATGATCAGGTGATGTATTGGTGACAGGGAGAATTCCTGAAGAAAAAGTCAACGAAATTCGTCAGTCCATTGATATAGTGGATGTCATAAGTGATTACGTGCAACTGAAGAAACAGGGAAGGAACTATTTTGGCCTCTGCCCTTTTCATGGAGAGAGCACCCCATCTTTTTCTGTTTCACCTGATAAACAAATCTTTCACTGCTTTGGCTGTGGAGCAGGCGGGAATGCCTATACTTTTCTAATGGATATAGATGGTATTTCATTTCAAGAAGCGGTTGTGAAGCTTGCCGGGAAAACCGGACAGGAGCTCTCAATCGATGTGAATCCTGTTGAGAATACAGCCAGCAAAGACGAAGAAAAGATGATAGAAGCTCATGAACTGTTAAGTAAATTCTATCATCATTTGCTTGTAAATACAAAAGAAGGCCAGGATGCGCTGGAGTATCTGCTTGAAAGAGGATTCACCCGGGAAAGCATTGATAAATTCCAAATTGGCTGGAGTCTCCCGAGCTGGGAATTCACGGTGAACTTTTTAACCAAACGCGGTTTTGCCCCGGCATTAATGGAACAAGCGGGCCTTCTTGTTAAAAAAGAAAATGAAGACCACTACTTTGACCGGTTCCGGGGAAGGGTTATGTTTCCGATCCATGATCATCGCGGAAAAACGATTGCTTTTTCCGGAAGGGCCATGGGCGGCGAAGAGCCTAAGTACCTGAACAGTCCGGAAACTAAGATTTTCAATAAGAGCGCTGTCCTTTATAACTTTCATAATGCCCGGCCGGTAATCAGAAGGAAAAGCCAGGCCATACTGTTTGAAGGTTTTGCAGACGTGATATCTGCCGATAGGGCCGGGGTTGAGAATGGGATTGCTTCGATGGGGACCTCATTGACCCCGAAACATATGCAAATGCTTAAAAGGGTAACCGATTCAATTGTTATATGTTATGACGGTGATAAAGCCGGACTTGAGGCAGCTTTCCGTGCTGCCAAAATGCTCAGTGAAGATCAGTTCAACATAAGGGTGGCTATGATTCCTGAGAAGATGGATCCTGATGACTACATCAAAAAGTATAACGCTGAAAAATTTCAAAATGATGTAATAGGGGCAAGCTTGACCTTCATGGCATTCAAACTTATTTATTTTCGTCAGGGAAAAAATCTGAATGATGAAGGAGATAGGCTTCAGTATATAGAAGAAGTATTAAGAGAAGTAAGTGCGCTGCAAAATCATATCGAGCGTGATTACTATTTACGCCAGATTGCAGATGAATTTTCATTATCGCTGCAGGCCATTCAACAGCAGCAGAAACAAACTTATTTCGCCAACAAGAAATCGAATAAGAGGGAGCAGAGGAAGAACGATTTTTCGCCCCCGATACAGCCTAAAGCTGAAACTAAACTGTTCCCTGCGTATCATACAGCGGAAAGAAGACTGATTGCCCACATGATGAAGAATCCAGAAATCTGCTTTAAGGTGCAGAATCTGCTGGATGGGAACTCATTTAACCTTGACGAGCATCAAGCAATCATTACCTATTTATTTGGCTTTTATGAAGAGGGAAATGAGGCAGATTCCAGTGGATTTATTCAATTCCTTCCAGACAGCAGGCTCAGGAGGGTCGTATCTGAAATTGGAATGATGTCAATTTCGGACGAGTGCAGTGAACAGGAATTAATTGATTATGTAAATCAGGTGTTAAAACATCAAAAGATGTTGACAATAAAAGAAAAACAACTAGCCCAAAAAGAAGCGGAAAGACAAAAAGATTATAACAAAGCTGCCTTGATTGCTATGGAAATCGTGCAGCTGAGAAAATCGTTATAAATTGGAATCAATTGCAAGGAAGTTGGAAGGAGGGGAACAAATGGCTGAAAAGTCAGCGCGTTCCAAAGAGGTAGAGTCAGAAGTTACAGTAGACCAGGTGAAAGAACAGTTAATGGAACTCGGAAAAAAACGAGGAGTATTAACGTATGAAGATATCGCTGAAAAATTAGCGAATTTTGAATTAGAATCAGATACGATGGATGAGTTTTATGAACAGCTTGGTGAACAAGGGGTAGAAATCATCAATGAAAATGAGGAAGATGACGACCCGAATGTCCAGCAGCTGAATAAAGCGGATGATGAAGAGTTTGATCTTAATGATTTAAGCGTGCCTCCAGGTGTTAAGATCAATGACCCAGTGCGTATGTACTTGAAAGAAATCGGCAGAGTCGACCTGCTGTCTGCACAGGAAGAAATCTCTCTGGCTAACCGTATAGAAGATGGCGATGAAGAAGCAAAGCGTCGTCTTGCTGAAGCCAATCTTCGACTTGTCGTAAGTATTGCGAAGAGATACGTCGGTCGCGGAATGCTGTTCCTTGATTTAATCCAGGAAGGTAATATGGGTCTGATCAAAGCAGTAGAAAAGTTTGATTACCGTAAAGGTTTCAAATTCAGCACATACGCGACATGGTGGATTCGTCAAGCGATTACCCGTGCGATTGCTGACCAGGCAAGAACGATTCGTATTCCGGTCCATATGGTTGAGACAATCAATAAACTGATTAGAGTCCAGCGTCAACTTCTGCAAGATTTAGGGCGTGAACCTTCACCTGAAGAAATAGCTGAAGAGATGGACCTGACACCTGAAAAAGTACGTGAAATCCTGAAGATTGCCCAGGAGCCTGTTTCACTTGAAACACCGATCGGTGAAGAAGATGATTCACATCTTGGTGATTTCATTGAAGATGCAGAAGCCCAGTCTCCTTCTGAACATGCTGCATACGAATTGCTTAAAGAACAGCTTGAAGATGTTCTCGATACATTAACGGACAGAGAAGAGAATGTGTTGAGACTGCGTTTTGGCCTTGATGACGGGCGTACGAGAACCCTGGAAGAGGTTGGAAAGGTCTTCGGCGTCACAAGAGAGCGAATCCGTCAGATTGAAGCGAAAGCACTGAGAAAGCTTCGCCACCCAAGCAGAAGCAAGCGCTTGAAAGACTTCTTGGAATAGAATAGTTCATCAGATAGTTTACTTCCCTTTCGGGGGGAGTAAACTATTTTTTTGTTGTTAAGAAAACGTTTAAAGCTTTGGGGAGTGGTTCTTAAAGGCTGAATTCCTGCATCCAGCTCCAGTGCCCAGCCCTCGGTCATAAGCTGATCTGTCAAGTACGTTAAAGAGCAACCATCCCGCCGGCTGGTTTTTTGCCTGTCAGGGCGAACAAAGTGCATCCCCTTTGATCTTAATTACTATTACCCATAATAAAGGCTGTTTTCGGTAGTTCTCGCTTTCGGGAAAAAACCTGGATGCGGGGCTTTCCTGCCTGGATACTGAAGGTTTCTCTCTAAGCAAGGGAGATTGGCCATTTTTTCTTGCTTACCCGTGTTAGTTGAAATTTGTATTAAATAGCAACAATTTAAGAAAAAAGCCTTGATAAAAAAGGATTCTAAAGCATCTGCGGCGAAAATTAGAATACAGGATGTGGAACTATGGATACTAAAAATCAAAAAACCAACATAATCATTAATGAAATTCTGTTCTGGAAAAGAAACAAAATGCTTCCTGAGCAGTATTGCGACTATCTCCTGGCCCTTTATAATCAAGGGGAATATACGGATATGAAAGGGACAAAAGGCTCCACTGCCTCTATGGCAGCCTGGATTTTGGCAGGCCTCGTAATAACACTGATTCCGTTTTCATTATTTGTCATTTATTTTACTGAATTGTCATTCGTTTTGCAAACAGCGATTTTGACGGGTTTTGTCGTCTTTTTATTTTTTGCAGGAATTTATTATTCTAAAAAAGAGATGCTTTTGCCTGTTATTTATATAACGGCTGCTATGATCATCTTGATATACTCTGTTCATCTGACGGGGGTCTTCTTTAATAAAAATATACTTATTACATACGCAGTCCTATTTTTCAATTGTTTTGCATGGATATTGACAGGCATTTATTTTAAGTATTGGTATTTTACCTTAGCTGGTATTTTGGGCAGCTTTATTTTAATCGTTTCTATAGTAATATAATTTCTTAATTTTAGGAAGTTTTTAAAAGTTGAGAAAATTACAGCACTCCTTTTATAATGGAAGTGTAAGCGCGTACAAAACGTTTTAACTAAAGAGATTTTTATAATTTGTAGTTATTGTACGTAACACTTTAATCTGTCAGCTGCACAGATGTTTCGCATATTAAGGGGGATGGATATGAATTTTGATTTGACTTCAGAACAAAAGATGATCCAAAAAACAATCAGGGACTTTGCCAGGGAGGAAGTTGCTCCCGGAGCATTAGAAAGGGACCGAACGAAAGAATTCCCAAAGGAAGCATTTAAGAAGTTAGCAGACCTTGGGATGATGGGTCTTCCTTTTCCTGAAGAGTACGGCGGGGCGGGCGGTGACACCGTAAGCTTTGCCATTGTTACAGAGGAATTGAGCAAAGCCTGTGCATCCACAGGAATCACCTATTCTGCCCATATATCATTAGGTGGTGCTCCTATAAATATGTTTGGTACGGAAGAGCAGAAACAAAAGTACCTTACACCTATATGTACAGGAGAGTCCTTCGGGGCATTCGGACTTACAGAACCAAACGCAGGGTCTGATGCAGGCGGAACTCAAACAACGGCTGTCAAAGAGGGAACTGAATATGTAATCAATGGGAATAAAAGCTTCATTACCAACGCAAGCTATGCCAAACATCTTGCCCTGACAGCCATTACGGCTAGAGGAGAGGATGGAAGCAAAGAAATCAGTGCCATTATCGTTCCGACGGATGCCGAAGGGTTCACGGTTGTCGATAACTACGAAAAAATGGGCCTGAATGCTTCCAATACAACGGAACTTGTCCTGGAGAATGTAAGGGTACCGGAAGAAAATCTTCTTGGGCAAAAAGGGGAAGGATTCAAGCAATTCCTTTCCACACTTGACGGCGGGCGGATTGGCATCGGGGCAATGGCTCTTGGGATTGCTGAAGCTGCCTTTGAAAAAGCCCTTCAGTATTCAAAAGAAAGGAAACAATTTGGCAAAACATTGTCTCAATTCCAAGTGACTCAATTCAAACTTGCCGACATGGCAATGAAGATAGAGTTGGCCAGGAATATGATTTTTAAAGCAGCTTGGCTGAAGGACCAAGGCAGACCGTTTGCGAAGGAAGCGTCCATGTGTAAATTGTATGCATCCGAAGTTGCAATGGAAATTGCCGATGAAGCCATCCAGATTCACGGCGGTTATGGTTACATGAAGGAGTATGAGGTGGAGCGTTATATGCGTGACGCAAAACTTCTTGAAATTGGGGAAGGAACCTCCGAAGTGCAAAGAATGGTTATTTCCCGCTTGATTGGCTGTTAATACGAGTGATTTGAGTCCGGGTTCTTCTCCCGGGCTTTTTATTATGTCTTTGTCAATTGGAGTCGTTACGAAAGGCCCTTTTTAACCTTTATTGCTACATCATATGAACCACAAGGTTTCACCTTGATCTCTCTAAAATACTCTGGCGATGAAGAAAGAAAGGCCTGTAATCACCTCCTTTCTGAACGCTGCTGCACGGACGTTCCGTTTCCATTTTTCCAGCAGCTGCTGCCTCTACCTAGCAGGCTTCAGCCTCACTCCCAGTGAATCGAGCTGCAATGACAAACTGCAGGAAATCGGTTTTTGGTTCTTTTCCCGTCAACATCGATTTAATTCAGTGATCATTCTTGTTCATCGGAAATGAACACCAACCCACTTTGTTCTAGTGGTTTCCTTTTTCTCCTGCACTGCGTAGAGTTCATACCTGGCTGAACGGGGATATTCCGCTTTAGTTTATGTCTATTTTGCGACAAAGGTCGAAAAAGTGCGGGTTAGGACTTTTACTTTCAACCTTTTTACAGTAAAATAAATATTGTTTATAATAAACAATACAACCTAAACTAACAATCGTTACATAAGGGAGGTTAAATCTATGAATCGCAATCCGATTATTCCATTCATTTTGATTATGGTATTTGGAATCGGCCTAGTTTTCTTTATGTCTTTAGAAGGATTGAATAATTCTGAGGAAATGGCAGAAGAACATGGTGAGCAAGGGGCTGAAGGTGAAGCTGAAGGCGGCGGAACTGCTGAAGGCGGCGAGTTCGACCCTGAGGGACATTACCAGCAGGCATGTATTTCTTGTCATGGAGAGAATTATGAAGGCGGTGTAGGTCCTGCGCTTACAGGTGTCGGCGACCGCTATTCCAAAGACGAAATCAAGGATATTCTTCAAAATGGTAAAGAGGGCGGAATGCCAGCAGGTCTAGTGCCACCTGAAAACCAAGATGCTATGGCTGAATGGTTAATGTCATTATAATTCTAAAAAAGTTCTTTGCATGTGCAAAGAACTTTTTTTTGTGGGGAAACTTGGTTAGAATGAGTAACGTAGCGGGTTCTTCAAAGGAACACAAACATACATATAACAAATACATATAAAAAGGTGAAAACATGAATGCAGATAAATTATCTAAAAGACTAGAAACCGTCGTATCGTTTATCCCTGAAGGCTCCAGAATAGCCGATATCGGGTCTGATCATGCTTACTTGCCCTGTTATGCTGTAGACAAAGGAATCGCTGTTTCCGGCATAGCTGGGGAGGTGGCAGAGGGTCCGTATCAATCGGCAGTAAAACAAGTGAAATATTCAAAGCTGGAAGATGTCATCTCTGTCAGAAAAGGAGATGGCCTGGAGGTCATTTCTCCAAATGAGACGGATTGCATCACCATCGCCGGAATGGGCGGCGCTTTGATTTCCAGCATTTTGGAAAGCGGAAAAGATAAGCTTGAAGGTGTCCGAAGGCTGATCCTCCAGCCGAATGTGGGGGCGATTTCCATTAGGAAGTGGCTTCTGGGGAACGGCTGGGAGTTGAAAGCAGAGCATATTTTGGAAGAAGATGGTAAGGTCTATGAAATTCTAGCGGCTGATAGAGGGAATCCAACGGCTCCTTATAAACATACGGAATGTGAACTCCTTCTTGGTCCTTTTCTTTTACAAGAGAAAAGCTCAGTGTTTTACCAGAAATGGGAACAGGAGCTGAAACAGTGGAAGAACATTGTCGAGAAGATGAAGTATGCAGAAGACTCTCAGGAATTAAGAGAGAGAAAAGCTCAGGTTCAGAAGAAAATCAACATTGTTGAGGAGGTATTCGATGAAAACCGTTAACGGTCATGAAATCATATCTTTATTTGAAACGCTTGCCCCTAAAGAGCTGGCGGAGGAAGGTGATCCAATCGGATTGCAGATTGGCCGCCTGAACCATAAAGTTGATAAAGTGATGATGACCTTGGATGTCCTTGAGGAAGTTGTGGATGAAGCGGTTGAGAAAGGTGTAAAACTAATTATCGCCCATCATCCGCCTCTGTTCCGGCCATTAAAAGCAGTAAGAACGGACAGTGTTCAAGGCAGGATGATTGAAAAATTGATAAAAAACGATATTTCAGTCTATGCAGCCCATACTAATCTGGATGTAGCCAGGGGCGGGGTGAATGACTTACTGGTTGATGCTCTTGAATTGAAGGATGCCCAGGTCTTGCTTCCCACCTTTCAAGAAAAATTGAAGAAGCTGGCGGTGTTTGTCCCTCTCGAAGATGCAGAGAGAGTCAGAAAGGCATTGGGGGATGCAGGTGCGGGCCATATAGGAAACTATAGTCATTGTTCTTTTTCGAGTGAAGGTACCGGGAGATTCCTGCCTGGAGAAGGCGCCCGCCCTCATATAGGGACAAGAGGGAAGCTGGAAGAAGCAGGTGAAGTGAAAGTCGAAACGATCTATCCCGATAAGCTGGAAAAGAAGCTGCTGAAAGCCCTATTTAACAGCCATCCTTATGAAGAAGTGGCGTATGATATCTTACCGGTGGAAAATAAAGGAGAAACTCTTGGGCTCGGGAGGATCGGAACCCTTGAGAAGCCTATGTCCTTGAAAGAATTTGCTGCTTATGTAAAAGAAAAGCTTCATGTAGCTAATGTGAGGGTAACCGGTACTTTGACAGACTCCATTCATAAAGTGGCTGTCCTCGGCGGTGATGGGAATAAATTCATCCATAGCGCCAAATTCGGCGGTGCAGATGTATTTGTTACCGGGGATTTATATTATCATACTGCTCATGACGCCATGATGCTTGGATTGAATGTGGTGGATGCAGGACATCATATCGAGAAAGTGATGAAAGAAGGAGTGGCCCGGTGGATGACTGAAAAGAGCCGTGAACTGGGTATGGATGTTGAATACCTTGTGTCTGAAGTCAATACCGATCCTTTTACATTTCTATAATATAGAGAAGAAGGCATTCGCCGGGAATGCCTTCTTCTCTATTTATTCTGCGATTTTTTTTGGTTTTTTTACCTTTGGAAGGATCTTGCTCAATGGAACCTTTTTCTCGCGAGTCCATGTTTCTTCGTTCTCTCGCTCAAATTGTGTTATAAAGTTCATGACTTCTTTGACTATCGGAGTAGGTGTTGAAGCCCCAGCGGTCACCGCAACCAGCTCAGCATCTTTGATCCAATCCACTTCAAGCTCGCTAATATCCGCTATACGGTAGGCTTTTGTTCCAGCGACCTCTTCTGAAACTTGAGCAAGGCGGTTGGAGTTATTGCTTTTCGGATCTCCGACGACGATCAGGACATCGGCCTCGCCTGCTTGTTCTGCAACCGCTTCTTGTCTTACCTGGGTAGCAAGGCAGATTTCTTTATGCACTTCCACGTGAGGATACTTTTCTTTCACTTTTTCCATCACATCGGCAACGTCCCATTGACTCATTGTTGTTTGATTTGTGACAATGATTTTTTTGTTTTTGATATCAAGTTTGGTTACATCTTCCATCGTTTCAACCAAATGAACGATTTCCGGGGCTACCCCGACAGCGCCTTCAGGCTCAGGGTGGCCTTTCTTCCCGATGTAAATGACATCAAAGCCTTCAGCTTCCTTTTCCCTGATCAGATCATGGGTTCTTGTTACGTCGGGGCATGTAGCATCGAGAGTGACAAGCCCTTTTTCTTTTGCAAGCTTCTTTACTTCGGGAGAAACACCATGAGCTGTAAAAATAACAGTGCCTTCATTTACCTGGTCTAATATCTCTTTGCGGTTTTTTCCATCCAATGTAATGATACCCTCTTCTTCAAAGGCATCTGTAACATGTTTATTGTGGACGATCATACCAAGGATATAAATCGGCCTTGGCAGAGATTTATCTAAGGCAGCGTTGCGGGCAATCACCATTGCATCAACGACACCATAACAATAGCCTCTCGGCGTAATTTTTTTCACCTTCATATTTAGAAATCCTCCTGTTTATAAAGTCGGATGTTTACTTGTACCTACAGGTTCATTATAAAGTAGATTGAAGTTGATGACAAAAAATCTTTACTGCAGGCGAATACCATATTATCAGAGATTTTACAGAGAATATAGAGGAACTTTTATGAATCCCGTCTTCAATTAGAAAACGCCCTCGATTGAGAGCGTAGATTAGACATATAACTTTGGTTGTGAACCACCATTATTCTTTTTTTTCTTTGGTTTATCCGAGGCCAGGTCCTTTTCTGGTTTTTTGAGGTGGTTCTTCTTTTGAGGCTTGGAAGCTGCATTGGCTTCCTCTTCCTCCTTTATGTCTTCTATATCATCAATTGATTCGTCCTTTTCTGTTTCTGCTGCACTGAGACCCCTGTACAGTTTCCACATGGCAGGAAGATTCTTAACCAGCGGTCCATACTGCTGTACTTGTTGAAACATCGGTCCAACCTGCTGGGCAGTTTTTAAAACGGACTGGGTATTGTTAAGAAAACCATTGATCGACCCTGGATTCATGAGGTTTTTCAAGAATGAACCCCCACCTGCTTGGGCGGACCGTTGAAAACCTGCCGCACCCTGAAGCGGATTGAATTGACTGGCTGCAGCTTGTGAAGAGTTGCCCTTGTTCAGAAGTTTTGATAATAATCCTCCCGATCTCTGGCCTCCTTGAAAATTCCCTTGCATCCCGCTTTGCCTCATTCTCCCGAACCCTGAAGGGCCAGGTCCTCTCATGCCTCCCATCGGCTGAAAAGGCTGTTGACCGAAATAATTTGGGTTAAAAGGCATTTGCATTTGCTGTCTTGGCGGCATAATTGGCCTCCTTTCTGCTTACGCTCATAATGTCTACTAATACAATATGCAAATGGAGTCAAAACGTCTAAGGAAAATGCGGAATTTAATTATTTTGTCTATCTGCTAGAACTTTTAAAAATTGTTTATTATAATGAAGAGATGGAATTTTGTCTGAGAAGGAATTGATTTGTCAAATTATGCAGCTTTATTTTGAATTTACGGGAAAAAACGGTATTGTTATATAAGGAAGGATTTTATCCGTTTTGATTCTCTATTCCAAAGGCTTACGAACAAACTGTATGAATAAACAAAGAGTGAAATCAAAGATAATCTCTTCAAATAAAAATGCACGATGAAGGAGTGATAAAATGGGAAATCAATTTGAACAATATGATTTTCAGCCATTTATCAATAATGCTATTGAAAAACTGGGCTTTTTTGAACCGACAGAAATTCAAAAGAAAATGATTCCATTAATTAACAGAGGGGAAAGTGCAATCGGGCAATCCCAGACGGGAACCGGAAAGACGCATTCCTATCTCCTGCCTATCCTGAATAAAATTGATAGAGATGCTCAAGTGGTACAAGCTGTTATAACGGCACCGACAAGGGAGCTCGCTCAGCAGATCTATCAGGAAATTCTAAAAATCACCGGCGAAGAGGACATCACTTCACGCTGTTATATTGGCGGCACAGATAAGCAAAGAATGATTGATAAATTGAAGACACAGCCGCAAATTGTTGTGGGGACGCCTGGAAGGATCAACGATCTTGTAAAAGAGGGGGCATTGCTTGTCCACAAGGCAGGTATCCTTGTAGTGGATGAAGCAGACTTGATGCTGGATATGGGCTTTATCTACGATGTCGATCAAATCGCAGGAAGGATGCCCGAGAAACTTCAAATACTTGTTTTCTCAGCTACCATTCCTGAGAAGTTAAAGCCTTTTTTAAAAAAATATATGGAGAACCCGCAGTATGCCCATGTTGAACCGGAACACATATCTGCGAAGAACATAAAACATATCCTGCTGCCAAGGAAGAGCAGAAGTAAAGAGAATCTTTTGCATGAGGTCCTGTCTTCACTTAATCCATATTTGGCCATTGTTTTTACCAATACCAAAGTGAAAGCGGATGAAGTCGCGGATTACTTGCTGAGCAAGGGAATGAAGGTAGGAAGAATCCATGGGGATCTGTCTCCTCGTGAAAGAAAGAAAATGATGAAACAGATCCGTGCATTGGAGTATCAGTATATCGTTGCTACAGATCTGGCTGCCAGAGGAATTGATATTGAAGGGGTCAGCCATGTCATCAACTATGAAATTCCGGGAGAACTGGATTTTTACATTCACAGGACGGGAAGAACGGCAAGGGCAGGTCATTCAGGCGTGGCCGTTACAATCTATGAGCCTTCCGATGAGGATGCGTTGAATCAGTTGGAGAAAATGGGGATCACGTTCGAGAACCAGGACCTTATCCGAGGAGAGTGGAAAGAGCTGGCTGACCGTAATAAACGGAAGAACCGTCAGAAAGCCGAGGATGACATTGACCAGAAGGCGAAGTCACTTGTTCGCAAGCCGAAAAAGGTCAAGCCGGGATATAAGAAGAAGATGAAATATAAAATGGATCAAATCAAGAAACGTGAAAGAAGAGTCAAGAGACGGAATAATTCCTGATTTTTGAACACAAGGGAGTTGGATGCAAATGGTAAAGTTAGGATCACATGTGTCAATGAGCGGAAAGAAAATGCTGCTGGGGTCAAGTGAAGAAGCGGCGGCGTATGGAGCTAATACGTTCATGATTTATACCGGTGCTCCTCAAAATACGAGAAGAAAGAAAATTGAAGACTTGAACATTGAGAAGGGTCTTCTTCATATGAAAGAAAACGGTATTGATGATATCATCGTGCATGCGCCATACATCATTAATATCGGTAACACAACAAATCCAGCGACATTTGAACTCGGAGTCACTTTCCTTCAAACTGAAATCGAGAGGACTGCTGCCCTCGGTGCCAGACAGATTGTTCTCCATCCTGGAGCCCATGTCGGGGCTGGGGCGGAAGCAGGAATCAAAAAAATTATTGAGGGCTTGAATGAGGTTTTGGTCAAAGACCAGGAAGTACAGATTGCCCTTGAAACCATGGCCGGAAAAGGTTCTGAATGCGGAAGATCGTTTGAGGAGCTTGCTATGATCATTGATGGAGTAGACCATAATGATCGTCTATCTGTGTGTTTCGATACATGCCATACCCATGATGCTGGTTATGACATCGTCAATGACTTTGATGGAGTGCTTGATGAATTTGACAGAATCATCGGCATCGACCGTTTGAAGGTACTCCATATCAATGATAGTAAGAATGTATGTGGAGCAGCAAAGGATCGCCATGAAAACATCGGCTTTGGACATATCGGTTTTGATGCTTTATCCAGAATCGTACATCATCCTCAATTGGATGGTGTTCCAAAGATACTTGAAACACCCTTTGTTGGTGAAGACAAAAAGAACAAAAAAGCTCCTTACAAGTTTGAAATAGAGATGCTGAGGAATCAAGCCTGGGATGAAGATTTGTTGACAAAGATCCAGGAATCATAATAAAACAAGCGAGGACTTCTCATCTGAGAAGTCCTCGCTTGTTTTCAGTTTGTAAAATTAGTGAATATTTTGTTGACCTCTTTGGCAGTGGCAGGTCCGGCGATTTTAGCAATTTCCTTGATGACTTTGCTTCGTTCTGCAGCATTGAAGATGTTAATGTTTTTTCCTCTTAAGTAGGAAGCAATTTTTGTAGCTTGTTCTGGATTGATTTTCACACCAAACTGCTTTCCATACCCTAATAACTCATCACCCGTTATGTTATTGATTTTATGATTCACAACATTTTGCAATAATTTCATCGCACATCACTCCTCATAGGATACATATGACAGGGACAAAGTGAATGTGACAACAAAAAAGGGTGAGGCTTGTTGTTTTTATGTAAATTCGCTGGAGCGCTGAAAGTGGTTAGTTTATGGTATGGAGCTGTTTGCAGCACCAGTGGGGTATATCAATATAAAAATATTCGAAAATGATGCTGTTCCCAGACGAGAGGGATATATTTAAGCAAAGAATTGCAGATTGTGATCTCCAGATAAATATCCACTTGTACATAATGTATGTAGAAGCACAAGATTTCCCGGTTTACATTAAATTATACATCCTGTATACTTCTTATTGTAAATCGGAATGATTCTTATAGAAGGGAATTTTCTCATGAAGAATAGCACATCAGTTATTGATATAAATCATGTAAGTTTTCGTTATGACAAAGAAATTGTATTAGAAGACATTAATCTCTCGATTCCGAAAGGAGCGTTCCTTGGAATCGTTGGTCCGAACGGTTCAGGCAAGTCGACACTTTTAAAACTGATCCTCGGGCTGTTAAAGGCCAAAGACGGCGAAATTAATCTTTTTGGCCAGGCTCAGCAGAAATTCAAGGATTGGGACAGAATAGGGTATGTTTCACAAAAAGCCAATTCATTCAATACGGGATTTCCAGCTACAGTCAGGGAAGTCGTTTTAAGCGGGTTAACGAAAAAGGTTGGAATGTTCAAGATGATCGGCAAAAAACATGCGGGCCATATTGAGAAAGCAATTGAGTCTGTCGGAATGTCTGCCTTTTCAAATAGGAATATCGGTGAACTCTCAGGCGGCCAGCAGCAGAGGGTCTTCATTGCCCGGGCGTTAGTGAGCGAGCCGGATGTCTTAATCTTGGATGAACCTACAGTGGGGGTGGACAGCAAAAATGTTCAGTCGTTCTATGAGATGCTTGAACACTTGAATAAGGATTTAGACATTACACTGTTGCTTGTTACACACGATATAGGGACCATCTCAAGCAAGGTCACCCATGTAGCCTGTTTGAATAAGCAGCTCCATTTCCACGGCAATACCCAGGAGTTTGAGAATATGCGGGAAAGCGACCTCTCAGGCATTTATGGCCATGATGTTCAACTGCTGCATCATGATCATACTCACAGCCAAGAGGGGGTGGGCAAATGATTGAAGCATTGCTGAACTATGAATTCTTACAGAATGCTTTTTTGACAGGCCTTCTGATTGGTATCGTTGCGCCGCTAATTGGTGCTTTTATTGTCGTCCGGCGATTATCCCTGATTGCAGATGCCCTCAGCCATGTTACTCTGTCAGGGATTGCTGCAAGCTTGTTCCTGAGTAAAAATTTCAGTGCATTGGCAGGGTTAAATCCTCTATATCTTGGAATGGCATTTTCTGTGACGGGGTCTTTATTTATTGAACGGCTGAGAAGCCTTTATAAACATTATCAGGAACTCGCCATTCCGATCATTTTATCCGGCGGAATCGGAATAGGGGTTATTTTCATTTCACTCGCTGACGGATTTAATACAGATTTGTTCAGCTATCTTTTTGGAAGTGTAAGTGCTGTCAGCAGAACGGACTTATATTTGATAGCAGCAGTAGCTGTCATCGTAATTGCCATTATTATTTTCCTATACAAAGAATTATTTTTACTATCATTTGATGAGGAGTATGCGAAGGCTTCAGGGATTTCAGCCAAGATGATCCATTTTATCTTCATGGTCATGGTCGCATTAGTTATTGCAGCATCCATGAGGATTGTCGGGATTCTCCTGGTATCTTCCTTGATGACACTTCCTGTTGCTGCAAGCATCAGAGTGGCAAGGGGTTTTAAGCAGACGATCGGCTTTTCGCTGCTATTTGGTGAATTGTCAGTTATTACTGGCCTGATTTCGGCATACTATCTTGATTTAGCTCCGGGAGGTACGATTGTGCTATCAGCAATTGTCATCCTGCTCCTGACGATTTTATATAAAAAAATCACATCAAATACAGCTGTGAAAAAATACGGGGTGAAGGTATGAAACTGGATGAAGCATTGAAGTTAATGAAGGAAAAAGGGTATAAGCATACCGGAAAACGCGAGCAGATGTTGGAATTGTTCTCTTATTCGGACAAGTACCTGACTGCAAAGGATGTTTTAGAAAACATGAAGGATGATTATCCTGGTTTAAGTTTTGATACGATCTACCGGAACCTTTCTATGTTTGTTGATCTGGAGATCCTGGAAGAAACGGAACTCTCCGGTGAAAAACATTTTCGCTTTACATGCTCAAGTAATCACCATCATCATCATTTCATTTGTATGGATTGCGGCAAGACAAAGGCCATCAATACTTGTCCAATGGAGGTCCTTCAGGAGAGCTTGAATGGGTACGATATTTCAGGTCATAAGTTTGAAATTTATGGAAAATGCCCTGAGTGCAGTTAATATTAACCCGTTCAGTACAGAGGGAGAAACCAATAAATTGAAAGGTAATTTGCGGTACAATTTGCCTAGCATTTTGTATCGGCTTTTTTATCGGCATATCAATGGTTTCGGTGTTTTTTCGCTTATTGCTGCATACTGATTTGCAGGCCAATTTGCACTACCGCATAAATTTATGTGGTGTTGCAAACTGGTCTGCATTTTATGTTACAAATTTGTCCGCGGATTCGTTAGTGCCAGATACAATAGATGGGAGATGAAGGGGAATAACGAGTAATAGAAAAATAAGGGGAGATTTTACCGTTAGATGTAAAGTAGACGTGGTTTTTGCGGAAAATAAGGGGAGTTTTTCCCTTTATACAAAGCAAAGCTGCCTATTTTCACGTTTTTTGAGTCAAATAAGAGGAATTTCTCCCTCTATTTAAGCTGTTTTCAATACTATTTGCTAATTAAGGGGAATTTTTCCCTCTATATACCTCAATTAGCAAAGAACCTGGTTTCATTGCTGAAGAAGGCAAAGTTTAACGGGAAACCCGCTGTTCAACCGAACGAGTTACAGTTAATATACTATATGCTCTTTTCCATAAATTTGTTGCTGCGTCAACAAGACCTCAATAATTCACGACAGTCATCCCGGTCAGGAAACGGTTCAGAAATAACCCCCTGGTAACCCGGGGAGATTTATCCGAAAGTCACAATGTATAAGAAAACAGCCGAATATATAAAAGCCGGAGACTGAATGTCTACCGGCTTTTTCATTTGATTCAAGGGGTTTTCAACCAACCATCCACCCATTCCCTGGCTTCATTCCAGTTGTTGACCCGTATGACACCTTCAGGAATTTTATCCTGATTATAGGGAGTATTGAAGAGAATCACAGGAATATTCAATTCTTCATGTATCATGACAGCATTGTCGTGTTTATCTTCAAAGAAGATATCTACATTATATTTCTCGGCTGTAGAAACTTTATCATGAGAGCCGATCAGCTCAATGTGGTGATACAAAAGGTCCTGGTAATTGAACCAGTCTTTTGTGATTTCCAATAGGTGAGACGGGCGTGCACTGATAAAGTAAAGTTCATGATGATCTTTCCAATGATCCAGTACTGATTTTGCTCCTTGCGCCAATGGAGATTCCTTATAGATTGTACCTTCTGTTTTTTTGAACCAGTTTCCAAACACCTCTGGGGTGATATCCAATACTTCAGTGAGTTCGTATTTTGTAATGTCGTTTAATGTCAGATTTAAGTTGAACTCCTTATTAATATAAGGAAGAAGAGAGGTCGGGCATGTCACCGTGCCATCAATATCTATACCAAATCGTTTCTTCATATGTACATCTCCTTCAGTTTTTGCTACAGAACAAAGTGTACCATATTCTCGCTGATAATAGGTTATTCCATTGTTCATTCTTTATTATTGACAATCATTAGCATAGGTAAAAACAAGACTTTGACAAACAATAATAAATGCTCCTGAACACGGAAAGCGAGGGATTGCATAGTGGATAATGAGAGACGCAAAAATGACAGCGTTAATCAAGATCTTCAAAATGTAGACATCTATAATGACTATATCAATGTGAATGACAATCCGGAAGTTGAAGTGGTTCGTGACAAGTACAATGAAGAAACTGCAGCAGAGCTTACAACTCCAATGGCACTGGGAGGCGACTTTGAACGGGATGAGGCAGAAGAAACGAGTACTTCGGGACGAATCCTGGGATATTCAGCATTGGCTCTTTCCATTTTGTCGCTCTTCATAGTTCCAGTCCTTTTTGGGGCAGCAGGGATTGTCCTCGGGTTTGTAGCCAGACGAAGGGGATCGGATGCCCTGGGAGCCTGGGCAATCGGTATCGGTGCCGTCTCCATCATCATCGGAATCTTTGTCCTGCCGTTCTTCTGATCTAAAATTGTCCTGGAATTGGGAGCATTCCGGGAACAAAGAAAAAGCATGGCTGATTTATCAGCCATGCTTTTCTTATTGTCCAGCACTTAGATTAAATTTCTTGCTTTTTCTCTTCTTCTGCTTGTTTCCTGTAGTGTTCTTCAGCAAGGATGTCGATTTCTTTCTTAAGTTCCTCAACCATAGTTTCTTCCGGAACTTTTCTGACTGTTTTGCCGTGGCGGAAAAGAAGGCCTTCTCCGCGGGCACCGGCAATCCCGATGTCCGCTTCTCTTGCTTCACCAGGTCCGTTTACCGCACAGCCGAGGACCGCTACTTTGATCGGTGCCTTGATTTTGGAAATGTATTCTTCCACTTCATTCGCAATGCTGATTAAGTCGATTTCGATCCTCCCGCAGGTAGGGCAGGAAATCAATGTAGCTGCATTTGAAGCAAGCCCAAATGACTTCAGCAGTTCCCTGGCGACTTTCACTTCTTCAACAGGATCCGCACTCAAGGAGATGCGGAGAGTATTACCGATTCCTTTGCTCAATAACGCACCAAGGCCTGCTGCACTTTTAACTGTGCCAGCAAATAGGGTTCCGGATTCTGTGATACCCAAATGCAGCGGGTAATCAAATGTTTGTGCCGCCTTTGTATACGCTTCGATGGCAAGGTTGACATCAGATGCTTTCATGGAGACGATGATATCATGGAAATCAAGGTCCTCAAGGATTTTGATATGGTGAAGGGCACTTTCCACCATTCCGTCTGCTGTCGGATATCCGTATTTCTGAATGATCTTTCTCTCAAGGCTTCCTGCATTAACCCCGATGCGGATTGGGATTCCTTTTTCTTTCGCTGCTTTTACAACCGCTTCTACTTTTTCCCTGCGGCCGATGTTACCAGGGTTGATCCGGATTTTATCAGCCCCGCCTTCAATTGCTTTCAAGGCCAGCTTGTAGTCAAAGTGGATATCCACAACCAATGGGATATTGATCTGTTTTTTTATATCAGCGATGGCATTCGCTGCTCTTTCATCAGGACAAGCGACACGGACTACTTGGCATCCCGCCTCTTCAAGGCGGTGGATTTCTTTAACCGTCGCCTCTACGTCATGCGTCTTTGTCGTTGTCATACTTTGTATTATAAGCTCATCGTTGCCGCCGATGGTCAGGTTGCCGACTTTGACGGGACGAGTTTTAGAACGATGGATTATTTCACTCAAGGGTTATTCGCTCCTTTGGAAAAATTCAATTTTAGTGAAACAAAATAATAAGCGTACGAAAGTATTGTAACAATGTTTGCTTGGAATTGACAAGAAATAGATGTTGGCAAAAAACTGCCTGTATGAATTTCTTGTTGTTTTATAAACAGAGTCAATATACAGGGAGCTTATAATCCTTTCCTACTTGAATATCATGTGGAGATTGTCCACCGTTAAGAAACTCGAAATCCTCAATTAATTGATCGATTGAAACAGGGAGCGGACCATCAAGTGTTTCTTCCATTAAGGATAAGATTGTATCTCCAGATGTTATCTTAACGGTCTTATAATCTATTTCAATCTCATCCGTTTCTGCTTCTTCAGTCTGAGATTCCAGAGGGTTATTGATGTTAACTTGAACGGCAGCTTTCTCAGCTCGTGGGAGTGTGCCTGCTTTTAAATCATAATATACGCTGTACGAGATAATCATAACCAGTAAAAATATATAAAATCTTTTCAAATGGCCCGCCTCCGCTTAAACAAAGTTTCCGAGAATGGACAAACTTATTTATATTTACTATTCGGCACTCACAGGTCTGTTTCCTACTATTTAATTGATTTCGTGCGGCTCTACATTTGTCGGATAGTGCCTGTAGACAAAATGGAAACGACAGGACCTGCGTCACTTTAATAAACTATTACAGGATATTTACATTCCCTTAATGTTTATCTGTAAAAATGAAATAGGTATAAAGTCGAACCAGGAGAGAATGTTCCTGGAAATGTCATACAGATACTACAGGAGGGATCCAGGTGAAGCGGGTAGTTAAGAAGAATCAAAGCAATGAGGTGAATAATGAAAGGAGTCAAAATAAACGGGGTGTGCTGCTTTCTAAAATCAGTTTGCAAAACAGGTTACTAGTCTTATTCATATTTCTGTCGACCACCACTATTACTGTGGTGGGGGCAAGTTCGTACATAAAAGCGAAAGAAGCAATCGTCCATACCATCGAAAGCAGGCTCAGCCGCGAAGCTGACTTAATGAAATCTGTAGCTGGAAATCTTAAATTTCTTTATGTCAGTGATGATGACTACTTCTTTCAATAACTCGAAAGCAGTGTGAAGGAGCAGAAAGAACAGTTAAAAGAAGATGGAATAGAATCAGACATTTTCTATCTTAGAAACAATGAGGTTGTCCCATTTAAGGCGAGTTCAGATGCAAACCTTACATTTTCAAGTAATCAGGTTGCGGAGATGTCTGAGAAAGCAAAATCCGTTTTGCACACAACCTTGAATGGACAAGAATACACCTTATCTACTTTACAACTAGCTGAAATCAGCGGGCAGTATATATTATCCGTGCCTCAAAGATCTTATTTAGGTCCTGTTAGTGATATGGCCGTGTTTACCATTATCATCATCTTGGCCAGTTTGGCAGCTTCGACTATTTTGATCATCCTGTTTGTCCGCACCTTCACCAAACCCCTGGTTCAGCTTCAGAAGGTGATGAGGGAAGTGCGGGAAGGGCGGTTGAATTAGAAAGCCGCTATTAAGACGAACCTTCCGGAAATCCAATCTCTAGAGAAGAGCTTCAATATGATGATTGAACAAATGAGGGGGATTTTACACGAACTCAACGACACTACAGCTGAACTTGAGGTAACTGGAAGCAGCTTGGCTGATTCCTCTGCCGGGGCACTTGCTTACAGCCGGGAACTGGTCGAGGCGATCAATGTTGTTAAACATGGAGCACAGCAAACAGCAGGCAGTTCGGAACAGAGTGTCGATGGGTTTATCACCATGAATCAGAAAGTCATGCTTTTGATAGACAACATGGATACAGTACAAAAAAGTTCAATGGATATGAATGCCTCGGCCAAAAGGGGAGAAAGGACCAATAGTGATTTAATAGAAGCATTCCATTCCTTTGAAAGTGACTTCGGGCTTATGACTTCCACTGTACAGGAGGTCAGGAACCACGCTTTCTCGATAGCAAACCTGGTGGGGCTGATCAAAGGAGTAGCGGAGCAGACAAAACTCCTTGCCCTCAACGCTGCTAATGAAGCAGCACGTGCTGGAGAAACAGGTGAAGGGTTTGCTGTGGTTGCGGAAGAAGTTCGAAAACTTGCAGATCAATCGACCTTAGCTGCAGAAGATATAACCGGCTCAATAGCAGTGATGGAAGATGTTACGATAAGGGCTGCAGAAGAGTTTGATGAAATGCTCTTAAAGATTAAAAGAAATCTTATAACAGCAAGTGAGGCTGGTCATTCGTTTGAAGAACTGATGATAGAAGTTGGTACGGTGAGTATTAATCTCGAAAGGATGCAGGCAGCACTGCATGAGCTTAAATGGGAAATGCCTCAAATGGAACAGGCTGCAGAAGGCTTTTCGTCAGTATCACAAGAAACCCTTGCCAGTACAGAGGAGATGCTTGCTACAAGCAGGATTGCACCAATTCTTGTGAGGCTTACTTGGGATTTGGTCGATTAACCAAAAGAATGCACCAAATCTCGATGCCCCCGCCGAAGAATTGGTCGATTAGTCCGAGGAATACACCAATTCTTGTGAGGCTTGCTGAGGTTTTGGCCGATTAATCGGAGGAATGGACCAAATTTAGATGGCACTCCTTAAGAATTGGTCTATTAATCCGAGGAATACACCAATTCTTGTGAGGCTTGCTTGGGTTTTGGTCGATTAACCGAAGTTCGCAGATTTTGGAAATGGAAGCAACCCATGAAATAGGGATGAAGCTGAAATCGCTGTCTGACTCACTTGCTTACATATCGAAGAGATTTATCGTGAAATAGAAAGGAGACCCAATGCAGTCTGGGTCTCCTTTTATACTTGAATATTAATTCTTTTTCAGTTGGGGGATTTCCTTTACAGCTAAATAAAGAACGACCGATGTGACCATCCAATCAAGAAAGAAGCTTGCAGGAATAAAAGTGTTTAGCATCTCCATAATAGTGAAAAAGATAGTTGAAAGCGTTACCCCATATGCTGATATTCTCCAAGTCTGCCTGTACGGAATTTTCCTGTTCAGCACATTTGCGAATAAAAGGCAGATGATGGCAAAGAGGCTTACCTTTATGAAGGTCATGGCAGCCGACAGAAGATACATTATGGCAATGAAGATTGTCAGGATTATCCCCTTTAACGACTCAAGTGAAGAGAGAAAGCGGGATAGATCATCATTATCAGCGTTTAATCCATTGAATAGGGAATAAGGGTACGTCTGCACTTGCCCCGCTGCCACAATGGCAAACTCATCTTTCAAAAGAGCAGCAGCATTCATTTCCTCCTGTAATGTAGAAGTTGCAAGAGTTCCTGTGCTGTCGAACAAGATGGTCAGTGAATCTTTTTGGACCACAATGGGTTCTTGTGACTTTGAAATGAGCTGCCCATTTTCAATGGAGAAGGAAGGAAGGTCTGTCTCAACTGCTTCAATGCTGTCTTCAATTGCCTCATTAGCAAATATTGCAAGATTATAAGCAGCTGGCAAGATAGACACTAATACAAGGAGAAAAATGTATAAAATCGTCTTGCCGATGCCTTGAAACCGGAAAGCAGCTATATCCTTTGGAGAATACAAGCTTTTGTATAACTGTTTGAATATATTCATCGGTTTATTACACCACCTCAATTATTGATCCTTTCTCATTTTAGGCTTGGTGCATCCAAAACTTCAAGCGCATTATAGGGTGAATTTTTTCATGTTAGAATGTTTAACGGGTTTTAGAAAAGGGTAATAAAAAAATTTTAAAAAAGTCTTTACATTAGATTCAATATGCCTTAATAATTGAAAGGGGTTTTTGTTGTTTAATGTCGAAATCTTATTTTAGGGGTTGAAATCTTTGGAGTTAAATTGGCAAGAAATGTTATTTCAATTTTTTGGCGGTCTTGGGATATTCCTTTTTGGAATCAAGTACCTGGGAGATGGATTGCAGAAGTCTGCTGGTGACCGATTAAGGGATATTCTTGATAGATTTACGACCAACCCTTTCATGGGTGTTCTTGCTGGTATTATCGTAACCGTCCTCATTCAGTCGAGCAGCGGTACAACCGTTATAACAGTTGGTCTGGTAAGTGCCGGATTCATGACCCTGCGGCAGGCAATTGGTGTCATCATGGGTGCCAATATTGGTACGACGGTTACTGCCTTCATCATTGGAATCGATCTTGGAGAATATGCACTTCCAATCATAGCTGTGGGTGCTGTGATGCTATTCTTCTTTAAAAATAAAAAAGTACAGTACCTGGGACAAATAGTATTTGGTTTTGGGGGCCTTTTCTACGGGCTGGAATTGATGAGCGGCGGAATGAAGCCGCTGCGTTCATTAGAATCCTTTCATGATCTTACTGTGAGCATGAGCTCAAATCCCATACTTGGTGTAGTGATCGGTACAGTTTTTACTGTGGTCGTACAAAGTTCATCGGCTACAATCGGTATCCTGCAGGGATTATACTCTGAAGGTCTTGTCGATATTAACGCAGCATTGCCAATTTTGTTTGGTGATAATATTGGTACAACGATTACAGCGGTATTGGCTGCAATCGGTGCATCCGTAGCTGCACGCAGGGCAGCTGCAACACACGTTTTGTTCAATTTGATCGGAACAACCATTTTCTTGATCATCCTGCCGTTGTATCACAGGCTGGTGTTATTCCTTCAGGATATATTCGGTCTTAATCCCGAAATGACCATTGCCTTTGCCCACGGTGCCTTTAACTTCACAAATACGATCATTCAGTTTCCTTTTATCGGGTTACTGGCGCTGGTCGTAACCAAGTTGATTCCCGGAGAAGACGCACTGGTCGATTATAAAGCAAAGCATCTGGACCCTATGTTCATCGAGCAGTCACCTTCCATCGCGTTGGGACAAGCAAAAGAAGAAGTACTGCGCATGGGTGAATTTGCGGTTAAGGGTATGGAGGAAGCTCTTTGTTTCCTGAAAACGAAGCAGAATAAACACTCCGATGTAGCATACCAAATCGAAGATGCAATCAATAACCTTGATAAGAAAATTACAAATTACTTAGTCGATGTCTCTTCTGAATCTTTAACAGAGGCTGAATCAGAGAAACACTCGATCTTAATGGATACCGTTAGGGATATTGAACGTATCGGAGACCATTTTGAAAATATTCTTGAGCTTGTAGAGTATCAGCAAGCTAACAAAGTCAAGATTACTGAGGATGCAATGGCTGACCTGGATGGCATGTTTGAATTGACAATCGAAACGGTAAAAAAGGCTGTTTCCTCATTGGATAATAATGACTACCAGCTTGCACGTGAAGTTGCAGAAAAAGAAGATATGATTGATAAAATGGAACGTAAACTGCGGAAGAAGCATATTCTGCGGCTTAACGAAGGACTATGTTCTGGACAGGCAGGAATTGTGTTCGTTGATATCATCAGCAACTTGGAACGT
The DNA here is from genome assembly GCF_984799155.1 of Bacillus sp. SRL337. Taxonomy (NCBI): domain Bacteria; kingdom Bacillati; phylum Bacillota; class Bacilli; order Caryophanales; family Bacillaceae; genus Bacillus; species Bacillus sp. SRL337. The sequence goes on along the minus strand of NZ_OZ481793.1, from coordinate 3,233,136 downwards.
ATTGGAGATCACGCCGTAAATATTGCAGAAGCAGTGCTTGGGGAAAATGACGATTAATAGGGTATAATGGGACTGACCAAAGGTGTAATGCCTCGGTCAGTCTTTTTTTTTGTTAGTTTGAAATTAATAAATGACGTATGGGGATTCTTTCAGCTGGGATATCCATTTCACGCTCAATCACTCATGGCATCGAGTCATAAGGTAGTCAATCAAGAGATTAGTCGGCAGCCTTCCCGCTGGCTTGGCCAAATGCTTAACGGGCTGACCAAGGCGCTGGGGGACTTATTTTGGATGGAGGTAAAGAATATGACGGTTGTTTTCTGGAGTATTATCATCATTTTGATCGCGGCTTCATTTATTGGGCTGGTCTATCTGATCATACCAAGTGTGCTGGTTCTATTGGGAGCCTTTCTTCTGTACGGAGTATTTTTCAGTTTTGAACCATTCAGTTGGGTGTTCTGGAGCATACAGGGTTTGTTTGTCATCTTGTTATTCGGTGCAGACTATGCGGCAAATCTCATTGGAATCAAAAAATATGGCGGTTCGAGAGCCGGAATCTGGGGCAGCACAATAGGCTTGTTAATTGGCCCATTTGTCATTCCGATTTTCGGTATCCTTGCAGGTCCTTTTCTCGGAGCTGTAATCGGGGAGATGCTTGTCAATCGTACAAGTTTCAAACAGGCCTTGAAAGTAGGAGCAGGTTCACTGGTCGGATTCATTTCCAGTGTTCTCACCAAGGGGATCATACAAGTGATCATGGTTATTTATTTTATCATTGTCATATAATGGCTGTGTTGGAGAGTGGGCTATTTAAGTGTGGAAATTAAAATCCGGTTCAACAAACTGAAAGGAATAGATTCTTTTATTTTGGTGATGATAATGATGTCATCAATCTTTTTTCTATAAAAGAGCGTTTCGTTTGAAGGAATAAGCTTAATTTGGTAATCTAAAAATGGATACACCGGAATCGTCCAACGATTCTAACTATTACATAGGGAGGAATTTATCATGGCATTTGAATTACCGCAATTACCTTACGCTTACGATGCATTAGAACCTCATATCGACAAGGAAACAATGAACATCCACCATACGAAGCACCATAATGCTTACGTAACTAAATTAAATGACGCTCTTCAAGGAAACGACGAACTTCTCAGCAAGTCTGTAGAAGAAGTAGTGGCTAACCTTGACGCAGTTCCAGAAGGTGCGCGCACTGCAGTCCGCAATAATGGCGGCGGCCATGCTAACCACTCTTTATTCTGGACAATCCTGTCTCCAAATGGCGGCGGAAACCCGGATGGTGAACTTGCAAGCGCGATTGAAAGCAAGTTTGGCAGCTTCGAAAAATTCAAAGAAGAATTCGCTGCTGCAGGTGCTGGCCGCTTTGGTTCCGGCTGGGCTTGGCTTGTTGTGAACAACGGAGAACTTGAAGTAACGAGCACGCTTAATCAGGATTCCCCGCTAATGGAAGGCAAAACACCTATCCTTGGCTTGGATGTATGGGAGCATGCCTACTACCTTAACTATCAAAACCGTCGTCCTGACTACATTAACGCATTCTGGAATGTCGTTAACTGGGATGAAGTTGCTAAGCGCTACAGCGCAGCAAAATAATATAGGTCATAAAAGAAGGTCCCATTTTCGGGACCTTCTTTTTTTAATGGGTATAACTTGACTCCCTTTTTCAAAAAATAAGTGTACGAAAAAGGGGAGTAATAAAATGACAAGGTTTAACAGGCTTTTAGGTGATATTGAGTTAAAAAATGATATTGTGTTCCTATTGTTGATCGGTGGGTTATACTCCATGAGTGTAGCTTTATCAAACACCTTTGTGAATATTTATCTGTGGAAGCAGTCAGGAGAGTTCCTGGATCTCGGGATTTATAATTTGACAGTTGTGATCTTTCAACCGCTGACTTTCATCCTGGCCGGCAGGTGGGCCAAAAAGATAGACCGGGTCATCGTGTTAAGGATAGGGGTCATTTTTTTGGCTTCTTTTTACTTATCGGTGCTGTTTTTTGGTGAGAATGCGGGTAACAACCTTGTTATACTAGGCGCGCTGCTTGGAATCGGTTATGGTTTTTATTGGCTTGCGTTCAATGTACTCACCTTCGAAATTACAGAACCGGAGACCCGGGATTTTTTTAATGGATTTTTAGGCACTCTCACGTCTGCAGGAGGAATGGTAGGTCCGATTCTAGCAGGGTATATCATCTCAAGGTTCACTTCATTCCAGGGGTATACAATTGTTTTCGGATTGTCGCTCGGCTTGTTTTCCCTGGCAGTGATTTTAAGTTTCTTTCTGAAAAGGCGCCCTGCACATGGGAGGTACTTTTTCAGGCGAATCCTTAAAGAAAGAAAAAATAATGAAAATTGGCGGCTGATTACAAATGCCCATTTCTTCCAGGGGCTGAGGGAAGGCACGTTTGTATTCATTATTTCTGTTTTTGTTTTCATTAGTACCGGAAGCGAATTTGCCATCGGTACTTTTGGATTGATTAATTCAGGGATCGCGTTTATCGGTTACTTTTTGACTTCAAGACTGATCAAGAAGAAATATCGAAAAAGATCGATATTGGCTGGCGGCCTGTTATTGTATTTGGCCATCTTTTTAATCGTCTTCGATCTAACTTATGCAAAGCTGCTTGTGTATGCAGGAGTTATCGCAATCGCATACCCGCTTTTGCTGGTTCCCTATATCTCCATGACCTATGATGTGATTGGAAAAGGGTGGAAGGCTGCTGAAATGAGAATCGAATATATTGTCGTCAGGGAGATTTTTATCAACCTTGGCAGGATTGTATCCATCCTTGCCTTCATATTTACGATTACATTTTTTAATCAAGAGAAAAGTATACCGATATTGCTACTGATCCTAGGGTCAGGCCACACACTCATTTACTTGTTTGTCAGGAAAGTAAACCTTTCTGCAACCTGACCAAGTCTTTAGGCAGAGAAGATTGATCTTCTCTGCTTCCTTTTTGAATTGGAAAATACTTTTTTTATATCCATGAGATGTTATGGGTGGAAAAGGACCCTTTTTTTCGATACTATTAAGAGTATGTGAATCGATTATTACTTAGAATTACTATAGAGGAAGGACTGGAAGAGCTTGAATAAAAATAAGAAAAAGAAAAAGACCCATGTGCCCGTTCGAATGAACATCTTATTTTTCGCGGTCTTTTTATTATTTTCTTTATTGATCCTGCGCCTAGGTGTTGTACAGATTGTTTCAGGAGAAGAATATAAGCGTGAAGTCGAAAGGACAGAGGATGTACTTGTAAATAACAGTGTACCCAGAGGGAAGATTTATGATCGTGTAGGAAATGTCATTGTCGACAATACTCCCATGAATGCCATTACCTATACACGGACACAGTCCACAAAAACGGAAGAGATCGTCGATGTCGCCCGGAAGCTTGCCCAGTTGATCGAAATGGAAATGGAAGCAGTAACTGATCGTGACAAAAAGGATTACTGGATTTTAAATAATAAAGATGAAGCTGATGAAAAGGTTTCAAAAAAAGAGAAAGCCAAAATAAGCAGTAACGAGGACCTTTCCGAAGATGAAATCAACTCCAAAATTTATCAGCTTACCTTGGACAGAATAACGGAAAAAGACCTGGAGTCCTTATCAAAACAGGATATGGAAGACCTGGCCATTTTCCGGGAAATGAACAGCGGCTACGCCCTTTCCCCGCAGATGGTCAAGAATCAGGGAGTAACACAAGAGGAGTTCGCAAGAGTCAGCGAGCATCTTTCCGAGATGCCCGGAGTAAATACGACAACGGATTGGGAAAGAACTTATGTGTTTGATAAAACACTCCGTTCTATCCTCGGGAATGTGTCTTCTTCAAGGGAAGGCCTTCCAAGTGAAATGGTAGACTACTATTTAGCGAGGGATTATAACCGGAATGACAGGGTTGGAAAGACGTACCTGGAATTGCAATACGAGGATGTCCTGAAAGGCCAGAAAGAAAAGATTAAGAATATCACGAAAGACGGAAGCGTCCTGGAATCTGTATTGATACAGGATGGCCAGCGCGGAAAAGATGTCGTCTTGACAATCGATATGGAACTTCAGCAGGAAGTCGAGAAAATCGTAACAGACGAGCTTCTTAAAAATGTCCATAAATCAGAATCCAGATATTTAGACCGTGCATTTGTCGTAATGATGGATCCTAATACCGGCGAAGTTTTGGCGATGGTCGGCAAGAAGTATGCCAAAGATCCAAATACAGGGGAATACAGGATTGAAGATTATGCCTTGGGCACGTACACGAGCTTCTATGAAGTAGGTTCGGTTGTAAAGGGTGCCACTGTATTGACCGGTTATATGACTGGTGTGTTGACGCCGAATGAGGTAATACGCGATGAACCTATCAAGATCAAGGATACACCAATCAAGAAATCCTGGTATGGGGGATCTAGAACATTGACCGACCAGCAGGCCCTAGAGGTATCTTCAAACGGTTATATGTGGAAGGTCGCCATGAGAATAGCCGGAAATCCGTATTATGTACGTGATGCCCCGATCAGCGGTTCTGCAAAAGATCTTGATACCATGAGAAACCACTTTGCTCAATTCGGTCTGGGTGTTAAGACAGGTATTGACTTACCTGGTGAAGTGGATGGTTATAAAGGTACCTTTGATACGCCTGGTAATATGATGGACTTTGCCATCGGCCAGTTTGATACGTATACACCTTTACAGCTTGCCCAATATGTTTCGACGATTGCAAACGACGGTTATCGTGTACAGCCTCATATCCTGAAGGAAATCCGGAAGCCGAGCGGTGAAAAAGAAAGCATGGGGCCGGTAGAAACAGTCAAACAACCGCAGATTTTGAATAAAGTAGATGTAACACAGGGGCAGATTGAGCATGTTCAGGGAGGATTCTACCGTGTGTACCATAATTATCCTAGCGGTACTGCGTCTAAGGAATTCCATGACGCTCCATATGTCGCCGCCGGTAAATCAGGGACAGCTGAAGCCCGATACAGAGATCCTGTCAGTGGGAATTACTATGATACTTATAACACTACACTGATAGGCTATGCTCCTTATAATCAGCCTGAGGTTGCGTTTTCCACTGTCGTTCCTTGGTCTCACGTCAAAAATGATCCATATATCAACAAAATCATCTCCAGGAAAATCATGGACGCTTACTATGATTTGAAGAAAAAACGTGAAGAGGAAGGCATGAACTCTTCTGATGTTGAAAGCAAAGTTGAAAATGTGGATGATGCAGAAAAGCTTCAGGAGGAAACGCGTGAAGAGAATGCAGAGGAGAATGGCGGCGACAGCTCGACAGAAGAATAAAGAAAAAAGGGACCTTCCAAAAGTGGAAGGTCCCTTTCAGACCGTAGACAAACCCTACTTCAACCTTTTGATTGAAGTAGGGTTTGTTAATTTTTGAGGAAAAGCCCATAAACATTAAACTGGACATGGCCCTCGCCATGTCCAGTTTGCTAACTTCTTAAGATTCATGGCAGCAAACGTAAGCATCGCCTGCATTGAAACTTTTTTCAGACCTCTCAAGGTCGTCCAACGCATCCCATGCTTCTCTTTCGCATCAGCATAAACTCTTTCAATTGTTTCTTTGCGCTGCGCGTAAAGTGTTTTATTCAAATTAGTGTGCCTCAGATGTTCAACCTCGTCTATGTAATCCTGCCAAATGTGTCTATGGATCATCTATGTATGATTATGGCTCTGAGTACATTTTTGTAATAATGGGCAGTCCTTGCATTTTAAAGGATTAGAAGCATACTGTTTTATCCATCTCTTGTGGTGGTACGGTATCTTCTTCTGTAGCTGTTGACGCTGGATATAAGACACCCCATATTCTAAGTTCTTAATGGACCAAGAAATCAGACCGGTCATGCCCTATACTCGTCCCCGAACGAAAGAGGGTTACCTAAAGAAATACGATTACGTTTATAATGAACATTTCGACTGCTATATCTGTGCGGAAGGACAAATACTTCCTTTTTCCAACTTTATTACTGACTAGGTCCACAAGTTGATCCAGCATCCGACTATCATGAACATTTCCACCCGTGACAAGGGAGCCTAGAATAAACCCACGCGAATCACTCGCTGTATGGAATGAATAAGCAAACAGTTTCTCACGTTCATCTTTGACATAGTATCCACTTTCAGGGTCTGTGGTACTTACCTTGATTTCTTTCGTCTCTTCCTTATTCTGTGGGGGGAAGGGCTTTTTTCCATGGTCCTCACGATCGATATTAATCTCTTCATCCAATTGAGCCTGGTAACTCCTCGTTTCAACTCGAACCACTTTTTTCTAAAATTTTTTCTTATTGGCATTCGCTTTTACATGCGTTGAATCAATGAAAGCAACAGATGGATCTACCAACCCTTTTGTCATAGCCTCTTTCAAGATACGTAGAAAATCTGTTCAAACAAGTCAGTATCGTGAAAACGACGAACGTAGTGTTTGCCGAAGGTAGAAAAGTGGGGTATCTTTTCCGTAAAGGCATACCCAATAAACCAGCGATAAGCAACGTTGGTCTCAATTTCTTTAATGGTTTGACGCATGGAGCGAATGCCGAACAGGTATTGAATGAATACCATTTTAATTAGAACAACAGGGTCGATACTCGGTCTTCCGTTGTCGAGACAGTATTTATCCTTGACCAAGTAATAGATGAACTCAAAATCAATGGCTTGTTCAACCTTCCTAACTAAGTGGTCATGCGGGACCAACTGGTCCAGGGCAACCATCTCAATTTGATTTCTTCCATCTTCTACATGTTTTGATAACATTGTGAATCCCCCACAGATTTTTTATGTATGGTGTCAAAACCAGATTTAATTTACAAAAGGTTGATTGGAGTGGAAGGCGTACGATCTCCTGCGGGACCAGCGTGACAGGTGAGACCCCGCAGGCGAAGCTGAGGAGGCTCACCGCACGCCCCGCGGAGTCGTGCGCCTGTAGCGGAAATCAACTATTCATTCCAACCACCCAAGTTTTTAGTTAAGAAGTAGTTAACTTAATTATACAAAAAAAGCTTGTAGATATGGTCCAAATCTTGGACTTTGTCTACAAGCTGAAAGGGACCTTCCAAAAGTGGAAGGTCCCTTTTTTCTTGGGAAATCATTGTACAACCCGGGCTATACATAGCCCACTCACTAGTCAAATAAACAAGAAAAAAGTCGAATTTACAAAACCTTTACATTCGATTAAAACCGGATTAACACTTCTCTATTATTCTAGTATTCGTAGGCAAGATAAAACAAAATTTCTTTAGGGGGAATTTAGGAATGAAGAACTTCAAAGGACTGCTTCTATTAGTAGTAATGGCTGCTGTAGTAATGTTCACTGCTGCTTGCGGATCTAACAACGGTAATAACGCGGCCGACAATGGCGGAAACACCGGAGGTAATGCTGAAGGTGAAGAAACAGCTTCAGTTGAAGGAAGCGTTGTAATCGACGGCTCTGGTACGGTTTACCCATTCATGGCGCAAATGGCAGAGAACTACATGACTGAAAATGAAAATGTTTCTGTAGAAGTAAGCCGTGCAGGTACATCTGCAGGATTTAAGAAGTTCTTAGTTGAAGAAGGCGGTACAGACTTCAATGATGCCTCCCGTCAAATCAAGGACGAAGAAAAAGCTCAGGCTGAAGAACTTGGTATCGACCCAATGGAATTCCAAGTTGCTCTTGATGGTTTAACTTTCGTCATCAACCCTGAGAATGACTGGGCAACTGAAATGACTCAAGAAGAAGTAGTGAACATCTTCCTTGCTGAAGGCGGAGTAACAAAATGGTCTGATATCAACCCTGAGTGGCCAGATGAAGAAATCAAGCCTATGGGTCCAAACGAAAACCATGGTACGAACGAATTCATGTATGAAACAATCATGGAAGAAAAAGATTTTGTAGACAGCATCAACTTGCAGCAAGAATACTCTACTCTAGTTGACCTGGTATCTAAAGATAAGAACGCCATTGCGTTCTTCGGATATGGGTATTATGAAAACAACAAAGATAAGCTTGGCGCGGTTTCAGTTGACTTTGGCAACGGTCCAGTCGAACCTAGTCTCGAAACAATCGGACTTGACGATGCTCCATACGCACCATTCACTCGCCCTGTATTCACCTACTTGAATGTGAACATGGCGAAAGAAAAGGCTCAAGTTCTTGACTATGCCAAATTTGTTATGAATAACGCTCAAGACGTTGCAGCTGAAACGGGTTTTGCGCCGCTTTCAGATGAGACAATCGACGAGAATCTTTCAAAATTAGAAGAGATTAAGTAATTGTACGTCAGAATCTGAATTGGTTGGAAGATGAGAAGCGAAATCCTTCTCATCTTCTTATGTGTTAGTAATACAGAGGAATTTTATTCCTGCTGGGATGAAGGATGAAAGGGGTTATCACCATGAAGGATCTAGGAACCCAGGATAAATTGAATGTTCGTGAAATGATCGAAGAGAAAAAGAGTACCATGAATATCAATTCTATCATGGAAAAATTCGTTCCGAAATTTTTGTTTGCCATTGCGGCAATTTCGATTTTCACTACTATAGGGATCGTCATTACTTTATTAACTGAAACGGTCCACTTCTTTAAAGATGTTCCATTTTTAGATTTCTTTACCGGAACTGAATTAAATCCAATCGGAAGAGAACCGCAGTTTGGGGTACTGCCGTTGCTGACAGGCACGATCATCTCTTCTGTAATTGCTATGTTTGTTGCCATTCCGGTTGGTTTGATGTCAGCTGTATATCTTAGTGAATATGCATCTGAGAGAGTCAGAAGAACACTTAAGCCCATACTTGAAATCCTTGCGGGGATTCCGACAATCGTATACGGATTCTTTGCATTCACATTTGTGACTCCTCTATTAAGATCATTTATTCCTGCTCTTGAACCCACTAATATCCTCAGTCCAGGAATAGTAATGGGAATCATGATCATCCCGATGGTTGCTTCGCTTTCTGAGGATGCTATGAGTTCTGTACCCAACTCGATGAGAGAAGGGGCACTCGCACTAGGTGCAACAAAGCTCGAAGTAACTTGGAAAGTAGTTATTCCTGCTGCTATTTCCGGTATAATCTCTTCCTTTGTGCTAGGTATTTCCCGTGCGATTGGAGAAACGATGATTGTAACGATTGCCTCTGGAAGCAATAAGAACTTCACGTTTGATATCACCCAGTCCATGCAGACGATGACGGCTTATATCGTAGAAGTGACCGGCGGGGAAGCTGCTGCCGGCACCACCATTTACTACAGCCTATATGCAGTCGCAATGACACTATTTGTATTCACACTCATCATGAATTTGATTGCACAATATATTTCTCGTAGATTCAGGGAGGAATATTGATATGAAGTATGTAGACGCAGAACAAGTACAGAAAAATATGGGCAAGCGTTTATTCACAAATAAACTTGCCAAAGCGATCTTCTTATTATCCATTTTATTTGGATTAGCAGTTTTAATCACGTTAATCTATCGTGTGGTCAATGACAGTCTCGGCTGGATTGACCTGAATTTCCTGACAGGGAAGCTATCTGTAAATCCTGAAAAAGCCGGTATATTTGGTGCTATACTTGGGACTTTATGGCTGATGCTCGTAGTGGCGCCAGTAACAATGTTCCTTGGTGTCGGTACGGCAATTTATCTTGAAGAATATGCAAAAGAAGGCAAGCTGAAAAGCATCATTCAAACGAACATAAGCAATCTTGCCGGTGTACCGTCAGTAGTGTTTGGAATTCTTGGCTTAACCGTATTCGTCCGGATGGCGGATTTAGGGAACATTGTATTGGCCGGTGGACTGACCATGTCATTGCTCGTCCTTCCCATCGTTGTAGTGGCAAGCCAGGAGGCATTAAGAGCCGTGCCGCAATTTTTAAGGGAAGCTTCGTATGGAATGGGAGCGACCAAATGGCAGACGGTCAAAAACATCGTTTTGCCGACTGCCATTCCGGGAATTTTGACGGGCGTGATTTTAGCTTTATCTCGTGCAATTGGCGAAACAGCACCACTTGTGGTTATTGGTATTCCAGCACTATTGATACCTCTGCCGGAAGGTGTTTTTGACAAGTTTACAGTAATGCCGATGCAGATTTACTATTGGACCGTTGATTCTGCGCTAACAGATGAATACGCATTTTTAGCAGCAGCAACAATTGTTGTTTTGTTGATTGTGTTGTTTGCTATGAACTCAATCGCAATTATCATCAGGAACAAATTTCAAAAGAGATTTTAATTTAATCTTGGGAGGTTTTATCAGTGGCAGTACTATCTGATAATGAGCGAAAAAGCAAAGTAATTTTGAATGGCGATATAACTGGCAGCCAAAAGAAGAATATTGTATATGAAACGAAGGATCTTAATCTTTGGTATGGAGAAGACAAGGCCTTAAAAAATATCAACCTCGCAATAAATGAAAATGAAGTCACGGCCATTATCGGGCCTTCAGGTTGTGGAAAATCCACATTTATTAAAACATTGAACAGAATGGTGGAATTGATCCCGGTCGTCCGCATTTCCGGAGATATCACCTACAGGGACCAAAGCATTCTTGATAAATCCTTTACGGTAGAGGATCTAAGGACAAGAGTCGGCATGGTATTTCAAAAACCAAATCCATTTCCAAAATCGATTTATGATAATGTGGCTTATGGGCCGAGAATTCATGGTATTAAGAACAAAAAGGTCCTGGATGAGATTGTTGAGAAAAGTCTTCGCGGAGCTGCCATCTGGGATGAAGTAAAAGACCGCTTGAAAGAGAATGCATATGGTCTCTCAGGCGGTCAGCAGCAGCGTCTGTGTATCGCACGATGTCTGGCAATCGAACCGGATGTCATCCTAATGGACGAACCTACTTCTGCCCTGGATCCGATCTCTACATTAAAGGTGGAAGAGCTGGTACAGGACCTGAAAAACAACTACAGCATCATTATTGTTACTCATAACATGCAGCAGGCGGCCCGTATTTCTGATAAGACAGCATTCTTCTTGAATGGTGAAGTCATCGAATTCGACAAGACTGATTCAATCTTCTCTACACCCGGTGATAAGAGAACAGAAGATTATATTTCAGGAAGATTTGGTTGATAACGAATCAAAATGAACATTCGGAGGGATACTCATGGCCAGAGGGCAATTTGATGAGAGTTTGCAAGATTTGCAGTCTAAGTTAATGGAGCTCGGCAGGCTTGCCAATACAGCTCTCGATGCAAGTGTCAAAGCACTTGAAGAACAGGATATTGAAAAAGCATTGGAAATCATTGAAGATGATACGCATGCCGATTTGCTTGAAGAGGAAATTAATGATATTGCCATTTTGCTTATTGCAAAACAGCAGCCGGTCGCAACCGATCTGCGGAGGATTATTGTGACGATCAAAGTGGCGTCCGATATTGAACGAATCGCTGACTTTGCTGTAAATATAGCTAAATCCACCATAAGAATCGGCAAGGAACCGCTGATCAAACCAATTCAAAATATCAAAAAGATGTATTCCCTGGCATCCAACATGATTAACCTGACGCTGGAATCGTTTGTAGAAGAAGATGTGGTCAAAGCGAAGAAAATTGCCGATTTAGATGATGAAGTCGATGATTTGTATGGTGAAACCATTAGGGAATTACTGACATTAAATAAGCAAAAGCCCGAATTCACAGACCAGATTACACAACTATCCTTTATCTGCCGTTACCTTGAGCGTGCTGCAGATCATGCAACAAATGTCGCAGAAGGAGTATTCTATCTAGTTAAAGGCAGACGCTTCGATTTAAACACATAGGGAACAAGAAAAGGCAGCCGCCGGGCTGCCTTTTTACTCTGTTAAAAGGGTGGAGATTTCTTCAAGAGTCATCTCAGAATGAAGCTCATATTCTCCGATTTGTATTTTATCGGCCAAGCCGCTGTTTGTCAGGTAACTGTTTAAATCACTTGAATTTCTTATGATGCCGCTGCTTTCCAGTTCATCAGCAATTTCTAACGGTGTCATTCCTGAAGATACGGTCAGTGTGATTTTCTTTCGATCAGCAGTATTATCATCTGCACCTTCTTGAACTTCATTGGTATCTTCCTTATGATTTTGAGTCAAGGCATCTACCTGTTTTTCCAAGTCCGACACCTTTTCATTGTGTTCCTTTGCTTCTTCCTGAGTCAGGATGACATACCCCTGATCTTCCAAAACGTTTTTTGGATCCTGGGGATTATCCATAAAATAATGATAAATAATCAATATGATGGCAGAAAGAAAAATCCCTGCGGCAAAAGCCCTCGTACTTTGCTTATTCATGAAAACTCCTTTCAGACACTTCTATCCCTGATAATATCTTGTACATCATTTAATGGCAGTGCCGACTGCTTGGCGATTTGCTCGAGGTCCATCCCTTGAGCATGTAGAGCCAGGACTTGATTTTTTACAATTTCATGCACTTTCTTTTTCGGGCGTGCTTGCGGAGCCTGAAATACAGGCGTCTTATCCATTAGCAATTCTTCCTCCAGCACTTTTAAGCGTTTCTTTAACGTATAATTCTCCTGAAGAAAGTTCATTGACAGGTCATCCACATCCTTTTCCAGCACTTTATACCGGTCTTTTTGAAAAAAAGAAATGATAAAAAGCAAGGCAGAAAGTGAAAGCAGGCTGATGATTACAGTTGTCATAAATTCACCTCGTATGAGTTTACTACCTATTATTTATAGCATAGATTTCTTCTTTTCACTAGGTGGTGTCATCGCCAAGCTTTGAAAAAATAGTATGAAGGTGTCTGATTACAATAGAAGAAACTTGTCGTTTCCCGTTCGTGAACGGTTGAAAATCTCGTTAAATCAAAAGAAAACGAATTTTTTTTGTGTGTTTGCCATTGTCTCCATGCAGGCCAGCAAAAAGCGACAAAATGCGTTTATTGTAGGTTTTTACCCTTGGTGATACCATTAAATAGAAGAATAAATAGTGTGACAACTGCATATAACCATAAATTATTATTCCCAGAGGTGAATAAGATGCTCGAGCAAATTATTGCATACCGTGAACAAGGGTTATCTTTTAGAAAAATTGCTAAAAAATTGGAAACAACAGTTGGAAAGGTTCAGTATCAATGGGTGAAGTATCAAAAGTTGACCGAAGATACAAAATCCACTGTCGCTGCTGCCTCTGAACAACCAGAAATCCAACGGCGAAATCCTAAGCGCCAAGGGAGTTATAAAGGAAGGGTTACCTTAATAAAGAAAAAACCTATTCCGTTAAAATCAGAATTGATTGTCATGTTCTCTCATCCGGCCAGGGTCGTTTGCTGCTGGGATATACCTTATTCAATCATGAAGCAAGTAAGAGAGTTTCACGGTCTTCAAGAAGAACAAATCCACTACTGCCTGAGAGTATTTGATATCACTTCAATTTCCTTTAATGGTCATAATCATCATAGTCATACCGATATCCTGCTCCCGCACCATTCAGTTCATTGGTTTATCAACAGCCTTAAACCAAACCGTGCTTATTGTGCAGAGTACGGGATTGTGGAAGAGAACGGCAGATTTACTGGAATCGCCCGCTCATGTGTCTTCCATACACCGAGGACCGGAGATGATCAAGAGTACCATCAGCTCCAGGAACTTCAGGAATTTGAAACCGGTAAATCAAAGAAGCCTCAATGGGTTGAGCATGTCAGTACATACACATATTATGTGAAAAATTAGGAGGAAGTCATGGAAAATAAACCCCTATCCTTTTTGGTCCTGTCAAATACACTTTCCCGGTTCCCTTCGGATTTTATGAAAAATAGAGAGCATCTTTATCCATTACTGAATGAATGCCTGCAAATGATCAACAAAGGACCAAGAGAATATTCAGGCAGTGTCTATGTAGTAAATCCTCTCATTGTTGATTGGCTCGCGACCGAGGAAGCGAAAGAGCTTCTTGAACAATTTTTTATCGAGACTATGCGGGAAAATAGAAATAAGATAAATGAAAAAATGAAAGAGTTGTATTCTGTTTGGAAGCGAATAGATGGTGACATCCCTTCAGCTCTGAATAAAGCGCAGCAGGAAAAGGGAATCACCATCATTCCTTCGTTATTGGTAAACTTCCCGGTGACTCATCTGCTAACCGGATGGTCGATAGAAATGCAGCTCACCCAATCATTACATCTATATAATAAGCATTTTGAAAAAAACGCCAGAGGAATTTGGCTTCCCAAGTGTGCTTATACTCCGGGAATTGATCTTTTCTTAACAGAACAGGGAATCGATTATACATTTGTATCAAAAACAACCTTTGAATACAGTGAGAGAGAGGATAGAAGTACTTCCAGTCTCAGGACTCCACGGGGGCTTAAGCTTTTTCCAGTAAATATAAATACAAAAGATTTTCATATCAGGATTACAGACGGTTCTCAAGGCAATGTCGAGAAGCAAATTGATCAATTCCTGGATAATGGTTTTACAATCGTACCTTTTGTTGAAGAGGATATGCTGAATCAACAAGATAGCCTGACTAGAGCCGGATTTGGCTACCAGGGCATGGATCATGGTGAGGAGATCCTGTCAGATCAGGTACTTGTGAACATGCGGAAACTTCATGCGATGGAGCCGGTGATGAAAGAATTATCTGCTTCAAAAGAATTTCCTCCCAGAGTGTTGAAGCAGCTGATAAGAGAATGGAACTTCTGCCTGCATGATATGGCAAACAATCGAGAGGTGGATTCAGCATGTTTACAGGCTTTCAAGGAACTGTCCGATCCACGGCAGCGTTCAGAGGACACCCATCTATTGGGATATAGAGAAGGTCTTGAATACCTGCCGATACAGCATGGAGTACCTCAAGCTAAGGATAAGCCTTCTGCATCCAAACAGCAGACGGTGCTGATGCTTTCATGGGAATACCCTCCCAATATTGTAGGCGGCCTTTCAAGGCATGTGCATGATCTTTCAAAATCGTTAGTCAAGAAGGGCTGCAAAGTTATTGTCCTTACTGCTTCTACCGAAGGTGTTCCTGAATTCGAGGAGGATGAAGGTGTATTAGTATACAGGACCGGACCTCTTCACCCGATGGAAGAAGACTTTCTTCACTGGGTCTTTCAGCTGAACCTTTCATTTATTGAAAAGGCCGGTGAAATCTTCATCAAAGAAAATATTGATCTAATCCATGCTCATGACTGGATAGTTGGGAAGTCAGCCGAAGTGGTGAAGAGCCACTACCATGTTCCTCTGCTATCAACTATACATGCTACAGAAGCAGGCCGTAACCAGGGGATTTTCACAGAGCTGCAGGTGAAGATTCATGAAGAAGAGAAAAAACTGGTTGCCTTGTCCGATCATGTAATCATATGCAGTAACCATATGAAAGAAGAACTTTTCCTGCTTGAGCCAAGAGATAATCTCCCTGTATCAATCATTCCTAATGGAGTCAACCTTACTAGTGTTTATCAGGATAAACGGAATCCTTTAAATGAAAGGTATAATGGCAGAAGGTATTATTTTTCCATTGGGAGGACCGTCCACGAAAAAGGTTTCGAGACCATTATGGAAACTGCTTTGCTCATCAGTAAGGAAAAGGATATTCACTTTGTCATTGCGGGGAAGGGTCCCCTGCTTGAAGAATATCGCCGTCAGGTTAAGGAGAAAGGGTTGGATGACTATGTCCATTTTGTTGGGTATGTAAGTGATGCAGAACGAAACACTCTCTTGTTCCATAGTGAAGCCGTTATTTTTCCAAGCATCTACGAACCTTTTGGCATTGTTGCTCTGGAAGCGATGGCTGCCAGGAAAGCTGTAATTGCATCCAAAACAGGGGGGCTGAAAGCCCTCGTGGAACATGGGCATGCAGGACTGCTTTTTGACCCTGGCCACGCAGAAAGTTTGAAATCATGCATCCTAACACTTGAACAATCCAGAACAATGAAAAATGAAATGGGTGAAAATGGTTATAAAATGGCCGAGAGGATGTTCAGTTGGGAACGGATCTCGAAGCAAACGGTTCAGATATACGAGGAACTGAGTCTTCAGCATAAAGTCGAAGGTTCACTTTTATGAAAGGCGTCATTCTGGCAGGCGGCAGGGGCACTCGCTTAAAGCCCTATACCTTATCCGTTCCAAAGCCAATGGTTACAATTATGAATAAACCTATCCTAGAATATAATATTGATTTGCTCAAAGTCAGCGGCATCACCTCCATCCTGATTACCACCTGCTACAAAGCCGATAAGATATCCGACTACTTTGGTGATGGAAGCAAATTTGGTGTGAATATTACGTATATTCATGAAGATTCGCCTCTGGGAACGGCGGGAGGAGTGTTTGAGTCCAGCCGGTACCTCGATGAGCCGTTCGTGGTCATCAGCGGAGATGCTTTTACCAGCCTTGCACTGCATGAAGCCATTCAATTTCATCAGGAAAAAGACTCCCCGCTGACGATTGTCGGAAAAGAAATGGCAAATCCGCGAGGTTATGGTGTATGCCGGACAGACGCTGAAGGAAGGCTGGTCGAATTTGCAGAAAAACCTGAAACAGAGTTGGTCATCAGTAATGTAGTGAATACCGGAATCTATATCATTCAGCCAGAACTACTGGAGAAGTACCATTTTGAAGGTTACACAGATTTCAGCAGGGATGTGTTTCCGCGGCTGCTGATGGAGCGGGAAGATATTTATGTCTTTCAAACAGAAGACCATTGGCGGGATATCGGTAACCCTGAACAATATAAACTGGCAAGGGAAGATTTCCTGAACGGTAAAATGAAGCAAAGAGAAGAGAAGTTTGGAGCGGACTTTATTGAGGACCCTGCTTCGGCTAAAGAAGAGCTGGCAAGTACTCTGAAATATCTGACCCGGATGATGGTGACCTGTCCTGATCATCAAAAACAACAGATCATTAATAAACTGGTTGAGGAACAAAGAGAAACACCGAAATTGAACCTTGATGGAATTTTGATTTCCCACAGTCTTGGCGGCTGGACCAGAATTGTCGATCTGCCGAGCAACGGATTTATCATTTATTCAAAAGCAGAGCGGCGGAATCTTGCCAAGGAGTTCGCAGGTTATTATTTCAATAAAATAAAACAATGGCAAAAGGTGTAGAGATGAAGATGAAAACAAATTTATCGAATACCCAGACGTTTAGCTGTCCTGTCAATCGGTTTAACTATGAGATTTTTGCCTGGTCAGATGAGAGCAATAGGATTGAGTACCAGCAGCTTTCCAATTTTTCGAATTGGAAGGATTTCAATTTGGTTATGAATGAGGAAGTACTGCCAGAAGGAAGCATCCTCACCTTTTCGGCAGAAAATCGAAAGAAGCTTCATCGCCGTTTAAAACTTTTCATTCTTCTGGATTGGAAAACAGAAGGCAATGAAAGGCTCAGCTTCATATCGCCTGACGATCATCTGGTATATCATTATTCTTCCACCAGATATTCGCTGGTAGATTACCAGGTGAATAATAAAAGCGGGATACCCAGAAGGTCAATCTATCCGCTGACCGAGAGAGGGATCTTTCACTGGAAGGAAACCTTGAAAACCGGATCAATTCCTTATCAGCCGCTTCTGAAAGGACCAGCTTTAACAGTGGTTTCGTTTGATTTACTATTCAATCCTTTGCAGAAGATGCAAGGCCAAATCATAGGGGTTGAAGGAGAGTCCAGAGAGGAATTGCGAAATTTACACAAACACTTGAAAAACAGACTAGCATTTCATCTGAAAAAGTGATATTATAGAAAAGTCGTATGGATAGATGAAGATAGCTAAGTTTGGAGGGAAATAAACAATGCGTGTAAACATTACTTTAGCTTGCACTGATTGCGGTGAGCGTAACTATATTTCTACAAAAAACAAACGTAACAACCCAGACCGTTTAGAGCTAAAAAAATATTGCCCTAGAGAAAAACGCACTACAGTGCATCGTGAAACAAAGTAAGCAGCCGGGATTTTTCCTGCTGCTTTTTTTGTGCTCGAAAATGACAAAAGTGAGGTGCATTGTGAATGGAAAAGAAAGATCTCAGGCAGAAACAGAAAGCATTGCTCACTTCCTTTGAGAGGCATATTTATGAACATAAATCCTTCCTTATAGCCAGTCGGCTTTATGGATCAGAGGAGTGGAAAACTTCCGGGACCATTGCTGTAACAGTTTCGAACTTTCCTGAAGTGGATACATGGCAAATTATTCGAAAAGGCTGGGAGGAGGGAAAGCGGATAGTGGTTCCCAAGTGCAGACCAAAAGAGAAACAACTTGATTTTTACTACCTGGACTCATTTGCTGGTTTGGAAAAAGTGTTCTATGGTCTTCTGGAACCTTGCCCCGAAAGAAATAATCTCGCAGATCCAATGGCTATCGACCTGGTCATTGTTCCGGGACTCGCTTTTATGTCAACAGGTTACAGGCTGGGGTTCGGCGGCGGATACTATGACCGCTTCCTGGAAAGCTTTCAAGGAAGGACAGTTTCGCTGGCTTTCCAAGAACAACTGGTAGAAGAGGTGCCCGTAGAGCACTTTGATGTCCCAGTTGAAAAGATTATCAGCGAAAGAGATGTAATGGAATGTGAGTGAGCAGCTTATTCTGCTATTATTCATTATTTTGATAGTAAGCATGGGTGGATGGAAAACCCATCATTTAAGCGGGAGCGGGGCCGCAGCAGCAGTAATAACAGGTGCTGCGATTGCATTGGCTTTTGGCTGGAAGGGTCTGCTCGTGCTGGGAGTGTTTTTTGGTACATCAAGTTTTTGGTCTAAATACAAAAGCAGCTATAAAACAGAAGCAGAGAAAAAGCTTGCTAAGACTTCAAAGAGAGATTGGCAGCAGGTAATAGCTAATGGAGGGAGTGCTGTTCTTTTCTCTCTTATATATATATGGACGAAGGATATTCGTTATCTAGCAGGCATGTGTGCCTCCCTTTCAGCAGCCAATGCAGATACCTGGGCATCAGAAATAGGCACCTTAAGCAAAGGTGCTCCAATTTCAATAAGGACATGGAGGAGCGTTGAGAGGGGAACGTCGGGAGCTGTTTCCCTCCTCGGAACGGCTGCGGGATTTTTGGGAGCTGTGACCATTGGATTGGTATCTGCATGGCTGTTCCAGGAGGCAGGTTGGAAAACTGCTGCTATGGTAGCCGGGACTGGATTTTTAGGCAGTCTCATCGATACCCTGCTGGGGGCTTTTATTCAAGTAGAGTATAAATGCCCCACGTGCGGCTTGAAAACGGAAGCATCCATCCATTGTGGGGGGAAATGCAAGAAAGTGAAAGGAATCCAACTTGTAAACAATGAGATGGTTAACTTTTTGGCAAGCTTCTTTGCTGGAGCTGCAACAGTGATCTTACTATAAAAACTTCACAAAGAAATAGAATAAAACTTTGTGGATTTACACAACATAGAACGAGGAGGCTGATGACTATGAACGGAATTATAAAATGGATAATCATTGCCAGCTTTGTTTCTGTGTTCTACCAATATCGTTACAAACTTTTGAATGTCATCCTTGGAAATTTCACTATCAGGAGACTGGTGGTCAGAGCGACGATGAGCATGCCTTGGGTGCGCTCAAAGTTTCTCAATACGGCTTTTCGTTGACTCGAAAAGGCAAGAAATAAGAAGGTGTTTACCAATAACACAGTTGCATTTCCAGACAAACTGAGGCTGGAGCATGGACTGTTCATTATTGGTGAACATCTTTTTTATTTTGGATGAAAGTATTCGTTGGTGTGATGAAAATCATATACCTTTACTTTTGTCCCGGATGGTGATTTAGTAGAAGAAAGTCAAAAATAACAATAAAGGCAGAGGAGAATTTTTGAATACCAATCTTAATTATATGTTCTGGAAGATGGCGCATTATTTAATAGTAGAAAAAGGATTTCGGATCATCAATATGTCACAAGACCAACAACAGCTATGGCTGGAAAATGCTTCTTATAAACGAGCACCAGTCATAAGGCTTCTGCGTCAAGATTTAGATTGGGGCAGCAGGATGAAACGGGACGTGCATTTAACAGCCATGAATGGTGAAAAAATCAGAAGAGCCTTGAAGAAAAACAAACTGGTTCTTGAAAATATATATATAAGCAGCTATTCTCCGGTTGATGAATATGAAGGATTGATTTCCGAAGCTTTTATCCTTCCTCAGGCACCTAAAACAAGCGTGCAGTCCTCTATCATCACAGCGGATGATATTACAAGTGGTGTAAGCAAACTATCGGCTTTTTTAAATGAAGAGAAAAAATGGGAATTCAAAGAAGATGCAGATGAGATGGAGGTGTATGCCTTAAAGGAGGGGGTTTTGTCATTTGCTGCTAAGTCAGCAAAAAAAGAACAATCCCTTTTCACTAGTGGCAAACCCTTTTTCACCTATATATTCATTGCCCTGCAGCTCCTGATATTCTTCATCATGGAAATGACAGGCGGAACGCAGAATACAGAAAACTTAATCAGGTTTGGTGCTAAGTACAATCCGTTAATAACGGAGGGAGAATGGTGGAGATTCTTCACCCCGATAGTCATCCATATCGGCTTTCTTCATTTGTTGATGAATACCTTTGCCCTCTATTTCCTCGGTACGGCTGTAGAACGGATATTTGGGAGCAAAAGATTCCTGTTCATCTATCTATTTGCCGGGTTCAGCGGCACCTTGGCAAGCTTTGTTTTCTCCAACTCGTTATCTGCGGGAGCAAGTGGTGCTATTTTTGGTTGTTTTGGCGCATTGCTGTATTTTGGCACAGCCCATCCAAGGATTTTCTTTAGGACAATGGGCACCAATATCCTGGTGGTTATAGGAATTAACCTTGCTTTTGGTTTTACGATTCCAAGAATTGATAATGCCGGCCATATAGGCGGGTTGGCAGGAGGCACACTTTCAGCCGCAATTGTTCATTTACCTCGGGCAAGAAGACTCGCAGTTCAATGGTTTGCTGCTCTGGTGACAGCCTCTTTGATTCCTGCCATGCTGTGGTATGGTTACCAAAAGGGCCCGGTATTCTTCGATCCCTCGATTAGTAACGCTGAAGCTCAGCAGTTGATTAATGATGGTGACATTCAAGGAGCTTCTTCCATTCTGAATGAGGTCATAGAAAGTGATAAGGGGGACGCCCATACTTACTTTTTATCTTCCATTGTGAAAATTAAAGATGATCGGTATTCTGAAGCTGAAGCTCTGCTGCATGAAGCACTGGAACGTGACGGCGATTTTCCTGAAGCTCATTATAACCTTGCAGTCCTCCTGGTCGAGAGGGGAAAAGAAGGGGAAGCAAAGCCTCACGCAGAAAGAGCTTATCGACTTCAAAAAAGCAATGAACAATTTGAAGAGTTATACAAGCGGCTGCAGGATTATTGAACAGGGAAAGATTGCTTAAGTAGTGCCGGCTCGCCCTCATGTGTGGTCATGAGGACGAGCACGGAACCTTTTTTTCTGTCAACCAAGATAAGAGGCATCGAACTGTCTGCAGGGTCAACGACTTTACCTGAATTGGTCTTGATACCCAAAAAATAATTTTTATAAAGCCCCTCCCATAAATTTCCCACAAGCTTATTCCATTGTTCGCTCTGGAATCCCTCCGGTGGAGTCACACTGTATTGCGGTAACTCAATCAATGGTATTTGCAAATACTCCTTTCCATTAATAGTGAATTCCTTCATGGCTTTTTCCCAGTTGTATTCAAGCTGCTGATTTGTCACCCTGTCCAAAACCGCCTTCCATTCTATTTCGGCGTCACTATCAGCCTTTCTGAATGAACTTAAAGGACTGAAGCTGGAATCTATGACATACAGTTGATCATCCGACATTCTTTGAGCGCTTGTATAAGTGTCATCGTTATCATGTATTTCTGAATAGTGAAAAGAAATCGCCTGCAGAAGGCTGCTCTCTTTCCCCCGGAAGGTATCCTCCTCGACTATCCTGTCGGTATTCTGCTCCCATTCACTCATTTTTGACTTCAATCTTCCATTCACATAGAGGAATCCTATATCCTGCCTTAAATAAGCATCCTGGTCAAGAACGGAAGATATTTTCCATTTTACTTCATATAAGTTGTTCACTTTCTTATTATGCAGCGTTAAAAGTGTATCTGCTGATTGATACTGGGCCGTCTCATTTAGTGGAAAAAAAATAATGCTCTCCCGAACCGGGGGGGCAGCAATCGTAAACAGCCACCATACGAGGAGGGCGGCTGCCGAACCTAAAATGATATGAAATAAAGATTTTCGTTTCATCCATTCACCTACTTAATCAGGTTTGTCCCGTTTAGTGCCATTCTATGAGACAAGCGAAAATATTATGTTCTCAATGTATGAATTCCAAAGCGGATGTCTAGGATGGTAAATATGATTCCTTACATAGAACAAGTGTCAATCGGATGAGCAGGTGACCGATATCGACAAGTTTGTGTTATATAGAATGAGGTGACTGACTCGTGACGGATAAGAAGAAACCGGTATCTACTTCATTGAAGGAGAATACTGACTACCTGAAGGATTATCTGGCCGTGGATAAAAGCTTTGACGTAATACAGCTGGATTTGTTTTATGCTGGAAGAAATATGGCCATGTATCTCGTAGATGGTTTTGTCAAAGATGATATTATGCATTACCTAATGAGGTTACTTGCCGACTTGGATGAAGGACAGCTTGATGGAGATACACTTCAAAAGCTCATGAAAACCTATATCCCCTATGTGGAAGTGGAAGAAAGCGACGATCTGAACAAAGTGGGTGACATGGTCCTCGCTGGCCCGACAGCCTTAATGGTAGATGGTATTGATAAAGTCATCCTGATCGATGCGCGGACCTATCCAGTCAGGGGTCCTCAAGAGCCTGATATGGAGCGGGTTGTAAGGGGATCCAGAGACGGGTTTGTTGAAACCCTGGTGTTTAATACAGCTTTAACCAGAAGAAGAATAAGGGACCGTTCATTAAGAATGGAATATCTGCAAATTGGCAGAAGGTCCAAAACAGATATTGTCGTCTGTTATCTGGCAGACATTGCAGATCCTGAATTAGTGGAACGGATAAAAAAAGATTTGTCGAAAATAGATACTGACGGTCTCCCTATGGGGGAAAAGACCCTCGAGGAGTTTATATCGGGCAGACACTGGAATCCCTATCCTATGGTCAGATACACGGAGAGGCCTGATACGGCTGCAGCCCATTTATACGAGGGGCACGTGTGTATCATGGTTGACGGCTCCCCGAGTGTACTGATTACTCCAACGACATTTTGGCATCATTTGCAGCACGCTGAAGAATACCGGAATAAACCGATGGTTGGAGCGTATTTGAAATTAGTCCGTTTTATAGCGGTATGGGCGTCCATCTTTTTGCTGCCGCTTTATTATTTGTTTGCCATACAACCGGACCTGCTTCCGCCTGCTTTCGATTATTTCGGACCAGATGATGTGGGGGAAGTTCCGTTGATATTTCAATTCCTGATAGTTGAGATAGGTATAGATATGCTCAGGATGGCGGCCATACATACGCCGACCTCATTGGCTACGGCCCTTGGACTTGTCGCTGCCTTAATGATTGGCCAGGTGGCTGTTGAGGTGGGATTATTCGTCAATGAAGTGATTTTATACCTGGCAGTTGCCGCCATTGGCACCTTCTCGACACCAAGTTATGAATTGAGCTTGGCTAACAGAATCATACGGATTGCCATGCTGATAATGACAGCACTCTTTGGTATTTATGGACTGGTCATCAGCGTTGCGGTTTGGGTTCTGCTATTGTCGAGTATCAAGTCATTTGGTGTCCCATATATGTGGCCATTCATTCCATTCAATTTCAGAGCCATGAGGGATGTGCTGCTCAGGTCGCCGATGCCCTTGAAAAACAGGCGTCCCCGATTCCTCAATCCGCAAGACCCTGACCGTTGATTTGAAGTAGAGTGTCTTAGTAGAAGGCGGGAAAAAGATGAAGAAAAGGAAATACATCATTTAAGGCGGAATCTAAAAAGATTTCGTCGTTTTTTTAGTGAAAATAAGTGGGGGAAGAACACTTTTAAGACACAGCAAAGGAAAGCGCAGGAAGAGGAATCTATAGGACTATGACAAAATGTTAGCGGGATTCATGTAAAGGTGTCTATTTCTATGACCCCTTTCTCATGGTTCAAGAATTTCGGAAGTATGGCAGGGGTCTACCTCGTCTTGTTAAAAGTGGAAGCTCTTTTTAGGGAACAGCCTCTTTTTACAGGGCTCTCTTCTAAAGATTGTTGCTTTTAGTGCTTTATTATCCGCCTCACCATTTTTACGTAGGAGGAACGGAAATCCATTCCTTTTAAAATAACCACAATCTATGCGAAAACAGCCTTTTACATAAAGCCCTTTTCTAAACGTTGTTGCTATTTAATTGGAGTTGTGAAATTTTTTCAATCCCGAAAAGTCAGAAAGCAAAGAACTGCTCTTCCATTCAGATAGAAAAGCCCAGTACCCAAGGGGGAAATCCGGCCATTGGGATTTTTCAAAAAGCCACAATCTGTACGAAAACAGAAAACGTATGGTTCTTGTGAAGAAATGGACTTTATTTTATACTGTAAGGGTTAGCAAAGCTTGAAAGAGGGCGCTTCTAATGAAAAACATGTACGATGTTCAGCAAATGTTAAAAAAGTATGGAATATTCATTTATTTAGGTGACAGAATGGCAGATCTGGAAATGATGCAGGAAGAAGTGAGGGAACTTTATCAATCTGGTTTGATCACTCCTGGTGAATTTCAGTCTTGCACCTTGATTCTCCGAAGTGAACGTTCAAAAGAAAACAATAAATAGAAACTGGGTGAAAGAAATGGCGGATCAATGGCTGGTTGGCGTGGATTTAGGAGGAACAACCACTAAATTGGCATTTATTAGTTTATACGGTGAAATCATACATAAGTGGGAAATCCCTACTGATACTTCTCTGAATGGAAAGAATATTATCGTTGATATCGCAAAATCAATTGATCATCATCTAGAAGAATTGGGAGTATCCAAAGGGAAACTTAGAGGTATCGGAATGGGGGCGCCCGGTCCGGTGGATATGGCAAACGGTATTATATATGAAGCGGTCAATCTTGGATGGGAAAAGAATACACCGCTGAAAGATCTGCTGGAAGTGGAAACCGGACTTCCGTGTGTTATTGATAATGATGCGAATTGCGCAGCCTTGGGTGAAATGTGGAAAGGCGCGGGCAATGGCGCAAAGGATATCGTAGCCGTTACACTGGGAACCGGGGTAGGCGGCGGTGTCATTACCAATGGAGACATCGTACATGGAAGCAGGGGAGCTGCCGGCGAAATCGGGCATATCACAGTTATGCCTGAAGGTGGATTTCAATGTAACTGCGGAAAGAAGGGCTGTCTGGAAACAGTGGCTTCTGCAACAGGCGTCGTTAGGCTGGCCGTTAAAGCACTGGAAGAAAGCACGGAACAATCAGTTCTCCGTTCAGGTCTGAAAGCAGAACGTTCCCTCAGCGCAAAGGCGATTTTTGATGCAGCACGTGAAGGGGATTCGCTTGCGGTTTCGATTGTAGATCGACTTTCGTTTTACCTTGGCCTCGCAGCTGCCAACCTGGGAAACGCATTAAATCCTGACAAGATCGTCTTTGGCGGGGGAGTGTCGAAAGCCGGGGAGGTACTGCTGAATCCCGTCAATAAATACTTCCACTCTTTTGCCTTTCCTACAGTTGCTGCTTCCACATCCCTTTCCATTGCCATTCTTGGGAATGACGCGGGAGTCATCGGAGCCGCCTGGCTGGTTAAAAATAAACTGCCTTGAATTTGATACAGGGATTGCCAGTCAAGAAGCTGAAGTTGTTCAGCTTCTTTTTTCATTCTCAATATTGCATAAAGTTATAGATTGCCAGTATTCCAGAAAAGAAATCCCTAATGAATCCAGCATATAAAAAATGGGAACAAAGAGCGATTTTATCGTGATGGAAAGCTATGTATAATGAATGGATAAATTTGTTATAGATTATTACGGAATAATGGAGTAACATGGTGAGCATCATTTATTTGCTGGATTCACCAGGATAAATGTTTCATAAAACGGGTACAATATCCGTTATATATGTAGTGCAAGGCTGCCGCTGATTATAGTGGGTAAAAGGTAACGTTTTTAAGAAAATCATTATTAATTGAAACTTTTGCCGGTTTGGCTCGTCTTATATAAGGGAAATGTTAATCAGCCTATTCAATCCAGTATACAATGTCTTAATTAACTAACAATTGACGGAATGTAAAAAAAGTATTAAGATATTGAATGATTATCAGATGGTGATTCCTGATAATGTAAAAAACAACCAATATCTTCCATCAGAAAGCTGTTGCGCAGGATTACGCAGCAAGGAGGTAAAAAGATGAAAAAGTTTAAATTGCCTAAAGTATCACTGGTTATTATCGCTTCAGTGCTACTGTGGTTAAAAACGTATATTGTCTATCAAACTAGCTTTGATATGAAAATTGAAAATGTAATGCAGCAATTCATATTGTTTATCAATCCCTTAAGCTTTTTGCTGTTTATCTTTGGTGTAAGCTTATTTATGAAAAAAGAGAAGTCCAGGGTCAGGTACATTCTTATCACAAGTTTTATCCTCTCGTTGGTTCTTTATGGAAACGTAGCCTTTTACCGGTTCTTTGATGATTTCCTTACTTTGCCTGTATTGATGCAGACAAGCAACTTCGCTGATCTTGGTACAAGTGCAGGGGAAATTGTCAGCTGGTCTGACTCCCTTTATTTCATTGATACAATTATTCTTGCCCTGCTGGTAAAATTCAAGCCTTCTGTTTTTGAAGTGAATACATTCAGCAGAGTGAACAGAAGAGCATACTTTTTCGTAGCGATCGCTCTCACTTTCTTCAATCTTGGTCTTGCAGAAGCTGAAAGACCGCAATTATTAACTCGTACCTTTGACAGAGAGATTTTGGTGAAGAATATCGGGACTTATAATTACCATATCTATGATGCGTTTCTGCAGTCCAAATCATCTGCACAGAGGGCACTTGCTGACGGCAGTGAACTTGCTGATATTGATAACTATGTCCGTGCGAATCAGATTGAGCCGAATGAAGACTTATTTGGGGCTGCAAAAGGAAAGAACCTTATTGTTGTTTCCTTGGAATCCCTGCAATCCTTCCCAATCAATAACACAATGAATGGCGAAGAAGTCACTCCTTTCTTGAATGATTTCATTAAAGACAGCTTCTACTTCGAGAATTTTTACCACCAGACTCAGCAGGGGAAAACATCTGACTCAGAATTCATTCTGGATAACTCGCTTTATCCGCTGAATCGGGGTGCCGTGTTCTTTACACACGCTGGAAATGAATACCAATCCATGACTGAACGCCTGAATGAAGAAGGTTATTTCACTTCTGTCATGCACGCAAATAACAAGAGCTTCTGGAATCGTGATATTATGTATGATTCACTTGGTTATGAAAAGTTCTACTCAATGACGGATTATGAGATTACGGATGAGAACTCTGTTAACTGGGGAATGAAGGATACTCCATTCTTCCTTCAGTCAGTAGAACATATGAAGGAAATGGAAAAACCATTTTTCACAAAGATGATCACTTTGACAAATCATTATCCTTTCCATCTTGATGAAGAAGATAAGTATATTGATGAGTTCGATTCAAATTCAGGTACATTGAACCGCTATTTCCAAACTGTACGTTATATGGATGAAGCAGTGAAGGAGTTTATACAAGAATTAAAGGACAGTGGTCTATATGAGGATTCTGTGATTGTTATGTATGGAGATCACTATGGGATTTCAGAAAACCACAATGCAGCCATGAGCCAATATCTAGGGAAAGAAGTGGATCCTTTTGTACACACTCAATTACAGCGTGTACCACTGATCGTCCATATCCCTGGTCAAGAAGGGAAAACGATGACAGAGGTTGGCGGCCAAATCGACCTTCGACCTACACTTCTTAACCTTCTTGGAATAGACTCGAAAGGTGATATCCAGTTCGGTTCTGACTTATTCTCCAAAGATCACGAAGACCTGGCTATTTTGAGAGATGGAAGCTTTATCACAGAGGACCATGTTTATACCGAGGGTGTATGTTATAACAAAGAAACAGAACAGCCTGATGACACGAAATTCTGTGAACCATTTGTTGACCGAACACAAGAAGAGCTGAATTATTCAGATCAGATTATTTATGGAGACTTGCTTCGATTCTATGAACAAAAGAATGGAACGATTTCTCCGAAAACAGAATAAATGAACACATGTAAAGCCTGCGGATGCCGCAGGCTTTTTCTTGTCATTAAACATTATTTGAAACATAAATGTAGTAAGAGAGTTTTTGTTTAGGAGGGATAAGCATGGATGTAAGGGTCCGAAGAGGCGATACCTTTTATTATTATAGTCAATTATTTTTTTTACCCCTTCCGTTACTTTCTGATTCAAACCCGGAAACAGACAGCAGTACCTTACAAATTGGTCAAACTATAAGAATCCCAGGTTTTTATGCTGGTCAATATACGATTCAGCCAGGTGATACTTTCTGGGGAATTGCGAGAAGCAGAAACCTTGCCGTGGACGCACTGCTGCTGCTGAATCAGGATGTTAATCCGAATTCGCTCCAGGCCGGTGCGGTCATTGAGGTTCCGCTTAGAATTACGCAGCCGGTCGTGAATGGTCAGCAAGCCTACTCCTTTGAAGTGATGGAAAATGATTTAAACCGGTTGAAATACGCGTTTCCTTTTGTAAGGGTCAACACAATAGGGGAAAGTGTATTAGGAAAGCCGCTTTATGAAATTCTTATTGGAAACGGAGAGAAGAAGGTCCATATGGATGCATCATTTCATGCCAATGAATGGATTACTACCCCTGTTTTAATGAGGTTCATGAATGATTACCTATTATCACTAGTGAATAGGGGGGCGATCAGGGGAGTGGTAACAGAACCGCTATATAATAATGTAACTCTCTCCCTGGTACCAATGGTGAACCCTGATGGAGTGGATTTGGTCATTTCAGGCCCACCTGCTTCTTTGAGGGAGCGGGTGATTGAAATCAACAAAGGAAGTACAGATTTTTCAGGTTGGAAAGCTAATATTAATGGTGTTGATTTAAATAACCAATTTCCAGCAAAGTGGGAATTGGAAAAGGAGAGAAAAGAGGAGAAGAGCCCTGCTCCACGTGATTTCCCAGGCTATAAACCTTTATCAGAACCAGAGTCAATGGCGATGGCAGAGCTTGCAAGGAACGGAAATCTGGACAGGGTGCTTGCCCTGCATACGCAGGGTGAAGAGTTTTATTGGGGATATGAGGGATTGGAGCCTCCAGAGGCAGAAATTCTTGCCGAGGAGTTTGAGAGCGTGAGCGGGTATCGTTCTGTACGATATATAGACAGCTATGCAGGATATAAAGATTGGTTTATTAAAGACTTCCGCCGGCCGGGTTTTACGGTTGAGCTTGGTAAAGGAATCAATCCGCTGCCTTTATCTCAGTTCAATCAAATTTATGAATCAGTCCTGGGAATTTTCCTTGTTGCCATTTACAGATAAAGAGAAATGAAAAAATTCATTTGTTAAAAATGGAATGGCGAGTTAAAATGTAATATAGTAATTTTTTCACATGACAAAAGGTTGTTCAGGCGGGAATTCCCTGACAACCTTTTTGAGTATGTCATGCCGCCTGACTGCCTGTAGCTTGGGTTTATAAATAATGTTTCTATCTGAAAGGAAAAAACAGTAAAACTTCGAGTCGATTATTTTTCTATAAATTTGAAACATTTTTATAATATAAACGTACTAATTAGTAGGGAGATTATACAAGGGGAGGGATAACATGAAGAAAGAACATATGCTTTTTTTTATTTTGCTATGCACCTTATTGTTAGCCTCCTGCAGTGGAAATGCTCCTGAGAATGATAAGCATGACAAACCAAAGATAGAAGAACAAGTTGCTGAACAGCCTGTTGTTAAAGAAAAAGAACTTTTGCCTTTGACAATGAAGGAGAATGCTTTTATTAAGGTGATTGATTGGATTGATTCTGAGAGAGTGTTGATAATATCCAAAGGGGAAGATGAAAATCAGCTGCTTCAATATAATGTCTTTACCGGTGAGCAAAAGGTGGTATATAAAGATCCCGAATACATAGTCGATGTACAGTTAGATCCTGATCGAAATAGAATTTTGATCCATACTGCTCCTCTTACCTATTCGGCTGCAGTGACTATCATTGATATGAATGGTGAAGTCTTATTTCAGGAGGATATTGACTCCTATGAGACTGCCTTGGAGTGGAACGATTATAATACAGATTTACTGCTGATAACAAGCTTTGCCGAAGATTGGAGTTTTAAGACGCTGCTGGCTGATATTGCAAATGATACAGTAAGTGAAGTGTCCTCGCCACAGCCATTTATCAAATGGCATCAGGAAAACAGCTTCTTGTACCAGGATTGGCCGGAAGAAAGCATTGACTTGTCAGCTCCTCTTTATTCTCAAAATATATATTCGAAAGAAAGGGTCCTGGTTGAGGAAGGAACGATTCATTTTGATTCGGTGAATCCCTATATATTATCCATCTCATCCAAGGGTGGGACGGAAGGTACGGGTGTGTACGAGTTTATAACCGAGGAAGGTACGATTTCGTCGACTTTTTCCCAGCCATTGTTGAGCAGCTATTCTAACTGGCTGATCCCTTATTATGATAAAATAGACTCCGAAGCGGTACTAATCTCTTTGACTGCTGAAAAATCAGTGCCTGCCGATACCTATAAGGATAAGTTCACATTGGAAAGATGGAATATTGAAACAGGCGATCGTGAGGAAATATTGACGGGGATTGAAAATGAACCACTTCAATGTTCTCCCGATGGTGCATACTGTTTAACAGGGTATGAATTAAAAACAGCAGTTGATATGAGAAAAAAAGAGGCAAAAGACTTGATTATCATAAAGTAGGAAGGATGAAATGGATTTGGCAATTGTAGATGTCACGGTAATACCTATTGGAACTGAGACACCAAGTGTGAGTGATTATGTAGCTGACGTGCAGAGGATTCTCCAAAAACATCAAGATGAAGGAACCGTTTCTTTTAAGCTTACTCCCATGAGTACGTTAATTGAAGGGGAGCTTACTGACTTATTCCGTGTTGTGCAGGAGATTCATGAAGCCCCTTTTAATAAGGGAATCGACAGGGTGGCGACAAACATCAGGATTGATGACCGCAGGGATAAGAAAAGGAAGATGGAAGATAAACTGGCATCTGTTCAAAGTAAACTTTAGAAATTTTTGAATGGCAGGATCTCCTAACGGAAAGCCCAATTAAAAAATGGAGCCAAGGGGCTCCATTTTTTTAGTGTCCGCC
Source organism: Bacillus sp. SRL337 (assembly GCF_984799155.1). NCBI lineage: Bacteria > Bacillati > Bacillota > Bacilli > Caryophanales > Bacillaceae > Bacillus > Bacillus sp. SRL337. Next base: position 3,201,850 of record NZ_OZ481793.1, on the reverse strand, counting down.
AGGATAACCTGAATGAAGGACAGTCATGATTGTAAACCAGCCAAAAACGCCAAGTGTTCCCAATCCGAAAAGAATGCCTAGAGCATTTTTGTTTTTTAATGCACTTATGCTGGCAAACAAAGCAAGCAAAGTGACTAGAGCTGTAATGATTACCAAACCCATCGGTCAAAACTCCTTTCAATCAATCCCCTTTTAATACAATTCCCAAAAGCGGGATAATAATAGTAGCATATGTAATAAATTGCACTTACATTTATTTTATATTTTTTTAGTGCGTTTGTACAGTTCAAATGTTTGACACTTCTTTGTCTAATTCAAGACTGACATTATTAAAAACAGAGTATCATATAACTTTTATCTTTCCAATTCAATCCCCTTTTAAACCCGGGGGCTCGGTATTTTTTTTAGAACTCGACCAGGAATGGTACAATAAGTAATAAATCACTTTGGAGGTGGCAAACATGAATTGGAAACGATTGCCATTAGGCCCGTTACAGACAAATTGTTATTGTCTTTGGAATGCAGAAAAGGAATGCGTGCTTTTTGATCCTGGAGAAGAGGCCGGGAAGCTTATAAACTGGTTGAATAAGAATGAATTGAAGCCTCTGGCAATATTGCTGACCCATGCGCACTTTGATCATATAGGTGCTGTCGACCAGGTAAGGGAAGCCTTTGAAATTCCCCTTTATGTACATGAGAAGGAAGCAAGTTGGTTGCTGGATCCTTCGTTAAATGGCTCACAGCTATTTTCGATGAGTGAACTAATTAGGCTGAAACCGGCTGAGTATACATTGGGGAATAAAAAAACGCTTTCGGTAGGGGGGTTTACATTTAAATTGTATGAAACACCCGGACATTCACCAGGAAGCCTCTCTTTTTACTATGAAGAAGAACAGATTGTCTTTGCCGGAGATACCTTGTTCATGGGAAGCATTGGCCGAACGGATTTGCCCGGGGGCAACCACAAACAGTTATTGAACAGCATCCACGATTATCTTTTGACCTTACCTGAGGAAACCATCGTCTTATCAGGACATGGCCCGGAGACAACGATTGGTCATGAGATGGACTCAAATCCGTTTTTGAATGGGTTTTAAAACTATATCTGAATTGAACCATAAAAAAACCTTAAAGCCATAAGCTTTAAGGTTTTTTTATTAGTGCGCTGCGCCAGGCGTCATCATGAACACTGTCCAATAAGTGAAGCCGGCAAAGAAAACAGTTAAGTATCCGAAGAAAATATAAATATACATACGCTCAGATAATTTCAAATAACCCAGTAGAATGAAGAATCCTGTTTGTCCTAAAAAGATCAGTGAAGTTGTTTTCATATCACCAAGGAAAAAAAAGACTGCGAAAATTCCAGTCCAGAATCCCAATACTCTGTACATACGATCCATATGTATCCCTCCTTTGCACCCTCAGTCCATCAATAAACATTATAAAGGAAAAATCCATCAAAAGTAAATAATCTTTGTAACCAGTTTGTGACGAATACAGTAAATAGATGGCAACTGACATTAAATCCAAAAACTACACTTATAATATACCACCTTTCTAACAGATTTACCCTTCTTTTTCCTATTGCAGTAGGCTGCTTCACGTGAAAAGTTTGTAAATGAATATTCAGGAACTAAAAAAGTGAACAAAAATGTGTACAATAGTTATACAGGTGGTATACAATCGATATATAACATATAAGTACTTAGGAAGGAGGGAGTAATCATGATGAAGTTGACTTTTTTTACGTATCCTAGCTGTACGTCATGCCGAAAAGCAAAAAAGTGGCTGAGCGCCAATTCTATTGATTTTGTAGAAAGACATATCTTCCGGGAAACTCCGACTCAAGAAGAAATCATTAACCTTTTATCATTGACAACAAACGGATTGGATGAAATTCTTGCCACCCGAAGCCAGAAGTATAAAGCCCTGAATGTCGACATTGAGGATCTTAGCCTGTCTGAAGTTGTAGAACTGATATCAAACGAACCCAAGTTGCTTCGAAGGCCATTAGTAACCGATGGAAATAAGCTGGTCGTGGGATATGATCCAGAAGGACTGAGAAGCTTAACAAACAAAAGGTCGGCCTTTGAGCTGACAGTCTAATTCCCATTCATAAGCCTCTATCGTTATTCTTCATCAAGAGATTTCAGATTCTTGTCATTAATATTCCAACGAACAGAAGAGGATGATGCAATCGCATCGTCTTCTCGTTTCATTTATAGGCGGTTGCTTCCGCTTTTCTTTGTCGAGCTCCAGCAGCCAGCGCCTAGCGGATTTCGGTCTTCCTCCTTGCGATAAGTCATCATCGATTCGCTAGCGCTCTTCGTGATTCCTATATCTCATGCGGAAGTCCTCCAATCCGTACGGCGCTGAACGGCCGCTTCCGCTTTTCTTTGTCCAGCTCCAGCGGCCAGCGCCTAGCAAACTTCAAGGCCATTCCCTTCGATAAGTCAACATCGAATCGCTTTGCTCTTCGTGTTTTCCTTTATCTTAGGAATGGCCTCTCCAGTTTGTACGGCGCTGAACGGCCGCTTCCGCTTTTCTTTGTCCAGCTCCAGCGGCCAGCGCCTAGCAAACTTCAAGGCCATTCCCTTCGATAAGTCAACATCGAATCGCTTTGCTCTTCGTGTTTTCCTTTATCTTAGGAATGGCCTCTCCAGTTTGTACGGCGCTGAACGGCCGCTTCCGCTTTTCTTTGTCCAGCTCCAGCGGCCAGCGCCTAGCAAACTTCAAGGCCATTCCCTTCGATAAGTCAACATCGAATCGCTTTGCTCTTCGTGTTTTCCTTTATCTTAGGAATGGCCTCTCCAGTTTGTACGGCGCTGAACGGCCGCTTCCGCTTTTCTTTGTCCAGCTCCAGCGGCCAGCGCCTAGCAAACTTCAAGGCCATTCCCTTCGATAAGTCAACATCGAATCGCTTTGCTCTTCGTGTTTTCCTTTATCTTAGAAATGGCCTCTCCAGTTTGTACGGCGCTGAACGGCCGCTTCCGCTTTTCTTTGTCCAGCTCCAGCGGCCAGCGCCTAGCAAACTTCAAGGCCATTCCCTTCGATAAGTCAACATCGAATCGCTTTGCTCTTCGTGTTTTCCTTTATCTTAGGAATGGCCTCTCCAGTTTGTACGGCGCTGAACGGCCGCTTCCGCTTTTCTTACTGGGCTAGCTGGATTCGAACCAACGCATGTCGCAGTCAAAGTGCGATGCCTTACCGCTTGGCTATAGCCCATCGATTACCAGTTACAATACTAGTATGGAAAAAAAAATAAAAAATATGCAAAAAAAAGAAGGGGAAAATAAAAATTTGTCGAAATGTATTACTGAATAACTGAAAGGTGGTGCAGCTTATATATTATTCCATTGAAGCTTTAGCCGATTCTATACTGAAAAAGGCAGTAACCAAGAATGTCACCGATATTCACTTATTTCCCCGTAAAGATGATTACCTCATGCAGCATCGAAACAATGGCATCCTCACCCCAAATGTAAGCATTCCAATTCCGGAAGGAGAAAGATTAATATCTCACTTCAAATTCATGGCATCCATGGATATAGGGGAAAAGAGAAAGCCTCAAAGCGGATCTTTTACCATCAGCCTCTCAAACCAGCCGCTTGACCTCAGAGTCTCCACATTACCTACAACAAGCTTAAAAGAAAGCCTCGTCATACGCATACTCCCTCAACAAAAGAGTCTTCCCATTGAAAAATTAGCCTTATATCCAGATTCTGCCCGTAAACTACTTGCATTATTAATGAACTCCCATGGATTAATCATATTCACAGGGCCGACTGGAAGCGGCAAAACAACGACACTCTATTCATTGGTTGAGCACTGTTCATCAACCATGCAAAGGAATGTCGTCACATTGGAAGACCCGGTGGAAAAATTCAACGACTCATTGGTACAGGTTCAAGTTAATGAAAAAGCAGGGGTAACCTACTCTGCCGGCCTGAGGGCAATTCTCAGACATGACCCTGATATAATCATGGTGGGGGAGATACGTGATGAGGAAACTGCTGAGGTGGCCATTCGAGCGGCATTGACAGGGCATTTAGTACTCTCAACGCTTCATTCCAAAGATACAAAGGGAGCGGTGTACAGATTGATGGAATTAGGTATTCAGTGGCATGAAATCCAGCAAAGCCTGATTGCGGTGTCCGCCCAAAGGCTCATCAATCTGGTTTGTCCAGTCTGTGGAGAGGCATGTTTTGAATCGTGTGTCCGAGAGCCGGAAGAAAAAAGAGCCACCATCTATGAAATTCTAAGCGGAAAAGCACTGGATCAGGTTTTGAGAGAAGCAAAAGGAGAGTTGGCCGACTACGCATATCCCACACTGACCCAAATGCTCAAAAAGGGATATGCGTTAGGGTATATTCCGACTAAAGAATTGCAAAGATGGAAGTTGGAATGAAGAGGGGCATTAAAGATCAAGGCACATTCTTAACGCGGCTCGGTGAACTTCTGGCAAACGGCTATTCTTTAACAGAAGCGATTGAGTTTGTCTTTATTGGTCATTATCAACGAAAGGAAACACTGAAGACAACCATTCTTTCACAGCTTCAGGACGGGGCAAGTCTTTCAGAAACCCTCAGGTACGCTGGATTGCCGTTGCACGTATGCTCGCAGATATATTTTGCAGAAAAGCATGGAAATATGGCGGCGACGTTAATCAGCGCCGGTGACTACCTTACTGCGAGGAAAAAGGATCGGCAGGCTTTAAAGAAAGTCATGACCTATCCCCTTGTGTTGATTTTTATTCTAATAGGTGTAATGATACTTTTGAAAAATGTATTGTTTCCTCAGTTTCAGGTTCTCTATTCTTCGCTTGGATATACACCTGGTGGTGGTGTAGGTTTCTTCCTCTTCTTCATTGACAGGCTGCCTCTCCTGGCAGCAGCATTCCTGATTTTTTCAACACTTACAGCCAGCACTTTCTTCTATCGATATCAGTCCCATACTCCCATAAAAAAAGCACAGTTTCTCCTTAGGTTTCCCATACTCTCCCATTATATGAGATTATTCTACACTCAATTTTTTTCCCGTGAAATGAGTTATCTTCTTAATAGCGGAATGTCCATAAACCAGGCATTGACCGAAGTCAGCAGCCAAGCATACAGACCTTTATTTAAAGAAATGGCTGAACGGATGATCCAAGATTTAAGAATTGGCAAAAGCTTTCCTGAATCTGTGGAATACTTTGATTTATTTACAGATGGATTACTGGAGGTGATAAGGCATGGTGAAAGGCGGGGGGAACTGCCCAGGGAACTTTTTACGTACAGTGAATTCTGCTTGGAAACCATGGAGTTCAGCGGCAAGAAACTTTTGGCCGTCATCCAGCCGGCTGTATTTTTGTTTATAGGGGCGTTTATCCTTATCATCTACTTTTCTATCATGATTCCATTATTTCAGGTCATGCAATCCATGGGCTGATGCAGTTTAAATTAAAGGAGGAGTATCTTTGTTTAAAAATGAAAAAGGGTTTACATTGATCGAAATGATGATTGTCCTGCTTGTAATTTCAGTATTACTGTTCATCACCATTCCAAATGTGACAAAGCAGGGGACATCCATTAACAGCAAAGGCTGTAAGGCATTTAAAAATATGGTAGAGGGGCAGGTTGAGGCTTATCGCATGGAAGAACGAAAAATTCCGGAGGACCTGCAGGAGCTGGCTGATGCCGGATATTTAAATGATGAATATCAGCAATGCCCTGATGGCAGGGTGCTTGCCATAGACGGTGAGGGAGCCGTCACGATTGTGGAGTGAAGGCAGAGGGGCACAAAGCGGTAACACCATGCTTGAAATGCTTTTGGTGCTGGCCATTTCAATCACTCTTCTATTTCTTTCTTCAATCAGCATCCTTCCGCTTCAAGAAACTCTCACAAAAAAGAACTTTATATCCCTATTGAAGGCCGACCTGTATTATCTTCAAAGCTACGCCCTTAACAAGAATGAAAGGGTAATGCTTCAATTCTATCCCTATGAAGCCAAATATTCAGCGAAAGTGATTGGAGGGAAGAACTTGTTAGTGCGGAATCTGCCAGAAGGCATTTCACAAACATCCAATTCCCTAAACAGCATTACATTCTATCCTAATGGAAATACCGACAGATTCGGAAGCATTTATTTTATGTCCGGTGAGGACCAAATAAAAGTCTCATTCCAGATAGGACAAGGAAGATTCTATGTTCAAGAATGATAAAGGGTTTGGAACCGCTGAAGCTCTTGTAGCTGTCACTGCTGTCTTTATGGTAATGGGAATGTTTATTCCCATGGTTATAGGAATGTTATCTGTGTTGGAAAAACAGGAGAATTCCCTTTCTGCAGCTAGGGTGCTCTATGAACATTTAGAAGAAGAAGTCTTTTCAGGTAAAGCTGAAAACAGTATCTATCAAAGGCAGGGGACGGTATATCAAGTAATCAAGACGGAAGGGACAACCTGCGTCCAATATGAAATATATCCGGGAGATCAGCAAATCAGCTGCTTGAAAGAGAGGGAGATTGAGTGAAAAATCAAGAGGGATATACTCTTCTTCATGCGCTGTTTACTCTTAGTATTTTTTTGGTGGTTGCTTCTTCTATTCCTGCGGTATTAACAGGATTTTCTATGATAGAAAGGAAGCTTGATCCGTCAATAGACTATGAATGGAACCTGTTCATCCATCAGTTCAGGCTGGAATTCAGGGGGGCAGAGGATATCGGGGTCACAAACTCCTCGATTACGTTCACTAAGAATGGTGAAGAAATTCTATATGAGAAATATGGAAACCATTTGAGGAGAAGGGTAAACAAGAAAGGTCATGAAATTGTCCTTGGCCCCTTGGATGAATTGGAGCTGCATTCTGTCCGTAATGGTGTGGAAATACTTATGGGGGCTGAAGGGGAATCGCAGACAGGAAGGTTCTTTACTTATGGGCAATGAAAGAGGATATATTCTCCCTTTAGCGATGATATTGGCGGCATCGATCCTACTGATGTCGGTATCGGTATCGGCAATCTTTGTATCCAGGTATTCCTATCTGAAGACAATGGAGCAAGGTTATAAGAGGGAAAGCTTGATAGTCGATGCAGTAGACAGGCAGCTTTCGCTAGATCAATCAGTGACTGGTACTTTTACCTATACGGAAGGTATAGTACGATATGAGGTACAGAAAGATGCTGAAGTAACGAGGCTGATACTGACACTTGAGACAGAAGATAAGAACTATACTTCAGTCAATGTCACATTTGAGAATGACACAAAAGATATTTTGGATTGGAAGTAGGGATTAGTATGATTTTTTTGGTCGGATTTATGGGTTCAGGGAAAACCACAGTCGGAAAGGCCCTGGCACAGGAACTTCGATGCGCTTATGCAGATACTGATGATTTGATTGAAAAGAAGTTCAATATGACTATTAAAGAGATCTTTGAGCAATATGGTGAAACAAGATTCAGAGAAATTGAAACTGAGATCATTCAAAATCTAGAGGATGAACGAATGGTGATTATGACCGGTGGAGGATCAGCCGGCAGGAAAATCAATCGTGACTTAATGAAAGAAAAAGGGAAGGTCATTTGGTTGGACTGCCCCTTTGAGAAACTGGTTCAACGGATTGCGGGCGATGTTGAACGGCCGCTTGTCACCCAAAGAGGATTGAATGGAATGAAAGTCTTATTTGAGGAAAGGCTGCCTGTCTATAAAGCAGCTGCAGATTACGCTGTCGAGGCATCAGGACTGACTGTTGATGAAATCGTTAAAGAAATCCTTTCTAGTTTAAAGAATGATTCTCATGGTGAAACTAATAGATGAAGCTTTAAGGATGGTGGATTCTATGTCAATCAATGATTATGTGAAATATATGACCCAGACGGTTGTCCAGCATTTTGAAAAATCTCCTCAGGAAAGAAAGACAATCAAAGAAACAAGGAAGAATGAAAGACCGGCTTTTCTGTTTCGTTGGTTTGGTGTCATACCTTATGCGTTGATGCTCTTATTCAAGAGGAAATGAAACGGGATGGAAACTCCTTTGGTTCCCATCCCGTTTTTCGTTTTTGTAGAGTTTATGGACTGAGATAGAATAGTCCCCCATTAATAATTTCCACCTTTATTTTAGGTTCGTACTGTTCAGCGAGTGCCTGTTTCTCAACATAATACGATTCAGGCTTTTCCTCCAATCCGTCATAAAATTGATCAAGCAAATCCAAGTCCTCTTTCCATCTCTTCCGTGCGGACTCTGCCCAATCTGTCGGCTGGGTTTGCAATTCTTGCTGAATTTGAGTCCTTATTCTGGCAATCCCGCTTCTTGGTTTGATAATCGGTGTCAAAGTGAAGGAGAAATCCGGTATTTTGGGTGTTAGGGTCTTTTCCATCAGTTCACGGTGGAATTCTTCTTTCATCATTCCATTGATAAGATTCAGGCCAATTGATTTGAGCAGATCCTTTTTGAGATCGCATTGGTGCGAAACTTTAATATTCAAACCAAGCCAGGGCTGTAATGGTGTTTGCCTTCCTGGTATCGCTGTTTTGTTCTCATACAGACGTGTATAGCTTGCAAGCTTTCTTGCGGAGCTGAATAACTGATGCAGCCTTGGTGACCCGAAATGCAGGACTTCACCTTTTATATTTTCAGGTGCTATTTCCGGATTGGTTATTAAACAAAGCTTCATTGGATTGGGGACCCCGCCTGTCTTCTCAAGGTAATGCCAGTAAAATGGCCTGTTCATCAATTCCTTGTCCATATCGATGGTCAATTGTACATTCATACACCCAGGGGAATTTTCGACGATTTCACATTGATTGGCGGTGAAGTAGCGCTCAAGAAATTGATGAATTTCGGCTTGCTGCATTTCGCTGTTCCTCCTTCATATTTTCTGCAAATTGAATCATGGCCGTTAGGTTATCCATCTTGATTTTCATCTCCCCCTCGGAACGTGAACGGGTGAAGATATCATCTATATGATCCTCAAACCTGCCAAAATCAAGCTTCGTCAGGATATCATCAAGCTGGCCGATTACCTTTTCAAACAGATTTATTTTTTCATAGAGAAGTTTCAAGATGTGTTCTTCGACTGTGTCCCGAGTGGCAAAATTATAGATGTGGACGTCCTCAGTCTGCCCCAGCCTGTGGACCCTGCCGATTCGCTGTTCCAGCTTCATCGGATTCCATGGCAGGTCAAAATTGATGATATGGTGGCAGAATTGAAGGTTGATTCCTTCCCCTCCAGCTTCGGTTGCAATCAAGACCTGAGCATGATTTTTAAACAATTCCCGCATCCAATCTTTCTTTCCGCGTTTGAACCCTCCCCGGAATGGCACTGAAGTAATGCCATTTTGTTTGAGGAACCATTGAAGGTAGAGCTGGGTTGCCCTGTACTCTGTAAATATAATCACCTTATCATTGACGGATTGAATGATCTTTAAGGCTTGTTGGGCCTTGGAATTCGATTGGACCAGCTCGACCTTCTTCATCAAAGCATTTACGCTGTTAGTCAGAAGGGGTGAGGGTTCACTTGCACGTTCGAGCATATTTTTCAAAGTATAAAAAACGGCTTCCCGGCTGCTGCAGGCTTCTCTTTGGAGTGTCAGGAGAGAGAATGAACTCGATACCCATTCATCATAAGGTCCCTTCAAGATTGAAAAGCTGTCATACAAAGCCCTTTCCTCTTCCGTGAAATCAATGAGGACGGTCTTAACATGGCGCTTCGTCCATTCGATTCCTGTATCGCTTCTGCGGTTCCGGATCATTACCTTATTGACCAATTCTTTCAGATGGGCATCGTTCCCGACAGACCGTGCCCCTTTCTTATATTTTTCCGAAAAAGCCGATTCGTTACCAAGGTGCCCGGGCTTCAGTAGGGATACAAGGTGAAAAATCTCCTCTACACGATTTTGGATAGGGGTGGCGGTCAGCAGCAAACAAAATTTCTTCTTAAGGTTTTGGACAAACTCATAATTCTTGGTTTTGTGATTTTTAAGTTTATGCGCTTCGTCGATAATGACAAGGTCATAGTTTTGTTCATATACCTTTTCCCTGTGTGGGCTTCTTTTGGCTGTGTCGATAGAAGAAATGACAATATCACATTGATCCCATACATAACTTTTTTTCTGTGCCACAGCAGGAATGAAGAATTTCGAGTTCAATTCAATGGCCCATTGCGACACCAGTGAAGCTGGAACGAGGATCAGTACTTTCCTTACTAGCCCCCGAATCATGTATTCTTTTAATATAAGCCCGGCTTCTATCGTTTTCCCAAGCCCCACTTCATCTGCCAGTATCGCCTTGCCGTTCATAGATTCGACAACTTGTTTTGCTACTTCGAGCTGATGCGGCAGCGGCGTTAAGTTAGACAAATGTTTCGGTGCCTGGAGGCCTTCAAAGTTCGGAATCACAGTATGCTCTTCCACCTCGACTGCCAGTTTGAACAGATCCCAATCAGCCCATGGTCCGTCTTTCTCGATATGTGAGTCTAATTCATCACTCCAGCTGTCATCAAACAATACTTCAACGTTCATGAAAACACTCCTTATTTTTCATCATAAAAATGATTGCCGAATATGTGTTATTAATGATAGGATGTAAGTAGATTTTTAAAGTTTAGAAATTTGTAAAAAAGCGAACATTCTATTTCGAGCAGAATTCTTTATATTGTTAGTATGACCAATTTATTCAATGAATATTGGCGAATGAAAGCAAGAGGAGAGACTGTTGGATGACAGCGCCGAAGGAGCAAGCAATTCTTTGTGAATCTCTCAGGCAAAAAGACTCTTGCCGGACGCATCTCTGGAGAGTGTTTCAGTTATACGAAGCCACCCAAGAAGAAAGCCATCAGATGGTTAAACTTTCAGGTGAAAGGACAGAGGATCTCTTAACAAGGGGGTGCTCTGTCCTTTTTTGTGTGTTCGAATGGCATCTCTTGTTTAACGGTCGGGACTAGTAAAGAAGGTTCATAGAATGAAGATATCAGCAAAGGGGGAAATACAATGGCACAACTGAAACGTACGCCTTTATTCGACGTCTACAAAGATAACGGCGGAAAATGCATTGATTTTGGCGGCTGGGAGCTGCCGGTTCAATTCTCAAGCATTAAAGAAGAGCATGAAGCGGTTCGTACCAAAGCTGGTTTATTTGATGTATCACATATGGGAGAAGTTGAAGTCAAAGGAAGCGGGTCTCTGGACTACCTTCAGAAAATGATGACGAATGATATCTCACGGATCAAGAACGGCGGTGCTCAGTACACTGCCATGTGTTATGAAAATGGTGGGACAGTCGACGATCTGCTGGTTTATAAGTTTGAGGACAACCATTACCTCCTGGTTGTAAATGCAGCAAACATAGAGAAAGATTATAGATGGCTGCAAGATCATGTGGTTGAAAATGTTGAATTAAAGAACCTATCCGAAGATTATGCCCAGTTGGCCATTCAAGGCCCTCTAGCAGAAGAAATTCTGCAAAAGCTTGCAGGCAAGAGCACTTTAAGTGATATCGGATTTTTTAAGTTTCAAGATGAACTGGAACTAAACGGAATCAAAGCCCTTGTATCCAGAACAGGCTACACCGGGGAAGATGGCTTTGAGATTTATTGTCCTGCAGGAAGTGCTGCAGCTCTATGGAAGGACATATTGAAAGCAGGGGAGCCCGAGGGAATCCTCCCATGCGGCCTTGGTGCCCGGGATACCCTTCGTTTCGAAGCGAACCTTGCCCTTTATGGCCAGGAGTTGTCAGCCGACATTACTCCAATTGAAGCCGGAATCGGCTTTGCTGTAAAAGTTGATAAAGAAGCTGACTTTCTTGGAAAAGACACACTGAAGAAGCAGAAGAAAGAGGGGGCGCCAAGGAAGCTGGTTGGTATTGAAATGCTTGAACGCGGCATTCCGCGCCACGGCTATAAGGTATTCTTGAATGATGAAGAAATCGGAGAGGTAACGACCGGAACGCAGTCGCCAACCTTAAAGAAGAATATCGGCCTTGCGTTGATCAAGGCGGAGCATAGCTTACTTGATACGGAAGTATTCGTTGAAATCCGCAATAAGAAGCTGAAAGCGAAAGTTGTACCTACACCATTTTATAAAAGACCAAAGAAGTAGCAGGGAGGGGATTCCTTATGAAGCATCGTTATTTACCAATGACAGATCAAGACCAAAGGGAAATGCTGGAAGCTATCGGAGTAAGCTCTGTAGATGAGCTGTTCGAAGACATTCCTGAAAAAGTAAGATTCAAAGGTGAATACAACATTAAGAAAGCGAAAGCTGAAACAACATTGATGATGGAATTAAGTCAGATGGCTGCCAAGAATGCCGATCTGCGTTCGAATTCTTCATTCCTTGGTGCGGGTGTTTACGATCACTACATGCCTGTCATTGTTGATCACGTATTATCCCGCTCTGAATTTTATACGGCTTATACACCATATCAGCCTGAAATCTCTCAAGGTGAATTGCAGGCAATTTTCGAATTCCAAACAATGATTTGTGAATTGACTGGTATGGATGTAGCCAACTCTTCCATGTATGACGGGGGGACGGCACTAGCAGAAGCGGCCATGCTGAGTGCAGGGCAGACGAGAAGGAAGAAAGTTCTTGTTTCCAGTACGGTCCATCCTGAATCGCGCGAGGTTTTACGCTCTTATGCAAAAGGTCAGTATATCGAAGTTGTGGAGATACCTCATAACGATGGAGTGACTGATGAGAAGGCGCTGGAAGAGTTGATGTCTGATGAAATTGCAGCCGTCATCGTCCAATACCCTAACTTCTTTGGAAGGATTGAAGAACTGGCCAAGCTGGAAAGCATCGTCCACGACAAGAAAGCGATGTTTGTCGTATCCTCCAACCCATTGGCGCTTGGGGTACTGACACCTCCTGGAAAGCTTGGAGCCGATATCGTTATCGGGGATGCCCAGCCGTTTGGAATTCCAACTGCATTTGGCGGACCTCACTGTGGTTATTTTGCTGTAACGAAAAAACTGATGCGTAAAGTACCGGGACGCCTGGTCGGCCAGACGGTTGATGAGGATGGGCAGCGCGGATTCGTTTTGACCCTTCAAGCACGTGAACAGCATATCCGACGTGACAAAGCCACTTCCAACATCTGCTCCAATCAAGCACTGAATGCATTGGCTGCTTCTGTTGCCATGACAGCTTTAGGCAAGAGCGGAGTAAAGGAAATGGCTGTCCAGAATATCCAAAAAGCGCACTATGCAAAAGAAGTCCTTAAGCAAAACGGTGTAGAGGCGGCATTTGAAGGATCTTCCTTCAATGAATTTGTCATTAAAACAAATCGTCCTGTAAAAGAAATCAATTCAAAATTGCTGCAAAAAGGAATCATCGGAGGATACGATCTCGGCCTTGTGGATTCTGATTTGACTCATCATATGCTTGTAGCGGTTACAGAACTTCGTACAAAAGAAGAAATCGATACATTTGCTAAAGAATTGGGGGATTATCATGCTTAAGAACGATCAGCCTCTCATTTTTGAATTATCAAAAGAAGGACGTACAGGCTACAGCCTGCCTGAGATTGATGTTCCGCAAGTTGACTTGTCAGAATTGATTCCGGCAGAGTATACACGTGACGAAGCGCCTGAACTGCCAGAAGTATCTGAACTGGATATCATGCGCCATTACACGGCGTTGTCAAAGCGGAATCATGGAGTGGATTCAGGTTTCTATCCACTGGGTTCTTGTACGATGAAATACAATCCGAAAATCAATGAAAATGTAGCAAGGTTCAATGGTTTCGCACATCTTCATCCTCTTCAGGAAACAGAAGGAGTTCAGGGTGCATTGGAATTGATGTACGATTTGCAGGAGCACCTGAAAGAAATAACAGGCATGGATGAAGTGACTCTTCAGCCGGCTGCAGGAGCTCATGGTGAGTGGACTGGTTTGATGATGATTCGTGCTTATCATGAAGCAAATGGTGATACCCACCGTACAAAAGTTATTGTACCGGACTCTGCCCATGGTACAAACCCTGCTTCCGCAACTGTTGCCGGTTTTGAAACAGTGACAGTGAAGTCTGATGAAAATGGTCTTGTTGACATGGAAGACCTGAAGCGCGTAGTTGGTGACGACACTGCAGCATTAATGCTGACAAACCCTAACACCCTGGGGCTTTTTGAGGAAAATATCCTTGAAATGGCTGCCATTATCCACGAGGCCGGTGGTAAGCTTTATTATGACGGAGCAAACTTAAACGCCGTTATGTCAAAAGCGCGTCCAGGGGACATGGGCTTTGATGTAGTTCACCTTAACCTTCACAAAACATTTACAGGTCCTCACGGCGGAGGCGGTCCGGGAAGCGGTCCAGTCGGAGTCAAATCGGATTTGATGCCATATCTACCTAAACCTGTCCTTGTAAAGCGTGATGAGGAGTATCTATTTGATTATGACCGTCCGCAGTCGATCGGCCGGGTGAAGCCATACTATGGCAACTTCGGAATCAATGTCCGTGCCTACACTTATATCCGTACAATGGGTCCTGACGGCTTAAAAGCAGTAACGGAAAATGCAGTCATCAATGCAAACTACATGATGAGAAGACTTGCTCCTCATTTCGACCTGCCGTATGACCGTCACTGCAAACATGAGTTTGTCATCAGCGGCAAGCGCCAGAAGAAATTGGGTGTACGTACGCTGGATATCGCCAAGCGCCTGCTTGACTTCGGCTACCATCCGCCAACCATCTACTTCCCATTGAATGTAGAAGAGTGCATGATGATAGAGCCTACTGAGACAGAATCAAAGGAAACGATCGATGCGTTCATCGATGCAATGATTCAAATTGCTAAAGAAACGGAAGAGAATCCTGAGATCGTTCAGGAAGCGCCTCACACCACTGTCATCAAGCGTCTTGATGAAACATTGGCTGCACGCAAACCTGTGCTGCGTTATATAAAAGAAGTTTAATCGTGCAAAAGGATGTCCTAGAAGGGGCATCCTTTTTGTGATATTTAGGTTTTGAATAGAAGAAGCAGGAGAAGATTCCGATTGGGGAAGTGGGAGCAGGTGGTGAATTCCATTGCAGTGTCAGTATTCTTTTGAGCAGCGGGGATGCCATCTGGATCTCTAACCGGCTGGTTCCTGGCACATACGATTATCCGACAGTAGTTTTCGCTGGCTCGGCCTGGCGTAATCTTTGTGCACTTTGCGTGGGTCCTTGATGAAACAATAAGATCCCTGCCAGGACGAGTTGATATCAAGGCTGGGGAATGAGGGATTTCCAACGAAGGGGAAATGGCTTCATAAAGGAAAAAAGCCGAATCAGTTTAAGATTCGGCTCTCTAAAGTCATTTTTTCTTCTTAACTTTTCCAGACCACTTTTTGAAACCGCCCTGCAGTTGATGAAGGTCTCTGTAGCCTTTGCGACGGAGCATTTGGGCGGCTCTTCCGCTGCGCATGCCGCTTTGGCAGTACAGGTAAACAGGCTGGTCATTTCGGATTTCCTGCTGTCTTTGTTTCATCTGGGACAATGGGATATTTCTGGCCCCTAAGATATGGCCAGCTTCGAACTCGTTCGGTTCCCTTACATCGATCAGCTGGGCTTTACGATATCCTGCACGGAATTCATCCTCCGTCAGGTTATTGACAATACGTTTCTGCATGAAAAACGTAAGGATTGAATACACAACGATGGCACCTAGAACAATTAATAAAAAATATAAACCTGTCAAAACTTCAAACCCCTTTCAAGCTTCACTAATCTCTATTATATTCTCTCTCTATTGCAGAATCAAAAGAAATCTAATCTTATTATATAGTTGAAAAATGGGCAGGACAAGAATTCTTTTTCATTGGGCCGGAAGATTAGTGGAAGGTGTTTCTTCTTTGTTTTTTTGAGAGACTTTGATAGACTAGAAATCGACTTATAAAGAGTAAAAGAGGGTATGCAGTATGACGAAGGAAGTATGGTGGTACATTGACTCGGGGAACTGTTCTCCATCTTATAACATGGCCTTGGATGAAGCATTGCTGGACTGGCACAGTGAAGGGAAAATTCCGCCGGTCATCCGATTTTATGGATGGGATCCTGCAACATTATCGGTAGGATACTTTCAAAAAGTTGAAAAAGAAATCAATATGGATGCTGTGAAGGAACATGGACTGGGCTTTGTTCGGCGGCCGACAGGCGGAAGAGGTGTCCTGCATGAACATGAACTTACATATAGTGTGATTGTCACTGAAGAGCATCCTGAAATGCCCAAAACCGTCACAGAAGCCTACCGGGTGATATCGGAAGGCATCTTGAAGGGGTTCAGGGCGCTTGGGCTAGAAGCCTACTTTGCGGTTCCAAGAACGGAAGAAGAGAAACAAGGCTTGAAAAATCCTCGTTCAGCTGTTTGTTTTGATGCTCCAAGCTGGTATGAGCTTGTAGTGGAAGGCCGAAAGGTAGCCGGCAGTGCCCAAACAAGGCAGAAAGGTGTCATTTTACAGCATGGCTCGATCTTGCTGGATTTGGACGAAGATAAATTATTCAGCTTGTTCAAATATCCCAATGACCGGGTGAAAGAAAGGATGCAGCGCGCTTTCAAAAGCAAGGCGGTCGCGGTGAATGAAATCAGTAAAGAAAAAGTGACTCTGGAAATGGCAAAAGCCGCCTTCAAGCAAGGATTTGAGCAGGGGCTGGGTATTGAGCTTGAGCCGTATGCATTATCAGCAGAAGAAACACAATATGTAGAAAGCCTTGCAAAAAGAAGATACGAATCCGACGACTGGAATTTTAAAAGATAATTTTATTATAGAAGTGAATATACTTTTTTTATTTTCAAAAAAAGCGATGAGAGTCGCTTTTTTGCTTTTTACCAATGGCTGAAGAAGTGTAGATTTTTTTCAACCTTGAAAATTGTCGGGTTTTGTTGATTCACGCCTGCTAATCTATTGTTCCCTTCTGATTTCTCCTTTTTATAGCCTATTTTCCGTTTGACAAAAATGATTTATCATGAACTAAACACAACATATAGTGTGTCGAAAAATATTTTATACACTATATATAGTGTATATTGGTTGATTTTCAAATTTAGCTGTGATAAGTTTATTTTTGAATTTACCAACCATGATAGAATCATAAAAATTTTCAATATAGTAGTTTAAGGAGTTGTATCTATGTCTGTCGTATCGAAACAAGAAATGAAAGTTAACAGAGAGAGTTTGAATAAAGCAATCGGTTTGTTTCCGCAGGTCCATCCAATTACCCCGGATATGCACATTACCCATAAAGGTGTATCCCGCCTCGTCATGATTGACCGTTACTCATTTAAAGACACCGAAAAGATCACACTCACTGAGGGAGATTTCGTCGTATTAACGATTAAGGAAGACCCCAAATTCCCTGCAAGGGGCCTCGGCTTCATAAAGAGTCTTGACTGGGAGACTAAGCAGGCAGAGGTATTGATTGATGAAGAATATAGAAGCTCGATCGATAACCCAGAGGAAGCTAAAACTGCGATTGTTAAACGGTCGTTGGATGTCATTGAAAAACCGCTTGAAATCTACTATGAGCAAATTGCCAAGAGAAATGCGACAGGACTTGCTAGTGTCGAGACGACAGAAGAAAAACGCCATGAATGGTTCGAAAAGTTTTACCATGAACTTGTTAATATGAATTTCGTTCCTGCCGGACGAGTATTGTACGGAGCAGGAGCAGATACGGACGTTACTTATTTTAACTGTTATGTCATGCCATTTGTGAAGGATTCAAGGGACGGAATCTCCGACCACCGCAAACAAGTAATGGAAATTATGAGCCGCGGCGGTGGCGTCGGAACGAACGGATCGACTTTGAGACCGAGAAACACATTGGCAAGGGGCGTCAACGGGAAATCATCCGGATCTGTATCGTGGCTGGATGATATCGCAAAGTTGACACATCTTGTGGAGCAAGGTGGATCAAGACGTGGAGCACAAATGATCATGCTGGCAGATTGGCATCCGGATATCATCGAGTTCATCATCTCGAAGATGCAAAATCCTCGGATTCTGCGTTATCTTCTTGAAAATACACAAGATGAGCAAATTAAAAAAGCAGCAAAAGATAAATTGAAATTCACACCGCTTACCGAACAGGAAAAGGATATGTATCAAGGAATCATCAACTACAAGCAGATTCCAGGCCTTGGCGGCTTCACTGATAAGATCATTAAAGATGCAGAAGAAAAGTTAAGGACCGGCGGTACCTACTCGGTTCATAACTCGGAGTTCCTTACTGGCGCCAACATTTCCGTCTGCCTGACAAGCGACTTCATGGAAGCGGTAGAAAAAGATGAAGAATACAGCCTGTGCTTTCCTGATGTAGAAAAGTATGATGAAGAGGAAATGAAATTCTATAATGAAAACTGGCATGAAGTCGGTGACGTCCGCGAGTGGGAAGAAATGGGATACAAAGTCCGTACTTACAGAAAAATGCGTGCGAAAGAGTTATGGAACCTGATCAATGTCTGTGCAACATACTCTGCGGAACCGGGCATTTTCTTTATCGACAATGCCAATGACCAGACGAATGCTAAAGCGTACGGACAAAAAGTGGTTGCAACGAACCCGTGCGGTGAACAGCCATTAGCACCATTCTCCGTCTGCAATCTTGCAGCAGTCAACCTTGCTGAATTTGCAGATAAAGAGAACAAGACCGTTGATTTTGAAAAATTGAAGAAGACCGTCGAAGTCGGAGTGCGTATGCAGGATAACGTCATCGATGCAACTCCTTACTTCCTTGAACAGAATCAAAAGCAGGCACTTGGTGAGCGCCGGGTTGGCTTAGGTGTCATGGGGCTTGCTGACTTATTGATTTACTGTGAAAAAGAATATGGATCAGACGAAGGCAATAAGCTGGTGGATGAGGTTTTTGAAACGATTGCTGTGACGGCTTACCGTGCTTCTGTAGAGTTATCGAAGGAAAAAGGAAGCTTTCCGTTCCTTCAAGGGGAAAACGCGGATGAGACAAACCGACTGAGAGAGGCATTCATCAATACTGGGTATATGAGCAAAATGCCGGAAGATGTCAGGCAGTCCATTCTGGCGGACGGAATACGAAACTCTCACCTGCTGACAGTTGCTCCAACTGGAAGCACCGGCACAATGGTAGGGGTGGCAACCGGGCTTGAGCCATACTTCTCATTTACTTATTACAGAAGCGGCCGTCTTGGTAAATTCATAGAAGTAAAGGCTGAAATTGTTCAAGAATACCTTGGCCGCCATCCTGAAGTTGATGCGGACGCCCTTCCGGAATGGTTCGTATCCTCGATGGAACTTGCTCCTGAAGCTCATGCAGATGTACAATGCGTCATCCAGCGCTGGATTGACAGTTCGATTTCTAAAACAGTCAATGCTCCTAGAGGCTACACGGTAGATCAGGTGCAAGGCGTTTATGAAAGATTGTATAAAGGAGGAGCGAAAGGCGGTACTGTCTATGTAGATGGAAGCCGTGATTCACAGGTTCTGACCTTGAAAGCAGAAGAAAACAGTTTCGATGAAGAAGAAACTGAACAGCCGGCAGCACAAGGCAAGAAGCCGGTAGTGCTCGTAGACACCATACAGGATGTACGTTCAACAGATGTTACCATTGGTTCTGAAGTCGGTAATACATGTCCGGTCTGCCGCAAAGGGACGGTAAAAGACATGGGCGGATGCAACACATGTACAAACTGCGGTGCTCAGCTGAAATGCGGATTATAAATCTACAGATGAAGGAGAATTTTTCTCCTTCTTTTTTTGATTTTCCACTTTAGTGCGTTAAAGCGAGAGAAGGGACAGTCCCTTTTATCGCTTTAACGCACTAAAAGTTTTAGGGGGCAGCCCGATAATGGCATTTTTTCATTCTAAAACCCTTCACATTGAATTAAAAATGTAAAGAGGGAAATAGGAAGGGAATGGTTCCATGAACATCGATGGCGTATTTTCAGGTGGTGGAATCAAAGGCCTTGCCATGATCGGGGCTTATCAGGCAATCGAAGAAAAGGGACTAAAGTTCAAACGGCTTGCCGGTACAAGTGCCGGCGCGATCATTGCGGGATTTATTGCAGCAGGCTACAAAAGTGAAGATCTTATCAAGGTAATGGATGAAATTGAACTAACCGATCTGTTGGATAAGAATGCATTTCATCTGTCTCTTCCTTTTGTGCGCTGGCTCAAGGTTTATTGGAAACTGGGCCTTTACAAGGGAGATGCCTTGGAGGAATGGCTGGAAGAAAAATTACGAGTAAGGGGTATTTATACGTTTGCGGATCTTGCTCCTGGAGCATTAAGGGTCATTGCATCAGATTTAACGAATGGCCGTCTTATAGTCCTGCCGGATGATCTCGATAAGTACGGTATACCGAAAGAAACCTTTCCGGTTGCAAAGGCGATCAGGATGAGTGCAAGCCTGCCTTACTTTTTTGAACCTGTAAGATTAAAATCATTGGATGGGCTAAGCCTTGTAGTGGACGGAGGAGTATTAAGCAATTTTCCCATGTGGTTGTTTGATAAAGAAAATATGAAGAAAGTAAGACCAGTCCTGGGGATAAAGCTGAGCCCGAGTATCCAGGAACGCCCAAAAAAAGAAATACAAAATGCTGTCCGTATGTATGAAGCCCTGTTCCAAACAATGAAAGATGCTCATGATTCCCGTTATATTTCGAGGAAGCATGCGACCAATATTATCTTTATCCCGACTGAAGGAGTGCTGACAACAGAATTTGAACTGACTGATGAGAAGAAGAGGGAGCTCGCTGATTATGGTTACATCAAGGCAATAGAATTTTTAAAAGGATGGGGATTTGGGTGATGACAGAAATAAAAAAATCGAGCTTAGAGAGATGCTCGATTTTTTCTATTTTTTTTGCCTTCAATGACAGTAAGATTAGCTTGCGATTTTTTCCGATGGGATTTTTTGCGGAACGGGCTTGGCGCACTGGCTTTTGCTTTCACAGCAGTTGTTTTCTTGTTATACCGCTTCTTGGATTGTCTTGCCGCCTTCAGGAAAGCCTTTTGATCCTTGTTTTTGCCTTTCCCGCCCATCATCACTCTCCGGAATATAAAATAGATGATTCCGGCAATGGCTGCAAAAACGAGTATTCGTTGAAGAAGAGCCAAAGGATCTCCCATAAGAGTGGACAACAATCCGATAGAGGCTAAAAGAATAACAGCTCCTGCAATTATGAAACGAGCATTCAAGAAGGTCACCTCCTTTGGAACCGAGTTAAGAACGTAATGGCCTTTACCTATATTTTAGACTAAAACCGTCCATTCTAACCGTGTTTCTGATTTATTTTAAACCATATTTGTCTCTTTCTGGAGAGACTGTGCAGGTACCTTCATTGAAGTATTTTTATTTTACTAAAACCTGATGAAAGTACGCAATCCTGCGCATCGATGAAATACTTTCATGGAAATGGATAATACTACCCAAAGGAGGTGTTCAGATGTCTGCAAGAGAGCAAGAACCATCAAGTGATAAAAATCTGGAACAAAATAAACAGGAAAAGCCGCTATCGTTCATTGGCATGGTCATCGCAACCGGATTCACCGGCGGAATCCTATGGAGCGGGATCGCGTATATCTGCTATATGTTCTCGTTCACCAAACTCGAGCCGAATATCATCCTGGAACCCTGGGCTGTCGGTGACTGGAGGGAGACCTGGCTGGGGATCGTCATTTCCATTCTGGCATATGGGTTAATCTCCATTGGTGTTGCACTCGTTTACTATGCAGCATTAAGGAAGCTGAAATCTATGTGGGTCGGAGCTGGCTATGGCATAGCTTTAATGCTCGTTGTCTTTGTTGTGCTGAACCCGCTATTCCCAAGTATGAAAGGAATCTTACAAACGGATTACACGACATTGAGTACAATCGCCTGCATTTATATTCTCTATGGAGTATTCATCGGCTATTCTATTTCTTATGAAGAAAATGAACTTCAACATCATTTTGAAAAAGAAGAGAAAGCAAGTCAATAATATTCAGACAATGTAGTATGTTTGTCAATTCGTTTGTGTTAGAATGTTCATGTTGAACATTCTATTTTTATGGGTGAATACATATGCATAAGATTCTTCTGCTTAATGGACCGAACCTCAACCGTTTAGGTAAGCGGGAACCGCATATCTACGGTACAGCAACGCTGGGGGAACTCGAAAAGAAAATGAAAGAAGCTGCCCTGTCGGAGGGATATGAACTGGACGCGGCGCAATCCAACCACGAAGGCATCATTATCGACTATCTGCATCGTGCTGAAGATGAAGGCTGCGCCGGAATCATTTTTAATCCAGGTGCCTTCACTCACTACAGCTATGCGATAAGAGATGCCATCGCCGGGATTGATCTGCCCGTGATAGAAGTCCATATTTCCAATGTTCATAAACGAGAAGCCTTCAGACATCACTCTGTCTTGGCGGAAGTTTCAGAAGGACAGATTGTGGGTCTTGGGTTATTTGGCTATGAACTTGCCCTGCAGGCTCTTATAAAAAAACATAAGGGAGATGAAGAGGATGAGCAAGCTTGATAAATTGAGAGAGAAATTTTCAGGAAATGATATTGATGGGATACTGATTACTAGTACATACAACCGCCGTTATATGACAGGTTTTACAGGTTCTTCAGGGGTCGCATTGATTACCGCTGATAATGCAGTATTCATAACAGACTTCCGTTATACAGAACAGGCGGCAGAACAGGCACAAGGTTTCGAGATTGTACAGCATAAGGGACCGATTCCGAATGAAGTTGCGACTCAAGTGGAGAAACTTGGAATTAAAAGACTTGGTTTTGAAAAGAACTATCTGACATACTCCGCATTCGAAAGCTACCGAAGCAAGGTCGGGGCTGAACTGGTTCCTGTAAGCGGTATGATTGAAGATATCCGTTTGATTAAAACAGAAGCAGAATTGAACATTATCAAAGATGCTGCTGATATCGCGGATGCTGCATTTAAACATATCCTGGATTTCATTACGCCAGGAAAATCGGAATTGGAAGTATCCAATGAACTGGAATTCTTTATGAGAAATGCCGGAGCAGCCTCTTCTTCATTTGATATCATTGTTGCTTCAGGAACCCGTTCAGCGCTTCCTCACGGAGTGGCAAGCGACAAAGTTATTGAAACAGGCGATTTCATCACACTTGATTATGGTGCATATTACAAAGGCTACTGCTCCGATATGACAAGAACGATTTCTGTAGGTGAGCCTGCAGATAAACTGAAGGAAATCTATGATGTTGTCCTTCAATCCCAGCTGAAAGCAATGGACGAAATCAAGCCGGGCATGACAGGAGCGCAGGCAGATGCGATTGCAAGGGATTACATCAAAGAAAAAGGCTATGGAGATAACTTCGGCCACTCGCTTGGTCATGGAATCGGTTTGGAAGTCCATGAAGGTCCAGGATTATCCCACCTTTCCGAAACTGTATTACAGCCAGGCATGATAGTCACGGTAGAGCCTGGAGTTTATGTCCAAGGTGTCGGCGGGGTACGTATCGAAGATGATACCGTCATCACTGAGAATGGCAATGAAACCCTTACACATTCAACAAAAGAATTGATCATTCTTTAATAAAACTATTTCAGCAGGATAAAATATGGCATAATAAACATGCACTAAGTAGCCAGTCCATGGCTATTCACATTTTTAGGAGGAACACTCATGATTTCAGTAAATGATTTTCGTACAGGTCTTACAATTGAAGTAGATAATGGGATTTGGCGTGTTATGGATTTCCAGCACGTGAAGCCCGGTAAAGGAGCAGCTTTTGTCCGCTCTAAATTAAGAAACCTTCGTACAGGTGCAATTCAGGAAAAAACATTCCGTGCAGGTGAAAAAGTAGGCAAAGCACAAATTGATAACCGCCGGATGCAGTACCTTTATGCAAATGGCGATATGCATGTATTCATGGACACAGACTCCTATGAACAAATTGAACTCAACGCCTCTCAAATTGAGTATGAGCTGAAGTTCTTGAAGGAAAACATGGAAGTGCAAATCATCATGTACCAAGGGGAAACACTTGGTGTGGAGCTTCCGAATTCAGTGGAACTTACTGTTACGGAGACGGAGCCAGGAATTAAAGGTGACACTGCTTCCGGCGGTTCAAAGCCGGCTACAGTAGAGACAGGACTGACTGTAAACGTACCATTCTTCGTAAATGAAGGTGACGTTCTGGTCATCAACACGACAGATGGTTCTTATGTATCCCGTGCGTAATATATAGCGTTTTAAAGCTGAAGGGCTTAGCCCTTCAGCTTTTTTTATTTCTCGGGGGGGAAGTGCAATTCCCCGTTTTCTCCCCGAATAAAGTCATATTCTTCTTTTCCCCGAATACATTTTAATATCAATAGGCATGTACCAAAGACTCTGGAATTGTTAACTGTTAATTGAGGAGGAGGGAATATGGAAGAGATCCTTTCTATCGTTCCATCAACTATCGCTGAAAAAATCCAAGTAATGCCAACCCATATCCTGCCGCTGATTGAAGAAATAAGAATTAGGGTCGACAGGCCGCTGGAGGTTACAGCCAGGGGCATACCATATTTTCTTCCATACGTTGTAACAAAGAAAGATGGGGAGCTGCTGATTAATAAGTTGGCTAACCATTCGTTTTATACATTGGAAGAGGAACTGAAAAGGGGATACATCACGATTGAAGGCGGACACAGGGTAGGTCTTGCCGGGAAAGTGATCCTCGAGGGAGGCAAGGTGAAGGCGATCAGGCATCTGGCATCCTTTAATATCAGGGTGGCAAGAGAAGCAATCGGAATCGCTGCACCTTTGGTTCCGCACCTGTATGACAGCCGCTGGAAGCATACCATGATAATAGGGGCGCCGCAGACAGGGAAGACGACCATGTTAAGGGATATTGCGAGAATTGCCTCGACAGGAATTCCTGAAGAGAAGATGACCCCATACAAGGTGGGAATCGTGGATGAACGTTCTGAAATTGCTGGCTGTGTCCATGGAGTACCTCAGCTTGAGTTTGGGCCGAGGGTCGATGTGCTGGATGCTTGTCCGAAGGCAGAAGGGATGATGATGCTCATCCGGTCGATGAGCCCGGATGTTATCGTCGTTGACGAAATCGGCCGCCAGGAGGATGGCCAAGCCATCCTGGAAGCGGTGAATGCGGGGATAACGCTTATAATGACAACCCACGGCCGCTCACTGGAAGAAATTTCGAATCGTCCATACCTCAAAGAAATAATCGAAATGAATGTGATAGAAAGATTTGTTGAATTATCCAGAGGGGAGAATCCAGGACTGGTTAGGGATATCAAAAATCAAGCGGGGGATTCACTGCTGGGAAAAGTGAGTGTGACATAAATGATCAAAATCATCGGTGCGGTTTTTATCATCTTATCAACTTCATGGGCGGGTTTTGAAGCTTCAAGGTACTTGAGTGAAAGACCGCGTCAAATAAGGATTTTAAAATCAGCTCTGCAGTCATTGGAAGCAGAAATCATGTATGGACATACCCCTCTTCATGAAGCTGCGCGCAAGCTATCCAAACAGCTTCAGCGTCCGGTTGCCTGGTTCTTTGAAGCCTTCTCCAAAAGGATCACCACTGAAGAGACGACAGTCAGTGAGGCATGGGAAGCAAGTCTGAAAGAAGTATGGAAGATGACCGCTTTCAAGTCAAGGGAATATGAAATTCTTACTCAATTTGGCGAGAGCCTCGGAAAGCATGACCGATTAACACAGCAAAAACATATTCTGCTGACACTCACACATTTGGAACGAGAAGAAACAGAGGCGCTGGAAAAACAAAAGAGGTATGAAAAAATGACGAAGAGTTTAGGGGTTCTTTCAGGCCTGCTTCTCATCATTTTATTGCTGTAAGGATCAGGAGGGGAAAAGATGGGAATTGAAGTCGATATTATATTCAAAATAGCAGGTGTCGGGATTGTGGTTGCATTTCTTCACACCATTCTGGATCAGGTAGGGAAAAAGGAGTATGCGCAGTGGGTTACACTGTTCGGATTTATCTACATTCTATTTATGGTGGCTTCCATCGTCGATGATTTATTCCAAAAAATCAAATCAGTATTTCTCTTCCAAGGGTGAGAGGGGGAATAGGCCATTGAAATCATACAAGTAGTCGGGATTGCCTTGGTATCGACTTTCCTCGCTTTGATCATTAAAGAGCAAAAACCTAATTTTGCTTTTTTGCTGGTGGTATTTGTCGGCTGTGCAATTTTCCTGTTCCTGGTGGATCAGATCTATGAAATCATTCGAATGATTGAAAAACTGGCTGCCAATGCAAATATCAACATGATCTATGTGGAAACCATCCTGAAAATAATAGGGATTGCCTACATAGCGGAATTTGCTTCACATATTACGAAAGATGCGGGGCAGGGTGCCCTGGCTGCAAAGGTGGAATTAGCAGGAAAGATTCTAATATTAGCAATGGCAGTACCGATCCTGACTGTCATCATCGAAACAATCATCAATATGATACCGAATGGTTAGGCAAGCTGCTGCCTTTTGAGGTGAAAAGATGCGTCGATTATTAATCATTATATGTTGTACTCTATTTTATCTAATTCTTGGAACAACCGCCGTTCAAGCTGAAGGGGAAGACGCAGAACAGAAGACACCTGTGGGAGAAAAGCTGCTGGAGGACCAATTGGAGAAATTGGAAATCAATGAACTGAAGGTTTATTGGGAAGATGTACTGACTCAATATGGAGGTTATTTACCTGAAAGCCAGAAGGGGAGTTTGGTTGACTTTATTAAAGGGGACAAGCAATTCTCTTTCAAAGCTTGGTTTTCCGGAATCTTTCATTTTGCTTTCCAAGAGCTGATTACAAATGGAAAACTGCTCGGAACCTTGATATTGCTGACGATCTTCAGCATGTTTTTGCAATCGCTGCAAAACTCTTTTGAAGGAGGGAATGTCAGCAAAGTCGCCTATGCAATTGTATTCATGGTATTGATCATCATTGCCCTCAACAGTTTTCATGTGGCGATCGATTATACGAAAGAAGCAATCGGGACGATGATCAACTTTATCATTGCCTTGATCCCCCTGCTTCTGGCATTGATTGCTTCGTCGGGGGGAATGATATCGGCTGCTTTTTTCCATCCAGTGATCATTTTCCTGATGAATACGAGCGGGCTTCTCATTCAAAATATTGTCCTGCCGTTATTGTTTCTATCTGCCTTGCTGAGCATTGTCAGCACTTTGTCGCCACAATATAAAGTGACACAGCTTGCCAACCTGCTCAGAAACTGGAGTATTGGCTTGCTCGGCATCTTCATGACAGTATTCCTTGGTGTCATATCAGTGCAAGGAGCTGCAGCTGCTGTGACCGATGGCATAACGGTAAGAACAGCAAAGTTTGTTACAGGAAACTTTGTACCTGTGATCGGGAGAATGTTTACGGATGCTGCAGATACGGTCATCAGTGCATCTGTCCTGCTTAAGAATACAGTCGGAATCGCAGGTGTTGCCATCCTTTTGATGATTGCTGCGTTCCCTGCTGTGAAAATTTTGATGATTGCCTTGATCTATAAGCTGGCGGCTGCATTACTCCAGCCGTTGGGCGGAGGTCCTGTCATTACGTGTCTGGATACGATAAGCAAAAGTGTCATTTATGTTTTTGCTGCATTGGCTATTGTTTCATTTATGTTCTTTCTCAGCATCACAATCATGATAGCGGCTGGGAATATCACATTAATGGTGAGATAAGGAGGGAGAAGATGTCATTTTTAACAGAGTGGATAACCAATATTATTGTTTTTGTTCTGCTGGCCAGTGTGGTTGATATGCTTCTCCCAAGTTCCAATATGCAGAAATATACGAAAATTGTTACCGGACTCCTTCTCATCACGATCATCCTCACTCCGATCATGAAATTGTTTACCACTGACTTTGAAGAAGCCCTTGCAGGAATCGACTTCGAAGGCACTGTCAAAACAGCTTCAGTAGAAAATTCAGTAGAATTAAAGAAAAAAGAAATACAAGCCTCACAACGTGCATATATTTTAGAACAGATGGCTGTCCAAATGAAAGATGATGTAGAAAAGGAGATGATAGAGCAATATGGTTTAACGGTAAAACATATCGAGCTGGAAGCGGAAGATCTTGAAAAGCTGCCGGAGAGCATCTTGTCAGTCTCAATCCATTTGGATACCTCCCGGGAAGAAGCAGGCACTGTAGTGAAACCAGTAGAAATCGATACGAGCAAAAATATTCCTGTAAAGAATGAAAGCAACAACGGCATAACAAACACACTTTCAAAAAAATGGAATATACCAGAGGACAAACTAGTGATCATGGTCGAAGGAGGTGCAGGAAAGAGAAATGAAATTTGATAAAGGTCCGCTTAAATCACTGCAGCAGCTCTTCATGAAAGAATCAGAAGGGACAGCGGCACCTGGAAAAAAGCCGGGTAAGCTCCACTATTTTCTAATCGTCCTGCTGTTTGGTGTTGCATTCATGATTATCAGTGATATGTGGGGGAACGCAGATCAGGATGCATCGATGGTCATGAAAACCGAAAACGAGACGGGACAGGATGAAGTGCCTGCCTTCGGGAATAAAGATTCTAAAGATTCAATAATGAAAGATTACGAGGACCGGTATGAAAATCAGTTGAAGGAAGCACTTGAACAAATAGCCGGCGTAAGTGATCCAACCATAGTTGTCAATGTTGAATCAACCGAGCGGAAGGTATATGAAAAAAATAACTCGTCTCAGACTCAGGTGACAAAAGAAACCGACCGGGAAGGGGGGAATCGTTCAATCGAAGATCAATCTTCGGATGAGCAGCTCGTCATCATCAGAAAGGGCGAAGAAGAGGTTCCTATTATTCTCGAAACGAAAAAACCTAAAATCAGCGGCGTTCTTGTAGTAGCAAAGGGTGCTGATAATATACAAGTAAAAAAATGGATCATTGAATCTGTGACGCGGGTGCTGGACGTTCCCAGCCATCGTGTAGCGGTAATGCCTAAAAATTAAGGGGGAAATGAAATATGTTATTAAAAAAGCAAACGGTATGGTTATTGACAATGTTGAGCCTAGTGATCGTATTATCAGTGTACTACATTACCTCACCGACACAGCAAGCAGCCGATATGGCAAATGTAGACGAGAGCAGCCCGGCACAAGGTGAAGAATCATCGACAGAAACTTCCAAAGGTGAAGATGCAGCCGGCAAAGGCGAAGAAACAGCTGCTGAGGGTGATGTTGATATTGTAACGGAAGCTGCAGGCGATGAAGTATTTGAAACGCTGCGAATGGAATTCATGGACCAGCGTTCCCAGAGCAGAGAGGACCTTGAGACCCAAATAGCTTCCGCTGACATTTCCATCGAGGAAAAAAATGAGGCTATTGAGCAAATGGATCAACTTAAGGAACTTGCAACAACAGAAACAGTACTTGAGACGATGATCAAAACAATGGGCTATGAAGACGCGTTGGTCAGAGCTGATGGAGAGCAGGTCCGCGTAACGGTTAAAGCAAAAGAACATTCAGCTGCAGAAGCAAACAAAATCATCCGTCTTGTAACAGATGAAATTGGCTCCATGCAAAAAGTGGCCGTTCAGTTCCAGCCGGCAAACTAATATACGAATCAGCCCGCAGCTTTAGCGCTGCGGGCTTTTTTATGAGATGAACAAGCTGGCAGGCAAGCCTTAAGTAAAGGCTGTTTTCGCATTTATTGTTGCTTTCGGAAAAGTCTCATGAGCCGGGTTTTTCCTGTATTCCATGGATTTCCCCTCGAAAAAGGGTGAATGACCTAAATAGTATTAGACATTCATATTGAATAGCAAAAAAGTTTACGAAAAGAGCATAAGTAAAAGAACTGAAGCGAATTAGAAGGAAGGTGACCCTTAAGGGGGATGGCCGAAGGGGTTGGACGATTCTATTAAGGAATGGAGCAAAAAAGCGTTAATTCCAGAAGAATTGGTGCAATTCCGCCATGCAGTCAAGGGTGCACAGAGAGCCTGCCTATAAAATTGCCTGCCCTTATGTTTTGAAAAAATCCAAAAGAAGCTTACAATAGAAACAGGGCAATCTACTAAATACAGCAGGATATCAAAAGATTAGTTTAATTCTCATATTGAATTCTTACAAGGTCTTATCGTATGATATTAGTAGCTAGTCCTAATTTTGATTAATTACTCTAAGGGGTGTCATTATGTTAAAGATTCAAGAAATACGCGAGTTGATTAAACTTGTTGATCAATCAAGCATTGATGAGTTTTCATATGAACTTGATGGTTCTAAAATCAAAATGAAAAAAAATAAGGCTGTTACCTATGTTGAAGAAAAAGCAGCAATCCATAATAACAACGTACATAAAGCGGAAGAAGTATTGTCAACGCAAGCTGCACAGGCGCCTGTTCAGTCCGCCAAAGCAGCAGAAGCACCTGCCAAGGAAGAAGCGCCTGCAGCACCTGCAGCAGATGAAAACCTTCAAAAGGTTGTATCACCGATGGTTGGTACATTCTATCAATCTCCATCCCCGGATGCCGATGCCTATGTAAAACCTGGAAGCAAAGTCAGTGAAGATTCTGTAGTTTGCATAGTGGAAGCCATGAAATTATTCAATGAAATCGAAGCAGAAGTAAAAGGTGAAATTGTAGAAATCCTAGTGAAAGACGGACAATTGGTAGAATACGGTCAGCCGTTATTCCTGGTTAAGCCTGAATAAGGAGCGATCATTATGATAAAAAAGCTGTTAGTCGCAAATAGAGGAGAAATTGCTGTACGTGTAATCCGTGCCTGCCGCGAAATGGGAATAGAAAGTGTGGCTGTTTATTCCGAAGCCGACAAGGAAGCACTGCATGTTCAATTAGCGGATGAGGCTTATTGTATCGGACCTACAGCAAGTAAAGACAGTTACTTGAACTTTACCAATATCATCAGTGTGGCCAAACTGACGGATTGTGACGCCATCCATCCTGGTTATGGATTCCTGGCTGAAAATGCCGATTTTGCAGAGTTATGCCGTGAATGCAATATTACGTTTGTTGGACCTTCACCGGAAGCCATCTCCAAGATGGGGACTAAGGATGTAGCAAGAGAGACGATGAGAGAAGCAGGAGTGCCAATCGTGCCGGGTTCACAAGGAATCGTGAAAGATGCAGCTGAAGCTGTTTCCTTGGCAGAGGAAATTGGATATCCTGTCATCATCAAAGCAACTGCCGGAGGCGGAGGAAAAGGAATCCGAGTAGCAAAAACAGAACAGGACCTTATTAAAGGTGTGAATATCACCCAGCAGGAAGCGGCAACAGCTTTCGGTAATCCGGGTGTCTATATTGAGAAGTTCATTGAGGATTTCAGGCATGTTGAAATCCAGGTGCTGGGAGATAACTTCGGAAATGTGATTCATCTCGGCGAAAGGGACTGTACCATTCAAAGGCGTCTTCAGAAATTAATTGAAGAAACACCATCTCCTGCACTGGATGGGGAAACAAGGGAGCAGATGGGACAGGCGGCCGTGAAAGCGGCAGAGGCTGTTGATTATTCAGGAGCCGGCACAGTGGAGTTCATTTTTGACCATGTCAACAATACATTCTATTTCATGGAGATGAATACCCGTATCCAGGTAGAGCATCCTGTGACAGAACAGGTTACGGGTGTCGACCTAATCAAAGAACAAATAAAGGTTGCCTCCGGAGAAAAGCTGTCGCTGAAACAAGAAGACATCGAATTCAACGGCTGGTCAATGGAATGCCGTATCAATGCAGAGAATCCTGAAAAGAATTTCATGCCTTCTGCAGGGAAAATTGAATTGTATCTGCCTCCAGGAGGTCTTGGAGTAAGGGTCGACTCTGCTGCTTATCCGGGTTATACCATTCCCCCATACTATGATTCCATGATTGCCAAGCTGATAACGTACGGGGCGACAAGGGAGGAAGCCATAGCAAGGATGAAGCGGGCATTAAGCGAGTTCGTTATCGAAGGTG
The DNA here is from genome assembly GCF_984799155.1 of Bacillus sp. SRL337. Taxonomy (NCBI): domain Bacteria; kingdom Bacillati; phylum Bacillota; class Bacilli; order Caryophanales; family Bacillaceae; genus Bacillus; species Bacillus sp. SRL337. The sequence continues at coordinate 3,169,992 of NZ_OZ481793.1, read as the reverse complement.
TCCACACGACGATTCCTTTCCACCTGAAGGTCCTTGACAACGAAACCTTCGTAAGCGGTGATTTCAACACGAAATTCCTGGAATTACATGAGGTAATGAAGTCCTAATCAATGCTGTGTTATAATAGAAATATGATAAAGGCGAAATCAGTGGAGGTGTACATTCATGGCTGAAAATCAAAACCAAAACCAAGCCCTGCTGCAAATGTCTCACGGGAAAGATGGTTTAGGTAAAATTGAAATAGCACCCGAGGTAATTGAAGTCATTGCAGGCATTGCGGCGTCAGAGGTTGAAGGCGTTGCTCAAATGCGCGGTAATTTTGCCAGCGGTGTAGTTGAACGACTGGGCAAGAAAAACCATGGTAAGGGAGTCAAGGTCGAACTTGCAGAGGAAGGCATCCAGGTGGATGTTTACTGCATCATGCAATTCGGCGTCTCGATCCCCAATACCGCTCAAAAGATTCAAGATAATATCAGACAAGCGCTTCTTAATATGACTGCGCTGGAAGCTGAAGAAGTCAACATCCATGTTGTCGGTGTGCAATTTGAAAACCAAAAGATTGAACAGGACCTCGAAGAAGAACAGTAAGTCTTGTGCAGTTCAATACTGGTAAACAAAAAACCAAAGGCCCAGGCCTTTGGTTTTTTGTTTGGAAGCTCAATATTGACAGAGTGCCTCAAGTTTGTTTATTTCTTGCCAATCCAACCTGTGGTGTTTTTACATAACACCAACCTTACAGCCATATTTGGTTTTAAAGCATTTGACTATTAGCTCCAGTGGTTCCAAAGAGTGGATCCCGCATTTGTTTTTCATTTTCCCTGCTCCTGTGGGAATAGAGGGACAGGTGAAATCCTGCAGGGCATCACCGCCGGCCATGCCGATCTCCGGTACCTGCGGCTGAGATAAAATAATGCAATATTTTTTCACGCTGCAGGATTTATAAATGGATAATTTTCTGAATAGAGGATTAATTGGTGTTTGCGTGCTTTCACAGGCTTAGTTATGCTATTATCATTGATATGATGAAATCTGATAAGATTAAAGGAGTATAAAGTAATGAAAAGACGTACAGCGCGTGAAAAAGCTTTACAAGCGTTATTTCAAATGGACATGTCCGGAATGACTGCCGATGAAGCATTGACAAATGTATATGAAGAAGCAGCTTCTGATGAATATCTTGAAGCACTGGTAAAAGGTGCGACAGAGCATAAAGCGAAAATTGATGGATTAATCAAAGAAAATCTTGAAAAATGGTCATTTGACCGGCTGGCGAAAGTTGATAAAAATATCCTGAGGGTAGCGGTCTATGAACTGTTGGAAGCTGATGACGTACCGAATAAAGTTGTCATCAATGAAGCAATTGAAATTGCCAAGACGTATGGGGACGACCAATCAAGCAAATTCATTAATGGCGTGCTTTCGAAAGTGAATTCGACGATTGAAGAACAGGCCGAGTAAGGGGGAATTCGATGCCCGCAAAATTAATTGATGGAAAGAAGATTGCCCACCATTATAGAAATTCCATCACCGAAGAAGTGAAGCAATTAAAACAAGAGGGTGTAGTCCCCGGTCTGGCGGTGATCCTGGCAGGTGAAAATCCTGCATCGCAAACCTACGTGAGGATGAAGCGCAGGACCTGTGAAGAAATGGGCATCCACTCTGTATTGGTTGAGTATGACGATAATGTGAGCCAGAATGAGCTATTGGGGAAAATTGACGAGTTGAATCACGATCCTTCCATCCACGGTATCCTTGTACAACTTCCCCTTCCCGAAGGAATCCAGACGGAAAAGGTCATTGAACAGATTTCTCCGGAAAAAGATGTCGATGGATTTCATCCTGTCAATATCGGAAGGATGATGATTGGAAAAGATACATTCCTGCCATGTACCCCTTATGGAATCTTAAAGATGCTTGAATTTGAAAATATCAAGCTTGCAGGAAAACATGCCGTCGTCATTGGGCGCAGCAATATTGTCGGGAAACCGGCAGGCCAGCTTCTGCTAAGGGAAAATGCCACCGTGACCTATTGCCATTCAAAAACGGAAAACCTGTACTCTTATACGAGAACTGCCGATATATTGATTTCTGCTGCAGGAAAAGCGGGGTTTATTCACGGGAATGATATTAAGCCGGGTGCGGTTGTCATTGATGTAGGGATGAACAGAGACAAAGATGGGAAGCTCTGTGGAGATATCGATTTTGACAGTGCCAGGAATATTGCTGGTTATATTACACCGGTACCAGGCGGAGTAGGTCCAATGACCATTACAATGCTTATGTTCAACACCATGAAAAGTGCCCGCGACACCTTAAAGTAATTGTATAGGACATTCAGATGTATTATTTGTTAAAATAATAATGATCCTTAACTAAAGGCTGCGTTCCCGACAAAGGAAGCAGCTTTTTGTTAAGGATCATACATAAAGATATGAATTGAAATGCCGCCTTTGGAGACACGTATAATCGGCTGAGGGGGAGATGGATAAAGTGATGGAAAATCCTCAATACCTGACAATCCAGGCGTTGACGAAATATATAAAAAGAAAGTTTGATAAAGATCCCCACCTTTCAGGCGTCTATGTTAAAGGGGAGATCTCCAATTTCAAACGACATTCAAGCGGTCACATGTACTTTACTCTTAAGGATGAAAGAGCCAGGATACTGGCTGTAATGTTTGCTTCTGCCAATGCCTCCATGAAATTCACTCCTGAAAATGGCATGAAGGTTTTAGTCAGGGGGGACATTTCCGTTTACGAGGCTGGCGGCCAGTATCAAATTTATGTTAAAGAAATGCAGCCGGATGGAATAGGTGATCTATTCCTCGCTTTTCAGCAGTTGAAGGAAAAGCTGGAAAATCAGGGGCTTTTTGATGAAGCCAGAAAGAAGCCGCTCCCGAAATTCCCGCGTAAAATCGGGGTGATTACTTCGCCGACAGGTGCTGCGGTCAGAGATATCATTACTACAATTGAACGGCGATATCCAGTTGGCGAGATCTTGATATATCCTGCGTTGGTTCAAGGAGAACGTGCACCCCAGTCAATTGCTGATTGTATAAAGACAGCAAATGAAAATAAAGATATCGATGTATTGATTGTTGGCCGGGGCGGAGGTTCAATAGAAGAATTGTGGGCTTTCAATGAAGAACGGGTCGCACTAGCAATTGCCGAATCCTTTATCCCGATCATATCTGCTGTTGGCCATGAAACCGACTTTACAATTGCCGATTTCGTTGCGGATATGAGAGCTCCTACCCCTACGGCTGCCGCGGAACTGGCTGTCCCTCATATTGATGAGCTTTTGGAACGGGTGCTGAGCCGAAGGATTCTGCTTATAAGAGGTATGAAGGCACGATTGGACAGTGAAAGGGCGAAATTAAAAAATATCAGCACTTCAATGGTGTTCAGAAATCCCCGAAGATTATATGAACAGAAAATTGAGGCAGTTGATCGATTGACCGAGCAGCTGAATAGAGCCCGGCAAGTGAGGATGCAAACCCAAACGGATAAATTGGCCCATTTAGCTTCCAGTCTAAAAAGGGTCCATCCGGAAAGGCTATGGGAACAGAAAAAGGATCATCACCGTCGTTTGGCTAAACAATTGCAAACTAATTTTACAAATATATTGAAAAACAAGCAGAATGACTTTAGAAGGACGATATCCACCTTGGAGGCATTAAGTCCATTGAAAATCATGGATAGGGGATACAGCTTGGTTTATTCTGAAAATGAAAAACTGGTCAAAACAAAAAAGACTGTCAAAGAAGGGGATAAAATAACGGTACACCTTCAAGATGGAAAACTGCATTGCCACGTCAATACTATTGAGGAGAGTGAGAATTGATGGCTGAAGAGAAGAAAATGTCATTTGAAGAAGCAATTGAAAGACTCGAAAGAATTGTTCAGCGGCTAGAAGAGGGAGAAGTCCCGCTGGAAGAAGCACTCAATCAGTATCAACAGGGAGTGGAACTGTCAAAATACTGTCACGATACATTAAGACATGCCGAAAAACAAATGACGAAGTTAATGACTGATCAAGGAGAAAAAGAGTTCTCTTTATCTGAGGAGGAGAATTCGTGACCGCTCTATCGCTTGAATGTTTTACCGTAACGTATAAAAGACTGGTTGAAAACAAGCTTGATGAGCTGGTACAAAGGCTGGAGGCTCCGGAGAAAGTGAAGGAGGCAATGGATTATTCCCTGAAAGCTGGAGGGAAAAGAATACGGCCCATTCTCCTGCTTGCCACACTGCAAGCTTTCAGAAAGGATCCAAAGATCGGATTGGAGGCAGCGGCGGCCCTTGAAATGGTTCATACATATTCTCTTATTCACGATGATCTGCCAAGCATGGACAATGATGATTTGAGGAGGGGGAAACCGACTAATCATAAGGTTTATGGTGAGGCTGCGGCCATACTAGCAGGAGATGGTCTCCTAACCTACAGCTTTGAAGTGCTTGCGGGTACTACAAAGGAGGTATATGCTGAAAAGAGCCTTCAGCTGATTTCATTGTTAGCGAAAGCTGCAGGCCCCGAAGGAATGGTAGGAGGACAGGCAGCAGATATGGAGGGAGAAAACCAATCGCTGTCGGTAGAAGAACTGGAATACATCCATAGAAACAAAACCGGCAGGCTTCTTGCTTACGGTGTAATGGCAGGAGCCATTCTGGCAGACGCCACCAAGGAGCAGATAGACCTGCTGGAAACGTATGCTTTCCATATCGGCCTGGCATTTCAGATACAGGACGATATACTGGATGTGGAGGGCAGCGTGGAAAAAATCGGCAAGCCGGTCGGAAGTGATGAAACCAAGTTCAAGAGCACCTATCCGGCGCTTTTAACCCTGAATGGTGCTAAAGAAAAGCTGCGTTTTCATTTGGATAGAAGCAAGGCTGCCCTTGCTGCATCCGATTTGGAAAACGATCTTCTCGTCCAAATTGCCGATATGATTGCCTCTCGTGACCATTAATCAGCCTATTTGAGAATTTGTTTGATTTATGCTATAATCAAGGTAATTGAATAGGGATGGTGCAGTATTCTAGTCAATCTACCAGTTCCGAAGGTGGGCCTAAAAATCCACTAAAGGGCACATCGATGAAGTTCCTTGTTTCGGCTTGAGGCGCCCAGCCTTGGGTCGAAGCTGGGAGTAAGGTGCAAGGGCGATCCACAATGGCATGTGGGCGTTGACCCTTGCACCGCGGAGGTTCCGTTCAGGCCGGCATTATGCATGAGCAATCAGGACGGAGTATAGACCTGCAATGCGGCAGCAACCGCTAGCAGCGTAGCCTGCCTTGAGTGAAGTGTGAGGGGATTATGGTTACAAGGTACACATCAGTTGGCCATTGGTATGTGCTTTTTCGCCCATATGAAATCCACTTTGCAAAAGAGGCTAAGAACCTGGTTAAAGGTTGCTGAGGAAAACTCCTAGACTGTTCCATTTGTGACATACTTTGAGGATTATGGTGCGGACTAAGTGGTAATCCAGTCTAACTGCTGGTGACACAGTTAAGTCGGGTTTAAAGGGAAACCGCCGGTATGGCGACATCCGGTACCTGATTGGGAAAACCTACTGGACCTAAGCTGCAATTTTTACTCAATGTATGACCATCCCTTTACATATGAAATCCGGGATATTAATATAACATAGATTTTTAATAAGAAACGGTGTGTAAGTACCTGATGAAAGATGTAATGAAAAACTCAATAAAATGGAGTATTAGCATTGCCGTTATCACGTTTGTGTTAGCGGCTCTTTTTTCAATCTTTTCCAACTTGATATTAAATGAAGTTACCTGGGTGATCGGCCTGATCGTAGTGCTTATCATTGTTTTTATAGGTATCTTTTTTGATATGCTGGGAATAGCTGCCACGGCCGCTGATGAGACCCCTTTCCATGCGATGGCAGCTAAAAAGGTATACGGGGCCAGGCAGTCCATCAGGATTGTCCGGAATGCGGACCGTTTCGCGAGCTTTTGTAATGATGTAATCGGAGATATATCCGGAATCATAAGTGGTGCTGCAGCGGCGATTGTGCTAGTCGGCTTGACACTTGATTTACAGATTAACAGCGGATCGCCGGTAGAATATACCTTCAATGTCCTCCTGACAAGCTTGATAGCAGCTTTGACAGTAGGCGGGAAAGCTCTCGGTAAGACGTTAGCGATCCAATACTCCAAGGATATTATCTTTCAAGTAGGAAAAGTGTTACAATTTGTTGAGGATAAATTTCACATTAGCATAATTAAAGACAAAAAAGACAAAAAAGATAAAAACCGAAAAAAACGTTAAAATTGAAACAAAACATTTAGTTGAAAGTTGGTGAACTGGATGGATCTGTTATCAATTAAAGACCCTTCCTTCTTAAAGTCGTTATCACAGCAAGAGCTTGAAGAACTGAGCAAGGATATTAGAAAATTTTTAATAGAGACGTTATCAAATACGGGCGGGCATATCGGACCCAACCTTGGTGTAGTTGAGCTCACCATTGCCCTGCACAAATGTTTCGACAGTCCAAAAGACAAAATCATCTGGGATGTCGGGCATCAATCGTATGTACACAAAATCCTGACCGGGCGCGCAGGGCAATTTGGAACCCTGAGGCAGTACAAAGGTTTATGCGGGTTTCCGAAAATGGTGGAAAGTGAACACGATGTATGGGAAACAGGGCATAGTTCTACTTCTTTATCTGCTGCAATGGGAATGGCCATTGCAAGGGATGTAAAGAAAGAGGATTCATTCATTGTGCCGGTAATCGGGGATGGGGCGCTCACGGGCGGTATGGCGCTAGAGGCTCTGAATCATATCGGCCATGAGCAAAAAGATATGATCGTTGTCTTGAATGATAATGAAATGTCCATTGCGCCAAATGTTGGTGCCCTTCATAATGTACTTGGCCGTTTGCGTACAGCGGGCAAGTACCATTGGGTAAAAGATGAGTTGGAATATATCCTGAAGAAAATCCCTGCCGTCGGCGGAAAATTGGCTGTAACGGCTGAGAGAGTAAAAGACAGCCTGAAATATTTATTTGTATCAGGGATGTTTTTTGAGGAAATGGGCTTCACGTATCTTGGACCAATTGATGGTCATGACTATAATGACCTTTTTGAGAATATCCAGTATGCGAAAAAGACTGGAGGCCCGGTGATTCTGCATGTCATCACCAAGAAAGGGAAGGGCTTTCAACCCGCTGAGACCGATAAAAAAGGGACATGGCATGGTACCGGTCCATACAAGATGGATTCAGGTGATTTAATCAAACCAGTAAATGCACCTCCTTCCTGGAGCGGGTTGGTCAGTGAAACCGTCCGCAGGCTTGCGAGGGATGATGAAAGAATTGTGGCCATTACTCCGGCTATGCCGGTTGGGTCCAAATTAGAAGGGTTTGCGAGTGAATTTCCTGACCGGATGTTTGATGTCGGGATTGCCGAACAGCATGCTGCCACGGTTTCAGCAGGGCTTGCGACACAAGGCATGAAACCATTCCTTGCCATCTATTCCACATTCCTGCAAAGAGCTTATGATCAAGTGCTGCATGATATCTGCCGCCAAAATCTGAATGTTTTCATCGGCATTGACAGGGCAGGCCTTGTCGGGGCCGATGGGGAAACACATCAGGGTGTATTCGATATTTCCTTCATGCGCCACCTGCCTAATGTCGTTTTGATGATGCCAAAAGATGAAAACGAAGGGCAGCATATGGTCAATACCGCCATCCAGTATGACGAAGGTCCTATTGCACTGAGGTTCCCTAGAGGCAATGGATTGGGAGTTGAAATGGATAAGGATCTAAAGACTATCCCTATCGGTCAATGGGAAGTATTAAGAGAAGGAAACGATACGGCCATCCTGACCTTCGGTACAACCATACCGATGGCCCTTGAAGCGGCAGAACAGCTTGAAAAGCAAGGAGTTTCGGTTAAGGTCGTAAACGCACGTTTCATAAAACCCCTGGATGAAGAAATGCTTTCCGGCATAATGAGTGAAAATATGCCGATATTAACAATAGAAGAGGCGGTACTGCAAGGTGGATTTGGCAGTGCAGTCCTTGAATATGCGCATGACCATGGTTTTAAGGAAGTAACAATTGAACGTATCGGCATACCTGATAAATTCATTGAGCATGGCAGTGTTAAAGAATTGCTAAAGGAAATCGGAATGACGACAGAGAATGTCGTCGACCGGATTCACACCATGACACCAAAAAAACAAAAAAGGGCATGAAGATGAAAGTGAAAAAACAAAGATTAGACGTAGTCCTGGTAGAACGGGGGCTGGCGGAAACACGAGAAAAAGCTAAAAGAGCTGTGATGGCAGGCTTGGTATACACCAAGGAATCCAGGCTCGATAAGCCAGGTGAAAAGGTCAACGAAGATATTCCCCTTACAATAAAAGGAAATGTTCTCCCGTATGTAAGCAGAGGCGGATTAAAGTTGGAGAAAGCTTTGGAGCAATTTGAGCTTAGTGTCGAGGGGAAGACCATGATTGATATTGGCTCCTCTACCGGTGGGTTTACGGACTGTGCCCTTCAAAATGGGGCGGCACTGTCCTACGCACTCGATGTAGGATACAATCAGCTCGCATGGAAATTGAGGCAGGATGAAAGAGTCGTCGTTATGGAAAGGACCAACTTCCGGTATGTAAAACCGGAAGATTTGGTTGCTGCCCTCCCGAATTTTGCTACAATCGACGTTTCGTTTATTTCCCTTTCTCTCATTTTGCCTGTGTTGAAAACATTGCTTGTTCAAGACAGTGACGTTATAGCATTGATCAAACCACAGTTTGAGGCAGGTAAAGAACAAGTGGGGAAAAAAGGGATCGTGAGGGATCCAAAGGTCCATTTATCAGTGATCGAGAAAATTGTCCAGCTTGCCATCCGCGAAGGCTACGATGTAAGGGATCTTTCTTATTCCCCGATAACCGGTGGTGAGGGAAATATCGAATTTCTCATTCACTTATCGTGGCATGGTGAGAAAGAAGCAGGCGAAAACCACCTGGCATACTCCATCCAATCAGTAGTAGATGAAGCCCAAAATGAATTTAAATCAAAGTAGAAAGAATAAACACCTCGTTTATTCTTTTTCTTTTTAGTGGTGGAAAATAGAAAGACAGATTGACGAAGAATTATTTTTTTCAACTGATGCTGAGAATTTAGTTGGATCAAGAGGAAGGTGCACATTTCCTGCTGCGGCAGCCTGAGACCAGTTCAGCCGGCAAAGACTGGAAAGCTCCATGACTATTGCGCAAAAGAACTCAGCATTCGTTCTTTTGAATCGAGCATCATGACCAGTCTGTTAGCGCACTTCCCTGCTCCTTCTTCCGTATCCAGCTTCGTGGTATAACTGCTTTAAACTTCAGTCGTTCTCCATGCAATAGCATCGATTGCCTCTGTTCGTTCTGTTTTCGTTTATCTGCCTTCCGGTCCTTATGCCATTCCGCGGGACCCATTTTTTTTTTAATTCACCACCTGCAGAGGAAATTCTCATATGGATTGTTTTTTATTGTGATAATAATATAAATAAGCTAACATGAATATAGAAGTATAAATATACAGCTAAACAAGTAAGAGGTGTGGGAGTTATGATGAATAAAGGGCAAAGGTTGATTAAAATCAGGGAACTCATTTCCAACCATGATATAGAAACCCAGGATGAACTTGTCGACCGGTTGAAGAATGCTAATTTCAATGTCACGCAAGCCACCGTATCCCGTGATATCAAAGAACTTCATCTGGTGAAGGTTCCACTGATGGACGGCCGTTATAAATACAGCCTGCCTGCAGACCAGAGGTTCAATCCGCTTCAGAAACTGAAAAGAACACTGACTGATGCGTTTGTTAAAATTGATTCAGCAGGGCATATGCTTGTAATGAAAACGCTGCCGGGAAATGCAAATGCCATCGGTGCCCTGATTGATCACCTGGATTGGGAAGAAATTCTTGGAACGATATGCGGTGATGATACATGTTTGATTATTTGTAAGACTGAACAAGATACAGAAAAAATTTCGCAGCAATTTCTAGATATGCTCTAATTGAGGTGAAACAGTATTGTTACAGGAACTTTCGATTAAAAATTTTGCGATCATTGACGAACTGACCGTCTCCATTGAGGAGGGCCTTACTGTTCTCACTGGCGAGACGGGTGCAGGTAAATCCATCATCATTGATGCAGTCCACTTGCTTGTAGGAGGCAGGGGCTCATCCGAATTCGTCAGGCACGGTGAAAAAAAGGCTGAGATTGAAGGATTATTTACCTTAGAAGAGGGATCACATCCCTGTTATAAAAAAGCAGCTGAATTTGGCATCGACATTGAAGAAGGAATGATTGTCCTGAGAAGGGATATTTCCAGCAGCGGAAAGAGTGTCTGCCGCATTAACGGCAAGCTTGTGACCATCGCAATCCTCAGGGAGCTAGGTTCCACTCTTATTGACATCCATGGGCAGCATGAACATCAAGAACTGATGAACGAAACACTCCATCTTACCTTGCTGGATCAATTTGCCTCAAGGGAACTAAAGTCTTCCCTTCAAAATTATAAAGAGGTATTCAAAGAATTTGAGGCAGTACAAACCCGTTTGAGAAAATATAACGAAAATGAACAGGAAATGGCCCATAGGCTTGATTTGATTCAGTTTCAGCTCTCTGAAATTGAAAAAGCAGGGCTGGTGCCTGGTGAAGATGAGGCACTTTTAGAAGAGAAAAATAAGCTGATGAATTTCGAAAGGTTGTTTGAGTCCCTGCAAAATTGTTATAACAGCATACAAGGTGAGGGACGGGGGCTTGATTGGGCAGGCCTGGCCATGAGCCATATCGAGGGTGCTGCAGGCGTAGATTCCAAATATGATCGCCTTATGGAGACGATTTCTAACAGCTATTATTTGCTTGAAGAGGCAGCGGCGTCTGTACGTTCGGAATTGGATGAACTTGAATTCGAACCGGACAGGCTGAATAGTATAGAAAGCCGTCTGAATGAAATTAACACATTAAAAAGAAAATATGGAAATTCAATTGAAGAAGTCCTGGAGTACAGCGCCCAAATTGAAGAAGAAATTGAAACGGTGACCAATAAAGATATGGTGATTCATGATTTGGAGGAGAAACTAAAGTCGTTGGAAAAAGACCTATATTTAGAGGCCGAACAGCTTTCGGGAATACGCAGGAAAGCTGCCAAAAGACTCACTGCCCGGATTCATGAACAATTGAAAGAGCTATACATGGATAAGACCACCTTTGAAGTTCGTTTTTTGCAAGAGCCTTCAGAGACGAAACCGTTCAAATATAGAAAAGATGGGGCAGATCAGATAGAATTTTACATTTCCACCAATCCTGGTGAACCATTAAAGCCTCTTTCAAAAGTCGCCTCCGGCGGAGAGCTTTCGAGAGTCATGCTGGCCTTGAAGACAATCTTTTCTAAACACCAGGGGATTACTTCCATCATTTTTGACGAAGTGGACACTGGTGTCAGCGGCAGGGTTGCCCAAGCGATTGCGGAAAAGATCCATCAGGTTTCAATTAATTCACAGGTAATGTGTATCTCCCATCTTCCACAGGTTGCCGCAATGGCAGATTCACATCTCTACATTGCTAAAAAGACAACAGGCGGGCGGACAAGCACGTCTGTGACCGCATTGAACCAAGAGGAGAAAATACGCGAAATCGGCCGCATGATATCAGGTGTGGAAATTACGGAGCTTACAAGAGAGCATGCCAAGGAACTGCTGGTTCTTGCAGAGTCAATTAAAAGCAAGTGAAACGATCAGCTCCAGGACTATTAAGGTTCTGGGGCTTTTTTGTTATAAGGAAAATGTATAAAACAACATCATCTGTGTAAATTTAACTTTATTATGTATGATTCCAAAATAACTATTCACCTTTTACAGTATTCCCACAGCTATCCAAAATGGGTAGCTTTTTTTCTTTGCCGCAGGTTATAAATGTTCAGTATCAAGGCAAAATTAAAACTGTAGCCAAGAAGAAAGTGTGTGTGGATTAGAAGCGAGGAGAGTGAAAAAATGAATTCAGATTTATTCAGGAAATTGATTGGTGGAATTCTCCTTGTTTCACTTTGCTTCATAGGTTTTATAAAACCTGTTCAACAATATATACAATTGCCAAATAAAATAGTCATGACGCAGGGTGAAAAAGTTCTACTTCCTAAGGCAGCTTCAGTATCTGCAATGGCAGCACCCCATTCGAAATTGGCTTTGAGTGATACACGGAATGCCTTAACGATTCATGGTGACAATGTCGGTAAAGAAGAGGTCCTGCTTGAACTGGCGGGTGTACCGATAAAAAAGGTTGATGTAGAAGTCATTAAAGACTTTCGAGTTATTCCTGGAGGACAGTCCATTGGAGTGAAACTCAATACTCTGGGTGTCCTTGTTGTAGGGCATCATTTAGTCCAGACAGAAGATGGCAAGGTATCCCCTGGTGAGAAGGCAGGAATACAAGTCGGAGATATGATCACTGAAATAAACGGGACAAAGATAGAAAAGATGGCAGACGTGGCACCTTTTGTTCAAGAGGCAGGAGAAAAGAAGGATGCTCTAGAGGTTGTCTTAAGAAGGGATAAAGAAGAGGTTAAAACAGAGTTGCAGCCAATGAAGGACAGTAATGAAAATTCCTATAAGCTGGGCCTGTATATACGCGATGCGGCAGCAGGTATAGGTACAATGACTTTTTATGATCCAAAGTCGAAGAAATATGGAGCCCTTGGTCATGTGATTTCAGATATGGATACAAAGAAACCAATTGTAGTCGAAAATGGCGAAATTCTTCACAGCACGGTCACGTCAATTGAAAAAGGCAGCAATGGTAAGCCTGGTGAAAAGCTCGCAAGATTCACTGGTGAAAAAGATGTCATCGGAGATATTACACGAAACAGCCCGTTTGGAATATTCGGAAAACTCAACAGGGATATACAAAATGGCATGCTTGATAAGGCATTGCCGATTACATTGTCCCACCAAGTTAAGGAAGGTCCTGCCCAGATATTGACAGTTGTTGATGGGGAAGAAGTGGAACTTTACGATATTGAAATCGTGAGTACGGTTCCGCAAAAATTTCCTGCCACTAAGGGCATGGTTCTAAAGGTGACCGATCCAGACCTTTTAGAAAAAACGGGGGGGATTGTCCAGGGTATGAGCGGAAGTCCGATCATCCAGGACGGCAAGCTGATTGGAGCAGTCACTCACGTTTTTGTTAATGATCCCACTTCTGGTTACGGTGTTCATATTGAATGGATGCTGAATGAAGCCGGAATAGACATTTATCAAGAAGAAAGAAAGCAAGCAAGCTGACAGACGGGTGATACCGTCTGTTTTTTTGTGGTCCCCGCGAGCACAGTGAAGGCTCGTTTGAAGGGGAGAATGGTCAGAACGTAATTACCAGGAGGAAAACGGCACGAAGTGGAAAAGCGTTGAAACGACTAAAGGAAACGAGCCCTCAGAAGGAGTCATCCCAATCTGAAAGGCGTGAGGAGAAACCTGTTCTTAAAAAGGAGGAAAAGCACTTTGTGTTGTAGAATACACATACTCCGAGACAAAGATACACTTGGAAAGGGCTGAGCAAGAGGGGGGAACAGTTTTAGCACCTGCTTACTAATAACCAATGAGCTCGTGTTTTTTTATCATTCAGAATCTGATAAAATGTGCCTGTAAAGATTTTTCGACAAACTAATAAACCTAATATCGAATATGGTCGAAATTAAAAGAAAACTAAAGGAAATCAAAGAAAACATTTAATTTTTGAGTTTTTTTTGAAAAATAAGAGGATTTCTTATTGCTTTGTCGAAAATTTACTTTAGAATAAACAATAGAGCTTGGATATGGATAATATCGGATCGAGGAGGAAAATTAGTGAATTCAATTAAAGTTTGTGTAGTAGATGACAATCGGGAACTAGTATCTTTACTGGAGGAATATATTTCATCCCAGACAGACATGGAAGTTGTCGGGGTAGCTCATAACGGTCAGGAGTGCCTGGAACTTTTGGATGAGGTTGAACCGGATGTCATTGTATTAGATATTATTATGCCTCACCTGGATGGTCTGGCTGTCCTTGAGAGGATCAGGGAACGTTCTGTTGTGCCTAATGTAATTATGCTGACTGCTTTTGGGCAGGAAGATGTAACGAAAAAAGCTGTGGATTTAGGTGCTTCTTACTTCATTTTGAAACCTTTTGATATGGAAAACCTAGTAAGCCATATCCGTCAAGTTAGTGGGAAATCAAGTCCGGTATTTAAAAAATCTTCTTCCATGTCACGATCTGCTGCAGAATCGAAACCTAAGAATCTGGATGCCAACATTACAAGCATCATTCATGAAATTGGTGTTCCTGCTCACATTAAAGGCTATCTTTATTTAAGAGAAGCCATTTCAATGGTCTACAAAGACATTGAACTGCTTGGATCCATTACTAAAGTCCTATATCCTGATATTGCCAAAAAGTTTAATACTACCGCGAGCCGTGTGGAGCGTGCCATCCGTCATGCGATTGAGGTCGCATGGAGCCGCGGAAACATCGATTCTATTTCTAATTTGTTCGGCTATACAGTAAGCATGAGCAAAGCTAAACCGACAAACAGTGAGTTCATCGCGATGGTTGCGGATAAGCTTCGCCTGGAACATAAAGCTTCTTGAAAGAGTGAGGAGTAAACGCACTTATTTTGCTTATACAGAAAGGCTGTTTTCGCATTCATTGTTGCTTTCGGAAATATCCTAAGAGCCGGATTTTTCTCTTGTTCCATGGATTTCCCCTCGAAACAGGCAGAGCAGCTTTTTTTCTCTCCTGCTTACAGGGGCGGATCCGGTGATTGACCAAAATGAATTTGCCATTCATATTGATAGCAAACAAAGTTTACGAAAAGAGCCCACAGAAAAGAAAGAGCAGAACCTGGTAAATCATTTGGTTTACCAGGTTTTATTTTCGTATTATAGGTTAGGAAGGTATAAACGGTAGTGACCGTTATCCAACTATAATTTCGAACTGAATGGAGTGTTAGTATGACCTTTGTTTTTGCACACCGGGGCTCGGCGGGAACACATCCCGAAAATACAATGGAAGCTTTTAAAGAAGGAGAACGCGTTGGAGCTGACGGGCTTGAGCTGGATGTCCAACTTTCTAAAGATGGGGAAATTGTGGTCATTCATGATGAAACTGTCGACAGGACGACGAATGGGAAGGGATTCATTAAAGATCTGAGTTGGAAAGAAATTAGAAAACTCGATGCCAGCTTTAAATACAAAAAGTTCCTGAAAAAAGCCAGGATTCCTGCTTTGCGGGAAGTTTTTGAGTGGATGGCAGCGAATGGCATGGTTTGCAATATAGAATTGAAAAATGGTGTCATTCCTTATCCTCATCTTGAGGAAAAAGTAATCTCGCTGATCAATGAATTTGGTTATCAAAACAGGACAATCATTTCTTCCTTTAATCATTATTCAATCGTTCAATGTTACAGGCTTAATCCAAATATCGAAATTGCCCCTTTGTATTCCAACGGTCTGTTTATGCCTTGGGTTTACGCACAGTCCATCCACGCCCGATCTATTCACCCTAATATAAAGGTAGCGCCGGATGCGCTCATCGTTGATTCCATGAAAGCTGGAGTTGATGTGAGGCCATATACCATCAATGATGAAGCCTTGATGAAAAGACTCTTCAATATTAACTGCTCAGCGATTATAACTGACTACCCTGAGAAAGCAGTTGCACTAAGGGGCTTAAGGCCGGTCTGATGTTTGAAGAAAATTTGTTGTTTCAACACAAAAAATCTATCCAGGTGAACGGGATAGATTTTTTTATTTGTCCAGCTCCTTAAATGGCCGCTTTGGGGAATAGTCCCAAAAGTTTTTCCCTGTCTGGACAGGGAGGAGAGCTATGTTCATTCTTCTTGCTTATAAGGATTCTCATATGGATTAGTAAGAAATTATTTAAAAATCCATATACAAAATTTAAGCGGTGTGCCTTTCTAATTATCCTTAAACCGGTCTTGCACCTTATTTCTTTTTCGATCTCTATGAAGTATGAAACCTGCTATAAAGCCCAATCCGCCTAAAAAAAACAGAAGTCCGGCGATGAATTGCAGCCATAAAGCCGGAAAGGGCGGCTGCAGGATTCCAAACAGCATGTCTCTCATTAATTTGATCCCCAGAGCAGCCAGTATTCCTGGAATCAGCATGATGATTAAAGCAATCAATCTTTGCATACCTGTATTCTCCTCATATCGTTGTTCACCAGTCATTATATCATAGTTGAAATTTGTCAGCTAAAGGAACTTACGCTACAATAATGAGTATGAAAGATATTGCAATCTCAATACCAAGAGGTGGAAAGAAGTTGCAAAAGGTATTATTAGTAGGCGGTGGAAAAGGTGGAATCGCCATTCTTAAAATCATTAAGGAATCCTCGGTTTTGGAAGTGGCTGCTGTTTGCGACTTGAATGAGGATCGTCCGGGCATCGATTATGCCAAGGAGAATGGAATTCCTTACGGAAGAGAATGGAGAGACTTTCTGAGTGAAGAAATAAATATCATCATTGAAGTAACTGGAGATCAAAAGGTATTTGAGGAGTTAAGGGACTCAAGAGGCAGGAATACAGTTGTAATCCCGGGTAGTGTTGCCTTTTTAGTGGCAAACCTTCTTAAGGAAAAAGAGCACTTGATTGATGAAGTGAAGAATGAAAACTTCAAACGGAACCTCATCCTTAATTCTACTGATGACGGGATGGTAGGTATCGATACCAGTGAAACGATCATCCTGTTCAATCGCAGTGCTGAAAAGATGATAGGGATTTCTGCTGATGAGGCATTGGGAAAGCATATCTATGAAGTTATTCCAAAAAGCGAGCTGCCCAGGGTGCTCGAATCGAGACGAAATGAGATAAACAAAGAACTGATATTGGAAAATGGTTTGAAAATCATTACCAACAGGATACCGATGATTACTGAGGATCAGGAGGTCATTGGTGCTTTTTCAGTGTTCAAGGATATCACGGAAGTGGTGAACCTTGCCGAGGAGATAACTAATTTAAAAGAAATACAAACAATGCTCCAGGCAATCATCCAGTCAAGTGATGATGCCATATCGGTGGTAGACGAAGAGGGAAAAGGGATGCTGATCAACCCGGCTTATACAAGGATAACCGGACTGGCTGAAGAAGAGATCATCGGAAAGCCGGCGACTGCTGATATTTCAGAAGGGGAAAGTATCCATTTAAAGGTGCTTCAAACCCGCAGGGCCATCAGGGGAAGCAAGATGAGAGTCGGTCCCAATAAGAAGGAAGTTATTGTCAATGTCGCCCCTATCATTGTTGATGGGAAGCTTAAAGGCAGTGTCGGTGTTATTCATGATGTATCGGAGATTCAGTCTCTGACTACTGAACTTGACCGAGCCAGACGGATTATCAGGACATTGGAAGCAAAATATACATTTGATGATATCATCGGTACTTCTGAAGAAATGAAACTGGCTGTCGAGCAGGCGAAATTGGGGGCAAAAACCCCTGCGACGGTTTTGCTGAGAGGTGAATCCGGTACAGGCAAGGAGTTATTTGCCCATGCCATTCACAATGCAAGTGACAGGAAATACAACAAATTCATACGGGTCAACTGTGCAGCCATTTCTGAAAACCTGTTGGAAAGCGAGCTTTTCGGATATGAAGATGGAGCTTTTTCCGGTGCGAAACGAGGCGGAAAAAAGGGATTGTTCGAAGAAGCCAATAATGGCAGTATCTTTCTGGATGAGATAGGTGAATTGAAAGCGGATACGCAGGCGAAACTTTTGCGTGTACTGCAGGAAAATGAAATTGTCAGGGTTGGCGGTGCGAAATCCATCAGTATCAATGTACGGGTCATTGCAGCCACTAATGTAAATCTGGAAAAAGCTATTTCCAGCGGTAATTTCCGTGAGGACTTATATTACAGGCTTAACAGGATGCCGATTCAAATCCCGCCGTTACATACGCGAAAGACGGATATTCCTTTATTATGCGAAGTCTTGATTGAAAAGATCAATCAGGATTACGGGCGGAATGTGGAAGGGATCCAACCTTCTGCGATGGACAAGCTGATGGAATATCATTGGCCAGGAAATGTGCGGGAATTGGAAAATATACTGGGAAGAGCCATTATCTTCATGAAATACAATGAGACAATGATTGAACCTGAGCATCTTCCATTCATGGAGAAATTACCGGCAAGTAATCAGGAAGCGCAACTAGTCGGTGGAACGAGCGACCGGGATCTGGGGTCACTGATTGAGGAGTATGAAAAGAATATTATTAAGCAGGTTTTAGAGCATAATAAAGGAAATAAAACGGCTGCTGCCAAAGCTCTGAATGTATCTGTTCGAAATTTATACTATAAGCTCGATAAATATAAAATTGAAACGAATAGCATGCAAAAGTTTGCAGACTAAGAAAAAACCTGCATGTTTTTTCTTGGCTAATAAAGCGTTTTCAGCACTTTTGAGTTGGCATGATTCTTGCGTGTTGTTAAAGTGGATAGAAAGTTTTGAGGGAAGGGGTTGAAACAACTTATGAAGTTAGATCACTTAATAGAACAGGCAACCCGTTTGAAAGATGCGACAGTTGCAGTGGCTGCAGCGGAAGATAGTGAAGTGCTCGAAGCTGTCTCTATGGCGGTTGAACGCGGCATGGCGAAATTTTTACTGTTTGGGGACAGTGAAAAAATAAATGGGATATTGGAAGATGTCTCTCCGCATCTTGTCAATAACCCAGCGATATCCATTTTGCATTCAACTAGTATAAAAGAGTCTGCGGAATCTGCTGTGAGGGCTGTCAGGAATAATGAGGCAACTACCCTGATGAAGGGTAATATATCCACATCGGTCATCCTTAAAGCAGTGCTGAACAAGGAGTTTGGGCTCAGGACTGGCAATGCTCTATCGCATGTGGCTGTTTTTGAAATACCAGGCTATGACCGACTGAAGATTTTAACGGATGCCGGCATGAATATAGCTCCAGATTTGGAGCAAAAGGTACAGATCATCAACAATGCAGTTGGAGTGGCGAATGGAATCGGGATGGATAATCCGATAGTGGCCCCTTTAGCCGCTGTTGAAGTGGTCAATCCTGCGATGCAGGCTACAGTCGATGCGGCGGTTCTGACACAAATGAATAGAAGAGGTCAGATTAGAGGCTGTGTAGTCGATGGCCCCCTCGCACTGGATAACGCTGTTTCACTTGAAGCCGCAGAACATAAAGGGATTCGCAGTGAAGCTGCAGGAAAAGCTGATATCCTGCTTGTTCCAAATATAGAAACAGGCAATTCACTTTATAAATCACTCATCTATTTTGCAAGAGCGAAAGTAGGGGCTGTCATTGCGGGAGCTAAGGCGCCAATTGTCCTTACTTCGAGATCTGACAGTGCTGAGAGTAAATTATATTCACTCGCACTTGCCATTTGTACTGTTTCAAAATAAACGTAAAAACATTTACTCAGGGAGGAATATAAAATGAAAATCTTCACTTATATGGAAAAATACGATTATGAGCAATTACTTTTCTGTCAGGATGAGAATTCTGGATTAAAGGCGATTATTGGGATCCACGATACAACATTGGGACCTGCCCTTGGCGGTACACGCATGTGGACATATGACTCAGAAGAAGCAGCAATTGAAGATGCACTTCGCCTGGCAAAAGGAATGACTTACAAAAATGCTGCTGCCGGCCTTAATCTTGGCGGTGGTAAGACGGTTATCATCGGTGACCCGCGCAAGGATAAGAACGAAGAAATGTTCCGTGCATTCGGACGTTTCATCCAAGGCTTGAACGGGCGCTACATAACAGCAGAAGATGTAGGTACTACAGTAGCGGATATGGACCTCATCCATGAAGAAACAGATTATGTGACGGGTATCTCACCAGCATTCGGTTCTTCCGGGAATCCTTCTCCTGTAACGGCATACGGGGTATACCGCGGAATGAAGGCTGCTGCGAAGGAAGCTTTCGGTACCGATTCCCTTGAGGGCAGGACAATTGCAGTTCAAGGTGTAGGTAATGTGGCATTCACACTATGCCGTCACTTGCATGAAGAAGGTGCCAACCTGATCGTTACAGATATCAATAAAGAAGCAGTTCAGCGTGCAGTGGATGAATTCGGTGCAAAAGCAGTGGACATTAACGAAATTTACAGTGTGGACTGTGATATCTATGCGCCATGTGCACTTGGTGCGGTAATCAATGATGAGACAATTCCTCAAATTAAAGCGAAAGTAATTGCAGGTGCTGCAAATAACCAGCTTAAAGATACTGCGCACGGTGATACGATCCATGAAATGGGAATCGTTTATGCTCCTGACTATGTCATCAATGCCGGCGGTGTTATCAACGTAGCTGATGAGTTATACGGTTATAACCGTGACCGCGCTATGAAGAAAGTAGAGCAGATTTACAACAACGTAGAGCGTGTCATTGAAATTGCAAAACGTGACAATATCCCGACATATCTTGCAGCTGACCGCATGGCTGAAGAACGAATTCAAAGAAACCGTAAGTCACGCAGCCAGTTCCTGCAAAACGGAAAGCATATCCTGAGCTACCGCTAATCTGCCGGCAAGAAACGCTTGGCTTCCTAGAGGCGAAGCGTTTCTCCGTTTAAGGGAAGGCTGTCAAATGATGTGAAAAAGATGAATTTGCATTCTGTTTCTTTCTTTGTAAAGAGCATCATGCTTTTGAGAGTCCCATGATAGAAGGGTACACTTCTTTTTCAATTCGGACCTCTGATCTTTAAGCAGGTTGATCGGAACTGCAGGAAGCGGCAGCCTCCTGCGGGAGCAGGGGGACTCGTTTAACTCCGGCGGCCGGCACCTGGCAGATTTCGATCTCTCTCCCTGCGATAAGTCATCATTGACTCCAGCTGGTCGTGATTCCATTTTTCTCATGCAAGAGCCTTCCAATCTTTACGGTGCTGAACGGCCGCTTCGCTTTTCAGTAGGGGCAGCAGAGGAGGCTCACCGCCTGCCCCGCGGGCCGTGAATCATGGATAGGAAACCAACAATCTTTTCAATAGCAAACAAGGGGTGCGGAGATCTAGAAAAAAGGGGCCACTAATGAAAGGCAAATGCTTTTCTGAATTGGAGGTAACAACATTGGAAGCGAAAGAACATCGAATTCTAGTCATCAATCCTGGTTCTACATCTACAAAGATTGGTGTGTTTGATAATGACATCTCAATTTTTGAGAAGACATTGAGACATGACACTGAAAAAATCAATGAATTTGACAGTATTATTGATCAATATCAGTTTAGAAAAGAAACGATCCTCGCAACTCTTGATGAAGAGGGTATCAATATTTCCAAGCTGAGTGCAGTCTGCGGCCGCGGCGGGCTTTTGAAGCCTATCGAAGGCGGGACGTATTCCGTAAATGAAGAAATGCTGAAAGACTTGCGCGAAGGGTATTCAGGGCAGCATGCGTCAAACCTGGGCGGGATCCTGGCTTTTGAAATTGCTTCTGCCCTTAACATCCCATCTTATATCGTTGACCCTGTTGTGGTAGACGAACTTGCTCCCATCGCAAGGATTTCAGGGGTATCCCAGATAGAAAGAAAGAGCATCTTTCATGCACTCAACCAGAAAGCGGTTGCGAGAAGGGTAGCGAAAGACCTGCATAAGAGATATGAAGACCTGAACCTTATCATCACACACATGGGCGGGGGCATTACAGTCGGTGTCCATAAGAATGGGAAGGTTATTGATGTGAACAACGGTTTGCATGGAGACGGCCCTTTCAGTCCCGAACGTGCAGGGACAGTCCCGGCTGGTGATTTAGTCGACATGTGCTTCTCGGGCAATTATTATCGTGATGAAATCATGAAAAAGCTTGTTGGACAAGGCGGCCTTGTCGGCTACCTTGGAACGAACGATGCGGTGAAAGTAGAGAAGATGATTGAAAGTGGCGATGAGAAAGCAAAGTTGGTTTATGATGCCATGGCTTACCAAATCGCTAAGGAAATCGGGTCAGCGAGTGCCGCGCTCGAAGGCAAAGTCGATGCAATCGTTTTGACCGGTGGTTTAGCCTACGGAAAAGAGTTTGTTAAACAAATCAGTGAAAGAGTCAACTGGATAGCAGATGTCATCATTCACGCCGGTGAAAATGAGCTTCAAGCTCTGGCTGAAGGTGCACTTCGTGTCCTTAAAGGCGAAGAGCAGGAAAAAAATTACCCTGGTAATGTGAAAACAAAAGCAACAGTTTAATATACAGAAGGAGGAATACCATTGGCTCAAGAATATGATCTGGTCATCCTTGGCGGCGGTACAGGCGGTTATGTTGCTGCTATACGCGCTTCTCAAATGGGACTGAAAACAGCGATTGTCGAAAAAGGAAAATTGGGCGGTACATGTCTTCATAAAGGCTGTATCCCCAGTAAAGCTCTCCTCCGCAGTGCAGAAGTTTTTGCCACTGCAAAAGAGGCCGATACCTTTGGAGTGATGATCAATGATGTGAAGCTGGACTTTACACGTGTCCAGGAAAGAAAAGAAAAAATCGTTGAAGGTCTTCATAAAGGGGTTCAACATTTGATGAAGCAGGGGAAAATTGATGTTTACGAAGGAACAGGAAGAATCCTTGGACCGTCAATCTTTTCTCCAATGCCTGGTACGATTTCTGTTGAAATGAATAACGGGGAAGAAAACGAAATGCTTATCCCGAAAAATGTCATCGTGGCTACAGGTTCTCGTCCAAGAACATTGCCTGGACTTGATATTGACGGGAAATTTGTTCTATCTTCTGATGAAGCACTGGAACTCGGGAACCTTCCGAAGTCCATCATCATTGTCGGTGGCGGTGTAATCGGGATCGAGTGGGCTTCCATGCTGTCTGATTTTGATGTCGAGGTTACTGTCATTGAGTATGCGGACAGAATCGTACCGACGGAAGATCATGAGATTTCCAAGGAAATGAAGCGTTTGATGAAGAAAAAAGGCGTCAAGATTGTTACTGGAGCAAAAGTGCTTCCTGAAACAATCGAAAAGGACGGCGGGGTAACGATCAAAGCTGAAATTAAAGGTGATCAAAAAGAATTCTCAGCAGATCAGCTGCTTGTTTCTGTCGGCCGCCAAGCCAATACAGAAGGTATCGGTCTAGAGAATACCGATATTGTGATAGAGAAAGGCTTCATCAAGGTCAACAAACATATGCAGACAAAAGAGTCACATATCTATGCAATCGGTGATGTAATCGGCGGTCTTCAACTGGCACATGTTGCTTCTCATGAAGGAATCTCTGCTGTGGAGCACATGGCGAATGAAAATCCTGAACCTATAGACTACAGCCTTGTATCAAAATGTATCTACAGCAATCCTGAGATTGCAAGTGTAGGTATGACTGAAAATGAGGCTAAGGAACAGGGATACAACCTGAAAGTCGGCAAATTCTCCTTCCGTGCAATCGGAAAAGCGCTTGTATACGGTGAATCAGATGGGTTTGTGAAAATTGTTGCAGATAAAGATACGAATGACATTCTGGGTGTCCATATGATCGGGCCGCATGTTACGGATATGATTTCTGAAGCAGGACTTGCCCGTGTATTGGATGCGACTCCTTGGGAAGTTGCCCATACCATCCACCCTCACCCATCGTTAAGTGAAGCAATCGGTGAAGCTGCATTGGCTGTTGACGGAAAAGCAATCCATTCATAGGATTGGCAGATTGGTTATATCACACATTCATCTTGAATGTGAAGCACTTATTTTTGAAAAGGGGAGCCTAAGAAGGTTCTCCCCCTATATGATTGGGAGGTAAAAATAAATGGCTGAAAATCGTCATGAAGCTCTTGGTTTATCCAACGAGAATGTATTAGAAATGTATGAAACTATGTTAATGGCACGTCGTATCGATGAACGCATGTGGCTGTTGAACCGTTCCGGCAAGATCCCTTTCGTTATTTCCTGTCAAGGGCAGGAAGCTGCCCAAATCGGTGCTGCATTCGCCTTGGATCCTGAGAAGGATTACGCCCTTCCTTACTACCGTGATATGGGGGTTGTCTTGAGATTCGGTATGACGGCTAAAGAATTGATGCTCTCAGGATTTGCCAAAGCGGAAGATCCAAATTCCGGCGGACGCCAAATGCCTGGCCACTTCGGACAGAAGAAAAATAATATTGTAACAGGTTCATCTCCTGTAACAACTCAAGTACCGCATGCTGTTGGAATTGCACTTGCTGGAAAAATGGAGAAAAAGGACCTGGTGACATTCGTTACATTCGGTGAAGGTTCATCCAACCAGGGGGATTTCCATGAAGGCGCCAACTTTGCGGGAGTACATAAACTTCCGGTCATCTTCATGTGTGAAAATAACAAATATGCCATTTCTGTACCTATTGAAAAACAATTGGCTTGTGAAAAAGTCTCTGATCGCGCGATTGGTTACGGCATGCCTGGTGTTACGGTAGATGGAAATGATCCGTTAGAAGTGTATAAAGCTGTAAAAGAAGCGGCAGACCGCGGACGCAAAGGCGATGGCCCGACTTTGGTAGAAACGGTTTCTTATCGATTGACACCTCACTCCTCGGATGACGATGACCGCAGCTATCGTTCACCAGATGAAGTAGCACAAGCGAAAACAAAAGATCCAATCATCACATTCGGTGCTTACTTGAAAGAAACTGGCGTCATGAATGACGAACTGGAAAAAGAAATCAATGACCGTGTAATGAAAATTGTCAATGAAGCAACGGACTATGCAGAGAATGCAGCATATTCAGAGCCGGAAAGCGCGCTTAAATACGTCTACGCAGAAGAGAAGTAAGGGGGAATAGTTCATGGCAGTAATTTCTTATATTGATGCAGTAACAAAGGCTATCCGTGAAGAAATGGAAAGAGACGAGAAAGTATTTGTGCTTGGTGAAGACGTTGGTAGAAAAGGTGGAGTGTTTGGTGCCACCCGCGGTCTTTATGATCAATTTGGAGAAGATCGTGTTTTAGATACTCCTCTTGCTGAGTCTGCTATCGCAGGTGTAGGAATTGGAGCCGCAATGTATGGAATGCGCCCAATTGCTGAAATGCAGTTCGCAGATTTCATCATGCCTGCAGTAAACCAAATCATCTCGGAAGCAGCGCGCATCCGTTACCGTTCCAACAATGATTGGAACTGTCCTATGGTTATCCGTGCACCATATGGCGGCGGTGTCCATGGTGCCCTTTATCATTCCCAATCGGTAGAGGCCGTATTTGCGAATCAGCCAGGCCTGAAAATCGTCATGCCTTCGACACCTTATGATGTCAAGGGATTATTGAAAGCAGCCATCCGTGATGATGATCCGGTTATGTTCTTCGAGCATAAACGTGCGTACCGCTTGATCAAAGGCGAAGTTCCGGATGACGATTATGTTCTACCAATCGGCAAAGCTGATGTAAAGCGTAAAGGAGAAGATTTGACAGTCATCACGTACGGACTTTGCGTACACTTCGCCCAGCAGGCTGCAGAAAGGCTTGCAGAAGATGGGATCGAGGCAGAAATTCTTGATCTGAGAACCATCTATCCATTGGACAAAGAAGCAATCATCGAAGCTGCTTCTAAAACAGGTAAGGTCCTGCTATTAACTGAAGACAATAAAGAGGGAAGCATTATGGGAGAAGTGGCGGCTATCATCTCTGAAAACTGCCTGTTCGACTTGGATGCGCCAATCATGCGCCTTGCTGGTCCTGATGTCCCTGCAATGCCATATTCACCAACAATGGAAAAGTACTTCATGGTGAACCCTGATAAAGTAGAGAAAGCAATGCGTGAATTAGCGGAATTTTAATTCGGTTAAATATAAAAAATGCAATAAGGAGGGCTCCTCTTTGGGTATTGAAAAAATGAAAATGCCTCAGCTTGGGGAAAGTGTTACAGAAGGTACAATCAGCAAATGGCTGGTGGGTCCTGGAGACCATGTTAACAAATACGATCCGATCGCTGAAGTGAACACAGATAAAGTAAATGCAGAAGTTCCATCTTCTTTCACAGGAACTATCAAAGAATTAATTGCTGAAGAAGGGGACACATTAGAAGTCGGTGAATTCATCTGCTCAATTGAAGTCGAAGGCGGCGGTTCCGCAGAAGAAGCTCCTGCCCAGGAAGATCCAGTCAGCACTGACACTTCAGCTTCAGAAGAAAAACAAGATGCAAAGAAGCCGGTGAAAAAGGCGGAAAAAGGAAAAGTCCGCTACTCTCCTGCTGTTCTGCGATTATCACAGGAACATGATATAGACCTTGATCAAGTTGAAGGTACAGGAAGAGAAGGAAGAATCACACGCAAAGACCTGCAAAAGTTGATTGACTCAGGGAATATTCCTAAAGCTGGGGAGGCAAAGTCTGCAGCACCTGAGAAGGAAGAGCCTAAGCAAGCTCCTGTCCAAGAAGCTCCATCAGCGGCAGCGCCTTCAAAACCGGCTGCACCAGCCCCAAATGTTCCAGTTTTGCCTGGTGATGTCGAGATTCCTGTAACCGGAGTAAGGAAAGCGATTGCGGCCAACATGCTCCGCAGCAAGCACGAAGCTCCGCATGCCTGGACAATGATGGAAATTGATGCAACTAACCTTGTGAATTACCGCAATACAATTAAAGGTGAATTCAAGCAGCGTGAAGGTTACAACCTGACATTCTTTGCTTTCTTTGTAAAAGCAGTTGCTCAGGCACTTAAGGAGTTCCCAATGATTAACTCTATGTGGGCTGGCGATAAGATCATTCAGAAAAAAGACATTAATATCTCCATTGCTGTCGCAACTGATGATGCGCTGTTCGTTCCTGTCATCAAAAATGCTGATGAAAAAACAATCAAAGGCATTGCGCGTGAAATCACGGAACTTGCCGGTAAGGTACGAAGCGGCAAGCTGAAATCCGAAGATATGCAGGGTGGGACGTTCACTGTGAACAATACTGGTTCATTCGGTTCCGTTCAATCCATGGGTATCATCAATTATCCTCAGGCAGCCATTCTTCAGGTCGAATCGATTGTGAAGCGGCCAGTCGTCATGGACAATGGTATGATTGCCGTCCGTGACATGGTGAACCTGTGTATGTCATTGGACCACCGCGTACTCGACGGATTAGTATGCGGACGCTTCTTGCAGCGTGTCAAGGAAATCATTGAAAACATCTCGAAAGAAAATACGTCTATCTATTAATAGAAGGACCAAACCGGTTTGCAAGATGCAAACCGGTTTTTTTATGTCGTTTACTTTAGTACTTTAACGTAACAGGGGACAGTCCCTCATCACTTTAAAGGGGTGAAGCGTTACTTTTGAAGTTTTTGCTGCTTTCATTGAAGTCGAGGGCTTTTTTTTATATACTGAAATAGCATTAGTATAACAATTTTGAATAGTCTAGAGGTTTTATGAAACCGATTACATTAATCGGGAGGGGGAAGCGTTAAGCGAATGTATGAATATGAATGAAATGAAAAAGGCATCTTTTGACTCAGCGGGTCTTGATGACTGGAAGGCGAAAGCTGAAGAGTCACTAAAAGGAAAGCCGATAGAGAAACTATATAAGAAGACATACGAAGGCATAACATTAAAGCCTTTATATACGAAGGAAGATACAGAAACTGCATGGGCAGCATGCCGTGATGCATCGAAAAGAGAATGGAAAATTGCTCAGAGGATCAAAGCAGCTGATCCCAAAGATCTCCCCGAGCTGCTGGCAACTGCCTTATCCAGGGGACAGGACACCGTATCCTTTGCCGACAGCGATGGAAAAGTCAATAAGGAAATCCTGCAAAAGGTATTCACCCTTGCTGAAGCAGAAGCGAAACCTTTATTTCAATACACATGCATCTCATCAGAAGGATTTGAAGTATTGAAAGAGGGATTCCCAAAGCTCCACGGTGCTTTCGCGGCTGATCCGATTCCATTATTGCAAAAGGGTGACTCTATAGAAAACCTTGAATCCTGGCTTGAAAGCATTACACATTTAAAGAAAAATGCACCTGATATACGGACTCTCATGGTGGACGCTTCAATAGTGAACGAAGCAGGGGGAAATGCAGTACAGGAACTAGCATATGCTGTTACTGCCGGGATAGCACTGGTCGAGTTATTCAAGGGCAAGGAGTGGACGGCTGAAGAAGCGGCTTCCAAGCTGGTTTTTAATTTCTCGATTGGAAGCAGCTTCTTTACCGAAATCAGTAAACTCCGTGCATTCAGGCTTCTTTGGAATACTGTTGCCGAAGCATATGGCTTAAGTGAATCTAAAGCGGTTATCTCAACTGAAACGTCTGAGTTTACTAAGTCCTTGCTTGATCCTTATGTAAATATGCTGAGATCCGGTAACGAGGCGTTTGCAGCCGTACTTGGGGGAGCGGATTATATTCATGTTTCACCTTATGATCAGCCATCAGGAAATACCTCTTCTTTTTCTGAGAGAATCGCCCGCAATACTCAGTTGATCCTCAGCCAGGAATCGCATCTTGATAAAGTGAGTGATGCGGCGGGAGGATCCTACTATATAGAGTCATTGACCAGCAGTTTAGCGGAAGAGGCATGGACAAAGGTCCAGGAGATCGACCGCGAAGGTGGTTTGGTAAAGGCTTTGCAGGCAGGGGATTTTCAAGATGAGATCCGGCAGGTATTCGAAAAAAGACTGCAGAATACAGCTGTAAGAAAACAGAGGATCATTGGAACAAATGTTTATGCCAATCTGGAGGAAATTCCACTTAAAGGAACTTTGGGAAATAGCAGAGAACATATACCTGGACTGCAGTCCAAGCGATTATCGAAAAGCTTTGAAAATCTTCGTGTGAGGGCAGACCGGCTTAAGGCAAAGCCAAAGGCAGGCTTAATTTTACTCGGCAAAATCAAAAACCACAAAGTGAGAGCTGACTTTGTGACTGGTTTCCTGGCTGCTGGCGGTATTGAGGTCCTGCCAAGCTCAGAGTGCCTGTCTATTGAAGACGCTGTCCATTTTATAAGGGAAGCCGATACGGATTACTTTGTGATCTGCGGCCGAGATGAAGATTATGAAGGTCTGGGAAAAGACATATTGTCTTCATTAGAAAGGGAAGCAATAATCGTGGACATAGCTGGAAAATTAAAAGAAGAAGATATGAAAGAATTAAAGAATGCTGGACTGTGCGGCAATCTATATTCCGGCCAGGACATGTTTGAAAAACTGGAAGGACTTTTAAGCAGATGGGAGGCGAGACCTAATGGGCAGTAAACCGGATTTTCAAAATATTGACCTGAAGTCAACAGCGCCTTCAGGCGGACCAGGAGAGACAGAACCGTCTTTTCAAACCAATGAAAAAATACCTGTTAAACCCTTTTACAGTGTAGAGGATACAAAGGATATTCAACATGGGAATGATCTGCCAGGCATCGCTCCCTACACTCGAGGGCCGTACCCGACGATGTATGTGAACAGGCCTTGGACAGTCCGGCAATATGCCGGTTTCTCAACAGCTGAGGAAAGCAATGCATTTTACCGCCGGAATCTTGCTATGGGACAAAAGGGGTTATCCGTAGCGTTTGACCTGGCTACACATAGAGGCTACGATTCAGATCATCCCCGTGTTGTCGGGGATGTCGGAAAAGCAGGGGTTGCGATTGATTCAATTCTTGATATGAAAGTCTTGTTTAATGGAATCCCTCTTGATCAAATGTCGGTGTCGATGACGATGAATGGAGCGGTTTTGCCCATACTTGCTTTCTATATCGTAACGGCAGAAGAACAGGGAGTTCCTCCTGAAAAATTATCGGGTACGATTCAAAATGACATTTTAAAAGAGTATATGGTACGCAACACTTATATTTATCCGCCTGAAATGTCGATGAAAATCATCGCGGATATCTTTGAATATACTTCAAGGAATATGCCGAAATTCAACAGTATCAGCATTTCAGGCTATCACATGCAGGAAGCGGGAGCGCCGGCCGATATCGAATTGGCCTACACCCTGTCCGATGGTCTTGAATATGTCAGGACTGGTCTGAAAGCAGGCATTCCAATAGATAAATTCGCTCCAAGGCTGTCGTTCTTCTGGGGCATCGGCATGAACTATTTCATGGAAGTGGCGAAAATGAGGGCAGCCAGACGGATATGGGCCAGCATGATGCAATCCTTCGAGCCTGAAAATCCAAAATCGATGGCACTGAGGACTCACTCGCAAACGTCCGGATGGAGCTTGACAGAGCAGGATCCGTATAACAATGTCATCAGAACGTTGATTGAAGCCCATGCCGCTGCTATGGGGCATACCCAGTCACTGCATACAAATGCCCTTGATGAAGCGATAGCGCTGCCGACAGACTTTTCGGCAAGGATTGCAAGGAACACACAATTGTACTTGCAGGAAGAGACAGGAATAACAGATGTCATCGATCCGTGGGCAGGTTCTTACTATGTTGAAAGCCTGACACATCAACTGATGGAAAGAGCCTGGGATCATATTGAAGAAATTGAAGAGTTAGGTGGGATGACGAAGGCGATAGAAACCGGCCTGCCGAAAATGAGGATCGAAGAAGCTGCGGCTGAGAGGCAGGCAAAAATCGATTCTGGGAAAGAAGTCATAATAGGTGTCAACAAATTCCGGCTTGACAAAGAAGATGATCTTGATGTACTCGATATCGATAATACAGAGGTCCGCCGCAAGCAAATTGAACGGTTGGAAAAGCTGCGAGCCGAACGTAATGATTCAAACGTAAAGGCTGCACTGGAAACACTGATCCATGCAGCACAGACAGGGGAAGGCAATCTGCTTGAACTCGCAGTGTCGGCTGCACGCGAGCGCGCCTCGCTTGGAGAAATTTCTGACGCCATTGAACGTGCTTCAGGACGCCATAAAGCGGTGGTCCGTTCTATCAGCGGTGTCTACAGTTCGAATTTCTCCAATGAGGAGGAGATTACAAGAGTGAAAACGATGGCAGAGGAATTCAGTGAAAATGAAGGGCGCCGCCCGAGGATCATGATTGCCAAGATGGGGCAGGATGGTCATGACCGCGGAGCCAAAGTCATTGCCACGGCTTTTGCCGACTTGGGGTTTGATGTAGATATCGGACCGCTGTTTCAAACACCTGAAGAGACAGCACTTCAGGCAGTGGAAAATGATGTCCATGTCATTGGTGTAAGTTCCTTGGCGGCAGGACATAAAACATTGCTTCCGGCCTTGGTGAACGAACTTGAAAAACTGGGCCGGGAAGATATCCTCATTGTCATCGGCGGAGTCATACCTCCGAAGGATTACGAATTCCTTTTAGATAATGGAGCAGCTGCCATTTTTGGACCTGGTACAGTGATCCCTATGGCTGCGCAAAAAGTAATTGAAGAAATCTACCGCAGATTAGGGTATGAGGAAGTGACAAAGTAGATGCCGGACTCCTTTAACCAGGAACAATCGACGAGAAAATTCAGGAAAAAATCAAAAGATCTTCAGCCCATCAATGAACTCATCGATGGCGTAAGGGCCGGAAGAAGGAGGGATCTAGCAAGATCAATCACCTTGATAGAGAGTAATTCCCAGGAACATTTCCAACACGGTCAGGAGCTGTTGAAAGAACTGACGCCTTATACAGGGAACAGTATCAGGATCGGCATTACCGGTGTGCCTGGCGCTGGAAAAAGCACCTTTATTGAAACCTTCGGCGAATCGCTATGCGAACAGGGCTATAAAGTAGCGGTATTGGCAGTAGACCCAAGTTCGACTGTGACAGGGGGGAGCATCCTCGGTGATAAAACGAGGATGGAAAATCTTTCCCGGAACCAGAATGCATTTGTCCGGCCGTCTCCCTCAGGAGGTGTACTGGGCGGGGTTCACCGGAAAACCAGGGAAACCATGCTGTTGTGTGAAGCTGCCGGCTATGACATCATACTGGTTGAAACCGTCGGTGTCGGCCAGAGTGAAGTCATTGTCCGGGGAATGGTCGATTTCTTCATGCTCCTCGTGATTACGGGAGCAGGTGATGAACTTCAAGGGATGAAAAAAGGCATTATGGAGCTTGCTGATTTGATCGTGGTCAATAAAGCGGATGGAGATAATCTGCCTGCTGCCCAGAAAACAAGGCGGGAATATAAGGGAATTCTTCATTATTTACAGCCTGCAACAAAAGGGTGGGAAACACAGTCGCTAATCTGTTCTGCCCTGAACGGAACCGGGATTGCAGAGATATGGAAAATGATATCTGCGTTTGAAAAGAGAACGAAGGACAGCGGGGTGTTTGCTGATAGAAGAAAATCCCAAACAAAAGAGTGGCTTCATTCCATGATTTCTGACCGTGTCCTTAACCGTTTCTTTCATGACCCTATAATCAAAAGCAGCTTTCCGGAGCTCGAATCCTCTGTAATGGCAGGAAACCAAACGGCTTCACAGGCTGTTGAAACCTTAATGGACCTATATGGAAAGTAACAATCAGCAGTTTACTCAGAGTTCTTTCAGGGACTTGAGTAAGCTGCTTTTCTTATAAAAATCATTCTTAGTGGAGAACTTAAGGTAAAGGCCAACTCACTTGATAGGAGAATGAAAATGACAAGTTTAATAAAGCTGCCTGCTTTACTCATCCTCGATGTACAAAAAGGTTTCGATGATCCTTACTGGGGACAGCGGAATAACCATGAGGCAGAGCAGAACATATCCAGGTTGCTCAAAGAGTGGAGAAGCAGAAAAGGAACGGTGATTTATTCACAACATTTATCGCTGCAGCCGAAATCCCCGCTTTACCACCGTAATCCAATGGGAACAGCGTTTAAAGACATGGTTCAACCTGGAGAAGGAGAAAAGGTTTTCACTAAAAACGTCAACAGCGCCTTCATAGGTACAGAACTTCAGTCTTACTTGGATCAACAGCAAATCAAGACCATTATTATTACAGGCTTGTCCACCCAGCACTGTGTTTCGACGACCACCAGGATGAGCGGCAACTTTGGTTATCAGACATACCTCGTATCCGATGCTACAGCGGCTTTTGAAACCACCGATCAGAAAGGGAAAAGGTATTCAGCAGAAACGATTCATGAGACAGAACTAGTCATGCTGAACAAAGAATTTGCCGCCATCGTGACCACCGATGAAGTCTTGAATCAATTAAAAGGGTGAGCGAGCTCATATTTATTCTTGGCACTTCTTATTTTAGGAGTGCTTTTTTTATAAGGCTCTTTTCGTAAACGCTGTTGCTATTGATAATAATTCCGAAAGATAGTGGAGTCATGAACCGGAAAACCCCTGTTTAGCAAGAGAGAAATGAGCTTCTCTCTTCGTTCACAGCGAAAAACGTAGTATGCAGTGGGAAAATCCGGCTTTTGGGATTTTTCCGGAAGCGACAATATAGGCGAAAACAGCCTTTTATAATTCAAAAACCTTCTTGATGAAAGAAAAAAGGAAAATGGAAGAGAGGGGCGAATAGCTAAAAGAGTCAACCTATACAAGGAAAAGGAGATTACTGTTAATGGACAGCATTATATTTGATTTAGACGGAACACTGTGGAATCCAATAGAGACCGTTCTGACGGCCTGGAACAGTATTTTAAAGGACCATCCAAAGGTAAAAAGGGAGCTGGCCAGCGAGGACTTCAGATCAACAATGGGCTTGCAAATCCAGGAAATAGGAGAAATGCTTTTTCCTTCTTTACATGAAGAGGAGAGGCGGCAGCTCCTGAAGGAATGCTGTGCCCTCGAAAATGAATATCTAGGGGAGAAAGGAGGAGAGTTATACGGCGGCATTGAATCCGTACTGAAGGCTCTCTCTGAGAAATATAAATTGTTTATTGTAAGCAACTGCCAGGATGGATACATAGAGGCTTTTTATAAATATCACCAACTTCATCCTTATATTATCGATTATGAGAACCCGGGAAGAACCGGGCTTTCCAAAGGGGAGAATATTCAACTGATCATGAAAAGGAACAACCTATCAAGCCCTGTATACGTTGGCGATACAGAAGGGGACCGCCAGGCAGCGGAGTATGCAGGCATTCCTTTTGTTTATGCCGGGTACGGATTTGGCAGTGTTAAGGAATACGACCATGCAATAAGCGGTTTCCGTGATTTATTGAAGTTATTCTGCTGATTGAGATTTGAGAAAAATTTATGGGTTAAGCAAATCACTTTAGAACCCACAGCTCGAGACCATGCAGGTTGTGCACCTATACATCCGGCTTCTATTGTGGAATTTTGCATAATGGCCGTGATTCTAAAATGAAGGCGCTGAAATATCATATTAGTAGATAGGAGAACGGGAGGATAGCAATGAACTTTCAAATGAAGGAAGCGATTGAAATACTGGAACGGACCCCGCAGACTCTTGAATGTTTTCTCACGGGGCTGTCGGATAATTGGCTTCATGCAGATGAAGGGGAGGGAACCTGGAATGTAATACAGGTCATTGATCACCTTATAGAAGCGGAACTAAGCAATTGGATCCCAAGGCTTGAAGTGATGGTCCATAAGGGCGAAGATGAGGGGTTTCCACCGTTTGACAGATTCGCTCACTTGAATAAAAGTACCGAAGCTTCGCTTGGTCAAAGGTTTCAGGAGTTTAAAAGGATAAGAGAACAGAACATATTGAAAATAGACCAGCTGATCAAGTCTGAATCTGTATTGGAATGTACCGGAGTGCACCCCGTTTTCGGTCAAGTGAAAGTCAGAGAACTCTTTTCCACCTGGGTTGTCCATGATCTAACCCATATCTCCCAAATTGTCCGTATCCTGGCTGAAAGGTACCGGCAGGACGTCGGACCCTGGGTGGAGTATCTCAGAGTATTAAAGCAGCCTTAAACCGTCACGTTCAACTGTACACTTTTATAGAAAGAGAGTATACTTATGCCGAGGTGATAAAAGTGGGAAGTTGTATAAAATAGGTGAACTCGCGGCACTTAGCAAGGTATCCAAACGCACCATCGATTATTATACAAGGATCGGCCTGCTGGAATGTACCAGGTCCAACAGTAATTATCGTTACTATGACACCAGTGCTTTTGATCATTTAAAAGTGATTGAACAATGTCAGCAACTGCATATGACCCTGAATGAAATTAAACAAAGATTGACCTTAAAGAAAGTGGATAATATAGACCACAGCTCATTAGAGAAACAGGTCCAGCATATCAAAAATGAAATGGACCATCTAAATGACGAGATAAAAGATATTCTTCAGGCTGCAGATGCACTTGGAGATGAAGGTAAGAAGAAAATGCTGCACAAGATTTCCCCTCAAGCGGCAGCGCTGTTACAGTCACTCGTCATGTTTTCGGGTTGATGTAACGTTCATATAGATGACCAATATTTTAGGAGAGTGACGTTTTCTTGGACGATTTACCACTGTATTCATTGATTCTATTAGGTGTTTTAATTCTGCTGTCTGCCTTTTTTTCATCGGCAGAAACAGCTTATTCCAGTGTCAACAAAATCCGGTTAAGGAATTTTGAAAGTGAAGGGCAGAGAGGTAGCAAAAAAGCGCTTTATATAGCAGAAAATTTTGACCGTGCCCTATCTACCATTCTGGTAGGAAACAATATCGTGAATATTGCGGCGGCAAGTATATCAGCAAAACTGGCAACCGACCTGGTTGGAGGAAATACCGGTTTGGTGATCAGTACGTTTGCCATGACGCTGCTCATTCTCATTTTCGGTGAAATCCTGCCAAAATCTTTGGCAAAAGAAAATGCGGAAAGGTATGCTTTATCCATCTCCGCAATCCTTTACCTGCTTATTAAAATCCTTACACCTGTTAACTTCTTTTTTATTAAACTCAAGGAATGGGTTTCCAAGATCTTTTCCAAAAATGATTCGATGCCATCCGTGACTGAGGAAGAGTTAAAGGTCATGCTCGATATCAGTGAGGAAGAAGGCGTAATTGACAAGGAAGAAAGAGAATTAATTCATCGATCAATGGATTTTGACGGTATTATGGTAACCGAGGTTTTAACACCTCGAATAGATGTTAAAGCTGTTGAAGTAAACCAGCCGGTTGAAGACATAAAGGAAATGTTCTTTGAAGAGCGCTTTTCGCGGATCCCTGTTTACGAAGATCATATCGATAATGTCATTGGTATCTTGTCGGAAAAAGAGTTCTTTACTCATCTGCTTAAGTATGGCGAGGTGAACATCCGGGAATTGATCCGGGAGCCGATGTTTGTGTTTGAATCAGCGAAGATATCAACTTTGCTTTCCAAGCTGCAAAAAGATAAAGTTCATATGGCTATTGTAGTGGATGAATTCGGAGGTACGACCGGGCTGATTACACTTGAAGATATTCTGGAAGAAATAGTAGGGGAAATCTGGGATGAACAGGATGAAAAATTTCATTCCATGACGAAAATAAGCGACAACGTTTATACGTTCGATTCTCAATTCCAACTCGATGATTTTACTGAACTATTGAACCTGCCCGAGCCTGAGAGTTCTTACCACACAATAGGCGGATGGGTAGTGGAAAGTTTCGAAGAAATTCCTGCTGAAGGCGAAACCTTTGAATATGAAAATGTGAAAGTGATCGTCGAAGAAGTTGAGAACCGCAGGATACGGACCATTAAAGTGGAAGTCTCAGAAGTCGCAGCTTCAGAGTAACTGAAGAATGACGGGAGCTTCATGCTTTCGTCTTTTTTTCTCTGTACAGGCTGCGTAAAACTTGTTTCTGTTTAAAACGTTGTCAAAAAATATGGCCATCAGTTATCTGAGTAACTTTGTAAGCGAAAAAGAAGAGACCGGCTCTCCCTATTGAGAGGAAATCTCCAGTATTTCTGGGGAAAATCCGATTTTGGGATCTTTCCAAAAGCAACAATCTATGCGGAAAAACCAAAAAAAGAGGATAGCCCGCTTAAGAGCTATCCACCATCTAGGGAGTTTAGGGGTATGGATCTAGATGTATTTTTATAGTACCCGGCATAGGATTTACTAAACCTAAAGTTTGTATTTTTTAGTGAATAAATGGGCATGCAGGAAAGATATTGGGTTTTGAAGGCTGAAAAGATCATTTGATTGATAACGCGGCGGTAAAATTGATATGATAGAAGTACCGTACTAGTAACAATCTTTTTAACGATGCTATACTGTAGAAAAAGGAGAGAATATACATGGAAATGGATTTCGACTTGTTTATGAATGATGTTGTTCGCCAGGCTCGTCAAGAGATGGAGATTTCAGGATATAAGCAGCTTACAACTGCAGAGGAAGTGGAAGGGACTCTTGGACAAAAAGGGACAACCCTTGTCATGATCAATTCAGTGTGCGGATGTGCAGGCGGAATTGCACGTCCGGCTGCTTCTCATGCCATTCATTATGATAAACGCCCTGACAACCTTGTTACTGTTTTTGCCGGGCAGGATAAAGAAGCGACAGCAAAAGCACGCAGCTATTTCACAGGGTATCCGCCTTCCTCCCCATCATTTGCATTATTGAAAGATGGAGAAATCTTAACGATGGTCGAGCGCCATGAAATTGAAGGCCATGATCCTATGTCAGTTGTCAATAAACTGCAAGGATACTTCGACGAGTATTGTGAAGAGGTATAAGGTGATGAAAAAAGAGTGATCCATTCACTCTTTTTTCTTTTGCCGTTTATATCTTCTTAGAAAAGGGATATGGATTACATAGGTTTTTTACGTTAAACTACTCAATTCGGAAACACTAGTTAATAAATAATCTTAATAACAGGAGCTGCTGTTTATGTTTCGTATCGGTTATCGTACGGCCAAGACGGCTGTGGGAACGGCAGTCGCAATATTAGTTGCGCAATGGTTCGGTCTTGAAAACTTTGCATCTGCAGGGATATTGACCATCCTCTGCATTCAGGACACGAAGAAAAAGTCGCTGAAAGCAGCCTGGAGCAGATTTCTTGCCTGTGTACTGGCCATGATTTTCGCTTCCATTCTTTTTGAATTGCTTATTTATCATCCCATCATCATAGGGCTGCTGCTGTTATTCTTCATCCCGGTAACCGTCACGCTGAAGATCACTCAGGGCATTGTCACAAGCAGTGTCATCATCCTTCATGTCTATTCAGCCCATAATGTTACAGCTGACCTGATTTTGAATGAGCTCGGCATCATAGCCGTCGGGATCGGGATTGCACTGCTTGCCAATCTTTATATGCCAAGTGTGGAAAAGAAATTAGCCGCCTACCAGGAACAGGTAGAAGAGAATTTTCATCGGATCTTTACAGAAATTGTCCGGTATTTGAGGACGAATGAAGACAGGGGCTGGGAAGGAAAAGAAATCACTGAGTTGGAAAAGCTGCTTAATGGAGCCAAAACCTTGGCATTCAAAGATGTTGAAAATCACTTTCTCCGTCATGAAAACCTTTATTATCTATATTTTAAAATGAGAGAAAAACAATTTGATATCTTACAGCGGCTGCTTCCCCTTGTTACCTCGATTTCTCTGAAGGTCGAGCAGGGGAAAATGGTTGCTGATTTCATGGAAGAACTGAGTGAACATATCCATCCAGGTAATACCGCCTTGCTGTATCTGAAG
Organism: Bacillus sp. SRL337; assembly: GCF_984799155.1. NCBI lineage: Bacteria > Bacillati > Bacillota > Bacilli > Caryophanales > Bacillaceae > Bacillus > Bacillus sp. SRL337. Next base: position 3,131,594 of record NZ_OZ481793.1, on the reverse strand, counting down.
AAACTCTACGATATGAGAGTGAAATTTGAGGAAATGGAGCTTCCGCAAACAAGAGAGGAATTTGAAGCGAGAGCGGCATTGTTTCAGTTTTTGAGGGAGATGGAGGATTATCTTCTTATTAAAAGTTCCTTTAAAGGCATAAGAGCCCGCAGAGAGAATGAGATGGAGCCTGAAGAAGCAAACTAATTCCAAGGAATCCTTGAAAGGATGTGAAAGGAATGCGCTTGCTTCTTTCCCTTTTTTTAATCGTCTCCCCGATATGGCCGCTCGGTAAAAACCCTTTACCGGGAGATCCGTTTGTAATTGTAAACAAACAGATCAATAGGATTGCCTATGTGCAGGGAGGAAAAATACAGAATCAGTACAAGGTTGCCACTGGAAAAACGGATGACTTAACGCCACAGGGGCTTTTTACAATAACTGTGAAAGCGAAAGAGCCTTATTACCGGAAGACGGACATACCAGGGGGAGATCCTGATAATCCGCTTGGAACCCGCTGGATGGGATTTGATGCAGAAGGAACAGACGGAAGAATTTACGGCATTCATGGTACAAGCACCCCTGACAGTATCGGGAAGTATATTTCCAATGGCTGTATCAGGATGCTTAATTCTGAAGCGGAGGCTCTTTTTGACAAGGTTCCTCAGGGAACAAAGGTGTTGATTGTAAAGAGCGGGGAGTCGTTTGAAGTGCTTGCGAAGGAGTATGGAGCGATGCAATAAATATCCCGCTGGTTTGGGAAGATTTGTTTGGTGGAGAAGCGTTCTATAGGACATGACCGCCAGAAACCCAGCTCCAAAGTGTCTTGAAAGCATCCTTCGAGGTCATGACCACGAGAAACCCGTCCCAAATTGTCTTGAGAGCCGATTTCAAGGACAGGAACACCAGAAAACCAGCCCAAAAATGTCTTAAAAACGAACCGCAACAATATTTGAATGCAGCGGAAATCTAGCCCGAAACGGCCTGGAAAGCAAACCAACCCATAAAAAAGTCCCCCCCATTTACAAGAATAACCCGTTCAGTACAGAGGGTGAAACCAATAAATTGAAAGGTAATTTGCGGTACAATTTGCATAGCATTTTGTATCGGTTTTTTTATCGGCATACCAATGGTTTTGAAGTTTTTTCGCTTATTGCTGCATACTGATTTGCAGGCCAATTTGCACTACCGCATAAATTTATGTGGTGTTGCAAACTGGTCTGCATTTTATGTTACAAATTTGTCCGCGGATTCGTTGTTGCCAGATACACTAGATGGGAAGAGAAAGGGGGAGTAACGAGTGATAGAAAAATAAGGGGAGATTTTACCGTTAGATGTAGAGTAGACGTGGTTTTTGCGGAAAATAAGGGAGTTTTTCCCTTTATACAAAGCAAAGCTGCCTATTTTCACGTTTTTTGAGTCAAATAAGAGGAATTTCTCCCTCTATTTAAGCTGTTTTCAATACGATTTGCTAATTAAGGGGAATATTTCCCTCTATAAACCTCAATTAGCAAAGAACCTGGGTTCATTGCTGAAGAATGCAAAAGTTTAACGGGAAACCGGCTGTTCAACCGATCTGGGGCTTAATTGAATAACGCATAATAGAAGTGAGGAGCTGCAAGGTCGTTGGCAGCTCCTCTTTTTTGTGCAATTTTCATTCATAATACACTTCAAAACAGCCTGCAAAAGTCTTTGTATTTTAACCTGCAAAACCACCAGCAAGTAGGCATTTTCTCTCTCTCATCCGAACGGGTTATTTACAAGAAAATGGGGGGGCTTTTTTACGTTTTTTATAAGAACATGGTTAGTCCCATCATGATAGTTGATGCAATCATCGCAAATAACATTAAATACACAACCGTTTTTTGAAGTTTTCTATTTCTCATTTTTTCAACTCCCGTAGAGAAAAATCATGTACCATCTTATTTTATCTCCCCTCGCCCAGGATGACAACCCCTCAGTGATGTGAAATCGCTTACGTAAATTTGGGTTTTTTGCAGGAAAAAGCATAATCTTGGCGAATATAGTACATGTTAAGCTTCTTTATAAAGGGGAGATATCTTTGAACAAAGTAGATCATATTGGGATAGCTGTAAAGTCTGTGGAGGAGGCACTGCCTTTTTACACCCAGACTCTCGGCCTGTCCCTTCTTCAAATTGAAGAGGTGGAATCTCAAAAGGTAAAGGTAGCATTTATAGATGGTGGAAACGTAAAGCTGGAATTATTGGAGCCGATGGATGAAGCAAGCCCGGTTGCATCGTTCATTGCCAAGAGAGGCGAAGGCATCCATCATGTTGCTTTTGGAGTAGATGGTATACAGGAAAGAATTGAAGAACTGAAAGCGAAAGGCATCAACATGATCAATGAACGGCCGAAGCCAGGGGCAGGGGGTGCACAAGTAGCATTCATGCATCCGAAATCGGCTCATGGCGTATTATATGAGCTTTGTGATAAGAATACCATCAAGGGGGAGTAAGCGTGGATATCTATGAAAAGATTAATGAACTATATGACCGCCGCAGAGAGGTAGAACTTGGCGGAGGAGATAAGAGGATTGAAAAGCAGCATGAAAAGGGGAAGCTGACAGCAAGGGAGCGAATTGACTTCCTGGTTGATGAAGGTTCGTTTGTTGAGCTTAACCCATTTATTGAACATCGAAGCACAGATTTTGGCCTTGATGGAATTAAAGGTCCCGGAGATGGAGTCGTTACAGGATACGGAAAAGTAAATGGAAGGCCCATTTACTTATTCTCGCAGGACTTCACCGTGTTTGGCGGCGCACTGGGAGAGATGCATGCAAAGAAAATAGCGAATGTCATGGATTTGGCTGTGAAAAATGGTGCTCCTTTTATCGGCCTAAATGACTCGGGCGGTGCCCGGATTCAAGAGGGAGTCGTGTCTCTGGATGGCTATGGCCACATCTTTTATCGGAACTCAATCTATTCAGGGGTGATTCCGCAGATTTCCGTTATCATGGGTCCGTGCGCAGGAGGAGCGGTATACTCGCCGGCTATCACTGATTTTGTTTTTATGGTGGATAAAACAAGTCAGATGTTCATTACCGGGCCCAAGGTCATTGAAACCGTAACGGGAGAAAAAATCAGTTCAGAGGACCTCGGCGGCGCGAAAGTACATAACACAATCAGCGGTAATGCTCATTTCAGGGGAGAAACCGAAGAAGAGGTTCTTCATTCGGTAAGAGATCTGCTGTCGTACCTTCCGCAGAACAATGAAGAAAAACCCCCACTGCTGAAAGCGGATGAGGAAGACGACTACCGTCCAGAATTGACAGATTTGATTCCTTTCGATGCAATCCGTCCATATGATGTTCGAAAGGTCATTGGACAGGTTGTGGATGAAGGCTCCTTTATGGAAGTTCAAAAAGAGTTCGCCAAGAACATTGTCGTCGGTCTTGCCCGTATCAAAGGCGAAGTGGTCGGCCTGGTGTGCAACCAGCCAAAAGTGATGGCGGGAGGTCTCGATATCGATTCTTCCGATAAAGCTTCACGATTTATCCGATTCTGCGACAGCTTCAACATTCCCCTTATTACATTTGAAGATGTCACAGGCTTTTTCCCTGGAATCAAGCAGGAGCACGGCGGTATCATCCGCCATGGCGCAAAGATTCTTTATGCCTATTCTGAAGCCACCGTTCCGAAGATGACGGTCATTCTCCGCAAAGCATACGGCGGTGCTTATGTTGCTTTGAACAGTAAATCAATTGGTGCAGACCTGGTTTATTCCTGGCCCAATGCTGAAATTGCTGTCATGGGGCCTCAGGGGGCAGCCAATATCATATTTGCGAGGGAAATCCAGAACAGTGATAACCCGGAAGAGGTCCGGGAGCAGAAAATTGAAGAATACCGAGAGAAATTTGCCAACCCTTATGTTGCGGCAGCGAGGGGAATGGTCGATGATGTCATCGATCCCCGTGAAACAAGAATCAAATTGATCCAAGGCCTTGAAATGATGAGAAACAAGAAAGAGGAACGCCCGAAGAAGAAGCATGGCAATATTCCACTTTAATAGCAGGATTGCAAACATTTGTAGACCTTCACTAGAAGCGATATACTATTCTAGTGACTACATAACTGGAGGTAAAAGTATGATTAATCATGAACGTTTACTGAATGAATTCCTGGAACTGGTACAGATTGATTCCGAAACGAAATATGAAGCGGAAATCGCGAAGGTTCTTACAAAAAGATTCGAAGACCTTGGAGTAGAGGTTTTTGAAGATGACACAATGGAACAGACTGGCCATGGGGCGGGTAACCTTGTTTGTACACTCCAAGGCACAAAAGAAGGCGCAGATACGATTTACTTCACATCCCATATGGATACAGTTGTTCCAGCAGTAGGCGTCAAACCTTCTGTAAAAGACGGGTACGTATATTCTGATGGCACGACAATCCTTGGTGCAGATGATAAAGCTGGCCTTGCAACTATGTTTGAAGCGGTCCGTGTCTTGAAAGAGCAAAATATCCCGCACGGCACAATTCAATTCATCATCACGGTTGGTGAGGAATCCGGACTTGTTGGTGCGAAGGCACTTGATTCATCATTAGTGAAAGCAAAATATGGCTTTGCATTGGATAGTGATGGTAAAGTCGGAAATATCATCGTCGCCGCGCCGACACAGGCCAAAGTAAGAGCGACCATCAATGGGAAGACAGCTCATGCTGGAGTGGCCCCTGAAAAAGGTGCTTCTGCTATCACAATGGCTTCCAAAGCAATTTCAAGAATGCCTCTTGGCAGAATTGATGAAGAAACAACAGCAAACATCGGGCGTTTCGAAGGCGGCGGTGCAACAAACATCGTTTGCGACAGAGTGGACATCCTTGCTGAAGCACGTTCATTGATTCCGGAAAAAATGGAAGCACAGGTAGCTAAAATGAAGGATGCATTTGAATCTGCTGCCTCTGAAATGGGCGGCACTGCAGAAGTCGAAGTGATTGTTATGTATCCTGGCTTCAAATTTGGTGAAGGCGATCATGTCGTTGAAGTTGCACGTAAAGCAGCTCAAAAGATTGGACGTCCCAGCGAATTGCTGACAAGCGGCGGAGGAAGCGATGCGAATGTCATTGCCGGATTCGGCGTGCCGACAGTCAACCTTGCAGTAGGGTACGAAGAAATTCATACGAAAAATGAAAGAATGTCTGTTGAAGAGCTTTCCAAGCTTGCTGAAATGGTGATTGCCATCGTTGAAGAGGTTGCAGGCGAGTAATTTATCTTATGGCAGGTTCCGTGTGTAAAAGCGGGACCTGTTTTTTTATTTATTGAATATCAGCTCTTAACGTCAACAAATGTAAATTTATCAATTGGTGCCGATAAATATGATGAGAGGATATGCACGACTTTTTAGAAGATACAAAATGCACATTATATGGTACATTAGTCTTATTCCTAAACTACATATATTTGACATTGAAGGAGCGTTAACATGGATATCAATAATAAAGCTGTCATTTTTCATGCGGGCAAGGAGGAGTATGCAATTCCTGTCGGTCATGTGATATCAATCGAAAAACCTGAAAACATCACCGCCATTCCTCAACTGCCTGATTATGTATTGGGCCTTACAAAAGTGAGGGGAGAGCTGGTTCCAGTCATTGATTTTTCCACTATCCTCTATGGACAGCAGGAATCTGCAGCTGCTGGGAAACTGATTGTTTTAAAATCAGAAGTCCTCTCGCTTGGAATTGTCGTTCATGAAGCGAAAGAAATATTGGACATTCCTGAAGGAGCCTTAACTCAAGTGGGATTGATGGCGTATTCCAGGACAAAGTACTTCTCTGGCGTCATTAATCTTGAAAACAGGCTCATCACTATGATAGATCCTGACATTTTAGTAGGAAGCCTCGAAGGAATCAGAGAAATCCAGGATTATATGAAAGCCCATCAATAAGAAAATAAGCTGCAGGGTGTACAGAGTCATTGCTCATTGACCAATAGATCATACAGCGTTCGAGGACGAAAATGCATTTTATTTCGTCCTTTATTTTATTGGCGATGGCCCCCAATCCGTATACTGCTGATTGGGGCTTTTGCTTTTTATCAACCCAGCTCCAAGCCCCAGCGGCCAGCGCCTAGCAGATTTCGGTCTCCCTCCTTGCGATAAGTCATCATCGAATCGCTGTCGCTCTTCGTGATTCCTATATCTCATGCGAGAGCCCTCCAATCTGTACGGCGCTGAACGGCCGCTTCCGCTTTTTATCAATCCAGCTCCAGCGCCTAGCCCCTCGGGGTCATAAGCCCATCCGCCGAGAAGGCAAAGTGCCGACTTCCCGCCGGCTTGTCTTATGCCTGTCGGGGCTGATCAAGGCGCTTGCGCTTTTTAGTCAATCCAGCCCCAACGGCCAGCGCCTAGCAGATTTCGGTCTCTCTCCTTGCGATTAGTCATCATCGAATCGCTGTCGCTCTTCGTGATTCCTATATCTCATGCGAGAGCCCTCCAATCTGTACGGTGCTGAACGGCCGCTTCCGCTTTTTAGTGCTCTGGCTTATTATGTAGTACACTAGTAGAGAGGGAAGGGGATATGAGCTCCTTCAACGAGTATACGGAAAAAGGGCTGGTGTACATGCATCCTCATTATCCTAAAAATGGAAGAGTTATTCTTCATGTTGATATGAACAGCTTTTACGCATCGGTGGAAGCGGCATACAATCCTGAACTGAAAGGCAAACCGCTTGCTATTGCGGGGAATCCTGATGAAAGACGCGGAATTATTGTAACCTGCAGCTACGAAGCAAGGAGTTTCGGTGTCAAAACGACAATGCCTTTATGGGAAGCGAAAAAGCTTTGTCCCCAGCTCATTATCATGAGGCCGAACTTTGACCGGTACCGTGCTGCTTCCCAAGGGATGTTTGATATTCTCAGGCAGTACTCCCAGCTGGTTGAGCCGGTCTCCATCGATGAAGGATACGTGGATATTACAGAGAGCTATTCGCTGGGCAGTCCGTTGTTTATTGCTGAATCCATCCAAAATCAAATTCTTTCCCAGATCGACCTGCCATCAAGCATCGGTGTCGCCCCCAATAAATTTTTGGCCAAGACGGCATCTGATATGAAAAAGCCCATGGGCATAACCGTGTTGCGGAAAAGAGATTTACCGGGAAGATTATGGCCGCTGGATGTAAAAGAAATGCACGGAATCGGGGAAAAGACAGCTCAAAAGTTATATTCAATGGAAATCCCGACAATAGGCAATCTTGCAAAGGCTAATGAAATCATCCTTAAATCCCAACTGGGTATCAACGGACTGAGGCTGAAAGCCCGGGCAAATGGCCAGGATGACAGGCCGGTTGATCCTGATTCGGTATATGATTTTAAAAGCGTAGGAAACTCTACCACCCTTCCACGGGACACGGCCAATCAAAAAGAGCTGCTGAACACATTGAACCAGCTTTCTGCCAAAGTGGCTGCAAGGATGAAAACCAAAGATACCCTTGCCTCCACCGTGATGCTTACCATGAGGTTCAAGGACCGGAAGACCATAACCAGGAGCAAGAAATTAAGGAATCCTGTAGGAGCACAGGAAGAGGTTTTTGCTGCCGCCAAAGCCTTGTTCCTCGAACATTGGAACGGAAATTCGATCAGGCTCCTGGGAGTGACAGGCCAGGACCTTGTGGAACGGAATGGTGCGGCCCTCCAGCTCGATATCTTTTCATTTGAAGAACATGCCAAGAAGGAACCGCTGTACCAGACGATTGAAAAGCTGCAGGACAAGTTTGGGAAGAAAGTGATTCAAAAAGGATTCTCTATAAAAAAGGTGAAGCGCGATCCTCACAATGACACGAGTTTTAACAAGGATTTTTTGCGGGATGATAAATAGAAGATTTATTTCTTGAGTATTTTACTCTGCACAATGTCAAACTAATGACGAGGTGTATTGTTTGCACTGCAATAGAAATCTTTGTTAAATTGATAAGGATTGTTTACTTAACTAAACTAAATACAAAATGAAAGGACGTATGAACATGTCGAAACAACAAATCGGTGTGATCGGCCTTGCAGTAATGGGTAAAAACCTGGCATGGAATATCGAGAGCAGAGGATATTCAGTGTCTGTTTATAATCGTTCACGTGAAAAAACGGAAGAAATGCTTCATGAGTCAAAAGGAAAAAATGTAGTTGGTACATATAGTATTGAAGAATTTGTTCAATCTCTTGAAACTCCGCGTAAAATCTTGCTGATGGTGAAAGCGGGCGGCCCTACGGACGCAACAATTGAACAGCTGAAACCCCATCTTGATAAAGGGGATATCCTGATCGACGGAGGCAATACATTCTTCGAAGATACACGCAGAAGAAATCATGAACTCAGCGAATCAGGTATCCATTTCATCGGTACGGGTGTTTCCGGCGGGGAAGAGGGTGCCCTTACAGGACCATCCATCATGCCTGGCGGACAGAAGGAAGCATATGAACTTGTGGCGCCAATCTTTAAAGATATCGCTGCAAAAGTAAATGGAGACGCTTGTACAACCTATATCGGTCCCGACGGTGCTGGCCACTATGTGAAAATGGTGCATAATGGGATTGAATATGGTGATATGCAGCTGATTTCAGAGTCTTACTTCCTGTTGAAACATGTATTGGGATTCAGTGCAGAAGAACTGCACGAAACGTTTGCTGAGTGGAATAAAGGGGAGCTGGACAGCTACCTGATTGAAATCACGGCTGATATCTTCACCAAGAAAGATGAAGAAACAGGGAAGCCGATGGTGGATGTGATCCTCGATAAAGCAGGACAAAAAGGAACAGGAAAATGGACAAGCCAAAGCGCGCTTGACCTTGGCGTATCTCTTCCTATCATCACGGAATCAGTGTTTGCCCGCTTCATCTCAAGCATAAAGGATGAGAGAGTGAAAGCCAGCAAAGTTCTTTCAGGTCCTGAAGCAAAACCATTTGAAGGCGACAAGAAAGCATTGGTTGAATCCATCCGAAAAGCGCTGTACATGAGCAAAATCTGTTCTTATGCACAAGGGTTTGCCCAGATGCGTTCTGCTTCAGAAGAGTATGGCTGGGATTTGAAATATGGAGAAATTGCGATGATTTTCCGCGGCGGCTGCATCATCCGTGCTCAATTCCTTCAAAAGATCAAAGAGGCATACGACAGAGACTCAAACCTGTCCAATCTGCTTCTTGATGAGTACTTCAAGGAGATTGTTGAAAGCTATCAATATGCCCTTCGCGATGTCATTTCTACTGCAGTGCAAAATGGTATACCGGTACCAGGCTTCTCTGCGGCTCTTTCTTATTATGACAGCTACCGTACGGAAACACTTCCTGCAAACCTTATCCAGGCGCAGCGTGATTACTTCGGTGCCCATACGTATGAACGAACGGATAGAGAGGGGATTTTCCACACTGAGTGGATGTCCAAATAAGTATTAAAAAGAAACGTCCCGTTAAATGGGACGTTTCTTTGTTTGTAATAAAGTCAGGGGGCAAATACTCCTATCAGACTTTATGGATTATAAGTCTATATCTTTCTTATTAGTTTATAAAATTAAGCATACACAATACCCAGAAAGTCTCCCGCGATCTCTTCAGACAAAATGTCCTGCCAATATCGCCAGGACAGCGTATATTATTCATCTTCATCTTTATAAGTCATAAGCATCATCCGGTATGATGTTGTTCCTTCGGTTTCCCTCTTCCTGTCATAGCCTTCCATTACCTTTTCAATTTCTTTATGTAAGTGATGCAACTCTTCTTCTGTTAAGTTCAGGGAGTATTCCGTAAACATCGCGCTTGATTCTGCAGGGGATGGCTCTGCTATTAAATCATTCTTCAATTGGTTGAATCCCTTATTAAATTTGTACATCAATGTGGAAAGAAGGAAGTCCTGGTGCTGTCTCGCAAATTCACCTTCAAAGCTGAAGCTTATGTCATTTTCAAGCAAATGCTTGGAAGTATAATATTTTTCAATGATATTCCCCACAAGTTTTTCTTCCTCAACCATGACAAGTCCAAGCTTTAACAGCTTTTGGATAGGGTAGTAGAGGCGGGACTGCTTTTCTTCCAGTTCTGAGGCAATCTCTTTTACGGTTTTGCTGCGGTGCTTGACACTCCGAATGATCCTCTCCATTTTTGGGTCAAATATGGCTTTTGCGACTTCAAGATTATCTATATTCGCTATATTCAAATGAGTTCACCTCGTCTTCTTTATTCACACATCCATTATAACATTTCATCGTTAAAAAAAATTTGAGCGTAAAAAGAAATTATTTACAAAATTATTTTTATCATTTAAAATTATTTTAACGATAAAAATAATTTATGAAGAGGTGATTCGGTGTTTCAACTACTCAGAAATAGTTCTTACAGGCGTTTATGGTCCGCGCAAGTGGTATCGGAATTTGGGGATGGTCTTTCGCATTTATTAATCATCTATCTTGCTTCAAGATTGACAGATAACCCGATGGTCTTTGCTTACATTTTGATTGCCCGCCATTTACCGGGCATATTGTTTGGGACGTTTGTTGGACCGCTGATCGATCGATATTCTAAAAAATGGGTAATGGTTGGCGCGGACATCTACCGGTTTTTGATTGTACTGATGATGATCGCCGGCCAATCGTCCATCTCTGTTCTGCTTATCCTTATCTTCCTGCAGGGTATAGGCTCTGTATTTTTTGAGCCGGCTAAATCTGCTGTTATTCCCACTATTATAAAAAAGGATGATATCCCTTCCGCCGTCAGTCTTTCTCAGTCAACGTATATGACGATGATGATCATTGCTCCTTCCATTGGAGGCTTTCTGCTGCTTGTTGAATCTATTTCTCTGATGTTCATTATCGATGCGGCAACCTTTTTCATTTCCGGGTTGATTCTGTTTGCGATGAAGCTTCACGAAAAGGGGAAAGATCAGTTGAAGAATAAGGGAGAGTCTTACTTATTATCCTTGAAGCAGGGCTTAAAGGCAGTTTCAAGTGATAGATTCATCACCGGAATTTTTTTTCTTCTTATGTCTGGAGCTTTTGTGATGAGTATTATAAGTGCCAATGCATACGCCATTATCCTGAATGTCTTTAAAGTTAGCCAGGTTCACTTTGGGCTGTTGGAATCCATTGACGGTATTTTTGGTATAGCCGGTGCGCTGGCTGTTCCATTCTTCATGAAAAAGATGAAAAATAAAACGCTCATAATGATCTCATTTGGATTTTCAGGGATTTTAGCAGCTGTAATCATTCCAGTTTACGATTTACATAAAACGGTCCCGCTGGTTTCTCTTTATATATGGATGAGTTTGCTGGGTGTTTCCAACCCCTTCATCAATGTTCCCTTGAACAGTATGCTGATGCAAGGGGTCCCTGATGGGGCACTTGGGAGAATAACAGGAATCCTTACTGCCGGCTTCAATGCCAGTTTGCTTGGAGGGCTGTTCCTGGGAGGAGCACTGGCTTCATTTCTTGGACCATTATGGGCTGTTACAGCAGGAGGTCTTTGCCTTGCAGCTGTCAGCCTCATCTTTCCACTGACAAAGTATTATGGCTGCCTTTCAGCTGCTCCAGTTTCTCAGAAGGCAGTGGAAAGAACAGGGTGATGGCGATGGTTCATCGATCCTTAAAGGATTTCCTTTCTCTTTGTGGAACTAGATAACTATAAGCTGAATGACGAGAGGAGAACAGATGAATGAAAAAAGCAGAATCCCATGTTGTTAAAGGAGTAACAGGGCTGGGGGAAATGAAATTAGTCGGTTTCCGGGTGGTCTGCGAAGATACAGATGGCTATAGCAGGGAAATTCCTAAAACCTTCCTTTCATTGGAAGAGCACAGAGAGGGGATTAAGCATTTGGTTGATCCAGTTAAACTTATAGGTGCCTTTAAAGTGACAGATTCCCCGCAGGAAGACGATGGGTATTGGGTTTGCTTTGAAGTGAAGGAAATAGAGGAAGTTCCCGAGGGTATGGTGAGCCTGGTAATCCCTGCTCAAGAATACGGTGTTCTTCATTTCGAGGGTCATGCTTCTCAAATCTTTGGTATATATTCTCATTTGCATCAATGGCTGGATGAAAGGGGGTACCAGAGGCAAATGGAAGGCTGGAATCTGGAGATCTACAGAAGGTGGTCCGTAGCGGACAATCAGGTGGATGTATATAATCCAGTTACTTCTTCATAGCCGGCTGCCTCGGTTGGCCATAAAAAAGACTCGTCAGCTGACGAGTCTTTCGTTTTATTCAATTTATTCATCCATCAGGATGATGCGTGCTGGTGGTGATGCATCGGTCCCTTGGATTTTCAACGGTGCAGCCACCATGAAGTATAGGTGCCTTCTTCAATGTCTTCAACTGATGGCCTTCCTGGGCTCTTTCTATACCGGGGGAGTCAATGCCTGTTCCGGCAATTTTCTTCTCCTTCAAATATTCCGCAGCATCTTCTGCTGCATAAATGAAGTCAAAGTTGAACTCTGTGTCCCAGGAGTTCCTGGTTTTGAACAGAAGAAAAATCATTTTCCTGGATATCATGGTTTTCGATATCCTTCTTTGAAATTTTTTCTTCCACTGAGGTCAGCAGATCCAACACTTTTACTGAACGGACAACAAGTTGCAGGATATCAATCGTTTCAATGGTGTCGCCGTCATTGATCATGTGCAGAGGAGATCGATATGGGTTCATGTATGAACATCCATGGAGATTCTCAACTCAATAACATGCCGTTAGTGTTCGTATCGATTTCCGGCTTGTTCTTATAAACCGGGATCCCCTTATAGTGTGGTGAAGTAATTGTAGAACTTCACATTCACCCCTATTAGCATTCATCCACTTCGAGTGCAGAGAATGGCCACCAGAAGAATCCGTCTTGTGCCAGAAGCTTGTCTGCTGCCAATGGACCCATTGATCCGGCTTGATAATTAGGGAATTCTTCTTCTGTTGTGTTTTCCCAAACGTTTGAAATTGTATCCGTAAATGCCCAGGAAAGTTTCACTTCATCCCAGTGAGTGAAGTTTGTGGCATCTCCGCGCATGCAGTCATGCAGAAGTTTTTCATAGGCTTCCGGCGTATTCATACCGTCGACGCCGTTATTGACGAAGTTAAGTTTCACAGGTGTGGTTTCAATGTTCTCTCCTGTCTTTTTGGCATTCAAGTGCAGGGTAATGCCTTCTTCCGGCTGGATATGGATGACGAGAAGATTTGGTGATAATTGTTTGTCCGTGTTGTAATAAAGGTTCATTGGGATATCCTTGAACTGAATCACGATTTTGGTAGATTTTGCTTCCATTCGTTTTCCTGTACGGATATAGAATGGCGTCCCGGCCCAGCGGAAATTATCAATCATCAATTTTCCGGCAACAAAGGTCTCTGTATTTGATTCTGTATCGACATTGCTGCCTTCACGGTAACCTGGTACCTCTGTGCCGTGAATTGAACCAGAATCGTACTGCCCGCGTACAAAGTAATTTTTCACTTCTGCATCTTTAAGCGGCCGAAGGGCTCTCAGCACCTTGACCTTTTCACTTCTGATCTCATCCGTCGTCAGTTTAATAGGAGGTTCCATTGCCAAAAGTGCGACCATCTGCATCATATGGTTTTGTACCATATCCCTTAATGCACCGCTCTTCTCATAGTAGCGGCCCCGTTCTTCTACACCAAGCTCTTCACTCGAAGTGATTTGGATATTGGAAATGTAGCGGTTGTTCCATAAAGGTTCGAACAAGGCGTTGGCAAACCGGATGACCTCAATGTTTTGAACCATCTCTTTTCCGAGATAGTGGTCAATACGATAGATTTCTTTTTCTGAAAAAGAGGCGCGTATTTGATTATTGAGAACCTCTGCAGACTCAAGGTCATGGCCGAACGGCTTTTCAATGACAAGGCGTTTGAAGCCTTTAGTATCTGTCAATCCATCCTGTTTCAAATGATCAGTGATCGTGCCGAAGAATTCAGGTGCCATGGCAAGATAGAAAATCCGGTTGCCTTCTAGCTGATATTGTTCATCCAATTGAGCTGCCAGCTGATTTAATTCTATGTATGAATCACTGTCAGAAACATCATTGGATTTATAATAGAAATGAGAAACGAATTCTTCAATGTTCTCATCTTTCCCAATGGATGTAAGGACAGAATCCTTGACGTGTGCCTGGAATTCTTCATTTGACAGCTCACGGCGGGCAACGCCGATGACAGCAAAATTTTTAGCGAATTTTCCTTTTCTGAAGAGGTGATATAGAGAAGGAAAAAGCTTTCTTTTGGCCAAATCTCCAGTTGCACCGAAAATCATTAGTAAAGTAGATGGTGTATCATTATGTTTCACTGCTAAGACCTCACTTTTTTCCTATTATGATAGCTGTTTCGTATGTTTGATGACTGCCAGTCAGACCGAAGATACCAATCATAACAAATCAGCAATAGTATAATTTTTGCTGTATCCTTTTTTTGAAAGGCTGTTTTCGCATATATTGTTGCTTTCGGAAAAATCCCAAGTGCCGGATTTTTCCCCTGTATTCATAGGGTTTTACTCTCGAAAAAGAACGTGCAGCTCTTTTCTTTCCTGCTCACCGCGGTTTTAACGACGATTTACCAGGATATTAGTTGAAATTTATATTGAATAGCAACAAAGTTTACGAAAAGAGCCTTTTGAAAAGAACTCCATACAAGTACTTAATTTTAAAGACTTACTATCTATTTAGCAAATCATATGCTGTCAGGTTTGGGACAGAGCCTATTATATAGTACACAATAATTCGCTTTAGTGACATACTAATTCGAAAAATAAGGCATCCTGAATGACCAGCCTATGTCTTCATTAGCTTGTCTCCAATCCGTATTCTTATTACAGAATGGCGGGCATTTTTTAAAACGGTGTTCAGTCCTTATATATCAGCAGGACATTCGATTTATGCTATGATGAAATGAGAAAATCAGGAGAGGAGTGAAGGTGATGGACCTGCTCTTTCTGGGCACAGGTGCAGGCGTTCCTGCCAAATTAAGAAATGTTACTTCAATTGCTTTAAAGCTTTTGGAAGAAAGGAATGCTGTCTGGCTGTTTGATTGCGGAGAAGCGACCCAGCATCAAATTTTACATACATCATTGAAACCGAGAAAGATTGAAAAGATCTTTATCACTCATCTTCATGGGGATCATATTTTCGGCCTGCCGGGATTTTTGGGCAGCCGGTCTTTTCAGGGAGGCGAAGCGGAATTGACGGTTTATGGTCCTCCTGGGATAAAGGAGTTTATCGACGTCTCTTTAGCCATCAGCGGAACCCATCTGAGATATCCTTTACATATTGAAGAAATCGACGAGGGAATCATTTTTGAAGATGACCAGTTTTCAGTGGAAGCCCGGAGACTTGACCATGCCCTCCTTTGCTTCGGGTATAGGGTAGTGGAAAAAAATAAGCCGGGTGTTCTACAGGCTGAGCAGCTGAAAGACTTAGGGATTAAACCGGGACCCATTTTTAAGAAGTTGAAAAAAGGGGAAACAGTGGAATTGGACGACGGAAGAGTGGTCAATGGAATCGATTTTCTGGGACCGCCTATTAAAGGAAGGGTCGTCACCATTCTTGGTGATACAAGGCCCTCCCCTGCAGCCGTTAAGCTTGCTAAAAATGCGGATGTTCTCATCCATGAAGCCACCTTCGCGAAGGACCAGGAACAGATGGCTTATGATTATTTCCACTCTACAACAAAGCAGGCTGCTGAAACAGCAGCGGCTGCCAGCGCCAGTAAATTGCTTTTGACCCATATCAGTTCAAGATTTACTGAAACCGAGTGGCCTGAGCTGGAGCAGGAAGCCAGGGAGAATTTCTCTGAGAGCTATATTGCGAGCGATTTCTTTGAGTTTTCTGTAACGAAATAATCGATTTAGTACGCTTCCGGGTGCCAGCTCAGTACTGCCACCGCTGATGTAGAAAGGAGAGGACGAATCAGATGAAGAACTTGTATATCATACGCCATGCAAAGGCTGAAGGCCAGCCTCCTGAGGCGGAATTGACGGACCTTGGAGAAGTACAAGCAGAATCATTGGTGAAGTTTTTTGAAGGCCAAAAGGTTGATGCAGTGTACAGCAGTCCGTTCTTAAGGGCAATAAAGACCATTGAACCCCTTGCCGATAAAAGAGGGCTTCCCATCGTTCAAGATGAACGCCTGGGTGAGAGAATTCTGAGCGGTACCCCACTCGATGATTGGATGAACCATCTCGAAATAAGCTTTGAAAATTTTGACTATGTTCTTGCTGGAGGAGAATCAAATCGTGAAGCTTTTGAAAGGGCTTCTTCATTTATTAAGGATATCTTGAATACTGATTATGAAAACATCATCGCAGTCAGCCATGGAAACCTGGCGACTCTGCTTCTCAGATTTTTCGCTGACCGCTTTGGCTTTAAAGAATTAATGGAGTTAACGAATCCAGATGTGTATCATATTGATCTCGAGAACGATTCACCTTCTATAAGGCGGATTTGGAAAGAAGAATAAACAAAAAGTCCAGACTATTGCTGAAGTCTGGACTTTTTGTTTTTTGCGGTGCTGAGCGCGCCCTTTTGTTTATTTAATTTACCAAGCCCTGTCATATTGTTTCGGGGATTGGATTTCCATTCCGAGTTCTTTGGCCGCTGTCCTTGGCCAGTAAGGGTCACGCAAGAGTTCCCTTGCCAGCAAAATGAGGTCTGCACGTTCATTTTGGAGGATTTCTTCTGCTTGAATACCGGTGGTGATCAAGCCAACTGCACCGGTTGGGATTTCTGCTTTGTTTTTGATGGTTTCAGCCAACTTTACCTGGTATCCCGGGTAAACATCGATTCTTGCAGGGACGACTGCTCCCGAGCTTACATCAATCAAGTCGACTCCCTGTTCTTTCATCCATGAGGCAAAGACAGCATAATCTTCCGCATCCAACCCGCCGTCTGCATAATCCTTTGCTGAAACACGGACAAAAAGAGGGCCGTTCCACACAGTATTGACGGCATCAATGACCTCCCTGAGGAAACGGTATCGATTCTCGGCAGAGCCGCCATATTCATCGCTGCGTTTATTGGAAAGAGGGGAAAGGAACTCGTTGATTAAGTATCCATGTGCCCCGTGGATTTCAATAACGTCATAACCAGCTTTCTTGGCCCTTTCTGCTCCTTGTTTGAAGGCTTCCACAGTTTCCTGTATATCTTTTTGGCTCATTTCTTGAGGAGTTTTCATTTTCTCATTGAATGGAATTGCTGACGGGGCAATGATGTCTCCCTCGAGCACAGCCTTTCTGCCTGCATGAGCCAATTGTATCCCTACATGTGCTCCTTGTTCTTTCATGAGGGAGACAAGTTCTTTCAGTCCCTCGACATGTTCATCGCTCCAGATGCCTAGATCCTGGGGGGAAATACGTCCCTGAGGCGTGACGGCAGTGGCTTCCTGGATGATAAGCCCTGCACCGCCGACTGCTCTGCTTGTATAGTGGGTTTTATGCCAGTTCTCGACTTTTCCATCCTCGTTATGGGAAGAGTACATGCACATTGGCGCCATCACAATTCTGTTTTTCAAGGTAATATCTTTGATTTTATATGGTTCAAATAATTTGGCTGACATTGTATCCGCTCCTTTTTACTATTTCGCCTTCCTAAATACACGCTTATTATATCAGCAGGGAATTTTCTGAAAAAGAATTTTGCCTTACTCATCGATTTTGCTGCGAAGGTCTTTTAAGGAATATTTGGTGCCTCTCCAAATGACACCTCCGCGTACAAATGTAAGGACAACGGCCCTGATGATGCTGAAAATGAAGATCAGGGCCGTTATAGGCAGCACGAAAAATAAAGTTGGATGGAAGTCTGTCATTTTTTTAATCACCAGCATATAGCTAAAACAAATCAGGGCAATCACCGTTAAACTCAGCAACCGTACAGCAGGGTCCGCGGCCGGGAGGGTCAAAAAGGGAAAGACCTGAGAAAAGAATACTCCTGCGACTGCCAGGATCACCATTGAGTAACGGTAGTACAGACCTGCAAAGGTGTTTTTCTCCAAGCCCTGTAAGGCCGATTGCAAGGTCGGATACCATTCCACGCTGAGAAGGCTGATGGCGGTTACCATTCTCTGAGTTAATTGATGTTCCTTTATCTTAGCTCCAAGCTGGAGGTCATCATCCGGCCTGTTTCGTAAACTTTCATGCGTTCCAATGGTTTCATAGGCCTTGCGTGTGATCAGGTTGAATGCACCGATTCCCATTCCGATAGAGGAGCTTGGATCATTCGCCTTCCATGGCCTCTTGTAATAGGTGAACCCAAACAGGAAAAAGGCGATGAATGTCTTCAGCCAAAAACCTTTGGCAGTCAAAGAAGGCGCTGCCGTCAAATGATCCGCTGCTTTTGTCTCCAGCATCCTAACTGCTTTTGAGGCCGAGTCCGGATGAAAATGCACATCGGCATCGGTAAATAGAAGCAGATTCCCTTCAGAGAGAAGATATCCCTGATAAAGCGCATGGTTTTTTCCAAGCCATCCTTTCGGGAGTTCTGTCAAATGCAGTGTTTTAATTCTGTGATCCATTTGGGCAACCCGTTCCACTTCTTCACCGGTACTATCCGTCGAGCGGTCATTCACGATGATCCATTCGATGTTTTTATAATTCAGCTGAAGCTGTGTCTGAATGCTCGTTCCGATGGTATGTGCTTCGTTGCGGGCAGGAATAATAATGGAAATGAGAGGGCCGTCATGAACTGCATCCGCTTTCTCCAATGAATCAATTCTTCGCAGTCCCCAGTATATATTTGAGCTTAAAATGAGCCATCCTATACTATTTACGATCAGTAATGTGACAAGCATTGATCACTTCTCCCATGCATTAATTGCGATTACCCTCTATTGTAGCAATTCATGATCCGATATGCAGTGTTTTGTCATTATCCTCA
The DNA here is from genome assembly GCF_984799155.1 of Bacillus sp. SRL337. Classification (NCBI taxonomy): domain Bacteria; kingdom Bacillati; phylum Bacillota; class Bacilli; order Caryophanales; family Bacillaceae; genus Bacillus; species Bacillus sp. SRL337. Next base: position 3,112,776 of record NZ_OZ481793.1, on the reverse strand, counting down.
CTGCATTACGGGGAAAATCGGGTTTTCCATGACAATAGTTAAGAAAAGGAGTAAAATAAAGGAATGAATGATCATTCATTTTCAAATACATATAAAGTGGTGAATGGATATGAATGCCAATTGGGCTGGAGATATAGCGAAAATTATACTGCCGACTCCCTTTGCAGTCGGGGATGTCAATGTCTACCTCGTGAAAGGAGAGGCGCTGAGCCTCATCGACGTCGGCCCGCAAACCAAAGAAGCAAAGGAAATCCTGGATAGGAACCTTATGGAACTGGGATATTCGATTGGGGATATTGAACAGGTGATACTGACTCACCATCATCCGGACCATGCGGGAATGCTGGATTGGATGCCTGATCACATTGACATCATCGGGCACCCCGCCAATGAAAGATGGCTGGTGAGGCGGGATGATTTTTTTGAAGAGCATGACCGGTTTTATGTAAAATTATTTTTGCAGGCCGGACTGCCTCAGGAGTACTTACCATTTATCAAAAAAATCAGGTCTCCCCTGAAGTTTATGGGAAACAGGGGATTGACCTCTGTGCTCAAAGAGGGGAATCCTATTCCCGGGATGGGGGAATGGACTGTCCTGGATACACCGGGCCATGCCCAAAGCCATATCTCTTTTTGGCGTGAAAAGGATGGAATGATGATTGCCGGGGACCATCTGTTGGCACACATTTCCCCAAATCCGCTGATTGAACCTCCAGAAAAAGAGGGGGAGGAGAGACCGAAGCCTCAGCTTCAATATAATCGTTCTCTCAAGGAACTCTTGCAAATGGACATCAGCATCGCCTATACAGGTCATGGAGAAGAAATAACGGAGGTTCATCCTCTTATACGGAAGCGGCTGAAAAAACAGCATGAACGGGCCATGCATGTAAAAGAATTAGTAAAAAATGATCCTCAGACTCTCTTTTCTGTTTGCCAAAAGTTGTTCCCAACTGTGTACCAAAAAGAATTGGGGCTGACTCTGTCCGAAACACAGGCTCAAATTGATTATTTGGAAGCAAGACAGGAGATCTTCCGGGAAGAGCGGGACGGCGTCTTGTTCTATTATTGTTAAAAAGAAGGTGAAACGGTGAATCAGCGTTTAAAGAATAAAAATATTGTCATCACAGGAGCATCCGGGGGAATAGGAGAAAAGATTGCGCTCAAAGCAGCAGAACGGGGAGCAAATATCGTGCTGCTTGCCCGCAATGGCGAACGTCTTAAAGAGATTCAGCTGAAAGTCCAGGAAAAATATAAGGTGAAAGCCTTCGTCCACAGTGTGGATGTATCGGATTTTGAATCCCTTCCGTCGATTTTTCAGTCGATTTATAGAGAGGTTGAGAATGTCGATATCCTTGTCAATAATGCCGGTTATGGAATTTTTGATGAGGCCGACCAGGCAAGCTTTGAGGACATCAAAGGAATGTTTGAGGTCAATGTCCTCGGACTGATCGCCTGTACGAAACACGTACTGCCGATCATGAAAAAAAGAAACTCGGGACACATCATTAACATTGCATCCCAGGCAGGCAAGCTTGCCACTCCAAAATCGAGTGCATATTCTGCCTCCAAGCATGCTGTTCTCGGCTTTACGAACAGCCTGCGGATGGAGGCCGCCTCTTCCAGCATCTATGTAACGGCGGTCAACCCGGGCCCTATAGCCACCAATTTCTTCAATGTGGCAGACCGCTCCGGCACCTATGCTAAAAATGTGGAACGCTTCATGCTGGATCCCGATGCAGTCGCTGAAAAAATTGTGGACAAGATGCTGACCAATACGCGCGAAATTAATCTGCCCCGCTGGATGAATGCCGGCAGCGTCCTGTATACCCTTTTTCCGGGAATTGTGGAGCGTCTCGGAAAAAATGCTTTCTTTAAGAAATAAATTTTACGGCCAGCCTTGGAGAATCCGGGGCTGGTTTTGTTTGTTTTTTGGTCGTGGATGTTTGTTTATTCGGATGGTTTTTGGAAATGCGTGTTCCATAATGGGGTGATTAGGCGGAAACGTCCGGTTCTTGAGAGTGAGTTATTGTATAACGGGGGTGATTAGCGTGTGAACGTCCGGTTATAGAAGGAGATCCGGTTTAAAACGGGGTGATTAGGCGGGAAACACCCGGTTATAGAAGGAGATCCGGTTTAAAACAGGGTGATTAGCGAGAAACACCCGGTTCTAGAGAGTGAGTTATTGTATAACGGGGTGATTAGCGTGTGAACGTCCGGTTATAGAGAGAGAGTTGTTGTTTAGCGGGGTGATTAGCGCGGGTTATAGAAGGAGATCCGGTTTAAAACGGGGTGATTAGGCGAGAAACACCCGGTTATAGAAAGTGATCCGGTTTAAAACGGGGTGATTAGCGAGGAAACACCCGGTTATAGAAGGAGGTCCGGTTTAAAACGGGGTGATTAGGCGGGAAACACCCGGTTATAGAAGGAGATCCAGTTTAGAACGGGGTGATTAGGCGAGAAACACCGGTTATAGAAAGTGATCCGGTTTAAAACGGGGTGATTAGGCGGGAAACACCCGGTTATAGAAGGAGATCCGGTTTAAAACGGGGTGATTAGGCGGGAAACACCCGGTTATAGAAGGAGATCCAGTTTAGAACGGGGTGATTAGGCGAGAAACACCGGGTTATAGAAGGAGATCCAGTTTAGAATGGGGTGATTAGGCGGGAAACACCGGGTTATAGAAGGAGATCCGGTTTAAAACGGGGTGATTAGGCGGGAAACCCCCGGTTATAGAAGGAGATCCAGTTTAGAACGGGGTGATTAGGCGAGAAACACCGGGTTATAGAAGGAGATCCAGTTTAGAATGGGGTGATTAGCGAGGAAACCCCGGTTATAGAAGGAGATCCGCTTACATAATAGCCGCGCACCTGCAGGGGCACACCGCCATCCTTGCGATCACCCGATCAAAAACCCATATAACACATTCTGCCAAAGCCTTCATTTCACTATTTTCCTCCTTTAACCTCAATTGTCCATTATGTGCTGATTCTCCTTTTTTGACCATAATCTCAAAATTTTTCTCTTTGTACCAACAAATAATATTTGAAAACGAACGTATATTCGTATACAATTTTAGATAAAATAGAACGAATGTTCCCTAAGAGAAAGGAGCGGAAATAATGACTGTCGAATACGGTGAGCTTCCCGACCAGAAGATTTTATGCATCGATATGAAGAGTTTTTATGCAAGCTGCTCGGCTGTCATGCGAGGACTTGATCCATTGGAATGTTACCTGGCTGTGGCAGGGAAACTGGATCGTCCGGGCAGCGTCATTTTGGCTGCTTCCCCAAAAGTGAAAAAGGAATTCGGCATCAAAACCGGTTCCCGCCTGTTTGAAGTGCCAAAGGACCCCAAAATCCTGGTGGTTGAACCCGCCATGGCCACCTACATCCGCATTTCCACTGAAATTACCCGTTTATTTCATCGGTATGTTCCCAAAGAAGCCATCCATACCTACAGTGTCGATGAAAGCTTTTTGAAGATAGATGGAACATCCAGCCTTTGGGGTGATGCCCATACTATCGCATGGAAAATCAAACAGGACATCGAAAGGGAATTCCAGCTCCCCTGCGCCATCGGAATCGGTCCGAATATGCTCATGTCAAAACTCTGCCTGGATCTGGAGGCAAAAAAGCATGGGGTTGCAGAATGGACTTACAAAGATGTCCCGGAAAAGTTATGGACGGTGTCTCCGCTGAGCGAAATGTGGGGGATCGGCAAGCGGCTTGAAAGGACCTTGAACCGGATGGGGATTTTCAATGTCGGCCAGCTTGCCAGATACGACCTGGAGAAATTAGAAAGCAAATTCGGGATCATGGGCAATCAGCTTTACTATCACGCCTGGGGGGTCGACCTTTCCGAAATCGGGGCACCGATCATGGAAGGGCAGGTCAGCTTTGGAAAAAGCCAGATCCTCCTTCGCGACTACAAAGAGGAAGAGGAAATCAAAAGTGTGATTCTTGAAATGTGTGAAGAAGTAGCCCGGCGGACACGGAATCACCGGCAGGCAGGACGGACGATCAGCTTTGGCGTCGGTTACAGCCAGGAGGAATTTGGAGGAGGCTTCCACCGGTCAAGGTCCATTGAGGAGCCTACGAACATCACCATGGACTTGTATAAAGTCTGCCTCGATCTTTTTAAAGAAAACTATAATGGCAAAACCGTCCGCAGCATTTCCATCAGCCTGGGAAACCTCTTCCCGGATGAAAGTATGCAGATCAGCTTATTTGAGCCGGACCGCTGGAAGAAGAGGGAGCTGGGCTATGTCGTTGACCAGATTCGCCATAAATACGGTTCAGGTTCCTTGCTTCGCGCGATTTCCTATACTGCTGCCGGAACTGCCAAGCATCGTGCGACCTTATTGGGAGGGCATAAGGCATAAGAGGCGGCAGGCCGGGCTGGGAAGATTAAATCCACTAAGAAAAAAAGAGGGAGGGTGGTAAAAATGAACCGCGACCGTGGAAGAATCAAGTGGACCTCCATGATGCTCCCGGAGCACGTGAAGGTGCTGAGGGACTGGGCGAAAGAAGACAGCTTTGAACAGCGGAAGAAGATCGACGAACAGCATCTTGAGGAATTGAATGAAGTTACAGCAGAAGCCATGGAGTTCAGCCGCCTGGTCACCATCACCCATTATGCCGGGCAGCGCCATCAATTGCTCATCGGCCGGATTCATTACTACGATGGGCTGAACAGTAAGATTCATGTAGTGGACCGCTTTGAAAAAACATCCTATCTGTCCATCCAAGATATAGTGGATATTCGTTTTACAGAAGAGTAAGAGCATTAAACTGTAAAGGCAGTTTTCGCTTAGATTGCTGCTTTCGGATATCCCTTGGATACTGGGGATCTTTTTTCTGAACAAGGAGAGCAGCTCTTTTCCTTCATGTTTGCGTAATTCATATTATGCAGCAGCAAGTTCAAGTAGAGCCGTTAAAAAAAAAGCTTGAAACAGAGGGATCCCTCTTGGTTCAGGCTTTTTGTTTGTATGGAAAGCTATAAAATTCTTGAGGTGCAGATAATAAAGATTCATTCTGCATCTAGCTCTAAGCACCTAGCCCCTCGGGGCATAAGCCAATCCGATAAGAAGGTTGAAAAGCAGCCTTCTTGTCAGCTCGTCTTATGCCTGTCGGGGCTGACCAAGGCGCTTGTGCTTTTGTTCTTCATTCCTTATCATCAAGGACTTTTTCTGCACGAACACATGATTCAAACTTGCCTTTATGAGAAGCGTCACAGAACGGCATTCTCGAAGACAGCCCGCAGCGGCAGAGAGAGAATACGCTCTTTGTTGGAAAAACGTTGCCTTCTGCATCTACAAGCTCAACATCGCCTGTCACCTTCAATGATCCATTATCGTTCACTTTAATTTGTGCTTTTGACATCTAACCATCCTTTCCATATGTAACAAAGATTCCCCACTTTGATAGTAAGTGGAAGGCGGAAAAAATGCAACCGTTTCTATCCGCTGCAACCAATCCAAAACAATGAATTTCCCGTTTCTATGTGATAAAATCAGGTCATACAGAAACGTTAGGGAGGCCCAGTAATGAACATCACGATTACCGATGAGGCACAAAAAGTTCTGAAGAATAGAATAGGCGATAAAGAAGGCTGTTTAAAGATAAAATACGAAACTGAAGGCTGCGGGTGTGTAATGAGCGGGATCCCTGTCCTGGAATATGTTCAACAAACAGGCGGCGATGATATTGAAATCGACACCGGTTCGATTCCCGTTATGGTCGAGAAGTCAAAACAGGTTTTTTATGATAAAGATTTGAGAATCGATTTTTCCACATCAGCCAAAATGTTTCAGTTGAAAAGTCCCGGTCAGATTTTGAATGGGCGGATGAATTTTTTCATTCGCTGATAAGAAGGATGGTGCCATCAAGGCTCCATCCTTTCTATTTTACGAAACGTGGTGCACGGCAGCGGCCCCAATCTCTTCAAGGAATTCATCTACCGCTTTTTCATATTCCTCTTTATTGTCATTATAAGATTGTGCATGAAGCCCATTGGCTGCAAGGTATAACTTTTTGCTTCCGCTCTTTTTGTCAAACAGCTCCTGTGTCATCGATGACAGGATGTAGTCGTCCGGGATGCTGTGGATGAATAAGACCGGTTTGCGGATATTTTCTACCACAGAGCGCGGGGAAATATCCTTGAGAGTATACCCTTCACGGAGCTTGAGGAATAAATCGGCAAGCGGCAGCAGCAGCCTTCCGACAGGCAGCTTGACCTCTCTTGCCATCCGGTAGGAAAGCTGTTCGCCAAAGTCTGAGTAAGGGCAGTCTGCTATATAAAAGTCAGCCCGGTCTTCAACGGAGCCTGCATAAAGAAGGGTGGTGGCCGCTCCCATTGATTCACCGTGGATGCCAAAGTAGACATCTTCTCCCCGGCGCTTGATCAGCTCATCAACGACTGCTTTCAAATCCTGCTTTTCAAAGAATCCATAGCTGGAGGTACTGCCCCCGGATTCCCCGTGCCTGCGATGATCATATACCACCGCGTTAAATCCTCTTTTCAAAAAAAGATTCATATATTTTAAGGAATTCAGCTTGTTTTCAGTGACCCCATGACAGAATATCATATATTTATTGCCTGGATTCGGGTGAATGAAAACGGCTTTGATGCTGTAGCCAAAAGGAGAGGATATACTTACTTCTTCCTTTGGCAGCGCCTCATACTCCTCAAGATTCAGACGTCCAGCCGATATTTCCCGCTGCAGTATGACCTGTTCGTCCTTCTTCTTAAGGTACATAAACTGGTTGGTTAAAAAAACACCGAGACCTGCGGCGGCTGCAAGAGCTCCACCGACTGCCGGCACCCACTTTTTCATAGTAATGTCCTCCAACGATACGTTTTCTATAGTTTACCACTGGATACGTCATCAGTCATAAAAAAAACGGGCCGTAAATTGCACAGCCCGGAAAAAATATGACGCAGCGAGGATTACTGTTCGGAATTCTGGCGGTTGGTTGGATGAACAGCTTTTTCAAGCTCTTCTTTCGAAATGACATTCTGTACAGTATCAGCAGTAGGTTTCCCCTTTTGGCTGAATCCCTTTTCGCGTTTTTGGCTCATGTTTTTCTTCCTTTCCTAAATAAGATATAAGCTTAGGATGCACAAGGAAGTCAAGGCTATTCAGCTTAGTGTGCAGGTGTATGCAGCTTATAATAACCGGTATCGATGGAACGGGAAAGGTGAGGTGCGACAATCTTGACCGCTGCGACCAGGCCGTCAAGATCGACGCCGGTTTCAATCCCCATTTGTTCAAGCATAAAGACAACATCCTCTGTAGCTGCATTGCCTGAAGCCCCTGGTGCGAAAGGGCAGCCGCCAAGCCCGCCCGCGGAGGTATCAAAACGATCAATTCCGGCCTGCAGGGAAGCAAGGATATTGGCCAGTGCCATTTTGCGGGTATCATGGTAATGGGCTGTCAACAAAACGTCAGGAAGTGTTTCTTTCAGCAAGGAGAAGAGCTCAAAAGCCTCCTTGGGATTAGCCATCCCGACTGTATCTGCGACACTCAATTCATCTGCGCCCATTGTAACAAATTCCCTGCAAAGCTGCAGTGTTTCCTCTGGAGGTATTTTTCCTTCATAAGGGCAATAGAATGAGGTAGAGATACAGGCGCGGACAAAGCAGCCTTTTTCTTTTAATTCCTTGACGATCGGTCTTAGTTCCTCAAGGCTTTCAGATGTCGTTTTATTGATGTTCTTCTTATTGAAAGTATTGCTGACACCGACAAAAACGGCGACAGCCTTCCCTTTGGTATCAAGGGCGCGATCGACTCCTTTTCGGTTCGGGGCAAGCACAATGTCGCGGCTGCTGTTGAGACAGGCTTCGACAACTTCGCCGGCATCCTTCATTTGCGGCACCCATTTAGGCGAAACGAAGGAAGTGAGTTCCATTTCTTTCAAACCCGAAGCCTTCAGTGCGCGGATGAATTGGATTTTAATATCGGTAGGAACAAACTTTTTTTCATTTTGCAGGCCATCACGGGGGCCGACTTCAATCATCGTGACTTTTTTTGGCAAGTCCATTGGAATTTCCTCCAGATTCATAGTAAGGTCTACTACTATTGTAGAAAGATTCAGATTTAAAAATCAACTATAAATTTTTTGACGAATTAAGAGGAATTTAAACGCTTACATAGAAACCATTATAAGTAGAGGTGAAATGCATGGCAGCTTGCTGCATTTTTTAGCAAGTTCTGCATGACAAGGAGGACAAAAGAGATGACGAAAGAGGTAGTGATCGTGAGTGCAGTCCGTACTGCCATAGGCAGCTTCAACGGATCTTTAAAAGATATCTCAGCACCGGAGCTGGGAGCAGCGGTAATCAAAGACGCACTGGAAAAAGCCGGGGTGTCGGCGAGTGAAGTGGATGAAGTGATCATGGGGAATGTTTTGCAGGCAGGCCTTGGCCAGAACCCTGCAAGGCAGGCAGCATTGAAAGCCGGCATGCCGGAAACCGTTCCTGCGTTGACCATCAATAAGGTATGCGGATCCGGTCTGAAGACGGTTCATTTGGCTGCACAGGCCATCCTCGCAGGAGATGCAGATATTGTCGTTGCAGGTGGAATGGAGAACATGAGCCAGGCGCCATATCTGCTGAAAGATGCAAGGAACGGCTACAGGATGGGAGACGGTAAGATTGTCGACAGCATGATATCAGATGGGTTGTGGTGTGCGTTCAATGATTATCATATGGGAATGACGGCTGAGAACCTGTGTGACCGCTACTCGATTTCAAGGGCAGAGCAGGATGAGTTTGCGGCTTGGAGCCAGGAAAAGGCAGCGGCCGCAATGGAAGAAGGAAGATTTGAAAGTGAAATCGTCCCGGTCGAAATTCCTCAAAGAAAAGGAGATCCTCATATTTTTAAAACCGACGAATTTCCGCGGAAAAGCTCAACAGCGGAAAAACTTTCAGGCTTGAGGGCTGCATTTAAAAAGGAAGGAAGCGTAACAGCAGGAAATGCATCGGGTATCAATGACGGAGCGGCAGCAGTCGTAGTGATGTCAAGAGAGAAGGCGGAAGAGCTCGGCATAAAGCCGCTGGTCACTATCAGGGCAAATGCCAATGCTGCGGTCGACCCGGCGGTAATGGGAATCGGACCTGTCACTGCGGTTAAGAATGTACTGGAAAAATCCAGCCTTTCACTGGCTGATATCGACCTGATTGAGGCGAATGAAGCTTTTGCAGCCCAATCGCTGGCCGTGGACCGTGAATTGAAATTTGATAAGGGGAAGCTGAATGTAAACGGTGGAGCGATTGCATTAGGTCATCCAATTGGCGCAAGCGGTACACGAATCCTGGTCACCCTCATCCATGAAATGGGGAGAAGAGATGCCAAAAGGGGACTGGCAACTCTATGCATCGGCGGCGGCCAGGGAGTTGCGACAGTAGTGGAGAAGGCGTAAAACTTTTTGCGGAGGAGGAAAAGGGATGAAACAAGTATATACTTCTTTTAATGAGGCGATTGCAGATATTCAAGACGGTGCTACATTGATGGTCGGAGGATTCGGGCTGTGCGGTATCCCGGAGAACCTGATTCTTGCTCTTGTTGACAAAGGTGTGAAGGACTTAACCGTCATTTCCAATAACTGCGGGGTCGATGACTGGGGACTGGGGCTGCTTTTACGAAATAAACAAATCAAGAAAATGATAGGGTCCTATGTAGGAGAAAATAAAGAGTTTGAAAGACAAGTGCTCTCAGGGGAAATTGAGGTTGAATTGGTGCCTCAGGGAACACTTGCCGAGAAAATCCGTGCAGGGGGGGCCGGCATCCCAGCCTTTTATACACCAGCAGGCGTCGGCACACCAATTGCAGAAGGCAAAGAAACCCGCACTTTCAACGGCAAGGAGTATCTGCTGGAGGAAGCTTATACAGCTGACTTCAGCCTTGTCCGTGCCTGGAAAGGCGATAAAATGGGGAATTTGCTTTACAACAAAACAGCGCGGAATTTCAACCCGATGATTGCTGCTGCAGGAAAGGTGACGATCGCTGAAGTGGAAGAACTGGTTGAGACTGGTGATCTGAACCCGAATGATATCCATACACCGAGTATCTACACCCAACGCATCATTCAGGCGGAGCAGGAAAAACGGATAGAAAGAAGAACAGTCAGCCAATAACTTGGAGCATCCGGAAAGGAGAGGGAAAAATGGATCGTGCAAAAATGAGAGAGAAAATAGCCAGAAGAGCAGAAAAAGAGATACAAGACGGTTTTTACGTGAACCTTGGAATCGGTATGCCGACCCTTGTTGCCAACTATTTATCCGATAACAAGCAAGTTGTCCTTCAATCGGAAAATGGACTTCTTGGAATCGGGCCGTACCCTTCAGAGGATAAGGTGGATGCCGATTTGATCAATGCCGGTAAAGAAACAGTAACAGCTATTCCTGGATCAGCCTACTTTGATAGTTCGGAATCTTTTGCGATGATCCGCGGCGGCCATATCAATGTGGCCATCCTGGGCGGAATGGAAGTTTCCGAGAATGGGAACCTGGCCAACTGGATGATCCCGGGCAAGATGATCAAGGGGATGGGCGGAGCCATGGACCTTGTTCACGGTGCCAGGAAAATCATTGTCATCATGGAACATGTAAATAAAGATGGTGAGGGTAAAATCCTGAAGGAATGCACCCTGCCGCTGACGGGTGAAGGGGTTGTGGACCGAATCATTACTGACAGGGCAGTCATTGATGTGACGGAAAACGGTTTGGTCCTCCGGGAAGTGGCCAAGGGCTACACAGTCGAAGATGTGACATCTACAACAGAACCAGAATTGATCATTGACGATAACCTGATAACAGATGCATTTTAATAGGTCTACAGAAGGGAAGCACTGCGCTTCTCTTTTTTTATATTTTTGATAAAATAAGTTCACATAACTGTTTGTCATGAGTGGCCACGAATCAGGCCATCGAGGTGCTGCTATTTCAAGGCATCGAATTTGGAGATGCGGCAAACGACAATCCAGGAAAGAAAACTAATACATCAAGTACTGAATAAAGGAGGAACTTCCATGAAGAAAAAACAAAAACAGCCGAAGCGCCCATTATCAAAGAAAAATGAAGATGTGACACTTAAAGATACACTGCAATCGGATGTATTCCAAGCGTTGAAAGCTAAAAAGAAAGAGCTTGAAAAGGAAGAAACCGTCCGTAAAGAAGAGGAAGCCGAAAGAAAAAGAGAAGAAGCCAGACAGCGTGAAAAAAACAAATCATTTGAAGAGCTTCTTGGAGAAAGCAGCATGAATTGGAAGGACTTCAAGTAATGACAAGAAAAGTGGAAGTCACTACTTATAATCCACTATGGAAAGAAGAGTTCCATCAAGAAAAAAAGAGGCTTAATAAGGTCTTTGAAGGATGCAATGCCAGGATTCACCATATTGGGTCGACGTCTGTTGAAGGGTTGGCAGCCAAACCAATCATTGATTTTCTGATCGAGCTGCCGGATATTTATCTCGCGGATGAAAGAACTCCCTCTTTAGAGGCTAGGGGGTATACAGCCAAAGGAGAAAACGGAATAAAGGGCCGCCGTTATTTTCAATATGAAAATGAAAAAGGAAAGAGGCTGTACCATGTTCACATCTACGCATCAAACAGTGAAGAAATTGCGAGGCATCTGGCCTTTCGTCATTATTTGAGAACATTCAAAGGGGAAGCTGAAAGATACGGCCGATTAAAAAGTGAACTTGCTGCCCAATTCCCAACTGATATTGATGCATACATACAAGGGAAAGATGAATTTGTGAAAGAGTTGGAAAAGAGAGCCGTAAAATGGGGCAGGATGTACCTGACTGATCAGAAAAAGAAGAGTTGACCGAGGTCAACTCTTCTTCCTTTACAGCTTATTTCTTCGAGTTAATATACAATTTACCTTCAGCGCGTTTTGTGGTTACATTTCCGAATTCATCCGAGATTTTCACTTCAACCACGGCTCCCGGTGCTTTCACATTGGAAGTAGCAGTGTAGTATCCGACATAGTGTCCATCTGACGTTTCCATCATCGGAAGTTCAGTCGCATTGGAGACTGACGATTTAGCGTTTGTCAGCGGCATATGGATCACGAATGCCGCATCCAGACCAGGCTCACTGTCGAATTCAATTTTTACAGATTCACCTTTCTTCAGTTCCTTATCCTCTGCAGGAAGAAGGTTGTCAATGGCGATGTCGCCAAACTTGGCGTGGACGGTAACGCTTTGTTTCTTTTTGTTTCCAGCCTTGTCTTTAGCGATAACCTGAATGACGTTTTCTCCTTCATCCAAAAGCAGTCTGTGAGTGAACTTTCCGTCTTTGACAGAAGCTTTCTCACCATTCACTTTAACCCAAGCAAGGTTCTCATCCGTGATGTTGCCTTCTACAGTAATCGCCTCGCGATTGGTTTTCAATCCTTCCTCAGGGGAGGTGATTTGCAATTCAGGTTTATCCTGGTCAAGAGTGATGGTGACCGGCTCTGAAGGACCAGTCATTCCTTGTTCAGTTGCCGCCTTCGCTGTGATCGTATTTTCACCGGCTTGCAAGGAGACGTCAGCAGAGAAAGTGCCGTCCTCTGCGGTTTCAGTTTCAGCAACTTCCTCATCCCCGTTGAACAGGTGAACATTGGTAGATGGAGCTGATGTGCCTTCCACTGTCACTGTCTCATTATTAGTGAAAGAATTATCTTTAGGCGACGTGATCACCGGAGCTGTAACCTCATAATTCACCGTTGCACGGATCATATAGTTACCTTCTTCTTCTGGTGCCAGTGACCATGCTCCGCCAACCAGCTGCCAGCTTCTTGCTGCGTATTCGCCGTCTTCATCCGTTCCAAGCCCAGGTGTATTCGGGTTTGGTTGGGACTGGATATACACCATGTAAAAGTCATCGTCGACCATGATGCCATGCTCGCTCAAGTCTACATGTGTCCATTCACCATTACGTAATGCTGTGCCATCAAAAGGACCGGCAATTTTCTTTCCAGGTGCACCGTCAGTACCGGATGCATCATAAACGGCTACTTGGAATTCTGTTCCGCCTGGTACAGGCCATTCAGTATCCCAGAATCGGAATAGGCCGCCTGTGACCAAAGCAGTGTCATTTCCTTCTTCGAGGGACATCTTGACCGCCCAGCCGTTTCCGGCATCATAGAATGCATGGGCATTTTCAGCAGTGCCGTCATCATAGCCGATTTCACCAGGATATCCGATGAAAGGTTCCAATGCGATATCCGCAGTGGTGACTTCTCCGCCTTCAATCGTGATACTCACTTCCTGGCTGTAGAAATAAGGTGCAACGACTTTTAATGTATATTCACCTTCATATGCCTCTAAGTCGAATTCCCCGTTTTCATTTGTTTCGACAGGCTCCACTACTGCATCTTCAAGCAGGAACGCCGTAGCGCCTTCAACCGGTTCACCGGTGACCTGATTGGTTACAGTGCCAGTCACATTTCCACTAGGAATTTCCTCAAGTGTGAAGTTGGCAGTGGAAGTACCATCTTCTTCGATTGTTACACTTTGAGTCTGTGATCTGTACCCATATGTGGCAGCTTGTAAAGTGAATTCGCCTGCCGCATGAGTCATTTCATAGGATCCATTAGCTGGATTGGTATATACGGAACGTCCTGTCTCAAGAACACTTACTTCTGCTTGTAAAGGCAGCAGTACAGGTGCAGGGTTTTTATCTTGTCCCGGTGCTTCTTTTGCAGTGTTTTTAGCTAACTTGATTTTATTTGGATTGACACTAGGTTTTTTAGCAACAGAAGCTGATTTCTCATTTTTTGATTTAAAGCCAAGTTCTTTTTTCTTAGCCGGAAGGATAGAGTCAGTGCTTAATTTCACATCATCCAGGTACCAGCCTTGTTTGACAACACTTCCATCTGTCGTTACGTTGAAAGCAATGTAAACTCGCTGACCGGCATATTCACTTAAGTCAACTTCACCGTCAACCCAGCCATTTGTGCTTCCATTGACACGAAGGGCTTGTGTCCAGTTCTCGCCATCTGTGGAGACAAAGACGTGGCCGTAGTCATAATTGTTTTCAAGTTCGTGCCACTGTTTGAATTGAAGGAAGCTGTTTCCTTCCGGCAAATCAACAGGAGGCATTTGTAATGACATATTCGCATTGCTGGCATAATTTCCAGCCAGGCTTGTTGCATATACCTTCTCACCAGAAGCAGCATTGCCAGGACCGTTTACAGGGACTCCCCACTCCCAGCTGTCCGCATCTCCATAAGAAGTCCAACCAGCTGGACTGGATTCAAAATCCTGTTCATAACCTGTTGAAATCCCAGGAAGGAGTGTAACAGAATATTCTTCAGTCTCAACATCATTGCCGCCAAAATCAACCGCGCTCCATTTGTAAGTTACGCTATCAGCGGTCAAGGCTTCACCAGGAATGCCGGCTTCATAGGTACCGGATTTGAAGTCACCCGAGGTTTTGGCTGCATCGACTGCAACCCATTCACCGTCAGCATTTTGATAGTGGAGCGTAACACTTGTCACGCTTACATTATCACTGGCTTCTGCCTGGAGTGACAGGTTCATTCCTTTAAATGATTCAGCTGGTGCTTGATGAGTGATAACAGGCGCTTCAGTATCATCGCCTTCTTTTGATACTTGCCCTTTTACTTTTCCAAGGCCGTTCATAACTGAGGAAACCGCATCAAATGCATTGACCAGGCCGTGGCCATAGCCGTTATTTGGCGTTTCTGGGAAAGTACCATCAGTTAAAGGAACAGCGGTTGTCATCAAGATTTCTTCAATTTCATCAACGGTTAGTCCAGCATTGGCTTGCTTGAGTAACGCAACAACGGCTGATACATGCGGGCCAGCCATTGATGTTCCGTTCCATCCGCCTTCATAGTTGCTTCCCGGAACCGATGATCGGATATTCACACCTGGTGCAGATATCTCTGGCTTCACTTCCTGATATGGAGATGGACCTTGAAGAGAGAAGCTGCCAAGATTATCATTGATATCTGTTGCACCAGTGGCAAAGGATTCAGGGTAGTTTGCCGGTGTAGCTACAGAACCGGGGCCGCCGGGATTGAAGAGATCCGTATTTCCTGCAGAAAATTCAGGGAAAATTTCTGCGGCTCTCCAAGCAGCGACCATTTCGCGATACCATTCATCAAGACCTGGTCCGCCGCCCCATGAGTTGTTTACGACATCAGGCGCCATTTCAGGATGCGGATTTCCTTCAGCATCCTTTGGAGCAAGGATCCATTCACCTGCTTCCAGCAAATCAACATCACTTCCTCCATCAGCAGTGAATGCTTTTATGGCTATCCACTTAGCTCCTGGAGCGACCCCGATTTGATTGTTTCCATCTGGCTCAGAACCGACCATTGTTCCTGTAACGTGGGTTCCATGGCCCTGGTCATCGTAAGGGGTACCTTGGCCTGCAGTTGCATCAAACCAGTTGAATTCATTATCTGGTGCATCAGGGTTTTGAGGATCAAACCCTCTGTACTTCTCTTTTAAAGCAGGATGATTCCATTGGACCCCCGTATCAATGGAGGCGACAACAGTTCCTGCTCCGTCAATTCCCATATCCCATACGGCTGGCGCACCGACACGGTCGATGTTCCATTCAACGTTAGCCGGTTGATTATCCGCTTTTTTTGCTTTAGGCATTACGCTTGCCCCAGAGGAATCAACTTTAACAGGCTGAATCAGCTGACGAGTTTCGTTTGGTAAAATCTTCTCAACTTCAGGGAAGTTTGCGATTTTTTCCATGACTTCTTTTGTACTTGTTACAGCCATGCCGTTAACAACATAGAAGCCTTTGACTTCTTTAACAGCACCGGACTTTTTCTCATTATTTAAGTATTTTTTCACTTCTGCTTGAGTTTCAAGGGCTGTAGAACGCAGCTCGGAAACAACCAAGTTTCGTTTTAATAATTTTTTGCTGTTTGCAGAAAGCTTTTGCTTTTTTGCTTGATCAGCTGCTTTTTTCTCTACAGACTTAGTGTCTACCTGCTCCTTGAACTTCACTAAGTATGTGACGTGCTTATCCTTCTTGAATTGATCTTGCAGCTTTGATGTGATTTTGGATTGTGGACTGATTTTTGCTGTGTCATTTGCTGAAACAGAAGGTTTTCCTTTCTGTGTAGCTGGTTGTGTGGTAGCAGCTGCTCCTGCATTTGGTGGAAACATTAATGGAATAAACATGATCAGGGTCAATACAATGGACAACCATTTTACGTTCCTTCTTTTTCCTGACATTCATTTCCCTCCTATAATGTTTGGAATGGTAGTGCCGGTCCTCCCTTTTTTGGATTCCATCTGGAAAATAGTTGATGGTAACCCAACGATAACCAATAACTCGAGTCGAATGTTGTATTATAATGTCGAATATGTTTTGAATATTCAGAAAATGGATAGGAAGTTACAGCACAACGGATTTTACATAGGTAATTAGAAGTGTTTTTTTTATAACTTCAGGAATATAACGGTTTAACGTAAAACAATTGCAGGGAGTTTAGTAGTATTTTTGTGCATTAGTTATTTGATGGTTTTAAAAAATGAGAGGTTGGATAGAAAGGGGGGGAGAGGTATTTGAATTCTAGAAAAATGTCCTATTTCGCATAAATATTCAAATTGTATAATATGCCCGAAAGAATAAAAGGGGTGGGTATCCCGTTTTATTTGCAGTCGGTAGAAGTGGGATATGACTTTATCACTAGATGGAAGAAAAAAGAAAAGCAGATGATGAAACCTTTGCATCAGTTCCTGGCGAAGGTATCTCAGATGCTGCATTTTGACTGGATATTTTATTTTTATAGCGGAATTGTTACAGAATGAGGAAAGAAGCACTATTTTTTCTTTCTGATGGCCAGAGAAGAATATCCTGAAATTTCTTCGGTCAGGTCCTTTGCAGGAGATTTGCAGCAGGAGGAAAGGCTGATTTATGTAAAATAAGAAACCATCCCCGTGCTTCGGGGATGGAGAGAAAGTTTCATATGCGGTGATGCTCATAAATATTCTGCTTGGTGATATCCTTTAATACCTGTATTTCCTTGCTTGAAAGAGGGGATGCGTTGACTGCCTGAGCGTTTTCATGTAGTTGTTCGACTGAACTTGCACCTGGAACGACAGCTGAGACTGTATCATGGCTGAGAATATATTGAAGGGCGAGCTCATTCATGGATCTGCCTGTTGACAGTTTCTCCTGTATACTGCTGAGCACTTCCGCAAGTTCATTGTATGAATAGCCGAGATACCCTTCTTCTTTCATTTTTGCAGAGGCTTTTTCAAGCATTTTTTCACTGAGCAGTCCTTTTGCAACAGGTCCTCTGGTGACTACACTGATCTTTTTATCCTTAAGCAGCGGGAATATCTCCTCTGGCCGTCTGTCCAGCAGGCTGTACTGCATCATCACTGATACAATATTGGAAGAATCGGCAAAACGATTAATGACGTTCGGGCGGATGGAGGAAATCCCATAGTGACGGATGAGTCCTTCTTGCTTCAGCTCTTCAAATGCTTCAATTGTTTCGTCCGAGGGATCATCCATCGTACCGCCGTGAAGCTGGAACAAATCGATGTAGTCCGTCCCAAGTCTTTTTAAGCTTCGCTTTACTGCTTCCTTTATATAGTCTTTTGAAGGGTCCCAATGCCATCCTTCCTTGACATCATCCCAGCGATTCCCTGCTTTTGTTGCAATGATGACCTCATTTCTTACAGACTTTAGAGTCTTTCCGACAATCTGTTCGTTTTGGCCGAAATCGTAAAGGTCTGCTGTATCAAAATAGTTGATTCCTTCGTCCAGTGCTGCTTCGATAATCGGCTGCGCTTTCTTGGGGTCATTCCCAAGGGACATGCAGCCCAACCCCATTTTGCTTACATACAGGTCAGATTTTCCTATTCTGCGCTTTTCCATGATCTCCCCGTCCTTTCCTTCACATTAATTAAGGATATTGTACCGGAAATAGACAAAGGAAACCAAATTTACTGTTTTTCATTGCCGGCAGATTTGGTCCACTCCTTGATATATTCGTAACTATAACTGTACTCCTTCAGCTTAGCTCTGATTTCCCATGCTTTCCCCTGAAGAATAACTCCTTTGGGATGAATGATGACTTTCATATTTGAACCTCCGCGAGATAATTTAGTATCAGGACCGAAAAACACACACAAAGATGTTTAGAGTGTTAATCTATATTCAAAAATGGAAAGAATATGAGTGAAAGCATGAAGGAAGGGTAAAAGAAGAGAATTTGATATAATAACCATCAGTGTTCAATCAGACAGGAGTGAAAAAGATGAAAAAATTCGAAGAAAAAACACTGAAAACAGAAAAGATCTATAAAGGGAAAATCATTGATTTACAAGTTGATGAGGTAAGCCTCCCTGATGGGAAAACGTCTAAACGTGAACTGATTAAACATCCCGGTGCGGTTGCTGTCATAGCTTTGACCCCGCAAGGTAAAATCGTTATGGTTGAACAGTATCGCAAAGCCTTGGAACAATCGATTGTGGAGATACCGGCAGGGAAACTGGAACCTGGTGAAGAACCTGTGAGAACCGCGGAAAGGGAGCTTGAAGAAGAAACTGGTTACGGGTGTAAGAATATGAAATCTCTCATCTCTTTCTATACTTCACCTGGATTTGCGGATGAATTGGTTCATCTTTTTATTGCAGAGGATATTTATCGATTGGAAAATGCAAGTGCTGCTGATGAAGATGAATTTGTTGAGCTTATTGAGGTCACTCTAGAGGAAGCTCAAAAGATGATAGAGGAAAAGCGGATTTTCGATGCAAAAACAGCTTACGCAGTTCAATACCTGCAATTAAAAGAGGCAATGAAGGAATAATGAAAGAATACTTTGCAGATATGCATGTTCATATTGGAAGGACTGCAAGCGGACGCCCTGTGAAAATTACAGGATCTCGAACCCTGACTTTAACGAATATCCTGAGGTATTCTGGTTACCCGAAAGGTCTGCATATGCTCGGGATTATTGACTGTCATTCACCGGAAGTCATTCTGGAGATAGAGGGTCTGGTTGGAAGGGGCGAATTAACAGAGTTGGAGGACGGCGGCTTTCAGCATGAGAATGGGTTAGTCCTGCTTCCCGGGAGTGAACTCGAAATCAATGATGAAAACTGCAAAGGACCGATCCATGTCCTTGCTTATTTTCCAGATTTACATTCTCTGAAATCGTTCTCTGGCTGGCTGAGCAGCAGAGTGACAAACATTCATCTCAGCTCACAAAGGATTTATGCGGAGGGTAGAGAACTTCAGCAGACAGTGAAGGGCTTGGGGGGGCTTTTTATCCCGGCTCATATCTTCACACCTTTTAAAAGTCTTTATGGAAAAGGTGTGAGCAAATCGCTGGTTGAGGTTTTTTCACCTGAGATGATAGATGCAGTCGAACTTGGGTTGAGCAGCAATACTTCGATGGCGAACAGGATCCCGGAGCTCCATAAATACCCCTTTCTCACGAATTCAGATGCTCACTCACTTGCAAAAATCGCTCGTGAGTATAATGCGATCATGATGAAATCTCCGTCATTTAAAGAGTTTGCCAGAGCTCTGAAGAACGAGGGTGGGCGGAGGATTGCGGCCAACTACGGACTTGATCCTCTATTGGGTAAGTACTATGAAACAACCTGCAGCAGCTGCAGTGTCATAATCCCGGATAGTGCTGAACGATGTCCTGATTGCGGCCATGTTAAGAAAATCCGGGGCGTGAAGCACCGGATCGCAGATTTAGCAGAAAATATACCTCCGCCTGTCAGGCCGCCATATATTCCCCAGGTCCCTTTGGAATATATCCCAGGCCTCGGACCCAAAACCATGGAAAAGCTGCTTGATCATTTTGGGACTGAGATGGATGTTCTGCATCATGTACCTAAAGGCAAGCTCGCGGAAGTGACCAAGGAACAGCTGGCAGAAGCCATCCACAAAGCCCGAACAGGCCGACTTGCTATCAATGCAGGCGGGGGTGGAAGATATGGGAAAGTATCCAAGAACTAAAAGAGAGGACAGTGACTCATCATTGTCCTCTCTTTGCGTCCAGAAAGTCTTTCACCATGTTGATGCAGCCTTGTTTCGGATAGGTATGATACAGTGCTCCGGATAAACGGACTGGATCGCCAAAAAAATATCTCTCATATTGAGTTTGTCTGGTGCCGAAGGAGCTCATTGTAAGATCCCAGGCAAGGCGGAATAGTTTGGTTTTATCCTCAGCCGAATGGTTTGCTCCTTGCAGGTAGAGTCCCAAGTCTGCCCCTATTTCAGAGCGGAAGGCGTCATTTGTAGGTAAAGTAACCATCCCGCTTGCCCCTATCAGTTGAATGATTTCAGTGAACCTCGGGTAAATTTTAGGGAAAATATTGCTCGCGACACGAAGAGGAGTGATATCAGGCCGCATAATCCCCCATTCATCCAGCTCAGCATCGTGCTCTGACTTTTCAAGGAGTGCTTTCATCGTTTCCAGCCCGATAATGATTTCTGATACTTTCTCTTGAATGTGCTGATATTCCCTTACATTGATCAGCTCAATAAGAGATTCTGCAATCCCCAGTATGAATTCCGTCTTTATAATCTGTCTGATAAGGACCTGGTGAATAGTAAAGTGGTGAAAAGAGCTTTGCAATACCAGGGAGTTAGAGGCTTCTTGGTTATCAAAGAAGAATACACGTTCCCAAGGGACCAAGACATGATCAAAAACAAGGATTGTATCCATTTCTTCAAAACGGGAGCTTAGTGGGTGATCAAAAGTAGATTCCCCGCCGACAAAAGACTCTCTGCAGATGAACTTCAGTCCCATTGTGTCTGATGGTATGGAAAAAGCAAAAGCTTCTCCTTTTTCAAATAAGAGTTTGCTCGGTGCACTGAAAACGAGTACTTCATCGCTTAACCCTCCCTGTGTGGCAAGGAGGCGGGCACCTTTTATAACTATGCCAGCGTCATTTTGTTCCACCACTCTTGCAGATATCGGTTCATCGGGCTCATCGTGAAAGTAGCATTGTGACCGGTTCACTTGCGGTGTTATAAATGTATGGGTAAATGATAAGTCCTTTTCCCTGGCCAGTTCATAAATGAATCGAAAATGTTCTGGGAAACAATTCTCTTTTCCTTGCAATATAGCAGCCGATGAAGCAAAGCTCATCATCGCTGTATTAAGGTAATCAGGACTGCGTCCCATTAACCCGCAATTTTTCCTTGCCCATCCTTCCATCATTTTTCGGCGCTTAAGCAGATCATCTTTCGACTTTGGCTGTAAAAAGGAAAGTCCCACTGGCTCGTTCGTAATCGGGGACCGGTATGTCATAACCTTTCTATGCTCTGGATCGGTCTGCATATCATAGAGAGCAGCCTTAGTTTGGATAATCCCTTTAAAGGCAGGGTGCTCAGAAATTTTACCTTCGATTTTCTTGCCATCGAACCAAACTTCTGTATTCATTTGATCAAGCCGATTGATAAATTGTTTTCCATTTATGGCACCCAAATGATAATCCCTCCTTTCCCGGTTTTCCAGTTGTAATAGTCGATTCCATTATATTCCCTGGTGATAATGTCCGTTCGGGGCATGAAACCATATAGAGACCGAAAGTTTATATATTAATGAGGATGGTGTTTCCATTCTTCCGCCAGAATAGAATACACACAAGTATTTCTAAGTTCCTGTCCATTTGCACTTAAGGCATTCTGGCGGAGGGTCCCTTCAAGTGTATAGCCAAGCCGTTCAGGGATTCGCCTGGAAGAATGGTTAAGCTCATCACAGCGGATTTCCACTCTATTGACGGCCAAATGTTCAAAGGCGAAGCAGGTCAGCTCTTTAACAGCTTCTGTTATGTAGCCATTTCCACCGTGGGAAGAAACTCCCCAATATCCGATCTCTACACTGCCAGTGTCCCAATCAATACGATGAAATCCCGTTGACCCTGCCAGCTCACCGCTATCTTTCTTATATATATGCAGCCTGATATCTTCCCGTAAAATGAATTGGGCATATGACATCCGTATTCCTTCTTCTATTTCCTCAATGGTCTGCACTTTTTGGGCAAACCCCATCCATTGTGACAGATTTTTAATAGAGCTATTGATAGCCTTATGAACGATTTTTCCATCCCCTGGTTTGCAGGGGCTTATATAAAGACGCTTGGTTTCGATTAGGTCTGGAAAGTCAAACAGTATCTTGTTTTCCATAGAATCTCCTCCTGATTTTTCTGAAAATTATATCTGAATTACTGCCTGGCGACAACACACTTTCCAAAGATCTTTTTAGGAATCCAAAAGTGCTTAGACATATTTACTAGATTCACAACATAGTATCTAGTAATACTCGATTAGGAGGAAAACCGATGCGAAAGGGAATCTCAGCCAAAAATCCAATTATTGAACATGTACAATCACATTCCTCTATCTATCTATTCATACTGACTCTATTCTTAATGGGGGTCATTTTCGGGGCGGTGGTCGTGAACAGCCTCTCGTTTACTCAAAAAGAAGATCTATACTTTTATCTGGGACAGTTTTTTGGAGAAATTGCGGACGGAAAAATTGCTTCTGCGGAAGACTTGTTCCAGCAGAGTTTTCTTCATAATGTAAAATATTTAGGATTAATGTGGATCCTCGGCATATCGATTATCGGTCTGCCGCTCATCTTTATCCTTTTATTTATGAAAGGGGTTGTCATCGGTTTTTCAGTAGGTTTTTTAGTGAATCAAATGGGCTGGAATGGATTTCTGCTGTCCTTTGCTACGGTCCTGCCGCAAAATATTGTGATCATTCCGGCATTTATCTTCATAGGGGTGATCAGTGTCAGTTTTTCTTTAACGCTCATTCGGAAAATCTTTATGAAGCTTTCCTCGCATCTGCAGGTCCCGATGGCTCCGTTGCTGTCAAGATATGTACTCGCCTTTGTATTAGCGATAGCCATCATAACTGTAGCAGCTGGTATTGAAGCATATATCTCTCCCAATCTGATGAAGACAATGGTCAACCTTTCTAATAAATAATAATTATTATTTAATACAAATTATAATATCTTCTTTATAATGATTTTATTTTGCTTATTCCTCCCTTTTTGTTATAATAATGTAGACACTGACGAGGGAGGGAGACGGATTATGGAAAGCCGGATTGACCGTATAAAGAAGCAGCTTTCTTCTGCCAGCTACAAGCTGACACCACAGCGAGAAGCGACAGTGAGAGTATTATTGGAAAATGAAGAAGACCATCTTAGTGCAGAAGATGTATACCTCCTCGTTAAAGAAAAATCTCCCGAAATTGGATTGGCGACTGTCTATCGGACATTGGAACTGCTGACAGAGTTGAAAATTGTAGACAAAATAAATTTCGGCGATGGTGTATCGAGGTATGATCTCCGTCAAGAAGGCGCGGCTCATTTTCACCATCACCTGGTGTGTATAGAGTGTGGAGCTGTTGATGAAATCCAGGAAGATTTGCTTGAAGATGTGGAAGCAATTGTAGAAAGAGATTGGAAGTTTAAAATAAAGGATCACCGTTTGACATTCCATGGAATATGTTACAGGTGCCAGGAAAAGTCAGATGAACCTAATAAAGACTAGAAATCACAGAGCTGGCCGCCATGTAGTCAGTTCTTTTATTTTTGGAGGGAGTCATGACCAGTCCTATGTGACTTGAAGCAACGAGCCTCTGTGTAAGCAAAAGGCCTATTGGCCAGCAGCTGCATACGTTAAAACAAAGATTTTTACAGCTCCCTGGTATAATTCACGCCATTTTCGTCATAGCTTGTTAGAAAGAACGTTAATGGAGGACAGGCGTATGGTTCAAACAGGGATGAAGACGATTTGGCACACTATAAAAGTATTTATATTGTTTACAGGCTCTACGATTCTTTTTTACTATGGTATTATGTGTATAAGTGAAGAGTATGAAAGCTATCACAGATACGATGAGCCGGAAGGTGCTGCTGTAAAAGTGTTCCAGACTGTTTCGGAGGAGGAGCGGAGCTGGACTGACCGGCTGTTACTTTTTTATATGAATGGGGAGTAATAAGCTTGGAGAGCAGACTACAAGATTTTATCCATTTTTTGATTGTTGAGAGGGGGCTGGCCAAGAATTCGATAGACTCCTATCAACGTGATTTGAGGAATTACATGAAATTCGTTCAAAATGTGGATTCAGCGAAAGAGTGGGATGAAGTGCAAAGGGTCAATATCACCGGATTTCTCAGCCATTTAAAAAATGAAGGGAAGTCTGCCAAGACAATTGCCAGGCATGTAGCTTCCATCCGGTCATTTCATCAGTTTCTTCTTCGGGAGAAAGTAACTGAACAGGACCCATCTATACATATTGAATCGCCAAAAATGGAACGTTCCCTTCCGAAAGTACTCAGTATAGGCGAAGTGGAAGCCTTACTGGAAGCTCCGCAAGAAAGCACTCCGCTTGGAATCAGAGACAAGGCGATGCTGGAGGTACTTTACGCAACAGGAATCCGTGTGTCTGAACTGATCAGGCTTCAACTGGAGGATGTTCATTTAAAAATGGGCTTCGTACGTTGTATCGGAAAAGGAAATAAGGAACGGATCATACCTATTGGAAAGACAGCAATTGAAGTGCTGGAACAATACCTCATGGATGGCCGTCCGAAATTGGTAAGAAAAAAGCATAAAGATGATTCCCTCTTCTTGAATCACCATGGCAAGGGGTTATCGAGGCAGGGGTTTTGGAAAATCTTAAAGGGGTTGGCTGCCGAAGCAAAGATTTCCAAGGAGCTGACACCCCACACCCTGAGACACTCATTTGCAACGCATCTGCTGGAAAACGGGGCAGATCTGAGAGCGGTGCAGGAAATGCTTGGCCACGTGGATATATCCACTACCCAAATTTATACCCATGTGACAAAAACGAGAATGAAGGATGTCTATTCAAAATTTCACCCGCGGGCTTAGTGGCCTGCGTTTTTTTATTGTCCGTAAAGTTAGAAGGAGAAGATTATATATGTAAACGCTTGTATTTTAAAGACAGCAGCTTTAAAATAAGGTTGTCTGACTTCTGACGAATGTTCTTTTGGTTACTGGCTGCCAAACGGGGTAATATATCCTTATATATAGCTGTATTTGATGATTATATAAAATGGGATCAAGAGGACTAAACTTTGAACCATCTTCTTTCCTATTAACCTTGTTTTTGAATAGGGCTTTGATTGAAGCAGAAGGGGTGTGACCTCTTGCTGTACTGGCGCGTCCAGCTTCAGCAGGCAGAGCCTGACAGATCTTCCTGCGTAAGTGTCAATATCTGCAGCATCCGACTCCCATCAATATCGGTTGACCGGCTGCCTCAGCTTTTCAGTTCAGCGACCAAGCGGAGCGGCACACCAGCAGCGGGTAACAACAACGATTAGTTGGAAATAACCAAGAGAAGCAAAAAAACAATGAAGGAGGAAGAGACAAATGAGCAATTATACATACAAAAGAGTTCACCTTGTTGTCATGGACTCAGTAGGAATCGGGGAAGCTCCTGATGCTAAGGATTTCAACGATGAAGGGGCGGATACATTAGGGCATATCGCCGAACGCATGAATGGGCTGCACATGCCTAATATGAGTAAGCTCGGATTATCAAACATCCGTGAAATAAAAGGAATTGAAAAACAGGAAACGCCTATGGCTTATTACACAAAGATGGAAGAAGCTTCTGTAGGAAAGGATACCATGACAGGACACTGGGAGATCATGGGGCTGAATATCAGCCAGCCTTTTAAAGTGTATCCTGATGGATTTCCTGAAGAGCTATTGAAACAACTTGAAGAAAGAACAGGAAGACCTATTATTGGCAATAAGCCGGCAAGCGGAACGGCAATTATTGAGGAACTGGGTAAAGAGCATATGGAAACCGGTGCATTGATCGTTTATACATCTGCTGATCCTGTCCTTCAAATTGCTGCGCATGAAGAGATTGTGCCGATTGATGAATTGTATAAAATCTGTGAAATAGCACGTGAATTGACAAAAGACGAGGAATATCTCGTTGGCCGCATCATCGCACGTCCATTTGTGGGAGAACCGGGTAACTTCCAGCGTACTTCAAACAGACACGACTATGCATTGAAACCTTTTGATCGGACAGTCATGAACGAACTGAAAGATTCAGGATTTGATGTCATCGCCCTGGGCAAAATTTCTGATATTTACAATGGTGAAGGTGTGACGGAGTCTGTCAGGACCAAGCATAATATGGATGGAATGGATCAAATGGTCAAGTCTTTCGAAAAGGATTTTACCGGTCTTAGTTTCTTGAACCTGGTGGACTTTGATGCATTGTTTGGACACCGCCGCGACCCTGAAGGATACGGAAAGGCCCTGGAAGAGTTTGATGCAAGGCTGCCGGAAGTCTTTGAGAGAATGACAGAGGATGATTTATTGATCATTACGGCTGACCATGGTAATGATCCGGTACATTATGGGACAGATCATACAAGGGAGTATGTACCACTTCTTGTTTATTCGAAACGAATGAGCGGCGGGAAAGAGATTCCGGTCCGCAAAACTTTTGCCGACATAGGGGCGACAGTGGCAGAAAACTTCAACGTGAAACTTCCTAAATACGGAAAAAGCTTTTTAAACGAAATCGCTAAGGAGTCTTAATATGAAATTTGAACAAATAGAGAATGCAGCAAACTTTTTGAATAACAAATATACAGGGAAACCGACTATTGGACTCATTTTAGGTTCGGGACTCGGTGTCCTTGCGGAAGAGATCGAAAATCCGGTCGTAGTGCCTTATAAAGAAATACCGGATTTCCCTGTTTCAACGGTTGCCGGACATGCCGGCCAACTGGTATTCGGTCAATTGTCTGGAAAAGAAGTCGTGGCCATGCAAGGGAGATTCCATTACTATGAGGGCTATGGCTTCGACAAGGTGACATTTCCTGTCAGAGTTATGAAAGAGCTCGGCGTTGAATCCTTGATCGTTACAAACGCAGCCGGAGGGGTTAATGAATCTTTTCAGGCGGGTGATTTGATGATCATTTCCGATCATATTAATAATATGGGGGGGAATCCGCTGATCGGTCCTAATGATGACCGGCTTGGTGCCCGTTTCCCTGACATGTCGGAAGCGTACAGCAAACCTCTTCGTGAACTGGCAAGGTCGGTAGCAGAAAAGCTTTCACTCAACATTAGAGAAGGTGTGTATGTTGGAAATACCGGTCCCGTATATGAAACGCCTGCAGAGGTACGTATGCTTAGAACCCTTGGCGGAGATGCGGTAGGTATGTCGACTGTTCCTGAAGTTATTGTTGCCGGGCACTCAGGTTTGGATGTGCTGGGTATCTCTTGTATTTCTAACATGGCGGCAGGCATCCTTGACCAGCCTCTTACTCATGATGAAGTAATCGAGACAACCGAAAAGGTTCGGCAAGACTTCCTTGATTATGTAAAAGCTATCGTCAAATCGATGTAAAAACGAATGAATACATGCAATATTCTGCATGATGACTAAGTTTTGAGGTGATTAGAAATGAGAATGGTTGATGTAATCGAAAAGAAACGGGACGGCAAAGAGCTGACAGGGGAAGAAATCAATTATTTTGTTGAGGGATACACAGATGGAAGCATTCCCGATTATCAGGCGAGTGCGCTGACAATGGCGATTTTCTTCCAGGGCATGTCTGAAAGGGAACGAGCGGATCTGACGATGGCAATGGTTCAATCCGGGGACCAAATTGATTTATCGGCAATCGAAGGAGTCAAGGTCGACAAGCATTCCACGGGCGGTGTCGGCGATACAACTACTTTAGTACTTGGACCGCTAGTTGCCGCGGTCGGGGTTCCTGTGGCCAAAATGAGTGGTAGAGGACTCGGGCATACAGGCGGAACAATTGACAAGTTGGAAGCAGTACCTGGTTTTCATGTAGAAATCGACAATGATGAGTTTACCCGTCTTGTAAATGAAAATAAAATTGCCGTTATCGGGCAAAGTGGTAATCTGACTCCGGCTGACAAGAAATTATATTCCCTGCGTGATGTAACTGCGACGGTGAACAGTATTCCACTGATTGCATCCTCCATCATGAGTAAAAAAATTGCTGCAGGCGCGGACGCCATTGTCCTTGATGTGAAAACAGGGGCTGGAGCTTTCATGAAAGAGCTTGATGACTCAAAAGAACTGGCACAGGCGATGGTCAACATCGGAAACAATGTCGGACGCAGAACAATGGCCGTAATCTCTGATATGAGCCAGCCGCTTGGATTTGCGATCGGTAATGCATTGGAAGTAAAAGAAGCAATTGATACATTAAAAGGTGAGGGACCGGAAGACTTAACCGAGCTATGTTTGACACTGGGAAGCCATATGGTTTATCTTGCCGGAAAAGCCGCATCCCTTGAAGAAGCACGTGAAAAGCTTGTTACAGTAATGAAGGACGGCTCAGCCTTGAACAGCTTTAAGCTTTTCTTGAAATCCCAAGGAGGGGATGAATCCGTAGTGGACGAACCGGAAAGACTGCCAACAGCAGCGCATGTTTTTGAACTGGAAGCAAAAGAAGATGGTTATGTTTCGGAAATTATTGCTGACTCAGTCGGAACTGCAGCTATGTGGCTTGGTGCTGGAAGGGCGACAAAGGAGTCCGAAATCGATTTGGCTGTAGGACTGGAACTCAGAAAGAAAATTGGTGATAAAGTCCAAAAGGGTGAATCCTTGGTGAGCATCCATAGCAGCAGTGAAGAAATTGATGACGTAAAGAATAAGCTTTATGAAAGCATCAAAGTTACTCAAAGCAAAGTGGATGCCCCTGTACTCATTCACGGGGAAATCAAAGAAACCAAATAACCAAAGTGACTGGTCAACATAAAGAGGCAGGTGATCTTCAAGATCATCTGTCTTTTTTTGTTATAAATGAGCTGTCTTCCTTAAATGGTGAACGAATAATAGTGAAAATTTCATTGGAAATCCCTGTATAAAAAAGATAAGGATGGAAAAAATGGGGCTATGCATGTAATGAAATTCTTACATTGAATGGAGGACCAGGAATGAAACGAATGATATCGGCCATCCTTATGTTAGTATTGATCTCATCCACTTTGGCTCCGTTTGCTTCGGCAGAGGAGAAGAAAACAGAATTAGCGGAAACAGCTAAATCTGCGATATTGATTGAAAGAGATACGGGAACGGTTTTATATGATAAAAACAGCCATGAAAAGCTCCCGCCGGCATCCATGACAAAAATCATGACCATGATCTTGATTATGGAAGCCATTGAAAAGGGCCAGATCAAATGGGAAGACAAAGTCAGAACAAGTGAATATGCAGCCTCCATGGGCGGTTCTCAAATTTTCCTGGAGCCTGGTGAAGAAATGACAGTCAAAGAAATGCTGCTGGGCATTTCGATCGGTTCAGCAAATGATGCGTCTGTTGCGATGGCAGAGCATATTGCAGGCAGCGAAGAAGGCTTCGTAGAGAAAATGAATAATAAAGTCAAGGATATGGGATTAAACGACACGCATTTCAAGAACCCGACAGGTCTGCCGGCAAGTGATCATGTCAGTTCTGCACACGACATGGCCATGTTGGCTAAGGAATTGTTGAAACATCAAGAAATCACAAATTTCACGGGAACTTATGAATCTTACTTGCGTGAAGATACAGATAAGAAATTCTGGCTGGTGAATACAAATAAACTGGTCCGTTTTTACCCAGGAGTGGATGGGTTGAAAACCGGATTTACAAATGAGGCAAAGTACTGCCTGACAGCAACGGCCAAAAAAGACAACATGAGGGTCATTGCGGTAGTTTTCGGGGAACCCACACCTAAAGACCGGAATGCAGAGGTCAGTAAGATGTTCGACTATGCCTTCAGTCAATATCAGACAAAACCTCTTTTTGAAAAAGGGGCGAGCGTAGGCAAGACGAAAGTTTCCAAAGGAAAAGTTAAAGAAGTTGATGCAATGACGAACGAGCCGGTTTCCCTGCTTGCGAAAAAAGGCGAAAAGCTTGACGGTGTTGAGAAAAAGGTACAATTAGATAAGCTGAAAGCTCCAGTGAAAAAGGGAGATAAAATCGGTAAACTTGTCATTGAAAAAGATGGGAAGCCACTGTCTGAAACTCAGCTTATAGCTAAACAGGATGTTCCACAGGCAAGCTTCTGGCAGTTGTATAAGCGTGCTTTTGGAATGTTTACGAAGAGCGGTAATTAATTTATTGTCTTCTTACCATTGTTGTTTGTGCATTCATCCTCCTTCGCTTTGGTGTGAAACGGCAAGGGTCACCACAAGTTTTTTTGTTAAAAAAACAGCATAAATTGTCTAAATACTTCTAGTTTTGTCTTGTAGAAGGAATTTGGGAATACAGAATAGAATTGACTCACTATACGACAGAGAAGGAGGCCTGTGATAGTGAGTCTTACTATTGGTCTAGAAGTTAAAAGTGATGTTCTTTGCATTCGACTAAGCGGGGAACTTGATCACCACACAGCAGAAAAATTGAGGCAGCAAGCCTCTCAGTTGATTGAAGAACACGGAATCAAGCACATTGTACTGAACATGGAAGCTCTTGGATTCATGGACAGCTCTGGTCTCGGTGTGATTTTAGGGAGATATAAGCAAATTAAACAGAAGCATGGAGAAATGGTGGTCTGTGCAATTTCCCCGGCAGTCAAGCGGCTATTTGAGATGTCCGGCCTCTTTAAGATCATTCGTTTAGAGCCGTCTGAAGAATATGCATTACAAAGTCTGGGGGTTGCCTGAAAATGAAAAATGAAATGAACATTCAATTCAGTGCAGTGAGCGAAAATGAATCGTTTGCTCGTGTGACCGTAGCTTCCTTTATTGCTCAGCTTGATCCGACAATGGATGAACTGACGGAAATCAAGACTGTCGTTTCAGAAGCGGTTACCAACGCCATCATACATGGCTATGATAACAACCCAAACTGTTTCGTCTATATCACAGTCAAGATGGAAGACGGTTGTATTGACATGGAAATCAGGGATGATGGTATTGGCATACAGGATGTAGAGGAAGCCCGCCAGCCGCTGTTCACAACCAAACCCGAGCTTGAACGTTCAGGTATGGGCTTTACAATCATGGAAAACTTTATGGATGAGATAGAAGTGAGTTCGCACCCTGGAGCAGGCACAACCGTTCGTTTAAAAAAGCATTTAGCTAACAGTAAAGCGCTATGCAATTAAGGAGCTGTGCTAATGGATGTGGAAGTTAAGAAGGACAAAGAGCAGAGTTTTTTAAAGGATACAGAGGTTAAAGAACTCATCCAGCGAAGCCAGGAAGGTGACCAGTCAGCCAGGGACTTGATTGTCCAAAAAAACATGAGACTCGTATGGTCAGTTGTACAGCGGTTTTTGAATCGGGGATATGAACCTGACGACCTGTTTCAAATCGGTTGCATAGGATTATTGAAATCAGTGGACAAATTTGATTTGTCATATGATGTTAAGTTTTCAACCTATGCAGTTCCCATGATCATCGGGGAAATCCAAAGGTTTATCCGGGATGACGGCACGGTAAAGGTAAGCAGGTCATTGAAAGAGACCGGCAACCGGGTTCGCCGGGCAAGAGATGAATTGTCAAAAACATTGGGAAGGGTTCCTACCATCAATGAAATTGCCGCCCATCTTGAACTGTCCCCAGAAGAAATCGTCATGGCACAAGAGGCGAGCAGGGCACCTTCCTCTATTCATGAAACCGTATATGAAAATGATGGGGACCCGATCACACTCCTGGACCAAATTTCCGATACCTCAGACCAGAAGTGGTTTGATAAGATTGCTTTAAAAGAAGCCATCAGGGAATTGGATGAAAGGGAGCGGCTGATTGTCTATCTCCGATACTACAAGGACCAGACCCAGTCCGAAGTCGCCGACCGCCTTGGGATTTCCCAGGTGCAGGTTTCAAGGCTGGAGAAAAAAATCCTGCATAATATGAAAGAAAAAATGAATTTGACGTAAGGATAAGCAAACCGCTTCAGGCGGTTTGCTTTTTTTGATGTGCAGCCGGTCAGCGACCATTGTTTTCGAGGCATGAGTTGAAAAATCAATTCCCCCCATGAGCTTGATGCCCCCAAAAACGGTAGGTAACCCGAGAAAATTAAGCCTTCAGTTTATCTCCTGCTCCATTCATGATCATCGCCTTCTTCAAAATCAATGCGATTGATCCCGCTATACAACAGCTGATTTGGGAAACACCGGGTTATAACCGGTGTGGAGGTTTACAACCAGGTGAATAGAATAGAAACACTGGGTTATAAACGATGTGGTGGTTTACAACCAGGTGAAAAGAAGAGAACCACCTGGTTATAAACGGTGTGGAGGTCTAAAACCATGTGATTTAGAAGGGAAACACCGGGTTATAAACGATGAGGAGGTCTAAAACCAGGTGAAAAGAAGAGAAACCCCTGGTTATAAACGGTATTGAGGTCTACAACCAGGTGAATAGAAAAGAAACACCGGATTATAATCGGTGTGGAGGTTTAAAACCATGTGATTAAAAGGGAAACCCCTGGTTATAAACAGTGTGATGGTCTAAAACCAGGTGAAAAGAAGAGAACCACCGGTTATAACCGGTGTGGAGGTCTAAAACCATGTGATTAGAAGGGAAACCCCTGGTTATAACCGGTGTGGAGGTTTACAACCAGGTGAATAGAAGAGAAACACAGGGTTATAAACGATGTGGAGGTTTACAACCAGGTGAATAGAAGGGAAACACCGGATTATATCCGGTGTGGAGGTTTAAAACCAGGTGAAAAGAAGAGAACCACCTGGTTATAAACGATGAGGAGGTCTAAAACCATGTGATTAAAAGAGAACCACCTGGTTATAACCGGTGTGGAGGTTTAAGACCATGTGATTAAAAGAGAAACACCGGATTATAAACGGTGTGATGGTCTAAAACCAGGTGAATAGAAGAGAAACACCTGGTTATAAACGGTATTGAGGTCTAAAACCAGGTGAATAGAAAAGAAACCCCGGGTTATAAACGATGAGTATCTCTATAACCAGGTGATTAGAAGGGAACCACCTGGTTATAACCGGTGTGGAGGTTTAAAACCAGGTGAATAGAAGAGAAACACAGGGTTATAAACGATGAGGAGGTCTAAAACCATGTGATTAAAAGAGAACCACCTGGTTATAACCGGTGTGGAGGTTTAAAACCATGTGATTAAAAGGGAAACACCGGATTATAAACGGTGTGATGGTCTAAAACCAGGTGAATAGAAGAGAAACACCTGGTTATAAACGGTATTGAGGTCTAAAACCAGGTGAATAGAAAAGAAACCCCGGATTATAATCGGTGTGGAGGTTTAAAACCAAGTGATTAAAAGGGAAACACCGGGTTATAACCGGTGTGATGTTCTAAAACCATGTGAATAGAAAAAAACACCTGGTTATAAACGATGAGGAGATCTAAAAATATGTGAAAAGAAGAGAAACCCCGGGTTGTAAACGATGAGTATCTCTATAACCATGTGATTAGAAGGGAAGCCCCTGGTTACAACCGGTGTGATGTTTTAAAACCATGTGAATAGAAAAAAACCACCTGGTTATAAACGATGAGGAGATCTAACACCAGGTGAAAAGAAGAGAAACCCCGGCTTATAAACAGTGTGAAGCTCTAAAACCAAGCGAACCAAAGAGAACCACCGGGTTATAAAAGATGTGGATCCCTAAAACCATATAATCACAAAGTAAATCCTCGGCACACAAACGATTAAGGTTAAAACCTTGTGATATCAATGAAAACTCCTGTTAGAAAAACAGTTAGCAATTATTGGTTTCATGAAATTTTTGTCTGAAATCCATACTATTTAAATAAGCAGGAAAATAATGTTGACCAGGAAGTGAGAAGGATGGAAGGTTCAGTATATATTCGGCTTAGGCACAGGCTGCAAGTAAGACCGGAAAGCAGTATCCTGCTAGAAAATACTGCCCAGATCATCGCCCCTGAACATTATCTCAAGGCCATTCGGAAGATCGTTCTTCATAAGGTGACCAAAGAGGATAAGAATATTATCATACTTGACCTTATGAGAGTGATTTCGCAAATCAAAATGGTGCTTCCCAATGTGGATGTTCAAACGATCGGTCCCTCTCAGACAATTGTGGAAGTGGTGTATAAGCGGAAGAAGGTTTCACCAGCATTGTTTGCTGCTGTCTGGCTATTACTATTTATTGGCGCAGCAATGGCTATCATGAATTTTCATGAGGATGTAAGTATGCGGGCAGTGCATCAGCGGCTCTACCTGATGATGACTGGCAAGGAAGACCCGCATCCATTGTTGTTTCAAGTTCCATATTCCTTCGGCTTAGGTTTGGGAATGATTTTATTTTTCAATCATGTGTTCCGGAAAAGGCTCAACGAAGAGCCCAGTCCCCTTGAAGTTGAAATGTTCAATTACCAGCAAGATCTCGATCAATACGTCATTATGCATGAAAATAAAGAAAGCATGAAGCACCTCGATGACGATTAATATTCTAATATTAGGGTTTGTCGGGCTTGCCGGAGGACTTGCTGTGGGTTCGGGGTTAGTGGCTTTTTTAACAGTGCTTGGGATTATTCCCCGCCTGACGCAGTTAACCAAGACAATGAAAATGATTCACTTTTATGAATGGGCGGTTGTGTTCGGGGCAATAATCGGAAGTGTTTTCAGCCTTAATTCATTTACCCTCGGATTCACACCTTATATCCTGGTGCCGATGGGATTATTGAGCGGTATTTTTGTAGGAATGCTTGCTGCTGCATTGACGGAAGTGTTGAATGTTCTCCCGATCCTGACAAAAAGGATAGGAATTAATGACCGCATTATCACTCTTTTGATGGCTATTGTCCTGGGGAAAGTTCTTGGCTCACTGTTTCACTGGATTTATTTTGTCCGTTTATAAGCTTGAAAGGAGAGCTTGGTATGGCAGGGAAGAAAAATATAATACTCGTGACCGATGGAGATGAATATGCCAGAAAAGCGATCGAAGCAGCGGCAAAGGAATATGGTGCCCGCTGTATTTCAAGGTCCCAAGGAAATCCTTCGGTTCTAAAAGGCAGTGAAATTGTTGAATTAATTAAGACCGCCAAAGGAGATTTGGTATTTGTGATGTTTGATGACAGCGGATTTCTTGGAGAAGGAAGCGGGGAGACAGCCATGAAATATGTTGCGGCCTGCAGGGATTTTACTATTCTTGGTGCCATTGCGGTTGCATCCAAAACCAGACAGGCTGAGTGGACCAAGGTTGACGTTTGTATTGACAAGTTTGGAGAACTGACTCCTTATGGTGTTGATAAGTTTGGCGTCCCTGAAAATGAAATCGGCAGAATCAATGGTGATACAGTATACTGCCTGGATCAATTGCACCTGCCGATTGTCGTCGGCATTGGAGATATCGGAAAAATGGCGAAAAAAGACCATTTTTCAAGAGGGGCTCCTATAACTAAAAAGGCAGTTGAAATCATACTTGAAAGGAGCGGTTACCATGCCTAGTATGAAGAGGGAAAAAACACCAATTCCGGAGGATCTCAAAAAACTGGAAGAATTATTGATCGAAACGACAGGGTTGAGAAAAAGCTTTGACCTTGGAGTAAGAAAACTTAAAATCCTTAAGAAGGATGTCCATATATACTATATCAATGGTTTATGTGATACGCAGTTTCTTATAGAGATTGTCGAGAATCTTGTCGAGGTCAATGATCATGAACGTTTGCCTTCGAAATTATATGAAATCGTACACAACCGGATACCCCATCAGTCTGTCGAACCTGTCAAAACAGTTGAGGAGATGGTGGATGAAGTATTGTCCGGTCTTATCGCTGTTTTGGTTGAGGGGCAACAAGAAGCCCTGATCGTCGATGTGAGGAGTTACCCTGGCAGACAGCCGGAAGAACCCGATACAGAAAAAGTAGTAAGGGGTTCCCGTGACGGCTACGTGGAGAACATCATTGTCAATACCGCTTTGACGAGAAGAAGAATAAGAGATCCCAGGCTGAGGTTCGAGATTTTCAGGATCGGTGAACGTTCCAAGACCGATATCTCCATTGCCTATATAGAAGATGTAGCCAATCCCTCGCTGATCAAGGTGATCAAACAAGAATTGAAAGATATCAAAATTGACGGATTGACTATGGCAGATAAAACGATCGAGGAATTTCTCGTAAAGCAGGGGTATAATCCCTACCCTCTGGTACGGTACACAGAGCGGGCGGATATCGGAGCAACACACCTGCTTGAGGGGCATGTGCTCATTTTTGTTGATACCTCTCCTAGCGTGATCATCACTCCTACCACCTTTTTCCATCATCTTCAGCACGCTGAAGAATACAGGCAGTCACCAGCTGTAGGAACCTTTGTTAGATGGGCAAGATTTATAGGGGTCCTAGCCAGTTTATTTCTTCTGCCTCTATGGTACTTATTTGTGATGGATCCATCTCTTCTCCCGCCGCCGCTGGAGTTCATTGGACCGAATGAAGAAACCAATATACCGGTAATAGCACAGCTGCTGATTGCTGACATGGGTATTGAATTTTTGAGGATCGCCGCGATTCATACTCCGACACCACTGTCAACGGCAATGGGATTAATTGCAGCTGTATTGATTGGACAGATTGCCATTGATGTAGGGATGTTTGTTCCTGAGGTCATTTTATATGTCGCAGTTGCTGCTATAGGAACCTTTTCTACACCCAGCTATGAACTGAGCGTAGCCAACAAACTTTTCCGGCTAGCTTTATTGATTGTAGTAGCGTTGTTCCATGTTCCGGGGTTGATGATTGGAGCGACTGTATTTCTCCTTTTCCTGATTCATATACGTTCACTGAACACACCTTATCTATGGCCGTTCTTACCGTTCAGTCCAAAGGCCTTTATGCAGATTATTGTCAGAAGGGCAGTGCCGGGATCAAAGATCAGGCCGAGCATTGTACAGCCTAGAAACAAATATAAGCAGCCGGCAAAATCCCGTTAGGATTGCAACCCTCTTCATTCTGTGATAAATTACTTTTAATTACTAAAGCGATAAAGTAAAAGGGATGAGAGAAGAATGCATTTAAATGGAACAGGCAATATCAACAGCCGTGATCACCTCGAAATCGGAGGGGTCGATACGATCGAATTGGCAAAAGAATATGGTACACCTCTATATGTTTATGATGTCGAGCTGATCAGAGAGAGAGCAAGGGGCTTTAAAGATACCTTTGAAAATCTAGGAATCAAGGCCCAGGTGGCATATGCCAGTAAGGCATTTTCATCGGTTGCCGTCTTTCAGTTGATGAAAGAAGAAGGATTGTCGCTGGATGTGGTCTCCGGTGGAGAACTATTTACGGCAATGAAAGCTGGCTTTCCGGCAGACCGAATCCATTTCCATGGAAATAATAAGAGTGAAGATGAACTCCGTATGGCACTGGACCATCAGATTGGCTGTGTTGTGGTCGATAACTTCCATGAATTACAGCTGCTGGAAGGTGTTTGCGAAGATATGGGGAAAAGTATGGATATCCTGATCCGGGTGACCCCGGGGATTGAAGCTCATACCCATGACTATATCTTGACTGGCCAAGAGGACTCTAAGTTTGGATTTGGGTTGGAGAACGGGCAAACGGAAGATGCTTTACTCAGAGCTATTAAGTCTTCTTATTTAAATGTTCTTGGACTTCACTGCCACATTGGTTCCCAGATTTTTGAAACAACCGGCTTTGTGCTGGCCGCCAGCAAAATCATTGGAAAGCTTGCTGAATGGAAAGAAACGCACGATTACTCTGCAGAAGTTTTAAACCTTGGAGGAGGCTTCGGCATCAGGTATACAACTGAAGACGATCCGATTCCGGCTTCTCAATATGTTGAGGAGATTATTTCAGAAGTGAAGAAGAAGGCTGAAGAATATAATTTGAACATGCCCGAGATTTGGATCGAGCCGGGTCGTTCCTTAGTCGGAGATGCCGGAACTACTTTATATCGTATTGGTTCCAGCAAAGAGGTACCCAATATCAGGAAGTACCTGGCTGTTGATGGAGGCATGAGCGATAATATCCGCCCTGCACTTTATGAAGCGAAGTATGAAGCCCTCCTTGCAAACAAAGCAGGGCAGCCCATCCAGGAAACGGTATCCATAGCGGGGAAATGCTGTGAGTCCGGAGATATGTTGATCTGGGATCTGCCGCTGCCTGAATCGTCACAGGGTGATATCCTGGCCGTTTTCTGTACAGGCGCCTATGGCTATTCTATGGCTAATAATTATAACAGGATACCAAGACCGCCGGTAGTATTCGTAGAAAATGGCCAGTCAAAGCTTGTTGTAAGAAGGGAGAGTTTTGAAGACCTGGTAAAGCTGGACTTGCCCCTTCATGATTAATACCTTATAGTAGAGGCGGACACCAATGTGTGTCTGTCTTTTTTGTGTTTTTACAATTACAGCATAATTGCTCAAGAAGACCTTGGTGTTTTTTATAAGGAGTTTGCTATATGTTCGGAGTGGAAGGAGTGCGGTCGCCTGGGAATCAATCTGAAACCATCTGCCCACGGTCAAGGAGGTCCCCAGGCTCGCTTCTTGCTGATCAGTTCCGGGAGACAACTCCCCGGCTCCTTGTTGTGATAAATCAACATCATCTTACTTGGTTCATGCAGGAGCTCCAATGGACGACACTGGAGCGGAAATTATATATGACTTTTTCAAAAAAACACCATTTTATAAGTTTGTACCAAAGGAGCTGCACAAATGATGAGAAAGAAAAATATACTATTATTCATCCTGTTTCTAATTCTTTCATTGGGTTGGGGAGTCATTTATTGGATGTTTTTGGCTGGTTGATGCAAAGCTGGTTTTGACGCATTCAAACGAATAATGTTGAATCTTTTGCTTAATTTTAGTAAGATTATAACGATTAAGATGATCACGGAATGAATAAACTTTGTGCAAAATCTGCACAAATTATAACGAGGGGTCTTTTATGCTTATACGTTACAAAAAAGCTTTTGAGAAAATTGCTATGGGGTTGCTGTCTTTTATGCCGCAGGAAAAGGATTTGAAAAAGCTGCAGCAGACAATGCTGAATTATGAGCAGGAAAATGACTGGCAGTTATTTCTGTGGAAGGATGAAGACATTGTCGGCTTGATCGGCGTCGTCATTGGCGAAGAAGCAATTGAGGTAAGGCATATATCGGTCAATCCTTCGCACCGCCATGAGGGAATAGGGAAAGCCATGCTTCGGACAATAAGCGATATCTATTCCAATAAAACGGTAAAGCCGAATGAACATACCGCTGCATTTTTTGAGAAATGTGATCTGGATAACAAAGAACGGGATATATAAAGTTGGAGTTCTTTTGGACTCTGTTATACAACAAAAAGACTGACATCCGTTAATGTCAGTCTTTTTGTCGTTGTCTGGAGAGCAGTGCTGCTTCCCGCTGCCTGATCACTTCTGTGCGATCACGGAGGGAATGACGGTGAATGATGGACGCAGGAATGGTTTGCTGATTTCCCGGGACTCTGCATTTTGATTGAAGCATCTGCTTCAACTCATCATTGAGCGGAAGTTCTATACTTTTATACTTTTTTTCAGAGTTGATGTCCTGTACTGTCTGCTCAAGGGTGTTTTGTAAATTCACTGGGTCGATCCCCAGTTTTTGAAGAGATCGCGAATGATGTCTCAGGTTGACCAGGCCTCTCTTCAGGATCCTCGCTGCACCCTTCCTATTCTCTCTCCGAAAATGATAGAACCCCACTGCGATTTGAATCAAGCCGACCCAGACAGAATCTTTGTTGCCGGCATCTGTCTCTTTCCAGTACTCTTCCAAAACCTCGTGGCATTCAAAGTAGTCTCTGTCGCAATGGAAATAAAGGAGGTAATCCAGGTATTCTTTAGGATAGTCCATAGGAGTCTCACCCTTTCTTCAAATGATTTTACCATATTGATTCTTTACAAAGAAAACGGTAATCCTAAATTTACTATTGGAGAATGTCTTATAATCTACTATACTAGAAGTTAGTCTGAAAAAGCGTATTATAAAGAATTGGTGATATGATGGAATATAATGTGAAAATCGATGCCTTCGAAGGTCCATTGGATCTGCTATTGCATTTGATTCATTCATTGGAGATTGACATTTACGACATTCCGATGGCGCAAATCACAGAACAGTACTTATTATATATACATACAATGAAAAAGTTGGAACTTGATGTAGCAAGTGAGTACCTCGTAATGGCCGCTACTTTACTGGCAATCAAAAGCAAGATGCTTCTGCCAAAACACGAAGAAATAGATGATGAAGACGAATTTGGGATAGAAGAAGATCCCCGTGAAGAACTCGTCGATCGATTAATAGAGTATAAAAAATATAAAGAAGCTGCTGTAGAGTTGAAGAGCCGGGAAGAAGAGAGAGGCCAAATGTATACAAAGCCTCCTAGTGACTTATCTGAGTTTGCGGATGAGAAGGTTACAGGCATGCTGGATCAGGATGTCACGATCTATGATATGCTGGGGGCTTTCAATAAGCTGCTCCGCAGGAAGAAATTACAAAAACCTGTTACGACCAAAATATCGCGGCAGGAAATCCCGATTGAAAAAAGAATGGATGAGATCCTGATCCATCTGAAAGG
The DNA here is from genome assembly GCF_984799155.1 of Bacillus sp. SRL337. Taxonomy (NCBI): domain Bacteria; kingdom Bacillati; phylum Bacillota; class Bacilli; order Caryophanales; family Bacillaceae; genus Bacillus; species Bacillus sp. SRL337. The sequence continues at coordinate 3,072,250 of NZ_OZ481793.1, read as the reverse complement.
AACGCGGAAGAAGCAAAAATTTTTCTCCTTGTTTCCTTATGAGGACAGGGAACATATTGTGGTAACATTCCTTGCTGTCCTGGAGCTTATGAAAAGGAAGCAGATCGTGGTAAGGCAGGACCAAAACTTTGACGACTTTACTGTTCAGTCAGCAGAGGGGGCAGAACTTGTTGGAAATCATTAATTGGAAAGGCATATTGGAAAGCTTGCTTTTTGCAGCAGGAGATGAAGGGCTTTCTCTTAAACAAGTCTGCGCAGTCCTGGATGTGGAAGAACACCAGGCATTAGAAATCATAAATACTCTCTTCACCGAATATAACAAGGATGAAAGCAGGGGGATAACACTTATAGAACTTGCGGGGACTTACCAGCTTGTGACGAAAAAAGAGCATGCCCCGTACTTGAAAAAACTTGTTGAATCTCCAAATGTAAATTCCCTTTCACAGGCGGCGCTCGAGACGCTTGCCATCGTAGCTTACAAACAGCCGATCACGAGAGTTGATATCGAGGAAATAAGAGGTGTGAAAACCGACAGGCCGCTCAGCACCCTGGCATCGAAGGGGCTGATAAAGGCTGTAGGGCGTGCGGAAGGGACAGGCCGTGCGATATTATATGGTACAACCAAAGAGTTCTTGGATTATTTTGGATTGAAAGATATAAGTGAGCTCCCTCCGCTCCCTGAAAACATCGATGAAGAATTCTTGTCGGAAGATGCAGATTTATTTTTTGAAAAATTTCAGGAAACGCTGGATTCTCAATCCTGACATTATGGTACTATTAATACAAGCTGATCGAAGGAGACGCTTTTGTTTCTGCAGATCAGCTTTTCTTGGATTCTGTTTTCAGAAAGTTCGAAAATTTATCGCTGGCAGGTATTGAATTGGTTTACCATCATAAAAATGATAAGGGAAGAAAGCAGCCTATTTTATGACTAACAATCGAAAGATATGGAGGGATTTTATGAGCAATCCTATCGTTAAATCACAAGTTGAAGAAGTACATACTTTCCTTGAAAAGACCGTTACCAACCTGGAGAATTATCTTAACAACGTTACCATTGAACAGCTGCTGCAGGAGCAGCATGGGGATAGAGCTTACTATGAAGGAGTTCTCTCAAATATCAGAAGGCTGCTTGTGCATTGCGAGGAAGGCCTTGATTCGTGCCATATCGTCTTACAAAATGAACCATTCCTTAAAAGAGCTGCAGAAAAAACCCTTTACAAAATTTATCACCAATGTATAGAAGAATTCTTCTCGCCAAGATACGATTTATGGTATGAAGACAGCAGGTCGGCCTATACAGGGAAAAATTCAATCAAGTTTCGCCAGGAGCTCCCTGAAAGTATTGTTAAACTGTTGACTTCAGCGGAAAGCGGATTCCAACAGACAAGGGAAGAACTTGAATATTATGAAACAGATTTCCGGACGAAAATTACCCAATCCCGGGGATGAAATAGCTCTAAACAGCAACGGCACTGTCGCTTGCTGTTTTTTTGTTTGCCTGAAAATCTGCTGGTAAACAGGTTTTTAAAAATCATAATTACTACTCTCAAGCATAGACTTGTACAAACAGTTATGGACAAGGAAAGGAAGTAGATGTCTATGAAGAAGAGGAGAATTCAAGCCTACATATGTGTGGTTTTCATACTTTCGGTCATTTTTTCTTCTTTTAGCGGTACAGCCGAAGCATCGCCTTCAGTCAGTGCGCAGAGGGCTATAGTCATAGATCAGGACACAGGAAGGATTTTGTATGAGAAAGATGCAAACACCAAAAGCAGAATTGCCAGCATTACGAAGATCATGACCGCCATTCTGGCCATTGAATCAGGGAAGTTGGACGAAACCGTGAAAGTCAGTGATAACGCGGTAAAAGCGGAAGGGTCGTCGATTTATCTGAAACCCGGTGAAAAAATTAAACTCGAAGACCTCGTGTATGGATTGATGCTTCGGTCAGGGAATGATTCTGCTGTGGCGATTGCCGAGCATGTCGGAGGTAGTTTGGAAGGTTTTGTGTACCTAATGAACAAGAAAGCGGAAGAAATCGGGATGATGAACACTCACTTTGCCAATCCGCATGGCCTGGATGATCATGAAGAGCATTATTCTACAGCTTATGATATGGCTGTCTTGACAAGGTATGCAATGCAAAATGAGAAGTACATCGAAGTTGCCGGAACAAAAGTCCATACATCTCCCGATCCGGAAAATGATTGGGACAGAAAGTGGAAGAACAAAAACCGGCTCCTCACAGAATTATATAAGTATTGTACAGGAGGCAAAACCGGATATACCAAAAGAGCAAAGAGGACACTTGTCACCACTGCCACCAAAGGCGAACAAAACTTGATTGCAGTCACCCTGAATGGGCCGGATGACTGGAATGATCATATTCAGATGTTTGAATATGGTTTTAAGAATTTTGACACTGTGATCGCTATTTCCGAGGGGAAAGTTAAAGACATCAAGGACACCTTTTATAATGGGAAAGTGTATATAAAAAGAGACGTCTTGCTGGCTTTAAAAAAGGAAGAGGAAGACAGCGTGAAAGTAGAATATAAACTCCTGAAACCCAAAGATTCATGGAAAGATACAACAGCCCCTGAAGTGGTAGGGAAAGCCGTCATTTATATGGGCGACAAGGAGGCAGACACAGTACCTTTGTACTTCAGTCAAGAGGTGAAAGAGAAAAAGAGCTGGTGGATGTTCTGGAAACAATCATTTATCTCTGTTCTCGGAGTGAGAACTCATGGTTAATTATATCTGGGTCGCGCTGACAATCATTGGATTGATCTTTGCAGCCGTGAATGGCAAAATGCAGGAAGTAAATGAAGCGATTTTCCAATCCGCCAATGAAGCAGTCACCCTTTGTATCGGCCTTATCAGTATTCTGGTATTCTGGCTTGGGATCATGAGAATCGCCCAGGATTCCGGTCTGCTGGATAAGCTTTCTTATTTGTTCCGTCCGATTGTCAAAAGGTTGTTCCCGGAAGTGCCTGCAGACCACCCTGCAATGGGATACATTCTTTCCAATATGATGGCCAATATGTTTGGACTGGGAAATGCTGCAACTCCTTTAGGAATCAAAGCCATGGAACAGCTTAAAGAATTGAACGGGGGAAGGGATTATGCAAGCCGTTCGATGATCACCTTCCTTGCCATTAATACTTCGAGTTTGACCATCATTCCAACAACAGTGATTGCCATCCGGATGAACTATGAATCTGCATCACCGACTGAAATTGTCGGCCCGACCCTGATTGCGACCTTTCTTTCGACAGTGGGTGCAATTTTGATTGACCGTTATTTTTATCACAGAAGAATCCGCAATGGAGTGAAGTGATATGCAGATAATATCGACAATATCGTTATGGCTGATACCGGTGCTCATTGGAGTCATCCTTTTATATGGAACATACAAGAAGGTCCCTACGTATGAGAGTTTCGTGGATGGCGGGAAAGAAGGAATCAAGATCGCCGTTTCGATTATCCCATTCTTGATAGGGATGCTGGTGGCCATCACTATCTTTAGAGCTTCTGGAGCCTTGGAGTTCTTTGTATCTTTAATGGAACCGATGCTGCATGCAATCGGAATTCCAGCGGAAATTGTCCCTTTGGCATTCATCCGCCCTATATCCGGCACCGCCGCCTTGGGGATGGTAAGTGATTTACTTGCCACTCATGGTCCCGACTCATTCATTGGCAGACTGGCCTCCGTCCTTCAAGGCAGCACAGACACCACCTTTTATGTATTGACCGTATATTTCGGAGCTGTCGGCATCAAAAAAATGGGTGATGCCTTAAAAGTAGGCCTGCTTGCAGATTTAATCGGTATTGTGGCCGCCATCGTGATTGTGACCTTGATGTTTTCTTGAAACTGCATGGTGAAAAACAGCAAGCACCTTCAAGAATCACCTATCCGGGCCCATTCTTGATGCTTAAGGTAAGGTGGTGTCTCTCTTATTACTTAGAGGCATCACCGCTTACGCCTGCATGTGTAGCGAACCTCATGACAAGCTTATCGTATGCAATTATACACAAGATGGCGATGCCCCGGTTCGAAAAGCACATGAAAAGGTCCCTGCCGCCACAATACTTTTCACTTAATTGGCTGCCCATGAAAATCCTTGATGTATGTCACTTAAACTAGGTTCTCCCTGAGGAAGCAGTTAGCCTGAAGGCTGGAGGCGTAGCGCGGGGAGTCCGGTTAGATTAGTAAAAAAAGTTTTGGTAACTTAAAAGTTAGATGCAAACCACCTTCTTTTCGTGCATAACTTTCCATTCAGACGCATAACCATTTTTTCGTTTAAAATTGATACTATCAAGAAGGATTATTGATGCTTTGATAGAATGTATAGCAAACGAAAGAAAGGAGCGATAAATTGATTGAAAGAAGAGAACTGTTCCTCCCAGTATTCAACAAAATGAAGCATTTTTGGCTAGATTGGTCCCTCAGCATCCAAAAATAGAGCTTATTCAGGAGGATTTATCCAAAAGGCTAACCGGGTACAAAGGCGAATGCTCGGTTGATTACTATCTAAGTTTATTGCCAGAAAAAGAGTACCGTATTTTCCAGAGTCTCAGGCTTCCGCAGAAGAGGTATACTTTCAAATGGATATCCTCCTGATTTCCCCTAAACGAGTCATTCTCCTTGAAATTAAAAACATATCTGGCATCGTGGTTTTTGGAGATCCGTCCAATCAGCTAATCAGAATAAAAGATGATCTTGAGAAAGGCTTTGAGAACCCCATCACCCAAATGCGCCGCCAGAGATTCCAGCTTTCTAAATGGCTGTCTAAAAACAATTTCCGCCTACCTCCCATTAAATGCTTTGTAATCGTCAGCAATCCTTCCACTATTATAAAATCCGCTTCCCGGGATTCAAATCTTTTTCAGGCTGTATGCCATACCAATCAACTCCTTTCAAAGCTTGAAAGTCTGGAGAGGTCATCTTCAGGTCAGCCATTATTGGAGAATAAAATAATCAAGAGAATGGGGAGGCAGCTTCAAATGCAACACACACTGCATATCCCCGACATTCTAGTGGGTTACGGGCTATCCGCAATGAGGTGAAAATGGGTGGGAAATGCCTTGATGCTCATTTATCCCAGTGAAAAGAGAAAGAGGAAAATGGTTTTGTCCAACCTGTCAGAATACCTCAAAGAACACCCGCCTCCAAACCCTCTATGAATATTCTCTTCTATTCGGTCCAACCATCACTAATAAGAAGGCAAGAGAGTTACTTCAAATAACTTCACGTACAGCGGCAGGCAAACTTCTCTCAGAAATGGATTTGGAGATGACAGGAAGTGAAAGGGGCACACAATATCACTTTAAACCTAACAAGAGTAGTTCAAGCAAATAAAGTGGATGGCCAAAAGGGGGGCGTATCTGCGAAAAGGATGCCGTTCGTTTGGATTCTGATCCTGAAGGAGATTCACTTGTCTGCATTAGGCTGGTGACCCAGGTAACTATCCCGGGGGAGAATAAAAAGCGGAAAGGTCCCACTCAGGAAGAAATCATCTTTAAAAGGCGAAATCCTACACGATTTCGCCTTCATTTGTTCTGTTTCATTCAGTTTGTTTCCACTCTGGAAGTGTAGAGAGGCCAGCCCTGCGACAGAAACGCCATTCGTCATAAGTCCATATCAACTCACTGTGTTCGTTATGATCCCTTTTTCTCATACAGGCACCCTCCAGTCCGTACCGAGCTGAACGGCCCATTCGCCTATTATAGAGCCGATGAGGTTCAACGCCTGCCCTGTAGAGATGAGAATCGTGGAACGGATAGCAGCTACCTATTATTAAAATTGCCTGGAAGTTTAAAAAACACTGCATTACCAATACTAATAAAGGACAATCCCTTTGCATTTTACAGCTTATATGTGATAATTCATTCATGTGAAGGAATTTCAGCCGAATGATGTACTTACGGACTTTAAATATATAAAATCTGAAACGAATCATATTCGAATGAAAACGGTGTTGATGCAGCGGAAGGTGAACGACCTCCTGCCGGAATAAACCGACAGGTGAAAAAGTCAGTTCCAGCCCATGCCCGGCTGAACAGGGTCTTCGTGCTTTTTAGTGATAAGCCATTGAATGGCTATCGCTCTTCGTGATTCTTTTATCTCATGCAGGAGCCCGAAAATCCGTACAGCGCGGAACAGCCGTTTCTGCGTTTGGGTTCACAGGGACCCCTGCGGAGTCGTTCACCTGGAGCGGAAATCAACATAACACGTACTTAATTAAGAGGTGAAATGAATGGAACGCTTACAAAAAGTCATTGCACACGCTGGTGTAGCTTCAAGAAGAAAAGCGGAAGAGCTGATTCTCGAAGGGAAAGTCAAAGTGAATGGCAAAACAGAAAGAGAATTAGGAACTAAAGTTTCTGGAACAGACAAAATCGAGGTGAACGGTATACAGATTGAAAGGGAAAACAAAGTATACCATCTCCTTTATAAACCAAGAGGAGTCATTTCTGCCGTAACAGACGACAAAGACCGTAAAGTCGTGACAGATTTCTTCCCTCATATCCCAGAGCGGATATACCCGGTTGGAAGGCTTGACTATGACACTTCAGGCCTGCTCCTTCTGACGAATGATGGTGAGTTTGCCAACCTTTTGACTCATCCCCGTTATAATATAGACAAAACCTATGTTGCCAGGCTTAAGGGGATTCCACCTAAATTCAAACTGAAAGAACTGGAAAAAGGCATTACGCTCGAAGATGGAAAGACAGCCCCTGCTAAAGTGAAAATCTTAAATATTGAAAAAAAACAAGATAAATCCATAGTGGAAATCACCATTCATGAAGGCAAAAACAGACAGGTGAAGCGGATGTTTGAAGCCATCGGCTATCAGGTTCAAAAGCTGAAACGGGAAAGGTTCGCGTTTTTAGATCTTCATGGCTTGAATGCAGGTGAATCAAGGGAACTTACTCCCCACGAAGTGAAACAGTTACGAGCACTCGCTGAAACAGGCAATCTGTTATAAACTATACGTCCAAAGCTGGAGAAAGTGTCACACTTCCTTCATAATCATGTAGATGATGAAAAAAGCAAAAATGCTATAATAGATGGGAATATATCAATTCAAGTGAAGGGACAATCATATTGTCCCTTTCGTTTGGCGTAAAAACAGTCACATGCAAGGAGGCAATTTGGAAGATGGACAAAAAGAAGCGCCGCTTGCTTATCCGCACAATTATTCTGATTGTGCTGGCTGCAGCAGTCATATATACCTTATATGCAAATTTCACTAAGGATGACAGGGGAGTCCTGCAAGCCGGGGACCAGGCACCTGACTTTGTACTCCGTGATATGGAAGGCAACAGTCACCGATTATCTGAATACAAGGGCCAGGGGGTCTTCCTTAATTTCTGGGGCACTTGGTGTAAACCTTGTGAGAAAGAAATGCCTTATATGGAAAATCAGTACCAGGCATTTAAAGACCAAGGAGTACAGGTATTAGCTGTTAATGTGGGTGAATCAGACTTTCAGGTGAACAAATTCATTGAAGAACACAATCTGACTTTCCCTGTCGTAGTAGATTCAGAGAGGGATGTGCAAAATGCTTATGGCATCAAGCCATTGCCCACTACACTCCTTGTCAATGCTGAAGGAAAGATTGAAAAAATCCTGACAGGAGAAATGACGGAATCTGACATTAAACAGCACATGGAAAGCATTAAACCTAATTAACGGCGGCCTGTCCCTTACGGGGAATCGCGGCCAGAAGAATGAGGAGTTTTAGCATGAAGGAAATCAAATGTGAATGTGGTCATGTAAACCCACATGGAACGATCCTTTGTGAATCATGTGGAAGGGCTTTGACAGAAGAAGCAAAAAAAGACAAGCTCCATGATATGAGATACGAAGGAAGCGCAAGGCGTTCACAAACCTATAACAAATCCATTGTCGACAAAATCTGGAACTTCTTTTCATCAGTCAAAGTTGGAATTTGGCTGATATTGATTACCTTAATAGCTTCAGCCGTGGGAACGATCCTTCCTCAGGAAATGTACATCCCGACTACAACACCTCCTGAAGAATATTATTCAGAGGTATATGGCTGGTTTGGCGAGCTTTATTATACTCTCGGTTTCCATGATATGTATGGATCCTGGTGGTTCCTATTGATGATTGCCTCTATCGGGATTTCCCTCGTTATATGCAGTCTCGACAGGGTCATTCCATTATACAGGGCCCTGAAGAAACAAAAGGTGTCAAGGCATGAAGGTTTCCTGAAAAGACAGAGGTTGTATAGTGAGACAGAGTTGGCAAACCCTGAACACAAGATGCAGGAAATTAAAAAGAAGATGGAATCAAAGAGGTACAAGGTACGCGAAGAAGACGGAAATCTGCTGGCTGAAAAGGGCAGATTCTCCAGGTGGGGTCCGTATGTCAATCACGTCGGATTGATCATCTTTTTGATTGGTGCGATGCTTCGTTTTGTCCCAGGCATGTACGTAGATGAGGTGCTCTGGATAAGAGAAGGGGAAACCCGTGCCATTCCAGGTACCGACAAAGAATACTATCTGGAAAATAAAGGGTTTACACTGGAGAATTATGACAAAGGGAACGACAAAGAAGTATTTGATGAAGCCATCGATAAGAATGGTATCATTGCCAAAAATTATCAAACGGATGCTGTCCTGTACCGCGCGGAAGAATCTGATGTTGCGGGTGAAAAGGCAGAAATGAAAGAAGAGAAAGAGAAAGCGATCCAGGTGAACCAGCCGCTGAAATTTGGTTCCTATGCAATCTATCAGACCAGTTATCAATTGGATGAGTTTAAAGCCATGTCGTTTACTCTCTCCAATAAAACGTCTGAAGAAGAGTTTGGAAAGTTCACAGTCGACCTGTTTGATCCGAAAGGAATGTATGAACTGGAAGATGGACACAAGGTAGAATTGATGGGGTATTACCCAGATTTTTCAGGATTTGATGATAAAGGGGAGCCTCAAACAAAATCTCCGCTGCCAAATAATCCTGCCTTTCTATTTAAGATGTTCTCACCTGAAAAACCGGATGGTGAAATAAGTTTTGTCGGAATTCAGCAAAACCTCGAGCCGTTGGGGGAAAATGTCTATAAAATGAATTTTGCCGGTCTGGAAACACGTGATGTATCCGCTCTGACAGTCAGAAAAGACCTGACTCTCTGGGTGATCGGCATAGGTGGAGCCATCTTCATGATTGGAGTTGTCCAAGGAGCTTACTGGAATCATAGAAGGATTTGGGTCAGAAGGTCCGGAGGCGGCTTGATCGTTGCCGGCCATACCAACAAAAACTGGCATGGATTGAAGAAAGAAATCCAGTATGTTCTGGAAGACACTGGTATTAACGAACCTCAGGATCAACAACAGCAGAAGGAAACGACAGAAACCAAAGCAGTTTAAAGTATGTGATAAATATCTTACGGCTGCCGTTGAGAGGCTTAGTATCAGGCTTTTTGACGGAGGCTGTTTGTAAAAGGAGGATTTCCTGTGACGGATTTAGCTCAATGGAGCAGTAATTTATTATACATTGCCTTTATTCTCTACCTTATTGCAACACTCTTTTTCGGGGGTTCCATCCGTGATAAAAAGACAGATCAGAAAGGTGTAAACCGATGGGGCAAAATCGGGATGGGTATGACGCTGGTTGGCTTTGCTGCCCAGCTGGGATACTTTTTCACACGGTGGATTGCTGCAGGACATGCTCCAGTCAGCAACTTGTTTGAATTCACAACGTTCTTCGGGATGATGCTTGTCGGCGCATTCATTATCATCTATTTTTTATATCAATCGACAATCTTGGGCCTCTTCGCATTGCCTATCGCTCTTTTGGTCATTGCGTATGCAAGTATGTTCCCAAGAGAGGTAAGCCCTCTTATTCCTGCACTGCAAAGTGACTGGTTGAAAATTCATGTAACGACAGTCTCGGCAGGTGAAGCGATCTTGGCAATCAGCTTTGTAGCAGGATTGATTTATCTTTTGAAAAAAGTAAATCATGACCGGGATAAGAAGCAGTCCTTCTGGCTTGAAAGTGTTATGTTTGGATTGGTCGTTGTCGTTGGGTTCATCGCCGCTTCAACAACGTTTACTCTCCTGGATTATAGTGCGGAATTCCAATATGTTAACCAGACCGGCCAGGAAGCTGTGGAAAAATACACGATGCCCGCTCTTGTTGCTCCGAATGAGGGAGAACTGGTGACAGCTGATAAGCTGGAACCAGCAGTGGAAATGCCGTCCTACATTAATGCACGCAAACTGAATACAGTGCTTTGGTCTTTAATCATTGGAACCGGCGTTTATTGGATTTTGCGTCTGATAGCAAGAAAGAAGATCAGTTTATGGATCCAGAAGCATATGAAAAATGTGAACCTGGACTTGATGGATGAAATAGGGTATCGTTCTGTGCTGATCGGCTTCCCTGTATTTACATTAGGCGGTTTGATTTTCGCAATGATATGGGCCCAGATAGCATGGAGCCGTTTCTGGGGCTGGGATCCAAAGGAAGTATGGGCGCTTATTACATTTTTATTCTATGCAGCCTTCCTGCATTTCCGCCTCTCAAAAGGATGGCATGGGGAAAAGTCAGCCTGGCTGGCAGTGATTGGTTTCATCATCATCATGTTTAACCTTGTTGCTGTCAACTTGATCATTGCAGGACTTCATTCCTATGCATAATCAGACAGGGAGCATAGTTTAAAGAAGCATTCAATGCGTGGCTGCTTCCCTTCTGAAAAAGATCTGAAAAAGATAACTCCTCCGCTTTTAGTGGAGGCTTTTTTCTACTAAAATAAGAAGTAAGAGCAAAAGATTAACTATATCCGAAGGGGGATAAAACCATGGATCAGGACGTAAAGGTTTTGATAGTTGATGATGAAGATCGTATCAGGAAGCTTTTGAGAATGTACTTGGAAAGGGAAAACTATATCATTGAAGAAGCAGAAGATGGCGAGAGTGCTCTTGAACTGGCTTTGACCAATGAGTATGACTGCATCCTGCTTGATCTTATGATGCCTGGAATGGATGGAATAGAGGTGTGCAAGGAACTCCGCCAGAAAAAATCCACACCTGTGATCATGCTTACAGCAAAAGGTGAAGAGGCCAATCGCGTTCAGGGATTCGAGGTTGGAACAGACGACTATATTGTGAAACCGTTTTCTCCAAGGGAAGTGGTACTCAGGGTTAAAGCTCTCTTGAGAAGGTCATCCAAGACAAGCTATATACATACAGACACAAAGACGAAAGATATGATTGTTTATCCTCACCTGACAATCGATAACGATGCACATAGGGTCACAGCAGACGGGAAAGATGTCAACCTTACCCCGAAAGAATATGAACTGCTTTACTTCTTGTCTAAAGCGCCGGATAAAGTCTTCGATCGGGAGCATCTATTGAAAGAGGTATGGCATTATGATTTCTTCGGAGATCTAAGAACTGTGGATACTCATGTGAAACGGCTTCGTGAAAAGCTGAATAAAGTTTCCGAGCAGGCAGCGAAAATGATTGTGACCGTCTGGGGAGTAGGCTATAAGTTTGAGGTTAATAATGAATGAGGCTATGGCGCAGTGTTGTAGGTAAACTATGGATCACCATCCTTCTATTAGTAGCATTTGTCCTTTTTATACTGACGATTCTTCAGCTTGAATTCTTCCAAAACTACCATCTGGAGCAGGTCGAGAATGATTTATCCGATACAGCTGAGAAGATAGCGTCTGTTGTGGAAAACCACGAGGATTTAAGTATGGGGTTGCAGATTTCAAAAGAAATAGTGGATGATCCCCACAATTTAATCATTGCCGAGAGTCGGAACAAGTTATACTATGCAGAAGACAGTACAGCAGAACATCAGCTGCTTATTCAGGAAATCCTCGATGAAAAAGAAGTCAAGGCTGTATTTCAACAGGATAGGCCGTTTATTAAGGAGCTCCATTTAAACGGTGAATATGTTTCTGATCTGTATGAGAATATCGTAGTTGTCGGGGCACCGGTACAAATCGGCGAAACATCAGGGGCAGTCTTGATATTTCAGTCATTGGAAGAAATAAAAGAAACGACAAGGCAGACGACCAAATTAATTCTTCTTGCTGCAGGGATTGCCATCATCCTGACAACAATCTTTGCCTTCTTCTTATCGACACGTATTACGGCTCCGCTCCGAAAAATGCGAGAAGCAGCCTTTGAAGTCGCACGGGGGAAATTCGATACCAAGGTGCCGATCCTAACGCATGATGAAATTGGTGAATTGGCAACCGCCTTTAATCAGATGGGGAAACAATTGAATTTTAATTTGCATGCCCTCAGCCAGGAGAAAGAACAATTGTCCAGCATTTTAAGCAGCATGGCTGATGGGGTCATCACTTTCAACAGAGATGGAACGATTTTGATTACCAACCCTCCTGCGGAAAGATTTTTACAGCAATGGTACTATGAACAAGAGGGCAATGACCAGGAAGCCATTCCAACGACATTGAAGGAACTTCTTGAACAAGTCATTCTCCTCGAAAACGAACAGACAGGAGAAGTAAGCCTTCAGGGCCGTTCATATGTCGTGATAGTAAGTCCACTTTATAATGAAGAATATGTAAGGGGAGCTGTGGCTGTAGTCAGGGACATGACAGAGGAAAGGCGGCTCGACAAGTTAAGAAAAGATTTTATCGCTAATGTTTCACATGAGCTTCGGACTCCGATAGCAATGCTTCAGGGATACAGTGAAGCCATCGTTGATGATATTGCCGGGTCAGAAGAAGAGAAAAAGGAAATCGCGAGGATTATTTATGATGAATCCCTTCGTATGGGAAGGCTCGTTAACGATCTCTTGGATCTGGCACGCATGGAAGCGGGACATATTACCCTGAATAAAGAAAGAACAGATTTGCCTGGATTTCTCGAACGTGTGACCAATAAATTTCAGGGGTTAGCGAAAGAAAAGAATATCGTGTTAAGTTTCAATGGACAGGTCTCCGGTAAGGGGGTACATGATATGTACATTGACCCGGACCGCTTGGAACAAGTGCTGACAAATTTAATTGATAATGCATTAAGGCACACCCCGGAAAAGGGAAGTGTCTCGGTCGATTATAAACCATCCAAAACAGGGATATTGGTTGAGGTCAGTGATTCAGGTTCCGGCATCCCTGAGGAAGACCTGCCTTTTGTTTTTGAACGGTTCTATAAGGCTGATAAAGCAAGGACCCGCGGGAAGTCTGGAACAGGACTAGGTTTGGCGATAGCGCGGAATATCATTGAAGCCCACAATGGCCAGATTGGTGTTCACAGTAAAGTGGAACAAGGTACGACGTTCTCTTTCTTCCTTCCTCAATAATCGCCAAATAATTCTCCTGGCAACAGGTTTGACCGTCCTATGCTGGAGATTGATGACGATTAATCTTGTTACACGGGAAACATAGCATACTAATTTTTTTCAACAACTTCTTTTTGAAGCGAAATTGTTGATTTTCGCTGCAGGCAGACAATTCCGCCTGGCGGATTTCTGTCTCTCTCCTTGCGATAAATCACCATCAGATCACTGCCGCTCTTCTTGATTTCTTATCTCGTGCGAGAGCCATCCAATCCGTATAGCGCTTATCGGCCGCTTCCGCTTTTGACAGGTGAGACGCGCAAGCGGAGCTGAGGTTCACCCGCCAGCCCCGCTCAGTTTCGCACCTGAAACGGAAATCAACACTTAATCACAGGCTCTTTTCGTAAACTTTGTTGCTATTCAATACTATTTTGGTCATCCACCGTATAAACCCTGTAAGCAGGAAAGAAAAGAGCTGATCTTCCTTTTTCGAGGGAAAATCCTCTGAAATACAGGGGGGAATCCGGCTCTTGGGATTTTTCCGAAAGCGATAATTAATGCGAAAAAAGCCTGATCATAAAATATAAAATTGGAAAGGCAGAACCGTTCTTGAAATGAACGATTCTGCCTTTTAAATTTTTGGTGCACTTTTTCAAGGACCTCTCATTAGCCACTGACCGTTTTGGTGGATATCTGCCCATTCATAGAACACTGCTGCCCTCATAATGGAGTGTATGTATCCCCGTTTGAGATGAAACGGAGATCCCTATGAACATTTTTTCTATTGTTTTCCAAACCGCCTTCCATTTTCAAATGATTAATAATATAGTTGAGGGTGTAACTTATATATTTAAAAACCGTCTAATCGTATGAACGGGGAGGGGAAGAAATGGACTCCGTTTTTGAAGAGCTGTACTCTAAATACCACCAGGATGTATTCCAGTTTTTGATATATACAGTAAGGAGCCGCCAGCTTGCAGAAGATCTGGTACAGGAAGTATATATCCGGGTCCTTAAATCCCATAAGAACTTTGAGGGGAAAAGTACGGAAAAGACCTGGCTTTTTTCAATAGCCAAAAACGTAGCTATCGACCACTTCAGAAAACAAAAGGGATGGAGAGGCAGGATTCTAGAGAAGTTCGACTGGAACCAGCCAATAAAAGATGAAAATGATATTCCTGAAGAAGTGGCTATGCAGAAAGAAGAAGTAAGAGACTTGTATCAATGCATTGAAAAATGCTCAACAGACCAAAGAATGGTCATAACTATGAGGTATATCCAGGATTTATCAATTTCCGAAACAGCAGAAGTACTGGACTGGACAGAAAGCAAAGTGAAAACAACTCAGCACCGGGCCATCAAATCATTGAAAAGAATGATGGGGGAGCAAGGACGAGAGGAGGGTACCTTCGATGAAGAAAAACGAATGGGACGAAACAGAAATTGAACATTTATTGAGAGACATGCCCTCGTTGAAAGACAACAGAAGCCGGGATGAAATCTATCAAGCTGTCACCAGGTCCAAGGCAGTCAGGAAACCAAAATCCTGGGGCTACCCTGCTCTTGCCGGAACAGCTGCGGTGTTGATCCTTGCCCTGATTGCTCCTTCTTTATTTAACTCGCTCAATCATCCTGAATATGAAAATTCTGCTTCTGATATGGCAGTAGAGGAATCTGCTGATACAGGCTCTGTTCGACAGGAAATCGAGGCGTTACCGGAGAGGGAGGAAAATTTGGATGCAGGGAGCAGCAGCCTGAAGGAACCGGAAAATAAAGGTGATACAATAATGATGAATAGGACAGCTTCTGAAAAGACAAACGTGTATGAAGAAGATTTGCTTCAATACGATGTATTTACCTTTGGACTGGCAGCACCTGATGCCTTCGCAGTACCTGTGAGTGTGCTGGTGGACAAATCGGCTGAGGGTAAGTGGCCGGAGAAATTTGAAGAGGCAGCCGAAGATATCCCGGAGGAAGAATGGGGGTTTAATGAATATCATCCACTCTCTGGTTCACTTAGTGTGGATAATGAATTAAATGAATTGGTTTATACTTTAACAGATGAAGAGCTGGAGAGACTCAGCGGCGGAAGTGAGGACCTTTTTTATGACTCCCTCATCATGACCCTGCAAACGTCAACTTTTGAGAAGATAAGGTTAAAGAAACCGGATGGTTCTGCTCCATCCTTTTCCCATCTTGGTGAGGTATCGGAAATCAATAAAAGCGGCCCTGGGAATAAGGGATATTATAAATATACCCTAGAGAGCGGCGATGCTTATCTTATGCCCGGTGAAGAAAGCTATTCATCAATAAAAGATGCCCTGACAGCCATGAAGTCTCCTCCCGGCAGTTTTTATGAACCGGTAATTTCAAATGATATACAATTTGAGATAAAAACAGAGAACAACCTCATAACCATATCTTTTGATGAAGAACTCACCTTGGACGACACACCTGAAGGTATGCTGTTGATTGAAGGAATCTTAATGACGGCAAAGGATTTTAAATTTGAAGAGGTTTTGTTTAACAATATTGAAAACACATCTTGGAAAGGCTTCGATTTTTCCCAGCCGGTAAAGGTGCCAATAGGTCCGAATAAGAAAATATTGAACTGGTAACCAGGGCCATTTGCCCTGGTTTCAGCTTGTAGACAAAGTCCAAGATTTGGACCATGTCTACAAGCTTTTTTTGTATAATTAAGTTAACTACTTCTTAACTAAAACTTGGGTGGTTGGAATGAATAGTTGATTTCCGCTACAGGCGCACGACTCCGCGGGGCGTGCGGTGAGCCTCCTCAGCTTCGCCTGCGGGGTCTCACCTGTCCCGCTAGTCCCGCAGGAGATCGTACGCCTTCCGCTCCAATCAACCTTTTGTGAATTAAATCTGGTTTTGACACCAAACATAAAAAAACTGTGGGGGATGCACTATGTTATCAAGACATGTAGAAGATGGAAGAAATCAAATTGAGATGGTTGCCCTGGACCAGTTGGTCCCGCAAAACCACTTAGTTAGGAAGGTTGAACAAGCCATTGATTTTGATTTCATCTATGACTTGGTCAAAGATAAATACTGTCTCGACAACGGAAGACCGAGTATCGACCCTGTTGTTCTCATTAAAATGGTATTCATTCAATACCTGTTCGGCATTCGCTCCATGCGTCAAACCATTAAAGAAATTGAGACCAACGTTGCTTATCGCTGGTTTATTGGGTATGCCTTTACGGAAAAGATACCCCACTTTTCCACCTTCGGCAAAAACTACGTTCGTCGTTTCCACGATACTGACTTGTTTGAACAGATTTTCTACCGTATCTTGAAAGAGGCTATGGCAAAAGGGTTGGTAGATCCATCCGTTGCTTTCATTGATTCAACGCATGTAAAAGCGAATGCCAATAAGAAAAAATTCGAGAAAAAAATGGTTCGAGTTGAAACGAGGAGTTACCAGGCTTAATTGGATGAAGAGATTAATATCGATCGTGAGGACCACGGAAAAAAGCCCTTCCCCCCACAGAATAAAGAAGAGACGAAAGGTAAGTACCACAGACCCTGAAAGTGGATACTATGTCAAAGATGAACGTGAGAAACTATTTGCTTATTCATTCCATACAGCGAGTGATTCGCGTGGGTTTATTCTAGGCTCCCTTGTCACGGGTGGAAATGTCCATGATAGTCGGATGCTGGATCAACTTGTGGACCTAGTCAGTAATAAAGTTGGAAAACCTTCTTCTGTAGCTGTTGACGCTGGATATAAGACGCCCCATATTGCTAAGTTCTTAATAGACCAAGAAATCAGACCGGTCATGCCCTATACTCGTCCCCGAACGAAAGAGGGTTACCTAAAGAAATACGATTACGTTTATGATGAACATTTCGACTGCTATATCTGTCTGGAAGGACAAATACTTCCTTACCGCACCACCACAAGAGATGGATACAAAAAGTATGCTTCTAATCCTTTAAAATGTAAGGACTGCCCATTATTACAAAAATGTACTCAGAGCCATAATCATACAAAGATGATCCATAGACACATTTGGCAGGATTACATAGACGAGGTTGAACATCTGAGGCACACTGATTTTAATAAAACACTTTATGCGCAGCACAAAGAAACAATCGAAAGAGTTTTTGCTGATGCGAAAGAGAAGCATGGCATGCGTTGGACGACCTTGAGAGGTCTGAAAAAAGTTTCAATGCAGGCGATGCTTACGTTTGCTGCCATGAATCTTAAGAAGTTAGCAAACTGGACATGGCGAGGGCCATGTCCAGTGTAATGTTTATGGGCTTTTTCCTCAAAAATTAACAAACCCTACTTCAACCAAAAGGTCAAACCGTTCAGTTGAGAGGGAGAAACCAATAAATTGCAAGGTGAATTGCGGCACAATTTGCATAGCATTTTGTATCGCCTTTTTTATTGACATACCAATGGTTTGGTGTTTTTTCGCTTGATTTTACATGCTGATTTGCAGGCCAATTTGCACTATCGCATAAATCTATGTGGTAGTACAAATTGGTCTACATTTTATGGTGCAAATTAGTCCGCGGATTCGTTATTGCCAGATACAATAGATGGGAAGATGAAGGGGAATAACCAGTGGGAGAAAAATAAGGGGAGTTTTTCCCGTTAGATGTAGAGTAGCCGTGGTTTTTGCGGAAAATAAGGGGAGTTTTTCCCTTTATTCAAAGCAAATCTGCCTATCTTCACGTTTTTTGAGTCAAATAAGAGGAATTTCTCCCTCTATTTAAGCTGTTTTCAGTACTATTTGCTAATTAAGGGGAATTTTTCCCTCTATAAACCTCAATTAGCAAAGAACCTGGTTTTATTGCTGAAGAATGCAAAGTTTAACGGGAAACCCGCTGTTCAACCGATCTGGGGCTTAATTGAATAACGCATAATAAAAGTGAGGAGCTGCAAGGTCGTTGGCAGCTCCTCTTTTTGTGCAATTTTCATTCATAATACACTTCAAAACAGCCTGCAAAAGTCTTTGTATTTTAACCTGCAAAACCACCAGCAAATAGGTATTTTCTCTCTCTCATCCGAACGGGTTGACCAAAAGGTTGAAGTAGGGTTTGTCTACGGTCTGTAACCAGGGCCATTTGCCCTGGTTTTTTTGTGTTTGTACATAAATTAAGAGAATATGTAAATGCTATCTAGGGGAATTTGCAAGACAAAAAATGCTAATTTATCTATTGAATCAGAGTATTTTTTGGAAGGAAAAACAAGCTTTTGTTCTATCATGGTACACGTTTTCATAGTTTTAAAGCGTACCCGAAAATGAAGGAGGATATGGATGGTTGATTATATAAGAAGAATTTTGATCGTTTGTTTACTTGCTCTATGTGTAAGTTTGCTGTTTATAAGCGGGACTATCGCTCAAGCGGAAGGAAATGATACTTCTTCTTGGGTTTTCCCTGTTGATGGATACATTACCGACCATTTTGGGACAAGGGGGGGGAATCATAAAGGAATGGATATTGGCGGCGGAGACGGCACGCCGGTGTATTCAGCAGAGGATGGAGTGGTGTCGAAATCTTATTACTCCTCCAGTTATGGCCATGTGATATTTGTAAAGCATCCAAATGGATTTGAAACGGTATATGCACATTTACAAGAAAGGGAAGCTGCCGAGGGAGAAGCTGTTATAAAAGGGGAAAGAATCGGGAGCATGGGCAGCACGGGTAGGTCGACAGGGACTCATCTGCATTTTGAGATCCATAAGGGAGAATGGACGATCACAAAAGACAATGCGATAGACCCGTACGTTGTCTATGGGGAAGGGGAAACAGGACAAACGGTTTTTGCAAATGAACATGATCCTTACCAGGTTCGTGAAGTTGCACTTAAGATAAACCATTTAGAAAAAGAAAACCCAGCTGCGTCTTCCGCAGATCAGATGGGATCTATAAGTAAAGTACATACCGTGAAACCTGGGGAAACCCTTTGGCGAATAGCCAAAACCTATGGAGTCAGCGTAGAGGGTGTACTCGTTGAGAACAGCCTCCCTGATTCTACGATCATCTCTGGCCAGGAATTGGTTATACCAGACACCTCTGGAAAGGTCCACAGGGTCCAACAGGGGGAAACGCTATTTGGGATAGCGAAGCAATACGATGTTTCTGTTGAGGAGTTGATTGGCTGGAATGATATGAAGAAGAGTGAACCGATCATTCCATTCCAGGAATTAGTAGTTCAGCGGGAGTAGGTATGTATTAATTTATCTCGAATTCGAGCTAAACCCTTCACACATCCTAAGTTATTCTGTATAATGATGATGTATCAAAAATTTAAGATTCGTCTTCGGGGCAGGGTGAAATTCCCGACCGGCGGTGATGAGTGAGAGTATTCATTCTAAGCCCGCGAGCCTGTTTTATGGGCAGGATTTGGTGTGATTCCAAAGCCGACAGTACAGTCTGGATGGGAGGAGATGAAGGTTGAGCCGCGTTCAAAAGGAACAGCTTTGGACGTTTATTTGGGCATGCCTTTGGACTTCTCAAGAGATTCTCTTGAGTTTTTTTAGGTTGCTCAGGCAAAACCTTTCTTCTAACGTGAGATGAGTCACTAGAAGGAGAGAGGAAGCATGAAGAAGTTGAATACCAGAGGGTTTATCTTGATTGGGATGTTGAGCGCAGTATCTTATGTCCTAATGCTGCTGAACTTTCCGATACCGCCGTTTCCAAGCTTTTTAATGGTTGACTTTAGTGATGTACCTGCATTGATAGCAGCCATCATTTTAGGGCCGGTAGCAGGGATTTTGGTGGAATTATTGAAAAATGTCCTGGACTATGTAATGACTGGAAGTGATACCGGGGTGCCGATCGGACACTTTGCGAATTTCATGGCGGGAATTTCCTTCATCTTACCGGTTTATTATATTTATAACCGCATCCAATCAAAGAAAGGAATGTTGACCGGACTGGTTACAGGAACAGTTGCCATGGCAGTGTTAATGAGTGTGTTAAATTACTTTATCATTTTGCCCGCTTATAAATATTTCTTGAATTTAGAACTGCCGACAACCATTATCGTTACCGGAATTCTTCCATTCAATATCTTGAAAGGCATCCTGATTGCAGCAGTGTTTGCATTATTGTTCACAAGGATGCATGTATGGCTTAATAAACAATTCGCATTTAAGCGTGCTTAGCATAAGAAGCGGCTGATGAAGTCATCAGCCGCTTTTATTATATGGCAGGAAGGAATATGAAAAACGGCTGGAATGTCTAATTCCAGCCGTTTTTTTAAAGAGATCTATTCGAATTTCAAGGCATCTCCGTCAAATGGCTCATCAGCAACCTTGATGGAGTCTGTTGGACAGCCTTCGAAAGCATCTATCATATCATCTTCGAGAACATCAGGTACTTCAACAGTACCTGCGTTATCGTCAAGAACCACAAAAGCAATACCTTCATCATCGTAATCATAAATGTCTGGAGCGGCTGCACCGCAAGCTCCACATGCAATGCATGTATCTTTATCAACAATCGTATACTTTGGCAATGAAAAAACCTCCTGAAAATGGTCGATATTGTTAAGTATCATACACTTGCTCCGGTAAGTGTACTAATATTCATATTATTATTCTAATGGTGATTCATAAAACTTTCAATAGTTAAGGTTCCCATTGACGATAATTTATATCTAATATCCTGTAAAGTTAAGCAGGAATAAGTCGCAAAGTGTCGGTTTCGTGATACAATAATTTAAATAAGAACAGATGCCAAAAAGGAGTAAATTTATGACTTATCTTGAAGCCGTCGTTCTTTATTGCCTTAAAAAAATCAATGGTGAAAGAACTGTATTTTCAATTTACCATTTGCTTAAAGGAAAGAAGTCTTCACAAACTATACAGGATGCCCATCTATATTCGCTGACATCCTTATTCTATTCCTATCCAATCATAGAACGAAATCAGTTTGAAAACCTGGCTTATGGACTATATGAAAAGAAATGGATTACCGAGTCAGAAACTGAACGATATATCCTTACTGAGGAGGGGATACGCCAGTTGGATGAATTCTTTGAATTGCACCCATTTCCTTCTTCATTAAGCGGCTGGCTTTATGGGAATTCTGTCGAAATCCTATGGAAAAGGATCTCTCTTTTAGTTCAAGTCTTATCCCACTACATAAGGGCGGAGCAAAGATACTATCCAGTTCAGCGGGAACGGGAAATCCAAAAGTGGATCAAAAGGTTTTTGTCTGCACCGCCTGTTCCTTTAACGAATCTCAATTTGCTCTTGTTTAAAGAAATGAGTTCCCTTGCGAAACATGACCGCTTCCCGGATAATCCTGAATTGCTGATCTGCCGTCTGACGGGGGGAGAATATATAGGCCTTACCAGAGGTCAGGCCGCAGAAAGGTTTAAATTCAGTGAGGATGAATATTGGTTCAGGTTTTTGAATGTACTGCATTATTCCATGAATGAAATAATTGAAAATAAATCTGGCTATCCTGTAATGTATTCACTGATGTCTGATCTGGTTCCTGAGATTTCCCTGACCCAGTCAAGTGAAGAAACCTATAAGCTGTTAAAGCAGGGGCTTGGCATCGAACGAATTGCCCGCATCAGGAGGCTGAAGGAAAGTACGATTGAAGATCATGTCGTCGAAATCGCCCTGAATGACAATGCGTTTTCTATCGATGAGTTTATACCAGCAGCAGAAATCAAGAATGTTATCCTAAAAGCAAAAGAAGTGAACAAGCGAAAGCTGAAACCCATAAAGGATGCTCTTCCCCAGCTTTCTTATTTTCAAATCAGGCTTACATTAGCCAGATATGGTGATCGATTATGAATTTGCTTAAAGAACTGCATAAGTGGTTTGGGTATAATGATTTCAGGCAAGGACAGGAGGAAGTGATTCAATCCATCCTTGAAGGACAAGATACCATTGCCATGCTTCCTACAGGGACGGGCAAATCACTGTGTTACCAGCTTCCGGCATATATTACTGGTGGTACTGTCGTGGTGGTATCCCCTCTGCTTTCATTGATGCAGGACCAGGTAGAGCACATGAAAGTAATGGGGGAGAAAAGTGCGGTTGCCCTCAATTCCTTTCTGGTCTTTCAGGAAAAGAATTATATTCTGCAAAACCTTAATAAATACCGCTTTGTTTTCATCTCTCCAGAAATGCTCATGGGACAGAAGATCATTGAGAAATTGCAATCACTGTCCGTCTCCTTGTTTGTGGTGGATGAAGCTCATTGCATCTCGCAATGGGGCCATGATTTCCGCCCGGACTATCAAAGGCTGGGAGAAATCAAGGCTTCTCTCGGGTCTCCTGTTACACTTGCATTGACCGCTACTGCCAATTATGAAGTGCGGGAAGACATTAAAAGGACACTGCAAATGAGAAAATGCAGGGAAATTGTCCATTCAGCAGACAGGCCGAATATCAGTCTGGCAATAAAAAGCGCTGCTACCTTTCAAGAGAAGATGGAGGCGCTTCTGGAGGCAGTATCTACTTATCAAAAACCGGGTATTATTTACTTCTCCAGTAAAAAACTGGCTGAAGATACAGCGGGCTGGCTTAAGGAGAACGGTCTTCATAAGACAGCTTATTATCATGGGGGAATGGAACAGGAACAAAGGATACTCATCCAACAGCAATTTCTCCATGGCCGCCTGGATATCATTTGTGCAACCAGTGCATTTGGTATGGGGATCAATAAAGCTGATATCAGATTTGTCATTCATTTTCATCTTCCTTCGAGTGCCGAAAGCTATTTACAGGAGATAGGGAGAGCAGGGAGAGATGGCCAGAGGAGTTTGGCGCTGCTTCTCTATTCACAAGGAGATGAAGGCTTGTCGTATCAGATAATGGATCATGAAATGCCTTCTGATTTTCAGATTGAGGAGTATTATATGGACGCTGGAAAGTCATCAGAGCAGGACATGATGGACAGATATGGTTTAAATGAAGTCCATATCAGGTTTTTAAACTTTTATAAGCAGGTATATATAAATAAGACCAAGAATTTACCGCCGAGTGATAAAGGTTTGGCTCCATTCGTCAAAGAGGTCAGAGACCTTCGTTTGGAGAGCAAGCGTAAGAAGATTGGCTTGATGGCAGAGTGGGCAATGGGTAAAGGATGCAGAAGAAGCGGAATCCTTCATATGTTCGGTGATACGTACCATGAGCATAATGATATGTGCTGTGATGTCTGCGGTCTGGATTACAGTCTATTTAATGAGGCCACTCTTACTGGTGTGAAAGAAGAAATACTGTCATGGGAAGAGCAGCTGTCCAGAATGCTGCTGAATAAGTGATGCTATGAGACAAAAGCAAAAAGAGATCATTAAGCAAATATCGGACCGGGAATTGACGTTTCACCTGTATGCTACTCAAATGGTCCTATTAACTGTTTCGATTATTTTAGGTATATTTTTATATGACGATATTTCGTCTTTTTTAAAACAGTTTGCCTGGAACCGTCAAATCTTGACATATGGTGTTAGCAGCGGAATCATCATTGTGGGAGCAGATCTGCTTTTCATGAAGGTATTGCCAATGAAGTATCATGATGACGGCGGAATCAATGAAAGGATTTTTCGGAATAGGGGCGTTCTTCATATAGCGATACTTGCGGCTGTCATCGCTGTTTGTGAAGAACTATTATTCCGTGGTGTTATCCAACACCATTTTGGATTAATGGCAGGAACGATAATTTTTGCCATCATTCATATAAGGTACTGGGGAAATTGGTTTTTGGTCCTGAATATCCTCATCCTCAGTCTTTGGATAGGGCTTGTGTATGAGTGGACAGTCAATCTCGGAGTAACAATGGTGATGCATTTTATCATCGATTTTTTGCTCGGCCTTGCCATCAAGTATCAAGCAGTTAATCAAGAAAAAAGAAGGGATGTTTTATGAAAAGAGATCCTTATCGAGCTCAAGCCGAAAAGCTTCGACAAAAAATTGAAAGAGTAGAGCCAATGCCTGAGCAGGAAGTGGAACGAAGCAGGACACTTCCAAAACGAAGTGACCTTCATCAAGAGAAAAAGAAGAAAATCAAATATCCCCTGATTAAAGGGATGGCCGCATTTTTTGTACTTTTACCTATTATAATATTTGGCATTTATTCATTTTTAGATCTTAGCCCGAATGAAAATAGAAGTATCGTGACTGAGAAGGGGCAGCGTGAAGAAGTAACCTATGAAACCCGTGATATCAAAGAAGATGTCAAGAGTGGGACCAGCTCGGATGGAGAGAAGGAGACTTCCAATCAAGAAACGGATCCTGCAACCGATCCTCCGGTTGGAGAAGAAAAGAAACAAGCTGTTCAGGAGGAAGCACCAGACGAAGAAGTGGATAAAGAGAGCCTTGTGCAATTGACAGAACAGGATGAAACTGTTCAGAAGACAGAGTACCAAGAAAATGTACAAGTCATTGAACATGTTGTAAAGCCTCAAGAAACGCTATTCAGGATAGCTATGAATTATTATAAATCTCAAGCAGGATTGGAAAAAATAAAAGAATGGAACAATTTAAAAAGTAATGATCTTCAAGCAGGACAAGTAATCGAAATCCCCTTGCCAGTGGATTAATACGTATATTTTAAGTCTTATGAAGTGAAAGCTTCATAAGGCTTTTTTTGATGTAACCTTCCTGACGGATAGGCTTATGACTCCGAGGGGCGAGGCTCTGGAGCTGGATGACCAAAAGTGCAAGGTTGGAGGAGATTTGAATTTGGCTTTAGCGCCTCCCTCTGTGAGTCGTGTGCATGGAACGGAACGCATTTTTCACTTTTTTATGATGTTTAATTTTCACACTCACTATTCTAATTTGAGGGACAGGTTCATATAATAATAGTAGAAATTTAGCGACTCTGAGGTGAATGGAAAATGCATTCTCATATAACGGAACTCGATGATTGGACAGACCTTGCCACCAAGCAAATGCTTCAAAATGTAATTGAAAAGAAGCGGAAGTGGGACAAGGTCAAACAGCTTCATCTCATGCTTCTTTGGAGCTCTGTATTTCTTGCTTTCTGTTTTATCTACTACTTCTACAATAGAATCATTGGTCCGTACTCCTATTCATTTGAAGCTGTATTTTCTGCTTTTTTTTCTAAAGAAAGCCATCTATTCGCACTTCTGCTTATCTTTGGACTGTTTGGTGCGGTAAAAGTGCTCTACCACAAAAAGGAAAAGGCAGAGAAGGAATACCACGCTCTTAGGAGTGAAATCATTGACCGCAGCAAGGATCTGTGGAAAGAAGATTCCTGGAAGAAACGGCACCAGGTCTATGAATTGCTGAAGAAGCATTGGGATATCAATCTTTATCATGTAAGTAAGTAGAGTGCTTAGAAACATAAGGAATTACAAAGAGAAAACCTGCAAATAAGTTGCAGGTCCAACCCTAGAAGATTTTTTTTCGATCTCTTTCTTCTTTAAGCATTTCCGCTGCTTCCCTGAATCTTTGGGAATGCACAATCTCCCTTTCTCTTAAAAACCTAAGTCCGTCATTTAAATCCGGATCATCACTCATGTTGATGATCCATTGATAGGTAGCCCGGGCTTTTTCTTCTGCAGCAATATCTTCATAAATATCAGCTATCGGATCTCCCTTTGCCTGGATATAGCTGGCTGTCCATGGAACTCCTGCGGCATTTTGATAAAACAAAGCGCTGTCATGGTTCACATAATGAGGCTCAATTCCCGCTTCTTTAATCATTTCCGGAGTAGCATCTTTGGTTAGTTTGTAGATCATGGTCGCAATCATTTCCAAGTGGGCAAATTCCTCGGTTCCTATGTCTGTGAGCAGGCCTATAACTTTATCGGGGATAGTGTAACGCTGATTCAAATAACGAAGGGCTGCTGCAAGTTCCCCGTCCGCGCCGCCATATTGTTCAATTAAGTACTTTGCCAGTCTGGGGTTGCATGTGCTCACCCTTACTGGATATTGAAGCTTTTTTTCATAAACCCACATCTGCTTACACCTTCCTTTCTTGTGAAATAGATTAAACCTGCCAGGGCCATGGTGCTTCTGGCCATTCATATGGATAATGTGAATAACTGTAGCCGAAATTGGTGAGCATGCCAAACCTTTCTTCAAATGCTTTTTTGATTTGTTTTCTCTGTTTTACAAATTGATTGTACTGCTGTATGGCCTTTGAATCTTCCGGATGTGTATCCAGGTAAAGAGTCAGCTCTAGAATCACAAAGTCCGCCGTCTGGAGATCTTCCAGTAATTGATAGTATTCAGGAGGCATCTGTTTCATAGTCATCACTCCTTATTTTTTTCATAGGGGCTGTAATAAGGGTCGTAGAACACCTTCCATAAAGTTCCTGCCCTCAATGCCTCTTTTGGAGTGAATTGAGGAAGATCAGGAGGCTGATAGCCAAGATAGAGATTCGGCGGAGTGGAATAGGTTTTCACTGTAATGGGCGGACATGGATCGAAAGGGGATACATAGGGTTTATAGCTCTTATACAAACTATGCATTTCTCGGGTCCCTCCAGATTTTAATTTGTCATTCAATTGTATGAATTCTGAATGGATTCATTCCAAAAGATTTGTTTTAGCACTTGAAAAAGCAGGTATTAATACAATAAACGTGGAATTATAATATTATAGTAAAATTTCAATGGGGTGATTAGAATGTTTGTGAAGAGTGCGATGATACCGAAACACAAATGTTATGTGGTACAGGAAAATGATTCAGTAGGAAAGGCGTTGGATGTGCTGGAGCACCACCAAATTGACGGGGTGCCGGTTCTTTCAGGGGATAAATATGCAGGTGTGGTGACAAGGTATAATATCTATCAGAACTTCTTTCAATCAGACAAATTAAAAGCGGATTTTATTAAGGAAACGCTGGTGAAAGATATTGCTGCCCATAAAGATAAGTACCTTGTAGGAGACGAAATATTTGAGAAGACACTTGTCGAGCTTCAGGACTTCCCGATTCTTTCTGTCGTGGATGAAGATCGTAATTTTCTTGGTCTTGTAACAAGGTATGATGTTCTGGAGCAGTTCCAAAGTGCATTTGGAATGCAGCGTGATGGGATAAGGATTGCCTTTACATCCGTAGAAACGGAAGGCCGCATAGCCCGATTGGGTGATATCATACAACAGCACCATGAGTCGGTGATATCTTTGGTTACATTTGATGCTACAGACAGGATGCTGCGCCGAATTGTATTGAAGATTGAAAAGAAAGATAATGTAGATAAATTCCTGAAGAAGCTTGAGAAATCGGGCTTCCGGATCTTAGATATTAACGAAGACTAAGATCATGAAACAAAATCCTTCTCATATGATTTATGGGAGGGATTTTTTTGTTGCTGACTATTTTTAGAATTGCAATGTCATTGATATCAGGATACCTATTCATTAAATGGTGTCCTGTAATCGAGTTAGTAAGCATGTCCGACATCATCGTCCAACTTGTATTGAGCCCTGTGAAATTTTTTGCATCTTCCATCTCTTTGATGGCAGGCATCTTACTAAATGCAGAACTTTTTAAAGAGGAGGCTGCAATGGTCATGAACATTGTGCATAGGCCTTTCCCTTCAGAAGCGCTGGTCTTTCCCATACATATTGCAGGTCTTTACTTCTTGAGTACACTTGGCTTATGGCAGACAATGTTATTCTTATGTTTAGCCCTTATTTATGGTATGATTTCTGTAGATTTCTCAGGGAAAACCAGGAGGACGTCATGATAGAACTACTTGGCTTGATTATAGGTGTTAGCATGTTCGTGCTTATCTACATGATGAGAGAAGCATTCCAAAATAATATTAAATACGAAGAAATCAAATTTGCTGAATATCCTCAGGCAGCCAAACCGCTGAACATTTTTTTCCTTTCCGATGTGCATAGAAGGAAATTATCTGAAAAGCTATTATCCAAAATCCATGGGAAACCGGATCTGGTGGTGATTGGGGGAGACCTGGCTGAGAGAGGGGTTTCCTTTGATCGGGTGAAAGACAACCTTCTGAAGTTAAAGGAGCTTGGACCTGTATACTTTATTTGGGGAAATAATGATTATGAGGTTGATGAAGATGCCTTTCGGGAGCTGCTAGAGAGCAATGGTGTCATCCTGATCGAAAATTCATTCCTGCTGCTTGAAGGAAATGAAAGCCATCCAATTGCTTTAGTCGGGGTAGAGGATATGAGTTTAGGCAGGGATGATGTCGAAATGGCATTCAGCGGCCTGCCTGAACAGTCTTTTCGGATTCTTTTGGCGCATAATCCTGACACCATAAAAAAATTGAGGAAAGAACATAATGTCAGTTTAATGCTCAGCGGCCATACTCATGGGGGACAAATTCGATTTTTCGGGTTTGGCATGTACCAAAAAGGAAGTCTCAGCAAGATAGCGGGCACTGTGGTTCTGGTCAGCAATGGTTATGGAACGACGGCTTTGCCCTTAAGGCTGGGGGCTCATCCAGAGACGCATTTTATTACAATAAAAGGAAAATGACGGAGGGTTTGAAGCGTTCAATATTTTACAGTTGTAAATCACTCCATTATAATTTTAGTACAGGGTACAGTTGGAGGATTTAAAATGACAAACCAATCCGAAGGAAAATATAATATTAAAGCAATTTCCAAAGTGCTCGGAATCCAGCCAGGTACGTTGAGAGCATGGGAAAGAAGATACAAAATGATTGCTCCAGTCCGAAATGATTCGGGCCATCGTTTATATTCTGATGAACATTTAAGAATATTGAAATGGCTCGTTTCAAAGGTGGAGCAGGGCTTTACCATCAGTCAGGCGGTTTCACTGCTGGACAAGCAAGAACTTACAGAAGAGTTGAGTGTGGAAAGCCAGACTGGGAATCGGCTGCATGATCTTGGGGAAGAGTTATTACAAGCATTGCTGCAGTTTGATGAAACAAAAGCTCATCAGATTATGAATACAGCGTTTTCGCTTTATACAATTGATAAGGTGGTAATCGATGTCCTGGGAACCCTGCTCGTGAAGATAGGGGATCTTTGGGAACACAATGAAATCACGACAGCCCATGAACATTTTGCTTCATCAGTATTAAGAGCGAGGATTTCAACCCTCATGCAGACATTCCCCCATAATGGGATATTGCCCAAGGTAGTGGCAGTATGCGGACCGGGTGAAATGCATGAACTTGGCTTGCTGATATTCACTGTATATGTCCGCCGCAAAGGCTTTGAAGTCATCTACCTTGGTTCAAGTATAAAGGAAGAAGATATCGAGGTGGTTATCGATACGGTTAAGCCGCGGTTTTTATTTTTATCCTGTACGATGAGGGAAAATATCGACCAAACACTGGGCATCATCGACCAGCTTCAGAAAGAAAATGGATTTCTGCATGTCGGAGTAGGCGGGCTTGCTGTCAACTCACTGCCCGTGCATATAAAAGATAAATATCAAAATCATCTGGTAGGTTCCACTAAAGAAGACTGGGATACTTGGCTTAAAAGCAATTTATAGAAGTACTCACCGCCCAAACGGAAGTTATTCTGTTCGGGCATTTTTTGTTGTAAGCCCGAATAATTCCTGCTCCTGTAAACTTCAGTTGAAAAAGAACCTTCTATTGTTCGTTACATAGTATGTTGGTAACCATTCGTACTCAGGGGGCGGAAATATGAAGCTTGAGCGGTTATCAAGTAATACGGTGAAATTTTCTATTAGCATTGCTGAATTGGAGATGAAAGGGATACTCGAGGATGATCAATGGAAGGACTCATTGGTATGGCACGAATTCTTCGAAGAATTGATGGATGAAATGTATACCGAGTATGGGATTGACCTTGAAAGCACCATAACCGTCGAAATCAATTCAGTCAATTCGAGTGAGATGGTCCTCATACTGACTTTGAGTGAAGACGAGAGCTTTGAGGATGACCCTTTCTTGGAAGGAAAGGCAGTCAGCGAAGGATGTCTATTTTATAAGTTCGAACTGTTTGAGGACATTTTGTCATTTGTGCGGCGCCTGAAATATTCCGATTATGAAGAAATCTCCCTATACTCTAAAGAAGGTTTATATTATATCGAGGTGAAAAAGTGGAGCCAAAGGCTTGCCTCCCTGGCCGGTGAATATGGAGAACAACCGGAAGAAACCATACATGTGATAAGGGAGTATGGCAGAAAAGTAATAGATAAGAGATGCAGGGAAGTTTTAACAGAATACTTTGGGGCTTAAAGGAAAGGGGACAGCATGATACTGTCCTCTTTTCCTTGAGTCAAGAGCCGCGCGTAAGTAAATGCAGTAAAAAGTACCTTTTCAATGAATACTGAGAAGGTATTCGGGTAAAAAAAGAATGGAAGAAACTGCAGGAAATATCAGATTATATTGAAAGTGACAGCGTTTTCAGAAAAACGGACTTTTTTTATTTTTGTATCTTTGCAACAACATTTCAAACGTGTATACTATTGCTTGTAAAGGCGGACATGTTCCGTAATACAGTGAATCAAACTGGGAGGTTTACTAATGGTAGCCGAGAAAGACGCAGCAAGCAGCAATCCTGAAGACAAAAATGATGTATTGAAATCGACACAAACAGTGATTCAGCTCGCTCTTGAGAAGCTGGGATATTCAGATGAAGTCTATGAGCTTCTTAAAGAGCCGGTTAGAATGCTTACAGTTAAAATACCTGTCCGAATGGACGATGGAAAAATAAAAGTATTTACTGGCTATCGCGCTCAGCATAATGATGCGGTCGGCCCTACAAAAGGCGGTATCCGTTTCCATCCGAATGTAACGGAAAAAGAAGTAAAAGCCCTTTCTATCTGGATGAGTTTGAAATGTGGAATTGTAGATCTTCCATATGGAGGAGGAAAAGGCGGTATCATCTGCGATCCCCGTGACATGTCATTTCGGGAACTTGAGAGGTTAAGCCGGGGATATGTCCGAGCGATCAGCCAGATTGTCGGACCGACTAAAGACATTCCTGCCCCGGACGTCTTCACTAATTCACAAATCATGGCTTGGATGATGGATGAATACAGCCGCATTGACGAATTCAATTCACCAGGCTTCATTACCGGAAAACCTCTCGTACTTGGTGGTTCACATGGTCGGGAAACAGCAACTGCTAAAGGTGTAACGATTTGTATAAGAGAAGCAGCAAAGAAAAAAGGCATTGACCTTGTTGGCGCAAGAGTTGTAGTTCAAGGATTCGGTAATGCAGGAAGCTTCCTTGCAAAGTTCATGCACGATGCAGGAGCGAAAGTAATTGGCATTTCGGATGCTTATGGTGGTCTCCATGACCCTAATGGGCTGGATATCGATTATTTACTGGATAGACGTGACAGCTTTGGAACTGTGACGAAACTTTTTAATAATACAATTTCCAATAAAGAACTATTGGAGCTTGATTGTGATATCTTGGTTCCTGCAGCCATTGAAAATCAAATTACGGAAGAAAATGCAGAAAATATCCGGGCAAGCATTGTTGTGGAAGCGGCAAACGGCCCAACTACCCTGGAAGCCACAAAGATTTTGACAGAGCGTGATATCCTGCTGGTTCCAGACGTTTTGGCATCATCCGGAGGTGTAACCGTCTCCTATTTTGAATGGGTGCAAAACAACCAAGGCTACTACTGGACGGAAGAAGAAGTCGAAGAAAAACTTGAAAAAATCCTGGTTTCTTCTTTCAATAATGTCTATGAAGCGGCTCAGAACCGCAGAGTGGACATGAGGCTTGCTGCCTATATGGTAGGGGTCAGAAAAATGGCTGAAGCCAGTAGATTCAGAGGCTGGATCTAATAATCCTTCAGAGGTTCCCTTGGGCCTCTGTTTTTTATTGAAAATATACTACAGGTTTTAACAACCATTAGGGTGTAAAATTCTTACTCCTTTACTTGTAAGAAGCGGAAGATGGGCAATCTCCTGCTGGACTAGCAGGACCCGGGTGAAATTATGGGCCAATGACTACCCGTTTCAGGTTTTTTTCTTGCAAATCCAGCCCCAGGGTTCAGCTGCCAGTGTAATTCACGGCACATCGCTGTGGCAGGTCGCATCAATTCATTGGGTCCGTTGTGTGTCCTTTGTCTAGTGCTAGTGGCGAGCCAGTCCCGGCTCTAAGCAGCTGAAGTGCCTTTCTATTTTTTTTTATGACAGCAACAAGTTCATTCCCGTATAGAATCCAGTGAGTCATTATTCTGTCAACAGCTCGATTTAATCAGTCTTCGTTCAAACGGAAATGAACCTGAACCCACTGCGTTGGTTGTGAACCTCCAGCTCATGAAGGAACACTCCAATTCGTACGGTGTGCTTAGCGGAGGCGAACGCTCCTTGACACACCTCTCCCAGTAGCCTTACCTGCAGAGGGAAACAACTACGGCGTGAAAAATCAATAAAAATATTTTCAAGACCTCAAACCGGCATTTTCTTGGTTTTTTATAAAACATGGCATTTCCGGCTGCTAATGTTTTGCATCCTCTAAAAAATTCTCCTATCATATTATGGTGGGAGAATTTTTATAATCGAACAAAATTGGCATTATAAAGATATATGTATATAAGTGAAGATCTAGAGGAGTGAAGGCAATGAGACAAGAAGAGTGCATAATTGTCGGGGGCGGTCCCTGCGGCATGTCTGCAGCTATAGAACTGAAACAAATCGGTATCAATCCATTGATCATTGAAAAGGGAAACATCGTTAATGCCATTTACAATTATCCGACACATCAGACATTTTTCAGCTCAAGTGAAAAGCTGGCAATCGGTGATGTGCCGTTTATCATCGAGCAGCATAAACCAAAGAGAAATCAAGCCTTGGTCTACTACAGAGAGGTCGCAAAACTGAATGATTTAAGAATCAACCGGTTCGAAGAGGTCCAAAGCGTAACCAAACTGGAAGATGACCGTTTTATTGTCAAGACTGCAAAAGAGGAATATGAAACAAAGCGTGTCATCATTGCCACTGGTTACTATGACCACCATAACAAACTAGACGTAAAAGGAGGGGATCTAGAAAAAGTACACCACTATTTTAAAGAAGCCCATCCTTATTTTGACACAGATGTCGTGGTCATTGGCGGAAAGAATTCAGCTGTTGATGCAGCAATCGAACTGGAAAAAGCGGGTGCTCGTGTAACCGTCCTTTATCGGGGAAGTGACTATTCCGGCAGCATAAAGCCTTGGATTCTCCCGGAGTTTGAGGCTTTGGTAAAACACGGAAAGGTCAAGATGGAATTTAATGCAGAAGTAGAGGAAATCACCGAAGAAAGAGTGAAATACTCTGTGGCAGGAAAAATCAATGAAATCAAAAACGATTTTGTTTTTGCGATGATTGGCTATCATCCTGATCATTCATTTCTGACAAAGATGGGGATCAAACTTGATAAGGAAACAGGGCGTCCGGAATTTAATCCTGAAACAATGGAAACGAATGTAAAGGGAATTTTTATAGCAGGTGTCATTGCTGCAGGAAATAATGCGAATGAAATTTTCATAGAAAATGGCCGTTTTCATGGCGGATTGATAGCTGAGGCGATTACGCAAAGAGACGATACATCTAAATAAGGATATTAATGGAGGCCCTGTAAGTTTTGCTGAAACTTTCGAGGGCTTTTTTATGTTTAGATTTGGAAGGGCGTCCATATCATGGGTATGTTACGCAGAGCTCCCCCGGTTACAGCTTGGTGAGCTTCTTATAATAAGGTGATTATAAAGGTAAATCCCCTGTTATGGGGTGGTGCCGGGATGAGAACAAGGTGATTAAAAGAAAGATGCCCGGTTATGATGTTGAGCAGAAAAACCCCTTGTTTAGCAAGAGAGAAAAGAGCTTCTCTCGTTCAGAGCGAAAAACTTAGTATGCAGGGCAAAAATCCGACTTTTGGGATTATTTCGGAAGCAACACTATAGGAGGAAATATCCTTTTACACAAGGATGTTTAAGTAAAATTCTCCTCAAGAGTCAAACGTTTGGTGCATTCCTGAATTAATTCGACCAAATTTTATGCCGCGGCCATCTTATTGGTGGTTTCCTTGAAAAAAACACCCTATTATAGCGCATTAAGCACATCAATAATAGAGTGTTCCTACAGGCTGGGATAAGCAAGTCATGAGTATTTTATGTAATTTCTAAATAGAGCTTTGGTCTAAAAGGAAGGTATAACACCTCTAAATCCCAAGTCAATTTTTAAAAATCTCTTCAAGATCATTCAGCTGCGTTTGCCTTGGTGTTGACAGGGCAACCAGAAGCTTAAGCCTTGCTTTCTGTCCATTGAGACCGTTTGAAAAGATCACACCCATTTCCTTCAGCTGCTTCCCGCCGCCGGCATATCCGTATATATCCTGGGCAATGCCGTTGAAGCATCTTGATACAAGGACAACCGGAATCTTAGCGTTGATAAGGGCTTCAACTCCCTCGACCGAAGCAGGAGGAAGATTTCCCTGTCCAAGAGCTTCTAGAATGACCCCATCAAATTGAAACTCCTTTAATGCATAGAGTAGAGCAGAGTCCATGCCAGCATGGGCTTTTATCAGAGCGATCTTCTTTGAAACGCTTTGCACTGAATATTTTTCTGAGGAAGTTGGTTTATGATGGAAAATAACCCCTCGTTTGGTGACGATTCCGATTGGACCATACTGCGGACTTTGAAAAGTGGAAACATTGCTTGTATGGGTTTTGGTCACATTTTTGGCCGAGTGGATCTCATCGTTAAGGACGACCAGGACCCCTTTATCCAGTGAATTTTCATTTGCAGCAACTTGTATGGAAGATAAAAGATTATATAGGCCATCTGCACCAATTTCATTGCTTGAGCGCATAGCGCCGGTGACTACAACGGAAAGGGGTAAATCTACAGTCAAGTCCAGAAAATATGCCGTTTCTTCCAATGTGTCTGTCCCGTGTGTGATGACGACACCTTGAAACTTTTCCTTCCTATATTCTTCTTCAATGATCTGTTTCAGTTGCAGCATGTGATCGGGTGTTATATGAGGTGAGGGAAGATGAAATGCTTCTCTCACGGTTATGTCCGCCAAGCGGTTGAGGGATGAAGAATGTTCTGAGAGTGGATTTTTCTCTCCGGGCTGAACGGCACCGGTAGAGGCATCTTCCATCATGGAAATCGTTCCGCCTGTATGTATGATTAATATGCGTTTTTTCATATAATCGTCACTCCTTTGAATATACTTGTAATTGTAATCAGTTATTTTCTTTCTCTCTTTTACATGATACGATTAAGAAAACAGAAAGAAAAGAGGACAAATTTTATGCTGGTGATTTTATCAGCTGGTTTTGCACCGGGGCTGGCTTTGCTCAGCTATTTTTACCTTCGTGATGAATTTGAATCAGAGCCTGTTTCTTTCATTATTAAGACATTTGTATATGGTGCTGTATTGACCTTTCCAATCATGTTCCTTCAATATGTTTTGCAAGCTGAACAAATTATTTCTTCTCCATGGATGAATGCTTATTTATCCTCAGGTTTTCTGGAAGAATTTTTCAAATGGTTCATTTTATTCTTTGCTGTTTACCAACATATTGAATTTAATGATCCTTATGATGGGATTATTTACGGTGCAAGCGTTTCCCTTGGTTTTGCAACGGTTGAGAATATTCTTTACCTTGTAGCCCACGGTGTTGAATTTGCAATTGGAAGAGCGCTGCTGCCTGTTTCGGCACATGCCTTATTCGGCGTCGTGATGGGTTACTATCTAGGAAAATCCAAGTTTGCAGACCAACAGATGAAGCTGAAACGGATTTGCATATCATTACTGATTCCTTTTGCTTTACATGGGACCTATGATTTCATCCTTAGTACCGGAAGGAATTGGATCATCTACATGATTCCATTCATGCTGTTCCTTTGGTGGACCGGTATCCGGAAAATCAAGAGTGCGCATCGCCTGACCTCCACCCATTATGATCAAGAAAAGTTGAATAAGAAAATGTCCATTTAGGCCCTTCATTTAAAGAAAGTAGGAATGAGGGGTCTTTTTGGTGCCTGTTTTTTTCTTCCTTATCCTTCCCGCTGCATGTATAAAATGGATTTCAGTACAGAAACTAGGTTTAATGTTAATACATGATTTGGAGGGTAAGCATGATGAAAAAACGCATCAAGTTGTTAACAGTATTTCTGCTCATGGTGCTTATATTATCAACTTTATCATTTACAAATGAAAACGATCACGCAGGAGCTTTTTCTAACCAGGTGATCCAGAAAGGTGCAACTGGAGAAGATGTGATCGAGCTTCAGTCCCGCTTACAATATATCGGTTTTTACAATGGTAATATCGATGGAGTATTCGGCTGGGGAACCTACTGGGCACTCAGAAATTTCCAGTATGAATTCGCATTGCCGATTGACGGTTTGGCAGGCCAAGAAACAAAGGATAAATTGGTAAAAGCCTCAAAGTATAATAAGGAATATGTGCAGAAACAAATTAACCAAGGAAAAGATTTCTCTCATTACGGGGGGACCGATTTAGAAAAACAGTCTGAAGGAGGGGGCGGCGGAACACCTTCCAATCAGGGAACGGCCCCTGAACAAAACCAGGCGCCAAAACAGCCGACAGCCGTTAATATTCCAAATGGCTTTTCCCAGAATGATATCCAGCTTATGGCGAACGCAGTATATGGTGAAGCGAGAGGTGAACCATACGAGGGACAGGTGGCAGTTGCTGCCGTCATTCTGAACAGGATAGACAGTCCGTCATTTCCCAATACAGCATCTGGAGTAATATTTGAGCCGGGAGCGTTTACAGCAGTAGCAGATGGCCAAATATGGCTGACTCCTAATGAAAAAGCCAAGGAAGCTGTAATGGATGCCATTCAGGGCTGGGACCCATCACAAAATGCCCAATACTACTTCAACCCTGCTACCGCTACAAGTAAATGGATTTGGAGCAGACCACAAATCAAGAAAATTGGAAAACATATATTCTGTAATTAAGGGGTGATCAGGTTGATACGAGGTATATTGATTGCAGTGCTGGCCATTGGAGTAGCAGGTACAGCGTACTGGGGGTATCAGGAACATCAAGAGAAAAACGCGATACTTATCAATGCAGAAAATAACTATCAGCGTGCATTCCATGAGTTGACCTATCAAATGGATTTGCTGCACGATAAAATAGGAACAACACTGGCGATGAACTCAAAGAAGTCACTTTCACCTGAACTTGCTGACGTTTGGAGATTGACTTCTCAAGCTCATAGTGATGTGGGCCAGCTTCCGCTTACATTACTTCCTTTCAACAAAACAGAGGAATTCCTGGCTAACATAGGGGATTTCAGTTACCGGGTTGCGGTAAGAGATCTGGATAAAGAGCCTTTATCTGATGAGGAGTACAACAATTTACAGCAGTTGTATGGCCAAAGTGAAGATATCCAAAAGGAGCTGAGAAAGGTACAGCATCTTGTCCTGGAGAATAATCTGCGCTGGATGGATGTAGAAATGGCACTGGCGACAGGGAAAGAGCAGGCGGATAATACGATCATTGATGGATTCAAAACAGTCGAGAAAACCGTAGACGGATACGATGAAGCAAATTTTGGCGGTCCGACCTTCGTTAATACTCAAAAGAAAAATGATGATTATAAGAATTTACAGGGAGAATCGATTTCAAAAGAAGAAGCAGTTGAAATCATGAAAAAGTATACACGGGTCGAAGATGTAAAAGAGGTCAAAGTAACAGAAAATGGAAAAGGGTCAAACTTTGGGTTCTATAGTGTCTCACTGCAAAATGGAAAAAGTGAGGCAACTATGGATGTAACCAAGAAAGGCGGTTATCCAATTTACTTCATTCACAATCGCGAGGTGGAGAAACGCAATATCGGATTGAATGAGGCAGCAAATAAAGCAACGGCATTTCTGAAAGAAAATAAATTTAAAGATCTTGAATTGTTTGAAAGTGCTCAGTATGATAATATCGGAACTTTTACCTTTGTCACTGTTGTAAACGGGGTGAGAATTTATCCTGACGCGTTGAAACTGAAAGTCGCTCTGGACGACGGACAAGTTATAGGTTTTGCTGCTGAAGAGTATCTGAAGAACAATCAAGTTCGGGATATCCCTGAACCTGCAGTCAGTGAAGAAGATGCAAAAGGGAAAATCAATCCGAAAGTCAAGATCATGGAAAGCCGTTTGGCAGTCATCGTCAATGAGCTGAACGAAGAGGTATTATGCTACGAATTCCTTGGAATGCTCGGCAATGATACGTACCGAATTTATATAAACGCTGACAGCGCCGTTGAAGAGAAAGTAGAAAAACTTAAAAATGCAGAGCAGATTTTTGAAGAAACAGTATAAGCATATAGAAAAACAGGCAGCAGGCACTTAAAACCGGTGCCTGTCTTTTTGCTTTTA
Source organism: Bacillus sp. SRL337 (assembly GCF_984799155.1). Classification (NCBI taxonomy): domain Bacteria; kingdom Bacillati; phylum Bacillota; class Bacilli; order Caryophanales; family Bacillaceae; genus Bacillus; species Bacillus sp. SRL337. The sequence goes on along the minus strand of NZ_OZ481793.1, from coordinate 3,033,707 downwards.
ACCAGAAAGCTGTTGTAGGGTGTTTTCACCCTTTTTTTATTGAATGGAATTAGGCAATGGGAATACTTTAGCAGCTAATGAATACGAAACCAGGATTTTGGCTGCTGGGTCCAATTTCGATGGCCAAAACATATAAAAACTATAGCCGAAATTAGAAAATCATGCCATAATATACCTATATACATATTTGTTGAATTTTTAAAAATTTCATCACTGCTTGATATGCAAACAATATAGGAAGTGTATTTATGTTAAAAATTGGAATGATTCTTACGCTGGAGCCTGTTCGGGCGGACAAGGCCGAAAAATACAGGTGTAAGTTGGTGGAGCAGAAGGACTCAAAAATATATATTGATTATCCTGTACATACAGAAACAGACAGGACAGTGTTTTTGATTGACGGAACTCAGTTGAAAGTAAGTTTCGTGCATAATGAAACGACTGTCTTTTCATTCGAAACGGAAGTGACCGGCAGAAAAAAAAGCAATATTCCGATGATCGCCCTTCACTATCCTGGAGACGATGAACTTATAAAAGTGCAGAGAAGGCAGTTTGTCAGGGTGGATGCGACAGTGGATGCCGCCATCATTACCCCCCGAGGTCCCTACCCGACCATAACAACTGATATCAGTGCCGGGGGGTGTGCAGTCAAAGTCCAGAAGGAGCAGGTATATGAAGCAGGTATGGAAGTTGAAATTTTGCTGGTTCTGCCGATGCAGACAGGGGGATACCAATATTTTAACGTGCCGGGGCAGGTTGTGAGAATCTGGGAGAGGGGCACGCACAAAATTGCCTCTCTGGAGTTCGAGCAATTGAAAGACATGCAGCAGCAAACGATTCTGCGTTTCTGCTTCGAAAAGCAGCTTGCTTTGAGAAATAAGGGGTTAATTGAATGAAAAGTTTAACAAATGCATGGATTATGAATGGATATAAGAATAAAAGAGGCCGGGACAACCCATACTTTTAGTAAGTTGCTAATAGAATGGAAGATGAAATTGAATAGAATTGAAAAGATACTCATCAAACTGGCGGTGTTTCATTTCGTCCTCTTAATCATTGCTCAAGTTGCCTTTCACGGATTGGATTTTCTGCCTGAAGTTAATAAACTGGCATTTTATGAAGGGGTAAACAAGCAGGAACATACGGAAATCGTAGATGTCCTGAATGCCCAAACCGGGACGGGACCAGAGGGAGATTGAATGCTCTCTCTTTTTTTCTTGCTGAAGACAATGGTCTTCGGATAAAGTCAGTTAAATGAACATTCTATGTGTCAAATTCTTATTTTATGATAAAATATACGCAGGATTTAAGCTATAGAATATAAAGTGGGTGTTTTATTATTATGGAAAACAAACTAAGAATTGCAATCGACGGCCCGGCAGCTGCAGGGAAAAGCACTGTGGCCAAAATCGTGGCGGAAAAACTTTCTTATATCTACATCGATACAGGAGCAATGTACCGTGCTATTACGTATAAAGCTATAATGGAGAACGTAGATTTAAATGATGAAGAAAACCTTTATAACCTTCTTATGGATACAAAGATTGAGCTTGCTCCTGGACCGGACGGACAGCTTGTCTATGTGGACGGGCAGGAAGTAACAGGGGAAATCAGGCAGAATGATGTTACCAATTCGGTATCGATCGCAGCCAAACACCGTCTTGTCCGTACAGAGATGGTCAAAAGGCAGCAGGAATTAGCCGATGAAGGGGGAGTCGTCATGGACGGCCGTGATATCGGCACCCACGTGATTCCTGATGCGGAAGTGAAAGTATTTCTCCTGGCGAGTGTGGAAGAGAGGGCGAAAAGAAGACACAGTGAAAATATGAAAAAAAATATACCGTCTGATTTGGAACAGTTAAAATCAGAAATTGCCCAAAGGGATAAGCTTGATTCTGAACGGGAGGTCTCTCCGCTGAAAAAAGCGAGTGATGCCGTTGAGATTGACACGACCTCGCTGGGGATAGGCGAGGTGGCCGCCAAGATTCTTTCTCTGGCAGCAGAAAGGACTGGCTCTTAAATGAAGTTTTACTATTTTGCAAGAGGTGTCGTGAAAAGCATCCTTGGACCGCTATACAGGATCGAGGTCCAGGGCACAGAGCATTTGCCAAAAGACGGTGGTGTCCTGCTTTGCAGCAATCATATTAATAACCTTGATCCCCCTGTGGTAGGGATCAGTTGTCCCAGACCAGTGGCCTTCATGGCAAAAGAAGAACTATTCAAAGCACCTTTCCTGAAAACAATTCTTCCCCATGTCCATGCCTTCCCCGTAAAGCGCGGGATGAGCGACAGGGAGGCATTAAGGACAGGGATGAAAATTTTGAAGGAAAATAATGTTTTAGGTCTTTTTCCGGAGGGTACTAGAAGTAAAACCGGTACATTAGGAAAAGGCCTGGCAGGAGCTGGATTTTTTGCCATGCGAACCGATGCAGTCGTAGTCCCATGTGCGATTATCGGTTCTTATAAACCTTTCAGAAAATTGAAGGTCGTATTCGGACCGCCGGTAGACCTTGAGGGACCAAAGGCAGAAAAGGCAAATGCAGAGGCTGTAACCGCGGTTATCATGGGTGAAATCCAAAAACTTTTGGATAAGCATCAGTAAGGTTTTTTGCTTGACAAATCAGACTATTTATTAGAAGTTAGTAGAAAGAATATTTTTAAAGATAAGTGAATTCAATCACTTTAAAATGATTAGCAGTCAAGGATTAAGGAGGAGTACATATGGTAGAAGACATGAACCAAGTGGAAGTGAATAACCTTGAAGTAGGTGACAAGGTTAAAGGAACAGTCACGAAAGTAGAAGAAAAGCAAGTCCTTGTTGATGTGGAAGGCAGTAAAGTGGACGGCATTATTCCGATTAGTGAATTATCCAGCCTCCATATTGAAAAAGCTTCTGATGCATGCCAGGAAGGCGATGTACTTGATTTAATCGTAACAAAAGTGGAAGAGGAGCTTCTGGTCCTTTCCAAACGTAAAGTTGACGCTGAAAAAGCATGGGACGAAATGCAGAACCGTTTTGAAAGTGGAGAAGTCTTCGAAGCGGAAGTGAAGGATGTCGTTAAAGGCGGCCTTGTGGTTGACCTTGGTGTACGCGGATTCGTTCCTGCTTCCCTGGTTGAAGATCACTACGTTGAAGATTTCAGTGATTACAAAGGAAGAACACTGACTTTTAAAATTGTTGAATTAGAAAAAGATAAAAACCGCTTGATCCTTTCTCACCGGGCAGTTGTGGAGGAGCAAAAGGAAGAGCAAAAGAAAGAAGTCCTGGACAAAATCCAAACAGGCGAAGTGCTTGAAGGAACAGTTCAGCGCCTTACTGACTTCGGTGCTTTTGTTGATATCGGTGGGGTAGATGGGCTTGTCCATATCTCCCAGCTTTCACACGAGCATGTTGAGAAGCCGTCTGATGTAGTTTCAGAAGGACAACAAGTGAACGTGAAAGTATTGTCAGTCGACCGCGATAACGAAAGAATTTCACTTTCCATTAAAGAAACACTCCCTGGACCTTGGAATGATATTGCGAGCAGAGCGCCAAAAGGTGAAGTGCTCGAAGGAGAAGTGAAACGTCTTGTTTCTTATGGGGCTTTCGTTGAAGTATTCCCTGGAGTGGAAGGACTTGTACACATCTCCCAAATCTCTCATAAACATATTGGAACTCCTCATGAAGTTCTTGAAGAAGGCCAGACTGTTAAAGTCAAAGTGCTTGATGTCAATGGAAACGAACAGCGTTTATCCCTGAGCATTAAGGAATTGGAAGAAAAGCCTGCTGAAGAATATGATAATTATGAGATGCCGGAAGAAAACACCGGCTTCCAGCTTGGTGATATGATCGGCGACAAATTGAAAAACTTCAAAAAATAAAAATGTGCAAAAAGCCGGCCGGAAATTGGCCGGCTTTTTGTGTTTGAAAAGAGTGGAACTAATGAACCCATCTTTTTTTTGGCCCAATTGGTAGAATTTATGGTTGTTTATTACACATTTCAAAAATTAACTGCAATCAAACCAAGGGAATTTTGTAAATAGAAATTAAAGAGCTGCAAAATGTCCATCATATTATTTCGGGATAATGTAGAAAGAACCCCGCGATGCAAAGCACCGGGGGTCATTTGCTTGTGTGGTTTATCTCTGTCTCCGTCTGGACTCGTCCGGACTTTCCAGTCGAGTAGCACCTGCTTTTTCAAGTGTTTGATCCCTGTCTGACTCGACTCTGCCGCTTTGTCTACGTTTTTTTTCCTGGCGATCTTTTCCCATTTTACTTACACCTCCTGTCTTTTTAATTTTTTCTAAAAGTTTTGAAGTATACATGAATGGATTACATAAAGATTTTCCATAATGGAATAATAGGAGGTAGGTGCACATGGAGGGTTTATTTTTCTTGTGGCTGATGTGGGCCGGCTGGATCATTAGTACGTTTATGCTGGAAAAAAAGCATTACTGGCGGCTCAGGTGTTCAGCGGCAGCTCTTATTTTTATAATCAGTTTTCCGTACGGGATCAGTCTGTCAGGATTTCAGACAGGGGTTACAGCAGTCCTTATCTTTCTTAGTACAATGATGTTCATTAAAGAATTTCCCCTATCTGAAAAGCTGTATTTATTCTTGTGCAGCTTTATCATAGCGATGGCATACTCCAGTTTCACTCTTTTATCGGTTTATGATCCAATTATTTTGATTGTCGATAAAAGAATCATGACGGCTGCCATCATTCTTGTACTCTCAATATTGATGTACGGAGGGATGAAATTCTCTCAAAAGAGGATTATTGCCATGATTGTCGGTATGATAACGGGAGAATTTTTAACAGGAACCGTCTTTATGCAGACAAATTTACCTTATCAAATAGGGAGCCATCTTTTTCTTGACATGCTTTCCATTTTAGTGGTCAGCGGATGTTGCGTGCATCTGGTCCAATCTTTAACAAATACACAATCGAATCTCATCAAATCTGCACTCAAAAAAGGAGAAGTCAAGAATATATGAATGAATATGTTTACCCTGTTGTATTTGGTGTCTTAATTGGAACGTTAACACGTATTTACATGCTCAGGACAGATTATAGACAGTACCCTACATATTTGCATGGAAAAATCATTCACATTGCTCTGGGCTTCATTGCAGCTGGTTTGGGCACTATCGCTGTGCCGGCTTTATTGGAAGAAAATTTCACAGCCATCACTTTTTTAACAGTGGCTGCTTCCCAGTTTAGGGATGTGAGGAATATGGAAAGGAATACATTGACTGAACTGGATGCCTTTGAGCTTGTGCCCCGTGGTGCTACGTATATTGAAGGGATAGCCGTTGCTTTCGAGAGCAGGAATTACCTTGTCATCTTTACTTCATTGCTTACAACTCTAGCCTATTTGATTGTTAACTTTTGGGGGGCACTCGTAGTGGGCATCATCAGCATCCTGCTGGCTCACAGGCTGATGGCTGGAGGGAAATTAAAGGATATCGTGGAAATTGAGTTCAAAGAGCCCCATTTCGATGGTGCCGGCCTGTATGTCGATAATATCTATATTATGAATATCGGTCTGCCTGCCAGGCAAGAAGAAATATTAAGATACGGAATGGGTTTCCTGCTTACCCCAAAATCATTTGATTCCAGATCGACCATCGCGAACCTTGGCCAAAGACAAGCGATTTTGCATGATGTTTCCACAACGCTCGGGATTTATAAGGACTCCGGGACTCCGGCACTGACGCCCCTTGCCAAAAGGGATCTTGATGATGGAAGAGTAGGAGTTTTTGTCCTTCCTCAGAAGAAGGATGTTGAAAAAGCGATAGCAGTACTTGGACAGGTTCCAACCCTTGAAAATGCAATTCGCATGCCCACAGAGTCAAAAGCAAATGAAAAGGGGAGAAAGCTTAAATGAGTACTGTTGATAAGTTTATTCTTGCAGCTGTAACGACCTATCCTGAGAAGATACCAAGCGGAACGGCTGTCTTTTATTGCAAGACTCAAGAGCAGCTGGAAAAGGTATCGGGAAACCTTGAAGCGATATTGGATGGGATTGCGCATGAATTAGACGAGGGATTGTTCATTATCGTCAGGCATTAGTGATGCCTCAAATGCGGCGGCTTTCCGATGAATCTGTAACTTATACAGGAAACACTGAAGATTAATTGCTAGAAATTGCATTTACTGATAAAATAACGAAGTTAAGGGGGCTGGCCTGTAAGGAGAAAAATACCTTAAAAGGTCAGTCTTTCATTTATCCTCATACTAGGAGGATGCATTTAACATAAGCCGAAGTCAAATGAAGACAAGCATTGTGAATCGTTGAAGATATGATGATTGAGAATCAGGCTTTTCCTGAATGATTGATAAAAATTGGCGATCCAAAAACGCTGCTTTACTTAGAAAAAGCCTGCAATTAACATAGAAAGCAATTCTTCTTTTAAAAAAACGAAGCATGAGAAAACGGCCTTTAATGTACTAAACAAATAGAAAGGGTGAACAATGTGACAAAACCAGTTGTTGCAATTGTAGGGCGTCCCAACGTTGGGAAGTCCACCATCTTTAACCGAATAGTCGGTGAGAGAATATCCATTGTGGAAGATGTACCGGGAGTGACGAGAGACCGGATTTACAGTTCAGCTGATTGGCTGACGCATGACTTTAATATTATTGATACCGGTGGAATTGAAATCGGGGATGAGCCGTTTCTTGAACAAATCCGCCAGCAAGCTGAAATTGCCATTGATGAAGCGGATGTCATTGTCTTTTTGACAAACGGGCGTGAAGGTGTAACGGCTGCTGACGAGATTGTAGCCAAAATACTTTATCGTTCCAAAAAACCGGTTGTGTTGGCAGTGAATAAAATTGATAATCCTGACATGAGAGAACTTGTCTATGACTTTTACTCTTTAGGGTTTGGGGAACCGTTCCCTGTTTCAGGATCTCATGGAATCGGTCTTGGAGACATGCTGGATGAAGTGGCCAAAAGCTTCAATAAAGATTCTGGAGAAACCTATGCAGAAGATGTCATCAAATTTTCACTTATTGGGCGTCCGAACGTTGGAAAATCCTCATTGGTCAATGCCATGCTTGGAGAAGACCGCGTCATTGTCAGCAATGTTGCCGGAACAACCCGTGATGCCATTGATTCCAAGCTGAAGGTTGATGGGCAGGAGTATGTCATCATTGATACAGCCGGCATGAGGAAAAAAGGCAAGGTGTACGAATCAACTGAAAAATACAGTGTCCTTCGCGCTCTGAGGGCCATTGAACGTTCCGATGTTGTTCTGGTCGTTATAGATGGTGAAGAAGGGATCATCGAGCAGGACAAGAAGATTGCCGGTTATGCCCATGAAGCAGGACGCGGTGTCATTATTGTCGTCAATAAATGGGACGCAGTTGAAAAAGATGAAAAAACGATGAAAAATTTTGAGCAGAATATCAGGGAGCACTTCCTGTTTCTTGATTATGCTCCGATCATCTTCTTGTCCGCGAAAACGAAAAAGAGAATCCACACACTGATCCCGGCAATTAACCAGGTGAGTGAAAATCACGCGTTACGGGTTCAATCCAGTATTTTGAATGAAGTCATTGCGGATGCGGTGGCAATGAATCCAACACCTACTGATAAAGGCAAAAGACTTAAAGTATTCTATGCAACTCAAGTGGCAGTCAAGCCTCCTACCTTTGTTGTTTTTGTGAATGAACCAGAATTAATGCACTTTTCCTATGCACGTTTCCTAGAAAATCGGATAAGAGAGGCATTTGTTTTTGAAGGAACACCAATCCGTATAATCGCGCGTGCACGAAAATAAATCTGGAGGGTGAGAAAGTGAAAACAATTACTGTACTGGGAGCGGGAAGCTGGGGAACGGCACTCGCGATGGTCCTTGCTGATAATCAGCACACTGTGAATCTCTGGGGACATAACCATGAGCAAATGGAAGAAATCAACTCCAAACATACGAATGAGAAGTATCTGAAAAACATCCAGCTTCCAAAAGGGATTAAAGGGTTCTCACACCTTGGAGAAGCTTTGGAAGGTGTGGAGACCGTCATTCTGGCAGTTCCGACCAAAGCCGTCAGGGAAGTGCTTCAAATGGTGAAGAAGACGGTGTCGAGTCCAGTGATAATTGTACATGTAAGTAAAGGAATCGAACCCGATACGTTATTGAGGATTTCCGAAATGATCGAGCAGGAAATGGATAATCGTTCACTTAAGGAGGTTGTCGTGCTTTCTGGGCCGAGCCATGCAGAAGAGGTGAGTTTGAGGCATCCGACGACTGTGACCGTTTCCTCTGAAAACATGGAAGCCGCTGAGCATGTGCAGGATCTCTTCATGAATCAACATTTCAGGGTTTACACAAATCCTGATGTCGTAGGTGTGGAAATCGGAGGGGCGTTAAAGAATATCATTGCTCTTGCAGCCGGGATCACTGACGGGCTTGGATATGGAGATAACGCAAAGGCGGCGCTTATAACCAGGGGTCTTGCTGAAATAGCAAGACTGGGCAGCAAAATGGGTGCCAACCCACTGACCTTTTCAGGTTTAACTGGAATAGGGGATCTAATCGTTACTTGTACTAGTGTCCACTCCAGAAACTGGAGAGCCGGAAACCAACTTGGCAAAGGAATGAAACTCCAAAACGTGCTTGATGAAATGGGAATGGTCGTGGAAGGTGTCAGGACAACCAAAGCTGCTCATCAGCTTGCGCAGAAGTATAATGTCCAGATGCCTATTACTCAAGCCTTGTATGAGGTGCTTTTTAACGATGTTCCTCCTAAACAGGCTGTTGATTCCCTCATGGGGCGGATGAAGACCCATGAAATGGAAGACCTTTTTAATATATTAGGCGAAAAGATGACCGAATAATTTGTTTGAATGGGCATTCGACGATGCAAAAATCCTGTTGTTGCATACGATGAATGGAACATAAACAGCTTTAAAGATGGATGGGTAGCTGTCACTTTGGACTGAAGGAAGGATTTCCCCTTGCTTCAGTCTTTTTTTTATTGCGAAAGGTCGATTGGAGTGGAAGGTGTGTGATCTTATGCGGGACTAACGGGACTCATCCAGTTTCAGTGGCAGGCGCCTGGTGCATTGTAGTCTCACTATATGAGGAAAGGCATCAAGTTCATTTCCTCACTAATTTCAGAAATTTGTCCTGGGAAAAAACGGGTATTGGATTTTTTCTGTTATCCACAGGAAATTTTAGTGCTCAGCTCAAAGGGAATGAACACCAACTTATGCCGTTCCCTGATTCCTTTTCCCATCCAGGAGATTTTCAATCCATACAGCGCGGAACGGCCGCTTGCACTTTTAGCTCACCACACGCCAATGGGAGTCGTACACCCTGCGGAAATCAACGAACTTATCCTGATAGCAGCAGACTATACGAAAAGACCCTTTTGGTTTACAGATGTCTTTATTGGACGTTTAAAGCGGAAGGGAAATATAGGAACCTACAGCTTGTTACAGAAGGACAAGCCTTAAGGTGCATTACAATTCAGGTGCCAACCTCTTTCGCTACTTAAAGAGCGCCCGTGTATATCTAAAAAAAGACATAAAAGTGAATTGTTTTTATACGCTATTAACTTTCTCGATGGGTGTGATATAATACTTTCGACAAATAAGGAGGGACGTCCAATGTCTTCGATGATGAAAATGTGGGTTTCATTTGCCTCTATGGGTTTCATGATTCTTGCCATATTAACGATCTACCTGAGCAGATATAAATTGAAAAAAGGCTTTTTCCGTTTTATTACCGCACTTATTGCTTATGTCCTAATGATATCCGGCGGATTGATGATGGCCTATATTGTATTAAGCGGACCGACGAATTAGACAAGCTATGCTTTAAGGATGTGTTATTTTGAAAAAAATGAAACTTGTGCTCGTGATAGTGCTTACAGCCTCGCTCCTGGCAGGATGTTTATATCCTGATGAACAGCTTCAAAAAAACCAAATCCCATACGAGGATCAGATTGAGGCGGTTCAGTCTGCGGTTGAAAAGTTCCAGTCAGATAATGGCGGGATCCTCCCCATTAAAACAAGAGATGAAGATACACCTATCTATATAAAATACCCGATTGATTTTAATAAATTAAAAGGGATCTTCCTTTCCGAGGTTCCTGGAAATGCTTATGAAAACGGCGGCGTATTTCAATATGTACTGATTGATGTTGAAGAAAACCCCACCGTCAAAATTTTTGATTTAAGGATAGCAGAGCAGATTCGCGAAATCAATATCAGAATCCAATCAACGGGATATCCGCCATTTAAGGAAAGTATTGCAGACAATGTTTATACACTCGATTATTCCAAAATCGGCTACGATGAAGAACCATATGTTGTCAGTCCATACTCCAATCAGCGCCTCCCGCTGTTAATTAAAGGGAGCGGTGAAATTTTTGTGGATTACAGAAATGATTTAAACAAGGTGCTTCAGGAAAACGGTGACAGTGTTGAAACGGGTGAGGATATCCGGCCGATCCTGACGGAACACTCTGCTTTCGTTCCTGCATATTCCCCCCCTTATACTGTAAATGAAGATAATGAACCAGTCTTTATGATGAAATAGGCATAACCCCTTTCCTGCAAAATATATTTGTAAGGAAAGGGGTTTTTTCATTATCCTATTCCCATTTCTGTCCTCAACTTTTTGTCTCCATCATATTATTTTTCTTTTTTAGTAATAAGGAGGCAAAAAAAACATATTAATAGTCATAAGTAATTGGGACAACATCATAAATATAGAATGTCCAAACAGCTAACCGGATGAAACATCCCTGGAAGATAAAGATTGGAGGGAATCTCTTGGAAAGAGTAGATCTATTCAAAGACATTGCAGAAAGAACCGGCGGAGATATTTACCTAGGTGTTGTAGGAGCCGTTCGAACTGGGAAATCGACATTCATAAAAAAATTCATGGAACTCGTCGTCCTTCCTAATATTTCAAGTGAGTCAGAACGCGCACGTGCTCAAGATGAACTGCCTCAAAGTGCAGCTGGAAAAACAATCATGACAACCGAACCGAAATTTGTGCCGAATCAGGCCGTTTCAGTTCATGTAGATGAAGGCTTAGATGTAAATATCCGGCTTGTTGATTGCGTCGGATATACGGTCCCTGGTGCAAAAGGCTATGAGGATGAGAACGGCCCCAGAATGATTAATACACCATGGTACGAAGAACCGATCCCGTTCCATGAAGCAGCAGAAATTGGTACACGCAAGGTCATTCAGGAGCATTCAACAATCGGTGTAGTGGTCACGACAGATGGGTCCATTGGTGAAATTCCAAGAAGTGACTATCTGGTTGCAGAAGAAAGAGTAATAGAAGAACTGAAAGAGGTTGGAAAGCCATTTATCATGGTCATCAATTCCGTCAAGCCGCATGCGGCGGAAACAGAAGAACTCCGTCTTAAGCTGCAGGAAAAATATGATATACCTGTAATCGCCATGAGTGTTGAAAGTATGAGAGATTCAGATGTTCTGAATGTCCTTCGGGAAGCACTGTTTGAGTTCCCTGTATTGGAAGTGAATGTTAACCTTCCGAGCTGGGTAATGGTGTTGAATGAAGACCATTGGCTGCGGGAGAATTACCAGGAAGCTGTGAAAGAAACAGTCAAAGACATTAAGCGTTTAAGGGATGTAGACCGTGTAGTCCATTACTTCAGCGAATTTGAATATATCGAACGAGCTGGATTAGCAGGGATTGAAATGGGGCAGGGTGTTGCTGAAATCGATCTATATGCGCCAGATGAACTATATGATGAAGTTCTGAAAGAAATTGTAGGAGTAGAAATCCGCGGCAAAGATCATCTGCTTGAGTTGATGCAGGATTTTGCTCATGCCAAGCGTGAATATGACCAGGTAGCCGATGCACTTAAAATGGTGAAACAAACCGGTTATGGAATTGCAGCTCCATCATTAAATGATATGAGTTTGGATGAGCCGGAAATCATCCGTCAAGGTTCCCGCTTTGGTGTCAGTTTAAAAGCGGTGGCTCCATCCATCCATATGATTAAAGTGGATGTCCAATCCAAATTTGAACCGATTATCGGAACAGAAAAGCAAAGTGAAGAATTGGTCCGATACTTGATGCAGGACTTTGAAGATGATCCGCTTTCAATTTGGAATTCCGATATCTTTGGCCGCAGCTTGAGCTCCATCGTCAGGGAGGGAATACAGGCAAAGCTTTCGCTGATGCCGGAAAATGCCCGATATAAACTAAAGGACACATTGGAAAGAATCATTAACGAAGGTTCAGGTGGTATGATAGCCATTATTTTGTAGTAGGCTCTCTTTTGAGAGTCTTTTTTTGTTTGGGTAAAAATATAAAAATTGATTTCTGCATCCACCTCCAGCGCCAAGCCGAAGGGCCACCTAGGACGAGGTGTCAAGAAGGGTAGGGCAGCCTTCACGCATCGTCTTACGCAGTCTGTCCATCACATGGTGCTCCCGCTTTTGTTCTTTTCAGCCGTTTTATAAATAAGGGAATTATAGGTCACAATCGATTCATTTTAAAAGCATTTTTTACTTTATTGAGAAATAGGGTAGAAAGCTTATGCACTTTATAACCCCTTCTATAAAGGGATTTTGGAAGAGGAGAAGAGGAGTATTCTTGAAAATAACAGCAATTTTTGTTCTTAAAAACGAATTTAACCCCTGCAAAAGAAAAGATTCCCATTATTTATTGAATTATTCTTGCTAACCTTATTTTTATATGATAATCTTTTAACAGAATTGATGTCGAACATTGATTCTACAACGTTTTTGCCGGTTTTTGTGTAGTTGCATGTATAGAAACCGAAAGTTATGTTCACAAATGTAACAAGACAGTTATATGAATCATGACTGAGACATTTCCTTTGGGAGGAGGTGAATGGCATGAACAAGACAGAACTAATCAATGCTGTTGCGGAAGCTGCTGAGCTCTCTAAAAAGGACGCTACAAAAGCAGTTGATGCCGTTTTTGAAAGTATTCAAAACGCACTGGCAAATGGTGATAAAGTACAATTGATCGGTTTTGGTAACTTCGAAGTACGCGAGCGCGCTGCCCGTAAAGGCCGCAACCCGCAAACTGGCGAAGAAATCGAAATCTCAGCTAGCAAGGTACCTGCATTCAAACCAGGTAAAGCGCTTAAAGATGCTGTAAAATAATTACATACCTTGAGCGTAAAAAAGAGCTGCATAGAATGCGGCTCTTTTTTCATTTGAGTTCATTGAATGACAGAAGAAAATGGTGCTTAAGCTGTATTGCCCATGAACAGGATGCAAACATACAAAAAGCCATTTAGCTTATGAAAGATATCATTCTTTGATACAATAGTAAGCGGGACCTTTCCATTTTTACCGGTTCTAAAAATTTTGATGACTGGAGTGAACAAGATGGCAAACAGCCAATCAGATTATATAGTTATAAAAGCAACTGAGGATGGCGTGAATGTAATTGGACTGACCAGAGGAACGGATACTAAATTCCACCATTCCGAAAAGCTTGATAAAGGTGAAGTCATGATCGCTCAATTCACAGAACACACTTCTGCAATCAAAGTCCGCGGGAAAGCGAAAATTATCACAAGCAATGGTGAAATCGAAAGTGAAATGAAAGAGAAGTAAAGCTCATGTCATAGGAGTCCCCGCTCAACATGAGGTCCAGCCTGGACGAGGGGGCCAATCAGGTTCCAGCGGCCAAGGGGCCGTACCTACTGGAATGATCTTAGCGGCTGACGAATCTGAGTCACTTTCTTTGCTGATTCGGATTCAAGGCCCTCAGCGGCTTTCGGACTTCAGTCTTCCTCCTTGCGAATACAGCTTCTAAATTTTTTTCTATCCTCCGTTCGATAAGATTCAGTGTTCAGTCTTGTTCAAAGGGAAATGACATCAACTCCCTTCATGTGTTGTGTTTCCTTTACCTCATCCGGAGCCATTACAGACCGGATGGCAGCTAACCGTGCCATTCCGCGTTTTGGTGATAAGTCATCATCGAATCACTGAAGATCTTCGTGATTTCTATATCTCATGCGAGAGCCCTCAAATCTGTCCGGCGCTGCACAGCCGCTCCCGCTTTTAGTTTACCGCCTCCATCCCCAGCGGGGCCGGAAGCCTGGAGTGGCGGCCATTTCTTCTTTCTTACTTGGTAGAGTTGTTGTATTCGCCCGCTTAAGCTTATTATGTTATAATATTTGTTGCTGAAACGACTAAGTAGATACATATACGAAATGGGGATTTAGGTTTATGAAACATTTGGACTGTTTTCATCTTGAAGCATCAATAAAACACTATGTCGAAGAGAAGTTATCCTACTCTTATTTGCAAAAGTATATTGATTCTCCGCAAATCGATGAAGACAGGATCAGCTTTTTGCTCCTCCCCTTTATAAAAGGGGAGAACGCGATGGAAGATGAAGAAATCATTCGAGTAATTTCAACAGTCATGTTGATCCAAATCGGCCTCGATACCCATGAAAAAGTAACTAACTCACCTGATGATTCACTAAAGGAAAGGCAGTTGACGGTATTAGCTGGCGTTTATTTCAGCGGCCAATACTATAAAATCCTTTCGGAACTGGAAAACGTCAACTTGATTGCCCTTCTGGCACAAGCAATAAAGACGGTGAATGAAAGCAAGATATCATTATATAAACATGAATTTTTCAATGTACAACAGATTATGGAAAGCGTTAAGACTACTGAGTCGGCTGTCATTAACCATTTTCTTGCCCATTATGGAACAGTTAATTGGCAGGAGCTGGTCAGCGAAGTCTTATTTTTACGGAGGATGGTTTATGAGGAGAGAATGCTGGAACGAGGGATCATCACCCCGCTTCTCCCTTCTCTGACGTCAGCTTTATTTTCCGGTGATACTGGTTCTTCCCTGTCCTTATTACAGAAACAGGAGATGGGAAGGTTGTTTACCGGATATATTATAGAATCGAGAGATAAGATTGCAGAAATGCTGAGAAGCGAATCCGTTGACGTCCGGTTCAATGAAAACCGGATCCTCTCATTGTTAGAACAGACGAGGTCATATACGAAAATTTTTGCGGAAGAGGGTTAATGGATGAACCAGTCAAAAGAGCAGAGAGTTCATACGGTCTTTGAGAAAATCTACGGCAATTATGACAAGATGAACTCGCTTATCAGTTTTCAACAGCATAAGAGATGGCGGAAAGATACCATGAAGAGAATGGTGGTCGAAGAGGGTGCATCTGCACTGGATGTCTGCTGCGGCACTGCCGACTGGACCTTGGCTTTGGCGGATGCTGTTGGAGAAAAAGGCACTATCAAAGGCCTGGACTTCAGTAAGAACATGCTGAAGATTGGTGAGCAGAAGGTAAAGGAATCAGGAAAGAAACAAGTGGAATTGATTCATGGGAACGCGATGGAGCTGCCATTTCAAGATGATACATTTGATTATGTCACAATTGGTTTCGGTCTGAGGAATGTACCGGATTACCTCCATGTACTTAAAGAGATGAACCGTGTCCTGAAACCGGGCGGGATGGCTGTATGTTTAGAAACATCCCAACCAACAATGTTTGGTTATCGTCAGGCCTATTACTTTTATTTTCAATTCCTGATGCCTATGTTCGGCAAGGTATTTGCAAAAAGCTACAATGAATACTCCTGGCTTCAGGAATCAGCGAAAGATTTTCCAGGCATGAAAGAACTGGCGGACATGTTCACTAATGCAGGTTTTGAGAAGGTGACTTACAAGCCTTATACCGGCGGGGTAGCAGCCATGCATATGGGGTTCAAAAAGAATTAATCAAGATAAAAATAATAACTGGGTGGAAATGAAATGAAGTTTAAAATGATATATTCGTTTCTGAAATCGGATATTGACCTCATTGAAAAAGAATTAAAGACGGCTATCGATTCCCGCTCTCCACTTTTAAATGAAGCATCACTTCACTTATTGTCAGCTGGCGGAAAACGAATCCGCCCTGTATTTGTTTTGCTGTCTGCCAAGTTTGGGGATTATGACATCAAGAATATCAAGAATGTAGCAGTTGCTTTAGAACTTATCCACAGTGCATCTCTCGTTCATGATGATGTGATTGATGATGCTGATTTGAGAAGGGGAAAGCCTACAATCAAGTCTCAATGGGATAACAAGACGGCAATGTATACAGGGGATTATATATTTGCACGTTCTTTGGAGTTCATGGCCAAAATTGAAAACGAGGAAGCCCACAAAATCCTTTCTAATGCAATTGTAGAGCTCACTGTAGGGGAAATAGAACAAATCAAGGATAAATACCGATTTGAGCAGGGATTAAAAGATTATTTGAGAAGAATCAAAAGGAAGACTGCGTTGTTGATTGCTGTCAGCTGCCAGCTTGGGGCCATCGCTGCGGGTGCTTCTCCGGAAATACATAAAAAATTATACAGGTTCGGCTATTATGTTGGCATGTCTTTTCAAATCACTGATGATATCCTTGACTTTACCGCCAGTGAGAAAGAATTGGGAAAACCAGCAGGAAGCGACCTCCTGCAAGGAAATATCACATTGCCTGTTTTATATGCCATGAATGATCCCCGTTTGAGAGAGAAAATCATCAAGATTGATGAGGAAGTTGATAGGGATTATTTAAAGACGGTAATAGAAGATATCACAAGTTGCGGAGCGATTGCGCAGTCCCACGAAATGAGTTCCCGTTATTTGAAAAAGGCATTGAAAGAACTCGAGGGGCTTCCAAAGAATGGTGCGAACAAAACGTTGAGGGATATCGCAAACTTTATCGGAAAGCGAAAATTTTAGAAAATTTCAAATGGAAACGTTGCCAAAACCTGAAATCAATGATACCATTTTTTGTGGGCATTCAAATTGAGCCCCATACATACATATCTAGGAGTGGGATTAATGGAAAAGACATTTTTAATGGTAAAGCCTGACGGCGTACAACGCGGTTTGATTGCTGAATTTGTTTCTCGTTTTGAAAAGAAAGGTTTCCAGCTTGCCGGCGCTAAGCTAATGAGTATTTCTAAAGAACTGGCTGAAGAGCATTATGGTGAACATAAAGAGCGTCCATTCTTCGGGGAGCTTGTGGACTTTATCACTTCCGGCCCTGTATTTGCAATGGTATGGCAAGGTGAGAATGTCATTGGTACAGCACGTCAGATGATGGGTGCTACAAACCCTAAGGATGCTGCTCCAGGAACAATCCGCGGTGACTTCGGCATCACTGTAGGGAAGAACGTCATCCATGGTTCTGACTCTTCTGAAAGTGCAGAGAGAGAAATCGGCCTATTTTTCAAAGAAGAGGAATTGGTAGAGTACTCTAAGCTTATGAATGAGTGGATTTATTAATTAATGATTTAAACATAAGAAGCCTGACTTCGGAGGAGAATCTTCGGGAGTCGGGCTTTTTTTCTGTTTTATAGAGGGTATCCATAACTGATGGCTGTTTGGGCTGGTCCCTGATGGAATAGGAGTGGTTTCCCAACACATCACAGAAAGCTCTATTGAATTCAGAAGATAGACAGACGGTATCCCGCCACAGCGTGAGCACTGAAGCTAATTCAGACAAGATAGCGGATTTCCACTGTGTTCCTGATCAACTGAATCTGGATTGAGTGGGATTAAGGTTGTATTTCTGGATTTTGTCCATGAGACATCAGCGATAGTAATTATATTTTTCAATCTGGTTCAGTTTCTGCCTGTTTTGTCCGATATACTAGATAGGCAAGGTATATTCGAATGTTGGAGTGTATAAAAGATGGTATATGATTATGGACATTTCACCAAAGACATATTTAAGAAAACGGGAATCAATCTCTTTCTGTACAAGGAAGCACAGATGAAGAGGAGATTGACTTCGCTCTATGAAAAAAAAGGGTATTCAAATTTCAAAGATTTCTACACAGCGATAGACAAAGACAGGCAGTTATTGAATGAATTTCTAGATAGGATGACCATCAACGTTACAGAATTCTATAGAAACGAGAAACGGTGGGCCGTCCTTGAAGAGAAGATTTTCCCGAGACTCCTGAAGCAAAATAAAAACCTGAAAATCTGGAGTGCTGCCTGTTCAACGGGTGAAGAACCATACACGATTGCCATGGTTCTTTCGAACTATCTCCCTCTATCGGAGATTACCATAAAAGCAACAGATATTGATGATAATGCAATCGCAAAAGCCAGGCTTGGGGTTTATCCGGAGCGTTCCTTGAATGAAGTGCCGGAAACAGCCAAGAAGAAATATTTTTGTCAAGATGGGGATTTTTACGGTGTGTCTTCGCAAATCAAAAATCGGGTTGCCTTCAAAAAACATAACCTTTTGGCAGATCAGTATGATTCCAGCCATGATTTAATTGTCTGCCGGAATGTTATGATATATTTCACTGAAGAAGCGAAAGAAAAAATTTATCACAAATTCAGCGAAGCACTCCGTCCGGGAGGCGTCCTGTTTGTGGGCAGTACCGAGCAGATATTCAATCCTGCAAAATATGGATTGGAGACAGAAGACACTTTCTTCTACAGGAAAAAATAGTAAAGTAAGCACCGGAAAATCTCCCGGTGTTTTTTTTCTTTAAGGTAATAGAGCGAATCTTCTATGTACTCGTGTCCGGAATGTGTTATATTGGTTTACAAAAATATTGAAGCGCGGGAAAGGAGAAGACTTTATGAGATACTTAACAGCTGGAGAATCACATGGTCCGCAACTTACAGCCATATTGGAGGGAATTCCCGCCGGGATGCCGCTAAGTGCGGACGACATTGATCATGAACTTGCAAGAAGGCAGAAAGGGTATGGACGCGGAAGAAGAATGCAGATAGAAAAGGATCGTGTCAACATTGCCGGAGGTGTCAGGCATGGAATGACTCTCGGATCCCCGCTGGCTCTTATTGTTGAAAATAAGGATTGGACTCACTGGACGAAAGTCATGGGGATTGAATCAATTACAGAGGATGAGCATGGGGAAATCAAGAGAAAAATTACACGGCCGAGGCCTGGCCATGCTGACTTGAACGGCGGCATTAAATACGGTCACCGCGATTTAAGGAATGTGCTGGAAAGATCCTCAGCCAGGGAAACAACTGTCCGAGTGGCGGCAGGAGCTGTTGCTAAAAAGCTTTTGAGCCTTCTTGGTATAAAAGTTGCCGGGCATGTAAGGGAGATAGGGGGGATCACAGCTGAAGATATTCAATTCGGAAGTATTGAAGAACTGATAGAAAAAACGGAAAATTCCCCTGTACGATGTTTGGATGAAGAGGCAGCCCATAAGATGATGGCTGCAATTGATTCCGCAAAGAAGGCAGGCGATTCTATCGGAGGAGTTGTAGAAGTCGTCGTCGAGGGGATGCCTCCTGGTATAGGAAGCTATGTGCATTATGACCGCAAGCTTGATGCCAAGGTTGCCATGGCGATCATGAGTATCAATGCCTTCAAGGGAGTGGAATTCGGGCTGGGGTTCGAGATGGCACGAAAACCGGGTAGTGAAGTCCATGATGAAATTGCTTGGGATCGTGAACGCGGCTACTACCGTAAATCCAATCGTCTTGGCGGTTTTGAAGGTGGAATGACCACGGGAATGCCGATCATTGTAAAAGGGGTCATGAAGCCGATTCCGACTCTTTACAAGCCGTTAAAGAGTGTCGATATAGACAGCAAAGAAGAGTTCACGGCAAGTATTGAACGCTCTGACAGCTGTGCAGTCCCTGCTGCGAGTGTGGTAGCTGAATCAGTGGTGGCATGGGAGCTTGCAAACGCCTTGGCGGAACAGTTCAACAGTGATCAATTCGACAGTCTGAAAAGTTCACTGGATGAGTACCGACGTGAATCAAAGGAGTTTTAAAAGTGGATATTCTCCAAATCAAAACTGAATCAAAACAATATCCTGTTTACATAGGAAGCAGCATCTTAAATCAACTCACCCTTTGTTTGTTAGAAAAAGGAATTTCAAGTGTAATGATAATTGCAGATGAAACGGTTCATGGCCTGCATGGGGAAACGCTGAAGAAGCATTTACCTGAAACCATGGATATTTTCACATTTATTGTTCCTGCTGGAGAAGATGCAAAAACGATAGCGGTATATGATGATTGCATGACCTTTGCCATCAAAAAAGGATTGGATCGCCAATCCTGTATCTTGGCTTTTGGCGGAGGGGCATGCGGAGATTTGGCAGGTTTTGTGGCAGCGACCTATATGAGGGGGATAAGGTTTATAGGCGTACCGACAACGATCCTTGCCCACGACAGCTCTGTCGGCGGTAAAGTAGCGGTGAACCATAAGCTTGGCAAAAATCTCATCGGACAATTTCATCATCCTGAAGCAGTCATATATGACACTGATTTTCTTAAAAGTCTTCCATTAAAAGAAATCAGGTCCGGGATGTCAGAGGTCATCAAGCATTCATTAATTTCCAATGAAAAGTTTTACAGAAACTTGATGACAAGTCTCAAGACACTCTCTGTCATTGAACCAGCCTTTCTAATCAACTGTCTAAAACAGGGAATTACCATCAAGTCGGGGATAGTCGAAAGTGATGAAAGGGAGAAGGGTATAAGGGCTTTTTTGAATTTTGGCCATACCTATGGCCACGCTCTTGAAAACCTTGCGGGCTATAAAGAAATATCCCATGGTGAAGCTGTAATGGCCGGGATGGTTTACGCCCTCTTTTTAAGTAAAAAGCTGACGGGACTCTGCTTTGATCTTTCGCAATTCATTATATGGGCAAAGCAGCTTGGGTATCCTCTGTCTTTTTCAAAGAATTATTCATTCGACGAAATATATGCAGTCATGACACGAGATAAAAAGGCCAGCAATAAGATTCCGAAGTTTATCCTGCTCAGTGCTATTGGCCAGCCTGTCTTAATGGAGGCCGGCTATAAGGACCTGAGGGAAGCTCATGATTTTGTTACGGCAATTCAAGGAGTGTAATTATAGGAGAGTTCGTGGTGAAATATACTTAAAAAGATCGAGTTAGAACCAGATTTATGAGCCCGCTACTAATAATGACCTAATCATTCATCGAAGCTACCATCTTGCTGTAGATTAAATAAAGGAAAGTATGGTAGGATAACCTTATGACGCTTTAACGTGATAACGCATTAGAGAACTGAAGAAAAGGGTGGAACTAAGGTGAACTGGAAAAAAGAGATCGATAACTTAAAAGCATATCAGCCAGGGAAAACAATCGATGATGTTAAGAGAATGTATGGATTGGAATCCATTGTAAAATTATCTTCAAATGAAAATCCATTCGGGTTTTCAGTCCGGGTCAAAGAATATTTAAGTAAAGCTGATTTCACCTATTCCATCTATCCTGATGGGTATGCAAAAACGTTGAGAACTTCCCTCTCAGAACACTATGGGGTTGCGGAAGAACAGATCATTCTCGGGAATGGATCGGATGAAATCATACAAATTATTTCCAGAGGATTGCTGAGAAGAGAAACGAATACAGTTATGCCAAAACCGACCTTCCCGCAATATAAACATAATGCCGTGATTGAAGGGGCAGGGGTGAAAGAAGTTGAATTGGATAAGAGTGGGAAGCACGACCTGGAAAATATGCTCGCAGCCATCGATGAAAATACAACAGTAGTTTGGCTTTGCAGTCCAAATAATCCAAGCGGTGAATATATCAGGGAGGTTGAATTGACCTCTTTTCTTGATAGAGTACCATCCCACGTTCTGACGGTATTGGACGAAGCCTATTTTGAATATGTTATAGCTGATGATTATTATGATTCAATTAAATTGATAGAAAAGTACCCGCGCCTGCTGGTTACCAGGACGTTCTCAAAAGCATACGGGCTTGCAGGACTTCGGGTGGGCTACGGAATTGCAAGCGAAGGTATCATCTCCAAGCTTGAACCTTTACGAGAGCCTTTCAATAATAACATTGTTGCCCAAGGAGCTGCCGCCGCTGCATTGACTGATCAAGAATTCATTGATAGATGCCGTACTGATAATCGGAAAGGCATGGAGATGTATTATGATTTATGTGAAGAAACAGGTCTCGAGTATTTTCCATCCCAGGGTAATTTCATTGTGATAGACTTCGGGATTGACGGCGACGAAGTTTTTCAATATCTGCTAAGCAAAGGGTATATCGTACGGTCAGGTAAGGCTCTTGGCTATCCAACGGCTGTCAGGATCACCATTGGGACACCTGAACAAAATAGGGGTTTAATCGAAACAATCAGAAGCTATCTGGATATGAAGAAATAATTTCCCAGAGTTCCGGCTGATGAAGACATACGGAAAAAGAAGGTGAAGCCTGTTGAGAGGGACAGTTCTGGTTGCCGGTTTAGGATTAATCGGGGGCTCTCTATGCATCAGTATAAAAAAAGAACATCCAGAAGCTAACATTATCGGATTTGATAAGAGTGCAAGCGAGATGTCTCTTGCACGTGGGCTGGGAATCATAGATGAAGCGGCAGCCTCTTTCGAACAGGGAGCAGCAGCTGCGGACTTAATTATTCTGGCAGTGCCTGTCATACAAATCATTAAATTGCTTGAAACCCTTCAACTAATTGATGTAAAGGAAAATGTCTTAATTACCGATGCTGGAAGTGTGAAAAGCCCTATAATGAATGCTTCCAAACGATTGCGGAATAGAGGGATTTCATTTGTAGGTGGCCATCCGATGGCTGGTTCCCATAAAAGCGGTGTAAAGGCGGCCAAAGACCTTCTATTTGAAAATGCTTACTACATCCTTACACCTGGCGAAGACACCGCTGCAGATAAGCTGGCTGAACTGCAATCGTGGTTAAAAGGGACACGGGCTAAGTTCCTAGAAATGAATGCTGCGGAACATGATGAACTGACAGGCGCCGTCAGTCATTTCCCGCATTTGATTGCTTCATCTTTGGTCCATACAGCAAAGAGTGCACAGAAGAACTTCCCTTATATATCAAGGCTGGCTGCAGGCGGCTTCAAAGATACGACAAGGATCGCTTCTGCCGATCCGCAAATGTGGAGCGATATCACCTTGCAAAATAGCGAGGTTCTTATTAAACTGCTGCAGGAATGGAAAGATAATACGGATGAATTAATGAAAATCATCGAGGATAAGGACTACGAAAAGACCTACCGCTTTTTTTCTGAAGCCAAAGCATTCAGGGACGGTCTCCCAATAAAGAGCAAAGGAGCCATTCCCGCTTTTTATGATCTGTATGTAGACATCCCTGACCATCCTGGTGTGATTGCAGAAATCACCGCTATTCTTGCCAAAAACGAAATAAGCATAACGAATATAAGGGTAGTGGAAATGAGGGAAGATACTGTCGGCAGACTTGTCATCAGTTTTCAAAGCAATGCCGATCTTGAAAAAGGAAAATCGGTTCTAAGCAAAGAAACTCTATTTGAAGTATTTTGAAATAGATGACGAATACGAATGTAAGGGTGGTTGCTATGATAGATTCTAAGGAGTTAGGAATAAAGAGCAAAGGGTTGAGAGGGCACATAAAGGTGCCCGGCGATAAATCGGTTTCACATCGTTCCATCATGTTTGGTGCCATCGCAAAGGGCACAACCATTATACATAATTTCTTAAAAGCAGATGATTGTTTAAGTACCATGGCCTGCTTCAAGAAAATGGGCGTGGAAATAAAGGAAGATGGCGATAAAGTGGTTGTCCATGGAAAGGGATGGGATGGCCTTATGGAACCGGAAAGCATCTTGGATGTCGGCAATTCAGGGACAACTGCCCGCTTGCTGTCTGGTATATTGGCAGGTCGTTCTTTCCACTCAGTCGTTGTTGGCGATGAATCCATTGCTAAAAGGCCGATGAAACGGGTAACCGGCCCTCTCAGCCTCTTTGGCACTGTTATTGATGGTCGAAATCATGGGGAATATACACCTTTGTCCATAAGGGGAAGAAAGCTTTCTGCTGTTGAATACAAATTGCCTGTTGCAAGTGCCCAAGTGAAATCAGCCCTCATTTTCGCTGCATTGCAAGCTGACGGTGAATCAATCATCACCGAGGCAGTCCCTACCAGAAATCATACGGAAACAATGATACAAAAATTTGGCGGGGAAATTTCAAGTGAGAACGGAGAAATCAGGGTGAAGGGTGGCCAAAGCTTCCAGGGAACCGAAATTGAAGTCCCGGGTGACATATCCTCTGCTGCATTCTTCCTCGCTGCAGGCGCTATCGTTCCGGGTAGTGTATTGACCCTCCCCGGGGTAGGGCTCAATCCCACCAGAACGGGGATTGTAAGAGTATTGAAAGAGATGGGCGCAACAATTTCAGTTGAGTATGATAATGCTGAGGAATATGAGCCTAAGGGCACGGTTAATATAAAAAGTTCGACCTTAAAAGGTATTGAGATCGGCGGTGAAATCATACCCACCTTGATTGATGAAATCCCTGTCATTGCCCTTCTCGCCACACAAGCTGAAGGCCGGACCATCATTAAAAATGCTGAAGAGCTGAAGGTGAAGGAAACGAATCGCATTGATGCAATTGTTTCTCAGTTAAAGATACTTGGTGCAGACATTGAGAGTACTGAAGATGGTATGATCATTAATGGACCAACGCCGCTGCAGGGCGGAACAGTAGATTCACTTGGGGACCATAGAATCGGTATGACACTTGCGGTAGCTGCCCTTATTTGCGAAAATGAAGTGTTCCTGAAGAATGCGGGGGCAGTCAACATTTCATACCCGTCCTTTTATTCAGATTTGAATTCATTATCACAAGGCTGACAAGAAAGGTATTTCTTTTTCACTTTTGAATTAGAAATACCTTTTTGGATTTATCATGATAACTACTATTTTTGTCATTTTCCCTCCTTTTTTTTCATAGCTTGTCTTAAGAGCGGAAGGGAGAATTCGAAATGACCTATATAATTGATGATGTTCCCTGCATTGAATATGACCGGCAAGGAAGAATTTCCATCCTGGTTAAGGATAACCAGATAGAATCGATTAATTTGAATTATAAACGTTATGCATTTCCGCGAATGAACATATCCCCGTTTGTAATGTCACCTGTCCATGTTATGGCAGATCTCGATCTGCCGGAATTCCTGGAATTCAACCATTTTAAATCTTATTTTACAACTGAATTCATTACTAGAGGCTGCACCACGATTATAACTTCATTTTCTTTAGAGTATCTTTCCCAATTTCATGACCATCTCAGCCGAAAAAGGACTTCATTGCTTAATTGTCCAATTGATTATTGCCTCGTGCTGAAATGCAAGGCAGCTTTGCTTTCACCCGAGCTCATGAGACGTATGAAAAGAAACAAAATACCGGCTGTGTTTGTTGAATTTTCAGCGGTTGAAGAGCTTGAAAACATGGCGTGGGGATGGATAAAACAATCATTATATGGTTATCCAGTGGTTTTTTGTCCCCTTATTCCTGCAGAAATCGACAAGAAAGAAAGGACAAAATTGTTGAAAGGATGGCAGGAAATTCTACGAACCGAAGGTATTCCCCATAGTGATGTCCCGTTATCAGCAAAGAAACCTTTGCCTTTGCAGTTTTTGAAAAAAATTGGCATTTATCCGCTTAAAGGGAATTTCAGGGTGGGTGGAGAAATTAGTTATAACCTATATAAAAGCCCAGCCTCTGAAATAGTTGATGAAAGCCAGTCAATTCTTTATGATTATCATATGTTAATTCTTACAGTAAACAAGGGTAAAGTACTTATGTCTAATGGCCAATGTTTTTTTCAACCGGGAATAGGGGAAGAATTGATTGTTAAAACACCCGGCTTTTTAACTTGATCATTACTTGATATAAATCCTATACAAACCCTTCTATAAAGTTGTTGTAGAAGAAAGGAATTTTTGATATGAACTATGCAGAAGAAATGCTTACATCACTAGAAAGTGGAGATTTGGAAAATGCAAAAAAACATTTCAAGTGGGTTAAGAATCTAGGTACAGATGAAGAGAAATTTACTCTTGCAGAGAATCTCTATCACTTGGGATTTTTGGAAGAGGCAAAAGAGCTGCTGGAAATCCTTTTGGCAAAATATCCGGGAGAGGGAGAATTGATTGTGATGGTCGCTGAAGTCCTGGTTGAGCTTGATGATGAAGAAGGGGCACTTGAATTGCTGTCTGAGATGACTGCCGCAGACCCGGATTACCCGCGGGCATTGTTATTGCAGGCTGATTTGTTTCAAATGCAGGGCCTTTTTGAAGTCAGTGAGCAAAAGCTGATTCAAGCAAAGACCATTCTGGCGGATGAGCCAGTGATTGATTTTGCCCTTGGGGAGCTCTATCTTGAAATAGGAAAGTTTCTTGAGGCAATCCGGTCATATGAAAATGTGCTCAAGGGAGGAAAGACAAATGTCGGGGGTGTGGATGTCCATCAAAGGATGGGAGAGGCACTCAGTGCAGGTGGAGATTTCGAACAGGCGCTTGGCCATTATGAAAAAGCATTGGATGAGCACCTGGAAATCAATACATTGTTCGGATATGCCTTTACAGCCTATCAAGCGGGACATTATGCAAGAGCAGTCGAAAAGCTGGAAGCAGTAAAAGAATTGGACCCTGACTATACCTCGGTTTACCTGCTCCTTTCCAAGGCCTATGAGCATGAGGAAGAACTAGAAAAAAGCCTGGAAACAGTGAAAGAAGGAATTGGACATGACGAGTTCAACAAAGAGCTCCTCTTCTACGGGGGGAAGATTTCGCTGAAACTCGGAAATGAATCGGAGGCAGAACAATTCATCCGTGAATCATTGGCTCTTGACCAAGGGTATATGGAAGCAGCCTTAACACTTAATAAACTTTTCCTGAAGCAGGGAAGATACGAGGATATCCTGGAAATCATCAAGTTAATGGAGAGTGAAGGGGAGGAAGAGCCTCAGCTCCATTGGGATGCAGCCATTGCTTTTGAGAAAACAGAGAATTATAAAGAAGCATTAAAACAATACCGTCTTGCATATACTTTCTTTAAAGAACATCCAGATTTTCTTCAGGAATATGGTTATTTCCTTATTGAAGAAGGAAAACACGGAGACGCACGAGAAGTATTTACTGAACTATTAAAGAATGACCCTTCTAATGAAGAATGGGCGATGGTCATCCAAAGGCTGGAAGAATAGCACACAGGTTTTTGGCGGGTAATAATACGCAG
This sequence comes from Bacillus sp. SRL337, assembly GCF_984799155.1. Lineage (NCBI taxonomy): Bacteria > Bacillati > Bacillota > Bacilli > Caryophanales > Bacillaceae > Bacillus > Bacillus sp. SRL337. The sequence goes on along the minus strand of NZ_OZ481793.1, from coordinate 3,006,691 downwards.
AGGAGGGAAAAGAATGGAGACCCCTGTATCTGTCAACGAGAAAAAGGATTTCATCCGGTGGTTCTTGAATCGATATCAGCTGAAGAGACGCGAATGTGTCTGGATATTAAATTACCTTATGAGTCACGACCAATTAATGAAGAAAGTACACTTTGTCGAGGAAGCGCAGTATTGCCCAAGAGGGTTGATCATGTCCAGCCACTGTGTAGAGGAAGTGCCATTCAGGTTTTATAAAGAAAATATAATGACGACTGATGCGGAAAAATCCTTTCATGATATCAGACTGAATAAGGATGAGGATATCTATATCCAACTGAACTTCAGCAAATCCAACGCTTCTTATCAATACGCAGCGGTGCTGGAAGAAAATCCATTCATGCCGAAATATCTGCTGATTAATGAAAAGGACAGGATCATCGCAGAGCAGTTCCTGAAAAGCAGTATAGAAACCTATCAAAAGCAGAAACTCCTTGATGCGATCGATGAAGCATTGGACCGGAATGATAAAGAAGAATTTAAAAGTCTCACCTTACAATTAAAAAATATGCCAGGTTAATAAACCGGGAGAGCTGACTTTGTGGTCAGCTCTCAGACCGTAGACAAACCCTACTTCAACCTTTTGATTGAAGTAGGTCAACGCGAATCACTCGCTGTATGGAATGAATAAGCAAATAGTTTCTCACGTTCCTCTTTGACATACCACTTTTAGGGTCTGTGGTACTAACCTTGATTTCTTTCGTCTCTTCTTTATTCTGTGGGGGGAAGGGCTTTTTTCTATGTTCCTCGCGAACGATATTAATCTCTTCATCCAATGGAGCCTGATTTTTTATGTTTGGTGTCAAAACCAGATTTAATTCACAAAAGGTTGATTGGAGCGGAAGGCGTACGATCTCCTGCGGGATCAGCGTGACAGGTGAGACCCCGCAGGCGAAGCTGAGGAGGCTCACCGCACGCCCCGCGGAGTCGTGCGCCTTTAGCGGAAATCAACTATTCATTCCAACCACCCAAGTTTTTAGTTAAGTAGTAGTTAACTTAATTATACAAAAAAAGCTTGTAGACATGGTCCAAATCTTGGACTTTGTCTACAAGCTGAGAGCTGACTTTGTAGTCAGCTCTTTTTGTTTGGATGTTTCGCAAACATTGCCGGAGGTTGGGCTATGTGTTGATTTCTGCAGCAAAGGGCACCGCTGTGAGGGTGTTGCATTGAATAGCGGGAGCATCAGTTCAGCACCGTAGAGTCTGAAGCATTACATCATTGAGATAAAAGAAACACACGAACAGAGTGAGTTAATGTCCATAACCCTTAGACAAGAATGACCATTATTTGAAATTGAGTTGATAACAAAAGAAACCCAAGTCCTGATTTTTCCAGGGACAATCTGGTTTCAGTGGTGAAATAATTGGTCGACTCATCATCAAAAAGTGGAAAGGGCCGTTCAGCGAGCAGATTGTGGACACTTGCATGTGATTAAGGAATCACAAAGAGTCAAGCGATTCGATGATGACTTATTTCAAGGAGTGAGTCTGAAATCCGATAGCTGCCGGCCCTTGGAGCCGGATTCGCAAGGAGTACACCAAATTTCCCTCGATACCGGCCGCTGAATTCCCATCAGTCCGGCGGGGAATGGCCTCCCTTTCTCTCAACTCCTGCTATACCAAGAGTAAAATGACAAAACCCTTTCAAAGATGCCTTTATTTCCAGTTGTGAAAATGCGTATCTGTTGCCAGTTAATGAATCATCTAAAAGAGTCTGAGTATACTAAGCAATAAAATAGAAATAGAGACCAGGCTTTGCTGCTGCCTCTACACTTTCATCCTAAACCATATAGTGATATCATAATCGGGAATAAGGTTAAATAAGAGGTGTAGAATAGTGAATTGGATTGGCAAAGAAGTAGAGCTTTACATGAAAGAAAAACAGTATATTGATACGGCAGTTATACCGCTTCTTCCAATAGGGTTTGAAGAAGCTATGAAAACTTTTGCTGCCCAAGGAGAGTTCATCTCTCTACTATCCATGCATTTGGAACATCAATTTAAAGGGAGGCTGATGTTATTCCCGGCATTCACTTATTTAAATTCAGAAGACAAAGAAATGGCAGAGAAAAGATTGGATGATTGGAAATCAGCAATGAGAGATGCAGGATTTAAATACGTATTTTTCCTTACGTCCGATAGTGACTGGCGTTTCAGCAATGAGGAGCTTGAGCGAAGTCTTATGTGGCTCCCTTCGATTCCTCTTGATACCATGGATGAAAAATATAAGCATTCCATTATGGAAGATCAAGTAAAGCAGCTGTTGAATGTAATCGTCAAGAAATGGCAGGTTGAAGCTTGATTTAATAAGGCAGTTTTCACTTAAAAGGGTGCTTCCGGAAAAATCCCTAAAAGCCGGATTTTCCCCTTGGATACTGGAAGTTTTCTCTCTCAACAGCAAGGACTTTTCTTTCTTGTTAACAAAGGTTTTTCAGCTGAATGGCGGTTGTTTTTTAAAATCTACAATAAATAGCCACAAAGTTTACGAAGAGAGCCTTTAAAAAAGTCACATAGTTGACATCTTTTTCAAGGTCGAGTTATTGACCTCATAGAGAGATTAATATATCATTATTATGTCCTAGTTTTATATTTGTGCGAAAAATGTCCGTCGGACTGACCTTACGATAGAGGGGGGATAAGGATGAGCAAACAACGTGTATCTAGACGTCAATTCCTTAATTATACGCTAACTGGTGTAGGCGGTTTCATGGCTGCCGGAATGTTGATGCCGATGGTTCGTTTCGCGGTGGATCCTGTTTTGAAAGCGGAAGCTGGAGGGGATTTCATTGCAACGAAACAAAAAGTAGATGAACTGACAAATGAACCTGTACGTGTTGATTACAGCTACGAACAAGTAGATGCATGGTACACTTCTGAGGTGACTCAGACGGCTTGGGTTTACAAAGATGAAAAAGATGAAATTGTTGCACTTTCACCTGTATGTAAACACCTTGGCTGCACAGTGAACTGGAATGGTAATCCGGATCATCAGAACAGATTCTACTGCCCATGCCATGGCGGTATGTATGAAAAGAATGGGAAGAATATTCCTGGAACACCGCCTACAGCACCACTGGATTCATTTCCAACACAAGTAAAAGACGGTATCTTATACCTCGGAAAAGCAGAACCAAATAATCTAGTAAAGTAAAGGAGGCGTAATCCGTGCTGAACAAAATGTATGATTGGGTTGATGAGCGTTTGGACATTACGCCTTTATGGCGGGACATCGCTGATCATGAAGTGCCTGAGCATGTTAACCCTGCACATCATTTCTCTGCATTCGTTTACTGCTTTGGCGGATTGACTTTCTTCGTGACAGTCATTCAGATCCTATCTGGAATGTTCCTGACTATGTACTATGTTCCAGATATTCAAAACGCTTGGCAATCTGTATATTATCTTCAAAATGAAGTGGCATTCGGACAAATCGTCCGCGGTATGCACCACTGGGGAGCAAGTCTGGTAATTGTAATGATGTTCTTACATACGTTACGTGTCTTTTTCCAAGGAGCATACAAAAAACCTCGTGAATTGAACTGGGTTGTCGGAGTACTGATTTTCTTCGTTATGCTTGGTCTTGGTTTCACAGGATATCTATTACCATGGGATATGAAAGCACTGTTTGCGACAAAGGTTGGTCTGGAAATCGCAGCTGCAACACCGTTTATCGGGGAACAGGTTAAGACTCTTCTTGCCGGCGACCCTCACATTGTCGGGGCGCAGACGCTTACTCGTTTCTTTGCCATCCATGTGTTCTTCCTCCCTGCAGCATTGCTTGGACTAATGGGAGCTCACTTCTTGATGATCCGTAAACAAGGGATTTCAGGCCCATTGTAAGATATTCGATTCAACAAGGAAATTGATTGAATCACCTTAATTAATAAGGAGGGGACACTATGCATAGAGGAAAAGGGATGAAGTTCGTCGGCGACTCTCGTGTGCCTGCAGAACGTAAGCCTAATATTCCGAAAGATTATTCCGAGTTCCCTGGAAAAACGGAAGCTTTCTGGCCAAACTTCCTTTTGAAAGAATGGTTGGTTGGAGCAGTATTCCTAATCGGTTATCTCTGTTTGACGGTTGCACATCCATCGCCGTTAGAACGAATTGCCGATCCAACGGACGCGGGATATATTCCATTACCTGACTGGTATTTCTTATTTCTTTATCAATTATTGAAGTATACTTATGCATCCGGGCCTTACAATGTCATCGGGGCATTTGTAATTCCAGGACTTGCCTTTGGAGCGCTTCTTCTAGCTCCATTCCTCGACCGCGGTCCACACCGCCGTCCGGTTAAACGTCCTTTTGCGACAGGGTTCATGCTATTGGCTCTTGCCGCGACAGTATTCCTTACTTGGGAATCAGTTGTCAACCATGACTGGGAAGCAGCTGAAAAGCAAGGACAGATCGTTGAGGAAGTTGAAGTCGATACGGAGGCTGAAGGCTACAAAATTTATCAGGAAAACGGCTGTATCAACTGTCATGGTGACACTCTTCAAGGTGGAGCAGCTGCACCTTCCCTTGTTGGTACTGACCATACACCGGAAGAAATTGCTGATATTGCAGTAAACGGTAAGCCGCCTGGAATGCCTGCCGGCCAGTTCAAAGGTTCTGAAGAAGAGCTTGATAAGCTTGCAACGTTCATCTCTGAACTCGGAGGAGAATAATATGAAAAGATCCGGCATATGCTGGATCTTTTTTTTGTTTTAATTTCAGTTTTGTGGATAATCTTTCCGGTTTTCTTTATAATTTGATATACCTGCATATATTTTTATTAAAAATTGTATCTTAAAGGAGAAAGCATGAATCAACTATATATTTACCTAACTCATAAATCTTTTCTTATTCTGCTTCTGATCATTAACATTCTCGGTACAATTTATGGATATATATGGTATATTCCGCAATTGGAAATAACAGAACCCCATTTTATGATCTTTGTACCTGACAGCCCTACAGCCAGCCTTTTCTTTTGCTTTGTTGTTGCAGCCTTTTTGATGAAGAAGAATTGGCCGCTGATGGAAGCTTTTGCGTTGGTGACTTTGTTTAAATATGGCATCTGGGCAGTAGTCATGAATCTCCTCACATTGGCAGTTTCCGGTGAATTGTCCTGGCAGGGCTACATGCTGATAGGCTCTCACTTTGCAATGGCTGTTCAGGGTATTCTCTACTCACCGTATTACAGGGTGAAAATATGGCATATACTGGCGGCTGCGGTGTGGACGCTGCACAATGATATCATTGATTATGTGTTCATGCAGTATCCTATCTATTCTCAGCTTCATCTGTACATAAGAGAGATTGGTTATTTCACCTTCTGGTTAAGCCTGTTTTCGCTTATACTCTGTTACTATTTTACAAGAAAAGTGGACAGGCGGTATTTAATATAGGCTCTTTTCGTAAACTTTGTTGCTATTCAATATAAATTTCAACTAATATCCTGGTAAATCGTCGTTAAAACCGCGGTGAGCAGGAAAGAAAAGAGCTGCCCGTTCTTTTTCGAGAGTAAAACCCTATGAATACAGGGGAAAAATCCGGCACTTGGGATTTTTCCGAAAGCAACAATATATGCGAAAACAGCCTTAATATAAGAATGTAGTGTAATATAAACGAATTCTAAGGTTTAAGGTCTACTCTTGTCCAAGCCCTCATACAATTTATTAGTAGTTCGAGGGGGGACAAGTATGAAATTATTCAGATCGGTTTTTATTGTGCTGCTCATATTTTTGATAAGCTCACCTTTACATTCCTCTGCTGAAGAAACATCATTGTCAGAGTTGGACAGCATCGCGGATGAGGCCTTGCAGATGGCGAAATCTGGGCGGTTTGAAGAAGCAAAGCAGCTATTACACTATTTTTCGGATAAATTCGCTCAAGTGAATGCGAATGACCGTTCTTTTACTATGGATGAACTGAGGATTCTTACCGTTTCCCACGAAGGCGCCTTACAATCCCTAGCTAATTCTTCTGAATCTATTGAACGAAGGATCGATTCAGTTATTACCTTCAGGCTTGTTATGGATACCGTATCCTCTCAGCATCAGCCTCTATGGACAGAGATGGAAAAGCCGATCATGTCAGCCTTTCAACAGGTTCAGGCTGCTGCGGATTCCGGGAATTCAGAGGAGTACCAATCCACATTGAATCAGTTTTTGACAAAATATAGTATCATTCAGCCAAGCATCAAGCTGGACATCCCCGTCGAAAAAGTACAGCAGCTGGATTCGAGGATCACCTTCATTGACCGGTACCGAAACGAAGCAGGCAGCAGTGAGGAAACGATGAATGAATTGAATACACTGGAAAGTGATTTGGAAGATTTGTTCGATGGGTTGACAGAGGATGATGCCGATCCTTCACTTTGGTGGGTGATTACTATCATGGGCAGTATTATAATCCTTACATTATCTTATGTAGGATGGAGAAAATATAAAGGAGAATCTCAACAGTCCAAGTCAGAAAGGCAAAAGGATTGACAACCATTTGTGCTGGAGATAAAATTTTAGTAACTACAACAAGATGGAGGTATGAAATGGGAGGCATAATCCTTTATTTCATTTTGATTTCGCTTATTCCAATACTGGCGAGCATGAATGTGAAAAAGACATTCAACAAATATGCAAGAGTAGCTACAACATCCGGAATGACCGGGGCTGAAATGGCCCGTCGAATATTGGATGAAAATGGATTGTATGAAGTGAAAGTGGTTGAAGGCCGCGGATTTCTAAGTGACCATTACAACCCTTTAAATAAAACGGTGGCGCTGTCACCTGATAATTATCATGGACATTCAGTGGCTGGTGCTGCTGTTGCTGCGCACGAAGTCGGCCACGCCATTCAGGACAGCCAGGATTACAGTTTCCTTAGGTTCAGACATGCTCTTGTTCCTGTTGCGAATATAGGCTCGAATTTATCTTGGGTTTTTATTATGATAGGGATCTTTAGTCAACTTTCTGGAATGCTTCTCTTAGGAATTGTCTTGATGGCTGCCGGAGTCTTGTTCCAATTGATTACTTTGCCAGTAGAATTCAATGCATCTTCCAGGGCAATGGATCAAATCGTTTCCCTCGGGTTGATTAGAAATGAAGAAGAACGCCATGCTAAGAAAGTGCTGAATGCCGCTGCCTTGACTTATGTTGCCGCTGCTGCGGTTGCCATAATCGAATTGCTTCGTCTGGTCCTTATCTTTACAGGTATGCAAGGAGAGGAATAATCAAAAAAAGCTTCCCGGATTTTGGGAAGCTTTTTTTATGGGTGAATCATTTATCTTCGAGAGGATTCTTATTTGCATCGAGCGTGAACCCCTCACCTAATACATCATGAACGACTGTGACTGATACGAAAGCATGAGGATCTACAAAACTGATAATGTTTTTTAAACGGACAATCTCATTTTTCCCCACTACACAATAGAGGACATTTCGGTCTGCTTTTGTAAAAGAACCATGACCTTTAAGGACAGTTACTCCCCGATCCATTTTTTCGATGATGGTGTCAGCGATTTCTTCATGTTTGTCAGAAATGATCATGGCCCCTCTGGCTGCATAGGCACCCTCCTGCATAAAGTCAATCACACGTGCCCCGACAAATACAGCCACCAGCGTATACATTGCTTCTCTGTAGCCGAGGTATGTAATAAGGGATGCCGAGATGACAATTGCATCAAAGATGAACATCGTTTTCCCCATGCTCCAGCCCACATATTTATGGACCAGCCTTGCAATGATGTCAACGCCTCCAGTGGTGCCGCCGTACCTGAAAATAATCCCTAGTCCTATCCCTAGGAAGGCGCCGGCAAACAAGGCAGCCAAGAATAAATCTCCTTCCAATGGAATTCTCATCTGGTACCTCTGAAAGATCCAGAGAAAAACAGAGAGACTGATGGTTCCGATAATGGTATAGAAAAAAGCACGTCTCCCTAGAAACTTCCACCCGATAAAAAAGATAGGGATATTCAAGGCAAGGTTAGAATAAGAAGGATCAATCCCGGCAAGAAAATATAATAGCAGCGTAATACCTGTAAAACCGCCTTCTGCAAGTTCATTCTGCATGTTGAAATGAACCAGTCCAAATGCAAAGATGGCTGAACCCAGCAGGATGAAGAATATATTTTTGAATCTGAGTCCGAATATCATGTTTAACTTCCTCCGATCACTTTTGTTACAAAAAATGCATAATTCCAGTAGCAGATTCGTAAATACTCTCGGGTATATATGCGAAATCTGATATTACTCGTTTCGGATCTTTAGTGGTAAATCATCATCGATACGCTTTGCTCCGCGGGATTTCTATAGCGATACAGCAGCCCTCCAAGCTGTACGAAACTGAACAGCCGCTCCAGCTAAGTTTTTTAAAAGAATATTACACCAGAGCAATTATATCGGAACCTTAAAAAACTATCAATAAGGCCCTTTCTATTATAGTTGGGATTGGCAGGTTTACTGGTATAATTGACATGAGAGGCATTTGGAACGATCAAGATGGATATAAGTTAATTATTTGTCAAAAACCGATTTCTTAGCTAACATAAAATAAGAAATTAGCGAGGTGTTTATATGGGAGATCATAAAACCATCAAAGAAATGCAGCAGGAAGTGGATACATACATAGGCCAGTTTAAAGAAGGATATTTCAGCCCCCTGGCAATGATGGCCAGGTTAACGGAAGAAATGGGTGAACTGGCAAGAGAAATAAACCATTATTATGGAGAAAAACCGAAGAAGACTACAGAGAAAGAAAACACCATTGAAGAAGAACTTGGCGATATACAATTTGTGGTTGCCTGTCTGGCGAATTCTTTGGGAATTGATTTGGAAAAAGCCCATGATACAGTGATGAATAAATTTAATACAAGAGATAAGGACCGTTGGACACGCAAGGAGGAGGAAGACAATCATGGCATCAATTAACGTAACAATAGCCGGACCAAGGGGACGGATGGGCAGAGAAGCTGTCAAGATGGTTCAGGATGCTGAGGGGTTCAAATTGATCAGTGTTCTTGATAATAAGCACAATGGAAAGAGTCTTAGTGATTTAGAGGGCTTTACGGATTATGAAGTACCTATTTATACAGATATTAATGAATGCTTTGAAGCCGGGACACCGGAAGTATTAATTGACCTTACCACTCCTGAGACAGGCTATATACATACAAAAACGGCTTTGGAATATGGAGTGAGGCCGGTAGTGGGCACGACGGGGTTTTCCTCAGAACAATTAGAGGAATTGACTGACCTTGCCACTGAAAAACAAATAGGCTGCATCATAGCCCCTAACTTTGCTGTGGGGGCGGTTTTAATGATGAAGTTCTCACAAATGGCAGCAAAATATTTTGGTGATGTCGAAATCATTGAACTCCATCATGACCAAAAGCTTGATGCCCCTTCTGGTACTGCCGTGAAAACTGCTGAGATGATTGCGTCCCAAAGGCATCCAAAAGTCCAGGGGCACCCGGGAGAAAAGGAAACCTTGACAGGAGCCAGAGGAGCAGATTATGAAGGCATGCATATTCACAGTGTCCGTCTTCCCGGTCTGATCGCCCATCAGCAAGTTATGTTCGGTGCCGACGGCCAGACATTGACGATACGCCATGATTCTTATAACAGAGCTTCCTTTATGTCGGGGGTGAAGGTTTGTATTGAAACAGTCATAGGGCTTGATACCTTGGTTTATGGATTAGAGAATATATTGGATTAATAACTGGGATACACCGTGTCATAATATTGAGGATACGGCTTTTAATAAGAGCCGGCATCCTTTTCAATAAGAAGGGGTGGTCGTGTTGAACATTGCATTAATTGCACATGATAAAAAGAAAGATAACCTTATCCGATTCGTCATAGCCTATAAAGAAACGTTCCAAAAACACAGCCTATATGCAACAGGAACGACGGGCAAAAGAATAAATGAAGAAACCGGCCTTGAACTTCACCGGTTCAAATCAGGACCTTTGGGCGGAGACCAGGAAATTGGATCCTATATTGCCAATGATAGGATGGATGTCATCATATTCTTCCGCGATCCGTTAACGGCACAGCCCCATGAACCGGATGTTTCCGCCCTGATCCGGTTATGTGATGTTTATTCTGTTCCATTGGCTACCAATATGGGAACAGCCGAAATCATTATTAAAGGCCTTGAGCGCGGAGATATCCACTGGCGTGAAATCCAGAAGGAAAATGGGGAGAAGAATCGGAATGAAGGTTGATATCCTGGCCTTCGGAGCCCATTCTGATGATGTTGAAATCGGTATGGGCGGGACACTGGCCAAGTATGCAGCCGAAGGAAAGAAAATCGTCGTCTGTGATCTGACAAAGGCAGAAATGTCCTCAAATGGTACACCAGAGTCGAGGGAAAAGGAAGCTGAAGAAGCTGCTGCCATACTTGGGGTAGAGAAACGGATAAACTTAGGGCTGCCCGACCGTGGGTTATACATACAAAAAGAATATATTGATGAAATTGTACGTACAATCAGATTTTACAGACCAAGAGCTGTTTTTGCTCCTTACGAAGTTGACAGGCATCCAGATCACGGGAATGCATCGGCCCTTGTCAAAGAAGCTTATTTCTCAGCAGGGATAAAAAAGTACGGTGCGGCTTCTTTGGGAGAGTTCCATAAACCGATGGCGTTATATTTTTATATGATAAATGGTTTTCATCATCCTGATTTCGTCATAAATATAGAGGACTACATAAATACAAAAATAAAAAGCTTGGAAGCATATCAAAGCCAATTTACCAGTTCAGAAGGAAGTGTGAAAACCCCTCTGACAGAAGGGTATCTGGAATCGGTCGAAGCAAGGGAAAGAATTATGGGGAAATCAGCCGGGCTTGCATTTGCCGAAGGATTCCTTGCCCACACCACTTTGATTGTAGACAAGGACTTATTAGGAGAGTAGCTTATGAAATTAAAAATAGGGATCACCTGCTATCCGACAGTCGGTGGGTCTGGCGTAGTGGCTACAGAACTGGGGAAGCTGCTTGCTGAAAGAGGGCACGAGATTCATTTTATTACCTCCAGTGTCCCATTCAGACTTAACAGAATGTACCCTAATATTTACTACCATCAGGTCGAGGTAAATCAATATTCTGTTTTTCAGCATGCTCCGTATGATATTGCGCTGGCAAATAAAATGGCTGTTGTAGCGAGAAGAGAGAAACTTGATATCTTGCATGTTCATTATGCCGTACCTCATGCAGTATGCGCCATACTGGCCAAACAAATGGCAGATACCGAACTCAAGATCGTCACAACCCTGCACGGAACAGATATTACAGTATTGGGGTATGATCCCTCACTAACGGAAGCAATCCGTTTCGGTATCGAACATTCCGATCATGTAACAGCCGTGTCGCATGCACTTGTTGATCAGACACATAGCCTTATAAAACCTGACAAGGATATTGAAACGGTCTACAATTTTATAGATGAACGTGTATATCGCAAGGTGGATTCTTCTCACTTGAGAAACGAATACGGCATCCTGCCTGAAGAAAAAGTCATTATACATGTTTCAAACTTCAGGGCCGTCAAGAGGGTGGAGGATGTGGTTCAAGCTTTCAGCAGGATCAATGAACAAATTCCATCGAAGCTGCTGCTGGTCGGGGATGGGCCTGAAATGACCGTCATCTGCCAGCTCGTAAAGGAACTCGGGCTGCAGGGGAAAGTCCTTTTCCTCGGGAAACAGGACAGTCTTGAAGAACTTTATTCATTGAGTGATCTGATGCTGTTACTATCACAAAAGGAAAGCTTCGGGCTAGTGGCATTGGAATCGATGGCATGCGGTGTGCCGTGTATCGGCACGGACGTTGGCGGCATACCCGAAGTGATTGAAGATGGGGAAAATGGCTTTATCTGCTCTCTTGGGGACGTGGCAGCAGTATCAGAGAAAGCAGTGTCTCTCCTGCAATCGGAAGAACTATATGAGAAATTCTCTGAAAATGCATTGAAGACCGCCAGGACAAAATTCCATTCCAGTAAAGTTGTCGATCAGTATGAACAAATATACAGGAAGCTTAACAGCTGAAAGATAGGTGACGAAAATGCTTCCAACTCTGTTTAAGCAGGCACTGCCTGTTTTGAAGAAACTTGAAACTGCCGGTTATCAATCCTATTTTGTTGGCGGCGCCGTCAGGGATCTCCTTTTGAGCAGACCGACGAATGACATTGATATCGCTACGTCAGCACGTCCTGAAGAGGTGAAGGCTGTTTTTTCGAAAACCATCGATGTAGGAATTGAACATGGAACCGTAGTGGTGATTCATAACGATACACCATATGAAATCACCACCTTCCGAAGTGAAAAAGAATACAAGGATTACAGAAGGCCAGAATCCGTTACGTTTATTACTTCTTTGAAGGAGGATTTGCAAAGACGGGATTTTACAATCAATGCGATCGCTATGGACAGCTCCGGCGGAATCCATGATCCTTTCTATGGAGAATCAGATATAAAAGCACAGGTGATACGGACGGTAGGGTCTGCAGAGGAGCGTTTCAAAGAAGATGCACTCAGGATGATGAGGGCTGTCCGTTTCATGGCACAGCTCGGTTTTAGAATGGAAGCAGACACGTTTGAGAGCATCAAACAAAATGGGAGCAATATTAAGTACGTCGCAATTGAAAGGCTGTCTGCTGAATTTGAAAAGCTGCTGGACGGAAGATTTAAAAAGGCATCTTTAGAGGCTCTCAAAGAGACGGGACTTTATAATTTTCTGCCTGGATTAAAAGGGGAAACTTTACAAACACTTACAGAATCTCCTATAAATGACCTGACCAACGAACAAATGTGGGTTCTGCTTTGTTATCTCTCGAACGAAGAGGTAATCGAGTATTGGAGGCTGCCTTTAAAAAAGGTGAGATATATTTCAAAGGCAGTCGTCTTTCTTGCTGAAAGAATGAAAAAGGAATGGGATCAGTACTCATTATATGCTGCAGGACTCTCAATAGCATCGGATGTCGAAAAAGCATACCATGCTCTTAACCCTCTTGATACTATCGATCAGGAACCGTTAGAAAAGATGTATGAACAATTGCCGATTAAAAACATTGGTCAATTGGATCTGACTGGAAATGATTTAATGGAGTGGACTGGAAAAAAAGGGGGCCCGTGGATAAAAGAGCTCCTGGAAGAAACAGAAAAAGCCGTCATCACAAGCAAAATCCCCAATCAAAAATCAACCATAAGGGAGTGGTTAGGGCTGTGAAATCACCGATAAGAAAGAAATTAATGCATGCTTTTACAAAAGCTGATGGAGAGTTCCTGTCGGGACAAGCCTTGGCTGATATTGCCGGCTGCTCCAGAACAGCAGTATGGAAGCATATAGAAGACCTGCGTAAAGAGGGATTCGAATTCGAAGCTGTTAAAAAACGAGGCTACAGAATTGTCAAAGTACCTGACAGGGTCAGTGGAGAAGAGATAAATCCAGGTCTAAAGACGCGGTCTATCGGAAAAGTGATCAAATATGTTGAGTCTGTACCTTCGACACAGAAAATAGCCCATACCCTGGCTCAAGAAGGAGCGGAAGAAGGGACAACTGTCATCGCCGAGGAACAGACAGAAGGAAGAGGAAGGCTTTTGAGAAGCTGGTACTCCCCCAAAGGGACAGGAATTTGGATGAGCATTATACTCAGACCTCAACTCCCTCCCCAGAGAGCGCCTCAATTCACACTGATCGCTGCCGTTGCAGTCGTACAGGCCATCGAAGAAGTGTGCGGTTTGAGCCCGGAAATAAAATGGCCGAATGATATTTTGCTTAATGGCAGGAAAGTAACGGGCATTTTAACAGAGCTTCAGGCCGAAGCAGACAAAATCAATTCCATCATTATCGGAATCGGTATGAATGTCAATCAAAGTGCAGCTGATTTTCCGGAAGAACTGAAATCCTTGGCCTCTTCTCTCGCCTTGGAAAAGGAAGAGAAGATATCAAGGGTAAAGCTGATCCAAAAAGTAATGGAAAAGCTGGAATTGTATTATAATTTATACATGGAAAAAGGCTTTACTCCGCTAAAATTGCTTTGGGAAAGTTACGCCATCAGTATAGGAAGACAAATCACAGCAAGAACCATTACTGGCAGCATTCATGGTAAAGCTCTGGGCATCAACGACGACGGTGTTTTAATGATTGAAGATGGAGAAGGAACTATTCATGAAGTTTATTCAGCTGATATTGAATTAAGGTGAAAATGATCTTTTTTAGTGACGGATCTGGTTTCGGGTATACAATAGAAATTGCCCATCAGAAGGAGTGAAAAATGGCATTGTTTATCACTCCTTTTTTTTCTTGATTTTTCGCAGTGAAGTAGGGAAGCCGTTATTCTTTTAATCTTTTTTCTATTGAATTCCAGGTTCCATTTGTTATAATCGTTTAGTGAAGGGCAGTATCTTATACGAACTGCACCGTGATTTTTAACTGAATAATGATCAGCAAATGTCTGCCTTGATCCAATTGGACAGGGACGGAGGGTCGAAACTTACAAATGTCTTTAACGGGATCCTTCTGCCTATTTTGAAGGGTCCCTTTTTGTGGAGGCTCTTTTCGTAAATCTTGTTGAACTTCCTTATAACAAGTTTTCGAAAATAGCCATTCATGATGCATGTTTCGCCGCCTCTGATTAAAAAGGAGGAAACGAAAATGAAAAGCACTTCCGATTTCATTAAAATGAAAAGAGAAAACGAAAAAATCTCGATGGTGACAGCATATGACTATCCATCTGCAAAGCTTGTTGAAAAAGCCGGATTGGATATGATTTTGGTAGGGGACTCCCTGGGCATGGTTGTACTGGGATATGAATCTACCGTTGCAGTGACCCTTGAAGACATGATTCACCATACAAAGGCGGTCAAAAGAGGGGCACCTGACACATTCGTTGTGACGGATATGCCGTTCATGACCTATCATCTCTCAAAGCGTGACACGCTGAAGGCCGCTATGGAAATCGTTCAAAAAAGCGGGGCCAATGCCCTTAAGATAGAAGGCGGGGGAAAGGTGATCGATACGATCGCCGATTTAACAACAGCTGGTGTTCCGGTCGTTGCCCATTTAGGTCTGACACCACAATCGGTTGGAGTCCTGGGAGGCTACAAGGTCCAGGGGAAAACAGCTGAGTCTGCTGCCAAGCTCATCGAGGAAGCAAAAAGGTGTGAAGAAGCAGGTGCCTTTTCGCTGGTAGTCGAATGCATACCACGCCAGCTTGCTGCTGAAGTTTCAAAGAGCGTAACCATACCTGTCATTGGGATTGGTGCAGGAAGTGATACAGATGGCCAGGTGCTTGTCTTCCACGACATTATGACCTATGGAGTTGAAAGAATTCCAAAGTTCGTTAAAAAGTACGGTGATTTTAACGAGGCCGCTCTCGCCGGTCTGGCGCAATACCATAGTGAGGTGAAGGAAGGAAGTTTCCCTGAAGCCGGGCATACCTTCACTATGAAAGAAGAAGAACTTCAATCACTCTATGGAGGAAACAACTAATGAAAAAAATGACAAAAATCTCCTCTATCCAGGAGTATCTGCTATCAGAGAAGCGAGAAGGGAAGAAAATAGGCTTTGTCCCTACAATGGGTTTTCTTCATGAAGGCCATCTGACACTTGCTGAAGCGGCAAGGAAGGAAAATGACATTGTGGTGATGAGTATTTTTGTGAATCCGCTGCAATTCGGGCCAAATGAAGATTTCGAAAGTTATCCGCGAAATCCGGAAAGAGATGCTGAACTTGCCGAATCAGTTGGAGTGGATGTATTGTTCCTCCCTGAAGCTGATGAAATGTATTCTGGAACTTCAATCAAGATGCATGTAACAGAACGTACGAACGTTTTATGCGGGAGCAGGAGAGAAGGGCATTTTGACGGCGTGGTAACAGTGGTTTCCAAGCTGTTTAATATAGTCGGCCCTGACAATGCGTACTTTGGTTTGAAAGACGCGCAGCAGGTTGCGGTCATTGAAGGATTGGTAAACGATTTGAATTTTCCGGTAAACATAGTCCGGGTCCCGACAGTAAGAGAAGATGACGGCCTTGCCAAAAGTTCAAGGAATGTTTATTTATCGGTTGAAGAAAGAGCTGAGGCACCAGTTTTGTCCAGCAGTCTTCAAGATGCAGAAACGTTGATTGAAGAAGGCGAGTCAAGACCTGAAACGATCATTTCACATATAAAAACCAGGATACAAGAAGAAACAAGCGGTATTGTTGATTATATAGAAATCTATTCCTTCCCGGAATTACAAAAAATTAAAGAATTACAAGGTGAGTTTATCATTGCACTGGCAGTTAAATTTGAGAAAGCCCGTCTAATTGATAATCTAATCATCAAGAAGAGCCAGGAGGAGAAGCGAAATGTTTAGAACGATGATGAGCGGTAAGATCCACAGAGCAACAGTGACGGAAGCGAACTTGAACTATGTTGGAAGTATTACGATTGATCAGGACATCCTGGATAATGTCGGTATGCTGCCAAACGAGAAAGTCCAAATCGTTAATAATAACAACGGTGCAAGGCTGGAAACCTACATCATCCCAGGTGAACGAGGAAGCGGGGTATTCTGCTTGAATGGCGCAGCTGCCAGACTGGTTCAGCCGGGAGATGTCATCATAGTCATTTCGTACAAGCTTGTCGCGGAAGAAAACATTCATTCCCATGTGCCGAAAGTCGCCATCATGGATGAAAACAACAAAATTGTTGAAATGCTTGGAACCGAACCTGAAGCAACAGTATATTAAAACTTAAGATAGCTCGAGTGATGACCACTCCTTCTCTGCTTGTAGACAAAGTCCAATATATGGACCATATCTACGGGCTTTTTTTATTATAAAGCGCAAGCGCCTTGATCAGCCCCGACAGGCATAAGACGAGCCGGCGGGAAGGCTGAACTTTGCCTTCTCGGCGGATGGGCTTATGACCCCGAGGGGCTAGGCGCTGGAGCTGGATTGACTAAAAAGCGCAAGCGCCTTGATCAGCCCCGACAGGCATAAGACGAGCCGGCGGGAAGGCTGAACTTTGCCTTCTTGACGGATGGGCTTATGACCCCGAGGGGCTAGGCGCTGGAGCTGGATTGACTAAAAAGCGCAAGCGCCTTGATCAGCCCCGACAGGCATAAGACGAGCCGGCGGGAAGGCTGAACTTTGCCTTCTTGACGGATGGGCTTATGACCCCGAGGGGCTAGGCGCTGGAGCTGGATTGACTAAAAAGCGGAAGCGACCGTTCAACGACGTACGGATTGGAGGGCTTCTGTATGAGATAAAGGAATCACAACGAACATTAGTGAGTTGATGATGACTTATCATTAAAAAGCGGAAAGGCCCGTTCAGCTGCGTACGGATTGGACTGGCTACATATGAGATAAAGGAATCAGGAAGAATGGAGCGACTCGATGATGACTTATCGCAAGGAGGAGCTGGGAAGTACGCTAGCAGCTGGGCTTTGGAGCTGGATTCGCAAGGAAGGAGACCGAAATCCGCTAGTCGTTGGCCGCAGGCGCCGGATTAGCCCCCACGCTGCGCTTGCGGGGTCTCACCTATCCCGCTAATCCCGCAGGAGATCGTACGCCTTCCGCTCCAAACAACCCTTTTTAAACTTAGCTGGTATTGACACCATGCGTCAAACCATCAAAGAGATTGAAACCAACGTTGCTCATCGCTCGTTTATTGGGTATTCCTTTACGGAAAGAGACCTCACTTTTCCACCTCCGGAAAAAACGCCGATTCCACAATACTGACTTGTATGAACAAATTTTTTACCGTATTTTGAAAGAGGCTATGACAAAAGGTGTTGGTTGACCATCCGTTGCTTTTTTTGATTCAAAGCATATAAAAGCGAATGCTGAATGCCAATAAGAAAAAGTGAGAAAAAAAGGGGTTCGAGTCGAAACGGAGCGGCATGACAGGTGAGATCTCGCAGGCGAAGCCAGTTCCCAGCAGAATTCCGTCCCCCTCCCAGCTAACCAAGCTCCAAGCCCCATCAGCTATCGAACTTCAGTCTTTCTCCTTGCGATCGTTATCATCGAATCGCCATCACTCCTCGAGGTTCTTCCAATCTGTACGTCGCTGAACGGCTGTTTCCACTTTTTAATTCAGCGCACGCTCTGCAGAGTGTTCCATCTGTATCCCGTTCTGGCTCTGCCACAAGGAATTATGGTACACTTGTGAAGAAAAACAGAGAAAATAAAGGCTGTGTGATTTCATGGTACCTCATAAAATAGTTGTAGTAGATTTGGAAACTACAGGAAATTCCCCTAAGAAAGGGGATAAAATAATACAATTGGCTGCAATGGTCGTCCAGGACGGTGCTGTTGAAGATTCGTATACCTCATTTGTGAATCCCGGTATGTTAATTCCATCTTTTATAGAAGAATTGACAGGCATCGATGATGAAATGGTTAAAGATGCCCCTGTGTTTTCCGAGATAGCTCCAAAAGTTTTGGAGCTGCTGGACGGGGCTGTTTTTTGTGCCCACAATGTTCAATTTGATTTAGGATTTTTACAATCTGAACTTGAAGAAGCAGGGTATAACCCATTTTCGGGTCCTTCCTTTGATACGGTTGAACTGGCAAAAATCACCCTGCCGACGGCCGACAGCTATAAGCTTACAGAACTGTCCGACCGGTTCTCCTTCAACCATAGCCGGCCCCACCAAGCGGATAGTGATGCACTCGTAACAGCAGAACTGTTGATTCATTTTATTGAAAAGCTTGCAAAACTGCCGATGGTGACACTGGAACAATTGGAAATGCTGTCATCCTGGTTGAAAAGTGACCTATCGTTGTTGTTCTCTACTATTCTTGCAGAGAAGAGGAAATCGATTTCGGATATCGGACCGGATCTTGAAGTATTCAGGGGAGTTGCTTTGAAAAAGAAGCCGGATCTTCCGCAGAACGACACAGAAATGGCGGGTTCTGAGTATCCTGCTGATGATAAGGAAAAGACTGCATTATTATCATCTTCCTTAGCATCATTTGAAAAAAGAGACGGCCAATTTTTAATGATGGATAAGGCGTATGAAGCAATGACAGAGAATGAGCATATTATCATCGAAGCAGGTACTGGTGTTGGCAAATCCTTAGGTTATCTGCTTCCGGCTGTCTATTATAGTAAACAAACAGGACAGCCTGTGGTTCTGAGTACATACACAATCCAACTTCAGGAACAGCTTTTGGATAAAGAGATCAATTTTTTAAAAAGGATGCTTAGTTTTTCTTTCAATGCCGTTTTGTTGAAAGGGAAGAACCACTACCTTAATTTGTTTAAATTCGAGCAGTCTTTAACGGAGGATGAAAATCATTACGATATCGCCCTCACAAAAATGCAGATCCTCGTCTGGCTGACAGCGACTGAAACCGGAGATGTGGATGAACTGAATTTGACCAGCGGCGGAAGATTGTTCTGGAACAGGATCAGACATGATGGCTGGCATATAAAAAAAGATCCCTGGATAGGGCGGGACTTCTATCTTCATGCTCGTAATATGTCTAAAAAAGCAGATTTAATCGTCACGAACCACTCCATGCTGCTTTCTGATCTGGTCAATGACCGGAAATTGCTGCCCGCTTATGAGACGGTCATAATAGATGAGGCTCATCATTTGGAAAAGTCGGCAAGGAACCACTTCGGAAGGCTTATTGATTATTTATCTGCTAAGTTTGTCATCGGCCAATTGGGGATGCTCGATCAAAGACAGCTGTTTTATAGATTGGAAAATATGATGGAACACCATTCTGTGAAGCCAGATCTTCCTTCCTTTGAGTTGGATCAGGAAGTAACTGATTTTTACCGAGAAATAGAGGAATGTTTTTCGGTCATTACATCCCTCTTCTTGAGGCAATCTAAAAGGAGAAAGGGAATTCAAAAGATTCAAATGAGGCTGACGAACTCCCAGTTAACTTCAAAAGAATGGATGCCGGCGGTCATGAGTGTCGAAAGAGTGGTTTCTCAAATGAAGAAGATTGAAAAGGAAATGGATACCCGTTTGAAAAAGTTGAAGGAGAAAGAAAGTTCCCTTAATGACTCGGAAAGAGCATCTCTTGAAGAATTCCATAGTTTCCTGGGTGAATGGAGTGAATTGAGATCTAATTTCCGTGACATATTTCTATCTCCTGATGAAAAGGATGTCATTTGGCTTGAAGGGGATGTGCGTTCTCTGCCCAATAGCCTGATGATCCAATCACAGCTGGCTTCAGTAGGGGAAAAGTTGAAACAATCTTTCTTTAATCAAAAGGAATCTGTGATAATGACGTCGGCGACTCTGACTGTCCAGAATTCATTCAATTATTTCCTGGAGGAAGTGGGTTTATCACATGATGAAGCAAAAACGGTCCGTATTTCTTCACCGTTTAACTATAGTGAGATGACCAAGCTGTTCATCCCGACTGATATACCCGAGATCCAAAATGTATCTCTTGATGAATATGTTGAAGCAATAGCTGCTCACTTAATCGGAGTAGCACAGGCTACCAAAGGAAGAATGCTCGTATTGTTCACCGCCTTTGATATGCTGAAAAAAACGCATGATTTAATGAAGGACAGTGGTCTCCTGGAGGATTTTGTCCTGATGGCCCAGGGGATTTCAAGTGGCAGCAGGACAAGGCTGACAAAGAATTTCCAAAGGTTTGATAAGGCGATTCTGTTTGGGACAAGCAGCTTCTGGGAAGGGGTCGATATTCCTGGCGAGGACCTTTCTTGCCTAGTTCTTGTAAGACTGCCTTTTTCCCCGCCAGATGAACCAGTGGCACAGGCTAAAAGTGAATTTTTAAAGAATGAAGGCAAAAATCCATTTTCTCATTATTCGCTTCCTGAAGCGATCCTCCGTTTTAAACAAGGAGTCGGAAGGCTGATCAGGCGAAATTCAGATAGGGGAATCGTCATCGTGTTTGACAGGCGGATCATTACCGCAAGATATGGCACGGCTTTTCTTGGTTCCATTCCTGATATGCCTGTAAAACAGGGAGAACTCCATGAAATGGTGGAATTGATTGAGGAGTGGCTGTAGTTTTAATAAGCAATGCTGATTTCCGGACCGGATAAATTTTCATGATTTACGTACTCTATATGTAGAAGTGAACGGGAGGTATGTTAGATCATGAAAAACGTTATAATGGCAGTCTTTTTAACGATGTTTTTTCTGTCTGCAGAAGGGAATATACAAGCAGCAGGTCCCCAGGTGGATTTGAAACTGAAACCTGATGAGTTTGCCTTGTCGTTCCTGCCTTTTGCAAAGGGTGAAGCTGCTATCATACATCTCCCTGGCGGAGTAGACTATTTAGTCAATACAGGGGAACTCAATGAATTAAAGAATCTTGACACTGTATTGGGTAAATTCGGCATCAGAAAAATCAAGGGAGTCTTTATTACCGATCGGACGGAATATCAGCCTGATTCCCTCAGAGCAGTCATTGATAAATGGGAAGTGGAAGAAATCCTCACAGGTTCCAATCTCGCGAAAGACCTTCAGCTTCAGGGTATGAATGTGCATGCTCTTGACAAAGGAGAAAGGCTTTCTTTGAATGCGGAGGTTACCCTGGATGTTATATTTGAAGGAAATCAGGAAGATGAAGGGCTTGATTTTACGGTAACGGCTCTGCCGCATCGTTTTCTGTGGCTGACGTCCCATTCTCCTTCAGCGGAAGATTCATTGATGCATGAACAGTTAAGCGATGTTAACATCCTGAAGGTACCGTTGTATGATAACACGGAGTTGCTATCTGAAAAGTTGTTGAATCATATTGACCCGCAGACAGCCATTTTCTATCGTGAAAAGGAAAAATTCAATCATACAGATTTACTGGAACTGTTTCATGAAAGCTGGATCGATGTATATTTTACTGGTCGTCACGGGCTTATCACCATTAAATTCAATGAAAATAACTACGAAGTGATTACCTTTCCAGAGGAAAATCAAGTCCTTGGATAATCAGGTGCAATACGAGAGGACTGCCGGGGCAGCCCTCTGAAGAAGTGTGTGTGGAATAGAATTTAATTTTGTTTGAATGTGTTCGGATTACGCTTGAATGCTGGTATAATGGGTAATGGTTCTATTGTTATTGTGTCATAATCCTGACTCAATATTTATAACAATATTTGTGATGTAAGGGGGATTATCATTGGAAAGCAAAATTGAAGTGTTATCGACAGTCAAGATTCAGCATTCACCTGATTTTTATAAGGTGGTCGATGCATTAAACCGCACACTGAAGGAAAGAGATCTGATGTTTGGACTGGCGTTGGATCCTGAAGACCAGGAGAAGGCAGTCTTCACAATATATCGTACATAAAGAAGTGATGAAATGAAGAAAATTATATTTTTTGTAGTATTAGCAGCTATTTTGGTCATTGCAGGCATCACGGCCATTTTTTTGAAAGCAAGGTCACCTGTTAACGACAGAGCGGAAGCAGCCATTCAAAGAGCAGAAGCGGAAGCAGATGTCGCCTCAACCGAAGATGTATCCCTGTACAATGGAAATAAATCGTATGTGGTTATCACTGGAAGAAATTCGGAAGATGAAAAAATCGTCGTATGGGTTCCAGAAAAAGATAGAGATATCATTGTGAAAAAGTGGGCTGATGGTATCTCGAAAGAGGCAGCGATTAATAAACTGAAGGAAGAAAACGATGTAAGTGAAATCCTTTCGGTTAAATTAGGAATGGAAAGCGTCGGTCCTGTTTGGGAACTGACCTATCTTGATGAAAATGAGCATTTGAACTATTACTACCTCTTGTTTGAAAGCGGGGAGTGGTGGAGAAAGATTGAAAATCTCTAAGGAGGAAATGCGTATGAAATGGGAATTAGCCGATAGGGTTAGTGCATTAACCCCTTCAACTACCCTTGCTATTACTGCAAAGGCCAAAGAAATGAAGTCAAAAGGGGTAGATGTAATTGCTCTAGGGGCAGGAGAGCCGGATTTCAATACTCCTGGGCATATCATTTCTGCAGCCGCTGCTTCAATGGATGAAGGACATACAAAATACACTCCTGCCGGCGGCCTGGCTCAATTGAAGGAAGCGATCATGAATAAATTTAAGCGTGATCAAGGCATTGCCTATGACCTTGCAGAAGTGATAGTCACAAGCGGAGCGAAACATGCTTTATATACCTTGTTCCAGGTTCTTCTCAATGAGGGGGATGAAGTCATAATCCCCACTCCATATTGGGTGAGTTATCCTGAACAAGTGAAATTGGCAGGAGGCAATCCAGTATTCATTGAAGGAAAGGAAGAAAATGAGTACAAAATCACCGCTGAACAATTAAAGGAAGCTGTTACGGAAAAAACCAAGGCAGTGATCATCAATTCACCAAGCAATCCCACAGGCATGCTTTACAGCAAGCAGGAATTAGAAGCGATCGGAGAGGTCTGCCTTGAGAAAGATATACTCATCGTCTCAGATGAGATCTATGAAAAGCTGGTGTATGAAGGGAACAGGCATGTATCAATTGCAGAGATTTCCCCCCAGTTGAATAAGCAGACCATTGTCATCAATGGGGTTTCCAAATCACATTCCATGACAGGATGGAGGATTGGTTATGCAGCTGGGGATGCAAAGCTTATAAAAGCCATGACAAATCTGGCGAGTCATTCGACTTCTAATCCTACCACCACCTCACAGCATGGGGCCATTGCTGCGTATGACGGGACTCAGGAACCTGTTGAAGATATGAGAAAGGCTTTTGAAGAGAGATTAAATATTGTTTTTGACAAGCTAAATGCCATCCCGGGCTTCCATTGTATCAAACCTCAAGGTGCCTTCTATTTGTTTCCTAACGTGAAGGAGGCTGTTTCGCTATCCGGTTACGATTCAGTGGATGCTTTTGCAAAGGCTCTGCTTGAAGAGGCAGAGGTAGCCGTCATACCTGGCTCTGGATTCGGATCGCCAGATAATATCCGGTTATCATACGCGACATCCCTTGATCTATTTGAAAAAGCATTGGAGAGAATCCATTCTTTTGTCCAGCAAAAAATTAAAGAAGCCAACTAAATATCATAGCGGTGACAGTTTATTCTGTTACCGCTTGTTTTAATATAAGGGGTGCTGCGGCTTTGCATAATTCCAGATACCACTTGTACGCCTCAGCATCATACCATGCTGGACGGATTTGTACCTTACTTCCGCATTGGTCTTTCCTTGGGAGAAATATAGCATGGATCAGAAGAGCGGAACATGGACTCGAGTATATCCCGGCTGCTTTGCAACGTATCAAGGCAGTCAGTCATTTTTAACCAGTGGAAATACAGCATAAGCGATCCAGCCATTTTCACCAAAGATAAGGTCAAAGGGACATAAAAAAAGGCATTACTAAGATATAAACGGGTTCTGTTTTGAAGTACACACGTCTCATTTACAAACGAAATGGTTGAGTTAATCGCAGCCGGAAAAACAATGTTATTTATAAAAGTATGGTCAGTAGCTGATGCCTGGCCATTTTTTATGTTTTCACATTGGCTGTTGTGAAATAAGTTGATTTTCGCTCCGGGAACCAATCATTCTTTTTAAAAATACATCATTTTATACCATCTAGTCTTTTCCATGTTCAGTGGTTCTTTCATCATGATATACTATTAGGTGAGGTGGGCGTATTATGGATTATAAACAATTGATGGTCAGTTGGGTGGAAGAGGGCACTGTCAGCATTCCTCAACTGCTGCTTTCCAATTATAATAAGCTTGGTTTAAGTGAATCTGAATTTGTTTTGCTGCTCCAAGTATATTCTTTTATTGAAAAAGGAAACGATTTTCCTACTCCTGAAGAACTTTCCGCCAAGATGAGTTTTTCCAGTGAGGAGTGTTCTTCGATACTGAGAAGGCTCGTTCAAAATCAATATATGTCAATAGAAGAAGGTAATTCCTCCAGCGGGATTCTTTATGAAAAGTATTCATTAAAACCGCTATGGAACAAGCTGGCAGAGTTTATCTTGTCTGATAGCAAAGCGGAAAATATGGAAAAAAACCTGCTTGAAGAAACAGATCTGTACACTGTATTCGAACAAGAGTTCAGCAGGCCGCTTTCTCCTTTGGAATGCGAGACGCTTGCCATGTGGATTGACCAGGATGAACATAATGTCAATATTATAAAAGCAGCACTGCGGGAAGCTGTTATTTCCGGTAAATTAAATTTTCGATACATTGACCGCATCTTGTTTGAATGGAAGAAGAACGGTGTCAAAACCATTGAACAGGCGAAAAAGCATGGTGAGAGGTTCCGGCCGCATCAAAAAGTGCAGTCGGCATCACAGGCATCGAAATCAGATAAAAAAACAGTTCCTTTTTATAATTGGCTGGAACAATAGCAACAGCAAGGCATGACATCTTCTGAAACAACAAAGAATATTCAGCAAAGAAGGGATGTCATAAGGAACATGACATTCCCTGTTTTTGTAACCGGCCTATAATAAGGATACATACAAAAATATATAACTGAATCAGTGGTGAAAATATATGTTGAATAAAAGTCAAATAGAGTATTGCCTGACGGAAATGGAAAAAATGTTTCCTGATGCACATTGTGAATTGAATCACCGCAATCCATTTGATCTGGTTATTGCCGTGCTATTGTCAGCCCAATGTACGGATGTGCTGGTCAATAAAGTGACGAGAAGCCTTTTTGAAAAGTATAAGACCCCTGAGGATTATCTTTCAGTCAGCTTAGAAGAGCTCCAGCAAGATATAAGGTCCATCGGGCTGTATAGAAATAAGGCTAAGAATATCAGAAGCCTCTGTGAACTGCTTTTGACAGAATACGGGGGGGAAGTGCCTCAATCGAGAGATGAGCTTGTCAAACTGCCGGGTGTAGGGCGTAAAACCGCCAATGTGGTAGTTTCTGTGGCATTTGGGGAACCTGCTTTGGCAGTTGACACCCATGTCGAAAGGGTGAGTAAACGCCTTGGAATCTGTCGATGGAAAGACAGTGTATTAGAGGTTGAGAAGACCTTGATGCGGAAAATCCCCAGGGAAAAATGGACCGATACCCATCACAGATTGATTTTCTTTGGAAGATATCATTGTAAAGCTCAATCTCCGCAATGTGAGATTTGTCCGCTCCTTGAGTTATGCCGGGAAGGACAAAAGCGGATGAAGAGGAAAAGTAATGGATAAGCATATTTTCTTGCCTGTTCCTCAAGAGGTCAAGCATCCTCTTTTTTTCTCAGAGAATGATGTGAGGATAGCAGTGAATCATCAGCATCCGGATTCATTAGACCCTGTTTTTTCTTACGAAATTCTTTATTATAACGAGATCTTAGGAGCAGCGTTTCCATGGGAAGCCGCTTCACACATTAAAACGATGGAAGTGGAATGGAGTGGGATTAGCGAGGAATTGAAAAGAGCCTTTACAGCAAGGGAAGGAAAGGAAATAAATTCATTAATGATCAAGGCCATAGCCCAGTTTATGATGTATTTATTCTGGACCAACGGAATGCCTGCAAAACCTTCCCTGTGGATGGAAGAATTACAAGGAATGTCAATCAAGCCGGTGAATGCAGAAGAGAGATTGGGTTTCGTCATGATTCAGCCGTCATTGTTCCACTCATATAAGCAGTTGAATCAATTATTTATTGAGCAAATGAAACAATATGCTAAGCATATGGCGATTCGGAAACAGAGATAGAAAAAACAGCGTCTGCTAAGTTCAGACGCTGTTTTTGTTTTCTTTTATTGTTGGTTAGTTGAGTTGTTATTTCCGGAGTTGTTACCGGCATTGCCATTGCCATTACCATTACCATTACCATTATTCTGGCTTTGGACTTCGCCATTGCCTTCATTATCTCCATTGCCGGCATCTTCATTGGCAGGTGGGGTTGTTTCATCCTCATTGTTGTCACCTTCGCCGGTTCCGTCCCCATCTTCATTCTGGTTATCTTCATTATTTCCATCCTGATTTTCTTCATCTTCAGGATTACCTTCTGCACCTTCATCTTCTTGTTCTTCTTCAGGTTCTTCCTGGTTTTGGACAGTGTAGGTCACAGTTGCCGGTTCACTGCGCTGTTCACCATCTACAGCGGTAACTGTGAATGTGTAGGTGCCGTCTGCGGCAATGTTTTCAACAATCAGCCCTTTCTCAGAAGTGGTAGAAAGGACTTTTGCATCCTCACCATTAAAGGAGCCGGTAACTTCAAAGTTTGGCTTCTTATCTTCGTTTTTATAATCCCAGGTAAGGGTGATGGTTTTCTTATCATCATCAAAATCTGCTTTTAAGCCTGTAGGTCCAGACAGCTTATCATATTGTTCAGATACCTTGCTTGGTTCTGTTCCGCGAACGAATAGTTCATAAGTGATTTTGTCTTCAGGTGTGTAATCACTAGGGAGACGGGCTGGATTAGAGCCTTTCTCGACAGGTGCTTCCACAACACTCTTTGGCTTTTTAAAATCAGGAGTATCAATATCCTGAGAAACATAGCTCATCAAGTCTTTCACAATAAACTGGGCGATATGACGTTCCTGTGGGTTCAGTGGGTACTTTCTATCGCTGTAACCCGTCCAGACTGAAGCGGTATAGTTCGTCGTATAACCTACAAACCAAGAATCAGGTGCTTCATTCGTTGCGACATTATATTTAGCTCTGTCATCATCGGTATAGTTGGTCGTCCCGGATTTACCTGCCATTGCCAAACCTGGCACATTGCCGTAGACACCAGTTGCCCCTGGTTTCAGTACATCTTTCAACATATCCGTGATCATATAGGCTGTATAGTCTTTCATTGCTGTTTTCGGTTCAGGGTCCACGGTTACTTCGGTTTCCCCATCTCTAAGGACAATTTTCGAAACAGAGTGCGGTTTAGTATACACGCCACCATTACCAAATGCAGCATAGGCTCCTGCCATTTGGACCGAGTTGACTCCTGGTGTACCACCAAGGGCATACGCTTCAAAGGTGTCCTCAAAGTTGATCCCTAAGCCTCGAAGGAAGCTTCCTCCTTCTTCCAGGCCTACTTCCTGAAGTGCTTTTACTGCAGGTACATTTCGTGAATCCCAAAGTGCTTCACGAATCGAGATGTTTCCTTTAAATCTTTTATCCCAGTTATTTATATTGGTATCTGTTCCGGTATATTGATAAGGTTCATCTTTAATTTGGTGATAGGTTGACCACTTAAGATTTTCAATAGCAGGCCCGTAGTCCAACAGGGGTTTGATGGTGGAGCCTGGCTGCCTTTTAGCATCTACAGCAAAGTTAAACCCGCGTTTATTTTCTTCTCCATAATTTCTTCCTCCGCCAATGGCGCGAATTTCCCCTGTTTGTGTATCCAGCAGGGTAATCCCGGCCTGCATTAATTCATCAAACCTTTCAGGATAAGCAAAATCAATCGCTTCTCCCGCAAGAATTGCTTCCACACGCTGTTGAGCATTAGGATCGACTGTCGTGTAGACCTTCAATCCATCAGTGAACAGGTTATAGTCACCTAGATCGGCAACTTCATCAATGACCACATCAACAAATGCCTCATATTTATCAACAGAACGTTCTTCACGTGTCTCTTCTGAAACAAGTGAGTCTGTTACAGGAACTGCCTGAGCCTTTTCCATATCTTCTTTGGTGATCTTTCCATGCTGATTCATTAAGCTAAGTACAATGTTCCTTCTTTTTTCAGCCTTTTCGGGGTAATCAAACGGATTATAGTTATTAGGGCTTTGCGGCATCCCTGCCAACAAGGCTGCTTCATGAAGCTCAAGATCTTTCAATTCTTTCCCGAAGTAGTGGGTTGCAGCTGTTCCAAAACCATTGATTCCCGATGACATATAAACTTTGTTGAAGTACATTTCAAAGATTTCCTGTTTTGTATACTCCTGTTCTAACTTAACTGCAAGCCAAGCTTCCTGTGCTTTACGCTCAAGGGTTTTTTCAGGGGTCAGGAATGAACCTTTGATGACCTGCTGTGTCAGGGTGCTGGCACCTTCTGATCCAAATCCGTTCGTGACGTTGGCAATCACGGCGCCGCCCAGACGGATCAGGTCTATTCCGTTATGTTTATAGAAGCGGTTATCTTCCGTGGCAAGGATGGCATCTTCCATTAGAGGAGGAATTTGATCGTAATTGACATAGTCCCTTTTCTCCGTCCCTACGGTAGTGATCAAATCACCGTTCATATCATAAATTTCCGATGCAATTGGGTCTTTCAGCAGTGATTCATCCAACTTTGGAGCTTTGCTTGCATAATAGGCGAAGAGCCCGGCACCTGAAAGCATCCCGATGATTCCAATGATAAATAAACTGATGAATGCCTTGGCGAAAAAAGATTTTCTCTTGCCCTTGCCTTTTTTATTTCCTTTTCCTTTAGCTTTTTGTTGTGCCAGGCGTTTTTCTTCCCTGGATTTATATTGACCAGACATAGATTGTTTCCTCACTTTCATCTATCTCTTTTGTTCACCTTCAGCCGCTTAAGTAGTTAGTCATACGGCTTGAACAAGAGATGACAAGATTTCAAAAATATAAAGATTGCACGGTTTTAAGATAATCAATACGGGGATATAAGCCTAAACCAATTTTGGCCCCATCTTCTTCGATTTCCTCTTTTTTGATTGATTTTCTTCCGCCGCGTTCCATTCTCTCCCAATATTTAAAAAGCTCATTGAACTTCATGAAGAAGATTTCTTCTGTCGAGGCAAAACGGATTAAAATGAAAGCAATACCATCCTGCTCATCCACCTGTTTCATGTGATTGATCTGGTGAGTGTGGAGATTTTGCAAGGGAAAGGAAGTTTTATTCTTTGTTTCTTTTGCTTCGAAATCGATATATCTTCCTTTATAGAGACCATTATAATCTGTTGTCGAAGGCTGTTTGAAATATGCTTCCTTAATGACAGCAGCGCTTCGCTGGGGATAATGCACATCGACGATTTGCACCGGTGTCGGCTTCTTATGTATAACCGCAATTCCGTTCACCAGATAATATTGGTTTGTTTCATTGATATCTTCCTCCAGGGTCATGCCTCGGTTACTGTAGGATACTTTCTTTTCAGCTGGTTTGTTTCCCGCAGAGGAAGCACCTGGAATAAATCTTTTTCCATTCGGATAATGGAACTTCATATTCACACCTCACAAACTAATCTATATCATATCAGATACGTCAAGAAGATGGGTGAATAAATTTGCCTAAATCTCGTCATGATAACCCTATAATGACTAATGAGGCGGTTTCTATGAACAAAAAATCATTTTTTCAACCGTTTTTACCCGATTGCTCGCTTGTTGAAACTTCTGAACAACTAATCAAGGTCATCCGGGAAAAGACCTTTCAGTATAATTTGGATAATATATCAAGAACAAAGGCTTATCAAGAGTATTACCTATTACACCCGGAAATAAAATGGTCTTTTTTAGCCTCGATGGTCTCACGCAATGCAGGTTGGAATATGTGCGACCTTAAGGGAGCCTGGCTTCCGGCCATTATGGACGAAAAGACACGACGCATGCTGTTCTATACATACGAAAGAGCGAATTGGCTTATCTTCCATGATGTTTTTCCTCAGTTGCTGATCCATCATTATATGACGCAATTAAATATAGAAATGTTTCACTTTTTTCGTGAATTTTTTGTGTCTGCATTTATGCAAAAAGAATGGAACCGTTTTTGGAAGGAGGGGGACAAGGACAGGCTGATGCAATCTTTGATCATCAATGAACAAAATGTAATCAACGAACCGGTGATTCAGCACCCCGTTTATAAACGGAAGGTCTTTAAAAGCTGGTTCTTTTTTTTGGAGGACCACTTACATTTCAGTTCAGTAATCTTCCCAACGATGGGAGGGAGCCTTTTTGGAGCCAGTGTAAGTGAATTCAGAAAGCTGGATAGCCGCATATCACTTGGAAACAGGCTGTCTCAAATACTTTTTCATGAAGATTTGTACCGATATTTCAACAAGTTTGCTTTTTCTGTTGAGCATACCGGATCCAGAAGAGATTATGAACGCTTTTGTTATGAAGCCCCTTATACTGGAACACCCATTTTGAGAACAGCATTTGAAGTGAAGGAACACCATATTCGCAATCCATTGGTTGACTGGACAAAAAAAAGAAAGGTGAAGGAAAAGTGGTTCAAACGATCAGTGGTTAGAGAACCTGTCAAATTGAACGGATGGTATTTTAACAAACAAAGACAATTGCAAAAGATGATCAAAATGGAAGAACTTTTCCGTAAATGATAAAAAGTGCCGGGTACACTCTGTCAATGAGCATGCACCGGCACTTTTTAAGCCAAAGGTATATTAAGTTGAAGGACGGT
This sequence comes from Bacillus sp. SRL337, assembly GCF_984799155.1. Classification (NCBI taxonomy): domain Bacteria; kingdom Bacillati; phylum Bacillota; class Bacilli; order Caryophanales; family Bacillaceae; genus Bacillus; species Bacillus sp. SRL337. The sequence continues at coordinate 2,975,463 of NZ_OZ481793.1, read as the reverse complement.
CAGGACCTTCTAGTTTAGGATTTCCCTGTCCTGCTTTTGTTTGCTTGCGCTTTGTTTCTCGAATGCGTTGTTCTTTACTATCGTTCTTTGCCATATTTCATAACACCTCCTATTTATAGTGTTCTAAATCGGCACCATTTTCATGCAGTGTTTGTGTCGAAAATCTCTATGCAGAATGTACTATTGCGACTTTCTTTGCCGAAAGAGTACTAGTTTTGTCAGGCGTGAAGGTAGTTGGAAATGGAGGGAGAATACCTTAAGTAATCAAAATCTGAGGAGGCTGTGTGTATGGCGAATAATAATGACCTGCTCGTGCTGTTGTCTGATATCGAAAGTCAATTGAATGATCTGGAAGAGAAGATAAATGTCAGGGTAAATGAAGAACGAAATGCTTTACTATCAGAAAGGAAACTTAAAGTGTCAAGAGCGGAAAAGAAGTATACAAAGGCAGAAACCAGGATCCTCCTAAGGTTGAGCCTGTATGGAGAGACACCGCTGGATAAGGCGAATCGTTTCGATAATCTTGAATTATCTTATAAAACCACATAAAATGAAGAGTGATTGAAGTGGCTGATAAGCTGCTTTTTTTTCTATCATCGTTTATATAGTTTTTAAAAGCTTAGGAGGGGGACTAGTGACAAACCTTAAACACTTAACTTCTGAACTCCTTGATTTGAATGGGGAGATATTAAGAATATATAAAGAAACTCGAGAAAGCGGCGAAGAAGGGGACTTCTATCAAGAAGTCAAGCCATTTGCAGACAATGCCAAAGAAAGAATTGACCTCTGGCACAAAACGGCACTTCAATGGATGAAAGAAGATAGACCAAAGAATCTGCATCCCAGCCAAATAATCAACACCGCCGAAAATCTGGAGATGATATCCATTCAAGCATTCTTTCCTAAAGCAAGTTATAAAAAGTTTATCAGTCATTCACAATCGATTCATTACGTATTAAGGACTACTCTTGATCAGTTGTGCAACTAATAGAAGGCATTCCCGGTAAAGCTGATGGTTCAAATGACAGAGGGACAAGATCATTGTGATCTTGTCCCTCTGTCTATCTGCTTTTTTTCTATTGAGAAACGGTTGGAGATTCAGGCAGTGGATATGCTGCTTCTATTTCCTTTACGAGCTGCCTGTAATCATTGATGCTAATATCATTCAAAATGTAACTTTTTCGGGCAAAGGTCAATAGTTCATTTAACGTGGCAGGTTTAAAATGGTATTTCTCATGAAATAGTTGCTGGAATTCTTCTAAATTCATTATGATTCCTCCCCTGGATACGTTTGTATAAGGCGGGTTTATCCCGCTTCCCCTTATACCGTAATACTAACATGGAATTAAAATATTTAAAGTTGTAAGAAAAATGGAACTTCCGACAAAAAACGGTGTTTTGTCGAATTGTGTAGTGATATCATTTCCTGCTCTTTACCGGGCATCTGCACATTTTTCTGTCTGAAACATATTTTGTAGTAGAGATTCCTTTGTCAGGAGGATGAATGGAATGAACCACTATATTAATAGAAGGTTTTCGACGACCCGTTTTAATGGATACCCAGCTGGTTACCCTGGTTCAATGCCTATTTCACCATACCAAAATGGACAGCAGTACCAGCAGATGCAGTATGGTCCGCCCGCTCCGTATAGCCCAGCCCCAGATTACATGAACCAGCAAGGCCATTATGGGCTTTATTCTCAGCCATCTCCATACAGCCATCAATATTTTCAAAATCCGCTGCAGCCGGAAGAAACCAGTTATTATACACAGCAAGGTGGTTATAACGAATACCAGGGCATGACGAATCCTTATCCAAAGGGGAGTTTTATGGTGAAGCCGCAGTCATCGGGTGTAGGAACCATCATGAAATCATTCAAGTCACAAGATGGTTCACTTGATTTTAACAAGATGATGAATACAGCAGGACAAATGATGAGTGCAGTAAACCAGGTTTCTTCGATGGTAAAGGGGCTGGGTGGGATGTTCAAGGTATAAGGATTGAATCAGAAAAAGCTCAGGGGCGTCCCCCTGAGCTTTTTCTGATTGTATAGGGATGATAAAAGGCGTGAGGTGGGGGAAGTAATGGAGGTTTCTTCATCCAGCCCCAGCGGCCAGCTCCTAGCAGATTTCGGTCTTCTTCCTTGCCATAAGTCAACATCAACTCACTACGCTCGTTATGTTTCCTTTATCTCATGCAGAAGCCCTCCAATCTGTACGGAGCTGAACGGCCGCTTGCGCTTTAGTATCATCCAGCTCCAGCGCCTAGCCCCTCGGGGTCATAAGCCAATCCTTCAAGAAGGGTAAAGGGCACCCTTCCTGCCGGCTCGTCTTATGCCTGTCGGGGCTGATCAAGGCGCTTGCGCTTTTGTTCTTAAAGTTCAACCTTTTTCCCTTTTAGTTTTCCAATTTTAAGTGTCAATAATCCATCCTCATACACCGCTTTTACTTTTCTTTCGTCCACCATTACGGGCAGAGGGATGGTTCTGGAGTTATGTTGTTTCAGCTGTTTTTGGAATAAGACATTGGATTTTTCATCCTGAGTGGTTTGGCTTTCCTGGTTTAGAACCGAGATGGTTACATGATTTTGAAAGACATCGATGTCGATTTGATCTTTTTTACGCCGGGAAGTTTTGCTGTAATAGTATAGTTGTTTTTTGATTCCGTAAGATCAATAGGGAAACCGCCATAAGGGAATGGGGAGGAAAAAAAGTCATCGATACTTTCCAGGATGCCCCTTACCGGCTTTTCTTGAAAAAACGAATCCATTAATTCACCGAACTTCGGCCTCTTTTTCTCAGGCAGATTACCTTCCATTATACTTGTCTCCTTTCAGAACGTTTTCACCTATTATTTTATGTAAAAGGAAATAAAGTGTTAAATGTCCAACTGCGTTTATTCGATCTCGATAAAGGCAATATAGAGAATAGATTCTCAATAAGGGTGGGGTTAGTTATGGATACTCAGCGTGTCGGCGTAAATGAACTTGCTTACAAAGACCATGGAGAAGGGGAAACGGTTATCCTCCTGCATGGCTTTTGCGGAAGTTCGGATTATTGGGAAAGGGTCATGCCTCTTCTTGATCATTATCGTGTAATTACCGTCGACCTCCGAGGCCACGGAGAATCAGGGATTCCTGAGGGTGGTTATACCATAGATGATATGGCCTTGGATATTAATTACTTCATGGATCAGAAACAGCTTAAAGACGTTTATATGTTTGGCCATTCACTTGGGGGATATGTTACATTGTCCCTTGCAGAAAGATTCCCTGAAAAGCTGAAGGGTTTTGGGTTGATCCATTCGACCCCATTGCCGGATGACGAAAAAGGGAAAGACAAGAGAACGGAATCCATCAAACAAGTTGATTCACAAGGAATGAAGACCTTCATAGATAACCTCGTTCCAAGTCTGTTCAACCAGGAAAGACTGAAAGAATACGAGGAAGAAATAGAAAAAGCCAAACAAATTGGATATAACACCAGCCCGGCGGGTGCGAAGGAAACCTTAAAAGCCATGCGCAGCAGAGGAGACCTCAGCAAGATTGTCCAAGACAGCAGGCTTCCGATTTTATTAGTTGCAGGAGCAAAAGATTCTATAGTGCCGCAGGAAAAAACGTTTACAGCAGATGGAAACCATATCAAGAAAGTTGTCCTTGAAAACTCGGGACATATGGGGGTTTACGAGGAACCAGAGAAATTGTCACTGGAGATAAAAAAGTTCATTTTAGATAATGAATAAGCGAATTGCCGGGCGTGTTGGCTGATAGCCAATTATTGCCTGGCATTTTTTTCTCTTTTTATTCGAACGTTTATTCGCTAAAATAGGAATAGAGGTGAAAAAGATGCTTCGGAAAAGAAACTTACAAGAAATGATTGATCAGTTTCAACATCGTTCAGAACATAAAGGGCAAATTGTCCATTGGCATACAATCGTAGAAAAGAAGGCACAGCATAAAGAACTGCCGTTGCGACTCCACCCCAAGCTCAAATCAGCACTTGAGAAAAGGGGGATTGAAAAGCTTTATACCCACCAGGCAACTGCTTTTGACACTGCAATGGAAGGAAAAAGTTTTACAGCTGTAACCCCTACTGCATCTGGTAAAACACTCTGCTACAACCTTCCTGTCCTGCAGTCGATTCTGGAGAACAAGAATACCAGAGCACTCTATATCTTTCCAACGAAAGCACTGGCACAGGATCAGAAAAGTGAAATCAATGAAATGATAGCTGAAGCGGATGCGGATATTAACAGTTATACATACGACGGAGATACATCTGCAAACATACGCCAAAAAGTCAGAAAGGCAGGACATATAGTCATCACCAATCCTGATATGCTTCATTCCGCGATCCTGCCTCATCATACAAAGTGGGTTTCGCTTTTCGAAAACCTGAAGTACGTCGTCATAGACGAGCTTCATATTTACCGGGGAGTATTCGGCAGCCATGTCAGTAACGTGATGAGAAGGCTGAGACGAATCTGCAGATTCTATGGGAGTGACCCAATATTCATTTGTACTTCAGCGACTATCGCCAATCCAAAAGAATTGGCTGAAGGATTGACAGAGAAGGAAATGGCCTTGATTGACAATAATGGCGCCCCAAGCGGGAGGAAACACTTTGTGTTCTACAATCCTCCAATAGTCAATAAGCCCCTGAACATCAGAAGAAGTGCTACCCTGGAAGTGAGGGATATTGCCGGATCTCTTCTAAAAAATAAAATTCAAACCATTGTGTTTGCGCGAAGCAGAGTAAGGGTGGAAATCATTCTGACTTATCTGCAGGAACTGGTTAAATCCCAGCTCGGACCGAAATCCATACGCGGATATCGCGGCGGCTATTTGCCGACGCAGCGGAGAGAAATCGAAAAAGGTCTGCGCAACGGAGAGATATACGGAGTGGTCAGTACGAATGCACTGGAACTTGGGGTCGATATCGGCCAGCTGCAGGTTTGTGTCATGACTGGATATCCAGGAACAATTGCAAGTGCATGGCAGCAGGCAGGACGGGCGGGAAGAAGGCAGGATGAAGCCCTTGTCATCATGGTTGCCAGTTCGAGCCCTCTGGACCAATATATAATTGAAAACCCACAGTATTTTTTCGAGAACTCACCGGAAACCGCCAGGATCAACCCGGACAATCTTATCATTCTGATCGACCATTTGAAATGTGCAGCATATGAACTGCCTTTCACGGAAGGAGAGCAGTTTGGCGGTTTGGACATTGAAGACATCCTGGACTTCCTATCCGAGGAGAGGGTCCTCCACAAAAATGGTCAAAAATGGTATTGGATGAACGATTCATTTCCGGCCCATAACATCAGTCTGAGATCGGCTTCGCAGGAAAATGTCATCATCATCGATCAGAGTGATGTAGCAAACGTGAAGGTCATCGGGGAAATGGACAGGTTCTCTGCAATGACGCTGCTTCATGACGAAGCCATCTATTTACATCAAGGCATACAGTATCAAGTGGAATTGCTTGACTGGGAAGAAAAGAAAGCTTTTGTAAGGGAAGTCGATGTCGATTACTTTACTGATGCGAATCTGGCCGTACAGCTTAGAGTGCTTGAAGAAGATAAGTCAAAGAGCAATGATGCGGCAGAAACAGCCTATGGGGATGTAACAGTCCAGGCGATGGCAACTATTTTTAAAAAGATCAAGTTCGATACGCATGAGAATATTGGGTCGGGGCCGATTCATCTGCCGGAAGAAGAGCTGCATACCAATTCAACATGGGTATCATTAAAGAAAGAGATCGATCTTTCCACCGACAGAATTGAACAGGGATTAATCGGTCTTGCCCAGAGCCTTAAGGCCATCGTACCTCTGTTCGTCATGTGTGACCCAAGTGATGTTTTTGTTGTTCCCCAAGTAAAAGCAGCCCACAATGAAAAGCCGACAATCTTTATTTATGATCGGTATCCCGGAGGGGTCGGCCTCAGTGAGAAGGTTTATGACCAGATGTCCGAAATCCTGCTTGAGGCAAGAAGGATGATTGCCCGCTGTCGTTGTAACAGCGGCTGTCCGTCTTGCATCGGTACAGATATCTCTTCAGAAGAAGCGAAAGATGATTCAGTGAGATTACTGGATATGTTCCTGCAAAGTCAGCATTAAAACGATAGGAGGGGTGAAAATGTCACTGAAAAACAAGCTGAACCGTATGAAAAGCCATATTGTAAGGGAACCAGAAAACTCTTTGCCGAAGATGGCCGAGCCAGTAAGGCAGATGGATATTCCATATATGGATACATGGTCCAGCCAAGGGGTCATACCTTATTATCTTGATGACGACTATTGTTTAATCAAGGAGAAAGTATATAACCTTTCAGATTATCACGGGAAATATCAGCTGGGGCAGGTCAGGGAAGCGCTACAGGCATGGAATCAGTTTGAAGGCAGCCACCCCTTATCATCTAAAGGAATGACTGTTAAAGATTTATTTTTCTTTGACACCGAAACCACAGGACTCGGGGGCGGAGCCGGCAACACCATTTTCCTGCTGGGATATGCCCGGATCATGGAAGATAAGCTCATTCTGAGGCAGCATATCCTTCCTCAGCCGGGAAGTGAGATTCCCCTTTATCACAGCTTTCTTGAAAAGGTGGACTATAATACACTTGTCACGTATAACGGAAAAGCATTTGACTGGCCTCAGGTGAAAACACGGCACACATTGATCAGGGAACATGTTCCCAGACTTCCTTCATTTGGTCATTTTGATTTGTTTCATGGGAGCAGAAGGCTCTGGAAGTCAAAAATGGATTCTGTTAAATTGAGCAATGTGGAAAAGGAAATTCTTGATTTTCACCGGACAGATGACGTACCTGGTTATTTGGCTCCGATGATCTTTTTTGATTTTGTGGAAAGAAAAGATCCGGAAGGTATGCTCAAGGTGCTTTTGCATAATGAATTGGATATTCTCTCATTGGTTGTCCTATATAGTCACCTCAGCTTTCAGATTCTTGGGATTGATTCTGATCAAGGTTCCGAAGAAAAGCTGCTTGTCGGGAAATGGTTTGATTACCTTGGGGATAAGGAACAGGCAGTCATTAGATTGGAGCAGCTGGTGAGAGAATCAAATGGAAACGAGTCAATAGCGGCCAAACATTCCCTCGCCTATCAATATAAGCGGTTAAAGAAATACACCGCGGCATTTGATTACTGGATTGAAGTATCTGAGGTGGGACCGGAAGAATTGAGATTGGAAGCCTGTATTGAACTTGCCAAACTGACGGAACATCAATTCAAGGAATTGGAAACAGCCATGATGTTTAGTGAAAAAGCGTATGAGGAATTGGTAAAAAAAGAATTCAAAAATGAGAAGATGTTAACAGGTCTGACAAAAAGGATGGAACGTCTGGAAAGAAAATTAGCGAAATAGACGAAAATTTCCCAGGTAACCGCAGTTTTCGTTATTTTCTTTGATAATTGACAAAAAATTCACGAAATCCAAGAATTTCTTATTGAGGAATCCTCTTTAGTTTTGTAAAATGTTGAATTGTGTTGAAATTCGTTGATTCTAAAAATAAGAAGATAGGATGAAATATGATGAGTAGAGCTTTAGTTTTTCTATTTTTTGTTGTCATATGCTTAACCGTTTTCATCTTTTCAAACTTGAAAGACGGTTCTTATACATTTCTCTGATCGGCTGTCCTTAATGTCGAACGGAGTTTCATAAGCGAAAGCCTTGAAAAATAGGTGTTTGCATTAGTACATGTTCCCTCCTTTCATCATAGGCTGTTAATGTACCGATACAAAGATGAAAGGAGAAATTAGTATGCATTGCAGACCTAATCAAGTTCTTCCGACCGTTATGCATCCAACTAAATGCTGTAAGGTGGATAATTTTTCAACCTATGAAGTTCCTCATGTTCATCCACAGCATACGACGATAGTGAATAACCAGATGTATCAGCATAAGCATTATTTTCCGCAGAGCCAATCAATGGTGGACAGTGTCTCCCATCAGCACTTCAATTGCGGCCAGGGACCTGGACCAGGAGGGGCTCCCGGACAAATGGGACCTATGGGGCCAATGGGCGGTCCTGGATTTGGACCTTACGGACCAGGAAGGTAACGCCTTACCAACGAGGACACAATATGTGTCCTTGTTTTTATTTTACAAAGGACTCAGAATTGATTATAGTGGAGAGAACATCTTAATTGCAAGGAGGTCTGGAAGTGGGCACTGTTGCAGCTGTAACAGGATATAAAGCATTTGAGCTTGGTATCTTCAAAGATGATGAACCGGCGTTGAAATTTATTAAGGCAGCCATTCAGAAACAGCTGGAGTCCCTTCTTGACAGCGGACTTGAGTGGGTTTTGATCAGTGGACAGATGGGAACGGAATTGTGGGCAGCAGAGGTGGTTTTTGACCTCCAGCTTGAGTATCCTGACTTGAAGCTGGCTGTTTTGACTCCCTTTTTAGAACAGGAAGAAAAGTGGAATGAAAACAATAAAGAATATTATGAAATGATTATTTCCCAAGCCGATTTTGTAGACAGTGTTTCCAAAAAGCCATATACCAGTCCTGCCCAGTTCAGGAACAGGGATCAGTTATTCTTACATAAGAGTGACGCTGTCATCATTCTTTATGATGAAGAGAAAGAAGGCTCCCCTCAATATTTTTATAAAGCAGCAAAGGAATATAAGGAAAGTCACCCTTTGGAAATCCATCAGATTACATTTATGGATTTGCAATGGATAGTGGAAGAAGAACAGTTCAATACTATTGAATGAAAGAAAAATTGACAAATAAAGCTTTTTTTGAAAAAATATACTTGATGTAGGTTGAATTTAGAGGTGAAAATATGATATCTGATAAAGTGAAATTAACTGCAAAAGACATACTTGAAAAAGAATTCAAATCTGGAATGCGCGGCTACAAGCAAGAAGACGTTGATAAATTTCTGGATTTAATCATTAAAGACTATGAAACTTTCCATCAGGAAATGGAAGACCTGCAGCAAGACAATCTGCGCTTGAAAAAGCAGCTGGAAGAATCGAATCGCCGTCCGCCTTCACAACAGCAGCAAACAGGAACGACTAATTTTGACATCTTGAAAAGACTATCGAACCTTGAGAAACATGTTTTTGGAAACAAATTGTACGATTGAGATCCTGGTATTTAGTACCTCTTGTACTATCATGAATAGTAGTGTATAATTACTTTTTGGATATACTAATAATAACATTCGGGTAATCGCTGCAACGTCTGTTGTAGAGGAAAGTCCATGCTCGCACGGTGCTGAGATGCCTGTAGTGTTCGTGCCTAGCCAATTCATAAGCTAGGGCAGTCTGCATTCGCAGATTGACGGCAGGGAAAACACCTAAGTCTTTCGGATATGGTGTGAATACCTTGAAAGTGCCACAGTGACGGAGTCTTGCAAGAAATTGTAAGAGTGGAACGAGGTAAACCCCACGAGCGAGAAACCCAAAATATGGTAGGGGCACCTTCTTTGAGGAATTGAACGAGAAGAAGGACGAAACAATTGTTTCGTAGATAGATGATTGCCGCCGGAGTACGAGATTACCCATCGCTTGCAGTACGAAGGAACAAAACATGGCTTACAGAATGTTATTTTGGGGAATAATAATTGATAAACGACGCTCTCCTTCATAGGGGAGCTTTTGTTTTTTTGAATGCTGTTTTTCGTATTAATTGTTGCTTTAGGAGAATCTAAAGGAGCGGATTTTCAGCTTTGATACTAGGGCTTTTCTATCTGACTGGAAGAGCAGTACTTTTCTTTTTGCTTTTCGAGATATAAATGGTGAAATAGGGCATATACTTCTCCGTTTATATTAAATAGGAACAAAGTTTACGAAAAAGGCCTTTTGAAAGGGATATTCTCTCTTAGGATCAGGTTTATAAGATTCTGTCTATCTGTTGCTTAAAGTCATCTCCAATGGTTACACTTAGAATGGAAATACATAAGAATTGCCTTTAACCTATGGGGGCAAATTGAAATGATAATGATAAAGTTAGGGTGAATTAATAATGAAGTTCAAATTGATTGCCACTGCGGCGATGGGCCTGGAGTCTCTTGTAGCCAAAGAGGTACGAGATCTTGGCTATGAATGTGAAGTGGAAAACGGAAAAGTCATCTTTGAAGGCGATGGGAAAGCGATTGCCCGTGCAAACATGTGGCTCCGTACAGCCGACCGCGTAAAGATACTAGTCGGTGAATTCAGGGCTTATTCGTTCGATGAATTATTCGAGAAAACGAAAGCTCTTCAGTGGGAAGATTATCTGCCGGTAGATGCCCAATTCCCTGTACAGGGGAAATCGGTTAAATCGAAACTTTACAGTGTTCCCGATTGTCAGGCCATTGTCAAAAAAGCCATTGTTAACAGGCTTCAATCTGCTTATCATCGGACCAGCTGGCTCGAGGAGAGCGGTGCAGTATTTAAACTGGAGGTCGCTATCCATAAAGATGTAGCCTCACTGACCATCGATACAAGCGGGCAAGGGCTGCATAAGCGCGGTTACAGGATCGGCCAGGGGGAAGCTCCATTAAAAGAAACTCTTGCAGCAGCATTGATCCAGTTAACTACCTGGAACCCGGACAGACCATTTGCCGATCCATTCTGCGGTTCAGGGACGATTCCTATCGAAGCTGCGCTCATCGGGCAAAATATCGCTCCCGGATTCAACCGGGATTTCCTTTCCGAAGAGTGGCCATGGATGCCTGAAAAAATCTGGGGTGACGTGAGAATGGAAGCAGAAGATCTTGCTAAATATGATCAGCCGCTTGAAATCATGGGAACCGATATTGATCACCGAATGGTCGAAGTAGCAAAGAACAATGCATTTGAGGCAGGGCTGGGTGAATTGATTCAGTTCAAACAGATGCAGGTGAAAGATTTTCATAGTGACAAGAGCTATGGTGTCATCGTCGGAAATCCGCCATACGGAGAGAGGATCGGGGAACGTAAAGAAGTCGAGCAGATGTACAAAGCGATGGGGGAAGCCTTCGATAAAATGGAAACGTGGTCGAAATATATCATGACTTCCCATGAAGGCTTTGAAGAATTATATGGCAAAAAAGCTACGAAAAAACGCAAACTGTTCAATGGATTCATCAGGACAGATTATTATCAATATTGGGGGCCGAGACCTCCGAGGAAAGACCAATAAAGCTATGGTGGACCGCCTGTTTCTGGGCGGTTTTTTTTATGCTGTTGTGCCGGAGTTGGATGAGACGGGATTAACCAACAAGTTTGCAAGCTAAAGAAGAGTTGGCCATTAATCTGAAGAATAAGCCAAGTTCTAAGTGCTGGCAGGGGGATTTGTCTGATGGAACAGATAATGGACGAAATTTGATGAAGGGAACTAGCGTCTACTGAATCCGGGAATGAATCTGGTGTATAAGTGTAAAGGTTGCTTGACGTAAAGTTTACTTGACAATATAATAGGACTATGAAGAGGTGAAGCGCTTGAAAAACATGCTTGTGGATTTCAGGAAACAATTTGGATACTCACAAGATAAGCTTGCTGCCAAACTTGGCGTATCCAGGCAGACGATAATATCGATAGAAAAAGGGAAATATTTTCCATCTCTTCCGCTAGCTTTTGAACTGGCGAGGACGTTTAACACTACTATTGAGGAATTATTTATTTATGAAGGTATAGAAAAAGAATGAAAAGGGGAGATGTTGATGGATTACCATAGAAAGGTTTTCTTTATTTTGGGAGTGCTCTTTCTTTGCTTGGTTGGTTTCATTCTGTTTGCCTGCGTTATGGCTGAGTCTGCTCCACCTCCCGCTTCATATATGTTCGTATCAATGGCAATCATGAGTTTTTGCCTCAGTTATCTGTACCCTCAATTCAAACAAAAGGATGAACGAATGAGGATGATACGCCAAAAAGGAATGTTTGCGGCCTTTGTTTCACTAATGGTCTATTGTATTTTTTTAAATCTCAGTCTTCAAATAGGGGTGTTACAAGTAACAGCGGTTGAGCTTATCCAAATTCTCACTGCATTGGTGATATCTACAGTATTCGTGACGTTTGTGGTCTATTCAAAAATTTATTGAGGAGCCGGGGGATATTCCATTTGGGAAAGGAGGCTGGTGAAATGGTGTGGTTTTTTCCGGTAATGATCATTACAGGTGTGCTTGTTTCCTTGGCTGCGGCTAAAGGTGAAAAAGGGGAAGATGGCTCTCTGACTAGAAGAGGGGTCATAAAAGCTTCGATTATCCTGGTGGTCCTGTTTATCGTTTCTTTCGGAACGGTTTATTTTACCCGGTAAAAAGACTCTTGTTCCAGTCATAAAAGCCACGGAATCTGCGTATAATACGGTTATACAGATTCGGGGAGTGAAATGCAGTGCATAGGTCGTCAATAGACTTTTTTCGTATCTCAAAAGCATTACAGTTTACCATGGATAGGATTGAAGAAGAAAAGGCAAAGATGGATAGTCAGGTTATTGGCGGTTTGATGACAGCGAAGGAAGACTTGACCAACGCCCTTGCTTATGAACTTTTTTACAGCAATCCGCGGAACCAACTGTAAGGCGGAAAACTACAATCAGAATAAAATCAGCAGAAAACGCAAGCAGACCATGCTTGCGTTTTCTGCTGTTGAAGTATAAAATTAATTACTTATGGTTTGTTGTTTGGATTATTCATAAACTAGCACAGCTAGAATTAATAGAAACAATATAAAGGTTGGAGGAAGTTATGAGAGGGAAAATTCCATTTGCATTATCAAAGGAGCAGTCTTTCTATGAAGGGCTTGGCGACTGGATCGGAGACGTTTTTTATGACATTCTCCCTGAAAAAGGTTTTGAACTGCGTGATGAACAAATTTATATGGCCTTTCAAGTTTTGAAAGCATATAAAGAAAAGAAAGTAATATTTGCAGAAGCAGGGGTCGGTACGGGAAAGACATTGGTCTATTTACTCTATGCGCTCGCGTATGCACGATATACAGGGAAACCGGCGATCATTGCCTGCGCAGATGAAACGTTGATTGAACAGATTGTTAAAAAAGAAGGAGATATCAGGAAAATTGAGCAGGCGTTAAATCTGGAAGTGGATGTAAGGTTGGCCAAGTCCAGGGAGCAGTACCTCTGCCTGCAGAAACTTGAAGGGGAAATGCTTGAAGAAGATAAATATATGGACGTATTCAATGCTCTTCCAGAATTCGTTCACGGAAAGTCGTCCATGACAAAATATCATCGCTATGGTGACCGTAAAGAATACAGTCAATTGACTGATAAAGAGTGGGAAAGAGTTGGCTGGGACAATCTCCAGGATTGTATGTCTTGTTCCCAGCGCCACCGCTGTGGACAAACCCTTAACCGAGATCATTACCGTGAGGCTGCTGATTTGATTGTTTGTTCCCATGACTTTTATATGGAACATATCTGGACGAAGGATTCCCGAGTGAGAGAAGGGCAGCTTCCTCTGCTCCCTCAGGCAAGTTCTGTTATATTTGATGAGGGGCACTTGCTTGAATTTGCTTCCCAAAAGGCACTGACCTACAGAATCCAAAAAGAAACACTGGAAAGCCTGCTGGAAAAGATGACAGCAAGCGATATGCGTGAAAATACCATGTATCTTATCGAAGATATCATTACACAGAATGAGAAATGGTTCCATGAATTAAATCAGGCATCCCGAAAAGAAGAAGATGCTTTCCGCCTTCATGTGGAAAAGACAGAAAATGTCGTGATAGAAGGGCGCAAGTTGATTGATTTGATTGAGAAACTTACCGAAGAACTAGTGTTTGAATCTGAGATGTATGTGATGGACGAATATTTACTAAAAGTGATTGAAGAATATCTTGAACAAATACTATATTCCTTGAAGCTCTTTTTGGAAGAGAACAAAGGAATTAACTGGCTGGAAACCAATAGTGGAAATGAAACACTTGTCATCATGCCGAGATTGGTAGAGGAAATCCTCAGACAAAAAGTATTCAACCAAAACATTCCGTTCATTTTTTCTTCCGCAACACTGTCAAATAACAAAGATTTTTCGTATTTGGCAAACAGTCTTGGAATTGATCATTATGAATCTTTCATGGTGGAATCACCATTTGATTATGAAGAAAAAATGGTGATTGATATACCTTTATTCACTTCTGAACTATCGGAAGAGAAGCTTTTGTGTACTTATGAAAAAATAAAGGAAAACGAAGGAAAAACATTGGTTCTTTTCTCATCGAAGGGTGAACTTGAAACCTTTAAAGATTATCTGGAGGATAAAAAACTTCCGTACCCGGTTTATTTCGAAGGGGATGAGGAAATCAGTTTAACCGTTGAACGATTCCAAAATGAAGTGGACAGTGTGCTGTGTTCCTATCATTTGTGGGAAGGTCTCGATATTCCGGGAAAATCATTATCCCAGGTAGTGGTATACTCACTGCCATTCCCGCCGAAAGATCCAGTGTTCGATGCGAAACGAAATCATGCAGCCGACCCTTTTGCAGAAGTGGACTTGCCATACATGCTGCTCCGCCTCAAACAAGGAATCGGCCGCCTGATCAGGAGTTCTGAAGACGAAGGAAAGGTCTCCATCCTGCTTAAGGACAATGAAACAGCATTTACACAGCAGATAAAGGCTGTGCTTCCTTTTTAAGTAAATAGAATGGCACTATTAGCGGAAGATGCTTCAGGTATCTTCCGCTTTTTCAGTAAGTATATTACGAGTATTATTCAGAAAAATATGATAAAATTGGAAAGTAGCTAGAGATTAGGGGGAGTAATATGACAACAGCAATTAAAGAGATTGAAAGTGACTTTTTAGAATATGTAAAAAGGATGTCAGCCTATAACGAAGCATTAGGCCTGATCTTCTGGGATTTAAGAACAGGGGCACCAAAAAATGGAGTTGAACAGCGATCCGAAGTCATCGGGATGTTGTCATCTGATGTATTCGAGATGTCAACAAGTGAAGAAATGGCTGCATACATAGCAAAATTATCTGCACATAAAGATGAACTTTCAGGAATGGTTCTCAAGGTTTTGGAAGAATGCCAAAAAGAATATGACCGGAATAAAAAAATCCCTGCAGATGAATACAAGGAATATGTTGTACTGCAATCCAAGGCAGAAAGCGCGTGGGAAGATGCAAAAGCCATGGACGACTTCGATTCCTTCCAGCCTTATTTAGAAAAGTTAGTAGAATTCACAAAGAAATTCATCGGCTACTGGGGATATGAGGGCAATAAGTATAATACCTTGCTTGATATGTATGAACCAGGTATAACAGTCGAAGTCTTGGATAGAGTGTTCGGGGAACTTCGTGAAAAGATCGTTCCGTTGGTGCAGCGTATCAGCGAAACCAGCAATAAACCAAAAACAGACTTCATCTATGAGCAATTCCCAAAGGAAAATCAAAAAGAATTCAGCCTTAAGATTCTTGAGCAAATGGGCTATGATTTCAATTCTGGCAGACTGGATGAAACGGTCCACCCATTTGCCATCGGCCTAAACACGGGCGATGTGAGGGTAACCACGAAATATGATGAAGGTGACTGGAGAACTGCCATTTTTGGAACGATTCATGAAGGCGGCCATGCCCTCTATGAGCAAAATATTTCAAGTGACTTAACAGGAACTCCGCTTGCTACCGGAACGTCCATGGGAATTCACGAATCACAATCTTTATTCTATGAGAATTTCGTCGGAAGAAACTATGCATTCTGGGAAAAGAACTACTCTCTTCTTAAAGAGCATGGAAATGGCCAGTTTGATGATGTAGAGCTTGACCAGTTTTACCGTGCCATCAATGAATCAAAGCCTTCATTGATCAGAATTGAAGCGGATGAACTGACATACCCGCTTCATATCATGATCAGGTACGAAATTGAAAAAGGCCTTTTTAATGATGAAATCGAAGTAAAGGACCTTCCGGAAATCTGGAATAATAAATATGAGGAATACCTTGGGGTCCGCCCTGAAACCAATGCAAAAGGTGTCCTCCAGGATGTCCATTGGGCAGGAGGCAGCTTTGGTTATTTCCCATCCTACGCACTTGGTTACATGTATGCGGCTCAATTCAAGCAGGCCATGATCAAAGACATTCCTGAGTATGATTCATTGCTTGAAAAAGGTGACCTCGCACCTATCAGAGAATGGATGACTGAAAATGTCCATCAGTGGGGGAAAATGAAAAAACCACTTGAGATCCTGACAGAAGTGACAGGAGAAGGACTGAATGCCACTCACCTTGTAAACTACCTGACAGAGAAATATTCTAGTGTATACAACCTGTCTTAAACTGAGAGCCGGCGGCCGTTTGAATGCTGTCGGCTTTTTTTTATCACCGGAAACTAACCCCTTACTTTAATGGTTGTAAGAGAAGGTAAGGCTTTGTGTGCGGTAGAATTTTTCTCATCGTTGATTAGAGTGGAAGGTGTCGGGGCAGAAAAATCCTAGGTTACGTGCCGGAGGAATGAAATCACTCAAGCGAAGCTGCGGAAGCCGATTCAACTCCTGAGGCCAGCACCTGGCAGATTTCGGTCTCTCTCCTTGCGATAATTCAACAACAGCTCTCTTTGTCTGGTGTATTTCCTTTACATCTCATGTGGGAGCCTTCGGAACTGTATGCTGAACGGCAGACCCTGCTTTTCACTTCAACGTCTGGCCCGCAGAGGCGCCCACCTAAACGGAAATCAACAAAACCTGAAGTAAAAAAGGCAGAATCGTTCAGTGAAGTGAACGATTTTGCCTTTGCATTATTTGTTGAACTTTTTCAGTACCCTATTAAAGATTGAGTGCCTTTTTTATGGTTACCACAATTTAAATCCCTTTGATCCCGGAGGTGCGTTTTGAATCATTTCGGCAAATGGAATCGTATAGGCTGCTAAAATCAAAGCAGTCAAAACGGTAAGCCAGATCTTCCAGTTTTCCAGAACCATCGGTGTTTTTTCAGCTTCATCAGCAGTTTCACCAACAGGGAAATCTTGTTCGCCTTTAGGGGCAAAGAATGCCAGATTGATAAAGATATAAAGAATAAGGATGATGCCAAGAAAGAGAATTGTTCCGCCGACTGCTTGTGCAACCTGGTAAGGAATCCAGTCCAAAGCTTGTTGTGCATCTCCATAAGTTGAAAAAGAAGAACGTCTGGGAGCACCCAGCAATCCTACTGCATGCATGGCGCCTGACATTATACTCATGCCGACTGCCCAGGTGACAGCTTGAATGATTGCAAGTCTGTTCATAGCTTTTGTCAGAACACGCCCAGTTAAATGAGGAACCAGCCAGTAGGCAATACCAAAGAACGTCAAGGCAACCGATGTTGCCAGTGTTAAATGGAAATGGCCCGTTACCCAGATTGTGTTATGGACAACCTGGTTCATTTGGTTGGATGCATTTATCAGTCCGCCGGCACCTGCTGGGATGAAAGCAGCCATCCCGATGAATGGAACACAGAATCTTGCATCTCCCCAAGGCAGCTTTTTAAACCAGCCGAATAATCCTTTTGCTCCTTTGGAACGCCCGTATATTTCAAATGTAGCAAATAGGGAAAATGCTGTAATTAATGAAGGAATCACAACCATGAATGTCAGTACAACCTGCAGGAACTTCCAAGAAGCATCAATGCCCGGCTCAACCAATTGATGGTGAAATCCTACTGGAATTGAGAAGAGCAGGAACAAGATAAAAGACATCCTTGCAAGAGAGTCTGAAAAAATCTTTCCCCCAATGACTTTTGGAATGATGACATACCAAGCCATGTATGCAGGCAGCAGCCAGAAATAAACAAGGGGATGGCCGAAGTACCAAAACAATGTCCGGCTGATCAGGACATCCACTTCAGATACAAGGCCAAGAGACCATGGAAGCAACTGGAATAAAACTGTTCCTGCTACACCCAATGTGGCTACAATCCATAGTACGATATTGATGATTGCCATGAATGTCAACAGCGGACTAGGCTGCCCGGGGTGAAGTTTTCTCCAGTTCATATATTCTGCAATCATTGCTGCTCCGCCAATCCAGCTTCCGACAACCACAAAGGTTAAGCCGAGATAAAAAATCCAGTGAGCTTGAAGGGGTGCATAGAAAGTATAAAGGACGGTTGCTTCATTCAAAAGAATCATTGTTGCAGCCATGGCAGTCCCAAGCAGCATGATCCAAAATCCAATCCAACCAGTTATCCTTGAGCGTTTACGATACATACCTGAAGTCCGTGAAATGGCCGCGTGTTGGAACCCTATTATAAAAAAGGTAGTAAGTACAAGTCCTAAGAGAACGCCATGAACCGTCAATACCTGATAGTAACCAATGTTCGCTGGAAGAGTAAATCTGCCTGACCGGACCAAAACCTGGAGCAATCCTGCCAGCCCCCCTAATGCCAGTGCGATAAAGGCCACATATATATGAGCCATTGCTAAACGCGCATCTTTCCAATCAACTTTAGCCAGCATCTTATTCCACCACCTTAATCATTGTTTTCATCGTATGGTGACCGACTCCGCAGTACTCATTGCATAAAACGAGGTATTCACCTGCTTTATCAAATGTTGTAACATATTCACTGATAAATCCTGGTTCAAGCATCATATTAATGTTGGTTCCTGCCACTTCAAATCCGTGCACGACATCTTTTGTAGTCGCGATAATTTTTACGCGGGAATTTAAAGGAATCTTTATTTCTTCTCCCGAGAAGTAATAAAAGGCAGAGCCAACGACCACCAGCTCGTAATCCCATTCCCTGCCTTCAACTTTTTTCAAGCCGGGTTCACTGAATGGAGCAATTTGATCGACCTGCTCCGGATCGATATACGCTTGAGCGCTTGGAGGGGTATGACCTGAATGAAATGCGCTGATACCCAAAATAAATAAGAAAATAATAAGAGAGCCAGTACCTAGAGCAAGCCACCATTTTTCGTAACGGTGCATATGCATAACAATCTTCTCCTTCCACTTAGAAACGGTCTATGAAAATATAAAAAACTCCAAACCAGCTGAAAATAAGAAATATCCCAAGAATCAATACGGCAGTCAACGTGCCTTTCAATGAGGAATACTCCTCATGCTTTCCTTTTGGGTTATGGTTCAACTGCGGGTTTGCCATGCCGGTCACTCCTTTCATGAGTTACATGATCTTGTTACCTATGATAGGGATGAACAGAATAAAAATCTGTGATAAATGTCACACCTTTAATGGTTATTTGTGAAGAATGTGTGAAGATGAAGGTCTCCCGAAAACCCTTTTTGACGAATGATTTTATGATAAAACAATTTATTGTTCGGGTTAATTGAAAAAAAGGGTTGAATTCTTAGAATGAACTGATATACTAGTAATTAAATTCATATCACTTACTCATATAATCGCGGGAATATGGCCCGCAAGTTTCTACCGGATGACCGTAAATTGTCTGACTATGAGTGAGCAATGAACGGAATGGTTTCCACTCTGTTTTTCTTTGGTTTTTTAAAAAGGCTCAAAGGCATTGTCTCACTCATGTTGTGAGTGTGATGCCCTTGAGCCTTTTTTATGGAGGAAAGGGCAGAAGGAGGAGATTGGAAATGAAAATGTTAGAAATGAAGATCACCCAAGAAGGCAGCGTGCTATCTGATTCAGTTCTGAAAGTCGATTCCTTCTTGAACCATCAGGTTGATCCTGTATTGATGAAAGAGATAGGTGAGGAGTTTGCCAGCCGTTTTGCTGGAGAAGGCATTACCAAGGTGGTCACACTTGAATCTTCCGGAATAGCACCGGCAGTGATGGCTGCCCTGATACTTAATGTTCCCCTTGTATTTGCCAGAAAGCGCAAATCCCTTACCTTACAGGAGGGGTTGCTGACTGCCGAGGTTTACTCATTCACAAAACAAGAGACCAATACCATTACCATTTCTGAAAAATATATAAAAGAAGATGACACCGTGCTCATCATTGATGATTTTCTTGCCAACGGACAAGCTGCTGAAGGCTTGATTTCTATAGTTGAAAAGACTGGGGCTTCGGTTGCAGGGATAGGAATCGTGATAGAGAAAGCATTTCAGGACGGCGGTAAAATGTTGAGAGAAAAAGGTTACTGGGTTGAATCCCTTGCTAGGATTCAAACATTACAAAATGGCAGAGTTGAATTTTCAGAGGAGGTATTAGTATGAACCGGCTGAAATTATCATCACTGGCTATCCAGCATGTACTGGCCATGTATGCAGGAGCGGTCATAGTTCCTTTGATTGTCGGCGGTGCACTTGGACTGACAGGTGAGCAGTTAACGTATCTTGTATCGATTGATATCCTTATGTGCGGTGTCGCGACTATTTTACAAGTTTGGAAGAACCGTTTCTTCGGTATCGGCCTGCCTGTAGTATTGGGTTGTACATTTACTGCGGTTGGCCCGATGATAGCGATTGGTGGACAATTTGGAATACCTGCAATCTATGGGTCAATCTTGGTTTCAGGGTTATTTGTTATCCTGATAGCGGGTTATTTCGGAAAACTGATCCGTTTCTTTCCTCCTGTCGTGACAGGTTCTGTCGTAACAATTATTGGGATCACACTGATACCTGTTGCCATGAACAATATGGCAGGGGGAGAAGGTGCAGCTGACTTTGGCTCACTGTCTAATATTGGTTTGGCTTTTGGGACCCTGGTATTCATTATACTATTGTTCCGTTTATTCAAAGGCTTTGTACGAGCCGTTGCGATTCTCTTAGGTCTCCTTGGGGGGACAGTGGTTGCAGCGTTCATGGGGAAAGTTGACATTGCCCCTGTCATGGAAGCTTCCTGGTTTCATATGGCGCAGCCATTTTATTTTGGAATGCCCGAATTTCATTTGACTGCCATCTTGACGATGATTCTGGTAGCGATGGTCAGTCTAGTAGAATCCACAGGGGTTTACTTTGCGCTTAGTGATATTTGCGAAGAAGAAATTGACGAGGAAGACGTGGCGAGAGGATACCGTGCAGAGGGAGCGGCAATTGTTCTGGGAGCGTTGTTTAACGCATTCCCATATACAACGTACTCACAAAATGTCGGATTAACCCAATTATCAGGGGTGAAAACGAAAAATGTCATTTATTTGACTGGCGGTATGCTGATGGCTCTTGGTCTTGTGCCGAAGATTGGCGCTATGACAACCATCATTCCTTCAGCCGTGTTAGGTGGAGCGATGGTTGCCATGTTCGGAATGGTAGTTGCTTACGGAATCAAGATGCTGGGCCGTGTCGAGTTCAATTCACAGGAAAACCTTTTGATTGTTGCATGTTCTGTTGGAATGGGAATGGGGGTTACAGTAGTGCCTGACATGTTCAGCCAGCTGCCGGGCAGCCTGCAGATCCTGACCAGCAACGGAATTGTGGCAGGAAGTTTAACGGCCATTCTTCTAAACATCGTTTTCAATGTAAGTAGCTCAGAAAGAGCAATAAAAGTGGTTGGACAGAAAGCTTCCTAAAGAATAGTCGAAATCCCACCACAGGAACGGCTGAAAGGGGTCAATACGCCATCGTCATCTTCTAGGAAGTAGAGAGTGGGATGGCGTATTTTTTCGTAATAGGAGGGGGCGATAAGAGAAACACTGCAAAGAGTAAACCTAGTGGGATGAAAGATTAGATTGAATCCTTTGTGGTTGGTCTTATTGTTTTTCAGTTATTCGAGAAGTCAATTCCAAGCAAAATGGGCCTCATTCACGGCAGGTATAGATGGAGGTTTCTCATATGTTGTAGAGTTTACGCCGTATCCAGCGGTGTCAGGGGCAAGGATGAGTCGAAACGAGCGGCCGGGAAATATATTTTTTCAAAACCAGCTATGGATACTCTTGCAAAGGATGGATATTAAAGCGTTTAAGTATTCCGAGGAGGTTTTGCGAAGAGGATTTGACGTACGACAGATGTTAAATTCGCCACAAGTTACCCTTTTGTGGAAATCTCTGGTATGATTAAAGTAGATTCAAATATGTATATTGGAGGAGTTCACGTATGCTAGCAAAAATTAAAGCGGTAAAACTTTTGCCTGAACATAAAAATCCGATTTATAAAGTGAAGTTGGAGTGCCCTGATGGCAGTGAATTATTAATTAAATTTGATTATACCTATTCAACAGAAGCGTATATGCCATTTAAAGTGTACTCAGATGGAGTATCTAAGGGTGCACAATTAGCTTGGTATACAAGGAAAGTGGAGAAAACTACTGTTCAGAAATTTTTAAAAAATATTGCACAGAGAATCAACAAAAAATATAAATTCGATTTAAAAACTCATGAACTTCAAATACAATCATAGAGAATCGTGCTAATGAATAAGATAAAGAAACCCCGGAGGGCTGGATGAGGGCACTGAAAAAGTCCAATAAAGATCTAAAAGGCAGAATCGCTCACTTAATAGAGCGATTCTGCCTTTTTCACTACATGTTTTACGAAAAAATGTTGATTTCCGTTCCAGGTACGCGACTCCGCGGGGCAGGCGTTGAGCCTCCTCGGCTTCATAAAAAGCGGAAGCGGCCGTTCAGCGACGTACAGATTAGAGGGCTCTCGTATGAGATAAAGGAAACACGACGAACATAGTGAATTGATGCTGACTTATCGCAAGAAGAGAGACCGAAATCTGCTAGTCGCTGGCCGCTGGAGCTGGCTTCGCCTGCGGGGTTACGTTCCAGTGGGTACGTAACCTTGGTCTCACCTATCAAATGCAGAAGCGGCGTTCAACGACGTAAAGATTGGAGGGCTCCTGTATGAGATAAAGGAATCACAACGAACGAAGTGAGTTGATGATGACTTATCGGAAGGAGGGAGTCTGAAATCTGCTAGTCGTTGGCCGCTGAAGCTAGACGAGTCCCGCTAGTCCCGCAGGAGGTCGCGCACCTTCCACTCCAATCAACGTTGAGAAAAAAGAACACTACCCGCTATTTATATTATCTCGTTCGGTTAAGAGGGAGAAAATGCCTATTTGCTGGTGGTTTTGCGGGTTAAAATACAAAGATTTTTGCAGGCTGTTTTGAAGTGTAATGTGTATGAAAAATTGCACAAAAAAGAGGAGCTGCCAACGACCTTGCAGCTCCTCACTTCTATTATGCGGTATTTAATTAAGCCCCAGATCGGTTGAACAGCGGGTTTCCCGTTAAACTTTGCTTTCTTCAGCAATGAAACCAGGTTCTCTGCTAATTGAGGTTTATAGAGGGAAAAATTCCCCTTAATTAGCAAATAGTATTGAAAACAGCTTAAATAGAGGGAGAAATTCCTCTTATTTGACTCAAAAAACGTGATAATAGGCAGCTTTGCTTTGTATAAAGGGAAAAACTCCCCTTATTTTCCGCAAAAACCACGTCTACTCTACATCTAACGGTAAAATCTCCCCTTATTTTTCTCCCACTGGGTTATTCCCCTTCATCTTCCCATCTATTGTATCTGGCAATAACGAATCCGCGGACAAATTTGTAACATAAAATGCAGACCAGTTTGCAACACCACATAAATTTATGCGGTAGTGCAAATTGGCCTGCAAATCAGTATGCAAATCAGTATGCAACATTAAGCGAAAAAACTTCAAAACCATTGGTATGCCGATAAAAAAACCGATACAAAATGCTATGCAAATTGTACCGCAAATTACCTTTCAATTTATTGGTTTCTCCCTCACTACTGAACGGGTTACTATTTATATAAGTGGGTGGTTTCCAGTGATTCAACAACAACAAACAATGATGTTCAGTAAGTATGAAGGGCTTTATGATATCGTCGTTCCTCAAGACAATATGTTACGGAGAATAAACGATTTAATCGGCTTCTCCTTTATTTTTGATGAATTACAGAGTAAATATTGTCATGATAATGGGCGAAATGCATTCACAAGAAATGTCTCGAAAAGCAAGAAAAGAGCTGCTCTTCCATTCAGTTAAAAAACCGCAATTAGGACTTTTTGGAAGTGGCAATCAGTGAAAAAAACTGTTTTCAATTGCAAAGGATACCATTCTTTACTTTGCAGCGGAAAGTCTGCAGCTTGTGAAGGAATCCAGGGGACAAAGGGTAGGGTAAGCAAAACGCGTGATTTACAAAAGAAGGATTATAAATCAAAGGATACGATTAGACAGTGAGCCATATCTCCCGCACCAAAAATTTTCATCACCAAATCCAGCCTCTGAACATATGATAGAAGAACGAGTTCTTGGAGGTTTTTAAAATGGAGAAGTATTATTGTGAACATTGCAGGCGGCTGTTTGAGCAGGAGCACCTCTGTGATATTTGCAGGTTGGTAACGAAAAAAATAACGATTCAGAACTTATATCAGAAATCCCCTCAAAAAGAGGAATGATATTAGGAGGCAATCTCCCCTGAAAAGGATCGGGCATGTGTTAAAATAAGGTAACGATTGAAAGGGGAGATTGACATGTTTTTACCATCATTTGATCTTAGAGGAAAAACTGCAATAGTTACGGGTGCAGGCAGAGGCATTGGACGGGCGATTGCGATTGGCATGGCTGAGGCTGGAGCCGATATAGCGCTTTTATCCAGAACTGAGGAAGATCTGCAAGAAACAGCCTCACATATTGAGAAAATTGGAAGAACAGCATACATAATACCAACAGATGTTACAGCCAGGGAAGATGTTGAAAGGGCAGTTGCAAGTGTAAAGGAACAGGCAGGGGCAATTGACATCCTTGTCAATAATGCAGGCATGAATATCCGCTCACAAGCACTGGATGTAACAGACGAAGAATGGCAGAAGATTATGGATACCAACCTGAAGTCTGCATTCATGATGAGTCAGGAAACAGGGAAAATCATGAAGGAACAGACCAGCGGGAAGATCATAACGATTGCATCAGTTGCAGGGCAGGTTGCGCTGCGGACTGGTGTCGTATATGCAGCTACCAAAGCTGCGTTGATTCAGATGACGAAAGTGCTTGCATTTGAATGGGGCAAGTATAATATCAATGTGAATAGTATCGGACCTTGGTACTTTAAAACCCCTCTCACAGAAAAGCTTCTGCAGGATGAGCAGTATGTGAATGACATTTTAGCCGTCACTCCTCTCAAAAGGGTTGGGGAACTGGAAGAGCTTGTTGGTCCCGCTGTATTTCTGGCATCGCCTGCAGGGAACTATGTTACCGGCCAGACGCTCTTTGTTGACGGAGGCATGACCATTCAGGGATTTTAATAGAGGAATAAACAAAGAGAGAAGGCATGCGAATGATGATTCGTATGCCTTCTCTCTTTGTCATGTGGGATTAAACCAGGTCCACCATGATGATGACGATGAACTCTCCAACGTTCTCTAAGGTTAAAGGAAGCTTTAATGCCCGGTCAAACCCTGATAATCTCGACTCACCAACAATGACTGTCGGCGGAGTGATATCCATTGAATGGCCAAGCTGTGAAATATGTGTGGAAAGATTTCCGGCTATCATATTGCCAAGTTCCCCTGCAAAGGATTCAAGCATTTCCCCTTCAAGCGGCATTCCAAACATGGAGGCACCGAGTCCTTGAAAGTCTTCTACATCTCCGTCAAAGATGATCTGACCTCGAATATCGCCGGTAAGTCCGATTAGAACGCCTATATTATGTATTTTTACCGGCCCTGTAATGAGTGCAGGCTGATCAACTTCTACAGTGAGGGGAATGACCGATCTAATAGACTGAATCGTACCATTTAAGATATCGGTTACACTTTTTGTTGTTGTAGTCATGTCGAATCCTCCAATATTTTGTCTTTTTGAGCTTAGCATACAATTTAGGTAAAAAGAATGATTATTTTTAATTTTTGTAACTTATCATTCATTTCCTTTAGTTCTTAAGGAATGCCTGGCTGATGAGTAAATGTGATTATATTTCTTTTATCGGCAGTGATGATAATCTGTTTAAGTTTGATATTTCGAAAACATGCATGAAATTGAAATGAATGGAAAAGATATCCTTATTGATGTAAGGAGAGAGATTTTTATGCCAAAAATCCTAAAGGTGGAAACGGCGATTCCACCCTTTTGTGTTAAGCAGGAGAAAACAGCCATATTCGCAGAGAATCTATTTTCGGAAAGCTTCAGGGATATTAAACGGCTCATGCCTGTTTTCCAAAATGGGGAAATAGAGGCCAGACACTTCGTTCACGATCTTGAATGGTTTAAGCGTCCCCGGACTTTTCAGGAGAAAAATGCTTCATTTGTAGGTAAAGCAGTGGAATTAGGGACAGAAGCGGTAAAAAAATGTATCGAAAGCAATCCATCTGTGGCCTATGACGATATTGATGCAATTTTCACCATATGTACAACCGGTCTTGCGACTCCAAGCCTGGAAGCGAGGATTATGAACCACCTCCCATTCCCGGAACATGTAAAAAGAATCCCGATTTGGGGTCTTGGGTGTGCAGGAGGGGCAAGCGGACTGTCACGAGCGTATGAATATTGCCTTGCTTTTCCAAAAGCGAATGTGCTTGTATTGACGATTGAACTTTGTTCCTTGACGTTTCAACATGGTGATCGATCCAAAAGCAATCTGATAGGAACATCATTATTTGCCGATGGAACAGCTTGCTCCCTGGTCTGTGGGGATGATAGTCCGGTATTAAAGAATGTTAACAAGCCTCTGCCGGCAATTTTAGGCACTCAATCGACCACAATGAAAAACTCTCTGGATGTAATGGGATGGGAAGTCAAAGATGATGGCCTCTTCGTCGTCTTTTCAAAAGACATACCGACAATCGTTGAAAGCTGGCTGAAGCCAAATGTCGAAAGATTCTTGCATCAGTATGATTTGTCCTTGAAAGATATCAAGCAATTTATAGCCCACCCTGGAGGGAAAAAGGTACTTGATGCGTACTCGTCTTCCCTGGACCTTGATCAAAAGTTACTCGATAGTTCAAGGGACATCTTAAAAAAGTTCGGGAATATGTCTTCAGCTACCATTCAATATGTCTTAAAAGATCATTTAAATAAAGATATTAAGCCTGGAGAGATAGGGCTTGGTGTTGCTTTAGGGCCGGGATTTAGTTCCGAATTGCTGTTAATGAGGTGGGAATGATGTTTTATTTACTTTTTATGGTGATTGCGATTCAACGGCTTATTGAACTGCTGATTGCCAAACGGAATGAAAAGTGGCTGAAAGCTAAGGGGGCAAAAGAATATGGTCAGAAGCATTACAGGCTGATGGTAACGATTCATTTACTTTTCTTTGCTTCCCTGTTAGTTGAAAACATAGGGGGAAGGCAGCAGGTCAGTGAGTACTGGGTCTTGTTGTTTGCCCTGTTTCTGGCTGCCCAGGCTGGAAGGGTATGGGTCATTGCTTCACTCGGGCGTTATTGGAATACGAAAATCATTGTTCTGCCGCAGGCGGATGTGATTGCCAAAGGCCCCTACAAGTTCATCAAGCATCCCAATTACCTTATAGTGACAATCGAGTTCATCGTGATTCCGCTTATGTTTAATGCCTACTGGACATTATTCATTTTTGCCCTGCTCAATCAATTTATCTTATCAATACGAATTCCGGTTGAAGAAAAGGCGTTGACAGAGACGACCGATTACCAGGAAATACACCAAGGGAAGAAAGGGTATATTCCGATTATAAGAAAAGGGGAAATTGACTGAATGATTTTAAAACAATCATTGAAAATGATTATCATTTTTGATAAGATTCTAATTGAAGATGAAAATTATTCTCAAGACGTGCATGAAAGGGAGGGGTTTCCGGTATGACAGTGCTTTTGGTTATCCTGACAGCTGTTGTTTATGGCTTGCTAATGAAGTATGTACTATCGAATATATTTGTAACTAGACGCAAAACAGTTATGGCTGCTGAAGGGAAAATGGCTGCAGAGAAATCATCAGAACTTGTTCCAGTGTATGAGCGGTAATGGATGGCTTGCAAAAAAGGACTGAACGTTCAAGGATTAGCTTGAATGTTGAGTCCTTTTTTGTATCGTGATTCCGATTTCAGCCATGTTTTAATAGGAATGGAGAGAATTATAAGATAAAATAAAAGTGGCATAAAAATGATAAATATAACTTAATGGTGTAAGGGGAAGGTTCTTTTGCAATCGCTATCACATACAAAGACAACATTCAATGAGAAAATACGAAAGCTCGCTGCTTTATATGAAACTCTGAGGGAAAGCGGTGATACAGAAGCTGCATCCAAAGCAGAACTTCTTGCGCATAAGTTCTGGAAAAATGAATTTATTGCTGGTTTCTGCGGACATTTCTCTGCCGGTAAATCGACCATGATTAATGCGCTGGCTGGAGAGGAATTGCTTCCATCAAGCCCGATACCAACTTCAGCAAACCTTGTGAGGCTGCATCAGGCCGATTCTGATTTTGCCAAGGTTCATTATCATGACAAACAACCTGTCATTTTTGACGGAGCGTATGACTTTAATATAGTTAAAAAATACTGCAAGGATGGCGAAAATGTCCAGAGTATTGAAATTGGGAAGAAACATACAAAGCTTCCGGATGGTGTGACTGTCCTTGATACACCGGGAGTGGACAGTACAGATGATGCACACAGGATTTCAACGGAGTCAGCACTTCACCTGGCTGACATTGTGTTTTATGTAATGGACTATAATCATGTACAATCACAATTGAATTTTGAGTATACCCGGGAACTTGCTAATCATGGTGTTCGTCTGTATTTAATCGTGAATCAGATTGATAAGCATAATGATGAGGAACTTTCATTTCAACAATTCAAGCTATCTGTTTCGGAGTCTTTTGCGGCATGGCAAGTGAAACCGGAAAGGATTTTTTTCACGACGTTAAGGGATGGAACGAATCCACATAATGAATTTTCCGAAGTCAGAGACTTGATCAACAGCCAATTTCAGCATAAAGATGAACTGCTGGAGCGTTCTTTCGCTGCAGGTATGAGCCGCTTAGTCAGTGAGCATGAGAAGTGGGTGAAGGAAAATTTAAAAGAACAGCAGGATTCACTATCTGCAATTATCTCCAATGAAGAGATTGAAAACGGAGAAGCAGTAATTCAAAAGGAAAGAAATTTACGGGAGAAAATGGCTGAAAACAGCGCTAAGGCGTATATTCTGACGTTTGAGGAAGAAAGGGAAAAAATACTTGAGAACGCTTATTTGATGCCTTTTGAAACGAGGGAGCTGGGTAAAGGATATCTTGAATCTCTACAGGATGATTTTAAAGTGGGGATGTTCTTCTCAAGGAAAAAGACCGAAGAAGAGCGCCGGCAGCGTGCAAAGGACTTTTTGCAGAGCTTGACCAGCAATATTGAATCCCAGCTGGAGTGGCATTTAAGAGGGCTGGGCAGCCACATGATGAAGCAGGCGGGCTTCCATGATGAAAGCTTGATGGCTCAGTCAGAGGGATTGTCGGTCGTGGTGACGGAAGCAGATCTTAAGGAAACAGCAAAAGCCGGTGCCAGGGTAACAGGCGAATATGTACTGAATTATTGTGAAGAGCTATCTGGGCGAATTAAAAGGAAGGCACGGAAAGAGACAGAAAGACTGAAAGAACGCCTGGTGGAACTTTCAGATGCGGAAAAGGGCGAAGAAAACGAAGTGCTTGAAGAGCAATATAAAGTAATAAAAGAGAAAGCAGATGCTCTCAAACAGCTTGAATTCTATAACGAAGATGCGGAAATTAAAATCAGCAATCTCAATAGCATCGCAGAAGGTTCAGTAAATGTAAATTCGGAAGAGACGGTCAATCAATGGGATGGCAAGTGGGAAGAAAACGAGCAGGATTATATCCTTTATTCGGAAGCAGACGTAATTGACGACAAAAGCGCAGTAACAACATCACGGACTGAAACAGAAGTGATGACTGATGAGAGTCAAGGCCGGTCCATCGAACTGCTGCCATTGATAAGACGCTTGAATGAGATGGCGGAGGACTATGAAGGCATCAGCGGCCTAAGGCAGACAGCTCTAACATTGAAAAATAAGGCAGAGAGGCTGAAGGACCAGCATTTCACGATCGCTCTATTTGGAGCCTTCAGTGCAGGCAAGTCTTCTTTCGCCAATGCCCTTCTCGGAAGCAAAGTGCTCCCGGTGAGTCCCAACCCGACTACAGCTTCAATTAATCGAATCAGGCCGCCGATGGATGGACAGGAACACGGTACCGCTCAAGTGTACCTAAAGACAGAACAGCAGCTGCTGAATGACGTCCGGAATTCAATGGAGGTATTCGGGGAACAGGCTGAATCATTGGAGGCGGCCGCACGGCGTATTCCTGATTTGCTAAATAGGAATGATGGAGAAGGAAAAGAAAAGATTCACCTTTCATTTCTTGCAGCATTTTCAAACGGATACGGGAAATATCACTCGAAGCTTGGAGAGGTATTGAAGGTCAATATGGAAGAATTCAGAGGATTCGTAGCTAATGAGAACCAGTCATGTTACGTGGAGTCCATTGACTTATTCTATGACTCTCCGATAACCAGGCAGGGAATTACCCTTGTTGATACTCCTGGTGCTGATTCCATCAATGCCCGGCATACTGGTGTAGCCTTCCAATATATTAAAAATTCAGATGCGATACTATTCGTAACGTATTATAATCACGCATTTGCAAAAGCTGACCGTGAATTCTTGATCCAGCTTGGAAGGGTCAAGGATGCTTTTGAGATGGATAAAATGTTCTTCATTGTCAATGCTGTGGACTTAGCAAAGGATGAAGAAGAAAAACGGGATGTTATTGACTATGTTCAAGGACAACTAATAGAGTATGGCATCCGCTTCCCTCGAATTTTCGGAGTATCTTCCAAACAGGCAATGGAACCGGCGAAAAGAATCGAGTCGGGAATTGATTCCTTTCAGAAGGATTTTGAAGATTTTATTGACGGGGAGCTGAAGCTGATGGCTGCCCAATCTGCAGAAGCTGAATGGAAGAGGGGTCTCAGCCGCCTGAAGGCTCTGATCGAGAATTCATCAATGAATAAAAAAAACCGGGAAGCAAGAATAGACGAATTACAGCAGGTAAAAGAAAACATTCATACATTCCTGAATAGCGAGGCACCGGAAAGCCTTCAGCTTCGTGTCTCACAAGAGATAAAAGAATTAGTCCATTATGTGAAGCAAAGAGTGTTTCTTCGTTTCTCGGACTTTTTCAAGGAAGCATTCCATCCAGCGGTTTTCTCACAGCATTCCTCCCCAAAAGCTGCGTTACATGCATCCTTGGAAGAACTGCTGGACTCCATAGGGTTTGATTTTGCCCAGGAAATGCGGGCAACAACATTAAGAACTGAGAAATTTGCCGAAAAGCAATTGGTTTCACAATTTGAAATGTATACTGAAAAAATCAAGAAGATGGAAGAGAGCTTCACCTTCTCTCCTTATGAAACAGGTAAGCCGGTTGAAACCAACTTTTCCAATGCCTTCTCAAAACTTGAAAGGGAACGGTTCCAGCCAGCATTGAAAGAATTTAAAAACCCAAAGGATTTTTTTGAAAATAACAGCAAGAAAAAAATGATGGAAAACCTGAATGAAGCTTTACAAGGTCCCGCTGACAACTATTTGGAAAGCTCCAAACAGCAAATCACTGAGTGGGCAATAGACTTCCTTAAAGAAGAACACAAGCTGATGACAGAAGAGATACGGTCAGAATCAGCAGCACAAATCGATTCATGGCTGGATGCATTGCAATCCACCGAAAATCTGGATAACTGGAAAAATATCTATTCAAGGCTAGCTGCTGAAGGATAAGGGTACGGGAGGAGAAAATGAAGAACAGCCGTTACCATGCATGCGCGACCTGCAAACATTTTTCAGCGGAGAGAGTGGATGGGAAAATGCAGTACCATTGTGAAAGGCTGGGATATGAAACGAGGCCTGACTATCAATTTAATTGCTGGAATCCAAAGGACCATATCAGAGACTTGATGAAGAAGGAGGATGACAGGGACAATGGAGAACACTAAAGAAATTTCCTGGCTGGAATCCAATTACCTCTGCAGCCAGGTCAGAGTCATAGATTGCCGCTTTCAACTGGGGGAACCAGAACATGGAAAAGAACTTTACGAACAAAATCACATTCCGGGAGCCGTTTATTTTGACTTGGAAGAGGATCTGACAGGCAGAATTAAAAAGCATGGAGGCAGACATCCGCTTCCGGATATTGAAGTGTTCGTCCGCAAACTTGAAATGGCTGGTATTGGAAACGACACAAACATCGTAATGTATGACAATGGTGAGGGGGCTTTCGCTTCACGCTGCTGGTGGCTTCTTAAATATATCGGCCACAAGAATGCTTTTGTTCTAAACGGTGGATACCAAGGGTGGATGAAGCAGGGGCTGCCTGTTGAAAGAGATGTCCCCGTCTATAAGAAAGCAGACTATCACCCAGTGGTGCAAAGAGATATGGTTGCCACGGTGGATGAGGTGAGAAAAGTCTCCACTAAAGAAGCAGAAGGGATCCTTATCGATTCAAGAGCAAGGGACCGATACCTGGGATTGGTAGAGCCAATTGATAAAATACCCGGCCATATCCCTGGAGCTGTAAATCAAGAATGGACAGAGTCGCTTGAAAATGGCAGCTTCCTATCCAGGGAAAAACAGCAAAAAAGGTGGGTGTGGATTGACCAGGGAAGGCCGCTTATCGTCTATTGCGGATCAGGGATAACTGCTGCCCCGAATATCCTGTCCTTATGGACTGCCGGCCATCAAAATGCCAAGCTCTACCCAGGAAGCTACAGCGACTGGATTTCCTATGAAAAACACAAAGTGGAAACCAAAAAGGAGTTGAAGGATTCCTTTCCCTGCGGTTGATTGGAAACCACCAGGGGAGTATTTTTTATATAAGAACGGCAAGGTGAAATCTATAGCGGATTTCATCTTTTTTTCTGTCTATGAATGACTCTTTTCCTACCCTTTGTTGCTATTCGATATGAATGTCAGCTCATATATGGAACATTCACCGGATAACCTCTTGTAAGCATGAAAGAAAAGAGCTACACTCCCTTTTTCGAGGGGAATTCCATGGAATACAGGGGGGAATCCGTATTGTCCTCCTAAGAATTTCATGAAAAAAGATTACTGAAATATGTTATAATGCTAATTGGACAAAGGAGTGGTAAATGTGAAAAAACACAGCGAACATTTATTATTGGTCGATGGAATGGCTTTGTTATTCCGTTCTTTTTTTGCGACAGCCGTTTCAGGACAATTCATGATAAATTCAAAAGGACAGCCTACCAATGGAGTGCAGGGATTTATGAAACATCTGTTGATGGCTGTTGAACATATCAATCCTACCCATACAGCTGTTTGCTGGGATATGGGAAGTGCTACTTTCAGAAATGAAATTTATTCAGACTACAAATCCAATCGGAATGCTCCACCAGTTGAATTGATTCCGCAATTCGACCTTGCAAAAGAGGTGGCAGAGGGATTTGCCCTATATAATATCGGCATGAGCGGTTTTGAGGCAGATGACTGTATTGGAACAATTGCCAAAACGGCGCCAAAAGATATGAAAGTTTCCATTTTGAGTGGTGACCAGGACTTGCTGCAGCTTCTTGACGACAATATTGATGTCGTGCTTTTGAAAAAGGGGTTTGGGAACTATCTGACGTATTCGAAAGATTACTTTATGGAAGAAAAAGGATTGACGCCGGAACAATTCATCGATGTGAAAGCATTGATGGGAGATACAAGCGATGGGTATCCAGGTGTTAAGGGAATCGGTGAAAAAACAGCAGTGAAATTGATCCAGGAGCATCAGCATATTCAGGGAATATTGGAAAGCCTCCATCTCCTGACACCTTCCCAAAGGAAAAAAATCGAAGCTGACTTGGACATGCTTCATCTTTCACGCAGGCTTGCGGAGATAAAATGCGATGTACCGCTTGAATTTCAATTGGAATCAGCCAAATGGGGAGCGATTGCACCTGATGCCATTTCACTGATGGATGAAATGGAGCTGAGGGCACTGCGTCGATTCCTGATAGGCAAGGATCATTTGCTCAGCCAGCATGCATGATAGTAGTGGATTATTAACAGGGATTTATCAGTTGCGGAATGCTCTTGATAAGTCCCTGTTTTTTAATCTGGTCAAGTAATTATATTTTTGTATTGGACCTTTTAGCCCTGTCCTCCAGCTTTGATTTAGGATCAGGAGTGGCCGTGCCGTCTTGAGCAAACCCTTGAGGGTTGACACCCGGTGCTGCCGTGCCTCTGTTTTTGTTCTGTTTTTTGCTCATGTTGTCACCTCCACTATTATCTTCACCATCACCTGCGCTTTTAATGTAAAAAAATCAATTGGATACACTATGATTAAGGTTGTGTGGCAAGGTAAACAGATTTCAGGGGGTAAAACAGATGAATAGAGGAGTCGTTACAGCTCTTTTGAGTATTTTTACAGCACAGGCACTCAAGATTCCTTTGCATTTTATTAAAACAGGAAAATGGAATCCGATGCTGTTTTTTCAGACTGGAGGCATGCCGAGTTCCCACTCAGCTGGTGTTTCTTCATTGACAACGTTCATCGCCTTAAAAAAAGGGTTTTCCACAATAGATTTTGCCTTGTCTTTCATATTCGGACTGATTGTCATGTATGATGCCCAGGGAATCCGCCGGCAAACGGGGGAACTCACATTAAAAGTCAATTCCCTCGATGAATTGGTTCGAAAAGCACATGAGGATGAGCCGATCCCGTTTGAAGAAAAACCCAAAAGACTAAAAGAAATGCTCGGGCATCAGCCAGTAGAAGTAATAGGAGGAGGAATCCTCGGGTTTATGATTGGAGGGACAAGCTACCTCCTCGGAAAAAAAGATAGGCAAAAAGGAAGATTTTTTGTAAGATAGAACCAAAAGCGAAGACGGCCGATCAGCTCCGTACGGATTGGAGGGCTCTCATATGAGATAAAGGAATCACGAAGAGCGAAGCGATTCGATGATGACTTATCTTTAAAAAGTGGATAGACCCCGTTCAGCGGCGTACGAACTGGAAGGCTTCCGTATGAGATAAAGGAATCACGAAGAGCTTTGGCGATTCGATGATGACTTATCGCAAGGAGGAAGACAGAAGTGCGATAGCCGCTGGGGTCTTGAAGCTGGATTCGCAAGGAGAGAGACCGAAATCCGCTAGGAGCTGGCCGTCGTAGCTAGCCGGAAACCAAAAGCGAAGACGGCCGATCAGCTCCGTACGGATTGGAGGGCTCTCATATGAGATAAAGGAATCACGAAGAGCGAAGCGATTCGATGATGACTTATCTTTAAAAAGTGGATAGACCCTGTTCAGCGGCGTACGAACTGGAAGGCTTCCGTATGAGATAAAGAAATCACGAAGTGCTTTCGCGATTCGATGATGACTTATCGCAAGGAGGAAGACAGAAGTGCGATAGCCGCTGGGGTCTTGAAGCTGAATTCGCAAGGAGAGAGACCGAAATCCGCTAGGAGCTGGCCGTCGTAGCTAGCCGGAAACCAAAAGCGAAGACGGCCGATCAGCTCCGTACGGATTGGAGGGCTCTCGTATGAGATAAAGGAATCACGAAGAGCGAAGCGATTCGATGATGACTTATCGCAAAGAGGAAGACAGAAGTGCGATAGCCGCTGGGGTCTTGAAGCTGGATTCGCAAGGAGAGAGACCGAAATCCGCTAGGAGCTGGCCGTCGTAGCTAGCCGGAAACCAAAAGCGAAGACGGCCGATCAGCTCCGTACGGATTGGAGGGCTCTCATATGAGATAAAGGAATCACGAAGAGCTTTCGCGATTCGATGATGACTTATCTTTAAAAAGTGGATAGACCCCGATCAGCGGTGTACGAACTGGAAGGCTTCCGTATGAGATAAAGGAATCACGAAGAGCGAAAGCGACTCGATGATGACTTATCGCAAGGAGGAAGACAGAAGTGCGATAGCGCTGGGGTCTTGAAGCTGGATTCGCAAGGAGAGAGACCGAAATCCGCTAGGAGCTGGCCGACATAGTCAGCCGGAACCAAAAGCGAAGGGGGCCGGTCACCTGCGTTTGAATTCGAATCTGAAGATAGAACTTTTTACTACAGGGTGAGGGAAATGCGTGAACTATAATAAACTAACAACCGAAGACTTTCTTATGTATTTAGAGAACAAAGGGTTCAAGTTCGGTGAAGACGCCATTGGCTTTATTTACTTTGGCAAGAGATCAGTGAACGTTTCAGATGAAATTATCAATACTGCAATTGAATTAACATTAAAAGCACAAAAAAGATTTGATAACAGCTTCTATATGTCTTTACTGGAAACGCTGCATTCCAATAACATCAAAACACGACAGGAAGCGTGGAAATATGCAAAGAGCATAAAATTGCTCGCATAGGTGATAATTTCTAAAACTCTATAATGTTCAAGCTCACACGGCTAAGAGATGCGCGGCCAAATAGTGTTGTGAATAAGTAAAAGCAAAGACAGTGTAGTGTTGTCTTTGCTTTTGGATGATTTATTATCCGCCTCCCCATTTTTACATAGGAGGCTCACCGCCCGCCTCGCGGAGTCGTGCGCCTGGAGCGGAAATCCATTACGTTTAAAATAACCACAATCTATTCGAGAACAGCCTTGCTTTTTTAGCTTTAGCTTTGCGTAATTGGTCCGTATGTGCTTGGGAAGGATTTTCGGACACCTTTGCCCTTGCTTTTGGACTCTACAAGGTCTTTCCATAGGAATATTTTTTCACCAGAACTTTTACCATCTGAGGTAATTCTGCCAACAGCATGCCTAGAAAGATCAAACAGCAGCCTGCAACAGCAAAAGAAGACAACTTTTCACCAATCCAGATATATGAAAAGAGGGCAGCGAAAACAGGCTCCATTGTCAGGATGACCGCGACCCTTGCTGGAGTGGTATATCTTTGTGCAGCAGTTTGTATAAGGTAAGCAGTTGAAGTGGCGAGCAGGGATGTCACAAGCAAGGCAGAAAGCACCTCCGTTTTGAGTAATGTGGAAATAGACATTGCGGTCTTCCAATCCTCAAAAAGCAGCATGAAGATAAATGACAGGACAGCCACTGTCAGTATTTGAATGACTGTTAGTTGCAGTGCGGAGGTGGACTTGGTGGATTTGTCTGTGAAAATGATATGCATGGCAAATCCCAAAGCACAGATCATGACAAGCAGATCACCTATATTTAAAGATTGAGTATGGCCGGCTGCTAATAGATACAAGCCGAGAACGGCAGACAAAGCACCTGCCACTGATGCGGCGAGCGGCTTCTGCCTCAGGAACAGGATACCTATAAATGGAACAAGGACTACGCTCAACCCTGTAAGGAATCCGGCTTTTGCAGGTGTAGTGTAGAGCAGGCCAAAAGTTTGAAATCCATACCCCAGGAAAAGAAACAATCCCAGTATAACGCCTGGCACTAAACTGCTGCGGGTGAACCGAATTCTGCCTTTCTCTTTAAGCAGCAAAAGCAGCAGAAGAGAAATTCCTCCCAAAAAGAACCGTACAGTATTAAATGTGAAAGGAGGGAGGAATGAGATCGCGTTCTGTATGATAACAAAAGTGGTTCCCCAGATAAATGCCACTGTCAGAAGGGAAAAATCGGCCGCCCATTTTTTGTTATTCATCTGCGCCGCCCTGATTTAAATGGATTGCTTTACGGGCCAGTTCATCTGCTCTTTTGTTTTCCTTACTGGGAATCCACTTAATAAAGAATAAATCAAACTCCTTTGAAAGGTGCAGAATCTGCTCTAATAGATGTTTGTATTTCTTATTTCGGGCATACTCTTTTTCTACAGCATTGACGACGGCCTGCGAATCGCTTCTGAACGAGAGAATTGTGAACTCTTTCTCCTTGCAGATTTGCAATGCTTTGATGCAGGCTAGATATTCGGCCTCATGATTTTCTTTCTCTCCCAGCGGAATAGAATAGGATAAGGTTTCGCCGCTG
This sequence comes from Bacillus sp. SRL337, assembly GCF_984799155.1. Lineage (NCBI taxonomy): Bacteria > Bacillati > Bacillota > Bacilli > Caryophanales > Bacillaceae > Bacillus > Bacillus sp. SRL337. Next base: position 2,937,737 of record NZ_OZ481793.1, on the reverse strand, counting down.
CCTTTGATGAAAATTCCGGCACCGCTGTTTCCAGGATCCCCTGCGCTTGCTCCGTCTATGTATACTTCAACCATGATTTCACCTCAAAACAAATTAAACTATTTATTAGTCTAATCAGAAATGGAGAAAACATCAATTTTTTAAACTGAATTTTTTAAAAACAGAAAAGAGCCTGAAACAAGTCTAAGTCCCGTTTCAGGCTCTTAAATTTCTTATTCCTTTACATCCATCCGTTTGGCAAGGTATCCAAACGGGGTGTCGAACAGGGCAACAATCCATTTCAATACATAAGTTGTGAAGACAATTTGGATCCATACTTCAAACGGAAATTCACCAAGAAATGCAATAGTGGTAAAGACCAGGGTATCAAGAAGCTGGCTGATCATAGTGCTCCCATTATTACGGATCCAGAAATGAGAATCCTTCGGGAATTTTTTCTTTAGGAAAGTAAAAATGTATACATCCGTAAATTGGCTGATGAGATAAGCAGCAAGACTTCCTATAGCTATGCGGGGGATCATTCCAAAAATGGTCTCGAGTGAACCCTGGGCAAAGTCATCAGGATGAGGATTGAACATAAGAACCATCTGCATGATGATGCTCATCACCAGCAAGGTAAAGAACCCCAGCCATACAGCTTTTTGTGCTTCTTTCTTTCCATACTTCTCGTTCAGGATATCTGTAACGAGGAAGGCCGTCCCGTACATGGCGTTTCCCAACGTAGCTGTCAGCCCGAAAATCTCAATGGTTTTAACCACCTGTAAATTGGCTAATATAGTTGAGACGCCTATCCAGACAAACAGACCTGTTTTGCCAAAGATTCTATACATGGCAAGAACGAGGGCGAAATTGACAAGTACAAATATAAGGCCAAACCATTCATTAAACATATTGTCTCCTCCCTGAAAATATAGTGAGATAATGCATATACTAAAGAAAGACTCTGGTATATTATTTACGCATCCGTGTTGGTCTACGCTAGAATGAATAAAAAGACCTTGTTCATTATACATAGAATGGATGAAATGAACAACAGAAGTGATTGGAAGGAGGAGCAATGATGAAAATGAAAGTGATCTGGACATACAGTGGAAAGATACCTGATAAAATAACCTTTGAGTCGGAATGGATGAACCGGCGATATGTTGATTATCTTATCGAGGATCTCACGAAGACAGGAAGAGCAGGTAATATTGTCATCCGCGATGAAATGGAAAATGAATGGACCAGAAAGGAATTCCTTAAACTCAGTGAAGAACTGGAACGGGAACCTGAGGATATCACCGTTTACTTTGATGGTGGATATGATAGAGAAAAGGCTCTTGCAGGTTTGGGTATGGTCATTTATTATCAAAAGGGCGGAGTGAATTACAGGGTCCGCAAAAATAAAAAGCTTGAGGAGCTGGAGAATAATAACGAAGCTGAATATGCAGCCCTTTATTCCTGTATCCAGCTGCTGGATGAGCTTGGAGTCCGTAATATGCCTTGTATTATAAAAGGTGATTCCCAGGTGGTCTTGAAACAACTTGAAGGAGAATGGCCATGCTATGAAGATACGCTTAACAGCTGGCTGGATCGAATTGAGGCAGAAATGAAGACCATGGGGATAAAGCCGGTATATGAACCAATTAATAGAAAGCAAAATAAAGAAGCAGATCAGTTAGCGAATCAAGCATTACAAGATACTTTTATCCACAGTCATTCGAAGTATTGAAATGCTGCAGAGGTAGAAAGGTGATGAAACTTTTTGGAGCGGATTCAAGTGATTGGAAAATTGGATGAGATTCTGGCAACTTATTGTGAAGATTGTTTGTTAAAAGCACATTTCAGAAAAGAATACGGCAAGAAATATGCCCACCGGTTTTGCATTGAACAATGTACGGTCGGACAGAAGATCAAAGAATTGGGAAAAAATTTAACATAACAAAAAAGGAAGCTGGGGATGCCAGCTTCCTTTATCTATTTTAGTCGAAATTATAGTTTAGTTACGTTAGCAGCTTGAGGTCCGCGGTTACCTTCTACGATTTCGAAAGAAACTTCCTGACCTTCTTCTAATGATTTAAATCCGTCACCTTGGATAGCAGTGAAGTGAACAAATACATCGTCTCCGCCTTCAACTTCGATGAATCCAAAACCTTTTTCGTTGTTAAACCATTTAACTTTACCATTTTGCATAATACTGTTCCTCCTAAATCTTTCAAGCACATTTTTGTGCTCATGGAAATATTATCATTATAGGGATACTAAGTCACTCTGATCCGAGGACATAGAATTCCGTTAATGATGTCTTAAATATACAATAAGGGGTAAAGTGCAGTCAAGGAAGTTAGCCTGGTTTTTGTAAGAAAATTTAAACGGTTTCATTCGCTGCTGTTACACCGCACCTGACACGCTATAAAAAAGGTGCTTTTTTCTTCCAAAAACGCAGAAGGATGGGTTTCAGTTGTATTCAACCATTATATATAGTAAAATTTTAATGATATTTTACCAATGTGGAGGGTTCAATATATGCCAACGCCAAGTATGGAGGATTATATAGAACAGATTTATTTATTGATCGATAATAAAGGATATGCCAGAGTTTCAGATATTGCTGATGCACTGTCCGTCCATCCCTCCTCAGTGACCAAAATGGTACAGAAATTAGATAAAGATGATTACCTTGTGTACGAAAAGTACAGGGGTCTGATATTGACTTCCAAAGGGAACAAAATAGGAAAGCGGCTTGTTTTCAGGCATGAACTGCTAGAGCAATTCCTGAATATAATCGGAGTGAAGGAAGAAAATGTTTACGAAGATGTTGAAGGGATCGAACATCACTTAAGCTGGGATTCGATTGACAGGATTGGCGATCTTGTCCAATTGTTTGAAGAAAATGCGGACCTTCTAAAAAGCCTCAGAGATATACAGGCCAAAAATGAAAATGAGTAAAAAGGACGATTGAGGCAATCGTCCTTTTTTATGTTTATTTGACCTGATAATGCATTAAAAGATTTCAGGAAGATCAGAAAAGGTACTTTCCCCACTAAAGGTGTCAGCGAGCTGTGATAAACCCTCTGGGTCATAATCAACACTTACCCCTGATAAGACACCATCCTGAGCTTCCATAACAGCTTTTTGATAGGAGATGATTCTCCCTGTTGATGTTTGAAAGCTGATAATCTGTCCATTATCATGATGTTGAACCTTAATGATTTCCTCCATTTGCATGCCCCTTTACAAAAATTCTCATCCCTAGTATGGTCAAAAAATACAGTTTCTAAAGGTGATATTGCTTCTCTCTGAAATATTCTTTTAAACTTCGCTTGTAAAAGCAGGACTTTTCGCAGTCCAATGAGAAAAGATTATCTATAAGGATTAAGTACCTAACACATTGCAAAGAAGGTGGAGTATGACTAGCAAGGAATGGCACGATAGCGCCCGGCAGCGCTGGGATTACAATGCCAGTGACTGGCACAGAAGAAGTGTGGATATGTGGACGAAAGGAAGCAGAAAAGATATCCTCCCGTTCATGGTAAGAAATATCCCCACTGGCAGCAGTATAGCAGACTTAGGCTGCGGTGATGGGTTTGGCTCCTATTTATTGAACAGTGAAGGCTATGATGTTACTGGGATGGATCTATCCGGGAATATGGTGGAGCTTGCAAGGAAACATGAACAAAAAGGGTTGAGCTTCATTCAAGGAGATCTTTCGGCTCCTCCTTTTGAAAAGGAACAGTTTGATGCTGTCATGATAATCAATTCCCTGGAATGGACGCAGGATCCTTTCGATGCCTTAAAGAAAGTATCAGAAATTATTAAAGTGGACGGCCAATTATGCATTGGTGTTCTTGGCCCTACAGCCCATCCACGGGAAAATTCCTTCCCCAGGCTGTACGGGAAAGAGGTTATCTGCAACACCATGATGCCATGGGAACTCGAGAAACTTGCAGTTGATCATGGAATGGTGAAAGAGGACGAAGTTTGGGTATACAAGAAGAATGTCCCTTCGACCCTTGCAGAAAATCTGTCTTTGGAACTGAAACAGGCACTGACTTTCATGACGCTTTTCATGTTCAGGAAAACACTAAATGGAGGGATAAAATGAACCAGCGTTTCTCAATCGATGAATTCATTAAACAAACTCAGCAGGAAGAAAAAGGAGAAGGTTTATTTGAATTGGAAACTCCCAGAATGCTGGAGGTGAATCTGAATGGAGAGGTATGGGCGAAGATGGGCTCCATGGTTTCTTACCGGGGGGCAATCAAATTTGAAAGGGAAGGAGTCCTTGAGCACGGACTAGGCAAACTATTTAAAAAAGCACTGACAGGTGAAGGGACAGCATTAATGAAAGCAAACGGTGAAGGCAAACTCTACCTGGCCGATCAAGGAAAGAAGATATCCATTCTACATCTTAACAATGAAGCGATCTATGTGAATGGAAATGATCTGCTAGCCTTTCAACCAGGATTGAAATGGGATATCAAGCTGATGAGAAGGGTTGCTGGCATGATGGCAGGCGGCCTGTTCAATGTGCGGATTGAAGGAACAGGCATGGCAGCAATCACTTCACATTACGAACCACTGACATTACTGGTGAAACCGGACAGTCCTGTTTATACAGATCCGAATGCTACTGTGGCATGGTCAGGAGAGTTACAGCCTGATTTCGTTACAGATGTATCCTTGAAAACCTTCTTTGGCAGAGGGAGCGGGGAATCCGTTCAAATGAAATTTGAAGGAGAAGGATTTGTTGTCGTTCAACCTTTTGAAGAAGTTTATTATAGTGAACAGCAATCATAAAAAAATAAAATAGGAGGAGTATGCGTGTTTTTTGAAGAAAGCAGTGGTTAAGCTATCAGTACGCCAAGAATTCTCTCCCTTGAAAACCCCTTCCTGAGCGGGAGGGGTTATTCTGCTATAAAAAATCCAGCATGGTTGGTTACCCCTTTAATAGATGGACTTTTGAATAGTCATTCTGTATAAATGTAGCTAAGGAAATTTTTTTGAAATTAGGAAAACCTTATACATAGGTAAAGTACAACATCCTTATTCATATAGGAGGAGTTACAAATGCAACATAAAAAAGTACTGTCGGATATCGAAATTGCCCAGCAGGCTGAAATGCTGTCCATAACAGACATAGCTAATAAACTGGGACTTAAAGAAAAAGATATAGAGCTATATGGAAGGCATAAAGCTAAATTGTCATATGAAGCACTGAAAAACGTTGAGGGCAGCCCGAATGGAAAGCTGATTCTGGTGACCTCCATCAATCCCACACCGGCAGGGGAAGGCAAATCAACCGTTACAGTGGGATTGGGGGACGCCTTGAACTCAATCGGCAAACAGGCCATGATTGCTTTAAGGGAACCTTCGCTTGGGCCGACAATGGGAATCAAAGGCGGGGCTGCCGGGGGAGGGTATGCGCAAGTTCTTCCCATGGAAGAGATCAATCTGCACTTTACTGGGGATATCCATGCCATCACTACGGCAAACAATGCATTGGCGGCCATGATCGACAATCATATCCATCATGGAAATGAACTCGGAATAGATCAAAGAAGAATTACATGGAAAAGGGCTCTGGACATGAATGACAGGGCATTAAGGCAGATTGTCATCGGATTGGGTGGTCCTGTCCAGGGAGTGCCAAGGGAAGACGGATTTGATATTACTGTCGCTTCAGAAATCATGGCAGTCTTATGCCTTGCGAATGACCTGGCTGATTTGAAGGCACGCCTGGCCAGAATGGTAGTTGCCTATACGATAAATAAAGAGCCTGTAACCGTGAAGGACATTGGCGTACAAGGGGCGCTGGCCATGCTTCTGAAGGATGCATTAAAGCCAAACCTTGTCCAAACGATCGAACATACCCCGGCACTTGTACATGGAGGGCCATTCGCAAACATTGCACATGGCTGCAATTCAGTTATAGCTACACGTACAGCGTTGAAACTTTCAGATTATGTAGTCACTGAATCAGGATTCGGTGCTGACTTGGGTGCCGAGAAGTTTCTCAATATCAAAACTGAAGCCCTTGGTGTGAGTCCTGATGCAGTGGTATTGGTGGCGACTGTAAGGGCTTTGAAGATGCATGGGGGACAGAAGAAAACGGAATTGGCTGCGGAAAGCCTTTCTGCACTTGAAAAAGGTCTGGAAAACCTGGAGAAACACATGGAAACCCTCAGCTTGTTTGGTGTTCCTTTTGTTATAGCGATCAATAGATTTGTGACGGATACCGAAGCTGAACTTGCCTTTCTATCCAAATGGTGTGATAGCAATGGAGTCGTGGTTTCTCTCACAGAAGTCTGGGAGAACGGCGGAAAAGGCGGAGAAGATTTAGCTGAAAAAGTAATCAGTGTCATAGAAAATAGCAGTAAATCCTTCAAAAGACTTTATGACCGGAAAATTTCGCTTGAAGATAAAATCAGGACAGTTGCATACAATGTGTACGGAGCCAGTGATGTAAAATTCTCTGGAAAAGCGGAAAAACAAATGAAAGAAATTGAAGGTCATGGCTGGGGAGACATGCCTGTATGCATGGCCAAAACCCAATACTCTCTGTCTGATGATGCTAAGAAACTTGGCAGGCCAAGGGGATTTACTATTCATATCAGAGAGCTCAGGCCAAAGATTGGAGCGGGATTTGTCGTGGCACTGACAGGAGAGGTCATGACAATGCCGGGACTGCCGAAGAAACCTGCAGCATATGAAATGGATGTCGAGGAAAATGGAACGGTCAAAGGGTTATATTAAGATTTCTGAAAGGGGATGCACGGTAATGTTTGATCCAACAGCTTATGAAAACTTGAAAGTGGTTCTTCAGGGTGCATTGTATGAGCTGGAATTGACTGGGGCACTAAAGGTGCTTAGCAGACAGGATGTCATAGACCTGGCAAGCTTGGAAAGGAAATTCTCCTTGGCTCTTTGCAACCCGACAAAAACAGAAGTCACTGTCAAAGTGATCTTGAGTGCTGGCATAAAGGAGTGGAGCGCCGAAGCACTTCCAAAATCGGGAAGTGAGCCGGGAGCCATGCTTCAGATTATATATCAATCAGAAGGAAGCAGGTTTAAGGAAACTTTCATCACCAATTTGGAGGGCTGGTGGGGGCCTCGCCGTACGATAGAGTGGCGGGAAATTTCTTCAACCCTTGAGTCCTTTCGACACCAGGGGATCATTAGTTTCAACCGGCTAATTACAGAGGATATGGTCGATGAACTCGAAGAAGTGGTGGTACATATAGAAAATTCTTTGGTGGAATTAGTTTGAGATGGACATAGACATCTGAAATATAGACATACATATGGTAGTAAAAGGGGATGAGGAATTTGAAAATAGCTTGGGTAACAGACAGTACAGCCTGCAGGACAGTGGAGTTTGAGAATAATCAAGATATCTATACTGTTCCAATGAACATCCTGATTGGAAACAAAGAATATAAAGATGGTGTTGATCTTTTCCCTTGCGAGATGTTCCGGCTACTAAAAGAAAATGGAGCAGATGCCAAGACGTCACAGCCGTCTATCGGAGTTTTTCAAGAACTGTATACCAGTCTTCAGGGTGAATATGACCATATTTTTTCCATCCATGTTTCAGGAGCTTTCAGCGGGACTTTTTCCTCCGCCCAGCAGGCTGCCCAGCTTGTCGATATCCCTGTAACTGTAATGAATTCGAAGATTTTATCCTTTCCACTGACGAAATTGATATTAGAAGGAATTGCAGCTGCAGAAAAAGGAACGAGCACTATAGAAATTGAGAAATATCTTGAGGCAAGAATCAATACCGGCGAAACGTTTGTAATGGTAGGCAGCCTGGAGCAGCTTCATAAAAGTGGAAGGATGAACGGACTTTCGTTCTTTCTTGGTTCGATGCTGAAAATCAAACCCATCTTAGCGATCAAAGATGGAAAACTCCAAGTGGAAGAGAAAGTAAGAAGTATTACAAAAGGATACAGCCGGATGAAAGACTATTTGGATCAGGTTCTTCTAAACAAAGAAATAAAAGAAGTCTATATTCTGTATGGCTTAAATAAACAAGAAGCAGATTCCTGGGTTGGCGAATTGTCTGGCAGATACCCGGCAATTGCCTTTTCCTCTCATGAACTGGGTGCAGTCATTGGTGTGCATGCCGGTGAGAATACATTGGGAATCAGCTGGTTTGCAGAGTGAAAGAGGGATGCTTCCCTCTTTTTTGCTTTTGATAAGGAAAGAAAAGACTAATACTTGCCTCCTGATAAGTGCGTGGATGAAAGAGTTAAAACAGGGTGATTAGTCAAGAAAACAGGTTATTTCGCAATGTGTTTAACAAAAAATACGATGTTAGAGATGAGTTTCAAAGTTAATAAGGGGATTAGTCATAAACATACTGGACTATTAAATAACAGCTTGAAAATAGACTCCTCAATGGAACGGCTAAGCTCCCTCCGATTCCACTGTGTTTCTGTTAAAATAAGAAGAAAAGGGGGTGCTGAACTATGGATAAACCAACTATCGAAATGATTGAGAAACGTGTAAAAGAGGTCCATGCTGAGGAGCCAAGCGGCCATGACTGGTATCATATAGACAGGGTGCGAAATCTTGCCTTGTATATAGGAAGAAAAGAAGGAAGCCTCCATTTGGGAAGAATTGAAGCTGCGGCACTCTTGCACGACATACCAGATGATAAATTGAATGCCAGTGAACGTGAAGGGCAGGATAGGTTACATAACATAGTAAATAAGATAGAATTACATAATGAAGAAAAAGAGAAAATTATCGATATTGTAATGAAAATCTCCTACCACGGAGGTAATGATGCCAGGCTTGATTCACTTGAGGCAATGGCTGTAAGAGATGCCGACAGGCTTGATGCCATTGGGGCGATTGGGATTGCCCGTACCTTCGCATATGGTGGAATGAAAGGTAATCCTATGTTTGAACCTTCATTACAAGTCAGAGGAAATATGACGAAGGAAGAATACCGGAATGGCAAAACATCTACTATACATCATTTTTATGAAAAATTGTTGTTGCTCAAGGATCTTATGTGTACACAGACCGGACGCGAGATCGCAGTAGAACGCCATCAATTCATGGAACTTTTTCTAAAGCAATTTTATACAGAATGGAATGGTCAGCAATGAGAATGTTAACGGTTGAAACTATTACTAAATCGTATGGGGAAAAGACCCTGTTCAAAGATATTGGCTTCACGATAACTGAGAAGGAAAGGGCAGGATTGATCGGTGTCAATGGAACAGGGAAATCCAGCCTGTTGAAGATTATTGCCGGACTGGATGATGCAGACTCAGGGGAAATGACGAAGCCGAATGACTATGTCATTTCTTACCTCGCTCAGGAACCGGAACTTAATCAGGAAATGACAGTAATCGGCCAGGTCTTTCAAAGTGATGCTGCAGTGATCAAAGTCATGCGTGACTACGAAACAGCGCTGCTTCAATTAGAGGCGGATCCTGAAAATGAACGCAACCAGGAGAAGCTCTTTGATGCTCAAAGACAGATGGAGATCCATAATGCGTGGGATGCCAATGCAAATGCCAAAGCTGTATTGACAAAGCTGGGAATCTCCCAATTTTCAAAGAAGATAGGCGAACTTTCAGGCGGGCAAAAAAAGCGTGTCGCTCTTGCCCAGGTCCTGATTGAAACTCCTGATTTGCTCATTCTTGATGAACCTACCAACCACCTTGATTACCAGTCCATAAAATGGCTTGAAGATTACCTTTCCAGGTATAAGGGTGCCGTCCTCCTTGTTACTCATGACAGGTACTTCCTGGACAGAGTCACCAACAGGATATTCGAACTCGACGGAGGCAATCTTTATTCATATAAAGGGAACTATCAGGCATTCATTGAGGCTAAGGCTGAGAGAAATGAGCAGGAAAAACAAACCGCTGAGAAGCAAAGAAACCTGTATCGCAGGGAGCTGGCATGGATGCGGCGTGGTGCCAAGGCGCGAAGTACAAAGCAAAAGGCCAGGATTCAGCGATTTGACCACCTGGAGGAAAATATGGCCTCTTCTTCTGCAAACGAAGGTATAGAAATGTCCCTATCAGGCAGCCGTCTTGGCAAGCAGGTGTTTGAATTTAAAGAGGCCTCCAAGAGATATCCAGGTCAGATCATACTTGATGGATTCAATTATCTCATCAAACCAGGTGACAGGCTTGGAATAGTAGGACGAAACGGAAGTGGAAAATCAACATTCTTGAACATTCTTGCAGGCAAGGATGCGCTTGATTCAGGCGAGCTGAATCAGGGGCAGACTGTTAAAATTGCTTACTATACACAAGGGCATGAAGAGCTTGATGAAAATATGAGAATGATTGAGTATATCAGGGAATCAGCAGAAATGATCACGACAGACAGCGGTGACCAGATATCTGCAGCAAGTATGCTCGAACGTTTTCTTTTCCCTCCCCACTCTCATGGAACATTGATCCGAAAGCTTTCCGGTGGGGAAAAGAGAAGGCTGTTCCTTTTAAAGCTTCTGATGACCAAACCGAATGTTCTTCTATTGGATGAGCCGACCAATGACCTTGATACGGAAACATTGACGGTTCTCGAAGATTATATTTCTGAGTTTTCGGGGGTGGTTATCACTGTTTCCCATGATCGATATTTCCTTGATAAAACAGCCCCCCAGCTTCTTGTATTTGAAGGGGAGGGCAGCATAGGAACTTATTTGGGTGAATACACTGAGTACCTAGCTCAAAGACCAGAGGAACAAAGTGAAGCGAAAGAAAAGAAATCAGCTGATAAACAAACACCCGTTAAGCCTGCTGCACCAGAAAAGAAAAAGCGGATGACATATAACGAGAAAAGAGAATGGGAAACCATTGATGAAAGAATCGCCAATACCGAAGAAAAGCTGGAAGCTGCCCAGAAGCAGCTTGAAGCGGTCGGAAGTGATTTTGAAAAAGCACAAAGTTTAATGGAACAGATAGAGGAATGCAATACCCTGTTGGAAACATTGATCGAGCGCTGGTCCTATCTCTCCGAAATTGAGGAGAGCTAAGCACATCCATTAGGTTCAAATGAAGTCTATGTTAAAATGAAGAAAGATAAAAAGGGACTAGAAAGGGGCAGGATGTATGAGAATCAAATCAATTGAACCAACGCCAAGTCCTAATACAATGAAAATTATTTTAGATGAAGAAATGGCTGGCGGGAAAAGTAATAATTACAAAAAAGAAGATGCGGCATCAGCGCCAAAACGCATCAGGGATATTCTGGAGATTGAAGGAATTAAAGGTGTATATCATGTCGCTGATTTTCTGGCCGTTGAACGAAATGCCAAATTTGACTGGCAGGAACTTCTTCCAAGAGTAAGAAAAGCATTTGGCGAAGAAGCCGAAGCCGAGGGGCAGAGAGCACAGGCAGATGATCACTTTGGTGAAGTAGCGGTGAGTGTCCAGGAGTTCAAAGGTATCCCAATGCAAGTCAAGCTGGCGACAGATTCCGATGAAAAGAGGTTCTCGCTGCCGGAACGATTTGTAAAGGCAGTAGGGGAAGCGCAACTGGAAGGAGACAATGTTGTTCTTCTGAGAAAGTGGAAGGATCAGGGAGCACGTTACGGGGATTTGGACGATATTGGAGGAAGTGTTGTGGAAGAGTTGATGGCAGCGTATCCTCAAGACCGAATCGACTCGCTTGTTAAAAAAGCACAGAATCCGGAAAGTAATGATGAAAAAACGTCAAGACCTGGAAGGAAAGTTACCTTGGAGGAGTTCGATGCACCAGAATGGCAAACAAGGTATCAACTTCTGGATAGCATGAAAGATCCGGATATCGATGACCTTCCTCTTCTGGAGAAAGCCTTGGAAGATGAGAAGGCATCAATCCGCAGGCTTGCAGTGGTCTATATCGGAATGATCGAGGACAAGAAGGTCCTTCCTTTACTATATAAAGGGCTGAAAGATAAAACGGTGACAGTCAGAAGAACAGCAGGAGACTGCCTGTCAGATCTTGGCTTTAATGAGGCGATGGGTGAAATGGCAGAGGCTCTTCATGATAAGAGTAAATTGGTTCGCTGGCGGGCTGCCATGTTCCTTTACGAAGAAGGGGACGAAAGTGTCCTGCCTGCTTTAAAACAAGCAGAGGACGACCCTGAATTTGAAGTGAAACTTCAGGTGAAAATGGCCATTGAAAGGATTGAAGGCGGAAAAGAAGCGAAAGGATCCGTCTGGAAGCAAATGACGGAAGCAAGAAAACAGTAGTTAATTCCTCTTTTAACTAGGCTCTTTTCGTAAACTTTTTTGCTATCTGATAATAATTTTGAAAGATAGTGGAGTAATGAACCAGAAAAACACCCTGTTTAGCATGAGAGAAAAGAGCTTCTCTCTTCGTTCAGAGCGAAAAACGTAGGATGCAGGGAAAAATCCTGCTTTTTGGATTTTTCGGAAGCAACAATATATGCGAAAACAGCCTTTAACTAAGAGGGAGCGAAGGTTGTCTGCCAATCATTTTATTCGTTTGAAGTGGGGTGTGAACGAATTCCTGCGGGACCAGCGGGCACATTTAGCTCCAACGGTCCTTGCAAGAAGTCATCATAAACTCATGTTGTCCGTTGGGATTCCCTAACTGATAAAGGAGTTCTCCAGTCCGGACGACGCTAACTGGCCTTTCCCGTGTTTGAAAAGGTGAGAATCCGCAGGCGCAGCTGAGCATGTCCACTGCCCATCCTGAGGAGTCTTGCTCCTCTAACGGAAATCAAATGAACACTTTTTTATATAATGTTAAAAAGGAGATGGATATCCATGTCAATGGCATATGAAGAATATATGAAGCAAGTCGTGAAACCTATGAGAGCGGAACTGACTCAAGCCGGTTTTAAAGAGCTCTTAACGGAAGAAGAAGTTGAGCAGACGATGGAAAACTCAGAAGGCATCTCATTCGTGGTCGTGAACTCTGTATGCGGTTGTGCTGCAGGGCTGGCAAGACCAGCTGCGACGCAAGCAGTATTAAACACCGAGGTCCAGCCTGACCAGCTTCTGACGGTTTTTGCGGGTCAGGACCGTGAAGCAACGGTGAAGATGCGTGAATACTTCGAAGGATATGAACCATCCTCCCCGTCAATGGCGATTATGAAAGGCAAAGATGTTATCCACTTCATCCCAAGAGAAAACATTGAAGATCATTCAATCGAAGAAATCATGGCCGAAATCAAGACAGGACTCGAAAAGACGAAATAATCGTAAGCAAAATGTCCAGGGAGACAGACTGATTAGATGTCACCCTGGACTTTCTTTTAGCTTAATCGGAGGGAGCCAGCAATTTGTTAGTAACCACAGCAGGCAGAACAAATCATGAAATGATTGAGAAAGCAAAAGCAATTGCCGAGGAATTGAAGCTGCCTTATATCCACCGGGAAAAAAGAACCGTTAAAGGATTAAGGGAACGTTACGCAGAAGATATTTTGGTCGTTGGCAAGGAACGGTTGGAATTGTTTTCTGTGGAGTCTGATGAGCCCTTTTTCTTTCATCCTAATTCTGCTTCCTTTCGTGTAAAGAGGATGTTGAAGGGTGGAAGAGATCCTTTTATTGAAGCTGCTGGATTGAAGCCAGGCATGAGCATTTTGGATTGTACAATGGGGATGGCATCCGACTGTATTGTTGCAAGCCACGCAGTCGGACAGCATGGCAAGGTAACAGGCATCGAAGCAAGCAAGGCAGTCTTCCATATCATTAAGAATGGTCTGGATACATGGGAATCAGGGGTTAAGGAAATCGATGCGGCAATGAGAAGGATTGAGGTTGTCTGCGAAACGGGACTGGATTTTTTAAGAAGGGTAAAGGATAACAGTTATGATGTCGTCTATTTTGATCCCATGTTTGGGGATCCAATCGAGTCATCTGCGGGAATCAACCCACTGCGGAAGTGGGCAGTTTACAAATCGATTGATGAAATAACAATTGAAGAAGCAAAGCGGGTGGCGAAGAAAAGAGTGATTTTAAAGGAGCATTTTAACTCGCGGCTATTCGAAGATTTGGGCTTCGAAGTAAACAGAAGGCCATCAGCTAAATTTCACTATGGTTCTGTGGAGATATAGAACTAACGGGATCCCCGTATTATACGTGATCCCGTTACTTGTTAAGTATTTTTGTTCAATCTGTAATGGTAAGGGAAACAAAATATAACAGCAAAAGCAAGAAGCCGATCGTAACCATTATTTCGACACTCATGATACTCCTCCTCTTTACAAGTTCTTTTAATATAGTACCATATTCCCCAATTAATATCCTTCATAAAATTTTCGAAACCTTTTTGACCTTTTAACCGTCTATATATGTATAATGGAAAAAGAGAGATACATAGAGAAAGGAAGATTCCTTATGTCTAACTGGATGAGGAAATCATTTGTCGTTCTGATATCGATCTTAACGTTCGGCTTGGTTACTCCTTCACAAGCATTTCTTAATGAAAATGAAAATCTAAATAAATCTGACAGCAAAGCACCTTCGAGCCTTCACAGCCTGACCGAGGTTACGGAGGCTGCAGAAGAAGCTGAAGTCGACCATGAAGTTTTCGTCCAGCAGATGCTGGATGAAGCAGAGAATCAGGCATACATTAAATTTGGGAGTAAAATCAAACCGGTGATAGAAGATGAATTTCAATCCATCATTCTGCCGAAAATTCAAGCAGCCATAGAAGAGACGACAAAGAAATTCAACGGAAACGAGCTTTCCTATCTAACGATTTCGGAAGTCCCGGATTATGCAAAAAGTGAGAAAATTTTCCATATCTATGATGAACGCAGCGGGGAGGATGTTATCCGTTTCCATGTCAGACGGGACCACCCTCCTTTGGATGGTTACTATTTTAATTTCCATTACCACACGAGCCATGATCATTTTCAGGAGCATCACAGCCTTGGGGATATCTATTGGGACAAAAATGTGCCTCCGCAGTGGAGTGGGCTTTCATAGAATACTAGTAACAAGGATGATGTTTATCCTTGTTTTTTTGTTTTCAAGTAAAAATTATTCTAAAATATTGATTTTAAGCTAAAAGCAACCAATTTAAATTGATTTTTCTAAAAACTTTCAGAATAATATTATTGTAATATATGTTATAATAGTTTCATAGAAGAAATGAACGGAAAAAACACTTGCCTCATGCAGCGGAAGGGGTGGCAGCCTGAATGTATCTGAAAATTTCATTACTCCTCACGGCTATCTGTGCGGGAGTCTTTTTTGTTTTGCAGCAAACTTCTGCTGATTATCCAGGTATATTGCTCAAAGATGCCCCGATAAATAAAGATCTTACATTACATTCTGATATTCTTGATGAAATAATATTACTGCCGGAAGATTCTTATGATGAGGATGAAGCCAGACTGATCATCTACAGATTAGACCACTTGCCGGCAAGTCTCCTGAAACAGGTGAAAGCGGAAGGAATAATGGTACGTCTATTTCAGGACAATTTAACAAATTTCCCCACGACCCAACACTTGAAAGGAGTCACTCCGAGAGGGTACACTAATACAGAAAGAACTTGGGATGAAGTCCCCGGAATAGGGGGTTCCCAACTCGTCTTGGTGAAAATCGGGCATAGCGAAAAAGGTGCCGGCCATGGGTCTGTAAACTTGGAACTCCACGAATTGGCCCACAGCATCGATAGATATATCCTGGATGAAATGTATTATAAAATGAAATTCACTGTTGTTTGGAAACAGGAATCTGAGATCCTCTTCCCAGGAGAAGACTATTTCCTGAAGTACAAAGAAGAGTACTTCGCCGAAACATTCGCCATGTACTACTTGAATTTGAAAACTAAAGAAGCATTAAAAGAAAAAGCGCCTGCCACACACCAATTTTTCGAAGAATTGGAATCTATGTAAAAGGGGAACGACATGAAACAATATCTTAAACTTTGTGAACATGTTCTGGAAAACGGGACAGAAAAAGGAGATCGTACCGGCACTGGCACGATCAGCACTTTCGGTTATCAAATGAGGTTCGACCTGAGCGAAGGGTTCCCGATGCTGACAACAAAGAAACTCCACTTGAAGTCGATCATCCATGAATTGCTGTGGTTTCTTGATGGAGATACAAATGTTAAATACCTTAAGGATAATGGTGTCCGCATTTGGAATGAATGGGCTGATGAAACAGGAGATTTAGGCCCTGTTTATGGTAAACAGTGGCGTTCCTGGCAAGGAGCTAACGGAGAAACGATCGACCAGATTTCCGAGTTGATTGAAAACATTAAGAAAAATCCTGATTCCAGAAGGCTGGTCGTCAATGCATGGAATGTAGGGGAAATTGAAAAAATGGCACTCCCTCCATGTCACTGTCTGTTCCAGTTCTACGTGGCAGACGGTAAATTATCGTGTCAACTTTACCAGCGCTCTGCCGATGTGTTCCTTGGTGTTCCATTCAATATCGCCTCTTATGCCTTATTGACGATGATGATTGCGAATGTCTGCGATCTTGAGCCTGGGGAGTTTGTTCATACATTTGGCGATGTACACATCTATCAAAATCATATGGAACAAATCAAACTTCAACTTACAAGAGAGCCTCGTCCCCTTCCTTCCATACACATTAATAAGGATGTGAAGGATATCTTTAGTTACAGCTTTGATGACTTTACACTGGAAGACTATGATCCCCATCCACATATCAAAGGAGTGGTAAGTATATGATTTCTTTTATTTGGGCAATGGATGAGAACGGTGTTATTGGACATGAGAACAAGCTTCCATGGAAAATTCCAGCTGATTTGAAGTTCTTTAAAGAAACGACGATGGGCCACCCGATAGTGATGGGAAGAAAGACGTTCGAATCCATTGGGAAACCGCTCCCCGGCAGGGAAAACATCGTTCTGACAAGGGATCTTTCTTATGAAGCTGATGGCTGTGTCGTTTATCATGAAATGGAGGAAGTACTGCATCATGCAGAGGAAACCGAAGTGGAGGTCATGGTGACTGGCGGGGCAGAGATATTCAAGAAATTCATCCCCTATGCTGACAAGTTGTACGTAACCCGGATCCATGAATCCTTTGAAGGCGATACGTACTTTCCTGAATTAAATTGGGATGAGTACGAACTGGTTTCCAAGAAACAAGGAGTACAAAACGAGCAAAATCCGTATCACTATGTTTTTGAAATATATGAGAAAAAAGCTTAAGTCTACAAAAATCGGCAGGCCGTTACGAGGGCACTGAAAAAGTCCAATAAAGATCTAAAAGGCAGAATCGCTCACTTAAAAGAGCGATTCTGCCTTTTTCACTTCAGGTTTCACGAATTAGTGTTGATTTCCGTTCCAGGTACGCGACTCCGCGGGGCGGGCGTTGAGCCTCCTCGGCTTCATAAAAAGCGGAAGCGGCCGTTCAGCGACGTACAGATTGGAAGGCTCCTGTATGAGATAAAGGAATCACAACGAACGAAGTGAGTTGATGATGACTTATCGGAAGGAGGGAGTCTGAAATCTGCTAGTCGTTGGCCGCTGAAGCTAGACGAGTCCCGCTAGTCCCGCAGGAGGTCGCGCACCTTCCACTCCAAACAACATTGAGAAAAAAGAACACTACCCGCTACTAAAGCCTTACTTTATAATAGAATTATCAAAATAAGTGGGTGGTTACCAGTGATTCAACAACAACAAACAATGATGTTCAGTAAGTATTAAGGGCTTTATGATATCGTCGTTCCTCAAGATAATATGTTAGTGGAGAATAAATGATTTAATCGACTTTTCCTTTATTCTCGAGGAGTTAAAAGATTTATTGTTTTGATAATGGACGGAATGCGATTGATCTTATCCACTGCCCCGCATTTGGCGGGCAAACAGGAAAAGGGGGGGCAATACCCCGCTCATGTACCAGTTCCCCAGATCGGGAATAATAATATGGTTCTACTCCTTAGGAATGGCCCCGCATTCATAAGCAAGGGAGTAAAAATGGTTTCTATATCTCAAAATGTTCATTTCCAAGTCACTGTCCTCAATGTGTTCCCAGTGGTTTAACCTCTTGGACACGGGGAATATAGACACTGTATCAATTAATCAAAAGGAGATGAGAGAGAATGGAACACAATACAAATGACAGCAAGATGGGGAACAAAGTGGATGATCGTCTTTCAAACATGTCAGAGGATAAAAAAGAAGACATTCTGTCCAACTTCGCAAGCTTCAAATCGTATTTAGGCGACAAGGTTGAAAAAGCAGATAAGTTAGGGCTGAATGAAGAACAAAAGGCAAGAGCAGCCCAAAAGGTCGGAGATTATCTGGCTAACCATGAAGAACCCAAGAACCGTGAAGAAAAACTGTTATATGAACTTTGGAAAGCAGGGGACAAAGAAGAGCAGCACATGCTTTCCCACATGCTTGTAAAACTCGTATCCTAATGAAACAAAAAAAGAAGCTCCTTGAGGACTGCACAGCCGTCCTCACCGGGCTTCTTTTTTATACATAAAACAATACACAGAAATACATGAAGGAGCTTCCGGCTAATACAAATACATGCCAAATGGCGTGGTTGAAGGGCAGCTTGTTCCAAACATAGAAGACAGCTCCGATGGAATAGAAGATCCCGCCTATCAGCAGCAGTGAAAATCCAGAAGGGCTCAAGATTTCATAAAGAGGCTTTATAGCAATAACAATCAGCCAGCCCATTAATAAATAGACGAGCGTTGATATGATTTGATATTTATCAACAAAGTAACATTTAAAGACAATGCCGGCTATCGCTAAAGCCCATATTATCCCGAAAATTATCCATCCTAAAGGTGTGCGAAAGCTGACTAACATAAAAGGTGTATAGGTTCCGGCAATGAGTAAGTAAATCGCTGAGTGATCGAGAATGGCAAACAGCTTTTTCAGTTTGGATGGCCTGCAGCTATGGAGCATCGTAGAGAATAAGTATAAGAGAAGCATGGATACACCGAAAATGGTATAGCTTACAATGTGCCAGGCAGTTCCTTTTTCTACTGCAGCCAAAATCAGCATCACGAGTGCAGGAATACTGAGGAGAAAACCGATTCCATGTGTGATGGCATTGGCAATTTCTTCTTTCCAATTTGTATAATCAAAGGCCAATCAATTGTACCTCCTTATTCATTCTTGTTTCATCATAATATGCCGGTCGAATTATGGCAAATAATAGAGAGTCAATGGAACTTATGATTCGTGGGAAAGTATTTCTTTTATCCATTCCAATCCCTGGGCATATTCAGTTTGGGAGCTGAAATGGACAGGATTGAAATGCGTCTTGTACCATGTGTGAAGTTCTTCCGCCGTATTGAATACCTCACCGCTTGTATCGCTTTTCCGTATGGTATAGATACCATTATCAGGATCGATTGTTATCAGGACAGGTAACTCACTATCCACAGCTTTCAGTTCATACTCCATTCGTCATACACTCCTCATGCATTAGTAGGTCTGCTCAGTAAATTCTTATATAATATGTGTTATATATATAAATAAATACAAATTGTACTTTGAGTGTGCTTAACGAATAGGAAGCAAGGGAGGCGGTTATTTTGTGTGGAAGATTTACTCTGACAGTGCCTTTTGAAGAGGTGAAGGAACAGTTCCTCATCGATGAAGTGGTAAATGAGTGGGAACCGCGGTTTAACGTGGCACCGTCCCAAATCGTATTATCATTGATCTCGAGCGGCGGAAAGAGAAAAGCCGGCCCCATTCAATGGGGGCTTGTTCCTTTCTGGGTTAAGGACGAGCGGACCTGGAAACCCCTTATTAATGCAAGAAGTGAATCATTAGACGAGAAAGCGAGTTTCAAACATCTCCTGAACAAACGGAGAACGGCCATATTGGCTGACAGCTTCTATGAATGGGAAAGAAAAGACGGAAAGAAACAACCACATCGTTTTATGTTAAAGAACAAAGAACCATTTGCTTTTGCAGGACTCTGGGATAGGAAGGAAAACGATGACTCATCAGTGGTTTCAGCTACAATCATAACAACAACAGCCAATGAGCTGGTAAGTCCGGTTCATGACCGTATGCCTGTCATTCTTAAGGGTGAGGATAGTATTAGTAAGTGGCTGTCAACTGGAGAGTATCGGTTCAGTGAGATAAAGCACTTGTTAAAACCGATTTCTGCTGAGGAAATGACAGTATATAAAGTTTCCGAAGAGGTCAATTCACCCAAAAATGATTTCCAATCTTGTGTAGAACCATTACAGAATTTGTCATAAGAAATTTAGAGAGGAGATAAAACAATTCAACCTTTTTAATCAGGATATAAGGTATAATAATATTATAAACGGGTGAAAAAGAGGATTGATATTTTGTTACTAAAAAGCCTTGAGTTCAAAAATTGTTATGGACAGAAGGTAAGGATCTCAGAGATTCCAGTTATGACCGAGGATAACCCGCTTTACTTTAAAGTCAGTAGAAGGCTTCAGCTTTTCATCTCGGAAGTTCATCGAAATCCAAAGAAAAAAGTGTTCAGTTTCCGCGACTATTTAAAAAAGAATTTAAAGTGGCCTGAATACCAAAGTATCTATCATACCGTGGAATTAAAAAATAATGCATAAGATGTTATGGGAAAGAAGCGCAGTCTGGAACTGCTGCTTCTTTTTTTATGGCTGTTTTCGCATATATTGGTGCTTTCGGAAAAATCCCAAAAGCCGGATTTTTCCCCTGCATCCTACGTTTTTCGCTCTGAACGATGAGAGAAGCTTTTTTCTCTCTTGTTAAACAGGGTTTTTTCTGGTTCATTACTCCACTATCTTTCGGAATGAATATCAGATAGCAACAAAGTTTACGAAAAGAGCCTTTTTTATAAGGCTTATCCATAAACAATGTTGTATTCAATATGTAGACGTATTCTATCGCCATGATTCACCAGGAACATCTTGAAAAGAAAGAGAAGAGAGCCCTCTTCCATTCAGGTAGAAGTCTAGTAAATAGGTGAAAATCAGGCCAATGGGATTTTTCCAGAAGCAGCAATCCATACCATTTATTTAAGAAGAAAGGTTTAAGGAGGGTGCAATCGTGTCATTTCTATGAATAAAAAGCGCCTTAATGCTCCAAATGAGTAAAAAGGAGGCAGACTGGTTCTTGAAAATATTTTAAAACGGTTGCATAACAAGGTATAATACAAGCATATGTGAAACAAGGATGTGTCGAAATGAAAGGAATTAAAATCGTAACAGACTCAACAGTCGATCTTTCAAAGGAAGAGATTGAAAAGTACGGAATTCACGTCGTGCCGCTCTCCATTTCCATTGAAGGGGAAACATTCCTAGACAGAGTCGATATAACCCCAAAAGTGTTTATGGAGAAAATGAAGAACTCCAATGAACTTCCTAAAAGTTCTCAGCCTCCGGCAGGGGAGTTTGCTAAGTTGTATGATGAATTGGGCAGCGATGGAAGCACAGTGCTTTCTATACACATGACCGGCAATATGAGCGGGACGGTTAGGTCGGCTGAAAGTGCTGCTGAAATGAGCTCATCAAATGTACTAGTAATTGACTCCAGGTTTATATCAAAAGCTCTTGCATTCCAAGTTATCGAGGCTGCAAAAATGGCTGCAGAGGGAAAGGGCCTTGAAGAGATCCTCACAAGGCTGGAACACATCAGAAGTGAAACCAATCTGTTCGTAGTCGTTGACACACTCGAGAATTTGGTTAAAGGCGGAAGAATCGGGAAGGGCAGAGCCTTAATCGGATCGCTTCTCAATATTAAACCGATCGCTTCATTGGATGGTGGAGAGTATACACCGGTTACAAAGGTAAGGAGCCATTCTCAAGTGGTCAAATACCTGGCTGCACAATTTGTGGAAGATGTGAAGGGGAAAACAATCCGGGGAGTCGGCTTGGTGCATGCTGACGGAATGGATCTTGCACAGAAATTACGGAGCAGGCTCATTGAATTAACAGGGTATGATGCGATCGAAATAGTGGACACGACGCCGATTATCAGTACTCATACAGGAGCAGGGGCTATCGGGTTCATGTATTACACGGAATAAAGATAAAAGGAAGGGTCCGTCAAGGCGGCCACTTCCTTTTTACATTGATTTCCTATAGGCGTAAGTGGCGGAGTGGTATTTTGCATCTTTCTTTGTGCTGATCATTCATTATTTTCCATAAAACAACATTGTGTGGGCCAAAATTATACCGAAGGACCTTGTTATCCTCGATTCATGGATGATACATCCAGAATAGAAAGAGCTGCTCTTCCGGTTGGGCAAAAGAACCCCTGGTACCCTGTGAAAAATCATGATTTGTGATTTTTAATAATCCATGCGAAAAAACAGCCTTCTGAATGGTGAAAATACCAGTGGTCTTTTTTATATGAGTTGTGCGTTATTTTTCGAAATACGTCCCAAATAGCGACAAAAGGCTTAGAAAAAAGGTGGAGATGTTCCCCGCAAGGAGTTTCTTCTTAAATCACTATCTGATGATTGCTAAGTGGAATTTTTTTCCTTGTAACTGGAGCCAGTTATGAATAACCTAAGCACTGCCAGACTAACAATATATAAAGCTATCCCTTTTTGCACAAATATCACTCCCTCCCTTTTCTTACTGTTAATATCAAAGTTGATTTTGGCTATAGAGGGGATGGGAATAGTTAATTGTTCAATAGTTTTCCAGCATATGGAGAATCAAAATAAAGGTATTGATATATTTAAATGTTGGGAGTGTTATGGAATGCCGGGAAAAAAGGTACTGCTGTTTTCAGATTTTGGGGTGGATGACGTGATCGCCCTTCTCTACGCTTATTACACGGAAGAAATTGAGATAGTGGGAGTGGTGGCAGACTATGGGAATGTTTCCAAGGAGTCTGCGTTAAAGAATGTGGAATATCTGCAGCGATTGACCGGGGAAATAAGACCGGTTATCGGAGGTGCGGTCTCTCCCTTAACTGGAGAATTGCCGCAGCATTTTCCGGAGATACATGGGGTTGCCGGTCTGGGTCCCATTGTTCCTGACAATTATTCAGCAAGCGAGACCTTGCTGGAAAACTTTTTTGAGGTCAGGGAAATCATCACCAAGTATCAGCATGATATCACAATCTTTAGTGCTGGCAGGCTTACTTCTTTAGCGACAGCTTTTATCCTGTATCCGGAAACAATGAAGCTTGTGAAAGATTTTTATCTTATGGGCGGTGCATTTGGTGTTCCCGGGAATATTACTCCTGCAGCGGAAGCGAATATTTACGGTGACCCTTTTGCGGCTAATATTGTTCTGCAGCTTTCACCCAAACCTGTTTACATCGTTCCTCTGGATGTAACCAAGTATGCGATCTTTACCCCTCAAATGATTAATGATCTCGACCGATATTTTAAGCAAACAGGTGATAAAGCGGGAACGATCATTAAGCCGCTGGTTGACTATTACCAAAAATTTTACAAGAAAACCTATCCGGCAATTACCGGTAGTCCGCTGCATGACCTTCTTGCAATCTGGGCTCTGAAACCCGATGCGGGTATGGAGTTCGTTCAAGTACCAGTGAAAATTGAAGTGCACATTGGAACGGCATTCGGGCAGAGTACAGGGGATTTCAGGGAAAGCAGTGAAAAAGAAGACTGGCAAATTCACAATGTTGCTGTCAACTTTGATTATCGAAACTTTATTGAAGATGTTTTCCAAGCGTTTAAAAATCCTCCAAAACGTCAAGAATTATAGCTAGTCACAAGGGGACTCCTCTTGTTAAAAAGTGAAAAGAACAGATTTCAATTTGCTCTCATGATATAATAATAGTAAATATGAGAGGAGAATGTTCTAATGAAAAAAATGCTCTTCTCTCTCTTTTCAATCATATTTCTCACCTCTGGTTGTTCTGGTTCTGAGTTTGAAGCACATCCTCAATTGACCCGCACGCTGATGGAAAAAGAACAGCCTCCTGCTGATTTCATTCCCAAAAACCTGAAAATTGTTTCAATAGGAGATTCATTGACACAGGGTGTAGGTGATAGTACAAAGAGCGGAGGCTATGTCCCTTATTTGAAGGAAAGTCTTGAGAATCTTGATTCTGTCAGGGAGGCCGAGTTCTCCAATTATGGTGTTAGAGGGAATCGGACTGATCAGTTATTAAAACGAATGGAGAATGATGATATTAGAGAAGCGATTGGTGAATCGGACCTTGTGTTCATCACGATTGGCGGAAATGATGTCATGAAGGTCTTCAAGGAAAATATTTATGATTTAAATCTGGCAGTATTCAATCATGAAATGGATAAATACGGGGACCGCCTCTCCGGACTTTTAGATCTCATCCGATCATATAATCCGCATACAGGTATTGTATTAATAGGAATATATAATCCTTTTAACACATGGTTTTCTGAGATAAAAGAGGTAGATCAAATTATTTTGAATTGGAACAAACTGAGCGAGGATGTTCTAGCAGGATATGACCAAGCTGCCTTTATAACCATAAATGACATATTTATCGAAGGCAAAGAAAACCTCCTTTTTGAGGAAGATTATTTTCATCCCAATGATGAAGGTTATGAACTAATGGCAAAAAGGATGTTTGAGGAGCTGACAGAACGGGAAACGTTAGCAGAGTTAACTCAAAGTGAATTTATTGTCAGAGAAGAGGGGCTGTAATAATGAGAAACAAATGGAAAACAGGCTTTTTCACTCTTCTTGGACTTAACATTTTGGTGCTTCTGTTTGCGGCCGTTTTGTTGATGATCCCAATTGAAGATGAAGAACTGCCTGAAGATGATCTTGAGGAGAGAGAAAATGTAGCCTTTCAGATAAGAGCGACCAAGGCTGATTTAAATCAAATGATTGATCATTATATTGAAGAAGAGGGATTTAAAGGTCCCGTTGACTACTCGGTAGTCTTGAATGATAATGTCGAACTAAATGGGTCTGTCCCAGTCTTTACCAGTGAAATCAATTTCAAGATGACTTTTGAAGCAAAGGCACTTGATAACGGGGATTTGCTTCTAAAGCAAAATTCCATTTCGGTTGGGGCTTTGAAGCTTCCTGTTTCGCATGTATTAAAAATTATAAGGGATTCTTACAATTTTCCTGAATGGGTCAAAATCCAGCCCAATGATGAACTGATCTATGTGTCCCTGCAAAACTTGGAAATGAAAAGTGACTTGCAGGTCCGGGCAGAGACATTTGATCTGAAAAACGATGATATCGTTTTCGATATGCTGGTCCCCGTTCAATGAAAAAGTGGATGTAAAATTGAAAACCTGTCCCGCAATTGTCTTATGGACAATTGGGTAGACAGGTTTTTGTCTTTTTTAAAGGTTCAACCCTTTACCAAAAGAGCTTCCAGTTCAGGGGTTTCATTCAGCAGACCAACCGCAAAGATGGTATATACCTGGTTTGGTTTAAGGGTCACGTTCGGTACCGGCAGGACGGCATCCTTTGTACCGGCAGCTCTCACTTCAAGATTAACTGTCATTGGAGTAAGTCCAAGATACTCAGTTGCCTGTTTAAAGGAAACTTTAGGAAAGATGACATCGCCTTTTGTTACAGCAATATCTACAGCTGGAGCATTGGGCGCTAAGTGGATGAATCTTACTTTCGTTTCTCCGGATGGTATGAATGGATCGGTAACAAAAGGCAGAAGCTGGAGCTTGCTGCCTTTTCCTGCGGCAGCAAGGGTATAGACCTTTCCTTCTTCGACCGTTACTTTCTTGCTGATGATTGTACTCACACTCGTACCTGCCGGGTAGATATCGATATGATAGGATCCCGCGGGCAGCGGCATGAATCCACTTATATCCTTGAACGCTATATCACTCAATATTTTATTCCCATTAACATAAACGTCTACATCTGGTGCGTTAGGGACAGCGTGAAGGACACGGACCTGCGCTGGCTGATCCTGGAGTCGTATTCCCGGGCTATGGATGGCTTTATTCATATACTTTAAGTGTTTTTGATAATAATGGATGTGCAGGCGTGGATCAGAGTACTTATAGTACATAGATAGTAAATCGTACATTCCAGCTTTTTGAAGATGGGCATCTCTGTGAGTCATACATCTCTCTCCTATATTTGAATTTTCTCCAATACACTATGCTCAGAGGAAGAAAATGGTGAAAACACCTAGTTAAAAGGAAAGAATTAGCGGCTCCCTCAGAGTGTTTCGGTTGCATCCAGCTTGGCTAAGGTAAAGGAAAACCTAAAGTGAGCAAGCACAGAGAATCACTATGGTTGAAAATGGGGGTGCGGGAGCCAGGCTTTATTGTCTTTGCTATTTAAAAATTTTCATTTGATAAAAAAAACTATTGCAACTAGTGGAAAAGTAATCCATACTATACTTAACAATAAAGAAAGCAGGTGATGTGTTATGAGTAAATCAATAGTCTATTTTGTTGCAGTTTCTTGTGACACGGCCAGTTTTCAATGTGCGGATATATCTTATTAACCAGTTGAAGTAGAATGCTCTACTGTTTTCTTTGATATGCATAATGAACCATGGCCGTGTCAGGTGCCATGGTTTTTTTGTATACAATTTTCAGGGACACCTGAATGAATGAGGAGGAAACAGTTTGAACGAACTACAAACTATTTTTCAAGAAAAAATCAATGATTTGAATGACTTTGCCCTTGAGGTTGGAAGGGTGATCTCTCAGCAAAAAGGAATATATACCCTTTTATCCTTGCAGGGGGAGTTTCATGCAAAGTTGACAGGAAAGTTTTATTATCAAACTCATACTACTGAAGAATTACCGGCAGTGGGTGATTGGGTGACATTCAAGCCATTGGACAATAAACAAGCCATGATTGAGAACCTGATGCCACGCACTAGTAAATTTTCAAGGAAAAAAGCCGGGGATGAGGCAGAGGAGCAGATTATCGCCGCCAATATCGACTATCTATTCATTGTTTCATCTTTGAATGGGGACCTGAACTTGAACAGGCTGGAACGATATCTCCTTCTTTGCTGGGAAAGCGGGGCAAGTCCAGTCATCATCCTTAGCAAAGCTGATTTATCTGCTGATCTGGAGGAAAAAGTATCTGAAGTACAATCAGTGGCATTGGGAGTGCCTATCTTTCCGGTCTCATCGTTTGAACAAAGCGGGATGGACGCACTGAGTCAATATCTGACTAAAGGAAAAACTGTCGCATTAGTGGGATCATCAGGCGTTGGGAAGTCGACCCTCCTAAATACCTTGATGGGCAGGAATGTTCAGACAGTTAACGAAATCCGGGAGAAGGACAGCAAGGGTAAGCATACGACCACCTATCGGGAGATGTTCCTTCTTGAAAACGGTGCCTTCATAATTGATACACCTGGCATGAGAGAACTTCAGATATGGGAAGGAAACGAAGGGGTATCAACTCAGTTCAAAGATATTGAAGAATATGCTGAGAAATGCAGGTTCAGGGATTGCCAGCATGAAGATGAACCCGGCTGTGCGATCAGGGAGGCAATTGGTCAAGGAACATTATCAGCGGAAAGATATACGAGATATCAAAAGCTGTTAAGGGAAATTGAATACTCCAAGAGAAGAGCCGACAAACGGCTTCAATCATTGGAAAGGAAAAAGTGGAAAAAGATTGGCCAAAACAGGTCGAGCCGTAAATAATCTTATTCTTTTACCTATCTCCAAAATCACGTTAGAATTATTCAATAAAGGGAATATTGATATGGAGAAATAAGAAAGGATGAGAGTATTGAAGGAGACCCCTGAGTCAAGGAAAGCGACATTTGCCGGCGGCTGTTTTTGGTGCATGGTGCAGCCTTTTGATGAAATGCCGGGAATTATTAAAGTGGTTTCCGGCTATACCGGCGGCCATAAAGAGAATCCGACCTATCGGGAGGTGTGCTCTGAAACGACCGGACACTATGAAGCGGTCCAAATCACCTATGATCCAGTAACGTTTCCTTACGAGAAACTGCTTGAGCTATTTTGGCAGCAAATAGACCCCACAGATCCGGGAGGACAGTTCTTTGATAGGGGAGAGTCCTATACGACCGCTATCTTCTATCATGATGAAGATCAACGGCTTGCGGCAGAAAAATCCAAGGAAGCCCTTGAGAAAAGCGGCAAATTTTCAAAACCCATTGTGACGAAGATCCTGCCTGCAAAAGAATTTTATGAAGCTGAGGACTATCATCAGCATTATTATAAAAAGAACCCATCCCATTATCAAAGGTACAGTCTAGGTTCAGGAAGAAAGGCATATATTCAGGAGCATTGGGGGAAGAAGCAATGAAGAGAAAAGAAGATGTGAAAAAAGAATTGACACCGATGCAATATGAAGTAACCCAAAACAACGGAACGGAGCCGCCGTTCAAAAACGAATATTGGGACGAATTTGGTGATGGAATTTATGTGGATATCGTCTCCGGAGAGCCTTTATTCAGCAGTAAGGATAAATACGATGCAGGCTGCGGATGGCCAAGCTTTACAAAGCCTATAACTCAGGAAGAAGTCGAGGAAAAAATGGATTACAGCCATTTCATGGTCAGGAAAGAAGTCAGAAGCAAATCCGGCAATTCACACCTTGGGCATGTTTTCGATGATGGCCCTGGTCCATCGCAGCTTCGATACTGTATTAATTCAGCCGCGCTTAGATTCATTCCAAAAGAAGACCTTGAAAAAGAAGGATACAGCAAATATAATAAACTCTTTGAATGACTAAGTACAATCTAGTATTGATGAAGAAAGGCTGAGTGTAATGCTAAAAAAACTATTTGGTAAAAAAGAAGAAACACCTGCTTCCATTAATGTCCATTCTCCGCTCAGCGGAAAAATGCTGAGTCTTGATGAAGTACCGGACCCTGTCTTCTCTCAGAAGATGATGGGGGACGGAATTGCCATTGACCCCGCTGAAGGGAAAGTGGTTTCTCCAGTAGACGGGGAAATTGTCCAGGTCTTCCCGACAAAACATGCTGTTGGAATCAAAGCGAAAAACGGAGCAGAACTGTTGATCCATATCGGTCTGGAAACGGTGTCACTAAACGGTGAGGGATTTGAAGCACATGTTTCTGAAGGGAAGAAAGTGAAGGCAGGAGATCCCCTCGTAACATTTGACATGGACCTCGTAAAAGAAAAAGCAAAGAGCACCATCACTCCCGTCATTCTTACCAATGGCGATGACTTTAGGGAGATTGAAAAAGAAGAAGCAGGGGTCGTAACGGCTGGCCAAAGCCAGGTCATGACCATATCGGTTAAATGAAAAAAGAGCTGAGAATTCAGCTCTTTTTTCATTGGGCTCTTGCCCCTTGCATGAACCCACCAAGCTCACGAAAATACTTTAACTTGAGGCTAAGGCCAATACCTCACGAGGAAGTCTAAAGGACTCCAATGTGAAACTGTACATATTATCATGAAAGCTTTCGATTTATCTACCTCTAGAAGCACACAATGCTTTTTCATTTTGGTAAGGCAAAGGCAGTGCATGAACCACCACTCACTCCCGCCTATTTTGGGCAGAGACATAAACAAATTAGGCGGTTGATACATACAGTATGGAGAAACAGAAAAAACGAGGAGTGATATGAATGCATTACGGTTATGACGATTGTTGTTACTATGCTTATCCTGCCGCACCAGTTGGTGGTGCAGGCTATAATGGCGGGTTTGCGTTGATAGTTGTGTTGTTTATCCTGTTAATCATCATCGGAGCAGTTTGCTATGCTCCTAAATGTTAATTTAAAATCATAAGTTGCTGTACAGTAAAAAGGCCGATGAAAATCGGTCTTTTTTCATGATCTTCCTTTCTTCAAGAAAGATTCGCTTAAATTTACATAAGTATTAGTAAGAGTAAAACTCCACTTAGATCAGGAGGGGGTAGTGTGCCTCATTCTCACTTAATCAAGCCGATGCTTCTGGAACAGTATCCTGAAATTGATTACGGCAAAGGTGTATTTTTGTATGACAAGGCAGGGGTTGAATATTTAGATGCCTGTTCCGGCGCTGTGACGGCCAATATTGGTCATGGCATTGAAGAGATATTGCAGGCCATTTACAGACAGGGCCGGCAGGTGTCGTTTGTCTACCGTTCTCAATTCACGAACAGACCCAGTGAAGAACTTGCTGACATGCTTTCCGATGAGACTGGTCTGGAATGGTGTTTTCTCGTTAACAGCGGTTCTGAGGCAGTTGAAACGGCAGTGAAAATTGCTATCCAGCATTGGCAGGAAAAAGGGAGGCCGGCGAAACGGAGAGTTCTATCACGCTGGTTGAGTTACCATGGAATCACGTTTGGGGCATTATCAGCCTCAGGGCATCCTGTAAGGAGAGAGAGGTTTGATTCATTTGTCGGAGACTGGCCGGCAGTTGAACCTCCCTATTGCTACAGATGCCCATTTGGCAAAACATATCCTGAATGCAATGTCCACTGTGCCAGACAGCTTGAAACTGTTGTTAGAAGGATAGGGGAGGGTAACATTGCTGCATTCATTGCTGAGCCAGTCATCGGGGCAGCGGGAGGAGCAATTGATGCTCCGCAAGAATACTTTCAAATCATCAAGGAAATCTGTGAAAGGTATGAAATTCTGTTGATTTCAGATGAAGTCATGACAGGATGTGGAAGAACAGGGGCTTTCCTGGCATTGAATCATTGGGGTGTCCAGGCCGATATCGCTGTTCTTGGAAAAGGATTGAGTGCAGGGTATGCTCCCATTGCCGCAACGCTCATCTCCCAAAAAGTGATGGAGCCGATCATGGAAGGAACCCAGGTAATTATGAGTGGACACACCTTCAGTGGAAACCCGTTATCCAGTGCTGCTGCACTTGCTGTCCTTAAGCTTATCAAATCAGAAAAATTGATTGAAGGGGTAGGTGAAAAAGGGACATACCTGAGAGCCAAGCTGAACGAATTAAAGAAGAATTTCACCTTTATTGGCGATGTGCGCGGAAAAGGCTTGATGATAGGGGTGGAGTTTACAGGAGAATTGAAGGGAAAAACGATCGACTCCTCCTTTACCTCTTTGGTAGTGGACGTAGCAAAAAAGGAAGGTCTCCTTCTTTACCCTGCTGCAGCAGGACTGGATGGAAGGAGCGGATCTGCGATTATAATTGCGCCGCCGCTTACAACTACTGCTGCTGAGCTTAATGAACTGATTGTTCGGCTGGAAAAAACCTTTGAAGTTCTAACGGGGATATGAAACGAAGGAAGGGAAGATAATGGGGGTACAAAAGGTCAGCAGTTACGAAGAGGTGAAATCATTTTTCTATGACGGTATGACGTTGATGTTTGGAGGGTTTGGGGGAGTTGGTTCGCCTCCTACCCTTATCCGCCGCCTTCTTCAATGGGGAGTGAAAGATCTGACATTGATCGGAAATGACACAGGGTTCCCTTCAATCGGGATTGGACAGCTTATTGCAGAAGGCAGGGCAGTCAAAGTGATTGCCTCCCATATAGGAAGCAATCCTGTCGCCGGGCACATGATGAGCAAAGGTGAGCTTGAAGTTGAATTTTCTCCCCAAGGAATACTGGCAGAAAGAATCAGGTCGGGAGGAAGCGGGCTGAAAGGGATCATTACAGATATAGGGCTTGAAGATCCCTACTTGAATAAGGGAAAAACAAAGCTTGAACTGAATGGAGTAACATATCTGGTTGAAACAGCACTTACAGCAGAAGTGGGGATCATTTATGCTAAAAAGGCGGACACACACGGCAACCTCATATATGATAAAAGTGCCCGGAATACCAACCCGCTAGTCGCCATGGCAGCAGATGTCACGATTGTCGAGGCTGAGGAAATTGTGAAGCCGGGAAGTCTGCAGCCCGAAGAAATCATAACTCCAGGCGTTTTCGTGGATAAAATCGTTCTCTCAGAAGGAGTTGATTGGAAGTGGGCTTGGGAGTAGCAGAAAAAAACAAAATGGCGGCCAGAGCAGCGGCAGAAATAACAGAAGGGATGGTTGTCAATTTAGGAATCGGAATCCCTTCACTTGTTCCGAACCATTTAAAGGGACTTCCAGATATCATCTTCCATGCAGAGAACGGCATCATGGGGATTGGCAAGTCTCCGGTTGAAGGAAAAGAGGATGCAAATCTATGCAACGCTGGAGGGTTCCCTGTAACACTGGAAACCGGTGGTTGTTATTTTGACAGTTCGATTGCCTTCAGCATCATCAGAAGAGGGCTGCTCGACCTTACCATCCTTGGTGCATTGGAAGTCAGTGAAAAAGGAGACCTTGCCAACTGGATTATCCCAGGGAAGAAAGTGCCTGGGATGGGAGGGGCAACTGAGTTGGCCATGAAAACAAAAAAGGTGATTGTCGTCATGGCTCAATCCGATAAATATGGAAAAAGCAAAATAGTAAAGAAATGCAGCCTTCCCCTGACTGCAAAAACCTGTGTGGACATCATCATTACCGATATGGGAGTCTATAATATTACGAATAAAGGTCTGAAACTAACAGAAATTTTCAGCCCTTATACACTGGATGATCTCAAGAAAAATACAGAAGCAGGATTTGAAATCTCAGAAACCATTAAAATCATTTAGAACTGTTGGTTGTAAATTGAAGTTGTTCTTATCAATTGGTGATTTCGTAACCTTTGTTGTTATTTAATAACGGCAATAAATATCGCCCTATTTCACCAGAACCATCTCAAAAAGTAAGAAAGAAAGCGCTGCTCTTCCATTCAGGTGGAAATGGCCAAGTATCCATGGGATTTTTCCAGAAACAATTGTCTTTCAATAATGAGTCGTGTTAGGCAGTGGGGTTGGAGGAGCGCAAATTTTTGCAGAGCTAGGAGATAGATGGCATCCGTAAATCCAGCTTCAAGGCACCAGCCGTTACCGTAACTCAGCCTTGCTCCTTCCGGTAAGTCAGCATCGAATTGCTCTGCACATCCTTTTTTCATTAACTGATGCGGTATCCTTCCAGTTCTTATGACGCTGACCGGGCCATTCCGGTTTATAGTCAGGCACAGCGGAAATGATGGTTATAGTGCAATGTTTACAAAAAACTCCTTTGAAATCACTTTACGAAAAGGAAGTGAAGGAAATGGAACATACTGCAGTTAAAGAGTGGATTCACCGCCAGGAAATGCAAGCTGTCCTGCTCTTGCAAAAACTAGTTCAGGAAAAAAGTGTTCGGGGGCAGGAGTCGAGGGCGCAGGCTGTCATCATTGAAAAATGCAGGGAAATCGGGCTGAAGCTTGATATCTGGGAAATACAAAAAAAGGATGTTATGAATCACCCATTCTATCGCTGTGACCGTGAAGATTTCTCAGGAAATCCAAATGTAATCGGGATTTTAAAAGGAAAAGGAGGAGGCAGGTCAATCATTCTCAATGGCCATATAGATGTTGTCCCGGAAGGGGATAAAACCGCATGGAATATGGATCCATTCAGCGGTGAGTATAGGAATGGAAAGGTGTTCGGAAGAGGAGCAACAGATATGAAAGGCGGAACAGTTGCTCTTTTATTAGCTATTGAAGCTTTGAAAGAAAATGGTGTCCACCTGAAAGGCGACGTCATTTTTCAAAGTGTAATCGAAGAAGAAAGCGGTGGAACAGGGACACTGGCAGCTTTAGTTAGAGGGTATAGTGCCGATGCTGCCATCATTCCGGAGCCGACCAACTTGAAGCTGTTTCCCAAACAGCAGGGGTCCATGTGGTTCAGGATCTTGGTGAAGGGCAAACAAGCCCATGGGGGAACAAGGTATGAGGGAATCAACGCCATTGAAAAGGGAGTTGCAGTTCTGAACGCATTGCAAGACTTGGAGAAAAGAAGAAATAAAGATATAAAGGATCCTCTCTATAGGAACATACCTATTCCATTTCCGATTAATATCGGCAAATTTGAAAGTGGAAAGTGGCCCTCTTCTGTGCCGGATCTTGCTGTGATCGAGGGAAGAATAGGCGTTGGTCCTCATGAGACGATGGAAGCTGTGGAAAAAGAAATGCAAGCCTGCCTGGAAGGGCTTGCAGGAAATGACAGTTGGTTTAGAAAGCATCCGGTCACTTTGGAATGGTTTGGCGGCAGGTGGCAGCCAGGCAGTCTCGAGAGTGATCATCCATTCATGGAAACTGTATGTGAAGCCTACACACAGGTTTTCCATTCACCTCCAGTGATTGAAGCATCTCCATGGGGTACGGACGGTGGCATCCTTTCAAAAGGGGGGGGATATACCTGTCATTATTTTTGGACCTGGAACAACCGAATCTGCCCATGATGCGAATGAGTATATTGAAGTGCCCCGAATTCTTCAATCAGCAGAAGTTATTGTATCTGCTATCATGGAATGGTGTGAAGTAGAAAAATAAAATAATTGTAATGGGAAAGAAAGAAGGGAAACCATGCAATACACAAAACAAATTTCGGGGAAGAAAGCCAAACTGAAAGTCTATTTTGACCATTTTAATGAAAGAATCAGAGTAGATGAATATTCGGGTAACCAGGACGAGGTTATACGGTTAGTACAACAATCAGCTGACGAACATTCTGCTCAAAAAGTCATTATAAAGGCGAGGAGTGAGCAGCTCCTCTACTTCTTGGAAAAAGGGTTTGAGCTTGAAGCCGTCATAAAAGGATTATTTAGAGGAAGTGATGGATATTTCCTGGCACGATTCATGACAGATGCGAGAAAACTGCCCTCACAGTGGAAGGGAACAGAAAAAATCTTCTCTGATGTTCAACAGCTTTCGGAAGAGTCGAGAAATCCCCTTCATAAATTCAAGATTCAAAAGGCAGGATCAGCCGATGCTGAAAGGCTTGCAGCTCTTTATGGAAAAGTATTTCCTGTCTATCCAGTACCATTGCAACAACCGGAATACATCCGGAAATCAATGGAGAATGGAACAATTTTCCTTTTCGTTGAGAAGGAGAAGGAAATCATAAGCGCTGCTTCAGCAGAAATTAACGCAGAACAGGTAAATGCTGAACTAACAGACTGTGCTACACTGCCTTCTTACAGAGGAGGCGGTTTGATGAAGCAGCTGCTCAGCGGATTGGAAGAGGAGTTGGCTAAACAGCAGATATTCTGTGTCTATACAATAGCCAGATCACTTTCTTTTGGAATGAATGCAGCCTTCAAACAGCTGGGATACCACTATGGAGGAAGGCTGGTGAACAACTGTTACATCTATGACAAGATGGAAGATATGAATATCTGGTGGAAGGATTTAAGTGAAGACTGACGGATTTCTTTTTTCTGGATGAAAATTTGAGACCATTTTTCCTGGCCCATCATAGCCTAGAAGTAACTGAAAACTGAATACTTGTGTTGAAAGTGCTGTCAGTCTAGTGAAATGATGGAGAAGGGTTGGTGTCTTAAATGTTGAATGATCTATATGAACCCAAGCGGCATTGGAAGGACATAGAAATGTGGAAGGATGTCACAGAAGAACAATGGAATGATTGGATCTGGCAATTGACAAACACTATCAGGACACTGGATGACCTGAAAAAAGTGATCGATTTAACCCCTGAGGAAGAAGAAGGGGTCAGGATCTCCACCAAAACGATCCCGCTGAACATTACTCCTTATTATGCCTGGTTAATGAATGAGAAGGATGCACGCTGTCCAATCAGAATGCAGTCTGTGCCAATAGGGCAAGAGATCCATAAAACGAAATATGATATGGAAGATCCCCTGCATGAAGACGAGGATTCTCCCGTCCCGGGTTTGACACATAGATATCCAGACCGAGTCCTCTTCCTTGTCACGAATCAATGCTCGATGTACTGTCGTTACTGTACACGCAGACGGTTTTCAGGGCAAATCGGCATGGGGGTGCCTAAAAAGCAGCTTGACGAAGCCATCAATTATATTCGTGAAACTCCCCAAGTGAGAGATGTACTCCTTTCTGGCGGGGATGGTCTTTTAATCAATGACAAAATTCTCGAATACATCCTTAAAAATCTAAGGGAGATTCCTCATGTGGAGATTATCCGGATCGGCACAAGAGCGCCTGTAGTGTTTCCTCAGAGAATCACAGAGAACTTATGCAAGATATTGAAAAAATATCATCCGGTATGGTTGAATACTCACTTCAACACCTCTATTGAAATTACCGAAGAATCAAAAAAAGCTTGCGAAATGCTGGCAGATGCAGGAGTGCCTGTCGGAAACCAGGCAGTGATCCTGGCAGGTATCAATGACAGTGTACCGATCATGAAGAAGCTAATGCATGACCTTGTCAAAATCCGTGTCCGTCCATACTATATTTATCAATGCGACCTCTCAGAAGGAATCGGTCACTTCAGGGCTCCCGTTTCTAAGGGGCTGGAAATTATTGAAGGACTGAGGGGGCATACTTCAGGGTACGCAGTCCCTACCTTTGTGGTAGATGCACCGGGAGGGGGAGGCAAGATTGCCCTTCAGCCGAATTACCTTATCTCTCAAAGTGCCGATAAGGTCGTTTTACGTAATTTCGAAGGAGTGATCACAACGTATCCTGAGCCGGAAAGCTATACTGCAGGCAGAGCGGATGACTACTTCAGCTCTATTTATCCCACCGGGGCCTTTAAATCAGAAATCGGGATCAATGGCCTGCTGAACGAATCGAAATCATCCCTGGTTCCTGAAGGGTTGAACAGATTGAATCGAAGAAAGAACTACGTAACAAATCCAGAGCATAAATCATTGAAGGATTTCCGTGAAAAGAGAGATTCTTTGAAGGAAAAGAAATATCAGGCACAGCTGAAGAAGATGGAAAAGGCAGAGTCTGATGATGAATGAAATGTTTGAATGTACATGGTGCGGGGAACAAAGAGCATATAGAAGCAGCGGTCCGGTTTTCTGGGAACTTCCTGACGGTTCCCAAGCAATTGAGATATTCGGTACTCCCCAGGTGTTTTGCAGCAGCTGTGGTATTGTCTTCACTGAGGAAGCGGTTACAGTTGAAATTGAAGACCAGTTGCTGCTTATTGACACGAAACTACTGGAAGATAAAGTTTCCTATCGCGATTTAATGAAATTCGAGAGAAAACTAAAAAGGAATTATTTCCGATTCGACTGAACAGGTCTTTACGCCGCCCTTTTGTTTTTGTATTCTTAAACAAAGACGAAAAATAAAGACAGAAATTCAATGATCAATCAGTTTTTACAGGGCAGGAGATTATAATGAGAAAATCATTTTACCACTTTTTAATGAAATACCGACAACCCACCGATCGCGATGAGCTCACGGCTTTCGCCAATAGTGTATACGACGACCTTGCATTCCCCAAGCAGGCAGAAGAGTATAACGAAGTCAGTTCCTACCTGGAATTGAACGGCCATTATCTTCAGAGCATGAGAGTATTTGATGAAGTGTGGGAAAGGTATCAAATTGAAGAAAAATAATTTTCAAAGCCGCCTGAGGTTTCAGGCGGCTTCAGCTTGCAGACAAAGTCCATCTCTGGATAAATTCTGCAAGCTTATTTTTTATATAAATTGTCAACTCAAGTCGAACACGGCAAGAAATTCATGAATACCTCAAATGGCGTATTATAATTGAGCACTTTCCGGGGGACCTGGTTAAACGTCAAGAGAAAGTCCATAATGTCCTTCTGGGTCATCCGGCTGAAATCAGTTCCTTTTGGGTATGTGCGCCTAATGCGGCCGTTGCTATTTTCATTGGTACCACGCTGACCTGGTTTGCCGGGATCCGAGAAGTAAAAGGGAACTTCCAGCCCTTTCTCCACTTCTTCCCAAAGATGAAATTCCTTGCCACGGTCTGCGGTGATGGACTTCACCACTTTTTTAGGCAAGTTTTTCAACACATGGATGATGGACTGGGCGGTTTCACTCGCCGTTTTTGCTGACAGTTTATAGATAATCTCAAACCGGCTGGTACGTTCGGTCAACGTGAGAATCTGACTTTTGTGCGACTTGCCAATGACTGTATCGACTTCCCAATGCCCGACTTGGCTTCGAGGCGCACTACGAGCATGAATTTTTTTAAGACGGGGCATCTTGCCTCGCGTTTCCGTCATGTTGTTTTTTAACTTCCGCCCTTTTCGAATCAGAAGCTTTTGGGACAGCTTAAACAGACCGAGGGCAGCGTACCGGTAAATGCTTGATACACTGATTGGAAAAGGGTTCTTATGCATTTTACAATACCGGCCTACAATGCTTTCAGGCGACCAGCCTAGCTTAAGTTTGGTCAAAATATAGTCAATATCTTCTTGATGGACCGTGCGTCTAGAACCGCAGTTTTCCCTCTTGGCATCGTAGTCGAGCTGAGCCTGCAGGGCATTATAAGGTTTACAGCGTTTTAGCTCGTAATGAATGGTGCTTTTGCTTCTTTTCAACTGTGAGGCAATGTAAGACAGCGATTTCTTTTCCAGGCAATAACTTTCGATTAATACACGTTCCTGTGGTACGATATGGGTATAGCTCATTTGGGAACACTCCTTAGTTGATTGGCGTTAACTATTGTGTACCCACTTGAGCTATTTTAATTTACGAGCCGTTCGACTTAATATGATAATCTACATTATTATTAACCTTTGTCCACCTGTCCCCCTAATCCAGCTGGTCGTGCACCTGCCTTCAACTACCTATTTGTATTTTGAATATTTTATAAAAGGAGAGCGTTTTCGCTTTTTATAAACTGATAAAGGCAGCACCCCATGTTGTAGTGGATAGCCATTGATGATCGATGTTTGTCTTCCTTGCAGTATTTTAACAGTCGTTATTAATCTCGCTCGTCGTGATTCCTATATCTCTTGCGGGAGACTTCCAGTTCGTACGGAGCTGAACGGCCGCTTGCGCTTTACAAGGCGCTTGCGCTCTTTTATAAAAATTCCCCTCCATAATAGGCTTCCTTTATTAGCGTTATTTCATGGCCTGCATATGATATTAACAAATAAGCTTAAGAGGAGGGGAGAAGATGGGCAAGCGGAAACAGCCAAAATTCAAGACAGGGGATACTGTTGTGGTAACAATCTATGGTACTGTCGGAAAGGTGACAAATATTAAGCTTTTAGAGGGAGAATATGTTTACGAAGTCAATGAAAGTGAAGGATTGTTCAAGGAAGATTGTTTGAGGCTGCTGGATGAATATGACGGCTACTTGCTGGAACAGGAGCAGATTGATATAGAATATAAATTCCTTTTTGGCGATCTGGTAAAAGTGAAAGGCTATGATCAGGATATTTTCAAAATCGTCGGGTTCCGAACAGAAATTTGGAGATATAAAGAAGATTCATGGGAAGATGTCATTTACGAGTTGACCAGAATCACGGACGGGGAATGGCTTGAGGCAGATGAAGAGGAACTGACCCTTATTGCAGATTATGATCAGGCCGAAACCTTCATTAAAAAATACGGAATCATGCTCCCTGCCAAAAAGAACCAGGCAGTGTTACCTTCTCCGAAATATCAGGATGACAGCTATGTGGACCGGCTTCTTGACCAATACAACGACCTAAAAGTATTGTATTATCTATTTAAAGATAAGAAATATAAACGAAAGATGAATACCATCGTCGATC
Organism: Bacillus sp. SRL337; assembly: GCF_984799155.1. Taxonomy (NCBI): domain Bacteria; kingdom Bacillati; phylum Bacillota; class Bacilli; order Caryophanales; family Bacillaceae; genus Bacillus; species Bacillus sp. SRL337. The sequence goes on along the minus strand of NZ_OZ481793.1, from coordinate 2,898,464 downwards.
AGCTGAAGAGTCACCTGAGTTCAAATTCTGATGCCATCGGTAAAGACTGATTCAAAGCAAACAGATAAGGAACACTGGAAAGCTCAAGATGACAAACGCCTTCAACATCCAATTCAGCAAGCGTTCCATTCCCTTAATGATCATTCCATCATCCTTCATGATATCTTCTTCCAAGAAACTTTTCAGTGTTTTGACTGTTTCCATTTTTACCTCTCCTCCAGCATGTAAAGATAAGATTTTTTGCTTTGTTTCCTCACTTTATGCTTGTCCAAGCAGGTGTATGAAAACTTTTTTCAACTTGCATAACTTTCTTTTGCTGTTCATAGATTGAAGTACAAGGGGGCGATACTATGCGTGAAATCGAAGTGTTTATCGATACGGAAGAAATTGCTGAATTTTTCTTTCAGGAGCTTGTCCGCAGAGGGTATGTACCCTCAGAAGAGGAACTGGAGGAAATAGCCGATATTACGTTTGAATATCTTATAGAGAAATGCATTATTGACGAGGAACCGAACGATGATGAGTATTAATTTCACATGAGGCAGATATTGTCTCTGCTACATACAAACGAAGCAGGCTTCCTGGCGAGGAAGTCTGCTTTAAGTTGGAATCCATTCAGCAGCCATTTTGATAAGAATTCGCGCCTGGAGTGATACATCAAAATGCTTAGGAATGAAAATAGAATTGAGCGCATCGACGTTTTGAATTGTATTTTGATGAACCCAATCTTCGTGGGAATATGTTTGTTCAAGATCGTCCAAGACAGCAGTCAGTGGCGGACTGAATACTTTTTGGCCATTCATTTTGTTGAGTGAATAACTTTCTGGCCAGTAATCGCTCCTTGAACCTGTATGAGGAGTTATGGAAGCAAATTCAAAAGAAGAATGATAAATATTTTTTTTCATAAGCAGAATGGCATAGAGCTTCTTCCCGATGTCTATACGGTTCTGCGCATTTTCAAAATGAGAGATACTCGTTCCAGCCAAAGAATAAGGTTTTTTACTCTTATTCCTTTTTCTATAGGGAAAGAGAACGGTTGTAAGTTCCATTCTGTCTTGAATCAGAAATAATAATTTTTCATAAAGGTGCTTTTCTTTGATCTTGGAAATGACCCTTCGTTGCAGCATACTTTGTTCATTTATGATTAAGGCAAGTGTCATTTCTGTTTTATCTCCGCTCATCCAAAACCGTTCCCAGAAAACAGCCATTGCCCGAGAAACGCCAAAAGCAGGGAGCAAGTGAAATAAGGGTGTCTTTTTTTCAACACTTTTCCGGTAAAGCAGGAGTTGGGGAAAGGCGTCATGAAAAATAGAGGCATTAGCTTTTTCAAGAAACAAATAAAAGTTCCTGGCTTCCCTTTCCTGAAGGAGGGAGGGAAGGAAATCTGCTTTTAGATCTGTCATATGGTACCCTGCATTTCTCGAAACCATATGAGCAAGGAAAGACCATTCGATTTCCTTATTTCTCTGGAAATAGTCAAGGTATGCTTTGGTTCTCGTACAATTATTTTTATTTTTGCGTGATGTTTCCGTTTTGATCCCTTCTATGATCTTTCTTTCATCCGGCAGAATGGCAAGAGGCTGATCGCTTTTCTTCATAATCAGTGATTTGATTTTGATAAGTTCATTTTCGGTTAATAGCGGGATTAATTTCTCCTTTGATTTGGTGAAACTCCCGAGTAAGGATAAAACCATAAATATCACCCCACAATGAAACTTTTTATGTTACTTTACCGTATAAAAACAAAGGAGGAATGACTTTGCTGAAAAAAATAATCAAACATTTATTAAAAAGTAAATCACACAAGAAATATTATTCATCCAGTGATTCCTGGAAGCATTATAAATCTCAGAAACATAAGCACTATGGGCATCATCATTATAAAAAGAAGTATAAAAGCAGTTTTTCGAGCTTTTTCAGCAGCTGAGCTAAATGGGCATCTGGAGAGAAGCGGTCAATTTTTTTGAAAAAGAATGGAAGCCCGGCTTCAGGGTTGGCAATTATATAGTGAAATCCTTATTGGGCAAAGGAAGCTATGGCACCGCTTATCTTGTGACAGACAAATCGAATGGCAGTCTTGCTGTGCTGAAAAGGCAGCGTACCTATAAAAGGCTGATTGACCACAACGGGAAATTATTGAATAGGGAAGCGGATGTATTGAAACATCTCGACGGCGTCCACTTTCCCAGACTTATCTCAACCGGCAAGCATAAGAACGTGCCCTACTTTGTCATGGAGTATTTTGAAGGAAGAACATTTGCTCAGCTGATTTTTGAAGAAGGAAAAACCTTTAACGAAAAAGAATCGTTGCTTATTGTCCAAGAAGTGATGAAGCTTGTCAGGATAATTCATGCAAAGGGGATTGTTCACAGAGATTTGAGAATCCCGAATATCCTTGACAGTGGAGGCAAAATGAAAATTATCGATTTTGGGCTTGCGGCCAATATAGCGAGCAATGATACAGCGATGCTCAAACATAGAGACTATATGCGCGAGAAAAGTGTGAGGGCTGACTATTATGCATTGGGACACTTCCTGCTCTTCCTTTTGTACTCTTCCTATAATAGTGGCGGGAAAAAGGAAAAAAGCTGGGAAGAAGAACTGGGGGTGTCTGCACACACAAAAGTCATCTTACGTAGACTGCTTCAGATTGAGAAACCATTTGAAAACTCAAGCCTTTTGATGAATTCTTTAGAAAATGCAATTCAAAAAGCTAAACAGTAATGGGAGGAATCGCGATGTCATTTTTTAATAAGGTATTTGCATCTGTAGGAATTGGTGCAGCTTCAGTGGATACAAAATTGGAAAAGGAGCGATATACGGCTGGCGAAAGAGTATCGGGCGTTGTTGAAGTGAAAGGCGGAAATGTTGAACAGGAGGTTGATTCTATCTACCTGAAGCTGTATACGACTTATATCAGGGAATCAGATGATAAAAAGTATACAGATAGTGCATGCATTGAAAAGATTCAGATAACGGAGCCGTTTGTCATACAAGCAAATGAAGTGAAACAGTTCCCTGTAAGCTTCGAGCTTCCATTCGACACCCCTGTGACTGTCGGCAGTACCCGCGTTTGGGTAGCAACAGGACTGGATATCAAGAATGCGATGGATCCCAGTGATAAGGATTATATTGAAATTTCCCCGAACGAGATGATGAACTCTGTTTTTTCATCTTTGGGCAGACTTGGATTTAAGCTGAGAAAGGCAGACTGCGAACAGGCATCACGGCATTTGCGGGGCAGAAATCCATTTGTGCAGGAATTTGAGTTTGTTCCGGTTACCGGCAGGTATAGCAGGAGGCTGGATGAATTGGAAGTCGTTTTCATGAGCCAGAGTCTGAATTCCGTGGATCTTTTGTTTGAGGTAGACCGTAAGGCAAGAGGCTTGGGGGGATTTCTTGCAGAGGCCCTGGATACGGATGAATCAATGGTGAAATTGTCAGTATCTGCAGCCGAAATACAGTCTATTGATGAAAGAATCACAAAACTGCTGGACCGATTCTCCTGAATTTTTTTCCTTCGACAAAAGCAGTCTTTTTCTGATGAAGGATTCGACATGGACAAGATCTAATTCTATAAGAACAAACCGAACGGAGGGGTTCTTATGGCATTGCTCGAAAAAATCATTCGTCCAAAATCCTATACAAAGACTTTTGATGTCACTATTTTTCAGACACCTGATTTCGGCCAGAGGAAAGGCTACCAAAAAGTTTATCGTATGGCTGTTCCTGCAGAGAATAGGTTGCAAGCCCTGGATCAAACTTTCCGCTTGTTCAATGTTCCGGATAGAATGCCAAATGATTATTATGGCCGCTACCTCACTACAGGAGATATTGTCTTTATTGATGAAGGGAGAAGGGGCCATTACTACTACAGGCTTGAGCCCGGCGGGTGGAATGAGGTAAATAGAATGATTATCAGATGACGTTACATACTCCGGCTCCTTTAGCTGGGGTTTTCTTTTTTTGTTGATGTTTAAAGGCTAGTTGGGTTGGAAGAATGCCAGAAAAGCAGCGGGATTGCGAAAAGGTAGAATTACCATACGCAAAAGAGAGCTGAAACATGTCAGCTCTCCATCAATAATGATTTTATTCGTTATGTCCCGGGGCGTTTTTACGCTTGCGGCCTGAATGTTCTTTGTTATGAGCATCGTGTTCGGCAACGATTGCTTCCGGTGGAATGTGATTGTTTTTCTTTGGTGCATTAATGCGTGCTCGGTGTTTTTTTCCCAAATCAGTTACCTCCCGCTGTTGAATCTTTCAGTTTTAGAAGAGTTTGGCTGGTTTCTGGAACGTGAAGATGGATTTGTGTTGTTGGCATATTCCACTGCCTGGCGAAGCTTCTTGCTCATTTTTTCATTAGCCATGATAATCCCTCCTTGACGATTAGTTTTGCCACTTCCATCTTTGTTATCCTTGGTATGAACTCATTGCATGAATTGGTAAAAAAGCTTACAATGTTCATGCATAGCCTTAAGATGCAGAAGTAATCTAAGGAATGGGCAAAATTGCTACTTGAAAAATGAATTGGAGGAATAGTAATGAGCATACATATTGGTGCAAAAGAAAATGAAATTGCAGAAACGGTCCTGCTGCCAGGAGACCCTTTACGTGCAAAGTACATTGCTGAAACATTTTTGGAGAATCCGGTTTGTTATAATGAGGTAAGGAACATGTTCGGGTACACAGGTACGTATAAAGGAAAGCGGGTTTCCGTTCAAGGCACCGGCATGGGTGTACCATCCATCTCCATTTACATCAATGAACTAATGCAGAGCTATAATGTCCAAAACCTGATCCGTGTCGGAACCTGCGGTGCCATCCAAAAGGATGTCAAGGTACGAGATGTTATCCTGGCAATGAGTGCTTCAACTGATTCCCAGATGAACCGTTTGACTTTCAACGGTATCGATTATGCACCGACAGCGGACTTCTCACTGTTAAAAAGAGCTTACGATGCTGGTGAGGAAAAAGGACTTAACTTGAAAGTCGGAAATGTTTTCACAGCAGACATGTTCTACAATGATAATGCAGAACATGAGAAATGGGCTCAATATGGCATACTTGCCCTGGAAATGGAAACTTCTGCCCTGTACACTTTGGCAGCGAAGCATGGTCGCAATGCACTATCTGTGTTAACCGTTTCCGACCATATCTTAACAGGTGAAGAGACAACATCAGAGGAAAGACAGACAACATTCAATGACATGATTGAAGTAGCTCTTGAAGCAGCAGTCAAATAAATGGGTCTAAAGGCTTGCCGGTTTTTCGGCAGCCTTTTATTTGTTTGTTGCGGGGATGGATCATTTATAAGAAATGTTTACCTTGATTACAGATTGAATAAGAAGTGATATGATGATTGAGACGAAGATAGAGAAGGTGAAAGAAAAGATGAAGAAACGATTCTTGATACCAGCCGCTGTTTTACTGCTTTCAGGCTGTCAGCAGGCAGAAGAATGGACAAAAGATTTATTTTCCTCTGATAAATCTGTTCCACAAGAGCAAGAGGATGTAAAGGAAAGCAGCGGGGAAACTGCTGCCGACCAGGACAATGGGGAAGCGCCTGCTGATGATAACCAGGAGAATCCTGAGCAAAATGAAGAAGAAGTTATACCTCCGGCCTTGCAGTTGGAGTCGCAATTCTTCAATGAAGTAAAAACAGTGGAAGGTAAAAAGGTCATTACGAATCCGTCGAATACGTTGGCGTTGGTCAATAAAGAGTTTGGATTGAGTGAATACAAGCCTTCAGACCTTGTCAGGCCGGATGTTCCTTTTGTGTTTGGAAATCAGGACCTTGAAAAAGCTTATATTCGTAAAGAAGCCGCGAAGGCTCTTGAAGAAATGTTTGCTGCCGCACAAAAAGATGGTCAGTATTTAACGGCGATATCCGGGTATCGTTCCTACCAGTACCAAGATATGCTCCTTCAAAGGGAAATCAAGCAATTTGGGGAAGAAAAGGCAGTCAAAGCAGTCGCGCCACCAGGTAACAGTGAACACCAGTCAGGCCTTGCAATGGATATATCCAGTGAGAGCAATGGCTTTCAAGTTAGCATTCCTTTTGAAAATACACCTGAAGGCAAATGGCTGAAGGAACATGCATATAAGTTTGGATTCATTTTACGATATCCCAAAGGAAAAGAGGACATAACTGGATATCAATATGAACCTTGGCATTTCCGCTTTGTCGGAAAAGAGCCGGCTCAGGTCATGAAAGAAAATGACTGGACCCTTGAAGAATATTTTAAAAATGTGAAAAAAATATAGTGTGGCTAAGACCTGAAGGTATTCCTTTCAGGTCTTTTCTGATGGAAATAAATAAAATCAGACGTTAATACATATAAGTTAGTAAGAAGGACATGCTTGAAAAAGCAGTAGGGGGAGAAGGGATGTTCAAGGTTTATATTCAGATAGTCCTCGGCAGTCTTTTAGTGGCGATTGGCATTAATGCATTTTTTGTCCCTCAACATTTTTTGGATGGAGGAATGATCGGGATTGGTTTAATTAGCCATTATTGGCTTGATTTTCAACCGGGCTTGACCATGGTGGTCTTAAGTATTCCCCTCTATTTGCTGGCTTTCTTTTTTGATCGGAGTTTATTTTATAAAAGCATACACGGCTTGTGGTTGTCCTCATTATTGATTGATATGCTCGCGCCTCTGTCTGCAAACGTGCACATGGTTCCCCTATTGGCTGCATTGATTGGCGGAGCCTTTGTAGGCATAGGGATCGGGTTGATGCTCCTTGCAGAAGCTGCAACGGGGGGAACCGATTTGCTGGCGCAGATTATTGGGAAAAGCACCGGGTGGAATGTCGGCATCATCATATTTATCATTGATACAGTGGTCCTGTTGGGAGGGTTCGCTCTCATTGGTGCCTATTCATTTTTTCATTCCCTGCTTGCTGTCAGTACTGTGGGGTTTTTTACAGCCCTTTTAACTCATAATAAAAACCGAAAGGGATATTCCTTTAGATAAATTTTAAAAACTGATAAAATGAGTAAGGTGTAATTTACCATGCTTGTTTTGTGGACAAAGTGCATCGTATGTAAAAAAAGTGTTCAGAATTTATGAAACATGCTATTCTAAGGAAAATATGCTAGCAAGACTTGCAATGAAAGTGGTGAAGGTTGATGGACAATGAGCAGAAACAAAAAACAGATGAATCCACAGGACAGAACAACTCCGGTTTCATCCGTATACGTAAATTTCAATTTGTAATGTTAATATTCGTTTTGGTATTTGCAACCGCTGGAATAACGACTTTTGCATTAGCTTTCGGAGACGAGAAAGCCGTAAATGTCGGTGTACAGGAAAGGGACGAGTTCCAGAAGTTATATGAAGCTTACGATGCTTTGGACTCCCAATACTATAAAGATCTGAAACAGGAAAACCTTGTGAACGGGGCGATTAACGGTATGCTTGAATCGCTGGAAGATCCATATTCAGATTATATGGACCAGGATGAAGCTAAGCGATTTGAAGAAAGCATCACCTCTTCGTTTGAAGGGATAGGGGCTGAGATCCAGGAGAAGGATGGGCATATCACGATTGTTTCCCCAATCAAAGGCTCCCCTGCTGAAAAGGCAGGATTGCGTCCAAACGATAAAATCCTCGAAGTTGATGGAGAAAGTATCCAAGGATTAAGTGTCACAGACGCTGTTCTGAAGATCAGGGGCGAAAAAGGCACAAAAGTCACTTTGACAATCCAGCGACCTGGTGCTGACGAATCGACAAAAGTGACAATTACGAGAGATGAAATTCCGTTGGAAACGGTCTATCCTGAAATGCTTGATAACGGGATAGCCAAGATTCAGATTACAAGCTTTTCAGATGATACTTACACAGAATTGACGAAGGCGCTAGAAGAAATGCAAGCGGAAGGAATGAAGGGACTCATCATAGACGTTCGTCAAAATCCAGGCGGACTGCTTGATCAGGCTATTAAGATTTCCTCCTTATTTGTACCGCAGGGGGATATTCTTCTCCAAGTAGAAGATAAACAAGGAAATAAAGAGAAGATTGTTTCAGAAGGCGGACAGAAAATTGATGTTCCTGTAACCGTGATGATCGATAAAGGCAGTGCGAGTGCTTCTGAAATCCTTGCAGCAGCAGTAAGTGAATCTGCTGATATCCCTCTGATTGGTGTCAATTCGTTCGGTAAAGGGACGGTACAGACATCCGAAGGCTTTACAGATGGTTCAAACATGAAATTCACCACTGCTAAATGGTTGACGCCTGATGGCACTTGGATACATGAAAAAGGCATCAAACCGGATCATGAGGTTTCTCTGCCTGCCTATGCAGAGCTTCCGTATATCAATCCGGACAAGGAATTAAAAGAATCTGACTTATCCGACCAAGTGAAGGCAGCTGAAGAAATGTTGAAGGCTGAAGGGTATGACACTGGAAACGCGGATGGCTTCTTTGATGAAAAAACAACAGAAGCCGTTAAGGCATTCCAAGGAAAGGAAGGCCTGGAAGTGACTGGCACTCTGAACAGTGAAAGCATCCTGAAACTCATGGATAACTTGAGAAACCTTATTGAAAAGAATGACACGCAGGTCAATAAAGCGATTGAAGTCTTATCGAAAAAAATAAAGTAAAGCTCTTTCCAAGCCGGCTTACAGGGTTTCCTTGTAAAGCCGGTTTTTTTCGTGAAAATACACCTATTTAAATTCCGTCCCACGTCGGCCACAATAGCTGTCGAACTTCAGTGTTCCTCCATGCGTGGCCACCTGCCGGCGGATTTCCGACTCCTTCTTGCTATAAGTCTTCAAGTTCATTCCCGCATTGAATCCAGAGAGGTGTTCCAGAGAAAATCAGGTTCTGGATTTTTTCTGTTATCAATTGGCATTAATTTAGTGTTCATTCTCGTTCAAAGGGAAATGAACATCAACTCACGTTGTTCGTTGTGTTTCCAATATCTCATGCGGAAGCCTTCCAGTTTGTACGCCGCTGAACGGCCGCTTCCGCTTTATAGTCAATCCAGCTCCAGCGCCTAGCCCCTCGGGGTCATAAGCCCATCCGTCAAGAAGGTTAAAGAGCAACCTTCCCGCCGGCTCGTCTTATGCCTGTCGGGGCTGAACAAGGCGCTTGCGCTTTATAACCAATCCAGCTTCATGGCCCCAACGGCTATCAAACTTCAGTCTTCCTCCTTGCGATTAGTCAACATCAACTCACGGTGTTCGTTGTGTTTCCTATATCTCATGCGGAAGCCTTCCAGTTTGTACGCCGCTGATCGGGGCCATTCCGCTTTATAGTCAATCCAGCTCCAGCGGCCAGCGCCTAGCAGATTTCGGTCTCTCTCCTTGCGATTAGTCATCATCGAATCGCTGTCGCTCTTCGTGATTCCTATATCTCATGCGAGAGCCCTCCAATCTGTACGGCGCTGAACGGCCGCTTCCGCTTTATAGTCAATCCAGCTCCAGCGCCTAGCCCCTCGGGGTCATAAGCCCATCCGTCAAGAAGGTTAAAGAGCAACCTTCTCGCCGGCTCGTCTTATGCCTGTCGGGGCTGTTCAAGGCGCTTGCGCTTTATAGTCAATCCAGCTCCAGCGGCCAGCGCCTAGCAGATTTCGGTCTCTCTCCTTGCGATTAGTCATCATCGAATCGCTGTCGCTCTTCGTGATTCCTATATCTCATGCGAGAGCCCTCCAATCTGTACGGCGCTGAACGGCCGCTTCCGCTTTATAGTCAATCCAGCTCCAGCGCCTAGCCCCTCGGGGTCATAAGCCCATCCGTCAAGAAGGTTAAAGAGCAACCTTCTCGCCGGCTCGTCTTATGCCTGTCGGGGCTGTTCAAGGCGCTTGCGCTTTATAGTCAATCCAGCTCCAGCGGCCAGCGCCTAGCAGATTTCGGTCTCTCTCCTTGCGATTAGTCATCATCGAATCACTGTCGCTCTTCGTGATTCCTATATCTCATGCGAGAGCCCTCCAATCTGTACGGCGCTGAACGGCCGCTTCCGCTTTATATGTATAGAGCGCGTTTAACTGGCCGACAATGGTAAGAACAATGGGTTAAGAAGGTGATTTCATTGAAAACAGCGAGAAGAATCATTCAGGTGGCCATTTGTTTTTTGATCATTCAAGGGTGTGCTGATGACTGGGATAAGCAAGAAGGAACTGTTGAAGATCAACAGAATCAGGATATTAAATCGGGAACTTTGGATGAGGCGTTAATGAATCGTGAGGAAGATGGCGAAGGACAGAAAAAAGGACTAACACTCTTTGGCGAAGAGAGTGAGCCCATGAACATACTGCTTATAGGCTCAGACCAGAGGGAAAGTGAGGCTTCAAGAGCCGACACGATTATGGTTGCCCAGTACAATCCAGGTACGAAAACAGCCAAGGTCATGTCCATAATGAGAGATTCTTACGTGTTCATTCCAGGTCATGGGAAAAGTAAGATCAACCACGCTTATTCGTGGGGAGGTGATGAACTCTTGAGAGAGACCATAGAAGAAAACTTTCAGGTTAAGACTGATCATGTTGTCAATATTGATTTTCAGGGATTTGTCACCATAATAGACAGTGTGCTGCCACAAGGGGTCGAGGTTGAGGTGCCGGAGGCAATGATCAACTTTTGGAAATGGGACTTGGATCCTGGGAAACATGTCCTTCATGGACAAGAGCTTTTAAATTATGTACGGTTTCGTAAGGATAGTGAGAATGATTTCGGCAGGGTGGCCAGACAACAGGAGGTTCTTGGGAAAGTCCAAGCTGAACTGATGGAGAAACTCTCCAGCGCAGAAGGTATCAAAACGGTTTCAAGTCTGATGAAAGAAGGGAAGAAGGCAGTTGAAACTGATCTCGAACTTTCAGACCTTCTTAGATTAGGCATGGCATCTATGCTTAAGCCAGTGAAATCTTTTGAATCTCTCCGTATTCCTGTGGAAGATTCGTATAGAAATGTAATGACCGAAGAAAATGGATTGGTCTTGGAATTTGACACTGAAGAAAATGCAAAAGCTGCAGTTCATTTTTTGGAGACGGAATATTAAACAGACTAGAGAAAAACGTCAGCACAATAAAGCGGAGGGGATATCCCCTCCGCTTTATTGTGCGATTTATTTTTTACAGACAGCTATCCCAAATGGATAGTGCTTTCCTTCTCTTTTGGGCTCGACGAGAACACTTCTTTGATGGTAGAACTCTTTTTCTTTATAGTCAACAAAAAGGGCGATAAATTCAGCTTCTGTGAGCTGATGGACATGAAAAGGTTCATTTGTCTGAATTCCTCTCCCGGCACCGAACGGCGTGGAAATGATCAATGTGCCTCCTGGCTTAAGCATATGATAAAGGTTGTTCATAAAGACATTTTCCTGAGTCAGATGTTCCAGGGTTTCAAAACTTATGATTACATCAAATGTGCCAAGCTTTGCGGGCAGGTCAGTATCTTCCGCATCCATCTTTTTATACTGGATCAGCGGATGATAATGTTTTGCCCTGGCATAGTTTAAGGTCGCTTCATCATTATCGACAGCTATGATTTCTTTTAGGACTGACTTTTTAGCTTTGGCGATGATTTTTGAGCCATATCCTGTTCCGCAAGCTAAATCCAGTATTCTTCCTTCAACAAGCTCAATGGCAAAATAATATCTCGCCAGATGTTCAAGGAGCATTCCGTTTAATGGATCCATTTTCTCAGGTATAACTCTTTCTCCTGTTAAATCAAGCAAAGCAACGCCTCCTTATGTGTAATCATTATACCAAAAGCTTCGCGAAGATTGTATTAGCAGCTTAGTTCATCTAGAATGGGCTAAGAAGGTAGTATGCAGAAAGGAAGTTGAAGGATGAAAAAAGATGTCTACCTGCTTTCCGGATTTTTAGGAAGCGGTAAAACGACTTTGCTTAAAAACGTGATTACAGCTTTAAAGGAGCAAAACTTAAGACCTGCCGTATTAATGAATGAGTTAGGCAGTGTTTCAATAGATTCACAGGAAGTAGAAGAAGGGACCCCATTGAAGGAACTTCTTGACGGGTGCATTTGCTGTTCGATTCAAGATAAGCTGGAGTCTCAACTGCAGGAGTTGCTGTTTAATGATGAGTTTGATGTATTGGTGATCGAAACCACAGGGGCAGCCCATCCCGTTGAAGTTGTGGATGCAGTCATGTCTCCATTATTCGCAGATCGGTTTCATTTTAAAGGAATCACTACGGTGGTGGATGCGAAGCAATGGATTTCTAGAGGTGCATACAGCCCCCAGGTTCTTCAATTAATGAGAGAACAAATCAGGCATGCCCACCTCCTTATTTTCAATAAAGAAGACTTGTTATCTGAAATGGAAAAAGGCAATGCCTTATTTGAGATCCAGCAGATTAATCCCAACGCAAAGCTTATCATCACCAATTACAGCCAGGTATCTTATGCTGATTTGCTAAATCTGGAGGGGAAACCGGTATCGAGGGAGAGGGAACAGAGCGCAATCGGGCACCAGCTCCATTTAAGAGCCTATGTTCATCGTTTTGCAGGTTCGGTTTCACACACCGATTTTGAGAAGTGGATGAAAACACTCCCGGATACTATCTATAGGATGAAGGGATATGTTCCTTTCAGCGGACGGAAATATCCTTATTTGTTTCAGTACTCTTATGGCATGCCGCTGCTATTCCCTGAAGATATGAACCTGCCAAGGACACTTGTCATCATCGGTGAGGAGCTTGACGAGGCAAAGCTTGAAAAAGAGTTGAAAGATTTAGAGAATAATGAAAAAGGACACAAACTGGATTGACCCTGTGTTACAAGTGACATAAAATGAAATAGGTAACGTACTGGATTATTTTGTGTTCTGAAAGGTGTAAGATAGTATTGAAAAGTGAAATGTTTCAATTAGAAGAATTATTCCGGAATGTATTTCGTATGATGAAACAAGATATTACAAGGTTGTATGGTAAGTATTTATCCAGTAGTGAGCTCCTGGTCTTGAAATACCTATCAGAACATGGTGCCATGAAAGCATCTGATCTATCCAAAAAGATGAATGTTTCGGCTAGCCATATAACCAGCGTAACGGACAGTTTGACTGAAAAAGAATACATGACTCGTATACGATCGACGGTTGACCGGAGGGTAGTGGACCTGGCACTTACTGAGAAAGGAAAACAGATTTTGGATGAATGCCTGGAGATGAAATTGGAGTATTTCCAGCAGAAATTCGACTCTTTTTCCGAGGAAGAACTGAAACAGTTGATTACCTTGTTCAACAAGCTATATAAAAAGGAATAAGCTGCACCTCGAATTAGAAGGGATAACTTTCTCTATTAAGAAAGTTGCCCTTTTTTTGTATAAAAGTTAATCAGGTTAAATATTTATGGATTAAAGGAAGTGAAATAGTTCATGGAACATTTAGAGCCAAAAAAGAAAATCTTGATTATGATGGCCATCATGTCGGCAATGCTGTTTGCTGCCTTGAATCAGACCATTGTCGGTACAGCCCTGCCGACTATCATCTCCGAACTGGGGGGGATTGAATATTACAGCTGGGTGTTTACCATCTTCATGCTTACTTCATCTGTCACGGCTATACTTGTTGGTAAGCTCTCAGATATGTATGGAAGAAAACCGTTTATCTTGATTGGGATAGGGATTTTTACAATCGGTTCATTCTTAAATGGACTTTCGGGTTCGATTATTGAATTGATCGCCTTCAGAGGGATTCAGGGGTTCGGTGCAGGGATGATCATGTCGACATCTTTTACTGCCGTAGGTGATTTATTCGCGCCAAGGGAGAGGGGGAAATGGCAGGGCCTAATGGGCGGGATTTTTGGTCTTGCAAGTGTATTCGGTCCGACGTTGGGCGGCTGGATTGTCGACAATGCTGAATGGCATTGGGTTTTCTGGGTATTCCTGCCTTTTGGTTTGGTTGCCTTCCTGATGATTTGGCGGCTGTTTCCTTCACAACCTGTTCAGGAGAGAAAGAAAGTCGATTACTTTGGCTCCTTAATGCTGTCCCTTACAATCGTTCCAATGTTGTTGGCTTTTACCTGGGGAGGCAACGACTATGAGTGGGCTTCTTACCAGATCCTTGGCTTATTCACCTTAACAGCAGCAGCCCTGGTTTTCTTCATTGTGACAGAAAAGCGTGCGGCGAATCCGGTATTGCCCCTCCACCTATTTAAAAATGACATTTTTACGCTTTCGAATGGAATAGGTTTCATCCTTGGAGCGGGAATGTTCGGTGCAATTATGTATATGCCCTTCTTTATTCAGGGAGTCATAGGGACTTCAGCAACCAAATCGGGATTTGTGATGATGCCCATGACATTAAGTATGGTTTTTGCATCTGCCATCGGGGGGCAGCTGATTACAAAGACAGGAAAATACAAACTGATTGCACTGGTAGGGCTGTTTATCATGGGAAGCGGATTGGCATTGCTTTCAATGATGGATACCGGAACGACCAATACGACGGCTGTCCTCAATATGATTATTGTCGGTTCAGGTCTGGGCTTATGCTTTCCTGTTTTCACACTGACTGTCCAAAATGCTGTACAGCATCAATACTTGGGGGTTGCCACCGCAGCCACGCAGTTGTTCAGGCAAATCGGCGGCACTGTTGGGGTCGCAATCATGGGGACTGTCATGAACAACTCCATGGCATCAAAAATGACTGGAGGACTATCTTCACTGAAGAATTCTGTTGACCTGGAATCAATCCCTGCTGAAACTGCAGCTCAATTACAGACTCTGCAAAGTCCGCAAAGCTTAATGGATGGAGAGAAACTGAAGGATATACAGGCATCGCTTTCTCCGGAAATGCAGGTATTGTTCGGTAAGATGATGGAAATTGTCAGGGAATCCTTGAGTTATTCGCTGACCAATGTGTTTTTAATAGGTGCTGTCATCATGTCTGCAGGGTTCCTCATTACATTCTTTTTGAGAGAAATACCTTTACGTATGTCAAATAAAGAAGCGCAGCTGAAACAGGAAAGCACAGAATCACAATCTGCCAAATTATAAGATTAGAACAAAGACCATCCAGTAACAGGATGGTCTCTTAAACAGACAAGCGCCACTGAACAGCGCAGGGCGATGAATTATTTTAGTTTATTGAGAAGGTCTGCCAAGGCAGCCTCATCTGGTAGATCAAGAAGTTCTTTCAGTGATTCTTTCACCGATTCTTGATTCTTGTTGAAATCTTCTTCCGCTTTCTTTTGGTTTCTTTTTCTCTGCTGAGTGGTCATAAGATTTTCAAGTAACCCTTGGTTCATTTCCTTGAGCTGTTTGACCAGCTCGCTAGGATCGTTTGCCATCTGAAGTGCCCCCCTTAGAGTACGTCCAGTTTTACTACAATCGCTACAAGGATTTGCAGAAGCGCTTGAATATTTACAGCCAAGTCAGTATCTGTTGTCACTACGCTTACCTTTTTGGAATTCTCGATGATTGTCTTTTGTTTGTTGCTTTGTCTTGTTTTGATAAACTGTTTGATATCCTGCGCTACTGCTTTACCTTGATCAGAGTCACCGATTGTGATACTGATGACTGCTGCGATTGCTGCCTGGATACCTAATTGAAGAGAAACAGCGGCCTGTGTATCTGTAGTCTGTACATCTACACCTTCAGAATCTTTAATGATAATCCATTCGTAAGACTTTTGTTCGCTTTTAACAACCTGTTCGCCATCTTGTTCCAAGTCTGCACCATTGTCATCACCGCAATGATGATCCAATGCTCTCCATTTCTTTTCTTCCATTGTCATTCACCTCATTTTAATTTTTGATTATAGAACATCCAATTTAACAACAAGGGCAACAAGAATCTGAAGCAATGCCTGAATATTGACTGCCAGGTCAGTGTCAGTAGTCGTTACATTAACATCTTTTGAGTTGTCTATATAGATTTTTTGGTAGTTTGTTTGTTCAGCATCGAACTTCTGGAAGAGTTCCTGGGCAATATATTTACCCTTTTCTGAGTCACCGATAGTGATGCTGACAACTAATGCGATGGCCAATTGAAGGCCGATTTGGAGGGATACAGCAGCTTGAGTATCTGTCGTCTGGACACTGACATTGCAAGAATCCTTAATCCAGATGAGTTCATCAGATTCCTGGTCATTTATTGAAACTTGTGTACCATCTTGGAGAAGAAGGGCATCATCTTTATGGTTATAATTGTTTTCATACCCATAACTGTTCCCATAATCATCTCCAGGGCAATAGCTATTGTTGTAGCTGTAATTCTTATTCATCATTTAGCACTCCTTTTTTAGTGGTATGGTATATAGTATTGTTTTCTTGTCCTTAAGGAGTGTGCATATTGA
The DNA here is from genome assembly GCF_984799155.1 of Bacillus sp. SRL337. Classification (NCBI taxonomy): domain Bacteria; kingdom Bacillati; phylum Bacillota; class Bacilli; order Caryophanales; family Bacillaceae; genus Bacillus; species Bacillus sp. SRL337. Next base: position 2,882,208 of record NZ_OZ481793.1, on the reverse strand, counting down.
CTGAATAAAATGACCATTTTTTCCGCTGTCATGCAGGGGTGGAAGTTTTCCAGGGAAAATAAAAAGCCGCCCTAAACAGGCAACTTAAAAAAAGAATGGGAAGATAGCCTTTTGTTATTTCTCTGTTTTTTTATCATTGGGATTTACCAGTGAGTTAACCTGGCCGCTTAAATCTTCTACCATATCTTTGATCCACTTCTTTTGTTCATCGGATAATTTCCCTTTTACGTCTTTTTCCTTCACACCATTTTTATGGAAAATATCGCTGATTAATAAATCTACTACCGAGGAAGGGATAGGATTGGTCTTTTTCTTAGAAACTTCATCGCCCATTAGAACTGCCTCCTTAAATGAATTTCATGCTACTAACATATGCATCCACTCATTTAAAGACACTGTGCATGCCCCAGGGTGACAGCCCTTTTTAAATAGGTACGCTCAAATAATTTAACACTTTAAAGCAGCTGGGGACTGTCCCCTGCTGCTTTAAAGTGTTAAAGGCGTAAAAAAAAGAAAGCTGAGAAGGTCAGCTTTCCCCGAATTTCTTGAATGTCCGTTCATCTTCAACCAGTCCGCAAGCTCCGCACTGGACCTTATATTCTGGCCCTTTATATGGAATATGGAAAGGGTCAAGGTTGCTGCTTTCATATTGCTGCATTACTTCACCGGATTGGGGATCGAGTTTCACACTTTGTGGGACCTGCTGTATAATGTTGAAACGAGATCGGTTGGTTTTACAATTGGGACAACGATATGGAGTATTTATTACCATGCACCATCCTTTCGTATTTAAGAGTAGTATGAGAAAAACAAAATGGAAATATGTATTGACAGTAAAGGGGAATGGAAATGCAAACGAATTATGAACTTCTGCTTCAGTTATATAAGCAAATATGGAATAACAGGGAACTTCGCTCAGCTGGAACAGATGCTTCTATCATTTTAAAAGAAGCGGTGGTGAGGGAACTGAAAGATGAAAACAACCACCCGAGGGTAAGAAAATCCCAAGAGGAGAAGTTCTACTTTGCTATTAAAAGAATTACAGCGTCATCAATAGAAGTCGAAGATAAATACAGGCTGATTGCGTATTACACATCCGCATTGAATGAACTGCGGATGAAACTATAAATTTAACGCTTGAAATCATAATGTTATTTTTGATAAAAACCATTTAGTCTTATAAGTCTGTCAATACCTTAAACCTGGTAAATAGAAGATCGGTTTCTAGTAATAACCAAAATAGTAAGCGCCAGCTAAGCAGAAAGAATCCAATAATGATATGAGTTTTGCTTACGGTATTTGTAAAAACATGGAGATAGACTTCCTTCTTACATTTTTAGCCATAAATATGACAAAGAATCCGATGATATGATTTGAGTGTGCAACACAGCAACCACATTTCAGAGGAGGAACATCCATGAATACTAAAAAGAAAATCATCGTATCAGCAGCTACTGCTTTTTCATTAATGGCAGCACCATTATTTAATAATGCCGAAGCAGCAAGCGGCAGCCAGATCCAAACAGAAACAAAGGTATATACCTATCAATTATCCGGCAACAATGAAGAATTCAATAAATGGTTCCAGGATATAATGTCAAAATACAACATCAAGTGGAACACTCAGCAAAAAGCAGAGCAGCCTGCTCAAAAACAACCTGTTAAAGAACAGCCTGTACAAGCTGAAACGCCAACTGTAAAAACACCTGCACCAGAAGGCACAGCACCTGCCGCATCTAAGCAGCCGGCAGCAGAAGGAAAGCAAACGACTGAAGCAGCCAGCGGGACACTCAGTCAGTTCGAAAGACAAGTAGTTGAACTGACGAATCAGGAGAGAGCGAAAAATGGTCTTCCTGCATTAAAGATCGATACAGAATTAAGCAAGGTAGCTCGTGAAAAATCAAATGATATGAAAGCTAAAAATTACTTCTCACACACAAGCCCAACTTATGGTTCTCCTTTTGATATGATGAAACAATTTGGGATTGATTACCGTGCGGCTGGCGAAAACATCGCCATGGGGCAGCGTACACCTGAAGAAGTAGTGAAAGCGTGGATGAACAGTGAAGGACACCGCAAAAATATCCTTAGCAGCAACTTCACTCACATTGGTGTTGGCCACAATGCAAATGGCAACTACTGGACTCAAATGTTTATAGGTAAATAATAGAGTACTTGAAAAGGGAAAGCCTGAACATTCGGGCCTTCCCTTTTTACGTTGCCTTCCTTGGTTGAATGGAAAACGCTTAAACCGGATACTCTAAGCCTGCGTGTATGGGTGTAAGTCCCTCCAGTTGAACTGGAAAAACTTTAGTGGTAATTTGATAAGATGAATGACCTGAGATTTCAGATACAGCAGTAAGAAGGAGTGACCACTATGTCCTATCATGTACGAAAAGGAAATAAGGAAGATATAGAAGATATTATGAGAATCGTTAGAACAACCATAGAGATAATGGAGAGTGAAAATATCGACCAATGGACAGATGAGTACCCGCTTTCAAGGGATTTTTTGAAGGATTCAGAGAATGGCTCCCTTTATGTAGCGGTGGATGAACAAAACAAGGTTGCTGGGAGTATTACAATCGATCAAAATCAACCGGCAGAATATACAAGTTCCGATTGGAGACAAGCTGGCCCTGCGTACTTATTCCACCGTTTGGTAGTAGATCCGGAAGTCCGGGGAAAAGGGATAGCTTCTCTTTTAATTAAACAGACAGAAAAAGTGGCAAAAGACCACGATGTTTCTTATATTCGCACTGATACATATTCTCTTAATGAAAAAGCACAAGCCCTTTTTAAAAAGAATGGTTTTCAACAGGCCGGTGAGATTCAATTTATGGGAAAAGAGAATCCCTTCTTTACTTTTGATAAGGTCATGGAAGATGAAAAAACAGGTCCGGAGTAACGGGACCTGTTTTTGGGTTTCCTATAAATTTTTGATTTTTAATTTCGCCTTTCTCTGAACGATCTTCAAGCGCCATGATAACGTGATGGCGCCGGCAGTCAGACCTGAAATAAGTCCTATCCAAAAGCCATACGGACCAAAATCAGTGTGTCTTGCCAAGAGGTAACCGAGTGGAAGGCCGATGATCCAATAGGATATTAACGCCATCAAAAACGTAATATTAACATCCTTGTAGCCGCGCAAGGCTCCCTGAACAGGTGCCTGAATTGCATCTGAAAGCTGGAAGAACACTGCATATAGCAGGAAGTGAACGATCAGGGCGCTGACTTCGGGGTTATCTGTATAAAGGGTGGAAATTGGCTCCCTGAAAAGAAGCAGGATGGCACCATAGACGGCAGCAAGTATAACTGCCGTTGAAATGCCCATTAAACTATAGGTCCTGGCATCCTGAAGTCTCTTTGCACCGACTTCAAATCCCACGACAATGGTCAAGCCCATGGAAATGCTCAAAGGAATCATATAAAGGAAAGAAGCAAAATTGATGGCAGCAGTATGGGCAGCAATAACTTCCGTACTGTATCCACTCATGAACAATGTAACGGCAGAGAAAATACTTACCTCAAAAAAGATAGAAAGGCCGATAGGAACCCCAATCAACAGAATTTCCTTCCATTTCGCCAGAGATACCGCAAACCATTTTCCAAAGACACTGTATCTTCTTAGAGGATAATGCTTTTGAATGACAAGTGCAGCTATAAGAGTGATCAGCCAGTAGGTGATTGATGAAGCAACACCTGCTCCGACTCCTCCAAGCTCCGGAAAGCCGAATTTCCCAAAGATCAGCACGTAGTTAAAGAAAATATTGATCGGCAATGAAGTCAACGTGACATACATGGTGATGCGGGTCATTCCGAGAGCGTCGATAAATGATCGGAGCACATTGTAAACAAATACAGGAATGACACCAAAAGCCAAAGCAATCAGATAATTCTTTGCAACTGACCGTACATGTTCTTCAAGGTTCATATTATTCAATACGGGATCTAATAAAAAAACTCCTGCCAGGATTACGACAAAGGCAAGAAACACTGCAGCATAAACTCCTTGTATAACAGAGTAAGCCACATTTTTATGCCGGCCGCCTCCGACCAGCTGCGCCACGATCGGCGTGATGGCCAGCAATATTCCGCTCAGTCCTGTAAACACAGGAACCCACAGTGAGGAGCCGATTGCAACGCCTGCCAGGTCGGTGGAAGAAAACTTGCCTGACATCATCGTATCAAAAAAGCTCATGCTGAACATTCCTAACTGTGTAACCAGGATAGGCACGAGCACGACTAAGAACTGCCTGAATTTATCTTGTAATGTTGTGGTTTGTCTCATGTGTTTAGCCTCGCAAAAAAGATTATTTAGTACCTTAGTAAACATGGGCGTTGGTTTCCATTCCAGTCATGCGGAAAGCTGCCTCCCTTTGCTGAATAAATGCAGAAGGCTGTTAGCGCGGTATGAATGGGAGGGCTCTCGGATGAGATAAAGGGACCCAACGAACAATGTGAATTGCTTTTCATTTCTCTTTGAATGAACGGGTGATAAGATAACACTCTGAATTCAGTGCAAACTGAACTTGTTGATTTATCACTAAACGCAGAAAGGTCCGTTTAGCAGTGTACAGACTGGACTGAACTCGATGATATAAAGGAAACACGAAGAGTGTAAAAGGCATTGGAGACTTATTAAATCTGCTATGCGCTGTCAGCAGGAACTGGATTGGCCAGAGGAGTCTCACCATTCCCGCTTATCCCCCAGGAATCGGTGCCTTTCCCTCCAATCAATTGGTGTTTTTGTTATTGCTCTGAGCTGCCTGGCCCCCGCTAGGTTGAATGGCTTGATTTAAGCAGCGGCAGCGGCATTAACGTATGAAGATAATGAACTAATGAATTATATCATACTTGATTCTGTATGAGGGGAGAGAATGTTTGTAAGGTTAATTTCTGCTCGAAAGCCAAGGGCTTACGTGTTAATATATATTTTTGATAATGTTTAAGCAAATACCGTGTATAATGATAAAGGATACTTAATGGATAGGAGCTTGAAGATGAGCAAACATATACTTTTCACCGGCGGTGGATCTGCCGGGCATGTCACTGTAAACGCTGCCCTTATCCCTTTTTTCAAAAAGCAGGGATGGAAGGTTTCATACATAGGATCAAAAGATGGGATAGAGAATGAAATTATTACGGAGCAGTTTCCCGAAATTCCATATCACGGCATTTCCAGCGGAAAGCTGCGAAGGTATTTTTCCTGGAAGAACTTCTCCGACCCTTTCAAAGTCATGAAAGGCCTTATGGAAGCATTGAACATCATTAGGAAAACAAAGCCGGATGTCATTTTTTCCAAAGGCGGATTTGTTTCAGTACCGGTCGTCATGGCGGCAAAAATGTCCGGGGTTCCAACGGCCATTCATGAATCGGACTTTACGCCAGGGTTGGCGAATAAGCTGGCGGTTCCGTTTGCAACCAAGATTTTCACAACATTCCCGGAAACGTTGAACAGCATGCCGGCTGAGAAAGCGATTTGTGCAGGAGCCATCATCAGGGAAGAATTGTTTTCAGGAGATATGGCAGAAGGGAAGAGGCTGACGGGATTCTATGAAGACAAACCGGTTCTAATGATCATGGGCGGCAGTCTTGGTTCCCGCAAAATCAATGAAGCTGTAAGGGGGAATTTGCAGGAACTTCTTCAGAGGTATCAAATCATCCATTTATGCGGCAAGGGAAATAGTGATGCATCTTTGAAGCAAAAGGGATATCAACAGTATGATTATGTATCAACAGAACTTCCACATTTCCTAGCTATGACGGATTATGTCATCTCACGTGCAGGGTCCAATTCCATTTTTGAATTTTTAGCCCTTAAGATTCCGATGCTTCTGATTCCGCTTTCGAGGGAAGCGAGCAGGGGAGACCAAATCATCAATGCCGATTCGTTTGTAAAGCAGGGGATTGCAATGAAGCTGGAAGAGGAAGAATTGACGCCCGCAACGTTCAAGGATAAACTGGATGACCTAGAGCAAAACAGCGGTGAGATGATTACAGCTATGGAAAAGAATAAATCATCGTACACCATTGAAGATATATTCAATGAGCTTTCCAAGTTATCGAAATAGTCACGTAATGCCCGGTACTTTTACTGGGCTTTTTTTGCAGCTTAAACATAAGTTTATTAAAAGCTATAGAGAAAACCATGTGCAGGATAAGGGATTCTAAAGGTTTACGAAAGTTGAGAAGACGGGATATGGTGTATGAAAAAGGTTCGATTCCTATCTGGAAACGGAGAACAAGTAATGGATGGTTTAAGAGATTGTCTTCCATGCCTCTGAAAAGCACATCATAAAGAGCTGCTTATAATTAAACAAAAAGGTCTGGATCCCAATTGCATTGGATCCAAACCTTTTCTTATGCCTCTAACGCTTGTTCTTCTTCTTGAGAAGTATTGTAGAGGTGCATTGTATATAGATCTTTCGGGATTTCATACAAATCATAAACATCTCCAGCGGCATTCAATTGCTCATAGATGGAAGGCCTTAATTCATTTGCTTTAATAACATAGGGAAGCTTCTCCGCAGCTTTTTGTGACCGGATGTTGACTTTCCTGATTCTCATGAAGATGGTTTCCATTCCAAGTTCATAGAAAAGCTCTTGGAAGAAAGCTTCTTTAGCAGGCTGGTTATAGCCTTTGCCGTGGAAAGGTTTGCCGATCCATGTGCCGAGGAAACCGGCACTGTTTTCAATGTCGAACAGGTTAATTGTCCCGATTGGGTTTCCCCACTCATCAACAATTGTACGTGAAATTAATTCTCCGCGCTCTTCGGCTTCAATTGTGCTTTTTGACATAAACAGAAATTCCTCATAGGAATTCGCTTTTTGACGCACAAAAGGGAAGACCTCAGGGTGCACCATCAAATCGAACAGAACATGACAGTCCTGCAGATCACGTTTCTTGATCATTCGTATCCCTCCATGAGGGCAGTCTTTTAGCGTAAGACCCCACCCTCGAAATTTTTCATAAAACACATAAAAAATTTCGGGGTGGGAATCGAACCCACTAAGACCAGTCAAGAAACTGGTGGCGCACCATTTGCCTTCCCTCCATTACATAAGCCAATATATATTCAGATTGCTCGGCTAATGAACAATATAATGGAATATATCATCTGTTCGTATCATACTAAAAAAAATCATAAAATGAAATAGGTAAAACGTTAATTTTTTATGAAAAAATTCACCAATTTTCTACAAGTTTTTAAAAGCGATTTCTCCATCTATCATTGTCAACAGAGGTTTGGCCATGAAATGAAACGGATGGTGGCTCCAGAGCACAAGATCGGCATCTTTCCCCTCTTCGATACTTCCGAGACGCTGGTCTACGCCTAAGTTTCTTGCTGGATTGATTGTAATGGCTTCAAGGGCTTTTTCAGGATCCCATCCTTCTCTGACAGTGACAGCAGCACACATATTCAGGTACTGGACTGGTGTATAGGGATGGTCCGTCGTAATGGATACTTCAACGCCATTATTCGACAGCTCTTGATACGTCAGCCAGCTTTTGTTTTTTAATTCTATTTTAGAACGGCGGGTGAATGTCGGGCCGACACAGACTTTCAAAGAAAGATCACGGAGTTCTTTGGCGATTAAATGTCCCTCTGTACAATGTTCGATCCGCAAGTCCAAATCGAATTCCTGTGCAAGGCGGACAGCAGACAGGATATCATCAGCACGATGAGCATGAACCCTGACAGGGATTTCTCGTTTTAAAGCCAACACGAGCGGGGCAACCCTTAGTTCCTCAGGCTGAATGCAGTACCTGGCATTATGGAAGGCTTCCCTTAACATTCCCATGATTCCCATGCGGGTGATGGACTCTTTGTTTCCATTGCTGTGGATTCTTTTGGGATTTTCACCAAGGGCAAGCTTCAGTCCAGACGTTTCCCGGACGAGCATTTGTGCGATATTTTTGCCGAAGGTTTTAATTACAGCTGTAGTACCGCCAATGACATTGGCACTGCCCGGCATGACATTCACTGTCGTCACACCGTATTTAAGTGCATCCTGAAAGCCCGGGTCAAAAGGATGAACTCCGTCAAAAGCCCGGATGTGTGGAGTCATCGGTTCAATGGTTTCATTTGCATCATTTCCAGCCCAGCCTGTTCCTTCATCATAAAGGCCAAGATGGGTATGGACATCAATGAATCCGGGTAGAAGTGGCCTCCCTCTGCAATCGATTACTGCAGCATCCTGCACACCCTCAACTGTTGCTGAAGATATCTTTTTGATTTTTCCTTTTTCAACCCAAACATGACTGTTATAAACAATGCCGGAAGTAATCGTATATAAAGTTGCATTCTTAAAAATGAATTTTTGCATGATGGCGTATCCCTTCTAATTTGGCCTGAGAAAAAAATCATTTTATTTTTTCCGTCGATTTCCCCGCCAGAGATGTATGGCGAAATACAAAGCTATACCTGAACAGGCAAAAAAGGCAATCGGCTTTACGTACTGGCTGCCAATGACCTCGATTTGCTCCCAGTGATCTCCTAACTCCATTCCAATTAGAAGAAACAATACTGTCCATGGAATCATTGCTGCAAAGGTATAGAGAAAGAATAAAGAAAATTTCATTCTCCCGATTCCGGCGGGAATTGAAATCGCATGTCGCACCACGGGTATAAAACGTGCCGAGAAGATGACGAATGTACCGTACCTGCTGAACCATTCCTCAGAAGCTTCAAGATGCTTTTCGCTTATAAATAGAAACTTTCCCCATTTTACGAAAAACGGTCTCCCGCCATAAAGTCCGAGCCAATATAAAAATAGTTGAGCTGCAGTGCCGCCGAGGACACCTGCAAGAAGCGCTCCAAGGAAATGCAATCTATTCTCGGAAACAAGGAACCCGCCATAACTTAATACCAGCTCACTTGGGATCACTTCAATCATCAACCCAAAAGCAATGCCGAAATACCCCCAGTCAGAAAGGAGCTGAAGCAAACCATTAATCCATTCTTGTCCCACTTCATTCCCTCCTTAAAAGGTTCCTGACCATTGAAGGATCAGTATTAGGAAGCCCAGACCCCATACATAATAAGAAAAGATTTTTAATGATCGGTTCTTCAGAAAATTAATCATAGCAACAATTGCGAAGTACCCAAATAGAGCGGAAGCAGCCGTACCGACCATTAATGCGGTAAGGGAAACTGCCTCCACGTGTCCGGTAAAAAGGTCTTTTCCTTTCATGAGCAGTCCGCCGAGGATGGCTGGAGTGGAGAGGAGGAAGGAAAAATAGGCTGCTGTCTGGCGGTCGAGTCTGCGGAAAAGACCTGCAGCTATTGTCAAACCAGACCTGGACAGGGCAGGGAAGATGGCTGCTGCCTGAAAGCTGCCGATGACAAATGCGTCCGTATAAGAGATGTCTTCAAGCTTTTTATAGCCATCCTTTACTCCATCAGCAATATACATGACTAAACCTGTCAGGAGAAACTCCCAGCCAATCGTGCTCCCTGTAGTGGAAATCCGGTCAAAGTAATCTTCAAAGGAATAGCCGATGATTACTGCCGGTATCGTTCCTATAACAAGGATAAGGCTTAATTTGCTGAAGGGGTGGCGGATCATATGCAGCAATTCTTTCTGATAGACAACGAGAACGGCAAGGAATGTACCCAAGTGAAGCATCGTATCAAGAAACAGCCCGGCCTCCTCCAGCCCAAAAGCCTTCCTTCCTAAATAAAGATGGCCGGTGCTGGAAATCGGCAGAAATTCCGTCAGTCCTTGAATGACCCCTAATATAAATGCTTCCAGTTTTGACATCATATACTTTCATCCTTCCTGGACAAGGTTTCTCTATAAACATATATTCAGGAAAGCCGGAAGAAGACCTATTCTTTACCGCTTTAAAGCACTGGGGGACAGTCCCCCAGTGCTTTAAAGCGGTAAAGTACTATGTGTAATCTTTTAAATACGAGAAACTTTTCTGATTATCGTTCGTATAGATAAATAGAAAGCATCATACTTAGAGGGGGATACAGGATGAAATCGACAAAAGACGAAAGACTGCTGGCTGCCTTCATTTACATTATCAGCTTCTTTACTGTATTTATCGGACCACTGATCATCTGGCTTATTAAGAAAGACGAATCTGAATTCATTGACCACCATGGGAAAGAATATATCAACTTTCTTATTTCCTATTTCATATATGGGGTCATCAGCTCGCTGTTAATGTTGGTCCTGATCGGATTTATTCTGGCGCCGATCGTCGGCCTGCTCGGATTCATATTTACAATAATGGGAGCAGTAAAGGCTTATGAAGGGGAATATTACCGGATACCAACCATCTTCCGCATCCTAAAGTAAAAGGGATTTTAGTGAATTAACGCTTCACCGCAGCCGGGGACTGTCCCCACACGCTTCACAGTGTTAAAGGGAGCCAAACCGCCTGGAATTCATTGACGGGTTCAGCCGGTTTTCTTTTTCATGTATCCTTTCCCGAATTTGCTAGAATGAGAGGTAGGAGAATAGAGTGGAACATGTAAATAATATAGGAAGACGGCTTCAGCTGATGGAGATATTAAGAGAACTAACGGATGAAGAACTTGAGCTGGTTTAAAGAGATATCGGACATTTTATGTTCTGATTGAGCTTTATGAGAGGAGGCTGCTGGAGGATGCTGCAGTTTCCGCATGCCAGGGTAAAGTGCCTTCCTCCCCTCCCTCGTGGAAAAAACAAAAGCAAAATAAAAAAGCTGTAATTCAGAAGAAGCAGTCCCACCGGGTAAAGGGGACTGCTTTTTTACGAAGAAACTCATAGAAAAGAGTGAACAAGATAAGCAGCTTCTTCGTGTTATCATTGAAAAAGCAACAACAAAGCACCAGGAGGAGGAGTTGTGATGGCAGAATTACATCATAGGAATCCGTGAATTGAGGATTAGTCCCTTCTTAATTAATATCTCTCTGCCTTTTTATGATAACCGTCCTCATGATTTCATAAGAATAAAGGATACAATTGGCCAAAGTGGCTTTAGGTTTTAATCTTCTTAGTTATCAATATCCTCTTTCCGGTCATCTACTTGGTTAACGGAAAAGGAGACAAACTGGATGTATGCACTATCGTTGAGGATTTAGGTAAAGAAACAAAGGAAAATGAGCAGTCGTAAATGTGAAGTTTCAACGTTGTTAAGGCAGAGGTACAGCATTACTTAAACCGAACGGTGCAGGTAAATCGAGACAACCAATATGTTGGCAGGTTTAAACAGGTCATCTTCAAGGAGAATACTATCTGGTCTCCCTATGCGGCGGTAGTTTTGCTGGCTGGAAATTGCCCATGATAATGCTAGTGATAATTATGATCATCGTTTTGCTGATAGTATCATCTCCAATAATCTTCGGAAAAAGGGAGTTATAATAGGGAAAATCGAACTTTTGTAGAATATATAAAGAAAGAAATCCTGACCGGTTTATCTAAGAATCGGTCTTTTGACTATAGGGGGAATGAGAGTGCAATCGTATTTTCTGACTGACAAGGTTAAACAATTAATAAAATTTGCGGAAGAGATCAGTGAAGGACCGGTTGAACCTGTTAACCTTTTTCTCGGTGCTGCACTTGTGAAAAAAGGAACGTTACTGGAAATGTACCTGATGATTGAAGACGAACTCCATGACCTTCTGGTTCTAAACAGAGCAAGGGAAGAGATAAGCGTCACTCATGTGGATTTTTCCTTGCCTGTCTCGAAAAGTGTAGAAAGCCTTTGGAATAGGGCATTGGAAATCATGAACAAGTATAATCAGATTTACTTGAATGAAGGGCACGTACTAAAAGCTTTTTATCAATGCTGGTCTGCAGAAGAGCAAGAGTTCCTTCAAAGTCTTCCTCATGAAAGAATAAAAGAAACCGTGACCACAGCCAGGGATTTGCTTGTTTCATTGAATACATACGCCAAAAAGGACATGACCTATCCTGAAGTTACTATTAAACGAGCTGAAATAGAAGATAAACAAATTCTTGTGAGTTTTGCTTCCGAACATTTTGGAGCAGGCTGGACAGAAACGATTGAAAATGGTTTCCATAAAAGAGTGATTCCTATATTCCTTGCCAGGAAAGACGGGAATATCGTCGGCTTCTCTTCCTACGATGTGTACCGTGACCAAAAAGGGATCTATGGTCCAATGGGAGTGGTAAAGACAGAAAGAAAGAAGGGGCTCGGAAGTTTACTTCTTCATGAAGCTCTTTCAGATATGAAGCAACAAGGTTATGCTTATATCGTTTTAGGAGAAGCAGGACCGATCGAATACTATGAAAAAGAATGCGGAGCAACATTGATTCCCTTGAATTCATTCAGAGCGGTTTAGTACACACTAACTCCATTTTATGAGACAATGACTACATGTTTTTAAAAACATATAATGAAGGAATTAATATAAAGAAGGTGAATGTCATGCTTTTCGAACAAACCGGGCTTGTATTGGAAGGCGGCGGAATGAGAGGAGTATACACTGCAGGTGTGTTGGAATATCTGCTCGAAAATGATGTTGAATTTCCGTACGTAATAGGTGTATCGGCGGGAGCGTGTATCGCTGCTTCTTTTTTATCGAAGCAAAAAGGACGAAACAAAAAGGTGAATATTGGATTTGCCGGTAATCCACGATACCTGTCTTGGAGAAATTATTATAAAAACCGGGAACTCTTCGGCATGGATTTTGTTTTCGATGAAATCCCCAACAAAATCGTTCCATTCGATTATAAAGCTTTTCACTCAAATAATGCTGAATTTGTAATCGGTACAACGGACTGCCACACTGGTGAACCGGTCTATCACTACAAAAATGATTACGCTGAAAATGTCCTTACACCAATTCGTGCATCCAGTTCACTTCCATTTGTCGCTCCGGTAGTGGAATATAACTCCAGGCATCTGCTCGATGGAGGAATAAGCGACCCTATCCCAGTAAAAAAAGCCGAACTGGATGGATTTAAAAGAAATGTCGTTGTCCTGACCAGAAATAAGGAATATAAGAAGAGCCCATCCAGGTTTAACTATTTGATTAAACGAAAATACCCTCAATATCCAGGGCTATGTCATGCGATGATGAAACGATATAAACTTTATAATGACACGGTGGACTACCTTGAAAGGGAAGAAGAGAAAGGAAATGTCTTTATCATACGGCCGCAGTCGCCGTTAAAAGTAGGAAGAATTGAACGCAATCCCAAAAAACTAGAGGATTTGTATAAACAAGGTTATTCGGATGCTCAAACAAAGTTTAAGGATCTCTTTGCATGGAAAGAGATCCATTCTCAATTGGTAACTGTTTAATAGATAAAAGTCCTCAAGATGAAAGATCTGTTCTTGGGGGCTCTTCAGGAAAAAAATACCTGTTGAATCTGTCTCGATATAAATGGTATCCTAGTATTCTTCCCTTCAAAAGGAAGCCCCTTTAAAAAAGAAGTTGATATTACTTTTACAAAGAAGTTGACTTCTACGAAAAAAGATAGTATAGTCTTAATTGTCGCTGGAACAACAAAGCGAAAACAAAAATTACTTCGCAGAAGTTGACATAAGCGAAATTAAATGGTATGATAAACTTCTGACAGATTGAACCTTGAAAACTGAACAAAACAAGACAAAACGTCAACGTTAATCTAGTGAGAACTTGATTCTTACAAAGTTGCTAACACTTTAATTAGCAAATGAGCAAGTCAAACTTCTTTCGGAGAGTTTGATCCTGGCTCAGGACGAACGCTGGCGGCGTGCCTAATACATGCAAGTCGAGCGGACGGATGGGAGCTTGCTCCCTGAAAGTCAGCGGCGGACGGGTGAGTAACACGTGGGTAACCTGCCTGTAAGACTGGGATAACTCCGGGAAACCGGGGCTAATACCGGATAGTTCCTTTCCTCACATGAGGAAGGGTGGAAAGGTGGCTTCGGCTACCACTTACAGATGGACCCGCGGCGCATTAGCTAGTTGGTGAGGTAACGGCTCACCAAGGCGACGATGCGTAGCCGACCTGAGAGGGTGATCGGCCACACTGGGACTGAGACACGGCCCAGACTCCTACGGGAGGCAGCAGTAGGGAATCTTCCGCAATGGACGAAAGTCTGACGGAGCAACGCCGCGTGAGTGATGAAGGTTTTCGGATCGTAAAGCTCTGTTGTTAGGGAAGAACAAGTGCCGTTCGAATAGGGCGGCACCTTGACGGTACCTAACCAGAAAGCCACGGCTAACTACGTGCCAGCAGCCGCGGTAATACGTAGGTGGCAAGCGTTGTCCGGAATTATTGGGCGTAAAGCGCGCGCAGGCGGTCTCTTAAGTCTGATGTGAAAGCCCACGGCTCAACCGTGGAGGGTCATTGGAAACTGGGGGACTTGAGTACAGAAGAGGAAAGTGGAATTCCACGTGTAGCGGTGAAATGCGTAGATATGTGGAGGAACACCAGTGGCGAAGGCGACTTTCTGGTCTGTAACTGACGCTGAGGCGCGAAAGCGTGGGGAGCAAACAGGATTAGATACCCTGGTAGTCCACGCCGTAAACGATGAGTGCTAAGTGTTAGAGGGTTTCCGCCCTTTAGTGCTGCAGCTAACGCATTAAGCACTCCGCCTGGGGAGTACGGTCGCAAGACTGAAACTCAAAGGAATTGACGGGGGCCCGCACAAGCGGTGGAGCATGTGGTTTAATTCGAAGCAACGCGAAGAACCTTACCAGGTCTTGACATCCTCTGACAACCCTAGAGATAGGGCGTTCCCCTTCGGGGGACAGAGTGACAGGTGGTGCATGGTTGTCGTCAGCTCGTGTCGTGAGATGTTGGGTTAAGTCCCGCAACGAGCGCAACCCTTGATCTTAGTTGCCAGCATTCAGTTGGGCACTCTAAGATGACTGCCGGTGACAAACCGGAGGAAGGTGGGGATGACGTCAAATCATCATGCCCCTTATGACCTGGGCTACACACGTGCTACAATGGACGGTACAAAGGGCAGCAAGACCGCGAGGTTTAGCAAATCCCATAAAACCGTTCTCAGTTCGGATTGCAGGCTGCAACTCGCCTGCATGAAGCTGGAATCGCTAGTAATCGCGGATCAGCATGCCGCGGTGAATACGTTCCCGGGCCTTGTACACACCGCCCGTCACACCACGAGAGTTTGTAACACCCGAAGTCGGTGAGGTAACCTTTTGGAGCCAGCCGCCTAAGGTGGGACAGATGATTGGGGTGAAGTCGTAACAAGGTAGCCGTATCGGAAGGTGCGGCTGGATCACCTCCTTTCTAAGGATATATGAGACGTGACGCGTTGATTTTGTTTTGTTCAGTTTTGATGGTTCAATAAGATTTTTTGCGAAAGCAAACAAATCCACCATCAAACATTGTTCTTTGAAAACTAGATAAAGATAGTCATGAAGAAAGTCAAGAAAGAACCGAGAATTCGCCATTTTAGGATATCTCTTATGAGATATTGTTTTAAACTAAGGTGAAGGAGAAGCGAGGAGTGCAAGGCGCCCGTGTTTCTGAGCAGCGGAGTGTACCTTACCGTACATGAGCAGCGGAAGAAACGAAGGCAACGCCGCAATCCGAAGCTTATCGTTCGCCGATGGTTAAGTTAGAAAGGGCGCACGGTGGATGCCTTGGCACTAGGAGCCGATGAAGGACGGGACTAACACCGATATGCTTCGGGGAGCTGTAAGTAAGCTTTGATCCGGAGATTTCCGAATGGGGGAACCCGCTGCACGTAATGGTGCAGTATCCATACTTGAATACATAGAGTATGGAAGGCAGACCCGGGGAACTGAAACATCTAAGTACCCGGAGGAAGAGAAAGCAAACGCGATTCCCTGAGTAGCGGCGAGCGAAACGGGATTAGCCCAAACCAAGAGGCTTGCCTCTTGGGGTTGTAGGACACTCTATACGGAGTTACAAAGGAATGAAGTAGACGAAGAAGTCTGGAAAGGCTCGTCACAGAAGGTAACAACCCTGTAGTCGAAACTTCGTTCCCTCTTGAGTGGATCCTGAGTACGGCGGGACACGAGAAATCCCGTCGGAAGCTGGGAGGACCATCTCCCAAGGCTAAATACTCCCTAGTGACCGATAGTGAACCAGTACCGTGAGGGAAAGGTGAAAAGCACCCCGGAAGGGGAGTGAAATAGAACCTGAAACCGTGTGCCTACAAGTAGTCAGAGCCCGTTAACGGGTGATGGCGTGCCTTTTGTAGAATGAACCGGCGAGTTACGATCCCATGCAAGGTTAAGTCGGAAAGACGGAGCCGCAGCGAAAGCGAGTCTGAATAGGGCGAATGAGTATGTGGTCGTAGACCCGAAACCAGGTGATCTACCCATGTCCAGGGTGAAGTTCAGGTAACACTGAATGGAGGCCCGAACCCACGCACGTTGAAAAGTGCGGGGATGAGGTGTGGGTAGCGGAGAAATTCCAATCGAACTTGGAGATAGCTGGTTCTCTCCGAAATAGCTTTAGGGCTAGCCTCATGTAGTAAGAGTCTTGGAGGTAGAGCACTGTTTGGACTAGGGGCCCTCATCGGGTTACCGAATTCAGACAAACTCCGAATGCCAAAGACTTATCCATGGGAGTCAGACTGCGAGTGATAAGATCCGTAGTCGAAAGGGAAACAGCCCAGACCACCAGCTAAGGTCCCAAAGTATACGTTAAGTGGAAAAGGATGTGGAGTTGCTTAGACAACCAGGATGTTGGCTTAGAAGCAGCCACCATTTAAAGAGTGCGTAATAGCTCACTGGTCGAGTGACTCTGCGCCGAAAATGTACCGGGGCTAAACGTATCACCGAAGCTGTGGATTGACACCATTTGGTGTCAGTGGTAGGAGAGCGTTCTAAGGGCTGAGAAGCTGGACCGTAAGGACTGGTGGAGCGCTTAGAAGTGAGAATGCCGGTATGAGTAGCGAAAGACAGGTGAGAATCCTGTCCACCGAATGCCTAAGGTTTCCTGAGGAAGGCTCGTCCGCTCAGGGTTAGTCGGGACCTAAGCCGAGGCCGAAAGGCGTAGGCGATGGATAACAGGTTGATATTCCTGTACCACCTCTTTTCCGTTTGAGTGATGGGGGGACGCAGGAGGATAGGGTAAGCGCGCTGTTGGATATGCGCGTCTAAGCAGTTAGGCTGGTGATGAGGCAAATCCCGTCACCATAAAGGCTGAGCTGTGACAGCGAGGGAAATATAGTACCGAAGTTCCTGATTCCACACTGCCAAGAAAAGCCTCTAGCGAGGAAAAAGGTGCCCGTACCGCAAACCGACACAGGTAGGCGAGGAGAGAATCCTAAGGTGAGCGAGAGAACTCTCGTTAAGGAACTCGGCAAAATGACCCCGTAACTTCGGGAGAAGGGGTGCTCTGGTAGGGTGCAAGCCCGAGAGAGCCGCAGTGAATAGGCCCAGGCGACTGTTTAGCAAAAACACAGGTCTCTGCGAAGCCGTAAGGCGAAGTATAGGGGCTGACGCCTGCCCGGTGCTGGAAGGTTAAGGGGAGTGCTTAGCGCAAGCGAAGGTGCGAACCGAAGCCCCAGTAAACGGCGGCCGTAACTATAACGGTCCTAAGGTAGCGAAATTCCTTGTCGGGTAAGTTCCGACCCGCACGAAAGGCGCAACGATCTGGGCACTGTCTCAACGAGAGACTCGGTGAAATTATAGTACCTGTGAAGATGCAGGTTACCCGCGACAGGACGGAAAGACCCCGTGGAGCTTTACTGTAGCCTGATATTGAATTTTGGCACAGCTTGTACAGGATAGGTAGGAGCCTTGGAAACCGGAGCGCCAGCTTCGGTGGAGGCGCTGGTGGGATACTACCCTGGCTGTGTTGAACTTCTAACCCGCGCCCCTGATCGGGGTGGGAGACAGTGTCAGGTGGGCAGTTTGACTGGGGCGGTCGCCTCCTAAAGAGTAACGGAGGCGCCCAAAGGTTCCCTCAGAATGGTTGGAAATCATTCGCAGAGTGTAAAGGCACAAGGGAGCTTGACTGCGAGACCTACAAGTCGAGCAGGGACGAAAGTCGGGCTTAGTGATCCGGTGGTTCCGCATGGAAGGGCCATCGCTCAACGGATAAAAGCTACCCCGGGGATAACAGGCTTATCTCCCCCAAGAGTCCACATCGACGGGGAGGTTTGGCACCTCGATGTCGGCTCATCGCATCCTGGGGCTGTAGTCGGTCCCAAGGGTTGGGCTGTTCGCCCATTAAAGCGGTACGCGAGCTGGGTTCAGAACGTCGTGAGACAGTTCGGTCCCTATCCGTCGTGGGCGCAGGAAATTTGAGAGGAGCTGTCCTTAGTACGAGAGGACCGGGATGGACGCACCGCTGGTGTACCAGTTGTCTTGCCAAAGGCATCGCTGGGTAGCTATGTGCGGAAGGGATAAGTGCTGAAAGCATCTAAGCATGAAGCCCCCCTCGAGATGAGATTTCCCATCACTTTATGTGAGTAAGATCCCTGAAAGATGATCAGGTAGATAGGTCTGAGGTGGAAGCGTGGCGACACGTGCAGCTGACAGATACTAATCGATCGAGGACTTAACCACGTTAAAAAGCGCAGGCGGCTTTTAATAGCCGCCTGCGCTGGATTGCAAAATAGCGAAACTCGGAACCCTTTCAGATTCTTCATGACCTTTATCTAGTTTTGAGAGAACGATGTTCTGTCAACTTCATACAGTCTGGTGACTAAGGCGAAGAGGTCACACCCGTTCCCATACCGAACACGGAAGTTAAGCTCTTCAGCGCCAATGGTAGTTGGGGGATCTCCCCCTGTGAGAGTAGGACGTCGCCAGGCGACCAAAAGAGTACCCAAAGGGGTGCTCTTTTTTTGTGTAAAAAAGAATCAGAAGAACGAACAGGTTGTGTAGTTCCGGCCTTTAATCAAGAGCACAGCTCGGACGGGGAGGAGCAAGAAGGTCGAGGACGAGAGGGAGTGAGCACCGGAGTGGGCTCTGCCCATGAGGATGTGAACGAGCGAAGCGGACGAAGAGATTCGCCGCTCATCGCCGTCCGAGCCTTCAGTGGCGATGGTAGTTTGGGGGCTTCCCCTGTGAGAGTAGGACGTCGCCAGGCGACCAAAAGAGTACCCAAAGGGGTGCTCTTTTTTATGGAGAAAAAGGAGAATAAACCCAGAGTGTTTAGTTCTGATTTTTGATTCAAGAGCACAGCTCGGACGGGGAGGAGCAAGAAGGTCGAGGACGAGAGGGAGTGAGCACCGGAGTGGGCTCTGCCCATGAGGATGTGAACGAGCGAAGCGGACGAAGAGATTCGCCGCTCATCGCCGTCCGAGCCTGCAGTGGCGATGGTAGTTGGAGGCTCCCCCTGTGAGAGTAGGACGTCGCCAGGCGACCAAAAGAGTACCCAAAGGGGTGCTCTTTTTTATGGAGAAAAAGGAGAATAAACCCAGAGTGTTTAGTTCTGACTTTTGATTCAAGAGCACAGCTCGGACGGGGAGGAGCAAGAAGGTCAAGGACGCGAGGGAGAGAACACCGGAGTGGGCTCTGCCCATGAGGATGTGAACGAGCGAAGCGGACGAAGAGATTCGCCGCTCATCGCCGTCCGAGCCTGCAGTGGCGATGGTAGTTGGGGGCTCCCCCTGTGAGAGTAGAACGTCGCCAGGCGACCAAAAGAGTACCCAAAGGGGTGCTCTTTTTTTGTGCGAAAAAAATCAGAAGAACGAACAGTTTGTGTAGTTCCGGCCTTTAATCAAGAGCACAGCTCGGACGAAGAAATTCGCCGCTCATCGCCGTCCGAAAGCAAGTGAAAACACAGATATATTTGGGATTTGCGAATGTTAAGCATATATAGCAAAATAGTAAACAATACATAAGAAAGTGGTGTTGAAAATGGATGAATCAAATAAAACCGTTGTAGCAGTGAAGGGGTTGGTGCTAAACGGTGAGGGGGAAATCCTGATTGTCCAGCGTGCCCCGGATGATGAAGTGGGGGCAGGTACCTGGGAGTTTCCCGGAGGTAAGATTGATTTTGGTGAAGATTTGGAAGGTGCATTGATGAGGGAAATCAAAGAAGAAACGAATATTGACGCAGCAGTTGGAAGGATTTTATATGCAATAAGTTTTAATACACAAACTAGCCGGCAGGTAGTGCTGCTGACTTATCTTTGCAGGACTGATTCAAAGAAGGTTGCTTTATCGGGGGAACATAGTGCTTTTCACTGGGTAAAGGCTGAACGACTGAGGGAATTCCTCCCAGACGAAATCCTTTCAGACCTGGAGCGCCATCAAATATTTTCCCTTCAGGAATTAAATAGCGAAAGAAAAGAGGCACGATTGATATAAGGTCCACTTATGTAAGTTCCTTCTGCCAGATTAATTGCATTACACACCAATCTTACTAGAGTTCTATAATCTCTACTATTGTCATACTATTAAAATACCTCTAGTAAGGAGTGACAACTTCTAATGAATGTAACCCTATTTTATCATAGAATAAGCATGAGATATTTTAAAAGAGCATTGGCATTACTGCTTCTGGGTGTGTTATTGAGCCTGTTTATTCCAGGACTGCACATTCTTTTTTATTTGGTGCTGATTCTTTTGGGAATGTCATCTATGTGTATGTATTTTATCTATTCGAAGGAAGTAACCCGTTCAAGTAAAGGATTGACACTTCTTTCAAATAATGGGAATCGTCATCTTGTTATCAATAGAATAGAAAACTCCTATTGCTTCTTCGGGTTCGACGGAAGAATGAAAGCTCGTGCATTTCATAAAAAAGGAATGTGGAAACTAGAAAAAGAGAATGAAATTGCAAGTATGAAAATAAAAAATCATTCAATCACGTTGTCGCTAAAAGGTAAACATCAACATACTTTTACTGGAGGAAGGTCCGCTTGGAAAGATACTCGAGGAAACCATATCATTTTTTCGAAAACAGGTGAAGGGTGGGACCTTTCCATTAATAAGGCAAAAGTGTGTTCTTTGACAAAGGGGAAGATGCCGCTCCAAAAACAGGAATTATTTGATCCTTCAAGTACAGTTATTCACTTCGAGGATGTTGAGTCCCTCTCAAGACATTTGGCGTTGTTATTCATCGTGGTGATCATGGAAGATTTTTATATGATTTAAAATATAAATTAGTCCTGTAGTTTTTCAGGCATTCGATTATGCACCTCCTTTATTATTATGGTATAGTAAACACAATCGAATATTTATTCCTTCGGGGCAGGGTGAAATTCCCTACCGGCGGTGATGAACTATACAGTTCTTAGTCCGTGACCCGTCATTTTTCAGAAATGGCGGTGGATTTGGTGAAACTCCAAAGCCGACAGTGAAAGTCTGGATGGGAGAAGGAAGAGGTGCGTAAAAAACATATGTTTTATACGCTTATTTAATTATGGCTTTTCTCCCTGAGTGCTCCAACGACTCAGGGTTTTTATATTTTTCAATATGTTTGGGGATATGTTGGTATTTGAAAGGAGGATACTGTAATTGCAGGAAAAAGAATACATGAAATTAGCTTTATCTCTCGCAGCTGCGGCCAGAGGACAGACCTCACCTAATCCGGCAGTAGGCGCTGTGGTCGTAAAAGATGGAGAAATCATTGGGATGGGTGCACATTTGAAGGCAGGGGAACCGCATGCAGAAGTCCATGCCATCCGCCAGGCTGGTTCAAAAGCAAAAGGAGCCGACATTTATGTCACGTTGGAGCCGTGCGCTCATACTGGCAAGACACCGCCATGTGCCAATCTTATCGTCGAAAAAAAACTGAAGCGCGTTTTTATAGCAAGCGTGGACCCCAATCCATTAGTGGCCGGTAAAGGAATCTCAATCCTCCAAAAGGCCGGAATAGAAGTAAGGACAGGTATTTGTGAAGAAGAGGCGCTGGAATTAAATGAACACTTTTTTCACTATATCCGGACGAGGACCCCTTATGTCACCCTTAAGTCAGCTGTGACTCTCGATGGGAAAACAGCAGCATTTACTGGAGACAGCAAGTGGATAACTTCTGAAGAATCAAGACTGGATGTACATAAATACCGCCATATGCACGATGCCATTTTAGTTGGAGTCAATACTGTTATAAAAGATAACCCTCTTCTCACCACCCGATTGCCCCGCGGTGGAAAAAATCCCATTCGAGTTGTGTTGGATTCAGATTTACGAATCCCCTTTGAAAGTAATATTTTACTGAAAGATGATGCTGAAACATTGGTTTTCTGCGGAAGTGAAGCGTCTGATAAGAAAAAACGCCTTCTTCTGGATAAAGGGGTGAAAGTTGAACAGCTGGCTACTGCTAAGCTGCAGATTCAACCGGTTCTAAAACGTCTTGGCGAGTTGGATGTTACTTCGCTATTTGTCGAAGGAGGTTCGGCTGTACATTTCTCTTTTTTAGAAGCAAAGGCCTATCAGAAAGTAATTACGTATATTGCTCCTAAATTGGTCGGGGGATCGGAAGCCTTCTCCAGTTTTGGGGGAAAAGGCTTCCCTTCCATTGCGGAAAGTGGGGAACTGCACTTCACTTCTATAGAAAAAATCGGAAATGACATTAAGATTATAGCAAAGCCTTTGAGAAAGGAGTGACAAGATGTTCACTGGGATCATTGAGGAAATCGGGTTGATTGAAGGCATAAAAAAATCTTCCGCTTCCATGGTGCTTTCAATTTCAGCAAATAGGGTATTGGAAAATGTGAAACTGGGGGACAGTATCTCAGTTAACGGAACTTGCCTGACGGTCACTTCCTTTAGCAGCCGTTCCTTTACGGTGGATGTTATGCCTGAAACGTTTGCTAATACGTCATTGAAATCACTTGGAGCGGGTGCGAAGGTGAACCTTGAAAGAGCAATGGCAGCAAATGGGCGGTTCGGAGGTCATTTTGTGACTGGACATATTGATGGTACGGGTACAATTGCATCGACTCGTTTCGTTGAAAATGCGCTTTACATTACTATTGATATTCCCGGGGACATATCCCGCTATTTTATTAACAAAGGTTCTGTATGCCTTGATGGGACATCGCTGACTGTCTTTGAAGCTGAAAGTAATGCCATTACGGTTTCACTTATCCCGCAAACGAGGCATGATACGATCCTGGGAGATAAAAAAGTCGGGGATATCGTCAATGTGGAATGCGATATGATGGCAAAATATATTTACAACTTCATCAACGGCGGCAGGGCTGAGCAGCCGCAAAAAACTGATATTGGAACCAATTTTCTTACCCAGCATGGATTTATGGGATGAGGATCTTCAGCAGGAGGAGGTACAGACAATGTTCAATACAATCGAAGAAGCAACTGAGGATTTAAAAGCTGGTAAAGTGATCATCGTTGTTGATGATGAAGACAGGGAAAATGAAGGGGACTTTGTTGCCCTCGCTGAAAAAGCGACACCTGAAGTCATCAATTTTATGGCCGCGGAAGGAAGGGGTCTAATCTGTACTCCGATTACAGTTGAAAAAGCATCAGCACTTCAATTGAATCCGATGACGGACCAAAACACTGATCCCTACGGCACGGCTTTCACTATCAGCATCGACCATGTGGACACGACAACTGGAATAAGTGCTTTTGAGCGCTCCACAACCATTATAGAAATGATCAAAGAGGGGACGAAGCCAAGTGATTTGAAGCGGCCGGGGCATATCTTCCCGTTGATTGCCAAAAATGGTGGGGTCCTTAAACGTGCCGGACATACTGAAGCTGCGGTTGATCTGGCTGCCTTGTCTGGTGCGGCAAAGGCAGGAGTCATTTGTGAAATTATGAATCCTGATGGAACCATGGCAAGAGTACCTCAATTGAAGGAAATCGCTGATAAGTTTAATTTAAAAATGATTACGATTCAGGATCTGATTGCTTATAGAAGAAAAGAAGAAAAGCTGGTTCAGAAAGAAGTGGAGATTGAGCTTCCTACTGAATTCGGGCAATTTAAAGCCGTGGCTTATACAGAAAAACTTACAGGCAAGGAGCATATTGCACTCGTGAAAGGAGAGATAACTCCTGATGAGCCAGTTCTTGTCAGGGTTCACTCTGAATGCCTGACCGGCGACGTATTCGGTTCCAATCGTTGTGACTGCGGTCCACAGCTTCATTCTGCCCTCTCCCAGATCGAACGGGAAGGCAAGGGGATTCTTTTGTATATGAGACAGGAAGGGAGAGGGATCGGCCTGGTCAATAAACTGAAAGCCTATAAGCTGCAGGAAGAAGGCTTGGATACAGTGGAAGCCAATCATAAGCTTGGCTTTGGTGCCGACCTGCGTGACTATGGGATCGGAGCCCAAATCTTAAAGGATCTTGGCGTTTCCAAAATGAGGCTCCTGACGAACAATCCCCGCAAGATCACGGGTGTCAAAGGCTATGGACTTTTGGTCGAAGAAAGAGTGGCCATCCAAATGCCGTCGAAAAAAGAAAATGAAAAGTACTTAAAGACAAAGCAGAGTAAGTTAGGACACTTGCTTCAATTTTAGGAGGATCTAATTCAATGAGAACAGTCTATGAAGGTAATTTGGTAGGTTCTGGATTAAAAGTAGCGATTGTAGTTGCACGTTTTAATGAATTCATCACTAGCAAACTTCTCGGCGGTGCAGAAGACGCACTTAAACGCCACGGAGTTGATGAAGCGGATATAACAGTGACATGGGTACCAGGCGCATTTGAAATCCCTGTCATTGCGAAAAAATTGGCTGCGTCTAAAAAATATGATGCGGTCGTCACGTTAGGAACCGTCATCAGAGGCGCTACAGCACACTTTGAATATGTCAGCGGAGAAGTGGCAAAAGGTGTCGCGAATGTTGGCCTTCAAGAAGAAGTTCCGGTCATCTTCGGTGTTCTGACCACAGATACGATTGAGCAGGCAATCGAGCGTGCGGGAACAAAAGCCGGAAACAAGGGATGGGAAGCAGCTGTCAGTGCCATTGAAATGGCTAATTTAATCCGACAAATCAATCAGTAAAGTGAGGAGAGCGGAATCTTTTCCGCTCTTTTTTTTGACTTATTTCGTAAGCTTTTTTCCATATCGCCTTATTGAACAGGTATACCTCAAAAAGCAAGAAGAAAAGATATACTCAAAGTGCCGAATTGACGACATGGAATTGTCTGAATAAGTATTTTCATGTATACAAAGTGCCGAAGTGACAGCATGGAAGGAAGGGAAACAGGAAATCCATTTACCCATTGAGGCGAATTGACAGCATGGAATGAAGGGAACCAGGAGATCCATGTACTCATTGAGGCAAATTGACAGCATGGAATGAAGGAAACCAGGAAATCCATGTACTCATTGAGGCAAATTGACAGCATGGAATGAAGGAAACCAGGAGATCCATGTACTCAAAGTGTCGAAATGACAGCATGGAAGGAAGGGAAACAGGAAATCCATGTATTCAAAGTGTCGAATTGACAACATGAAATGAAGAGAAACAGGAAATCCATGTACTCATTGTATCGAAATGACAGCATGGAATGAAGGGAACCAAGTAATCCATGTACCCAGATATCGAAGTACTAGCATGGAATACTTTGGTGAATCCAGCTATGTATCAAATAGTCAATCAGGATACACGAAATTACTTGACTAACAAATCATATCCGCGGAATCTCCAATCAGAAAATCGGGCAAAACTTCAGATGCAATGGAGCTGTTTACCTGTTTACAATCAAATCGTTTGATACATATTGGCAAAGGTACGTACATCTGCTACAATTATTCCTTGTGGCTTCCCTTTTTCAGGGTAAGCGGGTAGGGAGAGGGCTATGTCGTGAGGACATGATATTATGAAAACAACAGGAGGTATTTTTCGTTTAAAGCAGCACGGAACAACAGTCAAAAAAGAGGTGACAGCAGGAGCCATCGGGTATTTTACAATAGTGTATATCATCGCTATCAATGCCATGATTCTTTCTGAAGCAGGCATGCCGTTTGAGGGAGCCGTTATGGCGACGATCCTTGCCTCGTTCTTTGGGTGCCTGGTGATGGCATTTTGGGCAAATGCGCCGATTTTACTTGTTCCCGGAATGGGAATTAATGCGATGTTCACGTTTACACTGGTAGAATCGATGGGGCTTTCTTGGCAGGAAGCACTGGCAGTTGTATTTATCTCGGGACTGTTATTCATGCTGGTTGCATTTACGAAGTTATCGAGTATTTTATCAAGAGCGATTCCAAAAACACTTAAAGAGGCAATAACGGTCGGGTTGGGAATGTTTCTGATGCTGATCGGACTCGAAAAAGGCGGTATCGTCGAAAGAGGCTCAAGTGCCTTAATCAGTTTGGGAGATATCAGTGACATTGGTGTCATTGCGACCATATTGACATTCCTAGTCACAATTTTTCTGTTTATCAGAAACGTTAAGGGCGGATTCTTATGGAGCATTGTTTTTGGGACACTGCTAGGTTTCCTTTTTGGAATAGAACCGGAAACAGGCGGTTCTGGTTTCAGTTTATCAGAATACGGTATTGTTTTTGCAGAAATGTCTTTCTCTAAAATAGTCGAACTGCCATTTTGGATTGCTGCCTTTTCGGTCACCATGGTTTTGGTTTTTGAAAATATCGGATTGGTCAATGGCCATACAGATATGGCAGGAACTCCGGAAAAGTATCCAAAAGCGTTTCAGGCAAATGCAATTTCAGCTGCATCCTGCGGTGTGTTTGGAACGAGTCCGACAGTTTCCACAGTAGAGAGTGCTGCCGCAATTGCAGCTGGGGGAAGAACAGGATTGACATCTTTGACAACCGGTGTATTATTCCTAGCTTCTTCACTGTTCATTCCATATCTCAAGTGGATCCCAGATCATGCGATTGCCCCGATATTGATCATAATCGGTGGGTTGATGATTCAAAATATCCGTCATATGGATTTACGCGATTTAACAGAGGCGTTTCCTGCCATTTTCATTATTGCTATGATTCCGTTCACCTATAGTATTGCTGATGGCATAGCAATCGGCTTCATATTGTATCCTATCTTGAAAGTCGCAAATGGAAAGGCTAGAGATGTTTCGATCACTTTATATATAATTGCAGGGCTGTTTTTGATTAATTTCTTTGTACACTCAGTCCATTAACCAAGCAGCATCAGGAAAAGGTTCCTGGTGCTGTTTTTTTTTGTTTGCTGTATCACCGCGTTAAAGCGATGAGGGACTGTCCCTCATCGCTTTAACGCGGTGAAGTGCAACTTGGATTTTTGATAGACTTATGGCATGTTTCTTGGTATTCTAGTAGAGTAAATCTTCAAAATTTATCCTTTTTAATGATAGTTATGAACTAACAGATTTAATGATCTTCTCATAGGAGTGAACATAATGGAAGTTTTCGTGGCAAGGCAGCCTATTTTCAATGAAAATGAAGAAACGATTGCCTATGAGTTATTATATCGAAATAATCAGGAAAATATTTTCCCTAATATTAATGGTGACAGGGCAACTGCGGATGTGATCATCAACAGTTTTTTGAACATAGGAATTGATCAGCTTTCCGGGGGAAGGCCATGTTTTATCAATTTCACAGAAACACTCCTGAAGCTGAAGGTGCCGACTTACTTCCCGCCGCGGGAAATAGTAGTAGAGATTTTGGAGACGGTACAGCCGTCACCAGAAATCATTGCTATCTGCAGGGAATTAAGGCAGCTGGGATATAAGGTCGCTTTGGATGATTTTGTATTTGATAAGGAAGATCCGTATTGCAGGGAATTGATGAAGCAGGCAGACTATATTAAGGTCGACATGCTGGCAACATCGGAAAAAAAGCGGGAAGAAATAGAGTTGATTGCCCGGCTGCTCGACATAAAATTGCTGGCGGAGAAGGTAGAGACAAGGGCAGACTATCAAGAAGCTAAAGTTCGGGGATACGCCCTTTTTCAAGGATATTTTTTCAGTAAGCCGATCATTCTGAGCACTTATGATGTGCCGGTTTATTTTCATTCCTATTATGAAGTAATACAAAGTCTTGAGATGAGTGAGCCCAGCATCGAGAAAATATCTCAGCTCATCGAACAGGATATTTCACTGTCCTATAAACTCCTTAAACTGATTAATTCACCGGCCTATCGTCCAAAACAGAAGATCCATTCCATCAGGCAGGCCATCATTCTGTTAGGTTTGATTGAGATACAAAGGTGGATCTATGTCCTGGCGATCAGGGATATGACAGGTACTGTCAAACAAATGTCAGATGAGGTCATTAAACTTTGTCTTACCCGTGCAAAAATGTGTGAGTTGATTTCTACAAGGACCTTTCCCGATGAACTCCCCTCCAGCTATTTTCTGGCAGGAATGTTTTCACTGATGGAATCCATCATCGGCCAGCCAATTGAAAACATATTGAAGGATATGCCTCTGCAGGATGACATTTGTGATGCTTTAAAAGGAAGAGACAATACCTTGAAAAAAGTGCTGGACCTGGTTGTCGCGATAGAAAGAGCCGAATGGGAGAACGCAATCAAGCATGGGCTGGATATCGGGTTGTCTCAAAGCGAGATCAATCAGTATTATGCCGATTCCTGTCAATGGGCTGAGGGCCTCCTAAGGGCTGAATATTTAAAAGAATCCTCACTTCCAGGCACGTTGAAAAATCAATCATAATCACCTGGTTCCAAAAATCGTTTCTGGGGCTTGATGTACCTTTTTAATTCAAAAGGCAGCAGCCTGCGCAGAGTGGGACTGCCGACCTTTTCCGCAATGGCTTTTGGTACCGGAAAGATCCCGATTTCCGTGATTCTGACAGGGAAGTCACTTTCAAGGCAGATTTCATCCCTGCCTTTTTTTATTTTTGTATGTACCAGCACTTCCTTTATGTTACCGGCATCTTCTATTACAACTACTTTTTTAACCTTGAAAAAGAACTTGTAATCCTCAGACATTTACAATCCTCCACCAGCATGATATAGAAACTATTTTTCTAATAATAACGTTTTCTGGTGTATAACTGAACTGATTGAGCTTCTGACTATGATTGGCCAGGTGGGGGTTCGTCACATTTCTGTTGCGAAATGGGCTTGGATATGGCAAGCTAATGATACGAATAATGTAGATTGATAGGGGGATATCCATTTCGTGATCCGCCTTCAACAAGTTACTCCCTGGAGGGTTTTATATGGAATTGAATCTTATTAAATGTCATGGATCAAGCAATGATTTTCTGTTGATCGATGAAATAACCGAAACGTATAATTTTTCAGAGAAGGATCGCCAGAATTTGGCCATTGCCCTTTGCGACCGCAAAAAGGGTATCGGGGCAGACGGGATTCTTTTCGTTTTGAACAGTGATAGATGTGATGGGAAGATGCGGGTGTTTAACGCGGATGGATCCGAAGCCTCCATGTGCGGGAATGGTTTACGGTGTGTCGGCCGGTATGTGATAGATTTAAAGGGAAAAGAGATCATTACCATTGAAACAATGAAAGCCGATCTCGCTGTTTCAAAAGAACCATCGATTTACTCACAAATCCCGACATATAAGGTTGAGATTTCACCAGTGTTGTTTGGTTTGAGATATTTACCAATGAACCTTGACAGGAAAACGCTGATTGCTGATAAGGTCCCTGAAATTTCTGATTCACTGACCTTTACTGCAGTTGCAGTGCCGAATCCACACTTAATAAGCATTGTTGAAAATGAACATATCCTTTCAAACGAACAAAAAAGCATTTCCGAGGCGGTGAACGGGCCTAATAATTTGTTCCCGGATGGAGTCAATGTCAGCTTTGTACAGTCTCTTGGAACAGAGGGGATTTATGTCAGGACATTTGAAAGAGGGGTCGGTTTCACAAATGCATGCGGTACAGCAATGTCTGCCTCAAGCCTTGTGACATGTCTTGCCGGATTGAATGAGTACGAAAAGGAAATTGATGTGTATAACAATGGGGGGAAAGTACGGGTCATTGTCCATGAAAATGAGGGGAAGTTCTCGATGGATCTAATCGGAAATGCGACATATATAAGTTGCTATCAGCTTGAAGTGGACGTAAAGGAACCGGAAAGCTACCGTACAGTAAAACAAAAGGAGTTTGATGAAGAGGATAGCTATTCAGAACTTCAGGAACATGCTAAAGAAGTTGTGGAAAAGAACGTTTTATAAAAGCTTAAACAGGGTTCAACAGTGAAGACAGGTGCATGAGGATGCTCCTGTCTTTTTATTTTCCTTTATTCGATTCCAGGAAGGAAAGAATTTCTTTGAAATTTTGTTTTTCTTTTGCTTCTTCAAAGCCGGCGAACGGACATCCAAGCTTCCTCAGCCTGTCTGTCACTGTCTTCATGGTGAAGGCTTCCGGTCTCAATTCATCCGTCACCTCTTCCCAGAAAAGCGGTGCTGAAACGAGTGCATCTTCATTCGCTCTTAAAGAATAAGGTGATATAATTGTTTTCCCTTCAGCATGCTGGATGTAGTCCACATATAATCGGTTATTTCTGTTTTTCTTCAATCTTTCAATTGTGAAGTCATCAGGGTGAAGGTTGATTAGATAATTGGCCATGAACTCTGTAAAGAGGTGGGTGTCATCCCATGAGTACCCATCCTTTAACGGGATATATATCTGGAGACCCTTATTTCCTGATGTCTTGATAAAGCTGATTAAATTTAATTGATCAAATACTTTCTTCATTTCCTTTGCTGCTTTAATGGCCAGGTGGAAATCATCCCTTGAAGGCGGATCCAAATCAAACACAATTTCATTTACATAAGGAGATTCATGCTTCTGAAAAGGTATATGAAATTCAATGGCAAGTTGATTGCCAAGCCATAAAACTGTTTCCAGGTCATTACAGAGAATATAATCGATATTTTCCTTTTTTATTGTTTTTACGAATGTTGGAGCATAATCAGGACAGTTCTTTTGATAAAAGGATTCTCCGAACA
This sequence comes from Bacillus sp. SRL337, assembly GCF_984799155.1. Lineage (NCBI taxonomy): Bacteria > Bacillati > Bacillota > Bacilli > Caryophanales > Bacillaceae > Bacillus > Bacillus sp. SRL337. Next base: position 2,851,473 of record NZ_OZ481793.1, on the reverse strand, counting down.
TTCCATGCGGAAGTCTGATCACCGTCAAGGGACGGTCGTGAAGGAAGAATAGTAACCTTGGTGATACTTTCCTTAAATAACGGATATACTCCAGCTTATCAATAGATGGCGATTCCCACAGGGGTTTCTCAGGATGGGTGATTTCAATAGAGGGAGGGAGTGACGCTTCATCCTGCATGAATTGTGACCAGGTGCACTCTTCAGGTTTAACGTTAAAAAGAAATTCATGAAAATGCGGTTCTCTTAATTGATCTTCGTACCACTCCAAGTAATGAAGCTGCACACACAGGCCGGGATCTACAATGGATTTGCCATTTTCAGTCTTGTAGGCATTCTCTTTAATGATTGAATTCAGGGCTTGTTTTTCCTCTGGACTGATCCCAAAATAAAATGCGCCAATTTGAATAATCTGGTTACCATCATATACACCGACTTCATAGTACCCGTTTCGGCTGTCGTGGGAAAGGATGAAACAATTAGCTGTTTTCCAATTTTTCATTTTTCGCCAGGTAGTTGTCCGTTTTCCTTCTTCCCATGGGCTGTCTTTTGATTTGGCAATCAGTCCTTCTCCATCAAATGCCTTGACATGAGACCATACAATGTGGCTGTCTTTGAAGGATGGGATCATCTGGATTCTCGCCGAGGATCCATACATTGGTTTTGTAGGGAGTTCCGCCTTTTTAAACATGGTTTCTAATTCCGTCTTCCTATCTGAATAGGGGAGAGTTGTGATTTTTCTGCCGGCAGAAAGGAGAATATCAAAGGCGAGGAATGTACAAGGGTTCTTAGTTGCTGTTTTCAAGATATTTCCTTGTGTCTTCATCCTTCCCCTGATTTGCAGACTCCCGAAGTTGCTTTTAAATTCATTTTCCAAAAGCACAATTTCCCCGTCCAAGAGAACCGGCAATGTCCACGTATCTTCTTCTGTCATTTTTATAACATACTCTTTGATTTCCGGGAATTGAGGAAGCAGGTCGTTTCCATTCCTCGATAAGAGCGAGATATCATCCCTTGAGTTGATGGACAGCAGTCCCCTGAACCCATCATATTTCACCTCATACCTCCAAACGCCTTTTTCCGGTGTTTCATCAAATAAGGTCGGGAGCATCGGTTTCATCGCTTAATCACCACTTAATACAAGATAATCTTTAGTTTAACCAGACAATCCAGAAGTATTTCCAGAACTTTTATAGGATAGGCGAATAGCAGATTAACCCAAATTAAGAGTAAGACAAAGTTATGGGAGGATATATTCTATGCACACGATATGGAAAGGAAGCATCAGTTTCGGATTGGTCAACATACCGATAAAGCTGCATGCTGCCACGGAAGATAAAGATATTAAATTAAGATCCCTGCACCGTGAATGTCATACCCCGATTAAATATGAAAAAATTTGTCCTGTCTGCGAAAAGGATTTGGAATACGAGGACATTGTAAAAGGATATGAAATTGCAAAAGGAAAGTTTGTCGTCATTGAAGATGAGGAAATAAAAGAGTTAAGAGATACAAGCCAGGAAAAGGCGGTTGAGATTGTCGATTTCATCAAAATCGAGGAGATTGATCCGATTTACTACAACAGAAGCTATTTTATCTCACCAAATGAAGGCGGAAAAAAAGCGTACAGCCTTTTAAGGAAGGCATTGACGGAATCGAACAAAGTCGGGATTGCCAAAATTGTCATGAGATCCAAAGAGCAGCTTGCGGTCGTCAGGGTCTATCAAAATACGATGGTGATGGAAACGATCCATTTTCCTGATGAAGTCCGAAAAATTGGAGATGTGCCGAACGTACCTGCGGAAGATGAAGTCAGTCAGAAAGAGCTCGATACTGCGGTAATGTTGATCGACCAGCTTTCAACGGAATTTGAACCGGAAAAGTATGAAGATGATTACCGTCAAAAATTGATGGAATTGATTCAATCCAAGCAAACGGGGGAAAAGTTTGTTACACCGAAAGAAAAAGCACCAGCTGCCAATGTGACCGATTTAATGTCAGCGCTTCAGGCTTCCATTGATAAGACGAAGCCGCAGACGGATAAGAAACCTGCGGCAAAAACACCGGCTGCCAAAATCCAGAAAAAGAAAAGAACATCCAAAAAGGTAGAGGCTCAGTAACCCTTTACTTGAAGGAGAAGGGGGAGGTTATGAGAGAGAGGGAGATTGACTGGAAGCAGACTATATTTTTTGTAATAGGACTTGGCATAATTGCCTTGTTGACAGCGGGATTTATTGCGATAGTGGATGAGTGGAGGGAGCAGGAGATCGAAGCCTTCGATTCAGCTGTCTATTCGGCGGTCAATCCGTTTATTTCTCCAGGTGTCACGGAATTCATGAAGGCGATTACCTTTCTTGGAGGAGTTAAATGGATTACAATATTGACAGGTGCTGCTGTGCTTTTGTTCCTTGTCTTCAAAAAGTATTCTTTGGGGCTTTATTTGTTGATTACTGTTGCTTTGGGCGGAGGTTTTAACTGGCTGCTCAAGGAGTATTTTAAAAGGCAGAGACCGGCCATTGAAGCCCTTGTGGAACAAGGGGGATACAGCTTCCCTAGCGGACATTCGATGGGTTCGTTCATTTTCTATGGTGCCTTGGCATTTGCGGTATTCAGGCTATATGACCATAAATGGTCAAAGTATATCGGAGCCGCAGCCCTGCTCTGCCTTGTGTTAGTAATCGGTGCCAGCAGAGTTTATCTCGGCGTCCATTACCCGAGTGATATTCTTGGTGGATTCTCGGCAGGAGGAGTATGGCTTGCATTTTCAATTCTTGTGTACACGTTCATCAAAGGGGCAAGGCCATGGAGGGAAATAAGCAGAACAAGACAAAACGGACTGGAATAATCCCAGCCCGTTTATCTTGTTAGAACAAATTAAACACATATGTTCCGATGCTTGTGATGTATAGCAGGATGTATATGCCGATAAAATAGAAAGCGCCGCCGAACGTTCCCCAATCAGGATTCCGCCCGAATTTCCAAACAACTGCAGAGACCGCTGTAATGATTAGGAGGAGGACCCAACCGCTGCCACTGAAAGTCAGGTAAGATGGTGCGATTTCATAGAAGTAGCTATTCATTGCCTTATCTACGAAAGTGAAAGGCATGACCGCAAAAATGGCAATGGATACATATTCAACCCAGTTGATTTCTTCTTTTTCAAAAATGTTCGGTTTTGCCATATGAAGGACAATTAAGAGTAAAAGTGACGGGAGGATCCAATAGAAAGAAACCAAGAAGGTGACAAGACTGCTTGCCAGCAGCAGGACAGTGTTAATAGCTGCTTCTTTATATGTATGCGATCCCAATTCGGTGCTTAATGCTTTTACTTCTGCTGACTCGGAGGCACCATACAGCTCGTAATTTCCGCCTTGATAATCAAGCCATATGACAGAACCATCACTTGCTTCCACTGGGTAATGAGTAATGCCATCAGTGGTCGTCAGGGATGAAGCGCTGGCAGTAGTGCTGCTGTCAAAAGTTCCAGTATAGAGACTGACAGCATTACCGTTGCCGATCCCTTGTCCTTCAGCAGTAAAGAGGAGGGTAGGAGTTTCTTTTGATTGCATGATTTGAACATAACGCGGTGTTTCAAGTCTGGCACCATTAGCCTCATTAAGAATCGTTATATTGTTTGGTTTAAGCTCGGAATTACCTAAATCACTAAAGGTCGTTTTAGCCATTTGCAGGCGATAGGAAAGCACACCCTGTGAACGCATCTGGGTATCAAAAATAAAAGTGATTTCAGCATCTTGAATAAAATAGGCCATCTTTCCAAGCTTGTTATTCTTGTTATTTGCAACCTTCAGGAATGACTTCTCTGAAACAATTCCGTCAACAGATACAAAATACAATCCAGCATTCACATCATCGATTTGCTGGGCAACTACATAACTTCCATCATTGCCGAAGAAGACATTAGATACCTCGCTTGAGAAACTATGAATACTCTTCGATTCCATAGTGGAAGGGTTGATTTCATGAACATCCCCGCCTTGCCAGTACACAATTTTCCCGCTATGGGCAGCTGTACCAGCCACATTTTCAGCGATGACTTTTTCCTTCTCACCGCTTAGTTTGAGGGCCCCCTGGCTTAGCGTGACAAACTGCCGGCCATCTGTCCAAAAGGGGTATCCCCGCGGTACAGTGAAGGGAATATTCCCCTCATTTTTAACATCCAAGCCCTTACTAATGGTATAATGATGAACTTTATCTTTTTCACTGAAAAATACATCATTTCCATTTTGGAACACAATTGGTTTCTCGGCTGTCTCCATATTTAAAGGGATGGAACGGCTCCAGTTTTTATTTGGCAGTTCAGTCAATGTTTGCAGCTGCTGAAAATAGAGTACACCAATCAGAGCCAGCATAATCATAAAAGGCAGTCCAAAAGCTTTTAATTTCTCTTTCATAATAACCCCCAAATAGTTTTTCTGTTTCTCCAATTTTGAATTTTACCACAATTTTTAAATATAGAAAATTTTCATTTCATGAAAACAAATGAGGTTGACATCGATATAAAAATAGAATAAAATGATATTGAAAATCATTCTCAATGATGTGACAAGAGATTCCCCCTCTTATGAGAGTGATGTAAGGTTTAAGAAAAAGAAGTGAGAGCACAGCCGCTCTCACTTCTTTTTTGATTTAACTATTCTTAAGCTGCTTGCTCATCCACATTTCATCGATATACTCTCCATTTTGTTTCATGGCATGTCTTTCGATGCCAAATGCTTCAAACCCAAAATTTTGGTAGAGGTTTACAGCAGAAGTGTTCGTGGTTACAACAGTTATCTGCAAAAGTTCAATTCCTTTTTCGCTTGCCTTTCTCTCGGCTGCGGCAAGCAGTTCCCGGCCGATCCCCCTTTTTCTGAAAGAAGGTGATACATACATCGCCACGATTGAAGCTTTATGTTTCATCTTTTCATGCCGGTTATATAAAAGGGTACCATTGCCTGCTAACGTTTCTTCACTAAACGCTCCCAATGTGACGCTGTCCTCTGAAGTAAGGTTTTTTTGGACGCCTTCGATTGGATTGATCCTGGCAAGGGATTCTTCATAGGTTACGGCAAATGCCTCTCCATTATTTTGTAATGCCTCCAGCCGGAGATTCCAGTATTCCTCTGCATCTTTGGCTGTTAATTCCCGAATCATCATTTTAGCTACCTCCTTTAAATGTTTAGTATTATATCGGAAAGTTTTCAATAGGGCTACATTATTTTTCCTGAACATACACAGTGTAAATCAGCGGATAAACGACAAGAGAGCGTAAACACTAAAATAGAGAAAGGAGAGATGCAGAATGACGAAACGCAACAGAAAGACAAAATCTGGCCTGCAGTCAGCCAAGTCCTTGACTTCCGAGGAATTTTCAAAGGAATTGTCTGCAGGAAGCAAGAACCAAAAAGCAGAAAAAACAAAGCCTGCTACTTAAACCGGGAGATTTTCCCGGTTTTTTTTCTTTATTTTATTGGGGGATAGGGGCAGGAATAATGAAAGAAGTGTCGAATTTTCCTTGAGAGGTGAAGGGAAATGAATTTAAATGTGTTTACAGACGCCCGGAAATTTGACAAATTGGTACGTCCAGTGCTCCTTAAAGAAGAAGCCGAGAATAATCTGCCTGTGGGGTTGCTGGATCAAATAATAGTAGGTAGATATGAAGATCCGTTTTTAGCTGTTCTCGAAGAGCAAGACACCATTGCTGCTGTATTGGTCAGGACCCCTCCGCACTACTTGATTGTTACAGTTTTCGGGGAGGAAAAAATTGAGGAGATCGGCCAGATCCTTTGGGATTATATCGACTCTCATGGAATTCATTTTCCTGGATTTATCGGAAATAAAAAGGCTACAGTGCCGCTTGCTGAATTTTGGAGTGAAAAAACAAGTTTGCCTTATGATGTAAATATGAGGCAAAGGATATACAGACTTGATCACCTAAATGACATCAGTATCAGCGAAGGGAAGATGGAAATGGCTGATACCGGAGATGTTAATCTGGTAACAGAATGGCTGATGGGATTCACCGAGGACACCCCGGAAACACCCATACCAAAAGAAGATGCCTGTAAGCGGGCAATGGAGATGCTGGAAGAAAAGTCTGTGTTCTTCTGGAAAGTAGATGGGGTGCCAGTATCCATGGCGAGGAGAGCCAGGAAAACAGATAACGGAATTACAGTAAACTTTGTCTATACGCCAAAGGGTTACCGCCGCAAAGGGTATGGCCGATCTGTTGTCGCAAAGCTGAGCAGCATGCTGCTGGAAACAAACAAGTTCTGTACTCTCTATACAGACCTTGATAACCCGACTTCCAATAAAATCTATATGGAAATCGGATACAAGCCTGTGTGTGATTCTATGATGATTAACATCAACTAAAGAATGGCTCCTTCTGTAAAAGCTGAAGGGGCTTTTATTATGCTTCCTTCTTAAGAGAAGTGATTATAAAGGAATTCGAAATTTCTGTAAAAATATTTGAAGGTTAGAGGAAAGGCAGGTTAAGTCCCTCTTTCAGATGAAAATATCATATAAGTTATACAGGTAGTGCATCTCTAAAAAGAAGCGATTAGGGTGAAAAGATGACGGCAGAGGGCTTAGCAGCAAGGGTTAAGATAATAGGAGAACGCTGAAGAGTAATAGAGAAATAAGCTGTCAACCCATGCCTTGCAGCGTAAGGTACTTTATGGTAACCCAGTAAGGGAATGAAACTAATACTTGAAAATTTTCTAATGTTGGAATAAGATAGGAATCAATAAACATTTGCGTTGAAGAGAAGAGTAAATCAATGATGAACCTTACCCAGAGAGCTTCGGGAGCTGAAAAGAAGCAAGGTGAAAATTGGTTGAAGATGGTCTCTGAGCAGTCTATTCGAACCTTTGGGTGTAGGGTGGAACGGGATTTGGCATCCGTTATCAATGCCACAGTATAAGAATGTGTTTTTTCTGCATTTCGTACTTGTTGAGGCTGTTGGCGTGAGCCCTCAGTGAACTAAGGTGGTACCGCGAGCTGACCCCCTCGTCCTTAGATGTCTTTACATCTTTGGACGAGGGGGTTTTTATATTGCCATACCATTTAGGAGGAGATTACAATGAGGATTTTTATTGGAGGCGCATGGCCTTATGCAAACGGATCGCTGCATATCGGACATCTGGCGGCACTGCTGCCAGGCGATATTTTGGCAAGGTATCACAGGCTTAAGGGTGAGGATGTCCTTTATGTATCAGGAAGCGACTGCAACGGGACACCAATTGAGATAAGAGCCAATCAAGAGGGGGTAAAGGTCCGGGAGATTGCAGACAAATATCATCAGGAGTTTTTAGACTGTTTTCATAAATTGGGCTTCAGCTTTGACCACTATGGCAGGACTGATTCCACAAAACATCATCATGAGGTTCAAAGGATTTTCCTGAAATTGAAGGAAAATGGCTCCTTATATGAGAAAACAACTGAAGAAACCTTTTGTCTTCAATGTGACCGCTTTTTGCCGGACCGGTTTGTGGAAGGCTGCTGCCCGAACTGTGGGGACAAGGCAAGAGGCGACCAGTGTGATTCGTGCGGAAGGATTTTAAACTCCGTCGAATTGAATGACAGGTGTTGTAAACTTTGTGGGAATGCCCCCGTTTTGAAGGAGACTTCCCACTTTTACCTTGGTTTGTCAGCGATTGAGAAAGAACTGGAAAAGTATGTGGATGAGAGCCATGGAAGATGGAGGGAAAATGCTGTCGCGCTGACACAACGGTATATACAAGAAGACCTGCGTGACAGAGCGGCAACCCGTGATATTGGAACAGGGATAGATGTACCGGTAAAAGGTTATGAGGGCAAAAAGATATACGTCTGGATAGAAGCTGTAAGCGGTTATTTAACGGGTACCATGGAGTGGGCAGAAATTCAGGGCAAGGACTGGAGGCCGTATTGGAGTAAGGAGACAGTATCTTACTATGTACATGGCAAGGATAACATCCCTTTCCACACGATTATTTGGCCGGCAATACTGATAGGGTTGGAGAATGGCACTCTGCCGGATTGGATTGTGTCGAGTGAGTATGTAACGTTGGAAAAGAAAAAGATTTCAACGAGTAATAATTGGGCAGTTTGGCTTCCGGATGTTTTAAAAGAATATCATCCGGATACATTAAGGTATTATTTCAGTGTACAATATCCCGATAAACGAGATGCTGATTTTTCCTGGAGAGAGTTTGTATCCAAACATAACAGCGACCTGTTAGGCGGTTTGGGAAACTTCATTCAGAGAACAACAAAATTTTATCAAAGAGAGTTTGGAGAAAGTGCCCGCTTGGAAACGATTGACCCAAAGGTGTTGGAAGAATTGTCCTTATGCTTCAAGGAGACGGGAGATCTTCTTGAAAGAGGGGAATGCCGGAAAGCATCTAAAAGGGCTTTTGAGCTTGTACGCTGGAGCAATAAATATTTCGACGATGAACAGCCTTGGAGGGTGATCAAAGAAGATCGGGTTCAGGCAAAGTTCATTCTCGAAAGCTGTCTTTACCTCAGTATCAATCTTGCCAATTTATTAGGACCTTTTATTCCGTTTACGGCAGAGGAGATCAGGAAACAATTTCTCCTGAAAGAATCACCGTCATGGAATTTATTCAGTATCCCCTTAGAGGTTACTGTTTCGGGGCATCATTCACTATTCACAAGAATTCCAGAAGAGCGAATTGATTGGGAACGGGCTAAACTGGGGTAAAAAGAACACTGGATAGAGGAGGGATGGCTTGAAAATCATCGTGATCAGCGATACACATATGCCGAACCGGGGACAGGAACTTCCTTCTGTATTGGTTGATGAATTGACGGGGGCAGACCTGATCATCCATGCAGGTGATTGGAATACGATGGCCCTCTATGAAATGCTGCGGCAATATGCGCCTGTGGAAGGGGTTTACGGAAATACTGATGAACAAGAACTCAAGGAAGCTTTTCCTAAGAAAAAAGTTCTATATGCAGGTGAAATTTCCATAGGGGTTGTCCATGGCGACGGCAAGGGCAAGACCACCGAAAAGAGGGTGCTGGAAGCTTTCGAAGAAAAACCTGACATCATCATATTCGGACATTCTCATATTCCGTATGTGAGGTTCATGCGAGGTGTACTGTTATTCAATCCCGGGTCAGCAACGGATAAACGGAAACAGCCGCTGTATTCATTTGGCATCCTGGAGATAGACAAGGAAATTAGTTCTCGCCACATTTTTTTCAAAGACAAACAAGGATAAAAAGCAAGGGCAGGCGAATAAAAACGCCTGCCCTAAGCTTTATAATCCTTCATACACAAAATAGTCCTGAATCTGATAAGAAACAAAGCCTGTTTTTTCGTATAACTTTAGAGCCTGTTCATTGTTTGCAGCTACTTCCAGGAAAATACTTTTATTGGATTGGCTTTCAGTCCGTAGGGCCATTTCCAGTACTGATCTTCCAATTCCTTTTCCTTGAAGGGATGGATGGACGGCAAATCCGAATATAAAGCTTTTTTCTTGTTCATGCTGTATATGGATTTTGCCTGCCTTTTCCCCTTTATGTTCAATCACAAAGCTTATATTTCCTTCATCTTTATTGATTGTCTCCAGGAATTCAAGAGAGTCTTCACGTTTTACATTGAAGCAGAGGTCATCCAATTCAAGAATAAACTGCTGGTCTTCTTTTGTCACAGGTTTCAACTGGATATCCTTGTTTTCTGCCGGGAGGTTTCTTGGTTCCCATTTCAATTGGTACCCAGAAAAAGAATAATGTGCAGGCAGGCTTTCGATGAATGCCTTACCGAACTGAGAGGATCCCGGGGAATTAATCAGTAGTTTCTTTATCCGGCGTTCCTCTAATGATCTCAATGCACGCTGAAAAAGGCCAGCGAAAATCCCCTTTTTTCTAAAGTCAGGGTGGACCATGCCGCAAAGCTCATAACTGCTGCCAAACCCATATAAGCCGATATACCCTACTAGTCTCTTTTCTTGGTAATGAAAATAATCGTCCTGATCATGCTTTCTGGATCTGAGCATGTCATCATTCAATTTCAACTGATAGCCGCCTTGTTTTTCACATACTTTTTGAAGCTGTTCTATATCATGTAGTTGTTGTTCGGTAAGCATATGTGACTCCTCCGTAAAATATAAACTATGAGTTCATTATAGGCTTCTTCAGCAGAAAAAGCAGGAAATTTCTGATTTTTTTGCATTGAACATAAGAACCTTCACTAGAGGTAAAGGTTCTCACAAACTTACTGTTCACTTTTTCTTTGAATCCGTTCAATGACATCCTGCAGGTCATCAGGCATTAGAAATTCGATGGGAGATGCGCCTTTCTCGAATTGAATCGCTTCTGCTTCAATCAGAAGCATATAGCGGCCGTTTACTTTCGCCATGTGAATGGTATCCCCGAAATCTGACAGCATGGCCTTGACATCCACATGATCAAGTTTCATTTTCAGCTCGACTTCAGGAGACTGCTCGACAATCTGTGAAGCGGCTTCGACGACTTGGTCAGTTGTGAACCTTTCCTGCAGTTCCCGCTTTGGACTGACGGACCAGGTTTCCATCGCTGACTCAAATTCCACTCGTTCTTCGCTTTCCGGTTCATAGGATTCTTCTATATGTTCCTGGACCATCCCCATGACATGGGTACGCATAATCTCCGGCATAGATTTCTCATATTCTACGAATTTAAGAAAATCTTCAAAGTAACGGGCGTGAGAAGCTTGATGGATTTTCAGTTCAGTCTCGTCCATCATTCCTTCTTCCGGCATGAATGGGTACTGAATGGATTTCATATTCTTGGTGGTGATGGCCATTTCAACATTGTGGATCAATGTCGATTCGTCGGTAATCCGGGCAACTTTAGGTTCGAAGTCACACTTCATGACAAAAAGAAATGGGTCATCGAAATATTTACGCAGCTTCGCAAGTGCCACGATAAAAACACCGCCTCTTACAGCACTGGCATCCACATAAGCATTGACAAACTGCAATGAGGCATCTTTGAAAGCATCAATCGATTCAGGATGCCTTGCACGGTGAAATAAATTATAATTCGGATTGGAATCCAATTCATGTCCTGGTTCTACAATGAAGCGGCCAATTTTTGTGGGGGCCCCCTCTGATTTGCTGTGTCTATCCACTTTCCGTTTGGCGATCTTGGTTAATTCACCATCAAGGAAATCTTTTAATGGATTATTTTCATAGCCCTGTTCATCAAGAGTCTGAAAATGTTTAAACTGTTTCTCGACACCTTCACCTTTTCCCTCTACTTCAACAACGTAAAAAGACAGGTATTTAATTTCAAAATCCATTGCCATTCACCCTGTTCGTCTAGATTTGCTTTACTCAGTATAGTGAAATGAGCATCTTTCGTCAATGGAGCCTTCAGCAAGGTTACTCCTCTCTAGTTTTCACCTTGAAGAAAAGGGGTATGATAAGGACTACTAAAATCGGAACTCAAAGGGTGTGTGGAAAATCGAACCGATAATGCAGTTTATGGTCGGATTGGGAATCTGGGGCTTACTACTGGGTATTTTTATAGAAGCGGTTTCCCTGCCGTTTCCCGCAGCCTTGTTCATCTTGATTTACGGATATATTTTGAAGCCGGCTCCCCTGGAAGTCATCTTTTACGGGCTGGCGGTAAGCTTATTTTATGTCTTGGTCAGCTATGTGCCATATTGGCTGAGTTTAAGATATGAGTCCAGAATCCGAAGCAAGCTGTCTGAAAAAAAGCAGGATAAGTTTGATCGGTGGAATCGGAAATACGGTGACTGGACAATAGCGATGGGAAGGGTACTTGGAATGGGCTATATTGCCTATATTGGAGGATTTTGCAGCATTAAACCAGCCAGATACGGATTTCTCACGTTTATAGGGATCCTTCCTGTAGCCATGGTGATGCTCTATTTGGGAAGCATAGGGAATCTAAGTGTGATGAAAGAAAGTTTTCAAAGTGTTCAATGGGTGATCAACGGACTGCTTCTCACAATCAGTATCAGTTTTGTCCTGTTTAAACTCTTGAGGAAAAAAGCCTCGTTCACAAAACTTAAACAAAAGGATAACCTCTAAAGGGCCCCTATGTAAGGGGTCCTTTAATACGTTAAAGTAACAGGGGACTGTCCCTTTTAGTGCTTTAACGCGTTAATAAATACAGATATGGCTATTGTTTACATATTGCGAGAAAGATATAATGAGATTATGTAATAAATTGGCATAAGCCTTATTAAAGGACGATGGTATGGAAAAGAATATAGAAGTTTTGAATGCAAAGATAGAAAAGCTTGAAAAAGAATTAGAATATTACAAGGGAATGGTTCTTGATAGCTGTTTGCCATTTCCTGAGAATGAATCGCACGAACGTGGGGAAAGGATTGTCAACACAGGGAATGGCCATTCTTTGTTGCAGGTGTTATCAAGCGGGGAAAATTCACTTACCTTATCTGGGGTGGATATCCCTTTCGAACAAATGGAACAATTCCTGAGCCCGTTCTTTGATTTGGTTCACCATCATATTGTTTTTATTAATAAAGAGGGGACCATCACCCTCTGCAATTTACAGGCTGCCAATGATCTTGGTGTGGACCGGGATGAAGTTACCGGGAAGCATATCAGAGATCTGCTGGGCCTTCCCGATTCCAAAATCAATCTGCTTGAAACGTTGAGAACAGAAAAGCCGATAGTCGACCGTGAAGTGTTAGATAAAAATTATGGAATCAACAACACGTTGATCATCAGGAATATCGACGGGGACGTACTGAGGGTTGCAGGAACCTTTCAATTTTTGAACGGTGTCAAAGAAGCTGAAAAAAGAGGTCTGGCAGGCAGAATTGCTGCAGGGATAGCCCATGAGATACGAAATCCTTTAACCACAGTAAGAGGTTTTCTGCAGCTGCTGCAAACTAAGGCAGATTCTGAAACCAGTTCCCTTATTAAAGATTTGTTAATCCCTGAAATTGACAGAGCCAACAAGATCATCACGGATTTCCTGAGGATAGCTAAACCTCTGGAAACGTTGACGGAAAAACTGGAAATGGAAACCTTGATGAAGGACTATATTGGGAAGTTCCTAAACAGTGAAGCTCTACTGTATAACATTTCCTTCACATGCATCATCTCTGAGGAGGCGAAAGGATGTTTTATCAGCGGAAATAAAGAAGAGCTTCTTCAGGTTTTCATTAACTTGTTCAGTAATTCCTTTCAAGCTTGTAAAGATAGGCTGGAAATTACAATCCATGCTATAAAGAAGAATTCCAACATTGAGATTTACTTTAAAGATAATGGACCAGGAATAAAACCATCTATGCTTCCACATGTCTTTGATCCTTTCTTCACGACCAAAGATGATGGAACAGGCCTGGGCCTTTCTGTAAGTAAAAAAATCATTGAAAATCATGACGGGGATATGGCCGTTTCAAGTGACACGAATGGAACAACTTTCACAATGATATTGCCGATATTGAATGGTTGATTTGTATAAATCACAAAGGGTATTGCAAAAAAGATTTGTCCATGTTATATTAATTATGCGATGAGCTGAATTGTGTAAGTCGACAGACAAGCTTTCGAAGCTAAACGTGCGATGTGGCGCACGGTCTCTCGCCTCAATACGCAGGCGCCTGTTTTCGGACAGGCGCCTTTTTATTTTTGGCTCTATTATATTTGTTGGGGTAGGTTTTAAGGCAAAAAAATACACGCAAGCTCCTTAATCTTTTACACTTGAGTTGACTAGAAACAAGACAAAGATAGGAGTTGCGTGTACATGCATTTTAACATGGTTTTACCTGGATTAGAAGAGGTTAGGATTTTGAAAGCTGAGGAAATAGGGGAGGCATACCACCTGCATATTGAATTGCCCAAAAGGAAACATATGTGTCCTGCTTGTGGTGATCAAACGACCAAGGTACATGATTATCGTCTTCAAAAGATTCAACACCTTAAGCTCTTCGAAAGGACTACTTACTTGTTCTATCGAAGACGGAGGTACAGCTGCCACTGCGGCAAACGCTTTGCCGAAGATAATCGTTTTGTCCAACGGTATCAACGACATACCATTGAATGGAACCAAGCCTTAGGCCTCCGGGTGATTCAAGGGAAGAACTTCAAAGATACAGCCTGCCAGTTCCGCACATCTCAGGCCACAGTAATCAGGCGTTTTGATCATATTTCTGCCTCTCAGTTAAAAGAGGTTGAAAAGCTCCCACCTGTGATTGCGATCGATGAGTACAAAGGAGATACCAATGCAGGAAAGTACCAGTTAATTATAGCTAACGGGGAGACTAGAGAGCCATTGGATATACTTCCAAACCGCTCAGTAAGCACCATTAAGAAATACCTTCGGGAAAAGGGTTCAGAAGTTCAATTGGTCGTGATGGATATGAGCCATGCCTTTAAATCTGCGGTTCAAAAAGCATTGGGTTCGCCTATTATTGTGGCGGACAGATTTCACTTTTCCCGCTATATCCATTGGGCTTTAGAACGCGTGAGAAGGCGTGTCCAAAAAGATTTTCATCCATATGACCGCAAGAAATGTAAAAGAATGAAGCACATTTTTCATAAGCCATATAGCCAATTAAATGATCGGCAACACTGGTATTTAGAAAGGTATCTTGGTTTGTCTGAAGAGCTGCGCACAGCTTTTGCGTTAAAAGAAGCCTACAGGTTATGGTTTGAAGAGGCGAAGGAAATTGGTACGTCAGCTCCCAATAAGGTTAAAGAGGGATTGTACAACTTTTACCGACAGGTTGAAAATTCAAGCTTAAAGGAGTTTCACCAGGCTATTCAGACCTTAAAGAACTGGCAGACTGAAGTATTAAATAGCTTTGCCTTCAACTATAATAACGGTTTCGTCGAGGGATTAAACAATCAAACGAAGGTCATTAAAAGAAATGCCTTTGGGTTTAGACGATACGACCGTTTTAGACTTAGAGTACTATTGCATCACCAATTTAAATCAAAAGGAATTAATGTGGGATAAGGAGCGAGTGCTCCTACCCCAACATTTGACGTAGAACCTTATTTTTTCTGAAATATCCATCGAACTCTTTGTGTGGATAAGGAAAAAATGGTATATTTAATCCATCAACATATGAGCATTTGTTCATATAATAAAATACATAAACGGAAAAGGAGGATTCATTCATGAATAGAAGCAGACATGACTTTTTGACTGCAGACACTGTTGAAAAGGTAGCAAGGAGTTTCAAGGCGCTTTCCGATCCGACACGCATACGTATTTTATATCTGCTTACTCAGGAAGAATGCTCGGTTGGACATATTGCCGAGGTGCTCAATCTATCTCAGTCGGCAGTGTCTCATCAACTTTCCTTTTTGAAAAATCAACGACTTGTGAAAGCGAGAAGGGATGGACAGTCTTTTTATTACAGCTATGATGATAATCACGTAATTGAAATTTTGAAACAAGTTATCAACCATTCACTACATGATTAGGAGGGATTTCAATGCACCATCATCATGGACACAGTCATGACCATCACGGCCATGATCACGATCACTCAAGGGAAGGGAATAAAAAAGGCCTCCTTATTGCCTTGGTCATTACAACAGGCATTATGCTGCTGGAATTCATCGGAGGATTGATGACGAACAGCCTCGCTCTTTTATCAGACTCCGGACACATGCTCAGTGATGCCGGCTCACTGGCTTTAAGTCTGGCTGCTATGTGGATAGCAGGGAGGGCGGCGACATCTGGAAAAACCTTTGGATATTACCGTTTCGAAATAGTAGCTGCATTATTGAATGGCATTACCTTATTTATCATTGCTGCATTTATTGTATATGAGGCATATGAGCGGATTTTTGAACCGCCGACTGTAGCAGGCGGAACTATGATGTTCATCGCATTTATAGGATTGCTTGCAAATCTGCTGAGTGCGTGGGCCTTGATCAATAAGGGTGATGTAAAAGACAATGTCAATTTAAGGAGTGCCTATTTACATGTTCTGGGGGATGCCCTTGGATCGGTGGGAGCCATTCTTGCAGGTGCTGTCATGCTGTTTTTTGAATGGTATTGGGCAGATCCGGTCATTAGTGTATTAGTGGCTTTACTGATTTTAAAAAGTGCATGGGGCATCATTTCACACACTGTCCATATATTAATGGAGGGTACACCGGCGGGAATTGATACGCAAAAGGTGAGAGCTTCTTTGGAAAGCATTCCGGGCGTCAAAAATATTCATGATCTTCACATATGGACGATTACTTCCGGAATGAATTCATTGAGCTGTCATATATTAATTGAAGATGAAGAAGATGACCAGTTAGTGTTACAGAAGGCAATAGATCTCATCGGAGAACAATTTCATATTAACCACACCACATTCCAGGTCGAACGTTCTGAGTTATCCCATGCCGACGTCCATGAGTAAAGGAAACCCCCTCCATATTGAAGGGGGTTTCCTTATAAGTCCTCTTTCATTGTATACAGCCTGTCGATGATCCTTCTCTTTCGATATAGAATGGAGCCTGCTTCAGCTATATCTCCTACCATGGCTCTATTGGTAAAAGCTCCAAATATAATGCCTGCTACAGGTACCATCTGGAATAATTTCTTCCATCCGAACTGATCTCTATAAGTATAGACAACTTCCCGCCATCCTTGGATTTGCGCCATGACTTCACGGGAAGAAGCTTCTCCATCAAAATAAGATGCCAGGTTATCCAGAATGGCTCTTTTTCCAACAATGTCGGCCGAAGCAAATTGTAAGCATTTTATAATGAAAATCCTTTCTTTTTTATCATTTGGGTCATATCCATGGATTATAGCGATTTCCTGAAGGGTCTTCAGGGATATCCCAAGTAATGCAGGTATATCGATGGAAAGTGTGAAAAGGCCGCCGATCCCTGTGGTGGCTCCTTGAACAGCAGCAGTCTTTCGTCTGTTGCTTGCCAGGTTACGGCTGATCTTATCCATATCTTCTAGGCTCAATGCTGCGATATCTTCCATGCCTTTTATTGTGGTGCCGGTCTTTTTTTCGATTGATTTGAAGAGCAGCTTTTGTGAAGTTAAATATTTTCCGCCGTTTTGAATATAGCTCCCCATTTCATCCAAAAGGGTTCCGACTTTTTTATGTACAAACTCAGGAGTGATCTTATCCAAAAGTTTAAATGGAAGTCTCGTCCATCTTTCCCAGAACCAGACCTTTTTTTGGTCTTCTATCCAACGGTCCGTTTCTTCAAGAGCTGCCTGCAATTCTTCTTTTGTTTCCATTCTGATCCACCTTTCCATGAATACCAATAGAACTCATCACAATCATAAAATAGGGGAAGGGCAATAGCAAATCTCAAGAAAGAAGGTGAGATTATACTTTTTAATGGTATAATAGTAGAAATCAGAAAGATAATTACGGAGAGTGAAGATAACATAATGCGGTTAAAGAAGAGCATTCCGAACATGTTTACGCTGGGTAATTTATATTGTGGATTTTTATCAATCGGTTTTGCAGCAAGCGGCGAATTCAAAAATGCCGCAATATTGATACTGATCGGTATGATGCTGGACAGCATGGATGGAAGGCTGGCAAGGATGCTCAAAGCAGACAGTGTTTTAGGGAAGGAGCTCGACTCGCTTGCTGACATTGTTACATTTGGTGTTGCACCTTCATTTTTGGTATATTATACATACTTCTATCAATTCGATTTGTTAGGGTTTGCTGTCGCTGGTTTATTTCCCTTATTTGGGGCCTTCAGGCTTGCCAGGTTCAATGTCAGTTCTGACAAAACAGGCTTGAATTATTTCATCGGGGTGCCGATTACAGCAGCAGGGGGGATATTGGCGTTACTGACTCTTTTCGGTAACTATATTCCGAATATATTAACAACAGTGGTATTCACCGCTCTTTGCTTTTTAATGGTAAGCAGGATACGAATCCCGAGTTTCAAAGAGATTCCGCTGCCTAAGTATGGAACCATTGTGACCGTTTTCATTGGATGTTTATTATTTGTGATTTACAGAGGGACATATGAAAAATTTCCTTATTTGATATACGTGGCAGCACCTTTATACATTGCCTATTTATCTTATCGATTTGTCAGAGGGAAAAATAGAAGAGAATAAGACTCTTTTTCGGTAACCGCTTATATGAAGCGGTTTTTGTTTTGGCTCTTTTCGTAAACTTTGTTGCTATCTCATAATAATTCCAAAAGATAGTGGAGTAATGAACCGGAAAAAACCCTGTTTAGCACGAGAGAAAAGAGCTTCTCTCTTCGTTCAGAGCGAAAAACGTAGTATGCAGGGGAAACTCCGGCTTTTGGGATTTTTCCGAAAGCAACAATATATGCGAAAACAGCCTTGTTTTTTTTAGGGGCAAGCAGTTGCCCGCCCCATTTCCTGCTATCTTTCTTCCAATCCCAGTGACCATCTCAGAAAACGGACTAACAGTTCAGTCTGTTCTTTTAATTCAATGGTGGCGCTGTCTAATATTGCATTGCCAAGTGCCAGTCCGTCAATATGGGAGAGTATGGATTTAGCGATGACTTGTTTTTCAAAACGGGGAGAAAATTCACCTGATTTTTCTCCTTCTTCAAGTATGCGGGAGGTCAAGTCAATAGCATGATGATATCTCCGCTGTGCATATTCCCGTCTGTCTATTTCATTCCGGCCGGTAATGAAATACTCAAGCTTGGAAGGCGAGAGGGGATCCATTTTATCATTAGGCTGTTTTCCTTCTCCCAAAAAAGTGGTAAGCAGTGCATCCCAATAGGAATCCTGCGTTTGTAACAGTTTCTCGAGAGAGTCTTCTATAATTTCTTTCTGCTGGTTTTCTATTACGGCGTGAAAAAGATCTTCTTTATTTTCAAAATATTGATACAAACCTCCACGGCTTACAGCTGCCTTTTCCATTACATGTTTCATCGTGGTGTTTTCATAGCCATGTTCCATAAATACTGCTGCTGCTGCCTCGATCAGTTTAGCTCGGCGCAGCTCCTTGTGTTCCCGGCTGACTTTCGGTGACATGAAGCTCCTCCTGTCCAACTTTATTTTTCAATAGAATAGATACGAAGAATAGAATGATCAGCAACGAACTAGTGACGAGGAAGGAAGGGATGATTCCAATCCAAGTGGCGAGTGCTCCTCCTGCAAGCGGACCTATGATCGTTGCAGTTGTTGTTGTGCTGTTAATGACCCCGAACACTCTTCCAGTCATATGAACAGGTGTCTTTTCCTGCGCAGCTGCCTGAAAAGGAATAAATACCAATCCTGCTGCTGCCCCTGCAAGAAGGCCTAATCCCGGCACCCATATGATGGAAGATGTGAGATCGAAGTACGTGAGCAAAGCCATTAATCCAAAGGCCGATCCTATTCCCAGAATACCCAGGCACATATAAAGAAAAGCATTATATTCTGTTTTCTTTGAAAGGAAGATACCAGTGAAGAGCATCCCCAGTCCTGAACCGGTAACGGCATAGCCGAAAAGGTCTGGTGATACATCCGTTAGCTGGCGAAGCAAGACAATAATTTGGGAATCCGACAATTGCAAAATGAGTAAACTGATGCCGAGCAAGAACAAGCCGTACATTAAATAATTGCTTTGCCTGATGAAAGACACTCCTTCCACCATCTCTTGTTTGAAGGAGTTTTCCATCCTGGATTTGGTTTGGTTAGTGGTTCCTGCATCTGCTGTTTTCGGTAAAAAGAGAATCAATACTGCCGATAGAAAAAAGGTTGCAGAGTCGATATAAAATACATTATACGTTCCGATTGCAGTTACCAACATCCCGCTTACGAGTGGGCCGAATACTTTTGTTCCGGAATCGATCATGGAAGTGACCGACATTGCCCCTTTGATATGATCATCTTTGACTAATTCTTTCAATTGTCCATTCTTCGCTGGAACAAATACGGATGAAAAAACACCAATTGTAAAAAGGCATGCGTATACCATCCACACATTGTCTGCCAATGACAGTAACAAGATGAGGACTCCCCGGACAATATCCGAGATGATCATCAAAGTTTTCCGCTCCATCCGGTCTGCAACAACTCCGGATATCGGACCCAATAACGCCATCGGCAGGGCCAGACTTAAAATGATAAATGACATCTGAAATGGTGTTGCTTCCCATTTTAACCCAACAAGCGTAATGATTGCCACAATACTTAACCAATCTCCCAAACTGGAAATGGCCTGTGCAGCCATAAGTGTAATGAAATTTTTATTCTGACTCAATCGTTTTTCCATATGAATCCCTCAGCTTTTTAAATTGACACCAGTGTCGTTTTATTTCTATTATATCGACACTGGTGTCATTTTACAACCCGAAGTTTCAAATCTTACTAAAAATGACCAACAATAAGATCTGAATAACTGTAGTTTATATTTTCCTGGCAAGGCCCGGCTCAATTACAGGCATATGGCTGACTGAGGCATCTCAAAGCTTAGTAGGGAATCTGGGAATATATAGGAAAAATAATTCTTTGGCTGTCTCACTAACTAATGGTATTTAATGCAAAAAGGTATAGTTAAATTGTGAATTTTTTGATAAAACAATAATGGCTGGAGAATGAAAGCTGATTTTTGCAAGGGGGTGATGCTCTTGGGGGAACTTGTAATAAATATATTTAGTCTATTGATAGCTGAAATTGTTTCCGATTGGATACATTCTCTATTCGGTACTGATTATAATTTGTACTGATAGGTTCGAAGTATCAGCACTATTGGCTGATTTCAATATTTTCTTGATCATTTACGTGCCGCTGTACTTGTTATTTAGAAAATTGATCATTAAAAAAGGAAACTAGACTTCCGTTCGGTCATCTTTATTCATATTTGTATGTTCACCTGATTTTGACTTCAGACTCACTGAAATAAGCATTCGCTCTGCTCCTCTATCAAATGCTGAATCTAGTACACCGCCAATCTATGGATTCGTAAAATGAATGAGTTTCTTCTCTCACCACACTCCAAACTTAAAAACAACCAATCCAGTAGAGAGGAAGGAATTCCGGTCATTTAAAAAAGTACGGCATAACTCGTTCAGTTGAGAGGGAGAAAATGCCTATTTGCTGGTGGTTTTGCGGGTTAAAATACAAAGACTTTTGCAGGCTGCGTTGAAGTGTAATATGTATGAAAAATTACACAAAAAAGAGGAGCTGCCAACGACCTTGCAGCTCCTCACTTCTATTATGCGTTATTCAATTAAGCCCCAGATCGGTTGAACAGCGGGTTTCCCGTTAAACTTTGCATTCTTCAGCAATGAAACTAGGTTTTTTTGCTAATTGAGGCTTATAGAGGGAAAAATTCCCCTTAATTAGCAAATCGTATTGAAAACAGCTTAAATAGAGGGAGAAATTCCTCTTATTTGACTCAAAAAACGTGAAAATAGGCAGCTTTGCTTTGTATAAAGGGAAAAACTCCCCTTATTTTACGCAAAAACCACGTCTACTCTACATCTAACGGTAAAATCTCCCCTTATTTTTCTATCACTCGTTACTCCCCCTTTCTCTTCCCCTCTATTGTATCTGGCAATAACGAATCCGCGGACAAATTTGTAACATAAAATGCAGACCAGTTTGCAACACCACATAAATTTATGCGGTAGTGCAAATTGGCCTGCAAATCAGTATGCAGCAATAAGCGAAAAAACACCGAAACCATTGATATGCGGATAACAAAACCGATACAAAATGCTATGCAAATTGTACCGCAAATTACCTTTCAATTTATTGGTTTCTCCCTCTGTACTGAACGGGTTACCAATCGGCAGGGGGTGGGGGTGTCTGCGACTTAAAGCAGTTGAAGGAACTGCCGATACGTAAGTTTCATCGCCGGAGCCAAAGAGGACTTTTTTCGAGTTCTCCCGCCAGCCGGAATAACAAATCCTCTCTTCCTCGTGCTGCCATTACTTGGACACCGCAGGGCAGGTTATTTTCTGTCAGGTGGAGAGGGAGGGACATGGCAGGCTGTCCAGAAAGGTTGGCTAATTGAGTAAAGGGGGTTCTTTCCAAGCTTTTAGCGGCCAGTTCATCGACAAATCCGCTTTTTTTCAAAAGGCCTCCTGCATTCATCAGCCCAACGGCTTTCATCAAAAACTTTTCACCGGGGGTCTGATCTAATTCACCAATTCGTGAAGGCGGATAAGCTGTTGCAGGTGTGAGGTAAAAAGTGTATTCATCATGAAAGGCTTCCATTGTAAAGGCAGAATGGTCCCACATCTGTAATGCCTGGACAAATTCTCCAGCTGAAACCTGATTTCCCAATTGATTCAATAACCAGGTTGCTGGCTCAACATCTTTCATCGTGACCTTGCGACCAATGATTTTCTCAATGTTGGCCAATGTTGCTGCAACTTCACCAAAATACATAGTCATGTAACTTTCAGCAAGTCTCTTTCCATCAATTGCAGGTGATGTTTCATCGATTTTAAATCCCATCTCTTCCAACAATTTAACTGTATTCAGAACCGCTTTTTTACATTCAAGATGGACAGGAGTCTGTAGTGGCGATTCATACGAAAAGGCTATCTTAACCGTTCGTTCCACCGGCGTGTCAATTAAGTTAGAATAGGAGCCGTTGAAATCGGGAAAATGAAAAGCGGCTGTCCGTTCATACCCTTGAGTTTCATCGAGCATTGCAGCACTGTCTCTTACTGTTTTGCTTAAGATATGGTCAACGGAAGCCCCCTGCCATGACCGTCCCTTTAGAGGACCGACTGGAGTCCTTCCTCTGGTTGGCTTCATCCCGAACAAACCAGTGAACGCTGCAGGGATTCTAATCGAACCTCCTCCGTCATTACCGCCCGCTATCGGGACCATACCTGAAGCTACAGCTGCTGCCGACCCGCCGCTGGAGCCTCCTGGTGTATGGTTCAGGTTCCAGGGATTTCGTGAAGGGCCGTAGTGAAGGGGTTCGGTTACAGCCAGCAAGGCAAATTCAGGGACATTAGTTTGTCCGAGTATGACAACTCCCGTTTTCTTTAGACGGGCAACATATTCCGCATCGACGTCACTAATATAATTTGATAACACTTTGGAACCAAGTGTCAGGGGGTGTCCCTTGACTTCCTGCTGTGCATTTTTCAGCAGGACGGGCACACCGGCAAACGGCAGTGATTTATCCAGGGTCTCCAAGTATTTCTCAGCAGAGGCATACATCTTGTGAATGACCGCATTTAAGGAAGGGTTCAGTTCCTCTATCCTGTTAATCGCTGCCTCCATCAACTCACCAGGCGAAATATCCCCTTTTTTAATGAGTTCCGCCAACCCGAGGCCGTCAAACTTCTCGTATTCTATCGTCATCTTAATGTGAACCTCCAATTGGACAGATTTTTACTTATATATATAATTCGACAACTAGGAAAAATTCCTGCTTTCTTTGAAAGTTTACATTTATCTTCAATAAAAAAGGCACATAATGGGGGTATCCAGCATAATTATAATTTTAGCTATTGACAGCCAGGGGAGGAACTTATAAAATTATCTCGAATTCAAGATATTTTCATCAGCCCTCTGTAGGATACGAAGGAGGAAGGTAATAGAACTTTTTTGGTATACTATCTCGATTTCAAACTAAATATTATGGAGGTTTTTACTATGCTGGATGCAGGGTTATTGATCATTAGATTGATTATAGGTATCTCGTTCTTTGCACACGGAGCACAGAAATTATTTGGCTGGTTCGGAGGATATGGCTTAAAAGATACTGGGGGTTGGATGGAGTCCCTTGGCCTGAAGCCTGGTGTGGCGATGGCCATCATAGCCGGCCTTGCTGAGTTCGCCGGAGGGATATTGCTCGTATTGGGATTTCTTACGCCGCTCGCTGGGATAATGATCGCAATTACAATGTTCTTGGCCATTGTGAAAGTCCATTATGCTAATGGTTACTGGTCAACGAATAATGGATATGAATACAACCTTGCCCTTTTGGCAGTGGCTGTAGGGCTTGCATTGACTGGTCCCGGCCAATATGCCCTTGATGCAGTCCTTTTCTAGGATAACTTCTGAAGCTGTACTGTTTTTTGATCGCCTCCTTTTAGCTTATAATGGATATACCAAAAATTCTGCAATGATTCTTTGTAAAAATAGGAGTGATAAGATGAGCAAGAAAACAAAGGGAATACATCATATTACAGCAATTGTCGGTAATCCCCAGGAGAATGTCGATTTCTATGGGGGTGTTTTGGGATTGAGGCTGGTCAAGCAGACAGTCAATTTTGATGATCCGGGTACCTATCATTTATATTTTGGAGATAAGCAGGGGAGCCCGGGAACCATCATTACCTTTTTTCCATGGGACGGTGCCCACCAGGGGCGAATCGGCGGCGGCCAGGTAGGAACCACTTCTTATGCAGTCCCTGGGGGTGCACTCTCATTTTGGGAAAACAGGCTGAATGAATTTAACATTACCTATAAAAAGAGTCAACGATTTGGGGAAACTTACGTGCAGTTTAACGACCCTCATGGACTTCAGCTTGAATTAGTTGAACGTGTAGGTGCGAAGACCGATGTGTGGAGCGTTGGCAGGATAACGTCTGATGTCGCCATTCAAGGATTTGCAGGAGCCTCCCTTTTGTCTGCAAGTCCCGAACTGACTGCCCAGTTACTTGTGGAAGTTATGGGGCTGGAGTTGATAGGAAACGATGAAGGGATGACCAGGTTTCAATCATCTTCAGATATTGGAAATGTTATTGATTTGAAAATGGAGGCTGTTCCCCGCGGCAGAATGGGAGTGGGTACCGTTCACCACATCGCCTGGCGGGCAGATGATGACCAAGACCAGGTGGCATGGAAAGAACATCTGGAAACAAATCGATACCCAGTGACCCCTGTTCAGGACAGGAACTACTTTAACGCCATCTATTTCAGAGAACATGGAGATATACTCTTTGAAATTGCCACGGATCCCCCTGGATTTGCCATCGACGAGCCAATGGGAGAGTTGGGGCAGGCATTGAAACTTCCTTCTCGGTTTGAATCGCAAAGGACGGCCATTGAACAGGTACTGCCTCCCATTCAAGTTAGAAATTCAGACTGAAAAATCCCTTGTCACAAACTAGTGACAAGGGATTTTTACTTTGCTTTTTCGTTTTCTGGAAATAGGAAATAGGTTATCACACCAGACACGAGCATTCCGCCAATCGAGATGAGTATTCTTGTCATCTGGTCGATATCACCATAGCTTCTTGATAAAAACCAGAGAGATAATATAAAGACCAGGATGGAAACTGGAATTACAACAGCCATTCTCTTAGTCAATGAAATCACGTCCTTCAATTTATATAGCATACTATAGTTTACCATAGTCGCCCTACTGAAACGCTAAAATGGACGTCGTTTTGGAAAACGGAAAAAAATACATAAAGTTTCATGCTTAGAACATTCTATTATGAAAATGTATGGCTGCTTTCGCTTAGATTGTCGCTTTAGGAAAAATCCCAAGAGCCGGATTTTTCCCCTGTATACTAATTTTTTCGCTCTGAACGAAGAGAGAAGCTCTTTTCTCACTTGCTAAAAAGGGAATTTTCCGGTGTTCATTACTCCACAATTTTCCGGAATTATTATCAAATAGCAGCAAAGTTTACGAAAAGAGCCAAAGGAAAAGAGATTTTTTCTTTCTTGCTCACCAAAATTTTTTTCAGATGAATGATGGCCATTGTTTTGAAGATGTAATAGCAGCAACGTTTAAGAAAAGAACTTCATTTTAAAAAAGGATTTCATTCTATTTGCTATAATGTTTAGGGATTGGAGGGATACAATGTCTAAGAAACCATATAAGTTATCCACTATCATCATTCTTTTTGTCTGCCTGGTTGTACTTTCATCCCTATTAATCACAGATTTGCTGATCAGCAATACCACTACTGAGAGGATTAAGGATAACCAGGAAGAAAAGGCACAGATTGTTTCGAGGACTGTAGCTGAATCTGAGATAGTGAAGGAAGGATTGCTTTCAAAAGAAAATGCCGGAGCAATTCAGGGATATTCGAATGAAGTGCAGGCCATTACGGATATGATGTTCATAGTGGTCATGGATATGGAAGGAATCAGAATGTCACACCCTAATCCTGAATTAATAGGAAAGAAATTTGTTGGTGGAGATGATAAAGAGGTTTTACAAGGAAACGAACATATTTCCACTTCCAAGGGGACGCTTGGTGATTCATTGAGGGCTTTTACACCGATATATGATGATGAAAATAATCAAATCGGAGCAGTTGCCGTAGGTATCTCATTGGCACAGGTGAAATCTGCTCTGTCCCAAGGCCATCGTAATATCATAACAGGCACTGTATTAGGAATATTTGCTGGTATTTTGGGAGCTGTTCTGCTGGCTGGGTATATAAAGAGGATGCTCTTCGGGTTGGAGCCATATGCGATTTCAAAATTGTTGGAAGAAAGAAGTACCATGTTACAGTCAGTACATGAAGGAATCGTGGCAGTTGATGAGGAGAAAAATATTACACTGGTCAATAAGTCGGCTCTCAAGATATTTAAGAAGGCAGGATTATCAGAAGAACCCGTTGGCTTGAAAATACCTGAGTATATGCCCAGTACCAAGCTGGACAGAGTGCTGAAGACAGGGAAAGCTGAACGGGACGAAGAACAAATCCTGAATGGTGTTTCCATATTGGTAAACCGTGAACCAATCATTGTCGATAACCGTGTTATTGGAGCGATATCATCTTTCCGGGATATGACCGAAGTCAATCACCTGGCCAAACAGCTGACAGGTATCCGGACATATGCCGAAACATTACGTGCGCAATCGCATGAATTCATGAATCGTTTGCATGTCATATTTGGTATGGTTCAACTGGAAGCATATGATGAATTGCTGGAATTCATCCGGAGATTGGTCGATCATAACAATCAGGAAATCGATATGGTGACAAATACCATTAAAGACCCGGTTCTGGCCGGATTTTTGATAGGGAAAATAAGCTATGCCCGTGAAGAAAATGTTCAATTGAGCGTAAAGAGCAATACAACAATACCTCACATTTTCGAAGCGGAAATCACACACGAATTGATTACCATCATCGGAAATTTAATTGATAATGCAATTGAAGCATTATCTGAGAGCCAGAAGAAAATAATAGAATTAAGATTGAAAGATCATGATGGCCGTCTGTCCATTAGAGTGAAAGATACTGGCCCGGGTATCGACGATAAAGCGAAGAAACCATTTTTGAGAAAGGGTATTCTTCAAAAGGAGAAGACCGGGGATTCGGCCATTATTTAGTCAGAAGAAGTATTGAGCTGCTTAATGGCAGTCTGAAAGTCCATTCGACTCCTGACGGCACTGTTTTTGATGGAGAAATACTATATGAAACAACGAGAGATGGGATAGAAGATGATTAATGTACTAATAGTGGAAGATGACCCGATGGTAGCTGAATTCAATAGGCGTTATCTTGAAAAAGTAGCCGGATTCTCATTAGTCGGTGCTGTTCAAACAACCAAAGAAGCCAAAGCCATTCTGGAAACGCAAAAAGTGGACCTGTTGCTCCTGGATGTATTTATGCCGGGAGGGAATGGTCTCAATTTACTGCGGGAGGTCAGGGAAATGGGATTGGCCGTTGACGCCATCTTAATTACAGCTGCATCAGATACCGGAAAAATCCAGTCTGCCCTTCGTTTCGGTGCAATTGATTATTTGATCAAGCCTTTTGAGTTCGAGCGGTTTAGACAAGCTTTGCTCCGTTATAAAGAAAAAAATACCATACTTCATAAGAACGAAACTCTCAGCCAGGAAGAAATCGATCAGCGATTATTTGAGCCGGAAGGCCGTGAAAAGGCAATGGAAAAGTCGTTGCCCAAAGGACTCACGAAGAGTACCCTGCAGATCATTATTGAAACTGTGAAGGAGTTAAAAAGCTTCTCAACAGATGAGATAGCTGAGAAAACCAGCATATCCAGGGTCTCGGTTAGAAAGTACCTGGTGTTTCTTACGGAAATCAACATCCTCGAAGAAACGCTTGTCTACGGAATCGGCCGCCCTGTTTATCAATATTCATATAAAGGAAATGGCAAATCACTCGAAGGATATCTATAAGACCAGGAACCAGTTATGGTTCTTGGTCTTTCTGCTTTTTTTTAATTTCAAAAAGGATGCATTAATTTCAAAATCTATTTATCCTTCTCCATATTCAATAAGATGTACATACATTATGTAAGCGATTACGAAAAAAGAAGGTGGAATATCACAATGCAACCTGAGAGATTGAATAATCATGATTATTTGGCAGGACTCAGGGGAATTCGCAGTGATAAAATCGAATTTCCGGTTTCCTGAAAACAGGGAATTCCTGATAGGATAGGAGGAGGAAAACATTTGGGAGAACCAGCAAGAAAACTTACAGAAGATAATCAAAACAAGAAATCGGGCAATCCTACTCTGACAGGGGCAAAAGAAGAAAAAGTGACGATCTTTCGTACGCCGATTCTATGGTTTGGAATTTTTACAGTCATTACCTTGATCAGTATGTATACAGGTAATCTTCCCGGCGGTATGATCGGAAGTTTACTAGTGATGATTGTTCTTGGAGAGTTATTTGGTTTTGTCGGAGACAGACTGCCTATTGTAAAGACATTCCTTGGCGGGGGAGCAATTGTGGCAATTTTTGGTTCCGCTTACATGGTATACAGTGGATGGCTTCCTGAAGGCATTACAACGTCCGTCACTGACTTTATGAAGACTGGAGGATTTCTTAATTTCTATATCGCAGCGTTGATAACTGGTAGTATCCTGGGCATGAATTCAAAGATCCTTGTGAAAGTTGGATTGCGTTATTTCCTTCCGATCGGCGGAGCTGTTATCGGAGCGATTGTCCTTACAGCTCTGCTGGGTTCACTGGTCGGGTTCACTCTACAGGAAGCTATACTTGTTATCGCCATGCCCATTATGGGCGGTGGAATGGGGGCCGGGGCTGTCCCGATGAGCCAGGTCTATTCTGAGCTTCTTGGCAATGAGCCAAGCTACTATATTTCGATGCTGGTTCCGGCTTTGGCGCTTGGTAATGTATTCGCCATTGTCCTTGCCAGTATTTTGGATATCATTGGAAGGAAGTATCCACCACTTACTGGAAACGGACAATTGATACAAGGTTTTAAATACGAAAAACCTGAGTTTACGTATGATATTCAAAAAATGGGTGCAGGTCTTCTGGCAGCACTGACATTCTTTACATTGGGCACGTTACTAGCTTCATTCATTCCATTGCATGCTTATGCCATTATGATTATCCTGGTTGCTGCTGCGAAAGTAGCGAATGTCATTCCTGCTTCAGTAGTAGAAGGTGCTAGCCAATGGTACCAGTTCGTGGCTGAAAACTGGACATTTGCATTGCTGTTTGGTATCGGGGTAGCCTATACAGATCTTGGAACAGTACTGGAAGCACTTACCTTGCAATACATCCTTACAGTCTTTGGCGTGGTGTTGGGAGCGGTCATCGGAGCAGCCCTGCTTGGCAGATTGGTTGGGTTTTACCCTATCGAAGCGGCCATTACAGCGGGATTATGCATGGCAAATATGGGAGGAACAGGTGATGTAGCTGTTCTATCCGCTTCCAAACGTATGGAACTCATGCCATTTGCCCAAATTTCTTCCAGATTGGGAGGTGCATTGATTCTGTTATTAGCCGGTTTATTGATACCGATATTCACCTGAACATGGTGATAGCAAGGAGCATTATGAACCCGATAGAAGTTTCAATTTTCCTGTCCGCTGCCATTATAGTATTATAAATGAGGACAGAAATAGAAGCGGGGGACACAATAGTGAAGAAATTTTATGCGGCAGCACTCTTGATGGTTTTCTTGAGCATAATGGCAGGCTGCGGAAATAAGAAGATTGAGATGATTGAGAGCTCCAGTGTTTCTTTATCAGAAGACGGTAAGCAGTTGGAAATCCATATCACATTGGATGATGAAAAGATGGAAGAACCGGAAACCTCCTTCCAGGTCAGGCTTTTCACCAGGAATGGAAAACTCATCCAGGCATTGGGGACAGACCTAATTGTATTAAATGAAGAATATATCAGTCATAAAGAAGGGGAAGAGTCGAAAATCATTGAAATTGATGAGTCCATGGCGCTTGCAAAACCTATTTCAGAAGATGAATTGAGAAAAATCATTGAAGATGAGGAAGAAGATGCTCTGGAAATCGATGTACTTAATGAGAAAAAAGTATTTGCCTCAGAAGAGATTCGTACAGTTGAATAGGAAATACCCCTCACGAGGAACGAGGGCACTTATTTGGACTTTTTCAGTGCCCTCTTCACAAGGGAGGGATTTCTTAATTGCAGGAAAAGCTATAGTGCTAACCGCAGCTTAGTCATGCTAGGTTATATATTTCTGAGTTCATATCTTTGATAAGCTTTATAAAGGAAGCTTGGAAGCTCTTTAGCACGTTCATGTTCTAGAAAGCTTCTTCTTAGAAGAATGGCAGACCTTTTTCTCTTTTCGATGTCCGATCGAAAGGGTATAACGATGGTTTCGCCGAATCAAACAGTATCTTCATGTCCTTTGGATGCCTTCCCCGTTTGAAGTTTCCAAAACGTTTTATTTTATTCCACAGGCCTTTTCAACGCGTACAAGTCATCTTCCATCTGCAGCATTTTATCCATCAAAACTTCCTTGGAGTCCATAATGCCTTTGTTATAAAAGTAAGGACCCAACTCCTTCATGAAAAATTCAAAAAGGTTTTCGGCTCCGATCATGCCGAGTTCTTCTCCGTGCTGTTCATAATGGAAGGTTTGGATTCGGCTTATGATTTCTTCACGTTCCTCTTTTGCCATTTTCATTACCAACATTTCTACACATCCTTCTTGCATTTTTCTTACATACTACCATATAAAGTGCAGGTACGTTCAAACTCAATCTTTCATGAGTTTGCATTCTTCAATTAAATCCATTTCGTAATGTCCCAAGGCGTATTCTTTTATTTGTTTTTGTATTTTCGGATAGAGCAGGATTGATTCCAGCTCTGTGAGGTGAACCCATTCCACACCCGTCTGATTCACATCAGGTGCATCTGGCATGGAAGGCTTGCTGCTGCCGATTATAGAGCAGTCGAAGAATAAGCTGAGGGTCGGTGTAAGTCCATATAACTCCTCATTTTGATGCGGCGTATATTCATAAATAAAAGCGAGGTTATTAACCTCTGCTTCAACGCCGGCTTCCTCCCGTGCCTCTCTCATTGCAGCTTCTGAAGTCGATTCGCCTTGTTCAACTCCACCGCCTGGAAGATTGTAGTGAACACCGTTTTCATCCTTGAACTTGACAAGAAGAACTCTTTGATTTTTCATAATCAATGCTCCTGCCCTGACCCTGATTGGATAACCCAATCGATCACACCCTTTCTATTATGGAAAAACCATTTTACCAGATTTATACTTTAGTTGAAATGAGATAAGATAGATACATAAGAAAAAGTAAAGGGTGGTCCGGTTGATAGCACAAGGAATTATCATCAGAGATAATAAGATGTTAATGGTAAAGCAGTTCGTTCAAAGAGGAGACATCGTGTGGAACTTTCCAGGTGGGGGGATTGAAGAAGGGGAAACTCCCGAGCAGGCGATGATCAGGGAAGTGCATGAAGAGACAGGATACTGGACCGAAGCCATTGAAGAGTTGCACGTGTCTTCGGGTAAATACTCCTTCCTTGCAAAAATCATCTCAGGAGATTTGCACCTGGATACAACCCTCCCTGAAAATGAAGATTTACTGGACGTCGCATGGATACCTATTGACGAATTAGCGAAATTTGATGACTATACCCTGCCTGTCAGGGAGCTGGCCGTAAACCGAATCCGTGTACAATCTGAAGAGACCGCAGTTTATATTACCGATATATGAGATAGTTAGTTTAATTAGTATGATAGTATTAGTCAGTAAACAAGCAAGGAGTTAAAAGGGGGCTGGAATTATGGAAATCAATGAT
The DNA here is from genome assembly GCF_984799155.1 of Bacillus sp. SRL337. NCBI lineage: Bacteria > Bacillati > Bacillota > Bacilli > Caryophanales > Bacillaceae > Bacillus > Bacillus sp. SRL337. Next base: position 2,819,594 of record NZ_OZ481793.1, on the reverse strand, counting down.
AATATGTTTTTAATCAAGGAAAAAGAAGGTTTAAAAAAAGACTTCTCTATCTTAATTTCAATGATGAACTATGCAAGGTTCACGACTCTGGCTGATTTAAAGGATGTATCACAGGATGAGGTGGATTACCGTCATGACGATGAGTTCAACTCAATCGCCATGCTGCTTGCCCATTTGGCTGCCGTCGAAAAAGTTTATCAAAAAATCACGTTTGAGGAACTTGATGAGGAAGGAGTTAATGATTATGCAGATACCCTTGAGCCTGCCTTGGGATTGGGGGAAGAGGCGGAAGTCATTAAAGGTAAGCCCCTGCAGCACTATCTGGATGAACTGCAGGCGGTCAGAAAGATCACAGAAGAAACATTTGCCTCACTTGATGAAAGCTGGCTTTACCGTGAGACGGATTTTTGGTACAGCAAAAAAGGAAACAACTTTTTTAAATGGTTTCATGTGTTTGAAGACGAAATCAATCACAGAGGACAGATCAGGCTGATCAGGAAGCTGTTCGCCAAGGAAAAAAGACTCAGCAGAGGATAAGAATTTCTAGTACTAGTTGCAACTTACAATGTTTTTCAATATACTGAAAATAGTTAAAATAGAAAGGACTGAATTTTTGAGCAATGAAGTAATTACCTATCCCACTCAAACGAGAAATGAACAAAAGTATATTTGCGAAAATAAACTCGTTCCGGATAGGATAAGTATGTCCATTGTCAATAAAGGACACTTTGCTCAAAAAAGTATATTTCAGCCTTCAAGAATTTTTCTTGTGGAAATTTCTTGATTATTTTCTGTACGTATAACTTTTTTGGATATTGAGCATAGAATATATACTAACCTTTCCGGAGCATTTCGGGGAGGTTTTTTAATGTTATTAATGAGAGCTAAAAATGTTCATTATACGATCGGCGAAAAAATGTTTTTTGATGAAAAAGAATTACGTATCTATCAGGGGGATAAAAGCGGCTTGATAGGCAAGAACGGCGAGGGGAAATCGCTTCTCCTTAAGTACCTCCAGGGTTTGGCGGATTCGCTTCCTGAAGTGGATTGGTATTGCAGCAGCGGCTATTTTGAACAGCTTGGCCAATCTGCCGGCGATATCTATTTAAGCGGAGGAGAGATGACGATCAAAAAGCTGGATGCCCTATTTTCCGCAAATCACCAATTGATGCTGTTGGATGAGCCGTCAAACAATCTCGATTGGGAAAGAATCGAAGAGCTTCAACATCAACTGCAGTCTTTTAATGGCAGCTTTATCCTGGCATCCCACGACAGGTCTCTTCTCAATTCTGTCTGCACGAAAATCTGGGAGATTGAGGACGGTAAACTGACAGAATACCAGGGAAACTACGATGATTTTCTGCAAGAAAAGGACCGGCAAAAGAAAGAACAAGAAGCGAAATATGAAATGTATATGAAAGAAAAAAAGCGGTTGATGGAAAGGTATGAACAAAAGAAGAAGCAAGCCCAAGGAATGGATAAACCTCCTTCACGGATGGGAAATTCCGAGTGGCAGCTGTATAAAGGGAAGGCCAAGGGAAAGAGGGCGAAAGTTGAACGTGTTTCAACCGTGATTAGGGAGCGGATTGATAGGATGGAGAAGGTGGAAAAACCATTCGAATGGGATTCCATAAAAATGGAGTATAAACTGCAGACGCCCATTCATAGAAGGACATTGCTTACCGCAAAAGAGATTGAAAAAGTGATCGATGGCAGGAAACTTTATCTGAGCCGCTATCTTAGATTGAAAACCGGTAGTAAGACTGCTTGCATCGGCCGAAATGGCTGTGGAAAAACGACATTGATCAGGCAGCTGCTGCATGAGTATCCCGAACAACTAGAGCTTGCTCAAAATGTAAAGGCAGGCTACTTTGAACAAACACTGGAAAATCTTCCTGAACACTCTACAATCCTCGAATATGTCACAGAAGGCAGCATATTGCCGCAGCATATCATCCGGATCATTCTGGCGCGGTTAAGATTTTATGGAGAGGATGTCCATAAGCCCATTCATGTCCTCAGCGGAGGGGAACGTGTGAAAACCTCCCTTGCTAAACTGCTGGTCGGCGACTACAATTTATTAATTCTTGATGAGCCGACAAATCATGTTGATCTTGATACACTGCAGGCGATTGAGGGACTTTTGCGCGATTATCCGGGAACCGTTCTCGTCATCTCCCATGATCGAACATTCGTTGAAAACGTGGCCGATAAACTTTGGAGATTTCAAAACGGGGTCATAACCATGTTCGATGGAGGTTTACAGCAGTTCGAGGAGTGCAGCAGACAGCCTCAGGGTGCTGATGACAATGAAGAAAAATTGTTGAAGCTTGAAACAAGGATGACTGAACTCATCAGCCGCTTGAGCATTCCCTCTCCTTCTGATGATATTGCTTTGCTTGAAGCCCGATATCAGGAAGTCCTTTGTCAACTGAAGGAGTTGAGGGGATGAACAGGATTGCTGTAGTGACAGACGCCAGCAGGTTGGGTGGACTGGGGGCACCCATCGTCTTTTTAGTTTCATCAGAAGCACAGTGGATTTCAGGACAGGTCATTCACTCGGACGGCGGTTTCTTACGATAACGATGAGTGCTGCAACAACCCGGGATTTCCCGTCTATGTTGCAGCATTTTAACTTTAGAACATTAACAAGTTATAAACTGAAAAAAAAGGGTAAAAATCCTGAAACAGCTTTTGTCAAGTTTGAATGTTCTTCTTTTCGTTAGGAGGAATTCATGAATCCCACAACCTTAAGGCATTTAAGCAATAAACAATTGATGACTGTATGGAGGCATGCCAAAAGACAAAATCTTTCAGAAGAATATATCAGGATGATCAGAAACGAAATGAAAAGAAGGGTTACCATTACCTATAAAAAGAGATGAAAATAGAAAGTGCGTTACTCCTTCAATTAAAGCTTTAAATCTCCCAAGCTAGTTTGACTCATGCTGTTAAAGGATAATAAATAAGAGAACTATTTCGGAGGAGGTATGTATGTTGAAAATAAAGGCTTTATTCCTGAATTGCAGTTTAAAGAAAAGTCCTGAAACGTCAAATACACAGGGGTTGATGGACAAAGTCATCGATATCATGCAGGATGAAGGTGTCGATACTGAAACAATCCGGATTGCAGACTATAATGTTGCACCAGGAATGACTCCGGACGAGGGAATCGGAGATGAATGGCCGGACATTTTTGAAAAAGTAAAGGAATCAGATATCCTGGTCATAGGCACACCGATTTGGCTTGGTGAGAAAAGCAGCATAGCCAAGCGTGTAATCGAACGGATCAACGGAGGTGCCAGCTTGACGAACGATAAAGGGCAGTACCTTTACTACAATAAAGTCGCAGGATCCATCGTTACTGGAAATGAAGACGGAGCCAAAAGCGCTGCCAGGGATATTATTTATGGTATGTCCCACCTTGGCTTCACCATTCCGCCGAATGTAGATTCTTATTGGGTTGGTGAAGCAGGTCCCGGCCCTTCTTTCCTCGAAGCTGATGGCTTTAAAAATGATTTTACCAAGCAGAACACCAAAATCATGGCCTATAACCTGATTCACTTTGCAAAAATGCTGAAAGACCATCCGATCCCGGCAGAAGGCAATGTCGTGAACTCCTAGAGTAGCACTGAGAGCGTCTCTCAGATTGTAGAACCCCACTCCAATGAGCTGGGGTTCTATTTTTTGTTCATACATTCTTAATGGATCCCCCAAAGCTGTCGCATCTTACTCTCCTTTCGAGAACTTGGTCGTGACAAAATGGTCTGCTGTGATCAACTGTTAGGTTAGTTTCTTCTTAAAATCCTCCATCAAAGGGAATGAGTGTAACATCCATCTAGCATGCTAATGGAGAAATGAAGTGAAATATGGCCGCAGCTCCTGCCGGATTATCGCGGTTTCAGCTTCAGCGGCCAGTGCCTGACAGATATCGGTCTCTCTCCTTCTGATTAGTCATCACCGACCGCTGTTGGTATACCGTGATTCTGATGTCATAGTCTAGAGCCCTCATACCTATGCAGAACGAAGCGAACGCTTCCTCTTATCATAATTTCTATGGAGCCAGCGGCGTCGGTATATCTCATGGTAACCCAACAAGCATTCCTAAAACAGTATGATTTTTCCGGTTGAAGGAATTAAATAGTATGACGAAGAATAGTAGTCAGGGAGTTCAGATTATGTCAAAAGGGAGTAATGAAAATGGAAATTAGCGAAGCGGTTACGGAACAGGATTGGGATCAGGTTTACGACCTGTTGATTCAGCTGCGGACTGAACTGTCCAAAGAGGAATATATTGGTTTTTTGAAAGATATGAAGAATGAAGGATACAGAGTATTCTGCCTCTATGAGAGGAAGGATTTGGTCTCACTTGCCGGCGTCATTATAAGGACCAACTTTTATGCTCAGCGCCATGTATTTGTATATGATCTTGTAACTGCCGAGTCGGCCCGCTCAAAGGGATATGGAAGAAAGCTCCTTGAATATGTAGAGGAATGGGGCAGACACCAAGGATGCGGAATGATTGGTCTGGATTCTGGCCTGCAAAGAAAGGATGCCCATCGCTTTTATGAAGAAGCAATGAAGTTCAAGAAGTCAAGCTTTGCTTTTAGAAAGGACCTCAACTAGGTCAAAAGCATCAATTTTAATCTATGCAGAAAAAGTCACCAACTAATATTCATTCAGGAATTTACATGTAACAAGTAGACTCGAGAATAAAAATACAGTATCTACTGCATGAAGTTAATCTTTATGCATCGAATGAAATGGGCTGGCTTTTCCCCCCTCTACTAAAGAGTTTAATATCCCTGCAGCAATGGGAATAATCTCATAAAAGGTAAAGAAGATGGAGGGTTAAAATGGCTACTACGATTCGAAAACAGCAAACAGAATATTGTGACAGTGAATATGACAGGTTGAAAAAAGTCATCGTTTGCCAGCCTCGTTACATGAAAATTGAAGAAGTCATTAATGAGACGCAAAAACATTTCCTTGAAAAAAATATAGATATTCAAACAGCAGTAAATCAGCATGAGAACTTTGTTAAAGCAATGCGGGACAGTGGTACGGAAGTCATCCAATTGACACCGGACCGGCAGCTTCCAGAACAGGTATTCACTAGAGACATCGGCTTTACGATTGGAGATACAGTGTATGTTTCTGAAATGGGCAGCACTATACGTGCAGGGGAAGTTGAGGTATTGACCAATTGGCTTGAAAGTAACGGCCGTAACTATCAAAAGCTCGATTGCAGCAGTATTGAAGGTGGAGATGTGATAGTTGATAAAGACAAGGTATTTGTCGGGATCAGCCATCGAACAGACCTGGAGACCATCAACCAACTGCAGGCGCATGCTGAAGGTTTTACAGTCATCCCTGTCCCGTTTCAGAAAAAGTACCTGCATCTTGACTGTGTTTTCAACATTCTTTCCCCGGATGAGGCACTCGTATTTTCACCGGCATTCAAGCGGAAAGAACTGAAGATGCTGCAATCTTACTATAATCTGATTGAAGTGAATGAACAGGAACAATTCACAATGGGAACGAATGTGTTATCCATCGGCAATAATAAAGTCCTCAGCCTGCCGCAAAATAAAGTAGTCAATCATTTACTGAAGAATAATGGTTATGAGGTCATTGAAGTCGACTTTTCTGAAATTATAAAATCAGGCGGGTCATTCCGGTGCTGTTCAATGCCTTTATTGCGAAATTAAAGCAATCGGCAGATGACAGGTGTCCTGCTCTATGGTAAAGTAGCATAATGAATAGAAGAATTCTGCATACAGGCAGGAGAGGTTCTAGCTTAACCCTCTATAAAAAACTAAGGAAACGGCATCTCCTTGGGTGCCGTTTTTTCTGTTTGTTTGTTTCGTATTTAAATACTTATAGAGAATCAGTATGAACTTCCTTCTTCTTGTATCTGGCAGGTATGCCTTAGGAGAGAGAGGAGATTTTATATGAAAAATGAGAAAGCACTTGTAGTATTCAGCGGGGGACAGGATAGCACCACCTGCTTGATTTGGGCAAAAAGAGAATTTAAAGAGGTGGAAGCTGTTACTTTCAATTACGGGCAGAGGCACCTGGAGGAACTGAAATGTGCGAAAGATATTTGTGAAGAATTCAATGTGCGTCATCACATACTGGATATGAGCCTTCTAAATCAACTTGCCCCGAGTGCCCTTACAAGAAATGAAGAGATCACAGAAAAAGAAGGGGAACTTCCGTCAACCTTTGTTCCGGGAAGAAATTTACTGTTTCTATCATTTGCAGGGGTGCTTGCCAGGAACCTCGGGGCGAAACATATCATTACGGGTGTATGTGAAACGGATTTCAGTGGATATCCGGATTGCAGGGATATGTTTGTCAAATCGTTCAATGTCACATTGAACCTGGCGCTTGATGAAGGCTACGTCGTCCATACCCCGCTGATGTGGATGAACAAAGAAGAAACATGGAAATGGGCGGATGAAATGGGGATGCTCCAATATGTCCGTGAACAGACACTTACCTGCTATAACGGTATTCGAGGTGATGGATGCGGCTCCTGTCCATCATGCAAATTGAGGAACAAAGGTCTCTCTGACTACTTATCTTCCAAAAAGCGAGGAGAAGAATCATGATTGGACAAATCTATCCTGTACCGGAGCACTCCTTTTCTTATGAACTGAATAAGGACTTCCAGTTTGCGGCTGCTCATTACATTCCATCAGAAGCTGCCGGTAAATGCCGGAAAGTCCACGGACATACCTATTTTGCCAATATTACAATCGGGGGAAACATGCTGGATGAATCTGGTTTTCTCATCAATTTCTCAACCATAAAAAAGCTTATCCATGACCGCTTTGATCACACAATGCTGAATGAAGATCCATTGTTTTTTGAGAATCAGGAGAAATTCCCGACTACAGAAGTCATGGCGGAGCTTATTTACAGTATCATTCAAACCCATTTGGATATGCAGGGCAATCAAGCAATGTGTTTACAGGTTTTTTTACGGGAAACACCGACAAGTTACTGTATCTTCCGTCCAAGAAAGGATCAGGCACAATGAGAAAAATACCCGTATTGGAAATCTTCGGCCCGACGATTCAAGGGGAGGGGATGGTGATTGGCCAGAAAACCATGTTCGTAAGAACGGCAGGCTGTGATTACTCATGCTCCTGGTGTGATTCCGCTTTTACGTGGGACGGATCTGCCAAAGACGATATCCGCCTGATGACTGCACGCGAAATCTGGGAAGAACTCAAAAACATCGGAGGCAATAGGTTCAACCATGTAACCATTTCCGGAGGCAATCCAGCGCTTATTGCAGCCATAGAAGATCTTCTCGTTCTTTTCAAAGACCAGGGTGTTCAGTCCGCACTGGAGACACAGGGGAGCAGGTGGCAGGACTGGTTTATGGACATCGATGAGCTGACGCTTTCGCCAAAGCCGCCAAGTTCAGGAATGAAGACAGATATCGAAAAACTGGATGTTATTTTAAATGAGCTGAGTGCCCATAGTGGCTACAGTTTAAAAGTAGTGATCTTTGATAACGACGATCTCGACTATGCAATACACCTGCATGAGAGATACCCTGGGGTCCCGTTCTTTCTTCAAGTGGGAAACCGCAATCTTTCCGATGGAAATGAAGGCAGCTTGGTCAGCGGGCTTATAGCGGAATATGAGAAGTTGATCGATGTTGTGACTCAAAGTGAAAGGCTCAATAATGTCAGAGTGCTGCCGCAGCTTCATACCTATGTGTGGGGGAATAAAAGGGGAGTTTAATTCATAGTTCTCTAGAGGGTCCTTGTGGGGTTAGTTTCAGTTTCGTATCATCATTAACGTCCTATCGGGGGGTTCTTGTGTATTTTCGGATTTGTGAAAATAATGCCCTATAGAGATATTTATGAGACCGTTAGAGGTGATTTGCTGCACGATGGGATACAGCCCAAAGCAGAGTCGGGAAGTATCTTGAACCAGGTCCTGGATCCGGCTAGGAAAAGAAACCGAGATTCTCCCCAGACGCCGGCTGCTGGAGCGTGATTGATAGTAAGCCAAAGCTGCCGGTTGTCATAGCCTATATTAACCAAGGAACAAAGTTATCGACCGTGCTGCATGTCTCTATCAGTCTGATTCACGTAAATCCAATTTATCAATTCACTCTGTTGGTTGAGAGCATGTATACCATGAATAAGCAGTCCGGTTTGTACACAATGAATGGCACGATTCGCTTTTTATTTAACACGCTCCACTTTTTGCTGTATATTAGCAGGGGAATGACAAAAAATAGAACAATGAATACATAGAGAAAGCCTAGGAGGCCAAATATGCAACGTTTTTTATTATCACATAATGACTTAGATGGTGTCGGATGCGGCATTATCGCAAAGATTGCCTGGGGAGAAGAAGCTGAAGTACGCTATAATTCCATTGGCGGCCTGAACTTTCAAGTGGCAAAATTTTTAAGGAAGCCCCATAAAGATACCAAGTTGATTATCACTGACCTCTCGGTAAATAAAGAGAACGAGAAAGCGATAGAGGATTATTATAAGAAAGATGGCCAAGTGGAGTTGATCGACCATCATCGCAGCGCAGAACATTTTAACGACTACGATTGGGCAGCTGTTACCGTGCAGTATGAAGACGGAAGGTTGGCTTCCGCCACATCCTTGTTGTATGAAGACCTACAGAAGAAAGGTGAAATTGAGCCGACACCGATACTGGATGAATTTGTTGAACTTGTGAGACAGTATGATACGTGGGAATGGGATGTGAACAATAACACAACGGCTAAAAGGTTGAATGATTTGTTTTTCTTGCTCACGTTGGAAGAATTTGAAGAAAAGATGCTCGATCGTCTCCAGAATCACAAAAAGTTTTTCTTTGATGAATTTGAACAGAAAATTCTCGAAATGGAAGAGGGCAAGATTGAGAGGTACATCTGGAGAAAAAGGCGGGAACTGACAAAATCATTCGTTGATGAGTATTGTGTCGGGATTGTCCATGCAGAATCCTATCACTCAGAATTGGGCAATGAACTCGGGAAAGACAATCCTTACCTTGATTATATAGCGATAATCAGTGTAGGCGGAAAACGGATCAGCCTGAGGACGATTCACGATGATGTTGATGTGTCGGAAATTGCAGGGAAGTTTGAGGGCGGCGGCCATGCCAAAGCTTCTGGCTGTAACCTGACACCAGAAGCTTTTAAGTTTTTTGTGACCGATGTCTACGATATAGAATCTATGCCGATCGACGCACCTAAGAACCGTTACAATTTAAAGGAATCGCCTAACGGTTCACTGTATAAGAACAGGCAAGATGATCAAATGTTTGTATATCCGGTTGATGGAGAAGGCTGGGTGGTCGAATACAACGGTGTCTCTGAAGGGAACTTCAAGACTTTCCAGGAAGCCGAAAATCATATAAAAAAAGAATTTTCGGGTGCGCTCTCAAGGGATGATGACTATACGGAGTTCTTAATGGAGAATGTGAAGAATAATAAAATCCTGCAGGCTGCTGCAGAAAAGCTCCCATTTAATATAACTCCTGATCAACAAGAGAAAAAGTGAAACAAAAAAGCTGGTCTTGAAATACGAGGGCACTGAAAAAGTCTAATAAAGTTCTAAAAGGCAGAATCGCTCACTTCAAAGAGCGATTCTGCCTTTTTCACTTCATGTTTTACGAAAAAATGTTGATTTCCGTTCCAGGTACGCGACTCCGCGGGGCGGCCGTTCAGCGACGTACAGATTGGAGGGCTCTCGTATGAGATAAAGGAAACACGACGAACATAGTGAGTCGATGCTGACTTATCGCAAGAAGAGAGACCGAAATCTGCTAGTCGCTGGCCGCTGGAGCCGGCTTCGCCTGCGGGGTTATGTTCCAGTGGGTACGTAACCTTGGTCTCACCTGTCCCCTAGTCCCGCAGGAGGTCGCGCACCTTCCACTCCAATCAACGTTGAGAAAAAAGAACACTACCCGCTATTTAAACCTTACTTTATAATAGAACTAACAATATAAGTGGGTGGTTTCCAGTGATTCAACAACAACAAACAATGATGTTCAGTAAGTATATGGACCTGTATGATATCGTCGTTCCTCATGACCATATGTTAAGGAAAATAAACGATTTAATCGACTTCTCCTTTATTTTTGATGAATTAAAGAATTAAAGGATAAATTTGTCATGATAATGGGCGAAATGCGATTGATCCTTTTCGCATGTTCAAATATTTGTTTTTGAAAACCATTCACGATGTATCAGATGTCGATATTGTTGAGCGGTCTAAATATGATATGTCTTTCAAGTATTTTTTATATATGGCCCCAGAAGAGGCCCTCATTGATTCAAGTTCTCTGATTAAGTTTCGTAAGCTGAGATTAAAGGACATGAACTTATTAGACATGCTTGTCAACAAGACGGTTGAGATTGCCATAGAGAAACAAATCATAATCCATTATTGTAGATGCCACCCATACCAAGTCACGCTATAATCAAATGAAACCAAAAGAAATTCTTGTGGAGCGATCGAAGAACCTTAGGAAATTGATTTATAAGATAAACGAAAATATGAAAGACAAATTCCCTTTGAAACCCACCAGTGATGTGCTGGAAGATGAAATCGCCTACTCACAAAAGCTGATTGGGGTGATAGAAAAGTAAGAAACCCTTTTAGAATAACCAAAAGTAAAGGAACAGCTTAATCTCCTGAAAGAAACGGTTGCCGACGGTATTGAGTGACTCCGGTCCATGAAAGATCCGGATGCCAAAGTGGGGCACAAAACAGCTGACTCCTCCTTCTTTGGCTACAAAACCCATCTTGCGATGAATGAAGAGCGTATAATTAGTGCCGCAACCATTACCACCGGAGAAAAAAGTGACGGAAAAGAACTCCAGACATTCATTGAAAAAAGTAAAAGTGCAGGCATGGAAGTTGAGGCGGTTATTGGGGATACGGCCTATTCGGAAAAAGATAACATTGAATATAGCAAGGGAAATGGGATTAAGTTGGTTTCAAAATTAAACCCTCTCATCACTCAGGCTGCTCGTAAGAAAGAGGACGAACTTGAGTTCAATAATAAGTAGGGTATGTCTGCAAGGCAGGACATATGGCTATACGAAAAGCTAGGAAAGAGAAGAAAAGAATAGACAAATGTAAAAAAATGTAAGATGCACTCTCTCAGAGTGGTGTTATAAGGAAGGAACGAAGAGTAAGATGTATTCCCTTTCCTTATAGTCAATCAGCATTCCTCACAGGCAAAATTCCAGGAAATAGAAATGCTTTAGAGAAAAGGCAAAAGAACGATACATAATTGAAGCAAAAAATAGTGAGTTAAAACACAGACACGGGTATAATGTGGCAGAATTTTCGTGTCTAATTGGCATGGAATTACAAGGTGCCATGGCAATATTTGCGGTAAACATTAAAAGAATTTTAAGTTAATGTGATAAATAGAGCAGCATATACGGTGACTTTCCAAGAATAAAGCCAACTCTTCTTCCTTTTATAGGAAGAAGAGTTGGCTTTATTAATTATAGTTATAGTTTAGAAACCGGCAGATTTTCAGTGCCCTCGAAATAAGGAGCCAGCTTTTCTTTGCTCTATATTAGGGCTTGAATGATTTTCTCAGCAAAGATCAAGGCTTTTTCGTTGTCCCCATGTAAACAAATCGTGTCGGGGACGATTTTAATTTCGGTTCCATCCACGCTGAGCACTTTATGTTCTTTTACCATGTTTACCACCTGTTTTAATGCTTGCCCCTCATCATGGATCACCGCTCCTTCTTGTGATCGCGGCGTTAGGGATCCATCACTTTGGTACGTTCTGTCTGCAAAGACTTCACTGGCAGTACTCAGTCCTGCTTCCCGGCCGGCCGTAATCAGTTCAGAATTAGCCAGCCCGAACAAGGTTAACCCGGAATCAAAATCAGCTGCCGCTTTGGCGATCGCCCTTGCAGTTTCTTTGTCTTTTGCAGCACGGTTGTAGAGGGCGCCATGGGGTTTGACATGGGATAACCGTCCTCCTTGCGATTGGACAATCGCACTCAAAGCACCGATTTGGTAAAGAACCAAAGAATAGACTTCCTCCGGGGGGATTTCAATAATCCGCCGGCCAAATCCTTGAAGATCAGGGTATCCAGGGTGAGCACCAATTTTCACGTTGTTTTTTATGGCCAGCTGGACAGTCTTCAGCATGATTTGCGGATCCCCCGCATGAAAACCGCAGGCGATATTAGCCGATGTTATGTGTTCCAGGATTTTTTCATCATTCCCTTTACTATAAGTTCCAAAGCTTTCTCCTAAATCGCAATTCAAATCAATTTGCATGGTGAATTTCCTCCTCTCGCAATTACTTTGTCATAGGGCCGGGGATTGTTGTCACTGATCCCTGGTTTTCAAGCGGATGGCCGCTTTCACCATTTTCATTTTTTCTTCAGTATCCCTTAGGGCTGTAAAAGCCTCTTCCAACGTTACCTCCTTGAAGGATATTGCTTCGCTGGGTTTCAATTGGGCAATGATGGGCAGGTCTGCTGTAATGATGTTTGCAATCTTGGGGTATCCGCCGGTAGGCTGGCTGTCTGCCATCAGAATGATTGGCTTGCCGCTGGATGGAACCTGGACTGTACCCTTGGCAATTCCTTCTGTTAAGAGTTCTTGAGGCTTTTCCAACCACAGGGCCGGTCCACTCAGTCGGTAGCCCATTCTGTCTGAGTCTGGCAAAATCCTGAAGCTCTCTGTCAAAAAAATGGATCTTGCTTCTTCTGTAAACCAGTCCCATTGACTGCTTTTTAAGACCCTTACTTCCTTTTTTTCCAGGTAAGAGAAAACAGTTTGAGATAAGGACCAATGATGCGTTTCCATCCCGTAATGACCTTCTGTGTTCAGGGCAGCTTTGTCTCCTGCTTTTAAGGCTCTGCCTTCATACCCCCCGATTTTGGCAAGTATATTGGTACTGCTGCTGCCCAACTGCTTGTTAATATGCAGGCCGCCTCTAAATGATACATAGGCACGCATGCCTGCAGCCGCCATTCCGAAGCGCAGGACGTCCCCTTGGTGGATCAATAAAGGTTTGTTATTTGGTACTGGTTCTTCATTTATGGAAGGGTTCAAATCTGCACCGCAAATGGCAATAATGGTATCGGCAGTGAAGTGAAGGACGGGCCCTTGGAGGGTCACCTCTACAGCCGTATCTCCTTCATGATTGCCGACTAAAAGATTGGCGGCGCGGAATGCCAGCTCGTCCATTGGCCCGCTGACCGGCATGCCAATATCCCGGTAACCGATCCTTCCACGGTCCTGGATGGTTGTCAGGAGGCCGCTTTTCACGACTATGAAACCCATTCAGCTTTCCTCCAATCGTTGAAATTCTATTTCTGTAATCGGAGAAAATCGTATATTGTCTCCTTGAGAAAGCAGCGATGGCCGGCTTGGATTATTCGGATCAAACAGCTTAAGAGGAGTTTGACCGATGATTTGCCAGCCCCCTGGCGAAGAGAGGGGATAAATGCCTGTTTGATTACCTGCAATTCCAACAGAGCCTGCGTCTATTCGGATACGGGGCTCTTTTTTGCGAGGTGCAGCTATAGAAGAATCCATCCCTCTAAGGAAAGGAAATCCGGGTGAAAATCCAAGGAACGCGACAGTGTAGATTCGTTCGCTGTGGATTTTGATCACTCTATCTTCACTTAAGTTGTTATGTTCAGCAACAAATGGCAGGTCCTGTCCTGCCTCTTTTCCGTATAGAACCGGAATCGTTAGCACCTTTTGACTGGCTGGTTCATGGTTTAACACCAACGCTTCTATTTCAGAAGCCACTATATCCTTTATCATGCTGAAGGGGGAAGGAGAATGAATTTTCAGAGGATTATAGTGGACAGTGACCGTTTTATATGCAGGCACTGCCTCGATGATGGCGTTGTATTTGCATTTGTATTTGGTCAGCGCATGAGTAAGGGAAGTTATGGTATGTAAGCATTTCTCTTCATCTTTTATCTGAAAGTCTATTAAAACAGCTGAATCACCCAGCGGATAAATGGTAAAATTCATGAAATCACATCCAATCATACAAACATTCTGAAATCTTGATTATATTTTAACATAAATAAGAAGACTGCCCAGTAAGAGGCAGTCTGTATAAAGGGTCATTTCACGTTTCCTCTTCCAGTCTTTTGAGAAGGGAAGCTTGAAACGAAGCAGGCTCATCCAATTTAATAAGCACCTGTGATACTGTTTTGGTGAAACCGTAGAGGAAATGAGCTGTCTGGGGCTCGTGTAGTTTAATCTCCAGCTGTGCTTTTTCTGGTATCAAGTCTGGAGCGATGGCCAAAAAGGTGACCTTTTCCTGGGTTCTAGTAAGTTTTTCTGGTCCTTGATAGTGGGAGATGGATGCTATGTTCGTCAGCGGGATGTTAATCCTGCTGGTCATTCCGATGCGGATGACCAACTCTTCTTCGGAAATTCTGATGGGATTAAGCCGGATTCCCTGTATTTGGGCCAGGAAAAACATCACTGTATATAAGTTAAGAAATAATAGAATCCAGGAGATGATTGGGCTCCACATATGCAGAAAGTAATGCAGCCCGATTGACTCGATGACGAGAGCGTGAATCAACATGATATAAAGGGCGATGGAGCTCCCTTTTTGATGGATGGTAAACGAGTCTGGAGTGATTCGCGTTTTCTTCTTCCAGGAAAACAAGCTGTAGTAAAACAGATTTACTTCAGTTAAATATATTCTTAAGAAAAGAGGAGCAGTCATATATTGCTGAACGGCGGTTTCCAGTCGATCAGGGAACAGGTCTTCTCCGTCAAGTTTACGGTTTATTGTATATTTCCACACCTTGGGAACGGCTTTGATGATATAGAAGGCAAGATATAACTCCAGCAGCAAAAATGCTCCCTCGGCAGCAATTAAAAAGTAGTTGAAAAAAGGAACCATGGCAAGATGTTCATTTGGAATGATCAGCCATGCTGTTCCGTAACCTGCGGCAATGACCAATGAAATTGCCTTTGCAGAGTGATTGCGGCGAATGATGAAAAAATAGGCCATCAGGGGAATGATGATCATAAAGTCAATAATGGAGCCGATAGCCATCCCTTTTGGGAAATCGTCAAGGTGGTAGACTGAGAAATTGGTGATTAGTACTAATGCTGTAAGAGAAAGAAACAATAACCATTTCTTTTTGGGTTTGACTTTAGCTTCAACCATAAAACAACCTCCCACGATTCTTCTTGTTTACTTCCATTATACAAATATAGGAAAGAAACAACTCGTTTAAATATGTATAATCCAAGAAATTCCTGCAGGGAAATGGAGCGGAATGACCTTGGATATCCTGAATATAGTAAGGTATGATACCCTTGCAAAAAAGGCGGTGTAAAGGTGGAAGCCTTGATTAATTCAGAGATATCGAGTCTAAAGCAGAGATTACTAGAGAGTCAATTTCCAGATGGCACCTGGCGTTACTGCTTTGAGAACACTTTAATGACAGATGCCTATATGATCGTGCTCATCAGGTCTCTGGGAATAAAGAAAGAAAGGATGGCAGAAGAGCTGTCTAATAGGCTTTTAGCTCAGCAGGAGGATGCAGGATTTTGGAAAATTCACAAAGACGAGGAAGGTGGGAATCTGTCCGCTACCGTTGAAGCGTATTTTGCTCTGCTGTGGAGCGGTGCGGTCAACGGGAACGACGGGAACATGGTGAAGGCAAAGGAGTATATCCTTTCCAAAGGCGGACTGGATAAGGTCCATTCCATGACAAAATTCATGCTCGCTGCTCACGGGCAATACCCTTGGAACCGGTTTTTTCCAGTTCCGGTTGAAATGATCCTGCTCCCATCTTATTTCCCGGTAAGCTTTATGGATTTCAGCGGGTATGCAAGAGTTCACCTTGCCCCGATGCTGCTCATGAAGAGTGAGAAATTCATTCGGAAAAGCCGTTCCGCTCCTGACTTGTCAGGTTTGTTGATAGAAAAAGGGGATTGTCTATTATTCCGGGAAGAGGAAAGGTCTTTCGTTGAGTCAGTAACAAAAGGAATAAAGGCGTTGGCATCAGGTTCATTTAACTTACATGCCACCGCCAAAAAAACGGCGTTGGATTACATGCTGGCAAGGCTGGAACCAGATGGCAGCCTATACAGTTATTTCAGCTCTAGCTTTTACATGGTATTTGCTCTCTTATCACAAGGCTATTCCAGAAAGCATCCATTGGTTGTCAATGCTGTCAAGGCAATGATTTCGTACCAATGTCAAGGGGCTGGATATCCTCATATCCAAAATTCTACATCGACCGTTTGGGATACAGCACTCATCAGCTATGCATTGCAGTTCTCGGGAGTGAGCAGCAGCCATCGGCAAATTTTGAAGGCTGAGCAGTACCTTTTTCATCGCCAGCATACCAAAAAAGGAGATTGGTCTGTGGAAGCCCCCCTGACAGCCCCTGGGGGATGGGGGTTTTCACACAGCAACACAATCAATCCAGATGTCGATGATACGACGGCCGCATTGAGGGCTTTAAAGGGAGCGGCTTCTGATGATTCAGATAAACGCAACTCATGGGACCGAGGGGTGAAATGGGCTCTTTCCATGCAGAATAAAGATGGCGGCTGGCCGGCATTTGAGAAGAATAAACAGAAGGAAATATTATCATGGGTGCCGATGGATGGAGCCGAAGATGCCGCCCTTGACAGATCCAGTGCTGATCTAACAGGAAGGACTCTTGAGTTTTTAGGTAAGGATGCTGGGTTGGGGCTTGAAAACACTCGAATAAAAAAGGGGGTGGAGTGGCTGATGAAAAACCAGGAAGGGAACGGCTCCTGGTATGGAAAGTGGGGAATCTGTTACATTTATGGTACGTGGGCGGCGCTGACTGGAATGAACGCCGTGGGTATTCCAGATGATAATGAAACAGTTTTCAAGGCGAAAAAGTGGCTCTGTACTATCCAGAACAGCGATGGAGGATGGGGTGAATCCTGCAGTAGTGACAAAGAGAGAAGGTACATTCCACTGAGATCCAGTACCCCTGCCCAAACGGCTTGGGCATTGGATGCTTTAATCTCAACCAGTGATTCTTCGACCAGCGAAATTGATCAGGGCGTGAAGGCTCTGCTTGGTATGTTGAACAAAGAAAATTGGAAAACGATGTATCCAACCGGAGCTGGCCTGCCGGGGACATTTTATATTTATTATCATAGTTATAACTATATTTGGCCGTTGATTACGCTGAGTAAATATAAAGCGAAATTTTTGAAGTGAACTCTGTTACAGGCAATCTCTTCAACGCCATTACCCAGTGGAATCGAATTTCTTGAAAGGCAGGTTCAAGTACATGACTCAGTGGTATGGAAACAGCCTACATGTACTTGTTCGGAGAGCCAGATGAAAGGGCTGTTCAGGCTTCCTCTTATTAAGTTCATCACGCCTCTGATTGATAAACAAAAAAATTCTGACAATAACCCATTGACTTCACCCCGTGCTTCGTATTAAGATAGACAATAATTAAAGAACGGAACGGCGTTGACGAAGAGGAGTAGCTTCCGATAATCACTTCAGAGAGCTAGTGGATGGTGCGAACTAGTGTGGATTATGGACGTGAATGGACTTCTGAGCCTTCAAACTGAAATTGCTTAACAAGTGAGAGTAGGATTTGACGAACGTCTCATCGATACAAGAGACACATATTCGAGAAGGAATGATCTCTGATATGGCTAAGCGGGCTGTTATACAGCCAATGAAGGTGGCACCACGGGTTTCCCGTCCTTATTTTTTAGGATGGGGGCCTTTTTTATTTCAGTTAAACTTCATGATTATAAATCTTTGAACAAGAGTAGTACGTATGGACAAAATCGTTACAGAAAGCCGGCGGTGATGAGAATCCGGCACGAGGGTCAATACCGAATGGACTTGTGAGAGGCGGCCTGAACATTGAGTAGGGAAGCCCGGGATTCCGCCGTTAAAAGGATAGGGTATCGGAATGGACAGCATTCCTGTACCTGAAAAAAGCGGGAGTTCTAATAAGAACTTCAATGCGAGGTGGCACCGCGATTCCAATCGTCCTCCATGAAACAGTGACCCTGTTTCGTGGAGGACTTTTTTTGACAAATTTCAGGGAGTGACTGTCACCAATATAAGGAGGAGACGAGAATGAACGAGACGAGAGAGATGAGGTTTTACACGAGAGAACTGAATGGAGACGAGTTGACCCCGATAAGTGTTTTTAAGAAGCTTGCCGGCCGGCGGAAGTTTTTGCTGGAGAGTTCGTTAAAGCATGAAAAGGCAGGGAGGTATTCCTTCCTTGGAAGCAATCCTTTTCTAGAGTTCAAAGCGGACGGCAGACATATTATTGAATTTGATTTTAAAGAGGAAACCTTAGTGACCTATACAGGAAACCCTTTTGACAGGCTGAACGACTTTTTTTCAGGGATGACAAAAGCAGAGCAGATTTTTCCTTTCTCAGGAGGGGCGGTTGGCTATATGGGGTATGACAATATCCGCCACTTTGAAAAGATTGGGGATGTTCCTGAAAATTCGCTTGGTATGCCGGATATTCACCTTATGTTTTATGAGAAAGCGGTCATCTTCGATCATTTAGAGAATAAAGTGATTTTGCTGGTTTTACAGGGCTTTACTCAAGATTCCGATCAACATCCTGAAGAGATCCTGGATGAGATGGAAAGAACCATCAGGCAAAGCGATACTTCTCACCATGAGCCGGAGTTTGGGAAGCTTGAGTTTGAATCTCAGGTAACGAAGGAGCAATTCATTTCAATGGTGAATGACGCAAAGGAGCAGGTTTTGAATGGGGAGATATTTCAAGTTGTGTTATCACAGCGCTTTAAATCACCATTCACAGGCGGGCCATTCAACTTGTACCGGAAGCTGAGGCAGACCAACCCTTCTCCCTATATGTTTTATATTGATTTTGAAGACTATATCGTGCTCGGAACTTCGCCTGAAAGCTTTATAAAAGTCAGTGGCAGTAACGTCATTTCCAACCCGATCGCCGGGACGAGGAGAAGGGGGCATGATGAGCAGGAAGATGCTGGATTGGAGAAAGACCTGATTGCGGATGAGAAGGAGGTAGCTGAACACAGGATGCTTGTTGACCTTGCCAGGAATGATCTTGGGAGAGTCTGCAGGATAGGGAGCATTTCGTTGACAAAATACATGCTTGTTGAACGATACAAATACGTAATGCATCTGGTATCAGAGGTGGAGGGAAGGCTTGATCCATCGTACACAAGTATTGATGTTATTACAGCTTGCCTTCCAGCCGGCACAGTCAGCGGGGCACCGAAAATAGCAGCGATGAAAATTATCAATGAGCTGGAAAAGAGTAAACGCGGCGTGTATTCGGGGACTGTCGGCTATATTTCTGTGAACGGGGATATCGATTTAGCCCTGGCCATCCGGACTATGGTGATCAAGGATGGTTATGCATACGTACAGGCGGGGGCTGGAGTGGTCTGCGATTCTAAAGCCGAATCGGAATATGAAGAAACAATCAATAAAGCGAAAGCGCTGATCGAGGTGGCTGAATGATTCTGTTAATAGACAACTATGATTCCTTTACATTTAATTTGTATCAATATATATCCGAGCTTGGGGAGAATGTCCTGGTCAAGAGAAATGATGAACTGACTGTTGAAAATGTTGTTGAACTGAATCCATCGGCGATCATCCTGTCTCCTGGCCCAGGAAGACCGGAACACGCCGGGATATTGATCGAGCTTGTACAAACCCTTTTTGACAGAATCCCGATTCTCGGTGTGTGTTTGGGGCATCAGGCAATCGCTGCAGCCTTTGGGGGCGGTGTTGTCAGGGCAGCGGCTGTCAAACATGGAAAGACCTCACTGATCAAACACAATAATAGCGGGTTGTTTCAATACATTCCGCAGCCAGTCGAAGTGATGAGGTATCACTCACTAGTAGTCAGAAAAGAAACCCTGCCTCCAGTACTAACGACTACTGCCTTATCAATGGATGATAACGAAATTATGTCTTTCAAGCACTTTCAATATCCCGTCTACGGAGTCCAGTTCCATCCGGAGTCCATTGGAACGAAATGGGGCAAGAAGCTGCTTAAGAATTTTATTGATTTAAAGGAGGAAGACAGAAATGAAAGAATTTCTGCAGAAATTATTTGATGGGACTTCATTTGAGAAAGGAGAAATGAAAGCCGCAGTCGACCTTCTTTTAAAGGAGCAAACAAGCGAAAGCGAAGTAGCGTCATTCCTGACAGCCCTGAAAATGAAAGGGGAGACAGTCAAGGAAATTTCAGGGCTGGTTGAACTGCTTCGTGAGCATGCAGACTTTCATGCGGCTCCTTCAGAAAACATTATGGATATTTGCGGTACGGGGGGAGACGGATCTCAAAGCTTTAACATCAGTACGACAACCGCCTTTGTATTGGCTGGTGCCGGGGTCAGGGTAGCCAAACACGGCAACCGCAGTGTATCGAGCAGGACAGGGAGTTCGGATGTCCTTGAGCATCTCGGCATTGCCCTGGATTTTAACAGCGAAGAGATCAACGAGATGCTGGACGTAAATGGACTTGCCTTCCTTTACGCTCCATATGTCCATACCCGTTTGAAAAAAATCATGAAAGTAAGGGGGGAATTGAAAATCCCGACTATCTTCAATATGATCGGCCCCCTTACAAATCCAATGAGTATCGATACTCAATTATTAGGGATTTACAGGCGGGATATGTTGGAAACTATGGCTTCCGTCCTGAATGAATTGGGAAGGAAAAGGGCAATCGTTTTGAACGGGTCCGGCTACATGGATGAGGCATCCTTGGCTGGAGAGAACCACTTAGTCCTGCTGGAAAATGGCCGGACAACGAAGTTCACGATTCATCCCGATGAAGTTGGGCTTCCTGTACATTCGAATGACGAGATCCGTGGAGGCGATGCCCTGGAAAATGCGCAAATTCTTTTGGAAGTCCTTAAGGGAAAGGAAGGTCCTAATCTCGATACAGTCATTTTTAATTCCGGGATAGCCCTCTTGGCCAATGGCCGTACCACAACAGCAGCAGAGGGTGTCAAGATGGCAAGGGAATCCATCTTCAGTGGAGCTGCATATGGAAAACTTCAGCAAACAGTGGAATTTTCTCAACGAAGCAGAAAGAAGGTTATGTAAATGGAGGATTATTTAACAAGAATCATTGACCATAAAAAGCTGGAGGTAGCTCAGTTGAAAAAGGCAGGGTATGAAAAAGCCTGCTTATATAAGGAAACGGAACATAAATTATTGGAGTTCCTTCTCTCCTCGACATCATTAAGAGTCGTTGCTGAAATTAAGCGGGCATCCCCATCAAAAGGAGATATTGCTTTGGAGGTCGAGCCTGCTGTCCAGGCAAGATGTTATAAAGACGGGGGGGCAGCAGCCATTTCTGTCCTTACCGACAGTGAATTTTTCAAAGGGTCGATAGAAGATCTCAAGAAGGTCAGGCTTGAAGTGGACCTCCCGTTGTTATGCAAGGATTTTTTCATCGATGAAATTCAGATAGACAGAGCGAAAGATGCGGGTGCCAATATCATTCTCCTCATTGTAGCTGCCTTGTCACAGGAGAGACTGGAAGACTTATATCATTATGCGGTTTCCCAGGGACTCGAGGTGCTGGTAGAAATACATGATGAAGAGGAAGGCCGGAGAGCTGCAGCACTCGGAGCAGCCATCATCGGAATCAATAACCGGAATCTAAAAACATTCGAGGTGGATTTGGCTACTACAGAAAGGCTTGCACCGTTATTGAATGACAAAAATAGGGTGATTATCAGTGAGAGCGGCATCAAAACAACGGAAGATGCGAGGAGGGCTGCAGTGGCAGGTGCCGATGGAATCCTGGCCGGCGAGTCACTTATGAGAAGCGGCAATGCCGGAAAAGCCATTGGCTCATTTACCGTTGACAAGGAGGCTGCATTACGTGGTTAAGGTG
The DNA here is from genome assembly GCF_984799155.1 of Bacillus sp. SRL337. Lineage (NCBI taxonomy): Bacteria > Bacillati > Bacillota > Bacilli > Caryophanales > Bacillaceae > Bacillus > Bacillus sp. SRL337. The sequence goes on along the minus strand of NZ_OZ481793.1, from coordinate 2,797,673 downwards.
AAGGTATGCGGAATCAAATCAGTGGAGCACGCAGAAGCTGCTGTCGCTGCCGGGGCTGATGCGATAGGAATTATCTTTGCAGAAAGTCGGAGAAAAGTATCTGCAGAAACAGCTGAAGGAATTTGCAAAACCATACCAGATTCAATAATGAAAATTGGTGTATTCGTTGACGAAAGCAAAGAGGAAATAGAGAGAATTGCTGAGGAAACTGGCCTCGATTATATACAACTGCACGGAAATGAGACACCGGAGTTTATCTTATCGCTTAAAATTCCGGCATATAAAGCGCTGTCCATCACGAAAGAAAATGATCTGGATGGGATTGAACATTTCCCCGGCAGCTTTATTTTGGTAGACAGCGGCCATGGTGCAGCAAGGGGAGGAAATGGAACAACCTTTGACTGGTCGTATCTTGAAAGAATTTCTCTTGATAAAAAGGTGATCCTGGCTGGCGGATTGAACGCTGAAAATGTCAAAAGGGCCATAACCAAAGTGAATCCTTACATGGTCGACGTTTCAAGCGGGGTCGAGACAAATGGAGTTAAGGATCCCGAAAAAATAAAAGATTTTATACTCACAGTGAAAAACAGCAGCACTAAGAAGGAGGAAGGAAAATGATTTATGCACAACCGGATCAAAAAGGGCTTTTCGGTCGTTTTGGAGGACAATTTGTATCAGAATCTCTGATGGGTGCAGTAGCGGAACTGAATGAGGCATATGAGAAAGCGGTCAATGATCTGGAATTCCAGCGGGAACTTCAATATTATCTACAGGAATACATCGGCAGGGAAACGCCTCTTTATTTAGCGGCTAATCTTACCAAGCGTGCAGGGGGGGCCAAGATTTACTTAAAAAGGGAAGACCTCAACCACACAGGCGCTCACAAAATCAATAATACAATCGGGCAGGCATTGCTTGCCCAAAGAATGGGCAAACAGAAAATTGTCGCCGAAACAGGGGCTGGACAGCATGGTGTTGCGACAGCAACTGTTTGTGCTTTGCTTAATCTCGACTGTGTCATTTTTATGGGTGAAGAAGATATCCAGCGCCAAAAATTAAATGTGTTCAGAATGGAGCTCCTTGGAGCGGAAGTCATCAGTGTCAAACAAGGCAGTGCCACGCTCAAGGATGCCGTAAATGAAGCGATGCGCTATTGGGTTTCGCATGTTGACGACACCCATTATATCATAGGGTCAGTATTGGGGCCGCATCCTTTTCCTAAGATGGTCAGGGACTTTCAGAGCGTGATAGGTAAAGAGACCAAGAAGCAATTCTATGAAAAGGAAAGCACACTTCCCGATGCGGTTGTGGCATGTGTAGGCGGCGGGAGTAACGCTATGGGGATGTTTTACCCTTTTATTGAGAATGAAGGGGTAAGGCTGTATGGTGTAGAAGCTGCCGGTGCGGGAATGAATACTACCAAACATGCAGCCACTATGACAAAGGGATCCTTGGGCGTCCTGCATGGAGCGATGATGTATGTCCTCCAGGACGAACACGGACAAATCCAGGAAGCACATTCGATTTCAGCGGGGTTGGATTATCCTGGTGTCGGACCGGAGCACAGCCTCTTAAAAGAGACAGAGCGCGTTTCCTATACTGCTGTCACCGACCAGGAAGCCTTGGAGGCTTTCAAAATGCTTTCAGTCGAAGAGGGTATCATCCCGGCACTGGAATCCTCTCACGCTGTGGCGTACGGGATGAAATTGGCGGAATCCATGAGAATGGATGAGAGCCTTGTCATCTGTTTGTCGGGCAGAGGAGATAAGGATGTTGAAACAGTCAAGTCTAGAATAGGAGGGCATCACCATGGGTAAAAAATTTCTTGAAGAGTCTTTAAATCAATTAAAAACAGATGGCCAGGGTATATTCATCCCTTATATCATGGCAGGGGATGGTGGGCTTGAAACCCTCATTGATCACCTGTCCTTTCTGGAACAGTCAGGAGCTTCCGCTATTGAAATCGGTATTCCTTTTTCTGATCCTGCAGCAGATGGGCCGGTCATACAGGAAGCAGGGAAGCGGGCACTGCAAAATGGAACCACCCTGTCAGGGATCATTGAAGTGCTAAAAAAGGAAAGGAGAAAAATCAGCATACCGCTGATTTTCATGACATACTTTAATCCCGTCCTCCAATACGGATTGGAACGATTTGCTGAAGATTGTTCCAGTGCAGGGGTGGATGGCCTGATCATTCCTGACTTGCCTTTGGAACATAACAGCCTTCTGACCCCGTATATACAGAAAAAGGACATAGCCTTGATCCAGCTCGCTTCATTGACCAGTTCAAAGGAAAGGCTGGAGAAAATTGCTGGTTCTTCTGAAGGCTTTCTCTATGCAGTAACAATCAATGGAACAACTGGGGCGGTCAAGCAATTCAAGTCTTCTTTGAAAGACCATTTTCAGCAATTAATAAACGCTAGCGGTGTACCGGTCCTTGCTGGGTTCGGAATATCCACTCCACAACATGTGAGGGAGTTTCTTGCTGTCACGGACGGTGTGGTAGTCGGAAGTCGCATCATTGAGTACTTGCAAAGTGATAAGTTGGATGAAATCAGAGAACTAATAGATGCGGCTAGGCATAAAGCTCCTGTTTCCTAGAAGAATGGAATAGACGCATGGGAGAAGGTGCCGCCCCTGAAAGTCAGTTGAGAAACTAACTTTGGGGGGAAGCACCGAAATGACCCCATGCGTTTTTATGTGGTCTTCGGCTGCATTCCTTCTGATTCCTCCGGTTCAGGCTTAATAAGGATCAAAGCGATGAATGCAGATATGGCGCTGATGCCAATCAAAATCATAAACGTAACTCCTTTTGACAGCAAAGCCACAATCGGAGGGCCGGCAGCAACGCCGATAAAGCGCATGCTGCTGTAAATCGATGTAATCGTTCCGCGGTGCTCTTTCTCTATTCCTTCCGTAATCAAGGCGTCCAGGCAAGGAAGTGCTGCACCAATACCGATGCTGGCCAGCGATAAAAATATCAGGAGCATCCATTTACCATCAGAGAAGAAGATGGGTACTTGAGCCCCGGCTCCTAACAGCATCCCAACTACTATGGCCCATTTCATCAGTACTCTTTTTTTCCCGATGAATTTACCTGTCAAGAAAGAGGTAGCACATAAAAATAATAGAGGCAAAGCCAAATAAAGACCTTTTATCACTCCATCTGTATCATACTTGCTCTCCAGGACATTTGATAAAAAGAAAAGAAATCCGAAAAGAATGAACATCGACACAATCCCTATAATAAAAATGGCTGAAAGCCATTTTCCTTCCTTCCCGAGAATCTCTTTGATTTCTTTTGTGAATTCCTTTATTGTCTGGCCCTTTTCCTCTTTTTTCTCTTTTTTAGGAACTTTTACTAAAAGAAATACCAGTGTGATGGCAATAAGAGAAAAAACCGGTATGGAAAAAAAGGGTATAAACCAGATCCAAGCGGCCAGAAGCGAGCCCAGAACAGGGCTGAGAACTTTTCCAAAGGTGTTGGATGTTTCAATTAATCCCAAGCCTTTTGTTACTTCCGTTTCATCTTCAAACATATCCCCTACGGTCGGAATAACCACTGGGAAAGCACCAGCAGCACCAATCCCTTGTACAAAACGCCCTAGCAGGACGATCCAGTAACCGTCGTTCATCTGCCATGAAGCCCACCCGGAAATGATTCCTCCAATTCCGGCAATGATGAGGCTCGGAATCATGATTTTCTTTCGTCCAAATCTGTCAGACAAATATCCTGCGATCGGTATCAGGAGGATGGCCACAAGAGAGTAAACCGTTATGATCATGCTGGATTGGAATCCGCTAATTCCCAGCTTTTTTTCCATAGTGGGGAGTACTGGTATCAACATAGAGTTGCCCAATGTCATCACAAGCGGAATAGATGAAAGTGCAAATAAGTCCCATTTTTTTTTCTGCTCCATGGAAGTTCCTCCAAATTCAAAAATGAATCACTGAGCTTATTGTTATCAAAATAACAAATTTCATTCAGTTGATTTGAGGAACAATAACGTGCATATGTAAACCAGAACGTGTGTGTTTAACTCCAAGGATAAGAAAGAAGACGTTCCATCACCTTTCTGAAACGTCTATCTCTGTAAATTGAAGGTCTATACTTTTAGGGATCTTTATTTCCAGTATCCCGTCCTTATATTGTGCGGATGAGCCTTTTTTCTTTACAAGTGAGGGAAGGGTGATCACCTGTCTTTCTCCTGAAGAAGGGATGTTTTCAAGAATCGCCTGATTAGAGGTGTGGAAAATCTTCATGTTTTTTACAAGAGCTTCGTCTGAAATTTTAAGCTGTATATAGACGCTTTCAAGTGCTTCAAATATGTTTACGGGTATCTTCTCAACAGGATGATGATCTTCATGCTCTTGCCGGGATTGTTGGGTAGAGTTTCCATTTGTTCCTTCCATGCCGTTCATCCCAGTCATCATGCCGCCCATATTCTTCATGAAATCTCCAGGGTTCTGCATCCCTTGCCAGTCTTTTGGAAACATTTCACCCATTACACCTTTTACGTATTGATCCACATCCTGTGGATTCATATTCTTCATCATATCCTTCATGTTCTTGTTAAAAGGAAAAAATGAGTTCCAAGGAAACATCGACTTCCACCTCTTTTTTTGTAAACAGTATATTCCTTTTTTAGTGTATGCACCTATCCGCCCAGGGGTTCCCGGCGTATATCCAGGCGTTGATGTTTGAAGGGGGGTCAAGTAGGGATAAGAAAAATAAACATGAGACACAGAAAGGAGAATTATTAAATATGAAGGAAAAAATCACTTAGAAACACTGGTGAAACAATCATTAAAAAAAATAGACAAAAAAGTGAATAAAATCAAAAAAAATATTTGGTTTTTTAAGGTAACAGTAGTAAGATGGTTTATGAAAAATGGTAATGATGAAAAAGAAATAATTATTATTATGAAAATCCACTCATTTTACTATTTCAGAATAATCTAAAATTTAGACTTCACTAACAGATTAGGAATAACATTCTTGTGTGAACTCTTGATTTTACTGTTGACGAATTTTTAAAGAATTTGTCACAAATGCTTTATCTCTTCACTTTAGAGTGATAAAATATTGCTGTAAGCGTTTTATATTTCTTTTAAAATACTATACTTACATAGTATTCCAATATTTATACTAAAAATTAGAATGGCGAAATGGTTGGAGGTTTTTCAAAGTGAAAAGACAATCAACAAACCAGGCTGGACCATGGGAAAGTTTTTACGGCCCTAACCTCGGTTATATAATGGAAGTGTATGAAGTTTATTTAGAGAATCCCGAAGAAGTTGACCCTGAACTCAAGGAGCTTTTTGAGCAGTGGGGCCCTCCTTCAACTGCCGAAGCAGGAGGAGGTCAAACTTTGCAGCTGTCCGGCTTACCGGGCGGGAGTCATGATTTAGGGAAAGTTGTAGCTGCAGTGAATCTGGCTGATAACATTCGTACATATGGACATCTGGCAGCGGATATCTACCCTTTGAATGACCGCGATAAAGACAGCAGAAGAATTGATTTGGAAGAGTACGGCCTTACTGAGGAAGACCTGAAGAATGTGCCTGTTGAATTTGTCCTGCCTGAAGCACCTTCCCATGTCAGGAACGGGCTGGAAGCAATCAATCACCTGAAGAAGGTTTACACAAGCAAGCTCGCTTATGAATTTGCACATGTACATGAAATGGAAGAGAAAACCTGGCTTAAAGGGAAAATCGAGTCTGGATCGATTCTCACCGGCTATAGCCATGATAGGAAACGCGCGCTCTTGAAACGCCTTTCCGAAGTAGAAGGGTTTGAAAAATACATCCACCGTACATTTGTCGGGCAAAAGCGTTTTTCAATCGAAGGCCTGGATAATATGGTACCTCTGCTGGATGAACTTGTCCGCTATTCTGTAGAAAATGGAGCAAGGACCATTAACATCGGCATGGCCCACCGCGGACGCCTGAATGTATTGGCTCATGTGATCGGGAAGCCTTATGAAATGATCTTCGCAGAATTCCAGCATGCACCAAGCAAAGATTTAATCCCGTCTGAAGGGTCAATCGGCATCACCTACGGCTGGACGGGAGATGTGAAATATCATCTTGGTGCGGACCGGAATATTGGTGTCAGCGATACGGCACGCGCACGTGTAACATTAGCTAACAACCCAAGTCACTTGGAAGTGGCCAGCCCTATTGTTGCCGGGTATACAAGAGCTGCACAGGAAGAAAGGGAACAAAAAGGGTATCCTGAACAAAATCCCGAAACCTCCTATGCCATTATGATCCATGGTGATGCCGCTTTCCCAGGGGAAGGCGTTGTAGCGGAAACATTCAATATGAGCGGCCTTCGCGGATTTAATACCGGCGGGTCCATCCATTTGATTGCGAACAATATGATCGGGTTCACGACAGAGAGCTATGATTCCCGATCTACTAAGTATGCATCTGATACGGCTAAAGGATTTGAAGTTCCAATCGTCCATGTCAATGCAGATGATCCGGAAGCATGCCTTGCAGCTGCTGTATTGGCATATGAATACCGAAATAAATTCAACAAAGATTTTGTTATCGACCTGATTGGCTACAGACGATTCGGCCATAACGAAATGGACGAACCAATGGTGACAAATCCGTTAATGTATAACAAAATCCATAATCACCCGACTCCACGTAAAATCTATGAAGATAGATTGATCTCAGAAGGTGTCGTTACACAAGATGAGGCAGCAAAGATGGAGAAGGATATTGAGGAAACGCTGAAAGCTGCGTATGAGAAAGTTCCTACGAAGGATGAGAATCCGGATATTGTCATGAATCCGCCTGAAGATGTAACAAACGGATTCCCTCATATCGATACAAGCGTTGATTTTGAGCAGCTCCATGCATTGAATGATGAACTGCTCAAATGGCCGGAAGGTTTCTCGCCATTCAAGAAATTGGAAAAAATCCTTCAGCGGCGCGGAGGCGTATTCTCAGGCAAAGGCAAGATTGACTGGGCCCATGCCGAGACACTTGCATTCGCAACCATCCTTAAAGAAGGGACACCGATCAGGCTTACCGGCCAGGATTCTGAGCGGGGAACATTCGCACAGCGCCACCTGGTACTCCACGATCACGAAACGGGCGAAGAATTGATTCCTCTTCATGAATTGAAAGATACAAACGCATCCTTTGCTGTATTCAACAGTCCGCTGACCGAAACGGCGGTTGTCGGATATGAATATGGTTATAATGTCTTTGCACCTGAAACGCTTGTTCTTTGGGAAGCGCAATTTGGTGATTTTGCCAATACCGCACAGGTAATGTTCGATCAATTCATTACTGCCGGCAGAGCAAAATGGGGACAAAAGTCTGGGCTTGTCATGCTGCTGCCTCATGGTTATGAAGGACAGGGACCTGAGCACTCCAGTGCGAGACTGGAGCGATTCCTGCAAATGGCTGGAGAATATAATTGGACAGTGGCGAATTGTTCAACTGCCGGCCAGTATTTCCATATCCTGCGCAGGCAGGCTGCGATTCTTCAGAAGGAGGAAGTAAGGCCGTTGGTCATCATGACTCCGAAAAGCCTCTTAAGAAACCAATTTGCAGCCGTTACTGCAGACGAATTGGCAAATGGCCAATTCAAATCAGTGCTTGAACAGCCTGGACTTGGGAACGAAGAAGAAAATGTAGAAAGAATCGTCCTTACAAGCGGAAAGATGGCAATCGATCTGGAAGAAAGCCTAAAAGATAAAGAAGGCTTGGATTGGCTGCATATCCTGAGAGTTGAAGAGCTATATCCTTTCCCTAAATCAGATATCTCGGAAATCCTTAAAAAGTATCCGAATCTGAAAGAATTGTTATGGGTTCAGGAAGAGCCTAAGAATATGGGCGGCTGGACGTTTGCAGAGCCTCGCCTGCGTGATATCGCTCCAGATGGTGTCGAGGTGAGTTATGCAGGGCGCAGAAGGCGTTCCAGTCCTGCTGAAGGGGAGCCGACAGTCCATAAAAAAGAGCAATCAAGAATTATCAGTGAAGCGTTGACAAGATAATCAGGAGGAGGAAGACAAAGTGGCAGAAATTAAAGTACCAGAATTAGCAGAATCCATTACAGAGGGTACAATTGCCCAGTGGCTGAAGCAACCGGGTGATTACGTAGAAAAAGGGGAATATATTGTTGAACTGGAAACAGATAAGGTCAATGTCGAAGTAATCTCCGAAGAGGCTGGCACGATCCAGGAATTAAAAGCTGAGGAAGGCGACACGGTCGAGGTCGGCCAGGTCATTGCCATTGTCGGTGAAGGCGGAAAGCAGCCTGCATCTTCTGTCAGTGGAAATGAAGAAAAGGCAGAAGCTCCTAAAGCAGAAGCAAAACAAGAGGAGGCTTCCCCTGAACAAGCCCAGCAGGAAGACAAGAAAGAACGGGTCATTGCTTCACCGGCTGCCCGGAAATTAGCGCGTGAAAAAGGAATTGACTTAACTCAAGTACCGACTGATCCACTGGGCCGAGTCCGCAAACAGGATATTGAATCGTTTGAGAATAAGCCTCAGTCTGCTCCTTCTAAACCGGCAGCATCCGAAAGCAAACCAGCTGCTCCTAAACAGGACAATGGTAAACCGGTTGTACGTGAAAAAATGTCACGCCGCCGCCAGACAATTGCAAAACGTTTAGTAGAAGTACAGCAAACTGCAGCTATGCTTACGACTTTCAACGAAATCGATATGTCAGCGGTTATGGAACTGCGTAAACGCAAAAAGGACAAATTCTTTGAGGCGCATGATGTACGACTTGGATTTATGTCTTTCTTCACCAAGGCTGTTACTGCAGCATTAAAGAAGTATCCATATGTCAATGCTGAAATTGACGGCAATGAAGTCGTTTTAAAGCAATATTATGATGTCGGCGTAGCCGTATCTACAGATGATGGTCTCGTTGTTCCTGTTGTAAGGGACTGTGACCGCAAGAACTTCGCAGAAATTGAAGGCGAAATCATGGAACTGGCTACGAAAGCGAGAAACAACAAATTGGCTTTGAGTGACCTTCAAGGCGGATCTTTCACTATTACAAATGGCGGTGTGTTTGGTTCCCTGCTATCTACACCAATCCTGAACGGACCTCAAGTGGGTATTCTGGGAATGCACACAATCCAGCTCCGTCCGGTAGCGATTGATAAAGATACTATGGAAAACCGTCCGATGATGTACATTGCACTTTCTTATGATCACCGTATCATCGATGGTAAAGAGGCAGTGGGCTTCCTTTCAATGATTAAAACTCTTTTGGAAAATCCTGAAGACCTTTTGCTTGAAGGATAATACTGATAATGAGCAAAACCAGCGGAGTCCACTCTGCTGGTTTTTTTATTTTTTTTTTGACCAGTCAGTGGATAAGGTGGATTTCAAATTTGCATGATGCGATTCCAGCTTGGAGCATGATATTGGTGAACCAATCGGTAGGGAAAGCCGGAGATATATGAAATGGCCAGAAAAGGTACATCATATGAAAAGGAACAGAGGATGTTATAAATTAAATCGGGAAAGGTGTCACCTTCACGGTAGAAAGAAGGGTGTCCTGGAATGCCCGGTAAAACATATCAAAAAAGGAAGGAAGAACATTTGATATGTATTAATCAGGATCTGACTGATTAAGCCGGGAGAAACAGCAAAAAGGAGAAAGCCTGCGATGAAACCGGCTTTCTCCTTTTTGTTAGTCAGTGTTCAATTAACTATTTGGCAAGGTCATAAGTAGGACTTTCTTCAAATTTTCCTAACAGGCTTCATCCCTCGACTATGAATCTCTTTCTTAAGCATCTGAATCCAGTCACGGTCAATACCGTTTTTCTCGGCGTCACGATACGCTGCAACCAATTGTTCATTACTCATAATCTTCATGGAAAACCTCCCAGGAGAATTTAAAATATAGAATGTTCTATATTTTCTATATATTCTACCTTTAAAAGTCAGGATTGAAAAGGGGATATATAAAAAAATTTCAAGAAAAATTTTACATGTAAAAGGGAAACTACCAAACCATTATGTATATATTTTAAAAATTCTAAAATTTATGATAATATATAGGCGGATGATGTGGAGAAGAGGATATCTGGTTACGCAGGTCATTGTTGTTCCATAAGAAAAACATTTTACTTGAATGGGGGAAGTGGGTTGTCGAACTTGTTGAATGTCACAGTAGGCAGTTTATTGGAAAAAAAGGCGGAACTGCAAGGGGAAAGGGACGCGGTTGTTTACAATGATCGAAATTTAAGATTGTCTTATGAAGATTTTAATCTCCATTGTCGAAGAGTTGCAAGAGGCTTGATGGGGCTAGGTCTGCAGAAGGGAGAGCATATGGCTGTTTGGTCAACAAACACGCCCGAATGGCTTTATGCCCAGTTTGCGACAGGGAAAATGGGTGCTGTCTTGGTGACAGTCAATACCAACTATCGGACTTCTGAGCTTGAATATTTGTTGAACCAATCAGAAGCAACAACCATTTTGTTAATGGATCAATACAGGGATGCCTCTTACATTGAAATGCTGTATGAAATTTGTCCCGAATTAAAGGATTCTGAACCTGGAAAGCTTGAAAGCAAACGGCTTCCATCCCTTCGAAATGTCATTGTATTAAGTGAAGATCGCTACAAGGGTACATACAACTGGGAAGATATACTGCAAATGGCAGATACCATTGAGGAAACTGAGCTTGAAGAGCGGATGGGCAGCCTTGATCCTGATGATGTAATTAATATGCAGTATACTTCAGGAACTACAGGCTTTCCAAAAGGCGTCATGCTGACCCACAGCAATATTGTAAACAATGCATACAATATTGCTCAATGTATGAGATTGACTAATGAAGACCGGCTTTGTATACCTGTGCCATTTTTTCATTGCTTCGGATGTGTCCTCGGAACGATGGCCTGTGTGTCTGTGGGAGCAGCAATGGTACCAGTACAGGAGTTTAGCCCGGAAAAAGTGCTCCAGACGGTACAGGATGAAAAGTGCACCGGATTGCACGGTGTTCCGACAATGTTCATCGCTGAGTTGAATCATCCTGACTTTGATCAATATGATCTTTCATCCCTTCGGACAGGAATCATGGCAGGAAGCAACTGCCCCATAGAAGTCATGAAAGGGGTGATTGAAAGGATGGGTGCCAATGAAATCACAATTGCATACGGTCAAACTGAATCGTCACCTGTAATAACACAGACACGAACAGACGATCCGATTGAGATACGGGTTGAAACAGTTGGACGGGCACTGCCCAATGTAGAAGTGAAAATTGTCCAGCCGGGCACCGATGATGAGGTACCATTTGGAGTGCAGGGAGAACTTTGTACAAGAGGGTATCATGTAATGAAGGGCTATTATAATAATGAGGAAGCAACAGCTGATGCGATTGATTCAGATGGCTGGCTGCATACAGGCGATTTGGCTGTCATGGATGAGAATGGATATTGCAGGATTACCGGCCGTTTGAAGGACATGATCATCAGGGGCGGGGAGAATATATATCCAAGGGAAATCGAAGAATTTATCTATACACACCCTAAAGTGCTGGATGTGCAAGTCGTGGGAATTCCTGACGAGGTTTATGGAGAGGAAGTCATGGCATGGATTATCTTAAAAGAAGATCAGACAGCAACAGCGGATGAATTTCGTGAGTATTGCAGAGGGAAAATTTCCCGGCATAAAGTTCCCCGCTATATCGAATTCACAGATGCCTATCCGATGACTGCATCTGGCAAAATACAGAAGTTCAAATTAAGGGAAGAAGCGGAGAAAAAAGTATTATACAGGTAAAGGAAGGGCTTTTGAAGCGGGTAGGTGATTGACGCCCGCTTTTTTTGTCTGCAGGGTAAAATGGAAAAAAAGGAGATGGTGAAAGGGATGTAGAATGAATTATTAAGGGGGCAGGCGGACTGTATTACGATCAAACAGAGAAGTAGAATCATATAAAACAGCAAGGAGGATTACAGAGAGAAAATGAAGATTTTTGTATACGGCTCATTAAGGAGAAATCAAAAGTATCATTACTATTTGGAAGATTGTATGCTTATATCTGAACAGGCTTGGATAAAAGGTGAACTATATGACACAGGGGAGGGATACCCTGCCCTTAAAGAAGGAAATGACCGGGTATATGGTGAAATTTATGAAATCAACCAGACAGTACTTGCCAGTATAGATGAACTGGAAGATTATAAAGAAAACCATGATGACAATCTTTATTTAAGGCAGGCGGCTCAAGCCCAAACAGATAAAGGACCGGTTGATGTCATCTATTACACAGGATTTCAACCATCGTTGTTTCAAGGCTGCATTGCTTCCGGGGATTGGACGCTTCATACATTCATGGAGGAAAAGCCGGAATCGCTTCTTTATTTTGCCTATGGATCTTGCATGGATCTGGAAAGATTCAAGCTTGCAGGGGTAGACCATCATTTTCAGGAACCGCTTGGAAAAGGGACGTTGGAAAGGTATTCAATGAAATATACCTTTGTCGTCAATGACGGAGGCAGAGGAGATATCGTGGAAGATGGGGGTAGAACGGAAGGTGTTGTATACAGGCTTCCTTTTGATGCAGTGGAGTATCTATATAATAGGGAAGGAGTCGTCCCTGGATGGTATCGTGCAGCTCTTGTGAATGTTGTGGTGAATGGCATCTTGATCCCCAACGTTCTGACCTTCATTGTCAATCACCGAGGGAAGGAAACACGTCCTCCTGCCCATTATGCCCGCGAAATTCTAAGAGGGTCGCAGCCATTTGTAAGCCAGGAGTATCATCAAAAACTGAAAAAGCAGCTGCTGCTGCTGGGGATGTCTGAAGATGAGGTCGAAAACCTCTTGGAATCTAAGTAACCACAAAGGAAGGCAGAGAAAATGGACACACAAAAAATTATTGAAGCAATTGAAGATCATCATTGGGATTATGAAAAGGAATGGATCCCCTCTTATATTGAAACAATCGATGAGTATGGATTAAGAGCAACCAAAAATCCCAGAATGCACAATGTGTTAAGCAACAAGGTAGTTGATTTTTCATTTGAAGAAATGCAGCTGGCAGAGCAGAAATGGAAACAGGTAAAAGAATTCTTTGCTGATGTGCCTTTCAGTCTCTGGCTGGAAAGTGTGCAAAGTGAAAGGCTTTATCCTTTTTTGGAAGAGGACGGATATCAAATCACAGACAAATATGACGGTGTAGCTTTCAAGATTGAAGAATTTGCAGCCGAGGAAACAATAAATAAAAACATAAAGTATATAGAGGTCAAAGAAGATGAGGAAATCCGGATGCTTGTCGATGTATCTTCAGTGATTTGGGGGTACGCCGAGGAACAGCGGAAATCCATATTTGATCAAAGAAAAAGCTACATAACTTCTCCTTACAGTAAAGGGGGATATATTCTAGGTATTAAAAATGGGAGGGCGGTTGCCTACAGTAACTACAGGTTCAGCAGTGATGGAAAAACAATGTATATGAATGGAAGCGGGGTATTGCCGGAATACCGCCATAAAGGCATTTATTCGGATATGGTGAGATTTCGTTTGCTGCTTGCAAAATCAATGGGAGCAGAACTTGCCACCTGCCAAGCCAGACAAGGCCACTCTTCTCCTGTACTGAAAAAACTGGGTTTCTTAAAATACTCAACGTATGATTATTGGGTATATAATAAATAAAGGATCTATTGTCATAGACGGGAGGGTGGGCATGGCTTTTTTAATTGAACTTGTAAATGATTTAGGTTATTTTGCCATGTTTATTTTCAGTTGGCTGATCTTTATCGGGTTTCCGCTTCCGAATGAAGCAGCAGCTGCTTTTTCCGGAGTTTTAACAGAATGGAGGGGGTACTCACCTTTCATTGCATTTACAGCAACTTATCTTGGTGTCATTAGTTCCGGCACATTTGGATACGGAATGGGTAAGGTAGCGAAAACACGATTATTACATAGATTTGAGAAGGCGAAATCAAAGATACTCATAAAGAAAGGGCAGGCGTGGCTGAGTAAATATGGGACAGCAGGGATTTCCTTTAGTTACTTCATTCCAGGGATACGACTAGTCATGCCCTATATAGCTGGTGCTTCTGGAATCTCAATCGGAAAATTCATGCTGGCAGCCTACCCTGCGGCATTGGTCTGGTGTATGATATATTTTCAGATAGGAAGATTTTTTCCATCCACCTTTTCCTCTATCATTGAAAATCTCTCAACTGCACTCACAACTGTAATCATAGCGATAATTGTTATCGCAGGCGGATACCTCTACTATAAAAAGAAGAAGCAGTCAGGCAGCTCAGTGATCAAAAGAGGGGAATGAACTCAGCCTTGCTCCAATGGAGGGTCCATTTCTTCAACTATGGTATAATAATGTCCCAAAAAGCCAATTGCTTTAATGGTTGTGTGCTTACCTTCTTTTCCCTCGAATGTTTTTGAAACGGTATTAAAAAGAAGGTATCCCTCTTTGGTCCTTGAACCAATGACAATAAGAGTGCGTGATTCCCCGGTGTCATCCTCTTTCATTGTGCAGGATACGGAGGCGCAGGATATTTCATATTTATTTTGCATCCATTTATTGAAATCTTCTTCATTGGGACGGTGGGTTGCTGAGTAAACCATTAACAGGAAAATTGCAACTGCCAGCAATCGGTTTAATAGTTTTTTCATCGTATTCACCTCAAAATATATATTCCTACTATACCATCTAAATACCAATTGAGATAGTTCGTTTTTTATAGTCGTGGTATCGTTTGAGGGAATGAAGATGGTAAAGGGCAGGATGAAATAAGTTGCTATTGAAGTGTTCGGCCTGGAGGAATATACTAATGAGAAAGAGAAAGATTTAGAAAGGAGACAGAATAATGATCCATCGTGACTGGACAGACCGTCCTGCCATCAAGACAGTGAAATGTGTACATACAAATGCAGCAAAGTATAAAGTTGAAAATGTATTAACAGAAGGAAAGAAATATGAGGTGAAAAATGAATCTGAGGATTATTTCTTCGTAATTGATGACAGCGGAAAAATGGGCGGATTCTATAAGGATTACTTTGAGGAAGCCAAATAAGGATTAAAACGGTGAATGCTATGGGCATTCACGTTTTTTTTTTGCAGATTGAAGTGATCGACTGAAGAGGTAGATCCGGAGATCACTGTGCTCTAGAAGTGAAATTTTCGTTTGAAGGGGCACGAATAGGAGAGAAATGTGGTTTGAAAGGACAGATTTTGAAGTGAACATACCGCTTTACAAGGACGCCCCCAGCCCACAGTGATAAGCATCGCGAAACCATCACCCAATACCGATGACTACTTCTGGACGACAATCATTGCAGTGAAAACGTTTTTACATGTAGAATGGTTTCTAGTGTACAATTTTCGTTTAGGAAGGAAGTATAACCATGAGTTTAGAAAACCAATTACCTGAAGCCATATCAGGCATTTTAACCAATAGAAAAGCGCAATTTGTGGGAAGTGACTATCAATCACTGATCGGTGAAGGAGGATATACTGCAGAAGAGACTGCAATCCTTGAAGATGCTGTCATCGCACTGGCAATGGGGAAGAACGTTTTATTGAAGGGGCCGACCGGATCAGGAAAGACGAAGCTCGCAGAAACACTCTCATTTATCTTCTCACAGCCGATGCACAGCATTAACTGTTCCGTCGATATGGATGCGGAAGCTCTGCTGGGATACAAAACCATTGCAGATAGAGACGGAAAAAGCACAATTGAATTTATCGAAGGCCCGGTCATCGCAGCGATGAAAAAAGGCCATCTGCTCTACATTGATGAAATTAATATGGCGAAACCAGAAACCCTGCCGATCTTGAATGGGGTTCTGGATTATCGCAGGATGATCACCAACCCATTCACAGGGGATGTCATCAAGTCCTCGGAAACGTTCGGAGTCATTGCAGCCATCAATGAAGGATATGTTGGAACGGTTCCCCTTAATGAAGCTTTGAAAAACAGATTTGTTGTCATTGATGTGCCTTATATCAGCGGCCAGACATTGAAATCAGTCCTAATGGAACAGAGCCGGATTGAGGATGTGAAGCTGGTGGAGAAGTTTATCTCTTTGTCTTCTGATCTGCTGGTTCAAGTCAGAAATGGTCAAATTTCTGAAGAAGCTGCATCTATCCGGGCATTGATTGATGCTTGTGACCTTGCAGTGTATCTTCCGCCGCTGAGAGCAATTCAGCGTGGAATCATTGATAAGCTGGAGGATGACAGAGAAAAAGCAGCCATTCTTAATATCGCAGAAACTCTTTTTGAGTAAGGATTGATTGTATGCGCCGATTTATACAGTTTAATGATGAACAAATCGATTCTTTTTTATTTATGGAACTGACTGATCTGGCCAAGACTCTGTCTAAAAATGGGGATATGGAACTTGACTATGGCCCGCATTCCTATTTGGACCTTAGGGATGATAAAGTCTATGTTACCCATTTTTGGGATCATAGAAGCAGGATGGAAGAGATACATGGATTGAAAAGCGATATCTTTCTCAGGACAATCGGGAATTTAAAACATACCAATATCTCCGAGACCGCCAGATATTTAGAAAAAGTAAAAACATCAAAACTTCCCAGCATTGGAAAGCAGTTATTTGTTCTGGGAGAAGATATACGCCTGGAAGAAATCTGCAAACGTGAAAGGCCTGGTACCAAAGCAGCCTTTGGGACGCGCAGGAAATTGTACAGACAGCACTTCCACTCTCAATTAAAGGTGAATTTGGTGAAAAGTGTGTTTACAGATGCATTATTTAATAGTATGTATTTAATCCTTAATGCGCAGTCACCGCTTGAACAGGAGATTTCCATTAATCACCGAATTGATAGGGCCATGCCGTTTATAAAGGATTCACTTTCAACGTTTTTTGAAGCCCGTTCTACCAAGGACGTGAGCAAGGTGTGCCTTGATTTAATGGAGGTTCTTGAAGAAATCCTCGAAAAAGATATGTTAAATGAGTATTTTCATTTGCCGGAAAAAGTCTATGCTCCAGATGAAAAGGACTTGACCGTAGAGGACTTAAAAAGGAAAGACCCTCTTCAAAACGATGATACTTTGGATGAGAAAAGTACGGGCGAAGAAGAAGTTTTTGAAGAAGAGATGAGGACATGGCACCGGGAAACGAGCAATAAAGGCGATTCTTTCCTCCAATTTGACCTTGACCAGGGCTCGAAGTCAGATCTTATGGGTAATGGGGTACGAGAAGGAGATGAAGGGGACCAGGCTCTGGGAATGGTCCAGGGATCTTCTGAGGAGACAGCGAATAAGGATTATTCGCAAATGGAAGCGGCCCGGCAGGACAGGGATGATGATCAGGGCGGGGGAGAATCGGAGTATGGAAAAGAAAACCGGCACGCCTATCCGATATTCCTGAAACCAGATCTTCCGGGGTTTGAAGATATCAAAGCTTATGACATCAATAAAGGCTTGATTGGACCATATCAGAAAAAGCTCCAAAAGATGATCGAAAAAACGTTGGAACATAAAAAAATCCTACCGAGAAGTGATCTCCATTTTGGACGGTTGAATAAAAAGCTTTTGAGATTCCTTACTGACGACAATCCAAGGCTGTTTTATAAAAAACAGAATCCTTCATCAGAAATCGATGCCGTTTTCTCATTGCTTGTGGACTGTTCAGCCTCCATGTATGACAAAATGGAACAAACCAAGATGGGAATCACGCTGTTCCACGAATCGTTGAAGTCGGTCAGAGTCCCCCATGAAGTAGTGGGTTTCTGGGAGGATACCAACCATGCGACTGAAACCAGGCAGCCCAATTATATGAAGGCGGCACTCGATTTCAGTAGCAGCCTGAAGCCGGGAAGCGGCCCGGAAATCATGAGCCTGCAGCCAGAAGAAGACAATCGGGACGGATTTGCCATCAGGCTTATGACAGAAAGGCTTCTGCATCGAAGCGAAAAGCAGAAATTCCTTCTGGTTTTTTCAGATGGTGAACCTGCTGCCTTTGATTACGAGCAAAATGGAGTAGTGGATACACATGAAGCTGTGTTACAAGCGAGAAAACAGGGGATTGAAGTCATCAATGTGTTTCTTTCCAATGATGACATTACAGAGGCTGAAAGAAAAATGATTGAAAACATATATGGAAAGTTCAGTATCCTTGTTTCTGATGTAGAACAACTTCCTGATGTCTTGTTCCCGCTATTGAGGCGGTTATTGATAAAAAGTATCTAAAGAGATAAGTATAGATGCCTGCTGCTGACATGCGGCAGGCTTTTTGTGTTTTACCGACTGCTGTAATGGTTATTATAAATAGATATGACAGAAAAGAATGAAGTCACAAAGACCAGAGGGATACATATTCTATCAGGCTTTAAAGAAGGGGAGTTATTGTATGCAAGAATTGGATTTGCATCATATTTTTGAACTTGGACTGGTATTGGTGATGATTGCTGCCGGTATTACGGCTATAGCAAAAAAGGTAAAACAGCCTTATCCGATTGCGTTGGTCATCATCGGCGCGTTGATTGGCCTTCTCGATATCCCGGTCCTTCAGCCGTTGAAATTATTTATCACAGAAGGGGAAGTGTTTAATTTTGTCATCATCACTCTTTTCCTGCCAGCGCTGCTGGGAGAGGCAGCACTGAAGCTTCCTTTTTCACATTTAAAAGAAAATAAAGAGCCGATTTTTTCTTTGGCTTTTGCCGGTACCTTTTTGTCTTATTTAATTATTGGATTCAGTACTTATTTCTTATTTGATTTTTCTGTACCTGCAGCATTTGTTTTCGCAGCGCTTATGAGTGCAACGGACCCCGTGAGTGTCCTTTCCATTTTTAAAAGTGTCGGGGTCAATAAGAGACTGGCAGTCGTTATCGAAGGAGAGAGTTTGTTTAACGATGGGCTGGCAGTCGTCCTTTTTAATATCTCAGCTTTCTACCTGCTCTCCTACTTGGATGCAGGGTGGGGTGGACTTGGAAGCGGTCTTTGGGAATTCATCAGGGTGGTTTCACTTGGCTTGATCATTGGGGGTTCGCTCGGTTTCGGCTTTTCCATTTTGACTAAGTACTTTGATGACTATCCATTGGAAATTATCTTTAGTATCATTTTATTTTATGGTTCTTTTTTAATGGCGGAGAGCGTCCATGCTTCCGGAGTCATTGCAGTTGTCGTCGCAGCCTTGATCTTTGGAAATTACGGCAGCAGGATTGGTATGAGTCCAACGACGAAACTGAACATCAACAACTTCTGGGATGTTGCAGCATTGCTGGCCAATTCGCTGGTTTTTTTAATGGTAGGACTCGAAATCACACGAATTGACTTGGTGGACAAGTGGCAGCTCATCCTTGCAGCCATACCCCTTGTTCTTATAGCGAGAAGCTTTGCCGTCTATTCCAGTTTAGCATTCATCAAAAGCTTCCCGATTAAATGGCAGCATATTTTAAATTGGGGCGGGTTGAAAGGATCCCTCTCTGTGGCCCTTGTCCTTAGTCTTCCCCGTGATTTCCCCGGCAGGGAAGATGTACTGGTCCTTGCTTTCAGCGTGGTATTATTCTCGTTGGTTGTACAAGGATTGTCCCTGAAACCCTTGATTGGTTGGCTCGGGGTGAAACCAAAAGAAGAAGGGGCGGAAGAGTTTGCGAAACTCATAGCTCAGCTCCATCGTTATGAAACGGCCATTACAGAAATTCACAGGGTGAAACAAAAGCTATATATCACAGATCCAGTTTCGGAAGAATTGATTAATACCTACGAAAGAAGACTGGATATGCTGAAGGCCCAAATAAATGAGTTGTTTGAGAAGGTCCCTGATTTAAAAGAGGATCAAATGAATACGCTTGTCAAGCATACTCTATATGCTGAACATGAAGCCATCGATAACCTTCTCAGGGAAGAAATTATCTCAAATGAAATAGCTGAAAGAGAACATGAGCGCATAACGGATGCCATCATCAAACTAGAAGGTAAACATTAGGGGTAATAATGGTATAATAAGGGAAAGGAGGCAGGGATATGTTTTGGATATACTTCGCGATTCCATTCGTACTTGTCCTTATTTACGCCATTTATCACGACCTTAAGAAGAAGCCGTATTCAACCGATAGGAGTACCACCGACAATCAGGATTATGCTCAAGCGCAAAGCATGTCAGAAGTAAATCGTTACAATAACAGCAGCGGCGGCGGACCGCTTTAACCCCAACAAAAAAAGGCTGTGATCAGCCTTTTTTTATTGGGGTTATTTCAATTGAAGCAGCTTGTTCTTCAATTCGTTCTCCATTGAGACGAGTTCTTTTTCAGCCTGCTGACGCTTCGAACGTCCTTCTTGCTGAATTCTCAATGTTTCTTCGATTGTAGAAATGAGGTTCTCCTGGGTTTTTTTCAAGGTATCCATATCAATGATACCCCGCTCATTTTCTTTGGCAGCTTCTATACTATTCGTTTTAAGCATTTCTGAATTTTTCAACAGCAACTCATTCGTTGTATCGGACACCTGCTTCTGTGCCTGTACAGCTTTTTTCTGGTGAAACAGAGTGAGAGCAATTGCAATCTGGTTTTTCCAAAGCGGGATGCTTGTCAGAATCGATGATTGAATCTTTTCTGCCAAAGCGCCGTTCGTGTTTTGAATCAAGCGGATTTGCGGTGCAGTCTGAATAGTCATTTGCCTGCTGATCTTCAAGTCATGGATCCTTTTTTCCAAACGGTCGAGGAATTGAAGGGCATCATTGACTTCCTGGTAAGCCATATCATCTTGTGAAGATTCAGCTTTCCTTCTTAATGCAGGAACTGTTACAGATGACAGCTCTTCATGCTTCAGTTCCGCTGCTGCTATATAAATATTCAGCGATTGAAAATAGGTCTTGTTCTTTTCATATAGTTCATCAAGAAAACGGTTATCGTCTATAAGGACATTCTTAGAATGCTCCAATTTCACTGAAATCCTGTCCACTTGACTGCCTATCTTTTGATACTTGGAAAGTACTTCAGAGATGGAGCTTGACAGTTTACCGAATAATCTTTTCACGAATCCTTTCTTTTGATCATTAAGCTCCTCAGGGTTCATTTCCTTAAGCCTCTTCATTAAATCATTTAACACGTCTCCGATAGGACCGACATCTTTTTTCTGGACATGATCCAGCATCGAATGGGAGAAATTTGACATTTGCGTCTGGGCTGCCGTTCCGTATTCCAATATAGCCTGGCTGTTGTGCATGTCAATCTGTTTTGCTATTTCCTGAGCTTTCTGTTTGTGTTCAGGTGACAGCCGTTCGGCAAGCATAACGGGTGCACTGGCGACATC
Source organism: Bacillus sp. SRL337 (assembly GCF_984799155.1). Lineage (NCBI taxonomy): Bacteria > Bacillati > Bacillota > Bacilli > Caryophanales > Bacillaceae > Bacillus > Bacillus sp. SRL337. The sequence continues at coordinate 2,776,428 of NZ_OZ481793.1, read as the reverse complement.
ACTTGGGTTCGAAGTGCTGCTCGCAAAGGGATCTGCCAAAAGACTTTCTAGATCATCATTTTTATAGTCGGTTGAATTATTTGAGTTCATAAGAGTGCTCCTTTGTTATTTTTTGTTTTTACGGGCAACATCCAATTCAAAATCCAGGGTTTGGATATCGTTGGATAGGACATTCATAAGATCTTCCTGGAGCGAATCCTCCAAGGAGTGCAAGGTGCGCTTGGCATCTTTTATTGACTGGAACACCTGGTCATTCTTAATTGGCTGCGTAGCAAGATAAGTATATTTCTCGGACAGTTCGACGACAGAATCCAAATGGTAAAAGAAAAACTGTTCGCTTTGATAGAACTTTTTCGGATCTTTACGGACGAGCGAGTAAATTCTTTTAGCGAGCCTGTTAAGCTCCAGGATTTGTTTGAACGCACCGAGGGAACGGACTTGAAATTGAGTCTTCTGCAGGCGTTTAATCTTGGATTGTGCCTCTTTTAAATTTTTATTAATATAACGGTAATCCTGTAGAGTGATACCGTGCTTTTTCAAAAACCTTTTTGTATACACCCATTTTCCTGTGGAAGAAACAAGGTAAGCGACAGCAGCCCCGCCGGCTGTTCCAATCAGGAATGATTGCTCGAATCCAAAAATCAACACGAGAAAGGTGATAAAGAACCCGTTAATTCCTAAAAACAATTTTAGAAATGTAAGAGGTATTGATTTCATGTCATCTACTCCTTAAATCGTTAATGATAACCTCATTACTATTTATTACGATTCTATACTATAAAAGTTTCAAAAATCCTGCAAAAAGCGCTTAAATAGTTTAGTCGAACTTTACGATTTTGATAATTTCCGACAATAAAAAACTGACCCTGTCATAGGCCAGTCCTATTGTTTAATCTTTTTACAGGTTTAAAGAGCTTTAAAGTCATTGGATGAAGTTTCTTCTGTTTCCATTTCATGAATATGGAAAACATCCACACGTGAAGCGGGGCTGGCACCATTTTTTACAAACGTAGCGAATTCTTCAATGGCGGAAGCCTCCCCTTGTGCTTCAATTTCAACAGAGCCATTATCGAGATTCTTCACCCAGCCAGTGATGTCCTGTTCATCCGCTTTGTTCTTCGTATAGCAGCGGAATCCGACCCCTTGTACATGGCCTTCAACATTTAAACTTACTTTTCTGTTCATGATATACCTCCTGGAACTGAGTCGTTATTTTTATTCCCTATCCTACACGGACTTAATCTTGTGCGGCTGGTTAAATGGTTCCTAGGAGGGCTGTAGAATCCAATAGTGATTGGGACTCAGAGAGAAAGGGTGTCTGGAACAGTTCTAAAGTCAGGTAGTTGGATTCAGATAGGAAAGGCTTCTAGGAGTTAGAGTCCCAAAGGCAGCCGAATACAGAGAGAAGAGGTGCCTGCAGCTTTGTTATAAAGCAAACAAATTACTGTTCTGTTAAATTTTAATTTCAATGGTTGAAGAACAAACTTTTTTGTTAAAATGTTTAGTGTCTTTTAAATAATGCTAAGGAAGGTGTTCCTTCTGTGAAAAAGTTTTTCATTGCAATCATATTATTATTCATAACAGGACAAACGGCCTCAGCCGGTTCTGAGTATGGCCAGAAGCCTAAATCGGTCTTCAGCGAAAGCGCGGTCCTGATTGATACGGATACAGGATCAATCCTTTATCAGAAAAATGCTAACAGACGGATGCCGCCTGCCAGTATCACAAAAATAGCTACAGCTATATACGCTGTGGAAACAGGTGATTTGGACAGCATGGTGACCATTAGCAGGAACGCAGCTGAAACTGAAGGATCTTCTGTTTATTTGCTGGAGGGAGAACAACTTCCCCTGAAACAGCTGGTGGCAGGGATGATGATCAACTCTGGAAACGATGCAGCTGTGGCGATAGCGGAACACTTAGATGGTTCCGTTGAAAAGTTCAGTCAAAATCTTAATAAGTTCCTCTCAGAAAAGGCCGGTGTAAAGAATACTCATTTCACAAATCCGCATGGCCTTTATGAGAAAGACCATTATACAACTGCAAAGGATATGGCCCTCATCACATCCTATGCAATCAAAAACAATTCCTTTAAAGAACTATTTTCTTTAAAAGAACTTGATTGGAACGGGGAAGGCTGGGACACGACCCTTTTTAACCATCATAAAATGGTAAAAGGTGAAATAGCCTACCCGGAAGTGACTGGAGGAAAGAATGGATTTGTCGAGGAGTCCAGGCATACTCTAGTGACAACTGCCACCAACGAGAATCTCTCGGTTGCGGTCGTATTATTGAAAGCACAGTCCAAGTCAGCTGCTTATAAAGATACCAATGCTTTATTGAACTATGGATTGAACAAGTTCACACACCAGGTTATTCCTGCAGGGGAAGTGTATAAGGCTGGGGATAAAGAATATGTCTTAGGCAATGAAATCACGTATACAAGCCTTATAGGTGAAGAAAACGAGATTTCCGTTGACCGAAATGGAGGACTGCTGCACCTGATGGACGGAAAGGAACAGCTGATAGGTGAACTGGGGCTCGTTCCTGGAAAACCGGAATACAATGAAACTGAAAAGGAGCAAGACACCAGCATGGTAAAGAGCCAGCTCGTCTTATACCCGGTCTATTTGTATGCGGCTCTCCTTCTTATCGCTGGAACTGCTGTAATGAGAAAGAAGAGAGCATAGAAAAATATCCTTTGTATAAGTAAGTATAGTTGGACTTACGATAAGAATGGATTTCATTCGATGTCCCTCGCTGGCGGAGCGACTGGTATTAGTTTGATGTCAACCGCCAGCAAGGCGGGACCTATATATATAAGTCCTGGACTCGGTATGTTGACAAAGGAAATGAAATCATGTATAGTTAACAATTGTGGATATGAAAACCACATAACAGTCAGGTCTTACTGACTACTAATCTCCGTAGTAGTACATCAATAATTCTTCTGAAGATCAACCAAGCTTGATCGATTTTTTTAAATCCTTATCCAGCTGGGTTTAGAGAATCCGCTGAGGACTAAGGAAGCTTTTTTCAATCCAGCAAAAAAGCTGAGACTCATCCGATACCAGAATGAAGATTGTATGATTATTGTTATTGCTAGAATTTCCCCTAATTCTCACTGGCATGGCCTAGGAGCCATAAGGATGATCGAGAGGAAGGGCTTTCATTGTGTTAGGGTAATTTATCAATGATTGATCCGGTGTGTGAATCATACAAAGTGAATCAAAAGACAATAGTAAGACTTGCATATAGGCACACTTCTTTATATCTTTACCCTGCAGGGGTAGAATAGAGAAGTGTGCTTTTTACTTATACATATAGGACGTGTGACGGAAATGATTTATATATTTGTAGGGATTGGGGGAGCCGCAGGCAGTCTATTGAGATACTTGCTGGGGAATTTCCTCATGGGTCTTCATCCTGCTGCATTCCCGTTTGGGACTCTTACAGCCAACCTGGCAGGATCTTTTCTTTTGGGGCTGCTGACTGAAAACAGCCTGAAGGATAGCAGGCTGCCTGCTGGAGTGGCCGCGGCGATAGGGACAGGGTTGATCGGATCATTTACCACCTTTTCCGCATTTAGTGTAGAAACGATAGGCCTTTTAAGACAAGGCCAGATTATTTTGGCCTTTCTCTACTTTTTCTTCAGCGCAGCAGGCGGTTTGGGGTTTGCCTGGGCAGGGCTTACTATAGGTAAGTTGAAAGGGGGCAGTGAATGTTGATTCTATTGGCGATAGCCTCCGGTGGATTTGTTGGTGCGATTGCACGTTATACAGCAGGCGGCTTGATTAAACGCAAGCTCAACACTAAATTCCCTTTTTCAACCTTGGTTGTTAATCTGGCAGGCGCCTTTCTTTTGGGAATGCTAATAGGCCGTGGAGTAGAAGGGGTGAGATACGCATTCTTTGGCGTTGGGTTTCTAGGTGCTTTTACTACCTATTCGACTTTTATGGTGGAAGTGTTAAACCTGAAGAGAGCAGGAGAGGGGAAGAACGCTTTTTTGTATCTGGCTTTCAGTTATTTCGGAGGGTTAATGACAGCATTTTTGGGTTTAGTGATTGAAATAGTACTCATATAGAAAGGCTGCCTCGCTTATGAGAGAGCACTGAAAATCTGCCGATTTCTAAACTATAACTAAAATTAATAAAGAAAAAGCCACCCCTTCTTCCTATAAAAGGAAGAAGGGGTGGCTTTTTCTTGGATATAAACATATATGCTGCCCTTTATTATCACATTAGTTTTAGGATCCTTTTAATATTTACCGCAAATATAGCCATGGCACCTTGTAATTCCATGCCAATTAGACCCGAGGATTCTGCTACATCATACCCGTGTCTGTGTTTTAGTTCACTATTTTTCGCTTCAATTTTATATCGTTCTTTTGCCTTTTCCTTAAAATACTCGCTTTCCTGGAATTTTGCTTGGGAGGAGTGCTGATCGGACTTTATAGTAACGGAATACGTCTTACTTTTAAAGGTCCATATACTTACTGAACATCATTGTTTGTTGTTGTTGAATCACTGGAAACCACCCACTTAATATTGTTAGTTCTATTATAAAGTAAGGATTTATTAGCGGGTAGTGTTTTTTTTTCTCAATGTTGATTGGAGTGGAAGGTGCACGACCTCCTGCGGGACTAGCGGGACAGGTGAGACCCCGCAGGCGAAGCCGAGGAGGCTCAACGCCCGCCCCGCGGAGTCGTGCACCTGGAACGGAAATCAACATTTTTTCGTAAAATCTGAAGTAAAAAAGGCAGAATCGCTCTTTGAGGTGAGCGATTCTGCCTTTTAGAACTTTATTGGACTTTTTCAGTGCCCTCGCTTATGACGGGCAGCCTTTTCATTATTTTACGACGATGTAGCCGATCATCGGGCCGTTTTTTTCGATAGTATCGTGGGTGTCACAGACAAGCTTATAGGTGCCTTTTTTATCAAACGTCACATTGAAGACGGATTCTTCTCCCTTCTTTACTGTACCTTTTACATCTGTTCCTTCAATATGAAACGGATGGGCTTTCCCGTTGACCCCGTAGATGCGGAATTGAACTTCTTTTCCTTTATCGACAACGATTGTCCCGGGATCCCATCTGTAGGACTCTATTTTTTTTCCATCCTCCATCTCGGAAGAAAATACTCCCGTAACCAGTTCGATGACTTGAACATTGGGATTATCGCCATTCATGGTCACGGTGGGGTAAGACTCTTTAGGCATCAACATCCAGGCCGCACCCAGTGATAATGCCGCAAATCCAATAATAAATAAGATAAGAGAGCCTTTTTTCAATACAATAAATTTCATCAGACAACCTCCTTTAACTAGTACAACTATATGCCTGGTCCATCGATAACTTGTCTAAAATGTGAATTTGGCACAGATTATTATTGAAAAAAATGCAGATGATTTTGTATTGGAAAGAGAATCTTGTACAATTTATTTGGAGGTGTGATCGTATGGCATCGTTCAGTGTCGTCAGAATATCAGGGGAAGCTGAACCTTGGTGGTTTTTTACTGACTGGGAAAAAGATATTACCGAGAAGCTGGAATATCATGATGAAAAGGAAGCTTTTGAACAATTCATTGCTCTCGTTCAGGACCTTACCTATAAATATCAACATAAAAAGCAAAAAAAGAATACCGTCGCCTTTTGGAGTGAGAATGAAAAAGCATTTTGCGAAGCGTGCGATGATGATCTGCAGTTATATCATGGTCTTATCCTCATGGAGGGAAACAAACCAAAAGTCTTTACAGATGAAGAAAAAGCAAGGCTTGCAGAAGTGCTTGAAATAACAGAATGAGGAGAAGCCGGTCTCTTGGGGGGCACTGAAAATCTGCCGATTTCTAAACTATAAATATAATTAATAAAGAAAAAGCCAACCCTTCTTCCTATAAAAGGAAGAAGGGTTGGCTTTTTAGATCGTTCAACAATATCGACATCTGATACATCGTGAATGGTTTTCAGAAACAGATATTTGAACATACGAGTAGGATCAATCGCATTTCGCCCATTATCATGACAATATTTATTCTTTAATTCATCAAAAACAAAATAAAGGAGAAGTCGATTAAATCGTTTATTCTCCGTAACAGATTGTCTTGAGGAACGACGATATCATAAGGCCCTTCATACTTACTGAACATGATTGTTTGTTGTTGTGAATCACTGGAAACCACCCACTTATATTGTTAGTTCTATTATAAAGTAAGGATTTAATAGCGGGTAGTGTTCTTTTTTCTCAACGTTGATTGGAGTGGAAGGTGCGCGGCCTCCTGCGGGACTAGCGGGACAGGTGAGACCAAGCTTACGTACCAATGGAACGTAACCCCGCAGGCGAAGCCAGCTCCAGCGGCCAGCGACTAGCAGATTTCGGACTCTCTTCTTGCGATAAGTCAGCATCGACTCACTATGTTCGTCGTGTTTCCTTTATCTCATACGAGAGCCTTCCAATCTGTACGTCGCTGAACGGCCGCTTCCGCTTTTTATGAAGCCGAGGAGGCTCAACGCCCGCCCCGCGGAGTCGCGTACCTGGAACGGAAATCAACTTTTTTTCGTAAAACATAAAGTGAAAAAGGCAGAATCGCTCTTTGAAGTAAGCGATTCTGCCTTTTAGAACTTTATTGGACTTTTTCAGTGCCTCGTCTCTTGGGGCTGGTTTTTTTGTTTCAAAAAAACAGGGACAACAGCCGATGAGATGTTGTCCCTGTTTTTCGAACAGCTATAGGTTGGTACGCAACTTAATGAATCGATACACATGTGTGAAAATGACTTTTAAAATGGCATAGGTTGGCACAGCCAACAGCAACCCGAGGAATCCGGCGAACTTTCCTGCAGCGACAAGCAGCAAAATGATTGTCAGTGGGTGGATATCCAGTTTTCTGCCCATTACTTGAGGAGAAATAAGATTTCCTTCGATTTGCTGAACGATCAGAATGACAATGATCACCCATAAAGCCATGATGGGTTCTTGCAGGAAACCGACGATCACTGCAGGTACTGAACTGATGAAAGGCCCGATAAAAGGAATGACATTTGTAAGCATCGTCAGGATGGCGATGACAAGGGAGTAATCAAGTCCGATTATCAGATAACCAATATAAACGAGAACCCCTACACAGAAACTGACAATGACCTGTCCCTGGATATAGGAACTCAAAGCCTCATCCATATCGCTCAGGACTTTTTTGCCTTCATTTTCATGTTTTTCTGGCACCAGTTTTAAGATTTTTCCTGACAGCTTCTTCCCATCCTTCAGCATATAGTACAGAACGAATGGAATCAGGATGATTAATACAACAATATTGGTGATTGTGCTGATGATGTTCATCAGGTTCGACCCAAGGTTCGAAGCGGCTTCGTTTAAATAGTCTGTCAGCCTGTTGGTAATAGTCTCAAGCGAAAACCTTTCACTTTCCTGGAACCGGGAAACCCATTCATTTTGCTGAAGATTTAATAAAGTTGCCCTGAATTTTTCAATGAGCTGCGGGGTGTTGTCTATCAAGCTGTTGACCTGCCTCTGAAGAATTGGGCCAACATAGAATATCACTCCGGTAATGACCCCGATGACGGCAAGATAGAGAAGAAGTACGGCAACCGATCTTGGCATCTTCTTAGCTAATAAGCCCACCAGCGGCCTCAAAAGATAATAAAAGATACCGCCGAGCACAATCGGTCCGAATAAAGCAGTCACAAGGACTGTAACCGGTTTGAAAATAAAATCAACTAGTGTTCCTAAATAAATGATCAGCAGTATTAGTGCCAGGGCATACCCTCTTCGAAACCATTTTCCTTCCGGCATAATTTCACTCCTAAATAAAATTGAAAAGACCTTAAATGAGTCTCTTTCATTTGTATATTCTCTTTAATCATTTCATTAAAACTAAAACGGTGAATTTTCCCTGAAGAAACAAGCTTCTACCAGGAGGCAGAAGCTTGTTTCTTCAGGGTTTCGGATTGGTTTTGCTGAATGGACATAAAGTGTTCAACATAGCCGGGGTCCCATTGAGTCCCTTTCCCCGCGTCCAGGATCGAAAGAGCTTTCGATGGGCTCATCCCTTTTCGATATGGCCTGTCGGATGTCATGGCATCATAAGCATCCGCCACAGCGATCAATCTGCCGAACTCGGGTATATTCATACCATGCAGCCCATCGGGATATCCTTTGCCATCGATTCTTTCGTGGTGATATTTTATGCCGGGAAGGATGGGGAGGAGTTCCTCTGTAAGATCTATTCCCTCTAATATATTTGCACCAATAACCGGGTGTAATTTAATCTGGGCAAACTCTTCATCCGTAAGTCTGCCATCTTTTAACAGAACTTCATCTCTAATTCCAATTTTGCCGATATCATGAAGCAGGGCTGACTTTTTTAGTAATTCCACTTTGGAACGAGGCCATTCTGCCCTTTTCGCGATTTTAACAGAATAGTCAGCAACACGTTGGGAGTGGCCGGCGGTATATGGGTCACGTGCATCCAGGGTAGCTGCAATGACATCGAAAAAGCTGCTGATCAAGTGTTCGTTTTTCGCTTCTTTTTCCTGAAGAGAGGCAACCATATTATTAAAGCCATTGAAAAGGTCGGAGAATTCATCTGTATATGGATTGATCATTTGCTCAGGCTTTCCCTGTTCTATTTTTTGAAAGCCTTCCCGCAACTCTTTTACTGGATCTTCAATGCTTCTGAAAATGAGTACAGTGCTGGAAACAGCCAGGATCAGGATGATGAAGATCAGAAGGCCGGCCCAGTTCCAATAATCAGTTTGAGGATCTAGTGTGATAGATAAACGGACCTGCAAAGCAAGGCTGAACAATAGTACCGGGAATAGGGCAAGGAAAATTGAACCTGCCAAGAGTTTTCGTTTTAAACTTAGGTGAAATTGCTTGTTTTTCAATAGATCAATATTGTGCAGTTTCAATGCTTTCTCAGCTAGGTCGGATGAAATAGGTGCAGCAGTCTTAAATGTAAGATGGAATTCAATTAGTGCATGCATAGAAGCTATAAGAAAAGCTCCGGCCCAAGCAAATCCGATGTAAGAATAAGGGATGCTTAATTGTCCATCTTTAATCAAGAAATAACTAAGAGTGGTTGCCGGGATTGCCAGTCCCAGGAAGTGTGGCAGCATGATTCTCCTGACAGTCAGGACAGGGAAATTCAAGCTGTGAATGAAGGCTTTATTCAACATCTCAATTGATTGGTCCTGCTCTCGATAAATGGTCTTCAATGGAGCCAGGTGTCTGCTGTAGACCAGATACTCTGTGACAAACATAAACAGGAGTGAGACGGATATGATTAAAATCATGTAGATGGATTGACTGCCGGAAAGGTCGAGAGTCTGAAAGATGAAAATCGATCCTACACCAAGCACTGCAATGAGCGAGCCAATCAGATAATTAAAGAACATCCTTCTTTGAAAGGCAGTAAATAGAGCCATATAGTCCTCCGGGATTTTGCTATTTAAGTCATTATAATGCAAAATCTGAGGTTTGGTATACAAAAAAGATATTCCTGGGGTTTTTAATCAATGATCCCGGTCCGGACAATTTTTAAATTCACATCGAAATTAAACTCAGCTGAAGGATATTTTTCCGCCCACATCTGCTTCGTCACTTCTTTGTCCCTTATGGAAGCCCTGTAGTAAGAGCCGAAGCCGATTGGGTCTGAACCTGATTCTTGTAGTTCTTTAATGACTTCCATGCCCTTTTCTTCGATTGATTTTTCCATGGCTTCTTCCAGTTTTCTAAGCACGGGTGCTTCTGATAAATTAAGGGGGACAGTCATTTCAAGAATCCTTGACTCCAGTGTAAGCTTTATGTCGAAGGAAGGTTTCTGTTTATCTGTCAGCTTGATTTTATACCCATTTTTAATATTATCCAGGGTTACGTGCATTTGTTCCACTTCATCATCCTCATCCACCTCAATGTTTTGAGCTTCATGAATTTCCTTTTTAAAGGTTTCTTTTGGGACTTTCACCTCTACACTGCCAGTTTTGATGCTGTTCATCAAAGATCGAACGTAGAAAATGTTTTCTCTTTCCAAAATGCCGACCTGCTTGTCGTCTGAAAATAGGGCAAATCCCTTTATTCCCACTTTGTCTTCTATAATTGAAAAATAGGGGAGAATGGCGTCCTTCCCTACTGATCCGTAGCTTGTCATGAATTCCTGAAGAGTCGGATTAGGAATCACTTCATTTTCGATGTTGAGGAGAACAAGGTTATAGAGATAAGTTCCCATATTGGTAGGCTGGCTTTTTGGCTGGTAGGATAAAATGTCTTTGGCGCTGGGATCCGCTACTCCCAAATAAGTCATATTCCCGATTGCAGCGTCCCTTGAAAGGGAGTCAACCAATGAACTGATTCCTTTCCTGGCTATCTCTTCGCCATATAAAGCTACCCTCAGCTGGCCTGAAACCAGATTGTGGTCAGTCTCCATATTTGCGGACATTCTGATTCCCTTACTTGTATCCGCTTCTCCTGTAATGACCGTTGTCAGATTCTGCATGGAAGGATTGAACTGATAGAACACAATGGTTCCGGAAATCTTGTTTTCCTTCTCTGACTTATCGTAACCAATACCAGTGATTAAACCCTGTTTTTCAAGATACCGTGTTTGAACACAGCTGCCAAGCAGGAGGGAGACGGAAAAGACAACGGATAAAAGAGTTAAATTCCTCATGCAGAACCCCCTTTTCGTTTCTTGAAGATTTTTTTTCCGAAGACCAGGACAAGAAGTACTATTGGATAGACGAATGTCAAACCAAAACTAAATGTTGCCACTCGGTCGGTGAAGGTGTTCATTTCAACCCTTTGATCAATGAAGAAATTACCCAACCATATTACTACTGCAAACAGATAAATCATTTTTCTCTGTTTGAAGCCAAATACTCTTTTGATCCCCCTCGTAGCTGCCCAAAAATACAGACATATATTTGGAAGGACAATGAGCATCCAGTAAGAAACGGCAATGAATTCAAACCTTTCCAAGTTCGGAATTCTAACGATCTTGAACATCGACAAGACTGGCCAAATCGTCCTTTCCAGAACGGTTTCAGAGAAAAAGCCAATGGAAACAAATGTAACAACAAAGTAAAGCAATGTCGTATAACCAATTCCGAATAATGAATACTTCATCACTTTCTTCTTGTCTTTAATATAAGGGTAAAAAAATAGCAGCAGTTCAAATCCTATCACTGAAAAAGAGGTCTTATAGACACCCATGCCGATTTCTTTTAAGCTGTGGTTCCAGATAGGAAAGAAGTGCGTGTAATCCATATATTGAAGAGGGACAGAAAGGATGAACACAAGCCATGCCGTCAGGATGAATGTGATAAAACAGACACCCACGAGAATTCGGACTCCTCCTAATACTGCATAAACAGCCAGGAAAATAAGGAGGCCCGATAATAGCCATGTGGGCATTTGCGGGAATATCCACGCCTGTACCATTTCGGTATAATGCATGATCACGAGGTAAGCAATTACGAACAGATACCCCATATAAATGATGCTTAAAAAGGAACCGATCCACTTTCCGAATATGTCCCTATGTATCCCGAACAAGTCGGCGCTGTCATAATTCTTTAATAAGAGAATAATGCAGATTGTCGAAGTGGCAACGACAAATACGGAGAGTAATACGGAAATCCAGGCATCATACCCTGCCTCAATAAAAACGACTCGCGGAAGGCCGGCGATGCCAACACCAGTTTGTGCAACATGAATGACAAACATAATGAAAAATGAGTTGAACATTAAAGCTTTGGGGGGATCTACATTAATTTTCATAGACACAATCCTTTTTTTATTCGTCTACATCTTTCTTTTCGGTTTTCTTTTTAGCTTTCATTTTTTCAGAATCGATGGTCGAATTGGCTTCCGGCCGTTTGCCCATGAATTGAAAAGGCATTCTAATTAAACTGTACCTCAAATCAGATATAGAAAGCGGGTATATCGGTGATAAATAAGGGCGGCCGATTGTCGTCAGCTTCAGTAGATGAATCATCAAGAAAGAAAAGGCGTACACAATTCCAACACCGCCATATAATCCTGCCATAATAATGATGGGAAAGCGGATGATCCGGACCGCAGTTCCGATTGCATAGCTTGGGGCTGTAAAAGAACCCAAGGCACTGATGGCGATGATAATGATTAAAATGTTGCTGGTAAAGCCGGCTTCCACTGCTGCCTGCCCGATTACGATACCTCCTACGATACCCATCGTTTGTCCGACTTTGGTAGGCAAGCGTGCACCTGCCTCCCGAAGCAATTCGATGATGAATTCCAGCAGAAGGGCTTCAAACACTGGCGGAAACGGTACTTTGGAACGTGACTCTCCCAGTGAAACCAGAAGAGAAGACGGGATGACTTCATAATGGTAGGTTAAGACGGCAACATAGGCAGGTGTCAAAAGGACCGAGAGGAGGATGGCTATGAATCTCAGCATCCTCAAAAAGGTTCCCATGTTCCAACGCATATATATGTCTTCGGTTGATTCAAAGAAATTCAGGAATGTAGAAGGACCGATGATGGCCTGGGGGCTTCTATCTACCAGGATCCCGATCTTGCCGTGTAATAGGGAGATGCTGAAACGATCGGGCAATTCAGTTGTGACCAGCTGCGGAAACACAGTATACGAATTATCTTCAATCATCTGTGCCAGGACGGAGCTGTCAATAATACTATCCACTTCAAGATCTTTCATCCGTTGTCTGAATGTATTCACATTTTCTTCTTCGGCGATGTCACTAATATAGATAAGGTATGTTTTGGTTTTGACTCTTGAACCAAGAATAAATTCTTCAACACAAAGATTCGGGTCGTTGATGTTAGTCCGAATGACGTTCATGTTCGTTGACAAACTTTCTGTGAACGCAACTTTTGGGCCGAAGACAAGTGATTCTGTTTCGGCCTTCTCTAAAGAACGGCTGGCCTTCTCGGAAATATCAGCCAGTACACCGCATGGCTGACCCTCCACATAGATATAGGCATTTCCATTTATGATCGCCTCCGTTATATCAATAAGGCGGTTGGTTATGGAAATGGCCCCGATATTAATATTATTTGCGATGGATTTGGGGTCCGCTTCATCTGCTGTCCGTTCCAGCGGTTTGACAATATGTTGATGAAGTTGGTCGTTATTTATGATATTTTCTAAATAGACGATCAAGATATGGTGATGCTCTTTTTCAATTTCATGAAAGGCGAGGTCATCACTTTGTTTTAAGGAATCTTTTAGTTCGGCTTTTAGATCTTCGAGGTTGAGGCTGTGGGCAATCGATTTTTCTTCCTCTCTTCGTTTCTTTTCACGCCACTTGAATACCATGCCCAAACACCCTTAACTAGAATTTTTTAGTATTTTGTCCAGGAAAACATAAAATATGACCGTTTGTTTCTTGGAATATAAAACAGAAAGCAGGAGAGTCATGAAGAACTGGAGAGCAGCACTTGAACGATTTCTGGAAGAATGGCCATATCTTAATGAGTTGCAAGGAGTATTGGTCTGCGGCAGCTATATTACAGGAAACCCTTCCGAGCACTCGGATATTGATGTGCATTTGGTTTTGAATGAAGGAGAGGAGTGGAGGGAGCGCGGCAATCGGATCATTGATGGATATTTGATTGAGTATTTCTGTAATCCCCCTGCTCAAATACATAAATATTTTGAAGAGGATCATCTAGAAAGAAGTACACATGCTGCTGTTCAATTTGCAACTGGTGAAATAGTGATGGACAGGGAAGGGACCATTTTGGGTTTAAAGGAAGAGGCAGGGAAGTGGCTGGAAAAACCGTTTAAAAAAAATGGTGAAGCAGGACTGGAACTCATGAAATACGGGCTCTGGGATACTCTTGATAATCTTGAAGATCTCTATGATAAAGGAGCGGATGCATGGGAGTTCGTATACCACAATTCGTTGAGGGTCCTTTTTGACGAGTACTGTAAATTCCTGTCAGTTGAGCAAATTCCTTATTATCAAATCGGTTCATACTTGAGTGAAGAAAGCTACTTGAAAAAATATTTAAAAGTTCCTTTTCCTGACGAAGAATTTTCAAGCTTATTTCTGCAAGCGTTGAACGTTTCTGGGAGAGAAGAAAAGTTTCTGACTTTTAAAAGACAGAGCAGCCATGTACTGACCAAGATGGGCGGCTTTTCAATCGACGGGTGGAAAGTGAAGACACCTTCAGAAAAATAGATGACATAAGGAAGTGTGGAATTTGTCATACTAATCTTGAGGTGATAAAATGGCAAAAAAGAAACAAGACACATCAAAAGCAGGACTGGGCTCTGCACAAGTTGAAGGGCAGGGCACAACAACTAGTGAACTTCCTGGCGGAATCCAGGTTGAGTCTTCAAGAAAAAGAAATAAGAAATAGGTAGTGGGATTGCCGGTCTAAAACGAAAGGATTTCCTATTGAATTCTCTCGCACGTGTGGAAATTATTCCACACGTGCGAGAGTGAGATGGTTAAGTAAATATAAATAACAGCATGACGAAATCACGACGTGAATAAGGATGGCGCATTCCTTCCGTTTCATCGACTTATACTGATGCTCTTCGGTTCCTTTGCGGCTGAACCGGAAACCATTACCATTTACATATTTGACAAAATCAATTAATGTACTATAATAGGAGTATCAGAATTAATAACCGTCACACCGCAAAATTGAAAGCTATTCACATATTATAAAAAGTGATCGCCTTTCTCAGCCGGTACTTTTTATAATATGTGAATTTTTATTTTAAAAAGTAACATATTAAAATTTTTTTTATTTTTTGGAGGTTTCTACTCATGAAACAAGGTACAGTAAAATGGTTCAATGCAGAAAAAGGTTTCGGATTCATCGAAGTTGAAGGCGAAAACGACGTATTCGTTCACTTCAGTGCAATCACTGGCGAAGGATTCAAATCTCTTGACGAAGGTCAGCGTGTGGAATTCGAAGTGGTTGAAGGCAACCGCGGACCACAAGCAGCTAACGTTGTAAAATTATAATTTTAGCACGCTGATGCTAAAAAATAGCTACCCGCCAGAAACAGGGTAGCTATTTCTGTAACAGTGGCTTGACCCGTCTCGGAATGATAAAGGAGGTAATGACACGATGGCATTTGGAAGAAGAAATGAAGAAGAAATCAAAACAGAGGAAACAAAGATTTGGAAATGTTCATCTGAAGATTGCAAAGGCTGGATGAGGGATAACTTCAAAAGTGAAGAAACACCTCATTGCCCGATTTGCAAAAGCGAAATGGTCCCTTCATCAGAAGTTCTTCAAGTTGTGGATAACCCTCATCCGACAACAAAATAGTTCCGTGATCATTCAACTTCCTATTTAGTAGGAAGTTTTTTATTTTGTGCTGAAACTTTATCACTTCAAGCAGCCGCGGATATGCCCAGGCTGCTTTGATAGTAGCATTTTCAGAAAATTATGGTTAAAATCCCATTTCAATGAATAGGCTAATTTATCAGGAAATTCTACGGAAGGTGGAATTGGCATGAAGAAGGTTGTCCTATTTGCAGACCCCGGCATAGATGATACCTTTGCCATCATCTATGCCTTAAGCAGTCCAGATATTCAATTGCAGGCAATTGTGACGGGTTTTGGCAATGTCAGCCAAGAGGATGCAGCCCAAAATGCTGCATACATCCTCTCTGTAGCCGGCAGGGAAGACATTCCAGTCATCACTGGAGCCTCCAGGCCATTGACAGGGGAATATGAACCCTATTACCCCGAGATTCATGGCCAAGAGGGTATAGGGCCTGTTGAGATTCCTGAATCTTTTACGTATCAAGCTATGCCTTTCAGTTCAATCCTGGATATTACATCTGAACAGGATGATTTGTATTTCGTGGATATCGGCCGCAACACATCCATGGCATTATCCTTCAATTTATATCCGTTTATCAAAGATAGTATAAAAGAAGTGTTTCTAATGGGAGGAGCTTTCCTGGTTCCGGGAAATGTGACGGAAATTGCAGAAGCTAATTTTCATGGAGACCCAACCGCCACCAATTTCGTCCTCGAGTCGGGCCTGCCAGTATATGTGGCACCATTAAATGTGACACAATATGCTCAGTTAAAGGAAGAACATATCAGGTTATTGGCAGAAGAAAGCAAAAATCCTTTCAAGGATATCTTCAAACCGATATTCACTTATTATCAAAGGGCATATGAAGAGCTGCAGCCGGGATTGAACGGTGTCCCCCTGCATGATTTATACACGTTGTACTTATTATCCAACCTGGAGAACACCACGATCATACAGAAAAAAGTCTCCATTTCCACTGATGAGCAAACACAGGGATTCACGTATGCCGATTTCAGGAATATGGAAAACGATCCTGAAGCGAACCATTTCATTAACATCAATTTTAAATATGAGGATTTCTTGAAAAGTGTTTTAAGTATGTTAATAGAGGAAATTAAACAAAATTAAGGCATTTGCCTAAACGATATGCCTCTTCTTGAATAGTATGTAATGTCGATTACCTACCGGCCTATACCGGAAGCATATTTAAAGGAGGTATATCCATGTCTAAGAAAAATGTTGATATAGAAAAAGAAGTTAATTCGGCTGAAGAGAAACCGAGCCATAATGTATGGGATATTTTTTGGAGAGGGACTCCAAGATCAGAAGTGGAAGAAGAACAAGCAGAACAAGAAGAACAAGAAGAGAAAACAGAAGGCGGACAACCGCATTTCCGCTGGTTTTAATAATGTTGGGGCAAGACCTGTTGAGTCGTTCAATGGGTCTTTTTTTTATGCAACATGAATTTCGACTAATCCCGTCATAATTCAAATCGCTGTAAGCAACAAAGATAAGAGTTGATCTCCCTGGCAGAAAGAAACACCTAGTAGCAATGAATAGAAAAGCATTGGCCAATTGAAAAATTAAACAAATTCCCTGCTTCCATCGACCTCTGCGCCGCTGGGGTTTATAATGGTTATATAAGAACAGAACATACCGATTTGGTTATAATAAGGGGTTTTACAAGCAATGAATATATTTCATGCCAGGAGTTATCTAAAAGAATATTTCGGTTACGAGAATTTCAGGCCCGGACAGGATGAGATCATTCAAAGTGTGTTGTTTGGGAACAATACAGCTGGAATCATGCCTACAGGCGGCGGGAAATCGATTTGTTATCAAATTCCTGCCCTTCTTATGGAAGGGATCACCCTCGTGGTTTCCCCGTTAATATCTTTGATGAAAGATCAAGTTGATGCATTAAACCAGGCAGGCATCTCGGCAACCTTTATAAACAGCTCTTTGACACAAGCAGAAATTGAGCGGAGGTTGAGTGAAGCAGAGCTGGGGGTGTACAAGCTGATTTACATTGCACCCGAAAGGCTGGAGTCTCCCTACTTTGTTCAGTATCTGAAGAACTTGCCAATACCGCTGGTTGCTGTTGATGAAGCCCATTGTATTTCGCAATGGGGGCATGACTTCAGACCGAGTTATTTGAAAATCAGTGACCTGCTGCAGAAACTTCCGAGCAGCCCGGTTGTATTGGCACTGACAGCAACCGCAACACCTCAAGTGCAAAATGACATATGTGCCTCTCTTGAGATTGAAGAAGAGAATACTTATATCACTGGATTTTCAAGAGAAAACTTGTCTTTTAAGGTCATAAAGGGACAGGACAGAAGCAAATATGCGCTGCAATATGTAAAAGCCAATGAGGATGAGTCGGGTATCATTTACGCGGCGACCCGGAAGGAAGTCGATTCCTTATACAGTAAATTGAAAAGGCAGGGAGTAGCCGTTGGAAAGTATCATGGCGGCATGAGTGATGTCGAGAGGAACGAAATGCAGGAGGAGTTCCTCAAAGATAATCTTCAGGTGATCGTGGCAACAAATGCGTTCGGAATGGGCATCAATAAATCAAACGTCCGATATGTTCTCCATTACCAGCTTCCGAAAAACATGGAAAGCTATTACCAGGAAGCCGGAAGGGCAGGACGTGACGGCGGTGAAAGTGAATGTGCGGTCCTTTATTCACCGCAAGACGTCCAAATTCAGCGGTTCTTGATTTCGCAAAATACCCAGGACCCCTCCCGTCATACCCAGGAACTGTTGAAACTAAGGCAGATGGTTGACTACTGCCATACAGAGGGATGCCTTCAGGAGTATATCCTCCGTTACTTCGGTGATGAAGAAGCGGCTCCTTGCGGTAAATGCAGCAATTGTACAGATGATCGTCAGGCAGTCGAGGTAACAAGAGAGACCCAAATGGTGCTTTCCTGTATGATCAGGATGGGCGAACGATTCGGGAACTCCTTGGTTAGCCAGGTCCTTGCTGGTTCCAAAAATAAAAAAATCAAAGAGTTTGGCTTTGAAAAGTTGTCAACCTATGGCTTGATGAAAGAACAAAAACAAAAAGACATCAGCCATTTCATCGACTTCTTGATATCTGAAGATTATATAACGGTTGTAAGCGGGACTTTTCCAGTATTGAAGGTAAGTCAAAGAGGAAAGAACGTCCTCCAAGGAAATGAAAACGTGATGAGGAAAGAAACCATGAAAGTGGAAAAAGTCGTGCATCAAGAGAATGATGAGTTATTCCAGATCCTGAGATCCATAAGGAAAGAATTGGCAGATGCAGAGGGAGTTCCTCCGTTTGTCATCTTCTCCGATGAAACGCTTAGGGATATGGGCAGGAAGCTTCCTATAGACAGTGCCGGCTTCCTGGATGTGAAGGGAGTGGGCGCCCATAAGAATGAAAAATACGGCTCACGCTTCATTGCAGCAATCGCTGAATACAAGAAAGATAACGAGCCAACGGAACAACAGAGCAGCACCAGCAATAAAAAAGAGGAAGAGCCTTCTTATCTGGTAACGTTCCGGCTATTCAAAAGTGGCAGCAGTCTTGAAGAGATCACAAAAGAGAGAACCCTTTCCATGACTACTGTCCAGAACCATATCCTTCAAGCCGTAGAAGAGGGGCTGGAAGTGAACACCAGTGACTTTCTGACGGATGAAGAGAGAGAAAGGATTGAACTTGCAATTGGAAAGGCAGGCCCTGAAAAGCTGAAACCGATCAAAGAGGAACTGCCGGAAGAAATCAGCTATTTTCAAATAAAAATATACCTGCATGAGAAAGTCATGGCGGTTAAATAAGACAGGAAAAACACGTCCAGAGAGCTATCTGAACGTGTTTTTTTTAGCTCTTTTCGTATAAACGTTGTTGCTATTTGATAATCATTCCGAAAGATAGTGGAGTCATGAACCGGATCAACCCCTGTTAGCAAGAGAGAAAAACGTAGTATACAGGGGAAAAATCCAGCTTTTGGGATTTTTCCGGAAGCAACACTATATGCGAAAACAGCCATTTTTTTTCATACCACAAAATACTCTTTTGATTCGGAAAGCTCTTTCCGTGAAGAGTGTTGCTAATTATATATGAATGCCGAAAAATATTGCCCTTATCCATTAGAAAATACCTTAAAACGAGAGAGAATAGAGCTGCTCTTTCCAACAAAAGGTCCTGCCGTTGGGATCTTTTCAAAAGCAGAGTCAATATGAAAACAGCCTAAGAGAGAAAAACGAAAGAAAAAGTGCCGTTAGAGCAGGGATATCAAAAAAAGCAGCCTCCCAAAGTGGAAAGGCCGCTGATTCAATAACTCAATTTAATTTTTCACTGCGGTAGCTTCAAGAAACTCGTCGTAAGACATCTGCTTGTCAATGATGCCTTCAGAGCCGAGCTTGATAATCCTGTTTGCAATCGTTTGAATGAACTGATGGTCATGAGATGCAAAGATCATGGAACCTTTGAAGTTTGCAAGACCATTGTTCAGAGCTGTGATGGACTCCAAGTCCAAGTGGTTTGTCGGTTCATCAAGAAGAAGAACGTTTGCTTCGCTCAACATCATTTTCGAAAGCATACAGCGGACTTTTTCTCCTCCAGATAGAACGCCTGGCTTTTTCATGACTTCTTCACCAGAGAATAACATTCTTCCAAGGAATCCACGCAAGAAAGATTCACTTTGGTCATTCGGTGAATATTGTCGCAGCCACTCCACCAGACTTGGCTCATTTCCTTCAAAATACTCTGAGTTGTCTTTCGGGAAGTACGCTTGTGAAGTCGTTACGCCCCATTTATAAGAACCGCTGTCTGGCTCCATTTCCCCTGCAAGGATCTTGAAAAGGGTGGTTTTCGCAATTTCATCACTTCCGACAAGGGCAATCTTATCATCTTTGTTCATGATGAAGCTTACATTATCCAAAACTTTTACCCCGTCGATGGATTTAGAGATGCCTTCTACTCTTAACAGGTCATTTCCAATTTCACGTTCAGGTTTGAAGTGAACATACGGGTACTTACGGGAAGAAGGCCTGATATCATCAAGTGTGATTTTATCCAGAAGTTTTTTACGGGATGTAGCCTGCTTGGATTTAGAGGCATTGGCACTGAATCGCGCAATGAACGCCTGCAGTTCCTTGATTTTCTCTTCTTTTTTCTTGTTTTGGTCTTGAGCCATTTTCGTTGCCAGCTGGCTGGACTCATACCAAAAATCATAGTTACCTACATAAACCTGGATTTTACCAAAATCAAGGTCGGCAATATGTGTACACACTTTGTTCAAGAAGTGGCGGTCATGGGATACGACGATGACTGTGTTTTCAAAGTTAATCAGGAATTCCTCAAGCCACTGAATCGCTGCGATGTCCAAGTGGTTGGTAGGCTCATCGAGAAGGAGAACATCAGGTTTTCCGAATAGCGCCTGTGCGAGCAATACTTTGACTTTGTCTCCACCTGTCAGATCTTCCATCTTCTTTGTATGAAGGTCTTCGCCAATACCAAGCCCTTTTAAGAGAATGGCAGCTTCAGATTCAGCTTCCCATCCATTCAATTCAGCAAATTCGCCTTCAAGCTCGGCTGCACGCATTCCGTCCTCGTCAGAAAAATCAGCTTTCATGTAGATAGCGTCTTTTTCCTGCATCACTTCATATAGGCGTGCGTGCCCCATGATGACGACTTTTAACACTTCATGTTCTTCATATTCAAAGTGGTTCTGCTTTAACACGGCCATACGTTCACCAGGGGTCATGGATACGTTGCCTGTTTGGGATTCGATTTCCCCGGATAGGATTTTAAGGAAAGTCGACTTGCCCGCACCATTCGCGCCAATAAGGCCGTAACAGTTGCCGGCAGTGAATTTTATATTTACATCTTCAAATAATTTACGGTCACCGAAACGCAGACTTACATCTGAAACTTGAATCATTTAGTAATTACCTCCATCATTCATATCTAAAAGATTATAACATGTTCCACCAATAAATTCACACCCTATAAGGAATTTCTTATAGAAGGATGTGGCTGCCATTAAGAAAAATTAGGACTCAGTTAAAATATTTTTGTTGAAATTGTGGTATATAAGAAATAGGAGTTTTGGTAGGAGGTGAGAATGATGGCAAGATTTTTCAGCAGGTTAAAATTTTTATTCAATATCAGAAGCTCGGTTCCATTCCTTGTCGCATTTTTCAGGTCTCCTAGTGTGAAGATGTGGAAAAAGCTGTTATCAACCGGTTTGATTATCGGATATATTTTATTGCCGTTTGATTTCATACCGGATTGGCTCATTATTTTTGGGATTGTAGATGATATAGCGGTCTTTGCGTTAATCCTCCAGCAAATCATTAAGCTGGCACCGGATGAATTGAAGGATAAATATGATGTTAATAAGATCTAAAATACTGAGTTGACAAGGAAGCATTTGGAAGCATAATATGAAATATGTAATCAATTTAATCTCTGAAAAGGGGAAATGTAGTATGTTAGGTGTCGTTCTTAACTAATCCGTAACTTTATACGGTCATTCATCAAGGCCAGGGCAGAAAAACATTCTGTTCACACGCTTATTTATGTGTGCCTTCATGTCTGATGAGTTGAGAACAATGATCATAGCATGCAAACATATGTCTGCAGCACTGTGTCGATTGAACAC
The DNA here is from genome assembly GCF_984799155.1 of Bacillus sp. SRL337. Classification (NCBI taxonomy): domain Bacteria; kingdom Bacillati; phylum Bacillota; class Bacilli; order Caryophanales; family Bacillaceae; genus Bacillus; species Bacillus sp. SRL337. Next base: position 2,754,487 of record NZ_OZ481793.1, on the reverse strand, counting down.
AGTTTTTTTGTGCCCGGCACCTGTGGATTTTCCATTTTGTATGATATTCCGAACCGTAATGGACATTGTTCATTGCGGTTTTTTTGTATTCAAAACCCGAGTGCTGGATCATTGTTTGCGGATTAGTTATCAAAAGATGTGTTGGAGGGATTAGGGTTATTTAAAATCTTTGTGTTGGATGGTTATTCCTATCTATTTTAGATTGGATTCGGGATTTGCGGGAAAGTTGAAGCCCCGCAGGTGTGCTGAGGTGGCTCAACGCCTGCCCCGCGGAGTTTATACGCCTGGAGCGGAAATCATCGAGCATAATAAAACTCGGAGGTAAAAAAGTTGAACGAAAAGACGTTTGAACAATTGGAATTTCATCGGATTAAAGAAGAAATCGCAAACTATGCACTCACTGATTCCGGAAAAGAACTCGTCCATTCGCTTTCCCCGTCGTTTAATAAGAAACAAATTGCATCATGGCTGGACGAAGTTACAGAAGCAGCCGGGATATTGACCAAGAGCGAAAGTATTCCGATCCATGCCCTGGATGGAATCGAAATCATCCTTCACCAGATGAACAAAGGCACCGCTCTGAGGCCCGTGCAGTTCCAAAAACTTCTCTTGTTTCTTGATTGCTGCCAAAAACTGAAGAAGTTCATGAAGGATAAGGAATTCATTGCTCCCAGAGTTTCATCATACGTTTATTCGATTGAAGAACTGCCAGACCTTTTTGAAGAAATCCAGCGCTGCATACGCAATGGACGCGTGGATGACTATGCTGCAAAGGAATTATTGAAGGTCAGAAAGCAAATCAGTATCCAAGAGGAAAGGCTGAAAGAGAAAGTAGTAAGTATGATAAAGTCCAATAAGTATAAGTCTTATATTCAGGAAGCGGTCGTCAGCCAGCGGGGTGACCGTTATGTAATTCCAGTAAAGAAAGAATACAAAGGAAAAGTAAAGGGGGCTGTCCTTGATACATCTGCATCTGGATCGACACTTTACATCGAACCTGAAGAAGTCGGCTTGCAGCAGGATCAGCTGCTGTACCTGAGAATGGAGGAAGAATCTGAGGTTGAGAGTATTCTTCTCTACTTAACTGGACTTGTCCAGCAGCGTGAGAAAGAACTCAAGCTTGCCGTCGAGGTCATGATCAACTATGATCTTCTCTTCGCCAAAGCCAAATACAGCAGGGCGATTGGCGGTCACTCTGTTGAGCTGAATGAATCACATTATATTTTACTGAAGAATGCGGAACACCCGTTGATAGGGAAAGAGGCAGTCCCGCTCAATATTGAAATGGGTAAAGACTTTCATGCACTCCTGATCACCGGACCGAATACCGGAGGGAAAACGGTTACCATCAAGACGGTCGGCCTGTTGACCCTCATGGTCCAATGCGGTATCCACATTCCTGTCGATGAGGGAAGCCACATCTGTCTATACCAGAAAATCCTCCTGGATATCGGTGATGGGCAGAGTCTTCAACAAAATTTAAGTACTTTTAGTTCCCATGTAAAAAATATTATTGAAATCTTGCAGGAGGCAAATGACAGGAGCCTGATTCTATTGGATGAACTCGGGTCAGGCACCGATCCTGGGGAAGGAATGGGATTGGCAACAGCGATTCTCCAAAAGCTTTATGACAAAGGTGCCACATTACTGGCTACCACACATTACAGTGAAATCAAAGATTTTGCTGAGAGGGAAGAGGGCTTCACCAATGGTTCAATGGAATTCAATCTGGACACCCTTGAGCCGGCCTACCGCCTGATTGTCGGAAGAGGGGGAGACAGCCAGGCATTTTCAATTGCATTAAAACTGGGGATGCATCCGGAACTCATCGAGACAGCCCATAAAGTAACGTATAAGTCGGAAAGGAAATATGCTACAGATCAAGATGGTTTGATTACTCGGAAAGAACGTGAGAATCAAGTCATGGTTAATCGGCATTCAAGAAGAAAACGGGAGGAAAAAGTGAAAAGCAAAGAAGTAGCTGCACAATTTACGCTGGGTGATAATGTGAAGGTGAATCCTGACGGTGACTTCGGTATCATCGAAAAAGGTCCGGACAAAATGGGGAATTACTCTGTGTTCATTAAAGGGGAAAAGAAAGAAATCAACCATAAACGGCTGGAGCTTTATATATCTTCACAAGAAATGTACCCCAAAGATTACGATTTTGATATCATCTTCAAATCCAAGGATCATCGGAAAAAGAGTAGCCAAATGAACCGTCGGCATGATGAAAAAACGAACATTATCCATGATCCTAATGAGTAAATGGCAAAATGGCTGTTCCCGGCAAGGGGAATAGCCATTTTTTAATAACCGCCCTTTCGAATTTGCGAAAGTTTCAGCCAATACAGGAGTCTATCTTTGATATAATGACGGTGGAGATTCAAAAAAAGGTGGCTGTTTTATGGAACCGAACAAAAAGTTTGAACAACTTGTCGAGTTCAAGAAAAGGAAGTCGATTTTTTATAAGGTAAAAAAATATATATTGAAAGCCTGGGAACACTTCGAATCAGCAGCCGGCAGGGCGTGGAAGGGGGCTGCGATGGGAGCCTTCACCATGGTCGTACTCTTTGTTGTCTTTTTTGGCGTTGGACTCGAATCGGGGCTTGGCTCGGTTTCTGATTTTCTGCTCGTCCTGCTCCCATTGTTGCTGGCAGGGATTATCAGCCCTTTTATTATCTACCCTGTCATTATACTATTTAAAAAATTGAATAACCGATTTCTCGCAGTGGTTATATCCTCGGCTGTCCTATTGCTTATTCTTTTATCACAAGTGAGAAACACCTATCAGATTATGCCTTTAAGTTATATACTGGTTGGCATTGGGGCAGTCTCCGGGGGCGCTTTTGGCTATTGGTGGAACTCCAAACGGACCAGAATTTCGTCAGTGCTTGTTTTATCCTTTGGCATCCTCCTGTCATCCGGTCTTACTGTCTGGTTGATGATGCCTGGAATAAACTGGTATGGTGTTCCCGCTGTCGATACAACCCCTAAACCACTTGATGCAGTCAATCCCTCTAAACAGGGTGGTTTCGAGGTTCGCACATTCACTTACGGAAGTGGTACAGATAAGAGACGGCCTGAATTTGCGGAGAGTGTTGAATATTCGACTGATCCATTGAATGCTTCCCGCCTCACAAACGGTTGGAATAAATACAGGACATGGTTCTGGGGTTTTGACAGAACGGAGATTCCGATAAACGGTACGGTTTGGATGCCTGAAGGGGACGGTAAATTCCCACTGGTCCTTATGGTGCATGGCAATCATATCATGGAAGAGTATTCAGATGAAGGGTATGCTTATCTTGGGAAACTGCTTGCAAGCAGGGGATATATAGCCGCTTCGGTAGATGAAAATTTTCTGAACACCTCCTCGTGGTCGGGAAGCCTGAATAATGAAATCAGTACAAGAGCATGGGTGCTTTTAAAGCATCTCAATCAATTTGAGGAATTCAATCAATCAAAGAATACAGAATTGTATAATAAAATTGATTTTGAAAATATCGCTTTGCTGGGACATTCAAGGGGAGGACAGGCTGCAGCCGTGGCAACGGAATACAATAAGCTTGACCGCTATCCCAATAATGGAAGTGTCACATTTCAATTCGATTATAAAATAAAATCCGTGGTGGCAATCGCCCCGACAGATTATTTCACACTGGGGGATAAGCCGGTCCAAATGGAAAATGTCAATTACCTGCTGCTGCAAGGTTCATATGATAGTGATGTTTCTGAGTTCAGCGGCGACCGGCAATACAATGGCCTCCAGTTCACAGACGGCAATGACTGGATGAAAACCTCCCTTTATATCCATCGGGCCAACCATGGCCAGTTCAATACAGTATGGGGAGATAATGATACAACGCTGCCAATGAACTTATTCATCAATAAAAAACCTCTCCTTAAAGGGGAAGAACAAAGACAGATTGCCAAAACCTATATATCGGCATTTTTAGATGCTACACTGAAGGGTAAGGATGAATACAAACCGATTTTCAAGGATTACAGCTATGCTCTAGAGTGGCTTCCAGAAACGACTTATATTAATCGGTATAACGACAGCAGCTTCCAGGTCATGAATGACTATGAAAATGACTATGACTTGACCACAGGCAATGGTAAAGGAATTTCCTTCAGTGGTTCGAGACTGAGTTTCTGGAACGAAGGAAAGCTTGATTCAAGGGATGATGATGATCGTCAAAATCATGGTGTCTATCTGAAATGGAATGAAAGTTATTCATTTCCCGGATCATATGAAATGGAGCTCCCCGAGGATTATCTTAAGAATGAAAATATAAATAAGGACACCTCCCTTGTTTTTTCAGCTGCAAATATGGAAGAAGGTGATGAACCTTCCAACTTCACGATAAGGGTTGAAACTTCAGATGGACAAAGTGCGGAAGTATCGCTGGATGAAACGCTGCCGTTGGCTCCTGCTCTTAACATTCAGCACTCGAAGACATGGTTCTATCAAAAATCAAGATATGGAAAAGCCAACGAGCCTGTGCTGCAAACCTTCCATATCCCGCTGGAAAAATACACATCACAGGGAATTGAACTTAGCAATGTGAATAAAATAAAATTTGTGTTTGACAAAACGTCACAAGGTCATATTTACCTTGATGAAATCGGAATGATAAGTACAATACAATAAAGGACAGAGGCCAAGGCTTCTGTCCTTTTCATATGGAAAGATCCACCACGAATCCAATGGTTGGAAGTATGAATTTTGCCCATTCTGGGAACTCTAGTTATGAAGAAAAAGGAGGTTCCATGATGAAAAAAATACATCTTTCCCTGCTGGCAATGCTGTTTTTATTGGCCGGCTGTAATCTTAATGACAATGATCTTGGCCAAGATGGAGAAGAAGGCGGGATGGGAGTGCAGCAAGTCCGTTATAATACTACTAATACAGGTGAAAACAATATCTATGGGGAAGCGAATCCTGCAGATCCTACATATGAAATGACAGATAGAATGGCCAACAAAATCACGAAGCTATATGAAATTGAACGTGCCTATGTTTACACAAAAGGAAATGACGCCTATGCTGCGGTTGTCCTTGAAAACCGTTTGGAGAAACATCTGGATGACGATTTGCAAAGGAAAGTCGAAGAAGCAGTTAAAAGTGTCAATAATAACATTCAAGAAGTCATTGTTTCAAATGACCGTGAGCTTGTCAAAAGTATGAAAGCCTACCGTGACCAGGTGCATAGCGGACGTCCGGTAGAAGACCTTGGGGATAAAATAGACAGTAGAGTATTTGAACTGTTTCCAAACCTTCAGTGAAGCAGCGACACTTTTGAGCAAACTTTCAGTTACCACCGAAATCAGATAACACTTTTTCCGGTTTCATTCTCTTCATTGTGAGAAAGAGTATGGATTCACACACTGTGGTTCTTTAACTAAAGAATTGAAGGTCTTTCAAATATTGAGAAATAGTATAGTTTATGATTCCTCCTTGAGTGAATTGAAGCGAGATGAAGTGAGAGCTGTTCAGGCAGAGCGTCCTTCCAAATGGTTGCAGCTCCAACCCCCCTGCGGTTTTGGAAACCTCCTTCAACACAAGTTTGGCCTTATTTTTACGGTCAAGTCCCTGATAGCCAGTTGAAGTCATTTTGGTCTCCAGTTAAAAAAGTAAAAATCACTGAAAGTAAGTAAAGGTCAAGAAAAGTGAGGCACTCTCCTTAAGCTGTGCTGGTGACGAAAACAAAAGTACAAATTCCTCCTTTTTTTGCTCGATGGAAAGCGATTTTTTATATTTTGATATGATAAATTCAGGGGACTGACATGAAATCGGAACACTATTATTTGAATCTGCCCTCATTTTTCATATACACTTTAATAGTGTCTTTAGTAGATAACTTATATAAGAAATATGTAAAGAGGGTGTTTAAATGTTCATTCAGCAAGTCTTTGCAGAGTTCAGCAATTTAATACACGAGAAAAGCACTGAACTGGCACAAGAGGTAACGGAAAAGCAAAATGAAAAGTATCCCGAGATGCTGTCCATATCAAATGATATGCTGACGATGAGAGAAGAATTGGTCAAATTGTTCGCTGAATCATTCGTGCTGGGAAAAGATGAACGGAATAGGAAATTTAAAGCATGGGGCAAAAAAGCCGGCAGCCAATGTGCAACATTGAATACCAGCCTGGAAGAAATGCTTAATGAATTTCCTGAGTACAGGACAATCATTGGCGGATTATTGATGAAACACGCCAAGGAAAATAGGCTGTCTATTGATGATTTCTATGAAATGCTGAATATCCTGGATACGGACATCAGTGATGTTACATGCTATTTCAGTCTCCCCTTTGTCGATTACCAGGCTGATCAACTAAGAAATTCAAAAGAAGCTTTATTTGAATTATCAGTCCCGGTCATTCCCATCTCGGATGAAATCGCAGTCCTGCCGCTTGTGGGAGATATTGATACAAGCAGGGCGAAGTTGATGCTTGAGAAAGCACTGGAGAAAAGCGCGAAACTAAAGGTGAATTATTTTATTCTTGATTTATCTGGCGTTCCAATCATTGACACGTATGTCGCCCAGATTATTTTTCAATTGATTGACTCATTGGAATTGATAGGGGTAAAAGCTAAAGTGACCGGAATGACGCCTGATATTGTCCAGACTGTAGTGAATCTGGGGATCGATTTCCAAAAGATTCAAACTTATTCAAGCCTTAAACAGGCAATTAACGTGATCAATGGTACAGAATTAAAAAAGACTGTGTGATGGGGCATCCTGTCACCAGTCTTTTTTTTATGAATTCATATGTTATTATTTTCTAATCTCCATAAGTAAGATATACTTGAAAAGTTGATTTGGATTCTCTAATTACTTTTAGTTTATAGGAACAGGAGATGAAGGACTTGGGACAAACTCTCAGCAAAAAGGAAACCAGGAGGACGGCAACCATATACGGCGTGCTGCTTGCCATCAGTTCAGGACATTTTATTAATGATACACTGCAAGCGGTCGTCCCCGCCATGTTTCCGATAGTGGAAAGGTCTCTCAGCTTGAGTTATACCCAGATCGGCTGGATTGCTTTTGTTTTGAATATGACTTCATCCCTACTTCAGCCGGTTTTTGGTTACTACGCAGATAGTAAATCCCGTCCGTTTTTGCTTCCGCTCGGAATGCTGTCAAGCTTGATCGGATTGATCGGTTTTGCTTTATCCAATAATTTTCTATTCCTGCTTCTTTCCGTTTTGTTCATCGGGTTTGGATCGGCGATTTTTCATCCTGAAGGATCCAGGGTAGCCTATTTAGCGGCTGGGAATAAACGGGGCCTCGCACAATCAATCTACCAGGTTGGCGGTAATACAGGGCAATCATTAGCTCCGATAATCACGGCATTCATTTTCGTTCCTTTAGGACAGAAGGGGGCTTTATTATTTACCTTGGCTGCCGGTTTAGGCATCATTGTCCTGGTACGTGTGTCTCAATGGTATAAAAAGAGACTGGCCGATGAAAAAACAAAGAAAACAAAAAAGCAAACGGCGGAAAGGAAAGCCGGCATACATAAGAAAATCAAATTGGCGATGCTGCTGGTTGTTTTCCTGGTGTTTGCCCGTTCCTGGTACGGAGCTGGTATTTCGAATTATTATCAATTTTATTTAATAGAAGATTATGGATTAACAATCAAGCAGGCTCAATTATATATTTTTACCTTCATGTTTGCCGGAGTGCTGGGAACGTTCTTTGGAGGTCCGCTGGCAGACCGATTTGGAAAAAGGACTATCATCTTTTTATCCATGTTAGGTTCTGCGCCATTAACGCTGCTGCTCCCTTATTTGCCTCTGGCTGCCGTAATTCCGGTCTTCTTCTTGATAGGCTTCATCCTATCCTCCAGTTTCAGTGTTACAGTCGTATATGCACAAGAATTAATGCCGAAGAAAATAGGGATGGTTTCAGGATTGACCGTCGGACTGGCATTTGGCATGGGGGCTGTGGGCTCGGTGCTATTTGGCACCCTTGCCGATTTGTACAGCATCCGGTTCGTCATGATCCTCTGCAGCTTCCTTCCTTTATTCGGTGTACTGACATGGCTGCTGCCTAAGGATGGAGAAATAAGGGAATATCATTCCTTGTAATATTGAATGGCAATGGATTGGGTAAAGATAAGAATAAGTGAATTTATAGGAGGAAAGTGCAATGTTTAAAGAATTGGAAGCCGGTACCGTACAGGTTTTGACGGTAGATAGAGAAGTTGATTTTGGGTACTTTTTGACAAATGGCGAGGAAGATGTTCTTTTGCATCATTCTCAGGTCGAGGGTGAAGTAGAAGTTGAAGATGAGATAAAGGTCTTTTTGTATCATGATAAGGAAGTCCGATTAACGGCTACCATGAACATTCCCAAGGTTCAAATCGGCTCCTATGCTTGGACGGAAGTAGTCGACGTTCATTCAGGGTTGGGTGTTTTCGTGGATATCGGACTGATGAAGGATATACTCGTTTCTGCTGATGATCTTCCCATTTATGAAGATTTATGGCCAGCACCTGGAGATAAGTTGTATATGTCACTTAGAGGGGACAAAAACGGCCGTCTATATGGAAAGCTGGCAACAGAAAATATCATTGGACAGGTTACCAGAAGAGCTTCAAAGGAAATAATGAAGGCAACGGTTCAAGGCAGGGTTTACCGCTTGCTGAAAGTAGGCACATTTTTTCTGTCTGAACAGGGATATCGCTGCTTTGTGCACGAAAATGAAAGAAGACAAGAGCCGAGGCTTGGCGAGCTGGTTGAAGGCCGTGTGATTGATGTGAAAGATGACGGTACACTCAATGTCTCGTTCCTTCCTTTGAAGCAGGATAAAATGGGCGAAGACGCTGACATCATTACGGATTACATGGACAGCCGCGGAGGTGCTATGCCTTTATGGGATAAGAGCCAGCCTGAAGAAATCAAAGACAAGCTCGGATTAAGTAAAGCCTCCTTCAAGAGGGCTATGGGCAAGCTGATGAAAGAGGGCCGCGTTTATCAGGAAGAAGGATGGACATATTATAAAAAGTAATCTGATGCCGCATTGGGGAAACCCTTTGCGGTTTTTATTTTGAGCTGAGAAATGCTTTTTGGGGGACATTGAAGATCCGTATTATGATGCTGCCAAACGACAGTATGACAGCATCATATGGATCTGTTTGGAGGATCCATGTGGTCCAAACACCAGTATGACAGCATCGAATGGATCAGTTTCGATGATCCATGTGGTCCAAACACCAGTATGACAGCATCGAATGAATCTGTTTCGATGATCGATGTGGTCCAAACGCCAGTATGACAGCATCGTATGGATCTGTTTGGATGATCGATGTGGTCAACCCGCCAGTATGACAGCATCGAATGGATCAGTTTCGATGATCCATGTGGTCCAAACACCAGTATGACAGCATCGAATGAATCTGTTTCGATGATCGATGTGGTCCAAACGCCAGTATGACAGCATCGATTGGGTCTGTTTCGATAATCTATGTGGTCAACCCGCCAGTATGACAGCATCGATTGGGTCTGTTTCGATAATCCATGTGGTCAACCCGCCAGTATGACAGCATCGATTGATTCTGTTTCGATGATCGATGTGGTCAACCCGCCAGTATGACAGCATCGTATGGATCTGTTTGGATGATCGATGTGGTCCAAACGCCAGTATGACAGCATCGAATGGGTCTATTTGGATGATCGATGTGGTCCAAACGCCAGTATGACAGCATTGAATGGGTTTGTTTCGATGATCCATGTGGTTAAATGAAAAAAGAAGCCAAATAAATCGGCTCCTTTAAAAACATTATTACTCCCCAGCAGATATTCCTTTCTGGGGTATTTCTTTCTCAACGTTTTTTATCGGCAAAAGTGTACCGACTAGTGCGATGGCTGCAGAACCAAGAAGCACTGCCTCATATCCATTTAAAGCGGCAAACGATAATATTCCGAATACCACCAGATCTAAGGCTGAGTCGACGATAGACAGCAGGGAAATGGTTGTTGCCCGGATGCCTGAAGTGATCAAATCATTACTTAGCTGTGAATAAACCGGATAGCGGATTGCCCTGGCATATCTCAGGACAAAGAAGGATCCGATAACCACCCATAGCATTTCTGACATCATGGCGGAAATCAACAACCCGGCAACTGCCAGGAATCCTGTGGCATGCATCAGGAAAATTCTTGAAAATAACCCAGTCAGCCATCCAATGGAATTAGAGGCAAAATACCCTAATAGTGCAGAACAAGCATACATAACACCAAGTAAATACACAGGCAGTCCAGCATCAGTCATCAGGGGCTGGTCAAAATAGCCATAAACTGCACCGGCAGGTATGAAAACCAGTGTGACATTCAGGAACATAATCAAAAGCTGTGGCGCCTTGCGAATTACTTTGAGACCTTCCTTCACCTGAGAAAAAGGATTCTCACGATAGGAACTTTCAGTTGAGGGATTTCTAACAACTAAAACAAACAATATCTCAACAATGTGAAAAGCCAGTGAAAGCAAGATGAGCCATTGAAACTGGCTGTCTCGAAGATCTTTAGCAAGGTAGGATCCAAATAGAACGGCAAAGATGGATGAAATGAACCCGGCAGACTGAATTTTTCCCATTGCTCTATCCATGAAGTCATTTTCTCCGCTTTCTTTAAGCGAGTCATAGATCAATGCTTCGTCTGCACCTGAAAAGAAAGTCATGGAAAAGCCGTTCAACGCACTGTATAAAAAGAACATCCAAGGTTCATAGGCGAACAATAACAGACCGATACTCAAAAACTTAAGCATAGAACCGGTGATAAATGAAGTTTTTGCCCCAAACCGGTCCGCAAAAATTCCAGTCGGGACCTCTCCAAGCAGCACGGAGCCGCTCCAAAACATCAACACGATCAGGATGTCAGAAGAATTCAATCCTCGTTCCATATAGAAAAGCGTAATGACCGGCTGAAGAAAACTAATGGTCCCAAAAAACTGAACCCAAAATAAAGCATTGATGTTATGTGATGCAATCGTATTTTTTTTCAATTTAACATTCTCCTGATTCTACTAATTTTTAACTAGAAGGCAGGAGTGTTCAATTAATTAATCAGGCATATCTGAAATATGGCTGTTTTTAGTATGAGAATTAACCGTTCACTCCTACTGGGTGGGCAGAAAATGAAGTGAATGTTTTTAACATGTAAATTCCTCCTTTGGTTTGTCTTGCTTAATATTACCATATTGTTCTAATTACTGAATACACGTTAAGGATCCAAGGATAAAAAAATGCTTCTAAAAAAGGTACAAACGGTCATATAGTCTATAAAAAGCATTGATCACAGATTAAAATAGGTTTTTATTTATAATTATTATAAAAAAATATTGATTTTTAAGTGAATGATGGTATTATTACATTATAATTATTATTAACTACAAAATATTCTAATGAGGTGAATGAATATGACGAACAACAAAATGACAACAAGCTGGGGAGCACCGGTTGGAGATAATCAAAATTCCATTACAGCAGGATCACGCGGTCCGACATTGATACAGGATGTGCATTTACTGGAAAAACTTGCCCACTTTAATCGCGAACGTGTTCCTGAGCGGGTGGTGCACGCCAAAGGAACAGGTGCACATGGGTACTTTGAAGTGACAAACGATCTTAGCAAGTATACAAAAGCGGATTTCCTATCAGGAAAAGGAAAGCGTACTCCTATGTTTATCCGTTTTTCAACAGTTGCAGGAGAAAATGGTTCGGCTGACACTGTCCGGGATCCGCGTGGATTTGCAGTGAAATTTTATACTGAGGAAGGAAACTACGATATAGTCGGGAATAATACACCGATTTTCTTCATTCGTGATGCCATCAAGTTTCCTGACTTCATTCATACACAAAAGCGCCATCCGCAAACACACTTGAAAAACCCGAATGCTGTCTGGGATTTCTGGTCTTTGTCCCCAGAATCTCTTCATCAGGTTACATACTTGATGGGGGACCGCGGCATTCCTGCAACCCTCCGTCATATGAACGGATATGGCAGCCATACGTTCAAATGGGTTAATGAAGATGGAGACGGTGTATGGGTGAAATATCACTTCAAGAGTGAGCAGGGCGTTAAAAATATCACCAATGAAGTAGCTGCCAAGATTGCAGGAGAAAACCCTGACTATCATACAGAAGATCTTTTCAATAGTATTGAAAACGGTGACCACCCTGCATGGAAGCTTTATGTGCAAATTATGCCGCTTGAAGATGCGGATACGTACCGTTTTGATCCGTTTGATGTAACGAAAGTCTGGTCACATAAAGACTATCCATTGATCGAAGTGGGCCGCATGGTACTGAACCGCAATCCAGAGAACTATTTTGCAGAAGTGGAACAAGCGACGTTTTCTCCTGGAACCCTCGTTCCGGGCATTGAGGTATCACCTGACAAAATGCTTCAAGGCAGGATTTTTGCCTATAGCGACGCGCACCGTTACCGTGTGGGTGCGAACCATAATGCGCTTCCGATCAACAGACCGAAAAATGAAGTGCGGAATTATCAGCGTGACGGGCAAATGCGCTTTGACAGCAACGGGGGAAGCTCCGTTTATTATGAGCCGAATAGTAAAGGAGGACCTGTTGAATCACAGGAAGATAAACAATCTGCATTCCCGGTTTCAGGGATTGCGGAGAGTGTGGCATACGATGATAATGATCATTATACGCAGGCTGGCGATTTGTTTCGTTTGATGGATAAGGATGAACAAAATCGATTAATTGTAACGATTGTCGGTGCGATGAGTCCGGTGGAAAGTGACGAAATCAAGCTCCGCCAAATCGCTCATTTCTATAAAGCAGAACCTGAATTTGGAAGAAGAGTAGCGGAAGGACTCGAACTTGCCCTTCCACAGGAAATAAAATAGCGTATAAAACATTCTCAATTAACAACGTTATTCTCAATTATAAGACCCTTGCATGATGCAGGGGTCTTTGCCGTTTATTTTTATAAATTATCATTTTGCTGTTTGATTTCTTCTCGACCTGCGAGTTCATTTGCAAATTCTTGATCCTGATGCTCGTTGACTGAGTCACCTGGAAAAGGTTCATTAACATCAAGGTATGCTCCGTGTCCGGCATAAGCCCCCATCCGTTGATCTCCAGCTTTGTCAAAAGGTTGTTCTTTCTTCATTTAAGCACATCCTTTTCTTTTTTTCTTAGTATGTCCCGTGAAGTCATTTTCATCAGGCAAGATAGAGGGGCATTCGGATATAATCAGCCTGTTGCGAGGGGGGATTACTTGGTTATAAAAAGTGGGCGAAATGAAAGCAGGGTGACAAAGGCAGAAGCAGCAGATTATAGACCGAGGCTCCGTTTTGAATAGGGTGATTGCGAAGGAAACATCAGGTTCTAGGGAGCCGATCTGTTTAGAACCAGGTAATTAAGTAAGAACTCCCCGGTTATAGAGAGGATAACGAGTCAAAAACAGCTGATTAAGGAATAGAACAAACCAAGCAAGATTCCCAAGAAAAGAGAAAAAAACAAGGGAGCAGAACCATGTCTGCCTCCCTTACCTTCATTAATCCCAATGTTCTTCGATGAACTCATCTCTGCCGGATTTTGCCCGGTCTTTTTTATATTCATCCGGTTTTTTCTTGTAGAAATCCTGATGGTAATTCTCAGCCGGATAGAAGGTTGCGGAGGGCAGGATTTTCGTGACGATTGGCTTTTTGAAACGCCCGCTGTCTTCGATTTCCTGTTTGGATGCCTCAGCCAAGTCACGCTGGTGCTCATTATGGTAGAAGATGGCTGTCCTGTATGAATCGCCTCTATCTTGAAATTGGCCGCCGTCATCTGTCGGGTCAATTTGAGGCCAGTATAAATCAAGCAGCTGCTTATAGGTGAAAAGAGTCGGATCAAAGGTGATCTGTACAACTTCATAGTGACCACTGTTTCCTTTTTTTACATCCTCATAGGTCGGATTTTCTACATGGCCGCCGGAATAACCGGAAACGATTCCCTCGATACCGGGCAGTTGGTCAAACGGTTTTACCATGCACCAAAAACAGCCCCCTGCAAATGTCGCTTTTTCAGTATGTTTCATCACAAGAACACACTCCCAGAAAATTTACTTTCGTCTTTTAAAGTGTTAAACGATAATGGAATTTTACCACCTAAACCGCATTACGACAATGAAAAGCTTCTGTTTAAACCAGATTGGTTTCAATGCCTGCTACTTAGGAAAAAACACTACACTAAGGGGAATATTCCAATGGTGCAAGCTTCATGCTATAACTATTCAAAAAATGTGTTGAAAATGTTCAAAGGAGGAACCGAATTGAAAAAGACATATGACTGTATCATTGTAGGGGGCGGGATAGCGGGCCTTCAGGCAGCGATTCAGCTTGGGAGGTATCAGCATGACATCCTGGTGGTCGATGCGAACGACGGACGTTCGACCATTTGCAAATGTTACCATAACATTCTGGGATGGCCAAACGGTGTGAGTGGTGAAAAGCTCCGTTCCCTGGGCAGGCAGCAGGCTGAGTCTTATGGAGTCGAGTTTCAGCAGGACAGGATCGTCAGCGCCCGAGAAGATAAAGGCGAATTCATCGTTGCCGGCAAAGACGGTCATCACTATGTTGCACGGAAGCTTTTATTAGCCACCGGGGTAGTGGATAACATACCGAAAATCGATAACCTTACCCCGAGCCTTGGTTTGTCAGTGTATGTTTGTCCTGACTGTGATGGATATGAGGTGAAAGGAAGAAGAGTGGTGATTCTCGGAGCTGGGGAAACAGGGGCACAAATGGCTCTGACTCTTCATTACTGGACTGAGGACATCATTTTTGTCAATCATGAAAGCAAGGAAATCTCCGAGGAAACCCTAGAGAAACTGAAGGAGAAGAATATCGGTTATAAAGAAGGAATCATAAGCGAAGCAATTATCGATGGCGACAGTGAGTTCAAAGGAATCCGTCTGCAAAATAACGAAGAAATACGGGGGGAAAGAGGGTTCATCGCTTTCGGCGGCAATCAAGTCCATACCGAACTCGCTGAACAGCTGGGCGTGGAAATCATGGATAACAAGCATATTAATGCGGATGCCCGTTCAAAAGAAACAAATGTAACAGGGGTTTGGGCAGCCGGAGATATCGTTGCTCATTCGGAACAGGTATCGACGGCAATGGGGGACGGTTCAATTGCGGCGATTTGGATTCATAAAAAATTACTTTCTGAAAAAATTTAGTCCAATAGCTTTACAAAGCGGGCGATTTTTCTTAAGATAAAAGCATACCTCATAATTCTAGGTAGGTGAATGTATGTTTAATCGTGAACTAGTTAAGGGAAGTACTTCGCTTTTACTGCTCCAGCTTTTGAATGAAAAAGATATGTATGGATATGAACTTGTGAAAGAAATGGAGAAGCGGTCAGAGAATAATCTGCAGGTTAAGGAAGGTACGCTTTATCCAGCTCTTCACAAACTGGAAAAACAGGACTATATTGAATTTTATTGGCAGGAACAGGAAAAGGGGCCGGCCCGCAAGTATTACAGGATCACCGAAGAAGGGAAAGAGATCCTGAAAGAGCGGACGAAAGAATGGAACCGATTTGTCAGCATGATGAACAAAATGATTGGAAAACCCGGACATGATTCGGTCTAAGGAACAATTCATCCAGGAACTCGATACCCTGCTGATTGAACATGAAGATAAAAGAGGCGTCCTGGAGGAATATGATGGCCATATACATCATTTGTTAGAAGAGACGGGCGAAATGGAAAAGGATGATTGGACGGCACTTATTTATGAAAAGATCGGGACACCTGAGGAAATTTCCGCGATTTGGAATGAAGAATGGGCAGTCACACCGAGTAAGACTCAGTGGCTATTCGTATCAGCAAATATCTTCCTTTTTGTTGGCGGAAGCCTCCTTACCATTCTATATAATGTGTTTTCGTGGAATTGGCTGCAAGGATTCTGGTTGAAGCTCACCGATATTCCTGCCATCATCATCGCAGTATACATTGTATTTTGGATACTGCTCGGATATGAAATCGGGAAGGAGTTCGGCTCGAAAGGAAGAACATTGTTGGTAAAAACACTGTTGCTGAGCTTGATACCCAATCTTGTGCTGATGAACCTGGTCCTGTTCCACTTAATCCCCCATGAATGGTTTGATCCGCTTTTAAGCAAATCATTCATTCTGATCTGTATCGGATTTACCATTCTTTTGCTCCCGATCAGCTGGGCTGGTTACAAATGGGGAAGAAGAGCATCTGTTTAGACCGCTCTTTTTTTTGTGATAGTACCTAGTAAATCTATATAGGTAGAAAAACGATATATTGGAGGATGTATTATGAAGAAGAGAAATTTCTTGCTTATTGTTAGCTGTCTGTTAATGGGTGTGCTTGCTCAATGGCTGTTCTTCGATCACACACTTGGCTTGTCCGTTCTGCTTTTTGTCTCACTTTATTACTGTTTGTTTTATTGGCAGATGAAGGGCCGGATTTTCAGGAATAGGAAAATTGGTTTTCTGCTTATGCTTTCAATATTGTCTCTATCGCTCGGGTACTTTTTGTATTGGAACATTGCGTTTTACTTATTAAACCTGATGATCTTGCCCGCGTTCATTATCATCCATTCAGTGATCATCACCAGGAGAAGGGTTCTTGAATGGAATACTCCACATTTTATCGGTTTTATGTTCTCGTTTACAGGTAAATGGCTTGCCTTTGCCTTTGGCAGGTTAGCCAAAATAAAAATGGTGTTTCAACGGAAGATGAATAATGGTTCGTATCAAGCGTTGAAGAGGATCGCCATTGGTTTGGTGATTTCAATTCCATTAGTAGGAATTATTGGGCTGCTGCTGGTTTCGGCGGATAACCATTTTGCAGATCTTATGACAAGGCTTCCTGTAAAGCTGTTCAACTTTGAAATCGGTGAAGAGGTATTCAGGTCTGCATTCATTTTATTTGTCTCCCTTATGCTTTATTCTTTTATACGAATGCTGAGGAAGAATGAAAAAGAATATCCAAAGAGGTTGGATATCCAGAGGATTTCATGGGAAAACACAATCGTTATAACTGTATTGGTTTCGCTGAATGCACTTTATGCCTTATTTACTTTTGTTCAATTTCAATACTTTTTCAGTGACACGCTGTTGACAGGATATACCTATGCTGATTATGCCCGCCGCGGTTTTTTTGAATTAATTGTCGTGACATTGATCAATTGGAGTCTCGTAGTGGCAGTAATCAAGACGACCAATACTACTAAGGGAGTAATGAGAAGAGCGACCAATCTCCTTTTGACATTGCTGATAGGAATGAGCGGTATCATGCTTTACTCTGCCTTCATGAGGCTGGGCCTATATGAGGAAGCGTATGGATTTACCATGTCACGTATACTAGCCCACTCATTTATGGGCTTGATTGGAGTCATTTTGGCATTTACATTACTTAAAATTTGGTACGTACGGTTGTCATTAAGCCGTTTTTATATCATTACGGTCATTATTTTTTACAGCGGTCTGAACATAGTGGACCTTAATGGCTGGATAGTGGACAAAAATATTGAACGGTATGAAGACACAGGAAAGATAGATCTTTATTATTTTGAACAGATGGCCTATGCAGGAACGCTTGGATTGATTGAAATATATAAAATGGATCCTGCGCTGCCTGGATTAAAGGAAGTTCTGATTGAGGAAAAAGAAGGAATCGTTCATCTTGATGAAAACTGGCAATCGGCTAACTTAGTTGAGAAAGATGCGAAGGATGCACTTGAAAAGTTGAAACTGCAGTGAAGATTGTTTATATACCTAGAATAACTATGTGTTAGAGGTGTGACATGAGAATCGTTTTAACAGGCGTGGTTGTGTTTATTGCCATGGTTCTAACTCTGTTTAGTCCATATAAGCTGATTCAAGACATTAGCGCTGATGAAATTGCAGAGGATGCCCAACTGAAGATTCATTTCCATTCAGACCCGATTCGTTCAGCGGATTATAAAGGAAGTAATACCTATATAGTGTTCACTGCAAGCGGGAACGAATTTGTTGTAATTAAGGAGTATATTACTGTAATGAATTTCAAGTGGAAAATTTACAAATATAAAGGTGGGGAAGAGGATGAGTAAACAAATGGTTATTTTCGACTCGGACGGTACCCTTTTTAATATGGAAGAAGTGCTCTCAGTCACTTTGGGGAAGACATTTGACTGTTTAAGGAAGGTATGTGAGTGGGAAGGGGAAACACCCTGGGATCACTATAATACCATCGCCGGTCTCCCTTTGCCTGAGATGTGGCAGAAACTTTTGCCGTTCCACGATCAATGGCTCCACCAAAAGGCGACCCGGCTTTTTCAGATCCACCTCCTCATGGAAATCAGAAAGGGGAGAGTCCGGTTGCATCCGTCTGCCATATCTTCTCTGGACCGGTTGTCAAAAAAATATGATTTATATTTTACAAGCAATGGCTTGAACTCTTGTTTGTTGGAACTCGTTAACCAGTTTGACCTTCATTACTATATAAAGGGGATAGTGAGTTTGGAGCGTGGTACGCCTTTTGGAAAAGAAGAGCTGTCCATAGAAGAAAAATACGGTCCCGGGGCTGTTATGGTTAGCTGCAGAAAGGCATGCTTACATTCAGGAAAAGAGAATGACTTATACACAGTCGGATGTTCCTGGGGAGCTTCTCCTGGGGAGAAGTTGGAAGAGGCGGATGCCATCATCCACACATTTAGTGAACTTGAACGGATGCTGACGTAGAAAGAGATATATCAGTAAGCGGATAAAAAAGAGGAGGAAACCATAACGGTTACCTCCTTTAATTCTGTGCATTATTCCCGTTATACCTTTGTAATTGAGCCCATTCAGTAAATGCCTTCAAGTTCTGCGATTCAAACATGGTTTTTCACCTCTATTTTCATAAGGCTCTTTTCGTAAACTTTGTTGCTATTTGATAATAATTCCGAAAGATAGTGGAGTAATGAACCGAAAAATCCCTGACTAGCAAGAGAGAAAAGGAGCTTCTCAGGTTTGGGATTTTTCCGGAATCAACAATATATACGAAAACAACCTTTCATATAAGTCGTTAGCGTTTTTTATTTTTTTTGTTAAAAAAGTGCGATAATGAATATTCATTGCCGTCTAATTAATAGATAACGATTTTATGAGGAGAAGTAAATGTCGAATCAAGAGAAAATTTCACAATGGTTCCAGCAATACAGTGACGATGTATACCACTTTTTGATTTATCGAACAGGGAAAAGCGACGTGGAGGACATGGTCCAGGAGGTTTTCATAAGGGCAATCAAGGGAGTTGATTCCTTTAAAGGCAGCGCCAGTCCCAAGACGTGGTTATTCAGTATTGCGAGGAACCTGGCAATCGATGAGTTGAAAAAGAATAGGTGGAGAAAGATCATACCGTTTCAGGCATTTCATGAACCTTTGAGTGATATCACTCCCGAAACGCTCTATCAGGAAAATGAAGAAACACAAACTCTCTATTATGCTATACAAGGGCTGAAAACCAATTATCGCGATGTCATCATCCTGAGAGGGATCAAGGAATTTACGGTAGATGAAACGGCGGAGATTTTAAAATGGTCTCCTGGAAAGGTCAGGTCGACTTATTTCAGGGCTAAGGCTGCATTACATAAACAGCTGGGAGGGCAGTAAATGAAGAAAGATTATCAGGATCTGGATGCCAAGTTAAAGGAGATACCGGTGAACAGGATAAGTGAAAACAATAAAAAGGAGATGCACCAAAACTTAATGGATCAAGTCATCCTTCATGAGAACCTGACGATGAAACAGCGATTAAAAAGACGCTTCTTCCTTTCACTCGCAAGCCTTCTTGTTGTTTGCCTTATGCTGTTTATCCTGTATGTTTCGATGAACGGGGGATTGAACGTTCTTGGGCAATCGGATTATGAGGATGTTATCCAGCATTATGACCGGGTGGAAAACCTGGAGGACTTTGAGCAATTTATGGAGGATATTGCAGATAGGAAGACTTCTTCCCTTAATGTCATCCACTATGGCATTGAAGGCCAGGAGTTGATTACACACCTTTCATATAACAATAAGGAAATAGGAATCTCTTACACTTTGTCAGGTGAAGTTTATGAAACTGATTCCTGCAAATCGATCTCAAGCAAGTCAGATAATGACTATACCAAATACTATTTGCAAAAGTGTAATAGAAATGGCGGAGGGATTGACATTGATTTACTATCCATCCCGCATATTGAACATAATGCATTTTCTAAAGCGGAAATTGTCGGAAAATCAGAAACAGGGGGGGAGCGGTTCATAGATATAATTCTAAAAACCCCGCCCTCCTTCTTAGTTGAAACAGACGGGGGAAAGTTCTCCATCTTAATAGACAACCAGCAGATGTGGTCAGAAATCGAAGTGGGGAAATTTTATCACATCCGATACGGTCTTCATAAGGACGGCTTCTTGAAATTACGGGAAAAGAGTTTAGCAACCGTACAGGAATGGTAATAGAAGTTTTTGAAGTTATGTAAAAGTTGATGTATAATCTAGTTTAGCGGAAAATTAATACATATTGTTGTATCCAGGTGATTTCAGTCGAAACTGGAATCTTAAAAGGGAAGTTGGTGTAATTCCAACGCGGTCCCGCCACTGTAAATGGGAGCAAGCTGTTGATGCCACTGTACGTTGTATGGGAAGGAAACAGCGAGCTATGACCATGAGCCAGGAGACCTGCCTGTTATTTCTTGCACCGCAAGCCTACGAGGATGGGGAGGTGTAAATTGCATGACATTTGAGCTATGTCAATATATGCCTTTTACACGTACATCTCTTTTCTCATAAAGGGATGTTTTTTTATTTTTATATTGCAGAAGGAGAGAAACTAAAATGAATAAAATTCAACTATTACTATGCACACTGCTGCTTTCAGTTGGCGTCATTGCCGGCTGCGGCAGCAGTAACGATACAAACTCTGCAAATGAGATCAAGACAGGGGAGGAACAACAAGAGGCTTCCTCCTTTCCTGTCACAATGACGGATGCGGGTGATAATGAAGTGGTGATTGAAGAAGAGCCGCAACGAATCGTTTCGCTTATTCCAAGCAATACAGAGATTGCTTTTGAACTGGGGTTGGGAGACAAGGTGGTCGGAGTCTCGGACTTTGATAACTATCCGCCCGAAGCTGCTGAGAAGGAAATGATCGGCGGTATGGAATTTAACGTGGAAAAGATCATTTCTCTGACTCCTGATTTAGTACTCGCACATGGTTCTGTAATGGGGTCGTCTGCCGAAGGGCTGCAGCAGCTGAGAGATGCAGGCATTACGGTTTTGGTTGTGAATGATGCCAAAAGCTTTGAAGAAGTCTATTCTTCCATCGAAATGATTGGGAAAGCAACGGGTGCAGATGAACAGGCTCAAAAAACCATTTCGGAAATGAAAGGCGATTTGCAGGCCGTTAAAGATAAGACTGCCGAAGCTGCCGGAAACGGAAAGAAGAGTGTGTTTGTAGAAGTGTCGCCATCACCTGAAACCTTCACTGCCGGAAGCAATACATTTATGGATGAAATGGTAGACTTGATCAATGCTGATAATGCAGCTGAAGAGCAAGAGGGCTGGGTGCAAATGAACGAAGAAGCCGTCATTGCGTTAAATCCCGAGGTGATTGTTACGACTTATGGATACTATACGGAAAATGCAAAAGAACTTGTATTAAGCCGTGAGGGCTGGGGAGATGTGCCGGCCATCAAAAATGAAAATGTGTATGATGTCCATTCCGACCTGGTCACAAGAACCGGTCCCAGATTGGTCCAAGGAGTAGAGGAACTTGCAAAAGCTGTCTATCCGGAACTATTCGAATAACAATAGAATCTATTCCTATGGATTAGCAGCTCTGTTTGTTTTCTTTTCTATATTAGCCGGTATTTCCATCGGTACGATATCTGTACCGGTATCCGACATCCTGTCGATTCTGGGTGCGAAAATTTTCCGCTATCCCGTACCGGAATCCATCGATCAAATGTATATCAATATTGTGTACAGTATCCGTCTTCCGCGGGTCATACTGGCGTTTCTGGTTGGAGCGTCCCTCGCCATTGCGGGGGCCGCTTTTCAAGGTTTATTGAGGAACCCTCTGGCTGATCCTTATACATTGGGCATATCCTCTGGAGCATCTGTAGGGGCTGTCATGACTTTGTTCTTCCGTGTCACCATTCCTTTCCTGGGGAACTTTACCCTGCCGGTGGTAAGTATCATTACTGCAACAGCAACCATCTTTATTGTCTTGTTGTTTGCACAGAAAGTTGAAAAATCCATGAAGCTGGAAACCATTATTTTAACAGGCATCATATTCAGTTCATTTTTGGGTTCCTTCATATCCTTAATGATTGCCCTTACAGGTGATGAACTTCGCCAAATCATCGGCTGGCTTCTGGGTAGTGTCTCCATGCGCGGCTGGGATTATATCAAAATCATCCTTCCTTTCTTCGGACTTGGTACGATACTTTTGCTCATGAATACCAGGGAACTGAATGGGATGAGCTTTGGGGAAGAACAGGCCAAGCACATCGGCATCAATGTTCAGGCAAGGAAGATGGTCATACTGCTTTCTGGATCAATATTGACGGGGGCAGCTGTCGCCGTTTCAGGCACCATCGGTTTTGTCGGGCTGGTCATACCTCACCTTATCCGGCTGATATCCGGGAACGATCACCGACATCTGCTGCCGCTATCCATCATGGCAGGCGGAGGGTTTCTTGTCCTCGCCGATCTGATATCAAGAACAATCATTGCACCGACAGAATTGCCGATCGGAGTGATAACAGCACTGGTTGGTGCTCCGATTTTTGCCTATTTACTAATGAAGAAAAGAGGGTAGCCCATGATAAGACTCGAAAAACTGACCGGAGGGTACGGAGACAAAAGAATTCTGAATAACATCAATGTGGAAGTGGAAAGCGGTGAGTTTTTCGGAATCCTTGGTCCCAATGGGTGCGGAAAAACAACTCTTTTGAAGATGATGAGCGGACTTCTCAAGCCTGATACAGGGAATGTAATCATTGGTGAAAAAAACCTCTCTGCTTATACAATGAAGGAACTTGCCAAACGGATGGCTGTCCTTCCTCAACTTAACTCCCAGGCCTTTAATTATAAAGTGAAAGATACTGTTTCTCTAGGAAGGTACGCTCATCAAACTGGATTTTTCAAAAATATCACTGAATATGATGAGGAAATCATTGATGCTGTTATGAGGCAGACTGGAATCCATCACTATTCGGAGCATTATCTAAATGAATTATCAGGCGGTGAGAGGCAGAGGGTGTTTTTGGCACAGGCGCTTGCACAGGAACCGGAAATACTCTTACTGGATGAGCCGACAAACCATTTGGATCTTTCCCATCAAAAAGAATTGCTGGATTATTTAAAAAAGGCAACAAAGGAGAGCGGATTGACGGTCATCTCGATTTTTCATGATTTAAATCTAGCAGGGCTTTATTGTGACCGGCTTTTGCTGATGGAAGAAGGAAGTGTTTCCATTGTCGAACATCCTGAAAAAGTGCTGAAGGAAGAAAGGGTTTCCTCCGTATATAAGACAAAGATCAAGAAGAATTCCCATCCCAGGGTGGCAAAACCGCAAATGTATTTGATTCCAGCACGGATCCAGGAAGAAGAGGAAATGTGGGTAATGGACGAAAGATATTTATCGGTCAGGGAAGACATGATTAGCCTTACGCTGCCTAAGCCGGTTAAAACAATGTCTTCTGGCGTTTGCGGTGCGGGATTAAAATGGACCTCCACCATCGTGAACCGCCATGTGCCTGATACCTATAATTGCGAGGGCTATAGAGAAGATATGAAGAGGTTCTTGTTAGAAAAAGGGATAGACCCTTCCATGACAGTTGGGATGATGACAGCAGTGATGTTGAAGGACGTCTCTTATAAAAAGGTGACAGAGGGTGACTTGTCCGTCTTTGTAGTCGTCACTGCAGGGATTGGGAATGCGGTAGATATCTCCCGAAGCAGTAATAATGCCCAACGGAAGCCGGGGACCATCAATACATGGGTTTTAGTAAATGGGGAACTGTCCGATGAGGCTTACATACAGGCGATCGTCACAGCTACAGAAGCCAAAGTCAAGGCGCTCCAGGATGAAAAAGTCATGGATGCCAGCACAAACACTCTGGCAACGGGGACTTCGACTGATAGTATTTTGATCGGGGCAACCCAGCGAGGGGAGCATCTGCCATTTGCAGGTCCAGTGACCCAATTGGGCAGGGTGATTGGGATGGCTGTATATGAAACCACCAAAGAGGCGATACATGCTTATAAGAAAAGGAAGAAACAACGTTGATCTTTCATCTGGCTTCCATTACCCTGGCTATCTTCCTGGATCGTGTTTTCTGCGACCCGCCTGCATTTCCTCACCCGGTAAGGTGGATGGGAAGGCTTATTGCCTGCTTTGATAAGGGTTGGAACAGGGGAAACAATAGAAAATTAAAAGGAATGGTCATGCTGGGATTGCTCCTGGCCATCGTTAATAAGATTACATGGTTGGTGATAACGGTCTTCTATGGGATACATCCGGCTGTAGGCATCATTGGTGAAGGAGTTCTCATTTCTACCGCCATTGCCTCCAAAAGCTTAAAAGAGGCAGCCATGGAAGTCTATCTTCCCCTTGCTGAGGGAGATTTGAAAAAGGCAAGGGAAAAACTGTCCTATATAGTAGGAAGGGATACAGACAGTCTTGCAGAAAAGGATGTTGTAAGAGGAGCTGTTGAAACTGTAGCTGAAAACACCTCCGATGGTATTACAGCTCCTCTATTATGGGCGTTGATAGGCGGAGCTCCACTTGCCCTCGCTTACAGAATGATTAATACATGTGATTCTATGGTGGGTTACAAGAATGATAGATATCTTGAATTCGGATGGGCTTCCGCCAAGCTGGATGACCTGGTCAACTGGGTGCCAAGCCGAATGACAGCTCTGGTCATGGCGATGGTGAATCCATCTAAATTCCGCAAAAGAGTGGAAGTCTTGAAGATGACAATAGAAGACAGCAGGAAGCATCCCAGTCCTAACAGCGGGTGGGGAGAAGCAGCGGCTGCCTCCATCCTTGGAATCAAGCTTGGGGGACGGAACACTTATCAAGGCATGATCTCAGACAGAGCCGAAATGGGAAGTGAAATAGTTCCATTGAACAAGGAGCACATAAGGGAAAGTATTGAACTGATGGAGAGGACCATAATCGGTTTTTTTATTTTTCTGTTACTAGGAGGGATGGTCATTGAACCTGCCTATTCATGGATCCAATCCGCATTATTTATATGAGTCTTTGAAAATACCAATGCCTGGGGAATGGCTTGATTTCTCTGTTAATTTGAATCCGCTGGGACAGCCCAAACCTTTATCTTCCCTATTAGATAGCGGGAAAATAGATTTTAGCGACTACCCGGATCCCCGGCATACAAGCTTGAGGCTGAAACTGTCCAGTGTGGAGGGATTCGATCCAGAAGGGATTTTGGTCGGTAACGGTGCAGCGGAAATCATCCAGCTGATTGCCTGTCACCTGCAAGGAAAGAAGGTTGCTGTCGTACATGCGGCATTTTCAGAGTATGAACTGGCATGCAGTGCTTTTTCCTGTTCAATTGAACACGTTATTCCTTCAAACCCACCGGAGTTTGAAGATTTTTATAATGGAATAGTGAGAGCAGATGCCATCTTCATTTGCAATCCAAATAATCCAACTGGGACTGTAATGGATCCAGCGCTTATAGAGAGAATAGTCCGATTTGCAGGAGAGAAGGGCTGCCTAGTGATAATTGACGAAGCTTTTCATGATTTTCTGCCTCAAGGGGACACCTGTAAACAAATGCTTAAAGTACACACCAACCTGATTGTACTGCGGTCGATGACCAAAATGTTTTCAATGGCTGGATTAAGACTGGGATATGCATTTATGACGGTTGAGATGAAAGAAGTGCTCGAAAAATATCAAACTCAGTGGTGCGTCAATAGTATTGCTTTAAAGGCAGGGGAAGTATGTCTTGAACAAGAGGGATTTGTCCTGAGAAACAGGGGATATGCAGCAGAGGAAAGAGCAGGGATGTTTGCCTTCCTTGGACAGAACGACTTCGCTTTCTCCCAGTCAAAAACAAACTTCTACTTAATGAAAGATAATCGTTTGGAAGAGCAATTAGATTTGATTACTTTTTTGCTTCAAAATGGAATTGTCCCCAGGCACACCTATAACTTTCCAGGGTTGGAAGGGAGATGGATCCGGATGGCTGTAAAAGATAAAGCAGCAAACAAACGCTTAATGGAGGTTTTGCAACAATGGCGGGCGAAGTGATTTTTGTTTGTGGGGGAGTCCGCAGCGGGAAGAGTACTTTCGCTGAAGAGATGGCTGTTTCACTTTCTAAAAGAAGCGGAAGTGCTCTTCATTATATAGCCTGCGGAAAGGCGGTGGATGAGGAAATGAAACAAAGGATTGCCCGGCATCAATCAGAAAGAAAAAAATCCCCTGCCGGATGGGATACTTGGGAAAAACCCTCTCATATCGGAGAATTGGCAGTGGGATTTACCAAAAGAGATATTGTACTAGTGGATTGTCTGACCACATTGGTGGCAAATGAGCTTTTTGATGAAGGAATTCCTGGGAATGATCCGGGTGAAAAGGTAATGAGGGATATCAAGAGGATTGCCTCAAAAGCTGGCAGAGTCATACTCGTCAGCAATGATGTATTTTGTGAACCACTTTCTGAAAATAAACTCGTACACCGCTTTGTCCTTACCCTCGGAACGGTTCATCAGGAAATCGCAGAAATGGCTGATGCCGCCTATTCTGTAAACAAGGGAATAGCTGTCCTGAAAAAAGGAGAAAGGATGGCCGGAGGATGAAAATCAAGGAATATCTGCTTGGACTCCTGGTCAATTTACAATTTTTCTCTACAGTACCTATTCCTCTCTCCCTAGATATGAACCCATTATTGATCAGACGTGCAGTTAAAGTGTTTCCGTTTTTTGGTCTGATTATAGGATTTATCATAAGTTTTGTTTTTACCGTTCTAAGTGAATGGACACAGCTTTCTCCACTGGCTTTGTCTTTTGTCATTTGGGTGCTGCCGGTCCTTTTGACAGGGGGAATTCATTTGGACGGTTGGATGGATACCAGCGACGCCTATTTTTCCTATCAGGATAAGGAAACGCGGCTTGACATTATGAAAGATCCAAGGGCAGGCGCCTTTGCGGTCATTTCAGTCATTGTCTTGTTAGCATCAAGATTTCTGTTTATCTATGAAAGTATTTTACATAATGTTTTGGGAGCATGGATCATTATTGCGGTGATTCCTTTGTTCAGCAGGGTATTGATGGGCATTTTGATGGTGCTTGTTCCGAGTGCCAAAGAAGACGGGATGGCCTTCTACTTCAAAAAACATACTGAACCCCGTTTGCTTTTGTTTTATCTGGTGCCTTTACTGCTGACAGGATTGGGGATATTTATCTTCCGTCCGGAACTGCTTTTTGTTTTTATGGTATTTGCTGTACTGACAGCCGTGGCAGGTTATTGGCTAGGAAGCAAAACAGTACAAGTATTTGGCGGAACGACAGGGGACACACTGGGAGCTTCTGTAGAAGGTGTGGAGGTGCTGTTATGGATGGCAGTGTGGCTATTGGCTTATACCGGCATGCTCTAACAGAAGAAAACATCGATAAAAAATATATAGGCTGGCATGATGCACCTCTGATCGAAACAGAACGATTAAAACTGGGGGAAAAAAGCCTGCTGTATCCAGCGTATGACCTGATTTTCACAAGTGACTTGAAAAGGTGCAAGGACACCGCCGAGGCTCTCTTTCCGAACACACCAATAGTAGAAACGTCCTTGCTGAGAGAAATACACTTCGGACAATGGGAAACCAAAACCTATGAGGATCTAAGGACCAATCGCCAATACTGCAACTGGCTGAACGACCAAAATCTAAAAATACCAGGAGGGGAAAGCCTTGGAGAGCTTGAAGAGAGGCTCGAAAGGTTTTGGGAGTTTTATATTAGTGACAGGCACACCCCGGAATTTGTCGAAAAGACAAAAGAGCGCAACGGTTCCTTCAGGGCAGCACTTGTAACGCACGGCGGTGTACTGAGACACTTTCTGACAAAATGGGCATCTGAACCAAAATCTTTTTGGGAGTGGAAAATCCCATTTGCAAAAGGGTATGAATTAAGCTGGTCAGCAGAAGAATGGAGGAGGAAATCAAAATGCAGTTCGTTACTGGAGGTGCCTTCAACGGGAAGGCGAAATGGGTAGAGGGTTATGATGACCGGCCAAAAAAATGGTTGAAACTCTTTAAAGCAGATAGAGCTCCGCTTCCAGGGAAATATGAAGGAACAGTTGTCATGGAAGGTCTGGAGTATCTTGTGTTATCCACAATCAGAACAGGAAAAACTAGTGATGAAGTCAGAAAGGATTTCCTTTCGTTATTTATGGAATGGAAAAGCTGGGAGGATGGATTATCGAATGAAGTGATATGGATCGGTTCTGATATCAGCAAGGGTATTGTACCCATTGAAGCTGAAACGAGACAGTGGCGGGATGTGACCGGGTGGGTCTATCAGGATTTGGCCGCCCAATCGGATAGAGTCTATGAAATCTGGTTTGGATTACCTGCCGTCCTCAAAGGCTAAAGGCGGATATCAAAAAAGCGCAAGAGAAGGAGATGGAGGAAATGAAGATATACAGCAGAAAAGGCGATAAAGGAAGAACCAGCATCATCGGCGGGAGAGTCGATAAAGATGATTTAAGAGTGGAAGCGTATGGTACGATTGATGAATTGAATTCATTTGCAGGCAAAGCTGCTGCTGAACTTGAAAGTGGGGAATTTGCTGATGTTCTGGCTGATCTGGAAAAGATTCAGCATGAGCTGTTTGATTGCGGCGGGGATCTTGCGAATGCCACGGATAAAATCCCAATGAAGCTAAAGTCTATATCAATTGATTACTTGGAAGAGAGAATTGATCAATACATTTCGGAGACACCGCCACTGGAAAAGTTCATCCTTCCTGGTGGTTCAGGACCTGCAGCGACCATCCATATTGCCCGAACCATCACGAGAAGGGCAGAACGGGAGATCGTCAGCCTGATTAAGGCAGACTCCACTGTTTCGGAAGTCACTCTTCAATACATAAACCGCTTGTCAGATTATTTCTTTGCACTTGCCCGGGTCATCAATCACCGGCTCGGTGTCAGTGATGTTGAATATGAAAGAAGTGCCAATGTGTTCTCCCCTGAACGGAAAAGGATGACAAATGATGAACAGAGTAAATAAGGTTTCCCTTATTGCCATACTGGCTGCATTGAGTGCAGTCGGAGGTTTGATTAAGATTCCGGCTGCAGCAGGAAGCGTGGCATTGGATTCCCTTCCGGCCCTGCTGGCTGCTTCTATATTAAGCGGCGGAGCAGGAGCGATTATAGCATTGTTCGGCCACTTGGTTTCAGCTCTTTTGGCGGGTATGCCATTAGGTCCGTTTCATCTTTTGATAGGTACAGAAATGGCTCTGGCCATTTGGTTGTTCGGGAGGATATTCCACAAAAATCTTCCGGCAGCAGCAGCCGGTTTATTTTTCATTTTAAATGGTTTGATTGCCCCTCTGCCTTTTTATTTTCTAATCAGCAAGGAATTCTATTTTGCCATCCTTCCGTCCCTTTGTCTTGCAGCATTTCTTAACTTAACGATGGCTCATTTTGTCTATCCGCGGTTAAATTCGACTTTTCTGAAAAAGAAGGGGGCTTGAAATGAGGGATATAATAACGATCCGATCCTCCTCTTTAGACGAGATCATCATCGGGACAGATAACAGCGGAGGCATCGGCACAAAGGAAGAAGATTTTGTCGTGGCAGAAGATGATCTAACAGCTTATTTTTCCGCGAGAGTGGCTATAATGGAAGTTATGTCTGCGAAGGGAATTCCGTTTTCCGTCCTTCTTCATAATTTTTCGGGAGACGATCGATGGGAACCATACTGTAAGGGCATTGAACGAGCATTAACGGATGCAGGTGCAGTGGACATCCCGGTAAGCGGAAGCAGTGAGTCCAATTTTCCACTGAGACAGTCTGCCCTTGGAGTGACAGTGCTGGGAAAAAGAGAAATCAGCGATGCCGATGAGCCAACCCTGCCGCAAATGGGTTATGCTGTTATAGGACAGCCATTAGTCGGGAATCTGCTTTTGGAACGAATGGAAAAAGCAGCACCGTTATCATTGTTTTCCCAGTGCTGTCAAAGTCCATTGATAGAGGACATCATACCTGTCGGATCAAAAGGGATTTTGGAAGAATTGAAAGTGATAAGCAAGAACAAAGAGCTTATAGGAAAACATGTGTCTTGTTCATTGGATATCAACATTTCCGGCGGGCCATCAACTTGTTTTATTATCAATTTCGCTGAAAAGAATCGATATTTAGTAGAGGGCTTAACCGGAAATTATTACCATCCTTTACTTATAGCAGAATAATGTAGGAATACGATGAGAATTTTCAACGATCGCTAGAAGTGCAGTCAGTGCATTAATCATTCGATGCAGTCTATATATAATAGGAAGTTTATTCATACTCAGGCCCCCGTTTTCAGCTGGTGTCTTTTGACGTATATAATGAAGAAACTTTATTTTCCCGGGTGATAATATACCTTTTTTATGATCAGCACTGAAAATAAGTATTGTTATTTACTCTGGAATGCTATACAATCACTTAGTAGTTTACTAGTGAAACTTTTTGTGCTGAATTTCGTCTAATCTACTAGATTTATGATGAAAGAAAAAAATAAGCTTCATTTTCCGAATCCTTGTTTCTGTTATTTCGGCAAATTAGGCTATGTAAAGAAGGTGCATGGTATGAATTCACGTTTGGATTATAAAAAGAAAAAGAAGAGAAGAGGACTGAAAATTGTTCTTTTCCTATTATTTATGATAACTGTGTTAGTGGGATATGCAGCTGTTCAGTTCTATCAGGGAACACAGCTTGCATCAGGAGAGGGCAATACCCCTAAAGAAGAAAATTATGAGTTTAACGGTGTGAAGGATAAAAATGGCCGGATCAATGTGCTGCTGCTTGGAGTCGACAGCCGTGGCGAAGAAAAATCCAGAACAGATACAATGATGATCGCCCAAGTCGATCCTAAATCAAATGAAACGAAGCTTGTTTCATTCATGAGGGATATGTATGTTGAGATTCCAGGCTATCAAAACTATAAACTGAACACAGCCTTTTTCCTTGGAGGTCCCGACCTTCTCAGACAGACACTGAAACAAAACTTTGGTGTCGATGTTCAGTATTATATGATTGTCGATTTCAAAGGCTTTGAACAATCCGTTGATGTCCTTGCTCCCGAAGGAATCGAAATCGATGTCGAAAAAGCAATGTCGGAAAATATCGGAGTATCCCTGGAGCCGGGCCTTCAAAATCTAAATGGTAAAGAACTCCTTGGATATGCAAGGTTCCGGGCTGATAAAGAAGGAGATCATGGACGAGTCAGAAGGCAGCAGGAAGTCATCACAGCTGTCAAAGACGAAGCATTGAGCCTTGGCAGTGTAACAAAGCTTCCGAAGATGATCGGAGCCGCACAGCCATATATTGAAACCAATATGGGCAAACTCGATCAAATCGGGATCGTGAAAGACATCCTCATGGGTGACAGCAGTGACATCGAAAAGCTGACAATCCCTGTTGAAGACACCTACACAGACGGATACTACCAGCATGCGGGAGCTGTCCTGGAAGTAGACTTTGAAACAAACAAAGCAGAGTTACAGAAGTTTTTGAATCAGTAATGAAGAAACTTTATATTTGAAGGTTGAATTTATTTAGTTCAGTGGAAAAAATGAATAATGTAACAATAGGAGGATGAAATCAATGCGATTTCATCTTTTTTTTGCGGACTGCTTCTCTTCCACAGCTTCTTTCCTCTAAAATTTTTCTTTTTTCTTCCTAAAATTTTGAAAGATTGGGGCGGAAGGTGTAGGGCTTCCTGCAGGATCATACTGCAGGTCAGACCACAGTTCGTATGGACACGTCCAGCTGAAATCATGAGGGATCCAGATCATCAAATACTGGGTCTTTTTTTTACCAAAAAGCATATCTGGAAAAAAAGCGTAAATCTCAATCTCTATTTAACGGCTTAAGCAGGGATTATCGGGGATTATTCCTCATGTGATGTGCTCAAAGAGAGATGGAACCGCTTACACTAACTAATTCAACCATATACACTAAACATTGTGCAAATCCCTTGAATCTGATTTTGTACGTGTTACGATTGTAAACGTTGAAAAAAAGCGAACAAAAATACGAACAAATAAGAATTTATTGGGAGTGGATATATTTGCTAAACAAACAAACGGTTGCTTTTCTAGGTGCAGGTAATATGGCAGAGGCCATGATTTCAGGGATGGTTGAATCAAACAAAATTCCAGCAGATCAAATCATTGTATCAAACAGAAGCAATCAGGGGCGTTTGCAAGAACTTAAAGCAAAGTATGATATAACGGCAGTTACAAAAGATGAATTAAACTTTGATGAAATAGATATGTTGATTCTGGCGATGAAGCCAAAAGATATTGATGCAGTATTAGAGTCTATCATCGATTCAGTAAACCCGAAAACGGTGATTCTTTCAGTGCTGGCAGGTATCACTACAGAACATATGGAGGAAGGGCTTCCGAAAGGCCAAAAGGTCATCAGAGTCATGCCGAACACCTCCAGCATGATGCGTGAATCCGCAACGGCTATAGCTGCCGGTGAGTATACGACAGGCAAAGACATGAAGGTAGCACAGGAATTACTTGAATGTATTGGGGAGGTTTATACAATCAACGAAGAGAAGATGGATATCTTTACAGGTATCGCCGGCAGCGGACCAGCCTACTTCTATTATTTAATGGAGCACATTGAAAAGGCCGGAAAAGACAGCGGACTTGAACCGGAAGTAGCACGTCAGATTGGAGCTCAAACCATCTTGGGGGCAGCGAAAATGATCATGGAGCGTGAAGAAACCCCTGCACAGTTACGCAAGAATGTAACTTCCCCGAATGGAACCACGGCTGCAGGCCTGGAAGCACTTGAGAAGTTTGGCGGAGGAGAAGCAATCGCTCAAGCCGTCAAAGGGGCCGAAAGACGATCAAAAGAAATCAGTTCCCAATTCAAGAAAGTATTAATTGCAAACTAAATGAGAGAAGGAATCCCTTCGCTGCATTAACACGTCACCGCAGCCGGGGACAGTCCCTCAACGCGTTAAAGTTTTAGTGTATTAACGCGTTAAAACATTAAGAGGGACTGTCCCTTTCAATGGTTTAAAGGACGAAAGTGTAGTATAGATACAAATAATGATGTAACAGGAGTGATATGATGTCTCCGGACACCAAAAAGAAGCGAATCGTAATCAAAATAGGAAGCAGTTCTTTAACAAGTCTTCACGGGGAGATGAGCCGCAGAAAGCTGGAGCGTCTTACAGACGAAGTCGTTCGCTTGAAAGATGACGGCCATGAAGTATTGCTGGTTTCATCCGGTGCGGTAGCCGCGGGTTATAGAAAGCTAGGCTGCCTGACAAGACCAAGCACACTTCCGGAAAAGCAAGCAGCAGCATCTATCGGTCAAGGATTGTTAATTGAAGCATACTCTGATTTATTTCTATCAAATGGTTATGTAGCTTCTCAGATTCTCATCACACGAAGTGATTTTTCTGATGAAAACCGATATAACAACGCGAAAAATACAATAAACGTCTTGTTGGAACGGGGAATCATCCCGATCGTCAATGAGAATGATACGGTCACAATCGACCGCTTGAAATTCGGCGATAACGATACATTATCCGCTAAGGTAGCCGGCTTGGTGGATGCAGATAAACTGATTATTTTGTCCGACATCGATGGCTTATATAATGATGATCCGCGGAAAAATCCTGAAGCAGAGCTACTTGAGGAAGTGAATGAGATCACTCCTGATATAGAAGAGATGGCAGGTGAACCGGGAAGCTCAGTCGGAACGGGAGGGATGCGTTCCAAGATTGATGCCTTTAAAATCGCCATGGCGTCAGGGATCCCATCATTCCTTGGAAAATCGGGGATCGCAAATATTATCTATGATGCGGTCCATAACGATGCAAAAGGCACCTATTTCGAAGCAAAAGAAGATGTGATCAACCTCGATACCAAGAAACAATGGATTGCATTCAATTCAGGTCCAGAAGGTGATATCACCATTGATAATGATGCTAAAGAATCCATTCTTGAAAGCAAGAAAAGCCTGAATGCTTCAGGGATTTATGCTGTAAAAGGAAGATTCAGAAGCGGAGCCGTCATCAGGATTTCAGACATGAACGATGTAGAAATTGGCTTGGGTGTCGTTAACTACGACTCTAAGCAATTAAAGAAATTCACCAATATGACAGATGTAGAACTTGAAAACTATGAAGGGGCAGCAGTGGAAATTGACAATCTGGTTTGTCATGTGGAAGTACCGATCCCTGTTGGCGTCTAAGAATTTTTTATAAAAAAACTACTATACGGAGGAATTGGATGACTTTAACAGCCAATAAAACGAATGTAGAAGAACAAGCGATTGCAGCAAAAAAAGCAGCAAAATCTCTTTCATTGTTAACGACTGAAGACAAAAATCAAGCCCTTTTGACACTTGCTTCCACTCTTGAAGAGCAGTATGCATCTATCCTTGAAGCAAATGAAATCGATCTTAGCCGCGGCCGGGAGAAAGGCTTTGATGAAGCGTTCATGGATCGCCTTTCCTTGTCAAAAGAACGTATCTGCGATTTTGCAAATGGTCTTCGTGAAGTAGCAGAGCTGGAAGATCCCACAGGTTTGACTGTCAGTGACTGGACTTTGGAAAATAACTTGAATGTCGCAAAAGTAACGGTCCCTCTTGGTGTCATTGGGATGATCTATGAAGCACGTCCAAATGTGACTGTCGATGCTACTGGCCTGGCGCTAAAGTCAGGAAATGCAATTGTGTTAAAAGGCGGATCTAACGCGATCACTTCTAACAAAGCCATTGTCGATGTTATGCACAAGGCATTGGAACACACAAAGATCCCTAAAGAAGCGGTCCAATTCATCAATACAACTGATCGTGAAGCCACACAGCAGCTGTTTACGATGAAGGAACATGTGGATGTCCTGATTCCCCGTGGAGGAGGGGCCTTGATCAATGCGGTCGTCAATAATGCTACAGTGCCTGTCCTTGAAACAGGTGTAGGAAATTGTCACATCTACATTGATAAAGACGCCGATACACAAATGGCGCTCAATATCCTGGTGAATGCGAAAACAGACCGACCTGCAGTCTGCAATGCAGCTGAAACAGTTGTCATTCATCGCGACTGGCTATCTGTAAACAAAGAGAAGCTGATTGAAACATTTAACCAGAATGGTATTACTGTTCATGGTGATCACCATGCATGTGCTGTCCTTCCAGGGTGCACGCCTGCTGGAGAAGAAGACTGGGCAAATGAATACCTGAGCCTGGACATCGCTGTTAAAATAGTCGACACAGCAGCAGATGCAATCAACCATATTGAGCAGTACGGCACCAAGCACTCTGAAGCTATTATCACTGGGAATGCTGAAACAGCTAAGATGTTCATGACACTCGTCGATGCAGCGGCCATCTATCATAACGCTTCCACGCGTTTCACTGATGGCGGAGCGCTCGGATTTGGGGCCGAAATCGGGATCTCCACTCAAAAACTACATGCACGTGGACCTATGGGTCTCCCTGCATTAACAACGGTAAAATATATGATGACTGGTAATGGCCAGATCCGATAAGACTGTAGAAGAAGTTCCCCTTCGTTCATGGGAATGTAATATACCCAATCATAGAAAAACGTCCTGCATTTAGTGCAGGGCGTTTTGTTTCTGTAAAAGGCTAATAAATAGGCCGCTATCCCGCAGAACCCCCCATGAAGAGGCGCAATAAGACCCTGAAACGGTCCAGCAACCGGCAGAAACCTGACCTTTATTGGCCCAATATTGCCTTAAATGGCCCAGCATCCTGCAGAAACGTTAATCACATTGGCTCAATAAGGCCCTAAATGGCCCAGCATCCGTCAGAAACCTGACCTTTATTGGCTCAATAAGACCGAAAATAGCCCAACATCTTGCAAAAACCAGAATCTCGTTGGCCCAAAAAGAGCCTAAATGGCCCAGCATCCGGGCAGAAACCAGAACCTCGTTGGCTCAATAAAGTCCTAAATGGTCCAGCATCCGTCAGAAACCAGACCCTCATTGTCTCAATAAAGCCCAAATTGCTACAACAAATCGAAAGAAACCCCTCTCACTGTGTTGATTTCACCATACCAATCAGGATGCATTATCAGACCTATTTATTAAGACTTCCAGGAATTCCACTATTAGTCATTTTTCCTTTATAATAGAGTAATCAACTTGAATAAGGTTCCATCATTATATATAATCAAGTAGATTATATATAATGATGCAAAATGACTGCCTTAAAACGAAGTAAAGGACTGTAGGATATGGAGAATGTAAAGAAAGGGAGATCACTCGTTTCCTTAAAAGATGAAGTAAAACAGAAGCTGCGGGACGACATCATCCAGAATACCCTTAAGCCGGGTGACAGGATTGTCGAAACAGAGGTTGCTAAGAGGCTTGGAATCAGCCAGGTGCCTGTCAGGGAAGCTCTAAGGGGATTGGAAGAAGAAGGACTGATTAAAACGATCAAGTATAAAGGTGCATTTGTTACGGAAATCAATCCGGTGGAAATGTATCATATGTTTTCACTGCGTGCTGAAATTGAAACCAATGCGATTGAATCTGTCCTTCCCAATCTTACCAAGAGGAATTTTGGTGAACTGTACGACATTGTCGATAAAATGAAATATGGTAAAAAAGACTATGGTGTTCAGTCAGAATTGGATATGGAATTCCACCGGACTATCATTGAATGGGCTGAAATCGATATCTATGTAAGAATATGGACAATGTTGAATACGCATATAAGAAGGTATATCACTATTTTGAACCCGCAAGTGAGAATTCTTCCCGAAGAAGTGTATCAGTATCATCTGGACCTTATAAAAACGCTCGAGGAGAAAAATGTGGAAAAATCCAAGCAGGTCTTTAAAGAACACATTATGAAAATGGTATCTAAATAAACTTCCAAAAGAGCTATTATATATAAAATTAAAAATTATATATAATAGCTCTTTACTTGGATGAAATTATTATATATAATTCTAATTATTATATATAATATGAAATTATTAAAAGAATCAAGCGGGTTTATTTTTTTTTGCAGTCAAATGACAGCGTTTCCATTCGGTCTTTAAAAGAAAGATGTTTCCGTGCAGGTTCTTGCTTTCGAGAAGATCAAGCTCTGGATTTTTTCTAGGGTATGAAAAGTTTTCCCTCTCAACAAAGGGGGCAGCTCTTTTCTTTCTTACCAGGGAAATTCTTATTAAATAGCAGCAAAGTATAAGAAAAGAGCCTAAAAGAAATGTCTAAATCAGGTATCCACAGTATTTCGAATACTGTTCAATACAATTACGAATTAATTAGGGGGAGAAGGATGAGAAAAAAATTCAAGGTCTTAGTCGTACTAATCACTGTATTTTTGATGATAGGGTTGGCGGGATGCGGAAAAAGCCAAACTGGTGCATCAGCAGATGAATCAGGTGAGATAACTCTGAAGCTGGGTCATAACCAGCCGACAGAATCTCAATTCCACGCAGGAGCGGAGAAGTTTGCTGAGCTTGTCTCAGAAAAAACTGATGGAAGAGTAAAAGTGGATGTCTACCACAGCAGCCAGCTGGGGGACGAAGGGGAATTAGCTGAAGGCACGAAGCTCGGAACGGTTGATATTGCCCTAGTCGCTTCCGGAAGTGTAACGAAATATTATCCTAGATTTTCAATTTTTGATCTGCCGTTCCTCTTTAGAGACTCAGAACATGTCGATAACGTGTTGCAAGGTGAAGTGGGGGATTTGCTTGCTAAAGAAGCAGAAGAACAAGGCGGATTTAAAGTCATGAGTTATTGGGAGTCAGGGTTCAGACATTTTCTAAACAGCAAACAGCCATTGAAATCACCAGAAGATCTAAAAGGCTTAAAAATCAGGACACCGGAATGGCCGGTATTGATCTCCACAACAGAAGCTCTTGGTGCCAACTCGGTCCCTATGCCTTTCTCTGAACTTTATATGGCTGCACAGCATGGGGTGGTCGATGGCCAGGAAGGACCGGTATTTGCCATAAAGAGTTCCAAGATGTATGAGGTTCAGGATTACATGGTCATGGATGGTCATACATACACATCTATGCTGCTTATCATGAATCCTAACAAATTTGACGGACTTTCAGAAGAGAACCAAAAAGCTGTGATGGAAGCTGCGAAGGAAGCGGGAGATTATGAGAGAAAGCTGATCCGTGACAATGAGAAGAAAGAACTTGAGTACCTGGAGACGGAAGGCGGATTAACGATTGAAAAGAGTCCTGATAAGGAAAAATGGAGAAATTCTGTTCAATCTGTATACGAGAAATATTCAGATGAATTTGGGGAAGATCTCATTCAGCAAATTATTGATACAAAATAACAATCCGATTCATAAAGAGGCTGCCAGAGTCTCTTTATGAATGAATTTTAATAGGAGGGGGATCAATGTGGAGACGTTAAATCGAATCGGCGTGATACTTGAAAAGCTGATTGTTTATACAGTTTTGATTCTTATGGCTGTACTGATATCCCTTGTTTTTATGCAGGTAGTCCTTCGATATGTTTTTTCTGGAGGGATGGTATGGGCAGAGGAACTTGACCGGTACCTATTTGTCTGGCTCATGTTTCTTGGGATTACCATGGGCATTTATAAACAAAAACATATTGCGATTACATTCATTACAGATAGATTAGGGAAATTTTCCAATCCTGTCCATATCCTTGTTCATCTTATTACAGGGTTATTCTTCGCTGTTTTGTTTTGGCAGGGGTATCAATTTGTGATGATAAGTATGTCCGGAATGGCTTCAGTGCTGCCCATCAAACTGGGCATCATCTATAGCATCATCCCGGTATCCAGTCTTTTGGCTATCATTTTTCTTGTCATTGTATTGGTTGGACGAAAGGGGGATAAGCTGTGATTGCTTTATTATTTATTGCTTTCTTTCTATTATTGATCATTGGAGTGCCGGTTGGCATTTCTTTAGGTGTAGCAGCCATTGTTACCATAGTTTGGGAAGGTACCATCCCTCTGATGGTGATACCGCAAAAAATGTTCATATCCATGAATAGCTTTACGCTGCTGGCAATCCCTTTCTTCATGCTGACAGGAGTCATTATGGACAAAAGCGGACTGACACAGCGCCTTGTTAATTTCGCTGACTCCATCATCGGTTGGACGAAGGGTGGAATGAGTTATGTCAGCGTAACATCTGGAATGATGATGGGAGGTATTTCAGGATCGGCTCCTGCTGATACCGCCGCTCTCAGCAGCGTCATGACACCAAGTATGGTGAAAATGGGATATCCAGCAAGGTTTGCGGCTGCATTACAGGCGGCCTCCGGATCGATCGGGATCATTATACCTCCGAGTATTCCCATGGTTGTCTTGGGCGGAATTGCCAGTATATCAGTAGGGAAATTATTCTTGGGCGGAATTATACCAGGGGTGTTAATTGGGATTTTACTTATGGTGGTATCTGGGATCATCTGCAGAAAGAACGGGTATGGAAAGGGTACTGCCAAATCTTTTTCCTTACGGTATTTTGCAGATAGTTTCAAGAAGGCCATTTTGCCTTTATTAGCTCCCGTCATTATTGTCGGGGGAATTCTGACAGGTGTCTTCACACCAACCGAATCCAGTGTCATTGCAGTCGTTTATACATTGATTCTTGGATTGGCAGTCTACAAAAGTATAAAGCTTCGAGAATTGCCTGCCATTTTCATGGAAGCCATAATCAGTTCCGGGAACGTCCTGTTAATCATTGCAGCTTCTTCTTTATTCAGCTGGATCCTGGTTAGCCATAACTTCCCGCAAGTTCTCAGTGATTTAATTACAAGCGTATCAGACAGCCCAATTTTTATCATTTTGGTCATCAACTTGATCTTTATTGCAGGTGGAATGTTCATTGAAGGTCTTGCATTGTTAATCATGTTCGTTCCAATCTTAATGCCTTTAGCAATGGCTGCCGGAATGGACCCGCTTGTATTTGGAGTCATGATCGTTATCAATATCGCAATTGGAACGCTCACTCCTCCTGTAGGTGTATGCCTGTTTGTGGCGTGTTCTTCTTCAGGTGTTAAGCTCGATCACGCAATGAAGAGTGCCGTGCCATTTGTCCTGGTTCTGTGCTTTGCTTTAGGACTGGTTGTGTTATTCCCGCAAATAGTAACATTTATTCCGAACTTGATAGAGTAATTGAATTAAAAAAGGAGAGATACATATGAGCCAGAATTTATTTGATTTAACAGGAAAGGCCGCTGCCATAACGGGTGCAACAAGAGGTATTGGCAAATCAATGGCCATCGCCCTGGCAGAGGCAGGAGCGGACATTGCTTTGCTTCAGAGAAATACGGAAATGACAGATCTTCAGTCTGATATTGAACGACTCGGCAGAAAATGCATCATCATTCCTTGTGACCTTGAAAATAAACAAGAGGTTAAGCAAGCAATTCCAACAGCGATAGAGGGTCTTGGGAAAATCGATATTTTAGTAAATAACGCAGGCATTCAGCGCCGTTCCCCTTCAGTGGATTTTTCTGAATCCGATTGGGATGATGTGCTTTCGATCAATTTGAAGATGGTCTGGCTGTTATGTCAGGAGGCCGGACGGTACATGGTTTCAAAAAGAGAAGGGAAAATCATCAATATTGCCTCCTTGCTTTCTTA
This sequence comes from Bacillus sp. SRL337, assembly GCF_984799155.1. Classification (NCBI taxonomy): domain Bacteria; kingdom Bacillati; phylum Bacillota; class Bacilli; order Caryophanales; family Bacillaceae; genus Bacillus; species Bacillus sp. SRL337. The sequence goes on along the minus strand of NZ_OZ481793.1, from coordinate 2,713,628 downwards.
TCAAGGAGGATTCACGGTTCCGGCTTATGCAGCGGCAAAAGGCGGGGTAGCCCAGCTTACCAAAGCACTTTCAAATGAATGGGCAAAAGAAGGAGTCAATGTTAATGCGATAGTTCCCGGCTATATCGCAACAGACATGAATACAGCCTTAATCAACGACCCTGTTCGAAGTCAACAGATCCTGGATCGGATTCCAGCAGACAGATGGGGAGATCCGGATGACTTCAAAGGTACTGTCGTATACTTGGCATCGGATGCATCGAAATATGTGCATGGACACTTGCTGGCAGTTGACGGCGGCTGGCTTGGAAGGTAAACAGCAGGGGTAAAAACAGTATTTCTAAAACGAGGCAGCCTAATGGCTGCCTCGTTCATTTAAACCACTATACCAGCAACATCATGCAATTCACTGATCGTATCTACCTGTTTTTCCTTGCATAATTTCAATAGCTCCTGAAAAATCTCCGCTGTCATGAGGGCATCGTTCAGTGCATGGTGACGTGCCCTCTTTGGGATTTCGAATTTTTTGATCAGGTCATCCAAATAGCATTCTGTTTCATGCAGTAGTTCCTTGGCCAATGTATAGGAATCTATAAACTCAGGATCAAATGAGGGGAGACCCCATTTACCGATTCTCTTTTGCAGGAAATTGATGTCAAAGGAAGCAGGATGGGCTACCAGGATGGTACCTTTACAATAGTCGAGAAATTCTTTTAAGCCGACTGGAAGTGTTTTGCCTTTAAGGAAATCAGCTCTTTTCAGACCCGTGAATTTTTTGGTTTCTGCTGACACGGTCTGCAGGGGATTGATGACTTCATAAAACGTCATTTGCTCCAGTATTTTTTCCCCCTGCATTTTTACTGCCCCGATTGAAACAATTTCATCTCCAATCTCCGGAAAGAAGCCTGTTGTTTCCAGGTCAAAGATAGTAAAGGTACAGTTGGCGAGCCGTTGCTGTTGTAAAAGGGGTTTCTCATCTTCAAATTCTTTCAGCATTGTATTCAATTTTTGATAGGAAGGGTTTCTCTTTTCTTTTTCTACCTGTCTCTTAAATAGATATCTATGCCAAAAATAATATTTAATTATTCGATATCCTACATTAAATTTAGCATCACTCATAATTTAAACCACCCGGTTACGATTGAAGCTGATCTCCATAACATGCTGCATCCGATTTGCAATTTGAAGTGCTTCTTTCAGTTTACGTCTATCTTCTTTCGAAATCTGGTCAACCGGCAATTCATTTGTCAGTTCGCGGTCTTCAGCCAGTTCAGACAAGTTCTGATTCAAACGGTAATATAGCAGATAGTGAAGGGCTGTTTTTGCATTTTCCGCATCCCTTGGGTGAAATACTTTCTTTTCTTTTAGTGCATCAAGGCGATGGATGGTGTTGACTTCTTTTATTCCGTGCTTGATGGAATGAATCCTTACCATGTTTACAATTTGCATCAGTCCTGCTTTTTTAATGTTAAACCGCTTGTTGCGTCCTTTTAAATTGATTCTTCCCAGTGCGTTGACGGGTATCCGGAATCGTATTGCCTCTTTCCTCAACAGCTGCTGCAGATTCTGCGATTTCTGTGCTTTTTTGACTATATAACCTCGTACATCTTCTGCCAGGCTGTAGTCCCCGAAAATCGGCCGGAAATCATAGAACATTGTAAAATTCTGGACCTCTTCTGCATCGATTTCATGAAGCCAGTCGTCCACTGCTAGTAACCAATCTGTGTAGGACTTGCGCCACTTTGGTTCTTTCGCCATGATGCCGCCGGTGCATTCATGGAAACCGCATAATGTGAGTTTCGTATTAATCTTTTCGGTAAAACGTTTGAAGTAATTCTCCACTAGGGCTGTGTTCTCAAGGTGGCCATAATCCGAAATGATGATGCCGTTATCTTGATCTGTATTGAATGACTGTTCACTCCTGCCTTGGCTTCCCATGACAATGAAACAGTAGTTGACAGGCGGGGATCCGTATCCCTCAGCGAGCATTTCAGCTTCTGAAAGCATGATGACTTTTCGGTAAAGGCGGTCATTGTAATTCGTCAACACTTCACTGACGTTATAAGCAAAGCTGTCCTGCTCAAGCAGCCCGCTGATAAACGAAGTGAAGGTTGTATTTTCAATTGGTGACAGTGCGATCAAGTCTTCCGTGCTGGATGCAGAGGTTATACTGTAAGATAAATCCAGGTAACTGGAGTCATGTATATTAACAAACGAAAGTCCTGTCAATAATCCGACAAGGATCCCATTTCTCAGAACAGGTACGTACTTTGCCCCTTCATATTTAAAAAGGGAGAGGGCTTCATATGCAAATGCTTCGTCCCTTACCCAATATAGTGTTTTGTTCATCCACTCCATGACAGATGAAGCATCTTTGCTGCTTGTTAAAAACCTCAGGATATCTGTCTGGGTAACAATGCCTTTTAAGGCAGCTTCGCCATCTGTTATAACTATGGCTTCGACTTGCTCATCAAGCATCTTTTGGGCAGCCTCTTCCATGGTTGCAGTTTTTGGCAGGGTGACTGGGGAATCCATCAGGATATTGACTCTTGTGCGGAATAGAGACAAATCTGCCGCTTCCTCCTGTGATTCCTTATATTTAATTTCATCATACAAGGTTTTCATCCGGTTGCCGACACTTTCAAAGATAATCTGTGAGAAATCTTTATTATTGGTCAGCATATCAAAGAAGACTTCTTTATGGAAACGGAATAATGTGCATTCTTCAATTGCCTGGACAGAGAAGCTCATATCACCACTTGTCCAGAGGATCATCAGGCCGACCAGGTCTCCGGGATAATAATACCGGAGGGAAACCTGCTTTCCTGAAGGCCGGTGAAGGACATTCTTGGCTGTGCCCGAAATCAGGAAATAGACATCCAATTCTTCCTCCGATTCTTTTTCATGAAAGATGAACTCGTTTTTAGCATATTTCTTGAACTGTGCATGTGACACCAGATGCTCTAATTGGTCATCAGATAAGTGGTCAAACGGATAGGAAGCTTTGATCATTTGGTAAAACTCGTTTTTTTTCACTCTGTCAGCCCCTTGTAAGGTAAGGTTGGATCAGGCTATACGAACTGAAGTCATTAAGGCTTAGAATATTACCATAACATACATGTACCGGTTCCTTCATGATTCTGCTTGAAATATAGCAAGGAGAGAAAGGATTTTAATAGGGTTGGTCCTTTAGGAATTTTGCAGCTTCAAAAAGAGAGGGGAAATGATGATCTGCCTGAATTTCTCTATCTTCATCACCGATAAGTATGGTCGCACAGCCAGCATTATTCCCGGCTTCTATATCAGCTTCTCTGTCCCCAATCATGAAGCTGATGGACAAGTTGATATCATACTTTTTGGCAAGGGTAAGGATCATTCCGGCTTCTGGCTTTCTGCAGGCACAGCCTTCGTAAGGTTTATGGATACAGCTGGAAAACTCTTCAATGAGTGCGCCTTGTCTTGCTAAGTCTTCTTTCATTTTATCGTGGATTCTATCCAGCTTTGCCTCAGAAAGGTAACCTAGACCAACCCCGCCCTGGTTGGTTACAACAAAAATTTTATAGCCTTCATCATAGAGCATTTTAATTGCTTCGGGTACCTTTTCAAGGTAGTGGATGTCAGAGGGTTTATTGACGAATTTAACTCTCTTTGACAATACTTCATTTATCACACCATCTCTGTCCAGAAATATAGCTTTATTCATGAGGGTTCTCCCTTCGTCCATTTTTTGTGTTGCATATTGTCAAATCCTGCGCTTTCCGGGGAAATAACTGAAAATTTCTTCAATTAGACCGAGGTCTTCTACTAGTATTGTCAATTTCGTGTTGTCCTATAAGACGTTTTCAATCTTGGAAATACGGGAAATGAAGAGAAAGAAACTAACAAAGAAAAGAAAGGTAAATGGGAGGAGTGCTCATATGAATAGAGAAAAGGCAAAAGGCAAAGCAAGAAAGAGCGCCCATGAAGCAAAACCTTGGGTCAAAGGACTGGGCCGGCTCGGGTATTTGGCGAAGGGAAGCGTCTATCTGGTGATTGGGATCCTGGCATTCATGGCAGCCATCGGGGCTGGCGGAAAGACAACAGGAACCAATGGGGCATTAGCTTCTATCGCTAGCAAGCCATTCGGCGAGGTCCTGCTCTGGGTAATAGCGGTCGGTCTTGCAGGTTATGTTATTTGGAAGATTGTTGAAGCGATTACAGACCCGGAAAATAAAGGGCATGACGCGAAAGGGATATTGGTTCGGGCAGGTGTAGTTTTCAGTGCCGTTGTTTATGCGGGTCTTTCTTACAGAGCAGCCAAGATTGCTTCAGACGCAGAAAGCAGCGGCGGGGGTAATAACCGCGAGACCATCACTGCCCAGATTCTTTCCCAGCCATTCGGCCAATGGATGGTCGGCCTGGCAGGGGCTGCTGTGATTGGGTATGGGATTTATGAGATATATAAAGGATATAGCGAAAAGTTCACGGATACCTTCCAACGGAGCAAAATGAAAAAGAAAGAATACGAGCTTGGAAAGAAGACCGGAAAAGCAGGGCTGATGGCGAGGGGAGTGGTATTCTGTATGACAGGTTATTTCTTGACTCAAACAGCGATCACCACCAACCCGGATAATGCCAAGGGGCTTGATGCAGCACTTTCCGAAATTGCCCAGCAGCCGTTTGGCCAGTGGATGCTCGGCCTGGTCGCCATTGGGCTTGCTGCATATGGAATATTCCAAATTCTTAAAGGGAAAAATAAAAATATGGCTTTTTACTAATACTGTTTTTGTATTGATTATTGCTTTGAAAAACTCCAAAGAGCCGGATTTTCCTCTGGATACTAGGGCTTATCTATCTGAATGGAAGAAAGGCTCATTCCGCTTGCTTTTCGATATACAAATTGAATAGCAAAAAAGTTTATGAAAGAGCCTTTAGTATTCACATCAACTCCGATTTTTACGCTGAATGTAAGAATGCCAGATGATCAATGATCATCTGGCATTCTTTCTACTACCATAGAAATTTCTTTAGCAGCTTATCTACTTTTTCAGTTTCATGCAGCCCGCTGTGATCGATGGTTTGATCCTCGATTAACTGCTTCTGCAGTCTTTCCTCGTTTACGATTTCTTGGATGGCAAATGCGCTGTCGATATCAACGACCTGATCACCGGAACCAGCAATGGAAAGTACTTCTAATTCAGCTGGGAAGTACTCCCGATTATCTATGAGGGAGTTCAGTGCGTTCGAATCCGGTTTCAAATCGATGATAGCTTCACCGGTATTCACTTTATGATAAGATTCTTTTGCTATCCCATCAAAAGGGCTGCCGATCACCGCAAATTTCAGTGTCTGGGGATAATCAGCGTTTCCATTTGTTGATTCAAGGTAATTTACAGATACCAGACCGCCCATGGAATGGCCCACAAGTTTCACTTGTTCAATGCCAAAGTTGTCTTTAAGGCCCTTCATGACACTTTGGAGACGAGTTGAAGTTTCAGCGATAGAAGCTTTATTCTTTTCAAAGACAATCTGGACCAGTGGCGGCAGCTTGGAATCAGAGTGAAGTGTGCCTTTCCAAGTGATATCTCCCTCCGCCGAAACGTAAACGACTAATTCCCTCTTGCCCCAGCCATTCTGCTCAAAACGGTAGAGCATTGTTTTAAAGGAATTGTACGTCCCTTTATAGCCATGTACAAACACAGTAGGGGTGCTGGCATAGTCTCCAGAGGTATTTTCTTTGGATTCTGCAATTTGTGATTTAAGTGATATATAAAGTAAAGAGAAGACGAGTAAAAGCATTGCTCCAACTGAGAATACCTTCTTTTTGCTGATGGTGTTTTTCATAGAGGTAAATCTCCTTTAAATCCTGATACTTTAATCATAAACCATTATGTATGACTTGGAAATGTTTTAAATGAAATTTCTTTGTAATAATAGGGGTAATATTTGGTATCAAATAATGAAAAAAAAGAATTTCAAATTCTGATGTAGGGTACAAAATATAAAATAAAACAACAAAAGGAATGTCAAACCTCAACGATTTTGTCACTCCTTTTTTCTTCGATTCCCGGTATTTTAGCCAATGAGTCTGCTAATACAAAGTGATCCTAAATGAAGGTAGAAAATCTTTCAGTTGAGGAATGGAAAAAGCATTTTGTGGCAATGAATTTGTTTAGTTGCCGTGTACCTTAAGCCAATTCAGCTCAAGGTACGACCTGAACAGCAGTTCCCACATTTAAATTCACTGCACGCCCCGCAGATTCACTTACCCCGAGTGGAAATCAATATCCCCTGCCTCAAGACCAAAATAGTGATTGAATCAAAACAGCAGAAAAAAATAAGTCAGAGGCACACCAGCCACTGACCATTTTTACGCAATTATGATTGTTTTTTGGGAAACAAATAACTTAACCACTTTGTTTGTAAAAGGCTGTTTTCGCATATATTGTTGCTTCCGGAAAAATCCCAAAAGCCGGATTTTTCCCCTGCATACAGAGTTTTCGCTCTGAACGAAGAGAGAAGCTCTTTTCTCTCTTGCTATATAGGGGTTTTCCCGTTTCATTACTCCACTATCTTTCGGCATTATTATCAAATAGCAACAAAGTTTACGAAAAGAGCCTTGTAAAATAGAAACTTTTACTACAAAACAGAACCCGTTAAAAGAAGAAGCCGGTTTCAGCTCAAGGGAGAGGCTGAAATGGCTTCTTCTGTTGAAGAGGTTACTTATGAAAATGTTTTTTCGCTTACCACTTCATGGTCTTCATTTTCAACCAACACTTTTGCCGGCTGATTTTCTTTTGCCAGTCTTTCTGCTTCTTCGATAGCTGCCGAACGACCAGAATAAAGATTTGTCGGAGCCACGTCTTCTATTTTTACATACCAGCCGCTTTCATCTTTATTAGGTACTACATAATATTCTTTCATGTTAATCGCTCCTTTTCTATGTCTTCATTTTTTCCATTCCCTGAAATCTTGGAGGCAAAACCTTAAAGGCTTCTTGAAATAAGAAGATTTTTTATTGAGGAAATTCTGGTATAATGGAAATTCAAACGATCCGAACAGGGTAAGACGGAAACTGCATTGGAGTTGATCATGTGAGCAAGAGCAAAGGCGGCGGAACAGGCAGGGGAACCGGAAAAAAAGGCTGGAACCGCTGGCAGAAAAGTGCGAAGAAAAAAGCTGCTGCAAAACCGTATACAAGCAAAGGGACTAAGAACAGTAGCGGTTCTGAGAAGGACTGAGCTGTCATTAAAGAGAAAGAGCTGCATCCGTTATGGGATGCAGCTCTTCATTTTGCTTGTTTTTAGAAAGCCCAGTTACCGTTACGGAAAATCGGCTCCATCGTACCATCTTCAAGCTCACCATCGATATTCAATTCTTCAGAGCCGATCATGAAATCAACATGAGTCATACTCTCATTGAATCCAATTTGTTTGAGCTCATCCTGGTTCATTTCTTTTCCGTTTTCGACACAGATAGAAAGTGCATTGCCAAGAGCAATATGGCATGACGCATTTTCGTCAAACAAGGTATTGTTGAAAATAATGTCCGTGTTCGAGATAGGGGAGTTGTGTGGGACAAGAGCTAACTCTCCCAGGAAGGAAGCACCTTCGTCTGTCTCAAGCAATCCTTTTAAGGTTTCATAGCCTTCTTCAGCATTGAACTCTGTCACTTTCCCATCCTTGAACGTCAGGATGAAGTTGTTGATCAGGTTGCCGCTGTAATTCAATGGTTTGGTGCTGCTGACTGTACCGTTTACACTATCTCGCACTGGGATGGTGAAGACTTCTTCAGTCGGAAGGTTCGGAACAAAGTTGATGCCTTGATCATTGGTGAACTGAGCGCAGATCCATTTGCTCTTTGGATGAAGTTCGACGGTGAAATCTGTACCCGGCCCATAATAATGAAGTTTTCGGTAACGCCGGTCATTTAAATGGTCGGCATTCTTTGTCATGCTTTCAATATGTTTTTCCCATAGCTGGACAGGGTTTTCCTGGTCCACTCTGGTTGTATAGAAAATTTTATCCCATAATGCTTCCACTGCTTCTTCCTCGGAAAGATCCGGGAAAACAGTCTTGGCCCACGATTTTGAAGGAACGGCGGCAATCAGCCAGCTGATGCGGCCGCCTGATATGAAAGGCTGATACTCTCTGAAAGCTTCACCGCGGGCTTTATTCGCCATTGCAACTCGGTTTGCGTCAATCCCTTTCAGTAACGTCGGATTAGGCGCAGTAAGGTTTAGGACAGCCGCATTATCCTTGGCCATTTCGATAAACCCTTTCGCTTTCCAAAGAGGGAAGTCTTTTAATCCTTCCTCTGGAGCTTTTTCCATTTTCAATCGTGTCAGCTTATCGTCCGAATATTCAACCATGACATTCTTGGCGCCGGCATCATATGCCTTCTCTGTCAGCTGTGCAACAAAGGCAGCTTCTGTGACAGGAGCGTTGATTACGAGTGTTTGCCCTTCCTGAAGGTTGATTCCAACCCGGATCAGTAAATCGGCATATCTCTCTAATTTTGTCTGTTTTGAAGCCATTTAGTAATCCCCCTTTTAAATACCTTACAAGTTTAATATACTATGAGTTGCGTATTTTTACCATTTTAAAAATAAAACGCTTTCACGCTTTAAAGCAGCCGGGGACAGTCCCCCGTTGCTTTAAAGCGTGAAATGGCCCTGCCCCCATGAGGGGGGCAGGGCCATTTGGACACTTATTCAGTTAAGGCAGGTGCCCCATTTGCCGGCGGCAGGTCTTCCTCTTGTGCGCTTACGGATGTGCCTGCTGCTCCAAGGGCAATAAGTACAAGTGCGGCAATCGTGATTCTCTTGAGTTTTTTCATGTTCAATCTCCTCCTATAATCCAATGATTTTTTCATATGCGACATTAGCCTTGGTGAGGTAATGTGCAGCATATTTATATTTTCTAATTTCCTGATAGTAGTTACCAAGAAATTTAGAATACTGGGCCAGCAGATGAGGGTTCCCTGTGGATTCGAAATAGGGAAGGGCTTCTGTCTTCATGAAATGCTCAAAGTCCTCATCCAGTTTTTTCACTGCATATTCATAGATTCGAAATTCATAATATTTCTCCTTATTCTTCTGCTGCTGAGACATATGAATTCCTTCTTTAAGCCACTCTATGACATCATCAAACCTTTTGAGTTTATAGTATTCCTTGACCAGCGCAAGAATCGTCGTCAACTTGCTGTTCTGGTCATCATACTTGAATTGCAGGCTTTTGAGATAATGGGTAATGGCTTCTTCTGTCCTGTTTTCCAATGATTTGAGATACCCGAGGTTTTGTTCGACATTGCCCCTTAGCAAGGCATAATCAATGTTCTTGCTGATTTCGTTCGCCCACTCATAGTGGGTGATCGCCTCTTTGATGTTCTGGATCCGTCTGTAACAGACTCCCAGAAGCAAATGAATCTCCGCGCATCTCTTGTTATGGTACATGCTTCGGTAAAGAGCCAGCGATTCTTCGGAGTAGTGGATGGCAAGAGCATGTTTCCTCAGTTGAACAAGGGTGAGGGATTTCAGGTAGAATAGGTCTGCTTTTTCCTCATTGTCAATAATATTTCCAAGAACGAAATAATGCTCAGCGTCCTTAAGGTGATCTTTGGCTTTCTCAAATTGCCCTTGAGCATAAAGGTAGTTTCCGACAAACTTATGGAAATAGAACCGAAGTTTATCAGAGAGGCTTTTATAGCTTCTTTCCAAGGTAAGGATGATGTCTTTTGGTTTCTCGTATTCTTTTAATAAAATATAATAGCGGATCGTGAGGATATGGTAGCTATTGAGTAAATTGACATCATCAATTTGGACCACATGGCTGGTAACCTGTTCATAAAGGCGGACAGATTCTTTCTGGTCATTCTTCAACAGTGCCTTATTCCATTTCGAGAAGGTTCTTTCCAATACTTCATCATTTTCCTGGAGCCTAGCAATTCCGAGCCGTTTGCAGAGAAGCTCAATGACTTCGGCAGAGGCGGTGGTCTGATTATTTTCAATCTTGGAAAGATAAGAGACGGAAAGAATTCCTGTTGCAAGTTCTTCTTGGGTTAATTTCTTTTTCATGCGATGGTAACGGATTTTGCTTCCAATCGTCACGATTTTTTCTCCTCTCTATCTATAGTAATAGTATAAAATAATCCCATAATTAGAACGAATCTGGACACTTGGGAAAATTTCGCTGACCACCCCTGACTAAACCCCTGAATTAATAGAAAATAGATGAAAATTTTCCCCCCCGGATGAACACTCAATAATAATAAGATTACCACAGAAAAAAGATAAAAAGTCCGAATATTCCTATAATTATATTTTCGATGAGATTACTTGGTGTTAAAAGGGTGAACCTCCAATATATTATTAATGTTATAATTTTATATAGGAAATTATAGGGATAATTACATAGATGGGAGAGTTTTCAATGATTGATTTAAGAAGCGATACGGTGACAAAACCGACAAAAGAAATGAGAGAGGCGGCTTTCAATGCAAAAGTAGGCGATGACGTATATGGAGAGGATCCGACAGTCAAGGAACTTGAACAGGCTGCGGCGGTTCTTTTAGGAAAAGAAGACGTCTTGTATGTAACCAGCGGTACACAAGGGAATCAATTGGCTGTATTGACTCATTGCTCACCAGGGAATGAAGTGATCCTGGAAGCAGAATCCCATATTTTCTACTATGAATCAGGCGCCATTTCTGCATTTGCCGGTGTACAGCCAAGGACAATCAAGGGAACACGGGGAGCAATGGATCCGGAAGAAGTGAAAGCCGCAATCCGGGAAGATGATCAGCACTTTCCGGAAACAGGTTTAATCTGCCTGGAAAATACCCACAACAGGGCAGGTGGGGCAATAGTTCCTTCTTCTAATATGAAGGGAATTTACTCGATAGCCCAACAACATGGAATTCCGGTTCATGTTGACGGCGCAAGATTATTCAACGCGGCTGCCGCTGAAAATGTACCGCTGACTGAATTCACTCACTACTGTGACACCGTACAGGTTTGCCTTTCAAAAGGGCTGGGTGCTCCGGTAGGTTCAGTGATTGCAGGCAGCCAAGAATTTATTAAAAAAGCAAGAAAATGGAGAAAACGGCTTGGCGGAGGGATGAGACAGGCTGGGATCATTGCAGCACCAGCCCTGTATGCTCTGAACAATATGAGAGAAAGAATGACTGTGGACCATGAAAATGCAAAGTTACTTGCTGATGGACTCAGCTCCATGGAAAAACTGAAAATCATCAATAAAGTAGACACAAACATTGTCGTGGCCGATATATCCGGACTTGGTGTGAACTCAACACAATTCACGGAACAATTGAAAGCGGAAGGTGTGCTTGCCGTCACTTTTGGCCCGTCACTGGTCCGTTTCACTACCCATTATGATGTAAACCGTGAAGATATTGAGGGTACTATTTCTATTGTAAGTAAAATGGCGCAACAATAAACGGGTGTAAAGGGAGGATGGTAGTTGCTGATGCCGTCTTCTTGTTTTAATCATTGATAGAACTAATCCAGCCTGGAATTGTCAGAAAGTGAGCGAAAGAGACCACTGACTAGTTATGAATATATGAAGGTATATATCGTGTGAGATGTCTTTCATACAAAAAATTTCAGATGGAAATCATCGCACTTACTTATTTACAAAGAAAGGAAATTAAATAGAGAAAGTGCCTCCTGTTTCATCATCCGGTGTATTCCTTGCTTTTCTAACGTGAAGTTAGTATCATTTTCTGCGAAAGTACTTCATTGATAAAGGCCCTTTTTAGAAAATAGTTGTGCCTTAGTTCATCTGAAACATCTTGGTAAGGAAGACAGGAAGGACCTGCTAAAGCTGTCGAGAGAAAATTTCTCAAGTACCAGAGGAAATCAGGCTCTAGGGATTTTTCGAGAGCAGCAATCTGCTCGAGTAGCCTTGATAAAAGAGAGAAAAAGCATTAATGAGCCAGAAAGGGTGACAGGAAATGTGGAAAGACTTCTTATCCAGCATAGGAATTGGAAACATTAAAGTGGACACCATTGTTGAAAATCCCACTTTGACACCTTCATGTGACCTGAAAGGTGAGGTCATGATAGAAGGCGGATTATCAGACCAGGATGTGAATAAAATCGTTCTGACTGTTTACATCCGTACAGAGGATTACCGGGAAGATAGTGACTTTACCTACCACGAAAAAGAACTGCATGGATTTGCCTTGAATGAAATCGGAGTTGTGAAAGCTGGGGAAGTGAAACGGATCCCTTTTAAATTTTCTCTTTACAAAGATCATCCGCTGTCAGATGAGAAAACCGAAACCTTTTTACGGACATTGGTAGATATTCCCCAGGCTGTGAACCCTACTGATGAAGACAGTATAAAGGTTGTTAACAGTCTTTCATAGATTCATTTAGAATCATACATACACTTTTTAAAGAAGGCTGTTTTCGCTTTAATTGTTGCTTCGGAGAAATCCCAAGAGCCGGTTTTTTTCTGTATTTCAGGGGTTTTCCCCGAAAAAGGGAGAGCAGCTCTTATCTTTCCTGCTTACAGGGTTTACCGGGCAAATGACCAAAATAGTTTTTTACATTCATATTAAATAGCAACAAAGTTTACGAATAGAGCCTTATCGAAAAAGAGGAGGAGGAGAAAAATATGAAAGCAGTTGTCCATGAAGGAAGACAAGGGATGCAAGGACTCTCCCTAAGAGAATTTCAGGAACCTGCAGCTGGCAACGGCATGGTCAAGATCAAGTTGAATACAGCAGGGTTGAACCGCCGTGACCTTATGGTTCTGACAAGGCACAAAGATGATCAGCCTCCATTGATTGTTGGTTCGGATGGGGCTGGAACCATTATAGGGACGGGTGATGGAGTGACAAATGTGGCTGTTGGAGATGAAGTCATTATCAATCCGGGGCTTGGATGGGCCAAGAACAGCGATGCTCCTCCAGAAGGGTTTGAAATCGTCGGGCTCCCGGGCCATGGAACATTTGCCGGCTATATTTCGCTCCCTGCAGAGAACGTGGAAAGAAAGCCTGAGCATTTGAACTGGGAGGAAGCCGGCGTTTTGTCTTTAGCTGCTTTGACAGCCTACCGTGTGTTGTTCACACGGGCAAAAGTCAAAGAAGGGGACACTGTGCTGATTCCCGGGATCGGCAGCGGTGTCGGCACCTTCCTGCTTAAATTTGCAAAAGCTGCAGGGGCAAAAGTCATTGTCACTTCCCGCAGCGAAGACAAACAGAAAAAGGCAATGGAGCTCGGAGCTGATCTCGCCGTTTCAACAAATAGTGATTGGGAAAAAGAGCTCAAAGGTGAAACGGTCGATATTGTCATTGAAAGTATTGGAAGAGCCACTTTTACGAAATCACTTAAGGTAGTCAGAAAAGGCGGGACTGTTGCTGTGTTTGGTTCCACGACGGAGGATGAAGTGGAAATTGATATCCGCCATTTCTTTTACGGTCAATTGAACCTTCTTGGTTCCACAATGGGAAGTGCCGAAGAGTTCAAGGACATGCTCCAAATTGTCAATAAACACAACATCAAACCGGTAGTAGACAGCGTGTTTGCACTGGATGATTATGAAAAAGCATTTGAACGATTGAAGAATAGTGAAAACCTCGGAAAGATTGCCTTCCGGATATCAGAATGAAACCGTAAACAAACCCGGCATCAACCAGTTGGTTGATGCCGGGTTTGTTAGTATTGAAGAGAAAACGAGTGAAGATCAGACGAGACATGGCCTTTGCCGTGTCCCGTTAGCCAATTTCTTAAGATGCATGGCAGCAAACGTAAGCATCGCCTGCATTGAAACTTTTTTAAACCTCTCAAGGTCGACCAACTGATCGTCAACCAACTCTTTGGTCACAGCCTCTTTCAAAATGCGTAGAAAACCTTGTCTGCAAGCTGAAGGAACTTACCAGAGCGGTAAGTTCCTTTTTGTAAGGGTGAGGATTATTGAACCGTTGAATTATAATAATGAACAGAAGTTTGGGCGCCCTCGCTGACCATTGTGTTATCTTCCACATCATGGGGATGAGGGTTACCTGCTTTCTCGACTGCCCCATTTTCCGTGCTTCCGTTGTTCCATTGGTTTTTCAAGTTCCCAATCATATTCTGCACCTTTTCACGGTTTTCTTTTTTGCTCAGATATGCTCCGCCAGCCGCCGCAGCACCCATTAACAGAGTTCTCTTAAGACTCATACCCATTTTCCTCCTTGCTGTAATTGTGTAATTTACTAATGGTAGTCGTTTTTTACCCTTCTACAAAAGAAGTAAACATTACTTTAAATGGTTCAGTTTAACCAGGTGGCAGGAAGGAAAAAGAACTATTAGTCACAAATTGGAGGGATTGCCATGGGATATACACATGTATTTATATTACTTTTTATAGGGTACATCGTTTTTACAATTGATAAGAAACAAAAAAATTTCCCGGTTCCAATGGTTCTGCTGCTGATTGGTATAGGTTTGTCTTTCATACCTTACTTTGCACCCATTGAAATAACCAAAGATATGATTTTTAATGTGTTTTTACCAGCACTGCTGTTTAGTTCCGCATACCAGTTTAAAATTGGCGGACTGAAGAAAAACAGTGGTGTTATTTTGGTGCTCAGCACGTTGGGATTGATTTTGACAGTGTTGATTTTAGGTGCATCCATTTATTATGTAGGTCTTGTATCTTTATCGTTCATTGGGTCATTGACAATTGCGGCCATTTTAACGCCTACCGACCCAGTATCGGTTGTCTCAATTTTAAAGCAATCTTCCAACAATCCTAAAATTGCCGATGTGGTCGAAGGGGAATCGATGCTGAATGATGGCAGCAGCGTCGTGCTTTTCACCGTTATATCCAACCTTTATTTATCCTATGAAAAATTTGAACTGTTACCGGCTCTTGGCGAATTTTTATTAGTGTCCATCGGAGGGGTGTTAATCGGTGTCGTGTTTGGCTGGGTGGTCAGCCGGATTTATCACTTCACCCATCATCGCCAATATCAGGTAATGTTGAGCATCGTCCTCGCCTATGGAAGTTTTTATTTAGCGGAACACCTGGGTGTTTCAGGTGTGCTTGCCTCGGTTTCTGCAGGAATCATGCTTTCCTGGAAACTGGAAGCAACCGACAAAGAAAAGGATTACCGCAGTTACTTGGATTCGTTTTGGGAGGTCATAGAACCGAGCATCTTGTCGATTTTGTTCTTGTTAATTGGGATTGAATTCATGAAGCATATCGACTTCCAAAATATCGGCTTTATTTTTATCATCTTTGGTCTGTCTTTAATTGTCCGGTTTATAGTATTGTCAGGGATCCTAAAAATGTTTGGAAAGTGGAGAAAAGAATTTCTCTGGGATGATGTCTCATTGATCACCTGGTCAGGCATAAAGGGTACCATGTCAGTTGCCCTATTATTGGGGCTGGCGTCTGAAAATTCAGGGCAGGCTGATACCATACTATCCCTGACATACGGAGCAATCGTGCTGTCCCTTATCATACAAAGCCCTCTTGTATACCCTTTATCGAGATGGTTTTCAAAGCAGAATCATTGAAGTTGGTCAATGGACCGTTTGTATTCACCTGAAAAGGCGATTTATAAGGCTTTTTCTAAATCGTTTTTGCTATTGAATATGAACGTCACCGCCTATCGCCATAATGAATCTAAAACACCCTGATAAACCTGAAATAAAGGGCTGCTCTCCTGGTTGTTAGAGAAAGCTTCCTGCAGCCAGGGAGGAAATCCGGCTCTTAGGGTTTTTTCCGAAAGCAGCTATTTATGCAAAATACCGCTATTTATAATAAAGGATAAAGCCAACGAATAGAGAACATAAAATAAAAGGGGGTAGGGGCATGGATACATATTTCTCGAAAATTTTGCCGCTGAAAGATAGAGACCGGTATATGGACAGGGTTCTTCATGAACGATTACATACAATCCTGCCGAAAGTGATGGAAGAAAACAATATCGATATGTGGATGATAATCGGACGTGAATATAACGAAGACCCGGTCATTAGCACATTCTTTCCTTCAGCTATTGATAGTTCGAGGCGGCTGACGATCTTTATTTTTCAGAGGAATGCGGAAGGAGCCATAATGAGGTTGGTTCTGCATCCCAATCCGGCATTTCAGCCTTTCTATCAAAATGTCTGGAACCATCGGGAGGAGACGCAGTGGGAGTGTGCGGCAAGGATCATCAAAGAAAGAAATCCTGCCGAAGTCGCTGTCAACATGGGGGGGCTGCATGCCGTTAGTGACGGGTTGACTGTAAGTTTGTTCAATAAACTGCAGGAGGTAACTGGAGGAGAATGCAGATTCGTCAGCTCGGAGCCATTGGTCACCGATTGGCTTCAGATCAGAACTTCACTTGAGCTGGCCGCCTATCCGCATATTTGTGCACTGGCTAGGGAAATTGGGGAGCAGGCTCTCTCTAATAAGGTGATTCATCCGGGAGTGACATCATCCGGCGAGGTTGTTGAGTGGATAAGGCAAACAGTTCTGAACCTGGGGCTGGAAACATCTTTCTATCCTACAGTAGATATCCAGCGGCAGGGAGCTGATGATGACAGGCTTGAAAATA
Source organism: Bacillus sp. SRL337 (assembly GCF_984799155.1). Lineage (NCBI taxonomy): Bacteria > Bacillati > Bacillota > Bacilli > Caryophanales > Bacillaceae > Bacillus > Bacillus sp. SRL337. The sequence goes on along the minus strand of NZ_OZ481793.1, from coordinate 2,697,089 downwards.
CAGTTATCCTTCCTGGCGATGTCGTACATCTTGATTTTGGCATTCATTATTTGGGCCTTGCTACGGATACCCAGCTGCTGGCCTATGTTTTGAAAGATGGGGAAAATTCTGTCCCGAAAAGCCTTTCTGCAGCATTTGAAAATGCCTTAAGATTCGAAGATATTGTGACAGGATTATTTGTGGAAGGGAAAAGCGGCAATCAAATCTTCACTGGGAGCATAAAGGCTGCAAAGGAAGAAAATATTGAAGCCATGCTGTACTCTCATCCGCTTGGTGTCCATTGCCATGGTGCAGGACCAATGATCGGCTTATATGATAGGCAAGCGGAAATCCCCGGACGCGGTGACCTTCCGATACACAATAATACCTGCTATGCACTTGAATTCAATATCCGAGCTTTTATTCCTGAGTGGAAAAAGCATGTTCCGATTTACTTAGAAGAGCCGATATCCTTCAGCAAAGGAAAAGTTCAATATATGGCCAGTCGGCAGAAAGAATTTTTCCTGATCAGGTAAGGAGTAAATGCAGGACCTTCCTTTTTATCTATTCTTATTACTGGAAATCAATCCGTTCTCCAAGGGCATAATGGTATAATGAATACTAAATGTTTTTTAGAGTTTTAAGGAGAAAGCTGGGAGAGAGTAAAAGTGGAAGAATATATAAAGAACAGGCAGTCGGAAATGCTTAAACTTATTGAAACAATCGTGAATATCGACAGTGGATCGCGGAACAAAACTGGAATTGACCGTATAGGATTACTTTTGAAAAGAAAGTATGAAGAGATAGGGTATACCATTGATGTGGTACCACAGATTAAATTTGGCAATCATTTAATGATAAAACATAAGGATGCATCAGAAACTGAAATTCTCATCCTAGCCCATATGGATACGGTATTTCCTGAGGGAACAGCTTTAGAGCGGCCTTTCAGACTGGAGGGGGACAGGGCGTATGGACCAGGGGTCATTGATATGAAAGCAAGCCTGGTCACCCTTTTGTATGCCATGAAAGCCTTGAAAGAAGAAGGAGCTGCCCAGTGGAAAAATGTCCAAATCATGTTGAACAGTGATGAGGAAATTGGATCGCCTTCTTCAAAAGGACTGATAAAAAGCGCATCCAAAGGGAAAAAATATGCCTTGATCATGGAGCCGGCAAGAAAAGACGGCTCCCTTGTTTCAGCTCGCAGAGGGAAAGGCAACTATACGCTGAATGTAACGGGCAGAGCGGCACATTCGGGGATCGAGCCCGAGAAAGGAAGAAGTGCGATAGAAGAGCTTGCCCATAAAGTCATCCAGCTGCACGAATTGAATGACCATGAGAACGGGATCAGTGTGAATGTCGGCATGATTGAAGGGGGATCATCCGTCAATACGGTTTCCGACCATGCAAGCGCGCAGATGGAAATCCGTATCTCAGAAACATGCCAGGGAACATCAGTTGAGGAAAAAATGGAAGAAATCTGTTCCAAAACGGATGTACCAGGAACTGAAACCACACTTGAAGGCGAAATCAATCGGCCTCCGATGGAGAAAAACAAACGGAACAAAGAGTTATTGAAACGGATCATCTCCGTAGGTGACGAGTTGGGAATCGAAATTACAGATACTTCAACAGGAGGGGGATCAGATGCCTCCTTCACCTCGGCAGCCGGGGTGGCAACCATTGACGGAATGGGGCCGGTCGGCGGTAACGCCCATAGTGAAAAGGAATACCTTGAAGTGTCTTCTCTGTCGGAACGGACTCTTCTTTTAGCTAAAGTGATCGAAAGTCTATCACAATGAGGTGGTTGTCTGATGGATAACCGAATCCTGCAAGAACTAAAAGATATAGAGCGGAAACAGGGTATCGAAATTCTCTATGCTGTCGAAGCGGGAAGCAGGGCATGGGGGTTTCCTTCACCGGAGAGTGATTATGATATCAGGTTTATTTATAAGCATTCACTGGATTGGTATTTGTCGCTTGACAAGAAGAGGGACGTGATTGAGAAACAGATTGGTGAAGAGTTGGAACTAAGCGGATGGGACATCAAGAAAGCCATGTCACTGCTAAAAAAGTCAAATCCTTCATTGCTGGAATGGCTTCATACCGAGGACAAAATAATAGCTGATAAGCTATTCTGCCAACAGGTCCTGCCAATTCAGGACCAACTGTTTTCGGCCGCCTCCTGTTACTATCATTACCTGAAGATGTCCAAATCGAATTGGATAAGATGGAAGAAAGATGAAGAAAAGAAAACAAAACTCACCATCCACTTGCTGCGGGGAATGCTTTGCTGTATATGGATTAGAGATCATCAACGTTTCCCTCCAATCAAGTTTCAAACTTTGTATGAACAGACAATAAAGGATCACAAGATATGTGAAGAAGCAGCCAGGCTGGCCGCATTAAAAAAAGCAGGAGAGAAGACCCTGGCTGGCAGTTTGAAATGGCTTGGAATTTTTATAAACAATGAAATGGAAAGGCTGTTGGAAGAAGCCCCTGGGTTTCATAAGAACCTCAGTATCCCGACTGAAACAGTGGAAGAGGTTTTCAGAAGTATTGTAAAAAGGAAGGAAACACTGTAAAGGAGGTGGATTTGGATGGAGATTTCAATCAAAGCCAGATTTGAAAAATTAAATTCAGACGATAAGACAGAACAATATGAGGCTTATCAAGAAATCATGACAGTGACAAAGTCTCCTGTAAGCTGGGCTTATGAGGTATGGGATCACCTTAAGGCAGATCTTACCCATCACGATCCTCATAAACGTTCCCGGGCAGCGCAATTCCTTTCTCAATTGGCCATCAGCGACCCGGAAAACCGGATGCTGGAGGATTTTTCTGCTGTATGGGAAGTAACCAAAGATGAGAAGTTCGTGACAGCACGGCATGCCCTGCAAACGATTTGGAGAGTAGGATTGGCTGGCGGCAAGCAAAAAGAGCTGGTTTTGAACCATCTCATTGATCGCTATAACCATTGCCAGGATGAAAAGAATTATACATTGATTCGCTATGATATCCTCGTGGGGATAAGGGACCTGTATAATCAGACAAAAGAAGAAAGTCTTAAGGAACAAGCTCTTGAACTAATTGAATTGGAACAGGATAAAAAGTATCAAAAGAAATATAAGAGTGTCTGGAAAAATACATAAATGAACTTGCAAGGCGGTTCCAGAGGATGGAATCGCCTGTTTATTTTAGTATGAAGACTTTTTGAGAAACAGGGAACAACATAAATCCCAGAAGGACGCCGGCTGCATTCAATAGTAAATCATCAATGTCCAGACTCCCCCTGTGAGTGATGAACTGTGAGCTTTCTATTAAGGAGATGCTTAGAATTGTATAAACAAGGAGCCTTCCTGCAGAGGGATTACTTGTCATATACCGGTAATAAAGCCCAAAGGGGATAAACAGGCCGATATTAGCAGCAAGATTATAAAAAGCTACCAGGAAACCAACCTCCCCTGAAAAGTAAAAGGTCATTGTTTCAAATGGCACCAGATTATAGCTTTCATAATGCTGTTGGCTGGGCCTCATAAATAAGAGCACTACTAAACTGAAACTATACAGGACCCCAGCGATACGCAAAAGCTTTCTGCTGAAGAAGAACGTAATCTGTTTGAACAGGCAGATGAAAAATATGGCGGATAGGGTATAACACAACCATACCACTGCTATCACAATCCAATGAAGATAGTTTGTCAGTTCCAGCCATACGGGGAATAAAAGCACAAAAATAAGTTGTGAAATAATAAGGCTCTTTCTCATGGATCCTCCGTTAATTTGAAAAGTCCTGAAAGCTAGTGTTTCAGAACTCCTCAAATATCATGTGATTTGCTTATTTCTTATCAAACCAAAGGGGCTCCTGGTCATCTTCCTCCCCATTATAGTTAATCATCAGTTCTTCGCCAGCCTTTATGTCCTTATAGGCATAGAAATCAAAGGTGAAATTGGGGAAATTGATTTCATATGTAGTATTAGGTTCGTAAGAATGGTTAAAAAGCATTCCGTACCCAAGAAGCATGGCACTGTGATTAATGCCGTATTCAAAAGCATAATCAGCAAGAAGGGTCTTCTCAATGAAAACATGTTCTTTGTTAGGGTAGGGAAGCACAGGAGCTTCATGGATCAATTCTCCCTTTTTAATATCCCTTGTGGCAAATACGCCTCTGTTTAATTCTCCGTCACTGATTTTGGACGTTCGGACTTCAATCATGTCATCACCTACTATTCATTATGTTTAAATCTTGTTTCTTAAGTTTGTCAGTTCCCAGATAAGAAATCAACCATTTTATCGGAAAAGAAAAGACACTGCACATTTATAGTATCAGTGTCTTTTTGCTTTATTAAACGGCTTTCACCACTTCAGCCTGTAATTCCACTTCTACATTCCCTTTAATGGCTCGTGTAATCATACAGGAAGCTTCGGCCTTTTCTGCAAGTCTATTAGCGAGAGCCATGTCCTTTTCTGAGGCATCTTGCTTGAGAGTGATAAGGGGGCGGTGGATTATTTTCTTATAGGTGATAACACCATTGGTGACATCGACAATACCTTCTGACTCCAATGTCAGGTCGATTTTCTCAAGCCTGCTCCTTTCCATCATCGCTGCAAGAGTGATGATGAAGCAGGTTGCTGCTGCACCCAGCAGCATTTCATCAGGGTTGGTTCCAATACCGGGACCATCCATTTCTTTTGGAATTGAGATGGCTGTTTTCATATTTTTCGTTTCAATCTCTCCTATATCATTACGCAAACCAGGCCAGTTCGCCTTTAAGTGAAAGTGATGATCTGCCATTGAAGTTCCTCCTCAACCAGTTATGTAACCCTATTTTAGCAGAATCAAAAGCAGGAGGAAAAATAAAATGAAAGTAGGATTCATTTAAGGCAGCGAGTAAGTACATTCGGTGGCAGAAAGGTGTCGCTTCCAGAGAGGTCCTGGCGTCACCCTAATTGAGTGGATCACAAGATTTCACCTGATTGGGATGTCATATGAAGCCTATATTGCCCAAGGCATCATGGATGAAATGACAGAAAGGGTGAAAGGGGTTGCCCTGCCTGAAAAAGTGTGATAACACGTGATGACACTCGCCTTAATACTTTGAACGAAGACCTGAAAAGATTCTTTGAAGCAATGTACATCATCCAAACCAAAAAGTTGGCATAAGGTTTCCTGGCAGAGGTTCAGACGGGAAGGGAACTGGCAAACAGAGATTTTTTCATGTCGGATTGGAGAAGTAAGCATTATTTTTTAAACATCTTGGTCATTCACCGGATAACCCCTTGTGAGCAGGAAAGAAAAGAACTACTCTCCTTTTTTCGAGGGAAAATCCATGGAATAAAGGGAGAAATCCGATTCTTGGGATTTTTCCGCATGCCACAATTAAGCCTAAAACAGCCTTTTTGAAAGAGAGCCGTTCATTAATCAGAACTCTGTTTCGTTACCTGCACTCTTCCTAGTAGGGAAATACGATTCGATTTGCGGGTATGAAGATCGTTTGAAATATTCAAAAAATTTACAAATACATCAATTTATCTCATAAACGGGGCAGGACATATGCTCGCAATGGAGAAAAGAGAAAAGGTAAGTGGTTTGCTAAAAGATTGGATGATCGAAACAGAAGAATCAAGCAGTTGACGTACGTTCAAGTGAGGTGGAAACCATGATTGCAGTGTTTTTGGATCGTGATGGAACAATCGGAGGTACAGGTGGCGGAATGCATCCCTTTGAATTTTCACTCTATGAATTTGCAGCAGATGCCATTAAGACCCTGAATGATCTCGAAGTAAAAGTGTTTCTGTTCACAAACCAGACAAGGGTTGGGAGAGGCTTTTTTACAGAAGAAGAACTAGTGGAAGGATTCATGCGGATGGAAGCTGACTTGTATGAGGGATCGGCATTTTTGGATGATATCTATTATTGTCCTCACAAACTGGATGACGGGTGCGAGTGTCAAAAACCAAGGGCAGGTCTCCTGCTGGAGGCACATAAGAAATATGGCCTGGACCTTGAACAATGCTATGTAATCGGAGACACAGGCAGTTCGGATATGCTGGCGGCAGACACGGTTGGCGCTAGAAAGGTACTGGTCTTAACGGGATGGGGGAGAACCTCTCTTACTACCCACCGGTCCAGCTGGGCTGATGTAAATCCGGATTGCATAGCCAATGACCTGGTAGATGCAGTTGATTGGATAGCCAAAGACCTTATGCAAAAGAAACCTGACGTTTAGGGGGATGTAAAGGAATGGATTCTATTATCAGAGAAATGAAATACAAAGATATTGAAGCTGTACAGAAAGTGGCAGAACAAAGCTGGAATGATACGTATGAAGGAATTATTCCACGTGATATCCAGAAGCGATTCCTGGAATCGGCATATAGTAAAGAGATGATGGAGAAGCGGCTGGAAACATCTTACTTATATGTGGTTGAATCAAAAGCAGAAATTGCAGGTTTTGCTAATTTTTCACAGGTGAAAGTCGACGGGAACATAGAATTGGGTGCCATATACCTGCTGCCGGAAATGCAGGGAATGGGACTAGGAACAAAGCTTTTGAAAAAGGCAGTGGAGTCCATAGAGGGCATCAAAATGATTTTTATAAATGTGGAAGAAGAAAATTTGAAAGGGAGGGTCTTTTATCAAAATAAGGGATTCGATCCTCTATCAAAATTTGAGGATGACTTGTTTGGTCATAAAACAATGATGCTGAGGATGTTGCTGAAGTTAGATGATCATCAGCCAGGTGGAATGTCATGATTTATGTCGTCAGGCACGGCCAGACAAAATGGAACGAAGAAGGAAGGCTTCAGGGCAGGAAGGGGATGCCATTGAATTCCAAAGGAGTCGAACAGGCGGAAAACTTGAGGTCCCTGATAGGGAATAGCACATTTGATCTGGTTGTTTCCTCCCCGCAGTTGAGAGCAATAGAAACGGCGAAGATTGCCACTGGAAGGGATCCTGTAATTGATGCCAGGATTGATGTTTTCGATTTGGGGGAGGCAGATGGCCTGAAAAAAGAGGAAGTGAAATTGAAAGGGTTGCTTCCGGATGATTCCATTTATAATGGTCTAGAGAGGAAGGAAGATTTTATAGCACGCATTTTTGATTTTATTACCGAGCTGGAAGCCGGATTAAATGGACAAAAGGCCAATATTTTTATCTCTGGCCACAGGTGTACGACCGGCGGAATTGGCGCCTACTTTAGAGGGATTCCTGCAGATCGGAATATTCTGAAGTGGTCATCAGATAATGGTGCATTCCATACATACTCTTTTGGAAAATAGAAATGAGGGAAAAGATATGAATCTCTCTAATGTTTGTCGAATTGGATTGGCGGCAGCTGCCTTTCCTTTGACTGTTTGGAACTTAACAATGAATAAAGTATATTCTGTTCCGCCACCTGGAAAGATGGTGAAAACAAAGTACTCCAATGTGCATGTGATCGATTCAGGAGCGGGACCGGCAACCGTGATCGTGGAGGCCGGGTTAAGCTCTGTTTCACTAGACTGGTGCTTCGTGCAACCGGAAATATCCAAGTCTGCCAGGGTCATTTCCTATGATAGGGGAAATTACGGCTGGAGCCGGTCGGAACGGAAGACTTTGACTGCCCAGGAAAGTGTCGAAGAATTACGGGAAGTATTGACGATCCTTGAGGCAAAGCCCCCATATATATTGGTTGGACATTCTTATGGCGGGATGATCATGAGGCTGTTCGCCAGTATTTTTCCTGACGAAACGGCAGGATTGATATTGGAAGATGCAGCCCATGAAAACCAGTACACTCAAAATGAACAAAACAAAAAGAGGATCCGGAAGTTTAATAGCCTTGCCCGATTAGGTTATATAACATCTCTGATGGGGATTCCAAGAATGCTGGCGCATAAAGTGGGACGAAGAGAATTGGGGCCTGACAATAAAAAGGCATTAAACTACATAGGATACACCCCAGGAGCCTTTCAATCCCTTTATTTTGAATTCAGGGACACAGCCCGGTCTGCTCGCCAGCTGGTTGCATCAAAGTCTCTTCCAAGCACCCTTCCTGTAACCGTGATCAGTGCCAGGAATCCCTCGCATCAATGGAATCAAAATCAACTGCTCCTGGCGAAACTGACTCAAAATACAACCATGATCAAGACGGATACTGGGCATTCCGTTCATGTGGAAAAACCGGAAATTATCATACAGGCAATCAGAGAGATGATCCATCGTACAGGAGTCAGGCGGCGGAAAACAGACTATAAGGAATGAATAAAAAAGGAGTTGGATAGTTTGTATAAACTTAAAACAAAAGAGAATGACAGCAGTGTCATTGAATTTATCGAAGCAGTAGAGAATGAAAGAAAAAGGGAAGATGCCTACAAATTACTTGACATCTTCGCGGAGACGACCGGCTATGAAGCAAAAATGTGGGGGACAAGCATAATCGGCTTTGGTTCCTACCACTACAAGTATGAAACAGGTCATGAGGGGGATGCGCCGCTCGTGGGTTTTTCCCCGAGAAAAGCAAAAATCAGTTTGTACTTAGCAACAGGTGATCCTGACAAGGAAAAGCTCCTTGAACAATTTGGAAAACATACATCCGGGAAGGCATGTGTGTATATAAATAAGCTGGCCGACGTAGATGAAGAGGTATTGAAAAACTTGATTCGCCAATCAGTGAAATTCCTTCAGGAGACGTATCCAGAGCAAGCTTGAATAACGAAATGCACTCGTTAAGGGTGCATTTTTAATTTTCATAGGATCTGAAGAATGGAAGAAATTCAGCATTGAAACTTAATAGTGCAGCAGTCGTCCAAACAATAGGGGGACTGACGTTTTTTAAAGTTTCCCTAAAAAACTCCAAAGAAGAGGATTATTATGGTAAAATTCTGAATTAAATAAAGGGTTGAGGTGCTGTAATGGAGATTTTCTTATTCCTACTTGGAATTCCCTGCTTTCTTTTAATCGTATATATTCTTTACCTTGTTATCGAAGCAGCTGTCAGAAAAGGAATCGACAATTCTGAAACAGGGAAGATCATTCGAAAGTACATGGAAGTTCAGGGTGTTTCACCTTCTTCCTCCATCACGGATGAAGAGATAGAGAAAGAATTGGAGCAGCAAGCCGAAGAGAGAAATTAATGGTGACAACCATGGGGGTGCTTCCGCCCTGACAGCCATGTCCTCTGCCGCGGCATTGATGACTCTATTTCTGATCATTCTCGGGTATGAACCGGGTTCTTTACCGTAAGACCAAGATACTCCTCATTGAGTGATTTTATTTGAAAGGATACACATTACAATGACCTATACAAGAATTGAAAGACCGCATCCTTCACTGTTGATAATCTTGTTTTTGCTTATCAGTTCGGATTGGTTTTCTGGCAATCCAGTCCTGAATGCCTTTTTGTGGCTGTTCCTTGTATGTTTGGTGATGGCGCTTGGTATCAACTATCAATTGGAGGTAGAGGATCACCAGATGTGCTACAGGCTTTCTTTCTTATCGTTCCGGTTATACAAAAAAACAATGACGCCTGATTCAATCAATTCCATTATCTTTAAAAGGGCAGATTGGACGAAAAAGAAAGCCGTAATCAAGGTAAAGAAAGGGATGAATATCCGAGTGATGGATTATGAACCAACACAGGTTTTCATCGCTCTCCATAAATTTACCGCTGACCATGGCATCGCCACCAAAAAGACAAGGGATTATAAACTTCTTGAAAAATACTACTAATCTATATTTTCAAATTAAAGGAGTAGGCTATCTTGAAAAGTGAACAATTAATTGACGTGCAGGAAGTAATCGACAAAGAGCAATTTTCCGGTGCGGTTCTTGTGAAGCGGGAACAAGAGGTGGTTATTGAGAAAGCAGCCGGATACGCAAATAGAACAGAGGAAAGAGCCAATAATATGGACACCAGATTTGGAATTGCGTCCGGCTGTAAGATTTTTACGGCAGTAGCTGTCTCTCAATTGGTAGAAAAGGGAATCATAAGTTTTGATTCCAGGTTGAGAGATTGTCTGGATATCGAATTCGCAAACTGGGATGAGGATATTACGATCCGCCAGCTGCTAACTCATACTTCGGGTATACCTGATTACTTTGATGAAGATGTGATGGACGACTTTGCAGAACTGTGGAAGGATCGGCCAATGTATCTTCTGCAGGGACCGGGGGATTTTTTGCCCATGTTCAGGGATCAGCCGATGAAAGGCAAACCGGGTGAAAGGTTTCATTACAACAATGCAGGGTACATCCTTTTAGGGCTGGTTGTTGAACAAAAGGCAAGGGCTTCTTTCACAGACTATATAACTCAGCACATATTTCATAAAGCAGGAATGTCTTCCTCCGGGTATTTTTCAATGGATAACCTGCCAAACAACACGGCCTATGGGTATGTAGAGGCCGGGAAAGGACAGCTCAAAACCAATATTTACTCTATTCCTATTAAAGGAGGTCCCGATGGAGGAGCCTATACAACGGCGAGGGATATGGTGAAGTTCTGGGAGGCGCTTATGAACAACAGACTGTTAAACCAGGAAACGACCCAGTTCCTGCTGACCCCTCATGTAAAGATGAAAGAGGGTGCCCAGTATGGTTTCGGTGTCTGGATCGACAGCAAGGATGGAATCATTTCCAAGTACCATATAATGGGCTATGATCCTGGAGTCTGCTTTCATTCAGCTTGCTATCCCAATTCGAAAGCGATCGCCACGGTATTGTCCAATCTAAGCAGCGGTGCTTTTCCGATTATGAAGGCAATAGAAGAACAGGTCAGTAAGTAAAGGAGTTTAAATAGGAGGTTTCTCATGGAAATAGTCATGAAGTTAACAGGATATCTATTTTTTCTGATTGGAGGATTTCTGTTTTATTTTAAAGGGACAAAAAAGCCTTCCAAGGGATTAACGAAGTGGCATGCTTTGATTATTTTTGTGTCTGGCTTTCTCCTGTTGAGCTACTTATATTGGTTTGAAATAGGAGATGGATAAGAGGAGGCGAAATCTAATGAGCAATAAATCTATTAATTTCAATGAGAAGCTAAGCCTGTTTACAGAACACTGGTCTCCGAAAGTGATAGCCGAAATGAATGACTATCAGTTTAAAATGGTCAAAATCGAAGGAGAATTCATCGGGCATGATCATAAAGGCACAGATGAAGTTTTCATTGTGATTGAAGGGGAAATGGCCATCCAATTCCGTGATGGTGGTGTGAGGCTCCGGAAAGGAGAATTGTTCGTTGTCCCAAAAGGGGTTGAACATAAACCCTATGCCGAAAAAGAGTGCCACATCTTGCTGATAGAACCCAAAGGCACTGTGAATACGGGTGATGCAGATGGAGATCTTACTGCCGAAAATGATGTGTGGATATAAGAAAAGGTTGGGGTGATGGGTATGCCTTCAGTAGGAGTATTTGCAGTTGTGAAAAATCCAGAAAATGAAATCCTTTGTGTCAAGTTGAATTATGGTTCACGCAACTGGACGCTGCCCGGCGGCCACTTGGATGAAAATGAATCGCCTGTTAAAGGGGTTGAAAGGGAGATATTCGAAGAAACAGGCTGCAAGGCAGAAGTTGTGGACTTTGTTGGTATATACTCCGCGCCTGAAAAAGATGACCTTGTCCTTTTGTTCAGGGCAGAAATACTGGAAGAAGGACCATTTGTCCCAAATAGAGAAATTGGCCAAATTGGATATTTTGCCCTTGATTCACTTCCAAAGGAAATGCACCCTTGGAACAGACAACGAATACATGACGCCTTTACAGATATGGTAAGTTCCTTGCGTATCTTCGGGAAAGCAGGTAAAGGTTGAAACTTACATTATCTTTTGTTCCTTCAGAAAACAGGAAAGAGTACCTTCCATTGTTGCTGATGGCTGATGAAAGCGAGAAGGCAGTCAATCAGTATCTCAACGAGAGTGATTTGTATGCCCTTAATAGTTATGATGGGCTTGCCGGTGTGATGGTATTCACCACTGTCGATGTGTCGACAATTGAATTGAAAAATATTGCTTTGATGTCCGAGTACAGAGGCTGGGGACTAGGTAAAAAAATCATTATGGAAGCCTTATCCCTCTATAAGAAAAAGGGTGTAAAAAAAGTGATTGTTGGGACTGCGAATTCGAGCCTTGATACTATTGCCTTTTACCAGAAAGTGGGTTTCAGAATGAAAGAGATTAGAAAAGATTTCTTTTCAGACTATCCTGAGCCGATCTTCGAAAATGGAATAAGGGCGCTGGATATGGTGATGTTTGAAATGGAATTGACATAGGGAAAGAATGCCAACCACGAAAGAATATCAGGACCGGCAAAGGAATGCCAAAAATGGAATGACAGGAGAGGTTTGATGTACTGGGTTGCAGCATTATTTGATGATCAAACAGAACAATTAATTAAAACAATATGGAACGAATTACGTAAAGAATCCATTTCTTTTTATGCGGATGAGATTAAGGATGGCCGGCCGCATATAACGCTGGCAAGCTATTCTGAGATCGATAAACAAGAATTTATCAAAGGAATGAAAAAACTTTATAGCGGTAAAAATCAAATCGAGATCAGTTTCAATATGCTCGGCTCTTTTTTAAATTACGGCACGCTATTCTTTTCTCCTACTGTTACAACAGAACTTCTTGATTTTCATGCGTCCCATTATACCTTTTTCAAGGCTGACAACCCTTCTGCAAATGAGCTTTATGGGCCGGGGAAATGGATCCCTCACTGCACCCTTGCAAATAAGTTGGCCGAAGAAGAGCTGGCTAAGGCGTTCCAGTACTGCTTGAGAAGGAATGATTTGATTAAAGGGAGAATCACTGAAATCGCCCTGATAGAATTGGCTGAAGACAATGGCAGCCAAATCGAAGCGCCTATTGTGCTTACAATTCCTTTGAAGGAAGCGGCAGATGGACATGGTTGAATACAGGATTGATGACGAGATACATATTTCCCTATTATATCCTGATCAGGCCTCTTTATTGTTTGCACTGGTTGATGCGAATCGGGAGTGGCTTGGGAAATGGCTTTCTTTTCCTGGCAAAACACATTCGGTCGAAGATTCGAAGGTTTTTATAGAGAAATCTTTAACGAGATATGAAAAGGATAATGGCTTTTGGGCTGGGATATGGTACCGGAATGAATTGGCAGGAGCGATTGGGTATTTATATATTGATTCTTCTGCAAGAAAAACAGAAATCGGGTATTGGCTCGGAAGCAGGTTTGCAGGAAAGGGTCTTGTAACGAAATCCTGCGAGTGCTTTATAACGCATGCTTTTGAAGTATGTAAATTAAACAAGGTAGAAATCAACATGGCCGAGAAAAATGAAAAGAGTAAAGCCGTTGCTGAACGTCTTGGATTAAAGAGGGAAGGCGTTATCAGGGATTATGAGTTTCTGAATGAACAGTATCATAACCGCTATATTTATGGAATGTTGAGGAAAGAATGGATTGAACGGGGCAGCCGTTATGGAGATTATACAAACTAACAAGAAGAGAAAGAGTCTGCAGCCAAAAGGATCCCTTTTGGCAAAGGGGTTTCCCAGGAACGGGTGTTGCGGAATTTCCCCTGGGTACTAGAATTTGTTTCTCTTACCAGAGAGATGCCCCCTATCTTTTTTGTTCCCCAAGGTTTTTTAGATGAATGTTGCCCATATTTCATAAAAATCGTTTTAATCAGAGACAAAGTGTGCAAAAAGAGCTTTTTCAATAGGATGATACAGATATGAAGAGCATTAGAGGACAAAGGATCCTGCTACGTGAACTTAAAGAAACGGATTGGCCGGAAATTCATGATTATGCCTCGAGAGCAGAAGTAAGCAAGTTTCAGGCTTGGGGTCCCAACTCTGAGGCCGAAACAATAGACTTCGTGCACAAAGCGATGGACGATGCAAAAAGGACTCCACAATCACGGTTCTTGTTTGTGATTGAAACACTGAAAGACCATACATTAATAGGTGCAGCTGAGATAAACGTGAGGGATGCCTGCAATCAATCCGGAGAAATCGGTTACCTAATCAATCCAAAATTCTGGGGGAAAGGTTTTGCGACCGAAGCAGCCAGATTGTTAATTGGATATGGATTCAAACAATTATCATTTCATAGGATCTATGCTACCTGCCATCCTGAAAATGCTGCATCCACCAAAGTCTTAGAAAAAGCGGGTATGACAAAAGAAGGCACCTTAAGGGATCATCTGAAAATGAACGACGGATGGAGGGACTCGCACCTTTATTCCATACTGGAACATGAATGGGATCGATAAGAGAATTCAAGTTGTAGAGATTAATCTTTCTTCCCCAAGCTCATCATCATCCTTGCTTCTGGCTGCCAGCTGAATGAGGATGCCGATGAGAACTATATACTTTGGAGGGACAAGATCATAAACTTCATTGGCTGATGAAGGATATCTCCTTACCTGTAGATAGCCGTTATGTACAGTTCTTGTTGAAGGGAGGAAAAAGAAGTTGTATGCGGTTATAGCACTATTTGATGAAAAAACAGACGATTTTATCAGAAACCTCTGGCAGGAATTGAGTGAGGTGGCCATTTCTTTTTATGCGAAGGAAATCGAGGATAGGATACCCCATTTGACATTGGCAAGCTACGAGTATTTAGATGAGAGTCCGTTTGTACAAGAGCTGGATGAATTATACAGAGGCAAGGAAGGCATTGACATCCTTTTCAACTCGCTTGGATCTTTTTTAAAATCAGGAGCACTCTACCTATCGCCCGTTATGACGGAAGATTTGTATACCCTGCATAGGAAGCACCATCAGGCGTTTTCGGGATATAATGATGCTTCATCCTCTTTCTATTTACCGGGACGGTGGATACCACACTGTACGCTTGCCAACAGACTGAGTTTGGGAAAATTAGCCGAGGCGTTCACTTACTGTCAGAGTAGAATAGATACATCTGCAGGCAGAATAACAAAGATAGCTTTAATAAAGGTACAAGGCAAAATGGCACCAGTCATTCACAGTGTCACCTTAAAATGAAAGGCTCTTTTCGTGAACTTTGTTGCTAGTTGATAATAATGCCGAAAGATAGTGGAGCAATGAACCGGAAAAAACCCTGTTTAGCAATCCTGTTAGGGCAACGGTTATTTTAATGATAGATGGTGGCGGCGGGAAGCACCGTCATGGGAGTTTTTCGTAAACTTTGTTGCTATCTGATATTCATTCCAAAAGATAATGGAGTAATGAACCAGAAAAAACCCTGTTTAACAAGATAGAAAAGAGCTTCTCTCTTCGTTCAGAGCGAGAAAAACGTAGTATGCAAGGGAAAAATCCGGCTTTTGGGATTTTTCCAAAAGCAACAATATATGCGAAAACAGCCTTAGCAAAAGAGAAAAGAGCTTCTCTCTTCGTTCAGAGTGAAAAACGTAGTATGCAGGGGAAAATCCGGCTTTTAGGATTTTTCCGGAAGCAATCAATTTATATATGCGAAAACAGCCAAAGGAAAAGGGAGGAGGGGAAATTGTGCTGCATCATGTAGAACTATATGTATCTGATATTAAGAAGTCTAGTGAATTCTGGGGGTGGTTCTTGGAGGAAATCGGTTACCATCCCTATCAGGAATGGGAGAAAGGGCAAAGCTGGAAACTGGACGGGACATATATTGTGTTTGTTCAGGCCGAGGAGCGATTCCAGGACATCCCGTATCATCGCTGCAGGGTGGGACTTAACCATCTTGCATTTCATGCCATATCCAGGGGGCACGTCGATGAAGTGATGAACAAATTGAGAAGCAGGGGAGTGAAGATTCTATATCCAGATAAACACCCTTTTGCTGGTGGAAAAGACTATTACGCTGTTTTCTTTGAAGATCCAGACAGAATAAAAGTTGAACTGGTGTCCCCTGTTTGAATCAATGAGATTTTTTCAGGGAGAAAAAAGTATAAAAACAGGTTTAGGCTTTGGGGATTATGGGTAAAGGACGGTGATACAAGGAGGGCAGCGGTATTTTCCAGAGATGTCCGTCGAATTCCTTATACATATACCTTGAGTATTCTCTCAAGAGATTCACAAAGAATAAGGTTTATATCTTGGTTAATTAAAGGAGCGTGTTTTTTATGGGTGCAGATTTTACAGATAAAGAAGAGATTGCAGGATTCATATCAGAAAATAGAGAAAGCTTCAAGGAAAAGCTTCTGTATGAAGCTGTAAACGTTAGAAATAAAATCAATGATATATTAGAAAAAGGAAACATCGATCTTCTGAAAAATGCAGAGAAGCTGGCTCTCTTCATCGCCAAGAACAGAGAAGATGAATTAGTGGAGTTCGCAAAAATAGAGGGAATCGCCTGGGCCCAGCATTCCCTGACACTTGCCTTCAAGCTTGAATGGGTGCACGCCATCAGAAGGACTCTGTGGTACTTCCTGTATAAATATGACAGAAAAAATGGAAATCAAGAGTTTCCACGTGAAAAATTCTTTGAATTGGAGAAAAGGATCAATGACCGGGTCGATCAGTTCCTGAATACCTTTTTCATCAGTTACTCTGATTACAAAGATCAGCAGTTGATGTCCCAAAGGCAGCTTGTCGAGAATCTATCCGTGCCTATTATTCCTATAAATAGTGCAACTGCAGTGCTTCCGCTGATCGGCATGGTGGATACCTATCGGATAAATACATTGGAAGAGAAAGTATTAACGGGCATCGGAAATATGAGAATCCAAACTCTTATTATCGATCTCTCAGGAATAGCTGAAATGGAATTGGATGTCATCGTTCAATTTGAAAAGATCCTGAATGGCATTCAAATGATGGGCTGTAAAGCCGTCCTTACAGGTCTTCGTGCGGAGCTTGTCAGAAAAATGATCAACGCCGGAGTAGCTTTTGACAGGCAAGTGAAAACCAAAGGGACCCTGCAGCAGACGTTAACAGAACACCTTGTAGTTGACAAGGGTTAATCAATCAATGGTAAAGAGCCGATGAGCTGATCGGCTCTTTTTTTATTGTATAAGCTGTACTATTTTGAAATAATTGGGTAAGTGCGAATGATTTATAGGAGTGTATTAGAAAAAAATAGAAATTTTCAATGAAAATGAAACTTTTTATGCCTCATCAATCGTCAAATAAGAAATTCATAGACAAGGTGAGGGGAAAAGGGAGCTGCAGCATGGAGAAAAGCAAACGAAACTTGTTACTGGAAGAAATCATGACTGAGTATGGCGATGAGCTGGTCAGACTTGCTTATTCCTATGTAAAAGATGTTGATATCGCAAAAGATATTTCCCAGAATACGTTTGTAAAGTGTTACAAGAAACTTGAGTCATTCAGGGGAGAATCTAAGATGAAGACGTGGCTGTACCGCATTACCATCAATGAATGCAAAGATTATTTAAAAAGCTGGAATCATAAAAAGGTGCAGGTGGTGGATTACATACAGGAAAATACAAAGTCCCTGCTGCCGTCTGCCGAAACATCCGTACTGAAGGAAGCCAAACATAAGGAAATCAAGAATATCGTCCTGTCACTTCCAAAAAAATACAGGGAAGTCATCTACCTATATTATTTCGACTCCCTGAATATCGAAGAGGTTGCCGAGGTGACTGAGCTTGGGGTCAATACCGTCAAGACCAGACTGCGAAGAGCAAAGCAAAAGTTGAAGATCAAATTGGAGGAGGCCGAAGTATATGAATGAAAAAGATTTAGAAAAGTCGTTAAATGAATTTCATAATACCGACCTCAGTTTCACTCAAGAGGATAGAGAAAAGGTTTTCCACAAGATTGAAGAAGAGCAGAGAAGGAAACAACCAACCAGCTTCCAGGCATTCCGTCACCGTGCAGCTCCATTAATGGCCATGGCAGTGCTTTTGACCCTTTCAGTCGTCCTGGCCTACTCCTTGATTGGCGGAGAAAGCATTCGTAATGCTGACCGTTCTGATGATCAGGCAGCGATGGAACAAAGTCGATACAGCTCATTGTTGATGTTACTGGCAAATGAGGACGATAGAACAGATGTAAATTTGCTCATTACCTATGATAATCGAAAAGGCAGCATTAATATGACGTCCCTTCCGAGGGAAATGGCAGTCCCTTTTAAAGGTACGGACGGGATAGAGGAAGGCAACAAAAATCTGACCAGCGTTTTTGCTTATGGGAATGGCGGGGAAGCAGTCAGGAAATCCCTTTCCAAAGCGTTGAATCTGCCGGTCGATTACTATGTGGCTGTAAAATCGGATGAATTTAAAACGCTGTTGAACACTATGGGGGAAACCGTATTCAACCTGGATGAAAGTAAAATTTTACTTTCTTTGGATGGAAAACAAATAACAATGGAAAAAGGTCCAAACTACCTTGACGGAAATAAAGCTGTTGCACTTCTATCAGCCCACAGCACATCAAATGAACCTCCAAATGATTGGAATGAACAAGACCGTCTGGATTTGGCTGAAGAAGTCCTGAGAAATCTGCTGACACACCTGCCTCCTACAAGGGCGAATGCACTTCTCGAAGGTGCAGAGACAAATGGTGATCTGACTAAGATCTTTGCTGAATTGGCCGGTACCAAATTAAATAGTATGGAGACCGTTTCCATTAGAGAAGAATTGGAACCAGTAACAATTAATAAAGAATATTTCCTTCAGTTCAAAGAGGGTGCGGAAGAGCGGATCAAGGAGGAGTTACTATCTTTCGAATAAGGTTTGGTTTCTGATGAGAAATACCCCGGGGAGCTTTATGCCCGGGGTATTTCAGTGTAAGGATGAACGAAGTGACTTTTGCGGTTGGGTCTGTGCCAAATTCAATAAAGGAGTGAAACCGGGAAACCCTTCTTAAGGAAGTTCTCTTTTTTTGTAGAATACGAATGAATAGGGGTGGAAATCCCATGATGTGATAGGGAATCGAGGTTATGAAAATCACAGTCTGAAAATAAAATAAATAAATTTTCAAAAACACCGAACTATTTTCCCGTCAGGTAAGTAATAAAGAGAAAAGAAGTGGAAAGGGGGATGGCATGAGCCTGCCACTCAGTGAATCAGAAGCTGAAGGATTGTTTAATGAATATAAAGACTATGTATACAGGACAGCACTGATGCTGACCAGGTCGCGAAGCTTGGCAGATGATATTACACAGGAGACATTCATCAGGGTCCTGACTAACTATCATACATATGATCGAAAGCGTCCGATAAAGCCCTGGATCTATACGATTACTATTAACGTCACCCGATCAGTCATGAGGAAGCAGAAATGGATCAATACCTTTTCCTTTTTTACCGATTTCATTGGGGATGATCAAATCAACTCGATTGAAGAGATCTTCATGAGAAATGAAGAAGTGAAAGAACTTTGGGATACGGTGAAACGGCTCTCGATTAAAAGCAGGGAGATTATTATTTTGCATTTTTATCTCGGATTGACAATGAAAGAATCAGCAGGGGTGTTAAGGGTTCCTGAGGGAACCGCTAAATCCAGGTTGAATACAGCCCTGAACCAACTTCGCCGCCAGGGCATCCAAAAGTTTCACAAGGATGGGGGAGATACGGTTGAAGGATGAAAATCTTCCAAACCTTTTCGAGGAAGTTGATAAAAGAGAGAACACTTCGATTGAATTTCAAACAGTCTGGAGGAAATCCAACAGGCGGGGATGGATTGACAAATATTCTCACTCGTTGAAACACAATCTTGCCGTTCTGTGTACCTTATTGATTCTGGCACCTGTAATTGGAAGTTTTGTTGTCAGCAGCCCTCAGCTGCACAAGGATTCAGCTGATTCTGATTTTTTTTACAAACAGGATGTTATCCAAGGGCAGACCAGGAGGCTGAAGGGAAAGGCTGTGATTAGTGGAGCAAGTTCCCTCCCCGAAGGATCAATTATCCAATTGAAGTTCATAAAGAAGGATCATGAAACCCTCATTGAGGAAAAGGAAGTCCAAGTTGATAGAGAAGGCACATTCCTGCATGCCTTCAAGGTCCCCGATGAACGAGGAGACTATGTAGTGGTGCTTGAGTTATATCCTCATCTTCAAAGCAAACGAATACAAGAGGTGATTGGTTCAAAAGGCGAAAATTTATACAGCAGCAGCCAGGTGAATGGAGTTTACCACTATTTTATCGGCAAGGAACTTTATACTGGGATCCGTTTATATGGAGATGCTGCTAAAGAATATTTAAATGCAAATAAAATGATGTTCGGCAGTTTGAAGAGCACCATGCCATAAAGGAGGGGAAATATGAAAATCATGCAGAGGATGGGCTTTTTCCTGATTTCCATTGTGGGAATCATCCTTGCCGGCGGTCTTCCATCCTTGCTGGCTGGGATGAATGACGAGCAGCTTTATTTGGATCGATATTGGGTTGATATCAAAGATATTGCAAAGGCTTTTACACACCCACATACGCTGAAATATACAGTCATCGGGGGGCAGAAGGAAAGGGATTTATTTCCCTACTTATTCGACCCGATTTTCTATTCACTGACTGTCCTTTTTGCATCGTTCCTTCTAGCGCTGTTTATTGCGCTGGCATTGACTATGGTATCGATGCTTTTCTCGGTGAGGATACGGATGCGGATTAAACTTGCCTTTTATTTATTGGAGTCCCTGCCTGATCTGCTTATCATTATGCTGACGCAGCTCACAATACTATACGTTTACAAACAATCGGGAATTCTCCTTTTTAACACCGCATCTACGTATGACGACAAAGCCTATCTTCTTCCGATTTTCCTTCTTGCCATTCTGCCTGCGATCCAGCTTTTTCGGGTGACAATTATATCGTTTGAGTCTGAAATCCAGAAAGACTACGTATTACTGGCGAGATCAATTGGTATCGGGAAATTGATGATCCTTGTTTTTCACGTTCTGCGAAATGCCATCATCAGTGTATTCTTTCAATCCAAGAAGACGGTATGGTTCATGCTGTCCAATTTATTTGTCATCGAGCTTCTTTTCAATATTCCTGGGATTACAAGATTCTTGATGTCTACTATGCAGCCTGTACTATTCGTTCTTGCCATTATATCGGTCTTTATTCCGTTATTTCTTTTTTATAATGTTGGAGAAATCATTCTTTCTAAAAAAGCAAACAGGGGGGAGGAGCTGTAATGAAGAGAAGTGTATGGAAACATCCCTTTTTCCTGACAGGCTTCCTTTTTATTTCCCTGCTGCTGATCACTAGCTTTGTGTATAGTTTCCTTTGGGGGAATGAAGTACGGAAGCTCTACTATATTTCGGTGGATAGTGTGCCGGTTGAGTCAGCACCGATCTCTCCGCAATGGGCTTATCCATTTGGGACAGATCCTCTGGGGCTGGATATGCTGGGCAAAGTGGTCATCGGGGCAAAATATACGATTCTAACTGCATTGGTTATAGGGCTTTTGCGTGTTTTTATTTCTCTTCCATTGGGGTTCGTGCTGGGGATATACCTCCAAAGGTACAGAAAATTTGTTAACGGGACAGTGGATTCCTTTCATTATATTCCATTATCGATCCTTGCTTACTTTTTGCTGTATCCAGTTTTGTGGGAGCCTTTTGAGGGATTTTCAACTTCTATGATGGAACGATTTTTAATAGAAATCACTGTTTTAACGTTGTTGATCGTCCCTATTCTATCCTCGCTTTTAGGAAATGAAATTGCCCGGGTTTATAAGAGTGAATTCATCACGGGTGCGGAAGTATTGGGAGCAGGAAAGCTACGGATTATGACCAAACACATTTTTCCTGTCATTAAGGAAAAGCTGGTGATTTTATTTGGCCAGCAGGTTATGCAGACGCTGATCATTTTTATTCATTTGGGGTTGTTAAAATTGTTCTTAGGAGGGACAGATGTCGACTATCAACTGGTAAATGATCCTCCAAAATCGATGACAATGGAATGGTCCGGATTGATTGGCGATACCTTTCGCTACCTGCAGGGTGCACCATGGGTTCCACTGACGCCAATCCTTTTCTTTGCCGCCGTGATGTTTGCGGTTGCATTGATGATGGAGGGATACATTCAGTCAACTTCAGGTTACTCCTATTACGGTAGAAAGGTCAGAAAGAAGCTTTCTTTGGAGACTCAACCGGAGGTCAGGGAAGTCCAGGAATCCGATTTTACGAGAGTTGAATTATAGCTTATTGAAAGGACGTTCTACCTAAAGACGTCTTTTTTTATTGAAATTTGAATTATTTGAAACATTTTCATTGCCTGATTCGTCTTAAAGGGGGGGATGTTTATGAAATTCCTATTATTTATGGTCATTGCTTTGGCTGTATTTTGGCTGGTTAATCAAGGGTTGACTAAATGGCTGGGAAAGGATGAGCGGAAGCTTTCAGATACAGAGGGGAGATTGCTTGACCGCTGGGGAAGAGGCGTCCTGCTGTTGATTTTCCTTGTCGTACTGATAAAGATTCGTGCTATCCCTGAATTTGATCGGGCTATGAGTATCTACTGGCTGATTTTTATTATTCTTACATTCGGTTTTCAATCTTTTATGGAATGGAAGTACTTAAAAGGATCAAAAGAATACTTAAAGACGCTGATTATTTTATGTTTTTCTGTGGCTGTGCTCGGCTTGCTGTATGCCTTTCGTTTTTGGCTGGTTTAGGAGAAGGGGGCTGACACCATGCTTGTATTTATTCCAGTGCTGTTTATTATGATTACTTTATTTTCAATAGAGGTGACACTGAGGAAAACCGTGAAGCAGAATGATGAAATGATAAAGCTGTTAAGAGGCCTGCAGAACAGACATGAGAAGGAGTGAGAAGGGTGCAGAATATAGTGGAAGATCCATATACATATAAAACAATAACAAAGAGGCTCTTAGTGAGGCCATTAACCCGAGAAGATTACCAAGCCTGGTATAAAGGCTTCAATGAAAGATTGCCTTCACAGCACAGACATGATCCGGGAAAACTGGATATGAGTGACTGTACAGAGGAGTGGTATGCTTCGCTGGTAAAGAGTCATCAGGAGCTGCGTTCTCAAGACGATGCGTATATTTTTGCCGTTTTTCTTAAAGAAACGGGTGAGCATCTCGGGATGATAGACTTCTCCACCCTGGCGAGAAATGACTTTCAATGGGGGAGGGTCGGTTACACGATCCATAACCAATACTGGGGATTGGGGTATGGAAGAGAGGCTGTGGCAGCTGCGTTGACCATTGCTTTTTCAGAACTGGACTATCATCGGATTGAAGCGCATATCAACCTGGACAATGCGGCATCTGTTAAGTTGGCTGAAAGTATCGGGATGGAGTATGAGTGCACAAGAAAAGGGTTTATCCATGAATTCGGGGAGTGGACGGACAACCTGATTTATTATAAGAATGCTGATATAAGAAGGTGATTTTTCCGAAAAATCAGTCAACTGATCGTTTGGTTATAGTACACTAATATAAAAGATTGAGGGGATAGCAGGTGACTGGAAATGGATTTCATTAAATCTATGGCGTTGAAGCCGAAGAAACGGTCAAATCTCAGGATTCAGCTTGGGACAGCTTTTTATCGCGCAAAACGGTATGTGGAGTGGATCAACACAACAGAAACATTTGCTGTAAACCGCTCTGAGGAGTTGCTTCCCGCTGCTGTGTTTAAACATCAATCCCTCCTGCTAAGGAAACTCAAAGATGTAGATATGTGGTATCAATATAACAAGATAACCAATTTGAAAGTTGCTGTCAAAGAGTTGGACGGGATTGTCATTCAGCCGGGAGAGACATTTTCTTATTGGAAGCTGCTAGGGAATACAACCAGGAGAAAAGGGTATCTTGACGCCATGATACTGCATTATGGATCATTCAGACCAGGGATTGGAGGAGGCCTCTGCCAGTTATCCAACTTGATTTATTGGATGACGCTTCATACCCCTCTTACAGTTACTGAACGGCATCGCCATTCCTATGATGTTTTTCCGGATTCCAACCGGACCCAGCCGTTTGGGAGCGGAGCAACCTGTGCCTACAATTATCTCGATCTTCAAATCAAGAATACGACTGACGAGGCGTATCAACTTCATGTTTTTCTGAATGATACCCATCTTTCCGGAGAATGGAGAACGAAACATAAACCGTTAAAGTCCTATGAGGTGTACGAAAAGGATCATCTGATTACATATGAACATTGGGGCGGGTATATCCGGCACAACCGGCTGCATCGAAAAGTCTATAATAGTCAAGGAGAAATGATGGATGATCAATATATCACGGAAAATCATGCCTTGATGATGTATGAACCCTTGCTTGAACAGAAACAGGATGTAGTGAATTGAGTTTTTTCTAGGGGTGCCAATGCAAAAAAGGGGGGATTAGGTGAGAGGCAAAAATCTTCGGTTTTTCCTGGATAGGCTTAAATATTTTTTGCTATGCCATGCTGATGGCAGCCACCTTATTTGTCGTGCTGAACGCTGAAGGATTGGCTGAGATAAACCGGCTTTCCGCTGGGTCATAATGCTACTGGGATTGCTTTTTGCATCCGTTTTCGGCAGCTGCCAAATCGGGTCATGGATCAAGGGAGGAAAGCTATGATGTTCCAACTGTTAAACTCGGAATATTCTTAACCTGTCATTCATAAATCATAAACTGTGGATGGAAGAAAAGTCCTTTTCCATCAAAACGGCTAAAGGGGGAGATGACGATGGTTAAGCACGTTCATACTAGTAAGAAAAGCAAAAAAATAAGAGAGAGTAGATTACTAGAAACGTAGCTGGGGGGATTATATGGAAACAACAGCAGAACAAATCAAAATCGTTGAATACCATGAAGGCCTTGCAAAAGGAATCGCGAAGATGTGGAATGAAAGCCGTGAAGACTGGGGAGGAGATTCAGTTGTCACGACAGCGCAGGAGGTCATAGAGAAAGAGGAAAATTCTACTAATCTTCATTTATTTTTGGCATTGGCGGGGGAAGAGGTTGTCGGATACTGCGGGCTTTCACAATATCGCGAAGACACAGGTGCACTCTACATCCCGTTGTTGAATGTACATCCAAAGTACCAAGGGCTGAAGATCGGGAAACAGCTTGTTTTGAAAGCGCTGGAAAAGACAATTGAATTGAAATGGCCCCGTTTGGACCTGTTCACCTGGGCTGGGAACACAAAAGCTGTTCCGCTTTACAAGAAGTGCGGCTTCTTTTGGGAAGACCGGGATGATAGCACTCATTTAATGAATTTCATTCCTCTTGTGATGCAAATCGAATGGCTCCGTCCTTTCTTTGACAAGCACGACTGGTACACCACCAGCCAGAGGGAAATTGAAGTGAAGCCGGATGGAATCAAAGAAAATGAACATACGTATTATGAGTACAAGTGGCAGGCTGGTGATGAGTTTGTTCGTGTGCAAATTGAACGGACCGGGCGCGGTATCCGCTTGATCGAAACGCAGGACCTTTTGGTAGAGATGAGTCTGCCGGGATTTAAACTTCTGGAAAATGAGGAGCATCCTGTAACCTATAAAGTTTTGAACAGGACTGAAAATCCCCTGCAGGTCTCTTTATCAGGCAATGATGAGGGCAATGTTGACCATTCGTTTTATCATTCTGTCAAAGCAGAGGGAGAGTGGACAGGAGAATTTCCAGTAAGCGTCACTGTCCCTGATCGCGAACCAAGTCCATGGAAGACCCATCCCGTCGCAAGTTCGAACGTAGTGATCAACGGCAGCGCCTTCCCCCTGAAAACCGGGGTCTTCCCGATGCAGACGGGAAAAGTATTTGTCCGCTCTACTAAAAGGCATTGGAGAGCGCAGCAAAAAGGAATGATCCATTTGGATATAGAGAGTCAATTGGATGAAGAATGTACATTTAGTGTTCAATTGCCGGAAAATCAGGTTTTAAAATGGGGAAGGACCGAAGTGGCTTCCGTATTGAAGGGGAAAGAAAGGGCTTCATTCCCAGTTCCTGTCACACTTTTGAAAAATGGATTCCTATCAGAAGAGATAGAAGTAACCGTCACACAGAACACTAATCAGAAACCGATTACCTTCAAGGCAAAATTAGCCCTGGCTTTTCCGGGGTTTGGAAGTAAGTTTGGAGGAGAAACGGAAGAGAAATGGTATGGCTATAACGGTTCCTTTTTTGTAGAAATAGAAAAGCGGAATCATATTGTAAAAGTGGGGTCGATCTATTCCACTGGTGAAGCCATGACGTTCTTCCCGCCAAAACTGGGCAAACCATTCAGTGAGGAGTTTTCGAAGAAAGAAGCATCCAATATAGAGTTCATCGACCTGGTAGAAGCAATGGTGATGAAGACTACTTTGGATTCAGAAGCTTTTCCATCCCTAATATTGAATACGTATATTAAACTATTTGGCGACGGCTATGTAGAGATAAGCCATGAGGTCATCAATATAGGGAGCGCGGCTCAACCTGAAGGTCTTCTGTTGCAGCCTGTCTATCCAGAATTAAAAGGGGCTGCTCTTCCTCAAAGGGAAGGTGTTATGATTGGAACTGAGGCTGTCATCCCGTTCATTGATTATATAAAAGACAAAGAGATAGTTGGAAATTGGCTTTTCATTCAGGGGTATCAAGGCGATACTACGGGGTTGGCCTGGCCACGGGCAGCGACTGGCAGGAAAGATGATTGGCGGTTTGGCATTGAATATAACTTCGGTCAGCTGCCACCCCAGGGGAAAATCTGCCTCGGGCCCATTGCAGTCGGAATCAATACATCAAGGAACTGGAAGCAGTGGCGTGAATTTGTAGAAGGGGAAGATGCTCCTGAAATGAAAGAGCTGCCGCTGTACTCGCTAGAACCTAAAGGAGGGGACTTCATTTCTTCAGCTGGTGAAACCGTGGAATACTCGTTCCGGTCAATGCTGACTCCATATGTTCATGGAAATTTAAAGCTGAAAAGTGATGGAGGAATCTTCGAATGCTATGCTGAAAAAGAGGATGGACTCTCGGGGATGGACATTCAGGTCGAACATCATTCCCCTGGGATCAAGCGGATTGAGGGAAGTTTCATCAATCCTGGTCAAACAGCAGCATTCGAAACAATCCAGCTGGTAACAGGCAGGAAAGAGGTTGAAGTAGAAGCAAAAAATGGCAGTTGGTCTGTCGATAATGGGATTTTGTCATTCAGAGCTTCGCCGGGGTACTACCCAGGAATCTACTCACTGACAATGAACGGCAAGGAGACCTTGCATAATCAATATCCCGAAGCTGGACCTAAAGCATGGTGGAATCCATGGGGAGGAGGCATTCGCTATTTCTTCCAGAATGTCAGCCCTTACTCGATGATGAAAGAAAAAACAACTGTAGAAAAGGTCAACCGGGTGGATTCAAGCGGTAACCAATGGACAGGACTCTGCCTGACAACCGTGTTTACAGAACATGAAACGATGAAGGGTACCGTGCTGAAGCAATATGCACTTACTCTGCCGGAGGTTCCGGTCATGGCTTGTTATGGAGAAGTCCACCAAAATTCCGGCCGGACTTTTACTGGAGAGTTACTCGATATGGAGGCTTTCTTTAAACCAGGAGAAGCCCTTTCTTCCTGTTTCGCGAAAATGCCGACGGATGGTGTGTTTGAAAAGTACTTTGCCGGAGTTGAGGAGTTCGTTCTTGGAGATAGCGATTACGTTACAGTAGGATCTGAGGATTGGAATGAAAGAATTACACTCATTCATCCTGATTCGAGAAAGCTTTCTGAACTCTATATGAATCAGGAGGTATTCGTGGTCGGTTCAACGCAAGAGTGGTCTGCTTCATGCGGCGAAATCATAACAAGTAAACCAACGGTCCTCCTTTTCGGGGAAGAGGGATTATCCCGGAATATTAACCAGCTTAAAGAGCTAACCTTTAGATAGGCGAACGAAAACATGGGGGCAGACTACTGTTAAGTGCACAGGACCTGTCCCTTTTGCTGTAGGAAGAGGAGGGGACTCAATGGCTTTTTTGTTGGAAGAACAAGGGGTTTCAATAAGGGTCGCTGAAGAAAATGATCTAAAAAAGGTTTTGGATTTGCTGGTGAATGCGGCTGAGTGGCTCAAGACAAAGGGAACAACCCAGTGGGACTATTATCTGACCGACTTGGAAGGGAATAGTGACGAGATCAACGAATCCATCAAGAGGCGGAATACATATTTGTTCGAAAAAGAAGGGGAATCAGTCGCATCCATAACTCTTGAAGACAAGCCTGGTGAATGGGACATGGATATATGGGGGGAGAAGCAGCACAAGAAAATGTCATTTATCTTCACCGGATTTTGGTGAACCGTAACTATGCGGGGCTTGAAATTGGGGATGCGCTGATGGAATGGACGAAAAAGAACGCAAGGCAGCACGGCAAATCCTCCATTCGTTTTGATTGCCTTAACAGCAATAAAGGGTTGAACCATTATTATCAACGCCATTATGCATTAAAAGGAATCTCCGAAATATATGGAAAGCATAGCAAATACGAAATAATCCTTTGAAGGCAGGAAAAACAAAATAAAGGAAGGACTGGTATGTGTTTAGCGGATTAAAAACGAATTCACTTACAAATGACGTTTCTTCTTCAGATGAATGCAAGGCATTCGTTTACACCATATACCCACAAGGTTCTTTTATTGTATGTCGATAAGCTGTTTTCCAGCAGCCGCCTGTGATTTATAACGAGCAGAGAAACCCGGAAACGAATGTTTCCGGGTTTCTCTTTAAATAAATTCCTCTGTCAATTCAATGTATTCCTCAATTGCATCTACAACAGGCTGTATCGCAGACTGCCAGAATGCCTCTTGTTGAAGATCCTCATTGAGATAGGTTTCCGCCAGCTGTTCAACAGTCATTCTTCCGGAATTACGCAAGAGCTCATCGTACTGACGGCTGAATGCTTTTCCTTGTTTTTTAGCGAGAGAATAGACTCCATTGCTGAACAGGTACCCGATGGTATAAGGAATGTTATAGAATGCTTTTTCAGTACTGTAAAAATGGGAAGTGGTGATCCAGCTGTGTTCATGGACTTTGTCGACATACTCTCCATATACTTCTCTTTCAGCTTCAGCTGTTAACTTTGTGATTTCATGGGAGCTTACCAATCCATCTTTCCTCTTCTCATAGAACTTTTGTTCAAATTGGAATCTGGATGGGATCAACGAGAGGTACGATAAACCCGCTGAAATTTTGGACTCCAGCAGTGATAATTTTTCTGTTTTATCTTCTGCTTTTGAAAGGGCGGCATCCAGCACAAGATTTTCACAGAAAGTAGAAGCCGTTTCCGCGACGCTGGTCCCTTTTTCACGGGCGAATGCAGGTTCTTCGTCAAGGATGTAATTGTGATATGCGTGCCCAAGCTCATGTGCCAGTGTGATGACATCGAGGTAACTTCCCCTGAAGGTCATCAGGATACGGCTTTCCTTTTCCAAAGGAAGAGAAGCACAAAAGGCGCCATTTGCTTTGTTGGAACGATTTTCTGCTTCAATCCATTTCTCATGGAAAGCCTTTTCAGCAAGGTTTCCCAGGTTTTCACTGAAATCATTGAACTGTTCCACAATGATGATTACTGCTTCTTCATACGAGACCTTTTTCTCGGATGTAAAGGTATTGCCAGGAATGTCAAACCACTGCAGCTTTTCCAGGTTTAACAGTTCAGCTTTCCTTTTTAAGAATCGGTGAATGGCTTCCTGTCTGGAATGGATGGCAGAAATCATTGCATTTAAGCTGCTTTCTTCGATTCGATTTTGTTCGAGTGCCTCTTTTAAAACATTGTTCCAACCCCGCTGAGCATAGACGTCCAGGCGGAATCCGGATATATGATTAATAATGGAAGCATATGTATCTGCCGTTGCTTCACATGCCTCTTTATATGCATTCATGATCTCCTGCTTATATGTGCGGTCGGAGGAAGTGAGTACTTCAAAAAAGGCGTCTCCCACCGTCATGCTTTTGATTTCTCCATCTTTCTTCACCTTTACTCGCAGCTTTGCTATCTGCTGGTCATAATGGCTCTCCCAGCCGGTAAATCCATTGACGGAAAGGTTCTGTATCAGTTTTTCCATATTTCCCGGTAGTTTATCATTGGCCCGCTGCTTTCTTTCCTCAAGAAAAAAACGATAGCGTTTGACTTCTTCTTGTTGGAGCAAGGTGTTCCAGATATCCTTGGGCAGTTCGGTGAGGAGCCTGTCGAGATCACCAAGTAGAATCTCAAAGTTGCTTCGCAGTCTGGCACTTTTGTTAACCAATCCAGATGAAGAATGGTCCTCTACATTATCCGAAGAGAAACAAATCAAGAATTCATCTACTTGAAGTGTACCTTCCATGATGGACTGTACTCTTCTGAATAGGTCCACTAAGGTATTTACGGAGAATTCCTTCTGATTAAGGGTGGCTCCGATTTCGGAGTGAAGCTCCTCAATGGAAAGAGCCAGCTGATTCATGTAGTCTTTTAATTTGTTGGAATCACTGCCTCCTGCGTAAATTGAATTCAAGTCCCAATTTTTACTGATCGTTTGTTCCAATGTTTCATCAGCCCCCTAGTAATCTGTTAATCTCTTCCACATTTCTTAGTATAACGCAAAGATTGAGAATATTCCTCCAACTTCGGACTGAGATTTCTTGGTGTGTCATTTGTTTGTCATATTCGTAATAAATGAAGTGCTTCTCAGTAATGAATACATCTTTAAATGGTCATATTTTCCTGGATTCAGCACTGCCGGTTGGTTGAATAGGATCGTATTCGTTTAAGTCTTACGCGAAAAATGAATAGTGTCTGAGTGCTTGAAGTGGCTATTTGGGGTCAGGTCACGAACCTTGCATTTTTTTAAAATAATGAAGCATTAATGCTGTTGTAACATGCACTTCAGTGCAATTTAGTAAAAGGCTGTTATCGCATATATTGTTGCTTTCGGAAAAATCCCAAAAGCCGAATTTTTCCCCTGCATACTACGTTTTCGCTGTGACCGAAGAGTGAAGCACTTTTCTCTCTTGCTAAACAGGGTTTTTTATCGGTTCATTACTCCACTATCTTTCGGAATTATTATCAGATAGCAACAACGTTTACGAAAAGAGGCTAGTAATATGAAAGAAAAGAATAATTGAAAACGGGGATGAGGAAATGAAGAAATGGATGACGAGCAATGATGATGTGCTGGCCATGCTGGACAGTCTTTTACAGGAACAGAAGAGGTTTGACTGGGACACCTTTTACACGGACAGAAACAGAAAGGTGCCGTTCTTTGCCGACATGCCGGATGAGAATCTAGTAGAATACATGACGAAGGGAATTTTACTGAATGGAAAGGTACTGGAATTAGGGTGCGGTCCCGGGAGAAATGCATTTTACCTTGCCGGAGAAGGATTCAAGGTGGATGCGGTTGACTCTTCGGAGGAAGCCATTAACTGGGCAAAGGAACGTGCTGAGGAAAAAGGGATGAATATTAATTTTATCAAAGAGGATATTTTTCTTTTAGAGCATGAAGAAAGCCACTATGACTTTGTTTATGACTCAGGCTGCTTTCATCATATACCGCCACACAGGAGGAGTAATTATCTCACTTTGATTGAACGAGCCCTAAAGCCCGGCCTAGGGTATTCTGAAGAAAAATTGAAGGCGATCTTTGGCTGGTACGCCCCAGTTGAAATTCGGTTAATGAAGGATATTCCAGCAGAGAAAGGGCTTTTTGGTGTGACAGGATTGATGACGGCGTTATTCCAGAAACAAGAATCGATATAGATTCCTCCGTTTAATCATATGGAGGTATTTTAATTTTTCCCACTTTATCCATTTAACGGTAATTCCTCGTGTTAAAATAGAGAAAAAGCCGCACCAATCAAAAAGGAGAAGCTTTATATGAAATATAAGTATTCCATTATATCTTTATTGCTTCTATTTTTCTCTGTGGCTGCTTTCTTTTCAGGGTATGAAGGAAGCGGCTTACTGGAAGATCAGGACCAATGGAAGTATACAGCAGTCATCTCAAGCATGATGGATGACGGTGAAGGGCTGGGGAGAAATGAGATCGTACAAGCGGACTTTTATCTTTATGCCATCAAATTTCATCCAGTTTTTCCATCCAGCATGGCAGTGTTTTTTCTTCTCCTGTTATTCTTCATAGGGTATCCCTTTAAACGTAAGAGGGTGGGATGGACTATCATAGCCGTATACGGGATTGTTTTCTTTCTGACTTTCTCTATCACACCAACAGAGGAAGGTACCGCCATATTCCTCAATAGTGTGAAGATCAGCTCCATCATGCTGATTTTACTGATGTGCGTTTTATCGATCAGGACCCAAGGAATTTTTGCAAGCGAGGGGGGGGGAAATACATGAATGAGGGCAGCTGCAGGTTTCCGGCAATAGAGACGGAACGGTTGTTTTTAAGAAGTGTAGAGCCGAAAGATGATACGTTCATCTTTCAACTGTACAGTGATGAGGAAGTATGCCGGTATTTATTTGATGAAGAGATCTATACAAGCCTCGATGATGCGAGGGAATTCATCAAATGGAACCAGAAGCCTGAAGAAACAGGGAACAACCGCTGGCTCATCATCAGAAAAATGGATGGAGAACGCCTGGGCACATGTGGATATGACTCCTGGGATACAGAAAATCATATCGCCGAAATCGGATATGATCTCTTGCCGGATCATTGGGGGAACGGCTATATGAAGGAGACATTGATGGCTGCCATTGAAAGCGGCTTTCAAAATATGGGCCTGAACCGAATCAATGCGTATACAGCTTTAGAGAATGAAAAGTCTGCAAAATTATTGGAATCACTCGGTTTCCTGAAAGAAGGAATTTACAGAGAAAAGCACTTATACAGAGGCGAATATTATGATCATTCCAGCTATTCTTTACTAAAAAGAGACTGGATTCGATTACAGGAAGAGTGAGAATAGGAAATCAGGTAAATCGATGACTATTCGAAGCAAGAAGGTGTATGTAAAGAATTTGGGACTTCCGGTAGCCATTCTATATTTATATGAAGCTCCTGGTGGAAATTGTTATGGTTTCACTTTTGCTCAAGCAGAAAAATAGAAGAAAACTTCCTGGGGGCTGTGATTGATCAAAGAGGAGTTTGCCGTTCAGAAGGAACCCAGCAAGGTGAGTCGTATGGTGCCAAGGATGTTATCAGATGCGGGCATACACTGCATAGGAAACACATGATGAAATCAATGAAATGGTGTAGGATTTTTAGCTTGATTTCTCCTCCAGCAGAGAGTGGATTCTTCCTGTCCCGATTCCGCTAAAATCGGGACTCCTTTCCCCAATCCAAGCCCTTTCCTGTCCCGATTCCGCCAAAATCGGGACTCCTTCCCCCAATCCAAGCCGCTTCCTGTCCCGATTCCGTCCTAATCGGGACTCCTTCCCTCAATCCAAGCCGCTTCCTGTCCCGATTCCGTCCTAATCGGGACTCCTTTCCCAAATCCAAGCCCTTTCCTGTCCCGATTCCGCCAAAATCGGGACTCCTTTCCTCAATCCAAGCCGCTTCCTGTCCCGATTTTCTTGAATTCTTTTTATTCGAAAAAGTGCTGTTCTTCTAAGTTCCGAGTATAATAGAATTTGTGATTGAATTTTTTTACAAGATATTCGGAGGTACGATTTGAAGAATAAAGGAATAGTAATTTTGGTTGGCTTAATGGCTGCGGTTCTGGTGTTTGCTGGAATTCAATTCAAAGACAATCAAAAGATGGAACAATATTTGAATAAACAACTTAATGAACGGCTTGGAATGCTGGACCTTCAAGTGGATACCATCAACTTTGTGACTGGGAATGCACTAGAAGAAAAAGAGATTTCCAGGGTGTCTTTGAATGAAATACAGGAAGCTCTTGAAATGTTCCGAATGAAAAGCCTGCAGGTTGAGAATCTTGCCAGAGGGTTGAGCCTCGATAAAGAAAGCCAGCTGCATGGTGTGACTCATAACACGGCCAGGTTTATGGAGAATCGTATTCAGATACTGATGGATGAAATTGGAGATAAAGAAAAATTATCTCTTCATGGGGATGAACTCAGCATTCTTCATCATATCCACGACACCAGCGATGAGTGGAAGCAAGAAAGTGATACCTTCATTGCTGTGGAGAAAAATATTAAAAGGACAGATTGGGTTAAGACATTGATTGAAATGCAAAGTCATTCTGCTGAGTATCAAAAAGTTATGGATGATTAGATTGGATTAATTCACAATAAAAGGTTTGATTTGTCAGAAGATTGCAATATAATTGAATTGCAGGAGAGAAATCAGTGAGAGGGTCCTTTTATGCTGTAATAATCCAAAAAAGCAGAAAACGTTATGGTGGATACACTCACTCCTTCCTTCCTTATTGAGTAGCTGTGAATATGCAATAAGGTATTAAATGTCCCCCTTGTTATTTGAGTCAATGTAATGTTTTCTGCTGTTTGTGCTTTCTAAATGAGGATAAATAATGATAAACCATCAACAGAGCAAAAACATTTCTAAGCCAGCATCGTTAAACTGAATCACGCATCTGCGCATTTCGTTTTTTCATGATTTTAGCAGTGGATGAGGTAAGCAGTTTATGTAACATTCTTATCGAGTAGAAGGTTCAGCAAAGATAATTCAACAGTATGGTTAGAGGATTAGAAAAAGCGCAGAAACTTGTTTTGCAGCTGTTGATTGGATTGGATCAATGTCAATCCAGGTTTGAAGAAGATGAACTGAAGATCTTTCTTTATCCCGGGGCACAACCAAACCAGCATTGTTTATTAAAGGCTGTTTTCGCATATATTGTTGCTTTCTGAAAAATCCCAAGTGCCGGATTTTTCCCCTGTATTCATAGGGTTTTACTCTCGAAAAAGAACGGGCAGCTCTTTTCTTTCCTGCTCACCGCGGTTTTGACGACGATTTACCAGGATATTAGTTGAAATTTATATTGAATAGCAACAAAGTTTACGAAAAGAGCCTTATTTAAAAAGAGAAGAATAAAGGCTGAAAGCAGATGAAAAGAGTCATTATTCGAACTGCTTTTTAAAATGGCATGGAAAAAGGAATGTTAGTCGACAAAATCATATAGTACTAATTACGAACTGAGTGGTGATGATATGAAGGAAATCCTGCTTGGCATTCTTGCATCAATGTTTTTCGCAGTAACATTTATCTTAAACCGCTCCATGGAGCTGTCAGGAGGCAGCTGGCTGTGGAGTTCTTCGCTGCGGTTTTTCTTTATGGTCCCTTTTTTGCTGCTGATTGTGGTGGCCAGGAAGAACCTTAAGCAGTTGCTTATTGAGATGGCTAAACATCCGATCCACTGGGTGGGATGGAGCTTCGTCGGTTTCGTCTTGTTTTATGCACCTTTGACCTATGCCGCAGCCTATGGACCGGGATGGCTAGTTGCGGGTACATGGCAGCTGACTATTATTGCTGGTGTGCTTCTTGGACCGCTTTTCTTTGAAATGCGGCATACTGAAATTGGCCTTAAGAAGGTAAGGCAGAAGATCCCAGTAAAGGCACTTATCTTTTCTTTTCTGATATTGTCTGGAGTCATCCTCATTCAATGGCAGCAATCAGATGGACTTACCATAAGGTTGATGATGGTCGGGATTCTTCCTGTTGTTCTTGCAGCCATCTCGTATCCCCTGGGAAACCGTAAAATGATGGAAATCTGCGGAGGAAGGCTGGATACTTTTCAGAGGGTACTGGGAATGACTTTGGCAACCATTCCGTTCTGGCTTATAGTCGGCGCCTTTGGATTGACGCATGCTGGGCTTCCGCACATGGGTCAGGTGCTTCAATCATTCATAGTCGCCATCTGCTCTGGAGTCATTGCCACAACGTTGTTTTTCATTGCGACGGATCAAGTCAGAGACAGCCAGGCAAAATTGGCTGCTGTCGAAGCGACTCAATCCACACAGGTCCTGTTCGTGATCATCGGTGAAGTTCTGTTGTTGTCCTCCCCGTTCCCAAACGGTATGGCGATGCTGGGGCTTTTCATTATAATACTCGGCATGCTCCTGCACAGTTTATACAGCAGGAAAATCGAGGTGAAAGGAAGAGTCATCGTACCAGAACGAGGCAAAGGAATAAAAATGTAAAGACAAAGCAATCCTTCATCGGGATTGCTCTTTTTTTGGCTCTTTTGTGTAACTTTGTTGCTAGTTGAAAATAATTCCGAAAGATAGTGGAGGAATGAACTGAAAAAACCCCTGTTTAGCAAGAGAGAAAAGAGCTTCTCTCCTTGTTCAAAGCGAAAAACTAAGTATGCAGGGGAAAAATCCGGCTTTTAGGATTTTTTGCGGAAGCAACAATAGATGTGGAAACAGCCTTTTATTTTATAGCGTACTCTGACATTTTTGAGAGTGGATAATAACGATTAGATCGGGATCTACCTCCAGCGGCCAGGTGGCGTACCTACTGGAACGGATTTAGCACCTAGCGAATTCATTCTTCTATTGTGCAAATCCAGCGGGCAAGAAAGCGGCTATCGAATTTCAGTCTCCCTCCTTGCGATGACTCATGATCGAATTCCGGTTACTCCTCATAATTCGTATTTCTCATATGAATCCCCTTCAGTTTGACACCGCGAAGCGAAAAACAGCGCCGGCTCGTCTTATGCCTGTCGGGGCTGACCAAGGCGCTTACGCTTTTGAAGTTGGTAATTTTTGCGAAATCGGATTTTTTTATAGGTGCAGATTTTATTTAAAAAGATTCAGGGTAAAAAGAAAACCAGGATGATCTCAAAAGCAAGAGGTGAGTTTGATGTTAAGAAAGTTGAAAAGACGCATGGAAGAATTGGATGACGATTCATTGCAGATCTACTTAAGCAGAAAAAGAAGAATGGTGATCCGCAATCGTTATCAGTTTATCAGCTATTTTAATGATATCCTGCTTGGAATTTTGTATATGATCGGGAGTATTTTATTCCTCACTGATGCTGATAGGTTAATAGCTGTCAGTTTCTTTCTTGCGGGAAGCTTCCTTATGATTTCCCGCGCTTTGATCAACGTTTTGCGGGATATCCATATGAAACGATTTTCCGAAGAGGATTTTCAGGATCAAAATAATTGACGTTTCTCGATGAGAGGAACGTTTTTTTAATGATCATTCGATTCACGGCTTTCATGATATGGAGTCTTCTTTACTGAGATTGTATCTTTGTTGATAATTCTTATTAAGGCGATGATACCTCTGCACAGCAAAAGCTTAATCACAAGAGTCAGGAAAGAGTGATACCATTTCCAGCCTTTTCTCCAAGTTATCAAATTAGATCTTCTTTCAGCCAATGTCTCAATCATCACTTGGGGAATCACAAAAGGAAACAGTTTAAAGAATATGCCTGCTGGTTTGCTATTCAATGTCCATTGGTTGTAGTAAAGAAGAAGGAGCGGGTAATGAACGTAGTCAAATGGCAAATGAATTTTAAATCTGTTTTTAATCGGCCGGATGTTATAGCGAAGATACCCCTTTGACACCAAGTAGCGGTCTGCCATGGAATTACCGAGGACGCTCACCAGAAAAACGATCAGCCAGTCCTTAAATGAACGTTTGAAGATGGCAAAGGGGAGTAATATGATTCCTATCAATGTGGTCGCCGACAAAAAAGTGATTGAAACAACAGAGCTTTTCCTCCGCATTCGCATCATCCCTCCTTTTTATGATAGTTTGACTTATGTCAGGGGCGATTATGTAATAACTTTTTGCTTTTCAAATGTAAAGAAGGACATCAGGCTCTCAAGATGGTAACATTATACAGAAAGTGATTATGAACAGAGGCTTAGAAAAAGAAGGGGATTCTGGAGTTACCTCATTCCCTCCGGAGGTAACTGCCAATGAAGGTCAGTATGAAAAGTACTTAGGAAAGAGGGGATATATCATGTATAAATTTTCGCCAATGACGAATGAAATCGCAGAGGAAATAGCATTCGACTGGAAATATGAGGGGAAGTACTCTTTTTATGATATGACGGCCGATGAGGAGGACCTTGAGGAATTCCTTCAGCCAGACAGGAAAGGGTATTATATGGTAGAACGACAGGATGAAGTTATCGGATATTTCTGCTTTCAATGTACTGACACCGGGACAGTTGATATCGGCCTTGGAATGAAACCTCAGTTAACAGGAAATGGGCAGGGATTGGCATTTTTGCTGCAAGGAATGGAGTTCGCAGCTGCTGAGTACCAAGCAGTTCATTTTACACTATCTGTAGCGGCTTTCAATGAACGTGCCATCAAAGTATACGAAAGAGCAGGGTTTACAACTATTGAAACCTTCATGCAGGATACCAATGGAAGTACATATGAATTCATTAAAATGGAATTTGATTCAAAGGGGAATGAAAATGTATGTATTGCACGCAGGATTTAACGGCGGAGATATCCTATTTCAATTGTTTATGTTTATTCTATTGCTGGGTATCCCGGCCGTTTGCATTCTCATATTGTTCACCGTCATAAAGAAAAGGAGAAACAGATTGGACAGGATGGAAGCAAAGATAGACCGCCTGCTGGAAGAATTGGAAGAAAAGAAATGAGAAACAGAGGGGCGGTCGTGATTATCAAAAATGGAGAGGCAGTCATGATCAAAAGGATCAGAAATGGTGAGGAGTACTATGTTTTCCCAGGGGGAGGGATCGAACCTGGTGAGACACCGGAACAGGCTGCCTACAGGGAAGCGCTAGAGGAGCTTGGAATAAGGGTCCGGATAAATGAATGCTTAGCAGAAGTCCATTTCAAAGGATATCAGTACTTCTTCGCTGCCGACATTCTAGAGGGGGAGGTTGGAAGCGGAATGGCTGAAGAGTTCAACGATTCCTCTCGAGGAACCTATGAGCCGATATGGGTTCCCGTGGAGAAATTTTCTGAACTTGATATCCGCCCAGCAGAAGCAGCACAAAAGATCAGCTTGCTCCCCACCTGTAAATCGCTTTATGCAGCACCCTTGAAAGGGAAATCATAAAGATATGAAACGGTATGTTCCCAAGCATCTGCCTTGTCTTCATTTTCAGCAAACCGATTTTTATAAGAGTGAAGTCAATGAGCATGCATCCAAGGAGAAACAGCAAACGATAGATGACATGGTCTTTAAACGACAGCAGGACCCCAACGAGTGATAAACATATGCTGTATAATGGGGCTATGATGAAATGTTCTTTCCAGCTATGATACCTGCTGAAACCAAAGCGTAACTTCCTGCTTGCGGCGGTGCAGTACAGCAGGGAAATACCTGAGACCACCAGTGACAAATAGTACGAAAACGCAAGAGCCCATTTCTTTTTCTCTTTTAAAAGGTGATAGACCCCATCACTTAAGAAGAAGTTGACCATTAAAAATAGCGGAGTATAGTAAGATTTCCACCAGTTTACTTTATAAAGCCCCAACTTGGAGAACCACTTTTCAATCATAAAAAAATAAAGGCCGAAGCAGGCTTTCCACTTCCAATCTCCTTTATATATGGTAATGAACACTGCGGTTATGGGCACATAGACCGCCTGGGACAAAATGGCTCCAAAAATATTATCCAAATACCTGGTTTTGAATACAGAAGGTTTATATGAATAAGCCTGAAGACAATTCAGGATTACATACTCGAAAAGATAAGCAAGCCCTATATTCGTTAACAGCAACACCCAGGTAATCCGCTCCTTTTTCTTGAGCAGAGCAGCTGCCAGCAGTGTCAGATGAACAATGGCCAATAGTAAAAAATATATGGAATTTCTGTTTAATCGTCCTTTTCCCATCTTATGCCACCTGACTAGATAAGAGTTTTTAGTAGTATGTGTACTTTGAAGGAGAATATGAATCCTTTATGAACTACCCTAGTGAAATAGTCATGAGTTTTTCATTTTCTAAACGAAGGGATCTTTAAAGAAGGCTCTTTTCGTAACCTTTATTGCTATCTGATAATCATTCCGAAAGATAGTGGAGGATTGAATGAAAAAAAAACCTGTTTAGCAAGAGAGAAAAGAGCTTTTCTATTCGTTCAGGGCGAAAAACTTAATATGCAGGGGAAAAATCCGGCTTTAGGGATTTTCCCGAGAGCAACAATCTATGCGAAAACAGCCTTAAAGAAAAACAAAATGATTCAAAGTAATCAATCTTTTGGGCGAGAGCTTTAAACCAACTTTACTTAAACTAAATTCAGCTTTACGGGTAACCGGTTTGGAAATCTTCCCATCTGGTGAATGCAAGAAACGATGAGAGTATGGATTAATGGAGAAGGTGATAAAATGGCCATAAAAGGACTCAACCATTTTCTATTTTCAGTAAGTAACTTGGATAGATCCATCCCATTCTATCAGGAGGTGTTTGATGCAAAGCTTCTTGTGAAGGGGAAGAAGACAGCTTACTTTGATTTGAATGGTATGTGGCTGGCTTTGAATGAAGAGAGGGATGTAGAGAGAAGAGATGAATCTTATACTCATATTGCTTTTTCCATTGATGAAGGAGACTATGAGATTGTTTATGAAAAGCTGGTTCGTTTTGGCGTCCGCATTTTGCCTGGAAGGGATCGCAATGTAGAAGATAGGAAGTCAATTTATTTTACCGATCCCGATGGATATAAGTTTGAATTCCATACCGGGACATTACAGGACAGAATGAATTATTATCACGATGAAAAAAAGCATATGGATTTTTTTGATTGAAAGGAGGATGCTTGTTGAAAACCAAAGTATATTTTGTAAGGCATGCGCATTCAACCTATACGGCCGATGAATGGGGGAGGCCCCTTTCAGAAAAAGGGTTTTTGGACGCAGCTAAGTTAACAGAAGCTCTATCAAAGGAAAACATCGATGTATTTCTTTCAAGTCCCTATTTACGTGCCGTCCAAACGATTCAGGGAGCTGCCGATCATTTTGGACGAGAGATCGGATTGGCGGAGGGATTCAGGGAACGTAAATTAACAAGTGAACCCGCCAAAGATTTTGACCTGGCCATCAGGAAAGTATG
The DNA here is from genome assembly GCF_984799155.1 of Bacillus sp. SRL337. Classification (NCBI taxonomy): domain Bacteria; kingdom Bacillati; phylum Bacillota; class Bacilli; order Caryophanales; family Bacillaceae; genus Bacillus; species Bacillus sp. SRL337. The sequence goes on along the minus strand of NZ_OZ481793.1, from coordinate 2,656,383 downwards.
GGAAGATTGGCAGTTTTCTTGGGAAGGCGGAGAATCCAATCTCGCTGCCCAGGAAAGAGGGGTCTCGGAACTGATGAAGGTCCTTGAAGAGTACGAAGGACAGAATGTCGTCATCGGGACCCATGGGAATATCATGGTGCTGATCATGAATTATTTCGATGAGAGGTTTGATTTTTCTTTTTGGGAACAGTTGGAGATGCCGGATATTTATTGTCTGAGTTTTCAGGGAAAACAGTTCGCAGGTGCTGAAAGAATAGTGGATTGAGCGAGAAGCTGCATTCGTACTGGGGTGCAGCTTTTTTATGTGTAATGTATCGGATAATGACAGGTGGGGAGAAGACATAACAGCATGCGGCTTTAGTTCGGAAATTATTCAGCCTAGAGTAACGAAGAATGTTAAAACCGGTTGTATAAGACCGGGAGTGAGTTGACTCCTTTGTTTGATTCCTGTTGGACTGACTATTTAAGTTTACAGATTCGTCCTTCTTTATTGGTTAAGTTCGTGCTTCTCTTTTTTTACGGTAAGCCGAAGCTGGATTTTTTTTATTGGCTTAAATGCTATATTGGGATAAAATGGTACAGGAAAGGAGTGATGTACGTGATAATAAAAAGTAGAAGTGAATCACAAGAATTAGGAGTTCTGCGGTCACTGAATGCCAGGGCTAATTTGAGCGAGCAGGGTAAATACACATACCTTTCTGCTGAAAAAGGATATGAAGGAGAGGTGCTGTTTGACAAACTTGTGATTCCCGCTGTTGATGGAGACATGGTGTTTCTGAATGACTTGCTGCTGGAGCACCAGGGAAGTGAGTTTCAAATCGACTCCTTAGGAATCTCAGGCAGGAAAATTTACTTGTTCGAGGTAAAATACTTCGAGGGTGATTTCTTAATCGACCAGGAGAAATGGCGTGCCCCCAGCGGAAAAGAAATAAAAAATCCACGCCTCCAGATGGCCAGGGCCGAATCGTTACTCAGACAGGTCACCGAGCACATCGGGTTCCGCTATCCCGTCGAGTCTTACCTCCTCTTTATCAATCCTGAATTCCACCTCGATAACCCTCCAGGCAAAACTAACTCAATCGTTTATCCTGCACAACTTAACCGTTTCATCAGAAGAATTCAAAACCGTTCCTTAAATATAAGCAAACCTGAAATAAGGCTTGCAGAGAAACTTTTATCCCTTCATAAAGAAGAGTCTGAACATTCACGAATTCCGGAGTACAGTTTTGAGGAACTTCGGAAAGGGATTATCTGTAATGAGTGTGGGGATTTTAATCAATTCCTGAATCATTCTACTTTGACTTGTACGGCGTGTGGTAATAGAGAAAAGTGTCAAAATGCGATATTACGTACAATTGAAGAATTTAAATTATTGTTTCCCGAGTTAAAGGTAAAGGCTAATACCATTTTTGAATTTTGTGAAATCATTGGAAGTAAGAGAACCATTACAAGGGTCCTTTGTAAAAATTTTAAAAGGGTTGGCCATGGAAAATATTCCTATTATATTTAAAAAACATGTTTAACGGCTGATGGAAATTCATAACGAGTTATTATTAGACCAAAAAGAGAATGAATGTAGCGGTTAGGGTGTCACATGGAGGCTCGATGAGATCAAAAAGAGAGCCATTGTAGCAGTTAGGGTGACACATAGAAGCTCCATGTGACCAAAAAGAGAGCGAATGTAACCGTTAGGGTGTCACATGGAGGCTCGATGAGATCAAAAAGAGAGTCATTGTAGCGGTTAGGGTGTCACATGGAGGCTTCATGAGACCAAAAAGAGAGCCATTTTAGCAGTTAGGGTGACACATAGAAGCTCCATGAGACCAAAAAGAGAGCCATTGTAGCAGTTAGGGTGACACATAGAAGCTCCATGAGACCAAAAAGAGAGCCGTTTTAGCAGTTAGGGTGTCTCATGGAGGCTTCATAAGACGAAAAGAGAGCCATTGTAGCAGTTAGGGTGACACATAGAAGCTCCATGTGACCAAAAAGAGAGCGAATGTAACCGTTAGGATGTCTCATGGAGGCTTCATAAGACGAAAAGAGAGCCATTGTAGCAGTTAGGGTGACACATAGAAGCTCCATGTGACCAAAAAGAGAGCGACTGTAGCAGTTAGGGCGACACATAGAAGCTCCATGAGACCAAAAAGAGAGCCGTTGTAGCAGTTAGGGTGACACATGGAGGCTTCATAAGACGAAAAGAGAGCCATTGTAGCAGTTAGGATGACACATAGAAGCTCCATGTGACCCAAAAGAGAGCGAATGTGACCGTTAGGGTGACACATGGAGGCTTTATAAGACCAAAAAGAGAGCCATTGTAGCAGTTAGCGTGTCTCATAGAAGCTTCATGTCCCTAAAAGAGAGCGAATGTAACCGTTAGGGCGACACATGGAGGCTCAATAAGACTAGCCGATTTCGATTCACCCTCCAACACTTCTGCCATTTTTGTTATAATTTACCTAATCATTCAAAAGGAGGACGGGGGATGGATTATTCTACCCTTAAGAAACTGAGAATCAAGCAGCTCTTGCTTTTAAACGGGCTAAGCCTTTCGGGTTTCACGGTTTTCTTTATCATTATAAACACCAGCGGGATATCTTTTAAGTCGCTCTTTACAATCATTCCTATTTTCCTCTTGTTGCAAACAGGAGTGGGGCTTTTTAGATGGAATAGCACCAGAACCCTGATTCCGATCATGGACGAGATTATCCAATATGAGAAGCAGAAAATGGGCAACGAGTGGAAAAAGCAGCAGCGGGTTGCCGCGATTATTAATCTGCTGGTAGCTGCGGCAATGTTTTTTATTGCGTTTAATCAGCCGCCGTCACGACCACAGCCGTTGAGTGTTTCAGCTTTAGATTTTAGTATGATTTTTGTTTTTACCATCCTAATCATTAACTTTAGTTCGATCATGCATATACGAAGAGTTGACCGTTCCTCTGCTCCGGCAGAATTAAAGGGCTATGCAGTGAAAACTACGATTATGGCAGTATTAGCCGGAATCGGACTGGCAGTTGCCATTATTCTTTTATCATTCTTCAGTGTAGTTTCTAAGATTTAAAAACGAGAGGAGAAAATATGAACTTTCAAACATTCTTACATCAATTCCTTGATTCGTGGTCTAACTCGAATCTCGAAAAACTTTCAAGTATGATTTCCAAGGACTATCAGGCACGGGAAATTACGTCAGAAGGGAAGATTATCGACTTCGGCTATGGGGAGTCTGTCGAAGGCTGGAAGCAAGGGTTTCACTTTGTGAAGGAAAGCGGATCCGAGTGGGTGTTGAAGACGATTTCGACGATGCCGTTAAGAAAGGACGAGGCAATGGCGGTTATTTCTGCTTCCCTGATTATTGAGGGAAATCCTATAAGTACGGCAAATCTATTCTTTGATACATTCAAGCAGACGGAGGAAGGCTGGAGGTTATCCAGAAGTTATGTTGAAGCAGGGGTAAGTGTGGACAATGTAACCGCAGCTCCTTGATATGTTTTTATAGTTTAACCCACTGGCCAAACCGGGTATAAACAAAATGAGACATTAAATAAGGAGGAATGAATATGATTAACATTATTCCGAGTGGACGCACAGACCTTATGGAAGTAGAAGTGAATGGAGACTATTCGAAAGAGGACATGCAGCAATTTGAAGAAGCTTTTCATGAAAAGAAAACACCAAATGAAGAGATGAATCTGCTGCTTGTTGTGAACGATATGGATTTTTCTTTGAAGGCATTAAAAGAAGATTTCATGTTCGGTAAAGACCACATGCATGAATTCAAGAAAGTAGCGGTGGTCAGTGACAAGAAGCTGGTTGAAATGGGTGCAAAAATGGAAGATATGATGCCGAATGTTGAAGTGAAACATTTTGATAAGGATCACCGGACAGATGCGGTGACATGGGTTCAATAACGGGGTGGAGATTTTTCTCCATTCCTTTTCTTATGAAGGAGGGTTAAAATGCTGGTCATTGGAAGTATATTGCTTTTGATTGTCACATTGGCATTGAGCAAGAATGTTAAAAGTTCAAAGAGATTTGCTGTATTTTATGTGATAGCATTAGCAGGGGGAGTGTTTGCCCTCTTTTCCGCTGTCTTCTTTGGCGGATGGGACAGCTTGCCGTTTGCCTTAACGGGTGCATTAGTAGGGGTCATCGGCCTTTTCGGGATGATGATGGTGCTCCTCGTCAGACAAAGGGCATGATTATGTAGAAGGAAGCTGCATGCTTCACTTCATAAGGTTCATCAAACGTAAGGAATGATCGTCAATGATCATCACGCGGGAAGAACAGGCAAAATGTTCCTGATAGGAATCTTGCAGATTTTCATGAAATGAAATTAAGTCTTTCACAAGCTGCTGGATGTCTTCCGTGAAAATCCCAGACCGGTTCAGTAAAACATTGTCATATTTCCTGACCGTTTTTCCTGTTCTTTTCAGAAGTTTCTTCGCGTCCTGTAAACGGAAGGCAAAATGAAGGTTTTCTGTCAGCAGCATAAAGTCATTGATTATGGCCAGGCTGATTTTTTCATTGACGTCATCAGCATCAACTTCTTCCCCGGAAAAGATAAATGCTTTTGCCATTTCCCTATCAGAAATCAGCGGCTGGCTGTAATAATTCAGAAAAATTTGAAGTGTATTATAGGCGTCATACATAGGATTATGGGCATCACCTTTAAATTCCACACCATAGATACCTAGTGCATTTTCAACTGAGAGGTGGTCTTTGGACACATGTCTGGTGAATGTTTCCTGAAAGTCAACATAACGGCTTTCAATTTTCTCCATTGTGACAGCAGGAAGGCCATGACGTTCACTGTCCATCTTCAGCCTTGACATGTCACTTTTGGACCAAGAGAAGAAGCGCGACTTTTTCACGCCGCCTATCCAGTATAGAAATTCTTTAAAAATGTTCGGAAACAAGTCTGCTATTTTCAGGTCTTCATCCGTTATGCCTGTAAGTTCTTTGCAGAAATTACTTAACGGCCAAGGCGTCTCCGGCTGGATGTACCGGTCGAAATAAGAGATTTGCTGTGTGTCCAGGTCGTATTTTACAGCGCCTAAACGAATGGCTTCCATATCTTCGTAAGCCATGCCTCTATCGTCACATTTCATTTCAAAATCAAAGAAAATAAACTGCTTCAAATCGGCCATGGTCATTCTCCTTTCTCCAACTTGACAGTATAAAGGGAGACCAGGGCTTTGGGAACCGGTAATTCATACCAAAAAGGCATGCATCCATTTGGACTGCATGCTTTACTTATGTCGTATGTAAAAGTGAAGGCCCCTCCCGATCCGTACAGTGGTTAAGTGTCCCGCAACAAGCGAATAGAATTCGGGAGGAGCCTTACTTTAGTATACCCTGACACAGAAATTTAAACCCATGAAGGGAGATTTGCTCCTTTCCAGAAAATGTTTGTCTCCATAAGCTGGAGGGTACTTTTAAAGAAGGCTCTTTTCTAAAGGTAAGTCGCTTTTGAATGCATTTAATCCTTCTTCCCTTATACGTAGGAGGCTGAGGCTCAACGCCCGCCATGCGGAGACGTGCGGCTGAAGCGGAAATCCATTCAATTAAAACAGCCGCAATTCTTACTAAAAGAATGTGATAAAAAGGTCGAAGGTTTATTGAAAGGAAGTTTTCACGTGAATGAGATGTATCTAATTTCTGGGATACTGGTTTTAATCCTTGTCGCTATTGATATTTTGTGGACGAGCATCTGGGTGGACGGCGGGGGCGGCCTTCTTTCCAGACGGCTGGGAAAGGCATGCTGGTATCTATTAAGAAAAATAAGCAGGGATAATTCTAAAGTACTCAGGCTTGCGGGCCCGCTTATTCTATCATTGACACTGGTCATGTGGATACTATTTTTGTGGATAGGATGGACACTCGTATTTACGGCAGATGCGGGCTCGATTCTCCTTTCGCAAAATAAGACACCAATTGCCTCATGGACAGAAAGGATCTATTTTGTCGGGTTTACCTTGTTTACATTGGGGATTGGCGACTATATCCCCAAAAAGGGAATATGGCAGCTCTTTACTACAATTGCAACAGGAAGCGGAATGCTGTTTATCACACTGTCGGTATCCTATGTTGTATCTGTTGTCAGCGGTGTCGTGCAAAAACGCACGTTTGCCAAAAGCATTACCGGCCAGGGAATGGACTGGGTTTTGATTGTTAAGCGAAGCTGGGATGGCAGCAGTTTCAATAATATTGATTTGTTTTTAAAAGATCTTTCTTCCCAGTTGACTGGATTAACACAGCAGCATAAAGCGTATCCGATCCTTCATTACTATCATACTCAGGACAAGGAGCAGTCTTCGGCAGTCGCTGTTGCTATATTTGATGAAGCACTCACAGTTTATGAATATGGGGTGGAAGAAGAATACAAGCCTAACCAGGTATGGATACAAGAGGCCCGGTCCAGTGTGGAGGACTACCTTGATACGCTTCATAAGGTTTTCTTTCAATCCGCACCGAGTACCCCTCCGCCTATGGATTTAGATCCGTTACGGGTAATGGGACTGCCTGTGAAATCTTCTCAGGAGTTTAACATTGTCTTATCCGATCTTGTTAAAAGAAGAGAGAAACTGCTTGGATTGGTAGAAGCGGATGCATGGTATTGGCCGAGCAATGAAAAGCATGACTCTCATGGTGGATGAACGCTTCGGTGTTTTGGAGCTGTTTTTCCACTAATTCTTTCACAATCTTTTTCTTATGAAGAAAAACATGGTATGATATTAAATGATTTCTAATGAATAGGAGTGTTAACAAAATGGCTAAAAAAGGATACATACAATTTGAGAACGGCGAAAAAGTTGAATTTGACCTGTTCCCGAATGAAGCACCAGGTACAGTTGAAAACTTTGCTAAATTAGCAAAAGAAGGATTCTACGATGGTCTTACATTCCACCGTGTCATTCCAGGATTCGTCAGCCAAGGCGGGTGCCCGACGGGAAATGGTACTGGCGGTCCAGGTTACACAATCCCTTGTGAAACGGAAGGCAATCCTCATAAGCATGAAGCGGGATCTCTTTCTATGGCACATGCGGGTAAAGATACAGGCGGAAGCCAATTCTTCATCGTTCATGAGCCTCAGCCTCATTTGAACGGGGTCCACACTGTATTCGGTAAAGTGACATCTGGTCTTGAAACAGCAAGAAGCTTGCGTAATGGTGATGTTATGCAGAAAGTGGTCATTGAAGACTAATTTCTGATCTGGGGAACTGGATTTATTTCCAGTTCTCTTTTTTGTTGGCTTTTATTGTTTTTAGATCAGAGGTTTTTGTAGAAAGAGTAGAAAACAGCTTTTCCACTGCTGACAATCATGGGGGAATGCACCTGCAAAAAGGTTTGTGATTGGCAGAGGTTGGGCTGTAAATCACAAAGGAATGAGGTGTGTCACTAATGATTGAACCTCAAAATACCTGAACTACCATATCCCTTATTCCGAATGTCATTCAGCCCCCGCCAAATGAACGGAAGCAATCCTTCCTGTCATAACTTCACCTTTTTTTAATATCTTATATAGAAGAAGAGAAGACATCTGGGAGGAGATAGGATGCCGGCAGCACTTCATAAAATGCAGGTGGAAGCTTCGAGGGAGGAGCTTTGGAAGTTTGTAAGTGACATGGACATTTGGGCGCCGTTAGTGCCCGGTTATATCGACCATGACATCATAAGCGAAAGAGAATCAACGTGGAAGTTCAAGACGGATTTGGGATTCATGAAGAAGAAGGTTCATTTAAAAGTGGAAATCATTGAGTGGCAGGAGCCTTCCAAGGTGAAATTCAATTTGAACGGAATCAATGAAAAGTTTAACGGACATGGCTATTTTGCAGCCGAATATGCAGGGACCAATACATGCAGCATGACAGGATACCTTGAAATCAATGCGGACGGTCCGCTGGCGAAAATGATCAATCCACTTTTAAACTCGGTACTGCCTGAAATGACAACCGAGCTGACCGAGGCTGTTGCTTACAAAGTTGAAGGGATCTATGCGTCCCGATAACAATGTAACTCTCGATAAAAAGATCCCTTCATAACTAAGAGGGTACTGAAAAAGACCAACAATAATTTTAAAGGCAGAATCGCTTACGTCAAGGAGCGATCTGCCTTTTTCACTTCAGGTTCCACGAAAAAGTGTTGATTTCCGTTCCAGGTGCACGACTCCGCGGGGTCTCACCTACTAAATGTGGAAGCGGCCGTTCAACGACGTACGGGTTGGAGGGCTCCTGCATGAGATAAAGGAATCACGAAGAGTGGAGCGATTCGATGATGACTTATCGCAAGGAGGAGCCGGGAAGTACGCTAGCAGCTGGGATTTGGAACTGGATTCGCAAGGAAGGAGCCTGAAATCACTAGTCGTTGGCCGCTGGACCTAGACGAGTCCCGCTAGTCCCGGAGGAGATCATGTACCTTCCACTCCAATCAACATTAAGAAAAAAGAAAACTATCCGCTAATAATGCCTTACCTTATATTAGAACTATCAATAAAAGTGGGGAGGCCAGGGATTCAACAACAACAAACAATGATGTTCAGTAAGTATACAGGGCTATATGATATCGTCGTTCCCCAAGATAATATGTTACCCAGAATGAATGATTTGATTGACGTTTCCTTGATTTTCGGACAGTAAAAAGATAAGTATTGGCATGATAAGGGACGGAATGGGAATATCCCTATCCGTATGTTCTAATATTAGTTTCTGAAAATCATTCACGATAAAAGCCGACTCTCCCTCCTTTTTAGAGAGAAGAGTCGGCTTTTTCTTTATTAATTAAGCTGTTTTCGCTTATATTGTTGCTTTCTGAAAAATCCCAAGTGCCGGATTCTTCCCCTGTATTCATAGGGTTTTACTCTCGAAAAAGAACGGGCAGCTCTTTTCTTTCCTGCTCACCGCGGTTTTGACGACGATTTACCAGGATATTAGTTGAAATTTATATTGAATAGCAACAAAGTTTACGAAAAGAGCCATTAATTATAACTGTGGTCTAAAAACCTGTAGATTTTCAGTGGCATCCATAATTAAGAGGGGATCTTTTTGATGGGCAAGGAATTCATTTAATATAGCCTTTTGTTCTCAGGTATTCTTCAACTTCTTTGAATGTTTTAACAGGTACGAAGTCTATTTCATTTTTACGGAGCATGTCCTGCAGGGCTTTTTTGGCAAACACCAGGTCGGCATACTCAGCAGGATGGGTATCAGGTTCACTGTCACCAATAAAGAAAACCCTCTCGTATTCCTTTTGTAAATCAACAATGACCTTAGATTTATCAATACCATAGCGCTCATGATAATGAGGGTGGGCTTCATCAAGATTTAGATGAACTCCCTGGTTCTCATAATAGCCTTTGTTCGAGTAGACTTTCACATTCCCGACACTATAGTAGTCGAGGAGGTGGTTGATATAGTAGTCAGTTCCCGCACTGAGAATAAAAAAGTCCCCGCCGTTCTGCTGTACGCTTTTGATAAATTGCATTGCATACTCGTCAATCGCCAGGGATTGTATCTCCTTGATAATATTTTCTTCATTATCATTAATATTCTTGAAAACTTCACCAAGAAATTCAATGTCTTTCATTTCCCCATTTTTCCACTGGTTGTAAAGTTCTTTTCCTTCATTATAATGGTTTTCTATTACAAAATCATAAAAATCCTGATTAGAGATGGTGCCATCGAAGTCTGAAACAAAGGCCCATTTTTTCATCGGCTGCACTCCTTTTCAAAAAGTAGTCTCTATTACTTTTCCCATATTAATTCAATTATAACTTAGACTGGCGAATGATTGAGAACTCGAAGCTGGCTAAATTTATAAGTATAGGAAGGTGAAATTGGGGTTATGTTCTGGGAAGAAAATGATCAATCATATGGTTTTCCTGTCATCAGCAAAAATATCTAATCTATGGACCCTGTACATCAATGATACATGATCGTTCTGCATTCTTTCCCATGCCGTGACAATGGAAAAGGAAAGAGGCAATAAAAAAGCTTAGAAGAAATCCTCTTCTAAGCTTAAAAACTGTCCAATAATTGAAATTGGAACCCGTGCTGTTTAATTTGCCGGATCAGTTCAGGCAGTATGATGACGGTTTGGGGCAGTTCATGTAAAAGGATGATTGCCCTGTCCTCTAGATTGTCGATGACATACCGAGTGATTTGACCAGGATTCTCTTTTAATTCCCAATCCATGGAAGAAATCCTCCACATTACTGTCTTCATGCCTAGTTCTTGTGCAGCGGCAATCGTATCCTCATTGTATTGGCCGAAGGGAGGGCGGAAGTATTTTGTCTCCTGTCCTGTCACACCATCGATTTTTTTTATGCTGCTGGATAGATCGGCTAGTTGACCTTCATAGGAAAGCCGGGCAAGATTTTTGTGATGAGTGGAGTGGCTGCCTATTAGATGCCCTTCATCAAGCACCCTCTTCCAGGGACGTTTAGGATGGAGGAGCCTTGACTGCCAAAAGAAAGCAGCCTGCACTTCTTCCTGCTTAAGAATGTCCAGGATCTCAGTTAGTGCTCTTGCCGGACCATCATCAAAGGTCAGCATGACAGATTTTGGCTGGGTTTCAGGTAGTCTGGTGATTACATTATCATCCTCAGAGTCGTACACGACCCTTGTGCAATCAACCACTCATGGGCTTTTTTGCATAAAGCAAGCTCCTTTCATTTATACTAGTTCATAGTCCTCAGATCCGTAAGTTTCTACATATTCCTGCTCTGTAAAATCGGCTGCCTGACCATTAAAAATAACCCTTCCATCCCTCAAAGCAATGATGCGGTCAGCAAATTTCTTTGCCAATGAAACATCATGCACATTAATGATGGTCAACAAGTCATGCTGGTCATGCATTTGTTTAATCAAAGAAAATATATGGTTGGAGGTTCCGGGATCCAAGCTCGCAACAGGTTCATCCCCTAAAAGCACCTGTGGAGTCTGAACGAGGGCCCTTGCAATGCCGACACGTTGTTTCTGTCCACCACTTAAATGTTCAACACGTCTGCCGGCAAATTCGGAGAGCCCGACTTCGGCAATGACTGCTTTGGCCCGTTCTACTTCTTCTGCTGTAAACCAGCCAATCAGATTTTTTAGGGAAGATCGATACCCGAACATCCCTGTCAATACATTTTGAAGAACAGTAAGGCGGGGGACAAGGTTGAAATGCTGGAAGATCATCCCCATTTCCCTCCGCACTTTTCTGGCTTCTTCTTCTGATTTGGCGGAAAGGGGATGGCCATTCCAATATACTTCGCCTTGTGACAAGGACTGCAGACCATTGATCGTGCGTATGAGGGTGGATTTGCCTGCTCCGCTTTTCCCCAGTATACAAACAAAATCGCCTTTTTCAAAAGAAAGATCAACAGAAGAAAGCGCAGGATGAGCTGAGCCTCTGTATTGGACGCTGATATCTTCTAATTTTAACATGCTGGCTGCCCCCTATATGACTTTATTCCGGACATAGCTTCCCAGGAAATCCACAGCGATGACCATGATCATGATGATGAGAACATCAAGTGAAACGGAAGAGTACTGAAATGTCTTGAAATCGTTGAATAGACGCTGTCCTATTCCGCCGCCCCCAATGAACCCGAGTACAAGGGAAGTTCTGATTGCTACTTCAAACCGATAGAAGTAGTGGGAAAGGACATTGGGCCAGATTTGGGGAATGATGCTGAAGAAGTAGGCAAACCACTTCTTGGCTCCAACGGCCTTCATCGCATCCTGCGGCCCCGAATCAGAAGCCTCGATAAGTTCAGAAATCAATTTCCCCAATACACCGATGTTATGAATCATGATGGCAATGACTGCAGGGAATGGTCCGAGTCCCAGCGCTGTCAGAAGGATCAAGCCAATGACGATTTCAGGAATGGACCTGACAAAACTTAATGCCACTCTTGAAAAATGATAGAGCAGGGGGGAAGGGGATGTATTTCTGGCTGAGATAAAACTCAGGGGCAAGGCGATCAGGAGGGCGAAAAAGCTTCCCAGGAACGCCATTGCCAGTGTTTCCACCCCGTCCTGAACCATCCTTGGCAAGAGGGAAAAGTCCATCGGGAACCATTGTGATAGAAAGTCGATCATATTACGGAAGTCTTTGAACTTTGATAAATCAAATTCGGTCAGCTTCATACTGAAGTAGACCAAGATGATCAAGATTAGAAAAGTAAAGATGCTTCTCTTTTTAAACCACACGGTGCATCACTCTATTCTTCGATAAGTCCCTGCTTCAGGGCTGCCTGCCTTATGCTCTCGTAGTCTTCATTGGATGCCTCAGTAAAGCCAGTGGCTCCAAATGCATCGAGGACTTTCTGATCCTTGATTTCAAGAAATGCAGACCGCAATGCTTCTATCGTTTCTTCATCTGTATCCTTGTGTACTGCCCATGGGTATTGGAAAAGTTTCTCGGATTCCCAAATGGTCTTTATCTGTTCACCGTCCACTTTTCCTGATTCGACAAGCTGATTGAAGATGGCACTGTCGACTGCGCCGGCATCGACTTGTTTATTTTGCACAGCTAAAGCTGTTGCGTCATGTGAGCCTGTAAAGCGAACGGATTTGAATTCATGCTCATCTTCAGACTGATATGCACCGCGGTCCTGAAGTTCAATGGAAGGAATAAGGGATCCGGAAGTAGAGTTGGGGTCACCGAAAGCAAAATTCACTTCCTTGCTGTCATCAAGTAATTCTTCAATCGAATTCCACGGATTATCCTTGTGGGTGATGATATAGGAATGGTAGAACGGCTCACCATCTATCAATTGAGTGATGATCGCTTTAGCACCGCTTTTCTCATTCGCAATGACATAAGATAAAGGTCCAAAATAAGCCATATCGATCTTGTCGTAATTCATTGCTTCCACGACGCCATTATAATCAGGATAGACTTCGACCTCGACATCCCTGCCAAGCTTATCAGTAAGAATGGTCTGCAGCTTGTCCATGGCCTCTTCCATGGCCCCTTCTGTCTGCACAGGGATGACGCCGATGGTAAAGGCTTCACTGCTGGCGGTTTTATCCTCTTTCTCAGGGCCATCAGAGTTATTGGTATTGGAATTCCCGTTGCTGCCGCATGCTGCGATGAACAGGGAAAGGGAGATTAACATTGTTAGAAATATGCTTTTTTTCATAATTGCACCCCTATATATTTAGTACGTTCACATTAAGTAGCGTTATTCAGTAAGACTTACTTTTTTTCAGAGTATTAATGTGTAAAAAGGACTCGTCATGAGCCCTTTTTACTTAACACGTATCCTTCCTGGATTTTCTGCTGTTACTGTTCCGATGACAGCAGAGTTCAGATTCTTGCTTATCAGTGCGTTTTGCAGTGCTTCTGCATGTTCTTCCGGAACGGAGATAAGCAGCCCGCCGGAAGTGATGGCATCACATAGAATCAGCTGGTCGATTTCAGATATCGAGTCCCCGTAATCAATTCTGTCTGAAAGCCATTTATGGTTTTTGCGGGTACCGCCGGGAATGACGTTTTGTTCTGCCAGTTCCCTTGTTTTATCCAGTACAGGAACTGCATCTTTTTCAATTGTGATGCCGTTCTTGCTTCCTTCAGCAATTTCCATGGCATGACCCAAAAGGCCAAAGCCGGTGACATCCGTACATGCATTGACAGGGAATGCTTCCATCGCTTCAGCTGCATCTTTGTTCAATCCAGCCATTGTCTTCATAACCTCATTGATATTTTCTTGAGGGAGTTTGTCATTTTTGATAGCTGTTGTCAAAATGCCTACACCGATCGGCTTCGTAAGAATCAGTTTGTCACCGGGCTGTGCTGCTGCATTGGAACGGACACGATCAGGGTGTACAATACCGGTGACCGATAAGCCGAATTTCGGCTCCTGATCATCGATTGAGTGGCCGCCGACTAAAACGGCTCCTGATTCGACCACCTTATCGGAAGCACCTGATAGAATATCGGCAAGGATGCTTTTATCAAGAGTCGAGATAGGGAAGCCGACGATATTCATAACCGTGATCGGTTTGCCGCCCATTGCATAGACATCGCTTAAGGCATTAGCAGCGGCAATTTGGCCGAACATATATGGGTCGTCCACAATCGGGGTGAAATAATCCAATGTTTGAACGAGAGCTGTTTCATCATTGATCTTATACACACCCGCATCATCAGATGTATCAAGGCCGACTAGTAAATTAGGATCTTCTACAGAGCGTGGTAAATGACGCAGAACCTGCGCCAGGTCTTCAGGACCAATTTTGCATCCTCAGCCGCCTTTTGAAGACAGAGATGTCAGCTTGAAAATTTCTTTGTTTGTCATATAGAATCACTCCTTATGAATGGATTGCAGAGCTTGATTTTTCAGTACCTGGTTGTACATCATAAACATGGTGTGAGCCTCGTACTCCCTGGAATGGAAATCAAGGATGTAAGATTTGGCTGAACTGCCAAATTCTTTCCTCATTCCGTTATTATTCAGCAAAGTTTCTGCATAATCAAGAAATTCGCTTTCATTAGTGTATACAAAACCCGTTTTCCCATGTGTAACAATATTCCGGTTTCCGGTATTGTCGGAAGCAATGACAGGAAGCCCGTATTCCATTGCTTCTAAGATTGCAGCAGGCTGTCCTTCTGAGAGGGATGTATTGAGTACGGCATCTGCAATCTGGTAGACAGCTCCCATTTCTTGGTGAGGAAGCTGACCGATATAGGAAACCCAGCCGCTGTTCTTTTCAACAAGATCTTCAACCAGCCCGCCCTCATGTTCTTCAAGCATGGGGCCGACAAGTAAAAGGCGGATCTCGGGATGCCGATCAAGAAGCTTCTGTAAAGCCTTGATAGCAAAGGGTATGTTCTTTACTTTCCTGATTCCTGCAGGGAGAACGAATAGGAAGGTGCCATCTTCTTTAGGGATACTTGCAGCGGCTGTCTTCAAATCACTTGTGCCCTGATGAATGACATGGATTTTCGAGCTGATTCCATCTATCTGCTTTATTAAGGTTTCTTTGGCATCTTTGTCAAAAACCGTAATTGCACGGGCTTCCTGCAAACAAGCTTCAACCTTACCGCTTCGGTTTTCGTCAAGTAAATCATGATTCAAATCAGTCCCTGTCATCGTAATGACAAATGGCGTCCGGTTTTCGTTCAGCTTTTCTTTAAACGTATAAAATTTATAAGCATGAAATCCATGAATTAGATCTGCTTCAGGAAGGGAAGGGAGTTCCGTATCTTCCGTCGTTGAAACAATCTCTGTCTCTACTCCATACTTTTTAAGACCATCTGCAATCCTCTGAACCGTTACCGTATTTCCCCGCTGTTGATGAAAGTCTGGAGAGGCTAAAATGACCTTCATTCATTCACCTCCTTATCCTGTTAGTAAAGGGAAAAAAATAACAGTATTCCTATAAGATATAAATAGAATATCTTTAGCCCGGGGATTTGTCACATATTCTGCTTGTCAGGATATGTGACAGGCACAACCCGGTTTTTGTCGAAAAGACCCTGAAACGAAAAAGGCGATATTATTTTGGGATAATAAAGACTGTAACAATTTTTGCGGTATTAGATTAGTTTGTCGAATAGCGAAATTCATAGCATGGAAATTTTTTTCATAAGCCGGTTGAAAAATATAAGGGGAAGGAGGAAACCGAAAAAAGGTTAGGAGGAAAATCTTGTGCTTGATATTCTTCGAAGGATACGATATTATACGAATACAAGCTGCATTGTACGTAATGATAATAAAGTTTTAACCTTTAAGCTGTAATAGGGAGTTTTATATCGAAGCCGGAATGTCAGGCCGCCATGGATTGCGGAAGACAGGAACGTTTCTGCAAACACCCACTTTGAGGAGTGGTGGTTTAAAACTTTCTTAGACGATTTACGGCAATTGCGGCCTGCTAATATTGATTTTTCACAAACCAGTTTCCAGTCGGGAGCTGGTTTTTCAATTTCTATTTCTGATCCCATCTGGAACGCGGGCATTACGGAATAATGGAAAAAACTGCTGTTGATAATAAAAAGATGATGAGGTATTATATTAATACAAGCTGCATTGTACGTAATGATAATAAAGTTTTAACCTTTAAGCTGTAATAGGGAGTTTTATATCGAAGCCGGAATGTCAGGCCGCCATGGATTGCGGAAGACAGGAACGTTTCTGCAAACCCCCACTTTGAGGAGTGGTGGTTTAAAACTTTCTTAAACGATTTACGGCAAATGCGGCCTACATACTACCACCAATCACAAACCGGTTCCTGATGGGGAACCGGTTTTTTTGTAGTGTCCTGTAGTGATCATAGAAAGATTGATTTCTGCATCCAGGCAGATCCATCAAAACCGTTGGAATACAGAAGGGGAAAGGGTACCTCAAAATACATTCAGGGTAGTGGGTTCTGGCTTAAAGGAAAGAATAGCTACCCCCATGATAATCACCAAAATCAGGTATAGTTCCGGTATAGATAATAATACCTTCAAAGAAACATAGGGACGTTTGACAAATTTCGGGTCATGCCTGTCGCCCAAATAAAAAAACCTCCAGGGTGTCAGCCCCCGAAGGCTTCCAGAATGTCATTCAGTTCTTGAATTTCCAAAGGTTTGGGGGACTGCTGCAGGGGTGGCGTTGGGTGATGATTCTGGATTCCTGGAACAATTCCACGCTGGAGCATCGCTTTAATGGTTTCGAGTTCGTGCATGATGTCCGTGTTTGTGCCGCTTTTGGCGGAGGCAGGCTTGAAATACTGGTCAAGGGCAGAGAACAGGAGATGGACCAAAGTGTGGTTATGGGCATGATACTCAATCTGTTCCTGAATCAGCCTTGAAACAGCATGGGAGTTGCCTGTCTTGATATCGATATAGTTATCTGGAATCGTAATAGCCACCCGATTGACGTAATCAGTATATGTTTCTCCCATATGGCTCAACCTCTTATGGCTGCGAGATTCGTCATTTCATCTTGTTGTTGTCGTTTCAAATGACTCATCTTTGCAAGGATCAGCAATCCCAGGACATTTAACTTTTCCAAATCTTCCGGAAAGTCAAGGTTGATAGGACGGCCTTTTTCACTCCATTTAACAGCTGCTTCCTGGATTTGTTTCTGTGCAAGTTTGGCTGCACCACCGACAGCTATATAGCGGGAAGCTCCTTTGATTTCATTAGAACTGCTCCTGACCTTATCAAACAGCTCCAGATATTTGATGGCCATGGATTTCAATTGCGGAGTTATATATTTGCTGATGTCTTTCCGAACACCTGCGAAAGGCTCCACATACCATTCTGATGGGCCGGCTGCCAGCTTTTCTTCCAACTCTGCACGAGAATCAAATTTATATAATTCATTTTTGCTGACCTTTTGGATAATGATATCCAGGAATTGATTGATTCCAAAATGTTCACCTTCCACAGAGGCAACAGGTTTGTTATTTTTGATGCCGACGAAATCAACAGAGTCACCGCCAAGGTCGCCGATCAGTACACCTTTTAATGAGTCCTTTACCAGCTCATCGTCTTTGATGCCGAGAGTTTCCTGATCTCTGGTTAAACCAAGGTATGCACAAGCCCCTTCTGCGCCGACAATGACGTTCTTGATGGTCAGTTTAACGCAAACCTCCTTCGGCTCCGGAACGCCTGGTACTTTATGAAGGATGATGGTGTGAGTGCCAAGCAACCGTTCCTTCAACAGGTCTTTCTTTCCTTTATATTGGGTTGTCGGAAGTGAGACAGCCAGCTGATCAATTTCATATACTATATCAGTTTCATCCTGGCTGATCATCAGGGCGTGGTAGGCGGTTATCGAAAACAAAAGAATATAAGTACGCAATTCATCCACCTTCTGATTGTTAACGGAAGTCAGGCTGACATTTCTTTGTCTGGCTGCTGATCTTCCTGTATAAAAAATATCTCTTCTATTCATGACAGCCTGGCTCTTGACCTCAACAATTAAATTCTCTTCCAGTTCCACATCTTCTTCCTCATAGGGCATCTCATAGAATTCTTCATCAAATAAAGCAATTGCGTTGGGCATTTGATAATCTGAGAGTTCCCCGCCATCAGAGGCGAGGACCTTATACCAGCTGTTGCCGATATCAACGGCAAAGAAATTGGACGATTTCATTAGTATCTCCTCCTCCTTTGAATCCTATGGAGGAAGAGGTGCCCAGGTGCATGTACATAGGTTTAATTTTTATGGATCTTAGCAAAAAAGCCTTGATATATCGTGAAATTCCACGCTTGTACTGATTCATATGACCAAGCTTAATAGACATGTATGCATAGGATGAAGTGAAGGAAAATATAAGGAGGAAAAACAATGAGTGATAAACATCAACATCCTAAACGAGATTGTATCGAAGTAAATCAAACAGCTAACGTTGGGGAATGCACCAACGTCGAAGGCGATACTTTAATTGTCCCTGATGACGTCACAAGAACCATCAGGGTCCCTGTGCAGCTGGCTGTCAGAGAAATCACCTCCAATCTTGTTGCAGAAGTAAACTTCCCGGAACCGGTAATGGAAATCAAGGATGTCAAAAAGAGAGTCGAAATCGTGCAATGCCGTCTTTTGACTCCGCCAGTTGCTGCACCAGCATTTTCTGATAATGGAACATTCCCACTCGTCATCAAAGGATTTGTCCGCAAAAATATCCAATATGCTACACCGGTTTATAATAAAGAAGGGAATTGTGTTGCATCAGATATCAAATCTTTAACAGTCAGGGTTCCATTTGAATGTGTTTCCAACATTCCTTTGGATGCACCGGTTCAACTGCCTGTATCAAACACACGCACTGAGTTCGACTATTACAGAGAGCAGGATCTTGGTAAAGGATACCCTGAAAAAGACCAATTCTTGTCCAGCGACATTTCTCAGTTCCATCAGTTCAGCACACAATTTTACAATCAACTGCCATTCTGTGAATTGCTTTCCAGCTCAATTCTTGAGTGGGATGAAGCCACAAACCGCCACAGCTACCACGGTGGTCCGGTGGGAGAGGGCTGCTTTACCAAAATAGTTGAAAAAATGATTGTTACATTTACAGTTAAAGTCCTTCAGAACCAGCAGCTTAACGTTACTACTGGCGACGACGCTTAAATTTCATAGTTAAGGAAGAAAACACTTCTCCCGCCCGGGGGCAGTGTTTTTTTGTATTTAGTGAAATGAGGATACATAGGAATAAAGATGAAAGCGTGATGGGCATAGGAGGTTTTAGAGTTTAAAACAGATCGAGATTGAAGAAAAATTTGTCTAGAAGTCTAAGTATTCAAAACAGGTCCGGACAGGCAGAAAAGCCTCTAAAAGAACCGTAGCATCCTATCCAGTGCCCAAATGAAAAACGAATCGAACCATCTGTTGGCATTGATTTCGTACACTGCCACCCGTGATATTCAACCAAAATTTCCAACTTGCCCATGGGCGTATGCCTATACATAGACGAACGCACAACATACATTGAACTATCTTGATTTTTAAGGAGGACTATAAATGTCTGAATCATACAAAGAGAGCAATGAAAGCTACTGTAAACCTAAACATCATCAACCGAATGTGAACATTGGAAAGCTGGTAACGAAAGTTCCTGTTGTGCTTGCCGAACTGGCATTGCAGGCAGATATGACCGCAAAGATTACATTCCCTGAGCCTGTATTGGAAATCAAAGATGTCAAAAAACGCGTGAAGATCACGCAATGCCGCCTTCTTCTTCCTTCCAATAAATTATTTGTCAGCGGTTTTGTCCGCAAAAACATCCAATATGCAAGTCCGTCAGGAGATATCGAGCATGCAACCCATCAATCCATTGCATCTGACCTGCACTCCTATACGATCGACATACCGTTCCAGGTTGTTACGGAAATCAAGAAGTATCTATCTGCTCCTGTACAACCAAAGATGAATTCCAGAGAAGAGTTTGATTTCTTTGTTGCGCAGCCGCTTCCATCAGGATTCCCTGAAAAGGATGAACTCTTATCAAGTGATTTGTCACAATTCCACCAATCCAGCACCCAATACTATAATGAGCTGCCATACTGTGAGCTTGTATCCAGCAGTATCATTGAATGGGATGAAGCCATAGACAGGAAAAAAATCGGCAAGGACGCCCCCATTGCAGAAGGAGTCTTTAAGACGATCGAAGAAAAAATGGTTTTGGACTTCACTATAAAAGTGATCCAGGACCAACAGATTCGCGTTGCCTCCACTACTAATGATGATCACCATCACCATGATTGCGATGAGGACGATCACTACTAAAAAGGCACGGAACGGGGTTATGCTAACTAATAGTATAATCCCTATTCCTTTTTTACAAAGGAGGTGAAAACATGGCTGCTAGAAATAGCAGATTGCAGCGCCTAAGTGACAGAAGAATCAGAAGAGATGACCATCCGAAACCGTCCTTACCGGAAAGAACGAGCGGCAGAAATCTTTATCCCAGTTCATTTTATCGTCACAGCATCGATAACGGAAACAGGAATAGTGTAATCTCAACAGACAATGATAAGAAGAAGAGTGGAGGGCCGCTAATCCTGCCTCCTCCTCAGACATTTTCAACTGAGAGGAAGAAGAGTGAACCCGAAAGCCTGGAATCCAAGGGGAAGCCTTTAAAACGAAAGAAAGAGGATGAGATCATTTCTCTCCCCGAAGATGATGATGAACTGCTCTATAAAAAAACAGAAATGCCCGAGATACCTCCGAGTGATGAAGAAGTAATGGAAGACAAACAAGAGGAATCGAAGGAATTGAATGTAGCAGAAATAGAAGGTGAGTCCCTTCTCGCAGAAAAGGAAGAACCAGATATATGTGAAAAGAAGAAGGAAGAATGCCGCCTTGATAAGTCTGCAGGGTCTTCTAAGTATATAAGGGCCCAACTCCCGGTGGTGCTGATAAAAGAAGATGTCACCCTTGATATTTTTGATAGTTTTACTTTGCTGATGCCGCTTTCCTCCATTACAAAAATAGAATGGTCAGTTCATCATTTCAAAGGCTGTGCAGCACTGCCATCAGATAAACTTTTCTTAGAGCTTGTCTTATGTGCAGATTTGGAATTTATTTCACAAAAAAATGGCCGCTTACAGACTGTGAAAATTTATGTACCTTTGCAAAGAACTGTGAAAGGCACCTGGATTTCTGAACCCGAATTACCTTTTACGAGAAGTGCTGAATATGATTTTACAGATAACAGCAGTCTCTTTGTTTCAACACACAGAGTATGGGAGGAGAAATTGGTATCCCCCATCAAGGTTAACCTAGAATCGTTTAGCATGATTTCGCATGACGAGGTAAAAAAATCCAAGCATGAGAAGTCGCTGCTGGGGGTCCTTGGAACAGCGAAGATAACCATAGAAGCAGTCCAGGAACAAACGGTTACCTTACAAGTGTAAAATGGGTGTCTTTCAATGAGACACCCATTTGTTTTCTACAGCTTCAATTGGTCAATTCTATCTTGGATCAAGTCCAATAAAGATTTTTGCTTAAAATTCTTAATCGGTGACTCTTCCACAAAAGAATTTTCTTGATTATCCTTCATGGATGGAGCATCATGGTGATCTTCACCGAAAGATTCATAGCGTTCTTGATTTTGGACAAGCATGAACCACAAATTAACATCCATTCTTTCTGTGAGATTCATGAAACGGCCCGTCTTGTCATAGTCTTTGGTCAGGTCAATCTCGAAAATATCCGACGATTTTAATACACACTCAATAGGTTCATTGAAATTCTCATAGGTGTAGGAACCATACTTTGATTTGTCTGCACCATGCTTATTTTTTGATGTGTATTTGTATTCATGTGTCAACGAGCTTTTTTGACTATCAAGTTGTCTGTCAGCTTGAGACAGATAAACCTCGTCAATACATGTGAAAGGGACATCCACACTGTAATCTCTTAAATACCCGTTACAGGATTCAACATACTGAATGTTCTTGTGAATGGTACCTTTCACAAAGATTTTCGCTTTGTTGCGTGAAGCAGGGTGTTTCAACACCTCACACTGTTTAATGGATACATTTTTCTTGATGGATTTGAT
This sequence comes from Bacillus sp. SRL337, assembly GCF_984799155.1. Taxonomy (NCBI): domain Bacteria; kingdom Bacillati; phylum Bacillota; class Bacilli; order Caryophanales; family Bacillaceae; genus Bacillus; species Bacillus sp. SRL337. The sequence continues at coordinate 2,634,400 of NZ_OZ481793.1, read as the reverse complement.
TTCCTTTGCGTAGGAAGGCAGCTTTACATGTGAAGCAATATCGGTCTGAAGGTTAACGTGGGCAAGAATGACAGGTACATAAGTGCCGCCGAACACTTTATACGATTCTGTTTTGCAAGTAACATGCTTGACTTTTGATTTTTTGCAATGCTTTTTCGTGCTGTGTCCTGGGAAGGTATATTTTCCGCTCATACTTTCACTCCTTTTTTTTTCGATAAATAAACAAGTGTTCAATCAAGTTGAGATCTTTCCCTTTCACTTACTATTAAGGTATGTGGAAGTTTATAAAAATTGTGGACGGGCATCCTGCATGAAAAAATATTTTGTTAGAAGGGGTTCCTTCTTTATAAGGCTTTTCCGTAAACTTTGTTGCTATTCAATATGAAGATGGTCATCCACCGGATAACCCCCTGTAAGCAGGAAAGAAATGAGCTGCTCTCGCTTTTTCGAGGGGATATCCGGGGATACAGGGGAAAAAATCGGCTCATGGAATTTTTCTGAAAGCACCAATTAATGCGAAAACAGCCATTACACAAAGGAGTTACAGGTCTCAGCTGTCCATGCACATTTATACTGCCTAGGTCACTGATTATGGTACGATATTAGAGGGAAAGCTAGAGAAACGGAGGAGAAACGCATGACAAAGATTTGCATTGTCCGCCATGGACAAACCGATTGGAATAAAGAGAGAAGGCTCCAGGGCAAAACAGATATTGAATTAAATGAAACCGGAAAGCTGCAAGCCGGACAGGCAAGAGACTTTTTGAAGAACGGAGAGTGGGATGCTATTATTACGTCTCCTTTAAAAAGAGCAAAGCGAACAGCGGAAATCATTAATGAGGAATTGCATCTTCCTTTGATAGAGATGGAAGAGTTTGCAGAAAGGTATTTCGGGGAAGCGGAAGGGATGCTGATTGAAGAAAGCCGGAAAAAATATCCGAACGGAGACAGCCCTGGCCAGGAAAGCAGAGAGGAAGTAATGGCCCGTGCAGTAAATGGTATAGAGGAAATTCAACAACGATTCCCTGATAAAAATGTTCTGTTGGTCGCACACGGTGCATTGATTGGAATCCTCCTGGCACACCTGTCACCAGAACAATTCGTATACGGCGAAACTCACCTGGTCAATGCATGCATCAACACCATTCACTTCCAAGAAAACAAATGGAACCTCAAGGAATTCAACCAAACCAAGCATCTATCATCTTGATATATTTGTGCTAGCACTCTGCTGCACTGCCGTAACAGGGGACTGTCCCCTGTTACGGCAGTGCAGTAAAGGACTGTAAAATGTTGATGTTTTATTTCTGGCCATGCTTTATAATAAGGATATAAAGTAAATCATAGACATCCATGTCTTGTGAAGGAGAACAGTCCAATGGCAGACGGCCAAAAAAAGATCAGTTTACAAGAAGCAATGAAACAGCAGCTTGAACGAAAGAAACAAGCACAAGGGAGCGGCAAGCAGCAAAACAATGGTCCAGCCGGTAACCAGCGCTTGAAGAGCCAGCAGGCGAAAAAAGCAAATGTCACCCGCCGGAAGATGGGCGGCTGAGCCGTAAGCCAAAACAGAAAAGAGCCTTCTCAACCAGGAAGGCTCTTTTCTCTATCCTAAAATGCAGGACCCTGAAGGTTGGTTAAGATAAACGAAAGAATGATTCCCAGCGATGAAACAAAGCCAACGATCGGCCCTCCTTGCTCAAAAGCCTCGGGTAGCATGGTTGAGGACACCATTGCCATTAAACCTCCTGCCCCGAAAGCACCGATTAAATAACTGACACTCTCAGAGGAACCCTGCAGGAACAGATACCCCATCATCGAACTTACAGAAGATAAAACCACGACACTTCCCCACAAGAATAGGATTTTTCTTACACTGTAATTATCTTTACGCAACCCGATGGAACTGGACAATGATTCAGGGAGGTTACTGATAAATATGGCAAAGATAAATACCCATTGAATCGGCTGGCTGCCGATGAAACTGATTCCGATAATGATCGATTCTGGAATGGCATCCATCAGGGTTCCAACATAGATGGCCAATCCGGCATGACCATGAGGATTTTTTTTGGATCGCTTTCGCTCATTTCCACCGTTTCTGCTGATGAATAATTCAAAAACGGTAAAAATCAGGGCACCTAACAAAAACATACATGTGATCAAAATCAAATTTGCATTTCCTTGAGCTTCACTGAGTAAATCAAAGGTGGCCGATCCGATGATCAAGCCGGTTCCAAGGGCCATGATATAGCCTACAATCCTCCGGGGGATTTTCAAGTAGATGCCTGCAATGGCACCGATGAACAGTGACAAACTGGCAAGTCCTCCCCATAATGCAGCCTGAAACATTGGAAAACCTCCTTTTTAGCTGAATATTTCAATACCATTAGTTACCCCCAAAAAGAAAAAAGAAAAACCCAAAACGGATTTCTCTTCCGCTCAACGCTGTTTCGGCATTCCTGGTGGATAATAGTAAGGGGGGACCTTGATCCAGCCTCTTTTCCTCATCATTTCTTTTACTTCCGTCCCAAACTTCATTTTTTCAATCATGGCATGAGTGAACATCATACCGACGTCATTACGGATAGACTGACTGGCAGAGGCAGCACAATGCATGACAGCAGCGACTGTTTTCAAGCTGAGGCCGTTCATAATCTCATCATCTGTCATTTTTACCCCAAGTGGAACACTGTTTGGATCAGAGTTGGGGCGTTGTTCACTTGTAGGAGGAAGATGCACTCCTTCTGTCTTCATGAATTCTTTAAACCGCTTCCCGTGTACATCACATTGTTTCATGCTATCATTCAAAATTTTCTGGACTTCATCATCATTGGTTGTATTTACACCGATTTGAAGGTATACGGTCGCTTCATCCATCAGCGCCAGGTACATCCAGCAGCTCATCACTTCTCCGACATGAAGAGGATTCTTTGGCTCGTCATCCAGTTGCATTTGTAAATAATCTTTAATAGCTGAAAAAATGTTCGTCATAACAAACCCCTCCTGTTGCTATCATTTTTTCCTGTGAATCAAATTACATACATGCCAGAGAATCATTTAAAAGACTAGAATATTTACATTTTTTCCAGTTAATTAGAAATAATAGTAAGGCAGGAGGTGTTGGGAATGGCAAATCCATTTGAAGCCGTTTGGAATACGCTGAAAACAGCAATCGATAGTACGGACGAACCGAAAGCCCCGTTACATATTGTGGAGGCTGGAGACTGCTGGACATATGCCACATTGATGGAAGAATTCATTCGATATGAAGAAATTGGTTTAAACACGACAACGGATGATGAAGTGAAGGAAATGCTCGTCGATGTGGTGCGCCTTTGTGAAGCACAGGTTGCCAAATTGAGCAATTTCATGAAAGCAGAGGGGATCCCGCTTCCAGATGTGACGTCAGCAAAACCGGAGTCCCAACCAAATTCAATTCCCCTCGGCGTCAAATTAACTGATGTTGAAATAACCAATGGCATTGCTTTTAAATTGGTAACATGCATGAATTCTTGTGCCAAAGGGCAGGCAGATGCAATCAGAAATGATATGGGTCTTATGTGGTTTGAGTTTTATACGGAGTGGACGAATTTTGGAACAACCCTGAAAACCCTTATGAGGAAACGAGGCTGGCTGAAGGTGCCGCCATATTACTATCCTCCAGGCATGCCAGCAGAATAATTTTTTTCATGACTAATGAAGAGAAGTGATATCTCAAAAACAACTCAATCGCCGGGTTGTTTTTATTTTTTTCGACAAAACATCCTATTGACCGGGTTGGTCAATAGGTGTAAGATGAAATTGACCAAGGTGGTCAAAAGATGATTTAAGCATTTCAAGGAGGTGTCCAGATGGATGACAGATTTTTTAATCTCGAACAAGAAAAACAAGACAGGATATTGAATGCAGCACTGAATGAATTTGCTCGAAAGGGATATAAAAATGCCTCTACAAATGAAATGGTGAAAGGGGCAGGAATTTCAAAGGGGGCATTATTCCACTATTTTAATAATAAAAAAGACTTATACCTTTTCCTCTTTGATCATTTTGTTCAAATTTTGATCGAAAAGATGAAAAAGGAGGTCAACTGGGAAATAAAGGATATCTTTGAACGCAACCGCGAATTGGCCTCGGTGAAAATTGAAATGTTTCACCAATACCCTCAGGTGTTCGCCTTCTTTACGGGCATCTTCTTTGAAGAGGATCCTGAGATCAGCCAGGAGTTGGAAAAGCGTAAAAACGAGTTTCTCAATAGCAACTACAAGGAAATGATGAAAAATATCGATACCAGTAAATTCAAAGAAGGTGTGGATGTCGAGAAAGCAAAAGACATCATTACCTGGTCCTTGGAAGGATTCGCGAACAGAATGCAGGCAAAGGTAAAAGGGATGGATATCAAAGAAATAACTATTGATGACACACTTTCGGAAATGGAAGATTATCTGGAAGTGTTAAAGAATTCATTTTATAAATAGTGTTTTTTTTGAAGAGGAGGAGCGTGTATGGCTGTTTTAAAAACAAATCACTTAACAAAGACATTCGGCAAATTCACCGCATTGAACGGAGTCAATATTGAGGTGAATCAAGGAGAGGTCTATGGATTCATCGGCCCGAATGGGGCTGGTAAATCAACAACAATCCGCATTTTGCTTGGGGCACTGAAAGCAACCAAAGGGGAGGCTGCCATCTTTGGCATGGACACTTGGAAAGAGGCAGTTGAAATCCATAAGCGAATTGCGTATGTCCCGGGGGATGTGAACCTCTGGCCGAATTTGACAGGCGGTGAAGTGGTTGATTTATTCATGAAACTGAGAAGTTCGGTGAACAGGGGAAAACGTGAAGAGCTTATCGAACGGTTCAAGCTTGATCCCACTAAAAAGTGCAGGACCTATTCAAAAGGAAATCGACAGAAAGTCGCCCTCATTGCAGCATTTGCTTCAGGTGCAGACTTATATATCCTTGATGAACCAACTTCCGGTCTTGACCCGTTGATGGAGCATGTTTTTCAGGAATGTGTGGGGGAAGTGAAAGCAGAAGGGAAAAGTGTACTGTTATCAAGCCACATCCTATCAGAAGTAGAAAAACTTTGTGACAGGGTCGGAATCATTCGCGATGGCGAGATTATTGAAACAGGCACCATGAATGAATTACGTCATTTAACCAGAACACATTTACTGCTGGAAACATCTCAGCCGGTTGCTTCCCTTCATGAGTTGAAAGGTGTTCATGAGATAAAGGAAAACGGGGGCGAGGTTTCTTTTCAGGTGGATTCTAAAGAGCTTGATAGTGTGGTCCGTTATGTCAGTGGATTTGGAATCAAGAGAATTGAAAGTGCACCCCCGACACTGGAAGACTTGTTCATGCGCCATTATGATGCAGGAGGGAAAGGAACGAAAAAAGCCGGGGGTGAATCCTGATGGGCAGCTCACTATTCAACAAAACCGGGATGTTGCTGGGGTTCATCCTGCGGCAAGACCGTATCCGTATCCCAGTTTGGATTATCTCCCTGGGGGTTCTATCGCTATTGACTGCCGGCTCTTTTGAAGGATTATATCCAACTAAGGAAAGCAGGCAGGCAATCGCTGAAACCATGATGAATCCTGCCATGACAGCCATGCTGGGCAAGGGGTACGGAATTGCTGACTATACCTATGGAGCCATGTTTGCTCACGAAATGCTTCTATTCACAGCTATAGCCGTGGCAATCATGAGCATTCTTTTCACAGCCCGTCATACACGGTCAGAAGAGGAGGATGGACGGATTGAAATGGTCCGGTCGCTTCCTGCCGGCAGGCTGGCTAACCTGAGTGCAGCACTTCTTTCTTTGGTTCTGACCAATGTGCTGCTGGGACTTTTAGTCGGGTTGGGATTATACACAATGGGGATAGAAAGCATGGAATTGAATGGTTCCCTTCTTTATGGTTTTGCGCTTGGTGCCACTGGCCTTTTCTTTGCAGGGGCCACTGCTGTATTTGCACAGATTTCTGAATCTTCAAGAGGGACAATCGGTATGTCTTTTACATTATTAGGGGTTGCGTACCTGGTCAGGGCGGTAGGTGACGTCAGCAATGAGGCACTTTCCTGGATTTCACCGCTGGGATGGGTGCTTGGTTCTGAAGTGTATGTCAGCAACTACTGGTGGCCGATCGCACTGACTGCCGTTGTTTCCCTGCTGTTGATGATACTGTCTTTTTATCTAAACGCTCTCAGAGATATGGGTTCGGGATTTCTGCCTTCAAAACCAGGCAAGAAATACGCTTCACATTTTTTGCAAAGTCCTTTTGGTCTTGCCGTCAGGCTGCAGCGCACCGGGATGATATCCTGGGCAGTCGGAATGTTTCTGATCGGTGCATCCTATGGCTCGATTTTTGGTGATTTAGAATCCTTTTTCAGCGAAATAGAGATGATGCAGCAGCTGCTTCCTTCAGCCGACGGGTTTTCTTTAACAGAACAATTCACCGCCAAAATCATGTCCATAATCGCCATGATCAGTACAGTGCCTGCTCTTATGGTCATTTTTAAGCTTAAAGGAGAAGAAAAGGCGTACCGAACGGAACATCTCCTTGCACGCACCATCTCGAGAACCAGATTATTGGGAAGTTATCTAGCTCTTGCGCTTATCATTTCAGCCATAATGCAAGGTGCAGCAGCAATTGGGCTTGGGGCAGCCGCTGTATCTGTGATGGAGGATGGAATACCTTTTACGACGTTCCTTGGAGCTGGTATGGTTTACCTTCCTTCCATTTGGGCATCGCTGGCGCTTGGCGTCCTGCTGGTTGGTTTCCTCCCCAATCTGACAGGGGTTGCCTGGCTGTATTTGGGCTATTCCTTCTTTGTGGTTTACCTGGGAGGAATGTTCCAGTTTGACGAATGGGTGGGCAATCTTTCTCCTTTCGCGCATATACCGGAATTGCCGATAGAAGAGATGAATTTAGTGAAAATAAGTATCCTTACGGGAATTGCGTTGGTTGTGACGGCTGCAGGATTTGCAGGCTACAACCGGCGGGATATTCAGGGATGAATCTTTGGCTCATCTCCCTGTCTTGGAGGGGGCCACTTTATTTGAGGAGGGGAATCACATTCAAAAGACAAACCGAATGGAAGTTATGTAGTATAAGCAGCAGAGTTCGTTTTCGGAGTGCATGCCTCATAGTACAGATAAGTATAAAGTAGCAAGCGGCTACGGTAAAAACAGAAGGACACACCTATTCACCTGCTTTTTGCAGAAAATTTCAGGCAATTTAGTAAACCCCTTGCAAAAGAGACAGCTATTTGCAAGGGGTTCATAAATCACGATGGGTTTCCTAAACTTGTCAATATGAAAACATTCGTAAGGAGGACTGAAATGATCAGAATCAAAAACATTGGAAATGTGGCAAAAACTGATTTAAATGGATACATTCTTAATGAAACCAGCTGGGAAAAAGTGAATCAAAACTACCAATCTGCCATCCATCAGGTCGTTGATTTAGTGAAAATAGGATTCACCCATCAATTACATAGCATTTATTTAAGAGGATCGCTGCCGAGAGGACTTGGAATGGAGGGAGTATCAGACATAGACCTTCTCGTCGTGGTATACAATTCTCCCGAAAAAAGGGTTATCCAAGACTGTGTTGCAGAAATGGAGGAGAAGATAGGAAAGAAGTTTCCCTTTGTCAACGGGATAGAGGCAGGCTTTATTACGATAGAAGAAGTAAGTGATAACGCTCATTTTCAAATGGTCCCATTTATGATCAAGTCATACAGCATCCCCCTTTTTGGTATCAACCTGCAGGAAAAACTGCCTCAGTACAAAGCTGATGAAAAGCTGGCGAACGAGCACATTGTGAATCTTCAGTCCCAAATGGAAATGGCATTAAAGGACTTAGAGGGAAACGAAGACAAGGAAGATATTAAAGATTGCTGCACATGGATTATGAAGATAATCATCCGTTGTGGAATGGCGCTGGTAGTGGCAGAAGAAAATACCTACACCAGGGACCTGTACCCGGCATGCCAACTATTCTCACGCCATTACCCTGGAAAAGAAAGAGAAATGGAAGAAGCTTTGCATTATGCCATTAACCCTACAGAGGATAGCAGGAGGCTAACCGTATTTCTGAAGGAGCGGTTTGGCCGTTGGATGATTGAGGAGGCCGATAGATGGCTGGAAAAACATAATCCGTCCAAGCAGCAGCACCTATTATTGACTTGAATAGCTCTGCGTCAGTGCTGAGCTTGTTTCGTTCACTTCCATCCAAAATGTCATGGCTGCTTCGAACCCTGACCGCTTGTAAAACTCCAAGGCGTGTTGATGACCGATAAAACTTTGATAAGGGCATCATGAATATCAGCATATTGTTTCAGCCATACCATTGACATACGGAAAGGATTGATTCTGCCTCATACTGCCTGCATCCTGCTTTAATGAAAAACAGACAAGTATCCAACATAGTCACCCACTGCTGGTGAAAGATCAAAAAATGTAGAAAACTATTATCTAAAGCTTGTTTTGGAGGAATATTCGTGTATACATATCCGACTATTTGTTCACCATCCTATACTGAAACAAGGCAGTACTTTTAAAAGAAGGCACCATTCTGGTTTCATAGGTCATAGTATTGAAAGTGGGATGGCGGCCAAGCTTTCTGAAGAATCATTCATTCATTCCTTAACAGTGCTATTTTCTACGTCAGGATCACCTTCCTCATCATTTTTCATGGCTTATAACTATAAAATTTTTTTCATTGATATAGAAACAAAGACAACGCTTACATCAATTTAGTGGAAAAATCTTTATTGACTTACAGCGCTAAAGGGATTAATATCCAATGTAGGCAAATTAATTTGACAATTTCATAAATTCAATTATCAAGAGTGACCGAGGGATCAGGCCCTAAGACGTCCGGCAACCTCCGTAAAGGAACGGTGCCAAGTCCTGCAGAATGATTTCATTCTGAAAGATAAGTGATCGATATACAGATGCTTCTTTCAGTTGAAAGGGGCATTTTTTTATTTAGGCGCTGGAAAAAGCTGTTGATTCAGTCTTTAAGTACCCGTCTTCCCGTGCTTGGTGGAGGCAGATAAGCCAGCGGTGTTATGTTGGGTTCAGCTGTCCCGCTTGGCCCCATGAGACGATGCCTTCATTTTTTAATTAGATAATACCTTTAATTGAGCCAATTTCTAAATATGAGGGGTGTATCCAATGATTGAGATCAAGAATCTTGTAAAAGAATACAAGACTAAAAAACAGACTGTCATCGGGGTCGATGATGTGTCAGTAACAATTAATAAGGGAGAGATTTTCGGAATCGTCGGGTACAGCGGCGCGGGAAAAAGTTCACTGATCCGCTGCTTGAACCTTCTGGAAAAACCAACTTCGGGAGAAATCATCATTGATGGGCAGGACCTGACAAAGCTTCCTTCAGGAGAGTTAAGAAAGGCGCGGCAAAAAATCAGCATGATTTTTCAGCATTTTCATTTAATCAAGGCGAAGACGGTTTCTGATAATCTCGCGTTTGCTTTAAAGGCTGCACGTGTCCCCAAATCCGCAATTAAACCAAGGGTCACAGAATTGCTTGAAAAGGTGGGGCTAAGCGATAAAGCAGATGCCTACCCCTCCCAGTTGAGCGGGGGGCAGAAGCAGAGGGTAGGGATTGCCAGGGCTTTGGCGAACAACCCTTCAGTGCTCTTGTGTGATGAGGCGACATCCGCCCTGGATCCCAGCACGACAAAGGCAATTTTGAAATTGCTGAAGGAGATCAACAAAGAAATGGGCCTGACAATTGTTCTGATCACTCATGAAATGGAAGTGGTAAAAGAAATCTGTGACAGAATGGCGGTCATGCAGGATGGGAAAATCGTGGAAGAAGGGCCGGTGTATGAATTGTTTTCAGATCCTCACCAGCCATTGACAAGGCAGTTCATTGAGAACATCCTGCAGTTTGAACTGCCTCCGCATTTGCTTCAGGCACGGAAAGGCAAGTTGATTAAAATACAATTCAAAGGATCCATTGCTGAAGAAAGTATTGTCTCGGATGTGTTCCAAAAATACAAAGTCAGGGGTAACATCCTTCACGGAAAAATTGAATATATTCAGGATGTCCCGCTTGGAATCTTTATCATGGAACTGATTGGGGACCCGGGAGAGATTGAAGCAGCCTTGGGCTATATCAGCCTTAGGACACAAAGTCTGGAGGTGCTGAATCATGCTGCCTGAATCATTGACAGCGATTCTACCTGAGTTGAATAAAGCGTTCTTTGAAACCATTTACATGGTGGGCATATCGCTTGCCGTTTCGATCCTTATTGGGCTCCCGCTTGGAATCCTGCTGTTTGTAACGGATAAAGGACTGTTTCTTCAGAACAGATTCATCAAAAAAATCGTCGGTTTCATCGTTAATATGATCCGTTCTGTTCCATTCATCATTTTACTTGTGGCCCTCCTGCCGCTGACAAAACTCTTGACAGGAACGACGATAGGACCTACAGCTGCTTCCGTATCTTTATCCGTAGCAGGGATCCCTTTCTTCGCAAGGATGGTGGAGACCTCCTTAAGGGAAATTGACAAAGGGGTCATCGAAGCTTCAGTTTCAGTAGGTGCGAGCCCTTGGATGATCATAAAGGATGTCCTTCTTCCAGAAGCACGCCCGGCTATTATTCAGGCGGTTACCATCACGACCATCAGCCTTGTCGCCTTTTCGGCAATGGCAGGCATTGTCGGCGGCGGGGGTGTCGGGGATTTAGCGATACGGTTCGGTTATTACCGCTATGACAATGTCATCATGGTGACGACAGTTGTCATCCTGATTTGTTTAGTGCAGGTCATCCAGTACGCAGGTGATATTTTTGCAAGGTTAGTAGATAAGAGATAAACATAGTAGGGGGAGATTTATATGAAGAAATGGATTTTATTTTTAACAATTGCATCAATTGTAAGTCTATTGGCTGCCTGTGGAGGAGAAGAAGCTGATAGTTCGGAAGGTGAAAGCAAGGAAATCACAATCGGCGCAACAGCAGGGCCATACAGTGATATGGTCACCAAAGCAATTAAACCGGGTCTTGAAGACAAGGGTTACAAAGTCGAGGTAAAAGAATTCAGTGATTACATTCAGCCGAATAATGCTCTTGCTGAAGGCGACCTGGATGCCAACTTGTTTCAGCATAAAATTTACATGGAGACCTTCGCAGAACAAAACGGACTGGGGCTTTCAGAATTGATTGTTGTACCGACAGCACCAATGGGCATCTATTCCAATCAATTTGATTCTCTAGATGCGATTGAGGACGGAAGTGCGATTGCCATTCCGAATGATCCAACGAATGCTGCCCGCGCTTTCCAAATTTTTCAGGATGCTGGATTGATCACACTGAATCCGGACTCAGATCCACTGACAGTTTCTGAAAAAGATGTAAAGGAAAACGTAAAAAACCTAAAGTTCCAGCCGATTGAAGCAGCTCAGCTTCCAAGATCAGTGGAAAGCACAGACCTTTCGGCAGTACCGGGGAATTTTGCATTGGCGGCAAAAATGGATCTGCTGGATGCACTTCAATTGGAAAACATGCCTGACCAGTACCGTAACCGTGTCGTGATGAATACTTCCGATATCGATTCACAATTAGCTGAAGATATAAAAGAAGTGGTGGAATCTGATGGATTTGAAGCCACAATCGATGATGAATTCAAAGGATTTGGCAAGCCGGAATGGATGCAAGAATAATAGACTTTAAACCGTGAAGTATCCGCTTCCCGGTTTTTTTTTTGCCCTTTGGTAAACTTTGTCGCTATTAAATAGGTAGAATATCTCGTCGTGATTTACCGAAACTCTCCAGAAAGGCAAAGAAAAAGAGAGCTGTTTTTCAGGTAGCAAAGCCCGGTATCCAAGGGAAAGTCCGTCCCTTGGTATTTTCCAGGAGCAGCAATCCTTTAAAAGGTCATGATCTTTCTTCAGTATCAAGCGGCGGTTATCCAACATGTCTCAGCACATCGCATGTTGAATAAGTCCTGGGTATAATATACTATAAAACAATAGACAAAATAATAAAATTTTATACTGATTTTGATAGGGGGGACTTATATGAACGGGACATTTAAGGAACAGCATCAACATTTAGTCACAGACGAATTAGTCGTAAGGGCAATAGAACAACATTTGGCCATCATACGTTTTGATGTGAATCGCCGTGTGGCATTTGTGAATGAATTGTTCGCAAATACGATGGGTTACCATTCAAGGGAAATGCAGGGCATGCATCATAAGAAATTCTGCTATCCGTCATTTGCAAACAGCCTTGAGTATGAAGAATTCTGGGGACATCTGTTAGCAGGCAAAAGCTATCAGGGGAAAATCGAACGAATCGATGCCCATGGCAACAGGCTGTGGCTGGAAGCAACATATATGCCGGTCTATTCAGAAGACGGAAGTCAAGTGATCGGGGTATCAAAAGTTGCCACTAATATTACAGAGAGGCAAAACCAAATCGTCAAGATGGCTGACCACCTGAAAGACATGTCGCAGCAGCTCAATAGCCGTTCTGAAATGGGGATGATCAGAAGTAAGGAGCTCCTGTCTACGATCGAGCGGATCTCTCATGAATCCAAGGAAAATGGAACCAATCTGGAAAACCTCCAAAATCAGGCTAACTTCATCACCGGAATCGTCAAAACGATCAAAGACATCGCTTCTCAAACCAATCTCCTTGCACTTAATGCCGCTATTGAAGCCGCACGTGCCGGTGAGCATGGTAGAGGCTTCGATGTTGTCGCCAAAGAAGTCCGAAAACTTTCGGAAAAAGTGGCACTGTCCATTACCGAAGTAAAGGATAACATCGATAGCATTGTAAAAGAGGTTGGAAAAGTTACAGACAGTATAGCCCGCATAACCCATAGTGTCGATGAAAGCCAGGAACAGATCGATACTGCCATGCAGGAATTCGATGAGATTTCCAATTCTGCTCGCGATTTGGACAAGCAGGCGCAAGAGTTTGTTACGAAAATTTAAGTCATGAAAGTCTGATGATATTAGTCAGGCTTTTTTTTATGGACTTTAAATGAAAGTTCACGTATTTGGAACAGAAACAAGCCTGAAATACGAGGAATGACAATATCTTTTCGTAACCTTTGTTGCTACTCAATAGGTATGTCAAATACTTTTTTGGCTATTCACCTTATACCCCCTGTAAGCAGGAACAAAAAGGGCTCCCCTCCCTTTTTCGAGGGGAAATCAATGGAAGACAGGGGAAAATCCGGTTCTTGGGATCTTTCGGAAAGCAACAATGAATGCGAAAACAGACTTTTTATAAGGCCGCAGTCGTCTCGATAAAAATAAGAGGGGATATAATTAAGAATAATACGAGAAGTAGAATGGTTTTAAAAATAGAATGACTGATCTTAGGTCGTTCGATGGATGCTTAAGAAGCAGGGAATAGAGATTGAACAGGTAGAGGAATGCAACGATACCCCGGGCCGGGATGGCAAGGATGGAGAAAAACGGGGAGCAAAGCCTATCAGGCAGATAATAGCAAGGGTCCAGCCAAGCAAAACGGACAGGTCGAGGCGAATGGTTTTCAAAAACAGATATTTGAACATGCGTATAGGATCAATGGCATTCCGTCCGTTATCATGACAGTATTTATCCTTCAACTCTTCAAAAATGAAGGAAAAGTCGATTAAATCATTAATTATGCGTAACATATTGTCCTGGGGAACGACGATATCATATAGATCCGTATACTTACTGAACATCATTGATTGTTGTTGCTGAATCATTGGAAACCACCCACTGTTATTGATATTTCTATTATAAAGTAAGGCTTTGTTAGTAGGTAGTTCTTTTTTTTGCTGCGTTGATTGGAGTGGAAGGTGTGCGACCTCCTGCGGGACTAGCGGGACAGGTGAGACCAAGGTTACGTACCCACTGGAACGTAACCCCGCAGGCGAAGCCAGCTCCAGCGGCCAGCGACTAGCAGATTTCGGACTCTCTTCTTGCGATAAGTCAGCATCGACTCACTATGTTCGTCGTGTTTCCTTTATCTCATACGAGCGCCCTCCATTCTGTACGTCGCTGAACGGCCGCTTCCGCTTTTTATGAAGCCGAGGAGGCTCAACGCCCGCCCCGCGGAGGCGCACACCTGGAACGGAAATCTACACCTTTTCATAAAACGGGAAATGAAAAAGGCAGAATCGTTTTTTAAAGTAAAACGAGGCTGGTCTTTTTGTCTGAATGCCCATCAGGCAGGTTTTCCTTTTTGTTCAATTTTCCGCCAAAGCCGCATACCAAGCCTGCAAAAGTAGTTACAATAACACACATGAAATTTTTCTATAAGAATAGATACCGCCGCCCTTGGATATCACTGATATAGTATAAAAAATTTAGAACGGATCCAGTTGAAAGGGTGTAAGAAAACATGAAACAGATTGCGACAAGCCAAGTGAATGAGAGAGTATTGAAGCTGCCGATGAGTGCCAGGCCGGTGGTGAATCCTGATGATGTGGAGGCGCCGGAAGGATATAAAGTGGAGGTTGTGGCCGCTGGACTATCCTTTCCCACGGGAATGGGATTCGCTGATGACGGGACCCTCTATATTTTGGAAGGGGGAAGTACATGGCCGACGAGGCCTGCACTCCCTCCAAGGATTCTAAGGCTGCATCCGAATGGGAACCTCGAAGTGTTTGCGGTTGAAACACTTGGGGGGCCGCGTGGTGTCACCTATAAAGATGGATACATCTATGTCAGCTGCAAAGGTGGATACTTGGCACGTGTGGTCCGTTATAATGTGGAAACCCGTGAACGGGAAGTGCTTATTGAAAAGATTCCAAGCGGAGGCTGGCATGAACCAGGCGGGCCGGTTTTCAGTCCGGTTGATGGGCTCATGTATTTCGCCAATGGCTCTGTTTCACAGAACGGGATCTGCCTGCCAGCAGGATTTACCGTGGATTTAGCCAAACACCCTCATGCTCATGATGTACCGGGTGAAGATATCACATTGACAGGTCACAATGTGACTTCCAGGAATCCTTTGATGCCATTTCCCTTTCTTACAGAGACGGGGGCATTCAAGCCATTTGGTACACCAGCTGAAAAGGGGGAGAAACTGAAAGGGGAATTGTGGTGTTCAACAGGGCTTTGGCGTTCCAAACCGGATGGCAGCGAAGTGGAGCTGCTTGCCTGGGGGCTGAGAAATCCGTACGGACTTGCTTTTAATGAGGAAGGGGAGCTGTATGCTTCTGATAATTGCCTGGAAGAGAAGGGCGAGCGGTCAATTGCAGGTGATCCTGATCGCATCTGGCACATCCGCAATGCCAAAACTCCCCATGGTTCGGTGAAAAAACCGGATTGGTACGGCTTTCCCGATATGAGGGCCGATGGAGTACCTGTATGGGATGAGCGTTGCAAACCAGCGAAAGGAAAGCCTCCTGAAAAGCTGATCGAGAACACTCCAGAGTGGGCAGGTCCGCCTGTCTATTTAGAAAAGCCTCATTCAGCTATGACAAAGATGGATTTCTGTCAATCGGACAATTTTGGTCACAAAGGCAAGCTGTTTGTAACAGAGTGGGGAACCTATGCACCATTGAACAGTCCTCATGAAAAAGACCTGGATAACGGTTTTCAAATTGTCAGTGTTGATGTAAAAACAGGCAAATCCGACGTTTTCTTGAAGAATAGGCAGTCCGGCCCTGCTTCATATCATGAAAATGGTGGTATCGAGCGTCCGGTCGACTGCAAATTCCATCCCGATGGAAAGAGTTTATACGTCCTTGATTTCGGCTATTCTCCGGTAACAAAAGGATACATCCAAGCATATGGCCACACAGGTGTTTTATGGAAGGTGACAAAACAATGAGTGCAAACAATCCAATTATACTAATTGAATTAGATGAAGCTACAAGGGTTATGCAGTTGAATGAAACGGAAAAGTGGCTGGAGCACGTACTGACAGCTCAAATCGCTTTTGAGTCATTGATGCCTAAGGCAGTTGGAGACATCGAAGAACCGCATATTAAAGAAGCCTTGAAAAAAATGCACGGAGCAACCAAGCATCATACCAAGGCAGCAGAAGAGTTGTTCAAGACGATTGGCAGAACTGCAGATGGCGTTAAAGACAAGATATTGGGATCAACTCTGTCAGTTATCGAAGAGGGGTTGATGACATTTCAGGATACACTTGGTGGAGCAGTCGGCTCTTGGCAGGGAATGCATCTGCTGTTATCGATGAACCAAAAGGCGATGGGCGCATTTGCGGTTGCTGAGCAGCTTGGCTTGTCTCTTGGAAACAAGGAGCTCACATTAGCGGCCTTTCCGGTTGTACATGAAAAAACGATGCACCAGCTGCTTCTGCAGGAGTATATGCTGGAAATGGCACCGATCTCGATTCTATATAAGGAAAACGCATGATTGGTATAAAGTCGCTCATTTTAGCATTTACCTAATATGAGGTGATAAAGATGAAATGGAAAAGCAATGACCGTGAGTACTTAACTGACTATACCGAGACGACCCGGATTGTTATGGGATCCTTGCTGGCATTAATGGCCGCCGTCTTTCAGTCCGCAGGGATTTTTTCAGGAATCGGATATGCCATCAGTATCCTGACGACCTTTCCGATTGTATTGGCAACGATGATCTCCATCCGTATCGGGGTCCTTTCCTATGTAGTGACAATTTTTCTTTTGATTGTCTTGCAGCCAAGTGAATTGCTGGTGTTTCCATTCACCACGGGTCTGTTAGGGGTGTGTCTTGGTGTAGGCCTTAGAGTTTTTAAAAAATCATATGGAGCAGTTTTATTTGGGGGAACGGGGCTGGCGGCAGGCATTTTGGTCCTCTTGTATATCATTCATTTTCCGATCCTGGGACCTGCTGTTTCCTCTTCTTTAAATCTGAATGTGGTTCTTGGAACACTGGCATTCTCTATCCTATATAGTGCATTATGGTATAAGGTCAGTGTCCTTGGGATGAAATCCATTGACCGCATTCTGGTAAAAAGGATTTCGATTGAAAAAGAAGGATGAAATGACTCTCTTGAGGGTCATTTTTTTTGCTGTGGGACATTTTTATGTAACCGAACCAAAAAGTTCGGCGCTGCTCTCAGCTTTTTTTCTGTGCCTTCATCATTTGATGGAATGGACACTTTGAGAGTGCCGTATCATCATCCCGTAAAAAATACTGCTTCCACTCAAAATTATCCTCACTCCCGTACTTTTTGAGTTCAGGATGGGCATCGACTTGATCGTAAACCTCAAGTCTCTTTCGGATTTGTTTCTGGATTTTTTCCGCATATCCCGGGTTTGAATTGAACTCCTGCAGTACCCATCTTGGCGTGATGGCCATCATCATATACGGAAAATAGCGGCTGTCCCTGTTCTGATGCCGAGGAGTGGCGCAGTACATAAAGTACTGTTCTCCGTGAAAGCAGAATTCCCACTCATTTTCTTCGGGATCGGGGGGAATGTGGCTCGGCCAATCGACCTCATCCAGTTCATTCAATTGATTCAGCAAATCCCAAAACATCCATTCGAATTCTTCTACAGTCGTTTCTTTAACCAGAGCGGATGGTGTGTCAAAAAATACGACAAGTGTGGTATATTTTCCGAATTCCCTGCAGTTTAGTGTGAATTGTTTTAAAATCTCAGCGAGTTCGCCTGCTGATGAGCTTGCGGTTGGAAGTCCGGCAAATCCGTAACGCAGCTGCTTTAAAGCATACGCCTGGGTTGCGGGAATGCAGGGAAACTTCTTTTGGTTTGTCATTTTATCTGAAAAAAGGCTGATGGCATCTCTCTGCCAAACAGGCAATTCATTGATCTCAGGATCGTCTTCGCGGTATAACGCCAATCTCAAACACCCTCCTCTCTGTAAACAGAATATTACCGTCACAGAATTAGGTGAATGTCCGATCATGGAATAGGCGGATATGACATTGTTCAAAGTTACTTCATCTTCAGGCTGAGCCCAATCAGAAGAACCCCGGCTACCAAACAGACGGATTTCATCAGCGAAATCTTTCCGGACAAGCCCATCAGGCCAATCGCCGTGGTCGAAAAGAAAATCGTCGGCCCTACAAGCGCAAGCAGAGAATTAATCGCAAACGCCCTTTCCAAATCATTGAATTTCAACATCAGCAGGGCCGCCCCGATCTCGATACTCCCTGATAAAATCCTCAACGCCACCATAGCTAATAAGGCCTTTTCTATAAAAACAAACATCAAACGTCTCCTCGCTTATTCAGAGTGTGATATGTAAAAATATAGTGCGACTCTTTAAAAGGAATCGCTTGTACAATTTATGCAGAAATCTTCGGAAATAGTATACAAACCGGGGGTTGTTTGGTGGGGGCAAACACTTGGTCTGAATCGGGACAAAAAAATGTAGAAAAGTGTCAGGGAGTCGCGATTCGGGTGGAATCGGGACAGAAATGGCTGGAGAGGGGTGGAGGGAGTCGCGATTCGGGTGGAATCGGGACAGAATCCGCCGGAGAGGAGTGGAGGGAGTCGCGATTCGGGTGGAATCGGGACAGAAATGGCCGGAGAGGAGTGGAGGGAGTCGCGATTCGGGTAGAATCGGGACAGAAATGGCCGGAGAGAAGTCGAGGGAGTCGCGATTCGGGTGGAATCGGGACAGAAATGGCTGGAGAGGGGTGGAGGGAGTCACGATTCTGGAGAAATCGGGACAGAAATGGCCAGAGAGGGGTGGAGGGAGTCGCGATTCGGGTGGAATCGAGACAGAAATGGCCGGAGAGGAGTGGAGGGAGTCGCGATTCGGGTGGAATCGGGACAGACATGGCCGGAGAGGAGTGGAGGGAGTCGCGATTCTAAAGAAATCGGGACTAAAAAGATCCAATAGCAATCACGGCAGTTGAAAAGCCACTCTAATTTAAAAAAAATAAAAAGAGTCCGAACCCTAAGTAGTTCGGACTGAAAATAAATCTATTACTATAATCATTCAAAATAAAAATCTTTGGTGCTTCCCTTAGAAGTAAAGGTTCTTCTTAATGCTCTGCAGATAGTTCTCCGGTGTAAGTCTCCACCACACCACTCAAGAATACGGGTTGTAGTAATTTTCCGCTCCGGAAACAACAATTTGAATTCCTCGGTATGCCTTAAAATGGCCTTTTCAAACGTTTCGTGCTTACCGCATTTTACACAAACAAACCGAAAATTCACTTTGGAAACGGAAAAGGAACGGCACCCCTCACAAAACACCCCCTTCTGCAGCTGATCATACTGATATTTCGGCAGTTGGGTAAAAGGATTTTTAGTCCGGTGCATGGCGACTAGCTTATTCGCGAGATTTCGGTTTTTTGCACTCAGCGTGGAGGGGCTGTTTTCAAGTTCCTTCAAAAAGCTGGTGAGTTGGGTTGGGTAGATGATGGGCTGATGAAGAGGAGCTTGGTACAAAGTGAACTGCGGGTTGACGAAGACAGCGTATGGCTTTACGAGATAATCTTCTTGGATATCGTGGAGGGCCTGTCGCATGATTGTCGCACTTCTTTGCAGCTGCAGGAGTGGGTTTTGATATTCTTTTTGGTTGGGGATTCTAAACAATTTATCGCCTTTGAAATAGCAGTCGCCTTCATAATTTTTGATATTCAATAGATGGACCGCCCCGTCCGAAATACTCAATGTATCAATTTGAGAATAAGAGTGATTCACTTCGATGAGTAAATCATTAAGGACAAACTTATTATCCAGAGCTTTTTCGGACAGATGGTCGAATTTCACTTCACCTTCAAAACCTTTTTCAAGATTTAGAAAGTAATGCTTTTCTTTTTGGCTTAATGTCATGCGAATGTTCAGTGACCTTAATGCTAGTAATTCCTTGGATTCCGATCTCTTTTTGAAAATCATTTTGCACCTCCTGTCCCTTATTTCTCCATATAAAGTGAAATACCTCCCATAAAAGGCAGGAATCTACGATGTTTAAAAGAAGTACTATTCATAAGTGAAAAAATCGACCAAAAAGGAAGGTTATAATGAAGGAAATCAAAAAAGCAATTCAAGATAGCTATCCGGATGATTTTGCCTGGTGCCATGGGTGCGGCCGATTGAATGAGAAGGGCCACCACTTCAGGACTGGGTGGGACGGCGAAAAGACCCTGACTATTTATGAGCCGAAGGAAGAGCATATGGCAATGCCCGGGTTTGTGTATGGCGGAGTGATTGCCTCGATGATTGACTGTCATGGGACTGGTTCTGCAGCGATAGCCCTGCACCAAAAAAATGGCCATGAGATCGGGGATGGAGAAGAGCCGCCCCGATTTGTCACCGGTTCCTTAAAGGTTGATTTTCTGAAGCCCACTCCAGCAGAGGTGCCGCTGATAGCATACGGCACCGTGACGGAAATCCATCCTAAGAAGTGGAAGGTGGAAACAGAGGTGTATGCAGAGGATCAGCTTTGTGCACGGGGGGAAGTTGTTGCCGTTGTAATGCCAAATACATTTAAAACCTAAAAAGAGAGACTTTCTCATCATGCATCAGCCAGTGGGAAAGTCTCTTTATTTTTATACTTCGATGATAATCGGTATAATCATCGGCTTTCGTTTGGTTTGTTTGAACAAGTACTGTCCGACTGATTTCATGATGCTTTGTTTGATGACCTTCCATTGAAGCTGGCCAGGTGGAAGATCATCAAGGGCATCCCTGACGAGGTTATTGATTTTGTTGATGAGGCCCTCGGAATCTTTTACATATACAAAACCGCGAGTAATGGTATCCGGTCCTGACAATAACCGCTGGTCGTGTTTGCTCAGCGTAAGGACGATTACCAGGATGCCATCTTCCGATAATAACCGGCGGTCGCGAAGCACTACGTTACCGACATCCCCGACGCTCACTCCATCGACATAGGTATCACCGGCTGGAACGGAACGGGTTTGGACAGCTTCGCCATGTTCGATATCAACGACTTCCCCGTTTTTAATGATGAAGGTGTTCCCCGGTTCAACGCCAACCGATTCTGCCAGAATTCGGTGATGATGCAGCATGCGGGTTTCCCCATGGATAGGAATGAAATATTTTGGATTCATCAGTGTCAGCATCAGCTTCAGGTCTTCCTGGTAGCCGTGACCGGAAACATGCATGCCGGTCGTGCTTCCCGTTCCATAAATCACATGGGCGCCGATAGTAAACAAATTATCAATTATTTTCGAAACATCTTTCTCGTTCCCGGGAATGGGGGAAGCGGCGAGAATGACGGTATCTCCAGGATCGATTGTCACATCGCGGAACTGGCCAGAAGACAGGCGCCCTAGTGCAGCCATTTGTTCTCCTTGGCTGCCTGTGCATAGAATGGCTACTTTTTCTGCATGAAAAGAGTCAATATCCCTGTGGTTGATGATCATTCCTTCGGGGACATTCAGGTAACCTCTTTCAATCGCAACGCCGACAACATTCACCATGCTCCTGCCTAACAGCGCCAGTTTCCGGTTGGTTTTCATAGCTGCATGGACGACCTGCTGCACCCGGTTAACGTTAGAAGCAAAAGTTGATACAAAAATTTTACCGTCTGCTTTCATGAAGGCTTCATCCATGTGGCTGCTGACGATTTGCTCTGAAGGCGAGAGCCCGGCACGTTCGGCATTTGTGCTCTCCGACAACAGTGCCAGGACCCCATTTTTTCCTATCTCGGCCATCCTATGTATATCTGCTTTCTGGCTATTCAGGGGAGTCCAGTCAAACTTGAAGTCGCCTGTATGGACAACTGTACCTTCAGGGGTTTCAAAAGCGATTCCCAGACAATCGGGGATACTGTGGCTGACGTTGAAAAAAGATGTTTTGATTTCACCGAATTCTGCTGTAGAGCCGGCATCTATCGGAATCAATGTCGTGTCTCTCAGGAGTTTGTGTTCTTCCAATTTCAGCTCGATGAGTCCAAGTGTAAAGTTGGTTGCATACACGGGAACATTCAATTTTTTTAAAAGATACGGTACCCCGCCTATATGATCTTCATGTCCATGGGTGACAAGAAGGGCTTTCACTTTGTCGGCATTCTCCTGCAAGTAGCTGATATCCGGGATGATTAAATCAATGCCCATAAGGGTTTCATCGGGAAATTTGCCGCCTGCATCAATAATGATGATGTCGTCTCCATATTGAAGCACATACATATTTTTTCCGATTTCATTACAGCCGCCAAGGGCCAGTATCGATAGCTGCCGTTCACTCATAACTGTTTTTCCTCCCGTAGGTTTGTTGATAGTATCTTTCCCAGGTAAGCAGTGTTCTATTTACGTTTATATTAGATATACCTTTAAAATCAAAATTGGAATAATTTCCGAAAGATGTCAAAAAATATTTAATGTATCCAGTCACTGGGAGGGGTATCATGCGATATCGTAAAGAACAGATATGCAGGCGATGCGAAGATATTTTTTCAATTGAATCCTTTTATTATAAGGGTAATATTTTGATGCACTGCAGCGAGTGCCGTACTGAAATGAGAAAGGTGAAGAAACAGGAGATGATGAGGCTGCTGAAGATTGCACAGCAGTATTCCTGAATATACTAAGGGTCAGGCTGACAGCTTGATCCTTTTTTGCTGTTCTTAGCAAGCTGCAGATGGCAAAGTTTAGAAAGAAGGGCGAATTGATTACTCTTTTTCGCCTTACACATACTTCAGCCCATGAACTTTTTCGTTTTGATTGAAACTTCCAACGCCTTACCTCTTCCCTACCAATATTCCTATTCACAACCTCAACTTTCCAAACAGCAAAATGGTTCAGGTCATTTAATGAACTTGCAATAGGCTTTACCAATGTTTATTTTTTTGGTTAGAGGAAACATTTTTAGCTCAATGAATATAATTGATTAAAACCAAAGTAAAGGGGTGGTGAGGGATGTATCCTTCCGGCAGAATTCAAAAGAAGATCAACACATATGCTGGTGTATGTAAAGCATTAGGAATACTAACAGACAAGGAAGTAAAGGTAATGACAGAAAGGAATAGGCTAAAAAGGGAGTGTTAAATTGCATTAAGGTAAATAAATTGGATTTAATAATGTATTTTGGTTGAAGGAAACATTTTGTTTATGTAGACTACAATTGTAAAAGAATCATCAAAGAAGAAGAAAGTATTTTAACGCTTTAAAGCGATAGGGGACTGTCCCCCAGTGCTTTAAAGGAGTAAAGTGTAGCTTGGAAGAGCAGCTTATATTTTTTTGCCTAAAAGTTGCACCAGGCAAACTTTTAGGCGGTTAGGAAACTGAATTGTCTAAAGAAAAAACGCGTAAAGAGGTATGAAACCATGAAACGATTGAGATATGCAGCTGTTGCGGGTGCAGCCATTATGCTGATGTTAAGCGGATGTTCACAAAATCCCTCAGAGGATGAAGGAGATTCAGGAAAGATCAAAGTG
The DNA here is from genome assembly GCF_984799155.1 of Bacillus sp. SRL337. Taxonomy (NCBI): domain Bacteria; kingdom Bacillati; phylum Bacillota; class Bacilli; order Caryophanales; family Bacillaceae; genus Bacillus; species Bacillus sp. SRL337. Next base: position 2,611,070 of record NZ_OZ481793.1, on the reverse strand, counting down.
ACTTCTACAATCGGGATGATTAACGATATCGTCGAGAATGTTGGGGGAGAGCATGTGGAAGCTGTCGGTTTGATGAAATCGGGAGTAGACCCGCATTTATATAAGGCATCCCAAGGGGACATCCGAAAATTGGAAGAAGCAGATTTGATCTTTTATAACGGGCTGCATTTGGAAGGGAAAATGACGGAAATATTCGAGAAAATGGAGAATCAAAAGCCAACCATCGCTGTTTCGAAAGATATATCCGAAGCGGACCTTCAAGCTCCTGCAGACGGTTCTTATCAATATGATCCGCATATCTGGTTCAACGTTCAGAACTGGATCACCGCTGCGAAAACCGTCACAGAGGAACTTTCCGCCTTTGATTCAGCCAATACAGATGACTATAAAAAAAATGCAGAAGCATTCATCGAAAAGCTGGAAGAACTTGATCAATATACAAAAGAACAGATCGCCGCCATTCCTGCCGAAACAAGAGTCCTTGTCACAGCCCATGACGCCTTCGGATATTTTGGAACTGCCTATAATATCAAAGTGATGGGCCTGCAAGGAATCAGCACGGCATCCGAGTCAGGCTCCAGGGATGTAAGCGAACTTCGCGATTACCTTGTTGACAACGAAATCAAAGCCGTTTTTGTCGAGTCAAGTGTTCCGAAAAAAGCGATTGAAGCGGTCATTGAAGGGGCTGAAGAGAAAGGCCATGATGTGAAAATCGGAGGAGAACTATTCTCGGATGCAATGGGTGAAGCTGGAACCGAAGAAGGAACGTACCTGGGAATGGTCCGCCATAACGTTGATACGATCGTCAATGCATTGAAGTGAAGGAGAGGATAATGATGAATTCACCTTTAAAGGTAAAAAATTTAGCTGTCGCTTATCAAAAAAAGCCAGTATTAAAAGAAATAACATTCAGTGTGCCTGAAGGAAAACTTATTGGAATTATCGGCCCTAATGGAGCCGGTAAATCCACATTGATCAAATCCATTCTCGAACTGATTCCTTCATTAACGGGGGAAGTCGAGATATTCGGCAGTTCTTATAAAGCAGCCAGAAAACGAGTTGGATATGTTCCGCAAAGAGAATCCGTCGACTGGGATTTTCCGACAGATGCACTGGACGTAGTGACCATGGGACGCTACGGTCATCTTGGATGGGTGAACCGCCCAAAGAAGAAGGATAGGCAGATCGCAATGGATTGTCTTGAAAAAGTCGGGATGGCCGACTTTGCCAGCCGCCAGATCAGCCAGCTTTCAGGCGGGCAGCAGCAGCGTGTCTTCCTTGCGCGGGCACTGGCACAAGATGCAGACTTATATTTTATGGATGAACCGTTCGTAGGGGTGGATGCAGCCACAGAAAAAGCGATCATTTCCTTATTGAACGAACTGAAGCAACAAGGGAAAACGGTGCTTGTGGTCCATCATGATCTTAATACGGTGAAAGAATATTTTGATTGGATCATGCTGCTGAATGTAGAGTTGATTGGAGTTGGCCCTACGGAAGAACTTTTTACAAAAGAGTTTTTACAAGAGACTTACGGTGGGAAATTGACGATGCTGGACTCCGGATCTGCAACTCCAGCAGGAAGTTGAGGTGGATGGAATTGGAATGGCTATCTTTCTTTCAAGATCCTAATACACAATGGATCCTCATGGGCTCAATGCTCCTTGGATTAAGCAGCGGGGTTATCGGATGCTTCGCTTATTTGAGGAAGCAGTCGTTAATGGGGGATGCCCTGTCGCATGCAGCTTTGCCTGGTGTGTGTGTTGCTTTCATGTTAACAGGGACTAAATCAATCGTATTCTTTCTAATTGGAGCTATAGTTGCAGGGCTGCTGGCAACATTGTTGATCAGCTTGATTACCAACTTCTCAAGAATTAAACAGGATTCAGCCCTTGGGATTATATTAACGGTCTTTTTTGGGGTGGGGATCGTCCTGCTCACCCAAATTCAGCACAGCAACAGCGGGAACCAAAGCGGATTGGATAAGTTCTTATTCGGTCAGGCTGCGTCGATGGTCCAGTCGGATGTGTACACAATGGCCGCCATCAGTCTTTTCCTGGTGGGGATTTCCGCTCTGTTTTTCAAGGAATTCAAATTGTTGTCCTTTGACCCGGGGTTTGCGAAGGGGATAGGGCTGCCCGTCTTTCTGCTGGATCAGTTCATTATGATTCTGCTGGTTACAGCCGTCGTCATTGGAATTCAGGCCGTCGGGGTAGTGTTGATGGCAGCCTTATTGATCACGCCGGCAGTCGCTGCGCGGTACTGGACAGAAAAGCTTCATATCATGGTCATTCTGGCCGGGATGTTCGTGGCGCTAAGCGGTTTTGCCGGTACAATTGTCAGTACCATGGCGTCCAACCTGCCGACTGGGCCCCTCGTCGTTTTGTCAGCAACGGCCATATTTGTCATCAGCGTCATATTTTCTCCAACAAGAGGGGTCATTGCCAAGGTGAAATTAAGAACCCAAGCCAAACAGCACTATCAAGAAGTATATGTAAATGCCAAGGTAGAGGAGAAATCATCATGAATGATTTTTGGATTATTTTGATTGGTGCTCTTGTTGCCTGCTCGTGCAGCATTTTGGGGTGTTTCCTTGTCCTGAGGAAAATGTCCATGGTGGGAGATGCCATCAGCCACTCGGTACTGCCAGGGATCGTCCTTGCATTTTTGCTCAGTGGTTCAAGAGACTCGCTTTTCATGATGATCGGGGCAGCAGCAATTGGATTAGTGACGGTATTTCTAATTCAAATGTTCCAAAACAATGGTGTGCAGTCAGATGCCTCCATCGGGGTCGTTTTTACAGCATTGTTTGCTGTCGGTGTGGTGTTGGTCAGTATTTTTACCAGACAGGTGGACCTCGATCTGGATTGTGTCCTTTACGGGGAAATCGCTTATGCACCGTGGGATACCTTCCACATAGGAGGCATGAGCCTGGGACCGACCGCCGTCTGGGGGATCGGCGGGGCCTTTCTTTTAAATCTGTTCATCGTCGGTTTGTTTTTTAAACAATTCAAAATTTGTTCCTTTGATCCTGCCATGGCTGCAGCACTGGGAATACCGGTTGTCTTGTTTCATTATATCTTGATGGGGATGGTTTCTTTGACAACTGTGGCATCTTTCGAAAGTGTCGGAGCCATCCTTGTTGTCGGTATGATCATCGTACCGGCTGCGACAGCCTACCTGTTGACGGAAAAATTGAGCCGAATGATCCTGATCAGCATGGTGATTGGCATCATCAGTTCCATTGCAGGCTATTACCTTGCCTACATCCTAGATGCGTCCATTGCCGGATCAATGATAGCAGTTGCCGGGGGAATCTTTATGCTTGTTTTCCTCTTCTCACCAACACATGGAATTATAATTAAAAAATGGGTAAGAAGAAAGATGGTTTCTGAAGAAGCCATTTAGGGAGGGGTGCTAAAAGGCGGATCCCCCAGAAGAAATTTATTATGCTGTTCTTGAATATGGCATGCAAGGTTTTCCCGAGTTGTAAAATCACTGAATGTGGGTATTCCATCTGTTCTCAAAAATGGCTGAGGGATTAGCACAAGAAGGGGGTATATACAAACCTTATAGAATCATCAGAGGATGGGCAGAGGGCAGGAGCTGGAACAGAGCCATAAAGTACTCCAACCATGTTTCACGCTAATTGATTTAGATGAAAATCTTATCTAACGAGTAGTGGACACTTTATTATCACGGCAGGCGTTTAAAATGATTTAAAAGCTTATGGTAGAACATAGTCCATGATTACGAAGGGCTGCCTAGTAACGCTGCAGCTCAAATAAGGAACGAAGGGAGGACGAAATCTTTTATGATTTTGTCCTTTTCGATTGATTGATAGGAAACCATCTTGATTATTAACTATTTTGATATCAATACCGAGTATAAGAATTGCGGGGATTTTTTTGGGGGAATAGTGCGGCTAGTCCAGATCCTGGAGGATTTTAGTCCTCCTTCTTGTAAATCCGGTTGCTGGTTGACATTGCTATTCCGTCATCTTCAGTATCCCGTCCGCACGCTGAAAGGAATATCCGGGCCGGAGATAGGCAAAGAAGACTAGCCAAGGAAATTGGATTTTAGTTCCCTTAATATGACAAAAATGTGTTACTATTGTAATAATATTTTAAATTTATAGACAAGTAAAGGGGGCTTGCAGATTGGTGAAAGCCTCGGGGAAGAACCTGTTCGAACCATTACTCATCATACTTGGCATCGTAATAGTCAGCGCCACATCAGGTTTGTTTCAAGATCAATCCTTTTCGCTTTTTACCTATTGGGACAGCCTGATCAGTGTTTTAATGGATTTAGGAAACCCTGCTGACATCGTTTATGTGAATTCTGATATCGAAAGAAACCTTTTTCCGATTATATTTGTTGCTTTTTTCAGCAGTATCAGGATCGTTTTTTTAGCTTTGATCATGGCGATTTCAGTTTCACTGCTGATTCTTGTACTCTATTACACTGCAGGAAAGTGGTTCAGGGGATTGATTAATATCTTCGCATTTTTAATCAGTTCACTGCCTGATATTTTTGTGATTTCCGCAATGCAGATTTTTGTTATTTGGTTTTTTAAGCAATCCGGCATCTTATTGGTGGATGTGGCGTCTGTAGGAGAGAAGCAGATCATTTTATTTCCGGCGGCAGTTTTAAGTATCGTTCCTGCTTTTTTCTTCTTGGGCTTGATGGTCTCCTTCATAAATGAAGAGCAGAATCTGCCTTATGTAGAGCTTGCAAGAGGGAAGGGCTTGGGCAAGTTCAGGCTGCTCTTCTTTCATATGATCCGAAACATTCTCATCAGCCTGACTTATCATGCGAAGCAGATCGTCTGGATGATGCTGTCAAATCTATTGATCTTGGAATATCTTTTTAATGTGTTTGGCGTCACTTCATTTTTATTTACCTATAATACGCCATCCATTTTTGCCATCACGGCAATTCTGCTGTTCATCCCGATATATTTACTTCTCAAGGGACTGCAGTTCTTGATCAAGCGCAGGATCGGAAAGGAGATGAGTCTGTGATGGAAAAGGGATTTTATAAGTGGCTTGTCATTCTTTGCACAGGTTTTGTCGTTTTGATGGTAACAGGAAGCTTGGTATTCAACTATATTTTGGAAGCGGAAATCCCGCAGACAATTCTTAAATACAGTGCGGATGGAAAGATCATCGACGGAGCACCTTTTGAACCTTCACGTGAATTCCTGTTAGGTACAGACCGGGATGGCTACGATATGCTCTACAAAGTTGTCCAGGGTGCGCAGTATACACTGGGGGCGGCGATTGTCATTTCGCTGCTGAGCTTCCTGATTTCCTTTGTTATTGGAATAGCCGGCGGCTTCATCAGGAGTACCTCGAATTACATAACACAGACCCTATTCACATCCTTTTATTTCATCCCGCAGTCCATAATTGCTTACAATGTCTTGCATCCATTGTTGTGGGAACCCATGGAAGGCTTTGCAACGACATTCACCGAGAGGGTAGTATGGCAGATCATCATTCTGGCTGTGATTACCGTTCCGACGACAGCGATATTGATCGCCAATGAAACGAGGGAGATTTTACAAAAAGAGTTCATTCTAAGCGCAAGAGTGCTGGGCGGGAGCAAATTCTTTCTTTTTCGTAAACATTTGCTTCCACATTTGAAACTAAGGCTGTTCATCATCTTTCCGAAGGTCCTCATTCAGGCATTACTCATCATTGCCCATTTAGGATTCTTCAGTCTTTTCTTCGGAGGGACCGATGTATGTTACGGCGCATTTTGTGATCGGCCAAAACCGATCGTATTTGAATGGGCAGGCTTGATGGCCACGAGTTACAAATCGATCTCCAACGCCTGGTGGATATTCATGGCTCCGATGCTTTTCTTCTCTTTGACAATCCTGTCACTTAACGGGATAGCTAAAGGACTCGAAGGGATCTCTCAAAGCGGAAAAAATGAGAAAGTTTACAAAAAAGATAAGGACAACCTTGAAGGACGGGGCAATACGCTGATCTCCAGTGATTTTGACTTGGTTTCAAAAGAGAAAGTCTCAGGTTATTAACTTCATGATGCGGGAAGAGGGATGGCCTTTCACAGAATGGATTGGGACAAGCAGGCTGAGCCCTTGGGAGCACAGGATTGTATCAGTTGAATTTCAAAATAAAAAACAAAGAGGTGTTCTATGTATAGTCCAGGAGAAAGAAGTGCTTATTTTAAAAATATAATCGATAAACTAAATTCCTTTCATGCGGTGGAAGGAATCATCCAGATTGGTTCCGGAGTCGAAAACTATAAAGATGAGTTTTCAGATATCGACTTAATGGTGGCGGCAGCAAGAGTAGAGGATGCGGAGAAGACAAAAGACCTGGTGAAACAGGTGTTCAATGAGTATAAGCCGCTTTACATAAAAGAAAAACTGTTCAGTCAAGACATATTTTTATTGATTATGATTTTAAAAGACGATATGGAATTCAACATCTCGATTGTCCCAAGAGATAGGCTGACAGTCCGGTCGCCTTTGTGGAAGGTGATAGTGGATAAAACCGGTAAGGTGACAGAGAAAATGAATGTAGAGAATGAGCAGTTTCATAACAAAGCAGAAAAATATAATGTCGGTTTTGATTTGCCATTTGAATTTGTGTACTATGCCAGGTCCTTGGAAAAGGAATTGAAGCGGAACAATTTGATTTATTCACTACGGATGCTCGAGGAGATGAGGGATTTCACCCTGATCGTCCAAGCCTTGAACGAAGACAAGAAGCTGCATCAGTTCAAGGCATATGAGACATTGAACCCTTTATTCATACAAGAGTACCTTTCTACCTATCCGGAACGCATATCAGTTGAAAATGTCCGGTATGCAGCAGAGAAGTTGAAGGAGCTTTTTACCTCAGCTGTAGGGAAGAGCACCAACTTCTCTATGGATGATGATTTAAGGGAGTTGTTGAAGTCTTCGTTTGGTTTACAACAGAAATAAGGACATTACTAGCGGGAATATCATTCCGGAAGCTTATCCATTGAGAGATAAGCTTTTTTTCGTTGGATCCTTTCGTGAATGATCGTTAGTATTCACATGGACGAGAGCACAAAAGAATAGGTGGTGGGCCATTATGTTAGCCCCTATAGATGTTTACCTATAGTTGAAAAAGCACATGTCAATTTTGCATAATACAAAATTCTTAGCAAATCCATCTTTTGTCAATTGTCTTGAACTTTCTACAACATAGTGGAATCAAAGGACTCTTGGGAAAAGGAAAAATAACCCATAAGATGGTTTGTGATACAGCAAAGAGTCTGCTGCGGTTCTGGTGCTATACACGTTGTGTGATTTAATAAGGCTAAACAACTTAAAATGGATAGGGAAGTGTGTGTTCTACCTTCTATAAAGTTGAAATAAGTGAGGTATAAATGAAATCGGCAAGAATGTACGAAAAGGAGACGAGCAGGGAAGAGTTGTCATTCCGATTAATAAAGTGAAGGACTCTTACAGGAATTTATCCTGCCTATAATGGAAGTTGCGGATGGAAAATGGACTTTGAATCAAAAAGGGCTGAAAAGTTCTGAAAGGAAATCCGGGGTTCATTTCAATTAAATAATAGGTATCACGATCACATTCAGGAAAAGGGGACCCACCATCACCTTTTCTCTGTATGTGAAGTCGCAGCCTTTTTATAAAATCCGAGGAAAATATCTGTTATCAATTTAGAAAGCAAAATGATGACCAGATACCCTGAAAATAAGAAAAGATAGGGCATGTCGATATAAAAGGCCAGAAAGTAATGAAGCACAAGCAGCGGCTTGAAGATGAAGGAAAGCCCTGCACTTAAAAGGATCATATACAGATAATAATTTTTCTTATGAGCGAGGATCCATTGGTAGAGAAGCATGTATAAAACAGGAATTAAAGAAGCATCCAATGAGACATTGCTTGGCAGGAAGATGAACCATTGATAAGGATATTCCCAGTAGCCTTCGCTGACACCGAAACGGTCTATGTACCCTAGCCAGACATGAATATTGAATCCGAAGAATCCGATTTGAAATGCCCGCATCCTATCCAGTTTAAAAAAGAGAACAATAAGCGGAAGGACAAAAAGAAGGATCAGGAACCAGAATTGCCATGTATCGTATGCAGAGAACGCGTGCCAGTATTCATTCCAGTCCTGTGTGAATTTTTGTTGTTTTTCATTAAGTGTATCAATCATTTGCCTTTGCTTTTCCAATGTACATTCACCTTTTAATTTTTTCCATAGTATTTCCTGAATATATTTACTCATGCATAACTTTTTTTGAATATAAAAAGCCCAGGGATTGAATCCCTGAGCCATGCTTATAACAGTTCGATATTCTTTTCCCTGCATTCTTTTAATATTGATTCGTTCCAAACAGACGACTGCACCTCTCCGATATGCACTTTTCTTAACAAGAACATACACAGGCGCGACTGTCCGATGCCCCCGCCAATGGTATAAGGGAGCTCATCGTTTAATACTGCCTGGTGATAAGGGAGGGACTTTCGCTCATTATTTCCGGCTTCCCATAATTGGTACAGAAGCGACTGCTCATCGACGCGGATCCCCATAGAAGACACTTCGAATGCTGTTTCAAGGACTGGATTCCAGAGGATGATGTCTCCGTTCAGCATCCAGTCATCGTAATCTGGTGCGCGCCCGTCATGCTTCTCACCGGACTTCAGCAAGCCGCCGATCTGCATGATGAAGACCGCTCCATGCTGTTTGGCTATCAGGTCTTCTCTTTCTTTTGGAGACCGGTCAGGATATCGGTTCTCCAGCTCCTGAGAGGTGATGAAATGAATGTCATCGGGCAGTACCGGAGTGAGGGATGAGTGCAATTCTGACAGGTAATGCTCGGTTGCTTTTATCGCAGCATAAATTTTTTCAACCTCTTCTTTTAATGTAATCAGGTTACGTTCCTCTTTTGATATGACCTTTTCCCAGTCCCACTGATCTACATATATGGAATGGAGGTTATCCAGCTCTTCATCTCTTCTTATCGCATTCATTTGGGTATAGAGTCCCTGGCCAAGGGGCAGTCCGTACCGGGCAAGGGCAATCCTCTTCCATTTTGCCAGGGACTGGACAATTTCCACATTTCCATCCATTACATCCCGAGCGTCAAAGGAAACAACTCGCTCCACACCATTCAAATTGTCATTGATCCCGCTGTCTCTCTTCAAAAGTATCGGTGCGGACACCTTTATCAAGTTTAATGCCTTAGCCAGCTTTGCTTCGAAGTGATTCTTCACTTCATTGATAGCAAATTCCGTATATAACAAATCCAGCTTGGATTGGTATCCCTTCGGTACTTTGAACGTTTTTGTCATGACATCATCCTCCAATTTATTCATGCTGCTTTTTATAAGTCTAATTTAAAGATAAGTTACCTTATGGGCAGATACGGATAAATGTGCTGGTTCAGGTGAGAAAATGTTTCTTCCAGGCTCTATTGGTGAACTTTTTTGATAGGATCTACCGCCCAGAAAAGAAGGAATAGCCTTAGAATCAAGGGGGAAATCCAGTCGGGGTGATTTTTCAAAAAGCAGCGATCACTACACAAAACAGCCTTTTTTTACAATATATGTATACAGCCCTGGCTGAATGTAGGTGTTTTTAGGATGTGAAGTCATTTCATTTACCACGTTCCCTCTTGTCCTGATATACTTTTAAAAACATATCTTGGTAAAGAGATATTGAATGGATGATAAATAGGGGTTGGGAAAACGTGAATAGGACATTGTTTGTCATTTTATTAATCACCACTACAGGATTGATGGGCTCATCGTTCGCTGTCGGCAAAATCGGATTGGGATACGTTTCTCCGCTGATGCTGGTTGCATTGCGGTTCACGATAGCAGGGATCATAATGGCATTGGCAGTGAAAATGTTCAGAAGGACACATCCCGCTGAGATCAAAGAGTGGGCAAAAGTCTTATTGGTTGGAAGCCTGCAGACGGCTGGGGTCATGGGCTGTATCTTTCTGAGCTTACGAACGATTACAGCGGGTGAGTCTTCAATCCTTACGTTTACAAATCCCCTCCTTGTGGTGGTGTTTGGAACATTGTTTATGGGGATGAAATACCGAAGGATTCAATGGCTCGGGGTGATGCTGGGGATAATGGGAGTCTTCATCACGCTGGGTGCGGACCTTGATTTCCGACAGCCCGGTTTCATACTTGGATTGATGAGTGCCGTCTTTTGGGCGTCTGCAACACTTGTGATGAAGAAATGGGGGCGAGCCTTTGATACGTGGGTGTTGACGGCTTACCAAATGTTATTCGGCGGGATCATCCTGCTGGTTCTTAGTCTTTTGTTTGAGCCTGTAAAGATTGGATTGACTCCAACCTCAATCATGATCATTCTGTGGCTTGCGATAATGGCATCGATAGTGCAATTCGCCATCTGGTTTTATCTTTTGCAGAAAGAAGATCCGGCTAAGGTGAGTTCGTTCTTATTCCTTGCCCCGTTATTCGGTGTTCTCACTGGCTGGTTTCTATTACATGAACAGCTGCATGTAAACACATTGATTGGCGGAAGCATCATTCTTTGCGGGATCTTTTTGGTAAATAAACCTCAGAAAAGGATTTCCGATTCGGCTGGATCGTAAAGTGTCAGAATTGAATGGGCTCAAGGACAATCTTTATATATAGTTTTAAAAATTCCGGTGCAATCCTCTCGGAAAGGAAAGCAATGATGAGTACTGCGGCGGAGACGGCGCTGGATCTACGTTTGTGCAGATCGATGTGCCGTTAATTATCACAGGGGCAGCCTTCGCGGGAAGCGGCTGCTGATCATTACAATTTCCATAGAGAAGCAAAAAAATCCCCCGGGCATTGGGGGATTTTTCATTGCAACTAGAAAAAAGTATGGGATGGATAATACATAGTATGAGGCAGCCTCAAAAGGGTTTGGTCAAATGGCCATGGAATAGAGTCCATTTTGGAGTAAAAGGATCAATAGGGGGGATTGGGAGGCATTCTGGATTTTGGTCAATTCCCTGGAGTATGATCAACTTATTTTGGGGAATGCAGGGAATTGGTTTTTGGGGAGAGAAAGGGACTAATTAATGGTGCATTCTAGAGGGAATGGAACCAAATTTCTGTGGAAGTGAAGAAAAAATGGTGCATTCCAAAAAGAAAGGGACCAACTCTTCTTTATTCTTGAAAAAATTCGGTCTAATCCTGGAAGAGGAACCTAATATGATCCGACCCGGGAAAATTCAGCTCATTTATAATCGGCCAGGCAATGACCGAAAAAAACATAAAAAAACAGGTCTGAACAGACCTGCCTTTCATCATTAATATTGATTTTTTTAGTATCCATAACCGCCTCCTGCCCAGGAAGCACCGATGATAATCAAAAGGATGAACAACACAACGATCAGAGCAAATCCTGATCCATAACCGTATCCGCCAGCACTCATTCACTTCACCACCTTTTTACAGGATGGAATATAGTATGTAGTGTGAAACCGGAATGTTCTTGCTGGATTATTTATTGGGTAATAAAAAGAAAACCCTGCTGATGGTTAAGCAGGGTTGGCGAATGCATTAGGATGATTTTGCTTCTTCCTTGATAAAGTTCTCCACTACAAAAGCAGCAACGCCTAAAGCAGTAGAATAATTCTGCAGCTGGGAAAAACCGATACGGATTTCATCCTGGTGAAGCGCAAGTGTATGGGTTTCGACGGTGTTCAGGATCGGCTGGCGGATCCATTCTTGTGCAAGAGCCAGTCTGTTTCCGATAATCACCTGATCGGGATTGAAGGTATTGATGATATTATTGAGGCCAAAACCGAGATAGGTACCGATCTTTTCAAAAAGCGCTTTTACCTGTTCATTCCCCATTTTTACCATCTCAATCAGTGATTCCAATGATGCATCACCGCCTGCATCGTCAAGAAGGGCATGTTCAGAAGCGTAGGCTTCCCAGCAGCCCCGGCTGCCGCAGCTGCACGGTTTTCCGTCCATATCAATGATCATATGGCCCATCTCCCCTGAAAAACCGTCTTTTCCTTGAAATAGCTCACCATTTAAAATAATGCCGACACCAATGCCGATCCCAGCACTGATGTAGAGGATGGTTTCGTCTGCCTGTCCTGCTCCGAATCGCATTTCAGCGACTGCGCCTGCATTAGCCTCGTTTTCGATGACAACCGGCACATGAAACCTTTCCACCAGGTCTTTTTTTAAACTGGCATTTTCCCAATGAAGGTTGGGGGCGAGAAGCACGGATCCTTCTTTGTTTATGATTCCTGGAACTCCAACACCGATTCCGACAACACCATAGCGGCTGTCCGCCATTTCTTTCATGAGTGACTCTATCATATACTGGACCACGTCCAAGATTGCAGGGTAGAGGGGTTCCTCCACGGATTGATGTCTTTCGCTGGCAATATTCCCTTTCAGGTCTGTCATCACGCAACGGACATAATGAACCCCGATATCCACGCCGATGGCATACCCGGCAGCTTTGTTGAAGTGAAGAATCACAGGACGGCGGCCGCCGCTTGATGCACCTGGTCCTGATTCGTAAATAAGTTCCTCTTCAAGGAGTTCACTGACTAATGAAGAGACGGTTGCTTTATGCAAACCAGAGACATGGGAGATATCGGCTCTGGAGATAGGTTCCTTTTCCATAATGAGTTGTAAAACGAGTGCTTTGTTATTTTTCTTAACTGTCTGCTGATTCCATGTCATAGTTCCCAATGGTCAATCCCCTTATATGTTAGTAACTCTATGATATCACACACTTAGTTTAATGGGTATACAAACCAGGGAGCTTGGATGCTTGTTTCAGGGAGTAAAGCAGATAGCCCTCTCATCAGTATCCGATCGTATGATCTTAATAGCTCTTTGAAGAATTCAGTAAACACGCAAAGAGAAAGAGGATGCAAAGTTGGTCTTATGAATGCCTCAGGCAGCAACCAAAAAAGAATGATGGGAAGGATCCGTCTTATAATAGCTCGGCGGTACTTCCCAAATGTAAAAGAGGTAAATTGGATTTACTGGGCAGCACGAGAAATCTAAAGGCATCTCCAGACGGCAAAAAACCGACAAAAAATATTCATGATCACTTAGTTTATTTAATAGACAAACTAAGTTAGCGGTGCTATAATGAGTTCAACTAAAGGTTTTGAAAGCCTTTACATACCACTAAATCAACGATTAACTTATAGGGGGAAAACCAAATGGCCTATTTTGAAAACATTAACAGAATTGAATTTGAAGGAGCTTCATCCAAAAACCCTTTTGCTTTTAAGTATTACAATCCTGAAGAGACGATCGGTGGACAGACGATGGAAGAAATTCTGCGTTTCTCCGTTGCATACTGGCACACGTTTACAGCAGACGGTTCTGATCCGTTTGGTGCAGGTACTGCCATTCGCCCATGGGATAACCTGAAAGGAATGGATATGGCAAAAGCTCGCGTTGAAGCGGCTTTCGAACTTTTTGAAAAACTGAACGTTCCATTCTTTGCTTTCCATGATGTCGATATCGCACCTGAAGGAAGAACACTGAAAGAAACAAATGAAAACCAGGATGTCATTCTTGGCATGATCAAGGAGTACATGAAAACAAGCAAAACAAAGCTTCTTTGGAACACGGCGAACATGTTCACGAACCCTCGCTATGTTCATGGTGCTGCGACTTCTCCAAACGCAGACGTATTTGCCTACTCTGCTGCGAAAGTGAAAAAAGGTTTGGAAGTGGCGAAAGAGCTTGGTGCGGAAAACTATGTATTCTGGGGCGGCCGTGAAGGCTATGAAACTCTTTTAAATACCAACATGAAACTGGAACAGGATAACCTGGCACGCTTCTTCCATTTGGCGGTTGATTATGCGAAGGAAATCGGTTTGGATGTTCCATTCCTGATCGAACCGAAACCAAAAGAGCCGACAAAGCATCAATATGACTTTGATGTGGCTACGGGTCTGGCATTCTTGCAAAAATATGATCTGACAGACTATTTCAAGTTCAATATTGAAGCAAACCATGCAACACTTGCCGGCCATACATTTGAACATGAGTTAAGAACGGCACGCATCAACGATATGCTGGGCTCTGTTGACGCCAACCAGGGAGATATGCTGCTTGGATGGGATACAGATGAATTCCCGACTGACATTTACTCCAACACACTGGCTATGTATGAAATCCTTAAGAATGGCGGACTTGGCAAAGGCGGCCTCAACTTTGATGCAAAAGTAAGAAGAGGTTCATTTGAAGCTGATGACCTGTTCCATGCGCATATTGCTGGAATGGACGCATTCGCAATCAGCTTGAAAGTAGCGAACAAACTGATTGAAGATAAAGTGCTTGATAGCTTCGTAGAGGACCGCTACAGCAGTTATAATGAGGGAATCGGGCTTGCCATCGTCGAAGGCAGAACGAGTTTCCGTGAACTGGAAGAGCATGCCCTTCAGTTAACTGAAATCAAGAATACATCAGGCAGAACGGAACGCCTGAAAGCGGTCATCAACCAATACATCCTGGAAACTCTTTCAAGTGTGACGGCGTAACTCATTTTAATAGAACCTGAATGTGCTGGCAGTAGGTATACTCCAGCACATTTTCATAGAAAGGAAGATGGAAATGAAATATGTCATCGGGGTAGACCTCGGTACAAGTGCGGTAAAAATCCTGCTTGTCAATCAGAACGGGGAAGTCACGAATGAAATATCCAAATCGTATCCCCTCATCATTGAAAAATCAGGCTACAGTGAACAGGACCCTGAAGAATGGGTAAGCCAAACAATAGCAGGGTTAAAAGAACTCACCCAGCAGTTCGACGGGGATGTGACGGATATAGAAGGAATCAGCTTCTCGGGACAGATGCACGGGCTTGTATTAGTCGATGAAACAAACGAAGTTCTCCGGAATGCGATCCTCTGGAATGATACCAGAACCACTCCGCAATGCCAGGAAATCTACGACAGAGTCGGTAAAGACCATTTACTGGACATCACCAAGAACCCGGCCTTGGAAGGTTTCACACTGCCAAAGATTCTTTGGGTGAAAGAAAATGAACCTGAGTTGTTTGAGCGCGTCGAAGTGTTCTTGCTGCCAAAGGATTACCTTCGATTCAGGCTGACAGGAACCATACATATGGAGTATTCGGATGCAGCAGGGACACTATTACTGAATGTGGCCAAACGGGAGTGGAGCAGTGAAATTCTTGAGAAATTCAATCTCTCAGAGGATTTTTGCCCGCCATTGGTTGATTCGCATGATTTTGTCGGAACCCTGAAGCCTGAGGTAGCTGAAAAGACCGGCTTATCCAATATGTTGAAAATTTTTGCCGGTGGCGCTGACAATGCCTGCGGTGCGATCGGGTCAGGGATATTATCTGAAGGAAAGACATTGTGCAGCATCGGGACTTCAGGGGTCGTGCTCTCCTATGAAGGCCGAAGTGATCTTGATTTTGAAGGGAAGGTCCACTACTTCAACCACGGTGAAGAAAATGCTTTCTATACTATGGGAGTGACGCTGGCTGCCGGTTATTCCTTGAGCTGGTATAAAGATACATTTGCAAACGAAGATTCTTTTGACCGGGTTTTAGAAGGAATCGAAGCTGTACCTCCGGGAAGCAACGGCTTGGTATTCACTCCTTATATTGTCGGGGAACGGACTCCGCATGCCGATTCAACGATTCGCGGGAGTTTTATCGGAATCGATGCATCGCATGATCGGAAGCATTTTTCCCGTGCTGTCCTTGAAGGAATCACCTTCTCCTTGAATGAATCGCTGGAAATCTTCCGCAGCAGCGGAAAAACGATTGAAACCATCGTCTCTATAGGCGGCGGGGCGAAGAACGAAACGTGGCTGCAGATGCAGGCCGATATTTTCAATGCGAAAATGGAGAAACTCAAGCTTGAACAGGGACCAGGAATGGGAGCTGCAATGCTGGCAGCGTACGGATGCGGCTGGTACTCCTCATTAAAGGAGTGTGCGGATGACTTTATCCAGTCATCCAAAACCTATCATCCGATTCCTGAAAATGTAGAAGCGTACAAAAAAGTTTTCTCGGTTTATCAGCAGGTCTACAATCAGACAAAAGAAATGAATGAACAGTTGAGAGCGTTTAGAAAGTGAGGCCCGCCCCACAACACGAAGCAGATGAAGCCTTTCATGCCCTCGGTTTGACGGTCTCTTCTGTTTTTTTACAGGAGGAAAAGTATGAAATTGCAAAATGGCCACAAGCTCTTGTTTATCGGAGATTCTGTAAAAGATTGTGAACGGGCAAAACCTGCAGGCGAAGGACTTCCGGGCTCTCTGGGAAACGGTTATGTATCATTTGTCGATGGACTGCTGCAGGCGGTATACCCGGAATTGGGGATACGTGTGGTGAATAAAGGAATCAACGGGCATACGGTGCGTGATTTGAAAAGCCGTTGGCAAAAGGATGTACTGGAGCAGAAACCTGACTGTCTGGCGGTCATGATAGGCATTAATGACGTTTGGCGTCAATATGATACACCATCCATAACGGAGGGCCATGTGTACATTGAGGAGTATGAGACTACATTGAGATCTCTCATTGACGAGACCAAGCCTCAGGTAAAAGAAATCATCCTGATGACACCTTTTTACCTGGAACCGAATGAAGAGGATGCCATGCGTAATACGATGGATCAGTTTGGGCGTGCTGCACAGAAGATTGCCGTGGAGACAGGGTGCTTGTTCGTCGATACCCAGGCAGCATTCAATCGGGTGTTGTCAAACCTTTATCCTGCAGCCATTGCCTGGGACCGGGTGCATCCTTCAACTGCCGGACACATGGTGCTGGCCAGGGCGTTTCTGGCAGAGATCGGTTTTGACTGGAATCGGTAAAAAAAGGGGGACAGATGATGGAGATTCTAAAAGAAAGCTTTGGAGAAATTGATGGCCGGGAAGTAGAAGCTTTTACACTGAAGAATGAGAGTGGGATAGAAATCACAGCCATTACCTACGGTTGTATCATCACCACAATTCTTGTTCCCGACAAAAAGGGACACTTTGAGAATATTGTGCTTGGTTATGATTCCCTCGACGATTATGCGGACAATCCTGCGTTCCTCGGAGCTGTCGCAGGAAGAGTTGGAGGCCGTATCGGGGGAGGCGAGTTCGAACTTGATGGCGAAACGTATACACTTGCACAGAACAATGGAAATAACCATTTGCATGGGGGTGTTAAAGGATTTAATAAAGTAATCTGGAATGCGGAGATTCTGGACCGCGGCGTTCGTTTTACCTACGTCAGCCGTGATGGTGAGGAAGGGTATCCTGGAAATTTGAAAGCCGGGGTTACTTATACTCTCAATGAACAGAATCGATTGAGCATGAAGTATGAAGCGGAAACGGATAAGAAGACGATTTTGACGTTGACCAACCATTCTTATTTTAATTTGAGCGGAAATGTAAAAAGAAATGTCCTGCAGCATAGGCTTCAGCTGAAGAGTGACCAATTTCTGGAGCTTGATGAGGAATTCATCCCAACAGGCACTCTGCTTGATGTCGAGGATACGCCTTTTGATTTTAGAAACAGCAGGGAGATCAGGGAAGGAACGGTTTCAGAGCATCCTCAAAATCGTTTAGTTGGGAATGGGTATGATCATCCATTTATATTAAACACACACCATGACAAGGAAATCCATTTATACGATCCGCCGAGCGGGAGGACCCTGACAGTCGAGACCGATGAACCGGCTGTCGTAGTGTATTCAGGAAATTCCTTGGACTCTGCTGGAGAGGTTGGCGGTAGAAAAGGGGAGAAGTATCTTGGTATCTGCTTTGAAACACAAGGGTATCCGGATGCCATTCATCATCCTCAATTTCCATCGACGATTCTGGATGTCCATGAAAAGTATTCTTCTGCGACCACTTTTATATTTGGAATTGAAAGAGAGGAGAAATAATATGAATTATCGTGAACTGGGAAACACAGGAATCAAAATCAGTGAGGTCAGTTTCGGGACGTGGGCCATCGGCGGCTCCTGGGGAAAGACAAGTGATGCTGAAGCATTGAAATCATTGGAATATGCAATGGACAACGGTGTCAATTTCTTTGACACGGCCGATGTGTATGGCGACGGACACAGTGAGGAATTACTGGCAAAGGCGACAAAAGGGAAGGAAGACGAGATCTATATTGCCACTAAATTCTGCCGCCAAGGTGACATCTTCGACCCGCAGACCTACAGTTATGAGCAGGTAAGAAGCTATTGTGAAGACAGCCTGCGCCGATTGAACAGGGAGGCCATCGATTTATATCAAATCCATTGCCCGGCAACCGGAATTTTAAGAGATGGCAGTGTGTTTGAAGTACTGGACCGCTTGAAAGAAGAAGGGAAAATCCGCCACTATGGTGTCAGTGTCGAGACGGTTGAAGAAGGCCTGATCAGCTTAAAGAATCCAAATGTGAAAAGCCTGCAGATCATTTTCAATATGTTCCGCCAGAAACCATTGGAAAAACTGATTCCGCAAGCACATGAAAATGGAGTCGGCCTTCTTGTCAGACTGCCGCTTGCAAGTGGGCTGCTGACAGGAAAATTCAGCAAGGACCATGTGTTTGAAGAGGATGATCACCGCAACTTCAATGAGAACGGGGAAGCCTTCAATGTAGGGGAAACATTTGCCGGCCTAGGATTCAAAAAAGGAGTGGAGCTGGCTGAACAGCTGAAGTGGATTGCTGAAGGACGAAACTCAATGGCGAGTGCATCCTTACGCTGGATTTTGGATCAAAAAGAAATCACAGCCATCATCCCGGGATTCAAAAACCTGAAGCAGGTGCAGGATAATCTGTCCACGCTGGAAACAAAATCATTTACAGCAGAAGAACAGCAGAGGCTTCAGCGTTTTTATGAAGAAAATGTGAAGGATTTCATCCGCGGGGCTTATTGATTAGCATATAAAGGGGTGAATCGTTGCGTGCCAGGTACTATACCATTGAATGTGTACCTGGCACCAAACCCCTGGTTTGTATCAAGCGCAAAAAGTCTCGATTGGACAA
Organism: Bacillus sp. SRL337; assembly: GCF_984799155.1. NCBI lineage: Bacteria > Bacillati > Bacillota > Bacilli > Caryophanales > Bacillaceae > Bacillus > Bacillus sp. SRL337. The sequence goes on along the minus strand of NZ_OZ481793.1, from coordinate 2,592,078 downwards.
GTTCATCCAAATCACAATTCAGGAATTGCGTCAGATTCTATTGTTTTTGTGTCTGCTAGGGAAGTAGCGGATTAAATCAGCCAAGCGATTGCGTCTTGGATGACTTTCGTGTGTTAAAACACCGGCAAGAAGCGTCAAAAAAATATCCACATTTCAAAAGGGGGCATCCAAATGTCCGGCTGCATACTAAACAAACTGACTACAACGAAAAAAGCCATCGCCTTCACATTCGATGATGGGCCTAACCCTGTCTATACTCCCCAGGTCCTTGAAATCTTCCAAAAGGTAAACGGAAAAGCGACATTTTTCATAATCGGAGAACAAATGGAAACCTCGCCTGAGCTGGTCAAGAAGGCTGCAGAGCTTGGTCATGAAATTGGGAATCATACATACTCACATCCCAAACTCACGGAAATCAACCGGGAAAAGGCAGAATCGGAAATCGATCAAACAGCAAAGATAATAGAGAAATGGACAGGGCAAAGGCCAGCTCTTTTCCGGCCGCCTTATCTCGACTTTGATGAGCATACGGCACAGCTGCTTGAGGGAAAAGGTTATCAGAAGATGATCGGGGCAGTTAACATGGAAGCAGCCGACTGGGATCTGCCAGGAGTGGACTTTATACTCGAAAAATCAAAGAGTGTCATTGAAAACGGCAGCATCCTCCTTTTCCATGATGGATATGGGGACCGCTCGCAGACAATAGAAGCCGTAAAGATTTTGGTTGAAGAATTAACGGAACAAGGATATGAGCTCGTCACAGTCAGTGAGCTTATGAAACTGGCAAAGTAAAACACATTACTGCTTTAAAGCAGCGGGGGACTGTCCCCTAGTGCTTTAAAGCGTTGATGGATGAAGGAAGCACATTATGTTGTTTGTGCTTCCTTTTGTTTCTTATCGATTCGCTGAAAAGCCAGGTAACAGGCTGCCATGATGATCGCTGCCGTGAAACTGCCGCCGAAGATGAACAGCAGAGCGGGCAGGGCATTCATGACGAACAGGGTCGCGGTGACCCCTGCAAGCATGAGAATAGTGGGGACAGGGTTCAACAGCATGATCAGGAAAGCATTTTTTAACACCTGAAAAAATCCGACATTGTAGTGAACATAAACCGGGATGGTATACAGTACAGTCATCACGATCGCGACGATCATCAGGTAAAGCGGAATATGAGTAACCTGGAAACCATCGGTGCCATTGACACTCATATAATGCAAGTCCAGATAGACAATGCCGGCCATTCCTGCAAAGACTGCCCCTAGAAGATTACTTTTGAAAAACTCATTTCTAAAGGTTGTCCAAAAGGTTTGCAGGATCGAAATCTCGTAATCTCCCATGATCAACTTGCGAAGAATAGTAAACAGTGAAACGGTAGCCGGCAACAATCCAAAAACGACGAGCCCCAAAAGGGTGAAGCAAATCCATAAAATGTTTAAATAGGCAAACTTTGTAATCCACTCGGTAAGGGAATAGAGCCCCCTCATTGCTCGATTATTCATAAGATAAGACCCCTTCGTTATGCGCTTACATTTTAGTCTGTCTATCATTATAGACCAAATTCTGATATTTAGGAATAGTGTTAACGTTTTTGAAGAAATAAGATATAGTTAACTAAAAAACTATTTTAGAAAAGTAGAAAGGCGAAATTCTCATGTTGAAGAAACTACGCAAATTAAATACACTCCGAAATCAGATATCGTTTGTGTTTTTGGTTGTCATGGCAACTGTACTGGCATTGGTCAGCATCCTTACCTACAACCAGGTTTCGAACCTGCTGAAAAATAATGCAGAGAAACAAATTGAACAAACCGCCATGGAAGCGAACGGACGTCTGGAGTCTCTGTATAAACAAATCAGTACCGCTTCCAAGCTGGTGATGACGAACAGGACCATTCAAGGTGTGCTTGAAAGAGCATATGAAGGGAAAGACATTGATTTTAATGAGCGGCAGGAGTTGGAAGGGGTCGTAAACAATATCCAGGCCAACACAGATGGAATCTTTTCCTTTGAGATGTATACCCGCGACATGAATCGCCTGCTGCCTCTGGATGATACCAGCCTTGTCACAAGAATCGACAAGAAATGGATCATCGAGGCCGACAAGGCAAACGGCGGCTTGATCTGGATAGGAGATGATCCTCGCAATTCCGATAACCTGCTGGCTTTGCGCCGGGTGAATTTGATGGGCAAGGGCTATGATACAGGTGGATATCTTCTCATCAGTATCTACCGCAACTATTTGCAATTTGAAAATGTAGCACATCAGACGAACCAATACTCGCTTTTATTTGATAAAGATATGGAGCCGATCCTATCCAATTACGAAGAACCTTTGACACCGATTGTTAAAAATAAAGATGGAAGCATTATCTTGAATAATGTTGAGTACATCGTGACAAGGAAGACATCGCCAATCACGGATTGGACCCTGATTATCCTGACGCCGATCAAGGAATTGACGGCCGGAATCAGCGTGCTGCGGATGGTCATGATCATTTCGGGGATCATCGGGTTCATGATCTTTTTAATCAGTTCGCTGTTACTTTCTTCTTTTATCACACGGCCGATCATCAAATTGACAAAAACGATGCAGCAGGCCAGTGCAGGCTCATTATCAATGAATCCAAGTGTGACGACCGTAAACGAAATCAATGAATTGAACAGCACCTATAATCAGCTGGCGAAGCAGACCAACCATTTAATACAGATGGTTTATCAAAAAGAAATTACACGCAGCCGGAGTGAGCTGAAGGCATTGCAGGCGCAGATTAATCCCCATTTTCTATTTAACACTCTGGATGCACTCAAATGGGCATTAGAGGACAAGGATGAAGATGAACTAGCTGAATTTGTCGTTTCCATGTCAGAACTTTTTCGTTATACCATTACGAAACAGACGAACGGAGACTGGGTTACGATCAAAGCAGAGATGCAGCATATCGAAAATTACATGGACATCATGAAGATGCGCTTTGATGACCATCTGAACTGGGAACTGGATCTAGCTCCACAGCTGGATCAAGTTAAGATTCCGAAGCTGCTGATCCAGCCGCTCATCGAAAATGCCGTACTTCATGGGGCTGGAAATACGACTGAGCCTTGTACGATTTCTGTCTCCATCAAGCCAACGGGTAATGAAGGGTTCCTGAAGGTGGAAGTGAAAGACGATGGTCCTGGAATTTCTCAGGAAAAATTAACTTCGATATATGAGGCGATGCACAGTGGAGGCGTCCTTACTAATCATTCCGGTAATGGAATGGCTGTCACAAATGTAAACAAACGCCTTGAACTGTATTATCCAAACCGTTTGAAAAGCGGATTGACAATAGAAAGTAAACCGAACATGGGAACGAAGGTTTCGTTTGAAATACCATTGAATGGAGATGGGGAATATGATGAAAACGATTTTGATCGTAGATGATGAGCCAAGGACCCGCCAAGGACTGGCCAAGACGCTGGACAAGTGGGCAAATGGAAACTTTCAAATTCGTACCGCTTCCAATGGGGAAGAGGCAATGGAGATTATAAAAGTAAATAAAGTTCATATTCTGATCACCGATATCCGTATGCCGGAAATAACAGGACTTCAGTTATTAAAGCTGGTAAAGGAGCAGAACATCCATCCGATCATCATTGTGATATCGGCGTATTCGGAATTTGAATACGCCCAGGAAGCGCTTAGGCTGGGAGTCATCAATTATCTGCTCAAACCTATCAGTAAAAAAGCTTTGGTCGAGGCAGTGGAAGCTGCAGTGGAAGCAGTGGAAAAACAAGAACGCACAGAAACGATCGAGAAAGTAGTGGATAAGAAGCTGGTCACCGCTGGCGGACAGGATTTTTCAAATCGGACACCGATAAGGGAAGCAATTGACTATATCAATCTGAACTTAAAAAATGAGCTGTCACAGAAAGAGGTTGCAGAACATGTCCATTTGAATGCAAGCTATTTGAGTGTCCTTTTTAAGGAGCATGTCAAGATGACATTCAGTGAGTACCTCACCAGAAGGAGGATCCAGCGGGCAAAGGACTTATTGATTTCCACTAACCTGCCAATCAATGAAATCGCAGAAGAATCCGGCTACAGGACAGCAAAATATTTTATTAAGATATTCAAAGAACTGGAGGGTATGACACCAAGCGCTTACCGAAAGGCCAATGATGAAACCGCTTTCTAAAAATAGTAGTATTTTTCCTAATCGTTGTTACCTATTTTTCAGAACTCTCTGACGGTACACTATAAATGTAAGAAACAAACACAAACAAGGTCAAAGGGGGATCTTACATTGTTGAAAAAGAAAGCGTTTGCAATTATGATGGCTTCGCTGATGCTCGTCTCACTTGCTCTTGCCGGATGTTCTTCTTCAAGTTCTGAAGAAGCGAGTGCGGATGGCAAAAAAGTAATTAAATTCATGCACTTGTGGCCGGAAGGCAGTTCAAATGCACAGTTCTCGATCGTGAAGGACATCATCGCAGAATATGAGAAAGATAATGATGTGAAAATCGAAACAGAAATCCTTAATCCGGATCAATACAGAGAAAAGCTGAAAGTCCTGGCTTCTTCCAATGAGCTTCCTGATATCGGGATGACTTGGTCAGACGGCTTCATCCAGCCTTACGTTGAAGGCGACATGTTAGCGCCTCTTGATGAAGTGGATACTGGTGGAGTGGAATTCATCCCTGGCGTGAAAGAATCGTATGCAGTGGATGGAAAAACGTACGGACTTCCACTTGAGTTAAATATCTCATATGTTTTCTACAACAAAGAGATTTTTGAGAAGCATGGTTTAGAAGTTCCTAAGACATATGAAGAATACAAAAACGTAGTGAAAACATTGGCAGATGCCGGTGTTACACCTGCTACGGTTGGTGCGAAAGATGGATGGCCGGCATCATTCTGGTTCATGTATATGGCAGACCGTATCGGCGGCTCTACAATCTTGACGGATGTCATCGATGAAAAAGCAAAATTCGATGACCCTTCTATCAAAAAAGCAGCTGAAGAAATTCAGAATCTTGTAGACATGGGCGGTTTCGTTAAAGGTGCCAGCGCGTTATCCAATGATGATGCAAAAGGCTACTTCATGAATGAACAGGCTGCCATGTTCCTGACAGCAACATGGGAGCTTCCTAACTACACAACAAGCCCTGATGTTACACAAGAATTCAAAGATAAAATCGGTTACTTCAAATTCCCGACCTATGAAGGCGGAAAAGGGGAGTCCATCGATAGTTATGTAGGTGGTCCTGGTGTTGGTCTATTTGTTGCAAAAGACTCCAAAGTCCAAGATGAAGCAAAAGACTTCGCCGGCTACCTTGTGAAAAGATGGGGCGAGAAATCAGTGACAGATGCTGGTGTGATCCCGGCTACAAAAGTGGACACTGCAAGCTTGGATCTGGATCCGATGTACATTGAAATCCTTGATGATCTAAGTGCAGCATCTAACGTAACAACATACTTTGATACTCAATCAAGCCCAGCCGTATCTGAGCTTCACCATGATTTGGTAACAGCTCTGTTCGGAAAACAAGTGACTCCGGAAGAATTTGTGAAACAGCATGCGGACGAACTTGCCAAAGAGCGGGAGTAATACAATTCTTGGATGGAGGGCATATCGAATATGCCCTCCATTGTTTATTAAGAGATTTAATAGAAAGATTGCAATCAGAAAATTCTGTATCGTCTTAACGTTTAGTAGTGACATCTCTAAATTTCTGTTTGATCGAAGTGGAAGGGGTGCGACCTCCTGCGGGAATAGCGGGACAGGTGAGACCCCGGAGGCAAAGCCGAGGAGGCTCAACGCCCGCCACGCGGAGTCGTGCCCCTGAAACGGAGATCAACCTCAAGAAGTCTTTTAACAAGAAGGGAGTATAGAAAAATGAAAAGTGTAATGTCAAACAAATGGGTCATCAGCCTTTATGTACTTCCAGCATTAATCCTGATTCTCCTATTAATCTATATTCCGATCGTCCTCACCGGCATTTACGGCTTGATGGACTGGAACGGAATCGGCAAAATGCAATTCACCGGTTTGGATAACTACATAGAACTGGTCAAGGACGCGATGTTCTGGAAAAGCACATGGCATTCGATCCTGCTTGGGCTGTTTTCAACCTTGAGCCTGGCCGGCTATCTAATTTTGTCCTTGATCTTGGCAAGTAAGATCAAAGGCGCCAACTTCTTTCGGAAAATCTACCTGATCCCGATGCTTTTATCATCAGTTGCCATCGGTCAGCTTTGGGCCAAGATTTTTGATCCATCAAACGGTATGCTGAACAGGCTTCTCGTCCTGATGGGCTTTGAAAACCCGCCAGTATGGCTGGCAGACCCGAATATCGTATTATACGCCTTATTCTTTCCAATTGTCTGGCAGTACGCAGGATTCTATATCATCATCTTCTATGCAGCACTGAAAAATGTACCGGAAGAATTGGTAGAAGCAGCAAAAATCGATGGCGCAACGCCAATCCAGATTGCTTATAAAATCAAAGTGCCATTGATTTCCGGTGTCATTAAAGTCATGGTCATCCTGGCCATCGTCGGTTCATTGAAATATTTCGATTTGATCTTCGTTTTGACAGGCGGCGGGCCGAATGGAGCCAGTGAAGTAATGGCATCGTACATGTACAAAGAAGCATTCAGCAAATACAACTTCGGTTACGGTAGTGCCATCGGCTTCGGCTTATTGGTGATCTGTCTTGTGATGACCTGGGTTATTCAAAAATTAATGACGTCGAAAAACGAAGTCGAATATTAAGAAAGGGGAGAAAAAGATGAGTAAAGTCGCCTTAGAAACCCAATCGCAAGTACAGCCGACGCTCCCAGGTTCTTATAAAACAAGTAAGTCTCTAGGAAAAAGAATTGGTTTCGGCATTCTCTACATCATTCTGGGCATCATTGGAATTGTCCAGGTATATCCGTTAATCTGGTTATTCATGTTTTCACTGAAAACGAATCAAGAGGTGTTCGGGATGTCCCCGTTCGCACTGCCGCAGGATCCGCAGTGGGGGAACTATGTAAAAGCCTGGACAACCGGAAATATTGATACGTACTTTTTTAACAGTGTCCTTTATACAGTAGTCGCTGTCGTTCTGACTGTCATTCTTGCCAGCTTCGTAACATTTGCCGTCACAAGGATGCATTGGAAATTGAGCGGAGTTGTTCTGGGGTTGTTCATGGCAGGGTATATGATTCCCTTGCACTCGACATTGATTCCGTTGTTCAATATTTTTAAATCTGTCAACCTGATTGATAATCCAGTATCCATCATAGTCTCCTATGTTGCGTTCAATCTGCCGATCACGATTATGATCCTGACCGGTTTCTATAAATCGCTGCCAAGGGAAATCGAGGAGGCGGCTGTCATGGATGGCTGTTCCATTCACCGGATTTTCTTCCAAATCACGCTGCCGATGACGATGCCAGTCCTCTCGACAACGGTCATCATCAATATGATCTATAACTGGAATGAATTCGTATTCGTCCAAACCTTCATGAGTTCAGACAAATGGAAAACCATTACAGTTGGCGTGAATAACTTCGTCGGGCAATACCTGACAGACTGGGGTGCCATCGGGGCAACCTTGATGATCAGCATCATCCCGGTATTGATTGCTTACTTCATCCTCAGCGACCGCATTGTTGAAGGAATTGCTGCAGGTTCTGTGAAGGGATGATCCCTTTAATTGACTACCCCTCTGTGAAAAATCGGGCATGTTCCTCATGTCCGGTTTTTTTTATGTGGGAATCCGCCTGGAATTTACTAAGGATGATTCGTTTGGATCGTATTCAATTCTGATGGACCGGAGTGCACATGGTTGATAGTATACAAGAATCAATCGCAACTTTACTGAGATTGAGAGTATAATGGCGGAGTCATTCTGTTTAATCATACAAATATATGATTGGGTTCAATCTTTGGATGAATAGACCAAATTCTTTGTAGTGTAACTAAAATTTGGTTCATTTCTCGAAGGAATGGACCAACATTCGCGTGGTGTTCATGAAATTTGGTGCTATCTTGGGAAAAATAGACCAAATGTTTAGTAGTGGAACTGAAATTTGGTTCATTTCTCTTAAGAATAGACCGACATTCGAGTGGTGTGCATGAAATTTGGTGCAATCTTGGAAAAAATAGACCAAATGTTTAGTAGTGGAACTAAAATTTGGTTCATTTCTCTTAAGAATAGACCAACATTCGCGTAGTGTTCATGAAATTTGGTGCAATCTTGGAAAAAATAGACCAAATGTTTAGTAGTGGAACTAAAATTTGGTTCATTTCTCTTAAGAATGGACCGACATTCGAGTGGTGTTCATGAAATTTGGTGCAATCTTGGGAAAAATAGACCAAATGTTTAGTAGTGTAACTAAAATTTGGTTCATTTCGCGAATAAATCACCCAAATTTTGAGTAGTAATAATGAAATTTCGCGCAATCCAGGAATTGACTGAATTGATGGCAAGGGCCAAGTTGTTCATATCAAAACAGAATCAACCAAGAGATAACGGTGGGTGATTCTCGACCCTGCCGAGGAAAGCCGTATCAGGAATTAAATCTGAAACCTTTTTCAGCTTTTGCTCGTAAAGAAAGGACAGAAGGGAGTTGCTGCTATGGGAGATCCATTTACAATGAATGAACCTATGTTCCAAATTGTTCCTATCTTTATAGGTATTATTTTTGTGATTGTCATTGGCAGTATAGTGGTTTCTGCTTTTAGAGGAATTGGTGAGTGGAACAAAAATGAGCAGTCGCCAAGGCTGAGCGTTCCGGCAGCTGTGAAGTCGAAACGGACTGATGTCAGAAGAAGTTCAAATGTCCATGCCAATGATACTCTCCCCCATTCTTCAAGCAGTCACACAAAGTATTTTGTAACCTTTGAGTTTGAAAGTGGGGACCGGCAGGAGTTCCATGTTTCTGGGAAAGAATTTGGACTGCTGGTTGAAGGGGATAGTGGAACGTTAACGTTTCAAGGAAGCAGATACTTAGGTTTTGACAGGGAAAAGGTAAAGCACGAATCTACGTAAGAATTATTTTGAGTAGTGTGACCGATGATTTACACCTGGATTGAAGGTTATTCATGAAATGAGGACGGTTTTGCACGAAACGAAGGCATCTGTGAGTATGTGCCAACATCAAACTCTTGCACAGTGATTTAATGTACTCCGGGCAGAGGACCATAATCCTGTAACTTCGTTTGAAATGAGTTGGAGATGTTGCAAATAGTAGGCTGGTCATTGATTTTTTGGGGAATGTTTGTCACCTATTCCTCGATTTTCTGCTTGCAGAAGAAAGATTTCTATGATGATAATCCTTTAGGGCGGAGCGGTTATATTGAGTGGGAAGTACTGATGAAGTTCATGAACCGGCTACCCCATCCATTCGTGAAAGTGGCGGTTGTCATCATTGGTTCTTCCTTGATCGTCCTGGGTACATTTATTTTGTGAAGGTAAAGTTCTGCGGACAATGTTCGAGACAACTCTCACCCGAATAAACTATTCATGATAACCACTTTATTTCAGAAGGGATAGGGGTGGCATGATGTTTTCGGTTACGGAAATACGCACATTCGAGTTGTTTTCTGCCCCGCATAACGTAATGCTTTTGTTGTTTGTTCTGGTAGCTTTATGGTTCATTTTTTTCAGGGATGTATTGACGCCTTTCAGCAAGTGGATCAAATGGACATTATTTGCGATTCTCGTGCTTAGTGAGGTTTCACAGCAGCTTTGGCTGATATTGACAGACCAATGGGAAGTCGGGAATCTGCCGCTGCATCTCTGCTCGATCAGTACCTTTATAGCGCTTTATTTATTCCTGAAGCCTAGCAAGAAAGCGTTTTATTTATTGTTTTTTACCGGTTCGCTGCCGGCAATTCTCAGTATGGTGACACCTGAGCTGGTTTATCAATTTCCTCATTTTCGATTCCTTAAGTACTTCCTGCACCATGCTGCGATTTCCTGGTCAGTTTTGTATTTCATCATTTTCGAGGGGTATCGGGTTCCACGGAGAGCTGTCTGGACTGGGTTCCTGCTGCTGAATGTCATCGCATTGCCGGTCTTCTTCATCAATATTCTTCTGGATACAAATTTCTTCTATTTAGCCAATCCAACGGAATCTACGACGATTTTATCTTTCTTTGGTTCAGGAATCGTGTATTATATCACTCTCGAAATGGCTGCACTTGTTGTATTCTTTATCACCTATCTGCCAATGGGCATTTTAATAAAAAAAGAGAGTGTTAGAAAAAACGTACCATCATAAATAAGTGAAGTCCCAATTGCTGTTTGATGGCGTTGGGACTTTTTGGGATAGAGTATGGTAAGATATTTCTGAAAAGAGGGGGAGATGATGAAGAACACTGCGCTAATCAAAATGGTGGTAATAATCCTGATACCTACTGCACTACTCATCATCTGGGGAGTTCAGGAACAGCAGAACTCTTATCTTGAACCTTATCAAGCCATACAGTCAGAACTTAGCGGTATAGCATAATTCCGGCATATAAAATGAATGCGGAATCGTTGTTTTTTTATAAAGGATGGGAATAATCTCGGAGCTGCAACTGCCCATGAAGGATTATTCGGCTGGAAATCAGGAGGGTTTACCTGGAGCCCTTTAGACAAAAAAGAAATAGGTGAAGAAATTGCGGGATATCAGGGTCATGGAGATCATCTGATTTACGGAATCATTAGAAATGCCAATGAAAAAATGGTCACCGTTGATGGACAACGGGCTGATATTCTGAATCTCGAACTGCTCCCTCAGTCAGTGGTAAAGGAAAATAACTTGAAAGGATTATATCTTTGGTACTTCGAGAGTGAGGAGGCTGGTCAACTCCAAGAAATTAAGCTGCTTTACCAAGACACGAAAGAAGGTATTCAAGTGATGGATTTATAGTATAGTTGAAGTCAGGACAGACGGTGGAAACACTGTAATGGTAAATCAAAGCTAGTGCCACTATGTGGTGGTGATTAGAAAAAGAATATCATACATAACCGGCTTATCCAGAAAGAGGTAAGCTTTTTTTCGTCTATCCTATTGGGAAAGGGGTTTTAGAATGAACAAAATTGCGTTAATTGGTTCCGGAGGTTCCGGGAAATCCACCTTGGCAAAAAGGGTAGGAGAAAAGCTGGAAATTGATGTTTGGCATTTGGATCGGTTGTTGTGGAAACCGGGCTGGAATTTATCGACAAGAGAAGAACAGACAAAGATCCAGTCAGATCTGGTAGTGAAGGAGAAATGGATTATTGACGGAAATTACAATGGCACCTTGGATATCAGGCTGGACGCAGCAGACACGATCATTTTTCTGGACCTGTCCCGATATCTTTGTGTCTGGCGTGTATTTAAAAGGATGATGCAAAATCGAAACAGGACAAGACCTGATATGCGTGAAGGCTGTGTTGAAAAGTTTGACCTGCAGTTTTTGAAATGGGTTTGGGACTATCCCAAAATGAAAAGGCCCAATGTCCTGGCTAAGCTTGCAAATCTTCCCAAAGACAAGACCATTATAATTTTAAGAAACCCAAATGAGGTTGAAGCATTTCTAGAAAGAATCAACTGAAACTCTATGAAACTATTCTTTGAAACTTTTTGGGAAGTAATCCGTATCCATTTATAACCAATCTTAAATGGGGGGATTTCATTGAAAAGGATAGTGCTGTTATTACTCGTGGGTTCATTGCTGGCTGGCTGTTCGAATGAAGGAAAGCTGACTAGCGGTAATAAAGATAATGGTCCTGATAAGGCTGAAACTATGGTTGAAAATGCTGCACGTGACGTAATGGACGTAACGGTTGGTGACCAGACCTTCCATATCATTATGCTGAACGAAGAGATATGGGAGTACGCCAAAGCGGTGGAAAGTGATTCTTCCGCGATCAAAAAGGAAGTTTATAGAGAGATCGTCGTTGAGCCGCTTCAAAAGCAAGTTGCCGAAGTGGATGCGCATATCTATGATGATTACTATTCGTTCCTGTCACCAAATACCAATATAACCAAGCTGAAGGAAAATGCCAAAACGCTTCTGGATGACGAGGACAGAATTCTTGATCTTGTCAAACAAGGCATTAAAGATTCCGCTCAACAAATGGCAGGAGAAGACAAAACCATCATCATCATGCCAGTCAATCCTGATGAATTGGTTGTCAATGAAAAAATGGGAGGGCTCTCAGGTGTAACCTTGAGTGAGGATACAGTTGTGTTAAGCCTGGATCCTTCATTTGAAGAGGAAGGGTTGAAGTATCTCGTCGCCCACGAATATCATCATACACTGCAAACAGAAAAACGATCTGAAGTCATAAACTCCATGATGGATGCCTTTCTACTAGAAGGAAAAGCCGATGCCTTTGCGAATGGTCTATACCCCGACTACAAAGTTGCTTGGACAGAGCCATTATCAGCCAGGTTGCAGGAAAAAGTTTTCGAAGAACTGAGGAAGAACGGAAATGATTTTGACCTGAACAGGTACTATGAATTTTTCAATGGCTATTCAAGCAAAGGCATCCCAATGTGGTCCAACTACAAAACGGGATATCAGATAGTCCAAAGCTACTTAAAGAACCATCCTGATGTATCCGTTGAAGAATGGACCGGCCTCATCCCGAAGGAAATCATTCTCGGCAGTGAGTACAGGGAGGTTTATGAGCAATTGGAGGCTGATGCAGGATGATATCTTACTTAGGGACTCTTCCTATCGAAAGCGACCGGTTAATCCTAGAGAAGCTTGAACTCTCGGATGCCCAAAAAGTGTTCGACCATTGGCTGTCCGATGAACGGATATCGGACAACCGTAAAAAAGCAGCGCATCAACATATTTCTCAAACAAATAAGCGGCTGGCCAATATTGTTTCTCAAAATAATGAAGAAAAATTTTGTTACTGGGCAATCAAGTTGAAAAACAATGGGGAGTTAATTGGGGAAATTGATTTGTATGATTTTGATGAAACCACCGGAAACTGTGAAGTAAGCTATTCCCTTGGATAACATTGGTGGAACCAGGGATTCGGCACAGAGGCGTTGCTTTCAGGGAAATGAAGGTTCACAAAGTTTCAGCGGCACATAACACTGATAATCCGGCATCCGGAAAAGTGATGAGCAAAGCTGGAATGGTGAAAGAAGGAGTCATCAGGGATATGATCCGCAATTCGAAGAAGCAGTATAAGGATTGCGCAGTCTATGGGATTCTCCGTGAAGAGTATATGTACCAGAGCCAGGTGGGAATGAATAGTGACTGAAATCCATGAACGAACCTTTACGACTAAGCGTTTGATCTTGAGGCGTTTTCAAAACAGTGATGCATCATCAGTTGCTAAGCTGTGTAATAGCTACGCTCTTTATCAGTCCACATTATTTCTTCCACACCCTTATTCAATTGATGATGCACGGGAATGGATAGGGAGTCATCAAGGCAATTTTATACGTTATCAGCTATATGAGTTTGCCATCACAGATAAAAGGAGTGGAGAGCTATACGGTGCCATCGCTTTATCGAATCACCAGCAGTTTAAAAACGGGGAGATTGCATACTGTTGGGGAACCACATTGGGGAAATGGCTATGCAACGGAGGCCGCGATAGCGATTGTTGAGTTTGCCTTTAAGGATATGGACTACCATAAAGTGTACGCACGCCATTTTCAATCGAATCCTTCATCAGGAAGGGTTCTGGAAAAAGTCGGGATGCAAAAAGAAGGTATACTGAAGGAACACATCATGAAAGAAGGAAAGTTTGAAGATCTTGTTCATTATGGGATAATCAACAAATGGTCATCACAATCATCCGTTTGAAACATCTGTGACTATATCAATCCGGCAAAGGCGCATCATAGATGATGAACGAGGAAACGATGGTAAAAATCGATAAAAGCCAAGTAGCCCAGGTTTTCCACCTATGAATGATCAGCGCTGAAAATGTAGTCAGGTTAAAAAGGAAGGACCGATAAAGTGACCAGCCGTGATGATGGTTGATGCTGTCATTCAGCAAGGCAATGATTTCGACGGCTTTGAATAAAACAGCCCAAAGAGTGCCCCAAAACACGTTTAGCAGTTTCAATTCAGGCATCCGGCCATGAAAAATGACCATCACCGAAGGATAGGCGATGAAGGCAATCACCGTTGCCATTAGCGTAGGGGTAGAAAGGAGAAGATGAGATCGATCGAGACTGGCCGGAATTTCCAGACACGGAAATCGGAGAGCAGATCAGCGTACAGCAAATCCCCGATAATCCGAAAAAGATTCCACCGTCTCCACTTCCCAAAGAGTAACCCCATGATGATGAAAAAAATTAAAACGATGTATTCATAGTCATCCATCCCTAAGATTTGTCTGCAACGGCACTTGTTAGTATGAGCTATTCAAAGTGAATGATTTTAAGGAGCTAAAAACTGTCTAACCCAGGAGTGATGTCATCATATTTTGGATATGATGACATGAACTCAGGCATTTTTCATACACTATTTTTGAGGTGAGAAAAATGCCAAGAGTTAAATACCGCGATTCAGATGTGGCTTTGATGGCGAGGATGATGAGGGCGGAAGCCGAAGGTGAAGGAAAACAAGGAATGCTGTATGTTGGTAACGTAATCGTGAATCGTGCAATAGCGGATTGTTTGGATTTTAAAGATGTCCGAACGATTAATGATGTCATTTTCCAAGTGCAGGGAGGAAATTATTCCTTTGAAGCTGTTCAAAAAGGGAATCTTTTTTACAACAGGGCGCGGTCGGTTGAAAAAAGATTGGCTAAGCAGAATTTGGACTATTGGCGACAGCATCCCGGGAAGTATGCACTCTGGTATTTCAATCCCTATGCTCCTTGTCCTCCAACCTGGTACGGCCAGCCTTTTGCAGGACAATTTAAGAATCATTGTTACTATGAACCGGCAGCTGGAACCTGCGGAAGTGTTTATACATGATGGAAATCAAGATGAACAATCCATACTTTTCAAAGGAACTTCCTGTCTGACGGGGGTTCTTTTTTTGTGAAAGTTGTTGGTAAACCAGCAGGCTTTACTGTACTCTAAGAGTAAACAGAATAACATCTGCTATATAGGAACGGAGAGAAGAATATGAATATACGTTTTGAAAAATTAGTGGAACCAACGAAAGTGATTGCCGAATCTTTTAACCGCTGGGAGAATGACCCAGCTATCATTCCTTTAATCCGGCCCAGCCAAAATAAAGAGGAAACTGAACAGAGGAATGAAGTCACCATTGAGGATCTAACCAAAAGACTGGAAAACCACCACTATTACTTACTTTATTTGGATGACTTATTAATCGGTGAAATGAATTATATGGTCGATCCCGGTCACCTTTATAAAAAAGAAGCAGGAACCGCCTGGTTGGGAATCACCATTGGTGAGCCGGAAGGAAGGGGAAAAGGGATCGGGTACCTGGCTATTCAGCATTTAGAAAAACAGGTTGAACAGGAAGGGCTGCAACGGATTGAGCTTGGCGTTTTTGAATTCAACCATCAGGCCAACCGGCTTTATCAAAAGTTGGGATTCCATAAAATCGGCGTAGTAAAAGAGTTTACCTATTGGCAGGGACGCATGTGGGATGACATACGTATGGAAAAATATATTAACGAAAGTGAACAGGAGAAAAGCCATGAAAATCAATTTAGTTCTTTTCATCACTTCGATGAATGAGCCCGATAAAATGGAGAGTCTAATCAAAACATTCGAGTCGGAAATACGTCCTGCAAAAGGGGATATCCTTGACGATCCAGGATTTGATTCAGCTTATCACAATGGTTATGAAGTGGTGAAAGTCACTATCGATTATACAAATGATCTGTGCTGGGTGTCCTTGTCGCCTCTTGCGATTGAACTGGAAGAAATCAGGTTCGATACATACTTAGAAAAATTGAAAGCAAATGGCTGGCAGACTTTAGCACATTAACGCAGCGGGGGACAGTCCCTCGCTGCGTTAATGCGGTAAAGGGAGGATTTTGAAACTTATTGGATCAGCTTGTCGTCTAATTCTCAAAAAAATGGAAATGAATTCAAGAGGTGGAAGTCTATGAGAATGACTGTACTTGGAACGATTGTCACGGCAGCAATTGTCAGTATTCTGGTTTGGTTTGGAAGCATGCTGTTTTTATTTCCCTACACGGAATGGTGTTTTTTTATCGGCTTTACTTTGAGTATCATCGTTTTCTTCTTCAGCAGCAGCGGCGGCATCACCTCGCAGATGGCGAACTTATCTGCCAGCCGGGCATATGGAAAGGTCCAAAAAGATAACGAGCTGAAGGTCAATGTCGGATTTGTCTTTTATGGAATCGTACTATTCACAGTCGTCAGCCTTTTTGTGCAGATCATTACATATAAATAAAATCAGGAAAATTGATTCGAAGAGTTAAAGTGTTCATGTCAATAAATTCCCGTATTAACTCTTATGGAATCCCATCCCGGCGACAATGAATTTTTGAACTGGTTAGCAATGGGCTGCGGTATAAAATGTATATCGGAAAATGTGAGGTACTCCCTGCCCAATTTTAAATTGTCAGTCAACCGGCAAAAAAATCCTTGTTGTTCAATCAAAAAAGTCTTCATATGGAAAGAAAGGATTCCGTTTGATTGTTCAGAGCATCGAAATAGCAGGAGATTTATTCCATTCAGGGTCAGTCCTATTTCTAATCTGAATGGATTTTAGGAAAAGCTGAAGGAGGTTTTGCTTTTGGGAATTCGTAAGCTGTTGACTGGTATTCTTTTGTTCTCCGCTATTACAGCATGCTCGAATACGATGGTAGGTGAGCGGGGCGAGTCTGTCAGCGGGAGATTTTGGGAAGGTGAACCGGCTTTTTTTTACAAAGGCGATGAAAAAGTGAACGCATTTGTTGAAGCTGTAAATCGTGCTGAAACACTTAAGCCGCAAAAGGTCATTCAAACGGCGCCTTTGCTGACTTTTACGCTCTCTTACAAGAAGGATGAGCAGGACATCGACTATAGTTTATGGCTTACCAAGGATGGGAAGGGCTATATTCAAAGCTTAATACCTCGTAACAGCATCACTTCTGAATTGGATAAAAGCTCGGCAGCCGAATTAACAGAAATCATGGAAAAAGTTCGGGGTGTCGAACTCTCGGACGGAGTAGATTTTGAAGACTAGGCAATGGACGGAAAGAAATTAAAATGACTCATTTCTAAAAGATTGTTGCCTTTAAATGCAGATTTACACTCCTTCTCTTTATCTATTATTCAACCAATTATCTTGTTGAAAACAAACATATGCCTTATCCTATTTTATAAAAAAGAAGGGAAGAAGATGACTCATTATCACTACAACACTGCATTCCAGACCATGTGCCAGCACTCAGGACTGGGTGAACTGGTCACTGAACCAAGACCCATCACAGGCGGGCTGCTGCATAGAATGTACAAAGTGAATACAACAACTGGCCAATACGCTATCAAACTATTGAATCCTGGGATTATGATGAGGGAGCAAGCAATTGATAATTATATTCAATCTGAAAAAATCGCCCGCTGCTTTGCTGAAAGAATTCCGGCTGTTCCTGCTCTGGAGGTCAATGGTCATGTACTGCAAAAGGCAGGGTCCCAATTTTACTTTGTTTTTAACTGGGTTGAAGGCAGAAGATTACAAACAGTGGAAATCACCCAGCTTCATTGCCGCGAAATGGGCCATATCCTTGCAAAAATACATCGGTCAGCTACCTTAGAAGTAACGAACTGTATCAAAAACATAGAAAGTACAGAATCGGTAGATTGGCTTGACTACCTGATAATGGCTGACGAAAAGGGGGCAGAATGGGCTCCTATTCTGCGGGAAAGCCTTGATGATCTCGTTAGCTGGAACCAGAGAGCAATCGCAGCAGAGCAAGTTCTTGCAGCGGATACAGTGATCAGCCATAGGGATCTCGATCCGAAGAATGTTCTATGGAATCTTAATAAGCCGTTTCTTATTGATTGGGAGTCAGCAGGAAGTATCAATCCTGTACATGATTTACTTGAAACGGCGATTTACTGGTCTGAAAACGATAAGGGAGAGCTGGATAAACAAAAATTCAACTCTTTCCTGGAAGGCTATAAAATAGGAGCGATTTGATCCATGCAGATTGGAAACATGCTTTAGAATATGGATTTGCAGGTCAGTTAGCCTGGCTTCTATATAATATAAAACGTTCTTTATGGATCGAATGTGCAGACAACGAGGATCAGGAAATAGGGACAAAAGAAGTAACAGTCTCCCTCCATAAGATAAAGACCTTTTCGAACACAATTCCAAAGCTGTTGACATGGCTGGATGAAACAGGAGGCGAGTGATATCAATAAAAATACCAAGCTATTATACTACTCTTAGTTCTGTTCTTAACCGGCTGCCATTAGGCTGAAACAATCCAAGAGGTCGTTGTAAAAAAGGGCGGAGACGATGAAGACACAAAAGTGGTTCATACCATCACTTCCGAAGAAGAAATTGAACTCCTGGAAACGGAATTTAAAAATGAGCGGTGGGCTTCCCTGGGTGTCGACTTATATCTGGGTCCTGACTACACATTTAAATTGAACGGGTATCAGTATGATGTAACTATTTTCGAAAGAGACAACTCCATAGAAATCTTTAGAAGTTCACCTGATACCGAAACGGAACGGGCCTATTTACTGTATGAGCAAGCAGAGGAATTTTATAAAGTTATTACGGGAGAAAGTTTCACTGATGAATGATTCGTAAAAACCAGCTGATGGAGCAGGCAGCCTTTTCTTCACTGATTGGGTTTACCAGTAACGGCATTCTTCCTCTTCAGGGGGCAAGTGGCCTCGTTTTCGAGTGGAATGGCTGCGTATACATCCGCCAATTGGGATTTTCCTTGTTGGGTCCCGATGGATGGAGTTTGTCGAATAATAATTCCTTCCCCCTGCCAATGTGGCAATGAGCCACTGGTCCTAAAAGGTGAAACAGATTTTATAACTGAGGACAGCTAAAGGAAGGAGTTCTTTGCGAAACTTCATTTGTCTTGGCATCGTCTATTTACTAGGCTGTTTTCGCATTCATTGTTGCTTTCGGAAAAATCCCAGAGCCGGATTTTTTCCCTGTATTTCATGGATTTCCCCTCACAATAGGGAGGAGAGCTCTTTTCTTTCCTGCTTACAGGGGGTTATCCGGTGGATGACCAAAATAATAGTTGACATTCATGTTGAATAGCAACAAAGTTCACGAAAAGAGCCGTTTACTAAAAGAAATCTGGATCTCTGTTTTTGAGTTTAAAGGGGGTTGATTTGATGGAGAAAGCAGGTAATTGGATTCACTTGGAAGGCGGCTGCCGTTCATTTTAATCATCCTATTTTTTACAGGAGCCATCAGCTTAATGGCTATATGTTTAAGCAGGAAAACTCTTTATGGCATTTGTTCAGTATTAGGTGCTGGAGGAATCCTCGGCTTTCTTTACAGCCTTATCCAGATTCGGGGAACGGAAGATGGTGCAGGAATTGCTATTTATTCAGTCGCTTGCATCATCGGTATATCCATAGGAACAGCCTTTTCGCCATTCATAAAACAATACAGGTCTGAACATTAGGAGAAAAGGAGTGGGAAATTGAAACTCAACGCCGGGAAAAATACAAAACTAGATAAGTTTTTTCATTTGATTGTAGGGGCCGCAGTCGCTTTTGTCCTGTTCCATTTTATAGAAACAAACAATGAAGTGAAGAACTATGAGGATCGCCATGTCTTCCAAATGAACTACCAGTTTGAAGAGCTTCATGCACTTCTTTACAGTATGGAAGAAACCTTGGATCTATATGAATTCCCCATCCAAGATGATAAGAAAAGCTATTATCATGACGCTCTGGACAAGGATATACAGCGCCTTGACCATCTTGACCACACAATACGGCAGCTGAACGACTACCCCGATTTCATGGTGGTCAGCGATGATCTTGGAGAGTTAGTTACTCTCGTAAAAGGGTTAAAAGGTTTTAAATACACAGAAGAAGAAAAAAGGACTGCCATTGAAGCACTATCAGAAGCGAAAAGCCGGTTATATTCTTTATTGGAAAAGGATGAATTTTCGCTTGAAGTGAAGGCAGACAGAGAAGCCATGGTGGACATTCTTGATAACATGGTTGAGAAGCTGTCTGTACTCAAGAAATAGTAGCACGAACTGCAGATCTCTGATGAGGTCTGCAGTTTTATCATTCTCCTACCAAAAGCTCCATTGAAGGAGCGGCCCCTGTCTTTAAAAAAGGCTGTTTTCGTATTGATTGTTGCCCTTGGGAAAATCCAAAGATCGGGATTTTTCCTTTGCCATACTTGGGATCTTCTATCTGATTGAAAGAGCCGCTCTTTTTTTTTCTTGCTTTTCGAGATATTTCTCTTGAAATAGGGCGATATATCTCCCCCATTATAGTACATAGGGACAAAGTTAACGAAAGATGCCTTAAAAAACAATAAAACATCAAAAAAACAAATATTTCTCAAAAATATCACTATCTGGCAGAACTTTTTATCCTCGAAACTCGTCTTTAATAAAGAGAAGATAAAGAGGGGGAAGTTTTGGGTGAAAAAATACATAATGAAGATTTTGGCCGTTGTGCTTATCATGACACTTATGCCGTGGCACGGAGAGGAAACATCTGCGCAAGGAACACTTGATATTGATGTAGAAGCAGGAATCAATGGAAAAGTTAAAAACGGAGAGGCGTTCCCTGTTACCATAACGATTAAGAATAATGGGGAGGATGTTTCAGGGGATCTCGTCATATCATCCACCCCGCATTATCAAGCCTATGAAAATGTGGTCGTCCCTGTAGAAATTGCAGCTGGTGCGGAACAAAAGATACAAGCGTCCCTCCCTGGTTCCAGTGACTATATGGGCGGCGGCCCAATGAATGCCAACAAAGAAAATCAAATCCGTTTCTATGAAGGCGGCTGGGAAAAAGGCAAAGAAATGAAAATCACGGGTGATAAGAAAGTCACTCATGGATTCATACAAGAAACGAAGCTTGCTCTTGGAGTTCTGAGTGACAACCCTGATCAAATGAATGTGTTGAAACTTACTTCATTTCAAGGAGAGGCACCTGAAGTCCTTCCGTTGAATCCGGAAACCCTGCCGAAAGACATTCTTGGTCTGAATATGTTTGACGCCTTGATCATCCATGACTATTCAATAGATCAATTGCCTGAGAAAAAACGGAATGCATTGAAGCAGTGGGTGAAGATGGGGGGACATCTGATTATCGGAAGCACTCCAGACCTGCAGCAAAAAATGGGAGACCTTTCATCTCTTGTCCCGATGCAAGTCAATGGGGAAGAAAAGCTGAAAGATTTGTCATTCTTGAAAGGGTTCAGCGAAAAGCCATTGTCGATGCAGGAATTGACAGTCTTGACCGGTGAAAAATCAGCAGGCACCAATGAACTGATTGCTGAGGGCGGATTGCCGCTTGTACTGGAAAAAGGGTTCGGCATGGGGAAAGTCACACAGCTTAGCTACAGCCTGGCAGAAGAACCACTGGCTTCATGGGAAGGGAACAGCGGTTGGTGGAATAGGATCTTGACGGCTTCTATAGATACGCAAATGCAGCACCCGATGGCTTTTTATGATCAGGTGCAAAACATCCTGCGGGAGACAACCGAGCTGTTTTCTTCCTCATTTATGCCGGTTTCGGTCATTGTCATTTTGTTTATGGTCTACATCCTTCTGATTGTTCCAGTGCTTTATTTTATATTGAAGAAGAAAGACAAACGTGAATGGGGATGGTGGATCATTCCATCCATTGCGATCCTGACAAGTCTGGGCATCTTTTTCACTGGTGCTTCTGACCGGTCAGGCGGTGAAAGTATCAATAAGATGGGAATCGTTTCCGTTGATGAAGAAGGTATGGGCAGCGGATTGCATTTCTCTTCCATGCTTTCAAGCAGCGGCGGCGACTATACCGTCGAGTTAGGGAGCAAAAGCCTTCATCCGGTTCCATTCAATCAGGAGTATGTAGAGCAAACCAGCTTTAGTCATTACCCGATGGTCCAGACGGATGGAGAACATCCTGAAGTCACATTTACGGGTGTGGAATTCTGGTCGGTCCGCTCCCTTGTCAATAAGTTTTCAGATGTGAAAACGGGCAGGGTCGAAGGGGAACTGACAGCAGATGATACCCTTATCTCAGGAACCGTGACAAATAATATGATCCATGATCTGAAAGACGTATTCATCCTCGCAGGAGGCAGCGCCTATGAAATTGGCAAACTGGCAAAGGGTGAAGCAAAAGACGTGAAAATTGAGAAAAAATCAACTGCATTGTTAGGTGTACCAAACAGCGTCACAGCTGGAAAGGCCTTCCCTAACGCTCAGAATTATATGTATGGAACGGGAATGCAGCAACAAAGCCCGGGTGATGATTGGAAGAAGTTCAGCCTGCTCGACTTTGCCCTGCAGGAAAAACTTTATAACGCTTCTCTCAACAAGCCTTTGATTGTCGGTTACTCTGAAGATTCGCTGATAGATATGAAGGTTAACGGCAAGAAAGCCGATGAAGAATCAACGAATTTGTTTTTACAGCCGATTACGATCAATGCGGATAATAAAGGAGCTTTCTCCCTCGACAGCGGCCAATTGGAGCCAAAGGTTTCGGTAGTGGAGGGAATGATCCACTATCAGGAATTCGTTGAAGGGAAATTCTATATTGATGCCGCTCCGGGGACTTATGATCTGGCCTTCCAACTTCCGGAATCCGTTGTGGATAATAAAGTCAGTTACTCAAAATTGAACCTTTCTTTCAGGGAAACCATTGTTTCTGACGGGATTTCTATTCTAAATGCAGAGACCGGGGAAGCAGAGGAATTGGAAACAGGCGTGAGGCAAATCAAAATCGATCAGAACGTCCAAGAATATATCGACAAGGACGGCAGGCTGACGATTCGGATTGAAAAGCATGGCCAGCAAAACCCGCAGCTTCCAGTTCCGGAAGTCACGATAGAAGGGGAGTTTGTACAATGATTGAGATTGTCAATTTAACAAAAAGATATGGCACATTTACGGCCTTGGATAACTTAAACCTGTCCATCGCAAAAGGGACGGTGTTCGGGGTTGTCGGCCCTAATGGTGCTGGCAAATCCACCACATTCTCCATCCTGGCCACATTGCTTGCTCCCACTGAAGGAACAGCGTACGTCAATGGATTTGATGTGACAAAGGATCCGAAGATGGTTAGAAAACAAATCGGATATATGCCGGATTTCTTTGGGGTGTATGATCAATTCAAGGCTTCAGAGTATCTTGATTTCTACGGAGCAAGTTACGGATTATCCGCAGCGGAAAGGAAAGCCCTGATTCCTCAATTGTTGGAATTGGTGAACCTTTCCCATAAAAAAGATTCCTATGTCGATCTGCTGTCGCGGGGGATGAAACAGAGGCTTTGCCTTGCGCGGTGCCTGATTCATGATCCCGAAGTACTTATCCTCGACGAACCTGCTTCTGGATTGGATCCGCGGGCAAGGATCGAAATGAGGGATATTTTAAAAGAACTCAAAACGATGGGAAAAACGATATTGATATCTTCACATATCCTTCCGGAACTTGCAGAAATGTGCGATGAATTGGGGGTCATTGAAAATGGAAATTTGGTGGCATCCGGTTCGGTTTCGGTGATTCACCAGCAGCTTCAGGCAAACAAGGTCTTGAATGTCACGGTATTGGATGAAATCGAAAAAGCAGCTGCTTTCTTCGAGGACGACCCGCAGGTGGCAGAAGTATTAAGAGATGAGAAGGATCCACGGATAATCCATTTTGCCTACTCCGGTTCGGACCAGGAACAAGTCGTACTTCTCTCAAAAGCGGTTCAGGCAGGGCTTATGATCATAGACTTTAGCCAGAAGAAAACAGATCTGGAAGACATCTTCCTGGAAATTACGAAAGGGGATGAGTAGATGAAGACACTTCTGATCAATCCGGTATTGAATAAAGAAATTAAATTGAGATTGAGGTCGCTGAAAAGTTTTATGGGCATCTTGTTTTATCTTGCCGCATTAGGGCTGGTCGCGATAGGATTCATCTACATTACGATGATGAACAGCCGCAACGGCTATATCCGTCCTGAAGAGAGCCGTATGATGTTCATGGTGCTCTCCATGGTGCAATTGGGGTTGATCCTGTTTATGACTCCCGGGCTGACCGCAGGTGTCATAAGCGGAGAGAGGGAAAGACAGACCCTAAGCATGCTGCTGACAACCGAGCAATCGTCGACAAGCATTATTTTGAGTAAGCTTGTTTCATCCGTCGCGTTCCTGTTCCTGATGATTTCTGCCTCGCTCCCTTTATACAGCATTGTCTTTTTATATGGAGGGGTGTCACCTGGGATCATGCTTGGGACGTTCGGAATATATGTCATCACCATCATCACCATCGGAAGTATCGGTATCCTGTTTTCCACCATCCTGAAAAAGACGATCGTCTCAATGATTGCAACGTATGGTGTGGCTTTATTCCTGACAGCAGGAACAGGGTTTTTGACACTCTTCACTATGAGTGCGATTTTGATGGGGAATCAGACGAATGCCGCTCCTTACTTTATGATCATGAGCAATCCCGCATTTGCGCTTATAACGATATTTGAGCCGGGAATGCAAGAAGAGTTTGTCTTGAGGACCGGGATCGAGTTTCCATTTTGGCTCAGCTTTGTCATTACGTTTGCAGTGATTGCGGCGGTCTGCTTGTGGGTGAGCATTTCAAAGCTTCGTCCGCGGATGAGGCCGACTGGCAGAGGAAGAAAGAAAGATGCATGAGCAGAAGATTTTTCTGTCCATGCTTTCCTCCCTGCACAAAAAGCTTCAGGGCAGGCATTTTAGTTTCATCCTGACGTATGGTCTGTTTGCTGCTGCAGGGGCGGCGGCAATATGGTCATTGGCAGGCAGGATTTTCGTCATCCCATTTCTTTTGGAAAAGATCAGCTTTACCAGCCTGATCCTGTTTCTGGGAGCTGCGGTGTACGCCGGGTTCTCCCGGCCGAAACGGGAAGAAGCGGCTCGCCGGTTTGATGAGCTTACAGGGGAAGATACGGTATCCACTGCTTTCTCTTATCTTGATAAAAGTGAGGATATGTACATCCTTCAGCGGAAGGATGCATTAAGAAAAATGAAGGAATCGAAGCGGGCTATCGACCGGATCAAATCAGTAAATCTCCCAAGGAAGCCTCTCTATACAACCCTATTTTTAGCAGCATTGGTTTCCTTTTCGATGGTTTTTCCGAGCACAATGATGGAAAAAGCAGAGCAAAAAGAAAAGGAAGACGAAATCATAAATGAGGCAAAAGAGAAAGTGGGAGAGCTGGCTGAAAAGAAGAAAAAGACCGTCAATGAAGACACCAAGAAAGAACTGCAGCAATTAGAAAAAGAGCTGGCTGAAAGCAAGACAGCTGAGCAATCACTTCAAAAGCTGCTTGAAAAAGAAAGAAAAACAGCGGAATTAAAGAAAGAGGCAGAGATGGCTGAGAAAGAGTTGGGTAACCTTGCTGAAGAAGCGTCTGGAAGCAATCTCAGTGAATTGTCGAAAGCCTTGAAAGAAATGGACCAGAAAAAACTTCATGAGGCCATGGAGAAGCTGAAGAATAAGCAAAACTTGAACAAGGAGGATCTTGCAGCACTGGAAAAGATGAAGCAGGACGTGGATGGGGAAAAGGCTGACATGCAAAGTTTATCACAGGAACAATTGGAAAAAATGCTCGCAGACCTTGAGAAATCCCTTGATGAAATGCTCGCCTCGGCTTCTTCATTAACACAGATAGCCTCTGTGCAAAAATCGCTTCAGGAGCTGGCGTCAGCGACGAAGCAAAACATGGCGGAAGCAGGCCTGGGGTCTCCCGGTTCATTGGCTTTCAATGATTCTCCCTCACCGCAAAACAGTTCTGGACAAAATGGTAGTAACGGAAGCGGCGCCTCTTCCGAAGGTCAAAGCGGGCAAAATGGCCAGGGATCAGGCAGCGGGTCTTCCGGCACTGGATCCGGTTCAGGGGCCGGCAGTGGATCAGGTTCTGGATCAGGTTCTGGAACTGGTTCTGGGAGTGGTTCAGGTTCAGGGAGCGGGTCAGGCAGCGGCGGCAATGGTGCCGGATTAGGACAGGGATCAAGAGAACTGGTCACTGTTCCGGGACGCCTTGGAGGAAAGAAGAACCAATCGATTGAAAAAGGTCCACTTGGCCAAGGTTCCGGTCAACAGGAAACAACAGAAAACGGCCCTGCACTCAGGGGATCGGCCAGGCCGTACAGTGAAGTATACGGGACATACGAACAGGCATATCGGGAAAGTGTTGACCGGATGGAGCTTCCGGGAAGCCTTGAGAACGTTGTGAAAAACTATTTCAGCGAATTGAATCCGGAAGGGGAGTAAGTAATTGACAGAACTTGCAGTGAAAGAGCAGCAGCTGCAGCAGGCAGCGCAAACATATCAACACATTAAAGAGGAAATCGGGAAGTTTATCGTTGGACAGGAAGAAACCATCGAGCAGGTGCTGTGGGCGGTTTTTGCCGGCGGCCATGCCTTACTTGAAGGATTGCCTGGGCTTGGTAAAACCATGCTTGTCAGAACGATTTCCGATGTCATGGACCTTCAATTTTCACGTATCCAATACACCCCGGATTTGATGCCGACAGATATAACGGGCACCATGATGATTCAGCCGGATGAACAAGGCAACCAGAAGTTCCAATTCCATCCAGGTCCGGTCTTTTCGAATATTGTCCTGGCGGATGAAATCAACAGGGCAACACCGAAAACACAGAGTTCACTTCTGGAAGCGATGCAGGAGCAGACCGTCACCGTACTGGGGGAAATGAAGCGGCTGCCGAATCCGTTCTTCGTCCTCGCCACGCAGAACCCGATTGAACTGGAAGGGACGTATCCTCTGCCGGAAGCCCAGATGGACCGCTTTTTATTAAAAATCAACGTCGAAGCACCGGGAAGGGAAGAGTTGAAAGAGATTGCCTTGAGAACCACCGGTGTGGATGAAATCAAGCTGAATCAACAAGTGGACGGGGACTTCATCCTGAGTACACAGAAACTGGCAAAGGAACTTCTGCTCGCTGATCATATCCTCGATTATGCGGTCACGATAATCATGGCTACACAGCCAAATGAGGAGATAGCTCCGGATATCGTGAAGAAAAATGTCCGGTACGGCTCAGGACCGAGGGGATTGCAAAGCTTGATCAAAGTCGCACGGGTAAGGGCCTTGTTTTCAGGGAGATATCATGTGTCTGTCGGAGATCTGAAGAAGGCGGCTTTCCCTGTCCTGCGCCACAGGATTTTTCTGAATTTCGAAGGCGAAGCGTCTGGAGTTACGCCTGACGAAATCATCCAGGAAGTCCTTGCTTCCGCCGATCAAGCGGTGAAATCAAAATGACAATCGAGCTTTCCCCGAGAATTTTGCAGCGCGCCGTCAAGCATTCCCTTATTCTCCGCAAGTCTGTCAGGGGGATGCATAAAGGGGAGAGGCGTTCGTCCAAGCAGGGGACATCTCTTGAATTTTCCGATTTCCGGGCATATACCCCAGGAGATGACCCGCGGCTGATCGACTGGAATGCATATGCCAGAACGCAGAAGCACTATATCAAACGGTATCTCGATGAACAGGAATTGTTCGTATCCCTATACCTTGATGGTTCAAAGTCAATGATGGTTCCAGGTGAAAAGTGGGAGATGGCAAAGTCTATTGCGGCCTGTCTCGGCTATATGTCGCTGGCGAATGATGACAGGGTTTCGGTTTTTCCTGTCGGCTGCAGCAGTCCCCATTTCACCTATAAGAAAGGGCGGGCGTATGCTGGCAGGCTGTTGAACTATATCAGCGATTTGACGTTATCTGCCAATAGGAAGAGGTTTTCATCCGAACTCAGCGGTATCCAGCAGAAACGGAACGGACTGTGCATCATCATCAGTGATCTTCTCGAGCCTGTAGAAGAAATGACACAGGCATTGAAAAGGATTCAGGCTTCCAGACAGGAAATCCGGATCATTCAAGTATTGAGTCCGTATGAACTTCGGCCCTCCTACCATGGAGACCTGAAATTGATAGACAGTGAATCTGGACAGGAGCGGGATGTTTCCATCAGCAGCTCTGTACTCAAGGACTATGGATCCAGGCTGAAAGCTCACAATGCGGAGATTGAGGAATTCTGCCAGAGAAGGGGAATCGGCTTTCTGCAGTGTTCCTGCAGCCAAGATCTGGAGGAGCTGATCTTTTCGTTGATGGCTGGAAAAGGATGGGTAATGTGAGGTGAGACAATGGGATTTTTAACACCAGCCTATTTTTGGCTGACAAGCTTTCTGGCCGTTCTTATAGTATTTTATTTATTTCGCAAGCAGTTCACGAAACAACAGATTTCCTCCACCCTCCTTTGGGATCAGCTCATACAGGAGTGGAAAGCGAACCGCTGGTGGCGGAAGCTTCAGCGCCACCTGCTGCTCCTTCTGCAGATATTGATCGTTTGTTTCCTGATCCTTGCACTGGCTCAGCCATTCTTCTCAGGAAAGGGGATCAATGGTGCTCATATTGTGGTAGTGATTGATACTTCAGCTACCATGCAGGCAAACGAGGACGGATCGACCAGGTTTGAAAAGGCGAAAACGGAAGTGCTGAAGATAATTGATTCACTTGGAAGCGAACAACAGATGAGCCTGCTAACTGCAGGTAAAGTCCCTCAATTGATTTTTACCAATGAATCGGAAAAACAACGGATGAAAAATGAGGTAAATGAATTGATTCCTTCTTTGCAGGAAGACAGCATCGTCCAGGCTGCAGGGTATGCATCATCCCTGGTACCTGAAGGGGATGGCGAGATTCATCTCTATACCGACTCCTTGGCTCAGGAGGAAATCGAGGAAATGCCTTTCAGTAATAAGGTTGTCGTTCATAATATCGGTAAGCAAAGGAATAACCTCTCACTGAAATCTTTCGGTGTGGCTAAAACAGAAGGCATGATTACGGGGGTAGTGACAGTAGCCAATGAAAGCAAGGAAGATCAAACAGTAACCGTGGAGATTGAAGGCGGGGAAGGTACGGTGAAAAAACGCTTCGAAGTAAAAGCAGAAGCAACAGAATTGATGTTCGTGGAAGGCCTTGGTCAGGCAGATTATTATGAAGCCGTTCTTGCAAATGAAGATGCTTTCGCTGCTGATAACCAGATTTCTGCATTTTTAGGCGGACAGGCAGGGGCAACGGTCTATCTGGCAGGTAAAACCAATCCATTTTTAGAAAAAGCCCTTCCGCTTCTTGGCTTTGACCCTGTAGTCTTGTCTGCTGACGAACAGGGAGAATGGGACTATCCTGAAGAGGAAAATCCTCTATATATTCTATCCGGGATTCAACAGGAAAAATGGCCGAATGGACCAAAACTGATTTTATCACCAGCTGAAGGCGGCACCTTTAATGTGAAGCCAAAAGTGGAAGCCGGGGAAGAACTGGAAAGCTCTTCTTCTAGTCCGCTGCTCCGCTATGTCGATATGAATCAGGTTTTCCTGCAATCGAGGTTTCCTTATGAAACTGAAAATCTGGAGACCATAGTATCGAGCGGGGAAGCACCAGTCATCAGTAAAGGCAGCTTTGGAGGCAGCCCATTGGTTTTGGCAGGGTTCGACCTGCAGGATTCCGATTGGCCGCTTCAGCCGGGCTTTCCGATTTTTATAAAGAACGCCATGGAGTATCTTCAGCAGGAAAACCAATCGCTGGGGTATGCAGAACCGGATGAACAGATGCCGATAACATTCTCTGCGGATGCAAAAAGAGCGGAGATCATTGACGTGACAAATGAGGAGACAGTCATTGATTTGCCGATAGACTTGGAAATGGTTGCTGCGCCTGGTAATCCGGGCGTGTACCAGGTCAAAGAAACAATATCTTCCGGAACGAGATACCGTTACCTGGCAGTCCTTCTTCCTGAGAAAGAACAATCAATAATTCCGGAATCATCCTTTACTCTTGGTGGTTCCAATGAAGAGAAGCAGGAGAACCAAAGTATCCACCCGCTCTGGAAATGGGCAGCCCTGTTTGCTTTCATCCTGCTGATTGTCGAATGGGAGGTGTACCGCCGTGGAATTTCAGCTTGATCAGCCTCTATGGCTGTTGCTCCTTCCGGCAGCAGCAGCGGGATTGTTTATGTATTGGACGAGCCGGACAAGTATCCCGCTTCTAGAAAAAAGAGTGATTCTTACCATGCGTACCTTCATTATTTTGCTGCTCGTTTTCGCA
Source organism: Bacillus sp. SRL337 (assembly GCF_984799155.1). NCBI lineage: Bacteria > Bacillati > Bacillota > Bacilli > Caryophanales > Bacillaceae > Bacillus > Bacillus sp. SRL337. Next base: position 2,561,897 of record NZ_OZ481793.1, on the reverse strand, counting down.
TTGGCGGGCATTCAGATCTTATTTCCTGTTAAAGGAGCCTCAACGGTTTTTGTTGCCGACTTGTCTGACAGTTTGCATACTCAAGAAGAAACAATCAGACAATCGATTAATCAGGCTGTAAAGGAAATGGATCCGGATGATCAATATGGAGTTGTCACCACTGGACAAAGAGCAGTTGTCGAAAGGCCTTTAAAGGGAAAAACAGGTGCGGATGTACAGTTTCGGAGTGACCTTGAAACCTTCAGCACCGATCTTTCCAGCGGGCTACGGCTTGGAGGAAGCCTTATTCCTTCATACAACAAAGGCAGGATCGTTCTGATGTCTGATGGAAACGAGAACACAGGGGATGCTGTTAAGCAGGCTGCCTACTTAAAACAGCAGGGCTTGACGGTGGATGTCTTTCCGGTTGAACCTGTTATCGGTGAGGATGTTTCAATCAGTGCTTTTGATATTCCCGATAACCAGTTTATCGGAGAAACCGCAAAGCTGGAAGTTGAGATTAACAGCAATATCAACACAGAAAGCAGGGTAAGAATTTTTGAAAATGAAAAGCCGGTCGTAGACAGTGAAGTGGCGGTAGAGCCTGGAAAGAACCGCTTTACCTTTCAGCATAAAGCTGCCAGTGAAGGATTCAGGCAGTATCGAGCTGAGGTGATAACAGATTCGGACACAGTGGGTGAAAACAATGAAGCGTTTGCATTCACCAATGTACAAGGGGATCCGAAAGTCCTTGTCGTAGAGAACACGAAAGGCGAGGGGAGAAACCTGACTGATTCTCTCTCTGCAGCAGGATTGTCCATGGAAATCACACAGCCAGAATTGCTGCCTACCAATCTTTCAAGTTATCTGCAGTATCAGTCGATTGTATTTGTCAATGTACCGGCCACAAAGGTCAGCCAGCAGCAGATGGACCTGATCCACAGTGCAGTGAAGGATTTCGGTGCCGGCTTTGTAATGGCCGGAGGGGACAACAGTTTTGGACTAGGAGGATATTTCAAAACACCGATTGAAAAGCTGCTTCCGGTCGATATGGAGCTGAAAGGGAAGAAAGAACTGCCGTCACTGGGAATGGTGATCGTCCTGGACCGGTCTGGAAGTATGGCAGGATACAAGATTGAACTGGCAAAAGAGGCCGCCATCCGCTCAGCGGAACTTCTCAGGGAAAAGGATACCCTTGGTTTCATTGCATTTGATGACCGTCCATGGCAGTTGGTAAAAACACAGCCGATTAAAAATAAGGAGAAGGTCATCGAACAGATTACCGGCCTCACTGCTGGAGGAGGGACCAACATCTTCCCTTCACTGGAGTTGGCATATGAACAGCTGACTCCTCTCGAATTGCAGCGTAAACATATCATCCTGCTGACGGATGGACAATCGGCAACCTCCCCGGACTACCTGACGACCATCGAGGAGGGAAAAACCAATAATATCACGCTCTCGACTGTTGCCATAGGGGATGGTTCAGATAGGGTCCTTCTTGAACAATTGGCTGAGGAAGGCGGCGGAAGATTTTATGATGTCATTGATTCTTCCACGATCCCCAGCATTTTATCAAGGGAGACGGTGTTGACGACGAGGACCTATATAGAGGATGATCCTTTTTATCCAGCGGTTATTGAGGGCAGCCAAATTGCTGGTTTGTTCAGCAAAGGAATACCGCAGATGAATGCCTACATTGCGACCTCCTTGAAAGGAAGGGCGGAATCCATTCTGCAGAGCGGAAAAGAAGACTCCGTCCTGGCCAGATGGCAGTACGGGCTGGGCAGGACGGCTGCCTGGACCTCTGACATTCCCGGTGAATGGGCCGGCGAGTGGCCGAAATGGAATAGGTGGCCGGACATGTGGAATCAGCTGATCACCTGGAGCTTCCCTACCTACCAAAACACAGCCTTCGAAGTCAGCCAGACAAGGGAAGAAAATAACATGAAGGTGTCGATAACACAGCCAGATTATCAAGGTGTACCAATGGAAGCAGTCCTTGTGAACAATGAAGGTGGAGAGGTTTCATCTTCCTTTAAAACCACAGGGCCGGGTCAATTTGAATTGACGTTTCCGGCAAATCCAGGTAATTACCTTCTGCAGCTAACAGAGGAGAATGAATCTGGAGGTTCCGGATTATTCAAAACAGGAATATCTGTTCCCTATTCATCTGAATATCAGCTTTTGGGGAGGGATAGCACAGCTTTAGAGAGAATAGCAGAAGCTGGTGGAGGAGAAGTCCTCCATTCTTCTGAAGACTTGTATAAGGGCAACCTGCCGAAATCATTTACGAAGACGAGTATTTCTGAGTGGCTGCTGGTGATAGCATTCTTCCTGTTGTTCCTGGAAATTGCCCTTCGCCGGTTCGGGCTTCTGGGACCGGCTTCGAACATTGCAGGTAAAAAAGCGAAGAAACAGTCTGAACGTAAACAGAGTGAACGCGAAAAGATGGAGCATTTCAAAAAGTTGAAAACCTCCACTGTTAAAAAGAAAACAGAGAGGAAAAAAGAGGAGATCCCTCCTGTCCGAGAAAATTCTGCAACCGCCCTAAAGGCGGAGCGTAAAGAGCCTGAAAATCCACCGGCAAAGCAGGAGAAAAAAGGAGATGAAACCTCCCGTTCTGATAGAATGAATCAGCTGTTGAAGGCAAAAGATAAACGAAAGAAATAAATGTGATTTAGAGCCGCATCAGCATTATTGCTGGTGCGTTTTTTGCTTAGGAATCTATAAAAATCATGTGGGGAGGAGAAGAAAGGGTAGTTATGCATCGAGCTCCAGGCTGGGCCTCGTAGTCATAAGCCAATCCGTCAAGAACTTCCCTGCCGTCTGGCTTATGCCTGTCGTGGCTGATCAAGACGCTTACGGATTGGTTCTGGAATAAGATATCAGGACGCTTTAGCGGGGTTCAAGACCGTTCGGTTTATCTTTTTGGCCTGAGTGTATGTAATAGGGTTTCAAGACGTTTTGATGTGGGTTTTGAATTGATGTATTTGAAGAGGTGCTTCGCATATTTCTAAGTGATTTTTCCGCTTGCTTAGTACGTTGAAAAACTCAAGTTTTAATAGAAAGTTTCTGGGTATAACGGAAAATGGCTTTGTTCTAATGACTTTCATTGCCAATCCCTACATAGCTCACATTCCACGGAACACACTTATAAGCGTAAGGAGGGCTTCAATGCATCAGACACTGACCTTTATGTTTGTATTAACCGGGCTTACTTCATGGATACCGGAAGACCCGCAAGTATCACCCGATCTTACCACCAAGAGAGAGCTTGTCATAGAGGCAAAAACCTTGGGTGAATCTTCAGGTGAACCTACTAAACATCACTATGAGGTGCAGTTCGATGAGAGAGGTTTTTACCAGGTTGAGCACATATACGAAGAGACTCAATTTGGGAGTTCAAAAGAAACCCAGATGTACTTTACAGATGGGAAGAATCATTATTTGGTATCAAGTCATGAATTCTCTAGTGATAATATTATGCCTGCCGAATTCGACGGACAGTATGAAGAGAGGCTGGAGGAGCTGCCATTCACCATTGATTAAGGGAAGTCGTGAGCCCGATAGTCGACATTTACGGGAGTTGTCTTGTAAAATATGATAGAAATAAAGTATTTGAGGTGTAAATAGTGAAAATTACTGATCAAGCTCGTGATTTCTTGAAGCAGATGCTGCAGGATAACGAAGCAAAAAATATCCGATTTCATTTCGCCGGCTTCGGCTGAGGACAGCCAAAAGTAGGACTGGCTCTGGATGAGCCTGAAGAGAATGATGTTGTACAAACAGTGAATGAAATTACTGTAGCGGTCGACCCTGCAATTGAATCAGTTACCCAAAATATGACGCTTGATGTTAATCAGGAAGGCAATGGATTGGTCTTTTTAGGGAACGACGCTGTGTGTTAATAGGTATGAACGTCCTGTGGAGCTGCACAGGGCGTTTTTTTTATAGACGGAAGGAGTGTTCCTGATTTCATTATACCATTTCTATCCAATTATTATCAGTCTATTTTTTGCACGAAAAGCTGATATTCTATTAAGTAGATTTGTTGGGAGGTTGGGAATATGATTGATTACAGAATTAGACAGGTCGAGGGGTATACGGAAAAGGTTGGGGAACTTGTCTCCATGCTGGAACATACAAGGGCTGTCACACTGGAAGAAATTAAAGGTCTTGACGAAGAAGAACTGGAATTCCAGACAGATGAAGGTGGTAACTCGATAGGATCACTTCTACTGCATATAGCGTCAATTGAATATGTTCATCAGGTCATTTCGTTTGAAAGCCGCGACTTGAATGAGAAGGAACTGCAGAAATGGAAAACTCCATTGGAACTGGGGCATACCGCCAGAGAGAACATCAGAGATCATCCAATCGAGTTTTATTTGAGGGAATTGTCCCAAATGAGGAAGAAAACGATCAGCGCATTGAAAAAACTTGATGATGAATGGCTGAAACAGGAAAACGAGTGGGGAAACGGCGTTCCTTATAATAACTTTTATTTATGGTTTCATGTGATGGAAGACGAAATCAATCACCGTGGGCAGATTCGATCCATCAAGCGGCAAATGTCTCAAAAATAGCCGGGTTTTCACCGGGAAGTACACGGATGACAACGATTGTAAAAAGCATCTCCTGGTCTTTTGTTCTATAATGATTCTACCTTTTGCAGTGCCGTTTCAATAAATCCTCATGAATGGCCCCAATTGAAAAGATTCCGCGCCTGCAGAGACAGCGGATAATTCACATATCTCTCGGTAATAGAAGAAATGGATAATGCACTGACAGAATTGCTCTCAGCAGATACGGCTTCGATACCGACTGGCAGCATGAGGGACATAGCTAATCCTGTAGTTATAGGCTTGCGCAAAATTATCAGCATGATAGATCCGCTTTTTAGAAAAATGATCTTTTGGCGTCCTTTTCCAAAAGGAAATCGATAGATGCGAGTTGTTTCTCCTGTTTATTCCTTTTTGAAAGGGTAAATAGGCTGATTTGCAGCAAAGCTACCAAATTAAGATGAGAATATAATAAAAAATATAGGAATCCGAATATTTGTCCGATTTACAAGGAGGATTTTTTCCGCTGGCAGAGAAGTATATAAGTGGTTTGAAAATTCAGAAAAAACAGGAGGGTAACGATGGGAAGAATCGTTCATTTTGAAATTCACGTTGATGACATGGCTCGCGCTTCAACGTTTTATGGAGAAGTATTTGGCTGGACATTTGAAGATTGGAGCGAATATGCCGGCATGCCTTATAAGGGGGCAGTAACAGGCGGGGAAGAACAACCGGGAATCAATGGGGCACTGATGCAGCGCCAAGGGCCGCCGCCCGAAGCCGGGCAGCCCATGAATGGATATGCTTGTACATTGGGAGTGGCTGATTATGATTCCACAGAAGCAAAAATCCTTGAACACGGCGGCTCTGTAGCTATGCCAAAATATGCTCTTCCAGGAATGGCCTGGCAGGGATATTATAAGGATACGGAAGGAAATATCTTCGGGATTCATCAGCCGGATGAGAATGCCAAGTAATTAGTATATGGATGAAACCTGGACGGTTATCAGCGTCCAGGTTTTTTTGTATCTTCCTGAAAAGGGAATGAAGGTTTCCACAATTTCGAATAAAGTCTCCCGGCTTATACACATAATGAAGAAAAGTCACAGTATTAGAGAAGGAGATTTATGAACGTTGGCACTGCCCCGGATGATCGTCTTATTCTTAACGACTTTCTCGGTTTGTTTTTTCAGGGGAAGTCATTTTCGTTTTTGGAAAGTAGCATTTTTTATATGCTTTATGCCAGTTTAACCATAAATATCAAGACTGTCCTGATGTTGAATTTGGAATTAATAAACAGAACCGAAGATCCTTTTTTGTTTTCGGCTTATTTACTATATCGGAATGCAATTCTTCCATTGACGCTTCTGATTTTTAGTAATAGGATTCATAGTGAATTTATACTGAGAGCCAAACGATTCCTTACATTCCTGGGTGTTTGTCTGTTTGAATGGCTATATCTATTTGTTGGTATCTTTAGTACTGGTTGAATTTCTTGAATGGAGTATTATCGAAACTGCGGCTCTAAACGCAGCCTATCTGTTGATTGGTTTGGGGTATGGACCATTACTGGTGTGGATTTCCAAAAGGAGTACGAAACATGAACATCCTATATGAATAATCGTTTGATTGGGCTTCATCTGCTGATCGTATTTCAAGAAAAAATGATTCACACTGACAGAGGGAGCGGGGTAGATGGCGAGAGAAAATGAAGGAGCAGCTCCCTGATCGATCCAGTCTGCTCCTCGATTTCTTATAGTGTGGGAAGCTTTAAGGCTGTATTGATATTCTGCAGATTGAGATTCACCTGTTCTTTAGTATCAAAGGCATGGTACCAGCCGCGCTCCACCATATAATTTGCGATTTGTTCGTGCATATCGAGTGCATCTTCAAGGTGCTTGATCAGGACTTCTTTAATTTCAGGGGACCCTGAATCCGTAACGGCCATGGCATAATTCCGGACACCGCTTTTAGCTGAAATCAGGAGGTCGGTTGCTACGACCTGATCTGTCAGTGCTTTCAAGCCCGTTAGGTTTTCAACGATAAAATTCATGATATCTTCAACTCCTCATCATTGTTTGGCTTTTGTCAAAATACCCGCGAATTCCTCAAGCTGGCGCGTAGAAAGCTCCACATCCTTTTCCATGATTCTCTTCAACTTTTCGTCTGATACAAGGGCTCTCATGGTTTTGGACTTTGTTAAGCAATTTGTCTTAAATGATGCCATTTCCTGGACTTCCAGGACTTCGTGCATTGCATATTCCATTTCATAAACCTCCTTTTATTTCGACGGTGGGTGTTTGCGCTGGGCTAACACCAATGACCACATCCCATCACACTTCGGGGAAAAAGCAGTTTTTGTGTGGAAGCAGGGCCTATTCCATCACACTCCAACAAACAGAATGTCTCACATCCGGAATCACAGCCAAAAAACCCTGGATTCGCTCCGGGATCCATGATCCCCCTAAGGCTTTAAAACAACCTTAATACAGTTATCCGTCTTGGTATCGAAGATCTCGTATCCATGTTTGGCTTCGCTCAATGGAAGGACATGTGTGACCACATCGCCCAGTTCGATTTTGCCAGAAGTGACCAGGTCATACATATGCGGCATCAAGTGAATCATTGGTGCTTGGCCAGAGCGGATATTGATGTTCCGCTGCATGATATCGCCGAGAGGGAAACCGTTATAACGGCCGCCATAAACACCTGTGATTTGGATGGTCCCCGCCTTGCGTACCGCTTGCGCTGCGATGATGAGCGCGCTCATGGCACCTCCTTGGAGCTTCAAGCCGGAAGCGAGAAATTCCATGTCCGTCATTTTGCCATCCATTCCGACCGCATCAATGACCACATCTGCGCCGCCTTTGGTGATTTCTTTGAGGTAGCTGCCGACATTTTCGTGGTCTTCAAAGTTGATGATTTCGACTTTGTTCGTCCGTTTTGCGTGCTCTAAGCGGTATTTGATGTAGTCGACAGCAATTACTCGTTTGGCGCCTTTCATCCAGGCAAATTTCTGGGCGAAAAGGCCGACCGGACCGCATCCAAGGACAATGACGGTATCTCCGCTTTTTACCCCCGCATTATCTACACTCCAAAAGCCGGTGGACATCGCATCGGCAATACAGCTTAATTTTTCATCAGGTTCTTCGCAGGATTCGGGAATTTTAAAATGGGTGAAATTAGCAAATGGGACCCTCAGGTATTCAGCCTGTCCTCCTGCATAACCGCCGGTATTACCCGAGTAGCCAAAGTAGGCGCCCATATCACCATTGTCATTCGATTGATCGCATTGGCTTTCGAGCTGGTTCTGACAATAGATACATTCGCCGCAGGCAATATTGAAGGGGATGATGACGCGGTCACCCTTTTTTAAATTTTTTACATCCGGTCCGACCTCTTCAACGATCCCCATTGGTTCATGGCCGATGATATAGTCTTCCTGCATATTTGGTATCATTCCATGGATCAAGTGGAGGTCCGAACCGCAAATCGCTGTACTGGTGACTTTGATAATCATATCGTCCGGTTTTTCAATCTTCGGATCCGGCACTTCTTTCACTTCGACATTTTTTATGCCTTGATAAGTTACTGCTTTCATGCTGTTTTACCTCCAATGTTATTGATCATCAGGTGTCCGGTCGAACATTCCTTTCCGGTTCGAATCAACAGGGAACAGGTCCATGTTGGCAATCATAAGGGTGTTCTTGGCTGATAGTTGATCCAATTTATATTGTTCACTCAAGTCATGAGGGTGGAACCACTTTTTCTTCACCATCAGCTCGGTGATTTCCTGATGCATGGCGATGCTTTGAAAAAGTTGTTTGCGAAGGACTGTTCTCAGTTCAGGTGTAATGGTTTCAGATAAAGCAACAGCTGTATTCCTGACAGCTTCCTTGGCGCGTACCAGGAAATCAAGAGCAAATGTGGTGTCCGCCAATTCGGGCATATTCAGCGCATTAATGGGATCTAGATAGTCCTGATTCAATGTATATTCCCCTCCTTGTCACCGATGATCGGGGTCGGCCGGCTCTCTGGAACCGTAGCCTCGAATGGTGCATGTTTATAAATTTCTTGTAACTCAGCAAGATCCTGCATCGATTGCCGGACATCCTTTTCCATCAATTCCCTTAAGTCCTGGTCGAACACCAGCCCTTGCATCAACTTCGATTTTGCTACGCACAGTGTCTTTAAATTGATAGCTTCATGAAGATCCAGGGATTCATGGGGAGATAATTTAAATGGATCCAATGAAAACGCCCTCCTTTTTTAAGAATATGGTTAACCCGAAACGGAATATCGCCTTCAGATACCATTTAAATTCTCCTTAAATAAAGACATTATGCAAAATAAGAATAAGAGCTAGTCCAGGGAAGCATGAGTAACTGGACAGGAAGGACAAGAATGGATAGTAAAAGCCTGATTCTCAATGGGAATCAGGCTTTGGACAAGGAATCTGTCTCTCCGTTTTTGTGAGGCATTTTGATGTAAATCCACAAGCAAATTTCCACCATAAGCAGGAGAAAAACAATCCATGCAAGAATGGGTAAGAAGAAGGTTTGAAAGGGGAGATGAACTCCTGCATAGAAGGGGTCATTCCCCAGTGAGAGGGTAAAAGCATAGAACATCCCAAACGTAAAGTTCCTTGACCATTGGCTGACTTGATAGGTGAACAGACCTTTTCTCCATCCATACTTCTTCACCCTTATTACGGCCCTTGCCAGTTCGAACGATTCGATCAAGGCAAAAAGGAAAAACACACTCTGCCAGTACAGCAGTATAAAGCCTGGTGAACCTGAATGGGATAAGACCAAGGCGAGACCCGAAATGGACAGGGCACCATGAATAATACAGTTGGTGTTCGTCCAATCCTCAGAAAGGGACCATTCATTTGAACGAAGATACCTTAAGAAAATCAAACTGATCCCAACTATGTAGAAACAGAGGCCCATGCCAATACCCACGGCCACAAGCATTCGAGACAGCGATGGGACTAATTCAACCCATAGGATGACAATGGACTGGGTCGATACAGTTGATAGTAAAACGACTCCATGTACTTCATGTTTACATGGTTCGATGAGCAGCCTCCAGAAATTCCGCAGGTAAAAAAATAGAAATAAGAGAAAAACAATCGAGTTGATAACCGTAATCCCAAAAATGAAATCATCCGCATCAGGAGAAAATTTCAATACGACATTGCAAACAACTGAAACCCCGGCAATCCAGGAACCCATAACAAAAGAGTTAACAGGATTTTTGATGAAAGGGGTAATGAAATCAGGCTGCAGAACCTGGACGAAAATCGACAAAAAGATGAACAAGGCTACTAGTATGTATGGGATGACCAGAAGGATTGCAACATCATTCAAAATCGGTATTTTGTCAATGGCGGCAAATAAAAATATGCCGATAGCCATTACAGCAGCAGCAGCAGCAGGATTGATGACTTTTAACGTTTTAAAATGGGTCAACATGAACATTCACTTCTTTACAAATGTATTGAATTTGAATAGCTCTTTTCTTTCTTGCTTACAAGGGTTATTCGGTGAAAGACCAAAAAATTATCTAAAATTCATATTGAATAGCAAGAAAGTTTACGACAAGAGCCTTATAAATTGATCAAATAGATAGGCAAGTAAAGCTTACTAGAAAATCAGAAAAAGTGCCAACAAGGAATCGCCGCCAAGCAAATGAAGTTTGGAAACGTACTAACTTATAAGGGGAGAAGGAATTGAAGAAGATCAATGAACAAGAAATTCACGAAGAGCACTATGACCACATATATGAGACAGTCAAAAATGATCCTTATGCTCAATCATTAGGCATTCACTTAACAAAATTCGGACCCGGACTAGCGGAAGCGGAACTGGAAGTGCTTCCCCACATGGTGAATGCTCACGGTTCCATGCATGGTGCCGTCATGTACGCCTTGGCGGACCATGTGTTTTCCGTTGCCTGCAATGCCTATGGGAAAACATCGGTCGGACTTTCAACGAATATCCAATTTATTGCGGCCGCCATGCCTGGAGATAAAATCACGGCACGGGCGACGGAAACGAGACGAAATTTCAGGACTGGTTTTTATCGAATCGAGGTTTTCCATGAAGCCGGCCAAATCGCTGTCATGGATGCGGTCGCCTACCGAAAGGATCAATACTTTATTTAGTAAATAGAAAAAGACATGGGCGCTTCCATGTCTTTTTCTATTCATCGTTTATCCCATTCTTAAAATGGGTTTAATGGCATTTCCTTTTTTGGATTCTTCAAAGGCTTCATTAATTTGCCCGAATTCAAAGAATTTCACCAATTTGTCGAAAGGAAAACGGCCTTCCTTGTAATACTCCACAAGCTGAGGGATAAATACACGTGGAACAGAGTCTCCTTCAATGACGCCCATCATGGTCTTGCCTTCCGCCATGATATCATTATGGACATCAATATTCATTTCAGGAGTGACTCCGACTATTGCGGCTTTTCCTAATGGACGGAGTGCCTGCAGACACTGACGGACGACCGGGGGAACGCCGGTTGTATCAATAGCATAGTTCGTGCCGCCGTTTGTAATGTTCTTGATCTCTTTTACCACATCCACATGGGAGCCATTCAAGGCATGTGTAGCTCCGAGTTCTTTTGCCAATTCAAGGCGGCTGTCATGGATGTCGACGACAATGATATGCTGGCAGCCTGTGATTTTCGCCGCCATGATGGCACTCAGCCCCACAGCTCCCGCTCCGTAGATGGCAATTGTTGAACCAAATTCCAGTTTCAAGCTGTTCAATACCGTCCCAGCACCCGTTTGGATACCACAGCCCAGTGGCCCTAACAGGGAAAGATCGACGTCTTTATCGACTTTCACCACATTTCGTTCATGGGCTATCGCAAATGTACCAAAAGATGATTGGCCAAAGAATGTTGATAATTCCTGGCCATCTTGATTCAGTCGATGGGTATGGTCATCCGCTGTGCCGCCGAAATTCAAATCATTGAATACTTCACAAACAGTCGGTTGGCCAGTCAAACAGTTATGGCATTGTCCGCAGTGTGCGAAGGAAAGAACTACGTGATCTCCTTTTTCAATAGAATGCACTCCTGAGCCAACCTTCTCGACAATCCCTGAGCCTTCGTGGCCGAGGACAGCCGGAAGGGGGGCTATCGCTGCATCGCGGGCAACTGCATCAGTGTGACATACACCAACCGCAACAATTTTCACTAATACTTCATTCGCTTTCGGTTCTGCCAGTTCCACTTCTTCTATTTTAAACTCTTGACCTTGACCATGGGTAACGGCTGCTTTAATTTTCATGCTTCAAAACTCCTTTTACCTGGATTAATTTCTCTTTATAGTTTGTATATAGAGGAAAATCATACTTGTGTTTTCGCCAGCTTCAATTTAAAAGGCTTCACGAAATTAATGGAATGGGTAAAAATTCCTAGAAATTGTTCGATATACTAATAGTATGCTTCTAGAACTACAGAAAAAGAAAAAGGGGTTCTGGTTTGTGGAAAGAATGAATGACAGAGTTTACAAGAGAACTGCGGGCAGGAGAGATGACAAGGAAGTCTATAAATCACTGTTTTGAACTTCATCCAGATCCAGCGATTATCTTGAATATTGACATGACCATAAAAACATTAAATGTATCAGCTCAAGAGCTTTTCGGCCATGCTGAAAAGCAATCGTTCCTGTCTCTTATAACAGACGAATATCAAGAAAACATGAATCACTTATTCACAAAAGTAATAGAAGGCGAGTCCCAGCATTCGCCGTGCGTGGTGCACACCAAATCAGGCTCACAGCTGTTGGTAATGATGACAGCTGTATCGATAATAAAAAGCCATGCAGTCATGATTCTGTTAAAAGAGCGAACAAAAGAACTGATTCTGGAGGAAGAAATACGAAAGAGCGAAGAGAAGTTCAACTCCTTGTTCCGGTTTCATCCCGATGGCGTCTTCATGCTCGATTTGCAGGGGAATCTCGAGAAGTGCAACGATGTAATAATAAACTACATAGGAAAGGTAAACCGGAATCTGACCGGACCTTTTTTTCAGTTCCTGGCACCTGAAAGCAGGAATAAAGCCCTTGAAAAATTTCAGGCAGTCCTGGATGGGAAAGCAGTCAACTACAACACCGTCTTTATGAACAAAGAGAATGAACAGCTTGATATTCACATGACTCACATTCCGATCAAGAATGGGGATACGATCGTAGGCGTTCTGGGGGTTGCAAAAGATATCACCCGTTTCCGGCTGTATGAGGAAAAGCTGTCGAAGACCCAGGAAGATCTTGATTTTGTCCAGCTCGTCAGCAATGTCGGGAACTGGGAATATGATGTCATTAAAGGAGAAGCGATCTGGTCCGATCAGTTATATAGAATATATGGAGTTGAGGATAAGAATCAATTTCCAGCTTCATTGGTCAACTATCTCTCGATGGTCCATCCGGATGATGCTCGAAATTTTAAGAAAAATTGTATGGAAGCTTTTTATTCGGGTGAAGATTTCGGCTTAGAGTACCGAATCATCGGAAAAGATGGTGTAGTACGAGTAGTCCATGAACAGGGGAATTCGATTCGCGATGAAGAGAACCGGCTCCTCAGGATGATCGGTACCGTCCATGACGTCACAGAATACAGGCAGACAGTCGAAAAGCTGGAGCAAAGCGAAATCCAGGCGCAAAGCATATACAACAGCTTGAATGAAATCATTTGGTCGATCGATATAGAAAATAAGCGCGTGCTTTTTTGCTCAGAGGAATTTTCAGCGCTATGCGGGCATACACTGGATGAATTTCTTGCCGATCCGGCACTTTGGGATGACTGCATACACCCCGATGATATAAAAAAAATCAGAGGGATCATTGGGGACGTCCGGCAAGGGAAAGAGATACTTGAACAGTATCGTTTCAAAAAAGCTGGAGGAGAGGTTACCTGGATCGATGTCAAAGCGATTCCGCTTCTCAATTCTGAAGGAAAGCTCATCCGCCTGGATGGAATCATGTGGGATATTACAGAAAAGAAAAAGGCCGAAGACAAGTTATACAGGGCAGCTTTCCAGGACTACTTGACCGGACTGCCGAACAGGAGAAAATTTGAAGATTGCATAGAGGAGGAAATTTCGCATCATAAGGAACAGGGAAAATCCTTTGCCTTATTGTATTTGGATCTGGATCGTTTCAAGTTCGTCAATGACAGGCTCGGACATTATGTCGGTGACGAATTATTGAAGCAAGTGACAAAAAGGATTCAAAACCGTTCGGACAAGCAATTTATCGCAAGACTGAGCGGTGATGAATTCGCCGTCTGTATTCCCGGGATTACAGCACCAGAGGATGCGGTGAAAAGTGCTGAGGAAATAATTAGGATTTTGGAGGAGCCTTTTAGATATAGAGATTACGACTTATTTATATCGACAAGTATTGGAATCAGTATCTATCCATTGGATGGAGATGACTCTTATTCACTTGTCCAGAATGCCGATACTGCCTTATCTTATGCGAAAAACAGCGGGAAGAACACATATCGGATGTACACCAGGGAAATGAACAAGGAATCGTACCGGAAATATTGCTTGGAAAGAGATATGAGAAAAGCAGTAGAAGATGACGAATTCGAAGTGTATTTCCAGCCAAAAGTTGACACGAAGACGGAGAAAATAACAGGAGCAGAAGCTCTTCTAAGATGGAATCATGAATCATTGGGGATGATTTCACCGGCAGAATTCATTCCGATTGCAGAGGACAGCGGGTTCATAACGGAAATCGGCACCTGGGTATTAAAAGATGTATGCAGGCAATTGAAGGAGTGGGCTGTAAACGGCAGTCCGTTAGTTCCGATATCGATCAATATATCCCCGCAGCATTTTTTAAAGAAAGATGTCGTGGATCTCGTCCGGTCTCATATCAACCAATACGAAATCAAGCCAGAATGGATAGAATTGGAAATTACAGAGAATTCCCTCATCCACTATTCCGATGTAGTGAAGAATACAATGAAAACACTGCAGGAAATGGGAGTAAAAATGTCGCTTGATGACTTTGGGACAGGCTACTCAGCCCTATCGCAGCTCCACCATTTCCAATTTGATACCTTGAAGATCGACCAGTCGTTCATCAGGAATGTCCCCACACAGAAAGAAGACACTGTCATCACTGAAAGCCTTATCGGGTTGGCCCATGGATTGGGATTAAATGTGGTGGCTGAAGGTGTAGAATCGAAAGAGCAATTAGTGTATCTCCAGGAAAATGGTTGTGATCAGATCCAGGGATATATCTATAGCAAGCCCGTTCCTGTTGGGGATTTTAAAAGATTATTGCAAACATGATTGTATTAATAAAAGGGAAAAACCACGTTGAGCTGTGGTTTCTCCCTTTTGATATTACCCTTGAGAAGCAGCAGCCTCTTCTGGTGCCTGTTCAACTTTCTTGATGAAAAAGGACAGCACCAAACTGACAAGACCGATCACCATAATGGCAAAATAGGTATCACCAATTCCCTGGATGGATGCCTCCATCATCAGGTGGGCTTGAGATTCTCCAGATGGTCCTCCAGCCATCATATCCTGCAAATGATCTTTTGTCCGGTTTGTCATAATCGTGATGAGCAGGGAGGTCCCAATCGCCCCAGCCACTTGCCTTGCTGTATTGGAAATCGCGGTACCGTGGGCATGAAGGCTTGCCGGCAGTTGATTCAAACCAGCAGTCTGAATCGGCATCAAGAACAAAGCCATTCCGATCCGGCGGCCCGCATACATCAGGATCAAGTGGGTATAGCTGGTGGAATCCGTTAAATTGGTAAAGGTATAGGTGGTAACCAAAATAATCGCAATTCCAATAATCGAAAGCCACTTCGCACCGAAGCGGTCGAACAGTTTCCCGACAGCGGGACTCATCAATCCCATCAAAAGGGCACCCGGAAGCATGAGGACTCCGGCTTCCAAAGCTGTAAAGCCGCGTGCGTTCTGAAGGTACAGCGGCAGCAGGATCATATCTGCATACATGACAATCGTGATGACACAATTGATGATCGTCGTTAGTGAAAACATATTGAACTTGAACGCTCTCAAATCAAGGAACGGCTTTTCAGCAATCAACTGTCTCCATGTAAACAGACCTACTGCAATCAACCCGACGGTTAACATCATGATCACAAGAGGGCTGTCCCATCCTTCACTCCCGGCTTCACTGAACCCATAAAGAAGGGCACCAAACCCAACGGTGGAAAGAATCAAACTGATGACATCAATCTTGCTCATCGTCGTATCAGATACATTCTTTAGAAAAATGAACCCACAAATAATGATGATCAAAATGAACGGAATCATGCCGTAAAACAGTGTCTGCCAAGGATAGACATCCAGGACATATCCGGCCAGGGTCGGTCCGATTGCCGGAGCGAAAATGATCGCAAGGCCGACAGTTCCCATCGCTGTTCCTCGTTTTTCAGGAGGGAAAAGGGATAACACCACATTCATCAGCAACGGCATGGTGATACCTGTTGAAGCTGCCTGAATCAGTCTTCCGGTAAGCAAAACGGAAAAACTCGGGGCTAGAGCCGAAACAATGGTCCCGATTAGGAAGATAACCATCGAAGTCTGAAATAACTGGCGTGTTGTATATCGCTGCATCAAAAAACCTGTAACAGGGATCAGCACACCGTTGACAAGCATATAACCAGTGGTCAGCCACTGCCCTGTAGAAGCATCAATATCAAAAGCTTCCATTAATTTAGGAAGAGCAACGGTCATCGTCGTTTGGTTAAAAATGGTGAAAAAGGCACCGAGAATCATAATCGCCATGATTGGGCCTTTTTTTAACGTGCTGCTCTCAGTTGCTGTACTATGACTCAAACTCATTCATCCTTTCATTCGATCGCGTACTTAATTTACAATGTGTAGTATAATTAACAAAGCATAAATTACATTATAAAAGTTATCACTGGCGGCTACAACCTACACTAATGGATAATTTGTTAATTAGTTTACGATTATTCATAATATGTCGTTTAATTTCGTAAAATAAGACAAGTTCATTGGATCAGTCTATTAAGTTTGAAGAGAGGGGAGAATTGGGAAATGGATAAACACAAAAAACAAACAGATCCAAGGATTCTCCGGACCAGGCAGCTGCTGAAAGATGCCTTTGTGGATCTGCTTCAGGAAATGGATATAGAAAGACTATCAGTCAACCGACTGGCAGAACAGGCGACCATTAACCGTGTCACCTTTTACCTTCATTATAAGGACATATCCGATATGCTCGAAAAGATGGCCGAAGAGATGATCCAGGATGTTTCGGTGGTTTTAGGCGAGCCAGAAGCCAACCAGTCATCCAATGATGAAGAGAACATGAGGATGCTTGAGAGGTTTCTTGAGCATATTGCAGGGAATGCCAAATTCTATAAGACGATCCTTGCATCCAGAGGCATACCGATTTTTAAGGAACGATTATTGTCCTTTTTGACTGAATGGCTTGTACAGAGGATCGACAGCAGAGGCAGCGATTCTTTCGTGAAGCAGGCCGGCATCCAAAAGGAAATCCTTCTGTGGTATGATGCGGCAGCTGTCATCGGCACGGTTGAGGCATGGCTGCGGAACGATATGCCCTATACACCTGCCTATCTGGCAAGGCAGTTTTATTTGATCCATAAAAGGGGACTGGACAATGGAGACTCAAATAATTGACTATTATTTTGCTGAAAGCTAAAATGTTTCCTAAGGTAAACATTTATTAGAAGGAGTCCTTAATATGGTGGAGTTTTTTCAACAGTTTAACCCGATTACTCAAGCATTTATCGCTACCTTATTTACATGGTTCATGACGGCATTAGGTGCTGCACTTGTCTTTGCAACCAAGACAATGAATCAACGATTATTAGACAGCATGTTAGGCTTCGCCGGCGGCGTCATGATTGCCGCCAGTTACTGGTCATTGCTGGGACCGGCGATCGAATTGTCAGAGGACCATTCGATAGGCGCGTGGTTTCCTGCCGCAATAGGATTTTTGTTAGGCGGGGTCTTTCTATGGGGAATCGATAAGATCCTGCCACACCTTCATCCCAATACTCCTCTCAGCGGGGCGGAGGGACTTCATTCAAAACAACGAAAAAGAAGCACACTGCTGGTCCTTGCCATTACGCTTCATAATATTCCGGAAGGATTGGCTGTTGGGATTGCGTTCGGTGCACTGGCAAATGGAGGTGCGGAGGCTTCACTGGCAGGGGCTGTCACCCTCGCCCTTGGGATCGGTATTCAAAACTTCCCCGAAGGCCTCGCGGTTTCCATGCCGTTAAGGGGAGATGGCATGTCCCGCAGGAAAAGCTTTTTCTATGGCCAGTTTTCAGGCATGGTCGAACCGATTGCTGCTGTCATCGGCGCTTTTGCCGTTGCATTCTTCGAACCTTTGCTGCCATATGCTTTAAGTTTTGCTGCCGGTGCGATGATATTTGTAGTGGCAGAAGAAGTAATCCCGAGCTCACAGGAAAATGGCCATAAGGATCTGGCTTCCATGAGTTTGATGGTCGGGTTTGTGTTGATGATGATTCTGGATGTGGCTTTGGGATGAGATAGGGGTATTAAGAGGCATTGCGGATTCCGCGATGCTTTTTTTTTGTATGGCGCTTTTTTTGTGCTGAGTGTGTGGCGGTTCCTTCAAAGTGGAGATATAGTGATTTGTTCTTAAGGGGTAGGTGTTGCGATTTGGTGGGAATCGGGACAGGATGAGGTGGTTAAGGGGAGGTTCTGTCGTGATTTGGTGGGAATCGCGACAGGATGAGCTGGTTAGGGGGAATTTCTGTCGCGATTTGGTTGGAATCGCGACAGGAAGAGGCGGATAGGAGGAGTACCTGTCGCGATTTGGTGGGAATCGGGACAGGAAGAGGAGGTTAGGAGGAAATTCTGTCGCGATTTGGTGGGAATCGGGACAGGAAAAGCTGGTTATGAGGAATTTCTGTCGTGATTTAATGGGAATCGTGACAGGAAGAGGAGGTTATGAGGAATTTCTGTCGCGATTTGGTGGGAATCGGGACAGGAAGAGGAGGTTAGGAGGGGTACCTGTCGCGATTTGGTGGGAATCGAGACAGGAAGAGGAGGTTAGGAGGAAATTCTGTCGCGATTTGGTGGGAATCGGGACAGGAAAAGCTGGTTATGAGGAATTTCTGGCGCGATTTAATGGGAATCGAGACAGGAAGAGGAGGTTATGAGGAACTTCTGTCGCGATTTGGTGGGAATCGGGACAGGAAGAGCTGGTTAGGAGGAATTTCTGTCTCGATTTGGTGGGAATCGTGACAGGAAGAGGCGGTTTAGGGGAATTTCTGTCGCGATTTAATGGGAATCGTGACAGGAAGAGGAGGTTAGGGGGAATTTCTGGCGCGATTTGGTGGGAATCGGGACAGGAAGAGGTGGTTAAGGGGAGGTTCTGTCGTGATTTGGTGGGAATCGGGACAGGAAGAGCTGGTTAGGAGGAATTTCTGTCGCGATTTGGTGGGAATCGGGACAGGAAGAGGAGGTTAGGAGGGGTACCTGTCGCGATTTGGTGGGAATCGGGACAGGAAGAGGAGGTTAGGGGGAAATTCTGTCGCGATTTTTGGGAATCGGGACAGGATGTGGTGGTTAGGAGGGGTAACTGTCGCGATTTCATGGGAATCGGGACAGGAAGAGGAGGTTAAGGGGAATTTCTGTCGTGATTTCGTGGGAATCGAGACAGGATGCGGTGATTATGGGGAATTTCTGTCTCGATTTGGTGGGAATCGAGACAGGAAGAGGAGGTTAGGAGGAGTACCTGTCGCGATTTGGTGGGAATCGAGACAGGAAGAGGAGGTTAGGAGGAATTTCTGTCTCAATTTGGTGGGAATCGGGACAGGAAGAGGAGGTTAGGAGGGGTACCTGTCGCGATTTGGTGGGAATCGGGACAGGAAGAGGAGGTTAGGGGGAAATTCTGTCGCGATTTGTTGGGAATCGGGACAGGAAGAGGTGGTTAAGGGGAGGTTCTGTCGTGATTTGATGGGAATCGCGACAGGATGAGCTGGTTAGGGGGAATTTCTGTCGCGATTTGGTGGGAATCGGGACAGGAAGAGGTGGTTAGGAGGAGTACCTGTCGCGATTTGGTGGGAATCGGGACAGGATGCGGTGATTATGGGGAATTTCTGTCTCAATTTGGTGGGAATCGGGACAGGAAGAGGAGGTTAAGGGGAAATTCTGTCGCGATTTGGTGGGAATCGGGACAGGATGCGGTGATTATGGGGAATTTCTGTCTCAATTTGGTGGGAATCGGGACAGGAAGAGGAGGTTAGGAGGGGTACCTGTCGCGATTTGGTGGGAATCGGGACAGGAAGAGGAGGTTAAGGGGAAATTCTGTCGCGATTTGGTGGGAATCGCGACAGGATGAGCTGGTTAGGAGGAGTACCTGTCGCGATTTGTTGGGAATCGGGACAGGAAGAGGAGGTTAAGGGGAAATTCTGTCGCGATTTTGTGGGAATCGGGACAGGAAGAGGTGGTCATGAGGATATCCTGTCGCGATTCCTCCAAAATCATGACTCTCTTGCTTTTTCCCATTACTATAAAGAGACATTTAGTGAATCCAGCATTTTGTTACCATTCAATTTAAAAATAGATTGTGAAGGAATCGAAATTTTGAAATAATTAGTAGGGAGGTAAGCAAAATCATAAGGGGTGGGGGCAAAGGTAAGATGAGTTGGTTATGGCAGCAGTCTTACCTCGGATTGATTGCCGGGACACGGCAGCGAATTAATCTTATGAGAACCAACCAACAAATAGGAACAAAAGAGTTGGACGGTTCTATTATTCTCAAGATTAGCGTCTGCGCTGGTTCACTTGTTTTTCAAACGATCTGGTCAAATTTGATGGAAGGGGTCGCATTCGCTTCTGTCATGTAAATTTTTTTACCTTGTTTTTAAATGCCGCGATCCTGTTCGCTTTTCGACACAGGATGGCTAAGTGGGGAGGAAGGGCGCATGGCTGCAATGGAAATGGTAGAATTGACTACGGAGAACTTGAGAGAAAGTGGTTGTTACTGCCTGAGGAGCAAACCAAAGTCTGCAGGTTACCTTAATAAAAATCAGTGGCTTTCCGAGAGGTTTGTGGATGGCCTGAAGTACATAAAACTAATCGAGGACCATAAACAAGCCGGATTTATTGAGTATATACCTATTGAATATTCGTCCAGGGTGGTTTACGGGGAAGATTATTTGGTCATTCATTGTTTGTGGGTCGGTGTTTCTGGAAAGGGCTATGCGACACAATTGATTCAAAAATGTCTCCAAGATGCCAGAGATCAGGGGAAATCCGGGGTGATAGTCGTGACAAACCGGAATACCTCATGGACACCAAGCAAGGATATTTTTATCAAAAATGGCTTTCTTGAAGTTGATCGTGCACCTTATGATTTTGAATTGCTTGTTCATAAATTCGGTGAGTCAGCTGATCCCTATTTCCCGACGAATTGGGATGAAAGGCTAGAGCCCTATACAGAGTTAACAATTCTGCGAACACAACAGTGTCCATTCATCGAAATAGCTGCCGACAACATTGCAAATGGTGCTGCCAAGTTGGGGATAAAAGCGATGGTAATTGATTTGAAGAGCAGGGAGGAACTGATGAAACGATCACCGACTCCCTACGGTGTGTATGGGGTGGTTTATAAACGAAAGCTCTTAACATTTCATCGATTGACCGTTTATTCAGCAACGAAAAGAATGGTAGAGTTGTTGTAACATAAAAAAGAGACATCCGTCCATGGATGTCTTTGCTATTGTCATCTTAATCGATCATAAAATGCTTAGCGTGCTGCACCAAAAATCTATCCCTTGAATTCAACCGGCAACTGATTCCGGATTCGTCTGGAAATAGCAAGCTGTCCACACCTAAACCGCATATTTCACCTCACTTTCTACTACTAATATATGAAACGAGAAAAAAAGTGCTTGGACAAACAGTAACTCCAAGCGGTTAGCTCTATAGTTAGACCGGTACAAATCTGAGATTTTTAACAATGAGCTTCAATGTCATCCGTTTGTTTTCAATGCAACCTTAAAAGCCTGTATATCGTCTAATACATAACAGGAAGCGGAAGCGAAGGCTACCGATGAAGGACATAAAACCGTTTTTAGTTTGTCACCATTCTTGGTGCCGTAACGATTGGCTTATATCAAAAGGGACATTTCTTTATGGATGCCTAGGCATAGTTTTACTAGCTGTGATGCTTACTTCTCTATAAAAATCAAAAAAGAGTATGAAGGGGGAATTGAAAAATGAAAATGCCGGCCATTTTTTTCGGTCTGCTGCTTATGGTGATTTTAGGGGGAGGATGTTTAATCCGCTATTTTCGCGACGGAGATGTATATATAGCGGAATTGGTTGGTGGAGTTATCGGATTATTTCTATTAATGATCAGCTTGTTTGTTGGAAAACAACAAGGGCAAGCTTCAAGGTAGTGTAAATTTGTTGAAACCTTCCAATGGCTTTCAACGTATTTAAAGCTGTGGAGGAGGGCTGACCATTTTCTTGAAAATTTTTAGAGTAAGTGTAGCTGTTATAGCCATCGCCATATCCTTATATGGGTTGATCTTTGATCGAACCTCAACATTGATACCTTATATGTTATTTTTCTTAGGGGTTTTGACGTTGAGTAACGGGGTTTATGAGTGGATATCGAGACGTAAGCAGTCTGCTGTCTTCTCAATTCTTGCTTCTGGATTCATTCTTTTTGTTTTCGTTTATACGTTATAAACGGATATAAAAACAGTGAAACTCCTGATAGGAATTTCACTGTTTATCAATCTTTCTAGTAAAAAACTTGATTATAGGCGTCATTCACGAGGTGGAAGTATCGCACCCAAATGAAGAGGGCTGCTGCGACGGCGATTCCATTTAATCCAAACGTCCAGCGAAGGTAACGTTTTCTCTGTTGCCTTTGATTTTCATGCCAGCCGCTGCTGCCCAATGCCCAGTAAGTGGCGATAAAAAATGCGGCCACAACAAGACCAGCAAGAAACCAGGTATTGAAAGCTTTTGCGTGATCCTTTAATATCGCCACGCTTTCCTGCTTGTCACTGACATCACTGACATGCGTCTGGGGTCCGCCTAGTCCATCATACATAACAAGCTGATTTTGTTCATTGATCTCAAATCTGACAAACTGAAAATCCAATATGCCGTATAGGGCAATCAAAATCCCGAGACTTATGAAAAATGCTATTGCCCATGTGCGTTTTCTTGGCATGGTCAATCTCCCTTCCATCGTTGTTATCCTTATTATTCCAAATCAGGATAATATGTCAATGGTTTTTAGAAGGTGAACCGGTGATTTAGGAGGTATTGAATGAAACTCAAGCTGAAAGCGTTGGCTGTTTTGCTTCTCCTCCTTCTCATTGCTGCTTGCTCAAATGAGGAGGAAACGCTGCCTTCCCAAACGAAGCTGGAGTTTGAGGAGAATGGCCAGCATTTTACCATTGTGCCGCTTTATGAAGAGTTCCTAGCTTATTCGAGGGACGCAATGGAAAAGCCAGAGCTAAATAATAAAGGGGAGCTTTATACGAAAGTAATCCAGCCTTTTCAACAATATATGAATGAAGAAGACGCCAGTTTAAGCGGCGGGCTCGATTATACTCCTTATTTTTACCCAACAAGAAAGGCAGAAGCTTTAGAAGAACATACAGAGAAATTACTGAAACGGCAGGACGAAATTAATGCCATCATCCAATCTTCTCTTGAAAAATCCGCTGAAAAGCTACCCGGAAAAGATAAAACGATCGTGATAAAACCTTCAGATCCCGAAGATTCCAGAATTTCCTCCTATATGAACGGGGCAGGAGCTGTGACAGTCAGTAAAGATGTCATTCTTTTGATGCTGGACCCTTCTTTCGAGAAGGAAATGGTAAACTACGTCGTTGCGCATGAATACCATCATTCTGTTTTTCTAGAGGATGATCCAGGTGATGCTAATTTGCTGCGCAGTATCATTTTTGAAGGGAAAGCCGAATCCTTTGCTTCATCACTTTTCCCCGGTGTTACGGCTCCGTGGTCAGAGCCGTTGGAACCTGAAGAAGAAAAAGTAGTTATAAATTATATAAGAAAAAATAGGGAATCGACAAGTCGTGAGATATACAATGAATTCCAAAATGGGAGTTTTGTAAATGGGATTCCAATGTGGGCCAATTATAAAATCGGCCATAAAATAACCGAAAGCTATTTGAATAATCACCCGCAAGTCCCGATAACTGAATGGACGAGGATGGATGAAAAGCAAATGGTCCTGGGCAGTGATTACAGCGAGATTGTACACGATTAAGCCCATGAGAGGATGGTACTATGAAAGAAAAATTCAGTAAGCCTTCAGCGTTATTAAGTATCGTTTGTGCTTTTACCTTATTTCTTTCTTATGAACTTGCACCGGACCAGCCAGAAGGAGCGATTGTAAGGGTCTTGCAGGCGCTGTTTTACACGGCGATCCTGTCTGGATTACTCAGCTTGCTTTTTAGCGTTATGGCCCATAGGCGTAAAGAAAAAGGGTTTCTGAAAAATATAGCACCACTGCTTCTATTCCTGATCGTTTTGGTTTATGCTCTTTCCCTCGTAGGGGTTATTGTGAGTTTTTTGTAAGGAAGCATCAGAAATTTACTATCGAATTGAAGGAGATCCATCATGATGTTTGGCTTTATAAATAAGCAGAAATTAATAAAAGATGATTTAAAAGGGATTGCCAAATTAATGTACCAGGATGTTTCAAAGGATCCATGGGACCGGGAAAACCTGACGAAAATGAATCTGGATTATAGCGTGGAGAGTGTCAGGTGGATTGATAGGTATATCGAGAGGCTGATGGGTCGGAAATATGAAACAGATCTCCTGAATGACCATTTCAATCATTTCGTTTCCCGTATAGGTGCCTATGCAGGAGAAGTGATCAAAAGGGAGCTTAGGCAGGATTTTCATTGGTATGAGGCACAATCAGTTTACAGGCATTCGTCCAACCCTGCTGCCGGTCAAGTAGAAAGGGACATCGAGACCGTTATTTATTCAAAAACGAAGGATGAAGTGATTTCTCCTTTAAGTATAGCTTCCGGGATGCTGAAAGGAAGTTCACCATACCCTTGCTTGCTTGTCTATGTAGAACAAACCATCAGGGAGCAGTCTGGATAGTATGGTGAAAAATGAGAAGGCCCTCATAAGCGCAGCCTTGATGATATGTATTTGCTGGGGAATCTATTTTTCATTTTCAGGTCTAGAATTGTTGGAATCCCGTTCGTCTTTCATGTTATTTCCGATAGAGACTATTGAAGGATATAGTGTGAAAGGGATCATCGGGAGTATCTTGTTTATCATTTCTATCATTTTGCTAGTGATGGGGCTGAAAAAATACCTTGTCCGTTCTACAGTCATTGCATTCTTTGCCTTTGCACTGCTGCCGCAATTCTTTATTGCCATCTATCAAGAAACGCTGGCCGATGGAATTGCCGCTGTATCTTATGACCAAAATGGATCGTGTGATTTTGAATCAGAAGAGGAGCCCTTCGTTAAAGGGGCATGTACCCTTTCGCTTAAGAATCGCAGTAATGACGCCGTAACCTTTGAGCTGGAATTCCTGGATTCGTTCTATATGGAAGAGGAGCCGAGAATGGCATCTCTTTTAAACGAAAATGGCCCTTATGTAATTACTTTAGAAGCCAATGAGCAACAAACGATTAGCATAAATGAATGGATTGATGTGTCAGCAATTCCGCAGCATATCACCGGGGGATCATCCGATTCCATCCATATTAAATTAATGCAAGGGAAGGAAAGCATGATTTTATAAGTACTAGTTATCAAAGTTCCAGCAGTTCGTTATACTTGAAGCATAAGAATGGAGGGGGAATGATGATGTCAAAAAAGCAATTATCTCCGGAACAGCGTGAAGAATTACTCTCAGTATTGAAGTCACGGTTCGAAAAAAACATGCACCGGCATGAATCACTGGAGTGGGAGAAGGTACAGGAAAAACTGGATGCCAATGGTGAAAAACTTTGGTCCCTTAGAGAAATGGAAAGTACAGGCGGCGAACCGGATGTGGTGAGGTACGATGTAAAGAAGGACGAGTATACCTTTGTTGACTGCTCTGCGGAAAGCCCTAAAGGACGCAGGAGTGTCTGTTATGACCGTGAAGCGTTGGAATCCAGAAAGAAACACAAGCCGGAAACCAGTGCGATGGATATGGCGTCTGATATGGGCATCGAGATCCTGACGGAAGATCAGTATCGAAAACTTCAGGACCTGGAACCCTTCGATAAAAAAACGTCCAGCTGGGTGCAAACCCCGGCAGACATCCGTAAACTGGGAGGCGCCCTGTTTTGCGATTACCGCTTCGGGCATGTTTTTCTCTATCACAATGGCGCCGATTCCTACTATGGTGCAAGGGGATTCCGAGGTGCACTGACAGTTTAACAGGCAGGAGAGAAAAATGCTGGAGATAGGAAGGTATTCTCCGGATTTCTCTTATCAAGGCTCTTTTCTTAAACTTTGTTGCTGTTCAATCCAAACTTTCACATAGTGTTTGCCTTAACCATTTGACAACCGAAAAGAGCCGATCTCCCTGGTTGAGTAAAAAACGCTGGTACCGGGAGGCAAACTCGGCTCTTGTGATTTTTCCGAAAAGTAAAATTTTTTGCGGAAAAGTTTTTTAAAAGTACACAGAGGGGATGGATCATCTATGAAGGAATACGAAGAATTCACGGTGGAGATTCTGCCGGTTGATGCCGTTACCTTGTTGTTAGCAGATGCAGAAATCAAGGAGACATTGGTTTTTCAAGACTATAAAGTCGCTCTTGGCGGGGTTACAGATGAGCAAGCGATTGCGATACTGGTCTTCGAGAAGTACTTTTTCAGAAATAATAGCTCGGCTACGTTGACGATCACCATTAGTAATTTCGAAGGGAAAACGACCGTCAAATGTATCTCCACGGGAAATGGAGCAGGACTCTTTAATATTGGATGGGGTGCTGGGAAAAGTTTTATCAAGCCGATCCGTAAAGTGCTTGATCCCCACATCCTTGAAATCAATTCATAAGGACGCGGTCTTGCATATGCGTGAGAAAAAGATCCGGGGAATAAGACGGAAGAAAAGAGATTTGCTTGACCGTATCGTGCTTAATACCGATGAATTTCCTGCAAATTTCTATAACGGCCATTGGCATATGCCTTTGCCGGCAGCAAAAGATTTCTTCATCCAAAACGCCAAGAAGAGTCAAAAAAGTATGTATCGAGATGCTTATAAGAAGAGTGGAACATTTAATAAGCATCAAACCCATCTCTAAAGAAACACTGCGTGTGGTGGCAGCGATTGATTTACCAGCATTATGGAATTCTCAAATAATTGTATTCAATGGTGAAACATACTTTAATAGCTTCTTCGAAAGGAATAATGATGTTCAAAAATGGATTCCACTTTCTTCGGAATGGGAATTTGAAAGAGAATGGCAGTTAAATATTCCTTCAAATTTAAGTGTGAAAGGGTATAAAGAAGTTATTAAAGATGAAGACGGCGAATATCATCGCGAGATTTGGTTTGTTGGAGAATTATAATATTATTATGTTAACTAAAAGATTAAAAGAAAGGCGGGTACATATGAAGGAAAGTGTGAGGACAACTTTTGATGAACTGGCAAGCATTTATGAACAGTCGGTTGATACAGACAGTTTGTACAATAGCGAATATGAAAGACCGGCCATGCTGGACCTGCTTCCCTCCAATTTGCAAGGAAAGGCAGTTCTGGATGCCGGGTGTGCAGCCGGCTGGTATACTCAACAGCTCATTGATCGGGGAGCCAATGTGGTGGCAGGAGATATCAGCATGGAAATGATCAACGCTGCAAAAAGGCGTGTTGGAGAAAAGGCAGATGTGGTGTGCATTGATTTGGAAGCGGTTCTGCCCTTTGAGGATCAATCCTTTGACTTCATTATCAGTTCACTGGCACTTCATTACATAAAGGACTGGCAGCAACCATTTAATGAATTTCATAGGATTCTTAAATCTGAAGGAGGCATCTTGTTTTCTGTCCATCACCCACTCACAGATATCAAGCTCCTCAAAGACCCCAAGTACTTCTCCACAGAATTGATTGTCGACGAATGGAAAAAACAAGGAAAAACCTTCGAGGTCCCATTTTACAGACGTCCGCTTCATGACATATTGAATATGACCTTATCCTACTTTTCATTAGAAAAAGTCAAGGAGCCGACCCCAACCATGCGGATCAAAAGGGAAGCGCCAAAAAGTTATAAAAAACTGATGACAAGCCCTCAGTTTTTGATTATCAAAGCGAATAAGAAGCAGTGACATTCAATGGAATTGAAAAAACAGCCAACAGGCTGTTTCATTTTAAATATTTATCAGCCAGGGTATTGATGGCCGTTACCAATTCATCTGTATTTCCTTCAAATAAATGAAAGTTAAGGGATGAACGGAGCTTATCAGTTTGAAAACCTTCGTCATTC
Source organism: Bacillus sp. SRL337 (assembly GCF_984799155.1). Classification (NCBI taxonomy): domain Bacteria; kingdom Bacillati; phylum Bacillota; class Bacilli; order Caryophanales; family Bacillaceae; genus Bacillus; species Bacillus sp. SRL337. The sequence goes on along the minus strand of NZ_OZ481793.1, from coordinate 2,533,869 downwards.
TCCTCCTTGAATTCTGCAGACCAATGAATGGCGGGGATGGAAACAATGAATCTTTTATCATCTGTCAGATACAAGAAAACCTCTGCAGATTTGTTTCCGGAAATCGTTATTTTTTCATACGAGGTAATCATTTCATCACTCGATTCTTTATTTATGTGAATTTTCTAAAGTATACCATTTTATTTTAGTGAGATAAAGCGATAAACCAGGGTTCAGAGGTTTTTCTTCCTATAGAAGAGAGGAGTTGTAAGTTGCTGTATACATTAAAAGAGTTAGTCAGACTGATGATGGATCGGGTAAGGTGCAGACCCAAAATCGGCTATACCACGTTTGCTCCGTTAAAAATAATCCCTGAGTAAACAATCATTGATCATGAACAGAAAATGGTCACTGGAATTGTCCGCTACAATGAGAAATTGTATCTTTCGGTCATAGTAGATGTTGGAAATAATAAAATCACCACGGAAGGAAGTTTAAGAGGCATTGAGCATATAATCAAGCCATTTAAACAGAAGAATTACCTAGACATGATCCGTTCCGAGGCTGAAGGCTTAATCCGGAATGGAATTGATGGGAACAATTAACCCATGCCATAAGTGCAAAACCATCTGTCATCCTTAAATCGGATGGACGGTCGATCATTAGCCCCATTTCGGCACTAGAAAGCTTCACAATCACCAATGACTTTGTAAGGAAAAAAAGCCATCTCCTTTGGACTCGAAAATCTGATAACGGGAGAGGACGCATCAAAACTGAATCCCGTGGCTGAAGCCTTTGTAATGCGTGACTAACACAGCAAAAGGTCAGTTTCCCATGAAAAGAGGAAACGAACGAAAGATTACTTGACCAATCCTGCCATTACATACTGACTAAAATAATTTCACATACTAACCAAGAAAAACCTTAACTTTTGACAAAGTGACATCGTGTCATATACAATGGTTATATCATCAAGTGACACGTTGTCATATGTTTGGAGTGATCATATGCCGAATGCAACTTTTTTTAACCTATCAGAGAGTAAACGGAAGACTCTGATTGAAGCAGCAGAGAAGGAATTTTCCAGAGTTCCACTGCATGAGGCGTCGATTTCGAACATTATCAAAGCAGCCGGAATTCCAAGGGGAAGCTTTTATCAATACTTCGAGAATAAGGACGATCTGTATTTCTATTTACTGGACGAAAAATTAAAAGTGGGAAAAACGCATTTCCTGACGAAATTGGCTGAACATAAAGGCGATATCATTGAAGCTTTCATAGAAATGCATCATCAGTTTCTGGTGATGATGCCTGATGAGGAAGAGGAGAACTTCATTAAGAATGCGTTGCTGTATGCCACGCACAAAGTCGAAAATTCTTTCACCTACCTGGCTGATGCGAAACAGGATCAGAAACATTTTCAAAAAATGATGGAGTTGATAGATAAGCAATCCATCAATGTCAAAAGTGATACAGACTTGAACCTGATCCTGCAAATCATTGCAGCTGTCGCCTTTCACAACTTGATAGAAAAATTATCGAAGAGATTATCCGATGAACAGGCAATTCAGAATTTACGGGTCCAGATGGATCTTATCAAATTTGGAATATACAAGAAGTAATGTGCTGCAGGAATATTCCTGGATTATAAAAAATAGGAGGAATGTCAAATGACTGTTACAGTGTATGGCCGTACCTGCAGATCGACCAAGCGGGCGAAGCAGTGGTTAAAAGATAACGGAATTCCCTTCAAGGAGAGAAATATTGTCCAAGAACCGATAACAGCGAGTGAAATCCATAATATCTTACATATGACCCAGGATGGAACAGATGAAATACTGGCTACCCGATCTTCGCTGTATAAAGAGCTGAATTTAAACTTGGATGACCTATCCCTGAATGATCTGCTTGATCTCATTAATGAAAATCCCAAGCTGCTTAAAAGTCCGATTATTGTTGATGAAAAACGGATCCTGGCTGGATTCAGTGAAGATATTCGACAATTCCTTCCAAGGAAATCCCGTTTAAATTGGAGAATGAATCACATTGAATATTGGGATTTGATTGACTGGGGAATATAAAATCATAAGAGGTTGGCATGGAAAGACTTGTCTGGTGCGAGTCTTTTTTTGTTTGTCTTTTGGAACTGACTTGAGATTCAGTCTAAACGATCTTTACTGCAAAATGACCGTTTCTTAAAGAATCATACCCGCTTAAATCCTAACAATTACGCTTGGTAAAGAAAGCTATCGTTACACTCACTCATTAGTCCTCAAGCGGTAAGATTACCAGTTAGAACGAGAATATAAAAAAGGCAAATTAAAAACCTTTAAGAAGTACATCAAAACAGCAAAACGCAAATAAACTCTTAGAAGGATCTTCAGTGGGTAGGACGCCTTAAAGACGAAAAAATCAACGAGTCTTATGCCTTACTTTCCATTCATCTGCATAGATCTTTCTCGGGATACTTCGAAACTTAATATGCGTGTATTCCGTCTAATAGTAAAGAGGGAGGAATTCCTTTGCGTCCATTTATTGTTTTGCTTATGTTATCTTTGTTTTTTATGCAAGGGTGCAGCCCGGAAGACCACGATCGGTCTGCTTTGGTTCAATATGAGTACCTGTCTGAAACGGAAGGTCTTTCCGAGGAGGTCAAACAGTGGCTGGATGATTCCAAACTCTCTGAAGATGCGGGAATTCACAGCTTAAGTGCAGAAGACGGAATAACCTATGTACATGCGGCAGGGTATAAGAAAGCAAAGGTTGCTTATATCTTTGAGGATATTGAAGGAAAGTTGAATGAAAATTTGAAGGTGACTCTATTAAAAGGAAGCAGCAGTGATACCACTTTTATAAAGATTTCATATGACTCCGGCAATTGCTGCGATAGGGAGATCTATGACGAAACAGACAATGAAAGCGAGTTTTATGATGCACCTCAATAACACAAATGCTCAAAAATGGAGGAATTTAAAATGGGGCTTTTAGTCGGAATAAGCGTATTTATTTTGGCCATTGTGCTTTTATCTCTTGAAATTGCAGTTGTGGAAGACAGGGGCACCAGCTTTTGTTCGTATATGGAGGCTTGTAAACGGAGCCTGCTGTTTGTCATACCCTTAGCCCTGATTGCGATGGCGATGTATTATGCTTTCTTTAACTGAACAGACAGTATGTTGCCAGGAACTGCCGCCTAATGGTAAAATAGCTTTAACATAGACGAAGGGACTGATGGGTGGACGATGGATAACTAACCTATTTTTTAAAATTTGAAATGAATGATTTCAGATTATAAAAACATAGGATTAGTCTGCCCATTTTTCTATATACAAGGAAGCGGATAAACCTTTTGGGTTCATCGCTTTCTTTAGGTACGGTAAAATGATAGATGACTAATCCTTCCAACATTATTGGGAGGATTTATTTGTTCTCCCTTAGAAAAGAAGGGATGAAGCTTTATGATAGAAATGCTTCAATTGCAAAATATCAAGGTGGAAATACAACATCATCTGCTGTTTGAACAAATCAATACGAATGTACAGCAAGGGGATGTCATTGGGGTCATCGGTAAAAATGGGGCCGGCAAATCGACATTGCTGCACTTACTGAATGGGGATATAGAGCCTGACGGAGGCAGCATTAAACATCTCCAGGAAAATCTGGTGTTTACTATGGTGGAACAAGAAACGGAGTCCTATTCCTTTGATGAGGTGACGCCTCGGGAGGAAGCGATTCTAGGCAAATGGAACGTGCCAACGCGTGAATTCTCGAAATTGAGTGGGGGAGAACGATTAAAAGCCCGGCTGGCAAAGGGATTGGCGAAGGATGCTGATATCCTAATGCTCGATGAACCAACCAATCATCTGGATGAGAAGAGTACGGAGTTTCTCATCACTCAGGTCGGTGAGCACCAGGGAGCAGTTATTCTGGTGTCGCATGACCGGTACTTCCTCGATAAAGTGGCTACGAAAATATGGGCAATAGAAGACCAGAAGCTCATAACCCATATGGGCAATTACAGCAGCTATATGGAGGAACGCGAGAAGATAAGGCTCATTCAGCAGCGTGAATATGAGAAACAACAAAAGATGAAAGAACGGATCGAGGGGCAGATGAACCAATTAACCTCCTGGTCAAAATCAGCACATGCGCAATCGACAAAACAGGAATTTCCGAAAGAATACTATCGATCAAAAGCAAAACGAATGGATGCCCAAGTCAAATCTAAACAAAAGCGGCTTGAAAAAGAACTTGAAAGAATAAACGCGGAGGCACCCAAGGCGGAATATGAAGTCCACTTTCAACTGAAAACCAGTCATAAAGCAGGCAAGCGTTTCCTGGAAGTGAAGGACGTGGAAAAAACCTTTTACGGTCATACTCTGTTCCAAAGTGCCAACTTCACCATCCTGCATGGGGAAAAGGTCGCCATTACAGGCGAGAACGGAAGAGGAAAGACGACATTCATTAATATGGTCATGGGTAATGAGCCGGTCAGCAAAGGTGAAATTTGGGTATCGCCTTCCGCCAACATCGGCTACTTGACACAAGAAGTCTTTGATCTGCCTCTTGATAAAACACCTCAACAGCTGTTCTATCAAGAGACGTTTGCAGAGAGAGGGAAAGTACGGAACCTGATGAAACATCTTGGTTTCCTGGAAACTCAATGGTCTGAGCCCATTAACCAAATGAGCATGGGGGAACGGGTCAAGTGTAAGCTGATGAAGTACATCATGGACGAAAAAGAGGTCCTCATCCTTGATGAACCGACCAACCATCTTGATCTGCCATCACGTGAACAGTTGGAAGAAACATTAGAACACTTTACAGGGACTTTGTTGGTGGTTTCACATGATCGATATTTTCTTGAAAAAACAACAAACAGCAAGCTTGTATTCGCCAACCAAACCATCGTGAAAGAATTCAATGAACTGGAACCATCAAAAGTGGATGACCGGGAACAAAAGAGAATGGCTCTGGAAACGGAAAGGCAGGAAGTCCTGGGGAAACTCAGCTTTATGACTCCAACTCATAAAGAGTATAGAGAGCTTGACAAGAGATTTATAGAGTTGACGGAAAGGATCAAGGCGCTTCAATGATGAGGCCTGAAGAATGAGGGGGTGCCAGTGGTTCTGCGCTGGCCCCTTTTTTTGTACCGAAGAATTTCAGGAATATAAAACAGCGTAATGTCCTGGACATTACGCTGTTTTAATGAGTTAACTTTGAGACTTGATCATCAGCAGCAGCTTTAAGGTTTGTAAAATTATGGGATAGTTGTCTTTATTCCCTTTGGACAGTTTAACAAAAAAGAAGGAAATTAATCGAAAAGAACAACACCAAAGACGAAAATTCATTTGATTAAAAGAATTACTAAACTTAACTATTGCCCTCAGGATATTAAAGTAACGTTGAAAATTCAGAGCCTTGCTTAGGTAGGATTCTTATGCAAACGCTTGTGGCACCAAGAAGACATAAAGGGCAATCAGTATAGTAGTATTGTTTGTCGTTGAAAATCCCACAAGAGTACAGACACAAAAATAAATTGGTAGTAACCAATAGTCCTATTGTGTCATTTTTTTACAATGATGCATACAATCTTGTACATTAATACAAGTGTATGAATAACATTGAAAAATCAAGGAATATCCTTCTGCTCTGCTAAGCCACCATTAATTGAACAAGAGTATTGCTCAAATCGATGAAATTTGAAATAATTGGTATTATATTGAAGGATGGAAACACGGTAGAGAATTATGATAAATTTCCTTCCTTATTGGAGGGATATTCATAAAGAAAAATATAGTTTATTTTACGTATGAAATTGTATTGGCAGGTTTAATTATTTATTCGTTAATTGTTAAGCTACCTAATGATCAAGACAAGGTTTTATCCTGGTTTGTATGGGGACTATTTTTAGTTGATTACATCGTCCGTTTCATAGTTAGTAAGGATAAGTGGGAGTATGTTAAAAAACATCCATTGGAATTGCTGGCAATTATACCTTTCGATCAGGTATTCAGGGCATTACGGTTGGTTCGACTTGTAAGATTACTAAGATTGGTAGTTTTGTTAAAAAGAAAAGATTCGTTTCTCGAGGTTGTAGCACAAAAATACAAAGTGGATCGAATATTTGTGATTGTTATTGCTTTATTGTTTTTAAGTGCGATTACAATGTATTGGATAGAACCGAGTTTTAACTCCTTTGAAGATGCTCTTTGGTGGTCCATTGTGACCACCACGACTGTTGGGTATGGAGACTTGTATCCTCAAACTGCTGTGGGCAGGATAATTGCTTCTTTTTTAATGTTTGTAGGTATTGGGTTGATTGGTACAATAACTGGAATGGCAGCCTCTTTCTTTTCAAGGGATAAGGAATTTCCAGAAGAAATAAAGTATGTTAGAGAAAGAATTGATAACTATTCCTCGCTTAGTAATGAAGAGATTGATTTGATAATCAGAAAGTTAGAGAATTTGAAGGAGAAATAGTGATTAACTAGTCGTATATAGTTTCCTCAATTATTTTTGAGCATGCAGTTGAAGTGCTGCTAAGAGAGAAAAGGAAATACTTGAAGTGACCAACTTGATAGCTGAAGATACTCATACCGATTATGAACTGCTATGTGGGAATTAACAGCAGACCAAATGTATCAAGTATTTACAACTATTTAACAGGAGAATCTCAATCAATTCCTGTGATACTAGCTGGGTTGATTTAGGGCAATCTTCAAATACTCCAACTTTAGACTTTCGGAAAAATCATTGGTTACGTCATAAAGATAACTTGAATAAAGTACGTAATCCAGTTCGTTATGATTGGATATTAGTAAAGTCTTGTTTTCCTAAGGAAGAACCTAAAATAGCTAGTCACGGTTTATTTGCAAATAGAACTATAGGCTTGAATAATATATTTGCTAGCGATCACTATGGCTTCTATATAGATTTATATTTTCCTAAATGAAGAAAACATCAAATTCATTTCTGGTTAGTGTTTTTCAACTACCGTGGGAGTTTCAGAACAAGCAGCCCGCCTTTGTTCAAGTAAAGTCCGGCGAAATAAAATGAAACGAAACTTATATTTACAGGATTTCGTCTAATAACTAGATGGGTGGGAACTAATTTGAACTTAACATGTTTTTTGTGGAAATACAGAGGAGGGGTTATATGAGTACGTCAATCCTGAATTTTATTTTGGGGTTTATTTTGCCGTTGTCCATAGTGATCGCTTCCGTTTATTGGACAATAAGAATTAGCTACTCAAAAAGATTTATACCCGCGTTTTCGCTTATGCTCTTAGCCATTTCAGCCTTTTTCTTGCCCTTTTTACTGGCTGCAATTGATGTAATCGAAAAAGGGTTCGGACCAGGCATACAGAGTATTTATTACTCAGGTTTCCTTGGGGTGGGAGTATTGGTGAATGTTATTGTAGTCACTTGTATAAAGAAAAATAAAGAAATTGATATCACATTATAAGGGCAATAACTGAAGGGTCAGCAAATGGATCCGGCTATTGCCCTTGTTTAATTATTGGGCATGGTTTTTCAATACGGAATCATAAATAAAGGGCATTTACTTTGAGGTTTTAGGTTTGAAAAAATGAAATGCAAAAAATTGAGACGATGCACTTTAGTATATTGTACGTTATAACGAAACTTATATGGAGGAGTAAATATGTGGGTGATTTTAGGGGTTATGGCAATAGCAGCAACTTTTGTGAATCTTTATTTGTACACAGCAGGAAAAGATTATAAGTTAGCTATGGCGATGGGATTATCTTTTACAGCATTAACAATTTGTGCAGATTACAGTTATGTATCTCGGTGGATAGTAGCGGAAGATTGGGCGGCTTTATCGGATGTAGTTCCTGGTATGGCAAGGGCATTATGGGTATTGACCATTGTTTCTATCTTACTAAATATAGCACCTATATTTTTAGAACGAAAAGGAAAAAAATAATGACTTATTGTCACATCATTAATATAATAGGCAATTATTCTGTAAGTCTTACCCCAACTAATTGGTGAAGTATGAAGGATTTAAGTTCTTGATACCCCGTAGTATGAAGTAGTGCTTTACAAAAGGAGTTGTATAAAATGAACGAAAATAAAGATACAGAAATAAAGCGCTCTTCCATCGCAGAAAACATTCTCATGGAGATCAATAGTAAAACGAAGCTGGGCGACCTACGTAAAATCGCGAAGGATATTAAAAGAGATCACGAACTCGCTATGGAACTTTGGTCAACCGAAGCGTTTTTGCCCAGACTATTAGCAATCTTAATTATGGACAAGAAACTTCTTTCACAGGATGTGCTGAATAAGCTTGATAAGGATATGCAGACTCACACTTTTGATGAGCGAAACAACTTAATGGATTGGTTATTGGCTAATCAGCTCACCAAAGACAAGAAGAGAATTGCGTTGATGGAGTCATGGGAAAATAGTCCATCTTCTCTTCAAAGGCGAACTTTCTGGTATTACCAAGGGCGATTAAGATGGACTGGACAAACACCGCCAGATAACACTGCATACTTGCTATCTGCAATAGAAGCCAATATTTCGCAGGAAGAGCCGGAAGTTCAATGGGCTATGAATTTTACCGCAGGCTGGATCGGCGTTTTTGATGAAAAGAATCGTGAACGATGTATTAAACTTGGTGAGAAAACGGGTCTTTACAAAGATGAAAAAGTATCAAAAGGATGTACTCCCAACTATTTGCCAGAGTTCATTACAATTGAAGTTAACAAACGATTTCATAATTAGTTCGCTCTGAAAAAATTAGTAGGAATTCAAATTCTCAATATGAAATGGTCATAGGAATGGACCGAATAATAATAAACAACGTGTTATGACAGCTTGTTATAGAAAAGAGGGGGAGATTCCAATAAAGAGAGTCTACTTTTTACACGGATTTATGGGTACAGGAGAAATTCATTTCTCTAATCAAGTTTCTAGTTTAGGGGATGATTATGAAGCTATCCTAATTGATTTACCTGGACACGGGAATTCATCCATTGAGGCTTCTGATAACTATTTTGAAGGAGCTCTAAAATACGTTATTTCTCAAATAAAAAAAGAAGGCGAAGTATTTTTGGTTGGATTGTCTTTAGGAGCATCTTTAGCTATACATATTGCCCTTAGAGAGCCAGAGCTAATAAAAGGAGTTGTGCTCACTGGTTATTCACCATATATTCCTGAAGAGTTAAAAAATGTTATGGAGAAACAATATGATTTCTTCTTAAATATTGAGGAAAACGATAAAGAGACAGCAGAATACTTTAAGTCCCTGCACGGAGATAAATGGCATAAGACCTTAAAAAAGGTCTTGTATCAGATGACGTATAAGTATCCAAGAGCTACCCCAGAAGAAATAAAGAGTATAAGAGTTCCAATGTTGATACTTAATGGCAGTAATGAAATGCACGAAGTAGAGGCATCGACTTATATGAAGAAACTGAATAATGATATTAGAGTTGGACTGGTTCCTTATGCAGGGCATACAGTCAATATTGAAGAACCAGCAATATATAATAAGATACTTATAACATTTTTAGAGGCTAACACATAGTACCAATTCATCAGCCACTTTCTTCTGTTATAGGGTGGATTCAATTCAATAAAACAGATGTATATCCAATATCCCCAATACATAATTACATTCAATAAACTGTATGAGTTATTTTAGAACAGGATTTTGCTAGTTAGATGTCTTGCTTATTATAGGGCATCTTAATTTAGGCAAGATAAATTTCAGTAATGTGTGACATTTAAATGAGCAGAACCTATTTCATGATAATTGGCGATGGGGGGCATAGAAATGTTTTCAGATGTAGAACTCAAGTTAAAGAAAAGAAATAAGTTGTTGTTTTCTCGTGACAGTCTTTGCTTGCAGGAGTTAATAAAATTGATTCAATTACAAAATCATCGAACTCTGGTTATGTGGGCATTGGATTGTGCAGAATTGCCTTTAAACCAATTTGAAGCAAAGTACCCGAACGAACGAAGACCCCGAACCTGTTTAGAACTATGTGAGAATTGGGCAAGGGGAAAAATAAAAATGCCTAAAGCAAAACAGGCTATTTTAGGATCACATTCAGTGGCAAAAGAAATTGATGATCGTGAGTACGGAGCTTTATACCAAGCAATTGGCCACGCGGGAGCTGCCGTACATGTAGAAACACATGCTTATGGCTTCCTATTTATGAATTGACAGCCATTGTACGAAGCTACGGAGTCGATAACTTCAAAGAATCAGTACGTGAAAAGATCAATTATTATTATACCCGTTTGCAATACTGGCAAGAAACTACAGATCAACTTGAACTTGAATGGGCGGATTTTTTGTTAGATAATACCAAGGCCAATAAGGAAAAATTGTTGAGTGAACGTAATGTAAAGCAATAAAAAGTGACTGGTAAATTGAAACTATCTCCTTGTAAATAAATTTACTAACTTTGAATGGGTTTGTGAAATAACTACTTAAAGTAGTTTGCTGAAAAGGCAGCCGTCTTTTGTTCAAGTAAAGGGAAGGGTAGTTAATTATGTGATGGGGATTATTGAAAAAGTTCTCTTGGTTAAGCTCTCCTCAAGATATATTGGAGAACCAGGCAAAGAAAAAGGGGTCAGCATTACATATTCCTAGAAAATAGAAGCAGGAATGTCAGTGGCCCCCAAGCGCATGTATATTCACTTTTTATACGCACTTATCATATCGGACAGGTACGTATTGAAATCATTTACTTCGTTATGAAATTCATAGATGATAAACATATCTTCTACCACATATAAATTGTGGGAAACCATATCCGCCGATTCTGTTTTCTTAATAAAAGTATCTCTTGCCATTTCAGCTAAGCTTTTACTCGAATACTTACGTAAATTGCAATATTAAATGCAACACCCTTATACAATCCTAGGGGAACTTCTCGTTGTGTAGAGTTGGTGGCCTAGGCCACCAACTCTACACAACGAGCGAATTGTTCATTTGGCGTCTCGTAATCTAGAATTTTCCGGGGCATCTCGTTCATCCAGGTTTCAACCTCTTGTAACGTCTTGTCTGTATAACGATGGATGGGCTGCCCTTTCTTAATAAACCTTCGGATTATCCCGTTGTGTCGTTCGTTTGTTCCTCTCTCGAATGACGCATATGGATGGGAGAAGTAAACGGAAATCCCGTTGTTCTCACCAAGCGCACCTAATTCACTAAATTCTGAACCGTTGTCCGCGGTGATACTTTTGAACACCTTCGAAAGATTGTCTTTAAATGGGGCAAATAGTTGTTTTATTCCGTCTTGGACACTGGATGCTGTCTTGCTTGGTAATCGCATCAAGAGCTCTTTTCGCGTCTTACGCTCAATCAGTGTCAGTAAGGCTTCGTCCTTTGATTTCTGTCCAATGACCGTATCAATTTCCCAGTGACCAAATTCCTCCCTTGTTTCAACGGAGTCACAACGTTCTTCAATACTCTGACCAAAGATGCGCTTCGGTCTGCGTAACCGTTTCCTCTTGGTTGAGCGACGCAATTTCATCGCTAAATCAATGTTTCGAACAGAAAGCCTACCGGCATCTATCCAATTGTAAAGGGTCTTGGTACTTGGAATGTAAGAGTTCTTTAGAATGTTAGTTTTCTTCGCGTGGCCGACGATTGTATCGGGTGCCCACTTATCTTCTAGCATCTTCTCTTCTGCATAGAGAATGAAGGCCCACGATTTCATGAAAACGGTTGGCATTCCGCAGTTTTGACGGTTTTCTTTATATACATGAGCTCCGACATCAGGAAAGTATTTTTCGTATGGTTTACGACGCGTATCCAACTGCGTGACGGTCCCTCTTTTCTTTTCTCGAGAGATTGTACTGACATGACGGCCTGTACGCTTTGCGATCTCTCTGAGAGAAAGATTCATTTTCAGGTAAGCATGGATTTCTCCTCTCTCGGAATCGCTCAGGTGTTTAAAGCTGCGAGTCTTTGTGCTAGAATGAATTTGAGTCATAGGGAAAACCTCCGTAATTAATTGTTTTAGTCGACATTAATGTTACAGGTTCCCCTATGACTTTTCTATTTTTTTGGTGTTGCATTTCATTTTACAATTAACCACTCGAATACTTATAGATATGCAGGAAACCTTCACTTGTCATTTCAAGGTGATGGGGTTCCATTCCAAGCAGTCGTTTATCAAATGTGGATTTATGGTTAATTGATACTTCATTAAACTCAATGCTTTCTTCCCTTAGGTATTCTTTAAGCCCCTCTATACTACCTTTGTAAAGGAGGATTGCAAAAAATAAACAGAGGAAAACAAGGAGCATAGAGATAACCTTCTTCATTTAGAGCACCCTCTATCAGAAATAAATTAATAAATATCCTCATATATTAACCTTCGCAATAATTGAAGAAGAAAACTAGCCGGATCAATTAGCGGATCTTCAGTTATTTGCCCCTTAGTGTAAATACATTAGTTCACAGAGACTCTTTATAGGTAACCAGAAAAGGTGCCAACAAAGAACCCATTATAAAAATAAAAATAGCTATACCAAAGGTTACAAATCCATTGTTAAAAGGAGACAGAAAATATCCAAAGGTGAGCATAGGAAGAATAGTAAAAGAGACAAATATAAACCTGCTTGGTATGGTTATCTTATGAGTTGTATCGCATTCGTTGCATTTTATAGGTTTATAACTCAGCCAGAAGGACTCATAGATTTTCCTCCAACTTAATTGTGCATGGCATTTCCCGCATTCTTGCAAAATAATCACCTCAATAATAATCCTTTACTTGAATAAAGGGCGGTAATAGCTCTCTTTACTCCATTCGTTCTTTATTCCGATCGTACTCTCTTTTCTTGAAAAAGAGGATAACAATAATGGTAACCACTCCTATTAAGTAGGAAGAATCCTGGTTTTGAATGGCTTTATAAGCAAGAAGTAATAGGCAGCCTATTGAAAAAACAATAAGTAAGATTATTTTATTCTTTGTCAAAATCCAGCCTCCAGGTTTAACATAATGGACATAAAGGTAATTAGGGCAACTTATACATTCGACTAACCCGCTCGTTGGTTTAATGTTCGCTATCTTTCCCTATCCTTATTTTACCACAGGTTAGACTGCCAATTTACTAGTTAAAAGAATAGGGAATGGCATTTTTCTCCCAAGGACAATAGCTGTTGTCCAAGATAATAGTGATGTCATTTCTGACCATTTCCTCGCTAAAAACTTAATGAAACTTGATATAATAAAAAACTGACCTATGACAATTCATAAGTCAGTTTCAATGTCATTTATTTGGAATGCATCTAGAAAACTTAGTATCCTTTTTCACAACGCTGATTGGAGTGGAAGGTGTTCGACGTCCTTCAGCCGGCGGCTAGAGAAAGTCAACTTCAACTCACTGCATTCATTTTATTCCCTTATCTCATGAGGGAGCTTCCATTCAGTACGTCGATGAAAGGCCGCTCCGTGGAGTCGCTCACCTGGAGCGAAATAAACACTTCTTTATAAAACTGAAGTGAATAAGGCATAGCAGGGCACCTCATCAATCCCGCTTTTCGAGCAGCTCTATAATTCTATCTAATTTCTCACTGATATCATCACCATTGTATCTTGCTGCAGAAGTATTGATAAGCAACCTTCTGATAAAAAGAGTAAAGGAAACGGCTCCTAAAAGTACCACCGCAAAGATGACAGCTGTAAAAAGATAATCTCCCGCGAACATAGAAGACCTCCTATCTTTTTGGATAATTATACCACAAATATTGGCAGTGCCTGTATTGAAACCCGATATGTTGGAGTTTCGTCTAATTTTATATAGTGAATAGGGGTGGCTCTATGAAATATTGGTTTGATTACCTACTTGCAATCTCGTTGAATGGATTTTCCTATTACATCGCAAGTTTCTTCCTCACGAATGAATTAGCTTTTTGGCAAGCGATACTGATCGGTTTTTCCGTCGTGACGTTAGGTGCGTTGTCAGAAGCTGCAGGAAGTCCCATGTGGCTGATTGTGCTGGTTCCCTTTCCGGTGGGAATGCTGTTGCTTTATTCCTTCCTTAATGTATCTGTCCCGTTATGGTTTTTAACCTACATGACCACGTTGGCCATCTACACGGTCATCCATATACCGATGAGTTATTTCTTTCAATTCCATTCGTTAATCCCGGCATGGAAGCTATCTTGATTGTGGCTGGCCATAAAACGTTCAAAGAAAAGCCGCATGCCATCCACACTTGCCCGCAGATGCCAAACTCAGATGAAATAGAAGAGATAACCCGAAACGGTGGACATCGTGATGACCGAAAGGACAAATAGTATAATCAGTTCCTTCTTGAAAATCGATCTAAGCAGTACGATTTCAGGCAGACTTGCTCCTGCTGAACTAATCATCATCGCCATGACGTGGCCGAGTGCCATCCCTTTCATGATAAGGATTTGCGAGATGGGAATCATGCTTGAAAGCCTGATATAAAGAGGGATCCCTATAATGGAAGCGATAGGGATCAACCACCAATTATCTTCACCGAAAATGGAAGAGATCCATTCAGTTGGCACCAATCCGTGAATAATTGCTCCAACTGCCGCTCCGGAGGCTGTGATGAAAGCAAAGAGAATCGCAGCCAGACCAGCTGTCATTTTGTTCTTGCCCTTATTTCCTCGCCATCTTTTCAAAAGGGATAAAGCCATGTAAATGCCTGATCAATAAGAATTGACAAAAAATAAAAGAGTTTACTCGAAAGAAAAAAATAAATTAGTAAGCGTTTCAGTCCACATCTTTATTTCCCTTACTGCTAGTGAAACTGGATCGGGTATAAATTAGTCATCGATTAAAGGTATCTCCTATTGAACACTGCAGGCTGACCCAAGTGAACCAGCCTGCTTTTTTAATGATTAGCCAGCCAGTTAGGATGTGGGCGAGAGTAGTTTGCAATTTGTAAGACTGACAGCCATTTTCCCTATCATAGAATCCGTGTGATACAATTGTAAATAATGGAAATTCATTTCAGCTGCTGGGTTGGTAGAAAAGGGGAGAGAGAGATGGGTAAGCAAAGTGAATCTTTAAAGGAACGGATTGAGTTAGGGGATGGATTGAGGTTGGTTTATCAGGAACCTGAAGACTATTATCGGTATTATTCGATCTATTATGGACAGAAATATGCAGACTACTTTTTTAGAAGGTCATCCTTGGCGGTAAAAGAAATTGTATCGATTTTTGACTGCGGCTATTTAATCATGAAGGACGAAGACACGATTGGCGGTGTATTCCTAAAACCTAATTTCATGACCGATTTATTTGTTAATCCTCCCTTTGAGGATTATGAAGGGCTGGCTGACAAGGTATTGACCCATTTGAGAAAGATATCAAACGCTCACGAGAAAATGATTTTGAGAGATATTGTAGAAGAACATGTTCCAACCTATCGACAAAGAGGATGCCTGATAAACGAAATAAATTACTGGATGATTCGTCCAACGCAATCCATACAGGCAGTTCTTCCCAATGGGTATGCCGCCAGGCCCGTTGGAAGGGAAGATACTGTTGATTTAGCAGATTTATTACTGAAATCCTATAACGCAAATCCGGCTTATAAACAAATCGGAACCCAGGAGGATTACACGAATCATGTAAAGGAGTTCATGGACAAATATCAAATCCATGAAATTATGGATGAGTGTTCAAGGGTTGTAGTAGAAACAAGAACGGACAACATAGTTGGCGTCTGTCTGCACATGGAATTTGAGGATTATCCTCTGATCATGAGTCTAGCAGTGGACCCGGAGCACCAAAAAAAAGGTCTTGGCCGATTTTTGTTATCTCATTCTATAAACATATCCAGTAAAGAGTACCCAGCTACCCGATTAGCTGTCATCAAAGATAACCCAGCCATCAAGCTGTATGAAGACCTGGGCTTCATAAGAAATAGATCGATAACGGATATGTATTTAGTATGAAACCGGCTGAAACCAGCCTGAAAATATATATATAAAACCCGGAATCAATTTTTCCGGGTTTTTGCTCTACCACATTTCTTATTCCCATTGTGAAGCAGGTTACTTCCCTTACAATTTCATTCTTGCAATTAGCATATAAGCGTTTTATTATATAAGCAGAACGTTATATGTAGGCAGGGTTTACGAACGGACTGAGTAGAATACTAAAAATACGAACATCACGGGCTCATATAAGTAAATTATTATCAAATTATTAAACGGATGGAAGGTGTTGCACATGCCTGCAGTATTGGTTGAGATCGAGAAAGCTGCGTCTGTATTGAAACTGCTTGGAGACAAAACCCGTCTGACAATGATGAAGATCCTGGAACAGCATGATTGCTGTGTGTGTGAATTTGTTGCGATTTTTAATACCAGCCAGCCGGCCATCAGCCAGCATGTCCGGAAAATGAAGGATGTTGGTCTGGTGAAGGAATCGAGAAGAGGGCAATGGATCATTTATTCCCTCAATACAACGAGCGAGTTTTATCCTTTGGTTAAGAGTTTGCTGGAGCAGATTCCAGACCAGGGCTTCAGATTAAAGCAATTGGAAGAACAGGGTTTAAGAATTTCCTGTGACTAGAAGGAGGAAGAATTTTGACGCACATTATTTTGGCATCGGTGATTTTTCTGATCACCCTCATATTAGTCATCTGGCAGCCTAAAGGGTTGTCGATTGGATGGTCTGCCTGTGGAGGAGCAGTGTTGGCGCTCATTGTTGGAGTCGTTGATTTCAATGACGTCCTCGATGTTACATCCATCGTATGGAACGCTACATTAGCTTTCATCGCTATCATTATCATTTCTCTTATATTGGACGAAATCGGTTTCTTCGAGTGGGCGGCCCTTCATATGGCACGGGCTGCAAAAGGAAATGGAGTCAGGATGTTCGTGTATGTGTCGATTTTGGGAGCAATCGTCGCGGCCTTCTTTGCCAATGACGGTGCAGCACTGATTTTGACCCCGATTGTATTAGCCATGGTGAGGAACCTGAATTTTAATGAAAAAATGGTGTTTCCTTTTATCATGGCAAGCGGGTTCATTGCGGACACCACATCCTTGCCGCTGGTTGTCAGCAACCTGGTCAACATCGTTTCAGCAGACTTCTTCGATATAGGATTTGTTGAATTCGCATCAAGGATGATCATCCCCAATTTCTTTTCTTTCATCGCGAGTATCCTTGTCTTATACCTATTTTTCAGAAAAAGCATTCCGAAGAATTATGATATGGCTGATTTGAAAAGGCCTCAAGAAGCCATCCGTGATCATAAAATGTTCCGCTTATCTTGGGTTGTACTGGCGATCCTGTTAGCGGGATACTTTGCGAGTGAATTCATCGGTGTTCCCGTTTCCTTTATAGCCGGGGTTGTCGCGATCTTCTTCCTGCTCATGGCAAGGAGAAGTGCTGCGGTCAATACCCGGACAGTCGTCAAGGGAGCGCCATGGGCAATTGTCTTCTTTTCCATCGGAATGTATGTCGTGGTATACGGCTTGAGAAACGTTGGCTTGACGACTGTTTTGGCCGACCTGATCCAGGTGGCGGCAGATCAAGGCTTGTTTGCTGCCACAATCGGAATGGGCTTCATTGCCGCCATTCTTTCCTCGGTAATGAACAATATGCCGACCGTCATGATTGATGCCCTAGCCATCGCTGATACAGATACGAGCGGTGTCATTCGCGAGGCACTTATCTATGCGAATGTGATTGGGTCCGATTTAGGTCCGAAAATCACCCCGATCGGTTCCCTGGCAACACTTCTTTGGCTGCATGTCCTGTCACTGAAAGGGGTCAAAATCTCGTGGGGTACCTATTTCAAAACAGGCATTATGTTAACCATCCCGACATTGTTCATCACACTTGTTGGTTTATACATTTGGTTGCTGATCATCTACTAAAACACACCAAAAGGAGCATGGCACATGACGAAAAAAACAATTTATTTCCTCTGCACCGGTAACTCATGCCGCAGCCAAATGGCAGAAGGCTGGGCAAAAAAACATCTTGAGGCTGAATGGAACGTATACAGTGCCGGAATCGAAGCCCATGGGTTGAATCCAAATGCCGTTAAAGCCATGAATGAAGCAGGAATTGATATCTCCAGCCAAACGTCGGATATCATCAATCCTGAAATCTTGAATCATGCAGACTTGGTGGTAACACTTTGCGGTGACGCAGCCGATAAATGCCCGATGACCCCGGTGCACGTCAAACGTGAACATTGGGGATTCGATGACCCAGCTAAGGCAGAGGGGACGGACGAAGAGAAGTGGGCCTTCTTCCAGCGTGTAAGAGATGAAATCGGCGAGCGCATTCACACATTTTCCGTAAAAGGAAAGTAAACAAAAAGAAAGCCAAAGATTCGTCATTGATGGCTCTTTGGCTTTTTTTAGTTGCATTTACAACAAAAATAAGGTATCTTTTATTAAACAAAAAAAGCTGCATTTACAACCTATGTTGAAAAGGAGAAAGCGATGAAGCACATTCTTCGTGAAATCGGAATGATTGCCAGGGCTTTGGATTCCATTAGCAATATCGAATTCAAAGAATTTGATTTGACCAAGGGGCAGTATTTATACCTTGTCAGGATCTGTGAAAACCCAGGCATCATCCAGGAACAAGTAGCTGAAATGATTAAGGTGGACCGAACAACGGCAGCCCGTGCAATCAAAAGGCTGGAAATGAATGGTTTCATCGAAAAGAAAGAGGATCAGCACAACAAAAAAATCAAGAAACTTCATCCGACAGAAAAAGGGGAAAAGGTCTATCCATTCATAATAAGGGAAAACGACCACTCTCATGATGTGGCATTAGAGGGGCTTTCCGAACAGGAAGCAGAGACTTTTCTTGAACAGCTGGTGAAAGTAAGGAAGAACATAGAAAAAGACTGGGAGTTTGTCAAAAAAGGAAGCAAGAGAGAGTATTAAAAAGGGGCGAAAGGGATAGATGACAATCAAACTCAAGAAGTGTACCTCCAAAGAGTTGCATACACTCCAAACAATTAGCCACGAAACATTTGATGAAACATTCAAAGAGCAGAATACAACGGAAAATATGAAGGTCTATCTGGAAAAGGCCTTTAATTTACGGCAGCTGGAAAAAGAGCTGGACAATGATTCATCACACTTCTTTTTTGTATATGTAAAAGAAGAAATCGCAGGCTATTTAAAAATCAATATCCTTGATGCACAGACGGAAAAAATGGGTGATGAAGCACTTGAGATCGAAAGAATATACATTAAGAAACAATTCCAAAAACACGGACTCGGTACATCTCTTTATAACAAAGCGCTGGAAATGGCTGCGGCACTGGATAAAAAGAAAGTCTGGCTGGGCGTGTGGGAAAAGAACGACAATGCCATTGCATTTTATAAAAAAATGGGGTTTGTTCAAGTGGGCAGCCATTCTTTTTATATGGGAGACGAAGAGCAGACCGATCTAATTATGATTAAAAGCCTAGGGTAACCAAAGGAATAACAGAAGTCTTTCAAGCAGCCGCATAAAAGGCTGGATATCTGTATCAGAAAGGAGGACAAGCTTTTGCGGAAATTCACTTTATGGTTTGTTGCTGCGGCAATTCTGTCAGGATGCAGTCATTCGGAGGACTATGGAGAACTCACCGATTATATTGAAGTGAGTCCTGTTGAAGATACTTACGACGCACTGCAAAATCAAGAGGAGATGAGCATACAGGACGCGTTGAAAGAGATCTCCTTTGACCACAAGAGAATAAACGAAGAAACACTTCCGTTTGATGTGAAGGAGAAGTCGGCGAGGGTGACGGGAACGAAAGAAAACAGCCGATTGATTGAAATGGCGTATGAGGGCATTGGGCACACACTTGTGTTTTATGTGGAAAATAACGTGAAATTCAAACAAGATCCTTCTCTGGAATACGAAGAGGTCGTATTAGAAGACGGGAGAATTGCCATGTATGCAGAAGACGGCAACTCACACGATATCACTTGGGTAGAGGGTGATGTGAACTACCTTATGCACCTTTCCTATAAAGAGGAAGCAGCCGAAACACCGGAGAGGTTCTCGAAGGAAGATGTGGTGCAGCTAGTCGATGGACTTTAAAATAGCAGCCCTTTCTAAATGAAAGGGACTGCTCACTGTTACTTGCGCACTGCGTACTGCAGCTCGACAAACTGGTTGAACGTCCTTGTTCCTAGCAATCTTAAATCCTACTGGTAATCGCCTTCTTTAAATAATGGGATTCCACTGCCGATTATGACTGGTGCTATGGTAATAATCAGTTCATCTATCAGCATTTCTTTAAAGAAATGCTGAAGGATATCCCCGCCGCCCACCATCCAGATGCGCTTGCCTGCTTGGCTTTTAAGCTTGTCAGCAAAATCAGACAGGTCTCCATTGATAAACTTTACCTCGTCGGTATCTTGCGCTCCAGACCTGGTGAATACATAACACTCTTTGTTTTTATAAGGAAATTCACCTTCTTCATGCTTCATGATCCAATCGTATGTTCTTTTCCCCATCAATATAGTATCGACAGTGTCATAAAACGCGGAGTACCCCGTTATCTCCTTCACCTTCTACGTTAAACAACCATTCCAAAGATTCGTCTTCAGCCGCTATGTACCCATCGAGACTGGAAGCAATGAAAACAGCCAGGCTTCTTCCTTTTTCCATCTCAATCACCCCTTATGCAGAATACATGTTCGGTTTCTCTATATTTTAACACATCTGCCTATCCAATAAGAAGGTAGGTGATCATTGATTTGATTATGGTAAAATTAGGGTGTGAATGAAACTAGATTTGGGAGGTTAGGTATGAAGCGTAATAAATTTGCCCTTTTTATTTCATTAGCCGTATTAGTCCTTTTTCCAATTGCTTTCCTCTTTCTATCTTTGGTTACAGGGAATTGGCGTTATCTTGCCTGGAGTATCCCTTCGTCTCTTGCTGCGGGATGAACTGGGATGATGATCACTTTTAGCCAAATGAAAAAAGAACAGACCTATCGGTAATGAATAAGATTCCATCAGCATTTTCAGCACAACAGGGCAGATAAGGGGAGGATACCAGTGGGAAGAATAGTCACTTTTTCTTTTAGCAGTACCAATTATGAAGGCACAGAAGCGACAGAAACCTTTACTCTTGAAGAATTGAATCTAGATGATGAAATGGAAGAGGGAGTATTGATGGAAAGAATAAATAAAACGTTTGAGGCGTGGGTGTGGGAGAAATTAAATATATCTTCTAGTATAGTCATAGGTGATGATGACCAATGGAAATAAATGACCTTTGTTTGAACGGACGGGTTTTGTAATGGAAAATGAAGAACACTTGGGTGAAGACCCAAGCGTTGCTCCGAGAGGTCTAATCGTATTCCTGCTATGTGACCGAAACCCGCTTAAAGATTCTCTGTACTAATTCTCGGGAATTCCGGTTCAAGAGCTGCTGCTGCCTTTGCATTTTCATTGTCTCGATCGTTTTTATAGCCGTTATTTAAGGGACTGTTTCTTGGTGTGTCTTTGGAAGCATTCTTTTTGTCAGACATCATATCACCTCCTACTGATAATATGCTCAATTGTCACTGTGAAAATGAAGAGTCATCACCACAGCAATCTTACCTGCTTTGGAGAGGGGTGGCCGATTAGGGAAAGGTACACTCTTTACAATGGACAAAGGTAAAAGCGGGTATAGGTTAATCGTGAATGACTGCTTTCCCTTGTTCACGCAGCTGTTTTAAAGAGGCCAGCATATGATTTATTTCTTCATTGGAATGTCTTTCCCATGAACTTAATTCAGCGACGATTTTCAAAGGCGATTTAGATCGATAAGAACGTGTAGGGTTACCAGGAAACCTTTTATCGGTTAAGTTCGGATCATTTTCAAAGACACCTTGCGGCTCGACAATGTAAATTCTTTCTTTGGATTGAGACTTTGCCAATTCTGCACCCCATTTAGCAGCTTCTAATGTGGCTGTAAAATAAATATAGTTGGATTTTTTATCCTGGTAGTTGGAAAGATACTGCGGTTCCAAAAGATCCCCAATTTTCAGCTTTGCTTTCGTACCGTGAAAAAATGGCCCTTTATCTAAAACATCTTTTTTATCATTCATATCAACACACCTCTGATCTTAGATTTGTATATAACAGTATAGGGCAGGAACGACAGAAAGAGTAGCCTGTAAATAAAATTTTATTTATGTATACTGTAAGTAGAGAGAACGATTTTGAACGTCCATTACATACCTGCACACCAAGCGGCTGAAGCCTGATTTCCTTTAGAGAAATTGGGCTTTTTTTGTGAAAACTCTATGTAAGTAAGTTTAATTAGAAAGCAGCCGAGTTCGGTAAACGGTTAAGGGATCTCAGTACTATGTGGTTGAGGAGAGGAGAACTTGAACCAATATTGCCAGAGTATATGTGTCCTTTTTGCTTGGTTATAAAGAGCGAAGGGGACGACCAAAACAAACTAGTTCAGACTAGACTAAGCAGCAAGATATTATTTATAAAGACGACGATGTAACGGCATTGATTGCATCCTTATGATGGCCAAATAATAAAGACTTTGTGAGGAATCGGGACAGAAACTCTTCGCACGGACCTCAAGGTGTCGCGATTCTCGAGGAATCGGGACAGAAACTCCTCGCACGGCCCTCATGGTGTCGCGATTCTCGAGGAATCGGGACAGAAACTCCTCGCACGGCCCTCATGGTGTCGCGATTCTTCAAGAATCGGGACAGAAAACCCTCGCATGGCCATCATGGTGTCGCGATTCTCGAGGAATCGAGACAGAAACTCCTCGCATGGCCCTCATGGTGTCGCGATTCTTCAGGAATCGGGACAGAAACCCCTCGCACGGACCTCAAGGTGTCGCGATTCTCCAGGAATCGGGACAGAAATTCCTCGCATGGCCCTCATGGTGTCGCGATTCTCGAGGAATCGAGACAGAAACTCCTCGCACGGCCCTCAGGGTGTCGCGATTCTCGAGGAATCGGGACAGAAACTCCTCGCACGGCCCTCATGGTGTCGCGATTCTCGAGGAATCGGGACAGAAACCCCTCGCACGGCCCTCAGGGTGTCGCGATTCACTAGGAATCGGGACAGAAATTCCTCGCATGGCCCTCATGGTGTCGCGATTCTCGAGGAATCGGGACAGAAACTCCTCGCACGGCCCTCAGGGTGTCGCGATTCCCAAGAATATCCGGAGCAGTAAGATATATAGATTTTGTTTAATAAAATAGCAGACGATTTCCGCACTGTAAAAAGGGATTTGCGCCATTTTTATTGAAGTATGAGGGTAGTCAGTTTAAGAGCAGGGTATTACTCCAACTAGAGGTGAGATTAATTGAACACATACATACAGCCAACATTTGATAATATTAACGAGTGGATAAAGGCTTTTGTACCAGAAAGAGACTTGTTTTTTCTTCCTGAGAATGAACTTGATTCATTTGAAGAATATTTAAGCAGCGTTTTGGTCATTCCGCAAGAAGAGTTCTTTGAACATTCTTCTTATAAACAAATCCAACTTGCTAATAGTTATGAGTATTGGGGAATTTCGAAGGCAGTCAAATTTATTCTTGTGGCACCTTCAGAGTGGGTTACTAAGCTTCCTGTGAATAAGAAAAGAGAACTTTTTCATATCCAAAAGGAAGTTGAAAGAGGATTGATCTATCCAATTTCTGACTTCTCAATAGACACTTCTGCTCTCAGAGAGAATGTAATTGAAGTGAATGGAGAAGATTTTTTAGTCATACAGAAAGCTATGTGGGAAGAACTCTCTCATAATATGAAGGTAGACTTAATTAAAGATATTGCACAACAATGGGAGAATTGGACTTGTTATGATTATCCAACTAACGCACCTCTATATTTAAAAAAGTTTGCAAACACCTTTCCATCCACCTCTGGAAGTAATTGTTTATCTGCAACATTATTTGCCATCACTCATCAGGAGTGGTTGATAGTTGAATGGATACATCCTAAGACATTTATGCACAGTTTGAAAAATGCAAAATATAACTTTGTCACCCACCAAGATCTGAGAGCAGGCGACGTAGTCATTTGGGAAAATTCAGAAGGACTAATTCAACACGCATCTTATTGTATAGGAGAAAATTTATTCTTTAACAAGAGCGGGCAAACCTTCTTTAATCCCTGGAAAATTGTTGACCTTACTGAACTGAACAAGGGTTGGGATCGTTATAATATGAAGATTTTCCGTAAAACTACCTAGTACTTTATTAAACACCCATCCTTAGCTTGGTTAGGAAAAGGGCAATATATAAAGAAAAAAACCTTCCGGCTCAAGGTATTAAGAGTAGGATGGTTTTTCTTTCAGGTTCTGCCGTACTTGAAATATGTCAGCATCATACATAGCACTAAATATCTTTTTGCCATCTTCACTTACTGATAAGAAAACATATACCTGTCTCTTTCTTCATGTATTTAGCTCCCTATAACCAGGTCCCTTTGGCCTCCTTACAAGTTCTCCTGAACAGTTCGGGCATACTCCGGACATATAAACTGTGCAGTCTTCACAAAACGTACATTCATGAACACAGATATAGGCATTTCCTTTCAATGTGTCTTCGCATCTTTCACACCTGGTCTTCATTTCCAATGCCATCTACAAAACCTCCTAAACGATCTATACACATAGTCTAGTTAAAAAATAAAGCTTCGAACATACTTTTCTTAAGGTGTTTGACTTGGTACACTTAATTAAAATAGGTGTTTTTTAAAAATTCTTAAAAAATGAAGGTGAAGGTATGGATCCCATTAATCGGCAGATTCTCGATGTCTTACAAGTAGAGGGCAGGATTTCAATGACAGAGTTAGGGAAGAAAATTTCTTTATCTGTTCCTGAGGTTACAGAGCGGGTGAGAAAGCTGGAAGATCAAGGAGTCATTACAGGATACAGGGCAGTGATCGACAATTCGAAGATTGAAAAGCCGGTCCAGGCATTTATATTCATTAAAACTCATCGATGTCAAGCATTCAGAGAGTTTTGCAAGGAAAATCCTTTGGTTGTCGAATGCCATAGATTAACGGGAGAATACAGTTACCTTGTTAAGATTGTTACCGAGACGTATAAGTTGCTGGAAGAATTTATCGATCTATCAATGGAATACGGCAAACCGTATACAATGATGAATCTTTCTTCACCTGTTACAAACAAAATCATTTGATGGCCCAGATACCATTTAAAAAGGGTTTTTGCTTATCGTCCTACAGTCATGGGTGAAGGATCTGCAGGAGAGGGAGGGACAACGTGTATTTAGACGAGCTTGTAAATAAATTAGATGAAGAGTTTGATATAAGATCTTTTGGTAAAGACCCTGCGTTCAGTAGATTCATCCCGGATGTGTATTCACAAACCAAAGTCGATTGGCCAAGTATCTTTGAGGATGATTTCACTGAATTGTTCAATGGGCTGATGGTGAAAGGTGCTTCTGAGGTCAGCAATATCTTTTTAGCTGTCTTTCCAACAGATGATGTGTTGGAAAGATTCATCGATGAGAGTGTTCCTGGTGATTTACTCTTCATGCACCATCCGTTGTTAATGGAATGTGGGGATCCACAAGGGAAATGGGGCCGTGGTTTCCTGCCAATTAAAAAAGAATATTTACAAAAGGTGAAAGAAAAACAATTATCCATCTACACTTGCCATGTACCTTTGGACTATCACAAACAATTGGGGACAAGCGTTGCGATTGCTAAAGCTTTAAATGCTGAAATTGTGGACGGTTTGCTGCCAGATGAACATGGCCATAATCTTGTCTTGGTTTGTACTATGAAACAGACAAATACATCAGCCCTTAAACAGGACTTAAAAGAAATCTTTGATCTTCCTTATGTTGATTTTGAGGGGAAAGAATTAGATGACATCAGGAAAGTGGCCATTGTTGCCGGGTGCGGGGATAAAGTGGATTGGATGAAAGAGGCAGAAGAAAAAGGTGTTCACGCCTATATTACGGGGGAAATCCATTGCCATATCGATAACGACTACGGAAGAATGAAATATGAAAAGATGATGAAATATGCTGAACACACATCGATGTCGCTTATCGGTGTATCACATTCGGCTTCAGAATATATCGTGAAAAAGACACTGATCAACGACTGGCTCGAAAGCGAATTTGAAATTAAACCTGTTTTCATTCCACAAGAAACATGGTGGTTGTAGGAGGTGGTCATAAGAGCTAGTCTTTGGCTCAAGGGGAGCGACTTTATAAAAGGAAGAAAAGTTCCTTTTTTGGTTTTTAAAATGGGAACTGGATAATATCCACTTCAAAGTATGAGTATCTGTTAATAAACGTATACCAGTCTTGTGAACTAAACAAATAGCTTGTGCAGTGTTAAGATCGATTCTTTCGAGCGTCGCCATAATTTATTTTAATCGCATACTTTTCCTTTTCAACATTATCTTTGTAGTTTTCTCCTGCACAATTCATTCTGTTTTATCACTTGAAGAGTGACAGTAATACTGGCTCTACAAAATTAGATACATATTATTCGCGTTTTTAACTTTTATGTTTACGGTCGCAATGTACCGGTTTTATCGTATTTATGAACTTGTTTTCTGGTGATGAGAGCTGTCTCATAGAACTGGATTTTTTGAGGTGATGGAGTGTACGGAGGGGAATATATACCTGATTGGTTCCTGCTAGGGGTTCTCATTGTCGTCATCATTTTTGCCGCTGTTAGTTATTGGTTGAGCAGCGGGAGGGTTGACTTGAAACCTGGATTCTCTGATCGTACAGAGACAAAAGGGATTTATTTTGAAAACCCAGTCAAAATGATGACTCGACCTGTTGCCATTATGGATATGAAAACGAACCATATCGGACAAATGAATAGGGAATATAATTCGGTCTATCAAATGATAATATCTCTAATACTGCCTAATTACTTTGTTCGGATTAAGGGAACGGACAGTCATAATCAAACTGTTGTGAAAGTACAGAAGGTAAGGGGAAGAAAAGGCTTGGTCACTAGCAGATGGGAAGTTCAAGTAAGTTCCCCAGGTATAAACGAAAGCTTTCTCCTTAATGGAGAGAGCAAAGGTTCCAAGCATGGAGGAATAGCGTCGTTTATTTTCCAAGGTGAACTCATAGAAGTGACGAAGAAATATGGTGAGAATTCCTATTATTTTTATAAGGGAGATAAAGAAGCTGCAATCGTTTCAATAATTGGTAAATTACCACCTAGGAGAATATATATAGATGGCTGCCAGGGAGAAATGCCATTACTGTTGACCGCTTCGATTTTTGAAGCTTTAAAGTTATATAGGTAACAATTATAAGAAATAGCAGGTCAACATAAAGAAAAAGACAGGCTAATGAGGTTGAAAACGATTGTTATCGCTGAATAATAAAGTGTCATGAATGGAAATGAGTAATTTCATTTTACACAGGGACCTACTTTCAGTCGAAGTGAAATTTATCGGTGAGCCTGTCAGCCCTGATAGGATGGTCTGTTTTTACTTGGAGTATTAATGAATCTCTTTTCTTTGCAGGATTAGTTTTGGGCTTAGGTCTGTTAGTGGCAGACGAGATTATTCTGATCGGGATTTTTCTTTTTAAGCGGAGAAATGAATATAATGGACAATAATTGTACGCTCCATCATTAGGACCCTCGGTTCAGAAGGATTAACGTTCTTTTTGTTGAATGTATTGACTAACGGCTTCAGTATTATACAAAGCTAAGGAGGGTGAGTGCAATCCGGAGTCCATCACAATTTATTGGGGTCATTGGAGGGTTCGCCAGCATTGTGTTATGGCTGCTATTTTGCTTTTATAATCCATATTCACCACTAAATGATGCAGACCCTGTTTTGATTTCATTTTTCTTGCTGCTGCTTCCATCTTGTTTAGCCATCATTGCTTCTTTTACAACTAAACCAGCGTGGATGTTCATCGCGTTTGTTTGGTCATTCCCGTTCAGTCTTTACTTGGTCTTTACACCCGGAGTGTTTGCTTTGTTTGGTGTAACTTGTGCTATTTATTTAGTAGGTTTTTTGGTAATGAGATTTACAAAATCAATGGAACGGTAGTAATGACCAAGGTACCTTTACTCAAAATACCCCATAGATAGAGATGTGATGCTAATTGAAAACAGGATGGGAACGAAGCAAACCGCTAATTTGTCCTGACCATCAAACCGTAACCCATATGTTACAAGATTTTCTAAATGGAAGAAACATCGTGCATATTGAGCCTCTTGGCGGCGGACTGAGTAATTCCAATCTGAAAATCAGCCTTGATAATAAAGAGAATTTTGTTCTGCGGATCTATAATGATGGTGGCGTAAAAGCACAAATTGAAAAGGAAGTCTTGGAACTTGTTAAAAACACTCTGCCTGTGCCTCGAGTCCTTTTTCATGACTTCTCATTGTCTAACCTCGAATATCCGTTTTTACTATTAAATTGGGTGAAAGGTTTTCAGCTATCCGAGTTGTTTTTAACCGGGGATCAAGCAGGCATTTCAAATGCAGGACATGAAATTGGCAAACTTTTAGCAAGGATGCACTCCATCCAGTTTCCTTCATCAGGCTTTTTTGATGAACAGCTCAATTTACAAGAATTTGATTTATCAGGACCGGAGTCCTTCCATACTATTGTAGAGGAAATCATCAGTGCAGGACCAGTGACGGAACACCTGGGGTCAACGATGATCCGCGACATCAAAGAATTTACAACTGAACAAGCCCATCTATTAGCCCATTTAGGCAATCATTCTTCTTTAGTTCATAGCGATTTTAATCCATTGAATATACTTATCCAAAAAGAGGGAGACAGTATAAAAGTGAATGGCATTTTGGATTGGGAGTTTTCTTTTAGCCATTCGCCATTGGTTGATATCGGGAATATGCTTCGGTATGAAAGTATACAAGAATCTGCATTTATAGCACCATTCATTGTAAGTTATCTTAATGGTGGAGGCGTTCTACCACAGAAATGGCTGCAACAAGCAAAATTACTGGACATGATTGCTTTAGTAGACTTAGCTAATAAAGAGGATTGTGGAGATGTCCGTCTCCGTGACATCAAGGAACTTCTCAGCAAAACAATGAATGAGTGGGAATTATATTCAACCATTCAAGGAAACGATGAAAGAGTCTAAGATTAGAAGGCGGATATACTATTTATCATATATATTCGTGATCATCTTACTATATCTTTGGCGGGGTGCACTCAGAAGGGAATCCCACTCCATCTGATTATTTGAAGAGTGAAGAAGCTGATATATTTATGCTGGATGGGTATGTCTATTCAAATGCACAGGAAATAGATTGAGTAGGAATGATTGAAAAACAGACAAGTAAATCGATGGTTTCAATGAGGGACCGCTAACGTCCAGCCAGTGGGCACGAAAATCTAGGCAACAGACTCTCCAATTGCTGTAGCTGTCGTTAACGGCGCCGAAATGGAATACGTGAAACAGGTCGAGGGATAGGTAATACTCCTATTCATTTTTTTGAAAAAAAGATAGTTGAACTTCCGCTGTCCCATCTTCATTCTAATAGATTTTAAAAACAAACACCGAGGGGGAAATAGATTGGTTATGCAGATGAGAGAAGCAAAGAAGAGTGATTATGAGGTGGTTCATGCCATACAAAGGCAGGTTCATGAAATTCACACCAATGAAAGGCCAGATCATTATAGGATGGCTGACATCACGTTAGACGAGGAGTATTTCAACAACTTGATTGATGGAGAGAACACAAAGGTATTCATATTAGAAGAGGATCAGCCTGTTGCTTATACCATTCTTAGTATTAGAAATACCGATGAAAGACCGATTCTCATTCCAAGAAAAATGGTCTATATGGATGATTTTGGTGTCGATAGTCAGTACAGAGGAAAAGGGATTGGAAGACGATTCTTTGAAAGAATAGTAGCCTTCGCAAAGGAAATAGAAGCAGATTCATTAGAATTAGGCGTCTGGGAATTCAATGAAAGTGCCATCAAATTTTATGAATCGATGAATCTAAAAACAAAGATAAGGCGGATGGAAATAGAGTTGTAATGTTCGCTGGGTTTATAAGGGTATGAGTGAATGGATGATCAAACCAATGAAAAGCTGGATATTAGCTTTCTTTCTCGAGGTCATTCATTTCTCTTTCAATCAGTGATACTGAAAGTTCGAAGGCTGCTATCCGCCTTTTAGCTAAAGTTATTTGAGATTTATATCTATCAGGATTTTCTTTTGCTTCAAAACTTTTGACTGTTTTCTTTAGCTTGTGCAGAGTTGAATCAATTTGACGTTTGGCTTCTTTTAATTCCGATACATTGAATTCCATGAAAACACCTCCTGTTTCTTATTCAAGGTTACTACCTCTGTTTGAATCGCTTACTTTATCAGAAATTGCAGCGATTATCAAGAAGGTGGTAATCAGTGAACCGGATGGATAAGACACCAAATAATCATTTAAAGGATATTGTTTTGACAATAATGATCGACGGCAAAAAGGTTTTGTTTACATTTGAATTGGCCTATGGTTCGGAAATCCGACTTCCAGGGGAAAAAAACCCCCCGCTTCCAAACGAATAACCCGTTCGGTTGAGAGGGAGAAAATGCCTATTTGCTGGTGGTTTTGCGGGTTAAAATACAAAGACTTTTGCAGGCTGTTTTGAAGTGTAATATGTATGAAAAAAATTGCACAAAAAAGAGGAGCTGCCAACGACCTTGCAGCTCCTCACTTCTATTATGCGTGATTTAATGAAGCCCCAGATCGGTTGCACAGCCGGTTTCCCGTTAAACTTTACATTCTTCAGCAATGAAACCAGGTTCTTTGCTAATTGAGGTTTATAGAGGGAAAAATTACCCTTAATTAGCAAATAGTATTGAAAACAGCTTAAATAGAGGGAGAAATTCCTTTTATTTGACTCAAAAACGTGAAAATAGGCAGCTTTGCTTTGTATAAAGGGAAAAACTCCCCTTATTTTCCGCAAAAACCACGTCTACTCTACATCTAACGGTAAAATCTCCCCTTATTTTTCTCCCACTGGTTATTCCCCTTCTCTTCCCATCTATTGTATCTGGCAATAACGAATCCGCGGACAAATTTGTAACATAAAATGCAGACCAGTTTGCAACACCACATAAATTTATGCGGTAGTGCAAATTGGCCTGCAAATCAGTATGCAGCAATAAGCGAAAAAACACCGAAACCATTGATATGCCGATAAAAAAGGCGATACAAAATGCTATGCAATTTGTACCGCAAATTACCTTTCAATTTATTGGTTTCTCCCTCTGTACTGAACGGGTTATCCAAATGGAAGCAGGGGAGAAAAACCACTTTACTTTTTATGAACAGAAGCATCATAAATTGATTCAATGGCATTCTGCATTGCTTGGTCAAATTCTGTGGAGGATTGGTTAAACCTCAATTCCTCAGCAAGCGCCCTGGAGAAGCTTGCAATCATACCATCGTTTTCTTTCAATCTCTCATTGGCTTCATCACGGGAATAGCCGCCGGAGAGGGCCACCACCCGGACGACTCTTGGGTGCTCAGCCAGTTCTTTGTACGCATTGGCCTTTGTCGGGATCGTGAGCTTCAGCATCACATTTTCATTCTCGGACAAATCATTGAGATGCTTTACAATTTCGGAACGCAGGATTTCTTCGCATTTTTCCTTGTCCTCGCTATGGATATCCACTTCCGGTTCAATGATGGGAACCAAATCAGAGGAAATGATTCTCTTGCCAATCTCAAATTGCTGATCCATCACTGCCTTGATTCCCGATTCATTCGGCTCATGGATGACCGAACGCATTTTGGTGCCGAAGATATTCCGTTCTTTGGCACGGCGAAGCGTTTCATCAAGATCCGGATTCGGCTTCATAAGTTGTACGCCGTATTCCTTTTCAGCCAGGCCTTTATCCACTTTCAAGAAGGGGACAATGTTATGGTCAGCCAGATAATCCGCCGTATATTTCCCCTCTACTTTACTGTCCATCGTCTGTTCGAATAAGATCACTCCAAGGATATAATCGGAGCTGAAGGCAGGAGACGTGATAATCCTTGTTCGCATCGTGTGCACCTGTTCAAACATCTCATCTTCATTTGAATAGGAGTCCTCCGTAACTCCATATGCTTCCAATGCCTTTGGCGTACTGCCTCCGCTTTGATCGAGTGCAGCAATAAACCCTTTTCCATTCTTCATTCGTTCCAATTGATTCTGATTCATACATTCCACTCCTTTTTCATTAACTGCGCTGTGAAACCTTCCTCTATACTAATTCCCTATTTTTGAAAGAGTTAACATTAAAATGAGGTGATTGTAAAACCTCCCTCCCTTCCGTTCGGAAAATGAATCCTGATAGAGTACTAGAGTTGTTATTGAGCGGAAACAGATATGGGTTTTTATGGTAAGATTAGGATAGACATGAATTAAGGTGGTACAACATGGATCTTTGATTCTTCATACTTATATTGGTTACAGCTCTTGTTGTATTTATAAAATATGCCTTTAACCAAAGCAAAAGCTCGTCGTTAATAAAGACGTTTGGTCCAGCTTTAGCATTGGGTGTATTATTTGCAAAACTAACCCGTTTAGTTGTTTATCTTCAAGTAACTAAGGAGGATGCCGCGGCTTTCAGTGAAATTTTTGGATGTAGCGGCTAAACCAACTAATCAGATATGTCCATTCAAACAGGATAATGGCTCTATTTTTGAAAGAACGTGAAGCTGTTCATGATAAAGATCTCAGCCAAATATAAAGGAGATGGAAAAGATGCAATTTGTATATGTAATAGCTCTTTTTGCTGTTGGTGTCTTCATCATGTACTATTTGCCTTTACTATCAAAAGATTTACATAAGATTACTAAACAGAATGAAGAAGTGATCAGGCTTTTGGAAAAGAAGATTGACAAGGAAGAAGATAAATAAAGGTGCTTGTAATCCTTAAAAGGAGAGTGTATGAAAGCTCCTTCAATATGCTTACTCAGGATCAATTAAATCAGTGCAATTCTGGGAAAAAATACCCTTCAATTGTGTGGAGGATGGGGAATTTGAAATGTGAAAAATGTCAAACCGGCTGAATGGTATGAAAGAAAATAGGAGGAAGAAGAATGGCCCTATTAAGAAAAGTAAACTTTATACTGGCTATCATGGGAATCGGATTGGGCATGACGTATGTTTTTATTACCGACCCGCAATTTCCCAGATTTGTCCTGCCTTCGTTTTTATTGGTGTTTTTTCTTTTTCTGGGAATAGAAAAAGTGCAGGATAAGCAAGTGAAAAGCGGCTGCTTTTATATATGTACGGCTATCATTATGTCGCTATCAGTTATAAAAATGCTCTTTCCAAGCTAGTTAAAATTAGGTTTTGTCCTTCAATGACTGTGCGCTTTTACGTGATAAAGTTTTTAAGAAGATACAAATAAAGAGTAGGAGATTTATCCATGAATAGCAATGGGGAAACATATCTAACCATAGAGGAACTTATTTCAATGCCAACCTTATCGGGTGTAACCATAAGTGAGGATGGTAATAACGCAGCGTTTGTCAAAAAGACAGCTGACTGGAAAGACAATTCATATAAGAATCACATTTGGATATATGAAAAAAGCAAGGAGAAATTGACAACCAAGATAGAGGGCACATCCCCGGCATGGTCTCCGGAATCAAGCTATATTGCCTATTTAAGTGCAGCTGGTAACGGGGATGAGATGAAAAATCAACTTTTTGTCGAGTCTCTTAATGGCAGGGGCAGAATTCAACTGACCCATGAAATAAATGGAGTAAGTAAATTCAAATGGGCTCCAAATGGCAATGGTTTTTATTATACTGCACAGCCAAAAGAATCTGAGGAAATCAAGATACGAAAGAACAAATATGGTGACTTCCATCATGTAGGAAAAGAACACCAGAATCATTGTTTATATTTTATTGAATATAATAGGGAGACAGATGCTGAAAAGGACAAAACCGAACAGGAAGGCAGCGGCCAGAAGCAGCTGACGGACGGCAAGGATTTTCATATCCAGGAATTCGATAGTTCACTAGACGGGAAGAAAATGGGCTTTATCGCAACCCCGAGCCCGGATTCGGACGATGATCAGCATCGGGACCTATACATACTGGACCTCAATTCTAAAGAGCTGCAAAAGCTTAATAGAAATAAGTTATTGGGAGGGAGTGTTTGCTTTTCGCCTGATGGCAGCAAAATAGGTTATACAGCAAGCATAAGAGAAAAGGAGTACTACGAAACCCGAATACAGGACAGCACTATCGAGATTTATGACCTAAAGAGCGGCGAATTCTCTCAACCTTTAAGGGATTTTGACAGCACGGTTACACCGATCCGATGGACAGCTAGAGGGATTTTCATGAAATGGCAGCATAAAACGAACTATTTAATGGGGTTATTATCACAAAATGGCACAGTTGAGAAGGTAAGTGAGGATGGCTTCGTACTGGAGGCCGCTACCACAAAGGATGGACATCATACAGCCTATATCAAAGCCGCGAGAAATGAGACCTTCGAAGTCTATTTAGACGATGAAAAAATCACCAATGAAAACAGGATTATCGAAGCTAAGCGTACAAGTAACCGGGAAGTCATCTCTTGGAAAAGCCGGAATGATTTTGAAATAGAAGGGGTTTTAACAACCCCGACAGACTTCGATTGTCATAAAACCTATCCGTTATTGGTACTGGTGCATGGTGGTCCGGCGTGGGCATCTTTCCCGATTCATTCTGGCTGTTTCAATGAAAAGTATCCTGTGGAGGCGTTTACTGAAAAGGGCTTCATCGTGTTGGAACCAAACTACAGAGGAAGTTCAGGATACGGGAATGCCTTTTTAAAAGCAAACTATAGAAATCTGGGAATCGGTGACTACGAAGATGTGATATCCGGAGTGGATTCACTAGTTGAGTGGGGAATGGCCGATAGGGAACGTGTAGGGGTGATGGGATGGAGCCAAGGGGGATTCATTTCAGCGTTCTGTTCAACATATAGTGATCGATTCAAGGCAGCATCAGTCGGAGGGGGTATGACGAATTGGCGGCACCATTATGTA
Organism: Bacillus sp. SRL337; assembly: GCF_984799155.1. Lineage (NCBI taxonomy): Bacteria > Bacillati > Bacillota > Bacilli > Caryophanales > Bacillaceae > Bacillus > Bacillus sp. SRL337. The sequence goes on along the minus strand of NZ_OZ481793.1, from coordinate 2,498,913 downwards.
CATACAGATCTACCTTCCTTTATCAGGAGGCATTTAGGAAACAGCCCATGGAATGATCCGGAGATATATAGTAAAGCTTCTCCAATGACCTATATCAAATCAGCCTGTACGCCCACTTTACTACAGCAAGGCGAAAGCGACAGAAGAGTTCCAGCTGCAAATGCCTATGAGCTCTTTCAAGGGTTAAGGGATATGGAAGTGGATACAGAATTGATCATATTCAAAGGGATGGCCTATAGTTCTGACCAGCCTGGAATGAATGCGGCAGTGATGAAGCAAAACTTGATATGGTTTTCACACTATCTTCTGGGAGAAAGCAGGCAAGAACTCCGGAGTTTGTGATAAACAAAGGGATGCACGCAAAAGGTGAAACAGTTCTCTTTGGAGGCGGATTTTTAATAATGGACTGATGGTCAACCTACCACTTAATTATGCAGGAATGGGAAAGAAATCGCATTATTATCCCTATTTCCAAAGCTCATGGGCTGCAGACCAAGTTTTATCGGTACTTGAACGAACAAAGGAATGAAAAGGAGGAACTATAGTGGATCAAGTTCATGCTCTTGTAAACATAGTGTTTTTCTTACTAATCGTTTTCTTGATATCGAGAGTTGCTCACTATTTTAATACAACCAAGCAGAAACTTGATGAAATCGATAAAAAAATATTGACGAGATAAAGCTTTTCATTTCAGAGAAAGAGAAGATTTGAAGCTGGACCTATCTTATAGGCAGCTGTCGGTCTGTTCAAACAGAGGTCAATAGGGAGAACTGAAATACCACGCATGCGGATAACGTGAAAAAATCGGTATGGAAAGGACCAAAGATGGGTGTTCTTTGAAGATGTATGATCCACACCTGCTATTAGAAGTTGAAAGTGGAAAAACCGGCTGCCTGTATCAAGAAAGGGCTATGTTCAAAAAGCCATTCAGTCATTTTCCGGAACGGGGTTGTTGTGTGCTTTCCTTGTGATAGCTATAAATCCACGGGATATGAGAAAAGTTGTCGATAACGAAATTAAACTTGTGTATATATTCCACCCTTTTCTATAACTAATTAAACTAGTCCTTGTTTCAAAAAAATGTTCAATGAGCGACATAGGGATACTAAAGTAGAATACCTTTAATAAAATCCCTAGAATATTTGAACTTTTAGTAACTTGATTATAATGGACGCAGGCTATCGGATAAAGTAAATAATCAAAAATAAAGCTTATATCAAATGATTTAAATAACTTAACGGGATATTTAATGTATCCTTTGCGAACAACGAGCTTATCCAAAATGGACGATAGATAGCCCTTGAAGAAAAAGATCAACAGCCAATCCTTTGCAGGAGATTGTTTCATTAACTTACCAAATGCAATGATTCCGAACACCAATAAGAACCTAAGTGTATTTTTTTCGAATTTTTGATTCATTTATAGATACACCCCTACTTTGAAATGCAAAACATGCCTTATATTATATTGCGATTCAGGAATGATTTTATTCAAGTAAGCACATTTAACTTTAGTGCAGATTTTAAAGAGTCCATACCATTACCTCCTTATCCAACAAGTCTGATGCAAACAAGCAGCCGCTATTTGAACATGTATAGAGCGGAGGAATTCCATTATTGAGAATTGCTTTAATCAGGCAATGAGGCCCATTAAAGACAGTAGGAGATTTCTTCATGATCTTCATCATTAGAAGAATCAATCAGATTCTCTAATTCTATAACCGCATTTACATCAAGGTTTAATTGAGTGGTATCTTCCTCGTTCCATCCAGATTGCTCTGCCCACTCTTATATATAAAAAGCAGAGCTAAGCCACTCCATCGACCGATTACTTATAATTTTTTAGAAAGCAAAAAGAAGGTTAAAAAGGAAGCACCTTTCCTTCTTACCTTATTTCAAAAACGGCAATATGTTTTACGGATGAAATAAATGTAACTCTGGAATAAAATGTATATTAATGCCCTTATATTATAGTGGGAAATTTTTTTTACCTTTATGAAATTGGAAATAGAACGTGCACGATCATTGGTTGTATTTTAGCACTGTTTAAAGGAAAATGAATTGAAGTTAAACGGAGGATGTGGAGAGTTATGTTTCATTTTTCTATCAGAGTTTCTACTTCAATTAATAGTTGAAGAAGCATCGACTATAAAAGTAAGGATCTCTATTTCCTTTTGATAGTAGAAAAAAGGTAAGACTACGGAATATAGTGAGGGTCTTGGCGTATATTTCTTTGAATGTTTTGAGATAAAATAGAAGAACTAGAGATGGAGTGGAAAAAGCAAATGTTCTTGGAGCTAAAAAAAATCGAAAAACGAGGGAGTAGTGTTCAATATGCAATATAATGCAAAGAATTCTGAAGAATATTTAGAATTGCTTGAAGACGATTGGCGAAAAGAGAAACTTCTCGCGATCCGACAAATAATTTTTACATATGCACCCGAGTTGGAAGAGGTAATTCGCTATAAGATGTTGAATTATGGTACAAATGATAACTATGTCTTTGCCTTAAACGCGCAAAAACATTATGTCAGCCTCTATGTAGGTACAATAGATAAGATAGGAAATGCAGAAAAGCTATTAGCGGGCTATAATCATGGAAAAGGCTGCATTCGCGTTAAAAAATCGATAACGATCGAAGAAACGGGATTGGAACAATTTATCCATAAAACTGTTGATATGTGGCGTGCAGGTGAAGACACGGCTTGTTAATTTTGATTATATGGGAAAGGCCTGGTTTGAATCGGGAAGGAATATCGATGAGGATGACAAGGAAAGTAAGTAACGGCAAAGAGGTGCCTCGGTTTATCTATTGGAACAAGGCGGCACAGTTGATGAAGCAGCCGCCAATTGGTCACGTTTTTACATCAAAGAAGAAATTTTGCCTTATTTCATCAATGGTAGTACTCCTGGTTTTGAAAATGAATGCAAGAAGGAAAATGCTCCATCCGTTGCAGTTGGCAAGGATGCGCCTTAGCTAACTGTAACGGATGGAGCATTGATGGTTCGACACTTGAAGGTAAGTGTGGATATGTCGCTTAACATGTTGACGCCATATTAAGGAGTGATGTCCTCTTAATTATATTCCAGAAATAGCAGGTATTATCACCAGCACCTGTTGAGGGAGATACATTTAGCTGGCACCAACGATGGTTTATTACGTTTGATTCCCTGGAGAGGATTTTGAGAGGTTCTTTCGGTCTGGTGCCGTAAATGGTTCTTCCAACCATCCATAATCAATCATCATATTAATCCCATCATTGTTATACTTTCCGATCATGGGTATAAAGGAAGCAAACTCTGCCGCTAAATCATGTCTCATCACTTGTCCAAGGGCGGCACCCATGTTTGAAAGGGCTACGCTTCCTGATAACCCTCCGTGAAACAGCATAAGTTTATCCGAAAACGGGGCACTCGTTGAATCAGTTATATGTGCATCCATTAACTTAGGGGAAGGCAGATCACCATTAGTTAACGGCAAAGAGAATGACTGAATTTGTTTATCTGCAAGTGCGGCTCCGTCCCGAAAGTACTTCCGAACCTTATCGGATGAAGCCACTTGACTGAACCCTAACATTAATGACTTGCCTAAAATATTCGTATTGATGTTAAATTGCAGGAGCTTGATCTCCACTGCAGTAAGCGGCCTGTCTCTTCCGGTTAGTAATGAGATAAATGATTTTTTCTCAACAAAATCAATCTTATTAGCATAAGGAATGGTTGGGGGACTTACATTCAATCCTTTTGAAAGTAATAAATGCATTCCTCTTTCATAGGTTTCTGCGGAATCATTGATATTGCTTCTGAAATAGTTCATAATGTCTTGTCTTGTCGCGGTGCCAAATGCACTGCTATAAATGGATAATGAAGTAGCTGCCATTTGAGTGATGTAAAAAACCATGAAAATATCCCCAAATAAACGAGGTGCATCTTTTCTGAGATCCTGTTCCCCAAACCCTACAGGCACCGGGATTTTTTCCTTGGTGAAAAGATCGCTGATTTGACTGACGTGCCTTCTGGAAAGGGCGTTTGCGAATTCCACAAAATCTTTCACCTCATCATCTTCCACCACTTGAAGAAAATGTTCGAATACCGTAGAAAACATACTATCTCCCTGGAAATTAGCATACAAATCTGCCAGCTCTGAAGCAGTCAGTTTTTTGTTTTGCTGATGTTCATCAATCTGTGCTTCAACAAACGAATTCTTATCCATCTCGTTCCTCCCCTTGCATTGTTAATGCTATTATTCTCGAGTAGTTTGAGCAGTATTCATATTTTTGCCAATGGTAAATTGGCTGTTGCTAAAAAGGGTTCTTTTCGCTTTGGTTTCTTCGATGTCATTGAATCAAAAGAAGCCTTTTATCTTTTACTCTTACGAAAACCGCTTCCACAACACATTTGATCAGTACTGCCTTCAGAATATAGATGGGTATGGAATAGGAATACTTCCAATTTGTTAATTCATAAATATTTATTTTCAAAAAGTAAGGTTCCGCTATGTAGGAATTGAAAAGTGCAACAATAATATTTGCAATAGTAAAGGGTTTCCACCTTGTGAAATATTGATATATAAGCATATGCATCACAGGAAGGACGCTGATATCAATTGGGTTAAGCCGAGGAACAATGTTAACTAGTTTTATTGGGTAGTTCCATAAATTCAGCTCACTGCCTATATCATCTAAATAAATGATCAAGATGGATAATATGACTCCAAAAAGCCAAATTTGTTTGATTCTTGATTTGTCTGCCAGAAACCACCAGACAATCCAAGGAATTACTAAAAGGCATAATAAGAACCACCATTGGGGAGTTAAAAGATCCTCGTGAATAAAGTTTTCTAACCTGATCTCGGTGAGTTGATTATCTACTTTGTTGATTTCTTCTTTAGTTGGGTAGCCGATAGTGATCCCCCCTTTAAAAACATATTCCTATTCTGTTCAATAATTTGAGTTATATTTATGCGACATAGGGAAGATTCAAAAAGGTGTGATGTACCTTATGCAGAGGTTCCTTCCGTTACAATGGAAAAAAAGGACTCGTCATATTTGACAAGTCCTTTTTCCATACAGTCTGGGTGTTTTCCTATTACAACTCCTCATAAACAGCAGGATCCTGGTTGTTGATTCGTCCATCCGGTCGCGAAAGGCCAGCGATGGTTTCCATATCTCCTTTGTCCAATGAGAAGTCAAAGATGGACAGGTTCTCCAGCTGACGGGCAGGGGAGGAGGATTTGGGAATCGAAACCGCTCCAATCTGGTAGTGCCAGCGCAAGACCACTTGGGAGATGCTTTTCCCATATTTTTCAGCCAGTTCTTTTAGTGTTTCATTCTGGAACACTTCAGACGCACGGTAAAGGGGACTCCATGATTCGGTGACGATTCCGTTTTCCTCATGCCACTTTCTCTGTTCTTCTTGGTTGAAAAATGGATGCAGTTCAATTTGATTGATGCTTGGCATCACACCTGTTTCTTTCTTCAGGCGTTCGAGGTGCTCCGGCAGGAAGTTGCTGACCCCGATGGAGCGGACCAAGCCCCATTTTTTTGCATCGATTAATGCTTGCCACGCTTCGACGTATTGCTCTCTCTTTGGATTCGGCCAGTGAATGATATACAGATCGTAGTAATCAAGGTTGGCGCGGTAAAGCGATTCCTGGATGGCCGTAACAGCATCGCTGTATCCGTGATATCTGCCAGGAAGTTTAGAGGTGATCTTTAATTGTTCCCGAGGGACGGACGTACGGCGGACGGCTTCCCCGACAGTGCCTTCGTTTTCATAATTGTAGGCAGAGTCGATCAACCGGTAGCCGTTGTTAATAGCATGCTGGATGGCCGCAGCCCCTTCATTTCCTTTCAATCTGTAGGTACCGAACCCGATGGCCGGAATGCGGTTTCCATCATTTAATGTGATTTCTGGAATATGGTTGGACATATATTCATCACTCCTTTTCATTGTATTTTACTGGAAAAGTCTTTGTTTTGCAGGGATGTTGCTCAGGTTGGGGGCGGTGGGTGCCGACTTTATCGGCGCTTTTCTGATGATTATCGGCGGTTTTGAGCAGTTTAACGGCGCTTTTCCGTTAGTTTTCGGCGGAAATGGCCTGTTTATCGGCGCTTTTTAGAATTTAACGACCAAACGACAAAATTCGACACGCGCGAACGCACGCCACAACCACCACCTTCGTTTATCCGAAAATGAATCATGTCTTCGTGATTTATTCCTTGGTGGGTCAGCTTTTCAGCAAACTTCAGGGCATCAGGGTACAAGCCTTCATGAGTGCCGACAAAATGAGTGATTTTGCCCAATCCGGTTAAATCTCCATGGATGGGGCTGATGATCGGGTCATCCAAACTCTTATCGGCTGCCCCTTTCTTTGTGATGACTTCCATTCCGCCGGCAGATAACATGGGATCTTTTTTTCATAAATAGGAAGTTCCGGGTTATCCAAACGCATATCCAGGCAGGCAGACAGGAGGATGATATCCTTTGGCTGGGGGATTCTAGCGACTTTCAACAGTTGAGCGAGCCCTAAGGCAATGTTTCCTCCCGCTGAGTCCCCCATCAAGGTCACTTGACCGGGACTCTCCACACCTGACAGGATGTCGAGATACTTATTCACTAATTTTGGGTATGTGTGCTGATAGCTGAAGTGAGGGACCTTCGGATAAATAGGAGCAATGATTTTCGCGTTCAATGATTGTGCCAATTTGTCCATGAACTTCCAGTGAAGACTTAACGGCTGGTTGACCCAGGCACCGCCATGTATATAGAGAATCACTTTTTGCTTGGAACATAGTTGATCATTTAAGGTGAACCTTTATGTCCTCGATCATCTCTTCTTATATATCACTCGTAAGCTTCACCTTGCCCATAGAGTAGGCCTAACTCGTTTCCAGTCCCGCTTGTTTAACAAATCGGGCCGTATTTTCTATGGTTGAAAAGTTTTTTTTAGTGCTTTGAAGTGTGATGAATTTTTCGAAAAGATAACTATGAATGGAGCGCTTTTTTTCATGAGTGACCAGTGTCATGGTGGAATCTTCTCCCCTTGTACATATAGTTCAATAGGTTTATTTTACCAAAGAAAGCACTGAAAGAGGTAAAAAATTGAAAATTTAAAAAATAACTGCTACAATCCTACTTAATAAAAATTTTTCCGATTACGTCATATTTATCAGACAGACCATAATACATTTGAAAAGAAATGATAACGCTTTCAACATACATCTTCCAATGGAAGGAGAGGCAGATTTGGGATCTAAACATAGACACAGTGAGGCCGATACAAGAGCCAGGATTGTCATCATCGGGACAGGGTTTGCGGGGATAGCCGCAGGGGTGCGGCTGAAGCAGGAAGGGGAACAGGACATCATCCTACTTGAGCGCAAGGAAGATGTGGGCGGGGTATGGCGTGATAACCGTTATCCGGGATGTGCCTGTGATGTCGAATCGCATCTCTATTCCTTCTCGTTTGCGCCGAACCCCGAGTGGAGCCGGGTGTTTTCGCCGCAGAAGGAAATATTCAGCTACCTGCAAACTTGTGCCGAGACATTTGATTTGCTAAAACACATTCGGTTTCGTCATGAAGTCACGAAAATGGAATGGAATGAGGAGAGCGGGGAATGGAGAATCCAGACGAATCAGGGAACATTCATCGCTCAAATCGTGATAGGAGCTTTTGGAGCACTCAGCAACCCTTCCATCCCCAATCTGAAAGGACTGGAAAGATTCAAGGGAGAGGTATTTCATTCAGCTCAGTGGCCGGAAGATTTCAGCCCAAAAGGCAAAAGGGTAGCCGTCGTCGGCACAGGGGCATCCGCGATTCAATTCATTCCGGAAATCCAGCCAGACGTTGACACCCTGCATGTTTTCCAACGGACGCCGCCATGGGTGGTTCCGCGGCTGGACGGGCCCATCAGTGAAGAAAAGCAGGACGCCTATAACCGGTCGCAGCTTCTTCAAAAGATGACAAGGCTGAAAATCTATGTGCAGCGGGAGGCAAGGGTCATCGCTTTCAGGAATCCAAAGTGGATGAAAACGATGGAAAGCATAGCGAGGCACCACCTCCATAAAGCGGTAAAAGATCCAGGCCAGAGAGAAAAACTGACACCGGAGTACCGGATCGGATGCAAGCGGATCCTGCTTTCCAATTCTTACTATCCCGCCTTGGCTCAAGATAACGTAGAGGTGAACACATCAGGAATCGCCGAAGTCCGGGAAGATGGGCTCGTGGATTCAACCGGCACTACTCTACCGGTTGACACGATCATTTTCGGTACCGGATTTCAGGTGACAGCGCTGCCTTTTTCCAAAGACATATACGGCAGGGGAGGGCGTACGCTTAAAGAAGAATGGAAAGGCAGCCCAAAAGCGTACATGGGGACGACCGTTGCCGGATTCCCGAACCTGTTCCTCCTGCAGGGACCCAACACAGGACTTGGCCATTCATCAGTGATTGTGATGATCGAGGCCCAAGTGGAGCATATTCTTAAAACCTTGAACCACATGAAAAAACAAAACATGAAAACGATTGAACCCCGTGCAGATGCCCAGGAGCGGTTCATCAACGAAACCAACAAGTTGATGGAGGGAACGGTCTGGACGTCTGGAGGATGCAGCAGCTGGTACCTTGACGAAACCGGCAGGAACTCGACCTTATGGCCCGGCTACACCTTTTCCTTCAAAAGAAAAGCAGCAAAGTTAAAACGCAAAGATTATGTCGGCCGAAAGCAGGTTAAAACATAAAGAGATCCTGTTGCCGCAAACGGAATGGCGACATGCAGGGGTGAAACATAACAGGTTCAATACAAGGAAATAATAAAGCACAAATAGATTGCACTAATGGAGGGAACGAAATGGCTGAGTTAAATCCAAAGATGAAGTATTTTTTAGAGAATCTGGTTCCTGAATTGCCCGAAGGCTATACACCGACAATAGAAGATATCCGGTCCAGGTCAAGCGTGAGCGTTGGACAGGCGGAACCTGTTCATAAAGTGGAGGACCGTACGATTCAAGGACCTGAAACACAGCTTCCGATCAGAATCTATACCCCTGAAGGTGAGGGGCCGTTTCCGTTGGTCGTCTTTTTCCATGGCGGAGGCTTCGTATATGGAGATTTAGAGAGTCATGATGCGGTGTGCAGAGGGATCGTCAATGCCTCACAGCAAGTAGTGATAGCGATTGATTACCGCCTGGCACCGGAAAATCCATTCCCTGCAGCCGTCCATGACTGTTATGCCGCGGCAAAATGGGTGTATGAGAACGGCGCGGAATTGAATGGGGAGGCGTCCAGGCTGTCGGTGGCCGGGGACAGTGCAGGAGGAAACTTAGCAGCCGTGGTCGCCATGCTGGCAAAAGAAAAAGGCGGGCTGGAAATTTCAAAACAGGTCCTGATGTACCCTGTCACGGATTCCTTCCATCCTGAGAAATATGAATCTTACAAAGAAAATGGAAAAGACTATTTTCTGACGCTGGAGAACATGAAGCTGTTCAGCCAGCTCTATGTTCAGAACCAAGAGTATGCCTCCCATCCGCATGCTGCCCCGATGAATGCGGAAGACCTGAGCGATTTGCCGCCAGCACTGATCATAACGGCTGAATATGATCCCCTTAGGGACGAAGGCGAAGCATATGCAGAGAAACTGAAGGGAGCCGGAGTGCCAGTTACCCTTCAAAGAGAAGAAGGCCAGATCCATGGATTTTTCAACTTCTTCAGCTTGATGGATTCCAAAAGTGACATCCAGGAAGTCTATGACTCGATTGGGGCTTTTCTGAACCAATAGCGGTAAAGGACAGGTTACTGCCTGTCCTTTCGTGAAAAAAGAAGATTGGGCTGGTTTTTATTTTTCAAACAGTGTCAGCAATGCCACTGTTATACATAGCATAGTGAGAGACGGGGATGGGAACCTGTCGATTGTCAGGATACTACGATGATGAAGCGCTTGTGTCTACACAGGCGTTTTTTTGCTGCGTGGCAGGAAATCTTAAACATATCTTTTGGACCTGATAAAGGTAAAGAGTTGGTGCTGAATCTTGAAGGAGCACTATCTGGCCGCCTATAACCACCCACACCTCAGACAGGTCATTCTACATATCTCAAAAACAGTTTTAAGGCCGCCTGTCATAAGGGTAAGGTAAAAATAGGTGTGGATGTTGGATAAGGGATTACCTAGGGCTGACTCAACGACTTTACTGTAATCAAATTAACCACAAATTGATCAAAGACTATGACTGCACGATGAGGGTCTGTCATAAAATGGCCAAGGGCACGGTTGGTTCATGAAGAAAAAGATGAAACCCGCAGTGACTTAATAGAAACTTATAAAAAGGCTGTTTTCGCATATATTGTTGTTTTCGGAAAAATCCCAAGTGCCGGATTTTTCCCCTGTATTCATAGGGTTTTACTCTCGAAAAAGAACGGGCAGCTCTTTTCTTTCCCTCTCACCGCGGTTTTAACGACGATTTACCAGGATATTAGTTGAAATTTATATTGAATAGCAACAAAGTTTACGAAAAGAGCCTATAAAAATAACAGGTTCATAGTAAAACTAGAGAACTTGCATGCGAAAAAAGGGCGAAAAAGGAAGGGGAAATCCAGGATGGGACATGTGTTAACGATTGAAAGGCTAAAAAACCAATTTGAAAATGCAGAAACCGAAAGGCTGAAGCTGCTGCCTCCATCACTTGATGATGCTTCTGACGTCTTTCGGATTGAAAGCGACCCCAAAACCAATCATTACAGACCTGCTGGCCCGATGAAGGACATCAAGGAAGCGAAGGAGAATATCAGGACATGGCAGTTCGATTGGGAACTACACGGCTTTGGCTACTGGAAGGTGATGCTCCCTGGAAAGAGTGAAATCATCGGAATGGGCGGAGTGAGACCCCTTCAATGGAAAAACAGAGAGGTGATGAACCTCTACTACCGCTTTACCCCTGAGGCATGGGGAAAAGGGTATGCAACCGAGCTTGCAAGCTATGCGGTTGAAATGGGAAGAACTTATTTACCTGGCATGCCGGTCGTTGCCCAAATTCGTTCCGTCAATATCCCGTCCATCAAGGTGGCCGAAAAATGCGGATTGAAAAGGCAGCTTGAATTAGAGACAGAGGAACAACTTGTTTACGCTTCGGGCTTTGAGATGTAGGAATATCAGAGGGGGAACCAGTAATTCAGGGATGCGCCTTTTTAGGTTTGAGGACGTTGGCTGTTGAACTATGTTTTATCTTTGTTAGTTCATCATCAATACACCAGATTAGCCAGACCGTGATGGAATCCCTCGGGTATGCCATCATCAAAATGCGATGCGAAACAATCCAAATCGCGAAGGAATCCGAGTGTTACTCCATCATTAAACCACAAACCAGCCCTGACGATGATAGAATCCCAGGGTTAACCCTCACCAAAGCCCCAAACAGCCCAGCCCGAAACGGAATTCCGTCACCGAAACCCAAAAGCACAACCCGTGATAGACTCCAGGGTTGACAGTATCAGCCCAGCACTAATTTCCGCAGGTCAAAGCTTTGAAGTGGGATCTTATCGATCACCTATATAAAATTGTTGGAAACGCTTGTGTTTACAGGCGTTTTTTTGTGTGAAGATGAAAGATTCCGTAACTGGCTACTAATTTCATACAAAAGGTGGATGTATTAAAAGCAAAAAAATAGATTCATCAATAAGAAGCCAGGTTGCCTCATTTTTCATCGGACTTGTTATTCCACTTAGAAGCTCCACACACCTTACATTCAAACTTCCCTAAAATAATGTTGCACATCCATTAGTGTATGACATATAGTATAAGTATAGTGTATGACACACAGTGTTGTGTAGGAAGAGGTGAATCAATGAGCAACTTACTGCAATCATTGTTGACAGAATTAAGAAGAGGGAACCTTACCTTAGCCGTATTAAGCCAATTACGTACGCCACAGTATGGATATTCACTTGTTTATCGGCTTGAGAAATATGGGATCAAGATTGAACAAAGTACTCTGTACCCACTCCTTCGCAGACTGGAAAAGCAGGAACTCGTGACAAGCAGCTGGGATACTTCAGAGACGAGGCCGCGAAAATATTATGTGCTCAGTGAGTATGGGATCGAAGTGTTTCAGCAGTTGAAAGAAGAATGGATCAAAAATTCGAAAGAACTGCATCAATTATTGGAAGGAGAGGAATACGATGAATCTGATTGATGTGTATATTGGCGAAGTAACACGCAGGCTGCCTGAGAAAAATCGTGAGGATATCGCCCTTGAACTGAGGTCTGCGATTGGGGACATGCTGCCGGAGGGACCTACGGAGGAAGATGTGAAAGACGTGCTTGCAGAAATGGGAAATCCAGCGCTCCTCGCAGGTAATTACAGTGAGAAGCCGATGCATCTGATTGGTCCGCGCTATTTTGATGTCTACATTTCGCTGATTAAAATGATTCTGCCGATCGCAGCCGCCATCTCACTGATCTCCCTTGTCGCCGAATATGTCTTCTCACCGGTAGAAGGAAGAGCAGTAATGGACATCATTCTTACTATCCTGGGTGAAGGGATTTGGAGAATTATTGAAGTAGGGGTACAGGTATTTTTCTGGATCACTTTGACTTTTGCCATCATCGAGCGTGCGGACAAAGGGACGGATCCTGTGCCGCTCACTTCTGAATTGAAAAAATGGACACCGGATGATCTGAAGAAGATTACGCATATCCCTAAAAAAAGGAGAATCTCCAAATATGAAGTTTTCGGAGGTCTCCTATGGACCGCCATTTGGGCGACGATTTATTTCTATGCTGATAAGCTTCTGGGCATATACGAAAATAATGGGGACGGGTTGGTCTTTGTCACCCCTTCCTTAAATCAGGAAGTATTAAATGGCTACTGGCCGGCAGTGATTGCTGTCATTGGCCTTGAAGTTGCATTGGCTCTTTACAAGTTAGTGAAGAAGCAATGGACAAAGAAACTGGCGATTTTCAACACCGTCTATGAAATCATTGCAACATTGGTGTTTATTATCATTGTGACGAACCCCAATGTGTTTCAACCGCCATTCGTTACCTATATCGCCGATTTATTCAACGTAAGTAACGACCAGTTAGTATCCCGTTTTGTCTGGGGATCAAGCGCTGTCTTTCTGTTCTTTGCCGGCTTGAACAGTTTTGAAGGTTTTAAGAAAATCAGAAAAGGATGATAGTGAAAGTGCCTTCTCAACAGAGTCGTGATAAGAGTTGAAAGGCGTCATGTTGAAAAATAGTGCCGTAAAGGATGATTTCTAGGAGTTCATAGAATCTTATCCAAGTGGTTCATACTAATGTAAATCGATTTAAAACGCCAAACTACTATAATCAGTTTGGCGTTTGGCATGTTTTTACAGAGTCCAGCTGAATGTGGACCTCTTGCAACACTAAGAAAATCTTAAGAATTTCATAAAGTATTTAGTAAGATTTGATTGATATGATTCTTTTAGATCCCATAGTGAAGAGGTGATGAATGTTGAAAAAAACACGTAGGAGTGAAGATCCGTGAACATATTGGTGTGTGATGATGATATAGCCATCGTCGAAGCGATAAAAATCTATCTGGAAAATGAAGGGTACCAAATATTTAAGGCTTTTAATGGAAGAGAAGCCATAGAAGTGATTAACGAGCATGAAATCCATCTTATCATCATGGATATCATGATGCCTGAGATGGATGGTATCCGAGCGACCATGAAGATTAGAGAAGAAAACAATATTCCCTTGATTATGCTTTCTGCCAAGTCAGAGGATTCAGATAAGATCATCGGCTTGAATTTAGGAGCAGATGATTATATGACCAAGCCGTTTAATCCGTTGGAACTGATTGCCAGGATTAAATCGCAGCTGCGCAGATATACAACCTTTGGAGGGCTTGAAACGAAGAGCCATGTATATCAGACCGGAGGCCTCATGATGGATGATGAAAGCAAAATGATTACAGTCGACGGGGAGGACGTTCACCTTACACCTGTACAATATAAGATCCTCAAGCTTCTGATTTCAAACGCCGGAAGGGTTTTCTCCATTGAGGAAATTTATGAGAAGGTGTGGAATGAAACAGCTCATAGTCCGGAAAATACGGTTTCCGTTCATATAAGGAAAATCAGGGAGAAGATCGAAATCAATCCAAAGGAACCAAAATATTTGAAGGTAGTGTGGGGAGTTGGATACAAAGTTGAAAAAAAATAGCCATTCACTCATAACAAAAATGATTGTATTTACGATTGCCGTATTAAGTTTAACAGGGATTGTGAAAGCATGTGTAGAGGTAGAAATCGTAAATGATGGAGACTTTAGCAGTGTAGGTGATGACAATTATTTTGAAAGCAGGACTTATGTTCAGGAAAGCGAAAGCCTGATTCGGTCACTCACGGCCTTAATAGAGGACTATAAAAACGAGGACTATATTAAAAGTGGGAAGACAATGGATGAGAGCGAATGGAAAAAGGAAGAGGAAAATTTATTTTTAAATTTTCAACAACAATCCAAAGGGTATAACCCGGAGGCCAGCAGAGAAAAAAATGAGGAAACATTCCAGCGGGAGTATGCAGATGAAATTTCTCAGGCAAAGGAAAGGATGATTAAGGAGGACTTAAAGGACTATCACTTCCTTTTGCAAAAGCTGGAAGATTATGAAGCACCGTTGTTTTACGCGAGTGATGGCCATAATATTTTTACTAATACAACGATGGCAGATAAAGAACAGTTTGAAAGCTATCCTTCTTACATGATTGTTGAAGAGTATCAACGCGATTTTTATCCAAATAAAGTGAAACAAAATGAATACTTATACCGGCTGACAGATCACCTGGACGACATGGATCCGGAAAATACAGTCATTTATATTGCTTTTTCGGAAGCCGATATACAATCTCAATTAAAAGAATGGGAAGCCAATAAAGCCATAGCTGCAGAAAACGTATACAAGATTACATGGTTCTTGGCAGGGTTTGTCCTTTCATTTGGCTATCTTGTACTGGTTATCGGAAGAAAGTTCATCAGGGATCAAG
Source organism: Bacillus sp. SRL337 (assembly GCF_984799155.1). NCBI lineage: Bacteria > Bacillati > Bacillota > Bacilli > Caryophanales > Bacillaceae > Bacillus > Bacillus sp. SRL337. The sequence continues at coordinate 2,483,904 of NZ_OZ481793.1, read as the reverse complement.
AGGTACACCTTCATGCAGGAAACAAATTATACAACGATATAAATCTCGTGTTATGTATATGCCTGACTCTACTTTGGGGCACGTGGGTGGAGGAAGTATCCAATCAAATTGATTTGTTTTTCTATCCTATAACGTTGCCAATTGCTGCAACAGGATTGCTGTTGTTACTGTCACTCGTAAAACACTTTAAAAATAAAACCGTTATCAAACATACCTTAGTCTTCAGCCTGGTCTATAGGCTCGTTACATTTGCAGGGGATGTCTATCGAAGCGGGAGTGTCGGTGTGAAAACGGTACTGATCGTAATCGGCTATCCGATAGTGGTTGCATTAACATTCTTTATGTTCCCGGTAACCATTGGGATAGCTGCCTGGTTTGCCTATAAAAAAATCAAATCCTTCAACATGATACAGGACGGGGTAGAGATCATTAAGGATGGAAATATACATCACCGGATCGAAGTGAATGGCAAAGGAGAGTTTGAAGCACTCGCTTCCAACATTAACAGCATCACAGATGGCTTGAATAAAGCAGTGGAGAGTGAACTCAAAAGTGAGCGGTTGAAAACGGAACTGATCACCAATGTATCCCATGATATAAGAACTCCTTTAACCTCCATCATCACGTATGTTGATCTGTTGAAAAATGAAAAGGACTCCACAAAGACTAAAGATTATATTGAAGTACTAGATCAAAAATCCAAAAGGCTGAAAATATTAACCGATGATTTATTTGAAGCAGCCAAGGCTGCCAGCAGAAATATCCCTGTTTCCTTTGAGAAAATCGATATTGTGTCCTTAATCACTCAGGGGCTGGGTGAAGTGAATGACAAAATAGTGAGCAAAGCGTTAAACTTTAAACTGAATCACCCTGAAGACAAGATCTTTGTCACTGCAGATGGTAAATTATTGTGGAGGTCCATCGAGAACTTATTATCGAATATATTTAATTATGCACTCGAGGGATCAAGAGTATATATCGATATTGAAGATGGAGGCAGCCAAATCCTTCTCACTTTCAAAAACATCTCAGCGGCTGAATTAAATATCTCAGCAGGCGAATTAATGGAGCGATTTAAAAGAGGGGATGAATCGAGAACGAGCCAAGGCAGCGGGTTAGGATTATCGATTGCCGGGAACTTGATTGAGATCCAAAAGGGGAAATTCACTATAGAGGTAGACGGAGATTTGTTCAAGGTCAGGATCTATCTCCCTAAGCATCCATATAGTAATGAGTGAGAGGCCTGTTGTTATGTTTGGTGATAAAAATAACACCGGTTCCTTCCATCTACTGAATGAATGAGAAACACCAGGGATCCCTGATTTGAAGGGATCCCTGGTGTTTTTCTCTAAATGTGTTAACCTGAAAACCCAAAACAAATGAACTAACGATATCATATTTTCACGCTCTATTCAGTAAAGGCCATTAGAGAAATTGGGACAAATGAACGTTTCAATTCGTAGCAGAAGGATAATCCCATAAAGATTCAAGAAACGTAGATTCGCAAACGATTAATTATTATGGCTGTTTTCGCATATATTGTTGCTTTCGGAAAAATCCCAAGTGCCGGATTTTTCCCCTGTATTCATAGGGTTTTACTCTCGAAAAAGAACGGGCAGCTCTTTTCTTTCCTGCTCACCGCGGTTTTAACGACGATTTACCAGGATATTAGTTGAAATTTATATTGAATAGCAACAAAGTTTACGAAAAGAGCCATTATTATTGGCTTTGTTTCAAAATCCCTGTTTCGATCAGAATCATAACTTTCTTCCGAAAATGACATATTCGTAGGGAAGGTTTGGGAAGAATCCATCGCTGAGTTCCGTCCAGCCTCCTTTTGTATAAAAGTTCACTGCAGCTTCATTATCTTTTCTCGTTGTCAGCAGTGCGTTTGATTCTGGTCGGTTTGCAAGCAATGTCTTCACTAGCTCCTTAGCAATTCCGCTTCTCCGGTATTTGGGATGGACCCCTAATTCAGCCAGTTCCATACAGTCTTCCATCCAATTCGGGTCCCCATTTAAATGACTCGACAATAATTCATGATAGTATTGGCCTTTGCACGAGGAGTACCCATATACAAATCCCGCGAGTCTTTTGTCTATGACAGCGAAGTACCCCTCAAAATTCGGATAATGAAAATGACTTGCGAATTGTTTTTGCATCTGTTTCGGGTCCGCTCCATAAAGGAGGGTATACAAATTGAGCATTTTAATGAAGTAGGCACTTCCGCTGGTGATGGGGATCAGTTCCATCGCTGCACTCCTTTCAAGGCAGGCTGCTTTAACCGAAATAGTGGTATGATCCTATTTTATGCATTCGGCCTGTGAATGAATACGAAACTTCTCCTTGAGACAACTTTCCGGTTTTTTTAAACAGGTGCAATAGGTGTGACAAGCAACTATAGGTTTGCTTATGCTTGACACGCAACCCTATAGTTGCCTATACTCGATATATGAATGGAAATAAAGACGCAATTTTTAAAGCACTTGGTGATTCTACCCGCCGGCTCATATTAGACGAGTTAACTGAACGGAACGAGCTGACCCTTTATGAGCTGACAGCACGGCTCATTATGAAGCACGACCTTTCGATTTCACGACAAGCAATAGCAAAACATCTTTCTGCATTGGAGGATGCGGGGCTTGTAGAATCCAAACGAAAGGGAAAATATCGTGTGCTCATGTTTAACAACGAACCACTGAAAAACCTACTGAAAGGATGGATCGAATAATAGCATACTGTCGCGAATGAAATGACAGATGTAGTTGTGTGGTTGGTTATCAATGGTGAGAGATTGTTTAGAAAAGCCTAGGAGGAAATCAAAATGAAAATCATTGTTACAAGTATATTCGTAGAAAATCAAGACAGGGCATTAACGTTTTATTCGGAAGTGCTCGGATTTGTAAAAAAGCATGATATTCCGACTGGGGCGCACAGGTGGATTGCGCTTGTTTCTCCAGACGAACTAAAGGGGACGGAGCTTCTTCTTGAACCCAATGATCACCCTGCCGCCAAGGAGTATCAACAGAAGTTATTTAAAGAAGGTATTCCAGTAACGATGTTTGGGGTGGACGATATTCAGGAAGAGTACCAGCAATTAGTTGAAAAAGGCGTGTCGTTTTCCATGGAACCAACCAAAATGGGCGATGTCACAATTGCTGTCTTTGACGATACGTGCGGAAACTTCATTCAACTTATTCAGCAATAATGACATGCCCAGGATTCGACTAACCTTCACCTTTGATGATCTTCTGAAATAGGAATTCTGCCCCTCTTTATGGCCGAAAGAAATCCAATAGCAGTCTACCTTGCAACTATAGACTGCTGTTATTTTTTATTGCCCTCCCGGATAAACAAAGGAAAGCGGGAGCCAGGAAAGCCCCGTCTCCAACCATTATACTTCTTCAGCAAGTTCTTTCCTGTTCGGCGCAAGCGGAGGTTGTTCTAACCACTTATTTTGTACCATCAAGTCAAACCAATTTTTTGTCACCATTAGATTTTTTAAAATTGTTCCTTCATATGCGGTCACAAGGTCGGTCCTCATAGCGGATGCAAGACCTGTACCATGATAGTTCTGGGCAGCTTGAAATAAAAATCCCATGTGATAGAGCATTAATTTATCGGAAAATGGGGAATCAGTGGAAGTGGTCACTTCTGTTTCCCAGGATTTCGGAACCGGTAAGTTATCGGCTTGCATGATCTTGGATAACGTTTTTATTTGTTGGTCAGAAGTATTCTGAGAATCCGTCAAAAACTTTCTTACTTCTTTGGTTTGAGCGACTTGACTGAATGCGATGGAAAGTGTTTTAGCCATAATGCTTTTTTTAAGATTGAAAGAGATACTGATGATTTCAGTTGCAGCTAATTTCCTGCCCTTGCCAAAAAATCCATCGGTAAAGTCCTTATCTGAGATATATTCCGGGTTTTTAGCTGGATAAAACAAAGGATCTCTCTGAAAGCTTCCCTTCTCGAGCAATAACTCAATCGTTTGATGATACATCTTTTTCGCATCATTATCGCAGGAATCATAAAAACGCCTCAAATCTTCCCTGACTGAAACAGCTAATGAAGTGGTATGTCCAAGCAACCCATGTAAAGTCATCGTATGTAAATAGTTTAGGCAGAAGATATCCGTAAACAACCTTTGTTTATCTTTAAAGAGATCCGATTCAGTAAATCCAATCGGGACTGGAAACCCCTCGCTTTCCAAAAAGGTGACAATTTGTTGTTTTTGTTTTCCAAATGTATTGATTGCGTTCTCAAAAATGGCTTTTATTTTCTCGTCTTCAACAATGGAGAACATATATCTATTCACCACATCTGTCATGGTCCCGTTAACATACTCTCCCCAAAGCGTCCCTATTTCGGAAGATGTCAATTTTAGGTTATTATCATCCATATTCTCACCTCAATGATTATTTTTTTTCAATAGAACACTTGCTATACTATGTTTTGAAACATTTGTATATCAGATGAAGGAGAAGAAAGATGAAGTGATTTTTGAACTGTCAGCTGTTAAAGTACTTCCGATTTGCAAATACTAGTTGTGTTTGTAGGGGGGAAGGGGAAAAGGTATGTGGAAACTCGTATACATATTTTTTGGTATTTTTAACGTCACCGCATTATTGATACCCAAAAAGCTGAATAGGATTGAAATTTATGCAACTTCCTTTTTCGCATTTACCTATGGTATTTCAACAGATATGATATTGGACCTGCATTATGGTTTTTACGGGTATTTTGGGGAAGGGTTTCAGTGGTTGGGATTTTTAGCTATACTATTGTACTTTCCATCGATCAGTATACTGTTTTTGAACCTTTATCCGATAGAAAGGAATAAATTAAATGAGGCTTTGTACATCATAGGCTGGACTGGATTTTCAGTTGCTTTTGAATGGTTTTGTTTACAAACCAAGTTTTTTTATTAGGCTCTTTTCGGAACTTTGTTGCTGTCTGATAATAATTCCGAAAGATAGTGGAGTAATGGGACGGAAAAAAACCTGTTTAACGAGAGAGAAAAGAGCTTCTCTCTTCGTTAAAAACGAAAAACTTAATATGCAGGGGAAAAATCCGGCTTTTGGGATTTTTCCGAAAGCAACAATATATGCGAAAACAGCCTTTTATTATGACGAATGGAAGCTTTGGTATTCTGCCTTGGCGTACCCCATGATATTTTTGATCCTTTTAATGAATTTAAAGTTTGTCCGAGTATTACTACGTCACCAATGATTATAGTTGGCCGGGTGATTTAAATGACTCTTTATGTAAACTTTTCAAATGCTATTTTGGTCATTCACCGGACATCCCCTGGTAGCAGGAAAGAAAAGAGCTGCTCTCCCTTTTTTTAGGGGGAATCCATGGAATACAGGGGGGAATCCGACCATTGGGGTTTTTCCAAAAGCAGCCATTTATGCGAAAACAGCCCACGAACCATTCAAGAAGTGCCCAGTATACCGTTGTCAGGCAAAACTAAGTCTAGAAACGTTTCACCTAATCCCCGCGGGGAATATAGACTATATATAATGATACCTTAGCTTTATAACCGGGAGGAGAACTCATGCAAATTAATCGGATGGTCAGAAGCTATATGATGCAGATCATGGACAGTGAAGATTTCTTGAAACATGTGGCTGAAACCGTTGAACGGCAGCTTCATGAGTGGGATGTCAGCTATAAAGTCCTGGTGATGAAGCTTAGGGATTATGAGCTGGTCATCAAGAATGCTGATCAGGATTACCAGGTCAAACTGAGTGAGCAGGAAGTCCAAGTTCTGCCTAGCACCGGGTTATTCAAACTCGATTACAAAATATGGACGGATTTAATCAAACAGGGGCTGGTCATCCAGGAAGGGTACGGAAACTACCTGGATACCGTCCTGCAAGAGGTACATGAATGAAGAGCTGTCTAAGGGATGGCTCTTTTTTTTTGGTAAAAGACCGATAGCCTGTCCCTGGTTAAGAATGAGGCATCCAAGGTTTTAACACAGACCAGGGGTCTCTTTTTTACTATATAGGATGGATGATCCGGGTACGTTATCAGAAAAGTTTGACATTTATACCCAAGGAGTCATATAGTGGTATTACCAATAATATTATTGGTAATACCATCAGAAGAATGGAGAGTGCTTATAAAGTGAAAGAACGTTCTTCGGATGTAATCGAGAAGCGCATCATTACGAAGATTCTGCGCGGGGAGTATGCCATGAATACCCCCTTGCTGCCGGAAAGGGAATTAGCCCTGGCCTATAGCGTGGGAAGGCCGACCATACGGGAGGTCCTCCAGCGATTAGAAAGAGATGGCTGGATCACCATTCGTCCGGGAATGCCTGCCCATATCAATGACTATTGGAAAAACGGGAATTTGATGACGATTGTAAAGATTCTCGAGTCCTATGAAGATATCCCTGACGCATTTATACAGTATATGCTCGAATTGCGAATTTCGCTGGCGCCAGCCTATATAACAGACGCTGTAACCCGTCAGCCGATTAAAGTCATTTCGTTATTCTCGGAGGTGGAAGAGTTGCAAGACGATGCAACAGCCTATGCAGAATTTGATTGGAATCTTCAACAACGTTTGGCGGGTCTGTCTTCAAACCCCATCTATTCTCTGTTCCTCAATAGTTTTAAAGACATTTATTTAAAGGTTGGAGAAAAATATTTTCGTCATCAAAGTCATCGTCACGTATCGAGAATTTATTACCATGCGTTTTTGGATTCGCTGCTTAAAAAGGATAGACAGGAAACGGAGCGGCTGACAAAGGAAGTGATGAAGAAAAGCCTTGAGTTATGGAAAGAGAAAAATAGGGAGGGTGAACATCGTGAAAAATAAAGGGCAGTTTCGTGACTTCTTTTTTCATTTTGATATTTTACTAATGCTAGCGATTTTCAGTGGACTGGCTGCTGCCTCAGTGATCACGGTACCCGGCTATTATGAATGGCTGTATCTCGGGATAGGACTGATCGTGTTTATGTTCAGTGAATATCTCACCCATCGTTTTCTTTTTCATTTGAAAGCCCCTGACAACCCTTTTTTCCTGAAATTTCTAAAGCGCCTTCATTATGACCATCACAAATATCCGAATGATTTAAAGCTGTTATTTTTACCCGTTTGGTACAGCATCCCTAATTTTGCCGTTCTGTCAGTGATCTTCTACTTTATTACCGGAACGGTACAGGGAACAGTAGCGTTCGGCCTTGGGTTGATCACTATGCTGCTTGTCTATGAGTGGAGACATTTCATTGCTCACCGGCCAATAAAACCGAAGACAAGATTTGGAAAATGGGTCAAAAAGACTCATACCCTTCACCACTTCAAAAATGAAAATTATTGGTATGGCGTTTCGACTCCATTTGTTGACGCTATCTTTGGCACATTGAAGGAACAGACAGATGTGGAGACCAGTCAAACCGTAAAAGATTTGGAAAAGAGAGCTAGATAAGGGTGATAGAGGGACAGAGGACTGAAGGGGTATATTTGGGAATACACCGTTTACAACTAAGCCAGGGTCCCTTTAAATAGTTCCAACCGGGTGAAAGGATCGGCGAAGCGAAAACAGCCTTAAAATACTTCAAGAGTTTAGAGCATTTCCCTGTACTGGGAAATGCTTTTTTATATGCTTTGGAGACGTTTTCTTAATCATAAATCAATAAATTAAACATAAATTATAATAAATATTTATTGAAAAACAATAAATAATGTGGTAAATTTCAAAATGACAATAAATTAGTGAGGTGTTTTTTTATGAAAGCAGGATCAACTCTTTTCTTGAAGGCGGCGGTTATTCTTATGGGAATTCCTGTTCTCGCTGTATGTATTTTTTTGCTGCCGCAAATAGTCACTGAAGCAGTTGGGTATGCAAAGGAAGGTTCAGAGCTGGCTTATATGATCCTTGGCGTTTTGTTTATTGTGTATGGATCTGCCATTCCTTTTTACTTTGTCTTGTATCAGGCATTCAAGCTTTTAAGCTTTATTGACAATAACCAGGCATTTTCGGACCTATCCGTGACAGCACTCAAGAAAATCAAAATCAGTACCATCATAATCAGCGGCATGTATGTGGCGACACTGCCGTTCGTCTTTATGATAGCCCAATGGGATGATGCTCCGGGGCTGGTCTTGATCGGAATGGTCATAGTCGGGGCTTCATTGGTCATCGCCGTCTTTGCAGCAGTCCTCCAACGGCTTTTACAGCAAGCGATAACGATTAAGTCAGAAAATGATCTGACGGTCTGAGGTGATGAAAATGGCAATTATTATTCATATCGATGTCATGCTGGCCAAGAGGAAGATGAGTGTGACCGAACTCTCTGAAAGAGTGGGAATCACGATGGCGAATCTTTCTATATTGAAGAATGGAAAAGCAAAAGCAATCAGGCTGTCAACCTTAGAAGCCATTTGTAAAGCCCTGGAGTGTCAGCCAGGCGATATCCTGGAATATCGAAGTGGTGAAGAGGCTTAAGGATAAGCTGAAATAATTTTCTAATCTACCGTTAAAGGAGTAATAAAATGAGTACGGAACCTATCATCAGTTTAACGAATGTCACGAAACGGATCGGCAGGAATACCATCGTCGACGGACTTACCTTCGATGTCCCTAAAGGCGAGATATTTGGGTTCCTAGGTCCAAATGGAGCTGGAAAAACAACCACCATCCGGATGATCGTGGGACTCATGTCGATTAGCCAGGGGCAGATCCTGATCAAGGGAAAAAACATTAAAACCGAATTCGAGCAAGCGATCCGCCACGTTGGCGCGATTGTAGAAAGTCCGGAAATGTACAAATATCTCAGCGGGTACCTTAACTTGGTGCACTATGCGCGGATGGTACCGGGGGTAACCAAGGAGCGGATCGATGAAGTGGTGTCCCTGGTGAAGCTGGAAAACCGCATCCATGATAAAGTCAAAAAATATTCACTGGGTATGCGGCAGCGTCTCGGAGTCGCCCAGGCACTGCTGCATCGGCCGTCGCTTCTTATTCTTGATGAACCGACGAACGGCCTTGATCCGGCGGGGATTCGCGAACTCCGCGATTACTTGCGTCATTTGACCCGTACAGAAGGAATATCTGTTGTCGTCTCCAGCCATTTGCTGTCCGAGATGGAGTTGATGTGTGACCGGGTCGCCATCCTTCAGCAAGGAAAATTGGTTGATGTGATGCCAATCGAGGATCTTACTGCCAACCAAGAACAGACCTATGTCATTCAAGCAGAGCCGCAAGAACAGGCAATGACCGCAATGATGGGAATGAATGGTCTCAAAGGAGTCAAATTCGTTCAAGAAGGACGGATCGAGGTGACGGCCGAGAGAGAACGAATTCCGGATCTTTTGTCAGAGCTGATGCAGAACGATATACGTATCTACGGAGTCCAGATGGTCAGCAGGTCGCTGGAAGACCGATTCTTGGAAATGACAGGTGGTGGACAAATTGGTTAATCTCGTACGCAATGAAAATATGAAAATATACCGCAGGGTGCGGACATGGATCATGGTCGGACTAATGGTCGCTCTTGTCCTTTTTGTCAATATCATCGAATGGCATTCGGATGGAAAACAAGCGCAGGAAGAGGGCTGGAGGGCAAAGCTGCAGCAGGATAATCAGCAGTGGAGTGAAATTCTGAAACAGCAGGAGCTGGGCAATGACGACCGAGCCTTTTATGAGAGGCAGATTGCCATCAACGACTATCACTTGGAGCATAATATTCCTTCCACGGACGGAACCCTGTGGGATGGTGTGAATGGTTCGGCCGGCATGATGATTGTCATTACGATTTTCACCATCATCATTGTCGGGGACAGCGTGGCTGGTGAATTTTCAACGGGAACGATAAAGCTTCTGCTGATCCGGCCGGCAAGAAGATTTAAGATTCTTCTCTCAAAGTATATTTCGTTTCTGCTGTTCGGCATGATGCTGCTGCTCATCCTATTTGTGCTATCCATCTTGGTGAATGGCATTCTCTATGGATTTGGACACATGGACCTGCCTTTGGTCAAGATGACGGCAGATGGGGAATTCGTTGAAAAGAATATGATCGTCAATCTCTGGAAAACGTATATGCTCAATGGAGTATCCACGGTCATGTACATTACCCTGGCCTTCATGATTTCGTCTGCTTTCCGGAGCAGCGCGATGGCCATTGGATTTTCCATAGGTGCCTTGTTCGCAGGAAACATTATCTTGGAAGCACTTCAGCGGTTCGATTGGAGCAAGTATCTGTTGTTTGCCAACACCGATCTTACCCAGCACCTGGATGGAAACCCATTCCAAGAGGGGATGACTTTGTCCTTTTCCATAGCCATCCTCGCTGTCTATTTCCTTTTGTTCAATTTTATTTCCTGGCTTCTTTTTACACGGCGGGACGTGGCGGCTTAATCGCTGCAGGATGAGGTACTCATACACGTTTGTATGGGTGCCTTTTTTATATATCCAGATTTGGAGGGAACCCTTACATGCTCCATCTTCCATCACTCGTTCTAAAAGGGATGCAATTGAAAGAGTGATCAATGGGATGGCTCTTTTTTTATGGAAAGAAAATGAATGACATATAGCGTGGTAAACTAGTAAAAAGCATGAAAAGGAAATAAGTGGATCGCTGATTGGGAATTGGGATAAATGAACAACTTCCATGTGATAAGGTCGTGCCTTGGGTACGATCCACTTGTTCAATCATGCTGCACCGTTTTTGCCGTGCGAATTTTTTTACATTACGATAAATCTTTTTAAAATCTATTCTCGTCTTACATATTGAGGTGATGCAACGTGACTGAAGATCGGCAGCTGATCAAGGAAATCCTTCGCGGAAGCCAGGCGGCGATGGAAGTCCTGACACGAAAATATTATAAAGATGTTTTTGCTTTTGTCTATCGAAAAACAGGAAATAGGGATTTGGCCTATGACTTGACTCAGGAAATTTTTATCAAGGTGATACAAAAAATCAGTTCTTATTCAAACAACGGCAGCTTCAAGAGCTGGGTGTTCACCATTGCGGTCAATCATTGCCGGGACCACTGGAAGAGCGCGGAATATAATCGCAGCCTGAAGCAGTCCGAACTCCCCGAATACCTGACAAATGAGAAAACGAATGTTTCCTACATATTTGCCCAAAAAGAAACAAGGGAGAGAGTGAAGGCCGCCATCAGTGAGCTTCCGGAGTATCAGCGTGATGCGATCATATTGAAGTATTTTCATCAGATGAAGATTCACGAGATCGCCTCCGTGACAGAAGCCAATGAATCCACCGTGAAATCGAGGCTGAAACAGGGTCTGGGTAAACTAGCCAAACTTTTAGGAAGAGGTGAAGAAGATGGACAGCAGCAGAAGAAATGATGCCCCATTTGACATGGAATTAGAGAATCTGGAAAAAGAAATCGGGTTCAAGCTTGATGATTATGATGTCGAGTATCCAAGTGAGGACGAGATGATAAGAACGATTCAAGCCATCCGCCCTTTTGTGCCGGCTACAGAAAACCGCTGGAAGAGCATGTGGGAAAACGTCTGGTCCGTCATGAAGATTTCCTATCAGGAACTATTTTATTTTAGTCCATTCTTTTGGGTGTTGAATGGCTTGTTCCTTTCCATATGTATGTACGCAGTATTCGCTGCCGGCCAAGATCCGTACGTGTCTCTGATGCTTTTTGCTCCTTTGCCGACGATTACTGGTTTATGCGAAATCCTAAAAAGCAGAATGACTGGAATGGCAGAACTGGAACTCTCCTTCAGATATAGTTTGCAGGAAATCATCCTGTCCAGACTGTTCATCATCGGCGGTTTCAATTTAGGCATGAACCTGATTGCGACGGGTGCTCTTTCGGTTTTTGCTGCAGATATATGGGCTGGGAAACTGCTGCTCTATTGGATGACACCCTTTACGATCATTACGGGGATTTCTTTCCTGATTGCCAACCGGATACGGCATGTGCATGCGGTTACAGCCACACTCGCAGTATGGTTGGGAGCCGGTGTGATCCTTAGTAATACTGTCATCATTGAAAAGATCGAAGCCGTTCCAGCAGCCGTTTATGTGCTGGGCATCCTAACCGCTTTCATTTTTATTATTCTTCAAGCAAGCCGGTTGTATAAAAGGGGGGGACGTTATGAATTTAACCATTGAAGGCATCTCAAAAATATTTAAAGAGAGACATGGGGAAATAAAGGCACTGGATAATCTTCATTTGGAATTGACGACTGGGGTCTACGGCATCCTTGGTGCCAATGGCTCCGGAAAGACGACACTCATGCGAATCGTTGCCACTGTGATGAAACCTACCAAAGGGATCGTTTATCTGAATGGCAGGGATATTACCCGCATGGATGACGAATATCGTGACTTGATCGGTTATCTTCCTCAGCATGTAGGATTGTATAAGAACTTCTCAGCAGAAAAGCTGCTCCACTATATAGCTGCTTTGAAAGGCCTATCAAAGCAGGAGGCGAATGAAAAGGTGGAGGAAACGCTTGAACTAGTCGGTCTTCTGAGATATCGGAAAAAGAAAGTCGGCAAATTTTCGGGTGGGATGAAAAGAAGGATCGGGATCGCCCAGGCTCTATTGAATGATCCGAAAATCCTGATCGTCGATGAACCAACAGCAGGTCTCGATCCGAAAGAGCGGATACGCTTCCGGAATCTGTTATCGAAAATATCCGCAAACCGGATCGTCCTTTTGTCCACTCATATTGTGTCGGATATTGAATTCATTGCAAAAGAAGTTCTGATTCTAAAAGAAGGAAGGCTCCTCAAAAAAGAATCGCCGAATCATCTGTTGGCAGGACTCGATCAAAAAGTCTGGTCGCTGACATCAAAAGAAGAAGAATTGGAAACGTATCAAACAGGATACAAAGTCGGGAACATTTCACGCATCCAGGATGGTTATCAGCTGCGGATGATAAGTGAAGAGAAACCACATCAACAGGCAGTAAGTGTGGAACCTAATCTGGAAGATTTATATTTGTACTACTTCGATGAAGAGGAGGGGATGGAATGAAGCTGCTAAAGCTGGAACTATACAAAATCTTCAGCCAGAAAATGATCTATATCACCTTTCTAATTCTCATCCTTTTGTCTTCTATGTATATTTTAAACTTCGAGAAAACAGATGAGCAGACGAAGCAATTTTATAAAGAGTGGGAAGGGACCTTGACGTCTGAAAAAATCTTAGAAGCTGAAGCGTCGAATGACCAATTGATGGCCAAAGCAGAAGAACGCATAGAGGAAATGAAAGCGAATGGGACAGAGGGAGCTTTCCTTTCAGACAACGAGGAAGTTCAGTCCGGAATCTATGAAGATATTGCTTTTAGCCAGAGGATACAGGCGGCCATCAATCTAAGACTGCAAGACCTGGAGAGTTCAACTAAATACAATGCTGCCCTTGAAAAGCAGATGCTGAAAAACGTGGACCTTTCCTATTATTCTTTTTACAAAGGCCCAGCGGAAATCATTGAATATACCGGTACGTCTGCGTTTGTGGTTACCGGGGCGATGCTTTTGATCGGACTTTCTTCTACTTATACAAGAGAATACAGTTCGGGTGTCGACAATTATATACTGAGTTCGAAGAAAGGGAAGACGGTGCTGACTTGGTCGAAGCTTGGAGCAGCTTTGATCTATACCTTGATCGTTGTCGCCGCGTGGGAAGCCGTGAATGTCATCAGCAAGCTCTATTTACTGGGCAACCTTGGATGGGAATCACCGCTTCAGTTCGTATTCAGGTATTTTGCTTCTCCATACGGACTGAATATGCTGGACTTTCACCTGATTCAACTGGGAATCCATCTTGCAGCGGCATTTGGTTTTGCGGTATTGATCCTTTTTATCTCATCGATCAGCAGGAACTCACTTCTCTCATTTTTTATATCAGGGGCGATTTTCTCCCTTCCGTTCATGTTGGTGGAGATGGTGCCATTGAAACCGTGGCTCTTTAATTTAGTCCATTTTTCATACCTGTATATCATGAGAGTGGATTTCCTGTTCAACAGTTTCAAAACGATCAATATCCTTGGGAATCCAGTCTTATACCCTGTTGCAGCCGTATTGTGGATGGTAGTGCTTTCCGTTGCCCTTGCAGCAGGCACAATCAAGGTATTGAAAAATAAAGAGATTAGTATGTAGATAAATCATTAATGAAGTAAAAAGGGGACAGTCCCCACTTGCGTTACCGCGTTACCGCATTAGCGAACCAGGGGACAGTCCCCACTTGAATTACCGCTTTACCACATTAGCGAACCAGGGGACAGTCCCCACTTGAATTACCGCTTTACCACATTAGCGAACCAGGGGACACGCCCCACTTGAATTACCGCGTTACCGCTTTAGTGAATCAGGGGACAGTCCCCGCTTGAATTACCGCGTTACCGCTTTAGTGAACCAGGGGACAGTCCCCACTTGAATTACCGCTTTACCACATTAGCGAACCAGGGGACAGTCCCCATTTGAATTACCGCGTTACCGCTTTAGTGAATCAGGGGACAGTCCCCACTTGAATTACCGCTTTACCGCTTTAGTGAATCAGGGGACAGTCCCCTCGTTCCGTGGTAAAGAGACAGTCTGACTGTCTCTTTTTTTCAGGGCGTGAGGAATTTTGCGCTACAGAATATGAGTGCGTATTCTCGATTTCAAAATCTAAGTCTCATAAGAGTAAATACAGTTATAGCCTCTTTGAATTCTTTAGTATGAAATTCTTTAGGGTGTGAAGATAATTAAATGAAGCCAAATGCGTAACACGTCCGTCTAATTTGTAGAATTGAATTATGAATAGGCTGTTTTTCGCAGAATTTGTTGCTTTCGAAAAGATCCCTAAAGCCGGATTTACCTTAGGGTAATTTCATTTTAATAGCATGACTTCTGGTTGCGAGGATGTGATATTGATCTTATATTTAGAAAAAATCCTCGTTCTCACGAAAATATTGATTTAATAGATGGATATAAAAATCGAAAAAGTTTAATATATACAACATTACTAGTTACTTCTATTTATTCTTTTGGTAATAATTTAACAATTATTCCAATTTATATGTTAATCTTCTAATGGAGTACTTCTGGCCGGAAAAAACTCTAAAACAATTGTGGAGGGTTTACTGATGAAAAAGATGATTAGTATAACAGTCTTAGTTTTGGTAATGTCACTTTTGGGTGTATCATCAGCACTAGCAGGTTCGGGAACTTTTGTAACAGAGGATGGAAAGTATGAGACAAGCGTAACCACCTCTAGCGTAGCAAATGACGTTAGAATTAATGTTAGCCGGTTACAGAGGCTTTATGAGAACGGGGCCATTGGTTCAGCCAGCTCTAGTATGTTGCAAGCTAGATTATGTTCTGCAACAACAGGTAACTGCACTGTATTTCACTCACTGAGTGGTGGATATACGATATTTACTAACATGATACCATCAACATATTATGTAGATATAAGAGACTCATTAAGTGATTCTAAAATTGGTGGATCAGTAAACGCATATGCTTACTGATAAGTTTCAAGAGCCTCTCTCATTTTGAGGGAGGTTTTAATTTGGTGAAAATCAGTAACGGAAAAATACTTAGTATTAAAAACCAGTAGCGTAACCTGCCAAATGCATAAATGTCTTGTTCAAGTAAAGAGGCAATAACGGCAGATCAACTTATTAATGCAGCTATTGCCTTCTTCAATTATTGGAGGAGGTTAATTGAATAACATTTTTACTGAAAATTGGATCTTTTTATACTACTCAATCGTATATTCAATTAGCTAGGGGGAAGAAAATTAGTGAATATAAAATATACACATCCATTTAAAAAAGATTTTTAATGAGTTGAAAAATTCCTGAAGAGCTGGTTTGTATGTAAAAACAGGAAATAAGATGGTCAGTTGAATGTTTGCTAAATATGAAAGATGAGAGATGTTTACATAGAGCTAATAGAACTATTGTAAGCGATTAAACAAGGGGGAAAGAAAATGGAAAAGCCATTTAACGGGAGTTTGATTAATATTAGGGGAAAAGATTTATATGTAGAAATTTACGGTTCGGAAAATAACACTCCTTTATTGTATATACATGGAGGTCCTGGTCAAGGATGTTACGACTTCTCTTATCATCAAGCAGAAAGACTACAGGAAGAGGTTAGACTCATTGCGGTTGACCAGAGAGGTGTTTCCCGCTCTGAAAGCATAAAAAAAGAAGAGAGCTTTTCTATGTATGATATTATACTGGATTATGAGGAACTTAGAAAAGAATTAGGGATTAAAAAATGGGCACTGTTAGGTCATTCTTTCGGAGGCTATTTTAGTCTTTTATATGCAATTACCTTTCCAAAGTCAGTTAGTCATATAATTTTCGAGTGTCCCACTTTTGATTCTGGACTTTCAGGGAGAAATTCATTAATAAAAGCCTCAGAAATATTTACTGAAGTGGGAAAAGAAAACCTGGCAGAGAAATGCTTGGAATTATCACAATCAGATAAATCTGCGAAGGCTTTAATGTTGGAGTTTACGGTGATTCGTCCAGAATTAGGGGAAAGGGGCATAGAAATACACATTCATAATTTTGAACATACAACTGATTATTCATTATATACAAAAGATGAATGGAACCAGTTTCACGAAAAAAATATGGTTCATATTGACCGGTTGATTTAGGAGAATGAAATATTTAATTCCTTGCTATCAAGACTAAAAGAAGTAACACAGCCAGCTCTTTTAATTAATGGCAAATATGATCCCGTAACGTGTGATGAACAGAAAAGAGCCTTTTTGAAAGATGTAAAACATGGTGATAATATCACCCTACAAGATAGTGGGCATTTCCCTCACTTTGAAGAACCAGAAAAATTCAAGGACATAGTGGTTAACTTCCTTAAATAGTATCATATCGGTTGATAAAACAATTAAAGTGTTAGCAGGAAAAACTTGAAATAAACCTAAGCGTTGGAAAAAATAAAATTAAAGCAGAAAAAACTCTACTTTAATTTTATTTTTTTTCGGAACTAATGGGATACTCATTTAATTCTTTTATCTAGCATGGGGACTACTCTTGATCAAGTAGAAACCCTGGAGGCCTTTGGGTAGTTGGGATCTCCGGCTAACGGGAGGTTAATCGAACATCATTTTTACTCTCTTTTCTTAAAAAAGTATAAAACGTTATGTGGGTAATATAAGTAGGGATCGATAGAGGAGGAAAATCATCAGAATTAAGCGCTGATTGTTATTATTACAATGTTGGCAGAAGCTGGGTTGTTATGGGGAGTAGCGGCGTTTTTTGGATGGGACCTTATGGAGATTTTTTTTCTCGGAGGAGCACTTCAATTTGGAGTGATTTGGTTATTTGTTTTTTACACAACGCAAATGCATAACGAAATGAATGTACCAAGGGGGTGGACTGGTCAGGATGTTGGCGGAATCAAACTATTCCAATTCCGCTTGTCTCCCGTCACTCTTGGGATTGCCTTCTTTATGATATTGAGTTTCTGCTTGACGGCCATCTACTATAGGATTATTTTATTTATTAATGTTTTATATATATAGTCATAATTAATCGTTGAATGGGTGTGTCTGAAGTTTTGCACTTTTCCTATTTTATGATTGGTAGGAGGAGACGCTGATATACCTTAATAGAATTTTAAGATTGCGTGATTTAGAAATTTTTCATGTAATAAACAATGAAAAAATCTTCGCTCATGTAGTAATTGAGGATACTAGAAATCCTTTTACTGAAGAAAATATTAAAATGGATCCTTTATGTTATATTGGACTAGGAAGATATTAATAAGGTGTTAAATGTTTTAAGAATTTCAATAATCAATGACGAGGCCCTTACAAAAGAAGAATCATTAACGTTGAGGACGTATTTCTCGAGTTTTATGATTAATACACATATGACTAATTTCAATATTAAGGAATCTATTCAAGAAGATTTGTATGATCATCCAGATAGTGTAGAGTTTTTCAATAAGATTTTGAGAAATGGAGGTTCATCCTTTTGTATTGAAGAATTCCATGAGTGGAATTGGTATCTATTTATCCCAAGACTAATACGCATCAAAAGGCAATTCTTCTTTACTTTATAAAAAAGGGTCATGCTACGGCTTTATAGTACGTTGATGGCTTTTATGATTACCTCTACTATGAACAAGTGTTCTTGTCCATAGGATGTTTATAGTCAAGAGCAATTGGTAAGACATGAATACTGATCTTTTCCATAAAAGAGGAAAATTTAAATATTGAAGTTGACCATTTATTAATCGATGTAATGACGGGATCGAAGTATGAGTACAGTATTAATAAAACAGATTCCTTTAATAAGTAATTGTAAAGAAGTTACTGTTTCCGTTTTTCTTTAAGATATTTAACAAAAAGGCAATAGCTGGGGATATGTTGATGTATTCCCGGCTATTGCCCTTTTGAATCTTAATAGGTTTCTATTTCTTTTATAATTTCTTCTAACAATTCTTCAAAATTATCTGGTATGGTGTGGCCCATTCCTTTTATAACGATTAATTGACAGGGAATATTATATCTTTCAAAAACCGGTAATGCCTCTAACACGTCTTGATAAAAATAATCTTTATCTCCAGTGATAATCACCAATTTTTCTTTTGTTGTTGGATGTTTCTTTAATGTTTCTTCAATCGTGTCCAGGGTAGAGAGTGTAGGTACGATCGCCAAGGCTGTATCGTAATAACTATTCGGTTCAAAATACATAGTAATGGCTGTATCTGCTCCCTGGGAGGCTCCGATTATAATCCTTTTTTTAATAGAGGTTTCATATCCGGCCATTAATTCCATGTGGGAATTTTCAATTTCAGCCTTGGCAGCATCATAATGATCCCAATGATAGCAGCCATGACTAAACAACTGAGAAGATTGAATAAAGGAGAATAAATATTTATTCCTTAGTCCATCTGTAGCTATTTGCTCTGAGAAGTCTAAGGCATTTGAACCTTTCCAATGTAAAGCTGTGATTGACGTATCAGATTCAGTATTTCCTAGAATATGATGAATGAAACGTGAAGTGTTTTTATGAGTTTCATATAATTCCTCACAAGTATGAATGATTTCAGCAAACTCTTTTGAGTCTTGTATTAAGGACAAATCAGAATCACCTGTTAATATGCTCGGGTTCCAGTATAACCCTTTTGTTAAGACTTCTTTAAGTTCTGATAGGGCTTTCTCTTTATTATTCTTTATACAATAGATTCCTGCCAGCCAGTGCCCGATCCTATCCAGTTTATCAGGAAAAAAGGTTTTAGCTGTTTCTAAATTCATTATGGCCTCGTTATACTTTTCTTGAGTAATTAAGTCGATGGCAGATTTTTGAAGAGCTACAAAGTCTAAAAACGTTTTATTCATATCACCCCTCCTTAATTAAAGGGTAATTTAAATTACTTTTAAATGCAAGTCCTATTTCCGAAATATTCTTAAACTAGTTATACCGGTGCAATTCGTAAAGTGACTGCTTTTATCAATCTTAGGTTTTTAACAGAATAAAAGTCTAGTGTATCCTTCAACAATCGGCTTACGGATTAACCCGAAACTAACGGATTCAGTTTTTTTCTAAAATAGTAAAAGCTAGTTTAGATTGATAGGGGAAAGGTCTCCTTATTCTTACAGAATACCAACCCCTTTAAAGACATTTGTTTTGGAACTTTCGCACTCCACCTTATGAATTAACAGATGAATAGAAGCAGTAGATCCATGAATTCCTCTAATTGGTAAGGCCACTTTCGATAATCATGTTTCTAAGCCTTGATTTAAAAAGAAACTGACCTATGCCATTCGCAGGTCAGTTATAAGATGGTATATACAAAATGCATTTAAAAACAAAGTCTTTTTTGATGAGGTCATTTTATGGGTATTCAAATCAACTCTTGCTCTCACCAGAATTCTTACTCCCCGGAGCAAACCAGCCCAGTAAGGCAATCCCCACCAGAACCCCGTAAAAGATCAGTGTCCATATGGTACTGTGAGGGAAGTGATGATCCAATACACCGATATCCTCATGGGCGAAAGTAATGACAGCCAGTTTGACACCGACCCAGGCTACGATGGCATAGGCGGTCGTTTCCAAGGCTGGCCGCTTTTCGAGCAGCTGTACAAACCAGGTGGCTGCATACTTAATGAGGATGAGTCCGGCGATCCCTCCAAGTACCACGACGATGAACTTTCCGGCATCCATGCCGCCGAAATCTCCAAGGGGGGAATCAGGAAGTCCGAGTGCCAAAGCAACGGCAGCAAGAATGGAATCGATGGCAAACGCAAGGTCAGCCAAGGCGATTTTCCCGACAGACGGCCAAAAGCCTTTTCCTTTCGCATTTCCCTCGGTATCTTTATGAACATCTTCATTTTCTTTCCCAAACGTGGCCTTGATGACGTGCTTCAATCCTAAGTACAGTAAATAGGCAGCCCCGACGGCCTGTATTTGCCAGACGTTGGCAATGAACGAAATCGCAAACAGTGCCAGAAACCTGAAAGCGAACGCCATGAAGATTCCGTATTTAATTGCCTTGTTCTTCTCATTATCGGGCAGGTGCTTGGCCATGACGGCAAGGACAAGCGCATTATCAGCAGATAATAAGCCTTCCAGCCCGATCAAGATCAATAATGTCCAACCATATTCCAGCCAAATTGAATCCACGCATGATTCTCCTATCATATTGACTTCTTTTGCACCTTGAATCCTGTCTTGAATGCCTCACAACACAAGAAAACTCCACTCATTTCTATAAGTATGTTTGCATTCCTTCATCTGACAGCCTCTTTGCTGCCTATTAGATTGTCTTATATTTCCACTAAACGGAGAAATCAACTTTTGACTGAAAAAGTTCTTGCAATGTGGTCTTTGGTTCTGTGGTGTTTAGGAATGCTTAGTGTGCTGTGGTGGGGGGGGAAAGATATGCCGTTTTCTTCATGAAAGATAGTAGAGGAATAGTGGTGGTTAGGTTAAGAGGAAGGGGCAGGCACACAAAAGTGGTACCTGTCCTTCCGCCTCCAGCATCAATCCACAATCACAAGTTCCAATAACGCAGCAAATTGAATCGCTTGATTTGTTGAAACCTTACAGCCCTTCAAATCGGATGGGGAAACCGAAATGGACTCGAAGGTGGAAGTACTGATGTCGACTCCTTTAAGCGGTGCACTTTCAAAGCTGGCTGAATCTAGCTCGCATCTGGTGAATTCGACTTTTTTAAATGTACATTGATAAAAGTCTGAACGTTCCAATAAGCTATCTTTCATGATCACTTTTTCAAGCTTGGAATCACCGAAAGATGCCAGGTTGAGGAGGGATTGATCAAACTGAACATTGCCAAAGCGGGAATCCGTGAAATCGACCCCAAGCAGTTTACAATTCTTGAACACGGTCCGGTGTATCGAAGCCCCATTCAGGTTGGCATTCGAAAAATCACAATTCTCAAATCGAACATCTGTTAAGTCAATCCCGGAGAAATCCGTATTTAAGAACTTGCTATTCCGTATGGTCATTCGATACAAACGGACCCGTGGCAGCATTTCATTCTCGAAAACCGAATCATTAATCTCACATAGCTCCAATTCAGGATCTTCTTCATAAAAAATATCATTGAAATTCTTTAAGGGTAACTCATTTGGGATATTAGGGGAATCAATCTTCATATAAAAAACCTCTCTGTCTATAGTTAAAACAATACATAATGAATCATATATTTAACTATAAAGAATAAAGATTTCATTTTAAAGTCTTTCATTTTTGGAAAGAGTGTGTGCAATGCTGGTTTAAGATTGTAGAGGGAGGACAGTTGAGTACGGAAACATGGAGTGTACAGGGGTTTCCAGAACTGTGTGGTTTCACATCCTTTTTAAAGGCGGCAGATCCATTCAAACTAAAAAGAAGAAGAATACTAAGGTCAGCTGTTGTTTTTACTTCTAATAAGGAAGATTTCCTTCTCCAGCTTATTCACTTTTTCGGTCACAAAGTCCATGTCATGTATTCTTAAAGCATTCGTTTGTTCAAACGGGAAACCTATTCCGTCCAGTGTAGCGTCTACCTTATCAAAACGGCGATCCATATCATCAAAACGCTGATCCATGCGATTGAAGCGCTGGTCCATGCCATCAAAACGCTGATCCATACAATTGAAACGCTGATCCACCCCATCGAAACGCATGTCTACACCATCCAAACGCTGGTCCACGTTATCAAAACGCTGATCTATTGCTTCGAAACGTTGGTGAACATCTTTTTTGAAACTAATAAACTCGTGCTTAAAGCCTTTCATCTCCTGGTTCATTTCAAGTAGAAGATTCATCATTTTTTCCTCCATTTCTCTCACATCCTACTTAAGTATACTAAATTCTTGTTTGCTGACTCCTAAAGGATTCTGTAAGTTCGTTCTGGAACACACTTTTTTTAGAGACTCTTGATTGATGGGTAAGCTAATTTTGTCACGAATTTAACTCAATAGGTGAAATCGAATATAGTAAAAAGAAAGGGATGACTACTGACCCGGTGGCAAAGTGTTAAAGCTGTGAGGAACGGGACAGTAGTCGTCGAATCAATCAAAATACAACATTATGATAAGTGTCATTCAAAAGGTGGTAGTATCGAACAAAAATTACAAGGGCTGCTGCAATGGCAACTCCGTTCAGGGCCAGCGTCCAGCGAAGATATGTTTTTCGCTTCCTTTCCTTTTCCCGCCATTTGTCACTGAAGAGAAGCCAGTATGTCGCTATAAATAGTGCAGCAATAAATAGGCCGACAAAGATTAAGTAGTTAAAGGTGGTCATGTGCCTATCCAACACCTTCAGGCTGTCGTGATCAATGGTAACATCTTGTTTGGTGACAGTAATGGGAGTACCGAATCCTTCATTAATAACGAGCTGATCCTTTTCATTCCACTCGTAGCTCAGGAGCTCAAAACCCAGCATGCCGTAGAGGGAAAGCAGGACTCCCAGGCTGATAAGAAAAGTAATTCCCCACGTAAACTTTTTAGACATTCCCTATTCTCCCTTCTTCTCTAATTCATCCCTTATTATTCCGAATATTCAGAGGATGTCAAATATACTAACAGGAGAAAACGAAACCTGTCCTTTGTATAACCCCTATGAAATGAGAACAGGCTGCCGGCGAAGATGGGGTAAACGGTACATTCATTGGGGCTTCTCGGCTGATTCCTCGCCAACAGGTTCAATTGAAAATACTGAAATCTTTATACACAAGATGACCGAATTGTCCACCTAAGGAATCCAGTTCATAAGTAGTCAAACTAACAGCCGACTTACTGGTGAAGAAGCAAGGGCAATTTGAATCCTCTTGTTGGCTAAAGAGGAAATATTCTTCTTTTACAGAATACTCTAATGTAGAGTATTGCTGCATAGTAATGGGATTTATGGTGCCCATCATGGCAATCGTGCACTCGATATATTACATAGCTCAGATAAGAATAGGTAAGTGAAAGTTTGTATAAATAGACATTGAAAAAGAGATGAGAAAAGGAGAACATGATGAGCAATATAACCCTTATGATTCTATCCATCCTCACCATCCTCGTGGTGCTGGCTTTATATCGCAAGGCAAAAGAAGAGGAATCTTTTTTAATGATAAAATTGGTTGGGTTCACTTTACTGGGGGCATTTTTTCTGGATTGGAACGGGATGGCTTCCGGTGGGTTTTGTCGTCTTTCTCTTGTTTTTTCGAAAGCCTGTGTTCAATAGTGAAGCAAAATTTTATGCAGCGAACTTCGGATTGGCGCTATTCCTGCTTGGCAGTATTTTTATTCCTGGCGTTGAAAAGATGATTTATGAACGGACGCATCCTGTTGATGTACTGGATGCCAATTTTTATAGTGGAAGTTTGGCAGGGGAAGTAGAGCATGTGAAGGAAGAGTTTGACATGGAGGGTAACACCGTAGAGTTGCGGGGTCTGGATATGACAATTCAACAGGATGGAACGTATACCTACCTGAGCATGGGGCTGGCTGAACGGACACATGAAGGGATCGTTAACTATTCCATTGACCTTTCCCAAGATCGAAAAAGTCTGAATGTATCAAGATATAAAGTGAAGGAAGAGGATGAGGCGTACATGCATGATTACATGTTTACAGATGCAGGACTCGTCCTGGCTAACCTCGATCTCATCAGCAAGTCCATGCTTGACTTTGAAGGGAAAAAATTTTTTCAATTCAGGACAGATGGACAGAGGGTGGCCTATGAAGCTAAAGGCGATAAAAACTATCAAATAAATACGCTAGGCAAAAGAAAAGTTGAAAACGATCAGCTGCCGGTGAAAGCGATTGTGGTTGATGTGTGCGGAAGCAAGGAAGTGCACGAGCACCGGTATCCTTTCAAGTGTGGATCTGATGAACACTTCCTGTTGGACATGGTGAATGATGAAATCGCATTGCACCAATCCATGGTACTGGATGTGGCCGGACAGCAGTCTTCCGAAATCGATGAATGGATCACTGCGCATACAGGGGACTCCATTGGATACGAGAAAAATGGAGCGTTCATTCTCATTAAAGATGCTCGGGTAGAAAAGGTGAAGGAGTCAGAATATATAAAAGTGCTAAAAGAGACACCCATGAAAAGCATCTCCCATAACCAGCAGGAAAACATATGGGACGTTAAAATCGAAAATCCTTATGGAGATGGCCCTCACACCATGGAGTTCAAGTTGAATGGTGAAACACGGGAAGTAACTGATTTGGATTTCCGTTAAAGCAAGGGACGGTTTCAATTTCATAGTGAAACTGTCTTTTTTCTGTACATAAAAAGGAGCCTTGATAACTGCAAGCCGGAACCTTCAAGAACCCGTACACGTCTATAGATATAAACGAGTTAAAAGAGTAAAATTGAAGGGTAAGTAAAAGAGCTTGACTGCGCCAGACCTACTATCAGATCTGACTGTCTGGCGATGGCCAATGAGATCTGATGTACTGAAAATCTGGAATCAGTTGTATAAGTTTATTCATTTCCTTTTTTATAATTGGCCGGGGGTGCATTTGTTCATATTGAATAGCAACAAAGATTACGAAAAAAGCTTAAATAAAACACTAGAAAAGGAGCATGGAGAATACATATGTTCATTCTCGTTTTGATTATCTCGTTCCTGCTTTATGGCGGCCTCGTCTACTATGTCGGCTGGCGGGGGCTGCACTGGCTGCGCCCGGAGTCATCGAGCAGGCGTTTCAAGATCCTCTATAGCATGGTCGTGGTGCTCGCTGCCACATCGTTTATTGTCGGGCGCATGACCGGACTCACCTTTATCAATATCATCGGCGCGTATTGGATGGCCTGTTTCTACTTGCTCCTGCTGCTTGTTCCGCTTGCCCATGTAACGGTCATCCTTCTCCGGCTCACCAAACTGCCAAGGCACCGGACGCAGAAGGGAGCCGGGTACATTACGCTGGGTCTGCTGATCTTCTTTATGGCATATGGGAGTTATAACGCATTCAGCCCAGTTATCCGGGACTATGAGATCCAAATCGAAAAAGGTTCTTCTTCGCTCGATTCCCTTCACATAGTAATGGCGGCCGATATGCACTTTGGCCTGCTGTCTGGGAAGAATCATGCAGAAAGATTCGTTAAGGAAGCCAACGCACTCAAGCCGGACGTGATCCTGCTGCCCGGCGATCTCTTCGACGATGATGTTCAGCCATTCCTGGACCAGAAGATTGACAGGGTTTTATCCAAGCTGCATGCACCACTTGGCGTTTATGCATCACTCGGTAATCACGACCGGCATGAAGGCACAATGCAGGAACTAATTACAGCGTTGGAGAGCAGCGGGATCACCGTTCTCTATGACGAAACGATGGATGTTCATGGACAATTCACGCTGATCGGACGCAAAGACCGCATCGACAGTGACCGGCTTCCTTTTCATTCACTTATCGAGGATCTCGAATCTGAAAAACCACTCCTTTTAATGGATCATCAGCCATATGAACTGGATCTCGCTCAGCAGCAAGGCATTGACCTGATGGTGTCCGGCCATACCCACCGCGGGCAGATATTCCCCGGCAACCTGGTTACGGACGCCATCTACGAAAATGATTGGGGCCATCTGCAAAAGGAACAAATGCATAGCATCGTCACATCCGGTTTCGGGTTTTGGGGACCGCCGATCCGGATCGGCACCCGTTCTGAAATAGTCAGTATTCATGTTCAGTTCCAATAGCAAGCGCCACTATAAGAGGACGGGCCGTGCTGTTGAGGTAAAAAAAAGGAGCATTCCATTGAGAATAATAGAATAGTGTTCAGTTATCAGGGAAGGAAAGTTCTTATGAAAAAAACAAGTAAAAGAGTACTATACATCCTCGGCGGAATCACTATGTTGTTCTTGTTAGCGGCTTTAGTTTTCAAAATGAACGGAATTCTTAAAGATAAGAGCAAGACGAGGCAGTTAGACAAACACAACAGTATTTAGCTGAAACCTACCAGGAGCTAAATGATGAAATCCATTCGATTTCGTCGTCCACTGACTTTTAACATTATGGGTACTTTGAACATGCAGTCACCGTTCAAAACGTGGATACAAATGACACCTTTATAGTATATTATGATAAAAAAATGAAGCGAATGGAAGATTCCATCATCATTGAAAAACAAGAGGACCATCTGGAACATGAAATAACACCCAAAATTGAAAAATATATAGAAGGACATTTTGGCGATACCAGATATATTTACGTGACGTACGACATAGCAGCAGGAAAGCCCATGGTCGTTGTCATGTTTAATAAAAATCATAAGGCTATCACCCAAACTGAATTCGCTGCATTTATTACATATCTAAAAGAAACAGTGGGTCTCAAACACGCAAACGTCATCGTTGATTATTGGACCAGCGGGTTGTCCTTTAATAGGGATTTTTAGATTTCTGAGAAATATGCTGTTTATTCTCTACAGGTTACGTAGTTCCTTTGTTGGGCCATGGGCAGGCAGCTTAGAGTTGGATAGGGTGCCGCAAGAAGCGCTCATAAGCTCAGTTTTGAAGAGAAAATCAGAGTAGGGTACCTCATAAAGGGTTCATAAACCCAGTTTTGAAGAGAAAAGTAAATTAAGGTGTCGCATGAAGCGCTCATAAGCCCAATTTTAAAAAGAAAATCAGATTAGGATGTCCCATGAACGCACTATAAGCCGAATTTTGAAGAGAAAAGTGATTATAGTTGTTACAAATAATAAAAGGAATGACCGGTATGATAGTAAGACAGGAGAAAACAGTAAAAAAGGCGTGTAAACTGGCAACAGTTTGCGCGCCTTTTTCGAGTGGCGGTTTATGTGAGACGCCGTTACTCAGAGATTCCACCTGGCTAAATGCATCACCTAGTCCCATTCACACCCCCTTTTCCTAAATTCCACCATCAAATTTTTAAAAATGATTGACCAGGAATGAATATCTGTTGTATTATATGTATAACAGATAGAACGACGAAGAAGAAATGAGTGTGAATTATCATGTTAATAAACCTTGATTTAGAATCAGATGAACCGATTTACACCCAATTGAAGCATCAAATTATTGCAGGTATGGCGAAGGGGGAGCTTAAGCCGGGTGATGGCTTGCCTTCCGTAAGATCAATGGCCGCAGATATTGGAATCAATCTGCATACAGTGAACAAAGCCTATCAGCAGCTAAAGCAGGAAGGCTTCATATTGATCCACCGCCAAAAAGGGGTAGTGGTAAATCCAGATGGAGTTCAGGGAGCCGATGAGGACTATAGAAAAAAATTAATGAAAACCTTACATCCCGTAATTGCTGAATCGGTTTGCCGCGGCCTGGACGAAGAAGAATTTTTACAATTGTGCAGCCGTGTATTTAAAGAATTTTCAAAAGGGGAGCGGGGTAAATGAATACAGTCTATATTTTATTGTTGGTGATCATGGTTCCTGTATATCTTTCGATGATGTTCATTCCTTATTGGACGAGGAGAACGGAAAGCTTCGGGGTTTCCATCCCGGAGGACGTTTATGCAACCAAAGAGTTAAGGGGCATGCGTAAGCAATATGTGTTGGTTACAGCCGTTCTGAGTATTGCTGTTACCATTCTTTTTCTATTACTAGGTCCTTCTTTCGCTGGTGATGAGCAAAGGATCAGTATACTTTTCAGCGGAGTCGCCTTCGGTTATATTGTTCTTAGCTTTCTGATTTATCTTGTGTTTCATCGTAAAATGAAGGGACTAAAACTGGCATATAATTGGTCAGGAGATAAGTCACAGCTTGTTGTTGTTGATACAGCTTTTCGCAAGCAAAAACTCACCTATTCCAATCTATGGTTCATCCTGCCGTTTTTAATTGTGCTGGGGACTGTCTTGATTACATTTCAAAATTATCAATCTATGCCTGAACAGATTCCGACAAAATATAATTTTGACGGGGAAGTGACCAACTGGGTAGATAAATCCTATCGATCCGTCTTGGTGATGCCGATCTTGCAAGTATATTTAACATTGCTCTTTATATTGATCAATACGATAATTGCCAAGGCAAAGCAACAAGTGAGTGCTGAAAATCCCGAAGAATCGATGTACAAAAATGTGGTTTTCAGAAGAAGATGGTCTGCGTATATCATTATTACAGGAACCGCAGTCGTTTTATTATTCGCATTCATTCAGCTTTCCACTATATATCCCATTGACACTGGATTAATGACGACTGTTCCGCTACTCTTCACGATTGGACTCGTGTTGGGGTCTGTCTTCTTATCAATCACCACGGGTCAAGGCGGCAGCCGGCTGAAAACAGCAGCAACCGGAGCCAATGGGGCTGTCATTGACCGTGATGATGACCGGTATTGGAAATTAGGCGTGTTTTATGTCAATCCAAATGATCCATCATTATTCCTGGAAAAACGATTTGGAGTAGGCTGGACTATAAATTTAGCACGGCCAATGGCGTGGACTATTCTTCTAGTGATCATTGGATTGGCCATTGGGATTCCATTCTTACTTAGTATGTGAGGAAGTAGAGGACGTGGACAATATGAACACTAGTAGCTTTTACTCTGGTGAGAATACAATGGCTAACCAAAAAGGAACCTGGGAATAAATCTCCAGGTTCCTTTTTTGACGTATTGAATGCAGCAGGTTTTTCGAAACATTTTAAAAGGCTCCTGAACCGCCGCCACCGCCTCCGACACCAGAGCCGCCGCCAGGTATGGAATTTCCTCCGGTTCCGGCGGAGACGGTTTGTTCTGCGTTGTTGAAACTGTTTGTCATCATGCTTGCAATAATCATGAGCATAACCAGGTCACTGGATGAAGTGGTGAACGAGTCGTGTGCAGTTGGTTTTCCTCCCGCAAGTTTTTCATTTTTATTCAGCATGTTCTTATCATTCATGCCAATGGCGTAGATGAAGGCTTGCATTTGCTCATCACTCATCCATTCGTTCCATCGGTCAATTTCGATCGTATGATAGTTGGAACTGAAGTTCTTCCATTGGTACTTCATTTGTGCGCCTTTAAGTGTCCTAGGATGGTAGAAAACGGCAATGACAAGAAAGAAACTGCCCAGAAGAAGTGTAAAGAACATCCACATCGGTAAATCATACACACCAAACAGAATAGTGAACGGAATGAGCAGCAATCCGCTGATGGCAACGGTCCAGCGCAAGCCGACTTTTTTCTCGACTAAGGTATGTTGCTTTATCTCTGTTTTTACAGCTGCAACCCAATTCATAAATTCCTCGTGATAGGCTTGTTGATTTTCCGTATCCTCTACATACTCATCAAGTGCATCAACCGTGAAGGTTCCATCTTTTCCGACTTTATAGAAAAGCCATTGGATTAAAAGCTTTTCGTGGTGATGATCGGTCGTGTCTTTGAGTACGACAAATTCATTTTCATTCTTTCGTGAAACGTAGCCTTTTCTGACCAAGTCCAATAACGCTGCGGAAAGCAGATCTCCATTAGCGGCCATATGTTTCATGTGGAGAATGGTTGCCGGAAGACTCATCTCTTTCTCTGGTAAATGAGCGTGATGACCAGCCTTACGCTGGGCCTCCCAAAGGATCGCTCGTTTTCTTCTCCAGGCCCAGACCAAAAGTAACGTTAAGTACAGGGCAAATATACCAACGACATAAGGGGCAATACTGCTTAACGTGTCTTTTCGATCATTATATGCCTCCATCTTTTCCTCGTAGGCGGCGAGCTCATCCTGGATTTCCCCTCTGATCGTTTTCCCCTCTATTATAGTGGCACCAGGAAACAGGGACGAATCGTAAGCGGCCCGGATGTCTCCATTTTCGCCGCTGTCCACCTCTCCCATCGCAAAATGGACAATGCCGCCTCCTGAAATTGAAACAGATCCTTCCGCCTCATCGTAGCCAATGGCATAAACGTCATCGGTCGGCTGAGGGGGGTGTACATAGATGTCCATATTCTCATAAGTGGATTCGTTGCTGCTGTCAAAAAACGGCCAGTAAAACTGCCCTAAATCCGAATAGACTTCCATTCCGTTTTGAATCGTATAGGAAAGTTCAATGGTGACCGTTTCATCAGAGCCAGTCCGGTGAATTTTATAAAGATTTCCCTCTTGCTCCACCTGTAAAGGCTTGTTATCTTCAAATGCCTGAAGGTTTTGTATATCGGTCTCCTCTTTAGGAATCAGTGTACGGCTGATGCCGTTAAAATCGCCGTCAAATTGGTAAGTATGCTGTTCCTTGACCTGCACATCCCCATCTTCCTGTAAGAATGCCTCAATCTGCGTATCATCAATAGTAAAATCCACAGCCAAAGCTGTAACAGGGATTAATAATAAAGAAAAAAGAAAGGTCAGCACAATCGCCCAGTTTTTCATAATCTCAACTCCTCTTCTATGTAATACGGAATACAAAGGATAAAAGTTTCATGTTACATTCAGGAATACAAGTATAGAGGGTTAATGGAATGGCAAAGGGGAGGGAAGGTACGTACGAAAAGAAACAGAAGAGCATCATTTGTGGGAGCAACCTGATATTTCAAAGGTTGTCTTATAAATAGTTTTCATCGTAATCATATGAGATGTTATCCGAGCTTCCTGCAATGATGGGCGGCAATGCCTCGCTAGGCAATCATGACAGAAATGATGGCCCAACAGAGGAACGGAACGTTGTATCAACTTCTAAAAACAAAGGCGGAGATTTGGCAGGAAAACTGCTTTTCTTTTAGTTCCGCGGTTGATCAGGTGTTAAGAAGCATGAGTGCTGAATACGTTATAGGGTCATCACTTATTAGATAGGGGGGGGGGTAGAACTGATCGTCCTAGCTGATACGGTACATGCAATGTCCATTTTCCTGCTTATCATTAGTTCTGCATTTTATCTATGGCATATATCCAAGGCTAAAAAACAAAGAAAACTGAAAACGTTTGAGTTTGCCATGTACATTATGATTCAAACCGCATTCGGTCTTATTGCCATAAATTTGTTGTTATATGTCTTTTTTGTCTGATGAAGTGGCTTGGGGTAGAGAGAGCATTAGTTATCTTCAAAACGAATACAAAATTTAGAAAAATCCGGTGCCCCAAAGCAGTGGCACCGGATTTCACCTTATTAGACCTGCACTTGGCTTATGGAAGGATGATCAATGCATCATCATTTCATGAGCAATCTCTTGGCCGCTAAGGTCAGAAGGGTAATAGGTTGGCCAGTTAGTAACTTCATTCAGCAGGGCTTCCCGGTCATCTCCCCAATACAAGTGATAATGATAGGAATCGGTTGGGGCAATACTGTGATCGCTAAACTGGATATAGCTTGGCATATTTCCTTCCTGCTCATCAGCAAGCTTGAAGATAAAGCGTACTCCACGGTTGCCAGCTTCATAGTTTAGAATTTCATACCCGTCATATACATAGCTTCCAGACGATTTCTTTCCATCTTCATAGAATGTGAACGTATCTCCATCAATAATGATGCGCTCGACGCCAGTTTTGTATCCGATTGTATAGTATTCTTTATATTCTTCTGCCGTCTTATCTCCGTCTTCTGCTTTGTGGGCAAATACTTCATCGAGGGAGCCATCCAGTAAATAAGGGTAAACGGATTGCCAGTCGCCTTCCCAGTCAGATAACTCTCGGTCCTTAATTTGATCATCTTCAAAGTACCCATTATGAATCTTCTGCGCTTCTTCATCCAATTCATGACTGTGATCATGGTCGTGTTCTTCCGGTTCTATAGCAGGTGCCTGTTCCAATGCTGTAAGCAGCTGTGCCAGGTTCTGTCTCATCAGAGTAAAATAATCTTCATCTTTTTCAATATCTTCATCTGTCAGGACAGAAAGGTTATGGAGCCTTAGTGTTTCTGCGCCTATTTCTTCCCTTACGACTTCAGCTATTTTCGTCGTAATGTTCTGTTCAAAAAAGACATGTGTCAATCCATATTCTTTCGCTGTCTCCACAAGTGTCTGCAGTTCTTTCTGGGACGGTTCCTGTGTCGGGCTCAAACCGGTCACAGCAATCTGATGTATACCGTACGCTTCTTCCCAATAACCATATGCTGCATGAGAGACGATAAAGTGATTGCCTGAAGCGGCTTCCAGCTCCGTGGCAAACTCCTGATGGAGCTCTTCAAGATCCCTTTTGAGAGTTTCAAAGTTTTCATTAAAAAGTGTCGCTTGTTCAGGTTTCATTTCTACTAATACATCTTTAATGTTCTCCGCTAACTGAATTGAGCGGATTGGATCCAGCCACACGTGTGGATCATAATCTCCATGGTCATGATCATGTCCTTCTCCGTGATCGTGGTCATGGGCTCCTTCACTGAGCTCAATCCCTTCAGCTGCTTCAATAACTTTCACATCTTCAGCCTCCACAGCCTCAGCGATTTTTTCAGCATACGCCTCAAGCCCGGCGCCGTTCATGATAAACGCATCCGCTTCAGCAATCGACATGACATCTTTAGAAGTGGGCTCATATGTATGTGAATCTGATCCTGGCGGTAAAATGGATTCAACGTCCGCTTCTTCACCTGCAATCCTCTCTGCAAAAAATTGAAGGGGATAGACCGTCGTGAAAATTTTCACCGGCTCACTTGAAGACGAACCCTGTTCTTCACTGTTCATCTCCTCTTTTTCTCCACATGCAGCAAGGGTAAAGACGACGAATAAACTAAATAAAACCAACCATTTTTTCTTCATATGTATCCTCCTTTTGATTTCTCATAAAGTAATATATCGTAATTATTACGATTTGTAAATAGTAATGATTTTGATTTATTGAAAAAAGTTGACTATTTTTTTGTGGACAGAAGGAGCTGGTGAAATTTTTTTGCGCTTATTTTTCTGAAGGACGCAACCGAACAGGATTTGTTCCGCTTATATGGAATAAAAAAGGATGGGTGCAGTATATGACTTTGAGAGATAAACCAATAGAGGGGCTTTTGGTATGGAAGAGGAACTTAAAGAAATGATCCAGAACGAAGAGGATTCATCTTACTATCCGTTCATAAATGGTTATGAAACTCTTTATAAGAATATAAGCAGGGATTCGGACTCTGGGTATCAAACGTGGATTGGAATGATGCAGGATTATTGAACTGCTCATCCAGAATAGATGCCTGAAGAGGGAGAACAGACAGCGAAGATATTTCTGTTGAGTGAAAAATTTGGCCAGGAAAAGAGAATGGTATATTTATCACATCAAAATAGTGTATACTGCAGCCTGAACAAAGCCATTCATTAGGACGAGGAACCCTCCGTCCCGTAAAGAACAACAGATCGATTATGCTTGATGATTTCCAGCAGCTGCTCTGCCATAGGGGCGAAAGTGGTCGTTTCTGACATTAACAAGGAAGAAGCCAACGCGGCAGTAGAGGAAATCAGATCAACTGGCGGTGAAGCGGTTGCGATAGCAGCGAATGTCGCCAAGGAAGAGGATATCCAAAACCTGATCGATCAAACGGTCGATACGTATGGGGCATTGGATATCCTGGTAAACAACGCAGGAATCATGGACAACTTCGAACCTGCCGGTGATATCGTCGATGGTAACTGGGAGAGGATCTTTGCCGTCAATACAATAAGTGTCATGCGTGCAACACGCAAAGCGCTGCCGATCTTTCTGGAAAAAGAATCAGGCGTCATCATCAACATCGCATCAGCCGGCTGCCATTATGGCGAAAGGGCAGGGGCAGCATATACAGCTTCCAAACATGCTGTGGTCGGCTTCACAAAGAACACCGGTTTCATGTATGCCGGCAAAGGGATCCGCTGCAACGCAATCGCGCCTGGCGGAGTGGAAACGTACATCCAATCTTCCATGACAGACATCAATCAATCCGGAATGGAACGCATCAAACCGGGATTGGCCATCAACCCCCGTGTCGGGAGGCCTGAAGAGATCGCGAACATTGCGCTTTTCCTTGCTTCCGAAGAATGCAGCTTCGTCAATGGACCCGTCATTACCGGGGATGCAAGCTGGACAGACTACTGATCTTAAAGGGTAAAATGAATCCGCCGAGACGAGGTCTTGGCGGTTTTCATTGAAATTGGCTGACTAAATACCAGATGCAGTGGATGAAAAACAATTAAGCCCACACTTTAATGGCAGCCCTGCTTCTGGAGGGGAAAGTAAAACCGTCCTTCCTACCCACGCCGTTTTTTGAAAACGGAAGTCCCATTGGTAATGAGGGTTTGCACTAACGCCAGCCAGACACTATGGCCGGGTTTGGGAGGTTTTCCATTTCCCATTCGTGCCAGCTGCTGCTCATACCAGACAATCTCTAACATTCCGGCAGATTGATCGAGCCAATTCAAGCCTGTTTTCATCGGTTTTAACTGGATTGTTTCGTAGGTTCCCTGCCATATTTGATTCGGCAGGTCAGGGATCAAGGCAAGGGGCTTGGCGATACCGACCATATCAATAGCTCCTTGGGCAACTGCGTCCGTCATCGCCTTCTCAGAACGAAAGCCTCCAGTGACGACCAATGGGGTAGAAACGATGTCTCTTACCTTTGCAGCGAATTCCAGAAAATAGGCTTCCCGTTTCTTGGTGCTTTCTTTGACATTCGCCCCCTGCATTGCAGGATTCTCATAATTTCCCCCTGAGATTTCGATAAGATCAATGCCCGCGTCAGCCAGGCAGCGAATGACCTCCAAAGATTCCTCTTCAGTGAACCCGCCTCGCTGGAAATCTGCAGAATTCAACTTGATTCCGATTGGGAAATCTTCACCGGTTTGTTTACGAATTTCAAGATAAACTTCCATTAAAAACCTCATTCGATTCTCCAAAGAGCCGCCCCATTCATCACTGCGCCGGTTATGATAGGGAGATAAAAACTGGCTGATGAGATAACCGTGGGCACCATGGATCTGCACACCGGTAAATCCGGCCATTTGAGCAACCTTGGCCCCGTTCCCAAACCGTGTGATCAACTCCTGAATTTCCTCTACGGAAAGAGCCCTCGGTTCATTAAAGAACTTTTTTAGATTGCCGGAAAGAGGTAGGGCACTTGGAGCCACAGGTTTCTTGGACAGGGTTCTCGGTGACTGCTTGCCAGGATGATTTAACTGCATCCACAGATGAGTACCATTCTTCGTCCCAGCCTTGGCCCATTTACTGAGCATCTCGATATCTCTTTCATCCTCGATCACAACATTCCCCGATTCACCAAGAGCACTTCTGTCGATCATGACATTTCCTGTCACAACAAGTCCTGTGCCTCCGACAGCCCAGGTGTTGTATAAGGTGACAAGAGCAGGAGAAGAGTCGTGATCCTTTGTTCCAAGAGCTTCACTCATCGCAGATTTTAAAAAACGGTTTTTTATGATGCTTCCATTAGGAAGAGTTAACGGTTCTGATAGGGGATGTGCGTTGTTTGCCACTTGTGATTCACCTCTGTATTTTTTAATCCTTTCCTTATTATTAAGGCTGAAGAAGGTGTAAATCAACTTTGTACACTTGATTAAAAGGGGAGAAGTTAAAACGGTGGATTATAGCGTATTCCTTGGCAGGGATAAGGGACCTGTTTCCACGGCTTCACTCCATACCTATACTATTACAATTTCCTAAACTGCCATTTTATCAATTCCCTACTGACGAACCAAAGCAACTCTAGTAAAATAATAGTAAAAGATTGTCATTTTTTGAGGAGAGATGTTATGAGGGATCAAGTGATCGAGAAACTTTTAAAATATATGAAGAAAACCATAACCATCGAAGAATTAGAAACAAGTTTTTCCGGTCATACAATGTCTTATGAAGAATTTGCAGAGCTTGTGCTTTCCTTTGAAGAGGCAGGGGTGTTAGAAATGGTAAAATCAAAGGGGCGAAATTCTCGAAAACCATCAGTAGCTTATACATACCGAATTCAAAAGCAACGACTGAAACAAGAACTTCATGAAGAAATAAAGCATCATCGTCTTCACCTGCATCCTTCTATTAAATTAGATTCCTATTTTGGTCTAGACCCTTCACAGTGGAAAAAAGACCTCTCCTATTTACAATCCATACATAAGTATATAGAAACTTATGGTTTTCCCAAAAATGAAGTGCCGGCTCCGGAACGAAGTGTTGAGCTGGTTGGAGACGAGAAATGGATTACAGAAGGACAAGGAAAAGAACTTCTTGAGCGAGTTGCATTATGGGAAGCGATGAAGGTTATTCCTGTGTCAGATCCGTTAATGTTTGCCGTGAATCCAACGGTACTTGCTACACAGAAACTATACAAACACTTAATTGTAGAAAATAAAACAACGTATCAAGCGCTTGTAGATGCACTTTCTGAAACGCAGTTTTGTACTCTTATCTATGGAAGTGGAAACAAGATTATTAGAAGCATTGAACAATTTGAACGACAGCTTCCCATTCCAAATGCTATCCACATGTTCTATTATTTCGGAGACATTGACCGATCAGGAATGTTTATATGGGAGCGGCTCAATGAAAAGCAACACGTCAAGCCAGCTTTGCCCTTTTACCATGCATGCTTGAACAAGCCATCGTTGGTAGGGAAAACAAATCAACGAATGGATGAGACAGCGGTTGAAGCATTTCTATCATTTTTTTCAAAGGAAGAACGAACAAGGATTCAATCGGTTATAGAGCGGGGACATTATTACCCGCAGGAAGTGTTAAAAACACGTGAATTGCAGGATATATGGAGGACGGCCGAATGGAACTGAATGAAATTTCAGACATCACGAGTGGGTTTCGCGAACGGATGCGCCGCCTGGCTTTATTTGACCCTTTATATGAACTAGACCGAAAAAAAGTAAAGGATCAGCAGGATATGTCTATAGATATGAAAGGGCTCGGCTTATTGACACTCTTGTTCTTTTTTGAACAAAAGATCATGCGGAACCATAAGGTCGGAACAAAGGACCTGGCCATTTTTTTGCGGAGACTAACGGAACGTCAATATGTACTGGATGGACAGGCGTGTGAAGACATTGCCTCGACCATTATCCAAACCTTCCGTCCGACTACAGGAAAAAAACGGACTTATGCCTTTCATGACTGGGAAACGTTGGGGGAAGGAGAACTGGAATATTCACTTCTAAAAGCCAAGGCTTTTGATTCTAAAACAAACACCCAGTACTATACGCTTGATGAGGATGGATTAGAGCTCGTATTCGCAACGAAGGAATTTTATAGTGAATTCCAGCTTTCCATTAATCAGTTGATGCTTCGTAAGCAGCTGGAAAAAGGCGAGTTCCGGGGAGCACTGCGTCAAATAAACGAAATGCGAATAGATGTTGAGTCTCTTAATGAGCGAATGATAAAGCTCCGTCATGAGATCCAACGCAGCATCGTCTCTGAGGAAACCTTTGAACGATACAAGGTACTACTACAAGATATTCATACAAGACTGGAAAGAGAAAATGAAGAATTTTCAGAGCTGAGGCAATTTGTAAAAGAAACCAAGGATCGTCTATACGAAAAGGATTATCATCAAAAAGAAACGAAGATGTATGCCTATGTACTCGAGATCACCAATCAGCTTGAAGAGGTACACTACGAACACTCAAGGCTGCTCGAACAAAGTATTGAGTTGAAAAATCACACACTTAAAGCTGCACAAGAATCACTTTATTATACGGGGATTGAGGCGTTCAACTTCGAACAGGATATTAATGCCAGATTAATTGGAACGCCGCTTCCATTAGAAGCAATGAAAGGATTGCTTCACCCATTTCTCCATGTACAACAGGTTGAGCAGTGGTCGCCCCTGACCGTCTTTGCCGAACAAAACATTCGTGAGGACCGTGAAGAATCCGTGGATTATGGGTTTATGGAGATTGGACATCAAAGTGAAAATGATTACCAGGAACGGCTGCGGAAAAACTATGGAGCAATTATGAAAATCGTGTTGTCTGCACTTGATGAAGGCTGCTATGATCTTGCTAGTATAATAGAATTTTTACGAGTGACCAAGAAGACAGAGGTTCTCGATCAGCGTTTTTTCTACGATTTTTGGATCACGCTGCACCAACGCGCTCCGTTTGTTTCCGGTCAAATAAAGCGAGAAGGAGACGAGCAGCAGCACAGTATGGATGATGCTCTGAAACAACTCGGAAATCGGACGCTGCAGGTAAAAGAAAAACCAGACACGATACAGGTGACAGACCGATTTTCGATTCAGAATATGGAGATTGCAATAGAGGAGGGCTTACCGGATGAATTATAGTGAAAGCAAAGTCATGCAGGCATTTGAGCTGTATACGCTATTGGCTCGTGAGGGTCAGGCAGAGGAGGAGGCACTTTCTTTATATATCGCGGATGATGCGATTCGCGGTTTAGTGGATGGTTTTGCTTACCGTGTAGATTGTGTTGTTATACGTGCGGGTGACAAGATCTATATGATTCCGAAGACAAAGCTGTCGCCTTTTCATGTGAACAATGACTTTATCAAGCGAACCTATTTAAAATCAGGAGCAACAAATGCTGATATTTATTTGCTTTATTTCTCGACGATTATTTTGTTCGGAGCCTTTTATGATAGTTATCAAACACTCGAACCGACAAGGGAGTTCATCAGTATTGATGACTGGACCCGACTCGTAAATGACCAAATCCATGTCCTGATGGAGCATGATGAAGAGGAACTTCGTGCCCGGGAACAGGGATTTTCTTACAACTGGAAGCAGGTTATTGAGAAATGGGACGATATGAATGATATAAAAGAAACGGCGAAAAAGCAGAGCGGCAATACAATCAGCCGTTTAAGCTTCATGGATACAGCCAAACGATTTTTAATCGATCAAGGCTTGATTGAAGAGATAGGAAACAATGAAGTCATTTTAACGGAAAAAGCGAAAACGATCGTGCAGCGCTTTTTTATGGAAGTTGAATACAACAAAGGCATCCTTGAGTTTATCTATCAATGGGAGGAGGAGGACGAGCATGCCATCGATTAGTAAAGTCCGTTTTACCAATGTCTTGTATGAGGATGGGATGAAGCGGTATAATGATGAGATTTTTAGATTTGACGGTTATAATGGCGCGATTCTGCTGGAAAACGGCGGCGGAAAGACCGTCTTTATCCAGACGGCCCTTCAAGCCATCATCCCGCATACAAATCTATCGGACCGTAAAATCAAACAGACCCTGCAGCTGGACAACTACCCTGCACATATTGCGATAGAATGGATCCTTTCAGACAATCCGAGACGGTATTTGGTGACGTGTGTCAGTTTATTTTTAACAAAGGATGGCCTCGGCTCCTACAGGTATGTGTATCCGTATCAGACAGGGGACCGGCACGGGATTGAGGACATTCCGTTTGTCCGCAAAGGCTCAAACCGGCCTTCTGATCGTGGAGAGATTTCCGATTATTATCAAATCATGACACAGCAGTATATGAATGCTCATACTTTCCAGACGATTAAAGCCTTCCAGGAACATATCGAGGAACAGTATCACATCATTGCCAATGAGTGGGAGAGCATCGTGAAAATCAATAGTACCGAAGGCGGCGTTGAAGCCTTCTTTGATGAGTGCAAGCAAACAAATCAACTTTTTGACCGCCTGTTGATTCCAACCGTAGAAGGGGCCATCTCGGGACATAATGAAAATGCCTTTGCTGACACCTTTGAAAAACATCGCTCCAGTTTCAAACTATACAAAGAGCTAAAGGAGCAAATCGAAGAAAACAAAACGATTGAAGAAGAGCTAAATCGCTATGTGGAAACATACGAAGGATTACATGAACACCAGCAAGAATACAACCTGACCAAACAACGCGCCAAGGCGGTCATGAACCTCATCCTCATCCAACAGCAAGCCAGGAGGACGGACCTTGATGAAACCGAAGCAGAGCAGTTGGAATGGGAAAAAGCACAAAGGGATCACCTGAAAAAGGAGCTGTCTTTAAGCATTCAAAGAAAGCAAGCTAGTCTGGACAGCTTGGACGTGGAGCAGCAGGATGCCGAACAGCAGCTCGCAATTGGAAAAGAAGATTATAAGGAAGCAAAAACAAACTTCCACTCCTTGAAATTAGCCCAGCTGAAACAGCAGCACAAGGAAGCAGAAGATCGCCTGGAGTCATTACATAACCAGCTGGACACACTGGATCATGATCTGGATATAGAAGAAATAAAAGACAAGCTCGATGAAAACAGTCAGGAGCTAATGGGGTATTATTCCAACGAGCTGGAAGAAAGCACGAAACGAACGCAAGGGTTCTTGATTGAAAAGCAACCGATTGCTGATCAGATAGAAGATGCGGGTGAAAAGGAAAAAGGAATAAGTAACCAGCTGAAACAAACACAAGGTGCGTTCAACCAAAACCTTGGAATCATTCAGAACCTGGATAAACAAATGAGCCGTATCCAAAATCGGATTCTATCAAACCCTGATCAGGAATCTGTTAGAGGCAGTGCCAAGCAATGGGAAAATCGTCTGGTTTCCCTGGATACTGACATTGTGCAGTTGAAGACAGAAAATAAACAGCTTGAAGGCAAGATTAAAGAAGCGAAGGAACAAAAGGAGTCTGTGCAGAAACAGAAGGAAGAAAAAGACAGTACACACCTCGAACTGGAATTGGAGATAAAACAAATAGAGCAAGCACACGAAAAGGTAAAAGCTGTACTAGGCTCGATAAGACCCCAATGGGCGGTCCATGAGTCAATCTATCTCAAACAGGAATCTATTACACAGCAAATCCGCGATTCCATTCAAAGGATAGAGAAAAACCGAGAAGACCGGTTGCATCGGGAACGAATCGCACACCGGTTCCTGGATGATTACGGCAGTCAGAATCTATTCTTTGCCGATCCGTATCTTGAGAAGCAAATCAAACAATGGAGCAATCAGTTTGATCTTCTGGAAACGGGTGTACAATTTATCCAGTCATTAGAGGAATCCGCCTTAGGGGAAGCAGCAGAGTATCCATTGTGGCCGATGACACTCATTACAACTGAAAATGAACAGAAGCAGCTGAAACAAAAAGTGCGACACTTGAACCAGCATCTGCAATTTCCAATAGAGGTGTTAACGATCGAAGAAGCACGTGCAATCGTCAAAGGGGAGAATCACCCTTCCTCCCCGATCGTTCCCAGTCACTGGACACAGAATCAACAGGAGACAGCCTTCCAAGACTGGAAACAGTCGATGCAGGAGCAGGCAGAGGAAGCAACAAATGCCCGAAAAGAAACCGAAGCCAGGTTGGAAGAATGGAATCGAGGCGCGGAACAACTATCAGCTTTTCTACGAGACTTTCCTTATGGAGGCTATCTTGATCGGAAAGACAGCCTGGTGACGCTCAACCAAGAAATTCAAGAACTTAGGGCAGAGCAAAAAAGACTGCAGACAAACATGAACGAATTTGAGGAGCTGCTCTCTACTCAGAAGTCGCGAATCGATTCCTTTGAAAAAGAACATCAGGGGCTGGAGCGGAAATTAGAGGCAGCTATTGAATATCTCGGCTTGGAAAAAGAAAAGACAGAGCTAAAGAAAATCCAAGATGACCTGACACAGCAAATCAATGAATTTGAACGATCTAAGAGGGGTACTCAACGTCAAATTCAAAGATTACAAGGGGAAAAGGAACGAATTGAAGAGCTGGAAAGAAGCGAACGTTATCATTACACTACGTTGATGGAAGATCCACTATATCTAGAAGTGAAATCGTCCAATCCGAAGTATTCCAGTAAAGCCATTAATGTTCTAAAAGGAGAACGCAAGGAACTGGAGTTTTCATTACGTAAGCTATCAAGCACCCGTCGTGAAATTCAAGTTCAATTAGAAAGTGCTCAAAAGGATAAAACCAGTTTTCAAAAATCGATGGAAGAAATCGTTTTAGACTATGGTCCATTGAATGAAGACATGCATTTCCCTCCAAACGGAGAAGAACAGATTTCTGCACTCAGAGGGAAAATGAAAGAGTTGGACCTTGTTGTTCAAGAGATAACAAAGCGATTTGATGATGTAAGAGGGAAGAAGCTGAAGCAGGAGCAAGTGGTAGAGCTTGCAAT
Organism: Bacillus sp. SRL337; assembly: GCF_984799155.1. Taxonomy (NCBI): domain Bacteria; kingdom Bacillati; phylum Bacillota; class Bacilli; order Caryophanales; family Bacillaceae; genus Bacillus; species Bacillus sp. SRL337. Next base: position 2,441,573 of record NZ_OZ481793.1, on the reverse strand, counting down.
TGATCAATTTAAGAAAGAATTTCAGGGAGAAGAGCCAGATCGGTTTACAGATTCCCTATCAGATGTCGAGGATCAGCTTTTTGAAGAAAAGAACCAGCTTCAGGAAAAGCATGCCTTCTTGATACGTGAACAAAAGCGTTTCAACAAAGAGCTTGATTCCATTACAAATGCTTTCCACGAACTGGACCGATATGAAGAAGCCCACCATTTCAAAGGACCATCAATTGCTGCAACTGTCTTATCTGAAAACGAGGTCCAGGATTTCACTTATGAACGACTCGGCTTTGTGAAGACAGTCACTTCAGAACTGAGACAAGGAAAAGACAAGGTATCGAAAGAGTGGTCCAAGGTTGAACGAGCAAAGGAGATGTTCAAATCTTTTTGTAAAAACAAAATCACGAATGTAAAAATGCAAAAAATGGCGCGGGATGGGATTGAGACAAAACGTACGTACCAAGAAGTCATGGAATTCCAAACCCATATGCAAAAACGCATTCAAACAGCCATTAAATACAATGAAGCCAGTATCAGGGACCATGACAAACAACTCGAGCAATTTGTCAGCCATATCAATAGTCACCTTCGTACGATTGCAGGGGAGCTTGAACTCATTCCGAAAAAAACAAAGGTGAAAGTAGAGGACAAGTGGAAGGAAATCTACAAATTCACCATTCCAGAATGGACAGAGGAAGAAGGCAAAAGCCGCATCCGCAAGCACATAGAATGGATACTGGATCAACTGGAAGCCGAGGGCTTCAGAAATCATGAGGGAAGTGAAGATACTGGAAAGGTCCGGAAAGAGATTGAAACATGGATCCAATCCAAACAACTCCTCCGTGTTGTCATGAACAATGAAATAATGAAGGTGACCTGCCGCAAAGTCACAAACGACAACCAGGTCACAACCCGATCCTACTCATGGGAGCAATCCAATGTCTGGTCCGGCGGCGAAAAATGGAGCAAAAATATGACACTCTTCCTAGGAATCCTCAACTATGTTGCCGAAAAACAAAAGCATATTGAAGCAAACATGAAACGCCACAGAGTGGTGATCATGGATAATCCATTTGGAAAAGCATCCAGTGATCACGTATTAAATCCGGTCTTCTTTATTGCAGAACAACTAGGATTTCAGATCATTGCCCTAACAGCACATGCAGAAGGAAAATTCTTGCGGGATTACTTCCCGGTCATCTATAGCTGCCGCTTACGAAAGGCTGCTGATTCCAATAAGCAGATCATGACAAAGGAAAAGCAGCTGCATCAGGCCTATTTTCAGGATCATGAACCACAGGCACTTAACAGGCTTGGTGAGGTGGAGCAGATGGAGTTGTTTTAGGAGACAAAACAGAAGCAGGGGAAAGGTTCCCTTTGCTTCTGTTTCTGTTTATGGAGAGTTGGCCTGGCCCTCTGTATTTTTAAATCCTTATTTTATTATTAAGGTTGAGGAAGGTGTAAATCAATTTTCTGTACTCGGAGGTCTGGCCACCGAAACCTCTTAAATAGCAAGAGTATTGGATGATTGAAAGAAGTCTAAAAAGTCAAATGGTCCTCTCGTATGATTAGTTTGAAAATCGAAACTTTCCTCCTATTAAACCGTATAAAGTATTGAGGAGGAGAGAAGATGACACATTTAAGACTTAGTTTGTTGTATGGCCTGTATATTTCAGTCATCCTGTGTACTCTTTATTACGGACTACAGTATCAATTTCAACTGGTGGAAGAATCCAAAGAAACATTTACGATCTCAGGAACACTGCACTGGTTTTCGATTGCATTCTCCATTTTCATTGGTGTTTTGTTTGCTATCCCCACTTTATTTTAAAATCTTAATAAAAGTGGAAACTGGAATTATGATTGGATCAGAAGTGCGATAGTTGGTATTCCAACTCTATTTATTACACTGCTGCCAGTTCTTTATTGGATCATACCTGATTATATTCAGTTCCTTCCCAGACAACTATTTTACTTTATCGGTGCAACAGAAATTCTACCCACTGCAACAGGGATATTGTTTGGCTATACACTGATTTCATGTCTCAGGAAAGTTTCTGATTAAGCTCGAAAAAAATCTTCCATACCGGAAGATTTTTTACTTTAAATGAGGATAACCCTGCTGGCGCAGCGCCTCATACACCAGTATAGCGGCTGTATTGGAAAGGTTCAGTGAACGAACATGATCATTCATCGGAATCCTCAAGAAATGGCCTGGATATCTTTCCGGTAAATCTTCCGGTAACCCTGTTGTTTCTTTTCCAAACATAAAGTAATGTTCCTTGGAAGCATCACTGAAATTAAAGGATGAGTGGGTTTTTTCACCATATGTTTCTATATAGTAAAACTCACCATTATTCTTTGAAAAGAAGTCATCCAATGAATCATAATACGTGATGTTTGTAGAATTCCAATGATCAAGTCCTGCACGTTTGATCATTTTTTCATCCGTTGAAAATCCGATTGGACGGATCAAATGCAAAGCGGTATCCGTTGCGGCACAGGTAAGTGCGATATTGCCGGTATTAGCAGGGATTGCCGGTTGATATAGTACAACATGAATGGCCAAGAATGTCACCTCTATCTTTATTTTCCACTTCGAATTATATCATATATGCTGGTATGCCTGCGTGCTGGTATTTCTTTTTCAATACCTATGTACCACTTGCTGCGGAGGTAATGAGATATTTATTAACCGATGTTTTCAGCACAATTGGGAAGGAATTAGAGGGAAATAACGTTAGTAACCGAAATAAGGTACAATACACAAAAAAATGACAGAAGGGAATGGGTTGTATGGAAGTGAACGAGGTTATACACAGACACAGATCGATCAGGGAATATGAAGACAGGGAGGTAAGCCAGGAATTGCTGGACCGGATACTCGATGCAGGCATTCGTGCTTCTTCAAGCGGGAACATGCAGTCTTATTCCATTGTCGTGACCAGGGACAAAGAGCTTAGGAAAAAATTATATTCTGCGCATATGGAACAGTCCATGGTTGTAGATGCTCAGGTGCTGATAACATTTTGTGCAGATTTCAATAGAATGAGGAAATGGCTTTCTCTCAACGATGCACCTGTGCATTTTGATAATTATATGAGCTTTATGATCGGTGCCATTGATGCAACCTTGACATCACAGAACTGTGCATTAGCGGCAGAAAATGAGGGCTTGGGCATCTGTTATATGGGTTCGACCCTTGCAAACTGTGATCAAATTGGTGAATTATTGAACTTATCTGAGAATGTCGTACCTGTGGTTGGCTTTTCATTAGGATATCCGGCAGAAGACCCTGCTCTGCGGGACAGGCTGCCACAGCATGGACTTGTTCATTATGAGCAGTATCAGGATTATTCTGATGAAGATATCAAGGAGATCTATAACGAAAGAAACGAAAAGGGCTGGGAACGCTACATGGCCAACCCGAAACTGAAGGAAATGACGAAAAGGTTAGGACTCAAGAATCTAGCCCAAATATACACCATTGCCAAATACACGAAAGAATCTCATCAAGAGTTTTCTCAGACGGTATTAAACTATTTGGGAAGACAGAATTTCATGAATAATGAATAAGGGCAGTAAATTAATTGCTAAAGTGTCATATGGAAAAAAATAATTGTTAACAGGATGAAGGGACAGGCTCACTGTCTCTTTTTTCTTTAACTGCATTGGGACACCTGTCCACAGCATCCAAGGTGAAGGAATAATAAACAAGAGGAAAATATCTTAAGGATTAAAGAATGGGGTAGGAAAAGAGTGTATCAGATGTTATTTTTGCCTTTTAATATAAAGATTTCCTTTTCAAGTTTGTTAACTTTAGTTGTGATAAAGTCAACATCTTGTAGTCTTGATTCATTCGTTAGTTCAAACTGATGACCAATTCCATCAAGCTTAGATTCAACCCTGTCAAAACGATGATCCATACCATCGAACCGGTGATCCATATGGTCCAGTCTTTGATCGATTCCATCGAAGCGATCATTCATACCATCAAACCGTTGATCCATATCATCTTTTAAGCTGTTCAAATCTTTCCTGAAACCTTTCATTTCTTGATTCATTTCAGTTAGCAGCTTAATCATTTTTTCTTCCATTTCATCACCTCCCACTCCAGTATACTAAATTTTTGTCCAAAGATGAAAGTAAAATATTTGTAAAAATTTGTTTGGGACTGAAGGTTTTGATGAGGGGACGAGTCAACTGTCAATCCAATATATACATTAATAAAAAGAGTACGATGAAACATAAATTAACGGTACTCCGTCTAATTATAGATTGATTGTAAAAGAAGAGACTTAGATGAGGAAAGGGCTCCTTCCTTCCATCATCTTTGGGAGCTTTATAGTCGTAATGATACTGACGACTACATTGCCTAAGGTCTGGAAAACACTTCATTAAATCAGTTGGTACTATGCTAAAAACTTACAGGAAAGAAATCAAAGAAGAAAATTAAGTATACCTTTTGAGTTAAAGGAGGAGTGAGATGAAGAAAGCATTGCTGTGTTTGGTTTTATTCCTGAGTGCATGCGGGACAGGGAGTCAACCGGTGAATAGTGATACAGAGTCGCTCACCCATACTTTTGAAAAGAAAGGTCTTTCCTTGAAGGCAGAGATTGATATAGGGAAAAAAATCAAGGTGGATGCAGCCATCAACAATACAAGTGGTGAAAACATAATTTATAACGGCGGATGCGGAGTCCCCTTCGGTATTTATGTGAAAAAGGGTGATGCCGATTCATACCTCGTTTCAGATACCGAATCTAATAATGCTGCATGTGATGATATATTCGATCCCGCTGATGTAAGAGAACTGAATCCTGATGAAACGTTGAAAAAGAGGTGACGTTCAAACGGAAGGTGAGGGTATCGGATAATCAAACAGCAGAGGCATTCAGCGGCAAATATGAGGTAACCTTCTCTTTTGAATTGCACGAAGGAGAATCATTTGAAACTTCAATACCTATCAAACTGACGAATGCTGAAAAACCTGTTATCTTGACGATGGAGAGGGCACGTGAGACGGCTAAAGAGAATAGCGAAGTGAAGGAATGGTTTGCTCATTATGAACAAGAAGGCATAACCGTCAAGCTCGAAGAAGCCATAATTAGCTCTGGAATGTGGACCGTTGCTTTTTATGCTGTAGAACAATCCCAAGAGGTGAAGCGACTCGTCATCAATATGGATGCCGAGTCAGGGGAAATAAAGGGCATTCACGAACAAAACCTTGGAAAAGGTCCAGATGCTAAGTATTTTCTCATAGAACAGGGAGAGTAAGGTGAAATGACCATCTGCAGAGGTTTCGTCTAATAATAAATGTGCCGGATAAGAAGAAGCATTTAGGAGTGGAGATGCAGTAATTTTGGGAAGTTTCATTGCCCAGTCTGTCAGTAATAACTAGTTCCTCTAATAAGGCTATTAGGCGAAAAAATATGAAAAATAGAAGAGCCTTATCGTCAGATGGCTCTTTTTCCAATGATTTGGTAAGATAAACCTGGAAGTTATCATCATATTCATATTTCATTTGGAGGAAGCTCTATGCCTACATACAACAAACTAGTACGTGACAGAATACCGGAAATTATCGAAGCCAACGGAAAGAAATTCTCCACTAGAATCCTTTCTGATGAAGAATACATTACAGAATTGAAGAATAAAAGCTTTGAAGAATTAGAGGAGTACAGAGATGCAGAAACGAGGGAAGAAGCCTTGGAAGAGCTGGCTGATTTAATGGAGATCGTTCATGCATTTGCCAAGGCTCATGGAACCACTCTTGAAGAGATAGAAGAAATTCGTCGTAAGAAAGCAGAGAAACGAGGGACTTTTGAGAAGAAGATTTTCTTGATAGAGGTAGAGGATTAATACAGTGAGGGAAGGGTTCAAATGAGCCACAAGTTGAAAGTAGGGGAATTAAAAGAAGATTACCTAACGGACGAAGAAATCTGGCGGATTTTCACAATCGTCCTATCCAGCAAGTCAGTCAAATCCTCTACATATAAATACGCTTTGATAAAAGCCTTGATAGAAAACTTGTATCAAGTTAATGAGGATTTTGAAGTTACTTATGATCAGTTGGCCTATACATTCACAAAGGTGTATTGGAATCTGATTGTTACCCATAATCTGACACAACATAATAGAGGAAAGAATGCGAGAGTTGTAACTATCATAGAGGAGGAACAGAAGAAGTATTCCATACCCTCTGAAATGATCTTTGATAAGCTCAATGACTCCCTTCAGGTGACACTGATAAGCAAAGTGAAATCAACCATGAAGATCAATGTATTCGGCGCATTATACGGTGATACGAGAGGGAAGTTCTATGCCTTTGATCATAAAACTGAGAAATTAAGATTCAACCCTGCCGTTCATGCTTTCATGCTAAATTATCAAAGGCTTATCATTCACCTTACCAATTATCATATGGCTGCCATGATCGAGGAACTAAACGAGGTACCGAGTATCAATTACCTTCTTGGAAAAGTAGAAAGCATTGCCAAACGTTCATCACTCCAGACTTTCGAAAAAGTACTTCTATCCCATTTCGAAGCTAATTGCTTTTATTGTGGAAAGGCTTTGACAGGGAAGAAGAGAGAAACCCACGTCGACCATTTCATTCCATGGTCCTTTGTCCAGTCGGACCATATATGGAATCTTGTGCTATCCTGCAATAAGTGCAATAGCTCAAAGAGTGACAAGCTGCCTGAGAGAGGATACCTTGATGGAATAATAGAACGGAATGAACAACTAATTGTTTCAGAGCCTAATCGGGAAGTTGTAAAATTGATGGAGAATTATAAGACTAAGAAAATTATCATGCTTTACGATTATTCTGTTAAGAATGGGTTTGATGCAATAGGACTCCGTAAGCAGAACAATAATACAGGCAAAGCTCAGTTGTAAAATTAAAATTAAAAAAGGAGCATAGTAAAAATGACTTTCTCAATAGATGCAATTGCACAATTAGATCATTCCAAGGAATTTGCCATTCTTCATCAGAAATTTACTAAGTTCAATCCATTGAAAGTACTTAGGGTGGATAAGTATGAAATTAGGCATTCGAATGTCCTGGCTTGGTTACTGGATCCAAATGAGAATCATTACATGGGTGATTTTTTTGTTAAAAAGCTGTTGTCCAGATTGCTGACCAAGGCTGAGAATGAGGATAAATCATCTTCCATTCATTTTCTTTCCTACATGTATGCTTCTTTCTCAGACTTGGAGGTCTTTAGAGAAGTGAAAACAGATACCAATAGGTTCATTGATCTCGTAATCAAGGTACCTTCAGAGAAGTTGGTCATTATGATAGAAAATAAGTTTCATGCCGTCGAATCAGAAGGACAATTGGAGGAGTATATATCATATGTTCAGTCTCAATACAGTCAAGATGGATACACGATCATCCCTGTATTTTTGACGTTAAGGAGGGACCTACCTTCCTTAGATAAGTATTGGGTACTAGACTATAATGATATTTTAGAAATCATTGAGACACATATTCATTTACATAAGGAGGCCATTTCTGATCGGATCTTCGATTTTCTTCATGATTATATTGGGATACTTCAGGAAGAACTAGTTGAAGATAATGATTCTGTAGAATTGGCACTCGAGGTCTATAAAGCCAATAAAGCAGCAATTGACTTGCTTTATCTACATCACTTTGATGACTTGCTTCGACAACCTCGTTATAGGCAAGAAGCAAACCAATTAAATAAACTAAGTGCATCTGAAAAAGAAATCCTGCACAAAATTTATAAAAGGAACCAGCAAACCATAGATTACATCTTCAAAATGGGTAGCAATGTTCTCAGAGAGGCATTTCTTTCATTTGTAAAAAATGAAAAATTTCCTGAAGAGGCGTATAAGGCTCACGTTCAAGTTCCAAACTTCATTCTGCCTGAATGGCAGGATTTCGACCAGGTTCTAGGAGAACCTGAAGAAAGTTACTGGTTAAGCAATGGTCTCATCTCTTGGTTCGAACGAACATGGGATGAAAGGTTGAAAATCAATCTTGAAGTAGGACCAATCCCTTATGAAAACCGGTTAAAGCTGCTTAATAATCTTGAAAGTGAAGGTGTTAACTTCCGAGCCACAGGAAAAATGGAAGGAAAAAAATACACAAAAATTTATACAGCAACCAGTAATGTCGAAGACTGGTCGGATAAACAGGATGTTCTAAAGGAAATGATTAGGTTATATGAGGATTCAAATTTAACGTCAGTGTTCAAGAAAATTGCACTATCTCTTGAGAAAATGAGTGAAGAGGAGAAACAAGTAGAAGAAGTAATTGAATACACTACACGGCAGGGTAGACCTACAAATCATTTACAGAACCCCTTTTTGCAATTTGCTGAAGAACATAATATTCCTGAGGAACAATATTCTATTCAAACCAACAATGCCTCTTTTCTGTTACCAGTCTTCAGAGAACTTGAAGAAAAGTATGGCCCAACCCGTATGAAGTGGTGGTGGCATAACAGTACATTCACCTATTGGTTCGACAGGTTAAAGGATGACCGTCTGAAGCTTACACTGGAATTAGGTCCTCTCCAGCCACAACAGCGTCTTACAATTATAGAGGAACTGGAGAAGCATGGTGTGGTATTTCAAGAAAGATCGAAGCAGCAGAGTTCAAAGTATACTCGGTTATATTCTCAATCCAAGGTGATAAACGATTGGGAAGACACAACGGAAGTTCACCGGGAGATGGAGTGTTTGTTTAGTGATGCGAAGAATCAATGGTTGCTGGAGTGTATAGAGTTGTTAAGTCAAGTATAATTCAAGCATCCATTATAAAGTTGTGAGGGTCTGCAGTGATCATTCAATAGGTATGTAGCAAGCCGATAGGAAACTACCTAATGAGAAAAGGGAAGAACCTACATCAGCGGTTTCGTACAGTGTTCGACAAATACCGGGTTGTCACTGTGACCGTTACTCTACCCAGATGACTTAGAAGAATAATATAAATGTACAAGGTGACTCTTGCAATGGAGTTACCTTTTATATTTTCGAAGATAACTTACTATCGAATAAAATATAATCAAAAAATTTTTGTTTATTTTTGGCAATTAATACTAATCTATATTATTTGTAATCTATTTGTAATATAATCAAAAAGGAAAAATACTACCAGTTATTTAGGAATATTTAACTGAATGGATGGAGTGGAATCTGTTTTATTAGAAACACTGGATTATAGTTCTTCTTGTCTTCATTATCATACAATTCTCTTTAGAAAAAGGAAGTAGGAAAGCAAGATGCTTTTAGAAACAAAGTGCCTTGAACCAAATATTGGTAAATAGAGATAATAGCGTTAGTTACAGCTTGCATGAATGATAATGAGTCAAAAACAATTAAGATTATTAAGGAGTGAATTGGTAATGGCGAAGAAAGTTAAACAGAAAAAACCATTTTATAAAAAATGGTGGGTTTGGGTGATTGCGGTTATTATTGTTGTTGCTGCCATAAATGGCAATGACGATGAGGAGACGGATACAACAACTCAAACTGACATCCAGTCAGAAGTTACGGAAACAGAAAAAGAGACAAAAACGGAAGAAACAGTAGTACAAGCTAATGATGAGAAGGCAAAGGAAAAAGCTGAATCTAAGAAAGAAGAAACAAAGGAAGAAGATAACGTTCCGACAGAACATAAGTCTGCTTTGAAGAAAGCTAAAGATTATGCAAGCTCAATGGACATGTCTAAAAATGCTATTCATGAGCAGTTAACATCAGAGTATGGAGAGAAATTTTCAGAAGAAGCTGCTGAATATGCAATGAGCAATTTAGAATTTGATTGGAAAGCGAACGCTTTGAAAAAAGCGGAGAGCTATTCAGATTCAATGTTCATGTCAAAACAAGGTATTTTTGAACAACTTGTTTCGGAACAAGGTGAAAAGTTTACTGAAGAGGAAGCACAGTACGCAATTGACAATCTAAAAGCAGATTATAAGAAAAATGCCTTGAAAAAAGCCGAAGAATATCAGGAATCAATGAGTATGTCCCCTGAAGCAATACGAGACCAGCTTACTTCAGAGTACGGAGAAAAATTTACACAAGAAGAAGCAGATTATGCCATTCAAAATCTAGAGTAAAACTGTAAACGCCCCAATCTTGAAATAAGATAGGGGCGTTTTTACATTTACAGAAGCAGGACAATCAAATAACAGTTCAGCTTAATGTGATATAGCAGGGTTCCTAATCAGGTTACGGGTAAATAGTTGGTCGGAATTTTTGTAAACCAAAGAGATCAGGATCTAAATACTGACTCTAGCTTACTGATAATTAACAAAAGCCGGAGCAGGATCCAACTCCAACACATCCTTAGGATTCATCAGAGGTTCATCCTTTTTATAAAACACTTTGAATCCGCCATACTGAATAGGCTGTTTCTGCACAAATTCATTGTATCCTGCTCTTTTGATGGCATCCAAGCCATGGCCGTCGAAATTGATGACGACTTCCACGTTATCTTTTGGTTGGATGGCTTCTCGATTGATCAGGACATCTTCTGCGAATTGGTGGACGATGACCATTTTGTCAGGAAGGCCGTTTTCTGCTGTCAGGTTTGATACATATTCAATGGCCTCTTGGACTTCCTTGCCATCGACTGTGCCCAAGTCCACTCCGGGGATTTCGCCTTCCTGGACATGGAATTCTGTATCGATGGCCAGATGAACGTAAGGGAGTTTCAGGTATTTTTCAATCGATTTTACTTGATTCATGACCGTATCCTTGGCCAGCTGCACATCGAGGATGAGCAGGGCATTGTTTTCTTTGGCCAGCTTGGCATATTTTTCGATGTCCTTTGAGGCTGTTGGATGGATATAATCTCCATCGTCTCCCGGACTTCGCTGGGCTATGGTTGAAATCAATTCGATGGCCGGGATGGCCGGTCGTTCAGGGTCCAGTTCGGAATACTCTTTGGTTTGGGCAATCAATTTTTCCATCAATACCTCAGGGCTGTATTCTCCCAGAATTCCCATGTTAACGGAATTGGGGTGGCCATAATAGGAAACCACTCTGTTTTCCTTTAGTGGACCATCCGATTGATCTTCCACGCCTTTTGGCAAGACTTGCCCCAATGGAACACTTCTTTTCGTGTCGCCGCCATGCGCCTGCGTTCTCGGCATTTCCTCCAGCTGCTGGTTTGTATAGTTGGTTTTCAATTGCTTTGCACCTTCAGAAGGTTCAATTGCTTGATAGGAGGCTTCAAGTTCAAATCGCGGTGATTTGGTTGCCCCCTCAAGGGTATAATGCTGCCCACTGAAGTCTAACTTGGACTTTTCGTGCAGCACTGACGCCTGGTCTGAAGAAGTAACGGATTGTGCGCAGCCTGTTAACATTAAATACGGAAGGGCTGCCACGCAAGCCCCTGTTCTCAATTTCTTATTCACGTTATCCCACCTGTTATAAATTTATGAAAATATGTACTGTGCTGAAGGCGGACTTTACCACTTAATCAAATTTTTACCTTCTCACTCTAGTATAAAGGAAAAATCCACCCTATTTGAAATCAAAAGCTTTAATTCCAATACCCTATGCAGGAAAGGGTAAACCTTTTCTAGGAATAGAGTGATTTCACATGGTCTTACCTGCTTAGTAAAAGTTCATGCTTTGTCGTTCTGCCAACCCTCTTTCCCTATAATGAAAGATAGTAACGGCCTTTCAACTGGAGCTTACGTGACGGTTTGGGAACAGAACAACCACTGATTCTTTCAGACTCCGATACTATCAGAAAAGTACATCATGGAAAAATGAGCCGTCCGCTGTAACTGTTTTTTTAGAACAGCAGGAGATTCAGTCATATAAATCGTTTGGCCGCATTTCAATGTCACAAGAGAGCGTATAGTATGATCAGCTGTTATGGCGTGTGAAATGGTTTGTATGTGTGAGGGAAATAGCCAGCTGCACTCAAATGCTTCCGGGGAAAGTGTAGGAAAGGCAAAGATGTTCAGTTTCGGATTGATGGGAATGGGTACTTTCCGTTGGTAGCCGGTAAAATATTTGACGGATTCCCGTCTGCCTTCATAGCTGGAATAGCCTTGCAGGCAGGCTTCTTTGATGATGGAAAACGGAGGCTTGGTGACATACAAAGTGGTGTCAGGTTCGATGACTTTTGTGAGGTACTCCGGATGTTTGACGGGCAGTACTGCTGCTGTTTTGTTGGATATGGTGTAGCACGACAGGATTTCTTTCATTAAACACGCTCCTTGGATTGATCGACAGGACAGTGCAAGGAAGTTTTTCGCTTTTAAAGTGAAAGCCCTTTCGTTATGGGTTAAAGTTGTATTTCATAAAATACACTTCTATTATAATGGGTATAATTGGAAAATGGAATACCTAAAATGATAAATTCCCGAATAATCAGACAAAAATCTTTATTTTATGACAGTTACTGAGGTCTGGCAGGGGAGAAATCATTCAGAAATCGATGATGAAAAGGCAAAAGCCTCTCCAGGTCAGAGAGGCTTCTTTTTCATTGTCTTACTTTTCCAATCAAGAGTCTGGCTTTGGCTCCACTCCGCCATTTTTTCACAGCCGAGACCGACACCTGCTCCCGTTCGGCAATTTCGGTGATTTTCATCATCCCGATGAAGGTGTAGAAGACCCATTTCTTCTGTGTCTCCGTCAAAGGCTGGAAGTACGTCAGCAAGGTTTCGGCTTCCAGGCAGCCCGTTACGGACTCATCAGGGACCATCTCCCAAAAGTAATCCAGATCAGGGTAGGTGAAGGATTCACTCCGCTTCACTTGCCGCTTCAACTCATCCAGCAGGCGGCCTTTGATGGTCGAGTAGGCAAACCCTGGGAAGCTGCCTTTCTCTTCTTCATACTTTTCCCAAGCTTCCCACAGAGCTGTCAGCCCGATCTGATAGAATTCGTCTTTATCCTTGTATAGGTGAAGAGTGTTGATGATCTTGTGGATCATGGGCTCATACTGGGCATGTACCTCATTAAAATCGTTCAATCTGCTATCCTTCCAAAAGGCGCGCACTTTCCATGTATTCCCGGGTAAGTTCAGCATAAGGAAAGCCACGGGGGATGGACAAAGAGCGGTGGTGGGAGAATGCAGGGTGATAGATGGAGTTTCTCCAGGAGAAACTCAATGTTAGCCAGTAGGTATAGCAGGTATCGGTCTTTTTTCATCGGAACAGCATCGACTGTAACGGCTTTTCCCCTTCCTACGTTTGGCTGGAAGCATTCGAGCAATCATTACCTTCAGGACAAGAGGCGCATCATACAGAAGATAAATAAGGAATGCGGAAATTTTTTGAAAATTTATATTGCCATCGAGATGCACTGTTGTTATAGTGTGTATATAGATATACACACTATAACACTTGAAGAGGAGAATCTTGATGGAGTTTTTGGATTTGCTATGGGCTTATGTTGTTGTGTTCGTTTTGAGTGCTGTTCCATTTTTTGAAGCATTTGGCGTGATTACCTTGGGGATTTTAGCTGGTCTGTCTGTACTTCCCGTGGTCTTGATCAGTCTTATAGGGAACATCTTAACGGTTTTATTATTAATCTTGTTTATCAATAAAATTAATGAATGGAGAAAGAAACGAAAAGGCGAGAAACCGGAAAAGCAGCAAAGCAAAAGGACGGTACGCGCACAGAACTTGTGGAAGAAGTATGGTCTGCCTGGTTTAGCGTTGATTGGGCCATTATTTGTCGGCAGCCACTTGACGGCCTTCATGTGCGTGACACTTGGGGGACAGAGGAAAAAGGCTTCCATTTGGATGGTCACCAGCATCACTGTATGGGGGCTTGTGTTTGCCTTGTTGGCTTATTATGGAGTGGATTTCCTGGGCTATGAGGATAATGGGGTTCTGAAAGATATGATTCAAGCAGATTGAGAAAGTAGTAGTCTGTAAAGGAGCAGTGACTGGAATTGATAAAAGATGCATGGTGGTTAGCCCGCAAAGAATTATTTTATTATAAAATGCCTTTAGGATTTTCAGCAATAGTGACCATCCTTTTCGCTGCGTTGACATCGCTAAGTCTGGAACAATCTCTTGAGAATGTGTTCAATCCGGACATCACCCATGACCAATTCATCTTCGTTGATGGCATTTTTGTCCTTATTACACCGGCTTTAGCCGCGATATTCATGGCTGGCCCATACTTGAGCTTCCGGGCAATGAAGGAAGATCCTTTCAGTAAGCGGATGGCCTTCTTCCGTTCTCTTCCTATCCCGGCGAAGGTTCTTTCTTTAAGCCGTACGATGATGATGGTCATCACATTATTTCTATTGAGCCTTGTTTTCTATACCACGATTACGTTTGTACTGCATGATCAACTATTCGACTATATGACAGTGCCCCAGTATCTCACTTTTATTGGCATCTGGCTGGGGTACGCTGCTGCTGTAGGAGGATTTAATCCTTATATAGAGTACGGGACCAATGGGAAGGTATTGCATGCCGTTCCATACGTATTGATTGTCCTGCTCACCGGCATCGCTTTAGTGTTCTACAAACTTGTTGGGAAGGGGATTGTCGAATCAACTGTTTCCCTTTCCATCACTATAGGCTGGCCGGTCACCATACTCTTTTTTATCATCGGAATAGCCGGTTGTGTCACATGGAATAGGCTTCTGACCAAACGTCTGGCTAAACGTGATTATGTATAAAGATTGGGGGGATTGGGATGAAGCTGCCGATTCGTGTTTCAGAAGAGAGTAGAGAACCGATATATCACCAAATCGAAACACAATTGAAAGCCCTGATTATTGGCGGTCAGCTGCCGCCGGGCACGCCTCTCCCCTCGATCAGGGCATTGGCCGGTGAACTGGCGTGCAGTCTGATTACAACGAGAAGAGCGTATCAGAACCTGGAAATGGGCGGATTTATTAAGACCGTTCAAGGAAAAGGGACGTTCGTAAGGGAAATTGAAAAAATCCTTAAACAAGAAACAAAAGATAAAGTCGTGTATGAAGTCTTTCAAAAAGCGATCGAACAAGGAAAACAATTAGGATCGACAAAGGATGAAATCCGTACCATTTTTGAAGAAGTGTTAAGGATCCATTATGAAGATTCTTAGGTGGGGGGACCGGGCATTGACTAACATAGTGATGGAAGTAAAAGGGCTGGAAAAGAAGTACAAGAAATTCAAGTTCGGCCCACTTGATTTCAAATTGGAAAAAGGAACGGCCGTTGCCCTATTAGGCGGAAATGGTTCAGGGAAAAGTACGTTCTTTCGTTTAGTAATGGATATCCTGCAGCCGGAAGCTGGCACGGTTGCTCTATTTGGGGTAGACAAAACAGAAAATGAGACCGATGTGAAAAGAAGAATTGGATTCATCGGCGATATGCTGGAGCCCTTTTCCGCTTTGAAAATCAAGGAGATGGCCAGCCTTGTTTCGTACTGGTATCCAAGCTGGGATGACGAACGGTATCAGTATCTCCTCAACAGATATGGAATCGATGAGAAAGAGAAGTATGGGAAATGTTCAAAAGGGACCAAGAAGAAAGTCGAATTTGTGCTGTCTCTTTGCCATTCTCCCGATATCCTTCTATTAGATGAACCATCGGCTAACGTGGATATCGTTTCACAACGGAAGTTCAAAGAAGATTTGGTGGAGTATTTGGAGGATGGAGAGAAAAGCATTGTGCTCGCCACGCATATCATGGATGACGTGAGACAGATTTGTGATTATATTTATATATTGGATGATGGACAGATCAATGATTGTTTTGAGAAGGACGAAATCCAGGAAAAATGGGCAACATTTTGGATTGAAGCCCTGCCCGAACAGGTAAGGAATCATCCCCATATTGTCCGGACTCACCGTCTGACGGACTCTACCCTTCAAGTAGTGACAAATGATTTTGCCAGTTTAGAAAGAGATTTGTCCGCTCATAGAATTTCGATTCACCATGTAAGTCGATTGACCCTTGAAGAAATCATTGAGTTGATCATTGAAGGAAAATAAGAGGGACGGTTTTGGGGATTCCTTTCCTTTTCATACAAATCGAATTGAATCAAAGAAGAGGACGAAATCATGGTCGATTTCGTCCTCTTTCTCTTTCTATTTATCATTGTGGAGCCGGCTGTCGGTTACTGGCCAAAAGGGTTTTCCATTTCAACCGCAGCTTCTGTCACTTCAGCAGGAACTTCGATAGATTCGATTTCATTGAATTTCGAGAAGTCGCTCTTCATGGTTTGGTCCATTGTCAGGGTTTCTCCATTCTGCTCCATTTCAATCACTTGCTGAACTTCCATGTGGACGGTATGGAAGCTTTCTTTATCGATCCACATTTTCAAGTTCATGTTGGTGATAGAAATGTTTTCCAACGCTCCTTCAACAGTGGATTGAAGTTCTTCATTCATCATGCCCATTCCTTCTTCCAGGATTTTGTTTGCTTGGTCTCCTTCGAGCGAGAGTTGAAGGATAAAGTGGTCATCATCCTGTGTGAAGGTGAACTGATCAAGATACGGCTCGAATTGCTTCAATTGGTTCTCAGGAAGGGATGATTCCTGCAGGGCACTTTCCTTCATCATATCGGCCATCTCATTCGGCAGTGTCGTCCATTGATTCTGCATGGTGTCTTTCAAGTAAATCTCTTTCTCTGTCACATACATTTCCACTTCTGTCAGTGGTAATGGCGTACCTTCCATTTCTTCCATCTCCATGTTCACCGAAGAAGTCTGGTGCATGGCCATCGGCTCCATGACAAGATCCGTTGATGAGGTGGTGCTCATATCCATTGACTCTTCTTCATTGGCTTCACTCTGCGTGGTTTGTTTTAATTCCATCTCCATATGGACACTGGATAATTCAGAATCCGCTTTTTGTGACTTCGTGAATACTTGTTCGAGGGTCATATCACTGCTATTTTTCACATCATCTTCCGGCGAGGCGGTCATTGAGCAGGCACCCAAGGATAGAGCGAGTGCAGCTGCGGACAGGACTTTTGCAAATTTCTTCATCATTCCACTCCTTTTTATCTTATAGTATATCTACGATTTCCGTTGACAGAAAGTTTCATATTTTTTTAGGCTTTTTCATCATAAAATGCAGGTAAGCAAGTGATCAATAGAAAGGCGGGGGGGGGGTGGCTTTTTCTTGGATATAAACATATATGCTGCCCTTTATTATCACATTAGTTTTAGGATCCTTTTAATATTTACCGCAAATATAGCCATGGCACCTTGTAATTCCATGCCAATTAGACCCGAGGATTCTGCTACATCATACCCGTGTCTGTGTTTTAGTTCACTATTTTTCGCTTCAATTTTATATCGTTCTTTTGCCTTTTCCTTAAAATACTCGCTTTCCTGGAATTTTGCTTGGGAGGAGTGCTGATCGGACTTTATAGTAACGGAATACGTCTTACTTTTGGCTCCTTCCTTGTAGCACCCTTCTCTCAGTGGGCATCTCTTACATTTATCCACGTCATAATAATAGGTGTCTGCCTGGTTTTTGCCTACTCCTTTTTTACCTTGCCTAGCTTTCCTTATAGCCATATGTCCTGCCTTGCAGACATACATACCCGCATCCTTATTGAATTCGAATTCGTCCTCTTTTTTTCGAGCACCCTGAGTGATTAGAGGGTTCAATTTTGAAACCAGTTTGATTTCATTTCCTTCACAATATTCAATATTATCTTTCTCGGAATAGGCCGCATCCCCAATAACCGTCTCCACTTCTATGCCCGCGTTTTTACTTTTCTCTATGAGTGTCTGCAGTTCTTTCCCGTCACTCTTTTCTCCAGTGGTAATGGTTGCGGCTGTAATAATACGTTCTTCACTCATCGCAAGATGAGTTTTATAGCCAAAAAAGGAGGAATCTGCTGTTTTGTGTCCCACTTTGGCATCCTGATCATTCATGCACTGGAGCTGCTCAATATCATCGGCAACCGTTTCTTTCAGGAGATTAAGCTGTTCCTTCACTTTGGGATATTCTAAAAGGATTTCTTCCTTTTCTATCACCTTAATGAGCTTTTGTGAGTAGGTTATCTCATCTTCCAGAACATCATTGGTTGGCTTCACAGGGAACTTGTCCTTCATACTTTCGTTAATCTTATAAATCGATTTTCTAAGATTCTTGGAGCGCTCCATAAGAATTTCCTTTGGCTTCATTTGATTATAGCGGGCTTTGGTATGGGTGGCATCAACAATAATGGACTTACTTTTTATAATTTCTTTCTCTATGGCAATCTCAACCGTCTTGTTGACAAGCATGTCTAATAAGTTCATGTCCTTTAACCTAAGTTTACGAAACTTAGTCAGAGAACTTGAATCAATGACGGGCTCTTCTGGAGCCATATTCAAAAAATACTTGAAAGACATATCATATTTAGACCGCTCAACAATATCGACATCTGATACATCGTGAATGGTTTTCAAAAACAAATATTTGAACATGCGAATAGGATCAATCGCATTTCGCCCATTATCATGACAATATTTATTCTTTAATTCATCAAAAATAAAGGAGAAATCGATTAAATCGTTTATTTTCCTTAACATATTGTCCTGAGGAACGACGATATCATAAAGGTCCATATACTTACTGAACATCATTGTTTGTTGTTGTTGAATCACTGGAAACCACCCACTTAATATTGTTAGTTCTATTATAAAGTAAGGATTTATTAGCGGGTAGTGTTCTTTTTTCTCAATGTTGATTGGAGTGGAAGGTGCACGACCTCCTGCGGGACTAGCGGGACAGGTGAGACCCCGCAGGCGAAGCCGAGGAGGCTCAACGCCCGCCCCGCGGAGTCGTGCACCTGGAACGGAAATCAACACTAATTCGTGAAACCTGAAGTGAAAAAGGCAGAATCGCTCTTTGAGGTGAGCGATTCTGCCTTTTAGAACTTTATTGGATTTTTTCAATGCCCTCAGTTTTATGGGGTGCCTTTTGTCAGTGAAAGGAACCCAGTATGTACCGTGTTCTTTTACGTGAATTTTGTTGCTATCAATGTGAATGGCAAATACTATTTTGGTCATTCACCGCATAATCCCCTGTAAGCAGAAAGGAAAGAGCTACTCTCCCTTTTTCGAGGAATATCCATGGAATGCAGGAGGGAAAATTCGGACTCTTGGGCTTTTTCGGAAAGCAACAATGAATGCGGTTATCAACTATAACAAGGTGGAAATTACATTTTATGGTATTATTTAAACAGAAGCTTATTCACCTAACATAGCAGATAACTAAAATAGGACCCTCTTAGTGAACTAAATATCAGAAAATTCTATATGTACAAAGGGAACAATACGCTAAAACTTTTGGGAGGTCAGATAGTGAGACATTTTGCAGAAGTAATGGGTAATGGAAAAGAAGAAACGGTAATTTTTTTACCAGGTACTGGCTGGGCAGGTAGTTTTGGTAGGCCCATAGCGGAATCATTAGGTGAAAAGTTCACTATCCATATGTTGGATTTGCCGGGAATCGGCAGATCTGAAGGTCTTGATGGAGTCGTAAAAATGAGGGATGCGGCGGGATGGGTAAATGATTACTTGGAAGAACAACAGATTGATCAAATCATACTCATTGGTCACTCTTTAGGAGGAGGCATTGGATTATCTTTTGCCTATTTTTATCCTGAAAAGGTAAAAAAATTGATCTTACTTGATAGTGGTTTTGCTAGAATTGAACGCTTCCCTGTTCAGATGTTTGGGTCTATTGGGTATATCCTTCCTGTCATTAGTATTTTACATAAGATTTTGGGGCAAAAGTTTTTAGGTGACGAGAAAGAACAAAATAGTAACTCGAACGCTAAACCAAAAACGGAGGAAGAAATTAAAGTGAACATCGAGGAATTAGGACTTGAAGACACAGAATTCACAAGAAAAGCCATCGAAAATCAGCAAGAGACCACTTTAAGCGGAATTAGTCTTCTTTTGGCGCTATATCGCTGCAACATACCAAGAATGTTAAAAAAAGTTAACGTGCCTTGCCTTGTTTTATATGGGAATCGCCATGACCAGCCTCAGAGAATTCAAACTAAAATACAACGTCAAGTTGATCGAATAAGTAAACCAACTATTATCATGAAAGAACTAAGTGGCGGACACTACTCGCATGTGACAGATAGTCGGGCAATAACGTATATACATTCCTTTCTGCAATAGGTGTGTACCTTGGCATACTTAAACGAAATGGTGCTTTAACTGAGTAAGAGAAATTAACTCGTTCCAAACAGAGGTGGGGATCCAATTGCATCACCCACGTGGAAAGCATATTTAGAAAGTCCGGAACGGAGAAAAGAATTCTTCCCGGAACAGCTGCTGAACAAGGTTCCCATACGAGAAACGGACAGCATTTTGGACTTTGGCACTGGCCCTGGTTATTTTTCCATACCTGCGGCCAAAAGGATCAAGTGCAAGGTATACGCGCTTGATTTCGCCGCTGACATGCTGGAACGAATCAAGGAGAAAGCCCAGGAGGAACAGGTGGCGAATAGGGTCCCGCTAGAGGGAAGTATGCAGGCGCTGCCTTTATTCCATGGCTCTATTGATAGGATCATTGCTTCTCTGGTAGTGCATGAAATTCAGCCGCTGGACAACAATTGAAAAATGTACGGAAAAGAGACGGCTATCTAACCTGTCTGGAGTGGGACCCAAAGGGAAATTCCAGGACAGACACAAGAATTAATTTGGACGGAATGGAACGGGAGCTGGGAAAAGCAGGTTACCAGGTGACGGCTCCCATCGGACTCTCTATACATGATGGCTGCCCAAAAAACAGAATAATACCTTCATTTCTTGTGCGAATCATAGATAGGATATCTCTATTATGGAGGTAATTGTTTTTCCTCAAACGATATAGTTTTCACACTTTCAGGATCAGCGCCACTGAGGATTTTTGCTTTGGTTATTTAGCGTGTCGGGGCATTTGTGCCTGATTTCCTCCTGATATAATGGCAGCTGCCGTTAAACAATTATACTTGTTAACAATGAATAATTGATTTAGGCTTTATAGAGGGAGTGATTTAATGAGTCAGACTATTGAAGGTATAAATTATAAAGAAGTAATGGAGTATTCTTTGGACCCGCTCATCGTTCATACACAGCTAAAGATTTTGTATATTAATGGAGCGGCAGAAAGATTTTTCAGAGCTTCCCGGTACGAGGTTATTGGTGCTAGTCCGTTGGATATCTTCAAAGATTCTTCCAAACCCGCCATCACTGAAAGAATTTCCGGGGCTTATAGTAAACCGGCAGAAGTTATTGAGGAAATGATTTATAAAATGGATGGAACTCCTGTTGAAGTAGAACTTTATTGTCATCCTATCAAGATAGGGGACACAGAAGCCATCCAAACATACGTTAAAGATATTACGGAAAGAAGGCAGCAAGAAAAGGTCCAAACTGAATTGGATAAACAAATAAACGTGCTGACTGCCAAGGTTGTCCCTCTATTAGAAGGAGTTGCCGTTCTTCCATTGTCCGGTGCAATCGGTCAAGACAAGGCAAGACAACTCTTGGAATCTGTACCAGTCAATGTACAAGAACAAGAGGTAAGCCGGTTGATCATCGATTGTTCGGGAATTTATGAAATCGATGACTTGGTAATTGACTCTCTGCTTCAACTCAACTATACACTGAAGTTAATTGGTGTTGAATGCATTTTAACGGGAATCAGGCCGCAGTTGGCTGTAGAAACAGTGAGACTCGGCATTGACACTACTGATATCATCACATTTTCCAAGGTGAAGGATGCCTTAAGCTTTCTTGGCTTTAATCATGGCAACTAATTGGCATTTAAGGCTTGTTAAGAACGGAATGATTTATCGACTATTAAAAAAACAAAGACAACTAAATGTGGGTTGCCATCATCAATAAACGAAATGCGAGTCCAATCGGGCTCTATTTTTTTTTGCAATTTATCTTTACTGTCATAGCCTTCCTCCTCTCCATATTTTCAAATGGTGCCTCTTGAATGCCGTTTTGCTCGTTCGCAGAAGACTTACTCTGTTCCACAGAGTGCTATGAAAGATAGATAGTGTTCTGGTTCAAATCAGACTGTCTGGCTGGGACAAGGATTTTTTTCTCTATCTTAATAGAAAGATAGCCGTATTCAGCAGGATGGAGCAAAGTAACAAACAAATTTAACATTTTTTATAAAAATCGATGAAAGGGGTGTCCATTTTTAAAAAAACTTCCTAACTAAAGGACGAATACATATTTAGGGAGGAATTACTATGACAGGATGGATAAAATTCAATCGCAGCATTATTGAAAGTGAAATCTGGTGCAGTCCTTTTGCGATACGGCTCTATCTTTTGCTCAGCAGCAGGGCGGTGCAGAAAGAGTACGTAATGGTGAACGAAGTGAAGGTGAAGAGAGGGCAATACTTAAGGTCGTATTCCCTGCTGGCAGAGGATTTGATGTATGTCGAGAACGGCAATATGAGGATTCCGTCTAAAACGACCATCAAAAAGAATGTCGATCGCTTAGTGAAGTACGCGTACATCACGATTGAGGAGACCTTCTACGGGACGTTGTTCACCTTGCTGGAACAGGAACAGGATGTTTTTTTGCGGCCTGAAAACGGGTGTACGGCAGGTGGACAGCATGAAACCAATAAGAGTCCTGCACGTGTACAACAAGAAGAATGTAAGAAGGGTAGAGAAGAGAAAGAAGAAGAGAGAGGCGGGGAAAGGATTGAACTGCCTTCCGAACAAGATAACCAAAGCAAGGTCGACATGATCACCAACCAATTTTTGAAGCTGCGAAATGCCGGCCTTTATATTTCGCCTAAGGAGCAGTGTGCCATAGAAAGAATCTGTGAAATGAAGATGGATGGGGAGATGCTGATGTCCTGGATGGAAAGGATTGATTCTGATTACCGGAAGCGGAATGAAGGAGAGACGATCAGGTCCTTTACTTATTATGAGAAAGCTTTGCTGCAAAGAATCCGGAAGGCAAGGAGTTCTTCCGTTACGGAAAGCTCTTCAGCCAGAAGGATAAAAGAAACGGATAACATCCTCGCCATGCTGGAGCAGTGGAAGAGAGAGGGGGAGGAGCGTCTTGCCAATGAATCAGAGAGAATCAGACCGGTATTCAATCCAGCATGACACGGGACAGCCGCAGGAATTGTACGAAGCGGAAAGCATGCTGCTTGGGGCGGTGTTCCTGGAACCCTCTGCAATCCATGACATCATTCTGAAGCCGGAGCATTTTTCCCAGACGCGACACCGGTTGATTTTTAAAATCATGAGAGAGCTGCAGCAGGAAGGAGTCGAGATTAATCCGTTCAGTCTGGTTAATCGGCTCGGATCAGGTATCGAAAATGCCGGAGGAGTCA
Source organism: Bacillus sp. SRL337 (assembly GCF_984799155.1). Lineage (NCBI taxonomy): Bacteria > Bacillati > Bacillota > Bacilli > Caryophanales > Bacillaceae > Bacillus > Bacillus sp. SRL337. Next base: position 2,418,316 of record NZ_OZ481793.1, on the reverse strand, counting down.
CGTATATCACCGACATCTCCCTCTGTTGTCCCTCTGTCAGCGGGTTGGAGCATTATCAGAAGGTCGTGCTGGAGAGTTACCGGACAAGGGAGTTGAAGAAAGCGGCGGCGGGATTCCTCAATGATTCGACAGCTGAACGGGCAGAGGCGTTTTATCAGACCTATGTCGAGACCCAGGAGCTTGGCCTCGCGGGAAGTGAAAGCAAGGATGATACGCTGGCAGAAATCTTCGAGTCCTTTTATTCCGAACCGGTCCATGCCGGCATCTTGTCCGGGTATGAAAAACTTGATGGCATGACGGGAGGCTTCAAACCAGGAGAGCTGATCATTGTGGCGGGCAGACCATCGATGGGAAAGACGGCCCTGGTCCTGAATCTGGCGTTGAATGCCGTTTCTAAAGGGACGGTGATTGATTTCTTTTCCCTTGAAATGAGTGAGCTTCAGTTATATCAGCGTCTTGTCAGCCGGATGGCGTTTATCAATGCCATCAAGTGGCAGAATCCTCATCGTTTTTTTACTAAAGAAGATCTGGCAAAAGCAAATGAAGCCTTGAATCTGTGTTACAAGCTGCCCTTCCAAATCCACGATCAAGGCAGGCAGACCTTGGACGAGATCCGGGCACGTATTCAGAAGACGAAGAGGGAAAACGAGGGTGCTTCATGCCTGGTGGTCATCGATTATCTGCAGCTCATCCCGATCGAAGGGTCATTTGAACGTCATGATTTGGCGGTCGGGGCAATCACCAGGGAGTTGAAACAGATGGCCAAACAGTACAAGGTGCCGATCATCTTGCTTTCACAGCTTTCCCGGTCCGTTGAACAGCGCCGCGATAAACGGCCGATGATGTCCGATCTCCGCGACTCCGGCAGTATTGAACAGGATGCAGACATCGTCATGCTGCTTTATCGTGATGACTACTACAACCCGGACACTACTGACCCGGGGACGGAGCTCAATCTGGTCAAACATCGAAGTGGTCCGGTGGGAACGGTTAAGTTGATATTTAGTAAGGAGTTTAGTTGGTTTAGGTCTACGTAAGAGGCAATATTCGTATAAGCTGGAAGATGTGGAATGAATGCTCATAACCTGAGAAGGGCAAGATGAAAGCCTTGATTACTGAAAGCTGAAGGATTCCCTAGCTGATCGATGAGCGTTGCAGTGATGCTGACACTTCTTTATTTCTTTTTGTCTCGTCTTATCAATAAGGAGTAAAAACAGACCACTTGCCATGCACTCCCCACCTCTCTGTGAATGTTTCACATCAATATACCATACGGAATGGTGGATCCTTAGCGGCAGGTCGATTCCCATCATGAAGAACGACCCTGTCGATCACTCGTTATGAACAGCCAGTGATGACCAAATTCATCTTGTTTCTTTTGTCAAATGGCGGAATACCAACGGAGTGAAAAGAGAAAAAAGTAAACTGGCTAATGTTATCCACCATCCAACCGATTTGAAAATGTCCTCTGGAATCATAAAGGAGTACCCCAAATACGATAAGAACAAAACGCCTTGAAGGACCTTCAATGTTTTGGCATCAGCTTCATTGTTCTCTGCTACCAGTCTTTCATCTGTTTCCGCTACAATCATTTTGGGGTTCTTTTTCATCTTGTTTGTTTAAGAAAGGAAGCGGCAGCATCACTGAAAGGGATCAGCGATAAGGCTAACATGCCCTTGTTGTTGGCAAAAGAGAGTTCCGTCATTTCAAACATGAACCAGGTGATCAAGAGGACCAGACCCGCCAGGAACGACACACGAATGATTCCTTTTGTTTCCTGAACCATTTTTTCAGCACTCATTTTTCATTCCTCCCAAAATAAATCATCCAGCGTTTTATTTAACGCTTTACATATTGCTGTACATAATTTCAAACTGGGGTTATATTTTCCGGCTTCAATTAGATTAATGGTCTGCCGGGTGACCCCGACGATTGTGGCTAATTTTTCCTGAGATACATCTGCTTCAACCCGGGCGATCTTTAATTTTCTGTTTTTCAACCATGCACCTCCTCCTGTTTGCATACTATTCTGAATAGTTTAAGATGTCAATTATAATCTACATTTTGTCATGTATTTCAAACAGTATTACCTGAGGTTAACGGTAAAGAGGAGAATCACAGAAAAAGTTTGCAGTCCGTTACCTCTTGCCGGGACAAGGAACCTGTCGCTCCGTCCTATTTCATATGGAAAGTTTCAGGGTCATGTACCTGCAAAAGAATTTCCTCATGATAATCATTCACACTATGTAACAAGGTCCGTAAAGTGGTAAGCTAGTGATTCAGTGTCCTTAAAATGATTCTTAGCAGGACGCGTGCAAACTAACAGGGGGTCTACCAATGAATATAGATAATAACGATATATTGATTCGCTTACGATATGCACTGGATATTAAAAATACAGAGATGGTCGATATCTTCAAGCTTGGCGGCATGGATTTGTCTAAAGAAGAAGTGATGAAGGTACTGACAAAATCAGAGGACGATATAGATCAGTCGGAAAATCATATCCCATGTGATGATGAAATGTTCGAGTCTTTCTTGAATGGTTTCATTACCTATAAACGAGGAAAGCAGGAACCTAAGCCCGGGCAGCCGGAACGTCCCCCGTTAACCTATGAACACGTGAATAATCTTCTGCTCAAGAAAGTGAAAATTGCGCTGTCATTGACTAGTGAAGATCTGATCGAGATCCTGCAGGAGGCAGGTGTGACGGTCACGAAAGGGGAAATCGGTGCGATATTACGAAGAGAAGGCCATAAGAATTACCAAGTGTGCGGTGACCGATATGCCAGGAATTTCTTAAAAGGATTAACGATCAGATACAGGGGATAGATCATGAATCATACGTTTTCAGGTGAAACGATACATTTTGATATTAAATATAAAAACCGGAAATCCATCGGCATTTATCTTGATAGTTATGGACATGTGGAGGTTCATGCCCCCAAAGACACGCCTGACGAGTCTATCATTCGACTCATTGAGAGTAAGTGGGACGTGATTCTGGAGAACTTGAAAGAAAGAAAGGACCGCCTGAATGGGCCGCAGGAAAAGGACTATGTACAAGGTGAACAATTTCTGTATTTAGGAAAGGTTTACCCGATAGAAGTCCACCTGGATTCAACGATTGAAAAGGATCATATAGAGTTTGATGAACAGGTATTGCATATCAATGTCAAAAAGCTAGAGGAAGAACGGATCAAACAGGCTTTGAAACGGTTTTATTATGGACAGTGTAAAGCATTGGTAGAGAAGAGTATCTCTATTCACCAACAGCACTTTAAAACAAAACCGCAATCCATCCGAATTTCTGACAGCAAAACAACCTGGGGAACCTGTGATGCAAGAAGGCAGCTGACCTTCAATTGGAAGCTTGCGATGGCTCCACGGGATGTCATCGAGTATGTGGTGGTTCATGAAATGTGCCACATGGTCCATCTCAATCATGATCGGTCTTTCTGGCGCCTCGTAGGAAAAATCGTGCCGAACTATAAAGAGAAAGAAAACTGGCTGGCAGCATCCAGTTGGAAAATGACAGTCTAGCGAGGTTACCCAGTGTTTACGGGGGGCATTCCTGCTAGAAGGAGAGATAGCGCAATCCAGCAGTCGGATTGCGATTTTCTGCATGGGAAATGATAGGGGATTGGCAGGTTTCCTTTCCTGGTTGATGTGTCATCTTCAAGGATGCTAAAAACAGAATTTCGGTCTTTATAGTACCCTGGTTTCATTGATAGGCTGTAATCTAAAGCTCTTTTCGTGAACTTAGTGCTATTTAATATGAATGTCAAATACTATTTCGTCCATTTACCCTATAAACCCCTGTAAGCAGGAAAGAAAAGCGCTACTTCCCTTTTTCGAGGGATAATCCCTAAAATATAGGAGTGAAATCCGGCTCTTGGGATTTTTCCGAAAGCAACAATTAATGCGAAAACAGCGTTTCTAAAAGATTGTTGCTATTGACTGCTTATTATCCGCCTCCCCATTTTACGTAGGAGGATTGGAGCGGAAGGCGTGTGCTTGGAGCGGAAATCAACTTATTCAGCCCAATCACCCAAATCTTTAGGTGGACAATATTTAACTTATTCATAAAAAGAAAGCTTGTACACGTGGTCCATACATCGGACATTGTCAACAAGCTGAGGAGCTGTAGACACACCAAGTGTCTTCAGCTCCTTTTTTGTCCTTCTGAAAGGCGTAAAGTGAAATGTATAGCTTGTCATGGGAAGGTGCATTTTAGTAGTAACATTCATTTTCTTGGAATATATAAAGGTCTTTTCGTAAACGTTGTTGCTATCGATAATCATTCCGGAAGATAGTGGAGGAATGAGCGGAAAAACTTCTGTTTAACAAGAGAGAAAAGAGCTTCTCTCTTCGTTCAGAGCGAAAAATGTAGTATGCAGGGGGGAAATCCGGCTTTTGGGATTTTTCCGAAAGCAACAATATAGGCGGAAACAGCCTATATAAAAGAAGGATGATAATCATTGGGACTTCCAAATAGAAGAAAATTATATATTTTGAGATCGTGGAGTACCAATTACTTGAAATTAACAAATCCCTGGGTGGTTTTATGGTGGTCTGCTGCGTTTCCCGGCTTTGGGTATATATTATTGGGGGATTTTGTACTTGGTTTTATTTTAATGATGTTTGAAGTGATCGTGAATACTCTTGGCGGTATAAACAGCAGTATTTATTTTTCAATGATCGGAGACTTTGAGCAGGCCAAGGAAGTTCTCGATAAGAAGTGGTTCCTGGCCTACATGGCTATTTATATCTTTGCCATTTATGACAGTTACCGGCGGGCCGTTGAGTACAATAAATCCTACATATTAGCTTTTAGGGAGAACACTCAGGATTTGAATATTTTCAATCTTGCGCCATCGGGTATAGCTACCTTGGATAAAGCTTCTCCTGCTAATGCTGTTATCTGGTCAGCGCTTTCCAGCGGCATTTCAGCCATGTATTTCAAGAACATGCCGAACCTGATTTTCAGCTTGTTTTGGATAGGCTTACTCAGTTACAAGTCCAGTCTGTTCGAAAGTATCCACTATACGTTTATATTAGATTTTTCCAAAGCGAAAACGGTATTGGATCCTCAATGGCTTTTATATATGCCATCTGTTTATGTATTTGTTTTATACCACACGTACATATTGTGTATTTACAATAACAAGTCTTTTGACCTTACACTCTCGAGATTTCTGATAAAGGAGTTTCAAAAAAAAGAATTTCCTATGCCGATAAAGGAGGAATGACATTGTATATTATTGCAAGCTTTGATTATTCACCGGCACTGGAAATGGCCCTCACGGAACTAATGGAGAATGAAATCCCTCAAAATAATATCCTCGCGCTTCCTTTAGACAAATTAACCGAGCCACCACGTCTATTTGATAGCATCCATTATGCTGACGGAACCAGTCTGGTGGACCTGGCTGGCGTATTAGGGTGTATTTGTATGCTTCTTGGTTCTATCTATGGTTTTCTTTTAGAATGGGGTCCAATCCTTTGGGCTCTTATAGGGCTTGTTATTGGGGCAGTCAGTGGTTTTTTTATAAAATGGTTTTATATCAAAGCAAAGTACAAAAAAAGCAGCACAAGCAAGACAGAGGTATTCGTGATGATCTACACAACAAAGGATGACAAAATCCCTAAAATAAAAGAGATTCTCTGGCAGCATAACGCCCAGGGACTGACAGTGTATCCAGGAATGTAAAGAACAAAAAAGCAAGCCATTCCTGCAGCAGAAGGCACATTGACATCACACATGAAAGCCAAAGGAATCTTGCGGATTCAATCCCAAGGTTTTTTGGTATTCTCCATTCATTTAATTCCTACGCTACTGCGTTTTCGTTAGGTCAATCATGTCGGGAAAACAAATGCACCTACACTCCTTTTCCAAGAACCTCCTGCTGGTAATGAGGGTGGAATGGGGATGTGGCCATACGGGTGAAGTAATCATGATGGATGGCCCTGTTTAGTACGAACCCAGCCAACCGTGCCATGGACAAGTAGCCATTGGTGATGACGGACTGCTAGAGGCAGCAGGATTGCTGTCACTAGGAATGGGATGGCAGCTGTGACGCTAACAAGGAAGATATCGTTTTTTCTCGGCTTTTCCTCAAGAGGGGCAAATCTCCCTTAAAAAGATTCAGATAACAGAAGGTATATCCCAAACTGAATAGAAGTTATAGGAGAAACCATTTTGAGGAGGAGATTGAATGAAACTGGGAGCGTTTTCTGTCAGTTTAAGTGTAAAAGACATCCATCGTTCAAAGGAATTTTATGAGACTCTTGGCTTTGAGACGTTTGGCGGGAACATTGAGCAAAAGTGGCTGATCATGAAAAATGAAGAAACCGTGATCGGCCTGTTTCAAGGTATGTTTGAGAAAAACATGCTGACTTTCAATCCAGGGTGGAATAACAATGCAGAGAATATTGAACGCTTTACTGATGTCCGGGATCTGCAAAAGAAGTTAAAGGAAGAGGGAGTCCCTCTCATCCAGGAAGCGGATGAAACATCAGAAGGGCCCGCTTTTATTACTTTGGAAGATCCTGATGGGAATCCCATTCTAATTGATCAGCATCGATGAGGGCTTTTAAGCTCATATACATATAAAACAGGCAGCAGGCAATAACAGAGGGGGATGTCTTGTTCTCGGGTTATTGCCTGTTTTGTTTGTTGAACCCTCATGACTGTCTATATGGCATTATTTTACTATAGCTGGGTCGGACGTTGGTATGTGTGAAGGAGTGATGAAGATGGACTTCCAGTCACAGCAGAAAAGCCTGCTGGAAAGAATCGAGCGAACAAAACTGGAAAGAACGAAGCGGACGGCGAAGCTTTTGAATCAGTTCAAGGATAGCGATAAAGCGAAACCGGAGGCTCGAGTTGCTGCTGGTAAGAAGCGAGAAGAAAATCCAGAGAGGCGGCTCAGGAAGAAGCTTCAATCTCAATTGAAGAAACTGCAGAGAAAGCAGGAGGAGCAGAAAAAACGGACGAAGGAACTGCAATCGGAACTTGCCGCCATCCGGGACAGGGAATCGAGCCTTAAACGAGAGAATTGGAACCTCCAGCGAAAGCCTCAAGTGGTGGAAGATGATTTGTTAGAAAAACAGAAGGCCATTAAAGCGCAGCTGAATGAGGAAATGGAAAAAAGGCAGCAGGCAGAACAGGCTGCTGATCAGCTGCAGTCTGAGAAAGCCAGGAAGAAAAAACATGGAAATAAAATGATAGAGCTTGCCAACCAGGTCAAGCTATTGAGAGCCAGCAATCAGGCATACCGGCACAAACTCGAAAATGATGATTTGCTGAAAGAAGAAGAATATGGCGGGATGAAAGAAGATATTGCCAAGCCTTCGAAAGAGCTGGATCAGTATAAGCAGCTCGAGGAAAATACCCTGAAAGATCTTCGTTATCTCTTGAAGTCCTTGAAGATGAACCTGCCTCCGGATCGGATACCGGAATTGCTCAATCTATTGGAAACGTTCATCAACTTGGACAATCTCCGCTACTTTTACAGAGGGAAACACAACGTATTTCACATATTGATGCGGCGTGCCGGACTGTTAAAGTATCGGAGCCGGAAGCTGACGGAAAGAGGGGAATCCTACTCTTCCGCTGAAGAAGAAAGACTGGGGTATGTGGAAGAGAAAAATGGGAAATGGATCTTTGTGGACCTTGCCAATACTGAATTCACATTGAAATACCCCCTTTCCCACGACATGCTGGCCAGAAATGAAAGCCCGGCAAGAGCCGTGCTTCTGGACGGACAGGCTGTCCTGACAGAGCTATTCACCTTGGAACTCCAGGATAAGGATAAGAAGAACACTGTAGTCTCTATCAAACATAGAAAAACTAAACGAACGTTTGCCGCCTTTGGGCACTATCATGTGCTGCTGATCGGTTCCAGATTCCTCAGTGAATATAAGATCAGGCTGGAGAACCATGGCTGTTCGGTTACATTACATAACCCCTATGAGGAAAACGATGGATTGTTGAGCGGGAAGATGACCCAGGCCGATATCATCCTTGTCTGTGAAAGGCATGTTCCCCACACCCTTTGGGCACATATCGATCGGACTGGACAGCAGGTGAGTGTGCTGAAGAATGACAGCCGGGATCTGGTTGCAGCCCACGCCTATTGGGCTTTGGAGCGGTGCGGGTGTACGAACGCGTCTTAGGTAAGTGCGGGTGTGCAGCCGCCATCTACTAGCGTAGGAGAGAGGATGATAATGAATGATTTCGGAACTTAAAAGGTCTGAATTTCATAGATGCAAAGAACTCATAACGGAAAAAGGACTCTTAGAAACAAAAGCGGTCATTGAAGGGAATCATCCTGGCCGCATTTTTGTAGATGATACGGCATCTCCTGCATCTGGAATTATCTGGCTGGGAAGCAATAACGGTTTTATTTTTATCGGTGATGAACAGAACGCGGAATTCAATGCTGTTTTACCCGATTTTTTCACAAAAAAAGTCCAACCAGATTTCAGAGAAGCTGGCTATACAGCCTTTGAAGCCCTCGGTCATCATCCAAGGTGGGATAAGACGTTCCTAGAAGTCTTTGGTGAAAATGTGATTGGTTACCATCAGAGAGTGTATGAATTACAGAAGGATCATTACCGGAAACAACCTGAACCTGTTGTAGAGAAAGGATATGAAGTGGTCCAAATCTCCTGTGAAACCCTGGATGTTCCATATAATAACGTTGAGTTTCTTCAGTCGAAAGTATTAGAGTTTTGGCCATCATTAGATGCTTTTTTAACCGAGGGAATGGGCTATATGGTTGTCTATGAAAATGACATTGCGTGCGTTTGTTTTTCAGGTGTAGTGGCTGGAAATATTCATGGCATCGATATTGAAACGGTAACCCATCATCAAGGGAAGAAACTCGCACAAACAGCGTCCCGTGCTTTTGTAAAAGACTGTCTTGATCAGGACATTACCCCATACTGGGATTGTATGGAGAGTAACAAAGCTTCCGTTTCTGTTGCAGAAAAAATAGGTTTCACAAATACTATGAATTATCGTTGGTATCGCGTGTCTTTTGAATCCTCCCTCAGCGTTGCTGATTAAACAGGCCACTATTCCAATCAATGACAGTTTGGGCAATGAAGGATAAATTTAGGTGTGTGTTGGGGCGTTACTAGATGACGGAATAGTCGAAAACGATATAAAATTGTTGTATGAACACGTAAGGAGAGTGAGAAAATGAGGCTGCCACTTTATCAGATTGATGCTTTTACAAATGAACGATTCAAAGGGAATCCAGCAGCTGTATGTCCATTAAACGACTGGTTGGAAGAGGAACTAATGCAACGGATTGCTATAGAAAATAATTTATCAGAAACAGCCTTTTTTGTGAAAAAAGGTGCTGAATATGATTTAAGATGGTTCACTCCAAAAGGGGAAGTAGATTTATGCGGCCACGCAACATTAGCGTCTGCTTATGTCATATGTACCTATTTAGATGAACACTTAGAGAATGTAAAATTTACTACCAAGAGCGGACCTTTAGAAGTTTCGAGGGACGGCGGCTTATTCTCCCTGCGTCTTCCTTCTAGAAAAGGAGAAAAATGCGATATTCCAGAGCAGCTGATGAAAGGATTAGGCAAAGTGCCTAAAGAGGTCTATCGGTCGAGAGACTATTTGGCTGTATTTGAGACAGTACAAGATATTTTAGATCTTGAATTGAATATGGACGAACTGAAAAAACTTGATAGGTTTGGCGTAATAGTGACAGCTGAAGGAGAAGAAGTAGATTTTGTTTCCAGATTTTTTGCCCCAAATGCCGGAATAGATGAAGACCCTGTTACGGGCTCTGCTCATTGTACATTAATTCCGTATTGGAGAAATCGGTTGAAGAAAAATGAATTTGTCGCATTGCAATTATCCGAAAGGGGCGGAAAGTTGTATTGCACTGATTTAGGTGAAACCGTCCAAATTTCCGGAGAAGCAGTATCCTATTTAGAAGGACATATAATTGTTTAAAACCACCTGTACACCATGAAAAAGGGCTTTCCGTGATTGCATCCACGTTTATTCCATCACCATTCCATGAAAAAAGAGTTATCCTTTTTGAAATGTGGTGCTTATTCAATCGTCAAGCCGGCACTGTCAATTTAATTCAGTATTCATCCATGTGAAAATGATAAATATCAGCCCTGTCCTGGGGGTTAACAGGATAAGAAGCTAATAGAGATTTAAAACCCAGAGTCAGGAGATCTGTTTTTTTTACTGTTACCTGGTCATTCCATCGCTGTTTCAGTTGCTGGATTGGGGAGGATTTACAGAATCCCCCCTAAGCGGAACCTTCTTTTCATATTCCTCTACCCAATGAGGAATACTCTTCTTATATAATTGCCGTATGCTCAGGAGGAGATTACCATGAAGGACCCGCAACAAGAAAGCCGAAAACTGGAAAAAATCAGCCCGTTTGAATTAAAAGATGAACTCATCGATCTCGCAACAGGGAAAAAGAGGATGACGCGTTCGATGCTGGATGCCGGCCGGGGGAATCCCAATTGGATTGCCGCCTCTCCCCGGGAAGCGTTTTTTGCCCTTGGCCAGTTTGCCATTACAGAATCAAGACGGGTGTGGGATGAAGGAGATTTAGCTGGAATGCCGAGCCGTACCGGAATGGCGGAACGGTTTTACCAATATGTGAAGAACCATAATCAAACCCCTGGTATACAACTGCTAAAAGATATTATCGATTATGGTATCCACACCAAACAGTTTGAGGCTGATGCGTGGCTATATGAATTGGTGGACGGGATCATTGGAGATAACTACCCGAACCCTGATCGCATGCTCGTCAGGACAGAGCAGGTTGTCCATGATTTCTTAGTGAAGGAGATGTGCGGAGGAGAAACGGATTGCGGAACGTTTGATTTGTTTGCGGTTGAAGGGGCAACGGCTGCGATGTGCTATATTTTTGAGACCTTTTATAAAAACCACCTGCTGCCAAGAGGGTCGAAAATAGCCCTGATGGTCCCGATCTTTCCGCCCTACATAGAAATTCCCGAACTCCCGAATCATGCATACGAGTTGGTGAAAATCAGGGCTGCGGACCTTGATGAGGAAGGCAACCATACGTGGCAGTACCCGGCTGAGGAGTTAGACAAGTTACAGGATCAGGACATCAAGGCCCTTTTTGTGGTGAACCCGAGCAATCCCCCTTCTGTTGCCCTAAACCAGGAATCGGTTGAAAAGATCATTGATGTTGTAAAGCATTATAATCCGAACCTGATGATCATTTCCGATGATGTGTATGGGACGTTTGTGGAAGGCTTCCGCTCACTCATGGTGGATCTGCCGTTTAATACGATAGGTGTGTACTCCTTTTCGAAATACTTTGGGGTGACAGGCTGGCGCTTGGGTACGATTGCGATCAATGAAACGAACGTGTTTGATAAGCTGATCCAAGAACTGCCGGAAGAGAAGAGACATGAATTGAACATCCGTTATTCGTCGCTGACGCAAAATCCGGAAGAGTTGACGTTCATCGACCGGATTGTCGCAGACAGCCGGGATGTTGCGTTGAACCACACGGCAGGATTATCGACGCCGCAGCAAATTCAGATGGCGATCTTTTCCATTTTCGCAATGCTTGATAAGGAGAATACGTATAAAAAGAAAACCAATGACATTTTGACGCGGAGAATGGTTTTATTATACGAGGGTCTGGGGCTCCCGAAGAAGCATTTACCGTTTGATGCAGACTATTATACTGAGATCGATTTGGAGATCTGGTGCAAGCTTCATTTTGAAGAAGGGTTCTTGGATTACTTGAAAACCCATTACAAACCGGTGGATATTTTGTACCGCCTGGCAGAAAGGTCATCAATTGTGTTGATGAGCGGGGAAGGATTTTTAGCGCCGGAGTGGTCAATCCGTGTGTCGCTTGCGAACTTGGAAGATAAGGCGTACTCGCAGATCGGACAGGAACTGAAGAAGGTGCTCAATGATTATTTGGCAGAGTGGAAAGAAGGGAAAGATGGATGATCCTTGCTGACAAATGAAGCTGAATCATTCAAAAAAGGACAGTGGCTGCCTTGGCAGGTTTTGTCCTTTTTCCGCTGCTTCCATTTCTGAAGGGTGGTACATGAATTAGACTATTAAATTTAGTCATTTATAAGAGACAAGATCTTCTTTTAACTAATAGGATGATAAGACTACATCTTTATAGAAGGAGGTTTTTTTGTGCCATTTCCTAGTAACACACAGTTCACTCCTATTAGGGTCAATGGGAGTCCATTGTTCGATTTGACTGGGGATGAAAGTCCCGTTTCGACGGATATCGTAGGCGATGCCTCGTTTCCTGCCGCGTTCTTTGCCTACGATGGGGTCAATGTCTACTTTCGCCTGAGGCTTAATGGTGATCCAAGGAATCCGCAGGTAACTAGTTTCAGGAATTTTGCTTGGGGTGTGCTGATCAATACGTCTGGTGTGGCAGGCACATATGACTGGGTATTTAATGTAGATGGTCTAAACAATCGTGTTAGTTTAATTCGGAATACCGTGAAGCTGGTCAATTCATGGAATGATCCAGCAGAGGGGACAGGGGGAGGGAACCCTAATTATGCACAACAGATCACAAACTTTGATTTTGCAAGGGTTTCTGTTGCTGATTCAAGCTTTGGAGGAACGCCGGATTATTTCCTGGATTGGTTTCTGCCGGCTGACATTGTTTTTTCATTTCTGGGCATTAATGCCAGCACTCTCATACGTGCCATATTCTTTACTTCAGCCAACGCTAATAACTATAACAAGGATTCACTTCGATCAGCAGAAGGGTTTTCTTTCACGAATGCCTTGAGTGATCCAGTAACACCTAACCAGGCAGATATCAGAGCAAGGATCGTGACCAATAAAGTGTTGAATTCGGGTCCAGCCGTTATCGTGCTGGGTCAACAGGCAGCCTGGACGGGGACTATAACAGTGAGTAACACGGGCCGTTCTCAAGCGACCACCATATTTGTGGAAGATATCATCGGCCCAGATATTGTGAATTCATTTGCCATCAATTCCACGTCACAGGGACTGACAGCTTATAACCCTTCAGAGAAGAAATTGACTTGGAATGTCGGGAACTTGGCAGCGGGCAGCACAGCGACATTGTCATTCACGCTTAGCGGAGCTTATACCTCTAGCGGGACAAGGCTTTTGGACCGAGTTCAAGCCTCGGGAGTGGATAGCTTTACAGGCAGCGCGATTCAATCCAACACCTCGGTTTTGAATGTGACGGTTCAAGCAGCATCAACTGTGAATGGAACAGTTTCTGATGCTTCTACAGGGCTTTCACTGCCCAATGCAACGGTTTCGTTACTGCAAGGGATGACTACGATAGCCACTACGCAAACCAATGCGAATGGGTTTTACACCTTTACAAATGTGGTGCCGGGAAACTATTCCATTGAGGCAATAAGAGTGAATTATTTGCCGGGTACAACACCCATAACCGTTGTCAGCGGTTCCTCTCTGTCGGTTCCTATCTCCTTGACACCTCAACCGAGTTCAATTTCAGGGAATGTGTCAAATGGAGGAGGGATCAGCGGTGCTGAGGTGACGCTTACCAATAACTCAGGGGCCGTAACAGCAATTACGTCTACTGATGGAGCGGGAAATTACACCTTTTCAAACGTACCGCCCGGTTCCTATAATGTTTCTGTTATAGCTGCAGGTTATCAGTCCCAGATTAAAACCGTCATCACTCAACCCAATCAGTCTGCCATTCTCAATTTCATCCTTGTGCCAAATCCAGGCAGTATTTCGGGTACCGTAAGGGATGGGAATACTTCCAATGTCATTCCTGGAGCTGCTGTTGAATTGCTGTCCGCTTCCGGTATTGTCATCGCCACTGCTATCACTGATGGGGCAGGTCAATACACGTTTTCAGATTTAGCTCCCGGCACCTATCAGGTCAGATCGTCAGCCGCAAATTACGGTACTTCGATTGTGTCTTCAACTGTCACCGCCGGCAATACAACCGTCACCAACCTGTTCCTTGAACCAAATCCAGGAACAATCCAAGGTACGGTCCAGGATAGTGTAACTCTTGCAGGGATCGCGAATGCTGCTGTCCAGGTAGTAAACCCTCAAAATGTCGTGGTGGCTACGGTAACGACAGATGGAAGTGGTCAGTATGTTGCAGGTAACTTGGTTCCAGGTTCCTATTCTGTAGTCTTTTCTGCAGACGGCTACTCAAGTTCTGCCGTAGGAGCGACCGTTATTTCGAATAGCACGGCAACAGTGGATGCCCTGCTTTCAAGATTGGCTGGCACCTTGGCCGGTACGCTACAAGACTCTGGGGGAACCGGTATTCCAGGCACGTCCGTCACGATCTTCCAGAATAATATACAGGTGGCATCAGCCAGTACCGATTCCAACGGCAATTATTTAGTGGCCGGTCTCGCACCAGGAAGCTATACCATCGTTTTTGCAGCACCCGATTATCAATCAACAACTATAGCCGCAACGATTGTTAATGGCCAAACGACTACTCTTGATGTCACATTAATTGAAGACCCCGGGTTGTTGACTGGTGTTGTAAGAGATGAACTAAATAACCCGATCGCCGGCGCAAATGTTTCTGTTCAGCTTACTACTGGAACAGGCATCATTGTAGCTTCTGCTGTGACTGCAGGCGACGGTTCCTATTTGATTCAAGGGCTTGCCCCCGGATCCTACACAGTTGTCGTGTCAGCCTTTACCTTTCAAACAGCCATACAAGGAGCCGCTATTCTGCCTAATAGCACCACACCCGTCAACTTCAATCTAGCTGCTGATCCTGGTGCGATTGCTGGAACCGTGACGAACGCCCAAACAGGAAGCCCCATAACAGGTGCCAACGTGCAGGTAAGTGTTGTGGATACAAGTGGAGCCATAGTGGCAGTCCTATTGACAGATACAAGTGGAGGTTATGCTGTTGATGGCTTGGCACCAGGAATATATGTCATCCAAGTTTCAGCTCCAACCTTTCAAACGAATATTGCATCCGTACAAGTGCAATCCAATCAGACAGCAAGCGGAAATGTGGCACTGATCCCTAATCCGGGTGCTATCGAGGGGAGAATAACCTCGAGTGTCGGGGGAGCGCCGCTGGCAGGAGCCATCGTGAATGCCGTAAATAGCAACGGTATCCTGATTTCTACCGTTTTGACAGATCAAGATGGTGTGTTTTTGATTGAAGGGCTGGCACCGGATAACTATACAGTGAATGCATTTGCAGATAATTTCCAAAACGGCCTTGTCGGGGCAATCGTTCAATCTGCCCAGACTACTCCTGTTGAAATTTCCCTCACTCCTGATTCTGGAACGATAACCGGCACCGTCACCCCGGTAGTCAGCAATACCATTGTCCAGCTTCGCAACCGTGAAAACATTCTGATTAATTCTGTCGCTGCAAACAGTGATGGAAGCTTCAGCTTTACCAACCTTTCACCAGGTTCCTATATCGTAACAGCTTCTGCACCAAATTTTGCCTCGGACCAAGCCGGAGCAACCGTAGTGGCAAATCAAACGTCTTCTGTTACCTTGACAATGTCGCCGAATCCTTCTACGGTTTCCGGTACTGTACGGGATTCCTTCGGGATGCCCATTGTCAATGCGGTCATTGAAATCCTTGATGTCAATGGCGTAACAGCAGGCACAGCTTTAACGGATGCCGAAGGTGTGTATATTGTCGGGAACTTAACGAGCGGGCTGTATAATGTCGTGGTGAATTCCAATGGATACGGTCAGGGAATCACCGGTATAACGGTCGGAGTCGGAGAGGATTTGACAGGTGTGAATGTGACGTTGATTGCAAATCCTGGCACCCTGAACGGGCAGATCACTAATCGAACTAATCAGGTGCCAATTGAAGGAGCAACGGTTGTTATACAAGATGCTGTATCCCAGCTTCCAGTGGCAACGACTACCACCAGCTCATTTGGGAATTATACGATCTCCAACCTTGCCCCGGGTTCCTATATCGCAACCGCCAGCAAGATCGATTTTACAACCGAACAAATCGGCGCCATTATCATAAGCAATCAAGCTGCAACAGGAGACATTTCCCTGGCACCTAATCCTGGGAGCATCAGCGGTGCTGTGGTCGATTCAAACGGGGACCCGGTGACGGGGATCAGTGTGTCAATTGGTGTTTATACTGAAAATAATATTCTGGTTACCAGTCTGATCGCTGATTCAGATGGCACCTACACTGTGATGAACCTTGCCCCGGGAAATTATTTTATCTCAACTTCTGCCTCTAATTATTCAAGCTCAACTGTGTCAGTCTTTGTCAATTCCAACCAAACAACGAATGTCACGAATGTGCTCCTTCCTAATCCTGTTACACTTTCTGTAAGCGTATTGAATGAAGTAACGCTGACACCGATTGAAGGCGCTGCCGTTACGGTCAGGTATTCGAATAACCTTCCGATTGTAACGGGTATCACCAATAGTGACGGGTCCATCCTTTTCACTGGCCTTCCTGCAGGGGTGCTGAATGTTGCAGTGGATGCTGAATCATTCGGGACAGAGCTTTCGACAGTGATTGGTTCCCCTGGAGATGCAGTGTCGGTAGAATTCCTTTTAACCCCAAATCCAGGACAAATTAGAGGATATGTCACGAATAGTGTAAATGGTGACCCCATTGCCAATTCGGTTATTCAGCTCTATAATTTCGCGAATGAATTGGTTCAAACCACTGTTTCCAATCAATTCGGCGAGTACACTTTCTCAGGTGTTTCCCCTGGTGGGTACACACTGGTGGCGAATGCTGCCGATTTTGGACCGGAGACTGCTGGGGCGATCATATCGGCAAACCAAGAAAGCCTGATCAGCTTTGCATTAGCGCCGAACCCTGGGGTTATCGAGGGCTATGTCCGCAACAGCCTCAACAACGCTCCAATCCCCAATGCAACCGTTACAGTCCGTGAACTGCAGGGAACAGGCCCTGTTGTTTATATTACGGCGACAGATGAAAACGGCTTTTTTCGTACTACGACTTTATCTCCCAGAGTTTACGTACTCGTATCAGGGAGGGGAGACTTCGGTTCCAATTCAATCTCCGCTGAGGTCACGAGCGGCCAAACAACAACCGTAACGATTTTCTTAACTCCTGATCCAGGACGATTGCAGGGAATTGTCAGCGATGCGGCAACTTCTCAGCCGATTCCGCAAACTTTGGTAAGGGTCATTGATGAACAAGGTGTCATTGTAAATTCAACCCAAACGAATGAAGAGGGATATTATTTCTTTGGTGGACTGACAGCAGGAACCTATTCTGTCGTTGCGGTGAATCCGAGTTTTCAAGCAGAATTTGCGCAAGTGGTAGTAAATGCCAATGAGTTGACCAGCCAAAATTTCAGCTTGAGAGGTAACCCTGCCACTTTGAGCGGGACGGTAACAGATTCTGTTACACGTGCACCTTTGACAGGGGTAATCATCGAGGTGTTCTTGCAGGGAACCACGGTGCTTGTCCGTCGCGTTTTGACTGACCAAAATGGAAACTATCTTATTGATGGGCTTACAGCAGGTACTTTTGATGTTAGAGCGGAACGATCGAATTATGCAACGAACGTCAATAATGTCTTCTTAAGCCCCGGGGAAAGCGAACTGTTGAATATTCAACTGATCCCATTTCCTGCCACTATTCAAGGAACGGTCCGTAATAGTGTGACCAATGCGCCCATTCCGGGTGCCAAGGTATCAGTCATCATACCTGGTACAAATATTGTGGTGGCTTCCATCATAACCTCTGATAATGGAACCTATGTCATCCAAGGGGTGCAGGAGGGGTCTTATAACGTAGTCATCAGTGCAGAGGGGTTTGCCAACAGTATCACACCTGTCATTTTGGCAGCAACTGAAATAGAGACGGTCGATGCTTTCCTTGTACCGAATCCGTCCTCCATTACCGGGAGAGTATCCAATGCGCAGACAGGAACCTCCATACAAGGGGCTCTGGTACAGCTGTTTGATTTAAATGGAGTTTTCATTACAAGTACACTAACAAACTCACAGGGAGAATACTCACTTTCGGGTCTTGCGGAGGGAATGTACTCTGTCATAGTAAGCGCATCTGGATATGGAAATCAAATCAATGTAATCAACTTAACCGCTGGTGAAGTGGCAATCTTAAACGTAGCCCTTTCCTCCCAACCGGCTGCATTAAGAGGAACGGTAAGGGACGGTTTCAATAATCAGCCGCTACCGGGCGTATTGGTCCAGATATTCAGAGTGGGGACAGACATACCCATTAGTTCGGTATTAACAAACCAGAACGGTGAATATTTCATTGAAAGCCTCGATCCCCGTGAATATCGAGTCGTATTCTCTGCTGAAGGGTATGCCCGTGAGGTATTCAGGATTCTACTGACCAGCGGAGAAATTCAGACCTTGAATGCCAATTTACAACGGAACCCGGCTGTTATCCTGGGCAGGGTAACTGATGCCGGAACTGGGGACCCCATCGAGGGTGCATCAGTCGCTGCCGTGCTATCGGGAACCGGGATCATCGTCGCTTCTGCTTTAACAGATCAACAAGGAAATTATTTCCTTCCTGGCCTTCCTGCAGGTTCATACAGTATCATTTTTTCAGCAGAGGGTTATGTGATAAACACAGAGCAAGTCGTTTTATTGAACGGAGAAATCCGGGAATTGAATACAGTTCTTGATTCCACCCCCGCTCTCATTACTGGATATGTACGTGATGCTGACACCCTGCAGCCTATACAAGATGCCTTGATCCAAATCTTCCGTCCGAATGGGTCGCTTCTCACCCAGACGTTGACCGATAGAGATGGGCGTTACACCATCAACAGTCTTCCGGCAGGAGTACTGGTGATGGTTGTCCGGGCAAGGGGCTATCAACTTCAGACACGGGCTGTAACGGTTGCGCCTGGTGCACAATTAACCCAGAACTTTCTATTAGAAGGAAATCCGGCAAGTGTGTCCGGGGTAATTACAGATGCTCGTACCGTACAGCCGATATCACAAGTGCTTGTACAAATTTTTCGGATCGGCTCCTCGGTACCTCTTCGTTCAACAGTAAGTGAACCTAATGGATTTTATTCCTTAACCGGTTTACCAGCTGGAACCTTCATCTTGCGCTTTACTGCAGAAGGATATCCTGTCAGGGAAATCACGATTGAACTGGCCAGGGATGAAAACCTAAGGCTTGATGTACAGCTTGGCGAGCAAAATCCACCGGTTCCTGGAGGCTATCGCCCAGAGTGTATTTCAGTCAGGAAAGTGTATGACTGGGTCTTTGCACCGCATTACGAACGTCAAGATATTATGTTAACACCAGTTTGTTCAGCCTTTGTAGAATGTACCTTAGCTAATTGCGGGAGGGTTCAAGCGAGGTGCAGCCTCTTATCAGGGTTAGACTGCCGGGTCATTGATTATGAAAACGGAAATCCCGGGGCAGTCCATATCAGCGGTCAATCAAGAGTGGAAGTCATGCTGGAAAACACCTTGAATGATGAAGTGTGTGCCATGATAGTGCCTGTTTATTGGGATAAAAGAGTGGCCGTTTGTATGCCGGAAGGACTGACTGCTGAAGATATCCATTGCTCTCTCCTAGAGGTGAAATGCAAAGTGAATGAAAAAAGTATAGGGGCTCAGCAGGTAGAATTGCAACTCCTTCTATGCTTGGAGATAGATACCACGTATGAGGTTGTTCTCGAAATTCCAGCAACATTTTGTAGACCAAGAAGGCTGGAGTAAGGAAGAATTGGTAAAGAGACATGAATTTTTGAAATCCATTCAAAGGGACAGCAGCTGCTTGTCCTTTTTTTATTTCTTCAAGGCTGTTTTCGCATTAATAGTTGCTTTCGAAAAAATCCCAAGAGCCCGATTTTCCCTTGTATTCCAGGGATCTTCCCTCGAAAAAGGGAGAGCAGCTCTTTTCTTTCCTGCTTACAGGGGTTTATCCGTGAGTGACCAGAATAGTTTTTGACATTCATCTTGAATACAACACAGTTTATGAAAAGAACCTTTTTCAAAAAAAGCGAATTCTACTTAACAAAAGGTATAATGGGTCGGAAGAAATTAAATTTTTTCCAATTTCTAAAACTATTTAGTTTGTCATAACGACTATATCAATAGACGAACAGGGTGAGATACTGATTGGCTGTGATCAAGAGGGTTATGAAAGAAGAGGAGATTCCTGATTACACAGTTTAAAAGGTTAAAGATTAATATAATAATATTATGTTAACTATACCCTCGATAAACGCATGAAGCTGCCACATGTCTGGCTTGTTGAATAGGAAAATTACATTATGCTACTGTTTGCGGTAGGTAGCTAAAACTAAGGACGAGTTCTCCTTCCCTTTTTCAAAATTAGGTTTAATCCAAAGAGAAAAAAGGAATTTAACCTATGGAACATTAGTATTTTCATAAAATGTTAGGAGGCGTCATGATTGAGTGAATTAGACAAACAGACATTATTATCAGACGGGGTTACTCCTCAAACACAATCCGAGCAGCCGGGAGTAGAAAAGGAAATGGATCCCGTTCCGGTATATGAATTAGAGAGCCATGTTGGTTCTGGGAAATTGAAAGGAAAAGTGGCTTTGATTACTGGCGGCGACAGCGGCATTGGTAAAGCTGTTGCGATTGGGTATGCCAAAGAAGGTGCAGCTATTGCCATCGCGTACCTGGACGAGCATGAAGATGCCGAAAATACGAAGAAACGGATCGAGCAGGAAGGGGTCAAATGTACACTGCATGCCGGGGATATTGCAGACGAAGATTTTTGCTTTAAAGTGGTAGAAGAAGTGATCGAGCAGCATGGAAAACTGAATATCCTGGTTAATAATGCAGCGCGTCAGGAAGTAAAGCAAAGTGTGCTGGATATCAGTTCGGATCAGTTGAAGCGCACGTTTGACGTTAACTTTTTCTCAATGGTGCATCTCACGAAAGCAGCAATCCCGCATTTATCTGAAGGTGACAGCGTAATCTATACGGCATCCATCAATGCCTATGTCGGGAATAAGGCGCTGATTGACTATACATCCACCAAAGGTGCGATTGTGTCATTTACCCGTTCGATTGCTCAAGAGCTTGCTCCGAAAGCAATCCGTGTTAACGGTGTGGCACCTGGACCAATCTGGACACCGCTCATTCCGGCCACAATGCCGAAGGAGAAACAGGAATCATTCGGGGTATCTACACCGCTTGGGCGTCCAGGTCAGCCGGCAGACTTGGTTGAGCCTTACATCCTGCTTGCTTCCGAAGGGTCAGCCTATATGACAGGGCAGTTCATTCATGTGAATGGCGGGGGCTATATGTCCTCGTAAGGTCAACTAAAAAAGCAGGTAAGCAAATTGAATTGCTTATCTGCTTATTTTTTTTGTTTTTTACTGGTTCGTTACTGCTTGAGAAAAGCCTTTGATGAAGGCAAAAGCTTGCTTATAAAAATGTCATCAGATAACCCTGGAGAGGACATCCGCCGCCAGCACCTCTTCAGGGGTTCCCTTTGAAAGACTGTAAAAATAAAGGGGTCAGCTGATTTCTGTTGAATAGTTACATAATGAGTGAAAAACAGGAGGATGATCATGGAAACAAAAGATGTTTTTTTAACGCAATTTGATACTTGTCTTGAGAATAGCTGGTTTGTATCACTGGTAAACGCTATTGCCGATCTTACAGAGGAACAGGCGAATTGGAAACCTACTGACAGCACGAACTCCATTTTTGAGATTGTCAATCACTTAATCTTTTATAATGAGCGTCACCTGAATCGTTTTAAGAATATACCTAATGAGCAGCGTGAGGAGAATACGTTTCAGAATGCAAAGGGCTTACAGTGGGTAGATGCAGTCGAAAGGATAACCAATAATACAGAAGAATGGAAAGAATGTGTTAGTCAAGCAACCGACAAAGAAGTGGATGACCATGCCCCTGCACTTGCTCATCTGACCGTTCATACTGCCTACCATACTGGACAAATTATCTTTATCAGAAAGGCACAAGGGAGTTGGAGTGCAGACGCTGGAGTAGAAGGGTAAATAGAGGCAGCGAGCGCATCTAAACGTTTCAGGCTCTGCCTAAAGGGAAGAGAGATTGAGAGGACAATCTTTGCATGTTGTTCAGAATTTTCAAGGATTGGAGGGAAATGCTATGGAACTTAAAATTGGTGACAAAGCCCCCGATTTTCATCTCTCATCTACCAGGAAAGAAAAGATTTCGCTATCGGACTACCAAGGGAAGAAAAACGTCCTTCTCGCTTTTTACCCATTGAATTTCACACCTGGCTGAATTACGGAATTATCCTCTTGGAAAGGGGATTATGAAGAATTCAAGAAAACAGATACAGAGATTCTGGCGATAGGTGTCGACCATATTTATTCGCACAATGTTTTTGAAGCAAGCCTCGGAACCCTGCCATATCCGTTGTTGTCAGATTGGCATAAAGAGACGGTGAAAACGTATGGTGTTTTTAATGAAAAAGACGAAGTGGCGGTCCGCTCCTGTTTTTTAGTCGATAAAAATGGGGAGATCGTCTATAAGGACATCGATTTCAATCCGACGGACCAAAAGGTTTATGAAGGCCTGCTCAATGAATGCGGAAAGTTGTCGGAGAAACAGAAACGGCTGCTGTAGCCATGGCGCCGAAATAAGGGCAATAACTGGAGAACCGTTCTAATGGTCTTTGGTTATTGTCTTTTTTTGTGAGAGGTTTTAATGAACATCAAGAAAAGACAACATTTAAAACTAATCGTCGGAATTTGATGATAAAATGGGAGTGAGTGAAATGTTGATGACTTCCCTGTAAGACTCCAGAATACCTTTAAAATCCATTCTTCAGGTAAAAATTTATGAAAAGATCCCCTATGCCAGTAAAACATTCAAAAACCGAATTGAAAAATATTCTAGTGAAATCTTTTCAATTCATCGTAATTTTTATTATCGCCTTTCTATTAGAAAATGTCGTCATCCCTCAGTTCCTTTTCATTGAAGATGGTTTGCCGGAGTTTACAGGCTTGCATAAAGTTCAAAACCGATTAGCAGTGATTTTCTTTTTACTGTTGCTGCTTTTCGTGTTCAGGAAAAAATACCAATCTATCTTCGCTGTTGATTTAGTGAAATCGAAAGAAAGCTATATATGGATTACCGCCACCCTATTCGCATTCTATATCATTATGCAAATGATCTCTGGATTTAATCATGTTGCTGAATTTCGACTATTTCCGTTAAGTTCCAGTGATTATATACAATTACTACTGATTGTTGTCTTATTGGTTCCTATACAAGAAGAATTTCTTTATAGAGGGCTATTATTATTAGTCCCTGATCGAAAATTCAAATCCATTATGCTGCTTGTGTCTTCCGTCCTATTTGGGCTCCTTCATGATCACCCATTTGAGTTTTTTTGGATGGGTTTAGGATTAGGTATATTGGCCTTGCGCTTTAATACGATTTGGATTCCAATCATTGCGCATGCTCTATGGAATTTTGTCGCTTCGTTTATTGATTTTTGAAGAAGGCAAAAGAAAAGCATAATCTTATGTTATTCCTTCGCCGATGAGAAACAAAAGGTAAATCGGTGAAGGAACGTTAAGTAAACGGAAGTAAGGGGTTCATATCACCAGGCTGCTGTCTTAGAGATTATAAAATTTTTACAATACCACACAATCATAGGGAGTTGAAGTGATGAAGTTACTGCTCACATCTGCAGGCATCAATAATAAAAGCATATACAACGCATTGATTGACATGCTGGACAAGCCAATTGCCGATTCCACCGCTTTGTGCATCCCAACTGCGATGTACGGACACCCCTGGGTCGGCCCCGGCGTCAAAGCCTGGGAGTTCACCAGCGGCAAATCCGAGAATCCGATGGTCGACCTGGGATGGAAGTCCGTCGGCGTGTTGGAGCTGACAGCGCTTCCAAGTATTGGTGAAGACCGATGGGTGCCGCTGGTCCGTGAGACAGACGTCCTGCTGGCAGCCGGAGGTGATGCCCTCTACCTGTACCACTGGATGAGGAAATCCGGGCTGGCAGACCTGTTGCCGTCTCTAAAGGCAGTCTATGTGGGAATGAGTGCAGGGAGCATGGTGATGGCACCTGCCATTGGTGAATTCTTCGTTGGCTGGCCATCACCGGACGGCAGGGATAACACGCTCGGATTGGTCGATTTTTCAATTTTCCCTCACCTGGATCACGAGATGCTGCCTCATAACACGCTGGCTGCCGCAGAGAAATGGGCATCCGATATACAGGGACCAGCATATGCAATTGATGATCAAACCGCCATCAAAGTGATCGATGGAGCGGTCGAGGTTATCTCCGAAGGAAATTGGAAACGGTTTTCGTCTTAAAGGAAAGAAATAACCAACTAGTGATTATATAGAGAGAAGGAGCGATAAATCTCAATGACTCTTAATGGAAGTTCAATGACTAGGGGCGCTGCTTTTATAACCATGTGATTAGCCCGAAAACACACGGTTATAAAAGGGAATCGTGGCTAAAACCATGTGAATAAGAGAGAATCCCCCTGATATAAAAGCAAATCGAAGTTAAAACCGTATGATTAGCCCGGAAACACCCGGTTATAAAAGGAAATTGAGGCTAAAACCATGTGAATAGCCCGGAAACACCCGGTTATAAAAGGGAATCGCGGCTAAAACCAGGTGAATAAGAGAGAATCCCCCTGATATAAAAGCAAATCGAAGTTAAAACCGTATGATTAGCCCGGAAACACCCGGTTATAAAAGGGAACGGGAGCTAAAACCATGTGAATAGCCCGGAAACACCCGGTTATAAAAGGGAATCGAAGTTAAAACCATGTGATTAGCCCGGAAACACACGGTTATAAAAGGGAATTGAGGCTAAAACCATGTGAATAGCCCGGAAACACCCGGTTATAAAAGGGAATCGTGGCTAAAACCATGTGAATAAGTGAGAAACGCCCTGGTATAAAAGCAAATCGAAGTTAAAACCGTATGATTAGCCCGGAAACACCCGGTTATAAAAGGGAATCGTGGCTAAAACCATGTGAATAAGAGAGAATCCCCCTGATATAAAAGCGAATCGAAGTTAAAACCGTATGATTAGGCCGGAAACACCCGGTTATAAAAGGGAACGGGAGCTAAAACCATGTGAATAAGAGAGAATCCCCCTGATATAAAAGCAAATCGAAGTTAAAACCGTATGATTAGCCCGGAAACACCCGGTTATAAAAGGGAATCGTGGCTAAAACCATGTGAATAAGTGAGAAACGCCCTGGTATAAAAGCAAATCGAAGTTAAAACCGTATGATTAGCCCGAAAACACCCGGTTATAAAAGGGAACGGGAGCTAAAACCATGTGAATAAGAGAGAATCCCCCTGATATAAAAGCAAATCGAAGTTAAAACCGTATGATTAGCCCGGAAACACCCGGTTATAAAAGGGAATCGTGGCTAAAACCATGTGAATAAGTGAGAAACGCCCTGGTATAAAAGCAAATCGAAGTTAAAACCGTATGATTAGCCCGAAAACACACGGTTATAAAAGGAAATCGCGGCTAAAACCATGTGAATAGCCCGGAAACACCCGGTTATAAAAGGGAATCGTGGCTAAAACCATGTGAATAAGTGAGAAACGCCCTGGTATAAAAGCAAATCGAAGTTAAAACCGTATGATTAGCCCGGAAACACCCGGTTATAAAAGGGAATCGTGGCTAAAACCATGTGAATAAGTGAGAAACGCCCTGATATAAAAGCGAATCGAAATTAAAACCATGTGAATAGCCCGGAAACCCCCGGTTATAAAAGGGAACGGGAGCTAAAACCATGTGAATAAGAGAGAATCCCCCTGATATAAAAGCGAATCGAAGTTAAAACCATGTGATTAGCCCGGAAACACCCGGTTATAAAAGGGAATCGTGGCTATAACCATGTGATTAGCCCGAAAACCCCCGGTTATAAAAGGGAACGGGAGCTAAAACCATGTGAATAAGAGAGAATCCCCCTGATATAAAAGCAAATCGAAGTTAAAACCGTATGATTAGCCCGGAAACACCCGGTTATAAACGTAAGCCGCGGCTGTAACCTTATTTATACTTGCATTAGTAGGAATTGCCACCTTATTGTTAAAAAAATTAGAAAAATGTATTTATCTTACAATAATGTCAACTAAATTATTTACAAAATTGATTGAATAGTGGATAATGTTAAATAATATTAACGTGCGATGAAGAGAAGAGTAGGTAAGCTAATCATTCTCAGAGAGCTCCGGTTGGTGAAAAGGAGTAATGATTTATTTACTGAAGCAAGCCTCGGAGCATCACATTGGAACTATACTAAGGGATAGTGTGACGGGTACTCCCGTTATAGAGGAAGGGTATAAGCAAAGGATATATTTGCCGTACCCAATAAGGTTAATATGGTGACATATTAATAAAATGGGGTGGCACCGCGATAATAACCTCGTCCCCAAGACAGATGTCTTGGGGACGAGATTTTTTTATTTGTTTTTTAAGAACGCTGTTTTCGCATTAATTGCTGCTATCGGAAAAATCCCGCAAGCTGGGTTGTTCCTCTGTATACCATGGATTTCCCCTTGGAAAAAG
This sequence comes from Bacillus sp. SRL337, assembly GCF_984799155.1. Taxonomy (NCBI): domain Bacteria; kingdom Bacillati; phylum Bacillota; class Bacilli; order Caryophanales; family Bacillaceae; genus Bacillus; species Bacillus sp. SRL337. Next base: position 2,391,758 of record NZ_OZ481793.1, on the reverse strand, counting down.
GGAGAGCAGCTCTTTTCTTTCCTGCTTACAGGGGGAGGATCCGCTGAATGACCAAATCGTATGTGGCATTCATTGACTAGCAACAAAGTTTACCAAGAGAGCCTTTAAGAAAAGGATTGAAAATGGGTGTAAGGAGTGAAGTGGATGAACTTAAAACACTTGCTAGACCCATGGAAATAACCATCCATCATTTTACTGGGTATAGCAGTGTCAAATTTTTGGTACATAGGTCTGCTTAATGGCTCTTAGTTGTTTAGCTCAGTTCGTGTCGTTGTGTCATTAGAATTCTTTGCAAACGTAGTTTATAGTCATCAAATAGTTGTGTCACTAAGATTTAGCTAGTGATGTTCTGGAGTTTTTCTGTTTTGCACCTCTGAAGGAACCCGTTATGGTATTTGAGTATTCGGAGGTATAGTAGTAAATCTTATCTAGAGGAGAATGTTTATGGCTGAAATATCCATTCAGGAATTAACTGTGAAAAATTTGTATCAGTGCCTAAACTTAAAGTTAGCGGAGGATCAAGTTGATCATATCGCTCCCAATGTTTACTCTATTGCAGAGTCTAAGGTGAATTTCAATTTTACACCGTATGCCATCCATTTGGATGATGAAGTTATAGGTTTTGTGATGACGGAATATGATCCGGACGAGATGGAAGAGAGGAAGCATTGGATTCCCAGGTTTATGATAGATGTTTCTTACCAAAGAAAAGGATACGGGAAAGAGGCAATGCTGCAAGTCATAAATATGCTGAAAGAGAATGCTGATTGTCATTATATTGGTCTATCAACAGAACCAGATAATTATTCGGCCCTTCGATTCTATGAGTCACTTGGATTTTTCAACACAGGCGAGTTGTTAGAAGAAAGAGAAACGATTTTACTTTTAAACGTTGGGCGGTAACCATTGATACATGCCTTATCGAAAAAATACGCGTTATTTATCTTGGATGAAGTGTCCAATATCCTTCTTCTGCGAAACTTCTTCTATCTATTGAGGCGTCTGCTGAAGTGGCAGCGCCTTTTGTTCAAGTATAGGGAGGTTAATGGAATCATTCGAAACTAACATATATTGGTATTCGACTAATTATTCAAGTGTCAATAAAGGTGCTATGGACTATTGGAAAGTTTCAGGAATTGCCTGAAGTTGTAATAGAAGAAAAGGTTAAAACACTTTTAGAAACAAATGTATTGGCAGCATACCTTACTATTGATGCACAAAGTGATCATAATGAATGGAACGAAGACGAGCACAGTGAAAAGTCAGGTACCTTTCACCAACACTCCATGGGGAAGGTCAGTTTAAGCAGGTCAGGGTTCTGTAGTAAAATTAGACAAGAACATCACAGGGGAGATAGTAAATGAGTAACGGAATATATGAATTTATAAGTGAAGCACAGTTAAAAAAGTATGCAGAACTTGCTGTCCGAGCTGGTGTAAATCTGCAAAAGAATCAATTGTTGATTATTCATAGTGATATACAAAATGCTGCGTTTGCACGTTTAATCCAAACGGCAGCCTACGAGGCAGGAGCTTCAAATGTATTTATAGATTGGTCAGATGAACAATCTACCAAAGAATTTTACTTACATGCAGCAGATCGTGTCATCGATGACTTTCCTGATTGGCAGGCTGCCCGTTTCAAGGAGTGGGACAAGGCAGGTGCTGCTTACATCCATATTATTTCTGAAAACGTAGATGTTTTTACGGATGTTTCTACAGACAGGATAAGCCGTTTCCAGAAAGCTTCTCGTACCAAATTGAGTGAGTATCATGCGAAAATTAAATCCCACAAGGTACGTTGGTGTCTTCTAACTGTCCCGTACGCTGCCTGGGCAACTAAGGTATTTCCAAACCAAAGTAAAGAAGAAGCCATACAATCATTATGGAAATTGATTTTAAAAGGATCTCGGGCAGATGGGGAAAATCCTATAAAAGATTGGGAAAGCCACAATAAAGCTTTCGAATCCCGGAAAAAAATTCTAAACGAGAGCCAGTTCGAATCCCTGCATTTCTCAAATAGCCGTGGTACTGATTTATCAGTTGGTCTACCCAAAGATCATCTCTATATCGGTGGGGGTGTGGTAGATGAACATGGACTGCCTTTCTTTCCGAACATTCCTACGGAAGAAATATTCACGGCCCCACATAAAAACAAGGTGAATGGCAAATTGGCAGGTACTAAACCGCTTATCTATGGGGGAAGTGTCATTGATGATTTTTATCTGATTTTTAAAGATGGACGGATTACCGACTATTATGCCGAAATGGGACAAGAAGTGTTGCAAAACCTCATCGAAACAGACGAAGGTTCACATTATCTAGGTGAAATTGCCTTGGTCTCTAATCAATCTCCCCTTGCTCAGGCAGATACTCTTTTTTACAATACCTTGTTTGATGAAAATACAGCCTGTCATATTGGAATCGGAAATGCATCCCCCCTCCAATCTTCAAAATGGCATGGACCAAACTGAGGAAGAGCTGAAGGCAGCGGGTGTGAATACTTCACTTTTGTTGGTCAATGTGACCTTTGGTAGCGAAGATATGAAAGTAGTGGGCATTAATGAAAGTGGAACGGAAGTCTTGATAATGGAGAATGGGGATTTCCAATTATAAATCGTTTCCAACTTAACGAATTTTCGGTGGATTATCGTTAGTGCTGGTTATAGTGAAAACAGCATTTATGCAAAAAATAAAGATGAGGGGGTATGTTTATTAAAAAAAGTACATAAAGGAACGGAGGCTTTAGGTGCTTAGAAAGAGTATCACTAAATCTATAATGTTCTTCGTACTATTGACTATATGGCAACTAATCTTTAACAAACAGGTTAGATGGGTTGATAATATTGGAATGACATTATTCTTTTTCTTATTTGATTTATTTTTTCATTGGTCTGAAATACCATACAAATGGAAGAGGAAAAGTGGTGAATAACACCCCATCCAAGATATAGATTGAAAGATATGCATATGAATAGTCGAACAATCGTCCGTTGTTTATGCAAGTAAAGGGAGCAAGAATGGAAGCTCAGCCCACTGTTCCAAGAATAGTGGCGCCTGTAAATATTGGGCAGAATAGGTAATCATGTGAGAGTTGATTGAAATGAAACCATTCTCTTGGTTAAGCTGCTGGTCATTACTTTTAGGTTTATTTCCGATGCATTTTCCTTTCGTTCTTTTCTTGTACGGTGTCTATCATTCTATCTCTGCATTTTTGATTTATGGCTATCTTTAAAGATACAGAAAAAAAGTACTAGCTACTATAGATGTTTATCTCACTTGGCAGTGGGGCTTTTTAATTGGCGGTGCTACAATTGCAGCAGGTTCATGTCTTTATCATCAAGTAAGTGGATATCTTAGTAAAAAGCTGCCGAAAAAGCTTCTGATACTATTCCAAACAGTTTAAAGAAATCAAAAATGAAAGTTGACTTAGCAAAGGTTAAACACAAAATTTTGAAAACTCCAGCCACTAAGACTAACGATACTTTTACCAATGGAAAAATGGACAATTACAAAAGATAATTCTGGTCATTTAGGGAATAATGGCAATAAAAAAGCTTGGAAAATAGGAAATCCTACTAGACAAGCAAGTCTTGAACGGTATGGGAATGTGATTAGTAAGTAAAAAAGGAGGATTATTTTGAAAAAGGTTGAATTTTGTGAGTGGTCTATAGCACTAGATGATAACTTATTTGCAGTAGTAGATAATTCAATAAATAAAATGGTTATTATGGAGGGTACAATCGAATTAAGTGCTGTATTATGGGTTGACGAAAAAGGCCTGCTCCAAATTAAACCTACATGGGACTGTGTAATTACAATAGATGATAAAAACAAAAACATAACAATCCGTCACTCTGATTTTTTAAGAAGCGACCAAAGTTAAGTTGAAAATCTCCTTTCTGTTAATCCACACATTTATTCAGAATTCTTCTAGTATTGTCTTAGAGCAAAAAAGGAGATAAACAACCTTTCTGGTATTGACAGGCCTATGATAGCAAAGAAGACTCGTCAGTTGATTAGTCTTTTTTCAGTTTTAAGGGGATTTAGAGTTTGTAACCCCTTGTCATTTTGAGAACTCCTTAATCTGGATCAAGCATCTGATGGAACAAATGTGTCTTTGAAATATTGTCTCGATGTTTATAAGAAAAGATGCGATGTTTTGAATAAAGTCGCGACGTTTATAAAAATGTTGCGTTGCTCTATCGCTTTGGAAAATCTAATAAGGTTTTCCGTTCAGAGAGAGAAACTAGCAAATAGCCTTATCAATAGCGGTCTAATTCGTATATGAATTAGACCTGCTTTATTTGTTATTATAACAAAGTTCTCATTCGAATTTGATGTGAATTAGCACATCAAATATCACCTTAACTAACAAGGGTACAATATTTTTGTACGGCTAAAAAATGAGATACTAATTAGGGTTTTAAATGACTTGTCAATTCACATCCTGTTCTTGCAGATATGAGCCTTTAGTGAAATTTGTGTAATACAATTGTAAATAATGGATATTCCACTAGATGGCAGTGGTTAATCGAAGAAGGAATTTGCTAATAAGATGTCTAATATCTAATTAGAATATTTGTTTACCTTTACGAGATTTAATTATGGAATCTCTAATACAAATGTGTACAGGAGTGCTGTTTTTAATGATTACACCCATCTTTCGAATTTTTGATATGGAGAAAACTATCTCATTTTACATTAAATACTTAGGCTTTAAAATTGATTGGAAACATCAATATAAAGAAAATATGCCTTTGTATATTCAAGTTTCTTTAAATGATGCAGTTTTACATCTATCCGAACATCATGGCGACTCTTCTCCAGGTGGTGCAATTCGAATAAAAATAAATGATTTGAAAAATTTTCATTCTTCTTTATCCAAAAAGGAATATCCCTACTCTAATCCAGCTATAGAAAAAACACCTTGGGATACTATTGAATTTACAGTTGTTGACCCTTTCTTAAATAAAATCACATTTTATGAAGAATTAGTAGCCAATCTTTTATGAGGTATGTGAAATTATGTACTTAAAGTGACGGGGACAAGCCTATAAATTTACCGAAAATTTTAATATCGGTGGAATAAATTAAACCAAGCGTGACAAAATATGCTGCTAAAACAAAAGGCAGAAATATAAAGGGGGATTTTTCTTCTCCCCCATTTGCATCCTATACAGCATCCCACATCGAAAAAAAAATACAAACAGGGATAAAACATTAACCATTGCAAATCGATTTGTTCAATAGAAGTATCAATATTGCCGTGAAAGCTAGAAATGATCGCTTCATTAAAATGAGATTGTATTGTATTTACAATAAACTCAATGAAGATGAAGAGTATCTTTTACATACTTCTGATTTAATAGTTGTCCAAAACCAGGAAAAGCAATGGACCATGATGATTTCTCAATCGCATTTTTATCCATTCCTGATCCCTCCTATTTTCTTTTGGTTTTTGCTATTTCAGCTTCATCAATTGAGGCAGGGGGTTTTTCCATCCAACCGTGTTCAATCATTATGGTCGCTCCGTCTTCAGCATATTGAACGGCTTCCAGGATCAGGCGTATAAACTTAGAACCTAAATCTCGTCTGGCAACCGTACCAATGGCAGTTCCATAATAGCCAAGAGACATACCGGTGAGCATTGTTACTTGAAACATCATTAACTTATCTGAAAAAGGTGAAGTTGTAGATTTAAGAACATCTGAATCATAGGTGGGCGATTCAGAAATATTTTCTTCAGCAAGAATATGTGCAAGAACCTCCACAACTTTACTAGCAACATTTGCTCCTTTAACCATATAATTTTGAACCTCTTTTAATCCCGCAACTTGAGCAAAGCCTAAGAGTAATGTTTTACCAACACCATTTCTTTGCATATTTTCATAAAAGTGCATAATTTCTATAGAGTTGATTGGGCGACGTTCTCCAAACCAACCTGTTAGATATCCTTTCTTCTCAATAAATTCAACTTTTTCTGGAATTGGTATATAAGCAGCTCTACTGTACAATCCTTTTTCCAATGAGACGTTCAAGGATTTATCATATAATTCCTTTGTAAGGTCAATGGCCCTTGAAAAAAGTTTTGAAACATCGGAGCGTGTACTCCCAGCTAAAGCAGCACCATATGCAGTCAATCCGTGTCTTGCCATATTATGGACAAAAACTAAACAAAAGGTGTCAGAATATAATGCAGGTGCATTAATGTTAACATCTTCATTCTCATTAAAAGCAACGGGAATGGGATGATTGTCTTTTACATAGATTTCTGTAATATTCTGTAACACCTTTTCTGTTATGGAAATGGCCAAATCTATTACTGTTCTTATTTCCTCATCTTGAGTCTTTTCTTTAAAATATATCAATTCACACTTTGACATACTATTATTCATATAACCAGTCCAAAGCTGAGCAATCTCAGCAGAAGTAAGACGAATATTATGTTCGGTATTCATAAAAAAATTACCTCCAGGATTCATTTATTTATAAAATGCCCTTTTTAAGGTTAATAATGTATTTTTTAACTGATTATAATTGTGTATTATAGTTTTTGCCCTATTTTAACAAATGGTTCGGAGGAAAATCGCTTATAACAAAAAGGTTGCAATCAAAGTTAGTGGTTTGCTGAACAAGCAGCGGCACTTTGTTCAAGTATAGAGGCAACTTTGTTTAAAAATTAAGTTATCATACTTAATAAAGAGCAGCCACAAAATGCGTATATAAAAAAACAATCCTCTTACTGAGAAGAGGATTGTGGAAGGCTAAGTTTTATTGAATGTTCAATAGCTGAGATAGTCGATTCAATGTCTTTGTGTGTTTCTAAGGTCTGATTTATTAAATAAGTAACTTCAAAACCGTTATTTAGATAGCATACTGAACATACATCTATTTTATGATCATTGGTAAACGTTAAGGAGATTTTACTTTCTTTATAATCAGTTAAGGATTTCAACATTGCTTCTATATGGGTTGAGGACATATATATTTTCTCCCTTCTAGAGGGAGGTTGACTAAGAAAAGTCTCTAAGGTCCCATAAAATCTATGTTTTAACTACAATAACATAGATTTCGGATAAAGTATGTGGAAATAAAAAGTATTATCTAGTTCCAATTTGTATTAATTGTTTTTGTTACTATACAATTCGAAGGTTGATTACCGCCTTATTCTACTACAAAAGGGTGAAATAACTGAAAATCAGCTGATTAATCCGGCTACTGCCTTATTCAATTAATGGGGCAGGTTAACAGAACAAGGGAGTTGGGATACATGCGATTACAATATTATTGTTATTTCTCATTCCCATCAATGAGATTGTATTAAACATAGATTTCAAGACTAACAAATCAGATAGATTTGAAATAGTTTCAAAAATACAAGCAGGAACCTTTATACCGAACGTTTCTCACAATCCATCGCTCATCCACTTGCCAAACGAGTATGAACACTTATCAATTGGAGGTGGAGACATAGTAATTGAAAAGCAAGGTGAGGAATATTCAGTGTTATTTTTCTTCGAGGAGTGTTAGATAGTTTTTCTGATTTCGTTTATTCCCCGAATGATAAAACTCCACCGTCACATTCATTTGGTGGGGATTTTAATTAAAAATTGGTACTTCGTTGCTTCTTCTTAAAGTAAAGGGGGCAAAAGCTGAAGATTGGGCAGCTAATCTTCAGCTTTTTTTGTTCGTTATTAGCCAGGTTGATTATTGCAGTTGAAATGAGCCACTTATGCGGAGTTTTGAGCCAGTCATTGCGGAGAAAAGAGCCACCCTTTGCGGAATGCGTTGCCACTATAAATAGAATAGAGAAAGGCCTCCTGTATAATTATCTTGCATGCCAGCAAGCATGACATTATTATACAGGAGGCTTTTTTATGGTTAATTACCGTAAGATTTTGGCACTTCACTTTGAAGAAGTCAGTCAAAGAACGATTAGTTCAAGCACTGGGCATTCAAGGAATACAGTTTCAGATGTCGTTCAACGTGCCAAAGAACTGGGTGTAGAAAGCTTGAATGACACCATGACCAATCCATGGCTAGAAGCGTTTCTCTTCCCAGAGAAACAGGCTGTTGAGAAAGGGTACTTTCCAATTGATTGGGAAAGAGTGCATAAGGAACTACAAAAGAAGAATGTAACCCTGTCCCTACTGCATCACGAGTACTCGACAGAGGCACGTGAAGGTGGAAAGATCCCCTATGCCTATCGTACTTTTTGTGAGAACTATGGGAAATATGCGAAAAAGTATAAATTGACAATGCCTATTCGAAGAAAACCAGGTGAAGTCATGGAAGTAGATTGGGCTGGAACTACACTGAAGATTAATGATCGTTCAACAGGAGAAACGCTTCCGGCGTATGTTTTTATTGCGACCTTACCTTATAGTCAGTTCAGTTATGTTGAAGCCTTTTTAGATATGAAATCAGCTAATTGGCTTATCGCTCATATTCATGCATTGGAGTATTTTGATGGAGTTCCTGAAACAATGGTTCCCGATAATTTGAAAACAGGGGTTACGAAAGCACATCGTGAAGAGCCTCTTCTAAATGAAGCCTATCGTGAAATGGCAGATTACTACCGTACTGTCATTGTTCCAAGCCGTGTTCGACGGCCAAAAGATAAAGCAAGTGTCGAAGGCACTGTTGGATATATTTCCAGGCAGATTATCGCTCCACTAAGAAACTATCAGTGTTTTCATCTTCAAGATTTAAACCAGAAAATCTTTGAAAAGTTAGAAGAAATCAACGCCACTGAATTTCAAAAGCGACCAGGTTCGCGTAAAAAGGTGTTTGAGGAAGAAGAGAAATCCTACCTTCAACAGCTTCCTCAAACAAGGTATAAACTTGCGGAATGGAAAACAGCAAAAGTTCAACTGAACTACCACATCCAAGTTGATCGAATGTATTATTCCGTTCCATATGATTATGTCCGAGAGAATGTCGATGTTCGACTGACCACGGATTTAATTGAAGTTTACTTCAAAGAAGTCCGGATTGCATCCCATAAACGACAACATGGTGAAATTGGCCAGTTAGAGACCAATCCAGACCATATGCCTGACAATCACCGATTATATTTAGATCATAATCCAGAAAATAACCGGAAGTGGGCAGAAACAATTGGTCCATCTATGACTCAATTTGTCTCTCATATCTTAGAAATGAATGTAGAGAAAAAAGCATTAAATAGCCTTAGCACACTGAGGAATATAGCTAAGAAATACCCAAATGAAGAAATAGAGAAAGCAACAGAAACCTTACTTGAAATTTCAACAAACCCAACGGTTTCTGTCTTTAAAAGTGTAGTAGAAAGAAATAAGAAGAAAAAACAAACTAAAAAAACGGATATTAACAGACCTCGCACTACATCTGACGACTATGGATTTGTCCGTGGAGCTAAATACTTTGGGAGGGATACAAAATAATGAACCAAGAAACTTTACGTAAACTAGTAGAAATGAAAATGGGTGCGATGGCGGAATTATATCAACAGCAAAAGCAGAATAATGATTATAGGGACATGGATTTTGATGATAGATTCAATCTCCTGGTAGATTATGAATATGATAGACGTAAATCGAATCGACTTGAACGACTAATTAAACAGGCGACACTCAGCGAACCAACCGCAGCCATAGAAGATATCGAATATCATCCGGGTCGTAATCTAGACAAGAATCAAATACTAGAGTTAGCAACAGGAAATTACATTCAAAATCACCATAACATCATTTTAATGGGTGCATCCGGGAACGGAAAAACGTGGATATCTAATGCCTTTGGGGTACATGCCTGTCGCCAATTTTATAAAGTGAAATATATAAGGTTACCGGAATTACTGGATGAATTAGCTGTAGCAAAGTATGAAGCAGATGGCAGCTTCCGTAAGTTAATTCAGAAGTACAAAAAGATTGATTTATTAATCCTGGATGAGTGGCTACTAACAGAGCTCTCAGAGGAGAATGTACTACATGTGTTGGAGATTATTGAAGCAAGGCTCAAAAGAGCCTCTACTATTTTCTGTTCCCAGTTTTCACCGGAGGGATGGCATTCAAAACTAGGACAGGCACAAATAGCAGATGCGATTCTTGACAGAATCGTCCATGATTCATATAAGATTCTAGTTGATGGTGAAGTTTCGATGAGGGAACGCCATGGATTGCGGGTATTTAAATGATTCCGCCAGCAGTTGAAAACCGTATAGCTAGATATTTTCTGCATATGTATTTACCTGATAAGGTACAGCAGGCTGTAGAGGAAAAACTATTACCCTCCTGCATTTGATAGATCAGGATGAATTAGTTCGTTGGGCTATTGAGATTATTGATCAGGAATTGAGAGATAAGAGATTCAAATAATAATATAAACAACCATTGGAGCCAGTGAAGTTCCAGTGGTTGTTTATATTATTAGCTACATTAATACGAGTGGCTCTCACCATCGCACTTAATGGCTCAGTTGCCCGCAAATAGTGGCTCAAATCTCCGCACTGATGGCTCAATCTGTCCGCAATACTCACAGGTTGAAGAATGAGCTAGTGTGGTTACAGGTCAGGCTGTTTATGTGACGGTGGATATTCAGTTTAATAAATGAAAATTATTAAACTGAATGAGGTGCAGTGTGATTTTTTGCACGGTGTTATCGCTTTATTGTTGTAGAGAGAACCTTTGGACTAGCTTCCGGAAGTTGAACTCGAAGAATGAAATAAATTTGGATAAAGCTTATAGAAAGCATTTTTGCAGCCGATATATACAATGAACTTTATAATAAAAAATTTCACTAAGGAGCAACACTATGAATTTCAACAAGATCTCCACAAAGTTATTATTCGGTATCACGATTTTAGTCCTTGTCGCCACCACCACTATTGGATTATTAAGCTATAACTTTGCTAAGAACGAACTCATTAAAAGTGGGAAACTGGATTTGCAGCACATTGTAAACAATTCAATCTCAACCATGGACCTTATAAACCAACAGGTCGAAGCAGGAAACATGACACTGAGAGAAGCTCAGGAAGAAGCAAGGGTGTTACTAGTTGGCCCTTCTGAAAACAAAGATGGCAAAACAATTCATGACTTCTCGCAATCTTCTTTCCTGTATAAAAATGAAGGGTATTTGATGGCCTATGATTCTAACTACATAGCACAGCTTCACCCGAGCATCCAGATTGGGGAAAGTAAAAAAGACGTAAAGAATTCCAGTGGCCAATATGTTGTTCAGGATATCGTTAAGGCAGCAAAAGAAGAAAAGGTTGAAAACCGTTTTTATGAGTATGCCTGGCAAAATGCTGGAGAGACAACTGAAAGAAACAAAATTGTCTATATGTCCTACTATGAACCTTGGGATTGGAATATTGGTGTCGGCGCATATGAACAGGAATTCTATGATTCTTTACATTCGTTAATGTATTTAATTCTTGGAGTGGCAGTCATCGTTACTATCTCTGGTTTGCTGCTGTTTTACCTTGTAAGCAGAAGTAAAATGAAACAGATGGGGCAAATCACAAAATCATCTCTTTTGATAGCTGAGGGTAATTTGAACGTTCCGGCACTTCCTGAATCAGAAGATGAAATTGGTCAAATGGGTAAAGCTTTCAATAAGATGGCGGGTCAGTTGAGAAGTATATTGACTAACATACAAAATACAAGCACGGAGGTATCCCGATCAGCAGTGGAGCTTTCAGCTTTGACAGAGGAAACCAGTGCTACCAGTGAAGAAATGGGCCGTGCAATGAATGAGATTACACAGGGGTCAGTTGCCCAAGCATCAGATATTGAGTCCACGAACCAGAAGTCAGAAGGTCTTACTAATGCTATAGAAAAAATGAACATCCAGAATCGAACGATCCATTCTTTGACAGGACAGTCTACAGAGGCAATTAAAATGGGAAAAGAAAAGGTTCTATTCCTACAGGAATCAAATGAAGCGACAGGGAAAGCATCTGAAAAAATAAGTTTGGGGATTACCAACCTTTACAATAGTATTAAAGATATTTCCAATATCGTGACTACTATTGATGCCATTTCCCAACAAACGAATCTTCTGGCATTGAATGCTAGTATTGAAGCTGCAAGGGCGGGAGAGTCGGGGAAAGGATTTGCAGTAGTTGCTGAAGAAGTCCGGAAGCTTGCAGAAGGTACGAACAATGCTACAGCAGAAATTCAAAAAATGATTAATACAATTGAAAACGAAACAGAAACAACGGTCATGGCCATGGCTGAATCGAATGAGATTACATTAAAATTGAATGGAGCAGTAACGGATACAGAAAGCCAATTTAATCTAATATCGGAATCTATGTCGCAGATAATGGAAGCTGTTCAAAAGCTCGGCACTGAGATCTCCACAGTGACTACTCAAAGCGAAGGCATTCTTGCTTCAATTCAGAGTGTTTCAGCCGTTGCCGAACAAACTGCAGCCTCTTCTGAAGAGGTCTTGGCATCTGTAGAAGAGCAGGTGGGAGTGATTGGAACCATCGCTTACTCAGCAGAAAATCTCAATGAATTAAGTGATACCCTGCAAGAAATCATTAAACAGTTTACAGTGAAAGTGAAGGAATCAACAAATAATTAACTATTTTTTATATAAGGTATATTGGGACAGCCCCTGTACTGCGCAAACAATATGCGCTAAGAGGAGCTGTCCCTCTTAGCATTAAATTGATAAAGCTACCGGAAAAATACCCAAGATATGAGATTGAAATACGCACCTGTAATATAAAATCCTGAAACAACAGGCAGAACAGCTGAGCAAGAAACATAGAGAGGAATTGCCAACTTATAAGCAGGCAGAGAAATGAAGTTTAACGACTATACACTAAAATTGGCAGGCGTTCTTGCCTTGGTTGCTATAGCAATAGCTACTGGGTATTCGGCACTCTGGTTAGCCAATAGTGCGGATTTATGAGTTGTAATAGCTAACAAATAAACTATTTCATGATCAGACAAATCTGCAGCCGTACTGAAATTCGACTGGTTATAGACTATAGCCTTCTTCAATTATTGGGCAGGCGCGACAAGTTCTGATACAAGTGTGATTTGCACGAAAGTCAGGAGAATACTATTTAAATTCTTAACTTTTCAACAGAAGGTGGGAATGACAGAACCACGTTTCTGGAAACCATCTCGTCAAGACTTCTGCATGCGTTAAGACTGACAGGTTTTAGGGTATGGAGCCAGATAGAATCGGCAGAACAAAGGCTAAAGCCAATCTTTGGTTAGATGAGGTATGCCGATGGATATGCCGCACGGCTGAAAAACTGGATATGGTGAGAATTGTTCATCGAGGGATGAACTGACGAACTTCCGAAGGTAAGGGTCTAGAGATAAAGCATAAGGAAACTTATGTCCCATCTTACGATGGGGTGAGTGGTGTAGAGTAAAATTCTGCCCTCTGAAATACGCTATACCGGACCACGGCGGTATCAAGCTCACAGGCTTAAAGGAAGCACCTGTTTCTAGTATGTATAGCTATGTTGAAAGGTACTTGGAAAACAAGGAACGTTGAAACAAGAGCTGTCACTCCAAACGTTTGCTATAAGGGTCTCGAAAGGCATTTATCCTTGTGAGGGTAGGGGAACGACTGAAGAAGCTTTTGTAATGAAAGTGGAGGAACAGCCCCAAGTCTACTGAATGAAACGATTATTTTCCTATATGTGAATGGTGCCGGTCGGGTAAGAATGTGGGGACATCACTTCTATAAGGAGGGATGCCACAGTGCCAACGCTGCGATACTGGGATTACTACAATATGACGGGGACATTCACGGAACTATATGAGAAAGCCCAGGAAGGAAACAGCTTTTCCTTCCTTTATAACGTCATCACTTCGAGAGAAAACATCTTACTCGCTTATCGTACCATCAAATCCAACAAGGGTTCAAATACACCTGGGACCGATGGAAAAACGATATCGGATATCAAGGAATTATCCGAAGATGAACTCGTCTTGAAGGTGTGTACAATACTGAAAAGCTATCAACCTAAGAAAGTCAGAAGAAAATGGATTGAAAAGGATAATGGGAAACGAAGACCGCTAGGTATTCCCTGTATTTTGGACAGAATTATCCAACAGAGTTTCAAGCAAGTTCTCGAACCCATTGCGGAGGCACATTTTTATAATCACAGTTATGGCTTTAGACCTCTACGGTCTGCCCATCATGCGATGGCAAGGACTCAATATTTGATTAATCAAGCCTCCCTTCACTTTGTAGTTGATATTGATATCAAAAGTTTCTTTGATAATGTAAACCACACACGGTTAATGAAGCAGCTTTGGAACTTAGGAATACAGGATAGGAAAGTATTAGCTTGTATTTCTAAAATGATAAAAGCAGAAATAGATGGAGAAGGAATCCCTGACAAAGGAACACCTCAAGGTGGAATTTTATCTCCCCTCCTCTCTAATATCGTGTTGAATGATTTAGATCAGTGGATTGCTGATCAATGGGAGTTCTTTCCCCTGCACAAATCATATAAATCAAAAGTTGGTGAACGATACGCAAAGAAACGAACTAATCTGAAGGAAGGATACCTCGTCCGCTATGCGGACGACTTCAAAATTCTTTGCCGGGATGGAAAGACTGCTCAAAAGTGGTATCATGCGGTCCGTCGTTATCTAAAGGAACGGCTCAATCTTGATATCTCGCCAGAGAAATCTAAAATCCTTAACCTGCGCAAACAGGAGTCTGAATTTCTAGGATTTACGATACAAGCGAACAAAAAAGGGAAGAAACGAGTAGCCCATACCGGTGTTATTCAAAAGAAAAAGAAACAAATCAAACAAGAAGCTAAAAGGCTAATCCGCCGGATTAAAGCTTCACCAACTTCCCAAAACGTTCTGCGGTTTAACAGTTTTGTATTGGGCATCCATAATTATTTTAAGCGAGCGACACATGTGAACCCGGTGTTCTCACGTCTTGCCTACGACTTAAAGCATTTCATATACAATCGACTACAACCGGTTGGGAAGCAAGAACACCCAAGTAACCCGCCGCCTCTGTTTAAAAGATTCTACAGTGTAACCATGAAGACTTTTAAAGTAGCTGAAGTCTACCTTTTCCAACTAGGAATTGTTAAAACGGTTAACTCGTTAAACTTCAGTCCAAAGGTAACACCCTATACAGAGGAAGGTCGGAAAACGTTATATAAGAAACTTCGTCCTGATATCCAAAAGGAAATCAGTAAACTATTGAATTCTCACCTTCCTAACCGGTCAATTGAATACGCGGATAATAGAATAAGCCGATACAGTATGAAAATGGGGAAATGTGAAATCACAGGCTGGGATTTACAGGCATTTGAAGTGCATTGTCATCACTATCTCCCAAAGTCACAAGGAGGAAATGATAAGTTTCATAACCTGCGTATTCTTCACCAGGATATTCACCGGTTAATCCACCTAACAGACATGGAGAAGATAGAGTCAATCCTTAAAAAGCTCAACATCTCAAAGACCATTTTGAACAAAATCAACCAATACCGGAAGGTATGTGAACAGGAAAACATCGTATTATCCTAATCGTCAAAGTAACGAGGAACTTATAATCTAGTACATATCAGTAGATGGACCGCCGAATGCTGGGAAACTAGCACGTTCGGTGCGGAGCAGGGGAAAAGCCGGAGATAACTTCAAACGCTTACCTATTGCTAACGTTAATTGAAGTTCAAAAGAGTTATCTTAATAGTTATTAGAAAAGTTCAACAATTCCATGTTATCCTATATACAACGAAGAGATTTACAGAAAAAGGGGAGATGAAGGTGGGCTTTTTAAAAAAGGTAAACTATATACTCGCAATCATTGGACTAGGTTTGGCTGTCACTCATTTTTTCATTAAAGGCATAGAATTACCTATATCAATAGTGTTTGCATTTTTATTAGTGTTTTTCCTGCTGATAGGAATTGAAAAAGTAAAGAATAGAGAAGTTAAAAGTGGCTACTTTTATATAGGTGCTGCTACTATTATGTCACTAGCAGTTTTAAAAGATTTATACGCAATCTTATTATAATGAACCTTCGTTCTTCCATTTATAGGGGGCGTGTGCTGAACAAGCAGGAAAAGCGATATTGGGTAACTAAAAATAAAGGAACACATTCACTATGGAGCGGTTGCAATTATGCAATTCGTTTTTTTAAATTGAATATAGAGTATTGGGGATAATATAGTATAAACATTTTAAGAGAAACGGGGTATTTTGATTGAAACTTATTTCAAATTTATTGCTAATGTTACTTCTCGGCACTATTTTCTCCCCAATAGCCTTCGCTAAAGAAATTAAGTATAACCACAACAGCATTACAATAGCTGAAGTAAAGGAAGAGTTGAATTTTAAAGTGCTCGTTCCGAAGAATATTCCTGAAGAGTGGTCTTTGGAAATAAAAACCCGCGATATCATGGAGAGAAATTTAAGCTACATTAGATTTCATTATATGGATGAAAATGATGAAAATTTAATGCTAGTAATAGAAGAGAAAAAGGTCTCCAAAAGGGTAATCAATCAATTGGAAGAAGAGTTTTCAGAGGGAGAAAAAATAAAAGTAAATGATTTTCCTGCTTATTATCAAGAATGGACAAACGGTGGTAAAGAATTAAATGGAAAGATAATAACTGGTGGTCTTTTAACTTGGATAGAAGATGAGACATACGTGCAAATGGATAGTTCTTCTATATCGAAAGATGAAATGGTTGAGATTGCAAGAACTTTCAGGTGAAAGGGAACTGTATCTTCCGCTAAAGGTGGCGTTAATCTAAGAAGGATTAACGCTTTTTTTGTTGAAGTTATTGTATTAACGGACTCGTTTAACGGCAGAAGAATAGACGTAAGGCGCTTATAACTATTGGAGGAAGAAAGTGATGAAAAGGGAGATTTTTAAAAGTTATAACGTTAAGAGTGCGATTATGGTTTATGCTTTTGGGTGCATTATTATTCTTTGTTTTGGAGTAGAAACAAATATTAAAAATCTGTTTATGCTTTTATGTTTAACTATTCTTTTTTGGTTAGTAAACTCCCTACAAGCATACAAAGATATAAACAAAGACAAATAATTTACTAGTGCTTATTTAAGTAAAGGGAGCGTTTTCCGAACTATTAACGCGTTCTCACTTACGGCTTTTTGAAAATTCTATAATTTGATAAAATGTACTTTGTAAGAACAAAATGAAAGTATACAGAGGGAGTGCTTAAAAATATGGAATACATAACACTTAATAATGGGTTGGAAATGCCAATTGTAGGTACAGGCACCAATACTTATGGGAAAAAAAATAATGAGTATAACGGAGCGTTAACAAATGAAATTCCTGAACTTACATCAGCACTGGAGTTGGGGTACCGCTCAATAGACGCAGCCATCATGTATCGGAACGAAGAACTTGTCGGAAGAGTTTTAGCAGAAAGCACAGTGCCTCGAGAGGAGTTATTTATTACAACAAAAGTTCCAGCCAATGAAGAATATATTTCTTCAAAGGAAGCTACTCGGGCTGCTATTGATAACAGTCTAAAGAACTTTCAAACAAATTACCTCGATCTGCTTCTTATTCACTTTCCTATCGAAGACAAAGTCCAACTTAAAAACACATGGGAAGTTTTTGAAGAATATTACGAAGCGGGCAAACTAAAAGCAATCGGCGTTTCAAACTTTGGAAAAGATCATCTGGAAGAAATGAAAGAATTCGCTAAAGTGAAGCCAGCCGTTAATCAAATTCAAATTAACCTAAAAGAACCTAATAAAGATCTCCTTGCCGTTTTAAAAGAAGAGGGCATTACACCAGTTGCATGGGGTCCAATGAAAGTCGATGGCCATCAGAAAGAAGTTTTGGATGAAATTGGTCAAGCCTATAAAAAATCCGGCGCCCAAGTCTTATTAAAATACCAAATCCAACGTGGAGTGATTGTTATTCCTAAATCTCACAACCGTGAAAATCAAGCATCTAATCTAAATCTTTTCGATTTCGTGTTATCTGCAGAAGATGTGAAAAAAATCGCTAACTTATAAGTAGTTGGTCCTTCATCCTAGTGGTATCAATAGTATCACTAGGATTTTGATTATTTAAAGGGGTATTCTTTGTTTACTTTCTTGTAATAGGTCGGATATTTGAGATGAGTGCCATTGAATTTAAAATGGAGGATGTATGATATTTATTTTATTTGCTTTTTCAATTTTTTTCGTTTTCGTTATATTATTTTTGGTTTTATGTGCAAGGATAATAATTTCTTTCGTTAAAAAGAAGCCTTTTCCAAGAAAATTATTTTTTGCAACATTGTCTGGCACTATATTAGTTTCTTCCATTTATTTGTATGAGACGAACTTTTTTACGTTTAGTGAAATTGATAAAGAAAACGCCCAAAAGGGACCTGGCCCTGTAACTTCACCCACCAAAGAATTTACTGCTAATGCCTATTATGAACTATATGGCGGTGCAGCGGGCGGCGTTAATGTTTGGGTTGAAATCTCAAACAATAAAGAGAAAGATAAAGTTCAAACGGTTTATTATAGTGATGCAAAAAGTAATTTTTCTATGGAATGGTTGGATGAAGATACACTCTACATTCTAAATGATGAGCCTGATTATTCAAATTCAAATAGAAGTATTGAGTTAGAAATTGGTAAAGAAATTTATCACGAAAATGGTTTGGCTTGTAAAAGTTTGTTAATGAAAGACGAATATGAGACTTGCTATCACCTTGGAAACGGTAGAAATCATGAAAGGACAAAGTGAATATACTCATTTAAATGAAGAAGACTCAGCCATCTTATATGAAATGTTAACTGGAAAAAAATTATCTGAGTTAGGATAGGCAATCTTCAATTATAGGGTGCGTGCATTTGCTGAACAAGCAGCCTCCTTTGTTCAAGTAAAGAAACAATTTAGTTGAAGAAGAAAAACGAATAATGTGTATTTGATGGAAATTGGGACACATATTACTAAGATATTTGTTTGAATTTTGACCAACTTCTCCAACTTACAACACTTAGACCTAAAACCAAAAGTAGGAATTGAAAAAGGATCTCTATACAGATTAAAGATTATTGCAATACTTGCTGCAATAGGGATTGATAATAAGATCACTATAGAAAGCCATTTATATATTCTTGGGATTTTCTCTAGTCATAAATGACATCTTCCTAACCATGCAAACGTAACTTGATTATCAATTGGCTAAATATATATCTAAAAAAAATCCAGCTAATAAAATAATTAGAGCAATTAAGACTATACTCCAATCTCTTTTCATGCATGTCACCTGCCGATTATAGGTTCTAAAAATATTTATACGGTTTGAACACACAAAGGTTTCATTTAATAGTTAATAATATCGCATTTCGTTTTATTGTGAAGACATTACTTAAGAGGGGGTTTGCTGAACAAGTAGCGCCATGTGAAGTAAAGGAGCAGGTTAAATGGAGATTATGAAACATGCAGGGCAGGGTATTCGTCAAATTATTATAGTATCGAATTAAATGATAAATTTTATAAGGAGATAACAAACGATGAAGTTCAATACTGTTCCCATTAATAGATTATTTATATAATGTACAAAAGGGTGGGATAAATCATGACAAACGTCCGAGAGCGGAAAAAGACATAAGTAAGAGAAATTCTTGGAAGTCAGTGGTGTGATTGCCTTTAGGAACACTATGAAAAAAATGTTTTGAGTAACACAGCAAAAGTGGAAGGATACATATAAACTATTGCAAACAGTAAACACATTGGCTGGAAAGGCTAATAGATTAGCTAAAACAATAAGAAAATAGAAGAGTAAAACACACCAAGTAACAGACTATTTCATTATAACGGATATATAGGGTTTATTTATTAAGCACGCTCCTTTTTCATTACAATAGAAAAATTACTCGTCATTAATGAGGAATTTCCCATTTATTTATTACCAAACAAAGTGTCAAAACCACAGATAATATCGCTGGCAATTTGAATATACATCTCTAAACAGAAATCATTAGCTATTTGCTTCTGCTTTTTTTAAAACCTTCTCAAGAAGAGACTTAATTACTATTGCTTTCAGAATATAGATTGGGACGGAATAGGAGTATTCCCAATTTGTTAATTCATAAATATGTATTTTCACAAAAAAAGGTTCAGCTATGTAGGAATTGAAAAGTGAGACAACAATATTCGCCATTATAAACGGTTTCCATCTTGTGAAATATTGATAAATAAGCATATGCATTACAAGAAGAACGCTTAGGTCAATTGGGTTAAGCCGTGGGACAAGGTTCATTAGTTTAATTGGATAATTCCATAAATTTAACTCGCTCCCTAAATCATCTAAGTAGATTATAAGGATTGACATTAATGCTCCGAATAGCCAAATTTGTTTGATTCTCGATTTATCAATTAAGATCCACCAAACGATCCAGGGTAGTATTAATAGGCATAACAAAAACCACCATTGAGGACTTAAAAAATCCTCGTTAATAAAGTTTTCTAACCGCATTTCTGTCAGCTGATTATCTACTTGGTTGATTTCTTCTTTAGTTGGGTAGCTCATATATACCCTCCTGTGAAAAATATACTTATATTCTTCCCAATAAGTTGTAGTTTTTTTAGAAAGTAAATCATAATTGCCAAACGGGGAGTTTGCTGCACAAGCATCCAAAGGGTAGGAAAGAAAAAAATAAAGGGGCATTCCGTCTCCTAGTGATTTCTTATCTAATCAATTTATTAATTGAAAAACTGATAGCTAATCCACGTATGACAAATAATATCTGAAGCCAAACAGGTCCAAATAAAATATCAAATAGCCTGAAACTTGAAGAATAAATACACCCAACGGTTACAAAATAGGCTCAAAATACAAACGGAAGGAAGGCATATTGATCCATTGCTCCCCCTGCATCTTTCCATGCAGCCCACATAGCGAAGAAATACAAACATGGATAACACATTAACCATTATAATCAGCTTGTGAGATTGCTCTTTCTATCTCCGCATGTAAACTAGAAATAATTACTTCGTTAAAATTGGCTTGAATATTTATTAGAAATTCTAAGAAGACAAACGCACTACCTTTTAGTAGCCTCCCATTCAGAAATTGACCGAAACCAGGTAGCGCAATACTCCATAATAATTTTTCTATTGGATTCGCCACATTGTTTTATTACTTTGCTAATATTTCTCGGTCATCAGCCATTGGCGTTTGCTCTAACCAACCATTTTTTATTAGTAATTGTGCCCCATCCTCTGCATATAACGCTGTTTCTGCAATCAGACTTGCATACTCGACTCCTAAGTCTCTTCTCTGAGAGACAGAAAAACCCGCACCATAATATCCGACTGCCGCGGAAACTAAAATGACAATATGATTTAGCATTAACTTATCTGAAAAGGGTGAAACGGTAGAACTAGTAACTTCAGACACATATGAGTTTGGAGACGACAATTCATCTTTAGTTAATATACGACTAAGAACCCCGAACTGTTTCTCACACATTTGTTTACCTTTGTGGAAATACTTTTGAACTTCTTTGTCTTGGCATACTTGTCCAAATCCTATTTCTAACACAACTTTAACTACAACCTTTAACATATTGTAATTAATACCACTAATTTCCACTGCGTTTAAAGGCCGTTTCTTTCCAAACCAACCTGTTAAATATCGCTGATTATCAACAAAATCAACTTGATCCGGTGTATTTATTCTTGGAGGTTTACTAAATAGACCCTTATTCAACAATACATTAATAATCCGTTTATATAATTCCATTGTTTCAATAGTACAATCGGTAAAATATTTCACTTGGTCTTCTCGACATGAAGTAGCAACGGCACCTGCATAACCTGTTAATCCGAGTAATGTCATTACATGAATATAGACCAAAATAAAAGAATCTGTAAATAAAGCAGGGGCATTAAGATTAACATCATTATCTAATGAAAAGCCCTTTGGAATTGGAAAGTTCTCCTGATTAAAAAATTCTGTAATTTTGATTATATGGGACTCCGCAAGACTTAAAGCAAATTCAAGTACCTCCTTAATATCTTGGTCTTTTGCCTTTTCAATTGAGTGAGTAAGTATACATATGGATAATGAATCGTTGATGTATTGAGTCCAAAGATTTGCTATTTCTCCTGAAGTAAGTTCAACATTATGTGTGATTTTATCCACTAAAGTACCTCCAGTTAGTTCATTAATATAAATTAGATTTGCCTTTATTCCAAAAAATATCCAATGATAACTAAGATACATCCATATTGAGGATAAGTATGTAACATCTCCAGAACTTACAAAGGAAAATGGAGATAGAAGGTACTTTTAAATTGGTAGGAAATTTTTAAAACTAAAGGGCGTGCTAATTGAAGATCAGCTTGGGATCGTCTCTTACCCTTCTTCTGTTATTAGGGCAGCTTTCTTTTTTCTCTTTAGCACAAAATTACCCCTTCTTTCAACAACTATCCATACTTCAAATGCATTAGTTAATTAAATATCATAGAACTATTAAGAATAGGCGAGAAACAAGAGTTATCTCTTTCTTTATAGACGGAATTTAGTTGAAGAGAGTTTTTTAACTTATGTTTAACAATCGGTTCATATTATGTAGTAAGGATTAATTTAATACTTTTAATAAAGTTTCTGAAACTGGGTAAATTATCTCTAAAGACAGTTAGAAGAGGTAGTTATTATGAAATATGTGAAATCACTTTTTGTATTGATTGCGGTTCTTTCTTGGTTTTCCCTTGCTTTTGCCGGAAAAAAATCCGTTAAGCGATTTCTCCCCACATCACTTTTTATGGCTGTTATAGTGACAGTGGTTCAGTTTATTGCGAAAAAGAGAAGATGGTGGTTTTGGTACGGAAAAAAACACCCCTCAGTTTTGGCTTCATTTCCTTTTACTTGGGGTATATTCTTTGCCGGTTCATTATGGATTATGAAATTTGCTTATGGGAATTTCAAAAGATATATAGGGGTGAATTTAATCGTTCATTTAGTGTTTACATATATTGGAGAGCCTATCCTAAATAAATTTGGGGTTGCACAATTGGTGCGTATGAAAAAAATCCAGTTAATGTATGTTTTAACGATGTTAGCACTTCTTTTTTATGGAATTCATTTTATTAAAGAGAAGGAATTAGTACAAAGAATGAACTGAATAAAATTGAATGATTCATTATAATTAACAGTTCCTTCACTAAAGGGCGCTTTTATTTAATTGTGAAGACATTGTGAAATTTTCTACTTAAACTAACGGAGGCATTGATTTAAGAAGGATTAACGCTTTTTTGTAGAAGTTATTGGATTAACGGGCAGCATTCCTGTTATGAGAAAAATGAAGTTTGAAGAAAAAAATAACCTCCTGGTATGATATTAAGGGGTTCCGTTCAGGGAGAGAAAATAGCAAATAGTATTATAAATAGCAGGCTAATTCGCATATGAATTAGATCTGCTTTATTTGTTGTTATACCAATGATCTCTTTCTATTTGGGGGTGAATTAACACACCAAATAGCATCTTAAATAACAAACGTACAATAATTATTGTACAGCTGAAAAATGAGGTGCTAATTAGGGTTCAAAATGACTTGTTAATTCACAGCCTGTTCTTGCAGATATAAGCAGGTCAGTGCAAGAACCCTATTATAATAAATATGGGGAAATTTGGTTATTTGTTGAGGGAGATGGAGAGATGGCTATATGGAAAATGTATTTAGTTACTATAATTGAAATTATTCTATTTTTTATTGTTGGGTTTTTACTAACTGATAATGTTCAAGAAATTTTTTATGAAGGTGCTGGAATAAGATTTATAGGATATGTTTAGTGTGTATGGTTTGGTTTATCTTTCATGCTTCGATTTATATAATCATTCTCTCAGTAGGAGACGTAAGAGACTAATCCCATCCCCGCCAGATCATCAAATTGGCTGGATTTAGACTGAAGGAGAATACCTCAGGAAAGCATAAGGGGCTATCGAAAAACACGAAACGAGGAAGGAAGGCACTCAAGGCTCTTTTCTTCCGAATAGCTATGCCGTTAGTTGCCAAGAATGGCACCTTTAAAGATTTACATCAGTATTATACTACTCGACAGAGCACCCTTTGAAGAAGA
This sequence comes from Bacillus sp. SRL337, assembly GCF_984799155.1. Taxonomy (NCBI): domain Bacteria; kingdom Bacillati; phylum Bacillota; class Bacilli; order Caryophanales; family Bacillaceae; genus Bacillus; species Bacillus sp. SRL337. The sequence continues at coordinate 2,367,689 of NZ_OZ481793.1, read as the reverse complement.
TTCAGTATGTTTGCTATATGGTAACAAGCTAATTAGAATTTTATTTTCGATTGGCACAAAGCAATGTGAGTTTAGTGAAGAATGAATGTTAAAAGACATTACTCATGGCTTCATCACTGGCCGCAGCTTAAGTTTAACCGTTGTTAATTTCTATTTTTCTAAAGAATATAGTCATAGACATTTGCAGAACGGATTAGTCAGTAAAACATTTAAAGTGCGGGCATAGACCCTGTAGGGCAGCATCACTGACATCCACCTCATGAAAGGGTTGGATGAAGGAATTTTAAAGCATAGACTCTGTGAGAAATGGGAGGGTTGAAATCCGTGAGAAATGTCAGCGATTCTCAAGTAGCTTTCATGCCCTTTCAAATAGCGTTAAGTTTTGCTTTACTGTAAATTAGCATAAAAAACACCCCATAAACGTTAGATTTGTGTCTAACTTTTATGGGGCAGTTCAATCGACGTGTCTTATATGTGATTGTGGCCTGTTTAAGTGTAATAGGCTTGTCATTTTGATTCGATTTTTTGGTTATTGACCTCAAAACAGTTTGGAGCAATGAACTTTCAAATAGAAACAATCCTTGTGATGACAATATCTCTTCTTAATTTAATTTTGCTTTTTTTGTTTTGCTAGTTTTACTTTATCCAAAGTTCCGGGCGGTTGTTCAAGCCATTCATTTTGAATCATCAAATAAGCAATATCCTTTGCGTACTGAGCAATCTCAAGTGAAAGTCTCTCATAATTTAATATTAAATCACTTCGCTGACTTGCAGCTGCTGCGGTTGCATAGTTACCGGTCCCTGAAGCAGTTAATAATCCTTGATGAAAGATGATTAATTTATCAGAAAATACCTGTCCTGTTGAGTTGGTCACCGAAACATCAGGTGATACAGGAGATTGTGTATTATTATCCAATAATACCCTGGAGAAAATTTTTACGTGCTTCTCAGATATATCCTTTCCTTGCAGCATTAGCTTTATAACTTCTTTCCTTGGGGAAGATTGTGCAAATGCTATAGATAATTTAGCGCCTATCAGATTGTTTTGTATATTCATATTCAAGTGGGAAAGTTCTACAACATTTAATGGTCGTTTATTAGAGAACGGATTTAAACCACTAAGGTACTTTCTGCTGTCCACAAAATCCTTTTGTTGAGGATAATCAATATATGGTGAACGAATATATAATCCTTTATTGAGCAGTACTTCGGAACTCTCGTCGTATAAATCAGAAGTCCTATATAGTGAATTCTTAAAAAGGTTTCTAATATCTTGTCTTGCACTCATCGATAAAAATCCACTATAGCCTAACATCCCTGCTTTAGACATATGGTTTATATAAGAAATCATAAATTCGTCAGAAAATAATCTGGGGGCATTCAGGTTAACATCACTATCTGAAAAACCACTTGGGATAGGGATGTTTTCTTGTCGGAAAACTTCTGTGATATGGTTTAAAACATCAACCGAAAGGCTATGTCCTTTTTCAATAATAGATCTTACTCCTGATTCTTCAACAGTACTAAGAAAATAGTTTAGAAATTGAATGGACATATTATTGTTTAAATAGGCTGTCCATAGAGAAGCTATCTCTGATGAAGTGATTTTAATTATCCTGCCATCCATAATTTTTAATTTCCTTCCAAAATTTAAAATTGATTAAAGTTATTATTTGTAAAATCAAAAAAAATATTCAATACATATCATGGGACCATTTTAATACCGGCGAACTTGGGGATATCGCGGCCGATGTCTCCGATCCCTTTTAAAGTGGATACATGATGAAAGACATCTTCCGGATACCCCCGCTTCTTAGTAAAAGGACCCGAAAATCGGAAAAAGAATCCCTAAATTCATTACGGATCAAGAAAGTCGAACGCTTAAGGGAAGCTTGTGAGAGCTCCTTCGAAAATGCCTTCTTTGAATTTTTTTAATCGCCAGGTTGCCGGATAGGCGAAATAGTAAAGCTTAACCAGAAGACATCAACTTCTCGGCTAACCATGTTAATGTATATGGAAAAGGTGACAACGAGTGGGAATTGTATATCAATACTCGATGCTCCCTTTGGTTGAAACGTACTTGGATGAACGGGACGATCAAGAAGATTGCTTATTCATAACAGAAAGAAAACCCAAACATCGAATGAGTAGTGATATGATTCGATATATCATAAAACGGGTTTCTAAACGAGCTGGTATAAAGAAGTGTATCCACCCTCATCAAGTAAGACATTTACTGGCCTGAGAATTTCGTCGTTTAGCTACGAAGGGAACTCGGTATTTTTCTACTTGAGACCGTGATACTTTCTTAAGTCATTAGGAGTATGGCAGGTTCGGTTCATTCTTTGATAACCGAACAAGTTCGTCTAAAATTCATCAAAACGTCTTTCCTTTTTCTGATAAAACTGAAATTTAGCCTCATGAGCATTCTTTCGCGTTTTTCGATCTGAAGAGTTAAGGTAAGGAGTAAGTTCTAAGAGGCGTTTTTGTCATAAGAAATTTGTTTCTGCTTTTCCAATGAGAGTTTGGTATTCCAATATGAGTTGACTTTCTTTCTCTACTTCTACCTCTACCTTTGGGGAGAATGACCCTTGTTTTAATTCGGCGAGACGAAATACCTGTTGTCTCCCATTGACTGCTACAATACCATATGAATCTTACTAAAAAATAAAAATTATGAAGATTTATACTTAAGCTAGTGGAGCAAGAGTTGAACAACTGTATTTGCAATGGCAGTTTTTTCTTGTTCCATGAATGAGCATTTTAACGGAGTATCGGAAACTTAATCAATTTGATTGTCGTCTAATTCGTAAAAGGATCATATGCTGAGTATGCAGGTTATCAAGCTAGGTAAAGAAAAGGTGAGGTTTGGTTAACGGGCAAATCTGAGTAATGGTGAAATATTGATAATAAGGGGAAGGTTAATGATGAAGGAATATTTTAATATCATATCGGTAATTATATTTTGTCTCAATTTAGTGGTTTATATTTTATTTTTCAACGGAATTGATTTAGTTCCAGATGAAGCAGCCTTTCCAATGATGTTAAGTGTTTCAGTTATTGGAGTTGTGCTTTCGTGGTCTGGTAATAAAGGTATTTTAAGGAACATCGGTATATTCGGACATTCATTTTTTCTTTTATTTACAGTAATTATTCCACTTATTGTACGTATTTTTATATGGAATACACCTTAACGAGAATACACTTCAGCGATGTTTGCTGAACAGGCAGCTGTCCTTTTCTCAAGTAAAGGGACGGTTAATGGCATAATCCGTCGCATTTCTATTTCAACTATATTTAACGCGGTTAAAATAATTGATTATTTGTATAGTACAGGTACATAACAATTTTGGAAGATCAGCCAACTGATCCCAGACTATTGCCTTTTTCAATTATTGAGCACGTTTGTCTAAGAGTGTTGCATCTGTTTGAACAACTAACGGTTAATTTAAGAGGAGGGTATATATGATTGGCTTCTTAGAAATTTTATTTCAAGTATCGGGAATAGTGCTGCTCGTTTGTGCAATGTATTATTATTTTCATTTTAAGAAAATCAAAAGGGAGAGGAAAATGACTGCAGTTGAGTTAACAGTTTTCGTTGTAACTCGAATTGCATTTCTTCTTTTGGGAAGTAGTTATTTGCTTCTGCTTTTGGATAAACATTATTAAACAGACAGGGGCATTTGCAGAATATGCAGCCGCCATTTCTTGTAAGTTATGTTGAAAAAGGACTTGGATTTTTGTGGTGAGGTTTAAGAATAAAGGGTGATTTGATCATTATGGAAAAGTTTTATGTTGCATCGAGCTTTAGAAACATAGATGCAGTTCGTTATGTTAGTAATGCGTTAATGAATAAAGGTTACATTCAAACATATGATTGGACACAAAATGAAAGAGCTTCAACGGTTGAGGATTTAAAAGAAATAGGACAGAACGAAAGAAGTGCTGTATTGGAAGCAGATTTTATTATTGTTCTATTACCAGCAGGTAAAGGAAGTCATATTGAGTTTGGGATTGCACTTGGACATGGAAAAAGAATTTTTCTCTACTCACCAAATGATGAAGTAAATAGATTTGAAACAACCAGTACGTTTTATCATTTATCTGACGTGGAGAAATGCATTGGAACCATTGATGAATTGATTTCAGCAGTAATGAAGTAAGCGAAGTTATTGGCCTAATTAATTTTAACTGAAACCCGTTATTACAGAATAAAAAAGACTTTACATCGTTAAAGTCTTTTTTATTCTGTATTCTCTTTTTTAGCTATATCCTTCATCACATCTTCTAGTGTTACACTGCCTAACACTTTTTCCATTGCTAGTTGAGCTGAAGCGAATAATGGCTCAATGGCTTGCTGAATATTTTTGCCGACAGGGCACTTTGGATTTGGTGTGTCATGCATGCTGAATAGTTCATTTTCTTTCACAACATTAACGGCTTTATACACGTCAAGTAAAGTAATGTCGGATAATTCTTTTGCCAGTTTTGCTCCAGCAACCCCAGGACGTACTTCGATTAATCCTCCTTTTTTTAGCATTCCCATTATTTTTCTGATCAGAGCTGGGTTCGTATTTACACTGGCAGCCAAGTATTCGGAAGAATTTGCTTCTTCTTTATTAAAATCTATTAAAGTTAGTATGTGTATTCCTACTGAAAATCGGCTGCTGATTGACAATTCAGTCACCATCCTATTTTGATTCTTATTAAAAGCTAATCTTATCGTGTAACTAATTTGATTACAAGTCTATTGTATCAAATAAAACAACGTATATATCGTCTTAATCTGTTGACATTTCATCTTCCTGTAACTAAAATAATTACATGTAATCATTCTAGTTACAGGTATTCAAGGATGGAGGATGGATAATGAAATTATTAGTTACAGGGGCAACGGGGAAACTAGGTTCAAAGATAGTGGATACATTATTAAAAAGTGTATCGGCTGATCAATTGGTAGTAAGCGTTCGTAATCCAGAAAAAGCAGAAGGGCTACGCGCACAAGGGGTCGAAGTTCGACAAGGCGATTTCGATGATCCGAAATCATTAGATGAAGCCTTTGCAGGTATTGACCGTCTATTAATCATTTCTGCAGATGGGGATAATGACACGCGAATAAAACAACACGCAAATGCTGTTGGCGCAGCTGAGCGTGCCGGAATTAAATTTATTGCATACACAAGCATAGCTAATGCAACAGAAAGTACGAACTTCATGGCTCCACCACATGTAGCAACAGAGGCAGCGATTGTGAAGACGGGAATTCCATACTCTTTCTTACGCAACAACTGGTATTTGGAAAATGAAACAGACAGTATCAAAGGGGCCATCGCGGGTGCTCCATGGATAACATCTGCTGGTGAAGGAAAAGTTGGTTGGGCGACTCAACAAGATTACGCCGAGGCAGCTGCAAACGTTTTAAGTGAAGATGGTCATGATAATACGATCTATGAGCTATCCGGCCCCCTTTACACACAAGAGGAGTTAGTCCAAGTGCTCAGTGAAGTGCTAGGTAAAGAAATTCCCGTCCAACAAGTGACAGATGATGAATATGCCGAGGTTATGAAACAAGTGGGACTTCCGGATTTTGTGATCCCGATTGTCGTTGGTATCCAAGAAAGTATTCGAAACGGATCGTTAGCTGTTGAAAGCTATGACTTTGAAAAAGTTCTAGGCCGTCCTGTTACACCAATGAAAGAAGCATTATCACACCTGGTTAAGTCTGTTTCTTAAGTCATCCTGCATATCAACTAAAGAAATCCATTGATACTTAATCATAGAATAGAATATTCTTTATGAGATCAAATCGTATGATTTGGTCTCTTTTTTTACTGTTAAGCTTGCTATGATTATTAATGTATATTTGATTTAGAAGCATCACTACAGTATCCGTTTTAGTAATTGTTTCAAAGGCTGGATCAATAGGTGCAGACCGGGCTCATTCCGGCAACCCTTATGGAGCCACTGCTGTTTTACTATTTAATTAAAGAAACTGCAAAAAAAATAAAATAGTAATTTCTATTTTTCTGTTTCAAGCACCTAGATTTAGCACGATTTTTGAAAATCTATGTCTAACTCCTCAATGAAAATAAGGAGGATTAGGCTTTTTTACTTTAAAACCGTTGACCTGCTTCTATTGAAAGATACGTTGGAGGATTTCTTGGAGCAGTGGTAAAAAAGATGGCAGGGGGTGGTAAAATCTCTTGGCTGTATTAATTTGGGTACGATTCTAGTTATGTCGGCAGGCTTTAGGCTCGGCAAGAAAGAAAAAGGGAAAGAAATAACTCACTTTCTATAAGCAAACCATTTATTGATTTTCGTAATGAAAATCCTTTCTTTTGATGTTCACTTGAACAAGCAGCCATCCTTTTTTAAGTAAAGGAACGGGTTAATGGAATATCGGAAACTTAACCATTCGGGTATTCGTCTAATTCTTAAAGGGGGGAATACAAATGGTAAAGTCTAAAAAAACCTTTTGGATTAATTTGGTCGGGGTTTTACTAATCCTATGGAGTATCGGTTCTTTTTTCTTTTTCAATCAAAACGGATATTCATCACCTGGAATCTTTTATATAACCATAATAGGTCAAACATTATGGTGTCTTTTTTATGTATCATTAGCCGTTTTTAGTTATAAGGACAAAAACCAAAAAGAATTTTCAGCCTATATTGTTATGAGTATTTTTCTTTTTACTACTGTACTTTACTTAACATTCTATTAGTAAAGATGTGGTTTACTCTTATCTCTATTGTGGTTTGATGATAGTGAAGCCCTTCCAGCGGAGCGTTCAGGGGGAAATTAAATTCTGAAAAATACGAGTGTAAGTAAATGCTTACCTGTATCTTACAAAAGGTTGCGTAACTGAACAAGCAGCCTCCCATTGTTTACGTATTTGGCACAATATTGAATAAGGTTTTGAAGGGATGAGAATTATGAAAATTAAAGAAAACAGAATACGTACTATTATTCAGTGGGTGGCCTTTGCAATAGTGATACTTGTTCCCGCGACAAGAGTAGTATTAGATGTAACGGGGATAGCTCAAAATCTGGCTTACAGGACACTAAATACTATAACGTGGAGAGGGTTTGCGATAGGTATTGTCTTGGTTTTGGTTTCTTACTTATTCCCCCAAAAAATTAACACTACAAAGCAAGGGAATTAAAAGTAAACGAATTGCATGGGTCGTTTGCTCGATCAATAATTACTTGTGACCGCTGAATAGGATGAAACAGTCTTTGCTTGATAAAGTGACACACTGATTTTCCATTGGAAAACGCTTCTTCATATAGTCGATTAAATAAAATGCTCAGATTAACAATCAAGCGGATTGAAAGAATTTCATTCATTATTGAATATGGTGTGATTTTTATCCATATCGAAGGAGAAGGGATTATTCAACAAACGGACCAATTAATGGAACAAGAGCATTGCTCAAATATTAACTATTTGAAATAATTGGTATTGTAAGATGGTTATTAATTATATCTAGAGAAGGTTATAGAGGTGGATTTATGCCTAAAATTGACAACATGCTAGCAATTCTATGGATGCTTCGTTCAGATGAAAAAATTACTGCAAAACAAATTTCGGAGAAGTTAGAGATGAATATAAGGACTGTGTATCGTTATATAGATACCATTTCAACTAGTGGCGTACCGATCATTTCAGAACCAGGCCATAACGGTGGATACAGTTTATTGAACAATTTTATTGAAGCTCCTCTCTTTTTTGATTCTGAGGAGCAAACTTCACTTTATCATGCTGCTGTTTTTGCGGAAGAAGCTGGATATTATGGAGGTGAAGCACTAAATAGAGCCATTTCAAAGCTAAGCAAACATTCAAATCAAGAACAGGAAACAAAGATAAACCAACATTTAACCAGTCTTGAGGTAATAAGTCGAGTAAGTTCACTCTCTATTGAACCTTTCTTGAAGGAGCTGGAGCAGGCAGTAGCTGACGGGTTCTCAGTGAAAATTTTTTATCAAAAAAGTGGCGAAAAGCAATTAAATGTTAGATTGGTCGATCCGTACAGAATCATCTATTGGAATAATAAGTGGTATGTGATTGGATTTTGTCATCTAAGGAATGATATCCGCAGTTTTAGAGTAGATCGAATTGAACGTCTAATGCTGACCGAAAATAAGTTTAACCGGCCAGAAAATTTTTCAGCACGTGACTTTTTTACAAAAAACCTTCTTCCAACTATAGCAGATAAGGAAGGGATAATTTCTTTGGTTATTAATGGGGACAAAAGTGTACTGGCTGATATTTGCCAACATTGGTTTTTAGGACATTATTTACAAGAACAGACTTCAAATCAAGCAGTTTTTCTTCTGGATAAAGATATGATACATACATATGTACCTTATATACTTTTACCATACAATAAATCTATTAAAGTTATTGAGCCAATAAGCCTTAAGAAAAGAATTATTGAAGTTCTGTCCGAATTAATCGAATTTCATCAAGTATGATTACTTCCCTGACGCTAACTGTCAGGGAAGTTATTTTATACTAGTTATATCAATGGTGATTGGAGTGTTTTTGGATGCAAACAAAGAAAGCTTTTCTCTATGTAGTTAATACAATGTCGGACTGGGAATATGGATATTTAATTGCAGAACTAAACTCAGGAAGATATTTTAAAAAAGGTTTAGCACCTTTAAAAGTAATTACAGTAGGAGCAAATAAAGAAGTGATTACTACTATGGGAGGACTGGGCATAAAACCAGATATTTCCCTTGATGAATGTACTCTTGAGAGTGAAAATCTTTTAATCTTACCAGGAGGGACTTCTTGGAGTGAAGAAATTCATCAACCTATCTTGGAGAGAATTGGCGGAGCTTTAAAGCTTGGCACAATTGTTGCTGCAATTTGTGGTGCAACTGATGCCCTTGCGAATATGGGATACTTAGATACTAGAAGGCATACAAGTAATAACTTAGAATATACTAAAATGGCTTGTCCTAACTATAAAGGAGAAAAGTTTTATGAGTTCGAATCTGCGGTTTCCCACGCGAATTTAGTTACTGCATCAGGAATAGCTCCTCTGGAATTTGCAATGGAGGTCCTGAAAAAACTAGATGTATTTGCACCAGATGCATTACATTCATGGTATAACCTAAATAAGACTCATAAACCTGAATACTTCTTCCAGTTAATGAATTCAATAAATAAATGAAGTAACTGAGAAGCTCAATCTCTATTTTGATTTATAGAGAAGCTGGGCTTATTAATGTGGAATTCCCATAACGGTGTAAATTCCGCATTTTTTTGACGCTGCCCTATAATAAGGTAAGCTCTTTTATGTAACGGGGGCATGAAAAACAAATACCAAAGAGCCCAAATATACAAAATGTTATTCACTAAACTGTATATTGGGTCTTTTTTGTTTTACTTTAAAATCATGACTTGAATGCCGGGTGTTTTTTTTATAACTGCATTTCATTTTAATAGAACAAGGTAATTTCCAGCAAGGGTCTCATTTACATGAGCAGGAATTGTGTCATTCTACTTGAAGATCACATTAGTCTGAAGGTAAGGAGTTACAACAAGGTAAGATCTAAACAAACAATATCCTTCTGGTAATCGTCATATATACAGGTGAATTTACAGGGGGATTGGATGAATTGGAGAAACATCATAGGGGTTATTTTGTTATCGGCAGGTGTTGTGATTTGGTTCCTTACCTCTGCATATCAAATGCTACTCACCTCAGACGTCCCAGTTACTTTTACTCCAGAGGAATCTGCATGGGCACAGCGATTTTTTTTTATCGGGCATAGTCGTTCTTCTGGGAACAATATTGGCAAAAGCTAGAAGATTCTACTTATTTACATTCAGTATATTCGCTGCGATAACAATATTCAACTTGTTCATTCATCAAACTCATAATGGAGCTGAATATTATACAACTGAATATGCTCGTTTATATAATGTAAGTTTGTATATCGCGAGCATTCTTACACTTATTAACTTGATTTATTTAACCTTATCAGTGGCAAGGCACGAAAGAGGGACGACTGAAACCCTGTGAATGTAGGAATTCCATCAAACGTTGGCGATTGCCGAACAAAAGCAGTCGCTTTTTTACTTATGGAGCAGAGTTGTTTAGGTATTCACTATAGAAGGGGGACGATTGTTTGTTTTTATATCATATGGCCATTCACAATGAGCCTGGGGTAAATATCCGTTCGCAAAGTGTCTTACAGGATGGATTAAATCATAAAACTGCTTCCGGCTGGTATTCAAAGAGCAGTGATTTATTTCCAGAATTAACAAAGCGATACAGACCAGCAACCTTACCCAAATGGATTGATTTTAAGGTTTCTTTTAAAGCAGATTTGAAAGAGTATGAAAAACCTTTTTATCGATTTCCTATTTTCACTGACAAAATTTTAGTTTTCAACCAAGATATATCAAGTGATTTATTTGCTTATATCGAAGATACATATGATGGCGGCAGAGGATTTTTTGTTGAAGGGTTACCTCCAAAGGAAGATTTAATGAAGCAGTATTGGGAAAGCATGATCACTCTTGACGAGTATTTGAAGAACAATCCTTTTAATAATCCTGAAGTTTATATATTTGAACAAGTGCCAGCCAAACTAATCGAATATATAGAGTAAAACCTTTTGGTTAATGGGGGCGGCAGCTCAGCTTACAAAGCAATTTAACCTAAGGAGTAGTATGGAAGAATAAGGGGTTAATTGAAACTTTTACTTTTCTTATTCGTAAATCTATAAAAGGAAAGTTATCATTGAACTGCTGATCTAGTAAGGGGTGATTTTAGTTGGATTTTAGTATTTGGATGTATATAACGGTTTTTTTATCGCTGTTGGTCGGGGCTTCCCTGGCGTTCGCTCTATTCACTTCAATTTACCTGAAAAATAAAACAAAAGGATTTGTGAACCTTGCCCTAATCGTTTTAGCTCTAACTTATTCACTGATACAAGGGTTTACAGTTTCGTTCACTTTGGGGGTTGGAATGTTGGTGATTATCATCTTTTTATCCATAGTTACTTACTTGATCCTTCAACAGAGGATCAAAAAAGAAGTTATTCAGTAAAACGGGGCATAACAGAAGTTCACCTGAATGTTCCGGCGATTGGCCCAATACTTTTGAGGGTAAAGAACATTGGGAATACCCCAATGTTCCAGACCGTAGACAAACCCCGCTCCAACCAAAAGGTCAAACCGTTCAGTTGAGAGGGAGAAACCAATAAATTGCAAGATAAATTGCGGCACAATTTGCATAGCATTTTGTATCGCCTTTTTTATTGACATACCAATGGTTTGGTGTTTTTTCGCTTGATTTTACATGCTGATTTGCAGGCCAATTTGCACTACCGCATAAATCTATGTGGTAGTACAAATTGGTCTACATTTTATGGTGCAAATTAGTCCGCGGAGTCGCTATTGCCAGATACGAAAGGCGGGAAGATGAAGAGTGAGTAACCAGTGATAAAAAATAAGGGGAGATTTTACTCTTATATGCAGATTAGACGTGGTTTTGGAGAAAATAAGGGGAGTTTTTCCCTCTAAACAAAGCAAAGCTACCTATTTCCACGTTTTACGAGTTAAATAAGAGGAATTTCTCCCTCTATTTAAGCTGTTTTCGGTGCTATTTTCTAATTAAGGGGAGTTTTTCCCTCTAAAAATATTAATTAGCAGTGAACCTGGTTTAATTGTTTAAGAATGCAAAAGTTTATCGGGAAACCTGCTGTTTTACTATTCAGCGATCTGGGGCTTTAATTGAATAACGCATAATAAACAAGAGGAGCTACAATGTCGTTTGCAACTCCTCTTGTTTTGTGCAATTTTTCATTCATTTTCCATTTCAAAACAGCCTGCAAAAGGCTTTGTTTTTTTACTTGCAAAAACACCAGTAAATATGCTTTTTCTCTCTCTCATCCGAACGGCTTAACCAAAAGGTTGGAGCGGGGTTTGCTAATTTTTTTGTAAAAATGGTTGATAATTTGACTGGACAAGGCCCTCGCCATGTCCAACTTGCTGACGTTTTAAGGTTCATGGCAGCAAACGTAAGCATCGCCTGCAGTGAAACTTTTTTTAGACCTCTCAAGGTCGTCCAACGGCATGCCATGCTTCTCTTTCGCATCAGCAAAAACTCTTTCGATTGTTTCTTTTCGCTGCGCGTAAAGTGTTTTATTCAAATCAGTATTCCTCATATGGTCAATTTCATCCAGGTAAACCTGCCAAAAGTGTCGATGAATCATTTTGGTGTAGTTACAACTTTGGGTGCACTTTTGTAATAACCGACAGTCTTTACACTTTAAAGGATTAGAAGAACAGATTTTTAGAGTTTAATTGTTGGAAGCTCATAGTTTACAAAGGGTTGATTGGAGCGGAAGGCGTACGATCTCCTGCGGGATTAGCGGGACAGGTGAGACCCCGCAAGCATAGCGAGGAGGCTCACCGCCCGCCCCGCGGAGTCGTGCGCCTATAGCGGAAATCAACTTTTCGCTTCCAATCACCCAAATTTGGAAAATATTTAACTTAATTAAACAAAAAAAGCTTGTAGACATGGTCCATAAATTGGACTTTGTCTACAAGCTGGAACATTGGGAATACCCCAATGTTCTTTTTGTATTTATGAATGTTGTTTTTCCAATGCCAATTTCAGCCCAAAACCAATCAATACTGTACCTGTAGCTTTCTCCATCATAGTTTGGACCTTTGGGGTCATCAGCCATTTGCGTAAATAGTTGATGAAGATTACATAGACAATAAACCAGACAATGGACAATAAGGTGTATATTATCCCCATCAGGATTAGTTGTTTTGCTGCGTGAGATTGTGAGTTTACGAATTGAGGTAAAAAGGTCAGAAAAAAGATCGCCACTTTGGGATTCAGTACATTTGAAAAGAATCCCTGTTTAAAGGCTGAATCCTTTCCGTTTAGTTCTTTCTGGTTATCCAACCTGTGTTCTTTCTCTTTTTTATTTGATATAAATGATGAAACACCGAGGTAAATTAAATAGGCAGCTCCAATGTATTTTACAATTTCAAAGGCGACAGCCGATTGCATCAGCACGGCTGAAAGGCCAAACGCAGCGGCAAATGTATGAACGAGAGCACCGCCTGTGATTCCAAGGGCCATTTTAAAGCCTTCACTTCTTCCAGCCGAAATTGTCCTCTTTGTTATTAAGGCTGTGTCAATTCCCGGGCTCATCACGACGAACAAAGAAAGTAGGATAAAAGTAAAAAAGTCATTCATTATTCTGCCCCTCCTTATGATTAGGATTGCTCTGTGGTAAAATGATACTTAATTAAAGTTAATTTATTTTAACACAATCAGATGGCCTTAGTTAAGCAGTATTTTATAAAATTAAATTGAATTTAACGGAGTGTGTGATGGAAAATATCAATATAGGAAAAAAAGTTGAAAAGCACAGGAAAGCAAACGGTTTAAGCATTCGGGAATTAGCAACTAAAGCCGAAATTACAGCTTCTATGTTAAGTCAGATTGAACGCGGGATAGCGAACCCCTCCATTCAAACCCTTAAGGTCTTAGCTAAAGTCCTAAATGTTCCAACGTTCAGTTTCCTGTTAGAAGAGGTAAATACAGAAGAATTAGTTGTGAGAAAAAAGAACAGAAGAAAAATGGTGATGGATCATTTGTCATATGAATTAGTGTCACCTGATATTTCTGGTAATCTGGCTGCGGCGATAATGAATTTTCCTCCAGATAGTAGATCATCCGATCAACCATTAGAACACAAGGGGGAAGAAGTTGCATATGTCTTGTCCGGCCAAGTGAGAATTAACTTAGATGGAGAAGAGTATGAACTGGAAACAGGGGATAGTGTCAAAATCCCTTCACAACTGAAACATCAGTGGATCAACGATTATAGTACAGAAGCAACAATCCTTTTCTCAGTCACCCCTCCCTCATTCTAAGGGGGGGAGATCTTACATTTATTGGGCATACTTAAAGATCATTTGGCACCTGGACGTGGCTGCTTCAATTCTACTGCACCATTTTTACTAAAATTCAGCTATGAATTAAAGAATATACGCTTTAGTGGTTTAATCTGGTGAAGACAATGGAAAACGGAGAATAGACAAATGGTTAAAAATATTTCCAAACCAGCTATCTTTGACGTATTGGAACGGAGGGAAAAGAAATGGAAGTAAAGACACTATTGTTACAACAATGGGCAAGCTGTTTAGATCAGGAAGACTGGTTTCCGCCACTGGAAAAAGTGCTGGAAGGCGTGACTCTTGAACAGGCAATTTGGAAACCAGGTGAAGGGGAACTGAATTCCATCTGGGAAATTCTTTGCCATTTGCTGTTCTATAAAAAGCGGCTTCTGATGCGCTTTCTCGGTGATACCCATAAGGAACCGCAGGCCGAAGACAATGTTTCTACATTCCGACTGCCAGCAGAGACGGTTCAAAATTGGAAAGAAACAAAACAAGAATACTATTATGTTCATCGTGAACTTGAAAGGATACTAGCAAAATCGGAAGAGGAAGATAGGAATAGACCGATTCCAGGCGAACGAACATTAGTTCTTGAACTAAAGAGTTTAGCCATGCACGACGCCTATCATATTGGGCAAATTGTATCTTTATGTAAAATGCAAGGAGCTTGGGGCGGGAAATGAAGCTTTTATTCATTTGTAGTACAACTTCATGGAGGAAAAACGGAAGACGACAATGGTTTATATGGTGAGACACGGAGAATCGCCAAAGGCAGGAATTGAACGAACCAGAGGGCTGACTTCTAAAGGGCGACTAGATGCCCAGAGTGTGATGGAAGTATTGAAAGACGAGGAGATAGATGCAGTGATATCCAGCCCCTATATCCGATCTGTTTTAACTGTTGAAGGATTAGCTGAACTAATTGGGAAGGAAGTCATTGTATATGAGGATTTAAAAGAAAGGGTATTTTCTTCCGAAGACAGCCGGGTTCCTGATGAGGAATTAGTACCGCTGCTGGAGAAGTCATTTATAGATGATGACTTCGCTTTAGAGGGTGGGGAGTCCAATGCTGATTGTCAAAAGAGGGCGGTAACGGTTTTAAAGGGACTTTTAGGTACCTATAAAGATAGAAAAATAGTAATCGGTTCTCATGGGGCAGTAATGACCTTGATGATGGGGTATTTCGATCCAAAGTACGATTTGGAATTTTTACATAGCACAACGAAGCCCGATATCTACAGGCTGAAATTCAATGGCCAAACATTAGTGGGGGTGAACAGGGTCTGGGGTGGACCTGATTCCGTAATAGAAGAAAATGAACCAATCTATCAGAAAAATAGAGTCGGAAAACGAGAGAGTTACCATTAATGTAATTTTATGTTAAAATGGTATTAAATCTTTATTGATTAGAGAGGAATGTGACATGCAGCTATTTCAAAAAGGACTCCTTAGAGGAGTAATCCCATTTAGTATCTTTCTGGTTTTTTCGCTATGTAATTATTTTCAAGGGTCAACCGAGAGTGCGCACACGTTCTTGATCAATGGCCTAATCGTTTTTTTCTTAGGAGTAACAAGCGTAATCTATCTGATAAGGAAATGGAGTTTTGTTAAACAAATTGTTGTTCATTATCTGGTGATGCTGGTAACTGTTTTTCCGACCCTGCTACTGAGCGGTTATTATCCGCTGGATTCGGTGGTAGACCTATTAATGGTATATTTGCATTTTAATAAAGTAGGCGTCATATTATTTTTGGCCACGTATTTCATTTCAACGTTAATTTACAGATCACACAGTAAATTCTCCAACGCCAAACCCCATTGAATTTGAATCTCCTAAAGCAGAAGATCGGTAAAAATCCGTCCTCTGCTTTTTTTAATTTCCGGTTTTATTTCGAAACTAAATTCTCTCTCCCTGCGTCTAATGACTGTATTTTCACAAAACAGCAGCTTATCGATTATGGAGAGGAAGATATAGATGAAAGCAAACAAGATACACATCTTGAAAGCATTAGGTATTTCATTGTTAATCACGATATTGGCTTTCTTTTCCATGGAGAGCCCTAAGCCGAGCCCTGCCATGTATTTATTGTTCGTAGGGGTATTTTCTTTCATAAGCACGTATTTAATTTCATTGAGTACGAAAAAAGCCCATCAAAAGTATGTAAAAGACAGCGGAAGCCAGTAACAGGTTTATGACAATGTAACCGAAATCGAAACAGGGAAAGGTGATGTAATGAAAGATTTGGTCCTGGGTATCCTTGGAGTTGTCACCGGATGGATCATTTGGGGATACATGACAAATGATTTCAGTATGGGAATCCTCTTTCCATTGATCTACGGGTTAGCGATCGGTTTCGGTATAGGAAAGAAGGAGAAAGTAAAAGGAATAAAGAATTAGTCATCTAGCATACAGCAAAATTTTACGAACGGAAACGAATAGTGATCATTCAAATGAGGGGAGTCATGGTGGAAGCTGGAGAAGTTTTACATGGGACCGGCTTTTACCAAGGTTGACGTAGTGGAATTTAAGCAGGGTTCCGGCGACCAGGGCAGCTATCATGTTATACCTGACGATAAAGAACAAATAATAGTTCAGACAACCAGTAATGAAATCAAGATTGGCGGGATCTGTATTATTTCACGCGAGAAATAATCAGAGAGTTCCTGCGCCTGTTTTTACCGGAGATACAAATACCTGTGACGTCACCTGAAAATTGTTGAAGAGGAAAGGGATTAAATTGATCAGACTGGAAACGGTCTATCGGTATCAAAATGCAAAGAAGTGATGAGGAGTTCCGTATATTGGATCATGCACCCGCGCGGAAAATGCATACCGTAATTTTTAACTAAAGGTGGAATGAAGATGAAAATAGTCATAGCACCTGATTCTTTTAAGGAAAGTATGAGTGTTTTGGAAGCTGCTGATGCGAAGGAAAAGGCTTTAAAAAGATTCTTCCTGAAGCAGAAATTGTAAAAGTTCCCATGGCTGACGGAGGGGAGGGAACCGTGCAATCCCTGGTAGATGCCACAAACGGAAAGATCCTGACTGCAGTAGTGACGGGTCCAACGGGTGAACCAGTCCATGCGGTTTATGGCCTAACAGGCGATGGGAAGACAGCGATAGTCGAAATGGCCGCTGCTTCCGGACTTTATCAAGTATCAGCTGAAAAACGAAGCCCTTTACATACGACAACCAAAGGAACAGGGGAATTAATCCTTGCTGCTTTGAACCAAGGCATCCAACATCTGATTATCGGGTTAGGGGGGAGCGCGACCAATGATGGGGGAGCTGGAATGGCCCAGGCTTTGGGTGCGGAACTCTTGAAATCAAACGGGGAGCCAATTGGGTTTGGCGGCGGTTCACTGCAAGACCTTCACTCAATAGATAGTACGGGAGTGGACCTCAGGCTGAAGCGGGTAAAAGTTGAGGTTGCCTGTGATGTCGATAATCCATTGACTGGTGAACGGGGGGGGGTCATCGAGAGTCTATGGCAGACAGAAAGGAGCGACCAGGGAGATGATTCCTATTTTGGACCGGAATCTTGGTCACTTCGCTTCTGTGATCAAACGTGATCTTGGGAAGGATGTCAACAGCATTCCGGGAGCTGGGGAAGCAGGCGGGCTTGGCGGAGGACTTCTTGCTTTTTTAGAAGCCGAGATGAAAAAGGGGATCGACTTGGTGATGGATACTGTCGGTTTGGAAGGACACATGAAGTCAGCAGATTTGGTGATGACGGGTGAAGGAAGAATAGACAGCTGACGGTTTATGGCAAAACGCCGATGGGTGTCGCCAGGATTGCAAAAAAACGAAATGTGCCAGTGATTGCTTTGGCTGGCTCCCTGGGTAATGGCTATCAAGCTGTGTATGAACATGGAATAGATGCTGTGTACTCGATCGTTCCAGGACCGATGTCCTTGGAGACTGCGCTAGCCAGGGCACAAGAATATACAGAGGAACTGGCAGAGAATGTTGCACGGACGATTAAACGATTCAGGGTTTAGGACGCTGCCAGGATTTTATACAGAAGGATAGTGATAACCTATATGATTACGCCAACAGCTCTGCAAAAGGGTGATCGGGTAACTGTGATTGCGCCTGCAGGACCGCCAGAAAAAGAACATCTGTTTCAGGGCATACGTGTAATGGAAATGATGGGGACATCTGATAGTTATTCGGGAATATTAGTAAAAGTAAGACGTTAACAGGAGGCCAGCGAATGAAAGGATTGATACTTGTCATGTTTGCCGTTTTGGTTGTCACGAATGTAACAGGCTGTTCAAAGAGCAATGCATATGGTTCAGAGGAAGCCATTAACAGAGGGGATGTTGTTTATCAAAATGAAGTGTTTAATTTAAACAGGTTTGAACAGTTCAGACAAAATGTATCAAATGAAAAAGAAGATAGAATACGAGTGACAGGCTATACTGATGAAGGTGATCCTGTGTTTCAGGACTTGGATTTCGATGGTAAAGTCATTCACTATACCTACGATAATTCCAACGATCAGTTTGCAGGGGGTAACCGGGGGAAAATGTCTGATTTCTGTAAAACGATAGTTGAGAAGGAAAATGAGTTGGGGACTGATTTTTTGGTAAGTGATTGTTCAAAGAATAATGAAGAGTTTCTCTTTCGACTAGAAGAGTGATTTGTATAGGGAGAGAACTCAGGCAGCCGCTACCATTCTGAGCACCGGCAATGGGATTGCGGTGCTCTTTTTTTGGTAAAAAAATGAAAGGAAGGATTTCTAGGGTCTATTGTCCAGGCAGCAGGATAGTGAAGGCCAGATTCTGCTCCATATCTGGTTCTATATTTAATAGAGCCCAGAAAGCACCATAGGGTTTTTTAAATAAATTCCTCTCATCAGTTCCAAAGTGGAATTTTTCACAAAGGAAAATATCCCATTTTTCATCGAAGTCCTTTGGTTTCCAACCTGACTTATGATTCTGCCATTCCCCGCCGTCCAAACCCCAGGCATCCTTGCCATCCGGATGGCATTGAGGGAGAAACCCCAGTGGTGTAAACAAAATGACTTGAACATTGGCAACTCTTTCCGCCTCTCTCAGCAGCTTCCTTCCTTGTGACTTGCTGAGGTGCTCGATCACATCTGTAAAAATGATCGTATCAACTGACTTGGAAGACAGGCTCTTCAAAATGTCCCAGGTGCTATTAATCAACACGAAGATGCTCTCATGATTGACCAGTTTTTTTTCCAAGTGCTGAATATATTCTGCATAGGGTTCTATACCAATATGAACCTTAGGTTTAATTAATTTCTGCGGTCTGATTCCGCAGCCAATATCTATGACCACATCCGTTTGTTTAATATGTTTCATTACCTCGGGTTCTAAATCTTTCATATCTTCAATGACTGTAACCGGCAAAACGGCCAACTCCTTTCTAATAAGTTGTGTTTGTATTAAATGCTGCTTGCAGATATTCCCCAAGGGTTGGTTTCCCCCCTGGATACTAGGGCTTTTCTATCTGAATGAATGAGTAACTCTTTTCTTGCTTGCTTTTCGTGTAAATTCAGAATTGTACATTAACGTAAAAAACTTCTAAAGAGATGAATAGTAGACAGAATTTGTTTATTGCAACTAAATATAGAAAGAGTGCTTGTATATATTATTCATAATCTTCCAAGTATGCTTGTACTCTTCTTAGCGATAGATGCAGGTAAAGCAACATTTAGCCTTTTATCGCTTTAAAGCCTTGCCTAGGGTCTTCAAACACTTCGATGGGCAGTCATTGAAGATTTTAAGTATATAGAAGTAAGTGGAGCAAAAATTTGGAGAAGTATAAGGAATTTCCGTAACCTTGCATTAAGAAGGGGGATTCAGAGAATAGAAATCCTCTCCAGGTGGGGCTGAGCCTTGCTGTGGTATGCCTTACTTAAAGCATACACAAAAATAGAAGGTTCAAGACTGGCTTGAACCTTCACTATTAAAAAGATTTATTCACAATCAGGCAATAGGTGGACAATCACATAGGTTGCTGTAATCTTGTCACCGAATTCACAAAGACTGCATCGGACGGCAAACGAGAAAACATTTCCATTACAGAAGTCTGGGCAGACATCTCCTTCATCCAGCGGAGAATAACAGAGAATCTCATCTACACATGTAGAACCTGTACAGACAAACGGTCTTACATCTTGATCACTACATTCTTGGTTTCCGTTATTAAAGAAGGTGTTAAGGTTAAAGGTGAGGTAATAATTGAGCGGACCTGTGGCCCTTACTTCATTTACAGTAGCCGCATCCGGGATGATTCCGCAATCCGTAACCGCACCTACAGTTGTAGGGGAAATACAGCATTGCAGGGAAAAAGGGTCGTTAATGACTTCTGCAAATAATGGTGGAGTACTGATTATAGTACCGCCAGCATTTGGAAGTTCGATTGTACATTGGTCAAGCGCCACCGCGAAGCAGTCTGCGGCCAAATTGTCTACCTGTTGGAAGACCCCTTGTAATTTGGCTGCAAGTGCAGCATTATTATCATCTTCTGCCTGTTGTAAAGCATCTTTTAAATTTTCCAGCACATCGCTCAATTGTTCTTTTTTATCTGATTCTAAAGAAAGCCTTGTGTTTCGATTGGTCATTTTGAAAACTCCTTTTCACTATATTTCTAGTTCTCTATCAGAGTATTCAAGACAACCTGTCCTGCGTGGGTGAGCTCCCTTAAAATGATGCCCTTTTAAGAAATATGTCTTTTCCCTAGAACAATAATCTATGTTTTAAAAAGAGAATCAGCGCTTCTGCGGGATAGGGGTCTTTCCCCAGTTTCACTTTGCAGAGTGATCATTCTTTGTTAATGTCAGGTGTAATTCTCCTTCTTACCCCTTTTTTTTCAGCATTTGACTCTCCTTTATCCCTTAGTACCGTATTGTGTAACTCAATTATTTTTTCATAGAGTTCACTCTTTATCTTTTCCAATTCTTCAAAGAAAACATCTCGCGTTACATACTCATTTTCATGTGGTTTTATAGGCAGTGGTTTCTCAGCTACCTCTTTTTCAAGCTTTTCAAGCCTTTGTAGGAAATAATCATTCTTTTCTTGCTTTTCCAGGATGATCGTGAGCGAATGGGTAAAGGCCATTGCCATATCATGAATGTCCCCAAGGGCAGCATCCATTTCTTTGAAACTGTTGAGTTTTTCTTGTAATAGGTTATTTTCAGCTTTGAGCTTTTCAACTTGTAATGATAATTCATGAACTTTGTTTGATTGCTCCCTTTTCCCGTCCATGTTCTTCTTTGCTTTCTTTTCGATATGAGCATCCAGCAGGGAAAGCCACGTTTCGGTCGTATTGATTTTCACCGGAATTCACCTCCATCAATATGCGACAGTATATGCTGGATAGGCACTTGGTGTTTATGACTTTAGCCCTTTAAAGCAGTGGGGGACAGTCCCCCACTGCTTTAAAGGGCTAAAGTTCAATGTATAAAATCTCTATTTAATTCCATAATAAATTAGTAATAATTTACTATGATTTGGGTGAGGTTAAAATGGAAAATAAACAAGTTAGTCTAACGGCAGCTGAACTTAGTACTTTATGGTCTGCTTATTTATACGACAGCATGTCCTTTCAGGTTATACGATTCATGACGGAAAAAGTGCAAAATAAGGAAATTGCACCAGTCATAGAAAAGGCACATGAAATTGCTTCACGCCATTTGTTTGAATATGAAAAAATCTATAATCAGGAAAATATGCCGCTTCCATACGGTTTCTCTGAAAAAGATGTGGAACTGAAGGCACCTGATTTATTTACCGATACCTTCAAGCTGACGTACATACTGCATATGGGCCGGGTGGGAATGCTGACGCACGCAGCAAGTCTCGCCCTTTCTGCCAGAAAAGATATCCGCCAGCTTTTCAGCGGGTGTTTTAGACGGGTGGAGGAACTATACCAATTGTCTGCAGATATTTCTCTAGAGATGGGTCTGTATTTAAGGTGACCATACATTCCATACCCAAAACAAACAAGCTTTATCAATGATAAGAGCTATCTGAGCGGGATTAACCCATTAACATCCCACCGAATTCTCAACTCGATTGAAATTTCCCATCTGAGCATGAACATTGAAACCAACCAGATTGGAGTCATGCTGACATCAGGGTTCATGCAGACAGCTCAATCAACGGAAGTAAAGAAATTCATGAAAAAAGGGAAAGACATTTCAAAGGATCACATGAGCAAATTCTCTGAAGTATTATTGAAGGACGAAATTCAGGCACCGATTTCAGCCGATCATGCAATAACAGACAGTACAACTCCGATTTTTTCGGAAAAATTGATGATGTTCCATATGAGTATGCTAAGCACAGCCGGAACCGGCAACTATTCAACGGCTGCAGCAGCAAGCCAGCGTTCAGACTTAACACTCATGTACGAGCGGCTGTCAGTCCAAATTGGGCTATACGCCAAAGAAGGCGCAGACATCATGATTGAAAATAGATGGCTGGAAGAACCACCAGCACCGCCGAATCGGGAACATCTGGGAGAAAATAAGCATTGAGTGGTGTGATTCGAGCCTATTGTGGCGAAGCAATGCAGCTGGTGATGCGTTGTCGTGAGAATGGTACCTGTTGAGTGATGAAATGTAGGAATAGATTCATGAAAAGTGCAGGATCGGGACAGCCGAACGGTGGATTTCATGATTGCTGTCGCGAAAAGACTGGAATCGGGACAGTTGAGTGGTGGAATTCATGGTGGGAGTCGCGAAAAGCCCGGAATCGGGACAGCTGAGTGGCCGATTCCATGATTGCTGTCGCGAAAAGACTGGAATCGGGACAGTTGAGTGGTGGATTCCCTGCTTGGTGTCGCGAAAAGCCCGGAATCGGGACAGCTGAGTGGCCGATTCCATGAAAAGTGTCGCGAAAAGCGAGGAATCGAGACAGCCGAGCGGTGGATACCATGATTGGAGTCGCGAAAAGCCCGGAATCGGGACAGTTGAGTGGCCGATTCCATGATTAGTGTCGCGAAAAGCGAGGAATCGAGACAGCCGAGCGGTGGATACCATGATTGGAGTCGCGAAAAGGCCGGAATCGGGACAGTTGAGCGTCCGATTCCATGGTGGGAGTCGCGAAAAGCCCGGAATCGAGACAGCCGAGCGGTGGATATCATGATTGGAGTCGCGAAAAGGCCGGAATCGGGACAGTTGAGCGTCCGATTCCAGGGTGGGAGTCGCGAAAAGCGAGGAATTGAGACAGCCGAGCGGTGGATACCATGATTGGAGTCGCGAAAAGCCCGGAATCGGGACAGTTGAGTGACCGATTTCATGATTGGTGTCGCGAAAAGCGAGGAATCGAGACAGTTGAGTGGCCGATTCCATGATTAGTGTCGCGAAAAGCCCAGAATCGGGACAGCCGAGCGTCCGATTTCATGGTAGGTGTCACGAAAAGCCCGGAATCGGGACAGTTGAGTGACCGATTCCATGAAAAGTGTCGCGAAAAGCCCGGAATCGGGACAGTTGAGTGACCGATTCCATGAAAAGTGTCGCGAAAAGCCCAGAATCGGGACAGCCGAGCGTCCGATTTCATGGTGGGAGTCGCGAAAAGCCCAGAATCGGGACAGTTGAGCGTCCGATTTCATGATTGGAGTCGCGAAAAGCCCGGAATCGGGACAGTTGAGCGTCCGATTCCATGATTAGTGTCGCGAAAAGCCCGGAATCGGGACAGTTGAGTGACCGATTCCATGAAAAGTGTCGCGAAAAGCCCAGAATCGGGACAGTTGAGTGACCGATTTCATGATTGGTGTCGCGAAAAGCGAGGAATCGAGACAGTTGAGTGGCCGATTCCATGATTAGTGTCGCGAAAAGCCCAGAATCGGGACAGCCGAGCGGTGGATACCATGATTGGAGTCGCGAAAAGCGAGGAATCGAGACAGCCGAGCGGTGGATACCATGATTGGAGTCGCGAAAAGCCCGGAATCGGGACAGTTGAGCGTCCGATTTCATGATTGGAGTCGCGAAAAGCCCGGAATCGAGACAGTCGAGTGGCCGATTCCATGATTAGTGTCGCGAAAAGCCCGGAATCGGGACAGTTGAGTGACCGATTTCAAGAAAAGTGTCGCGAAAAGGCCGGAATCAGGACAGTTGAGCGTCCGATTCCATGATTAGTGTCGCGAAAAGCCCGGAATCGGGACAGTTGAGTGACCGATTTCATGATTGGAGTCGCGAAAAGCCCAGAATCGGGACAGCCGAGCGTCCGATTTCATGGTAGGTGTCACGAAAAGCCCGGAATCGGGACAGCTATGCTCCGATTCCATGATTGGAGTCGCGAAAAGGCCAGAATCGAGACACCGGGCGGCCGATTCCAAGAAGTGAGTCGCAAAAAGCAAGGAACCAAGAAAAACCGGCTGCAAGTTCGAGCAGACAGTCTCAATAGCTGCTGGCACAAAAATAGCAACCTGTCCGTATCCCCAAAAAACCGACGATCAGAACAGATGCCCCCCCAATTTCTCAAAGCAGGGACAGCATTAGCCGTCCTGATTCATGTTGCCATAGGAAGACTCATCGTGCTGATCACTTTTTTCAATAGCCTTTCCCCATAAAGAGACGTATTTCTTGAAGATTAAGAAATACATCTTTTTTTGAGTATATTTTTACCAAATAGTCTGTGATTCTAGTAGAATTTAACTAAACACACTATGTAATGGAAATGGAGTGATTTTATGAAAAAAGTGGTCATAGCAGGAGGGACAGGTTTTATTGGAGAATACCTTAATACTAAATTTACAAAAGCAGGCTATGAGGTCAAAATCATTTCCAGGCAGACACCGAATATTTCCTGGGATGACAAAACAGCCATTGTAGAGGCGTTAGAAGGTGCTGAGCTTCTTATCAACCTGGCCGGGAAGTCCGTGAACTGCCGATACAATGAAGAGAATAAAAAGGAAATCATGGAATCCCGCATCCGAACAACAAGAATGCTGGGTGAAGCAGTTCTTTCGTGCAATCAACCACCCGAGGTTTGGATGAACTCCAGTACAGCAACGATCTATCGTCATGCCGAAGATCGGCCCATGACAGACGAAGAAGGTGAAATTGGGAGCGGGTTCTCTGTTGACGTTGCAACAAATTGGGAAGAAGCGTTCTTTTCCTTTTCCTTACCTGAAACAAGACAAATCGCTTTGCGGATTGCCATCGTTCTTGGCAAAGGCGGCGGTGTCATGATTCCATACAAGAATCTGGTGAGGTTCGGTTTGGGGGGCAATCAGGGGTCTGGAGACCAAATGTTCAGCTGGATTCATATCGAAGATTTATATCAAATCATTCTTTTTTTAAGAGATAAAAAAGAGTTAAGCGGCACCTTTAATTGTTCTGCTCCTAACCCAGTCAGCAATCGTAAGTTAATGAGTAAACTTAGGAAGACCATGAATGTGCCATTTGGTCTCCCGTCACCTAAATGGATGCTTGAAATAGGGTCTCTTCTAATCAAAACAGAAACGGAATTGGTACTTAAAAGCCGATGGGTGGTGCCGGACAGACTCGAACGGGAAGGGTATACCTTTGTTTTCGATACACTGGATAAAACCTTACAGGATATTTTGAGGTGAAAAATTAAGTGGTGTCATTGATATGAGACCGCCTCTTCATTTTTAGATAAGGAAGGAGGAGGTTTTAATAAAATGCAGAACCTAAATAGCTACTGGAACTTTAAAGTTAGGAGGGAAACGAATGAATCGAAGGGATGTACTTTTAAAGCTGTTAAATTCCACTTTCGACAGAGAAAACTGGTATGCACCATTCAGACATGCGATAGAGGGTTTGAATGCTGACCAGGCGAACTGGAAAGCAAGCGGGGAAGCGGCAAAAACGATTTGGGAGAACGTAAATCATCTTACCTATTACAAAGAGAGGCTTGCCGCAAATCTGGAAGGCCGGGAGTGGAAAAATAATCTGGATGGTGATGACACCTTTATGCTTACCGTTCCATCCAATGATGATAACGAATGGAAGAAGGCAGTGGAGCGGGCTGAAAGTGCCCATGTCAAACTTAATCAGGCTTTAAGTACGATTTCTGAACAGGTCCTGGTCCGGGATTCATTGGAAGAAAAACTGCTGGACATTCTGCTTCATGATGCCTATCATACAGGTCAGATCATTCAATTAAGAAAAATGCAAGGGTCATGGCCGGGGAAACGCTGAGTCAATGGTCGGCCAGAAAGGTAAGAGCATAAGGCACTGGACTTTTTTAAAAGTTCCATGCAGGTGGTGTTTTCATTCCACTAATCCTGCTGGTCATACCTCAATAAATGCCAGTCATGTAAAAACGTGATGCGGGAAACAAAATGGGCGGCTCCTTCTGAAAGGTGCCGCCTTAGCTATATCCCTGAAAAATTGATTAGTTTGCTGAATCATATTATGTAGTTGGATTATTGGCAAATAGATCCAATCTAAAAAAGTCAGCGTAATCCTGCAGCTGATAATCAGCAATCTCGCACTCACTCTGAAAAATACACGTGGCGATCCCCAATTGGTTAGCGGGAATCAAATCCAGTTCCCTGTCTCCGATCGCCAAGTCGATTCCATGCTTGTGGTGCAAGTAAACATAAGCTTCGGGGTCGGGCTTCCGGGCATAGCCATCGTCAATCGTCACAATGTCAGAAAAATACTTCTCCCAGCCATAGTGCTTCAAAATCGCCATGACGCCTTTCCTTGACTTGTGTGTCATGATGACATTCTTGTCTGCCCACTTAAGAACTTTTTCTACATGCTCAAATGGTTTCATATCTTCAGGAGCTAGTTTTTTCCTTAGTTCAATTAGAGCTGCTTCATCTTCTTGGGAAAACTGATAATAATTCATAGCATGTGTATAGGATATTTTCAGCTGCTTGTAGATGTCTTCAGGGTCAGCATTTTCTCCAAGCACAGTCGAAAGCACCTTGGTATAAGCGGGATATGTATCAAACAATGTTCCGTCAAAGTCCCATAGAATATTCATTTAATCACCCTTCTGAAATTTTTTGTTCTGTTCCCTAACCATACATTCTATTTATTAAGGGAAAGTCCTTTTTTTAATTCGTTCAAAGATCAGTACCTAAATAGTTAGTTTGCTGATATTAACAGCTTTAGGTAGTTGGTATAGAGTTATAAGAACAAGTATGTTGGAGAAGGAGTACGAACCGGAGTATAATTTTTTAATCAACGAAGATCATTTATATAATTCACAAAGTACGTTGCTGAGGCTGTGTTAGCCAGATTTGCAATTGGCTGGTTTGCCATGTAAGGATGAGCGTAGAAATACTGTTGTCTAAGATAGGGAGATTGAAAAAAGGCTTTTCCACTCATATGGGAAAGTCTTTTTTTGTTATAAACGTAATCTTCTATCAAGAGTAAAAAATTATCTCAGTATTTTTAATTGAATTACTTACATAAGCAGAGTGGACATTCCAAAAAAGAAGTCACTCTTTTTTATTATTCTACTATATATTCACAACGACTTTTGCAAAATAAGTCGTTATTTGTTTATTGAAAATATTAAGAAAATTATAAAAACAGTATTGACCTATAACGTCATATGACGTATTATAATCAACAATATGATGTTATGAGACATCATAAAATTTCGGAGGTGCTTTTATGACACAATCATTATCTCAATCGGCAATTAAAAAGAACGGAAAGGAGGGAACTTCAATGAAGCAAGAACATGTTAATCAAATCCAAAATGCCATTGAAGAAATCCAAAACAAAAACATTCAAAATGTATTTTTCGTAGCATGCGGCGGATCAATGGCATCCTTATCATTCGGGGATTATTTCCTAACAAAGGATACTGGTAAACCAAGTTTTGTGTACACTTCAAATGAATTTGTTCACTTGGATCCTAAATCTTTGAATGAAAATAGTCTGGTTATCCTTCGGTCTCATTCTGGAACAACACCTGAAACAGTTAAGGCAGCTACATATGCACGAAATAAAGGTGCTCTGACGGTTGCCATCTCTATGGATGTTGAATCTCCACTCTGTAAAGAAGCAGAATATGTCCTCCACTACAATTATAAAGACGGATCAGATGCCATTGATGGCGAAATAGGAATCTTCTACACATTCATCTTTAAACTCTTGAAAACATTTACAGGAGATGAAAAATATGATCGAGGTATTAACCAATTACGTAATCTTGGACAATTGATTGAAAAGAATCAGGTGGAGCATAAAGAAGCGGCATTTGAATTCGGCAAGCGTAATAAAAGAGAAAAGACAATCTATACCATGGCAAGCGGTGCATACATCCATCATGCCTACTCATTCACGAGCTGCCTTCTAATGGAGATGCTATGGATCAATTCCAATGCTATTCATTCAGGAGAATATTTCCACGGGCCATTTGAAATAACAGATTTTGATGTTCCATTCCTGCTGATTGTCGGTGAAGGGCCAAGTAAGCCACTAGATGAACGTGCATTGGATTTTGTCACAAAATACAGTGACAATGTAGAAGTAGTAGACGTTACCAAGTTTGATTACAGCGGTGTGGATGGAGACTTGAAAGAGTACTTTGGTCCTGCATTAGCAGGTCCAGTAATGCGTCTTTATGCTGATGGTTTAGCAGAATATACAGGTCATCCTCTTTCTGTAAGAAGATATATGTGGAAAATGGAGTATTAATTTTCATAGAATTGGTGTAAAATCTTTTAAAAAATACGGTATGGATGAGGGGATTATATGAAAAAAGTGATCAGCCTTCTTTTAGCAGGGGTAACCGCAGCTGGTATTCTATCAGGATGCAACTCATCTGTTGGGTCAAGTTCCGGTGCAAATGAGGACGAGGTCGTTATCGACTTCTTTCACCGCTGGCCAAATGAACCGAGAAAATCATTCTATGATGAGAAAATCAAAGAGTTCGAGGAATCTCATCCCGGTGTGACGATTAATGTTGACTCTGTTCTGAATGATTCATACAAGGAAAAGATCAGAGTGTTGGTGTCGAATGAAGGTTTGCCGGATATCTTCTCATCATGGTCAGATTCCTTTGCTGAGAATCTCGTAAGTTCCGGGAGAATTAAAGAATTGAATGATGTCATCAACGAAGATCAAGAATGGAGCGGGAACATCCTTGAATCACAGTATGGAGGCTTTACTTTTGATAACGTTACGTATGGCATTCCCTTTACTGTAGATGGAAAAGCTTTTTTCTACAACAAACAGATTTTTAAAGAAAATAATCTTAATGTTCCGAAAACTTACGAAGAGTTGATCAAGGCATTGGATGATTTACAATCTGCTGGATATGAGACTCCTCTTGTTGAAGGTTTGACGAATGCATGGGCTGTTTCTCACTATATGGGGACGATTTTTGACAGGGTAGTCGATCCTGAGGTTCGTGAACAAGACTACGAGCTTGTAAGTGATGCCCCTTTCACCGACAAGGGTTATATCAAAGGACTCGAAATCTTTCAGGAATTGACCACTTATATGGGTGATGTTTCTACAGCAATCGATCATGAAGCAGCCAGAAATATGTTTGCTGCAGGTGAAGTTCCCGTCCTTTATATGCAATTTGCCGAAGTAGGCTTGGTTCAAGACATTGGAGATGTGGACATTGGTTTCTTTAACTTCCCCGAGGTGGAGGATGGAGAAGGGCGAGCGGATTCTCTAACGGGTGCACCTGAAGGATGGATGCTCAGCAAGGATGCACCTGAAGAAGCTGTTGAGTTTCTGAAATTCTTGACTTCTGAGGAAACAGCTCAGGAATTCACAGAAACAGATGGCCAGTTAAATGCTATCAAGAATGGAGTAACTGAAGAAAACACAAGTTCTACCAGCTATGAAGCTTACCAGATTGTGATGGATGCACCTAGTACAGCATCGTGGTTTGATAATGCAGTAGATATCAGTATAGCCGATATCTTCATGCGTGGAGGCCAGGAACTCGCTACTAAACAAAAGAAACCAGAGGACATAATGAAAGAGGTACAAGACGAAGCAGCTAAAATAAGTCAGTAAAGGGGAGGGCCCTGACATTCGGGTGTCGGGGCTTTCTAACTATCTTGAAAGTGGGTGATACGTATGGCGAAAAGAATTAACTTAATACCAATTTTATTTTTATTGCCTACAGTACTATTTTTAGGTGTTTTCATTTACATACCCCTAATTCAAAACTTCTATAATAGTTTCTTTGACTTTAATGTATTCTCTGATTCCAAAACCTTTGTAGGATTAAGTAACATAAAAGAATTATTCCAGGATAATGTGATCGGAATTGCATTCTTAAACAATGTAAAATATGCCATTATATCTGTCGTTTTTCAGATATTCTTCGCCCTGATTTTGGCGAGTGTCCTGGAGGATAAGTTGTTTCACAGAGTAGCTCCGGCACTAAGAGTCATATACTTCATTCCAGTTATGATCTCCATATCAGTCATCGCGCTATTGTTTGGATTTGTTTACAATCCTCAAATTGGTATATTGAACAGCTTCATGGAGCTGATCGGTTTAGGGGATCTTGCAAGGCCATGGCTTGGGAATTCAGAAACGGCGATTTATAGTGTCATCGCTATGTCACAATGGCAAAGCATCGGTTTGATTACCATGTTATTCATCGTAGCGATTCAAAAAATCCCAAATGAATTGTATGAGGCATCTCGAATCGATGGGGCAGGCAAGGTACGTCAATTCTTTCATATAACCCTTCCACAAGTAAAAGAAACGATGTTTGTGAATCTATTAATTACAGTAACTGGTTCGATTTTGGTTTTTAACGAACCGTATATCCTAACCAATGGAGGCCCAGGGAACAGTTCTATGACACTGGCAGTCCATATGTATCAGAATGGATTCTTTAAGGACAACATGGGTTATGCTTCCTCGATCGCAACGCTTATGTTTTTGCTGTCAGCTATCTTTGCTTTAGTCCAAATTAAAGTGTCTAAAACAGGAAAGGAAGATTGAGGATGAAAATAGAAACCCTTACACCTGAAAAATCAATTTTCCCATCCGCCAAAAGAAGTTACATGCCGATTAGAACCCGTATCACTAGAAATTTGATCTTCCTTGGCTTATTGATTTTTGCACTAATGGTTCTATACCCACTTTTCTGGATGATTATCTCTTCTTTTAAAAGTTATCAAGAAATCTATTCAAATGTTTGGGCATTGCCTAGTGAATGGCACTTTGAAAATTACAAATTAGCTTGGGAAAAAGGAATTCAAAACTATTTTATAAATAGTACTTACGTTACTGGGTTTTCCATACTTCTTACTGTGATATCCGGTACAATGGCTGCATTTATTTTGGCTCGTTATCGCAATCGCTGGATTGATGCCGCTCTTCTATTTATTATAGGCGGATTGATGATGAATCCAGAGGTGGCTTTAATTCCTCTATTTGAGATTTTATCGTTCCTTCATTTAATTGATACTAGGTGGGCGTTAATTCTAACTTATGTAGCTTACAGGCTTCCGCTTACAATCATCTTAATACGGGCCTTTTTCATAACAGTTCCGCATGAACTTTCAGAATCTGCGTTAATCGATGGCTGCAGTGAATTTGGAATCTATTGGAGAATTTACTTGCCATTATCAATCCCCATTGTCATTACGTCCGTGATTATCAATGCATTTTATGCTTGGAATGAATTCTTATTTGCAACGGTTTTTATCAATTCCAGTGAATTGAAAACGATTCCATCAGGGTTGATGGTCTTCAGGGATGCATTACGAACGGATTGGGGAGTCTTATTATCCGGTATGGTGATTGCATCAGTACCTATGATTATATTATTGATTGTTCTTCAAAAATATTTAGTTCGAGGCTTATCAGAAGGCTCAGTGAAAGGGTAGGGATAAAGACATATGAAATTACTTACTGTTGGTGATAATGTCGTAGACTGTTATCTAGATCGAAACGAGTATTTTCCTGGAGGGAATTGTGTTAACGTAGCTGTTAATGCGAAGCGGAATGGTGCAAGTAGTGTAGCGTACATTGGAATTTTCGCTACGGATGAACCAGCAAAACATATCCAAGAAGTACTGAAGAAGGAAGGAATTGACATCCAATATGCAAGGGAAGCTACTGGCATCACGGGACAACCAAAAGTAGCATTAACAAAAGATAATGACAGGGTTTTTGTTGGAGGCCCTAAAGACACTGTTCAGCATCGGTTTAAAATACAGCTTATCCCCGAGGAACTGGACTACATTAAGCAATTTGATTTATGTCATGTTAGCTGTTACTCATCAATGGAAAGTGAACTTCCTAAACTCTCTCAACAAATAAACGTTTCTTATGACTTTTCCAATCGTAAAGATATAGAGTACATTTCATCTATTGCTCCCTTTGTCTCTTATGCTTTCTTCTCAGCAGCTGAACTCTCGGAGCAAGAACTTCAGGATTTCATCACGGACCTGGCTCCCTTTCAATTTGAAATCATCGGCGTAACCCGTGGAGGAAATCCTGCTGTATTTATTCATGATCACAAGGTGTATCAGCAGACGTTATGGCCAATTCAAGTAGTGGATACCATGGGTGCAGGAGATAGTTTGATTGCCGGGTTCCTAACCGAGTATGTTAAGAACCATAATATAGAGAAAGCAATCGAAAAGGGAACCATGTCTGCTGAAAGGACCTGCCAGGAATACGGAGGTTTCGGCTATCCTGCTAAAATGGGATGAATTTCATTTCAGCTCTTTTTCATGTATAATTATTTGTAAAATTAAGATATTGAGGCGTTGAAAAATGGAAAAAGACAATCCTGGTCGCGATCAGTTCTACTTATACGAAGAAATTATGACCGGACTAAAAAAATATATAGATTCTAATGGATTGAAAGAAGGGGATCGCATCCCCACTGAGAAAGAGCTCGGTGAATTGTTTAAGGGCAGCCGGATATCAATCAGGCGTGCCATTAAGGAACTTGTAGAGGAAGGAACTCTTAAAATTGTCAGGGGTAAAGGAACGTTCGTCAGTGCTCCTCGAAAAGAGATTCATTTGTTGGATTTGCAGGGTTTTTCAGAAGGCCTAACCACTGAAAACGATACTATTACCAAAGACATTCTTTCTATACAAAGAGTAAAAAGCAATACTCACTTAAATAAAATTTTCCACAATAAATATGATGAGTATATTGAACTTGTAAGAAAAGTTTTCCGTAATGACCAGGCACTCAGCTTGGACTATGCTTATTTACCGGTGGATCTTTATCCGGGAATTGAAGAAAAAATAGCTCCTGAAAGTTCTACCTTTAAAATTATCAATGATGAATATGGGATTGAATTTAAAAAAGTGAACAAAAACCTGGAGTTTGTTCATCCTGATGAGGAACTTCAAGCCCAATTAAAGGTGAACAGTTTTAATTTGCTTGTCTTAGTGGATAAAGTTATATACGGGGAAAGCCAGTCACCGGTCCATTATTCAAAGTACTATTTAATTGCGGAACGGGTGAAATTAAGGTTGGAACATGATATCACTTAACATTTAATGTAGAGGATGAGGTGAATGTATAAAGCGGTCATTTTTGACTTTGATGGACTGATTTTAGATACGGAAACCTTGCACGTTGAAGTATTTCAAGAAATGTTCAGCCACCATGAAATGGAATTTCCATATTATGAATGGATTCAAAACATTGGTTCTAAAAGTAATGTATCTATATATGATGTGCTGGATAGGCAACTGGTAACGAAAAAAGTCGACAGGAAACGATGGAAGGCTCATAATCAGCAAAAGTTTAATGAACGCATAATGAATCTCGGCCCTCGTCCCGGGGTCGTGGAATACTTGACTGCCGCGCAAACAGAAGGATTAAGGATTGGTTTGGCATCCAGCTCAAATCACACTTGGGTTTCTACTCACTTAGAGAATCTTAGTTTGAGTCCTTTTTTTGAAACGATACGGACAGCTGATGATGTTGAAAAAGTGAAGCCGGATCCCGCACTTTATAAATTGGCTGTGAATGATTTGGGTGTTTCCCCTTCGGAATGTCTCGCTTTTGAGGACTCTGCGAATGGGGCACTTGCTGCCATAGAGGCAGGCTTAACTTGTATCCTTGTCCCCAACCATACGACTAAACACTTGGAGTTTCCAGTAGTCAAACGCCGGATGAGTTCAATGAGTGATTTGTCATTGGGGAAATTGCTAGAGGAGTTAAGTTTAAAATAACACATCAAAAGAAAGAAATGAATTTACTACATGGCCCCCCTATATTTAGAATCAATAAGTATATAAGGGGGAGCCAACTTGATATGCTTCAAATCGCTTCTTAAAATTCTCTTCATTATGAATTCTACAGAAAGTACTCCCGGTTTCTATCGCATTCTTGGCTATGCCGGGATGAATACCTGTTAAAATAATTTTTACTCCGACTTATTTATCTCAATCTGCAATTCTGAATCAATCTTCGTTAATCCCTATAGATCAAAGATAACGCTTCCCTAAGTATACATCCCATTACTCCGGTTGTCCTTTCAGAATTCACTTCACCACTGATGGGAACGGATAACAGTTGAATCTGCAAGGTCTTTCTTTCTATGTCCCGAACGTTGCCAAGGATTCTGGGATCTAGATCAAGAAGTAGAATAAATTTTTCAAAATGGGTAAATGAATCCACCATTTCTTTCTGAAAATTGGACGATAGCAGTAGGTGAATGGACCGTCTCTGTTGAATTAGTATACCAATAGGCAAAAGTCAGGCGGGGATGAAAGATGAAACAAACATCCATTTACAAAAGCAAAGAAGGCAAACAGGTGATCACGCAGCACTATGAGGACTATGTGACATCACTGGGCATTAAGGTCGAAAGGGTCTATGTGGATACCAGTTACGGAATCACCCATGTCCTTACAGCAGGTCCTCCGAATGGAAAACCGTTGTTTATTTTTCAGGGTGGGAACTGTATCAATCCTATGACGCTTTCCTGGTTTTCTACCTTAGCGGATACCTATAGAATTTATGCCCCCGACACGATAGGCCACCCAGGTTACAGCGATGAAACCAGGATCTCTGCCAGGGATCACAGTTTTGCGGAGTGGATTGAAGAACTGATGTACTATTTCGAGGTGAAGCGCAGCGCCTTCATCGGACCTTCTTATGGAGGAGGAATCATTTTACGATTGGCCGCCTATAAACCGGAAAAGATCGCCTGCTCTGTGTTGGTTTCTCCAGCAGGGATCAATATGGGCTCGAAAGTAAAAATGATCAAAGATGTTTTGATTCCATTACTTTTGTTCAAACTGAACTCATCAGAAAAACACCTTGGTAAGATAGCCGATGCCTTATCAGGCTCTGCCATGAAAAAGGTGGATCAAGAAATTATCGGGGATATTTTCAGACACGTAAAACTCGAGCAGGATATGCCTAAATTAACAACAAAAAAAGAGTTGAGAAATTATACAGCCCCCACCTTGGTTATAGCCGGGAAGAACGATATCTTTTTTCCCGAAAAGAGTCTGAAATCGACTGCAAGAGAAATAATGCCTCATCTAACGGCTTTGAAATCTTTTGATATGGGCCATTTTCCTTCCGGCCAGTATGTAATGGACATGAACCAGGAGATCAGAGGCTTCCTTGATACCTATTACTAGGCACTTTTATAAAAATTTTTTAATACCGGAATCAATCCATAACCAGCCCCTTATACATAAATAAAAGGGGGGAGGCGCTGACATGAATTTCAATATCGAAAGAGCCAAGCTGCTGGCGGTCAATCTTCAAGGATTCATTGACTTGGTCGATCGAACAGTTGAGCAGCATTCATTCATCGTACTAAATAAGGATATCCTGTACCGTTTAAAACTGCTTATGGAGGAGTTCCGATTTCAAATCTTGGCAGATGAATTGTTTCGATTGACCAAATACGAGAGCGAAGAAAAGCAAACCTTGATGAACATTGAAAAGGTGAACGAAAAAATCGTTATTCTCGAAGAATTTGTTCAACAAAACTATGATGATTTGTTTCTATTTTCCGGACGGGTTCATAGCATCCGGTTGATTATTGAGATGTTTAACGAGCAGGGCAGGGGGCTATAATCTGAACCCTGAAAGGAACTTCAGAAATTCCTTTTGTTCCTTGTGTTCATATTTCAAAATCGCGTACGTTTCGGCTTCCGGCAACTTGAAGATATTAGTGCGGACCTCCAACAGCCTGCCTTCCAACAGCTCGCGTCTGACTGTTGAGGAGGGGAGATAGGAGACTCCGAGGCCTTCGACAATGAACCGCTTCGTTATATGAATTTGCGAAACTTCCATCATGCGTGTCGCCGGATAAAACGATTTTATAGTCCGGCATAAGTCATTCCATTAGTCTGGGTGGTTATGGGTCAGCAGGTAATTGTGGGCCAGGAGTTCTTCTTCGTCAAGGGGATAAGCCGATTCAGCATCCCGTCCATCATGAGGTGCCACCATGATCACCTTGTCTGTGTAAAGCAATTTCGTTTCCAATTGAGGATGAAACGTTCCCAGGCAGGACAAGCCGATATCGACTCTTTCTTCCAGGACCGCTTTTTCAATCTCTGTCGACTCAATGATTTTGACTGAGATCTCGACTTCAGGATGTTTTTTCAGATACTGTTTTAATACATAGGGAAGGACATTATCGGCGATCAATGGCGAAATCGCGATCGTCAATTTTGCTGTGTATCCCTGCCTGTACGATTGAAGCTCCGTAATGCCATCTTCATAAAACCCGATCAACTGGCGGGCATGATTCAAATATAATCTGCCGGCCTCTGACAACTTAAGCGTTTTTCCTTCTCTGTCAAACAAGGAGACCCCAAGTTCTTTTTCCAATTGTTTAATATGTACTGTCACTGATGGCTGCGAGATGAAAAGCACCTCTGATGCCTTTCTGAAATTACTGTACTGTGCAGCCGTAATGAATGTCCTTAACCAGTTCAGTTCCATGCGCTTCACCCCTTAATTAACAATTTAAATCAAACGCTTTAAATATCATTAATTTTCTTAATTGTATGTCTATTATACAATGAATTTAATGACAATAAAGGGGTGTGAGGAAATGTTTCAACAAGGCTTAAAAGGTATTGTGGCAGCCGAGACGAAGATCAGCCATATAGATGGGGAAAAGGGAATCTTAATTTACCGCGGGAAGGAAATCCGGGAAATAGCGGAAAGGCTGTCGTTCGAGGAAACGGCCTATCTGCTTTGGTATGGGCAGCTGCCTTCCCAAACTGAGGTGGAAGAATTGCAGTCGAAGCTGCGTCAAAACCGGACTTTGACAGCACCAATGAAAGCCCTCATCAGGGAGCTTCCAAAAGATATGGACATGATGAGTGTGCTGAGAACCGCTGTGTCAGCAGAAGGTTCAACCACCTATTCCTGGAAACCGACGATTGACCAGGCAATCAGGCTGACGGCAGTCATTCCGTCCATCATTGCGTACCGGCACAGCCTGCAGGAGGAAACACCTTATGTCGAACCAGATCCTGAAATGGATCATGTGGCTAACTATCTCTATATGTTAACTGGCGATATACCTTCGGAGCCTGTGGCCAATGCACTGGAGACCTATATGATTCTGACGCTCGAACATGGCATGAATGCCTCCGCATTCTCAGCGCGGGTAACGGCTTCCAGTGAATCCGATATGGTATCGGCCATCACTTCTGCAATCGGCACGATGAAAGGTCCGCTGCATGGCGGAGCTCCTGCAGGTGTGATGGACTTGCTGAACGAAATCGGGACAACGGAAAGAGCGGAAAGCGTCATAAGAGAAATGGTAATGAATGGGGAAAGACTGATGGGGTTTGGCCATAGGGTCTACAAAACTCATGACCCTCGTGCGGTTGCATTAAGGAAGAAACTGTTGGAATCAAGCGGGGCCGACCCTTCACTGGACCTTGCCCTTCATGTTGAGGCAACGGCCATTGAGGTGTTGGAAGAGGTGAAACCCGGCAGGTCACTCTATACGAATGTCGAATTTTACGCTGCAGCCATCATGAAATCGATCGACCTAAAGACGGAGCTTTTCACCCCGACATTCACGGCTAGCCGGGTGGTAGGCTGGACTGCACATGTCCTGGAGCAGGCTGAAAACAACGTGATATTCCGCCCGCAATCGGAGTATATCGGCGAGATGTAAAAGGGAATGCTTCCTATTAATCCCCCCTCACTGCTAGTCGGTTCTTGACCGATTATGCAGTGTAAGGGAGGGTTTTTCTTTTTTGTACTATCCAGATTTTTCAACGGGGATTGACGCAGGTCTGGTGAGTTTGCCAAATCTTTATTAAATAGGTTATAGCAAATACACTCAACGTATAAACCAGTACATAAGAGAGCAGGGAATAACCTATATTCCAATCATGGTTGTAGTTGAAAACGTTAAACTTTACTGAAATCCACTCAATGAAAGTAGTCAGTAAGCACCATAAAAGAACGAATAAACATACAGTGAACTTTCTTTCCTTCAATTTATAAAATATATAAGAGAAGAAATAACCAAAAAACGGATAGTTAACGCCATATATCAACAGGTCAAATACCTCCAATTTTGAAGAATCCATGACTTTATAAAAATCATAAGGATAATCCACTCCGATTAAAATGTCTGCAGTGAATCCTAGTACAGCAAAATATAAAAGAATGGTTAAAGTCATACCCTTGGGCAGTATTTTAGGAACCGCAAGGAAAAGTAGGATTAAAAGAGCCATCGTTATAAGGACAAAATATTCATTTGTGTCAAAATGGATAGGGAAATTAAACATGTGAACCCACTTTCTTCGGGACAGTTAAATCAATGAAATGATAAAAGACAATAACCATAAAGGTTAGGGAATACCAAAGAAGCAGTGATAAACCGAAATTCCATTCAATGTAAAGAATGACACCCAGACGTTCCACCCCGACCTCTGCCAGGCTTAATATAAAGGGGCACATCAACGCTGCAAACACTTTGAGCGGACGTAATGGTTTACGGTATAGGTTCATGATGGTAAGGAAAGCGAGGGGAACTACTATATACTGCAAGAGTATATAGGTCAGGTAAGGATCAGGATTCATTGGTTTTTTTATATACCCTAAGTTGCTGGATATTGAATTGAACAGCAAACCAGAGCTGAGTAAAATAAACAACCACAACGGAATGACCTTTATTTTAGGAAGTGTATTTATGATACAAAATCCTATACATCCTATAATAGAGATAAGAATAAAAGAAAAAGTAAGCACGCTCTTCCCCCGATTCTACATTAATAGAAATAGTATTC
Source organism: Bacillus sp. SRL337 (assembly GCF_984799155.1). Lineage (NCBI taxonomy): Bacteria > Bacillati > Bacillota > Bacilli > Caryophanales > Bacillaceae > Bacillus > Bacillus sp. SRL337. The sequence goes on along the minus strand of NZ_OZ481793.1, from coordinate 2,328,577 downwards.
CTTCATAACCATTTTTTATTAAGAAGTAAACAATGATAGCACCGGGAAGGGAATGGCAGTTTGGCAGCACAACTGGAAGTAAAAAGCAGAAAAGAATATAAGGATGAGTTAGTTTATGTTGCTATTTCACTGAATGGAAAGCGAATTATTAGATCGAAAAGCCCTGGTATACAACCAAAACATACGCCCTTTGCCTTTGGGTTTTTTCCAAGAGCAACATTCAATACGAAAACAGCCTATAATAAAGAAAATAGCAAAGATAAGGAGTGTGTTTAATGAAAAAGCATAGAATCTTTACGACGAGTTTCGCAAGTGTATATCCACATTATCTTGCGAAAGCAGAAAAGAAAGGCCGTTCTAAAGCAGAAGTCGATACAATCATCAGATGGCTGACTGGATATAGCCAGGAAGAGCTGGATACACAATTGGAAAAACATACAGACTTTGAGACCTTTTTTGCTGAGGCTCCTCAAATGAATCCTTCGCGAATGTTCATTAAAGGAGTAATCTGCGGTGTCCGAGTGGAAGAAATCGAAGAACCCATAATGCAGGAAATTCGCTATCTGGATAAAATGATTGATGAATTAGCAAGAGGAAAAGCGATGGAGAAGATTTTGCGGTCCGAATGACTTCCCCATTTTCTGGGGGGAGGTCTTTTTTTTTGAGGTACACTCCTATGATTTCCTTGGTAAAGGAGCTCCGGAAGAGAGTGCAATCAAGAGAATAAGAATCCTGTTACGTTGAATACTAAAAAAAACGTCGGGAAAGGATTATCCATGAAAACAATCAAGCCGTTGAAAATAGAGTCATACAAGACAAACACAAACGAAAAGCTAACATCTGCAGAAATGGGAAAACTTTGGGCCACCTATATGGGAAACAGCATGTCTAAACAGATTTTGAGGTACTATCTTCAGCATGTGGAAAATCAAGATATCAAAATCCTTTTAGAAAATGCATTGATGCTAAGTACAGAATTCATGGAAACTATAAAACAAATCATGGATAAGGAAGGGTTTCCGTATCCAAAAGGTTTCAGTGACGAGGATGTTAATCTGGGCGCACCACGGCTGTTTCAAGACGAATACTATGTACATTATTTAAAATATGCAGTAAAGGCCGGATTGAGTATTTATCAAGTAGCCATACCACTTGTTTATAGAAAAGATGTGAAAGAGTTCTTCCGGTATGCCATGGATGCCACCATGGATTTGACTGACCAGATTAAAGAGATTTTAATGGGAAAAGGACTGATTATAAAACCACCCATCATTCCTGTTCCGGAGCAGCCCAATTTCTCTAGTAAGAATTTTTTGAATGGATTCTTAGGAGATGTTCGTCCGCTGCATGCGTTAGAAATCGCCCACTTTTATGATAACATTGAAAACAATGTCACAAGTAAAGCCTTGATCCTGGCATTCGCTCAAGTAGTAAAGGACGAAAAGATAAGGGAATTGTTTGAGTTTGGTCGTGAAATGACGGGTAAAAACGTTGAACAATACATGAAGATGCTTCATAAAGAGGATTTACCCACGCCCTCTTTCCTAGATGATTTGGTGACCGATTCTACTTTCTCCCCATTTTCGGATAAGTTAATGCTTTTTCATAAGATGGATATGTTTTCAATGAAGATTAGAGCTTTTGGGAATTCAGTGGCTGTCAATGGTAGGCACGATGTAGGTCTTCTTTATTCTAAATCGCTTATGAAACTTTCCAAATTTGTTGAAATGGCTGCCAGAATCATGATTGAAAAAGGCTGGATGGAACTGCCGCCGCTTGCGGCCGATCGAAATAAATTATCTTCTCCTGAAAAAAACTGATACGGGTGAAGGTATCTAAGCTTGAAGTAGAAAGGTGAGCAGAGAACTGCTCACCTTTTGTATGCAATAAGATCGACAATTGATGGCTGTTTGGGACGTCCATCTTTATAAGCGGACAGGCAATTGGGCAGATACTGATTTACCACGATGGACAGCTCTGCGTTTGTGAATGCTGCTTTCCTCTCACTGGTTACATCAAAAATCCCTTATTACCGCCGCAGCTCCACTTGGTACATGTTAAAATCCTTAGGCATATTCCACCCGGCTTTCTAATCCTGAATAGTACCAATTTCGTAATTTATTGAAAAAGATTATGATTTGTTAATGAAAGGGTAATCCATCGAACCTGTTTGTATAATAGTCCAACTCTGGTAAAATAAGTATGGAAATAAAATTAGAAAATTCCGTTAAAGGATAGCTTGATTTTGAGAAAAAGGCAGGTTGATATAGTTGCAGAAAATTTTTATTGTCATGCTGCTCACCATTTCAATTTTATGGGGGTGTGGAACAGCGGAACAGCAGGGGGGAACCATCGATATAGAACGACTCGATGAATATGTAACAGACGAAAAGGTCGAGAGAAGGATGGCAAGTTTACAACAGATAGACCCAAAGCTGACACCAGAGGATGCACAATCAACAGCAATACAAAAAATAATAGATGAATACATCCTTTTCTACGAAGCCAAAGCCAAGGAGTTATCTGTGTCAGAAGAAGAAATTCAAGATGTCATTGAGTTCAATATTGAAACAGCCAGCCAAGTACAGGACGAAAGGTTCAATTCGATACTTGAAGAAATGGGAATGACGATTGAAGAGTATTACAGAGACTATGCTTACGATTCGATTAAGGAAAAGTTATTGGAAAATAAATTGCATGACGAAATTGTCTCTCAAGACCAAATGCCAGAGAAACAGGTAGAAGTGTGGAATGAATATAAGAAAGAACTCATCAATCATTTCAGACAGGATCATGAAACTGAAATAAACCAACTTATTACCACGCTGCTGGAATAAGAGCCGAGGTGATGGAAATGAAAAAAACAGGGAATTTGTTGTAGAAGATTTCGATGGCAGATGGTTAGCGTTTGGAATCAAGTCATGATAAGGAATCTATAGTGTGAGGAGGACTCTTTATCAAAGACCCAATCAAAATCATGTTAGCAGGAATCGCCATTATCCTTGGCAGAATATTCATTCAGAACCTCTCAAGCCCGCAGCACGGTTCTCCTTCGAGTCTAGTACAGGTTCTCTTTGCGATAGGCTGTATTACGACATTGATAGGCTTTTTTTATAAGAAACCGTAATCTCTAGATAGAAAAGGAGATTTATTATTAAGTCTTATACCCAATTTCTCTGCTATTCTGACAGGTTGTACTGGTGGTGAAATGGATGAAACGATTTGATTGGAGGGGGAATGTACCCAAATCGGAGTACAACCTTAGTATAAATGATGGGAGTGTTTCTATGAATAAGGCAAAACCACTCGTCATTGCCATTGCTGCCGTATCAGGCGGAGGGAAAACGACCATAACTTCCCGTTTAGAAGAAACATTGCAGAATAGTGCAGCATTGTTCTTTGATGATTATGACTTTGATGGTCCAACAGACATGATGGATTGGATCGAGCAGGGATCTAATCCAGATGAGTGGGACCTGTCTCCTCTTATCAGTGATATTGGCAAGTTAAGTTCTGAACCCCTGGAATACCTATTGCTAGATTATCCTTTTGCCTATACACACAGACAAACCCGGAATCTCGTAGACGTTGCCGTGTTTATTGATACCCCGTTGGATATTGCGATGGCGCGCAGAATCACGAGAGATCATAAAAGTGGTTCAGCATCTGAGGTGTTGGAGAACTTGGAAAACTACCTTGATAAAGGAAGACAGGGATATTTTGCGATGTTAGATTCGATAAAACCAACTGCTGATCTTATTGTCGATGGAGCCTTATCCGTTTCCCGTATTGTCAGGATTATCAGTGAACATATAGCTGAATTCGCACGGACTTCCGCTGTAAAAAGAGATTCAATTGAATAGATACATCATGTTACTTGTAACCAAGAAGATTTGACTGTTGCTGAATTTCCCCAAAATCAACTGAAACTAAAACAAGCCTCGAATCGTCCATTGATGTAAGGGGCAGAGTGAATAGAAGAATACCCTTCATCTAACTTCGTTAAGTTGTTTATTATTTCTGCGGTATCCTCTTTGGCCATGCTGCTGGGCGAGGGGGAATTTCTAACAGGAACGGTTATATTTTCTGTCAGCAGTTTGTTTGATGCCTTTTTCTGAAAAGGGGGGATATAAAAAAGTCTCCATCTTCTGAAAAGCTTTGATTATATCCATTGCCCTCATTTGTGGCGACTTTTATATGTGACACTCCTTAACGAAATACAGGAACCCAAAACATTTGGAGCTGATACCCATTGCTTTTATTCTTTATTGTCCTTTTGATTGTTCTGATTGCAAGTACAGATGTTTTGGTCTTTAAGATATCTGGACGCAATAGGAAGAGAAGGGTCATTTCTGGTTTGATTCTATTGGTGCTCACCCCGGTCATATTCTTTTTAACCGCTGTTTCAATCAGTCCATTTGACGAATACGGGTTTGGTACTGGAATGATTTCTGTTGCCTATGCGTTTATCTATTTTTTAAACGCAGTAGTTGTTTTGATCATGGGGCTGCTTACGAATAAGCTTTACTGAAGTGCCGAAATCGCCGGTTTGAGAAGAAAAGAATTTCTTCCAAGCGCCGGATCGCCAAGTATAGCGGCTTGCTTACAGAAAAATCATAAAGGTCCTTTCAAAATGAAAACGGAGGTGTCTCAATGAGAAAAGGCTGGATTGCGGTTGTCGCCGGGTTGGTCCTGGGTTCTGTCATCTCTTTTTTTACTCTGGAATACAAGGGGTGGACATTTATTCGTCATAACAGTGAAGGAGACGTTTATCAAGTTATTAATGAGCTTGATGTCAATTTGGTGATGAACTCTTTTCTTATCATTGCTGCTTGTGGTATTGGTATTTATTTGATTTTGTTCTATCTGGAAAAGTTCTTAAAAAGAAATTGACGTATAAGAGGGTGCTGGTGAATACAGATGATCTTAAGTAATGAGCTGTCCATAAGACTAATGAGGCTGGATGATGTGGATTTGATGGTTAAATGGCTGAATGATCCAAATGTGTTGGAGTTCTATGAAGAACCTCCATCAACAAGAGAAATGGTCATAGAAAAATATGGTCCCAGAATTGATGGGGACCATTATGTAGTCCCGTGTATCGTCGAATTTAAAGAGAAGCCGATCGGCTATATCCAATACTACAAGGTACCCCAATCGGAATGGCAGAGATATGGCCTGTCTTCAGGCAATATGTATGGAATTGACCAATTCATCGGTAAAACGGAATGGTGGGGAAAAGGGATTGGTACGAACATGATTCAACTGATGCTGCATTTCCTTGAAAACCAAGGTGCCTCAAAAGTTGTATTAGAGGTAAAAAGACAAAACGGAAGAGCGATTTCCAGTTATAAAAAGTGCGGATTTGTCAAAGTCAAAGACATGGACAACGATTTTATTTTAATGGAGTGGACCACTCTTGATTCAACTGATTTCTAAGCGATTAATAAAAATCGAATACACGGCAGGATCACTAAAACCCAGTTTCCGGGCCAGGTGGATTGACGAGTCGTTCGTCTCATCGCAATCCCAGCGAGGGTTGAGGTCATTCATTAAGCAATGGTTTATGAATGCTTTTGCTGTATGAAAGGCCAATCCTTTTCCCCGATGATCTTTGTGGGTGGCAATATCGATTTCTGCACACCTTTCTGAAGAAAAAATGGATGTACATTCGCTTACTGGTTTTCCTTCATGTATGATAGCATATCCAAATCCGTTTCGAATGAAATTGGATACCGATCCCCAATACTCCCGATAATATCTTTTATTGAATTCAATGCTGGCACTAATAATTTTTTCATCTATTTGCTGTAGATGATAGGGACTTGGCAGAGCTTCAGCAAAATCAAAAGCCTGTTGATGCTCAAAAACAAAAGAATACCTGCTCATCTGCCTTAACTCTTCGCTGTACTGCTCCTTCAACACTTTGTCCCACTCTTTTGAAGAAGAAAACAAAGAGAAGCGCAAATGCTGCTTTTTTCGTTGCTGATAAAGATCATTAAGAAAATGGTTGAATTGTTGGTTGTCATAGTCGCCTGCAGCAAAATAAATACCGGATCCTGTGCCAACCAGTATCGAGTTCGGAGAGGCTGCATCTGAATAAATGGTCCCTCTGATCATTCCGTCCATTACCGAATAAGCGAACGTTGGGATCCGGTTTGCTTGTGCTTCGACTAGATTTTTTATTGTACTAAAGTCGGCTTCATTTACTTTTTTTATCATAAAATGTCCTTTCCCATCCATTATCCTACTATTTAAATGGCAGAATCGTAAATTGACAAATTGTATAACCAGGAGGTGAGTGTATGTAAAAAAAACGCTAAATGGTTCAAAAAGTCTATTCCATCCAGGATGTTGGTGAATACTCGCTAGTAAAACGAAAGCTTGAAAGTAAAGGGACTGCTTATAAGACAAAAACGATCAGTTCAGGTGGAGGACAAGGGGGAGACTGCAGCTTTGCATCGACTTGCCAGCTTTTCGTTCCTATAGCGATGACCAACAGGGAACATTCAAGATGGCAGGTACTGGAAGCACTTGGTCAACTGAACAGATTATTTCCCCAACCAAGGATTTATCAGCTTGTCTTAGATGAAATGCCCAAGCCGACAAGGGCTCCGCGCATATACATAGTATAGATACCTAGAGAAATGGAGGTAAGTGTGAATGTATTATAGAAACCCTTATCAGACCCACGACCAGCGAATATTTGGATTTGGCTGGCCATTCCTTGGTGGATTGGCGGGAGGATTGTTGGGGTCTGCCTTATTATCTCCGAGGCCGTTTTACGGATACCCACCACCACCACCCCCGCCGCCTCCCGTGTACCCATGCTGTGGACCAGGCTGGGGATACCCCTATAGATAGAAGTGTTCGGGATAAGACGCATTGGATTTCCAATGCGTTTTTCATTTTAGAATCGGATGTTGAACCACAAGGCCACAAGAAAGATACTGATTACTCCCCAAAGGGTGGCCGCCTCTATCCACCAGACGACGGGTTGGGCAGCCGTCCTCTTCTTTTTGTCCAATCTACGCTTGATAAATGTCAGAACCATAAAACCGGTGACAAAAAAACAGATCGTTATCGTAAGGAAGAAATCCACTTTTCGCCCCCCTTTGTTCGTTATGACTATCATTTTAACATGATAGTGTCAGAGTAAGGTTGAAAAAAATTGAAAATACATACAATTTCCTTCGCAGAAGTTGACTTCCTTTTTTTAAGCCATTAACATATAAGAAATAGAGTCTTTTTACAGGGGTGTTGGAATCTTGGGACAGTCTCCTAATGATGTTATCGAACAGTTTACAGTTTGGCTTGAACAAGAAGGGAAGTCAGCTAACACGGTAGTCACCTATGAAAGAGAACTGAAAAAATACCAGGACTGGCTTCAAAAGGACCGTAAGAGCTTAGAAGAATTTTCCCGGCAGGAAGTGCAGAACTACATCCACTTTCTCGAGGAGCAGGGTCGCAGCCCTGTCACAACTGATAAAATACTCGGAGCCATCAGGACGTATGCTAAATACTTGAAAAAACCGGAACTAACCAGTGAAATTGTCATCAAAACAGCTGAAAAGAAACAAGAGATTGAGTGTCTTTCTGACAGTCAATGTGACACCTTGGTAAAAAAAGTAAAAGAACAATCTAACAGCCGAAATATAGCGATTGTGTATACCCTTCTGCATACAGGTATGCGGGTCTCGGAACTATGCGGTTTGAACAGAACCGATGTGGATCTAGAAGCCAGAAGGGTAACCGTCAAGGCCCCGACTGGCGATCAGCGCATGATCCCCTTATCGGAGGAAGCCGTATCTTCCTTACAAAGCTATATAGACGGAGCTCAAGGGAATGGCGCACTCTTTGTTTCGAAATCTCAGAAAAGATTGACAGAAAGATCCATTCAATACATGTTAAAAAAGTTCAATGTGAATCCCCATAAGCTCCGCCATACATTCTGCCAGCAGCTGGTCGATAAAGGAGTCAGCCTTGAAATTGTCTCACGCCTTGCGGGACATAAAGACATTAACGTCACGAAGAGGTATACGAAATCCCGGTTTGAGCAGATGGAGCTGGAAGAAGCGATCCAAAGGGCGTTTAGTAAAGAACAAATGTAAGGATAGAGAGGAGGAGCATAAAATCATACCGATTTTATGCTCCTTTTTTTATGGCTGTAAAAGAGTGAAACTTTTTTGCAGCTCATACGTCTCTATTGTGAATCATCCAAGATAATGAGTAAAGCGAGGTGGTAAGTGTGGAAAAAGAGATGAAAAAGGACCAAATACATGATTGGTATCAGGTTTATAGCGATGAAATTTATCGATTCATTTTAATCATGATCGGTGACCATGAACAGGCCAAAGATTTAACGCATGATACGTTCCTTAAAGCCTATCATCATCTGGATCATTTCAAAGGAAAAACGAGCGACAAGAATTGGTTGTACCGCATTGCGAGAAATATCACCATCGATTATATGCGTAAAAGAAAACCCCTTCGTTACTTGGCAGATTCCTTCAAGGCTCTTCCATCAACTAATGATTCCCCGGAAAAAATCATGCAGATAGGTGAAGCTGAAAGGCAGTTATATCTCGCATTAAGCAAATTGAAGAGGCCGTATCGAGAAGTCATCATCTTAAGAAAGATCAAAGACCTGTCCATTCGGGAAACAGCTGAAGTGCTGGGATGGAAGGAGAGTAAAGTGAAAACGACCTTATTCAGAGGAATGCAGGCATTGAAAAACCAATTGCAAAAGGAGGGATATGACCATGAAACAACATGATGAACATACTGAACTCGACAATAGGTTAAAATCGTTGGATTCGATTCGATTGGAAGAACCGGATAAACAGGAAGTGTATTCCAACCTTAGGACTAGCATGGAGAATCAAAAACACAGAAGCAAGGTCTTTCAATGGTCCAATCATGTATTAACAGCCGCTTTCGTTGCCATTTTCCTCATGGGAGGAGGTTACTTCATAGCCACGAACACGATCTGGGAACAAGCCGCTCCCCAGGATGAAAACATCGACGTGATTGAAACAGTTTTAGAAAAAACATTTTCCGGTCCAACTGAAGAGTTCAAAAGCATTTTAGATAAAAAAGATGCCTATATCCAAAAAAACAACGGCCAAGAGTACCAAAATGAATTGTTATCGTATTACCAAAAGGAGTATGGGCCTTACTTTGAAGAAAACAGGCTTCAAGACCATTTGATGACCAATAAACTGACTTTTCTTGAACTGGCAGGTGCAAAGGGGTATCAATTGGAAGCTGCCAAAATAGACAGTAAAAAAGAGGAGAATAACGAAGACGCATACGAATTCACCGTCGATGTCCACTATAAATCCGCTGATAATCAAACCAGTGTAACGAAAATATCCGGGAGAGTAAATATCTATGAAACCGGTAAAATCAATACCATCAGATTTTATGAAGATGGCGGTCTGGCGGAATTGGTTCAAGCGATTCAAACAGGAAGCTGACTTTGTAGTATGAGGTATGCTGAAGGACAGAAAATGAATCCTTCAGCTTTTTCTTTGTGGAAGGCAGGATAGCCATACAACCACACAAATGGTAAATGAAATTCTATCTGTTATAAGGGGAAATGGCGCAGAAAGCGTAGGTAAAATGAAGCTTTAGGAAATGTCCATATGAAAACTGCCGATAGGACGACAACCTGTCATGAAAATTGCACCAAGAGAATCAATTTATTCTCCCAATCTGTAATCAATAAAGTTTATTGAATATCAATAAAGAGTGTATTACACTTAGATTAACATTAACTAAATGAGGTGCGTTTGGATGAAGCGTGAAACCCTTTTTTTGAAAGCTGCCCTGGTTTTACTCGGGGTTCCCATTCTTGCCGCGTGTGTCATAGGGTTGCCTATGGCAGCCATCGACGCAGCAGAAAACCATTTTAAGGCGATTACCTGGCTGTATGCTGTCTTCGTTGTTATGTACATATCGGCGATTCCTTATTTCGCAGCCCTATATCAGTCTTACAGGCTTTTAACCTACATTGACAATAATAATGCTTTTTCAGACTTGTCTGTAATGGCGTTAAAAAAGATCAAGCAATATGCGTTGGCCATTAGTATCCTTTATATTGCGGGGATGCCATTCTTCTATATGATGGCGGAGATTGACGATGCGCCAGGTGTTATTTTGATAGGGATGATTATCATTTTTGCATCAGTGGTCATCAGCGTTTTCGCAGCTGTTCTTCAAAAATTATTGAAAAATGCGATTGATATAAAATCGGAAAATGATTTAACAATCTGAGGTGAATTCAATGCCAATTATAATCAACCTTGATGTCATGATGGCGAAAAGAAAGATAAGCGTAACGGAACTTTCCGAGAGGGTCGGGATCACAATGGCCAATCTTTCCATTTTGAAAACCGGGAAGGCAAAGGCTGTCCGCTTCTCCACGCTAGAGCAGATTTGCAAAGAGTTGGATTGCCAGCCGGGTGATATTTTAGAGTATAGACCAGAAGAAGAGAATGACTAAAGGCGGGAGGACAGGTGCACTGTCCTTTTTTTTGTGTGGTGAAAGAGAGGTGTTGTGCAAGAAAGGAATATTTGAAATAATTGGAATGAACAAACAAGGAGGAATTCGGTGGCAGACCTTGAATTGGAATACAGAATTATGGGAACTGGCAATACCACTCTTATTTTCGAAACAGGGATAGGCAATTCTTTTTACAGCTGGCTGGACCTTGCCGAAAAAATGAGTAAGGATTTTACAATCGTGTTATACCATAGAGCGGGCTATGGAAAGAGCAAACTCTCGCATAGGCCGCGTGATGTAAGAACCATAGCGGAAGAACTGGATTCGCTTGTTGGACAATTGGATATCAAGGAATCTTTTGTTTTGGTTGGCCATTCCTTCGGCGGACTGTGCGCCCAGCAGTATGCGAAGATGTTTCCCAAAAAACTGAAGGGAATGGTTCTGATTGATTCCACCTCAGCCAATTTTCAGAAGATATATGATCTCGACCTTCCTGTTATGTGGTCCTGCATCAGTTTAGAGAAAATGATCAAAGGCAGCATTGAATCCTCAAGCAAAACAAGAGGAGAGTTGGAGGATGACAATAAGGCTGCCATTCAGGAAGCTGAAAAGCTGTCTCAAGAACACTTCACGGAATATAAAGCCTTCCTTACAACTCCGGCGCTTTATAAAACGATTGCTGAAGAGTTTCAAAACTGGCCAAATGACAGTGTTATGATAAATGCTTCAGGGGAATTCCCCGACATACCCTTAACAGTCATCACCCGGGATCAGGATATTTCTTCCCTTCCTTTTATTGGCCATGGAATTCCCGAAGGAGAAGCACATCTTCATGAAAGGATGTGGCGTGTGCTCCAAGAAGAATTGTCCCAGCTGAATACTGCTGCGGAGTTCTTCATAGCGGATGGCAGTGATCATGAAATCCATAAGGATCGGCCTGATATCATCATAGAATGCCTTCAAAAATTCAAATGATGGCTGATTACCTGTCCCCCTGGCTAAAGGAACGTTATTGTTTACTTTACGTCTACTGAATAAAAGGCGGAGATAAAATGAAAGTATCGATTTATATCCTTCTATATTTCAGCTTTTCTGTATTTTTTATGATGGTTGGCCCTTCAGTTTATGCGACAAGTTGGGTTGAAATAGAACCACAGGACATTGTTGACCGCGCTGATGCCATTCTTATGGGGGAGTATGATTTTACAAGTGATCCAAAACCAATGGAGTTTGTGTTTCAAGGGTTAGAATTCCATATAAAAACTGTGTACAAAGGGGAGGCTGCCCAACAAGAAATCGTAGGCATTGACTATTATGATATGGGTTGGGCGAAAGAGTTTCAAGAAGAGGGAGGAGAGTTCCTCTTATTTTTAGAAAAGGATAAAGAGGCAGACTTCCTGATCCCCATTAGTGGTGCAAACGGAATGGTTCTGGTTCAGGATGGAGAAGTGAAAGCCCCGAATAAAGAAAGAAAACTAGTTTTCGAAAACTATCTTGAATCGCATTCCGGAAAAACATTAACTGGAAATGGTGAATTCCGTCGTGGCGGCAAACAAGAGGGATCCTTTCTCCTTTTGTATGTTGGTGCAGGAGTTGCAGCTGGAATAATCGTGTGTTTCTTGATCTATCGCTATAAAAGAAAAAGCTTCAAAGGTTCAGAAGAGAAAAAAAGATGATAAGAATAGCGAAACTTTATTTCTTTCAGCCCGTAGATAATAGAGAACGGTGAGAACCATCCTTGGAACGTTTGGAGATGAAAGTATCATGAGACTTTACGGACTAAAGCAATCAGTATGCCTTCTAACCTTATTTCTTTTTGCTTGCTTAGGGGACTATTACTTTACCAATGTAAGCAGGACGATAACCAATGTTGTGGTAAAACAATTAATCATGTTTGCCGGTATTTCCGTTCTCTTTTTTATATTTAATCAGTTTATATACAATTTTGCCAAAAAAGAAAAGGACTTTATGAAACACAGGATCTGGAAGAAGATGTTTTTTATAGTCCTGATGGTGATGTTGATGTCATTTATTCTGTTTATTATCTTGTTTTTTGGTACAACACTCGAAGCATTCATCAATGCCCAACCGTGGATCATGTTTTTGGCAGGTTTTTATTTTTTATTTTTGATCAATCTGTTTGTTTTATCGGTCGTTCATAATCTGGTTGAAAGTTCGATAAAGGTGGAAAGAAAGTTATTTATCACTTGGATAGGTTCGTCTCTCCTTGCCGGGTCGGCTTTCTTTTTATTCCCAAGTTTTTAACCTAGTCAACAAGGAGTGGATTATTTGACTAAAGAAGTATCAGCAAAGAAATCACCTGCTACCATTGTTTTTTTAAAACTGAGTTTATCCTTCTGTTAACAGCTGCGAAATGTTTATTTGATGAACAGCCTGACAATGACCATCTTGGCTGGCTTGCACTGATTCTGATTTGGAAAAAAAAAGAAAAAGACGATCCTGGCTATTTTCCTTCTGCTTATAAAGAAGTGTTGATTTCCGTTCCAGGTGAGCGACTCCGCGGGGCGGGCGGTGAGCCTCCTCACCTTCGCTTGCGGGGTCTCACCTGTCCCGCTAAACCCGCAGGAGATCGCACACCTTCCACTACAATCAACGTTAAAAAAACTATCCACTAACCAAACCTTACATAACAATAGAGCCAAGTGGCTGGTTTCCATTGTTTCAAAAAATAATGGTGTTCATTTTGCCGTTCCTCAAGATGCTACTAATTACAAAGTGCCATTGTTCTATTTACGGTAAACATAAAGAATCTTAAAACTTTTAGGATAAAAAGAGCAACCTATACGAAGCTTCCGAAGAAAAAGGTACCTTTTATTTGTTAAGCAGAATAAAAAAATATGAGATTTTCAGTGCCTAAATAAGAAGTCCGCGATTGTTAATCTCCTGTTAGTGGCTGCTGGGGTAGGCATAATTGGATGGCAGGCCGTTTCTTATTTACTCTAACAATGGTATAAGCACACACCTCTCACTAAGAAGGATGTGTGCTTTTTTTTCTGAATAAAAAAAGTAAAACCTGGGAGACAACCACTAGGAGGGGAAGCTCCAGCAACGGTCCCATCACCAGACTCAATGCGATTAGTGGCTGGTCTGGAAATGCGGTCATGGCAACCGCCAGGGCAACAGGTGAGTTCCTTGCCAATGTTGTCAGGCTCAGGCTTATTCTGTCTGCGCTCCGAAATCCCATGAGCTTTCCAATACTTTGTCCAACAAAGAAGTTCACGATAAAAAATAAGAGGATGGGGACGGTGATCTGCCACAGCAGTTCTATATTAGCCATAAGCAGCCGGCCCTGCGAAGCAAACATTGCCAGGATGGCCAGGCCCAGAAACAAGATTGGTAATGACGTGAGTTTAGAGATCAGCTTTTCTCTTAGTCGTTTCTTTTTCCTTAAAACCATCTTGGAAATAACCGCCATTACAAAAGGGATGATTAACACAAGCAGGACGCTTTCCATCAAAAAGCCAAACTCGATAATCCCCCTTGTTCCCCCAAAGATAAGCAGATACATAGGCAGCAATAGGAGCTGCACTAGTAAATTCAGGGGAAGTAAGGCTGTTGAAAGGGCAGCATTTCCTTTGGCGATGCCGGTGAAAATCAAATACCAATCCGTACAGGGAGTGACCATCAGCATGATGAAGCCGATATACAAGGCAGGGCTGTCACCAAGGAAGAACATCGCTAACAGCCACGCCAAAATCGGGGTCCAAGCAAAATTGATGAGGAGCGATGTGAAGGTAAACTTGATGTTATTGAAGGATTCCCATACTTCCTCAAGGGGTATTTGCAGAAACGTGATATAAAGCATAGCCATCAGTAACGGCACAATGAGGCTTTCTGCATTCTCACTGACTATGCCAACCTGTCCTAAAACAATCCCAATGATGACGGCCAAGAAGATGATGAATGTATATAGTTTTTCGAATAAGTGCATCTGGAAACACAACCTGACTGAAGGATTTATGACTGTTCCATTTTACCATACGCCTTTGAAGAGCATCTTCACCCAAGTAAAACCTGAATGAATGCTGTATCCTCTCTAAGATGCTTCACCTGACTAGAAGCGTATCATTTCCTTAAAGAGATATCTGCATACTTTTCATATCGTTTCTTTTCCATGTTCAGTTCATAAATCCTGACAAAATTGACTTTGATTACGGGATAGGGCGTCAACTCTTTATCTGCCAATCTTTCCATATCTTTCAGTTCTTTTTTAGTGAGCCCGTATTGTTCTTTTCCAAGAGTTAGGTGAGGAACAAAGGCTTCCAGTTCGAAATACTGTTTAATTAGGTCTTCTGACGGCGAAATCTCCAGCACCAGTTCTTCGTGCAATCGGTGTAAACCAATAGAGCTTACACTCAAATATAAGATGTTATCTCCAAAAGACTGTGGCCTTTCTATTGAGACATGAAAGGGGTTGAATGTTTCACACACCTTTTGCACGTTGTCTATCCATTTTTTATCTGAAGTCAATCCCCCTTGTGCTTTCAACGTTATGTGAGGTTCTACACTTGAATGGCTGATCCACTTACCTTGAAAAATCTCAACTCTCTTTACATATGCTTCTGGTGGAACGATTCCAATAAAATACTGAACATTCATTTCACTTCAATCCTTTTGTTTTCAGTTGACATTAGTTTATCAGAAATCGACCACTTATCTATTCTTTCTTCTAAATATTCAAAATAAGTAACGGAATCGTTCGGGAATAATGGTAAAATATTGGTATTGAAACCTAAATCTCAAAGGGGGAGGGTTTGTGTGCTGAAAAAACCTCATTTATTGTTTGGAATAATCATCATCCTTTTTTGTGGGGGTTGCTCTGCAAAGCAAGATCTTCCTGTCATCTCCAAAAGTACCGATTCCGTATACGAAAAAACCTTTACTGACTTATCATTAGGAATGCTTTTCGATTTTGACTTTCATGTCCCTCATGCAGATAAAAGATGGGTAACCGTTTGGGTCGAATGGTACAGTGAGGGAGTAAAAGAGCCGGATCCGTTAACACAGCTATCCTATGGAAACAGCCCTGAGGAAGAAGAGGACGGAAACCTGGGATTTGGTATGATCAATCCAAATGAAGAGGACTCAATGGTATTTCTCTATGGACCAGGTGTCAAATCCCTGCCAGAACGAGTGAGTAATAAATTTAAGCAAGATATGGTAACTTCCGGTGAGTATGCCATCGGAGACGATGAAGTTGAATTGAAATTAGGAGAGACGAAGGTTTTGGCTGCCTACATAGGGACTACAGGTGACTCTATAAGGACCATTGATTTTCAAGATGAGGATTCCATCGAGTACCTCATTGAAAATTATGATACTGTCCTTTTACTGAAAATCAAAGTGGAAGAAAAAGAAGCAGAATTCTAACAGAAGGGCTTGGACAGATCCCTGTCTGATTCTGCATACAGGGACGGGGAATCCGTTCATCAGAAGGGGGATTTTACTATGAATGAACGTTGTTTTATATGTGACAAGCACGCAGGGGCAATCAATACTTCAGGCGTGAAAATTTATGAGGATGAATACGTGTATGTCGGTCATATCGATAGAAACGGGAAGCCCAATTATTTGGGTCATATCATGATCGATTTGAAAAGGCACGCTCCGTCACTTGCCGATATGACAACCGAAGAAGCACAAGCTTTTGGCGTAATCATGTCCAGGGTCAGCAAGGCTCTGAAGGAGTCTGAAAACGCTGAGCATATTTATTCCCTTGTGTCAGGGAATTCCGTGCCGCATCTTCATATGCATATTGTCGCAAGGTATCCAGGTACACCCCAAGAACATTGGGGACCAATGGAAGTATATGATTGGAAGGATGCTCCAATAGGCGGGGATCAGGAAGTCGCCCATCTTTGCAACCGTCTAAAAGCAATCTTGGAGAATCATTGAAATGACAAAAGGCATTCATGAAATCAGCTGGAGTGGAAACCAAAATAGTTTCGTAGATACGATCTGCATCGAGAAGATCAACCATATTTCCCTGGGACGATTCGGGGGAAATTCTGCTGCCGGTCAGTATAAGAATGAGGATGGCTGCCTGATTTGGACGGATGAAAAAGAAGCTTTCGAGTTTGCAGTGATCTTAGATGCCCATAAATCTGCCGATAGTGCCGAACTGGTCATTCAGCAATTCAACACAAAAAAAACGGAGATCCTCGCCATGTTATCTCTTTCTGCAGAAGAAACACTGCTGAAGATCGAGAACATCATTCTGAATTTATTTCAGGAAGAGGAATTTCTCTCAGCATGCCGGGACGTCAAAGGTGAAACGGCTTGTCTTATCGCTTTACGAAAAGATAAGTATTTGTGGTGGTTCTCAATCGGAGACTGTATCGCTCATCTTTTTCATCCGGAACTCGACGGGCTTGGTCAATATCAACTCAACCAAAGGCAGTTTTTCGAATGGATAGGAGAAGTGAATACATTTGAACAAATGGTTCCTTGTTACAGCAGCGGTAAACGGGAACTCAGAAAGGGGCTTAACCGCATCCTTTTGACCACCGATGGGCTGGTTGAGTGTGCCAATGAACCTTTTTCCACCCCTGAACAGATATATGAAACTGTGAATGGTCTTCCCATTGAAGATGGGATAAAGACATTACTGGAAACCATCCAAGAAAATAATGTCAGGGACAGCACCACCATTATTTCGTGGGAGGTTCATGTGACCCAAGAAGCGGTTCAACCCAGTGATCTATAACGGATAGGGGAGGAGGAATTCATATCAATCGCAAACGCCGAATCCTGCAGTGGCTGGGATTCACTGTAGTCATATTGATTCTATTAGTAACGATATTGTCAGGTGTAACCGACATCTCTCAGAATCTATCTGAAAACACACTGAATATCCTAAAATGGTCAGGGCTCACTATTGGTCTTGTTTTTGTTTTCCTTTCTTATTTGTTCCCTGAAGAAAAATAAGAGATCAATACGATATAAGTAGCCTTATTCAGTCAATGAAAGTAGTGGCTGTAGAAGTGAAGGATACCATCTTTCCTGTTCTTGATGTACACCTTTCTATAGTGGGTTTTGCTCGTTCTCTTCGTTATAAAAAACAAAAGGAGGGGATACTTTTGAAAAGTCCCATTGTGAACCAACTCAATACGATCTTTGTCCATGTGAGTGATTTGAAAAGGTCTGTGCAGTGGTATTCAAGACTGCTTGGCCAGGAGTATGATTTAGAAATGGTGGTTGATCCGGTCCACAATATCGTGCTCAATCATCACACAGGTTTAACATTGGATGCAGGGCCGGCAGGTGTGGCAAAGAGCGTAAAGCCTGGTGAATATCCTCTATTTAATTTCCACACTGAAGAGATTGAATCAGCATTTTCCTTTGTTGTAAAAATGGGCTGCCAGGTTGCTTCCATGATTACCATTTTCGATGATTTCTCTTTTTTTACAGTCAGGGATCCGGATGGCCATGTAATTATGATTTGCACGGGGTAAGGGGAGTAGTTGAGCCAGGCTCAAATCGTTCTCGGGTTTGAGTCAGGAACCCTGAACGGTTTTGATCTCTTAACCGATTTCTGTGTACCAATATCGTCATAAAATTCACTGAAAATGGCATCTAGGGTAGTTATAATATAAAGCAAGGGAAGGAAGAAATACCCATTTTCATTTGTGGTTATAGGGAAGGAAATGATTATGAAGAAAAAGAACCGTTTCATTATGAGAACTTCAATTCTCTTAATTCTTTTGTGTGCGGTGGGCTATACCCTGTATGCAAATCTATTTCATAAAGAAGAGAATCAAAGAGTCCAAGTGGGCGATGCGGCACCTGATTTTGCTCTCTCCACATTAAGTGGTGGTGATTTTCAGTTAAGCGATCACGAAGGAAAGGCAGTCCTGGTGAATTTTTGGGGAAGCTGGTGCGGTCCCTGTAAAAAGGAGATGCCAGCAATCCAGGAGGCTTATGAACACTATAAAGATAAAGATTTTGAAGTGGTCACCATCAATATCAAGGAATCAGAATTCACGGTGAATGAGTTTTTTGAACATAATAACCTATCCATTCCGGTAGTAATGGATAAAAATGGCGAAGTGTATGATCAATATGGCATATACAATCTCCCCGCTTCATTTTTTGTATCTCCGGACGGAAAGGTGAAAAGAATGGTTCAAGGGGAAATGAACCGGCAGGATATTGATAAATGGATTGAGGACGTTTTGCCGAAAAGTTAGCAAAAGGAAAAATAGCATGAGGGTTTCATGAAATTGATTTATGTAAGGGGAATGTTATGTTAGCAGCTGCTCTATTTTTGGGATGGGTTGGAATAGTGATTTTTCTTATTTTAGTTCTTTCTTTAAGAACATTAATACGGAACAATGAGTATGGATTTCTGCACATGTTAATGGCAGTGATGTATTCTATGTGGCTTCCTTTACCATTTTTTTTAATCAACTTGTTGAATCACGAAGCATTACCAGCTGGAATGAGTTTCGGAATACTTTATTTGATCATGATGGTCATGACAATGGCAATGCAAACGGGGCATATCGTTCATATTACAAAGGAAGAAAAAAATGCTGCAGCACAGGAAGAACGAAGTGATCATGTGATGGCAACCTTGTCCGGCCCCTTTGAACTTCTTGCAAATAGTTTCAAATGTATATGGGCATTCTTTTTAGCTCTAGCATTTTGGGATAATGACTTGCAGATATTCGCTGTCCTAATGTTTATATTTAGTTTGTTTATTTTTTATTTTTTTTATCATTTTGGTCAATAATAGTTTGATTAAACCGATAAAACTTTTCAAGAAAATCAAGGCTAATCCCTTCGTTTTTAATATAGAAACCTTATGTTTCTTTCTAACAATTATGGTTTATATCACTACACAACTATAACATCATATAGTCGGAGACCTTATAACTGGTCACCGGCTATTTTGGTTTACGCTGATTCCATGTGAAGTTTATTTTATTTAAAGCTCTCTAATAATCAGTTTAGATAATTCAGAACGCCACTTGATAAAACTTACTGGATATGGTAATTTTAAACTATATTGCTAAACAAGACAGTTGGTTTTATTTTTTTATTCAACTATATTGTAAAACAATATAGTTTCCTGTTCAGAGGGGGTCGCTTATTTGTCATCAAGTCAGATACTCAAAGGCATTTTGGAAGGTTGTCTTCTTTCCATCATTTCTAAAGGGGAGACCTATGGATATGAAATGATGGAGAAGTTGTATGGCTATGGATTCACAATGGTAAGGGAGGGCAGTATTTATCCGTTGTTATTGCGCATGAAGAAAGAAGGGCTGGTGAGAACAAGCCAGAAACAGCTGCCGTCTGGCGGTCCAAAACGGAAATACTATGCGCTAACGGATAAAGGAAGGGAAGAATTAAGTGAATTTAAAGAGAGATGGAATGCTGTCTCAAAAAGTGTCCATCATGTACTGGAGGAGGAAAAGGGTTGAAGGTGTCCAAACAAAGTGAGGAGTTTTTGAATAACCTGAGGCTTTATTTGTTTTCAAGCGGAAAAAATGAAGAAGAGATTGAAGACCTCATTGGGGAACTGGAAGATCACCTGTCTGAAGCAGAGTCTCAAGGGAAAAGTGTAGAAGACATCATAGGGCGATCACCGAAAGAGTATATGGAACAGATTGCTCAAGAAATGCCCTTTGATGCTTTAGGCTGGATGAAGTATCTACCGGTCATTATGATGGGGGCGCTATCCTATATTGTTCTGGGAGATGCTTTGCGCGGGGAACTTCACTATTCATTGCTAGAATTGATTGGTTATCCCGTTATTTTAGTCCTGTTTATACTGCTGATCTCCGTATCATTCAAGTACGTAGCAGCAACTTCTTCCCAGTTCAAACATTGGCTCGTTTTCGGTTTATTGGGTGCTTTCCCCTTAAGTTTATTTATAGGATTGTTTTTTCTTAACAGAAGTATTGAGACGGAAACAATTACCTTTGGGACAGCAGGTCATATAGCTGCCATGATTGTCACCATCTCGCTATTTATAGGGATTTCGATATGGACGAAGACATGGATTCCCATCATTTTACCGGTCCTTTTGTTTCTTCCGGAATTCATGATCAACAAAACTAATTTTGATGAGGCAACCAAACTGACCGTGTCGGCAGTAGTCTCACCTGTATTATTTGCTGCCTTCTTTTTGTATCTGGTTAGGATTGAAAAAGCAAAACCATGTGAAAATGGATAGTAAAGGTTCTTGTATTTATCAAATCCACTGTCCAATTATCTGACAAATTGATCATTCAATCGGTTTTTAGCGTATAATAGAACTATGACATGGAAGTTATATGACAAAAATAGAAAGAAAAGGAGGAATCAGCTATGATTTGGACCTTTGTTTTCATGATTGTCGTCTTCGGGATTTTAGGCTTCTTGATGAATTTCTTATCCGTTAGAAAACAAAGCAGCGAAAAAATCACCCAGGAAGAAGAAAGAGCCAAAAACAACTTCTGGTGGGGCGGATAAAACCATATTTGCTGATCAGCGCGGTCCTAATGGGATCGTGTTTTTTTCTTTGTCAATAAATAACAACAAAATTAACAAAAAATACAAATTTTAGTGAAAATTCCATAAATGGAGTAAAGAATCCTATACATAATGCAATGGATACCTTACATTTAAGATATCAACTAAAAAGGAGATAAATGGGAATGCTGTATAATTCTGTTCGGGAGTTAAGAGCACGTTTTCGTCTCACCCAACAAGATCTCGCCGATAAAGTCGGTGTTACCCGCCAGACAATCGGTTTGATTGAAAAGGGTGACTATTCACCATCTATTACGCTTGCCTTAAAAATCTCACATATATTTGGCGTTCCTGTTGAGAAAGTTTTTCGTCTGGAAGGAGAGAGTTGATTTGTTAAAGAAAATGTATCAATCCCAGTGGTTCAATTCAGTCCTGATTTTGTGCTTTGGACTGATCATGGTTGGAGAGTATTATTCCACACACATTCCAACCTGGTTGATTATCGATCCGATGGTTTTGGGCATACCGATCCTGATCATCCTGGCAGTCATCCCTTTTTATAATAGAAGGAACCCGCAAAACCCGGTAAAGCCGAGTATCATACCAATGGAGCTGCGGGAGGAAGATGAAGGCATGCAGTGGATCACGTTCAAAGCGACTCGAAAAGTGTACATCTTTTATGCATTTGCGATTCCGTTGGCTATCGCGTTAACAGCCTATCTGAACCGCATCCCGTATTTTCCTATCCTTCTTCTCGTAGTGATGGGAGTAGCACAGTACCTCATTTATTGGTTTCAATTGAAGAAATATAAATAGAGAGGACTGGTTTGGATATGGATACACAGTTCATCATTTCTATCGGCCTATTAATCACACTTTTTGAAGTATTTGCAGTCATCCTGTTTGTAAAATATAAACGGGGCACTATCGATGAAAATCCATATGTCACGATTGTAAAAAAAGAATGGCTGATTCTCTTTTATGCATTTTTCAGATGGAAAAGAAGGGAAAACGACACAGAAATCCAAACGTATCACTATCATACAGGATCTCTCTATTTCTGGTTATTCCTTGCCCTTCTCCATGAGCAGGTCATCGAAGGCATTGTATTTCATATTTATCTAAAAGAAGTCGATCCTCTCAGAGCAGATATCCTTTTGGTTCTCCATGTGTACAGCATCCTGTATATGCTCGGGGATTATAATCTCGTCCGGAATAGCCCAATCAAAATAGTGAAAAATAGAATCATTATGAAAATCGGAGTCAGGAGGTCGTTAACGTTTCTGGCAGAGGATGTTGAAACCATTCAGCATTCCAAAACAAACTACCATAAAAGCGGCGGGATGGTCCATGAGAAAAATGTCTTTCATGTCGCAGCGCTTCCAAGGGTCCTTACCAGGATCTTCGGTGTCACTGATGAGTTGAAATATGAAATCATCTTCAAACAACCTTTGGAGGCAAATGGGTACTTCGGCCAAAAGAAGCTCGTGAATAAAGCACTCATTTACATGGATGATCCTCAACCGTTTATCGACGCTTTGCAGGCAGTAAGGGAAGAAGATCAAAAAGCAGATGAGATGGACGTTGAGATGATTTCTACAGCATTTAAAAGTAACAACAGTACCATTGATATCATTGGAAATAGTAAATAAAACAGATAGGGAGGAAACGGATATGTTCATAAGAGAAATAGAGGTTGAGGATGCGGAAAATTTTATTAATCTAATAAAAGAAGTCGAACGTCACTCGGATTTTATGCTGATGGGAGCAGGCGAAAGGAAAACCACTCCAGAACAACAGCAAAGGCAATTGGAGCGAATCAAAAAACAGCCGAACTCAACCATTTTCGTTGCGGAAGATGGAGGGGAATTGCTGGGGTATTTAATCGCAATGGGAGGCACCGTTCAGAAAAACAAACACTCTGCATATTTGGTGATCGGCATACTGCAGGATCACCGTGGACAAGGCATCGGTAGTCAGTTGTTTGAACATGTGATGAAATGGGCTGGACTACATAACATCACACGGCTCGAACTAACGGCTGTTACTGAAAACAAAGCGGGTGTCGCGCTCTACATAAAAAACGGTTTCGAAATTGAAGGGACCAAAAGGAACTCGCTAATCATCCATGGCAAATACGTTGATGAGTATTACATGGCGAAGTTGTTGTAGCTCATTATAAATGGAGGGGGTATTTCATATGAACATAAATCAAGTCGTGATCAATAACCTGTTGCTCAAATTTGCTGAAATAAAAAATAGAATGACAGCAGCCATCGACCAACTGAGTGACGAAGACAGCAATTGGCGGTCCAAATGAAGAAAGCAACAGTATAGCGAACCTGGTCCTCCATATTGATGGAAATATACTTCAGAGAGTTGAGGGTGGAACTTGGGTTTTGGTCGATTAACCGAAAGAATGCACCAAATCTCAATGCCCCCGCCGAAAATTTGGTATATTAGTCCAAGGATTGCACCAAATTTTGTGTAACTTGCTTGGAGTTTGGTCGATTAATCGAAAGAATGAACCAAATCATGGAAATCATTGTACGAAATTGGTGCATTAGTCACATGAATGCACCAGACCTCCATCCCACCCCCGATGTTTAGGTCTATTAGTCCGAGGATTGCATCAACTCGAATGGGATTCTCAAGAATTTAGTCGTTCACCGAAAGAATGTTCCAACTCTGTCCCAAACCAACCGAAACTTTTTATTACCGGCAATCGTCAACATTATAAGGTGGCGATGAACGATGATGAACAAGGAACGGCTAAGAACAATCAATTGGTTCATTTTCGGGATTGTTTTCATTCTGGGACTCATCGTAATTTCTCAAGCGTTTCAGGAATTAACTATTTTGCTAACTCGCCGGCAGGAGAGGATGCCCAGTCGCGAAAGGATTTTCGCTGGGATTCTGCTTCTACTGTATTATTGGTTATTCTGCTTTCCTTGACTACATTGCTTTTGCTGCTATGGAAGCGAATCTTTCCGTTTAATGTCCCCGTTGCTTTGATCCTTCTTGGCTTTTATAATTTGCTGTTTTTTATGACATTTGCGACTGGATGGGTGGGGCTGGCTGGTGTATTGGGGCTTGCTGCCGCTGTGTTCATCGGTATGATCATGATCATTGCGTACACCATCTACCTTTGGTGAAAAATGAAGGAAAGGATGTGGTACTATCCAGACTCTCGAAAAGAGAAATAATAAAGCATCATACTTGGCATTCGGGCTTTGCCTTCTCGCTTTGATTTTATTATTGCCATCCTATATTGATGAAATGAAGTTGGAAAAATCGGTCGAACAGGATCTGAGTGAAAGGCTGGATACCGACACCTTTGAAATCCATTTCATCGAGAAGCTGAATGAGGGAGGGAAGGTCCTTGTCAGTTACAGGCTGGAAGGGAAAGACACCACCTATTTGAACGGTTATCTGTGGAAAGAGGGAGAACTGACTATTGACTTTTCCAGAACCGTAGAAGATTAGTTTGATTCAAAACAGGCCAACCAGTTGAGATGGCTTTCCAAAAAACTTTAAGCATTATTGGAAAACCCGTTCGGCATCCACTGTGATGGTCAGTTCTTTTCCTCTCAATGCTCCATCTCCCGCGTACCATTTTTGAGTAGTCAGACCTTTCTCAATGCCGGCAGCAATATTGTTGATTGCCAGGATGGAGGTGCTGAAGCATGCCAAGATCTGACAGCAAGCCACCATTGATAATTGATTTGTTTGATATACATCCCCAGCAGGCCTGGCCATTCGTTCGCATTGGGAATTGGCCGATCGCAGTACATCTCATAACAAACTGCAGTTCCTCGCTAGCCATTCCATCACAGTTTCTATTTTTTTCGCAGATTGTGAATAAAAGACTTGTTCCATCACTGTTTTCAACAATTACAGAGACCATTGATCGAATAGGTACATAGAATTTAAAAATGAGAGGAGCACGTAGCAAATTGGAAAAGGCATGGAATATACTTAGAGAAATAGAACAGGAAAAGGCAGGTCTCGTCGTTTACTCGACTGGTAAAGCGGAGGTGATCGGGTCGATGAATGGAGAGATGATCACTCCTCTTGCTTCGGCTGCCAAAGCAGCGGTTGGATTTGCGATCCCACGATTGGTAGAGAAAGGAGGATTAACCTGGGATGATGTGGTAGAGAATATTTCATTTAATCCGGCTGAGGACAGTCAAGAACTGTATCCGCATCTTCAGGACAGAAGCTCATTGTCATTGAGGGAAGCGGTTGAAGTCATGATTGCCTGTCATGACAGTCAAGTTGCCAAGAGTGTAGTGAATCACTGCGGCGGCTGGAACAAGGTCAATGGATGCATCCAGGAATTATACCCTGCCATCCACGTGACGGAAAATCCGAGAGATCCTGAAAATAAGGGCAGGCTGGATGATATACATCAATTAATAATCGATATCTTCATGAACTATAAAAAGAACCCGATGATGTGGTCACCCATTATCAATGGGTTGGTAAGGCAGCAAGGGGGTGCAGAGGGAATTCCCGATTATCATCTTAACCATATGACCGGTGGATTGGAGAATGCGGTTGTCGATATTGTTTTGGGGAATTTCAACGATCATCCATGGATCTATGCCTTCGCAGCTGTTAATTTACCAGATAGGTCGACTCATACACTGGCAGATCTCATGATTCTTGATGCCTTGAACCTCTTATATACAGAACAAAAAGAAAAAAAGGAATGAGATATATGATCCAACAATCATTGATTTTGACGGGAAAGCAGAAATTAGAGTGGAAAACGAATGATCTGAGAGAACTGGAAACCGATGAAATCCTTATCAGGACAATTGCCGGAGCGATCAGTATCGGAGCTGAACTGCCTCAATACCGCGAAAGTGATGTGACCGACACTAATCCTGTTTATCCACGAGAAACAGGTTACGAAAGCTATGGAGAAGTCATCGAGGCAGGAAGTGCTGTTACAGACATGAAAACAGGGGACCATGTGCTCGCTTTCTACAGCCATAAAAATGTCGGTATCGTGAAAGCCGCCAAAGCGGTGAAGGTTCCGATCTCCTTAGACTACCAGTATGCATTGCTTAACACGCTTTCCTGTGATGCCGGTAAAGGTGTGATGAAACTAAATCCAAAACCGAGTGAAAAAGTTCTGGTATCCGGTGCTGGTACTATTGGGTTGCTGACTGTTCACTTTCTACGAAACTATATGAAGGTGGCGCATGTTGATGTGCTGGAGCCTGATGAGAGGAGAAGGAACCTGGCATCTGTTTTTGGTGCGGAAACAGCCTATTCCGAAGCCAAACAAGTCCCTTCGGCATATTATGATTATGGACTGGAATGTTCTGCAAGCAAAGTGGCCTTTCTAACCCAGTTAAAAGCGTTGACCCCCCATTCGGAACTATGCATTTTATCCGATGGCAACAAGGATCTTTTTTACCTGAATGAGGACTTTTATAGAAAAGAATTAAGAATCGTCGGTTCGAGTGATGGCTTGGACTACCGCAAGCATGCTGAGTGGTTTTTTGAGGAATGTGTGAGGGCTCCCTATTTATCCGGGATCTTTGACCATCAAATTACGTCCAATGAATTGATAGATTGTTTTGAGAGGCTTAGTAAAAAGGATATTAATCCTGTAAAGGTGCTTGTGAAGTATTCTTAATGAAAGGTTTTTTTCGTAAACTTTGTTGCTGTTTGAATCGAAAGATAGTGGAGTAAT
Source organism: Bacillus sp. SRL337 (assembly GCF_984799155.1). Taxonomy (NCBI): domain Bacteria; kingdom Bacillati; phylum Bacillota; class Bacilli; order Caryophanales; family Bacillaceae; genus Bacillus; species Bacillus sp. SRL337. The sequence continues at coordinate 2,301,881 of NZ_OZ481793.1, read as the reverse complement.
GATTCGGAAAAACCCCTGTTTAGCAAGAGAGAAAAGATCATCTCTCTTCGTTCAGAGCGAAAAACGTAGTATGCAGGGAAAAATCCAGCTTTTGGGATTTTTTTCCGGAAGCAACAATATATTCGAAAACAGCCTAATGAAAAGGAACAAGTTTGGTTACAAACCATGTCGTTTGTCGATAACCACTGGTTATAAAACCGTACTGATATAGGATTTTTGAAACTTTTCATCCTGAAAACCGTAATACATATATAACAGAAATTTCAAACAAGGATGATGAAATATGGGAAACCATAAAAATAGCAAAGACAACACCGGGTTGGGAATTGGTATGGGACTTGCACTTGTGCAGGGATTGGAGCGGCAATGGACAATATTCCAATGGGAGTAGCCATCGGGCTAGCATTAGGGCTGCGTTTGGCAGGACGAAGAAAAAATAAGAAGAACTGGTGATGGAGTTGCCTGCAGAGATGGTTTGTTCTGAATTCTATAAATCTATGGAAGAATAAACGAGAGGGAAAATAATGGCACAGCAAATAGCTGGCACTCTCTCACTCTTTGGCTTAACTTAACAGGAATCTGAAACATTCGAAGGGTGTCCTGTTCCCTCTTTTGCCAAAATAAAAGAGAAACAATCAAACCTCAAGTGCTGCGATTGGGGACCTGCTTCCGGGGAAACGGACTGCCATTAACACAAAGCCCCCATATTATTGACGGATTATTTAATTCTAAGCACTTTAGCTTGAACTAAATGGAGTTACGGAGGAAATGATAGGTGTCTATAAAAGAAAAAGCCATTGATCTTTTATGTTGTTTCAAGAGCTGGTCTGAAACTCAAGATACCATTCTGGCTGCGGCCATTGTCGGTTCTTTCGCCAGCGATGACTATCACGAAGGTTCGGATGTTGACTTGGTCATCATTACAAAAGATAAAAAAGCAGTGATGGAGGCTGTTTTTTCAGACTTCAACTATGAATCTGTATGCAGTCACCAAGTCGAGGAATGGGGACCTTTTCTGTCCTCTCTGCGGATTTTTTATCAAAGTGGATTGGAAATCGAGTATGGTGTCTCAACCACCGATTGGATCAGGGCACCATTGGATAGCGGAACCAAAGAAGTGGTTAAAGAAGGGTTTCGTATCCTGTTAGATAAGGACCAGTATTTTAGAGAAATCATTCAGTTTTTAGAAGAGTAGTATCTCAAACTGACATTATATTTTTCCGTTGGGAGATTCTTAATATGAAAATGAAACACTTCTGTTGTTTAGTTGTTTTGCTAATTTGTCATGTACTATCAGCCTGCAGTTCGGATCCCGATTTTGAGGTGTATGAAGGTGGATCATTGACCATAGCCGTTGTAGGCGAACCACCGGTCGTTGAAGAAGAGCAGGTGACATTCAGTGAAATATCGTTTGATGAATTAAGCAATGATCTTTCGCGTTCGTATGATGCAGTCATTGTAACAGAAGATAATCTTCAAAAGGCATCCGAGAGTCATTTCGCGGATGTGTATTTAGACTCTCATATTCCATATTTCTTCCTTTCTGCAAAAAGTCATATACCGTTCACTTTAGAAACGGAGACGTACTCTGAAGCTTGGAAATGGAGTAAAGGCACCAGCTATGCGGTTGGTATTCTGCCATCTAAACAAGATGAATCGTTAAAGTCTTGGGGATTCAGCTTGTACAATGATGAAAAAAAAGATGAGTACATCAACTCGTTGTATTCAAGGATTTTTGAGATCGTGGAAGAGCAAAGTGCTTAGGAGGGAGGCACGGATATGGAATTCATGCTCATGTTTATATTTGTCTTCATTTTATGTATGGTCATTGGCTCAGTACTCAATATTCTGCTGCGGATGACTGCTAAAATCAATTGGCTGATTACGGTCTTCATTAGCCTGTGTGTTGCGATGTTTGCTCAGTTTCTAAATATTATGTGATTGACGTTGTTTGAGGACAACTGAGAGTCGGCTTTTCTGAAGATGCTGGTCCCGAAACCGGTTGAATGGGCGGTTGAGGTTCGGTTTTCGTCAAGATATTGGGCGATAAACCGGTTAATTGAGCCGTTGAGATTCGGTTTCCGTCAAGATATTGGGCGATAAACCGGTTAATTGAGCCGTTGAGATTCAGTTTTCGTCAAGATATTGGGCGATAAACCGGTTATTTGGTCCGTTGAGATACGGTTTTCGTCAAGATATTAGACCATAAACCGGTTGAATGCACCATTGAGGTTCAGTTTTCATCAAGATATTGGGCCATTACCGGTTACTTAGGCAGGTGAGACTCTGTTTTCACAAAGGTGTTGGGCCACAGCCAGGTTAATTGGGCCGTTGAGATTCGGTTTTCGTCAAGATATTCGACCGCAAACCGGTTAATTGGCCATTGAGATCTATTTTAGAAGCAATATTGGGCCATTACCGGTTAAATGGCTTTGACAGGGAGTGAATAAAATGGGAGAAACAAGGTTCTACAATTCAAGAATTCAAATGGCGTTTTTGTTTATATTCTCCATTGGTTTGGCCGTATTAGCTGGTTGGATAGTGTATTTTAGTTTCACGGCTGTTCATTACTGGCCGAGACTGATTATTGGCTCCTTCTTTTTCCTGTTGTTTGTATGGTTTACTATCGATACAGCGAAAGAAACGATCCGTCCGACATTACTTGTGATGTTGACTGACACTGAAGTGATCATCGAGTTCAAAAAGAAAGCAACAGTAATAAGATGGGAAGATATCGAGTCCTATATGATTCTTCGATCCAGCGGCGGCTCAACCAGCTTTTACCTATTTTTAAAAGAAGGAATCAGCACAGAACTACCCAAACACGTTAAAATCGATTACAGTTTTATGAAAAATAAACATGAGTTGAAGTCGATTTTTGATAAAAAAAACATAAAGGAATTGAAGGCAGACCCTGAATTAATAAAGACAATACGGTAAGGTTTTATTGGAAGGAACCTAATGGCGGCAAATTAGATGCAAACTCTTTCGAGAACGATTTGAAATGCTAACATTGGCGGCTAGGGTCACGCTTCATCCGCAGGAGATCGAACTAAATATAACTAGGCTCCTTTCTTACGATAAGTCATCATCGATTTCGCTTTGCTCATCGTAATTTCTTTGTCTCATGTATTAGCCCTCCAATCTGAACCGCCGCTCAGCGGAGTCAATTCTTCTGTTTAATCTATCCAGAATCCTTCCATATAGCTCCCAAAAATTCCGCCAATCCAACCTATCCCACAGGCTGTATTTAGTTATAGAGAATCTGCAAGTCAGCTCAAAGATTTGTAGAAATTCTATTGGAATCTTTTAACTTTTTTTCTATAATTTGAAACTTTTTGGCGCTATTATCCGTAAATAATCTAACTAATCCAAGGAGAGTGATAATGCAAGAATCTAGCATGTTTTAAAAGAGAAAAAGGGGATGAAGTTGAATGTTTATTTTGAGAATAGTGTCGACGTTGATTTTCGTCGTGGCTGTTATTGTCATTGCCATTGCTCAGGACAAAGTACTTACATACATAGAAGCAAAGTTTTCAAGAACGTTTGCTTATTTGCTGGTGGTTTCGGTGTTCTTGATGATCCAGTGGGGGGTTGTTCTTTTAATTACCAGCAACGGGACATGGAGTATACTTGATACAAGCTTTATATGCGCACCAATTTTTTTCGGAATCGGCTGGATAACTTCTTTTACGAGAAGAGCGAGTATCAACCAGGCAGGGGCAAGTTTACGATTTGTAACGAATGGTGCCTATAAGCATGATTTCAGTGTTGAACATATTAAAGTGTTTACGCCATTTTTCGTCTCTACCTTAACCTTTTTTGTTGTCAGCTGGGGAATTTCGTTTTATATTGCTTTTACCTAATTGTTCCCGGAGCCTAGAGAAATTCTGCGTTCTCCTTGATTCTATCCTTTGGTAGTGAAATATGTTAAAGTTTAATTGTCTGAAAAATCCGATTACGGATGGTGGGACAATGAATTATTTAGGAGGATCAAGATGAAAAGTGCAAAGATTGTTTACAAAAATAGTATGGGAAATACGCCTAAATAATTTATGCAGAGCGGTTACCTGCATTCGAAAGGGGAAAATCATTTGAATCAAGCGTTAGTCATTATTGATGCTCAGCAAGAACTGATTGAAGGAAATCAGGAAGCAAGTGCTGTGTTTAATAACACACAGTTATTGTCCAACATAAATTTGGTGATTGAGAAAGCCCAGGCAGCAGCGGTTTCCATTCTGTTTGTCAGGGATCTGGATGTTGCTGAAGGAGAGGGAGCAGGGTTTCAAGTTCATGAAGGTATCAATATGCCAAAGGAATCCAGGGTATTTGATAAATCTGCTACCAATTCATTTCATGGAACAGGGCTGTTGCAACATCTAAAATCAAACGAAGTAAATCATCTGGTCATCATGGGCTGTGCCACGGAGCATTGCATTGATACCGCCGTCAGAACAGCTACCATCAACGGATTTGATGTTACACTGGTTGCTGACGGCCATTCCACTACAGACAATGATGTACTGAGTGCAGAACAAATCATCAAGCATCACAACCAGACACTTCATGGCCACTACAATGTGGAACACTTTTCGGTTGTACGAGAGGCTGCAGAAGAATTGTTCCAGCCGACTCACGATTCATATAGATAATTCTTATGACTCCCTATCCCAATTTTTGAGTGGACCATCAAAAATTGGGACCTTATTTACACAGGAGGTTACTCATGAATTTTTCTGTATATAAAGATTTTAAAACAATTCTAGGTTTTATCACGTCGATATTGTTTTCAGTTGCTGGAATCCTGATGGCAGCCAAGGAGAACCAGTACTGGGTAACAATGATTGTAATGGCGTTGATTTTTTCTTACTTAAGTGTAAGAAGATCTGAGAAAAATGACAGTAAATAGAGAGAGCGAATAGAAAGGCGGGGGAAAATCGGTATGAGTAGTCAGGTTGTCTGTGATAAAAGATCTTACACGCAAGAAATTCACTCACATCAGCATGGATTCGGCCAGTTTCTCTTTCCTTTGCATGGATCACTCGAAATACATACACACTTGGACACATTGACCCTCGCTCCTGACCATTGCTTTTATCTTCCGCCGAACATGAACCACGATTATCATTCCAACGAACGAAATGAATTCATGATTCTTGATATTCCGCTGCACTACTTGCCGGATAACACGGAGAGCATGTATATCCCGTTAACCGAGCAGTGGAGTTCGATCCGGTTTTTGCTCTTGGAAGAGGCACGAAATGTCGCCAACGAATCAGCAGCGCTCCGGGATCTGACCAGATTCGTGACACATAAGTTACAGACGGCTTCGCCGGCATCCATTCAGTATATCCATCATCATTTTAAAAAGCCTCTGAATCTCGACAAGTTAGCAGAAATCGAAAACTATCACCCCATCTATTATTCTTCCTGGTTTAAACGGAAAACCGGGAAAAGTCCGAAACAGTATATATCCGAACTGCGAATGAAGGAGGCCAAATCCTTATTATTGAGTACTTCCTGGACGATTTCTTCAATCAGCGGGGAAATCGGATTCGAGAACTCTTCTTCTTTCACTAGATGGTTCGTCAAGTGGGAAGGCATCACACCGCAACAGTTCAGAAGGCTTAAGAATGGATAAAAAAGAACGTAAACTCTGTAAAGATATGAAGGTTGTATTCTTTTAAAATGAGTATAAGTTCTTTTTATTGGGGTGATTCTTATGAAAACACCACTGGCTCCTTTATGGATCTTAGTGGCCGCTGTTTTGTGGGGAACGACAGGGACAGCACAAACGCTGGCTCCTGCTGATGCGCATCCGTTCGTCATCGGGGCAGTCCGCATGGCCCTTGGCGGAATGCCATTATTCATCATTATTCTGGTGATGGGGAAGGTCAAGTTCAGTGATTGGCCAGTAAGGGAAACCGTTGTCGCAGCCGTCAGTATGGCTTGTTATCAGCCTTTATTCTTCTCTGCGGTCAGCATGACCGGTGTGGCCGTCGGAACCGTCATCGCCATAGGCAGTGCACCCGTCTTATCAGGTGTACTCGAGTGGTTCTTTTTGAAAAAAAGCCCTGGAAGGGTATGGTGGATTTCTACAGGCTTATCCATCATCGGCTGTTTACTTCTGTTTATAACTAAAGATTCGGTCACCGTGGACCCTATCGGCGTCTTGCTTGCCTTAGGTGCCGGCTTATCGTTTGCAGGCTATTCCTTTGTAAGCGGAAAGCTGGTGGAGAGGCATTCATCCATTTCCATAGTAGCTGTCGTATTTACCCTCAGTGCCCTGATGTTATTTCCATTGTTATTCCTATATGACCTATCATGGATCACCGAATTTAGAGGTTTGACAGTGAGTCTGCATCTCGGCTTGATTGCAACAGGATTGTCCTATTACCTTTTTGCCAAAGGGCTTGTGAATGTTCCATCCTCTACAGCTGTAACTCTTGCATTAGCAGAACCGCTGACGGCAGCGCTTTTGGGTGTGTTCTTTATCGGAGAGAGCCTTGCATGGGCATCCTGGATCGGGATTGGTTTCATGCTGTTGGGGATTGGTCTGTTATTTTTTAATCCTAGAAGTGAGGAAAAGTACTAAAACTGAATAGCAACGTTAGAACACTTAAATAAGGGAGTGATATACATTAAGCTTCTATGATTCACTTATTGAAGTATGTTTTTCACTCCTCTGAACAGTGGGTTGTTGAAACATTTGAAAGCTTTACCATAGACCTGCTTAAGATAATGATAAACTCTTATACACTTTTGGCTTTTTCTACTGCCGTTCTATAGTTTGGTTGGTGGGGTTCATAAAAGAAGATCCTTATCTTGAATTGGCCACATTATTAGCGCAATCATGTTTTGCTTCACTGGATTATTATATTTGTAGGGATACATAAACTCCATAATAAGGAAAGCTTTAGAGAGATGTCTGCTCGGTCAGGCATCTATTTTTTTGGACAATTTTCCAGGCGTTGAGAGTTATAGGATTTCTGCAGGATATACTAACCATATTCTGATTACACAAAAGATTATCGGATATCCAGAAAAAAATAGGGAAAAGAATCACTGTAACAGGATTCTCTTAGAAAGAAGGCGTTAATGAATGCGGAATGAACATGTTGTCAAACAGACCGTTCAGGAGCAGCAAAAGCAAAAGGCGAAGAAAGGAAAAGGCCACAAGCTTCATTGGTGGCAGCTTTCATTGATCGGAATTGGATCGGTGATTGGTGCGGGATTCTTCCTTGGTACCGGACTATCGATTGAAAGGGCAGGCCCATCCATCCTGCTGGATTATCTTATTGCCGGGATTATTGCATTTTTAGTTTTCAGCGCTTTAGCGGAAATGTCTGTACATGACAAGGGTACCGGCTCTTTTAAAAAATATGCCCAGGAAGCCTTTGGTCGGTCTATGGGCTTTATGAGCGGCTGGATGTATTGGGTGTCCGGGATACTGATTATGGCAAGTGAAATCACAGCACTTTCTTTATTCACACAATTCTGGTTCCCGAGCGTTCCTCTTTGGTTGTTAATGATTGTGTATGCAGCGGCGGGTTTCAGTATTATTCTTCTTGGTGTTAAAAATTTCGGAACCCTGGAATCTCTGTTTGCCGTCGTAAAGATAGCAACACTGATAGGGTTTATTGTATTCGGAGCTCTTTTTTTATTTGGGGCGGTTTCACCTGTCGATACAGCGAAATCAATGGAAAATGGGATGACTTGGTTTCCAAATGGGTTCATGGGAACTTGGACGGCCATGATCTTTGTATTGTTTTCTTTTGGCGGGATCGCAGTAGTCGGATTAATGTCCAGTGAACTGGAAAGAAAGGCAGATACACCAAAAGCAGGGTTATCTATGGTGGTTGTCCTGATGGCGATGTACGTATTGTCCCTTTTCTTTGTGGTCTCGATGGTATCGTGGACAGCCATCAGTGAGGAAGAAAGCCCATTTGTTACAGCACTCACAGCCTTTCAAATCCCATATATAGGGACTATTTTTAATTTGATTCTGATCACGGCCGCTTTTTCAACTATGGTTGGAGCTCTTTTTTCCATTACAAAAATCGTGGTTTCTCTTGGTAGAGACGGAGATGCCCCCAAACAATTCTCCCGTTTTAATAAAAGGGGAGTCGCTACCCGCGCACTCGGCTTGAATGCGGCGGCCCTTGCAGCCACCATCGTGATTTCCTTTCTGCTGCCGAGCAAAGTATACGAGTACTTAACAACAGCAGCAGGAATCATCTTGATCATGAACTGGGTGATCATTCTAGCTTCACAAATCAAAAATAGACGCAGTTATGAAGAAAACCCATCTAAAAAAACCTATTTCAAAATGCCGGGTTCCCCCTATACTTCCTACTTAGGTATAGTGTTGATCGGTGTTGCCATCACCGGCGCCGGTTTTGAAGACGGTGAAAGGATCGGCCTGTTCATCAGCGCTGGCATAATGGCCGTTATCTTTGCCGGGTATTTTGTCGTCAAGAAGCTGGTTGGACAGGAATTGAAAGAAGGAGAAGAACATACGTAAATCAGAGGAACTTATATCAAAGGCACGAGAAAGAGGGCAGGTAGTCGACCTGGCCCTTTTTTCTATGTCTGATGATCACCATGATGAGACTGTTATTCTCCAGCTTCCTTCATAGCTTTGTGAATGATCTCTACTACAAAAGGATCCCGGTTTTCCAGTTCATTCAGGTTTACCGTTCCATTCTTTAGTTCATCACAAATCCCGTTTATATCTTCCTGAGCCGAAACAGGGACCAGATTCCTTGTCATCATTTCTTGCAGTTTACTTGCTATCCTTGTCTCTTGATTCACCTTAACCCCCACCTTTCCAACGTGATTCTATGATATTGTTGCTATTGCAGGGGTTTTTATTCATCCAGGAGATTTGTATGATATAAACAAGGAAAGGGGGAAACAGTGATGGAAATCAGAAGGTATAATCCATGGGATGAAAAAGGCTGGGTCAGGTGCAGGGTGTTATCATTTCTGGACACAGCATATTTTGATAATGTGTTGAGAGAGAAAGAAACCTATGATAATCCCTCCATTGAATTGGTGGCGGTGTTGGATGACCAAATTGCCGGCCTTATGGACATTGAATATGAGCTCAAGGAAAGGCAGTTTTGTTCGAGAGGCACAGGCCTCGGCGGGATGATATGGCATATAGCGGTCCATCCAGACTTTCAAAGGAACGGAATTGCGGTTAAGTTACTGCAAGAAGCCGAGAAAATCGCTTCAGAGTTGGAACTGGATTATTTAGAAGCCTGGACCCGGGATGATAAATGGGTGAACCGGTGGTATGAAAAGAACGGCTTTGAAAATATGCATTCTTACTTACATGTATACATAGAGGGACATGACGAGCACGAAGGCATTTTAGGAACTGAAATGGCTGGGTTGCGGCTAATGAAAACCTTTGCCCATTATACTGGGCCGGACAAGGAAAAAGTGAGAAGCAGGTTCAATAGAGTTCATGACTGCATTTGTTACGTTAAGAATGTAGGCGATAAGTAAGTAGGGTGGAATGGAACAAATAGAGGAATGATGCTGGAAAAATTGGCCTATTCCTTACAGGAATGCTCCAAATTTGGAGTGTCTCCGGAGTATTCGGTCTATTCTTAGTGGTAATGCACCAAATTCAGAAGTGGAGATCAAAAAATGGTCTATTACCGATAGGAATGTACCAAATTTTGGAGTGTCTCCGGAGTATTTGGTCTATTCTTAGTGGTATTACACCAAATTCTGAGGTGGAGATCGGAAAAATGGTCTATTCCCTACAGAATGCACCAAATTTTGGAGTGTCTCCGGAGTATTTGGTCTATTCTTAGTGGTATTACACCAAATTCAAGAAGTGGAGATCGGAAAAATGGTCTATTACTTACAGAAATGCACAAACTTCCAAAGTGACTCCCGAGAAATTGGTCTATTCTTTACAGGAATGCTCCAAATTTTGGAGTGTCTCCGGAAAGATTGGTCTTTTCTTTGCAGGAATGCACCAAATTTTGGAGTGACTCCGGAATAATTGGTCTTTTCTTTGCAGAAATGCACCAAATTCATAAGTGGCTCCGGAAAGATTGGTCTATTCTTAGTGGTATTGCACCAAATTCAGAAGTGGAGATCAAAAAAATGGTCTATTACCTATAGGAATGACCAAATTTTGGAGTGACTCGGGAATATTTGGTCTATTCTTTACAGAAATGCACCAAATTTTGGAGTGTCTCCGGAGTAATTGGTCTATTCTTTGCAGGAATGCACCGTATTCAGAAGTGGAGATCGGAAAAATGGTCTATTACCAACAGAAATGCACCAAATTTTGGAGTGTCTCCGGAGTATTTGGTCTATTCATAGTGGTATTACACCAAATTCTGAGGTGGAGATCGGAAAAATGGTCTATTCCCTACAGAATGCACCAAATTCAGAAGTGACTCCGGAAAGATTGGTCTATTCTTTGCAGGAATGCTCCAAATTTTGGAGTGACTCCGGACAGATTGGTCTATTCTTTGCAGAAATGCACCAAATTCAGAAGTGACTCCGGAGTATTTGGTCTATTCCCTACAGGAATGCTCCAAATTTTGGAGTGTCAAATGGATACATGGTCTATTATCCATCAGTTAAGGTTAAGCGGGAAAGCGACATTTTTTACATAAACAACGATACATAAAAAAAAGACATAGAGAATATAAAGGGAGCAGATAAAATTGTTTGTTGGCAGAGCATTATACTTATTAGGAATGGCTTTTGTTTTCTTTAGTGTCATTGCTATTATTATTGGCCATTTTTGCAGGAGGTTTGGGGAATTTGATGATACCCATTTTTGCTTTGCTGAACGGACTGATTGCGATGGGTGTTGGTGATGTGGTGATTGACGCAAATCACAGGCAGCGGATGGAAAGACTGAAAAAGGAATAAACAGGGTGAGGGAGTTTAATTTTAAGTTACTGGAAACTTATGTGTATCGAATATCGTCTAATAGATAAAAGTAAAATTAAGGGGATTTAGAGGATCATATGCAGAAAATCTTTACATTTTTATTGATCATTAGCTTTATCATCTATTCGGGAGCAGTACTGGTTATCTTATTTTTTGGGCAAAGAGGGCTTGGCTTTACAGACTTGTCGCTGGTGGAATACATAAAAAGCTCATCCAACTTTGTTCCCTTCAAAACTATAGGTACCTATGTGGCAGCCATTTTTGATGGATCAATGAATAGGGATATCCCAATTAAAAATCTTGCAGGCAATTTGGTTTTAATTTTGCCAATGGGAGTGTATCTGCCATTCTTCTTTAGAAGGCTGGATAGAATCAGCCTTTTTTCTGGATCCATGATTATATTGTTATTTGCCCTGGAAGCCATTCAACTGGTTACCATGCGGGGCAGCTTTGACATTGATGATTTTATTTTGAATATGATGGGTGCACTTATTGGATTTGCGATTTGGAAAATGCCGATGGTTCGGAAGTTGCTGCGGCAGAAAGTTCCGGCTGACTTCAATTAGACAAGCCGTTGATTTTATCCAAACTATTGCAACTACTCCTGTAATATGATACCTTTAATGGAAATTCGAGGTGAGGAATAATGGTTACAGGTTTCGTTCCTAAATCGTTCTTACAATTACATCATCCTATCGAATAACCTTGCTATCCGATTTTAACTGATCGTTAATAGGAAGGTTATTTCTCATGAAACCGCATTTGATTAAGTTTCTCACTTAAATCAAGTGCGGTTTTTTGTATTATAAAAAAGAGTTTGGAGGAGAAAAAGATGAAAAAAATGGATTATCAAAATGTCAAAGGGACGCAAGATTATTTACCGGGAGCTGAAACGGTGAGGAGGAATATTCGCAGGACACTGGAAGATGTGTTCATCCAATATGGCTGCAAGCCGTTGGAGACACCGATACTGAATTATTCTGCTTTATTGTCTTCGAAGTATGGAGGAGGGGCAGAAATCCTGGAAGAAATGTACACCTTAACAGACCGGGGAGAAAGAGCTTTGGCACTGCGGTACGACCTGACGATTCCTTTCGCGAAAGTGGTTGCCATGAATCCAACGATCAGGATGCCTTTCAAGAGATATGAAATCGGGAAGGTGTTCAGGGACGGCCCAATTAAAACGGGAAGATTCAGGGAGTTCACGCAATGTGATGTCGATATTGTCGGGGTCGATTCTCAAATCGCCGAAGCAGAACTGATGATCATGGCACTTGATGCATTCAACAAGCTCCAATTGGAGGTCACCATTCAATATAACAACCGGAAATTATTGACGGGGATGCTTGCTGTGTTCGGAATTGATAAGACCAAGATCAATGAAACTGTCTTGGTACTGGATAAACTCGAAAAGGTCGGCATAGAAGCTGTTCTTTCGGAACTCAATGAGCTGGGGAATTCCGAAACATCACGAAGGCTGATTGAGGGATTCCTTACCAATCAAGACAATAGAAGCTTTGACTATTTTGAAACATTTTGTGAGCAAAATGAGCAGGTCAAAGAGGGCCTGAATGAATGGAAAGAGTTGAAGTCCTATCTGGATTTCCTGGGAATCAGCCAGCAATGTATGTTCAACCCATTTTTGGCGAGAGGTTTAGAGATCTATACAGGCACCATATATGAAATTTTTCTAAGCGACCAATCGATCAAGTCCAGCATCGGAAGCGGCGGAAGATATGACAATGCCATCGGGGGACTTCTAGGGTCAGACAAAACCTATTCGACAGCAGGCATTTCATTCGGACTGGATGTCATTTACACAGCGGTCAGTTCATCCAAGAAAGAAAACAATTCAGACGCAGATGTGGATTATTATGTCATACCGCTCGGAGTATTTAAGGAAGGACTGCTGGCGGCCAATGACTTAAGAAGCAAAGGATATAAGGTCGACATTGAAATGAGCAGCAAAAAACTGGGGAAGCTGCTGGAAAAAGCAAATAAGGAGAGCATACGAAATGTCATTATCATTGGAGAAGAAGAAGTCAGCAACAATCAGTACAAAGTGAAGGACATGGTTACAGGAAAAGAAAGGGCCGAATCCTTTTTGTAAAAAAAAAATCACTTGAGTCAATGGCTGGTTTTTGAAATAATTGGTAATGAGTTAGGAGGAAAAGAAATGGATGTAGTATTCAAAACAGAAAAAGCTATTTTCAACTACCGTGTGGCCGGAATCTGGATTAAGGACGGGCATGTTCTTTTACATAGGGCCGTAACCGATGAGAGCTGGTCTCTTCCTGGTGGCAGGGTTGCCATTGCAGAGGAGTCGGCACTCAGCCTGAAACGGGAATTCATCGAGGAACTGGATGTCAACGTGGAAATTGATCGCTTTGTGTGGTTCGTGGAAAACTTCTTTCAGTATAATGAAAAAGATATTCATGAAATTGGTTTGTATTACCTTGTCAAATCAGAGAATGCATCAATGGAATTCAACTCCGAACCATTCTTCGGAATGGAAGGCGAAAGGTTGATTTATCAATGGACTCTCTTGCAGGAGCTTGAAAATGTGACCTTATATCCTAAATTTTTACGCACAGCATTAAATGATATACCTGAACATCCAGCACAACTTGTAGTAAAACAATAGAAGGGATAGCCGGATATACCTTGTTGAATCACATTGTAAAATGAAAAGGGGGGGATTCCATGTTTTACAGACGCAAGTTTTATATTGTAAAAAGTGAATTTGTAGAGGTATTCAATGAGCTGTTCAACACCATTAACCTTCCTAATCAGTTAAAATACGGATCTCGCCTAGTCGGCCGCTGGATGAAGGACCGGGAAAACGGGACAACGGAAATTTTTGCGATTTGGGAATATGACAGCTATGAGGAGTACGAAAACATTGAGAAGAACGTGCGCGGAGATGAACCACACGTGAAACGGATCAATGATTGGTATGAAAAACATGGCGGGAAGGAAAACGTGTTTAAGAAATATTTCCTGGAAGTAAGGAACGAAGCATTAGAGGATACGGTGAAATGGATTTGAAGGCAGGGGTGAAAACGATCCAATTACATACCTCGATTCATGAGGTTGTGAATGAATATATCAATCATTGGAAAGAAAGGCTGCCCGATCGTCTTGAGGGATTTTATCTCCACGGCTCGATTGCCCTGGATGCGTATATCCCATTTTCCAGCGATATCGATTTTGTGGCTGTGACCACCGAGCGGTTATCTTCGGATGAAGTTCATGTTTTATCTGAGATACATAGTTTAATAGAAAGCAAATATAAACCCAAGTTGGATGGAGCGTTTTTGACCTGGGAGGACCTCGGGATATCCCGTGCTGACAGCGGGGAGCTTCTTCCTTATTACAATGAAGGGAAAATAGGGTATGGCAGCCATTTCAACGCGGTCACCTGGTGGATTTTGGAAAATAAAGGAATTACCATCCTCGGACCGGATATAAAAGCAAAACAGTTGAACGCCGATGCTGGGAAACTCACCTCCTATGTCATGGAAAATATGAACTCCTACTGGGCTGGCAGGGTCAAGAGAGTAGAGGATTCGATTGATGAGCTTGTCCAAATGCCACAAAGAGAGATTGATGAAGAAATAGAATGGACCGTGCTTGGTTTGTTGCGGCAGTATTATACAGTACAGAAAGAGGATATTATTTCAAAAACCGATGCTGGGGAGTATGGGATATCCAATCTTCCAGGTGAGTATCACAAGATTATCAGCGAAGCGTTGCATATACGGAACAACACAGGAAAAAGTGCTTATGAATCCAACGTGCAGAAAATCGAAGAATCAATGAGATTCTCAAAGTTCATTATTGAACATTGCAACAGAAATATTAATCAATGAGATCGGGGGACAGGTGACTGTCTCTTTTTCTTGTTTTTTGTGTTGAGAGATAGGTGGGTTGTGGAGTTGGATCGTTATAGGATGAGGGGGGCGTTTTTGGAGAAATGGAAATCGATGTGGTCATAGGTACGCTATGAGGGGGGCGTTTTCGGAAAAAGCGAGATCGATGTAGTCATAGTGCCGTTATGAGGGGATCGATTTCAGGAAAAGCGAGATCGATGTAGTCATAGGGCCGCTATGAGGGGGGCGATTTCAGGAAAAAGCGAGATCGATGTGGTCATAGGGGCTCTATGAGGGGGTCGATTTCAGGAAAAAGCGAGATCGATGTGGTCATAGGGGCTCTATGAGGGGGGCGATTCCGGAAAAATGGAAATCGATGTGGTCATAGGCTCGCTATGAGGGGGTCGATTCCAGGAAAAGCGAGATCGATGTAGTCATAGTGCAGCTATGAGGCAGTCGCTTCCGGTAAATACGAAATCAGCGTTATCATAGGGATCTTGGAGGGGGTGGAACAACAAAAAAAGAGAAACCAGAGAGATCTTAGCTTCCTAGTGAGGGCGCTAATTCCAGCTTAAGTAGTAACGGAATCAAAAGTGTTTTGAAATCGAGGTTCAAGGACAGGAACGAGAAGAATCGGAGCCGCAAGTGTCTTGAGATGAAGGGTTTCAACTCCACCACCGGCAACCGATTCAGTCACACCCTCGTGAAAAACACATATACATACAGTAACTACCCAAGGACTGGGGGAGAAATCATGCCTGTTTGTGTTGTGTTCAATCAAATCAACGTATTAAGTATGTCCTCGAATTCCATCATCGGTTCTGGCCAAAACAGCCAGCCTGACTGGAATGCGCAGGGGAAATTCAACAATGGGAACGGAAACTATGTGAATTCAGTTGTTTTAGGCTGCACCAATATTATCAATGATCCGGATGTGATCGATACACCGATTACCCAGCCGGAAAATATTAACCCTCAGCCAACCTCACAAATATAAGAAAAGAGTGTCGTTTCATGAACTCCATCAATATTCAATTCAGCAATATTACGGTCAGCTCCCTGTCTTCCAACTCCGGTATTTTTTCAGGCGAAAACACACAGAGAAACTGGCAAGTCAATAGAAAGACAAATAACGGTCTTGGCACGATAGCCGGATATCAGAATGCAGCGATTAACATTGTGAATATCATCAATGATAATGATTTTGTTGATTCCGATTTTACCCAAGTTCAAGAATCTAATAATCAGCCCATTATCCAAAGCTGATAATGCTCCCCTTTCAGAAACAGGGGGGCATGTAATTTGGACGAGCCATCTATGTTTACAGAACTGCTCCCTGAACGGGCATACTTCTTCAGAAAAATAATATCTATAGTGTATAGGGTACACGTTTCGAGGGAGGAACACACATGGTCAACATTAAATTCGGATCTCTCCATATTGATAAAATCGCCAATGGGGCCGGAGTATACTACGGAAGAAACATTCAGGTGAACTGGGATAAACAAACAAAGAAAAACGAGGGGGCAGGTACTGTAGCAGGCTCTTCCAACACGCTTGCCAATAACCAGACACTGGTTGTGAAAGCGAAGACTGACTCTAATCAGGGCTAACCTGATTTACTTCCTCCAAAATAGGCTTTGCAGGTTCTTCTTTTAAAACAAGATGGGTACTTGTATATACACAATTCTTTTGACCGGAAATGATACCAAAGCCTGAGTGGTCAATCTCTGCAGAACGCCAACCATACTGCTGATTTCTTCCGAAAAAGAGGCCAGCGTTGTTATGGACTGCCTTGACGTCGAGGCTTTTAAAAAGGATAGAGGGGCTGCTGATCGAGATTTTCATATCTTCCTCCTATCGATCAATATAAGGTTTTCCATAGCATATGCCCCACAGGCGGTCAGTGCTAATTCTTATTGAGGATGACGGTATATGGAACTAACAGAAGCTGCAATCTTAAAAGCAATC
Organism: Bacillus sp. SRL337; assembly: GCF_984799155.1. Classification (NCBI taxonomy): domain Bacteria; kingdom Bacillati; phylum Bacillota; class Bacilli; order Caryophanales; family Bacillaceae; genus Bacillus; species Bacillus sp. SRL337. The sequence goes on along the minus strand of NZ_OZ481793.1, from coordinate 2,285,106 downwards.
CAGGACCTTACTAAAAGGATGGAACGGTTAGAGGAAACGTTGAAGGAAAACAAAAACGTCCATCTGCAAATTCAACAAGTCGAAACATTGAACTTGGAGAATTTGATCTATCATTTGGATCATGTGGATATTAAAGATCTCAGCGGAATACTGAATATAGGAAATACCTTTGACCAGAGCCATACTTCCCTGAAGCGAAACGCAAAATCCCCAATGAATTTATCTCCTGCCCCTTCTGGCAAAAAAGACTTATCTATCCTCATCAATGGGAAAGAGGTTCCGTACACAATTGAGAATGGTGATGAGGGAGGAACCGAACATGCCCTCCCATCCTCAACTGAATTCACCATTGGGGACATCCACATAGGAACGATCGAAGACGCTTCAGCTGTTAATTTCGGTAATAACTTCCCGACTAATTTCAGGAGCAATAAAAAACACAACCAAGGATTAGGGAATATCGTTGGCAATAACAACGACATTCATGATTTGAAATCGTTCATGAAAGAAAAAAATGCAGGGGAAGTTTACAATGAAAACCAGGAAGATCAGCCTCCTGACTGGCTGGATAAACTGGAAAAGGAAGAAGAAGAAGAAGTAACCCTGGACGTAAATACCCCTTCCCCTGAATAGATGGAGGAGAACTTGTTACTCGGGGCAAAATGATAATGGATATTTCTTGTGCTACCATTACAGTTGTTAAATACTAGAATAAATAAGTTTTTATTCCAACTGAATGTTCTGTTCAGCTTAAAACGTTCTGTCAGTAGTCTTACTTCGGAACGTTTTTTGTTTTTACAAGCATAATGAGTTTGCAAATTTTTGTTACTTTTTAAAAACTGGTTCGTATTATCTATGAGGGGGTAGAGAATGAAGGAATTTTCGGACGATTATCACTACCCATAATTTCCGGTGATGCAGTGGTTTTGCTTTCTCATATCCAAATGCCTTTTTCGTTAACATTTAATTGGGAACCGATATATCCTGTCGTGGTATCTAATGCTAATTAAGTTTTTACATCTAAGAGGATACTAGTTCATAAACAATACATAAATGGAAGATGATCTTGAAGACATCATGGCTAGTAAGCTGAATATTTTTTGGGGCAGGCAGGCGAAAAAATAGAGGAGGGTGAGAGTTAATGGGAGATGAATTCAAACGGAAATTGGATTCGTATGAAAGAGGAGAATTATCCGGAGAAGAACTGGATGCGTTTGAGCAGGAATTAGCCAAGTTGGAACGCTACCAGAAATTTTTACAGAAAAACGAGAAAGAGGATCGAAGAAATAAAAGCACAGCTAAAGTGAAGAAGCCAAAGACAATAGGGAGATGGTGCAGATGGAAAGCCAGGCTTCAGACAGCAGTAACCGCACTCGGGTTGTTTCTGGCTTTTACGATAGTTTCCGGTATTTTCACCGGGATTTATTATTCTTGGGGAGAGCCCGACAGGATGGAAGTGTACAGTTCGGTCATCGACCAAACACTGACAGTGACGAATCCCTATGGCTATATTGGGGGGACAAGTTCCAATGGGAAAACCTATTTTGGCATGGAAGCTTCCAGGGACTTGAACAAAAGGGTAGGAGACGAACAAGTTAATGTAGGTGAGATGAAAGTGGACTTTCTGTTTTCGTTGATGGGGATACCAGACGAACAGCACTATGGAAGCGTTTCTACAGACCAGCCTGCGTTTGTTTATCCAGGAAGAGGTTCCAGGGAGATGTCCGACTGGAATCAACTGGAGGATCTTTCAGAAGGTACGGTTGTTTCTGCTTATGTTTCTTTTTCAAAGCTAATGGAAACGAAGGAAGTATTTGATTCCTTTGAGGGGAGGAATATGGATTTACTCTGGCTGGCTGTCGATACCGGGATTGAAAAATCAGGGCCTTCAGAGGGGGTTATTTTTGAACCGATTGGTTTTCCGAGCTTTCCTATTTGGCACGATGACGATTTCATTGTCACAGATAGAAAGGTGGAGGATGGCGGTTGGTTTGGCGGAAAGGTAGTTTCTGAAGGATCTGAGTCTCCGGAGTATGAAGAAGGAGATCAAGAGGTATTGCACAAGCAATTTTTCAAAACGTTGTCTTTTTTAGAACAGCATGAAAGCAAAGCGAATAAAATGGTCTTTCACAAACTTGACCTTTCCAACCGGATCGACTTTTTAAAACAAGAAGGTTTTAAGCATTATGGAGCTGTTATTACCGGGCCGAGCAAAGAAATAGTAAAGCTAAAGGATGAACGCTGGATAACTGAATTGGAAGTAGATGAGGTTTCACTCTGGAACTGGACAAATAGAGAAATAAGAGAATAGGAGTTTGCGAGATGGAAGATTTGGCAAAGAAGCTGCAGCCATTTATGGCAGGGGAATCCCCCATTCAAATTGTGGAAGAAGAGTTTGTCCATGAGATTGTTGATATTGAGACCGGACAAGTGTATGGATATATCAATATGGATGAAGAAAGATTCATTGGCTTTGAGATCGAAAGAGAAGAAGATGAAGAACCATGTCGTTTCGCTGCCCCGCCAAATAAAGAGAAAATAGTGGAGACAGCCCAATTGTTTGTGGATTCGTTTATTGACCGGGACGTTCACTTCAGCATGTTGAATGAATGGAGTGAAGATCATTTCATGGTGATGTATGAAGAGCGTGATCCAGAACTTGGCCTCCCTATTCCTCATACAGGATGCACCCTTTATTTTACAAGGGAAGGAATCTTGAAATCAGCCAACATTGGCCAGGAGGACTATGAGTTGGAGTATCCGGACATCTCTGTTTCGAGTGAAGAAGCTAAACAGATTATAAGAAAGGCGGATTATGTCCAGCTTTCACTGCATGTCCCACATTTGGAAGAAGCAGATTCAGCTCCTCCTGTTGAATTGATTTACTGTTCCAATCCCGACATCATGGGAGTCGGAAGGGATGGAAAAATAGATACAGTTACTGAATTTATGGATGCGGAGGACCTTTCTGTAGAAAAAATCCAGAAAGTAACACCATCCAAAACCATGGAAGAGATGCTTGCAGGGAACGGAAATTTGGTAAAAAAAACAGGTGAAGAGGGATCCCTCATTTGGATAGATCACCATGCAGATACAGAAGAGGAAGAGCCTGTTATCTCTCTATTCTCCGATGCATCGGGTCATTTCAGCTATTCCAATGTGTCTTTTGAGAGGATTGAAGACGATGCCCCACTGAGTATACACCAATTGAAGGATCTTGCAGTGGAATACATGGAACTGGCAGAAGGCGATATACATGATAAATATGTATTGGAAAAACCAGTGCTGACCTACGACAATGAACCGTTATATGATGAAGAGCTAGTGGAAGAAGATCATGATGAAGAAGACGTTTTCTTCGATTTCGAGCCCACTCAAATGTTCACCTTCTTCAGGGAGCATGCTGGATACCGGATCGAAGGACGTGAAGGGCACGTGCATGTCGGACTATACACCGGCATCATCAGGGAGTGCTCCCTCACACGTCTGACCCCTGAACAAACAGCCTGCCTGGAAAAGCTGGATTTGAAGCCCGTCGTAACAACAAAGGAAGCAGAAGAACTATTCTTCAGCGAAATAGAAATGAAATTGGTCCGCTGTGTAAAAGCCATGGATACCCCCAGCCTCTATACACTTGCTTATCTGGTCGATTTTCCTGCAGCAAGCGGACACATTGAAAAAATCAATGCCCATACAGGGGAAGTCAGTTATGTTGAAACTGGGATTATAAAAGAAAATGATTGACCATTTCAGAATAACCGTAACCCCTCCCAGAGACAAAACGGAAGGCTGTTTCACGAGCGTTTTCAATCATGATAAAGGTATACTCCTGATGAAGAGGAAAGATTATCCTATCTGAGATTCACCAGGCGGAACGTCGAAAAGGGAGAAAACGAAAAATTCGCTGTCAGTAAAAAAAGGAAGACCATTATTCCAAAAGGAAAATCGGTGAAAATCAGCCAGTATGAGGAACGACACCATCTTTTTCTAGAGAAAGCAAATGGGGGAGCTCCGATTAAGCAATGCTCGGAAATGGTAAAAATGGATTGATTTAACCCCAGGAAGCTGGCCCTGTTCATGGTGCCGATAGAAGAAAATAAATTAGAGATCATCAAAAAAATAGAGAGTCCTTTGTGAAAGGTTCAGTAACAAATTTTCAAACAAAAATCTTCATAGGTGTTTGGAAAGCTACTTTAACAAGAGACAAATTCAATTTCAACGGCTTTCTTTTAGGTATTGATGCTCTAATCGACAACTGTAAGGAAATGAGGCAGGAGAATGTTTATCGTAAATGTTGAATCGGCGATACATCGTTGTGGTGAATGGCTATTGATTCGGAGAAGCGAAAGGGAAGAGCACGCTGCAGGATGTCTTTCCCTTGTCGGAGGAAAGTGTGACCTGGAGGGGGATTCCTCGGATATTTTGGAAAGAACCTTGCGCCGGGAAATCATAGAAGAAGTTGGCTCCCAGGTGACAGGACTTGAATATGTAAACAGTTCATCATTTGTAACGGATAAAGGGATAAATGTAGTCGACATTGTATTTCTATGTGAATGGCTTTCAGGAGAACCTTATCCTAAAAGCAGTGAAGAAGTGGATGAGGTCGTTTGGTTGACGGCTTTGGAAATTAGTGAGCATGAAGATCTGCCGATTTATTTAAAGAAAAATATCAAACAGGCAGATAAGATGCTCCTACAAAACCAAACAACTGAAAATTCCAACTGAAGATACATAGATAATCAGGGATTTACTCAATCTCTGATTTTTTTTAAAAGTTTTAAAGCTAAATCCTCGTTAGCATTGTCTAATGAATGAATGATTCAAAAAGCGGGGTGAAAGACATCATTAAATTAGTGAAGAAAGCGCAAAAAGGTGATGGCAAGGCGTTCCTAAAACTTTTCCAGCGCTATGAAGAGGATCTTTATCGTATGGCCTATCTTTATGTCAAAAATGAAGACGATGCATTGGATGTTGTCCAGGAAGTGGCCTACCGGGCGTTTAAAAACATTGAAACCTTGAAGGAACCGAATTTTTAGCGTCATACTCCTCGGAAGTCAATACTTCCTGGCTTGATATCAGTCCATTCCATTGATCAAAGTAGGGACGGTGAGGGCTCTAGCCATTCTTCTGTTGGTGATAAGTTCTTCACTCTTTATTCGTCAACTTGTCAAAATTAAACAACAAAGAAAAAGGAAAAATATGCATATAGCTGATTCAAACGGCATACGGCCTTGCAGCAATCAATGTGCTTCTATATGCATTTTAAATTTGGGACAGCACCAACGAGAATCCCGGAACTCACCGGCGCATTTATGCTTTAATTGGGCCATTTTCGAGCACAATCCAGCAGCACACCGGCCCGTTTAAGCCCTAATTAGGCCAGCACCACCAAGAATCCCGGGACTCACCGGCCCATTTAAGCTCTAATTGGGCTAATTTCGAGCAGAATCCAGCATCTCACCGGCCCATTTAAGCCCCTAATGGGCCAGCACCATCGAGAATCCCGGAACTCACCGGCCCATTTATGCTCTAATTGGGCTAATTTCGAGCAAAACTCAGGATCTCACCGGCCCATTTAAGCCCTAATTAGGCCAGCACCACCGAAAATCCCCGAACTCATCGGCGCATAAAACTTAATAAATTCTAATCACCAAGATCCTGCCTCATCGATCTGCTACCCAACCCAACCAACCCTGAAACGAACCGATATAACTCAGGCCACGAATACACTAAAACCAATTGAGAGGAGTAATTACGTTGAACCATCATACCACGTTTGGGAAAGTCATTTTTGGGCTTGGATTATTCCTGTTTATTTTAGGTTTTATGTTCAATTCATCGGCAGGAAATATTAAAGATGGACCTGAATTCTTTTCTACTATTTCTATACCGTCTATTCTCGCGGGAATCATTTTGCTTATACTATCGAATTTTTTCAAACAGAGAGATAGGCCATAAATTTTTCGAATCAAAAACGTAACCACTTACATTCACATGAATCGCAGGACACTATTTTTTCAACTGCAACGGAATTGAGTTGGTGCTATGCCTGCAATTGAGCTCTTGAAAATAGTTCAAGTTTTGGCTTTGTGCCTTGAGATTTCTGATCAATGTTTCATACACAGCCATCAATATTATCACTCCATTCCATTTAAACCCTCCCCTCAATTAGTTCCCCCCTTTCATTAGATAGTGCGTTTCTCTTATGGATACGAATCTGTCAAATGAAAAGGAAGGCGGATCCACCTCATCAATAGCATCGTTACTAGATTTTAAAAAAACGAAGGGATTCCGTTAACCAGCCTTCTTCAACTGTTCCCGGGGACGAGTGTATGAAGTAACCAAATAATACAATCCAGGCAATGCAATCACAAAGCCGATCAGCAAATATGTGTCGCGGGTCGTGAGCGGCAGTAACGAAGAAGAAGCGAACAGGATACCCAGAGGCATGGTGACCCTGATGAACAGCAGTCTCACAGCAGTTAACTGGGTGAGCCGGTCTCTCGGTGCTTCCCGCTGGAAAATCGCTGAATTCTGGGCGTTAAAAAAAGGGAACAGAACCCCGCCAATCAATTCACAAAGCCAGGCAAGAGGGATGGATTGGACAAAGAACAGAAGCACAAATGAAAGGCCGCCGCCAACCAATCCAAGATACATGGTATGAGCATTCTTTGGTAGTTTCACAAGCAAAAGCATGCCTAGAGCGTAACCGACGGGAAAGGCTCCAGAAAAAATCGCGTATTCCCATGACTGCCCATTAAGGACACCTCTTATAAAAGGCACACTTAACACCAATGTTGCCCCAACTGCAAACTGTACAGTAGATGTTAAAATCGTAAGCCGCATTAACTGTGGATATTGAAAAAACGTTCTGTAACCTTCCTGCATTTCCTTCCACCAAAATTTCTTTGTCCAGACGGCTGTCTTTTTCGCCTTCAAAGGGGGTATCTGAGAGAGGGCAAAGTAGCTGGCCAGGAACATTGCGGCAGATATGCCGTAAATGAAAGGCAGGGGAATGACCAAAAGCAGGAGGGAGGTCACACCAGGCGCAAGAAAGCTCATCAGTCTGATTGTTCCATCCAATAAGCCATTGGCATCCTCCAGCTCCTCGTCTCTGCACAATTCTGGTAATAACGAGAATGATAGACTTGCATAGATCGGCTGCATCAGCCCCAAAAGGCATTGCAGGACAATCAATCCCATGATGACTGCGGATTGGGAGCCGAGCCAATACCCCAGCAGAGGCAGTGAATAAGAGAATGCGCGTATCAATTGAATGTTTTTCAATACTTTTTCCTTGATCACATGATTCAAAAATGGGGCACTTACTCCCTGTAAGACTAATGAAGGAAGAAAATAGACGAGCCACAGTGCACCCATCCACTCTTTTGATCCTGTCAGCTCGAATAGCAGCAGCCCATTGATGATTCCTCCCGCTGCACCGCCAAATTCGGATATGATTTCCCCTATCCAAAGAGCTTTGAAGGACTTTGAAAACTTCCTCATTCCTTCACATCCAAAAATTGTGTCAGCTTCTCAGAAAACGACTGAATCTGAACAGGGTTCACTGAATAGATCCCTTTTTCCACGGAAACAAATTTGGCCGCTTTCAACAGGGAAAGCTGGTGATGAAGCCTTGTCTTTGACGTGTTGAATTGCATGCTTAAATCCTGCAGGGATAACGGGCCCTTCAAAAGGTGATAAAGCAATTTCAGCCGGAGCCCATCTCCCAAGGCTTTATGCCCGCGGACCAATTCTGCAGACGGTTCACCCGGTTCAGTCAAAAATTCATCTTTAATGGGATAAAAAAACAACTTCGTATCGGACGTCCGGTTTTCCAGCAGCCAAGGGCGGTAGGAAACATGAGGAATCATTTTTACCGTCCAGACGGAAGGTTCGGGAAGATATTGGACACCGCCAGTCACCCGGTCGATTTCCTGCAATGGTTTCGTACCATCCAAAGAGCGATGCTGCTTCCCTTCAAATTCCAGGGCCTGCATCCACTTTTTCCATTCTTCTTGCTGGCTGACCCAGTTGTGCCAGCGATCCATCGTATTGCTGATAAGGTCGACAATTGCCTGGTAGGGATAGCGGCCAAGCATCTGCACATAACTTCCTAGGTAATCATGTCCTTCAAAAAGCGCAGCATATTCATCGAATAACTCTTGCTTTTCATGATGGGCAGCCAACTCTGTTCGGTTTCGTTCATAATCCCTGCCTTTATAGGGAAGAAGTGTGTCGTAAAAAGCAGAAAGGGAAAGTGCCGACAGTTTTTTCAAAAATTCTTGAACGCTCTGTGCGGAAAATTTATTTTGCAGCATGATCATTCCATACCAGAAATTCGTTTCTTCTATTTCTTTCAGTAGAGAAACCAATGAACTCGGTATTGTGTCAATGGAAGTGGACCACTTTTCATTCAATTCAAAAGTATGTCTTAACTGCTTATATGTATAACCTGAGATGCCAAGAATGACTTCCCAGACGGGTGACCATTCTACCTCTAGAGATAAGGAATCCGTTTGGGTTGGCTGGGGAAATCGTTTCATAACAAAAACCTCCTGTATATTTTACGTTATACACATTCTAATTTAGTTGAAATAATAATTCAATACTTTTTGAATAATTAATTCTCTTGCTGATTTTATTTCCAAAAACTGCAATAATCAGTAATAGATTGAAAGTTTTCTAAAAAGATAAACAATCAAATTTTTTGAGTCGTCTAATAGATAGAAAGACTTGGGAGAGGGGGATTGGATGAAAGAGTGCTTTTCAACACAAGAGGAATTCCTGGAGTACATATATGAGCAGTTTAGCGATGACATCTACCGGTTGAATTTTACTTATGTGAAAAATAAAGAAATTGCTGAAGATTTAGTTCAAGAAGTCTTTATAAAATGCTACCGGCATTTTGACCAATTCAATGGAACTTCCAGCTTAAAGACCTGGATCTTCAGAATCGCCATTAATCAATGCAAAGATTACAGGAAGAGTGCTTATGCCAAGTACGTGCTATTAAGCAGCAAGATATCCGAGCTCGCCTTGGGGAAGAATGAATCGCCTGAAGAGATTGTTTTTGGTACATACGGAAACACGGATTTGACAGAGAAAATCATGAAGCTGCCTCTGAAATATCGAGAAGTCTTGTTCCTGCATTACTTTCATCATTTAAAAATACGGGAAATGGCCATCTCGCTTGGTGTAAAAGATAACACGATCAAATCCAGAATGAAGAAAGCGAAGGAACTCTTAAAAAAGATTTATTCTGAGGAAGGAGGCATGGCGTATGGAGAGGGAACTAAGACAACTGGATAAGGAGTCCTATTTAAATGAAATGACCATCAATCCTTCGAGGAAGGAAGAAATGTTGAAGAATATAAAAAAAACAAAGAAGTCACCCTTCAATTTCCATAAAAAGATAACACCTCGGCTTATGGGGATGGCAGCCTGTCTCATCTTTGCCGTATTTGCTGCCGGCTTTTTTCAGGATTCACCTCTTTTCCAATCTTCAAGTCATCTATCGGAAAGCGAAAAGCAGACTTTGAAGATCATCCATTTCAATAAGCAGTATCAGAGTCTTATCGGCCTCCCGAATAAAGCGATCATAAGGGGACGCAGTACACTTCCAGAAGGAACGGTTCTATCTGTGAAGGTGTACGCATCTAAACCATTCGATAACCCCATTGAAGAACAAGAAGCGGTAACGGATGCTGAGGGAAATTATTCGGTTCTTCTAAATAGGAAAATCCGGGAGAAAGACTATTATCTGACCTTGGAATTATTTCCGCATCAGCAAAACCAAGAAGTTAAGGATGTGATAGGGGACGACGGTGTAAACCTTAAATACAGCAAGCGGATTGATGGACAGGTGGAATACTACCATGGTGATAAACCATATACCGGTATCCGGATGTATGGAAAGATCCATGCGAATGATGAATGGACTGATGGCCAGAAAACCTGGCTCGATGACGATTTAGAAAATGTAGAATAGGAGTCGAAAGAAATGAACAAGGGTGCCGAACTCTCAAGCTTTCCCAAAAGAGGCCGCATTTTCACTGTGCTTCTCCTTATGGGCAGGATGTTGGCAGAAATAGCCATGACCATTCTGTTTATAGCGTTTATCATTGTTTTTGCCCAAACGTATTTTCTACTATTCACTCCTCAATGGTTTTCCGTCTTCACCAATAGATTGAACAATTTATTCTTTCTGCTGCTTCATTTTGAAGACATAAGGGTGCGGATATCCGACTATAAAAACCAGGCGTTAATGGAAGTGATAGTCGAACCATACGGGTATACGGCTGTATTAATTTTTTGTGTATTGCTTCTATCCACTGTGGCAGGGGTCTTCTTGGTCTTTTGTATTTCCTTATTACCTCCAAAATGCCGGAGCCTTGTTCATAAGATCCTCTTTTTTATTGAATCGATTCCGGATGTAGTGTTGATTTTTTCCATTCAGCTTGGAATCATCTGGATTTTCAAAAAATCTGCTGTCCTCTTGCTCAACCCGATAGGCGGACCGGAAGATGTCTATCTACTGCCGATTCTCGTTACATCCATTCTTCCATTCGTGATCCTGTTCCAGATGACGGCCATGGCAATGGAAGAAGAGAGGGATAAAGCGTATGTTGAATTTTCATATTCAAAAGGTTTGTCTAAGGGAGAAGTACTGGTCTTTCATATATTCAGAAACGTCTGTGTGACAGTCTTCTCAAAGATTCAATTTCTATTATGGTTCATCATTTCCAATCTCCTTATCATTGAATACCTGTTCAACATGAATGGATTATTCCGTTTCATTTACAGGAATATCCATTCATCCGAGGTTCTTGTGGTAAGCCTGTCGATGATTTTCCTGCCTGTATACCTGCTGGATTATGTTGGCAAATCGGTGGCGAACAGGCTATCAGGCGAAAGAGGTCTCCTATGAATATTATAAAAAGCAGAAAATTTTTAGCTGGATTCACTTTCGTGGTGCTTCTTCTCTTTCTAAGTATCTTGTATTCCGTCTATCTGGATACAATTCTCCCAAGGCCGCCGGAAATGATGTATGGCGAGAATCATACACTATCGGACGTGCCGCCGTATCCTCCGGGTTTTCCATTCATTTTCGGTGTCGACCGCTATGGAGGGGATGTATTCTGGATGGTGGTCGACGGTGCCAAATATACAGTGGTGATAGCGATTTCTGCAGCGATTTTAAGAATCCTTCTCAGTGTCTTAGGGAGTATCGTTTATATCCTTTACCTGGGCAATCTCACCTTTATCATTGAATCCTTCATACGGTCCATCCGGTTCATTCCGGCAGTAATGTTGGCCATGATTTTTTTCATATCCGTGAACCTGCCGGACGTATCTGCGGCTCGATTGCTAATTCAGCAGCTGTTTATTCTAGTTTTCATCGGTGTTGGACCTCTTATAGGATTTCTGGGTGCCGAAATACGAGTTTTTCTGGACAATGATTTTGTTTCCTGCTCAAAAACCTTAGGAGCAAGTAAATGGTGGCTGATTAAATGGCATATTCTGAAGCACCTTCAGCCGCGGGTATTTGTGTTATTTACGCAGCAGGTCGTCCAGACACTATTATTGTTAGTGCACCTAGGTGTGTTTCAAATCCTGATCGGAAAAATAAAAGAAGTCACCAAATTTGATGGACTTCATTCAGCAGAGAAAGTCACTATGTCGCTTTCCAATGAATGGTCAGGTTTAATCGGTTTATCTTACCACGAATTGATGCTTGATAAGTGGATCATCATCGGACCGTGCATCGGATTTACATTGACGATATACGCCTTCCGCTTAATGGGGAAAGGGTTGGAAGAGGCGTTGGGGGATGCCGCAAATGCAGAGAAGAAAGTGAACAAATCGCTACAAACAAATGAAGCACCAGTCGTGGCAAAACAACCTTTTGAATTACTATATAAAGAAAAATAGGGGGAAAACATGAAGAACTTATTAGTGATCTGTTGGGCACTATTTATCGGATTAATAGCCGGCTGCAGCACCCCGGAAAAAGAGGTCGAACTTGAGGGGAGCATTAAGACCGTGGGGAAAAATATCATCATTTATGGAACAAGTTCACTTGAAAAGGATTCAGTCATCACTGCGCAGCTGAAGGATATAGAATCACAACAAATTGAAAAAGAAACAGAAGTGAAAACGGACAAAGACGGTAACTTTGAGGTCAAATTCGCGAGGGACCATCTTGAAACACACTATGAACTCAGTGTCGCTTTCAACCCTTCACAACAAAACGATGATAGTAAAAAGATATATGGTGATAAGGGAGAAAATTTGGCTGAATCCTCGAAAGGTTTCGATGAAGAATACCAGGGCATTAAGATGTACGACCGAATCCTCTCAATCGGAGATGGATCGGTTGGACAAAGAACCACTTTGGCAGTTCAATTGCCCGAGTATTAATCGTTTGGATTGCAAATTAGAAAAATATAGTACAAAACCAATCATATGTTCCACTAAATTTCTCACCTTATAGAATTAATTTCCTGAAAGTAGTAGACTAATAGTATAGGAAACTACTAGTAAAGGATGAGTATTATGAACGGGAAAAGAAAGGAAATAAGAATTGGTGCACTCGTTTTGTTCCTGGCTTTTTCAGCGGTTTTTCTCATTTTATTTTCCCGGTTTACTTACATAGCCGTCTCAGGGGAAGTGGAAGGAGTCAACTTAGCGGCCCAGGCATCGGAAAAATATTTGAAGAATAAGATCCTGGAGGCAGACAGAGGAACTATTTTTGACAAAAACGGGGAAATCCTTGCAGAAGATTCATCAACCTTCAAGTTGATTGCGATTCTATCAGATACTGTCACGACAGATCCCGAATCACCTCAGCATGTGGTGGACAAGCAAAGAACCGCTTCGGTCCTTTCACAATACATAGATATGGACCAAGGGGAGATTCTTGATCGATTAAACCAAAAGGGCCCGTTTCAGGTTGAGTTTGGTACAGCTGGCAGAAATATCTCACCTGTCACGAAAGAAAGCATAGAAAATGAGAAATTGCCGGGTATCCTTTTCGAAACAGTAGCAAAACGCACGTATCCAAATGGGAATTTTGCCACCCACTTGATCGGAATCTCCCAGCAAAAAGTTTCGGATGATGGAAAAGTCAAAAGTAATGGCATTTTGGGCATAGAAAAAAGTTATAATGATCTCCTCGAAGGAAAAGACGGGGAAGTCGATTTTGAAAGTGACAAATGGGGATATCTGCTTCCTGATTCGGATACCCATGTGAAAGAACCAAAGAACGGTAGTGATATCTACCTGACGATTGATGAAAAAATCCAATCTTTTGTGGAAGAAGCCTTGAACCATGTGACAGACGTTTATCACCCTGTTAAGGCCTTCGCGATTGTTTCAGACCCGAAAACAGGGAAAATTCTTGCGGTGTCACAAAGACCGTCGTTCAATCGCAATGTAACCGAAGGGGTCGAGAGCAGCTGGACGAACTTCACCATGCAGACCGCCTATGAACCGGGTTCGACGATGAAGACCTTCTCTCTTGCGTCAGCAGTGGATGCGGGCGTTTTCAATCCGAACGCCACGTACAACTCCGGTGAATTTTACGTAAAAGGAAATCCGCTTCCAATCAAAGACTGGAATGCAGGGTCCGGATGGGGCACCATAACGTATCTTCAGGGGGTACAGCGTTCTTCCAACGTTGCTTTCGCCGAGCTGCTTGATCAAATCGGGCAGGATAGGTACCACGATTATCTGGATGCTTTCGGATTCGGGAAGAAGATCGGCTTAGAATTGGAGAACGAATCAAGCGGCCGGATTCTTTATGACTATCCAATCGAACGATATACCACGATATTCGGACAGGGAACGACGGTCACAGCCATGCAGATGATCCAGGCTGCTTCCGCGGTTGCAAACGATGGCAAGATGATGAAACCGTATATGGTCGACAGGATTGTGGACGGCAGTAACGGAGAAGTCGTCAAACAATACGAACCCATTTCAAGCGGAAACCCAATCAGTAAGGAAGCCGCGCAAAAAACAAGGGAATATCTTGCCACAACGGTCACGTCCGAAATAGGTACCGGTAAACCTTTTGCCATTCCAGGTTACTCTGTGGCAGGGAAGTCCGGCACGGCCCAAATTCCGAACCATGATGGAGCGGGATATATGATCGGTCATGATAACTATCTCTTTTCATTCTTGGGAATGGCACCTGCAGAGGACCCCAAGCTGGTCGTTTATGTCGGTATCCAGCAGCCTGATTTAGGAGGCAAAATAGGCTCGATTCCTGTCGCGGAAGTTTTTAATCCCGTCATGCAAAACAGCTTGAAGTACTTGAATATCGATACGACTACTCCTGCTCAAAAGCTGAAGTCCGTAAAGATCCCCGACTTGAAAGGAGTTCCTGCCGCAGAAGCTGCAGCCACCCTGAAAGAAGCAGGATTGAATCCTGTAGTCATTGGTAATGGAGGAAAGGTCGCAGCTCAATCTACAGCAGATGTCCTGCTGGAAAAAGAAAGGGTACTCCTGCAGACAGATGGAGCGGTTACGGTTCCTGACATGAAAGGCTGGTCCTTAAGGGATGTCCAGAAGTTTGTTGCATTGAGTGCCATTTCCATAGAAATGAAAGGTGATGGCTATCTGACGAAGCAGAACCTCAAACCGGGTACAGTTATCCAGGGAGAGGAAACGTTGTCTGTCGAATTTGCACCATTCGGATCTGAATAATTGTTTGAAGAAGGCCTATCCTCACCTGGATTGGCCTTTTTATTTTAAAGGCTCTTTTCGTAAACTTTGTTGCTAGTTGATAATAATTTCGATAGATAGTGGAGTAATGAACCGGAAAAATCCCTGCTTAGCAAGAGAGAAAAGAGCTTCTCTCTCCGATTAGAGCGAAAAACTCAGTCAGGCTTTTGGGATTTTTCCCAAAGCAACATTATATACGAAAACAGCCATTTTAAAAGAAGGATTGAATAAATGAGAATATTTTGAAATAATTGTCATTACGGCGGAACTTAAGGGGCGGAAGTAATGATCCGGAAAATGAATGAAAAAAGAGATACCGAGAGATTAGTAGAATAGATGGCAGATTGGGATATAGCCGAAAAAACAGGGAACACGAAAGAAGCAATTAGAGGGTCTGAACATTTTTTGGTATATGAAGAAAATGGCGTAAAGGGGTTTTCTTTTGCCGACATATATGAGAATGACGGGGAGACGATTGCACAGGTCAGTTTATTTGTCGATCCGACGGCACGTCAAAAGGGAATCGGCTCTTCGTTATACAAAGAAATGGAAAAGGCACTTTTAAAAAATAAAGTAGATTTTGTGAGTGTGACGATGAGACCAGAGGAAGAAAACCCGATTCCCTTTGTGGAAAAAATGGCGTTCACAAAATGGTGGGGTCACCTGAATTAGTATATAGGGGAGGGCGGCTCCCAGAAGCGGAGTTGGATTTCGTATTATATGAGGACCGGTTTTTTGAGGGCTTTTTAAAAGTTGTACAAGATTCATTCTATGAGCTGCATGAAAAAAATGATTTAAAGCCCTATCTTGCTTCAGAAGACAGTGTAAAGAAGTACAAATTGAATCATAAAGAAAAGGTATATCTTGTTCTGGATGGCGACAGAATCATGGCCTCCGTCACCACGGGAAATGGGGAAGTGGATAACTTAATGGTTGCTCCAGAATACCAGGGGAAAAGGTATGGACGGAAAGCCCTTCAATTTGCCATGAACAAAATGCTGGAAGAAGGGTACGAAGTGATCCGCATTTGTTTTGTGGAAGGCAATGATGGAGCTGAAAAACTCT
Source organism: Bacillus sp. SRL337 (assembly GCF_984799155.1). Classification (NCBI taxonomy): domain Bacteria; kingdom Bacillati; phylum Bacillota; class Bacilli; order Caryophanales; family Bacillaceae; genus Bacillus; species Bacillus sp. SRL337. The sequence goes on along the minus strand of NZ_OZ481793.1, from coordinate 2,269,311 downwards.
ATAGATCACTGGGATTTCAGCCCCTGCACAATACCCAGGTCTATCGGAAATTTTTAAAGTGAACAGGGGAGTGAGTCGAATTGAAAACTTTAACCGGAGAAGGATTATATGAAACACAAGACAAAAAAGGAATTTTCATCATAGAAAACGGTTTGGAAAAAAGGGTTGGTTTTACGACTGAATCTATACGATTCATTCAATTAGCTGGGGGTGAAGCGATTGAAAGAACTCAAATCCTAATTTCGGGTGTTTTAGGGAATCGAAAAGGTGTCACGGTAGTTGAAAAAAATTCTTTTCAGCCGATATCATTCACTGATTATGTTGATGAAGAGATCCATGTGAAAGCTGAGTATAAGGATGGCACAGTAAACATAGTAAGTGAAGAAGGAGAAGTTTCCCGCTTTAATGCGAAAGATTGTTTCGACTCTTTTTCAGCTGAACTCATTTTGCGGGTGCTGCCTTTGGAGCAAGGGTACTCGATGACGTTTAATGCCTTTAATGCGATAAATGAAGCAGAAGTTGAAATAACCATCCAAGTAATCAAATCAGAAAAAATAAAAAGAGGCAACGATGAGGTTGTAAATGCATGGAAAGTGAAGACTTGTTTTGGGGAAACCGTTCAATATTATTGGATTGACACAATACATAAAGAATTGCTTAAACAATCTTCAGAAGTCGGTGATGGCGTAATATTGGAGTTCCGCCGGTGATGCTCCTGAGAGGATGGACAAAATGAAAGGAAAATCAAAGACACTGTTACTTATTTTTATATTTTTAACGTTGCTAACAGCATCCTGCTCGCAGGGAGAAGAAGATCCCGGTAACTTCTCAGGTATCATCAGTGAAGGCAAGCTATTTGGCTATCACTATATTGTAAATAAGGAAGGCGATGAACTAACATGGGAGGCGGGCTTCAAAGACAGTTCAATGCTTATTCGGGAAAACTCCGCCAACCAAGAAGAGTTGGATCATTACAGGATGGCGGTTGAGAACGGAGGGTCCCAACTGGTGAAACTCATTTTATCCGTATCCTACTTATTAATCTCAGCTGGAATTGTAACCTTTCTCTTTATTAAAAACAGACGGACATTGAAAGAAAGCGGTCCGTTCATCGCTGTATTTGCCGGGATTGCGCTATACATTGCAATTGGCGCTTCTGTCGACTTAAGCAATTCTCTGGAGGACGTTAAGTACTTTTATGCTTTGTTGAAGGTGTAACTTTTAATGTGGAGAAACCGTTGTTGTAGTACACCTATTGTCGGTTATTGGTGTAGACATCCGGTTATAGAAAGCCAAACCATTTATAATGGGAGATTAACGGATAAACACCTTGTTTTAGAGGGAGAATCGCTTTGAAATGGGGTGATTAATGGATAAACACCTGGTTATAGATCGAGAACCGTTTTGAAATAGGGTGATTAATGGATAAACACTTGGTTATAGATCGAAAACCGCTTTGAAATAGGGTGATTAACGGTTAAACACCTGGTTATAGATCGAGAACAGTTTTGAAATAGGGTGATTAGCTGATAAACGCCTGGTTATAGAGGGAGAACTGTTTTGTAATAGGGTGATTAACGGATAAACGCCTGGTAATAGATCGAGAATCGTTTTGAAATCAGGTGTTTAATGGATAAACATAGCGTTTAAGTCCATCCTTTTAATAGGAGGGATTTCCATGATCATTCGACGAATTGTACTTATCCTATCTTTATTTCTGCTAACACCGACTTTTGCTCATGCTGAGATTCCGTTCAAGGCCGCATTCGTCCGAGACCACCAACTCTGGTTAAAGCAAGGGGAGAACGAAACACAACTGACGAAGGGACAGTATGTGTATTCACCTAAATGGTCATATGACGGCCGGCTTATCGCCTATATCGATGGTGGCGATAAAGGGGGAAAATCACAATTATATATTTATGATACGAAAGAAAAAGAAAGTTATAAGCCTTATACTTCAGTGGAAACTACAAATTTTAAGTGGTCACCGCAAGCTAATGTTTTGGCCTACACATCAGGTGGTGTCCTAAATGTTACTAAATCGAAGGATGGCCGGCCGGAAGGGTTTGAAAATGTGGCACTGGGTGTCGATGACTTTGACTGGTTTCCGGATGGAAAATATTTTTTAGTTTCTTCTCAAGCCTCCTTGAAACCTGCCGGCTGGGGGCCGATCGATCTCTATAAAGTTTCAGTGGACGCGAATCTATCGCCTGAAAAAATCAACCCTTTTTATACAATTGAAACCAAGGAACCAGAGTTGTTTGCTATCTCAGCAGAAGATTTCAAATGGAGTGCGGACGGCAAGTGGATAGGTTTCCTCGCCATTCCGACGGCGTCCTGGTCGAATGACAGCAATACATTATGCGTATTGTCATCCAACGGAGATGATTTTCAAGTGATTGGAAAAATGCTTTGGTTCCAAGACTGGTTTCAATGGCACCATTTGAAAATCAACTTGTCTATATATCAGGAGAAGGGCGTTTCATGGTGGAGAATAAGAAAACAACGATTGCAGACATTCCGGCTGCCACTAAACAAAAAGAATACACACCAGCCGGTTTCGTGGACCTTGATGTGGAATGGTATTTATCGGACACTGTCGTCGTTGCCCGTGCAAAGGAAAATAAAGAGTGGACAGAGGGACCGGTCCCAACCATGTATACATCGCTTTATAGCATCAATCTAAAAAGCAGCCAGCAAACTCAGTTAACATTCCCTAGCCAAGATGAGCTGGACCTTGATCCCCAAGCCGTTGATACCCACTTGACCTGGTACCGAACGAAAATAGATGCCCTTCAAGGTGACATTTGGATGAAGGATGGATTGAAAGGAAAGGAACGCCTGTGGCTGAAGAGTGTCGATTCGGCTCCAGCACTTTACAACTATTGAAGCTGCAATCCTTTATAAATACATATTAAATGAGGAGGTAACCCATGGCCATTACATATAGAAAATATATCTGTCATGAAGATTATGATAAGATCAGCAGGTTTTTGATAAACAGCTGCAAAAATGGTGGAACCAGATTTGACGATAACTTGACGCTTTTTGAATTTCAGTCTGCATTATCATCTGGAATGGGAAACCCACCTAAAAGTGTAGATGAGGTGTTAAAGCACATCATTCTGTGGTTCGATGGAGGAACTCTGGTCGGACTCCTTGAGGAAGGAGCGTTTTGTTTTGCCCCCCACTATAGACATCTCTTTGAAAAAGCAGTCAAGATCGGAAAAGAAAGGGATCCGGGCTTAGAATGGGAAGTTTATGAAGAGGATGCAGACTATGAGAATGCCCTTCAGCGAAATGGATATCAGAAGACGGAAGAGTACTGGGTAAGAAGGGACATCGATTTAAAGGATAAGACATTTGACTACAATCTTCCCGAGGGTTTTTATACCGATACTGTTCCCCATGTAAAAAAGAAAGAGGAAGTCTATAAGGCTTATAAGCTCTGTTATGGAATCCAATTTAATGAGGTTATCCTGGATAATTTCTATGAAACTTCCACATACAGGAGAGAATTGGATATGGTCGCAATGGAGGCTAATCATCACGTGGCAGCCCTGTGCAGCGGAAGATATGATGAAGAGAATAAACTGGTCACCATTGAGGCTGTGTCATGCCTTCCCGATTTCCGCAAGAAGGGGATCAGCAAAGCCTTACTGAGGGAGCAGTTAATGGCTGCAAAAGCATTAGGCGCTGAAAAAGCCACAGTTTACACGGGGATGCCTGAAAAATTCCCTGCCCCCAATAATCTTTATGAATCAGCAGGATTTGCTATGGTGGGGAAACGTTATGTTTGGAAACCACAAAAATCCGATATGTAAGACTGAGCGTTCAAGAAATGCTTTGCATATGAATTACTTTTTCACTAACACAGGCTGCCAAAAATCCAAATATAATTGGAAGAAAAGAAATCTCTATGAAACTAGGACCTATATTAAACAGTAGAAATGGGATATCAGCCAAAGAACCCATAATAAATAAAACTGTCATTGTCATAAATCCACTAACCAAAGGGATCCAAGTGGTTTTTTTCATTGCCCGCCTCCGGAAAAAAATAGTTGAATTTCATTGTTGCTTCTCACCGTAAAGGTTCTTCTTGTTGTCCAAACGGCATTGTCATAAACGTCAATAACCATAAATTGAATCCAGCTGAAATTGTTAGTTAAAGAGAAACATGAAAAAAGACAAATCAGTACCAAATGAGAAAAGAAAGCATCGAGAAGTAATTCAGCCTATTCTTGACAGGTATCGGGTCTTTTGCAAGAAGGAGTTTGAAAGTCGACATCTTTCCTTCCAGGTCCATAGATTTTCACAGCTTTTACAGGCAGGCATGAGCGTCACTCCTTACACATCCTCTCTATTATTTTACAATTTGAAGAGTTAAGAGTCTATCAGATTGTTCAAAAAATGGAAAAATCAACAATCAGAATTGCCGGCCCACTTTAACAAAACTGAACATATTTAATAAGAAGGTATGGGAACAAAGGGAACCCTGAAGATTGTCATGAACCTGATCACGTTATAATTTAGTGAAAATTACAACATTTTTATTTACAGGTGCATTGAAGGTTGAGTATAGTATATATAGAATACTGATCAGGCTTTCTTCATACTATCCACCTGGAAGCATCTTCATCATTTAGTCTTTAAAAATGAATATCGGAGGAATGGTCATGATATCCAAAATGGTTACAAAGGTAGATGGTAACACACTGGTTTTGGAGCGCGAGTTTGCTGCCCCCAAGGACCTGGTATTTGATGCATTTTCGCAGCCGTTACATCTTACTCAATGGTGGGGACCAAGGGGGTGGGTTCTAACCAATTGTGATCTTGATTTCACAGTTGATGGAACCTGGCATTATTGCATGAAATGCACAGATAAAAACCAGGGGGATTTTTACGAATTTGAATCCTGGGGAAAAGGGGTCTATACAGAGATATCCAATGGCGAAAAGATTGCGTACATTGACTATTTCTCCAATGCAGATGGAATTGAATCTGATGAAATGCCTTCGACTAACGTCACTCTTTTGTTTGAGGAAAACGGAAGCAGCACCAAATTGATTAATCGTGCAGAATATGGATCGGAAGAAGCACTGAAAACAGTATTGGAAATGGGAATGGAACAAGGTATCACTGAGACGTGGGATCGGTTGGAAGAATATCTGACTTCATACCAGAATCAAGAAAGATAAAGCTGACAATTCAAAGCAGCTCCATAACGTGGAGTGAATTTTAAAAGCACAACCATGATAAATGACACAAAAAGCTTGAGGGAACTTTCACAGCCTCAAGCTTTTCTTCTTGAAGAATGATGTTGTTAAACTATAGTTCCCGTTGAACAACATCATTCTTTTAAAAATTAATGATAATGAATTTAGCCATAAATAGGAGGTACATAAATGAAAAATGTTAATGCTGCTCTTTGGGAAAAAGAACACAACGTGAGAGTTGCTAAATTCCATGAAAAAACCAACCATCTCCATAGTCAGCATAATAAAAGAGTCGCAGATTTTCATAGAAATCACACCTCTGCAATTGAAACTGGAAAAAATGGAAACGGCTTGATAGCACGATGGGAAAGGCTTGTCTATAACAAATGGAAAGCCTTAAAAAAGGCAGTCAAATAAATATTTTGAAAACTGTTCCTATGCGACAGTTTTTAAGTTGATTTTTTAACATGAATATAATCATTACAATGACATTATCAAGCTGCTCTTAGGGGTGCTATTTATAATGTTAAATCAGGACTATTTTCTGTATATTTCAGTGGTGCATCACTGAAAATCATTTGCTATTTACAGTGTGTCTCCACGAAAACGAACGGCGCATACTATATGAATGTCTTTTTTATTTCAAAGGCTATTTTCGCATATATTGTTGCTTCCGAAAAAATCCGAATAGCCGGATTTTTCTCCTGCATACTACGTTTTTCGCTCTGAACGAGGAGAGAAGCTCTTTTCTCTCTTGCTAAACAGGGGTTTTTCCGGTTCATTACTCAACTCCTTTACGGCATTATTACCAAAGAGCCATTTCGAAAGCGTTATTAAAGGTAAAAAAATGTAGTTATTTCCTTCAGTCCATTATATAATGAATTGAAAAAAATTCCTTCTATATGGGAGACCGATATGCCTGAAGAAATTGGTTTGTTTTTACTGTTGATCGGAATTGCCGGGTTGTTGAGCCTCGGGTTAAGTGTTTTTGCTTATTTAAAACTGAGGGAAGCTCCCGGAGGCAGGCAATACATGCTGGCCACCTTGCTATCTGCAGTCTTCGCCTTTACTTATATATTTGAACTTTTAAGCAGCAATTTGAACGAAGCGAGATTCTGGCTCGGTATTGAATACTTGGTGATGCCATTCATACCTGGATTCCTCTTATGGATGTGTTTGGAATTGGCCGGAAACAAACTAAGGCAGCGCCACCTTTACTTATTGTTCCTGCTTCCCATAATAACGGTGTTCATGCATCATACCAACGGCCTGCATCATCTCTATTATTCCTCTGTTGAATTGAGGACAGGTGTTCCCATTACGATTGTTGACTTGGAGTATGGCCCATTTTTCTATATTCATTCGCTTTATCTGTTCTTATGCTTGTCCATTAGCATAGCAACATTGTTTTTCCAATTGAGAAAACCCCAGCTTCGATTTAGAATGCAGATCATGATGATGATTTCAGGTTTATTTGTTCCTGTTGCCGCTAACTACCTTTACCTGAATGAACTAAGCCCCTATGGAATTGACCTTGGACCTGTTTCCATGAGTGCTTCCTTCGTTCTCCATGGCATTTCCCTATTTTCCTATCAAATGTTCAATGTCCTGCCGATTGCAAGGGAAAAGGTATTTGACAGTATGAGCGAAGGAGTGATCGTCCTTGATCATAAGGGTGCGATACTCGATTATAATCAAGCTATGAAGCCGATCATGCCGAAACTAAATCCGCTTATAGTAGGAAAGCCTATTCATGAAGCAATCCCGGTTGACAGCGGCCTTGGCGCGCTTATCTGCTCTGGAGCCGCATGTGACTTTGAAAGCAAGGCAGGTACTGTAACCAAAAACTATCAAATCCGCTTTTCTCCCGTCTTTCGGAAAGGCACCACTTTAATAGGGAAGATCATTACCTTCACTGATATCACAGAACGGGTTGCATTGCAGAAAAAGCTGAAAAAGCTGGCTTCCTACGACGGATTGACACAGGTGTACAACCGAACATATTTTCACGAGAAGGCAGAAGCGAATCTCGGAACAGGCGTCAGCTCTCTCATTCTATTTGATATCGACCATTTTAAAAAGGTGAATGATACATACGGGCATGAAATGGGGGACTACGTTCTCACCCAGATCGCAAAGACAGCGAAAAAACATTTGGAACCACATGATTATATTGGCCGGTATGGCGGTGAAGAGTTCATAGTCTTTTTACAAGACAGAGAAGAAATGGATGCGTACCTGCTTGCTGATGTTATCAGGAAAGAAGTCGCAGACAACCTGATCAGCAGTGACCATCATGTCATTCATGTGACATCCAGCTTTGGCGTTTCCTCTATTGAACATAGTTCTTCTTCAGCAAACCAGCGAATCAAAGAGGCTGTAGGCAGGGCAGATGAAGCATTATACGCCGCCAAAAGAGAAGGACGAAACCGGGTGAAGGCTTACAAAAGTACTTCCAAATCACTTCAAAGGGTATAAGACTCTAACTTTAATAAATGAAACCGTTGGGACGAGGTCTTGGCGGTTTTTTGTTGTTAAGGAGTATATGAAGGCTCTACTAGGTACTTAATAGAACCTTTAATAAGTGGTTGGACAGCTATATTTCCTTTCAGTTAAATGTTATCTTCCGTATTTGTCTCTTATTTGAACCCATCTCAATAATACCGAAAATCCCCACTAACAGTACCAAAGACTCATATAGCGTTCAGGAAAATTTTGAAAATGAAAAATCGCGATATAAAAGAACGATGAAAAAATTCCTGTTTTTGTCATATCCCCCTGTTCTGTATAGGAAGGGGACGAAAAGGGTGGTACTATATCTATAGAAATTGGAATTTAAAGGTTTTTTATTGGATTAATCTATAAGGGAGATGCCGATATGGGACTCTACAGTGAATTGAACAGCATTCAAAGCGTTATTCATTCCCGGTCGAGGGACATTCAAGAGAAGATATCCCGGTTAAGGGAAGAAAAATGGGACGTAGGGACAGGTAAACTGTCCCAATTGTAAGAGATCACTTTCCTTCCTAAGCTTAAATGTGAGCAACGACTTTGAATACGCTATATATGTTCTTAAATCTGTATCTGGTTCCATTACCTTCCTTTTATAACGTATCCCTTCTACAATTTTTTTTTTTAGGATCCTATTTCATGGTAGCCATAATAGGTTGCTTATTTTGACACCCAACCTCAACTTTAAAAATAGAAATATTCAGAAGGAAATTAATTACTTATGAAAAATAATACTTTTGCAATATTTAATGGAAAAGAATACTCTCCAGGAATTAAAGCCGACAGGCGTATTGTTTTGCGTTCCCACGACCCAAACGATGTATTAAATGGGCTTATTGAAAAGTCATTAAACAACCATAGATTCTTTGTTAAGTTATTAACAAAAATGAAATTCAAGAAATGTATCACAAAACCATTAAGGCGCATTATAAGGGGTATGTGTTTGAAGTTGTCAGCCAAAAAGATAAAATGATATCTATTGTTACAATGGTTGGTGATTATAAAACTTGGGAAAATATAGGGATGACTGTAATAGACAAAGGTATATATCAAAAGTGGGTTAAAAAGGACGAAGTGGTTGTAGATATTGAAAAAGAGAAGATTTTCTGACTAAAGTAGTGGGATGAGAGGGATTGAAGACAGGAAAACTATCCTCAATGAAAGGTCTATTCACTATAGCAATTTAATAGAAAGTTACCTTCTAAAGCAGTTGAAATCTAATTTAGATCATTCATTGCTTTTTTATGATTTCATTTCTCCACTCATGTAAGTTTCATTTTACTTAAACTTAGAATGGGATGCTGAAAGGTGGATTTGGAGAGCCTGGGTTTAGTAAGTTTTCTGTGGGAAATAGTATAATGACTATAAATAACTATTGATTTAAAACTCAAATGTACCTTTTAAAGTACAGGATAAAGTAGGAACCCTGATGTTGGCATAAGGGTACCATAATGTTTTAAGCAAGAAAGAATTATCGGAGGTACCAGGTTTATGAATTCCCAACAAATGATCGATATCGTATTGCAAACGAATCCCGAAATACATATAGATACCGTAACATCCTTCTCCAATGGCTGGGATAACGATATTTTACTTGTTAATGATGAAGTTGTCTTTCGGTTTCCGAAAACAAAAGAAACGGCATCAAAGGTGATCGACGAGGCAGCATTAATGAATCAGTTGATAGTTAAAAAACCCATACTGAAAGTGCCGGAATATGATATGGTGTTGCAGGATGGAAAATTTATCGGAGTTAAATATGATTACATAAAAGGAGAATCTGATCTTCATCCCTCTTTTCATCAGGATAATGCACGATTAATCGGCGACTTTCTCACCAAGCTGCACAGCATCGAACCTTCAGTGTTAAATGAAACGAACATCCGCCCAGTCCACACCAAGAAGTATTGGGAAGAATTAAATGACTCCGTTGAGGCTTTTATTTTCCCGCATATCTCATCCTCAGAAAAAACAGCCATTCAAAATCTGTTTAAAAACTTCTTTTCAGATTCATTGTTCACCACTCACCAAACGGTCCCCATCCATGGTGATTTGACCACATCAAATATCATATTTAATAAAAAAACCGGCCTGGTGAACGGGATCATTGATTTTACAGATGCACAACTGGGAGATCCGGCGTTCGACTTTGCCGGTCTTTACTGGGCTTTCGGACCTGATTTCACAAGGGAGGTCCTGTCCCATTATCAATCCGGGGAGAATGAGGCCATCTTTAATAGAGTGCAAGATTTTTATGGATTGCAGCCTGTTTTTCATGAACTGCTTTATGCGGTTAAAAATCAGCAAAGAGTGAACTGGAACACCGCTTTAAATGGTTTCATGGAGTTACTTCGAGAAGAATTGGCATGATAACTCAACAGGCAGCACAGCCACCACTATTTCGTCATAAAAAAAGGAATTTCATACCATCATTTAGAATTACTTTTAGATAAAGCAAAAAAGGGGAGAGAAATAGTGGCTACTTGGGTTACGCATTTTCGAATTACAGAAGAATTAATGAAAAGGGATCTGCCTGTTTCCAAGAATGGATTCCTCGTGGGAAATATCGGTCCTGATTGTGGATTGATTGGAGAAGATGGCATACCGGTGCCTCCAAAAGAGATCACTCATTCCTATGTCGACGGCAAAATGGATTCTGCTGCCTTTTATCAGAAACATCTCACGAGTGAAAATGAACTTTTGTCTGAAGAGTTCTCGTATTATTTAGGTTATTACATCCATTTGGTGACAGATGAAGAATGGCTTAAACTGCTGGCCAGAAAGAAAAAGGAAAAGGTCTATCAGGAAATCTTGGACAGTCCGGACTACGCACGTCTTGTTAAACGAGATTGGTATGGACTGGATTTTCTGTATTTGAAGAATCATAAGGAAAATATTTTCTGGACAGATTTTCAATATATCACTGATTTTCCTGAGTATCTGGATATCTTTCCTAAAGGACAGACCTTGACACAGATCAAAAACATTACAGAGTTTTACCAGACAAGTACGATCTCTGAAGACCATGAATTCGTCTATCTTACGGCTGTTGAGGTCGATGAATTTATTGAGAATACGGTAGAAGTCGTCCTGAATTTATTAAATGAACGATTTAACCTGCAGTCAGTTTGAGAAAAATGGCTGCTGTTAAAAGGGAAATAAGGGAAGTGGACCTAGTAAAGGGGGGGCGGATCCAAACCTCAAGTTTCATGGAGCGAGATCCGAATCCGATGCTGATTCGCACACAAATTCTCGAAAATAAGAAAAAGAGTCCAAATCTAACAATGATCCAAACTTACTATGCAAGAGGGGGAAATAGAGATGAATAAAAAACTCACCATTTTACATACGAACGATCTTCACGCAAGTTATGACCAGGCTTTAAGACAAGCAGCTTACATAAAAAAACGAGTCATGCAAATGAAAGCGAACGGGGAAAGCTTCCTCCTGGTGGATGGCGGAGATCACATGGACATGAGCATCAATGAATGTCTGGCGACTGAAGGCAGGATGCATCTCGATATGCTTGCTGAAACTGGGTACCACGCCATGTCCGTCGGCAATAATGAACTGTTGCGCTCAACACCTGAATTGATTAGGAAACTCAGCCTTCAATCCCGCGTGCCATGGTTGCTATCCAACCTTGTGGAAGGTGACGGGTCTTTAATCGGCGGGGTGAAGGAATCGCTCATTGTCACTGCAGCCAACGGTACAAGGATTGGACTTTTTGGTGCTACAGATCAATTCGAAGATCTCTATGAAAACAAACATGGTTTCAAAAACCTCGACACGTTGAATGTGGTAAAGAAAACTGCCGCACGTTTAAAAGAAGATGGGGCTGACCTGATCGTGTTTCTATCTCATCTTGGGTTTGGGGCAGATAAGGAGATGGCCAAGGAAATCAACGGCAGCGTTGATATCATCATTGGAGCGCACTCTCACACCGTCCTGGAAACTCCTGTAATAGAGTCCGGTATTCCGATCGTGCAGGCAGGCTCTCACGGAATTTATGTAGGCGAATTGTCCTTGAATCTCGAGGTCGACAGGGAGGGCCGCCACCTCATCGATACTTTTGAGGGCAAGTTAGTGGAGATCTCTGCTGACTCCGAACCGGATCCTGCCATGGACGCTATTTTGGAAGAAGGCAGGAAGGAAACCGACCAATTTCTTTCAGAGGTACTTTTCACAACCAGCGAGCCGCTTTCTCATGCAAATGTCATTCAACTGATGGCCGACAGCCTCCGGAACCGATGGAATACAGAAATCGGAATCATGTATGGCGGAGGAGCTGTTGGAGGGATAGAAGCAGGTGATGTGACAAAAGGATCTGTCCTGAATACCTGCAAGAGCATGCACTCCCCGGTGTTGATGGAACTTCAAGGAAAACACATTGCTAAGTTGATCGAGGATAGTTATACAGATGAGGTTACATCAAAGCCAGTCTACGGAAATGGATTCCGTCCGCATGGGATTCCGATTGGAACCTTAGCATTTTCCGGGGTGACATGGGAAACTAAGGAAGGCATCATAAGCGATATCAAAGTAAATGGGAAAGACCTAGAAGTAGAGAGACTTTATAAAATCGGAACCGGCTCGCCAATGCTGTATGAAGAAGTGTGCGGGTATAGTGCAGTCAAAGAAAATACATTCATTGACCTGGGCAAAAATGAGATGGTCAAGGATGTATTCCTAGGCTATTTGAAAAGCCTGCTGAATCGTTCGGTGCCAATTTAATAACTTTAAAGACTGAGAGCTTGATCAGAAAAATTGAGCTCTTTTTTAAAAATCTAACTAAAAAACAGCAGGTGAAGTGAATGGGTCAAACAACGACCAGTGAACCTTTCCATGATTTAACGGAATACAGTGAAGAGGCAAAAGAAAAGATGAAGGCATCCGGGGCGGCTCTGCTCATCATGATAGATGGCGAGATTGTACATGAATGGTATTCAGGCACTCACCACTTTGAACCGGGGGCTAGGGAAATTGATGTCCATTCCCAATTTAACGTGTACTCGGCCAGGGTTACCTATATCGGACTGGCAGCGGCGATTGCTATCTATGAGGGATGTTTGGACCTTGAAGACAGGATCAGCAGTTTTTTTCCCCAGTTGGATAAACAGGTCTTGGGAAATACGACAATTAGGCATCTCGTCACAAGAAGTACCGGGCTGAAGTTTAAAGGGAGCCGCGTCCAAAGGATAGTGGAAGCAGGAACCTCGATTGAAGGAAAGCGTCCAGATCTGCTGGCGGCCATCATTGTGCAAGCTACGGGAAAAACAGTCAATGAAATCATCTCCGAAAAAGTGTTTCATCCATTAGGCTTGTCCCATACTGAATGGGCCGCAGAGGGAAAAAGCACGTTTGTCTGTGATATCCATTCTCCTGGCACTTATCCATCAATTAGAATAGGTTCCACTCTCGGCGATGATCGAAACCTTTATGTAAATGCGAGAGAACTGGGGGTGTGGGGTAATCTGCATTTGCAAAAAGGTGTAGTGAATGGGAGGCTGGTACTCCCAAGAGAAGTGTTCAACCTTGCTGTGACTATTCAGAGCCCCCAAACTATAGACCGGACTCTGCCAAAGTTCGGCTTCTACTGGTGGATCAAAGATGGAATGGTTTCATACTCAGAGGATGAATTAGGAGGAGAAGTGCCTGAAGGAAGTTATCAAATACTTGGTGCGTCTGGATGTGCCTGCCTCGTGATTCCAAAATATAATGCTGTGGCTGTCAGGATGTACAACAGTTTACATAGTGATGGAAATGACGATTACCTTCATGATATCCGGACCTTTGGCAGCCTGGCTGTAAAGGGAATAAGGCCACTAATACACAAAGGTTGAAGGTTCAGAATTATTATGAAATAATTACCGTATTAAGAAAAGAAAGGTGAAACATGATGGTGCAAATAATCTATCTCAACCCGTTCGATCATTAGAGCACTGTTAAGGTGTGGAAGCCTCCTTAATTGATAAACAGCCGTATTGGTATTTATTCAATTGAAGGAGGAGCAGGATGAACAAACAATTAACCATTTTATTAATAGGAAGAATTTTAACTAATTTTGCTGATAGTTTTTATATGATCGCTACCATTTGGTACGTAAAATCCATGACCGATTCACCATTATTGGTTGGCTTAACAAGTGCGATAGCCATTCTTCCGGTGACAATCCAATTTTTATATGGACCGCTGATCGATCGGTTTTCTAAAAAAACGATTCTCTATGCGGCGATGTTTGGCCAGGGGCTGATGGTCAGTGTCATATCGATTCTATACTATGCCGACTTTCTCTGGCTTCCTTTGTTATACCTCATGATGTTCTTGGCTTTGTCATTATCAGAATGTTCATACCCAACTGAAAGTGCGCTGATTGAGCGGCTTGCCCCGCGGGAAAAGCTGACAAAAGTAAATTCGATTTTTTCATTTTCCTATCAGACTCTCGATATCATTTGTGATGCCGTTTCCGGGATACTGATTGCCTTTGCCGGCCTCGGAATCATTTATATCAGCAATAGTATTTTACTGATTATGATCGGATTGATGTTTCTTGTGTATCTGCAGGTACCAAAGTCAACCAAAGAAATGGAGAAATCAACTTTAGGCTTTTTCAAGCAATATAAGGAAGATTTCAAAGATGGATTTGGGGTAGTGAAATCCAGGCACCGGCTGTTAAGCATTATTTTTGGTTTCATGGGAATGAATCTGCTTGCGACAATGGGTCTGGCAATGCTTCCTGTCATCTCAGATACGTCTGTAGAGTACGGCTTCTGGCTGACTGCTATGTCGATTGGCACCCTGTCAGGAACGATTCTTTCAAGTAAGATCGAAAGGTTCCCGCTTAACCGTGTCCTGCCGATCGCTGCTCTCTGGTCCGGGATATTCTGGCAGCTGACGTTTTTCTTTAACGAAAGACAATTGGTACCCTATTTATTTTTTGCCCTTTCATGGGCGGGAATCGGCATTCTGAGTATCTTCATTCAAACCCTGATACAAGTGAACCTGCCGAGAGAACACGTGGGCATAGGTTTTGCATTCATTTCTTCACTGCTTGGTTCTCTAAGCCCTTTGGGTTACTTCCTTGGCGGTGTCATCGGGGAACAAACCTCGGGATTATTCTTATTAATGATTGCAGGAACCGGTTATATGTTTTTTACCGTTTATTTTTTAATGAACCCCAGATTGAATTCAATAAAGCAATCCTTAAGTGTAAGTTTTGAAGATTAAACAATGTCCAGGGCTTCCCGAATTTCTGGGAAGTCTTTTTAAGGTTGAGGGAAACTTTGAAACTTTTTAACTATAAATCTGTATTTACAGGTATAACAGATTCAGTGGGGGGTGAAGTATGGAATTGCAGTACAAGGCACCGCAGGATTACAAGCCGGAAGATAAAATCCAGGATCCTGCGAAAGCTGTTTTAAATATTTCAGGAATCTTTATATTTGGTGGATTGCTTTTACAAAGTATTACCATGCCGGTTTCAATGGACAGTCAATTTCAACTCTACAGGATTGAGGACCTGATTATGTCAGGAAAAGAATCCATAAATTATTTTCTTTTCTGTTTGGGCAGTGGTCTGATTTATTTCTTGCTGGTTCATCTGTATTTTCGCACTGGGAACAGAAAAAATGCCTTTTATTCCATCATCCTTTTGCTGGGATTGGCCAGAATCTATATGGTTTTCTACTTGACTCTTCATCCTGCGTCACACTGACTTCTGCAGCAAATTTAGAGGTGATTCCATGCGCAGACTCCTTTTTGAACTATTGCTATTGATAAGCCTGGCACTTTCTTTAACAGGCTGTTCAAACTCTGAAGAAGAAATGAATATGGGAATGACCGACTCGAAAATCCTCCAGGGAAAGGTCCTGAAAAAAGAAAGCAATGAATTATGGATAGAACCGGTAAGTGATTTAAAGAGATGGGGAGACATGGTAATAGTAGGATTCCCGAATGGCCAAATGACTGCTGATGCAGAAGAAGGGCAAATAGTCGACATATGGTACGACTACATAAAAGAATCCGACCCTCCCCAGACAAACGGCCTGAAGATTGAAGTAGTAGATTAAGAAGGTACATACTCACAAAGAAGTATTGGAGTTTTTATACATATGTTAAAAGACAGAATGAACAGAATGAGTAAAGGAAAGAACTATGTTCACAGCGTCATTGTTAATTAATTTTGCTTTACTAGTTACATTGATTATAAACCTCGCGAACTATCACCTAGTCAGCAGAGAATTGGATACGCTCACATCCAGATGTTATGAAAGCGGAGGCATGGTAAAGATGAATGTACAGGATTTAGCAGCAGGGAAATATGATTTTCAATGCATTATGAAGTAGATTTTAAGGAGGATCATTATGAAACCAGAACCACTGTATTTGATCAGTTTCTTTTCAGCCATCATCATCGTTATGACCGTTCATTCGATTATTAAGGTGCTGAACATCGCCTTAAAACGAAATGAACTATCCAAGAGGAAATACAGGATCTTGATTGCTTCATCCATTGGTATTGGTGTCGTTACAGCCTCCATTTTGCCATTTGGTTATCACAAACCATTTGAAATGATTATGTAATTGAGGATCGATTCATAAAAAGGACCGTTAATGTGTGCTGCATTCTTATGCTGCTTTCCGGTTCCACTGCCCTGATTTTCCCCGGGAGTACCTGTCTCCATTTGCTTTTGCGATCGTTTTTTTCAGTATGGCTATTGATTCAATCGCTCTTTTGATTGAAGAAGAGCAAACATGAAGGAGTGGGTATATGAGTGATTGGGCTTTATTCGTTGGAATCTTATGCGTTGGTGTAATGATAGAGTTTGCCGTTTTAAAATTCATTAAAAAACCTAAGACCAGAGCCCTTTTTTCTGCCGGTATCTGGACGGTTGTCATGCTGATATTCATTTTCCTTTGGATTTAAATCAAGGAACTTTAAAGAAAGGGGGAAAGAATTATGGCTGATGACTGGAAGGGACCCAGGATTAAAATGTCGAAAACAAAGAGTGAGTGGGTAGGGGATATCATCGGGTACTCGTTTTTATCGGGGCGGCCATCCTCTTCATCTGGAAATGGGGATCCACCCCTGGTGAAGTACCTGCTCATTATAATGCAAGGGGAGAGGTGGATCGCTGGGGCTCAAAATGGGAGCTTCTCACTATACCGGGTATAGCTGCGTTTACAATTATCCTGATGCAGGTGTTTGAAAAGTACCCCGAAACCAATAACTATCCGGAAAGAATGAATGAATCCAATGTAAAAGAGTTCTATCTTAACAGCCGGAAAATGATCAATATCATCAAAAATCTCAGCTTGATACTTTTCGCATTGATCTTGTTTGAATCGGTTTCCATTGCGTTAGGCTGGGGGAATGGTATAGGCAAATGGTTCCTGCCGCTGACTATCTTAGGATTCGGGCTTCCGATCATCGCAGGCATCTTGAAACAAAGAAAGATTAAATAACAATTGTCGGAGTGTGAGAAATGATAGAGGATATATTATTCACCTTACTGATACCTGCGCTGATTGTCTCCGTTGCTTTGGCGATTCGAAAGCGCAGGAAAAACAATATTACCGGCGTCAGGAGTGCGTTAACGCCATTATGTTTCTTTCTTGCCGGAGTTATCAATCTATTGGCCTATTGGTTTGATTCTATGGATTCTTGAACTGGTGTATAACTGTCATGTTGTTTATTCTAGGTTCTTATTTTACAAAGTACATGCCTGATCAAAAAGTCCGGAATTAACCTTACATTCATTCCTTTTCGTTTACTTCCAGAGTAACAAGGGTATCAGAGAAATGAATTTGAGACTCCATTACAAAGGAAGTGCATCTATGTTTGATTCCATGATCTTTGACGGCTGGAAAAGTGTCTACCGTGCCTTCTTGATGTGCCTATTGGCTTACCCTTTTCTCCTATTGATTTTGAGGTTGTTCGGCAAGCGTTCCATTACACAAGTGAACCTGTTCGATTTTATCATCACCATTACATATGGAGCCACCTTATCCAGTGTCCTTACCAGCAGTACAGTCTCTTTGGCAAAAGGAGCTGTTGTTCTCCTGATGCTCACATTCCTGCAGTTCATTATCGCAAAATCAACTGCCAAATCGAAAACGATAGACCAAATCATTAAGGCTTCCCCATCTTTCCTTTACCATGATGGCCGGTTTTTCGAAAAAGAAATGCAGAAGCAGAGAATTCGCAAGGATGACGTGCGGGCGAAGGTACGGAATGAGGGAATGGGTTCCTTTGATAATATCGAAGCCATCGTTTTGGAAGGAGATGGATCCTTATCCGTCATTAAAAAAGAAAATGGCAGTTCAAAAGAGGCATTGAAGGGCGTTCAAAAGAACAGCTGAGGGGGCTGTTCTTTTTTTATGGTGCAGATTTGAAAAACTCATCAATGCATTCAACCAACACAGCATAAAAAACACACCTGCAGGAAGCAGGTTTCCTGCCAATGCAAACAGCCTTTTTGAGAGACGTTCCTTACTGAACATAGAAATGATGCTGAGGGGAATGCCGATGAAAGAGAGGGAGAGGAGCATCACAAAGACTCTTGCCGGAGTGAGGATCGTCAAAATCAAGGAAAACATAATGGCCAGTGCTAAAATATGAGCTGCCTTCGTAACGATCTTTAACTTATGTCGATCCAATTCAATCACCTGTCTCATTAGGATGAACAGCCGGTCTTAACGATTTCGATCAGTCGGTCTTCATTCTCGGAAGATACATTTTCTGATAGTCTTGCACCGGCGATGATCGGTGCCCACTCTAAAACTTCAGATCTCGAACATCCGCTTCTGTCGCAATAGAGCTTTAAGTATGTTTCGGCGATGTCCTGTGACACCTGCGAGTATAAAAAATAGGTCCTGCATACATCAGCACGGGGATCTCCGGAACTGGCGTCCACCCAATCAATTATCACCACTTCATTATCTTTCTTAATTAAATTGTACAAGTGAAAATCACCATGACAAAGCCTGTTTTCAATAGTCATGGAATCTAATTTGGATAACAAAAATGATTTCTGTTTTGAATTTAATTGCTGAGCTTCTTTGATCTGCCGTTGTAATTTTTCGTCCATGGGCTCAATGGATTTGGGAACAATCGCGTGAATCTTTTGCTGGATATCTATAGAAAGCTTTAGATACTCTTCATTGTTATCTGGTTCCTTAAAGTACAGATCTCCGAGGGTCTTTCCCTCAACGTATTCCATGAGGATGGCTTGTTTTCCTGCAATGTGGGTTACATCGAGAATTGCTGGAACTGAAAGGCCGCATGAATGCGCAACTCTCTGTTTTTCTGCTTCTCTTAAGGCTTCTGTTTCAGGCAAGTGATTGCTGAACATTTTCACTACTTTGTTCTCATGGAGAAAAATTTCTGCTGAATTCCCTTTTGCAATGGGCTTCCCTAAATTCATCTAAATTTCTCCCTGCGTTTTTTGTTTTTATTTTATCACAGGGGGAAGGAAAGGAATGAATCTTTTTCCATATGCAGGAGATAAAAAAAGAGCCGTCCGGTAGCGGACAGCTCTTTTTATGTAAAAATGACATTGAAATCGGAAGTCAAATATGATAACTTAATACAGTAAGACTCATTTTTATCCGTTTAATTATTTTATCCCAATTATAATTTTACAGCATAACAACAGATGAGTCAACACCTTTTCATAATATTTTTTAGGGAGTGGTTTGTTTGGCGAAAGAAATCGGGCTGGAGCAGAATCGATTGGATCATGTAGAGAAAATCATTACAGAGCAGATCGATAAACTGGAGGAAGAAACAGCAAAGCGGCGGAGTGAAGTTATTACTATCCGTCGAAACTTCTGGGATGAGGTCAAGGTCAATACCGATACATTTGATGATTACCTTGAGACCATCATCAGTTTGCGGCAGCAGGCACAAGATCTATCCGTCAGCCAAAGCACCCACAGGCATGCAGCAAAGACGTTATCGACGTTGAAACGGATGAAAGACTCTCCTTATTTCGGCAAAATTTCCTTTACTGAAGAAGGGGAAACCACAACAGAACAGATTTATATTGGCATAGCTTCCCTGACAGATAAGGGGGGAGAGGAATTCCTTGTCTATGATTGGCGGGCTCCGGTATCGAGTATTTATTATGATTACGGTCCCGGGCCAGCAGAATATTCCACACCCGGTGGGACTATTAAAGGCGAGCTGAATAAAAAATGGCAGTATATCATCCGCAATGGCGAACTACAGACCATGTTTGATACAAGTTTGACCATTGGAGATGAAATCTTGCAGCAAGTTCTCGGTCAAAGCACGGACAATCAAATGCATTCGATTGTCGCCACCATTCAACGGGAGCAAAATGACATTATCCGTCACGACAAAGGGAGGCTGCTGATCGTCCAGGGAGCAGCGGGCAGCGGCAAAACATCGGCTGCCATGCAGAGGATTGCCTACTTACTATATAAGTACAGAGAAAAACTGAACGCCGATCAAATCATTTTATTTTCGCCCAATACCATGTTTAACAGCTATGTCTCCAATGTCCTGCCTGAACTTGGGGAAGAAAATATGCAGCAAGTTACCTTCCAGGAGTATTTGGATCATCGCCTGAGCAAGGAATATGATCTTGAAGGCCCTTATGACCAATTGGAGTATGTGCTGACGGCCATGAACCTACCTCTATATGAAACCAGGCTGGCAAGTATTCATTACAAGGCTTCCACTGAATTCTTCGAACGGATTACGGACTATAGGGATTCGTTGGGGACCGGCGGAATGCTGTTCAAGCGAATTAAATTCAGGGGAGAGCCGATTATTACGGCTGAACAAATCCAGGATCGGTTTTACAGTCATGATACTGAACTTAAATTCCAGAACCGGCTGGAGAAATTGTCTGAATGGGTTTATAAAAGGGTGGATGAAGCAGAAAAACGGGAACTGGCCAAACCTTGGGTTGAGGAAGAAATCGAACTGCTCAGCAATGAAGAGTATCATAAGGCTGTCACCTTTTTACGGAAAAAGAGCGATGTGTCTGAGGAAGATTTTGTTGTGGACCATGATGCACTTGGCCGTTTGATTGTGCGAAAGAAGTTTAAAGGATTACGCAAACGAATTGAAAACCTGGAGTTTATTAATATTAAGGGAATATACAGACAGTTGTTTGAAAAAGGGAAACTGGAAACCCATCATGAAAGAAACGAAAACTGGACAGATATCTGCCAGTTCACAGTAAATATGCTGGATAAAGGAAAAATGCATTATGAAGATGCCACCCCTTATTTATTCTTACAAGAACTCATACTGGGTTTTCAGACAAACACATCGATCAAACATATCATTATTGATGAAGCACAGGATTACTCACCGTTTCAGTTTGAATTTCTGAAAAGGCTGTTTCCTTTTGCCAGGATGACGGTCCTTGGTGACTTCAATCAGGCCATTTTCGCTCATGCTGGTAAAAAAAATGACTTCAACATGCTGATGGACCTTTACGGATCGGACCAGGCAGAGGTTATCAACCTAACGCGCAGCTACAGATCCACCAAGCCAATCATTGACTTCACCAGCCAGCTTGTTCCTGGCACAATCACCCCTTTTGAGAGAGAAGGGCAGAAACCTGTGCTGATAGAAACAGCTAGCCATACTGAACTCCATTCCACGATTATTTCAGAGATCGGTGACATGCGGGGAAAAAACTATAATAGCATCGCGGTCATTTGTAAATCTGCAGAAGAAAGCTCCGCAGCTTTTTCGGCCTTAAAGAAAGAGGTCCCTGATCTCAAGCTTATGAAGAGCAGTTCACTTGAATACGAGCAGGGGGTGGTTGTGATACCTGCCTACTTAGCGAAAGGGATCGAATTTGATGCCGTAATCATTTATAATGCTTCAGCTGAGATATATGGCGATGAATCGCTCCGAAGATTGTTTTACACGGCCTGTACCCGGGCAATGCATCAATTGAAGTTATGTAGTGTTGGGGAGCCCAGTCCGATGTTGAAAAATATACCATCGGCTTGTCTTGTTATGATGTGAGGCACTTTACAGAATGCATAGACAGGAAATTGCGAGCCAGAACCCTGGGCTGCTTGGGGAAAAAGCTTTTAGACTGAGGACGAAAGCCAACACGCAATAACTCAGAACCACAGAATAACGCTGGGGAAGTTATCGATCCCCAGTGTTATTCTTTATATTTTATATACTCAAAGTTAGAGGTAGGAACCTCCTTCACCACATTTCCCTCTGCATCCCTATAAATCTCGAATTCCCGATAGATCTCCACGATATTGCCATCTTCCTTGAACTTTGCATCGAATACATATTCCAACTCTGCTGGTAATACATCCGCCTCATTCAATTCAGAAGATCCCCCGCCTTCAACCAACTCTTCTAAATCAGCAGGCATCAAGACTGGTTCTGCTTCTGTTTCAGCCTCTACATCCCCGGACGGCTCTGCTATGGAAGAATTCACTTCTTGAACATTATCCACTAAGCCATTAAGAAGGAGGACTGCTCCCACCGAAAGAATAATTGCCATACAAATAAGGAATTGTTTCATTGTTATGACCTCCATTTGTCATCTATTTAAAAAATATGTTTGTCCCTATAAAAAATGACTGAATTGAACAAAAGGCAGGAAAAGGAGCATAAAAAAAACGGGATCTCGCTTTTCCTGGCACCTGGCGTATTCATTGCGCAGACGTTCTTCACGAAGCACAAACTGAAGCGGATAGTAGAATTCAGTTTGTGTCTGATTGCAGGTGGGAGTGAAATCATCCCGAGCTTTAAACCTCTTCACAACCGTTGAGATAAAAACATTCCAGACATGAGACCTTCCTTATGCCGTCGATACAGCTGGGCCGAAGGGCAAACCGAGATGAAATCCCCATCCAAAATGGCTATTAAAAGGCTTCTGAAGGACATCCAGATCCACATAACGGATCCTTATTGTTGATAGATTTGTCCAATAGCATTCAAACAGAGAGAGTGTGAGGTTTGTGATAGCTGAAAAGTTCTAACTCATATTTTGACGAGAACTGCTTCTATAAAATAAGATAAAAGAAAACGAAACCAGGTTAGGGTGTTCAAAGATGAAAGTTTTATTGGTAGAGGATGACCGAACGATCGCTGCAGGTCTGGAGTACTCATTGCAGCAGGAAGAGTACGAAACAATTCTTTGTCCTGATGCCGAATCAGCAAAAGAAGCCATTAGAGGGCAGCTAAATGAAATCGATCTTTGTTTGTTTGATTTGTCTCTCCCTGATGGCAGCGGATACGAATTGTGCGAGATGGTCAAGAAGCAAGGTGATAAACCGGTTATTTTTTTAACCGCGTTTGATGATGAAGTGAATGTGGTCATGGGTCTTGATATGGGGGCAGATGATTATATTACCAAGCCGTTCCGGATACGTGAGTTGTTATCAAGGATTAAATCTGTGTTAAGGCGTTATCATATACAATCACCGCAGGCAAAACCCTACATAGATATTGAATCCATCAGGGTGAATACATCGGAAGGCAAGGTTTATAAAAACGGCGAAGAAGTTCTATTGACAGCCTTGGAGTACAGGCTGCTCCTTATTTTTGCCAATCATCTTGGCCAGATTTTGACTAGAGCCCAGCTTCTTGAACGCATTTGGGATGTGGCCGGTGATTTCGTCAACGACAATACATTGACGGTGTATATTAAGAGACTCCGCGAAAAACTGGAGGACCATCCGCAAAGCCCCGTCATCATCAAAACCGTCCGGGGCCTTGGCTACAAGGTAGGGAATTGATATGTGGCGAAACCGCGAAATTCGATGGTTTGTTCTGATCCTGGCTTTTCTAAGTTTGGCAGCAGCAGCATTGGCTTTAGCCCTGTTCCCCAGACCAATTGCTTTGTTCGTGCTGATCACCTGCCTGCTGCTGGCGGGTGCCAGTTTGATTTTTACCAGGTGGAGGTACAGGGAAATTGAAAACCTATCAAGTTACTTACGCAAAATATCGAGTGGAGACTACGAATTTGATATCCGTGATAATCATGAAGGCGAGCTGAGTATTTTAAAAAGTGACATATATAAAGTGACTTTGATGCTTTTGGAAAACCGCAGCAGCCTGGAGAAGGACAAGCATGCCTTGACCAATGCCATTTCAGATATTTCCCACCAGCTTAAAACGCCTTTGACTTCGATGATGGTCATGTCCGATTTGCTGAGTGACAATACATTGAACGAATCAAAACGGGAAGAGTTCACGCAAAATATACGTGTGCAATTGGAAAGGATTGAATGGCTGGTTTCCTCTCTATTAAAGTTATCCAAAATTGACGCAGGCACCATTGCGTTCAAAAAAGATGAAGTGTTTGTTAAAGATCTCTTGGAAAGGTCCCTGAATCCTCTTCTGATCCCAATGGAAGTCAAGGGACAGGCAGTTGAGGCGGAAGGCGATCCTGCTGTCTCCTTTAAAGGTGATTTCCACTGGACGGCTGAAGCTCTCATTAATATATTAAAAAACTGTGTCGAGCATACCCTCAATGGCGGTATTATCAGAATCGGCTATGCGGAAAATCCGCTTTATACAGAAATCCGCATCAAGGATAACGGGAATGGAATCTCTAAAGAAGACCTTCCCTATATATTCAGACGTTTTTATAAAGGGAAAAATGCAGGGGAAGACAGTGTCGGCATCGGACTCGCAATGGCTTATACCATCATCACAAGCCAGCAGGGGGATATCGAGGTCAGAAGCGATAAAGGCAATGGAACCGAGTTTTTGATTAAGTTTTATAAGCAGACCAGAGATACTGTTAGCGGTTGATGATCCCAATGCGATGAACCGATACCAGTCTTGAGCTGGGATTTTATCGTCATCAACCAGGTAATAGAGCGGGTCAAGGACATGTATGATGAAAACAGATGGAAAACTGTCTGGAAGTTGGATTTCAAGGACATCAGCTAGTAAAATTCGAAAACGGCCTTGTCACAGATTCACTGATACGCTGGCCGCCAAAAACAGAAGGATAACCGTCTGAAAGCCTGCCAAAAGCAGGCGAATCCCGAAAGTGACCAAACTGTCACTTTAGCAGTCACTTGAAAGTCATATTAGACAGATATACTGAGGTCAACATCGAAAATATGGAGGTTATACAATGAGTATTTTACAAATAGAAAATCTGTCTAAGGTTTATGGCAAAGGGGAAACGGCGGTCAAAGCACTGGATGATGTTTCGTTTTCCGTGAAGAAAGGGGAGTTTGTTGCCATCATCGGACCCTCGGGATCTGGGAAATCCACACTGCTTCATATGCTCGGTGGTGTCGATCGTCCGACCAGTGGGAAGGTCCTTATCGACAACACGGATATTTATCAATTGAACGAAACCCAGCTGGCGATTTTCAGAAGAAGGCAGATTGGATTGATTTATCAATTTTATAACTTGATCCCAATCCTGACCGTGGAAGAGAATATTACACTGCCTATGCTGCTGGACCAGCATAAAGTGGGTGACAAGCAGCTTAAAGACATCGTTTCAGTATTGGGTCTCGACAAGCGGTTGAACCACCTCCCGAATCAGCTATCCGGCGGCCAGCAGCAGCGTGTGTCAATTGGAAGGGCCTTGATCAGTAATCCTGCGATCATTCTGGCGGATGAGCCTACAGGTAACCTTGACAGCAAGAACAGTGGAGAAATCATTGAACTGTTGAAAATGTTCAACAAAACCTATAGCCAGACACTGATAATCATTACACATGATGAGCGAATTGCTCTGCAGGCTGACCGGGTGATTGAAATCGATGACGGACGAATCAGCAAGGACGAGGTGATTCGTCCATGAACATCATCAACAAACTGACTCTGCGTCATATGAAGGAAAACAAAAGGAGAACACTCGTCACGATTATTGGTGTCATCATTTCAGTGGCGATGGTGACCGCCGTTGCTACTCTCGGTGTCTCATTTCTTGATTTGATGAAGAGACAAAGCATTGCAACGGATGGAGAATGGCATGTTCAATACAAGGATGTCAGCCCCAGTCAAATCGAAGCCATTTCAAAGGATGAAAACACCGCAAAATTGGTGCTGTCCAAGAATCTTGGCTATGCCCGGCTTCCAGAGACGGATAATGAGGAAAAGCCGTATTTGTTCATAAAGGAATACAGTGAACAAGGATTCAAGCAATTTCCGGTGGAACTAACTGATGGCCGGCTACCTGAAGCGGTAAATGAAGTGGTTATCTCAAACCATCTGATAGAGGATTCAACCAATACGTATAAGGTTGGCGATGAAATTTCACTGGAAATCGGAAACCGTTACACGGAGGATGTCCCGGAGCCGTTAGGACAGACTGACAGTCTTCAAAGAGACGAGAATGGTGTAACGGAGGAGCTGCAGGTTGAATCCACCGGAACCTACAATGTGGTCGGTGTCATTGAACGCCCGACATGGGAACCAATGTGGTCACCTGGCTACACGATGATTAGTTATATCGATCAAGAGTCTTTAGCTGAGACTGAGACAGTCGATGCCATCGTGGCAGTTAAGGATATAAAAGGAACCATTTTTAAGGAAGCAGAAAAGCTGGCAAAGGATAATAACATTGCTGAGATCAGTTTTAACAATGATTTACTCAGGTTCTATGGAATTACCAATAACGATAATCTGCGGCTTACACTGTTTTCTTTGGCTGGCATCATTATGGCTGTCATCATCATTGGTTCGATTTCCTTAATTTATAACGCATTTGCTATCAGTGTTTCTGAGCGGGCAAGGCATTTAGGGATGCTGTCGAGTGTCGGGGCAACAAAGAAACAGAAGCGTAATTCTGTCTTTTTTGAAGGAGCTGTCATCGGGTTGATCAGTATTCCGATTGGCATAATAGCCGGTATTGTTGGGATTGGCGCAACCTTTCTATTCATTAATTCCTTTGTCTCCGATGCGTTAGGGACTACCGAAAAACTAGGTGTCGTCGTCACACCTGCCTCAATCCTGGTTGCCTGTGCCATATCCATCGGGACGATTTTTGTTTCTACGTTTATCCCATCGCGGAAAGCTTCCAAAGTATCAGCGATTGATGCAATCAGGCAAACACAAGATATTAAGCTATCCCGTAAAAAGGTAAAGACTTCGAAGCTGGTCAGAAAAATTTTCGGCCTGGAAGCAGAAATCGGCTTGAAGAATGTCAAAAGAAACCGAAAAAGATACTATGCCACTCTGTTTTCACTCGTCATCAGCATCATTCTTTTCTTATCGGTCTCGTTTTTTACAGATAGTCTCGGAAGGTCGATTGAAATGTATCAAGACACACTGAATTATGATATTATGGTTTCCGGCAAAAATGGAGACATCACTGAGCTAGAAGCGTTAACAGGCATCGATACTGTAACGAACCATAGTATACAGAAACGGGTGCAGCTTACTTCGCTTGTGGAAGAGGATCAATTCCCTGACGATCTCAAAGAGTTGATCGAGAGAGAAAACATTGAACTTGAAGATGGCAAGTATCAATATTATGTGAACTTGTACGGGATGGATGAAGCTAGTTTTCAAGACTATGCTGAAAAGGCCGGAACCGAAGCAGGGAACTATAATAACGAAAAAAAACCGACAGCCATCCTTATAGAGGATATAACTTATCAAGATTATGAGTCATCCAAATTCATTGAGTCAAAATCCATTCATTCAGAACCTGGAGAAAAACTTCAACTGATTTACACTAACTATGAAACGAATGAGACGAGGAATTTAGAGGATATAACAATCGGTGCTCTAACCGACCAGGTGCCAACCGGGATTCAGACGGCTATGCTCGGGGGCTTTGATGTAATAGTTTCGATGGAAACCTTTAACCACCTTATTCCAAATTCAACGGCTGTCAACGATGTGAATTCCTATCTTTTTTTGAATAGCACAGATCCTATAAAGACACAGGAAGCGCTTGAAGAAGCGGCACCTTCATCGATGTACATCTATAATGTCTTTCAAAATAGACAGCGAGAAGAGCAGTTGGTCTTGTTCTTATCAATCTTTACGTACGGGTTCATCGCCTTGATATCTTTGATCTCGATTGCGAATATCTTCAATACGATTTCAACAAGCATTTCACTGCGTAAAAAGGAATTTGCCATGCTGAAATCAGTAGGGATGACACCAAAAGGTTTTAATAAAATGATCAACTATGAAAGTATCTTTTATGGAGTAAATTCTTTATTGTTCGGACTGCCGATCAGTTTCATCATTATGTATTTAATTCATACATCTACCAGGGAAACCTTTGAATATAAATTTATGCTGCCATGGATGGATATTTTCTTCGTGGTCGTTGCGATATTTGTCATTGTCAGCTCGGCCATGCTGTATTCGATCTCAAAGATCAGAAAAGAGAATATTATCGAAGGATTAAAGCAAGAAAATATATAAGATTTGATGGTGAGCGCTCTAAGTAGGGGCGCTCATCTTTTTAAATGAAACGGCAGTGCTTCCGTTTTCACTTTTTTAGAGATTCTGATGTAGGGGATGAATCCATCGCGTTTCACGTATTTCCAAGTTACCTGATGGAATGGTACCCATTATAACTAAGGATTCATCCACCAAAAGGACAACAGATATTAACTAATCTCATTAAAAGTTTGGAGGGAGCCATTAAACAAAGGGGCTACATGCCAAAACAGCGGCGCCGGCTCATCTTTAGAGAGAGAAAACAAGCCCCAATCTTAAATATCTCACCTTCATTTTGTTTGCCCACGCCACAATTACGAAACCACACGGAATTATCAAACCCCGCTTTATCATAATTCCAGCTAAGATCTCACACCCTTACGTATAATCCCCACAATAACAACAAAAAGTATCATAAGAAATTGAAACCTTTTACGAAAAGTCCAAGAGCTGGCAGAGGTATACTGTCTCAACAGAGAGTCCAGTTCTTTTCTATCCTGCTTACCAAGCTTATCAGCTGAATTATGCGGACATTTTTTGAGATAGGTATGAAGCAGCTGCAAAGATAACAAAGTGCCATTAAAAAAAGGAGGAAAACCTTTCATGAATTTCAGCTCCGAAGACGAGGCAATCATCAAAAAAGCATTAAAAACAGCAACTGCCCATACGGCTGATCACCATGCTGTCTTTCAATATCAAAAAGTGCTACAGAAGCTTCAGGAAAACAAAGTGGTAGAATCCCCGCTGGCTCAGCAAGACGGTTTCCGCTGCGACTATGACGACTCTGAGGAGGTTTGATTCAACGAACCCTTTAATCTTTGTTTCAAAAGAAGCCGCCTAACCGAAAGCACAAAAAGTCCCCCTATTCCAAAAGGGGGACCAATTCTTACTTATCTTCATCTTCTTTCAATTTTTCCATTTCCGCATGAGTTTGCGGGAACCCGTTTGCCTGCCATTCCTCACGGTAGGTGTGATCAAGTTCTGAAAGCCCTTTTTCTGCATCAGACTTGTCAGCATCAACACTTTCCATCTCATCGTATTTTTCACTTTGCATCAGGTTGGCATCTTCATCTACTTCGAATTTGTCACTTTTTTTCTTTTTATAAACCGCTGTGGCTAAGGCAGCGCCTCCGGCTGATACAGCGGATCTGATCAGAATGTTCTTGGTCTTTTGATTCATAAAGATTCCTCCTATAAGTTTCTTTACTACATTCATACCCTTAATAACATTCGTATCAAACTTAAATTTATATTGCGACTTACGAGGGTGTTGAAATAAAAGCAGATTATCAAGGAAAAGTAGGAAGCATATGGAAGTCACAAAGGGGTAAAAAGATATTATAAGATACCGGGGCATCTCAGTATCATGGGAACCACTCCAATCCACTGTAGAACCCCAATATCATCGACTGGTGGAGTCCATCTTTCCCTGGGTTCGGCCATCTATTTTTGTCAAGATATCGTAAGGGGATTGTGTTATTCATCTGGGAAGTGGTTGTCAATTTCCATTCCATAGCGATGGTTTATTCTTTCAGAGGCGAAAATGTAAGGGTACAAAAGATATTGAATACACGAGGGTTGTTGATTTAAAAGTAACGGGTTAAAAGCAGAACTAGTTGAACCTATACCGTTCAACCATATTGCACTCGGAGTTTCAAAATAAAAAACGTGTAATCCGCATCTGAATTACACGTTTTGAAAACAGGTTAGCTTAATGATGATGCTCTTCCACAGGGGTATCGGGTTTTGCTCCTTTTTGCAGGAATTCGAGTTCGCCCTTTGACAGCTCACCGACAATGAATTGTTTCTTCGGTATAATGATTGATCCGTCATTGGCAGCATGGACTTGGACAAAATATAGTCCGTCCTGATCGAATTGTTTTGAGATACGGTAAATCCCGCCCCCAACGGCTTCAGCTTCTTCCATAGGGAAGTGGAGGGAGCCATCCTGCTTCCACACTTCAAAATGAACATAGTCTGGGTTTTCTATTTTCCCACCATTCTGTGTTAATGCAACCTCAATGCTTTCTTCACCTGGATCGGAAAAATCTGCAGGGAGGATGATGTCTGCCTTAAGGGGCTGCTCCTTGCGATATAATTCAGCAGCCTCTTCATTAAGTGAACATGCACTTCCTACCACACTGATTCCCAAGAGGAGGAGTATGACGATTTTTTTCATATCCATTTGACTCCCTTTTTCTATAATTATGCATCCATAAACCGCTTGACCGATGGTATGCGTTGAATAATGAACCCGTCAATGACCCAGACGATGATGAGCGACAGTCCGACCAACGGAAATACGAATCCCAATGCAATCATTGTGAATAGAAAGGGTTTCTTTTTAAAAATCCGCGGACCTTTTGGTGCACCCATATCCTTTTTCGGTTTACGCTTCAGCCATAGGAAGAAGCCGCTCACAGCCACCAAAATGATGCCAAGACAGATGAATAGGCTGAACAGTTGATTGATGAAGCCAAACTGGGTCCCTTTATGAAGGGTGATTCCCAAGGCAACCAGTTTTCCCACAAAACCATAGTGATCGTATCGGTAATCTGTCAATACCGCCCCTGAATATTGATCCACATGCATCGTAATTTCATCCTGCGCTTTTGGAGGATAGGCTGAAATGGTGTACACTCCTTCTTTTTCACTTGGAATACTGATCGTGTAGCCAGGATCTATACCCTCCCGATTGGCAATGCTCATGACATCATCGATGGAGGCAGGGACGAGCCCCTCCATTTCAGACTTAGGAACCTCCAGTGTTTCTGCAGCCCAAGGTACATCTGCAACGTCTTTGGTTTGAATTGCTGAACTTGGTGCGTTTCCAGACCAAATCGTCGGGGGATAGCCGGCACCGGAATTGGTGGCCATCGTTTGAAAATGGGCTCCCCAGAAACCAGACCAGGGAAGACCTGTCATGATCAAAAACAACATCCCTGCTGATATCCAAAAAGCCGGGACTGCATGAAGATCCCTTAAGAAAGTCCTTTTTCCTTTCATAAACCTGGGGATGAACACGCCAAAGATCTTCTCTTTTTTTCGAGGAAACCATAAAATGGCCCCTGTCACGATTAAAACAACCGCCCAGCAAGCAGCTAATTCAACGATTCTGTCACCCGTTGTGCCTGCCATTAACTCACCGTGGAATTCTTCGATTTTATCCATGATCCGATCTTTATTATTTAATGACCCGATGGAACGTCCGGTATAAGGGTCCATAAAGACAGTGAGGGACTCACCATTGTCTGTGATAACTACTTCGCTGGAGCGGGATGCTTTTTCACCAGGACGGTATTTAGTAACTACTGCGTCCGGATAGAGCCGCTGTACTTCTTCGATCTGCTGTGATGCTGAGACTCTGTTTTCCTGAGGAACAACTTCAAAATAGTCCTTATATATCACTTGTTCAATCTGTGGTTTAAATAAATAGATCGAACCTGTGACCGCCAGAATCACAAGAAAGGGGGCAAAAATGATTCCGGCATAGAAATGCCATCTCCAAACCGTCCGGTAAAGAGATGAATCAGTTTGTTTCCTGTTTTGAGTGGCTGTTTTGATTTTTTTTGCAAGCTCCATACTTCTTTCTCCTTTAAAAGACAAGAATTTAAGACTTGTCCATAATAACAGGCAAATGTGAGGGAAGTATGAAGTTTTAAATTTTTTAGATAAGGTTTTCACATATACTTTCGCTCTGGGAAAAATTCCATCAGCCGGATTTCCCCTTCTGGCATCTGGGTTTCTACCCGATAAAGAAAGCAGCTCTTTTCTCGTGGTTACCAAGGTATTTCAGATGAATGAAGGTCATATTTTATGACCTCCATGTTATATAGCAACAAAGTTTGTAAATAGTGAAAGGAATTTTCATCATCCTTTTTGGAGGGATCGAAATGGAAGCAAGGATAACAGTAAAAAAACTTCATCATCAATTTGCCACTTAGCAAAATAGCCGGGACATACAGCGATGGAAAAAAAACCAACTTTCAAAATTGGATATCCATACGGGAACATAGAGAGGGTAGTTATGGACAAGATTTTAAATACTTCTTTCATCTGTAAGCGTATATGAAAAAATTCCATCAGGGACCGCTTGATTTGACCCCGGTCGATGGAAGGAAGACTTTTATAATCTCCAGTGTTTGGCTTGAATTTTCTTCTTTGATATTAGCAGCGGGCACCTATAAGAAACTAAACAAAAAAACCACTCGAAGTGGTTTTAGTCCCGATAGCCACCGGCTTCCCGGGAAGTAATATCCCCTTGACCCCGGCTGACATCCTTTTGAATTTCTTGTTTTACCTTCTGTGGATCAGTGCCGGATAGTGCCGGATTCATCACTGTGCCTTTAGCTTGATTGCCTTTCTTCATAATATCACCCCTACATTTAATTTTACCCTTTCTTATTATTGGGATATCACACCCCGGCTATCCAAGAAAATGAAAGGCGCGCCTGCAATAAGGGTGTCATATTGAAATAATTATCATAGGAGGAAAAAGAAGCAATTGGTTTCAGCTATACTCTTGGGTTGTTCCAGTTTCATTATAAAAAGGACGAAAGATTAGAGGATGAAGAACTGCTTGAACACCATTGGAACCTTTTTCCATATAGGAGAAGATCACTTCTCTTCTCATGGAGGAGACCGGGGTTACTATGTAATGCAATTCTTTGCAGAATCAAGGATACCTCACTAGCACTTTTCGAGGCAGGACCCAGGATGGTGCTCTATCGGATAAAAATCAAAAAAGGCATGGATAGAATCGTAATTGGGAACTCACAAAAAAGAAATAGCTATAAACTGGAAGTAAAAAAGCTCAGAGCAATGAAACTCTGAGCTTTTTTCAAATTGGCAGATATTCACTTTTCAAACCTCAGGAAAATAATTCACGCTCTAATTCCACTGCTTCTTTTTCAAGTTCTTTAGCATCTGCCAGCAGTTTGAACATGCCTTTGATAACCAGCTCATCTGGCTTGGATTTTCGGCATTCTTCTGAAATGCGGTCTGCAGCACGAATGTAGTCACCAGATTTCTCCGGCAATGCATCAATCTTTGCATAAAGATTTTTCCATGCTTTTTCACGTTTTTCAAAGGAGATGAAAGCACCTTCCCGGTCCATATTCACGGAAAAGGGCTGCATGATTTCGTCGTTGAGAAGAGGAGTGCTATTCCCAACAAAGAAATCATCAGCCAGTATGGAAATTTGTCTGACGATGTGTTCTCCAAGTTCTCCAGGAGACAGTCCGCTTTCCGTCGAAATGAGGAGCATCATATAGGAAGTATAGATCGACTGTGTCATCCACATAAGATCCCACTTATAAGGGGTTATCTTATCTCCATACAACTGAAGGAGGTTGTGTTCCAGCCAGCTGAATAACCTTCCTCTCATGCGGTGCTCCATCGCAGAGAGTTTGTCGCTGTTCTTAGCAGAATCGCCTCTCATATGCATCTTCATATACGATTTGTATTCCAGGATTCCTTCAAATTGGACCTGGAACTGCTTTGCCAGCCGTGCTTCTCCAGGCATATTCGCATCGAGACCCACAATATATGCGCGCTCGAACACCAGCTGCTGATAATGTTCATAGATCGATATGATTAAATCCTCTTTGGAGTGAAAAAATGAATACAACGAACCTTTCGAGATGCCGATGCTGTCGGCAATCTGCTGCATGGAAGTCTGTGAATAGCCCTGTTCGGCAAAAAGTTCAACTGCTGCTTCAAGGATTGCCTTCCGTTTATTCATCTACTTCACCTTCTTTCATTCCCATTCTAGTATAAAAGTGTAGCAAATCACATCATTATAACATACTATTCCGTCAAGTTTGGAAAATGGAGATCAGCGTTTTGGTCTTTTGGTTAGGCTGATTTCTCATAGACTGCTGCTTCGGCTCATCCAAAGAGCCGGATCTTTCTCGTGGCTACTATACATATTCTCTCTCAACAGTGAGGCAGCTCTTTTATTACCAGCATACCTGTGCACTTCAGAAGAAATTTTTTAGTCCGATTGAATTGTAGCTATGTTTTAAACAAGGGCTTTTGACCAAGATCGGGGCTGCTTTGCAAACACGGCACATTAATCCTTGACTACACCAAGATTCCATGTAAAATGACTAATGAGTCAACCAAATGAACCGCTGTTATATTAAAGTTATTAGTAACTAACGTAAGGTGATTTGACCCGTGAGTCGAAAATTATCAAAGGAGGTTTATCCATGTTAAAAGCTATTCTGAAACGGTCCAAAATCACGCTTATTTTTGCTTTGTTATCTGTGATCATTGGTGTCTTTACTTTTTTACAACTCCCACAGCGGGAAATCCCTGAAACGGAGGTCAATATCGGCACTGTATCGACTGTTTATCCAGGAGCAGCAGTTGAAACAGTCGAAAGGACTGTTACCAATCCCATTGAAGATTCCCTTCAGTCCATTGAGGGAATCAGTGAACTGAACTCTTCTTCAGCTGCAGGTTTCTCTTCTATCATTGTAGAGGTTGAGGACGGTGCAGACAAAAAAGAGGTGTTCAGCAATGTGCGCCAGGCAGTTTCAGATACTTCAACTGCCTTTCCTGAGGAAGTATTTGACACAGAAATCAAGGAGTCCACAGTCCAAATGCCGATTGTTTCTTATCAGCTGACGAGCGACAATCGTGAAAACCTTGAGGAATTAAGAAGTGAAATGGACCGGTGGAGCGATGAGGTAAAAGAGTTAACCGGTGTAGAAGGAGTGAAGGTGAAGGGACTTCCTGAAGAGGAAATCGTCATAGAGCTTCAACCCGGTTCTCTCAAAGAAGCAGGCTTAAACGCCGGCAGTGTAATGACCGCCATCAATGACGAATTTCACCCTGCTCCTTTGGGAAAACAGGAAATTGATAAAAAAGTCGTTCAATTAACTGTCGATCATTATACAACGATCGATGAGATGAATAAAGTATTTGTAGGGAAAAGCCCTCAAGGTAATTCAGTATTCTTAGGTGATATCGCCACCATAGAAATTTCTCCAAAAGAGGGAAAAGATCTGATTACCTTTGAACAAAAACCTGCTGTTTCGTTCACAGCCTTTGTCCAGTCAGGGGAAGATATCCCTTCCGTCGATAAGAGAGTCAGTGACAAGGTCGAGGAGCTTGCCGAAGGGCTTCCTGATGGAATCAAACTGGTTCCTTATTATTCTCAGGCAAACCTGGTAAATGATATATTTGATGGGCTATTTATGTCGCTGGCCATTTCAGTAGCAGCAGTAGTCATCACCACTTCTCTTGGATTAACAGGATCCGGTGCATTTGTTGTTGCGCTTGCCGTTCCGATTTCGGTACTGATGGGCTTGATTCCACTGCCCTTTGCTGAAGTGGACCTGAACCAGATATCCGTCATCGGTGCCATCATCGCACTCGGTATCCTGGTCGATGATTCAATCGTCGTGAATGATAATATACAAAGAAGATATAAGCTTGGCGATGGGGCACTCGCAGGAGCCATCACAGGGGTTAAGGAAATCTGGGTTTCCATCGTGACCTCGTCGTTTGCGATCGTGTTCACCTTCCTGCCGCTGATCTTCCTGTCAGGCGGAAACGGTGCATTCATCCGGGCATTGCCTGCCGTCTTGATTACTACCATCATCGCTTCCACTTTGGTTGCCCTGATTTTCGTACCAGTGATGCGCTATCTTTTATATAGTAAAACAAGCAAGAAAATCTCAGATTCTCCAGGTTTCTTAGGAAAACCACTTGATAAACTGGCTGATTTCTATGCAGATACCATCCTGAAGAAGTTTTCTAAAAGGCCCTTGATCACATCGATTATCGGTTTGGTATTCACAACCGCCATCTTTGGGCTAATAGTGTTAACACCTTTTGAGTTCTTCCCATCAGCTGACCGTGAAGAGGTGACGATCGATATAACTCTACCTATCGGAACGACCCTTGAAGAAACAGCTGACACTCTTAGGGAAATGGAAGTCATGTTGAAATCAGACGAAGGGGTTCATGAAACCAGTGTATTTGCAGGAACTGGACTTCCGAACCTGTTTAACAGTTCTTTATCAAATGCCGGTTCCAATACCGGGCAGATCGTTGCTCGTGTCGACCGGGAAAACCAGACGGCTCAAGGGTTGATCGATGACTGGACTGAAAAACTGCGCGGAGAATTCCCGGATGCGGAATTGTTTATGGAAACGATCCAGCAAGGGCCTCCGGCTGGTGCGCCGGTGACGGTAACTGTATCCGGTCCGGAACTGGAGAAACTTCTTGAATTAAGGGACATAATCAAGAATGATATCGACGATTTGGAAACAAATCTAGTCGTTGATAATGTAGGTGAAATGGCTTCTACTATAGAATATTCTCCAAACCGCAGGGCATTGGAGGAGAACGGGATCACTATCAATCAAATTAGTGAACAAATCCGTTTGGCTACCGAAGGGATTCCAATGAAATCCTTTGACAATGGTATCACGAAGAGGAATATGAGCATTGTGCTGGAAGGGAATGAAGAAGATGTTGACCTCTCTGCTTTGGAGCTTCCCGCAGCAAGTACTGATCCTGCAGTACCGCCAGCTTTTGTTTCACTGGATCAGCTTGTCGATGTTAAGGAAAAACAAGAAGTTCAGCAAATTCCACATAAGGACGGCGAACGCGCCATTACAATCAGGGCATTTCCGGAAAACGAAGAAGGATATGAAGCGAATGTCCAGCATATTGTCGATGAGGCGAAAGACGGGTTGGATAAGGAATACAATATAACACTGGGCGGAGAGAATGAAGCCCAGGATCGTTTCTTCTCAGAAATCATTATCTTATTCACGATCGTCATTTTCCTCGTATATCTGTTGATCGCGCTGCAATTCAACTCCTTATCACTACCATTCCTGGTGCTTGTTGCAGTTTACCTGGCCATTGCCGGAGCGATTTTGGGACTATTTATTACACAGACACCGATAAGCTTCCTTGGTGTTATGGGTATGGTTTCACTGACCGGTATTGTCGTGCGGAACTCGATAGTGCTGATTGAGTTCATTGAGCAGCGGAAAGGGGATATGGACGTTAAACAAGCCGTTATTGAAGCGGGCCGTACAAGACTGCGCCCAATCCTATTGACTGCACTGACATCCATTGTCGCGCTGATCCCTGTCGCTGTAAACGGGGATGCACTATTCACTCCACTTGCTGTCACGATCATTTCCGGAATCTTGTTTTCAGCAATCTTTACACTGTTGCTAGTACCCATGCTGTACTTGGTATTTAATCGTTTTAGAGGAAAGAGAAAACAGAAAGCAGTTTCATAAGGGTATTGGAGAGAAGGCTGCAGCCTCTCTCCTTTTTGGTTTGTAAGTTGCAGGAGAGTGATGCGGGAGACCCGCTGCTCTCACTTTGAGCTGGAAAGGCGGCGTTTGAAACCGAACATTCATTGATTGACATTTCCAGCACATATTCACTACGAAAAAGGCACGTGCCTTCAAGCGGCATATGCCCTTATATGAAACTACTCAAAAAACGACCTGACTTTTCCTTCATCTTCAAGATGACCCTGCAGAAAACTCCTCAGTTCTTCTTCACTATTGAACTCCCGTAAATTCGTTCCAAGCCAGTTTTCCAATTCTTCACGCCCCACCTTTAATTCCTCTTCAACGTAATTGAATTGAACCCAATCGGCATTTTTAACCAAAGCAAGTAGGATGCCGGCATTATAAAGAGACAGTTCACGGTAATCGGTAATGCTTTCTTCCGTTAATTCAGCAGGGGAATAGTTTAAAATAATTCCGTACGGTTCCTCCGTTGTTTGAAGCTCCAATCCTTTTAACTGTTCCCCGTCCGGTTTGGATAATGCCCTGGCTATGCTTCCAACCGCACCGCTGTCTCCTGTATAGGAATCTTTATATTGAAACAGACCTTCTGATGCAGTTTGGGAAGGTGGATTGCAGCCTGATAGGAGCGATAATGCTAAAAAACATACCATACATTTCTTCATTTTTACCCGCCTTTACAATTATTTTCGATTTTATATATCCAGTTCACTTCTTATTGTCTTTACCGTTTTTGAAAACATCAAAAGGAATGACGACATCGTTATACTGTATAAATAGGCAGCCAAATCCCATCCGATCTCCTTGCCAAATAGCGTAACAAGTATGTGTTCGTCATCAAGAAGTGAAACATACACCGTACCATCAGGTCCTGCAGCTCCGTTACTTACAACCCTGCCAAGAATAATGAAGAGAGAACAGATGATGATAATGAACCCCATCGGAAACTTTCTGGATGGAAAAAACCTTTCTCCACAAAAGGAAACAAAGAAGAAAATCAGCCAATAGATTAGTAGAAAGGCTGTCCAAAAAGGTCCAAAAGAAATCTTCAGCCCAGGTATCAAACAAATGACAGATGTGAGCACGGTCGTGATGATAAGAAAAAAGTTATACATTCGCTTGCTCCTTGGGTTTAAAAGCCATATATAAATGGCGAATAAAAACTGCATGGCCAAAACAATGGCTGCGGCAATCGTAAAGGGCTTGGATTCAAATGGAGCTGCGATACTGACAATACTGCAAAAGGAAGGGATAACTAAAAAGTACAAAGGGTGTGGTCTTGTATGTTCATTAAAATGTGGAGGTAATGGCTCACTTGCATTAGGCATGTTCCAAACTCCTTTCTTACTATAAAATACGAAGCAGATAGAAAAATAGTTTCATAACAACCAGCGGAACCTGTAACTTTCCAGAAAGGATAACGTCCAATATGTAAAAATAAGAAAAAAGGGGAGGGATCAATCTGAAAAAAACCAGATTTATAATACTTACTGCTTTACTTTTAATGACGGCAGCTTGTTCAAACGACAGCACCCTATCTACGGTATCATCTGACCCATCCGCCAAAGAATATCTGGCCGCCAATGAAAAAGCGGACATTTTCCAGTGGAAGGGTGTGATTTATCAAAAGAGCGAAAGAGAAAGCACCCAAGAATACAGCTTGGGAACCATGATAGTGAAAATAGAGAACCAAACAATGGATCACAGGGAGTTTAAAGATGGTGCTTCCAGCATTCTCCCCGTTGGAACCGAGATTTATGAAGCCGGCGGGGAAAATGCAAAGCAGGGGGAGAGAATCCTCCTTGCGGTCGTGGATGGAGTCATCATACCGTACAGCTATCAGATTGAGGGCTGATTCCTCTACAGAAACCCTCACTGCAAAAAAACTTCTCTTATCAAACTTGTGGCCGCACCCACAATTTTGAAAAATCAACATACCCAAAATGCTTGAACTCGATATTCATGATGTCCGATGAGAATGGGATGAATCTTTTTTCATAATAAAGCGGGATCATGATGGATTGTTCGATTAATTTTTGTTCAACTTCTGAATTAAGCATCGGCCATGCCTCGAATTCAGTATGAAGGTAGCTATCAAGCAGCCTATCAAACTCTCTGTATTCCTTCAAAATAGGGGAAAGAGGAGAGTATCCATTTTTCAGGAAGTAATAAAACGAAAATTCCTGATTGGATTCAAAGATCTCACCATGGACGAACAAGTCGACATCTAATGTTTCGGATTGTTTGGTTAATGTATCAGCGAACGAGAACCACTTGATTTCAACTGGTATATCTTCACTCACTAAAATATCAAAGAGCCACTCTGTCGCTTTTGCTGTGTGACTGGCACCACGAATGATCATCGGCTCAATAATATCCGGACGATCCACTTCATGAATTGTGATGCAGTGGTCTTTGCCGACCCTGACACTTTTCTTGTTTGGCAGAAGGCGGGGATTGCAGACCTGAATGGAATGCCTGTTCTTAGCAATTACCCAATGAAGGTAATCCCGAACCTCTTTCCGTTTGATGGCTGAATTACGGGTACTGTTCATAACAACAATACCAAACCCTGAATCACTTTCGACCTCAACCGATGAAGACCTGCTTTTCTCATTTTGAGAATGATAGATTCCTTTGAAATCTGCCGGGACCTGGACAAACTCTACAGAATCAAGCAATGGACGCTCTTGAAAGTGTTCCGAAAAGGCTGTGAGAGTGGTTTTCTGTTCACTATTTTCCTCAAGGGAAAAACAGCCTGTACCAAGGAAGCGGTCCTTTGTTTCCCTATAAATACTCGCGCACATCATGCTGAGAAGCGGCAAAATATAGCTGCAGCCATCAGGATGATGAATATCAAGAATTAACGAAGATTTCACTTCAATATTTTTAACAGGAGACCATAGTTCTTTATAATGCTTATGATCCCGGAGTCTCTCCAGACAATCGGCAACATGATGGGCAGTCAAGAGGGAGCCGTCATGAAATTTTACATCCTTTTTGAGATAGATCC
Source organism: Bacillus sp. SRL337 (assembly GCF_984799155.1). Taxonomy (NCBI): domain Bacteria; kingdom Bacillati; phylum Bacillota; class Bacilli; order Caryophanales; family Bacillaceae; genus Bacillus; species Bacillus sp. SRL337. The sequence goes on along the minus strand of NZ_OZ481793.1, from coordinate 2,228,880 downwards.
GCACTTTAGCAGGAGAGGAGTCCCAACTGTGAGCGAGTTCAGGAATGAAGGTTCCTTCCTCGTTCATAGAGACAAGGCGGTTGAATACATTCGCCACCAAGTGGGCACTGAAAACATCGGCTGCTTCAAGAGGATGAATCGAGAAGAATGGATATCTTTTAGGTACAATCAGCTTGTCCTTTGATTCCTGGACAAACCCCAATTTTGTCTGAAACTTATTCATCAATCTCATTTTGCTGTCTGTGGACCAGTTATATAATAAGTATTTGCTGCTGCGTTCCACCGGCTCCTGTCCAATTTTTTTCAACGCTTCTTTTTCGAAAACGGTCTCCACTTCCTGTTTCCATTTCAGTGTTGAGACATTCCCCCGTCCCCGTCCAGGCGTGAAAGCAATCCAGCCTTGTTCATCCCACTTTCTCAGATAGCGCGTTGTCTGCTTATGGCTTAACTGAAGGGTCTGGGAAATTTCTTCAATTTTTATGCTGCCGGAAGGATAGTACCTCCAAAGTGTCAGTAATTTATTATCCATTGGAAAACCTCCCCAAAAGTGGACATCATTTTGACATTTGTCTATTTTTATAACATTTCGTCTAGTTTAATATACAGTAAACAAGGGGAGGGAACAACATGAAATGGAAGGAATTACCGAGAAATATAAAAGTAAGAATGATTACTTCATTTTTCAACCGGGCTGTTTCATCAGCTGTTATGCCGTTCATGGCATTATTCTTTGCACAGGAAATGAATAAAATTTGGGCAGGGGCTTTCTTGATTATCACGGTTGTCATTGGGTTCGCCATCAACTTGGTGGGAGGTTATATATCTGACCGGTTCCCACGGAAAAAGGTCCTGTTAAGCACTTCATGGTTAAATGCGTTGTTTTTCTTGACCATGACGATCAGCTTGTTTCCACAAACTAAACTGATTTGGCTTTTCGGAACTGCTTACATAGGCTTCATCATCACCAGCAGCCTCGGCCGTCCGGCGATGCATGCGATCATTATTGATTCCACTACACCTGAAAACAGAAAAGCCGTTTATGCTTTGGATTATTGGCTTATTAATTTATCGATGGCCATAGGAGCCGCACTTGGCGGACTCTTGTACCTGAATCACCAGAAGGAACTTTTCATGATGCTGACTTTCACCTCCACCATGATTCCGATTGCCTATGGAATCTGGCTGCAGGACAAGTTCAAGGATCAGCTGCAGAAGAAACATCAAAATGTGTTCATTGACTTGATCAATAACTACCGGGTGGCACTAAGGGACTCAGCGTTTGTCAAAGTTGTGGCTGGATCCACCTTCATTTTCGCAGCGGAATTTTCACTGAACAGCTATATAGGAATCCGGCTGGCGGAGACCTTTGAAGCTGTTCGCATCGGTCATTTTGACATTGTCGGTGTCAGGATGTTGAGTATATTGAATATCGAAAATATGCTGCTTGTTGTCTGCTTTACCTTCATTGTTAATCGCTTCACCGATCGATTTGATAAAAAGAAGGCTTTGCTGATCGGCCTTATTCTCTATGGAATTGGCTATGTGACAGTCACCTCGGCTGGCACTTGGTATATGTTGATCGCTTTCAACTTGATTGCGACATTGGGTGAATTGATTTATTCCCCGATCCGAAATGCCGAGCAGGCAAACATGATTCCAAGTGATCAACGAGGTTCATACTCGGCCTTTTCCAATTTATCATTCAGTGGAGCCGACCTCATTGCCAGAAGCAGCATCATAATCGGGGCATTCCTTATGCCAACCATGATGTCTGTTTACATCGGGGTCATTGTGATGTTCGGTACAGTTCTTATATACACAGGATTGTTTGCACCAAGGTGGACGGCTGGTAAGGTCATTACCGAAAAGTCTGTATGAGTAGAAGGAATCGTATGGAAAAGATAATCTGAAAATAACGTAGAAAAAAATGGGAGTGCCTGTTTAAAAGACGGGCGTTCTTTTTGTTGGTTTAACGCTGATTTTTTTCTCCACTTTTGTTGCGGCCCATTATTGCGAGGGCTTACCATAAAACTAACAAACCTTTCGCTTCATGATATTTATAACTTATTCTCTAACTATTCTGATGCTAGTATGAACCTGTATTGAAATGAAAGGATGGACCATTAAATAGAAATGACAAATATCGATAAAAGAGACCGCTTGAATGAAACCCCATTCACCTATCGTGTAAATAAAGAGACACCGTATTCGTGGATTATTTTGGAAAACAGGTGAAAATTTTAAAAGGAATAGACGCAAAAAGTTTCTCTCAAAAGTCACCTCTAGCAGCAATGAGACAGAAATACAATTAATCATGGCTAAGGCAACCGGAAATTTTAAAAGAGGGAATGAAAGAAAACGGAATCCCATTTAATCCATTACTATTATTGGGGTCCAATCCAGAGTGAGTGAAATAATAGTAAGAGATATCCGATTCGCATGATGCTGATAACATGCCGGTGATTCCAAATAGTTTCGTGAGAAATCAAAGTGATTTCTCTTTTTACTATTAAAGACCATAAGAGCAAGAATGAGGACGAATGGCTTCGCCCGTTTTGATAAAATGAGAGATAAGTTCAACTAGATAATAAAACGTGAAAGGGGCATGAATGGAATGGATGCAGCCTTACCCTTCTCTTTCGAGGAGATGTGGGAGAAAATCCTTGCCTGTGACAGCAAGTATGACGGCTTGTTTTTTACCGCTGTAAAGACAACCAAAATATTCTGCCGACCTTCCTGCAGGTCAAGGAAACCCAAGAAAATAAATGTTGAGTTCTTCAATACAATCGAAGCAGCAGAAACGGCAGGGTATCGTGCCTGTAAAAGATGCCAGCCAAAATCTGATCTTTCTCCCCATATTGAACTTGTCAGGAAGATCAGCGCATTCTTAGTGGTGCATTATAATCAGAGGCTGGAATTACAAGACATTGCTGAACATGCAGGTATCAGTATTTTTCACTTGGAGCGGCTGTTCAAACAGGAAACATCAGAAACTCCGCGCAGTTATTTGGAAAAAATACGTGTGGATAAAGCAGCGAGTTTGCTGAAGAACACCCCTGGGACGAATCTGGATATCTGTTATGAAGCTGGATTTCAAAGCGCTTCCAACTTTTATAAGGTATTCCGGCGATTGAAAGGATGCTCCCCAACTGAATATCGGAATGCCATAAGAAAAGGAGATTACCAATGAATTGGAGGGATGGGGGGGTCTTTCATTGAACTATTCCCTCCCGCCGAATTCAGCTTCAAGGAATGTCTGGTCTTTCTTGAAAGGTCTGATCAAGAAGTGCTGCATCAAGTCAAAGATGGGTTTCTTTATAAGCTGATTAAGGAAGACGGCCACCGAATTTTATTGAAAATGAAGGCAACACCCCATTCAATTATAGTGGAATTTCCTATCAGCAAGCCACATCCAAGGCTAAGGGAGAAAGCTGCAGCCTTTATCATGGAATGGTTAGATATCAATCGCGAGTTGAAAGATTTCTACCAAATGGCAGAAAGTGATGAAATCCTCCAGAAAATCTCCCAGAAACATTTCGGTTTGCGGATCATCGGTATTCCTGATTTATTCGAAGCTATGACATGGGCCGTAATTGGACAGCAAATCAATCTGACTTTTGCTTATACCCTGAAGAAACGTTTTGTTGAACAATATGGTGAATGCATAGACTTTGAAGGAAGGACGTATTGGTTATATCCTGAGCCTGCTGGAATAGCGGAAATAGATGTAGAAGATTTAAGAAAACTGCAGTTTACCAACAGAAAGGCAGAATATATCATCGGAATCGCCAAATTGATGAAAGCAGGGCTTATAACGAAAAACAACCTGCTTCAGGGTGATGATTATCCGCAACTAAAGGAGACGTTAAAGAAAGTAAGGGGTATAGGTGATTGGACCGCTGATTATGTAATGATGAAATGCTTACACCACCCCCGGGCCTTTCCGAAAGCTGATGTCGGCCTTCATAATGCAATCAGACTGCAAAAAGGAATAGAAGGTAAACCCGCCATCATCGAGATTGAAAAAATGGCTGAAAATTGGAAGGGTTGGGAAGCATACGCAGTCTTTTATCTGTGGAGGTCATTATATGAGTGAATCAATTTATCAGGCTGATTACAGTTCGCCAATCGGACTAATTGAGGTTTCAAGCTGCCACGACTTTATTAGATCAATAGAATTTACAGAACGCACTCAAGAAATCCAGCGCGTACATGATCAAATTCCTGAAGTCCTTAAACGCTGCCTGGATGAACTGGATGAATATTTTAAAGGAAGACGCTTGGAATTTACATTTCCTTACGTTCAAAGTGGAACCGCATTCCAATTATCTGTATGGAACGCCCTTACAAAAATACCATATGCCCAAACAGCTGCCTACAATGATATTGCAGCAGGGATAGGCAAGGAGAAAGCGTACAGAGCTGTAGGAAGTGCCAATGGAAGAAATAAATTAAGCATTGTGGTCCCATGCCACCGAATTATCGGCTCAAATGGGAAGTTGACAGGATATGCAGGGGGGATCGGGAGAAAGGAATGGCTTCTTCAGCATGAAAGCAATTGCTGTCATAAATTACTAAAGGGAGGCTGCTTATCACGCAACCTCTAATCCTTGTTTTGTGAGGGGAAAAGATGCATCCCAGGCAGCAACATATCCTGAACATCCAAGCTGCAGAATGAATGTTCGGGAATTTATAATGAAATAAGTATGCATTGGATTATGGAAAGCCTTTTTGATGTTTCCATGTTGAATAGTGCATCTAGATTTCATCTAATCATGTTCTATCCGGCTTTGAAGTTGAAAACGCGGGAGATTATGAAAAGAAGAAAACTTGCGGATAATTTATTTAGTAGAAAGAAAATCTTATCTTGATTTGGAATATAAAAAGGACAATCCCCGGGGATTGTCCTTTTGGTGTCTAGGCGCTATTCAATACTGTCTTTCATGGCATCGTACATTTTCTTAGTATATACATCAATTTCATCCCGCGACATTCGTAACCGCTCTGCGGATGAACCATAACCTATTTCCCATTTGCCTTCTTTTAACCCCGAAAAAATACCATCAGCAAAATCATCCAGCGGCTCGCCTTGGGTATGCAGCCCCGCACCGCCTAAATCAGTATTGACAGCAGGAGGGGCTACCTCGATGACTTCCACCGAAGTATCAGAAAGCTGGTGTCTCAAGCTCATTGTGAATGAATGGAATGCTGCCTTAGTGGCCGAATATATCGGCGCAATGGCCATCGGTGTGAACGCCAGCCCTGAAGTGACATTAATGAACGCAGCCTCTGTTTGTTTTGCAAATAGCGGCGCAAACAACATGGATAGATGAAAGGGAGCTTCAATGTTAGTGGTGATTTCATTCTTAAAATAATCCCAATCCGTCTTTGCTTCAGCTCTTAATACATGAAAACGCTGCTGGATACCAGCATTATTGACCAGTACATTCACTTCGGGATGGTGTTCTGTTACCCATTCAAACAAGGCTGTGCGGTCGGGCTCCTTCGAAATATCACACACACGGGTAATAAGTTCAGGGTGTTTTTCTTTGGCTTTCTTCAATGTTGACTCACGGCGGCCGCAAACAATCACTTTATTTCCAGCATCCAAAAACCGTTGGGCAAAAGCCAGGCCGATTCCTGCACTTCCGCCTGTAATAAGGATTGTATTCCCAGAAAGTTTCATGATGGATCTCCTTTCTTCGTTCAGGATTATTGTTGGCACGATTGGAATAAACATGCACAGGGGGAATCAGGATTATTTTAATATACATTCATAACTGAAATCTATTAGCAAGATTGAATGGGAGGCGGGAGGCAGGCAGATAATTAAAAAAGGCTGTTTTTGGACAAATTCCAAGAGCCGGATTTTTCCCCTGTATACCATGGATTTCCCCTCGGAAAAGGGTTCTACGTCAAATGTTGGGGTAGGAGCACTCGCTCCTTATCCCACATTAATTCCTTTTGATTTAAATTGGTGATGCAATAGTACTCTAAGTCTAAAACGGTCGTATCGTCTAAACCCAAAGGCATTTCTTTTAATGACCTTCGTTTGATTGTTTAATCCCTCGACGAAACCGTTATTATAGTTGAAGGCAAAGCTATTTAATACTTCAGTCTGCCAGTTCTTTAAGGTCTGAATAGCCTGGTGAAACTCCTTTAAGCTTGAATTTTCAACCTGTCGGTAAAAGTTGTACAATCCCTCTTTAACCTTATTGGGAGCTGACGTACCAATTTCCTTCGCCTCTTCAAACCATAACCTGTAGGCTTCTTTTAACGCAAAAGCTGTGCGCAGCTCTTCAGACAAACCAAGATACCTTTCTAAATACCAGTGTTGCCGATCATTTAATTGGCTATATGGCTTATGAAAAATGTGCTTCATTCTTTTACATTTCTTGCGGTCATATGGATGAAAATCTTTTTGGACACGCCTTCTCACGCGTTCTAAAGCCCAATGGATATAGCGGGAAAAGTGAAATCTGTCCGCCACAATAATAGGCGAACCCAATGCTTTTTGAACCGCAGATTTAAAGGCATGGCTCATATCCATCACGACCAATTGAACTTCTGAACCCTTTTCCCGAAGGTATTTCTTAATGGTGCTTACTGAGCGGTTTGGAAGTATATCCAATGGCTCTCTAGTCTCCCCGTTAGCTATAATTAACTGGTACTTTCCTGCATTGGTATCTCCTTTGTACTCATCGATCGCAATCACAGGTGGGAGCTTTTCAACCTCTTTTAACTGAGAGGCAGAAATATGATCAAAACGCCTGATTACTGTGGCCTGAGATGTGCGGAACTGGCAGGCTGTATCTTTGAAGTTCTTCCCTTGAATCACCCGGAGGCCTAAGGCTTGGTTCCATTCAATGGTATGTCGTTGATACCGTTGGACAAAACGATTATCTTCGGCAAAGCGTTTGCCGCAGTGGCAGCTGTACCTCCGTCTTCGATAGAACAAGTAAGTAGTCCTTTCGAAGAGCTTAAGGTGTTGAATCTTTTGAAGACGATAATCATGTACCTTGGTCGTTTGATCACCACAAGCAGGACACATATGTTTCCTTTTGGGCAATTCAATATGCAGGTGGTATGCCTCCCCTATTTCCTCAGCTTTCAAAATCCTAACCTCTTCTAATCCAGGTAAAACCATGTTAAAATGCATGTACACGCAACTCCTATCTTTGTCTTGTTTCTAGTCAACTCAAGTGTAAAAGATTAAGGAGCTTGCGTGTATTTTTTTGCCTTAAAACCTACCCCAACAAATATAATAGAGCCCGGAAAAGGGAGATTCCTGATCACAGGGGGTTATCCGGTGAATGACCAAAATAGTAATTGAGATTCATATTAAGTAGCAGCAAAGTTTACGAAAAGAGCCATAAAAAAAGACAAATGAACACGTTCATTTGTCTTTTTAGACATTATTTTCTCCAACGGATGGATTGCATACTGTCATGAGGGTGACCACTCAACTGATTTTTGTAAAATGTATATTCAAGATCGGGTAACGATAAATCCAAAAGCTGCTCTTGGTTTGTCTTATATTGGTCCAATTTAATCAACTTTCTGATTAACTCGTTTCGCCGGTTTTCAACTGTTTCTTTTAATTCACCCATAAAAAAAAAAATTCCTCCCTATGAATTTATCTATCAAATGACAAGAAGAGGGAGATCATTCTTTTGGTGCTTCAACCTCAACTTATCTTCCAAGCAATCTGCCTGCAGGAATTAGCACAGTGCCCACGTTATACCGTGATTCTGCTGCTGAGGTTTCTCAGGGCCTGTCCCTCAACCTCTCTGGATAAGTATTTCCTTTTTATTACTTCTAAGTTTAAACTTACTATTCCGACCTGTCAACTAGAATTTAAGTCTATAACACATAATATTATTATGTAAACTTTAAATGCATTCACAAACGTTCCCTTATAGTGGATTCCCGATACCGCTGTAATAACGAGGTACCGAAAGAAAGGGGAGAAGTGATATGGGCAAACAAAAACAAGACTTCCAAGAAACAGCAGAGAAGGATGCCTCTTGATCTTGGTGATTTCTATCCTATCCTTCCCGCACGACTCCTCTTGTCATTATCGATCTCGAAGGCGGTTTTAGCATGAATATTTATCTGGTGACCATGAAGATGATGCTCATTTTGTGGGTGATAGTCAGTTTATTAATAACGCTGATAGAGGGACCGATTGTCGGGAAGTTAATGCCTTTGTTCGTCGGACAAACGGTTTCAATGAAGGATATAACTGAGTCTCTTGTTGCATGTGACAGACGGGACCAAACAGTTTAGAGGCTTTTGCAAATTTCCTTCACAGCTTGGTGCGGAATAGCCTTTTAGGTTGAGATATTGATTCCTCAACGGCAGCAAGAATAATGGTGCAGCTGATTCGTCAAGTCAGGAACAGGCAATACAATAAAAAAGTCCCCCGTGAACATTTTCTATTAACCCGTTCAGTACAGAGGGAGAAACCAATAAATTGAAAGGTAATTTGCGGTACAATTTGCATAGCATTTTGTATCGGCTTTTTTATCGGCATACCAATGGTTTTGAAGTTTTTTCGCTTATTGTGGCATACTGATTTGCAGGCCAATTTGCACTACCGCATAAATGTATGTGGTGTTGCAAACTGGTCTGCATTTTATGGTACAAATTTGTCCGCGGATTCGTTATTGCCAGATACACTAGATGGGAAGAGAAAGGGGGAGTAACGAGTGATAGAAAAAATAAGGGGAGATTTTACCGTTAGATGTAGAGTAGACGTGGTTTTTGCGGAAAATAAGGGGAGTTTTTCCCTTTATACAAAGCAAAGCTGCCTATTTTCACGTTTTTTGAGTCAAATAAGAGGAAATTCTCCCTCTATTTAAGCTGTTTTCAATACTATTTGCTAATTAAGGGGAATTTTTCCCTCTATAAACCTCAATTAGCAAAGAACCTGGTTTCATTGCTGAAGAATGCAAAGTTTAACGGGAAACCCGCTGTTCAACCGATCTGGGGCTTTATTAAATAACGCATAATAGAAGTGAGGAGCTGCAAGGTCGTTGGCAGCTCCTCTTTTTTGGGCAATTTTTTCATACATATTACACTTCAAAACAGCCTGCAAAAGTCTTTGTATTTTAACCGGCAAAACCACCAGCAAATAGGCATTTTCTCCCTCTCAACCGAACGAGTTACATTTTATGTTCAAGGGACTCTTTTTTACCCTTCAGGCCCTGGTTCAACTCTGAGTTTAGCTTCTTTTTTGGCCTTTAAAAATTTCACCAAATTAATGATGATGGTCTTGGTGACCGCATAAGTAGGAACAGCAAGGATCATTCCCAGCACGCCTGCTAAATTTCCGGCCGCCAATAACAGGATGACGATCGTTGCCGGGTGGGTATCCAGCGTTTTTCCTAAAATGAGCGGGGAAAGGATATTTCCTTCCACTTGCTGTGCAATCACAAGGATGAGCAGGACAAGAAAGGCTTTTGTAGGTGATTCGAATAAGCCAACAATGACTGCCGGAGCACCGCCAATCAATGGGCCCACATACGGGATTATGTTTGTGACAGAAACAGTTATCGCCAAGACCAACGCAAATCGTAAATCAATGATCAGATACCCGATCAGCGAAAGGACTCCGACAAACAAGCCGACTGTAACCTGGCCTTGAATATAGGCGGCCAGTGTACTTCCCGTTTCCTTCATGATGTTCATGGCTTCTTTTCTATACGCAGCCGGCAAAAACTTTGAGACCGCGACAGGGAACTTATGGCCATCCTTAAACATGTAGAAGAGAAGGAGCGGTACAGTCACAAGGATGATGGCAATATTGGCAACCAACCCTAAGATGTTTTGGAAGCTTCCTGTAATAATTGTAGGAAGGTCGTTGGCAAAGCCCACCAATCTTTCTTGTGCTGAATCCAACAGATCCTGCTGTTCATTCATGAACTCTTTGAACTCTGCAGATTGAGACAGATTTTCAAAGTACTGGACTGTTTCTGAAGCATACTTAGGAAGTTCATTGGCAAGTGCTGTGAACTGTTTTGTGATTGTCGGGACAATGTTGCCAATAGCCAGAACCAGCAATCCGATGATCAATACGTAAATAATCAGGATGGCCACAACCCTTGGCACTTTGAAGCGCTGAAGGTAGTTGACAATCGGGTTCAGAAGGAAGTACAAAAACAGTGTGATCAAAATCGGGAAAAACAGCGTTGTGATAAAAATGGTGATAGGATGAAACAAAAATGAGATTTTCGTAGATACAAATACAATTAACACAATCAAAAGGATTTGTATCAACCAGAACTGCAAATTTTTCTTAGACACGACATTACCTCTTTATTCAATTATGTAATGGCTTGATTATAACAGGAAGCTGGTGTTTTAACAATGATTGGAAGAGGATTGACTGAATTTTACGTTATTGACGAAAACCGCTTTAGAGAGTAAACTGCGATTGAAGAGCATGATAACTGATAGAACTTGTGAAAAAGGTAACAAATTACCATCTACTTTGAAGGGAAATGACAGAATGCAAACACTTTCACAGCACCATCTACTACAGCTGAAGAATTTCAAAACAGAGCTTGCCAGATTCTCAGCGGTATACAAATTTGCATTGGATGAAATGAATACAAAAATAAATATTTTGAAAGAAGAATTTCAATATATTCACGATTACAACCCGATAGAGCATACCAATTCACGTCTGAAAGCACCCGAAAGCATCCTGAAGAAGGTTTTTCGAAAGGATATCGACCTCTCACTGGATTCGATTAAGGAAAACATCAAGGATATTGCGGGTATCAGAGTGACATGCCCGTTCATTTCAGATATTTACACGCTGAGCAGCATGCTCGAGCGCCAAAAGGATGTCGAAGTAATCGATAAGAAAGATTATATTCACACCCCCAAACAGAATGGGTACCAGAGTCTGCATCTTATCGTAAAGGTTCCTGTATTCCTATCCGACCGCGAAGAGAGAGTCTATGTGGAAGTACAGATCCGGACGATTGCAATGGACTTCTGGGCAAGTCTTGAACACAAAATCTACTACAAATATGATAAGGAAATCCCTGAAAGGCTTTCCACAGAATTAAGGGAAGCAGCCGGCTCCGCAGCCGAACTGGACCGCAAGATGGAGAATATCCATAAAGAAGTAAAAGAATTGAAGAAGCAGGACAGTCTCGATCTCGATTTATTTACTGAAGAAGGAGCTGATCCCATTTTACAATCGATACTGCAAAGGTACAGCTTGAGCACAAAAAGGTTGTCAGAATAGTAGAGATCTATAGCAGTTCATCTCAGCTTGAAAGATTGATTCCAGCTGAGATGGGCTGCTTTTTGTTTTAGTCCTGAACGAAACTAATCCATTAGTAAAAGCGTCTAATAAAGTAAGGGTGCAACAAGGCACGGATGAAAGTCTGAATAAATGAACCTTATCAGGGGTTGGTCTTTGATACAGCCCAATTGATATTTTGGCTTATGGATATGGTTAATGGTAAAGAATTAACAACATATCGAGAACGCATAGGGGTGTTAAAATATGAAGGATAAAAGCTTGATTGCGAAATGATACTCGGTACTGCAGGAATGACCATGGCTGGTTTGGGAATCATCAGGTATTTCACTTTGCTTTATGATGCACAAGGATATGCCATGTCCATGATTGGATACGCATTCACCAATGGCTACATCTATCAGCTTGAAAGGAAGGCTGGAATAAGCAAGCGGATGATTTGGATTCAGTCCATAACGGGTTTAGTAACTCTAATCATCATTTCTTTTTGGTTAGTTTTATAAATGATTGTCGGATAAAGCATCCATTAAAAGGAGGGGGAAAATGGAAACTGGTGTTGGAATGTCTGTGATCCTTTTAACTGCTCATTTAATTCAGGTCTCATGGGCATTGGCTATCTTTTCCACCATCTTTTAAAAAGTAAAGCGAAGGGGTTCGTCTGTCTGGGAATCGTGCTGACTCTTTTCCTTTATCAGTTAATAGAGAGCTATCGTGTCTCTGCCATGATGGGGCAGGGCTGTCTATGATCCTGCTTGGCATGGGGCTGGTCACATTCATAGTAACTAAACGGAAACGGCAGATGAAATCCAGTAGATGAGATTTGAAAAGCATTTCATTCATGAAACTCTTTTGAAATTGTTATAATGGAGATTGAAAATGGTTGAAAGGTGAGGTACATAGATGACGAAAGCAGAATTGGAATACAAGATCAGTGAGGTCAAGTCGGATTATGTCCGCATTCAGGGAGACCTGGAAAAATTGGAATCCGTCGGCCGGAATACGGAAAAATCGGAGAAGAGATTAGAAGATCTGGAAAACGAATTGGCAGAGCTGAACAGGCAGCTTGCAGAGATAAGTTAGCCTTTCGCCATGGAAGGAAGGAAAACTGCCGTATCCAGACGGCAGTTTTTTTCATGCTGTTCAAGAATCCTGTCTTGATTCCTCTTCCAGCCGGTCCATTTCCGCATGAGTCATGGGAAAACCGTTGGCCTGCCACTCTGAGCGATAAGTTGAATCAAGCTTCGTAAGGCCGATTTCTTCCTCTTCATAATCAGCATTCGGGCTTTCCTCGAAGTCTGCTTTCAAATCATGTTTCGTATCTATATCTTCATCTACAGGGAAATTCGCTTTTTTTCTTCTTTTATAGATTGTTGTAGCCAGTGCTGCACTGCCTGCTGATACCAGTGAACCCATGAGTACATTCTTCATCATCTTATTCATAAAATCCCTCCATTTTCACCGATTACTTTTAGATACCCATTTTTTCACATTCTATGTCTTTTTATTCAGGGAATTTTTTCCTGACAAAAAATGATAAAATGGGCTCAACCTAATTATCATAGCTTTCTTCAGGTATCTGTGTTACCATTTATATTTAAAGAAAAAGGACGTGAATTTATGATAACAATTGAGATCCCAAAAGTAGATGTATCAATAACAGAACGTGAGCAACCAGCTAATTCCAATGAACCTGTGATTAAATCGGTCGAAGGCTTTATCGATCTTCATCAAATTCCACGGGACAAGGGCGGCATGATTTTGTTTTACAACATCAATGATGACCTGCTGTTTGTCGGTAAAGCGAGAAAATTAAGGCAGCGTGTGAAGAAGCACCTGGAAGACAATGTTTCCCCTCTTAAGCCTTACAGGGAAGAAGTCTATCGTATTGATGTCATCTATGTAGAGGATGCCATGGAACGGGAAATTTATGAAACATATCTTATTAATACTTTGCAGGCGAAGTATAACGTAGACAAAGTATTCTTTAAATAAGCATCCGGGTTTGAGTCCGTATAATGGATATCAAACCCTTTTTTTGTGGTTCATCCATTATTGCATTTCATTCCTTTTGAGTATTTTCGTAAACTTTGTTGCGATTTGATAATAATTCCGAAAGAGAAAACAATAATATATGAGAAAACAGCCATCTTTTTTGATATGATTCAGTTATATACATACCAGGGAGTGGTTTGGATGAAATCAGAAAAAGAACTAATGTTAGCCGGGAAGATGTACGATCCAGCTGATCCGGTTCTGTTGAAAGAACGGGAAGAAGCGAGAAGATTAGTAAGAATCTTTAATGAAACGACTGAAACAGAAGGTGAAAAGAGGGTAAGCCTTTTAAAGGAACTCCTTGGTTCTACTGGGGAAGCAGTCTATATGGAACCAAATATCCGGTTTGACTACGGGTACAATACACATGTCGGCAACAACTTTTTTGCCAACTTTGACTGTACCATCCTCGATGTTTGTGAAGTCCGGTTCGGAGATCACTGTATGCTGGGGCCAGGGGTACACATCTATACAGCGACCCATCCATTGGAACCCGGCGAACGGAATTCGGGAAGAGAGTATGCGAAGCCTGTCACATTTGGGGATAATGTTTGGATCGGGGGAACCTCCGTCATAAATCCCGGTGTAAGCATAGGGGACAATGTCGTGATTGCTTCAGGTGCTGTTGTGACGAAGGATGTTCCGGATAATGTGGTTGTCGGAGGAAATCCTGCGAAAATCATTAAACGGCTTGTCAGCCAAGAGTAGACGATTTCACTTTAGCTCTCTGTTGAGTGAGAAAGACCCTTGGCAGCCAGGGGAAAATCCTGCTCTTAGGATTTCCCCAAAAGCAGCAATACAAAAACAGCCTTATTAATTGACTTCTGAAACTGTACATAATAATATTACAGTATCGTCTTTAACGTAAAAAAGCTTAGATAATGTTTAAGCTTTTTTTAAATCCAAACTGTAACTTCTGTATATACATTTACGTACTGAATGCAGAAATGAGATCAGGGTATATTGATAGCAACATTCTTTATGAGTACAGTAAATTGTGAAAGAAAGGATCTGTAGATAAATGACTAAAACTAACATTCCTGTTTCCGTCTTGAATTTGGCGCCAATCCGCGAAGGCCAGGAGTCAAAAGACGCGATTGATGCGATGGTGGACCTTGCTCAGGCAGCTGAAGATATGGGTTACACACGCTATTGGATCGCGGAACATCATAATACTTCGACTCTTGTAAGCTCCGCGACGTCGATTTTGATCAAACATACCTTGGAAAACACGGAGAAAATCCGTGTCGGATCCGGCGGAGTGATGCTGCCGAACCATTCACCGTTAGTAGTGGCAGAACAATTCGGTACGATGGCAACGATTTATCCCGGCCGTGTCGATTTGGGGCTGGGACGTGCACCAGGGACAGACATGATGACTGCAAGTGCGTTAAGAAGGACGTCCACTCAGGAAAACGTCTACACATTTCCTGATGATGTGCAGCAGCTGCTGACCTACTTCGGACCCAAGGAAGAGCAGGGGTATGTTAAAGCGCATCCCGGAGTGGATACCAACATTCCAATTTATATCCTTGGCTCGTCGACGGATTCTGCGTACCTAGCAGCCAAACTTGGCTTGCCGTATGCATTTGCCTCCCATTTTGCACCAAAGCATATGGAGGATGCACTTTCCATTTACCGCAGCCGTTTCCAGCCATCAAAGTATTTGGATAAACCGTATGCAATCATCTGCTTGAATGTCATTGCGGCCGAAACAGATGAAGAGGCAAAACGTGAATCAACGACCATGCAGCAATTCTTCTTGAATGTTGTGAGAGGGACCCAACAACCAATGAGCCCGCCCGTGGACGATATGGATGAAATTTGGAGCCTCCCTGAAAAACAAATGGCTGAATCCATGACAAGTGTATCGTTGATGGGCAGCAAAGATACAGTCAAACAGCAATTGACCAGTTTCCAGGAGAAGTACAATGTCGATGAAATCATGGCCGTCTCTTATATATATGACATCGACAAACAGAAGCGCTCCTATGAAATCTTTAAGGAAATTGTGGATGGAAAATAAATAGTGTCTCACCAGTCCTTTCTTAATGAAAGGGCTTTTTTGCATTACATGGTATTTTTTTCCAGGGTGTGTTAGGATGGTCCGTGTTGTTGGAATATTTCGTTAAAGAAGGAG
This sequence comes from Bacillus sp. SRL337, assembly GCF_984799155.1. Lineage (NCBI taxonomy): Bacteria > Bacillati > Bacillota > Bacilli > Caryophanales > Bacillaceae > Bacillus > Bacillus sp. SRL337. Next base: position 2,213,407 of record NZ_OZ481793.1, on the reverse strand, counting down.
AGTATAAAAATGAAACTTGGACACAGATGGTTTATGACACTAACACTTTCTGCACTTATTATGGGTGCTTGTCAAAATTCATCTTCAAACGCAAACACCAATGATCAGTCTTTGAACGAAACGGATGAAACTCCTGAAAAAACGACAGAAAACAACTCAAGTGAAGATTCCGCATCATCCAATGACATTCAAGATAACCAGGATCAAGCACCTGAAGAAAACAATGAACAGGAAGACTCAGGGAGCGGGACAAAAGATGGGATGAAAGAAAAATACCTCAATGACCTGAATGCGTTAAAGAAAGAAATAGAAGCATCCCAACAGAATTCAGATGCCACGACCACTCCAGAAATGGAAGAAGAGGAATCAGTAAGGTTAAATAAGTGGGATGTAAAGCTGAATGAGATTTATGGTGTTCTTACTGAACAGCTGCCAGAAAAAGAGATGGATCAATTAAGAGAAGAACAACGGAACTGGATTAAACAGCGGGATGCCCAAGCAAAAGAGGCGTCGCTAAAATATGAAGGCGGTACAATGGAATCACTTGAATATATCGCCACTCAAGCCTCTCTAACAAGAGAGAGATGCTTTGCACTTGTTGCAGCTTACATGAACTAAACGATGACTATTTCCGCATTGATTTGAAAAAAACAAAATTTTTGAAACTTCCGCTTTATCTCTCCGTATATAGAGATAAGAAACATACCATGATGAAAGAGGAGGTGTTATGGTGGCATTCCTTTATATCCTATTAAGTTTTCTGTCATCAGCATTATTCCTTTATTACTGGGGAAAATCCGGGTACGACAGGGGAACCTCCGAAAAAGGGGAATAATCGTTGGCCTACATACTAACTCTGGGAGAGATGCAGATGAAGAAGAAAATTATTGGTACATTACTATCAGCAGGTGTGTTCGCGTTATTGGTTTGGGCGGCAAGTAAGGTCTTATCTTTTTCTTATATGGAATGGAGTTTCTTCATTGGGCTGGCTGTTTCAGTCGTGTTATTTTTCTTTAACAGCAGCGGTGGTGCTTTGTCGAAGGCTGCTACTTTGGATGCCAGTACAGCAGGCTGGAAGATCCAAAAAGACAATGACTTAAAAGCAAATGTCGGTTTTGTCTTTTATGGAGCCGCCTTATTCACAGTTGTCAGTTTTATCATGATGATGATCACATACTTCTAAAAGAATAGAAAAAAGGGCTGTCAGCTTAAAAACAGGGCACTGAAAATCTTCTGATATTTAAACCACATTTATAATTAATATGAAAAAGCCGACTCTTCTTCCTGAAAAAAGGAAAGAGAGCCGGCTTTTTTCTTCGAAAGCGTCGTACATGTTTGCTCTTTTATCCCATTAGTTTTAGAATCCTTTTCATATTTACTGCGAATATTGCCATGGCACTTTGTAATTCCATGCCAATTAGATTCGAGGATTCTGCCACATTATCCCCGTGTCTGTGGTTTAACTCGATATTTTTTGCTTCGATTTTATATAGTTCTTTTGATTTTTCCTTAAAGTACTCACTTTCCTGAAACTTCTCCTGGGCAAGAATGTTGGTCGGACTTTATGGGAACGGATCATTGGAACCACCCACTTATCCGGGTTATTGATTGCAGTGGCAGGTGGGCAACCTCATGCGGAATCGTACACGTTCCACTGCAATCAACACGTTTTCATAAAATCTCACATGAAAAAGGCAGAATCGCTCATTAAATTGAACGATTCTGCCTTTTTTATTTTCCTTGGACTTTTCAGTGCCCTTGCTTAAAAACAGGGATTTTTTTATTCCTTAATAATACCAGTGCTGGTAGAGAGGAGCAGGAGGATATGGGCGGAATTGCCCGATGTTTCTTTCGCATTCCTTATATGGCCCTATATAGGTCGAGGGCTTTACAGGAGCAACGGCCTGTTTCCACTGTGCTTCATCAAGGCAATAGGTGTGCGACATGATATTGGGAGGGGTGAATTTTAAAATGTCGGAACCTAAAATCACTTCCGGTGTCTGTGCATTGAAAATAGCCAGAAGATGGGTATGATCCACTAAAGAGAGCTCATAGTGCCACCATCCTTGCGGTACATTTGCCACTTGACCTGGAGTGATAGTGTAATTCAGCACCTGTTTTGTATAGGGATTCAGAATCGAAACAGTGGCTGTGCCTGAGATGCAATAAACCAGTTCAGCCGCATTTTGATGATAGTGCGGCTCCACAACATTTCCTTTGCTTAGGAAAATATCCAGCAGAGAGGTATTTTCAAGTGTATTCAACTGTTTTATGCCCAGTATGTTTATATAATTTTTATTATCTTTTATAAACAGAGGACTGTTGTTCAAGTCAAATGTAAACTGCGTTTGCGGGGATGTGTAATCAGGGTCACTTTTCAATTTTATCACCTCGGTTATCTAAACCTATATAGGCATGTTATGCATTTTCCTCAGGGCAGGTGTTGACCCTATAGAAATCTTTTCACTAAAAAGGGGAATTACACAACATTTAACGAATAAGTTTAATAGCAAAAATTTTTCAGCGGACACCAACTCCGTAATTTGGCCGCTTTCACCAGGTTAGAAGTTTTGTATTAGCCATGAACCTTGGGGGCAGGCTGTACTTTGGCACCCTTCATTATTCTGCTCTTTCCTCTCCATCTCATTCATTATGGTAGAATTATGTAAAAAGGAGGCTGGAAGATTGATAGAAAATCTTAAGAAGCTCGTTCAGAAGTCAACGGAAGAAGAGGCAAAATCCCTTCTGATCCATATTTTGCTGCACCTGAACATGCAGGAAGATACAGAGGGGTATTCAGAGAAACAGGTTGTTGAGAATTTACACAAAACATACAAGTCCTTTCTTGAATATAAACAAAAACAATCTGAAAATGAAGCCAGGAATTTTAAGGTTGTCCATATTCTCTCGGGACCTTCGGCCGCAGGAGGTTTTAAAATGGCCATGGAAGAAATGAGATGCGACAAGGAGGAAAAGGTCATCTCGTTTTCCGATATCTTTTCCTATGGACCACTTACTGATTTGCATGAAGAGACAGGCCAGAAAGAGCGATATGAATGGCTGCATAATCATATTAATCTGGATGTTGAGTACGAGTATTCAGAAGTCTATTTCAATGATTTCAAGGAAGCTATTATCCAGATTGAATGCATTCCTCCAAAGATGCCGATTACAGTTTGGACAGGAGAAAATGCCCATGAGCAGAGCTTGCTGCGATTTATTTTATTTTTACTAAAAGAAAAGGATAACGAAATCTTTATAATTAATACTACCTCACTGTACAAAACTTTATTTGATACGGAAGAGTATACCTACGACCTGCTTCATACAGGGGAAATTTCAATTGATGGTTGGAAAAAGCTTTATAAAAAGGCAAAGGATGTAAAGCCTTGTTCCTTGGAGAGGCTGAAAACATACATAGAAGAATGGAAAATATTGGATGAGTCAAAAGGAGTTCTAAGAGTCTGGGGAGGGAATTCGATCCTCGATGTGGAAGAAGGGTATTACGATGACTACATCATCAAAACGGCACAAAGGATTCAAAAAAAGAGAAAAGGTTTCATGAAATCGGCCAGGTTGATCGGCGAAGTCATTGGTCACCTGGAGGACTACTTAGGGGACAGTTTCGTCGAATACCGAGTCCGGAATTTGGTCCTCAATGGGGTATTTGAAATAAAAGGAGTTCCTAAAGGGATGAGATTTTATAGTGTCCGGCTCAGGGAAAATACAAATAGGACGGGAGAATGAATATGAGCAATAAAGAGTCAGCAGTATCGTTCTTGCAATTGGCAGCATCCGGAAAGGCATGTGAAGCATTTAAAATGTACACAGATAGCGGCTTTATTCATCACAATCCATTTTTTAAAGGGGATGCCAAGTCATTAATGACAGCAATGGATGAAAATGCACAACAAAACCCTGACAAAATCTTTGAGGTGAAACAAACCATTGAAGATGGCCAAAGAGTGGCAGTCCACTCACATGTTAAACAGCACCCTGAGGACATAGGTGCTACAGTCATCCATATCTTCCGGTTTGAACAGGGCCGTATAGTTGAGTTGTGGGACATTGGACAGCCTATACCCGTAGAATCCCTAAATGAGAACGGAATGTTTTAACAAGGCTTTTTCGCATTAATTGTTGCTTTCGGAAAAACCCCAAGAGCCGGATTTTCCTCCTGTATTTCAACGATTTTCCCTCGAAAAAGGGAGAGTAGCGATTTTCGTTCCGGCATACAGGGGTTTATACGGTGAATGACCAAAATAGGATTTGACAGTCATATTGAATAGCAACAAAGTCTACGAAAAGTGCCTTCAACAAACAATTTTAATCTGGAGGATTGCTATGAAAATGGATATTTTAGAACAAAACAAAGACAGCTGGGACAAGGTGGCACACCATTTCAATGGGAAGGACTCGCTTCCAAGTTATGGACCGTTCGCACAAACAGAGGAGGAACTGGGGCTTTTCGAGGAACTGACGGATAAAAAGGTTTTGGACATAGGCTGCGGAAGCGGACATTCCATGCTGTATATGGCAGGAAAGGGCGCCGGCGAATTATGGGGGCTTGATTTATCAGAGAGCCAAATCAAGACGGCAGAAACAACGTTAACTCAGTATGCTCCAAGATTATTTTGTGCTCCTATGGAAGAGGATATCGGTATCCCCCATTCCTATTTCGATGTGGTGTACTCGATTTATGCGATTGGCTGGACATCCAGACTGACAGATACCTTTCAATTGATTCATTCTTATTTAAAACCGGGCGGGTATTTTATTTTCAGCTGGGACCACCCTCTGTATCCCCATTTAGAAAGCGTAAATGGCGAAGTCCGTCTTACCGGTTCCTATCAGGAAGAAGGGATGACCCATTATCCAAGCTTCAAGGGGGAAGATGCACCAGTGAACATTCCACAGCGTAAGATGAGCACCTATATCAATGAATTGATCATGGCGGGTTTCATGATTGAATCGGTTATTGAAAGTGAAGTATCAGAAAGCTTTGCATCGATGGAAGGGGAAGTTTCCAACCGATACTATTCATTATATAAGGCAAGAAAGTTTCCGACCACCTTGATAATCAAGGCTAGGAAGCGATAAGCTCAATAGAAGAAAAACGATCAGCAGGAGTCTGTGCGCAAGATTGTTTATGATTGTTTTTCTTCTTTTAACCTAGTAAGGTGACATGGACAGGTACTTCTCTTAGAGCAGTGCAGATTTACTCACTTTAGGAGAAAAGCAGACAGGTTACCGACTAACACTCTGTGTACATCACGTTGCGAAACTATCCTCCGGGTGCGTTTTTGGCTTCAATTGGTTTCTGACCCATCAAAATGTCTGTTTCTGCCAAAACGCACCCTTCCTGAATTTCTGATACACAACCGTTAGAACAGTGCCTAATCAGGAGATCTCATATTATTCATAAAGCCCTACCCTCCTATCGTTACCGCTTTACCCGCATTTATTTCTGCCTTTTTCAAACAAAAAGCTTGTTACACACCCTTCTACTCTTCTTCGGAAATTCAACCAGAACTGCAACTACTGTAAGAAGTATTCGTCTAATGAGATAAAGGGGGGTCTCTTTTTGCAAAAAGCACTCAAAATACTGATAATGTTCATCACACTAGTTCTGTTCACTATGACTGTACCACCAGCTGCAAATGCATGTTCCTGTGTCGAACCACCTTCAGTCAAGGAGGAATTTGCGCGCTCGCAAGCTGTTTTCTCAGGTAAAGCTATAAAGTGGATGGAAGAAGAGGATGTGAGCTTCAGAGCCAATCATACCCAAAAAATCCTCTTTGAAGTACAACAGAATTGGAAAGGAGCTTCCAAGTCTCAAATGATCATTACGACGGGGTCCGGAGGTGGTGACTGCGGTATTGAATTTCAAGAAGGTGAAGATTACTTGATTTATGCTAAACCATCTGAAATATATGGAAGCCAAGAGGACCTTGTGACTATTATTTGTGACAGGACCACAGAGTTAAGTGAGGCTGATGAAGACCTACAAGTACTGGGAAAAGGAAAGCCTCCAGCAGAAATAGTCGATTTGGAAGGTAAGAACAAGAAGGGACCAGCGACTCTGCTTTGGATTGTTCCTGCAGCGGTCATTCTGCTTGGATCAACTGTATTTCTTCTGATGAAAAAAATCAAAAGAAAATAATGTCCGGCTTCTTCATTACGTTTACTTTAGAAGTAGAAGCGGGATGCAGGCTTGAATGGTGCTGATGGAGCAGAAAAACATTTTCCTTCAGAGGCACATGTTGTCTCAGCATACGAAGACGGGAATGCAAAACGGCCAGAAAATGTAAGGATACTCGTCCATTGGTGAACATCATCAAATGACTAAATTTAGTCTGCAAAAAAATGCAGGCTGCTGTCACCTGCATTTCTCAAATTCATTATTTCCTTTTTGAGCCTTTAGTTTATTGTTTTCCAATTCTGCAGCATATTCTTCTTGATACTTGCCTAGCTTAGCAGCTTCAGACTGGATTTTGCGGAACTTGTGATCATTTAAATTCGGCATCCGTCACACCTCCTTATGAACAATTATATTTTATGCCTTCATGCTGAAAATATCCGACAAAAAATAGACTAAAATACACTAAAAAAAAGATGGTCAAACCATGAGGGACAGTGTAAAATTAATTTAAATTTTTGTAGACCAAACAAACAGGACACAAAGGGAAAATGAGTTCCTCCACAATATCCTGTAAAAGAAGCTTCGATTATCAACAGTTTTCAAATTATTCAGAAATAATAACAGACAAGAGGTAGATGAAAGTTGACAATGGAAAATCAAGAAGCAGCTGTTAAGGAACAAAGTATTTTTCATCACGTAGGGAATAAGATCAAAACCCAAGATAGAGAGATTAATATTATTGCCAGAATAGAAGAACCACTCATCGTCGTCTTGGGAAATGTTTTGAGCGATGAGGAATGTGATGCGTTGATAAGATTGTCTAAGGATAAGATGAAGCGGTCGAAAATTGGAAACACACGGAATGAGAACGATTTACGCACAAGCAGCAGTACGTTTATAGAGGAGGGTGAAAGCGAAATTGTCACAAGGGTTGAAAAGCGGATTTCACAAATCATGAATATCCCTTACGAGCATGGAGAAGGCCTGCAAATGCTGAACTACAAAATCGGACAGGAGTACAAAGCTCATTTTGACTTCTTTAAAAAGGCGGATAACCCCCGTATCAGCACATTGGTGATGTATTTGAATGATGTAGAACTTGGCGGAGAAACCTACTTCCCTAAGTTAAACTTCTCTGTTTCGCCGCAAAAAGGGATGGCTGTATACTTTGAGTATTTTTATGATAACCAGGAATTGAATGACTTGACCCTGCATGGCGGAGCTCCTGTGATCATTGGTGATAAATGGGCTGCTACGCAGTGGATGAGAAGGAAACAAGTAAAATAATGATCTGGATAGATAACGCACCGGCAGGGATTGCTTGTGCGTTTTTATTTGTAAAAGGCTGATTTCGCATAGATTGCCGCTTTCAGAAAACTCTCAGGAGCCGAATCCTCCTGGTTACTTGAGATATTGCCTCAACAGAAAACCTCATTTTTTTCTTGCATAGCCAGGGCTTTCAGATGAATGATGGCCTTTTTTAAAAATTCCTATTGCCATTAAGCAGCAACAATCTTTAAGAAAGGCTGTTTTCCCATAAATTGTTGCTTTCGGAAAAATCCCAAGAGCCGGATTTTTCCCCTGTATTCCAGGATTTCCCCTTAAAAAAGGGAGAGTAGCTCTTTTCGTTCCTGCTTACAGGGGGTTATCCGGTGAATGACCAAAATAGTATTTGAATTTACTATTGAATAGCAACAAAGTTTACGAAAAGAGCCTTAAGATAAGTACATGGTTGAAAAGGGATCTTTTCCATAACTGTTGAAAATTAATAATAATTTATTGATTATCAATAAATAATGTTTTATCATTAAACCAAACAATTCCAAATGAGGTGACAGTGATGAAACATAGTACTATCCTTCTGTTAAAAGCATCCCTGACCGTGATCAGTCTTATTGTACTTGCACTTTGTATTTTCTGGCTCCCAGGGCAGGCAGCCTACTTTGCTGAAACAGCCCCTGAGTTTTCGCATTTACACTATCCGGTGTTAATCGGACTCTACCTGACTGCCATCCCATTTTTCTTTGCTCTTTACCAGGCATTCATCATCATAACCTTTATTGAAAAGAACAAAGCTTTCTCGGGTGCATCTGTACGGGCACTGAAGTACATCAAATACTGCGCGTTAACGATTGTGCTGCTGTATTTGATAGGAATCATCTACTTGATTTCACAAAGCGCGGGGCATCCGGGAATTGTCCTGATGGGACTCATCATCATTTTCTCTTCGGTTGTCATTTCTGTATTCACAACCGTCCTGCAAAAGCTGATACAAAATGCACTTAAAATACAAGCAGAAAACGATTTAACAGTATGAGTGAAGGAGAATAGTGATGTTCATCAATATCAAAAGGATATCGTTCATATGAAAGATGAACCTTACTGAATATTATTAAAGGAATTCAGCCAAAGAAATCCCAGCTCAGATGGTGTGACACCAAACGTATGATTGGGCCAACGAGAATCCTTTTCGATGAAATGCCTGGCCAAAAAGGAGGTTGTCATTTGAATGGAAAAATAGGCACTTCCCTGCTCGTGTTTTTCTGCTTCTTAAGCTGGTTGTTCTTTTCTATTTATTTATCTTCAGGGGAAGAGTGGTGGTCCGTATTAAAAACTGAGCAAAGCAGTTCCGATACCTCTGCATACAGCGTATCTTTCATAAGAGTAATGATAGGCAGCATGACTTTTTTCTTTGTGGCGGTTTTATTGTACACAACCATTAAGAAGCTAAAATAAGGAGAAGCAGTAAAATTGCTTCTCCTTGAAAACTCATGCCGGTACAATCAAAATCTTCCTCTGTTCAATTCTGCCCTTTTTGTATGCCTCCGAGATCCCCATCGATTGAATATCTTCCTTAAAAAGTCTTTTATATTGCAGCAATACCTCAACCTTCTTAGTGAACGGAAACGGTTCTACCCTTATCTTGCTTTCACTGATCCACAAGGCTTCTAGACGGCTATTTCCACTGTGGAATATCTCTGTATTCTTAAACCCTTCCTTAAACCAGGGATGCTCCTTTTCTTTAGTAGTGCCTGGTTCATTTAAACAAAGGTAGAGGGAGAGATCATCAGCAAACTGCAGCAAACGAAAATGCTCATTTAACAAAGGCTCATTTAAATCTGAGATTCCCTTTTTGATCGTTGCTTGTCTTTTGGCTTCCTCTTGCACAAATTGAATACAGTGTTCGTCCTTGGAATGTGTGAAGAATGAACAGAAATGCATACTGCATAGGAGGGCGGCATATCGATTGCGCTCCTCAATTTCATTCAAGCCAATGGTATAAAAAGCGAGTTTTGGACGTAAAGGAAAATCAGAAAAGGAGTAAGGGGCCATTGTACGGTCATTCCATATCGGCGTATCATCTAAACCGATCCAGCCGCGATCATGTTGAAAAGCTGCATAAATGGCATCCTCAAAGAAGTCTGCTGAACCTATTAAGCCTTTAGCAAAGTGTTGTACTATTTCACCCGATAAAAAAGCGTGGTCATGCTGTCTGATCATAATGAATGCATCTTTTGTTTCCCGTATAATCATGGCCTGCCATTCCTTTCTGGCTAAAAAATCATTTTCATGAGAGTAGAAGTGGTGGTTGTTATATAATGGTATAATGATATTTTACTATATTCTATTACCTTTTAAAAAAAGCAGGAATGACTATGAAAACTACCAGTATCTCTAAGCACAATATCAATGTTATGTTTTGGATTAGCTTCTTTGGTACAATCAATTTTATCGCACCTGTATTGACACTCTTTTATTTAGGCAGAGGGTTGGAACCTCTTCATATTCTCTGGCTGCAGTTATTCTGGAGCGGAGCGGTTTTGCTGGGGGAAGTCCCGGGCGGAGTCGTGGCAGACCGGTTCGGACCTAAAGTTTCTTTCTTCATCGGGGTCATGCTTAAAATAGGAAGTTTGATTTTTCTCATCTTTGCCGTTGAACCTTGGATGTTTTTTCTTTTCAGTGCATTGAATGGGTTTTCTGTCACCTTTTTCTCAGGAGCAGATGAAGCTTTGGTCTATGAATCTCTGAAAGAGGACGATCAACATCATGGGATGGACCGGGCTATGGGAAAAATCCAATCGGCGGGATTTATCTCCATGATCATGGCTGTTTTGTTTGGAGCTTATTTTGCAAGTGATTTGAAAGATGAACAGTTTGTCACTCTCATTATTATTGGCGCCGCTTTTCACGTTGTTGAGTTGCTGCTGATTTTCTTTCTTAGAAGTCCCAGCCAATATGGGAATTACCGTGAGAATCCTTTTACCCAGGTGGCCTCTGGAATCAAGGCAATTCGTAAAGCTCCTGCTTTGCTGCTGCTTTTCATCAATTTTACGCTCGTTTTCATTCCTGCTGATTCTGTTTATGAAGCATTCAATCAACCCATTTTTACGGAAGCGGGATTACCCGTAGTCATGATTGGAATTCTTTATGCCCTGGCAGCTGTTGGCGCGTTCTTCATCTCTCAATCTGTCGGTTGGCTTACAAACCGCTTCAGCAGGGTGCTTTTAATGAACGTAACAGGAGCAGTTGCAGCGCTGGCCCTATTCCTATCAGCTGTTTATGGAGAATCATTATGGGTTGTCCTCGGTGCCTTTTTTCTGTTAAGGCTTGGACAGGCGATGAGAGGACCGATTTATTCACAACTAAAAAATGATCTTATTCCATCAGAAATTCGTGCTACCACGTTATCCCTGATTTCCGTGCTGGACTCTGCTTTTGACCTGGTTGTTTTCGGTCTTTTATCTGTAATTGCATTCAAGGGTATCACGGGAATTCTTGTAGTCAGCAGTATAGTGGCACTGATTGGCACGTTAACCCCCATCCATTATAAGAGAACGACTAGTAGGGGGTAGGCGGATGGATGGCCATTTCAAGCCAATCGGCGAAGAAGGATAAGAAAAGATGAAAAGCTCTCGATTCCGATTCACTATACCTTCGAATCGGCTACCGATTTTTTAAAAAAGGATAAAACTAATGGAGAATTGCTCCACAACCTGAATGGGCGCTTCTATCTCTTTTCTTCATTAGAGAGTAGCTGTTTCATACTTTAAAACATCAGTGATGGCTTAATATATACAAGGATACCCGTTTATGCTTAATATTCTTCTGCTTTTCAATACGAGATGGAACGGGTGCTATATCCCCTCCTGCAAAGCAGAAGTCTTAACTCCATACATAAAAACCAAGACATCCAACAAACCAGTTGTTGTCCCTTCGATCTAATCCTAGATATGGCACTCTAAATCCATGAGGTGAAATGCATCCTAAAACTTTAAGATTCCTTTTATAATCTGAAACGATTGATCATCACTGGATATCTTGGATGATAAAGAGGGAATAAGATGATATTGGCATTTATTCTCTGATTGTGTAAAATTACACTAAAGGAGGGGTTTTATGGATATCATCTTTATGATTTTAATCGGTTTTCCAGTTCTATCTTTATTGACCGGGGTGCTTGGCTTTTATTTAGTTAAGAATATATTTGTTACTCCACTGATTATTTTTATAACAGCAATCTTTGCGACTTATGCATTTTTTAATGAAACCTTCTGGATCTGGGTGTGGATATATACATTTTTGTCCTTGGGCAGCGGCATGTTCACTAAGGTTATTTCTAAACGTAAAGGTTGATTATTCATCTGGGCTTTTTTAAAATCTTTATATTCAGATAAGTTTGAAAACTAAGCGCCCCTATGCCATAATAAATGTATAAAAAGGCACTGGAGGGATACGGGTTGAAGATGGTTAATAAGAAATGGGAGGACCGCCACCTTTGCATTAACGAATGGGAAAATGAGGCGGAAGGCATTATCGAAAAGAAAGCTTTTGATTACATAGCAAGGGGTTCAGGTGAAGAGTCGACATTAAATGCTAATAGAGAGGCCTTTTCAAATTACCAAATCTCCCACAGGGTGCTGAGGGACGTTTCAACAATCAATACATCCGTGACTTTATTGGACCAGACAATTTCTTCACCTGTACTATTTGCCCCAATTGGTGTCCAGACCATCGCACATCCAGAAGGTGAACTCGCTTCATCACGTGCAGCTGCCTCCATGAATCTTCCTTTTGTAACCAGCACGGTTTCTTCCTATTCCATGGAAGAGATAGCTGGCCGGATGGGGGATGCCCCGCGTTGGTTCCAGCTTTATTATTCAGGAAATGAATTGGTTGCAGAAAGTATGATCAAACGTGCTGAATCGTCAGGTTATTCTGCGATCGTCCTTACTGTGGACACACCGATAATGGGATTTCGGGAACGTGATCATATCAACAGGTATTCACCGATTGGCGAAGGAAGCGGGAGCGGAAATTATTTTAGCGATCCTGTGTTTCAAAACCTTTTAGAAAAACCCATTCTGGAAGATAAACAAGCCGCGCTAAAAAAAATGAAAGAACTCTTCGAAAATCCAACAGTCACTTGGGATGCGATTCACAGAATACGCCAATATACCGACCTTCCGATTCTTTTAAAAGGTGTCGTTCACCCGGAAGACGCCAAGCTGGCTTTGGAATATAAGATAGATGGGTTGATTGTGTCAAATCACGGAGGCAGACAGCTTGACCATGGAGTTGCCACCCTGGATGTACTGGAAGATATTTGTCAAGTCGTGCAAGGAGAAATTCCTGTTTTGATAGACAGCGGAATCCGCCGCGGAAGCGATATCTTTAAAGCCTTGGCATTGGGTGCTTCAGCCGTATTGGTCGGACGCCCATTCATGTATGGATTGGCCTGCGGCGGGGAGGAGGGAGTGAAAAAGGCGCTGCAGCAGATACAGGATGAGTTCGAGGTTTCGATGGCACTTGCAGGTGCTGCTGCTATTCAGGAAATCGACAAAACCTACCTTGTTCAAAAAAGAAGGTAGGAAAACAATTTTAGTGAAAACCAAAGCCCTTGCTTTGTCAAAAATACATATTGAGGAGACAGTTTTGGAGAATATACCCGGACAATAGGCTGAACTTCTTTTTATAAAGCTGTTTTCGCATTAATTGTTGCTTTCGGAAAAATCCTAAGAGCCGGATCCCCCACTGTATTCCATGGATTTCCCCGAATAAAGGAGAGTAGCTCTTTTCTTTCCTGCTCACACGGGGTTATCGGTAAAGGACCAAAATAGTAGTTGACATTCATATTGAATAGCAACAAAGTTTACGGAAAGAGCCTTTTATAATGGCGGAAATCAGTCAAGAACCAGTCAGACATGAAAAATGTTATGGCGCACGACTTGCCTTCGGATGCAACATCGGTGCCTACTTCGGAGGAATCGCTTCGTTCAGTCTTCATGGCTAAATCTGGGGGATCCTTGCAATGGCTGGTACATTTGTTGCACTTTATCTTAGACCAATGTTCGGGCTCTCTGTCCCTAAACCGAAGGATACATTCTGTTAACAAAAACCGTTCTGCCGAGAGGAGAGTCTCTTGGCAGAACGGTTTTTTTGAAAACCAGGAACACTCGTTCCACAAATGGCATCATTGGTACGAATTCAATGGGGAGGAGAACTATCTTTTCAGCCAGATAATACTACTTGGCGACGAAGACGCGCTGGTTGCAATTTCGGGAAAGAAGCACACATTCTGGAGTCTATCAGGCGGGAAAGATTGACGGGTCCTAATTCGGTGAAAATAGAGAAGAGGGAATTGACATAATTAAGAAGACCCATGGAATATTCATTTAGTTGTATTTCTATAATCAGGTATGAAGAAATGGTATAATTCAAATCATCTTACATAACAGGGAGATATGAGTATATGAGCGATTTAATCTTACAATTACTAGAGAAACATAAAGGAAAAAACGGCCATATCCTTTATCATTTTGAGGATGAGAAGTCATATCTTCAAAATGCACTCACCTTTATTCAGGCTGGTGTGAAAGAGGGCAGTCAAATTATGCTGGTGGAAAACGACCGGAATCAATTGAATATCCTACGCAAATTAGAAGAAATTTTAAGTGAAGAAGAATTATGCAATGTCCATTTTACGAATAACTATGATTTCTACTATTCCCATAAAACCTTCGAACCAGAAATTATTTATTCCCATTTCCTAGAAAACGTCCAATCCCACTTGGATAGCGGGGTTCCTCTGTGGACATGGGGCATGATAGAATGGGGAGATCAGCAGGAATTCATCCAAACCATCACTGAATATGAACGACAAATTGATTCTTTTATAACTCAAAACGGGCTCGTTTCAGTGTGTGCGTATAACCGAAACCATACACCTGCTGAGCTTGAGAACCTTTTAGCTGAATGTCATGATGTCATATTAACTGATCACGAATATAAATATTACCGTTAAATTACATATTCTCGTCATACTTACACGATAGTTTGTAAAACCTATGACTATCTAAAAGAGTGTGGAGGGAAAGACTAACGATGGATCATAACACTCAACTGACTTCTTCAGAAATGTCGAATCTATGGATTTCATATCAGAATGACACCATGTTGTAATGATAAGGATGTCCGATGATTTGTGAACAGGCATTGACATATGCGGAGACACATATTGATAAGGTTACACATTTTTTCAAAGAGGAAGGACATCCTGTTCCTACTGGTTATTCAGAGGATGACCTTAATTTGGAAGCCCCGCCGTTATTCACGGATAAAATGTATTTACTATTGTATTGAATATGGGGAAATTCGGTCTTAGCTCATATTCCCTTGCGTTATCTCTTTCGAACCGTGAAGATGTCATAGCCTACTATTCAGACTGTCTGGGTGAAACGAAAAAGTTACATAATGATGCGAAAGAAACAGCTGCAAAAAAAGGAATTGTCATCCGGCCTCCGGTTATCCCGAGGCATGAAAAAGTGGATTTTGTGAAAGCCCAAAGCTTTTTAGCCGGTTACTTTGGGAAGGAACATTATAATAAGGTTAAAGGACGTTCTGATGGGTCTTTTATTCTAATAGCACAAAGAAAAGAGCATTGATGATGAAATCAATGCTCTTTCTTCTGCTATTTATTGTGTCAATTAAGTGCTATTTTACTGTTTATAAGTAACTTTCCCTCCCAAAATAGAAACCGTTACTATTCAACATGACACTGCTTTTTTTGAGTACTATTCAATTGATAATATTCCGCTCTCTCCCTGTTTTACTTGATCATGCTTTTTCACATTTAATTTTGGTAAATCTGTAAAGATGACCGGTGTAACAATAGATGATGCTGAACTAGAAATCAAATCAAGGTCAAATGTGAGAAGTTCCTGACCTTTGGAAACCTTTTGGCCATTCTCGACCAGGACGTTGAATCCTTTACCGTTTAGTTGGACCGTATCCAGTCCGACATGAATGAGGATTTCGTATCCCTGTACGGATTTGATTCCGATAGCGTGCTTGGTAGGGAAGACGTTAATGATTTCACCATCAACCGGAGAAACCACCGAACCTTTTGATGGGACAATAGCGAAACCGTCACCCATCATCCTTTGAGAGAAGACTTCATCTTCCACTTCTGTGATCGGTATGATTTTCCCTTCAACAGGAACGACAAAGTCATTTTCCGTTAAGGGCTTCATTCCTTCATTCGAAACTGAAGTCGGTGTTTCAGAAGCAATTCTTTCCTTGGCAGCATTTCCTTCAAGCCTCTTCATCGCATCGGCAACAAATTCGACCTCTGTCCCTACAATGATTTGCAGGTTGGTTTTATTTAATTTCATGACACCTTTTGCACCATGTTTCTTCAATGAAGCATCCTGGACTTTGGTCATATCCCTTATATTCAGGCGAAGACGGGTGGCACAATTATCGATTGCAGAAATGTTCTCTTTGCCTCCTATATCGGTAATAAACAAGTTTGCCATCTGTTCGTACTTATCCGCTCCCGCATCAGGTGAAGCTGCTGGGACTGTTTCTTCGGTATCTTCCTCGCGGCCAGGAGTCTTTAAATTGAATGCTTTGATCAGGCCATAGAAGACCACAAAGTAAATAACCGCATAAATGACACCGATTAATAAAAGCAGCAATGGCTTTTCAGCAATATTAAAGTTCAACAGATAATCGATACCGCCGGCTGAGAAGGTGAACCCATCCCTGATGCCGAGCAGGGATGTCAGCCACATTGAAATACCTGTTAAAATCGCATGTACACCATATAACAATGGAGCCACGAACATGAACGAAAATTCAATAGGTTCCGTGATTCCTGTTAGGAAAGAAGTGAGCGCTAGACCAATGAACATCCCGGAAACCGCTTTTCTTTTTTCCGGTTTTGCTGCCGCAATAATGGCAATAGCTGCTGCAGGCAGACCAAACATCATGACAGGGAAGAATCCAGTCATATATCCGCCGGCAGTCGGGTCTCCAGCAAAGAAACGGGCGATATCTCCTGATTTCCCTGCAAATTCACCAAATTCAAACCAGAATAAGCTGTTCAATACATGGTGAAGTCCGAGTGGAATCAACAGGCGGTTTAAAATCCCGAAAATCCCTGAACCAATCGCACCCATGTCGATGATCCAGTTGCCAAGTCCGTCTATCCCCGCCTGTATCGGCGGCCAAACGAATCCGGCAATCCCGGCAACAATGACCATTGCAACCGAAGTCACGATTGGAACAAAGCGCCTGCCGCTGAAAAATCCAAGCCACTCAGGGAGCTTTACATCATGGAATCGATTATAGAGCAACCCGGCAATGATACCAGTGATGATCCCGCCAAGCACTCCCATGTTTATTGTTTTATCCAAAGCTTCAGCACCGTTGGTCAATACCAGGTAACCGATGGCGCCTGACAACGCTGCGGCACCATTGTTATCTTTTGCAAACCCCATTGCCACCCCTATGGCAAATATAAGTGCAAGATTGGCAAATATCGCATCCCCGGCATTCGCAATGAATGGAATATCCAGCAAGTCAGGTTGCCCGAATCGAAGGAGCAGTCCTGCAGCCGGCAGAACAGCGATCGGGAGCATCAGCGACTTACCAATACGTTGTAAAAAACCTAACATATTACCCTCTCCTTTTTACTCTACCTTTTTGAAAGCGTTTTTCTAAACAAGCTTATCTTACCATCATAAGTTACAGTTGTCTATACCAACTAAAAAATCTACAAAGTGATAAAAAATACTAAAAATCGATGAAACAAGAGTGTTTGACAAGTTTAATGTATTTTGAAAGAATAGATTAAACAAAATTGGTATAGACAACTATATTTTGGTGATGATAAAATCGAAAGGACTATTCAATAAAAACACTGCCCATTGAAAGGATGAATGAACAATGAGTCCAAATGATACAACTATTATTTTGCTTAAGGGCCTTCAAATCTATTCCGAAAATGGGATAGTGAACAATGGATATTTAAAAATAGAAGGTCATGAAATTATTGAGATAGGCCAGCTAAAAGATCTAGTTGAGGAGGGCAATGAGGAAGTTGTTGAACTTTCTCCTGAATATAAAGCCCTGCCCGGTTTCATTGATGTACACATTCACGGGGTAAACGGCGCAGATGTAATGGATGCCACCCCGGAGGTCTTGGACACTATGGCTGAAACGCTTCCACGTGAAGGGACCACAGGTTTCCTCGCTACGACCATTACTCAAAGCAGCAGCGAAATTGAAAAAGCACTCAAGAATGCAGCAGACTATATTGGACATCAACAGAACTCCGGCAGCTCAGAAATTTTGGGAGTCCATCTTGAGGGCCCATTCGTTAATGCAGAACGGGCAGGTGCCCAGCCATCAGAACATATTACAGATCCAGACGTTAAATTGTTCAAAAAGTGGCAGTCTATTTCTAATGGTGCCATCAAGCTGGTTACCCTTGCTCCTGAGCAGCCGGGCGGCCAGGAGCTGGTCCGGCATTTGAAAGAGACCGGTGTCATTGCTTCGATTGGTCATTCGGATGCAACATTTGAGCAGGCAGGGGAGGCTGTTCTAGCCGGTGCGACTCACATTACCCATTTATTCAACCAAATGAAAGGCCTGCACCATCGTGAACCAGGTGTAGTAGGCGCAGCCTTTTTATATGATGAATTGAAAACGGAACTGATTGTGGACGGTGTCCATGTTCGCCCGGAAGCCATCAAGCTGGCTTACAAACAGAAGGGAAGCGAAGGGGTCATACTGATTACTGATTCCATGCGTGCTAAATGCCTGAAAAACGGGGAATATGACTTAGGAGGTCAGAATGTCACTGTGAAAAACGGAAAAGCGGTCCTCGGGAATGGAACCCTGGCAGGAAGCATTTTAAAAATGGGAAATGCTTTAAAGAACATGCTCGAATTTACAGGATGCTCGCTGCAGGATGCCATTCAAATGACATCCGCCAATCCGGCAAAACAATTGAACCTGTACAACCGGAAAGGCAGTATTTCGAGAGGGAAAGATGCAGATATCGTCATATTGAACAAAGAAATGGATGTAGCCATGACTTTCTGCAGAGGAAGTCTTGCATTTAAAAAGGAGGAATAGACCAATGAAATTAATAGAAGTAAAAGACTACCAGGAAATGAGCAGAAGGGCAGCGGAATTCATCATTGATAAAGTCCGCACCGCCAACGCTGTTAATCTCGGTCTTGCAACAGGAGGAACACCGGTTGGCACCTATCAATATTTGATTAAGGACCACAAGAAGAATTTCACCTCTTATAAACAGGTTACTACGTTTAATCTGGATGAGTATGTCGGTCTGTCAGGTAATAACCCGAACAGTTACCGGTACTATATGGATGATCATTTGTTTAACCATATTGATATCGCTGCTTCTCACACTCATATCCCTCAAGGTGATGCAGAAGATTTGGAGAAGGAATGCCGGGATTATGACCAAGAGATTGATAAGCACGGAGGTATCGATCTTCAAGTTCTCGGAATTGGCAGCAATGGGCATATCGGTTTCAATGAACCCGGCACTTCGTTTCAATCCGGGACGCATGTCGTCGACTTGACACCTTCCACAAGAGAAGCGAATGCCAGATATTTTGATACACCGGCGGAAGTACCGACCAAAGCCATTACCATGGGAATCGCAACTATCTTAAAAAGCAGAGAAATCCTGCTTTTAGCTTCTGGCGAAAAGAAACAGGATGCCCTGAAACAGCTTTTTGAAGGGGAGGCAGATGAACGGTTTCCTGCTTCCGTATTGAAGCATCATCCATGTGTTACAATTATCGCTGATGAAGCGGCCATTCCCACTAAGGTTCGAAACTAGAAAAACTGGCCAAGGGACTGGAACTACCAGCAGCAAAGGAGGGGGACCGAGACAATGATTAGGAAGAACTCACCCATACCGATCTATTATCAACTCGGGGAACTGATAAAAGAGCTTATTGAAAAAGGCGAGCTCAAAACAGGTGATGCTGTTCCTGCGGAAAGAGAGTATGCGGAAAAATTTAAAATCAGCAGGATGACGGTCAGGCAGGCTTTTACACAACTGGTTAATGAAGGATACTTACATCGGGTCCAAGGCAGGGGGACATTTGTCGCCGATCGCAAACCTAAGATTGAACAGGGGCTGCAAGGACTGACGAGCTTCACAGAAGATATGGTGGCAAGAGGCATGAAACCGGGCAGCCAATTGGTCAGCTTCGAGATCATTCCGGCAACAATGGATATTGCCCGCGAACTTGGCATTCAAGAATATGGACCGGTTTATGAAATTCAGCGGATCCGCTTAGCAGACGATATGCCAATGGCTTTGGAAACGAACTATATTGCAGCCAACTTTATAAAGGGATTGACAGAGCAGATCGTCAACCAATCTTTATATGCGTATATAGAAGAGACATTAAATTTAAAAATCGACCATGCTTCCCAGGTCATTGAATCATCAATTGCCGACGAGATGGAGGCTGAGTATTTATACGTGCAGGAGGGAGCTCCCGTGATGCTCATTCAACGAAACACATTTCTTGCAGATGGCACTCCTGTTGAATACGTAAAATCCTCTTATCGGGCTGACCGCTATAAATTCAAGATTCAGATGAGCAGGTAAAGGAAGGGGACTGTAAATTGTTTAAAACATACTTCCAAAAACTCAAACTATTATTAGATCGGGTAGAAAGAGACGAAACAGTTACTATCCAGAAAGCAGCCTCTGCAATTGCCCGATCTATTCAAAACAACGGGGTTGTTCATGTGTTCGGCTGTGGACATTCACATATCCTGGGAGAGGAATTATTTTACCGTGCAGGTGGACTGGTTCCGATAAACCCGATTTTAGTGGAAAACTTAATGCTTCATAAGGGGGCAGTCCGATCTTCCCAGTTGGAAAAGGATGAACAACTTGGTATGGAAATTTTGTCGGAGGTCGATATCCGTCCGGAAGATGTGGTCATTGTGGTCTCGACATCAGGCAGGAATCCTGTCCCTATAGATGTGGCGCAAACGGCCATGTCCAAGGGGGCTTTCATTATTGGAATCACATCCCCTCGCTATTCAGACACCCAGGCTTCCCGACATAGGTCAGGAAAATATTTATTCAATTCTGTTGATCTTGTGATTGATAATCATATCGACATTGGAGACGCGCTTATGGAGGCTGAAGGAATTGAGTCTTCCTTTGGTACAGGCTCCACTGTCATCGGCACAGCCATTGCCAATGGGATCATGGTTGAAGCAGTGAAAGAGATGAAACAAAATGGCTTTCAACCTCCTATTTTCAAAAGTGGTAATGTTGATGGGGCAGAAGAGCATAATCGAATCTTGATTGATAAGTACAAAGACAGGATTCCGCTGCTCGTTCTCTAATTTGAATGAATGCACGAAGGTATCTAGGAGTTTTCAGATGCCTTTTTTGTGTGCATAAAGGCTAAGGGGATTTCTTTTCGTTCCATATGCGTTAGCCTGAGGGTATACACCAAGATTCAGGAGGTTTTTTATGAAATTGATTTTCATCAGGCATGGCCAGGGTAACATACACTGAATTTGCCGGACAGCCTTCAGATTGAGGATCCAGGATTGACGCTGGAAGGAGTAGCCCAAGCAGCAGCTCCCAGGAAAAAATTCACTTTAACAGAGGATGATCTCTTGATCGCCAGCCCTGTAAGACGGACATTGGAAACAGCCTCGATCTTTAGTAAGGACACAAGATGCGAGAAGACGGCAAGCCCTCTTGTTTCTCCTCGAATGTTCCCGCAGAAACCCGAATGGAATACTCTTCCTTGTGATACCATCATGCCTCAACACAAAATGAAAGGCTGTTTTCGTATAGATAGTTGCTTTCGGAAAAATCCTTAAAGCCGGATTTTTCCCCTGCATACTAAGTTTTACGCTCTGAACGAAGAGACAAACTCTTTTCTCTCTTGCTTAACAGGTTTTTTTCCGATTCATTACCCCACTATTTTAGCAACAAAATTTACGAAAAGAGCCTATTGAAAAAAGAATTTCCTTCTTTCAAATTGGATAAGCCACAATCTGATAGGTTATGGACAGACGGTATCAATAAAATGGGTGGACATGAGTTCCGAAGCCTTGCCGGCGGTTTTCTGAAATGGTGCAGGAGCAAAGGGAAAAAGCGGGTTTTTATCGTCTCTCACGATGGGACAATTACATCTTTCAGACAATTCATCAACGCAACTGCTCTCAGCCGGGACGATTTCCCAAAAGAGACGGGATATTTTGAGCTGGACGATCAATAAATCCCTGTTCTAAGATTACATGCTGGACAACTTCACCTTTAATTTAGAAGGTCGGTTGCAACGCTTTAATTCTACCCTTCCAAAACAGGAAGGCTTTTTTCTGAAACTTTCTTCAACCCAAATTCGTCATTAAACTCAAGTACTTTAACAAATTTTTCAAACGCGGTCGAGCTAATGTTTTTCTTGATCCTGCTTCTTTTGATTGGGTACAGCGGATCTGCAATCAAAGCACACGCTTTCTCAGAAGTGAAGGCAGAAGAGATACCTGAAAAAAATCGAAGCGTTATCGAACAGGTTACTAGTACGGAAGAGGAAATGGATCGATTTAAGCAAAAAAACAGCCAGAATCATTTTCTCAGTCAGGAATTATTTCTGTGAAAGAAATGACCCTTGGAGAAGTAGAGAACAAAGGGGGATGATGACAGTTTCACTATCCATCTTAACAATCAATCCAGGGAGTTGAAAGAATTACCTTCAGGAATTAAATAAGGGCTATGAGTTTCTAGTGTTTGTTAAAAGAAAAAGAGACAGCCCTTGAATCCATTGGAGGATGTTTTAAAAGAACGCATCTCAATATATAAGGATAATGAAAGGAGTGTCATAATGAACAGACTGGTCATCTTGACAGTAGGTAAAACCCATAGCGGAAAATCTACATTTGCAAGAATGTTAGAAGAAAGACTTGATCATTCTGTAGTGATTGATCAGGATCATCAAGCTGAGTTTCTTACTACAATATACCCAAAATTGCTTCCTGCAGAAGGTCCCAATAAACTGAAATATGCTGTATCAAAGACCATTCTGGATTACGCTGCTGAGCATACTGATTACCATCTGATCCTCTGTAATTCCAACCGTCATCAAGGGGGACGCTTAAGGATCCTCGATTATTTCCATGAACGGGGCTTAAAATCGATTCTAGTGAACTTCAACATCCCTGATGATACCCTTAGAATGCGCATTAAACAAAGCAATCGCAGTACCAGGATATTCAGGAGCGCCTCTACTTTTTCTGAAGTATTAACCAGACAAAATGAGGAAGAAGCAGACCATCCGAATGAGCAAGAGGCGGCTCATTTTTTTACCATTGAAACACCCGAAGAGGTTGAGCAGGTCATCAAGGAAATTCTGAAAGTAAGCGAAAGCTAAAAAGGAAAGGGGATACAGTGAAAGTGTTAAGCAGCATTTTCTGTGCCTATCTTGACGACCGTTTCTGGTAGGCTTCACGTTATTCGGTCCCAGTCGAGCGACAAATGGGGTGGGAACTATTCCAGTAGACGATAATCCCTTTGGTTTTGAGCGTGGGAAACTTTGTTTCTTGCCCCCGATTAAGTAAGGAAAAGGAAAGAACGTTGCTATAGACCCACTCAATGATCGCTTGGTAGTATAAATAGTGGCTGCTAGAGTGGAGGATAGTGGAATGGAAAAAGAAAAGTATGCAGATTTAAAAATAGGGGAGAGGGCGGCAATTGTCAGTATAGTGGCCTACCTCACCTTGTCGATCATAAAATTGGTTATCGGGTATACTGCGAACTCAGAAGCCCTCCGTGCAGATGGACTGAATAATACTACCGATATCATAGCTTCAGCTGCCGTCTTGGCTGGCCTGAAATGGTCACAAAAACCAGCTGATAAAGATCACCCCTACGGACACTGGAAGGCTGAAACGATCGCCTCCTTAATTGCTTCTTTTATTATGATGGCAGTGGGGGTGCAGGTACTGATTGGAGCCGTCATTTCTGTCATTGAAGGAAAGCAGCAGGCACCGGATATGATTTCTGCCTGGACAGGCATATTCAGTGCGGCGGCTATGTTCTTTGTTTACAGATATAACAAAAAAATTGCTCAACGTATCAACAGCCATGCAGTGATGGCTGCCGCTAAAGATAATTTGTCAGATGCGTGGGTGAGCATTGGGACAGCAGCAGGCATCATCGGCGCCCAATTCAACCTCACCTGGCTGGACCCTGTGGCAGCTGTAGTGGTCGGTTTCATAATTTGCAAAACGGCGTGGGATATCTTCCGGGAGTCCACTCATTATTTGACGGACGGCTATGATGAAACAAAAGTAGAAACATATCATGATTCCGTGATGAACGTGTATGGTGTCAAAGGCGTAAAAGATATAAGAGCCAGGGCTTACGGAAACAATACAGTGGTTGATGTGGTAATCCTTGTAAGCTCGAATTTGGATATCCGCGATGCCCATGATATATCCACCAAGGTCGAGGACTATTTGAAAGAAACGCATAATATTTATGACGTCCATGTCCATGTTGAGCCTAACTAAGCCAGAAAACACTTCTTTGTCACGCGGTTTTCTTTTTGTAAGTGAGTGATGGCAACTGTGAAATTGGGAGGATAAAGCGGAGAAAGCAGTGAAAAGAGTGGTCTTAGCGTAATGACCATAGTGAACATCATACCACTCTAAAATAGGGAGTTTTAGTGGGTTAGGTGTTTCATGAGTTTTTTCATAGGATCAAAATTATTGCACTTTAAAAATTGGAGTTTTTTATATTGCTCTTCATAAGACTTAGAAGCCAGTTTATCCATCATTATTTTTTCCGTCGTTCCTCTAAAACAAAAATCTCCCCTGACTCGGAACGGTTAAGGGGTGTGTAAAAGGTATTCCATCTCTTCTTCAGAGACAAATTTCCAATGGATCTCATTAATTAATTCTTTGTCGGACGGTTCAAGTAATTGATCGATTTCATCATAGGTAAGCTTTGTGATGCGTGTATTCATGCGGTTTCACCTGTCCTTTCACTAGATGATTCGAATGATTGTTTCGATTTTTGGGGGTGGCAGTCGATTTCATTATACCCAGATACCCTTCACACATAACAAAACACCCCAAGCCGGCTGTTTAGGGTGCACTTGTTAAATTACTTTAACCCGAAATGTGTCCTGGTCAAAAGCTTGTCCTTTCTAAATGAAACACTTAAAAAACCGTTACCTTCCCCCTCCCATACATAGGTTGCATTGGGATCACCTTCTTCGGTAATGAGTTTTCCTTCAGTCCCTATAATCGCTTTGACTTCCTCATAACTCATCCCTTTCCCCAGCTGGTTATATATTTCAAGAGTGACAGCCCCAGTTGATTTTTCAACCTGCCGTGGAGCCCCTCCATCACTTGCTTCTTGAACACCAGCCTCACTTTCTGTTTCAAGCCGGCAGCCGCCTAGAAATAGTGATGAAGCGATTGCTGCTGCAGCGCTTAGGCGCATGATTTTAATATCAATTCGTTTTCCCATTGGTATCCTCCTTGAAGCGTTTCTGGTTCTTCACCTATATAACTATTGTTTCGGGCAGATTGTTTCATGAATTTTTCAGAAAAGAAACCTTTTCCCACTACCACCCGTATATAGTAATAAGAAATTAAAGGAGGAAGATCATATGTCAAATCAAGGATGTATAAAATGCGGGAGTACGGATGCCGGAAAGAAAGAAGTCGCTATGACAGGGACCGGCCTATCGAAGATGTTCGATATCCAGAATAACCAATTTATTGTAGTCTTTTGTAAAAACTGTGGGTATTCAGAATTCTACAATAAAAATGCTTCCACATCGTCAAATATACTGGACTTATTTTTCGGGTGAAGACAGCTTATTTAAAAAGTTATTTCCCCAGTCTGTCTGCTATGGGTATGACACCTGTTATACATTCTGTAGCTCTTTTCGCCAACTTTTCTCCATTTATTGGGAGGGCCGTTATATGTCACCTATTCCACTAGAAATATCTCGAAAAGGAAGATAGAAAAAAGCGGCTCTTCCATTAGGGTAGAAGAGCCCTAGTATGGCAAAGGAAAAATACGGATCCTGGGATTTTTCCAAGAGCAACAATCAATACGAAAACAGCCTTTTCTTTTCACTGACCTATTTCACTTTCGTCCAGCAAATGGGAATACCAGTTTTTCTTGGCCCCGTCATTTCCTCTTCATGAGTTTTGGATTCAGGTTTTCAGCGCCTGCAGGGAAGGGATAAGAAGGGACTGTGGACATTGAAACGAACATCATTTCAAAGACTGCCTCGAATGTATGTACTAATGATTTTGATCGGGAAATTGATTTTTGACATGATGAAGGGCTTTCTTTTAATCAGTCTTGTTTCTTGGCAGCCTATACATTGTTTCACTTTGACGACCCTTTTCATAATGAAAAAGAAACTGAAGTGTAAGGGACAATACCTACGAAAAGTGGTTCCTAATTTACCAAAAAGGCAGGTTTGAGGTAACCTGCCTTTTTGAAATGACTTCTTTTTTATATTACCAGCCTCCGCCGTAGCCGTAACCGCCGCCGCAGCCTCCGCCGTAGCCACCTCCAGAACCCCCGCCAACGTATGCTGAACCGACGATCACTAAAAGGATGAACAAAACGACAATCAGCGCAAATCCTGCGCCATATCCTCCTGTACCACTCATGTATTCCACCTCCTTTCATAGAGATGGAATAGTATATGTGATGTATATGATATGGTAAGGGCAAGAGCCCTGAATGACAGGCATGCCCAGGAATTTGTTGGTTTTATAAATGGTTGAAGCACAATGTCCTGTTCGCCGTTTAACACATGTTCGGCGGCGGCATGACATCACTTTTAAGGACGGAAGGCAGTGTGTCATGGATATAGGAAGGGGCTGGACTCAAGGTTGGTTTTGGACCGAACGGGACAGGATTTTCAACATAATTGAAGGTGCCCAATCCATCCATGCTCGGACCGCTCGCCCATCTTCCGGTTGCACTTTTGTTTCCTCTGGACAGATTGAAAAGTGTATAGGAAACTTCTTGTTTTTCCAACTCTCTCGGGAATGTGCTTGGTACAACGACATTTTCCTTTGCCTCTAACTCTTTGATTGCCGCAATCCATTGATTTTGATGCATGGTATCCCGGGCAATCAGCCATGAGAGCATATCTTTGACTCCGCGGTCGGTAGTAGATTCATACAGTCTCACAACTTGGAGGCGTCCCTGTGATTCCGCGTTCAAGTTAGCCCTGAAATCAGCCAGCAGGTTACCACTGGCAATAATATAGTCAGCTGTCCATCTGTTCCCGACACTGTCCGCCGGCATGGCCCCCAAACCCGACACGATGGCATGCTGGGGGTTCATTCCGCCAAGGATCGCTCCAATGATCGGGTCCTTAGCCGCCACTTCCAAATCGCCTACAGGTGCTCCTTCCAAGAGTCGTGCAATCATTGTAGCCAGCATTTCAATATGAGCGAGCTCTTCAGCACCTGTATCCATTAATAAGTCTTTATATTTGCCATTCCCTCTGACACTCCATCCTTGAAAGAGGTATTGCAGGGCAACTGATATTTCACCAAACTGCCCGCCAAGCACTTCCTGCAGCTGCTTTGCAAACAATGGGTCAGGTCTATCAGGTTTTGCTTGATATTGCAGTTCTTTAACATGATAAAACATTGGGCATATCTCCTTTTATAGAAAGATTCCTTTTATGGTATTTGAAATACCCAATTGTGTGTATGTCTATATGGAGATTGTCATTGAGAGGTATATAACAAAGGCTTCCGATGAATACCCTGCAAGGCAAAAAAGAGCATTTGGAAAATGACAAGAAGGGTTCTATCGGAAACGATCCAATTTCACGGAAAATAATAGTACTAAAACCTGGATTAAATGATAAAAGCCATTCATTCTTATTGGCGGCTGTGTTAAATTAATTATAATCAATTAAAATATAAGGAGCAGCTGCATTGAAACCAACAATCAGCAAACTTGCTGCATTTCTAAAGGCTCTTTTCGTAAACTTAGTTGCTATTCAATAGGAATGACAAATACTATTTTGGTTATTCACCGGATAACCCCCTGTAAGCAGGAAAGAAAAGAGCTACTCTCCCTTATTCAAGGGGTAATCGATGGAATATAGGGGAAAAATCTGGCTCTTAGGATTTTTCCGAGAGCAACAATGAATGCGAAAACAGCCTTTCTAAAAGATCAAAACATCCAACTTGCCAATGATATCGTAGGTACCGTCATTCAAAAGATGAACTTATCGATTCCGGAAGTGGAAATCCATCGGGCCAGCGATATGTATCAGGTACTGTTAAGCTTCCTAAGCATGTCACTTGAAACTGAAGATCGGGATATTCCAGATGAAGGAATTGAATGGAGTAAGCATAACGCCTATGAACAAGTATCCGCTAACAGAAAAATCTCAGAAATCATTCTGCGTTATCCGCCAACAAGGGAAGGATTTACAGATTTAGTCTCTGGATGGGCAAGCCACTTTCACCTTTCTACAGAAGAGTATACGATTGTATTGAAAAAGATTAATAGAATGCTGGATGTCAGCCTGGAGAAAACTGTGATAGCCTTCGAGGAATACAATGCCAGAATAAAGGAAAAATTCGCAGACGAAATTGACATCATTTCATTTCCCCTTGTGCCGCTCACTGAAATCATGGCTGTTGTCCCTCTTGTGGGGAATCTTGATGAGCACAGGACTAACCATTTGATTGATTCCGTATTGCCGCAAGTCAATAACCTCAAAATAAACCATCTGATTGTTGATTTTCAGGAGTGAATGAAATCGATGAACTGGCAGCCAGAAATCTCCAGAATGCGGGTTCGATGCTCAGGCTGCTGGGAATAAACGTGATTTCGACAGGTATCACCCCGAAGCTGGCGCACGCTGCAGTAACAATCGGGATAGGGTCAGTTGGCGTGAACTCTTATCATAGTGTGAGACAAGCATTGGAAATGATCAAATCGTAACGGACGTACCCCTGGAAGGTGCGTCTTTCTTTCTCAAGTATTTATATTTACTATTAGCTGGGGGAGTAGAAATATGAGAATCAGAAAAGCCATAGCTTCTGATGCAATGGGTATCGCCAAGGTTCAGGTCGATACCTGGAGGACAACCTACCAAGGGATAGTCCCGGATGATTATCTTGACTCTATGACTTTTGAGAACCGGGAATACAAATGGAAGGAAATACTCAAGGAAGGGACCGTTTATGTAGCAGAAGAAAAAGGAAAGGTCTGCGGGTTTTCCTGCGGAGGTAAACAGCGATCCGAAAATTATCCAGCTTATGCAGGTGAGTTATACGCCATTTACCTTGACCAACAGTACCAAAGGAGAGGAATTGGATCGTTGCTTCTCAAGCCCGTACTGAATGATCTTGCTGATATGAGTGTTTATACTATGACAGTGACCGTTCTACAAGATAACCTCTCAAGACTGTTCTATGAGTCTCTTGGTGCAGAGGTTGTCGACAGGATAGATACAGAAATTTCCGGCATAACCATACCGGAGCTTGTTTATGGTTGGAAGAATACCAGGAAGATAGAGCTGAAAGGCATTCACAAATAATATGATTTGGCTCCGTTATCTATTTCGTCTTCGTTTCATATAGTGGTAAAAAGGGATGTTATCCTGTATGAAGCGGGTGGGTAAACGTGTACGTTGTCTATTTTCATGAAGGCAAAAATCTGCTGCTGCATCAGCTCCGGCAGAATGTACCTCAGTCAGGGGAAGAATTTAAGATCAAAGGAAGGAAGGCCAAGGTCCTCAGCTCCCAAATTACAGAAGGAAATCAAGTTCAAGTACAAGTCAGCCTGGAGCAGATCAGCAAGAAGGCACCGGTCGACCTCTCGAAGAAGAAAAAGAGATGATGCCGGTGGCAGTTCATTGAATAAAATGGACTGCTTTTTTATTTTGGGGTGTTTTCGCATAGATAGCTGCTTTCAGGAAAATCCCGGAAAGCCGGCCGTTCCCTTGAGGACTAGAGGGTGTGTTTCTCAACAGGGGGAGCATCTCTTTTCTTTCCTGCTTACAGGGAAGGTTCTATAAGTACATTCTTCCATCCTGGGAATATGATGAGTTGTAGAACCTTGGAAGGAGATGATCTACCTTGTACAATTTTTCTTCATTTCATATAAAAGAAAATGTCCCAAGGACGAATAACGAAACAACCGAAGAGATTTTAACGATCCTGCAGAAGAACGCTGAACTCATCGACCTTTACCGCCGTTTAATCCAGGATGCACCAAACCCATCGCACCGTGGAATCTTATTCGATTCATTACAGAACAAAGAATTTCATTTAAATCAATTCACCGCTCTGCATCATCTAACTGGAAGTAAGCCTGCATATGATATAGAACAAATTTCATATGGAACCTATAAGGAAGGATTGGACATAGCTTTTCAGGCTGAATTTGAACAGTCCGAAGACTACCGAAGCCATTACGTTATAATGCAAGGCCCGCATATCCAGAATGCCCTTCTTCATGCTTTCTCTGCGCAGAGAGAGAATGCGCTGCGGCTTCACATCCTGCTCTCAGAATCAAAGAGCAGAAGCCTGGATAAAGGGGGAGATCCTTTGGTCGTGGATATAGAAAAAGCTACAAAGGATAATGATACTTACCGGACCGCACTATGGACTGGAGATCATTTGCAAGTGACCTTGATGAGCATCAACGCAGGCGACGATATCGGCCTTGAGATACACCCGGACACTGATCAATTCATCCGGATTGAAGATGGACAAGGGCTTGTCCAGATGGGCAGCAGCAAGAATAATCTGACATTCCAGCAGCAGGCTTATGCTGATTATGCTGTCATGATACCTGCAGGAACCTGGCATAACATCACCAATACAGGGACTGTGCCTATGAAGGTTTATGCCATCTATTCCCCATCGGAACATCCATACGGGACGGTCCATAAAACAAAAGCCGATGCGATGGCAGCAGAAGGATGAACGAAAGCATCCATCTCCATTGAGATGGATGCTTTCATTTTAAACCACGGATCTTTTTTATGGCTTTTTTCATTAATGTCGCTTTCTCCTCGAAAAAGGGAGAGTATCTCTTTTCTATCCTGCTTACAGGGGGATCCGGTGCATGGCCAAAATAGTTTCTGAAATTCTATTGAATAGTAACCAAGTTTACGAATGGGTCTATACCAAACTGTTCTTTACAGCATTACTATCATTGACATCCTGATCATTGACAATACTCAGTGGTGTATTGAAGAAAACGGCATCTCCGGTTTCCTCTCCATAACCATAATTCAATTTAATTGAAAAGAATGTATCCAGCTGCTGAGTTGGACCTAAACTGATGAACGATCCTCGGTCAATGGCATTTGCTTTAATGCCGACCATGTTGATGACAACAGGACTTGTAAACATTTATATACACCCCTTCATAATTTTGTCGGCAGCGATTGAAAGGAGGAAGGTGAGTCGATCTGGTCTTTATCATCCACGAAGCTCCTGGTTCCCATAAAGGTGCTCTCATCTCCAAAATTCTGTCCATAGCCCTGATTTTTCTTATCGGAATTATGCCATTCGGCAAGTAAATTTTGTCCGATATTCACCGCTGACGCATTTTCAAAGGAATTAATCTTCAACAAATAAATATTAATATTAATAGAGCTGCCCGCCAAGATGGTTACCCCCTTTTTACAAATATATTAAGGGTTCTGCCATTTATGAGAGGAAGGAGGGAAAGACTTGGATTTTGACAAACTGCAGCAGTGGATGGACATTGCTCAAAAGTATCAGGTTGGCGATTTTTGGAACAACGTCTTTGACCAGGATTCTGCCAAAAACTTTATGAATGAGTTCTCAAACGATTCTCAACAGCAGCAAAATGTACAAAAAGACCATCCCCCTGTCGATATCTTTACGTTGGATGCACAAGTCGTCATAATGGTCGAGGTCCCAGGGGTCGATAAGCAGGATATTCAGTTGACCGTCAGCGGCCACCGCATGACGATAAAAGGAATGGTGCGCCTTCCTTTCAAACCTGAAACCACGATTAAAAATGAAAGAAATTATGGAGAATTCCAGCGGACGTTCGAGCTTCCCGAACCGACGGACGGAAGCCAAATTAAAGCACGCTATAACCACGGACTGCTGGTCCTGACCTATCCGATGCAATATGCTGCAGAAGAACGAGTCATTATTGATTGAACTTCTCAGCCTCAGCATCGGTGAAATCACGGTCATCCACCTTTTGCGTCCCATTTATAAAGATCACACCATCACCGCCTTCTTCACCGAACCCTTCATTACGCTTGTTGGCAACATTTTTATTAAGGCTGCAGATGCGGCTTAACGATACGGAAGACCCTTTATCCATTGATGTGATGCTGGTATACGAAAGATTGATCGTAGTTTTACTTTTTTCCATCATAATCCCTCCGGGTAAAAATATAATATGTGTGGTGATGAAATGCCTATAAAAGGAATATTCACGGGAAATGACAAACATGACGACATCCAGGAGAGAATTCAGCAACTTGAACATGATGTGAAAAGGATCAATTCACTTGATGTCACAATGAAACGATTCACAAATATTGAAGGCAAGATCCACTCTTTACTGCTGAGCCAATCCTCTTCCCGGCAAAATCCTGCTGTAAAACGTGAACCTAACAGGGAGCGAATTGATTCTCAATCTGAGTTTATAAAACAGGTGAAGAGCATGGTGGCCTTAGAGGTATCTCAACAAGTGAAAAAATGGGACAACCAGCAGAAACAGCTGCAAGCACTTCATAAAGATGTCCAAGATTTAAATGAAACCTTATGGGGGCAACAAGAACAGGTTGAAACCCTGATGAAGGAATTGGACGTTTTAAAGGGAAGAACAGGGAATCCGGCAGAAGAAAAAGAAAAACAGGTGATCTATCAGGACATCACAATTGAACGGATGATGATTGATAAATATGAATTAAATAATAATATTCCACAGCTCGGTGTAAAAGAGCTAAGCGGCTTCTTGAACATCGGTGCAACCTATGGAAGAGGGATGATTCCTGATGAACTTGCTGAGGATTTCAAAAATGGGATGGAAGGGTTCAAAAATATGAAAGACGAGGATACGACGGAAAGCGGCCAGTCAGAAGAAACCAGTGAAGAAAAAGGGACAACTGATGAGGAATATACTGAAATTAAAATCGATGATGAGTAAGATACCCCTTCAGAAATGATACACTGATTTTAGCTCAAGGGCATCCGTTGTCGCTGCAAATACTTGGACATCTATGGTGAAAGTTCCGTAGAAACCTTTCCCAAATTCTCCATGGTAAACCCGATCAACCAGATGTCGACGCCTTCCTTAGCCAAAGCAAGCGCTGCGGCCTGGCCGATTCTGCGGCAGGCACCGCTAATGAGGACAACTGTCTGTCACTGATTCCATATCCATCTTTCCTTTCTATGCTGAAAGATTTTTCTTCTCAAGATTTTGACCAAAATGCAGTAGAATTCAACATTTTCCCCTAAGAATAGGCAGTTTCAGATAGATTATGGCTTCCGGAAAATTCAGACCCGGATTTTCCCCCTTGAGACCAGAGGCTTTTTTATCTCAAGGAGTGCGGCTATTTGTGTTAAGTAGTAACAAAAGGGAGCAGCCTCAACATAAAGAAGACCTTTACGCAGTTTGGCGGGTTTGCATGTGAATGAAGTTTTTGGAGAGGGGAAGATAGGATGGGGCAAGGTCTTCAACATTCTGGTGCCTTGTACACTGCCCGCGAATTGTAACTGGCACTTCTATAGGCACCCACTAACTTCGCCCATTGACAAACTGAACTGTAAATCTTATGATTACAGTAAGTTGTCTGGAGGAAGTGATGGAAGTGAATAGTGAATTTACGATTGCCGTTCACAGTCTTGTCTATTTAGCGTATCTGCCTGATCATATGGCAAGCAGCCAGGCAATTGCCCAAAATGTTGCGACCAATCCGGTAAGGGTGAGGAAAATCATGAGCGCCCTTCGTGAAGCTGGTTTTGTCAGAACAAAAGAAGGGACAGGCGGGGGATATACACTCGCTGCCGAACCAGGGGACATCACCCTTGGACAGGTGTACCGTTCTGTATCTTTCGGGGCAATCAAGCCGGCCTGGTGCAAGGGAGAACGCGAGGAATCTTGTATGATTTCGACCAATATCCAGGAAGTCGTGAATGGAATCTTTTCAGATGCCGATCAGTTTTTTGCTGAGTATCTTGATAAAACGACGATTAAATCCGTTTTGGAACAAATAAAACAAACGATGGACACTACTAGTTGACTTCAGGAACTGTAAATTATAAGATTACAGTAAGTAATATTTGAGGTAACTCACAACTAAATAGAATTTTCTGCTTAGGTGAACAATCATTTAAGCTTTTCTTTTAATCCAACTGTAACTTTTCTAATTACACTTAAAAAGAAGGTGAAGGCATGAATGGGAAAAACTTTATTACAGGTGACTGGGTAAAGGCTAAATCGATGGAAGGTGAACTTCTGATCGGATATATTGAAGGTGTGAATGAAGAAAGAAAAACGGCCAGGATCAAGGTAGTGCAGGCAGAACAAGGCTTTATCTCAGGAAGGGCAATCGAGACACTGCTCAGCACGGTAACCCTTCTGCCATCTGCAGATAATTTCACAAAAGAAACCGTAATGGAATTGATTGACCTTGCCCTTCTGACTCGTGATGAGAAATGGTTCAATGAACTGACCGACGAGCTCAAGAGGTTTGAAGAGACAACAAATAAGGGAAGTGTGACGAGGCCAACCACCTCTGTCAACAGATTACATTTTCCTCATGTTAAGTAGGAAAACACAAACAATACGACAGTCAAACAATGAAGTGAATAGGAGTGCAATGAAATGAATGATAACCATAAGCCGCTTATAGAGCCTTTTCAATTTAATAATGGGATTCAATTAAAAAACCGGATCGTCCTTGCGCCGATGACCAACTTCGCCTCCCATCCTGATGGAACTGTGAGTGAGGAAGAAATCAATTATTATATCCGCCGCTCACAAGGCGTGGGGATGGCCATCACTGCGTGTACGTATGTGACACCGAATGGGAAGGGGTTCCCGGGTGAGTTTGGTGCTGACAATGATGAAATGATTCCGAGCCTGAAGAGGCTGGCCGATGCCCTTAAAGAGCAGGGTGCAAAAGCGATCCTGCAAATCTTCCATGGAGGCAGGGCATGCCCTCCTGAACTCGTACCTAATGGGGAAATTGTCAGTGCAAGTGCAGTGGCCGCCGAGGGAAATGAACATACCCCGCGGGCATTGAATGAACGGGAAATAGACGATATCATCAAGTCTTTTGGCGAGGCAGCGCGACGGGCCATCCAAGCCGGCTTTGATGGAGTCGAGATTCATGGGGCAAACGGATACCTTATCCAGCAATTCTTTTCCCCTCATTCCAACCGCCGTAATGACAAGTGGGGAGGCAGCCTCGATAAGCGGTTAAATTTCCCTCTTGCCATTGTTGATGAAGTGAAAAAGGCTGCGGCCAAACATGCTGATGATTCATTCATCATCGGGTATCGTTTCTCCCCTGAAGAACCCGAAACTCCAGGGATCACAATGGATGAAACACTTGTGTTAGTAGACAAGCTGGCAGATAGGAATCTTGACTATATCCATGTATCGCTGATGGACTTTTGGTCTGAGCCGAGACGCGGAGTAGAGCCGGATAAGTCCCGGATTCAATACTTGCTTGATACAATCGGGGAGCGTGCTCCTTTAATCGGGGTCGGCGGGATCCACACACCTGAAGAAGCAGTGAAAGCGCTGCAGGCAGGAGTTCCTTTATTGGCGCTTGGCCGTGGATTAATCATGGAACCGGATTGGGTGCAAAAGGTTGAAGAGGGCCGTGAAGATGATATCGCCACAACTCTTTCCAAAAATGATCAGGAGAAATTGGTCATTCCGGATGACCTGTGGCATGCGGCCATCAACACGCCAGGATGGTTCCCGGTGGAAGAGTAATTCGTTTAGACCAGCCATTTGATTTGTGAATGGCTGGTTTTTGCAGGTAATGAAACGACAAGCCACACACCATTTCTGATCAATTTCAATGTTAAAACAAGGATATCCTTCATATATAACTAACAGGCTGGAAATGCAGGAGGTGACAGAATTGGATATATTAGAAGCAATTAAATCCCGAAGAAGCATGGGGTTGGTGAAGGATGAGCCGGTTTCTGAAGAAGTCATCAATCAGATTCTTGAGGCAGGGAATTGGGCACCGAGCCATTTCAAAACTGAACCATGGCGCTTCTTCGTTATGCAAGGGGAGGGAAGACGCCCTCTTGGCAGGGTGCTGGCTGAAATTGCTAAAGAGAGCATGGATGACCCTTCATCTGAAACCAACACCAAGAAACTTGAAAAGACGCTGGAAAAACCGTTCAGGGCCCCGCTTGTCATTACAGTGGCAGTTGAACCTACACCTGACAATCCTAAAGTGATTGATGTAGAAGAATATGGAGCAGTATTCGCTGCCATACAAAATATGCTCCTTGCCGCGCATGGACTGGGCCTGGGAGGTTTTTGGAGAACCGGAAAACCATCTTATCACTCAAAGATGAAAGATCTTTTCGGCCTCTCGGAAAAAGGGGAAGTACTTGGCTTTCTTTACTTCGGTTATCCAAAGAGAGAAGCCCCTCCCGGCAAGCGAAAAGAACTTGCGGGATGTGTAAAGTGGCTTTCTGACGAAAGTGACTATGAAAATCTATCTTCCTGATAAAATGTAACCCTGCCCTTTCCTATTCATAGGGCAGGGTTTTAAAAATGTTCGATTTAGTCCAAGTTGACGGCGTCCATTTTTGTTATAATAATACTTTAAGCTGGAACCAAAGTGGATTTCGTTCCCTATACACAATATATGTTAGCACTTCATCATGAAAAGGAGGGAGACAATGATGGGTATTGTAGTGGTCGAGATATGTGACGGCAGTTTGATTAATTCTCTCAATCTGGAAGAAATACTGGAATCCAAGTATCCGGAAGTATCAGTACTTGAAAATACTTGCCTTTCTTTCTGCGGGATGTGCGCCAAACGCCCTTATGCCATTGTGAATGGAAAAAGGATTTTTGCCAAAACAGCAGAAGAATGCTTGAAGAAAATAGAAGAACACATTGAAAACGAACTTGCAATCTATGCATAAGATGGAATGGTGAGGGTTAGGATGAAATTGATTCAGATCTATACGAACGCACTGCGACTGCCGAAAAAGCAGGCACGCATTTTCTTGAACAAAACGAATTTGACGCAAACATTACTGTATTTGTTTTCGCTGGTGATCCTTATTAATCTCCCCGGCTTTTTGGGTGTGCTGGTAAATGGCAGAGGGAAGACGGAAAGCCTATTTTTCCTTCAGTACGTCGTATTGGGGCCGTTTTTTGCCGCTTTTGCCTTGCTGGCAGCGATTTCCGTTACCGCAAGTATATTAGTGGGAATAGCCGTTCTAGCCAAAAGAAAATTGAAGTACCAATACCTATGGAAAATGACGGCATTCTCGCTGCCCCTGCCTATCCTCACAGCCTTCCTTATTGATTTATTCATTTCGCAGGATGTGTTGACCACCGCTGCTTTTTTGATCGTTTTTTTCTCGATTCATTTAAAAATGATGAATGATTTTCCCAAACGAAAGCAGAAATAACGAAAAACCATAAGTTATATGGTACTGTAGAATAGTAAAAATTATTTGAACGTTCATTGTACAACAACGAGTATTATTCATTGGGAGGTATGCTGTTATGAAGCTTGTAGGAATTTCAGGTGCTTTGGCGGGTTCGAAGACAGCCATTGCAGTAAAAGAAACATTGAGCATGGCAAACCGTCATGACCAAAACCTGGATACCATAATGATTGACCTGAAAGATTTCGATGTTGAATTCGTTAAAGGATATCCCTTGGAAAAGTATAACGAGGATACCCAGAATGTGGTCAGGACGATTCTTTCTGCAGATATGCTGGTAATTGGAACACCTATTTATCAGGCTTCCATATCCGGGGTGTTGAAGAATCTTTTCGATCATATTCCGCAAGAGGCTTTTAATGGTAAAGTGGTAGGGATGGTGGCGACTGCTGGTTCCGAAAAGCATTACCTTGTTCCAGAGTATCACCTCAAACCGATTATCGCCTTTTTGAAAGGGACCTTGCCGGCAAGAAATGTATTCGTTCACAATTCTTGTTTTGATAACTCGAACAAGATTACTAATGAAGATGTACTGAACCGGATGGATCATATGACTCAGGAGATGATAAAGCTCCAACAAACATTGTAAGTCCTGTTCCTTTGAATGCTGCATTTTCTATTTTTTTGTATATGCAAAGGGTTATACATATCCAGTCGGGGGGCGTGGGGATGAAGGGAGAAAAGCCGGTTCATTACGATGGCAGCGAAAATAATCCTTCTTTCTCAAAGGCTGTTTTTGCATTCATTGTTGCTTTCGGAGACCTTGGTCAAATCCCTTATTTTCCATATCAGAATGACAAAAAAGGATGCCTCGTCCAATGAGGGCACTGAAAAAGTCCAATAAAGTTCTAAAAGGCAGAATCGCTCACCTCAAAGAGCGATTCTGCCTTTTTTACTTCAGATTTTACGAAAAAATGTTGATTTCCGTTCCAGGTGCACGACTCCGCGGGGCGGGCGTTGAGCCTCCTCGGCTTCGCCTGCGGGGTCTCACCTGTCCCGCTAGTCCCGCAGGAGGTCGTGCACCTTCCACTCCAATCAACATTGAGAAAAAGAACACTACCCGCTAATAAATCCTTACTTTATAATAGAACTAACAATATTAAGTGGGTGGTTTCCAGTGATTCAACAACAACAAACAATGATGTTCAGTAAGTATATGGACCTTTATGATATCGTCGTTCCTCAGGACAATATGTTAAGGAAAATAAACGATTTAATCGATTTCTCCTTTATTTTTGATGAATTAAAGAATAAATATTGTCATGATAATGGGCGAAATGCGATTGATCCTATTCGCATGTTCAAATATTTGTTTTTGAAAACCATTCACGATGTATCAGATGTCGATATTGTTGAGCGGTCTAAATATGATATGTCTTTCAAGTATTTTTTGAATATGGCTCCAGAAGAGCCCGTCATTGATTCAAGTTCTCTGACTAAGTTTCGTAAACTTA
This sequence comes from Bacillus sp. SRL337, assembly GCF_984799155.1. NCBI lineage: Bacteria > Bacillati > Bacillota > Bacilli > Caryophanales > Bacillaceae > Bacillus > Bacillus sp. SRL337. The sequence goes on along the minus strand of NZ_OZ481793.1, from coordinate 2,174,767 downwards.
GGTTAAAGGACATGAACTTATTAGACATGCTTGTCAACAAGACGGTTGAGATTGCCATAGAGAAAGAAATTATAAAAAGTAAGTCCATTATTGTTGATGCCACCCATACCAAAGCCCGCTATAATCAAATGAAGCCAAAGGAAATTCTTATGGAGCGCTCCAAGAATCTTAGAAAATCGATTTATAAGATTAACGAAAGTATGAAGGACAAGTTCCCTGTGAAGCCAACCAATGATGTTCTGGAAGATGAGATAACCTACTCACAAAAGCTCATTAAGGTGATAGAAAAGGAAGAAATCCTTTTAGAATATCCCAAAGTGAAGGAACAGCTTAATCTCCTGAAAGAAACGGTTGCCGATGATATTGAGCAGCTCCAGTGCATGAATGATCAGGATGCCAAAGTGGGACACAAAACAGCAGATTCCTCCTTTTTTGGCTATAAAACTCATCTTGCGATGAGTGAAGAACGTATTATTACAGCCGCAACCATTACCACTGGAGAAAAGAGTGACGGGAAAGAACTGCAGACACTCATAGAGAAAAGTAAAAACGCGGGCATAGAAGTGGAGACGGTTATTGGGGATGCGGCCTATTCCGAGAAAGATAATATTGAATATAGTGAAGGAAATGAAATCAAACTGGTTTCAAAATTGAACCCTCTAATCACTCAGGGTGCTCGAAAAAAAGAGGACGAATTCGAATTCAATAAGGATGCGGGTATGTATGTCTGCAAGGCAGGACATATGGCTATAAGGAAAGCTAGGCAAGGTAAAAAAGGAGTAGGCAAAAACCAGGCAGACACCTATTATTATGACGTGGATAAATGTAAGAGATGCCCACTGAGAGAAGGGTGCTACAAGGAAGGAGCCAAAAGTAAGACGTATTCCGTTACTATAAAGTCCGATCAGCACTCCTCCCAAGCAAAATTCCAGGAAAGCGAGTATTTTAAGGAAAAGGCAAAAGAACGATATAAAATTGAAGCGAAAAATAGTGAACTAAAACACAGACACGGGTATGATGTAGCAGAATCCTCGGGTCTAATTGGCATGGAATTACAAGGTGCCATGGCTATATTCGCGGTAAATATTAAAAGGATCCTAAAACTAATGTGATAATAAAGGGCAGCATATATGTTTATATCCAAGAAAAAGGCACCCCTTCTTCCTTTTATAGGAAGAAGGGGTGCCTTTTTCTTTATTAATTTTAGTTATAGTTTAGAAATCGGCAGATTTTCAGTGCCCTCCGTCCAATAGGCATCCTTTTTCACTATTTTACTTTTGACGTGCAATCTCTGACGCTTTTGTTAACCCGCCTTCGACAATGGCTTCAGCTTGATCAGGGAACTGGTTATGACCTTCTATGATCACTTTTTCAATGTCTTTCACTCCCCAGAAGCCAAGCATCGTTTCCACATAATGCACGGACATTTCAGAGCTTTGGGCAGGACCTCCAGAATATACTCCGCCTCTGGCATTCAATAACACTGCTTTTTTGTCAGCAAGCAAGCCGACCGGACCTTCAGGTGTATAGCGGAATGTTCTTCCCGCTTGAGCCAAATAGTCCAAGTAGGTGTGCAATACTGCCGGCACAGAAAAGTTCCATAGCGGGAAAGCAAAGACTACTTTATCCGCTTCGAGGAATTGGTTTAAATATTGGTTCACTGTTTCTGTCGCTGTTTTTTCTTCCTGGGTCAGGTCCATCCCTTTGGAAAGCTTGAACATGCCATTGATCATTTCATTATTGTAGTAAGGAAGATTTTCCTCGAATAAGTCAAGTTCGATGATATCGTCTTCGGGATGTGCTTCCTTATAATTGTCTAAAAAAGCGTGATACAGTTTTACGCTTACAGATTGATCGATTGGTCTGCAATTCGCTTTAATAAATAATACTTTTTCCACGATGAAAAAACCTCCGTTGAGTCATTCTTAATGTTGTTATAGCAACTTATTAAAAGAGAGAAACTTACAGCTCTCTTTGGACATTTGCGTTGATCTTTGAAAGAAGTCTTTCCAATTCCTTAAGCTCAGCCTGCGAGATACCATTGCAAACAATCTCATTAAATTCTTCTGCAACCGGAAGGACTTGACATCCCAGTTCTCTGCCTCTATCTGTGAGATACAGTTCGAGGGAGCGGCGGTCTTTACGGCAGCTCATTCGTTTGATGAACCCCTTCTTCTCCAGACTGGAAACCATCCTGGCAATATTCGTCTTATCTTTTCCAAGCTTTTCGGACAGCTGATTTTGGGTTATGCCATCCTTTTCCCAAAGCAGCAGCATGACAAGATTCTGCTCAGGCGCAAGATTGAATACCTCGAGTTTAGATTTAATATAGCTGGTAAGATTCAGGTCGGTCTTGTGAATTTTGATACTGACATAATCTTGAAATTGAATGTTCACCGAATTCCTCCAATTATTAGTTGCTATAACGACCATTCACTCGAAACAGTATACTCATTATGAATTGAGGTGTCAAATCACTAAACTTTCATTCGTACCGAAATGGAACAAATAAAGTCTATTTTTTGACATCAGGGGCAACTTAAAGAGAAAACTATTGCTCATGTTACCAAACGCATTATTAATTTGAATGAACGAATTCGAACGGTCTGGGGTGGGAAAATGATAGTAATCCTGAAGATTTTAACCTTATATTTAGTGACCATAGCTGTTATGAGATTAATGGGGAAATCGACTATTGTACAAATGACACCTTATGATTTAGTGGCAATTATCATTGTTGGTACAATTGCCTCTGAACCTCTCATCAGCACCGACTTTTGGCCAACAATCCTGGCTTTAGGGATCCTCGTTGCCTTACATGTATTTTTTTCGAAAATGACCTTATGGCAGTGGGGGAACCGGTTCTTTCTCGGAGAACCTACTCTGCTGATCAAGAATGGTGAGATCATAGAGGATAATATTGAAAAATCCGTGCTATCTGTCGCTCAGCTGCTTTCTATTCTTAGGAGTAAGGGGTATCCAAAGGTTTCCGATGTGGAATATGCGTTATTAGAACCAATCGGAGAGGTGAGTGTGATTCCTAAAGCGGAAAACACACCGGTCACTGTTCAGCATTTGGAAATACCCATTGATGATGAGGGACTGCCCATTTCTGTAATCATCGATGGAAGGATTCAAACTCGCAACCTGAAGTTACTGGGAAAAACAAAAGAATGGCTCATTGGACACTTGGATTCACGGCATTTGAACCAAAAGGATGTATTGTACGCGTACGTCAACGAAAAAACAAAGAAACTGCAAATACATAAGCGTAATAATTTAACACATTAAACCACTAAAGGGGACAGTCCCTCTTAGTGGTTTAATGTGTTAAAGCATGCCACTTGATCACTTGGGAGGTCTTTTCTTTTTTATTGAGAAGGGGATTATGTTTTTATCGAGAAGAAGTAGTTCAGCAGATAAAGGAGAGATAATAATGGATGATCAATTGGCAGACAAATTAAAAAAGGTTACGGAGAAGCCTTTTTCAGTTCAAAAGCTTGAAGAACAAGGCTGCACTTCAGAAGTTTCTAAATTGGTGTGCGGGAAACAAACCTACATAGTAAAGAGTTCATACCAACCAAAATACCGTGAATGGCTGAAAGCGGAAGCAGAGGCCCTGAAAAAGCACAACCGCCTTCCAGTGCCAGCCTTTATTGAATTTGTTGAGGAGGAAGATAGCAGCCATCTGCTAATGACCTTAGAAGCAGGAAACACCCTCAGAAAGGCATTAACTGAAGCAGATACCTTGGAAGAAGAATTAGAGCTCCTCAGAAGCTTCGGCCGCTTTCTTCATCAATTTCATGAATCCAACAAATCCCAAGTAACTGACTCCTTATGGCTGGAACAGCAATTGTTCAAAGCAGAACGTTATTTGTCAGAAGGGGAAGCGGAAGGATCGGTGGAACTTCTGGAATACCTGAAAGTGAACAAACCGGGACTTGCTGTACAAACACTCATCCATGGAGACTGTACGACAGATAATGTCCTCGTACAGGATGGACAAGTGTACATGTTCATTGATGCAGCAGGAATGGCAGTCGGCGATCCGAGTTATGATGAAGCACTTGCCATTGGCCGTTTCAAAGAAAATAAAAAGCACCTTGATGCCTTCTACGAGGGATATACACGCAATAGGATTTCGGAAGAAGAATATCGTTACTTTAATCAGGGGCTTTAAGAGTTTTTTTAGAAAGGGAAAGATCCTGTATCACAAGCTCTTAGGTATCTGAATACTGTAGTAAACACTCGTGATCATCAGAGATAAGCAATGAAGGACATATACTGTGGTAAGCAAAAAAAGGCAAGGAAATGCCTCCAAAGACAATCACCAATGCCCATCCCAGCAATATGACAACCAGTGTGACTTCCAGGATACCGCTTGTTGATTTACTGCTGACGCTCGTCAAAAAGTTGTTTCTTTTTACCGATTTTATCAATTAGATATGAGGCAATGGTGGTTAGGATTTCAATACCCAAACCCGATAAAGCAATTAAGCTGTTCAATAATTTACAGGAAATACATTTAGTGAGTGAAGACGGCATTCCTATCAGGAAAAAAATGGAGCTGACGAAACTAGTATAATGAAGCAGGGTATGTTCAGAAATATATCTCTTAACGTTTTTTTGCTGTTCAGCAAAAGTATATCCAACCAAGCAAACTAAGAAAAAATCCATTTTCCTAAAGTATGATTTCGGAACAGGAAAAATGGTGCGAATATCTAAAAGAGCCATCACAGACGAATAGTATTCTGCTAAACCTGTCAAAAACTGTTCCATAACGGTAATTCACAACTCTCCCAATCAAGTTGCTGTATTTCCCGGTCCTGATTATGATAGACTTTAAAAACTCGTGCACCCAAGATTACCACACTGTCAGAAAGGGTACGATAAATGAGTACAATATAAAAGGCATTTAGTAAAGGTTTGATAGATATGAAACAAATACATAACCACCCGGTATGGATCGTCCGGTTTTTAGCTTCCGATCCGGGAAGAAAAAGATTTCAAACTGCAGGAAAGACAACCATCAGCATTATTTCCTCTGTCTTTACGATGATATGGCTGCTGAATTGGTTTGAATATGGAACCATTACACCTGCAATCGTTGCGGGAATGGTCGGCTTGTTCGGGATCATGCTGGTGATGGATGACACGGTGATCAAAAAGAAGATTACGACTGTGTTGATCGGCATTAGTGCATCCTTGGGTATTACGCTTGGTTCTCTCCTCGCTCCTTTTACACTATCATTGAATGCATTGATGGTGCTGGTCATATTTTGCGCCTTTTATTTTTCACGCTTTCAAATCCGTTATTTCTCAATGGGAATGGCTGGTTTCATGTCGACCTATTTTTCTTCCATCCTGCAATTGGATGCAGCCCATTTAACCTGGTTTTATATTGGAATTACATGCGGTGTTGTGTTTGCTTTTCTTTATAACTTTGTAATCTTCAAAGGTTCAGCTCAAAGTTTGCGAAGGGGAATGCGGTCGTTCCATATGCAAACCAATTTAACACTGAACCTTTTGATCCAATGGATCGAGAATCCCGAAAATAGTGAAAAGAAAAAAAGCGTGCTTCATAAGAATGTTCAAAGATTAAATGAATATTCAAGACTGGTTGCTAGCGAGATAAAAGATGAGAATCTCAAAAAGCTGTGGCCGGGAATAACCTCATCGCAATTAAGGCTGTATATATTCGATACAGAGATGCTGATCCAGACACTTACAGGATCTGTCGAGAAGCTGAGGGAACTGCATGCGTATGAGCATGAACATGTAAAAGCCCTTGTTGTCTGGGTAATCCAATCATTAAGGGATGCAGAAGTGCTTTCCCATAATTATTCACCGTACGCTCTTCAGGATGCAGAAAAGGCAGTCCAAGGCCTGCGGCTATTATTGACGGAAATCTTGAATACAGAAGAGAAACCGGAAAGATGGGTATACCCGCTCCGCAGGATTGAATCGATAGCAAACCATGTAGTGAATGCAGCAGTAACCATCCAGGAAGCGTTGAAGTCATCAGCTCCTGAGATTCTTGAAAACCGGATGGAGCCTGAAAAAGAGGATTCAACCGAAAATAACGAAGAGGATAACGATGAAAAAATCACACTCGAACCAGCAACCCGGAAAGCCATTCAAGGTCTGGTCGCCGGTGTCCTCGCCATTATAGTGGGAAATATCATTTCTCCTCAACAGCCTTACTGGGTGCTTCTGACCACGTTCATCATCCAAATTGGAACAGAATCGGTAGGGCGGACATATGTTAAAGGGGTTCAACGTTCACTTGGCACAGTCATTGGGGCTGTAATCGGTTTTGCTGCTGCCAAAGTTGTAAGCGGCCACCCATTGTTGGAAGTCATCTTGCTATTCCTCGTTATTTTCCTGATGTTTTACGTTTTTCCAGTTTCTTATACATGGATGAGTTTTTTCATCACAATGCTTATTGCTTTCATGTATGATCTCCTGCTTGGAGGAATCAGTGCAGCATTAATCGGCGCAAGAGTCATGGATACCATTGCAGGCGCACTTATTGCTTTACTCGTTTCTGCCTATATTCTGCCAAAAAAAACGAAAGGAAAAGTGACGGAAACGATTGACGACTTCCTTGGGGAATTGAAAAGTTACACTTCAGACTACTTGGCATCGTATATCAATGGAAAGCCAAGGGAGCTGACCGACCAGGCATTTGAACTTGACCAAAAGCTTCAAGTAATAAGGGATGAAGCACAATCCCTTATGCAGCGTCCGGATGCTGCGAGAAAGTCGGGAATCAGCCGATGGATGATGGTCGTGACCGCCATCAATTATTATGCCAAGCACCTGCTTGCTTCCTCACACCGGAACGTGACCGCCACTTTGCCTGAAGAATTAACGGGTGTCTTTCAAACAGTAGAGACTAAGCTTGCAGAGAACATAGAACTCCTGCAGAACCTAATAAAAGAAAACGAAAACGAAACAGGGTTCTGGCCGCTGGATGATGAGAGGGTAAAGATTGAAACCCTTGCACCAAGCCGGCGAAAAGGGCAGTTCGATTTGATTCACCATATGTATTACATTTGGCGCATCAATCAATCCATTATTGCCCTGGGTAAAGAGTTGGGAGCAAAAGAGCGGAAATGAATTCCGCTCTTTTTATTTGGTCTTTTCTTATACTTTGTCTCTATAAAAATCATTGGTAAGCAAAAAAGATAACAACTGGTCTTCCTGTTGAGAGAGAAAACTTCTAGTACCCAGAGGGAAAATCAGGTTTCTGATTTTTTCCGAAAGCCCAATTCAAAATATTTTACTATGATATAATAAAATAGGAATATACGTTCGGGAGGCGGCCACATGAAGACCAAAGAAGACGTTTTAACGTTAATACAGGAAGATAAGCAGATGATGGAGGTGCTAAAGGCAGCCAAAACACTGGATTTGCCTGACTGGTGGATATGCGCAGGCTTCGTACGCTCTAAAATCTGGGATTCACTACATGGATACGAACAACGAACAATGATACCGGATGTCGATGTCGTTTATTTTAACTCATCAAACATGGACGAAGCCTTGGAGAAAGAATTGGAAAAAGCGCTTAGAAAAATCATTCCAGAAATCCCATGGTCCGTCAAAAATGAAGCAAGAATGCACATCATCAACAATATTCCGCCCTTTTCTTCCACAGTAGATGCCATATCCAAATTCCCAGAGACAGCCACAGCCCTGGGTATAAAGCTTGATGAGCATGACAACCTAATCCTTACTGCCCCTCATGGTTTGGAAGATGTCCTTAACATGGAGCTAAGACCGACACCATCTATGAAAACATCAAGAGAACTAGCTGAAATTTATGAAGAACGACTCGCAAAAAAGAACTGGCCATCGATTTGGCCAAAAGTAAAAGTCTTTCATGTGTGATCAATACTTCCCGATCTATCTTAAGGAAGAAATAGCCAGACAACAAGTGCGTTATGAATAGAAACCACCCTTACCACATTCGATTCTGAAGATCTGCTCACTGTTGATGAACTGCTGCAGACTAAGCCTCTCGGACACAGAGGAGCTGCCTTTATGCCTTACCGCTTCATCCATAAAGAATACCAAATCCTGCAGAGGCTCAAAAAATATCAGAAAAATCCAACAACCTATTGACTTTCCCAATTTATTCCTCTAGAATAACCATAATTATTCAATAACGGCATGAACGGCATTGAAGAGAAGAGTAATTTTGAATCATTATTCACAGAGAGTCCCGGCCGGTGGAAAGGGACAATAAGATTCTTAATGAAAAAAGACTCCGAGCCTCGTATGGATCCAGGGCATTTTCTGGTGATGGTGCGACGGGATCTCCCGTTACAGAGATAGAGTATAACCAATGATAATTGGCGTACTCGAAGAGGTTGGTATGGCGACATATCAACAAACTGAGGTGGTACCGCGAAGTGAACAACTCCCGCCCTCAAGATTTCTAAATCTTGGGGGTGGGAGTTTTTTTATTGCAGTGAGTTTCACCATCATTTAAAAGGGAGGAAATAATAATGAGCAGGGAACAAATGGAACGGCGCTTGGAAAAAATGAATGCCTTGAGGTCGAAGGGCAACCAAGTGTACCCAGATAAATTTTCTACAACCCATGAACTTCATGCAGCAGCAAGGCTGGATGATGGGACAGAAGGTGTGCGAACAGCTGGACGAATAACAGCCATCAGGAATTTTAGCAAGCTGGCATTTATTACGATTTCAGAGGTGCAGGGAACTTTGCAGCTTCTGTTAAAAAAGGACGAAATAGGAGAAGAACGTTTTGCTCAATTTCATCAACTCCTTGATATCGGCGATTTTATCGGTGTCGAAGGAAAGATGTACACTACTGGAACAGGTGAAAAAACGGTAAGAATCGACCAGTATGTTTTCCTGGGAAAAGCATTAAGGCCTTTGCCTGAAAAATGGCATGGCTTAAGTGATGTAGAACTTCGTTATCGTCAGAGGTACCTGGATATGATCATGACAAAAGAGACACAAAACAGAATGCTTGCCCGCTCTCAAATGATCCGTTCTGTCCGCAGATTTTTTGAAGAGAAAAATTTCATAGAAGTGGAAACACCAATACTGCAGCATACGTCTTCAGGTGCGCTTGCTAAGCCTTTCATGACATTCCATAATGCCTTGGATACTGAATTGAACCTTCGTATTGCTCCTGAAACCTACTTAAAAAGGTTAATGGTCGGAGGATTCACAAAAATTTTTGAAGTAGCGAAATGCTTCAGAAATGAAGGCATCAGTCCGCAGCATCTTCAGGAGTTCACCATGGTTGAAGGATATGCCGCCTTTTGGAACTACCAAGATACAATGAAACTGATGCGGGACATGGTGTTAAATGTTTTGAGAGAAACATTCGGTACGACAACCATCACACTGCAGGGACAATCCATAGACTTCTCAGAACAGTGGGAGATCGTTTCATTCAGAGAACTGATCTTAAAGCATACAGAGATCGATATCGACCTTTATCCTGAGGTAAAAGATTTACTACGTGAAACCAGGAGAAGAAATATCCAACTTGGCGGTGAGGATTTGAAAACGATGGGGAGAGGGAACTTCATTGATCTTTTGTACAAAAAAACCTGCAGGCCGCTGATCATCAAACCAACATTCCTGGTTCAGCATCCAATCGATCTGTCACCTCTGGCGAGAGCGAACGACGATGATCCAAGCCTCACAGACCGCTTCCAACTGGTGGTGAACGGAGCAGAAATCATCAATGCCTATTCAGAGCTTGTCGATCCTGCAGAACAGAGAATGAGACTGGAAGAGCAGGCCCTGCTGAAAAGCAGCGGTGATGCAGAAGCTATGGAAATGGATGAAGACTATCTGACGGCAATGGAGTACGGCATGCCTCCGATTTCCGGCTGGGGATTCGGGATCGACCGCCTCCTGATGATCTTGACTGACAGTGAAACGATCAAGGATTGTGTGCTCTTTCCGTTGACGAGAAAGCTCTAGAGGACATCTTAAATAAAATTGCCGGAAAGCACCTCTGCCAGCCGCACGTTGAAAAATGCGGAAAAGCCCGCCCTTTGGAGACGCCCATATGAGAAGAAATCAGCTTATCCCGTTTCAAAACCAAACAAAAAACCTTCAAAAGAAGGGGTCAGAGGTCTCAGCCACTGACCTTTTTTGTCATTTTATGGTACATATTTTACGAAAAAAGGGATCTTTTTCGCCTGATGTTTCAAGTTGTATGTACTTCTAATGAGGACAAGGCACCTAAAAATTACAACTTATATCATCCCAATCAACCAGCCGCCAGCAGCACCAGTCAACACAACTACCCATGGCGGCAGTTTCCAGAATACCAGCAGACTGAACAAAATAGCGGCCAAAGCAAAATCAATCGGCACGAGAATCGAGCTTGTCCAAATAGGATGATAAAACGCGGAAATCAAAATACCGATTACAGCAGCATTGACACCCATTAATGCCCCCTTGATTTTTGGTTTTCTGCGAAGAGAATCCCAAAACGGAAGAGTCCCATAAACTAACAGAAAGGCAGGCAGGAAAATGGAAACCGTCGCTAACAATCCGCCTTGCCAACCGCTCATCACAGCACCAATGTAGGCAGCAAAAGTGAAGAGAGGTCCGGGGACAGCCTGGGCCGCACCATAACCCGCGAGAAAAGTTTCCTCACTCAGCCATCCTGTTGGTACAAATTCACGCTCCAATAACGGCAGGACGACATGCCCGCCGCCAAATACTAATGAACCGGACCGGTAAAAACTGTCAAACATCGCAATCCAATTAAGAGATGTCGCTTCTCTGAGGATCGGCAGCAAAACAAGCAGACCGAAGAACAAAGCTAAACAGACGGTCGCAAATGTTTTGGAAATCGGGACTTTTATTTCCCTATCATCCGAATCGGCATGATCTTGAAATAAGATGTATCCTGCCAGTGCTGCAATCATAATAATTCCTGCCTGCGTAACGGCAGTCTGCCATAGCAAAGCCACCACCAAAGCTATAAGGGCAATAGCTTTCCTTGATAAATCAGGAGTCAGCTTCCGGGTCATCCCTAAAATGGCATGAGCTACGACCGCAACAGCCACAATTTTCAACCCATGAATCCAGCCTGCATCGGATACATCGAACTGGTTCAAAAGCAATGCAAATAGGATTAAAGCAACAACGGAAGGAAGCGTGAAACCAATGAATGATACAATACCGCCGACAGCACCTGCCCGGATTACTCCTATCCCAATTCCAACCTGGCTGCTTGAAGGACCTGGAAGGAATTGACACAATGCCACCAAATCAGCATACCTTTTCTCATCCATCCATTTTTTTCGTCTGATATATTCACCATGAAAATAACCTAGATGGGCCACAGGACCTCCAAATGAGGTCAATCCCAGCCTGGTAGAGATCATTAAAAGCTCCAATAGTTCGCGTATGCTCGATTTTTTCATGATTTCATCACCTGCCTTACTCTTTTTTTCTTTGAACAACTCATAGCCTTTCAATCTGGCTTCCTTCAGGATGACAAAGCCTTTCTTCGTCGTCGTATCGTATTTCCTGATCCTTCCCCCGACCTTTTTAACTTCTTTAACCTGAAGGCAGTCCGATTCTATTGAATGCAGAATAGGGTAGAATTTGCCGGAACTGATATTATACCCCTGTCCTCTAAACTCCTCGACCATACAACTCCCATATACAGGATGTTCCTTTGCATGGTGTAAGATGTGGGTATGGATGAATCGAGAGGAATTACTTCTCAATACTGTATCCTTCATAAGTATGACCCCCATAACGCCACATCGAAAACCGATATCGGTATTTTAGAATAGCTCCTGTCTGCTTACAACTAATATCAGCATAATTTACAAACTCTTAACATTGAAAACAACGTAAACTCTATGCAGCTAACAAAATGGATTATTATGGTATAATCTAGTAAACTGCATTCTACTAGGGGGGAACGATGAAGAAAATACTGCTATTTATGATAGGTGTTATCTTCTTGGCAGGATGTTCAGAAGAGATACCAGAACAAAAACAGATAAAAGAAGATTGGCAGGATAAAGTCAAAGTCGAAGAGTTAATACATTCGTTCAAACACCCGGAAACAGAACAATCATACAAAATTATAGATGCCTATAAGTTGTTCTACAACTATATTATTGCCATAGAGGAGGATCCGGAGAGTGAAGAGAGTGCACTTTATAAGCAGGAAATCATTGATCCCCTTTACCAGGAATGCTTTGCTGGCGGGGAATTCCCTCAAATGGCCGAGACTATAACCGAACAAGTTCCCTATTCGCTTGAAAAGATAGAGATTCTGAATGAGAAAATTGAGAGCAGTGAGTACTTGGACTCTATTAAAGAAGCTTTGATTAAATCATCTGAATTGCTGCCTTCTGATAAGGAAACGAATGTATGTATCTTTCCCCACTTGAACAAAAGGAGTGCAGGAGCGGTTACCGTCGGAGCTGAAAGGATTAACGTTTTATACAGCCCACTTTTCACACAGGATTATCTGAAGACGGCCATCGCCCATGAATATCATCACAGTTTTTGGGCAGAACATTTTTTCAATGACGAGAGGGCTTCAGTACTGGATAACCTTGTCTTTGAAGGAAAAGCAGTAATGTTCGAAAAGATCGTATACCCTGATTTGGAAGGGACACATGTTAATGATGAATATAACAAAGACTATTGGACTCAAATCCAAAATGATTTAAATGAATATGATTATACCCGGTCCAGCGAGATTCTTTTTGGAGGAAATGGCCTTCCCCAGCTATATGGTTACATGGAGGGGTATAAGATGGTAAAATCCTTTCTGGATCTTCACCCCGATTCAAAACCAATAGAATGGACCGGACTAAGCGGGAAAGAGATATTTGAGGAAGGGAAATATACTGAACACTATCAATAAAGAAAGATGGAGCTGGTGAATCGTCCAGCTCCTTTTTGCATTATTTTATTATAAATATGTTAAAATGCTGATAGCGCAATATGCCTTGAAGGAAGGGGAAAACGATTTGAACTTAGAGTTGAATACAAAAATCATCACTGACATGTGCGGCAGCGTCTCCTTCAGAAGAGGTGACGTCTATTACAAAAATAATGCTGTCGAGATCGTGGATATACACACAGATTACTGCAAGGGTATCGTAAAAGGCGGGGAACGATTTGAAGTGACCGTCAAGAAGGATGCCAATGGAAAGATCCATACAGATTGCACCTGCCCAAAACTGTCCTCTTTCACGCTCCAATGCCAGCATGTTGCAGCAGTACTACTCGCAATAAAGGAAAGACAGCCGGACAGACAGGACCTGGCAACAGGGTTCTTGGACCTTTTCGAAAAGAAGAAAGGGAAATCAAGCGGATTTCAGCGCCATTTTGAAACTAGAACAATACTGGACGTTGAATTCCGCATTAAACCTGTGTTTACAAATAAAGAGGTTTATCTTTTAGGGATGGACATCATGATTAACCAGCGAAGAATCTATGATATTAAAGCTTTTTTACAAAGAATAAGAGAAGGACAGTCTTTTCGGATTACAAAAAACCTGACTTACGACCCAAAAAATCATTGCTTTGAAAATGATACAGACAATATTATACAACAGCTTATCATGGTGGTTCATGATGAAAAGGCTTATATCCATGGATCCCTTCAGGAGCACCACACCCTGCTGATTCCTCCAACATCATGGGAAAAGGTTTGTCCCTTACTATTGAACAACCAAAAGGTGATCCTGGATGATTCAGGGCACCTGTTCAAGGGACTTGAAATGTCCGGGGAACGGATTCCCCTGAAGTTTACCTTTGATGATGATAGTGAAAACGAGTATGTCCTTAAGGTAAAGGGCCTCCACTACATGGTTGTGTTACTTCCCTATAATGCCGTGTTGAGTGAAGGTACACTATATCCTTTAAGAGCAGAGGACTGCCAAAGGCTTTCTGAAATCAAAACCATGCTTGAAAAAACGGGAAAAAATCAGTTCCCTATACCAGCACCAAGAGTACGATACTTCCTTGAAAAAGTGGCAGTCGATTTAAAACGAATCGGCCAAGTTGAGATTACCGGCTCACTGAGAGAGAAGTATATGAAGACACCTCTTTCGGCCAAGCTCTATCTCGATCGTGTGAAAAACAGGCTGCTGGCCGGCCTGGAATTTCACTATGAGACCATCATCATCAACCCTTTGGAAGAAAAAGAAATTCCAACAGGCAGCCTTCTTGTAAGGGATACACAAAAGGAAAATGAAATCCTGGACATCATGAAAGAAAGTTCGTTCGCTAAGACAGAAGGCGGCTATATCCTGTATAACGAGGAATTGGAATACGACTTTCTCTATTACATGGTACCCAAGCTTCAAAAGCTTGCAGGCATTTATGCTACTACAGCAGTGAGGAACAGAATTCACCGCGGGAAATCACGTCCCCAGATCCGGGTGAAGGTAAAACGCGAGAGGATGAACTGGCTGGAATTCAAGTTTGAAATGGACGGCATTCCTGAAAGAGAAGTCCACGAGCTCCTGCAGGCCATGGAAGAAAAGCGGAAATATTACCGCATGCCAAACGGGTCACTTCTGTCCCTGGAAACAAAAGAAATCCAAGAAATTCAGCGTTTTCTAAGAAGCTCGCAGGCTGACCACATCGACTTTGCCAAAGGCATTTCCCTTCCGATGAATCAGTGCCTGGAGATGCTTGATCATGTGGAATCAGATGACGGATTCAAAATCGAGAAGTCATTCCGTGAGTTTATTCATGGTTTGAAACATCCGGGGAGCTTGTCTTTTCCTGTCCCTGAAAACCTTTCATCCATTTTGAGGGATTATCAGAAACAAGGGTTCTTTTGGATGAAGACTTTGGCGCATTATGGATTTGGAGGTGTGTTGGCAGACGATATGGGTTTGGGCAAAACTCTCCAGAGCATCACCTTCATTCAATCGATTCTTCCTGCCATACGCAAAAACTCTGAGCCTGCCCTGATTGTCTGTCCATCCTCCCTAACATATAATTGGCTGGCTGAATTCAAGAAATTCACACCAACCATTCATGCAGCCGTAATGGATGGCGATAGGGTGAAGAGACAGAACCTGCAGAATGGCTTCAAAGAAAAGGATGTTCTCATCACGTCCTATCCTTTGCTGAGAAGGGACATACAGTGGTTTGAAAAACAATCTTTCTCCACTGTATTTTTTGATGAAGCACAATATTTTAAAAATCCAGTAACACAAACAGCCAGAGCAGTGAAAAAGATCCAAGCGGGGCACCGCTTCGCTCTTACAGGGACACCGATTGAGAATTCTATCGAAGAACTCTGGTCCATCTACCATGTCGTGTTTCCGCAATTATTCCTTGGCTTGAAAGACTACAGCCAACTGACAAGAAAAACAATTGCCCGCAGGGTCCAGCCATTCATGCTACGCAGGGTAAAAGAGGATGTACTATCAGAGCTGCCGGCCAAACAGGAAACCCGTGAGTTGGTCGAACTGCTTCCGGAACAGAAAAAACTTTATGCCGCATATCTTGCCAAGCTGAAGCACGATACATTGAAACATTTGGATAAGGATACACTGAGGAAAAATAAAATCAAGATTCTTGCCGGCATCACACGCCTGAGACAGATTTGCTGTCATCCGGCACTCTTCATCGATGGATATAAAGGAAAATCCGCCAAGCTGAAGCAACTGATGGAAATCATTGAGGCATCCAAGTTATCCGGAAGAAGAGTATTAATTTTTTCCCAATTCACTAAAATGCTGGGTTTCATAGGGAGAGATTTAGCAGGAGAGGGGATTCCGTTTTTTTATCTTGATGGGGCCACACCTTCTGAGGAACGGCTCGAGTTATGCAGCCGGTTCAATGAAGGGGAGCGGGATATCTTCCTGATTTCCCTGAAGGCTGGAGGCACAGGGCTTAACCTCCACAGCGCAGACACCGTCATATTATACGATACCTGGTGGAACCCTGCTGTGGAAGAGCAGGCAGCCGACCGGGCACACAGGATGGGCCAGAAGAACACTGTTCAGGTCATCAAGCTGGTGGCCAGCGGGACCATTGAAGAAAAAATGAATGAACTCCAGGAAAAAAAGCGGCATCTTGTAGAAGAGCTGATTGATTCTCAGGAAAATAGGGAGACAGCCCTGACAGAAGAAGATATAAAAGAAATACTGAATATATAAAAGGGGTGTTTTCGTCATATTGTCCTTGTTGGAAAATCCCGGGGGTGGATTCTCTAAATGGATACCAGGTCTTATCCATCCGAATGGAAGGGCTGCTATATCCTTTCTTGCTTTTAGATAGATTTCTGGAGAACAGGGCAGAATTTCATTTTCACTGGCAGCAGCGTTATGAAAAAAGCCTAAAAAAAAGAACTTCCTTGCCTCAGCTTGGGAGTTCTTTTTATAGAATATCATGCAGCTCTGCTTCCGAATAGACACTGATGAGGATCACAGCATCCGACTGGCCGACATTTTTCACATAATGCGGAACACTGGCATTCCAGCTGAATGAATCTCCTTCTTCGATAATATATGAATCTTCGCCCTGCACGGCAAGAATTTTCCCCTTTAGCACAAGATGAGTTTCAATGCCTTCATGGGCGTGGGGCTCACCAATAGAAGAACCGAGAGGCATATCGACCACCATCATCCTCAGACCGGCTTTGGAACTCAAGTGTTTTATCTTTAACTGATTAAAGGTAGATGTAGACCTTTCTTCTTCTCTTACGACTTTCATATGCTGCTTCTTTTCCAACAGAAGGTATGGCAATGGAACGTTCAAAAATTCAGCAATACTGCTTAACGTATTGATAGAAGGGGATGTATTATTATTCTCCACATTACTGATAAAACCTTTCGAAAGACCGGTAGCTTCACACATTTGAGAAATCGTCAGTTTCTTCCTGTTCCGGATGGCACGGATTTTCGTCCCTATTTCCAAGCAATAACCTCCTTGAAAAGTTTACAAATATGAATCTTATTTTCATATTACCAAAATACACATTGACAATCCAGCCGTAATCTTGTTACCTTAAAAACAACTTAATATCATATTAAGAAACTTATACAAAGAAGTAATCTCACTAAATGACTGGGGTGGAACCATGCCAAAATCAAGAAAACAAGAAAGTTCATCAACGTTTATCTTCTGGATCATCGGCCTTGTTGCCGTATTGCTGGCTGCAATGATTTTCCTTTCCAATATTCCAAAACAGGTTGATCTGGATTATTCTGAACAGCCTTTTATTGGAAAGGAGAGCGCGCCTGTAAAAATTGTTGAGTTCGGTGATTACAAATGTCCTTACTGCAAGAATTTTAATGAAACATTCTTTCCACAAATCCAAAAGGATTTAGTGGATACAGGCAAAGCATCCTTTTACTTTATCAATTATTCCTTTATCAATGTAGATTCCACAAGAGCTGCTAAATTTGCAGAAGCCGTTTACCAACAATTAGGAAATGAGACATTCTGGAAGTTCCATGAGCTCCTGTATGAAAAATTCCCAGGGGATATGGAGTCCGAAAAGCAAGACCTGTTTACCGAAGATTATCTTGCCCAGCTGCTTGGAGAAGTCGCTTCAGAAGAAGATGTCAAGAAAGCGGACGCTGCATTTCAGTCTGAAGAAGCGGAAGATGCTTGGGAAAAAGATATGGACCTTGCAAAAGAACTGGGAGTCCAAAGTACACCAAGCGTGTTTATCAATGGAGAGGAATTTACCGGAAATTCGTTTGAAGACTTCCAGGAGGCCGTTAATAAGGCGGCAGAGGGAGAATAAGAGGCATGAAAAATCACCACTTGTTAGCAGCGTGGCTCGTTTCCATCGCAGCCATGCTGGGAAGCCTGTATTTCAGTGAAATCAGGCATTTCATTCCATGTACATTTTGCTGGTATCAAAGGATCTTGATGTACCCGCTTACCATTATTATTGGTACAGCTTATTACTATGGAGATCATAAAGCGCATCGGTACGTACTGCCGCTTTCTGTGCTAGGGATGGCTGTATCTGCCTATCACATCACCTTACAAAAAATACCCTTTATGCATGAGTTCGAAATGTGTACCAGCGGCGTTCCCTGTTCAGGAGAGTATATTAATTGGCTCGGGTTCATCACCATACCAGTACTTTCTTTCACAGCCTTCAGTGCCATTACCATATTTATGGTCATATTCAAAAAGAGAACAAGCCAGGACTGATGTCCAGGCTTGTTTTGTTTTGTTATATAAGTTTCGATTAAAAAAAGTAATGGCTATTTCAGCTGATCTTGTTCAGAATACTCTTCGTATGCTCGGTGTCAATCTCTTTCATCAACTGTTGCAGTTCTTCCTTCGTATTGCTGTCCAGTCCATTATAGATCAGCAAAGCTTTCGTCTCATCAGAAGTAACGATCCTTCGATAAAGCTTCGAAATTTTTTTACTCCTGTGACTTTCCATTTAACCACCTCGTGAAAAAGATTGATTTAATTATAATACTGATTGAATTGTCTTATCAATACATAAGTATTAAATAGTTGTGAAATTGAGTACTTTAACCAATTAATTGTAAAAACTTTTAAATAAATTGATTTATACTGCTTTCTTTTATCTAAAACTGTTCCCTGATTTCCACTCCAAATGACGACTCCACTGAGGGCCGGTGAACAAAAATCGGAATCGGCAGATCAGAGCTGTACATGCACAGATTGGAGGGGAGCGAAAAGAAATAATGATATTCCCTTGTCAGTAAGAAACAAAACGTCCAACGCTTAAAGGCAGATGGATTGGTATACTTTCGCAGGCTGAAATCCGTGTAGCCGTTGGGGACTTTTAGGCTGGAATCTGAAAGTACGCTGGCAACTGTCTCATCAGGAAAAACCTCGATTTCTTCTAGTCACCGGCCTCTTCAACTGTACAAGTCTTGATAGTCCTCAGGAAATCCCCACAATCACCATTCAGGTTAAACTATAATTTTACCACAAATCTAAAATACTTCAAAAGTATATGTAAAGTAGAAAACGTAACAAAAACCGGAACTGCCAACCAGCAAACAGCCTAGAGGACAATTGATGCAATGGGAAGTATAAGAAAAATGAAAGAATATCTCCCTATCTTATGCGAAACGCTCCCCCTCGGAATAGATACTGCACAATCATGGAAGCCAAAGACTTTGAAGAGTTTGAGCAGCGATTGAACAGGCTCTATGGATGGAGGATGAGTACTCTTTTAAGAGGATTAGGGGAGAAGGTTTTTAAGGCTGATTTCACCATTCATGGTTTTGAATTATTCGAGCAGGGGAGTTACTGTAGAAAAACAAAATGCGTATCTTCACATAATGATGGAGCATCGAATACTAGGAATATCCGGAAAAGAAAGAAGGCGTAGTGAAGTTAAAAAAGCCGGCGTGAAACCGCACAGGCGTTTTCAAGACAGGGTCAAGAAGCCACCATACTGTCGCGATTCTGGGGTTCTCGCGACAGGTACGAGTCACAATGTTCCCAGGCTGTCGCATTTCTTGGGTTTTCGCGACAGGTTCAAGTCAAAATACTGCCAAGCTGTCTCGATTCTTGGGTTTTCGCGACAGATTCAAGTCAAAATGCCACCTGGCTGTCCCGATTCTTGGGTTTTCGCGACAGATTCAAGTCAAGATGCCACCTGGCTGTCCCGATTCCTGCCTTTTCGCGACAGGTTCGCGTCAAAATGCTGCCAGGCTGTCCCGATTCCTGCCTTTTCGAGACAGATTCAAGTCAAGATGCCACGATACTGTCTCGATTCTTGGCTTTTCGCGACAGATTCAAGTCAAAATGCTGCCAGGCTGTCCCGATTCCTGCCTTTTCGCGACAGATTCAAGTCAAGATGCTGCCAGGCTGTCCTGATTCCTGCCTTTTCGCGACAGGTACAAGTCAAGATGCCACGATACTGTCTCGATTCTTGGGTTTTCGCGACAGATTCAAGTCAAAATGTACCCCGGGTGTCGCAATTCCTGCCTTTTCGAGACAGATTCAAGTCAAGATGCCACCTGGCTGTCCCGATTCCTGCCTTTTCGCGACAGATTCAAGTCAAAATACTGCCAGGCTGTCGCGATTCCTGCCTTTTCGCGACAGATTCAAGTCAAGATGCCACGATACTGTCCCGATTCTTGGGTTTTCGCGACAGATTCAAGTCAAAATGCTGCCAGGCTGTCCCGATTCCTGCCTTTTCGCGACAGATTCAAGTCAAGATGCCACGATACTGTCTCGATTCTTGGCTTTTCGCGACAGATTCAAGTCAAAATGCTGCCAGGCTGTCCCGATTCCTGCCTTTTCGCGACAGATTCAAGTCAAGATGCTGCCAGGCTGTCCTGATTCCTGCCTTTTCGCGACAGGTTCCAGTCAAGATGCCACGATACTGTCTCGATTCCTGCCTTTTCGCGACAGGTTCCAGTCAAGATGCCACGATACTGTCCCGATTCCTGCCTTTTCGCGACAGATTCAAGTCAAGATGCCACGATGGAGTCCCGATTCTCGGGTTTTCGCGACAGGTTCAAGTCAAAATGCCCCCAGGCTGTCGCGATTCTGCCTTATCCTTTAAAGAAACATAACATTCTTAAAAGAAATCTCGAATCCGCGTTTCTGGCTTATTGAAACAGAAGCGGCGCAAGGGACTCAACAGCTGATCCTGCTCTTCTTCAATGACAGAGCGTGCACTCCAAAATCCTACCTTCACAAATGGAACATCGCATAACTCACTCTGCAATCATTCTTTATTAGGTTTTGGATCCTGTTCCTCTGCAATCATTCTTTATTAGGTTTTGGATCCTGTTCCTCTGCAAATTCATAGGCGAAGCGTCGATTGAATGCCGGTCTGTTCTCCTTATTTTCCATGGGAGTATGTTTAATGATATACGAATGGACCATTACTTCTGCCCCTGTAAACAACACCGCAGATATAATGCTTCCCCATGCCACCTGGAGATAGCTGTCAAACAAGATCCCGCCAAAAATCCAAACAATCAAATAGGTCAGGAGGAAATCTGTGATAAGTGCGTTGCGATTTCCAATGCGCGGCAATAGAATTTGATCACCTGCGAAAAAGGAGACAATTGTCAAAAGGATGCTGAACGAAAAAATGTGGATAAAGCTAGCATCGAAGAACAAATCCAGGCTGATATAAAAAACCACCATGCCCGCAACTAATTTCATCAATAATACATTAAGATTTTTCACGAAGAAAGACTCCTTTTTTTTCTTTAGTTTGCGCAAAATCAGAAAGCGCATACATGTTGAAGAGGGCGGGGATAGGAATGAATAACAATTGATATGGACGTGCACACCTTGAAATCTTTTTATTGAAAAAGCATTGACATTGGAGGAGCAGGCACCATATAATACCGGAAAGCAAGAATTTTCGAACTAATCAATTTTCCATAATAGGCATTGATGGGAAAACAGTAATTCTTTATCTCCCTGTCCAGAGAGCTGATGGCGGTGCAAATCAGCCAAAGATAAAGAATGAATTACAATCCCGGAGCTTCTTTCACGTAGTAAGGCAGCTGTCTTATGAAGGGAAAGACGGTCATCCGATCGTTAACAATGAAAAGTGGTGAAGGGGTTTCTTCACAACATGGGTGGTACCGCGATTATTCGTCCCTGCTGATTATACAATCAGTGGGGATTTTTTTATTAGCATGGGTACCCATGAAAATCGAATAACAGGCAACGAAAGGATCACAGTAGTGCTTTATCTCCCTGATCAGAGAGCTGATGGCGGTGCAAATCAGTCAAAGATAAGCATGAATTACAATCCCGGAGCTTCTTTTTCGTAGTAAAGCTTTTGGCTTTATGAAGGAAAAGACGGTCAATGGACCGTTATCAGGTAGAGTGGTGGACTGTTTTGTCCACAATAAGGGTGGTACCGCGAGTTATTCGTCCCTGTCGATTATACGGCAGGGGTTTTTTTAATACCAAAAAAAAAATGGAGGAATGGAAAATGAGTGTAACAAAAGCAGGAATCAAGGAATTGCGTCACAAAATCGATGATATCAACTTACAGCTACTGAAATTACTTAATGAGCGGGCTGAAATTGTCAAAGAAATCGGTAGGAACAAAAAGGCAGGGGTTAACCGTTTTGATCCAGTAAGAGAGCGTGAGTCACTGGATATGCTGCTTAAACATCATAATGGTCCATTCGAATCCTCCACGATTGTCCATATATTCAAAGAAATCTTTAAGGCAAGCCTGGAGCTGCAGGAGGATGACCATCGGAAAGCGTTGTTGGTTTCCCGAAAGGATCACCCGGAAGATACAGTCATCAATGTCAATGGAACTTTCATCGGCAATGGTGTTCAGAATTTCATCATGGGCCCATGTGCGGTTGAAAGTTATGAACAAGTGAAGACAGTGGCGAAAGCGATGAAAGCTCAGGGACTGACATTATTGAGGGGCGGGGCATTCAAACCGCGTACGTCTCCTTATGATTTTCAGGGGCTTGGCGTGGAGGGCCTGAAAATATTAAGAAGAGTGGCTGATGAAGAAGGGCTGTCTATTGTCAGTGAGATTCTCACACCTCAGGATGTTGAGGTTGCACTGGATTTCGTAGATGTCATTCAAATCGGGGCGAGGAACATGCAGAACTTTGAGCTGTTAAAAACAGTGGGAAGGGTCAATAAACCGGTCCTGCTCAAACGGGGGCTTTCAGCTACAATTGAGGAATTCATCCATGCAGCCGAATACATTTATTCGGAAGGAAACAAAGACATCATACTGTGCGAACGGGGTATCCGGACATACGAAAAGGCGACGAGAAACACACTGGATATTTCCGCTGTTCCTATTCTGAAAAAAGAAACACATTTGCCGGTAGTGGTCGATGTCACTCATTCAACAGGAAGAAAAGATTTATTATTCCCAGCAGCAAAAGCAGCATTGGCGATCGGGGCGGATGCTGTTATGGCGGAAGTCCATCCTGATCCTGCCGTTGCACTCTCTGATTCAGCACAGCAGATGAACATCGATGAATTCAATGATTTCATGGAAAAGCTGATTGAATTCAAAGGCAGACTGGCCTAAAAAGCATGGGGGAAGGACACTTATTGTCTTTCCCCATGCTATGTGCATTTATTTTATCAGCTTATTCCTGTCTTCCATATCAGGGGCTGCTCAAGCCACCCATTTCTAGCTATTATTTTGCCGCCATCCTGGCAAGGGTACTCCTTCATAGACATCATCCCTGTAAACCCAACAGGGACTACAGCTCCTACGGCCTTTAAAATATTAGCCTGAGGGATCTTCTTTGCCTGTTTATCATCAGCAGCTTCAATAAAGTAGGAAAGATTCTCTGGATCATCGTTTTCTGATGATAGGTCATCCATAAGGTTGCCAGTTCTGTAAAACCCAACAGTTTTACCTTTAGTCTTGAACATCCATCCTTTTGTGTTGAAAAGACATTCCTTATAAATTTTGGCCTTATCTACAATTTCAAGAAGAATCGTTTCACTTGTCTTCTTGAATTCAGAGAACTGGTATCCCATTTTCTCTCTGAAAAATGGTAAACTATACATATATCTCTTAGAGAAGCCATTGTGGATAAAGGAAGGGAAACTATGTCGATTGATATTGAAACTGAAACTGAGATTGAACAGAACATAACCAGACTGCACTTGGATGGGAAAGAATTCATCCTGATCGGGACGGCGCATGTTTCTAAAAGAAGTGCTGAACAGGTGAAAGAAGTCATTGAGAGGGAACAGCCTGATGCAGTTTGTGTGGAGTTGGATGAATCCCGTTACCAATCGGTGATGGAGGGCAACAAATGGAAAGAGATGGATATTTTCAAGGTTATCAAAGAAGGAAAAGCCTCCCTGCTGTTGATTAACCTTGCTATCTCTTCTTTCCAAAAGAGGATGGCCAAACAATTCGGCATCAATGCCGGACAGGAAATGATTCAGGGAATCGAGTCGGCGAAGGAAATCGGTGCCGAACTTGTGCTGGCTGACAGGAACATTCAAATCACATTTGCCCGGATTTGGAACCAGGTAGGTTTTGTCGGAAAGGCAAAACTCATGATGCAAATCATTTACAGCATCTTCAGTAATGAAAGCATCACAGAAGAAGAGCTCGAACGGATTAAATCGCAGGATATGCTGGATTCGATGCTGAATGATTTCACAGAACATTTCCCTCGCTTAAAGAAACCATTGATTGATGAACGCGATCAATACCTTTCCCAAAAAATAAAGGAAGCACCCGGAAAGAAAATTGTCGCTGTATTGGGCGCGGCCCATATACCTGGAATCAAAGAGGAAATTCACAAAGAGCATGACCTTAACCGGTTGGATCAGCGGCCGCCAAAATCCAAGGCTCCTAAATTCATTGGTTGGGCAATTCCGGTCCTTATCCTTGCTGTCATTGCCTATACCTTTATCAGCAACCCGACAGCCGGATGGCAGCAGACCATCAGCTGGATTCTCTGGAATGGCTCCTTTTCAGCACTGGGAGCAGCTATCGGCCTCGGCCACCCGCTGGCAATCTTGACAGCCTTTGTAGCAGCGCCGATTACCTCCCTGAACCCGCTGCTTGCGGCCGGATGGTTTGCTGGATTTGTCCAAGCCTACTTCCGCCGCCCGAATGTAAAAGACTTCGAAACACTACCAGAAGATGTTCTTAGTGTCAAAGGCTTCTGGAATAACAAGGTGACACGCGTTCTTTTGATTGTTGTCTTGGCAAATCTCGGAAGCACCATCGGCACCCTGATCGGCGGGGCGGATGTTATACGATTATTTTTAGAGAATTTCTAGAGGGGGTTATGCAGCCCTCTCTTGTTTTATATTCGGAGAGAGAATTTTTCCGGTATACTTACACGTGAAACTTCCTCAAAGCAACTCTTTCTATCCTGGATTTTGGATGGGTTGCTTATAAAACCCCTCTGTCTGCACCTGATGCAAATATGAAATGGAGAGGGTCCTTAAAACCACAAACAAAATGCTTTTAGAAACAATGAGCAATCACTGGAGGAATGCATTCTTGAAATTTGTCCTTATCTTTGGACCCCAGGCTGTCGGCAAAATGACGGTCGGACAATCATTAGCAAAACAAACAGGTTTGAAATTACTGCACAACCATATGACAATTGATCTCTTGCAGCCATTGTTTGATTTCACGCCTGAAATGTGGAGGCTCACCCACCTCTTTCGGGAAGAGATCTTCAAATCATTTGCCAAGACCGAGGAAAAAGGGTTGATTACCACCTTCGTTTGGGCTTTTAACATGAAGGAAGACTGGGAGTTCGTTGAAAACATGTGTGCAATTTTCAAATCTGAAGGTGCGGAAATTTACCTGGTTGAGCTGGAAGCAGACCTGGATGAACGATTAAGGAGAAACCAAACTCCGAACAGGCTTGAACACAAACCAACAAAACGAAATATTAAACAATCTGAAGATCACCTTTTAAGCACATTTGAGACATCAAGATTGAATTCGTTGGAGGCTGAAATCGATGCCGAGAACTACCTGCGGATAAACAATTCCAGCTTGAGCGCAGATGAAACAGCTCAGAAAATAATCCAAGGTTTTAAACTAAAGTAGGAGACAGGAGATAATGGAGATGTGCGGGATTCCACACTAAACTTGAAGCAAGGGACAGGGAACTGCCAAAGGCACGGCAGAAAATAAAAGAATCCATCGAAAGGGACTTGCTGGTGGATAAAAACGTCATCAGCGTTTTTTACGGCGGATTGATTGGAATGGGAGACACCGACTTCTATTCGGACATTGATCTCCGAATCGTTGTCAAAGATGAAGCTTTTGAGCAATACCGGCTCAACAAGAAAAGCAGAGCTCAAAATTGGGGGGAAGTACTGTTCTATGAGGACCTTCCAACGGCTTCTCACAGTGTCGCCCACTATAAGGACTTCATTAAAGTTGACTCTTTCTATTACATACAAAAGGATCTGAAGCCTTCTATTTGGTTGAAAAAAATCGAGAAGTTTATGATGAAAATTCTTTTATGCAGGATGTTCAAAGGCAGTCCAGACACCTTTTGTATCAACCTTCCATTGAGGAATTCGATATAGGGAGAAACAAGTTTTTCGCCTATTCTCATGAAGTGTATCGCAGTGTGAAAAGAAGAGAATTCCTTCATGCTGCAAGTTCACTTGACACCTTGAGGCTTTTCATAACAACCGGCTGGTTCATGTTGGCAGGCATGCCTCCCAACAATCCAGGATATTGGGCAAATCTCGGCGGAAACAGGAGCAGGCTGGAATCTTGGCAGGAAGCATTTCTTGAAAAGGCGGGTTTCACCCACGACGAGGAATCGCTCATGAATTCACTTATTATCCTCATCACCGAGTTTCAAAGAGTTCATCACATGCTCTGTAAAAAGGTAGGCGTGGAAGAAAATCAGGAGCAGTTGAGGAGAATCTTTAATTTAATTCGCTAATGCCAAGAGGCCCGGTTACTACAGGGCCTCTTGGTGGATTAATATTCTTCAATTTCCCAGGAATGTTCAAAGTCAATTGCACCTTTGAGTGTCTGGGCTACAGGACAGCCTCTTTCAAAGACGGAAAGTGCACGTTCTGCTGCATCCCGTTTTCCACTTGGGACCTTCAAATGATACCGGCAATTTATCTTGGTGATTTTCAAAACACCCTCCGGCGCTTCAATCACACCTTGGATGTTGGCAGACACCAAATCGGGTGACGTCGGAATTTTACGCGCCTCCAGCGCGCCTGATAATGTACCAACCAGTCAGCCGCCTGCCGCTGCTACAATGTGGTCAAGTCTCGATGGATACTCCACTTCAGGTTCGACCCCATAGAATTTCTTGACTCCTCCATGAACTCCAAACATGACTGGTTCTTTGAAGCTGCCAATGTAAGCTTCTCTGATCTTGTTGGGTGTGTCCTTTTGAATAATGGTAATTTCCGTTAATTCTTCTGGTTTACCCATTTCACCACCACCTTTTTAATAGGATAACGATTCCCCCTAATACAACGCAAATAAAACGGTTGTACACTTTCTTCCCTCATTATTTTTTCAACATCTAAAAACTCAACACAGCACCCCTATAATAAGGTTGTCCAGTTATTCTTTATCAAAAAATAATTCTCCTTGAACGATTCCTTACTGCCGGAGCCCATGTTTCGCATATGATTTTCGGCTCTGGCATTATCAGAATACACACATTTGCTGACACGATATGAGTTCAAGGTCATGGAACGATGAGCAAGAATCGGCTTCAATGAATTCGGTACAATCTCCCTTAACTAAAGAGTCCAGGTAGTGAAGGGCCATTCTGATTTTACCATTCTATTGAGAGGATCCATTTCATTCAGTGCCAAATCCCTATTTATTCTTCCGTGCCCGCTGAGACAATGACAAGAACAATTCTGTAAGCGGCAAGAGCAAATGCTATCTGCGCTTTTTCAATCTTTTGAAGCATAAGGAATTTCTGCAAATCAGTCACTTTTCTGATTTCCGGGCAAACGAGGGCGTTTGAGATTTTCACGAAAAAGTTTTAACTTCCTCCAAGGAACATATCCATACCCTTCATCTCCTATATATCTAATGTGTTTGAGGATCATATTATCTCAGGAATTTTAAGCAAACCGGAATATTCAGTTTATTTTATGATATAATCTTTTAAATATCTCATTGCTGGAGGAGGTAAAAGATTGCAACATTATTCACAGACCTTGTTGAACCTGGCCAAGAAGAAGAAAAAAGGGCACCGTTTTATTTTAGGAATCGATGGTCTGAGCCGCTCTGGCAAAACGACGTTAGCCAAAAGCCTTTGTGAGGACTTGAAGGAAATGAATATTGCGCATTCCCTTTTCCACATCGATGATCATATCGTTGAAAGAAAAAGAAGATATAATACCGGCCGGGATGAATGGTTTGAATACTATTTTTTGCAGTGGGACCTGCATGGCATTAAAGAAAAGTTCTTTGAGAAGCTTTTGATATCAAAAGAATTCACACTCGATTATTATGACACTAAGATTGATTCACAAGTCCTCAAGAATATTGAACTCCAGGAAGAAAGTATAATCATTGTGGAAGGAGTATTCCTTCAGCGCCAGGAATGGCGAAGCTTTTTCGACTATGTTGTTTTTCTTGACTGCCCCCAGGAAAAAAGATTCTCAAGAGAAAGCGAAGAAACCAAGAAAAACCTTACAAAATTTCAAAACAGGTATTGGAAGGCGGAAAAATTCTATCTCAAGGCGGTTTCACCAAAAAAGAAAGCAGACCTGGTAATTAAAGCATGAGCATGACTGTTTTCGATCAATTGTGATTTGGCAAGGTTTTACCAGTTATATTGCAAAATGAGCAAGCAGACAATAATATTGAAAAGGCTTAAATCGCGTTTTCAGATTCTAAACGAAGAGGTGTTTCGTTTGAATAATTGGCTGTCGATGCTTTTTAACAATCGAAAGTTATCTCCATTTCTGAAAGTGTTCCGCGGAAGAAGAAGAATGACCAAGGGAATGATTTGGAGTTCTGTCCTGAGTATTGGGATGAGTGCAGCAGCATATGGCCTGAATAGAAAGCGCAGCAATAACGGTGCCGAGTCATTTCAGGGTCCCATGAAAAACAGGAATATGAAGACACTGCAAGCAGCAATGGTCGAGTTTGCAGACGAGATTGCACCAGACAGCAAAAGAAAATAACACCGTATTCAAAGTGCCCGGAGGTCCTTCGGGCACTTTTTTAGTGTACACAGTCGCCAAAACCCAAGGGGTGACTGGCACAAAAGCAGGATTTCAGCCTTCTGTTCCGAATACGATCAAGAGAAGTATATTTTGGGAGGTATATGTATGAATAGTGCGCTTACAAACAAGATCGGGGTGATTTTTATTCCTGTCAGTGATATTGAAAAGGCTCGAGATTGGTACTGTGAGTTGTTTGAGTTTCCCGCCGATGGAGATATCATGTTCGGTCATTATATTCCTTGCCCAGGCAGGATACAGGGATAATTCTCGACAGCAAAACCTATTCAAAAGACACTGTGTTTAAAGTGTCTCCGTTTCATATCAATACAAAAAATATTCAGGAAGCCTATTACTTCATGAAAGAAAAAGGTGTCAAACTGGTTTCGGATATTCAACTCGATCATTACTTCAACTTTGAGGATCCTGATGGTAATCGGCTCATGGTCTGCCAATGCTGAAATAAGAATAGGGTGTGGTGAGCAGATAGCATAGCAGTTGATTGTTTTTATGGTAAAATAGTAAAAACTTATTTGACCAATATAAGAGGTGTCGACTGTGAAAATTGTATGCTTCGGTGACAGCCTGACCCGTGGGGTTTCCTATGTAAAAGGGCGCTTAAGAATCGTTAAAGAAAACTACCCGCAAATACTTCAACAATTATTTTCAGAAAACAATCAGGCAGTATCTGTTATTAACAAAGGTGTGTTTAATGACAATTCGGGACTCCTTTTGGATAGGCTTGAAAGAGACGTCATTAAGGAAAAGCCCAATTTTGTCATAATTGAAATCGGCGGTAATGACTGCAATTTTAAATGGGATGAAGTGGCTGAAAATCCCTGGGAAAAACATCAGGCCATCGTACCGATGAACCAGTACCTGGATAATGTAAAAACAATCATCACAAATATTAAGCAAAACGATATCATCCCGGTGATCGCTACACTTCCGCCATTAGATCCCGTTCGTTATTACAAGAGCATTTCCGAAAGATACAGCCCAGCAATTAGCCATTGGATCAGTGAGGTTGGAGGCATTGATTATTGGCACGGACTATACAACCGGAATTTGAACAAATTGGCAGAAGAATATAACATTTTAAAGGTGGATGTCCGGTCAGCACTGAAAAAAGCAGGTGACCTTTTAGAGTTCATCAGCGATGATGGGATTCATTTAACGGAAGCTGGTTACAAAATTTTGAGCGAAGAAATCTACCGCAATATCGAAAAATGGTCGAATGATAAAGACTTGCAATTAGTGTGAGAGGATGTAAACAGTGTTTACATCCTCTTTTTGTATAGTTCCATGTGCAGCAGGCAATTGTATGAAGGAAAGGAGATGATGAGATAGTGAACATCAAAAAGAAGGAGCCCGATGAAGCAACGATAGCCCCTGGAATGGATGATGAAGAAGGAATGAATCAAGAAGCGACCAATCAAGAGATTCAGGAAGGCGATTACACTGAAGTAACTACGGTTTCGTATGATGAGGTTGACCCCAGTTGAAGTTGGTTTCTTAAAGAGCACTTAGCCGGTATTACGGCTTAAGTGCTTTTTGAATTAGAGTTGGGTAATTTTGAATTCAAGGTTTCTTAGGTCTTTTAGACGGGCGTTTTCGGAAAATGTTTACCCCTTTAGCGGATCTTTGCGCTATTGAGATCTCACATTCCAGAACCTGTTTCCGGCAAGGCAAGCTCGCTAAGACAAAGGGTTTTTCATAATACCATTCCGGGAAAATACCAACATCACAATCTGGAAAGGGAGTTTTTATATGAAAATTATCTCTATAACCAGGAGTCTGGATGATATGGGCCGTATAATTTTCCCTAAAGAAGCAAGGAAAACCATGGACCTGGAAGAAACCTTTTTTTTGAAAATAGATAAAGAGTATCACAAGGTTGGCCTCTTTAAAAAAGAAGACGGAGGCAAGAGGAGGAAGGCTAAGTTGGACGCAAGCAGCAGGCTGACAATTCCCCCTGATTATCTTCAACAACTGAATTGGGAAACAGGAACCGAAATTGGGCTCTATCTAGAAGGAGAAAAAGGATTTTTACAAGAGACGGCTCCTTCTTGTGCTGTATGCGGAAGCAACCACACTCTTCTGAAAGTAAAGAAAACCCTTGTGTGTGAAGATTGTGTCTGGAAAGGGAATGAGGCGATAGTGGAAAGATGGGCTGAGGTCCTCCAATCTCTATTTCAGAAATACAATGAATACTGTGAGAATGCGGTTACTTTTGAACATACAGAGGATGTTCATAAAGCCAGGACCAAAGGACGCAGGTTGAGGACTCTTCTGAATTTCATTGGGGTTCCCAAAGACCATAATATGTATAAACGCTTAAAAAAAGCACATGATGCATTGGGCAAAGTAAGAGAAGAGGACGTGTTCATCGAGGAATTCGAGAATGAGGCAGAGACCAGTCCATATGCTGATGTCTATCAAGAGTTCGTATGTTCGGCAAATCAAAAAAGGGAAAAGCAGCGGGAAAAACTGCTAAAGAAATTACCTTCCATAATTGATCATGAATTCACCTCCAAATTTCGCACTTTTTTAAAAGATGACATAAAGAATTATATACTGACTTTGGATTTACCGTCAGAACTCCGAAAGCAGGAGGATGATTATAAAAAGCGAGTTAAGAATTATCATCAAGCGGTTGAGGACAAAGGCAAAGCATCTTCAAATAGTATCGAGTGCCTCCATGAAGTCAGGAAAAAAGCAAAAAAGCTGCGATACATCTATAGTTACCTTGACAAGTTGTATTCCCAAAACTATAAGTCCAAATCAAAACCTTATAAAAAGATACAAAAGAAATTCGGGGACATCATTGACCTTCGCGACTGGCTTGATGAAATGGAAGAGTTAAAAGCAGACAGCAATGAAGAGGACATAGACGAACTAAAGAGGCAGCTGCAACAAAGACAAAAGCAGCTACTTCAAAAAGTGAACTTATAGGAAATGCACGAACCACCCGATTTTATGAACGAACCCTTCGAGGAAACCTATATTCTAAAGGAGGAATTAAGATGAAAGCAATTGTCATTAATGAATACGGGGGAAAAGAGGTTTTAAAAGAAGCCGAAATAGAGGTGCCCAAAATGGAGGATAACCAGGTCTTGATGGAGATGCACGCTACTTCCATCAACCCCATTGACTGGAAACTCAGGGAAGGCCACTTGAAGGAGATGCTTCCATTTCATTTTCCAATCATCCTTGGCTGGGATGCCGCAGGGGTTATCAAAGAAAAAGGAAAGTCTGTCAAAGGTTTTGAAAAAGGAGACCGCGTTTTTGCCCGGCCAGCGACGACAAACAGAGGAACTTATGCAGAGTATACTGCAATTGATTCAAACCTTCTTGCAAAAATACCTGATGACATGAGTTTTTTGGAAGCTGCCGCGATCCCGCTGGCTGGACTGACTGCTTGGCAGTGCCTGGTGGATTTTGGAGAAGTAAAACAAGGTGACAAAGTCCTGATACATGCCGGAGCAGGAGGGGTTGGAATCTATGCCATCCAAATCGCCAAAAGCCTCGGTGCAGAAGTAGTAACCACCGCAAGTGATTACAATATTGAATTTTTACAGTCACTTGGGGCCGACAGGGTCATCAATTATAAGAAAGAGATATTCAGTGATGTTCTCAATGAAGTCGACTTTGTGCTTGATTCCATCGGCGGGGATGTGCAATCCAACAGTTATAAGGTTTTGAAACAAAACGGAAAGCTGGTGTCCATTGTTTCACCCCCTGATGAAGAAGAAGCAGAGAAGTATGGCGTAAAAGCAGGTTTCCTGTGGCTGGAACCAAACGGGGAACAATTGAAGAAGCTTGCCGATGCCTATTCTGCCGGGAACCTGAAACCTATAATCGGTACAACACTTAGTTTCAGTGAACAAGCTCTTCAGGAAGCACATTCATTAAGCGAAACCCATCATGCAAGAGGGAAAATTGTGATACTCATAAAAGAATAACAGAAAGCGGAAGGCAGATTGTCTTTCGCTTTCTCTTTTTTGTCTAACACCCAATAATCGAACCATCGAATATGTTTAGGAGAGAAGTTGCTTATTAAATGGTTGAAAATATGGGTAAAAAGGGGGGGAGAGGGTTTAGCTTATTCCATTCCCTATATGGCCTGACCTCGCACGCAGGAAAGGAAGAAGAATCTGTGTAGCGTGTATAAACAGCTGGCAGATGGGGTGATTGTGATGCCTGCACACTATATGAGAAGCGAAGAAATGAAAGAAGGAAATGACTCCGCAAAACTGGCCACTCTTATTAAAAAAGGCACGGATAGAATGTTAAAAATGAAGAAAAGTTCAGGAGGACAGGGAAGGAAAACGCACTACATCCTCATTCTTATGAATAGATCCCAGAAGACAAATTTGGGGAAAGAAAGCCGGATGAAGAGAAATAGAATGAAATGGAAACCGGTCCAAACCGTTGTGCTGTAAGATGGAAGAAAAAATAGAGAGAGGAAGATCTATCTATACCACCGATAAAAGTATGGAAGAAGCGATTAACATCCTCGAAAGCAGTTTAAAGAGACCAGTGGTATTCTCTGGACATTTGACATTAAAGATACCCAACTTCATTCATCTCAATGCTTAATGATGAAAAAATAAAAGAATTTGCCAACCATATTGAAGAACGGCTGGTGGCCTGCAGGAAAAAAAGCAGCTAAGCCTTTAAGTGAAAGGATGAATCCACCAGCGGATCCCTCCTTTCACTATAAGCAAAACAATTGCAGCGCTTATACCTGAGGCGGTATAGTTTTCTCTGCATAAAACCAGACTGACTTAAAGGTGAGAATAGGATTTTGATTTTATACCCATTTGGGTATATGATTATGTTGTGAGCAAGACAATTGCTATAAATTGAATAGGGTGGTTAAGTAATGTTATTATTGATTATTATAGTTGCCCCAATAATAACGGCACTGTATAAAAGATATATGCCTGTTGCAGGAGTTAAACAGTTTAATGATGTTCCTGTGGTGGCAGAATTCATACAGATAGTAGACGTAAGAGATTATAATCAGTCTTTCCGCAATCCAATACCCCAAGCGGTTAATCTGCCGGTTGCCTATATGAATAGAAACTGGCATGAGCTTTACGGCATCAGGGTTCATGTTATCGCTTCAACTAAGCTTGAAAAGAATATGAGCATCAGGTTACTTAAGAGAAAAGGTTATAAGGTAGAAGGATTCACATTGACTGAACAACAATCTCCACCAAAACCGAATAACGGAAAGGGGTATTGTTATGGAATATAATGATCAGGTGAAGAACCGTGTGAAACGGATGGAAGGCCAGTTAAGAGGCGTCCTGAAGATGATGGAAGAAAACAAAGATTGTAAGGAAGTCATTACTCAGCTATCAGCAGTCCGGTCAGCTGTTGACCGGACTGTCGGGGTCATCGTCAGCTCGAACTTGGTTGAATGCGTCCTTGAAGCTGAAAAACGGGGCGAGAAGACAGATGATATGATTAAAGAAGCTGTCAATTTGCTGGTTAAAAGCAGATAAACCTTTAGGGTTGACAGCTTTTTTTCCACCTGTTAATATACCCCTATGGGTAATGAGTAAATAATACTAACACTAGGAGAAATTACAAACGTACAGTTTAAGTAGTAGACGCAAAAGTATTAGCCTGCCCAATACCGATCATCAAGACCAAGAAAGCCATCAATGAGGTGGAATCTGGCCAAGTGCTGGAAGTCCTTGCTACGGAAAAAGGAGCCAGGAATGACCTGACTGCCTGGGCAAAACTAGGAGGACATGAATTGGTTAACCAAAAGAAAAAAATGATGTATTTACATTTTGGATCAGGAAAGGGAAAATTTTTTTGCAACGCTTTATACCCATACGGGTAATAGTAAACTTATTAGGAGGAGAAAAGTGTCTGAAAAGAAAAAAACAACGATAGTATTATTCAGCGGAGACTACGATAAAGCCATGGCTGCCTACATTATTGCAAACGGAGCAGCTGCGTATGATCACGAAGTAACGATCTTTCACACATTCTGGGGATTGAATGCACTTCGTAAAGATGAGAATATCAACGTGAAGAAAGGCTTTATGGAAAAGATGTTCGGCAAGATGATGCCAAAAGGCGCTGATAAGATGGGGCTGTCCAAAATGCACTTCGCAGGAATGGGACCTAAAATGATGAAGGGTGTAATGAAAAAACACAATGCCATGTCATTGCCTGCACTTATTGAAATGGCTCAGGAACAAGATGTAAAGCTGGTTTCATGTACAATGACAATGGATCTTCTGGGTTTGCAAAAAGAAGAGTTATTGGATAATATCGAATATGCTGGGGTTGCTGCATATTTAGCGGATGCAGAAGACGGAAACGTGAATCTGTTCATCTAGTAAGGAGGCATCTAAACTTGGAAGAGTACTTGAGGTATATCCTTGTCGGAATTTTAATTCTAATCATCATCTTTCGTCTTACTCCCGCAAGAGGTGTAAGGCATATCACAACCACTGACCTAAAAAACGAACTGGAGGATCAAGATAAGTTGTTCATCGATGTTCGCACCAAGGGTGAGTATAACAAAAAAAAGATTCAAGGATTCAAAAATATTCCTTTATATGAATTACCGCAAAGAACAACAGAACTTACTTCTAACAAAGAAATCGTCTTAATCTGTCAAAGCGGTACAAGAAGCAATAAAGCTGCAAAGTTACTGAGAAAAAAAGGATTCAACAAAGTAGCAAATGTAAAAGGCGGTATGAGTGCCTGGTCTTAAGAAAAGCGTAAGCGCCCTGAACAGCCCCGACAGGCATAAGACGAGCCGGCGGGAAGGTCGCCCTTTGACCTTCTTGACGGATTGGCTTATGACCCCGAGGGGCTGGGCGCTGGAGCTAGACATAAAGAAAAGCGTAAGCGCCCTGAACAGCCCCGACAGGCATAAGACGAGCCGGCGGGAAGGTCGCCCTTTGACCTTCTTGACGGATTGGCTTATGACCCCCGAGGGGCTGGGCGCTGGTGCTAGACATAAAGAAAAGCGTAAGCGCCCTGAACAGCCCCGACAGGCATAAGACGAGCCGGCGGGAAGGTCGCCCTTTGACCTTCTTGACGGATTGGCTTATGACCCCCGAGGGGCTGGGCGCTGGAGCTAGACATAAAGAAAAGCGTAAGCGCCCTGAACAGCGGCGTACGGATTGGACCAGTTCCGCTTGAAATAAAGAAACACGTTAAAATGTAAAATGCTCTTTTCCCCAGCAAATCTTTCCAGGAAAAGCTCACCATAAGGAGGACGAACAAGATGAGAGAAATCACACCAAACGAAGTTGAATTAATCGTGAATGAAGGAACACTTGTGAATATCATTGATGTCCGGGAAACGGATGAAGCAGCTCAAGGGAAAATCCCCGGCGCAGTAAATATCCCGTTAGGATTAGTTGAATACCGCATGAATGAATTGGATAAATCCAAAGAATATATCATGGTTTGCCGTTCTGGCGGAAGAAGCGGCTCCGCGTGCCAGTTCCTTGAAAACCAAGGGTTCAATGTTATAAATATGACTGGCGGCATGCTTGCTTGGGAAGGCGAAACAAAATGAATTTTTTTTGAGAATCTTCATACCCTATGGAGTATAAAATGGAGGTCATGGAATGGAAAACATTACAGTAAATCAATCATTGGATGCTAAAGGCCTTGCATGCCCAATGCCAATCGTCAAAACAAGGAAAACCATCGCGTACATGAAAGCAGGGCAGGTCCTTGAAGTTGAAGCGACTGAAAAGGGATCAAAGGCAGATATCAAAGCCTTGCCCGAGAAATCCGTCCATCAATATCTGGGGACGATTGAAGAGGGAGATATCCTTAAGCATTACTTGAGAAAAGCATCCGGTGAGGAAGCCATCGAGAAAAAGCACCCTCACACAGCAGACAATGATCAGCTCGCAGGTAAGTTGGAAGATAATATAGTTGTCCTGGATGTACGCGAGGCGGCGGAATATGCGTTCCATCACATCCCGAATGCTGTATCCATCCCATTGGGTGAATTGGACTCTCGCATGGATCAATTGAACAAAGAAGATGAAATCTATGTTGTATGCCGCACGGGAAGCCGAAGCGACCTTGCCGCGCAGAAACTCACCGAAAATGGATTCACTAAGGTCATCAATGTTGTCCCGGGCATGAGCCAGTGGAACGGTGCTGCTGAGTCGAACACTAAGTAACGGGAACCCAGGGCGGGACCAACCCAGGTCCCTGAAGCAAATTTTTTTACAAAATATAATACCTTAGGGGGTAACTCAGAAATGACTATTAAAGCTATGAATGCAAAAGAAGTAACGAAAAAAGTATTCAATCACGAAGAACTATTCATCCTTGATGTACGTAATAAAGACTCTTTTCAAGATTGGAGAATTGAAGGACATAAATTCGATTATCTGAATGTTCCTTACTTCGACTTATTGGACGGAGTTGAAGAAATCATGGATGAACTTCCAAAAGACAAAGACATTCTGGTGGTATGTGCCAAAGAAGGCTCTTCTGTAATGGTGGCAGAAATGCTGTCCGACGAAGGGTTGGATGTATCCTACCTTTTGAAGGCGGCATGAAAGCATGGAGTGAGCATCTTGAGCCCGTCAAAGTCGGTGATCTGAAAGATGGCGGCGAGGTTTACCAATTTGTTCGTATCGGGAAAGGCTGCCTGTCATACATGGTAGTTTCCAATGGCGAAGCAGCCATCATCGATTCCACGAGAATGGCGGAAGTTTATTCTGATTTTGCCGACAGCCTGAATGCTGAGATCACTCATGTATTTGACACGCACCTCCATGCAGACCACATTTCCGGCGGACGCATCATTGCTGAGAAAACTGGCGCGGCTTACTGGCTGCCTCCGAAAGATGCTGAGGAGATTACATTTGAATATGCCGCATTGGAGGACGGCAGTGAAGTGACGATCGGCAATTCAAAAATCAACATACATGCATTGTACTCACCAGGACATACAATCGGTTCGACATCTTTTGTGGTTGACAACCAATACCTGATGACAGGGGATATCCTATTCCTCGATTCCATCGGAAGGCCAGACCTTGCAGGACTTGCTGAAGATTGGGTAGGAGATCTACGGGAAACGCTATACACCCGATACAAAGAACTTTCAGATAACTTGATTGTCCTTCCTGCACACTTCATGATCATTGATGAATTGAACAAAGATGGAAGTGTATCAGAGAACCTTGGTACTGTACATGAACAAAACCATGGCTTGAATATTGCGGACGAGGCTGAATTCAGATCACTTGTTACCAATAACCTTCCTCCTCAGCCAAATGCCTATCAAGAAATCCGCAAAACAAATATGGGTAAAATCACGCCTGATACGGATGAGCAGCGTGAAATGGAAATCGGACCAAACCGCTGTTCAGTGAGTTGATTTTCCAGGGGAATAGTTTATCGGCTTTTTTGATCGTTTTTCGGCGAAACTGAGTCGGTTTTGGGCGATTTCACAGACTGTTTCGTCGCTTCTCGTTCATTTTTCGGCGAAAACCATTCACGTATCGACCAAATGATAAAATACAACACTCAACAGCAAAAAAATTCTATCAAAACAGGAGGCTATCAATATGGAATCAGCAACAATACTAGACGCAAAAGGCTTGGCATGTCCAATGCCGATTGTAAAAACGAAAAAAGCGATGAACGGCTTGCAATCCGGAGATGTCCTTGAAGTGCATGCTACTGACAAAGGCGATAAAAACGATCTGACAGCTTGGGCTCGATTTGCCCATTAAGATCACTGAAGGAGGGAATTCCATGGTCAAGGTAACTCCATCAGCAGTCGATTACATCAAAGCTGAAGTGAACAAGGAAATACATGAAGGCAAGGTCCCATTCATTCGCCTTTCGATGGGGATTGGCTGAGGCGGCCCAAAACTGCGTCTGACTCTGGAGGAGTCGGCTTTAGAAATTGATGAAGTGACGGAAATTGACGGCATTCAATTCCTTGTTCATGAAAAAGATAAGGTCTATTTTGATGAATCAAAAATCGACTACGTCAGAACGCTATTTGGCGGCGGGGAGTTTAAAGTACTCCGTGTATAATGAAGGTGACAAAGTAAAAAAAACGAATCAATGCAATAACGGCACTTGAGGATTAAGCATGCCGGGTCATGGAAGAGCTTCCTGCCATGACCCGGCATGCTTGTCTGGTTCCTGGCAAGAGTCGTCTTACTGTCGATTAAATTTCTTTAACAAAGACATTTTTTATCCTGAGGTGAATGGTTATGAAAAAAATAGAAAAGGACAACCTGCAGAACGGAGGGACAGCTGACAGCAAGTACATTCAGCAGCACTTGGCAAGCGAAAGGACATTCCTAGCGTGGATCCGGACAGCCATAGCGGTTATAGGTGTAGGCTTTCTTGTAACCAATCTCCATTCTACAATGCAAGCCAGCCTGTCACCGATTGGGGATGCCCTCGCGAATGTTATCGGCTTATCGTCAGTCTGCCTTGGGATATTGACCATCGTCATGGCGCTCGTCAGCTATATCCGAAAGATAGATGCAATCAATAATCAATCATTTCGCACGTCCAAGTTCACCATCGTCGTATTGGCTGTATTTGTGATTGTGATTGCCCTTATTTTCGGTGCATATTTCCTGATTGTTTAAGACTTCCAAAATGGGCTTATCTTCATGTAACTTCCTGTTTTTCCAGCCGTCTAATGAGGTGTAAAAGGAAAAATTCAGCCATTACATCAAGAGAGAACATACTGGGGGTCATTTTTTATGAAAAGGAAGTCTTTTAAATCAGCCATACTTGCCTTGGCCATTGCTTCAGTGAGTGTTTCAAGTGCCGGCGCATCTGGTTTTCACGTTATCCAGAAGGGCGATACCCTCTGGGGCCTTTCCCAAAGATATGGGATTACGGTGGATGAACTGAAGGATCGCAATGGTCTGGCATCCAACCTCATAATTGCAGGGGATAAGCTAGCCATGGAGAAGGTTATAACCGTAAAAAAAGGCGACACATTATGGAGCCTCGCACGAACACATAACAGTACGGTCGAGCAATTGAAACACGTCAACAACCTTAAATCTGATATGATTTATATCGGCCAGAAACTCGAAATTCCGAATGTCATACTTGTAAGACCAGGAGACACTCTTTGGAACATCAGCCGCAAGTATGGAATGACAGTGGATGAGTTAAAAAGAAGAAACGGATTGACGGGCAATCTGATACTGGCGGGACAGGTATTGAAGGTGAATAAAGTTAAAAATGTCGAGACTTCATATGATGCACATAAAGTCCGGCTGGCGCTGACACCTTCAAAAGGATATATGTTCACTGCAGAAGAACCAAGGAGATTCATCCTTCAAAACAACATAGATGCTGGTTACTTTGCAAGGGTGGAAGTGCTTGATTCAAAGGCTGATATCAAAGCAGTAAAAAAGAACTCTATGGACCAGTTAAATGCCCTTGGCACCGTGTCGGAACTTTCCACAAAGAATTCCCTCCCGCTCTATAAAAATGCTTATTTCTTTCTGCATGCTCATGATGCAAAGCATCAAAGAAACCTTGTCGTCAAAGAGGTTGATGGCAAGCTGTTACGATTTACGATTTTTTATCCAAATCGAGAAGAAGCAGAGGGACTTGTTCCGGAGATGCTTGAAATGCTTAACAACATCAAGGCGAAGTAAGTGAGTGGCCCCGCTGCAATTGCAGCGGGCTATTTTTATGAGGAAGGGGAAGAGGCAGCGGTGCTGTATAGTTTGCTTTTACGAATAATCACTGGGTAATAGCCTTGGTTTCAATTTATATAGGGGGGGTTCGGTCTATTCACACGGTTTTAAACTCGATTCGTTTTTATTATCAGGGGGGTTCTCTTATTCACATGGTTACAGCCACAGCTTACATTTAAAACAGGGGGTTTTCAGTCTATTCACACGGTTTTAACTTCTATTCGCTTTTTACCAGGGGGGTTCTCATTTAATCACATGGTTACAGATACGACTTACGTTTATAACCCGGGCTTTTCGGTCTAATCACCTGCTTATAGCCACTGCTTCCTTTTGTAACCGGGTGTTTACATGAATGCACAAAAATCCGGTTCCTCAAACGAGAAGATTAGACATAATTCCTCACTCAACGCAAATACTAACCAAAAGGAGGCAAGGCCATGGATGCTTTTGAACTTATACTGAGGGTGATGATTGCATTTGCTGCGCTTTTCATCGTAGCAAGGATCTCTGGGAGAAAAGAAATCAGCCAGATGACATTTTTTAATTTTATTTCTGCTATTACCTTGGGTACTATTGGCGGATCAATCGTGACTTCTGCAAACTTCTCTGTCAGAAACGGACTGCTTGCACTTGGCGGATGGCTGATTTTGACTATACTATTTGGGTATCTGGATATTAAATCGAAGGGCGCCAGAAAACTGCTTGAAGGGGAACCGATCATCGTCATTAAACAAGGAAAGATTATGGAGAAGGCACTTGGAAGGACTAGGCTTGATGTTGATGCCTTAATGGTGCACCTGAGGGAAAAAAATGTATTTTCTGTTAAGGATGTAGAATACGCCATATTTGAAACGGATGGAAAGCTGTCTGTTATGAAAAAGCAGGGGCAGCAGGCCCTTACGAAAAAGGACATGAATATTGTGCCGTCAAAACAGGTTTATCCTTATTCCACTGAAGTGATTGCTGACGG
Source organism: Bacillus sp. SRL337 (assembly GCF_984799155.1). Classification (NCBI taxonomy): domain Bacteria; kingdom Bacillati; phylum Bacillota; class Bacilli; order Caryophanales; family Bacillaceae; genus Bacillus; species Bacillus sp. SRL337. The sequence goes on along the minus strand of NZ_OZ481793.1, from coordinate 2,133,440 downwards.
CAAAATCATCGATAATAACCTTAAAAGGTTGAATTTGCAGGAAGAATGGCTGCAGGAACAGTTAAGAAAAAATGGAATCACTTCTGTGACCGATGTTTATTATGCAGAGGTACAAACAGATGGATCACTATACATTGACAGCCGTAATGATAACATGACACATTAGGCTGGCTTTTTATTTCACCTTCTGTCCAGGTAGGTGTTTTTTTATGGAAAGCCAGTAATTGACAAGCAAAAGGCAGGCAGGATTTCATTTTTTGTTTTATACTAGGTAGATGAAAGATTACTATACTAGAAAAATTTCGATTTGGAGTTTTGAGCATGAGTTTTATATTAATCGTTCTACCGGTATTTTTAATTCTGGCTGTCGGGTTCATCGGCCATCGGGTTTTAAATCTCGATATTAAGTCGATATCCACTGCTGCACTTTACTTGATGCTGCCTTTCCTGGCTTTTCAGACTTTTTATGAAAACGAACTGAATATGAATTATGTATATATCGTTCTTTTTTGTATTTTGCTTCTGTTTGGATTAATAGTTATTTCATTCATTGCCGGAAAGATGACTAACCGCCCACAATCCAAAACACCCGCGTTTGTCCTGGCTGGTGCCTTTATGAACAGCGGCAATTACGGTGTTCCGGTGATTTTGTTTGCCTTTGGTGAAATTGGTTTTCAATATGCGGTCATCATGATGGTCATACAATCACTGTTGATGAACACGGTCGGTTTATACTTTGCCGCTAAAGGGGGAAAGAGTGGGGCGACATTGAAGGATTCACTTAATAAAATCTTAAAAATGCCCGTATTGTATGGTTCAATGACTGGGCTTCTGATGCAAATTGGTTCGATCCAGGTACCTGACTTTCTATACAATGGCATTGATTTGATCGCATCAGCTACGATTCCGACCATCATGCTTGTCCTTGGAATGCAGTTAGCCAATATTTCTAAAAAGAATGTGAAGATGAAGGAACTATCAGCAGTGCTTGTCATAAGGTTGGTTGCTTCTCCAATCATCGCTTATGCCATTACCGTCATGCTTTCATTAGACAGTTTGCTTTCAAGTGTATTAATTGTGCTTGCTGCTATGCCGACTGCCGCCAACACGACCATGTTTGCCGTGCAGTTCGATACAGAGCCTGACCTTGTTTCCTTTAGTACACTCGTCACGACATCCATCAGCATAATTACCGTTCCCCTTATGATCATGCTGATGTCATAGGTTCTCTTACAGGACTTCCTTTTATAGGGAGTTCTATTTTTATAAGTTTTTCTTATAGACATACATAATATAAATAACATTTACTTATGAGAAGAATCGCTTTATAGTAAGTTATGGGAATAGTAAGCACGTCAAGGGGAAAGAAGGGGTCATATATGAATGCATTAAAAAAGTACATTGATCAGTTCCATCCGATGGTGTGGGCTCTTTTATCAGGCACGGTGCTCTCTAGAGGAGCCATGTTCATGACAATGCCGTTTCTGGCTATTTACTTATCCAGAACCATGGATATGCATCCGTTGTTCATCGGGTTGACTGTCGGAATCAGTCCGCTTGTGGCGACCATAGGGGGATTCATCGGGGGACATCTATCCGACCGGTTTGGCCGAAAGCTCATCTTAATCATCTCTTTGTTTACGATATCCTTGGTGTTTTTCGGATTCAGCGTGGTCAATCATCCCATTTGGTTTATACTCCTGAACGCATTGAATGGATTGTCGAATTCATTTTTCGAACCTACTTCACAGGCTTTGATGGCCGACCTGACAGAAAAGAAGAAAAGGATGAAGGCTTACTCTCTGCGATACACAGCCATTAATATAGGAGCAGCTGTCGGACCGCTTCTCGGTGCGTATTTAGCGAATGTATCTGCAGAGTCCACCTTCATCATTACTGGTTCAATTTATTTCTTTTATGCCATCGTCCTGACGGCTTTATTACGCAAGTTCAATCTTGGCGGGACAACAGCGGGCAAGGCGAAAGTTACATTCAGGGATGCTTTGACGATTGTAAAAAGGGATTCCGCACTTCGTTATCTCATTTTAGGCATCATTTTGATTAATATAGGCTACTCTCAATTACAGTCAACGCTGCCTATGCATTTCGAAGACACATTGGAAAACGGAGTTTATATCTTTTCAATCCTGTTATCCATAAACGCAATAATGGTCGTTTTCTTGCAGATGCCAGTCAGCGCCATTGCTGAAAGGTTCCGGCCCATGCAGGCGATGGTATGTGGAGCCCTGCTGATGATTACGGGATTGGCAGGATTCGGGTTCACAAACGGATGGTTCCTATCAATCCTGTCAGTGGCTTTGCTGACTTTGGGTGAAATCTTAATTTTTCCGGCTAACTCCGTTTTGATCGACAGGCTTGCTCCAGAACACTTGCGCGGGATATACTTTGGTGCGGGACAGTTCCGCAAGATCGGAAATTTTGCAGGTCCTGTTCTGGGAGGGTTCATTTTCAGTGAAGCAGGAGGGCCGGTGATGCTATGGCTGGTCTCTCTCATTGCCCTTTCAAGCATCCTATTTTTTTCGCTGGGAAACAGATCTTTTGTAAATGTGGAACCTCAAAGGATGAAAAGTGTTTAATCGTTATCATCCAATAAAAAGGGCTTAATAAAGAAAATATAAAATTCTTCATTATATTAAGATAAAACTACTACGTATCTATCAATAATCATTTCATAATGGCTACGATTACTGGAGACTTAAAAATGAGTGTAAATAGAGTTTTAGAAAGATTAATGCCCTTCATAACGCCGGCAGCTGTTATTGCAGGTATCATGTTGGAAGAAAGTTTGAAAGCCCTCACCTTTCTGGTGCCCTGGGTCTTCGCAATCATGACGTTTGCCGGCAGCTTAAACAGCAATTTTTCTGGTCTTCAAAAGACTGTGACGAAACCTGCAGCATTATTAATGGCGATGGTCATCCTTCACATCATTATGCCGGTTTGGGCCTTCTCCATTGGTTCTATTGTCTTTCCGGAAGATACCATGACGGTTACGGGCCTGGTTCTTGGAATGGTTATCCCGACCGGAATTACAAGTTTTGTCTGGGTATCGATTTATAAAGGAAATATAGAACTGGCACTATCCATCATCCTATTGGATACCCTCTTGTCTCCACTTATCGTCCCATATAGCTTGTCCATCTTTGCAGGGGAAAAGGCAGGGATCGATACAGGAAGTCTTATGACAGGGTTGTTAACAATGGTTGCCATTCCGTCATTGGCAGGAATGTTCTTGAACCATATAACGAAAGGGGGCATAAAGGATTCCTTGGGAGTGAAGCTGCAGCCATTCACGAAAATAGGGATAGGGGTCGTTGTTGCCATCAACAGTGCATCTGCAGCACCCTATTTGCGCAAGGTTGACTGGAAACTTATCAGTATAGGGGTGGCCGTCCTGTTCATTGCTATTGGGGGTTACGTTTTTGCTTGGATGCTCGCAAAAGCAGCAAAGAGGAGTCGTGATACTCAAATCAGCCTGTTATTTACGGGAGGAATGAGGAATATCAGTGCCGGGGCCGTCATAGCGGTCCATTATTTTCCTGCTCCAGTGGCGGTGCCTGTAGTAATTGCCATGCTGTTTCAACAAATATTGGCTTCCTTGTTTGGATTTCTCTTTTCAAAGACAGAAGGGGAGCGGGACTCCAATCATGGCGCTTGACAAAATTCATTTTTTAACGTATTAACGCACTAAAAGGGACTGTCCCTCTTAGTGCGTTAATACGTTAAAGCTCATATTTTTCATTTCAGCTGCCATTTCACAGCGGTGACTTTTGTACCGTCCCCGGGGGAGCTTTTTATCGTGAATTCATCCATCATGTTCTGGACGCCTGGAATGCCGGCGCCAAGAGTACCGATTGAAGAGTAGCCTTTCTTCGATGCCTGTTTAATATCCTCTATGCCAGGACCATCATCATTAGCGGTGATCCTGATTCCTGTTTTTGATTGCTCCCTTATTATTTCTAATTCAATGAATCCCTTCCCAGCAAACTGATAGATATTCCAAGATAATTCAGAAACTGAGGTAATGACCCTTGCCAAGTTTACTTGAGTTAGATTTACAGATTCGCCCAATTTCCTAACCATTTTCCGGGCAAATATAATATCATCCTCGATATGAATTTGTATAACAACCTTTTTTTCCATAAAAATCTCCCTATTCTCACTTTATGATTTCCGCAAGATTATTGGTCGTTCTCCTGGACTTGGTTCCTGTTCAATCGCTCAAAACAATTCATTGATAAGGTCCTTATTGAAAGAAAAAAGCCGAAATAACAAGGAGTGGCCCTTATTATTTCGGCTTATGTCTAGTTCTCTGCCTAGTCCATTACAGCCCATCATATCCATTTTTATAAACTCTTTGCTTTATACATTGTATACGTATTCAGAAACCAAGTGATGAAGAAGTTCCCGATCGCTGATGCTCGTAAATGTTGTTTTTTCATTTCATAGATTCTGTTTTGAGATTCCGGCGTGTTATCCGTCATCCTTTTCGAATTCTACTATTTCTTTATCATAACGCAGAAAATGCCTTTAAACTACCAATCTTTGAGAATCTCCTTTGGTGGCACAAAGATTTTTTTGTCGAAAGAGAACAAATAAGATTACCCTGTATGCTGAAAACAGCATAAGCCATTTCTCTTTAACACATTAACGCAGCAGGGGACAGTCCCCTGCTGCGTTAATGTGTTAAAGCGTTATTTAAGCTTATTTTTAATATCCTGCTGTGTGATTTCACTTCTAATGGTTGCATCCTTCGCAAATTCTTCATTGAATACCTTGTTTCGAGGGTATTTATTCTTACGTTCACGGTTATCATTTTTATTTGTCATAGTTTTTAAGCCTCCTTTCCTTGTTATCCTTTTCAATTTATGGGTTGATTATGTACTATAGTAGAGGGTATCATCGTAAGCCTTATTAACAACTTTAGAATAGAAATGAGGGGGCTGTTTGAATATATTTCTAACCGGGGCAACGGGATTTGTCGGAAAGAAATTAGCAGAAGGATTGCTGGCTGACGGCCATAAATTGTACATACTGTGCAGAAGCGCCGTGAAAGTGGAAACCTTTTTAAGTGAAATGCCAGAATCCAAGGGGGAAATTGTTTGCTTGCAAGGAGATTTGCAGAAAGATGACCTTGGGTTCACAGAAATGCAAAAGGCTAATTTAAAGGGAGAAATTGATGCAATTTATCATATGGCAGCTTACCTTTCTTTTGATCCTTCACAGAGGGAGGAAACATTCAACATCAATCTGGAAGGCACTAGAAATACGTTGGAATTTGCAGAAAGAATTCACTGTAACACCTTCCTGTATGTGAGCACTGCCTATACAATAGGAATGCAAACGGAAGGACATGAGGAGCTATACAGCCTTGACAGGGCCTTTGTTAACCCCTATGAAGAATCAAAGGCACATGCAGAGCATCTTGTTGATTCATATAGAAATAGTATGGATATTCGTATATTGAGGCCTTCCATTATAATCGGGGACTCAAGGACTGGAGAAGCTGAAACAACTTTTGGTGTCTATGGATTATTGAAGGCTGCCTCCCTTCTTAAAAGAAAAATGAGCAAAGCGGAAGGTGCAGAGAGGATGGTTTATCATTTCCTAGGGCAAGCTGATCTGAAAATTAATCTGGTACCAGTTGATTATGTGGTAAAAATATTGAAAGCCGCTTTGAATTATGGTGAAGGTGGAATAGTCTATAATATAGTGGATCCAGAGCCGCTCACCCAGGGAGAAATCTTTCAAGTGATAAAAGAAGTGCTTGAATTCCCAAATATGGAACTCATTCCTTTTTCAAAAGCTGACACTTTAAACCCTATTGAAGAAACATTTAACCATTCAATGTCCGTTTTTGAAAACTATTTCACACGGGAAATAGTTTTTCCATCTGACAACACCCAGATGATGTTGAAGAAGGCAGGTCTTCAGCCACTGGATCTGAATTACACAAACCTTAAATTCATTCTCAGCGGCTTCAAAAAATAAACTTTACCGCTTTAAAGTAACAGGGGACTGTCCCCGAGTGCTTTAAAGGACTAAAGCAATACAAAGGAGGGATATCGCATGCAGCCATTGCCAGATCATCTAAGGAAGGACCTGGATATTGTATTTATTGGCTTCAATCCGAGCTTGAAGTCCGGACAGGTGGGGCATAATTATGCCAATCGCAGCAACCGGTTTTGGAAGATCCTTCATCTTTCCGGGCTGACACCGAGACAGTATGCACCTGAAGAAGACTCCAGCCTGCTTAAACTCGGATACGGTCTTACCAATATCGTTGAGCGGCCGACAAAAGAGGCCGCCGACATAACCAAAGAGGAGTATGAAGAGGGAAGGGGCATCCTAAACCAAAAGCTTCAAAACTACTCTCCCCACATTGCCTGCTATGTCGGAAAAGGTGTGTACCAGCAGTTTTCACAAAAACGGAAGATTTCTTGGGGAGTGCAGGAGGAATCAATGGTGGGTGGAGTCATTGATTTTGTGGCACCGTCTTCAAGCGGTCTCGTCAGGATGAAAATCGACGAAATAGTAGACATCTATAAAGAACTGGCTCTACTTATAGAAAAGCAGCCTTAACCGAAGCACCAATCGCTGCGGCTTAGGCTACTATTTCCTTCTCTTCTCCACTTCCGCATCCCGAGTCAAGCTTTCCATCGTGAAGATACTTTCTTTAAATTTTATTGAAAGCAGCGGGATAAGCGGTCGGGTTATTTAGCTTAGTAAAAGGCAGTCAGGAACAAAGAAGTAATTATCCCTTCTTCAAGCGCCCTATAAGCTCACCAAACCATAAAAACTTTTAGTACTGACCAACTAATCGTTTTCAAAGACAACGCTTTCAAAGTATAGTAGGAATAGGTAAGCAGTCCATTTCCAAATTGTATGGAAGCTACACAATAATTAGGTGCTTTTTTCCACGAATAGAAAGGAGAATTATCTTGGCTGAAAATGAAATTGTTCAATACTACGTAGTAAATAAGGACTTGAATATGTCATCAGGGAAAATCGGAGCCCAGACAGCACATGCAGCCACCATCAGTACCATCGATCTCCTTTCGGATTCATCTGCTTTTCCAGGATGCAGGGAGTACTTTATCCAATGGTTTCAAAAAGGAATGACCAAGATTGTCTTGAGAGGAAGACAAAAAGACCTTGAAAAGCTGGCAGATCAGGGTTATTACAGCATAAGGGACAGCGGAAGGACAGAAATTGAATCGGGTTCGCTGACTGTAGTAGCACTTCCTCCCATGCCCAAAGCAGAAGCAAAAGAAAAGGTCGGACACTTGTCATTGTTTAAATAGATCAAGAGAAGGTAAAACATAAAGGCGAATTACAGAGAAAAGGAGAGTCGATTATGTTTGCTAAATTGGATACAGTAATTTTGAATGTGAAAAACCTGGAGAAGGCAAAAAATTGGTATAAAGAAGTACTCGAATTGGAAGAAATCTACGATGGCGGAAATCATATTGTATTTAAAGTCGGGCAGGGCGAAACGCCTATTACAATTATTGAAGGGGAAATAGGGCGACCGACCATAAAGCCGGTCCTGTTCTCCGATGCAATTGAAGAAACGCAGTTAAAACTAAAAGGAAAGGGCGTTGAAGCAGGACAGCTTGAGATTGACGGCACCGTGACCTTCTTTACATTTAATGATCCAGATGGGAATCCATTTGAGGTTTGTCACTTTTAATAAGGCCGTTCCATTAGAAAAAGCAGAGCAAGATCAGCTCCAGCTCTGCTTTCGGTTTACCAGAAATATCTCATTCCGGGTCCTGCTCCCATGCCGAATGGTCCACCGGGCATTCCATATCCCTGAGATGGATAACCCCCATATGACTGGGCAGGTCCATAATATCCTTCAGCAAATCCTGGCTGTGGGGAGCCATAAGGAAGCTCTGAGCCATATCCAGGATTCCCTTGGCCATGCATGAAGGGAGAAGCATATGTGCCTTGAGGGGAGTGGCTATATTGCTGCCCGTATGGCCACTCGGTAAACTGGGTATACTGATTTCCTGATCCACTACCTCCCATCTGTCCTGTATCCAAACTTGATTGATAAGGATTCATCGAAGGCATATCAGACATTTGCCATGGATTTCCTTGCAGCATATTGTGAGATGCCTGGCCGCCAGAACCCGGCTGCATTCCATACATGCCATACGGGTTCTGGCCTTGCTGCATTCCATACATATCAGCGGGATCCTGTTCCATGCCATACATATTGTAAGGGCTCTGGCCCTGTTGCATTCCATGCATCTCAGACATGTTCATAGGCATTAATTCATCTTCATTTATTCCAGACATCTGTAAAGGGTTTAATCCTGTCATTCTATAAGGGGACGTATGATCCTGATCAAATTCCATCAAGGGATCATGAGAAGAAGGGAAGGTCTGCATTCTCTCTGAACTGGTTCCGTTCATTCCATATGGATAAAAATGGTTCACAAAATATACCTGCCTTTCAGCTTTGAGCTTTTTAAACTTCCTTTACATCCTATTGACAACAGGGAATCATGTGCCTATCCACCGGGAAAATTCCTAATTGGATGACTTTTTTAGACTTTGTTTCTATTTCATGCAAATTTCTAAAAATGCTGACATGAGCCTCCTGAAAACCTTGATTAGCAAAAAAGAAACCATTTACCAAGGGGGAATTCTGTTCTTGGGATTTATCCGAAAGCCCTTTTAAAATGAAAGGAGTGTGGTCATGAAAAGGATATCTGCTGTTTACTTCCTGAGTGTTTTTTTGACAGTATGCAGTTCTTCACTGATTTTTCCATTATACAGCCAGGCCCATTCAAGTAACCAATCAAGAATCACTGCTGAATTCAGCTCAAATTCCTCTCTAACGATGGAGCGGTCAGCAGAAGATCAACAGAATCAAGAAGACCGGGAGCCGCCGTTGTTCGAAAGTATCCTTGTTTATCTCATCATTTTCATACCAGTGATTATCGTTAGTGTGATCGTCTGGATATTCTGCAGAGTGATAAAGCTGACCAACGAGAAAGAATGAAGCCTGATCTGCAGGCTTCTCTTTTTTATTATTAGAAACCCGAACCAATAGTACAGGAATCCAACCAAACCCATGCGAAACCCATCCCCCCTGAACAAAACCGCATCATTTCAATACCTGCACTCATTAATGATCTATGAACCTATCGAATTGAAAGGACTCTATCTCAATGATTGTAATATCCTGGGATTCACTTAAATTGAACAACTTTTAGTGAAACAGGTGATTCGTGAGAAAGAGGGATAGACTCACATAGGCTGTACAAGACATGAGGTATTACGAAAACGAGAAGGAAATGATTACAATGGAGAGTGGCACTCAATCTCCCATTGAGTTAAGAGTATCTAGAATGTACGATCAGTTGAAAGCTCATGAATCCATTGTCAATTCTTTGCAGAGAGTGATACAATGCCAGCAGAAATTGTTAGAAAGATTGGCAAGCCTTATTGTTGCTGCAAGGGATCCTTCACTACTTGAAAACCTCGGCATGGATAAACTGGCAAAAATCTCATTATTTGCTTTTAGCTTAACCTCGAAGGAGAAGCTGCAAAAGAGAAGAGTGGAGAAAGAGTAATTAAGCAAAGAGAAGAGGCTGTATTACTTCAGCCTCTTCTTTCCTGTCATTTTTTGTTTTCGGGAATTTCTGTTTCCCTAAAATCTCTCGCAAGCTTGTCAAGATTTGTTCTCAGTTCATCATCTGCAAGCGGAAGGCCGTGGCCAACCACAGCGACTAGAGGATTTAACTCTGACAAAGTTACAACAGACTTCCACGCCGCCTGCCAGTCTGTTGTAAAATATTGAGGAGGGCCATGGATTTCCTGTTTTTGTGTGAGGACATCATAAAGCTTCTCCTGTTCAACATTGATGAAGGCATCACCTGCAATCAGTGCCTGATCACTTTCCCTGTATAATGATATGTGTCCAGGTGTATGCCCCGGTGTGTGGATGTATTTCCAGCCGGGAAGCACAGGAATGGTACCGTCTTCAGGCAGGATTTTCAGGCTGGAGGACACATCAATGCTGTGCCGAGGGAACATGGAAGACATCTTGGCTACCAATCCAGAGTCTGCATCCGTATTAGGCGGCGGATAATTGCTTTCCCCCGTCAGGAACGGCACCTCAGCGGCATGTGCATAAACTGGAACATCCCACTTTTCAATAAGCCCTTCAAGAGCTCCAACATGGTCAAAATGTCCATGGGTAAGGACAATTGCTTTACAGACAGCTTTTTCACCGAATCGTTCCTTAGCTGCTTCCATAATCTTTTCCTCGGACTCCGGCATCCCCGCATCAATCAAAACATATTCGCTGCTTACACTCGGGTCGCCTATAAAGGCGATATTCACAATTTGAATTGTGTGGCAATAGAGGTCAGGCAATACTTGGATCCCGATACCGCTTGCCATAGATGTCATGGGCATTTTCTTCATAAACAGCCTCCTTTAGTATCTCAGTGGTAGTATCTGTAAACCAGCAGATGATTATGTCACGTTTCAGATTCGTATATACCCTTACAGCAAAAAAAGATTAACACACTCGTTTTTTATATAAAATACTGATATTTCCATTAATAAATTGGTAAAATAGAATGAACAAGCTATTACTTTTTTATCAGGAGGAATATCATATGGACAACAAACCCTTGCACTCTGATGGCTCCACAACCTCAGGTAATGAGATGGAACCCATTTTCCAGAGAGAAGAACCTTTTGTGCTGACACAGGAAGCAAGAAGAAATATCGGCGGTAACCCTTATGAAGTAAGCAGTGAGGATTGATAGACATTTTTTTAGGAGCTGAGTCAGTGTCAGCTTCTTTTTTTGTCATTAGGTCATTTGGCGTGTTTTGAATGAGTTGGTTACTTTTTTTGTGAAATCGGGTAAGTGAAAGCTTGAATGCACTTTTCCTTTTCATTGGAATAAAAGAATGCATACTAACAGAAACTAAACTGTCAATTTACTTAGAAGGGACGATCAGTATTATGGCAAAGGTCTTGTACGTTACAGCGCACCCACACGATGATAAAGAGTCATTCAGTATGGCAGCCGGGAAAGCTTTCATTGATACGTATAAAGAAAGCAATCCTTCTGATGAAGTCATTCACGTGGATTTATATAAGGAACATATCCCTCAAATCGATGCCGACGTTTTCGCTGGATGGGGCAAACTTCAAAAAGGATCAGGATTTGAAGAACTGTCAGAAGAGGAAAAAGGAAAAGTGGGAAGACTATCTGAACTAAGCGAACAATTTGTATCGGCTGATAAGTATGTTTTTGTTACGCCACTTTGGAACTTCTCATTCCCGCCGGTAATGAAAGCATATATCGATTCAGTTGCAGTGGCAGGGAAGGCATTTAAATACACAGCTGAAGGGCCGATAGGGTTGCTGACAGATAAAAAAGCGCTTCATATCCAAGCGCGCGGCGGCATTTATTCAGAAGGGCCGGCTGCTCAGATGGAAATGGGACATCGGTACCTTGACAACATCATGCAGTTCTTTGGAGTTCCTTCCTTTGAAGGCTTATTCATTGAGGGGCATAACGCAATGCCGGAGAAAGCACAGGCTATCAAAGAGAATGGAATTGCCCGTGCGAAGGACCTGGCTAAGACCTTTTAATGGTGTTCCCAGCAGACGTTGCGTCTTCTGGGTTTTTTTTATTGAAAGAGGAGGGGGGAACACAGGCTTAATCAGCCGTTCTTGATGGGATACAGGATGATTTACGGCTGATAAAAGAACCAGCGACCCCAAGCCCGCTGGCGAAACATACCTTATGATTGTTGAAATTCTGGATCTTTGAATGGATGAGCAACCCACCCTGTAGAATCAATGAACAAGCGGACAGCCACAACCTGCTTATCTTCCATCAGTGTGAAGAAATGGGGATTTCCCTCAGGGACAGATATCACATCGCCTGCTTCCAACTCGACATCAAAGTAACCGGTTTCGTCACTGCCTTTGATAATGAAAATGCCATGGCCAGCCGTAATGGCGCGGACTTCATCCTCGGTATGGGTATGAACCTGCTCAAATTTATTCAAAAGGTCTTCAATATTCGGCGTTGCTTCCGATAGAGCCACTACATCCCAGCTTCCATATCCGCGGCGTTCTGCCAAGGATGTAATTTCCTTTTCAAACGTGTCGATGACGGTTTGCTTTTCATCATCCGTGATCTGGCAGCGATCACGTAGTTCAGCTGGAAGCTTTGATACATCCCAATGCTCATAAAGCACTTCCTGATTGGCTAAAAATCCCCTGACGTTTTCTTCTCCTGAAATGGTTTCACCTGTGTTCCTAACTTTTATAACAGCCATCTTGATTCCTCCTATTAGTTAAGCGCAGCTTGGCGCAAGGTTAGTAGTTTAACATGATAGTTGAATAAGAACTCATATGCTTCTAAATGCTTCTTTGCTTCAAATGCATCCTTTCCCCAAACTGTGATCCCATGATTGCGGATCAGAACAGCCCCGGAAGCACCTTGAATGTGACGGACCAGCTCACTTGCTAGAAGGGGGATATCAGCATGGTTCGGTATGATCGGGAGCCGAAGTTCGGCATTTTCATTCCAAAGACCGAATGCCTTGATGATTTCCTGACCCTTGAAGACGACTTCGCGGCTGTCTCCATAAAGTTCGGAGATGACATTGTTATCTACCGTATGGACATGGAGAGAGCAGCCGGCATTGGTCCGGCGGTAAATTTCCAGATGAAGCAGGGTCTCTGCAGAAGGCTTTAAATCTGTATCTTCAGCAGGATTCCCATCACCGTCGACGAGTAGAAAATCTTCACACGTCGTCTTTCTTTTATCTTTACCACTTGCAGTTACCAGGAAGGAAAGGGGGGATCCGCTGACACGGATGGACAAATTACCGCTTGTGCCGTAGAACCAGTCCCGCTTTGCCAATTCCGCTTTCACTTCACTTAGTTCATTCCACTTTTCAAGATAGTTGCTCATGTGCTTCACCCTCTCTATTAATCTCTTCCAAACCCGCTATCACTTCATGGAACGTTTCAAAATAACGGTAGTTCAATCCAAGCTCCTTGCATTTATCGGCAAGGAAATCATCACAAGCAAAAACCAAGTCTGCCATTTTTGCCCCTTCCAAATCTGTGATCGAATCGCCAATCATCACTAAGAAATCCCGGGGCTCTGCTTCATGACGGATAATGCTGGTCTTACAGCAGCCGCATTCATTATTACAATGCTCATCACAGGCATGAGGCCAGGTGATCCTGATGGTATCTCCTGAAAAGTCGGCGCTGTTGCAGTACACTTCCTTTGCAGAAATGATCCCATCCAAGATCGGTTCTACAAAGAAATCAATCCCGCCGCTGACAATCTTCAACTTTATTTCCTGTTGCTGAGTCCAGTCGATGAACTCCTTAAACCCTTGACGCAGCTGATGGGTGTCCAGTAAGTAGTGAACCAATTCATCTCGAAGGGAAGAGGGGAGAAGACTGAACATCGCACCGACACCCTCCTTGATTGAAATCTGGTGAGAAAGAATGGCATCTTTAAGTGCATTCCATTCAGGAGGAGCAAATCTTTTCATAAGGGAAATGATATTGTCCGTTGTCGTAATCGTACCGTCAAAATCACAAAATATTCTTAAACGTGTCATACCGGTACCTCGCTTGATCCCCACAGGTTTATCGCCTGCTGAAGTTCATCATGTTCCCGGGCTGCTTTCCCCAGAGGGATTCCTTCAACAACCGCTTGAATTGCTTGAATGAATGCTTTTCCGCCTCCCGCAGCGCCAAGAGGATGCCCATGAATACCGCCGCCTGCATTAATGACAGAATCAGCCCCAAAGTCCCGGTAAAGCAGGGGGGTCAATCCCGGATGAATGCCCGCGGATGGGACCGGAAATGCTTTTTTGAACTGTGAATCTTCTTCAGTCAATTCATTTGCTATGCTGACAGCCGCTTCCTTTTTCAGAGCAACGCTTCCGTATGGGGAAGGGAAGAGGGATAAATCAGCTCCGGCATACCGGAGCAGTTTGCCCAATAGAAGCTGATGCGAAAACCCATAATGGAGTGAGGTTGTCAGGGCACCGCTCACTGCTGGATGGGCCATGATCGGCAGGCCGATTTCTTGATCTTCTCTTATGGACTGAAGGACATCAAGACCATAGGCAAATACATTGAAGAGAAGAAGATCAGCACCTAAATCCCTGGCTCGTTTCGCTTTTTCTTTTAAATCATATGTCTTGCCGGATAAATTGACGGCATATAATGTCCGGTGCCCTGTCTCGTTATAAACTGTATCCAGAACCTCTTTCGCCTTCGTAATCCTCTTGGCAAACGGAGTGAGGGGGTTGTCAAATAGAATTTCATCATCCTTCACGATATCAACTCCGCCAAGCGCCTGGTCTCTTAATTGACCGGAAAAATAGTCCAAATCCCTTCCGAAGACACTTTTAAAAATACTCATCAAAAGAGGATGGCCATACTTGTTGAGCCTTTGCCTGATTCCCTCAATACCAAATCCGGGACCGGGAAAGACAGACTTTAATTCTTCTGAAAAATGAAGATCCGTCAATTTGATTTTTCCATCTAATGAAAGCTTGCCGAATACTGTTGTTAAAATAGCCGGGAGGTCACTGCTGAAATTGGCTGCCGGATAATAAATTTTGATGAGGCCCTTGTTTTCTTCCAAAGCCTCGACAGAAACAACGCGGCCTTTATGGCGTTTAAGCTGTTTTTGCTCCAGGAGGGGAAGGTCCGTCCATGATCCAACCGTCAGTCCAAGCGCAATGCCTTCCGCTTTTTTCTCCAGATTGTCGGTCGGTCCATGAACCGTATAGACCGCTGTAATGTGTGACATAGGTGATGCTCCTTTCAACATTCTGCATTTTAAATAAAAGGCTGTTTTCGCTTACATTGTTGCTTCCGGAAAAATCCTAGAAGCCGGATTTTTCTTCTGCATACTACGTTTTTCGCTCTGAACGAAGAGAGAAGCTCTTTTCTCTCTTGCTAAACGGGTTTTTTCCGGTTCATTACTCCACTATTTTTCGGAATGAATATCAAATAGCAACAAAGGTTACGAAAAGAGCCAAATAAAAAAACCTCTTCCCGCCGAGGAAGAGGTTTTATTTTACAGTCAAAATAAGCTCTCTTATCTCTCAGCAATATTGCTGCAAGATTTAGCACCGTGCTTTAAAAGTCGGTTGCCGGGCATCATAGGGCCAGTCCCTCCGCCTGCTCTTGATAAGAATAGGAATTGTATTTATTTTTAGTTAATTTCAACTTGCATTATGACACTTGTTGGAAATGTTGTCAATTATTTATTTAGTAAGCAGGATTTCCAATCCAGGTGCTCCGATTCAATCTTGAATCAGCACTGCATCAACAAAATGTTCAAGGAAGCATTTTGAGATATGGTTTACTTTTTAAACAATCCAAGCTTCCCAATTCTCCTCACTGCTTCTGCCAGGACATCTTCTTCCTGCAGGAGGCCGACTCTCACATAGCCCTCGCCGTAATCTCCGAATCCGATTCCAGGAGCAACCGCGACATGTGCTTCTTCAAGCAATTTCTTAAAGAAGGATTCCGAGGTGTAGCCTTCTGGCACAGGCAGCCAGGCGAAGAAGGATCCTTTGGGCGGTTCCACATCCCAGCCGATTTCCTTTAAACGCTCAAAGAGGAAGTTTCGTCTGGATTCATACAAAGATACCAATTCATCCACGCATTCCTGTGAAGAGGTAAGTGCAGTGGCAGCAGCCTCCTGAACGCCCCCGAACAAACTGACATGCAAGTGATCCTGAAGAAGGTTCAATGCCTCGATCACACTCGGATTGCCAACTGCAAACCCGGCTCTCCATCCAGCCATATTATAGGTTTTGGAAAGGGTATATATTTCTATTCCGACATCCTTTGCCCCTGGTGTCTGAAGATAACTCAAAGGCTTTTTGCCATCAAAACCGATGGCACCATAGGCCAAATCATGGACCACACAGAAGTCGTGATCATTTGCGAGTTCGACCGTCTCTGAGAAAAATTCTGAAGTGGCGATGGCTCCGGTAGGATTATTTGGATAATTCAAGAACATCAATTTTGCTTCATCCAGAATACCTAAATCGATCTTTGAATAATCTGGAAGGTACTGATTTTCTTCCAGGAGAGGCATCGGCTCCATTTGCGCATGTGCAAGTGCGATTCCCGACCAGTAGTCGGGATAACCTGGATCAGGGACCAAAGCAGTGTCCCCTTCATTAAGCAGACATTGGCTGACTTCGATTAAGCCTGCCTTTCCTCCGAACAATACAGCCACTTCTGTCTCCGGATCGATGTCAACATCGTATTCGCGCTTATAGAACTTAGCTGCTGCTTCCTTAAGGAAGCTATAGCCTCGAAAAGGGGAGTATTTATGGAACAGGGGATTCTCAACCGCTTCCTGTGCCGAACGAACGATATGTTCCGGGGTCGGCTTGTCAGGATTTCCCTGTGCTAAATTGATCACATCGTGTCCTTCAGAAGTCACTTTACTTACGTCTTTGACAAGTCTGGCGAAAAACTGTTGAGGAAGATTTTCTAAGGTTATTGAATGATTGAAGATTTTCATAAGACGCTCCTTTTGAAAGATTCTTGAAATTCTAGTAGCTTATGTTATATGGTTAATGAAAAAAAGTCTAGCTAATTTTTTGAATTTTCGAGGAGGGGGACCTATGGGTTTAAGGGTAGCATGCTTGCAGATTGATATACAATTTGGAAATCCAGACGAGAACTATAAAAATGTCTCGGATGAGTTCCAGCGCTTATTTGAAAAAGAAACGAACATCGATGTCGTCGTGCTTCCGGAACTATGGACCACCGGTTACGACCTGACGAGGCTTGATGAAATCGCAGATGATAAAGGCATCAACGCACAAAAGTTCCTTTCAAGCCTTGCTCAAGAATATAAAACAAATATCGTCGGAGGCTCTATTGCTAAGAAAAGCGAAGAAAATGTAACCAATACGCTATATTCTTTTGACCGGAATGGCGGCCTTCTCGGCGAATACAGCAAAGTCCATTTATTCAAGCTGATGGATGAACACCACTATCTTTCGGCAGGGGATACCAGCGGGGCAGTGACAATTGAGGGAGTTCCTTCAGCCGCCTTCATCTGCTATGACATCCGGTTCCCGGAATGGTTAAGAACGCACACAGCAGGAGGCGCAGAAGTACTTTACGTCGTGGCCGAATGGCCATTGGCCCGAGTAGGTCACTGGCGCACGCTGCTTCAGGCGAGAGCGATCGAGAATCAGTGCTATATAGTAGCCTGCAACCGCAGCGGCAGTGACCCGGACAATGAATTCGCCGGCCATTCTATGATCATCGACCCTGGGGGAGATGTGACCTCTGAAGCAGGCGAAGGGACAGACGTTATCACAGCCGAGCTTGATCTGGAAAAAGTAAAGCAGGTACGAAACCAGATCCCGATTTTCCAGGATCGCCGGCCGGAGCTTTATTAAGTTTGACGAATCAAGACTCAGTTTATGATTCGTTGGGATGTTTGTCGCGTAACGAGACCAACCAGGGCTGCGATTTTCATTGAGAATTGAATTGTGTCTCGATAGTGCCGGAATCGCGGCTTGTTTTAAAATGTGGACGTCATTTAGTCGCGTTTCGTTCACAACCGGGGCAGATTTTACAACGTCGATGAATGGACACTTCCTCTTTTTTAGCTTATTGCCCCACCCGCGAAGTCGAACAACTGGAGCGAAAATCGTTTTATAAAAAAAGGGTTGACAATTGCCTCCAAACTTAGTTTAATGTTTATCAGGAATAATAAAAATGTTTAGAAAAATCAAATAGGACATTCTCTTATCAAGAGTAGGCGGAGGGATTTGGCCCGATGAAGCCCAGCAACCGACTGTCACCAGCGAGACTGGAGCGTTTTTAAATAAACGCTTGATGCAACCTGACAGCACGGTGCTACTTCCAACAGAAAGAGGAATCTTTCTGGCAGATAAGAGGTGCGAAGTCTCATGTCTTCAAGCCTCTTTCTGAATGAAAGAGGCTTTTTACTTTGCTGAAAAGCCTTGTTAACCAAGGAGGAATATAGAATGGCACTTGTAAAACCTAACGGATATTATCCTTTGACAGAAGAAAGCGCCCTGAATTTGGCAAAGGCATTAGGCTTCTTCAATGAAAATGACGAATTATTCTGCAGTGAAATCGGGGACGGAAACCTGAACTATGTTTTCAGGATTGGGACCAATCTTTACGAAAAATCGATCATCATCAAGCAGGCGCTTCCTTACGCAAAAGTCGTCGGCGAAAGCATGCCGCTTACATTGAAGCGTGCCCAGATTGAAAGCAGCGCATTGCAGAAGTACAGTGAATTCACCCCAGAGTCTGTTCCAAAACTATTTTATACAGATACGGAACTGGCTGTGACGGTAATGGAGGATTTATCCAGTTACAAGATATTGAGGAAGGCCTTGATAGATGGGGAGGAATTCCCGCTTTTACCGACCCACATTGGTCTTTACCTTGCCAAGACTCTCTTTTTCACATCTGATTTTGGCTTGAACGGGGGAGAAAAGAAAGAGCTGGTCGGCAGATTTATCAACCCGGAATTATGCAAGATCACGGAGGACCTTGTGTTCACCGACCCTTTTCACGACCATGACAGCAATGATTTTGAAGACGAACTGAAGGCAAAGGTTCAGGCTCTTTGGGATGACCCTGTCGTAAGACTTGAAGCAGGAAAATTGAAAAGAAAGTTTTTAACCCAAGCCGATGCTCTTCTGCATGGTGACCTTCATACCGGAAGCATCTTTGTCAGGGAAGACGATACAAAGATTATTGATCCTGAATTTGCGTTTTATGGGCCAATCGGATTTGATGTGGGACAATTTTTTGCTAATATCCTGCTGAATTCCTTGTCGCTTCCCAAAGATGACCATGCCGGCAGACTTCAAATCATTTCCGAAACTTGGGAGGTTTTCTGCTCTGAGTTCACCAACTTATGGAAGGAACATAACCAAGAGACCTATTCTACAACCACAGGATACCTCGATCATATCCTGGCTGAAATATTCGAAGACTCAATTGGTTTTGCGGGCTGCGAAATAATCCGTCGTACAATCGGGCTTTCCCATGTGGCAGATCTTGACGGTATTGAAAATAAGACAAAAAGAATAAAGGCAAAAACAGAGGCAATCGAATTGGGCAGAAGGTTGATTCTGCAGCGTAAAATCATTAAGAACCCTTCACAACTCTCACTCTATTAAGGGGGAAAAACATGAAAACCGAAATGCAAACCATTCGTTCTGTACAGTGGAAGGATGATCATATCCTCCTGCTTGATCAGCAAAAACTTCCGCATGTCACGGAATATATCAAACTCACTACAATAGAAGAGGTATGGGAAGGCATTCACAGTCTGAAAGTGAGAGGAGCTCCAGCCATCGGGATAACAGCTGCATTTGGGCTTGCACTATGGGCTCAATCATTTCAACAGAAGGACAATTTCCTTGGCTTTTATTACGAGTTGGAAAACAAACGACACTACTTGGAAACCTCCCGACCCACTGCCGTCAACCTTGCTTGGGCATTGGGAAGGCTTGCAAACCGGTTTGCCCAGGCAGCTTCGGTGGAAGAGGGACAATCACTTCTGTTGGAGGAAGCGCTTGCCATCGCCAGAGAAGACGAGGAAGTATGCCGGAAGATCGGGGAACATGCAGTAGAATTATTTCAGGCAGGAGATGCTGTCCTGACACACTGCAATGCTGGGGGAATTGCCACAGCGAGGTATGGGACAGCGTTAGCCCCCTTTTATGTCTTAAAGGAAAAAGGCCTCGATCTGAAAATATATGCCACCGAAACAAGGCCAGTCCTTCAGGGGGCACGGTTGACTGTCTGGGAATTGATGCAAGCTGGGATGGATGTCACTCTCATCACAGATAATATGGCGGCCCACACAATCGCCGAAAAAGAAATTTCAGCCATAATCGTTGGCGCTGACAGAATTGCAGCAAATGGGGATACGGCCAATAAAATCGGGACACGCGGATTGGCCATTTTGGCAAATGCCTTTCATATTCCGTTCTATGTGGCGTCACCGTTATCCACCATAGATCTCGCTATTGAAACCGGAAAAGAAATCCCGATTGAGGAACGAAACCCTCAAGAGGTGACACACTTAAACGGGGTTGAGTTGGCTCCCAAAGGAGTGAAGGTCTATAACCCGGCGTTTGATGTGACACCAAACGAATACATCACCGCCATCATCACCGAGAAAGGCATCATAAAAGGAAATTATAAAGAGCGGCTCCCTGCGATAAAATAATTCATCATCTGAAGCCTGATACAAACGGTTGTTTTGTACCAGGCACTTTTATTTTGTACGGAAATACTTTAAGTAAAGTATAATGAAAGAAAAAAACGAGGGAAAATGATGCCAAGAAAGAAGCGATATGAAAATCAAGATGATGTCAGCAATCAAAAATCCTTCAATGACATGATGAAATGGATGAAAGAAAGACGGACAAAGATAAAAGATCTCAAGACACAGATTCCTCAAGCAGGCAAGAAGGAGGCTTCCCTTCTAAAGCAAAACAAGGACAAGCCTACCATTACATGGATCGGCCACTCAACCTTCCTGATCCAGTTGGATGGTCTGGCTATTTTGACTGATCCGGTTTGGGCCAGAAGGATGGGAATGGGAAAAAGACTGACTGATCCCGGACTGCTGCCGACGGACATTCCGAATGTGGATATCGTTCTCATTTCACACGGCCACTATGATCATCTGGATTTTGCTTCAATTAAAAGGCTTAAAGGCGATCCTGTTTTCTATATCCCTTTTGGTCTGAAATCTGCCTTTACAAGAAGGGGCTATAAAAAAATCATAGAAGCAAATTGGTGGGATTCTTTTAATGAAGAAGGTATTGCCATTGATTTTGTTCCTGCACAGCATTGGACCAAACGGACGCTGACAGATACTAATACCTCCCATTGGGGCGGCTGGGTCTTGAAGTCAGCGGCAGGAACCAGCATACACTTTGTCGGTGATACGGGGTATTTTAGAGGGTTTAAAGAAATTGCCGAGAGACTTTCACCCGAAATCATATTAATGCCGATCGGTGCTTATGAACCTGAATGGTTTATGAGTGACAGCCACATCACTCCGGAAGATGCTGTTAAAGCGTTCATGGAGATGAATGCCTCATTATTCATACCTATGCATTACGGTACCTACCGGCTCGCCGATGACACCGGCCCAGAAGCACTCGGCCGCCTATTTGCCGAATGGAAGAAGGCTGGATTGGTGGAAGAAAATCTGAAAGTGCTTGATATTGGTGAAACATTGTGGCTGTGAAGACTTTTACCGCCACTAATTCACTCCTTTTGAATATAGATGGTATAAAGGAGGTTGTGTCATTATGGCGGTCATTAAAGCACCAGAAAAGCATGTCAAGCTTTTGGCAAGATTGATGAGGGCGGAAGCAGAAGGGGACGGCCGTCTCGGGATGCTTACAGTCGGCAACACGGGAGTAAACAGGGTCATTTCCAACTGTCTTGATTTTAAAGATTTGCGTACGATCAATGATATGGTATACCAGCGTCCCGGGGGATTCGAAGCCACAGTCAAAGGCTATTTTTATCAAAGGGCTAGAGAAAAAGATATAGGTCTTGCAAGACAGGTCATCAGGGGCTGGAAGTACCATCCAGCGTCCTATGCTCTGTGGTTCTTCCGTCCTGAAGGCGACTGTCCGCCAACCTGGTATGATCAGCGGAATGTAGGGAGATACAAATCACATTGCTTCTTTGCTCCATCGCAGGAAGACTGCCCCCAGGTTTATTTTTGAAGCTTGCGAAATTCTGCAAGCTTTTTTTTAAAAAGTCACACCTCGTTTTTTGTCGAAAACTCTCCTTTTGGTTCAAAGTTTACGAAAAACTCAGCAGGATATGATATAACTAATAATGAAACGTATTTAGGAGGTTTATTGATGCTGAACAAAACACTCAGAACATACATAGATGAAGAAATGAATGAACAGACGATCGCCCTGTTTTCTAACGAAGTGGCCTATGCTCAGGAAAACGGTCTCATACCTGAGGGGATAGCAGTTGAGCCTATGGATGATGCGGTACGATTCCATGATGCCCTCATCGAGAGAGTGGACAAAGAAACAGAAGAGCTTGTCCAAACAGAAGAAGCTCCAGCTTTCCTGGAGACACCCGTAAATTTCATCAAGCAGCATGGAAACGAGTTTCTATTCATAGACAGCAAATGGTTCGATATTATCCGAATTGACGGTCTGACATTGGAAGTGGATGATGTGTTTGGCCATTACAGCATATTGACCGGACTGAAACAGCAAAAAAAGACAGGAGCTGAGCTGAAAGCGATTTTAGCGGGGAAACTTCACGGTGATGACAAAGTACAACTGCTGTGGAATGACAAGGACGAGCTGTTTGATCTGAATCTTTCGATCGAGAAGCTGGAAGGCTTCAATGAAAATGATTCCATAGGCAAAACCCTGCAGTTGATTTATCATCTCTTATTCTCCTCACTGAAAGAATTGGAATTCAATAATTAACAGGAAGGCGATCCCCGCATTGGTGGATCGCTTTTTTATACTTTCCACCTGAATGTAAGGGAGATTACTTTCTTCATGAAATCTTCAAACGTAAACTGAGGACCCTTGGTATGATTGAACCAGGCGCGTACGGTTTCCATCATCCAGGATGGAACCGGCTTTCCAGAGATGTGTCGGTAATACTGTTCATATCCTTTCTTCAGGTACTCCCAGCGCTTATCATTCCCTGGCAGTGCATACTCAGAAACATCAATGATTTTCGCCCGACCATCATACAATAAGATATTTTTCAAATGCATGTCCCTTGGGTTCAGTCCGCATTTCCGGATATGCTCCCTTGCACGTTCCACCTGTTCAATCACTACAGGTGGGATGGTGATTCCTTGAAGGAGACAGTCATAAAGAGTAGTCCCTTCTTCAAAGCTCAATACTAGGAAATTCACACCGCTCCCGAGCTTCTTAGGAAAGTAATGGGAAATCCCGAGGCGTTCATACACTTCTTCCTCGATTGCCTTTTTGTCCCGCTTCTCTTGTGCATATACCTTGAAGGCCAGATGGGGATAGACCATGGAACGAAATACCGCGGCGTCGGTCCCTGTGCCAACCAAGAGAAGGTCTTCTGCATCACCCTCGATTGAGACAGGTTCATTGTCAGGGTTTGACCTTATATCCAGTTTATTTAGTTCAGGAACAACAGAGTGCCATTCAGCCGGCATATTTTTCACTCCTTAATCTTCTTATTTTTATAGTATAGTTAAAATAAACTAATGAAATGAGGAAAATCATGTTTATCCCAAAAGAATTTAAAGTGGAAGATCGACAAAGGCTATTGAAGTTTATTGAAGAGAACAGCTTCGGCATCTTATTCTCCCATGATGAGGAGGGACCTCAAGCAACCCATCTTCCTTTTGTCCTTAGAGATAAAGATAAACCAGAACTTATCGGCCATATAGCAAAGGCAAACCCGCAATGGAAGAATCTTGATGGCAAGAAGGGATTAGCCGTCTTTTCCGGCCCGCACTCCTACATTTCCGCTTCATGGTATAAAGAGAAAAAGAATGTACCTACTTGGAACTATGTTGCTGTCCATGTTCAGGGTACCATCGAAATCCTAACGGAGGGAAAAGAATTATTGTCCATTCTTCAACAATCAGTGGATTTCTATGAGAATGGCTTTGAAAATCCGTGGAAAATGGAAGATGAAACAGAAACTGTCAGCCGCCTGCTGAATGGCATTGTCGGCTTCAGAATGAAAATAGACACCATTGAAGGTAAATGGAAACTGAATCAGAACAAAAGTACCGAAAATAAGATAGAGGTCATAAAGAACCTTAGAAAACAGGACGTCTACGATTCACATGAAATTGCCGACTTGATGGAAGATCAACCATAATAGAGGAAATCCCCTCTTTCTGATAGAAACAAGATATATAAGGAAGAGTTGAAAGGGGACAAATATGATTTTTGAAATGACTTATCAAGTAAGAGTGGCCGATTTTGAAAAAGGAAAGCACTGGTATGAGACTCTACTGAAGAAGGAGCCGGATTTCATCCCACATGAAGATTTCGCAGAGTGGGAATTCATTCCCGGCTGCTGGCTTCAAGTATCACAAGGGGAACCCTCTGCCAACAGTGGTCCGATCCGACTGGGGGTAATGGATATTGAAGCGGAACGCCAAAGGTTGATGGACAAGCTCCAACTTGAGTACTTTGAAATCCATGGCAGGGAAGAGGTACCTGTCAAGTGGGCAACCTTTCAGGATCCATGGGGAAATTTACTGGGATTCTTTCAGTACCTTGATGAAAATGAACGAGATGCCCGGATTGCTGAAATACTAGGCGGCCGGCACCCTAGCATTGCCAAAGGGCAATAAAAATGATTGAGATTTCTATTACTATAGGTAAAAAACAAACCTGAAGATTATTGAAATTGACAGCGAAATAATTTTGGAAGTCAAGAAAGAAGTTTCCTGGCTAAAAGAGGCTCACGCTTGATACTGGACACTGTGTTGTGGCAAGAGAAGAAAGAAAGACCGGCGGTTTCTTAATCTATCATACTCAGTTTTTTGACTGGACTTTTATAGCATTAGTTGGTGTTCACCCTTCTAAGAGAAGAAGAGGGCGCACCAACTGAAAAAATATTTTCATCACCCCATCCAACAAGACAACGCAGCCGGTATTTGGTTCCAACGGCTACCAACCCAGCGGTATCGTCAAACGCCTGGATAAAGAAGATTCGGGGCTGATATATTTAATAGAAGACTAGTTACAGTATAAAGAGAGGACGAGGTTATCTCGTCTCAGCTTGTAGACAAAGTCCAAGATTTGGACCATGGCTACAAGCTTTTTTTGTATTAACTACTTCTTAACTAAAAACTTGGGTGGTTGGAATGAATAGTTGATTTCCGCTACAGGCGCACGACTCCGCGGGGTGTGCGGTGAGCCTCCTCAGCTTCGCCTGCGGGGTCTCACCTGTCACGCTGGTCCCGCAGGAGATCGTACGCCTTCCACTCCAATCAACCTTTTGTAAGTTAAATCTGGTTTTGACACCAAACATAAAAAATCTGTGGGGGATTCACAATGTTATCAAGACATGTAGAAGATGGAAGAAATCAAATTGAGATGGCTGCCCTGGACCAGTTGGTCCCGCAAGACCACTTAGTTAGGAAGGTTGAACATCTGAGGCACACTAATTTGAATAAAACACTTTACGCACAGCGCAAAGAAACAATTGAAAGAGTTTTTGCTGATGCGAAAGAGAAGCATGGCATGGGTTGGACGGCCTTGAGAGGTCTGAAGAAAGTTTCAATCCAGGCGATGCTTACGTTTGTTGCCATGAATCTTAAGAAGTTAGCAAACTGGACATGGCGAGGGCCATGTCCAGTGTAATGTTTATAGGCCTTTTCCTCGAAAATTAACAAACCCTACTTGAATCAAAAAGTTGAAGTAGGGTTTGTCTACAGTCTGGGACGAGGTTATCTCGTCTTCTTTTTATTTGCCTGAATATCAACTGCAGGGGCTGTACTTTGGGTGGACCCGAATGCGTTGAACCTTTTGATGCTTGAACCTCTTCAAATAGGCGCAGCTCGGCCAGCTCCACAGTCCAGCGACCAGAGGATTTCTGTATCCCTTCTTTTTAAACAAGCTCATTTGCCCATTAGTTATCGCCCTGCAGCCACATGCTCCAAGATCCATCGGCTAATGTGATTTCCAGCTCCTTCTTCTGAACCCAGTACCCATGGCCGCAACGCATCCCTGCAGTGTCGAGAACCCCCATCGCAAATCCGTCAGAATAACCAGAATAATGAATAAATTGAACGTTTCTGAAAGAGAATGAATTTTTATGATTGAAATGTGTAAAGGCTTACTTTATAATTAAGATACTTCAAATTGAATTGGAGGATGAACATGCTTACTCCAGAAAGGCAGCAGATCATTCTCTCTCTTTTAAAAGAGAAGGGTGTCGTCAAGCTGCAAGAACTAATTGAAGAAACCAATGCATCAGAATCAACGATCCGCCGCGATCTCATTCAACTAGAAGAGGACAAAAAGCTTAAAAGGGTCCATGGCGGAGCATCCTTGCTGCAAGGAAAACGAAATGAACCCAGCATGTCTGAAAAATCATTCAAAAACCTTCAAGATAAAATAGATATAGCAAAGACAGCTGCTTCCTTTGTCCGCGACGGGGATTCCATCTATTTGGATGCAGGAACAACGACCCAGCAGATGATTTCCTACTTAAATCAAAAAAAGCTGACCGTTGTAACCAATGGGATTACCTTGATTGAACCATTGCTCGAAAAGGGCATTTCCACCTACCTGCTTGGGGGGATGATTAAGGGTTCGACAAGGGCTGTCATCGGCCGGTCGGCACTCGAGAATTTAAGGACTTACCGATTTGATAAATGCTTCATCGGAACAAACGGCGTCGACGTTGACTATGGATACACCACGCCGGATCCCGAAGAAGCACTAATTAAACAAAATGCCATCCAGCTTTCCCAAGAGGCATTCATCCTTGCAGATCACTCCAAAATTGGAGAAGTATCATTCAGCAAGATAGCCGATATGGAAGAGGCCGCACTGATTACCAACAAGATAAACGAAAATATCCAGAACTATCAGCAGCAGACTTCAATAAAGGTTGTGACAACATGATTTACACACTTACTCTGAATCCATCCATTGATTATTTTGTAACAGTAGATGAACTCAACCTGGGGAAAACGAACCGAATGGAGCATGACTCAAAAGTTCCAGGAGGAAAAGGAATCAATGTTTCCAGGGTTTTAACCTCTTTAGGGATTAAGAACAAAGCACTTGGTTTTCTAGGTGGATTTACTGGCCAATTCATTCTAGATGAACTAAAAAAAGAACAAATCGATTCCGATTTTGTCCAAGTTGATGGAGATACAAGAATTAATATCAAACTTCGCGGCAATGAGGAAACAGAAATCAACGGAATTGGTCCTGTTATTGAATCTGAAGCTTTGACAATATTAAACCGCCAGCTCGACATCCTTAATGAAGAGGACATTTTGGTGCTTGCTGGAAGCATTCCGCCTTCCATGCCGGGTGATTTTTATGAACAGATCATTAAGCAGGCAGAGAGCAAAGGCATCAGAATCGTCGTTGATACGACGAAAGAGAAACTGTTGAACATCTTGAAATACAAGCCATTTCTGATTAAGCCGAACCATCATGAACTAGGGGAATTATTCGGCATCTCCATAGAAAGCAGAGAAGATGCGATTCCTTATGGAAAGAAACTGCTGGAAATGGGCGCTCAGAATGTCATTGTTTCCATGGGAGGGAAAGGAACTCTTTACTTTTTCGGAGAAGAAGCCTATTTTGCACCTGTCCCGCATGGCGAGCTTGTGAATTCAGTCGGGGCAGGGGATTCCGTGGTTGCGGGGTTTGTAGCAGCTTTCCATGAAACCGGCGATCTTTTGAACAGTTTCAAATTTGGTGCTGCAGCTGGCAGTGCAACCGCTTATTCAACAGGTTTCTGTACAAAAGAAACCATAAACGAATTGTTAGATGAAATAGAAATTATACCTATTTCAGGGAGGGAATGACCATGAGGATAACAGAACTTTTACAGAAAAACACCATGATCCTTAATTTAAAATCCAGCTCTAAAGCTGATGTCATTGATGAGTTGGTCGGCAAGCTTGATAGAGGCGGCAAATTAAATGATCGAGAGGGATACAAGAAAGCCATCCTGGCAAGAGAAGAACAAAGTACAACCGGGATCGGGGAAGGCATTGCCATTCCACATGCCAAGACAGCATCTGTCAAAACGCCTGCCATCGCATTTGGGCGCTCTGCAGAAGGAATTGATTATGAAGCACTAGATGGGCAGAACAGCCATCTATTCTTCATGATTGCCGCTTCTGAAGGAGCAAATAATGCCCACTTGGAAACCCTTTCACGACTTTCATCCTTATTGATGGATGATGGTTTCAGGAAGAAATTAATGAACGCAGCAGATGAAGAAGAGATCCTGAACCTGATTGATGAAAAAGAAAAAGAGGTATTGGCTGACGAAGAGCCTGAAGAACAGCCTCAGGAAGACCAAGCTGTAAGTACAAGCGGGGAAACAGGAAAAGTCCTGGCAGTTACGGCTTGCCCAACAGGAATTGCCCATACTTATATGGCTGCTGATTCCCTGAAAGCAAAAGCTAAAGAAAAAAATATTGAGATCAAAGTTGAAACAAATGGTTCCAGCGGAGCGAAAAATCAACTGACAAAAGCCGAAATTAAAAATGCGGTGGCCATCATCGTTGCAGCTGATACAAAAGTTGAAATGGAACGTTTCAAAGGGAAGAAAGTCATTCAGGTTCCAGTGGCAGAGGGAATTCGCAACCCCGATAAACTTCTCGACCGGGCGGTAAATGGAGATGCTCCTGTTTATGATGGCAGCGGCAAGGCTGCAGAAGATGAAGGAGAGTCCAAAGAAAAACGCAGCGGCTTCTATAAGCACTTGATGAATGGCGTTTCCAACATGCTTCCATTTGTTGTCGGAGGCGGTATCTTAATTGCGATATCCTTCATGTTCGGGATCCAGGCAGCTGATCCCAACCACGAAACGTATAACCCAATTGCTGAAGCCCTTAACACCATCGGCGGCGGAACAGGTGCCTTTGGCTTAATGATTCCTGTGCTTGCAGCATTCATCGCCATGAGTATTGCAGACAGACCTGGCTTTGCAGCAGGTATGGTCGGTGGGTACCTTGCAGCTACTGGCGGCGGCGGTTTCCTTGGCGGCTTGATTGCCGGTTTCCTTGCGGGTTATATTGTTCTACTGCTTAAAAAGTTGTTTGCCAACCTGCCAAATTGGCTTGAAGGCTTAAAACCGGTATTGCTTTATCCTGTATTTGGAATTTTGATCACTGGTTTGATCATGCTGTTTGTCGTCAATGAACCGGTTTCTTTCATTAATGAGCAATTGCAGGAATGGCTTGGAGGTATGGGCACGACAAACCTTGTCCTACTTGGAATCCTTCTAGGAGGTATGATGGCAGTCGATCTTGGCGGTCCAATCAACAAAGCGGCATTCACATTCGGAATTGCCATGATTGATGCCGGTAATTTCGGTCCTCATGCGGCCATTATGGCTGGAGGTATGGCTCCTCCGCTTGGAATGGCGTTAGCGACTACATTCTTTAAAAATAAATTTACACCACAAGAAAGAAAAGCTGGTTTCACGTGTTATTTCATGGGGGCATCATTCATTACCGAAGGAGCTATTCCGTTTGCAGCAGCAGATCCGGGACGTGTCATCCCATCTGCAATCGTCGGTTCAGCAATAGCCGGTGGACTTGCAATGGCATTCGGCATCGGCCTTCCAGCACCACACGGCGGTATCTTTGTATTCCCAGTCGTACAGGGTAATCCTTTATTGTATATTCTGGCCGTACTGATTGGTTCAGCCGTTACAGCTGTTATGGTCGGCTTGCTGAAAAAACCAGCTAAACAAGGATAATTGAAAAGAAGCCCGGAGGATTCCGGTCTTCTTTTTTTGTGTGTTACCGCCAATATCCTGGACGTCCGTAACCCCAACCAGGGCGTCCATAGCCCCAGCCCGGCCTTCCATAACCCCAGCCAGGGCGTCCGAAGCCGTAGCCCCAGCCTGGTCCATACCCCCAGCCCGGACGGCCGTAACCGTAGCCCCCCCAGCCTCCAAAGCCGCCGGTGGCCGCTCCTACAGCAAGTAAAGGCAATATTCTTTCATCATGTTCATACATAGGGAAATCCTCTCTATACATAAAGCACCCTCCTTAAATAACATTCGCTTTATTCTATGGAAAAAAGTCCACTTGGGTTTCGGTTTTGTTTAAAAAGGGCTTGAACGTTTTTTAAACGCATGAACGCATCGGAGGACAGTCCCCCGATGCGTTCATGCGATTCATATTATTGATTAGGCTCCATTTTTCCCTTGCCCTGCATTTTGCGCAGAGCTTCAGGAGGTGTACCGTGGATAAAAGGAGGGGCAGGCTGTAGTTCTGGTTTCTGACCCATCGCTTGCGGCTGCTGGACATATGTGAAATTACCTTGTCCATCCAATGTCGGCCCATTCGCCCAGCGTCCAGTACTGCTTTCCTCTCCTTGGGAGAAGTTCATGAAGGAGTAGGAGACATCCTGTTTTTCATATTCCTGGTTAAATGTACTCGGAACAATGGCTCCTTGGGTTTGTTCCAGTTCTTCTATGGCAGCCATCCACTGATTTTGATGCATTGTATCCCTTGCAATCAAAAATGATAGCATATCCCTGACTCCAGGGTCTTCCGTCATTTCATACAGGCGGCAAACCTGCAGCCTTCCTTGTGACTCAGCATTCAAGTTGGCACGGAAGTCTGCAAGGAGGTTTCCACTTGCAATGGTGTAGCGGGAAGTCCACGGATAGCCGACGCTATCATTAGGCTGTGCGCCAAGGCCATTGACAATCGCATGTTGAGGATTCATTCCGCCAAGGACGGCCTGCACAGCAGGATCTTGGGCAGCATAATCCTGATCACCTGCCGGGGCTCCGTCCAAGAGCTGGGCAATCATTGTGGCAATCATCTCAACGTGAGCAATTTCCTCTGTACCAATATCAAGGATCATATCACGGTATTTGCTTTCTGCCCGGCAGTTCCAACCTTGAAAGAGATACTGCATCATAACAGACATCTCACCATACTGGCCGCCAAGAATCTCTTGAAGTTTTTTGGCGTATACAGGGTCTGGCTTACTTGGTTTTGCATTGTACTGAAGTTCTTTTATGTGATGGAACATACTTTTCCTCCTCTAGCCAAAATTCGTTCTTTACTAGTATGCTCTGCGGGCACATGAGTATTTCGCAATATAATTTCCAGTGCCCTTTTGCCCTTTAAAGCATCAGGTGACAGTCCCCCGCTGCTTTAAAGGACTGAAGTGTGGTTTCCCATTTATGGAACTTGTTTTTTGTTTGTGAATGGAAACGATAATGAAAAAAGGAGCGGGAGTGATAATATGCCGGAACTTCCTGAGATGGAGAATTATAAGAACCTGCTGATGCAGCACGTCCTTACAAAACAAATTACGGATATCGAGGTCGGAAGGGAAAAATCGATCAATGTTCCTGTCAATGACTTTATCCGCCATGTGAAGAACCATCACATAAAAAATGTAACTAGAAGAGCAAAGCACTTGCTGTTTCATCTAGATAATGATGTAGTATTAGTACTGCATTTAATGCTGGGCGGCTGGATGTTTTTCAGTACGGAACAGGAAAAACCCGACAGAACTATTCAGATCAAGCTATCCTTTGGAAATCAACATTTATATTTTATCGGCCTCCGACTTGGGTATCTACATTTATATAAAAAGCTTGAAGAAGCAGGAAAAGAATTGGGAGATCTGGGTCCAGAACCGTTAAGCCCACAGTTTAAGGCTGGAAAATTCATTGAAATGTCCCGTGACCGGAGGGGAAGCCTGAAGACGACCCTAGTCAATCAAAGCTTCCTGTCCGGCATAGGAAATTGCTATTCAGACGAGATGTGCTTTCATGCTGGGCTGCTGCCCGCACGGAAATTCAATGAGCTTACTGAACAAGAATCCGGTCAGCTTTTTCAATCCATGCAGTTCATACTAAAGGACGCCATCAAGAGCGGTGGATATATGGAAGAGCCCTTTCATCCTAATGATGAACTGACTGGAGGATACAGCAGAAAATGCCGCGTGTACGACCGTGAAGGAGAACCATGTATTCGATGCGGAAATCAACTAATCAAAGATGAAATCTCTTCTAAGAAAACATTTTACTGCAGCAACTGCCAGAACTAGATTTACAGCAGTAGAGAAAAGGTGATAAGAAATGGAAAAATTGACTGAATTGCATGAAGAAGCGTTGCAAGATACGAAACGGAAAATAAAAGAGGATATCTTTCGGTTCATGGAAACAAAGGAAACAGTCCCTTCCTTTGACGAATATCTCAATGAAAGAATTCATTATATAGATCAACTATGGATGAACGTTTGGCTGAATAAGGTCACAAATTTCGTGAGCAGAAGTGAAAAAAAAGCTTTTCTTCGGGAACGGGATTATGAAGTGGAGGGAGTCGATAAAAAAGTTATTAATCAGGTATTCCGGAATGAAATGAGAGGTTATCGGCCATTTGATGTGATTCCTTGGCTCAAGGGCCAGGCGGGTTCTCAGGAGGAACAGTGGAGGGACCGCTATGATACAGCAAGGGAAGGTTACCTGCTGCGTTTAGAACAGGATAAAGTGGAGGCTGAACAAAAGAGGGTTACACATGAAATCATTCAAAGTCTTCGAGAAGCGTTTCATGATCAAAAACAAAATTGGTATCTCCCTATCAGATATGCAGCTGCCAAGAAGCTTTTAAATGATTTTAAGGAAAAAGTAAAGTACGGACAGGTTGACACCTTCATGCTGGAAGAACAGCTGGAAGAAATCGGTGCATTCAATCCGGTAGACTATCGTACGCTGTCTGAGTTTTTGCAAGAACTCAATGGACTCATTCATCGAACTCTTCACCGCGGCAGAAGTTATTGGGAATACGAGACCTATTATTTTGTTTATGAAGAGTTCGTTTCCAGGTATATGCTAAAAACCTTCCCAAAATCACTGCTTAACTATGTTTCAGAAGAGCAATCGGATCAATTTCAAAGCGCCTTTGAAGAACCTCTTGCTGAGGATGACATCCGCAAATGGATGCAGGATGACTTTTATGATCAGGCAAACCTTTATATGGAATATCTTCAGGAAGAATATGTGGAAGACCTTTTGAACCTGGCAGGCATTTCAAATGAAGAAAATCATGCTGCAATTTATGAGAACGACCTGGCAAGAAGGGAAGAAAGGAAGGCAGCTGAGATTGCTGAGCTTCAACGTAAGCAGCAAGAAGAAGAACGGATGATGAATGATATTTTCGGCAGGGAATACAGCGTCTCCCTGGGTGGAACGACAAAATATGTCCTTCATATCGGAGAAACCAACACAGGGAAAACCCATCATGCACTGGAAAGCATGAAAAAAGCCGAAAGCGGGTTGTACCTTGCGCCTCTCCGCCTTCTTGCCCTGGAGGTATATGACCGCCTGAATAATGAAAGAGTACCCTGCAACCTGAAAACAGGGGAAGAGGAAAAGACAGTACCGCAAGCAAGGCATGTTGCCTGTACAGTAGAAATGTTTTATGAAAAAGAAGCCTATGATGTCGTCGTCATTGATGAAGCGCAGATGATGGCAGATAAAGACCGCGGGTTCTCCTGGTTCAAAGCTATTACAAAGGCGAGAGCAAGGGAAGTCCATATCATCGGAAGCCGGAATGTGAAACCGATGCTTCTCGGGATTCTCGAGAATTGTGAGATCGAAATCAATGAGTACAGCAGGGACATTCCTTTGGAGGTCGAACAGCGGGAATTCTCCCTAAAACATGCCAAAAGAGGCGATGCCTTAGTCTGCTTTTCAAGAAGAAGAGTGCTTGAGACAGCTTCAAAACTGCAAAACAGCGGCCATTCCGTCAGTATGATTTATGGAAGCATGCCTCCGGAGACGAGAAAGAAGCAAATGCAAAGATTCATTAAAGGCGAGACAAAGGTCATTGTAGCAACCGATGCCATCGGAATGGGGTTGAACCTCCCCATCAGAAGAATTGTTTTTCTTGAGAATGATAAGTTTGATGGCACCAGAAGAAGAATCCTTACCTCTCAGGAAGTAAAACAAATTGCCGGGCGTGCTGGCCGCAAAGGAATCTATGATGTGGGGAAGGTCGCTTTCACGAAAGACATCAAGCGGATGATGAAACTTTTGGAACAGGAAGATGAACCGGTACAATCCTTTGCGATCGCCCCAACAACATCCGTCTTTGAACGGTTCCAAAAGTATCATCAGGACCTAGGACGGTTTTTCGAACTGTGGGAAAAGTTCCAGAGCCCATTTGGCACACAAAAAGCGTCCCTGTACGAAGAGAGGGAATTATATGAATTGGTCAGAGGGACAGAGATAGAGGGCAGACTGTCGATGATGGACCTGTATGGATTCCTGCACCTTCCATTTTCCAAGAAGGAGCCCGAGTTGACCTCACAATGGCTGGAAACCATGGACGCCATTATGAGCGGCAATGAACTGCCTGAGCCGAAACTGAAACGTAAGAACCTGGAGCAGCAGGAGGTCGCATATAAAGCAGTCGGTCTCCATTTGCTTTTCCTTTACCGCCTGGGACACCGGACAGAAGCAATCTACTGGGAGCGCCTCAGGGAAGACATTGCCGATGGTGTCCATGAAAGCCTGGATACAGAGGTTTCAACGTTGACGATGAAATGCAAACGGTGTGGAAAAAGGCTTCCTGCCGGATTCAAGTTCCCGATTTGTGACAGCTGCCATTATTCGCGTGTGCGGAAGCGCAGCGGCAGAAGGGATCGTAAAGGCAGCAATTAATAAACAATCGGCCAGTACGTGGGTAGGACAGAACTAAAATATTCCCTCTAAAATCAGTATAATTGTAAGTTACCAATACAAAACAAATGAGAAAACCGAACTTTTTAGAGGCTCTATTTTAGAGTTTTAGAAAAAGTTCGGTTTTTTTCGTTAAAGCACGTTTCTAAAAGATTTTTATTTTTGAATGATTTTTTTCTCTTCCCTTTTTACGTAGAAGGATTGAAGTGGAAGGCGTGCGATCTCCTGCGGGACAGCGGGACAGGTGAGACCCCGCAGGCGCAGCTGAGGAGGCTCAACGCCCGCCGCGGAGTCGTGCGCCTGGAGCGGAAATCCATACAATTTGATAAGCCACAATCTTTGCGAAAAGATCCTTCGTTAACTAAATATCTTTTGTCCCAGCCACGGTTTTAAGAGGGGAGGACATGTAATCTGATCTAACTGGCGGTGCATGTCCTCGGGCTAGTTCTTTGAGGAAATCTACTCGGACCTTCCTCGCGATGCATGTCCTAGAGCCAGCATTTGACGGCATCCTACTCGTGCAAAGTTCGAGGTTCATGCCCTCGACCCTGCACTTTGAGGGCATCCACCCCTGCATTTACCATAGACACTGCCCTCATGCTTGCAATTTCACCCCCTAAATTGAAAACCCGCACCCAAGTAGGCGCGGGTTATTCTCAATCCCGGAAAAAGTTCTCTGTATAGTATGGTTGTGAGTCTTGGTTAAAAGCAACTCCCACACCAAGGAACTCATACTCTTCTTTCAAAATGTTCTTCCTGTGTCCTTCGGAGTTCATCAGTCCTTCGTGGGCAAAAATCGAACTGAACTGGCCATAAGCCAAATTCTCACCAGCAACAGTGAAGGTGATGCTGTCTTCCTGCATTCTGTCAAAAGGCGACTGCCCTTGAAGATTTGTATGGTTAAAGTAATTGTTTTCAGCCATATCAAGGCTGTGATCCCGTGCTGTAATCCTTATATGCTCATTCCATGTAAGGACCGACAAACCATGATTGACCCTTGCAGCATTGGTAAGATCAAAAAGCTGGTATTCAAACCCTTCTTTAAGCCCCTGGCTTTCTGAAGCATAAATTTCCTTTTTAGCCTGCTCAAGATCTTCGTCGATGATTTGCAGGGCGGTCACCGTCTCATTTTCGTGTTTATCGTAAAAAACAGTGATATAGCTGTTATCACGCTGGTAAATTTCATATTCTCCATTATTCTGGAGTTGATAGTAGACTAATCCTTTCCTGATTTTTGAAATAGGCTCACCGAGAACTTGATGAATTTCATCCTTTGAACTATTCAACCCGGCACCTGAGTCGGAAGAAATAAGATCTTGATTGGTATAAAGAGCGCTGACCCGATTGTTTTTATCAAAGGAAACCATCATGAAGTTCTGATAATTTTGATGATATGTATTCCATTCGACTCCGTACTCATTAAGTGATGAACGTACTGGAGCTCCGACAGTTTGTTCCACATATTCCTTTGTGTCGCCAATCTCGAGATTGTGAATTGAAAACACCTGACTGTCCGGTTTTGAAAGCCGGGGCTTGTTCACTTCTACAGCTTCTGGGTTATCCTGTGTTTCGTTAACCTCTTTTTTCGCTTCTTTAAGTGAATCTTCCATACCATAGATTATCGCACTGAATCGTTCGTTTAAATCGTTCAGGGTATTCTGCACTTCAGGCTTTTCCTTAAAAGAATCAAACTGTGCAAGTGCATCATCCAAAAGGGCAGTGTTCACATATTCCTGCCAGTACGGCTTTGTATTATAGGCGACCAGTATAATCAAGACCAGTAATAGTAAACGTCTCATAATTCACGCTCCCATCTTACTTTCCATTCTACCCGATTTACAGCTTCTCAAAAACTATCAGCCCACCTATTTAACGATTTTATTCTGGAACATTATGCTAACCGTATGACATTCAAGAAGATTACCGTTTTATTCTGGTAGTCACAGGGTATCATAAACAATAACATCGAGTTGAAACGAAGAGTTTCTGCACATTTTTTACATAGGGGGAAGGTATCATGAAAATGTCACATGAAGAAAGAATACAGCTACACGAATTCAATAACCTAACGAAGTCATTAAGCTTTAATATGTATGACATCTGCTACACGAAAACGAGGGAAGAACGTGAAGCATACATTGAATATATAGATGAGCAGTACAACGCGGACAGGCTCACCAAGATCCTTTCTAATGTTTCTGATATCATTGGAGCCCATGTTCTCAATATAGCAAAACAGGACTATGTCCCACAAGGAGCTTCCGTCACGATTCTTGTATCGGAAGGACCGATTGTCGAAGTGCCGAATGAACACTTCGATGAATCCCCCGGACCGCTTCCATCTGCTGTTACCATGCAGCTCGATAAGAGCCATATAACGGTCCATACCTACCCGGAATATCATCCTCATGAGGGGATCAGCACCTTCAGAGCAGACATAGATGTATCAACCTGCGGTGAAATATCACCTCTTAAAGCCTTGAATTATTTGATTCATTCATTCGAGACGGATGTCATGACCATGGATTACAGAGTAAGGGGATTTACGAGGGATATCAACGGACGCAAACTTTTTATCGATCATGATATCAATTCCATTCAAAACTATATACCTGAAGAAATCAAAGATGATTATGACATGATCGATGTCAACGTCTATCCGCAGAATATCTTTCACACAAAATGTAAGCT
The DNA here is from genome assembly GCF_984799155.1 of Bacillus sp. SRL337. Taxonomy (NCBI): domain Bacteria; kingdom Bacillati; phylum Bacillota; class Bacilli; order Caryophanales; family Bacillaceae; genus Bacillus; species Bacillus sp. SRL337. Next base: position 2,096,236 of record NZ_OZ481793.1, on the reverse strand, counting down.
GAAGGATTTTGATTTAAACCATTATCTGTTCGGCTATTCAAAGGACAAGCTGAACCACGATGAAGCGGAAGAAATAACAAATAAACTGAAACTGGAAATGGATGAAATCTTCTATGGAAAAAACATGCCCGGCAGTCTGAATGAGTAAATCCTGCTGTCTCTTATATAAAAGGTATCAGCCTGTAGACAAAGTCCAAGATATGGACCATGTCTACAGGCTTTTTTTGTAAGGCTCTTTTCGTAAACTTTGTTGCTATCTGATAATAATTCCGAAAGATAGTGGAGTAATGAACCGGAAAAAACCCTGTTTAACAAGAGAGAAAAGAGCTTCTCTCTTCGTTCAGAGCAAAAAACGTAGTATCCAGGGGAAAAATCCGGCTTTTGGGATTTTTCCGAAAGCAACAATATATGCGGAAACAGCCTTTTGTAAAAGCGGTAAGCAGATAATATTGGGAGCTGGTTTGAATAGAAAGCGGAAGCGGCCGTTCAGCGCCGTTTGGATGGAAGGCTCTCGCCATATATATAAGGATTACGAAGAGCCATAGCGATTCGATGATCATTTATCACCCAAAAGCGGAGACGCTCGGTCAGCTGCATCCGTTTCTATCGTTGATTCAACACATATAAAAGGGAAGGTTAATAAGTAAAATCCAGAGAAAAAAAGAAGTTTGAGTTGAAACGAGGAGTTACCAGGGAGAGTAATATTGATCAAGAGGAACACAGAATAAACATCGGTTGAAATCTGGTTTTTTTTACGGTCTGTTTTGCTTCAATCACAAAGCCCCCTTCATATTGAAGAGGGCCATGTTTTACTGATTCTGTCCTTCAGCCAGCGTCTGCTCGGCAAGTGCGACAAGACGTTTAGTCATCTCACCGCCGACGGAACCGTTGGCACGCGCGGTTGTATCTGCTCCAAGTGTTACTCCAAACTCATTGGCGATTTCTTCTTTCATCTGGTTCAGCACACGATCTGATCCAGGAACAATAAGTTTGTTTCTTGCCATGGCCAAATCACTCCCGATGAAGGATTGAGCAGTATGCTCTTGTATACTTTCCGCGAAATGCGGCATCTTCATTCCTCCAAATATTTCCGTAATTCATAGGATGCTACCCGAAAATGGCAAGTAGAGTGAAGGATAGATGTTGACATAACATTGAATATCTCGGGAAGGTTAAATCGTCATCCTTTTGAGGGAAAGGGCCGTTTTTTGTCCAAGTCCGCCGAGATGACTTCCTTCGCCCCTTGACTGCCCTCCGCATTTTGGTGCACTGGCGAATACCTGTCAGCAAGACGGCTGAATGGAAGAGATTGAATCCAGACAGTTCCCGTACCTTGGACAGTGATCTATTGGATAGTGATGATTGAGTTATTCCAGAGAGCGGCACATGTCCGCTTTTTTATTATATGGAATTTTCAGGTTAAAATCAGCTCGATGATTTGATAAACTATTAGAAAAACAGGAGGGCTGTTTATTTTAAACCATGTTGATTGGAAGAGTATAAGGGATATAGGACTTAAGAAAATGGTTATTTATTCTGCTGCGTTAATTGTTGCCTTGGTAGGCTTACTCGTTCTTCTTACTTTAATTACTCTGCTTCTTCTGGAAACATTCGACGACCGATACAGAGAACCTCATCATTCAGATATTGGCCAATCCACTCATGAGTAATCTTTTCTTGAATAGGAGGAATCGTATTGTACCAAAAAAAACTATATGTCTTTAAACAGGACAAGCCTATGGAAGCGACAATCAGAACCTATACGGCTGCGGATTTTTCCACACTGATCAAGGTGCAGCAGGAGTGCTTTCCGCCGCCATTTCCTTCTGACTTATGGTGGAATGAAAAGCAGCTTTCCAATCACATTAATCTTTTCCCGGAAGGTGCTCTTTGCATTGAAATGGAAGGAGAAATCAGAGGATCGATCACCGGTATGCTGACAAATTTTGACCCGAAGAACTTTCAGCACTCCTGGTCAGATATCACGGATGACGGATATATAAGAACCCATAATCCAAACGGCAATGCCTTATACATAGTCGATATAGGGATATCACCGAAATACAGAAGTTTCGGACTTGGAAAGGCGCTGATGAATTCCATGTATGAAGTGGTGGTGAACCTGAAAAAAGAGCGTCTTTTAGGCGGAGGAAGGATGCCGGGTTATGGGAAAGCGGCCGCCACAATGAAGGCTGATGACTATCTAAGGGCCGTTATAAACGGTACCATTCATGATCAAGTCATTTCATTTCTGCTTCGCTGCGGACGTTTACCGATCGGTGTCATCCCCGACTACTTAGAAGACAAAGAATCCAGAAACCATGCCGTCCTAATGGAATGGAGGAACCCTTTTTTCATTCAATGAGTTTTAAGACCTCATCCTTGAGGTTTTTTTAATCGTTAAGAATTATTTCATATGCTTATAACGACCCTATGAAAAGCGACAAAAAAACCACTATCCGCAAAGAGTGACAAATTTCAATTGTAACCGGCTGCCATACATGATATCATTCACTAGGCATATGTTATCAATGTGCTAGCAGGGAGATAACATATGCTAGAACACTGTCAGGAAAGGAAGTTTACTTACTGTGAGTGATCAAAACAGAATCCAGCTGAATGTGCGAATCACAAAAGAAACGGCCAATATGCTTGATGAAATTGTGGAATATTATCAAGAAAACACAAAGCTTGGCAGAATATATAAAGGTGATGTGCTTACAGACATCATCGAAAAATCTCATGGCTTAATGGAAAAGCAGAAAGCCATCCAAAAGAGAAAATACTAAGAGAACCGGCAACCAACAGGTTTCCTACAAAGTCGAAAGCAGGGATTATAATTGAAAAATTTTAGTGATTTAGGCATCTCGGAAGCAGTCGTTGAAAGACTGCAGAAAAATAGTGTCAATACCCCTACTCCCATTCAGGAAAAAGCAATACCTGCGGTGATGGATCACAAAGATGTCATTGCACAGGCCCAGACAGGAACTGGAAAAACACTGGCGTTTATTCTGCCGGCCATAGAAAAGTTTGATTTCAAAAAGAGGAACATCCAGACATTAATTGTCACACCTACAAGAGAACTCGCTCTGCAGATTACCGAAGAAGTACGAAAAATCATCCGCCATATTGAAGGAATCACTGTGTTACCCGTATATGGAGGGCAGGATGTTGAAAAGCAGCTAAACAAGCTTAGAAAAAATGTAGGCATCGTTGTTGGAACTCCTGGACGAATCCTCGATCATATCGGAAGAGGAACCATTGACCTTTCAGAACTGAATACCCTTGTACTGGATGAGGCCGATCAGATGCTTCACATCGGTTTCTTAAAAGAAGTCGAAATGATTATCAGGGAAACACCAACATCAAGGCAAACTCTTCTTTTTTCTGCTACCATGCCTGAGGAGATACAGGTTTTGGCAAAGAAGCATATGAAGAACCCCCAATATATCAGTGTTGAACGCAAGCAGGGACCTGCCAAAACAGTTGAACAGCTTGCTGTCTTTGTAAACGACAGGGCAAAGCAATCGACACTTGTAGAAATGATAAAGGAATATAACCCTTATCTTGCAGTCATCTTCTGCAGGACAAAACGAAGGGTGACGAAGCTTTATGAAGCCCTTGTTTCCTATGGTTTTACATGTGATGAGTTACATGGAGACCTGTCACAGGCCAAAAGGGAAAAAGTCATGAAACGGTTCCGGGATTCCGAATTCCAGCTGCTCATTGCTACCGATGTAGCGGCACGGGGACTTGATGTGGAAGGTGTTACGCACGTCTTCAATTATGATATACCGGAAGACGCAGACAGTTATGTCCACAGGATTGGGAGAACCGGAAGAGCTGGCGAAAAAGGATTGGCCGTCACATTTTATTCCCCTGCACAAAAAGATCTTCTGGCAGAAATCGAGAAAGAATTAACCATTAAACTGCCTAAGCAGAACATTGGGAATACCATCGACCGTGAACCTGGATCGAAGTCTAAACCATCTTCCGGTAAAAAAGCTCCTGCTAAGAAAAAAAGCAGTGAGGGCCGAACCGGCAGTAAACCAAAGACAGCTAACCGTTCCCGAAGTTCAAACGCCAAGAGAAGTGCGGAATCTGATTCCTCAAGAGGGAATAGGCAGGCCAAATCAGGTCCGGCCAAGAAAAAGAATCGCTCCAATATACTGGAAGCTAAAGAAGTCAAACGGGGGGCCGTTCACAAGCTTACCGACAAAAATGCAAGCGGCCGAAAAAGCAAAAGTGGAAATGCCTCTTCCTCCAGCAAATCAGGCGGCCGAAGAGGACGAAACTCATCCAGCACAAGAGGAAAAAGAAAATAAATGATCCTGAAAAAACATAGCCTTTTCTTGGGCTATGTTTTTGTGTTCAATCTCCAGCTGAATCAGCAGAAGTGAATAATCCCTTTTTTTCTGTTAAACTAGCTCTTTAGAAACTCAACAGGAGCGATCATGGATCATGAAATTAGTGTCTTGGAACGTAAATGGTATAAGGGCGTGTGTGAAAAAAGGCTTTTTAAACTTTTTCAATGATGTCGATGCCGATATTTTTTGTATACAGGAATCTAAGCTGCAAGAGGGGCAGATTGCCCTGGATCTGGAAAATTACCATCAATTTTGGAACTATGCTGAAAGAAAAGGATATTCAGGAACGGCTGTATTCACAAAGCAGAAGCCACTTTCTGTTTCTTATGGAATCGGCGAAGACGAAAGTGAGCCGGAAGGCCGTTCCATAACATTGGAATTCGATGACTTTTTTCTATTGAATGTCTATACCCCAAATTCCAAAAGAGACCTTTCCAGGCTGGAGGACAGGCTGCATTGGGAAGAACGGATTCGTGCCTATATTAAAGAACTGGATGCGGTTAAACCGGTTGTTTACTGCGGTGATTTGAATGTTGCCCATAATGAGATTGACCTGCGGAACCCTAAATCCAATCACGGCAATTCCGGTTTCACCTCTGAAGAAAGAGAGAAGATGAACCTTCTCCTTAGTGAAGGGTTCCTGGACAGCTTCAGGCATCTTTATCCTGAACAGGAGCACTCCTACACCTGGTGGTCTTATATGAGCAAAGTCAGGGAGAGGAATATCGGTTGGAGAATTGACTATTTCATTGTGTCTGAGAGACTAAAAGACTCATTGAATGATGCCGGGATGCATACCGAAACCCTTGGCAGCGACCATTGCCCCGTTTACCTTGAAATTGAAACGAAAAAATGATCTGTGCCCGTGCGAGGGCACTGAAAAAGTCCAATAAAGTTCTAAAAGGCAGAATCGCTCACCTCAAAGAGCGATTCTGCCTTTTTCACTTCAGGTTTCACGAATTAGTGTTGATTTCCGTTCCAGGTGCACGACTCCGCGGGGCGGGCGTTGAGCCTCCTCGGCTTCGCCTGCGGGGTCTCACCTGTCCCGCTAGTCCCGCAGGAGGTCGTGCACCTTCCACTCCAATCAACATTGAGAAAAAAGAACACTACCCGCTAATAAATCCTTACTTTATAATAGAACTAACAATATTAAGTGGGTGGTTTCCAGTGATTCAACAACAACAAACAATGATGTTCAGTAAGTATATGGACCTTTATGATATCGTCGTTCCTCAGGACAATATGTTAAGGAAAATAAACGATTTAATCGATTTCTCCTTTATTTTTGATGAATTAAAGAATAAATATTGTCATGATAATGGGCGAAATGCGATTGATCCTATTCGCATGTTCAAATATTTGTTTTTGAAAACCATTCACGATGTATCAGATGTCGATATTGTTGAGCGGTCTAAATATGATATGTCTTTCAAGTATTTTTTGAATATGGCTCCAGAAGAGCCCGTCATTGATTCAAGTTCTCTGACTAAGTTTCGTAAACTTAGGTTAAAGGACATGAACTTATTAGACATGCTTGTCAACAAGACGGTTGAGATTGCCATAGAGAAAGAAATCATAAAAAGTAAGTCCATTATTGTGGATGCCACCCATACCAAAGCCCGCTATAATCAAATGAAGCCAAAGGAAATTCTTGTGGAGCGATCGAAGAATCTTAGGAAATCGATTTATAAGATAAACGAAAATATGAAAGACAAATTCCCTTTGAAACCCACCAGTGATGTGCTGGAAGATGAGATCGCCTACTCACAAAAGCTCATTGAGGTGATAGAAAAGGAAGAGCCCCTTTTAGAATACCCAAAAGTAAAGGAACAGCTAAATCTCCTGAAAGAAACGGTTGCCGATGATATTGAGCAGCTCCAGTCCTTGAAAGATCAGGATGCCAAAGTAGGGCACAAAACAGCTGACTCCTCCTTCTTTGGCTACAAAACCCATCTTGCGATGAGCGAAGAACGTATTATTACAGCCGCAACCATTACCACCGGAGAAAAAAGTGACGGAAAAGAACTCCAGACTCTCATAGAGAAAAGTATAAGCGCGGGTATGGAAGTTGAGACGGTTATTGGGGATGCGGCCTATTCCGAGAAAGATAATATTGAATATAGTGAAGGAAATGAAATCAAACTGGTTTCAAAATTGAACCCTCTAATCACTCAGGGTGCTCGAAAAAAAGAGGACGAATTCGAATTCAATAAGGATGCGGGTATGTATGTCTGCAAGGCAGGACATATGGCTATAAGGAAAGCTAGGCAAGGTAAAAAAGGAGTAGGCAAAAACCAGGCAGACACCTATTATTATGACGTGGATAAATGTAAGAGATGCCCACTGAGAGAAGGGTGCTACAAGGAAGGAGCCAAAAGTAAGACGTATTCCGTTACTATAAAGTCCGATCAGCACTCCTCCCAAGCAAAATTCCAGGAAAGCGAGTATTTTAAGGAAAAGGCAAAAGAACGATATAAAATTGAAGCGAAAAATAGTGAACTAAAACACAGACACGGGTATGATGTAGCAGAATCCTCGGGTCTAATTGGCATGGAATTACAAGGTGCCATGGCTATATTTGCGGTAAATATTAAAAGGATCCTAAAACTAATGTGATAATAAAGGGCAGCATATATGTTTATATCCAAGAAAAAGCCACCCCTTCTTCCTTTTATAGGAAGAAGGGGTGGCTTTTTCTTTATTAATTTTAGTTATAGTTTAGAAATCGGCAGATTTTCAGTGCCCTCGCCCGTGCACAGATCATTTTTTATTTGGATAATCACAGTATTCAATGATGGTTCCTTCTGTATCAGCTGGATTCAGGTAAATAAGGCGCCTTCCATGTTTATTTGTGCGTAATGTATCCTTAAGGGTCCGGATACCTTGTCTTTGAAGCTCAATCTGTGCATCATCCAGATCATCCACCTCATAGGCTACATGATGAACGCCTTTTCCTTTCTGCCTGATGAAACGGGCAATAGGAGAGGTGGTATTATTCGTGGGAGAAAGCAGTTCAAACCGTCCGCCATTAAGATCGATGACGGCTATTTCACTCTCGACGCCAACCGCTTCACTGCGATATCGATCAATCAACTCACCACCAAGAATATTTGTGTATATATGTATACTGTTGTCTAAATCCCTTACCGCTATGCCGATATGGTCAAGCTTCTTTTCCATGCAACCACTCCTTTTTAGTCCCTTCAAGTATACAAGGAAATTCACTCCAAAAAAAGAAGACTGCTTTTCAAGCAGCCTCCATAAGAGTTAATACCGAGTTTTATTAAACAGTGCTCTTACCGCCAGGTATACAATTAACAAAGTGAAAACGATTACAACAATGACTGCAAATCCGTTCAAGAGCCCAATCAGGCCTGCTCCAAGGAATGACGCAGCACTTGAACCCAGAACAAACAGCAGAGCCAATCCAGCAGCCACCGCTGCTAAATAAACAACAAGCAAGTAATACATAATGATTTCCCCTCCTTTTATTATAAAAATATGAAAGAAGATAGGAATTGCTTGGTCATTCGTCCAGTAATGCAGATTTTGATTCTTTAGACCCGCTGGACAAAAATCCCTGACCTGAGGTATGTCCAGGAGAGATAAGCATATATTGTTTTTAAAGTATTTTCTTAGAAGGGTAGAGACTGATGAGCCTATTTAATGCCAAAGGTGCAGCTGCTTTATATGCTTCGCTTGCCGTCTTTTTCTGGGGTGTTTCGTTTGTATCTGCAAAGGTAGTGTTGGACAAGTTGGATCCTTTCACGTTAATTGTCTTCCGTTTTGCAATTGGGGCGGCATTTCTATTGTTGATTGTCCTGCTGACTCGAGATAGAATGCGTTTTCCGATTAAGTATTTTCCTCATTTATTCATATTGGCAATCCTCGGTACGTTCTGCCATCAGCTTCTTCAAACGACCTCCCTTATTTTTATTGATGCTTCCTCGGCAGGATGGCTGATTTCTGTTACACCTGTTTTCACAGTTGTTCTTTCCATGATTTTTTTACATGAAAAAATAAACCTTTGGAAAGCTATCGGCATCATCATAGCTATCTCCGGAGTCATCATGGTCACAACGGCAGGTACAGAAAACCGGTTGGCGTTCGGGATTAATGTTGGTTTTTTCCTGATGTTATTAAGCACTTTGAATTGGGCTGTGTATACAGTCCTGTTAAAAAGCCTGAGGGTCCCGCTTCCGCCGACAGTTTTGACCTTTTATATCACCATGATCGGTTTTGTTGTCAGTATTCCATTCATTATGAGAAACCATGGCTGGGAAAGCCTGCCCAGTCTAACGGCCAGTGAATGGGGCCACCTTATATTTCTTGGTGTATTCGTATCAGGGACAGGCTATTGGTTCTGGGCTAAATCCCTGGAAGTACTGGAGGCCTCACAGGCGGGCGTTCTTATCTACTTAGAGCCGATCGTTACATTTGGAGCAGCCATCATCATCCTTCATGAAAAAGCAATGTTGATGAGTGTAACAGGCGGATTGATTATTATTGCCGGGGTTGCAGCAGTAAATGGGAATATTGTAAATAGGTTCAGCACCCCAATTTTTCGGAACAGGAAATAAAACCATGAAATATTGGAAAGAAGCTGTACCTGGCGGCCGTTCATTCGCCGCGCTACGAACGACATAGAGATTTATCACTATTTACTGAATTCAAACCAAATCCCACATGTTTTAAAAGACATGGGATTTGGTCCTTATGTTAATTGGCCATGTTACTGCATGGATTGTTGCTCTTGAAAAAATGATCCCTGCCTACTAGAGGTTTTCTCTCCACAGCGAGAGAGCTCTTTTTTTGTTGCTATCCAGTTTTGAATAGTCGTATTAAAAAGCAAGAATGTAAAAGAAATAAGCTCCTTATAAGAAGAGCAAGCCCAAGGAAATGACAATTCCGCTGATAATCAGCACAATCGTGCAGAAGCCCATTATATCTTTGGCTTTTAAACCGGCAATCGCAAGGGCCGGCAACGCCCAGAATGGCTGAATTAAATTGGTCCACGCATCCCCCCAGGCAACCGCCATTGCCGTTTTAGCCGTAGACACACCAAGTGCCTGGGCAGCTTCAAGCATGACCGGTGCCTGGACTGACCACTGGCCACCCCCCGAAGGGACGAAGAAGTTGACGATACCAGCACTCAGAAAGGCAAAGAACGGGAAGGTGAAATCATTAGAAATGTTCACAAATCCTTCCGACATGACAGCTGCCAGTCCTGATGCTGTCATCATGCCCATAATTCCCGCATAAAAGGGGAACTGGATGATTATACCGCTTGCACCTTTTACCGCGCTCAGAACTGCATCAAGAAAACGTCTCGGTGTACCATGGAACAGGATGCCCAGGAATAAGAACAGGAAGTTGACGATATTTAAATTAAGGGCAAATCCATTGGCTGTGAAATAATAAACTAAGAATGCAATACCAAGAATTGCCGTCAAAAGAGATACGATATGGCTGTTCTCCAGCTTGTCGGCAGGAGTATTCATCGCTGATTCCTTTGCAACAGCAATTTCTTCATCAAAAATGGCGGGATCAACGGTAACTGTTTCATGTTTAGAAGGCATCATAAACCTGTTCAGGAAAGGAAGGATGATAAATAATGCCAAAACAATTGTCACATTGAAGACTGCAAAAATCGTCTCACTAGTCGGAATGATTCCAATCAACTCTTGCGAAAAGTGTCCTTCAGTAGCAATGGTCAACGGGATGGAACCTGAAAATCCCCCATGCCAGACAACAAACCCGCTGTAAGCGCCCGCAATCAACAGGCGGTAATCCACATTAGCGACCTTCTTAGCCAGTTCTTTCGCAAAAAGGGCACCGATTACAAGGCCGAACCCCCAGTTGATCCAGCTGGCGAAAATGGATATAACCGTAACAATGACTACTGCCTGTGCCGGTGACTTGGCAGTCGAAGCTAACGCCGCCAACCCTTTTTTAAATACAGGACTGGATGCCAGGACATAGCCTGTTACAAGGACCAGGACCATCTGCATTGAAAACTCAAGCAGGCTCCAAAAACCTCCTCCCCAATATTCGACCATGTTGATTACGGAGCTGTCGGTGAAGATAAGACCCAGAACCAGGACAACAAACGTCAAAATGACCACAAATAAAAATGGATCAGGGAGATAACGCTGCATGATCCTGTTAAAGAAAGATATTAATCTTTTCAACTAAATTCCTCCTTTTCTTAACAGTACATTCTAGTACCTACTACTATTATTTAAACATTCAGAGTATTCCTTGAACAGGGAAAATAGGGGTATACTGTTAGTAATACCAATACGTTTGCGATACACTTGGATGAGAAGAAAATGAACTGGAGGAAAATATGGAGAGCCACAATGATTCCCCTGTAAGAGAAGAAGGTGAAGAAAAGGTACCTCTGGACGAACCAGATTTGGAAGATTTTTTATTTGAAGAGGAGGAAAGATCCTCAAAAAATAAAACAAGGTCGCTGCTGGCAAAATCAGTAGCCGTGTTGATTGCCATTAGCCTGGTTGTCAGTGTTTTGGCTGTCTGGGTGAGAGTGTTCAATTTGCCGGCTTTGTCATTTCTGTCGAAGTCCAATGAGCTTTCCCAAATTGATAATATCAAGAACTACAAAAAAGCGGTCGTGACAATAGAAGGAAACGAAACCAAAGGAACAGGATTCAACATCTCTGAGGATGGAATCATCGTTACAAACCATCACGTCATCGAAAACATGTCACGCATCACTGTGGTATTCCCGGACGGCGAAATTCTGCGTGCAGAGGTCATGCAAGACTACCCCGATTTGGATATTGCGCTGCTTGAAGTGGAGGGGGAGAAATTGCCTTACCTTGAAATCCAGGATGGCGGGGAGTGGGAAAGCGGGGATTCCATCTATATTATCGGAAACCCGCTTGCATATAACCAGATTGTAATGGAAGGTGACATTACCAAGAACGGAGAATGGCTTTTTCTTTCGGCTCCGATTGAAAAAGGAAACAGCGGGAGCCCGGTCATTGATTCAGACGGGAAGGTGATCGGCGTTGTATATGCCATCACGATTCCTCCCATTGGAAGTGAAGATAATCCGGAAGGACTGGCTGTTCCGGTAGACCGGATACCAGCCCTGCCCTAATCATTTCAGGCTTCGGACCTTTTCGGAAAGTGCAAAAGCAAGCTCCTCATTTCCATAGATTTCAAATACAGCAAACAAGGAAGAGAGGGAAATATCTTCAGACTCTTCTCTTGCTGCTGTCGATTCAAGCGCTTGTTTAAGAAGAGAATTTTTTTCCTGATGAGGATAAGCCATTGAATAAACCTCCATCGGGTCAATGTCATGATTGATGCACCATTGGGCAAAGGCCAGTATCATCATTTTTTCATCTTGCTGATATTTCTCAATGATCTTTTTTTCTCTTGATTCGCGTTCCATTAGGGTTCTCCTCCTTTTTTTATATTGATTGTTGCTTTCGGAAAAATCTTGGTACCAGGGGGCTTCTCTTCAGGGAGCACTCTTTTATTCTCTGGCACCTTGGCTTTTTAGATGAATGATTGGTTTCATATTTAATTGAAATTCGTATGAAATAGCAACAATGCCTAAGAACAGAGCCTTTACATTCACGCTCTGGTTTCCGATGTTTCCCGGGAAAGCGCAGAATACGACAAGTATTCGGAAGTTTATACAACCTTCTTACCTATCATAGAATTATAAGCATTGTTTGTCGAATAAGTGTATAATTGCGATGGATTTACCAAAATTAACTTATAGAGAGATCGAAAGGACTGCATCCATTATGAATATTACCGGACACACGGTCGAAAAACTGGAGGATCCAACCGGCATCCTGGCAGGCGAACGTTATGAGTATCTCCTTGACGTCGAGGTTCCTGAAGATGATGAGCTTTATACGGAAGGCGGTCTTTTGATCAAAGTGATTTATGCCGTCGATGAAAAGGGTGAACGCATCGCTCAATACTATCTTATGGAAAAGTCTGATGAAACCTATTTGGACTTTGAACTGGAAGAAGACGAAGAAGAGCTTATTCGTACCTATATCACCCAGCAACACGTTACAGATAAATCAGAAGAAAATTGAGCAGAAAAAGGAGAATGCAGAATGGAAAACGTTAAAGTCGGAGAAGTATTCACACTGATTGGTGAAAATGATGAAGAGCAGGATATCGAGGTACTTGCTACATTGACAATTGAAGATACGGATTATGCAGCAGTGGCATTTGCAGAAGATGTTAATGCCGAGTCTGAAGAAGATATGGACATCTACTTTCTGAAAGTTGATTCAGATGGCGATTTGACTGGAATTGAAAATGACGATGAGTTTGCGAAGGTGTCTACGGAATTTGCCAAGAATATGGATGAGATTTAAACCCAAACGTGCTTCATTATTTATGAAGCATGTTTGAGTTTTTGAGAGATCTGGGGTTGTGTGATGCAGAGACCTGTACTCATTACAGTTAGAAAAAGGTAATGTGCCATGAAAACGCATTTCATGGGCAAGAACTCTTTGAAGAGGTGACAAAAATTGTCTTGAAAACAGACTTCAGGGACATTATGCAATTCCTCCCGTAAGGATGCTTTGAACAAACCAAAAACATCTTTTTGACGACTCTGTTATAATAGGGTATCTTATCAAATTCCTTAAGCAGACATCATCGTCTAAAGGAGCCAAATTATGACCTTTATCTTTCTTCTTCTGTTAACCGGAGCTCTTATCATCAACTTCTTTCAAAAGTACATCCTCCGCATAAAGGATCCTGACATTGAGGAGTTATGGGAGGAACTGGATGAGCAGGATTGGTACCGTGAATTAAAAGCAGATCCGGAAATAGAAGATTTCTTGGAGGTTTCCAAGTTCGACGGCTTGTTGAAGGATCCGTACTATGTACGAAAAATCATCGATAGTGAAGGCCATAGAATGGGATTCATTCATTATGTTAAGGAAAAGACAGCGGAATAAGTTCCGCTGTCTTTCTTTAATTCCTCGCCCAAAATAGACGTTTGTCTTTTTCTTCCGCCTTTTTAAGAGTATCTGAGATGACTCTTGTCAAACTGGATTCTCCATGAGCATCATGACCTGCCTCCCAGAGCATCATTCCGCCTAAATCGTTAGCCAGTGCCAGCTCGGTTTTTTTGTGAATGGTATCCTTTCCGTTATAATGGTAAGTTACTCCGTCAATCTCTGCAGAATCTTTATTGGCATTCTCCGCTCGATTTTGGATGATCGCAGAGTAGGTTAATACAGGTTTCGACGGATCTTCAGGTTGTCCATAGAATGGAACACCAAGAACCAGCTTCTCCTTTGGAATTCCATGAGTGTCAAATAACCGACTCCAATACTGGATAATATTTTCAGTAAATGGATATGGCGACAGATTGGCTGCATTGTATCCGCCATCCCACTGCCCGTCGTAGGCCATGATATTGACATAATCAACGTTAGTAAACATCGATGGCAGGAAAATGACTGATTTGTTTTCCTGTCCCGTCACGCTGTCGACTTTTGAATAGACGGCTATGGAAATCTCTTTTTCCATCTCTTTAAGTTCTGCGTTTACTATTTTTATAAACGCTGCCAAGCATTCAGCATCCTCCTCGGAACGGGGGTGTTCAAAGTCTATGTCGACCCCATCCAAGTTCTCCTGCTGAACGATCTCAGCCAATTCGCCTGCGAGCTTCTTTCTATTTTCTTCACTCGATACCGCTTCCTTGAAGTAAGGATAAGATTCCCCGCCATTCATATGAAACCAGCCGCCGACAGCAAGCAGGACCTTTGTATTTTGTTTATGAGCAAGTTTCACAGTTTCGCGCAGGTTTTCCAGTGCATGATCACCATTCATCTTAACCTCACCGGTTCGAGAAGGGTGGGCAAAGGAAAAAATCACATGTGACAGCCTTGAATAATCCGTCTTCTGGGGATCCTGATAATCCTGTACATAACCGATTAATACCTTTGAAGGCTCAGCAGCTTTCTCAGGAAGCTCTTTCTTCGATAAATTTATTTCTGCTGCTCTAGTAAAATGAATGTAAGAATCTGTTTGAGCAGAGTTGGTGCTTTTATAAGAAATCCCTGTGTAAAATCCGCCGGCGAATGTAAATGCAATCACCAGTGACATCAGCGGTAAAAGTTTTTTCATAGATGTAAGCCTCCTGTTGACTTTTCCATTAGAAGTTTACCAGAAATAAAGAACATGAAGCGTTGGTAATATCCGCCTGCCATTTAAGAGACTATCAAAGGAATTGGTGATGCCGATGTAGAAGAGTACTAAGTGCCCTTTTGGACGGAGTTGTATTACGAGTAAACAGGTACCTGTACATGCCGCAGCAGCGGCATCCAGGCAGTTGGGACCATTAATTAAAGGCGAAAACCTATCAAATGTCGTGCCAAGAAAGGGAAATCTCTATTGAGTCCGTTCTTGGTATCCTTCTCCAAGTGAGCAAACACCACCTGGTCATAGGTCCACATCACAGCATAGTTAAGGAGAAATTGAAATTGTCATTCTGTTGTTAAAGAGTCTCATAGAAATCGCTGAATCATACATACTTTCGTTTTTTCCTTCTCAACAAAGAAGGAGAATGGATTCAGCATCTCAAGCGTTGTGTGGGCATCATATTTGGTGCAATCCGGACTTAATTCGACCAAATTATGTGAGGTGGCCATCATATTTGGTGCAATCCCTGAGATAATAGGACAAAATTCCGCCTTAGCCTCTACCATTTGGTGCATTCTGGACTTAATTAGACCAAATGGTGTGAGAAGGGCATCATATTCAATCCATGAAAGGGATGATCTCTTTCCACGGTTATGGAGTCATGGAATCAAGAACGATGCATCAAGGGAATTTTCAGAAAGAAACGGATTAAAATTAAAAAGGAGTGAAGAAAAATGGAAAGAAGTGTAACATCAGGAATTAAAATCCACCGGCCGATAACGGAGGTGTTCGAAGCAATTGTCAACCCTGAACAGATGTCTAATTATTGGTTTTCTTCAGGAACGGATAGATTAGCAGAGGGAAAAATCATTACATGGAGATACGATGAATACAATGCCGAAGGTGCAGTTAAAGTATTGGAAATTCAAGAGCCATATAATATTGTATTCACCTGGGGAGACCCAAAGCATCCTACAACTGTTAGTATTACCCTGACTGAACAGAAGAATGAATCCACCATCATCAAAGTGACAGAATCCGGATTTAACGATGATCCTGCAGAATTGGAAATAATGCTTGCACAAAAGGAAGGATGGGTCTATATGTTGACGTGTTTAAAAGCTTATACAGAAAATGGCATTAACACCCTTAGAGCATCACTAGTTCATGGCTGATCGATCAAATTTTCCCAAAGGCGAGATATGTATACTCATATGCAACATGGAAGATTAGCAAATAAAGACCTTTAAACTATTCTATGCCTGCCTATCTACGCTTTAATAAAATGGCCGGAGACCCGCCACATACAAAAGGACAAGCCCTGCGGCTTGTCCTTTTGCTGTTTTCCTTTATACTGTCTCAGATGCCAGGAGGTTCTCAATATCTTGTTCCATATCGATGGGATCGGTTGTGCATTCAAACCGTTTTACTACTTCTCCGTTGCTGTCAATCAGGAACTTGGTGAAGTTCCATTTGATAGAATAATCATCGGTAAGGTATTCTGGATGCTTGGCATTTAGAAGGGGGATCAGAATTTTAGCAACAGGGTGAAATTTGTTGAACCCTTCAAATGGTTTCTGATGTGTCAGATAGTTAAACAGCGGATGCATCTTTTCATCGCGCACATCAATTTTTTGGAATAATGGAAAGTTCACTCCATAGTTCAACAGGCAGCTATTCTGAATTTGTTCATTGGAGCCGGGTTCCTGATTATCAAACTGATTGCATGGGAAACCCAGGATGACAAATCCTTTGTCCTTATAGCGGTCATACAGCTTTTGCAGATCTTCATACTGATAGGTGAACCCGCATCTCCCAGCTGTATTGACAATTAGTACAACGTTGCCTTTATAATCTTCAAGTGTTTTTTCCTCTCCGTTCATCCCCAAAGCTGAATAGTCGTAAATGCTCATTTCAATTCCTCCTATATAGTAAAATATAACTATTAAACATTATACATTCATTATAATTTCTATATACAAATATGCAAACAATATGTCTCGAATTCGAAGTATTTTTTTGTAGAATGAATTTACCCGATTAATTGTTTGAAATTTCATTTTCATATGGTAGAATGCATATAAATAAATAGCCGAACCGAATTCACTGGGGGAGCCTTTTAAAGGCTGAGATTAAAGTGTACTTTAAGACCCTTAGAACCTGATCTAGTTCATACTAGCGGAGGGAAGTGTGTGCAGAAATTGATTGCCATTTTACAAGTTTGTCAGTCAAGCCGCCTTCCCGTGTATTCCGGGAGGCGGCTTTTTATATTTGCCCACATTTTTAGTAAGGAGTTATCTATGAAAAAACCTGTTCTCCATGCCATTACTAACGGAAGGAACACGATTGAAGAAACAGCATCGATCTGTCTGGACATCTGTCCCTACGTGGATGCCATACATATCCGGGAGCATGACAAAACAGCAAACCAAATTTTTGAATTAGGCAAGAGACTGATTGAAACCGGGATACCGACAGAAAAACTTGTCGTGAATAATCGGGTTGATGCAGCAGCAGCGCTGGGAATTCAGAATATACAGCTTGGGTATCACAGCCTGCCGGTACCGGCCGTTAAACGCTCCTTTCCAGAACTGTCAGTCGGAAAATCGATACATACTCTTACCGAAGCTTTTCAGGCAGTAGAAGAAGGAGCTGATTATCTTGTCTATGGTCATATTTTTCAAACCGACTCAAAAGAAGGGATACCATCAAGAGGAGCCGCTGAGTTCACCAGTATCGCTGCACACGTATCGATCCCCCTTATAGCCATCGGAGGAATTCGGCCATCCAATGCCAGGGAAGTTATTAAACATGGCTGTGCAGGTATCGCTGTAATGTCAGGAATCTTTAGTGCTGAAGATCCCATTGTGGCAGCAAAGGATTATCAAACCCGATTGGAGATGATAGTAGATGAATAACACCTATGACGTAATTGTGGTGGGAGGAGGAATCATTGGCAGCTCCATCGCCTATCAGCAGGCCAAAAGTGGAAAGAACGTCTTGATCATTGATAAAAATGAATTCGGAATGGAAGCTTCCCGTGCGGCTGCCGGAATGTTAGGGGCGCAGGCAGAGATTGATAAAAATGATGCGATGCTAAAGCTTGCACTCAAGAGCAGGGGGATGTTTCCCCAAATAATCAATGAGTTGGAGGAGCTCACTGGTATCCATACCGGATATATCAATCGGGGAATGCTGAAGGTCGCTCAAACAAAAGATGAAATTCCTGAATTAAAAAGGCAGGTTCAGTATCACACTGATTGGGATCCGGATGTGAAATGGCTGGATACTGAAGAACTTCTTCAAAAAGAACCAGCTCTATCACAAGATTTCGAGGGGGCAATGGACATTCCCAATGACGGGCAGGTAATGGCTCCTCAGCTATCAATGGCTTTCTTTCAAGGAGCAGCAGCTCATGGTGCTGATTCCATTTCCTACTGTGAAGTAGAAGAAATCTTATCGACCGGCAAACGTGTGGATGGCGTCCAAACCCCTCAAGGAAAATTTTTTGCCGAAACTGTCGTCGTCGCATCCGGTGCATGGGCAGGAAAGCTGATGAAGAGAAATGGAATCTTCCTTGATCTTATTCCAGTGAAAGGGGAATGTTTTTCTGTCATACCAGCCATGCCGCTTATCAGTTCAACGATTTTTTCAGACCAGGGCTGCTATGTCGTACCCAAAAAAGACGGCAGGCTCATCATAGGTGCAACCACTTATCCGTACAGTATGGACAAATCAGTTTCTCTGAAAGGAATTTCCCGGTTGGCAGAAAAGGCCGTTTCACTGCTTCCCGAAATAAAGGAAGCCAAATGGAACAATGCCTGGGCCGGAATCAGGCCGCAGACGGGAGATGGCTTGCCTTACATTGGAATCGATCCGGAACATAAGGGACTTTTCATGGCGGCAGGACATTATAGAAACGGGATCTTGCTCAGTCCGATAACCGGAAAGATGGTGTCCGATATGATTGATAACAAAGTGACTGAAGACGAACGATCGCTCTATGATTCTTTTAAACTAGAGCGAAGAACATTGACTGCATTTTAGGAGGGGTATCTTGTGAACTTGATCATAAATAACGATGAAGTCCGAGTGGATGACGATGTAGCAACCGTTGCAGACCTGCTTACCCATTTTCAATTGAATAAAAAGGCTGCCATCGTTGAACTGAACAGAGTGATCCTTGAAAAAGGCAAGCATGCAGAAGTAAAGCTTGCCAATGGCGATGTTGTAGAAATCGTACATTTTGTAGGAGGCGGATGATATGTTGAAAATTGGTACTTATGAATTTCAATCACGATTACTGTTAGGCACTGGAAAATATCCGGACATGGATACCCAAAAGAAAGCGGTGGATGTTTCTGAAACAGAGGTACTGACATTTTCCGTTCGGAGGATGAATATTTTCGAACCAAACCAGCCGAACTTTTTAGAAAAGCTGGAGGTAGAAAAGTATACCCTGCTGCCTAATACAGCAGGAGCAAAAACAGCCGAGGAAGCTGTACGGACTGCCCGGTTGGCTAGAGCCTCAGGGCTTTGCGACATGATCAAGGTGGAAGTCATTGGCGATTTCAACACACTGCTGCCTGATCCTTTGGAAACGTTGAAAGCATCAGAGGCACTTTTAAAAGAAGGCTTTACCGTTCTTCCTTACACCTCCGATGACGTCCTTCTTGCCAAGAGGCTGCAGGAGCTTGGCGTTCATGCCATCATGCCGGGGGCATCGCCTATCGGTTCCGGACAAGGGATCATCAACCCGCTGAACCTGAGTTTTATCATCGAACAAGCCGAGGTTCCTGTCATTGTGGATGCAGGAATCGGATCACCGGCGGATGCAGCATATGCCATGGAACTGGGAGCAGATGGTGTTTTGCTGAACACAGCTGTATCGGCTGCCAAAGACCCCGTAAAAATGGCAGAAGCCATGAAACTCGCCATCAAGGCAGGAAGACTGGGATTTGAAGCTGGAAGAATCCCTAGAAAACGTTATGCCACGGCCAGCAGTCCACTGGAAGGAATGAGCACGTGTGAATGACCGTTACTCAAGACAGGAACTATTCAGCGGAATCGGGAAGGAAGGCCAGCACAAACTCTCGCGAAAGCATGTTCTAATTGTGGGGGCTGGTGCCCTTGGAAGCGGGAATGCCGAGGCTCTGGTAAGGGCTGGTGTCGGCAAGGTGACGATCATTGACAGAGACTATGTGGAATGGAGCAATTTACAACGCCAGCAGCTTTTTACCGAACAGGACGCTGCTGAGAAAATGCCAAAAGCAGCAGCTGCTAAGCAGCGGTTAACGATGATCAACTCTGAAGTTAAGGTCGAAGCCATTATTGGTGATGCAGGAGTGCAGGAACTCGAAAGACTCCAAGATGGCGTTGATGTCATTGTTGATGCTACAGATAACTTTGATACCAGGATGGTTATTAATGACATATCTCAAAAGTACAGGATTCCCTGGGTGTATGGTGCGTGTGTTGGAAGTTACGGCATAAGCTATACGGTCATTCCAGGAGAGACACCATGTCTCCATTGTCTGCTGGAAGAGGTTCCGCTCGGGGGTGCAACCTGTGATACAGCAGGGATCATCAGTCCGGCCGCCGGGATGGTGGTCAGTTATCAAACCGCTGAGGTGTTGAAGCTTCTCGTCAGTGATTTCAGCCATTTAAGAACAAAGCTTGTAACATTTGATTTATGGGAAAACCAGCATACCTCGATTTCGCCGGGGAGATTAAAAAAAGATGGCTGCCTTTCCTGCGGGAGCCATCCAACATACCCGTTCCTACGCTTTGAAAACCAGACAAAAGCGGCCGTGCTGTGCGGAAGAAACTCTGTTCAGATACGGCCGGCCGTGAAAGGAATAAGAAATCTAGGGAAAACAGCGCAAATGCTGGCGAAAACCGGTGGAAGGGTGGAAAGGAACCCTTTTCTACTATCCTATGAAAATTCCGGCAAGCGCCTGGTCCTGTTCGAGGATGGGCGGGTCCTTGTCCACGGCATAAAAGACATCGCAGAAGCCAAAACGATTTATCATCGCTATTTAGGATAGGAGGATGTACATGGAAACTGTAAAAGCCTTGACCATTGCAGGTTCTGACAGCGGAGGGGGTGCCGGCATACAGGCAGACTTGAAGACATTCCAGGAACTCAAGGTATATGGAATGTCTGTTCTTACGGCTATTACTGCTCAGAACACATTGGGGGTACAGGGGGTATATCCTGTCCTGTTGGAGGCCGTTGAAAGACAGTTGAAATCGATTGCCGATGACCTTACTCCCCACTCAGTCAAAACAGGGATGCTTTTTGACAGTAATGTAATCAAGATTGTTGCCGGAGCTTTAAAGAAATATTCTTGGCAAAATGTTGTTGTTGATCCTGTCATGATCGCTAAAGGGGGATCTCCTCTGCTGCAAAAAGAGGCTATAGAAGCATTAAGGAATGAATTGATTCCGCTAAGCACGGTCATCACCCCCAACCTTCCTGAAGCTGAAGTCATAACAGGTATGAAAATTGACACGATGGACAGAAGGAAAGATGCCGCACGAGCGATCATTAACCTTGGTGCACAATCAGTTGTCATCAAAGGAGGCCACGATGAAGCAGATACAGCCAAAGATCTATTCTTTGATGGAAGCCGGTTTGAACTACTTTCTGCTCCAAGGATCCCGACGAGAAACACCCATGGGACAGGATGTACGTTTTCAGCAGCAATTTCAGCTGAACTCGCCAAAGGCTGCAGCCTAAATGAATCCGTTCATACCGCAAAAGCGTTTATTCAGTCGGCCATCGAACACGACCTAAAGATCGGTTCAGGACATGGACCGACCAATCACTGGGCTTACAACCGCAAGGGGATGATATTCATTGATGCTTAGAGAATCCCTATCCTTTTATTTGGTCATGGGTAGTGTTAATTGTACCTTGGATCCAATCCAGGTCCTCCGGGATTCACTCTCTGAGGGAGTGAGTCTCTTTCAGTTCCGTGAAAAAGGACTTGGCTGCCTGCAAGGTGAAGAGGCAGAAAAACGGGCGATTGAAATGCAAGCTATCTGCCGGGAATATAATGTCCCCTTCATCATTAATGATGATATTGATTTGGCCATCAAAATCAATGCAGACGGCGTACATATTGGGCAGGAGGATGGCGATCCTTCAGTAGTGAAAAAGCTCATTGGGGATAGGATTCTTGGAATTTCCGCACATTCCGTTCCAGAAGCATTGGCGGCAATTGACGCAGGCGCAGACTACTTAGGCGTTGGACCGATGTATGCCACTTCGACCAAATTGGATACCAGACCTGTCAGCGGACCTCACCTCATCAGCGAGATGAGAAGAGAGGGAATTCAACATCCCATTGCGGGAATAGGCGGAATTACAGCGGAGAATGTCTCGAATGTGATAAAAGCAGGTGCTGATGGAGTTGCGGTCATTTCCTGTATAAGCAGAGCTCCTGAACCGAAAGCAGCGGCAGCAAAAATGAAAGCTGAAATCCATAGAGCAAGGAATTTTACCAGCTTTCGAAACCATTCTTAAAATACTGGGGACAGTCCCTCCGTGCAGTAATGTGTTAAAATTTCGTCAACTTCCGAAACCATTCTTTTCTTTCACTCGTCTAATGATTACGAGATTAGAAGGAGGAATGGACTTTGACTACCGCCCAAAAGAAAACTGTACTGCTGCTGATGCTTATTTCTACTTTGATTGGAGTTGTGATCAGATTAATTGATGTCAGCCTTTCATCGCAAGAGCTTGTATCGTTTCACAGCTTTGATATCTTCATTTTACTTACCCTCATGACGCT
Source organism: Bacillus sp. SRL337 (assembly GCF_984799155.1). NCBI lineage: Bacteria > Bacillati > Bacillota > Bacilli > Caryophanales > Bacillaceae > Bacillus > Bacillus sp. SRL337. The sequence continues at coordinate 2,073,912 of NZ_OZ481793.1, read as the reverse complement.
GAGCGGAGCAGGGCTCCTTCTATTGAACAAAGGTTCATTTTACAATAAGAAAGCAAGGGTGAAGCAATAAGTGATGAATGACTTTTATTGTGATGAGGTAGTAAGCGGTAATATCCAGGTGGATAAAGTGAAGGAAACCGAATATATCTTGGCTTTCCACCATACCAAACCATTTTATCCTATCCATGTCGTAGCCATCCCTAAGAAGCACATCCCATCCCTGACTGCCCTTGAAGAAAGTGATCACGGCCTGCTCCTAGAATTGATGCTGGTCATCAAGGAAGTTGCAGCAGAGGTGACCGAGGAGCATGGATCTTGTAAAGTCATCACGAATCTAGGTACATACCAGGATTCAAAGCATCTTCACTGGCATATTGTTTCGGGCCGGCCCCGGAGTGGCAATTGAAAAGAAAATGAAGAACATATATTAGCAGGGAAGAGTAAACTGAAATCCTATCAACCTAAAATTTTTTCACCCGATGAGGTTGACTTCATTTCAGAGATGCTATATATTATAAAAAAAATTAATCGAAACGTTGATAAGGATCTGAGTTTTTCTAAAACGGTTCACAGAGAGGGAAGCCATGGCTGAAAACTTCCTAATGCAGAAAGAGAAACTTACCGCCTTGGAGTTGTATTGAGGAATCCAATAGTATTCAATACCGCAGATGCTGCGTTAAAGCACCAAAGCCGCCGGACATTTCCAGCGGGAAGCTGGGTGGAACCACGGGTCCAACACATACTCGTCCCTTTATTGGGATGCGTGTGTTTTTTTATTTTCTTAAAAGAATATACTTAGCGATGAAAAGGACATGAGTTCTTCTTTCTGATTCACAGAGAGGGAAGCCGCGGGCTGAAAGCTTCCCAGTTCAGAAGAAGATGCTTACCGCCTTGGAGCCGTATTGGTGAATTCATCAGTAATCGATACCGCAGATGCTGCGATAAAGCAAATGAAGCCGTCAATTGTTGACGGGAAGCTGGGTGGAACCACGGGTCAACACACACTCGTCCCTTTTTACAGGGATGGCTGTGTGTTTTTTGTTTTCTAAAAAATCAAAGGGAGTGGATGAACATGAAACAACAGGAAATTCTCATCAAGTTTCCAGATGGAAAAGAAAAGAAGTACCCGGGAGGAATTTCACTGGCTGAGATAGCTCAATCAATCAGCCCCAGCTTAAAGAAAAAATCTGCAGGGGGCAAAGTGAATGGTGTTTTAGTTGATCTTCACCGGGCGATCAAAGAGGATGCCTCCATTGAACTTCATGAAATAAACTCAGCGGAAGGAATAGAAAGGATGAGGCACAGTACCGCGCATATCCTGGCGCAAGCGGTCAAACGCCTGTATGGAAAGGTCGGGTTAGGTGTCGGACCTGTCATCGATAACGGATTTTATTATGATTTGGATCTCGATAAGAACATTTCCGAGTCAGAACTCGCGCAAATCGAAAAAGAGATGAAGAGAATCATTGCAGAAAACCTCGCGATACAAAGAGAAGAGGTCTCAAGGGAAGAAGCTAAAATCCTCTTTGCTGAGGACCAGCTGAAGTTAGAATTGATCGATGATATCCCGGAGGATGAAATACTCTCTATTTATCGCCAGGGAGAATTTTACGACTTATGCAAAGGACCGCACCTCCCAACAACAGGAATGGTGAAAGCGATTAAATTAACTCATGTATCCGGGGCCTATTGGCGAGGTGACAACAATAACAAGATGCTGCAGCGTGTCTATGGAGTCGGCTTTCCATCAAAAGAGGCACTCGATGAGTATTTCGTTTTTATCGACGAAGCTCAAAAACGGAATCATCGCAGACTCGGCAATGAATTAGAACTTTTCATGTTTTCAGAAGAAGCCCCCGGGATGCCATTTTACCTGAATAACGGGCAAAAGATCCGCAATGAACTTGAATTCTTTTTACGACAGCTCCAGCATTCCTATGACTATGAAGAGGTCAGGACACCAATCATGATGAACCGGAAATTGTGGGAACAATCGGGGCATTGGGATCACTATAAGGATAATATGTATTTTTCGGAAGTTGATGATCAAAGCTTTGCCTTGAAGCCGATGAATTGTCCAGGACATATGCTGATTTATAAAAACAAGCTTCACTCCTATCGTGACCTGCCTATCAGGATGGCAGAGTTCGGACAGGTCCACCGCCATGAATTCAGCGGAGCATTAAACGGAATGCTGCGTGTGAGGACATTCTGCCAGGATGATGCCCACATTTTTGTCACTCCCGGTCAGATCGAAGAGGAAATAAAGTCGGCCATGAAGCTGATTGATCATGTGTACAGCACTTTCGGATTTGAATATGAAATTGAACTTTCCACTCGACCTGATGATTCCATGGGGGAAGAAGCGCTCTGGGACAAAGCCGAGGACTCTCTTACACATGTCCTGGATCAGTTGGGGTATAAGTATACAATCAATGAAGGAGACGGTGCTTTTTATGGACCGAAAATCGATATCCACATTAAAGATGCCCTGAAGCGCAGCTACCAATGTGCAACTGTTCAGCTCGACTTTCAAATGCCGGAGAAATTCGACTTGCACTATATTGATGAAAGCAATCAAAAGGTCCGTCCGGTCGTGATTCACCGAGCTGTTTTCGGCTCCATTGACCGATTCCTTGGAATTCTTATTGAGCACTTTGCCGGTGCTTTTCCGGCTTGGCTTGCACCTGTGCAAGTATGTGTCATCCCTGTATCCAATCAATATCATAGGGGTTACAGCAAAAAAGTGGCAGACCGTTTGAAACAAGAAGGGATCCGTATAGAATTCGATTCCAGAGATGAAAAGATGGGCTATAAAATGAGGGAAGCGCAGCTGAAGAAAATCCCCTATATGCTGGTTATCGGTGAGAATGAAATGAAAAATGGATCAGTCAACGTACGAAAATACGGGAATCAGCATTCCAATGAACAAGAGCTGCAGAAATTCATTTCAGAGCTGAAATCAGCCATCAACAGTAAAAAGCTCTAATGCTGCCCCGACTTTTAAGATGGTAAGCAGGTTTCTGTACATCCAAAAAAGGAATCGGACATTTAGTGGAGAACACTTTATGATGAGAGACGATTTTTCATTATCAAAAGGGGGAAGTCTGTATGGTCACGCTAAAGAAAATGACTTCAAAAGAATTTGATTTATTTTACGAACATTCTATAGAGGGTTATGCAAAGGAAAAAGCCGAAGCAGGAAACTGGTCACAAGAAGAAGCGTTGGAGAATTCGAAAAATGACTTTAAGCGGCTGCTTCCAAATCGAGAGGACTCTGAGGATAACTATCTTTATACAATATGGGATGGAGATGTAGCTGCTGGTTCCATTTGGCTTGCCAAAATAGGGGAGGATACCGGTTATATCTATAATATATTCATTGAACCAGAGCATCAGAGAAAAGGGTATGGCAGGCAGGCGATGACCGAAATTGAAGAAGTGGCTAAAGAATTAGGGTTCTCCAAGATCGAACTTCATGTATTCGGCCACAACCAAACAGCCAGACATCTATATGAACAACTGGAGTATGACGTGACAAATGTCATAATGGCCAAAAAATTGTCTTGATGGTCTATTGCCGGACAGCACTTGAGGTGTAAAAATCATCACATAAAGGCTTAGAGAGGTCTCTCTAAGCCTTTGCCTTTAAAATCATTGGTTTATATACTTAATTACCGCCATTTCTTTTCCAAATCTATCTCCATTATCAATAAAACCTAAACTTTTGTATAGTTGGTGCGCACCAGCATTTTCAGGATGATAGCCCACAATGATTTTTTTGGCATCAGGTAATTCCCCAATAGCCCCCATCATTAATTTAGCTGCCGCTTTCCCTATACCCCTGCCTTGGAATTTTTCATCGACCATGATTCTATAGACCCAATATCCATCAAGTTCTTCTGGAACAGAGTTGTACATTAAAAAGCCGACTACTTTCTCTTTAAAGTAAATCGCATACGGTTTTAATGATGGCTCATACTTGGACTGGGCGATTGATATCGCATTAGGGTCGATGAATTTTGCCTGCTCTGTTGAGACAATTAATTCACAGCATTCATACCAGTTTTCTGCATTTAATTCAACTATTGTCACATGATCAGTGTTCACAAATGTTTCCCCTCTCAGTATTCGGGAAAACGCAAAATCATTTATTAATTTGGCGTTATCCCCTTAGTATTTTTTAGCATAACAGCACTTTTGTTTAACATATTGAACGCCTCCTTAAACAACTATTGCCGGAAAACAATAAAGAATTTTCAGGCTTTTTACAGTATAACACAACTGTCATAATCCTAATGCCTAGAATTCACCTTATTTGGCATTCTTTAAGGAACTACCCGTTCGTGAAAGTCCGTGAATGAATAATGTAGTTGAATCATCACCACTAATTAAAATAAATCGAATTTAACCCTTGACGAATGAATGATAACCCTTGTATAGTCTTAATATACTTTATTGCATAAAAGCATAAAAGCGTTAAAGCAAAAAAGCGATTCATGACAATACTATACAAGACAGTGTGCGAAAGCAGTAGCGGGTAAGCGGGCAGTGACAGAGACTGAATGGCAGGTGAAAATTCAGGCAGCTTACAAGTGAATTACATCGTGCATCAGAGCTGTCTCACAATGAAGTGGTTGGAAAAATTCTTTTTCCATCAACAAGGGTGGTAACGCGGAGCTCCTTCGTCCCTTATTGGGTGAAGGGCTTTTTTGTATTCATTTACAAGAAGGAGAAGGTGAGTCATCATGAAAAACGGATTAAAACGGGAATTAGGAAAATGGCATGGATATGCCCTGATGATAGGAGGAATGATTGGGTCCGGGATATTTGTTGTAACAGGTGAAGCAGGTGCCCAGGCAGGACCCTCGGTTCCATTTGGTTATGTCGTCCTTTTGCCGGTATTACTTTGTTCGGCACTGGCGTACTTGATCTTCATGAGTACACCGCTTGGAAACAGCCCAGGAGGAGCTTATGTGCATATCAGCAGGACGTTTAAAAACTTTTTTGCCGGCTTCCTGTTTATGTGGTTTCAATATATTGCATTACTCGGGGTAATGGCCATCATGGCAATCTCATTTGGTGATTACATTTCAGGTGTCATTGGAGCTGGAAATACAGCCATCCTTGCCACTGTGTTGTTATTGATCTTTTACTTATTGAATATCATCGGAGTAAAATGGTTCGGGGTCGTACAGCTTGTCATGTCAGCCATTTTGTTCGTTTCCATTCTGGTACTGGTTATACCGGGCGTATTCTTTATCGAGACAGAGAATTTTTCACCGATGCTTCCTAATGGCTGGAGTGGTTTCATCGCGATTCTCCCTTCCTTGTTCTTTGCATACTTCGGTTTTGAACAGCTAGCTCAAGCAGGAGGGGAGATGAAGGATCCGCAAAAAGCCATGCCAAAAACGATGCTGATCGGTTCATTTGCTACAGTCATCATCTACTTCCTTATTTCGATTGTTGCGTTCGGCGTGGTTCCATATGATCAACTGGCATCATCACAGAGCGCCATGTTCGATGTGGCTTCCGTGTACCTGCCCGCTGGAGGTAAATGGATTGTCATGATAGGAATCATCATGGCATTTGCCACAACGCTGAATTCACTTGTGATGGTGGTTTCAAGAATGCTGTTTGCATTTGCGGAAGACCGTGTCATCCCGGTAGGCATTGCAAAAGTTAACAAGCGTTTTAATACTCCGCATATTGCCATCACCATTAACACGATCATTGTCTTAATCCTGATCTGGACAAGGACGCTGGATTACTTGTTGAATGTGTCACTGCAGGGGATGTTCCTGATGTACATCGGCCATGCAATCGCAATGATTGCCCTGCCGTTTGTGAGACCGGCTCTTTTCAAAACAGCACTGATCAAACCGAAGCTCCCGCTGATCATCTTCTGCGGAATCTTCTCCTTAAGTGTATTGTTATTCTTCAGCTACACATTGATCTGGTCCGTCATCAAGCTTCTTCTCATCTGGACGGCAGTCGGAATAGTTATCTTCCTGCTCGGCAGAAGACAGGGGAAGAATAACGAATTTGACTATAACGCACAGTTAGAACGCGCGTGGAAAGAGTAGCCTTTACCGCTTTAAAGCACCCGGGGACAGTCCCCCGGTGCGTTAGAGTGTTAAAGCGATATTCTTTGAATGATAAGACCTGTATTCCCTCTATGGAGGGAATACGGGTCTTCTTTTAACAGGAAAACACTGTTTTAAGTTTCATAAAACGATACATAATGCGTGCATGCCTTCCTTCCGGGGTATCTTGATTCATTCTTCTTCTTAACCGGTCCATGAAGAGCCGGTCACATTCACATGATGGACCATAACGGCTGTAGCATTCATCGTGAAATTTGCATGCTGCATCGACAGCATTAATAGGAGATCCTGGACCGCTGCATCCGGGACCACAATATCTATAACCCGGAAAGATACAAATCCCCTTTGACCTCTTGCGATTTCTAAAAGACGGATGCATGAAAACCCTCCTTGCACAAACTCTTTATCACATTATATGCAGACGATACCTATTGGCTTGTTCACCTGCCTAAGAGACAGAGAAATATCTTCAAGCCCGGGACGTCCGTTGATACAAGACACCTCCGCCTTACATAGAATGTGGGGAAACGTTCTTGAGAGGAGGTCCAAAATGTTTGGTAACTTTGAAAAAAAGACCGGTGTGAAGATGGACGAAATCATGAAACTGACTCAATCCTTTCAACACACGAATTTTAAAGATGAAAAGCAGGTTAGAACCCTTATTAAAAAAGTAGGGCAAATAGCGAACAAACCTGTATCCAAAGAGAAGGAAGAAATGCTTGTCAAAGCGATAACCACGGGGAATGTACCAAAAGACATGAATGAAATCCAGAAAATGATGAATAAGAAGAAGTAAGAGGGGAGCAGCAGCTCTTGGAGGGCTGCTGCTTGTTTTTATTCCTGGCAAAACGTTAGACTGGAAACTACATACAGAATTAGAAGAAAGGTCGTTTACATTGAAAAAACTGCTGCTGGCCGGAGGAGGCCACTCTCATATACAAGTAATGAAAAGACTAAAAAAGGAACCAATAGGTGAAGTGGAAATCACTCTAATTTCTCCATCAAAAAATCAGTATCATCCTGAGTTGATACCAGGCTATATCGAAGAGAACTATAAGGAGAACGAAATCCGGGTAAACCTGGAAAGAGCCGCAAGGGAGGCGGGGGTAACCTGGAAAGAGGGAGCGGTACTTTCCATTGATCCAGTGCAGAAACTTGCTTTGACAGCAAATGGAGACATCTTGAACTTTGACCTCATCTCCATTGACATCGGATCAATGACAAGCGGGACAGATAAAATTTCGTTGACAGATGATATCTATACCATCAAACCCACCTATCAATTTACATCTGCTATTGATGCCGTGCGCCGTGCGGACAACCTGGTCATTGCAGGAGAGAATGGTGCTGCCGTGGAAATCGCCTCAACTTTTCAAACGTGGCGAGCCAAACACAATTTACATAATCCCATTACTTTAATAGCTCAAAATAGACTCCTTCCTGATATGGGAACAATTGTTTCTAAAAAGATTGCCGATATCTTAATGGATAGAGGCATCCGGCTTTATTTTAGTGATGATATTCAAAAGATCAAAGGCAACAAAGTGTACTTGGATTCACAGGAAATCCCTTTCGAAAAACTGCTATGGGTACAACCTCCAAAAGCACCTGACTTGTTTAAGCTCTCAAGGCTGCCAGTCGATGTAAATGGCTATTTATCTATCGAGGAAACCCTGCAGGTAAAAAAATATCCATTTCTCTTCGGTGCCGGCGAATGCGCCGTGATAGAAGGACAGATGCCATATTCTCATTCAATCTGCACCTCAATAAAACAAGGAAACATATTGTACACAAATTTTAAAGGCTACCTCGATACGGGTGAAGGTGCGTTTTACTCAGGTGGAAACCCAATATATTCTCCTTTGGATTTAGGGAACAAGCAAGGATTTGCGGTATACAATAATAGACCGTTTCACGGAAGGATCCCTTGGGTTTTGAGACAGTTAGAAAATAAAAAGCTGCTAAAAAACTGACAGAAAAGCTCACAAACTTCATTACTGCATACCTTACAAATGAGGGGGATGAAGGAATGAGAATACCTGCGATCGATCTCGGCTTAATGGCTGAACACCTGGCTGCCCACGAAGGAGTACTATATAAACTGGGAATCTATCATCAAAATGTCCAAAATAAAACGTTCAGGAATATTTTAAAAAGCCATATAAATACTTTGCGGAACCATGTAGCCGTCATGCTGATGCTTATAGATCCCAACCGGGTTGAAAAAGTAAACCTGCCGGACATTCAACAAATTGAAATTGATGGACCTCCAGAAACTTTGAAATCCTGGGAAAAGAACATGGCACTTGAAAGCCGATTCACAGCAAATTCAATGGGAACCAACAATTTCAATTCAGCTGCAATGATGAAAAATAAAAACGTCAAAAACATTCATTTACAAATGGCTTACCAGGATATTCAGTTCCAAAAGATGTACAACAAACTGATTGCTTCTGCAGATTTTGTTCCGATGGCATTGCCGGATATGCAGTGGATGACTGTCCAGAAGTACCAGCATTTAGTCTCCCATAATATCTAAGCTGCGTAAATCGCAGCTTATTTTTTCAGCGTATATTGACCAAAATGATTCTATCCTTATTAACGAAGGAATGGTTAATGATGACCCGCAAAATAGTGAAAATAGTTAAACTATTTGATCAAACTGAAAAATATGGCCCCATCAGCAATATTTTGGGAGTTGGAGATCCTCATGTCGTAAAGATAAAGAATCAATGGCATATGTTTATTGGAGGATTCCAAAAGGATTTTAGAAATAATATCTTCACAGCAACACTTCCAATTGGTGAAACATTGAACAGCAATAACTGGACCATTACAACCTGTGAAGATAATCCCAAAAAAGCAAAACCAATCGCGTCTAATTCAAAAAAGGGCAGCTGGGACTATTTCGGCTACCATACCCCATGTTATGTTGCAGGAAAAGGTCTGGGCGGAGAGAAGGTTGAAAGAATCTATTATACCGGACGTGCATCTATACATGTTTTAGATAATCAGGCTCCGTATTCAATAGGGGTGTTCACCAAAACCTCAATAGGCTGGGAACGACATACCACACCAATCCTGACTGGAACCCCTGAGAGCCCTAATGTCCTTGAGCCGAAAGCAAGGTTCTTTGAAGGTAAATGGCGAATCTGGTATGTTACGACAAAGCAGGAAACCGGAAAGAAAGGCTATCCTCAATATCGTATTCAATACACTGAAAGCTTAGATGGTTTAACCAATTGGTCCCAACCGGAAGACTTATTTCTGGAAGAAGAAAATTTCTATGATGCGTCTGTCCATACCAGTAACACAAACGGTTATGAAATGGTCGTCTGCAGAAGCACAAACCTATACGGAAGAAGTCCGTATCCCAAGCAAGGTCTTTGGCTCCTGGAAGGCCAGAAACCAAATGGAAAGCGCAGCAACTGGTCTAAGGATCCGAAACCGATCCTTGATGCAGATAGCGGTGAACTGTGGTATAAAAATGGAACCGCCAGTCCGAGCTGCCTATATGGTGAAAATGAAACTGACAAGAATACTTTATATGTGTTTTTTACAGGACTTCACAAACAACGGAATTGGATGCGAATAGCTCTACATAGATTAAGAAGAAATAAAATGCCGCCATTTCCATCACCATTTTATTTTACTATTGGAAGGATTGAATTGAGATATAAGACAAACTAACTACTACTGTAACAGGTCTAATAAAAAAGGTAGGTGCCCTTTTTCGCACACAAGAACATTTGTTCGGTTTGGAAGGATTAAGAGAAGGGCTTAACAAAAATACAAGAAGCTTAGCAATGAAAGACTCATTGATTATCCCCCAAAAAATATAGTTGAAATGGATTCATAACCAAGTGTATATTAACGCTATTAATCCGTAGATTCTAAGAAATTATTGAGGATTTTGGTAAAGATTTGTTCTTAGAGAGAAATATCATGGATTCTGCAAAGGAAATTCTACACTGGAGAAAATAAAAAATATCCGTTTAACACGTACTAAAGCAGCAAATACAGCCAGAAAAGAAAAATTTGTTCAGATCCAATTAAACCAAGGGGAGTAATAACTCCCCTTACCTTTTTACATTATTTAGTTTACATAACATATATTATAGGAAGCGATATGAAAATAATCTATTTAGTCTCATAACCTAAGAATACTAATAATATTGAGACAAAATGGAATTTTTTGATCATACTATTTAGTAATCGGCCCCAATTACATTATTTAAGACTTTTAGAAATAATTTTGAATTTTAATCTCTTATCAAGTCTAAATATCTGGCCAGAACTTTTTTAGCTTCAAACACAGGTTCTTCCGTCTAAGCTTCATCCATAAGGTCTTTCAAAACTATTATGTAAATACCTCTCTTTTCTTTTCTGCATTGTTTACATAATAATATTATTCGATTAAACCTTCTCTATTTAATGACCATCTCTTCCCCTGCTATAGTTTCGGATTTCCCCCAACGCTTGGTCATGAGACCATACAAGCATCCCAGAGCATGCATTTGTTTCTTGTTCATTCATTATATAGTGCCTCACAAATACATTAATCCCTTGTCCCCCGCACCTTTCGCCTACTCAACGTTTCTTTCACCTCGTTCTGTACGGTGAAAACTCAGAGCGTACCCACCGTGGATTGATTCCTTAGGATTTTGCTTTTTTTCCAATTACTGTACCCATTTGGCAGGCTAAATCTTTGTTCCAAGTTGATGCGATGACAATTCCAGTTGGATAAGCGCCTGCTTCAAACTTTTTAAAGAAGAAATTAAATTCTACAGTTTCATCCAATTTTAGGAATTCCGAATTCACCCATTGCTTTTGTGTGAATTAATGAAAAGCGTAAATCAAGACATCATTTATATTGTAGTGTAAATTTACATGTTATACTATTTATAAAATTGAATTGTAAAAGGAGCATTTTTTGTGATTAATAAGGTGAATAATTTTAAAATCCTGAATATCTCAGAGTGTATACTGGGACTGAAGAATACAGCATCCCCAAGAGAAATCGCAGAACTGGATCAACATAAATCCCAACAAAGTGAGAAAGTCTTACAAAGTTGGCGAGATGAACTTATCGACCTATTCGCTTATTCGTTCACCAATAAAGATACGACTAACAAATCAGAGGTCGAAAGCTGGGGTGAAGAAACTATAAATTTGTTAATTAAAATTGATTTTTCTCTGGATAATGCAATAAATGTGATTAAACACTATCGGACAGTGGTTGGGGACATCATTAAAAATCAAGCTGAAGAATTAGAGCTTTCAATATCTGATTATCACGATATTATCTTCAAATTCACCTCAGTAATAGATTTTGCTATTCACTGGCTTAGTGTGACATATACACGGTTCTATACGAATCGAATTAATGCAGCAGAAACCTCTGTGATGGAGCTCTCTATCCCAGTCATTAAGATATATAAGGGCATTGGAGTCCTTCCATTAATTGGTGATGTTGATACTAAGAGAGCTCAGGAACTTATGGATCAAGCACTAACAAAAGGAGCAGACCTCTCACTTGATTACCTCTTAATTGATCTTTCAGGAGTACCGATAATTGATACCATGGTGGCTGACAGAATCTTTAAGGTGATAGATTCACTCAAACTTGTTGGTATTAAACCCATGCTTACTGGTATCAGACCAGAAATAGCTCAGACAATGGTCCAATTAGGGATAGATTTTAACTCAGTCTCAACGTTCTCAAATCTTCAAACTGCACTCTCTACTATAAAAGATTAAACAATTGTGTAAGCTTAGCCACCTCGTTGTGAAGGTGATTCTTTGTTGTCACACAATAGAGAGGCTATTCAGTTTGGTCATTCACCAAAATAATTTGAATAAAAAATAGCAGCCTATTCAATGCGAATTAGACTGCTATTTCATAGGCTGGATCTCTTTCTTCCTTACCCCCGCATAAAAATTGGAATAGCGCTTATATTATTTGAATTCACATAAAAAAATATTAATAAAGCTGGTGAAAACTTACTGTTGACCATCCCTGCTATTCCAATCAGGATAAGCCCCACTAGCTGCTATTCATACAAATTTAAATATAAATATAAATTCCAACTAACATTGCCACAGTATGCGAACCGAAAGCTAGGTGTAATACCATCTTAGGCTTCATCCCGTCAAAGTACTGGAAGAATCCTGTGGGCGTTAACATGACCGCTTACCCTGACATCGGCCCATACACCTGTAATAATAGGGCCTGTTTTAGCTTTGTTTCATGTTGAGATCAAATGAGGGCACTTTCTTGCGATCTTCATGTCTGATTTTCCAAATTGCTGTCAACTTGTTTAATGAATACTATGATTTTAATAGAAGACTGGATACCGAAGAATCGGTTGGTATTGGCGAAGCAATTAGATACGGCATAACCACATTCCCCCTTCAAAGTGAAAAACCGCCTTCCCAATAGGCGGTTCCATCCAATTTACTCTATTTATAAGCGGAAGCGAGATCCGTCTTCGTCCCTTCCTTTCGTTTTACTTCATCAATTTTGTCCACGAACATTTGAAACACTTTACGTTTTTCATCCAATTCATATATGTCTTCTTTCAACTGATTGTATTTTTCTTCGAATGGCTTATGATACATTTGCCTGATGTTTCTGATGATTTCATCGTTTACAGTAGATTGGATTACTTGCTTTGTAATGCCATATTTATAAGTATAGACTCTGAGTTCTCTCTTTAACTCACTATATTCACTATTGATTTGGTCCAACACTTCAGAAATGTCTGCTTTCCATTCATCCAGTGACTTTGCTAAGTAGTCTTCCATTTTGGCCTCCCTGATGGTTAAATTACGAGTACCTATGTATATCTCCTGTTATCAAGTATAACGGCGCCTGGTTACATCCCTTTTGCCAAACCATTACATTGTAGTATCAAATGGTTTACTTAGATTATTGATTCATTCATCACCTTATTCACCGCTATTCTCCTGTTTCCTTTACACTCCCTCTACACAGGTTCAGAATCCTACATAATCCAGCAATAGATTTGATTTCAGCATAAGGTTCATTTTTCTTATTATGAGGATTGAACCATCCCCCCCTTAATATCTGCATTCTGACAGCTGCCAATGTCCTTTTCAAGATCGTCTCCCACAAATAATGCCTCTTCCGGCTGCACATTAAGACTCTGTAATGCTAATTCAAAAATCCGTTGGCCTGGTTTGCGGATTCCCTCTTCTTCAGAGATGATGACCACATCAAAAACTAGATCTAAATTAGTGTTCTGATTTTCGCTTTTTGCCTTGTCGTCGAGCCGTTTGTAATAATGGCGATTTGAACATGTGCTTTAAATTCATTATGGTATTCATTGTTGCGTCATCAATAGAAAAACAATGAGGTTATCGGGCACTCTATATTTTGGTGGAAATTCATTAAAAAACGGGGCTAAAACGCGTGATTTATTATTATTATTAGCATAGGAGCTCTTATCTAAATCTCTGAATCTATACAACATTTCGTCTCTCGCAGAATGGCTAATATCCTCATACCACTCATATAAAATTTTTAAGAACAGCTTATGTACAGCCCCTATCAAACAAGGTATCATCCAGATCAAACAGGACTGCTTTATAACCGTTCAACTAAGTTCACAGCCTTTCTTCCTTTATCAATTCCGCTTTCGCATAACACTTTTGTTATTATCATTCTTTGATATTCATTAAACTTTTTTACTGCCAGCCGTGAAAAAACAAAACAAGCCAGCCAACCCACTTAAACTGCAAATGGATTAAACCGGCTTATCATTATGCAACTTTAACACTAACACTATGCTCTTTGTCTGCGGGTCATGACATCAAAGATTACAGCAAGTGCCAGAACTCCACCACGGATCATGTACTGCGGCGCAATCCCTACACCCATCAAGTTCATTCCGTTGGTAAGGGTGGCCATGACGATCGCTCCGATGACAGCTCCTGTAACTTTACCCACTCCGCCTGCAGCGGATACACCGCCAACAAATGCCGCAGCAATGGCATCCAGTTCAAATAGAGTTCCTGCAGTGGTGGTAGCAGCTTGTAAACGTGCAGTAAAGAGAATACCCGATAGTCCTGCAAGCATTCCCATCGAACCGAATACGAGGAATGTGATTTTACTTACGCTGATCCCGCTAAGATGGGCGGCTTCAGGGTTACTTCCCACAGCATAGATATGTCGTCCGATAACCGTCTTCGTTGTAACGAAGTGATAGATCGTGACTACTAAAAGGATAATGACAACGGTCCAGGAAATGCCATTGTAACCGGCTAACAGCCAAGTGAAATAAGCGATGATCGCGGAGACAAATACCAACTGGATAATAAACATCGGCTGTGACACCACATCAAAATTATATTTGATCTTATTTTTGCGGTTATGGATGGCGCTGATGATATAAAGTAAAATACCGATTGCCCCAATAATCAATGACAGCAAATGCAATCCGCCAACTTGTGTGATAGAAGGAATATATCCATTCCCTAACGCATTAAATGCATCATTGTCCACATTAATGGTTCCGGATTTTTCCGTTACTAATAGAATGGCTCCGCGATAGATAAGCCAGCCTGCTAACGTCGCCACGAACGCGGGGATGCCGACTTTGGCAACCAAAAAGCCTGTGATGGATCCGGCAAGAATACCTAATAGAAGGACCAGCGGAATCACGATATAGACTGGTACACCATTCAGGAGCAGGATGGCTGCTATTGCACCAAGAAACCCTGCTAAGAATCCAATGGATAGGTCAATGTGCCGAATGACAATGACAAGCATGACACCTACAGCAAGTACGGCAATGTAACCGGCTGAATCCAGTAGATTACTAATGTTACGTGAAGACATAAATAAGCCATCGGTCAAAATCGAAAAAGTGACCATAATGATCAATAAAGCAATATACATCCCATAATCACGAATATTATGTTTGATGACCTGCTTTCCTTCTTTTAATAAATTCATATCGTTTACCTCCTATTGCGTCGCAAGCTCCATGATCTTTTCCTGACTTGCTTCCTCAGATGACATTTCACCTTTTATCTCGCCCTCTGCCATGACATAAACACGATCACTCATTCCAAGGATTTCGCCTAGTTCTGATGAAATCATGATGATGCTCATTCCTTTATTGATCAGTTCATTCATAACGGTGTAAATTTCATACTTAGCACCAACGTCAATTCCGCGGGTCGGTTCATCCAAAATCAATAGCTTCGGACCCACAAAAAGCCACTTTCCTAAAGAAACTTTCTGTTGGTTACCGCCGCTCAGATTCCCAGTAAGCTGCTGGATTGATGGGGTTTTAATTCCTAATGAGGCTCTATATTCTTCTGCAACTTTAATTTCCTCATTTTCATTTATGATTCCGTTTGAGGAAATTCCATGTAAGTTTCCGGCAGAAATATTGTTTTTTATATCTTGCAGTAAAAATAAGCCATTTCCCTTTCGATCTTCGGTAACATAGGCAATACCAGCTTTAATGGCATCTTTTGTGTGTTTATAGTTGGCAGGCATTCCATCCACAAATAAATCACCTTGCAGCTTATAATTTTGTGCATTCCCAAAGATGCTTTGCGCAAGTTCTGTCCGACCTGCCCCCATCAAACCGGCAATACCTATGATTTCACCTTGCTTAACGTGAAGGTTGACATCTTTCGCTACCTGGCGGCCCAACTTAGGGTCATAAGCAGACCAGTTCACTAATTCCAGTATTTTGTCACCGAATTTCTTCTCAGGCCTTTTCGGATAGATATCTCCTAGTTCACGGCCAACCATGTTTTTGATGATGGAAGCTTCTGTGATTTCACCTTTAGAAGCGTCCAGTGTACACATTGTTTCCCCATCGCGGAGCACCGTTGCTTTATCTGCAATCGCAATGACTTCTTTCAACTTGTGAGAAATCATGATGCTGGTAATGCCTTGTTCTTTTAATACTCGAAGCAGATTCAATAAATTCTCACTATCGTCTTCATTCAGTGCTGCGGTAGGTTCGTCCAAAATGAGCAGCTTTACTTCTTTGCTCAGTGCTTTTGCAATTTCAATAAGCTGCTGCTTCCCTACACCAAGGTCCTTAATCAATGTTTCCGGATTGACTTTCAGGTTCACTTTTTCAAGTAATTTCTTTGATTGAACGATCGCTTCATTCCAATCCAGGACACCGCGGTTCTGTATTTCGTTATTAATAAAAATATTTTCATAAACTGCCAGGTCTGGAAACAATGCCAGCTCCTGATAGATGATTGCGATACCAGTATCGACGCTGTCACTTATTTTATTGAAGCGCTGCGCCTGCCCATTAAAGACGATATCCCCGTCATAGGTTCCATAAGGATAAACACCGCTTAGCACCTTCATCAGTGTAGACTTTCCAGCCCCATTTTCTCCTACAAGACAGTGAATTTCTCCTCTTTCGACTTTGAAATTGACATTGGATAACGCTTTGACACCTGGAAACTCTTTTGATATCTGGTTCATCTCTAAAATATAATCACTCATGTTATGCCTCCTTAACCAGACCACTTAACACATATGGAATAGTGATAGAAAATCTATCACTATTCCGCTTTATTCCTGTTTATTCTAAACCTGTGAATTCACTTGCTTTATAGTATCCGCTATCCACGATTTCTGCTTTGACATTATCTTTATCAACGCTGATGACATCTGATTGTTTTGCCGGAACTTCAGTCGATCCATTGTCATACGAACCAGTTGTTTCAGGTGTATCTCCATCAAGGATGGTTAATGCCATATCCATTGCATCTTTTACTAGAGTTCGAACATCTTTGAATACTGTCATGGACTGTTTGCCATCGATAATGTATTGGATAGAAGCTTTTGTTGCATCCTGGCCAGAGATAACAAAGCTGGTAATGCCGCTCTCCGCAGAAAATACATCGGCAATCGCACGTGCAGTGTCATCATTCGGACCAAGGATGGCTACATCGCCCTTCATGTCGTCTCCTGCAGCTGTTAAGTGTGTCTCCGCTTTGTTTTTGGCTTCGTTCGGATCCCATCCAGTGGTAAGCTGACTGACAATCTTACTCATTTCTTCACGAGATAATTCTGCTTTATCTTTTAACGCTTCAGCTTCACTTGAGTTTGCAACTTTAAATGTACCGTCTGCGATTTTTGGCTGAAGCACATTCCATGCACCTTCGAAGAACAAGAAGGCATTATTGTCCGTTGCTGCACCTGCATATAGGTATAGAGGAACCCCGGATCCGTCAGAATGATCAACTAAGTATTGGGCTTGTGCTTCACCAACTGCCACACTGTCAAAAGTTACATAGTAATCAACAGCATCGGTATTAGTAATTAAACGGTCGTACGCAATAACGGTGATATCTTCTTTTTTGGCAGCTTCTACTGCACTTCCAGCTGAGTCTCCATCAACCGGCGTGATGATTAATACATCGATCCCTTTACTGATCAACGTGTTTACATTTTCTTTTTCTTTCGCAGAAGACCCTTGGCTGAATAGAATTTCAGCAGAGTACTCGGAATCACCGATTGCTTCTTTAAATCTCTCCTCATCCTGCACCCATCTTTGTTCATCTTTCGTCGGCAGGACGATTCCCACTTTCAGGTCACCGCTCCCTCCGGTACTGCTGCTGCAACCTGTTGCGATAAGGACAGCCATAATGGCTACTGATAATACAAGAAATAATTTCTTCACCCTGTGTAACCCCTTTCAAAAATTGTTTGTTTTGTCTAACACCTTAAATATATCAGCTTCCAGGTTACTGAAAACGCTTTCTTATAGCACTATTTTGGTATTCATCTGTACTTTTTTAAATTTTCTTTATTTTACACCATTATCTTCCCTTTACTGGTTACCTTACAAGAGACCAGCCAGCATTATAGTGGCCCTTTTCTCTTTTAAGCGTTTACCATCCAGCAAGGCATTACCTTTTTACAGTGTGTTTCTTACTCAAAAGCGTTCATGATAGTAAAATTAAAAAAGGACAAGGAGCTTAATCTCCTTGTCCTTCCCTGCTAATCATTCAGCTGGTAAACTTCTTTCTTAGTATGAAATCCATCTGCAATAATGGTTTCATCCAAGTTATCGTTATTGACAGCAATCGGCGGAAGGAGAACCGAAGGGACTTCTACCTTCCCATTATTGATTTTCAGGTCGTTCCCGATTTCCTCACCCTTGGCTAGTTTGACTGCCAGTTCAGCCGCGGTCTCCGTTAATTCTTGAATTGGTTTATATACCGTCATCGCCTGTTCACCTGAAACGATTCTTCGGACCGCTGCAAGGTCGGCATCCTGTCCCGTTACAGGAATTTTGCCAGCCAGCCCCCGTTCCTCAAGCACTTCAATTATGGCGCCAGCCGTGGTGTCATTTGGAGCAATGATTGCATCAACCTGGTTATGGTTTGCATCAAGGGCGAGTTCTATATTGGCTTTTGCATTAGAGGGAAGCCAGTCTTTCGTCCATTGGTCAAACACAATGGTAATCTCCTCATTATCAATCAATGGCTGCAGTACAGAAAAGGCACCTTTTTTGATTAAATGTGCATTGTTATCGATTTCAGCTCCGCCGATATAGACATATTTCCCTTTAGGTACTAACTTGGTAATCGCTTTCGCTTGCAATTCTCCAACCTTTTCATTGTCATAGGATACATACATGTCCACTTCTGCATTCGTTACCAGCCGGTCGTAAGACAAAACCTTCACACCAGCAGCATGTGCTTTTTCTACGATGGCAGCTGCTGATTCAGCATTCTGAGGAATAATGACCAAGAGATCGACTCCCTGACTGATTAACTTTTCTGCTTGCCAAATTTGCAAGGCGTCGTTACCGTCTGCCGAATAAACTTCCACAAGGGCGCCTAGATGTTCTACCGCCTTTTTAAATAGATCGCGGTCCTTCTGCCAGCGTTCTTCGAGCAGGGTCCCCATCACGAAACCAATTTTTATTGTGTCCCCGCTTGTTTCTATTTCTTGCATGGCAGGGGTTGGCTTACTTGAGGAACCGCCGTTCATATTAATATCTTCCTGCGGCTTACAAGAAGAAATCATCAGCAGGATCACGAGCATAAACAGCAAAGCACTTGCTTTTAGTAAACTACGCTTCATTTACCCCGCTTCCTTCCTTTTTTACACAAGCTTCTTGTTATCCATGATTTTCTTTCGATAGTCGGTCGGTGATTCATGACACATTTTTTTGAATACTTTGCTGAAATAGTTTGGATCATGATAGCCAATTTCATAAGTGATTTCCTTCAAGCTTTTCTCCGGATCTCTCATCAGTTTTTTTGCTTTTTCTATTCGGCACTCGGTCAAGAAATGAATGTAATTCACACCAAGCTGCTCTTTGAAAATTTTACTTATATAAATCGGGCTCAGGCCAATTTCTTTCCCTATTTCCTCCAGTGATATATCCTGATAGGCATGTTCCACAATATACTGCTTAATCTGTTCAATTGTGTTTGCTTCCAGTTTTTCATGATGCTTTTGGTCGTATTGCTGCAGACTTTCTAATACCTGGCCCGTCTCTGCCCGCAATTGGCGGTAGTCTGTGGATTTGAAGGGATAGACAGGGGAGTCTATTTCCACCCCCATCTCACCCATGACTTGAGAGATGATCCAAAGAAGCTCCATCAGCCGCTGCTGGGTGTTCACCACTTCGGTGCCTTTTTTTTCATTTCGATCAATTAAGTCTGTCACGAAGGTATGGATTGCTCCCCATTCCCCTGTGCGGATATTGTCAAAAAATTGTTGTTCATATTGCTTGGAGGTATGTTCATCGACATCGGAAGCAAGTGTGGGCATATCGGAATAAAAACGGTATTTGACCGGCAGCGATGTATCACGAGTTGCTGATAAAGATTCTTGATAGGATTGTTTGATTTTGTCCACGGAGTGATAAACATTCCCTATTCCTATAAACCAACCTGCATTTTCTGATTTTACAAGCTTCATAATCTCCCTGGATAACACTATAGCTTGAGATCTGTAAGACTGGCCTTGCTTTTTAAAAACGATGACAGGTAAATGGCGCCCATATAAAGCCCCCATCCATGCGTCTCCTATCTTTCTGACTTTCTGCCTGATTGCCGAATAGTAATTCTCCGAACCAGGTGGAAGAATAATACTCATTACAAATTTTTCTTCTGTCATTTGCATTTCCAACTTCTCAACCAATTCGTGTAAATGCACCTCATGCACATGATCGAACAATAGCTATGTAACAACATCTGTTTCAAAGATGGACATGGCTTTTTGAACGGTATCCTGTTGTTCCTTATCTTTTTCCACTAATTTCCTTTGTTCCTCAATTTGATGGAGTGCTTTGCCAATCGTGTCGACGATGTCCGACACCTTCGTCGGTTTCACCATATAATCGATAACTCCTAGCTTTAAGGCAGAATGTGCATAATTAAATGTTGCAAATGCAGTGATCATAATAAACTTAACAGAAGGATAATCTTGATTGATTTTCTCTATTGCTTCAAATCCATTCATACCGGGCATTTGAATGTCCATTAACACTAAATCCGGTTGAAACTCTGCTGCCATCTCTACGGCTAGCCTGCCATTCCTAGCTTGTTTGATTATGAGGCCGGTGAAATTCCTTTCCAGTATCACTTGCAGTGCATCACGTTCGATTTGTTCATCATCAACCACCAGCAGCTTGATCATCTTCCGCAGCTCCTCTCTTCTTAGGGATCTCTATGGTTACTTTCGTTCCAATTCCTTCATTGCCTTCAATCTTCATTACATCTCCATTGCCAGTAAAAAGGCGCAAGCGTTTCATTACATTATTCAATCCGATTCCCGAGGTATGACCCTGTTTTGGCTCGTTCTCCTCTTCTTCCTTCATAATTTTACTAATCTTATCCTCTTGCATACCTGGACCGTCATCCTCAACCTCTATCATCACTCGATCTCCATTATCCCTGATTCTGAACCAGATGGTGCCGCCAGCTTCATTAGGCTCAACAGCATAGATGACAGCGTTTTCAACAATGGGTTGAAGTGTCAAGCCTGGAATATCGATACTCAGGCACGATTCGTCGATGTCTGTATGAAAAGTGAGCCGGTCAGTAAATCTGGCTTTTTGTATAATCATATACTGCTTTAACACATTAACCTCGTCACAGAGTGTCATTGTTTTATCCAAATGTTTGAGATTGTAGCGCAGCAGACCTGCAATGCTGACAAGGAGATCGCTTGTTTCTTCTGAACCTTCCAAATAGGCCTTTTTCGAGACGGTATTCAGGGTATTAAACAAAAAATGAGGGTTGATCTGGCTTTGCAAACTTCGGAGCTGGCTGTCTTTTAAAAGGATTTTACTCTCCTGAAGCTCTTTTTCAAGTTGTGCCTTCTGTTGAATTTCAATAATCAATTTATTTATGTTCGTCCTCATATGATCAAACATTCTTGCTAAAAAGGCCATCTCATCTCTGGAATTCACTTCAATCTTTAAATCGAATCGTCCCTTTGACAATTCACTGGCTGCCCGTGTCAGCTTTTCCAATGGTCTTGTAATCCTTAACGAAAACCAATAGGTATAAAGCAATAACAAAAAGGTAATCAGCAGCAATAACCAAATCCCGAGCTGATTCAATTTTTCGGATTGATCAATGATCGCCCGGTAAAACTGGTCATATGTATTAAGTTCCGTATCAATTAACGAGAGAGTCATTTCAGAAATATAATTAGAAATATATGTCGCTTCGTTAAGTGAACTTCTTGCATTTTCAATCCCTTCTTCCGAGTGAAACACAAGGGCTCGGTCTGTTACTTCTACAAGACTATCAAGTAAGTTAACGTAGCTGGCCAACTCAAACTCATTATCCATATTTTTGAAGCCGGCTACCACTTCCTGCTTGTTTTGGATGTTTTGCATACTGACATTCACTGCATTTAAATTTTCTGCAGAAGGAAGGAGCAGATAATTGTTAAGGGCTGTCACTGTTTTCTGACTGGTGGTTCTGATTTCGTTCAATACCAGGTACCGCTCAAGAATATCATTATATTGATTTTGCATTTTTTGATTATAAAAAGTGAGTGACATCCAGATCGTGGCCATGATCACTAAAACAATCACCGCCAGCATCCAGATTTTCTTTTGTATATTGGTCATTCTATATCTGTCGCCTTTATCATTCGAATATCCGTTAAATAGCCTTCCAAATCCAGCGGCACCGTCTCATTGTTCAGCCACTGTACCATGAGATGCACGCTTCTTTCCCCCATTTCTTTGGGGGATTGCTCAATTATCCCATCTAGCTTGCCTTGCTGCAGGGAAGATAATGAAACGCTGCTATCATCAAAAGAATAGATATAAAATGGTTCCACTTTCGACCGTTTTTCAATTTCCTGAATGATGTCCCCTGTAAAATTGGAGTTAACAGCGATAAATGCATCGACATTCGGATAGCGGTTCAATAAATCCTTCGTCAAAGCAATCCCCTGCTCTCTGCTGTCTTCAGCTTCAGCTGGAATCATCTTGATATTGGAGTACCTTTCAAGAGAATTCTGTATCCCCTTCAACCGTTCTTCCTGATAATATTCCTTCTTACTATCGAGCATAAGGATCACTTCTCCTGATGTGCCCATATCATTGATGAGCTGCCTGGCAATTAATTCACCGGCAAAATGCTGGTCAGAACCCACATACGTTTTGCGAAGACTTTCTGACGGAGGAACATCATTGGCTACAGTAATGAGAGGGATTCCATAGGACGCCGCTTTCACTTTGGCTAACTCCTTAAATCCTTCCGTATCCAGCCCCTGTACAATGATACCATCCACTTTTGAATAGATTGCTAATTCTATTTGCTTTAGAAAATTTTCCTGATCATTCCCATAGCTCCCCCATACTTCTAATGTGACATCGTCTTTCTCCGCTTGATTTCTCGCTCCGTAACTGACCTGATCCCAAAAAGGTGTATCCAGCTCCTGCGTGATTAAAACCAAACGTTTATTCAGAGATTCCTGGCTTTTCTTCTGAGGTAATTGCCAACTCGCACTATAGACATCAAGTGCCGATTGAATTGTAAAATAAAAAAGGACAACACAAATGACAGCGCTTACCAAAGTGGCGAACCTTTTCATAGATGGCGCTCCTTTAATGAAAAAAGAATATATAGTAATTATAGCAGGAATAGGACAAAAGGCGTAAGAGTTTTCAGAAAAAACGAACATTATATGTATCTCTTGACGCGAGTTCTTCAATTCAGCTATTTTGTAACCATGTTTCCTTAGGGATCCATCTGTTTCGATATAAAAGATAGACTGAGCGGCATTGCCGTACAAAAATCAAATGAATTTCTCCAGTAAAAAAGCCTATTTACACTAGATTAAATGGGAGGGATTCTGTCAATATACCACCAAGAAAGATTAAATACATCCTGAATACTTTAGCCAGTTTATTTATACTGCCTTTGAAACCTTTTCTATTAAACCCTGTAATGAAATGGGTTTTTTCTTCTTCCATACTGAATATCCCCAGTACATAACCAAGCTTCCCAAAGTCCTGCATACTAATATCCCAATTATCCGCCCCTTTACATTGTTAGACGGCAGACACCATACATAGGTTTCGGAATTTGCTCGTTTAGGCTGTCAATTGGCAGGATTATTAATAAAAAGCATTCATTCCTGTCAGCTCAACGCTTTCAATGATAACTATTCTGCAGCTGGTCCTACTTCAAGTTCATTATCGCTAAACGGGGTGGTGATTCAGAGATTTTCGGGACAGCAACGGATTAAAGTGATTGGTTTTTGTCTCGATTTCCTGTTAATCGAGACAGCTTTTATGTGATCTGGTGGCCTCCTGTCCCAATTCAACGATTATCGGGACAGGATTGGTCAGTACCTCTTGGATTCTGTCGCGATTTCCTGTTAATCGCGACAACTTTTATGTAATCTGGTTGCCTACTGTCCCGATTCACTCGTTATCGGGACAGGATTGGTCAGTACCTCTTGGATTCTGTCGCGATTTCCTGTTAATCGCGACAGCTTTTATGTAATCTGGTTGCCTCCTGTCCCGATTCAACGATTATCGGGACAGGCTTTGTCAGTACCTCTTGGATTCTGTCTCGATTTCCTGTTAATCGCGACTGCTTTTATGTAATCTGGTGGTCTCCTGTCCCGATTCACTCGTTATCGGGACAGGATTGGTCAGTACCTCTTGGATTCTGTCGCGATTTCCTGTTAATCGCGACAACTTTTATGTAATCTGGTTGCCTACTGTCCCGATTCACTCGTTATCGGGACAGGATTGGTCAGTACCTCTTGGATTCTGTCGCGATTTCCTGTTAATCGCGACAGCTTTTATGTAATCTGGTTGCCTCCTGTCCCGATTCAACGATTATCGGGACAGGCTTTGTCAGTACCTCTTGGATTCTGTCTCGATTTCCTGTTAATCGCGACTGCTTTTATGTAATCTGGTGGTCTCCTGTCCCGATTCACTCGTTATCGGGACAGGATTGGTCAGTACCTCTTGGATTCTGTCGCGATTTCCTGTTAATCGCGACAACTTTTATGTAATCTGGTGGTCTCCTGTCCCGATTTACTCGTTATCGGGACAGACTTGGTCAGTACCGCTTGGATTCTGTCTCGTTTTCCTGTTAATCGCGACAGCTTTTATGTAATCTGGTGGTCTCCTGTCCCGATTCACTCGTTATCGGGACAGGCTTCGTAAGTACCTCTTGAATTCTGTCTCGATTTCCTGTTAATCGCGACAGCTTTTATGTAATCTGGTGGTCTCCTGTCCCGATTTACCCGTTATCGGGACAGACTTGGTCAGTACCTCTTGGATTCTGTCTCGTTTTCCTGTTAATCGAGACAGCTTTTATGTAATCTGGTGGTCTCCTGTCCCGATTCACCCGTTATCGGGACAGACTTGGTCAGTACCGCTTGGATTCTGTCTCGATTTCCTGTAAATCGCGACAGCTTTTATGTAATCTGGTGGTCTCCTGTCCAGATTCACCCGTTATCGGGACAGACTTGGTCAGTACCGCTTGGATTCTGTCTCGATTTTTTGTTAATCGCGACAGCAGCAGATGAGACTGTTGTCCGAAGTTCCAAGAGTACTGTCGAGAAGTGATTGATATTGAACTAACACGCGCCATTCACAAGTTTTACTCCAAATGAAGAAAGTGTTCGTCTCACCAATCTTTTTCCATGATGATAAACTGATACTCTACTTCTCTTATAGTATTTTTAAAGGTTCCCTTTCTGGTAAAGCCCGCTTTTTCATATACTTTGATTGCTCTTTGATTTAAATCGGCCACCGCCAGCTCCAGATGGTCATAGCCTATTATTTTTCTCCCTTGTTCAATAATGGATTGAATAAATCCTTCGCCGTGCCCTTTTCCTGTCAATGAGGGTTTCATTTGTACACCCACTGCCATAGTTTCTTCACCGACATGAAAGAACTCACAGTTTCCAATTAACTCACCCTGCTGATCAAGGACTGAATAGTAATTTTCAGTATCAATACTATCGAGGAATCCAATGATTTTTTCTTCCTGGATAGTATTATCATAAAAAGAATAGATACCATCATACGTCCACGTAATGAATTCCTTAACATCTTCCTTGGTTCTTTTTCTCATATTATAATTCATAAGCCTGCATCCCCTTTCTATACCTATCACCATTTTATACTCTTGTGTTTAACCAGGCTTCCTATTGTTCAAGTATGAAGCATTCTTTAGCCAGCATAAAAATGCCTTATGTAAAAATAACATAAGACATGTTCGCAGCACTTATTCTTTTAACGTATAGATGATTCTTTCAATACTTTTGATGGAAAGGTGATACTCTCTAGCTAGCTCTACCTTTGCTGCTCCGTTGAGGTAGAGATGATAGATAGTCAAATTTCTATCTTTAAGGGTTTTCCTTGTACCATTTCTTTCTCCCCAGGAAAGTTCACTTCCTTTTTTTCTTGGTATATATAAGTAATCGCCGTCAATGTAATCCTGGACTAACTGCAGGATTTCTTGTGGTAAAACATCGCTTGCATTTTTATATCCCATATTTGTCCCTGCTTTCTTATAATAGATTTCAATAAGAAATAGCAAAGACCGCTAAAAGGATTGTTATTCTGCTTACACTCTTTCTAACAGCCTTTGCTGCTAGAAAGTAAACAGTTTCAAGTTAGGGTATTTCCCCATAATAACACCCTCCAATTTTAATGTTTTTTTAATATACTATGTATCAATAAACGCTTTGAAGTAAAAAAATCAGCTGTCCCATCTCTTTCCATTCAAAATATCCGGCCTTTAATAGGCACAAATAAATCAACCTTGCATCTCCCTTCTGAATCTTCTGCAGGGTTATTCAGATTGAATTCCAGGCTGGGACTATTAAAGTCTGCTTCATACTCACTGTTTGGGAGCCACTGTTCAAATATATATTGGTAAGCAAGGTGCAACTTATCAGGCATATTATAAAATGAATATAAGGCATATTGCCCGCCAGCAAGCTTTTTAAATTTCACCTCATTGTGCATCTCTTTGTCAAATCCTTCAGGAAGTGTTACACAAGCATCATGCCTGCAAAGGTGACTCTCTACTAAACTCGGATCATCTAAAGAAATCCCTATGAATGATTGGCTTGGAGGATAAAGTCCCTGTCTGATTGACCAGCTCATCAATTTATCCCAATGTTCCTGAGGTTCATGATAACTCCCAATCTGCCTGATAAATGCCACTTCGTACCTTGGCAGTTCCATTACTTCAATAACCAAATTTACCACCTCGCTCCGTTTATTTCCTCTATAGCCTTAATAAGAATCTCCTTGTCAAAATCCCGAAAGAGGGTGTCAGTAAACCAAAATTCTGTTTTGGCAGATTGCCATAACAAGAAATTGCTTATCCTTTTCTCGCCGCCAGTTCTAAAACACTATTTTCGGGTCCGGCAGTCCTTTTATATAAAGATAATGGCTTAGCATGGCTTCATTAATCTCTTTAGGTGCCAGTTTAGATGTTTCAACATCACAGATCAGAAAATGGACTGCATTTATGATATCATTCCTGCCACCATAATTCATTGCAAAGCTTACACTAAGAGAGCCATTGCCAGACGTTCTCCTTATTGCTGTTTTTATCGCTTCCTTGGTATGAGAAGGCGCTTTTCGAGATCACCGGAAACAGAAACTTTTATATCCTTCTGGATGGATGTGGGTAATTTATTAGGTAAATAACGTGCAGTAAGATCCATAAGGTCGTTCACCTCTTCTTACTGGCCGTTTCCAGTTTTCTGTTGCAAAACGCGTATAACGCAATGACTTTAATGTCCAGTTCTAGTGAGGCATCGATTATTTTCTCCATTGCCTGGGAACCTGCATAATGCGCCTGGCTTCTAGTCAAACCACTTTCTTCTCCCCATCAGCCATTTCCATCCATCATAATCGCAATATGTACTGGTTTCTTTCCATTAGAATACTCCTTTCGTTAAGAGATTTATCGAAAACAGTTTCACCGATCTATCTGTTAAATCTTAGCCATTTACTTCTAAAGGCTGCAGCTCCATCCCTTTTGAAAAATCATTTTATTGGTAATACTCCATCAACCAACAATCTTGATATTTCCCTTCATGAAGTTCATGGCCTCTCAGTAATTTCCTTTTTGTGAAACCACATTTTTCATAACACTTTACAGCCCGTGTATTTCTTGTTTGAGGGTCCATCACTATTCGGTCTGCCATTTTGTATTCTGTTAAGTATTCCACCATAGAGGTAACAAGCAATGTTCCAATGCCTTTGTTCCAATAGTCTTTTTCTCCAATAAATTGATCTGTTCCATAAACAATTTCGTTTAGATACCCATATTCTTTTTTCATTTCCTCAGCGGCTTCATAGAATTGAATATACCCGATTGATTTTCCGTTATACTCTACCATGCATTTTACTTCTTTATCTTCCGGCGGATAGAAAACCTCATTCACTTTGTTCAAATCAAAAGGATTGTCCCTGCCTTCATAGAACTCCAGGACAGAGGGATCCGAAAGCCATTTTGCTAATTGGGCATTATCTCCATTTTCTAATTTGCGAACTGTTAATTTTCCAACACGGAATAACATTTTACTTCTCTCCAGTTCCTTAAAATCTCAAAGAAATCTTTTTTATAAGGCTCTTTTCGTAAACTTTGTTGCTATTCAATATAAATTTCAACTAATATCCTGGTAAATCGTCGTCAAAACCGCGGTGAGCAGGAAAGAAAAGAGCTGCCCGTTCTTTTTCGAGAGTAAAACCCTATGAATACAGGGGAAAAATCCGGCACTTGGGATTTTTCAGAAAGCAACAATATATGCGAAAACAGCCTTTTATAAAAAACTTATCATATGCTTTCTTCATTTATCCTGCATTCAGTTCAAGAGATTCTCTCCATGGAGTTCCTGGTATCCTGCCCCCTGTGTGGAACTAAACCAATTGTTCCCAAATAAAGGTACAGCAGGCAGCTTTTACTCACTGTCTCACCCTGAAAATAAATTCATTTGTGATCATAGCTAAGAGAATGGCGGCAATTAATAGGACAAATTCAGTTATGGTATATTTCCAATCAAAAGTTGATACCATATAAGGTAAGAGGTTTAACTAGAGTGCTATTAAAGTAAAGTAGTTATGCACTTTATTAATTTATATGAGATCCATTCAAGATTTTTCCCTCCAGCCTGCCCGTTATTTTTAAATCCTTCATTTATAAATACCGGCAATCCTCTCTCGATTAACGCCTCTTCTTTATAGCTGTTAGGTCATAACTTCTCAATCAGTGAAAGGGTCAGTATTAACGTTGATATGACTCCCACAGCCATTAATGGAATGACCTCCCGCTTTTTCTTTTCCTTTGAAGACTTTTCCAGTTTCCTGGACACTGATATCCATATAATAATAGAAACTATAGATATCACGGTAATGAAATCTTTTGACATAACATGCTCCTCCTTAGGTTACATTCCGGTAAAATGAAATGATAAGTGTGCATCCGGCACCTGCACTTCCTCTATTGTTAAAAGTATACTAAAAAATCCAATTCTGAAATACAACTAAGACGGCTATTATCATGAGACACATTTCAGTTAAAGTTAGGATGGCTTGTTTGGGATATTCACTATATTTCCATTTGAATAATCCCCTTGCAATATAATCCAAAGTCAAAAAGGAAATAAATCCTATAAAATATAAGTTTGCAAGGCTTTCATACTATATAAAGATAATTGCAAAAATCGGAAGAGTGGCTGCAGAAACAATTCTTATCCAATTATCAACCTTGCGTTGGCATTCAGTAATGTAATTATTAGAAAACAAGTTCGTTTACTTTTCTTTATTCTAAGCATCTTTCTAATTAAAAACGTAACGATTGAGATACTGCCCAAAACTATGATCGCTATGAAGATAACATGCATCCAGAACAAAAAATCCCTCCCTTTTTAATTTTTGTGTAAGCAGGTAACAGAAGAGAGCAATCCATCAAAAGCTGGAAGAGTAGTAAATCTCTCCAATCATCCCTTTCAATTGATGCACACCCAGATCTGTATTCGTCACGATGACCAAGCCAGTCTCCAGTAAGGGAGATGCCACCATCATGGATTGGAAGCCGACTCCCCATCCAAGAGAAGAAATTTCAAGTTCTTCTTCTGCTCCATCTAAAAATACTCCCAGCCCAGTCCATTCTTTCCCCTGAGGGAGAATGATTTCTTTTGCTGACAATTTAGAAAGTCCGATCTTACTTTGGCCATTTACCGAACGAATTAATTCAATGACCAACTTGGCTATATCCACAGATGTTGTCCATAGTCCCGACGCAGCTGGATAAGGATAAAACGAGTATTTCCCATTAATTATGTCGCCGTTTCTGTTATGTCCGCATGAAAAGTTTATCTGTGTTTTTTCAGACAGATTATTTGGGAATGTACTATATTCCATATTCAAGGGTTTGAAAATGAAATCGTCAACTGTAACTTCAAAAGGTTTGTCCGTTATATCTTCAATTATCTGCTGTATAATACAAAAACCGGCATCTGAATAGTGAAATTCACTTCCCGGCTCAATGGTAACTTCGATTGGTATTTTACAATACACCGTTTTGCCTTCCAGTAACTCTACCATTGAAGGAATTTGGTCCTTCAAATTATGTTCAATAAAACTATTCTCTGGATCAACTATTCCAGATTGATGAGTAAGCAACCTGCGCAATGTAACTTTATTATGTAAAGTAAGTTTACTTTCAGGTACTCTCCACGATAAAAGACAGTTGTTCACATCCTCGTCCAGACCTAGAAGTCCACGTTCAACTAAAACCATAACGACCATCCCTGTCACGAACTTACTTATCGAACACGCATTAAAAACAGAATCAGAGTCCACAAGATTAGCAGTGCCTGATTCAAGTAGACCATAATGTTCATTCATACTTATTTGGCCATTTGTGATGTATGTTAAGCTTAACCCCTGAATAGCATGAAACTTCATCCGTTCTTCAATATTTATAGTACTTAACTTCATACAGCACCCCCGTTTTCTTAAATTATACCATTAATGGTAATATATGTTCTTAACAGGCTACTTGGGGGTGTTTCAGTTTAAAACTATTTGTTAACTAGTTATCAAATCAAAAATGTCAGCTGAAAATCAGGCAATAGATCCAGTGCCTATTGCTATACGAGCCAAGGAGAATGCCCGCGATCCGTTTTAAAGTGTCTTCGTCAAGTCGCACTTCTGGGATCCTTTATATTTGAATACGTTTGAGGACCCCTCAACTGCATCGGCCGTGAACAGATTATTTACTAAATAATTTGCGACCGGAGATAAAAGTAATAATGAAAAGGATTGCCAAATGCAGCCACGCCATACTAAGCCAAAAATCGCTGCCATATATGTCTGTAGGAGATGAACCAGAGTCATCAACAAATGCAGCGGTGTTCCAAAATATTTTTAAAGAAATGAGTAAAGAAAAGACACTCAAAATAAAAATAACAGTGGGTCCTCTATTATTTGTAACTCTTATTTTTTTGCCTGTCTTTAGTAAGTATATTGCCGCAAATCCAATCAGTATAATGACGAAAATAAATGGAATAAAAAGTATGGGCATTTTCTCCCTCCTAAATTTTATATTCCTTATTGTTGATACCTTGACTAAAGCTGTAATTCATAAGTCCAATAGTAGGAATGGCTCTTTATCCTCTTTGTTCTTACTGTATTACTTCTTGAATAATAGACGAATGCCATTTGGTTAGAGTTTCATCTATGGGGATTTTCCGTTCATAAAGACCCTTGAAATGAAAGATTTCGTTACGCATCAATAGTCCCTTTTAACCTTTGAATGTTAGTATCTCTTCCTTCAACCCTTTTGTTTCACTGCTTTGTGCAATGGTTGATTTTTTTGAGGTTTGATAGGAATAGGAAAATGTATGAAGAGTATTTACACAAGTTAGGTAAGAATTACTTTGTCTGGACTGGGTTCCACAACAGCCATATTTCCTCCACTATCTCCAAGTGAAAAATTAAGCAAGCAGACATCATATCCACAAAACAAAGCAGCTGCTTTATGAGAATGAAGCTTTAAATTATGAGATAAACCATAGAGCTCTTCTAATAAAGGCGGCCGAATAAGGAATACATTTCCTTCAATTTTTATAACTTATTTCTGGCTTTGTGATTGCTTCAAACGTTTGAACGATTGAGTGGTTTCGCATTTTCATCCCACTATTAACACCAATTTTAAAAGAATCGTCCCTGACCTGAATAATATCCACATAAAAATCCGACACAGCTGCTCCCCCTCTGATTAATGATTTATTCTTTTAACCTCTCATAACGACAATAAGCACACCAATCCTGTCAATTTTTGCTTTGTAAGGACTGAAAAAAAATTCACTATCCTACTGAACCGTTGTAAGATAAAACTTCATTTATAACCTGCTCCTCTAGTAAAGATGGAGTGAAATCTGTAAAATTACACCCTTGAATAATAGGATAAAATCTGATAAAATTTTCAAAGTGTCTATAAAAAGTAAATATACCCTGTATAACCTCAAGAATATGGCTTGAGGGTTTCTACCAGGAACCTTAAAATCCTGATTACAGAAAAATGAATTTTATTCGTTTTCTGTAATCAGGATTTTTTTATGTTCTGAACTAAAATTTAAATTTGGAAGGACGATACTACATTTATGAATTTTAAAGTGTTTATTCTCGCACTATCAACTGTAGCAGTTGGACTAGTTGAACTAATCGTCGGAGGGATACTTCCTACGATCGCAAAAGATTTTAATATATCATTAAGCAGCGCAGGACAATTGATTACCGTTTTCGCGTTGATTTATGCAGTGGCCGGGCCAGTTTTACTTGTTATCACTAGTAAGATTGAGCGTAAAAAACTGTACCTCATTTCTTTATTTGTCTTTTTTACAGGGAATATAATGACCTATTTCAGTTCGAGCTTTACATTTATGATGGCAGCAAGGGTTTTGACTGCCATGAGTACTGCTCTTATCGTGGTGCTTTCGTTGACCATCGCTGCTAAGATTGTAACTCCTGCACATCGAGCAAAGGCCCTGGGACTAATATATATGGGGATCAGTTCATCACTTGTTATGGGGGTCCCGCTTGGAATTCTTATTTCCAACAGTTTTGGCTGGCGTGTCATCTTCCTTGGGATCGCCTTATTATCAATTGGATCAATCGTTCTTATTTCTATCTTTTTAGAGCGGGTACCAGGGGAAAATACAATCCCTCTTTCAAAGCAGTTAAAGGCTGTTGGCAGCGCTAAAATAGGAAGTGCACATCTAGCAACCGTATTTTTGCTCGCAGGACACTATACTCTCTATGCCTATTTCACTCCATTTCTAGAATCTGAACTGAATTTGAATCCCAATTGGATTAGTATCTGTTATTTATTATTTGGGATTGCAGCTGTAAGTGGAGGAGCATTTGGAGGCATTCTTTCGGATTCAATCGGCGCTCCAAAAAGCATTGTCGTTGTGATCAGCGCCT
The DNA here is from genome assembly GCF_984799155.1 of Bacillus sp. SRL337. Classification (NCBI taxonomy): domain Bacteria; kingdom Bacillati; phylum Bacillota; class Bacilli; order Caryophanales; family Bacillaceae; genus Bacillus; species Bacillus sp. SRL337. The sequence goes on along the minus strand of NZ_OZ481793.1, from coordinate 2,040,821 downwards.
TTGCCATTGTCTTATTCTTGTTGCCACTAACGACATTCTCACTTATACTTTTTATACCAATCATGATGGTTTGGGCCGCTTTAAGCTGGAGCCTGGCACCGCCGCAGCAAAGCTACTTGATCCAAACTGACCCATCTACATCGGATATCCAGCAAAGCTTTAATAATTCAGCGATACAAGTGGGAATTTCTATTGGTTCGGCATTTGGTGGCCTAGTGTTAACTCATTCAAGCAACGTCTCCCATACAGCGTGGTTTGGAAGCGGCATTGTAATTATTTCATTACTTTTTGCAGTCTTTTCTCTAACAAGAAAAACCTTCTTAAGAGAGAAGACAATGGCCATGTCATCGTCAAATGAATAAGAACAAGTAACTGGCGCGCTGTGTATCAAACCGTTATTAGGAAAACGTAGCATCGGCACCCTTTCATTCTAGTGTATTGGACGATTGGTAGAGGCTGAGGCAGAAATTTGGCCAATTACCTCATGGAATGGACCAAATTTGATGGCCTCCGCACACAATTTGGTCGAATTAATTCCGGAATGCACCAAATGGTAGAGGCTAAGGCAGAATTTTGGCCTATTACCTCATGGAATGCTCCAAATTTGATGGCGGACGCACACAATTTGGTCGAATTAATTCCGAAATGGACCAAATGGTAGAGGCTGAGGCGGAATTTTGGCCCTTTACCTCATGGAATCCTCCAAATTTGATGGCCGCCGCACACAATTTGGTCAAATTAATACCGGAATCCACCAAATGGTAGAGGCCGAGGCAGAATTTTGGCCTATTACCTCATGGAATGCTCCAAATTTGATGGCGGACGCACACAATTTGGTCGAATTAATTCCGAAATGCACCAATGGTAGAGGCTGAGGCGGAATTTTGGCCTATTACCTCATGGAATGGACCAAATTTGATGGCCTCCGCACAAGATCCGGTCGATTAATCCGCGCGCTTCACATCTTTTCAAATACATTATCGCTAAGCACCAATATAAAAAGAGCGGAAGTCTAAAAAAACTTCCGCTCTTTTTTATATGAGATTAGTTATTATCGCCATTATCAAACTGATCCAGCAATTGACGTACTTCATCCGTTGTCTGTGTTTCCATCAATTGATTTCTTAATTCGCTCGCTCCTCGGAATTCACGAACATAGATTTTGAAGAAACGGCGCAGCGGCTTAAAAGAACGTGGTTCAAACTCGGTTGTATACTGATCGAAGAGATCAAGGTGCAGCCTTAAGAGATCCAGCAATTCCTTGCTGCTATGTTCTTTCTTTTCTTCCTCAAAGGCAAATGGATTGTTAAAGATTCCACGGCCGATCATAACCCCATCAACACCGTATTTTTCCACGAGTTCCAAGCCTGTTTGCCGATCAGGAATATCACCATTGATTGTCAAAAGTGTATGTGAAGCCACTTCATCACGAAGCTTCTTAATTTCAGGTATCAGTTCCCAATGAGCATCCACCTTACTCATTTCCTTTTTTGTACGCAGGTGAATGGAAAGATTGACGATATCTTGCTCTAATAGGTGCTTTAACCAACTCCGCCATTCATCTACTTCCGTATACCCTAATCTTGTTTTTACACTAACAGGCAAGCCTCCTGCTTTGGCAGCTTTGATCAGTTCGGCTGCAACTTCCGGCCGGCGGATAAGTCCAGAGCCCTTTCCATTTCCGGCTACATTCGCTACAGGACACCCCATATTGATATCTATGCCGCGAAACCCCTCTTTTGCCATTCCGATACTCATTTCACGGAAATATTCAGGTTTATCTCCCCATATGTGGGCTACAATTGGCTGTTCATCTTCTGTAAACGTCAAACGCCCTCGCACACTCTGCCGCCCATTTGGGTGACAGTAGCTCTCTGAGTTGGTAAACTCTGTGAAAAACACATCAGGCCTTGCTGCTTCACTCACTACATGGCGGAATACAACATCCGTCACATCTTCCATTGGTGCCAATATAAAAAATGGTCGTGGTAATTCACGCCAGAAATTATTTTTCATTCCCAAATTCAATCCTCTCATCATCAGGTCATCAGGACAACCCTGATGCAACCACAAAAATAAAAAGCAAAGAAACCTTGCTTCTTTACTTCTTTTACACTTATACCACGTTTAAACCCTTTTTATCAATATAAAATCACTTTTTCAATATACTTTTCATTATAATCAAGGACAACCGAAAACTCTTACTCAAAACAAAAAGCTGCTGAGCCGTTAAGCTCAACAACTTTTCCTTTTATCAGGTCTCACTGCTATCCTGCTTAGTATCATTTGGATCTTCAAGGATATAGTTATAATCTGATCGATCAACCGGTGTAAAACCTTCTGGAGTGTAGAATCGTAAAAGGTCTCCTTCTACAACCCTATCGGAATAATCAAGCTCTTTTTGAACTCTTTCCTTCATTTCTTCTGCTTTTTCTGTTTCTTCCATTTCTTCACCAGTCGTTGAATCATAATATTTACCGTCAGTGTGGGTGATTTCCGGACTTACATAGTTGCCATTTCTAAATGGCACCAATTCATCATGCTCTTCGGATAATAGGTCCGTCCCAAATTGAAGATACTGTTTAGTTTCAATTCCTAATAAGTGCATGAGTGTTGGAAGCAAATCAACTTGACCGCCGTACTGGTGCATTTCGCCGCCTTCCATGCCTGGCACATGTATCAATAATGGCACACGCTGCAGGCCGGCACTTTCAAACGGTGTAATTTCTTTATTTAATACTTTGGCCATCGCCTTATTATGGTTTTCTGAGATTCCATAATGATCACCATACATGACGACTACAGTATTATCATACAATCCGGATTCCTTTAGGTAGTCAAAGAATTCCTTAATGGCTTCATCTGCATACCGGGCAGTCTGGAAATAGTTATCAACAGACGCATCTCCGGTTGTATGGGGAGCAATCGTTGTTTTTTCCTGATCCATTTTGTAAGGAAAATGGTGTGATACCGTCAAGAATTTTGTGTAAAATGGCTGCGGCAATGACTCAAGCAATGGTTGAGATTGTTCAAAGAACGGCTTATCCATTAACCCATACTCAGCCAGTTCGTCTGATTCTAAGTTATAGTAGCCTGCATCAAAGAAATTATCAAAACCAAATGATTTATAAATCTCGTTACGATTCCAGAACGTTCCATTATTTCCATGAAACACTGCTGAAGTATAACCGTTTTGACCCAGGATGGCAGGTGCAGCCTGGTAGGTATTCATTCCTTTTAATGCGAAAGCTGAACCTTGAGGCAGCCCATACATGGAATTCTCTAATAGAAATTCTGCATCAGATGTTTTCCCTTGTGCTGTCTGGTGAAAGAAATTATCGAAGTACATTGTATTTTCATCTCTTGTTAAAGAATTTAAATACGGAGTGACTTCCTCACCGTGAAGCTTATAATCAATCAGGAAATTCTGCATGGATTCAAGGTGGAGATAAATCACATTCATCCCTTTTGCAGCCCCGAAATATTCCGGGTTGGGCTTTGCATAATTCGAGTTATTATAGGCAAGAACCTCCGTTACATCGTCAGAATCTGCAAGTGCACGTTTCGAAGATACTTTAATACTCTGTACCGCATCATAAATCGTATAGTTGTACATGCCTAGATATTTAACAATATAGTTACGATCAAACGTTCTTGTTAACAGCTGCGGACGATCTTTTTCTGCCAGATGAAGGTTCACAGCAAGAATTAAAACAGCTGTTATTAAAATAGCACCGGCATGTCTGCCTTTAACATGTACATTCGATTGTTTCTTCTTAAAGAATAAGCGAATAGCAAGCAAAATAAAGGTATCGGCGAACAATAAAATGTCATGCGGTTTTAAAAGGGATGTTACACTTGTACTTACATCCCCAAAGTTATTGGTCTGCATCAATGTTGGAATGGTAATGAAATCACTAAAGAAACGATAATACACAACGTTTGCAAATAACAAAAAGCTCAAAATAAAGTCAAAAACAATGAGCCATAGAAATTTCCTCTTATTGGACAGTAAGGTTAATCCTAAAAATAACAGGATGGAGCCTAATGGATTTAAAAACAGGAGAAATTCCTGCAAACTATTATCCAAACCCAGTTTAAATTCTATATGTTGTACTAAATATGTTTTGAACCATAACAAAACAACCGCCAAAAAGAAAAGGCTCAGGTGGCTCTTTTTCATTTTCTCAAACATATTTACTTTCACCTCACGTCTTCTTTTTACTAGTAAACTATTAAAATTTGGGAAACCATTCAATAATTTTATAATAAATTGTAGAGAATGTAAAGGTGAAAATATTTTTTGTATACCTATCTTTCAATTATTTGTATAAAGATAACTATCCAAATAGCAGGAGCGATACTAAAAAGAATTTAGCAGCACTTTCCTTTCCTCGGGCAGCATGTCTCTTCTTGTCCGCTTGTGCAGAAGAATGAACAATCACCCCTGAAGACGAGAAAGTTAAGATACAGGATCCTGATAAAGAAGAGGGGGCAGAGGATATCGAACCATAATGAAACCATTCCTAATCAGGAGACTGAAGAATATCGAAAGCTTTTGTCACAGAAAAAGGCAGATCAACGTCCTGACCTGCCTTTTCTCTCCGTATGACCTTCAGTGCCTCACTGCCAAACCATCTTAGCCCATTCGGGGTGATCAATAAACGGATTTCTATTTCCTTGATAGTCTTCAAAAATCACTTCATTTCTATGTCTTTCCAGGGAGTCTACAGGGTCCTGTTCATGCCAATCCAACAAGACAGAAATTTTCCCATGATTAGGACCGCTGCCGTTATTTACGTAATTATTCAATTCCAGGTCGATCTCCCCGCCGTCTCCTTCATAACGCACAGCCATGTAGAAAAGCATTCGGGCAACATCTCCCTTGACTTCATCACGCGGTTCCCAGGAGTCATTGTCATAATAATTACCTGGTGCTTCCATATGCTCGCTTCCACCTCTATCAAAGTCAAGGTTTCCTCTTGAGGAATTGACCGTCACATCTGTTGGACGCAGATGATGAAGATCGGTTCCCGGCCCTTGGGCTGTACCAAAGTCACCGTGTGATTTGGCCCAGACATGTTCACGGTTCCAGTCATTCACACTGCCGCCATTCGTATATTTTGACTGTGACCGTCCTGAATACAGCAATAGGACGTTATTGTGATTGGTCGGGTCTTCATCCGTCGAACGTAATGCATCCCATACTTCGCTATAAGAGAGCGTTGAATGGTCATCAATAATAGTATGCAATTCCGTTTTCAAGGAATCTCCCGTTTTCCCTTCTGCTGTCTTATAGTATTCTTCATAAGATATTGGATCAGCAGGATCTGGGTCTTGGCTTTGCGTTACATGGAAAGCTGTTGTGGATTTCACACCTGCATGAGCGAAATAATACGTTAGAGACCCTGTCACTTTAAGCTTCTCTCCCAATAGCTGAGGATTGCTTTGAAGTCCGTAGCTGGAACGAAAGGAAGATGGGATTTGGACATACACCACATTAGATATGTTTGCTTCATTTGGAGAATCTGCAAGCGCAAGGGCATAATCATTCGGAAAATTACTGGAGACCACATTAGTGGCAGATGTTGGCTGACCTACTATGTAACCTTCTACAGAATAAGCAGAACCATTTTGAGTCGATGATGCCTGACTAACTGTAAACGGCGAGTTCCAATCACCAATGCCTGTTGCACTGATCTTGTCCAGCTGAAAAGAAGTACTAACCAGTAGAACCGTTAACAAAACGGTTATGATACCAAACCACTTGCCTGAAAAACGTTTCATTATAACCTCTCCCTTAAACTCTTTGGTCCCCTTCTTGACTGGAGGATCTAACCATTCCTGTTCCTTTTAAATGGCTCTTTTGGTAAACTTTGTTGCTATTCAATGTGAATTTCAAATAATAATTTGGTTCATCGGATAATCCCCTTTAAGCAGGAACGAAAAGAACTACTTCCCCTTTTTCGAGGGGAAATCCATGGATTACAGGGGAAAAATCCGGCTCTTGGAATTTTTTCGAAAGCAACAATTAATGCGAAAACAGCCTTTTAAAGATAAGCATTCTTTTTGAAGACCTTCATCCCTCCCTTTGCTTGATTCATTCCTGAAGCCCTTCTTTTGGGTGTATCGGTTCCTATGGTAAATAAGAATAACCCATAAGTAAACAGACTTTACAGTTAATTTACGAACTATTACTAAAAGAATAAATTGGTTTTCTTTTTTGAAATATAAATTGTCAACTCAAGTCGAACACGGCAAGAAATTCATGAATACCTCAAATGGCGTATTATAATTGAGCACTTTCCGGGGGACCTGGTTAAACGTCAAGAGAAAGTCCATAATGTCCTTCTGGGTCATCCGGCTGAAATCGGTACCTTTTGGGTACTTGCGCCTAATGCGGCCGTTGCTATTTTCATTGGTACCACGCTGACCTGGTTTGCCGGGATCCGAGAAGTAAAAGGGAACTTCCAGCCCTTTCTCCACTTCTTCCCAAAGATGAAATTCCTTGCCGCGGTCTGCGGTGATGGACTTCACCACTTTTTTAGGCAAGTTTTTCAACACATGGATGATGGACTGGGTGGTTTCACTCGCCGTTTTTGCCGACAGTTTATAGATAATCTCAAACCGGCTGGTACGTTCGGTCAACGTGAGAATCTGACTTTTGTGCGACTTACCAATGACTGTATCGACTTCCCAATGCCCGACTTGGCTTCGAGGCGCATTACGAGCATGAATTTTTTTAAGACGGGGCATCTTGCCTCGCGTTTCCGTCATGTTGTTTTTTAACTTCCGCCCTTTTCGAATCAGAAGCTTTTGGGACAGCTTAAACAGACCGAGGGCAGCGTACCGGTAAATGCTTGATACACTGATTGGAAAAGGTTTCTTATGCATTTTCCTATACCTGCCTACAATGCTTTCCGGCGACCAGCCCAGCTGGAGTTTGGACAAGATATAGTCAACATCTTTTTGATCGACCGTGCGTCTAGAGCCACAGTTTTCCCGCTTGGCATCGTAGTCGAGCTGAGCCTGCAAGGCATTATAAGGTTTACAGCGTTTTAGCTCGTAATGAATGGTGCTTTTGCTTCTTTTCAACTGTGAGGCAATGTAAGACAGCGATTTCTTTTCCAGGCAATAACTTTCGATTAATACACGTTCCTGTGGTACGATATGGGTATAGCTCATTTGGGAACACTCCTTAGTTGATTGGCGTTAACTATTGTGTACCCACTTGAGCTATTTTAATTTACGAGCCGTTCGACTTAATATGATAATCTACAAATTGAATTATTCTCAAAAAAAAAAAGAACCAGACTGCATCTGTTCTTCCTGTCAACGTCTTAATAAACGGCTCTCTTCCTAAGCTTTGTTGTTGAATTTAATAAAATATGGCTTTCTTCATCATTAAATTCCAGGTGAAAGATCGGCTCTCGTGATATTTGCAAAAGCAACCCATACGTTGGTATCCTCACTTTCCAAAGAATGGCGGAAGGTGTATACCAATATCAAACAGTACACTCAGGACAAAGAAGAAAAACACAGCCAACATACAAATGCCAGCAAACACTCTCCAAAGAAGATTATCTTCATGAGTATTGCTTTTTCTACCCTTTTTTCTATATATGCCCTGAACTTTTCTAAGCTTTTGATTCTGTACTTGTTTCTTTGGATGCATGCTCCTCACCCCTTCATTAATGAACGGCAAAATAATATGAACGCTTAAAGTCCGGTTGTTCCCAAAAGAAAGGAATAAAATGAAGCCCCCAAGGAAGCTTCCATAAACCTATAAGAGAACCCTCTTTAATCTCCCTTTTTTACTCAGTAACAAGAATAATACCGTAAGTCCAAAACCAAAGATTCCAACATATTCATCCAGCATACCTTTATGCTTTGTGAACATAAGAAATAAAGAAATTTTGACTGTTAACAAAAGGATAACAAGTGACAACACTCCAAAGTGATTTTTCATGTTCCTAGCCCTCTCCCTTTAGCTTTTCAAAAATTACTTTTCCAGTTAATTAAAAATGTATGTAGTAATTAGACAAAACACGAGTATTTATGTTTGGCAGAAACAGGGCGCAGCTGAGAACTTCCTATTTTGGTGGCCCCGCAATATAAAGAAGTGAACAGGGAATCCTGCTCACTTTTTCGGTGGATGTATCTCAATGATTGAATGAATGATATTTAAATCCGATACAATTTTTTTAACTTCACACTTTAGGTCTTCAGCATGTTCCACTGATAAATCTTCATTGAGCGATAAATGAACAGACATGGCGTTGTCCTCTCCGTCAATTGACCAGATATGCAGGTGGTCAGCCTCATGAACTGCAGCCAGGTCTTCTATCTTTGCCTGAATGGCTTCCAAATCAACACCTTCGGGGACAGCATCCAAAAATATTTTTAAGGTTTTGATCAATTTACGAGTCACATTAAAAAGGACAAAGGTTGTTATCGAAATTGAAAGAATCGGATCCAGGATGTGAATATCCTTAAATAACAACACACCGCTGACAATCAGGACGCCAATCCAGCCGAGCAGGTCCTCCAATAGATGCCAAGAAAGAACGCTTTCATTCATGGAACTCCCTTTATGTAGCCGCCAAGCAGCAAAACCATTCATTCCCACTCCCAGAACCGCAAGCCAAAGCATGCCTTGAGCATTTGGATGCGGGGGGTTGAACAGACGGGGAATCGCTTCTGTCAGTACATAAATCGAACCAAAGAATAAAATGGTCCCGCTAATCAATGCACCCAAAGCTGAGAACCGTTTATACCCAAAGCTGTATTTATGGTTACTTTCTTTTTTGGACAATTTTTGAAGATACCAGGAACTTCCCAATGAAACGCTGTCTCCTAAATCATGGACAGCATCAGAAAGAATGGCAATGCTGTTGGTCAAGAAACCACCTATGAATTCAATGATAGTAAATAGTAGATTGAGAAAAAACGCCAATCTCGTGTTGCTGGCAGCAGAATGCCTTTTAGACAAGTCCTCACATCCTTTTTCTTTTAGTACTATATGATTTTTTATACACCTATTTATAAGAAAGTAAACTTCAGTAAAAAATCCACCTCCGAATTTCAAAGGTGGATTTGCATGATTTATTTTGTTTTCCAAGAAAGGAATGTAAATATCGTAATCAAGAAAAACGCTGTAAGCGCAAGGAATGGAATCGTGATAAATCCAAGCCAGTTGATATATTCCGCGTTACAAGGCACACCGTTTGCGCACGGTTTGATGGCGGCAAATCCAGGCACCTTTTGTTCGAGGTAATGAAAGAGAGAAATTAACCCTCCGCCAATGGACATAGGAAGAACAATCTTTTTCAAGCCGATATCATTTTGAAAGGTGGCCACTCCAAGTATCAGAACCAACGGATACATGGCAATCCTTTGGTACCAGCAAAGCTCACAGGGTATAAAACCCCTGATTTCACTGAAATAAAGACTTCCGAGAGTAGCCATGATAGCAGTAAGCCAGGCTCCATATAAAAAGAGCTGGCTTTTATCAAGCTGTTTTGGCTCCATTTCTATTGTCCCTCTTCAATCAATTCTTTGATTCTATCATAATCATAAGGATCCTCTAATTTAGTTCCATTAATTATGATGGTAGGTGTTTGCTGAATATTAAATTCCTCAACAAGTGATTTGTCCACTTCTACCGCTTCAATACCGCTGCCTTGTTCAACATCCTGCTTTAATTGCTCAACATCCATATCAGTTGTTGCGCCAGCTACTTCCATCAGCTTTTCTACAGTAATCCAAGTTGTATCATGATCTGCAGTCGGCTGCTGATTGAATAATTCTTTATGAAACTCGAAATAGGAGTCCGGATCATTTTCGTAAACTGACTCTGCTGCCAGGGCGCTTAATGCTGATTCTTCACCATGGAATAACGTATTGATATAAGAGAAGTTCGCTTTCTCCGTATCAATGAAATCACTTTTTAATTTAGGATAAATCTGCTCGCCCCATGCTTTACATGCAGGGCATTTGAAGTCGCCAAATTCCACTACTGAAACTGGTGCATCTGCTTCACCAATGGTTGGCTGGTTTTCAGTTGCCGGATGGGACTCAAGTGCTTCATCCGTATTCTTGCTTTTATTTGTTAATAGCACGATTGACACAAGAAGAACCACGATAATAAGTGTGATGATCACAAGGTACTTCATTGGGGAAGATTTCTTTTTACTCATGTATTCACCTCTGCAAAAAATATTTATCACTATCATACCATGGATAAACTGATCGGATTGGCAAAAATGTTTTACATCTTTTCGACAAAAGCATCTTCCTATTTAAATAGCAGGAGCTTTTGAATGCCTATTCGAAAGTGGGGAGTTCATCTTCAGGCACAAAAAATGGTTTTTACAGGATCACATCCATCTGATCGAGTACAGTCAATGACATAGACAGTCTTCTCAACCCCTGAAAAAGAGATAGTGTATTGGTGAATCGCCGCCTCATTTTTTAGTGGTGAGTGACCAGGTGAAAAAGAAGTACTTACATTTCCTCTTTTAATCGCAACTGCTTTACAAATCTCTGGATCCTTCCTTGTGGGAATCTTGGGGAATGACAAAAAAAAGTGTGTTTACACCTATATCAAGAAGGCGAAGCCCAATAAAATGGACTTCGCCTTACCTCACTGAAATTCCAGAGTCACGTGATCTCCATTTGGTTCATCAGCTTTCATGATATTGACGGTTTGAATATAACCCTTCACAGGTTTGTCACCTCGAACCATTGAGTTTTCCGGATCTGCTTCCTCTAAAATTTGTATTCCTGCCATTTCATCGAGGTTTCCAGCTTGGTCGATCAACTGCTGTTTTACCTTTTCATCTTGACCTTCGGGCTTAAAAATCAATTCAAAACGATAGCGGGTCGAAGTTTCCGGCCTGACGAAGGTCTTTGGAATAAGCGTTCCATCCTCCTGTACGCTTGTGCCGATTCCGATAATGTTAGCTGGCACCTCATTAAGAGTCTGTGCGTGATTGTTTTCAATCTGTTCCACTGTGGCGTTTCCTTTATATACCTTCATTCTGATCATCAGATATGTTTCAGGCGGAAGGTCTGTATCTCCTGTCAAAACCATATTTTCTCCAGCTAAAGCAAGTGATGCATCTATCTTAAAGGCTGGTTCCTCTTCAGATTCTTCTGTTTCCACTTCTTCCTGTTCCTGCACCTGAACTGTTTGCCGGTGTTCCTTTTGGATTTCCTTCTGCTTTGTATTTTGCGCTGTCGGATCAAAGACAATTCTGCAGGCAGAGAGAAGCGAAATGGAGGATAGGATCAGGAGAATGAGAAAAACTCTTTTTCTGTGCATATTCAATCACCTTCGACGATATTTTCTGAATAGTGTTTACTATTTAATATCTTTATTGTACCATTTATATAGCGAAAATTGTATATTTTTTGAAGAAAAGGCAGGAGATTCTATGAAAAAAACATTGCGCACACCTCTTCATTTCGGCGTTGTTTTAATAGGATTGTTTCTACTCAGCGGGATCAGCGCTTTGTTGGATTATGATACAGAACTAGTCATTAATGTAGGAGCATATGGATTAAGGCTGTGGCAGACAATACTTGATTTATTTTCCCCTTCTTCGATCTTCGTCATTTGGGGAGCGGACGATAGAGAATACCAGATGCTAAATATTTTTCTTTCTACATATCCTTATTCATTCAGTATATTGTTCATTTCTTTCTTTGCAGCTATCATGATTTCGGTCATATTGAGTTATTTGATTATGATGCTGCCGAGGAATCTATACAGAGTTTCATTAAAAATTGTCAGCATCCTTGATGGATTACCTGATGTGTTTTTGGTTGTGTTATTCCAGCTATTTATTGTGTGGCTGTTTAAACAAACTGATTTCCTCTTATTCAATATATACGCCACTGGTGAGGAACGGATCTATACCCTTCCCGTCATTTGCTTGTCATTTTTGCCTGTGGTGTTCTTAATGAAGCAGTTCTTATTCCAACTTCAGGAAGAAGAAAGCAAGCCCTATGTAGAATTTTCATTTTCTAAAGGCTTTAAAAAATCGTATACTATTTGGTTTCATGTTTTCCGAAACGTCTGGATCCATTTTTTCCTGCATTTGAAGCCGATTTTCCTGCTGATGCTTTCCAACCTGCTCATCATTGAGGTCTTATTCAATATCAAAGGTTTCATGACTGTTCTGCTTAGAACGGCCACCTCGTCTGCACCTGCATTCTTTATTGGAATGCTTTTGATCTTCGTACCATTTTTTCTAGTGTTTACATTCGGTTCCTGGCTGCTAAAAAAATGGCTGAAAGGGGGAGAATACAATGTCTAACCTGAACACAATCCTCAAACGTTTGGCTGTCCCTGTTTTGATCATCACCGGACTTTTGGCGGCAAGTTTCATAGTACCAGTTCTATATCCTGATTATGATGAGATCACAAACTACCTTAAGGATGAAAATAATAAAGTGGTTGCTGCTCCGCCCTTCACTGCTGAAGAGATGCCGCTATTAGGAAGTGACAGGTTGGGAAGGAACTTTCTGCTGATCCTTATCGCAGGCGCCAAATTTACCATTTTTGCAGCACTTGCAATTGCAGCACTCAGGATGGTTTTTGGATTCTTATTCGCAGTCCTTTATACGTTTCTTCCAGTTTCATTTACCAGGACATTAAAAGGCTTAGGGGAGTCATTTCAATATATCCCACTCGCTATCGTCGTTTTTGCCCTGCTGGCACCTCTGGAGGGGGCATTCCAGGGAGATGCCCTTCCATCGAGCCGCTATTTCTTCATTCAACTGGCAGGTATAGCCGCTATTACGATTCCATCATTGGGGATCTATCTCGGTGAAGAAATGAAGATTTTTATGAAACAGGAGTTTATCGATGTCTCAAAGATCATGGGCGCAAACCGTTTTCATCTCGTCCGGAAACACCTCCTGCCCCAATTTTTACGCCATTCGATTGTGCTATTTTCTGAACAGGTTTCCCAGGCTCTCTCACTGCTTATTCAACTCGGTGTCATCCTAATGGCGCTTGGCGGTATCAAAGTGGCAGAATTTGCGTTCGGGCCTTATGACCCAAGCAACCCTGTCTATTTTTCTGAAACGAATGAATGGGCTGCGACCATCAGTATGAATATCCAGCAGGTATTCTCAAATCCCTTGCTGGTTGTAGTTCCATTATCACTATTCTCGATACTGATTCTTTGCATCAATTCTATCAGCGCCTCTCTAAAAAAAGCGTTGATTGATAGTGACGTAATTATTAGAAAGTCTGTGGAAGTAGAAGAAAATTCAAAAGAGAACGCGATTCTTTCCGAGGAGCTGTTTACGTTCAAAAATTAACTGCAACAAAATGAGGACAGTTTAATACTTCGGCACGAGTTCAAGCCAGGCTTGGCCTGTGATGTACAGCTACAATAAATAAACGTAGAAAGAAGCGGATTAAGTTAATCGGCTTCTTTTTGTTTAAAGATCTAGTCCAACTGTTTGGTCCATTATCCCTGAATCACGATCTTATTGGTCCATTTTGCCTTTTATTGGACCAGGGGCTCTCTTGGTTCCCACTCTCATTAGCCCATTTAAACTTTTATGGGCCAGGGCTTCTCTGAATCCCGACTCTCATTGGTTCATTTAACCATTGATTGGACCAGGGGCTCTCTTGGTTCCCACTCTCATTAGCCCATTTAACCTTTTATGGGCCAGGGCTTCTCTGAATCCCGACTCTCATTGGTCCATTTTTCCTTTTATTGGGCCAAGACCTCTCTGAATCCCCATTCTCATTGGCCCATTTAACCTTTTATTGGGCCAAGATCTCTCTGGGTTCCAACTCTCATTAGCCAATTTAACCTTTTATGGGCCAGGGCTTCTCTGAATCCCGACTCTCATTGGCCCATTTTGCCTTTTATTGGACCAAGGTCTCTCTGGGTTCCGATTCTCGTTGGTCCATTTTACCTTTTATTGGGCCAGGGCTTCTCTGAATCCCGACTCTCATTGGCCCATTTTACCTTTTATTGGGCCAAGATCTCTCTGGGTTCCCCTTCTTATTGGCCCATTTAGCAGTAATCTGGCCAGGGTTTCTCTGAATTCTGACTCTCATTGGTTCATTTAACCATTGATTGGGCCAGGGGCTCTCTCGATTCCATTCTCATTGGCCCATTTAACCTTTTATTGAATCTGAAGTTTATCTTCCAGTTATTTAACAAAGTTTTACAATCAATCCAAAGATAAAGCAAGACTGGCAAGCGGCTGGAGAGGACAGATTGAATGCTGACCGATATGAATTGAGTAACGGATAGAGCCAGCAGCCACCTGTAATATCCTGTCAATGATTTCATAGCACATGGCTGTGATGAACCAAAATAACTCAAGACAGCCATTGCATTTTGTGTAATCACCCAACCAAGCCTTATGGTCTCCCTAACTATTTCGTCAACAACCCGCCTCATTTAGCTTCATCCATTCTATCAGCATTCTGCTATATTTTCGGAAGAGAACCAAAAAAACATAATCAAAAAAAACTGAAGAGTTTAACCTCCCCAGCCGATTTTACCTTAATAAGTATTGCCTTGGTGTACCATAATATTTAACTTGATTAAAATCTGGATAGATGGAGTCAAAGCTCATATATATCGGTGCATCTAAGAGCCATGGGAAATAAGTGAAAAAATCATTATCTCCATTGACTATAGCAGTTAAAGCAAGCGGCAGTTCCTTTTGAAAGATCATGAAACGGACCTTTGAGAGGTTCTTATCAAACTCTCCGCTGCTCACATATACTGTCCCCGAAAGCGTATACTGCCCCATTACTCTCACCCATTCAGCCAGTACTTCATCCCGCATCATTGCATTCACCTTTGAAAAGTCATAAACCCAGCCGACACTAAGAAAAAGCTCCCCAGTAGTATCGGAATGGGTCAGTGTATATTTACGGCCATCCATCGGATTAAAAATGGAAGCTGGAGGAATAAACGACACCGCCAACTTCTCTGGTTCTAATTCACTCAACGTAAGCCACCCCGCCTTATTGAAGTGTATTGCTTACATTAAAGTATGAAAATAGCCCAGATGTGGTGCTCTTCCTCTTATAACTCCTCCCATTGAATATCAGTCAAATTCCATTTGCCGTTCTCATAATACCAATAGGAATAAACATCTCCCACTGCATCCGCCTGATAGGCACCACTTACCCTTTGGACGCCTCTCAATCCTCTTCCTTCTTCTCCTTTAATCTTCACGGGTTCAAACATCGCATAAGGAATGACCATCATCTCCGTCGGCTCATTCAATTTCCCATCCTGAAAGATACCCAGCCGTTCATAGTCTTCTTTTCTGTTACTCAAATTAACTGTAAAGGATTCATTTGTGTCATTGAAGGTAATGATGCCTTTGTACCCATTCTCAAAATAGGCTTCGATCGACAAATCTGGCGGCATGGCGATCTCTTTCTTCTGACTACCGGCCAGTGTGTATAAACTATAATTATAGAGACCTCCGCTTCCCCCAGTGGCTGAAGATTCCAGCAGATCCCTTACACCATCATGATCAAGGTCAACAAATTCAATTTCCGGCTCATAACCGCCCTCATAGTCAATCCTGAATTCCTTTTCTTCTGAAGTCTTAATTTCCGCCCAGATTTCCTTGTAAAATAATGCACCAGGTTCAAAAGGTTTGCCCCATAACGTAATAGTGTCCTTATTCTTATCTCCAGTTACATCCTCTTCGTAAGTGACAATTGCCATGACATTCGGCCGTTCGTGTTCTTCGGCAAAATTTCCGGCAATGGCATGCAATGACATGAAAAAGAAAGCCGCAAATGCAAACAACAATTCCTTTCTCATTTTAACCACTCCTTTTGAACTGATTTTTTCTTATGTTCTCCAGAAGAGGGAATTATATGTAATATAAAAAAGCGGATGATTTTTCATCATCCGCTTCAGCCTATTTGTTTCTTTTTCTTCTTTCTTCTTCCGGCATGGCATCCCAGGATTCAATCCCTTTCAGTCCAGGTATGGAGTTTGAATAGAAGACTGGATCTTTTCCATCTTTTTTCTGACGGCGATAATCTTTTAAAGCGGCAACTGCAATTTTAGCAAGCAAAGTGATTGCAATCAGGTTAATGATCGCCATGAATCCCATCGAAAGATCGGCAAGGCCCCATACCACTTCGAGCTCTACCGTCGAACCGAAGACAACCATTCCCAATACAGCAAGCCGGTATATAAAGAGAGAGACACGACTATATTTAATAAATTCAATATTGGTTTCACCATAGTAATAATTTCCGATAATGGAACTGAATGCGAACAGGAAAATCGCAGTAGCAACGAAGAAGCCTGCCCAGTCACCAACATGGTGTGTCAATGCGGCTTGTGTCAAACGAATACCATCCAGATCACCAGTATACTGGTTGGATAAAATGATAATGAAAGCTGTAGAGGTACAGATAATCAATGTATCTGTAAACACCCCCAATGTCTGAATCAAGCCTTGTTTGGCCGGATGTGTCACGGCAGCAGTCGCGGCAGCATTCGGAGCACTCCCCATTCCCGCTTCATTGGAAAACAGCCCGCGCTTGATTCCCATCATAAGGGCTGCTCCAACTCCACCGCTGACCACTTCCCGAATTCCAAAGGCACTTTCAAAAATCAAGACAAACATGTCAGGAATTGCTGTAATATTCACAATCAAGATAAATAGCGCCAGCAAAATATATAAAATAGCCAATATCGGAACCAGGATCTGAGTGACATGAGCAATCCTTTTGATTCCTCCGAATATAATGACAGCTGTCAGTCCTGCCAGGATCAGCCCGATTGTCATTTTACTAAGCCCATATGTCTCATTGACGGCTATGGCAATCGTATTGGATTGCACCGAATTGAAGACAAGACCGAAGCTGAAAGTGATCACGATGGCGAAAATGATTCCCATCCAGCGTGCATTCAATCCTTTTTCCATATAATACGCCGGGCCGCCCCGAAAGCCATCTTTATCTTTCACTTTGTAAATCTGAGCAAGTGTACTTTCCACAAAGGAGGTGGCTCCCCCCAGCAAAGCAATCAACCACATCCAGAATACAGCTCCTGGACCGCCCCCTGCAATAGCCGTCGCGACCCCTGCCAGATTTCCAGTGCCCACCCGGGAAGCGGTCGATACTGTAAAAGCCTGGAAGGAGGAAATCCCTCTCTTTCCCTCAGCTGAAATGGTCGCTTTATCCGTAAGAAGGCGGAACATTTCTCCGATATAGCGGAATTGAACCAGATTCAGCCGGACTGAAAAATAGATACCCAGTACGATGAGACCGGCAATCAGTATGTAACTCCAGATAAACGTATTAAGTGAGCCGGTTATGTTTGTAAAAAAGTCCATTGTCATCCTCCTGCAATCAATATAACGAAAAACATCCCTTGGTTATACCCTTGCTTCACAAAGATAAAACCATCGGGTGAAAAAGGTAAGAAGCAGGCATGGATATGTGCCTGCTTCTTGATATTCTATTATAGGGCTCTTCTCATAAACCTTCTTACTTTCTTTATAGAACTTCACAAGAATCTAACACCCATTCAGAAGGAAATGAGCTTATTATAATGAGGAACGGGGCTCAAGCCATATCTTGATGACTGAACCGCTTTCTCCCTGATCGAGTACGAATGAGCCATTCGAATAACGATCATTGTTCCTGAAGTTGGAAACCTGGACAGTTTCGACATGCCCTTTTTTCGTCTCCAGTGAAATCGCATCGATTTCTTCGACGATTTCCATTCCGGCCAATCGATGTGGATTGGACTTAAGTTCACGAAGCATCACGACACCGCGTTTTGCTCTTGATGTCTTTTCGAACTCAGCCAATTTCATTTTCTTCACAGCCCCGCGCTGGGTGGCAATCAGGACAGTCTGAGATCCAGGGCTTGAAATTGGTTTCCCTGCAACGACAAAGTCCCCGTCTTTCAAGTTGACTCCTTTCACTCCTGCTGCTCTCGGTCCCACCACGCTGACTTCTTCTTCGTTGAACCATAATCCATAACCAAAATGAGTAGCGAGGAACAAATCACTCGTTCCATCCGTTACATGGACATCGATCAATTCATCATCCTTCTTTAGATTGAGGGCCACAAGCGGACGAGAGTACCTCTGTGCTTTATACTGGCTCAATAATGATTTCTTGGCCATCCCGTTTTTGGTGATGAACAGTAAATACCGGTTTTCATCGAATTCTTTTATTGGCATAGCTGCAATCAGGCTTTCATCCTTATCGATTGAAATGAAGTTCGCAACATGCTGCCCAAGGTCCTTCCAGCGGATATCCGGCAGTTCATGAACAGGACAATATAGGTAGCTGCCCTTGTCTGTAAACAGCAGAAGCACATCTGTTGTATTCATTTCCTGCTGAAGCAAGATCCTGTCCGTCTCTTTCATCGCCAGATCCTGGCCATTCGAAGCAGAGAAGGAACGAAGGCTTGTACGCTTGAGATAACCGTCTTTTGTTACAGTCACCATCACATCTTCATTGGCAATCATGACTTCCAGGTTGACCTTGATTTCCTCTATTTCTGCTTCAATTACAGAACGTCTGGCATCTGCAAATTGTTTTTTGACCGCTTTCAACTCTTTCTTGATGACACTTAATAATTTGTGTTCGCTTTCAAGGATTGCCGTCAGTTCATCAATACGGTTTGCCAGTTCCTCTGCTTCCTGTTTCAAAGCTGTAATGTCTGTATTCGTCAGACGGTATAGTTGCAAGGAAACAATTGCTTCTGCTTGTGCCTCTGAAAAATCAAACTTGGCAATCAAATTATTTTTTGCATCTCTTTTATCCTTTGATGCACGGATAGCGGCAATCACTTCATCTAGAATCGAAAGTGCTTTCATCAATCCTTCAACAATATGCTGCCTGTCCTTCGCTTTTTTCAAGTCAAACTTGGACCTGTTCGTCACCACTTCTTTCTGGTGCTCAATGTAGGCATCCAGCAGCTGGCGGAGCCCCATCAATTGCGGTCGGCGGTTGTGGATGGCCACCATATTGAAGTTATAAGCCACTTGCAGGTCAGTATTTTTGTATAGAAACATAAGGACACCATCTGCATCCGCATCCTTCTTCAGCTCGATTACAACACGCAGGCCGGTACGGTCAGTTTCATCCCTTACCTCCGCGATTCCTTCTACTTTCCGATCCATACGGAACTCGTCCATTTTTTTTACTAGATTCGCTTTATTGACTTCATAAGGTATCTCGGTGATAACAATCTGCTGCTTGCTTCCGCGGATATCTTCCACTTCAGCCTTGCCCCGGACAACGATTTTTCCTTTGCCTGTTTCGTACGCTTTCTTGATCCCTTCAATTCCTTGAATGATGCCTCCCGTAGGAAAATCCGGTCCTTTGATTGCCGTCATCAACTCATCCACAGTTGACTCGGGCTTATCCATGCGCATGATGACCGCATCGATTACTTCCCCCAAGTGATGCGGGGGGATGTCTGTTGCGTAACCAGCAGAAATACCTGTCGATCCGTTTACCAGAAGAGCCGGGAATCTGGCAGGAAGCACAGTTGGCTCTTTTGATGTATCATCAAAGTTTGGTATAAAGTCTACCGTATCCTTTTCAATATCTCGAAGAAGTTCCGTAGATATCGCCGAAAGCCGTGCTTCAGTGTAGCGCATGGCTGCTGGTGGGTCTCCATCGACGCTTCCGTTATTTCCATGCATTTCCACAAGAAGATTCCTAAGCTTCCACTCCTGGCTCATCCGGACCATGGCGTCATAAACGGACGTATCACCATGGGGATGATAGTTACCGATTACGTTACCAACAGTTTTGGCAGACTTCCGGAATCCTTTTTCATGCGTATTCCCTTCCACATGCATGGCATAAAGGATCCTGCGCTGAACCGGCTTCAAGCCGTCACGTGCATCAGGCAGTGCACGGTCTTGAATGATATATTTACTGTATCTCCCGAAACGATCGCCTAGTACCTCTTCTAAAGGCAGGTCCTGATAGCGTTCTTGAGTTGTCATAAATTGCCCTCCTCTGCGACCGATACATTTTCATTTTCCAAAATACTGCCATCGTCTTCAAGCCCGAAAGCAACATTGCTTTCAATCCATTTCCGGCGCGGTTCGACTTTATCACCCATAAGAGTCGTTACTCTGCGTTCGGCTCTCGCAGCGTCATCGATTTTGACACGGATGAGCGTCCGGGTTTCAGGATTCATTGTCGTTTCCCAAAGCTGGTCGGCGTTCATCTCGCCAAGGCCTTTGTAACGCTGGATCATATAGCCCTTGCCGACTTTCTTGATAGCACCATCGAGTTCCTCATCAGTCCAGGCATACTCAATGACTTCTTTTTTTCCGCTGCCTTTACTTACTTTGTAAAGCGGCGGAAGCGCAATATACACTCTTCCATCTTCAAGCAATGGCTTCATATAGCGGTAAAAGAAAGTCAAAAGCAGGACCTGTATATGTGCACCGTCTGTATCGGCATCAGTCATGATCACGACTTTATCGTAGTTGATATCGCCAATATTGAATTCCGGCCCTACACCGGCTCCGATTGCGTGAATAATTGTATTGATTTCCTCATTTTTAAAGATATCCTGCAGCTTCGCTTTCTCGGTATTGATGACCTTACCCCGTAAAGGCAGGATAGCCTGGAATTTCCTGTCACGGCCTTGTTTAGCTGAGCCGCCTGCAGAATCACCCTCGACAAGATAAAGTTCATTTTTCTGTGGATTTCGGGACTGGGCCGGAGTCAGCTTGCCGGAAAGAATCGTTTCTGACCGTTTTCTCTTCTTACCGTTCCTGGCGTCTTCACGTGCTCGTCTCGCTGCTTCCCTGGCCTGTGCAGCCCTTATCGACTTCTTGATCAGCAGGGAACTGGTATCCGGATTTTCCTCGAGGAAATAAAGCAGATGCTCCGAAACAACAGCATCCACTGCAGATCTTGCTTCACTTGTTCCAAGTTTCCCCTTTGTCTGTCCTTCGAATTGAAGAAGTTCCTCGGGAATACGGACAGAAACAATGGCGGCAAGGCCTTCACGGATATCCGTCCCTTCCAGATTCTTGTCTTTATCCTTCAGGATTCCCGCTTTTCGTGCATATTCATTGAACACACGAGTCATGGCTGTTTTCGAACCCGCTTCGTGTGTCCCGCCGTCCTTGGTACGGACATTATTGACGAACGACAGGATATTCTCTGAAAAGCCATCGTTAAATTGGAAAGCGAACTCCACTTCGATACTGTTATGTTCTCCTTCAAAGAACACAACCGGATGGATGCTGTCTTTCTCTTCATTCAGGTATTGAACGAATGCCTGGATCCCGCTTTCAAAATGAAATACATCCTTTTGATCGTGCCGTTCATCGACAATCGTAATCCTGAGACCCTTGAGAAGAAAAGCCGATTCCCGGAGACGTTCACACAATGTGTCGTAGTTAAAGGATGTCACACTGAAAATGGATGGATCCGGTTTAAAACTGATCCTTGTCCCGCTTTTTTTGGTTTTTCCCACTTTTTCGAGTGTCGTTTGAGGTTTTCCTCCGTTTACAAAGGTCTGCTCATAAACATAACCATCTCTCATGATGGTCACTTTCAGCCACTCGGAAAGGGCATTCACGACCGATGCCCCTACACCATGCAATCCTCCGCTTGTTTTGTAGCCTCCCTGCCCGAATTTACCCCCGGCATGGAGAACAGTCAGAATGATCTCGGGTGTGGGTTTCCCAAGCTTATGCATGCCCGTCGGCATCCCACGTCCGCTGTCTTCTACACTCATGCTGTTATCTTTATGTATAGTAACAGTGATTTCATCTCCGTATCCCGCTAACGCTTCATCTACAGAGTTATCAACGATTTCATATACTAAGTGATGCAGGCCCCTGGCGTCTGTGGATCCGATATACATACCCGGTCTTTTTCTGACCGCTTCAAGACCCTCCAATACCTGAATCGCATCATCATTGTAATCCATGCTCTGATTCCTGTTGGCCACGAACATTCCCCTTTCAAAACTTATCTCTGTCTAATTAAAGTGCTTTATTTTATATAAAAGAACATTTGTTCGCCCTTTTATTTTACCACAGTATCGGCAAACTTCTATGCTTTATTGTATCGTTTTATTTAAATTTCGCAAATTTATTTTCATAAAGACATGTAAAAAGAATGGAAGATTGCCGGGTTTCTTATCCGAGTGTGATCATTTTTTCGTTAAAGTCCATGCCGATGAAACGGTCTCTTGGCACCCAAAAACAAGCGACGGAAATCCATCCGTCGCTTGTTCGAATCCCTATCGTGTTAAAGCATGTTCTACCTTGATACAGCGGTCCATGATAACGGTATATCCCTTACTTTTCAAAAAGTCATAGGCTTGTTCATTGTATACACCAAGCTGTGCCCAGAAGATATCTGCATCGATCTCATCGAATTCTCTAGCGATTTCAGGAAGGAATTCCGACCTGCGGAACACATTGACAATATCAACATGCCTGCCGATGTCCTTCAGTGTCGGTACTGCCTTTACCCCCAATGCTTCATCTATTGTCGGGTTGACCGGAATGATTTCATAGCCATTGTCCTGCATGGCTTTGGAAACCATATAAGATGTTCTCTCAGGGTTGTCACTCAACCCCACGACTGCAATCACTTTTGATTTATCGAGCAGCGGTTTCATTTCATTTCTCGTTAAAAAATCCATTGTTATTTCAACTCCTCCTCTACTTTAATTCGATGTTTTTTGGAAATATCCTGCAAAAAAAGCTGATCTATAGGTTTTTTACCCGAATAGATCAGCTTGAATCCTCTATTTTTATTCCTCTATGATCCCTTTGGAGATCAGGAATTCCCTTGCCACATCTTCAACGTCCTCTTTATCCATATCCACTTTGGCATTCAGTTCGCTCATTTCTTCTTCAGAAATCTGACCAGCAAGTTCATTGACCGCATCTTCAAGCTCAGGGTGCTCTTCCAATACTTCCTGTCTGACAATCGGTGCAGCAAAGAAAGGAGGGAAGAATCCTTTATCATCTTTCGTTACCGCTAGGTCATAACGCTGAATCCTGCCGTCGGTAGTAAAGGCGGGGATCAGGTCGACGTCACCATTTTTCACAGCTTCATACATGATGTTAGGGTCATAGCTTTCTGTATTTTTAAAATTGAAGTCGTATGCTTTGATTAGATCATCATATCCGTCACCAGGACGTTCGTAGAATTGGTGTGGTGCACCAAAGACCATTTCCTCTGAATAGGGAATTAAATCAGAGTAAGTTTCAGCATCAATATCTTCGCCTTTTCGGTAAGCAAGGGTATAGGTGTTTTCAAACCCAAGCGGCTCCAGCCAGGTTACACCATATTTTTCTTCATAACCCTTTTTAACCTGCTTATAGATTTCCTCTGCACTTGCACCTTGTTCTGCTTCTTCTTTCAGTACTGCTTTCAGACCGGTTCCCGTATATTCGACATACATATCGATGTCGCCTTTTTCAATTGCCGGAGTAAGGATGGAAACCTCTCCAAGGGCTTCTTCCCGCTCGACATTCAGGTCTGTTTTTTCCTCAATGACAAGTGCAAGCATCTCTGTCAGTATGTATTGTTCTGTCCACATCTTGCCGGATACTACAACTGTATCTTTTTCGCTGCCGTTTCCGCATGCTGAAAGTATCAGCAAAAGGGAAATGGCCGCAACTAGCAATCTTTTTTTCATGATTTGAGTCTCCTTTTTCATTTTCTGGCCTTCAACCCTTTAGGAGTTGTCGCCTTTTCCAGTAGTTTTAATAAGTAATCAAAAAATAGAGCAAGCAATGCAGCTGGAAGGGCACCTGCAAGCACCAGGCTGTTATTCCAGGAAGAGAGCCCCCGATAGATGATGTCGCCAAGCCCTCCGGCACCAACGAATGTTGCCAGCGTCGCCACGCCGACTGTCAGCACAGTCGCCGTACGGATACCCGCCATGATGAACGGAAGGGATAACGGAAGCTCGACCTTATAAAGCAGCTGGCGTCTCGTCATACCCATTCCTCTTCCTGCCTCAATGACAGCCTGGTCAACACCTGTGATTCCTGTATAAGTGTTCCTGAGAATCGGGAGAAGAGCATACACAGTCAAGGCAACTATGGCTGTCGCACTTCCCGTACCGAGCAATGGCACGAGAAATCCGAACAGAGCAAGGCTGGGGATCGTTTGAAAGACCGCCGTCACGCCTATAAAGAATTCTGCCGAGCTTTTTTTTCGTGATATGTATATTCCTAGAGGCAGCGATATAATGATAGCAATGAATATAGCGACAAACGAAAGAATCAGATGTTCTAATAGGCCCTGCATAATATCATCTGACCTGCTTGACACCGTATTCAGGAATGTTGATACTATGTTACCCAGCATGAGGCGATCCCTCCTTATCAGCAACAGCCTGCAGGATGTCCTCTTTGGTGACAAAACCGACTGCTTTGCCATTCTCTTCAACCTTTAGAAAATCAGCGTTTGACAGCAAGAGCTCTTTAGCAGCCTGAGAGATGGTGGCGCTTGGAGAAATAGCGGAACCAGCGCTCTTTGTTCGTTGATCCATACCCGTTGACATGATATCCCTAACAGCCCGATCCGCACTCTTGTTCATTCGATGCTCACCTATGAATGTCTTGACAAATTCGTTGGCAGGGGCAGTCAAAAGCTCAGCCGGGGAGCCGTACTGTTCAATGACACCGTCTCTCATGACAGCGATATGATCCGCAATTTTCAATGCTTCATCCATATCATGTGTGACAAACACAATCGTTTTATGGATTTTCTGCTGAAGTACTTTTAATTCATCCTGGAGCTGTTCGCGGCTGATTGGATCCAGTGCACTGAATGGCTCATCCATTAAGATGATGGGAGGCTCTGCGGCAAGTGCCCGGATCACCCCGACGCGCTGCTGCTGCCCGCCGCTGAGTTCAAGCGGATAGCGCTTTCTGTATACCTCGGGTTCGAGTCCGACCAGAGTCATCAACTCTTCCACCCTGGGTTCATATTGCTCTTTCCTCCACCCCTTTAACTTTGGGATAAGCGCAATGTTTTCTTCTATGGTCATATGCGGCAGCAAACCAATGCGTTGGATGACATACCCAATATTCCGCCGTAATTCCACTTCATCCTTGGAAGCAATCTCTTCACCATTTATGTATATCGTACCGTCCGTGGGAACAATCAATTTATTGATCATTTTCATGGTGGTCGTCTTACCGCAGCCGCTCGGGCCAATCAGTGCGGTCAATCGGCCTTCGGGAATGATAAGGTCTATCCCCTTGATAGCCTCCGTTCCATCCTCGAAAGTCTTTCTTACCTTCTTAAATTCAATCATCTCAACACCTGCTTCAAATAAATAATCGTATTATCAATACCCTCTCCACCACAAGTTAAACATATATTTACCAATTATAGAAAGATTATGTTTGGGGAGTATGTTTTTCCCGGAACCAGCCCCCTTTCAATATTAAAATCATCTTCTGTATTCAGTTGAAATGCAGAAATGACTGATAGATTACCTTAGCTGGCCGGTGGAACGGCAAAGGGCGACAATAAGGGCCTCTACCCTTACCCTATTAAAGGCTTCATAAAAAATGATCCCCAAAAATCAAAAGACACCAGCAAGGACCTGGCCTGGCTGGTGCCACAAACACATCACTTATTTTCCAACTTCCTGTCCTTCCGTATTAGCACCTGCTCCACGATAATCGCAACAATGGTGCCGATGATCAACCCGTTGTTCAGGATTGAAGCCGCTACGGCTGGCACTCCTACAAAGGCCGCCGAAGGAACAAACATCAGTCCTACTCCAGCAATGAGGGCAATTCCTGCTGTGAAATTCGAACGCTCATTATTTTTTTCTTTCCTGTACTCCCCAAGCGCCAAACCGACCATATTAATGAAAATGACATATGTTACGGCATAGCCAACAGGAGCAGGAAGCGTAGCTAAGATGTTCATGATGTCTGGAAAAAGGCTGATAGCTACCACCAAGGACGCTCCCAGTACAAACGGGATGATCGAAAGGATACCTGTCGCCGAAACAAATCCCGCTGCCCCTGAAATTGGAACGGAGCCCACTGCAGAAAACAGACCTCCTAGCAGCTGATTGATCCCTGAAACAGTCCCTGCCTGATTATATCTTCTATGCAGCTTCATGTTATTCGTATTCATGACTTCTTCCATGACCCTGATGGAAGCGATCATGTTGGTAATCAATAATAAAGTAATGAAAAAGGATGTGATGATGACTCCTAAATCAAACTTCGGCATACCGAACACAAATATACCAGGCAATGAGATGATCTCTCCTGCCGTTGGCGGGACACTTCCTGTTTTTCCAATCCAGATAAACACCAACCATCCAATGGCTAATGATAAAATGATCGAATAACGTCTAATCCAGGAAACTTTATGACGAGATAAGTACAATGTCAGGAAAAACGTAAATAAGCTTCCAGCAAGAATGGTAAAATCAATCGTCGGATGATCCCCGGACATACCGAACATCCCTTTGATGAAAGAACCGCTCAGCTGAAGAATCAAGAGCAGTAAATAAATAAATGTAATCGTCGGAGTGAAAAGCTTTGTCAGCTTTGACAGCCCTCCGGTTACAGCGAATAAAAAGAAAAATACTCCACTGACCAGCATTCCTCCCTGCAACAGCTGCAATACTTCATTCCCAGTCCCATAAATGGTCCCGACAAATCCTGCATAGATGGCAAACACACCCCACCAAAGACCGGCTGGCCCCTCGTTGATTGGCATTCTGTGTCCGATCAATGCCTGCAGGACTCCTGCTGCTCCCAGGACAAACATCGTTCTTTGAATAAAACCTGCAGTCTCTGCAGGCGGCAGATGAAATAAATCTGCAATCGCTATGGGAGCCGCTATTGAACCAGCTACCATAAAGGCCATCCATTGAAGACCTGTAAGAAATATTTTCATTGTGACACCTCATTCTGGAAAATCTATTTTTCATTCTAGCACAACACTGTATTATTAGGGGACATCTTATCTTTTTTCCTCAATGTTTACAGGGAAGTATTAGTAGCTGGTCATGATTTTTTTCGGAGTTTCTCCCAAATCGGCTGCATTCATGGTAAAATAATGTTACTTATATAAACATGCGGTTTTACAATTGTGAACGGCATATAGTTAAAAGGGGTTGTCACAGTGATCATTGCTCTTATTATTGTTTTAGCTTACTTATTGGGATCCATTCCTTCAGGTCTTATCATTGGAAAAACATTTTTCGGAAAAGATATCAGGGAACATGGAAGCGGAAACCTTGGCGGAACCAACAGTTTCCGGACACTTGGTGTGAAAGCGGGTATGGTGGTAACCATCATGGACATCCTGAAAGGAACGGCGGCTGTGCTGCTCCCGGACCTGTTCGGATCTGACCTTCACATGCTGATTGCAGGAGTAGCTGCGGTTATAGGCCATATGTATCCTGTTTTTGCTAATTTCCGTGGAGGAAAGGCAGTGGCCACATCAGGAGGAGTTCTTCTTGGATATGTTCCCGTGCTGTTCATTTTATTGCTTTTAGTATTTTTTGCATTTCTGTTCATTACTAAATATGTTTCCCTTTCTTCAATCCTTGCGGGTATCTTTGCTTTCATCTACTCCGTTTTCACAGGGGACATACCGCTGATTATAGTAGTCGGAGCTCTTACCTTCTTTGTCATTTACAGGCATAGAGCAAACCTCAGCAGAATCAAAAACAAAACCGAGCCGAAAGTCAAATGGCTTTCATTCAATAAGTAAATTCCGCTGCCATAAACCTCTCGACTCGGTTCATGGCAGCTTTTTTTGTGAAAATGTCGAAGCGAATTTTTTTACAAAATGAATTTGTCCTCCTCGATGCTGGAATTTACTTAATTTAACATTGAAATTCAACAAGTTTCTGTGTATTTCTCGGTTACGCAACTCTATAATGTTTAATAGAAGGAATGTTTGGCCCGTTAGGAAAATTAGTAGAGAGTGGATGGTAAAGAAAATGAATAAAAAAGTTATATGGGGTTCTGCGCTCGCTGTCATCCTTATGATTGCAGCGTTGATGTTAGTGCTGAACCAATTTGAGTCATCTAAAGATCCAACTGGAGCATCGGGCACATCCGCCCTGCACTCCAGTACTAAAACAAACCTTAAGGAAAAGTCCTATACGAGTGAGGCTGTCATCGGGGCAATCGGTGATGTACTGCTACATAACACAGTCTATCAGGATGCCGAAGAAGGAGAATCCTATAATTTTGTACCTATGTTCCAGGATGTAGAGAGTTATTTGCAAAGTCCTGATTTCACCATTGCCAACCAGGAATCCCTTCCAGGCGGAGCCGAGCTCGGGGTCTCAACTTATCCGGCATTTAACAGTCCTTATGAAATAGTCGATGCCCTGCAGCAGCTTGGAGTCGACGCTGTAACTACAGCGAACAATCATTCCTTGGATAAAGGAACCAAAGGCGTACTAAGTGCCATCTCCCATTATGAGAAAATCGGAATGCCTTATACCGGGGCATTCAAAAGTAAGGAAGACCGTGAAAATATTAGAACGTTTAATGTCAATGGGATTTCATTTGCCTTATTGGCGTACACATACGGAACAAACGGAATTCCTGTTCCTGAGGGCAAGGATTATCTTGTCAACCTGATTGACCTGGATTTAATGAAGCAGGATATTCAAAAAGCAAGAGCTTTGGGAGTGGACATGGTGGTGATGGCAACTCACTGGGGAAATGAGTATGAAAGATATCCCAACGATACACAAAAAATGCTTGCCCGGGAGTTGACCAATGCAGGAGTGGATCTTATCATCGGCCATCACCCTCATGTTCTGCAGCCAATCGAGAAACTGAACACTGAAGACGGACGTGAAGCAGTCGTCATTTATTCATTGGGCAACTTCCTTTCCGGCCAGGACGGGGAACTGAAGAATATCGGTGGTATTGCGAATGTAAAGGTCCAGAAAATCATAGATGAGAACGGAAAACGGATTACTTTCCCTGAAATCAATTTCCAACCGACGTTTGTGACACAATCCCGCTACCGAAACTATCGTATCCTGCCGCTTGATGCCGCCAATCAAAACGGACTTGTATCCTTTCCGGAAGAAGAAATGGTGTCTCATGTGATGAACATGGAACCTTAAATGAAAAAAGGTCCATTTGCTGCAGCTTTTCCATAATGAACTGCATAAATGTTAAAACAAACCGATCTGGGATTTTGGACAGGCCGGTTTGTTTTTATTTCAATGGTGGCCCCATATTCAATGAGAAGCAGCTCAACGAAAAAGGGATTATCTTCATGTATATAAGTCGGTACTGGATTTTTTCCAAGGAAGGCCGGTTCCTCCCGGTTCCTCATTCTCGTTGGCCCATTTTGCCTCTTATCGGTCCTGCTTCTCTCTATCATCTCGGTCTCGTTGGCTCATTTAGCCATATTCAGGATGAGGATTACCTGGATTTTCGTATCATATAAAAAAAGACTCATCACTTGGACGAGTCTCGGCATTCACTCTTAAACGGTGTAAAAAGCTGATTTCTTAGTTCTGGCACACGGAAAAGGACCTTTGGTCATTTAATGGACAGGTTTTTTCAGTGGCCAGCAGGGAAAAGGACATGGTGGAACATTGCAGTTGTAACGGCCAGCACCGCCAACACCAAAACAGCAGCGGTAAAGGCTTTCGTCATGCGTTTTTGGAACATCCACAGCAACAGAAAGTACACAGCTGCGGCTGCGGCAATAAATCCGAGGGCTTCCATTCTATAATTTATCTTTTCGAGCTGGACGAAAGTCATCAGGACCAAGCCGCCAAATATTCCTGCTCCAATGATGAGAAATAGTTTGAGATTGTTCATCCTCCCGCCTCCTTTATAGATGGATGGTATGTATTAGTATTAAAATAACATAAAGAGTATGCCTTAATCCAATCATTTTCCTTTTTGAGCCGATGATTGGCTGAAGATACGGAAAACATCATATAATAGACAAAGACAGCAACCGAAAGGAGTACAGCTATGAATATTTCTATTACAGACGAAGCATTGAAATGGTTTAAAGACGAGATGAACATAGAAGAAGGGGATTTCATACGATTCTATGTTCGTTATGGCGGTTCAAGCCCCCTTCATGATTCCTTCTCATTAGGGGTGAATAAGGAAGACCCTATTGACATCGGTACGAAAACAGAAGTGGACGGAACCACTTTCTTTGTCGAGGAAAATGACATCTGGTTCTTTTCTGATCATGACCTTCATGTGAATTACAATGAAAAACTAGACGAACCGGCATATGAATATAAAAAATGACAAAAATGAAGGCGGTCCATCCCGCCTTCATTTTTTGATTTATCCTTTCAGATTGTCCAGTACCATCTCTGTCAGTTTGCTTGGTAAATAAGGTTTTACCAGAAAGCCTTCAGCTCCCATCCTCATTACCTTCTCTTTTTCATCCAACGCTGTTGATACAAACACAGGGATGTCTTTTAAATCGGAGCGGTTTTTTACCGTTTTAAGGATATCCAGTCCATCCATTTGCGACATGCTTAACATGATATCCAGGATAAGCGCATCAGGTGGGTTTTCCTCTATGGATAATAATGCCTCTTCTCCGTTCGAGAAGGTTGAGATGGCAAAACCGCTTTCTGATAATTCATGTGACATCAGGGAGGCCAGCTGCTGGTCATCTTCCACGATAACAATCCGTCCTCTGTCCATCCCTATAGAACCAGCTTCATGTCTGTATTCAGCAATGCTTTTCATCCTTGGGAGAATGACAGCAAAAGTACTTCCATGGCCAATCTTTGAGGTCAGAGTGATGTCTCCATCATGGGCTTTAATGATCTCTTTTGCAATCGCAAGCCCCAATCCTGTCCCTCCTATCTTTCTCCTGTCCGAGTTATCCACGCGGAAGAACTTAGTGAAGAGATTAGGTATGGCGTCTTCCGGAATTCCCAGTCCTTCGTCCATGATGGAAATCCGGACATCATTCGCCCGGGCTTGCAGGTTAATGGTGATGTTACCTCCACCGGGGGAATACTTCACTGCATTTTGAATTAAATTCTGGAAAACCTGAATCAATTTATCTCGGTCCCCAAGCACGATGTCATCTTTACTATTACTGACAAGCTGTATATCGTGGATGTCGGTGCTGATTCTAATTCCTTCAATTACTTGTTTTAAGAGAGGAGTAAGAGACTCATATTTTTTATCATAGGTCTGTTTACCTGCTTCCATTCTCTGTACATCAAGGAAGTCGTTGATAAGGGCTGTCAATCGGTTTGCTTCCTGATGAATGGTGCCCAGGTACTTCTTCTGTCTTTCGGGTTTCAGCTCACGATTTATCAGCAGTTCGGTATAGCCCAGTACACTGGCAAGAGGTGTGCGCAGCTCATGAGACACAGTACTGACCAATTCATTCTTCATCTGGTCAGCTTCATATTCCTTTGTAAAGTCACGATGAACAAGGACCCAGCCAGACAATATATCATTTCTATAGAGAGGCTCTGCATAAACCTGTATCATCTTTTGCTGCCCATCACTGATTTTATACTGGGTTTGCTTTGGGGCATTGTCCTCACCTGAAAATAACTGATGGATGAAATCATGGATTTCATTTGGATTTTCAACCCGTTCGTGTATCCGCTCAAACCACTCCAAGAAAGGTTTTCCTATATACACACGCGGTTCATGACAGGTGTAGATGGAACAGAACGTTTCATTTAAGTGAAGGATCCTCCCGGCTGTATCCAGCAGCTGCACTCCTTCATGGATGGTGTTTAAGATATCATTATTCATGATTCGATCTGTTTCAGATGTTTCAAAAACCTTGATTTTTTCCAATGAGATTGAAACCTGTTTCGCAAGGGAGAAGTACTCTTGTATTTCTTCGGCAGAGTAGCCTCCTGAAAAACGGGAATAGACCATCACCGCTTCAATATTTCCATTGTATGAGAGGACTGGAATATATAGATCCCAGCATGGCTGCTCCTCATTATGAATTCCTTTTTCTTCCCTAGGAAGCCTTCTCTTGATGACGAAAGCTTCCTTCTCTTCCTGTAACCTCTCCATCAGACCATTTTCCAAATGGCTGATGAATTGCTTCACGCCTTTATCATGGACACTCCATTTTGCAAAAGTCTTATCCGCATCAAGGATTGCAATGATGCCCCTGTCGGCATGCAGTACACTTGAAAATCCTTTGACGATTGAATCAAGAACTTCCTGCTTATCTAGGGAATTGGATAAGCTATTGATGAGTTTGTTCCTGTGGCGCAGCTGATTCTCACGGTTTTCCATTTGGCCCAGAAGATTTTCCAATTCAAACTGCTGGGCCTGAAGTTCTTCCTGCTGCTCTGAGAGTTCGTCATTGTTGTCTTTCAAGTGCTGCTCATTTTCCTTGATAAAGGAAAACATTTGTAAAAAACTGTTCTTCAAAATCGAAATTTCATCTCTTCTCTTGTCGGGGGTAAAAACAATTTCAGATTCCTCTCCCCTGCTGACTTTATCTGCAGCAAAGGCAAGTTCTCTTAATGGTTTTCCAATTCTATTCAAGCTGATTCGCGTGATGGAAAGCAGAATGACCAGCATGAACAGAACAAATATAAACATCGTCCATTGGAGATCATTATAGACAGAAGCAAGGACCTCTCCATTTTCTTTCACCTGATCTTCCAAACTCTTATGATAACGATTTAAATTATTTTGAAAGGTTTGGATTTGAGGAGTGGCAAAATCATTTGCACGGCTGACGATCGCATCCAAATTTCCTTCTTCGTAATCCGTTAAAGTCGGAGGGAGCAGCTCCTCAAAGTAATGATTGTAAAAGGACTCCATCTCCTCGGAGAATTTTTGATCCTTTGATGAAAGAGCCAAATTACCGAATTGAATTAGCAGGCTGCTTATCTCCTCCTGCTGGCCCAACGCACTGTCCTTAAGATTTTTATTTCCAAAAGCAATATATCCCCTGATATCCATGATTGCCTGGTTAAAGTTCTCATCGATTTCAATGATGATATCTTCCTTCTGCAGTGTGATCCTGTTCTCTCTTTCAAGATCTTCTTGTACGTTAAACTGAATATATAGAATAATGCTTGCCCCTACCAAAAAAAGAAGGATAAAGACCATCATCAAGGAAGCAAATCGCCTTGAAAGACTTGTTTGAAAATAATTATTCATCTTCTGCCAATATTTCCTCTACTCTTTCTGCCAACAGCATAGGGCTGAACGGTTTGGATAGAAAATAATCAGCACCCGCTCCCAGGATTGTTTGTTCATCTGACTTCTGGCTCTTTGCCGTAAGCATCATGATCTTTGTATATTTGTTCAAACTGCCGCTGCGTATGGTCTCGATCACTTCAAGGCCGGTTTTGCCCGGCATCATATAATCCAGCAGTATTAAATCAAATTTCAAAGAATCGGCAAGGGATTCCGCTTCCTCCCCGTCGCCTGCCTCATGTATATCATAGCCCTCGTCTTCGAGTGTATCCATGATCAACATACGGAGGACATCTTCATCTTCAGCTATTAATATTCTCTTCATGTGTATTCTCCCTACTATTATCTGTTAATCTAGTTAAATAGAATAAAATCTTGTTTTCCAGCGAATGAATGGAGAAGGGTTTAATGACATAGTCGGCTACACCCAGTTCTATCGCCTGCATCATCTCATTCCGTCCTGTTTCTGCAGACAGCATCAAGACTGTAAATGCAGCAAAATCCGCTTGCTTCAAGGTCTCGATTCCGCTCATTCCATCCATGAAGATATTCAGAAGAACCATGCCCCTTTGATTTTGTTCCATCCACCTGCTCCCAAGGAACTGCTCCCCGCTCTCAAATTTTGAAATCTTTATTGGGATTTCGCATTCAGCTGCGGTCTGCTTTATTGTATTGGAAAGCAGCACCTGCATAATGGGGTCGTCCTCCAGCAAGGCAATGGAAACAGCTTTGAAGGATGAGGACATGCTCCGGTTGAACAAGGTCACCTGATTTCTTCCATTCTCTTTCGATTGATACAGTGCAAGGTCTGCCATATCCAGCCAGTAAGATAAGGAAGTAGAAACGGAAGCATCCACATCAACTACACCAGAAGAAAACGTACAACTGAATTCATGGCTGCCTTCTGCCTTAAACATATGTGCTGAAAAGGCAGCTAATATTTTTTCCAGCTGTTCTTTGCATTTCACAGCTGTTGTTTCAGGAGACAGCAAAACGAATTCCTCGCCGCCATACCTTATCAGGATATCCTCCGGTCTGAGTCTTTTTTTAACAAACATTGAAAATTCTTTTAAGACAGTGTCACCTGTAAGATGGCCATATTGGTCATTTACCCTTTTAAAATAATCCAGATCCAAAAAGGCAATGGATAAATTCTGCTCTTCCTCCCATTGCTTCGCACACAGATGCGCAAACGAGTTGCGGAGGTATTTCCGATTATACAATCTGGTTAATTCATCGACTAAAATTAAATGATCGACAAACCCCTTCCGCTCTATCTGTCTGTTCACCCTGATGAAGAGTTCCTCTAAGACAAAGGGCTTTTGGATAAAATCATCCGCTCCTTGTTTATAACTTTCGATTCGGAGGGCATCTGAATTTGCATCTGACAGCATTACAACAGGGACATATTGCTTTTGAACGGTCTTTGAAATATGTGCCAGTGTGTCCAGCCCACTTTGATCTCCAAGAAAAATATCCAGCAGGATACAGTCGGGTTTCACATCATACAATGCTGAGATTGCCTTATCTGCATCGGTGAAACCGAACACATGGAACCCTTTCTGTTCCAAATAATCTTTAATGGAAATGAGGAAGCTTGTATCGTTTTCTACCAGAAAAACAATCTTCCTTTTTTCACTCATATCAGCCTTAATCGGGAAGTCGATTTCATTTTCATATTCAAACTGATAGCATTCCTTTAAAAGAGGAGAGATGATCTCCTGAATGTTTTTTCTATTCCATGTAAGTTCCCCATTAATATCAGCGATTTTCATCGCTTCCGCAGCCAAACCACCAATCTCGTCAAGCTCGATGGTAGGCGCTGTCCCGCTGATAGAATGGAAAAAACGCTTTACTTCAGCAGCCGGGATTTCTTTATCCGAGCTTAACCACTCAGATAACTTTTTTCTGATATTATCGATTAATTTATACTGATAAACTTTCATTTTTGTCATATTATACCCCAGTTAAAAATAGTAGATAGATTGAATGTACTATGACAGGGGAGTGCAGTCAATTGTCAATTTCTTGACTAAAAAAACCGATTCAAATGATTGTTTAGTTTTTCGCATTTAAGAACCTGTTTCTGCTTTTCCCCAAGAAGATCAAAGTGAGGATAATCCGTTCTCCTCGCATCAATCCATTCTCGTTTCAACCCATATGGTTTTCCCCATTCAGCAAGTGCATCAATATCCCTGGCACCGACTTTTGTTACCGTTTTACATTCAGGGAAACGCTCGTCAAGCCAATAATGAGTAAGGAATGATATTTCTCCGTTATCGATATCCTGTTTCCACTTTTTTAATTCGTTTCTATCTATGCCAAATGCCATATTTCATCACATAACCTTTTTATTTTTTGGCTTTCTCATATGCTTCATGCCATTGAGGATATTGTCTCTTAACTGATATCGGCCTGAACGTATCTTTTTTTACACATACATGCTTGGAAATTGCTGTAACCGACAAGGCACCTTTTTCCGTGAAAATTTCATACCCGTATGTCACCCTTAGTCCGTCATACGACTCAATCCAGGTTTTCACAATAGCCTTTTCCCCATACCTGACAGGACTTTTGTAGCTAATTTCTATATCAATCACGGGAGAAATAATCCCATCCTTCTCCATATCTGCATACCTAAAGCCTAAATCTTCAATCAGTTTAGTTCTTCCCAATTCCATCCATACCAAGTAATTGGCGTGATAAACGACACCCATTTGGTCTGTTTCCGCATAACGCACTTCAATGCTTTTTTCTGATATGTACATAAAATATCACCTTTGCTTTCTGGATTTATCCTCAATTTTAACATATGTAAGTCTCATGCCCATAGAAGAAGAAGCTGCCGGTACATTCCGGCAGCTCCCGCTTTATCTATCCTGGTTCCCCTGGCCGTTTCTTTGGTAGGCTGCTTCATCTTTCAGTTCGCTCCTGAATGCGTCAATGCTTTCACGGCGGCGATCATTTTTTGCTTCGATAGCCTGCATTTGTTCTTGACTATCAGTATTGGCCATGGATTCTTCAGCTCTCTCCATATTCTGGATTGTGTGAAAAACCATGCTTTGCAGCTTCTCGACGTTGTCACTGCGGTCATCTGGATTCGAGTGATTGTTATATTCTTCTGCCATTGCGGTTCCTCCTTAGAATAAGAGTTACTCCTGCGAAGCTATTCTCCTTTAGTCTGGATCACCTGAGCGTGTTTCCCTGACTTGTCCTGCATTTGTTTCCCTTTGTTCCCTCCTGCTGCACGAGGCTGGGTTCCAAGATGATTCGGCACAAAGTGACTTCTGCTTCCTTTTGGATTACTCATAAAAAAATCCCTCCCTTAATCATTAGAATTTCCAAAGGATGGGGAGATATGAGCATTCTTTTATTAGTTATTCCTGGCTCTGTTGGGAATCAACGTATGCAGCTTAGTCCATGTTTGATATTGTTTGGAAATGCGGGAGCGACTCGAAGCTAAATGTCGTGGGTGGATGGTTTTGATGAGCCGGGTCAGGTTTTCCGCAACTTATTCAAAAAATCCCGTGGTTTAAGGAGAAATCTCGTCCCAATTTAGCTTTGCTTTTTAGATTCCTCGGCTGAATTCCGGTTAAATCGTGACTTACTTTGGAAAGTTTAAAGTATTGGGGTTTATTTCGGTGGAATTGCAGCTTCCTTGGCCTTTATTGGTTTCTTTCCTGATTTGGGACCACCCTTGACTCTTTTCGATTTTATGATTCCATTTCTGTGCATATTGGCATCTGGTTCAGACTCGTTTTCGCTCTGAGCGGGGATTCATGTCCGAATTACCGCCCGATTCGGACACTAACCCTCCCTTCGTGGTGTTTTCTCCAGAACAAATATTTTAGGCATTCCTGACCGAATGCCTGTCCTGAAAGTTGAACTAAATCGAATTGAGCCACCTTATGAACGTTACTCGGCTTTCTCCATCCGTTTGATTTCCAGCCTGGCTTCCACTCTCTTTTCAATGGCATCAATAGCTTCTGCATCCATCATTAACGCTTTTTTATTTTCGTTTACTAGATCGGCAAATGATTTTTTCCTTATTCTTCGCATTTCTTTACCCTCTCTTCTATTGCAATTTACTTTTAGTATGGGCAATCTTCCCATGAATTATAATCAATTTTCTAAAATTTTTAAAAAGAGAGGGTTTTCTCTTTATTTTTATTGTACAAAAACATGAAATCCTTCTTCATCCATGGCCCCGATGTGTTTATTCATTACATTCCCTTCCTCGTTTATTAAAATGGTGGTTGGAATGGAAATAATCTGATAGTCTTCATTAACGTTGTCATCTTTATCCAGAAGGACTGGGAATGTTATTCCTGCCTCCTTGGCGAATTCTCCTGCACGATCCTCTGGATCGATATTGATGGAGAGAACTTCAATGTCTTTCTGTGTCGAAGTTGTAAATGCTTCTAACGCCGGGAGTTCATTTGTACACGGGGTACACCAGGCTGCCCAAAAATTGATTAAAACTTTCTTTCCTTTAAAATCTGATAATGATACTTTCTGTCCTGTTAATGACATGAGTGTGAACTCGGGTGCTGGGCTTCCAAGTTTAGGCCCAGGAAGACGGTCAGTTATCCCACTAACAGAAGCTGCTTTAGAATTTACAGATGTTTGAATTGCTTTTGATTCTTTTTCAATGTCATACATTCCCGGCATTGATTTATTCTCCGTATAAACAACTACTGTAAATAAGATTATTAAAACTATTCCCATCAGCTTTTTCACTGATTCAGGCCTCCAAAAATTCGTATTCGTTATATATTATGAAAGCCTGTCTGAATTTATTAGTTTCAATTTTATGATAAAAAAACACCCGTTCCACTTGCGAAACGGGTGTTTTTACATCATTATGCTTTAAGTTTGTCGCGAAGGACCATTTGCAGGATCCCGCCGTGACGGTAGTAGTCAACTTCAACATCTGAGTCGAAACGGACAAGTGCTTCGAATTCAGTTTTGTTGCCGTCTTCATCAGCAGCCGTAACTTTGATGATATCACGAGGTTTTACACCTTCAGCAAGATCCACAGAGATGGATTCTGTGCCTTTCAGTCCAAGTGTATCAGCATTTTCACCCTTCTTGAATTGAAGAGGAAGAACACCCATCATCACAAGGTTTGAACGGTGGATACGCTCATAGCTTTCTGCGATGACTGTTTTGATGCCAAGAAGGTTTGTCCCTTTGGCAGCCCAGTCACGGGAAGATCCCATTCCGTAATCTTTGCCAGCAAGTACCGCAAGGCCGATTCCCTGCTCTTTGTACTTCATGCATGCATCGTACATTGCCATTACTTCATCTTCAGGCCAGAACGTTGTAAATCCGCCTTCGGTTCCAGGAGCAATGCGGTTACGGATACGGATGTTGGCGAATGTCCCGCGCATCATTACTTCATGGTTACCACGGCGGGAACCATAAGAGTTGAAGTCGCGAGGCTCTACGCCATTGCTGCGCAGGTACTTACCAGCTGGTGTATCTTTACCGATGGCACCGGCAGGAGAAATATGATCCGTAGTTACGGAGTCACCGAACTTACCTACCACTCTCAGTCCATCTAAAGGCTTGATATCTTCCGGAACCGGAGCAAGGCCTTCAAAGAATGGAGGGTTCTGAATGTACGTTGATTGGTCATCAAAGCTGTACAATGGTTCGTTGCTTGTTTTGATTTCGTTCCAGCGTTTGTTATCATTGAATACATTTTCATATTCCCTGCGGAACAACTCAGGTGTAACGGTTTGTTTTACAACATCCTTCACTTCATCTTGAGTCGGCCAGATATCAGCAAAGAAGACATCGTTTCCGTCTTTATCTTTTCCAAGTGAATCGTTTTTAAGGTCGATATCCACTGTACCAGCAAGCGCATAGGCTACAACCAACGGAGGTGAAGCAAGGTAGTTTGCTTTTACAAGCGGGTGGATACGCCCTTCAAAGTTACGGTTACCGGAAAGAACGGAAGTCAGAAGCAAGTCTGCATCTGCAACAGCCTTCTCGACTTCAGGACGGAGTGGACCTGAGTTACCGATACATGTTGTACAGCCGTAACCGACAAGGTTGAATCCAAGCTTTTCAAGCGGTTCGAGCAATCCGGAATCCTGAAGATATCCTGTAACAACCTTTGAACCAGGTGCAAGGGAAGTCTTCACGTAATCCGGTACAATCATGCCTTTTTCAGCGGCCTTTTTCGCTACAAGTCCTGCCCCCAGCATTACGTAAGGGTTAGAAGTGTTCGTACAAGAAGTAATTGCGGCAATACCGATGCCTCCTGTAGGAATTTTCACTTCTTCGCCAGCCTGGTTAGTATAAGTGGCTGTCTTTTCAATTTCTTTTTCATCAAGGCCGAATCCTTGGACTCCTTCAGGATTTGTAATCGCTTTATGGAAAGAAGGTTTCATATCGGAAAGCGGGATCAAATCCTGCGGACGCTTAGGGCCGGATAGATTTGGTTCGATTTCGGACAAATTGATTTCCACAACATCCGTGTAGATTGGATCCTCATTATCCGGAGTGAAGAACATGTCGTTTTCTTTCAGGTACTGTTCAACAACATTGATGTGTTCTTCAGAACGGCCAGTCAAACGCATGTAGTCAAGCGACTCGGCATCTACCGGGAAGAATCCGCAAGTTGCACCATATTCAGGCGCCATGTTGGCAATTGTCGCACGGTCAGCGAGCGGAAGCGTTGCAACACCTTCGCCAAAGTACTCGACAAATTTACCTACAACACCTTTTTGGCGCAGGACTTGAGTGACTTTAAGCGCTAAGTCTGTTGCAGTCGCGCCGTTTGGCAGTGCTCCAGTCATTTTAACGCCGATTACTTCAGGGATCGGGAAGTATGAAGGCTGTCCAAGCATTCCTGCTTCTGCCTCGATACCGCCTACGCCCCACCCAAGTACACCGATACCATTGATCATGGTTGTATGGGAGTCAGTACCCACAAGTGTATCAGGATATGTTTCAAATTCACCGTCTTCGTTTTCAACTGCGTGAACGACATCTGCAAGGAACTCAAGGTTAACCTGGTGGACAATACCAGTTGCCGGCGGTACTGCACGGTAGTTCTTGAATGCTTTTTGTGCCCAGCTTAAGAACTGGTAACGTTCTGCATTCCGTTCGAATTCAAGGTCCATATTGACTGCAAGTGAGTCGGCTGTTCCATATTTATCAACCTGTACAGAGTGGTCAATAACAAGATCAACCGGGATTTCCGGATTGATTTTGTCTGGATCTCCGCCGATATCAGCCATTGCTTTACGCAAGGAGGCCAAGTCTACTACTGCAGGTACTCCTGTGAAATCCTGCAGGATTACACGTGAAGGCTTGAATGGAACTTCAGCATCCTTCACATCTTTAGATCCAAATTTTGCAAGGTTTTCTACATGCTCTTTGTTGATTACGCGGCCGTCATATTGACGCAGTACTGATTCAAGCAATACCTTCACTGAGTAAGGCAAACGTGAAACGTTGGCTACGCCAGCCTCTTCTAATGCTTTTAAACGATAAAAATGATAGCGTTTCCCCGCTGCCTCGAATGAAGCACGGGATTTAAATACGTCGTTCTTCGCCATCTCGATTCCCCCTCTTAGAGATTGTAACGATTTACATGTGATGAAAAGTTTGATTTTTTTAACTTGGTCACATTAACATCTTAATACAAGCGATTACATAAGTAAATATCAAGAAAGTTATTGTGTTTGATAAGTTTTTCTTATAGGATTTCCACTTTTCATTTCGTCTCTGACTAAAAAACCATTTAAATAAGGTTTTTATTAAAAAAATCAGACTTCTCTGTGCACTACTTATTATCCTGAAAAAACAAATGAAATTGGTTTCAACTCATAGCATCGCCCTCCCGAGGAAACGATAACTGTAAAGGGAGGTGACCGGAATGGC
The DNA here is from genome assembly GCF_984799155.1 of Bacillus sp. SRL337. Classification (NCBI taxonomy): domain Bacteria; kingdom Bacillati; phylum Bacillota; class Bacilli; order Caryophanales; family Bacillaceae; genus Bacillus; species Bacillus sp. SRL337. The sequence goes on along the minus strand of NZ_OZ481793.1, from coordinate 1,999,724 downwards.
CAAAAGAAAAGCTAATCATATCCGCGAGGGCATGAATGCCGCTAAAGCTCAAGGTACAGGTGCAGGATATAATGAAGAGTTTTCTAATGAACCGTTGACTGCTGCTCAAAGACAAAACAACAAAAAGCGCAAGAAAAATCAATAATCAAACAATTTCAACTATATAGTAACAAATATTGCGCCCTTTACTCAATTGAAAGGCCTTGCATTTTAAAACTAAGTAATTGGAGTGGTTTCTGTACTAGCTGTAGCGAATCCGCCCTGCGCGAAAGTGTAGTGAAAGCTGGAATATTCATGCTCAGCAGCGCAGGAACTGGGCGGCCACTTGCATTGTACCAATGGTTCAAGATGAGCAAAGCCAATCGATGAAGAATTACCTCATGTAGATAGGTGCAAATCTGATGGCCGCCGGGCTATTGCAGCTGAATACCAAAGGATTAGCCGGCAAGTCCGTTATCAGTATGGGGTTGAGCTGGTTGGCATCCGGATAACCTGAAGTCCGCGGCTCCCTAGAAGTTGCTTTAATTTCATATAACATTTTGTAATTTGGCTTGTTCGATATTGACAATGCTGAACAAGAAAGGGATCGGCCAAAAGTTGGCCGATCCCTTTCTTTTGTTCAGTTCGGATTTTGGTTTACTTGCTGCATGACAGATGAGAGGTCATCTTTCATTTTTTCAAGCTGACCGCGCTGATGCTCAGAAGCGGTTTCAAGTGCATTTTCAATCTGTTGGTACGCCTCATTCACTTCATTCTTCAGGTGCGCCAGCTGATGGCCGTAGTCAGCACCATCCAGTACCAATTCATTCACTGCATCTTTTACTTCCTCATGACCTTGCTGTGCTGCCTGAAAGGCCTGCTGTTTATCTTTATGATATGGCATGAAGTCATCTCCTTTAGAAGAATAATCCATTGTTAGAATCTCCTTAACCTGAGGGAATTATACGCGACGCTGAATTCCCTCAAGCATATAGGAGATGAATAACGGACCGCCAAAATCCACATTCTACTTCTAGGAGGGATGCAAAGTGAACAAAAATGATGGTAAAGATATGCGCAGAAATTCCACTAAAGGACAGCCTACCGGTCAACCAGAACCTTTAAGCGGGTCAAAAAAAGTGAAGAACCGTAACCATACCCGCCAGAAGCATAATCAGCATCACGACATGTAGACGAAAAGGCAGCAGACCGGCTCCGCTTTGAAAAAAGTATTATGTCTGCGAAAGCGATTCGAAGATGAGTTATCGCCAGGAGGAGCAGCAATCAGCCATGGGTTCCTTAGTTGACTATTTGGAACATGGCCTTTTCTTCTTTGAAAAACACAGTCTCCTTGCTTGAGACTGTGTTTTTGATTCTACCTATTTCCCAGTCCTAATAAAGTTTGGCGAATCACATGAATCTCTTCTTCATTGACAGTCCTGAAATCGAGAAGTACTTCGTCTCTATGGATCCTGGCGATAATCGGGGTGTCGGCTTTTCGAAGCTTTTTTTCCAACTGCGCAGCATCCATATGGCTGTGCCCAAGGGAAAGGACATATGTATTAAGTTCCACTTCCGGCATCGTCCCGCCTCCAACCTGGCTTTTACCCGGTTTTACTTCAGCAGAGAAGCACCCGGATTCCATAATAGAACGCTGCATCTCTTCTGCTATCATTTTTAATTCGCCTGGCTCCTTCAGCAGCGATTTGTAAGCTGGGATGTTTTTTTCCTCCCCTTTCAGGTAATCCAGTAGGGTTCCTTCCAAAGCTGCCAACGTCATCTTATCCACACGTAAAACCCGGGACAGCTGATGTTTTTTCAACTTTTCAATGAGTTCTCTTTTGCCGGCGATGATTCCCGCCTGCGGTCCCCCAAGCAGTTTATCACCGCTGAATGAAACAACGTCCGCCTCCTTTGCAATTACATCCTTAACCAATGGTTCGGAACCAATGCCATGTTTCTTTAAGTCATAAAGCATACCGCTTCCCAAATCCTCGTAAAAAATCACATCATCGTATTCCGCTGATAGTTTGGCCAGCTCGTCTGTCTTGACTTCTTCCGTAAACCCTTTGATGACAAAATTACTTCTGTGAACTTTCATGAGCATTGACGTATTGTCGTTTATCTTTTCAGCGTAATCAGAAATCCGCGTTTTGTTGGTTGTTCCGACTTCAATCAACTCTGTACCGCTTTCTTCCATGATCGAGGATACACGGAATGAGCCTCCGATCTCTACAAGCTCCCCTCTTGAAACAATCACTTCTTTTCCCTTACCAAGAGCAGAAAGGATTAAGAAAACAGCAGCAGCATTATTATTGACCACCATCGCCGCTTCTGCCCCGGTGACTTCCTTTATGAGCGTCTCAGCATGTGTATGCCTGGAGCCCCTTGTGCCTTTTTCAAGATTATATTCTAAATTATTATAATTGCTGGCGATTTCCAGCACATGCCTGGCTGCAGTTTGACTCAATCTTGCCCTTCCAAGGTTGGTGTGCAAAACGGTGCCGCTGGCATTGATTACTTTTGATAAAGTATAGGAAAATTTACTGTTTGCTGCCTTTCCGGCTTGTTGGATCAGATGGTTATTCAAGCCCGCACTTCCAGGCAGCGGACCGTTCCAAGTCCCATTCAGGATTTGGCTCCTGAGGCTGGCCACAGCTTCTTTAATGAGTTTTGTTCCCTGGTCCATTGAGATGCCTTGTTCCTTCACCATTTGGTCAAAGCTTTCCTCATGTTGAATTTCATGGATAGAAGGGATGTTTCTTAACAGTTCTTTCATACTCGTTGCCTCCGATTCCATACACAGTGAATATTTCACATTATACCACCCACACATCATAACCCAAAAAGAATAAACTGTTGAAAAGGAAAGCTTATTTTCTTCTTTACAGTCTCGAAATAAGCCCAAAGGAAAGATGGAGGAAAACATGACATATTCGGGAGATGATTTTAAATTAGAAGACTGGGAACAATGGATGAAAGACTGGCTGCTTGACCCTTATACTACTCAACTCGATGAAACACAATTCAGGGTCGATTTATTCGATACCACGGAAGCGTACATTGTTGAAGTAACGACCGAAAAATTTTCAGTTCAGGAAGTCATCCTTACTAAAAAAAATCAAACACTTACCATCGAGATTATCCCTAAAGAAAAAGATAGAACGAAGGCCAGGTCTGTCAACTTCCCCTTCTCCTTAAAGTATCATCCGATACAGTTATATCCCCAGAAAGAATATTTGGAAATCCATATATTGAAAGCGCTCGACAAACAGCCGGCTCCTTCGGTCATCCGGTTCCAAGGTCAAATATAAAAAAAGGATCAGCCGGCAGTGAGGCTGATCCCTATTTATTCTCTATGTGTTCAATGATTTCGTCTGGATCAGGAAAGACTCCTGTATCCAATTTAGAGTAGATTTTCTCTCCATCCACCGACACTTCAAATGCGCCTCCTGATGAAGGAGTCAATTTCACTTCTTCCAGGTCCCCCCGAAAATGGTTGAATAACTCTTCCGCGAACCTCGCGGCTTTAGGCGAGTAGTTTCACATCATACAAAATTCAATGCACATTTTGAACTTCTTCATAGGATATTCCTCCTTTTGGTGAGCTCTCTTTCTGTTATTTTAATACAGGGAAAACCTTTGTGCAAACGCTTCATTCTCTTTGATATGGCAAATTGGATTCATATGCAATATAAAAGTTCCCTGAAAACACCCGGGCCATGTATGGAAACGAATCCTTTACTGATTCGTTTTCAGTAAGACCGTACCATAAAACCTTTTGATCAAAGCCGATGAATGGCTGAATGAATTCCCGTGCATCGGTTTTATAGTCGTTTAAAGGAATTCCTTTGTTATGTTTACATAATATTATTATAGTTTTCTTTTCTTCGACACTCCTTACTGCCCTCCATATACTCTCTGGAATATCTTCTACTTTTTCAAACGATAGAAAAACTTCTGACTTTGCATTGATGATATCCTTTTTTATCTTTGCCAGGTCCGTTTTTTTGAACCACCTCAACCTCTTCGTATGGTTCTGTATAAAAACAGAGTACGGATCAGGAAGGGACTCAGACAGTCTCTTTTCCATAAAATCAATTAATTTACGAACCGGCTTATCGCCGGATACACGCCTTTTGACAAACTGATGGTCGCCCAGCAAGATGAATTTACTTTTTGCTCTGGTCACCGACACGTTGATGAGCCGGCCACTTCCTTTCTTTGTTAACAACATGCCCGCTTTTTCCTGCGGCGAGCTGTCTGTAAGATCGAATAAAATCATGTCTTTTTCCGATCCCTGAAACTTATGGACAGTTGATGCAAAGATGTCCGCAGATGTTGGAATATCACGTTTGTTAAAGAATACTGGGATGATTCGGTTCATCCATTTCGCTTGTGCCCTGTAGGGAGTGACGTATCCGACCGATGTCATTCCTGCTTCATTGGCTGCAAGCATCAGTTGCAGAGACACCAGGCTAGACATTACATTCCACCTTGAGCCGCTGTCTGTCAGACACCATGGTAATCCGTCAATAAGAGGAAATAAGAAGATTGCTTCCCCTGGAAAAGGGTCAAGGTTTGTAACTTGGGTACGCTGTTTCCGAATGTCAGGGTGGTCTTTCACCAAAGAATGATAAAAAAAGTCATTTGTGAAGGCGGATATATCAGGGTGCATCCTCCGCTGGACTGGCAAAAGCAACAAGTGCGGGGGGTGGCCGCCTTGTTCAACCTGGCTGGCGATATCCGCTAAATGAAAAATATCCTCCTTAAGCCACTTTTCTGCCAATCTATGCCGAGACACAGCTATCGGCGGAAGCTGCTTGAAATCCCCGCATATGACGACCCTTGTCCCAAGTGTTGCTGCAAAAGCTATTTGCGGGGTATATGCCATGCTCGCTTCATCAATGATGATCAGGTCAAACTGGGTCTGATATATCATCGGATCGATGGCCGCTTTTGAAAGAGTGGTCGCCACCACTCTCGCATCATTGACAAATTGCCCTTCCATTTTCCTCAGTTTCTCCCTCAGTTTCACTAATCCCACTTCAACTTTAGTCAACTGAGCAGAATCCTTTGAGTTGAACTTGACCGATAATCTCTTCTTTAACAAGATTCGTTTTCGTTCAAATTTATGTTTTCGTTCACTTACACGTATATCTTCCATTTCAGTCAGTTTGACCACACTTAATTCAGGATGGGAATGGACTTCTTCTTTTTCTGGTATGCCATAGCGGATGACTTCTCCAGGCGTCCACTTCCCGTTTTCCTGCAAGAACTTGCTTAGCTCCAAAGTCAACACATCGATTGCTGCATTGCTGTGTGAAAGAAGCAGGATCTTTCGGTCATTTACATATTGATAAGCAGCAGTGCGTGCCAATGTATATGTTTTTCCGGTGCCGGGCGGTCCCCATATATAGGTAACCGGGTTATACTTGGACCTTAATACTGCTTCATGGACATGATTCTTGGCCTTTTCAGCCGGATGGTAAGTCTTCTCTCCAGGATTCATTACCCTTTCAACCATCTTTAGTTTTACTGTATCTTCTTCTATCTCCTCCAGCCGCTCAATTAATTGGTTAAGAAGGTCCCATGGCTCATTATGTAATAACCCTCTCCCTATCTCTTCGCCCAAATCACAATCCAACTCGACGATTACATCGACCCCTTCAGAAGAAAGCACCTTGCCTTCATGCTTTTTTCTTCCATATTCAAAGATAATCGATCCTCCTTGAAACAAGCTTGCTGGATATGCCATTACCAGCCAATACACAGCGCCCCCTTCAGAGGTATCCAAGTACTGGCCCTTTATAATTGTAATCCCCCTGCTTTCAAACTCTTTTAACTTTTGAATCTCAGCAATCAATGCTGTTTTCCATTGTTGTATCATTCTTTCTGCTTTATTCATAGCTGCTGCTCCTAATGGTGAAGATTTCATCATTATTATTCCTTCCTCAAGGGAAACTATAGATATACCCAAAATATGATCTGGTTTAACATCTTGATGTTCTGTGTATATTAAACAAGAAATTAAATTTATTCAATTAGGAGGAAAAATAGTATGAGTTTTATTCTATATTTGATCATTGGCGGTATTATCGGATGGCTTGCAGGTTTGATTCTGGGAAGAGACGTCCCAGGAGGTATAATCGGGAACATTATCGCCGGGATTATTGGTGCTTGGCTTGGCGGTTTAATCTTCGGGGATTTCGGTCCTGACATAGCCGGCATGGCAATCATTCCCGCATTGATCGGCGCAATAATTCTCGTCTTCTTGTTGAGCTTGATCATGAAAAGCATGAGGAAGAATCGTTAACCATGGAAAAAGAAAAAACAGGCTGCTGTAAACTGAATCAATCAGCAGCCTGTTTTTTTGTGTTTTCCTGTTTATATCTTTCTGCAAAGAACAACACATCTTCTACATACTGTTCGCTGTGGTTGTAGGCAAAAACAGCCTTTTCGAGGTCTCCGTCCGCAGCTCCATTGTTCGCAAGGTAGTTGGCTGCACTGAAGACGGCATCTTCAATATCCCACGGATCTGCTCTGCCGTCACCGTTGGCATCTACACCGTACCCTCCATACTTTGCAATTACTTCGGGATCAGTCAACTCTTCTTTTGGAATGTCTCCTTTACCGAGGCCTTCACAAGTGGGGTGTGACCATCCGACAAACGTGCAGGGCATAAATTGAAAGGGGCCTTCAGCTCCCACGGCCGACACCATCGTCTTCATTGTAGAAAATTTTGTTTCGACCCTATGGTGAGCAGCAAGCAGGTTCCATGGCACTCCATATTCACGGGAAGCGTCTTTATAGATCGGGATATATTCAGGGGGAATTTCGTCTCTTGCTTCCTCTGACAGTTCTTGATAGGTCAAAAATCCACCATATACAATAAAGTAAGTCAGAAGAATTGTAAAAGGAATAAGCAGGATCTTTAGAGGCGACTTCCTATTAATTTTCCGTTTTCGGCGTTTTTTAGCCATTTAGATGCATCAACCTTTTAATAAATGTCTTTCTTATTTTAAGAAAACTTGAAGGTATAAGCAACTGATAGTCTTCTGGAAAGCAAAAAAGGGTCCTAATGTATCAATCCTAATCAAGAAAAGGCAAACGCGCCATGTATAACCCCTGTCAAGCTATAGAGAAGCCCCTGGGCATTGGAATCCTTAATGGCTATTCTTCTTTTGACTCGAATCCTTTGGAGTTGAAGATAGACGTCGAGCCTCCAAAAAAACACTTAAGCGCTGAAATGTTTATTCTTCACAAAAATAAAACAGCTTCAGCGGGACGTTCCACTGAAGCTATCGCCATCATTAGTTTACATAAGCTGCACCAACGATGATCAAAAGAATGAATAGAACTACAATCAACACAAAAGTGCTGCCATAGCCACCGCCACCACCGTAGCCGTATCCGCCGTATCCGTACATACATGAACACCTCCTCGTACCATGGTTATTACACTGTATGCTTTACAGAGAAGAATGACTGAAGTAAACGCCCTGAATAACCAAAAAACTTTAGGTTTTTGCACTGGTGCTTTATATATCGGGACAGAAAGCAGCTGGGAACAGGGAAAGGTGTCGCGATTCGGGTGGAATCGGGACAGAAATCGCCGGAGAGGAGTCTAGGGAGTCGCGATTCGGGCGGAATCGGGACAGGAAAGGCCGGAGAGGATTCCAGGGAGTCGCGATTCGGGCGGAATCGGGACAGAAATCTCTGGAGAGGATTCTAAAGAGTCGCGATTCGGGTGGAATCGGGACAGAAATCGCCGGAGAAGAGTCTAGGGAGTCGCGATTCGGGTGGAATCGGGACAGGAAAGGCCGGAGAGGAGTCCAGGGAGTCGCGATTCGGGTGGAATCGGGACAGAAATCTCTGGAGAGGAGTCCAGGGAGTCGCGATTTTGGCGGAATCGGGACAGAAATCTCCGGAGAGGAGTCTAAAGAGTCGCGATTCGGGTGGAATCGGGACAGAAATCGCCGGAGAGGAGTCCAGGGAGTCGCGATTTTGGCGGAATCGGGACAGAAATCTCCGGAGAGGAGTCTAAAGAGTCGCGATCGGGTGGAATCAGGACAGAAATTGCCGGAGAGGAGTCTAGGGAGTCGCGATTCGGGTGGAATCGGGACAGAAATCGCCGGAGAAGAGTCCAGGGAGTCGCGATTCGGGTGGAATCGGGACAGGAAAGGCCGGAGAAGAGTCTAGGGAGTCGCGATTCGGGCGGAATCGGGACAGAAATCGCCGGAGAGGAGTCCAGGGAGTCGCGATTCGGGTGGAATCAGGACAGAAATTGCCGGAGAGGAGTCCAGGGAGTCGCGATTCGGGTGGAATCGGGACAGAAATCGCCGGAGAGGAGTCTCTAAAGAGTCGCGATTCGGGTGGAATCGGGACAGAAATCGCCGGAGAGGAGTCTAAAGAGTCGCCATTCGGGCGGAATCGGGACAGAAATCGCCGGAGAGGAGTCGAAAGAGTCGCGATTTTGACGGAATCGGGAATTTGATGATGTGCTGCGGCTGGTTCCCTTTAGTCAATCGACCTCTTTATCTGATGTGCTCTTGAGTCTTGTGCTTACCTTGAGGTATTGCACGATTCCCCCCTATGCCTAGGAATTTTGGTGCATTCTCCTAGGTATTGCGCCACTTTGTCCTTATTCTTCACAAAATTTGGTCTATGCATGATACGTTGCACCATTTCCCCCCTATCCGCTAAGCCCTCCATATTCACTAAATTTATTGTTCCCAGCTTACCGATTCAAAGTGTTGGTCGCTTCCAATAGTTCGGGCAGCCCGTAATCCTCCACAAAAAAAACAGGCAGCCCCATGTTCTGGCCTGCCTGTTTTTTCGTTATCATTTAACTTTATTACGTGGTTTCGGTTTAAGATATAAACCTAACTCTTTCTTTTCTTTCGTCAACGCTTTATATAGTGACACCATCATCAAGATCATGATCATTGAGAACGGGAACGCCGCAATAATCAAAGCATTTTGCAAGGCTTGGAGCCCGCCGCTGTACATCAAGATCAACGCTACTGTTGACTGGGCAATACCCCAAGTCAATTTCACCGTATTCGGAGGTGTCAATGATCCGTAAGTTGTCTGCATTCCCAATACAAATGTCGCAGAGTCAGCAGAAGTAATAAAGAATGTACTGATTAGTATTACAGCCACAATCGATAGGACGGCTGATAATGGAATTTCATTGAATACCGCAAACAGCACTTCTTCAGTGGCGTAACTAGATAGATCCACCACACCTGATTGCTGAATGTCAATTGCGGCAGTTCCAAAGATCGTGAACCAGATCATGCTTACCAGGGCTGGCAGCAGAAGCACTCCGAATAAAAATTCACGGATGGTTCTTCCGCGGGACACACGCGCAATGAAGATCCCGACGAATGGAGACCAGGAAATCCACCATGCCCAGTAGAAAATGGTCCAGCCATTGATCCATTCCTGGTGGTCAGAGTTCAGCGGAGCAATACGGAAAGACATCCTCACGAGATTTTGTACGTAAGCACCAAGAGTGTCCGTAAACAAATTCAAAGTAAGCAGTGTCGGACCGACAATGAAAATCAGTACAAGCAAAGCAACAGCAAGTACCATATTCGTGTTACTCAAATATTTAATACCTTTACTTAATCCCGACCAAGCGGAGATCATGAACAGGACGGTTACAACCGCAATAATGATAAACTGCACGGTAAAGTTGTTTGGAATCCCGAAAAGGTAGGAAAGCCCTCCATTGATTTGGGCAGCACCGAAGCCAAGCGTTGTAGCAACCCCGACAACAGTCGCAAAGACTGCCAGAACATCAATGATGGTTCCAAGCGGACCATTTACACGATCACCAAATAATGGTTTCAGTGTAGCGGATACAAGACCGGGTTCTCCTTTTCTGAATTGGAAGTAAGCAAGTGCAAGCGCCACAAGAGCATAAATGGCCCAAGCATGGATTCCCCAATGGAAGAACGCGTATCGCATTCCCTCTTTGATCGCTTCGTTTGTACCTCCCTCTGCCATTGGAGGCGCCAAAAAATGAGAAAGCGGTTCTGCTGCTCCCCAGAATACAAGCCCTATCCCCATTCCAGCACTGAACAGCATTGCAAACCAGGTAGATGTACTGTATTCAGGTTTTTCATCCGGTTTCCCCAAGCGAATGGTTCCGATTGGGCTGATAATAAGAAAGATACAGAAAATTACAATCGCCGTAACAAGAATTAAGTAGTACCAGCCGAACCGTGTAGTAATAAACGATTGGACTCTGGCTGTCATTTCTTCAAAACTTCCAGGAGCAGTGACCCCAAAAATCAGTGCTGCCAAAACGATTGCTACCGTGATCCAAAAAACACCTGATATTTTCTTCATCATCATTCTCCTTTCGTATGTAATGTTTTTAGTTGTTCATACACATTTGTAAAATGAAAGCCCCGCCGTACAAGACAACATTTTTAACCCTATCAGAAGGTGTGGGTAGAATCAACCAATATGCATAGTTATTGGAAAACTTATTACGCACCAGTATCAATACTTGGTTTATTTTTTCCCTGAATTTCAAAATGATACTTAAAAATAAAACCTCCATGAAAGGGCGTAGAAATGAATGATTCCCCTTTCTCTTACAAAAGCTAACACTTGAATATGGAAGTAAATAAAAGGAGGAAATATCAATGACAAAAAAGAACCCTGCATCCCAGCATGAAGCGGCTAAAGAGCTGGCAGAGCGACAAATGAGCGATAGAAAAGAAATTCAATCTGTAAAAAATCCAAACACAAAACCAGGTCGTTAACCCATTAAAGCGCTAAAAGGGACAGTCCCTCTTAGCGCTTTAATGGGTTAAAGGAGAATTCTTCCCCTGCTTTTGCTTTATTCAATTATTTCTACTGTAATATTTCTAACTCCATATTCCATTGCTTCCTCACGTTTCGGAATGAATATGTCAATTCGGTTTCCATTAATGGCACTTCCGGTATCTTCTGCAGTAGCATATCCGAAGCCTTCTACATATACCTTGGATCCAAGCGGAATAACATCCGGGTCAACCGCAATCACTTTTTCATCTGGATTGGCTCTCAAGTCAACACCTGTTTTTGTAATGCCGATGCAGCCATCACAATAAGCTGTATAGGCTGTTGCTTTGACCTCGATTTCTTTTATTACATTGTCTTCACCTTGAACCTGGCTCTCTTCTGTTTCAACCTGCTTCGGTATCAAGACTTCTTTACCATTTTGGATGAGTTCCTTCCTTGTTTCTACAGTGAAATCAGCTTCATCCTGTTTAGAGGCAAGCTCCCAAAGCATGTCACCTTCTTTGAGATTGTGGTAATCTTTCACATTTTCTTCAGTATCGTTTTCTTTATATTCCTCTGCTTGTACAGATAATGTTTGAAATCCAATTATAATAATGGCAATAATGGCAAGCCATGATGTTTTCTTCATGTTGTATCCTCCTTTACGGCTGTTACGCCAACAGAAGTCATAGTAACATAGGCTCATCTCATAACAGTGTCAAAAGAATGATGAAACCATTACATATCATTACAGCCTGTAAATTTTAAGGAATATATTCACACGCTCCCCAATTCTTTGAGTGATCCCATTAATTCTTCCAAAGTTTCCATCTTGTTAATTTTCCATTAAATGTTTACACCATCTTCTTTTCAGATAAATACATAATAAGAATTTATAAGGAGGGCAAACAAATGAGTTTAACCAAAACATTGAACAAATTGGAGAACCTTCATTTACAAAAACCTGACAAACTCCTTACCATGTACCTGAACACAGATCGAAGAGATCCTGATCAACAAGGCGGAAAGTGGAAGATTGCCATGAAAAATGGCTTTAACAGTTTTGAAGAATATCTGGATGTCAGTAATGCAGAGGAGAAAAAGAAAATGAATGGCATCCGTGAGAAGGTTGAAACCTATGTACTCAGCCTTGAAAGGGATCTCCCCAGAAGTATTATTGTTTTCGCCTCGGAAGACAGTGGAATATGGGAAACATTTGAACTGCAAGTTCCGGTCAAAACCAACTTTTACTGGGAAGAATATGCTGTCCTTGACCAATTGAAAGAACTTCAGTCCAAATATCTCCCCTCACTGGCTTAATTTTACTTCAGCAAAACCAGGTAAAGATGATTCAAACACAATTCGGAGAAGTGGAGGATACCCAGATGTTCCATTTTGATTTGGATACAGAGGAATGGAGAAGGCATGCAGGCCCGCAGCCTGCTGATATCAATATTGGATCTAATGGAGGCAGCGCCAACCAGGACGACCATTTCAAAGAAAAAATTGAGGCTCATCAAAAACGCTGGTACAAAAGCCTTGGCAGTAAGCTTGATCAGGAGGCCGCCAATCGGAAATGGAACAAGATTATTTTGGTTGGTGATAAGGGGACAGGCAACGTCTTAAGCAAGAATATGAACAAGGAGGTACATGGTATCATCCAAAAGAACCTCCTTAATGAAAAAGAAGAAAGGGTATTAGAGGAGATTTTGGTATAAATTTAGACAGTCATGGATGCAAAGATGGATATGCCTCCATGACTGTCTTTGTAATTGTTCCAAACAACCAGTGTGTGGAAGCGAGGTTTCGTCTGCTTCTGGAAGCCTCTCAACCCGCCCCTATAAGGATGACTGGCTGGGTTTCCTTTGTACACTCATGCTCTTATGGTAAAGAATCTGTGTATTTCTTCCAATTTCTATTTTCGATTAAATAGACCGAACTGAATTCTCAGAATAGCATTAATTGAATCCCACATTCTTAGCCGATTCTTTGTATTTGTTTCATATTTCTATCCACTGATTCCTCAAAAAAACACGATCTCCTGAATTTTTGATTCTCATATCGGTAGTTTAATTTGGCAGGCCGAACAACTATCATGTGCTGATTCTTCCTTTTTAGTAACAAAGAGAACTGGCCAAAATTTTTGGGGGACCTGCCTAGTATATGAAGTGGTCCGGACAAGCATTTATCTTTATAATAATGACACCTTGCTGTTCACATAAATTTTGGAAAATACGCCGAAAACTTTTTTCTATTTTCTAAATCTGTCTTTTGTTCTAGGGGACATAGGGGACAAGTTCAATCCCCTGTTTCTCCCTCTATACCTCGCCGGGCATAATTCATCTTTGGTATATTGAAATGTTCGGGAAACGGAAACCAACCCTATCCCCATTTGTCAATGGAGGTAATCGGCTTCTTTCTTAACCTTTATTCTGTTTCATACCAACTTCGTGAATCTTTCCATCATTAATCTAAATAACTGTAGAAAGCAAGAAGAGAAGAACGGTTCTCCCTTTTGAGAAAAAGACCTCTACCACCGGTTTATGAAAGCAGTAAGCCTTGTCAAAACCGCCTTTTAATATCCTACACTTTATACTCTCTGGAACCCCGGCATAGTCAGGGATTTTCAAAACCATCAAAAAAAGCAAAGGTTTTCACCTTTGCTTCATGGGTATTATATTAATCAAGAATCGTAACTTTTACAGAACGGACTCCCCAGTCAACAGCCTCTTCTTTTTCAGGGATGAATACGTCTATTCTTTTTCCTTGGATGGCACCGCCAGTGTCCTGTGCAGTTGCGTATCCATAACCTTCAACATATACCCTTGTTCCAAGCGGAATTACATCAGGATCCACGGCAATGACTTTCGCCTCGGGATTTGCATTCAGGTCGAGACCTGTTTTCGTTACACCTGAACAGCCTTCACAGTTCGCTGTATAGGCTGTAGCTTGGACTGTAACTGCGTTGGCCGCTTCTTTAGTAGACTGTGTATTTACAGGGGTCTCTGCAGGTTGTGCTGCCGTCTCCTCAGGTGGTTGAGTCTGCTGTGTTTCTTGTGGTTGTTGTGTTTCTGTTGTTCGCTGGGCTTGTTCCTGCTGATTTACTTTAACAGCCAGTCCACGGCTATCCAAATCGACAGTAAGATTTTGCCCCGGATAAATTATATCTGAAGTCAATGAATTGGTATTCTTTAATTCATTCACTGAAACGCCATAATATTTCGCGATTCCCCATAAAGTATCTCCGGATTCTACTATATAATTTTCAGTAGATGATACCCTCAGATGCTGATTAGGGAAAATCAAGTCAGAGTTTAAGTTATTCCATTTCAGGAGATCTTCAACCGTTGTTCCATATTCCTTTGACAATCCCCAAAGTGTATCGCCCTTTTTTACTTCTACCTTTTCTGCAGAGGCACTCGCGCCCATTGTTAGAGTTAAACTTGCTGCCGTTGCAAGAGTGATAACTGTTTTCTTCATTCTAGTAATCCTCTCCTTTGTTAGTAAGTGGTACGATATCTTTACTCACAATCTTCATGCTAACATAGGAGTACTACAATGCAGTTACGAGAGTATAATAGAGGCAATACAGTTGTATTTCAATGTTGTAATGGGATATTGTGCCTTAAAATGAAAGAATTGGAAGGCTATTAAAGAAGAAAAAAGGTGAATGTTACAGAAGGGAATTTGAAAGGTAAATAAGTATTTTATATTTATAATAATACCTGTTCTCCCCTTCTAATTCAATATAGTTTAGTGAAGTTTCTACAATAATCAACATAAAAAAGCAGCCTGTGAAGGAATCACTGGCTGCTTTTCTTGAATAATTTTTATAGGGTTAAAATGATTGGGTCGCCTTTCGTCACGACGATCGTATGTTCAATCTGCGCTACATAGCTTTTATCCTCAGTGACAAATGTCCATCCATCCGATTCCTGGACTATCTCTTCAGCATTCGTCGAAACGAAAGGTTCAAATGCAATGACCATTCCATCTGAAAGAAGGCCGTTATCCCAAGGGTCAAAATAATTCATGATATGGGCAGGTTCTTCGTGAAGTGATTTCCCAACACCATGTCCCGTAAGGTTTTTAATCACCGTGTAACCATTTTTGCGTGCTTCATTATGAACAGCCTTCCCAATCCCGTTTAATTTTGAACCTGCTTTGATTTTTCTCAAGCCGGCATCAAACGATTTCTTGACTGCCTCACAGAGATCCTGAAGCTTTTCGTCTCCCTTTCCAGCTACAAAGGAAATGCCTGTGTCGGCATAAAAGCCATCCTTTGAACCGGAAACATCGATATTGATCAGGTCTCCTTCCTGAATTACCCTGTCACCGGGAATACCGTGCGCAACTTCTTCGTTTACACTGATACATGTGAAACCTGGAAAATCATACTCTTGTTTAGGAGCTGAGATGGCTCCGTGTTTGTCAAACAATTTTGCCCCAAGCTCATCCAGTTCTTTGGTCGTCATTCCCGGCTTGGCAGCAGTTTTCATCTCATCCCTTATGGATGCGACAATACCTCCGATGGTTTTCATTGCTTGCAGTTCTTGTTCGTTTTTAATAATCATAATATCTTCCTTCTTTTAAATAGTCTCTTTATATTATACAGATTTCAAAATGAATGAGAAGGAAATTGCCTTTTCTTTGTTTAGATAGCGTTTTCCTCCTTGCATGCAGTTTATTTCCCCTTCCAGGATCTTCAAATTTCCCTGAAGATTAATTATTGTCCTCGAGAAAAAGGAAAGCATATGCAGCCAAAATCAAAACAACCATTGCGGTTGGATATGTAAATGTTGTCAAGGACAATTGCCCGCCCGAGATTGTGCTTAAAGAGTTTGATACAGGCCGATTTTCATAATACCTGGTCGTCATTCTTTAATTGAAGCAGTGTGGTGATAACAGAGCGAAATGTTAACTCAATAGGAAAGTACCACTCCCTTTTCGAATGCTTCATCAGTATGTCATTCTTTTGAAAGGCCTGTTTTAGTATGGTTCGTTGCTTGTGGAATCTTACAAAGCAACCTTTAGATACGAATGCTTTACCATAAAACGGATGAGTTGTTCTTTCTTGCTTTTGAGCTTACGTAATTCAAATTGAATACCAACGAAAAGAACCCTTTGAAATAAAATAACCGAAAGCCGGCACGATTATCCGGCTTTCGGTTGGCTGTTCATCCAAGTTGTTCCACAAACGCTCTTGCAGTACTTAAACTGGACTGCGGATTCTGTCCTGTAACAAATCCTGTGTCAGTAACAGTATAATCAGAAAATGGACTCCCTTTTTGAAAATCAGCTCCATTTTCCCTGAGCTTTGATTCAAGCAGGAAGGGAACCAACGAGTCCAATTCCATCTGCTGCTCTTCTTCATTGGTAAAACCTGTGATACTCTTCCCATCGACCAGGTATTTGCCGGAAGATAGCTTCACATCTACAAAACCTGCAGGACCGTGGCAAACAGCTCCAATCAGTTTATTATTCTCGGCGAAGTGTGCCAGCACAGATTGCAGCGCCGAGTCTCCTGGCAGGTCAAACATCGTGCCATGTCCCCCGGGCAGGAAGATTGCATTATAATCGTTCACATTCACTTGTGACAGAACAAGCGTGCCCTCCAATTCACGGATAGGGTCCTCCCATTCATCCGGAGGCATCTCCCCTTCGGTTGTGCTCCTAGGGTCTACAGGCACCCTTCCGCCTTTAATACTTGCGACACTTACACCATATCCCCTGCCGGTGAATTCCACGTATGGCTCTGCAAACTCAGACAGCCATAAGCCCGTATCATGCTTTTTATCCATTTGATCAGTGTTTGTCAGCACCATTAAAATCTTCTTCATTTGTATCTATTCCTCCTTTTTCCTGTTAACCTCTATTTATCCTTGGCGGCATTTGATTAAACAATCTTAAACAAAACCGCTTCCTATCAACAAACCTCCAGTGTGTTTAAAAACTAACTCGTTCAGTTCAGTGGGAGAAACCAATAAATTGAAAGGTAATTTGCGGTACAATTTGCATAGCATTTTGTATCAGCTTTTGTATCGACATACCAATGGTTTTGAAGTTTTTTCGCTTATTGCTGCATACTGATTTGCAGGCCAATTTGCACTACCGCATAAATTCATGTGGTGTTGCAAACTGGTCTGCATTTTATGTTACAAATTTGTCCGCGGATTCGTTATTGCCAGATACAATAGATGGGAAGAGAAAGGGGGAGTAACGAGTGATTGAAAAAATAAGGGGAGATTTTACCGTTAGATGTAGAGTAGACGTGGTTTTTGCGGAAAATAAGGGGAGTTTTTCCCTTTATACAAAGCAAAGCTGCCTATTTTCACGTTTTTTGAGTCAAATAAGAGGAATTTCTCCCTCTATTTAAGCTGTTTTCAATACGATTTGCTAATTAAGGGGAATATTTCCCTCTATAAACCTCAATTAGCAAAGAACCTGGGTTCATTGCTGAAGAATGCAAAAGTTTAACGGGAAACCGGCTGTTCAACCGATCTGGGGCTTAATTGAATAACGCATAATAGAAGTGAGGAGCTGCAAGGTCGTTGGCAGCTCCTCTTTTTTGTGCAATTTTCATTCATAATACACTTCAAAACAGCCTGCAAAAGTCTTTGTATTTTAACCTGCAAAACCACCAGCAAGTAGGCATTTTCTCTCTCTCATCCGAACGAGTTGATTTAAAAACACACTGGAGGTTCTTCTTATTCTATGATTTGCAGTTCTTTTGGGAATGTTGTCAGGGTTTCATATCCATCAGCTGTGACCAGGACATCATCTTCTATTCTGACACCGCCAACTTCCGGTAAATAAATCCCCGGTTCAATGGTATAAACCATCCCCTCTTTCAGGATTCCGTCATTCAAATGACTCATTGAAGGGAACTCATGGACATTGATTCCCATCCCATGCCCAATGCGATGTGGAAAATAGTCTCCATACCCGGCATCAGTAATGATTTTCCTCGCAGTGCTGTCCAAGTCACCGATTCTGTTTCCTGGCTTGCTTGCCTCAAGTGAAGCTTTTTCTGCTTGTAAAACCGTCTCATAAATTTCTTTCTGCTTATCAGATACTGATTTGAAAGCGACAGTTCGCGTAATATCTGAGCAGTAACCGTCAAGGACCACCCCGAGGTCAAACAGGACAAAGTCTCCCGGCTCCAACTTCCGGCTGCCTGGATTTCCATGCGGTTCACCGGACTTTTCACCGAACAGGACCATGGTTGAAAAGGACATCTCCCTAATCCCTTTCTTCTTCAATTCAAACTCAATTTTGGCCAATACTTCCATTTCAGTAATACCCTCTCGAAGGGCGTCTACACCTGTCTGCACTCCGAAGTCAGCCATTTTTGCTGCACGTCGCAAAATCTCAATTTCTTTTTCATCCTTCACTACCCTTAGCTCATTCAATTTCTCTTCGGCATCGATGACTTCCGCATCAGTGAAAAGCGATAAAAACGCCTCACTGCGTGAATATGAAAGCACCTCTTTTTCCAAAGCGACTTTCTCTGCATTCGCTGTTTTTCTTTTTTTGATAGCTTCACCGATTAGAGCCCAAGGGTTTTCATGGTCTGAATACCCAATGACCTCATGATTCCAGCCGGCACTCTTCAATTGCCCTTTTTCCATAGCAGGGAGGACAAATAGCGGTTCCGCACTTTTGAACAAAAATAGGCCCATCAGCCGTTCATGCGGATCTGTAAGGAAATTCGATAAATAAAATACATTTTCTTTCGAGTTGATAAATACCGCTTCAATATTCTGGTCGTCCAACCAAGTTTGAAGCTTTTCGATACGACTGGTCATTTTGCTACACTCCAATTCACCTTTATGTATTTAGTAAGATTATATGAAAGTAATCATGACAACACATTAACATAGTTTTCAATGGAAGTTAATTAAAAGGCAAGGATTCACTTTAGCGCTTTAAAGCAGCCGGGGACTGTCCCCGGCTGCTTTAAAGTGCTAAAGTGTTTGTGCAAATTAAAAACACCTTCATAACGATGTAAGAAGGTGTTTTCGTAAAGGGGATTCAGACTTCCGCTGTACCAATAAAGTCTTTCAATAGCTCTTCAGCCTGCATCCGCGCTTGGACATTGTCCGTACTGATCGGTGTAAATTCAAGCTGCCCTGCACGCTCGGAAACTTCAATCATGATGTCATTAGATACATGGAAAGGAAATAGCGCCCTTGGCAGGTGCTGCATCGGATTTTCTTCATTGGTTTGTTCACTTTCGTATAATGATAGTGTAATAATTTCATCAGACATATTTTCAATTCTGTAAAGGCCAATATCCACTACAGTTCACTCCTCTATGAATATTTATGATGTGTTATTAATCTAAACTTACCCGTTATCCTGAGGTTGAAACCGTATTTAGGAATAATTCTTCATCTTAATGACTAGCATATTATTCCATGTGTAGAAATACAGGAGCTCTTTTGTTGATTGTATTTTGATTTCATCAATGAAACTATTATATGAAAATCGTATTAATTCTGAAATTCAAACTCCAGCTTTTTGCCATCCTTGTTCCACTTCAAGACAGCATCAAAGGTGCGCTCTCCCTTTTTGAATCCTTTTATGATGTCCGTCTTTCCCTCACTGATCAATTTTTTTGCATTCGTTTGGGAAAGCTTCTTCTTCATGATCACCTTGGAGAGAGTGAAGCTGCAATTGGTTTTGTTATAAGCACTGCAGCCATAGAATTCACCTTTGTCAATTACTTTGGCACTGCAATACGGACAGTCACCGACCGACTTGCCAAGTGATGCGCGGGAACGTGTTCTCTGAATGGTTTCGGTGTCGATGCCGTCAAAGGTCCATACTTTGGAAGCTTCGATCGCGTCTCCGATGATCTTCCCGCTGAGTTTTTTAACCTGCTCCATGAACTGCGGGGCAGAAGCTTGTCCCTTACCAATTTCGCGAAGCCTCTGCTCCCATTTGGCCGTCATTTCCGGTGATGCAAGAATCTTCTCACCTATCGCTTCAATCAACACTTTGCCTTTGTCAGTTGCAAATACAATATTCCGTTTCACTTCAATATATTTTCTATCTTTCAATCCAGCTATGATACTTGCCCTTGTCGCCTCGGTCCCGAGTCCTTCCGTGCTGCTGAGGATCTTTTCAAGTTCTTCGTCCTCCAAATGCCTGCCTGCCGTTTTCATCAGGGTGATCAACTGCCCCTCTGTGTATCTCTTTGGAGGCTGCGTCTTCCCCTCTTTCACTTTGACGCTCTTTACTTTACCCGTTTCTCCTCTTTGGACCAACGGGAGAAGCTGCTCATCCTCTTTTTCATTTTGAAAAATAACTTTCCTCCAGCCTTCTTGAATTTGAACCTTTCCTTTGGAAATAAATTCAGCACGCCTATCCACCAGTGTGACCAAAGACGTATAATCGAAGATCGATTTCTCGTAGTGGGCAGCAATCAGTCGGCGGACGACCAGGTCATAAATTTTCTGCTCATCTGCTCCAAGTTTGTCAGGATTTTTGACTTGTTCAGTCGGAATGATTGCATAATGATCTGTGACCTTCTGTTCATTCACATACCTCTTATTATTCAACAACGATTTTACAGGAAGCGGGAATAGGTCCTGATAAACGGGCAAACTGCTCAATTTAGTCAAAATTTCCGGAAACGTCTCCGCTTCTCCTCTTGTAACATAGTTAGAATCCGAGCGCGGGTACGAAACAATTCCTTTTTGATAAAGCTTTTGCAAGGTATCCAGTGTCTTTTGCGGTGAAAATTTATACAGCTTGTTAGCTGTTGCCTGCAGTGAAGAAAGATTGAACAGCAACGGCGGCTGATATTCCTTTCTTTCAGTAGTAATATCCTTTACTTCTGCCGCCTTTCCTTTACAAAACTCTGCAATTTTCATTGCCGTCTCTTTATCTTTTACTCTCGATTGTTTCTCTTTTTCCCATTTTCCTTGATAGACCTTGCCGTCGATATCAAAATCGGCTGTTACTTCCCAGAACGGCTCGCTTACAAAGCTCTCAATTTCTTTTTCCCTTTTGACGATCAATGCCAAAGTCGGTGTTTGAACACGGCCCGCCGAAAACACATCCGACATCCCTTTTTGTTTCAGCAGAATACTGTAAATCCTTGATGCATTCATCCCGATGATCCAGTCGGCACATGCTCTGGAGTACGCTTCATAAAATACGCTCCTGGTATCACTTTCATCGAGGAGCTTGCTGAATCCTTCCGTAATGGCTTTAGGTGTCAAGGAAGAAATCCATAACCTCTTCATCGGCTTTTTGACCCCTGACATATTGATGATGTTCCGGACAATGAGCTCTCCTTCACGTCCAGCATCTCCCGCATGTATGATTTCAGTGACAGATGGCTTCTTCAGCAGGGACTTTACAGCATTGAACTGCTTGAACTTCGACCTGGACACTTCATATTTGAACTTTTCTGGAATCATCGGCAGTGTATCGATGCTCCACTTTTTCCAACTACTGTTATATTTTTCAGGAGACTGCAGCTGCAAAAGATGTCCGATAGCCCATGTAATGTAAGCACCTTGGGGAAACAGCTGGTTTGGCAGGACTTCAATGAACCCATGCCCTTTTTTATGTGGAAAAGGCTTCGCTAGTGCAGCTCCCTGATCAGGCTTTTCAGCAATTATTACTTTCATGTCCGGCTCCTTTTTTAAAATTTTATAATCATTGTATTCGTGAAATCCAAGACTTCACATGACAAATATTCTTCATTGTAGCATAATTTCTGTCAATCAATAGATTAGAATTCGATGACTGGTCAGTTCAATGCGGGTAATCGTGGAGATAATCTGATACAGTAAGTAAGAATGCAGACACTTTCGGGGGTCTTGTTACAAATTGAAATATGTTTTATATAGAAATGAGGAAGATTTATGTCTACAAAAACCACTCCATCCAGTTGGAACCGCTTCCTGCAATTAATGAAAATCGGCAGGCCATCTAAGTGGATCTTCATATCGGCTTTGGTGTTAAGCTTATTCGAAACTGCCGCCTCCCTTGTTGTCCCTCTTTTCACAAAGTCATTGGTAGATCAGATATCGGGTGCCGGTATCGAAATGAGCTTGATCTTCCTTCTTCTGGCTGCCTTTATCGTTCAGGCCGTAACAGGCGGTTTTTCCTATTATCTGATGACCTACATAGGGGAAACATTTGTGGCGAAAATCAGGGAGGCACTATGGAATCATGTGTTGGAACTGCCTGTTACGTTTTTTGATTCCCATCAATCAGGCGAAACAATGAGCAGGATTACCCAAGACACGAACACAGTCAAAACATTGATCACCAATCATCTTGTCACGTTTGTTTCTGGCATTGTGACAATTATTGGATCCATCATCATCCTTTTGACGATAGACTGGAGCATGACCGTAATTATGTTTGTAGCCGTTCCTGTTTCACTTGTCATCCTGATGCCGCTTGGCAGGAAAATGCATACTGTTTCCAGGCAGACCCAGGATGAAATGGCTGATTTCAGCGGCAATCTTGGCAGGGTGCTTTCTGAAATAAGACTTGTAAAGTCCTATAATGGGCAGCCGGTCGAAAGGATAAGCGGCAGGAAGGGCATCCAAAACTTATTTCAGTTTGGTTTGAAAGAAGCCAAAATCCAGGCGGTAGTCTCTCCGTTTATGACCACGATTATGATGGTGGTTCTAGTCGTGATCATTGGTTATGGCGGGGCAAGGGTTTCTTCCGGTGCCCTTACAGCCGGCTCCCTGGTCGCCATCATCATCTACATGTTTCAGATCATTGTGCCCTTTACCCAGATGGCTACCTTTTTTACTGCTTTTCAAAAAGCTTCAGGTGCTACAGAACGGATTCAGGAGCTTTTGAATGAAGATCCCGAAGGAAGCAGGAACAATGTGAAGAAAGTCTTTACAGAAGAGAAACTTATCTTTGATGAGGTTTCGTTTGGATATAGCAAGAGTACACAAATATTGAATTCAATATCTTTTGAAGTCTCAACAGGTCAGACTGCTGCTTTTGTTGGTCCCAGCGGCGGGGGGAAAACCACGATCTTTTCTTTAATTGAACGGTTCTACCCTTTGACAAGCGGTGTTATCAAGTTAGGAAGCACCTCGATTAAGGATATCCCTTTACAGGAATGGCGCGGGGCAATCGGCTACGTTTCCCAGGAAAGCCCAATCATGTCAGGCACCATATTTGAAAATATCAGCTACGGATTGCAGAGGGAAATTAAGGATGAAGAAGTCTTTGATGCGGCAAGGCAGGCCAATGCGTTTGATTTCATCACTAATCTTACTGATGGGTTTCAGACACAAGTGGGTGAACGGGGAGTGAAGCTGTCAGGCGGACAAAGGCAGCGGATCGCGATTGCCAGGGCATTACTGCGTGATCCGAAAATTCTGCTTCTCGACGAAGCCACGTCCAACCTGGACAGCAAATCGGAACTGCTTGTCCAGATCGCTTTAAAGAATCTGATGAAGGGAAGGACAACTCTTATTATAGCGCATCGTCTCTCAACCGTGGTAGAAGCAGATACCATTTTTGTCATAGAAAACGGGGTGATTTCCGGGAGTGGGACACATCGCGAATTATTGCAGACGAGTGAGCTTTACAACAAACTTGTCCAGCAGCAGCTCGCTGCGGAAAAATAATACTTTTCCCCTTTCAGCCCGGCCAAGTGGATTTGAGCTGGATGATCATAAAGAGGATGTTTAAAGCGTGATTCTCTGATTCCAGCTTTTCATTGGCTGATTTCATCTATTTATCGGCTGACATTTTTTAATGCCGATCCCTTGTTGGCCCGTTCGTCCTTATGGGCCAACATCTATTACTCTCCAAGATCTCATTGGCCATGTACTCTTTTTATTGGCCAATGCCTCTGTGACCCTGACCTTTCATTGGCCCATCTACCCTTTTTGTGGTTCAGCATCCTTACATTTTAAGATCCCCTTGACCCTTTAATCCATATTTTCAGCCTATGCATTTTTCGCTGCATTCTTTGAGGTAAGCGCCTAATTTTCTTAACATGTGGACAAAATTGGGCTCATCCCAGAATGTAATCGACTATATATTCCTCCTCAATTACTTATTCTGGTCAATTTACTCTCTTTACTTGCCAGCTTCTCTTAAATTCACTCATTGGCCAAAACACGAACCATCAAATTCCCAACCAAAAGGATTTCCCGGCTATGCGGGAAATCCCCTGTATCTATTCTTTTCTCTTAACATATCGCTTCAGATCCACATTGCGCTCTTCAAGCTTCCTCGTTATTGTTTGAGTGATGATTTCCAAGGTTTTTACTCTGGCGAATTTTTTATCTTCTCCTTCAATGATATGCCATGGAGCATTCTCTTTGTTCGTGTAAGTAATCATGTCCTCTACCGCTTCCTGGTATTGATCCCACTTTTCCCTGTTCCGCCAATCCTCCTCTGTCAGCTTCCAGGATTTCATGGGGTCATTCTGACGGTCGTTAAATCTTTCCAACTGTTCTTCTTTCGAAATATGAAACCAGAACTTCATGACGATATAATTCTCATTTGAGAGAATCTCTTCATACTGATTAATCTCTCCGTACGCTCTTTGCCATGCATCCTCTTCCGTAAAGCCTTCCACCCTTTCCACAAGCACCCTTCCGTACCAAGAGCGGTCGAAGATTCCGATCTTTCCATACTTCGGCAGCCGGTTCCAGAATCTTTGAAGATAATGATATTGTTTTTGTTCCAATGTTGGAGCAGCTGTGGCATGCACTTCATATCCTCTGGGATCCATATTCTGTGTTGCCCTTTTAATTGCTCCTCCTTTTCCAGCCGCGTCCCAGCCTTCGAATACTAAAATACAGCCTGCTTTCTCATCAAGCAATCCTCTTTGCAGCCCAAGAAGCTCGAGTTGCAACTTCTTCAATCGTTTTTTATATTCTTTACTATCCATTTTTTTGCTTAAATCCACTGAATCCAGCATATGTAGACCTCCTCGTCATGATTGGAAATTCGTTTGGATATCCCTTTTTTATCCGCCGCTGCCTCACTTCAAACTAAAATGGCCCTGATTCCCATCAGGACCATTGACTTAGTTAAAGCCAAGACCAGCCGCGTCGCTTTTCATTACTTCTTTCTTCAACACCGCCGACATTATTCCGGCCGTGATGTTCCCTTCTATCTTCTGCACCGCCGACATTATTATCTTGATGGCGCCTTTTGCCATCATTTTCATTCATAATGATGACTTCATTAGCACGGATCAGCACCTTATCAGCATTAATCACACGTCTTCTTTCCTCAGACAAACCATTCCCCTCCTTCTGTTCAATCATCCATTCAGACACATCCGCCTTTTATGAATGATTGGTATACTAATAAGATATGTTAAAGAGCAGGAAAGGAATGGACATCTATCTTATTTCAAAAATAAACGGGCGGATTACATGATTCAACATAACCAGTAAGGTCTTTTATATCAAGGACGTTTTCGTATTGATTGCTGCTCTTGAAAAATCCCAGGCAATGAACGATCCCCATGGGTACCGGGACTTCTCTGGCTTCATGGATGGGCACTTCTATTCTTTTTTGTGATTAAAGATATTTTTGTGAAAGATGGACAGTAAAGTTTATACATTCATCGTAACTAGCAAACAAGTTTCCGAAAGAGCCAAATAAAAAGAGCTATGACCGAATAAGTCATAACTCTTTCATTACCCATAAGGATTTACCCCATCGTCACTGGTTCTTTAGATTTTCTTACGAAAGACATGATTCCGGCAATCAAGAAAAGGATTCCCGGAAGGAAGCCGATGCCGACTGTTCCCAGCCCAACCACCAAGGCTGCCAGTATGAATAAGATTCCTGATACGATCGGTTTCTTGTTTCCTTTGATAAGAAGAACAGCAATCAGTCCTAATATAGAACTGATCAAGCCAAGGCCGATCAAGAACGGCCCCATGGAATCCATCATCTGCAGGATGTAATTTGTGTCTTCTGCAGTAAGAGTCGGATCATTGCTGAATTCCTGTTCTACAGAATTTCTGATTTCATCGCTATTTGCATTTAAAAAGAATCCCATTATTGCAAATAAAGCACTCAATACAACACCGATGATCCCCATTACGATTTCTCCAGTGCGTTTTACCATAATAAATCTCCTCCTATTGACTTGTTCATTCATTACATACGATAAAATCCTAAAAAAGATTCAAAAAAAATGTCATTCAAGAAATCTTTTTTTCATTTCGGTTCCGGGCAGCATACAGCTGTCTCTCTTTCCAAACCACTTATACCGGTTGCGGGCAATATAATCATACATAGCATCCCGGATCGGCCGTGGAATGACCATGCCCAGATAAAATACCTTCCACATACCGTCCAGATTTTTGGAAACCTTCAGGGCGGCCGTTGATTTCATATACGAGCGGTCGTGTTCAATTAAAATGAAACTGTCTGTATTTGAATCAATCTGATACTTTTCCATCATGGCTATTCCTTGGGGACTTTGCTGTGATGCAAATTGAAAATAACCGGCTTTATCCCGTTTTATAACAAATTGGACGATGTTATTGCAGAGATTACACACACCATCAAACATAATGATTCCATGCATTCATGCAGCCTCCTTTCCTTCACTTTCATATTACCATTTTTCCAAAGACACTTGGTAATGTTTGGTGTGATTCATCAATATGCTTAGAGTTATTGAATTGAATGAAAACCTTCCAATTCAAAAGCTTTTTTCTCATTCAGCACCGTGTATGTACAGCGAAAGGATCATAACGAAATTGGCTTTTTCGAAAGAACCATGTACATTATAAACAAGGTTTGTAGAAGACTTTAGACCCCCTCGTTTTTACTGACTTGGCTAGTCCAAGTCAGCTTTTTTATTTTGATTAGGTGATTTTTTGCTATTGCTACATAAATTCATGTGAAATCTGTATCCTAATGGATGGAGGTGATTTTCCATGGACAAAGATAAAAAAACGAAAACCCCTGACTTTGACAGTCTGGATGACAGGATGATTGCTTCGATGCCTTCGGAACCGACCCTTGTCATCAAAACCAACCTGGACCCGGAAACCATCGAGGAAGAAAATCCTTATTTACAAAAGGACAACCAGCAGGCTTCAGAAAAGTTCAAAGACTACTTCAAAGAATGAGTACTTTACTACTTCACCGCACTGAGGGACTGTCCCCTGTTACGCTAATGCGTTAAAGGATGAGGGCGGTCTTTTTTCTATGTTTACCTCGAGTCAATTGATGATATATTAATAGTGATAGGTTATAATTAAAGCGCTTCAGTATACTTCTGAGAGTGGCAGTTAGGCTGGAAGGTTACTAGATCCCTTCCTTGATCTATGATCTATGAAACACGATTAGCCGCTTCATCATTGATTGCGAGGTTGCATGCATATGTTACATCATAAAACTTATATTAAAGACGGCTCTTCCCCATGGGTGACATTTGTCCATGGGGCTGGAGGAAGCTCCAGCATATGGTTTAAACAAATAAAAGATTTCAAAAAAGACTATAATGTTTTGCTCATTGATTTGAGGGGACATGGAAGAAGCTCTAAAGCCAATTGGAAAAAAGGGGATTCCTTTATCCATGTAGCTGACGAAGTCATCGATGTTTTGAACTATCTGAACATTAATAAATCTCATTTCATCGGCATATCCCTGGGTACCATTGTGGTACAGACACTGGCCCGGAAGCATGCAGGACGCCTTGCATCCATGATACTGGCCGGTGCTGTCATTCAGTTGAACTTCCGCACGAAATTTCTTCTTGCTGTAGGAAACACCTTTAAATTCATTCTTCCTTATATGTGGCTTTACAAGCTATTTGCCTGGATCATTATGCCGCGCTCCACTCATATGGAATCCAGATATACTTTTGTTAAACAAGCCCGTAAAATGTGCCAGAAGGAATTTATCCGCTGGTTTGGGTTGACCAAGTCCATCAACCCGTATCTGAAGAACCTGCAAATGGACTCAAAGGGTATTCCAACGCTGTTCATCATGGGAGAAGAGGACCACTTATTCCTTACCCCTGTCAAGGAACTGGTGGCAAAACAACAAGAGTTAGATTTGAGGACCATAAAAGACTCAGGACACGTCTGCAATATCGATCAGCCCGAAAAGTTCAATTCTATAACCCTTAACTTTTTAAAGAAATTGAATCCAATACCAGCTTCAATTTTGCTTCACCTAGCCGTCCTAATGTAAGGCGGCTTTTTATTTTAAAAAAATGTCGACTTTCAGCCACATCAGCTTTTAAAGCATCCTCCATTGGGTAAAATATACTGATCACCACTAACTAAGCTGAAAATTAACCTATTAAAAATCGAAAGAAGGTGAATATATGATTGTCATTGGCATTGACTTATCAGGTCCGTCTAATCCACAAAATACTGCCGTATCCATTTTTGAAAAAATCAATGGAACCTTGAAGTTCCGGCAGCTGATCAAAGGAGCAACGGATGAAGTCATTCTTTGCAGGATTCGAAAAGAAGCGGAAAACCACTCTGTAATCATTGGAATCGACTCACCCTTATCCTACCAGGACGGAGGTGGAGACAGGCCGGCAGATAAAAGTGTACGTTCCTATATTACAAAACTTGGAATGAAACCTTCCTCCATCATGTCGCCAATTATGAACAGGATGGCCTATCTTACACTCAGGGGCATTTCGCTGACAAGGGCCATTGAAACAATCGAAACCAAGAAACCTGTTAAAATAGTTGAGGTCCACCCTGGGGCCGTGATGGGATCAAGGATACCGGCACACTTGCTTCCACATCTCCTCCATTATAAAAGAAACCAAGATTCACTAACTGAAATCTATCACTTTTTACAATCTACGGACCTTAATGCTTTGCCAGATGAAGTAAAAGAAACCACCCACGCAATTGACGCTTGTGCAGCGGCACTTGGTGCATGGAACTGGGGGGACCCTTATCTGGATCCAAACTGGCACTGGAAGGCAGAACCTCCCTTCCATCCCTATGATTTTTGCTGTTAGGTCATTCAAAGAACAAAGAACAGGCTTGCCAATGGGGAGCCTGTTTTCTAGTTGATTTTTGTTATGTTTAATAGGATCGTATTTTTCAATGAATTTGACTCCCGATATCCACATCTGATGATGAGTCATCAAGGTTTTTTCAGAAGCTTATTGAAACTATCAGCAACGGTACTTTCAGAGTCTTGATCATGTAGCGGCCGGCATATGCTTACCATTCCCCTTGTCTAGTTTTTTCAATGGGTACGTCAAGACTGTGCATTGATCTCTGAAATAAGTCATTTCCACCAAAATCACATCATATAATAATGCCAAGCAGACATGAAATGTTGACTCTGGGAGAAATCAATTGAAGGTTTTATCCGCACTTTTATATTATAATGAACAGTAGGATGAAGAATATTGGAGGATAATCTATGTGGAAAACTGATATAGGTAGATTCAGGCTAATGGGGTTCATTGAAGGAGCCTCGCTTCTAATTTTATTATTCATTGCTATGCCGTTAAAGTACATAGCAGATATTCCGGAAGCCGTTTCAGTAGTGGGGGCGCTCCACGGATTCTTTTTCATTGTCTATTTACTTGTCATTGCCTACACAACCATCAAGGTGCGCTGGGCTTTCAAATGGATTTTCGGCTCTGTCCTGGTAGCCTTCGTGCCTTTCGGAAACATGGTCCTTGACAGCCGATTGAAAAAAAGCCGGTTCTCTTAATGACATGTGATCGAATTCTAAAAAAACAGCTGATGATATTGAATCACTGAAAACCACCCGCTTATATTGATGTTTCTAGTATAATGCAGGGCTCTGATAGTCTTAACGTTGATTGGAGTGGAAGGTGCGTGACCTCCTGCGGGACTAGCCTGACAGGTGAGACCCCGAGTCCAGCTTCAGCGGCCAGCCGCTTGCAGATTTCGGTCTCTCTCCTTGCGATTAGTCATCATCGAATTGCTACACTCTTCGTGATTCCTATATCTCATATGAGAGCCCTCCAATCTGTACGCTGCTGAACCGGGCTTTCCGCTTTTT
Organism: Bacillus sp. SRL337; assembly: GCF_984799155.1. Taxonomy (NCBI): domain Bacteria; kingdom Bacillati; phylum Bacillota; class Bacilli; order Caryophanales; family Bacillaceae; genus Bacillus; species Bacillus sp. SRL337. Next base: position 1,969,955 of record NZ_OZ481793.1, on the reverse strand, counting down.
AGTTCACCGCCCGTCCCGCGGAGTAGCGCACCTGGAACGGAAATCATGACTCTATACCTAAGCCTAGAGAAAAAAGGGCAGAATCGCTCATTGAATGAACGTTTCTGCCCTTTTAATATTTCTTTCTTGGACTTTTTCAGTGCCCTCGATGATACCGCTGTTTTTTTCTCGGATACATTCTCAGTGAATATCGCGGGTTCCGATTCCTGAGAGTTTTTAAGGGGTCACCAAATCCGGTGAATCAATCATATACCACAAAACTATAGAGAGCAGAGAATGATGCTGTACAAGCTGCTTCATTCCTGCATGAAATCATGGAAATCAATAGATGTGCTTGTATTGCAGTTCTATTCCTGCATGATTCCCTGAGAATCTAACGTTACCGGGAAGCAAATTACCCTTTTGATAAGAAATACAGCATCCCGTTTCCCGTACAGTATTTCAAAACCACACAACAAAGCACCCCGGAAAGTAACATATGGGGTGCTTTGTTAGTATATCAACTGGTTAATAAGATCTGGCGCTTCTCTTTTTATTTCTATATTTTTTATAAATTGGATAGACAATTGGTCCCCATTTAATCAAGTGTTTGATTAGTCGTCTCATGAAAGTACCTCCCAATGGTTTCTTCTTCTTTTTTACCTCATTCACAGTGAAGCTAAACTCAATCCAAGGGATCTGCTTTTCTTCCGTATTTCAAGACCTCATAAATAGCCAGACCATCACTTGGCTTGCCTTCTCCAGTTTTAAAAGGAAACAAAGAAAAGAAAATGAAATAGACAGAAAAATAAACAAACTGATAGAAGAATATGTGCACTGGCAATGTACCCTGATAAATCAGATAGTTAATCAGCAGGATGACAATCAAATTGGCCGCGCTGCCTGAAAGATAAATCAGGATATGGACCCATTTTCGATCATATTTCAGTTTTTCATATTGACACCAGCCATCCATGAAATACATTCTTTTCACTTCCAGCGGGCCGACTTTAAATAGCGTCTTGCCCGCTCCGATTGTAAAATTGATTTTAGCACCGAACATCCTTGCCGCCAGGACATGCCCTGCTTCGTGAACAAGTGTAACTAGAGGCAGAGTCAGGAAAAAGGCTAGAAAGAATATCCACATATCATTGAGTGTAAACAAATCCAAGACCCCCGTTAATTTGATGTCTCTGTCTATTTCCTGTTATAAGAAAAAGTAAGCGTGATTTTCAGTTTTTTAATAATCTCGTAACTTAACCTTCATGGTTGTCTTAATCCAGTCAAAAATTGGTCAAAAAAAGAGCCCTTATTTAAGGGGCTCTCTATAAAACACAAGCTATCTCAGCTTCTTAAATGCTTTAATAAATTCATTCGGATCTTCTTTCACATAAAAACTGAAGAGCCCCTGATGGGTATGTAAATACAAAAATCCTTTATGGCTGTTCAGGGATTTGTATGAAACATCAAAAACGTTCTTCATTCTGAAGGTTTTTGAGGTACAGATAATGCTCTCGGAAAATAATTGAAGTTCATGCTCCGTTTCATCAGCCAACTGGACATCATGTTCGATTTTTCTGGTGACAACATAGTAAGGATGACTGGTAATTAACTTCATGAGTGTTGATCACTAGGAAATTCTATGCCAATCTGCCTCCGTGCTTCATCAAGAATGGACAGTGTATCTGTTGAAAGCTGAAAAGATTGCATCGCCGATTCGGTTTCACCTCTTTTTATTAAGTCGACAAACTCACAAATTTCGTAGTACATTGTATTCTCTTCTTGTTGGATGCTGATATCTTCGATAGACCCATCCCTGTAGTGTATTTCCACTTTTTTCGGATCGGAAATACTATCAATGATGATACTTCCGTCTTCCCCCTGTATCTCTGAGGGAATGGTGGAATTTGTTATTTTGGAATACATAGCGGTTGCTTCCATCTCTTTATACTTAAAGAGAACGGTCCCCTCCCCATCTGCACCAGAGTCCAGCATCATTCCTTGTGCATAAATTCTTTGTGGCTTTCCGAATAATGATACAACAGGCAGGATACAGTAAATTCCGATATCCATTAAGGAACCATTGCCCAACTCAGGCCTAAAGGCATTCATCACAGTGCCTTTTCTGTATGAATCATATCGGGAAGAATATTGATTTTTCACGGACACAAACCTTCTGACTTGCCCAATTTTTGGCAGGTTTGCCCTGATTGCCTTGAAACTTGGTATGAATGTTGTTTTTAAGGCTTCCATTAAGAGTACATTGTTTTCTTTGGATGCATCGATCATCCCTTGCAGCTCATCAGCGTTTGTAGCAGCCGGCTTCTCGCACAGTACATGCTTACCCTTATTCAAGAAAGTGATGGACTGCTTCGCGTGCAGGATGTTCGGGCTTGCTATGTATACGGCATCTATCTTATCGCTTGCTGCCATTTCGTCTAAATCGGTAAATGTATTTTCCACTCCATATTTGGCTGCAAAATCCTTCGCCTTTTCTTCGGTCCTTGAATAAACAGCCGTAAGTTTAAAATCTCCCACCTTACCTGCTGCATCCAGAAATCTATCTGTTATCCAATTGGTGCCTATAACTCCAAATCGAATCATATTATTCCCCTTCCTGCTATCTGCTTTTATGTCGATAACCACACTTTATCACTTTTTCCATAATGGGTGAAATTATTTATCCTGTCTGCAAATCAAACTTTCGTTAATTTTTGCTGACATCCCCTCATATATTAAATCGATATGGTTCAGACAGGTTTGTTCATGGCAAGACATTATAATTTATATTCCTGACATTCACAGCATTTTTCAACTTCAGAACCTGCACGATTTCATAAGGTAAAAAAAACAAAAAGGAGTGTCATTCATAATGAGCAGAAATAGTTTGGAAGATAACGCCCTTTACGAACACCGTTTTTGGCTGCAGATACTTGGTGACCATGCACGATTTATTCATGATACACTCTCCCCTTCAGAGAAAGACGAGATCAGGCAGGCCGAACAATTTATCTCTGTCATGGATCAGCTCCTTCAAATGGCAAGACAGCCGTCAACTGGGCAGAAGCTGGATGATTTGAACAGGATGGCCGCAAAGCAAACTGAAAAGCTCAGAACATTTAAGCTTTCTCTGATTAAAAAGAAACTGACAGGGAAAGTGGTCATCGGACTTGGGGAAACCTTCATCAATCACATGGTGAACGAGTTGGAAGAATACCTGACCATCCTTGATCACTTGCTCCGAGATGAAGGAGTCCCGGTATTCCATGCGGTTCACCACCATCTTCTATGGTTGTCCGATGCATCTGGGCATGCGGGAGCCATCAATGATGAACTTGACTTAAGCGAGAAAAAACTGAAACAAAGAGGCTCGGCTTTTCAAAAAGATTTTGAAGCATTTTACTTAAAATCGATTGAGCTGGCTGGCTATCTGAGGACCGGACTCTCCGAATTTCCAGCCTTGGCAAAGTTCAATGAAGATGTCGAACTCGAGATGAAAATATTTAGAAATTTCCTTGCCGAATTGGAAGAGTGGGAAATGAACAATAAACTGCTTGGTTCATTTTCAGCGTTGATGGCAGATCATATGGGTCGTGAAGAATGTTATTATCTGGTTAAACTTTATGAATCTGCAGGTACCCAGCTGCCTGACTGCGACCCCACAGCCCCGCGAGTAACAGCCTGAGCACTTCAACACTTTAAAGCACCGGGGGACAGTCCCCTGTTACGTTAAAGGAATGAAGTACCCCTTTCCAAGCCCAAGGCATCTTGGGCCTTTACTTTTTGCATTTGATGATCCTGACCCCTAATAAATCTCTATATTTCTCCACGTAATCTTCATGGCGGTCAAGCATCTCATGAATTTCTTCAGGAATCTCATCTGATAGGTTGAATTCAATAATGGGTTCCGGCGATAACAAGGGGAAATCAGGTCTTTCAATGTTCACTTCCTCGAACCCTGCTCCTTCTGCACACCGTTTCCAGTCCTCCTCAGTGAAAAAATGGCTCACACCATAAAAGCTCCCCAATTCACTTCGGTCTTCAATGGCCAGGTCATTCTCTGCTGTCATTTCGACCGCAATAAAGATGCCTCCAGGTTTCAACACTCTTGCCACTTCAGAAAGAACGGCCGGACTGTCTACAAAGGACAAAACGGATTCACTGGTGATTAAATCAAACGTCCCGTGCCCGAACGGCATCTCTTCTGCTGCCCCTTTTACCAACTCCACTTCCGCTCCTGCTGCCTTAATCCTCTTTTCCGCCTTTTCCAGCATAATAGGATGATTTTCCAGCCCCACTACCCTGCTTCCGAACACCTCCTTCATAAAGACGGCTGTCTGGCCAGTGCCGCAGCCTATATCCAAAAGACACATTCCTTCCGTAATTTTTTCCCGGAACATCAGCTCCTTTGTCAGCAGGATCCCACCGGGATGTGCCCCTCCAATTCCATATAAAGCTAAGAAATCAAGATAACTCCCCATACCTCTATCCCCTTTTCAAAGGTATATTTAAATCATTCATTCATAGAAATTCAAGGTCTTAGGTCAAGAATTAACCCCTTTCTCTAAATATCTAATGAAAAGAAGGCGAAATAGGTGAATGAACAATCAACATGTCCATGTGATGAATACATTAGAAGTATACCAAATTATAGGAAAGGAGAGTTCTGGGGAATGAACTATTATCATTTATGCTGCCGCCACCATGGCAAAGTGGTTAGAATCAACGACCATTTCGGAAGAACACATCTTGGTGAAATTACACGAGTGACAAACAATAAAGTATTCATCCGCCCTGTAAGAACAAACCGAGGATTTGGCTACCTTGGCGGGGGATGGGGATATTACGGCTTTGCTTATGGAATTGCTCTAGGGGCCATCACTGGATTGGCTCTGGCTGCATTCATTTGGTAAACCGCATTGAAAGGAGCCAAAGTCATGCCTTGCTACATCAATAAAGTCTATATTCATCATATCAGCGGAGGGGAAGTCACGTTCGGCGCACCATTAAACCAATCGCCAGTCTCCAGCTCAAAAAGTACGAATGGATCAGTGTCTGGGAATACTGGTCCCTTCCAGATAACCTCAAATGGAATTTCTTTCACGCAGGCCACACAGACGCCGATGACCCTTTAATTCAAAGAAAAACAAGCTTGGGCCAAGCTTGTTTTTTTACAGTCACCAAATATAAATATGAATTACATAAACCAGCATAATTCCCATATCCGCCAGCATATGGCTTATCATCGGTGCAGCGATGGAAACGGTTCTCTGTTTGATAACCCCCCAGATGACGCCAGCTAAAAAAACCGGAATGAACGCGATCATGTTGAATGGCCAATTAAATAATTCAACCAACGAAAGAATATGATAGAAGCTGTAAAAAAAAGAGGCAATAAGAATGGATTTTCCTGGAGAAATTGAAGTCTTTAATTCTTCAAAAATGAAATCCCGCCAATATTTCTCTTCCAGGCAGGGATTCAGAAAAATCAAAACGGCCATCAACCCCCATACCATGGCTCCATCAAAATTCCATTCTTTCAACAATGAACGAATATGTTCAAGATCAATCAAGAATGAGAATAAGTAAGAGACGCTTGCAAATAGGATGGCCATAAAAATCAGACCGCTTGCTAAACCTATAATAATAGAGTTCTTTGTAAAGCATATTTTCCATTTAACATGATTGGGCTGTTTCCATCTGCTAATGGACGGCACTAGGAGAAGCCAGCCATAAAACAAACCAAATGTCAAAGGGACATTTCCAAGCAGGGTCAAGCCTATAAAAATCATCAGGGTTGGCCCCAAAAGAAGAAGAAACTTTCTCATACCTCACCTCGGCAGCAATCCTTTTATTTCTATTATTGTATCATTTTTCAAGCCACCCTTAAAAAAGGACAGAACCAATATTGGTCCCATCCTTTAAAATCTGGTTTCATTAAAAATGGTAAGGAATCAATCCTCCTGATGCTTTGGCTTCTGTGGATCTCTCTGCGGGTCGATATCCTGTTCGTGTTCCTTCTTTTCTTCCTGTTCTAAAGAGAGGTTATCTTTTTCTTCTTGATTTTTTTCTTTACTCATTCTGAATCCTCCTTTAAAATGTCTGTCACTTTGGTATTTCCCCATTCACTTTTTACTCAAACAAAAAAACCTTGCCCCTCCCGCAGGAAATCTTGCAGGGAGCACAAGGGTGAATTTGTTTATTTGATAGACACATATCAGATACTTTTAGATCGCTCATCCTTCATCAATCACTCTTGCTTTATTTAATCATTCTGGTTCTGGCTGCCTCATGAACCTTTCAAAATATAAATCACCATGTCTAAACAAAATTGCACATAAACCTTCCCACAATCCTACCGTGACACATAATTATTTCCATCAATCCAAAACCGGTAAGGATAATTGCGGGCTTCCCCCGAATTTCCGATCCCGATCCGTGTCCCTGTTGAAATATTGTCCGGTTGATAGCCCACCGCGATGTACAAGGAGCCCTGAACAAAACTTCCTCCATAATCCCCCATGGTTATCCCCATTGCTTTCGTCAGCTTGCCGGGACCATTTGTGAGCTCCTTCCCGGTTTTTGGTCTCCTCTTCTCCATCAACTCTATCCCGTTCCGCGGTTCAACGGCTCTTATCAGGATGGCTTCCGGTTTGCCGGGAGGGCCGCTCACCACGTTCACCAGGCAGTGGGTGTGCATCACATACGTGTACACTCTTCCAGCTTCCGCATACATAATCTCCGTTCTTTTCGTTCTTCTATTGTTAAAACTGTGTGCGGCCTTGTCTTCAGGTCCCATATAAGCCTCCGTTTCGACTATGTATCCTGAAGCGAGCCCTTCATTCGTTTCCTTGACAAGCAAGCATCCCAGGAGTTCCTTTGCCAGCTGAAGTGTAGGCAATAAATAGAATTCCTGCGGCAAAATGTCAAAGGATGCATCGTCCATCAACTGCGACAACTCCTTTCTATTTTAAACACTTTTCATAATACGAGTTTTTAAAAATATTTCCGTTCTCATTCAGTAGAAATCCCCTGGTAAACAAGAGCTGCTCTCCCGTCGAGAAAGAACATCTCGATTTCCAAAGTGTTAAATTCGGCATTTTTTTCCCGAAAGTCAAAAGCCTTTAGACAGCAGCATTTTTGCATGAATCTTATGACTATTGTAAAAAATAATCTCAATCCGAATTCTCATCCATCCCCAGAAAGGAAGAGGCTGATTTATGACCATCAATATTGAACAACTGGCCAAAGACATGCCTGATTTTGACAATCACAAGGAAGCAAGCGATTGGTATGGCAACTGATTTCAGGAGCAATTCATATTCAAAGAAAAGGAAATCATTGACGAGGTACCGACCTATTTTTATCATATCGCAAAAAATGCCAACACGTATAATCGCTATATGAATGCACTCTGACAAGAGGAGAGTATGATTGACGAAAGGGATACATTCTATAGCTACACGACCGTCTCTATTACAGAAAATGGTGATGTTGAAGTCTCTTTATAACCCCCTAGAACAAAAGGGAAGCGGAATTTAAGCTTCCCTTTTGTTTACCTTAACCCAGGTATGTTGCCAAGAGCTTCGTTTCAACAGGTTGTCCATTTTGTTCTTCCACATAATACCCAGCTGCGTGCGGCCTTGAACTAACTACCTTCTCGAGTTTTCCATCAATGAAATGAAGGGCTGCACCGTCATCTGCCGCATACCCTGGTTTCAATGCTGTATCCGCTATAAAGGCTGTATAGGAGGGCCGCCTCTCCAATTCACCGTCATAATGCGGACAATGGCTTCCTTCTAGAAATCCGAGAGCTGTCAACGGCTCCAACCCGTCACCATAAGAATCGGTGACTCCCTCTTCGAACCAGCAGATCGACCCGGCACTCAGCCCTGCAAGGACCACTCCTTTTTCAAAGGCTTTACGCAGGATTAAATCTATTCCCCATGCTTTCCAAAGGACCAGCAGATTTTTGGTATTGCCTCCCCCAACGTAAATGACATCCTGAGCCAATAAAAACCCTTCCATGTCCCTTGTGTGAGGATTAAATAATGAGAGGTGTGAAGGGGCACATTTCTTTTGTTTGAAAAACTGATAAAAGCGATTGATATAACTTTCAGAATCACCGCTGGCTGTGGGAAGAAAACAAATGTTGGGTTGAGCTGAAGATGCCTGGTTCAGTATATATGTATCAAGAAGATGGTTCTCAGGTTCCATCGAAAACCCTCCCCCTCCAATCGCAATGACCTGTTTCATCGTTCCTCCCGCTAGTTTAAATATTTGGGATTTGTTTCAATATATCGAAGCAAATCGAGTTCCGGATGTTTTTTATCCAGGGAATAAATATATTCAAGAAAATATTGGCTTCCAAAGGTATAGACTACCTCAGGGAACCACTCACTGATCAATAACAGCTCTTTCCGGCTGGCCTGTTCCATAAACTGTATTGTCTTTTCCTCATCTTGGAGCAATAAATCAAGGAGCAGCTGAAGGGTGTCTTCCACCCGGGGATCGTCATCATCCATCAAGGCAATTTTCCCTAATACATTCCTGACACTTTCGATAAACATACTTTCACCTTCCCATTTATTCGTTGTTATTCGTCAAAGGCTTGATTTCACCTGTAAAATGTTTTAAGATTTTCGCCGTCAATCCCCAAATGACTCGGTCTTCATAAAAGTAGAAATATTCATCAACCTTCCTTGTCTGCCAATTGTAATTTTCTCCTCCTGCTATCAAATCAAGTGGAAAATCTCTTTCCGGCTCAATAGTAAACCCGACTTTATATACATTAGGCTCATTCTTCAGGAAAAATGACAAAGGAACGGTAAAAGTTTCTGCCACTTCGCTTGGATTGGGTAGTAAAGCAGTCGTTTTCTCCAAAACTGCAATGTATGGAAAAATGAATGTCCCAAATGAAGAGACAATGTAGTCCATGGGATAGATATCTGATAAATCTTCTTCTTTTATTCCAAGCTCTTCACAGGTCTCCCTGATGGCAGTATCCTGTTCTGTTCTATCTGTTTCATCCACTTTCCCCCCTGGAAAGCATATATCTCCAGGCTGCCTCCTCAGCTGCTTAGAACGTACTTCAAAGAGGATATGAATGTCCCCATCCACCTCTATCAACGGCAGCAAAACGGAAAACCGATAGAAGTCATCGCTTCCCAGAATCCTGGGCGTCCGATTATGAAATTTTCGTTTGATTGCTGATAAATCCATATATTCTCACCTCAATCATAACCTTTACCCTTATGATCCCATCTGACTCTGCTTTTGTTCTGTAAAAAAGTATAGCGATAACCGTGCGTTTTTACATTATTTAATCAATGCCTGGTTTACTTTTAATGAATGGATTTCGCGAAAGTATTTCTTTTTATAAGGCTCTTTCCATAAATTTTGTTGATATTCAATATGAATGTCAAATACAATTTTGGTCATTCACCGGATGATCCCCTGTTACCAGGAAAGAAAAGAGCTGCTTTTCCTTTTTCGAGGGGAATTCCATGGGATTTTTCCGAAAGCAGCAAAGAATGCGAACAGCCTTTTATAAAGCTCTTGCCTATATAGTTCTTTATTTTACACTTTAATCCTGCTATATCCACAAAATCCCGGATTTAACAAAAGAAAAGTTTAAGGGTGCGGAAAATCAGTAATAGTAAAGGAAGGTAATGAAGAAAGGAAGATTCGATGATTAAACAATTTGAAATCAGTACTTCAAAAAGAGACGAAATGATTGAAATCACTAGGCTTCTTCAAGAGTGGCTTGATGAATCAGGAGTCAAGGAAGGCGTATTGCTGGTTCAGTCCATGCATACGACAGCCGGTATCACCGTAAACGAAAACGCCGACCCGGATGTGAAAACAGATTTCATTATGAGACTCGATGAAACGTTTCCTTGGAACCATATCCAGGACAGACACAGAGAAGGAAACACTGCAGCTCATTTGAAAACTAGCACAGTCGGACATATCCAAACAGTCATCATCACAAAGGGGAGACTCCTTCTTGGCACCTGGCAGGGCATTTACTTTTGTGAATTCGACGGACCAAGAACCAGAAGAATTATTTGTAAACTGACTGAATAAGGCAAAGGTGTCAAAGTATAATCCCGCCTTTTATTCCGCAACCTACTTACTGATAATCTGTTCTCCAAGCGGTTATCGACTAATGGATTCATTCATAAAGGAAGTGGTTATTTTGGATTTGGATTTACTTTGGAAAGCCGTCCTGATCGTGACCGGCGGGACCTTGCTTTTACGCGTGGCAGGAAGGAAATCGATCTCACAGATGACACTTGCCCAAGTGGTCATCATGATTGGTTTGGGTTCATTACTTGTTCAGCCGATTGTCGGAAAAAGTGTCTGGTCCACCTTAACAGTTGGACTGATACTTGTTTTGACCTTAGTGGTCATGGAGTATATTCAGATAAAGAACGATTCGCTCGAAAAATTCATAACGGGACGTTCAAAAGTCGTTATTCATAATGGGACACTTCAGCAAGACACCTTAAAGAAGTTGCGCTTGACAGTTGATCAGTTGGAAATGAAGTTGCGGCAGTCACAAGTGAGCGACATTTCTCATGTTCAATATGCCACGTTAGAACCAAATGGCCAGCTTGGAATAATACTGAAGAAAAATAAGCAGCCAGCCGTTAAAGAAGATATTGAACAGCTTCGGCAAGAGATCGAACTGCTCACACAAACGATCAGTAAGCGCATGTCTGCCCCTTTACCTGTCAATAAATGGCCATCTGTACAGCAGCCCCCCGGCTACACCGCTTCAACGGCTTCCTCCCAAGGGAATATATTTGATGAAGTTGGAAATCAGGGTCATATGAAAGAACCTCCGAACGATTTACAATAAAAAGTACACTCGTCCAAACAAGTGGACGAGTGTACTTTTCGTTTACATAATATTATTACAGTCTATAATTGTTCGTATTCCGATTTTAACAAAGAATATACGATCGTATCATGATATCGTTCACCATCATAATCCGTTTGCCTAAGGACTCCTTCTTCCCTGAATCCATGAGCCAGAAGCAATTTTCTTGAACCAGCATTTTCTGCAAATATATCTCCTACTACTCTGTTTAACCCCAGTTCATTAAAGCAGAACGACAACACTTCCGGGAGCACTTGAGTCATGACACCTCTCTTTTGAAATGCTTTTGATATCACGACTCCCATCTCGGTTTTCCTATGCCAGAAATTCAGCTTATGTAATCGAAACATCCCAATAACATTATCCGTTGTTTTTTCTTTTAATACCCAGGGGATTTCCTTCTTCTGTTTAAATTGCTGTAAGGACTTATTAATAGTCTCTGCGACTTCTTCAACAGATTCCGGGGGGTGTGGCGTGAGGTATTTCATCGTTTCTTTGTCACTTAAAAACAAAAACATTTGCTGTGCATGACTTTCTTCCATGGCAGTTAAGTAATAATCATTCAAATCAATATCGGCTATTTCTTCAAAATTCACTGTTATCATCGTTCTCCCCTTACTTTTTTCCAAGTTTTACAAGATTTTCATTTTGATACATAATGACTACCTTATCTCCTACTTTGAAATCAAGGTACTTATCACAGTCCACTTCAAATAATTTTTTATTGCTGAATTCCATCATGCATTTTTTGTTCTCACTATCCTGAACATCGATTTCTTTCTTGGACTTTACTCCAACTGCTATTTGCGATTGACTTGGAGCAAAGTATTTTTCAACCAGCGTCACTTTATTTTTTTCCAGAGTCTCTCCATCTTCTTTCTTATAGTGAAGCATAAACACCAATATCCCCGTCAAGGTAATGACAATACCAAGTTTGATGACAATCTTGTTCATACCTGTTCTCCCCGCTAAGAATTATCCAACATCTAATGATATTCAAGGATCGGGAAAATATGACGGAGGTATGAGCCCTCTGTAAAATGGTTCGATGCCCCCTTTGATTTTCCTTTATATTTTATAAAACCCGGTATGATTTAACAAACATTTATTTTCTGATCTGCTCCATACTAATAAAGAAAATTTCGTGGAAGGAATGATGAAATGACACTGACACAACAACAACTGTCTGCCTTCCGATCAACCCTCGTAGAACTGGAAAGAACCATTAATAGAAGACAGGAAGATAACGACAAGTTTGATTTAAATCAAGGGCACCCCCATGAGACTACAGGAGAGTTATCGAGCTATGACAACCATCCAGGGGATGAAGGGACCGCTCTTTATGAACGCGAAAAAGATATCGCTTTGCATCAGCATCTTGATTATGAGTTGGAGAACATTCAAAAGGCATTGACTGCTATGGATAAAGGGAATTATGGGGAATGCCTTGTTTGCGGCCAGGAAATCCCATTGGAAAGACTGGATGCAATTCCTACAACCCTGTATTGCAAAGAACACAGCCCGGACCAGACGGTTTCTCATAACCGCCCCATTGAGGAGGGGGTCCTCATGCCGCCATTCGGCAAATTCTTTATGGATGAAAAAGATGAGGATATCGCGTTTGATGCAGAAGATTCCTGGCAGGCAGTTGCTGAATGGGGAACTTCAGAATCACCATCTGCACTGATGAACCCGCCTGATGATTACAACGATGTATATATCGACTATGAAGAAAATGTCGGGTATACAGAGGATTTCGAGAATTTTACAGGCAATGATATAGAAGGCAAAAACGTAACCGTCTATCCAAACAAACAGCATGAGCAGTATGAAGAGGTTCTTGATGAGGAAGGGACTATGACCACATTTGGTGATTTACCCGCATATGAACATGATCCATATGTTGAAGACTAATTGGAGGTAAGGTAAATGACAAAAAGACCACAATCAAAATCAACTGAACTTGCAGGCAGAACATACGAGCCGGCAGACTACAAAAAGAGCGATGAACTATCACAAGGGCTTGCAATGACTCATGAGCAGGCAAGTGACAGTCTTACAGAAGGAACGATCGATGGAACCATGGAAGATGTGGCTGGAAAAGACATCGATCTGAAGCTATAATCTTCTTATCCCTTTTTAAGGAGGATGGCAATGGTCAATACAGACGCAGGAAAAGTAGCGAAATTGTCTAATGAACATAAGTCGGTTTACCCAGGCAATAAGCACATTAAGCAGAACAAAGGGTCGGAATATGGCCGGCAGCGTACCGAAAACCAGCTTCCGATTGTTTTGGAGGAAAAATAAAAAATGCGATGAGGGATCCCTCATCGCGTTTTTTTGTTTAGTGATTTTTATAGTGGGTAAATAAATCATAAGACAAATAATACAATGAAAGGAGAATCACTATGGCAGGAAGAAATGCTAAAAACCTTCCTTACAAAGGATTTAATACAGAAAAGAATAACGGTCTTTCAAGTTCCCAGGAGGTAAATTACGCAAAGGAATTTAAAACAGCAACCAAAGCCGGTTATCCTGATGAAGTCAAACAAGATAAACGCGAAAACCAATAACTATTCAATACAAAACCTTCTGCTTTTCAAGCTTAAATTAAGAAAGGCAGAAGGTCATTTTATTTTTCAATAAAAATAACCGCGCTTTGAGCCATTATCCAAGAGTTCGGCACCAAGATACCCTGCTCCCAATCCAAGAAGGCCTGCTCCTAACGGCGAGAGTCCACCCCCAGGACCAAATCCCGCTCCTCCAAAGGGAGTTCCGTAACCAGCATATCCGCCATAATTTGGTCCTCCATAGCCGGGATAACCTGAATTTTGCCATTGGCCATAGCCTCCTCCAAATCCCGGATATCCATATGATTGCCCATATCCTGGTCCATACCCTGGTCCATATCCACCAGGGAATCCAGGAGTTCCATATTGGCCCAGACCATAAAAACTCTGTCTGTGTGGGTACTGCATCAATGCATACACTCCTTCAAAATTGTAATACTTTACAGTGTATGTATATGCTTTGTAAGAGTTTTTCGGAATGATCAAGAAAGGAAATTAATAACCCCCTACTATTTGACAATTATTTTTTAAAAAACCCACAAAAATCTCTTCCTTTATAACCTTTATCAATGGTATAGTTGGAAAGGATTTTTTTGATGAAAAATTTATTAAAAAGGGGTACTTTTTATGATAGATATATTGCTTATTTTCGCGCTCCAATTGGTATATGTCCCAATTCTTACCTTAAGGACAATTTTCCTTGTGAAAAACATGAGTGTAGCCGCTTCATCCTTTGGCTTTCTCGAAGCTTTGATTTATGTCTTCGGTCTGGCATTGGTCTTCTCGGGTGACCAGAGTTTTGCCAGTATGCTTGTCTATGCACTTGGATTTGGTGTCGGCCTGTTTATTGGCAGCAAAGTTGAGAATAAACTGGCCATAGGATATACAAGCATTGTTGTGAATCTTATGGAAATCAACGAAAAATTAATTGAGATTTTGAGAAATGAAGGATTTGGCGTAACGGTATTTGAGGGAATGGGACGAGACAGCAAACGGTATCAGTTGGAAATCCTGACGAAACGCAATCGGGAGGATGAACTCCTTGAAATTGTGGAGGACCATGAACCTAGAGCTTTCATCATCTCTTATGAACCACGCCGATTCAAGGGCGGTTTCCTTGTCAAGGCAATGAAAAAAAGAATGAAGAAGAATCAGCGGGAGGCAGAATCTGACACTTTTCCATCCAACAGCTGAAAAAGAAGGCTCTCTTGGTTAAGAGGGTCTTTTTGGTTTATCTGCCGGGTCCAGAGGAAAAACAATGGACATAGAGACAGAAAGGAGATATAACCATGTTTTTCTCAAGTTTCAATACAATTGAAAGAACCATCATTATTGGATTTTGCGCCTACATTGCGTTGATCTTATTGCTTAGAATCTCCGGTAAAAGAACGCTTTCCAAACTAAACGCGTTTGATATGGTAGTCACGATTGCCATGGGTTCCACTTTATCCTCCATCCTCATCAATAAGAATGTCACGTGGGCGCAGGGAACCACAGCATTTTTTATGTTAATCGGCCTCCAATTTATCATTGCAAAACTTGCTGTCCACATTCCCTTTATCAATGAACTAATCAAATCAGACCCGAAGATCCTCTACCTCGATGGAGATTACCATACTGGTGCAATGAGGAAGGAACGGGTCATGAAAAAAGAAATCCTGCAAGCAGCCAGATCTCAAGGCATCAGTTCGATGTCCGAAATTGATGCCGTGGTCCTCGAAACAGATGGGTCTATCTCCATCATCAAGAAATCGGATCAGCAACCAAAAGAAACACTGCAGGATGTAAAAGGATACACAAAATAAGCAACATGAGGCTGGGACAAAACCTATAAAAAAGCTTTTTTCTCAAAGAATGTGTCAGAGTAAAAAGGATGGATTTCCGCTCCAGGTGCACGACTCCGCGGGGCGAGCGGTGAGCCTCCTCGGCTTTGCCTGCGGGGTTACGTTCCGGTCGGTACGTAACCTTGGTCTCACCTGTCCCGCTAGTCCCGCAGGAGGTCGCACACCTTCCGCTCCAATCCGCCTACGTTCAGAAAGAAGCGGTAAATAACCTTAAAAGCAACACCTTTAAATACGGAGTCTAATATCATGAATAAACCGCATGAAGTCAAGTATGTAACCTTGATCTCATACGGTTTTATTTTCGATTATTTCTACTTAAATCAAATAGTTTTCAACTTATGTCCCAGCCTCATTCCCCTTTCACCGCGTTAACGCATTGGGGGACAGTCCCCACTTGCTTTAAAGCACTAAAGTGATCAGTTGATCCCCCTCTTTTTCAGATAGATTTCCAAATTTGGTCCGCCTAATTGAGAAGTTCGAGGACAGCAAAGATTATGGTCGATTACTTTCTTATTTATATTTTCAACCGTTCTCCTGATAGTTGCTTTATCGTTAAATATATCCAGATCCTGCCTCAAGCTGTCTATTTCCTTTTTAAGCTCCAACCATTTTGGTAGAACGCCATTATCTTTCAGTACTTTGTTAAGTGCCCTCTCCGGATTATAAGTCATGTTACTGTCAAACTGCAGCGGTTTCCCTTTACCTTCTGGAAATTGCCCGTCTTTTTCAGCACGCCTTATAATGGCGGTGATATGATCCTCATAGTACTGATTGAATTTGCTGGTTGACTGGTCTCCCATCATAATATTATCTGCCTTTTGGAGATTACCATCTTGATCATTCTTCATCCCTGCACTCCCCCTTTGTTTTGCGCAGTCCTTTAACACACTGCCACTTTAAAGCAGAGAGGGACTGTCCCCACCTGCTTTAAAGTGGTAAAGCATTTATTCTATAATTAATTTCCCGGTATATTTCAGTTGGTCCGGTGTGAGACTGTCAGCACCGCCGTCGATGATTTTTTGTACACCCGCCAGTGTCATATCGGCCGGCACGTATTCGCCTTTCTGGCCGGTGAACTCCTCCGCAACATAGAAAGGCTGTGTCAGGAATGCTTCAAGCTTTTGTCCCCTTTTATATAATTCAATTTCCGATTCAGGGATTCTCTCTTCTCCAATGTTATTGACCAAAACCCGAATTTCTCGGTACCTCCTGAGAAGTTTACTTGCCCGGCGCTGGATAGACAAGTGATTGTTATCAAGCAAAGCATCTTCAAGAAGGGTCGATGCTGCTTTAACCGGCTGAACAGCTGGATACATCTGCCTGGTGGCTAAATCCAAATCAAATGGTATCAGTGTGTCAAGAGGGCCATAAGGATCCTCTTCATCAACTGCTTCACCGCTTGGATCGTATAAAAATGTTGTAATCTCAGGAAACCCCGCCTCTTCGAACTGGTCATTAAGCTTAAATAAATCACCGGATTGAACAATGGCACGGTCTGCTATAATAATTGCTTCTTCCTTTTTATCTAAATCATTGAGCAACTTGAAGACTTCTTCAATATTTTCACAAACATAATCACTTGTCTTTTTTGCTTCAGCAACATCAGGAACGTTGGTACCAGGGTCAACAAATATCAATTTATAACGCTTTTCCTGCAGCCTTACCATCAGCTCATTCAATAGTACGAGCTGCCCCATCTGAGCTCTGGCAATAAATCCAATCTTGCCGCCTTTTACTATCGGACAAAATAAATCTACAACCTTTATTCCGGTTTCGATCATTTCAAGACGGCCTCCGCGGATCAGCAGTTCATCAAGTGTACAATTTGCTAAAGAAGCTAATGCTGCTACTGTCTTGACTTCCGCTCTTCCCACAGGAATTTTTCCGGTACATAAATTGGAAACGGTAGCCGGCCTTAAGCCGACAGCCTTAGCAGCTGATGTGAGATTCGGAACCCTGCGGCGTAATAGCGCAACATTCAATTTAATCATATTGTTCATAAAAATCATCCCCTTTTCTTTATATAGTAATTAAATTTACTCCAAAAAGCAATAGGGGATTGATTTATTTTTTTGTAAACAATCTGTTTGCGATTTCACTCCCAGTATGGATAATGGTAATGGTATTAATAAAAAAATAGAGAGAGGATGACAAGCATGGCTTGGATGTATCTCATTATCGGAGGGATATTAGAAGTCGGCTGGGCCATCGGGTTATCTTTTTCAAACGGATTCACAAAGTTGACCCCCAGCATAGTGACCTTGATCCTTTTAATCATCAGCTTTTATTTCTTTGCAAAATCAATGAAAATGATCCCTATCGGAACTGCCTACGCTGCCTTTACCGGGATAGGCGCGGGAGGAACTTCCATCATCGGGATGATTTTTTTGGGAGAAGAAGTCAGCCTTCCAAAAATTCTGTTTATTTGTTTGCTTATCTTTGGGGTCATCGGACTTAAATTCAGTTCAAAAGATGAAGAAGACTCATCTCAGGAGGCAAAATAATGGCTTGGCTTTATTTAATTACCGCTGGTTTATTCGAAGTTCTTCTTGTTACTTTTATGAAGCTTTCTGATGGGTACAAAAAACTAATCCCTACGATTCTAGCCTTTATTTCAGGAGGCATCAGTTTCTATCTATTGTCTCTGGCACTTATTTCTATCCCGATTAGCACAGGCTATTCGGTATGGACTGGCATTGGATCTGCAGGTGCTGTCATTGCCGGTATGCTCTTTTTCAGTGAAGCAAAAGATATCAAGAGGATTTTTTTCATTGGATGCATCGTTATCAGTGTCATCGGTTTAAAAGCATTTTCCTGAACAAAGGGGCATCCTCGCTCCTTTTTTTATTGTCCTCCCTCCTGCTAGCAGCTGATAGCAATTTACAATCACTTTGATATATATCTCCTCCAACTCTCTTTATAAGATATTTTCCCGGTCTGAATACAGAATGCTTCTAGGGTCATATTAAGGATGTGCAATAGAAAGGGTGGCACAATAATGAATATTATCAGGAGGCTTACAATGGGAATCTTAAGTGGTAATCCAAAAGATGAACCAATGCATTATGGAGAAGTATTCGGAAGCTGGTCATTTTTAAACGCTGCCAAAGGAATGGTTGCCGGGTATCAGACGATGAAAAACCACGCAGGTGACGATGACTTAAATAAGCTCATGGATGAAATGATTGATAATGGCCTTCAGGAAATTAAGCAATTGGAAGAACTGTTAAAAGAGAATGGGGTCGGTCTTCCTCCAACACCGCCGGAACGCCCCAGTGCATGTATTGAAGATATTCCGGTTGGCGCAAGATTTCAGGACCAAGAGATTGCAGCAACACTTTCCATGGATATTTCTGGCGGATTGGTCGCATGCAGTCAGGCCATTGGCCAATGCATACGAGAAGATATTGCCATGATGTTTGGTCAATTCCATACTCAGAAGGCTGCTCTTGGCGGAAAACTGCTTCGTTTGAATAAAGAAAAAGGATGGTTGATTCCGCCCCCTCTGCATCAGCACAAAAAAGAAGATTGTTAAAGCTTACAGGGGTACTTCTATTCTGAAGTATTCCTGATCCTATTCTCAAATCAGGAGTGAATCATATGACTAACACATTGGAAGATGCGTTAAAGCAAGTGGAAATTGCAGAACGAAATTTGTTAGATGCACAAGGGAATAATGATCCGCAGCACTATCAACGTGCATCACAAGACATCCACTATGCGCAAGCGTTATTAAACAGTATTCATGACTTCATCGGAAAAACGCCTCTAGAAGAACAGGAAAAATATCATCGTGCACAGGAAAGAATGAGGCTCATGGAAGAGGTGCTCGCTTCTCTATAGGAAATTCTCCCCACTACCTTTAGGTCCCCAGATAAATGTACGGATTTTGGCCGGGGTATTCCTGACAAGTTTCCTAATGTTTTTTAAGCTGTTTCAGTCAGTGTACAATCCTTTCTTGATTGTTTCTATACATATTTCATGAGTAAATGTCCTTGCAACTCACTTCCAGCAAGTAATAAGACTATTTTCGTAAAAACAAAAAAAGCTGGCATACCCAATAAAATTCTATTAGGTTCCGTCCAGTTAGAACGGAAAACTAGGGACAGCGAAAAGGGACATGTCGGATTCAGTGCAGTCAAGCCGGCAGATTGAAGACATTGTTTCAATACCATTAGGACTTCTTGCCGACTAATCGGAACACCAGAGGACATCGAATGTCGGGACTTATCAGGATCCAGGCTTAATTCATGTTCTTAAATGTTGCCTCATGACCAATTCTACAGAAAATCCATGATTTCGTGCCTCTGAATCTTCTTTTCAAGCCAATTCCTCGGCTTCTTTCTTAAGTTTTCATTTCCTTGAATCACCCTTTCAGCCACTTTCGTTATTGTTGGCGAGTTCATGGCATTGGCTCACCTTTCAAAACAAATTCCACCCACGCTCTCTTGTTTCATGTCCTTATACCTCTTATCTCTATAGTTATTAATAGGTATTCTTCTATTCCTCCTCAATAATTATCGTCCCATCGCACCCTTGAGTCATTGTTATAAACTGGACAACTCTTGAATAAGATGTACAAGTTATCTTATTTAGGGGGGAAATAATGGCCGTCTTCTTTAGTTATATTTTTCTTGGTTTATCGCTCGCCGCACCAATCGGCCCTATTAATGCTGCACAGTTGGATAGAGGGATTAAAAATGGATTCTGGCATGCTTGGCTGATAGGGATTGGATCGGTGGTCGCGGATTTCCTTTATATGCTTGTTGTCTATTTTGGTGTAGTCAACTTTTTACATACACCTTTTATTAAAGCATTCCTTTGGTCGTTTGGCTTCTTCATCTTGATTTACACAGGAATTGAGAGTCTTTTGGGGGCCGGGAAAATCAGTTCTTCATCCAGAAAAACAGATGAATCCTATTTGAAGACATTTTTCACCGGATTTTTCATGGCCTTGTCGAATCCATTGACCATTCTATTTTGGCTGGGCATCTATGGCTCTGTACTCGCTAAGACTGCACAGACTGTTGACCACGCGCATCTAATTCTTTACAGCGTAGCCATTTTCATTGGATTGACCCTGTGGGATGTGAGCATGGCCGCTCTTGCCAGTTCGTTCCGAAGATACCTTACAGATAGATTGCTGATCGGCATTTCCTGCATTTCCGGTCTATCACTCATAGGTTTCGGTATTTATTTCGGCTGGGAAGCAATCAAGATTCTTTTTCTTTAACCTATCTTACAAAAGCAGGACTCTCCTCCTTTGTAGGATATTTTTGTTTAACTCTTCATTATTGAAGGTAAATAAAAAATAGAACAGCTGAATATCACTTTTAAGGAGCGTGCTACCAATGAACAAGAAAAATTTATTTCTAACGGTTCCCTTGGCTGCAGGTATCATCATGACAGGCTGTAGTTCAGAAGAGGGCCAAGAAAATGAAGACATGATTCAGGAAGAAGAAAATATGAATGAAACAGAAACTCCCGAAAGTACAGATCCTTCTGATGGTACAGATATGGAAGAAGACAGTGAAGGCACGATGAACGAAGACACCGAGGGAACAGATGAAGGTAATTCTGGATCTGAAGAAGATAATGAAGGTATGTTAAATGAAGATCCAGAAGGAAGCGACAATGGCACTGACAGTCCTGATATGGATGAAGATGCGTCTCAGGAGGAAGAGTAATTACATCGAATCAAACTGTCCATTACTAAATGGGCAGTTTTTTTATGGAAGAAACCAAAAAATAAAGTCCAGCAGAGCTGGACTTTCAATTCATTATTGATTCACACTATCTTTTAGTGCTTTACCCGGCTTAAAAGCAGGCTGCTTGCTTGCAGGGATTTCCATTTCCTTTCCAGTCTGAGGGTTTCGGCCTTTCCTTGCAGAACGTTCCCTCACTTCAAAGTTCCCAAATCCGATCAGTTGAACTTTTTCCCCTTTTGCCAATGTATCCTCAATGTTTTCCAATACTGCTTTCACTGCATTCTCTGCATCTTTTTTGCTTAATTCCGCTGACTCTGCCACTGCATTGATTAAATCTGTTTTGTTCATATGTAGAACCTCCTAAAAGTATTATCAAGCTACAATTGGTTCTTACCACTCCCTTGTAGGTGTTAAACCTTTTCAGTGACAACAATCATGCCTTTATGAAGATAGATCTTGCATTCCGCTGCATCTTCTTGGGAAAACCCCTGTTCCAAGAGTACCTTTTCAATTCTCATTAATTCCAGTGAACCATCATCTTCATCAAATGCTGTTGCCAAACTGTGAATTCCGCCGTCACCATTCCGTTCAGGAGTCTCCAGCAAGCTGCCTTTAATTGAAGTCTTTTCTTTCAAAGTATGATACTGATCGGAGTCGACTGTAAAGAATTGAACATCGTTATTCTTATCAATAATTCTTACATTTATATCAGTAAGTAATTGTTCGAGAGAACTGTATATACCCATAACATCATTTGCCATACGTCAGCCTCCTTTTCCGTTTCTTTCCCTCCATCGGTTTGAATAAAACAAAAAAGCAAGCGGGAAATCCGCCTGCCGTTAATAAATCTGCCTGCCCTGCTGGCCGATTGCATAGTAAATACCATGCTTCAATGTTGAAAAGCAACTGAATCGGGACAATTTCAGATCCGTTCCGGTTATTTCCTGTGCTAGTTCTGGTGAAATACCCACGAGGATTGTCTCAGTTCCAATCAACGAAGCTGCAGAGGCCAGTTTACCTAGGAACTCCACTGTGAATTGGCTGATGTATTGATGCAGTCCTGTAAGATCCATTACAAGGTAGTCTGCTTTATGTTTTGGAAGGTTATTTAACGTTTTTGTTATCAAATCTTCAGACCGGTTTTCATCGTATTTCCCTAGTAAAGGGACTACCACAATGCCTTCAAGAACCGGTATGATCGGAGAGGAAATCTCTTTTACCAAATCAGTCAGCTCCTGGGTACGCTCTTTTACCATGCTTTCCAATTTCACTATTCGTTCAGACTCGGATTTCCTTGCCAAGTCGTGCATATTCTCTTCTATCGTTATATTGGAAGGGCCAAAATGGAATTCACCGAAGTCTCCATCTGTAATTTGATCCCTTTCAACAGTAAACCAGACATTGGAACCGAACAACCCAGAGAAAATTCCTGAAAAATGCCCGGCTAAGAAAGTAGTTGTATGCTGCTTACCTTGTGCTACGTTAATTTTATATTCCCAGCTGTCTTTCAACCTTACGACTCCTGATTGATTTTTCTCATCCAAGTCGCTGATTTCAATTTTACCCCAACCAGCAGAAGCGTATGTAGCCGGGATTGCTTTTGCCGCTTCCGCCAAAGGCATATTTAATGATTGAAAGTAACGGCCAACGACAAGCCCCTGCCTGAAGCCGGTTGTCTCAAGAACGACTTTGGCGGCTTCTTGCCCAGATACTTCCTCAATAGTATCGAAAAACGATTTCATTGCCGATGAAATCCAAAAAAGGACTGCGTCATCCCCTTCAAATTCGAACAACCCTTTTTCCAGGTTCCAAGAAAAATCCAGTCCTCCAACATTGATTTGATCCTTATGTATACTGTCATATTTTTTCATTGTTGACTGGTCCCCCACTTCATTGATACTACTAATGTAACCTAAGTTATTGAATCAGTAAAGCAGCCTGGCTTTTGGCCTCTCTGCATAAAAAAAGTTCTGCTCAGTATGCAGAACTTTAAGCCCCAATAAATAAAAGGATCACCATTATAATAGACGGAACACCGTAATAGAGAAGGTTCTTACTTATCACCGTTCGATCCTGTCTGTCCTTCCAAGTTTCATACTTATGATTTTTGGAATTATACCAGCTGCCTTGATTACTCATATAAATTCACTCCTTCATACAGGTTTGGTTTCTATTTACCCTAAATTACAAACTGAAAAATAGTAATTTCAGGAAGAAGCGGATGAGTGTTTGACCTTTCGAATATTAGGGAAATTTCAACTAAATACATTTCCATCAGGAGGGAATTTTCATGGTAAAGAAAGACGAGAAAACTAATAAAGGCAAAGGCTTCGAAAACTTCGATAACCCCGAACAATATGATAGTGACAAAGAAAACATGCTCGATAAATACGAAAGTGAACAAAATGTAGACCCGCTGCCACTTGAGGACATACGCGAAGAAAAGATAGAAGAAAGAAAAAAATCGAACACAAAAGACCAATCATCAAGCGAAAAGAAATATAATCAGGATTACAACTAAAGCGAAAGCGCCTTGATCAGCCCCGACAGGCATATGACGAGCCGGCGGGAAGGTTGTTCTTTACCCTTCTTGACGGATTGGCTTATGACCCCGAAGGGCTAGGCGCTGGAGCTGGATGAGACTAAAGCGAAAGCGGCCGTTCAGCGCCGTACGGACTGGACAGCCAGCACACAGAAAAGCAGTTCCCTCTATGATGGGAACTGCTTTTTCAGTTAAATAAGCTTCCTGCATTCTTCTGCACATTTAAAGCAGGCATCTGCACATCTTTGACAATGATCATGATCATGTTTCTTACATTCATTCCCGCAGGAATCACAGACTTCAGCCATAAGTTTCATGATGGCACTTACATTCGGGCTGTTATATTGCATAGCATGGATGGCAAGTGAGCAAATATCTGCACATTCACGGTCCAAGCGGATACATTCTGCCATCATCTTAACATCTTGCTCTTGCAAACAGCTGTCAAAGCATGCATTGCATGCATCTAAACATTCCCGGCATGCCTTTAAACAGTCATCATACGTTGGATTCAACCTTTACACCACCTTTCATTTATTGTTCAGAAGGTTAATACCCTTCCGGCAATTATTAAAACGAAGCTCACGATATAAGACTGACCATTGGCATTTACCTCCAAAGTTTTACCTGAACAAAGAAAGGGAATGTTTCTTAAATAAATCCTGTTTGAAAAATATTGAAAGGTGTGATTTCAATGGCGGGTATGGATAGAGGATGGGGATGGACCCGTGTTGATTCTGTTACTAATGAGGAATTCAAACAAAATCTATCAGAAAAATTCAAGCAGCACCACTGGTTTCTGGATCACGGAGCACAAAGTGACCACTTTACCCTATCAGATGAGGATAAAGCTGGAAATGTCACTTTCATTGGCTCTTTGCCCATAACCATTACCAAAAGGCTGGAGACGGACGACATTCATTTCATCCTTAAGAAAGAAAAATTAATAACAGCCGGTTTGTCCCCTTCTATATTTGAATGGTTTCATGATCAGGAATTTGAATACAGGACTGCTCAATGCAAGTCGCCAATTGACGGATTCTTGTTTATTATCAATGAAATTCTCGATCGGTACATCATCGATTTATACCCCAGCTTCAAACATATCAAACTGATGCACCGTAAGATAGAAGAGGATAAAACAACAGAGCACCTCTCCCAGTTAATCGATTACCGGCACAAATTAATCCGCTGGGAAAATATACTGATCCCATATGAAGAATTCCTTCTGACTTTAAGGGCAGCACTCGGAGAAAACATAACAAACACATTGGAATATGAGAAGGTACATGCAAGAGTACAAAAGATATTCAAATTGATACAGCATTATAATGGAACCATAAATAAACTAATGAGCCTGGATGATACACTGGTTGAATACCGTGGAAATGAAATCATGAAAACCTTGACTGTTTTCACAGTCATTACAGCCCCTATTACAGCTCTTGGGGCATTGTGGGGAATGAATTTCAAGTATATGCCTGAATTGAACGAAAAATATGGATATCCCCTTGCACTATCGATCATTCTGATTTCATCTGCTGTCATATTCTTCTGGCTTCATAAAAAAGGATGGACGCGAAACATTTTAAAGGGAAAAAAGGATAGAGATAGAAAAAATTAATAAGAAAGAAAATGGCAGCCTGTAATTGACAGACTGCCTATTATGCAATAATTAAACTTGTACTGTTCTGCCCTTTTGTATTTTTTTTATGTTCCCGATAAAGGCAAGCTCCTCACCCTTCACTACGATCCCGCTTCCATCATCCGCAGCATACACAAGCCGGTTGGTTAGCTTGGTATATACTTCAACGGATTTTTTAAAAGAGTCGGACCAGCGATTATAATGAGGGAGAAATTCGAATGCCGTCAAGTTTAATGTTCCAAGCTCCGGATCGTTTTCAAGTGCATGAGAAAGGCCATGCTGGAATAGTTTAAATAAAGCTGTGCTTATCCCAAATTGAACCGCTCCTCCACTTACACCTACTAATGTTCCACCCCTATTGTAGTAGTCAACAAGAAAAGAGCCGACTCTGCTTCTTAGCAGGCTCTCCCGAAATAAAATCGGATTTCCTCCTGATAAATGAATGGCATCACATTGTCCAGCCTCATTCAATAACCTTTCGTCCAGCTCCTCCGTTATATCCATTAAAAGTAATTTTTCCAAACCATACTGTTGATAATAGTTTAATTGATGATGATAATGTAAACGGTCAGGGTCTCCATTACTTGGAATATAAGCAATGAAGGGGCTTCCGGATTCAAAGGATGAAAAAAGCTGCTGATCAATCACCCTGTTTCCCTCTATCACCTGATCGCTGTACAAGAATAATGTTCCCATGATTCTCACCGCCATATTCATACTGCCCGGCAGTTACATACCGGGCATCTAGTTTTAGAATAGATTGAAAATATACGGACCAACCGAGAAGATATAAAACAGCATATAGACAAGCATAAAGTAAAATACACCTGCGAACGTACCCCAATCAGGGTGCCTGCCAATCTTCCATACGACGGCCGAAAGGATACTGATGATGATCAACAGTATGATACCACTGTTATTAAAAGTATAGTAAGATGGTGCCATCTCATAGAAATCTGGATTCATAGCTTTACTCATATAAGTAAACGGCATCAAGATGAATAGCAGAATGGAAGCATATTCCACCCAGTTGATGTCGTCTTTCTCAAAGATGTTCGGCCTTAAAATATACAGCAATAACAAAAGTGTCAGCGATGGCAAGTACCAATAAAATGAAGTCAGGATTGTGACCATACTGCTGAAAAGCATCAAGAAAGAATTATACGCACTGAGCTTCCACTCCTCTGCTGTCAGCTTAATACTCTCGGCTTTCACGTTCTCGTTTTGCGAAGCTCCATATAGCTTGTAATAATCCCCATTGAATGAAATCCAGAGCAATGACTCTTCATTGATTCTCATAGGATTTTGAGCGACATCATTATTAGTATTGACCGGCCTTGCTGCAACTTGGTTACCTGCCTCCAAAGCTCCTGCATATAATCGCATGTCACTGTTGTCCCCAACACGCTGGCCCTCTGCAGTAAAAACCAGCTGAAGGTCCCCATTCAATGATACTAGCGAAGCATAATCTGGTGATTGCAGTCTGCTGTTGTTTTCTTCATTAATAAATTCCAATTGCTTTACTGCCAACGGCTTGGATTCCAGTTCACTGACATTCCCTGTCGCTTTAAACATATTGAAAGAAAGGGAACCGCCCGTTCTCATTTGTCTGCCGTAAACGATTGTCAACTCATCGTCCTCAACGTTAAATACCAGGCTGCCAAGCTGGTCATATCTTGAATTTTTCACTGACAAGATCGGTTTTTCCATCAAGTTGCCTCCAGCATCTGCCAGGAAAACCTCGGCATTCGCATCATCTTTTTGATGGACAATCATGTAACTTCCGCTGCTGCCAAATACAATATCCGTAATCTCATTTGTGAATGTATGTATTTTTTTGGTTTCCTTGCTGGTTAAATCATATGTATAAACGGTTTCACTTTTCCAATAAAGTATTCTTTCTTCTTCTGTTGCAATGCCAGTGACATTATTGTCGATAATTTCTGATTCACGATCCCGGGTTAATGTTAAGTCTCCTTTTGACAATGTAATGAAGCTTTCTCCGTCTGTCCAAAAAGGATATCCTCTTGGTACATCCATAGAAATTTCTTCAGCACTTCCAACAGCAAGACCCTCCTCAAAGACAAACTTTCTTACCTTATCCAAATTTGTAAGATAAAGTTCATTTTCTCGCTGAAACGTTATCGGCATCTCTTTTCCTTCATAATCAAGGGCAATCGATCTGCTCCAATCTTCATTCGGAAGCTTTGTCATTGCGGATAGCTGATGAAAATATAATGCTGCGAGAAGAGCTATGATGACTAGGAGCGGCGGTCCAAAAGCTTTTAATTTTTCTTTCATCGTAACATCCTTTATTGGTTATTTTTGAAATAGTCGAACCATTTTTAACAAAAAATGGATCCGTTTAAATGATGTTTATTGTTACAAAAATGTAACAAGTCTTAACACATGTAAAATATTATGGTGAATTTTGGGAAAAGTCAATACTTTCTTTTTAATTGATGATTTAAAATTTTCTAGAATCCAAAAAAAGGAGTTTTCCTTATCAGAAAACCCCTTTCCTCTACGCACTGTATTTCAGGATATATAAGTTTTTTAACTTTCTTCTGGCTCTGAAAAATCTTGTTTTTACTGTACTCCTTTTCAAATCAAGCCTTTGGGCAATTTCTTCTTCATTCATTCCATACTCTACCCGGAGCAGAAAGACTTCCTGCTGCGCTAATGGCAATTGCCTGATTTCAGTGGCAAGTTCCTCTTTCAGCAAGGTCACATCAACTGCTTGCTCGACCTCTTCCCGTGTCGATGACACTAAGCAATCTATTTCGATATTGAATGGATCAATCAGTATCTCCCTGGTCCTGATTTCTTTCCGGATAAAATCGATGCTTGTACGAGTGGCTATGGAAGACAGCCAGGCTCCTGCCTTCTTCTCATCGATCAAGGTGTCGATTTTCTTATAAGCCTTAATGAATGTCTCTTGAACAATATCTTCTGATAAACTGCCATCCTTTGTAATTCGGAATGCGATATGATACACCAGCTTTTGATAATGTATATATAAATACTCGAAATCGACTGTCAAGAAAACTTCCCCCCTTTTCTCTCTTATTTTTCAAAGCGGTCTATTATATAATCAGGAGCTTCTTTAGCTGTAATGCCTTTTACATCGGGATATTCCTCTCCTTTAAAATAGAAAGCAGCCATATAATCACTTTCCATTGTCCAGGAAGTCATTTTCAATAAGTCCTCAACCTGCTGGTCCGACGTAATGGTCATGGCTTTCCCCTCTTCTTCCAGCTTTGAAATAGATTCATGGAAATCCACTTCCAGCCCGGATACAGCTTGATGGTCCTCCCTCTTAAAAACAAGAATCTTTGAAACGTCATCAGCTGTCACTTTCACTTGGTTGAAAAGGCCATTGTCGATCAGCCACTCTTTAAAATTTTTATAGGAAGGCTTCCACTCCATATAAACTCTCCGGTCATTAGACAGGAGAAGTTCCATTTCATAGAGAGTTTCTGATGGATCTATCATGCTCTCATAGGATTCATCCAGCACCTCTTTTTTAAGGACATCTATCCCCTCTTTTAATAAATCAGAGGCCGTGATGGATACTTGCTTATTATGCGGGCCCCGTGCTGTTATCGTTAACTTATCTGCATTTTCCGAATCAATGGTTAGAATCCTGTTCGTGGATTCTTTGTATTCAACAGATTCATAGATCGATTCATATAAAGAATCAAAACGGTCACGATTGATTTCATAACTTCTGACGATTTTTTTACCATTCTTTAATTCGTAGACAATGTATAATGGATGCTGCCCTTTGCTGTCCCTATTAGAAATCACAGCTTTATGCAGTTCTCTTACATTCATGATATTGTCCTCATTTTTCAAATACCTGACCGGTTCCTCTTCGTATTCATTTAAATAGGAATAAATATGATCATTGAAGTAGACTTTATCAATCTCATTTGAATCAGGTATATAGGTTACATAATTTCTAAATCCGAATTGAAAGAACACGGCGATGATTGCTATAAATAGAGCAAAGACTGCCACTTCTTTTACTTTTAAAACAATTCTCCAAGTCTTTTGCAATACCATTTCAGAAAGAATATAGCCAATGACAAATCCAATGGCATAACCAAAGAGTGTCCAACTTAACGTATTCTGCATTTCACTGAAATATCCGCCTGAAAGCAGCATAACGCTTGTTATCAATCCAAATTTAAAAATGGGCTGAAGAACAGGGAACACCAGTGCCTGTGAAACTGATTCTATCCTTCTCATTTTGTATAAGAAAAGAGCCAGCAGCCACAGCCCAATTATGATGACAAGGTAAATGACAACTTCCCAAGAGGAAAGTTGAACTTCATTAAATAACCCTGCCTTGATCACCGGTGAGAAATTCTCCGTTTGTACTGCCATAAAATAGTCCTGGGGGAACCCATATAAGAAATTCTTCAAGTTAAGGACGGACAGTACATATATCCCTGAAGGAAACAGCAGCAGCAGATAGGTCATTACAGCCTGGACAACTGAGAGCCCCGTCATCATAGCAACGGTTATTCCGGAAGTATAAAATAAAAGGGTCATCAGAAACGTGAGCATGGACCAGTTGATTATATCTGCAACTTGAAAGTTCGGACCCAGATCATTCGTTAAGGTGATCATGATCATAACGACAGCGGTTATCAGAACGGGGATCAACAGCATAATCAACCCCGCAGCCGAAAACTGAATAAAGAGCTTCTTCCGCTTGATCGGCAGGCTGTGAATCATATCCGCATGCTGTTTGACATGCAGATAGCGGAATAAAAAAATCGATAATAGTACAGGGATCACCATCATTAATCCGGCTTGAAGGACAAAGTTCACCTGGAACATGTGTCCATATGTAAATAGATAGGAAGATTCATCACTGGAAACCATCATCCCTATGTTTAATGGTAAAGCAAATAGAAGTCCAACCGTATAAACGATACCTATCCAGCCGGTATTTCTGAGAATGAGGGAAATAATTTCTTTATTTACCCAAGATGTCCTTGACGGCATAGCCAGCATCCCCCATTTCATGTATAAAAATTTCTTCAAGTGTCAATGGAAGAAGATCAAAGATAACAGGCTTGTATTCACTTACTGCTGCTTCTATTTCTTCACGCTCACCTTTCACAATGCAGGAAAAAACACTTCCCCTCTGCTCTTTCTGCAAGACATGAAGCCTGGCAAAGAACTCTTCAGGAGGATGCTGGCGAAAGGCGATCTGAATTTTATGAAATTCGGACTTCAATTCATCTAATTCCTTTTCAACTAAGAAATGGCCCTCGTGCAGAATTCCCACATGATCACAAAGGTCTTCAATTTCCTCTAAGTTATGGGATGAAATCAAGATGGTCAACTCACTTAACGCCACTTCCTCCATCAAAATCGATTTAATTTTCTTGCGGACGACCGGATCCAACCCGTCGACAGGCTCATCCAATATCAACACTTCCGGCCTGCATGCTAACGCAAGCAGGAACGCTGCCTGCCTTTGGACCCCTTTGGAGAATTTATGTATCTTAATGCCTGGATCAATACCAAGTATTTTCACTAATTCAAGAAACCTTTCTTGATCCCATCGCTTATAAATACTGCTATAAAAAGAAGCCATTTGCTTCGTGTTATATTGCGGCAAAAAAGCAGGGATATCAGGCAAAAAGAAGATTCTCTGTTTAACAGCAGGATTTTCAAACACTATGTCCCCACTAATCTTTACCTCTCCGCTATCAGGCTTGTATATACCGCTTAACATTTTCAGAAGTGTCGTTTTTCCAGCTCCATTGGAACCAAGCAGGCCGTAAACTGACCCTTTATCAATCGACAGGGATACGTTTTGGACTCCTTCAGTCCTGCCAAACCGCTTAGATACATTATGAAGTTTAATCAAGGTGTACTCCCCCTCCCGCATTCTTTTCGATTTTTCGAATAATTTCGATGATGTCTTCTGCCGTGATACCAAGATACATACCTTCTGCAATCAACTTTTCCAAGTCCGAAAGAACTTTGCTCACTTTTTCGGAATTTTGGGTAAGAGCGGCTGGGTTCACAAAACTGCCTCTTCCTTTCACAGAGTATATATAGCCTTGGTTTTCTAGTTCTCTATACGCTTTTTGAATTGTATTAGGATTGATGGTCAGGTCCCCTGCAAGGGTTCTGACAGAGGGCAATTGTTCATCTGCCTTTACTATTTCACTGATTATCAATTCTTTAAGCTTGTCAACAAGCTGCTCATATATCGGCTTTCGGCTGCGCAAATCTAATTCGAACATCAATACCCTCCGATCTGTATGCAGTGTACTACGTGTCTTAATACAGTTGATTATACTGTATCTACATGTAAAAGAGAAGAAATTTTTTAATTTTACTGACACATTCAACCTTTAACTTTGCATATTGATCTGTCAGCAGGAAATAATAACTCAAAATACTAACTGAAATTTGAGGTGTAGGGAATGAAGAAAGTATTAGACTTAATCGTTTTGGGGTTAATTTCCACAGGGGTTCTGCTGACCGGTTGTAACAATGATGGCAGTGAAGATGGAGGAGGCAAATCGCTTGTCATCGGGCTGAATAACTGGGCTGAAAATGTTGCCGTCTCTAATATGTGGAAAGTGATCCTCGAAGAGAAAGATTATGAAGTTGAGTTAAAGTCAATGGAAAAAGCACCTGTTTGGCTGGGAATCACAAGGGATGAACTGGATATCGCTCCTGAAGTCTGGCTCCCTAATACGGATAAACCTCTTATGGAGAAATATGAAAAAGAACTTACTATACATGAAATTTGGTATGAAAATACAGGACTCGGGCTGGTAGTCCCTTCTTATATGGAAGATATCTCGAGTATTGATGAACTGAATGATAGAAAAGATGAGTTCGGCGGCAGGATTGTCGGTATTGATCCAGGAGCAAGCTTAACATCTACGACGAAGGATGCAATCGAAGAATATGGACTTGAACTGGATTTAGTTACAAGTTCCGGTCCTGCCATGATGGCTGAATTATCCAAAGCCTATAAAGACAAGGAGCCGATCGTGGTCACCCTTTGGAATCCTCATTGGGCTTTCTCGGAGTATGACCTAAAATATCTCGAAGATCCAAAGAAGGTGTATGGAGAAGCGGATGATATTCACTATATGACTAGAAAAGGCTTTGAAGAGGATCATCCTGACGTGATTAAATGGATGGATAACTGGAAAATGGATGATGAATCCCTTGGAAGCCTGATGGCGACCATCAAAGATGCCGGTGACCCTGCTGAAGGGGCAAAAACGTGGATCGAGGAAAACCGCAAGCAGGTCGATGAGTGGCTGAAGTGAGGAAGGCATAGTCAGCATAGGCTTACTAACGTAACCGGTTTTGTTTTCGTGTACAAACCGTAATTTTTTCAAGGAAATTCATAGCCATACTGGGATAAAAATCTCAGGATGAATTACACAGAAACGGTCAGTGGCAGATGCCTCTGACCGATCTTTTTCAAGGGTATTTTGGTCTTTGAAAAGGGTCAGGCGATTTTCTCTTCAGATGCTCAACACCTCGGCGCGGCGGTGAACCAAAAAGCGCTAAGGTAAAACCAAAGGCGCTCTTTACCCACCCTTTATTTTTTGAGCAACTAAACTAAGGCCACTAGCATCACAATAAAAGGGCTCTTAACCCGTTTCAACATCAATCAATTTCACCTATCCCCTTAAATCTTTTAAAAATTTATAGTTTCTCCACCAATCGCTTCAGCAACTCTTCGCCGGTCATAACGGCACTGCCTCCTCCTTGAGTCAAATACGAATTTCCTCCTCCTTTTCCGTTCGTGATCTCCAGGGCAATCCCGATGAGGTCCTTCATATTTTTTTGGCAGGATGGTGCAGCGCCAAACACAAATTGCAGCTTATCGCCATTTTCACTCACTAACAAGACGACCACTTCATGATCTTGGAGAATCGTTCTGGCCACTTTCTGCATTTCAGCCATGGAACGGTTTTGAAGGACTTTTTTCACCAGTTTGGCCCCGGGTATATCCACTGATGACTGAACAAGATCTTCTGCTTCATAAGTGAGGATTGTCTGCCGTGCCTCCTCGAGGAGCTTCTCCGTTTTCTTTGCGTTTTCTATAAGCGTCGTAACAGCTGACACCATTTCTGTTGGAGGAGCATTCACTATTCCCGTGAGTTGTTTTAAAGTGGCGTTTTTCTCATGAAGCTGCTCTACAACACGCTGTCCGCAAACAAATGTAATTCTTGTATTTTTTCTTTGCGTTTCCCTGCCCAGAATCTTAATAAGCCCTACTTCACCGGTAGACCGGGGGTGCGTGCCTCCACAGCCGCTATAGTCAAATTCAGGTATGATGACCAGCCTGATGTCTTCCTCCACTGTCAGTTCCTTTCTGAGCGGGAATTGGCCAGCCTCGTTTTTGTTTACCCATTTTGTGTGTATCGGCAAGTTCCTCAAAATCACTTCATTGGCAAGCTCCTCCGCTAGCAGGATTTCTGCTTCAGTTAATTCAGGAGTGTTCAAATCAATGGTACAAAGGGCTTTTCCAAGGTGAAAACTCTCGGTTTGATATCCAAGATGATCCGCAAAGCCTGCAGAAAGGATATGCTGCCCTGCATGCTGCTGCATATGGTCAAACCTTCTTGTCCAGTCGATTTCCCCTGTTATTTCACCATTTGTTTCGAGAGGACTGTCGAGATAGTGGCGTATGACCCCACCTACTTCCTCGACTTCTAGGACGGTGCTGTTGTTCAGTACACCTGTATCAAAAGGCTGCCCGCCTCCTGTTGGATAAAAAGCCGTTTTTTCCAAGACGGCAAACCATCTTCCGTCTTCATTTTTCTGTTGTGACATCAATTTTGATTTGAATTGGCGAAGATATGGATCATGATAATATAGTTTCTCTTTCAATTCTCTCTCACCTTCTCTGTTCAATATAACCAGCTGGATCGGTAAACATAGAGATGATATCGATGATCCCTGCATAGACAAGCACTATCCCCAGCAGGATAAAACCTATCTTCACAATTTTATTTTGCACATTTTCAGTATTTTTTCCCTTCAGTCCATAAAATGCGAAGATCAAAAGGCCAATACCTGCCAATAACGATACGATGAACATCCGAATGCCTCCTTCTCGAAGCCTTATAATGATTGTATATCTCTTACTACCTGTTTTTCCATCGAGATGATTTTTCAAACTCACAACAAAGGCACTTCCAGTTAACTGGAAGTGCCTTGATTTTACCCGTTTACAATTGTCCCGCCATTCACATGAATCATTTGTCCGGTGATATAGGAAGCATCTTCGCTGGCAAGGAATACATAGCTTCCTGCAAGTTCTGCAGGCTGCCCCGGTCTCTTCATTGGAACCGGCACTGAATCTGATCCGAATCCTTCTACCTTATCTTCTGAGAAGGAAGATGGGATAAGAGGCGTCCAAATTGGGCCGGGTGCTACTGCATTTACCCTGATTTTGCGATCGAGCAGTGACTGTGAAAGTGACCTTGTGTATGTCGTAATCGCCCCTTTGGTTGCAGAATAATCTATCAGTGACGGCATTCCCTGATAAGCCGTGATGGAAGAGGTATTGATGACCGCCCCGCCTTCCTTCATGTGCTTCAGTGCTTCTTTAGTCAGATAAAACATGGAAAAAATATTTGTTTCGAATGTTCTTGTCAGCTGTTCTTTGCTTATATCTTCAATAGAATCCTGAGGATGCTGCTCACCTGCATTATTAACCAGGATATCCAGCTTGCCGAATTCTTCAACCGTCTTTTGGACAGCCTTCTGACAGAATTCTTCGTCCGCAATGTCTCCAGGGATCAGTATGCATTTCCCTCCCTCTTTTTCCACATATTCCTTTGTTTCCTTTGCATCACTGTCTTCTTCAAGATAAACGATTGCTACATCTGCACCTTCCTTTGCATAGGCAACAGAGACAGCTCTTCCGATGCCGCTGTCTCCTCCAGTAATCAATGCAGTTTTACCATTTAACCTTTTTGCCACTCCGGCAAGGTTGCCAGTGAAATCAGGTCTTGGATTCATATCGGATTCTAATCCAGGCTGATGGCTTTGTTCCTGTCCAGGTATTGATTCTGGTCTTTTTTCTGTCATAAGTCTACCCCTCCAAATAGTTGAAATATATTTTTCTCTTCCCTGTGAATAGGAACATAAAACATCGCTTCGCCTTACCGGGGTCTTTTATGAATGATAATTTTTTCAAAGGGTAATTTAGTAAAAAGGAGGAATACGATGACTGAATTCGTTGAAAAGATAAGAAGTTTATCTAAACATGTATCCAGTGATATAAGTACGATGATCAAGGACCACCTGCACGAAAAGATTGAATTTCATGAGTTGGTTGCACTCATCAAGGGACATGAGAAAACGAAGTACTCCAGAAGACAGCTTCTCGGAAATGTCTATACTATATACACTCTTAACTTGTTTCCATTTTCCCTTCATTTGGAGATGAAAGGAGAATGGAACCCGTTTATCTTGCAGTTGACTATTTCATCTCAGGAGAAACAGGTGTTTTCTTACAACTCTTATGAAGACAAATCTAAAAAGAGCAAGATGATTCCTCTCCCTAAACCATTATTCGACACGTTAGCCCACCATCCACAGCACCATACTTTAAAGAAGCCCTTATAAAGTTAAGGGTTCCATTTTCGAGTGTTCCAGAATGACAAATTAATGAGGCAGTTTTCGCAAAGAATGCTGCCATGAGAAAATCCCAAGATCCGGAATTTCCACCTGGCTGCTAGATGTTTTCTATCTTGTCAGGGAGAGAATGAGTGTCGCCATTCCTGTTCAAATTCGTATTCAAAAGCGTCAATAATCAAGAATGGTCCCCTAAAAAAGATGGATCAGAGGCATCAGCCACTGACCATTTTTTATGAAATCTTCTTGTTGTTTTTGCGGCCATCAACTCAGCCAATTAGTTAAGTGGAAATTCGAAAATAAACTGTTACTTATAAAGGGGCTCCGCTGATTGGTATCACTTTATGACATCTGCAGGCACATCAAAAATCAACCACAGGGTGACGATGATCGGTACTGATAACGCCCAAGCAAAAAGAGGTCTTTTATAATGGATGATCAGCAAAGTAAACATGATGATATTAAAAACAATGTCCCATCCAAAATTCCAGCCTCTGTGATAGGTCAAACTACCATATAAATGTGTGATTAATTCGTTCAAGCCATAAATCCCTGTCCAAAAAAACACCCATAGCACTTGTTTTATCAATGTGTCCGGCAGCCTTCCAATAAAGATAGCAACCGTCACTGAATATTGGATAGCCATTTTAGACAAGGCAATAAAAGTATGATTTAAATAAAAGAGCCGATCTATTTTATCCATGGGGTGGAATAGCCATAGAGAGTGATTAAAAAGCAGGAACTGTGATAACAGGTCACCTATGACAAAATAGAGGATGGTGGGATAAAAATGATCAAATTTTGACCAATTCCCGTATTTAATTCCTGCCACTATATATATAACCAATATGATAATACTCATTTTAAAACCTTTCAGAAAATATATTTACCTTATTTTCATACAAGGTTCACCTTTTTATGTGTGATAAGTGTATATTCCATTTCTTACTTATTCATTTTTTTGTCCGATAACATTTCCTTATTCTGTTCGTACATCTACAGCTCCAGAAACGGGATAATCTTCCAAATCCAATTCTGTTTCTTTGCCCAGTGCCAGCCTCGCAAGCTCGGCGCCAAGGTATGGCCCGCTCGTAAGGCCGGATGCGCCAAGACCATTCGCCAGCAAGATTCCCTTATATCCTGGAACCATTCCGATTACCGGCAGAAACCCCGGTGTATAAGGCCTGAATCCTACTCTTGTTTCTAAAATCGTGCCATTCTGCATTCCTGGTGCAACACTTATAGCCTTTTCCAGTATTTCATAAAGGCCGCCTGCTGTCGGGCGTACATCAAAGCCAGTATTGTCTTCATGTGTGGCTCCCGCTACTATGCGGCCATCAGCAAAACTTAAGAGGTATTGATTAGTAGGCGGCATGACAACCGGCCAGTCCTCTGTTTCCATTCCTTCCATACAAATATGGAGAATCTGTGCCTTTTGAAAGGAAACTTGGAAGTCAATACCCAGCTGCCTAATCAGCTCTGAAGCCCAGGCGCCTCCAGTAAGAATTACTTCATCTGCCAGGAGGTGTTCCCCTTCCAGCTCAATGCCAATGACCTTATTGGTGGAATCAGTAAGCAGGGAACCTTTTCCATGAATCAATCGTGCCCCATTTTTAATCGCAGCATTTATTAGCGCATCCCTCAGCGCTCTTCCATTCACCCGGGCTCCACCGCTTATATATACAGACCCATACTCCTCAGATAATAACGGGAATCGTTTTTTGGTCTCTTCATTGGACAATATTTTCACCTCGCCAATTTCAGGGGCACCATCCTCCCGCCTCTTTATGGTACGCTCGGCCATTTTTTTCAGCTTGTCTTCATCCTTATGGAGACTCAATGCTCCTACTCTTTTGTATCCAGTCTCGGTTTCCCCTTCTTCCTCTAATTGCTTTATCAGGGAAGGATAGTAACGGGCGCCGCCCTTCACCAGGCGGTACCAGGCTTTATTGCGCCGTTGGGAAATCCAGGGACATACAATTCCTGCAGCTGCATCAGTAGCCTGCCCGGGATGGTGCTGGTCAACCATTAGGACCTCAGCGCCCTCCTTTGCCAAATGGTAAGCAGTAGAAGCTCCCAGAATCCCCCCGCCAACAACAATGATCCTCTTCAATTTGAACACCACTTTCTTGTATCTTATTCGTAGATTGTACTAAACCAGGACTGGATTCTCAAATTGAAGAGCTGGTGGAGATTCTGCCCTTTTCTTTATAAAAACTGGATAATAATATGAAACCCGACAGAATCAGCATTGGTTCCTGAAGGGATATGCTTAAATGAAAAAAGGAAGGGAGTGTCATGAAGGGAGTGAAAAAATAAAAAAGCGAATGCAAACCCACATACAATGCCGGGATGCCGGCACCTGCAAATTTCTTGTAATCAAACTTCCAGTTCCCTGGATTGTCTCTGTATCTTAATAAAGAAGGAATCCCCAACAGCATTCCACCGATTAAATACTGGATGGTAACAAAATAGATGGTATAAGGATATAAGATAAATGTGTTCATACCGTATTCCCTGATCATGTTTCCCAAAAAGCGTGTGGCAACCCAATAGAAGAAAAACAACAAAAAGGAAAGAACATATTTCACCCCAATTTTCACCTCCACTTCTTAGTACACTATACGGAAGAATCTGCAGAGGGTCCACTCAATTAAAAGATTATTCAAAAAATATCCAATATAGCTATTTTTCGGTTATTATATACGATGGAGTATGTTAGAGAGAAGGTGAAATGATTGAATTCATTTAGACAATTGAAAGATATGGATAGAAATGTATGGATCCGTTTTACCGGTGAAGCAATCAACGGTATTGCCTTCATGATGCTTATGCCGTTCTTTGCACTTTATCTTAAGGACAAAGTCGATTCCTTATGGCTGGTTGGAGTCGTCATGGCTGTTGCGCCGATTGCTTCAGTAGTCGGAACTATGCTCGGCGGAAAGCTGGCCGATGTATATGGCCGAAAACCGATTATGGTGATTTCTATGCTGGGAAACAGTTTTGTCATGCTTGGGTTTGTTTTCTTTGATACGTTTATTGCATTTATATTTCTTTCAGCATTCATGGGATTCTTTAATTCCCTTTTCCACCCCGCAGCATCTGCTATGGTCGCAGATGTAACAGCACCAGATAAAAGGACGGAAGCATTCGGACTTTTAAGGCTGGGGCATAACGTCGGGGCAGCGGTGGGTCCATTGATTGGTGCTTCCATCATTGTTTTTTCAAAGTCGGTAATCTTTATGATAGCAGCTGGGTCTGTTTTCATTTACTCGGTTGTCGTGGCATTGTTTATCTATGAAAGTCTTCCCAAGCGTGAACGAAATGAATCGGATCTGCAGGAAGAGCAGGGAAATGAGAACCTTCCCTCCCCTTTACAAGTGCTTTTGAAGGATAAGCTTCTGTTGGCCTTTGTACTGACAGGTGTTGTTATTTCCATGAGCTTTTCCCAAACGGAGGGTATGCTTCCACTTCATTTTGATAATGAATTGAAGCACATTCCGGCAGAGAAAAACCCGTTCCCTTACCTGATGGCCTTCAATGGTTTATTAGTCGTGCTATTCCAATTTCCCATCTCCAGCTGGGCCGGAAAGAGGAAAGTTGGGTCCGTTATGCTTTTAGGGGCATTCTTATTTGGGCTTGGCCAAATAGCCATCGCATGGTTCCCATCCTTCTTTTATGCCCAACAAAGTGAATACGTCACGATGATGGTCATCCTTTTGGCTGTCTATGGAGTTTACACCGTTGGAGAAATGCTGATCAGTCCTGTGCAAATGACATTCATCTCAAATATTGCTCCTGAACATTTGCGAGGCACTTATATGGGGGCTTCTGGCCTTCAATGGATATTGGGTGGAGCTGTCGGGCCTCTCATTTCAGGTTTTCTGCTTGACCGTTCACTTGGAAATGTAATGTTTACAATGCTGGGGATTGGATGTATGGCAGCCGGTTTGGTTTATGTACTGATCGATAAAATGGCTGCAAGAAACCAGCCCTCTCCTGTTGCAGTCCAAGAGCAGGAAAAGACAGTTTAGAGCTTGTATGTTTCTTCTTATTATAATATTTTAAGAGCAGTTATAAACGATGTCCTCATGTTTTCCATTTGGCGGAATCCGCTTAGGAAAATCAAAAATCGATGAGGGCAGTTTGTCGGAGTTGAAACACGGGTCTCGCTAACCATTAAGATCCACCAATCAATGCAAAAATACATTGGCAAATTTTGAATTTAATATTAGTCAACACACAAACAGCCCGCGGACCAGTCATGTGATCCACGGGCTGTTTGTTTATTATTTTGGCGACATCGAGCCGACACTTTTGGCAATGGAATTCGATAAGGTGGATTCAATGGAAATCCTGTCAAGGGGAATCCCCAGCTGGACGGCAGTTACCGCAATTTCCGGACGGATTCCGGAAAGAGTTGCCTTTACCCCGATAAGGCTGAGCGCATCAATCAATTGAAAAATCTCATGTGCCACCATTGTATCAATAATGACAACCCCGGATAAATCAATGAATAGACGGTCTACTTCTTTAACCGTACATTGCTGCAGAGTATTTTCCAGGATAACCTTTGCCCTGGCCGTATCTATATCCCCGACAAGCGGAAGCAGTGCACTATCAGAACTGATGGAGATAACTGGAGAACTCAGTTCGTTAATCATCTCCTGCTGGGCCCGCAGCTGCTTTATTGAAGCATTATGTGTTCCTTCTACAAACTGAAGCACAACATGATCTATTACATTCTGAATTTGACCCTTCCAATGGTCAATCCTTTGCTGTTCAATATTTTCATCTATAGCTATTGTAAATTGAGTGATATAAGCGAAGTACTGATCCCTTACTCTCAGAAATTCCCGTATTACATTGTGAATTGGGGTATCAATATGGGCACCATCGTTTGCAATTTTATGTATCCATTTATTGAACTTTTCAAAGAAAATCTCTTTTTCTTCAACAAATAGATTGGCCATATTCACATAGAATTCATGATTCTGGTCTTTTAATTGATTGATAGAGTCTAGGTCTGTTGTTGTATAGATTCCTGATGAACTGCCTTTATCAATCGATTGATACCATTCTTCACTCATCTCTTTTGTATTATTCATGAAAAATTCATGCAATTGCTGGTTCAGACGCATAGTCCCGCTCCCTTCATAAGCGTTTACATCAATATAGTACCCTATTCATACATAAAAAGATACAAAATATTACTCTTTTTGGTTCATGGCCGGCTTCCCGGTTTTTACATAACGCAGCCCTTTACGATACTGTTTATAGAATGAAAGAATCAAGGTCAATACCGGGAGGGACCACAAGAAAATAGCATAAGGAAGATAAGCCAGAATCGGCATTCCTAAAATGGTACTGCACATAATGGCCAATACACTCCAGGGTATCATTCCCGGAAAGAGCATAGTCGAATCTCCCAGTACCCTTGCAAGTTCAGGCTTGCCATACCTTTCAGTCCAATGCGTCAGAAATGAACGTCCCGTTAGGATGATCGGCAGAGTTTGGTTCGCTGAAATCAATGAAATGACGAATGTCGCAAAGATCGTTTTGAGAGAATCATTGAATAAACCTTTCGAGTGCGTCAGCCAGCGGTCCAGGAGCGGCTGGATGACTTTGTATCCTTCAAGCACTCCGTTGAATGCACCTGCCAATGCTAAGAAAAGCAACAGGAAATACATGCTGGAAAGGCCTCCGCCTGCCCCTTCTGCCCCAAACCAAAGTGAGCTGATTACCGCGCGGACATCTGCCCCATTTGACAAGGAGATAATGATAGCAGTTAGAACGCTGAAGATGAAGGCATACAAAATTTTAAACCTGAGAAGGACAAAAACAACCAGGATGATTGGCGGTAAGAATTTCACAATCGAAACACCGCTCCATTGAAATGCTTCATGAGTGAAAATCGTCATCCCGAAAATGGTTTTCATATCCATCACTATGTAAAATGCTGCACAGATGATAATGGCAGCTAATGTTGTAGGCAGAAATGCCCGGAACTGTCTGCCTGCAGGGACTTCCACTGTATGGGAAAGCAATTGATGGGAACTGGAAAATGGTGAAGTCCTGTCTCCTACAAACGCACCCGAAATCAATGCCCCAGCTGTAATAGCAGCAGGAAGATCTAAAGCAAGTGCACTGCTCATGATAGGAATCCCAATTGCACTTAAAGTACCCACGGAGGTTCCAAGAATCATCGAGAAGATAAGGGAACTGAAGAAAGACACCAGAAAAAAATGATCAGGCGTAATCAAATGCAAAGCAATGGAAACAAGCTGGTCAATGACACCGGAAGTATACCAGGATGGAAGAAGAAAGCTCACTAGAAGCAAAATATAAATTACCCCTCTCGTTTTCTTAACACCCGTCCAAGAGATGAAGAAAACTTCAGCAGGCTTCCCTCCCTTCAATAACACAGCAAAAACTAATATCAAATAGCCTGGCAAAAAGCCAAAGAACAAAGGAATATCAATTCCGACTGAGAGTAATATTCCAGATAAAGTAACCACTATAATGGCAAGAACTTGATGGACGGAAAAATGAAAATTCCCCATAAACCCATCTCCCTTTAAAACGTATTAATACATCTTACTATAACCGGTGATACAGTGGATGAAAAGAGGCTTAGAAAAGAACAAAAGGAAAAGTGACTTAAGAAGGAGGCTCTTTAACTCTCTAGCCGGTTCAGCTTAAGACCCATGGCCTTGAGCTGAACGCAGGGAACATTCTTATCTGCCCCAAGATTTTTTATAGTATAAATAATGAAAAAAGAACCGCTGAGAAAGCGGCCCCCAAAAAATCAATCAAATGAAAACTCACTCAGCTTATCACTATGGCTGGCAATCATGGCAATCATTGTGTTGGCTTCTTCTTTACTGAAGATAAAATGGGATTCGTCTTTAATCAAATTTCCATCCTCTGCCCTGATCCGGTTTATCCTTTTCAGGACCCCATCGCCGGTTTCGTTGATAATACCAAACTGGTACGTCACCTCAACCTCGTCGCCGTGAATGAACGCAGTCACTTCAGGAGTCTCCCACTCAACCTCGATTTCTTCCAGGATACCATCCTCTTCTGCCTGCTCCTCGTAATCGTAATCATAGTCATCGACCACGTAATGAACCGGCCCCTCTTCATTTTCATCATCAACAATATAATCGATATGATCATCATATTCAACTGGTTCATCATAGAAATCTACTTCCTCCATACTCAAATAATCATGGAGACTTTCATGCACAGCATCCACAATGTCCTCTATATCTGGAAGAATGATCTTGAGAGATTGGCCGTAGTCGATATCATATGATTCCATATAAAATTCATCATTGTAAGGATCGAACAGCAAGGTACAGAAGAAGTCCCTTTCCTGGTCTTCTGTTTCCACGTAGAATTCCACTCTAGGATGTCTGGCACCTCTATCAATATTCATCTGTCCCACTTGATCATACTTGTTACATATGGATTCAAGATGATCTTGCAATTCTCCGCTTACTCTGTCAAACCATT
The DNA here is from genome assembly GCF_984799155.1 of Bacillus sp. SRL337. Classification (NCBI taxonomy): domain Bacteria; kingdom Bacillati; phylum Bacillota; class Bacilli; order Caryophanales; family Bacillaceae; genus Bacillus; species Bacillus sp. SRL337. The sequence continues at coordinate 1,926,608 of NZ_OZ481793.1, read as the reverse complement.
CTAAATTCATCTTTTCCCTTCCTCTCTATCCTTCACTATGGATGGCATTTTCATAGCAATAATGTGTTACAAGTTCTTCAATCATATTGTGCTCTGGGTATTTCCCACTGAAATCAAACTCAATTTCCTCTAAAAAGGTCCCGTTCTTATAGACATGAATGGCCCCTTTCTGGCTTATCACACTGAATTCAGGTTCAAATACAAAACCATTTCTCTCGATTGCTCCCATCTCATTGCTCCTTATAGGGTTTCTCCTTTCTAGTATGATTAAAAACCGGCAGGAATAACCTCTCTGACAAGCAGTTATATTTTATGATAAAATTTCCATATGACATAAGTATCTTGTCAACGGTTTATAAGGACAGGAATAGGAAAAAAGACAATGTTGCCAAAGGGGAGCCGTGCAAATGGAACAATCATTTGATTTTTTATTGGAAATCGATAAGCTAAAACAAATTATAAGAAGAACGTACATATCGGATGGCAGCCGGAACGAAAATACGGCGGAACACTCCTGGCATGTATCCATGATGGCCATGACATTGTGGGAATACTATGAACATAAAGAGAGTGTGGATGTATTCAAAAGTGTAAAGATGCTATTGCTTCATGATATTGTGGAAATAGATGCAGGAGATACATATGCATTTGATGAGCAAGGCTATCAAGAGAAACAGGAGAGAGAACAACAGGCAGCCGACAGATTATTTGGCATGCTGCCAGATCAGACCGGGCAAGACTTCCGGACTGTCTGGGATGAATTCGAAGAAGGGTCCTCACCTGAAGCAGTTTTCGCACATATCATCGATCACATTCAGCCATTGATGCTTAACATAGCCACTTCAGGAATCTCTTGGAAAGAACATGGAATCTACTCTCATCAGGTCCTGAATCGAAACAGCTGGATCAAAGACATCTCGCCGGCTATCTATAATCAAATAGAAAGATGGGTCGACCAAGGAATTGAAAACGGCTGGCTGAAACCCTAAATATCCTTTATCACTTTAAAGCAGTCGGGGACAGTCCCCAACCGCTTTAAAGCACTAAAGGAACACACCAAGGGGGATTAGATGAATAATTCACAAGTAACAGAAGGTCTGAGAAGGTATACTGACTTGCTCAAGCATCTAAGAACGAAAAGCTTAGAACATAGATACACCTATAATGGAAGGAAATGGTCAGTCAAGCAAATGATCAGCCATATCTACAGATGGGATTTGTATTTGATCAACACCATTTTGCGTGCAGGAATCCACGTTAAAGCCGTCACTTTTCCTTCTCACGATGAGTACAATGCACAGTCAGAAGCCTATGCTGCAACAGTCATTTTTGAAGACTTGCTCAATCAATCCATTCATGCGAGAGGTCAATTAGTCCAAGATTTGGTTACAAATGATGGGACGCTTAGTGAATCAATCACAGTCAATGGGAAGACAAACTGTCCCAACACAGGGGCACGTTATACCTTGAACTACCTGATGATTGAATTCATTGAACATGATACACATCATTCCAAGCAAATACAGCAATATTTGACATTGGCAGAAATCAAAACCACCAGTGTGAACTGGTGGTTTGCTCTGCGGCTGGAAGCCTCTCTTACCGGCCTCGGCCTAAAAGGCCCACTGAATGGTTTCCCTTCTGCACCACATTCACTCACTAATTCTAAAGAATTTCTTTATTTCTTCCGATTTTTCTGTCCGGTAAACGGGTCATGTTCCTCGAACAATGTTAACTGGTCGGCCATATAATCTTCCTTCAGCTGATTCTTAATGTATTCTTGGATTTGCTTCTTGTTTCTGCCCACTGTATCAACATAGAATCCACGACACCAGAATTTTCGATTTCCATATCGATATTTCAAATTGGCATGGCGATCAAATATCATGAGACTGCTTTTTCCTTTTAAGTAACCCATGAATTGAGATACGCTTAACTTTGGTGGGATACTCACTAACATATGAATGTGATCCGGGCAGGCATTTGCTTCATGAATTATGACACCTTTCCTTTCACACAAATCTCGAATAATTTGCCCAATACTCTTTTTGTATTTTCCATATATAATCTGTCTTCTGTATTTCGGTGCAAATACTAAGTGATACTTACAATTCCAAGTTGTATGTGCTAAACTGTTCATGTCCTTCACAGGGCATACCTCCTTCTATGATGGAATGAAGTGGTCGGGAAACCAACTTTATCCTATCATGGAAGCGAGGTTTTTTTAATACCACGCTTTAAGCTCTCTGGAACCCCCGGCATAGCCAGGGGTTTTCAAGATCATCAAAACAAAATAAAAAACGCCTTTCACGGCGTTTTTTACTTTTCATCATTGTCATTTCCAGTCAGATTCTTAATGGCTTTAGAAGTGGTATCCACTGTTCCCATTGCTATATTTTCAGTAGCTTCCAACCCTTTATGAGCCGCATGGAAAACCGCACCTGCACTATCTTTAATATTATTTGTGATAGTTTCTTTCTGCTGTTTGTTTTCTGACATATGATCACCTCCTGCCATGCATAGGATATGCAATTATCAGGAAAAAATCCATATCTTCATACTACCTCATTCAGCAATCCGCTTCTCTAGATAGAACTGCTTGCTGCCTTTAGGAAAGTCCTCAATGGTTCCAACCACTTTATAACCCTGTTTTTTATAAAACCCCGGTGCCTGGAAACTGAATGTATCAAGGACGATTAAATAGCACCCCTTTTCTTTTGCTAAGATCTCCATCCTGGTCAACAGTTCCTCTCCGACTCCTTGGTGACGGTGCGCATTGTCTACCCAGAGGAAGTCAACATGGCAATGCCCCCAGAATAGTGTCGCTGTAATTCCTCCAACAATCTCCTCATTATCGTCCCTCACCATGAAGCTTTCATTAAGAAGCGGTGTCTTCACCTGCTCACTAATTTGCTGCATGTTATGTTCAATCACTTTTTTTCTTATAAAATCGCTGTCTTCCTGATTCCATTGTTGTAAAATCTTCATCATTTTTTCATCCTTCCTTTTATCTGAGGGTGAACGTCTGAATGGAAAGGCCTCCACTTTCCAGTTCAGTCCACTCACCATTTGTAAACTCAGAAATCGTTTCTCTCCAAAAATTTTGTGCTTTTAATTGGCTCTTTTCGTAAACTTTGTTGCTATTTGATAATAATTCAGAAAGATAGTGGAGTAATGAACGGAAAAAACCCTGTTTAACAAGAGAGAAAAACTTAGTATGCAGGGGAAAAATCGGGCTTTTGGGATTTTTCCGAAAGCAAAGATATATGCGAAACAGCCTTTTCATTTGGGAAACTTCCCATTCTCCCTTAAACCGATTGAATAACCTAAGAGCAGAGATTTTCCCTACTCCTGACCGGCGATATTTTTTCATCCCAAAAAAAATTCTGTCATGGAATAATAATTTTTTTTTCTTCCTCCACAAACCTTACGAAAGCAAAGCCTGCATATTCATCTTCACATTTTAGGAGAAAGAGAAACCGTTCCTCCTCAACCCACTAGTGATCCAAGTAGGGATACTCTCCGAATTTACCTTGTTCCGAAACATCCGCATCATGAAACGGATTTCGTAAGATTTCTTTCTGACTCAATCCTGCTTCCAGTAAGGTGATTTCCATACCTTCCCTCTTTCTACACACCAAAGTTGGAGGTTTTTATTCCGACCAACTAGATTCGATATTCTATAGCAGGATTCCTTCTTTCGGGTCACTTTCCAATGATTTGAGCGTTACTTTTTCTTACCGCTTCACTTTATGCTACCTTTAATAATGATAAGAAAAATGAGGAGGAATATAAATGCTGCCTAAAACTCAAAAGCAAATCAAATTGGCTTCACGCCCACATGGAATACCGGAGAAAACAGATTTCCAATATGACGAAATCGCTGTAACGGAGCCTGGTGATGAACAATTACTCCTTAGAACCATCTACCTGTCAGTAGACCCTTATATGAGAGGCCGGATGTCTGCAGCTAAATCGTATGTAGAACCCTTTACCGTCGGGGAACCAATCGAAGGTGGCGTAGTGTCCAAAGTTGTCCAATCCAATTCCAGCCACTTAAAAGAGGGTGATTTTGTCATAGGGATGCTTCCTTGGAAGGAGTACTCCATTGTAAACGAAAAAGAAGTCCGCAAAGTCGATCCATCCATCGCCCCTTTATCATCATATCTGAGCATCCTCGGAATGACAGGGTTGACCGCTTATTTCGGATTACTGGATATCGGCCAGCCCAAAGAAGGTGAAACGGTGGTGATCTCCGGTGCAGCAGGTGCTGTAGGTTCAGCAGCCGGCCAAATCGCAAAAATTAAAGGGGCCAATGTCGTGGGCATTGCCGGCTCCGATGAAAAAGTGGAATATTTGACTGACAAACTCGGTTTCGACAAAGCGATTAATTACAAAACATGCGGGAATATTAGAGAAGCACTGAAAGAAGTGTGCCCAAACGGAATTGACGTCTACTTCGAAAATGTTGGAGGAGAAATAGGCGATGCAGCCATTAGCCTTCTGAACAAATTCGCCCGAGTGCCGGTTTGCGGGGCCATTTCCGCTTATAATAACACAGAAGCAGATATCGGTCACCGCGTTCAATCCTATTTGATTAAATCAAGCGCCCTCATGAAAGGATTCGTCGTCAATGATTACGCCGATCGCTTTAAAGAAGGAGCAGCAGATCTGGGTAAATGGGTTTCTGAAGGTAAGTTAACGTATGAAGAATCAATTACTGAAGGATTCGAAAATGTCCCCGATGCTTTCCTTGGGTTGTTTACTGGCAGCAATCTTGGAAAGCAGTTAGTTAAGGTGAGTGAAGAAGAATAAATAGGGCTGCTTAGATCATCATAGGACCGGTAAACCTGTTGACCCGGGTGATGCTGGTCTTATGAAGCTTTTTTGACTAACTCCTATTTGCACTTTTTGTGATCATTCGTGTCACGAGACCTCTCAATGATACGCTGATCTCTATTCCTATTTAAGAAAAGGCTTATGATGCTTTCATGGGACACTCTATTCTTATTTATCCTTTAAAAGTTGACTTATAACGGGCTCATGAGACACTCTTTTCTCAATTTCCCACTAAAAATGGGCTTATGACGCTCTTATCGGACACACTATTCTCATTTTTCCTTTTTAAAATGGGCTCATGATGCTCTCATGGGACACTCTATTCTTATTTTTCCTTTTAAAATGGGCTCATGATGCTTTTATGAGACACTCTATTCCTAGTTCTCCCTTAAATATTGGCTCATGACGCTCTCATGAGTCACTCTAATCTCATTCCCCCTTTTTGAAATGGGCTCATCACGCTCTCATGAGTCACTCTATTCTCAAAATCCCTTTAAAAGTGGGCCATGAAATTCCTCCTCCAATACTGAGCCAATGAATCTTCAATAAGCTACCCTTCCTAATCGACTTCTATTTTGCTAGCTCATAGTCCACTTATGAGTCATCCTCCTCTCTAATGAAATTCCAGGAAAGACAAATAAATAACCGGCAGCACCTTCTGCCGGCCGGTTAACACATCACCCCTATGAGCGCTGCTCCTCCATGCCCTTTGAGTCAGGCTCCCCTTTCTCCTTCGATAAAAACCAGCCCCCTCCAGCAATCAGAAGAAGCACTGCATAGAATGAAATCTTCCATTGGGGTGACTTGGCAAAACTTTCTGACAGCACACCAAGTGCAGGGTGAGATAATGTATAAACGGCAAGCTTCACGCCCACCCAGGCAACAATCATGAAAGCAGCAATTTCAAGACCCGGTTTCTTTTGTAAAAGTTTCACAAAAAAGTCAGCAGCAAATCTCATGATGATCAAACCAATCAGTCCACCGGCAAAAATCACAAGAAACTTACCACCATCGAGGCCTCCAATATGGGGGAGGGGCGTATCCGGCAGTACAACAGCTAAAGCCACAGCGGCCAATATTGAATCTACAGCAAAGGCAATATCAGCCAGCTCTACTTTCAAAACAGTCCCCCAAAAACCTGATGGCTTTTTATTGGCCTTGGCAGCACCCTTATCATTTTTATGTTTTCCCACAGCCAACTTCCTGAAAATATGGTTAGCTGCTATAAATAGAAGATAAAGGGCCCCGATCGCCTGAACCTGCCACACATTCACAAGGAAGCTGATGGCGAAAAGAGAACCAAAACGGAACACAAAGGCCCCTGCCAGACCATAGAATAATGCTTTCTTTCTTTGTTCTTCCGGCAGGTGTCTTACCATGATGGCAAGTACAAGCGCGTTATCTGCTGCAAGCAGACCCTCAATCCCGATCAATAGGAACAATACCCAAAAATATTCCATTAGCAATGCCCAATCCATCTTTCAGTCTCCTCCTTTAAATCCCTTTCTTTATAACCGTCAAAGAACCCTGACGAAATCCTGATCTCTGCTCTCCACTCCTTCATTAAATGTCAGCCTTGTTTTGAATTGATATAGAACAGATTCAGATGAAGCCTCAAGATCATCTGGAAGTTTAAAAACAAAGTCCCTTTCAGATTTTTCTTGAGCCTCAATAATTGTCGAAGTAAGAACTGTTGCTGAACGGATTACTTGCTCCTTTTTGAAAAGCTTATCAATTTTCACCAAATCACAATCTATTCTGTTTAATTTTTGTTCGATGGTTCCTCCTTCTATCAGGAATAACCCTTTTATTGTCTCACCAGCCTTATATTCCTTCTCGGGAAACTGCAAGTCTATTTTGGCAGCACCGATTCCAATCAGAGACATATATTTTCTTAGGATCAATTCATTGACCTCCATTAAATTTAGTAGATTCTCTTACATATTTCTCTTCAATCTTCATTTCAATTTTTTCGACGAATTTTTTATCCTTGAGAAGTTCCTCTTTACCAGCTCATCAATGCTACTCTGACCCCTTTTCACGCTTATCACTTCCTTTAACATTCAATTCAATCATTTAATAAAAAAAGCCTTTACCAGCAATGTGGTAAAGGCTTCATAAATAAAATAAAGACCTGTACCAGCATGGTAAAGGTCTTGCTAACAACATGATCGTTGCCAACAAAGCCGAGAGTTTACACTCTGAAATGACGACTTTGCTGTAAAAGCTACTCCCCTTTAAGGAGAAACTATTCAACTGTATAAGATAATAATATTATATTCGCAAGAATCTGTCAATAATTCCTTTAAATAAGGGCTTTCCAACCTCAACACTCCAAAAGCCCCATACTTTCTAATGAATAAATAAATATATCCCGGGAATACTTTTTGAAGAACTTGAGGTTGCCAAAAGTGTTATTTCAAAATAGTGAAATAGTTGTTAAAATCTTCAAAATTTTATTCAATTTCTCACTTTTAGCAATACTGTTATTATTTTGATATAAGACTTTATTGTTGCATTTGCGAAAATTTGCGATTATTATGGAAACCGGTCCCTCAAAAGGGATACATAAAATTTTTATAGATAGGTGGTTGCGTTTACATGAAGAAACAATCATTGATATTACTGTCTATTCTGCTTGTTGTAAGTGCTTTCTTAACAGCATGCGGCGGCGGTAACAACAGCGACAACAATACCGCCGGCACAGATGGCGGTAAAGATGAGCAAGTTCTTAACTTGCTTGAAAGCTCTGAAATCCCTTCATTGGATTCAACGCTTGGAACAGACTCTGTTTCATTCAATGTGATGAATAACGTATTTGAAGGGTTATACCGTTTAGGCGAAGATGATGAGCCGGTTCTTGGTATGGCTGCAGAAGAGCCTGAAGTTTCTGAAGATGGAAAAACATACACATTCAAAATCCGTGATGCAAAGTGGTCTAATGGTGACCCTGTCACAGCGCATGATTTTGAATATGCTTGGAAAAAAGCATTAGACCCTGATAATGCATCAGAGTATGCATATATTATGTTTGACATCAAAAATGCTGAGAAAGTCAACAATGGGGAAGTTCCTGTTGATGAAGCCGGCATTACAGCAATTGATGATAAGACACTTCAAATCGAGTTAGAAACAATCGTGCCTTACTTCAAGTCACTGCTGACATTTGCTACATTCCTTCCACAAAACCAAGCTTTTGTTGAAGAGCAAGGCGATCAATTTGGTCTCGAAGCTAACACAGCTATTTACAATGGTCCTTTCGTATTATCTGATTGGAAACATGAACAAAGCTTCCAAATGAAGAAAAACCCTGACTATTGGGAATCAGACGTTGTAAAGCTTAAAGAAATCAATTTCAACATCGTAAAAGACACGTCAACTCGTGTAAACCTTTATGAAACAAAAGAAACAGATGTTGCTGTGTTATCTGAGCAGTATGTTGATACATACAAGGATGACCCGAACTTTAATACTAGGCTGCGCACATCAACCTTCTTCCTTCGTTTGAACCAAAAAAATGAAGTGTTGGCTAATAAAAATGCCCGCAAAGCATTTGACATGGCATGGGACAAAGAAGGTCTTGTACAAGTTCTCCTAAATGATGGATCCATCCCTGCATACTATCTTGTACCAGACGACTTCGTAACGGGTCCTGATGGGAAAGACTTCCGCGATGCAAATGGCCAGCTTGGTGAGTATGCACCAGAGAAAGCTGCTGACCTTTGGAAAACTGCCAAAGAAGAATTAGGAATTGAAACAGCATCTCTTGAGCTGTTGAACTATGATAGTGAAAATTCTCGTAAAGTCGGTGAATACCTGAAAGAGCAGCTTGAAGCGAATCTTGAAGGCTTATCGATTACCATATCTCAACAGCCATTCAAACAAAAGCTTGAAGTTGAACAAAAAGGTGACTATGATTTCTCTTACGCCGGCTGGGGACCTGACTACCCAGATCCAATGACATTCCTTGATATGTTCGTAACGGGAAGCTCATACAACCAAACTGGATTCTCTAATGAAGAATATGACCAGTTAATCCAGGATGCTCAAAGCACATTGCTTGAAGATCCGGAAAAGCGCTGGGAAGCTCTTCTAAAAGCTGAACAAATCCTTATGGAAGATCAGGCCATCAGCCCAATGTTCCAGGATGGTTCTGCATATGTTCAAAGAGAGTATGTAAAGGACCTTTACCGCCATTCCTTTGGTGCCGACTACTCTTATAAGTGGACTTACATCGAATAAAGTGCAAGAGACCGATTTTTTCGGTCTCTTTTTTTATTTCACTGAACTTGATTTTCAAGCAAGGCTGGATGACTTCCGGATTTCAGGTGGTATTTCATTGCTTTCACGCTAACTTTACTAGAAATCCCTACCCTGACTGATGCAATTGATTGGAAAAGGAACTAACGTCACCCTACATAATGATTATATAGAAAGCGAAAGAATGTTGGGGGAAAGAAGCGGGAATCATGTCCTCTTAAAGCATGTCATACCTGCACTAAAAGGAAATTTATTACTTATATTCACGGGAAAACTGATTGCAGTCATGACATTGATGATGCATGTCGCCAATATAGGCTTTTTTATCCCTGGCTGGACACATTCCAGTGGCAGCAACAATTTTGAGTTAATGATTTCACCCTGTGTCATATTTTTTCCTGTACTACTTTTCACCCTGCTGATCAGTTCTTTGACACAATGATCAAATGGAATCAGAAACATCCTGGATGTAAACTATACCAGCAGACGGTCACCCCTTTTAAGCACACCTTCAATCCAACCATTTATTTCACGTATAAAGATGAAGATATAAGCTGCAGCTGAACATTTCTGTTTTTCAATTCTTTGACACAATCAGACATAAATAATCATAGACTTTTCTTTACTTTAATTATATTATGTTAACATCTAACGAAGGTCTTTCCCGTAAATGTTTACGCCATGGAAATAAGGATAATGGTAAAATAGATACCCTTTACGTTTCGAACCTTCTTTTTACGGCCAGGATGGTATTATCCCCTTCCAGACTACAGCATTTATCAAGCTTGTTGAGCCACGGGATTTTTCATGAAAAGTTGTGACTGAATTGAGGGTAGTTAAAGTTTATTTCCCTGAAACTAAAGGGGTTATCAAAATTATGGCAGCTGTCTATTTTCTTCTTGTGGCCGGTGGGAGCATTTTAAGTATGGTTCTTGATGAAACTTTGGCCCAATGGACTTCATTTCTGCTTCTAAGCCTTCTCTTTATTGTTATATGCACGCTACTTTATTCAGCCATCAAAAGCCAGCGCATCATCATAACGGAGAAACAATTCATCTTAAAGGTTATTGGGATGACTCGTCATAAAATAGATTTTGAACATGTCCATGAAGTTCGCAAAGCAAAAATGAGCGGATCTCCCATAATGGAAATCCAGGCTAAAAAAGGCCGTTATTCTAAGGTGTGCCCGGTACCATTCCTTCCATTTTCGGAGTCCTGGGATGAATTATTGCTGACCTTCGAAAAGAAATGCGGAAGCGAAGTAATCGGCAATATGGATTTAACCAGAAGAAAAGGTGAGCTCAGGACTTGGCGGGAGTCATAATGGGGGATTAATAAAATGGTCAGTTATTATTATTCAATTAAAAGTTCAATATACTTTTAATTGAAGACGGTCAGCGGCTTAAGCCTCTGACCGATTTTTTCAGCCTATTATCTTGGCATCGATCCTATTCAGATACTTACTGAATGTTATACTATTTGAAATAAAAAGGTGGAAGGGGACATGGTTTCTTGAGACTTATCACTTATAAACGATAGGTAATCAGCAAGAATATACGGCATCTCTTGATCCCCGATTGTTCCGTGTCCAGAAATCAAGATTTCGATATCCATCTGCTTCACTTTTTGCAAATAGTAAATAAATTCATCAGGATTGTGAATAGGCACGTGGAGATTCTCTGTAACCAAATCACCCATAAATGCAATTTTTCTAGAGGAAAAAATAAAAATGCATCGCTCGGTGAATGCCCCCCTCCAAGACTATGTAACTTCCTTTTTGCACCTTCTATCGTACGTTTTTCCTCAAAAATAATTTGCGTTACAAGCATTTTCAGAATAGGTAAGTAAGTCATCAAGCACTTTCTTCATTTCATTACAACTGATTCTGCAAACTTACTTTTAACATGATATTTTGTGGGCTTTTTTAAACCCTTCTAAGTACGCTTCCATTTCTTCTTGTTCTTCCGCTATAATTTTCACTTTGATCAACTTTCTGGTCAGAGTTGTGGATATAATTGTGGCATCACTGAAAGCTTGATTTCCAAACACAAGATCACCATGGTGGTGGGTGTTTAGAAGGTACTTTACTTTTATTCCTATAATCGCTTCAGCCAATCCTCTTAACTCACAGCCAGCAGGTATACTAACTAAACGAATCAAACAGTATCAAATCTTCATCAAGGTCTTCAATCACCGCATTACTCCAAGTACCTCCACCAAGTTTTGCTATTGCGGAATATACCCCATCGGATAAAGAATACACACTAAAACATCGGGTTTTCAAAATTAACTGTCTCAAGGTGATGCCCCTTCTGTAATTTGCGCACTTTAATTCAAGACTTTCCTCTTTTTTCATCTTTGCAAAGCGGGTTTCTTGGTTTGCAGCTCTGTCGATTTCATTGAAAGTTAATGGTTATACCTTTCATGATTATCATAAACCTCGAACCAGGTTTATTGCCGGGAAAAATCCTTCATTTCCCAGTAAAAAAGGAATGCCTATAGAATAGTTAGCACTCCTTTTAAAAATTTTATTTTCACCAGATCATTTCTGCCCATTCCGGATGGTCAATGAATGGATTGCGGTTTCCTTGATAATTTTCATAAATGATTTCATTTCTTCGCATTTCATTTTCATCTACAGGGTCCTGTTTATGCCACTCCAATAGAACCGTGCGTTTTCCATGAAGAGGGTTGGACCCATTTTCAACTTTGTCATTCAGCTCCAAGTCGAGTTCCCCGCTTGCCCCCTCATACCTAACTGCCATATAAAATAACATACGGGCAATATCTCCTTTTACCTCATCCCGTGGTTCCCAGGAGTCGCTGTCGGAGAAATTACCTTCTGCTTCTCCATGAGGTGAACCGCCGTTATCAAAGTCAAGGTTGCTTCTGGATGAGTTCACTGATGTATCAGCTGGCCGTAAATGATGGAGATCAGTTCCTGCTCCTTTTGAAGTGCCAAAACCGCCATGAGATTTGGCCCAGACATGCTCGCGATTCCACTCATCGGCACCTCCTCCATTGAGAATCTTCGATTGCGAACGGCCTGTATATAACAAAATGACATTTGAAGGATTTTCTGGATCTTCATCTGTTTCCCTCAATGCCAGCCATACTTCAGCATATGACAGTCTCCTGTGATCATCGATGATGTCGTGTAAAGCTTCTTTCAGTTTTAACCCTGTTTTTCCGTTTGCTCCCTGGTAATAGGGATCAGCTATTTCAGGTGGAGACGGCGGCTCCTCTTCCTCACCATCCTCCGGCTGTTCTGAATCAGGCTTACTCTCAATGGAAGTGACGGATTTTATTCCTGGATGTGCAAAGTAGCTTTCACGCTTCCCCGTAACGATTATCCGTTTTCCCAACAAGGAAGGATTACTCTGCAGTCCGTATTGTTCCCTGAATTCAGCAGGTATCTGAACAAAGATCATTTTCTCTCTGTTGTTTTCCTCCGGAGAATCGGCTAAAGCCAAGGCATAATCATTGGAAAAGTTCTCAAAAGCCACAGAGCTTGTGGAGACAGGCTGTCCGGCAACATAGCCCTGAACACCGACCTCTTCATTTTCACCTTTTGAAAGGGCTTGTTCAACTGTCAGCGAAGAGTGAATTATGTTTCTGCCTGAAAGATTGCCTGAAGAGCTGCAACCAGTCAAGAACAGAAGTAGAATAATGATGGAATATGCAAGTTCCTTTTTTAATATCATCAAACTCTTCCTCTCTATGTACGTCCATTTCTCTCTCTTTATCTAATAGCTTACTATAATATTCATCAGAAAAGTAATCAGCCAAATAGCCCTGTTACTATTATACTGGCTCGGATTCTTTGAAAATCAAAACCACCAGTGTGAACTGGTGGTTTGCTCTGCGGCTGGAAGCCTCTCTTACCGGCCTCGGCCTAAAAGGCCCACTGAATGGTTTCCCTTCTGCACCACATTCACTCACTAATTCTAAAGAATTTCTTTATTTCTTCCGATTTTTCTGTCCGGTAAACGGGTCATGTTCCTCGAACAATGTTAACTGGTCGGCCATATAATCTTCCTTCAGCTGATTCTTAATGTATTCTTGGATTTGCTTCTTGTTTCTGCCCACTGTATCAACATAGAATCCACGACACCAGAATTTTCGATTTCCATATCGATATTTCAAATTGGCATGGCGATCAAATATCATGAGACTGCTTTTTCCTTTTAAGTAACCCATGAATTGAGATACGCTTAACTTTGGTGGGATACTCACTAACATATGAATGTGATCCGGGCAGGCATTTGCTTCATGAATTATGACACCTTTCCTTTCACACAAATCTCGAATAATTTGCCCAATACTCTTTTTGTATTTTCCATATATAATCTGTCTTCTGTATTTCGGTGCAAATACTAAGTGATACTTACAATTCCAAGTTGTATGTGCTAAACTGTTCATGTCCTTCACAGGGCATACCTCCTTCTATGATGGAATGAAGTGGTCGGGAAACCAACTTTATCCTATCATGGAAGCGAGGTTTTTTTAATACCACGCTTTAAGCTCTCTGGAACCCCCGGCATAGCCAGGGGTTTTCAAGATCATCAAAAAAATAAGAGCAGCACCTTATTGGAGCTGCTGCTTATCCTATATCCCAAGCTATGAGAGTCAATGTATTAATACCTTAAAAGCTTCTGAAAGCCTTTTGGCGAAGGACTCCGGCTTCTCAACTGTCTGAACATGTAAGTATTTGATCGCCGGTTCTGCAAACAGCCAATGATTATGCAAGGCAGTGATCGGGATGTCGTTCTTGCCAAGTGCAATTGTAAAGTCTGGTACTTCCTCCGGGAGAAGAACGATTTCTGCATGATTAAGAGCTGTTCCATCCTCTTGAAATGCTTCAAAATGAATTTCCATCTCTGTTTCACTTTTGAATGGCCTGCCCTGTACGGATACCTCAATATCTCTGGAAATCTCCAAAGATATCATCCCTTCCTTAGCTTCACCTTCAGCTTTCAGCAATTCTTTCAGCTGTTCCGCCAATTCTCTTAGTTCTTTCACTTTATCCCTCCTGCATATCAATGTTACCTGAGTTGATGGCTCTCTATAAGATAGATTTAACGCTTCATTGTAAAATCGACAAATTCAGGAGAGTGACGTTGACCATAATTTTGCTTGTATGGCTGCATGGAGTTCGTCAGTTCATAAAACCATTCCTTATCCTGTGTTTCCAATGCAATGTCTATTAAGTACTGAATCTGGGGCTCTGTAAGACTGTCGTTTGAAGGAACTTTTTCAATGAGACTGTCATCCATATTTAATGAAAACCCGATTAAATCTTTGTCATCACTATCGACGACCCTTATTTTAAATAAAGGATCAAGAGGGTCGATATTTTCCAGATACCCTTGTATCAATGCTCCATTTTTCGCAAAACCTCTAACCCAGTCGCCGACATGCACTTTGTCTCGTTTGATATTGCTCATTTCAATACACCGCCTTTTATTATTGTTAATCAATTGTCAGGTTTTTTTATTATCTTAATTGCTAATTATCCTTTAATGAAAGAAATCAAACATGTGATTTAAAAAAACACTGACCAAATGATGAGGGCACTGAAAATCTGCCGATTTCTAAACTATAACTAAAATTAATAAAGAAAAAGCCACCCCTTCTTCCTATAAAAGGAAGAAGGGGTGGCTTTTTCTTGGATATAAACATATATGCTGCCCTTTATTATCACATTAGTTTTAGGATCCTTTTAATATTTACCGCAAATATAGCCATGGCACCTTGTAATTCCATGCCAATTAGACCCGAGGATTCTGCTACATCATACCCGTGTCTGTGTTTTAGTTCACTATTTTTCGCTTCAATTTTATATCGTTCTTTTGCCTTTTCCTTAAAATACTCGCTTTCCTGGAATTTTGCTTGGGAGGAGTGCTGATCGGACTTTATAGTAACGGAATACGTCTTACTTTTGGCTCCTTCCTTGTAGCACCCTTCTCTCAGTGGGCATCTCTTACATTTATCCACGTCATAATAATAGGTGTCTGCCTGGTTTTTGCCTACTCCTTTTTTACCTTGCCTAGCTTTCCTTATAGCCATATGTCCTGCCTTGCAGACATACATACCCGCATCCTTATTGAATTCGAATTCGTCCTCTTTTTTTCGAGCACCCTGAGTGATTAGAGGGTTCAATTTTGAAACCAGTTTGATTTCATTTCCTTCACAATATTCAATATTATCTTTCTCGGAATAGGCCGCATCCCCAATAACCGTCTCCACTTCTATGCCCGCGTTTTTACTTTTCTCTATGAGTGTCTGCAGTTCTTTCCCGTCACTCTTTTCTCCAGTGGTAATGGTTGCGGCTGTAATAATACGTTCTTCACTCATCGCAAGATGAGTTTTATAGCCAAAAAAGGAGGAATCTGCTGTTTTGTGTCCCACTTTGGCATCCTGATCATTCATGCACTGGAGCTGCTCAATATCATCGGCAACCGTTTCTTTCAGGAGATTAAGCTGTTCCTTCACTTTGGGATATTCTAAAAGGATTTCTTCCTTTTCTATCACCTTAATGAGCTTTTGTGAGTAGGTTATCTCATCTTCCAGAACATCATTGGTTGGCTTCACAGGGAACTTGTCCTTCATACTTTCGTTAATCTTATAAATCGATTTTCTAAGATTCTTGGAGCGCTCCATAAGAATTTCCTTTGGCTTCATTTGATTATAGCGGGCTTTGGTATGGGTGGCATCAACAATAATGGACTTACTTTTTATAATTTCTTTCTCTATGGCAATCTCAACCGTCTTGTTGACAAGCATGTCTAATAAGTTCATGTCCTTTAACCTAAGTTTACGAAACTTAGTCAGAGAACTTGAATCAATGACGGGCTCTTCTGGAGCCATATTCAAAAAATACTTGAAAGACATATCATATTTAGACCGCTCAACAATATCGACATCTGATACATCGTGAATGGTTTTCAAAAACAAATATTTGAACATGCGAATAGGATCAATCGCATTTCGCCCATTATCATGACAATATTTATTCTTTAATTCATCAAAAATAAAGGAGAAATCGATTAAATCGTTTATTTTCCTTAACATATTGTCCTGAGGAACGACGATATCATAAAGGTCCATATACTTACTGAACATCATTGTTTGTTGTTGTTGAATCACTGGAAACCACCCACTTAATATTGTTAGTTCTATTATAAAGTAAGGATTTATTAGCGGGTAGTGTTCTTTTTTCTCAATGTTGATTGGAGTGGAAGGTGCACGACCTCCTGCGGGACTAGCGGGACAGGTGAGACCCCGCAGGCGAAGCCGAGGAGGCTCAACGCCCGCCCCGCGGAGTCGTGCACCTGGAACGGAAATCAACATTTTTTCGTGAAATCTGAAGTGAAAAAGGCAGAATCGCTCTTAGAGGTGAGCGATTCTGCCTTTTAGAACTTTATTGGACTTTTTCAGTGCCCTCCAAATGATTGGCCGGTGTTTTCTATGAAATGATATATTATCTGCCACTATAAGTGATGACCAGTCATTGATACGATGGAGCTCTTACAGGTGATATTAAATGTATAGTCGACTGTTTGTTGTATGGTGAAATGATAATCGGTCTAAGACTGCCGCCAAACCGGAGTGAAATCAGTTCATCATTCATAGACTTCAAAGCCTCTGCAATAAACTTGCCATCAAACGAAATCTTATATCCCTTATCCCCCTTCAATTTCAAGGGGGTTAATTTCTCAGTGATCTGGCCAATCTCAGAAGTGCTGGATGCCAGTTGAATTTTTCCTCCGTCGGTAAAGGAAAACATAACATTATTATGTTTCCACTGGAAAGCGAGCAAATTTGCACGTTCAATGCCTTGCAGGAGTCTTCTGCGGCTCATCACTACTTCTGTTACTGTTTCTTCAGGTATGATTTTGGTTATATCGGGATAATTTCCTGATATAAGTTTTGTAAAGAAAAGAAGGTCATCTGTTTGAAATATGACCATGTTATCACTTGGGAACAGTTGAATGAATTGATGTTTATCCAACACATGGGTCAGCTCGGTCATTGCTTTGATAGGAAAAATAAATGATCCTGAAACCGTTGTTTGCAGAGATGTCTTTCTCATCGCCATTCTCTGCGAGTTCGTTGCCGTCATTGTCAGCTGGTTTTCTGAAAATACCCAATTTAAACCTGTCAACACAGGGCGGGAATCAGATTTGGAAGCCGCAAATTGTGTTTCTTTTATCATTTCAATCAAAAGACTTCCTTTGATTTCTCCTCCTTCATGACTTGGTATTTCAGGGAACGCCGGGTAGTCTTCGTCATTCATTCGGCTTAAAGTCATTTCAATTTCCCCGTTAGTGACCTTTACTTGATGGTTTATCTTTTTGATTGTGATTAATGTTTCATTGGGCATTTTTTTTATGAGCTCATGAAAATATTTCATTGGAACGACTGATTTCCCAGGATCTATAACCTCTCCTGACTCGGTACTGTTCATATCAATCCTTTTTACGATACTGATATCAGCATCGCTGCCGGTCAATACGACATGATTCGCTTCTGCCTCAATCATAATTCCTGAGAGAACAGGGACCACCGGATTTCCCGGTACCACTCGTCCGACAATATTCAATGCTGTCTTTAGCCTCTCGCTATCTATAGTAAATTCCATTTCTCTCTCCCTTCACCCAAGTCTATTGCTTAATTTTAACATACTTAAAATTTTGAATTTTATAGAGAAGTTTAAGAAAGAGTGTCTAAGCTTTCCTCACAAGTCTGTCCTTCAGCAAAGCAACATTCACCCCTGCTGCAACCAATTTCTCTTCTGCTTCATCCTGGATCAAATCTTTAAGAGTTTCAAGTACCGGATCAAACTCTACATGACGGCCTAGGTTAAAACTCATCTCTTGCTCAATCTCCAGCCAGGTTGATAAATCGCCTTCATTATGCTGAATTTGCGCCTCCAATTTATCCAGGGCATTCGCTATCTTTGCCTCTGTTGTTTCTTGATCCTCAAATTCGAACCACAGCTCGTACAGTTCCTGCCCGGTGTCATCTCCCAATGTGTTTCTGATGTTTTCTATAGCTTTGATTTCCTTCCTTCTTTTCTCGGTTTTCAAACCCTTATTATTCAACGTATCGAATGCTGGTATATCTCCTGCTTCAGCCTCTGCCAAATCATGTATAATAAGCATTTTAAGCAATTTCTCCATATCTGCCCTCACGGAAAGCTTTGGAACAATCAGCACAGCCATGAGGGTTGTCCTCCAGGTGTGTTCAGCAACACTTTCCCTTCGCCCATTTGATAACCAGCTGTGGCGCAGCTCATATTTCAATTTTTCACCGAGCTTGATGATTTCCATAACTTTCAACAGGTCTAATTTCATTTCCTCTTCCTCCTAAAAAGCGCACCCTTTATCAGGATGCGCTTCGCTTTCTGCCTCTTAACTATCTTCTGATTCTTCGCTGGACTTATCTGGTGTTCCCTCTGCAAGTGCAGACGGCTCTGCCAGCGCAGTTTGTGTCTGACTTGTTGAATTGTTTCCATTGTTTGAGTTCCCTCTGGAAACATACGATTTTAGAAGCTCTCCAACATCAATTCCTGTCATTTCTTTTAAGGGTTCCTGCATGTCGACCATCGTCTTTGTGATACTCTTTCCAAATGAAGGGATTCCATTTCCGTTACCTGAATCAATGATCTTAACTGATTCTATGTTATTCAATGGCTGCGCAATCTTTTCTGCGAACAGTGGCAGCATCTCAATGAGTTTCTCAGTGATAATGACATCACCGTGTTTTTCCATCGCTTCAGCGAGTAATTTACGCGCTTCAGCTTCTGCCTTACCGCGTTCCCGGATGACATCTGCTTCAGCTGAACCTTCTTCACGGCGGATCTTCGCTTTTGCTTCCCCGTCAATTTCGGCCCTGCGTGCTTCGGCTTCCGCTTTCCTGGTTGTCTCATAGTATTCAGCATCCGCTTTTGTCTTACGGACCTTGCTCTCTTCTTCTTCCAGCTTAACGGCACGTTCACGTTCAAGGAATTTCAGAGTCAATTCTTCTTCCTTTACTTCTTTAGCCAATTTCGCTTTCTCGAGCTCATAAGATTGTTCGGATTTCGCACGCGCTCTTTCTGTCTCTTCTTTGAAAGCTGCATCTTTTATATCCTTCTCTTTTTTGCTCTCAGCAATGGTTATTTGGCGCTTGTATTCTTCTTCTTTTGTTTGCTGATCTGTTTGTGCTCTATGGATTCTCGTTTCACGATCATTTTCTGCTTCGGCAATTTCAGCTAGTTTCCGTACTTCTGCTATACGAGGACGCCCAAGATTCTCCAGGTATCCATTTTCTTCATCAGCATCACGCAGGTCAGTCAACCCAAGGGATGTAATTTTGAAGCCCATCAGATCCAATTGCTTCTGAGCAATCTCCGCAACATCCGCATTGAATTTTTCACGGTCGCTGTTGATATCCTCGACTGTCATTTTCGACAGGATGGCCCTCAGGTTACTTCCTAAAACTTCTATGATTTCGGATTCAATTTCATCCTGGTCTTTACCAAGAAATTGCTCTGCATAGTTTGCAATTCCGTTGAGACTATCTGCTACCTTAACCATTGCCACTGCGTCGGCTACGATCGGCACCCCGCCGTTTGTGTAAACACGCGGCGTGGAAAGCTTCAATTGAAATGACGTAAGGTTGACAGGCGTCGATGTTTGGAATCTTCTTAAGCGGTATCCGCCACCCCTGATGATTTTCATGGATCTCCCTTCATCATCGGTGAAGATGTTTGTTTCTTTTTCCGGATCGCCAAGCCTTGGACCGGTAATGATTAAAGCCTGATTCGACTTCGCCGTACGATAACGGAATCTGACCCAAAAGAAATAAGCAATCCCTACAATCGCTGCAACAACCAAGACTGGAATCAAGATCATAAGTAAACCAAATAACTGCATAATTACTACCCCTCCTATTTTCGTTCCCCTTATTTCTATATGCCTATAACTTAGAGGATATAGTATGTATACGAGGCAAAAAACATAAAAGTTTCATGTTTTACAAAATTATCGAAAAATACTTATGCCAATTATTTCTAATCATTCCTTTTTACTGCTTTTCTGTTTTAGTGGACTTTAAGCAGACTGACTTGGTCCGGAATTATAAGAAGAAACTCAGAGCTGGTGTCCGAATCCACCACGGATCAAGACATAAGTGAATTTTTTCGGCTTTCAAATGGTTTTTTTAAAGGCTCTTTTCGTAAACTTTGTTGCTATTCAATATAAATATCAACTAATATCCTGGTAAATCGTCGTTAAAACCGCGGTGAGAGGGAAAGAAAAGAGCTGCCCGTTCCTTTTCGAGAGTAAAACCCTATGAATACAGGGGAAAAATCCGGCACTTGGGATTTTTCCGAAAACAACAATATATGCGAAAACAGCCTTTCTAAAGGAATAGATAATTCTTCGTAATGATTATTGCTCTTGGAAAACCCCAATATAAGGTTTTTGTATGTGAACGGAAGACCAGCTCTTCTCTTTCTTAATTCGTGCGATACTCCTGGTAAAATAGCGTATTAGAATTCGCAATTCATATATCATCAAAGTTTGCGAAAAGAGCCTTTTCAATGAGAATAGACCACCTTATCATGAACGGTAAAAAATTTTGTCTTTCCTTTAAGTCATCTATCATGATTGACTGTTTAGCATGAATTTGAACTATTCCCCAAGGAGTGCAACCGTTTTTTTCTCAAACTTTCCAATTATCAGGTGATTCTGTCCCGTTTCACACAAATGTATTCCCTCACCAAAAAACCGCCTCTTTAAGGCGGCTCACTAAGACGGTTATTCGTTTTCCGTTGATCCTTTCCATTTGGTAAGCTTGTCGTCTTCATCGAATTCTACAATTACATCTGTTACGCCGTTTTCCCTTAAAATCCTGTCCTCAAGCCGGTCCTTAATATCATCTGCCTCTGCAACGGTGAGTGCCGGATCTACTTCCACCACCAATTCCACATGATATTCATCTCCTTCTTTAAGGACAGCGATTTCCTGAACATCGTTGACTCCAGGGTCCTGATAGGCAATATCCCCTATTACATTCCTCATGGCTAAATCGGCCTCACCTAAAACTCCTGCAGCATTATCCAGGAAGGTTTTCCCTACTACTATAAACATCAATATACCAATAATAATGGAAGCGATGCCTTCTGCCTGATGATAGGGAGTATAATGAGAAATGACGATGGCAATAAGAGCCAGAAGACCGCCGCCTGTGGCTACAGTATCCTCCAGGAACACAAGTTTGGTTGCGGCTTTGGCTTTATTTACATTGGCCACACTTTTTGTAACAATTTCAAACCCTGTTGCTTCAATGCCAACCTCATGCAGCGTTTCTTTCATTGCTTTAAACAGAACAAATCCCTCCAAGATGACTGCCAGCGACAATACTGCAACACTTATGAGGAATCCTTCCGACTCAGTTGGGTGAAATATATGTTTATACCCTTCAATGACTGTTTCATAAGCCATAATACCAACGACGAGTACCGCCGCTAATAAGACAAGGTTGACCAATCTCCCAAATCCGTTTGGAAAGCGGGGTGTAGGCGACTTCTTACTCAATGCCGAACCAATAAAGACAAAAAACTGATTGGCCGAATCGCCGACACTATGCAGCGTTTCGGCAAACATCGCTACATTTCCAGTAAATGCATAGGCCACCCCCTTTACCACTGCAATGACAGCATTAATAACAGCTGCCAACAGGGACGATTTATTGCCTTGTTTCAGAAGATTCCAGAGTTCTCCCATATTTACCCCTTCCTTTTCCTTCAATCTGTATTGCTTTCTTATGTAGTTTGATGAAGTATGCTAAAACTTATCAATATAACATTTATACCCACCCATTTTAGTTTTATTCTCGGGAGAATATAAAAAAATCCGGCAGGAACTCCTGCCGGATTTGTAAGTTAGTAAGATGCTTACGCTTTAACAACGTTTGCAGCTTGTGGTCCACGTTGACCTTGCTCGATATCAAACGTTACTGCTTGACCTTCGTCAAGAGATTTGAATCCTTCACCTTGAATAGCTGAGAAATGAACAAATACATCTTCTCCGCCTTCTACTTCGATGAATCCGAAACCTTTTTCTGCATTAAACCATTTTACTGTACCTTTTTCCATTTTAACGTCCTCCTAGTGCATATAACACATATTAATACTATCCTTGCTCTTAGCGGTATTCAGAGTGAATGAATCCATTCCTTCTTACATGCCGAACAAAAATAATTCATTACTATCATAACAGGTTAGAAGGAGATATGAAAGTAAAACAATGCTTATTATAGAAAAAAAATACTGAAGATGTTCAATCACATGCATAAATCCTTCATGTTCATTGCTGAAGATCGGGTTTTTTCCTGTTAATTCTCCTGCTGTCATGGCAAATTCCGGAGTGATGCCTGCAATGATACATTGAGAGCCCATGAGGCTTAAACAATCATTTGAATTTAAATTTTACTACTTAAGTCACATACGTAGGTTCCGCTTAAGTCAATAAGTACATATTCTATTTTATTTGAAGTACGCTCTTGGAGAACATAACCAATCAGGGTCTCTGCTCTGTCGTTATCAAAATGGCCTATTAAAGGCAGGACCATCGTCCTGTAAGGAACAGACAAGGTTTTTTATTGATTTTTCTTTTTCTTGATCTTCTTTCGCCTTCGTCGTCACACCATCAACATGACCATTGATTTGGATTGCTTCGTTTTTTATTGGCGTAATGACAATGTCTGCAGCAAATTGATCCATAATGGTAATACTGGCCTTATGTATCTCTGTCAATTCCTTCATTATCCCTTCCTGATAGGAGGGTGAACGTTGAAAAGCCCCCATATTCAATCCGACCATATCTTCTGCAAGTCGAATAATGGGGCTAATTCATTCATCAATTTGGCAGCATAGCTGTTCATCCAGTCAATATTGTAATCTATTATTTGGTTGGCAAAAAACTACTGTAATAAAGCCATAACCCCTTGATATCCAAAATAAGCACCAAAGCCAATCAAAGATATCCCCGATAGCACGGTTATGATAAAAAGGATATTTGAATGAAAGTATCTTCTTAAAGAAGTCGTCAGCAAAGCAACAAAGATATCCCATAGTGTAAGGCCCAGGAAGATCATGCTACTATAAACCAAGAGGTCTCCCGTACCATTCTCAGAAGCCGTCTTTGCCAGAATGGACCCATAAATGCCAAGCCAGAATAAAATGGATAACGGACTCGAAATGGACATGATAAATCCTGTCAAAAAACATTTGGTCAATGAATCTTTTTTCCTGACGGTGTCATAAGTGAATGTTTTGACACTCGTCATACTTTCAATTCCTGAATAGATTAAGATAAACCCGCCAAAAAGCCAGAGAAAAGTCTGCACTGCCGGAATGTCCAGGAACTGTACCATACCAACATAAACCAAAAGCATAAAGATGGCATCGGCTGCCATGGAGCCGGCACCTACAATCCAGGCATGCCAGAATCCGTTCTTTATGCCTTTATCGAGCCTGGCAGAATTGACAGGGCCAATAGGTGCTGCAAGGGTGAGTCCCAATAGTATGTAACTGAAAAGAATGCTGATACTCAAAATACCTCTCCACCTTTATTTAAAAAACAACTTGTACATTTTATGCTTTAGAAAGAGAGAGTAGAATGAAAAACCTTAAATGTATATATGACAAAAAACCTCCTGCATTTCCACAGAAGGCTTTACTGGCATTAGTTTAGAAATCTCAACAGGTCTCCATATATGATATCATCAGAAAGCTTCAGCTCTTTTCTGGCAGTTTTCTGATAGGGGATACAGTTTGATGTTGATATTCCACCTGATGACTTATCATAACAAACACCATCTTTGAAAATGAAATCTTTGGTCACGAAGCTTCCATCCCTGAAAATGACAGGATGTTCCTCATCTCTTGTAAAGAGAACATGGCCGAACGATAACCTATTCTCTGTCTTTACCCCTAATAAATGAAGGATGGTTGGACGGATGTCGATTTCACCGCCGATATTGCTTATTTTCTTTCCGCCGGCCCCCGGGATATGAATAATAAGGGGAACTTGCTGCAATCCTACATGGTTTACTGGAATAGCTTCTTCACCGGTCAGCTCATAAACCCCGTCTTCAAACTTTTCAGAGATACCGTAATGGTCGCCGTACAGCACAAAGATCGTATCCTCATACATGCCTTGCATCTTCATATCTTTAAAAAATTCTTTAATTGCTTCATCTTGATACCGGACAGTAGTGACGTAGCGATTCACCACATCCACTTCGGTATCCGCTTCATCAATCAGTTGGTCTTCCTCTTCAAGCAGGAATGGAAAATGGTTGGTCAAAGTTATGAGTCTTGAATAAAACGGCTGCGGAAGCTCTTTCACTTTATCAACCGTCTGTTCGAAGAAATTCATATCTTTGATTCCATAGTTCACCGAGTTTTCTTCCGTTACTTCATAATCCCTTTCAGAATAAAAATGATCATATCCGAGCGCATCATACATGTTTACCCGGTTCCAGAATGTCCTCTCATTTCCGTGAAAAACGGAAGTATAGTAATCATCCTCTTTTAAAATATGAGAAAGGCTTACATACGTATTTTCGGGCTTTTGCACAAAAACAGAACCGCTGGCCAAAGGATATAATCCTGTATCGATCATAAATTCCGAATCAGAAGTTTTTCCTTGGGCGGTCTGATCATAGATATTACTGAAATAAAAACTATCATTAATTAAATCGTTTAAAAAAGGTGTGATTTCCTGCCCATCTATCTTTCGGTTTATGACGAAGTCCTGGGTGGACTCCATGCTGATCAGCACAACATTTTTTCCCTTTGCAATCCCAAACAACTCAGTCGATTCATTTTCTTTCTTCTTCAAATAATCTTCTGAGGGCCGGGCATCCGCTTTTGATGCTAGAGAGCTGCCTAAAGGAGTGACGGCTCCCAGCGCAAAATCATAAAGATGATAATTATAAGGACCGAGTGCCTTCACCAGGCCAACCCTGTCATAGGAGGCTGAAAATAAATAGGGCGAACGAATTAAACCGAAAAAGACAGTAAGCGATACCAGCACCAAGCCTGTTGAAACATACCATACTTTTTGATTTGGTTTAATCACTTCATTTTTGTCTGTTTTCTTCCTCAACAGCCATGGAATAATGAATAAATCAATAAAGAGCAGTAAATCCCAAGGACTCATCAATTCTAACGTGCTTGGTCCAAGGCCGCCTACATTATCAAATTGAAAGAGAATTGGAAGAGTAACAAAATCAGTATAGAACCTGTAATACAGCAAATCACCATAGAGTAAAGCATTGGCCACGATCCAGGAGATCCAAAACAGAACAGGTTTAAATGTTTTCGAAAAATAAAAACAGAAGCCGAACAGTAGGATCAACGAACCGGCAGGACTGATCAGCATAGCAGGAATTTCCCATGCAGATACAATCTTTAAATCAAACCCTAAAAACAAAACAAAAACCGTTTTTATCCATATTGCTGAAACTGCCATGATGACTATTCTGAGTGAAGGTATTTGCCGGCCAGGCTCACTTTGTTTCCCCATCATTGTACAGCTTCTGCCCTTGCTTTTAAGTTGGTATATTCTTTTACTAGCATATCCATCGCCTTCATCACTTCACTTGTTTGGTATTCACCCATCAATGCCAACTGCACCCAGTTTCTCTCGAGTAAATAATTGCTCTCATAGCTTACGAAAATACCACTGTTTTTTAGGTTATCACCAAATTCCTTTGATGAAATATATTTATCGAGAGGCAAGGTTATGATTCCTGGTGAATAAGTATCATTACCCAGAAACTTAATTCCTTCCCTGATAAGGACTCTTTTCACTTCTTTACTCAACGTTACTCTTTTTTGTGTGTCGATATCAGTAATGGCCGCAAGAAGGGCACTTACAAGATTAGATGAATGGGTGTACGGTACACTATCATTCTGCTGATACATGCCCAAATCCAAATATCTGGGCAGATTCATGTCGGGTTCTGCTTCTTCCCGATGGAAAACAATCGCAAGTCCGGGATAGGAACCAAGTGCCTTTCCACTGACGGTTGTAGCCAAATAGATACCTTTTAAATCCAACGGTACGATTCCGGCCGAACTGCATGCATCCACACACAAATTCACCCTATATCCTTCACAAACCCTTTCCAATTCTTTCAGATCAAACAAATAACCTGTAGAGGTTTCACAGTGAACCGTCCATACCCATGTGGTATCCTGATGATCTGCCAGATACTCATCGACTTCCCCGATGGTTATCTCCCCGTTCCATTCTTTCGTTATGACATCAAATGCAAGGTCCATTCTTCTTGCATGATCGATGAGCCGGAAGCCAAATTCACCATTAGCAAGAATCAGCCCTTTTCCTGGCATTCTCTTTAATTGCGCCGCTGCCAGATCATTGGATAAAGTCCCTGTGCCAACGACTACTTGCACATGGTTGGCTCCTGTCATATGCAAAAGCCTTTCTTTGACCTCTTTTATTTGGTTCTTAAATCTATCCGATCGATGAGAAATTGCATAGTGAGAAAATGCTTCTTCTACTGTTTTACTAACCGGTACAGGACCAGGGAGGAAATTAATCGGATTCCTCTTGGGTGACTGCCTGATCATCAGCCTGTTAAACGCTTTTGTGCTGCTCTTGAAGCGTTCTTTAGTAAGATACATAGGCTGAAAACGGGCACCGTCTTCACCAACCAAAGGGCCAAAGGGCTCAAAGCCGATTCGTTTATAAAGCTTCAACTGCCGGACCGTCCCAGATATAAGCGCAAGGTTATATCCATTTTTCAAACAATGGGACACAGCTTCTTCAACCAACTTAAAAAAGACGATACTGCTGCGGAAATCCTTCTGTACCGAAAGCAGGCGTATTTCACAAGGGATACTTCCCACCGGCAAAAAGGAATGTACGTCAGACAATTTCTGGTCCAGTGAAAAAGGACGATTCCCCCTTACAGCTACCATTCCTACAAGGACCTTGCCTTTCTTTGCTATGATATATGTATTCTCATTATGAAAACGGTCAATGAGGATTTTCTCTTCATTTTCCCTATGTTGAGGAATTTCATCGACAAATGTTTGGTAGTTCATTTGATGGATTTGATGGAATTCTTCTGGTTCATTTGCAACCTTATAATATAGCGAATCTGTATTCATTCTTAAACCCCCTTATGATGCCCGTGATGAACTTGCTGCGGCGGTGACTTTATATGTACCAGCAAGACGATGATCATCATGATGAGAAGCATCGCCCAATACTCTGCCGGCCGGCCGGATAAATAGGCTGACAACGGGATTGACAACATAGAGATGAATCCCGCTTTCTTGAAGTCTTTAAGCAGCAAGAATGATACTCCCATGATTACAGCCAGTACCAAGATACTTATCGGACATAAGAATAGGGACGCGGCCAGAAAGACCACCACACCCTTTCCTCCTTTAAATCCCAGCTGTAAGGGAAACAGGTGTCCAATGAGGAGAAAAAAAGAGCTCAACACCATTGCCGCTGTGTCATTTTCAGTCATTAAGAATGTAATCGTCAACGCCGCCATGACCTTGGCAGTATCGATGATAACTGTCAGAATAAACCCCTTTTTCCCAAGAATCCTTCCTGCGTTTGTTGCCCCAGCATTCCCGCTTCCATGCCTGCGAATATCATCACGTAAATAAAATTCAGTCAAATAGTAAGCTCCGTTCAGCCCTCCAAAACCATAAGAAAGGAGGCAGACTGCAATAAGCAAATATACATTCATTTTGTTTCACACTCATTTATCATTTTTTAAGTATTTCATTTTATATAAATCCACCCTATATAAGATAACGAATCTTACCGGAAAAAAGTTTCACTTTATTTCCATTTAGAACGAGATGATCTTTTTCATGATTAGAAGATGCGGCCAAATTGCTTTCATGCACCATACTAAATCGAGAAAATATGAATATATTTATTTTATCGTATAGAAAAGAGGTGAGGAAATGGACTCTAACGGAAAGCATTCCGTCCAAGATTCCTTCTGTGCACAGACAAACGACCCTGCTCCTACATTTTCTGCAGAAGCATTTTTTAATTCCGATAAAAAAATCAGGACAATATCTTTAAATGAATTACGTGGAAAATGGGTCGTCCTGTTCTTTTATGGCAGTGATTTCACATTCGTCTGACCAACCGAATTAGCAGCGGTCGCTGCTATTTATCCTGGGTTTCAATCGTTAAACGCAGAAGTGCTTGCCATCAGTACAGACAGTGTTTATGCACATAAAGTATTTACGGAAGTATCTCCATCATTAGCCAGTGTCTTGTACCCGCTTGTTAGTGATCGAACACAAAAAATTTCAAAAGCTTACAATGTCCTAAATGAAAAGACCGGCGCTGCTTTTAGAGCAACTATCATAATAGATCCTGAAGGAATCATCGTTTCCAAACTTATAAACCCTTCTGAGGTGGGTCGAAATGTTTATGAGATCTTAAGGATCCTTCAAGGAATCCAATACAATCGCGAAACCGGCGAGGCCATTCCCGCCAACTGGATCCCTGGCAACCCTGGAATCATCAGGGATGCAGATATGTGGGGCAAGATTTGATGTGTAGACCATCAGGAAGTGTCGGTGCCTATGAAATGACCAATATTTCCACGGCACCTTTCCCAAACCTTAAGTTACCGCTCTTTTCACCGCCTCTTCCGCATGTAGTAAGGCCGTATCAAAAACAGGGATTTCGGCATCGTTTTCTTTAATCAGCATGCCGATTTCCGTACACCCCAGAACAATCCCTTCGGCCCCCTTTCTCTTTAATGAACTGATTACCTCTTTTAAAAATTCACGGGAAGTTTCTTCTAACCTGCCAATACACAGTTCTTCAAAGATAATAGTGTTGATCTTTTCTCTTTCCAGGACATCAGGAATAATTACATCCAAATTATTGCTCCTCAAACGGTCAATATAAAAATTCTGCTCCATTGTATATTGGGTACCCAGCAAGCCTATCGTCCCGATTCCCTTATTGTTGATGTGCACAGCAGCAGCATCAGCAATATGCAGCACAGGAATATGAATACGTTCAGAAATTCGGTCGAGTACCTTGTGCATGGTATTTGTACAAAGAATAATAAAGTCCGCTCCTGAATTCTGCAGAGATAATGCCGCTAGTCCTAATACATCGGCTGCCTTTCCCCACTGGCCGGTTGACTGATAAAGTTCAATCTCCGCAAAATCCACACTGTACAATATACATTTTGCTGAGTGCAGCCCACCAAGCTCTTGTTTGACACGCTCATTAATGTACCTGTAGTATTCAGCTGAGGATTCCCAGCTCATACCGCCAATTAATCCAATTGTCTTCAATGTTATCCCCCCAGCCCTCTTTATATTGTTATTATATAACATCTTTCCAGTTTTAGGTTTCTTTGATGAATGATCCTGTTTAAAAGTTCAGCTGCTATGTTCAATCCTTTTTCTGAAATTTATGTATTCTGCCTCCCTCAACAGAAAAAAGCCGTCAGCTATTTCAGCATGACGGCTCTTTAATAAAGGATTTAAGACTGGACCTTTTCTTTATCCTTTTTGATTTGTTTACTCCGAAGCTGTCCGCAGGCAGCATCAATATCAGTTCCATGCTCAGTACGGACCCCGCAATTAATTCCCTGGTCCAGCAGAGTGCCGTAAAATTCAACGATGGCGTCTTTCGTGCTTCGCTGATATTGTCCATGTTCATCCACTGGGTTATATGGAATCAGATTTACGTATGATAAATGTTTTTTGTTTTTAAGGAGCTTCGCCAGCTGCAATGCTTCTTCTTTATGGTCATTTACATCTTGAAGCAAAATATATTCGAATGTGATTCTGCGGTTTGTTTTTTCCAGATAATAATCAATGGCCGGCATAAGCTTTTCGAGCGGATATGCCTTATTGATTTTCATTATCCTGGAGCGCAGTTCATTATTCGGTGCATGCAGTGAAACAGCAAGATTCACTTGGATATTCTCATCTGCCCAATCATAGATACGATTAGCCAGGCCGCTGGTTGATACGGTAATATGTCTTGCGCCGATAGATAAGCCTTTCTGATCGTTCACTACACGGAGGAAATCCATCAGGTTGTCATAGTTATCAAATGGTTCACCGATACCCATTACTACGATGTGACTGACTCTCTCGTCGTTGCCTTTTGCATCAAGATGGTGCTGGACATTCATGATTTGTTCAACGATTTCACCGCTGGACAAATCTCGGTTCTTCCTTAGGAGTCCGCTGGCACAGAAAGAACAGCCGATATTACAGCCGACCTGGGTTGTCACACAAACAGAATAGCCATAGTTGAACTTCATCAGCACTGTTTCAATCAGGTTGCCATCTTCTAGTTTGAATAGGAACTTGATGGTTCCATCTTTTGATTCCTGTTTGATTTCCTCTTGCAGAGTTCCAATATGAAAGTTTTCTTCCAATAGAGCGATGCAGCCTGCCCCGATATTTTTCATCTCCGAGAAGTTTTTTACACGCTTTTTATATAACCAATCCCAAATTTGAGATGCACGGAATTTCTTTTCGCCTTTTTCCACAATCCAGGATGTAAGTTGATCTATTGTTAAGCCATATATAGATACTTTTTCCATTATAAACCCTCATTTCAAAATGACTTGCCTTTTTCTACTTTTTCTATACTACTTAAAGTATGCCAATGTCGCAACCCATTTATAATGAAAATGACAATAATCTTGATTTATCAATCGTTTCTACAAACGCCTCATCCTATTAATGTGCACTATTAATGGATTTCCCCTCGCCATGTACAAGAATTTCTGTGATATAGGGAACTTTTTCTCCATATGATTCGTATTGAATATCATAGGATCTATCTTCTTCTATAACATTCCAAAGGCTTTCATCTTGGACTTCAACTTTTTGGTTCTTTACAAAAATGAAATAGCGGCCCTCTTGTTCCTCTTTCCGATCGATATCCGCTGAAATAATGGAATCTGTATGGATCATTCTGTAGTTACCAATATAATAGATGATTCCTGATACTGCCAACAAAGTGATGAGAATGCCGCTCACTATTTTCACTGCCAATGAATTCCTCCTTTTGATTGTAAAAGCTCCGTCTTCAGACCGAGAAAATAGTCTGTCAAATTAGTTAGAATATATTTATAATAAAGATACATCCGAACTATTCTTAAAAAAGGAGCGTTTATATGCTAATTGCCATCGTAACAGTCGTCATGATTTTCTCTATTCCGATTATAGCGATAGTCACAGACCATTTCCAGAAAAGTGCTAAGCACAAGCAGGCCATGTTGAAAGATGAGCTCGAGCTTGAAAAACTTAAACATGAAAACTTCCTCATCGAAACTGAGAAGATGAAACTGGAACTTGAAAGGATGAAACTGGATCGTCCTAGAGATAAGACTGAGCTTTTGTAATAAAAAAGCTTGGCCCCGCTAAGCGGCATAACCGGCAGGCTCCCTGGTCTATCATGTGGAAGCCTGCCTCATTATTGAAAAATTCAACTATGTGTCTTCAGCCATTTTTCCCTACTTTAAAGATTCCTGATAAAGTTCCTTCTTTAAATGGCGATCTTAAAGCAGCGGCTTCGATTTTTTCTTTCAATGACCGGCTGCCTCCCGCCTGTCACATCCCTAAGAAAATTTTATAGGCAGGCACAGGCTCTGCTTGAGATCTTTCCCATAAGTGAACAGAAGGATAAGCGCTGTATCAGACTATGAAATAAATAGGATAGATATTGGCTATTAAATGAAGACATCCTCCTCCCTTCATGTAGCTGTTCCCTTCGCAGCCAAGCCCAGGCTGGAAAACCTGTTCCAGTTCCCTCCACTTCTGTTTCTTTTCTGCAGCAGGTGCTTCGAGGATTTCAAAAAGAAAAATATTCAAACTCATCTACGGCACTCTCCAGGGAAAGAGGACCTTCGAGAGTAATAATCTTGTCAGCAAAACATTCAATTTTTTCAACCTTCAGGTTAACTCTTTGCCTCTCCCTCAAAGAGACACAAAAGGCGTTCCGTGTTTCCCGACTTATTCCCGGTAGTTTCGGAAGTCCTCAGGGTTTAAATCGGTTCGATTCAGCCTACACATAAAAAACCCATTCAAATTAAATGGGTTTCTAAACACGAAAGGTTATCCGCTTAACAATTATTCTTGAAACTTTACACAAGTACAGGTTCAGTGGCGAATCCGCCTCCGGTTTCCTTTAAAAACATCAGCAAATCCCTGCTGTTCAACGGTTTGCTGTAGTGAAAACCTTGCGCATACTGACAGTGCTGACTAAGAAGAAAACTTTCCTGCTGGGGCATTTCCACCCCTTCTGCCACAACTTCCAGACCCAGGTTGCCCGCGATTGATAAGATGGCCTTTACGATTGCATCATCTTTACCGCTGTCATTTACACTTTTTATAAATGAACGATCAATTTTTATACTTTGAATTGAAAAATCTTTTAGATAACTGAGGGAACTATACCCGGTGCCAAAATCATCAATCGAGATCCCAATTCCATTTTCCCGAAACTTTTTTAATAGGGAAAGGGTGTGTTCTGTATTGACCATGGCCATCGATTCTGTTATCTCAATGGTTACAAGGCCGGGGTGAATCCCTGTTTCGTTTATAATCCCTGTTAGGACATCAAATATATTCTCCTTCGAAAACTGCTTTAACGATAAATTGACCGATATCGTATATTGTTGATTTAATTGTTGATTCCACTCATGAATCTGTCTGCACGCTTCCTTCACTACCCATTCACCAATCGGTATGATCAGTCCTGTCTCTTCAGCAATGGGAATGAATTCCGCGGGACTGATCATCCCTTTTTGGGGATGATTCCACCTAATCAATGCTTCGAATCCGATTACCTTTTTCTCTTTCAAATTGACCATTGGCTGGTAATACACTTCAAACTCTTGATTAAGCAGCGCCTTGCTTAAATCAGACTGAAGAGTGATTTCCCCATTAAACTGGTTTTCCAGATCTTTATTAAATATGGTGATGGAATTCCGTCCATTTCCTTTGGTTTTATACATACTAATATCAGCCTTTACCAGCAAATCCCCTGGTGTTTCAGCGTTCTCCGGGAAGGCACAGGCACCGATGGAAGCTGTGACCGTCACTTGACGGCCTTTAATGGTCAATGGCTGTGAAAAATATCCAAGAAGGGCGGAACAAAACTCTTGTATCGAAGTTGAGCCGGACTCTTCATGAAAAAGGATAATGAACTCATCGCCGCCAAGTCTTCCGGCTGCATCATTTGGACCCAATATACTTTTCATAAATCCAGTAACTTCTTTAAGAATCTCATCACCAAAAAAATGGCCATGAGTATCATTGATATGTTTAAAATAATCCAAATCAAGGAGCAGAAGATAAAAAGGTTCGCTACCGGCAGTCCTATCCTTCAACGTTTCCTGTATAAAGGCCCGATTATACAATCCTGTAAGAGAGTCATGATAGGCCATATAATTAAGTTTGCCTCTTTCATCCAGGTATTGTCTTTCTCCTGTAGCCACGGTAATGACGAACAGGAGGATGATCGTAAAATATTCCACATTGAAAAATCTTTCATCAATCGATAAGCTGAATGCTTCTGCAACGGTCGACAATGATCCAAATAGAGAGTATCCACAAATGATCGAAATGATCAGCAAAGACCTATTGCTGACGTTATTGGGATCATGAAACTGATCAAATCTGACCTGTTGCAGGACCCTTGTCACTAAAAATAACGTAATGACCGTGTGCAGCATGGCGAATAGCAATCTATCATTTAATATGTATGTATCGAAACCTGTCAGTTCCAAATAAAGATTACACTGAATAGCGATGAGGAAAATTCCTGATATAATACTGCTGATAAAGTATCCTAATGAGTTTTTTTCCTGTTCAATGGTTTTTAAATTGAAGAAAACCAGTGCAAATGCCAAAATGGTAAACAGAAAAAGGCTCGCTATTATATACCAGCTGTCCTGTAACCGGATGTTATCATATAATCCATTCTTGATCGTCAAGAGAGCGATTACAAACCAAACCACTAAGGAAGCTGCTGCCGAATTAGCAGCAACAGCCTTTGTATCTTGAAAAAGGATGCTGTACTTCAATAAAGCAAAGACCGAAGTACTGATCATCAATATGCAAATTAAAATAAATAAACTCTCGGTGCTCACTCATCCGTCCCCTAGCTTTCTATTAAAAGTGGTTATATCTTCCTATCTATTATATTGAAAGATTATTTTCCTCTGCAACCTCATTTTATCGTCACTTTGCCGCCTTGACGAAAAATCTATGCTGTTTCACTTCAAAAAAACCTTTTTCCTCAATCCGTTTATGAATGCTGAATAATTCATTCTCATATTTCTCTGCGGAAAAGCCCTCCACCTGCCATGGGATTGCCAATAAATAAAAAACCAATGCTCCTATGTCATAAAACCGCTGTACAGGAAATTGCTCACCCGCAGCAAGAATGTTGAACCCTCCTGCTTCAAGCTCATTCACCGCATAATCCAGGGCCCAATGGCTGTATCCGCCATCCAATTCTGCCCCCAGTGCTTCATTGATTTCCAGACAATCACCGCCACCTACCTGCTGCGTAAGGAAAACTCCGTCATCTTGCAGAATCCTGCTGACTTCCCTTACGGAGTATGATTCATGTTTATTTAAAACGATGTCAAATTGAGAAGTCTCAAAAGGAAGGTCAGTATCTTCCTTAATTCCTACCACTTTC
This sequence comes from Bacillus sp. SRL337, assembly GCF_984799155.1. Taxonomy (NCBI): domain Bacteria; kingdom Bacillati; phylum Bacillota; class Bacilli; order Caryophanales; family Bacillaceae; genus Bacillus; species Bacillus sp. SRL337. The sequence goes on along the minus strand of NZ_OZ481793.1, from coordinate 1,891,743 downwards.
ACTCCTAACGGTTCCAGATGAGCTTTAGCTATAGGGATATTCGGCTCATATGCTTCCGTTGCAAAAATCTTAGGGGGGAACGGCCTCAGCATAGATAGAAATTCGCCCCCGCCGGTTCCCATGTCCAGCATGGATTGTGACTCCTGTACAAGCTTCAGCGCTTGTGAACCGTAAGACCAGTCAAGAGGTCCAGATGCCATTCTTCCTGTTCCGGAGACAAAGGAAAAGTCCCATCCCGAAAAACGATGACCTGCATTTTCAATTAATCTTTTAAATTCCGTTCGGCTATTCATATTTCCACTCCAATAGTTTGTTAATATTTCAGAATACTTTTATAGTTTACCATATTTTTCTTCTTGTGAGATTTATTTGTGTTAATATGGTATATCTGTGGATGGAGGAGTTGAAAAACCAGCAAAAAAAGAAGCCGGGTTCAACGGCTTCTTTGAGAAAACTATGTAATTGATTTGGAATTACCCGCTGCCTTTTTTATCAGAGGAAGATCCTCAGGATACATTTGCTGAAGGAGTTCATATTCTGCAAGTGGTTTCCAGCAGGCTTCTTCGATAGTCAAATCTGGATCATTGACCTCCAGATTTCCACCTGTTTGTTCTACCTCAAAATAGTGTGTTGTGACTTCGATAACGTGAATCACCGTTTGTTTGACTTGCAGTTTTTTTAAGATCCTCACCTGGCAGCCTGTCTCTTCAGCCACTTCACGGATACAGCTCTCTTCCGGCGATTCGCCCTCTTCTATTCCGCCTGAGGGTACACTCCATATTTCTGTCCCCACACCTCTGACAACAAGCACCTCACCTTTTTCATTTATACAGATTGCAGCAGCTCCGTGCCATTCCCTCATTTTTATCCTCCTAACGCTATCTCTATCTTCTATTATACATTTTTCTCATGGCTCTTTTCGTAAACTTTGTTGTTATTCAATATGAATGTCAAATACTATCTTGGTCATACACCGGATCCCCCCTGTAAGCAGGAAAGAAAAGGGCTACTCTCCCTTTTCCGAGGGGAAATTTTATGGAATACAGGGAAAAGTCCGGCTCTTGGGTTCTTTCCAAAAGCAACAATGATTGCGAAAACAGCCTTTTTCATTGACCCTTCTGTAGATGCTTCCTGGATAAGCTCTTATTCCTTGTATAGTGAAATGGCAGGTATAAAATAAAAAATAAGATGAATGCTACTGCTTCCAACGAGAAGATATACCAAGGATACGGACCGAGTAAGTCAATGGGGCTGGCATTTACCGGTTTATGCATCAGAAACATATAGTTTGCCCCTATTGCAAGATTCACTAAGAAAACCATAAAGGCGATAATATTAAGGGCAGCCAGAGATTTAAGGACCGATGTGAAATTTGGTTTGTACCCTACTACCCAAACCATATACAAACATGATAATACGATTGCAATATGGGCGGTAAAGAATTGAAAAAACCGAAAATGAGGGAAGCCGAAAAATAATTCTGGTGTAAGGATAGCCACAAATGCACCTGTCATGCTGACAAAGAAACTGATTTCAAAAATTTTGAAGCTTCTTGTCAGTAACATGACCGTACATAAATACAGCGAGAGCGAACATAGCTGGAAAGGCAGATTGATGCTCATTTCCCAGCGGTCATTTATAACGTACCAGTATTGAAAGGAGACTTCACTTCCTACCAGCATGACTATCAATACAAACCTCAGTGGACTCCTGACGTATTTCGTCCAGTTTCTTATAAGGTAGAATAACGAAATCAAAAGAATGGACACTCCTATAGCAAGAAGATGGGAAACTGAAAACAGCTCAAAAGGATAACTGGCCTTCTCAAAATTTAACATCTGCCTCATTGTTACCTCCCCTTTTCCGCTTTACCGCTTCAACGTGCTAAGAGGGACGGTCCCCTTTATTACGGCAGTGAACTAAATCTTTTAATTATTATATCTTATTCTTTTTGATAAGGCTGTTTTCGTATATATTGTTGCTTTCGGAAAAATCCCAAAAGCCTGATTTTTCCCCTGTATACTAAGTTTTTCGCTCTGAACGAAGAGAGAAGCTCTTTTCTTTCTTGCTAAACAGTGATTTTTCCGGTTCATTACTCCACTATCTTTCGAAATTATTATCAACTAGCAACAAAGTTTACGAAAAGAGCCTTTTGATAAGGCTGTTTTCGCATGGATGGCTGCTTTTAAAAAGATCCAATCGCAGGATATTTCTCTTGGATGCTGAGGCTTTTCAAGCTGAATGGAAGAGCGGCTCTTTTTTCTTACTTATGAAGGTTTTCCAGGTAATAGGGCGCTATATTTTACTATCATATTAAATAGCACAAAATTTATGAAAAGATCCTTTGATAAAGCTTCACGATTAAAATGGCTGGCTTGTCTTTACCTTTAAATCTATTTTATTCTATTTAATCGCCAAGGATATTATGCATATTGTCCCTGCAATGGGGCTGCACCTTGGCTGACTGTCAAAGAATTGGATTTGACTTCTTCCTTTAACGTGCACATTGTTCATTCCCTGAACTGTTTTCTCTAAACCACCAAATAAAATTGAAAAATACGTGCATGCTTTAATGCGGGAAAATGGACAGTCCCTTTTCCCGCATTAAAGCACTGAAGGAGTTATCCAAATAGCATGACTATTCCCGTCTCTATTGACGCTTTTATTTTCTGCTGTTAAGATGTTCACTATTATATTTGAATAATAACCTTGTATAAGTTCAGGAATATGGCTTGAACGTTTCTACCAGCTACCATAAATAGCTTGTCTACAAGGATAGTGATGATTGTTTTTCCATGATTCCTATTCTTTTAGATACTGCTCTGGCGGCTGCATGCTGCGGGAGCTTTTTTTATTGCTTGAATTTCACAACAGGAGGGCAATCATCATGAGGAATTTTTTTCAATTCGAAGAACGGCAGACATCCTTTAAGCAAGAAACACTTGCCGGAGTTACAACATTTTTATCCATGGCCTATATATTGGTGGTCAACCCCATCATCCTGAGTCAGTCCGGGATGGATAAAGGTGCCTTATTCACGGCTACTGCTTTATCAGCAATTGCAGGGACGCTACTTATCGGCCTGCTGGCAAATTATCCAATTGGAATCGCGCCAAGCATGGGATTGAATTCGTTCTTTACGTTTTCTGTCTGTATTGGAATGGGCATCGATTGGGAAGTCGCTCTGACTGGAGTTTTTGTTGCAGGAGTTATTTTTATGATTTTAAGCTTGTTAAAGATCCGTGAAAAAATCATAAACGTCATACCACAGGACCTAAAACATGCAATTGCTGCAGGAATCGGTTTTTTTATCGCGTTCATCGGCCTTCAGAACGCAGGGATCATAGTTTCCAACCCTGATACGTTCGTTTCAATTGGTGACCTTGCATCACCTATGACCGGCCTGGCGGTGATCGGTTTTGTAATAACCGTATTGATGCTTGTCCGTGGGATTCACGGAGCGATTTTCATCGGAATGGTCATAACAACGATCATTGGTATGGCCGTCGGTTTAATCAGCTTGCCTGGTTCAGTTGTTGGACAAGTACCAAGCCTCGATCCGACTTTCGGAGTGGTATTTCAACATTTAGGCGACATTTTCACTCCACAAGTGCTGACTGTCATTTTCACCTTCTTATTTGTTGCATTCTTTGACACGGCTGGTGCCTTGATTGCGGTGGCCAGCCAAGCAGGACTCATGAAAAATAATGAAATTCCCAACGCTGGAAGGGCATTGCTTGCAGATTCAACTTCTGGTGTTGTAGGGGCAGTATTGGGTACTTCCACTACTGCATCTTTTGTTGAATCCTCTGCTGGTATTGCTGTCGGCGGGCGAACCGGGTTCACATCTGTTGTCATTTCTGCTTGTTTCTTTATCGCCTTGTTCTTCTCACCGATTTTAGGAGTCATCACACCTGAAGTAACTGCTCCGGCATTGATCATTGTAGGTGCACTGATGGCAACGGAAATGGGCAAGATAAATTGGAGCAGGATGGAGATCGTCATTCCCTCGTTCATCACAATCCTGATGATGCCCATGACGTTCAGTATTGCTACCGGAATCGCTCTTGGCTTCATTCTTTATCCATTGTCACTTATGTCGCAGAAGCGCTTTAAAGAAATACATCCGATTATGTATGTTCTCTGCATCCTTTTCATTTGTTACTTCTTGTTTGTTTAGATGACACTTTAATGCTTCACCGCACCCGGGGACTGTCCCCGGTCTTGTTAACGCGTTAATGCATTAAAAAGAGAAGCCCGCTTGCCCGGCTTCTCTTCGCGAATCACTTATAGTCTTTCGGTTTAATTTCTTCGCCATTTTTCCCGCTGTAACGAAGGCCCCAGCCTGTCAATGCTGCGATCAGCATGACAATCAGCAATCCCCAGCCCTGGAATACAAATGGCACTACCTCTGTCGGGCTCACAATCGGTAGGAAATCATATTCGTCAGCAGCACCTTTGATGGTAGCCCACGCCAGCAGGACGCCGCCGCTCCAAGGAAATATATATCCAAGTGAAGATGAAACCGTATCAAGGAAGTTTGCCCTTCTATATGGATGGATATTCATTTCTTTTCCGATTTTACGAACAAACGGTGCTGCCGCAATCTCTGCAGCTGTATTGATCGTGATGAAAATATTTAAAAATGCAACAATTCCGAAGATGGAAAGTTCGGCTCTGCGGACCACATTATTAATCATTTTCAGGAAGAAGTTCTTGATGACTTCCATAGTTCCGGCAACTTCCATCAAATGGGCTGCTGCCAAAATGAATAATATTAAGATTGCCATATTGAAATAGCCGCCGATCCCGCTCATCAAGGCTCCTTCAACCACCGCCGTTCCGGTATCATCCTTGTAGATGTGGATGACTTCGGTGAAAGGTGTCCCGGACACGAAAATGAACGCAATGGATGCCACGATTCCCCAAGTAAGGGAAGTCAATAAGTGATGACCAGACAGTGCTAAATATAAGACCAGCGCAAATGGAATCAGTAAAAGCAGTCCGTTTGGCGATACCTGCTCCTGCAACTGGGCCATAGCCGCCGTATTGCCCATCTCGCCGCCTCCACCTAATACCACAAACAAAATCAACGCAGGTATTGCGGCGGCAATCGAGTATTTGAACCTTGAACGCACTACTCCCGGCACGTCAGCATCCTGTGTTGTAGCCGATACAATCGTCGTATCAGAAACCGGTGCAAGGTTGTCCCCAAATACGGCACCACTCAAGACAGCAGCAAGTAATACAACCGGATCTGCACCTAGAATAATACCTGCGGGATACATCAAAATACCAAAAGTTGCAACCGTTCCGTAACCTGTTCCAACAGCGGTGGAAAACAATGCCGCGAGCAGGAAGGTCAAGCCAGCAAAAAGTCCGCCTTCCAGATGTGTCTGGAATCCAAACCAAATCAATCCGTCTACAAGCCCGCCTGCAGAAAGCAACTTGGCAAACATGCCCGCCCAAAACCAGGCAATGACAGCTATAACCCCTATTGGCTGTGCCATGCCGGAAAACAAGCTTTGAGCATAATCTGACCATTTTGATTTACAAAAGAATAATCCAATCGCAATTCCAATGACCATTCCCAGAACAAGTGCCTCCTCCGTTACAAGTTCGGCAACACTCAGTGAAATGGCCCAAACGATAAAGAATACGAGCGGGATGGTAGCAGCAAACACACCACCTCTAAACTCCAGCCTCTCGATGGTCTTTTCTCCGATTGCTTCATCGATTACTTCTTCTCTTTGTCTTTTATCCATGACGTCCCCCCTAAGTTGTAATCCATATTAGTCTACCATTTCCCCAAATAGTTTGAAAACATTTTCAAATGCAGAATAACAATTTAGTACTTTAGCAACTGATAATATCTACGTTTCCCGGGTTTTAAAACAATACTTAAATAACAAATTATATCTTTTTACATATTTTTCGCCTTTCTTTCCCACCTGCTTCATATAATGAAACAAATGAATCTGGAGGCGTGCCATGTATCAGCATACTGTTAGGCCGGGAGAAACCTTATGGTCCATATCGGAGGATTACCGGGTTTCCTTTCGTGAACTAGTAAGAGCCAACAACTTAACAAACCCCAATCTCCTTTTTATCGGGCAGAAACTCACGATTCCCGGTCTCCCGAATCCAAATCAAATTCCTTATTCCATTCACGTTTCAACTGCCCAAAGAACTTTGACCCTTAGAAAAAATGGAGCCGTAGTCAAAACCTATCCAATTGCCGTTGGAAAAATCCTGTCCTCTACCCCTGTCGGTGAATTCATCATCATCAATAAAGCTCCTAATCCGGGAGGACCGTTTGGGACCATGTGGATGTCATTATCAAAGAAATCGTATGGAATCCATGGAACCAATAATCCTTCTTCGATTGGAAAGGCTGTTTCAAAAGGGTGTATCCGGATGTATAACCAAGATGTTGAAGAGTTATCCAGAACTATTCCAGTCGGAACCAGGGTCGTAATTGCTCCATAGAAATAAAAGGCTGTTTTCGCATATATTGTTGCTTCCGAAAAAATCCCAAAAGCCGGATTTTTCTCCTGCATACTAAATGTCCCGCTCTGAACAAAGAGGAAAGCCATTTTCTCTCTTGCTAAACAGGGGTTTTTCCGGTTCATTCCTCCACTATCTTTCGGCATTATTATCAACCAGCAACCAAGTTTACGAAAAGAGCCAAATAAAAAGAGAACCCAACATCAAGGGTTCTCTTTCATCAAAATATTATTTCAGCACATCCTGATAGCTACCGCTCTTCTCCAGTACTTCTTTCGCATACGGGCACTCCGAGTCAATCTTGATGCCTTTCTCTCTTGCATATTGGACGGTCTGGTCAACCAGCTGCCTTCCGACACCCTGTCCTCTTAACTTTTCAGAAACAATCGTGTGTTCAATGACTAATTCATTTTGATTCTCATTATAGACCAGTTCTGCATCAGGTCTCGATTCATTCTGACCTAAGTAAAATTTGTTAGAGCCTTGCTGAATATCACTCATTCCATTGCTCCTCTCTCTAATATCCTTAGGATTATCTATTCCCTGCATCGAACATCTTTAAAACATATAGTTACGCCAAGCAGCAATCAGTTAGTTGGTTTATACAAATCATTGTGCCAAGTACCCAAAATAGATTGAATTTCCTGCTGGACATCCTGATATCCTTCCAGATAGCCTATCCGGAAATACAACGATTTCAAGAAATCGGACAAATTCTTCTTTTTCCTGAAAAAAGGAACCGAAAAACCTGTAGCATCATAATGAGACTTTAATTTCTGGTTCAGCGACCTGAACCATAGGAGCAAATCCTGTTTTGTCAGGCCTTTTTCGAAAAGTGCCTCAACTGCAAAGAGTAATCTTTCATCTTCATCATCCATATAGGCAGCCTCTTTTTCATAACAATTTCCAATGACTTCGAGGCATTCAGCGATCAGCTCACCCTCAAAATACGGGTGGTTAATGGCAGCAGCCAAAAGGTCAGCTCCGTGTGCAATACTGTGCGCCCAGCCTTTCGCCTGAACATAGCCGCGTGTATCACGCTCTTCCGAAAGGTATCTTATAGACTTCGCAATCCCTTCTAAAATCAGTTCCCTTGGGATACTCTGTAACTCAGCATCTTTCTCGATCACAAGGGCTGCAGCAAGGGAGGAAAAGCTCCGGGTAAAAACAGAGTCCGTTCCCCTCTCGCCGATTTTATAAAACAGGCGACAATCATCCAAGGATGTTTGCAGCAACTTTATTAAATGATCTCTTGAAAGAATATTATTATTCACCCAGTTGTAAAGGGTGGTGTAAATTACACGATCCCTTAATTCAGGATCGGGATGCCCTATATTCTCAATCATCTCGCCCAGAATCAAATCAACATCACGCAGCGAAGGATCATACATTTGAATCTGGAAATCCATCAGCTTCTCTTTTAAATCCATTTCAATTCCTCTATTCTACTTATTCTTCCATTCCTCAGCAAGCATCCCATATACCTGGTGATCCACGTAATGGTTATACAGTTTTTCCGCTTGCCGGATCATACCTTCGTTCACAAAGTTCAATCGTTCAGGGATGCTCCTGCTTTTATGGTTTTTCACGGCTGCCCTGATTTCCACTCTGTTTAACTCCAATTCACCGAATGCATACTCAGTCAGCGCTTCAACTGCTTTTGTCATGATTCCATTGCCTTGAAAATCATTCCCCAGCCAATATCCGACATACCCGATCCTGTTGGACCAATCAATGGAGTTGAATCCTGCGGTCCCAGCAATTTTACCTTTGAAGAGGATCAAAGCAGTCAAACTTTTTTGCGCTGCATAGTTTGTCAGTGCTGACTTCAAGAATTCCGCTGTATCCGTGGTTGTCCTGGTTCCATCCAGCCAGGGCAGCCACTCGCGGAGATACTCCCGGGAAGAATCAGTGAGTTGGAAAAACTCCTCCGCATCTTTTGGTTCAGGCAGTTTCAAAGATAGGTCTTCGTCAATTTTATGTATAAACATTTTCTACAACTCCCGCTATTCACGTTTTCTTGAAATGTAAGTATCCCCATTTAAAAAAAGTCCAAAAAACAGCTATTAGCCCCATTCCCGCCCTCGCCTTACATATCCGATGCGTGGTGATAAATGTAATGTATACACAGTAAGTGGTCATATGTTCTGAGAGGAAATTGTAAAATCGGATTTGAACCGATGGGCTCTCTCCCAGTCCCGCCACCAGATTTTTTTTTGCATCCGCTATAGGATAAGGCTACACCTTCATTCATTCTTTCATGACGCCATTGTCAACCCAATTCAGTCAGCCAATTGGCCTGCTGTATTTTGGTATCTACTATACGATACTCTTTTGACAAATCATCGATTTCTTTCTGCAGCTTTCGGACACTGACAGTAGGGACTCTGCGGATCTCGGACATGCTGTACCTTCCTTCTACTAAGGAAGCCTGATCTGCCAGAGCCTGGAGCATCTGTCTCTTCTGCATGAGGATATCCCTTTTCACGAGCGCATCAGAAAGTGTCCCAAAAGGCTGAAGTTCAGTTCCGGCATTCGCCTTTTGTATCTTGCCTGCCAGCTCTTCCAGGTGTTTAAATGACCTCTTCATCTCCTTCAATAAGGTCTGCGGATCCTCAGGGGGATCTTCCCCTTCCTGAATGACCGCTGATCGTTCCAGCCTTCCTGACATTTGAGCTAGCCTCTTTTGCAAATCTGCTCTTTCCAGTAACGCTTCTGCTACCTTCATTAATTTCACCTCCATGAAAAATTACCTCGATTTACCATCTTTCTTGATATTACCATATATTACGGAATTCTGAAAAGACAGACTCCTTTCAATTTTTTTAAAAAATAATGCATATTCTTTGCAGATACATACTAGTCCTTCCTCAGCATATACTTTTCTTTTACCGATTGAATGTTCAGATTGGACAGTATGATTGCTGTCAGTATTAAGAGAATCCCGGACCATTGCAGCCATGTGACATATTCATGAAGAAACAGCATCGATAATATGATCGTAACAGGCAATTCAGCTGAACCAAGAATGCTGCCGATGCTAGAACCAATTAGAGGCATTCCGTAGGCAAATAAAAATGGAGGGATGAAAACCCCAAAGAAGCCAAGGACCATTCCATAAATCCCTAAATCAGAAACGCTTCCGATGCCATTTCTAAAGAGCACAGGCACAAATATCAGGGCTACAATCAGAAAGCTGCCTGAGACCATATAAAAACTTCTTTGGACAGCATGTAAATCTGGAACGATTCTTGCATTTGCAAAGATGAACAGCGCAAAAGCTGCTGCTGCGAGCAAACCGGACAGGATCCCTTTGAGATCCAGAAGGGGTTCCGACCCATTTAAGCCGCTGCTGAGAAAAGTTCCCAACAGAAGGGTGAGAATGGCTGCCGACATTTTTTTATCAGGGATCTTTTTATTCACTGCACTATCGAGTAAAATCCCCATCCAGACAAATTGAAATAATAAAATGATGGCAAAGGAGGCATCAACCGTTTCAAGAGAGGTATAATAAAAGATTCCCACCAATCCTGATGGGATTCCTCCAACCATTAATAGGATCTTTTTCCTGATGGTCAATGCACGCTTATTTGGAGTGAAGCAGAATATTAAAGCTAAAATGAGCCAGCCCGTGAAAAATTGGGCAACTGTCACTTCAGCAATCTTCAGCCCCTTCTCATAAGATAATTTAACAACAGTGGAAAGCACCCCGTATGAGCAGGCTCCAATGAACACTGCCAAAAAGTATCTCCATTTCAATGAATCCATCCCCCAAGTTTTTCACTTTATTCATCTGCTGGGTTAATAATAGCCAGGACTTGATGATCTTCCCATTTACCATTGATTCTTACATTTTTCCTCGCTGTGCCTTCTTTATGAAAACCCGCCTTTTCCAACACCCTGATCGATCCAATATTATTCGGCATCACGCCGGCCTCAATTCTATGAAGCTTAAGCTCTTCAAATCCATATTTCACAATGAGATTTGCGGCTTCTGATGTGTATCCCCTGCCATTGTAGCCTCGGTCTAAAAAGTATCCAATAAAAGCGCTTTGCAAAGACCCCCTCAGGACCTGGAACAGATTGATTGTTCCTATTAATCTGTTTTCCCTGCTTAAATAGATCCCGAAATGATAGGCTTGATCATTCTCCTTATCTCTAGAAAATTGACTTATACGTTCCACTTGGCCATCTTTGGTATAGAAGCGCGCCATCCTGCTCATCGAATATTTTTCGAAGAATTCCTTATTTTCCTTTTGCAAATAGAGGAGGTCACAAGCATCCTCTTCTCTAAGCTCTCTAAGATAAATCTGCGTTCCTTGGATGTTTTCGTCTCCTTGCCCTGAATCACTTTTAGCATTTAAAGCGTTGGTGACATGGTCTTCAATCTGTCTTTTGTGCCTGTTATCATGTTCAGCCAACCCTTGAAAATACTCATCCCAGGTTATTGATTTCCCTGGTACCTTCTGCAAAAAAACGTCTTCAGGCATCTCTTGGAGGTACCCTGTGAGCTCATCCCGAGTACTGACAAATTGATCGATAAGGTTTTCCTTGCTTACTTTTCGTGCAAATTCCGCCGCCTTATCATTTACACTCTGTACATCAACGTCAACTTGGGGCTGCTGTCCATTCAGCAGATAAGGCTTTAACCGGCTGTCAATGACAAACTGGTCCCAAAAAATCAAATGGGAGATAACCTCTGCAGCCCCCCATGAACCTTCTTTAAAAGGCTTGAACCAAAGATCGTCTGACAACTGTTTATATTTCAATGACCAAGCGGCTGTCTCCCGCTTCTGATTAATGATTTTGTCTTTCATCCAGAATTCCCCCTATATTTAAATTGCTGCTGAATTTCCTATTGTTTCAATAACACGAATAGAATAAATTGATATTATACTCAGAATATACCACATCTTTCACAAGCAGATGATATATTATTCGATTAATAAAATGAAAATAGAGCCCCGTTGGGAGCTCCATTTCCGTCTATCCGATTACACTATTTTATCGATAATCCCATACTCCAGTGCCTCACTGGCCGACATGAAATAATCCCTGTCTGTATCTTCTGCCACCTTTTGAAAGCTCTGACCGGTCCGTTCGGCAATGATTTCATTAATGTGCTCTTTTAATTTCAGGATCCGCCTGGCAGAAATCTCAATATCCGTCGCCTGGCCCCTTGCCCCGCCGAGAGGTTGGTGTATCATGATTTCACTATTGGGAAGGGAAAACCGTTTTCCTTTCGCCCCGGCGAGAAGAAGCAATGCTCCAAATGAGGCAGCCATCCCTGTACATATTGTACGGATATCCGGTTTGATATATTGCATGGTATCGAATATGGCAAAGCCTGCTGAAGTGGAGCCTCCAGGACTGTTAATGTACAGCGAAATATCCTTTTCACTATCTTCAGCTGTCAGGAATAAAAGCTGCGCCACAACACTGTTTGCAACGTGGTCATTGATTTCTTCGCCAATCATGATGATCCTGTCTTTTAACAGCCTTGAATAAATATCATAGGATCGTTCTCCGCCTTTTGTCTGTTCAATTACATAGGGAACTGTTCCCATATTTCACCCTCCTATTATGCAGCAAGGACAGGATTCTTGTGAAAGGAATCTGAGGGACCAATTGAGAACGCAGATGCGTATGGAGATGGGCCGACTGTTCTTGAATGACGATAAACAGTGAACACGTGGATAATCTCTTTTGGATTGTCCTTCATGATCCCGTCCACGATGCTATCAACCCATCCTGAGGAAAACGGTTCTTTTCCATTAAAGATTCCTGTTTTCATACGTGTCCTCGTCCTGAACAAAGATGCCTTTACAGCACCTTCTGTCAGAGATAGCTCCTCAGATATTTCTTTATTGTTAAAAGAAAAAACATCTTTCAGGAGAAAAATCACTGTCTGCTGCAGTGTAAAGTTTTTTAAGATTGTCACAATTAAATTGCTGATTTCAAATGATGAAGATGGGCAGTGCCTTTCTTCGTGCTCAATGCGGTCAGTCAAAGTTTCCTTTGATCTCTTTCTGACTATGTCAATCCACTGGTTTCGGGCAATCGTATAGAATAGACCTGCATTCAATTTCTGAGTCGTCCCGCTATATGAAACGAGCACTTTAAACATTGTCTCCTGTGCAAGGTCTTCCCCATCCCAATTATCACCTGTCAGATTACAGCAATAAGACATTAATTGAGGATAGACCGCGATGATTTGATCCGCGGTATCATGGGTCTTGCTAAGCTTAGCATTCAAATTTCATCACTCCTTCAGGTACCTCTATAATAGAAACGGATGAATCACTTGAAAAGTTACGGGCAGCAGCAATTTTTTATAAATTCAACTCTTCCTTACATACTTACCCCATGTTCCAAATTCATTTTCAGAAGCAAGTGGGCATCTCCCCAGCCTGCGGCACATATTACCTGCCCGGAACGATCTTTTTTAGAGGCTGTTTTCGCATATATTGTTGCTTCCGGAAAAATCCCAAAAGCCGGATTTTTCCCCTGCATACAGAGTTTTCGCTCTGAACGAAGAGAGAAGCTCTTTTCTCTCTTGCTATATAGGGGTTTTTCCGTTTCATTACTCCACTATCTTTCGGCATTATTATCAAATAGCAACAAAGTTTACGAAAAGAGCCTTTTTAGAAGAGGTAATCCTTCTTCATTTAGATGCAGAAAAGTTCCTCCTTTATAGTCTTCCGATTCCATCGGTACGGTTGTGCCGGTTTCTCCAGGAGTCCAATTCAAACGAAAGGAATAAGGAGATTCTGCATGGACGAGTCTGCCTCCGGCTTCTAAGCTGTTTCCATCCGGCTGGTCCCCCCACAAGGTGATTTTCCTTTCTCCATTTTTTGCGGCAATGATAAGTTCCGGTGGTAAGCCACGCATCCCAGGCTCCTGCAGAAGATGGCTGTTTTAAAAAGGGTATGAGATATATTATTCCTATTCACATCAACTCAAAAAGAATCAGTTTTCAGTTAAAATGTAATATACCTACACTGCTACATTTGCTGTTTAAAAAGTCTGTTTTCGCACTCATTGTTGCTTTCTGAAAAATCCAAGAGCAGGACTTTCACCCTGTATTCCATGGATTTTTCCCTCAAAAATGGGAGAGTAGCTCTTTTCTTTCCTGCTTCCAGGGGGGGATATGGTGAATGACCAAATAATATTTGACATTCATATTTGAATAGCAACAGAGTTTACGCAAAAACCATAAAAAAACAGGACATCCTTTAAGGGTGTCCTGCAAATTTATTAATACTTTTCTTTAAACCAGGCTGATGCCTGTTCGACTTCCTCTCTCGTCAACTGATGACCGCCTGCCGTCCAAAATTCCGTGACATCGGCGTTTGAACTTCTAAGGGCATCTGCCAGTTCCTTCGTTTCCTGTGCAGGAATTAATGGATCATTTTCTCCAGCTCCGATAAACACTGGTGTCCCGCTTAAATCGGCCACTTTCATGCCCCGCAGAGGCACCATTGCGTGGAAGAGGATGGCACCGTGAATGGCATTACTATCATGATACATCATGCTGGCAGCTATATTAGCACCATTGGAGTAGCCGATGGCCATTACATTGTTCCGATTAAATCCGTACTGATCTGCACTCTTATCAATAAATTCCTTTAATTCCTTCGTCCGGAACACAAGATCTTCTTCGTCAAATACCCCTTCAGCCAGTCTGCGGAAAAAGCGCGGCATGCCATGCTCTGAGACATTTCCCCTTATGCCGAGGACAGAGTGTCCAGGAGCTATCATTTCAGCCAGTGGTAAAAGGTCCCGCTCATTTCCGCCTGTACCGTGCAATAGAATTAGAGTCGGTCCATTTTCTGTTCCTTGTTTAAAAAGGTGTTCCATTAGCAGCCCCCCCTATTCCTTCGTCTCAAGAGGTTTCAAACGTGCCTCGATCTGGTCACGCTGATCTTCAAAGTACGGCGGCAGGGCAAGTTTTTCACCAAGGTGTTCGAAATCTTCGTCTCCTTCGAATCCCGGTCCGTCAGTCGCAAGCTCGAAAAGAATTCCATTGGCTTCCCGGAAGTATAGAGAACGGAAATAATACCTCTCCACAAATCCAGAACTTGGAATCCGGAGTTCCTTAAGCACTTCCACCCACTTCTTCAGTTCTTCTTCATTCTCCACTCTGTAGGCAACATGGTGGACACTTCCACGTCCCGGTCTTTCAATTGGCAGTTCAGGACGTTCAATGATATGCACTTCTGCACCGGAACCACCTTCACCTGTTTCAAAGACATTCACTTCATATTGATTGTCATCCAACTTTGTTGAATAGCTCCCTTTTCTGCGGAAGCCCAGTAGATCAGTTAAAATCTTTTCAGTATTTTCCCTTTTAGCTACTGTTAAATGAACCGGGCCTAAACCGCGAATGGCATAAGCTTCAGGTACGGGGCTTTTTTTCCACGGTTTCCCGCCTTCTACTCCCTGATTGTTTTCATCCGATACAAGCATCAAACGCTGGCCCTCAAAGTCCTTGAAAGCAAGAGTCGCTCTTCCGCTCTCAGTCGATATCCCATCATGCCCGACACCTTCTGCTTCCAATCTCTTCAGCCAGTAGTTTAGAGCCTCGTCAGAAGGAACACGGAGAGAAGTAGTGGAGATGCTGTTGGTTCCAGGATATGTCCGGCCTGCATTCGGGATTTCGAAAAACGTCAGATCTGTCCCCGGATTTCCTCTCTCATCTGCATAAAATAAATGATATACCGACGTATCATCCTGGTTGACTGTTTTTTTAACGAGCCTCATGCCCAATACCTTTGTGTAAAATCTATAATTTTCCTTTGCATTCGCTGTTATGGCAGAAACATGGTGCTGCCCCTTTAATGGTTTCAATTCCAAATGAATCCCTCCTCAAAAAGTAAATATCCCAATTAGTATGACTCATTTACAATCATATCGTGAATTATCTCAAATTCAAAGTAATTTACCTTCATACACTTCAGTGCTTTAAAGTGGTGAGGGACAGTCCCTTCTTCCTTTAAAGCGCTAAAGCGTTTTCCTTATTCCATATATTTGAAGTCATCCTTGGGAATGTTTCCGCACAATATAAGGTTAATACAAGATAGATGGAGTGGTCTTCAAATGAAAAAATTAGCCCTTATCCTTTTTATCATGACTGTTTATTCAGAGGGTCATACCATTATTGCCAGCAGTAAACCTGCCCCGAGCATTGATTTTCATATTGAAATGGTCCCGTGGGAAAAAGTTGATGAACTCCTTCCGCGAAAATCAATATTCACTGTCATCGATGTGGACACAGGAAAACGTTTCAAGGCACAGAGACGGGCAGGCAGCAGTCATGCTGATGTCCAGCCATTAACAAATAAAGATACAAAAACCATGAAAGAGATTTATAACGGAAACTGGAGCTGGAAACGAAGAGCGGTTTTGGTCTACTCTGGGAACCTGCTTATTGCAGGCTCCATGCATGGGATGCCCCATGGTGCGGGAGCTTTACAAAATGGGTTTCCTGGCCATTTCTGCATCCACTTCAAGGGAAGCACTACCCATAAGACCCATTCCCCTGACCTCTCCCACCATTTGATGGTACTGAAAGCCGGAGGAAAACTGGATCCATTTATAGCCCAACTTGAAGCTCAGGCTTTAGTGGAAACATTCTTAGCTGGAGTTAAAAATAACGATGCGGGATTGATTAAGAAAACCACAACGGTCCAGAAAGCTGACCAGAAAGTTCTTGAGAAGATTGATGCTATCAGGTGGCAGATAAGTTTAAGCAAAAAGGAAACTCCTTCTCTAATAAAAGAGGTCCAAACTGACCTGGAGATTTACTTAAAAGACTACGGACCTCTTCATACGAAAGTAACCTTTACGGTCTTCAAAGCGTCTCCATTCTCACCGTGGAAGGTTGACGGCACTCCCCTGCTGACACTTTTGAACCAATGATAAGGAGGCAAAACGTGTGAAATTACTGCTGTCATTCTTAGTCGCTGCTCAAATCCAGACGGCTCCAGTTAAGCTGCAGATAGAAAATGAGAAGGAAATCATAGCAGATGTGGATCGTTCAGAGTATCAAATGACCCCATACCCAGACTACTTGGTCAATGAACAAAAGCTTAATGACTTAATCTTCCTTCTGAATAAACAATTGGCAATGGAGCCTGTCGACGCAACACTTAATGGACAGGGCGCCATTGTCAGCGAACAAACAGGAAAAGCAGTGGATGAGAGAACGTTCAAAACTTCCTTCTACAACGCTTTTTACAAAAACCAGCCTGCCTCGGTCAAGATTCCATTTAAGCCGGTCTATCCAAAGGTGGACAGTGAACTGCTTGAACGAATTAAACGAAAAAGAATAAGCCATTATGTCACCTATTTTAACAGCAGAAACAAAGAAAGAGTCCATAACATCATGCTGGCATCCGAAGCCATCAACAATCATGTTGTTTTTCCTGGAGAGACTTTTTCCTTTAACAAAGTGGTAGGCAGACGGACGGCTTCAAAAGGATACCTTCCTGCACCAGTCATTGTAAGAGGAGAACTGTCAGAAGGTGTGGGAGGAGGAATCTGCCAGGTTTCATCCACCCTGTTCAATGCTGTGGACCGTGCAGGGGTGAAAATTCTTGAACGTTATTCCCACAGCAGAAGAGTCCCTTATGTTCCTCCCAAGAGGGATGCAACGGTCAGCTGGTATGGTCCTGACTTCACTTTCAAAAATCTGCATAATCAGCCGCTTTTAATCAGATCGTTCGTAGCCGGCAGTCAGATGATTATCATGGTTTTCTCCTCTGAAGATTTGGACTTTGAACGCAAGGAAGTGCAGAGAGCACCCATAAATAGGTAGACTGGAGCAGTGTATCCACGATACACTGCTTTTGTCATTTTCTGTTAATATCCTATGTTATACTGAACATATACTTACTTTATAAAATTCCAATAACTTAGGAGGTAAAATGCTGCTATTTCTTGGATTTGCTGTGCTTTTATTTAACTTTGTTTTTCTGCTGGCGAAATGGTTTGCGCCTGAATCTGAGCTTGTAAACAGTTTTAAAAAAACCTCCCATTTCTGGTGGACCCAAATTGTTTTATTATTATTCTCCCTTACGATTATCGGAGGCCATTACTACGGTCTGTCCAAAGTTCAGTGGTATACCAGTCCCATGTTTGAAAGAGATTTACAGCTTTATACAGGGGAGAAAAATGGTCCTGCCATCCTTCATGAAGAATTTCCTTATGCAGATTCTCCATTTGAAACTGTACTCTTCATTCCCGGCAGTCAGGATGGAAAAGATGCTACATTATCATTTACTTCCAAAAATGGAGATACCATCGAACCAATTACTGTCAAGATGAGTAAACAAAGGGCACCACTCCTCATTACCTTCCCAGATGACGGCCTGTGGAAAATTGACGTCGATTATGAGGGGACTGGAAAAGGCACGGTTGTGGTGGAAGTAAAATAAGAAGGCAGCAAACTGCAGCCTTCTTATCATGCTTGCTTTATTTTCAATCTTATTTAACAACGGCATTATGTCTCCTTTTTCTCCATAAGCTGCAATTCTGAGAAACTCTCCCCACACCCTGTTTCTTCCAGTTCCAGAATTACTCCAGGTATCTCTAGTTACCTTTATCCCTTAATATTCAGCATCAAGGGAAAAGGAATATAGTCAATCTGGCCGCCAAGATGCTTGCTTAGTTTTCTTTCCTGTCTTCCAGCGACATGGCTTTTACAAATGTAAAGCCGTTTTTCAACTCCTTAGAAATCAAAAACTTGCTTAGCGTACAGCACATTTTCCAATGATTTGTGGACTGGTCTTCAAGCACCATCTATTCTCTGGGGATGCCTATGAGACATGATTACCTGGGCTTCTCTCGCCTGTTTATCATGCCATTCAGGATGCGGCACCCCTGTCAGACTCTTTCCTCCAGTAACGATGATCTCCTTACAAAGACCCTTTTTTAAGCTTGAACCGCCTTCATCCAGTAGCCGGGATGGGTACCGCTGAAAATGAACATAGCCTCACATCCCTTACCTCTCTTCTATCTCCAAACACAATTTCAGTTAAGTCTTTAATCTTTCGTTCAGTTCATTCCGGTGATACTGCTTCTTTCAAAATAAGCGGCTTCATTGTTTTCTGCAATTCCCTTCTTTTATTCTTTATTACACATGTTTATTCGTGTTTTAAATACAAAAACACGAAATAAACAGTAAAAAAGGAAAGATTATTTTCAATAAGCGTGTAAATATATCAAAAGTTAAAGTGACGGTAATGTGTCGTGCATTCCAAGGAATTTGTAAAATGTAACAGCAGTTGCCATATGCAGTTTGAGATTCAAATGACTTTTCACCCGGAAAAATGAATAACCCCACCTCAATGATTGAAGTGGGGTTTTCTATGGTCTGATGCGAATAAGAGTACCCGCTTATTTATCCAGTGCTTGCTCGACATCTTCAATAAGATCTTCTATATCTTCTAAACCGATTGAAACACGCACCAGGCCATCCGTAATCCCCAGCTCAGCTCTTCTTTCTGCAGGAATGGAAGCATGCGTCATTTTAGCAGGGACAGAGATCAAGCTTTCCACCGCTCCAAGACTTTCCGCTAATGTGAAATAGCGTACATTCGTCAATAATTTATCAGCATTCTCCTCACTGCCGACATCAAAAGAAATCATGCCTCCAGCTCCGCGTGCCTGCTTGTTGTGAACATCACTGCCTTTATGTGATTCAAGACCAGGATAATAAATGGTGCTGACCTTTGGATGGTTCACTAAGAATTCAACAAACTGTTTTGTGTTTGATTCGATTTCTTCCATTCTGATTCCGAGTGTTTTAATTCCCCTCATCAACAGCCATGAATCCTGCGGTCCAAGAATGGCACCTGCAGAATTTTGGACAAAATGGAGATCTTCCGCAAGTTGCGCAGAATCGACGACAACCAAGCCAGCAACTACATCGCTGTGTCCTCCAAGATATTTAGTGGCACTGTGCAGGACAATATTCGCCCCCTGGTCAATTGGGTTTTGCCAATACGGGGTGCTGAACGTATTATCAACGATGAATAGTAAGTCATTTTCTTTTGCAATTCCTGATACTGCTTGCAGGTCAGTAATCTTCAAAAGAGGATTAGTTGGTGTTTCAATATAAATGGCCTTCGTGTTAGGCTGTATCGCTTCCTTAATCTTTTCTACATCTGAAGTATCCACAAATGAAACTGAAAGATCAAAGCGGTTCATCACTTTTGATATCAGGCGATATGTACCGCCATATACGTCATCTGTAAAAATAATGTGATCTCCTGCTTTGAAGAGCATAAGCAAAGAAGTGATGGCTCCCATTCCTGAACCGAATGCAAAGCCTGCATGTCCTCCCTCGATATCTGCAATCAATGTTTCTAGGGCATGACGTGTTGGATTTCCTGTACGGGAATATTCAAAACCGCGGTGATTTCCTACACCATCTTGTTTATAGGTGCTGACTTGATAAATCGGTACGGAAACCGCTCCTGTTTGTTCATCTCCCGTAATTCCACCGTGTATCAATCTTGTTTTTCTTCTCATGATTTCACTCCTCATATATTCCTTGGCTTAAGTATCGTTCACTGCTGTCAGGAAAAATTGTAACGATGTTCGTTCCTTTTTCCGCTTTTTTTGCTTCCTCAAATGCTGCAACGAAGGCTGCACCTGATGAGCTGGCAACGAGCAAGCCTTCTTTCAGCGCAAGTTCTTTTAATGCTTTAAAAGCATCTCTATCGCTGATTGTATAAATATCATCGAAATAGCTGGTATCCATGTAGGGCGGCAAAAACTCCATACCGATCCCTTCAGTCTTGTGTGGACCTGACTGACCTCCATTCAGGATTGATCCTTCAGGTTCCACAATGACTGTTTTCAAAAGAGAATTTTTCTCCTTTAAATATTTTGATGTTCCCATGAATGTGCCGCCAGTTCCTCCGCCCGCTACAAATATATCCACTTTTCCATCTAACGCTTCATAAATTTCAGGACCCAGCGTTTCATAGTAGGTCTCTGGGTTTGAAGGATTTCCAAATTGTTGGGGACAGTACGAACCCTCAATTTCGGCGGATAGTTCCTTGGCCTTTTGAATGGCTCCCTTCATCCCTTGTTCTGTGGGAGTGTTGACTACCTCAGCACCTAAAGCCCGCATGAGTGTCTGTTTTTCCATGCTGAATTTTTCAGGTACTACAAATATGACTCTATAGCCTTTCCCCACTGCCGCAAGGGCAATCCCTATTCCGGTATTTCCAGCTGTAGGCTCTATAATGGTTCCTCCAGGCTTTAAAGTACCTGATCGTTCGGCACTTTCGATCAATTTCATACCCAATCGGTCTTTGATGCTTCCTCCCGGGTTAAAGTATTCCAGTTTCGCAAACAACCGGACACCTTCAGGCAGCCCTATTTTGGTCAATTCAACCATAGGGGTTTGCCCGATAAGTTCTTGTACACTTTTAACATACTTCAAGACTAGCTCCCCTTATTATGCGAATACTTCGGTCCACTCATCTCTTTTTTGCAGCATATCTTTAGCAAGCTCCTTTGCGCCTTCAAGGCTGTGGCTTGCTGCAAATCCGCATTGGACTTCATTACACGCCGGAACTTCAGTTGCTTCCAGAACATCTTTTAATGTATTTTCAATGACATCCAAAACAGTATCGAAGCTGTCATCATTCAGGATTGTAATGTAAAAACCTGTTTGGCATCCCATAGGGCCGATATCCACGATCCTATCATGATGATTTCTGCTGAATTCTGCCATCATATGTTCAAGGGAATGCAAGGCAGGCATATCCATATATTCCTTGTTGGGCTGTTTAATCCGGAAATCATATTTATAAATTTTGTCCCCGCTCTGTCCTTCTGTAATCCCGACCAATCTTATATAGGGGGCTTTTACTTTTGTATGATCGAGGTTGAAACTTTCTACGTTCATTTTAGGCATAACCATCTCTCGCTTTCTTTTTATATTATGAGAAAGGCAGAACATTTTAAAGGTAGGTCATTGACGAGTTCTGCCTCCCTTTACTGGGATTTACTTTTTCGTTGCTGTCATAATCCAAACATACTTATTTTTCTGAATAAATTCAACTGAAAACCCATGCTTCTCACACATCTTCTTCAATATATCCAGATAGGTGTAATGCTCACTGTTCAAATCATCCACCAGATTATGGAAGTAGGACGCAATTGCTTGTTCCATGATCGATCTTCTTGCCGCTTTATCCTTGAAGATTGTATCCGCAAAAACAATTACCCCATCTTCAGGAAGGATTTCACTGAATTTTTTCAACGCTTTTTCTTTTTCCAAATCAGTCAGGTGATGAAATGCATACGTGCTGACGATTGACGTAATCTTTTCATCCGGTATTGGAAAAGCAAGGAAGTCACCATCCTTAATTTTTGCCTCTGGCACTTTCAATTGACCAATTTTCAACATTTCTTCTGATGGTTCAATTCCGAATACTTTGAACCCTCTATTCACCAATTTTCTTGTAAGATTACCTGTTCCAACCCCGAATTCCATTACATTCGGCCCTTTTGTGTTTGCAACAACCGACTGGAGAATTTCATCATAATTTTCGAATACTTCTCTATATTCCAGATCTCCGTCTTCGGAAACTGTTTGATCATAAGTTTGGGCCCAGTTATTGAATAAATCAACAAATTCTCGACTCATTATCTATCACCCTTGTCTTTTCAAATAAACCCGATAAGAATACTCAGGTTTTCTGTTGAGTCTAATATTAACATAAGAAATCGAAAAAATAAATCAGCAAATGCCCATTCTTGTAAAAAAAATAGGAGAATGCGTATAACAAGCCTCAACCCATCAAAGTATAATTAACAAATACAACGGCAGACTTAGCGGGCTAATGTGCTAAAGGAGGTATACTAGGTCTTGAAACGAACCAATAAAAATTCGATGCCTTTTATATTGCTGTCTATCGTGCATATTTCCCTATTACTTTTCACCCTATTGAAGAAGCGTGAACGACAGACGGTTACACTGCTTTTATCAAATATCAGCTTTGCCTATATATTCGAGTACCTTGTGTTCAATTTGTTGGAATCATATCGGTACAATCCAAAAATATTAAAAAAGCGGCAGCTTGATAATGCCTTAGGGGCCTTGCTCTCTCAAGCCATTTATGTGCCCATAACAGCTACTTTCCTTACCACTTTCCGGCTCAGCTCAATTTTCAAGTTTCTATTCACCCTTTATTTCCACCTTATTGAACTATATTTTCTTAAGATTAGAAATTACAAACTTCATTGGTGGAAACCGGTCTATACAACTTTGCTTCTTCCTGTATATTTTTTTATCAGTGATTTTTGGGATGATAACTTGCGCTTAAAGAAAAGTACCTTCCTGTGGCTCTCCACCTTTTTATCTATTGGTGTCGTAACAAAGACGTTGTTTTTCAGTTTTGATATCTACAAAAAAAACAAGATCGGTTTTGGCCGATTCCACAGTTGGAAGGAGCATTTTTTACTTTCCCCTTTATATATGTTCATCTTTTCGGCAGCATCCCTGCTGCCTGCCATTAGAAATAAACTAAGCGTTAAGGTCTTCACATTTCTGATAATGACGGGAATGAATTCTCTCCTTGCTCGTCTGAAGGTCATCAATAAGAAAAGTACTTTCGTTCTGGTCACATTTCAAAATATCTTTATGATTTGCCTGGCTCCTTTTCTAAAGTCATATATTTTTAAAAAAAAGAAGACCGAAGCAACGTAAGGCATGGCTGCTTCGATCTTCTTTTCCAGAAGGCTCTTTTCAGAGTTGTATAATATATTGTTCTATTTCACCAAAATTTCTTAAAAAGGTAGCCAGAAATGAGCTGCTCTTCCGATCAGATAAAAAAGCCCCGGTATCCACAGGAAAATCCACAAGCATCAACCATTATGGAATGCAGCCCTCTATTATTAACATTCTATCGGCATGGACCAGTTTTTTATCCAGCCTCTAGCTTTCATGGCTTCTGCCAGACGGCCCACTCCGACAAGATAAGCGGATTCCCTCATTGTCGAATTCTTCTCCAGCTTCATCCGGTAAACACTGTCAAAAGCATTTTCCATTTTCTCTTTCAATTTTTCATTCACTTCATCTTCTTTCCAGAAGTAATGCATTGCGTTTTGCACCCATTCAAAGTATGAAACGGTTACTCCACCAGAATTACATAGAATATCAGGAATGACAAAGATCCCTTTTTGCTCCATTATTTGATTGCCTTGCGGAGTCGTCGGACCGTTAGCCGCCTCTGCTACAATTTTGGCTTTAATTGTCGGGGCAGTCTTTTCGGTAATCTGATTCTCCAGCGCAGCCGGAACAAGGATGTCACAATCTGCAGCAAACAACTCTTCATTCGAAATGGGGTCGCTTCCTTCAAAACCATTAACCGTCCCATGCTCGTTGACATAATCAATCAGACTGACAATATCAAGGCCGTTGGATTGATAGGCTCCCCCGCCTGCATCGGTTACAGCAGTCACCTTTACGCCTTGCTCATGAAGCAGTTTGGCCGTGATGGAACCGACATTTCCAAAACCTTGTACCACAGCTGAGAGTTTATCCATTTCAAGGTCAAGCCGTTTAGCCGCCTCCATGATATTAATGACGACGCCTCTGCCTGTAGCTTCGATACGGCCTTCCGATCCCCCAATGATGACAGGTTTGCCTGTAATGAATCCGGAAACATCTTTCCCCCGCAGTCGGTCAAACTCATCCAACATCCACCCCATTATTTGTCCGTTGGTGTTCACATCAGGAGCTGGAACATCTTTATCCGGTCCAATAATTGGCTCGAGTTCTCTTATATAGCCTCTGCTCAATTCTTCAAGCTCCCTTTCTGAAAGTTCTTTCGGGTTCACAATGACCCCGCCTTTACCACCTCCAAACGGGAGTCCAACAAGAGCAGACTTCAATGACATCCACATGGACAACGCCACTACCTCATCTTCATTGACACCTGGATGAAAGCGAATTCCGCCCTTAGTGGGTCCGAGGATATCTATATGCTGCGAGCGCATACCTGTAAAATTGACATACTCGCCATTATCCCGTCTAACCGGAATCGATACCTTCATTACACGCTTTGGTTTCTTCAGAATATTATAGACCCCTTCAGGAAGTTCAAGCGCTTCCGTTGCCCGTTTGATTAATTGCTGGGCTATTTGATAAGGATTTGTGATTTCCTCTCCATTCTTCTCTTCTTTGACAGGCATTTCATTCTTCACTTCCGCAGCTGGTTCATTTTTCACCCGATTTTGGGGTTCTTCGTTTGTCACTTTCGGTTTTTCTTCCATATTAATATCTTTTGCTGGATCGGGTTTTCTCATCCTATTCCCTCCATTTCATAATGATAAATTCATTTACCGTCATTTTCTCAAATACCCGTTGGATTTATGTGTAAACGTTTCAAATTTTAAAGGTAATTATAAATAGGGCAGAAACACCATAAGAAAAAGGCTGCAATCGCAGCCTTTTTATATTCGTTTTTCAGCCTCTTCTTTCCAAACAGCTGTTGCTTTTCCTGGGCGGGTGGAGTCTGCCGCCCCATAAAATTTATTATTCTCCTTGTCGATCAGGATAGCCTGAACGTTACCGATCGGCATGGAATCATCCAGTATCTCTATTCCTAATGTCTTTAATTTCCCTTTCACACCAGGGTCGAAATCATCCTCTACCCAGACTTCCGGGGCAGTACTGTTATAGATCCGCGGATGTTCAATTGCCTCCTTCAAATCCATTTGGAAATCAATCACATTCAGGATGACATGCGCAACAGATGAAACAATGGTAGGGCCACCAGGAGAACCCAATGTCATGAAAGGCTCGCCATCTTTAAAGATGATTGTCGGACACTTTGCACTGACTGGATATTTTCCACCCTGCATTTCATTGATATGGTTTTCCTCAGATTTAAAGTCAGTCAGATCATTATTCAAAAGAAATCCATATTCCTCAATCATGATTCCTGCTCCGAAATAATGTTCCAAGGAAGAGGTACAGGCCGCCACATTACCCCATCTGTCTACAGCGGTGAAATGAGTTGTCTCGCCGCCTTCTGTTCTTTTTTGGGAAACGGCCCCAGGTTTCATTTCGCTTTTATCATATTCCCATGGGTTACCGAAATCGATGTCAGGGTTTCTCCCGTCAAAATCGATCATCTTAGCTCTATCAGCAATGTAATCTGGATCAAGCAGGCCATTTACCGGTACATTATGAAAATCCGGATCACTCATATAGGCGAGTTTATCCGAAAAGACCAGGCGCATCGCTTCAGAAAGAATAAAGTATTTTTCCCACGAAGATGCTGTATAGCTGCTCAAATCGAATTTTTCAATAATTTTCAGTATTTGAAGGACATTCGTTCCCCCGCCATTAGGTGGTGCAGGAACTGCGACTTCAAATCCCCGGTAATTCCGTATAACTGGCTCCTGTATTTTACATTCGTATCTTTCAAGGTCGCTCTTTTCCATATGGCCATTATGAGATTGAAGCCGGTCAATGATTGCCTGTCCAATTCTTCCTTTATAAAGGGCATCGATCCCTTCTTCTTTAAAAATCTTGAAGGTATTTGCGAGCGCTTTGTTTCTGACAATATCTCCTTCTACAAGAGGCACACCATTTGGAAAGAATAAGTCTTTTGCTGTATTGCCAACCCGGTCTCCATAGAGCTTGAGGGCCATATCCCACAGGAAATTCACTCTTATTCCATTCTCAGCAAGATTGATTGATGGATCGATCAGTTCTCCCAATTCCTTGGTCCCATAAGTTTTGTTAATAGCATCCACTGCTTTCATGATACCTGGAATCCCTACGAAACTTTCATTCATGGTCCGTTCGACAAAGGGAATCAATTCACCTTCGTCATTGTAGCAAAGCTTCGGATGAGCACTTTCCGGGGCTTTTGAATGTCCATTGAAAACCTTGGTGTCGCCTGTGGAATGATGATGATAGATAATAAATCCACTGGCTCCCACTCCAGTGTTGAATGGTTCTGATACCGCCAGGGCAAATTGCATAGCCACAATTGCATCAGCAGCTGTCCCCCCATTTTTCAGCACTTCTGCACCAATATCACTTGCCTCTTTTGTGGCACTGGCAGTCATACCGTAATCTCCCACTGCTTTATATTGATCTCCATTGCGGTCAAATTTTTGATTGTTCAAGATGTCTCTTGCCTTCATGTTTTCCCCTCCTGCATATACAGCTGATGCTTGATTTAATTTATTTGTTCTATGACTCTCTATACTGTTACCCTTTTTTAAAAACATTCTAAACCAGCTCTAAAGATACAAAGGAGCCTGCACCGGATAAGTGCAAGCTCCTGATAGTTGTTTAAACTGAAGTCAGTCAGCTGATATTAGTTGCTGTTGTTATTATTATTTTGTCTGCTGCGGGCTTCTCCGCCTTTTTCTCCAATTTCCTGGTAGAAGTCTTTGTCATGGTTATTCGACGTGGCTTCTCCACCTTTTTCACCAATCTCCTGATAAAATTCTTTATCATGGTTATCTGATGTGGCTTCTCCACCCTTTTTACCAATATCCTGATAGAACTCTTTATCATGATTTTCAGACGTCGCTTCTCCGCCTTTTTCACCAATTTCCTGATAGAACTCTTTATCATGGTTATTGGACGTCGCTTCTCCGCCCTTTTGGCCAATTTCCTGATAAAATTCTTTGTCATGATTTTGTGATGTTGTTTTGCCGCCTTTGCGGCCTGCTTCTTCCAAACTCATTTTCCCATTGTCGTTTTGATTGTTGTTTTTAGCCATAATAAATTCCTCCTTAAATAATGAAATCATTTTCTGGATTTAAGTCGAATTTCTCTAGCTGTCTTCTGGGCTGCTGTACTTCTTTTGTAGCCTCGTCTTTTTATCTTAACCTTTGCTCTTATTCTTCCACCTGCACAGTCTATTAAACTACAAAAAAGCTTTTTAATGTTTTTGTAACATTCATGTAATTCTATTTATTCAAGATTTATGGTATGGAACCTTCTCCTGGTAGTACTTCACTAAATTATGCAAATTTCCAGAATGAAATTTGTAATATGATACTTTACAGAGCTGTTAGCGTTTTGGATTGATGCCTAATTTAATTGTTGCCTGGAACCAGGCATATGGAAGACAAAAAACACCCTTAAACAGGGTGCTTTGCTTACGATTCTTCAATTAAATCTTCGATAGCAACTTGCGAACGCTCCTCAAGCGGTCCTCTTAAATGGACCGTTGCCAGCTTTTCACCTTCAAGCAGTTCATCTATCCACACCGACACTCCTTGATATGTAACGTCAACATCCGCCGAAGAAGCCAATATTTGTTTAACTCTGTTAATATCCATAAGCCTGCCTCCATTTTATAAAGATGGAAATAGTTTGCGTGAAATCACTGAAATTATGCTTCCTCCACAGGACAAAGGAGAAAGAGACGTCAGCGTTGAAAATGGGGTTGCCACTCAGGCGCCAGCAAAGAAAAAACATAAGTATCATTGAATTTTCCATTTTGGTGGATGTATCCCCGTAATATTCCTTCTCTTTTGAAGCCGATTTTCTCCAAAAGTCCGAATGAAGCTTTATTATCCAGGAAGGTTACGGCTCCAATCCTGTATATTCCCAGTTCTGCAAAAGCATATTGAATAACTGCTTTTGCCGCTTCGGAGGTATAGCCGCGGTTCCAGTAATCCGGGTGGATCTCAAACCCAATTTCCGCTCTTTTTTGGGCAATCTGAAGGTTATTAAGCCCCACAGTACCAATTAAGGTTTCCATCTCCTTAATAACAATCCCCCACCTCATGGAGCTTTTACTGTCAAAACCTGTTTTAAACGATCGTACAATGCCAGCAGCCTGCTCTATCCTTTGAAGGCTTTCCATTCCATAATATTGAGTGACTGAATCAAGTGACATGATTTCAAAATAACGCTCTGTGTGTTGTTCTGTAATTTCGATGAGTTTCAAACGGGAAGTTTCTAATTCTGGAAATGACATAGGTACCCTCTCCTTAAGCAATATAAGTACTATCATATTAAAACCCAAAGAGCAGGGGTGTTGAATTTTGTCGAGGAGTGAGATTTTTCATAAAAAAGTGCATGATTTACATGCTCTCAGCTTGTAGACAAAGTCCAAGATTTGGACCATGTCTACAATCTTTTTTTGTATAATTAGTTAACTACTTCTTAACTAAAAACTTGGGTGGTTGGAAGGAATAGTTGATTTCCGCTACAGGCGCACGACTCCGCGGGGCGTGCGGGGAACTAAAAAGCGGAAGCGCCTTGATCAGCCCCGACTGGCATAAGACGAGCCGGCAGGAAGGTTGGCTCTTTAACCTTCTAGACGGATTGGCTTATGACCCCGAGGGGCTAGGCGCTGGAGCTGGATTGACTAAAAAGCGGAAGCGCCTTGATCAGCCCCGACTGGCATAAGACGAGCCGGCAGGAAGGCTGAACTTTGCCTTCTCGGCGGATGGGCTTATGACCCCGAGGGGCTAGGCGCTGAAGCTGGATTGACTAAAAAGCGGAAGCGCCTTGATCAGCCCCGACAGGCATAAGACGAGCCGGCAGGAAGGCTGAACTTTGCCTTCTCGGCGGATGGGCTTATGACCCCGAGGGGCTAGGCGCTGAAGCTGGATTGACTAAAAAGCGGAAGCGCCTTGATCAGCCCCGACAGGCATAAGACGAGCCGGCAGGAAGGCTGAACTTTGCCTTCTCGGCGGATGGGCTTATGACCCCGAGGGGCTAGGCGCTGGAGCTGGATTGACTAAAAAGCGGAAGTGGCCGTTCAACGACGTACGGTTTGGAGGGCTTCTGTATGAGATAAAGGAATCACAACGAACATAGTGAGTTGATGATGACTTATCATTAAAAAGCGGAAAGGCCCGTTCAGCTGCGTACGGACTGGACTGGCTACATATGAGATAAAGGAATCACGAAGAGTGGAGCGATTCGATGCTGACTTATCGTAAGGAAGGAGACCGAAATCCGCTAGTCGTTGGCCGCTGGAGCCAGATGAGCCTCCTCAGCTTCGCCTGCGGGGGCTCACCTGTCACGCTGGTCCCGCAGGAGATCGTACGCCTTCCTTCCGCTCCAATCAACCTTTTGTGAATTAAATCTGGTTTGACACCTAACATAAAAAACCTGTGGGGGATTCACAATGTTATCAAAACATGTAGTAGATGGAAGAAGTCAAATTGAGATGATTGCCCTGGACCAGTTGGTCCCGCAAGACCACTTAGTTAGGAAGGTTGAACATCTGAGGCACACTAATTTGAATAAAACATTTTACGCACACCGCAAAGAAACAATTGAAAGAGGTTTTGCTGATGCGAAAGAGAAGCATGGCATGCGTTGGACGACCTTGAGAGGTCTGAAAAAAGTTTCAATGCAGGCGATGCTTACGTTTGCTGCCATGAATCTTAAGAAGTTAGCAGACTGGACATGGCGAGGGCCATATCCAGTGTAATGTTTATGGGGTTTTTCCTCGAAAATTAACAAACCCTACTTCAATCAAAAGGTTAACTCGTTCGGTTGAGTGGGAGAAAATGCCTATTTGCTGGTGATTTGCGGGTTAAAATACAAAGACTTTTGCAGGCTGTTTTGAAGTGTAATATGTATGAAAAATTGCACAAAAAAGAGGAGCTGCCAACGACCTTGCAGCTCCTCACTTCTATTATGCGTTATTCAAGTAAGCCCCAGATCGGTTGAGCAGCCGGTTTCCCGTTAAATTTTTGCCTTCTTCAGCAATGAAACCAGGTTCTTTGCTAATTGAGGATTATAGAGGGAAAAATTCCCCTTAATTAGCAAATAGTACTGAAAACAGCTTAAATAGAGGGAGAAATTCCTCTTATTTGACTCAAAAAACGTGAAGATAGGCAGATTTGCTTTGAATAAAGGGAAAAACTCCCCTTATTTTCCGCAAAAACCACGTCTACTCTACATCTAACGGTAAAATCTCCCCTTATTTTTCTCCCACTGGGTTATTCCCCTTCATCTTCCCATCTATTGTATCTGGCAATAACGAATCCGCGGACAAATTTGTAACATAAAATGCAGACCAGTTTGCAACACCACATACATATATGCGGTAGTGCAAATTGGCCTGCAAATCAGTATGCAGCAATAAGCGAAAAAACTTCAAAACCATTGGTATGCCGATACAAAATGCTATGCAAATTGTACCGCAAATTACCTTTCCATTTATTGGTTTTCCCTCTGTACTGAACGGGTTAATCAAAAGGTTGTAGTAGGGTTTGTCAACGGTCTGAGAGCATGATTTACATGCTCTTTCATTCTCTCTTCTTATTTTTTCCTTTTGTCACATGGGAGTTTTCAATGTTGGCGAAGTAGTGATCTGGATCCACTCCCTTTGATGGTTCACCACTCTCTAAACGGTCCATTATTTCCTTATTGGCCTTTTCTGTTTGGCTATAATTGGGATTTGAATCATCCTGGATCTCTAATTCCTCGTTCAGTTTTTCGTTGGCATTTTTGGACTCAGAATTTTTGTAATAACGACTCATCGAGATACCTCCTCTTCATAAAGGGTACATATAGGCTGTTCCCTTATCTCCCTGGAAGTAACCTCAATATTTAATCACTGCTTTTCTTGGTTTTTAGATACTTTTTACACGCTTTACTAAATAGAAGGAAAAGGATTCCGCCTAACAAAGCGCCAATTGTGTTCATCATCCAGTCATCAATATCCGTGGATCTTCCCAGGGGAAGGAAATACTGAGTTACCTCGACTATTAGAGAAAGAACACTCCCAGAAACAGTACTTTTGAGAATAACCCATTTTCGGTTCCTTATCCACCAGGCATAAAAAAATCCGAATGGAATAAACAGTACAATGTTTGCGGTTAGGTTTCTGATCGGTACATCCAGATGAGTACGATACACCAGGTTCAGCCTCAGGTTATCAAAGGGTCGGAAATTGGTTCCGCCTTCAAGGGCAACACCTGGTATAAGGGGAGACAATGTGATAAGAAAAATTCCGCCTGTGGAAATGAGGGTAAACAACACCGGGATCAGATCAGCCCATCTTGCCTGCCCTTTCCCTTTATGATTTTTCCATATATAAACAAACGTAACAAGCGATGCCGTCACTAATGCCAGGATAGGTATGACCCAACTGAACTGTCTCCAAAGCTGTATCATAATGTCAGCCTACTTTCTAAACTTCATACTTTTCAAATTCTATTAAAATATATACTTTCACTTTAAACCATCGATTACTATTTTCATTGAAAATGGTTTTGCAATCAAGATAAACTTAAAGGAAATTGCTTTTTCTTTAAATTAGTTGCGATGCGGAAGGGAATTGCGCATAATAAATAGTGATTATAAAGTACTTCTGATTGGAGTGAATGGGAAATGAGTGTACATAAAGCGATAACAGAGCATTCAAATAAGCAAAATGCCATTGCGAAAGAATTCATTATGCTTGATCAACAAAGAGAATACTACATTGAGGAAGCTGTAAGTTTCTGCCTGAAAGGAGAAACTTTTTCGACAGATAAAATAAATGAAATCACCAAAAAGATCAATGATGAGGCAAAACTCGGGATTGTTCCAGAACGTAAATATGTTACCGTTGATATGGTGAAAGAATATTGCTCTTCATTATCCAACAACCCTGACAATGAATGAAAAAACCCCTTGGACGTAAAAGTCCAGGGGGTTTTTTATGCATTATATGCCGTCAGCATCCAGACATGCTGTTCAAGTGAGGATTTGATACCAATGAACATATCTGCAGTCGGTTGATCATGTAGATCTTCGGCGGTTTCTATCAGTTTTTTCGATTCCTTTATAACCTGTTCAAAATCCTTCACAAGGATTGACACCATTTCCTTTGCGTCTTCCTGGCATGAAGCTTCTTCGATTGTGGCTGTTTCCAGATACTTCTTTAATGTCGCTACCGGCTTTCCTTTTAATGTGAGAATTCGTTCGGCAATATCATCTATGTATTGTCCCGCTTCTGTATAGTATTCCTCGAATTTCGTATGAAGAGTGAAGAAATCGGTACCTGTAACATACCAGTGATAGTTATGCAGTTTCGTGTAAAGAATATTCCAGTTTGAAAGCTGGTTATTCAGCATTACCGTAAGCCCATTTGACATGATTGGCTTTCTCCTTCCTATAAAATATGTTTCAATCTTGTTAAATTGACTGTTATAGCTTTCCTTTTACTCGGGAATGTTATACACTTCCACTAGGTTATTTTATACATGCCTCCTCTTTATCTTCCAAGAGAGACGCATCATTTAATAATTCAATCTTTAAGAAAGAGGGTTATCACATGAAATCGAAATGGACATTAGCCATGCTTGCGGGCATAATTTCAATAGGATTGGCAGCTTGCGGAGATAACAGTGAAAACAGCAAAGAAGCTGACAAAGAAGATTCAAAACAGGAACAAACTGAACAAACTGAAGAACAAACAGCGCAAATGGAAGAAATGCAGAAGAAAATGGAAAAACAACACGTTGATGAAAAGGCTACAGTCGCTGTCGTCAATGATGAGGATATCAAGGGAGACGCCTACAATGCGCTTCTTAGCGACTCTCAAATGAGGTACCAGCAAATGGGACAAGACCCAACTTCTGATGAGGTTGCTGCTCAATTAAAAGAAAGTACCATCGACAGCCTTATCGGCCAGACACTGCTTCTTCAGGAAGCTGACAAAAAGGGTTATAAAGCAACAGATGAGGAAATACAAAAAGAACTGGATACGATAAAGGCTAATTATGAAGACGAGGCACAATTTGAGGAAACCCTGAAGAGCAGCGGTCTTTCAGTGGATGAACTTAAAGGTGAAATTGCCAATAATATTAAATATACAGCGTTTGTTGATAAAGAACTGACAATTGAAGAAGTGAAAGAAGAAGATGTCAAAGCCTATTATGATAAATTTGCTGAACAGAGCAGCAGTTCTGAAGAAGCAGAGGCCAAGGTACCTGAATATGAAGAAATTAAAGACCGGATCAAACAGCAATTGGAACAACAGAAAACGCAAGAAGTTTTGACTGCTGAAGTAGAGAGATTGAAGAAGGATGCTTCAATTGAAGTGAAAATCTAATGCTGGCCATAAGAGAGCCTGCGTATCTCCGATCGAGATGCTGCAGGCTTTTTTTATAATTCCCTTATCGTCACTACGGCATCATGCCGGTCATTTCCGTCCCACTTAGAATGAATTTCAAACACACCTTCTTTGAAAAAGTATGGTAGTCTCCGCTTGAACCACGGCTGCATCGGCATCTCCATGGCTGTATGACGGTTAACCCACTTCAACTTTCCTTCAGGAGGATTTTCCAACAGCTCTCCGCTTGTCTCTGTGGCCAGATAATTATAGACTACATAGCGGTATTTTTTATCAGGAATGACAAACTCATCGATTCCCTTAAATTTCATATTCTTAACCGTCAAACCGGTCTCTTCCTTCACTTCCCTTTCTGCTCCATGAGCGGGGCTTTCGGGAAAATCAACTTTTCCACCCGGAGCAATATAACCGGGAAATCCTTTTTCAGAAGGTCTTTCAACGAATAATAACTCGTCCCCTTTCTCAATCATCACCATGGTGTAAAGCTGCGTCTCGTAGTCTTTCCAATTCATTTTATCACCTGCACATATGTAATAAGGGCGGATGAACGCCCAGCATATCTATGATTCTACCATGGCACCGCCGTTAATATGAAGCATCTGGCCAGAAACATACCGTGAATCATCCGACGCTAAATAAACAAAAGACGGAGCAAGTTCAAAAGGCTGGCCGGCGCGTTTCATTGGAACATCCAGGCCAAAAGATGACGTCTTCTCTGCTGAAAAACTTGAAGGGATCAGCGGTGTCCATATCGGACCCGGAGCTATACCATTCACTCTGATGCCTTTATCAATCAACTGCTTAGACAAAGATCTTGTAAACGTAACAATCGCCCCCTTTGTCGCTGAATAATCGACCAGGTCTTTATTGCCCCGATAAGCTGTAATGGAAGCTGTATTGATGATGGAGCTTCCTCTCTGGAGATGCGGAAGTGCTGCTTTCGTCATGTAAAAAAAGGAAAAGATGTTAGTTCTGAATGTATTTTCAAGCTGTTCATCTGAAATATCCAAAATACTCTCCTGCGGAAACTGTACTGCACAGTTATTCACTACAATATCAACTCTCCCGAATACCCGCAATGTCTCCTCTACTGCTGCCTTAGATGTTTGCGGATATCTTAAATCGCCGCTGATTGATAAGCACCTGCTGCCAATCTCTTCAATCCTTCTCCTTGTCTCATCTGCATCTCTATGCTCATTTAAATACACAATGGCTATGTCCGCACCTTCCTTTGCCATTGCATAAGCAGCAGCACGGCCAATCCCGCTGTCACCACCTGTAATGATGGCTATTTTACCTTCCAGCTTTTTGCTGCCCCGG
The DNA here is from genome assembly GCF_984799155.1 of Bacillus sp. SRL337. Lineage (NCBI taxonomy): Bacteria > Bacillati > Bacillota > Bacilli > Caryophanales > Bacillaceae > Bacillus > Bacillus sp. SRL337. The sequence continues at coordinate 1,856,824 of NZ_OZ481793.1, read as the reverse complement.
TATGCAGGATCCTCGGATATGGGCCTTGGATCCATCAAATATTCCAAGCCCGGCTGTTGCGGTTGATGCTGCGGCGGAAATGGAACAGGCACTGTTTCATATTTCTTTTTATAAGCGTAGTAAGGATATACAGGATACATGTTCTCACTCCTAAATTGAGTTCTATCGTACCCTATTCCTAAACCTTGCTTACTGTGCGGCTGAGGATCTCCATTTTCTCTTATTATCAATTCTGATGGTAAGTCCAAGAGTATCCAGCGACTCTAGAAGCGGGATCAAATATTTCCTCGATAATCCAAGGATATCCTTTGCCTCAGGCAACGTAAATTCTTCATCTGTCCCGTCCTTCAATAATTGGACTGCCTGGTCAAAAATTTCCTTTTGGAAAGCAATGCTGTCATCGATAAAGATGACCTTCTCCTGCTCGCGATAAAATTGAAATAAGCCCGGCTGCATATCGGCAGGAATCCCCGCTTTCTTTACGTATACAGCTATGTCTTCAGGCGTCATCCCATCGTTTTTCAGCGCTTCCAGCACTTGATCCGACCTTTTTTTCCAATGTTCAGGGACAGCTGGGGTAAATTCTGCCAGGGAAAGGAAATGTCCTTTTTGGACCCATTTTTCCGACTTCAGATTTTGTTTAACCAAATGATTCAATAGCGTTTCTGAAAAAAGGCTTTTATAAAGCTGAAACAACTGTGCCTTGTCATAGCCTGATTTCAGCGGGAATTTTTTATGAAATTCTCTCAGTTCTCCCTCAATCAACTGTTCCAAATTAGTTAACACGGGTATGGACGTAACCTCTCCATTTGGCAGTATCAGAAGACTTTCAGTTCCCATCAGCTCTTCAAGAGCACCTGAAGATAAAGAGGCTTCTTGCAAAAGCTGGCTTCTGCTCAATACTTTATGCTTTAAAATTGCATCTTCAACCCGCTGCAAAGGCGTTCCATTCATTTTCTGATATAAAAAATGAATTGTATCTTGTCCAAATTTATACCTGCCCCCATTTGGGTCAATGATGAAACCCCCGCCTATTGTCTCAGCAGGTGTTGGCCTCCTAAGAATGAAGCGGTCATTTCGTTTCACCACCACATTCTCATCGAGCCTTATTTGACAGAGGATATCCTCTTGCTCCATTTCGACTTCATTGCGGTCAAAAAAGATGATCTTACCCATTGTTTCCGAAGTTCCTGTATGCAATTTAACAGGCATTCTCTGTTTCACAGGATGCTCAAGGTCCGCCACCATTTTTATACTAACATCAATAGTGTCGGTGACCGTGAAGAACTCCGATTTCACCAGCACATCTCCCCGTACCGCTTCATCTTTTGATAAGCCTGAAAGGTTGATCGCTGTCCTTTGACCCCCGAATGCTTCCGAAGCCGGTTTATGATGGACTTGAATCTGCCTTGCTTTTGTTTCTTTTCCTGAAGGCAGAAGCATTAGGGACTCACCGTCTTTGACGCTCCCCTCATAAACTGTCCCCCTTACAACAGTCCCTTGCCCCTTAACTGTAAATACCTGGTCTATCGGCATCCGGAAATCACCGGTAATACTCCTTGACGGAACTTCTTCAAGGAACTGAAGTATCGATTCCTTTACCTCTGCAACCCCCTTCCCAGATAAGCTGTCTGCCAGTAGGACAGGAGACCCTTCAAATACCGTTCCCTGCAACTCCTCTTTAATTTCCTCACGAGCGAGGCTATGTAAATCCTCATCCACTTTATCTATCTTGCTCAACACCACGATGCCTTGGTCGACTCCGAGAAAAGAAAGAATTTCGAGATGTTCTCTGGTCTGAGGCATAACCCCTTCGTCTGCAGCCACAACCAGGATGACCAAATCAATGCCGGCCACACCGGCAATCATCTGTCTGATAAACTTTTCGTGCCCCGGGACATCCACCACGGCGATTTCCATATCCTCCGTCTCCAGTAAAGGAGCAAATCCGAGCTCAATGGAAATCCCCCTTTCTCTTTCTTCCTTTAAACGATCCGTTTCCTTGTTGGTTAACGCTTTTACTAGAGCGGTTTTTCCATGATCGATATGACCTGCCATCCCGACTGTAAAATACCTTTTCGCCATTTCCGCACCTTCTTTCATTGTTCCAAGTAATCTTTAATGTTTCCTTCTATTGTAAATAAGGACGCCACCCATGATCAAAAGCAGCGCAGAGAATATCAGTCCCTTTTTCAAATCTCCTTCCATAAAGGTTTTGATGGCCCATACCAAAATAAAGATTGTAAATACTATATCAAAAAGAAATAGTCGTTTTGTTGTCTTTTCTTTCACTGTTTTCCCTCATCCTTTCTGATACTATGGAAGGCTACCGGCTTCATATGCGTTTTATATATACTTCGTAATAATACCACATTCTGTTTTACTTTTTCTTGGATGCGACCTTCTTAAAATATGGCTAGCCGGCATTTTTGTTTTTGAAATATCGGCACTTAAATTTGGAGTATTTGTGCTGGGAAGCAGCTCATTTCTATGGACTCTGCCCGAACCATTTTCCAACCACAGCACCGATGGATTCTTAGTCGAAACGTGCCGCTTCAGGATTTAAAAAACTCTGACTAACGATACTTTCCCTCCTACTGATACCACGGCAAGGCCTACATCTTCGACCTGGAGGTCCGTTTCATTCCGAACTGGGAACCTTCAAACTATACTCCCTCGTTAAAAGGATATATTTTCGTACTACAGTCTTTTCTCTCAAATCAATTTGCCTTTCGTTACTTTATTCCTGTAATTCATTTTCTCCCGCCTCTGTATACCTCTCTTTCATTCTTTTTCTCAAACTTTGGAACTCTATTTTTCACTAATGATGAATATCACAGGGCTAAGACTAATAACTTTTTAATAAAGGATTTAAAGAGCGGAGGATGAAGATGCCTGAACAACCGATTTCCCTTTGGGAAGAACATCAATTCTGGCTGAATATGCTTCAGGATCATGCCTATTTTGTTAGAGACTATTTATCTCCGTCAGAAACAACATTTGTTTCGGAAGCGGATATGTTCATCAGAAGCTTTGAAGCAGTCTTACAGCGGCTGTATTCCATTTCAAAAAATGCGGATTATTCTTCAGCTGAAATGGTTGAGTTAGCAGGCTTTGCTTATCAGACTGCTGGAAAATATTATTTATTTGAAGGCAATATCTTAAGTATGAGATTAAGGAACGAAATTAATATCAATCTCACACCGACATACTTTAATGGAACACTAAACGAAAATGCAGAATACCTGAGAATACTTCAATATAATATACAGGGACAGGAAGCCCCGCCGCTTTCTCTCGTTAACCTCTTATCTTTATGGCTGGAAGACCAGCTTGGCCATGCCGCTCTCTTGATCAGGGTAGTCGACGGTATAGAGTTCGATATCATCAGGCAGGCAGAGGGACTGAAGTTTAAATTCTCTGAGTATATCGTCAAAAACAATGCAATCGAAGGCTATTTACGGTTCCTTCCTGCCAATTCACCCGTTCAAATCCGGTTTGCCCATGAAGTCGGGGAGTCAGTGGTAGCCTTCAATAAACTTATGGGATATACGCTTGAAAAATACAATGAAACATCCCTTGTCAACCAATCAACCAGGAGATTTCTCTTTCACCATTTTCCCGAAGCCTGCTACTTTATGAAGAAGATGTCCTTCCATGCTCCCAACCTTCAGTACCCACCCTGCCAGATCACGTATCCCCCAGGCCGGTGATAGAGGGACAGTCCCCTGTTACGTTAACGTAACAGGGGACTGTCCCTCAGTGCGTTAATTCAATAAAGGATTTCCAGCGAAAAAAAGACTGCCTATATATCCGGCAGTCCTTTCGTGATTTATTTTCCTTCTTTTATCAATGCTTTAATATCAAGCGCGATCTGGTCATATGGCACCTCTTGGTATCCACTGTAGCTTTTTACTGTCTCACCCTCCTGGTTGACAAGATAAAAGCTTGTCTGGTGGACGACTTGATCTGTATTTGGATCATCAGCCACAAGGGACTTAAAAGACTTTTCTGCAAATTTCGAGATATGTTCCTGGGTGTACCCTGTTAATAGATCCCACTTGCTGGTATCCGCTTCATACTTGCTGATGTATTCAGATAAAGCTTCAGGTGTATCCACTTCCGGATCGACACTGAAGGAGACAATGCGGTAATCTTCAATCCCCTTTTCTTTCAACTTTTTTTGAAGAGTAGTCATATTGTACGTCATGGGAGGACAAACCGTTTCACAATTAGTAAAAATGAAATCCGCCAGCCACACTTCGCCCTTCAAATCTTTCAAGCTTACTTTTTCATTATTTTGATTGGTATAACTGAAATCCTGAACTTCCCAATTATGATCCGCTTTGAAACCGCCGTTTCCACACGCTGCCAATATGAGTACAGCTGCCAATAACAAAGCCGGCATCTTTAAATTTTTCACCAAAAGGAATCCCTCCACACACTTTGCATATTAATTCATTCTCTATGTTAGAGGAATCACAGAATGAATACAATCCGTTCAGAAAATTATACTTGACTATTTTGTGAAAGGAACGTTCAGCTATTCAGAATGCAGCCAATTGCTCCCGCAAAAGCTCCATTGGTTAAGAAAACGGGCTCGTAACCCATAAAATCCTGAAACTGGGAAAGATCCGCCCTTAATAAAGGATTTCCAGACAAACCTCCACCAGTAAACACGATTGTCTTTGCACCCTCGGTCTCGGCGGCACGCCAAGCCAGTAGGACAGTGTTTTCAGCAACCATATTTATTACCGATCGCAGTGAGTCATTTGGTGTTTCATCGCCTGACATTTGACCTGCAAAATTTCCAGCAGTCAGATGGCCCGGGATCGGAGGTTCTTCATTTTCATATAAATCCCTGACCAGCAAGTCTACTTTCTCTCGGTTTCCAGTCTCAGCAAGGGAAATGATTTCACTAAACGAATCTTTTCCTGATAAGATTTTTCCAAGGCCCAGAATGGTGCCGCCGCCCATGCCAGTTCCTAAAAGGCGACGGTATTCGCTTTGTTCCTGATCTACAAAAAAGAAAGAAGTGCCAGTCCCGATATTAGCCAGGATGAACGGTCTTTTCATCTGGTACTCTTCTGATAAAAGAAAAGCAGAACCCTTACACACTGCCTCAAATTCAGGTATCGTAGTGGCATTCCTTAGAATCTTCTGGATTGCCCATGCTTTCCCTCCGGTAACATAATACTCGGAGGAAGGCGACAGCCATTGGATCCACTGGCCAAAACCTGCAAGATCACCAGATGGGAATATCTTATAATGCCTTGTTCCTTTTTCATGATAGGTCACCTTCGTTAGAGTCCCGCCAGCATCGATTCCAATTTTATTCATGAAGAAGCATCCTTTCGCTTAGAGAATAGGAAAGCCAAAATCACCCCGTTCAATACCATGATCACAAGGAAGGAGACCAGGAAATAAAAAAGTCCGGTCAACTGTTCCTTTGGAGTTTCCGTTGTGACCAACCACCAGATAGATCCCAGCAGCAGGACGATAAAATTAAAAATAGACCCCTCGATGAACGGCTTTTTATAACTGTTAAAGTCTAGCAGACGCTTCCAGCTCCAGATAAAAGAAACTGCAGCGGCCAGAAGGATGATCACTACAAAAAAGAATAATTCCACATAAAACACCTGCCATTCTCTAAGATAACTCTATCTTATTAAAAAGTAACACCAACATAAAGCGTGAAGGTGAAAAAAGGATAAGGATTTCTCCTTATCCCTTTCAATTTCCATTCTAAGCCAAAAAGTGAAACTCGGTAGTACTTCCATTCTGCGAAGAGATGACTTCCAGGCGTGCATCGATTCTCTCTTTCAGTTCCGGAACATGTGAAATCAGCCCAACCAGACGCCCGCTGTTCTGAATATCCATCAAGGCTTCTATTGCATGATCAAGTGATTCCGGATCTAGAGTCCCAAATCCCTCATCAATGAACATGGTCTCCAGGGAAACGCCTCCCGCATATTGCTGAACGACATCAGCGAGCCCCAATGCCAGAGATAATGCGGCTTTAAAGCTCTCCCCTCCAGAAAGGGTCTTAACATGCCGCTCCTGTCCGGTGTATTGGTCGAAGACGAGAAGCTCCAAACCGCTTTGTACATTCCCTTTACTCCGGTCTTTCTTCCGGATCAGCCTGTACCTTCCTGAAGTCATTTTCATCAGCCTGTCATTAGCTACCAACAAAATATCCTCAAGGAACGATGCAAGCATATACCGTTCAAAGGTCAACCGGTGGGCATTTTGTCCCCTAGCCATTTCTGATAGATGCCCTGCAATGCTGTACCTTTGTTCAAGATCTTTCATCTGCTCATTAAGAGTGCGGACAGACGTCAATATAGTTTCATTTTCCATTTTCCTCATTCTTAATGTATTACATTCTTCATTCAATTTTTTTAATTCTTCATTTATCTCTGCAAAGGATTGCTGAAGTCTATCAAGATCCGGTTCCTCAATATTTTTCAGTGAATGTTCCAGCTCTTCAAGCCTGTCATGGACCGAGCGGACTTCTTCTCCGTAACTGCTGACAATCTTCTCCATCGAAGTGATTTCTGATTCTGTTTTCTTCGCTTCCTGGAAGGCTTTGTAATTTTCAAACCCCTGCTCTTCTAAAATCCGAAGAAACTTATTTCGTTCCTCATCCATTTCTGTTTTCAACCTGGAGACAGATTGTTGTTTATCTTTTACCTGTACTTCGTTGACAGAGACATCCTTTGTCAGCTGATTATAAAATTCCTGTGCCTTTTCATAGGATGCTCTTAACCTGTTAAGATCCTTTTGTGCATCACTTAATGCAGCGTTGAATTTCTCCCTTGAACGGATCTCGTTTGGGATTGAAGACTGTCTACTGTCTAGAGCTCCCTTTTTTGCATGGAACATTTCCGAAAGGCCAGCTTCATCACTTTTTTGCTTTTCCAAGAGTTTCTCCGATTTTGCAAGAGTACTTTTATTTTCTTCCAATTTCTTCATCAATGCACTAAGTCCGTTCAATTCCTGCCTGAAACCAAGCAACTGCTGATTTTTGCCGCTGATCTTATTTCTTAATGACCCCACTTCCAAGTCAATGTTTTCCACTTTAACGTCTTCGTGCAAAGTACGGACTTCTTCCAAAGCTTCTTGTTTCTGTGAGGTGACGGCTGCATATTTGGCTTCCATTTCATAGAACGCTCTGCTTGTTTCATTTAACGTTTTCTCCTTTTCCATCACCATGGCTTTGGCCGCCTTGATATCTTTTTCGTCTGGCAGGTTTTCCTGGAGATGGGCAACATTGGGGTGATGGGAGGAACCGCACACAGGGCAGGCCTCGTCCTGAACAAGTTGAGAAGCAAGTATTCCAGCTTGCGCTTTGTTCCATGTATCCTCGAGCCAAGTTAAAGTCGAGCGGGCATCCTCAACTTCCTGTTCAGCATTTTGACGCTGCTCTTTTCGTTTGGCAAGAACAATCTCAATATTTTCACTTTCTTTCATTCGCTTTTGCAAATCGATGAACAGTTTCTCCTCCATTTGCATTTGAGAAACTGCTTTCTCTGTTTCAAATGATATCAGCCGTATATTTTCCAAATCGGCTTTTCTTTTTTCATCCGTCTCTATAAGGGTCCTTATTGTTTTCAATTCTTCGACTGTTCGGCTGATTTCCTTTTGTAAGTCCAGCCGCCGGGTCTCCAGTTTCCCAACTTCATCCTCAAGCTGACCCAAGCTATAGACATCATCCTTCAAGCCTTCGAGAGTATTTACCTTCCTTGCAGCTTCGTTTCTTTCGCCTTCTCTCCCCTGTTCCTTTTCCCATGTTTCCTGGGCAACATCCACTTTTTCAATCAGCTCTTTTTGTTCTGAAAGCAGTTTTTCCAATTCACGTTCCACAGCTTTTAATTCTCGATTCAGCCTATGGCAGTATTCATCCTGCTTGACCAGTTTATCCGCTTGGTACGCTTTCTTGATTTCCTTTTTCAAGCGTTCCATTTCATCTTTGTTATTTTCAAGTGAGCGCTTTTCCTCCCGGAGCACCCTTCTTTTCTCAAATTGCTCTACAAGTTTTTGGGCCTGGACAATCTCTTTTTGAAGCTGATCCCGGTCTTTCTGCTTACCTTCATAAGCCTGATTCAATTGAGCCAGGTCTTCTTTCATCATCTCAATATGCTGCTCAAGTCTGTCTAAAATCATATGGTCGTTCAAAGCATCTTCAAGCAGCAATCCCCTTAATTCCTCATTCTCTTCCGGATGAATACCAAGGAGTTGTCTCGTCCGATTTTCCACTGCTTTTTCAACATCCCGCTTTAAGAGATCACTCTCATCTTTCAGCTTGTCTTGTACAATTTTGAATAATTCCGTATGAAAAAGCCTTTGCAGGATCGCTTCCTTATCTTTGCTGTCTGAAATCAACAGCTTCCTGAACTCCCCTTGAGGAATCATAAGGATCTGCCTGAACTGATTCGCATCCAGCTGGATGATTTCTCTGATTTTCTCATCAACATCACGGACATTCGCTGCTAACAACTGCTTTTCCCCGTCTTTATCCACCTTATAAAATTCGGCTTTTGCGGTGACTGTTGTGAATCCCTCTCCACGGGCTTTCTTCTTTTCCTGCTGTGGGGAACGAACAATATGATAGGTCTTGCCGCGAAGAGAAAAGGTCAATGAAACCTCTGTTAAGTCATGCTCGCTGGCAAATTGGCTGCGAAGATCATTCCCGTTTCTGTCCTCGCCGGAAGCCTTCCCATAAATAGCAAAAGAGATGCCGTCAAAAATGGTGGTTTTTCCTGACCCTGTTTTTCCTGAAATGACAAACATCGTCCGGTTTCCAAGAAGCTGAAAATCAATGGTCTCGGCAGCAGGATAAGGTCCGAATGCCTGCATGGTTAGCTTTAGTGGTTTCACTGCTTCTCAGCCTCCTTTTTCGCTTTCTCTATGACACTGATCATGATCTGCCTTTTTTCTTCTGTAAAGTCAGAGGTGGTCATTTCATTGTAAAACTGTTCAAACAGTTCAAGTTCTGTTTTCTTATCGTCCCTGGTTGTTGAAATATCTTCTTTCACCCTTAAGTCACGCTGCTCCATTTTTCTTTCCAGATGCAGAACATTCGGGTACACCTGCCGCAGCTTATTGATTGGATCAATCAGCGAACCCTGATCATGAAGAATCACTTTCAGAAAATCATCTGTTTTCTGTTCTTGAAAAAACTGCGGATCCAACAGTTCTTCTAAATGCCCTTCTATCTCACGCATATCCTGTTTAGGAGTCAGTGTCTTTTCCTCAAGGGACACGCAGCCATTCGAATCAATTTCCACAATGGAGACCGCCTTGCGCTGTTTAGCTTCTGAAAAAGAATATTTTAGTAGTGAACCAGAATATTTGACCTTATCATGCTTAATCGCATCTGGGCTGTGCAAATGGCCCAAGGCTGTATAATGGAATGGATCAAACAATTCCGATCCTACACAACCCGATCCCCCTACTGATAATGTCCGCTCGGAATCAGACGTCTTTCCTCCCAGTACAAAGGCATGTCCCACAAACACATGCGGCTCAGACGGATCCATATTCCTTTCGATTTCACCGACCAGCGCCTTCATGGCATCATGATGGGAATGAATCGAATCATTCTGCAAGAGCTGCCTGACAACACCTGGTTCAGCATAGGGTATTAAATGAAAATTTACCCCTTCAATATTTACTGGAGTGAAATCGTTGGTAAGCTTCCCTTTTAGAAACAAACGGCTTTGGCGATACCAAGAGGTTCCAAATGACAGTCGCTCTGCACTGTCGTGATTACCGGAAATCGCGACCACCGGCGTCTTCAGTTCCACATTGATCCTATAAAGAATCTCATCCAATAGTTCAACTGCTTCTGTAGGCGGAACGGAGCGGTCGTATAGGTCCCCTGCAATCACAACCGCATCCGGTTTCTCATCTTCTACCAAATCGACAAACTGATTAAGGACTTGCCGCTGCTGTTCCGTCATATAGATGCCATGGACAAGCTTGCCCAAATGCCAGTCGGCTGTATGTATAAACTTCATCTTTTCCACCTCTCGAACAAGTATTCTACTAAGTATTATATCAGAGATTACCTCGAGGTTGTTACCGTTCTAAAGGTTGGCATGAATTAACGGGAGGACGTTGATTTTTGTTCGTTGTCAGAAGGTTTCCTCCAAAAAGCGCTTAACCTGACAGGCACTCGCCAAAGTTAAGCGCTTATGTTATTGATTCTTCATCTCCTGAGGGAGCATCCTGATTGAAGAAATTACTGCTTCAAGCTTTGTCTCTATCCTGTGAAGCAGATACATTGTCACCACAATCGGAAAACCGACTTCTGAGATAAAGGGAATCACTTGATCCATTACAAGTCACCTCCTTCAACCCTGGTAAAGAAGGTGCCCTTTGGCCAAAGCCGGCAGGGCACCTATATTACGATTACACCTCGTACTCAGTGACATTACGCTCAATGACCCTTGCTCCCTCGGCAGTTACCAAAGGACCGCTGTTGCTTTGGAAAACATTTGTGGCAATCAGAGTGTCCATTACCTGTTTGACATTCTCTGGATCGACTGGTTCTATTGGTTCACCGATGGAAAGACGTGCTATTTTTCCAAGCTTTGTAGTAAATTGCAATTCCAATGTTCTGGCCATTCATCATTACCTCCTTTCCTCATCATTTTCTGTTCAATTAACCGTTAATATCATAGCTGTCATTCTTCTCCAACAGAACAAGCGGTTTTGCGCTCAGTCCTGCCAGCGCTTCTCCTGCCTGAAGGATTTCGTCCGGTGTCGAAGCATTATTGATATTGCTGTAGGTCTTGTTGGAATACTTCGGTCTTCCTTCACTATCCATACCTTCATCAAACACCATTCTGAGCTTGATGCTTTTCAAATCGGCTGTTGCCATCTGCGTCACCTCCTTTCACTCTTTATATAGGGAAAAGAGGCCAAACTCGACACCAGTAATCCATTTTTAATAGAATTGTTCACAACTGCTGTAACAGATGGGTTTTGTAAGTAAAAATATATATATAATAAATCTTTATCTGCAAAACCTGTTTTTTTGTGTGGATAAAGGATGGAAGGCAGGCTCACCTGGAAATCAAGGTGAAATTTGTATCTGGGTTAGAGGTTTCTTCGGCAGTCACCTGCATAATACTGCAGGTTGGGTTTATAATGCTTACAAGCATTGGTTGTTTTCGTTTATTTCTTTGGCTTTTTCCAAGTCCACCCGCAAAAATCTGCTCTAACAACAAAAGGACTGTCCCGCATTGGAGACAGTCCTTTTGTTCTATTTCAATTAGCCGTTAATATCATTTGTTAGGCTTGATTTTACAAGCCCGGCTTCTTCAAGAAGGCCGGCGATTTGCTCCTCAGCTTCAGCAAACTTTTCGTTTGCAGCATCGAAGTTAACTTCCTCTTTTTCAAGTTCTGCTGCCTTCATATCATATGACTCAGCTAATGTTGTTTTGAATGTTTCAAGTTCTTCTTCATATTGTGAAAGATCTCCTGATACTTCAAGACCTTTTACTGCTTCGCTTGAAGCTGCAGCAGATTCTGCAGCTGCTGTTTTCATTTCAGCAGTCGGAGCTTCTTCCCCGCCCATTGCCGCTTCATAATCATTTAACTCATTATCAATACCGTTAAGAGTGCTTGTCATGTTCAAGTAGAAGTCCATCATTGCTCCGGAAGCATCAGCTGTTTCCTCAGTAGCTTCTGTATCCTCTGCACCATTTCCGGCGTTGTTATTACCGCCGTTGTCAGAGCAGCCTGCAACCGCTAACAATAAAACCAATCCTAACCACCATAATCTCTTCATGTTCTCCATCCTTTCTGAATTCCCTTGTTGAGTAGAATACTGGCAACATCTATGTTACTCCCTTTTTAAGGAAGCTTTCCATGTTTTAGCCGATATGTATCTTATCACGGGAACGAGGGAAAGGTAAAGGAATATTCCTCCATTTCTCTAAAGTTTAAATCTTGTAAATAGTACCTTTTTTCTGAATAAAAATGCCCAGATCGCGATACTTGAAAAAAAACGGAATCTACCCCATAATAGAGCTTGTTCATTATGTGGGGCTGATTGTGTTGCTGGTGCATGCCTCGGTCTTCAAAACCGCTTGGGAGGCGCGTGCCGTCTCCGCTGGGTTCGATTCCCAGGCAGTCCCGCCAAATTTTGAAATCAAAGTCATTATACATATAAAAAGTCCTTAATAGCCAAAAGCTTTAAGGACTTTTTGTTTTATTGCTCTTTCCCCTTTTTATACATTCTGTAGGCTGCATATAGCAGGACAATGCCAATGATGACACCGCTTAGGTCAACCAATAATCCCATATTCGCAACTTCCTTTCATGCTCAAACTTTCCTGTGTATAAAATCTTGTCCAATGTAAAAATTAATAGTTATCTGACTCATATAATGCCTTCCCACTAAATTTTCTCATACTATGAATCCCTTTGTCACTTTTAATGAAACCGAGATACCTTTTAGGAGGAGAAGAAGTGAAGAAGAATAAAAAGGAAAAGAAATTATTGGCGTTTCTGCTTTTTTCCGGATTACTGTCTTTTTTAAATGCAATCCGGAAACCTCCTTTGAAAGATTGGGTTATTATTTTTCTGCTGAAGGGATATATTTCATCCATTCTGGATAAATTCGTGGTAAAAAAGGAGTATATCGCTTACCCCGTTAAATTAATTCAATCATTTGACATCAGTTTTATCTTTGATTATCTTTTATTTCCTCTTACATGTGTTTACTATAACCAGGCCACTTATGGGAAGCCTGTTCCTACCATATTGCTGAGAGTTTTATTTTTCAGCATACCAATGACAGTAGTTGAACAATGGCTGGAACGAAAAACCCATTTGGTTGAGTATAAAAAAGGCTGGAATTGGCGTTTCACCTTCCTCTCCTTAAATTTAACGTTTCTGGCTGTCAGAGGCATCATTTCGATTATACGAAACGTAAGTGAAAAGGAAAGTATGCAAAATAGCCCAAAATAAAAAACCGGTTAAAACCGGTTTTTTATCCAAGCTCACCTGGAATTTTATTGCTGTCGTTTGAGGCTCCGTTGGTGCTGTTAAAGTTTGCAGTGGTTGAACCACTATTCGTCCCGCTGCGTGATTGAGTATGATTTTCATCCATAACTTCTTCACCAGCTTCTTTTACCTTCCCTCCGATATCTTTCAAATCAGAAGTAGCTTCTTTAGCTGTTGAAAGAATATCTGATGATTCATCTTTTACCTGGTTGACTTGGCCGACAATGTCTCCATTTACTTTCTCATAAAGATTTTGAGCATCGTGAATGGCTTCCTTTAAAACGGATGATGCAGATTTCATACGATCCTGCAGATCACTTTTTACACCAGATGGATCATTTTTGACCTGGCCGACCATATCCATTGTTGAATCTTTCACATTTTTCGTATTGGAAACCACTTTGTGCCTTGTTGTGGAATCCAGCATGGCTATCGCTCCTCCGACAACCGCCCCAAGAACCATTCCTTTCACTAGTTTTCCGTTCTTTTCCTCTTCAGATGCAGAAACGCCAGTATTGTTATAAGAAACTGTTTGTGTCATAGATATTCATCCTCCTATACTTATTTGTTATGTTGGCTTAGTTTTTTATTTCCCGTTTTTATTCTTATTAAACTTGGATATTCTCTAAGTAACTAAGGGCTTTTTTTCCAAAGGCTGTTTTCGCATATATTGTTGCTTCCGGATAAATCCCAAAAGCCCGATGTTTCCCTGCCTACTGCTAAACAGGGGTTTTTCGGGTTCATTACTCCACTATCTTTCGGCATTATTATCAACTAGCACCAAAGTTTACGAAAAGAGCCTTTCCAAAAGAAAAAACTGTAAATTTCTTTACAGCTTTTCAACCGCCCCTTTGACAGCTTGTTTGCCTCTTTTTGACTTCTTCGGAAGCGCTGCAGGCAGCACAATTTCAAAGGTGGTTCCTTTTCCTTTTTCACTTTGGGCAGTAATGGCTCCGCGATGATCTTTTAAAATTCGCAGACATACCATGAATCCAAGCCCAGTTCCTTTTTCTTTGGTGGTATAAAAAGGTTCCCCAAGTTTATTAAGGGTATCTTTTTCCATCCCTTCACCTTCATCTTCAAAGGTTAGCAGAATCTGACCGTTCATTTCACTCGCATCTATATAAATATTCCCCCCATCGGGCTGGGCTTCAACTGCATTTTTTATCAGGTTGATGAATACTTGCTTGATTTGATTCTCGTCACATCGAATATATAATTCATCTTTTGAGAATCGCGAGTGGATACTGACATCGAATAAAGTGGCATTGGTTTGCAGCAAAGCAACCACCTGCTTCAGTATACTGACGACATTTTTCTCCCTTAAGTGGACAGCCTGAGGCTTTGCCAGCATTAAAAGTTCACTGAGAACCAATTCAATCCTTTTAATTTCTGTGAAAATAATATCTAAATAGTAATGATTTGCATTGGAGTCTGTTTTCATTAATTGAAGAAAGCCGTTTATAGCGGTAAGGGGATTTCTCACTTCATGTGCTATGCCCGCTGCAAGCTGTCCCGCGACAGAAAGCTTCTGTGACTGCACGGCAAGGTTTTCATTCATTTCCATGAGTTCTTCCTCGGCATATATCCGATGGGTGATATCTGAAATAGTCCCAATGGTTCCCTGGAACTTCCCTTTTTCGTCATAGTTGAACTTAATATGCAGTTCAGCCCAGTAGTTCCCTCCCTCCTTCGTTCGATAAAAAATCTCTACTTTTTTGCGATCAGTCTTATCTTTTATACATGCCCGGAGGTTCGGGAGTACTTCATGCCGCTGCTGCAGAGGCAGGAAATGGAGCGCATTTGCATTCAGGCTTTCTTTTACCGAGTACCCTGAGAAGGTCTCCCATGCTGGATTCAAAAATTGAAAATGTCCTTGTTCATCAGTCCTGAAAACTACTTCATCAATTTGTTCCAGTACCAGGGCCATTTCATCTGATAGCGTACGGTACTTTCCTTCACTCTTCTTCAACTTTTCCAGGTTTTTTTGATGGCGGTCATAATAGCCCCCAAGCCAGAAACCAGTACCTAGGATCAAGATTGTATAAACGATATCCACCGCTAAGTTGAGTTGATTCCCCAGAACAAAATAAAAGATGTAATCCCAGATCATAACAAATAATGCAACCACGATGAAAGCTGTAAGACGACCTTGATATCGACTCATTTCGTCACCCTTCGTTCCTATACTCTATATTTTATCCCAATTTTCGCACAATTTTCCTAAAATCAGTATACCATCTCTCAAAAAGAAAAAGAAATATTTTCCTAATAAAAATTTTTAAAAGCTCCTTAACTCTTTAAAGTACTGGAGGGACAATCCCATTCATCACTTTCATGCTAAAAAGATAATTTGATGGAAAAGGAATTAAATAGGCACAGATACTTGTCACTCTTCCTTCCCTTGTCTATAATGAAAGACGATAATTGGCTTTTACAGAGTTATGAGGTGAACAAGTTTGCAATTAGAAGGCTGGTTTTTGATCTTCATCCTTTTCTGGGTAGTCATCCTTGTTTCTTTATTTGCAATCGGCGGTTTTTTCATGTTCAGGAAGTTCCTGAAGAGAATGCCGAAAGAGGATGGGCGTTCTGATTTGGATTGGGAGGAATACTACGTCAATCAAACCTATCAGTTATGGGGACCCAACGAGAAAGAAATGTTAAACGAACTGGTAACACCTGTTCCAGACCTGTTCAGAGATGTTGCAAAACAGAAAATCGCCGGCAAAATCGGAGAATTGGCTCTTAAAGAAAAAGCATCTTCAATTTCTCAAGAATTGATCATCCGCGGCTATATCATGGCAACGCCGAAAAGGGACCACAAGTTTTTAAGAAAGAAGCTGGATGAGATGAACATTGATGCTGCCCCATATGAACATCTGTTTTAGACTCGATGAAAGGATCTTAGGTATATGAGCGCGATTTTAGTCATTCCTTTCATTCTATATATAATTTTTTTCGGTGCAGGGCTTGTCATTTATAAAAAACACAAAAAGAAAAAAGGTTGACGCAGAGTTCTGCATCAGCCTTTTTTTCTTTTATCAGTGTTGAAACAACCAAAAAACCGGCGGCCTGTCCTTGAACAGGTTACCGGTTCTTTCTCAAATTGTATTGGTTGTCAAATCATCTTTTTCATTTAATAATTTTTTGTATTGCATATACATGGCAATCCGCCATGGCACAATCATACCAAAAGCAAGAATCCAGAACATACCACTTAATTGACCATAATCAATACTATTGCTCAGTACCATCTTTGCTGCGATTCGTATCAACAACAACCCGATTAATATAAAAGCAAAAGCTTTTGAACGTTTCAGATAAACATCATTATCACGAATTTCAAAACGAGAGGTTTTGATGAGGAAAATAGAAAAAATCATGCCTACAACAAAGGCTTCAACAACTTCTGACAGCGTCACCCTGAACATCGGAATAAGAAACATAAGTGCACCTGTACTCATAAAAATCGGAGGCAAAATGATTTTCCTTGCTGTCACAGGCTTCTTCTGTGCTTTCATTCGAATAAAAATCACAAAAAACCCCATACCAATCGCAATAATGGATGAAGCAATCGTCATTGACATACCCATCATCCTTTATAAATAAATTACTAGTATCGACCCTAATTATAGACTATTACCACAAAAGCGCAAGTACCCCGGTAAGCTGCGTACGGACTGGACTGGCTCCGCATGAGATCAAGGAAACACAACGAACAACGTGAGTTGATGTTGACTTATCGCAAGGAGGAGTCGGGAAGTACGCTAGCAGCTGGGGTACTGAAGCTGGACGGACAAAAGCGCAAGTGGCCGTTCAGCGACGTACGGATTGGAGGGCTCCTGCATGAGATAAAGGAAACACGGCATGCGGCAGCAACCGATGTTGACTTATCGCAAGAAAGGAGACCGAAATCCGCTAGTCGCTGGCCACTGGAGCTGGATGAACAAAAGCGCAAGTACCCCGGTAAGCTGCGTACGGACTGGACTGGCTCCGCATGAGATAAAGGAAACACAACGAACAACGTGAGTTGATGTTGACTTATCGCAAGGAGGAGTCGGGAAGTACGCTAGCAGCTGGGGTACTGAAGCTGGACGGACAAAAGCGCAAGTGGCCGTTCAGCGACGTACGGATTGGAGGGCTCCTGCATGAGATAAAGGAAACACGGCATGCGGCAGCAGCCGATGTTGACTTATCGCAAGAAAGGAGACCGAAATCCGCTAGTCGCTGGCCACTGGAGTTCGATGAACAAAAGCGCAAGTATCCCGGTAAGCTGCGTACGGAAAGGAAGGCTCCTGTTATACCATTCAAGAGACTCCTTCGTGTTCTCTATTCCAATCAGTGGATCCTACGAACCCTTCTTAAAACTGTTATTTCTTTTTCAAATCACGATATCTCGTGACTACCCCATAGCAAAAAAACATTAAAAATCCTGTTGTCCATCCTTCAAAAAATAAAAATCCTCCCAGTCTTTAGACTGAGAGGTAAAAAAAAACTAATTAAATACTCTATTGATTGCCTCTACGACACGGTTCTCATCGAAAGGTTTAACGATAAAATCCTTAGCGCCGGCTTCAATTGCTTCTACCACCAGTTTCTGCTGGCCCATTGCCGAGCACATTATGATTTTCGCATCGGGATACTCCTTGATTATCTGCCTTACTGCTTCAATGCCCGTCATCTCAGGCATCGTTATATCCATTGTCACAATATCAGGTTGAAGTTCACGGTATCGTTGAATTGCCTGAATGCCCGTCTCTGCTTCACCGATAACTTCGTGCTCACTGTTTTGAAGCATATTTTCCAGGGTCATGCGCATGAATTTTGCATCGTCCACTATCAGTACTGTTGCCACAGGTGATCCTCCTCGTTCCAGCATTGGATCTGGATTGATGTTTTTATAGATGTATTTTTCTGACATCTATAAATATAGCATTCTTTTCCAGTTGATTTCAATCCTGTAAAATAAATCTTTGCAATCACCTGCCCGCTCGATTAAAAACCAGTAAAGCCTCCAGTGATTTTACTGAAAAATATGATTATGGCTGTAAGCCCATCGAAGAACAGCATGATTCCCACCAGTATCATTATGTATCCGCCGGCTTTCATGATCTTGGCATTGTTACGTCTGATCCATTGCATCTTACCGACAAAGAAGGATAAAACAAGGAAGGGAATAGCAAAGCCAAGCGCGTAAGAGATCATATACAACATACCCGAGCCAGGGTTTGACCCGACAAGTGAAATGACGGCTCCCAAAATCGGTCCGGTACATGGAGTCCATCCAGCTGCAAATGCCATACCTATCAAAACGGAACCAATATAGCCGGCCGGTCTGTTTTTAAATTCAAACTTCCGGTCTTTCATGAGGAACTGAGGCTGAAAGACCCCTATGACCATCAAGCCAAAGATCACAATAAAAATCGCTCCGACCTGGCGTATGATATCCTCATACTGATACAGCACGTTTCCAAGAAACGATGTACTGAAACCCAAAACCACAAAAATGGAAGAGAAGCCTATAAGAAATAAAATGGTATGAATCAAACTTCTCTTTTGAAGTTTGACATTTTCATCTTTTAAATCACTCACTGACATCCCGGTTATGTATGAAAGAAATGCAGGATAAAGCGGCAGGCAGCACGGTGAAATGAAGCTTAGGAATCCAGCACCGAAAGCCAAAAATATATTTATATCACCCATTAGTCCAACTCCTAAAAGATTTCTTTAATTTTCATTGTATCAGACATCCTTCTTGGTTTGGTGTTACACTACTGTGAACAATTTGTGTACGGACTAGTGCCTGATATAGTAGCCTTCATTCATTCACCTTTTACAGTTCTTTACTTTTTTCTTAAAAAATGTGAATATTTCTTCCAATGACAGATACTTTTCGCTATACTATTAAATATCAGTTACATTTATTAGCAGATTCCCAACTATTTTAAAAAAGAGACCACTCTTCAAGAAAGGACTTACGGCCATGAGTAAACAAGAGCTCCTAGATCGAATAGAAAAAAAACGCGCCCAGTTAATAGATATTGCAGCTGTTAATGGTCTTAACTCACCTCTGGCTATAAAATACAGTCAAGAACTTGACACTCTCTTGAATCATTATAACCGAAAATTCATTAAAACATCGTCCATATCAACATCACTGATTGCCAAATAAGCAACCCTATAAAAAGAAAATGGCAAAAGCGTACTCTCGCTTTTGCCTTTTTTTGTTTATTAGCATATCATCTGCATTTATTCTTCAGGAAAAGAAGTCTCAAAAATTTCCTGTAATTTTTCCTTTGCTTCCTGTGCTTCTGCTGGATTTGCTTCCGTGCTCTCTTCCATTTGGCCGCAACCTGTTATCAAGATCGAAACTCCTAACAAGCAAAAAACCTTCCTCACAGGGGATCAACTCCTTTTGACTTCCTTGACTATCCTATTCACCTTTAAGCCACTGAATAAACAAAAAGAAGATAACCGCGGTTATTACGGCTATCTTCTTTTGCTATGAGCCTACAGCATCTTCAATTCCCTCTACAAGCCCATTTTGAAGGAGATACATTTTATGATACAACCCTTTTTGAGACAGAAGTTCCTGGTGGCTCCCTCTTTCCACAATCTCTCCCTGGTGAAGAACCAGGATACAATCGGCGTCTTGAATGGTCGAAAGTCTATGTGCAATCGCGATAGTGGTTCGGCCTTTCCTCATCTTCGCCAGTGCCTGCTGAATCGCATCCTCTGTTTCAGTATCGATATTGGCTGTCGCTTCATCCAATACAAGAATCTTCGGATTGGCAGCGATGGTCCTTGCAAATGCTATCAACTGCCTTTGTCCGCTGGAAAAAGTGGATCCGCGTTCAACTACCTTATGTCCATATCCATCTGGAAGTTTTTCAATAAAAGTATGAGCCTGAACAAACTCAGCGGCCGCTCTTACTTCTTCATCAGTCATATCACTTGCGTGCAGCTTAATATTGTCCTCGATGGTACCATAAAACAAAAACGGGTCTTGGAGAACCAATCCGACCCTGTCCCTCAGTTCTTCTATCGGATATACTTTTATCGACTTTCCATCAATAAGAATTTCCCCTTGGTTGAATTCATAAAATCTCATCAGTAAATTGATGATAGAACTTTTCCCGCTGCCTGTATGTCCGACCAAGGCGATTGTTTCTCCAGGTTTTGCAGTGAAAGAAATGTTCTTCAAAACATCCTTCTTACCATCATATGAAAACGAAATATCCCTGAATTCGATTTCGGCGTCTGCAATACTTCCCATACTGTCCTTGTTTTGAGCAGGGGTCTCCTCTTTCTCATCCAGCAGGGCAAAAACGCGGGAAGAGGCAACAATGGCCTGCTGAAACATTGACAGCCTGGACATCACATTATTGACAGGCTCAAAGAAGCGGTCAAGATAGTTGATGAATGCGTATAGCACACCGATTTCTATGGGGTTATGAAATGAGCTGATTCCAAAATAAGATAATACCAGTATCAAAGCAGAGACATATACCAGATCAATTGCAGGTCTCAGGAGCAATCCATCCATTTTAATATTTCGCATTCCCGCATTATAATGGCCATCATTAATTTCATCGAATTCCTTCCTCAGGCGTTCTTCCTGTCTGAACACCTGTACAACCGCCATACCCTGCAGCGACTCACTCAATTTGGCGTTTAACTGGCTTAAACGCTCCCTCAAATCATGATAAAAAATCGAGCTGTACTTTCTATATATTTTAATGATCATAAATAAAATTGGCAGGATTAACAGGCAGAACAAAGCTAATTTTACATTCAGAATGAACATTGCTGTGAATATCCCGACCATCAGGAAACCACCCTGTATGAAGCTGACCAGCACACTGACAAACATATCTTTGATCGCTTCTGTATCATTTGTTACCCTTGAAACGATGCCTCCTGCCGGTGTCTTATCGAAATATCTCATTCCTAAGTTCTGTACCTTTGAGAACACATCTACCCGCATTTGCTGAATGATCTTCAAGGCGATTTCCTGGAACTTCAGCAATTGGAAATAGGAAATAACAACATTGGCCACTTGTATGCCAATATATCCTGCCCCAAGCCAAACTAGTGGTTCATACGGAAAATTCCTTGGCGTCAGATGGTCGTCGATAAATATCTTGATGAGATAGGGGCCAAGGACGTCACCGAGGGTCGTTAAAGCCAATAGAAAAAAAGCGATGAATATAGCCTTTTTATGTGGAATTGTATATGTTAATAACCTTTTTAAGACATGACGCTGATCTTTTGCTGACATGGTCGTTGATTTTTCCATACGTTTAGCCTCCATGCTCCACTAATTCTTCTAATTGCTGGCGCATGAACATCTCCCTGTACCAGCCTTCGTTTTCCATCAATTCTTCATGTGTTCCTTTCTCGGTAATCTCGCCATTGTCCAGAACCAGAACCAAGTTGGCATGCTGGATGGCACTCAGCCTGTGAGCAGTAATAATCGTGGTTTTATCTTCTCGATTTTCTTTAAGGGCATTAAGGATTGACTCTTCCGTCTTTGCATCCACAGCGGACAGTGAATCATCCAGAATTAGTACTTCCGGTTCCATCATTAGGGCACGTGCAATTGAAATCCGCTGTTTCTGGCCGCCTGACAGCGAAACCCCACGCTCACCGACAACTGTTTGATACCCTTCTGTAAATTGCTCAATGTCTTCGTGGATATGAGCCAAAGAAGCAGCTTTTTCAACCGATTCTTTTTCTGTCATGGGATTCGTGAAGGCAATATTTTCTGAAATGGTAGCTGAAAACAGGAAGTGATCCTGTGGGACATATCCGAGAGACTCTCTAAGCTTTTCAAGCTTGTAATCTTTAATCGAGCGTCCTCCGAACAGGACACTTCCCTCGTATCCCTCAAACTCCCTGATCAAAATCTTGAGCAGTGTTGTTTTCCCGGCGCCGGTTTTTCCGACAACCCCTAACGTTTCTCCCCTTCTTAAAGTAAAGCCGATATTCTTGAGGACAGCTTCGTCCTCGTCAGGATAAGTAAACTGGTCAATACTAAACTGGATGTCACCTGTAGGTTTGATATCCAAGGCATTAGGGCTGTCAGCGATCTCCACTTTTTCTGCAAGCAGATTGGCGACGCGGTCATAGGACGCCCGGCCCCTTTCCACAATATTAAATAGCCATCCAAAAGCGAGCATCGGCCAGATCAGCAGCCCCAAATAGGTCGTAAAAGAGACGAGCTCACCTATCGTCAAGTCTCCTGCAATAACAAATCTGGATCCAAATGCCACCGATAAGAAGAAGGATATCCCTACGATGATGGAGATCGTTGGATCGAATAACGAGTCAACCTTGGCGACGGAAATATTCTTTTGCACCACTTCTTCCGACTGTTCCCTGAATGATTCGATATCTTCATTTTCCTGTCCAAACGTTTTAATGACTTTAATCCCCGACACGCTTTCTTGGGTTTTATCATTCAAGTCCGAGAAGGCCTCCTGGGCTTTATGGAATCGCTTATGTAGTAAAGTTCCGTAATAGTTTGTCAGCAAAGCCATAAAGGGCATAGGTATCAAGGCAATCAGTGTCAATTTCCAACTGATGGTAAGCGCCATTGCAATGATGACAAACCCTCCTGTTGCAAGAGAGTCGACAAAAGTCAATACACCCTGCCCGGCTGTCATTTGAATCGCCTGAAGATCATTGGTAGCATGTGCCATCAAATCTCCTACCCGCCTTTTTTGATAAAAGGATGGTGTCATCTTGGTAAAGTGATAATACAGGTTAGTACGCAGTAATTTTGACAGTTTGACTGCAGATCCAAAGATCATGATCCTCCAGATGTATCTCAGTCCGTACATACTTATACCTGCTGCTGCCAAAATCATAACCCATTGCAGCAGCCCGCCCGATGTCATTTCCCCCTCCTTGATACTATCAACCACAAGTCCTATTACTCTTGGGGGCACCAATTGCAGCAGCGCTACCACCAAAAGGACAGCTATCCCCGTAAGATAGGACTTCTTTTCTTGTTTAAAAAACCACATTAAATCAAGAAAGACTCTCATGATGATTTCCTCCGAATTCCGAAAAATTTATGACTCTTAATTTTAGCAAATTTTTCAAAAATAGAAAATAAAATAAAACTTTTTTGCTTGAATTATTTATATTTAATCGAAGTCCTCAGGTATTGGATGTTTTGTGGGATGTTTTCTTGCATGGTGAAGACTCATAAGTTGGTATATCACCCCTCACCTTTCATCCCGCCCATGGGCTGCATTTATCGGCAACGATTGACAAAAGAAAAAAACGTGCAGCTAAGCACGTTTTTTCATCAACTTCCACTATCATGAATATGGACAACCGGATCGTGCTCAGGTTCAATCAGGACTGTCGCCGCGGTCCCTTCAGGTGTTTTCACATAGATGTAAACAGGCTCATGCGGGAAGAAATCCTGAATTTCAGGAGTGAACGCCTGGACGAAACCGACGATTTCCCCGTACTTAGCCATATCTGTGTTCACATTGATAACCATCTTTTGCAGGTCACTCTCAATATAAGTCCCCTTAGCTACCAATTGAATCGTTCTGTCACTGAAGAAGGAATTCATATCTTCTTCCAACCCTTTAAAACGATTGGCCACTATACGGTCGTGTTCTTCCGCTTCATCTGAAGGGAAAAGGAAATCCTTCTTTTCAACATCCCGCCATTTCTTAATCGACTTATCATTCCCATCAAGGTATGCATAAGTGAAGTAAGATCCAGGAAGCACACTATTTTGCTTTTCAAGCTGGTATAGTGAAATGACAATGGGAACATTCCCGAGATTTTCTTTTTGCTTGACGCGGCTGATTATCGTTTCGGCCATTTTCTTGCCTTCACTGATCATTTTCTTTTCACTGATTTCTTTCGTATCAAAATGCCTCAAGCCCATATTGTCATTGACGGAAATATAATCGACGGACTTCATTGCAAGGCCGATGGATAATCCCTTTAATTTACCCTTCTGGTCAACATAGTTTTGTTCATGGACATACCCCAGATACATGGGATTCGCTTTATTGAGCTCCATCACTTCTTCCCATCCCATATTTTCCGTTACGTCTATTGCAGGGTTAAGCCCCAATTCATCATTCGATTTACGTCTGATCCAGCTTCCGATCTCATCCAGATACTGACCTTCTTGATAGATGTATTCATCGGCTGGGAAGTATTCTTCAGATAAGCTCATCAATCCTGTTTCAAGTTCATTCATGTCCACACGGTTATTCAGCTGATAAGTAATCAGCTCTCTATTTTTACTGAAAACAGATGATTTTACTTTATATCTCAAATACTCATTAGTTTCATTTTCTGATGAACTCTGCTGAGTGACCAGGTTTGTGTTCTCAGTCTCCGGTTTACCAGGCATCCCCAAAAAGTTACACCCGGATAGTATCAATAGTAATCCTGCACTTGTAGCAATTAATCGTTTCTTCATTTAGGTCTCCCTCCGACCATTATTTTAGCATAAAAAAAGACCGGTGTTGACCAGTCACGGTATTATTATGAGTAAAATAATATAAAACACATTGAAATTCAAGCAATTGTATCAAAACCTTTGTGTAAATGACAAGAGAAATAATCAAGGAACACAGCAGCGGTGCCGTCAGTCTTAGAGTGATTGTGCCTGCTTAATTAAAAAGGAACCCCGTCCAATTAAGGATGGGGTTAAAAAAGGGGGTCAATTTCAAGATATAGTTTATATACCCTATGGAATCATTAACAAACCAGGTAATTAGTCACAAAAAAACTTGATGTGCCATAAAAGGCAGAAACGTTTACTGGTACCACAGTATCGAATGAATGAAAGACCACTTTCCCTGTATATTGGTTCTGCAGGAATAGTGGTCTTCTTCGAGATTACGTTAAATAATTAATCAAATTGAATGATTTCAAATAGAAGAATCAGTAATCAGGGAAGAAATGAATGCTGCCCTTTTTACCCGAATCAATCTCTTAGATGTTACAAACCCATGGGATATATAGTGTTTACTTCCCTTGCTGCTTGTTCATTGCGTTCATCATTTGATTGATTTTCTTTTGGGAAGGTTTCTGTCCCATTTGCATCATCATCATTCTTAACATTTGTTCGTTGATTGGTGGATTTTTCTTCAGGTAGCTCATCATGTATTTACGAGCGATGAAAAATCCTAGCGCTACCCCAGCTAATGCAGCCAGAACACCGACTAGAATGAATTGCCAAAGCATAGTTCTATTTCCTCCTTCATGTTGTCCTTATAAAAGTGTACTAAACCAAGAAAGAATATACAATAATTTAATTAAAAATTTCTATATTCCCCAAAAAATCTTCAAATGAATTTTCTTACTTTTATCGGTTTTAGCCAGCCGTATTGTTCGTTTTCAACGTCAATGGCCAGAAGCCGGCCATCAAGCTTTCTTAATACTTCAAAGATATAGGCTTCCCAATCACTGTGTCCCTGCAGTTCTACTTCAATATACCTGTCCAGTAACCGAATCATGGCAGTGTTTTTTCCACAGGAAGATTCAATGTAAAAATGATTATTGTTTTGCATGTATTCCCGTTTGGGTGCAAGCGCTTGTGAGATGGCTCGATTAAAAGGCAGAAACGGTATGGAACGGGTAATATAAAGTATTTGCAGCTTCACTACTTCTTCCAAGGGCCCTCTTGCAGATCCGCCTTCACGAAATAAGTTGAAAAACGATCGCTCTCTTCCATAAAAATAATCAGCAATTTCATTTTCTATCCAATAGAGCCGGTAGGATTTCATTACTCTTCCTCCCCTAAGCTTGTCCTTTTTTCCAGTATAAAGAACAAGTCAAGGTAAGATTGTTGAAAGTTGTTGAGAAACTTCACTTTTTTTGTCGAACGTGTTTACAAATAGAAAAAAGTTGTTCGGCTTGCCAGTAAAGAAACTGAAAGCTGCTGAAAAACAGCAGCTTTCAAGTTCTTCTATTGAATTTTATTTTTCAAGCAAAGCTTTCACTCGAGAAACTACATTATTTACAGTAAAACCGTACTCTTCCATGATTTTTTCTCCGGGAGCTGAAGCACCGAATCCATTGATAGCCAGGATATCTCCTTCATCTCCTGCATATCGGTCCCATCCAAACGGTGCAGCCACTTCAATTGCAAGACGCTTTTTAACCGCTTTTGGAATGATGGACTCTTTATATTCCTTGGATTGCTCTTCAAATCGATCCCAAGAAGGCATACTGATGACAGAAACGGAAATTCCATCTTTGGCAAGTACTGCCTGTGCATCAACTGCAAGATTGACCTCAGAACCAGAAGCAAGGAGTAGTGCATCCGGCTGTTCTTTTCCAGCAGGTGAAACAACATAAGCTCCCTTTTCGACTCCTGCTTGCGCCTTAGCGTCCGTGCCTTTCAAAGTAGGCAGGTTCTGTCTTGTTAACACAAGTGCTGTCGGCTTATCTTTTGATGTCAAAGCTGTGCGCCAGGCAGCGGCAGTTTCATTACCATCTGCTGGACGGATGACAGAAAGGTTCGGCATTGCTCTCAATGAAGCAAGCTGTTCTACCGGTTCATGCGTAGGACCATCTTCACCGACAGCGATACTGTCATGTGTGAACACATAAGTTACAGGCAGTCCCATAAGAGCAGCGAGACGGATTGCCGGTCTTAGGTAGTCAGAAAACACAAAGAATGTACCACCGAAAACATTGACTCCGCCATGAAGCGCCATTCCGTTCATTGCTGCACCCATACCGAACTCACGTACACCGAACCAAATATTCCGGCCATCGTAAGATTCAGGTGTGAAGTCACTTTGGCCTTTTATCATTGTTTTGTTGGATCCAGCAAGATCTGCAGAACCACCAATCAATGTCGGCATGTTCTTCGCAATGGCATTCATTACTTCACCGGAAGAGGCACGGCTTGCCAGACTTTTACCCTCTTCATAAACTGGGATTTCTTTATCCCATCCTTCAGGAATTTCACCCTTCATTGCAGAATCGAATTGCGCTGCAAGTTCTGGATATTTCTCTTTATATTGAGAGAACATCTCTTCCCATTCCTGTTCTTTCTTCTGTCCTGCATCTACGATTTGCTCCTGGAAGCGTTCTTGAACTTCAGAAGGTACATGGAAATCCTTCTCGAAAGTCCATTTGTATGCCTCTTTAGTCAATTTCATTTCATCTTCACCAAGAGGCGCGCCATGAACATCGGATTTACCAGATTTATTTGGAGCACCATAGCCGATGACAGTCTTCACTTCAATCAATGCCGGACGAGCTTCATCCATTCTTGCCTCTTCCAATGCTTTAGCAATGGATTCTGTATCGTTTCCGTCTTCTACACGGATGTACTGCCAGCCATATGATTTAAAGCGTCCTTCGACATTTTCTGAAAATGATTTATCTAAATCACCATCTAGTGAAATGTCGTTGGAGTCATACATAACAACTAGCCGTCCAAGCTTCAAATGGGCAGCAAGTGATGCTGCTTCAGACGAGATGCCTTCCATCAAGTCTCCATCACCACAAATACTGTATGTATAGTGATCCACTACATTAAAATTGTCGCGGTTGTAAACAGAAGCAAGATGACGTTCTGCCATTGCCATTCCGACTGACATAGCAAGTCCTTGTCCAAGTGGACCGGTCGTTGCTTCCACACCAGGAGTATGACCGTATTCAGGATGTCCTGGTGTTTTGCTTCCCCACTGTCTGAATTGTTTCAGGTCTTCCATCGAAACATCATAACCTGACAGATGTAACAAACTGTAAAGAAGCATAGATCCATGTCCTGCTGAAAGAACAAATCTATCTCTGTTATACCATTCTGGATTCTTTGGGTTATGGTTCATCACTTTGGACCAAAGAGCATAGGCCATAGGCGCAGCGCCCATTGGCATTCCCGGGTGACCGGAATTTGCTTTTTCAATAGCATCTATTGAAAGTGTCCTTATTGTATTAATGGCTAATTGATCAGTTACATCAAACATTAATCAACATCCTTCCTTTTTTCAGTTACTACTTGTTAATATTAATATTCTTACCCAGTTTATACAACTGATTTGTTCACCACAAAGCTTGCAGCACCTGCGTTGAAAGCGTTTACTTTATTGATTTGAAAGCCTTTTCTTCATTATAAAAATTATTTTCTACAATCCGAGAAAGTGCGGAATTTTTTTCGAAAACATCGAATATATCCATTTTCAGTCATATAAAAACTCGTGTTACATACTATAGAATGCTCCTTTTTATAGCCCTAATACCCTATTTAAAGATCATTAATTATAAGAAAGAAAAAAACATGCAATATGCAGGTTTCAGCTTGAAGGCGAAGTACAGTATTCGGACCATATCTACTGGCTTTTTCCGTATTTTGAAGTTGTAAATACTGTTCAGCTAAAAAATGGGGTGGTTAGAATGGAAAGTTGATTTCTGCTACAGGCACAAGACTCCGCTTCAATCAACCCTTTTTAAACTTAGCTGGTATTGACGCCGAACCTTTGAAAAAATCTGTGGGGGATTCAATATATTATCAAAACATGTAGAAGATGGAAGAGATTATCAGATTGAGATGGTTGCACTGGATCAGTTGGTCCTGCAAGACCAGTTAGGAAGGAAGGTTGAACAAACCAATTGATATTTAAAGGTGTAAGAACTGTCCATTACTAAAAAATGTACACAAAGTCAAAACCATACCGAAATGAGTCATCGACACCTTTGCCGGGACTACATTAACGAGGTTAAACATCTGAGGCATACTGATTCCACGCAGCGGAAAAAACGATTGAATGAGTTTTTGCTCATGCTACGTTTGCTTCCATAAATCTAAAGGAATAGGCAAACTGGACATGGAGGGGCCCATGTCCAGTTGGATCTTCACCTTTATCTCCTCAAAAAAGAAACTAACCCGACTTCAACCAATTGGTCGAAGTCGGGTTAGTCTACAGTCTTAAACATGCACTATGCGTGTTTTTTCACTGAAGTTGAGAGTGGGCAACTATTAATGAAGTTTTTTGTTTTTTTGGATTTCCCTTACCTTTTCAGGGGTCACCTCATTGCCCTCCGGGTCAAACATTCTTGTATTTTCGATAGTAGATCTCATTGAGTTCCTGAATGTTTCCAAGTACTCTTTACGTAGATTAGTTTGTTCCTTTGCCTCGGCAGGTGTGAGACCTTTAGCTTTTGCTTTTTTGGCAAGTGTATTGATCCGTGCCATTTTCTCCTTTGATAGCATAGTCTGTTTCCCCTCTCCTTTTTGTCGTATAATAAAAAGCACTAAAAGATCAGTGCTTTGATTTAATCAGAATTAACGCTCGAATATCGACATGTTACTAAAAATAAGGGGAAAATACAAGTATCAGGCTTCCTCAGAGGAGTTCACGAATTCTTGATATCTCCTGTGCACAGTCGCTTTGGAAATATTATAACCAAAACCTCTTAATGTTGCTGCAATTTCTGCGAAAGTTAATTTATTGTCTCTCAGTCTGACAATTTCTTCAACTGGGATTTCAATTCGTTCGCGGCCTTCTCCGTTACCTTTGTTCTTCAAATTCCTGTGAGGTTCATATCCTTTTTCTACGGCCCTTCTCATGCCGCGTTTAATTTTCAAATTATGCAGCTTTCGCTGATGCTCCTCTACCATGCTGACAATTTGGAGAACCATGGAATCTGATTCAGAAAGATGAAGTTCTCCATTGTGTGATATGCTGAAAATCTTCACCCCTTCTTTCATTATGCAGTGGATAAGGGCAATCTTGGCATTTCCCCTGCCGATTCTG
Organism: Bacillus sp. SRL337; assembly: GCF_984799155.1. Classification (NCBI taxonomy): domain Bacteria; kingdom Bacillati; phylum Bacillota; class Bacilli; order Caryophanales; family Bacillaceae; genus Bacillus; species Bacillus sp. SRL337. Next base: position 1,827,041 of record NZ_OZ481793.1, on the reverse strand, counting down.
GTTTCATCCTGAATGAGGACCGCTTCTATTTTTTCCTTCTTTAAAAGGTCAAGCAGTTCCAGGACACCATCCCTGTCCAATTCATAGCCGCTCGCTTGATCCTTGATGATATGCTCAACCTCAAAATTGAAATTACCAGCCAGTTTTAGTAGTTCTTCCTCCTGTCTCTGGAGGGATGATTCCTGTGTATCTTTCTTTGTACTGACCCTGCAATATATTGCTGCTCTCATCATTCATACTCCTATTCTTTTCCGCTTGCAAGTTCATAACTGCTGTCGTTAATATGAATTGGTTTCCCGCCAGGAATTATCAATGAGTCACCCGGTTGTATTATGTCTGTTGCGAGATTATTATTTTCGCTTACCCATTCCACCAAATCTTTTGTAGACATATTATAGTCATCAGAGAGTTCCTCTGCAATCGTCCAGATCGAGTCACCTTCTTGAACTGTCACTTTTTGATAAGAGTCACCTGCTCCTATCTTCATCAATGCAACTGCCCCCATAATCACTGCTAATCCCATTAGAAGGATAACATAAGAATAATTTCTCCAGATAGATACCATTACACTATTACCTCCGTACGAATGTTTGTTCGCTTTTGTTGATTTGATTATAATACGAACACTCGTTTGGTGTCAACATTTATTCGAACTTATGTTTGTATCACCTTGGGAGTCATGCTATAATGGGAACAAAAGATCGGTTTAGAGGTGGAATAAATGACAAAATTATCAAAAAGGCAGCAGGATATCCTTCAATATATCAAAGAAGAAGTCAAATTAAAGGGATACCCTCCTTCCGTTAGAGAAATCGGTGAAGCTGTCGGCCTGGCTTCCAGCTCCACTGTCCATGGTCACCTTGCAAGATTGGAAAGCAAGGGATTGATTAGAAGAGACCCTACAAAGCCAAGGGCGATTGAAGTATTGAACCTGGAAGAAGATTCGATCCCGAGGCAAGCTGCCGTTAACGTTCCTTTAATTGGGAAGGTAACAGCCGGGCAGCCGATTACGGCTATTGAAAATGTAGAAGAATTTTTCCCGCTGCCCCAGCACCTTGCTCCATCAGATGAACAAGTTTTCATGCTTGAAATCATGGGTGATAGTATGATAGAAGCCGGGATCCTTGACGGAGACTATGTAATTGTCCGTCAGCAGCAAACCGCCAATAACGGAGATATAGTGGTGGCCATGACAGAGGAAGACGAAGCAACAGTCAAACGCTTCTTTAAGGAGCAGGATTTTTTCCGCCTTCAGCCTGAAAACTCTTCTATGGCGCCAATCATTTTACGTCATGTTTCCATTTTGGGTAAAGTCATCGGAGTATACCGCCAAATTCATTAATATAAAAAATCCAGGCTGATTCAGCCTGGATTTTTTATATTATATTACTAGATTTAAAGCCTTTATAATAGTATTTTTACACTGTGGCCAAGATCAATTTACCATTCGACTTTCTTCCCTTCCAGAATCCTCTCCGAATGATAAGCCTTTGAATTTTTCCAGATGCTGTTTTTGGCAATTCTTTTACAAAGGTAATGCCTTTTGGCGTTTTATATTCGGTTCGTTTCTCTTTAAAAACTGGTTCAGCTCTTCTCCTGAAACACTATGTCCATTCCGCAAATGGCCGTCTGCACGAGGAAATTCACGCCATTTTTCATGATACTCAGCCACAGCGGCTGCTTCTAAGATACTTTCATGTTCATACGGGACTTCTTCCTCTTCAATGAAAGGTATAGTGACGACTACACCTGATTCCATAACGGCCGCTTCTTTCCACCCTATTCTCTGAAGATTCACGAGTCTGGCAGTTCTTTCAGCTTGAGTCCAATCGTATGTATAGTATTTTTTCACAGCCTTACCGTATCTGCTCAATATTTCTTAAGCTGAGGGCAACATATGATTTCATTTGCCTATTTCCCCTTTCATTCGGATGACTTTTCCATCCAGCTCTGGACCCATTTCTTTCATTCCAATCTTCTTGTAGAATCTTCTGGCAGGAATATTGGCCGGGGAAACTCTCAGGTGGTACTCTCTTCCATTTTTCCCCCTGAAAAATCGAAGAGCATATTGATGAATATCGTTACCCACCCCCTTTTGCCGGTAATCGGACTTCAAATAAAATAAATGGATATACCCGATAGGTCGACCTTCATGCTCTCTAGTGGATAGTTCCAGCTGACCAACTGGTTCCCACTCCCATCCCCTTCCTCCACCATTACAAATCCTTCAGGAAATTCGATAATTTTCTTTTTTAGCCACCTCAGATACTCTTCTTCATCAAACCAGAAAGTATCATTAAAACTTACTGCAAATGAATCCCTCCTGAAGTGTGGGTCACAACCTGTTCTTGTACTTCCAAATCAATCGTCCTAAACTGCATTGAAAGAATCACCCCTTATATTATGACAATCATTATTCCAAACTTCAGAATAGTCCGCAATAAAAAGGTGTATAAAAAACACCTGCACTTGAATGCAGGTGTTTAAAAATTAATTTTCCAGAACTAGTTCCGCCACACATTCCACGTGGACTGTATGAGGGAAAAGGTCAACCGGCTGAACGCCTTTCAAGCTGTAGCCGAACTGCTCCAATTCTTTAATGTCGGTTGCAAAAGTATCTGGATTACAAGATACGTAGACAATTCGCTCAGGCTGAGAACGGCCGATTCTTCTCATTACCTTTCCGCCAGCCCCTGAACGCGGTGGATCAAGAAGCAGTAATTCCGGTGTGCCGAAAGTCTCCAGGATTTGGTCAATTCCCTTTCGTGCATCTTTCGCAAGGAAGGTAGTATTGTGGATACTATTATCTTGGGCATTTCGTTTTGCAGACTCAATGGAGCTTTCCACGATTTCAATTCCTGCAAGCTTACCAACACGGTTCGCAAAAGGAAGAGAGAATGTTCCAACTCCGCAGAATAGGTCAATCATCTTTTCCGTTTCCTTCGGTTTACCCATTTCGACAGCAAGGTCTACCAGTTTCTGCGCCTGTACAGGGTTGGTTTGGAAGAACGTATCGAACCATAGACGGAAGCGATAGCCGTCCATCTCATCATATATAAAGTCACGGCCTGAAAGAACATGGGTATTTTCAGATTGAGTTCTGTCTGCCCAATCCCTGTTTTCCAGCCATAACAAGCTTTTCACTTTCGGGAACTTCTTGCCTATACGCATTACCAAGTCGGCTTGAGCATCTTCCAGCTTTCCTTCTGGTGCTTCTGTAGCAAACAGTCCAAGCATAATTTCTCCTGTTGCAAATGATTGTCTAACCATTAAATGGCGAAGCAAGCCTTCATGGTTGTCTTTATCGTATCCTCTTAATCCGTGTGCCTTAACCCACTCGGCTACTTCCATCGCCGTTTCAACCATTTCTTCACTCGCAATCAAGCAAGTTTCCAAAGAAATGACTTTACGGAAATTCCCTTGTTCATGCAGACCCAAAGATCCATCCGGTGCGAAAGTAAACTCCATCTTGTTTCGATAACGCCAAGGATTGTCCATTCCAATGGTATCCATAACCAAAGCAGGATCATAGCCCTGGGATGCGACAGCCTCTTTAACATGGTCGGTTTTCTGTTTCAACTGGCCTTCATAGCTCAAATGCTGCCATACACAACCGCCGCAGCGCTCAAAGTGAGGGCATGGCGGAGCTGTTCTTTCAGGATGCGACTCAAGAATTTCTTCTGGTATAGCCTTCCTTCTTCTTTTCAGAGGCTCATCCACTACGACTTTCACCTTTTCCCCAGGCAGTGTATGGGGAATTGTAAGTTTTAGTTTCCCGATATTTCCTTTATCATTTTCACGCCAGACCACAGCCTGACCCGCTCCTCTATCATCCAAACGATGAACTTGTGCTTCTATCATCTCACCTTTAGCAATTTTCATCTCAATTTCCTCCTTCATACAAAGGTATTAACACTATATATTTAGGGTCATTTTGTTAGTATAATAACTTGCTTGCCAGAAAGCATACTTACCTAGTATAAAGGACGGACAGCTATTATGGAATCCTTTCCTTTGTAAATCTAGAAATTTACATTGCGGCAATGCCTAGTCAACGGTGGAGCAGATGGTGCTTTTCACCATACTAATAAGGAAAACGGAATTGAGTTAAGTGGTGTGTTTCTCATATAAAGGTGTGAACAGCGGACTAGTAGGGATGGAAAATTGACTGTATTCTTTTAAAGACGGGGATTCAGGCATACAATGTGGGGATGGTACTCTTTTTTACCATCACGAAAAGAAGGGATGGCGCTTAAGGAGGTGGAAGCACCCCTGTATACCATCACTAAAAGAGGAATACATGCTCTTAAGATGGAAGCATCGCTGTATCCCATCTCTAAAAAAATTCATGCGAAAGGAGATGAAATAAACCATGTATTCCACCTCATAAACAGAATTTCACTTCAAAGTCTTGGCACCTTTCCCCTGATAGGCTGAAGTTGCGGCCAGGGAGATCAGCAATGCAAGTTCAAACAAGTTTGTAACAGCTCCGCTTTTTATTGGGAAAGGAATGGCACTCCCGGCAATCATGAGGGTTGAACCGATGAAAAACCATCTCCATTTCAGTTTCCACCAAATAAGGGTGGAAGCAATCAAAAGCACCAGTGATACAAACAACACCATGATGGGCGGGCCAGCGGAAACAGCTGCATCACTGTATGTAAGAACACCGTATTCCCATTCCGGCTGAAGGACAAGGCCAAAAACCTCTGTAAAAAGCTCTAGCAGCACCAACCCAATTGTAAGAAGAAGCACGGAAATCAATGCTCTCTTTTCACCTGACCAACCGATATGAGCCTGTTCTAATGTTTTCCAGGAGAATAATACGAGCAGTGGTGTAAAAAAAGCATGTAACCAGTAGCGCATAAGGTTTAAATTCTCTAACAATGCCCCTTCGCCAATAAATCGCCCTGTTGAAATGATGGCTTTGTCATAGACAAGGCCAAGTACAACAGGAATCATAAGCACAGCACTCTGAACACGGTATCTTTTATAAACGGCTGCGAAAAAAAAGAAAAGCGCAACATACGCGACCGCAAATAAACCAAAAAGAATAGTATCCATGGAATCCCCCTTCATCCCTTTGTTGTACCCATGTCAATAAGGATAAAACCTGAAATGGAGTGGGGCTGTCTCATTAGTGTTAGTTGGTTTCATTAAAGAATTCACCATGTTCTATCCCAAGTAACCGATAAATATCTTCAAAAGAAAGGTTTTTTGGAACAAAATTCTGTCTTGACCAGGACTGTCATAATCTGAGAACACAGAAACCCCATCCTTTTCTTTGGCTCCATTTTCTATGTAATAACCCAGCTTGGTATGACAAACTTTGGACCCTTTACCATTTTGAGTTGTACCTGCTCTCACACCATCTCTGACTAACTCGTTTGCTTTCTGAAAGAATTGGTTAAAAAGTGCACTCCCATTATTCTGATTCCGATCCTGTGGATGAACTCTTGCAAAGTGAATATAGGCTTACTTTTAAATGACTGTGATACAAAAAAACCCGACCCTTTCTCCTTCCACTTCGGCCGTATACCTTGTACTTTGGAATGCCAAAGTAGATATGGGCAGCATCTAAGCCTTGTTCATGCCACCGCCATGCATAATCATTGGCGAAATAATGTTAAAATGTGCAGTTCTATCATTACGGGTTTGCAGATTCGCCAGCACTCCTGCAAACAAGTCTTATACTCACTTTTTTACAGCCTCCATTCACTTTTTAATATGGAATACATGTATAGGTCATCAAATTTCCCATTCGTATATTCATAATTTCGAAGCAAGCCTTCTCTGAGGAACCCTTTTGCTTCTACGAGTTTTTGAGAGGAAGTATTTTCAGGTTCTATCAATGCCTGTATCCTCTCCAGTTGGTAATGTTTGAAACCATATCTTACTATAGCTTCCAGTGCTTCACTGGCGATCCCTTTCCCCCAATGATCCTTGCTCAATTCATACCCCACTTCTGCCCTGAAATGCTTTTCATCCATATTATGAAAGCCGCAGCTTCCCACCATTCTTGTACTTCCTTTAAGGGTGATTGCCCACCTTATGCCGCTTCCTTCCTTTCTGATTGACTCATACCAATGAATTTCCGACATCGCGTCTTCAATTGACTCAAATGAAACCAAGCCCATGTGATTTACAACCGCTTCATCGGACAGATAACTAAGAATATCTTCAGCATCTTCTGTTGCCGGTTTCCTCAGGAGAAGCCTTTGGGTTTCAATAACAGGAAATGTCATAGGTTACCTCACTTTCTATTGAATGATTTTAACTTTCTTATCTCAAACAAAGCGGTTTATTCGCCTTCATGCCCATGATAGCAAAAATCACCTAACGTCCGCAGGAGACTCTCCCAGCTCTGCCAGGGCTTTTCATAAGGCAGGGTGTATGAATTTCTTTACAGGAATCAATCAGTGTCACATAATCTTTTTCCAAGATGATGTAAGAATGGTTATAGGAACTCCAGTCAGAAAAGTTTCTATTACCGAAAGCTCTAAAATTTTTTGTAAAACGGATATGTGTTTTCACCCAAAGAGTATTCCATTCTTTCCCAGCCTGTGTAATTGGGAAAAAACCTGCTTCAGCGCTTCCAATATTGGTGTCAGCATTCCCCCTATAGCCGCTTCCTTCAAGGATTCCCCTTCTTCCACTTGGCTGCCTGGCAGTTCCCATCCCGTTTTGGCCCTTTGATCAACAAAACTTCATTCTTATCATTCACTTCACTACCACTGCTGCGGCCGAAACGTTATGCTTCGGTGGTGCAAACATACCTCTCTCCTCCTTTTTTTATTCTTCAAAAAATCTCTTTAGCATCCCCTGACAACTTCCTTACCTGTTTCAAGTAAATCGTCATATTTCGATCATCCTTTTCTGGATAAGTATATGAAAGGGCCACTGCTGATTCCCTCGCCAAAGTTCGAAATAGCACTCCTGCTGTGAATACAGCATCCCATATATTTTCAATGTTCCCATCGGCATAGCTTGCCTTGTACATTTCCCAGTAAAGATCTGGGAGGTAATCCTTGAAGTATTTACCCAATTTACCTGATGATACTTTAAAGTTGGTTTGTGTGCCAATCCACCAGGAAACCATGTCATCAAGTTCGTGTCTGACCACATTTTCAAACATGAACTTGGCATAAGGCAGTTCGTCACGCCATAGGCCTTTGGCAATGTTTTGCTGGCACCACCAGAAATTATTGCAGCAGCTGAAATACCGTCCCTCTGTCGGCTTTTTCACGTGATAGTCCAAATCTGTCGGTTCCCCTATGGGAGGCAGACATCCATCCTTGTCCAAAAGTACAATCGTGAGCTTATCGCCTAGATATCTTTCTATCGCACAATCAATTGCCTGTAGTTGGAGATCAATCCGATTGCCATCCTTAAAGAGCATCTGATAACCATAAGACATAGTGAAATCTTTATCATTCCCGGACATCCGGTCATTTTGATCAGGTTCTTGTATCATCAGCAATTCCCCGAACGATTTCAGCCATCTTTTATCCTCGATTAACGGAGCTGTGCGGGTTACAACATAAACGATGTCATAATCCTGAAAGATATCCTTTGGTGCATTGGGATTGGTTCTTGATCCATTCATGTAAACGGCACGTATGCGCTCGTCTTCTTTAGCTGTCATCATAATGACATCCATCATTTCGGTTTCTGTCCTCATCATCATCCCTCCCATAAAAGTCATATGAGCTTTTATAGAATACATTGATTCGCATTGCCAGATCCTTAAGTTAATCCAATGGTATTTTAATTTTATCTTCAATGTACTTGGTTGTTCTGTATCCTTCAATCATCAGCATTTTGGGATTGAGTGGTTCATCGGAGTTATCTTGATGCAATTCAATTTCATGGCTTGTTTGGAAATAACGGGGCTGCTCGACCTCATCATAAGCGAATTGATATTCTTCCGGTTTAAAAGTTTTGCCGTCTTTATCTACCAAGACACCCTCCCCTCCATTTCCAATTCCATAGGATTGAAGTCCATCCTCTGAAACCACATTGAACTGGATCGTTTCATATTTCCGGTCCTCAGTATATTCGTCTCTTATATAAATTCTTGTCGGATTTCCAGTTACAATCTTATTGATTGAAAGTTCGTTTCCTTGATATTCAAACTTCTGGGGGAAATCATCTGTCCCGTTTATTTCAATCGTTTTTTTATCCTCGACAAAAACATTCATGGACTCGAAAGAGAGGTTGACCTCCCCGGGCTTGTCAAAGAACAGAGGTTCGAATTTTGTTTGCAATGAAATCCATTCGCCGGAAGAATGAAGAAACCCTCCTCCTCCATATAAGTCTGCTTTTACACTCTTCTGTCTTGTCCGCAATTCTTTCAATGTGACATATTCAATCATCCGATTGTCGAGGGTTTGTTTAAAGCTGTACTCCAGTATAGTCGCTGTAGGGGCAATCTTCAGTTTATCGACCCTGAAGGGCAGACCTTCAATCTCACTTTCCTGATTAACTTCATATACAGTCGCTGCTTGCTTGGTAACCGGAATGTTGAAATTCCATTCTCCCTCGATGAACTCCTGTTCAAAATACTTAAAATTGGTTCGGTCCGCATCTTCTTTTATAGCCTGCTGCAGCCTCATCAGACTTAACTCAATGGTCCCACTGTCCTTTGAAATAGGGGCAATGCTGATTTTTCCCTTGAAAACATTCGGCTCTTCTCCATTTGCCAGCCCTTGTTCAAAGGGATGATAAAACATTTCGTCTGCTTGCTGATCTAATAGTTCATACTCGTTCTCAATCCTCACACCGTCCGGCATGCTAATGAAATATTGATTTTCATTGTTCGTATCCTCTACTTCATAATAAATAAGCGTCTGAATATCATCGGCAACAGCTGTTTTAATCGTTACTTTGATCCCATTGCTTTCCTCTTGCAGATTCAGCGGCTCACTTATGCCCTCCTTATAGTAATTGATGATCTCTATTTCTTCCTGCTGAGTCCATCCCATCCAAGAATAATAGATGCTGGTGAACCCCCCGGTTACAAACCCGGTACAAATTACAAAAGTAAGCAAACCCGCGGCAGTGAGGCCAAGCCGGCTTCTTTTCTTCCTTTTCTCCTCTTTCAATTTCTCTGTTTCTGCTATTCTTTCCCGGACCCGGCCCATAAAATTTTTCGGAACTGGCAATTCATCAATGCTTCTTTCAAGGGAAAAAACCACCTCTTGAAAAATGGACAATTGTTCCTGACATGCCTGGCAATGATAAATATGTATCTCAAAATCCACTTTTTCGCTTCTATCCAGCGTCTTTCCTAAATATCGGATAAACCTGTCCTTGTACTCTGGACAACTTTCTTTCGGTTCAGCATCAAATAGTCCTTGGCTCAATGTTTCAACCCCATCTGCCAAGCGGGAATTCAATTCGACAATCGATATTTGCAGGATTTTTGATGCCTCCTCAAAAGGCATTCCCTTACCATAAACAAGAGCAAGCGCTTCTTTTTCTTTTGCTGGAAGTTGATCCAGAACAGCCAACACTGAACCCCCAGTTTCATCCTTTTCATTGGTTAGAAAGGATGGACTGTTACGGCACTCATTGACAAATATGCCAGTGACCCATGATTCAAACTCAGTATTATCCCTCAGGTACCTTGAATCGGCATGGATCCTAATGATGGTTTGATAAATAACTTCCTGAATGGAAGGAGTTTCCTTTAGAAAAACCGATCCAAGCTTATAAAACGATATTTTATATCTTTCGAACCAGGTCAGTACAGCTTTCAGACTGGTTTCACTACTATTTTGTACCAGGACCGATTCAGTTTCAGTTTTCATTCAGCGGCCTCCTATCCTGCATGTCTTGATTCTATAGTACTAGAAACTACCTCCTATTAATAGGTCGAATTTTCTGAAATAACTCCTCTAATTTTACCATATAATAAAGCCCTCCGTAATCATAATCAAAACCACCAGTGTGAACTGGTGGTTTGCTCTGCGGCTGGAAGCCTCTCTTACCGGCCTCGGCCTAAAAGGCCCACTGAATGGTTTCCCTTCTGCACCACATTCACTCACTAATTCTAAAGAATTTCTTTATTTCTTCCGATTTTTCTGTCCGGTAAACGGGTCATGTTCCTCGAACAATGTTAACTGGTCGGCCATATAATCTTCCTTCAGCTGATTCTTAATGTATTCTTGGATTTGCTTCTTGTTTCTGCCCACTGTATCAACATAGAATCCACGACACCAGAATTTTCGATTTCCATATCGATATTTCAAATTGGCATGGCGATCAAATATCATGAGACTGCTTTTTCCTTTTAAGTAACCCATGAATTGAGATACGCTTAACTTTGGTGGGATACTCACTAACATATGAATGTGATCCGGGCAGGCATTTGCTTCATGAATTATGACACCTTTCCTTTCACACAAATCTCGAATAATTTGCCCAATACTCTTTTTGTATTTTCCATATATAATCTGTCTTCTGTATTTCGGTGCAAATACTAAGTGATACTTACAATTCCAAGTTGTATGTGCTAAACTGTTCATGTCCTTCACAGGGCATACCTCCTTCTATGATGGAATGAAGTGGTCGGGAAACCAACTTTATCCTATCATGGAAGCGAGGTTTTTTTAATACCACGCTTTAAGCTCTCTGGAACCCCCGGCATAGCCAGGGGTTTTCAAGATCATCAAAAAAACCGTTCCATTTTTAAATGGAACGGCCAGCACCTTAACAAACAGGATTCATTCTCTATTGTTTTCCACTTGTAAAAACATAGATTGCATCTCTCAAAAATTCAGCGGAACCCTTCTGGTCCTTATCATAATAGGCTTTAAACCGTTCATCTGTGACATACATATCAGCAAGCCCTGTGTGGCCTTCTTTGCGGCCAATAGTACATCAACCACTCCTTATGCAGCCGGGCTGCCTTTTGAGCCCGTTCACTCGAGGGATCGCCGGTTTTCATTGCTTCAGCAAGCGCCGAGTGAATCTCTTCGGCCAGCCTATTTGCTTGTTCAATCTCTCCCTGAGACATTTTCTGAAGCTTGGCATTGGATTGATTCACGGTTTCTTCCCCATACTTTTCCCGGATTTCATTTCCATACCTCTGTTCATTGTCACTTATCATCTTCTTTTTAAAGCCTTCAAATTTTTCTTTATCTGTCATAGTCGATCTCCCTTCCTTCACGGCAATTGATTTTTCAACATTGGCAATCAATTGTTCCAGCTGATCACGCTTAGCCAACAGCTTTTCTTTATGGTGTATCAGTGCACTTGATACGTCAAAGGCTGGATCATCAAGGATATCCTTTATCTGAACCAGTTCGATACCCTTTGTAAAAGAAGATCTGCTGCAGACGGTCGACTTCGTTTTCCCCGTAAATCCGATATCCTGATGAGTTGATTCTTGCCGGCTTAAGAATGTCAATTTCATCATAATACCGTAATGTACGGGTACTGACCCCAGCCAACTTCCCCAAATTTTTAACGGTGTATTCCATGATGCCACCTCCTGACAACTTTTACTATACACTTTGACGCTGCGTGAAGGTAAAGGGGCGTTTAGAATTTTTTTCATTCTCTCTGCCATTTAACGATAATTTCAGTTCAACAGAAACAAAAACCCGGGAAACATCCCGGGTTTCAGCTTGTAGACAAAGTCCAATTTATGGACCATGTCGACAGGCTTTTTTTGTTTAATTAAGTTAAATACTTTCAAATTTGAGTGATTGGAAGCGAAAAGTTGATTTCCGCTACAGGCGCACGACTCCGCGGGGCGGGCGGTGAGCCTCCTCGCTGTGCTTGCGGGGTCTCACCTGTCCCGCTAATCCCGCAGGAGATCGTACGCCTTCCGCTCCAATCAACCCTTTGTAAACTATGCTGCTTCCAACAATTAAACTCTAAAAATCTGTTCTTCTAATCCTTTAAAGTGTAAAGACTGCCCGTTATTACAAAAGTGCACCCAAAGTTGTAACCACACCAAAATGATTCATCGACACCTTTGGCAGGATTACCTGGATGAGGTTGAACATCTGAGGAATACTGATTTGAATAAAACACTTTACTCGCAGCGAAAAGAAACAATCGAAAGAATTTTTGCTGATGCGAAAGAGAAGCTTGGCATGCCGTTGGACGACCTTGAGATGTCTAAAAAAAGTTTCACTGCAGGCGATGCTTACGTTTGCTGCCATGAACCTTAAAACGTTAGCAAGTTGGACATGGCGAGGGCCTTGTCCAGTCTAATTATCAACCATTTTTACGAAAAAATTAGCAAACCCCGCTCCAACCTTTTGGTTGAAGTGGGGTTTGTCTACGGTCTGAAACCCGGGAAACATCCCGGGTTTTGTTCTTTATTCGTCCATATAATTATGTTGTTCCTCAATTTTTCCGTGCTCACTATGGATATAAGCCATTGTACCAGAGTCCTTCGCTCTCTGCTTTGCTTCTTCGACAGCATCTGATTTTGAGCCTGCTGTGTAAATCGGCTCGTCCTTTCCTTCTTCCTTTACGGCCCATCCCTCTTCGTCATGAGGGACTACATGATAACGTGCATCTTCTGTACCTGCCCGATCCTCGAAATATTCACTGCGGTTGTTTTGATCATTATTATTGTTGTTGGCCATGATTAAAACCTCCATAATTAAAATGTATTCTATTGTTCTTTACTAATGTAATACCCCTTTAATTAATTGAAAAACGTGGTCTTTCTCAGATAATTATTTCAATTCCAACAAAAAAACTGAGGCCGCTTATTTGGACCTCAGTTCCCGGAACTGGATTTATCTTCTGTTTCCAAAGATTCTGGTTCTAAGCTAATTTCATCGACATATTCCAAGACTCGTTCAGCAATGAGTTTATAGCCTTTCGAGTTTGGATGAAAATAATCTCCGGCCAATAATTCAAGCTTCGTATTATTGAACAAATCCGCAGTTGGAATATAATGAACATTTTCGTATTCTTCCGTAACCGACTTGCCGGCATCATTCCAGCCTCTCATGATCACATCCAATTCTTGGATATCATTGAAATATCCTTCGAAAGGATTGTAAAAGCCGATCAGGTAAACGTTCGTGTCAGGATTCAGATCATGAATTTCATCAAAAATTGACCTGAGTCTATCTGTATAAGCAGGCTTTTCTTTTTCAAAAGTGTCATACTTGAGATCATTGAAGTTGCTTTTGACAATCTTCATGATGTCATTGGCACCAATTGTAATAAGGACAGTATCTGCCTCTTTAATAGAATTTGATATCTCTTTTTCGCCAAGCCGCTTAAGGAGTTGATCAGTCCGGTTTCCCCGTTTGCCGTAGTTCTTAATAGAAATATTGAGGTCATTTTCTTCGAATGTATTATTTAAGATACCAACATAGCCTCCGCTATCCGTATCGTCCCCAACACCTTGAGTAAGTGAGTCCCCAACGGCCACTACCTTTAGATTCTTATTAAATAAATTGATAACACCTCTAATGACTCCCCGGACATTTTTCTTTATTTCTTCTGTTATAGAGGATGTTTCATTTGTATCTTGATCTGCCTCCAGCTGTTTCCGTTCCTCATCTTCCTTTTCAGTATCAGATGTTAGATTGTCTATTTGCTCACTGACCGATGCGGTCTGCGGTTCCACATCCACCCGTTGGGGGTGCCCGGATTCGGAAAAAAATAAATACACTAGAACGCCAGCCATCAGCAGAACTGAAATAAAGATTATCTTATTCAATCTCTGCATGTTGACACCACACTTGTCATATTTCTACTACTATACCTCTTTACCAATCTGGTTAATCCCTCATTCAGAATGGTCTATCCATTTTAGCATGTTCAAAGCGGTTTGATAAAGGTTACAAATTATAGTAGTTCTTCATGTCCAATAGACAGTGAAGACGCCTGTCTTCCTTTAAAGTCCTTAAGGAAAACAGGCGCCGTCCGGGTGATATCTACTAATTTTGGATATAGCGGTCAAAGATATCCCCAAAGTCCTTTTTGGTATTCGTTTGATAATGCTGGTTAAACCATTCAAAAGCAAAATTGGCCGTTTCTTTAAATTCATTGGAAATATCACTGTCGTGGAAGCGATTGCTATTGAGAATGTCTTTGGCAATGGTTAAGCTTTTCTCTGCTGAGTCAAGCATCCTCCTACCCTCCTCCTGTATATGGGAAATGGCAATAAGTGATTTATATAAATGAGCAATAGCTTCTCCTTCTTTTTTATCGATATCAACGGAGACCTGCTTTCCACCCAATGTGAATTTTATTTCCAGATCAAGGTCAATTGTGCCTGCTGTTTCAATGGAAACGCTGCTTATTGGATTCTGGTAATACTCATATCGATACAGATTGCGTTTGCTGCTCGCAGCCTTCTCACCATCCAAGTGGATGAGCGCCCGGTTCGTAAAGCAGTATTCATCAGTCTTGGATTTTATCAGGAAATGGATTTTTTTCCCATCTTCATGAAGGACATAGTCATCCGATAACGTTTTGTCAAAATCCTCCCTTTTGATGATTTTCCCGATATCGCTTAATCCCAAAGCGTCACTTGCTATTTTCTTGAACATTCTATTACCCCTTTTCAAGTACTATTCAAGTACCTTTCTCTCATTATATATTCATGCTAACATACTAGATTGTCATTGTAGGAGCTTTTGTTCTTCTTATCTATATGCGGCACGAACTTTTTTATCCATTACTCTTCCTTTTCAGCTTGGCTGTTTCTGGCTTTTTTCAATTCAAAATACTTATCCATTATTCTTCTGGAAATGTCCTTGTTAATGTATGGATCCTTTGCCCCGTTGTGTGACGCCGGCACAACAGTCGAATAGGCAATTTCCGGCTGGGCATAAGGAGCATAGCCTATCAAGGTAGTATTATAGGTTTCATATCTGGTGCCTGTTACCGGGTCTTTTGGAGTAAAGGATTCAGCAGTCCCTGATTTACCTGCAGCTATATACGGAGCATCAGCAAAATGGGTCCTGGCAGTACCTTTGCCGTGGTGATAAACCTGATAAAATCCCTGATGAACATTTTCCAGCTGGCTTTGTGTAACATTGACTTTATTCATGACTTTCGTCTCTGCCTTGGTTTCTACAGGGCTAAGGGTATCCTTATCACTGCCAGGATGGCGTATCTCCTTCATGATGTGAGGCTGGATTCTGTATCCGTCATTTGCCACCGTAGACACATATTGCGCAAGCTGCAGAGGAGTATAGGTCTCAAATTGTCCAATTGCGAAGTCGAGCAGGTTACCAGGGATTTTGTATTCACCTTTATAACCATCCACTTCACCAGGAAGGTCGATTCCGGTGTTGACCCCAAGGCCAAACTGGTTGAAATGATTCCTCATATTCACCAGATCTGCTTCTGAACCTTTAATGGAGGCATCATAAATATAGTAAGGATTTCCGGCAATTTTCATCGCTACTTTGAACATGTAAGAGTTGGATGATATTTCTAATGCGAATCTGTCATTCATCGATTGATTCGCAGCACCAGTAGTATTAAACCAAGATGTCTTTGGATCAGTGCCGGCTATTTTAATCTGTTCATCAACCATGGACTGTCCCGGACTCAGCACCCCAGTCATATATCCAGTCAAATCAGTAGCACCTTTGACTGCAGAACCTACTTCATAGAAACTCGAATATGTACCAAATGCATAATCCATGATCCTGTATTCACCCGTATCAGGATCCTTGCCATAAATCTTTCCTACAAGTGCTAAAATTTCACCGTTATTCGGATCCATCATGACCACGAATGCACGGTCCAGGTGAGATGACTGTGCGTTATGCACATTCTTCAAGAGTTCTTCTGAAACAATCTTCTCTATTTCCTGTTGAAGCTCCATATCGATTGTGATGACAATATCCTTTCCGCGCTTCCCTTCCTTCATGACAATTGTATCGAGAACTTCTCCATCTTTTGTTATGTTTTTCACTTTTTCTTTCTTGCCTCTCTATACTTCTTCGTACTGTAACTCCAACTGACTGGTTCCGACTCTGTCATTCCGGCTGTAATCCTTTGCTTATCCCAAGGAGGAGCCGGGAAGTACGCTAGCAGCTGGGCTTTGGAGCTGGATTCGCAAGGAAGGAGCCTGAAGTCCGCTAGTCGTTGGCCGCTGGATCTAGGCGAGTCCCGCAAGTCCCGCAGGAGATCATGCACCTTCCACTCCAATCAACATTGAGAAAAAAGAAAAACGATATCATAGAGCCCTTCATACTTACTGAACATCATTGTTTGTTCTTGTTGGATCACTGGAAACCACCCACTTTTATTGATAGTGTTCCTCAAAACTCAAGGCAATATGGTCGGAGAATAAAAGATTTAATAGACTTTTCCTTTAAAATTGCAGGCATAAAACGTGTTCCGTTACCCTTAAGTCCGATCAGCACTCCCCGCAGGCAGCATTCCAGGAAAGTGAATACTTTAAGGATAAGGCAAAAGAACGATACAAAATTGAAGTGAAAAATAGTGAGTTAAAACGTACACACGGGTATAATGTGGCAGAATCCTCGGGTCTAATTGACATGGAATTACAAGGTTCCATGGCACTATTTGCGGTAAATATCAAGAGGATTCTAAAGTTACTGGGGTAAATAGAGAGTTATGTATGATTATTTCCAAGAAAAAAGCCGACTCTTCTTCCTTTTTCAGGAAGAAGAGTCGGCTTTTTCTTTATTGATCAAAGTGATATTCTAATATTCGGCAGATTTTCATTGGCCTCCTCTTGCAGTGTGGCCCTTTTCATCCTCCTCATCAGCAGCCTCACCTCCGAGGCAGGTAACGTCAAATTCCTCTTCCCGCCATGCTTCTTTATATAGGCTGTTTACTTAATCCTTTAATAATGGTTTTCAATTCCCCTAAATCCTCAATGACCATATCTGCCTGGATCAGCTCCTCCTGACGGGAAAAATCAAAACTGCATCCTATGGAAATAAGCCCATTATCTCTGGCTGCTTCGAAATCTGACAGGCGGTCACCTACTACTGCCCCTTTGGTAATTTTGTACTTTTCAATAATACTTTTTACCAGGTCAGCCTTATGCAGTGATCCAATCTGTTCAATGCTGCAGGTTTCTGTAACCCATTTATCCAGTCTATACTGGGAAACGATTGTTTTCAGGTACTCAGTCAGCCCGTTACTAGCTATGTAAATATCACAGCCGATGCTTTTCAAAAACATGAATATCTCTACGGTGTTTGGATATAAAGCCCCTTTTCCATTTCTGATATTGTCGATTAACCTATTTAAAAAATAGGAATCAACCTGCTCCCTGACTTCTATGGAATGATTCGGGAGTAATGTTTCCCACACCTTTGGGAGCGGCACCCCCATAATTTCCCGGTAAAGATTCAGGGGTGTCTCGGTGTCCCATTGATTGTTACGCCTAAGGTTGTTAAATGTATCTTCCAATGATAATTCTAAAATCTTTTCTGTTTGAAAAAGAGTTCCATCCATATCAAAGATTATTGAAAATGTCATACTTCTCTCCCTTCCGCTGCAAAAATCAACTTATGTATTGATTCAATGACCACATCAGGTCTATCAAGATATACAGCATGGCCAGAATGGGAAGCAAAGATGAGCTTACTCCTTGATGACATCTTTGACTGGGCTATTATCAACTCTTCCCATGCTTTTTCAAATATTATACATTCCCACTCTGGAATTCTTTCATTTTCTTCATATTCAATACTATATTCCTTATCCCTCCCTATAACTACTAAAGGGATATCAGGGAACTCCCCTAATTTCTTTATTTTGTCTGCATCTTCCTTCCAGAGCCGTATTTCCGATGCCATTGCTTTATAAAGATCCGGACTCACTTGGAATTCCAAAAGTCTCTTTTGGATCAGCACAGGGAATTTTTCATATTTTTCATCAAGGGAAGGATTTAGCCATTCTTTTAGTTGTTCTTTCGTTTTAGCGGCATATTCCAGGCATTTTGCAATCCAACTTTCATCTGATTCTTCATCCATTACTGGTAAATCAAGCTCATCCAATGCTGACAAGTCAACTGAGGTAGAGTCCACCAATACCAGCCCTTTCACAAGCTCAGGATAAACCTTTACAAAATGTTGTGCACATAATCCGCCATAGGAATGGCCCACCAGATAAATAGGATCCCTCATGCCGTAATGGGTTATAACACTGTGTATGTCCTGGACAGCCGCTTGTGTATTCCTGATTTCTTCACCAAGTTCACTTTTTCCCAGACCAGGCCGATGGAACATGATGACTTGATTGGTCTTGCTCAATGAATCGGTCACCTCGTGCCATTCATCAAATGAGCATCCCATTCCCGTAAGAATTATTATCCGGTTTCCCTCAGGTCCTTTTTCGAGCACTTCCAATTTTTGGCTTTTACTCTCAATATATTTATAAATCTTGGCCACGTCCTTGTTTTAAACTTGAGTAGATGAGAAGATATTCATGCTGTGTGAATTTTTGACAACCATAACGCACCTTTTCGTAAATAGGAATTATATCCATTGGTCCATTTATTCTCAGAAACCAATCATAAATGGTCTCGCTGTCTCTTTTCTTTTGATCATCCTTCAAATTGGTTTGCCAGTCAATAAGCAGATGGCGGATTTTGTTTTGATTATCAGTGTTAATATGTTCAGCCAATGAATTTCCACTATCATTTTTGATTTCTTTGTTTATACCAATCTCCACTGTCCTATCACCATTCTCCCTCCTCGCTCTAATCCAAACTAATATTGATGTTGACGCGATTACTAATAAAGTGGTTAAGAACACATAATCAGTTTTCTTTAAAGGTATTTCCTTTGCTTCTTCAAATGGTACAGGATCTTTTTTTAAAATATTCCCTTTAATTATTTGTCCGTCTTTCTTGTCTACTGTCTTTTCATCATTTTTTAAATTATTATACTGTTCCAGATCCATTTCCCGCCTTGATCTTCCTTCATTAAAATCCCCAAGAAAGGCTCTTTCCTGCTTATCTTGAATTTCTTGATAATAGCCGGTAATTTGATCAGCAAGCTTGAGGTTGGTAAGGTTAAAAAAAAAAGCCAGTGAAAGGCCAGCCAGAACAAACCCAACAAGAAAGTGTATCTTTGTTTTCAAGCTTTCCAACCTCCCTCTTTAAATAGCAGTCTCGTACTATCACGTGTTAAGGACCTTTTTTATCAGCATATACTCTTCCAGTGTGCATTCTCCATATCCGTAACGGATTTTTTCATAGACGGGAATGATGGCTGTCGGTCCCCCAATTCTATAAAACCACTCTGAAATTGTTTCATGGTATCGTTTCTTATTACCAGGGGGAAGGTTATTTTCCCATTCCTTCAGCAGCTTCCGAACTTCATGGATTACCTGCACATTAGAAACCTCTTCCTCCTGCTGTTCTTCGTTAAAAGAAAAAACTGGATTGTTCGATTCCTGCAATGACTCCGCGGGTCTGTCAATCTCCTGATCTTTCTTTTTCTTTTGATAGCGCCGGAATAAAAGGATGAAAAGAACCGCAACAGGCACGACGATCCCTGCCAACCTTGCCGCATCCTTTATCGAAAATCCTCCTTCACCATATAGGCGAGGAAAGGGAAGGCCCCCTATTATGATTAAACGCCGTGAAATTTCATCTGGATCCCAGTCCACTTCCCGCCCATCACGAACATCTTTGGCATAAATCACCAAAGGGTCACTTTCGGCAAGGAGTTCTTCTTGTTTCTTTTTATAAAAGCTTTTAACCCCTTCCGATATGGATATCGATGTTCCGCTTACTAGATATCCCATAGAAACCCCCAGAGCTGCAAATATCAAAATAACCAGTATTTTACGCTTCATTTTCCACTCCTGTTTATTGTTTGATTTGAAGCCATTTTTGTTTGACAAATAATGGCGGTGTCCCGATGACAAGCGCCATGGATTTAGGATCCATTTGCGCCATCCCATACTGATAAAATTGTTCTGTAGACAAGAATAATCCGTTCGTATTAATGAGGGCCATCGTTTCAATCACCTTTTTCAAATGCGAACGGTCAATGTCATTATCTATTCGCAGAATCCCTTTATCACGGGTGGAATAATTCACCCAGAGCTGAACTTTGCATCCTTCCTTAATCAAGTAAATGCAAACTGAGACGCTGTACTCAATCAGTTCCTCCATATCCTGCCGCAGATGAAAGGTGCCTTTGCCTGCCAAGTTGAGAAAGACAGTATAAAAATCTCCTTGGACCTGCTGGTATTTTTTAGCGAGGAGTTTGTTTTCCTTAGCGGTCGCAAGCCAATGGATATGCCGAAAGCTTTCATTTTCATAATCTTTCGTTCCGATAATATTGGTCTCGTCAATGAATAAGGAGTTGGTAGTATTTTTGAATCCCTGAAGCATGGACTTTAATTTCAAATCCTTCAGCTTATGAATTCGTGGGACGATTTTAAATCCTGGTAGATCAGATCCAGAAAAATCCAACCTGGTGGTTTGTAAGTTAAGAGGGTCTGACATAAGCAGGTCAAATGCACTCCATTTATGGGTTCCCCTTCCTTTTCCCTTCATCATGATATCTATCTTTTTTGCTGACCGGGGAGGAAGGTCGACCTTTTTGAAATAAATACTGGATTCATGTATCTCCTTCTTCATATCAAGAAAAACAAAGTCCTGTTCACTTCTGCTCTCAATATTAAGTTTTAATCCATAGATGGGGATAGCGGATTCGTTTTTAATCTCCAATACCCCTGTGAAATCCTCATCAATACTGGTCATATCCAGGTACTTTTTAAAATGCCAAACGACTTTATTCTGCATGTATTTTAAATACCAATTGGAAAGCAGCGAAAGGGAAATGACCAGGGCGCATAGAAACGATCCTATACTCTGCCCTGCCAAACTGCAGACAATAAATAATATGACAATGAACATCAACACTCTTGGCTGAATGAAGAACGATTTATCACGATGAATCATCATGCCGTTGTCTCAACAGGGACGGACGTACTGTCCAGGATTTCTTGAAGCACATTCTCCTTTGATGTTTTCACTTCCCCTTCCACATTCAGCGATATCCGATGGGCCAGGACAGGCTGAGCAAGCTCTTTTACATCATCAGGGGTACAAAACGCCCTTCCCTTTAGGAAAGCTCTTGCTTGAGCGGACTTCATATAAGCCAGCGATCCCCTAGGACTGACTCCAATCTCAATATGGCGATGACTTCTTGTGTTTTGAACAATGTTCATCATGTAATCCTCAACATCATCTGACACCGTAACTTCTTTTACTTTTTGTTTCATCTCCATAATATCCTCTGTTGAGATGACACTTTCCAAAGTTTCAATCGGGTTGTTCATTCGGAATCGCCTGAGCATTGATTTTTCTTTTTCACGAGAAGGGTATCCTTGCTTGATCGTTAACAAAAACCGGTCTAGCTGGGCATCGGGCAATGGAAATGTTCCGATTGAGTCAAGCGGGTTCTGGGTAGCAATGACAATGAAAGGTTTCGGGAGCGGGTAGGTAACTCCCCCAAGAGTAACAGTCTTTTCCTCCATTAACTCCAACAGGGCGGACTGTGTCCTCGGAACTGCACGGTTGATTTCATCTATTAATAGAACATGATTGAATACCGGCCCTTTTCTTACCTGAAAGTCGCTAAGCTTCATATTAAAATATTCTTGGCCGACAATATCAGATGGCAGTGTATCCGGTGTGAATTGGAGTCTATTGAAGCTTCCGTCGATACTCCTTGAAAAACTCTTGGCCATCGTCGTCTTCCCTGTACCAGGTACATCTTCCAAAAGAACATGCCCGTCACTCAGCAAGGCAACAAGCATAAGTTCAATTTCTTTCTCTTTATCAACCATGACCTTTGAAACATTTTCTTTTACCTTCTGCAGCATAAACCCACTCCTCTTCTTCTTTGTAATAATATGGTAACATAAAAAGTCCTGAATATTCCAAAATTTTCATTAACTACTCCTCTCCTTCAGGGGCTGGAGCTGTCTGCGGAAATGCTTTCCTATCAACCACCCCCCAAGACTTTTATCATTTCCTGGACAACAAAAAAACAGCCCTGAAACTTAATTCAGGACCGCCTGTATTCTTGATTAGTATCTTACTGCATCATAAGAGTTGATTCGACCGTGTTCAAAGTAGGTACCAGTTCCGCTGATCGGATCTGCTGTTTGTTCGATGGCTGCGCGGATTTGAACGTTTGTGCGCCCTTGGCTTGCTAATAAGCCGGCTAACCCTGCAACGTGAGGAGAGGCCATCGATGTACCTGACATGTAAGAGTAGCCGTTATTCGGTACAGTGGCGGCAATGTCGACACCAGGTGCTGTTACATCCACCCAAGAGCCGTAGTTAGAGAATGAAGCTCTGCGGTCATTAGAATCAACTGCTCCCACTGCAATGACATTTGCGTACGATGCAGGTTCAAATGTTGTGGAGACACCGTCATTCCCGGCAGCCGCCACAACGACAGATCCTTTGTTCCATGCATAATCTACAGCATTTTTAAGGGTAGTAGTGCTGCAGTCACATCCAAGGGAAAGGTTGATGACTTCCGCTCCCTGATCTGCTGCATAACGGATACCGTCGGCTATATCAGCCAGGGATCCGTTTCCGCTAGCATCAAGGACGCGAACGGCAAGAATCCGGGTGTTCGGGGCCATACCTGCAATTCCAGTTCCATTATTCGTTTCAGCGGCGGCTGTTCCTGCCACATGAGTACCATGTCCGTTCAAGTCCATTGGATAATAGTCATTATCGACAAAG
This sequence comes from Bacillus sp. SRL337, assembly GCF_984799155.1. Lineage (NCBI taxonomy): Bacteria > Bacillati > Bacillota > Bacilli > Caryophanales > Bacillaceae > Bacillus > Bacillus sp. SRL337. The sequence continues at coordinate 1,804,333 of NZ_OZ481793.1, read as the reverse complement.
TCATAGCCTCGGATCGTTTTTCCATCTAAATCAGGATGGTTATAATCCACTCCTGTATCGAGTACGGCAATTTCCTGTCCGCTGCTTCCGCGTGTATAATCCCACGCTGAATTTGTGTATGTGTTCTGAGGACCATATTGATAGCCTTGATAGTAAGTATCGTTAGGAGTCCATGTTGCAGAAAAAGTGTAGTTAGGCTCAGCATATTCAACGTTAGGATTTTTGCTTAGTGCTTTTGCAGCAGCTTCTGGATTTCCGACTTTCAAAACTTTAAATTCTGACTTTACGCCGTCTTTGTCAGGGACTTCAGTGGCGCCAATGTTCTTTAATTCATTTCCTTTTTTCGAGAGGCTTACGCTATCTTTGAATTTTACGATGACTTCACCTTTTTCGTAACTTCCTTTTTCAAGGCTGACTTTAACAGCTGATTTTTTGGGAGCATTTTCTAGAGGGTTTGAATCCTTTGCAAGTGCACTTCCTCCGAAACTTGGAAAGATGGCAAGAGATGCAGCAAGCGACAGGGCGGCAATTTTTTTGATTTTCATTTACATTCCTCCATTGTAATTTTGTCCTGGTCCTATATGACCGGCTAACGCAGAGCAGCTTTCGACAAATCCCCTCCTGATTAATAGTTGACAAGAGTCATTAAATGTCTGCAGAAAACGTATGTAATGCCTCTTGTCACTAGAATTCTAGCAGATTTCTTTATTTAACAGAATAGGTGATCAATTCTGAAAAATGGTGATTTTTAGGTGATAAAACAGATTGAATCTCAAAAAGGTTGTCTAATCATGAAAAATTTCCAAAAGGAAGTTTGTTTCGATTGATTATTTATAGGAAAAAAGTCGGTGATTTTCGCAAGTGATTTTCCTAAAAAATTCGTTAGAGGCAGGTTCATACGAAAAAATCAGCGGTAGTTCAGGTTTACTTCAACTCATTCAGGACAGTACAAAAGCAGTCAAAGGTTACCAAGAGCGGTTCCATTTTGACATATTCTTGGGAAGATCCCTCTCACCCTCCGATCCGCATAGCAATCACACAAGGTGGTGGATTCCCCTTAACAGCCCAGGCGAAAATGTTGCTCACAAACAAAAAAACTTCCGCCTTTTCACTTGTTTCAGATAAAACCATTGATATTTCACAACAAAAAAACCCTGGCACAATTGTGCCAGGGTTTTCCCATTTATCAATACATTTGCAGGTACTGCTCGCGCTCCCAAGGGTGGACCTGTGTGCGGAACATATCCCATTCGATTTCTTTTGCTTCGATGAAGTGTTCGAAGATGTGGCCCCCTAGTGCGTTAACCATCACTTCGTCTTTCTTCAGTGTTTCTAGAGCATCGTAAAGGGTCGCTGGAAGATCTTCAATTCCCACTTCTTCACGTTCTTGTTTGTTCATAACATAGATGTTGCGGTCAACCGGCTTAGGTGCTTTCATTTCATTCTTGATACCATCCAATCCTGCTGCAAGCAATACAGACATGGCAAGATAAGGATTAGCCGCCGGGTCAACACTTCTTACTTCTACACGTGTGCTCATACCGCGGGAAGCCGGAATACGGATTAACGGACTGCGATTTTGTGCAGACCATGCAACATAACAAGGTGCTTCATAGCCAGGAACCAAACGTTTATATGAGTTAACTGTCGGGTTGGTGATGGCAGTGAACCCTGTAGCATGCTTGATTGTGCCGGCAAGGAATTGGCGTGCTGTTTCACTCAATTGCAATTCTCCGTTTTCATCAAAGAAGGAGTTCTTGCCTTCTTTGAATAAAGACATGTTACAGTGCATACCGGAACCGTTCACACCAAACAACGGTTTCGGCATGAATGTAGCATGAAGGCCATGCTTACGGGCAATTGTTTTGACTACAAGCTTGAACGTTTGAATATCATCACAAGCTTTTAATGCAGATGCATATTTAAAATCGATTTCGTGCTGTCCAGGTGCAACCTCGTGGTGGGATGCCTCAATTTCAAAGCCCATTTCTTCCAGCTCGAGGACGATATCTCTTCTGCAGTTTTCACCAAGGTCTGTAGGCGCAAGGTCAAAGTAACCGCCGTTATCATTCAATTCCAGCGTTGGCTGTCCTTCTACATCTAGCTTGAAGAGGAAGAATTCCGGTTCAGGCCCAAGATTGAAATCAGAGAATCCTAGCTCTTCCATTTCCTTTAACACACGCTTCAAGTTACTGCGTGGATCTCCTGCAAACGGAGTCCCGTCCGGGTTATAGATGTCACAGATCAAACGGGCAACTTTCCCTTTTTCAGCGGTCCAAGGGAACACTACCCAAGTATCATAGTCAGGATATAACTTCATGTCAGACTCTTCAATCCTAACAAATCCTTCAATGGAAGAACCGTCAAACATCATTTCGTTATCCAAAGCTTTCCCTAACTGACTAACAGGTATTTCAACATTTTTAATCGTTCCCAGGATATCTGTGAACTGCAAGCGGATAAACTTAACGTTCTCCTTGTCAGCCATTTCCAGAATGTCTTCACGAGTATACTTTGCCATCTTAACTAATTCCTCCTCAAGAATTTTCTATAATATAATTTTTTAATGGAAAAAGCGGGATAAATCGCCTTGCCGAAGTGAAGACTTGTTGAAACGGCCGGCATGAAGCAGTTCGTTTCTCAACAGTTTCCTCAATTCACCATCAGAAAGGTCAGGTTTTGCTTTTTCCTCTTGCTGCTTGTTTGCACCATTCTTATGATGTTCTTCTTGTACAGCAAATATTTTTTTGATACCTGCCATGTTAATTCCTTGATCCAATAAATCCTTGATTTCAAGTAACTTATCGATATCATTCAAGGAGAAGAGCCTGCGCTTTCCTTCAGTTCTTGCCGGAAAGATCAATTCATTCTCTTCATAGTAGCGAACCTGGCGAGCAGTCAAATCAGTCAGCTGCATCACAATTCCCATTGGGAAAAGCGGCATGCTCCTTCTAATTTCACTTCCACTCATCCCGATTCACCTCCTTCTTGCTTTCATGATATCAGTATATTCTATGTAAGGAATTTTGTCAAAGGAATGTTAGAAAAACTCACATGAAATTTCAATAAAAAAGGACAGCTTCCATTTAAGCTATCCTTTTAAAAACTAATTATCCTATTTTACTATTGATTAAACCTTTTTCCATCAATTTATTAACGCTTGTCAGGATGGCGATTTTTACATGTGAGTACGTTAATCCCCCTTGTACATAAGCGATATAAGGGGGACGAATTGGACCGTCGGCAGAAAGCTCGATACTTGCACCCTGAATGAAAGTGCCTGCTGCCATAATGACATCATCCTCGTATCCCGGCATATAGTTGGGATGAGGCGTGAAGTGTGAATTGACTGGAGAAGCAAATTGAATCGCCTGGCAGAACGCCACCATCTTATCTCTGTCATCAAATTGTACAGATTGAATCAAGTCGGTTCTATCTGCATTCCATGACGGATTTGTATTCATGCCAAGATCCTCCAAAACGGCTGCGGTGAAGACTGCCCCTTTCAACGCCTGCGCTACTACATGGGGAGCCCCAAAAAACCCCTGATACATTTCCTGAAGGGAATATAGTGATGCCCCTGCCTCTGCACCTATGCCCGGAGACGTCATACGATACGAACAGGCATCTACCAATTCCTTTTTGCCAGCTATATATCCTCCGGTTTTGGCCAGGCCTCCTCCCGGATTTTTTATCAGTGAGCCGGCGATGAGATCTGCTCCTACATGGCATGGTTCCCGGTCTTCAACAAATTCTCCATAACAGTTATCAACAAATACGACGGCATCCGGCTTGATTTCTCTGACAAAATCAATCATTTCCTTGACTTGCTCAATGGTGAACGAAGGGCGGTTGGCATATCCTTTCGAACGCTGAATCCCTATCATCCTGGTAGTTGGCTTGATTGCTTTAGAGACTGCTTCAAAATCGACTGATCCATTTTCTTTAAGCGGGATGGATTGATAACCGATACCGAATTCTTTTAGGGAACCTGTTCCTTTGCCGCGGATCCCGACGATTTCTTCCAGGGTATCATAGGGTTTTCCAGTGATATACAATAGTTCATCTCCTGGCCGCAGGATACCGAACAAAGAAATCGATATGGCATGTGTTCCAGATATGATCTGGGGGCGGACTAATGCGGCTTCCCCCCCAAATACATCAGCATAGATCTGTTCCAGTGTATCTCTGCCGATATCATCATAACCATACCCCGTTGTAGGGATGAAGTGTGAATCGCTGACACGATGTTTTTGAAAGGAAGATAGAACCTTGAATTGATTGGTTTCCGCCTGCCGGTCGATTTTTAGATGAATTTTCGATATCTTTTCTTCAGCCTTTTCGGCCAAAGCCTGTAGTTGTTTTCCGTACGTTAAATATTGATACATTTGTTTCTCCTTCTGTAGATGAGCTATCTTTTAAAAAAGCAGGAATAATTGATTTCAGGTACAGGGCACGAACCCGCAGGGCGGACGGTCAACCAAAGTGTAAACGGCCGTTCAGCGCCGTACGGACTGGACTGGCTCCGCATGGGATATAGAATACACGCAATACCATTCTGGGTTGATATTGACTTATCACAAGGAGGAGCCATGAAGTCTGCCAGCTGCTTGGCCTTGGAGCAGGATTCTCAAGTAGAGAAACTAAAATTCCGCAAGCACCTGAAACTAGCTGAGTCCCGTTAATCCTGCAACACTCCAATCAACCCCTGGTATCAGCATTGTCAAATGGAGAATAACAACAATACTTTCAATCGGCTTCTTTAATATTGACAGCTGTTACTTTTGATATTTCTTGATGTTTCCCGTTACAGGGTGATCGGTCACTGAATAGCCCTTAGCCTCGTAGGTATGTGTTTCTTCATTGAATTCTAGCTTTCTCAGGATCGTTTCATTTTTGAGCTGGGATAAGAGCTTTCCTTCACTCGATGGCAGATGGACATGGTAGGCTTCCATCTGTTCGATGACAATTTCTTCAATCTTATCTTTCAGTTCCGTTCTGTCTTTTGCATCCAGGGCACTGATGATGATCTTTTCGCTGCTGCTGTCCGGGACAAAGTCAGGGTGCATTTGATCTCTTTTATTATAAATTGTCAGTTGCGGAATATGGTCCATTTTCAATTCTTCTAAAAGCGACTGGACGGTTTTTTCATGGTTATTGTAATCCGGGTTGGAACTGTCCACAACATGTAATAGAAGATCAGCTTCCTTTACCTCTTCCAGCGTCGACCTGAAAGCTGCAACCAAAGCAGTAGGAAGATCTTGAATAAAGCCTACAGTATCGGTTACGAGCGCTGTATATCCGCTTGGCAGGATCAATTTTCTAGTTAACGGGTCCAGTGTGGCGAACAGTTGATTTTCTTCATATGATTCTGCAATCGAGATCCGATTGAACAGCGTTGATTTTCCGGCGTTGGTATACCCCATCAATGCCAGTTGGAAGGTTTTGTTCTTCTTTCTTCTTTCCCTGTACCGTTCTCGGTGTTCAACCACTACTTGCAAGGATTTCTTGATGTCATCGATCCTGCGCCTGATATGGCGGCGGTCGCTCTCAAGCTTGGTTTCACCTGGCCCCCTTGTACCAATACCCCCGGCAAGACGGGACATGGCCGTTCCTTTTCCGACAAGGCGCGGGAGCATGTATTGAAGCTGGGCCAACTCCACTTGCAGCTTTCCTTCTTTTGAACGTGCTCTCTGTGCAAAGATATCCAGTATCAATTGTGTCCTGTCAATGACCCTGGCTTCCAACTGTTCAGATAAATTCCGGATCTGGCTGGGAGACAACTCATCATTGAAAATCACAACATCCGGTTCAAACTGCTCTTCAAGGGAAACAAGTTCTTCCACTTTCCCTTTTCCTATGTATGTCTTCGGATGAACCCTATCCCGTTTCTGTGTTAGTGTGGCTAAAACTTCCGCTTGGGCTGTTTCGGTCAAGGAGGCAAGCTCCTCCATCGAGTACTCAAAACGCTGGTCATCTTCTTCGATTTGACATCCGACTAGCAGGGCTTTTTCTACAATTTTTTCTTCCAAATAAAATCCTTCTTTCCTTTTATATTTGCTATTCTTCATCATATCAAAAACAAATTACAAACACTATGTTTAACCTTTTCAAAAATGTGATAAAAAAAGGTTGCAAAACGTTTATGACATGATAAAATCAATATGTTTGAATCGAGATTTGAACCTACAACTATGCAGAGTTCCTTTAACAGATTAACGCATTAACTCATAGGGGGACAGTCCCCGGCTGCGGTGATGCGTTAAAGGAATTCGGGAATTGACAGCAAAGGGGGAATACAGGTATGACTTGGGAAGTTCTTAGTATCATTGGCACTGTTGCGTTTGCCGTTTCCGGAGCGATCGTCGCTATGGAAGAAGAATATGACATTCTTGGCGTTTACATCTTAGGTATTGTTACTGCGTTTGGAGGAGGAGCGATACGCAATCTTCTGATCGGTGTCCCTGTATCCGCATTATGGGAGCAGGGTTTCCTGTTTCAGATTGCCCTTCTTTCCATTACGGCAGTATTCCTATTCCCTAATAACCTGCTGCGCCATTGGCGGCGCTGGGGTAACTTTTTTGATGCCATCGGGTTATCAGCATTCGCCATACAAGGTGCCCTTTATGCTTCCGAGATGAATCATCCTATCAGTGCCATCATTGTTGCGGCTGTTCTCACTGGAAGCGGCGGCGGGATGATCCGGGATCTCCTGGCAGGAAGAAGGCCACTGGTGCTTAAATCAGAAATTTATGCTGTCTGGGCTGTACTTTGCGGAGCTGCGATTGGGCTGAACTTTGTCACCGAGGCCTGGGAATTATATACTCTCTTCATTCTGACCACTTCCTTAAGAGTGTTGTCTTATTCACTCAAATGGAGACTGCCAAACCGGAATATCAAGGCCTATCAATAAGAAAAAACACAACATGACCACTGCTCAGCCAGAGAACAGGAAAAGCTTGGATCCAATTGGATCCAAGCTTTTTCAACCTCAGGCAGGCATTCAAGGAAGGTTATTAATTCCATCACAGACGGTTTTCAGCAGGAACTCAAGATCCTCAACATCAATATTCAACGCAGGGGATAACGTCAATACATTATTAAATCCCGCTACTGTTGCTCCATTTTTACCGATGAGCACTCCTTTTGATTTACAATATCCAATCACCTGATTCACCTGCTCAACTGGCAGGGGGTTTTTTGTTTTTTTATCAGAAACAAGTTCAATGCCAATCAAGAGACCTTTTCCGCGAACATCTCCAACAAATTTGTGCTCCTGAAGTCTTGTTTTGAGTATGTTAATGGCTTTGTCTCCAAGTTCGGCTGACCGTTCAAACAGCTTTTCATTTTCCATTATTTCGATATTCTTCAAAGCGAGTGCACATGCTGCCGGATTTCCTCCAAATGTATTGATATGCCTGAAGTATTCATACTCTTCCGACCCTTTAAATGCTTCATAGATTTCACGCTTTACAGCTGTTGCAGATAAAGGGAGGTATGCACTGGTGATTCCCTTTGCCATCGTAATGATATCAGGCTGCACCCCGTAATTCATAAACCCGAATGGTTTACCAGTCCGCCCAAATCCGCAGATGACTTCGTCAACAATCAGCAGTGCCCCATGTTTCTCACAAACTTCCTTAGCCGCTTTCATGTATTCTTGCTGCGGGACGAGAATGCCCCCTCCCGTAATGATTGGTTCCATGATCAACGCAGCGATCGTTTCACTCAACTCCCAAGTCATGACCTGATCAACAGCTTTCACCCCTGGCAATTCATGAGGCAGACACCCTGCAGAGTCATCACGGTAAGAATCCGGAGGCTGTACATGAATGAATCCGGGGGCCAGTGGTTCATATTTGTATTTTCTCTGTGCCTGGCCAGTAGCAGCCAGTGCACCCATCGAGTTGCCGTGATAGGCCCGGTAACGGGAAACAATTTTATACCGGCTCCCTTCCCCTTTTTGCTGATGATACTGCCGCGCAATTTTGAAGGCTGTCTCATTCGCTTCCGATCCGCTGTTGGAAAAGAATATTACATACTCATCTCCAAGCATCTGGTTCAGCTTTTCAGCCAGTTGGATAGCGGGCTGATGACTTTGCGTCATTGGGAAATATGCCATCTTTTTCAGTTGCTCATAAGCCGCCTCTGCCAATTCCTGACGACCATATCCAACATTGACACACCATAAGCCCGCCATCCCATCCAAATATTTTCCGCCATTCTGATCGATCACCCAAGAGCCGTCCGATTCCTCAACAACCATTGTACCTGAGGGATTATAGGGCTTCATTGAATGCCATACATACCGTTCATCCATGGCCAACAAATTTTCAATGGACTGTCCTGTATTCACCAAGAAGCGACCTCCTTTACCAATATGAATAATGAATCACCTGTAAATGTCATCAATATATATCTATGAATCTGCGCATGCCGTTAAGAATGGGCATCTATTAAAAATCAAAGCGGGAGGTGATCATTTTCTTCCGGGTATAGAAATTGACACCATCTTTCCCGTTCACATGCATATCTCCATAGAAGGAATCCTTCCAGCCAGAGAACGGGAAGAATGCCATTGTCGCAGGTACGCCGACATTGATTCCAAGCATCCCGGCATCAGCTTCTTCCCTGAACTGCCTTACAGCTTTTGCATCTTTGGTATAAATCGTTGCTCCATTTCCGAATCGTGACTGGCGGATAAAATCAAGACCTTCATCAAGGTCACCCGCCCGAAGCAGGCTAAGTACAGGAGCAAACATTTCTTCCTTGGCAATCGTCATATCAGGTGTCACGTGATCAAAAATTGTCGCTCCCATGAAATTCCCTTCTGTAAAGTCCGCTATTTCTTTCCGGCCGTCCCGAATCAGAGAAGCCCCTTCTTCAAGCCCTTTTTCAATATACTTAAGGGTCCTGTCACGGTTCTCCTGGCGTATCACTGGAGTCAAAAGCACTTCATCGTCCATCCCATTCCCGACTTCGATTTCATCAGCCTTCTTTTTAAGAGCTGTGACAAACTCCTGATTATCTCCCACCACAATAACTGCACTGCATGCCATGCACCGCTGTCCGGCGCTGCCGAAGGCAGAACTGACGATATGTTCGGCAGCTTTCTCATAATTGGCATCCGGCATGACGACATGATGGTTTTTTGCCCCGGACAGCGCTTGAACGCGTTTACCCTGCGAAGCGGCTTTCTCATATACATACTTTGCAACCGGCTGAGACCCAACAAAGGAGATTGCTGCAATATCTTTATGTTCAAGCAGGCCGTTGACTACATCATGAGCACCATGAACAACATTCAGGACTCCATTTGGAACCCCTGCCTCGGTCAATAGTTCAGCAAGCCTGTTTGCTAAAATAGGGGTGCGTTCTGAAGGTTTTAAAACAAATGTATTCCCACAGGCAATCGCGAGCGGGAACATCCATAATGGCACCATCATCGGAAAATTGAATGGAGTGATCCCCCCTACAACTCCCAGGGGATAACGGAACATCTCTGAATCAATATCCTCCGCGATCCCGCTCAACGTTTCGCCCATCATCAGAGTTGGCGCACCGCAGGCAAATTCTACACATTCAATCCCTCTTTGAACTTCTCCATAGGCTTCTTTATAGGATTTCCCATTTTCCTGGACCACCAGTCTGGCAAGTTCCTCATGGTTTTCCGATAATAATGCATGATACTTATATAGAAAACGGGCACGTTTCGGCACCGGAATGTTTCTCCAGGTCTTGGCTGCCCTTTTTGCAGCTTTTACCGCCTGATCCACATCTTCTTTCGTTGAGATAGGAACTCTGGCCAGCTCTTTATTCGTTGCCGGGTCTTCCACTTCAAGAGTCTGCGAGCTTAAGGACTCCACCCATTCACCGTCGATATAGTTTTTCAGCACGGCCATTTCTTCTTTTATCACTGACATAATAGTCCTCCCTTGATCGATTTATAAAGTCTTCTATTTTCATTATGAAAGAATTGCACCTTGCTTTCATTAGACAGAGTGTAAAATAACCCGGGTTGTCCTTTTTACATCACGGGGATTCCCCTTAATGACTCGCAGCCTCCATTGAGGGTGCGTCCAGGTTAAGATACTTATAGGCATGGAGCAAGAACTCAATCGCTACCCGCTTCTCCGGTTCCATGAAGTCTTCTCCTAAGAGTTCTTCAATCTTCTTTAAACGGTGGTACAATGTTTGCCTGACGATATAGAGCTGTCTGGCCGTCTCTTGTTTGGACCCCTGGCAGCCCAGATAGACTTTTAACGTATGAAGGAGGCTTCCGGCATGATCTTTATCATATTTTTGAAGAGGGGCAAGGTATTCCTTGATCATTTCATGTAAGTTCATATTATCGTTAACGATGGAAATCAATCGGTATAAATGCAGATCATCATAGAAACAAAAACGTTGTCCATTGGAAAGTGTGGACCGGTATGCCAGGCATTCCTTAGCTGTTTGGTAACTCTTGTGGATGTCCATTATGTCTTCCTGATATTTCCCCCCAGCAAAACTCACATCCGCTGTCTTTTGAAAAAAATCGGTTCCCAGGATTTTTTCAAAAGCATTGGACAATCTCGATTTCCAGGTTGTGCTCAATCGGTTATCAAGTAAGATATATATGAGGTTTTCGCCTTCCCTTTCAGCCAGCACCCTGAATCCTTGTTGTTCAAAAATACCCCTTGCAATTAATGTGAAGTACGTAAAGTCCATTTGTTCGTTCCCTTTTAATTCTTCCAGTCGGCATAAGCAAACCATTCCACCTGATATTCCGCCTTTCTTGTCAGATAGATACTTTGATAATCTCTCCTCTGTTTGTTCGCCTTTTAACCATGACATAATCCACCTGGATTCATCAATCCGCTTTTTTTCATTGAAGTATAGTTCTCTCATCAAATATTGGGCAATGGCTGTCGAAGTTCTATCCAAAAGGAGCAGTTCATATTCACTGAAGGAAAAATCATCCCGGTAGATTAAAAGTTGGGCATATTCCTTTTCAAACAGAAGGACTTTCCTGAAGGCAAAATGCGCATCCTCTCTTTTGGTGAATCCTTCAAAAAGATTGTGCAGTTTTTGTTCCTCAGCCCTCCGCATCCTTGGATGGATTTCCACCTCATGATCCAGAAGTTTCAACAGCACCGGAACTTTGAGTTCCTTATATAAAACATCAAGGATTTCTCTGAAGTGTTTGACATCCAGGAGCCTCCTATTCAGCTCATTGCCGAATGTGTCGAGTTGCTTAATCATGCTGTACTGCTGATTAATAAGCATGGAATGTATATCCTGGGTGATACTGACAAATGGCACTTCTTGTTCAAAGACAATTATAGGAAAATCATGTTCTTCCGCATATTGAAGAACACTAGGCGGGATCATTGCGATATTGGTGTCAAGTTCAACACAAATGGCGGAAGCATCACACTCTATCAATTGCTGAAGCAAAGAAAGGAATGCTTGTTCCTCTTTCAATGCGAGTCCTGTCGTCAGGATTAATTCACATCCATTCAGCAAATTTCTGATGGTTGGGACTTCCACAACATGCACCCACTTGACCTGGCGGTTCATACCGTTTTGTCCGGCTATCACTTTTGAATGTTCAAAGTGCTTTCTGGACAGAATGTCTTCAACTGAGAAATAATAATTACTTTTCATCGATTTCTCCTTTTGCTGCTTTGTTTATAAAATCGAGAAAAAGGATTGGCAGAACCAATCCTCATTCCTCGATAGGGGGAATCGTGAAATATACCTCTTCATTCCATGGTTCTTCAGATAGTTGATCAGCAGTTAAGAATCTCATCACCCACTCCACCAACTCTTCAGTTGTTTTAAAGAACTCATGTAATTGTTCTCCCTGTCCTTCAAAACTGCTTGATCCTGAATTGTCCAGGCTATTCATCCAACTCCCCCTTTTTCAGCCTTGAATCAATAGATTTGAAAAGTATTTTCGGGCATTGGCGGTTTTAACATGAAGTGTCCTATTCTCCTTCTCAGGGTGGCTGAATACAACAAAAGCCCCGCTAAGGTTTTCGCTAACTTTTCCGATTCTATAACCTTCTTGAATCAAGTAATCTATTTTATCTCTTTCTCCAAGGAATTCCTGATATTCCGACATAGCGACACCCTTCCATTAAAGAATTCTTCTGATTTGGGCATTCCTGCTCCCACCATTCCTTATGATGAATTTGGTTGCATTCCGCTGCTGGCGAATGACTCCGCGATGAAGGCGGTGAACTAAAAAGCGCAAGCGGCCGTTTCACGTACAGATTGGAAGGCAGTTGGTTAAGATATAGGAATCACAGCAAACAAGTGAGGTGATGATGACTTATCACTAAAAGTCGGAAGTTTTGGTGCGGACCGGCTCGGATCAGCATGATATAAAGGAAACACGGCAAGCGCAGCGAGTTAGTGTTGACTTGAGAAGCAGGGAATCGCTTGCTATTGGTATTCATAAGGCGGGAGCCCGAAATCTTCCAGGGAGCTGAAAGTGCACCTCCATTCCCGCAAACGAGCGTACACCTTCATCCCAGGCAGCACTCCAAGACTATTAATGGTATTTTTTTAATAAGAAATTAAATTCTTGTTCCATCAAACACCTTTGACGGCAGGTATTTCATCTGTGAGGAGTTCAGGTTCTGCCTTGATTTTCCAATCACGGCCTACTGATATGCCCAAGTACTGATCATCACTCGGGTTGACGAGCTCTGCTTGCTCATATTTTTTAAACCACCAGAATTTCGCCAGGACATAATAACATGCCGCCCCGACTCCGAAACCGATCAGGAAGGAAAAGTTGGGAACGAAATAGGAAGCTACCCCACCCAGTATCCATGAAATGAAACCCGCCAGATTAATGCCATTCATATACTTGAATTGTCCATTTTCTTCATAGAGATCAGGGACGTTCACCCTGCGCTTTCTAATAAAATAGTAATCTGACACAAGAATTCCGACAATGGCAGATAGTATCCCTCCGACAAACAAAAGGACCGGGATGATGACATCGAATAGGTTCCATGGCTGAACAACTGTCCCTACAATCCCCGCTGTAATGACACCTGCCCAGAATGGGAACTTGGGGCCGCCGACATTGGAGAAGATGGTCGCAGCAGGGACAATGTTGGCTGCGATATTTGTGGACCACTGTGCCAGCACAATCATTAACAAGAGCAAGCCCAGAATAAATCCGCTCGCTGCTTCCTGAAGGGCGATGACAGGGTCATAGTTCAAAACGGCTATATATGCTACTGCCCCGATCATCACCATGAAGGACTGAGTGATCGGAAGAGCGACAAGGTTCCCAATGATGGCGTTCCTGTTCCGCTTGAACCAGTTTTTCTCATATTTTGGCGCTTTCATAAAACGGGAAATGGAAGGGATGTCCGCTGCAAGTGTAGCCCAGAATCCCATATTACTGAAAATAACGACAAGGAAGGCAGTAAAAGCTGCCCCGCCAGTAACAGGGCTCTCAACCCATGACCAAATATCCCTTCCCTGTACTGCCGCCGAATCAGATAAAGATGAGTACATCCAAACAGATATCAAAATAATTACCGGAGCGGCAAGGTCTGCAAATCGTTCGACCGCCTTGATTCCAAGCGCTGTATTGATCAACTGAAGCAAAGCGAAAATCAAAAAGCATACAAACCAGTTATCAAACCCAAATAATATATTCAGAATTCCATTCATGGCAGTTGCCCCGAAGAAGGTATTGATACCGAACCACATCGATGCTGCCAATCCCCGGGTCACTGAAGGAATATGGGTGCCGATTGTGCCAAATGGTGCTCTCATATAAACCGGAAAAGACAATCCATGTTCAATTCCGATATCACCTGTCAGGGTGATGAAAAAACCGATTGCCAGTGAACCGATAACGGTTGCCAATATAACCATCGGAAGCGGCAGAGATATGACGCCTGCTCCTCCAATCGCAAAGGTAGCAAGGACGACAACCATCCCGACCCACATAAATGAATAGCCAAGTTTGGTTATCTTTCTGTTACTTTCGGTGATGGGCAATAAATCCGGCGATTTCAAATAGCTTTTCTTCACATTGAACACTCTCCTTTGTTTGCTTCGAATGGCAAAACCTAATGATACAAGAGAGCCTGGCGGCCGGGTTCAAACCACCCTGCACCGCCTTTAGGAGCTGTTCTGGAATACTAGCCGTATTTAAATGTGAAAGATTACTAGGAATTTGCTGATTGGAATGCTCCGCTCTCTTCTAATTGATGACCGTATTTCGCTCTCTTTACATATTTTCCTTTCCCGGTCTTTCCGACGAATTGTTTGTTTTTTACTACAAACTCCCCCCGTGATAAAACGGACACCGGTTCACCCTTCACCTTCATGCCTTCAAAAGGATTATAGTCTGCTGCCATATGATGGGTTTCAGCAGAAATCACTCTCTCGGCATCCGGATCAAAGATAACCAGGTCTGCATCGGAACCAACTGCAATGGTGCCTTTCTTAGGGTAAAGACCAAAAAGTTTTGCACTACGCGTCGACATGATATCCACAAATTGATTTAAGGTGATTCTTCCTTTTTCAACCCCTTCTGAAAATAATATAGATACACGGTCCTCAATAATCGGGCCGCCATTCGGAATTTTAGTGAAATCTCCTTTTCCAAGGTCTTTTTGTCCATTGAAATCAAAGGAGCACTGATCGGAACCTAATGTCTGAAGCTGTCCGCTTTTCAGGGCATTCCAAAGCACATCCTGATTCCACTTTTCTCGAAGCGGCGGCGACCAGACATATTTGGCTCCTTCGAAATTCGGCCTTTCAAGATAGGATTGATCAAGAACCAGGTATTGAGGACAGGTTTCCCCCCAAACATTAAGTCCCTTGCTTCGTGCAGACGCAATCTGGTCCACAGCTTCCGCACATGAAACATGTACTACATACAGCTGCGAATCAGCAAGTCCAGTTAACTTAGCTGCTCTTCCTGTCGCCTCTCCCTCTAACTCAGGGGGTCTCGTAAGGGCATGATAAATTGGATCAGTATTTCCCTCTTTTATAGCTTTCTCTGTTAAAAATTCAATAACATCACCATTCTCTGCATGGACCATTACCAGAGCACCAAGATCTTTAGCTGCAACCAATGTTCTAAAAAGGGTTTCATCATCAGCCTGAAATACATTTTTATAAGCCATGAACACTTTAAAGGATGTAATCCCCTCTTTATCCATCACTTCTGGAAGCTGCTGCATTACATCCTCATTGATTTCTCCGATCATCAGATGAAAGCTGTAATCAATGACTGCTTTTTCTTTTGACTTTTCATGCCACGAATCAATCGCTTTCTTCAGGGGCTCTCCTTTGTTGGTCAAACAGAAATCAATCAGTGTGGTTGTACCCCCGAAAGCTGCCGCAATTGTACCTGTCTCAAAGTCATCCTTTGATACTGTCCCTCCAAAAGGCATCTCTAGGTGGGTATGCGGATCGACCCCTCCCGGAAATATATACTTCCCGCCAGCATCAACAACTTCAGTCTCAGCTCCTGTAGTATCAAAATTCTTCCCAATTGCTTTGATCGTTCCGTCTTCCACAAGAATATCCGCCTGATACGTATCGGCTGCTGTCACGATTGTTCCATTCTTAATCACTTTTTTCATCTCTCTACCTCCATTATTTCACTGCATCAATGCTGCAATCAGCAAGTTTTCCTACAGCTTCCTGGCGTTCATTCCATGTCATGGGCAAATGCCCGCTTGGAACTTCTATCATATCGATGGCGCCATCGACAGGACATACGATCGAACATAGATTACATCCGACACAGTCTTCTTCTCTTACTTTTAAATAACTGCGGCCAGATGGATCTTTCAGCATGTCGATGCATTGGTGGGATGTGTCTTCGCAAGCAATATGGCACTTATTGCAATTGATGCATACATCGGTATTGATCTTGGCTACTACACTGTAATTCAAATCGAGGTTGCCCCAATCTGAATATTTAGGGACTGATTTCCCAACAATATCCTGAACAGAAGCGATTCCTTTTTCATCCAGATAATTATTCAGTCCATCAATCATGTCTTCAACAATGCGAAATCCATGGTGCATGGCAGCCGTGCACACTTGAACGCCTGAAGCTCCCATTAGCATGAATTCAACAGCATCCTGCCAATTCGATACACCTCCCATCCCTGAAATTGGTACATTGATCCTTGAATTCCTCGCACA
The DNA here is from genome assembly GCF_984799155.1 of Bacillus sp. SRL337. Lineage (NCBI taxonomy): Bacteria > Bacillati > Bacillota > Bacilli > Caryophanales > Bacillaceae > Bacillus > Bacillus sp. SRL337. The sequence continues at coordinate 1,788,148 of NZ_OZ481793.1, read as the reverse complement.
TTCCCCTACCATATTTAAAGATATCGGTTTGACTGCAGGTCCGCAGTAGCCGCCATGTGCCCCTTTTCCCGCCACATGTGGAATTGTATTCCATGTATTCAGGTCAACCCCTGCCAAACTGTTGATTGTATTGATCATACTGACAGCATCCGCTCCACCTCTTACAGCTGCCTCAGCAGTAACAGTGATATCAGTAATGTTTGGAGTCAATTTTACAATCACCGGGGTTGTTGCGACTTCTTTTGCCCAATAGGTCTGCTTTTCCACCAGTTCGGGAACTTGGCCGGAAGCAGAACCCATTCCCCTTTCAGCCATACCATGAGGGCATCCGAAGTTTAATTCCAGTCCATCGACGCCAACCTCTTCAACTTTTTTTACAATCTCATGCCACTTCTCCTGTTTTGGCTCGACCATGAGTGAAGCAATGATGGCATGGTCAGGGAAACGCTTTTTCGTTTCGTAAATTTCCTTTAGGTTAACCTCTAAAGGACGATCTGTAATCAACTCGATATTATTAAATCCTGCCACTCTTTGGCCATTGAAGCTTACAGCAGCGAATCTTGAAGATACATTGATAATCGGTTCCCCCAACGTTTTCCATACAGCACCGCCCCAGCCAGCTTCAAAAGCCCTTTGGACCTGGTATCCGGAATTCGTGGGCGGGGCAGATGCTAACCAAAATGGGTTCGGTGAATTAATGCCTGCTAAATCAATACTTAAATTTGCCATGAGACTCCCCCTCAAAACATTTCATTCAATTAACTTTCACCAGAAGCTGATCCAGGTGATATGCTGCTTGTTTTCCTTGTTCCGCAGCCGTTACCACCATCGCTTCACCAACCCCCTTGCCAAAAATAATGTCGCCGCAAGCAAAAATAGCGGGATTGGATGTCTGGAACGTGTCCCTGTCGACTTGTACAACACCATCTTTATGCTCCAGGTCAAATTGTTCAATCAATGATCGATGTCTTGTCTGGCCAATGGCTTTAATAACGGCATCTGCAGGTAAAACGAACTCAGAATTTGGTACTGGAACCGGTCTTCTTCTGCCATCTCCACCCGGCTGCCCTAACTCCATTTTGATGCATTCAATTCCAATTACCTTGTCCTCATCGTTCCCTATGATCCTTTTTGGAGCCGTCAGCCAGCTGAATTCCACACCATCCTGCTTGGCAAATTCATACTCAAAGTCATAAGCTGTCATCTCTTCTTGAGTTCGCCGATAGAGAATCTTTACATTCCCCGCCCCTAAACGAACAGAGCAGGTCGCACCATCAATAGCTGTATTGCCTGCTCCTATGACAACTACGTTCTTTCCTATATAATCTTTAGACAACTCTCCTCTCTTGGTCGCTTTTACAAACTCAATCGCATCATGTACCCCTTCTAACTCCTCCCCTGCAATTTTTAGGTCCGGAACATGTGCCATTCCGGCTGCCAGGATAATAAAGTCATGCTTATCAATCAATTCCTCCGCGGAAACATCTCTGCCAATCTTTGTATTCGTCTTGATTTCAACATTCAGCTTCTTAATCTGGTCCACTTCCCAAAAAGACACGGATTGCGGGAGACGGAACGACACAATCCCATAAGTATTCAATCCACCTGCTTTTTCTTCAGATTCATAAATCGTTACTTCATAACCGAATCTGGCAAGCTCCCTCGCCGCGGATAAACCAGCCGGACCACCGCCGATGATTCCGACCGTCTTCCCATTTGCTTCTCCTGCCTCAAAAAGAATCCCTTCATTATGCCTTGCCCAGTCTGTGGCATAGCGCTGCAAATCACCAATCATAATCGGCTTGGTAGAATGATTGAGCACGCAAGCCCCTTCACAAAGCTCTTCAGTTGGACAAACACGGGAGCAGCTTGCTCCGACTGGGTTGGAAAGCATAATGGTTTTGGCTGAACCTTTTAAGTTTCCTGAAGCAATCTTCTTAATAAACGAAGGTATATCAATTCCTGTTGGACATGCTTGAATGCAAGGCGCATCGTAACAGTACAAACAGCGATTAGCTTCTTCCACAGCTTCCCTGTTGGATAACCCTCCATGGGCTTCCTGAAAGTTCTTCTCAAGATTGAGTAACGACAGACTATTAGACAAACCTGCTTCCCCCTCTTCCGCTTTGGTCAACACATTTCCAATCACACACTCTATTCCATTTGCCTTACCAACAAAACACGGCTGACAGTTATTACTGTCAAATGCAGTATATAATCGTCAGCCTTTCATGCAATTTTAAGGAAGCAGCGCCGTCATTTCACTATAAGTTTCAGGTCTTCGGTCTCGATAGAATTGCCATGTATCCCTGACTTCCCTGATCAGCTTCTTGTTCATTTCTCCAATGATCACTTCATCGTTATCACGGCTTCCAATGGAAACAAAGCTTCCACGGGGATCAACAAGGTATGACTGGCCGTAAAATTCGCCCATATTCCATGGACCCTCATAGCCCACTCGGTTGATCGCTCCCAGGTAATAACCATTTGCTACAGCATGTGCAGGCTGTTCCAGCTTCCATAAATACTCGGAAAGACCGGCTACCGTCGCAGACGGATTAAATACAATTTCTGCTCCTTTCAAGCCCAGCAATCGTGCACCTTCAGGGAAATGTCGGTCATAACAAATGTACACACCGACTTTGGCGTAGGCCGTATCAAATACAGGGTATCCGAGGTTTCCAGGTTTAAAGTAATATTTCTCCCAGAACCCATATCCTTTGTCCCCTACCCCTACATGAGGAATATGCTGCTTCCGGTATTTTCCGAGATAAGAACCATCCGCATCTATGACAGCTGACGTATTGTAATATGTAGCAATCCCTTCTCTTTCATAAATAGGCAGGACAATGACTACATTTAATTCCTTCGCCAAGTCCTGAAATCTCTTAGTTGTAGGGCCATTTGGAATTTCCTCTGCAGAGTCATACCATTTCGGATTTTGTTCAGAACAAAAGTAAGGGCCATAAAAAATTTCTTGTAAACAGATAATTTGGGCTCCTTTTTTAGCTGCATCCTTCACCATTGAAATGTGTTTTTTAATTGCCTCTTCTTTATGGACCTCCACTGGTTCGGTTCCGTCAATATCATGAGAAGCCTGGATCAAGCCGATCTTTACCATATCTGACATTTCAAATCCCCCTAGTTCATTTTAGAAAGCGCTTACAAACAGAAAGGTTAATCATTAGCGCTTCTCTGAAATCCCGCACCGACTAACGGAATATTCAGTTAATTTTCTTCATTTTATCTCGTCCCTCAAGTAAAAACATCGTACATTGTGTAAGATCCAAGATCTAATTGAATTGTCAGTGTGTAAACTCCTATTCTCTGATCTTCCTTACTTAATACCCTAGCACAGCAGGTTCACGAATTTTGTAAAACAAGCTGTTCAGTTCATAATAAAAATCTAAATATATCGACAATATGCCGGATATTCAGGTAATTTAATTCATAAAACGATTTCAATAAAAACTTGCACGGCTGTAGAAGTCTTTCAGAAAAACACCCTGATCAGATGATCACTTTTATTACCGGTTGTCCTTTTTCCGCGATCATTTCTCTTTCACAAATCATATTCAGTATGAAAGAACTGACGAATTCTAATCCTAAAGGTGAAAAGGAAGGGCACAGAATAAAAGACGAAGGGGATGGCAACTTATTGAATTTGAAAAGCTGTTGAATTATGAAATATTCAAGTCTATATAAAATTCTCTTCTTCTCCATTAGAAACAGCCAGATGGAGCAGCACCCCCATCTGGCTGAAGTCTCGTTCTCTCAATCTGCGGCAGCTGGGAAAGTTAAATCATTGCTCCTGATGGTCATCAACTCATGACGGTCGTATGAGCTTTGCATAAGAACCCTCATTGCCTGGGACCTGATTGATTTTTCAATCACGTTCCTGACATACCGGCCATTTGAAAAAGCTGCAAGGGTTATGGCAGTTTTGACCTGTGAGAGATGTTCTTTCAGTTTTCTCTCAGCATCTGCACTCAACTCGTATTCTTTCTCAGTCAGCATTCGCCTGCCAATTTCCATAAGCTGTTCGACCGTATAATCCTGAAACTGAAATACAAGTGGAAAACGTGAATGAAGGCCCGGGTTCAGAGTTAAAAACTGGTCCATTTCACGTGAATACCCTGCCAGGATAAGTATGAAATCATGCTGTTTGTCTTCCATATGTTTTACAAGGGTATCAATTGCCTCTTTCCCGAAATCCTTTTCTCCACCGCGCCCAAGTGAGTAGGCTTCATCGACAAAAAGGATCCCGCCCATCGCTTTTTTGATGAGATCCCTTGTTTTCTGCGCAGTATGTCCAATGTACTCTCCAACCAAATCCGCTCTTTCTGCTTCAATCAAGTGCCCTTTGGAAAGGACATTCATCTTATGAAACAACTTACCTATCAGTCTTGCCACAGTTGTCTTTCCTGTTCCAGGGTTTCCTTTGAACATCATATGAAGTGCTTGTTTACCTGCTTTAAGACCGGCTTCCTCCCGCTTCTTGTTAACATATATCCAAGCATATATCTCTTTCACCATTTTTTTCATATCTTCCATGCCGACTAACATGGCAAGTTCTGCTTCAATCTCTTTCAATGCCGCATGTTCTTGAGGGAGGACTTTGACCGGATCCTCCGTTCTTCTAATTTCCCGGACCGGGTTTCGTTTATGTGAATTCAGTACGATACTTATTTGTCCATTATTCTTCATTCTCATCGGCTGTTCCATATCTTCACCTCACCATTCTATACAGTATACGTCTGGAGGTTTTTAACGGTGACAAATGCCCATCTATGCTTCTAAAAACTCTCTTATCATCCTATTCAAATGGTTAGGAATTCATTATTATTTTTTGTATACACACGTTTAACTCTTTATCATAATTATATTATGTTAAGTTTAAGATTATAAAAACAAAAAACACACCAGAATCAGCCTGGTGTGTTTTATCACTTAAAGAGAATTATTGAGCTTCATCAAAATTAATTTGAACATTGCGTTGAGGCGAGAAGGTTGAAATCGCATGCTTATAAACCATCTGCTGCTTTCCTTCTGACTCAAACAGAACGGTAAAGTTATCGAAGCCTTTGACAAGACCACGGATTTGGAACCCATTCAATAAAAATACAGTTACTTGTGTACTGTCTTTTCGCAATTGGTTAAGAAATTGATCTTGAATATTGATCGATTGTTTCATGATAAGTCCTCCTCTTCTATCTCTATTTTAACTATTCGACTATAACCCTAGCTTTCCTGCAACAAAATCCGATATCAGTTCAATTTTTTTGTTCTTTTCCCTTGAGTTTGACATATCAAACCACTCAACATCCATTTTGTTACGGAACCACGTCAGCTGGCGTTTGGCATATCTCCTTGAGTTCTGCTTCAAGTTTTCAATAGCATCTTCCAATGAAACCATGCCTTCCAGATATTCGTATATTTCCTTATAACCGATTGCCTGGATGGACTGAACATCTCTCAGGCCCTGATTATATAAACCTTTTACTTCTTCAAGAAGCCCCTCATTCATCATAAGGTCTACCCGAAGGTCAATTCTGCTGTATAAAAGATCCCTGTCCATTGTCAAACCGATGAGAGCCACATCATACAGAAGTTCATTGTTCTGGTCTTCCTGAAGCACTGTCATTGTCTTCCCGGTACAGTGATAAATCTCTAACGCCCTGATCACTCTTCTGATGTTATTGGGATGGATGTTGGAGGCGGCTTTGGGATCCACCTCTTCAAGCCTTCTGTGGATTTCCTTGTATCCAAGCTCTCCAGCTTCCTTTTCAAGACTGTTTCGGTACGCTTCATCCCCGGGAGCATCTGTAAAATGATAATCATAAATAACCGATTGGATATACAAACCCGTTCCACCCACAATCATTGGGAGCTTACCGCGGCTGTGGATCTCTGAGATTTTTTTCCTGACGAGCTCTTGAAATTCTGCAGCCGAAAAACTTTGTTCTGGCTCCCTTATATCGATGAGATGATGGGGAACTCCCTGCATTTCTTCTTCATTTATTTTCGCTGTGCCTATATCCAACGTTCTATAAATCTGCATGGAATCCCCGCTGATGATTTCACCATTGAATTGTTTTGCCAGATTTATGCTTGTGGCTGTCTTTCCAACCGCAGTAGGTCCTATCAGTACGATAAGTTTTTCTTTTTGCTTCAACTAATTCACTGCTTTCTATGTAAAAAGATAAGTTTACATATTATCGTACCATAAGAAATCATTTGTTACATATCAGAAGAGTATAACCAACTTTATCTTTTTTATACATATACATTATAAAAAAATTTCCATGATTTCCGCTTCAGATACTGGTCTCCCCGCGGCGTATGGTACTCAAGTGCCGAAGCAGGCCATCCAAGCGGTACGAACGGATTGCAGGTCTCTCTTATGAGAGGAAGAAACCACGATAAGTGGAAATAAAGAGGGTGACTTATCGGAAGGAGACAAACCGAACTGCTTTTCGCTTGCCACTTATGCTGGATGAACCCGCAGGATATCATCTGTCCCTATGGCCCCGCAGGAGGTCGTACACCTTCGCTTTAATCATCATCAAAAAACTAAAAGTTCTTTGAATTTAAAAGAAGTTTCACAAGGGTGAGAAGAACAGCCATTCAACCTACTGCGCAGTGACATCCTCATCAGCAGGATTCCGGGATATCTTTTGTTGATAGAACAACAGGGCGATTCCGCTTCCGGCAAATAGGAAGGACCCGATATAAAAGATGAATGAAATGGTAAAGAAGTCAATGAGAACTCCTGTGCCGAATACGGCGAACGAGGCAAAAAGGGTGGTCCAGAAGTGATATTCCCCTATCTTTCTGCCTGCCCCTTTCCCTCGAAATACCTCCCCTGCCATCGTCTTTTCGCATGTTTTTTGTACAGCTCCCAAAAACCCCAGAATTACCTGCAACAAATAAACACCAGCCAGTGTATCAACCTCAGGAATCACCAGGAAAATGAGCGCCATTCCCCATGCATAGCCTATCAATAGGCCGCGGCTCCCTATCATGTCCGCGGCAGATCCTATCAACCTGTGAAACAATGCAGAACTCAGGGTAAATAAACCATAAGCAAACCCAAAACTCGAGAAGTTCGAGCCTATATTTTTTATAAATAATAAATAGAAAGGAAACGACACAGAACTTGCCATCATGGCCAGGCTTTGAGATAAGATAAAATAGTTCATAATCCATACTCCTCGTAAAAATGATTCATGAAAACCTCGTCTGGATCCAGTTGTCTTTTACTATTGAAGAATTCTTCGGTCCTTGGATAGGCGGCTCTCATTTGTTCCTTTGATGGGTAAGAGTAATATGGGAGATAATAGCTCCCCTTGTGCTTCACTGTTACATCCACCAACTTTCTGATGATCCTCTCTGTTTCTGCTCCCCCTTCAATGGACGTTTCCTGGTTAATCAAAAGAACCAGTGCAAACATGTCTTCTTTGGCATAAGACAATACTGCAACCTCATTTTCTTCCACATAACGAATAGTGATATTAATCAAATTCAGATCTTCCTCTTCCAGCACTTTCCTTAGATCATCGATATATTCTGTGAATTTGTCCACCGGTACAAAATATTCCTGGAGTATATCCGTATCCTTGCTGCTTTCATATTCCATGAACTTGGACTCCGACCTCATAGCGTTGTTCCGTGTGGTGTGTTCTCCATCTTTACCTGTAAAATAGGTCTTCTGCATATCCCAAAAAATATTTTTCCCCCAGTCCGAATTTCTTGAGACACCCAGCATCAACTTTGAAAAAAACGTACCTTCTTCCCCCTTCAAGGCGGTATAATCCTCCATACGTTCCTGATCTTTTGCATGGACATAATCAGTAATATACATATCTTTCAAAAACGAGTCTGGAGCAGTGGAAATTCTGGCAAGATGCATTTTGACGTCCTGATTTCCTTTCACATTTACATTAAAGAAATCACTGTACTCATCGTAAGACAGTTTTGTGGTTTTCATTGTATAAAGCTCATCGTCCGTCAGTTGAAGGTCAACATCCAGAATGACACCGAATAAGCCATAGCCGCCTATTACCAGCGGAAAGTATTCTTCATTTTCAGTGCGGGAGACATTAATCACTTCTCCGTCGTGTTTTAATAATCGAAACGAATTGACGGTTTCAATCAAAGATCCATGCCTGATGTCGCGCCCGTGAACATTGACGGAAAGGGAACCACCAACCGTAAATATATTTTGTGACTGCATCACCTTAACAGCCAGGCCATGGGGATTGGCTGCTTCTTGAACATCTTCCCAAGTAGCGCCGCTCTGGACTCGTACCGTTTTTTTTTCAACATTCATATCAAGCACCTTATTGTAACCGGTCATATCAAGGACAACACTTCCAGGATAATAAGTGTGCCCCCCCTGGCTATGCATTTTTCCTGCAATCGATATTTTCAGGTCCTTATCTACAGCATTATTGACTGTTTTAATGATCTTATCTTCCTCTTGTCCTTTGGTCACTTTCTCGATCTTGGTTGGCATCAGTCCGCCTACATCACTCACCACCTTGGAATCCTGCTTCTCTGGCCTTTGAGCAACCGTTAGAAATACAAGTACATAAATAAAAAGAAACAGAATTAGAATCCCCGTTTTTAATGATACATTTTGATTTGCCTTCAAGTGAAACACCCCATGTTTTCCAAATTATGCTTAGTGTAATTTTACACTTTTAAAGATAAATTACAATATTTTTTTAATATAATTTTATCTTTTCACCATACTAGTACTACATGAAAGGATGATTCAGATGAGTAAAAATAAACTTTTGGTTCCAGAAGCACGCAACGGATTAAATACCATGAAAGCCAATATGTTTAATCAAACAGATCCAGCTGCAGCGAAATTTGAAGCTGCAAAAGAGCAGGGAGTCACATTGAATAAAGGCTATAACGGGGGGCTAAGCTCTCACGATGCAGGTAGAGTCGGAGGAAAAATCGGCGGCAATATGGTTAAAGAAATGATCAAGATGGCAGAGGAGACACTGGCTGAAAAAAAATGATAAATGGGGTAAGTTGTATGAATGGGAAACAGACCAAACATTCAGTTTGGCCTGTTTTTTGGTTTTGATGGAGCCGCGTATAGACTTACCATCCCGGTCCTTGATGCACTTTCAAACTAACAGCTGAAATCACACGGTGTGAAGCCAGACTCCTGCCCATCCATTCAACATCCAATCATTTCTTTTATCTTCTTAAGTTGAACCGATGCAATACGGCGTGCTTCTTCAGCACCCTTCTCAAGTATTTCATCAAGCAGCATTGTGTTATCCAAGTATGCATAATAGTTCTGGCGAGGTTTCTCAAGCTCTCTGTTCAACACTTCAAACACTTCTTTCTTTACCTGTCCCCAGCCGATGCCTTGCTGGTATTTCTCCCTCAATGATTCGACTTCACCTGCAGCCGCGAACTCTTTATAAAGAGTAAACAAGGATGATCCCTTCACCTCTTTTGGTTCCTCTGGAGGAGTTGAATCCGTGACAATTTTATTGATCAGTTTCTTCAATGCCGTTTCCTCAGAGAACAACGGGATGGTATTGCCGTAGCTTTTGCTCATTTTCCTTCCGTCCAGCCCGGGAATGACGGCGGTTTCTTCCTCTATGACATAGTTCGGTAGCTTAAGGGCTTCTCCAAACGTACGATTGAAATTTTCGGCAATGTCCCTTGCGATTTCCACATGCTGCACCTGGTCTTTCCCTACTGGGACCTTATCCGAATTGAACAAGAGGATGTCAGCTGCCATCAGAATGGGATACGTGAAAAGCCCCATATTGACGCCTGCATCCAGATCATTTCCTTCCAATTTATTTTCCTCCACTTTGGATTTATAGGCATGCGCCCTGTTCATAAGTCCTTTCGGTGTCATGCAAGACAAAATCCAATGAAGCTCTAAAATCTCTGGTACATCTGACTGCCGATAGAAAATGACCGTTTCCGGATCCAAACCGAGTGCAAGCCATGCTGCAGCAATCTCATACGTATATTCTTTGAATTTTTGCCTATCCTGCACTGAGTTCAAGGCATGGTAATCAGCAATAAAATAGATTCCCTGGAAACTGCTGTCTTTGGCCATCTCAAGTGCCGGTTTAATCGCTCCGATGTAGTTTCCGAGATGTGGATGCCCTGTCGGCTTTATGCCTGTTAATACGGTTGGTCGATCCATAATACCCCTCCTAAAAATTAGGCTGTTTTCGCCTATACTGTTGCTTTCGGAAAAATCCCAAAAGCCGATTTTCCACTGTATACTACGTTTTTCGCTCTGAACGAAGAGAGAAGCTCTTTTCTCTCTTGCTAAACAGGGTTTTTCCGAATCATTACTCCTCTATCTTTTGGAATTATTATCAGATAGCAACAACGTTTACGAAAGAACCAAAAATAAAAAGGGGCTTCTCATCCAAAAAGGACGAGAAACCCCGCGGTGCCACCTTCATTTACCCTTCCAAAAGGGCAATCTTGAAAAGAGCTCAAAAATCAACTCTTTTGTTCCTTTTAACGGTGGAACCCTCCGCCGGCCTATTTTGTTCAGCCTGGATGCTCTAAAGCCCATTCAACACGGTCCAACACTGATTCCCACCAGCCATCAGCTCTCTTAAGTCGTTTCCATGCATACTCTTCTTTTTCATCGCATACTATTTGAAAATTTTTGATTTTATTATAGCTCATTGTTTAATGGAAGGCAATCTTATTTTCCACTGTTTTAATCCATTCATTCAGGGTAAAGAACAGTAACGATTTTCTGTATTTAGGGACTACAGAAGCTATAGGAGGTTTAACCATGATCATCGTTTATTTAAGCATCGGATTATTTGTCCTTTCCATTGTCTATCTCGGATATGAAGGAATTAAGTTTATGAAGCAAACAAAACCGACTTTGAATCACTTGAATAAGACTGTGGAAAGCCTGCAGCAACGCGCCCAGAACCTGCAGGAAGAAACCGATGAACTTTCTACCCACAGCCAGGAGATCAAGGTAGATATCGATGAAAAGAAAGATAACATCCAATATACAGTTGGTGCTGTTAAACAGCTGCCAAAGCCTGTGAAGAAAATTTGGGAACATAATTTCAAAAAACCGGATGAAGGCAAGAACTACCGCACTTCAAATGGTTAAATCCAAAAGCCTCATACTCCTTTGTATGAGGCTTTTTGTCTATCCGGGAAGCTCTTGTATCATTTAAAAGCCATAGCCGCACGCACGGCCTTCTTCCAGCCGCCGTAATGCCTGTCGATTTCCTCTTGATTCATGGCGGGTTCATATTTCCTGTCCAAATCCCATTGTGCCGTAATCTCGCCTGTATCCTTCCAATAGCCGACAGCAAGTCCGGCTAGATATGCTGCACCAAGTGCCGTAGTTTCATTGACTACCGGCCGTTCCACTGCAGCAGCCAGAATATCACTTTGGAATTGCATCAGGAAGTTATTTTTCACTGCCCCCCCGTCTACCCGGAGTGTCTTAAGTGCCAATCCAGAATCAGCCTCCATGGCCGTCAGCACATCCTTTGTCTGATAGGCCAGAGACTCAAGGACCGCACGGATAAAAAGTTCTTTAGATGTTCCCCGTGTCAATCCAAATACTGCTCCCCTCACATCGCTGTCCCAGTAAGGTGTACCGAGCCCGACAAAGGCCGGGACTACATAAACACCTTCATTCCCATTTGTTTTTTCTGCATAGCTCTCGGTCTCACCAGCATCTTTTATCATACGGAGACCATCGCGGAGCCATTGGATGGCTGAACCAGCCACAAAAATGCTCCCCTCAAGCGCATATTCAACCTTTCCGTTAAAGCCCCAGGCAATTGTCGTCAGCAATCCCTGGTTGGATTTGACAGCCTTTTCCCCCGTATTCATCAGCATAAAACACCCAGTCCCATAAGTGTTCTTTGCCATCCCTTCCGAGAAACATGCCTGACCGAACAATGCCGCTTGCTGATCACCTGCCACACCGGCAATCGGTATATCCTGACCGAAGAAGTGATAAGGGACGGTATTGCCGTATACTTCAGAAGACGGCTTCACTTCCGGGAGCATACTATCCGGAACTCCTAGAATTTCGAGAAGCTCCTCATCCCATTTCAAGTCATAAATGTTATACATCAGTGTACGGGAGGCATTGGTGTAGTCTGTAACATGTGTTTTCCCTCCGGAGAGTTTCCAGATCAGCCATGTATCGATCGTGCCAAAAAGCAGCTCTCCATGGTCGGCTTTCGCTCTCGCCCCGTCAACATTATCCAGTATCCACTTCACTTTGGTGCCGGAGAAATAGGCATCGATCAAAAGACCGGTTTTATTGCGGAATGTATCTTCCAGCCCCTTTCCCTTCAACTCCTCACAAATGTCCGAAGTCTGGCGTGACTGCCAAACGATTGCATTATATACCGGTTCACCAGTATTCTTATCCCAAACCACTGTAGTTTCACGCTGATTTGTGATGCCAATCGCTGCAACCTCTTCCGGCTTAACGGTCGATTCAGAAAGGACTGTGGCAATCACCGCCAGGATAGAACCCCAGATCTCATTGGGATCATGTTCGACCCAGCCTGCTTTGGGGAAGTGCTGGGTGAATTCCTTTTGTGCGGTATGGACGATTTCCCCTTTTTTGTTAAAAAGGATGGCTCTTGAACTGGTCGTCCCCTGGTCCAAAGATAATATATATTTTTCCAAACTCCCCACTCCTCTTCTCTTTTAAACTAATATAGAAAAACCCACACAACTATCGCCTGAGATAAACTGTGTGAGTCCTAATTCTTGTTTCACGGTTCAATTCACTTAGTTTAAGATTAATGAAATCTGGAAGCGTTGTCAATCACCTTCACATAAGAAATCTAAACCTTCCTGTGATTACAAAGGGGCTTATGCGATTTAGCGCATAAGCCCCTTTTTCCTTACATGATCCTTTTAAACATCTTTTCCATTTCATACACTGAATAGTGGATGATGATCGGCCTGCCGTGTGGACATGTAAATGGATCTTCAGAACGTCTAAGCTCATCCAACAGCGCTTGAATTTCTTCATTCTTCAAGTACTGATTGGCTTTGATGGATGCTTTACAGCTCATCATGATGGCCGCTTCTTCTCGAAGTTTTTTTATATCCACCTTTCGCATGTTAAGGAGCTGTTCAATCATCTCGTCTATAAGTTCGCCCTCTTGGCCGGCCGGCAGCCACTGGGGATGTGAGCGGATGATAAAGCTGTTGTGGCCGAATTCCTCCAGGAAGACACCTACTTTTTCAAGTTCCTCTTTATGCTCTGTGATTTTCATGAATTCATCCGCTGAATATTCCAGCGTAATCGGCACGAGCATGTCCTGAAGTTCTTTTTCGACTTTTCCAACCTTTTCTCTGTAATATTCATATTTGATCCGTTCCTGTGCCGCATGCTGATCGATGATGTACAAACCATTTTCATTCTGGGCAAAAATATAAGTACCGTGCATCTGCCCGACAGGATACAATGGCGGAACCCTTGATGGTTTTGATACATCAGGCTGCATTTCAATCCCTGCCGTATGTGATACAGGCTGAATATCAGGAATCTCCTCATAAAGCTTGGAAACATCCTCTTCCTTAACGGAAGGCTCATCCCGTTTATAAAGAAGTTCCATGACCTCTTTTGGAGGCAGTTTGTCTGATTCATACGATCTTTCTGACCGGTACTTATTCGTTTGCTGTCCCTGACGTTGATTCTGGCTTTCCAGCTCAACACGGGCGTCTCTATCTCCAGGCAGATGATCCAATGTCAACGAGGTCTGCTCTGTTTGAGACTTCATCGGTTTAGGCTCTTTATAGCCTGAAGGAATCAATTCCTTGGTTTTAAAAGAATCCCTGATAGCGCTTGAAACCAATTCAAAAAGTTCTGGTTCCTTACTGATTCTTACTTCCATTTTAGAAGGATGCACATTGACATCCACAAGCAGCGGGTCCATTTCAATCGAAAGCAATACGATAGGATACCTTCCTATCGGAAGCAAGGTATGATATCCTTCCCCGATTGCTTTCGCAAGTCCATAGTTTTTGATGAAACGGCCATTGATCATGGTCGAGATGTAATTCCTTGACGCCCGCGTGATTTCCGGAAGAGAAATATATCCCTTCACTTTGAAATCCAACGAGGCTGCTTCGACTCTAACCATTTTCCTCGCAATATTAGTTCCATAAATGGCAGCGAGCACCTGCTGTACGTCTCCATTTCCGTTTGTATGAAGAAGGGTCTTTCCATTATGGATCAACTTGATTGAAATTTCCGGGTGGGAAAGAGCGATTCTGTTTGTCACATCCGTTATATTGCCGAGCTCCGTATGGATCGTCTTCATGTATTTTAATCGTGCAGGTGTATTAAAGAAGAGATTTGAAACTGTAATATCTGTCCCTTTTCTGCTTGATGCTTTTTCTTGTCTGATGATTTTTCCGCCATGCAGCTTGATATTGACACCTGGTCCAGTCCCTGTACTTGTGTTCATTTCCAGGTGAGACACAGAGGCAATACTCGGCAGGGCCTCTCCCCTGAATCCGAGGGTGCGAATACGGAACAAGTCATTTTCATCCTTGATTTTGCTTGTCGCATGCCTGCTGAAGGCGGTTTGGACATCTTCTTCTAAAATGCCGTCACCGTTGTCGATGATCCTGATTGAACCCAGGCCCGCTTCTTCTACATGTATTTCAATTACATTGCCATTGGCATCAATTGCATTCTCCAGTAATTCTTTGACCACTGATGCCGGCCTTTCCACTACCTCTCCGGCAGCAATTTTATTCGACAAGGCATCGTCAAGCTGAAAGATCCTCCCCATAATCCCACCTCCTTATTTTTTCAGTTTCTTTTGTAAATCATAGAGGGCATTCATGGCTTGCAGCGGATTCATTTCCAGGATATCAAAAGATTTCAATTCTTCCAGCAGCTTGCGTTCTTTCTTGCTGAGACTGCTTCCACTAGCTACTCCGGTTTTTTCCTCCTGAAAGAAGGACAGTTGTGAAGGCTGTTCATCTTTTACTCCTTCCAAAGCAGGAAGCGTCTGCTGGTATGCAGCACTTTTTTCTGCGGTAGTCTCTTTTTTCTGTTCGAGCCTACTCAATATTTCATTTGCCCGGATGATCAGATTTTCAGGAAGCTCCGCTAACTGCGCTACATGTATTCCATAACTTTTGTCAGCCGCTCCCTCTTTAATTTTATGAAGGAACACCAGGTTTCCGTTATGTTCCATCGCACTGACATGGATATTCTTCACATGAGCAAGTTCCTGTTCGAGAATAGTCAATTCATGGTAATGCGTTGAGAAAAGCGTCTTCGCTTTGATCTTTTCATGAATATACTCAATGATGGCCTGCGCCAGTGCCATTCCATCGTAAGTGCTCGTTCCTCTTCCGATTTCATCAAAAAGAATCAAGCTGTCTTGCGTTGCATTGGTGATGGCATTTTTGGCTTCCAGCATTTCAACCATGAATGTACTTTGCCCTGAAATCAGATCGTCCGCTGCTCCAATCCTTGTGAAAACCTGATCGAAAATCGGCAGGCTGGCTTCCGCTGCAGGTACATAACAGCCTATCTGGGCCAGAATGGCTGTGAGGGCAAGCTGCCTCATGTAGGTACTTTTACCGGACATGTTGGGCCCTGTGATCAGCAGGACTTCCCTTTCCTGGTCCATATAGCAGTCATTGGGAACATACTCTTGGGCGTCCATGACTTTTTCAACCACTGGATGGCGGCCGTCCTTGATCATGATCCCCCTGTCACGATTAAATGATGGTTTTACATAGTGCCTCTTTTCACTTACGGTTGCGAAGCACTGCAGAACATCGATTTCACTTACAATCTTGGCGAGCTTCTGTAAGCGTGGAATATAGTCTTTGACCGTTTCCCTGATATTCAGGAACAGGTCATATTCCAACTCAATGCTTTTTTCATCTGCCTGGAGGATCAGAGCTTCCTTCTCTTTCAATTCAGGAGTGATAAAGCGTTCAGCATTCGTCAGGGTCTGCTTCCGCTCGTATCGCCCTTCTTCCAATGATCCCAGATTGGCTTTCGTGACTTCGATATAGTATCCGAACACACGGTTGTATCCAACCTTCAAGGAACGGATGCCGGTTCTCTCGCGTTCTTCCCTTTCCAGCTGGGCAATCCATGTCTTTCCGTTCCGGCTTGCATCCCGGTATTGATCAAGGTCCTCGTTGTAGCCGTCTTTGATGATATTCCCTTCTTTAATCGAAAGCGGGGGCTGTTCATGTAGGGAATCCTGCAGCATTTCGGTCAGCTCGCCACATGGATCGATGGTTTTCAAAATATCGTCTGCAATTTCATGCCCCAGTTCACCAATAATATTTTTCAAAAGAGGAACCTGGGAAAGGGATTTCCTTAATTGAATCAAGTCCCTTGCATTGACATTTCCAAAGGCCACTCTGCCGGCAAGCCTTTCCAGGTCATATATCTCTTTAAGAAGTTCCCTGATATCCTCCCGTTCAAAGAAACGCTCCTGAAGAAGCTGCACCATGCTGTGCCTCTTCTCAATTTCCTCTTGGTTGATAAGCGGGCGGTCAATCCAGCGCTTCAGCATCCTTGCTCCCATTGCTGTCATGGTTTCATCAAGAAGCCATAGTAAGGATCCTTTTTTCCCCTTAGCACGGATGGTTTCCGTCAATTCAAGGTTCCTCTTTGAGTAGTAATCAATTTTCATGAATTGATGAATTTGGTAGGTTTCGACTTTTTGCAGGTGGTCCAGACTCCTCTTCTGGGTTCTGAATAAGTAGTTTAACAGTCTGCAAACTGCATATTTCAGTTTGTCTTGTTTCAATTCCTCAACAAGCGTGCTGAAATTCACGGCTGTTTCCGTACCATTTTCAAAGGAGAGGGTAATCCCTGTGCGGTCACACATCCTCTTCTTTAATTCTTCATCGAAATCTGAATGCACGACCACTTCTTTTGCGCCGATTGTGGCCAGTTCATTAATGGTGTCATCAAAGTTGTCAGTCAACTGGGTCACCTTTGTTTCACCTGTGGATAAATCACTGTAAGCCAATGCTGCTGTATTGTCATCAAATAGACTGATAGAAGCTATATAGTTATTTTCTTTGTCATGAAGCCCTTTCCCATCCATCACTGTCCCGGGTGTGATAAGCTGAACGACTTCTCTTTTTACAACCCCTTTTGCCTGTTTCGGGTCTTCAGTCTGCTCACAAATGGCCACTTTATAGCCTTTTTCAATAAGTTGTTCTATATAATTTGGTGCTGAATGATACGGCACCCCGCACATTGGAATCCGCTCGGTGCTTCCTCCGTCACGGCTTGTTAATGTAATTTCAAGTTCTTGGGAAGCTTTGACGGCATCCTCGAAAAACATTTCATAGAAATCCCCTAAACGAAAAAACAAAAAGGCATCTTGATACTCTGCCTTCACCTGTAAGTATTGCATAATCATTGGAGTGTATGTCGCCATTGGCCAACCAAACCTTTCCGATCTTATCTAGTAATCTTCAAACACCAATTATATCATAGCAAACTTGATTTTTATATTGAAGGAAACAACAGGAAGGCTTGCGTGTATTATGTAAAAACTTCCGGGGACGAAAACAGCCGTTTCTCCTTGGAGATCCGGCTGAATGGGCAATCCTTATTTATGGAACTCAAGAAATTCGATTCTGTTTCCAAAAGGATCGTTGATAAAAATTCTCTTCCGGTCTTCAATCCGGGTGTCTTCCTGCACTTGGAATCCATTTCCTTCAAGCCTGCTTCTAAGAGCACCGATGTTTTTCACCGTGATTCCAGGATGGGCTTTCAGTGCTGGAGAAAATTCATTCTCTACCCCTATATGTATTTCATGGTTTCCGCATTGAAACCAACAGCCCCCTCCAGCTATGAGCTTTTCCGGCTTTTGGATCTCTCTCAGCCCGAGAACTTCCCCATAAAACCATCTTGCCTTTTCTTCAGTCCCTTTCGGTGCAGTCAGTTGAACATGGTCCAAGCCAAGCATCTCATAATCCATTTTATCCCTCCTCTTCTTTTTTTCATCATACTACTTTTTCGCTCCTTTTATCAGTACCAAGGAGCTTTTCACCAAAAAATCAAGAAGACAATTGCTGTAAAACTTGAAATTCATCTATATGCGTGGTGAACAGGCTTCACTGATAAAATAAACATACGAAAAGAAAAGGACGAAATCGTAGCGTTTCGCCCTTTTCTTTTTCTGATTATTTAACCTGGAAGCAAGATTCCCAGCTGTCAAAATATGATTTTTCAAACAGGAGTTCCGTTCTTTTCTAAACCAAAAAAACTAGGAAGAGGCCGTCTTCCTAGTCTCAGTTATTCTTCGTCAAGCCCTTCCAGGAAATCCGGGTTAAGCTCTTCAAAGTCTTCATCGTCAAAGTCACAATCCCAGTCATCATCACAGCCATCCGGATTAACCAGGACACAAACCTTTGTTTCTCCGATGACCTCGACTTGGAATTCACGTTCTACATGTACGATGATTTTGTTGCCATTTGGTGAAATAACCGCTTCAACGCAGTTAGGCTGCTGCAGTACGATTGCATTTACCTCTTTATCATCTAAGCAGTCAGGATCGCGATATTTCAACTTGATGACATCGCAGTACTCCACTTTCTCTGTAACCACGGAAGTCTTACGGTTGTCATCGTGGGAATACCACACGTTGATTTCGTAGAAGCCCGATACTTCGACTTTTTTGCCGACTTTGTGTGCTTCATACGTGTGATTGATGATCCAGCAGCCTAAAATGCTCGATGGATGATGCGGCGGGCTAATCGTATGATGGGATTGGGTGAATTTGCGTCCCTTCGCTACGACCGCTTTGGTAATGATCTCTCTGTATTCTGCCATTCGAGCGTACCTCCTCATTCATTTTCAATTCATCTTATGCGGGCGTCTAGACGTTTGTGCGAGTATTTTAAGAATGGTGACAAATTAGTTTCGAGATAGTTCATTGTATGCTTAAAAATAGTGAATGTTCCCATTTTCCCGACCACCTTAAAAACCATTAATCGTCTTTACAATCAAATAATTTCAAAAAAGCAAGGTAATTTCATCCGTACTATATTATGATGAGTAAAAAAAAAGACATTTAAATTCAGGGGGGATGACGTTGTTACATAAAGGATCAAGTGTATACGAAGAAAAAGAGTTTTTTGACCGTTTCATGTCCCGGAGACAAAGAGAAGAAAGTCCAAATAATGCTATGGAAAAACCGGTACTGTTTGAACTGATTGGGGATGTCCGGGACAAAAGCATCCTGGATCTTGGATGTGGCGATGGCTTTTTCGGAAAAGAACTGCTTGATGCAGGGGCTGCTGATTATACAGGAATCGACGGATCCCAAAATATGGTTGATAGCGCAACTTCATCCCATGCGACTGAAAAGGCGGAATTTCTCTTAGGAGATTTGGAGAAGTTGAATATCGAGGAAGCGAAATATGACTTGATTACATCTCGGATGGCCCTTCATTACATTGAGGATTTGGAGGCTGTGATTCATGTTGTGTATAAGGGACTAAAACCCGGCGGCCAATTTGTATTCTCCGTTATGCATCCTGTCATTACTGCGACGTTCGACCATTTTTCAGGAAAAGAAAAACGGACACACTGGGTAGTTGACAACTATTTTGAAAGCGGGAAAAGAACCGAGGCATGGATGGACCATTCCGTTGTTAAGTACCACAGAACGATTGAAGACTATATCTCACTGTGCCTGGCTGGAGGATTTGCCTTGAAAAATTTAAAAGAAGCTGCTCCGAGGAAGGACGCCTTCAACGATAAAGAGGAATTTAAAAGAAGGCTGAGAATACCGCTGATCCTTATATTGCAGCTCCATAAATAAAAAGGCTTTCAACTTATCTCATTTCGTGCTTTAATAGAACCACCTCCACAGGAGGAATTTACGTACGAGGTGAAGCACCGATGGCCAAAAGCAAGGCGAAAAAGGAACGTGATCACTTATTGAGGACCAGAGGACGGGATGTTACGGTCTTGAGGGCTCCTGGATGCCAATTCAGCACTCATGAGAGAAAAACGATGACAAAGAAGGAAAGATCGAGAAAAAGCGAAACAAAACATAAAAAGCGTTATCTTCAAAAACAGCACCTTGAAGATAACGCTTTTTTTATTTGATGCAATCTGACAATAATTCCGAAAGATAGTGGAATAATGATTTGGAAAAACCCCCTGTTTAGCAAGAGCGAAAAACTTAGTATGCAAGGGAAAAATCCTGCTTTTGGGATTTTTCCGAAAGCAACAATATATGCGAAAACAGCCTTTATTTAACTGGAGAGCTGATTCCTGCTAAAGGAAATCAGTTCCCCTATAAATTAGCTGCAGCTTCCCGGAGTGGAGTTCTTAACCTGGGAACCCGTTTCCCCCCTGAGAAGGTCACCGCCTGTAGATGATAAGATCTGGTCTGTAACAGTGTTAGAGATAGTCGACGCCACAATCTGAAGAAGATCATTTACGTCAACTTGAGACTGTTTGAATTCCTGCACGACCGGAATGGCATCGATATCATCTTCCAGCTTTTCAATCTTGGCTTCTACCATCTTCAGTGCTTCCGTTTTACCATAGTGCTGGAAGTTCACGGCCTGTTTTTGCAAGCTTTTAATGCTGGCGATCATTTCGCGCACTTTTTGATTTTCATGGATTTGTGCCTCTGCA
Source organism: Bacillus sp. SRL337 (assembly GCF_984799155.1). Classification (NCBI taxonomy): domain Bacteria; kingdom Bacillati; phylum Bacillota; class Bacilli; order Caryophanales; family Bacillaceae; genus Bacillus; species Bacillus sp. SRL337. The sequence continues at coordinate 1,767,471 of NZ_OZ481793.1, read as the reverse complement.
CGTTTGAAAAAATCAACTTCCTCAGTTTCTGCAATCATGTTTGCCAGTTCAGATGCTCTTTTCATAATATCGTCTTTTGTATATTTCGTCATATTATTTCACCTCTGCCGCTTCTTCTAGAAATTCTGAACCAATCCGGCCTTCTTCAACGAATTCTCCGTTGAGCGACCATGACTTAGTATCTGTGATTTTTACTTTTACAATTTTGCCGATTGCCGTTTTAGGAGCTTTGAAGTTTACAAGCTTGTTTCGGCGCGTATAACCAGCAAGGATTTCCGGGTTTTTCTTACTTTCTCCTTCAACAAGGACTTCAACGATTTTGCCTTCGTATTGCTTAAGCGCTTCAGCTGAAAATTCATTGACTGCCTGATTCAGGCGCTGCAGACGCGCTCTTTTAACTTCCATCGGTACATTATCGTTCATTTTCGCTGCAGGAGTACCCTCCCTTGGAGAATAGATATACGTATAGGCTGATTCAAAGCCTACCTCCCGATACAATGAAAGTGTTTCTTCAAACTGTTCTTCTGTTTCGTTCGGATATCCGACAATGATATCCGTTGTCAGTGCTACACCAGGCATCGCCGCTTTGATTTTTCCTACCAGCTCCAGGAATCTCTCGCGTGTATATTTACGGGCCATGATTTTCAGGACAGCAGATGAACCAGATTGAACCGGTAAATGGATATGTTCTACAAGATTCCCTTTCTTCGCAAGGACTTCGATTAAGTAGTCATCAAAGTCACGAGGGTGGCTTGTGGTGAACCGGATGCGGGGTATATCGATCTTGCGGAGTTCATCCATCAAGTTTCCAAGACCGTAATCCTCTAGATCTTCAATATCCTTGCCATACGCATTTACATTTTGTCCCAGAAGAGTGACTTCCTGGTATCCCTGTGCAGCCAGGTGGCGGACTTCCTGAATGATTTCTTCCGGCCTTCTGCTTCGCTCTTTGCCCCTTGTATAAGGAACGATGCAATAGGTACAGAATTTGTCGCAGCCATACATGATATTCACCCATGCCTTAATATTGCCGCGGCGGACTTTAGGAAGGTTTTCAATGACATCTCCCTCTTTTGACCAAACCTCAACTACCATCGCTTTTGACATGTATGCATCATTTAAGATGTTCGGAAGGCGGTGGATATTGTGGGTACCAAAAATCATGTCTACCTGATGATACGTCTTCAGGATTTTGTTCACGACAGATTCCTCTTGGGACATACAACCGCAAACACCGATCAACAGCTCAGGCTTTTCACGTTTAAGATGCTTTAAATGTCCAAGTTCGCCAAATACTTTATTTTCTGCATTTTCACGGATGGCGCATGTATTCAGAAGAATGACATCTGCATCCTCTGTACTATTGGTGGCTTCATATCCCAACGCCATGAAAATCCCTGCCATGACTTCGGTATCATGCTCGTTCATCTGGCAGCCGTATGTACGGATGTAGAACTTTTTGTTATTGCCCATCCCCCGGAACTTCTCATCGATTTTAAAATCATTATGATATTGAACCGATTCTTTCCCGCGTTTTTTTGCGTCTTTCAATGATGGAGGAATATATACACTCTGAAAATATTTCGAATAATCTTTTTCAGTCTTTTTATCTTCTGGACCTGCCGCTTGCTGGCCATGTTTTCTTTGTTCTTCATTCATTGAAAAAGGACTCCTTTCCTGCTATTGCTCAACTGCGTTTTTGCAGGCTTGTATGTAAACCAGCCGACGCATTTTCTAAGAACGATACTCTTTATTATAAAATGTTGATAGTTTTTTACAAAAGGATTGCACGTTAATCTAGTATAAAGCTTTTTCTCCCCTGAAACAATAGAAGCGTACATATGTTGCAAAATGTTCAATTTATCCTGTTAAAGAGAAGGGAAACCGTCCTTTCTTTGCTCTATTCGTAAACATTAATGCTTCTAAACAAAAATAGTCAATTTCTTTATGAGCCGTGCTGAACAAAAGCCTGCCCGATCTGCCTTTCAGCCCGTAGTGATTGCAGGGCTATCGGATAAGATAAAGGAAATACGAAGAGCACTGCAATGAGTGGTTCAATAAAGTTTCGGAATGGCCATTCACAGCTGGATGGCTTCCGGATGAGTTCTGGGAATCAAAAAAAGCAGAGCCCTTTCCTGATGATTGATCACTACATAGCGGAATTGACTCGTTAAGCTGCGTACTGGCTGGACTGGCATGAAATCACTTAGACACAACCAACAGAGTGAGTGGATATTGACTTATCTCAAGAAAGAGCCGGTAAGTACCCTAGCGGCAGCTGGATTGGAGAGAAGGGAGACAGAAATCCGCCAGTCGATGCGGCGGCCCCTGGAGCTAGGCAAGTCCCACTAAATGCAGAATCGCACAGTTAAGTAATTCACCTGAGCAAAGAATACAACTAAAAAATCCCGCCAGTGTGATCTGGCGGGAATCTTAATCTAATTGCGGCTTTATTCCGGAAGTGCCTCATAAAAATTATCGAAGAGGAACTTCCGGATCTGGCTTTCACTATAATGTTTTTGAAGTGCGTCTACTAAGTTATCGTAATCACGGTAGGAGGACAGCCCTTTAACGGTCTCGGAGATTCCGTCAAAATCCGAACCAAAGCCTACATGATTTTCGCCGCCTATTGAACATATATGATCGAGGTGACGGAGAATATCGGAAATTTCGGCGTCTCCACTTTGATTCAAGAATGGCGGGACAAATGTTAACCCCATCACTCCTCCTTTATTTATAAGCGCCTTAATTTGGTCATCCTTTAAATTTCTAGGATGGGGACAATAGCTGAAAGTATTGGAGTGGGAAGCGATTGGATACTTTGCAATTTCTATCGTATCCCAGAAAGATCTCTCACAGAGATGAGAAACATCCGTGATGATCTTGTGATCATTGAGAAATTCCACTGTTTCCCTCCCGAAATTCGTTAAACCTGCAGCTCGTGGTTCCAGTGCTCCATCTGCAACAGCATTGGCCCAGTTCCAGGTTAAGCCGACTGCCCTGACTCCAAGCTGATAAAGTGTATGCAGCTTGATGAGATCCTCCTCGATGGCCTCACAGCCTTCCAGAGTCAGCATGGCGCCAATTTCATCCTCTTTTAATGCTGCAATTTCCTTCTTGGAACGAACCATTTTCATTTTGGGGTTTTGCTTAAGGATTTGCTTATGAAAAACCTCCACCATCTCCAATGCTGCCTGGAAGCGTTGACCGGGTTTTAGATAGGAAGGAAGGTAAATGGCAAAAAGCTGAACCTTGCTACCCGCCTTACGAAGCTGTGGGTATGTAATATGTAAATCCCCTTTGCTTTCGAAGGAGACCTTATCCTTGTAATGGTGCAGCTTCAAAAGCACATCGCAGTGACCATCAAATATCATACAAAAACTCCTTTCTGTTCTCTTTGCTCTTTATATATACTTCTTGATATATCCCTAAACTCCTTCTCTTTCAGTATACTAAAAAAGGCTCTCCCATTCATTCTTCAGGGACAGCCTCAACTCCATTCATCTAGGTTCAATTATCAATTTGATAGCAGTTCGTTCTTCTCCGTCAATCAGTATATCGGTGAATGCAGGGATACATATAAGATCTACCCCACTGGGAGCGACAAACCCACGGGCAATCGCAACCGCTTTCACTGCCTGATTAAGGGCTCCTGCCCCGATTGCTTGTATCTCTGCTGCTCCTCTCTCACGAAGAACTCCGGCAAGTGCACCTGCTACAGAATTAGGATTAGATTTTGCTGAAACTTTTAATATTTCCATTTCTTTTCCTCCTTGTCATTTCCCCATACCGAATGTTCAAAGCAAAGAACAACCTGGTATAAATGATTCCACTGCTACTATATTCATGAAAGCAGGAAATCATTCCCGCTTGGCCCAAAAAAGCCGTAGTGGGGGTGTATACAAAGGGAACTTCTGATACTGCATGAATATCGTTTGAATAAAAGGTGATACAAAAAACCAATTTGATGCGTTTTTTTACTGCTTGCATCCTTGAAATAAACCATCGACACTTTTTCGGATATTTCGCATTGCCAATACCAACCATTTACGAAAAAAAAACACAAAAAAGCAAAAGCACCAGAATGTACTTTTGCTTTTCATTTTTATTCAACAATAAACGGGTGGTCATCATTGATCAGAATCCTGTCAATGCTTTTCGCCACACCAGTTTTATCGTGCAGTTCAATGATGACACCGCTCAATACCTTTCTTCCTTTGCTTGGCACTTCGAATCGGACAGGAAGGCTTGTTCTGAACTTCGTGATGACCGATTCCTTATTCATCCCTAATATTTCATCATACGGCCCTGTCATTCCGACATCTGCGATAAAAGCAGTTCCATTCGGAAGAACCCGATTATCGGCTGTCTGAATATGAGTATGCGTTCCGACTACTGCTGAAGCCTTTCCATCAAGGAACCAGCCCATCGCCTGTTTTTCACTTGTTGCTTCTGCATGAAAATCAACAAATACAAACGGAGTCCGCTCTTTTGCCTTAGCAACAAGCTCTTCAGCAGCTTCAAAGGGACAATCCAAAGGGGGCATGAATGTTCTGCCCTGCAGATTGATCACAGCTGTCTCGAAGCCGTTGATATTGATGAATGTCAGCCCTGCTCCCGGAGTGCCTTTTGGAAAATTTGCCGGCCTCACCATCAATTTTGTATTATCAATAAAATCAAAGATTTCTTTGTTATCCCATGTATGATTACCCATAGTAATGATATTGGCGCCATCATTCAAAAACTGTTTATAAATCTTTTCTGTTATCCCTCTTCCGCCTGCTGCATTTTCCCCATTTACAATGGTGACTGAAGGACGAAATTTCGCCTTCAGCTTAGGTAAATATTCTGAAACCATTTCACGGCCCAATGAGCCTACTACATCTCCAATAAATAAGATCTTCATTTACAAACCCTTTCTCTTTCAACATTTCTTTTATTTTATCATAGCTTATACAAAAACTCATACTTTACCCATTACCATGCTAAGAGCGCTGGTGCCTCTTAGACCTTTAGAGGGGTAAAGCAGCTTGTAGCAAATAAAAGAAAGGAATCGCCTTGTTCAGCCCCGACAAGTAAAGGACGAGCAGGCTGGAAGGCTGCTCTTTAACCTTCTTGATGGAATACCTTATGACACTTGGGGATGGGCGCTGGACACAAAGTAAAAAGCGGTGTGAAATCACACCGCTTTACTTTGCATATTCAACCGCTCTTGTTTCACGAATGACCGTAACTTTGATATGGCCTGGGTAATCCAGTTCCTCTTCAATCCGTTTCCGGATGTCACGTGCCAGACGATGAGCTTCCAGATCATCTATTGATTCAGGTTTAACCATGATACGAACTTCCCGGCCGGCCTGAATGGCGAATGACTTCTCGACACCCTCATAGGATTCAGAGATGTCCTCCAGCTTTTCTAAGCGGCGGATATAGTTCTCAAGTGTTTCACTTCGCGCACCTGGTCTTGCAGCTGAAAGTGCATCAGCAGCAGCGACAAGCACTGAAATGACGGAAGTTGGTTCCGTATCACCGTGATGAGAAGCAATACTGTTGATGACAACCGGATGTTCCTTATACTTTGTAGCCAATTCAACACCGATTTCAACGTGGCTTCCCTCTACTTCATGGTCAATCGCTTTACCGATATCATGAAGCAGTCCTGCACGGCGGGCAAGCGTTACATCTTCACCCAATTCAGCGGCAAGCAATCCTGAAAGGAATGCAACCTCAGTGGAGTGTTTCAGAACGTTTTGACCATAGCTTGTACGGAATTTCAAGCGCCCAAGAATCTTGATTAAATCCGGATGGAGCCCATGAACACCAACATCAAATGTTGTCTGTTCACCGATTTCACGGATATGCTCATCCACTTCCCGTCTTGCTTTATCGACCATTTCTTCGATACGGGCTGGATGGATTCGTCCGTCCTGAACCAATTTTTCGAGTGCAATCCTTGCAGTCTCACGTCGAATTGGGTCAAAACCGGATAAGATAACCGCTTCTGGTGTATCATCGATAATTAAATCGATTCCAGTCAGCGTTTCTAATGTACGAATATTACGTCCTTCACGACCAATGATGCGACCTTTCATCTCATCGTTCGGAAGGTTCACAACAGATACCGTCGTCTCTGCAACATGCTCTGCAGCACAACGCTGGATTGCAAGTGAAAGAATCTCTTTCGCTTTCTTGTCAGAGTCCTCTTTCGCACGAGTTTCATGCTCTCTGATCATCAAGGCGATATCATGAGACAATTCATTCTCAGTGCGGTCCAGGATAATTGATTTCGCTTCATCCCGTGTAAGTGCAGAGATGCGTTCAAGTTCAGTCTGCTGTGATCGTATCATCTCGTCCACTTTGCTTTCCATCTCTTCAATATGTTGTTGTCTTTCGTTTAGAGCATCCTCTTTTCTTTCCAGCTGAGATTCACGCTTATCAAGCGATTCATCTTTGCGGTCGAGGTTCTCTTCTTTTTGCATTAAACGATTTTCCTGCTTTTGCAGTTCATTTCTTCGTTCACGAAGGTCGTTTTCCATATCAGTACGAAGCTTATGATTTTCATCCTTTGCTTCCAAGAGCTTTTCCTTCTTCAGAGCTTCTGCCTCGCGCTTTGCATCTTCAAGAATCTGCTCTGCCGAACCTTTAGCTCCAGCAATCTTTGCTTCAGCAATGGATTTACGAATAAAGTATCCAACAACTACACCGACGATTAGGCCAAGCAAAATGGAGATGATTGTAATGAGTTCCATCATTTCACCTCCCCTTGCTATGAACTTTTGTCATGTCTTTTACATGTCGGCTGGTACATTGTTTCCAAAGGTTTCAATATACAGCGCTAGGCTTTCAAATATTAACATTCGAAAATTTGTAAAATATACATGTTAATTTTAAATCTCAGAATATTCATTGTCAAGGGGGTGAGCCTTTTCCCCTTGTTTTAACTGGATTTTTTCATCATTTTTCATGCATTTGAACCCTAATATGAAAAAGAAGCAGAGAACGGTTCCCTGCTTCTTAAAAAGCTTATTCTTCTAAGAACAATTCATCCTGGCCTTCATCAGTTTCCGCTCTGCCAGTATCCAACCCATAATGATCACGGATCTTCTGCATGATCTCATTGCGGATTTCAGGGTTTTCTTTCAAGAAAATTTTTGCATTTTCACGGCCCTGGCCAAGTCGCTCTTCATTGTAAGAATACCAGGCACCGCTTTTTTGAACGATATCCAGTTCAGAGCCCATGTCGATGATTTCCCCTTCTCTGGAAATCCCTTGTCCATACATGATATCGACTTCTGCAACACGGAAAGGAGGTGCCACTTTGTTCTTAACGACTTTGACTTTCGTTTTATTACCGACCATTTCGTTCCCTTGCTTCAGTGCTTCAGCACGGCGGACCTCAAGACGGACGGAGGAGTAGAATTTAAGCGCACGTCCGCCTGGCGTGGTTTCAGGATTACCAAACATGACTCCGACTTTTTCACGAATCTGGTTAATAAAGATGGCAATTGTTTTTGATTTATTAATGGCACCAGAAAGTTTTCTAAGGGCCTGGGACATCAAACGTGCTTGAAGACCAACGTGTGAATCTCCCATTTCCCCTTCAATTTCTGCCTTAGGAACAAGCGCAGCTACAGAGTCGATAACAAGAATATCGACTGCTCCGCTTCGGACAAGCGCTTCAGCAATTTCCAAAGCCTGTTCGCCGGTATCCGGCTGTGAAAGCAGAAGTTCATCTATATTCACACCAAGTTTTTGGGCATATACAGGATCAAGGGCATGCTCGGCATCAATGAATGCAGCCTGTCCGCCATTGGCCTGAACTTCAGCAATTGCATGAAGAGCAACTGTTGTTTTACCAGATGATTCCGGACCGTATGTTTCGATGATCCTCCCGCGTGGATATCCGCCCACACCAAGAGCAACATCCAATGCCAATGAACCACTTGGAATTGTTACTATATTTCTATCTGTTTGTTCTCCCAGTTTCATGATAGAACCTTTACCGAATTGTTTCTCGATTTGTTTAAGTGCCATGTCTAAGGCAGCTTGACGATCGCTCACAAAATTTCCTCCTTTTAATCTCTTACATATATAGAAAGACAAAATAGCAATTTATCAACTGCTTGTCTCATTTCAACAACCTATCTCTACTATAAACCTTTTTGGTCAATTTAACAAGAGAAAAATCGAACATTCATTCGGTTTTTTTCTATGCCGGAATTTTTAAACTTTCTTCTTTTTCCTTTGGAGAAAATGTCATTCTCAAGAGTGGATTTCATTAAAACACTTTTTTATGTCACTATCTTTCAACAGATAAACACCCCAAATCAAACCAAAGACCAACAGGGTATCCTGTTGGTCCTCGCTCTTTTACTCCTTTTCTTTTTTCAATTCTTTCAAGAGGAAGTGGCAGCCGTACTTAACTGTCCTTGCCCGATTTCCATTTCTTGTTCCGGCAAGGTTGAGCAGGAAGGTTTTCGTTTCCCTGCCTTTTCTGGCGATGCCGATCCAGATGGTCCCTTCATCTTTCCCTTCGTGGGGGCCGGGACCTGCAGCTCCGGTGAAACTGATTCCAATATCAGAATCGAATTTCTCCCTCACATTTTCCGCCAGCTCTTCCGCACATGGTTTGCTTACTGTGCCATGAATGGCAATTGTATCCCTCGACACATTAAGGAGATTCTTTTTGATTTCTGGTGAGTAACAGACAATACCACCCTTTAAAATGGATCCTGCGCCTGATATTGATGTCAACTGCGACTCGAACAGGCCGCCTGTCAAACTCTCCGCACAGGCAATCGTCAACGCGTTCTCTTTAAGTGCCTTTGAGGTTTCCTCCATTAAGGTGGTATCCTCATATCCATAAAAATACGGCCTTACTCTTTTCAGTATTTCAGTTTCCAGTTGATCAAGCAGCTTCTCAGCCGTTTCTTTTGATTCATCTTTTGCTGTTAATCTAAGAGTTACCTCTCCGTCAGAAGCCAGCGGCGCTACTGTTGGATTAGACTGTGCTTCAATTAAATCCATCAGTTCTGTTTCAAGCTCCGCTTCCCCTATACCAAAGAAACGCAAAACACGGGAAGCAATCGTTTCTTGTCTTCCCAAAGCCTTCTCAATAGCGGATTTTCCATATTTTTTGAACATAGGAATCATTTCAGATGGAGGCCCTGGAAGGAGCATGTAATATCTTGATGGCTTAGCGAGGAACATTCCCGGTGCCATGCCCTGTTCGTTTTTCAGTACTTGAGCATCTTTCAGAACCAATGCCTGCTTCTCATTATTGGGCGTCATTTCCCTTTGAGCCCTTACGAAATAATCTTTTATATATGCCAATGCCTCTTCATCTTTTTCTAACGAGGTATTTAAATGGCCGGCAATCGTCTCCTTGGTTAAATCGTCTTTCGTCGGTCCGAGGCCGCCGGTAAATATTATCAGTTGAGCACGGGATTCGGCAATCTCTATAGCGTTTTTCAATCGGTCGGGATTATCTCCGACAACAGTATGGAAGTATACATTCACACCAATTTCAGCCAGTTGTTCTGATAAGAATTTCGCATTTGAATTAACGATTTGCCCAAGGAGCAATTCAGAACCAACAGCAATGATTTCTGCGTTCATACCTTTATCCCCTTTACAGTTATCTTTTATTTTTTTCTACACTATAAATTATAGGCTTTTAGCATTGATACCACAAAAAAGAAGCCCTAAACCAGTTAAAAAGAAGGGTTCGGGCTCCTGTTTGTCCATATTATTTTGAATTTATAAACGCCTGGCGGTTCTTATAAAAATAATCCCATCCTGACCAGATTGTAATGAGCATAGCAATCCATAATGTAATGGTATCAAATGGGATGGAGAGGGCTGCAAAAATGATATTGTGCAGCAATAGGGATGAAATCGCAATGATTTGTGCCCATGTTTTGATTTTCCCCAGCATGTTGGCTGCCACCACTTCCCCTGTCCCTGCCAGTACCAATCTCAATCCTGTTACAGCAAATTCCCTGCTGATGATGATGATGACAATCCATGATGGAGCGAAGCCCATCTCCACCAAGACAATCAATGCTGCGGATACGAGCAGCTTATCTGCCAGTGGATCTAAAAATTTCCCCAGATTGGTGACCATGTTCAGCTTACGGGCATAATACCCATCAATCCAGTCTGTTGTAGATGCGATGATAAATAAAAGGCCTCCTGCAAAGTGTGTTACAGGCATTGCTGCCCCTAGAATAGAGATGGTTCCCCAATCAAATGGAACCAGCATGATAATCATAAATAAGGGGATGAGGAAAATCCTGGATATTGTAATTTTATTTGGCAAGTTCACTCTTACTACCTCCTTGAATCATAACAAAACAGAATAGCCACTTTAGTGACTATTCTTGGGCAGGACGTTTGATGATGATGTCCTGTCTTACCACTTCTGTCGGCGATACTTCATATTTGACCTGCTCGCCATTAACCTTTATTGTCGTTGCCGAGGCATTACCGACTATGATGAAAGCTTCTCCGTCTTCTGCCAGGTCGAAGGTTTGTGTGTTCCCATCACTCAACATTTGATTGAAGAGCTGCTCATCCTTGGAGTTATAAACACCAATCCAAGTGTCACCGCCGGCAGCTGAAATGTCTACCTTAAAGCCATCAGCATTCCTAACTTCATAAGTGGTTTCTTTCCCGCTCACATTAGCAACAGCGATCTCCTGTACAGTTTCTGCCGCGGGCTCTTCTGTTTCTTCTTCGTTTTGCCCTGATTCTGAGCTTTCTTCAGATTCACTGCCTTCATCGGCAGATTCCTCCGTCCCCTCATCATCAGGCTGCTGTACCTCCGGGGATTCAGAATAATCTACAGATTCCTGCTGGTTCTCATCCGTCCCCTGGTTGTTTTCACCGAATTGTTTCGGCAGCAAATACCAAACCACAAATATGGCACCAATAACAAAAAGGGCAACCAGAATCCTTGGAATTACATTCATCACTTTAGAAGAGCCCGCAGAAACAGGTTTTCTGGATTGGACTCTTGATAATTCGGGAAGGTCTCCCGTATTTGTCACAGGAATGTCGTTCGGGTATTCTTCAAAAATCATCTCAGGGTCTAAACCGACCGCTTCAGCATACTGCTTAATAAAAGCCCTGACATAGAACTTGCCGGGCATCATATCATAATTACCTTCTTCTATTCCCACTAGATATCTTTTTTGGATTTTAGTCATATCCTGCAAATCATCAAGGGAATACCCTTTTGCTTCACGGGCTTCTCTAAGTCGTGTTCCTAGTTCAGTCAAAACTAACACCTGCCAATTTTTAAAAATCGAATCCTCCAAAATCGGAGTTTTGAAATAAATTGTTTTTCTCTACCAAATCATATGTAATTTCTTCGTCAGGCTCATTACGAAGTTCAATGATATAGTCAAAATCATCCAGCGAGTATTCAGAGTTCTGCACAAATATGTCAGGATGTTCAATCACTTTGACAGCAGATAGTCTCATAATTTCCCTCACAAGCTGCCAATGGCGTTCATTTGCTCTTCTGGTAGATACAATCCCGTCGATAAGGAAGATGTTTTCAGATGAATACTCATCATCAATAAGCTGGCTGCGGATGGTTTGTTTCAGCAAAGTTGAAGAAACGAATAACCATTTTTTATTGGCGCAAACGGAAGAGGCCACAACTGATTCCGTTTTTCCAACACGCGGCATTCCTCTTATCCCTACCAGTTTATGGCCTTCCTGCTTGAAAAGCTCTGCCATGAAATCTACCAGCAAGCCAAGTTCGTCCCTTATGAACCTGAACGTCTTCTTGTCATCGGCATCCCTCTGGATGTATCGTCCGTGTCTAACGGCAAGACGGTCCCTTAATTTGGGTTCCCTAAGCTTTGTTACATTTATCGTATCCATTGTCTGCAATATCGATTCAAGTCTGGTAATCTGCTCATCATTATTTGCCAGAAGCAGCATACCCCGCCTGCCTTCATCTACACCGTTGATTGTCACGATGTTAACGGAGAGCATACCGAGCAGAGAAGAAATGTCACCAAGGAGTCCAGGACGGTTTCTTTGAATTTCATATTCTAAATACCATTCTTTTCGTTCCATAAGATCCCTCCAAAAATAAAAGTGACAGTCGCCATCTGACAAATTTCTGCGTATATCCTGAAAATTAGAGAGTTTAAGTCATGTATCGTTAGCTTCTATAATATATGATTTTGGCTTATTAGAAAAGGAAAACCTTACAAATGAACGTAATATTTACTCATCTTTTCTCATCATACCCTATATGCCGATAGTCGAATCATTTTACACACTTTCAAATGCGGGAGTTAGTTAGCAGTGATTAGAATAATGGAATACATAAGGATTTGCTTTGGGAGAGTTATATTTCTTGTCATCAACCACAGCGCAGTGGCGATTAAAACGGTGGACGTCGGGTCCTTGTGCCACTGGCAGGACCCGTTTAGTTTAGCTGGATAGCCCAATCCATTGGGTCCCACTCCTTGTGACCCCAGCCCCAACAACTTGCTGCTGCTAAAATCAAAATAAAAAAAGAGAGGAACTAATCCTCTCTCTTAGCGAGTACCATCGTTCTTAACAAGCTTGACCATCATGTTCGCAATTGCATGCTGCTCTTCAGTAGATGCAACGGACCATAAATCAGCAAGGACTTTCTCTTGCTCATTCTGAGGATCTACCTGATTTGCAAGATAGTCACCGACTTGGTACGCAAGGTCCGATACTACTCCGCCCTGCATCCCTTCATGCTGTGCTTGATTCAAGCGGTCACCCAAAAAATTTTTCCAATCTTGCCAGTTATCCAATACAGACATAAATGGAGCCTCCTTAGAAGTCATGCTTTATTTCAGGCCTCAATCTGCAGTTTAGAGGCCTTGCTTGCATTTCTTTATGAAATACAACCTTAGTTTGCATCTTCAAAAGGAAAATATTCATCCTCACCATATTAAAATCACCTTATTTCCTCAAGTATACCAGCCGCCGTTCACTGAAAACACCTGTCCGGTAGTATATGAGGCTTTTGAGGACAATAAAAATTCTATCATGTTCGCCACTTCAAGGGGTTCAGCCAGCCTTCCCATTGGGATCTCCTCAGCTATCCCAGCCAATTCTTCCGCTGTAAAAGTGCTCATCATATCTGTATTCACAGCTCCAGGGGCTACCGCATTAACGCGTATGCCGCTTCTGGCCAATTCCTTGCTTAGTGATTTGACCAATGCTATCTGAGCACCTTTTACTGTGGAATACATCACTTCACATGCCGCACCTGTCTGTCCCCAGATGGAACTGACGATTACAGCACTTCCAATCGTGCTGTTTAACAGCTTGGGCAGCACCCCCTGCATAATTTTCATCGGTGCCTTGACATGGATATTCCACATATCATCCATTTCCTGACCTTTAATTTCTTGAAATAACCCATACTGCGCCTTCCCGCTGGCAAAGATCACAGCATCTAAATGAAAAAGTTGTGATAGAAGATCATCAGATCCCTTATCAACCGATAAGTCCGCTTTCACTGGAATGAATTCTCCTTCATATTGAGCAAGCAGACCTAGAAGGTCCTTTATGGCTTCTCCATTTGTATGATAATGCAAATACAGGCTCCAGCCCTGTTCTGCCAAAGTCATTGCTGTATGCCTTCCTATTCCCCCTGATGCTCCTGTTATTAATGCAAATTTCTTCATTGTCCTTCACCCTATTCTATAAATAAGGCTGTTTTCGCATATATTGTTGCTGCCTACTACGTTTTTCGCTCTGAACGAAGAGAGAAGCACTTTTCTCTCTTGGGGTTTTTCCGGTTTCATTACTCCACTATCTTTTGGAAATATTATTATATAGCAACAAAGTTTACGAAAAGAGCCGTAAATAATAAAAAAGGGGAATTTCTCCCCTTTCTGTAAAAACCATTATTTCTCTTTAGGAAGCACCTGACAAACTGTAAACCGCTGTTCTTCGAATAATTCAGTAACCACAGAGCGGATATCCTGTAATGAGATTTTTTCCAGTGTGGGCACCACATTAAACAAATCCATTTCATTGAAAGCATAACGAGTGAATTGGTTTGCGATGTACTCGGGCGAGTTGATCGCCCTCAAAAATGCTCCGATTTTCTTTTTCTTTGTTCTTTCGAGAGCCTCCTCTGATAAGGTGTCACCTTCCGTTGCATTCAAAAGGATTTTTGTAAGACGTTCTGCCAATTCATCCGGTTTTTCAGTGTCTCCTCCAAGAATGGCAAAACCGAACCCTTTTTCCTGTGTAAAATCATAATGGAAAGTCTCGTCGATGAGGCCATCATTATAAAGTGAGAAATAATTTTCTGAGCTTTTCCCGAAAAGCATATCTAACGCAATATTCACAGAGAGCTCATATTTAAGCATTTTCGGCCCTTGAATCTCTGTGTTAAGGGCTTTTACACCTACCAGGCATTTAGGAGCCTGAACATTCATATGGAGCACCTGTTTCTTTTCGGCGGCTTCGGCTGGTTCATCATCAAACTTACGCTTGATTTCATCCATTTCTTTATAATCTTTTTTACTTTGATTATCCTTCACCTGTTGGATGATTTTATCTGGCTCGACAGCACCCACAATGAACATAAGCATATTGCTTGGGTGATAGAACGTTTCATAGCACTGATACAGCATATCCTTCGTAATATGGGAAATCGATTCAATGGTTCCAGCTATATCAATCTTGACAGGGTGGTTTTTGTACATATTCTGGATGACGCCAAAGTACAGGCGCCAATCGGCATTATCATCATACATAGTGATTTCCTGTCCAATGATCCCCTTTTCTTTTTCAACAGTACTCTCCGTAAAATAAGGAGCTTGAACAAAGTCAATCAGTGTTTCCAGATTTTTTTCTACTTCGGATGTAGAAGAAAATAAGTAGGCTGTTCTTGTGAATGACGTGAATGCATTGGCAGAGGCACCCTGTTTACTGAATTTCTGGAAAACATCCTCATCTTCCTTTTCGAACAGTTTATGCTCAAGAAAATGGGCAATTCCATCAGGTACCTTTGTAAATTCACTGCTTCCTTTTGGCACAAAGTGATTATCTATTGAACCATACTTTGTCGTAAAGGTAGCGTAGGTCTTATTAAAGCCCTTTTTTGGAAGGACATACACTTGAAGGCCGTTGTCCATTTTTTCATAGAACAGTTCTTCTTGAAGCTGATCAAATGAAATTTTTTCCATAGTTCATCCCTCCATTCCTGTAAGAAAATAGATGGTATCCATGTTGACTTTCTGCGCAACCGAGGTAATTTGCTCCTTTGTCACCTTTTCAATGCTGCCAAGCCAGTCATCAAGTTCTATTTCCTTATCGGATACCACATTATGATATAGGATTTCAACAAGCCCGCGTGAAGTATCGATGGTTTCAAGGATTTGATTTCTGATAACAGCCTTTGTCTGCTGTATTTCAGCTTCTGTAAAATCCCCGTCTTTCATCGCCTGCATTTGTTCTTTTATTATTGTCACGGCCTGTTCGTAATTTTTCGCATCAATTCCAGACATGACCATCATCAGTCCTTTATGGCTCTCCAGCCTGCTGGCCGCATAGTATGCAAGGCTTGCCTTTTCACGAACATTAATAAACAGTTTTGAGTGCGAAAATCCGCCAAAGATGCCGTTAAAGACTTGCAATGCCCAATAATCGGCTTCTCCATAAGCAACATTTGTCCGGTAACCGATGTTCAGCTTGCCTTGTTTAACATCCTGCTTTTCAATTACTTCATTCACGTCATCATCTTGCGCCCGGCTTTCATCTCCCACTATTTGGGGCTGCCTTTCTTGTAGAGAGAAGATCTGCTCACACATTCTCTCTGCTTCACCGGGGTCTACATCACCAATTATATATAAGTCCAGCTCATCCTTGCTGATTGCATCCTGATAATACTGAAATAGGTTTTCTGCTGTTATTTTATCGACATCTTCCAAAATTCCATTTGGGTGCAGGGCATATGCTTCGTTTTTGCACATTTCCTCCACAAGGCGGGAATTGGCATACCTCATCTTGTCATCAAAAACAGATTGGATCCGCACCTTTTGATTCCTTTTCTCCTTTGCTACGGTTTCATCATGAAAAGATTCATTTTCTACATTGGGATCAGTTACTACATCCGCCAGGAACTGCAGTCCTTTTTGCAGCAACGGTTCTGAATCCTTCAGAAACTTCTCATTGGCTACCTCAACGGAAAAGCTCATGACATGATATTCACCTTTTTTTGCAAGATCGACGAAGAAACTTGCACCATATAATTCATCCAGGTAAGAACGGAGCGCCGTCGTGCTTTGATACTTCTTAGAGCTGCTTTGAAGCACATGCGGCAGGAGCCCTCTTAATGTTATATTTGCTGCTTGTAAAGGAGTCTTCATCCTCCAGACTAGAGTATTTGTCTTATATTTATCTGTCTTGACGATATGTAACGAATAACCATTTTTCGTTTTCACCATTTCATTGACTTTAGACATTTGCCATCCTCCTTTTGCTGACGAATTCATATTTCATTCAAGGTCTTTACAACTAGTTTATTATCATACCTTAATTTATCCCTATTTTGAGGTAAATTCCCTTTTACTATACATGTTACCGTTTCACCGTTTCAAGTTTTTGCCACTAATGGCCATTTAAAATATGGTCATTATTTCACTATATGCTGAAAAATGAGAGGAAAGTTCTTAAATTCACTCAAGCATTTCCAATTTGGCTTCCGCTTTGGTTTACACTGAAGGGTACAAGGCCGGCTGAGCTGCCGAACCCGGAGTTCAGCCGCACAGATTGGTGTACTCCCGCATGAGGTATAAGGAAATAGAACGAACGAAGTGATCGTGAGGAGAGGGGAGGACATATACTGGCAGCGGGGCCAGGAAAATGGATTTGAAAGAGCGAGACTGAGATCTGCCAGCCGCTAAGACTGTTCATTGACTCCTGCCGCTGGAGCCCGATTGACTGATAGGCTGCTCCTGTCCCGCTACTTCTGCAGAAAATCGCACATCCTTACGTACCAATATGAATGGCAGTTTAATATATGTTTATCTATATAGGTAAACATACATCAATGATATTTATACCTTAGAGCGATTACAAAACGGCCACAAAAAAAACGAGTGCGCCCACATTAGGTCTGCACTCGTTCCATATTGTTATCTGCTGCCTTTCACATAAGGATTCCCAAGGGCTTTAGGTGCATCTGCACGACCGATGAATCCAGCAAGAGCAAGGATTGTCAGGACATAAGGCGCTATTTGCAAGTATACACTTGGTACATTTTCAAATAAAGGAATACTTGACCCTACAATACTCAAGCTTTGGGCGAATCCGAAGAAAAGCGCAGCTCCCATTGCTCCAAGAGGATTCCACTTACCGAAAATCATTGCAGCAAGAGCCATGAATCCTTGTCCAGTGATCGTGGAGTGACTGAAATCCAATGAAATCGATTGAGCATACACGGCACCACCCAGTCCTCCAAGTATACCAGATAAGAAAACACCGATATATCGCATTTTTGTTACGTTGATGCCCATTGTATCAGCAGCCATTGGGTGTTCACCGACAGAGCGTAACCTTAATCCGAATGGTGTTTTATATAATATATACCAAACGACAAAAGCCAGGATGATGGCAATGTAAGCAGTGTACGTTACACGGCTGAAGAACAGATTTCCGATTACGGGAATATCACTCAAGAAAGGGATATCCACTTTTTTAAAGCTGTATTCTGTGCGGATGATATCTGTTTGGCCTTTTCCATAAATTAATTTAACCAGGAACAAACCTGCTCCAAGGGCTAGGAAGTTGATCGCTACACCACTGACCACTTGATCGGCACGAAATGTGATCGATGCAAGTGCATGCAGAAGTGATAGCAAACCGCCTACTGCCATCGCAGCAATCAAAGCTACCCATGGGGTCGCAGCGCCAAATGTAGATGCAAAAGTAAGGTTGAACACAATGGCCGCGAAGGCACCAATGACCATAAGACCTTCCAGACCGATATTAACTACTCCGGAGCGTTCAGAGAACACTCCCCCTAATGCAGTGAAAATAAGCGGAGCAGCTACAACCAATGAAGAAGAGATGATGATCTCCAATATTGTCATGAAACCCACTTATTTCACCCCCTTTTTCGAACGATTCAACAGCCATTTGATCATGTAGCTTGATGCTACGAAAAAGATGATCAAGGCAATGACAATTTCTACGAGTTCATTCGGAACACCTGATTCCAACGGCATATTCAATGCACCGACTTTTAATCCGCCAAATAGGATTGCTGCCAGGATGACACCGATTGCTGTGTTCCCTCCAAGAAGTGCTACAGCGATCCCATCAAAACCGACACCGGAAAAGCTTGAATGCAAGAAGGCAAAACCGAAAGTTCCAAGCCCTTCCATCGCACCTGCGAGACCGGCAAAAGCACCGGAGATAACCATAGATAGTACAATATTCTTATTCACATTCATACCGGCATATTGAGAGGCATGCTGGTTAAAACCAACTGAACGCAATTCATAACCAGTAGTCGTTTTTTCCAGCAGGAACCACATGATGATCGCTGCAATAACAGCTAGATAGATTCCGTTATGAAGTGTGGAATAATCCGTCAGTGTTTCAAAGAAACCACTCTTCAGTGAAGCAGATTCTGCAATGCTGTCGGTAGCATCAGCCTCATCCGCAATTACATTTCTGATTAAATAGTTAGTAGTATAAAGTGCAATATAGTTCATCATGATTGTAACAATTACTTCATGTACACGCCATTTCGCTTTAAGGATACCAGGTACGAACCCCCATAGAGCTCCTGCCACAGCCGCAGCAATGATAGATACCGGCAGATGAATGAATTTGGGAAGATCAAAAGCAAGACCAACCCATACAGCTGCAGTCCAGCCGACCAACAACTGTCCCTCAACTCCGATGTTAAATAATCCTGTACGGAAAGCAAAGGCAACTGCTAAGCCTGCTAAAATGTAGGGTATAACCTGCCTTAATGTTTCGCCGACATAGAATTTGTCGCCAAATGCACCATTCCAGAGGGCAGCATAACCTTCTACTGGATTATAACCGGTCACAAGCATGATGATTGCCCCGGCAATTAAACCCAATACTACTGAAATGACAGGGATGAGTATATTTTGATATTTGTTAGACATTGATAGAGTCACCTTCTTTCTTGCGCTTGGAACCAGCCATCAACAGTCCTAGTTCTTGTTCGGTGGTTTCCTTCGGGTCTACAACAGCCACAATATCCCCTTCATAAATCACAGCAATTTTGTCGCTGACATTAATAATTTCCTCCAGTTCGAATGAAACCAGAAGGACAGCTTTATTATTGTCACGCTGTTCAATCAAACGCTTATGGATAAACTCGATTGCACCTACATCCAACCCTCTTGTTGGCTGGGCAGCTATAAGCAGATCAGGGTTACGGTCAATTTCACGGCCTATGATGGCTTTTTGCTGATTCCCTCCTGATAAGGCTCGCGCAAGCGTATATTCACTTGGGGTACGGACATCGTATTCGCTAATCAATGCTGAAGCTTTCTTGTACACTTCTTTAAAATTCAGAATACCAGATTTAGAATAAGGTTTTTGATAGTAGGTTTGCAGAACCATATTTTCCCCGATTGGAAAATCAAGGACAAGTCCATGTTTATGACGATCCTGGGGGATGTGCGCCAACCCCGATTCAGTGATTTTTCTTGGCTTGTTATTCTGGATTTCCTTACCATTCAACTTAATGGTACCGCTGGATGTTTTATGAAGACCCGTAATCGCTTCTATCAGCTCAGACTGGCCATTTCCGTCAACACCTGCTATTCCAACGATTTCACCTGCTCTTACTGTCAGGTTCAAGCCCCTGACAACTTCTACTCCCCGTGAATCTTTCACCTTTAAATCACTAACTTCCAAGACAGGCTCTTTTGGTTCTGCCTTGCTCTTTTCAGTTGAGAACGTTACCTCGCGTCCAACCATCAGACTTGCAAGTTCATTCACATCTGTATCAGCGACGTCGACAGTACCGATTCCTTCCCCTTTGCGAATAACCGTACAGCGGTCACATACTTCCATAATTTCTTTCAGTTTGTGAGTAATAAGGATGATAGATTTACCCTCTTTAATCAACGTCTTCATGATTTCTATCAATTCTTTGATTTCCTGCGGCGTAAGGACAGCAGTAGGCTCATCGAAAATAAGGATTTCTGCACCGCGGTACAACGTTTTCAAGATCTCTACACGCTGCTGCATGCCGACTGAAATATCAGATATCTTAGCCTGTGGATCCACTGCCAGCCCATATCGATCAGAGATTTCACGAACTTCCTGCTCTGCCTTCTTAAGGTCGATTTTGCCGCCTGATTTAGGTTCCTTGCCTAAGATGATATTTTCGGTAACGGTAAACGTGTCTACAAGCATAAAATGCTGGTGGACCATCCCGATTCCTAGATCATTTGCGATATTTGGATTTGTGATTTTCACACTTTTCCCATTGACCTTGATTTCACCCTGTTCCGGTTGATAAAGACCGAAAAGAACGTTCATAAGAGTCGATTTCCCAGCGCCATTTTCTCCCAGGAGCGCATGGATTTCGCCCTGTTTCAACTGAAGGGTGATATTATCATTAGCCACGATACCAGGGAATTCTTTGCGAATGTTAAGCATCTCAATTACATATTCCACCCAGTTTCACTCCTTGCTATGAATAGAGTCTGATTTTCTAAAGTATGAGGTCAGACTTTGAAATTTTTAGGAAAGGGAGGCTCATCCCTGAAAAAATCCTAAATAAAAAGCAGAATTCTTTCATTCTACTTTTTATTTAACACTTTTTTTCAAAAGTTGACCGGGGAAAATCACTCATGACCTCCCCGGCCGATGTTTATGTTATTACTCAGGCTTTGTTGGAACTTCCACTTCGCCGTTAACGATTTTTTCTTTCCATTCGTCAACTGCAGCTAAAACATCTTCAGAGATGTTATCTTGAGAAGAAGCAATGCCTACACCATCATCATCCAATCCATATTCAACTACTTCTCCGCCTGGGAATTCGCCGTTCTTCGCTCTTTCAGCAACGTCGATTACAGCCGTATCCACACGTTTAACCATTGAAGTCAAAGTGATATTCATTTCTTCTCCATCAACTGTTACAGAACCTTCAGCAGCCTGGTCGCGGTCTACACCGATGACCCAAAGCTCTTGATCAGGATTTTGCTGTTTACGGTTTTTCGCTTCAGTGAACACACCATTTCCTGTACCGCCTGCTGCATGATAAATGATATCATTGCCGGCCTGGTACATAGAAGCAGCCATTGACTGACCTTTATCCGCTTTATCAAATGCTCCTGCAAACTGGATATCTACCTCAGCGTCAGGGTTTACAGACTTTACGCCTGCTTGGAAACCAGCAGCAAATTTATTAATAAGGTCAGAGTCAGTACCACCGATGAAACCTACTTTATTCGTTTTAGTCGTAAGACCTGCTACGACACCAACAAGGAAAGAACCTTCATGTTCTTTAAACGTAATACTCGCAACATTATCCATACCCTCAATCACACTGTCAACGATTACAAAGTTGCTGTCTTTACGTTGTTTTCCAACTTCTTCAATGGCAGGCTGCAGTTTGTAGCCAATTCCATAGATAAGATCAAAGTTGTTACGTACTGCAGTATTCAAGTTTGTTTTATAGTCCGCATCAGATTTTGATTGAAGATAATCAAATCCATCAGTACCTTTCTCAAGTCCATTGTCTTCACCGAATGCCTTAAGACCTTCCCAAGCTGATTGGTTGAAGGATTTGTCATCGACACCGCCGACATCCGTTACCATACCCACAGTGAATGTGTCTGCCTGCCCGTCTTTAGCCGGTGCTACATCTTCAGAATCATTATTGTTGCTTCCACATGCACCTAGAATTGTACCTGCTGCAAGAACCATAGAAAGTGCTAAACCAAATTTACGTTTTTTCACCTTGGTTACCCCCTGTAAAATATGTTGATATAGTAAGAAAAATAGACTTGCAAAATGATCAGATCCGCTTTCTCAACACTTGGAAACTGAACTTGTCCGAGCGGAAATAGTTGACTGAGTAAAGAATCGGATTGTCGTTTTCATCGAAGTGAAGCTGCTTTAAAACCAGCAGGGCAGACTCCGGATCGCAATTGAGGATGGGTGAAATCTTCTCATGGTACCCAAGTGGTTCAATTTGCGTCACGGCGTAAGTGATTCGTTTATTCTCTTCTTGTTCAAGAACTTGAAAAAGAGAATTTACATCTGTTGTGAACTTTCTGGGATACACATTTGAGGGCATTTTGTCCACACAGTAGACCACTGGTTCCCCATTTGCTGTCCTTACTCGTTCTACCATCACAATGTCTTCTTCAGTATCCAGTGTAAAACGACGGATGTCTTCATCAGTCGGGCCTTGAAAACTTGAACTCAAGAAAATGGTCCCAGGTTCCATACCAGCCTGTTTGATCATATTCGTGACACTATTTAACTGCTCGATACCCGAGGTAAAGAGCGGCTTAGCGTTTACAAAGGTTCCAACCCCATGCCTGCGAATAATGACATTTTCCTCCTCGAGGATCCTTAAGGCTTCCCGAAGTGTTGCCCGGCTTACTCCAAGCTGTTTCGCAAGGTCGAATTCAGAAGGCAGTTTTTCTTTCTCTTTATATATGCCTTCTTCAATGTCTTTTTTTAGACGGTCAATCACTTGTAAGTACAAATGCCTATTATCTGCTTTTATTGTCATCCAAGAACCACCACCATTTTTTCTCAAGACACCAGACTCTGATGTATATCTTTCCTACTAATCCAAAATACTATATCATTTTTAAAAAAATAAATAAATAGATTATTGAATTTTTGTCGAAAAAACCAGAAAATCAAAACTTTCGAAATTTTCAACTCCGAATGCAAACCGGTTTTTTTAGAGCGGCGTCTTGAACAGGCCATGATTTCAAGCAAACACGGTAAATGTAAACGCTTTTAAAAGTATAACACATTATCCGTCGATAAGGATAGAGGTCTGACCTCATAAAGTGAAATTTATTTTTCTTTTGCCAAAAAAACGCTTTCCTCCTTCGTTCATTTCCAATCAGGTCATTCTAAATCATTGTAGAGGCCCCTTCTTTATCGGGGACATTTAGTCTATATAAATTGCGGCTTAACAGCTTGGATCCTAAGTCCTAAAGAAAACAAAAAAACTGCCCGGAATCGATCCGGACAGTTTAAAAATACCTATGATGAGTGTTCTTCCGAGGGCTTTCCAATTAATACTGTTCTTGGCTTGCTTCCTTCATAAGGACCGACGACACCTCGTTCTTCCATTGCATCGATCAATCTGGCAGCCCTCGTGTAGCCTATCCTGAATCTCCTTTGCAGCATCGAGACAGAGGCTGTTTGCATTTCTGCAATCAACTGAACCGCTTCATCATAAAGGTCATCTTCGACTGATGATGAAACGTCTCCTTCCTGCACTTCATCAGGAATCATTTCTTCCTGGTATTGCGCCCTTTGCTGGCCAATGACATAGTCTACAATCTCTTCCACTTCGTCATCCGATAAAAATGCCCCCTGAACCCTGGTCGGTTTAGAAGCACCGACAGGGATGAAGAGCATGTCACCTCGGCCAAGCAATTTCTCAGCTCCTCCGCTGTCCAGAATGGTTCTTGAATCGGTCTGGGAGGAAACTGCAAACGCGATCCTTGATGGAATGTTCGCTTTGATGACCCCTGTGATAACATCCACAGACGGACGCTGTGTAGCGATAATCAAATGGATACCCGCAGCACGTGCCATTTGGGCAAGTCGTGTGATGGCATCTTCTACATCGCTTGAAGCCACCATCATCAAGTCGGCGAGTTCGTCCACTATGACAACGATAAATGGAAGTTCTGGCTGCTTTTCCTCATTTTCTTTATTATGCCGCTTTATATATTCATTGTAGCCTTCAATATTCCTGGTGCCTGTATGGGAGAACAACTCATACCTTCTCTCCATTTCACTGACAACTTTCTTTAATGCCTGTGATGCTTTTTTGGCATCGGTCACTACAGGTGCCAGCAGGTGAGGAACACCGTTGTATACATTAAGCTCAACCATTTTTGGATCTATCATCATTAATTTGACTTCATGCGGTTTCGCCCTCATAAGGATACTTGTAATAATACCGTTGATACAAACACTTTTTCCGCTTCCTGTAGCCCCGGCAACGAGTAAATGCGGCATCCTGTTCAGCTCTGCCAATACAGCTTCTCCGGTTATGTCCCGACCAAGTCCTATCAACAATTTGGAGTTTGGTTTATCATTTGACTTCGATTCAAGGACTTCCCTCAATGAAACCATCGCGACTTCAGTATTAGGGACTTCAATTCCTATTGCTGATTTACCAGGTATAGGTGCTTCAATCCTGATATCCTTTGCAGCAAGCGCTAAAGCCAGGTCATCGCTTAAATTGACGATTTTGCTGACCTTCACACCCGTATCTGGATGAACTTCATACTTTGTGACGGCTGGTCCCAGATGAACCTGCGTGACCTTTGCCTTGACACCAAAACTCTGGAAGGTGCGCTCCAGCTTTGCTGCATTCGCATGGATCATCTGATATTCATTGCTTTGGTCCGTCTGGCTTGGCCTGTTTAATAGAGATATTGGAGGCAGTTTATAATCTTTATTCTCCACCTCGGTAAACGTGATGGGAGGCGCTTCGTCGGCACCTTCGGAAGGCTGCTCCCCGCTGTTCTTCTCGCTCTGTCCCGGGGGCTGCTCCATCCGTTCTTCTTCCAATGCGGATTGAACAGTTTCACCAGGATAGGCTTTTTCATTGAAGCTGGAAATAATCGGTTCCACTTTCACTTCTTCAGCCGGCTCTTCTATCGTTTTGCCTGTGTTTTTTTCATGGACTGTTCCTTTTTTCCGCTGTTGTTTTGCTTCCTTCTTTTCAATCCGCTCTTCTTTCCATTCTTTCATATCCTGACGGAAAGCTGCCCATTGATTTCCAAAGAATTCATTGAAGGCACTGCCCATCTTGCCAAGTGCAGATCCGAAAGACTTTCCAGTGAACAGCACGACTCCAATGGCTATCAATGCCATACACAAAATCTTGGTTCCCGCGGATTCGAACAGGAAGAAAGATACCGCATATAAAACAGACCCGATAACGCCTCCGCCTAAATCCGATGTACTTGCTTCCCCTTTCACTTCCATCCAGTAAAGTTCCCAAGTGTTTGCAATCACACTTGGGTTCTGGAATGCACCGTCATTCGAGAGGAGTTCAAATAGTTTTACATGGCTGAGGAGCAATGTGCTGATTAAAATTATGTATATCCCGGCCAGCCTTCTCGAAAAAAAATTCGGCAATTCCCTCTTTACCATCATATATCCCGCAATAAACAGCATGCCTATGAATGCAAGCATGTACCATTCCCCCAGGAAGAATCGAAAAAAAAGAACGAATGCCTTGCCGACTGCACCCAGCTGGATGATGGCTATTAAGCTCAGTGCTATCAACAGCATTCCGATTAATTCATATTTGATTGTGTGTTTGATATTGGAGGACTTTTTACTGCTTCTTCTTTTTCTCTTCGCCAACGTTCTTTCACCTAAATTCTCTTAATAATATGCTCTTCGTCTCAGGATCCCAGTTTCCAATTGATGACAACCTCATATAGATGAAGAAAGGGCTGGCATTTACCGCTTCATCACCAAGCCGGAAATACCAGTCCCGTATATTTGGAAAGCATGTCTCTAAGGTTTCTAATTAATGCCGCTTTCTCCATATATTATATCATATACTGTCATTGGCGAAAATCAATGATTGGAAGACTACATCTTCAGATATTCCCCTGGACAAATCTGTTCGTTTAAATAATGTGCCGGGTCACTGCTCATCACCCTGATCACCTTATAGTATTGCTGAGATTGTTCAACAAGCAACGGGATACCCTGCCACTCAACAACCTCCTGCTGTGAGTACGCATCCTGGTCAGCTGGAAATATCATCTCCTGAGGGACCGTTGTATAAAGGATCATTGAAGCATCCCTTCTTCCTTGCTTCCGCCTTTAAGCTCAATCAATTCATTTAACTTTTTTATTGCTTCCCCGACACCGCCGACACCGTCCATCAACCCATAATTCACTGCATCCTCACCTACGACATTTGTTCCAATGTCCCTTGTTAAATTCCCTTTTGCAAACATAAGTTCTTTGAAGTCCTCTTCAGTTACCTTGGAATGCGTTGTTACAAAATTGACGACTCTATCCTGCATTTTATCCAGGTACTCGAATGTCTGGGGGACACCAATTACGAGCCCTGTAAGTCTAACGGGATGAATGGTCATGGTTGCCGTTCCAGCGATGAATGAATAATCACATGAAACCGCAATTGGAACACCAATGGAATGTCCGCCGCCCAGCACAATTGATACGGTAGGCTTCGAGAGGGAAGCGAGCATTTCCGAAATAGCCAGGCCAGCTTCTACATCGCCTCCTACTGTGTTGAGTACAACAAGCAACCCTTCAATTTTGGGATTTTGTTCGATTGCGACCAGTTGAGGAATGACATGCTCATACTTGGTCGTCTTGTTTTGCGGTGGAAGCTGCATATGCCCTTCTATTTGACCGACAATCGTCAAACAATGAATATTTGAATCGTTTGAGAGCTGCGGTACATTCGTTTGGCCAAGCTGTTGAATCTTTTCCATCAAACCAGAAGATTTGCCCTCTTTTTCTTTTTCTTCACCTTTGTTTGGTTGATTTTGGTTCATACTGAAATTCATTACTCGAGACACTCTCCTTCTGAAGCAATAATAAAATTAGTATCTTCTTCAAAATGAAATTCAATTCATAAACTGGTTAGAGGAAGAAATAGGTTAGGTGCCTGAGGGATCTTTTAAAAAGCGGAATGGCCCCGCTTAGCGGCGTACGGACTGGACTGGTTCCGCATGAGATAAAGGAAACGGGAAGTCTGCCAGCCGTTGGGGCCTTGGAGCTGGATTGATAAAAAGCGGAATGGCCCCGCTCAGCGGCGTACGGACTGGACTGGTTCCGCATGAGATAAAGGAAACACGACGAACATCGTGAGTCGATGTTGACTTATCGCAAGAAGGAAACGGGAAGTCCGCCAGCCGTTGGGGCCTTGGAGCTGTATTGATAAAAAGCGGAATGGCCCCGCTCAGCGGCGTACGGACTGGACCGGTTCCGCATGAGATAAAAGGAACCACAATGGCTTATCGAACTATTGAATAAGAAAAGAGCTGACCATTCGGCCAGCTCTTTTAACTTCTATGATGTTCAGACTTCCATAATGATCGGGAGGATCATCGGTCTTCTTCGTGTTTTGCCGAATAGGAGATGGTTAAGCTGATCACGGATATCCTGTTTGATATTTGACCATTCGAAGGTTCCTTTGGCAAGGTAACCATCCACTATTTGTTTGACAAGCTGTGTGGACTCGTCCATCAGTTTTTCCGATTCACGGACATATACAAAGCCACGTGAAATGATTTCCGGACCAGATACAAGCGTCCTTCCTTTACGGCTGATGGTCACCACCACAATGAAAATTCCATCCTGTGAAAGCAGCTTTCTATCACGCAGTACAATATTCCCCACATCTCCTACACCGATCCCATCAATAAGGACATTTCCTGCCTGAACCCTTCCACTCATTTTCATTTTTCCGTCTTTATATTGAGCCACATCCCCTTTATCAAGGATGAATACCCGATTATGGGCAATGCCGACAGAATTGGCAACCTTGGCATGTGCAATCAGCATTCTATATTCTCCTTGGATAGGAATGAAATACTTTGGTTTCATCAGGTTAAGCATCATCTTTAAATCTTCCTGGCTGCCATGCCCCGATACATGTACTTTCTTATTTGCTGTCAGCACATTGGCGCCGGAACGATAAAGCATGTCCACTGTTTTTGCCATAGTGAGTTCCATTCCATGAGATGGAGTCGCCGTGATGAAAACCGTATCCCCCTCCTGGATATTCACAAGTTTGTGATTCTGTTTGGACATTCTCTGCAATGCTTCAAATGGTTCTCCTTGATCGCCGGTAGCAATGATGACAAGTTCATCATTACTATATTTAGAGATATCCTGAATAGGGATGATCACATCATCCTTGATTTTCAGATAGCCCATGTTCAAGGCAATCTCATACACTCTTTCAAGACTTTTGCCGACAACAGCTACTTTTCGATTATTATTATAAGCAGCATCAAATACCTGCTGGATCCTAATCAGGTTGGAAGCATAACTTGCCACAATGATCCTTTGCTTCGCTGCATGAAATGCAGAATTCAATTGATTGGCAATCACTTCCTCAGAAGTTGTATATCCTGGTCTTTCTGCTTCAGTACTGTCTGACAAAAGACAAAGCACTCCATTATCCCCAATTTTCGCCATTTTACCCATATCAGGTCTATACAGCCCTTTTGCGGCCTGATCGAATTTAAATTCCCCTGTGTGAACAATGGATCCTTCAGAAGTATTGATGGAAACGCCTACGGAGTCAGGAATACTGTGTGTTGTCCTGAAGAACGTCACATCCACCCCGCCAAAGTAAAGTTTGCTGTCTGAATGGACATTATAAAACTTGATATCTTCCTTGATTTCTTCATCCTTCAGTCGTCCCTTGACAAGGCCATTCGTCAATTTTGTACCATAGACAGGAGCTTTGATCTTTCTGAGGACATAGGTGATGGCACCAATGGCATCTTCGTGTCCATGGGTAAGGAAAATACCTTTTACCCTCTCTTTGTTTTCGATTAGATACTGGATATCCGGTATGACCATATCAATCCCGAACATTTCATCTTCCGGGAACATAAGTCCGGCATCGATGACAAATATCTCCTCATCCACTTCGATTATATACATGTTCTTGCCGATTTCCCCTACTCCTCCAAGGGGAATAATTTTTATACTTTCATTCTTTTTCTTACTCAATGTCGTTTCCTCCTATGCTGTAATTCCCGATCATTAATCAGTTAGATATATTATACTTTATAAATTTTTATCTTTACAATGAAAATCATCTTAAACGGTCATTAAATTCTAAATATTGCGCATTTCCTGCTTCATCCAGGCGTTTTATGACAGTCTGTTCCACTATTCTCTATACCCTTTTCTTCTCCTTTTAAAAATCTTTCCCTTTTCAGAGATTTTGAGCGAGAAAAATATCGATTTGAAATCTGCTTGTTTTGGTCTTAGGTATGGCAAGGGAGAGAAACTGAAGCGGATGGGGCCGGGCGGCTGGAATTGGACGATGAGTCCCTGAAATACCGCATAGCTTCCGATCCCCTCGTCATGAAGGGTGTTTAATATAACAATAGCAAACGGTATTTCTGTTGGTAATGATTCCTTATGTTTCAAATGATATCTATAAAGGGTTGAGGGGCAATGAGGTGATTTTTTTCAATGTATGTATTTGTATTCAAAAGGCTGTTTTCGCATGAATTGTTGCTTTCGTAAAAATCTCAAGAGCCGGATTCTCCTCCTGTATTCCAGAGATTTCCCCTCGAAAAAGGGAAATTAGCTCTTTTCTTTCCTGCTTACAGGAAGGTTATCCGGTGAATGACCAAAATAGTATTTGACATTCATTTTGAATAGCAACAAAGTTTTCGAATAGAGCCATTCAAAAAGACCGCTTGCCCAAAGCTTGAAAGTCTTGGGCAAGCGGCCTTCAGAACATTTTTAATTTTGTCCAAGCACGAGTGAAAGACGTTTTCTTTCTTCTTCTGTTAAGGGAATGAGCGGGAGTCTTACTGAGCCGACATCCAGTCCTTTTAATTGAAGGGCTGTCTTAACAGGTGAAGGGCTTGGTGCAGCAAATAGTTCATTCATGACGGGAAGCAGCTTTCCATGAATCTTTGAGGCTGTACGAAGCTCTCCATGAAGGAACTGTTGAATCATTTCCTGCATTTCTTTCCCGATAATATGGGAGGCAACCGATACGACTCCTGCTCCTCCAATAGAGAGGACCGGAAGAGTCAAGCCATCGTCACCGCTGTATAGAAGAAAGTCATCCGGTGTATTGGCGATAATTTTCGTCATCGCATCCAAATCGCCGCTTGCTTCTTTAACAGCTGTTATATTTTCAATTTCAGAAAGTCTGATGATTGTTTCCGGTGAGATTTTTGTCACTGCACGGCCTGGTACATTATAGAGCATAACCGGAAGGCTCGTAGCCTCAGCAACTGCTTTGAAGTGCTGATACAGACCTTCCTGATTTGGTTTGTTGTAATACGGCGCAACTGCCATGACAGCATCAATGCCTGTTTCCACTGCTTTTTTGGTGAATTCAACAGATTGATAAGTATTGTTGCTTCCTGTCCCTGCCACTACCGGCACTCTTCCCTTTACGGTTTTCACTACATGGCTGAAAAGAGCCAATTTTTCTTCTTGAGATAAAGTAGGAGATTCACCTGTTGTTCCTCCTACAACAAGAGAATCAGATCCATTTTCGATCAAATAATTTACAAGTAATGTTGTTTTTTGAAAATCGATATTTCCTTTGTTATCAAATGGTGTAACCATTGCTGTTGATACACGGCCAAAATGCACGATTTCCCACTCCTTTTCATTCTTCAATAAACAGCGTACCCGGTTCTTCTTCCAGTTGAAAAGAGTCATGAAGGGCATTGACTGCGGTTTTTAGGTCATGTTCTTTAATGAGCACCCAGATCGTCGTATGGCTGTCAGCAGATTGAAGGATTCGAATGTTCCTTTCAGAAAGTGCAGTGACAATTGCAGCTGTAACTCCAGGGACTCCTTTCATCCCTGCTCCTACAACTGATACCTTCGCACATTCTGTTTCGATCAATGGCTCATGACCCAGTTCCTTAAGCACACGGAATGCTCTGGACGTTAAATCTGCTGGTACAGTATAAACGACTCCCTGAGGTGAAATATTGATGAAATCGACGGATATATCCTCGTTTGCCATCGCCTTAAATACTTCTGTTTGCAGATTATACTGATCTTTCTTGGCAGAAACCTTAATTTGTGAAAGACTCCCCACATGTGCAATACCTGTAACGATTCCACCTTCCATCCCTTTTTCCTTCTTCTTCTCCAATGATGTCACCAATGTGCCTGGATTATTGGAATAGGTTGAACGGATTCGGATAGGGATCCTTGAATCCATTGCAATTTCAACCGCACGGGGATGAATGACTTTAGCTCCTTGATTAGCAAGATTACATACTTCATTATATGAAATCACGGATAATGGCCTTGCCTTTTCTGTCACTCTTGGATCAGCTGTCATGATGCCTTCCACATCAGTGAAAATGTCCACCCAATCAGCTTTTAATGCAGCGCCAAGGGCAGCGGCTGAAGTGTCGCTTCCCCCGCGGCCGATTGTCGTAATTTCCCCTTGTGGTGAGAGTCCTTGAAACCCGGCAACTACAACTACCTGATACTCTTGTAATTCAGACAGTAATCGATCGCATTTCATATTGATGATTTTTGCATTGGTGTGGTCACTGTTCGTTAGGAAACCGGCTTGCGGACCTGTCAATGCTGTTGCTTTGATGCCCTGCTCCAAAAGCAGGTTCGTAAATACAACGGTGGAAATGGTTTCCCCGCATGAAAGAAGTATGTCTTGTTCTCTACTATTTACTTTTGTCTCTTTACCATTTATCAGTGAGAGCAAGGTGTCAGTAGAATAAGGTTCTCCCTTTCTTCCCATGGCGGATACCACGACAACTACCTTGAAGCCGTCTTCTATCGCTCTCATTACATGCTCTGCAGCTTTTGAGCGGCCTTCTTCATCCCGAACCGAAGTTCCCCCAAATTTTTGAACAGTTATCTTCATGTCTACACCCCAATGTTTTTAATATAAAAACAAGAGGCCTGCCGGAGATGGTATCAGGACGTTAAGTGTATTCACTAGTTGATATACCTCATTTACTATTTATTTCTTTGTAATTAAATTGAGCGTGATCAGGCTCTCCGCAATCTGGACTGAATTCCAAGCTGCACCTTTTAACAGGTTATCGGAAACCACCCACATGTGGAAGCCGCGGCTGTCATCAAGATCCTTCCTGATCCTGCCTACAAATACATCATTACTGCCTACCGCATCGGCCGGCATGGGATACAACTGGTCTTCTGGTGAATCCTGCAGTACGATGCCAGGTGCAACTTTTAACAATGCCTTGATATCTTCTGCTGTTACATTCTCATCTTTAATTTCAAAATATACACTTTCAGAATGTCCTGTGACAATTGGAAGCCTTACACAAGTTGCTGCCACTTTCAATTCAGGCATTGACATGATTTTTTTTGTTTCATTGATCATTTTCATCTCTTCGAATGTATATCCATTTTCTTCAAAGTTATCAATTTGCGGAACGGCATTGAAAGCAATTTGATGATGTTTTTTCCCGTTCTTAACAGGAAGCACTTCTGCTTTAGGCTTTTCCCCATTCAGGATGGCCTGTGACTGGCTGTGAAGTTCATCAATAGCAGCAGCACCAGCGCCGGAAACGGCTTGATAAGTAGAGACAATGACTTTATCAAGGCCGAATTTCTGTCGAATAGGTTCAAGAGCAGCTACCATTTGTATAGTAGAACAGTTAGGATTGGCAATGATTCCATTATGGTTCTTTATTTCCTCTTCGTTTACCTCTGGTACTACAAGGGGTACGTTTGGATCCATTCTATAAGCACTTGTGTTATCGATACAAACAGCTCCGCGCTTTGCAGCTTCAGGTGCCAATTCCTTTGAAACGCTCCCGCCGGCACTGAACAGAGCAATATCGATATTGTCGAAAATGTCAGGTTTGGCCTCTTGGACGATTATTTCTTCACCTTTATAAATAACCCTCTTGCCCGCGGACCGTGCAGAGGATAAAAGAGTAAGTTTTTCAATCGGAAAATTCCTGCTCTCCAGTGTTTTGATCATTTGCTGTCCGACAGCACCTGTAGCGCCGACAACCGCTACGTGAAATCCATTTGTGTTCATCTTGTATTCTCCTTCCAGACCCTTTAAATCAATATCTGTGATATTCAGAATAAAAACATTTTAATCAGTTACCGTAATAAAGAATATTTTAACATAAACAATAGTCCGACAATATTATTTTTTCTTTAATACCATTGGAAGTATTTCTCTCTAAGAATTATTACCTGATCGGAGTGAATGGCAAGCCAAAACCGCCCCCTGAATGGAGCGGCATTTTTCCTTTGCGATTAAATGTAAAAACAAGAGTGGAATTTATGAATCCAGGTATCTCTCCACTACTACAGGCTGCAGTTGTTTTCCTTCCATTGCAGCTTCAACAGTATCCAAAAGCCTATTCATTCTTGCTACCATAGATTTTGGTTTTTTCTCAGGATCATCCTGGCCAAACGGAATGAAGTAAATATCTTTAGTCGAAATAAGCCTCATTAAGTTAACTCCGTTTAAGCCTAAAGCGTCATTTGTCGATATACCCACTACAACTGGCCTGTGATTCCTTAAAGTCGCTTTGGCAGCCATCAACACTGGGGAGTCAGTCATGGCATTTGCAAATTTGCTCATTGAGTTACCTGTTAAGGGAGCAATGATCATGCAGTCAAGTGGAAGCTTCGGACCAAGCGGCTCTGCCTTGACGATGGTATCAACTACCGTGTTTCCTGTCACCTCTTCAATTCTTTTAATCCAGTCTTCTCCATCACCAAACCTGGTAACTGTATTTTTCACTGTAGAGGTTACAACCGGTATGACCTCGGCACCTTCATTCACCAGTCTTTCAATCTCTGGAAAAACTGCATCGTAAGTACAGTGGGAACCCGTTAACCCAAATCCGATTCGTTTTCCTTTTACACTCATGTATATTACTCCTTTCCTGTTGATAAATCTTGAAGCAAGAGTTGGGACAACACATTGGCCAGAATCTGCCCCGCCGATTTTGGGGCTACTATTCCAGGGAGTCCTGGGGCGAGAAGTGCCTTCACCCCACGCTTTTCGGCATATCGGAAGTCCGTGCCTCCAGGCTTTGAGGCGAGATCAATGATAAGAGTATGTGCTGGCATCTTGGTGATGACACCGGCTGTTACCACTTGTGCTGGTATAGTATTAATACACATATCACAATCTTTGACTTCTTTCTCCAATTCATCCAAATGAAAAGGCACCAGTCCCATTTCCGTTATCCGGGCCAGGTGTTCACTCTTCCTCGCGCCGACCTTTACCCTTGCACCCAGATGATTGAAAGTTCTCGCTACACTCATACCAACACGCCCCAATCCCAATACGATGAGATTTGAGCCATGTATCGTGAAGTCGGTATGCTGTATTGCCATCATGATAGTTCCTTCTACCGTTGGAATCGAATTATAAATTGCCACATCATCCCGTTCAAATAACTGGATCAGATTTCTATTTGCCGATGAAGTAATCTCATTTAGGTATTTGTTTGTAATCCCGGAGTAGACTTTGCAATGCGAAGGGGTTGCCAGCAGGATTTCTTCTGTCAGCACAATCCTTTCATTGGAAAAAATCGTCTCGATTTCCCCTTCCAGGTTGGTCCCTGGAACTGGAAGAATGATGGCATCAACGGAATTAAATTCAACTTCATCTATCTTTTCTTTAAGCGCACCTGTAAAAGCATGGTCCAATTGTTCAAATCCTACCAAGGAAATTTTCGCATCGAGCTCTGTAAGCTTTCGAATAATCTCGAGTTGACGCGCATCTCCGCCTAAGACTGCGATCTGCATTCCAGTCAACATCAATGCTTTCACCTTCTTTTAACGTAATCGCGTTGCACCTGCAAAGGTTTATCACTTCAACATTGTATGAAGGGTGGGGGCAATAGGTGAGGGGCCTTAGGAAATTAAGGAATAATGTTGAACTTTTGTTCTTGAGCCTATCTTTCTGAAAATAAAATCGCCGTTCATATGATCGCCGCTGCACTGTTTGACTATGATGGGACGGCTTTGACCTCCTTGTCCTTGCCTGGGGTGCGTCAATTGCCCTGAAGGTGGCCATAATCTGACTGTGTCTCCAATCAGTTCTATTATCAAGGTCTAATAAACATATGCATTCAATCGACTTTATCAGTAGGATGAAAATTCACAAGAAACTTTCATCTAACAATCAAAAGAAAAGGACGAAATCCATATAAGCGATTTCGTCCTCAACCATTTTTCTATTTCTTCTTTTTTCCTGTACATTACTCCTCTGCCACTTCCAGAATGATCATATCGGAACCGATGGTCCGGATATGATGCCACGGGACTCGGATCTCACTGCTTTGTTTTCTCATCCATTTTCCTGTCGGGATTACCAAGGCGTTAATTTGTCCTGTCCGCTCATTGAACTCCAAGTCCGTCTGTCCAAGTACCCCAAGTCTTTCTGCTTTTTTAAAATCGACTATTTCCTTGCCGCTCAGTTCACTAAGTCGCATATGAATCCTCCACTCATCATTAATATAGATTTTGTCCCTTTTGACCACAGCTGACTGTATCCTTATAAATAATGTATAAAGTGCTTTTCCATTTTAGAATCAGTGATTACATATAGCATGGTAAAAAATTTACTCATCTTTTAAAAAGAGGGGTGTACTGATTGTTGCTTTTGAAAAAATCCCAATGGCCGGATTTCCCCTTGGGTACTAAAGCTTTTCTATCTGAATGGAAGAGCAGTTCTTTTCATTCTAACCACCCAAATTTCAGCTAAACAGTATTTACACCTTCATTATACAAATAAAGCTCGTAGACATGGTCCATATATTGAACTTTGTCTACAAGCTGAAAGCTTCAGGTCAATGGACCTGGAGCTTTTTCTTTATGCATTACGAATATTTCCCGGCATTTTTCCATCGGGGCTGATCAATGCTGCTGAAAAATCATTATTGAAAATGTCCCTGCCCAGATTATTCACTGCGTCCATGGTCACTCCATCAATTTCTTCGACAATTTCATCGAGAGAACGATGCTTTTTCAATAGTAATTCGTTTTTACCATTTCTGCTCATTCTGCTGTTGGTACTTTCAAGACTGAGCATCAGATTTCCCTTCAACTGCTCTTTACTGTTTGCTAATTCCTTTGAAGAAATTCCATCTTCCTTAAGTACTTCAAGGGTTGACTGGATCGTATCAAACAACTGGTTTAATTGTTTAGCTCCCGTTCCGCCATATATTGTTAGCATTCCGCTGTCTTCATAGGCAGAATGATAAGAGAATACAGAGTATGCCAATCCTCTTTGTTCCCTGACTTCCTGAAATAGACGGGATGACATGCTTCCACCAAGGACGTTATTTAAAACAATCAAACTGTAGATATCATGATGACCAATCTGTAATCCAGGGTATCCCAGGCATAAATGTGCCTGCTCCGTCTCTTTTTTTCTCGAGACTTTATTATGATGAAACGATGGGCTTGCATGCTGATCATGCCCCTTGCCGCCTTCATACTGCCCGAACAGCTTTTCAACTTGCTTAATGAAAGAAGCGTCCACATTTCCAGCTACGGAGATGACGACCTCATCCGGCGTATACATGTCATGCATATAATTTCTCAATGTTTGGCCGTTAAATGCATCAAGCGTTTCCTCTGTACCAAGAATCGGATACCCTAATGGATGATCTTCGTACACTGCCTTGCTTAATACATCATGCACAATGTCGTCAGGGGTGTCTTCATACATTTTAATCTCTTCATACACTACATTCTTTTCCTTCTTCAATTCTTCTTCATCAAACGCTGAGTTAAAGAACATGTCAGCAAGGGTATCCAATGCATACTGAGCATGATTATCAAGGACCTTTGCATAATAGCAAGTGTATTCCTTAGAAGTAAATGCATTCACCTGGCCTCCGATACTGTCGAAGGATTCAGCAATTTCACGGGCGCTTTTTGTCTCTGTACCCTTAAAAAACATATGTTCCAGAAAATGAGAGATACCGTTATTCTCCTTGTTCTCATGACGGGACCCTGTACCGATCCATATACCGATTGCGACGGAACGGACAGTTGGAATTTCTTCCAGAACAATCCTTAATCCGTTTGAGCATGTATATTTTTTAATCAAAAAATATTCCTCCTGTTCATGTTGTCAACATCTTCTAGTTCTTATCATTACTTTTTCCTTTTAGGAGAGAATTATTTCCTTTTTCGATAATTCTTTCTTCCTTCAACAAACTAGAGACTGTCCCAATTCTTAATTCTTCCTCTTTGATAACTGAAATAAGTGCTGGCAAAGCTGATGATGTGGATGCTGTAGGATGCATTAAAATGAGAGCACCTTTATGCAGTTTTGATGACACCCTCTCTACTATGACACTTGGTGCCGGTTTTTGCCAGTCAATTGTATCCACGCTCCACAAAATCGTCTTCATTTTGTACTCCCCGGCAATTTTAACGACTTCATCATTGAACCCCCCGCTCGGCGGTCCAAACAATTTCACTCGCTTTCCAGTTGTTGCTTCGATAATATCATTGGTTTTTAATATTTCTTCCCTGATTCGTTCACCTGAAAGTGTCTCCATTTTTGGATGGGAGTAGGAGTGGTTTCCGATTTCATGCCCTGAATCCGCAATCATCTTAGCAAGTTCCGGATTTTCTTTGACCCATCTTCCCTCCAAAAAGAAAGTGGCATATACTTGATGTTTCTTCAGAGTGGCAAGCATGTCCGGTATATATTCATTTCCCCAAGCTACATTAATGATAAACGAAGCCATTGGTTTTTCCGGATTGCCCCTGTATATAGGTAGCGGCGGCAGGTCTGATAGATGCACTTCGGGAGATACTTGATCATAAACGATTCGCTCGCTGTCAAACACGCCCTTATCCTTCATTTTCTCATAAGAATTCTTACTATTCACCTTTAAACCATTATAACCAGGTGTTCCTTTCCAAACAGGATCATTTTTGGCATCTATCGGTGAAACATCATATTTTTTGGCTTCTTTCTCTATAATCGACTGTAGTTTTTCCGGTTTGGCAGCAACTAAAACAGCCTTTTCCTTCAAATTCGAGACATACTGCGAGGTCACAGGATTGCTGACAGTAAAGATGACAGCTACAACACACACGGTTATACCAATCAGTACCTTATGATTCATCGTTCTTCACCCTTTCTTATCCCTAACAGCATATGATAAATGTGGACAAGGTAGAACTTGGGTGGCATGGATGGTTGTGCAATATCAATGACTATTGGATGCCCCACCATGAAAAAAGTTCTGAGGCCTAAAAAAGAAGCCAAACCGTTTCCGGCTGGCTTCTTTCGTTTCTTTTTTTATTTTTGAGCCTGTTCTGCTTTTTCTCGCTGTTCTTTCAATACTGCCTTGCGAGAAAGGTTTACACGGCCCTGCTTATCAATTTCTGTAACTTTTACCAATAACTCATCACCGATACTGACTACATCTTCAACTTTGCCGATTCTTTCTTCTGCAAGCTCTGAAATATGAACAAGACCATCTTTGCCATTGAAAATTTCAACAAAAGCTCCGAATTTCTCAATACGCTTTACTTTACCAAGATACATCTGTCCAACTTCCACTTCGCGGACAATATCCTCAATGATCTTTTTAGCCTTCTTGATCATCTCTTCATCTGTGGAAGAAATAAATACTGTACCATCTTGTTCAATGTCGATTTTCACGCCGGTTTCTTCAATGATTTTATTGATTTGTTTACCGCTTGGCCCGATAACATCCCGGATCTTATCAGGGTTAATGGACATTGTAACAATTTTAGGTGCATATTGAGACAATTGTTCGCGGGACTCGGAAATAGTCGAAAGCATGCTGTCCAGGATATGCATACGACCGCTTTTAGCCTGTTGAAGAGCTTCTTCAAGAATTTCTCTTGAAAGACCTTCAATTTTAATATCCATTTGTAAGGCTGTTACACCTTTAGCAGTTCCTGCAACTTTAAAATCCATGTCCCCTAAATGGTCTTCCATGCCTTGAATATCAGTCAGGATCGAGTAATGTTCGCCTGATTGTATCAGACCCATTGCAATACCGGCAACAGGAGCCTTGATTGGTACTCCCGCATCCATCATCGCGAGTGTACTTGCACAGATGCTCGCCTGGGAAGTTGAACCGTTAGATTCCAATACTTCTGATACAAGGCGGATTGTATACGGAAAATCCTTTTCGTTAGGAATGATGGGATCAAGTGCTCTTTCTCCAAGAGCTCCGTGGCCAATTTCGCGGCGTCCAGGACCACGGATAGGGCCAGTCTCCCCAACACTGAATAACGGGAAATTATAATGATGCATGAACCGTTTGGATTCCTCCAGGCCTAACCCATCGATAACCTGTACATCTCCCAGTGCACCAAGAGTACAGATACTCAAAGCCTGAGTCTGTCCGCGGGTGAACAAGCCTGAACCATGAGTCCTTGGCATCAGTCCGACTTGGGAAGCCAACGGACGGATTTCGTCAAGGCCGCGGCCATCCGGGCGGACTTTTTCCTCTGTAATCAAGCGGCGGACTTCACCTTTCACAAGCTTGTCCAGTACCTGTTTCACTTGTTTAAGCTGAATTTCATCTGCTTCCTTGTCTTCGAATTTAGCAATGACATTATCTTTAACAACTTTAATTGCAGCTTCGCGGGCATGTTTTTCCTGGACTTGGATCGCTTGGATCATGTCTTCTTCACAAATCCCACGAACTTCAGCTTCCAAATCCTGATTGATTTGATAAAGTTCGATTTCCATCTTTTCTTTACCGACTTGTGCAGCAATTTCCTCTTGGAAAGAGATCAGTCTCTTGATTTCTTCGTGTCCGAACATAATCGCTTCGAGCATTGTTTCCTCAGGTACTTCATCGGCACCTGCCTCAACCATGTTGATAGCATCTTTCGTCCCGGCAACAATCAAGTTGATTTCACTTTTGTCCAGCTGTTCAACATTAGGGTTAATGATGAACTCTCCTTCTATCAGCCCGACTTGAACACCAGCAATCGGCCCTTCGAATGGAATATCAGATACAGTCAATGCCAATGAAGAACCAAACATTGCAGCCATTTCAGATGAACAATCCTGATCCACACTCATAACCATGCTAATGACCTGAACTTCGTTTCTGAACCCATCAGCGAATAATGGACGGATGGGACGGTCAATTAAACGACTTGTCAGGACAGCTCTTTCACTCGGACGCCCCTCACGTTTTATGAAGCCTCCTGGTATTTTACCTACAGCATATAAACGCTCTTCATAGTTGACAGTCAATGGAAAAAAATCCAATGGTTTTGGCTGTTTTGATGCTGTTGCTGTACTTAGTACAGCTGTATCACCGTAACGGATCAATGCCGCACCATTTGCTTGCTTTGCCAGCTGACCATATTCTACTGTTAACTTCCTGCCTGCCCAATCTATGGAAAACTCTTTCGTTTCTTGTTCCATAATGAACCCCTCTCTTTACTTCTCGATTAAGAGTATTCGGTTTCTCTCATACCCTTGAAGCAGATATATACACAATTTTAATTGTAATAAGCGACATTTATATGTATTTTGACTTACCCTGCGCAGGAATATTCTCTGTGCCGGCCCTTTTCAGAATTATAAAGTCATTGGCACCACTACGGAAGAATCCTGGCTAGCGAAAAATCCGCAAACTTTCAAATGGATGAAAGTAAACAATCAAAAATGAAAAAGCAAAGCGCTTTTTGCTGCTTCATTCTTGATTGTTTGATTAGCAGTATTTCCCTTATAGTGTATACCTTAAACCTAAATAAAAAGCGGGAAAAAATCCCGCTTCTGAGTCACTTATCGGCGTAAACCTAATTTGTTGATCAAATCACGGTAGCGCGCAACATCTTTATTACGTAGGTACGTTAAAAGATTACGACGACGACCTACCATTTTCAAAAGACCGCGACGAGAGTGGTGGTCTTTCTTGTGAGTACGCAAATGGTCGTTCAAAGTGTTAATTTCTTCTGTAAGGATAGCAATTTGAACTTCTGCAGAACCAGTATCGTTCTCGTGAGTTTTAAATTCGTTGATTAGTTCGTTTTTACGTGTTTGTGTGATAGCCATCCATTTCACCTCCTAATATCTTTTCAAAATCCCCTGTGACCCAGCAAACGTTGGTGAATCGTGCTGCCAAGTAAAGGTTCATTGTCATACGTTAATTAGAATACTACTTTTCACAGAAAAAATCAAGTCTAAATAAATATTTTTTGAAAGTATGCAATAGCATGCTGCTTATCTTTTTCAATTTGGGCTATAAGCTGCTCGATGCAATCGAACTTCTTCTCGGATCGGATATACTGATGCCATTCCACTTTTACTTCTTCGCCATAGATGGAAGAATCATAATCAAAGATATGCACTTCTATGGAGAGGACCTTATCATCCGGATTATTGAAAGTCGGCTTATATCCCAGGTTCGCCACACCATTATGCCATTGGTTC
Source organism: Bacillus sp. SRL337 (assembly GCF_984799155.1). Classification (NCBI taxonomy): domain Bacteria; kingdom Bacillati; phylum Bacillota; class Bacilli; order Caryophanales; family Bacillaceae; genus Bacillus; species Bacillus sp. SRL337. The sequence goes on along the minus strand of NZ_OZ481793.1, from coordinate 1,726,079 downwards.
TGGACCAAAATCCTGACAGCGTAGACGCCTGTTTTCGGGATGATGTAATCATCTGACAGTTCAATATTTGCTGTAGGAAAGCCGATTTTCCTGCCGCGCTTATCACCGTGAATGACTGTCCCTGAGGTTGTATAATGGCGGCCCAGTAAATTTCCAGCCTTCTCCGCTTCCCCTCCATCAAGGAATTTCCTTATGGCCGTTGAACTGATCTTTTCATCATGCTCAGCCAGCTTGATCACTGTGGTATGGGCAAACTCATTCCGTGAATGAAATGGAAGGGTCTCCATATTACCTTTGCCAAGCTTTCCATATGTAAAATCAAAGCCTGCAGAAACATGTTTCACATTTAAGTTGATGATGTACTGATCTACATATTCTTGCGGATGCAGACTCGCAAAATCCGAAGTGAACCGGACAATGAACAAGTAATCCACACCAAGTTTTTCAATCAGCTGGATCTTATCCTGAATCGGTGTTATATACCGGACGTGCTTATGCTTGCGACCCAGCACTACGGAAGGATGGGGGTCAAATGTCATCACAGCGCTTTTCAATTTGCGTTTATCAGCTGCCGAAATAGCCGTTTCAATAACTTTTTGGTGTCCTTTATGCACTCCATCAAAATAACCCAGCGCCATTGATAATGGAGGAAAATCTTCCCGGTTGAATGAATGGGGATGATGAACCGTAATAACCTTCATGTTATCTCACCTATTTTCACTAATCATTAAACAGTACTTTTACAGGCTTAATGATGCCATGTTTTTCTGGATGTGCCTGATAGATCGCTAACGTCTTCCCATCATGATTCATAGCAACTTGGTTACCCGGCCACTTCTCCGGCATATTAAGCACTGCACCGTTCTTCACTTTCATAGCTAATGTATCACTTAAATCCCATTTCGGCAAATAAGATATACCCGTTTCAATTGGATACAATGCATGATTTACCTTCTCAGATTCAATAAGTTCTTCCAGCTGTTCGAATGTGAAACAATCTTTTTCTTCAAATGAAGCAGACCGGACCCTTGTCAATTCCGACATATGAGCAGGGTACCCCATCTTTTCTCCGATTTGAACGGCAAGTGTTCTTATATATGTGCCTTTACTGCAGGAGACGCGGAACTTAAAGCTAATGATATCGCCCTCAAAAACCTCCCGGTCGTCAAGTAGGTCAATATCATGAATTGTTACAGTCCTGCTGGGACGATCGATTGTTTTTCCTTCTCTTGCATACTCATATAAACGCTTGCCGTTCACCTTAACAGCTGAAAACATAGGAGGAGTTTGAGTTATTTCCCCTTTGAAAGAGTTCAACATAGAATTGATTTGTTCTCTGGTATACGAATCTGTCACCTGCTCCTCTTCGACTGTTTCTCCCCAAGCATCTTCAGTGGTGGTTGACCTTCCGATGGTTACTTCTCCCTCATATGCTTTTCCGCCGTTCATAATATATTCGGCTACTTTAGTCGCTCTGCCAATGCATAAAGGAAGGACCCCTGTTACTTCAGGGTCGAGTGTCCCTGTATGCCCTACCTTTTTTGTCCTCAGCATCTTTCTTATTTTAAAGACACAATCGTGGGAGGTCATTCCTCTTGGCTTCCATAGAGGTAAAATGCCATTCATGTTCTATCCCTGCCTTTCTGTAAAATTTTTCATGATAAATTCACTTTGGAACTTTTACTACTATCATTGCACTGTTTAAGATGAATTAAAAATGGATCTAAGTGTAAAAGATTAATGCTGATTAAACTTATATACTTTCTTTATAAACTCATTTTTGGTAAAAGAGGCAGATGTATAACTTCCAAATGATCATTGGATAACAATACTGAAATCAAAATGAATGCGGCCGTTCAGTGCCTTACGGATTGAAGGGCTCCTGCAGGAAATAAAGGAATCACGAAGAGCAGCAGCGATTTGACTGATGGCTTATTGTAAGGAAGGTGAATGAAATCCGTTAGGCGCTGGCCGGAGCTGGATCGCCTGCAGGGTGGTCTCACCTGGCCCTCTGATCCCTCAGGAGGTTAAGCACCTTCCGCTCCAACCTGGGGCGGAAATCAATGCTATGTTCCAAAGAAAAAGGCTGACCCAATCAACTTGGTCAGCCTTTGTTCATCTATGAAGAAAGCTCCTGTCTTCCGGCTGGAAGAATCAGTCCTGCTTTTCTTCAGGATCATCTTGAATTTTTTTAAGCAATGACTCGATCCGGTTACCATAATCAATCGATTCATCAAATTCAAAAATGAGTTCAGGTGTTTTTCGCAAACGAACCCGCTGTCCGATTTCCGAACGAATAAATCCTTTAGCTTTTGCAAGCCCCTTCAATGTGTCTTCTCGCTGCACTTCATCACCCAGAACAGTGATAAACACTTTGGCTTGCTGCAGATCCCCTGATACTTCGACATCAGTGACTGTCACAAAGCCGACTCTCGGGTCTTTGATTTTTCGTCCGATAATATCGCTGAGCTCCTTTTTCATCTGCTCGCCAACACGGTTAGAACGATGGCTCATCAATATCACCTCTTAACTTCCTAGTTTATATCTGAAGCTTCTGCGACTAAAGAAGTTCGTGTACTGTTTCTCCTCTTTCCCATTCAGGAAAGGAATCTGTCAGCTTCAGAGCACTGTCAATGACAGATTTGGCGGATTGACTTGAAGATGAAACGGTGACAATGGCAATCCTTGTCCGCTGCCACACATCCTGATGGTCAATTTCTGAAACCGCCACGTTGTATTTCTGCTTCAAGCGGGTCAACACCCGCTGAAGAACCGCTCTTTTGTCCTTAAGAGAATGAGAATCATGGATGTTAAACTCACATTCTACATAAGCGATCATTATCTCTTGATTTCCTCCATAACGAACGCCTCAATGATATCTCCTTCTTTGATATCGTTGAAGTTCTTGATTGTGATACCACACTCATAGTTCGTAGCCACTTCTTTCACATCATCTTTAAAGCGTTTCAAGACATCGAGTTCACCTTCATAGATGACTACGCCATCGCGGATAACACGAACTCCGCTGTCGCGGGTGATCTTCCCGTCTGTTACATAGCTTCCCGCAATCGTCCCAACTTTAGACACTTTAAATGTTTGACGCACCTCTGCCTGCCCGATGATTTTCTCTTCAAACTCAGGATCAAGCATGCCTTTCATGGCAGATTCAATCTCTTCAATTACGTTATAGATGATACGGTGAAGGCGGATTTCAACACCTTCGGCTTCGGCAGCACGTTTTGCATTGACATCCGGCCTGACGTTGAAACCGATGACAATCGCATTAGATGCCGCAGCAAGTGTAATGTCAGACTCATTCAAAGCACCTACACCAGTGTGGATGATCTTAACATTAACACCTTCCACTTCAATCTTTTGAAGGGAAGCAGCCAGTGCTTCGACTGAACCTTGGACATCGGCTTTCATCACGATATTCAGATCTTTCATTTCACCTTGTTTCATCTGTTCGAACAAGTTATCAAGGCTGACACGGGATTTTTCTCCTCGCTGTGCCTGCAGAGCCTCCTGTGCGCGTGTTTCTCCAACAGAGCGGGCAGTCTTTTCATCTTCAAAAACAACGAACCTGTCTCCTGCTTGAGGGACATCGTTTAATCCTGTGATTTCAACAGGAGTTGAAGGGCCTGCTTCCTTTACTCTGCGTCCCAGATCATTGACCATTGCGCGGACACGGCCGAAAGTAGTTCCGACAACAATCGGGTCACCGACTTTCAATGTACCGTTCTGAACAAGGAGGGTCGCTACTGAACCGCGGCCTTTATCCAGCTCTGCCTCGATGACAGTACCTTGTGCAAGACGGTTTGGATTAGCTTTCAATTCTTCCACTTCACTTACAAGCAGGATCATTTCAAGAAGGTCATCGATTCCTTCACCTTTCAAGGCAGAAAGCGGAACGAAGATCGTATCGCCTCCCCATGCTTCAGGAACAAGCTGATACTCAGTAAGTTCCTGCATGACACGGTCAGGGTTCGCAGCTTCTTTATCCATTTTGTTAACAGCAATGATAATCGGTACTTCCGCTGCTTTAGCATGGTTGATTGCTTCCACTGTCTGCGGCATGACCCCATCATCAGCTGCAACGACGATGATGGCAATATCTGTCACTTGCGCTCCGCGGGCGCGCATTGTAGTAAAGGCAGCATGTCCAGGTGTATCAAGGAAGGTAATCTTCTTATCGTTATCCACGATCTGATAAGCACCGATATGCTGTGTAATCCCGCCAGCTTCTCCTTCAGTCACTTTTGTGTTCCTGATGGAATCAAGTAAAGTCGTTTTACCATGGTCAACGTGTCCCATAATGGTAACAACAGAAGGACGTTCAACTTGGTCCTCTTTTTCATCTTCAGTGAAGTATACTTCAAGGTCAGACTTATCCACCAGGATTTCTTCCTCTACTTCTACACCATACTCAGCAGCTACAAGTTCAATCGCTTCCTTTTCAAGCTCTTGATTGATAGTTGCCATTACACCCAGCATGAAAAGCTTCTTGATGATTTCAGAAGGCTCACGATGAAGCTTCTTACCAAGTTCAGCTACAGTCAGTGACTCAGAGAACGTGATCTTTGCAGGAAGTTCTTTTTCTTTTTTCTTCTGCGGCGGATTGTTTGAATGAGTATTTCTGCTGTTCTTGTTTGCCTTGTTATTGCTATTGTTTGGCCTATTGTTGTTCTTACCTTTTTTATTATTGTTAAACCCTTTTTTAGGCTGATTTTGCTGCTGTTCAGGCTTTTTGCCTTCACGGTTCTTTGGTGCTGCAGTCTTCGTCTCATTCTTTGCCGCTTTTTCTGCAGCATTGCCGGCATTGCTGCCATATGATTTTTCCAGCTTCTTAACGGTGTCGTCCTCCAGTGTCGCCATATGATTTGATACCTCAATATTCATTTCTTTTAGTTTCGAAATAACATCCTTGCTTGAAACGTTATGTTTTTTCGCGTATTCATATACACGTACTTTGCTCATATGTTCACCCCCATTGAGATTCATCGAGCAGCTTGGAGATCTTTGCGGCAAATCCGGCATCCAGTACTGCTACAGTCACCCTCGCCTCTTTTCCGATTGCTCGTCCGAGAACACCCCTGTCATCTACTTGATATACAGGAACTTTATAATAACTGCATTTGTCAGTGATTTTTTTTCGGGTATTTTCAGATGCATCACCTGCAAGAATGACGACCTTTGCCTTATTGCTTCGGATTTCCTTGATGACAAGCTCTTCGCCTGAAATCACCTTGCGTGCCCGATTGGCCAATCCTAGCAGAGACATCCATCGATTTTGCTGATCCATATAATCGAGAACTACTCCTTTTCCACTAACGAAAGCAGTTCATCATAAATTGAATCATCCACTTTTGCCTGTAATTGATTGGCTATTGCATTTTTCTTTTTAGCGGTAAGGATTGCATCCTTCGTTTTCGAAAGGTATGCCCCTCTCCCTGATTTCTTACCTGTCTGGTCGACGGATACTTCGCCTTCCTTGGAACGGACAATTCTGATCATTTCTTTTTTAGGCTTCATGTCCCCGGTGGCCAAGCATTTCCTTAAAGGAATTTTCTTCTTCGTACTCATCGATAATCACCTTATTCCAGATCTTCTGAAGAGTTATCTTCAAAGTCATCTTCATCATTTACCGGAAGAAGCGGTTCGTCTGTCCTAGGGTAGATGCCTAACTCGCGTGCATCGGTTTCACTTTTGATATCAATCTTCCAGCCTGTCAGTTTCGCTGCAAGGCGTGCGTTTTGGCCTCTTTTCCCGATAGCGAGCGACAATTGATAGTCCGGCACGACAACGGTCGTTGCTTTTGCCTCTTCATCCACCTGTACATCAAGCACTTTGGAAGGGCTCAAAGCATTTGCCACAAAAGTGACGGGATCTTCTGTCCATTGGACAATATCGATCTTTTCACCTTTGAGTTCATTCACGATCGCTTGTACGCGTGCGCCTCTTGTTCCTACACAAGCGCCAACAGGATCAATTTCTTCATTGGAAGCAGCTACCGAGATTTTTGAGCGGTCGCCTGCTTCACGTGCCACCGATTTGATTTCGACTGTGCCATCGAAAATTTCCGGCACTTCAATTTCAAATAACCTTTTCAAAAGACCAGGATGTGTTCTGGAAACGAAAATCTGCGGTCCTTTTGTCGTTTTTTCGACTTTCGTAATGAATACTTTTATCCTGTCATGCGGTTTATAAGATTCATTCGGCATTTGCTCGTTCACCGGAAGGAGTGCTTCAATCTTGCCAAGGGCAACATAAATGAAGCGGCCGTCCTGCCTTTGGACAATACCGGTCATGATGTCTTCTTCTCTATCCGCGAATTCTGAATAAATGATTCCGCGTTCAGCTTCCCTTACACGCTGAGTGACAACCTGTTTGGCTGTCTGTGCAGCAATCCGGCCAAAGTCTTTAGGTGTGACTTCAAGCTCCACCACATCCCCGGTGTCATATCCCGGATTGATATCTTTTGCATCTTCCAGGGAAATTTCCAAGCGTGAATCAAAGACTTCATCGACGATTTCTTTTCTGGCAAAAACCCGCATCGACCCTGTGTCCAAGTTCAGATCAACCCTTACGTTCTGCGCCTGATTAAAGTTCCGCTTATACGCAGAAACGAGCGCTGCCTCAATCGCTTCAATAATCACATCTCTAGAGATGCCTTTTTCTTTTTCAAGTACATTTAGAGCTTCAAGTAATTGTGAACTCATTGTTATGTCATCCCCCTTCTAGTCAAGGCTCTTCCGTTTTTATGAAAAAGTGACAGCCAGGCGGGCCTTAGCTACTTTTTCCATCGGAATGTCTACCTGTTTCTTCCTGGTCTTGATGGTCATTTCTATTGATAAAGAGTTTCCGTCGTATGACAGAAGCTTCCCTTCAATCGCTTTTTCGCCATTAATAGGTTCATATGTTTTGACATGGACTATCTTACCCACCGCTTTCTCGAAATCCTTCTCCTTCTTAAGGGGGCGTTCTGCACCCGGTGAAGATACTTCAAGAAAATAATTATGGGTGATCGGGTCCATTTCATCCAGCTTTTCGCTGAGCCGCTCACTTACGACTCCGCATTCTTCGATGTCCACGCCTGTTTCCTTGTCGACAAAGACACGCAGGAACCAATTGGAGCCTTCCTTAACATATTCAACATCTACCAATTCAAGTGACATATCATCTAAAATCGGTGTCACGAGTTCATCTACGAGTTCAGTAATTTTACTCATACATACCTCCTGGATTATAAAAGAAATCTTGGACCAGGAATAATCATTCCCAGCTAATAAAATATCGGACCGCCTAGTAATATAGACAGGCATCATCACAGAACGGACTGCAACTCCTGTCTATCGCATGAACTCCCGTTAGTCTGGTACAAGCCTGAAAAAACTTGTAAGATATTTTATCATTCCTGCTACAAGAAGACTTTCGGCTTGAGGGATGAAAGGCAGAGCAAGATTCGTTTCTGTTTTAAGATGAACAAATAGAATCCAGTCAAGCAAAATCCCTAATCAACAAACGAAAGAGTGGGGGTGCCCCACTCTTTCCTTCAGAGTTATCATTAGTATTTCCAATAAAAATATACCATAACCAACATTTTTTTGCAAATATAACCCTTGACAACCCTGCCCCTCAGAAAAGGGACAATTGGTTTTGATCAGGGAGTGCATCAAGGCATCCGTGATTCGTCAGATATTCAATAATAGTCTTCGAAACCCTTCCTCTTTGCTGCAAGTCTTCCTTGGAGAGGAATTCCCCCTCTTTCCTTGCATTCACAATATTGATGGCAGCGTTTGTACCCAAACCAGGAATCGCGTTAAACGGAGGAATGAGGGAATCTCCATCAATGATAAATTCCGTGGCAGAAGAACGATATAAATCTACCTTTTGTAATTTAAAGCCTCTTTCACACATCTCCAAAGCCAGTTCAAGAACTGTCAACGTATTTTTCTCTTTTGGAGAAGCATCAAGTCCTTTATGATTGATTTCTTCTATCTTTGCCCTGATTGCCTGGCTTCCCCTTACCATTGCTTCAATATCAAAATCTTCAGCACGGACAGTAAAGTACGCAGAATAATAGAGAAGTGCGTGATGGACTTTAAAATAGGCAATCCTTACGGCCATCAATACATATGCTGCAGCATGGGCCTTCGGGAACATGTATTTGATTTTCTTACAAGAATCGACATACCATCCAGGCACTCCGTTCTTGGCCATTTCTTCTTCCCATTCAGGCTGCAGGCCTTTTCCTTTCCGGACAAACTCCATGATTTTGAAGGCGAGTGAAGGTTCAAGACCCTGATAAATCAAATACACCATAATATCATCACGGCAGCCGATCACTTCGCTCAAGTTACAAATATTGTTATGGATCAATTCCTGGGCATTCCCAAGCCATACGTCCGTTCCGTGCGAAAGGCCCGAAATTTGCACGAGTTCAGAAAATGTCGTCGGTTTTGTATCTTCAAGCATCTGCCTTACAAAGCGCGTCCCGAATTCAGGAATTCCGAGCGTACCGGTCTTACACATAATCTGTTCTTCTGTAACACCAAGAGACTCTGTACCGCTGAATATTTTCATAACTTCAGGATCATCTGTGGGGATCGTTTTGGGATCGATGCCTGATAAATCTTGAAGCATGCGGATCACGGTTGGATCATCGTGGCCGAGAATGTCGAGCTTCAACAGGTTATCGTGAATGGAGTGGAAGTCAAAGTGAGTCGTTTTCCACTCTGAATTCTTATCATCCGCCGGAAATTGGATCGGAGAAAAATCAAATATATCCATATAATCCGGAACAACGATGATCCCGCCCGGATGCTGCCCGGTCGTTCTCTTGACACCAGTGCATCCCTGGGCAAGCCTGTCTATTTCCGCTCCGCGGATTTGAAGATTATTGTCTGAAGCATACCCTTTAACATATCCAAACGCCGTTTTGTCCGCAACTGTACCTATGGTCCCGGCACGGTATACGTTGTCTTCCCCGAACAATACTTTTGTATAATCATGGGCCTTGGGCTGGTATTCACCTGAGAAGTTCAAATCGATATCCGGAACTTTGTCACCTTTGAATCCAAGGAAGGTTTCAAAAGGAATATCGTGTCCGTCCTTTTTGTATACACTACCACACTCAGGGCAGTTCTTGTTCGGAAGGTCAAAGCCGGATCCGACTGACCCATCATCAAAGAACTCTGAGTGTTTGCAAGAAGAACAAACATAATGCGGCGGCAGCGGATTCACCTCTGTGATTTCCGTCATTGTGGCCACTAAAGACGAACCGACTGATCCACGCGATCCAACCAGGTAGCCGTCGCTCAGGGATTTTTTTACGAGCTTTGCTGAAATCAGATAAATAACCGCAAACCCATGGCCGATGATACTCTTTAATTCTTTTTCAAGCCTTGCCTCGACAATTTCAGGAAGTTGTTCACCGTAGATGCTTTTAGCCATTTCATAGCTCATGCGCCTCATCTCTTCATCGGCACCTTCAATTTTAGGTGTATAAAGATCGTCTTTTATAGGCTTGATCTCCTCGATTAAATCCGCCACCTTATTGGTGTTTGTCACAACGATTTCCTTCGCTTTTTCTCTTCCAAGGAAGGAGAAACAGTCCAGCATTTCGTTCGTGGTCCTGAAATGAACATCCGGCAATTTATGGCGGTTCAACGGATTTGCACCGCCTTGAGACCCTACAAGAATCTCCCTGTGTACCTTATCCGTCGGGTTGATATAATGGACATTTCCCGTTGCCACTACTGGAAGATCCAGCTTTTCACCCATCTTCACAATATTGCTGATGATTTCTTCAAGATTTTCTTCTGTCTGAATAAGGTCCAACTCGATCAAATGCTGATAAACTTCTTTAGGATGCACTTCCAAATAGTCATAAAACCGCGCCAGCTCCTCAACTTCCTCGGGAGCCTTTTGCATCATCCCTTCAAATACCTCTCCCTTATCGCATCCTGACCCAACCAGAATACCGCTGCGATATTTCTGCAGCAACGACCTCGGGATACGGGGTACACGGAAGTAATACTCAAGATGAGAAACGGTTACAAGCTTGAACAAGTTTTTAAGCCCTTCTTCATTTTGGGCAAGCAACGTCACATGAGATGGACGGGAACGTTTATAGGCATCGCCTTTTCCCATATAATCATTAAATTGATCATGATAATGAATTCCTTTTTCATTGGCGTCCTTCAGCATTTTCAAAAGAAGGTATCCTGTTGCTTCTGCATCATAGATGGCCCTGTGGTGCTGGGTAAGTTCTACATCGAACTTCTTGGCTAGTGTGTTCAACCGATGATTCTTCATTTCAGGATATAGGAGCCTAGCCAGCTCAAGGGTATCGATTACAGGGTTTTCCGCCTTATCAAACCCTGCTTTTCCATAACCAACGTTCAGGAACCCCATATCAAATGAAGCATTATGTGCAACAAGAACCGAATCGCCCGCCCAATCCTTAAATGATTTCAGGGCTTCCTCCACCTCAGGTGCACCCTGTACCATATCATCAGTGATTCCGGTAAGGTCAATCGTGGTCGCTGATAGCGGGTGATGCGGATTTGCAAAACTCTCAAACCTGTCGATGATTTCCCCTTCATGGATCTTCACCGCCGCAAGCTCGATAATCGTGTTGTACATTGCTGACAAACCTGTGGTTTCCACGTCAAAAACAACATAAGTATCTTCCTCAAGGCTGCGATGGGCATCATTATAGGCAATCGGAACACCATCATCCACAAGGTTGGCTTCAAGCCCGTAAAGGATTTTAATACCATGCTTTTTACTTGCATTGAAAGCTTCAGGGAATGACTGGACCACTGCATGGTCAGTGATGGCGACAGCTTGGTGTCCCCATTTTTTTGCTTGTCCAACCAGGTCGCCGACTGATGAAACTGCATCCATCTGGCTCATCGGCGTATGAAGATGAAGCTCGACCCTCTTCTCGTCCTCTGGTGCTGTATCCTTCCTCAATACAGGAGTGATTTCATTAACGTCATTGGCAATCATGACTAAATCCCTGACGAATGTGTCATTCTGAATGCTTCCCCGGCAGCGTACCCACATCCCTTTTTTCACTCTGTTCATAATGGCTGCATCCTCTTTATCACGAGAAAACATCTTGACCATCAGTGAGCTTGTATAATCAGTGATTTTAAACGTCAATAATGTCCGCCCGCTGCGTAGTTCCTTTGTTTCGGCAGCAAAGATATAACCTTCCAGAGCAATTCTTCTTTCTTCATCATAAATTTGTTCTATCTTCCTGAATTCTGCATCATCTTTAATGGTCAGGCCGATATTGACAGGTCCTGACGGAGCAGCATCCTGGTCCTTTTCACTGGCCTGTTTCTGCATCTCGATGACCGCTTGCTTCGCTCTCTCTTCATCTTCCCGTCTTTTAGCCTCCAGGAACTTCTGATAATCATCATTTCCGCTCTCTGATTGTTTGACTTCAGCATCGATTGTATAAGCGGGGAAACCGAAATTCTGAAACACGGAAGAAATAAATGTGGAATATTTCCTTTTCAGGGCAACGGCCTCGGTTTGATTGGATGTCTGAATGATGATCTTGTTGCCCTTGATAGTCGGGACCTGCTGATTTAACAGGGCCAGAAGAGGCGGTGAAATACCATCAATTTCTTTGATGCATTCATTCCAATACTCAAGCAGCTGCTCCTGTGTATGGGAGTCATCCATTAGTTTTATCGAAAATTGGACTTTGGCAATATGTTGAAAGGCTTGGTGGAGTCTTATGGAAAACTCATTCCATACTTGGCATGGCACTAGTTTTTCAAGTGTAAAATAGAAGTGCCACCTTTTCTCCTGACGATCCACCAGAAGTTTATCAATCTGTGCTGATTGAAAATGCTGTACAACCGCATCCTCTGTCAATCCGAGCTGCATGAGCAGGACTTGAAATCTCTCTTTTTTACCGGCGGGATTGTCTCGCAATTCATTTCTCCCCCAATCTTTATATCTGTCTCTATTAAAAATGTTAATCTCCCTTTGTGAAAAGGACTTGTGAAATACTTATACTTTAGCAAAGCTGGTTCAGCACTGAACGGCCATTCCGCTTTATACCCATTCCAGCTCCAGGGCCACAACGCCTGGCAGATTTCGGTCTTTCTCCTTGCGATAAGTCATCATCAACTCACTTCGTTCGTTGTGATTCCTTTATCTCATGCGATAGCCCTCCAATCTGTACGGCGCTGTACGTGGCCATTCCGCTTTATACAGAACAAAGGGGCTGACCGAATGATCAGACCCTGTTGTATTCAGGAATTCTACGAATTACTTACTATCTTATCATAAAATCCTTCATTATTGATTGCGAAATAATTCCTGCAGTTTGGCAGCTAGTTCATCCTTATGGACTTCCAGGACCTCGCCGGTTTTTCTGACTTTCACTTCAACGACACCTTCCGCGGCCTTCTTTCCGACGGTGATTCTGAAAGGCAATCCAATCAGGTCAGAATCAGTAAATTTAACGCCCGGGCGTTCCTGGCGGTCATCAAACAGGACGTCGAATCGATGCTCCTTCAATTCAGCATAAAGTTGTTCTGCTAACTCCCTTTGCTCATCATTTTTGATGTTGACAGGAATGATGTGCAGATCATAAGGAGTTAAACTTGATGGCCATTGCAATCCGTTTTCATCGCTGTACTGTTCTGCTACAGCAGCAAGGGTCCGCGAAACCCCGATCCCATAACAGCCCATGATCATGGATTGAGCCCTGCCGTTTTCATCCAAGTATTGCGCACCCATGGCATCACTGTACCTTGTCCCCAATTTAAAGACGTGGCCAACCTCAATTCCTTTGGCAAATTGAATGGTTCCCTCACCATCAGGAGATGCATCACCTTCCTGGATGAAACGCAAATCTGCAAATTGATCTACTTTAAAATCTCTTTCATAGTTAACATTGGTAAAATGGAAGCCTTCGTCATTTGCACCACATACTGCATTCTTGAGGTATTTCACAGCTTGATCTGCAAGAATTTTTACATCTGCTTTACTGTTAACCGGTCCAATAGAACCGACTGGTGCATTCAGTACTTCCTTCGTTTCTTCAGCAGTCGCCAGTTCAACAACAGATGCATCAAGAAGGTTTTTGACTTTAATGTCATTCACTTCGTGGTCACCTCGGACAATGACAAGCACAAATTCATCATCTGCTTTAAACAGGAGGGACTTGATGCATTTTTCTTTTCCTGTCCCTAAATGGATGCTGACATCTTCAATGGTTTTTTGATCTGGAGTTTCAACTTTAACCATGTCTTTTTCTTCTTCTGTTGATACTTCATACTTTGACACTACTGGCGCCATCTCAATGTTGGCTGCATACTGTGAAGTATCCGAGTAAGCAATCGTGTCTTCCCCGATATCTGAAAGGACCATGAATTCATGGGTATCTTTACCACCCATGGCTCCGGAGTCCGCGATAACCGCTCTAAAATTCAATCCACATCGTCGGAATATATTCTGGTATGCCCCAAAAATCTTTTCATAAGCATCATCAAGGCTTTCATAAGAAGCATGGAAGGAGTATGCATCTTTCATGATGAACTCACGCCCCCTCAGAAGCCCAAAACGCGGCCGCTTCTCATCACGGAATTTAGTCTGGATTTGAAACAAGGTCAGTGGTAATTTTTTGTAAGATTTAATCTCGTCACGAACAAGGGAAGTGATGACCTCTTCATGAGTGGCCCCCAAGGCAAAATTACGTTTATGTCTATCTTCCATCCGCATCAGCTCTGGACCGTATGTACTCCATCTTCCCGATTCCTGCCATAATTCTGCTTGCTGCAATGCAGGCATCAATAGTTCAACACCACCTGCATTGACTATTTCTTCCCGGATTATTTCTTCAACCTTTTGGAGTACTTTGCGCCCAAGAGGAAGAAAGCTGTAAATTCCGCTTGCATTCTGCCTGATAAATCCTGCCCGCAATAACTGTTGGTGACTTTTGACTTCGGCATCTGCCGGAGTTTCCCTTAAAGTTGGAATTAACGTCATACTTTGTTTCATATTCTACCACCTCAAACATTATTTAAATTTTACGACTCATTATACGTACTCATGTGCGTGATTCCATTAGTCCCGCAAAAGAAAAGAGAACGAACAGGTTCATTCTCTTTTTCTTGCATTTACGTATCTTACAGGAAGAACCTTTGGATGTCATTCCAGGTTACTACCAGCATCAATACCATCAGGAGAGCAAAACCAATGAAATGGACCATGCCTTCCTTCTGGCGGTCGATCGGCTTTCCTCTGACCGCTTCCACTGCAAAGAACATCAACCTTCCCCCGTCTAAAGCAGGTATAGGGAGGAGATTCATTATTCCTAAGTTAATGCTTAGAATAGCTCCCCACCTCATCAGGTAATAAATACCCGACTGCGCTACAATATCTGTCGATTGATAGATGCCGACTGGCCCAGAGAGTGCATCAATCGAGAATTGTCCAGTAACGAGTTTGCCCAGCATGACAAATATCAATTTGGTCCATTCATATGTTTGCTCAAAACCATTGCCAATCACTTTCATCGGAGACTTCTCAACTGGACTATGAACCCCGATAATCCCGATTTCCTGATCCTCAATCACCTGAGGCTTAGGTGTGACAGAAAGTTCCTCTGTACTTCCGTTGCGATCGACGGTAAAGAGCAATTGATCACCAGGATGCTTTTGGATGATTGTAACGATATCTTCCCATGTTGAGATTTCGTTTCCATCAATGCTCAACACTTCATCACCTTGCTGTAAACCGGATTCCCTGGCTGCACCATCATCAGTGAGCTTTCCAAGAAGCGGTTCATTGACAGGAACTCCTTGAAGTAAACCAACCAGTAAAAAAATAACGAACGCAAGGATAAAGTTGAAAAGCGGTCCGGCAAAAATAGCCATCGCTCTTTTCCCTAATGTTTTCGAGGCAAACTGACGGTCCCAGGGAGCAACCTGTGTTTCCGCACCGTCTTCGATAATGACCGCATCCCTGCTGATTGGAAATGTCTTTAATTCTTCCTCCCCATCCTCATAACCGCGTACAAAGAGTTTATGCTCAAGATCACATTCTTCTACTTCCACTACTCGGAGGCTTGGGTATCTGTCCTTATTATTAAGGATGATTTTTTGAATCGTTTCACCTTCATTCAGGACCAAGCCCACCCGGTGCCCCGGCTTAATATCAATCATTTCCGGATCTTCACCCGCCATACGGACGAATCCCCCAAGAGGAAGAAGTCGGATTGTGTAGGTTGTTTCTGATTTTTTAAAAGAAAAAACTTTCGGACCAAATCCGATTGCAAATTCCCGGCACATAATCCCTGCCCTCTTGGCAAAAATCAAATGCCCCAATTCATGAAAGAAAACAAGTGCGCCAAAAATGACAATAAAGGCTATCACTGTCTGCAAATAGAAAACCACCTTTGTAAATGATGTATAGATCCAGAGCTTATCAGCGTTATACTTAAAGGCGTCTGGACCAGTAAAAAAATTCGGTTATATCAAGGCTGAATCGTGTTGATGTACTTACGCGTTTCAGAGTCAATGTCCATAATGGTCTTCAAATCAGGCTGCTTAATCACCTGATGTTTATCCAGCGCTTTTTCAATAAGGGTCTCAATTTGCAGGAACGAGATTTCTCCATTCAGAAACCTTGCGACTGCTGCCTCATTTGCAGCATTCAGGACAGCAGGCATGGAGCCGCCTTCCTTGCCGGCAGCAAATGAATATTTCAGGCAGCGGAATCGCTCATAATCCATGTCTTCAAAGTGGAGTTTCCCGATTTCCGCAAGATTCAATCTGCCGGCCTGAGGTCTTTCAAAACGATTGGGATAAGTAAGGGCATATTGGATCGGCACCCTCATATCAGGTGTACCAAGCTGCGCAATTACAGAACTGTCATGAAACTCAACCATGGAATGAATGATACTTTCTCTATGCAACAATACCTTTATATTTTCAAAGGGAATTCCGAATAACCAATGTGCCTCAATGACTTCCAGCCCTTTATTCATCATGGTGGCTGAATCGATCGTAATCTTGGCACCCATGGACCAGTTGGGATGGTTCAGGGCCTCATCCACCGTGACGCCTTCCAGCTGTGACCTGGTTCGATCCCTGAAACTGCCTCCGGAAGCAGTGATGATTAGGGATTCAATATTTTTTTGGCTTTCTCCCTGGAGACATTGGAAGATTGCTGAATGTTCACTGTCCACCGGCAAGAGCTGAACCCCGTTTTTCTTAGCTGCAGCCATGACGATGTGCCCCGCAGTCACAAGAGTTTCCTTGTTAGCGATTGCTATCGTTTTGCCCGCCTCTATTGCTTGGAGAGTCGGATATAAACCGACGCTGCCAAGGACGGCATTGACCAATACATCTGCATCCTGATGGCAGGCAACTTCGAGAAGCCCTTCTTCTCCCCATAGCACTTTGGTTCCCGGCGGCACTTCGTTTTCCAATGAAAGTGCATCTTCCTTCAATTGCACAGAAACCAACCGGGGAGTAAATTCATTGATGATCTTTTTTGTTTCGGCGATGTTTCTCCCTGCGGAAATCGCTGTAAGGATAAACTCTCCTTTATTTTCCCTGATGACATCCAATGTCTGTAAACCGATTGATCCGGTTGCACCCATCAAACTGATTTTCTTCAAAAATTTCACCCCTGCATAAAAACACATTTTTTTCTGTTCCGGTGTCCCTCAACATAAATCTATATCACATTTAAAAAATGAAGAAGGGGCAATACAAACAACAGACTGTCGAAACGGTCAAGAATGCCGCCATGGCCTGGCAGAAGTTGACCTGAATCCTTTACATTATAATGGCGTTTTAAGGCCGATTCCACTAAATCGCCTATTTGGCCAAACACAGATAATACAGCTGAAACGATTAAAAGCTTAGGAAGTGAAACACCCAAGTCTGAAACAAGTGTAAATATGATGGCGACAATCACTGCACATAGTACTCCGCCAATGGATCCTTCAATCGTTTTGTTTGGGCTGATATCTGGCCAAAGCTTCTTCTTTCCATAAGCCCGTCCGATAAAATAAGCCCCTGAATCCGTTGCCCATATCAAAAAGAGGGAATAAAAGACGAATTGGATTCCTGCATCGGCATTCCTTGTCTCGATAAAATAATAAAATCCTATTCCCACATATAGAGTCGCAAGGATAGCAAAAGCTGCATCATCGAATGAAAAGCGATTCTTAGCAGCGACGGTATAAGTCAAAAACAGGAGTACTGCTAACAGAGCTAGCTCAATTTTGCTGTAACCGAGGTCCTCTATAACATCAATATATTGATCGGGAAGTAAAAAAATCCATAAAAGTGCAATAGAAATGAAGCCTGGAATCGAAATAATTTTCAGGTTCCTCATTTTTAATGCTTCATATAGCCCTATTGTGGCAATTAAATAGGTCAATAGGAGAAATGGCGTTCCCCCAAACATGACGATTGGCAGGAAAACCGCCGCCGCTATTACAGCCGTAAGTATTCTTTGTTTCATTCTAATTCCTCACTTTGTATACCGCCGTACCTTCTTGATCTTCCCTGGTAGGTTTCAATTGCTTCAAGCAGATGTTCCTCCTGGAAATCCGGCCAAAGCACGGGTGTAAACCAAAATTCTGTATAAGCAAGCTGCCATAGCATAAAATTGCTCAACCGGATTTCGCCGCTTGTCCGGATCAACAAATCCGGATCGGAAAGATTCTTAGTCATTAAGTAATTTGAGAAGGTTTCTTCGTTTAATTGATTTTTATCTATTATACCATTGCTGACATCATTTAAGACATCTTTGACAGCTTCAATGATTTCAAAACGGCTTCCATAGTTCAACGCAAAGTTCAAAATCAAGCCGTCATTTTGTTCTGTTTCTTTCATTGCTTTTTTGATTGCGTTTGCTGTATGTGCAGGCAGTTTATCTTCATAGCCCATCATGGTCACCTTGACGTTTTCCTCAATCAGCTCAGGTAAAAATGTGCCCAGAAATTCTTCGGGCAGCTTCATCAGGTAGTCGACTTCCATTTTGGGCCTTTTCCAGTTCTCTGTAGAGAACGCATATAAAGTCAGTGTCTTTACACCAAGGGAATTTGCCATTCTGGTGATTTTACGGACCACTTTCATGCCTTCATGGTGGCCGGCGATTCTTGGAAGAGCCCGCTTCTTCGCCCACCTGCCATTACCGTCCATTATAATTGCGATATGATTAGGGATTCGGTGTTTTAACACTTCATGAAATTTTTCGTCAAACCCAGCCTTATCCTTTTGACTTTTCCATAATTTCATTTTATTTAACATAGTTATCCTCCAGAAAACAATAGTATCAATTCCACTTTCATGATGTTTTTTCCAGGTCTATCCCTTAGCATGACCTGATTCACCAATCCAAACAACTATGAAATTGACTCAAAATACTTTTTCCCTACTATCATATCAAAAATATGTATATTTATCTTTAAAAAACAGGAAATACTCTGTTCCTAAGGAGTTATGTATTCAATTAAAGATCTTTAATAGCCTGATCATCCTGCTCCTCATTTCCTTAAAGTGACCGCGAAATTCCACAGGCAGGAAAAAGTATTTCATTAGATGAAAAAAACCCCCTGAACAGAGGGTTTTTAAGTGATAAATGGACTCAGACTTCCAAGATTTCTTTTTCTTTATCTTTTGCAATGGAATCAATCTGCGTAATATGTTCATCCGTCATCTTCTGGACGTCATCAGAGTATCCGCGAAGATCATCTTCAGTGATTTCGCCGTTCTTTTCTAATTTTTTCAGATCATCATTTCCGTCGCGGCGGATATTACGGATTGCAACCTTAGCATCTTCTGCTTCTTTCTTTACAAGCTTCACCAGGTCCTTACGGCGTTCTTCTGTCAGCTGAGGAATCACGATACGCAGGATGTTTCCATCATTAGTAGGTGTGATACCCAGATCCGACTTCATGATCGCTTTTTCAATATCACCCAAAGCTGATTTATCGTAAGGCTGGATGACCAGCATCCTTGCTTCAGGTACAGAGATACCAGCTAATTGGTTTACTGGAGTCGGAGCTCCATAATAGTCAACAGTTATTTTGTCTAACAAAGAAGCATTAGCTCTTCCCGCACGGATAGAAGCTAATTCTCTTGTAAACGTTTGGATAGCTTTTGTCATTCGTTCTTTTGTGCTGGACATAATTTGACTTGGCATTATACTTTCCCCCTAACAATTGTTCCGATAGATTCACCCATAACAGCGCGTTTAATGTTTCCATCTTCTGCAATCGAGAAGACGATAAGCGGAATATCATTATCCATACATAGTGATGACGCAGTGGAATCCATGACAGCCAGACCTTCTTTAATAACTTCCAGGTATGAAAGTTCATCATATTTCACAGCGTTTGCATCCATCTTCGGATCAGCCGTGTAAACGCCATCCACATTGTTCTTAGCCATGAGAATAACTTCAGCTTCAATTTCCGCTGCTCTTAAGGCAGCAGTTGTGTCAGTCGAAAAGTACGGATTACCGGTTCCAGCTGCGAAAATGACAACCCGTTTTTTCTCAAGGTGGCGAATGGCTCTTCGACGGATATAAGGTTCAGCAACCTGGCGCATGTCAATGGATGTCTGAACTCTGGTTTCAACACCGAGTTGTTCAAGACTGTCCTGAAGCGCAAGGGAATTCATAACGGTAGCAAGCATTCCCATATAATCTGCAGAGGCACGGTCCATTCCCATTTCACTGCCGACTTTTCCACGCCAGATATTTCCGCCGCCCACAACTACAGCAACTTCCACGTTCAGTTCTGCAATCTCTTTTACATCTTCTGCAACACTCTTGATAATTGCAGGGCTTAAACCGAACCCTTGCTCACCGGCAAGCGCTTCTCCGCTTAATTTTAATACTACTCTTTTATACTTTGGAACGCTCATTTGAACCTCCATATGTAGTTATTTTTTTATCTGAAGCCTTCAAGGCTTTGAAAAAGAGGGAACACACAGTGTGTTCCCTTTTTTTACAACAAAGCAGACCCTGTGGGTTACTTCTTATTCACTTGGCTCATAACTTCATCAGCGAAGTTTTCCTGGCGCTTTTCAATACCTTCTCCAACTTCATAACGAATGAAGTCTGTTAAAGTCGCACCTTTAGACTCAAGGAATTGACGGACTTTCTGGTCAGGATTCTTAACGAATGGCTGATCAAGGATACATACATCTTCAAAGAATTTGCCAAGGCGTCCTTCAACCATTTTAGCCACAATATTTTCAGGCTTTCCTTCATTAAGAGCTTGCTGAGTCAGAACTTCGCGCTCACGCTCAACTTCTTCTTCAGAAACCTGGTCGCGGGATACATATTTTGGATTCAGTGCAGCAGCATGCATTGCGACATCTTTAGCAGCACCAGCATCTGTAGTACCTTCAACAACTGTTAATACACCGATTCTTCCACCCATGTGCAGGTATTCCCCGAATGCATCATTATCTGTTTTAGTACGGATTTCAAAACGGCGAAGAGTGATTTTTTCACCAATTTTAGCGATAGCAGAATTGATGAATTCACCTACTGTGCTTCCATTTTCCATTTTTTGATCAAGTGCTTCTTCAACAGTTGCCGGCTTGTTTGTCAGCAAGTGATGAGAAAGGTCTTTAACCACTGTTTGGAAGTTTTCGTTTTTTGCTACGAAATCTGTTTCAGCGTTTACTTCAAGGATAATTGCAGTGTTCCCTTCGCTTTGAATGTACGTAGTACCTTCTGCTGCAATGCGGTCAGCCTTTTTAGCTGCCTTTGCAATACCTTTTTCACGAAGAAAATCAATTGCTTTGTCCATGTCGCCATCAGTTTCTTGTAAAGCTTTTTTACAATCCATCATTCCAGCGCCAGTTTTTTCACGAAGTTCTTTTACCATTTGCGCAGTAATTGCCATAATGATATTCCTCCTTTAGGTATGATATGTAAACCTTAAAATGCTTGTACTTTTTATTTTCAAAAAAAGGTGATAAGGGTTATCCACTCATCACCTTTTTCAGATCAACCGTACCACGTATGATCCACAGCAGTTTCTGCCTAAGTAAGGTGCAGATTATCTGTCTTCCATATAAGCCGGTCTTTTAATGCTTTTGATTACTCAGCAGCAGGAACAGCCGCTTCTTCACCTTGCTTAGCTTCAAGGATAGCATCAGCCATTTTTGAAGTAAGAAGTTTAACCGCACGGATTGCATCATCATTTGCAGGGATAACAACATCAATTTCATCCGGGTCACAGTTTGTATCAACGATACCAACGATAGGGATGTTCAGTTTGCGGGCTTCCGCTACAGCGATACGCTCTTTACGAGGATCGATGATGAATAGTGCATCAGGAAGTTCTTGCATATCTTTAATTCCGCCCAGGAATTTAACTAGACGTTCATGTTCTTTTTTAAGTTGTACTACTTCTTTCTTCGGAAGAACCTCAAAAGTTCCATCTTCTTCCATCTTTTCGATTTGTTTAAGACGGGAAATACGCTTTTGGATTGTTTCGAAGTTAGTCAGTGTACCACCTAACCAGCGTTGGTTAATGAAGTACATGCCTGCACGTTCTGCTTCTTCTTTAACAGATTCCTGTGCTTGTTTTTTAGTACCTACGAAAAGGACTTTTCCGCCGTTGCCAGCCAGTTCCTTAACGAAGTTGTAAGCTTCTTCAACCTTCTTGACTGTTTTTTGAAGGTCAATGATATAGATGCCGTTACGCTCAGTGAAGATATACTTCTTCATTTTTGGGTTCCAACGGCGAGTCTGGTGACCGAAATGAACACCAGCTTCAAGCAATTGTTTCATAGAAATTACTGACATGTGTGTTTCCTCCTAATTGGTTTTTGTTTTCCTCCGCTCATGATCATCTCCAGGCAGAAACTTCTTTAAAGCACCTTCCGCCGGAATCCTATAAGCGTGTGTAATCACACCGTTAACTAATATAGCACAATCAATTACAGCAATCAAGAAATTTATTTTTGACTTTGTCGAAACTTTAATAAAAGCTCGATTTCCGTCACACCCTTGCCCAATTCTCTTGCAATTTCCTCAATCGTATACCCTTTACCTTGAAGAATTTGAATTTGGTGAATAAACGGATCTTTATCAAGGGTTTCAGATGCAGGTGTATTTTCACCGTATTCGGAACTCATTTCGTTCGCATTCTTTGGTGTATACGCCTTGACTGCATTTTGGCGCCTGTATGAGTGGCTGTTGTAAAGATCCTTATCCTTTTCAGGGGAGTCTCTCTCCGGTTGCAAGACTTTCTCTGCAGCGTGTTTGATTTTGTTGACCTTTTCTTGACTGCTTTCGGATTTCACTTCCTTAACTGCTTTGAACTGCTGGATGAACCGGTCATTTTCCTCTTTCATTTCAAAAAGGTAAGACGAAATAAGGTCCTCCATTTCACTGACAGCTTTTTCCTGTCGTTTCTCAACTTCCAGCAGCCGGTTTTGCCTGGTATATAGGAGAACAATCGCCAAAAGAGCGATAATATTCAGGATAAAAGATATAAGAATTAAAAATGTTTGCATCTGCTCACCATGATTCCTTTTTTCAGTAGTATATTGATTCAGATCAGATCTGAATTTCCCGGTCCGGGGACATTCAAGAAAGTAGATTCCGAAGTTTGAAAATAGCTTTGGAATGAATTTGTGAAATACGGGAGGTCGATAAATTCATAACTTCCCCAATCTCAGTGAGTGTCAATTCTTCGTAGTAGAACAGGCTGAGCACCATTTGCTCCTTTTCAGATAAAGAACGGATAGTATCTGTCAACTCCATGATATTTTCATTTTTTAGCAGCTCAGCTTCAGGCATGATCGTTTGATCGTCTTTTATCGAAAAAGAATGACTCCCATCGCTGTCTTCATCCGAAACTTGTTCGTCTATTGATAGGACATTGGCCAGAAAGTATTCATTCATGGTTTGAAATACTTCTCCTTCCTCCATCTGCATTTCCTGAGCAATTTCCTCAGGTGTTACATGACGGAGAAATTCTTGTTCCATTGACTCAATTTTCGCTTCAATCTTCTTTGCTCTTTCCCTTGTGGAGCGCGGAAGCCAATCTTCCTTTCTTAGGCCGTCAATAATGGAACCCCTGACCCTGAAGGATGCGTAGGTATCGAATTTCAGATCCCTTGAAGGATCGAATTTCTCAAGTGCATCCAGCAGGCCCATAAGGCCGAGGCTTTTTAAATCTTCTCGGGACACATTCTTGGGCAGCCCCACTGAAATTCTTTGAACATGGTATGAAACAAGCGGCAAATATTTTTTGACTAGCATATCTCCAGCATGGGCATCTTTGGAAGACTTCCACAGATCCCAGTATTTTTGCTCATCTGCTGCAGAGGGCTGAGACATGATACTCCTCCTCCCGATTATTAGATTGGCTGTATTGTTTCAGGTGTAATCGATTTAGTTCATTTCTGTTTGCTGAAGTCACTCTGTCATCAGATGTTTTTGACACCCAAATTGACAGTCCGAACATTTAAGAGAGAACTATCCAAGTTAAACTCAATTGTCCTTCCATTATTTCCGCCGGTATCTTCGGCTACTAACGGAATACCTAAACTCGTAAGCTCTTGTTTCACTGCTTCCGTATTCCTGGGGCCGATCCTCATTAAATCACTGCCGGAAGTGAACTGGAACATTTGAGCCCCGCCAGCAATTTTGGCTTTCAAACGAGTGATCCGGCCTCCCTGGAGACTCAACAGTCTTACTAACTCACGAATTCCAGTGTCTGCGAACTTGGCCATTTTAAAGTCATTGCCTTTTGCGAGGCTGGACTCAGGCAGCATAACATGGACCATCCCGGCAAGCCTGACAGCCTCATCATAAATGACTACCCCTACACAGGAACCAAGCCCTGAAGTTCTGATCGATTGAGAGCCTTTAACGATTTTCATATCCGCAATGCCTACTTTGACTACCTCTTGAATAAGGCTCACGATTCAACACCCAATGATTTAAAGATGGTTTCAAATGATTCGGGATCCGGAAGCAGGAAGAAATGCCCCTTAACACTTTCCGATTCTGCTATATCATCTTCTTTAAGGGCAGTATCTATTACAATAGCCATGTCGCTGATTTGTGATAATTCCAAAAGTCCGAAGCTTATGACCGCCCCTGCCATATCCACTGATAAGGCTGGAACGGAGGGATAAAGATTCAAGTTTGTGAAATCACTTAAGGAAGAAAGATAAGAGCCTGAGAGTATGTTCCCCAGTTCCTGCATGGCTGATAATCCAAGTTCTGAGAATGGCGGTTTCTCAAAAGAAAATTCTAGTTCGCCTGTCATCTGATGGATGAAGCGGGACCCTTGGGATAATGGAAGGACAAAGAACATACTTCCCGGCGCATCCCCTTCAATGCGCAGAAACACACTGACCACTACGTTTTCAGGTCCTCCTGCCATTTCCATCATCTCATCAAATGAAACGACCCTGACCTGTGGCACTTTCATATCGATTTTCTTATTCAATAGGGTTGAAAGGGCTGTTGCAGCATGTCCTGCACCGATATTCCCTATTTCTTTCAGTATATCCAGATGAAGGCTGGTAACCTTTTGTTCAAATCCCATAATTTAAATACCCCAGTTTGATAAATTTACAGATTCCTAAGGAAGGCCGGAAGCTGATCCGGCCACTGGCAGCTTGACTTGCTGATCAGCAAGTCAAGCTGTTAGTTCAGGACTTCTTCCAGATTCAAGAGAACAAGCAGTCTCTTTTCAAGTTTGGCGACACCGCTGATATAGTCAGCCTCCACACTCCCAACTACTTCGGGCTGGGATTCTATTGCTTCAGCAGGAATATCGAGGACATCATTGGCTGCATCCACGACCAGGCCGACTTCCATATCATTGACCCCGGCAATGATGACTCTTGTTTCTTCTGAATGTGCCTCTTGGGGAAGTGAAAACCTGCTGCGCAAATCAATGACAGGTGTTACAACCCCGCGCAGGTTGATGACCCCTTTAACAAAAGGAGCAGCTTTAGGAACGCGGGTTATATGTTCGACTTTTTCAATGGAATGCACCTGACTGACAGGAATTGCATACTCTTTTTCCATTAATTGAAAAACAATTACTTTTATGTCTGAAGCAGCTGTTGCCATTTCACTCATGCCCTTCGCCTCCCATTATTTGATCAATGCATTGCAATCAACAATTAAAGCTACCTGTCCGTCACCAAGGATTGTAGCTCCGGAGATTGCAAATACATTTGTAAGATAATTTCCAAGTGATTTCAAGACCACTTCTTGCTGGCCAATGAATGAATCCACAACTAGACCGGCCATCCTGTCTCCTTTTCGTACAATGACTACCGAGTAGAAGTCATCTCCCTCTTGCTTAGGGATTTCAAATACATCTTCGAGGAATAGGAGCGGGACAACCTTCCCTCTGAAATCGATCACTCTTTGATTGTGTGCATTCAATATATCCTCTTTTTTGATGATGGCTGTTTCAATGATGGAGGACAACGGGACAGCATATTTTTCCTGTTTCACTTCAACGAGCATGACCGAGATAATGGATAATGTGAGTGGAAGCTGGATGGAGAACGTGCTTCCTTCTCCCAAGATTGAATCGATTGTGATTGAGCCGCCAAGTGATTCTATGGTTGCTTTTACAACATCCAGGCCTACTCCCCTTCCGGATATATCAGAAATTGTTTCTGCTGTTGAGAATCCAGATGCAAGTATCAATTCATACACCTGACGGTCAGATAAAGCAGAAGCAGTGTCTTCTGTGACAACCCCTTGGGAAATTGCTTTTTGCAGGACTTTCTCCCTGCTGATTCCGCCGCCGTCATCGGAGATTTCTATGAAGACGTGATTGCCGCTGTGATAAGCTTTCAGCGTCACGGTGCCTTCTTCAGACTTTCCATTCTGACTTCGGACTTCCGGGGTTTCGATTCCATGGTCAATGGCATTCCTTAATAAGTGAACAAGCGGATCGCCAATTTCATCGATCACTGTCCGGTCAAGCTCTGTTTCTGCACCGACGATTTGCAACTCGATTTTTTTATTCAGATCTCTTGCAAGCTGCCTGATCATGCGCGGGAATCTGTTAAACACTGTTTCTACCGGTACCATTCGCATATTGAGTATGATATTTTGCAAGTCTCCGGATATTCTGGACATTCTTTCCACTGTTTCATTTAATTCAGGATGATTTAGTTCCTTGGAAATTTGTTCAAGTCTTCCTCTGTCAATAACAAGTTCTTCAAATAGATTCATTAATATATCAAGCCGCTCAATGTTCACCCGGATCGTCTTATTACCTGCACCCGCTTGTTTAGAGGGAACCGTTTCTTTCTTTTCCTCTTTTTTGGCAGCTGTGTTTGACGGAGTCTTTAATTGTGATTCGAGCTTTGCTGTTTGTGGAGAAGGTTCGTTTGAAGAAGACTGATCATCACTTTGAGAACTCTTTCCTTCATCATTATCCACGTTTACAAGACTGACCTCCACACTATGTACCTCTGAAACTTTCATCACCTTTTTCTTCATGTCTTCAGGGGTTTCTTTCGTTATAATGCTGACAAGGAAAGCTTGATCAAAGTTCTCTTCTTCTAAGATTTCTACCGTTGGCACGGATTTAATGACTTCTCCGCACTTTTCCAAAACTTCAAAAACCATAAAGACTCTTGCGGCTTTTAAAAGGCAGTCTTCTCTTAAAGAAACGGAAACCTCATAACAATTAAATCCTTGCTCTTTTGATTGTTCAATGACCGTTTGTTCAAATTGATCATACTCAACAGACCTGGACTCGGGAGCAACCGGGGAAAGTACTGCAGCAGCCGCCTCGTCCTGAGCTTTTATGCTGTCTATCGACTCTCCCTTTTCTATAAGCGAAAGCTTTTGAACAATCTCTGAAACATTTCGTTTTCCATCCCCGCCCTCAGCAATCGACATGACCATTGCTTCAAGGTCGTCCACTGCCATGAACACCACATCAAGAATAAGTGAAGATACTTGGATCTTACTGTTTCTGATTGCATCCAGTACATTTTCCATCTGATGCGTCAAGCTTGCCAGGTCTTCATAGCCCATTGTCGCAGCCATCCCCTTCAGCGTATGGGCAGATCTGAAAATTTCGTTAACGATTGTCAGATCCTCAGGATTTTTCTCAAGTTCAAGCAATTGTACGTTACAGGTTTGCAAATGTTCTTTACTTTCCTCGATAAATACTTCTAAATACTGATTCATTTCCATGAGTTTCACACCTCTCTAGGCAAATACTTCATAATACAGCCAGCAATATTTTCTACAGATTCAATATCATCTACCAGATTGGTAGATATCGCAGCTTTCGGCATGCCATATACGATGCAGGAGTCTTCTGCCTCGGCAATTGCCTTGACCTTGCCTTTTTCCTTTAATTCCACCAGGCCTTTTGATCCATCTGTGCCCATGCCTGTCATGATGACAGCGACTTTTTCATACTTGGATAGTTCACTGATGGATTCGAACATGACATCCACTGCCGGACGATGTCCGCTCCGTGGCGGTTCAATGTTATCGATGACTGCCACTAAACCGGTCCCCTTTTCCTTCACTTTAAGGTGGAATCCTCCTGGTGCGATATACGCGGTTCCCTTCTTAAGCACTTCTCCATCCTCTGCTTCCTTTACAGAAATGCAGGAAAGTGAATCAAGCCGATTAGCTAGTGACTTTGTAAACCCCGGGGGCATATGCTGGACAATTAGGATTGGCGCTTGAACATTTGCAGGGATGGCAGTCACGACTTGCTGAAGCGCTCTTGGCCCTCCTGTAGAGGTGCCTATACAAATAATTTTATTTTGGTGTAGATTCCACGGACCCCTATTGTCTTCACCGTTTTTTTTGATAGGGGCAGGGTGGCCGGGAATGATCCGGGCTGCCGAATTTGTCTTCTTAAGCCGCATTAATGAGACACTACTGGCATTCAGCACCTTGGCAATCAACTCTTCTTTGACTTTATGTAAGTCTAATGAAATGGCTCCTGACGGCTTCGGGACAAAATCTACAGCACCGTTGTTCATTGCCGTAATTGTGTTCTCGGCGCCTTCCTTTGTTGTAGAGGAAAGCATCACTACCGGAAGTGGCTGTTTTTCCATGATGACTTTTAAAGCTTCTATCCCATTCATTTCAGGCATTTCTACATCCATAGTCAGCACATCTGGACGATACTTTTCTATCTTATCCAAGGCATCTTTGCCATTCCTGGCAGTACCCACTACTTCCAAAAGCGGTGAGCTCGAGAGAAAATCTGTTATAAGCTTTCTCATGAATGCTGAATCATCCACCACCAGGACTCTTTTACGATTCATCTGCCGTTCCTCCTGAACAGAATCCTTTTCAAGTTTGAAACGAATCCTTTTTTCTTTGCAGGTGTATAAGTTGTGTTACCGGCAAGGTATTGATCCAGTACACGGTTCAATGATGTTGCTATAGCAGATTGAGGGAATGAAAGCAGCAATGGGACTTGCAGGGTTACAGCTTTCCTGACTGAAGCATCCTCGGGAAGGACGCCGAAAAGAAACACTTCTTTATTCAAAAATTTACCCATTGCCTGTTTCAGCCGTTTTAATGTATCGGACCCCTCTGCTTCATTTTCAGCTCTATTGCAAATCAGATAAAAATCCTTTTCATAATCTTTCATATAGATATATTTCATCATGGAGTAGGCATCTGTCACTGCTGTAGGTTCAGGGGTGGTCACGACGAAAATATCATCGACCGACATCAGGATTTCCAGTGTGTGACGTGCTGCTCCCGCTCCCATATCAAAGATAATATAATCATACGAATGGACAAGTAGTGAAAGGGCGCTCAGAAACCTTTCAATATCAGTATCGTCCCATTCAACGATATTCTGAAGCCCATTGCCTGCACTTATATAAGAAGTCCCTTCTTCATCCGTAAA
Organism: Bacillus sp. SRL337; assembly: GCF_984799155.1. Taxonomy (NCBI): domain Bacteria; kingdom Bacillati; phylum Bacillota; class Bacilli; order Caryophanales; family Bacillaceae; genus Bacillus; species Bacillus sp. SRL337. Next base: position 1,697,167 of record NZ_OZ481793.1, on the reverse strand, counting down.
GACAATATCTTCTATCAGTGTATCGGGGATGTCCATAAAATCGGTGATCGTCTTGTCCGGCTGTCTGCCAAGGATGATGTGAATGTTGCCCATTCCGATATCCAAATCAAACAATAGGACTTTATTGCCCTTCTTCTGCAATGCCAGGGAAAAATTCACAGCAAAATTGGACTTGCCTACTCCACCTTTTCCGCTGACGACTGCTATTGTCTTTGCACTCCTGGACTGCGCTTCGAGAATCTTTAACCGTAAGCCTTGTGCTTGATCGTTCATGTCTCTATACCATCCATCACTAGATCCACAATCCCTTTTGGAGATGCTTCTGATATATCTTCGGGTACACTCTGACCTAAAGTAATGTAGGCGGCACCTTTTTCTTCATTCCTTAAAATATTGTACATCGTTCCGTAGCTGGAGGTTTCGTCTACTTTTGAAAAGATGAATTTCTCTATTGGCAATGCAGAAAAATTAGTTATGATCTCATTTAGATCTTTTTCTTTAGCAGTCATTGCTAATACAAGGAAGGTTTCCATATCATTTTTGAAATCAATCACCTTTTCAAGATCTTGTACATATTTCTCTTCCCTGAAATTGCGCCCTGCTGTATCGATAAAAACGACATCATAATCATTGAATTTCTCTATCGCCTTTTGAAAATCAGCCAGTTTGTATACAACTTCCAAAGGAACATTCAACAGCTGGGCATATGTTTTCAACTGTTCGATTGCAGCTATTCTATATGTGTCCGTAGTAATGAATGCGATTTTTTTTCGTTTTTCCAAGACCGCTTCAGAGGCCATTTTTGCAAGCGTAGTTGTCTTTCCAACGCCGGTGGGACCTATTACATTTACATATTTCTTCGTATAACTGATTCCTCCAAAAGAGAAGGCCCCAAGTTTTTCGTTCATAAAGTTTGAAACAGCAGTTTTCAACTCTTCAGTGGATAATGAATCATTGTTTTCAAGGGTGTTCACCAAATGCTCAGCTGTTTCGATTATATAGTCCTCATCTACCTCTTGTTCTTTCAGTTCCAACAAGAACCTTTGAATATTTTTTGGATAATATTCATAACCTTTATTGGTTTTCAACTGCTGGACAATGGACCTTAATTCAGTGATTTCTTTTTTAAACTGAGTGGTATGGTTTTCTTCATTTGCATCAGCGTGTTTTTCCATTACAGGTGGAACAACAGCCGCTGGGGCTTGGGTCCCCGGCTGATATGCGGGGATTCGTTTCTCTTTTGAATTTTTTAATGGATTCGGGTCAATGGCAGCAATAACTTCAATGTTCTTCTGTTTGAATAATCCGAGGAATCCCCCTGAATAGATTATTTTAGAGTTCAATATGACTGCACTTTCACCTAGTTCCGCACGAATCTTCTTCATGGCTTCCGGCATGGTAGGTGCTGTATATTTTTTTACTTTCATTCAATATTCACCAACCCTAAACTTTGGACTTCAACATTTGCTTCTAATTCGTTATAAGAAAGTGTCGGTACTTGAGGGAAATACCGGTCAATCAATTGGCGGAGATACATTCTTACAGCAGGTGAACACAAAATCACAGGAGATTCCTCCATTAGGGAAAGCTGCTCCACCTGTGAAGCTAGGGCCTCTAGGATTCTCTGGGAATCATTCGGATCCATGGACAAATAATTTCCATGCTCTGTCTGCTGAACAGAGTCGGCAATCATTTTTTCCACTCTTCCAGATAAAGTGATCACCTTCAAAGTGCCCCCTTGGTCTACATATTGAGAAGTGATCTGCCTTGCCAGAGCCTGACGTACATATTCAGCCAATAAATCGGTATCTGTACTCATCTTGCCATAGTCAGCAAGTGTTTCAAAAATGATAGGCAGGTTTCGAATGGATACATTTTCTCTTAGAAGTTTGGCCAGCACTTTTTGAACTTCTCCGACAGACAATGGATTTGGTGTAACTTCTTCTACCAGGATTGGATAAGATTCTTGAAGGTGATCGATAAGCTGCTTTGTTTCCTGTCTTCCAAGCAGTTCGTGTGCATTATTTTTAATGATTTCGGTTATATGAGTTGAAACGACAGAAGGAGGATCCACAACGGTATACCCGAAAATCTCCGCTTGTTCCTTCATATCTTCACCTATCCATTTAGCCGGCAGTCCGAACGAAGGTTCTATAGTATCGATTCCCTCAATAGACTCATCTTCAACTCCCGGGCTCATTGCCAGGTAATGATCAAGAAGCAGTTCCCCTCTCGCCATCTCATTTCCTTTGATTTTCAGCCTGTATTCGTTCGGCTGCAGCTGGATATTATCCCTGATTCGTACCACTGGAATGACTAACCCAAGTTCAATCGCCAACTGTCTTCGTATCATGACGACCCTGTCAAGAAGGTCCCCGCCTTGATTGGCATCGGCTAAAGGAATCAGTCCGTAACCAAATTCAAATTCGATCGGATCCACGTTAAGCAGATTGACGACACTCTCTGGACTTTTCATCTCATCCTGCTCTCTCTCTTCTTCCATTTCAATCAGGTCTTCTTCATCTTCTTGAGGTGCCCGTGAAAGCATGAAGCCCCCGATTCCAAGAGCTGCAGCTACAGGAATGGTCAGGATATCATTGATTGGAGTAAATAAGCCTAGAAGGAAGATCGTTCCTCCCGCCACATACAGCATTGGCGGAAATGCCAATAGCTGATCAATAATATCTTTCCCAAGATTTCCGTCGGATGCCGCTCGAGTGACGACAATACCTGTAGCTGTCGAGATCAGCAAAGCAGGGATTTGGCTGACGATACCATCGCCCACTGTCAATAATGAATACCTGGTTGCCGCTTCGGCAATAGGGAGTCCCTGCTGAGTCATCCCGATGATGATACCGAAAATCAAGTTCATCAACACAATGATGATACCGGCAATCGCATCTCCTTTAACGAATTTCGATGCACCGTCCATCGCCCCATAAAAATCGGCTTCACGGCTTACTTTTTCTCTGCGGTCCCTGGCTTCATGTTCGGAAATGATCCCGGCATTAAGGTCTGCATCTATGCTCATCTGTTTACCCGGCATTGCATCAAGGGTAAATCGTGCAGCAACCTCGGACACACGTTCCGACCCCTTCGTTATGACAACAAATTGGATAATGATTAAAATGATAAAAACAACTAGACCTACTAAAATATTTCCGCCAACGACAAAGGTACCAAATGTTTCCACAACATCTCCTGCTTCTCCATTACTGAGGATGGAACGGGTTGTTGACACATTAAGGCCAAGCCTGAATAAAGTCAATAACAATAGCAGGGATGGGAAGATGGCAAATTGCAGGGGTTCATTCATATTCATGGATGTAAGAAGAACAAGCAAAGCCAATGAAATATTGATGATGATCAGTACACTTAACAGCCAAGGCGGAAAAGGAATGATTAGCATGGCGACGATAAGGATGACGCTGAATAATACGGATAAATCTCTTGCTGACAATTGCATTCCCCCCTAACTTCAGCTGTTACAGCTGATTTTTCATTCGATAGACATAAGCCAATATCTCTGCGACCGCTTTAAAGAAGTCTTCCGGTATAGCCTCACCAATTTCGGCACTGTCATATAACGATCTCGCCAGCGGTCTGTTCTCGACCATAATGATGTCATTTTCACCGGCAATGAATTTTATTTTCTGCGCCAGGTAATCCACTCCTTTTGCCACCACATAAGGAGCATCCGATTTACTTTCATCATACTTCAAAGCAATGGCATAATGAGTTGGGTTGGTGATGACCACATCGGCTTCAGGAACCTCCTGCATCATCCTTCTCATGGCCATTTCCCGCTGCCTTTGCTTAATTTTAGATTTGATCAGCGGGTCACCTTCAGAGTTTTTATGTTCATCTTTGATATCCTGCTTGGACATCCGGATATTTTTTTCGAAATCATATTTCTGATATAGATAGTCAAAAACGGATAGAAATAGCAATGCCAATGAAGCGGCAATCCCCATTTGAACAGTCAATGACGCCATCGCAGCCAATGAGTCATGAATGGTCTTGAAGGATAAACCAAGGACCTCATCAATGTTCATCCACAATATGACAAACGTGATGGCACCAACAAATCCGATTTTCAATATCGACTTCAACAATTCTACGATTGCCCTTAAAGAAAATATCCGCTTCGCCCCTTTGATTGGATCAATCTTTTCCAATTTGGGCTGTAATGGCTCAGCCGTAAACATGACGCCAACTTGTACATAGTTTGAAAAAACCCCCGCCAGCAAGGCAACCAGCATAATGGGGCCAAGCAGAATGGCAACTTCTTTTAGAACCTCCATGACAATCAGCATAAAGGACTCTTCTGTCAAGTCCATCAGCATATAATCCTGGAAAGAGACCCGAAATAGATCAAAGATGATGTTTCCAAAAAAAGAAGCACTAAAAGTCAAAAATAAAAATACAGCAAGCAAAATGACAGCTGTATTAACATCCTGACTCTTGGCTGTTTGTCCTTTCTTCCTTGAATCCTGGCGTTTTTTCGGTGTGGCTTTTTCAGTTTTCTCACCTGCAAAAAACTGCAGATCAAGGGAAAGCAATTTCACATTAAGCGCCTCCGATAATTTTCATTAAATCCCTCATTGTATAAATCATCAATTCAAACATCTGCTGCATCAGGGCCATCATCGCACCCAGCACAATGAATAGCACAAGGAAACTTACTGCTATCTTAATAGGGAATCCAACAACAAATATATTTAACTGCGGAACAGTCCTCGCTACGATCCCTAATGCGACATCTACCAGAAACAGTGTTGCCACCACCGGTATGGACATTTGAAAAGCGATAATGAATACCGAATTAAAGGTTTTAATAATGTATTCAACAAGATTCTCATCACCAAAAGGGACCCAGGCCTGATCGATTGGAATGAACTGATAGCTGTAGAAAACACCATCAAGCAGCAGGTGGTGTCCATCCAACGCAAGTAACAGAAGCAGACCAAAAGTGTATAAATATTGTCCAACTAGTGGAGACTGGGCTCCAGTTTGCGGATCAATGACATTGGCAATAGCAAACCCCATTTGGAAATCAATGAAACTTCCGGCAACTTGAATGGCCGAAATGATCATGTAGGCTGTGAAACCGATCAATAATCCTATCACGGCTTCTTTCATGATCAGTAGGATATATGCAGCATCAATGGCCATTGGAGCAGCATCTATCGTATAATACATGATCCAGGAAATCACTCCGGCAAAGCCTATGCGGTGCTGTGCAGGTATGGACCTGTAGGAAAAAAGCGGGAGGGTTATAAAAAAAGCGGACACCCTCATAAAAACCAATAAAAAAATGGAGAGGCTTGGAATCAGTTCTTCCATTCTATTAACCTACAAACCTATTAAGATTTGAGAAAATCTCGGAAGCGTATGTGACCAGTTTGGTCAGCATCCACGGTCCGAAAAAGACAACACCCACAAGGACAGCAACTATTTTGGGGATGAAGGCAAGAGTTTGTTCTTGAATTTGTGTTGTGGCCTGGAATATACTTACCACCAATCCGACAACCAGTGCCAAGAGCAGCAGCGGACCACAAATAACTAACGTTGTATAAACTCCTCTTTCAGCTAATGCGATTACCGATTCAGCATTCATGTTTATTCACCTACTTAAAAGCTTTGAAGCAGAGATTTTACGACAAGGTACCAGCCGTCCACCAGTACAAACAGCAAGATCTTAAATGGCAGTGATATCATGACCGGCGGCAGCATCATCATCCCCATGGACATCAGAATACTTGCCACAACCATATCAATGACAAGGAAAGGAATAAAGATCATGAAACCGATTTGAAAGGCAGTCTTGATTTCACTAAGGGCAAAAGCAGGAACCAGCGATGTTAAGGGGATATCCTCTATAGATTCAGGGCGCTCTGCTCCGGAGTAGTTAAGAAATAACTCCAAATCCTTTTGTCTTGTATGCTTACTCATAAAGTCTTTGAAAGGGACAGCTGCATTTTCATAGGCCTGTTCCAAATTAATCTCTTCATTAAACAATGGGGTTAACGCATTTTCGTTCACCTCTTGAAATGTCGGCGCCATAATAAAGAAAGTCAAGAAAAGCGACAATCCGACCAATACTTGATTCGGAGGCATTTGCTGAGTTGCCAGCGAGGTCCTGACAAACGACAGGACGATGACGATTCTTGTAAAAGATGTCATCAGTATAAGGATCCCGGGAGCTATGGATAAGACAGTGAAAAGCAGAAGAAGCTTGATGGACGTAGAAACGGAGTCAGGAGAAGTTGAATTAAAAAACTCCATAAATTCATTCATCTTTATCTTTCTCCCTGTCCTTCAAATCATTGAGCATCTTTTTTCTGCCTTTCCTTATGTCCTCGATTTGGGATTTTAATAAATCTTGAAAAGACTGGTTTTCTTCAGCCTTCGGTGAGATTGTACCCGTTTTTTTCCCCATCCATTGCATCATCATATCCTTCGGCTGCTGTAACCCTTGAGGTTTCTCGTCATAAAAACTAAGGATATCCTCCTTTTCTTCTTTACCATCGATTTCTTTCAAAAGTTGAATATCCTCACCAACTCCAAGAACAAGGACTCTTTCGCCAACTTTTACAAGCTGAACAGAACGATTTCCTCCGAGCGGCGTTCCCCCAAGGTTGTGGATTAATTTGGTCTGCTGAAAAGATTTGCTTTTTTGATTAATGAATTTAAGTAAGAAATAAATCAATGCAATAACAAATATCAGTGCAAATACCATTTTCAAATAATCCAATGCTGAAACGCCTGTGGAGACTTCATCGACACTTACTTCCTTCTCTGCAGCGGGCGGGCTTTCTTCATTATGCTCTTCAGGCTGTTCCAAGTAATCATCAACAGTTCCATCAAACTCTGCATATGCCTGAGTATTTCCAAGCATATGCATAACAGCTGCAAAAATCATAATGAAAAAAAGCTTCCTAATTATGTTCCTCAAAAAAAGCACCTTCTCCTAAATTCTGTTGCTCATTGTGTACACTTCATTCATAGTGATAAATAGTCGTTATAGTAAATTTAACTCAGCGCCTTCTGGATCGCCTCGATTACACGGTCTGCCTGGAACGGCTTGACAATGAAATCTTTCGCACCTGCCTGTATGGCGTCAATAACCATTGCTTGCTGCCCCATAGCGGAACACATAATGATTTTTGCATTTTCGTCAACCGCCTTAATCTCTTTAAGTGCAGCAATGCCATCTTTTTCAGGCATGGTGATATCCATTGTGACCAGGTCCGGGCTCAATTCTTTATATTTCTCAACAGCTTGGTTTCCATCTGCCGCCTCACCAACTACTTCAAACCCATTTTTGGAGAGAATGTCCTTAATCATCATTCTCATGAAAGCTGCATCGTCAACTATTAAAATTTTATTTGCCATTTTGTTTTCCCCCGTTTTTACTTTAATTTTTTTAATCGATCTGATTGGCTGACAATGTCCGTTATTCTAACACCGAAGTTTTCATCGATGACAACAACTTCGCCTTTGGCAATCAACCTGCTGTTGACCAAGACATCAACAGGTTCGCCGGCAAGCTTGTCCAGCTCAATGATTGAACCGGATGATAACTCCAGTATGTCTTTTACGGAACGCTTTGTCCTCCCCAATTCAACCGTGACATTCAGCGGAATATCCAGGAGCATATCCAGATTTTTGCTTTCAGGTTTATGCACAGAAGACTGTTCAAAGCTTGTAAAAGAAGCCGATTGTACTTGCACTGGCTGCTCAAAACTTTGGTTACCGCCAAAATGCTGTGGCTGCGCCTTCTCCTGTACAGCTTCACGTCCAGCAGGAGTTTCACTGTAGACTTCTTCATGGGGTTCAGGTTTCGCTCCTGCAGAAGGAGCCTGTTCGATGATGAACCCTCCATCAACATTGTCTTGTTCCATTATATCGGAATTTGTCGAAGTTGAGTTATTATTTGTTAATTCATCTACAAGTTGTTTAGCAAATGGCAGCGGCAGGAGCTGCATGATGTTGCTGTCAATCAATTCTCCCACTTTTAACGAGAATGATATTTTTGTAAGCAGATCCTGCTGAGGGATAGTGTCAGCACCCTCTCCTTCCGGAAGATACAACATATCGACCGTAGGTGGTGAAATATCCACCTTTTTGCTGAATACAGTGGACATGGAGGTTGCTGCAGAACCCATCATCTGATTCATGGCTTCCTGAACAGCACTGATCTGAATTTCGCCAAGCCCTCCGGAAGGATTCAATCCATCTCCTCCCAGCATAAGATCTGCTATAATCGCGGCATCCTCCTGCTTTATGACCAGGAGATTAGCACCAGAGAACCCTTCGGTATATTGCACTTGTATAGCGACATAAGGATGCGGAAAGTCATCTTCCAACTTGCTTCTTTCTAAAATGGACACTTTAGGCGTTGTAATTTCCACCTTCTGATTCAGGAGTGTAGAAAGTGCAGTGGCCGAGCTGCCAAATGAAATGTTCCCTATTTCTCCAAGAGCATCCTGTTCAAATTCACTTAGGTAGTTTTCTACATTCAACATTTGAGAAGAAGCTTGTACTGTTTCTTTCTCTTCGCTGGCTGTGCCTCTCAATAAGGCATCTATTTCATCTTGTGATAACATATCATCACTCATCATCCTCTTCTCCCCCCTTCAAAGAATCCAAAATTTGTACGGCTAATCGTTTATTCAACTCACCTGGCTGACCAGTGAATTTTGGTATTTCCCCTACCTTGATCAGCAATGGATCGTCAATTCGTCTATTCAGCTGGATGACATCCCCGATATCAAGCATAAGGAAGTCATCTATCGTTATATCAGCGTTCCCGAGTTCTGCCGTAACTGGCACCTGGGCTGTTTTTATTCTTTTTTCGAGATTTTCTGTATCCTTTGGGTTTTTATCCTTTTGTTTTGTCTGCATCCAGTAACTTACAGACAACTTAGGGATAATAGGCTCCAATACTACATGCGGGATACATATGTTGATCATTCCGCTTGTTTCGCCTATTGTCGTGTTCATCGAGATGACTACCACGGTCTCATTGGGGGAAACCATTTGCAGGAACTGCGGATTCACTTCAAACTCAGACAACATCGGATCTATTTCTGCTATATTGCTCCAGGCATCCCGCAAGTTATCAAATGCTCTTTCAAAGAGGTTAGACATGATCTTTGTCTCGATCTCTGTTAAATTTTCAATTTTATTCATGCCGGTCCCTCTTCCGCCCATTACCCTGTCCATCATTGCATATCCGATATTTGGATTCACTTCCATCAAGATGTGCCCGTCCAGGGGGGGAACGTCAAAGATATTCAGTAGTGTCATTTTCGGTACCGACCTTACAAATTCTTCAAATGGGACCTGGTCAGTTGAAACAACCGATATTTGAACATACGTCCGTAGCTGTGCTGAAAAATAGGTGGTCAGGATCCTGGCGAAATTTTCATGGATTCTTGTCAAACTTCTTATTTGGTCTTTTGAAAATCTGAGAGCTCTTTTAAAATCATAAACTTTTACTTTTTTCTGTTCCTCTTCTTTCTTGAAATCATCGGCACTCATTTCCCCTGTGGATAACGCCGATAATAATGCATCTATTTCATTTTGCGAAAGAACTTCACTGGACACTTCCTCACCCCCGTTTCCTCCAGATGTATTGTCATTGAATCATATAAGAGGTGATATATACCTTTTCTACTTTCCCCTCTTGCATAAGGCTGTTTGCTTTTTCCTTAATGGTGGACTCGAGCTGCTGCTTTCCTTCTTTTCCTTGCAATTGTTCTGACTTCATTTCCGAAAGCTCTTCTATTATGATATTTTTCACCTGGAAGTCTCTCTTCTCAAGTTCTTCTTTTGCTTTCTTGCTGTCCGTTTGGATTTTGAAGGAGATTCGGATATAATCGCCGCTCATAAGATTTGTGGTAATTTCCGGTACATCTACAGATGCTTCTATTACTTCATCTATACTTGGTTCTTTCACTTCATCATCGTTGAATTTCATTACTACAATGAGGGCAAGCACTCCTACCAACGTAATCGTTACAAGCAATATCAGCGTAATAGTAAGTAATTTATTCTTCATCGTGTACCCCCGCGGTATTTCTGAGTCCCAGTACATTTATCTTTCTATAAAAAGTGATGGTTCTTTCCTCCACCTCTTCCATAGTCTCTTTCACGACGAATTTCTTACCGTTTGTAAGTGTGATGGTCGTGTCAGGAAAGGCTTCAGCACTTTCTATATATAGACAATTTAGTGAGAACATTTTTCCATTTAACTTCGTGAGTTTAATCAACTTATAGTCAGGGCTGAACTTATCCAGCCCTGTCCCTCCCTTGCACTCTATTATCGTTTCAGGTTCACAAGCTCTTGAAGGATTTCATCGGATGTCGTGATGATTCTCGTATTTGCCTGGAATCCGCGCTGAGCTGTAATCATTTCAGTGAATTCTTCAGAAAGGTCAACGTTGGACATTTCCAGAGATCCCGATGCGATTGTACCTCGGCCTTGTCCTGGAATATTGATGTTAGCTGTTCCAGAGTTAACAGATTCTTGGAACATATTTCCACCAGCTTTAGCCAAACCAGACGGATTACTGAACTTAGCGATAGCCAGATCTCCAAGATTCCTAATTTGTCCATTTGAGTAAACCCCGTTTATTTCTCCTAAAGAACCTATACTAAAGCTCTCCAAAGCTCCTTGTAGATTACCATTTGGGTTAGCTAAGGCAGTAATTGAATCAGAGTCTTGTTTTAAGTTTGATAAATCATTAAAATTTATAAATTCATCTCCTGTAGTTACTTCTAATTCCTTTAAATTAATTGTAGTTTCTGCACCAGCGAGAATAAATGAAGAGCTAGCGTTATCAAACGTTACACTTATTTCATCGTGGGGTTTGGGCGCTGTCGCGGAGTTTTGATTTGTAAAAATAAGGTCCCAGTTTGAGCCATTAGGCTTGAATTGCACATCTAAAGTGAATTCTTTACCAGAATTAGCAACTACCTTGATTTGTTGTACACTTCCCTCTGCATTACCAGCTAGGCTTGCAGTGTCAGGAAGATTTCCCTCTATCTTTATTTCAGTAGTTGGTAAAGCTGGAAGAGTAGCATTAACATTCACAATAATATCTTCTAAAACTCCATTTTCATAAGATTGAACCTTCATTCCGTCTCCATTAACTAGGGTACCATTATCATCCAAATAAAAATTTCCTGCTCTCGAATACATTTGCTGGTCGCCTTGCTTGACAACAAAATAGCCATCTCCGTTTAGAGCTAAATCCAATGACCTACCAGTCGTTTGTAAACTCGATTGCGTATGAATGGTATCGATGGTCGCTAATGTGGAGCCAAGGCCAACCTGCATAGGGTTTTTTCCTCCACGGTTATCTTGTGCTGCCGAAGCGCCGGATATCGTTTGATTCATTGTATCTTTGAAGGTTACACGTCCTTTCTTAAAACCATACGTATTTACGTTTGCGATATTATTTCCGATTACATCAAGTTTAGTTTGGAAATTTTTCATTCCGCTGATTCCTGAGTACATAGATCGTAGCATGATTATTTTCCCCTTTCATATTTCACTGCATCTGTCAGTCAGCAGTGACCGGCTTCCTTTTAAGGTCCAGCCTATTTATCTATGATTATCGTTCCGTCAATGTTTGTGAATATCTGAGAACCTGCTTCTTTCCTGTCCATTGCGGTAATGACTGTAGAGTTTTTGGCACTTACAATCAAAGCAGCATTGTCCAGCAAGACGAGCGATTCTTTCACACCTTTCGACTTGGCTTGAGCAACCTTACTTTCAACTTCTTTCCAGGTTTCTGCAGGAATCACTATTCCTCTCTGCTTTAGACGCGAGTCTGCATGTTTGCTAAGTGCAAGGGTATTTCCCTTACCATGGACTGTTTCTTTTAACGTTTCAGCGAACGTTTTTGAAGGCAGAGTTTTATTGATGAAACCCTTGGATGGAAATTGTGATGTAATTGGTTGAGATGGCAAACGATTGATAACATTTCTTTGCATTCAACCTCATCCTTTATCATTCAATTTTCATAATTTGATCTTCTTTTATTTTTTCTCCATTCTCAAGATGAAACCACAGACTGCCGTCTTTTTGTGACACAGACGTAACGGCGCTATGTAATTCTGATTCTGCTCCTTTTCCACTCCAATATACAGTTTTCCCAATCAGGCTGCTGGCGTTCACCAAGGAATTCGTTCCAATCAATGCATCTTTATGATTCACTTCGGAAACGTTTCCGGGAGCCAAGGTTGTTCCATCCTGCATGATAAATTGGACCTCGCTGTCTTTAAATCGGACAGAGGCTACAATCCCTTTTCCTTCTTGGATTTCTGTCTTTCCTTCTGTAGATTCTTCAAGCTTATGCCATGTAATTTCTTTGCCGACAAACTGATTATAGGAAATCAAATTATTCTGCTCTTGTGACTCAATAAAAGTCTCCATTGATTTGCTTAAATTTGTAATCTGTTCCAAGGTTGAGAAAGTGGCCATTTGTGCAATGAAATCTTTATCCTGCATCGGATTGAGCGGATCCTGGTTTTGCAGCTGGGTCATCAAGATTTTCATGAAATCGTCCTTTCCCAGTACATCATTTCCGCCTTCTCGTTGTTTTTGCTGTAAGGAAGAATACAGTAAATTTGAATTAATCGTATTTGACATAGTCATCACCTATATTTCATTGTTCATTAGGAATTCTTTAAATGTTGATTCCGCTTCATCTTTGTCATTTGGCTGCTGTTCGGGTTGGCCCTTTGGATGCTGGCCATTCTGCTGTTGAGATGGCTGGCGTTCATGCCTTTGTTGTGATTCTGTGAATGTCTGAGCTATTTCAAGTTTATCCACTTGGAGATTTTGGCTGCTCAAAGCATGCCTCAACCCCGTCAAGTTGGAATCCAAAATATCTTTTGCCGCTTTTGTGCTGGCAAGGATCTTCGCTGTCATCACACCATTTTGCTGCAATAACTCAATCCGCAAAGAACCAAGCTGTTCTGGATAAAGCTTTATCAACAATTTGCTCATATTAGGTGTCTGCACCATTTGTGATTTACCAATGATGTTGGCAAAATCCTTAACAAATTGTTCGTATGTTGGTCCCTGCTGGCTTTTATTCACAAAGAGTGTGAACTGTTCTGCCCGGCCCATCTGCTGGCCCATGAAACCAGTAAAAGGTGTTGAAACACTAGTCTTTGTTGATTGTTCACCTTCGGCACTTACCTTCCTACCCACTGACAGGTCAGTTGGGATTAGATGATGCACTCTTTCGTTAGCAAGATTCCTGTTATACAAGAGATTTGTTGTCAGATGGTTATTCCGTGTCTTGGTCTGGACATCTGTATAGAAAACCTTTTCCAATATTTGTTTCCATTTCCCGTTTTTCTGATTTTCCTTATTTAAAAACTGCTCTAGCTTCTGAGTGATTGCCTTCAGGTTTTGACTCAGTGTTTCTGCCCTTTCAGCCTGCTTAAAGCTCAGATCAGACTGCCTTGAAGCCATCTCAAAGGTTTTTCCAGCTTTCATGATGATTTCCATAGCAGCCGAATCAATCTTCATAAGATCTTTAACAGGCAGCAAACCGATAGTTTCAATCACTTGAAACAAACTCTCTTCCAAATTTTCATCATTCAAGCCAGGCAAAACCTCTTTTAATTCTGGAACTGTATTGATCATTTGACTTAGAACAGACTCTAAAGCAGCAAATAGCTCTTGTCTATCAGATCCTGTCTGCGAAAGGAGAAGCTCCATATTCAAACTAGATTCCTCACTGCCTTCCAAGACATTCACATCTTCTGAACTTAGAGTTTGAAAGAGTCTAAGGATATTCATTATTCCTGAGTCCATCTGTTCAGTAGTTTCCTCCGAACTCGCTGCTTTGGTTAGAAAATTGCTAAAATGAGCTCCTTGTCCACCTTGCTGAACCGCTTGACTTGCGTTTTCACTTGTAATTTGACCCAGATTTTGCATGGAGAGCATAGCTCCGACGTTCATTTTTTCACCCCCTTTCAATCGTTGCCTAGGATTCCTGATCAACTTTAGCAGAAAGCAGTTCAGTATATTTCGCTGCATCTTCAGGAGGCATTTTTTCAAGTATTTTTGCCAGGGCAGCAGGCTTTATATTGGATAATATTTTTACTGCTTCCTCATTCTTCATTTTAAGGAGTACAGGCGCCGCACTTTTTGCTGACATGGATTCATAGGTTGAGACCATTTCTTTGAATGCCCGTTTGTTTTCCTGTTGAATCTGCTGTAGCTCCTCTATTTCTGCATGCAGCTGTTCCTGTTCAAGCAACAAGCCTTCTTTATCCTTTTCCTGTGAATCAATCTTGCCTTGAAGACTGGTTATTTCTGAATTCTTTTCCTCGATTTCCGTTTGAAGGGTAAGGACCCTTTCCTCAAGCTTTGCCGCTTCTTCTTTTGCATCTGTCGGGATCATTGATGAAATGAATGGGATCTTTTCCCCTGCCGCTTTTGCCTTTTCGAAAATGTTCACACCTGCTACCGTCATTACAAGAAGGGCAATGACTACGGCAAACAGAAGAGGGATAATGCCTGCAAATAGAACCCATTGAAAGCGGCTTGTTGTTTTTTCATTTTTTTCCTTCTCTGCTGTTTTCCCCATGTCCTCACCTAATTTCTTTTATTCATGTATTGCATGACAGCCAGCTCATCAAGCACCTTGCTTTCAGAAGAATACAAGACTTCTGTGTACTTGTTAAAGTCATTCTCTTTAATTTTTTCATACTTTTTCACTTCAACATTCATTTCAGAAAGCTTTTGTTCGTGCCAGTTCATCCTGTTTCTTGCTTGAATGACCAAGCCTTGATAGTAGTCTATTGTTTTTTCAATGTTTGTGATGAAATTCTGGTTATGCCTAATATCCTGTACTGACAACCCGCTGACCATTTTTTCCGATTGAAAGTTTAAAAGGTCCTCTTTCTTCTTTAACAGCTCGTATAGTTTCTGTGCGATGTTCTCGAATTTTTCAACTGAGTCCAGGTAAGATACCCTTACTTCTTCTTTTTCTCTTTCTTTGAGAGCCAGAATCTTTTCAAACTTAAAATTATAAGTCATCCAGACCACTCTCCTTTTTCTGCAAGGTTGATAATGTCAGCGACACTTTCATCCATTGTTACTTTTTCTCCAGTTCCTTGTTTTAGGAAGGAGATGATTTTAGGCTGATAAGCAATGGCCTGGTCGATTTCCTGTGATGTTCCTTTTTTGTAAGCGCCAATGTTGATCAAGTCTTCCGAATTACTGTATGTACTCATCAAGTCCCTGACTTTTTCAGCTGCTTTTAAATGTTCAGGTGATGCTAAATGGTTCATGAGTCTGCTGACACTTTTGAGAATATTAATAGCTGGAAACTGTCCTTTATTGGCTATGTTCCGATCTAAGACGATATGGCCGTCGAGAATCCCTCTTGTGGTATCCGCTATCGGCTCATTCATATCGTCCCCATCGACAAGCACCGTGTAAAAAGCAGTGATGCTCCCATTTTGGTTCGTCCCGGTCCTTTCGAGGAGCTTAGGCAATATTGCAAATACAGATGGGGTGTATCCCTTGGTTGCAGGAGGTTCTCCTACAGCCAATCCAATTTCCCTCTGAGCCATGGCAACCCTGGTTACAGAATCCATCATCAGCATGACATTCATGCCTTTATCCCGGAAATATTCGGCTATTGCCGTGGCAGTGAAAGCCCCTTTGATTCTCATTAACGCAGGCTGATCAGAAGTAGCCGCTACTACAATCGACCTTTTTAAACCTTCTTCACCTAAATCCCGTTCTATAAATTCACGAACCTCACGTCCCCGTTCGCCTATGAGAGCAATCACGTTCAGGTCTGCGGTTGTATTTCTCGCAATCATCCCGAGCAGTGTGCTTTTTCCCACTCCGCTTCCTGCAAATATTCCGACCCTTTGCCCATTCCCTACAGTCAGCATGCTGTCAATCGCTCGTACCCCGACCTCTATCTTTTCATTGATTGGCGGACGCGTTAGTGGATTGGGAGGATCCTGTTCAGTAAAGGCAGATGTAAGGCCTTTTGGAAGAGGGTCTCCATCCAGAGGGTTCCCGAGTGAATCAACAACCTTTCCGATTAGAGAGGGGCCGACTTTAATCGTAAGCGGTTTTGATGTAGCTTCTACGAGACTCCCTGGTGAAATCTCATTAATATTGGAATAAGGCATCAAGATTACGGTTTCTTCTTTGAAACCAACTACTTCCGCTCTGATTATTTTCCTGCTTTCTGAAAGGTGGATGAAGCACATATCGCCAATTGAGCTTTTAGGTCCTTGTGATTCAATCATCAGGCCAACAACTCTTTTCACTTTTCCAAACTTCTTGAAGGTTTGTAACGAAGGAATGTGCCCTAAAAGATCGAAAGCTCTCATTATTCTCCACCTTCTAAAATTTCCACGAGTTTAGTTTTTATTTCCTTTAGCTGTGTATCTACATTCACAATCACTCTGCCTTCACCGGTTTCAATGAAGCACTCCTCATTGCCAAGATCCTCGTTAGGATAAATCAACAGCCTACGCAACACAGGGAACATGGATTCCAGCTCTTCCAGATTTTCACTTAGCAACGGGTAATGGACTGGATGAACATGTATTTGAACCTCAGGCAGTTCTTTCACTTCCTTTATTGCCCGTTTGATAATATCGAGAAATACTGATGGGTTTTCATCTAATGCCCTGCCTATGATCTTTTCTGCTGTCTCCATGCCCAGTTCCAAGATGACCCTTTCCGCTTTTTCAATATGAGCATAATAATCATCTTTGGCGCGGGATAGGACTTCGACTGCTTCATTGATATGCAGTCTGTATTCTTCCATCCCCTTTTCCCTTCCTTCATCCAGTCCTTGGAGATACGCCTCTTGATACGCTTCCTGCTGTAAAAGCTCTTTCTCCTGAGCCCAGCTTGATTTCAGTGCAGCAGCTTCATCTTCCTGCCTTTTTGCTTCTGTCCTCGCTGATTCAAGAATCCGCTCTGCTTCCGCCTCTGCATCCCGTAAAATGTTTTCACGGTTTGGCTGAGCCCCTTGACTTTCTGGAAAGTTCACTTCTCCACTTTCTTCAGACGATCCGTGTATATTCCTCAAAGAAATGACCTTCGCTTGACGGTTCTGACTAGTAAAGGCTTGCATATTCTTTATTACTTTAGACAATGATATCGTCTCCTCCACCACGGGCAATGATGATTTCACCTGCGTCTTCGAGCCTTCTGATCACACTGACAATTCTTGACTGCGCTTCTTCCACATCACGCAGCCTGACTGGCCCCATGAATTCCATTTCTTCTTTGAATGTTTCAACCATTCTGGCAGACATGTTCCGGAAGACAATATCTTTGACTTCCTCACTGGATACTTTTAGAGACAGAAGCAAGTCTTCATTTTCACTGTCGCGGATGACTCTCTGAATCGAACGGTTGTCCAATGTGACGATATCTTCAAACACGAACATCCGCTTCTTAATTTCTTCTGCAAGTTCCGGATCCTGGATCTCAAGCGCGTCCAAAATTGTTTTTTCAGTAGACCTATCAACACCATTCAGCACTTCAACAACAGCTTCAACTCCCCCTGTCTGCGAATAATCCTGGGTGACCGTGGTTGATAGCTTCCTTTCTAAAATCGCCTCCACTTCACTGATTACTTCCGGGGAAGTTCCGTCCATTAAGGCAATACGCCTTGCAATATCCGCCTGCACTTCCTGAGACAATTCAGATAGTATTTGTCCCGCCTGCTGAGGATTTAAATAAGAAAGAATTAATGCAATGGTCTGCGGGTGCTCATTTTGTATAAAGTTAAGGATTTGAGATGCATCAGCTCTTCTGGCAAAATCGAAGGGTTTTACTTGGAGTGATGAAGTAAGCCTGTTGATAATAGCAGAAGCCTGTTCGTTGCCAAGTGCTTTCTCCAGAACAGTCTTTGCATATCCGATCCCCCCTTGTGAAATATAATCCTGGGCGAGGGCAATGTTATGAAATTCCTCAAGTATTTCTTCTTTAGCTTCTGACTCTACTTTTTTAACGCCGGATATCTCCAAGGTCAACTTTTCAATTTCTTCTTCTGAAAGATGCTTATATACGGACGCCGATACATCAGGGCCAAGCGATATAAGGAGAACGGCAGCTTTTTGTTTACCTGTTAATTCTTTTTCACGCTGTTTTGCCATATGGTCCCCTCCTATTCATCAGCCAGCCAAGTCCGCAATAACTTGGCAAATTCTTCCGGTTTTTCCCTGGCCATTTTCTCCAATTGTTTTCTTCTGGCAGAGCCTTCAGTCTCTTTTTCTGTTCCGATATCAGGAATGTTGATTGGCATACTTTCTTCTGCAAATACAGATTCCTCTTCAACCACTTTCTTGTTTT
Source organism: Bacillus sp. SRL337 (assembly GCF_984799155.1). NCBI lineage: Bacteria > Bacillati > Bacillota > Bacilli > Caryophanales > Bacillaceae > Bacillus > Bacillus sp. SRL337. Next base: position 1,678,791 of record NZ_OZ481793.1, on the reverse strand, counting down.
TCCTTACCATCAAAATAATCAGCAGTATAATGACAGCAAGCAAGATTCCTCCTACAACATAAGTCCACCAAGGCAGGGAGGATGATGGCGTTTGGTCAAATTCCACCTTGCCGTTAAACGGCTGAACAGAAACGACAATTTTGTCTTCAATTGCTTCTGGTGTCAGTTCAGTGCCAGTTTCTTTATCAATCGAAGTTCTGATAATTGTAGATAAAATCTGAGAGATATCTTCCTGCCTGTCTTGAGGGAAAGAAGCAGGGTCTTCTGGATCAGGCGGTTCAACCATCACTTGAATACCGATGTCCCTGATTTTATAAGGACTTTCGACAATCTCTCTTCTAATTCTATTAACCTCATTATTTATCGTTTCTTCAATTCTTTCATAATCCCCATTGCCATTTTCGCCTTCTACGTACGTCCCGAGCCCATCACCACTATCTTCTGCAGCCGGCACACCACCAGCAGCTTCTCCATTGCCGGTGAAAGTCTCGGTGATTCTCTGGACACTTACAGCGATTCCTTCCATATTTTCTTCATCAACAGGCGTTACTTCGTTTACTTCCCTGTTTTCTTGGGTAAAGTCTATATCGGTAGTAACGGAGACAACCACTTTATTAAAACCAATTAACGTGCCAAGCATACTTTGAACCTGCTTTTGAATATCCTTTTCCACCCGGTTCTTAACATCCATTTGCTGGACTACACTTCCTCCAAAGGAAGAATTTTCATTTTCCAGTTCAAAATACTCAAATAATTGATTCATGATGACGATATTATCAGTAGGAAGGTTTGGAACACTTTTCGATACTAGATGGTATAAGGATTTAATCTGTTTCTGATCAAAATCAAAGCCAGGTTTTGTATTCAGGACGATTGAAGCAGATGCCTGTTCCGTGTCCTCGCTGACAAATACTCCTTTTTCAGGCAGTGTGATCATTACGTTGGCATCCTGAACACCTTCGATTCCTTTCATCAGGTTTGCAAGTTCCGTTTGCATGGCATCCAGTTTCATAACACCAAACTCATTGTCGGTCATACCGAAACCAGCATTTTGACTAAAAAAGGAATAGTCAATGCTTCCGGAATTCGGAATTCCTTCTGCTGCAAGTTCAACTTTCAATGTGTCTACCATTTCACTAGGGACCATTATCGTTGAACCGCCATCGGTGATTTCCGAAGCTATACCTCTTCCATCCAGGTTTTCTTTAATCGTTCCTGTCTCCGAGGGGGCCAGATTGCTATATAGCGGTACAAGATCTGTCCTTGTTGAAAGGAATCCTGTAATGGCAGCAGCTAAAATAACCACCAACAAAGCTGCACCATACATAGCCCTTTGTTTCTTGGTTCGTGATGACCAAAATGTATTTAATTGTTCTTTGTATTTTTTTACAGTTTCATTCATCTTAATCCCCCGGTTACTCTGTCTGATTTACGCGGCATTCATAACCGTAAAAGTTACATTGGCATTCTCATGATTTCTTGATATGCTTCGACTACTTTATTTCGGACTTCCATTGTCGTCTGAAGCGTAATACTGGCTTTTTGGGAGGCGACCATGATTTGGTGCAGGTCAACATTTTCGCCACGGACCAGCTTTTCCGTCAGCATATCGGATTCTTTCTGGCTGGCATTTACTTCTTCAATGGATTTTTTCAGGAAATCAGCGAAATTCTGCTGATTTTGTACTGGTTTAATGCTACTTTTCTCAAACGATGTACTTAATCTGTTATCTGTTGCTGAATAAATATTATGTATCGCCATAAGTATCCCCCTTATTTTCCGATTTCAAGTGATTTCATCATCATGGATTTATTAGCATTAAAGACAGTTACATTTGCTTCATATGAACGGGTAGCGGATATTAAATCAATCATCTCACGAAGCGGATCGACATTCGGAAGGCTTACATACCCATCCTGATTTGCGTCAGGATGTTCTGGATCATATACCAGATTAAAAGGAGTCTCATCGTCTTCCTTTATCTTTGAAACCTGGACACCATTACCTATGGCCCCCGAATCCTTAGTGCCCATAGCTTTATTTAGGAATGAAGAAAACCGCTCCCCATCAGGCTGAAATACCACTGATTTTCTTTGATAAGGCTGCCATTCACCATCGACCAGTTTTCCTCTTGTCGTATCTGCATTTGCCATATTGGATGAGATGACATCCATTCTTAACCTTTGTGCGGAAAGCGCAGAAGCTGATGTATTCATACCATGAAAGATTGACATTTCTACTTACCTCCCCTGATTACAGATTTCAAAGAATTAAATTTACCATTTATCCGGTCGGAAAGAGCATTGAAGTAGATTTGATTGGAAGCCATTTCTGACATTTCCTTATCAATATCAACCCCATTCCCATTGTGATTGTATTGGAACGGTTTACTTCTGACATTAAGATCGATATTTCCTCTGCCAGAAAATTCAAAATGACGGGGATTCGTTCTTTTTGCTTCGAAAGTGGAGATGGAATCATTCAACTGTTCTTTGAAACTGGTTGTCTTCGCTTTGTAATTGGGTGTATCGACATTGGCAATATTTTGAGATATCACCTTCTGTTTAGCCGAAGAATAGTTCAAACCATTTTCGAGTGATTGAATGGTGCTGGAAAACAAGCTCATTTTTTACACCTCTAACCAATATTTTGTCAAAGATTAATGGATTTTGACATTTTTTACGGAATCATAGTCTCTATTGTAATATTAAGAAAAATAGGTGTCTATGAATATCCTGTTAATTTTATTCCTACTAATTATTCATTTTTTTGAAGGACTTTTACCATATTTTCTAAGAAAATCTGTCATTCAAAGCTGTTAAAGGAAGTTTCTTCTTCTTCCAAAGGACTATCAGCCCTACTTTTTTCCAACATTTTTCTGTCTTCCTCTGCTGAAAACCGCCGCTTATGTTACAGACACATTACAATACTATAACTGGTAATGGCTCAAAAATCTTTAGGGAAAGTCTTCCAATCACATATGGAAAAATAACCCACTTAAATTCCTCATAAATATAGCGACCCCTATAGAGATCGCTCCGCAAACATGCAATGTCTCCATTAGGTAACCCGGCTGCCGATGTACAAAGAGAATTGTCTTTAGGCCCGTGGCTTTGCGTCCTCCCTTTTCAGAAAAGTTTGCCATTATCTAAGAATTGTTGTAGAAAATTGTCGGAAATAGTCTGTAATCTTATTGTACTATTTGTGATGTTAATTTCAACCCTTTCCCTTACATTACTATTAGGTCTTTATACCCCTTTTGAGGTTTTTTCACCTTTACTCCATAATATTTCTCGGAAATAAAAATGGCCGCCAATCCTTTTGGACTAGCGGCCAGTTCATTAATTTGTCTTTAATTTATCCAATTCAATCAGGAATTTATCATTTAGAACTTTGATATATGTCCCTTTCATCCCAAGTGAACGGGACTCAATGACACCAGCACTTTCAAGCTTACGAAGGGCATTCACGATGACTGATCTTGTAATTCCCACTCTGTCAGCAATCTTTGAAGCTACAAGTAATCCTTCATTTCCGTCAAGCTCTTCAAAGATATGTTCAATTGCTTCAAGCTCACTGTAAGATAGGGAGCTGATAGCCATTTGTACTACAGCTTTACTACGGGCTTCCATTTCTATCTCTTCAGATTTTTCCCTAAGGATCTCCATACCGACAACAGTAGCACCGTACTCACCAAGGATCAGGTCATCATCATCAAAGCTGTCTTCAAGGCGGGCAAGAATCAGCGTACCAAGACGTTCCCCGCCGCCGATGATCGGCACAATGGTTGTAAGGCCGCTTTGGAACAATTCTCTGTTTTCTACTGGAAATGCAGTGTATTGGCTGTCAATATCCAAGTTAGAAGAAGTTTCCTGTATATTGAAAAGGCTGTTTGTATATTCTTCAGGAAATTGACGATCTTCCAGCATTTTCTTCATTCTTTCATTCTCTATCTTCTGATTGACAGCAAATCCGAGCAGTTTTCCACGGCGGCTGACAACAAAGACATTTGCAATAATGACTGTACTCAAAGTTTCAGCCATTTCTTTAAAGTTCACAGGTTTTCCTGCTGCTTTTTGCAGCATTGCGTTGATGGTTCTTGTTTTACTTAGTAAATTCATTTCATTTCCTCCTAGTGCAACTAAATAGTTTCAAAAATTATTAAATAAGAATCGCGATTGACTGGTATAGTCCGCAATCAGGATACTGTAAATCCCTTGTAGTTTGCAATTATTTTTTACCCTCGGACGGTCGTCAGCAAACTTATAGAATGAACTGGCTCAAGTCTTTATTTTGAGAGATTGCTCCCAGCTTATCTTCTACATATGAAGGTGTGATAGTGATCTTCTCCATTGTGATTTCAGGAGCTTCAAAAGATAGATCCTCAAGCAGCTTTTCCATAATGGTATGAAGTCGGCGCGCCCCAATATTATCAGTATTCTGGTTCACTGAAAAAGCTATTTCAGCCATCTTACGAATAGCATCGTCAGAAAATTCAATTTGTATACCCTCTGTTTCTAAAAGTGCTATATATTGTTTAACTATGGCATTATCAGGCTCCACAAGAATCCTTACAAAATCCTCGACAGAAAGCTTCTTCAGCTCCACCCTGATTGGAAAGCGTCCCTGAAGCTCCGGAATCAAGTCAGAAGGCTTTGCCGTATGAAATGCCCCTGCCGCAATAAACAGCATGTAATCCGTCTTGACAGACCCGTGTTTCGTTACTACTGTAGAACCTTCCACAATCGGAAGAACATCACGCTGCACTCCTTCACGGGAAACTTCACCAGATGACTGGCTGGAGCTCTTGCTGGCGATCTTATCTATCTCATCGATGAATATGATCCCGGTCTGCTCTGCACGAACAATCCCTTCTTGTGTGACCTCATCCATATCAATCAACTTCTGTGCTTCCTCATTAATAAGGACAGGTCGTGCTTCCTTCACCTTCAGCTTTCTCTTTTTCTTCTTTTTGGGCATAAGTCCGCCAAGGGCATCCTGCATGTTCATACCCATCTGCTCCATTCCGGATCCTTGAAGCATATCAAACATGGATGCCTGCTGTTCTTCAAGTTCAACAGTGATGAACTCTTCTTCAAGTTCACCTTTTGCCAGTCTGTCTGCTATGACTTTTCGTCTCTCATTAATTGAGGTTTCTTCTTGTTTCTCATCATCATCCTGTTGTTGATTTCCTTGATTGCCGCCAAAAATCATTTCAAAAGGGTTTTTATAATTACTATTTTTCTTTTTGGCAGGGACGAGCAATTCTACCAGACGGCGGTTGGCATTCTCTTCTGCCGCTTCTTTGACATCTGCCATTTGTTCTTCTTTTACGAGTCGGACAGAAGTTTCTACCAGATCCCTTACCATTGATTCCACATCTCTGCCGACATAGCCTACTTCTGTAAACTTTGTTGCTTCTACTTTAATGAACGGCGCCCCCACAAGTTTAGCCATTCGCCTCGCTATTTCTGTTTTCCCTACTCCAGTAGGCCCCATCATAAGAATATTCTTTGGCACCACTTCTTCACGAAGGTTGTCAGCGAGCATACTCCTTCTGTATCGGTTCCTCAGCGCAATAGCAACCGCTCGCTTAGCGTCATTCTGCCCAACTATATATTGGTCCAGCCGATCGACAATCTGCCTGGGTGTTAACTGATTGGCTTGTTTTTTCAAGTGATACACTCCTTTTCCTGCGTGGTTTTCCTAACATAAAGAAAAAGACTTTACAGGTTTTCAACAATGATATTGTGATTGGTATATACACATATGTCGGCCGCTATTTCAAGTGCGGCCTTTGCAATCTGTTCGGCACTTAAGTGTTCCCCGCTATGGTGCTTCAAAGCCCTTCCGGCAGCAAGAGCATAATTCCCCCCTGAACCTATGGCGAGAATCCCATCATCTGGTTCAATAACCTCCCCGGTTCCTGAGATCAGAAGTAAATCATCAGCATTCATGACAATGAGCATAGCTTCAAGCTTGCGAAGCACTTTATCACTTCTCCACTGTTTTGCCAGTTCAACTGCAGCTCTCTGAAGATTACCATTGAACTCCTGTAATTTTCCTTCGAACATTTCAAATAAAGTAAAAGCATCAGCCACCGAACCGGCAAATCCTGCGACGACCTTCCCATTAAACAGCTTTCTGACTTTTTTCGCAGTGTGTTTCATTACCACAGCATTCCCAAATGTAACCTGTCCGTCCCCTGACATGGAACATTCGCCTTTATGCCTGACAGCGAAGATAGTTGTTGCATGGAAATTTCCCAATTGTATAACCTCCTTTTCATTTAAGCACGAGGATGGTGATTTAAATATGTTTTTCTAAGGTGATCTTTTGTAACATGCGTATAAATCTGTGTAGACGACAAATTCTCGTGTCCAAGAAGCTCCTGGACTGTACGAAGATCTGCCCCATTGTTCAGCAAATGAGTGGCAAACGTATGCCTCAGCATATGTGGATGGATCTTTCCGGTTAAAGAAGCATCTTTTATGATGGTATTCAGCACATGACGCATCCCCCGGGAAGTCAGAGGGCCTCCTTTATAATTGACGAAAACGAATTCATGCTCTTCATTCTTCATTAGCTGTCCGCGAGATATATTTATGTATTGTTCCAAAGCTTCATGTGCAAAAGTTCCGAACGGCACATATCTTTCCTTGCTGCCTTTCCCCTTTACAAGGACTGTCGACAACGAGAAATCAATATCTTTCATTCGAAGGCCTGCACATTCACTTACCCTTATCCCAGTAGCATAAAACAATTCAAACATCGCCCTGTTCCTGACTTGTATCGGCTTATCGCCTTCACAAGCTTTCAAAAGATTTTCCATTTCTTCTTCATAAAAGAATTCCGGAAGCCTCTTTTCAGATTTCGGGCTGTTCACCAGAGCAAACGGATTTTCAGCGACCATCTTCTCCCGGTTCAAGAATCGGAAGAAACTGCGTATACTCGAAATCTTTCTTGATATAGTGGCCCTTGCAAGGCGTTTCTCATGAAGGCCGGTCAAGAATAAACGTGCATCAAAATACTCGATTTCGGATAATGAACGCAGATTCTGTTCATCCATGAAACGAAAAAACTCCCTGATATCATCCTTATAAAAAGTAACGGTATACTCTGAATAGTTTTTTTCTATTTGTATATATGTAATGAAGGTATCCAGATATTGGTCTATATTTTCCAAGTTAATATCACCTCACAAAAGGCTACTAAATAGTAACACAATTTAGTAGCCCGTGCAATGGAGTTTACAAATATTTCACAAAGTTCTGAATTGTTTCTCCGACTATGCGAAAGTCTTTATTCAAGTCCATGTTCAAAGTATGAATCTTCTCCATTTAAGATACCATATTATTTTATAAAAGGAAAAAGTGAGCCTCTAAGCTCACTGTTCCTTTACTGCTGTGTCTCTTCTTTATAGTCACAATTCGAACATTGGACCTGTACACCCTTCTTGAGTTTCTTCTCAACGAGGAGGTGCTCACATTTGGGGCACTTTCTGTCAATCGGTTTGTCCCAGGAAAGGAATTCACAATTCGGATACTGGTCGCAGCCATAGAAAATCCGTTTTTTCTTGCTTTTCCTCTCAATGATATTGCCTTCCTTGCAATCTGGGCACTTCACACCAATCTCTTTAACGATCGGTTTTGTGTTTCGGCAATCAGGGAAGTTACTGCATGCCATGAATTTTCCATAGCGTCCCATCTTGAAAACCATGGGATGTCCGCAGTTTTCACAATCCTCACCAGCCGGCTCATCCTTGATTTCAACTTTCTCCATCTCTTCTTCAGCTTTTTCGAGATGCTTCTCAAAACCTTTGTAGAATTGGTCGATAATGGTTACCCATTTCTCTTTTCCATCTTCCACATAGTCAAGGTCACGTTCCATGTTTGCAGTGAACTCGACATCAATAATTTCGGGGAAGAATTCAGAAACAAGCTCTGAAACAATCTCACCGAGTTCTGTTGGAATGAACCTCTTGTTATCAAGGCTTACATAACCCCTTCTTTGGATCGTATCCAAGGTCGGTGCATATGTTGACGGGCGTCCAATCCCTAACTCTTCCAAAGTCTTTACCAATCTCGCTTCAGTATATCTAGGAGGCGGCTGGGTAAAATGCTGCTTGGGATCGATGTCTTCATAGCTTACTGCATCTCCTTCTGCCAAAGCAGGGAGCAGGTTTTCCTTCTCTTCCTTCTGATCATCAGAGCCTTCTACATAAACCTTCATAAAGCCTGGAAATTTCACTTTAGAACCGTTTGCCCGGAAATACACTTCACCGTTGACAACGTCGACACTCATTGTATCCATGACAGCCGAAGCCATTTGGCTTGCCACAAAACGCTCCCATATCAACTTATAAAGCCTTAGTTGGTCTCTGGAGAGATATTCTTTCATTGAAGATGGGTCTCTCAGGGTGGAAGTAGGCCGTACCGCTTCATGGGCATCTTGTGCTTTTTGCCCTTTTTTCTCTTTTCTGTCCTCACTTTTGGTGAATTCACTGCCATACTTTTCAGTGATATAATCAGATGCTTCTTTTTGAGCTATTTCGGAGATGCGCGTAGAATCTGTTCTCATGTAGGTGATCAAACCGACAGTTCCCTCTTTGCCAATCTCGATTCCTTCATATAACTGCTGAGCAAGCATCATTGTTTTCTTTGCCCTGAAATTAAGCTTCCTTGCTGCCTCCTGCTGTAAGGAAGAAGTTGTAAATGGTGCAGCAGGATTACGTTTTCTTTCTTTTTTGGTCACTTTCTTAACTTCAAAAGATTCACCTTTTATCTTTTTGAGAATAGTATTGACTTCTTGTTCGGTTTTCAAATCAAGCTTATTGCCATCAAGTCCATAAAAAGCCCCTTGGAAAGTACTCTTGCCTTTTTGGAATTGAGCCTGGATCGTCCAATATTCTTCTGGCGTAAATGCCTTGATTTCTTTCTCCCGATCAATGATCAGCCTTACCGCTACAGACTGCACCCTTCCGGCACTAAGGCCTTTTTTCACCTTCTTCCAAAGAAGCGGGCTGATATTATACCCGACAAGACGGTCTAGAATTCTCCTTGCCTGTTGGGCGTCAACCAAATCCATGTTGATCGGCCTCGGATGCTTAAAGGACTCCTTTATGGCGTCTTTCGTAATTTCGTTGAAGACCACCCTGCAATCAGAGTGAACATCCATATCCAGGCTATGTGCAAGGTGCCATGCGATTGCTTCCCCTTCTCTGTCGGGGTCGGCAGCCAGGTATATTCGTTTTGCCTTTTTTGCGGCTGTTTTTAATTCCTTCAAGACAGGTCCTTTCCCACGGATGGTGATATACTTTGGATTGAAATTATCCTCGACATCAACACCCATTTGGCTCTTGGGCAAATCCCGCACATGCCCCATTGAAGCCCGGACCTTATATTTTTTTCCTAAATATCGTTCGATTGTTTTAGCCTTTGCAGGCGACTCCACAATCACTAAGTAATCTGACATTAAATTGCCTCCTTAAAGAGGGAAATCATTTTATTTGGAATTCATACTTTATATTCGTTAATTAAAGAGCCTAGGAAACGTTTCCATTCACTCAAATGAAAGTAACTGCTGCGTTGTAATATATCTGTTGCAAAATGTATAACAGATTGAGAATAATTGCAACCTTTTTATACATTTTATACATATAAACATCATTATTTCAAAAAATCAGCTGTATAGACAGTCTGTTTTTCCCTTTAATTTACATTTTATACATGTTGACGTCTCACCTTTTTGAGCAAAAGAATTGTGTACTATCATATTACTGTTTTCTGAAGGAACTATACCCAAATTCAGAAATTATATCTGCAGAACATAAGACCAACTTAGCTCCTTGCTGGATTAAGAGGTTGCTTCCCTCAGATAATGGAGAGTCAAGCCTTCCGGGCAGTGCAAACACATCTCTTCCTTCGTTCAGGCTTATTTCTGCCGTTATCAGCGAACCGCTTTTCCTGCTGGCTTGTGTGACAATGACCGCCTGGCTCAATCCGCTGATAATCCGGTTCCTCATGGGGAAGTGCCAGCGCTGTGGTTTAGTATCTGGGGAATATTCAGAAATGATAAGATGTTCGCTCATCATACGTTCAGCCAATTTCCTGTTTGTCGCTGGATAAATATTTTTCAGTCCCCCGCCGATCACCCCAATTGTGCTTCCGTTTAAGTCAATCGTCATACGATGGGCAAGTCCATCTGCTCCTGCAGCTAGCCCGCTGACAGTCACGAAACCTCCCTCTACGAGTTCAGGAAGAATCGCTTTTAAACCAGCATGAGTATACTCATCTGCTTTGCGTGAACCAACGATGGCAATTTTTCTCTCACTCGCAAGCAGCTCTTTTCTCCCTGCATAAAACAGAACCCAGGGCGGGTCGTATATATTCCTTAATAAATGAGGATAGTCTTTATCCAATACTGTTACAAAACCGATTTTTTCTTCTTTATATTGTTCTCTTTTCTGAAAAGGATCAAAAGAATGAAACTGATGATAAAATCTGTGGACTCTATCGGTTGGAATAGGGAGGATAGCGCTTAGCTCTTTCGGAGTTAGATGCAGGATTTCTTGAGGACTGGCAGTGTGCTTCATAAGCAGGGAGATTGACTTCCAGCCTATACTGTCGCAGTGCTGGAGTGTAAAAAGGATATTTCTGATTGAGTTCATTATTACCTCCTGAAATCATTAATTTTTATCAATTTTTTTAAAAAGCTGTTTTCATCAATTGGAAAAAAGGACTGAATATGAATGGCCACATTCATATTCAGTCCAGTTTCTTCTATTAATGAGTTTTACATTTATCGTAGATACCTTGGTCTTTCAAGACCTTAATTAGCGTATCGCCCATATCGGAAGGTGTAGGCGCTACTTCAATCCCGCATTCGTTCATTACACGGATCTTTTCATCTGCTGTACCCTTCCCGCCGGAAATGATGGCACCAGCGTGGCCCATGCGTTTTCCTGGAGGGGCAGTCCGGCCGCCGATGAAGCCTACAACCGGCTTCGTCATGTTGGCTTTAACCCATTCTGCTGCTTCTTCTTCAGCTGTTCCGCCGATTTCACCGATCATGATGACAGCATAAGTGTCTTCATCTTCATTAAATGCTTTCAATACATCGATGAAATCCGTACCATTGACAGGGTCACCGCCGATACCTACAGCTGTGGACTGGCCGATGCCTTCCTGGGAAAGCTGATGAACCGCTTCATACGTTAAGGTACCGGATCGGGATACAACCCCAACATGGCCTTTAGTATGGATATATCCAGGCATGATGCCGATCTTGCACTCATCTGGAGTGATGACGCCAGGACAGTTAGGACCTACCAGACGAGTCTTCTTCCCTTCCATGTAACGTTTTACCTTAACCATATCAAGGACCGGGATATGCTCTGTAATACAGATTGCAAGATCCAATTCAGCATCTACAGCTTCCAGGATCGCATCCGCAGCGAATGGAGCAGGGACATAGATAACTGAAGCATTTGCACCAGTTTCTCCCTTTGCTTCCTCGACTGTATTGTATACAGGAACCCCTTCAACTTCAGTTCCGCCTTTTCCTGGTGTAACACCAGCAACGATCTGCGTACCGTATTCAAGCATTTGCTTTGTATGGAAAAGAGCAGTCGAACCAGTAATACCTTGAACAATAACTTTTGTATCTTTATTAATAAATACGCTCATTAGTCCTCCGCCTTTCTTATCCTACTTGCTCAACAATTTTTTGTGCACCGTCCGCCATAGATTCAGCGGAAATGATATTCAAACCTGACTCATTCAGGATATTCTTCCCTAGATCGACATTCGTTCCTTCAAGACGAACTACCAATGGAACTTTAAGTTCAACTTGTTTAGCCGCTTCTACAACACCCTCAGCAATAATGTCGCACTTCATGATTCCGCCAAAGATGTTTACGAAGATCCCTTTAACATTTTCATCTGAAAGGATGATTTTGAATGCTTCCGTTACTTTCTCTGCTGTTGCTCCGCCCCCAACATCAAGGAAGTTGGCAGGATCGCCGCCATAATGCTTAACGATATCCATTGTAGCCATCGCAAGGCCAGCGCCGTTAACCATACAGCCGATGTTTCCATCCAATGAGATATAGCTCAGGTCATACTTTGAAGCTTCAATTTCCTTTTCATCTTCTTCTTCAAGGTCGCGAAGCTCAAGAACGTTTTTCTGGCGGTATAAAGCGTTGGAATCAAAGTTGAACTTTGCGTCCAAAGCCATTACATTTCCGTCACCAGTTACCACAAGAGGATTAATTTCCACGATGGAAGCATCCTTTTGGATATAGACGTTATAAAGACCCAGCATGAACTTAGCGGCTTTATTGACTAGCTCCTTCGGAATATTGATGTTAAATGCAATACGGCGTGCCTGGAATCCAGTCAAGCCGACAACAGGATCAATATACTCCTTGAAGATTTTCTCAGGAGTTTCTGCGGCCACTTCCTCGATTTCTGTACCGCCTTCTTCCGATGCCATCAAAACAACCTGGGAAGTTGCACGGTCAAGGACAAGACCTACATAGTATTCTTTTTTGATGTCACAGCCTTCTTCGATAAGTAAGCGCTTTACCTCTTTACCTTCCGGGCCTGTCTGGTGAGTCACCAGTGTTTTCCCCAGCAGATCTTCTGCATATGTACGTACTTCATCAAGACTCTTTGCGATTTTAACTCCACCGGCTTTACCGCGGCCGCCTGCATGGATTTGTGCTTTGACTACATATACACTTGAATCCAGCGTTTTTGCCGCTTCTACTGCTTCGTCCGGAGTAAAAGCCACTTTACCGTTAGGTACAGCTACCCCATTATTTCTGAGGATTTCTTTACCTTGATATTCATGGATATTCATTTTCCATCCTCCTATCAAACTCTTTCAAAAATAGACTGCGCTTTCATTGTATAAAATGAAAGATTATATGTCTACCAATATGCAAAAAATATTATATTAATTTAAAAATTCAGAAATGATACTAAGTCAAAAACTAATGATTTTCAGCGTTTGTTTTCGAAAATGTTATCTTGGAAAAATAAAATTGAAGTCAGGAAACGAGAGGGAAAGGCAGATTTTGAGTACGTTTGTCCGTATTTGCTATATATATATCCTATTTGGTTATTCTAATTAAGGACCACAGTTCCTTACCCTTTTCCCTAGTCCGGCATTTTTCGGATGGAAAACGCCCCTTATTCCACCTCAGGTTACTTGTTCTCATATTGACTACTGTAAAGGATAAGACTATAGAACACCCCAAAAAAGCTGGAGATTCCCGATGAATCTTCAGCCTTTTTTAGCTTCCTTATCCACTCTGTACAGAAAGGCAAACACTTCAGCTACTGCCTGGTACAGCTCTTCAGGGATTGATTCGTTAATATCCAGGTTACCAAGCAGTTCAACGAGATTACGATCTTCCTGGATCGGTATATCGTTTTCTCTGGCTTTTTCGAGAATAGTATCAGCGATTAATCCCTTTCCTTTGGCGATTACTTTAGGTGCCTGCTGTTTTTCTGCTTCATACTGGAGGGCAATTGCCTGCTTTCTTATATTTTCTTGTTCTTTCCTCATATTTGCAGATCAACTCCGGAATATGATACTTCCCCGGCCAGCTCCCGGTATACTTCTTTTGAAGAAACCGTTTTACCTGGACTTTTAAAATTGATGGAAGAAACTTTATAATCCAATCTTTCAAGCCCTTCCTTCATCACAGCTGAAAAGGGTGCTGCCAGTTCTTTTAATTTCTGTGTATCATTATATATAGTTAAGGTGATGATCCTGTGCTGCACGCTCATATCGACTATCACGTCTTTTATGTTTTCCAATTCCAGATAAAACAACACCCGGCAAAATTCCGGGTCGACTTGCCCATTCTCCGTCTTTCTGCCTGACCACTGCATCATTACTTCGGTATTTTGATTCAGCCATGTTAACGGAAATTGATAGATTACCTGCTGAAGCGGCCCGTTTTCCCCGGAGAGGATGGAAGGTCCATTCAACTTATAAAGGAGGTTTTCAACCGATTCTTTTGCACCGCCCTCCAGTCCATCCTTCAAGAGTGCAATCAATGAAGGTTTTAGAGAATCGTATAGGGTACGATCTTGGGGATGGCTCGCTGCAATCTTTGCCTCTTGATTCAATCCCAGTCTTGATATAAGGTCTTTTATAATATCAGGAAGGGCCTCTTTATGCAGTCGAGGCACATTGCCTTCGTCACTGACTGCCAATTGCTGCAGAAGCTTCATAGAAGGTTGCTTAGGTTCTGCAGTTTGCTGAAGCTGCTGTAACTTCAGTGAAAATCCGGATATCAATTCCTTTTCCCTACTTGTATGCACACCAAATAAAAGATTGAACCTTTCCCTTCCACTTAATGGCTGCATTAAACCTTTTTGTGCAAAGAGTCCATCTCCCTCTGCAAGTATCGTCATGGCCGTTTTCAAGAGTTCCTCCTGACTAATGATTTTCCCCGTCTCCACTCCCTTTAAAACGGATTGGACATCCTTAATAATAGTGCGAGCCGTTTCATCCTGTGATTGACTTCCTTCCACCAATTCCAGCAAGGTTATCAATTTATCCTTTATTTGAAAAAGGGAAGGGCTGCTGTTCAAAAACCGGGCTGCCGGCCCGTTATTCATCAATTCCTTTGCAGACAATGAATTTAAACCTGCTACCTTGCTGTCTTCCGGAATAAGCGCCATTGATTGCAGGAGCTTTAATGCTGTAGACCTTTGTATATTTTCAGTTTCCGGGTCCATCATCATGTCAGCGGAGCGGATTGCAGCTTTTTGAAAAAGATTACTATTTTCACTTTCTTGGATACCTCTTATTATTCCGAGAACTTTTTCATAAGCCATGGACTTATGGCCGCTAGTCTTCATTTTTGTTTCCAGATCGGTAAACATTGTTGACAAGGAGTCCATATTTTTTCCATGGAGATAAGAAAGAAATAATGGCTTGGATACCTGAAAGCCGCTTTCCTTTATTGTCATGAATATTTCAAGCGCTGCTTGTTTGTCCTTTGTGGCTGCCAACAATTCACTTATCACACCCAATTCTGCTCTGTTGAAGGGCAATGAGTTCTTCATCAGGAGAGATAAAACCTCTTTGATGTTCCCTGCTTTAGTGAGCTGCAATTCACTTAATACCCTGTCAGTCAGAGGAAATTCAGCTTCTGATGCTAAGCCAGGAACCACTCTTAATTTAAGCTGCCCTTCCTTCCCTGCCTCTGCATGGAACAAATAATTCTTTCCTGCAGCCAGGGGGGCTTCCAATTTTGCGATGATTTTCCGGTCGTTATAATTTACTTCAGCCATCCCTTCAGGAAGCAGTTTATTCACTCTCGCAAAAATCATTTGACCGTCCATTAATCTGGTTGGAGCAGACATTTTCGGCGGAGTCGAAGCGGACAGCTGAATACCTCTTCCAAGCATATAAACACCTCTATCTCGACATAAGCTCCTTTACAGGTGCAAAGGACCTTCGATGGATGGGAGATGGGCCAAGCTCCTTCAATCCTTCCAAATGCTCTTTTGTCCCATATCCCATATTACTTTCAAAGCCATACCCCCTGTACTGCCGGGAATACTCATGCATCATCCTGTCTCTTGTCACCTTTGCGACAATGGAAGCTGCTGCGATTGAAATGCTGCGTGCATCCCCTTTGATCAGGGACATCTCCGGATAGGGTGTCCCGAGTTCCATGGCATCAATAAGCAAATGCTCAGGATTCATCTTTAAATCATCCAAAGCCGCAGCCATTGCTTTTTTGGAAGCCTGATAGATATTCAGTTCATCAATTTCCCGGGGTGAGATGATACCTGTTCCCCATGCTATCGCTTCTTTAGTAATATAGGTATAGAATTCTTCCCTCTGCTTCTCTGAAAGCTTTTTTGAATCGTTGATGCCAAGCAGGCAGAAATCCGAAGGCAGTACCACCGCAGCCGCTACAACCGGCCCGGCCAGCGGCCCTCTTCCCACCTCATCGATGCCGGCAATCTGTTCGTACCCCTGAAGCTTTAGATCCTTTTCAAAGAAGCTCATGCGTTCAAATTCCTTTAGTAAAGCCCTTTGGTTGTCCTTATTACTGTACCATCTGGATACTAGCTTCTGGATTCCTTTTCTTTCATCCTTTACAAAAGCTTGAAATCGCTCGTCTTCTTCACTTGAAATTTCTTTTATCATTTTTTCAGCTTCTGCAACTGTATATTTATTCGGCATAATCGCTCTCCTGTTTGCTATGTATAGAATATTCCTTTTTTATATCGTCTAAAGATGAAAAAAATAAACAAGCTGATCCAATTAGGGAAAATCCACCCATGGAATCAGCTTAAGTTCTATTCTTCTTCACTATTATGGCCCGGAATATCAAACGTTAGTTTACCAAGCCGCTCACTTCTGATATCACGGACAATCAAGTCTGACGTTTTGTCATAATCAACCCCGCCACCGGATACAAGACAGCCCCTCTGGGTTCCGATCTTATCAAACACTTCGACAATTTCTTCCGGGAATATATCAATTCCGTACCTGTCTTCAAGGCGTTTAGGATACTGGTTTTCTAAAAACCTTAAACCATAAACTGCGATATCCTGCAGATTCAGTATGGTGTCTTTGATTGCACCGGTCAATGCCAGCTTATAGCCCACTTCTTCGTCTTCAAACTTTGGCCATAGGATACCCGGAGTATCGAGCAATTCCATTTCCTTGCCGACTTTGATCCATTGCTGGGCTTTTGTAACACCTGGAGTATTTCCGGTTTTCGCAATGTTTTTCTTGGCAAGCCTGTTGATTAACGTCGATTTGCCAACATTGGGAATCCCGACGATCATAGCCCTGATCGCTCTCGGCTTCATCCCTTTGGCTCTCATTCTGTCAAACTTTTCACTGAGTATCTGTTTTGAAGCTTTAACGATGTCGCCAAGCCCCGTTCCACCTTGTGCATTGACTGCCAATGCCTTGATCCCTTGTTTAGCAAAATAGTCGATCCATTGATCAGTCAATACTTTATCTGCCATGTCCGCCTTATTTAAAAGAACGAGTCTCGGTTTCTGCTGAACAACCTCGTCTATCATCGGGTTTCTTGAGGAAATCGGGATACGCGCGTCTACCAGTTCAATAATGATATCGACAAGTTTAAGCTTTTCCGTTACCTGCCTTCTTGCCTTGGCCATATGGCCGGGAAACCATTGAATGGTCATATTTTCACCTCCAAAGAAAACTTTTTCCTGCTTCTACTTAATAACTTCTATGTCTTTGATCGGCCAGTATATGACATTGGTACTGCCTATAACTTCCTCGACACTCACTACGCCTATATGACGGCTGTCCTTGCTGAATCTCCGGTTATCCCCCATTACAAACAAGGTGCCTTCAGGGACTTTTTCCTGTCCGATTTTCTCTTCAAGTGTGAAATCTTCCGTCAAAAGGCCGTCATTGACCTGTTCCTTATATTCTTCCAAATAAGGTTCGTCATATGCCTTGCCATTAATGTAGAGGACATCATTTTCATATTCGATGATATCCCCGGGAAGCCCGATTACACGCTTGATGTAGTCCTTCTGCTCCGGGGCATGAAAAACAATGATATCAAACCTGTCAGGCTGACCCATGCTATAGCTTAATTTGTTGACAATCATCCTGTCTCCATTATGTAAGGTCGGCATCATCGATAGCCCATCCACAACTATCGGAGTAAATAAAAAGTATCGGATTAGTGCAGCAAGTCCAACCGCTATCAATAATGCTTTACTCCATTCCCATAGTTCATTCTTCTGCTTGGCCAACAGGTTCCCCTCCTGTGTCTCAATTTTCCCCTATTTATTATTCTACAAAAAATAGACACGGCTTACATCAGATATACCCAAAAACAGGATATATGATGCACTTATTATGAAGCCATGATTACAAAAGCCTCAAAGGATTGATTTTGTGTGCAAACTGAAAAAGGAGCTTGTTTCCAAGCTCCTTTTTCGTCTCTACATTATCGAATTTCTTTGATACGAGCAGCTTTACCGCGCAGATTACGCAAGTAGTAAAGTTTCGCACGGCGTACTTTACCGCGGCGAATAACTTCAAGCTTCGCAATTTTTGGTGTGTGTACAGGGAATGTACGCTCAACACCAACACCATAAGAAATTTTACGAACTGTGAACGTTTCACTGATTCCGCCACCGCGACGGCTGATTACTACACCTTCAAATACCTGGATACGCTCGCGAGTACCCTCAACAATGTTAACGTGTACGCGAACTGTATCACCAGGACGGAATGATGGTAAATCAGAGCGAAGTTGTTCTTTTGTAATTTCTTCGATTAATTTGTGCATCTATTTCATCTCCTTCCACCAGATGCTCTTACAAAAACGATTTATTGCAGCGGAACACCCTAATCGATGACCGGTCAGAAAATATCTGATCAAGTCACAAATGTAATAATAACACACAGAGAATCATGAATCAACTAGTTTCTATCATTTTTCCATACTTCCAGCCATTTTTTCTGGCGTTCGTTCAGCTCTTTATCTTCAAGTAAATCCGGCCTTCTATCAAAAGTCCTTCTCAAAGACTCCCTTTCCCTCCACTCTTCAATGAGCTTATGGTTCCCTGATATCAATTCAGCCGGAACCTTCATGCCCCTGAAATCAGCGGGCCTTGTGTAATGGGGATGTTCAAGGAATCCTGAAGAAAAAGAATCCAAAACAGGTGAATCTTCATTGCCAAGGACTCCCGGCAGAAGACGGACGACACTGTCAATAATAACCATCGCGCCGAGCTCCCCGCCTGTCAGGACAAAATCTCCTATGGAAATCTCATCTGTCACGATATTCTCCCTGATCCTCTCATCATAGCCTTCGTAATGCCCGCATACAAAGATCAAGTGTTCCTCTTCAGAAAGCTCTTCCGCTTTGATTTGGCTATAGCGTTCCCCTTGTGGGCATAAGAGGATGACACGCGGCTTTCTATGCGGCTCTTCCATGCTTGACAAGGATTCTACAGCATCAAAGATGGGCTGCGGTTTAAGAACCATTCCAGCCCCTCCGCCATAAGGGTAATCATCTACTTGTCCATGTTTATTATCCGCAAAATCACGGAAATTGACGACATTGTATTGCACAACACCTTTTTCTTGTCCTTTTTTTAAAATGGATTCACCTAAAACACCGTTGAACATGGAGGGAAACAGGGAAAGCACATCGATTTTCATCATGATAAGAGTCCTTCCATAGGCTCAATGACAATCATCTTTTTTTCCACATCGATTTCCTTCACAATCTCATCTATAAACGGAATCAATATTTCTTTTCCTTTAGCTCCTTTTATTACCCACACATCATTCGCTCCGGGAGTCAGGATTTCTTTTACAGGACCGATTTCCTCACCGTCTGCCGTTTTAACAAAACAGCCTATGATTTCATGGAAGTAATATTCGCCCTCATCCAGATCACCAAGCTGCGTTTCATTGACTTTAAGAAGTCCATTTTTTAATGGTTCAACTTCACTGATGTCATTATACCCTTGGAATGTCAGTAAATCGAAATTCTTGTGCTTGCGGTGGGTTTCAACTGCCAATTCCAGCGGCTCCCCCCCTTTTTCCGAAAACAGGTAAAGTTTGCTCCCAGCCTGATACCTTTCCTCAGGAAAGTCCGTCCTCGAAATGACTCTGACTTCTCCTCTGACACCATGAGTATTTACAATCTTGCCAACGTTAAACCACTTCTCCATCTATATCACCTCTACCTAACGTATTTCGCTAATATAACCGTCTTTTATGACTATCGTCCGTGAGGAGTTCTTTTCTTCCCAATTATCCCCCACTTCCACATCGACAATCCCTTGAACCTCTTTATCTTTCAACTCACTTCCAATAGGCAGGATGTTTAGCTGGTCAATTTGAAAGTCTGTGAGCTTAATTTTTTCCATTCTTAATTCTATTTCTTTTTCAAAATGGGATTTCAGGTTCTGAGAGGAGTATTTTTTTGTCTTTTCCATCTTCTTTAATTCAAATCTCAGTTGTTCACATTCTTTTTGAAGCTGGAGCTTTTTTCCTTCATACTTTTCAAGCAGAGCTTTTTTGCTCGTTTCGGTCAAAACCTGGTTAACTGTGACATTCTGGAGTATCTTCATTTTTCCGCCTCCTATGAATGTTGCTTTTTCATGACTTGGTTTTTAATCAAAAGCCCGTATTCTTCTTGGTTTAATGAGTATGTTGATTTCCGTTTCGGTATATGACTCCGCAGGGCGGACCGCGAGCCTTCCCAACAGCGCTTCCGGGGTCTTCTATCAAAAAGCGGAAGCCTCCGTTCAGCGACGGGCGTATTGGCGCTCCCGCATGAGATAAAGGGAACGGATTGAGTTGGTATTGACTAATCGCAAGGAGGCGTCAGGAAGTCCGCTACGCTAGCAGCTAAGCCATGCAGCTGGGATTCATAAGGAGGGCCAGCTATCCGCTGGCTGCTCGAGTCAGACGAGTTTCTCTGCTCCCGCAGGAAGTTTCACTGCACCTTGCTTCCACTCCAATCAACGATAGGATCAAAACCATGACCTCAAGAATTCCCTGGGGTGAGGGATAGCCCAGGATAATGTTCCCTTATGAAACCAGCCCGCTGATCAAATATTCTATATAACAACCTATCCAACTAACAGCCTGATAAGAAAGTGCAGTACATATCTCTATAAACAGTGTTCATGCCATCAGAAACAGTTCATGCATCATAATCTGCCTATAAAAAATAAAATTGACCAGACCCAGCGATGTATATTAAACACCCGCATTCCAGCTGGCATTATAAAATGGTATGTAAAAAGGGAGGTGTTTTCTCCTCCCTTTGCTAACTATCTTATGTTGTGGATGTTAGTGGGCCATTTAGGCATCACTTCTGTCCACTCTTGTTGTTATTCTGCGATTTCAAGAAAGACTCTCTTTTGTTCATGTGATCCTGCCGCTGCATAAACCACTGTTCGAATCGACTTTGCGACCCGCCCTTGCTTGCCGATCACTTTGCCCATGTCTTCGGGATGAAGCATAAGTTTATAAGTGATGGATTCATCCTTTTCCTCAACATGTATCTCTACATCTTCAGGTCGGTCCACAAGGGGAGCCACAATCGTTAAGATCAAATCTTTCATTTGTTCCACAATTATTTGCTGTTTTTAGCGTTGTGGAATTTTTCCATGATACCTTGTTTAGAGAAAAGGTTGCGAACTGTGTCAGATGGTTTAGCACCATTTTGCATCCATTTAAGAGCTAGCTCTTCATTGATATCAACTACAGCTGGTTGAGCAACTGGGTTGTATGTTCCAACTGTTTCAATTTGACGTCCATCACGTGGTGAACGAGAATCTGCTACTACAATACGATAGAAAGGAGACTTTTTAGCTCCCATACGTTTTAAACGAATTTTTACTGCCATGTTTAAAGCACCTCCGAATAGTTTTACACAAGTAGATATATTATCAGTGTGTATTTTGTTTGTAAAGTGTTTTTTCTTAACAGTTGAATTTTCTTTTGAATTTTTGCTTGTTCACTTTGGATAAATTGGTTTCCAGTGCAGCATGCACGACTTTTGCAGGGCAGATGTGCCCCGTTTATCCCGAAGGTGACGCACACCCGTCCGTGAATGAATCCCAAAGTGAAAAGATATAATTAACTGCTAAAACTAAATTTTACATAAACGGTAATTTAAAGCCTTTCTTCTTTCCTTTGGCTTGCATTCCGCTCATTTGTTTCATCATTTTTTTCATGTCTTCGAATTGCTTCAGCAAGCGGTTGACTTCCTGAATATTCCTTCCGCTTCCTCTCGCGATTCGTTTTTTCCTGCTGGCATTGATGGTTTCCGGATGCTGCTTCTCTTCTTTGGTCATGGATTGAATGATCGCTTCGACATGACTAAGTTGTTTTTCATCCACTTGAAGCTTATCCAGGCCTTTCATTTTGTTCGCTCCAGGCATCATCTTGATCAATTCATCAAGAGGTCCCATCTGCTTAACTTGTCCCAGCTGTTCAAGGAAATCCTCAAAGGTAAAGGACATGGTCCTCATTTTCTTTTCAAGTTCCTTGGCTTTATCCTCATCAACATTTGCTTGAGCCTTTTCAATCAATGAGAGAACATCACCCATCCCCAGAATACGGGAAGCCATTCGCTCAGGATGGAACGGCTCGAGTGCATCAAGCTTTTCACCCATCCCGACAAACTTAATCGGTTTTTCCGTAACAGATCTGATGGAAAGAGCAGCTCCACCACGGGTATCTCCGTCGAGTTTCGTGAGGACTACTCCGGATATCCCCAATGATTCGTTAAAACTTTGGGCAACATTGACTGCATCCTGCCCGGTCATTGCATCGACAACAAGGAAAATTTCGTCAGGGTTCGCAAGCTCCTTGATATCCTCCAATTCACCCATCAGCTTTTCATCAATGTGAAGGCGTCCGGCTGTATCTATCAGAACATAATCATGGTGCTCTTCCTTCGCTTTCTCGATTGCCTGCTTCGCAATTTCCACAGGACTCACCTGATCTCCCAAAGAGAATACAGGCATGCTCAATTGCTTTCCAAGTGTTTCCAGCTGTTTGATCGCTGCAGGACGGTAAATATCTGCCGCCACCAGCAATGGTTTGCGGTTATATTTCTTTCTCAGAAGATTGGCTAGCTTACCAGTAGTCGTGGTTTTACCCGCCCCCTGAAGACCAACCATCATAATGACGGTTGGCGGGCGCTTGGCAACGGCGATTTGGCTTTGCTCTCCACCCATTAGTTCAGTAAGTTCTTCTTTAACGACTTTGATAACCTGTTGCCCAGGTGTCAGGCTCTGCATGACTTCCTGTCCGACAGCCCGCTCACTTACCTTCTTAACGAAAGTTTTTACTACTTTGAAATTTACGTCTGCTTCAAGCAAGGCAAGACGGACTTCACGCATCATTTCTTTTACATCCGCTTCATTGACTTTCCCTTTTCCGCGGATTTTCTGAATCGTGCCTTGCAGTCGGTCGGCTAATCCTTCAAATGCCATAAGTGCCGCCTCCTAATCCAATTTCTCGAGCTTTTCTAACAGCTCTTCTAGTTCCGACGTTTTATTGTCTTCTGTATTAAGCAACTGTTTGATTTCCCGCAAAAGCTTGCTGCGCTCTTGAAACTTCTGAAATAATAAAAGCTTTTCTTCATATTCTTCAAGCATCGCTTCTGTACGCTTGATATTATCATAAACTGCTTGACGGCTGATCTCATATTCCTCGGCGATTTCACCCAGAGAAAAGTCGTCCAAGTAGTAGAGGGACATGTAACTGCTTTGCTTTGGAGTTAATAGCGACTGATAAAAATCATAGAGATAGTTCATACGTGTCGTCTTCTCCAGCATTTCCTCTCCCCCTTGTGTTAAGTGAAAAACCTTTACATTAGAAGAATACAGGGGAATTGGGTGAATGTCAAGTATCAAAAGTGTAGGGGTCCCGCTTAGCGGCGTACGGATTGGAGGGTTGCTGCATGAGATAAATGAAACACAGCGAGTGGCCAGCGATTCGATGATGAATTATCGGAAGGGGATGGACTGAAATCTGCTAGCCGCTGTGTGGACCCGGAACTGGATGAATCAAAAGTGAAGGTGCCCCGCTCAGTGGCGTACGGATTGGAGGGCCGCTGCATGAGATCCCCTAATTCGGTTTTTAATGCTTTTTTGGTCTTATGAACGCTCCATGTGATACCCTAATCCGGGGTTAAACTTTTTTTTAGTCTTATGAACGCTCCATAAGACAACCTAACCCAGTTTTCACTGCTCTTTTAGTCTTATGGAAGCTTCATGAGACACCCTAAGCCAGTTTTCACTGCTTTTTTGGTCTTATGAACGCTTCATGAGACACCCTAAGCCAGTTTTCATTGCTTTTTTAGTCTTATGGACACTCCATGAGACACCCTAAGCCAGTTTTCATTGCTTTTTTAGTCTTATGGACACTATATCAGAATCTTAAACCAGTTTTCCCTGTGCTCTAGTCTTATAAAGCTTTGTGACCTTCCTCCAAGAAAGAAACAAAAAAACGCGATAAGCAAAATGAGCTTATCGCGGCTAAATAGGTCTTACTCTTCCATCTCTTCTTCGTCGACAATGGTTGAAAACAATCCATATACATACTTTTCGGCATCAAATTGTTGAAGGTCATCGACTTTTTCACCCAGGCCGACGAATTTGACCGGGATTTGCAGTTCATTTTTAATTCCGATGACGATTCCGCCTTTGGCTGTTCCATCAAGTTTGGTCAGGACGATACCCGATACATTCGTTGCCTCTTTGAACGTTTTGGCTTGAAGCAAAGCGTTTTGGCCTGTTGTTGCATCAAGCACAAGAAGTACTTCGTGTGGTGCTCCGGGAATTTCCCGTTCAATTACCCTTTTCACCTTTTGAAGTTCGTTCATAAGGTTGACCTTATTTTGCAAACGACCGGCCGTATCACACAGCAGGATATCTGCCTTTTTCGCTTTTGCGGATTGAACAGCATCATAGATGACTGCAGCCGGATCAGATCCTTCCGAGTGCTTGATGACCGGTACACCAGCTCTCTCTCCCCACACTTCTAGTTGATCGATGGCCCCGGCACGGAATGTGTCGCCGGCAGCCAGCAGAACATTTTTTCCCTGATCTTTGAACATGTGAGCCATCTTGCCGATTGTCGTCGTCTTACCTACTCCGTTTACACCAACAAATAGAATGACTGTCAAGGTCTCCTCCTGAATGTTAAGTTCACTGGAGGCTCCCTCGCCGCCTTCATAAATCTCTACCAGTTTTTCAGAGATTACGCTTTGGAGTTCGCTGGTTTCCTGAATGTTCTGCCGTTTCGCCTCGTACTTCAATTGATCGACAAGTTCCATGACCGTATCAAAGCCGACATCAGCACCAATCAGGATTTCTTCCAGTTCTTCAAAGAAGTCTTCGTCCACCTTACGGTATCTCGCCACAAGGTCATTTACTTTCGATGTGAAATTATTCCTTGTTTTAGAAAGACCGTCTTTAAACTTATTTGTGACTGAATCAGGAGAGGTTGAAAATTTTTCTTTTAGTTTCTTAAAAAAGCTCACTTTTAAGCACCTGCCTTATTTAGCTTGTACAAATTCTTTCGTCTCTTCCAATCTTACTGATACCATCATGGAAACACCTGACTCTTGCATAGTCACCCCATACAGGACATGAGCATCCTCCATCGTTCCTTTTCGATGGGTAATGACGATGAATTGGGTTTCCTGGCTGAATTTTTTTAGATATTTGCTGAATCTTTGAACATTCGCTTCATCCAGAGCCGCTTCCACTTCATCCAATATACAGAAGGGAACAGGACGGACTTTCAAGATGGAAAACAACAGTGCGATAGCTGTTAAGGCACGCTCTCCTCCAGAAAGCAGACCAAGATTTTGCAGTTTCTTCCCTGGTGGTTGTGCAACGATATCAACCCCTGTGTTCAACAGGTCTTCCGGTGAAGTCAGTTTCAGTTCTGCTCTGCCACCGCCGAATAAGGCTGTGAATACACCTTCAAATTCAGATTTAATGGCATGGAATGTGTAGCCGAACCTTTTGACCATCTCAGTATCCATTTCACGGATGACTTCATGGAGAGTTTCTTTTGCCTCCTGAAGATCCGTTTGTTGTTCAAGGAGAAATTGATAACGCTCAGAAACGCGTTCATATTCATCGATTGCTCCAAGATTGACTGTACCCAGCTCCTCGAGAGCCATTTTTATGAGTTTGACTTTCTTTCTGGCTTCATCGATATCCATTGTCAGCGGATAATCTTCTTTCGCTGCCTCAAAGGTAAGCATGTACTCTTCACGCAGGTGGGCAAGACGGTTTTCCAGTTCAACGTCCAAGCGATTAATCTTCACTTCCTCGTCTTTAAGGGCCCCCATCAATCCCTTATGCTGCCTTTTCATCTCTTTCAGGTGCAGTTCTTCGTCTTCCACTTCGGTTTGAAGCTTCATTCTTCCTTCCCGGCGGCTGCTGATCAGGCTGGCTGTTTCCAGCTTTTCACGCGCTCTGGCTTCAGCATCTTCCTGAAGTTTTTCTTCTCCTGAAAAATCATTTTCCATTTCGCTGGTGAGCCAGTTAAGATCATCTTCATAGTCTCTCTTCTTCTTTTGAGACTGCTCAAGTTCATCGGTTAAACGCAGCAAAACACTCTTACTGGCATTGAGCTGTTCGTATTTTGCAGCAAGAACGGCCTTAAGCTCACTGATTTCACCAGAAATTTCTTCTTTGGATGTTCTGTCATTATTCTTTTGATCAGTTAAGTCTTCAATCCTTGATTCCATTGTAAGAAGTTCCTGAGCAATCGTATCCAGTTCAGTTTGCAGTTCTTTTATCCGTGTTTCATTCTTGATTTTCTGATCTGAAAATTCTCCTTTTTCCAGATCATATAAAGAAAGTCTTTCATCCATATTCTTTCTGGATAATTCCAATTCACGCTGCTTGGATTTCTGCTCCTGTTCTTTATACCGTAGTTGCTCACCTTTAAGTCTCATATCTTCCAGCTTTTTTTCACTTTGTGATATATCCGACTTAAACTGTTTAATCTGCCCTTCCAGCCCAGTTGTTTTTTCCTCCATCTGCTTCAACTTGCCGGTCAGCTCTTCCAGCTCAGTTTTCCTGCTTAAAAGCGAGGATTTCTTCTGTTTGGAAGCTCCCCCGGACATTGATCCGCCCGGATTGACCACATCGCCGTCAAGTGTGACGAACCGGTACCTGTAGCCGACTGTTTTTGCAAGAGCATTGGCACCCTTAAGATCTTCGGTGATGATGACATTTCCCAGCAGGTTACTGACAATCGAATCGTACTTGCGATCATATTCAAGAAGGTCTGATGCAACTCCTACAAAAGCTCCCTGACTGCTCATCATGGATAATTGTGCTGAAGGAATTGACTTCCCTTTAATGACATTCATCGGCAGGAAGGTAGCCCGCCCATATTGATTCTTCTTTAAATAGGAAATCGCCTCCCGTCCATGCGATTCACTCTCGACCACCACATGCTGCATGGCAGCACCCAGTGCAGTCTCCATCGCCTTGTCATACTGTTTGGGAACAGAAACCAGTTCAGCAACAGCACCATCAATTCCTTTCAGGATGCTGTTTCTTGCTTTAAGTACTTCCTTGACACCCTGAAAGAAGCCTGAGTAGTCATCTTCCATTTCCTCAAGCATTTCTTTCCGTGATTTAGCCTGCTGCAGGAATTGATAAGCCTGATATAAAGTACTTTCAAGCTTTTGGGATATGTTTTTCATCGATTCCAGGTCATTTTTCTCTTTTCTGAAAGCCACAACCTGTGTATCTATGGAATCCTTAAGCTCCAGGAGACGAGCCTCCGTTAATTTCTGAGCTTGCTGGATTTCCTCCCGTTGAGCAAGAAACTTTTCGTTATCCTCATCCAGCCTCCTGGTCCGGCCTGTTTGTTGATTCAGCTGATTTTGCAGATACTGAATTTCGTTTTTGGCCGCAGCCTGACGGTTCAGTTTTTCAATATAATCGCCTTTCAACGTTTCTATCATTGTTTCGATGTCATCATTGAAATGCTCGTAACGCTTCTGTTTCTCTGACAAAAGCTTTTGCAGCTTTTCTGTTTCCGCTTTTATAGTATCGTATTCCGTTTCCGTTTCCTTTTGCTCAATATAAAGCTTTTCAATCCGGTTTTCTGATTCTATCAGATTTTTTTCCAGTTGCTCTCTATTGTTGGAAGCATTCTTCTTCCTCTCGTGAAGGACCTGCTTTCTGCCTTGAAGCTTCTCTAGCTCTTCACTGGTAGAAAGAAGAACCTCCTGGAGCTTGGTAATGGACTCATCAAGTGCAGCAGCATTGTCCCTGAGTTTTTCAAGTCTTGCTTCTCGTTTTTGGATTTCCGCCGAAAGCTGCAGTTCATCTTTTCCATGCTGTTCGAATGAGCTGCTCAAGTCCTGCCATTGTTTATGAAGGTCTTCGATTTCGTATACCGTTACACCGACCTCCACTTTTTCTAGTTCATCTTTTTGATCCAGATAGTCCCTTGCCATGGAGGCTTGAATTTTCAGGGGTTCTACCTGTCCCTCCAGTTCGGAGATGATATCATTGACGCGGTTCAAATTCTCCTGGGTTTCTTGGAGTTTGGCTTCGGCTTTCTTTTTTCTCGTTTTATATTTAAGAACTCCCGCTGCATCCTCAAAGATAGTGCGCCTTTCCTCAGGTTTGCTGTTTAAAATTTCTTCAACTTTCCCTTGGCTTATAATTGAGAATGCTTCTTTTCCCAAGCCAGAGTCCATGAATAGTTCAATAATGTCTTTCAACCGGCATGGTTGTTTATTCAGGAGATATTCACTATCACCTGACCTGAAAACCCTGCGTGTTACGCTGACTTCGCTGTATTCTATCGGAAGGGCACCATCGCTGTTATCCAGTGTCAGTGTAACCTCAGCAAAGTTCAACGGCTTTCTCGAATCGCTTCCCGCAAAAATGACATCCTCCATCTTGGCACCGCGCAATGATTTAGCTGATTGTTCTCCAAGTACCCAGCGGATGGCATCAATTATATTGCTTTTCCCGCTTCCATTCGGGCCGACTACTGCTGTTACGCCGGGAACAAAGTCAACAGAAATCCTTTCTGCAAACGATTTGAATCCTATGACATCTAGTTGTTTGAGGAACATAGTCTTCCCCCTTAATTTTCTTCAAGCTTAGTTTTGAGTTTTTCCAATGCCATTTGTGCAGCATGCTGTTCAGCTTCTTTTTTTGATCTGCCCGTTCCAACTCCCAGTTCTTCACCATTCAAGCAGACTCTGGAAATGAATTCACGATTATGGGCTGGCCCTTTTTCATGGAGAATCCCATACTCAATTACGCCTGCGCTGTCCCTTTGGACGAGTTCCTGCAGCTGGCTTTTAAAATCCATCACATGAGAAAAAGCACCGGAGTTAATTTTTGGATAGACATTCTTTTCTAATATGGAAAGAACCTTTTCCAGCCCCTGATCTAAATAAAGTGCACCGATAAAGGCTTCGAATACATCTGCTAAAAGGGCAGGACGTTCTCTTCCACCCGTCAATTCTTCTCCTTTTCCAAGGAAGACAAGTTGACCGAACTTCAACTCATTTGCAAAGGTTACCAATGATGGTTCACATACAATCGCGGCACGAAGCTTCGTTAATTCACCTTCGCTCATGGTTGGGTATTTTTTATATAGAAATTGTGATACGGTCAG
Organism: Bacillus sp. SRL337; assembly: GCF_984799155.1. Taxonomy (NCBI): domain Bacteria; kingdom Bacillati; phylum Bacillota; class Bacilli; order Caryophanales; family Bacillaceae; genus Bacillus; species Bacillus sp. SRL337. Next base: position 1,649,592 of record NZ_OZ481793.1, on the reverse strand, counting down.
TTCCAGTACTGCATCACCCAGGAATTCAAGACGTTCATTGTCTTCATAGGGTTTCTTCCGGTGCTCATTCACATATGATGAATGTGTGAATGCTTGTCTTAGCAGCTTTTCGTTATTAAATTGAATATCGTGTTCACGCTGGAACTCTTTGAATTTCTCATCAATGATCTGCATTGATTGTTTATCCCTGTTTCTTACTTGTTTCCTCATTGGGCCTCCACCTTGCTTTTTATGATTACAAAATTTTTTAAACAGTAAAGTTAATTTCCACTAGAGCCTGGCGTTGAACTCTCCTGGAGATAAAGGAAACACAGCAAACAATGGGGGCTGCTGATGACCTTATCGCAAGGAAGATCGAACCTGCTTGGCGATGGCTGCTGAAGCTGGATTGATTCCACTTAGCGCCTCAGAAGAATGCCCCGCTTGCGCTCAACACTTTGTGCCCGGCTGATTGGTAAAAGGCGCTCAACCTTTATAGGAAAATCTTTTGATACGATAATTTTTGCACACTATTTAAGTTTATGATAAAACCGGCGAAATCGCAAAGTTTGTTTATAACTGTTCACAGAGTTTCAAAATGGTTTGTTAAGAAGCTGTTTTCTTACATTTGTAGCTATTTGAATACGAATATCCATCATTCATATGAAAAGCCTTGGTAAGTAAAAAAGATCTGCTCTCCCCGTTCGAAAGGCACCCTCTGGTATCAAGGGGGAATCCGGATCCTGGGGCTTTTCTGAAAGCAACACTCACCCTTGTAAAGAAAGAGGTTGTTCTTGAAGAGGCAGACACCCGAGTGAAAGAGGCTGCCGGCATCTGATTTCCTGCCGGGATCCTGTTCTGAACATACTGTGCCATAACTCTTCAAAAACAGCCTCTTAAAAAGGAACAAGTGCTCCGCAATACAGCGGAGCACCTAAAATCGATTAGCCTTTGTTATTTATGTAGTTCACAGCGTCACCGACTGTTGCAATTTTTTCTGCATCATCATCAGAAATTTCCATGTCGAACTCGTCTTCAAGTTCCATAACCAATTCTACTACGTCTAGTGAATCAGCTCCTAAGTCTTCTTTGAAAGAAGCTTCAAGAGTTACTTGAGATTCGTCAACTCCAAGACGGTCAACGACAATCTTTGTTACGCGATCTAGTACTTCTGCCATTCTTGTCACCTCCCCTCAAGTAATTATAGTAGATTTTAATGAATAATCAAGAACCGTTTCTAGATTTTCCATTCTTGTAATAAAACTGTATTAATAGAATTGGCCATTAACACTTCTTTTCATATGAAAAAGTAAGATAAATTCTGCTCCAGGCGGGCGGTGAGCCTCTAAGCCCGCAGGAGATCACACACCTTCCGCTTTATAAAGAATTACATGACCATTCCGCCGTCGACGTGAAGGGTTTGCCCCGTCATATAAGAAGAATCATCCGATGCTAGGAAACCAACCACTTTCGCGATATCCTTAGCTTCACCAAACCTGCTTAACGGAATTCCCTTAAGCATTTCAGCTTTCACATCTTCACTCAGTTCATCTGTCATGTCTGTTGAGATAAACCCAGGAGCGACTGCATTGACCGTGATTCCCCTGGCCGCAAGTTCTCTGGCAGATGTTTTCGTCAAACCGATTACTCCGGACTTGGCTGCAACGTAGTTTGCCTGACCCGGATTTCCGCTTACACCGACGATGGAGGAAATGTTTATGATCCGGCCGCTTCGCTGTTTCATCATTTGACGGCTGACTGCCTTGGTGCAAAGGAACACACCTTTTAAGTTGATATTGATGACTTCATCCCATTCATCTTCCTTCATCCTCATCAGCAGATTGTCCCTGGTTATACCAGCATTATTGACCAGAATATCGAGAGAACCAAAATGAGAAATCGTTTCCTTTATCATAGCCTGTACAGAGTCACTCTCCGCTACGTTGCACTGAATGGCAAATGCATCTCTGCCCATGGCTTTGATTTCATCAGTCACTTCGTTGGCTTTTGCTTCACTGCCTGCATAATTGACGGCAACATTTGCACCTTGACGTGCAAGCTCAAGGGCAATCTCTCTTCCGATGCCACGTGAGGCACCTGTCACCAAAGCTGTTTTTCCTTCTAAATTCATTGTGCAGCCTCCTTCAACTTCTCTAATGTCTCTCTAAAGCTTTCTTCATCATTTATCGAGAAGGTATTCACCCTGCGGTTTACCTTTTTGATCAATCCTGAAAGCACTTTTCCCGGTCCGATCTCGACAAAGGTATCCACGCCTGCATCGAGCAGCTCCACGACTGTATCTTCCCAAAGGACCGGAGAATATAATTGTTCAATCAAGCGCTCTTTGATTTCAGAGGCATCAGTCATCGGTTTGGCATTTACGTTAGCAATGACCGGAACCTCTGCATCATTGATGGTGATTTCATTCAGCACGCTGGAAAAGTTCTCAGCAGCAGGCTTCATCAATGAAGAGTGGAAAGGACCACTAACCTGTAATGGAAGCACACGTTTTGCTCCTTCTTCTTTAGCAAGATCAGAAGCCAGTTCCACACCGCGGAATGAACCGGAAATGACAATCTGTCCAGGGCAATTCAAGTTGGCCAGCCCTACATGGTTCCCCTCTGCAGAAACCCGTTCTGTAATAGCTGACAGCTTTTCGCGGTCCATACCCAGAACTGCCGCCATTGTCCCTTCTCCTGCCGGAACCGCTTCTTCCATATATTCTCCACGCTTACGGACCGCATACACTCCATCCTCAAAAGAAAGCGCGCCAGAAGCTACCAATGCGGAGTATTCCCCAAGGCTGTGTCCCGCCGTATAATCCGGCTTGATCCCTTCCTCTTCCAGCAGCTGCAGGAAAGCGATACTTGTTGTCAGCAGAGCCGGCTGGGCGTTTTCCGTTAATGTCAGTTTATCTTGCGGCCCTTCGAAGATCAGTTGTGAAAGGGCGATATCAAGCCTCTCGTCTGCTGAATTAAAATACTCTGCCACTTGTGGATATTTTTCAGCCAATTCTTTTCCCATCCCGGTTTTCTGCGATCCTTGACCAGGAAACACAAATGCAATCTTCCCCATATTTGATTATCCCCTTCCATTATGATTAATTTTCTTTTTTCATTGCCGTTTCCCGTATTGTTTCAGAAACAGAATGGCTGACCATCTGCCTTGCCTGGCGTACGGCATTAAATAAGGCATTGGCATTCGATGATCCATGGGCTTTTATTACAGGTGCATTCAAGCCAAATAAGCCCGCTCCGCCATATTCAGTATAATCAAGCATATTTTTCAGCTCTTTCAAGTCACTTTTCACAAGTCCTGCTGCGATTTTGTTCTTGAAGGATGATGTCAAAGTTGTTTTCAGCATTGAAAAAATCGATAAGGCAGTTCCTTCAATTGTTTTCAATACCATATTTCCTGTAAACCCATCTGTCACCACCACGTCAGCTGTACCTTCAAGAAGGTCCCTTGATTCCACATTTCCGATAAAATTAACTTCAGATTGCTGCAGCAAGGAATATGCCGCTCTTGTCAGTTCGTTACCCTTTTTCTCTTCAGTGCCTATATTCAACAGACTCACTCTCGGATTCGTTATGCCTCTGACTTTTTCTGCGTATATACTGCCCATAACGGCATATTGCAGCAGATGCTCTGGCTTGGCATCGGCGTTCGCACCAAGATCGAGCATCAGGAACCCTTTTCCATCCAATGTTGGGAGAGTAGGTGCGAGAGCAGGACGCTCAATCCCTTTGATTCTTCCAACGATAAATAATCCTGCAGTCATTAGTGCCCCTGTGTTTCCGGCCGAGATGCAGGCATCAGCCTTCCCGTCAGCCACAGCTTGTGCCATAAGCACCATGGAAGCGGCCTTCTTCCGCCTTACCGCCCTGACAGGCTCATCCGTCCCAAGAATCACTTCGGTTGTATGTACGATTTCAATTCTTTCATGACCGCCGATTTCGGCTTTGATTCTTTCCTGGTCGCCAAATAGGGTGATTTCAACGTCCGGAAACTCTTCCACAGCCCTTTTTGCGCCAAGGACAATCTCTTTTGGAGCATTGTCTCCGCCCATTGCATCAATGGCTATCTTCATTGTTCATCATCCTTTTCAGTATCGTTTGAACGATACATTTCAAATTCGCCGGCAAATACTTTTTCACCGCCGACATAACTATTCACTTCCACAATAGTGCGTTCTTTATGTATATCGGTTACCTTCGCTTTGGCAATCACCCGTTCTCCTTCTTTGACAGGCCGTGTAAAGCGAATCTGGGATTTAGCCGTCAAAGCGAGATCGTCGTCAATAACTGCGACCGCCAGCGAATTGGCCTGTGCAAATAGGTGGTGTCCGCGTGCAATCCTATTTCGTTGAAAAACGTGCTCCCCTCTAACATCAAAAATTGAAATTGCATTACGATCGAGATCAATATCGATGATTTCCCCTATAACTTCCTCTATAGGAAGGGATTTCACTTCATCCTCGAATGTCTTTTCTGCCACATGCTTGATTCTTTCCCTTAATTCAGGTATGGAAAGTTCCATGCGGTCCAGCCTGATTGTTTGGACACTGACAGCAAACCGGTCAGCAAGTTCTTCATCGGTAATAAAAGGATTTTCTTTTATTGTATCTGACAACTGTAGTTGCCGTTGTTTTTTTGTTGGTCTCATTTTAAACACCATCCGCTATTAGTACTAGGTACTAATAGTAGTATATAATTTAAAAAATCAGATTGCAAGCATCTGCAATCTGATTTATTAGTCCAATTTTTCTCCTTGTAAGACACCAGTTTGTTCAAGAAAACCCCTCAATGCAGCATACTCGGGATCATGCCAGAATTGATCTCCTTGAATCAGCCTTTGTGCATCATTTCTTGCAACTTCGAGAGCACGGTAATCATGAATCATGTCAGCCACCTTGAATTCCGGAAGTCCGCTTTGTTTCTTCCCGAAGAAGTCTCCCGGCCCCCTTAATTCAAGGTCTTTCTCACTCAACTCAAACCCATCGTTCGTTTCGGCCATGATTCGCATCCGTTCTTTTCCTACATCCGTTTTGGGATCTGCCAGCAGGACGCAAAAAGATTGGCTGCTTCCCCTTCCAACCCGTCCTCTCAACTGATGAAGCTGGGAAAGCCCAAATCGTTCAGCATCATAGATGACCATCATGGTCGCATTAGGGACATTCACCCCTACTTCCACAACGGTAGTAGAAACCAGGACTTGGATCTCATTCCTGCTGAATGCTTTCATCACTTCATCTTTATCATCGGAATGGAGCCTGCCGTGCATTAGACCGACTTTATACCTTTCCTGGAAGTAAAATTCGAGCTGCGCATGGACGTCAATGGCATTTTGTACATCAAGCTTATCGGATTCTTCTATCAACGGACATATCACATACGCCTGTCTGCCCTGCGAGAGTTCCTTTTCCATAAAATCAAGCACCCGTTCCAGTTTATCCTGCTTTGCCCAGTAGGTTTCTATTATTTTTCTGCCTGCAGGCATTTCATCGATGATGGAAACATCCATTTCTCCAAAAACAGTAATGGCCAATGTACGCGGGATAGGGGTTGCCGTCATGAAAAGGACATCAGGGCTCTCACCTTTTTCCCTGAGGATTCTTCTTTGCTGGACGCCGAAACGGTGCTGTTCATCCGTGATGACCAGTCCTAAGTTTTTGAAATTGACCTCATCCTGAATCAAAGCATGAGTTCCAATGAGTACATCAATCTCTCCTTCTTGCAGCTTTTCCAGTAACAGCTTTCTGCGTTTCCCTTTTACCGAACTTGTCAACAAGGCTGTATTCAACCCTGCTTGACCAAGCAGTTCACTTAAAGACTCAGCATGCTGCTCGGCAAGAATCTCTGTAGGAACCATCAATGCTCCTTGATAGCCTGCTGTGATAGTGGAAAACAAAGCGATGGCAGCGACCACGGTTTTCCCCGAACCAACATCCCCTTGCAAAAGCCTGTTCATCCGGTGAGGAGATTTCATATCTGCAGAAATTTCATTTACGACCCTTTTTTGCGCATCCGTCAATGGGAAAGGCAGGCTGTTGATGAACTCTTTGATTTTATCCAGATCATAGTTCTGTTGAATCCCATTTGAATGCTCCCTCTCAAACTTTCGCAACGCCTGCATCTTCAGCTGGAAAAGCAGGAATTCTTCATAAACCATCCTTCTGCGCGCCTGTTTTAAGCTGGTTGGCGCAGCCGGGAAGTGAAGGTTGAATAAGGCTTCCTTTTTGTTGAGGAGTTTATACTGCATCCTTAGTGTTTCGGGTAGATTCTCGGAGATATCATTTCCATAAAGGTCGAACGCTGACCTGATGAATTTTCGCAGTGTCTGGTTTTTGATTGAACCCTTCAGGGAGTAGACAGGTTCAAAATCCCCTTTAGCCGTATGCGGTCCAAGGGAGTACTGCTGGACGGTGATGATTTGCCGGTTTTTATCCCACTTCCCGGTTACCGTAATGGTATCCTGCAGATTCAATTTTTTCTTTAAATATGGTTGATTAAAAAAAGTCGCCTGAATAAGGTAACCGCCTGAAAACAGACGTACATTCAGACGCGACTTCTTTTTCCCATAGAACATCAGGGAAGGTGCAGAGTGTATTTTCCCTTCAACTGTTACCCGTTCTTCATGCTCTGCTTCCGCCAAGTCTTTAAGGCGGTAATCCTCATACCGGTAAGGAACATATTCCAGCAGATCACCGACCGATTGAATACCCATGGCAGTCAGCTGCAACGCAGTCTCACCACCGACCCCTTTAATATCCGTTACCGCAATAGAAAATAGATCAGTCACCTTTATTCAATGATACTCCAAAGATTTTTGCCTCCAGTTCACGTCCTGTAGGTGTTGCCGCCAGTCCGCCCTGTGCTGTCTCCCTTAAAGCTACAGGCATTGTCTGTCCAATTTTATACATCGCATCAATTACTTCATCACATGGAATGCGGCTTGTTATTCCAGCCAGTGCCATGTCAGCTGCAACCATTGCGTTTGCTGCTCCCATTGCATTACGTTTGACACATGGGACTTCAACAAGCCCTGCAACAGGATCACAGACAAGCCCAAGCATATTCTTCAAGGTGATGGCCATCGCTTCTGCACTTTGGCTTGGTGTTCCGCCGGCAATTTCGACGATTGCCGCCGCCGCCATTCCTGCTGCAGAACCGACTTCTGCCTGACATCCACCGGCTGCACCTGAAATGGAGGCATTATTTGCCACTACAAAACCAAATGCTCCAGACACAAATAAGAAACGGACCATTTCTTCCCTCGTTGGATTAAGCTTCTCCTTTACTGCAAAAAGTGTGCCGGGGACCACACCGGCAGAACCTGCTGTAGGTGTGGCACATATCGTTCCCATCGCCGCGTTCACCTCATTAGTCGCAACTGCCTTACTGACAGCATCCAATAAAAATTGACCCGAAAGATAATTACCCTTTTCAATGTATTTTTGAAGAAGGACTGCATCTCCCCCAGTCAATCCTGAATGAGATTTCACGCCCTTAAGACCTTTTTCTACCGCTTCTTCCATGACAACGAGGTTTCTCTCCATTTGGGAGAACACGTCATCCCACGTTTTGTTTTTATAGTCCATTTCCTGTTCGATCATAATATCCGATATCTTCTTGTTGCTGCTTTCTGCCAGTTCAATTAATTCTGCTACATTCCGAAACATCATAAAACTCCCTTCGCAAGTTATTGAAAGCGCTGTCACGTTTTCATTAATTAATCAGCAATCATGGTCACCTGGGTAACATTTGACAATGTTTTTAATTCCTCTATCACTATATCATCAATATTATTTTGATCAATTTCAATAGTCATGAGCGCCATTTTCCCGACTTCTTTTCTGGATACATCCATATGGCCGATATTGATTTCATGTTTGGCCAGCACCTGTGAAACAGCGGCGATGGCTCCAAAACGGTCCTCATGAACAACAAGGATTGCCGGATGGTGGCCCGTAAGTTTTAATTCAAAGCCATTTAGTTCCGTAACTTCTATTTTTCCGCCGCCAATCGAAATTCCGACAAGTTCCATCTCGCTTTTTTTATCACCCAGGCGGATCCTGGCCGTGTTAGGGTGATCCGTAACAGCGTCTTCTTCACGGAACCTGACTCGGATTCCTTTTTCTTTTGCTATTCTCAAAGAATCTTTTATTCTTTCGTCAAATGTATCATAATCCATTAGCCCGCCCACAATGGCTACATCGGTTCCATGGCCTTTATAGGTCTTGGCAAACGAACCATAAAAAGAAATTTCGGCCCATTCCGGGTCCCTTCCAAAAAGATTCCTTGCAACCCGCCCAATTCTGGCTGCTCCTGCAGTATGAGAACTTGATGGACCAATCATGATAGGTCCCATAATATCAAATACACTTTTATACTTCATTGCCGTCTCCCCTTCCCAGTTACATCAATATCATCTATTCATTTACATTAATTTTAAGCCCGTCTATCCCTATAATAACATGACTTTTGAATACTGACATCTGTTACCGCTGGAGTATGAAAACTTTCGAAAATCAAAACCACCAGTGTGAACTGGTGGTTTGCTCTGCGGCTGGAAGCCTCTCTTACCGGCCTCGGCCTAAAAGGCCCACTGAATGGTTTCCCTTCTGCACCACATTCACTCACTAATTCTAAAGAATTTCTTTATTTCTTCCGATTTTTCTGTCCGGTAAACGGGTCATGTTCCTCGAACAATGTTAACTGGTCGGCCATATAATCTTCCTTCAGCTGATTCTTAATGTATTCTTGGATTTGCTTCTTGTTTCTGCCCACTGTATCAACATAGAATCCACGACACCAGAATTTTCGATTTCCATATCGATATTTCAAATTGGCATGGCGATCAAATATCATGAGACTGCTTTTTCCTTTTAAGTAACCCATGAATTGAGATACGCTTAACTTTGGTGGGATACTCACTAACATATGAATGTGATCCGGGCAGGCATTTGCTTCATGAATTATGACACCTTTCCTTTCACACAAATCTCGAATAATTTGCCCAATACTCTTTTTGTATTTTCCATATATAATCTGTCTTCTGTATTTCGGTGCAAATACTAAGTGATACTTACAATTCCAAGTTGTATGTGCTAAACTGTTCATGTCCTTCACAGGGCATACCTCCTTCTATGATGGAATGAAGTGGTCGGGAAACCAACTTTATCCTATCATGGAAGCGAGGTTTTTTTAATACCACGCTTTAAGCTCTCTGGAACCCCCGGCATAGCCAGGGGTTTTCAAGATCATCAAAAAAAGGAAATAGAAGGGCGATCGCCCTTCTATTTCCGCTTGAATTATTCTATTGAGAAAATAAAGGAATAGAGTGGCTGTTTGCCGTTATGAACCTCTACTTCCACATCTTCAAATTGTTCTTCAACATATTGAGTCAGGGCAGCAATCTCTTCTTCCTCTGCATCCTCCCCGTATAAAATCGTCAGGATTTCAGAGTCAGCATCGAGCATTTCAGCCAGGAGCTTCTTAGCCGTACTCAGGCGCTCTTTGTCTGTAACGACAATTTTGCCTTCTGAAATTCCCATGAAGTCATCCTTCCTGATGTTCAAGCCGTCTATGTTTGTGTCCCTTACAGCAAATGTCACCTGTCCTGTTTTCACATAACTGGCGGCTTCTGTCATGGAATTCTGATTATCAGCTGTGCCAATTGACGGGTTGAATGCCAGCAAAGCAGCCATGCCCTGAGGAACTGTCTTGGTCGGAACCACAACGACATCTCCCGCAATCACTTCTGCAGCCTGGTTGGCAGCCATGATGATATTTTTATTATTTGGAAGGATGATGACTTTTTCTGCATTCACTTCCTCCACTGCTTTAACAATATCTTCTGTGCTTGGATTCATTGTTTGGCCGCCTTCAATAACATAAGCTGCACCTATGCTGCGGAACAGATCAGCAATGCCTTCACCCATCGACACAGTGACAATGCCATATTCCTTCTTTTCTTTGGATTTTTCAGTTTTAATAGTAGTTGAATCCAATTGATGAGAAGTTTCATTCATAATCGTACTATGCTGCTGGCGCATGTTTTCAATCTTCATGTTGATCAGATTTCCATATTTTTGGCCGTAGCTTAAGACATCACCAGGCTGTTCAGAATGAATATGTACTTTAGCCAGCTCCTCATCACTGATGACAAGCAGGGAATCTCCAAATGCACTTAAGTCATTACGGAAATCTTCTTCAGAGAAGGTCTTTTTACCTTCTTCGAACCGAACCATGAACTCGGTACAATAACCAAACTCGATATCCTCAGTATTCATGAAGCCCTGAATGTTCTTATGATGCTCGGCACTTACCATTTCATCCATTGATGGAAGGGAAGTATGTTCGGAGACCTGTTCTCCTTTAAGCTCAGCAAGGAATCCTTCATAAACAAGGAGCAGTCCTTGTCCGCCGCTGTCCACGACACCGACTTCCTTCAATACAGGAAGAAGCTCTGGAGTCCTATTTAGTGATGCCCTCGCTTCATTCACTACGGCTTCCATCAAGGCAGCAATGTCACTCTCAGTTTCAGCAGCGCTCACTGCTTTTTTAGCTGCGTCCTTTGCCACTGTTAGAATCGTACCTTCAACAGGCTTCATTACGGCCTTATAAGCCGTTTCCACACCTGTCTGCAGTGCTGAAGCAAACTCTTCACTGGTAAGGGCTGATTTGTTTTCAATCGCTTTCCCAAAACCTCTGAACAACTGGGAAAGAATAACACCAGAGTTGCCCCTTGCTCCCATCAGAAGGCCTTTAGAAAGTGCCCCTGACACTTTACCGATGTGTTCTTGCACATTATTTTGAACTTCCTTTGCTCCGGAAGTCATGGATAAGTTCATATTTGTTCCAGTATCACCATCAGGAACCGGAAATACGTTTAAAGCGTCCACCATCTTCGCGTTGGCTGCCAGATTGTTGGCACCCTGGATGACCATCTCCGCAAAACGCTTTCCTTCCAAAGATGTAATTGACACGAATCTTCCTCCTCACTACGGGTTCGTTACTCGAACACCCTGAACAAAAATATTTACTGAATCGACCGCCAAGCCCACGGTTTTGTTAAGAGTATACTTGACCTTTGATTGTACGTTGTGAGCGATTTCAGAAATTTTCGTTCCATAACTCACGATGATATACATATCAATATGTACTTCTTCCTCTTCCTGGCGAACGATAACACCCCGAGTGAAGTTCTCTTTTCGCAGAATATCAGTTAAACCGTCTTTGATTTGATTCTTAGAAGCCATTCCGACAATACCATAACAATCTATAGCAGCTCCGCCTGCAATCATTGCAATGACATCGTTAGTTATATCAATTTGCCCGAATTTCGTTCTCATTTCGATGGACATGATTGTTCCCCCTTCAAATACATGCTTGGCTAAAAACATTTTACTATATCTATACTATTTTTAAAAGCCAAAGTAATGACAAAGGACGTTTTAAGCATCATACACACTATTTTCCAAGGAACCATCTTACTATTTATAGTATAACCCCTTATTTCATGGTGAATATACATTTTCCTGAGAATTGATTGATGATTCGAATTCTTGAGAGGCTGACTAGTTCATGTCCGGTTCAAGCTGCCAGGCCCTCGGACCACTTCGAAAAAACTCCAAAAATCCAAGATCAAGATTTTCAGAGTTTTTCCTCCAGTGCCTGTCTGGCCTGAACAGCGCCTTCCGCTTTTCTATTGTCCGGTTCCGCCGGCTGACTCCTCGAGCCAGCTCCACACTGCTATGCGTCAAGTAATTTTTCTTGATATCTTTTTGTAGAAGTGTTGCATTGTTTGAGGTTGTATGATAAATTATTAAAGTATCTTTTATGACTATGTTGAAATGTGAAACAACTGATATTGTTTCAGCTTCTTTTATGAGGAGGGAATACCATGCCAAAAAAATGCGCAGTAACTGGCCGTAAAGCTCGTTCGGGCAACGCTCGCTCCCACGCAATGAACGCTAACAAGCGTACATGGGGCGCTAACTTACAAAAAGTTCGCATTCTTGTAGATGGAAAACCAAAACGTGTTTGGGTTTCTGCAAGAGCTTTAAAATCCGGTAAAGTTGAACGTGTATAATGTTCATTAAAGAGACATCCTGATGGATGTCTCTTTTTCATTTTATTCGAAAAACAAAGTTGAATTCTGCTTCAGCGAAAGGGACGTTCAGCGCAGTACAGGTTTGTGGACTTCCGCCAGTCCAGCGCACTCCAATAAAACACGTTACAGTCCTAATTTTCCTAAAGAATCATTCACTTTAATGTAAATTCCCTCGCTGGTTTTCACAAAAGAAAAAAACACCCCGTACATCCAGGGTGTTCAGCGGCATTATTCTTTTTTAAATGTCCCCAGCATCGCTTTCACCAGTCCGCCCAGAAACTTAGGCAGCTTAATTGTATAAAATTTCATCAACAGTCCCTCCCCGTCAATCTAAAACCTGCTGTCTCGCTTGAATCGGTAATAGTATATTCAAACGATGAGTTTGAGTACGCATTGCTTCAAGGTAAAAAAGTAAAAGTGCCTAGTCATGACTTCTTATCATCATTAATATGCCGCTTCTGAATGAAAAAGTACCAGTTGGCTGAATAAGTTCATTACTTATACATAGTGTCGAGCCCAAGGAAATATGCTTGTCTTGAAGCGGATACTTGAATCCTTTTAGTGTCAGCCCTTCCACTTCAGTCGTCAATGGCAAGAAGGAGACGTACTTGCTGTCAGTCTTCTCTTTTAATGTATATTCACCTGGAGGAACAATTTGAACTTGATTTTGTATGTCGATGATTTCAATTGTGATAAATGGGTGCAGGTTCTCTTTCTTTCCAAGCATTTGGACATTGGCTAAAAAGTGATCGATTCTCCCCCCGGTTGCCCCGAATACACGAATGATCTCAGGTGATTTTTTTATTGCCCAGTTCAGGGCAAGCTCCATATCAGTTTCGTTTTTCTCAGGCAAATATCGATTGATCTGGTTTACGTTTTCTTCAATCTGCTTCCATTCGTCCTCAGTGACAGAATCAAAGTCCCCAAATGCCATATCAGGTTTGATTCCGTGATGAAGAAGCCGGAAAACACCATGATCGACTCCAACCCATATGCTACCTTCATCTTGGTATCTATGAAGAGCCGGGACAAATTCTTCAGGACCTCCGCCAAGTATGTTGATGTTCATATATACACCTCTATTATCGTTTATTTTTATGTATCCTTTTCCTCAACCTCATAATCTCTTTCATACCGCAAAAAAACCGGTACAAAGAAAAATATCCTTCATACCGGCTGATGTATGTTAATTTGCAGCAGCTTCACGGATAGCAGCAATTGCCTGCCCGCGGTCTTTTTTATTGTATATAGCAGAGCCGGCTACAAGTACATTCGCTCCTGCTTCCGTACACAGCCTTGCTGTTTCAGTGGTAACTCCGCCATCCACTTCAATTTCCAGCGAAGGATTGAACTGCTCTCCAAGCTCCTTCACTGCCCGGATTTTCGGTACGACGGAGTTTATGAAACTTTGTCCCCCGAAGCCCGGATTCACTGTCATTAAAAGGACCATATCGAGGTCTTCAACGACATGTTTGATCATCTCTACGGGAGTACCCGGATTCAAAACTGCCCCTGCCTTGATTCCCTTTGATTTGATCAATTGAATCGTCCGGTGAAGGTGCGGGGTTGCCTCTGCATGAACAGTAATATAATCAGACCCCGCTTCAGCAAATGCCTCGATATAGTGGTCAGGATTTTCAATCATTAGGTGGACATCTAAAGGCAGATTTGTGAACGGCCTGATTGCTTTCACAATCATTGGCCCCAACGTAATATTCGGAACAAAATGACCATCCATGACATCTACATGGATATAATCTGCGCCTCCTGCCTCTACGTCCTTGATTTCATTGGCAAGATTTGCAAAATCTGCTGCTAGAATCGATGGTGCAATTTTAACCATGTCAATACCTCGGCTTTCTGTCTTTGATTTCATCATAGAATTGCTGATAGTGTTCATATCTGAATTCTGGGATATCCCCGTTTTCAACTGCTTTCTTGACCGCGCACTTTGGTTCATTGATATGAAAGCATCCCCGAAACTTGCATTCGTCCGCTCTTTCATCCATTTCAGGAAAACAGGAGGAGAGCTCTTCCAGCTCCAGCTCACTGAACTCCAGTGAACTGAATCCAGGAGTATCCGCTACTAATCCATCATTATCGACTTCAATCAGTTCCACATGCCTCGTTGTATGTTTCCCCCTGCCGAGGTGGGTGGAGATATTACTGGTCTTTAGCTCAAGTTCGGGATTCATCGCATTTAGTAAAGACGATTTCCCAACACCCGATTGACCGGCAAAGACTGAAATCTTCCCTGCCAGATAGGGCTTCAATGCAGAAAGGCCTTCTTCTGTCTCTGAGGATGTCAAAACAACCTCATAACCAAATGCACGGTACTTCTCCGCATACTGGTTGATGGTTTCCCGCCCCGATTCATCGACTAAGTCCACCTTGGTAATACAGATTAAAGGTTCAATGCCTTTACTCTCAACAAGAACCAGGAATCTGTCCAAAAGCGCTGTGCTGAAATCAGGTTCGACAGCTGAAAAGACCAGGATTGCCTGATCTACATTGGCAATCGGTGGTCTAACTAGTTCATTTTTCCTTTCAAAGACTTCAAGAATATAACCCTCTTGATCATTCTCAGATTGAAAGCTGACATAATCACCGACAAGGGGAGTCACCTTATTTTTACGGAATATTCCCCTTCCGCGGCATTGAGTAATTTCATTTTTGCTCATGACGTAATAAAAACCGCTAAGCGCTTTTATGATTTTGCCTTCTGGCATAACTAACCTCCTTAACTGTTTCTATTCCTCTTGTTCGGGATATGGGACTTTTTCTTCTTTAAACACTTGACCATCCACCACAACTTTAATCTGTCCAGTTTCTCCTTCGTTAATGGTCAATTCAAATGTTTCTTTGTAATTTTCTGTGATGCCAAACAATGCTTCGGCTTCATCTATGTTACGGTCTTTATCCTCAATATAAATTTCAACACTCTGCGGCTTTCCTTCTTCATCCGGTTCATACGGAATGGTGATTTCCTTGCTTACTGTCCTTGGAGGCTGGGGTTCTTTCCCTTTTGATATAACCACACTCACTGTATCGCCTTCCACCATTGCTTTACCAGCTTCTGGATCTTGGGAAATAACCTCCCCTTTTGGTATATCAGCAGAGTATTGTTCTGTTAGTTTGATATTCAGACCGCTAATTTCCTCATACAAGTTCAAGCTTTGCTGGTTTAATCCGGTTAACTCTTTTAATTCAAAGGTTTCGGGCCCGGAACTTACTGTAAAGGTAATAACGGTTTCATCAGGGATTACTTCAGAATCAACAGCTGGGTCCTGTTCCAAAATAGTTCCAGGTTCAGTTTCAGAGGCAGTCTCTTCTTTACGTACCTCTTTAAAACCAAGCTCATTTAACTCTTCTGCGGATTCTGTAAAAGACTCATCTGTATAATCCTTAATTTTCACCCGCTTCTTCCCTGAGCTGACATAAAGATTGACCTCACTGCCTTCTTTGACGGTTTTGCCTGCAGGCGGATTCGTCTTGATTACATGGTTAGCCGCAACCTCTTCGTTAGCCTGTTCAAGGTAATCTCCGATAAGGAAGCCTTCAAGTGCCAGCAATTCAACTGCTTCTTCCTGGGTTTTCCCTGTTACATCGGGAAGCTCAACTTCTTTTGGCCCAAGCATATCAGGAAGGACCGTTACTGCCAGTATCGCAATTACCGCCAGTAAAAAGAAAACGCCGATAACAATTGCCGGCCACTTTTTCTTCTTCTTTTTTTCAGGCTTGACTTCATTGGATTTATCATGTGGAACCGTACCGGATGCTTCTGCTCCATTTTTTTCATGAACAATGGTGTGGTCCATATTGTTATAAGGCCGTTCATCTGTAATCACCGGTATTGCCTTGGTCGCATCCATATCTTCTTCAATGGAGAATTTGGGTTCATCAAGGCGTTCGGGATCAAGAGACGTTCTTAGTTCTTCCTCAATCTCCTCCACCGTATCGTATCGCTGGAAAGGATCTTTAGCTGTTGCTTTCAGAACAATATTCTCAACGCTTTGCGGAATGTCAGGGTTCCACCTTCTAAGGGATGGCGTTTCGGACTGCAGATGCTTCAAGGCGATTGAAACAGCAGATTCCCCTGAAAACGGAAGCCGGCCAGACAACAGCTCGAACATCACGATCCCAAGAGAATAAATATCCGATTTCCTTGTCGCCATCCCCCCTCTCGCCTGTTCAGGAGAAAGATAATGAACAGAGCCTAGAACAGAATTTGTCTGGGTAATGGATGTTGCACTCAAGGCCATTGCTATACCAAAATCCGTAATTTTCACCGTTCCATCATGATCAATCAAAATATTTTGTGGTTTGATATCTCTGTGGACGATATGGTTTTGATGGGCGTGAGTGATTGCTGAAGCCAGCTGGCGCATAATATCAATCGTTTTCTCTATAGAAATGGGGGAATGCTTTTGTATGTATTGCTTCAGCGTCATTCCGTCTACATATTCCATGACAATGTAGTAAATATCATCTTCTTCACCAACATCATAAATGCTGACAATATTGGGATGGGCAAGGCTTGTGGCTGACTGTGCTTCCCGCTGAAACCTTTTGATAAACTCTTCTTCATTGGCAAAATCGAGACGCAGCATTTTAATGGCTACTTCGCGGTCAAGGATCATATCTTGTGCTAGGTATACATTGGCCATACCTCCGCCGCCGATCATCTCCAGGATTTTATATCTGCCGCTGATTCTTTTTCCATTCAACATAAAGCTCACCCGTTTCTGCTTTCAAGTGAATACTTTACGATTGCCAATGTAATATTATCTTCGCCGCCATTATCATTTGCCCGCAAGATAAATTGTTTCCCTGCCTCATCAAGGTCTTCCGCAGTGGATAAGATGTCTTTCATTTCATCCTCAGATACCTTATTGGATAACCCATCTGAACACAGCAGGAGCATATCGTCTTCTTCAAAAATAATGGTCCGTGTGTCCATTTCCACCTTTTCTTCTGTCCCAAGCGCTCTCAGCAGCACATTCTTCCGAGGGTGGTTTTCTGCATCTTCCTTGGAAATTTGACCGCTTCTAACGAGTTCATTGACAAGGGAGTGGTCTTCCGTTAACTGGCTGAAGCCGCTCTCATTAAGGATATATCCCCTGCTGTCTCCGATATTGACGATGGTAGCGAAGTTTTCAGTACAAATCGCTGCAACTACAGTGGTTCCCATGCCTTCGCACTTCAAATTCGATTGAGAGTGCTGAAACACATTCAAATTGATTTCGCTGATTTTCTCCCGCAGCCACTTCTCAGCTTGTGCTGCCGTTGTGAATTTCCCCTCGGACTTCCAAAGCTCTTCAAATTTATTGATGGTCATTGAACTGGCGACATCTCCAGCACGATGACCGCCCATACCGTCAGCAACCACCGCCAGGCAGTCACCTTCTGTATTGCTGAAGACACCTACACTATCTTCGTTATGCTGTCTGACTTTCCCCTTATCTGTATAGTGTACAGATTTCATTTCGGCCACCTCTTTTCTTCATTGCCACTTCAGAAGCGGGACAACTCGTTCAATGAATTGACCCGCTTCGACATTTTTTCCTCGGCTACGTTACATTTACGACCTTTATGCCCAGTTTTCCTGCTTGACCCCTAAAATCAGGCATCCTTTTTAAAACAGGAGATAAAGAATCCATCACCGCCAAAATCCTGAGGGAAAATCTGAAGCATATTTCCTTCTGCAAACGGTAGGACGGTTTCAGGGAGATGAGTCAATTCCATAGGCTTGAACCCTTCGTTTTGATTCATAAATTCTTTCACAGTTCCTTGATTTTCATTCATATCTACAGTACATGTACTGTAGACGAGAAGACCGTCTTTTTTCAAAAGAGGGGCCACGGCATTTAGAATCTGAAGCTGGATTTCCTGGAGAGATTCCAAATCCCTTTCACTCTTGCTGTATTTAATATCCGGTTTTCTCCTTAATACGCCAAGCCCTGAGCAAGGAGCGTCCACAAGGATACGATCAAAGCTTTCCTCTTCGAAAAGTTCTCCTGCAGTGCGGCTGTCATGAGCCTTGGACTCTATATTTTCCAGGCCTAATCGTGCAGCATTGTCATCAATCAACTTGATTTTATGCTTGTGCAGATCAAGGGCAAGCACCGTCCCTCTGCCACCCATCAATTCAGCAATATGTGTCGTTTTCCCTCCAGGAGCGGCACAGGAATCAAGGACAGTAAAACCCTCCTGGACATCGAGGCTGTAGCCGACAAGCATGGAGCTCTCATTCTGAATTGTCAATAATCCTTTTCTGAAAGCCTCGGTTTTGGCAAGGTTTCCTTTCAAAGAGACAACTGCATCAGGAACAATGCTGCTTTTCTTAACAGAAAGGCCTTCTTGTGTAAGAGAATGAAGAAGTTCATCCTGGGTGGCCTTTAGTGTGTTGACCCGTGCAGTCTGAAGGGGAGCCGTTATATTTGTCTCACACATTTCCCTTGTTTTTTCGATGCCGAACTGTTCCGTCCAACGTTTCACCAGCCACTCGGGGTGACTCGTTTCAATTGCAAGGCGTTCAACCGGGTCAGGGATTGATTCGGTTGATGGCACCCCTTTTCGTTGAATAGAACGGAGGATGCCGTTAACCATACTGGCAATCCCTTTATGTCCCCTTCGTTTCGCAATCTCCACAGCTTCAAACAGGATGGCTCGGTCAGGGATTTTATCAAGATAAACCATTTGGTATAGCGACAGCCTGAGAAGCTGGCGGACCCAGCTTTCAACCTTTTTATTGATGAATGGCGCAAGATAGTAATCAAGCGTCATCCTTCGCTGAATGGTCCCATATGTCAACTCTGTCAATAAGCCCGTGTCCGGACCTTTAATACCGTATTTTTCAATGGCATGGTTCAATAAGAGGTTGCTGTATGACTGATTCTTCTCTACTGATTCCAGGACATCAAGAGCTGCTTCCCGAACCGTCTTTTTCCCCTTACTCATTGTCTTCTCCAAGCTTCATGCCTTTTTCGATGAATGAGCCCGCACCCCTAAGGTAATCTTTAGCACTCATTCTCTTTTTCCCGGAAGGCTGAATTTCAGTGATTTTAATTGATGTATTGCTGCCTGTCGCCACCACAATCCCATCTTCTTCGACTCCGGTGATTTCCCCTGGACTTCCTGTTGTACCTTCCACCTTCTCGCTCCACCAAACTTTCATTACAGCTCCATCCAGCAAAGTATAGGCTACAGGCCAAGGATGCATGCCGCGTACATGGTTGTATATTTCATCGGCAGGCTTGGACCAGTCAATCTTTTCTTGTTCACGCTTAATGTTCCATGCAAATGTTGCCTGGCTTTCATCCTGCTTCTGAGGGCTGATTTCCCCTTTCAAAAGTCCTGGAAGTACATCGATCAATAGTTTTGCACCAGCTTCACTTAACTTATCATGCAGTGTCCCGACATGATCTTTCTCGTCAATATCTACTTCAATGGAGCTGATCATGTCGCCAGCATCAAGTTTTTCCACCATATACATGATGGTTACACCAGTCATACTCTTCCCTTGAATGATGGAATAGTGAATCGGGGCTCCTCCGCGAAGCTCAGGAAGAAGTGAGGCATGGACATTGATACAGCCGAACTGCGGGGCTTCCAATAATTCCTTTGGCAGGATCTGTCCAAATGCCGCTGTTACAATCAAGTCCGGTTTAAGAGCAAGGACTTTTTCAAGTTCCTCCTTCTCACGGATTTTCTCCGGCTGCAAGACTGGAATCCCTTGTTTTTCGGCTTCCACTTTAACCGGGGGAGGCGTCATGATTTTCTTCCTTCCGACAGGGCGGTCTGGCTGTGTCACCACACCGATTACATCGTAGTCATTTTTAATTAAATTTTGAAGTACCGGAACAGAAAATTGCGGCGTACCCATAAATATAATTTTGGTCATTCGCTTTCATACCTTTCAAGTTCATCTTCTTCTATATATCTGATCACTTTTGAAGTGAATAATACTCCATGTAAGTGGTCAATCTCATGTAATATCGCTCTAGCAAGGAAGCCTTCCGCCTCTACAAGAAGACTGCTGCCTTTTCGATCCTGGAAGGCCACCTTTACATAATCAGGCCTTGAAACTTCTCCAAAAAGGTTAGGGAAAGAGAGACAGCCTTCAAGGTCCGTTTGTTCTCCCCTGACTTCAAGCACTTCTGGGTTGATCAGCTCGATTGTCCCGCTGTCATCGCCGATATCGACTATGGCCACAGAAAGATCTTTTCCCACCTGGGGAGCAGCAAGTCCAACTCCATCTGCAGCGATCATCGTATCATACATGTCATCAAGAAAACTTCTAAATTTTTTATCAAAAATCGTTACTTTTCTGCACTCTATCTCAAGAATTTCATTTGGATAGGTGACAATCGGTAAAATCGCCAATTCTGATCCCTCTTTCTTACATCATCATATAAGGATTGACATCTATTGAAATTGTTAACCCTTCTGTTGCCTTTTGTTGTTGGGAATGCTCGAGGATCGTCTTCAAAATCGAAGGCAGCTCCGGTTCCCGCTTGTATTTTATCAAACATTGGTATCGATATCTATTGTTGATCCTCGGTATCGGCGATGCGGCCGGTCCCAGCACGATCGACTGTTGGGACAGTTTGGATTGAAGGAACCTGGTTATCTTCTCCGCTGCCCCGACCACTTTCATTAACTCTTCGTGGCTGATCGTTATTAACGATAAATAATAAAATGGAGGATAGCTCCCCATCTTCCTCATCAACATTTCTTTGTGGTAGAAGGCATCATAATCCTGTGTTCCCGCTAGTTCAATACTATAGTGTTCAGGTGTATACGTCTGAATGACGACTTCCCCTGGAAGCTGATGCCTTCCCGCCCTTCCGCTGACCTGGGTCAACAACTGAAAGGTTTTCTCAGCAGAGCGGAAATCAGGCAGATGAAGCATGGTATCGGCACTGAGAACTCCTACAAGCGTGATATTCGGGAAGTCCAGCCCCTTCGCTATCATTTGGGTCCCCAGAAGTATATCTGCATGGCCTTCACCGAAGCTGTCCAGAAGCCGCTCATGTGCCCCCTTCCTGCTGGTGGTATCCACATCCATCCTTATGACACGGGCTTCCGGAAGCAGCTTCGCCAGCTCTTCTTCCACTTTTTGAGTGCCGGTTCCAAAATAGCGGATATGCTCACTTTCGCATTCAGGACAAGTTTTCGGTACCCCCGTTTCAAATCCGCAATAATGACATTTCATGCTATCTGAAAAACGGTGGTATGTGAGAGAAATATCACATTGGGGACACTGTGCCACATACCCGCAATCCCGGCACATAATGAAGGAAGAATGGCCGCGTCTATTCAGGAAGAGGACAGTCTGCTCCCCTTTCTGAAGCCTGTCCTGCAGCTTTTCAAACAGTTCTTCTGAAAACATCGAGCGATTTCCGCCTCTCAGCTCTTCCCTCATATCCACAATTGACACCGACGGGAGTTTACCTGAATTCATTCGCTTAGACAGGGTCAACTGCTGGTACACTCCTTTTTGTGCACGGGCAAACGTCTCCATGGATGGAGTGGCGCTGCCAAGGATGACTGGGCAATTATACTGTCTTGCTCTGTAGATGGCCACGTCCCTGGCATGATACCTCGGGTTCTCTTCTTGTTTATAGCTGGTTTCATGCTCTTCATCGATAATGATGATGCCCAGATTTTCAAATGGGGCAAAAATTGCCGATCTTGCACCGACCACAACCTTGACTTCCTTCCGCTGGATTTTCCTCCACTCGTCATATTTTTCTCCAGCTGAAAGCCCGCTGTGAAGAACCGCTACATCATTGCCAAACCTGCCTTTGAAACGGTTGACCATTTGCGGTGTCAATGAGATTTCAGGTACAAGGACAATGGCCTCTTTCCCTTGTTCATAAACTTCCTGGATGGATTGAAGGTAGACTTCCGTTTTCCCGCTTCCAGTCACTCCATACAGCAAAAAGGTTTCATGTTTCTTATGTTCAATTGTATGGAGTATAGGAGTGATTGCCTTTTCTTGTTCCTCGGTAAGAGGAAGCGGACTGGTCTTCTGAAAGGTTTTATGAGCGAAAGGGTTTCGGTAGATTTCCTCCTGCTTTTTTATGAGGAGCCCTTTTTCTGCAAGGGACTTCATCGTAGCGGAGGATGCGCCCGCTGCATCAGCTGCATTTTTTGTTGTGACACCTTCATCATTTTCTAACGATATAAAATAACGCAAAACAGCTTTTTGCTTTTCAGCATTGGCAGGAAGAGAATTCATTTCCTCCTCCAATTTTTCTTTTGGAACAGCGGGATAGAATTTTTGGATTGTTTTCTTTTTCCCTTTTGATCTTACGCTGTAAAAAACATCCAAATGACCTGATTTAATCTCCTTCTGCAATAACGGCAGCAGGCCGGCATCCTCTGCATCTTTCCATGACACTTCATCTTTATTGTTAAAAAGACCTGCTGCTCCTTCCACCAGGAAACCCCGTTTGGCAGGATTCAAAACAATTTTTTTCTCATATTTGGCCTTCATCGCAGCGGGAAGCATGACCTGCAATGCCGATATTTTAAAACAGAGAGTCTGTTCGGTCAACCAGTCAGCCATATTCAGAAGATCTTGGTTCAAAACAGGTGTAAGGTCCATCGGCTGCACCAAATTTTTCAGTTTCTTTGCCTCCGATTTGTCTTTTATCCCAATGACAAATCCTTGTACTTTCCTGGGCCCGAATGGGACAATCACCCTCATCCCTGGAAGGATCTTCCCCAGCCAAGGTTCAGGAATTGAATAGTCAAAAACCCGGTCAGTCTGCATAGTTGGGACATCGACAATTACACTAGCTATCTTCATTCCTATCAACCTTCGTCCAGCATTTTTTGGATTTCCTGCAAAATCTCTTTCGCTGTCTCAGCTTTAGATAATAATGGCAATTCGCGTTTAGTATCATCTTTTCTGAACAACGTAACGATGTTCGTATCACCGGCAAACCCGGCTCCATCCAGAGTGATATTGTTGGCAATGATCATATCGGCATTTTTTTTACGGAGCTTCTCGGCTGCATACCTGTCAATATCATTCGTCTCTGCAGCAAATCCGACAAGGAACTGACCGTTTTTCCTTTCTCCTAAGGCTTTAAGGATATCTTTCGTTCTCTCGAATTCGATGACCAGGTCTGTATCCTGTTTCTTCATCTTCTTGTCTGATGTAACTTTGGGTCTGTAATCCGCTACAGCAGCACTTTTGATCACTATATCAGTTGAATCGTAACGGCCTAATACCTCATCGAACATTTCTTCTGCGCTTTCAACTCTGATAAGATTCACTCCCTGAGGAACTTGCAGGGAGACAGGTCCGGTTACTAATGTTACGTCGGCTCCCATTTTTGCAGCTTCACCAGCAAGGGAAAATCCCATCTTTCCTGTAGAACGGTTACTGAAGAAACGGACGGGATCAATTTTTTCCCGGGTTGGACCGGCAGTGATCAAGATCTTTTTCCCTTTTAAAGGAAGCCTTGTCCCCTTAAAATAGTCATCGATATGCCCGATGATCCTTTCAGGTTCTTCAAGTCTTCCCTTTCCAATGTAGCCGCAGGCAAGATATCCCTCACTCGGTTCAATAAAGCGATAACCAAAAGAGTATAATTCGGCTATATTTTTTTGTACAGCCGGATGTCCATACATATGGACATTCATCGCAGGCGCAATCCAGACCGGGGCGGTGGTCGCAAGCAAAGTGGTTGACACCATGTCATCACTTATGCCGTTGGCCAATTTCCCAATAATATTCGCTGTTGCCGGTGCCACCAGCACCAGGTCTGCCCAGTCAGCAAGGTCTATATGAGCAATAACTTCAGGATTATTTTCATCAAATGTATCGGTGAAAACCTCGTGCCGGGATAATGCCTGGAATGTTAGCGGAGTGACAAACTGTCTCGCGGATGCACTCATGATTACTTTCACGTAAGCACCGGCCTGTACCAGTTTACTCGTGAGTGCAGCAGCTTTGTAAACTGCAATCCCGCCTGTGACACAAAGCAATATGTTTTTCCCCTTTACCATACAATCCCCTCATTTCGACATTCTTTTATTTATAGTAACATAGCCATTCCATTCAGTTTCAAAGTCCAGCTTCAACTGCATTCTTATTATAGTATGAATGATTACCCTATAAAAAGAAAATAAGGGCTGACCCTAAAGATATAATCTTTAGGTATCAGTCCCTCAAAAAAACCGCTTCAGTTTTTAAATGCCCGCCCTATTCGTCGGAATAAACAGCTTCTGAATCTCTTTCCTTCATGGAAAGTTTGCCTGCCTCAATCTCTTCCAGTGCTTTTCCTACATACTTTTCAGAGACATATTTATCAAGCTTGAAGTTCTCCACTTCCTGTAAGCTTCTTGCACGTTTTGCAGCAATGCTGACTAGTGAATATTTTGAATCAATTTTTTTCATTAAAGAATCTATAGACGGGTTTAACATTTAATCTACCTCCAACATTTTTTGGTAACGCTGTTTCACACGCTCTATCCGGCAATGTTCAGCCTGTACGATTGACTTGATTTTTTCAGTAGCATGCTCTACTTTATCATTTTCCACTACATAATCATATAAATCCATCAATTCAATTTCTTTTCGTGCTGTCGTCATACGGTTCAGGATCAGCTCTTCTGTCTCTGTTCCCCTTGTCGTAATTCTATTTTGTAATTCCGACAAGCTTGGGGGAGCAAGGAAAATGAATAGGCCTTCAGGGAATTTCTCCCTGATTTGCTTGGCTCCTTGGACTTCTATCTCAAGAAAGACGTCTCTGCCATTATTGATCGTCTCCCGGACATAGTCTTCAGGAGTACCATAGTAGTTCCCTACAAACTCGGCATACTCCAAAAGCTTCCCTTGTTCAATGAGACTTTCAAATTCTTCGCGGCTCTTGAAAAAATAATCTACTCCATCCACTTCTCCTTCTCTAGGAAGACGGGTTGTCATAGAAATCGAATACTCAAACCGAGTATCCTCCTGGGAAAATATTTCTTTACGTACTGTACCTTTCCCTACACCCGATGGTCCGGAAAGCACAATAAGCAACCCTTTTTCTTTCATTATTTACCCTGCCCTTCTTCAGCTATCTCATCTTTATCTGTTAAACGGGCTGCAACCGTTTCAGGCTGTACGGCTGACAGGATCACATGATCGCTGTCTGTAATGATTACCGCTCTTGTCCGTCTTCCGTAAGTTGCATCCACAAGAGTCCCGCGATCCCTTGCGTCCTGTATCAGCCTCTTGATCGGCGCCGATTCAGGGCTGACAATCGAAATGATGCGATTCGCTGATACAATATTACCAAATCCTATATTAATGAGCTTTATAGACATAATGCTCCTCCAATCAATAGTCTATTTTGACCTTATCAAACAAGAAATAATCAATTCATTCAATATTCTGTACTTGTTCCCTCATTTTTTCCAAGGAGGTTTTCATTTCAACAACATATCCGCCAATAACAGCGTCATTTCCCTTTGAACCGATGGTGTTGACTTCCCGGTTCATCTCTTGAATGATGAAATCAAGCTTGCGCCCTACCGGCCCATCTTGACTGACAGCTGCTGTGAATTGCGTCAGGTGACTTTCAAGCCTGGTCAATTCTTCTGATATATCACTCTTATCAGCGAATATCGCAATTTCAGTTAATATTCTTGTTTCATCAACAGAATTACCGGTCAATTCCTTCACTTTTCTTTCAAGCCTTGCCCGGTATTGATTGAGGACGGCGGGAACATGTTCGGTAATGGATGACAGGGTGGCCTTGAATAGGCTGATATGGGAAAGCAAGTCTTCCTTCAGCTTATCCCCCTCGGCCATCCTCATGGCTCTCAGGTCTTCGAGCGCTATGATACAAGCCTGCTCAACCAATTGTTCAAGCTGCTCATTTTCTTTCTCTGTTTCTTCTATAGAAATAATTTCAGTTTCCTGCAACAGATCCTGCAGGGCAACATCATTTGATAGAGAAAACTTTTCCTTTAAAGTATGTAATGTCTTGAAGTAGTCTTCGGCAAGCTGCCAATCGACTTTCAAACTGCGGTGGACAAGTCCTTCTCCAGTTAAGGTAATGAAAACATCGACTTTCCCGCGCTTTATGTATTTTGACATTCTCTTCTTTAATTTATCTTCAAGTTTACCCAGCTGCTTTGGAGTGCGGATATTCAATTCGCAAAACCGGTGATTTACTGATTTCATCTCGATCGTAACCACATGCTGTTCCGACTCTTTTATCGCCCTGCCAAAGCCGGTCATACTTACAACCATTAACAGTCACATCCAATCTTTCAGCTATTTCAACTTGGAAATCATTAATTTCAATTGAATAACAGCAGCCAAATTCACAAAGAACCCAGCGGACTGAAGGGATTTCCTGAATAGTATAAGACAGCTTTGTTCTCTAAAAGAAAATACTGAGAGGAAACCTAATAAAAAAGGTAATAGAGTAAGGACTCTACTACCTTTAGGATTATATCACATCTTCACGTTTTTTTCCTGCAAAAAATGAACCAGCAAGCAAAAACGTCGGGAGTGCACTCATTCCAGCAATCAGCAGCCAATCTCTCAGCTCAATTGATACTGTATGGAATATCGGCTGCATTCCAGGCAGGTAAATAACAAGAAGCATCAGAACCAATGACGACAACACCGCCCCCACAAGATACATATTGCCAAACGGGTTGCGGGCAAATACAGATTTCTCGCTTCTACAGTCAAACACATGAATAAGCTGCGCCATGACCAAGGTTGCAAAGGCAATGGTCTGGGCATAGGCAAGGTGATCGGGGTGCTGTTTATAAGCAATCATAAATGCTGCAAGAGTTGAAATTCCAATGAGGAACCCCCGGGAAACCACTTTCCATCCAAGTCCTCTTGCAAACACGCCTTCTTTCGGGTGTCTTGGATTCCGCTTCATGACATCTTCCTCAGGTTTATCGAGGCCAAGTGCCATGGCCGGCAGACCATCTGTGACAAGATTCACCCATAATATCTGGATCGGTACCAAAGGCAGCGGAAGTGCTAGAATCATGGCGAAAAGCATGACCAGGATTTCCCCGACATTGGAAGCAAGGAGATAACGTATGAATTTCCTTATATTTTCATAGATATTTCTTCCTTCATTGATAGCCGATTTAATAGTCGCAAAGTTATCATCCAACAGGACTAGAGAGGATGCTTCCTTTGCAACATCAGTACCGGTAATCCCCATTGCAACTCCTATGTCCGCTGCTTTGATGGCAGGAGCATCATTAACACCATCACCAGTCATTGCAACCACATGCCCTCTATTCTGAAGCGCCTTGACAATTTTCAATTTATGTTCCGGCGATACACGGGCAAACACCGTGACCTTTTCCACCACTTCTTCAAGGTCTTCCACTTCCATTGAGTTTAAATCAGCACCTTCAAGCACCTTATCCTTACCTCTCAGGATACCAAGATCCTTTGCAATAGCCTTGGCTGTAATGACATGGTCCCCAGTAATCATTACCGTTTTGATGCCTGCCTGCCTGCATTCCTTTACTGCTTGTTTCACTTCCGGCCTTGGAGGATCTATCATTCCATGAAGCCCGATAAATGTCAGGCCCTTTTCAGCCTCTTCCTCTGTTTGTGGAAGAGAAGGTGCTGTCCAAGGAGCATAGGCAATAGCAATCGTTCTTAAGGCATTGGAAGCAAGTTCATGGATTGCCCCCTGTACTTTACCTGTAAATTCTTTAGTACGGTGTTGAAGTTTTTCCTCCCAGAGAATTGATTGACTGATATCCACCAGCACATCTGGAGCTCCTTTAGTCACAATGAACCGTTTCCCATGCTGGTCCTTCACAACGATACTCATCATCTTTCTCGTTGAATCAAATGGAAATTCCTTTTCAATGGTGAATTTCCCCAGAAGAGCCTCCCTTTGCATCCCTGCCTTCAAGGCTGCGACTAGCAAGGCACCTTCTGTCGGATCGCCATCGAGGATGTACTCATCATCCTTTAATTTAATTTTTGCATTATTGCAGAGCATACCGAAAGTAAGTAATTGATTCAAGGATTTTTCAGAGGAAGGGCTCACCCTTTTTTCACTGCGGTAAAAGCTTCCTTCAGGGTCATACCCCGTTCCGCTCACCGTCCACATATTTCCGCCGCTCCATAAATGGGTCACGGTCATTTTGTTTTGTGTCAGGGTACCTGTTTTATCCGAGCAGATCACGGACGCACATCCAAGTGTTTCTACCGCCGGGAGCTTCCTGACGATTGCATTTCTTCTGATCATTCTTTGAACACCGAGCGAAAGCGCTACAGTCACTATTGCCGGCAGCCCTTCAGGAATCGCAGCTACAGCCAATGACACACCTGCCAGGAACATTGTATACATATCATGGCCCTGAATGACTCCGATTCCCACAACGAGGGCTGTAAGGATCAAAGCAACGGTGATCAAAATTTTTCCAAGCTGCTCCAGCCTTCTTTGAAGGGGCGTTGTCATCGTCTCAGCTGTTTGTATCATGTCAGCAATTTTCCCCATTGCCGTCTGCATTCCAATCGCAGTTACAACGCCAATCCCATTGCCCCTGGTGACCATTGTACCCATGAATGCCATGTTCTCTAAGTCCCCAAGATTGATGTTTTCTCCTTTCATCTCTTCCGTCCGCTTCATTACCGGAACAGACTCCCCAGTCAAGGCGGATTCCTCTATCTCAAGGTTATTGACATTGATCAACCTCACATCTGCCCCTATACGGTCTCCGCTTGCAAACTTAATGATATCCCCCGGCACCACATCTTTTGATGGAACCTTGGCCCAATTTCCATCACGCAGAACATATACTTGCGGAGCAGAAAGTTCTTTCAATGCATTTAATGATTTCTCAGCCTTTCTCTCTTGGAAAAAACCAAGAAATCCATTAATCAAGACTATAGCAATAATGGCAATGGCATCAATATATTCCCCCAATAGGCCGGATATCAAGGTGGCCGCCAATAACACGATTACCATAAAGTCCTTGAACTGACTGAAAAACAACAATAAAGCAGACTGCTTTTCTGCTTCCTGCAACTCATTATAGCCGAACTGCTTTCTCCTTTTTACAACTTCATCTTCTGCAAGACCATTGGCAAAGTCGGTATTGACCGTTTTTTCCAGGTCTCCCTGCCGCATCTCATGGTATCTCATTCGACCAACTCACTCTCCCATTTATTCTCCGAAAAGTTCACCTCTCACAGCATTATTATTCAGACTCGTCCAAAAAAATGATATGATTATATAAAAAGTGGAAGCGGCCGTTCAGCGACGTTCAGATTGGAGGGCTCTCGCATGAGATAAAGGAAACACGGCAAGCGGAGCGAGCCGATGTTGACTTATCAGTAAAAAGCGGAAAAGCCCGGTCAGCTGCGTACGGACTGGACCGGCTCCGCATGAGATAAAGGAAACACAACGAACGAAGTGAGTTGATGTTGACTTATCGCAAGAAGGAGTCGGGAAGTACTCTAGCAGCTGGGCTTTGGAGCTGGATTCGCAAGGAGAGAGACCGAAATCCGCTAGGCGCTGGCCGCTGGAACTGGATTGACTAAAAAGCGGAAGCGCCTTGATCAGCCCCGACCGGCATAAGGCGAGCCGGCGGGAAGGCTGCACTTTGCCTTCTCGGTGGATTGACTTATGACCACGAGGGGCTAGGCGCTGGAACTGGATTGATAAAAAGTGGAAGTGGCCGTTCAGCGACGTACAGATTGGAGGGCTCTCGTATGAGATATAGGAAACACGGCAAGCGGAGCGAGCCGATGTTGACTTATCAGTAAAAAGCGGAAAAGCCCGGTCAGCTGCGTACGGACTGGACCGGCTCCGCATGAGATAAAGGAAACACAACGAACGAAGTGAGTTGATGTTGACTTATCGCAAGAAGGAGTCGGGAAGTACGCTAGCAGCTGGGCTTTGGAGCTGGATTCGCAAGGAGAGAGACCGAAATCTGCTAGGCGCTGGCCGCTGGAACTGGATTGACTAAAAAGTGGAAGCGCCTTGATCAGCCCCGACCGGCATAAGGCGAGCCGGCGGGAAGGCTGCACTTTGCCTTCTCGGTGGATTGACTTATGACCCCGAGGGGCTAGGCGCTGGAACTGGATTGATAAAAAGTGGAAGCGGCCGTTCAGCGACGTACAGATTGGAGGGCTCTCGTATGAGATATAGGAAACACGGCAAGCGGAGCGAGCCGATGTTGACTTATCAGTAAAAAGCGGAAAAGCCCGGTCAGCTGCGTACGGACTGGACCGGCTCCGCATGAGATAAAGGAAACACAACGAACGAAGTGAGTTGATGTTGACTTATCGCAAGAAGGAGTCGGGAAGTACGCTAGCAGCTGAGCTTTGGAGCTGGATTCGCAAAGGAGAGAGACCGAAATCTGCTAGGAGCTGGCCGCTGGAACTGGATAGACTAAAAAGTGGAAGCGCCTTGATCAGCCCCGACCGGCATAAGGCGAGCCGGCGGGAAGGCTGCACTTTGCCTTCTCGGTGGATTGACTTATGACCCCGAGGGGCTAGGCGCTGGAACTGGATTGATAAAAAGTGGAAGCGGCCGTTCAGCGACGTACAGATTGGAGGGCTCTCGCATGAGATATAGGAAACACGGCAAGCGGAGCGAGCCGATGTTGACTTATCAGTAAAAAGCGGAAAAGCCCGGTCAGCTGCGTACGGACTGGACCGGCTCCGCATGAGATAAAGGAAACACAACGAACGAAGTGAGTTGATGTTGACTTATCGCAAGAAGGAGTCGGGAAGTACGCTAGCAGCTGGGCTTTGGAGCTGGATTCGCAAGGAGAGAGACCGAAATCTGCTAGGCGCTGGCCGCTGGAACTGGATTGATAAATCGGAATGAAGAAAATCAATATCAACCAAAGAAAAGGATGTAAAAAATGTCATTCGATGGATTATTCACAAAAGCCATGTCGGAAGAGCTTGGCGATATACTAAAAGGCGGACGAATCAACAAGATTCACCAGCCGTATAAAAATGAAATTATTTTGATTGTCAGATCACAGGGTAAGAACCATAAGCTCCTGCTATCTGCACACCCAAGCTATGCACGTGCACAAATCACATCCCAAAGCTACGAAAACCCTTCGGTCCCCCCTATGTTCTGTATGCTTCTCAGAAAGCATCTTGAAGGCTACATCATAGAAGATGTTTATCAAAAGGAAGTCGACCGGATCATCCTCATTGAAATAAAGGGCCGAAATGAAATAGGTGACATTTCATATAAACAGCTGATCATTGAGATCATGGGCAGACACAGCAACATCATCATTGTAGATAAAGGCAGGAATATGATCCTTGACTCCATCAAGCATATCCCGCCTTCCATCAACAGCTACAGGACGGTACTTCCCGGACAGGAATACAAATTCCCGCCGCCTCAAGATAAGAAAAATCCATTAGAAGCAGACCGTGATGATATTCTACGAGCTGTCGATTTTAACAGCGGAAGGATTGATCATCAGTTAGTAGGGGCTTTTGCCGGTTTTTCTCCCTTATTTGCCAAGGAAGCTGTCCATCGCTCAGGGCTTGCAAACCGCACCAGCTTGCCGAATGCTTTGCTGAATCTGCTGGAGCCTGTTAAAAAACGGGAATATCAGCCAACACTGATCCAATCAGATAAGGAAACTTTTTATTTCCTGAACCTGCAGCATATTGATGGAGAGCGCAATCACTATCCTAATTTAAGTGACTTGCTGGACCGTTATTTCCACCAAAAAGCGGAAAGAGATCGAGTAAAGCAGCAGGGTAATGACCTTGAACGATTCATTAAGAATGAGCGGGATAAAAATCAAAGCAAAATCGGTAAACTTGAGAAGACATTGAAAGATGCAGAAAACGCAGATACCTATCAGCTTTATGGAGAATTGCTGACAGCTAATTTGTACGCAGTTGACAGAGGTATGAAGGAAATTGAAGTTGTCAATTACTATGATGAAAATGGCGGTACTGTCAAGATTCACTTGGATACACGGAAAAGTCCTTCTGAAAATGCACAGCAATATTTTTCAAAATACACAAAAGCCAAGACAGCGGTCAGGATTGTTCAGGAACAGATAAAAAAGGCGAAGGAAGAGATTGTGTATCTTGAACAATTGCTGCAGCAGCTCGATTCCGCTTCTCCAAAAGATATTTTAGAAATCCGCGAAGAACTTGCCGAAGAAGGATACATCAAGGCAAAGCACGATAAGAAGAAAAAGAAAAACAATGAAAAGCCTCAGTTGGAATCTTATACATCCAGTGATGGAGCGACTATTCTGGTCGGGAAAAACAATAAACAGAATGATTATCTGACAAATAAACTGGCCGGGAAAGAAGAAATATGGCTGCATACAAAAGATATTCCAGGTTCTCATGTTGTCATCAGAAGTAAAAACCCTTCAGATGAGACCATCAAAGAAGCAGCCGTGCTGGCAGCCTATTTCAGTAAAGCCCGCGAATCAAGTTCAGTGCCCGTTGACTATACAACTGTGAAGAATGTAAAAAAACCAAACGGAGCTAAACCCGGGTTCGTCACCTATGATGGACAACAGACTGTTTATACAACCCCGAATCTCGATCTCGTCCGTGCATTAAAAAAGGAATAAAACGATGAAAGCACCTTTAAAGGTGCTTTCTTTATTGCATTAACGCTTTAACACATCCGGGGACAGTCCCCTGTTACGTTAACGTAACAGGGGACTGTCCCCGGCAATGTTAGTTGGCTATCCAATTTTCAGGGTCTTGCTTCCAGCTTTTCAGTGTTTCCAAATCCTTTTCTTCGATATAATGATTTTCACGGGCCGCCTCTAACAGGGCTGTGTAGTCAGACAAAGATACGGATTTGACCCCCACTTCTTCAAGCCTTTTGATACCTTTTTGCAGCTCGTATGTAAAGATGGCCGCTACACCAAGCACCTCACAGCCCTCTTCTCTCAAGGCCTGAACAGCCGAGATACAGCTTCCGCCTGTTGAAATCAAATCTTCTACTACGACAACCTTTTGGCCTGTCATAACTCTTCCTTCAATCTGGCTTCCTTTACCATGGGCTTTCGGCTTCGAACGGACATAACACATCGGCAGTCCAAGACGGCCGCTGATCCAGGCGGCATGGGGGATACCGGCTGTTGCAGTCCCAGCGATCATCTCAGCATCAGGGAAATGAGTTCTGATGTTTTCTGCCATGCCCTCGGCAATCATATCCCTTACTTTTGGATAGGAAATCGTCAAACGATTATCACAGTAGATAGGGGATTTTAACCCTGAAGACCATGTGAATGGATCTTTTGGCTTCAAAAACACTGCTTCGATATTCAATAATTGTTGTGCAATTTCTTTTTTCATG
Source organism: Bacillus sp. SRL337 (assembly GCF_984799155.1). NCBI lineage: Bacteria > Bacillati > Bacillota > Bacilli > Caryophanales > Bacillaceae > Bacillus > Bacillus sp. SRL337. Next base: position 1,616,167 of record NZ_OZ481793.1, on the reverse strand, counting down.
CTTGACCCTCCCATTCCGTTTTCACTCTTCGATATGCGGCTCCTGGTTCACCCGCTCCAGTAATGCTTCTGCCCACTACAATAGCAGAGGATCCGAGAGTTCGAGCTTCAGCAGGTGAAGCAGTCCGAATTTGATCCTGTGAGGCATCACCTTTCAGCCGTATTCCAGGTGTCACCCGTAAAAAATCCTCTCCGCAAACTTCTTTAATGGCAGCCGCTTCGTGAGGGGAACAAACCACGCCATCCAGACCTGCTTCCTTGGTGATTTGGGCATAGTTCATAACAGATTCCATCAATGGAACCGTTATAAGCTGCTCACGATTCATTTGTTCTTCAGACGTGGAAGTCAGCTGCGTAACTGAAATAAGTTTCGGCCTTTCTTTCCCTGCCGGTGTCCCCTGAACCAACCCTTCCATGGCTCGTTCCATCATTTTTACACCTCCAGCTGCATGGACATTGACGAGATCGATCTCCAACTGTGCAAGCCCCTTCATTGCGTATCCGACAGTGTTAGGAATATCATGAAGTTTTAAATCCAGGAAGATGCGGTGGTTCATCCTTTTCAATTCCTCGATGACAACCTGGCCATTTTGCAGATAAAGTTCCATTCCCACTTTAACAAAAAGTGAAGTTTCAAAGTTTGCTAAAAAAGATCTGCTGCTTTCCCACGTGGGAAAATCAAGTGCGACTATAGGCTCCCGTTCCATGGCTTCTCCAGCTCCTTCCTGTCAATTCAGAAATATGGTTCACATTCATTTCATCCAATCTTTCTTCCAAGCCTTGGATCAGGTCAGGGCATATGAACGGGTCGACAAAGTTTGCCGTTCCGACTGCAACTGCACTTGCCCCTGCATAAAAGTATTCAATGATGTCATCCACTGTCTGAATCCCGCCCATTCCAATGATAGGGATATTTACCTTTTGGCTGACTTCATAAACCATTCGGATGCTGACAGGCTTGATGGCTGGGCCAGATAATCCACCTGTACCATTGGCAATGACAGGTTTTCCAGTCCTCGTATCGATTCTCATGCCAATTAAAGTATTGATCATCGTCAAACCGTCTGCTCCGCCTTCTTCCACTGCTTTTGCCATATCTACAATGTTGGCGACATTAGGGGAAAGTTTTACATACACAGGCACTGAAGATACAGCTTTTACTTTCTTGGTCAGTTCCTTTGCAATTTCAGGTACTGTCCCAAAAGCAATCCCGCCTGATTTCACATTCGGACAGGAAATATTGAGCTCAAGTGCTTTTACATTGGGAGCCGTCGAGACTGTTTCAGCAACCTCTACATAATCTTCTGCCTGAGACCCAGCTACATTGGCAATGATCGGTACATCATGCTTCTCCAGCCAGGGGAGTTCCTCGGTCATCACCTTATGAAGACCAGGATTTTGCAATCCAATAGCATTCAGCATCCCTGATGACGTTTCGGCTACACGCGGAGTTGGATTTCCAAACCTGGTATCAAGGGTTGTTGCCTTGATCATGATGGCCCCAAGCATGCTCAGATCATAAAGACCTGCAAATTCCTTGCCGAAACCGAAGCAGCCCGAGGCTGGCATTACAGGATTTTTCAGACTTAAACCCGGAAGTTCGATCTTCAATTTTTTCATAACTTCACCATCCCCACTGGAAAGACTGGACCATCACTGCAAATCTTCAGATAGTCTTTGTCTCCGTCATTCACTGCCTTTTCACATACACAGGCAAAGCAGGCGCCGATTCCGCAGCCCATCCGTTCTTCAAGGGAAATATACCCTTTGCTTTCTCCATAAGATCTGCTGAGCGCTGCCAGCATGGCTTTTGGCCCGCAGGAGTAGAAAAGGTCAAAATCCAACCCTTTTTCTTTAATGACATCTGTTACAAATCCCTTAGTTCCTAATGAGCCATCCACAGTAGCGATGTAAGTCGGACCAAGTTCCGAGAATTCCTTTTCATAAAAAGCTGCCCCTCGATTTTGAAAGCCAAGGACATGGATGACATCAATCCCACTTTTGACTAACTGCTTCGACAGTTCATAAAGGGGGGGAACCCCAATTCCACCTCCAACCAGCAGGGCTGTTTTCCCTTCATCTTCTCGGTGTATAGGAAAACCATTGCCCAGAGGACCCAGAACATCTGCAGCAGCACCTGCCCTTTCACCAGACAAGAGTGCTGTCCCCCTTCCTTCTGTCCGATAGATTACGGTAAGGCTGCTATTCTCCTTATCTATCTCTGCAATACTTATAGGACGGCGCAGGAGCGGTTCCACCCCTGTGCCTGTTTTAAAGTGAAGGAATTGACCTGGTTCATTTAATTCTGAAACAAGATCGCCAGACAAAACCATTTTGAATATATTATCAGCAATTTCTTCATTTGAAATGATTTGCATGAGATCTTTTTTGATCATGAAAGTACCGCCTCTTGAGTTTTTTCTGCTCCTTCCATCGCTTCTGCTGAGAAAGTCATGGATTCAAAGACTTTCAAAATCGCTTCAGCTGTATCAAGCGATGTTAAGCAAGGAATACCATTTTCTACGGACTCCCTGCGGATTCTGAATCCGTCTCTTTGAGGCTGTTTGCCTTTTGTCAGTGTATTGATGACAAGTTGTGTTTCACCGCTTTGGATGACATCCAAGAGTGTCGGCCCGTCAGAACCGATTTTGTCTACTTCTTTCACCGGAATGTTTGATGTTCTTAATACATCTGCTGTTCCTTTCGTTGCAAGAATCTGATATCCAATATTGACGAAACGCTTCGCCAGTCCGGCTGCTTCTTCCTTATCTTTATCCGCAACTGTCAGCAGTACGGAACCATACTCTTTCATCTGCATACCTGCGGCTACGATTCCTTTATAAAGAGCTTTTTCCAGCGTTAGATCTTTCCCCATTACTTCTCCAGTCGATTTCATTTCCGGCCCGAGTGTAATGTCCACTCTGCGCAATTTTGCGAAGGAGAATACAGGTACTTTGACATACACACCTTTTTTCTCTGGAACCAACCCGGATTGATAGCCCATTTCCGCCAATGAACTGCCCAGGATTACTTTAGTCGCAAGGTTTGCCATAGGGACATTTGTAATCTTGCTTAAGAATGGCACAGTCCGGCTTGAACGTGGATTAACTTCAAGGACAAATACTTCATTCTTACTGATGACATACTGGATATTCAGCAGGCCAATAATATTTAATCCTCTTGCCAGCTTGGTTGTGTACTCTATGATTCTATCTTTCTGATCCTTAGTCAGCTGCTGCGGCGGGTAGACGGCGATCGAATCGCCTGAATGGACACCTGCTCTCTCGATATGCTCCATAATGCCCGGGATTACTACATCCTTTCCATCTGAAATCGCATCGACCTCAATTTCTTTACCAATCAAGTAGCGGTCGATCAAGACTGGATGTTCAGGATTAATTTTAACCGCATTTTTCATATATTGCAGTAGCTCATCTTTTTCATAGACAATCTCCATTGCACGTCCGCCAAGTACATAAGATGGGCGTACCAAGACTGGGTAGCCGATGGATTCGGCAATTTCTACTGCACCTTCAACCGTAACCGCTGTCTTCCCTTCCGGCTGAGGAATACCCAGGCTTTGAAGGGTATATTCAAATTTATCCCTGTTCTCAGCACGGTCAAGATCTTCAAGTGATGTTCCCAGGATTGTGACGCCTCTTTCCACTAACTGAGCTGCAAGATTAATTGCCGTTTGCCCTCCAAACTGTACTACAACACCTTCAGGCTTTTCCAAATCAATGATATGCATGACATCTTCAATTGCCAGAGGTTCAAAATAAAGCTTGTCGGAAATACTGAAGTCCGTCGATACGGTTTCAGGGTTGTTGTTTACAATGATGGCTTCGTAGCCTGCTTCCTTAATCGCCCAAACAGAGTGGACTGTTGCATAGTCGAACTCTACACCCTGTCCGATTCTGATTGGTCCTGAGCCAAGTACGACAACACTTTTCTTCGATGTGACGACAGATTCATTTTCTCTCTCGTATGTTCCGTAAAAGTATGGTGTTTCTGATTCAAACTCTGCCGCACATGTATCCACCATTTTATAAACCGGGATCAGTTCCTGTTCTTTTCTCCAGTCATAGACCTGCTTTTCAGCGGCATTCCATAACTTCGCAAGCGTTATATCAGCAAAGCCCATTCTCTTTGCTTTCATAGCCAGCTCTGTGTTAAATGGTGCTTCAACAAGTTCTGATTCAAAATCTACAATCTTCTTCAATTTATGCAGGAAGAACAAATCGATTTTGCTCCACTCATGGATGGTATTGATCGTCACTCCACGGCGCAGTGCTTCACCGATATAGAACAATCTTTCATCTCCGGCTTTTCTGATGCGCTTTTCGATTAACGTATCGTCAAAACTGTCTGCATCTTCAAGCTCCAAGTGATAAACGTTGCTCTCCAGTGAACGGACCGCCTTCAAGATTGACTCCTCGAATGTACGACCGATTGCCATGACTTCACCAGTTGCCTTCATCTGTGTTCCGAGATTTCTTTTTGCTGATTCAAATTTATCAAATGGCCAGCGGGGAATTTTTGAAACGATATAATCCAGTGCAGGCTCGAAACTCGCGTATGTTTTCCCCGTTACTGGGTTCATCATCTCATCAAGATTCAAACCTACGGCAATTTTGGCCGCAAGCTTTGCAATCGGGTATCCCGTAGCTTTTGATGCCAGTGCTGAAGATCGGCTTACACGCGGGTTCACTTCTATGATGTAATATTGGAAGCTGTCCGGATCCAGCGCAAGCTGAACGTTACATCCCCCTTCAATTCCTAATGCCCGTATGATTTTCAATGAGCAGTTCCGGAGCATTTGATATTCTCTATCACTCAATGTCTGGCTTGGTGCCACAACGATCGAGTCACCCGTATGGATACCGACAGGGTCAAAGTTTTCCATATTACATACAACGATGGCACTGTCATTGCTGTCACGCATTACTTCATATTCAATCTCTTTAAACCCTGCAATGCTTTTTTCAAGCAGACACTGTGTAACCGGGCTGTATTTTAATCCGCTGCTGACAATTTCAATCAATTCTTCTCGGTTATGGCAGATTCCTCCACCTGTTCCTCCTAGCGTATAGGCCGGACGGACAATGACGGGGTACCCAACCTCTTCAACAAATAGGAACGCTTCTTCAACGTTGTGAATGATTTCACTCTCCGGCACGGGTTCATTCAATTCATTCATCAATTTACGGAATAAATCGCGGTCTTCAGCCTGTTCAATCGCTGATAGCTTTGTCCCAAGAATCTCGACGTTACATTCATCAAGCACGCCTGCGTTTGCCAGCTCAACTGCCATATTCAATCCTGTCTGGCCTCCAAGTGTAGGAAGCAGGGCATCCGGTCGCTCTTTGCGGATGATCCTGCTGACAAATTCCAATGTCAAAGGCTCAATATAAACTTTGTCTGCAATTTCACTGTCTGTCATGATTGTCGCCGGATTGGAGTTAACAAGGATGACTTTGTAGCCCTCCTCTTTCAGGGCAATACACGCTTGCGTTCCTGCATAGTCAAATTCCGCTGCCTGGCCGATGATGATCGGTCCGCTTCCGATTACTAGGATGGTTTTGATATCTGTACGTTTAGGCATGTGAAATCTCCTTTCTCTTTTCCGTTTCCATCATTGTCATGAATTGATCGAATAGTCCGTTGGCATCTTCCGGTCCTGGAGAAGCTTCAGGGTGGTACTGAACGGTGAATGCCGGCAGGTCAAGATGTTTCAATCCTTCTATAGTTCCATCATTCAATCCGATATGTGTTACTTCCAGTCGTGTTTCTTTTAAGGAATTTTCATCTACTGAATACCCATGGTTTTGTGCTGTCAGGGCAATTTTTCCGGTTGTAAGATCTTTTACGGGATGATTGGATCCACGATGCCCAAATTTCATCTTGAAGGTGTCGCCTCCGCCTGCCAGTGCAAAGAGCTGGTGTCCAAGGCATATCCCGAACAAAGGAATCACTCCTACTATTTCATTAATCATCTCGATTGCTTCAGGAACATCTTTTGGATCTCCAGGTCCGTTTGAAAGCATGATTCCATCAGGGTTCAGTGCCTGAATTTCTTCTGCTGTTGTATTATAAGGAACGACAATCACGTCACAGTCCCTTTTGTTTAGCTCTCTTAGAATTCCATGCTTCATCCCGAAATCGACCAGCACTACCCGGAACCCTCTGCCTGGACTTGGGTAAGCTGTCTTGGTTGAAACCTGCTTTACTTGATTTGTCGGCAGTTCAGCAGCTCTCAATTCATGAAGGATTTCTCCCTTGTCTACTTCTGCTGAACAGATCATCCCTTTCATTGTACCGTGCTCTCTGATCTTTCTTGTCAACATTCTTGTATCGATTCCTGCTAATCCAGGTATTCCTTTCGCTTTAAGAAGGTCATTCAATGAGCTGTCACTTCTCCAATTGGAAGGGAAATCTGCTTCTTCTCTTACGATGAATCCTTTGATTGCCGGCGATATGGATTCAAAATCATCACGGTTGATTCCGTAGTTTCCAATCATCGGATATGTCAGTGTGATGATCTGGCCGCAGTATGACGGGTCTGAAAGGATTTCCTGATAACCGGTCATTCCTGTGTTAAAAACAACCTCTCCAACAGAACCTGTTTCTGCTCCGAATCCTTCGCCTGTAAAAACCGTGCCATCGTCAAGAATTAACTGTCTTTTCATCATTGTCCGCCTTCCTTCCAACTTAGAATTCCTTCTGTGAATGTTGCTTTTGGCCAGCCCTTGCATTCCCAGCCGCCAAATGGTGTATTTTTTCCTTTTGATAAAAAAGTTTCGGGATTAATTCGGCGCGTTTCCTTTAAGTCAACCAGTGTGATATCTGCGAAACTTCCAATCTCCAAAGTTCCATAAGGTAGTTTGAAAGTCTGCGATGGCTTTTTGGTCATCCAATCGACCAGCTGGTTCAGTGTGAATATTTCTTTTTCCACAAAGTTTGTATAAAGCAGTGGAAATGCTGTTTCAAGCCCTACAATCCCAAATGGTGCAAGCGCAATGCCTTCAGCCTTTTCCTCTGTTGTGTGTGGGGCATGATCTGTTGCAATGAAATCGATTGTGCCATCCAGCAGGCCTTCAATCAATGCTTCCCGGTCTTCTTTACTTCTTAGAGGAGGATTCATTTTATAGTTGGCATCGTCTCCCGGTATATCGTCCTCTGTCAGAAGCAAATGGTGAGGGGTTACTTCTGCTGTCACCCTAATGCCTGCTTTCTTAGCGTCCCTTACGACCCTGACAGATTCTTTTGTACTGATGTGACAGACATGGTAATGGCAGCCTGCTGCTTCGGCAAGCAAGACATCTCTCGCTATTTGCACAGACTCACAGATGGAGGGGATCCCTTGAAACCCATTCTCTTTGGAGAATTTGCCTTCATGGACAGCACCCCCGTATATCAGGCTGTTATCTTCACAGTGCGCAACAATCGCCATGTCGACCGACGCTGCCGCTTTCATTGCTTCAAACATCTTTCCAGCTTCCTGCACCCCTACCCCGTCATCTGTAAAAGCAAAAGCTCCTGAATCTTTTAATGCAGGGAAGTCAGTAAGAACTTTTCCAACCTGGCGTTCTGTGATAGAAGCATATGGAAGCACTCTGACTTTGCCGGTTTCTTTGATTCTTTCATTCAGCCATTGCAGTGTTTCAACATTATCCGGTACGGGCCTTGTGTTCGGCATTGCCGCTAATGTTGTAAAACCGCCCTTTGCCGCTGCTTTTGTCCCTGTTTCGATGGTCTCTTTTTTCTCACCGCCAGGTTCGCGCAGGTGCACATGAAGGTCAACAAAACCCGGAAGGAGCAAGTGCCCCTCAGCATCAAATATTTCAGCATTTTCATCCCTGAGGTCTTCACCGATTTCGGCAATTTGTTTATTCACTATCTTTACATCTTTAGTGGAGATCGCTCCGTTTTCTTTTAACCATTTTGCGTTTTTAATGATAGTTGTCATATTATTCTCCTCCTCGGTAATCAAGTGCTCTCTTTAAGACTGCCATTCTGACATAAACACCATTTTCCATCTGTTTAAAAATCCTGGATTTAGAGCTCTCTACCAGCTCATCTGCTATCTCAACACCGCGATTGACCGGGGCGGGGTGCATGATGATGCTTCGTTCTTTCATTAACCGGGCTCTTTCCACTGTCAAACCAAATTCCTGGTGATACTGTTCATTCGTTAGCGAGGAAGTACTCTCATGCCTTTCATGCTGGACTCTCAGCAGCATGACGGCATCACCTGTTGTTACGGCTTCATCTATAGGAAGGTACTGTCCGCTTTCGACAAGCTCCTGCGGGAACCACTCCGGCGGTCCTGAAAAGTAAACTTCTGCTCCCAGTTTCTTTAATGCTTCTGCATTTGAACGGGCGACCCTGCTATGCGAGATATCTCCAATGATGCTCACCGTCAGCCCTTGAAAGGATCCAAACTCTTCTTTAATGGTCATTAAATCTAATAGGCATTGTGTAGGATGATTTCCGCACCCGTCCCCTCCATTGAGGATGGGGATTGAAAGATGGTCTTTCAATTCATCAAAATAACGGTCCTGCTCATGTCTGATAACAACGGCATTAACTCCGACTGCTTCAATAGTCTTTACTGTGTCATAAAGTGTTTCCCCCTTGGACACACTTGATGTCTGGGTCTCAAAAGGTATGACTTGCAGGCCAAGCTTTCTCTCAGCCATTTCGAAACTGCACTTTGTTCTTGTACTGTTTTCGAAAAATAAATTCGCTATGTATTTTGGCGTTTCCGGTTTCCAGTTCTCCCCATTCTTAAATCCTTCGGCCTGGGTTAAAATCTCTTCGATCTCTGACGGACTGATTTCTGCCATCGTCAACAAGTGTTTCATGCTTCGGCCTCCTTTTTTTGAACAGTCTATCAAGTAATAAAAAACACCCTGACCTTTCTAAGTCAGGGTGTTTTGGGTCCGCAGAGGTACACCTGTCCCCAAAATGGATACAAGTTCCCTATGCTTCACCGAAACACCCTTCTAAGCCTCTCTGGACCTCTCTTAAAAGGTGTTTGAAAATCTATTTAACTATCAATTAATTCTCTTCATTCAAACCTTTGAACATCTCATCTTCATCGACAGGTTCTTGGCCCGGCAGGATCAGGTTCAACACGACACCTACAATGGCTGCCAAAGCCATACCCGATAGTGAAAGCCTTTCGGTGATTTCCACGAATGCCCCACCGACACCAATGACGAGGATGACCGAGGAAATGATCAAATTGCGTTTTTCGCCTAAGTCAATCTTATTATCAATCAGCATCCGCAGTCCGCTGGAAGCGATGATACCAAACAACAGGATGGAGACTCCGCCCATTACCGCTGTGGGGATCGTGCCGATTAAGGCTGTGATTTTTCCTACGAATCCAAAGATGATGGCTATTACGGCAGCACCTCCGATGACGAACACGCTGAATACCCGCGTAATTGCAAGGACACCAATATTTTCCCCGTATGTTGTGTTAGGCGGGCCTCCGATTAAGGAAGCAATGATTGTCGCGACACCATCTCCCAATATCGAACGGTGCAGTCCAGGCTGCTTGATAAAATTCTTTCCTGCCACCTTGCTCAGGACCATTTGGTCACCCGTGTGTTCTGCCAAGGTTACAATCGCGACAGGAACCATGATGAAGACTATTTCCCATGAAAACACCGGCGTATAACTTACGAATGGAATAATGAAGTCGGGAACTTGAAACCATGGTGCCTCCTTTACAGGTGTCAAATCAACAATTCCTGCAAAGTAAGCAATGACATACCCCCCTACAATTCCGACTAAAATCGGAACCAGCCCAAGGAATCCTCTAAAGAAAATGGACCCAAGTATTGTGATGGCTAATGTCGCAAGTGCAACCATAAAATGTGTATTACTATATACCAGCTCTGCTGCCCCAGGATTTTCATACATGGCCATGTCGACTGCAGTACCTGCAAGACCCAGCCCGATGACCATGATAACAGGTCCAACTACAATCGGAGGCAAAATTTTCAATAGCCATTTCAATCCGAATTGTGAAATCAGCAGTGCTACAATCCCATATACCAGTCCTGCTAGAAAACTTCCCATCATTGCTGCCCCTGGTCCGCCTACTGTTTTCGCAGCGATGATGGGTGCGATGAAGGCAAAGGATGAACCTAGATAAGCAGGTATTCTCCCTTTTGTAATCAACAGGTAAGCAAGCGTTCCAAGACCGCTTGAAACCAGTGCCACTGCAGGACTTAACTCTACTAGGAACGGTACAAGGACCGTTGCTCCGAACATTGCGAATAAATGCTGTATGCTTAAGGTAAGCCATTGGCCCGCCTTCGGTACGTCTCTTACATCTAAAACTGCTTCATTGTGATTTGCCATGCTGATTCCTCCTCTTTTATGTTCGATCCTGTAAAAAAACCCTCTTTGCAAGAGGGCGCAAAGAGGGTTCTGCAATACGCTCCACTTCGAGTGAAAGCAGTATTGAGATTCCTTTGCCAGCCTCTCTGGACTGTCTTTAAAAGGAAAACTGTTTAACTGTCATGTATTGTTACTTGGTCTTCATCATCTACTTCTGAAAGCTCTACCACGATCTTCTCAGAACTGGAAGTTGGTATGTTCTTCCCGACAAAATCTGCACGGATCGGAAGTTCCCTGTGCCCTCTGTCAACCAGGACCGCCATCTGGATAGTGCTCGGCCTTCCAATGTCCATCAGGGCGTCCAGTGCTGCTCTTACCGTCCTCCCGGTAAAAAGCACATCATCAATGAGTATTACTTTTTTGGCAGTAATATCAACTGGAAGGTCAGACCCTTTCACCTCGGGTTCTTCGTTTTCCGTCTTGACAGTCAGGTCATCCCGGTAGAGTGTTATATCAATTTCTCCAACCGGGATCTTAGTGCCTTCAATTTCTTCAATACGGTTCGCCAGCCTTTTTGCTAAGTAAATGCCCCTTGTCTTGATTCCCACCAGTATACAATTGTCAATGCCCTTATTGCGCTCAATGATCTCATGCGCAATTCTGGTAAGTGCCCTTCTGATTGCCGAATGATCAAGAACCACTGTCTTTTGAGCCACTGTCATCACCTCATCCTTAATATTTCCAGGAAACATATTAATAACAACTTTCAAATACAAAAGCGCAAGCGGCCGTTCAGCTCCGTACAGATTGGAGGGCTTCTGCATGAGATAAAGGAAACACAACGAACGGAGTAAGTTGATGTTGACTTATCGCAAGGAAGACGACCGAAATCTGCTAGGCGCTGGCCGCTGGAGCTGGATGCAGCAAAAGCGCAAGCGGCCGTTCAGCTCCGTACAGATTGGAGGGCTTCTGCATGAGATAAAGGAAACACAACGAACGGAGTAAGTTGATGTTGACTTATCGCAAGGAAGAAGACCGAAATCTGCTAGGCGCTGGCCGCATAAATAACATGTTTGTTATCCAGACCCCAAGGCTCTTATTGTTTTCTAAAACAAAAAATCCCTCCCACCGCAATGGTGAGAGGGCATACTTATCGTTAGAAATCATTACACTGCACTCCTGTAGTGTAATTCCATGAAAAGTTCCTTCTCAGCCTCACGGGACTGTATTAAAGGTTTCCTTATTCGGTTACATCAATCATAAAACCTGACAGGGTGATTGTCAACGATTATTTTGCAGTTTTCGCAGAGTTTGTCGAAAAACCTCAGGCGGTTCTGCTTCAAATTCCAGGTATTCACCTGTGCGAGGATGAACAAATCCCAAGATACCGGCATGTAAAGCCTGGCCATCAAGATCTAACGTTTTTTTCGGGCCGTACTTTGGATCTCCTGCCAAAGGGTAACCAATATATTTCATATGAACACGGATTTGATGGGTTCTGCCTGTTTCCAATTTACATTCTACATAGGTAAAAGCTGTATACCTTTCAAGAACATTGAAGTGAGTGACCGCATCTCTCCCGGAATCAACGACGGCCATCTTCTGGCGGTCCTTTGGGTCCCTGCCAAGCGGCGCATCGATTGTTCCAATGTCATGAGGAATAATACCATGGACGATTGCCTTATATTTTCTGGTTACAGTTTTATTCACCAGTTGCTCCACCAACTTCTCATGAGCCATATCATTCTTGGCAACCATAAGAAGTCCGGATGTATCTTTATCGATCCTGTGGACAATCCCCGGTCTTAGCACTCCGTTAATACCAGAAAGATCCGTGCAGTGGGCCATCAGGCCATTCACCAACGTTCCAGAAGGATGCCCAGGCGCTGGATGTACTACCATGCCCCTTGGTTTGTTGACCACAATCACATCTGCGTCCTCATAGTAGATATCCAGATCCATTTCCTCCGGAACAACATCCAGTTCTTCTGGTTCAGGAATTGTGATGGAAATCTTATCATTTACAGCACATTTATAGTTAGTCTTTACTTCCGAACCGTTCACTTTCACATTGCCATCTTTGATCCACTGCTGAATCTGTGATCTTGACCAATTCTCTTCAAGACCGGTCAGCATCTTGTCCAGCCTTACACTCTTTTCTTCTTCACGAACGATATGTTCCATTGTTTCCATGTAATTTCTCCTTCTTTTCTCTACGCTCTTCCATCAGCATATTGATAATCAATAACCCTACACCGATTGTAAGAGAAGCATCAGCAATATTGAAAATTGGAAAATCATATTGAATGATGTATGTATTCAGAAAGTCGACGACCTCTTTTCTAAACACTCTGTCAATAAAATTACCAATCGCACCGCCAAGCAGCAACGCAAGGCTCATGCTGAACAGTTTATTTCCTTTTGCATGCTTTTCAAGATAATAAACGATTCCTATAATGACTCCGATTGTGATTATATAGAAGAACCACATTTGCCCCTGAAGGATGCCCCATGCAGCTCCCTGGTTCCTGTGGGAAGTGATATACAGAAAGTTCTCAACCACGGTGATGCTCTGTCCTTCTGTCATTCTCTGCACAATCAGCCATTTTGTGAACTGATCCAATGCAATTACAACCAAAGCAATCAGATAATAAAACATACGGGAAGCCTCCGTCTCCAATCAAAATGATTACTTTAGCATTTTAGCATAATAACGGCGAGAAAGACACTCTTATCCAATTACAGCATGATTTGTTATCTAGAGTTTAGCATGCGCTAATAAAGCGGCTTCTTAGTGTAATGCGACCAGTCTTGTTCCTTGTGATTACTGCTGCCAATCCAAAAATATGATATGAGTTCATTGCTTATTTCCGGGTCAGCCGATGGCTGAAAATAATATCTTTCCAGCAGATGTTGGATTTCCTTCTTCTCTTCCTGAATGTAATGTTGAACTAAAACATTTTCCGAGCTGGCGTTTTCAAGCTCTCTTAAAGAAACTTCCAATTCTTTGATCGTTTGTTGTAATTGTTCTTCCATATACATCCCTCCGTGTTGTTAGTATGGTTCAAACAACAGAAAATGTTGATATGTAAGAATTAGTAATCATGGTATCAAGATGGATGCACCTTCCGAAAGAGTTTAAACGGACGTCTCTGTGAACCGTACCTCCTTCCTTTAAAAGGTACGTTTCCTTCTGAATGGACCCTTTCAGCCTTTAATCCTTTCGTATACTGGCATGATTCCACCATTTTTTTATGCTGTCATCTAAAATTTTGCCCATTTCTTTCTGGATTGCACCATTTTTTCGCTCAACCACCAAAGTTTTGGCCTATTCCTTCACAGATTGCACCGTTTTCTCGCTCCGTCATCAAAGATTTGGCCTATTTCTTCTCGGATTGCACCGTTTTCTCGCTCCGCCACCAAAGTTTTGGTCTATTTCTTCTCGGATTGCACCGTTTTCTCGCTCAGCCATCAAAGTTTTGGCCTATTCCTTCTCGGATTGCACCATTTTCTCGCTCCGCCATCAAAGATTTGGCCTATTCTTTCTCGGATTGCACCGTTTTTTCGCTCCGCCATCAGAGATTTGGCCTATTCCTTCTCGGATTGCACCGTTTTCTCGCCCAGCCACCAAAGTTTTGGTCTATTTCTTCTCGGATTGCACCGTTTTTTCGCTCCGTCATCAAAGATTTGGCCTATTTCTTCTCGGATTGCACCGTTTTCTCGCTCAGCCACCAAAGTTTTGGTCTATTTCTTCTCGGATTGCACCGTTTTCTCGCTCCGCCACCAAAGTTTTGGCCTATTCCTCTCTGGATTGCACCATTTTCTCGCGCCTTCATCAGAGATTTGGCCTATTCCTTCTCGGATTACACCATTTTCTCGCTCCGCCATTAAAGATTTGGCCTATTCCTTTTCCTTAATCAATCCTCTAACGGGATACACAATCTATTGTCCACAAAAAAAACCCCGCTAACGGTCAGCGGGGCCTTTAAGATATTAAGCGTAATGCTTTTTAACAACGTCAGTACAACGAGGACAAAGTGTCGGATGGTCAGGGTCTTGGCCGACTTCCGTAGTAACTGTCCAGCAGCGGTCACATGTTTCGCCTTCTGCCTTTTCAATGACAATTGCATTGTTCTCAAACTTCAATGCATGATCCGGTGCTTCGGATGCACTTCCGCCGATTTCAAAACCTGAAACAATGAACAATTGCTTCAGATCTTCTTTGACAGAATCAAGAAGTTCCTTTGTTTCATCATTAACATAAAGGATGACTTTTGCAGTCAATGACTTCCCGATGATTTTTTCATTTCTGGCTTCTTCAAGAGCCTTTAGCACATTGTCACGAAGCTTCAAGAAGGATTCCCACTTAGAAAGGAGTTTATCTGCATTCGGCAGTTCCTGATAATCAGGCATATCCGTCAACTGCACACTTTCTTCTTTTGGCGATGACATGTGAGACCATACTTCATCTGCAGTATGCGAAAGAATCGGAGACATCAATTTCGTCAATGCAACAAGGCACTCATGAAGGACTGACTGCATGGCACGTCTTTCATAATTGTTTTCCGCTTCAATGTAAAGCACATCTTTTGCGAAATCAAGATAGAATGAGCTGAGATCCAAAGTACAGAAATTGTTAACACTCGTATAAATACTTGAGAATTCATAGTTTTCATATGCAGTGCGAACACTCTTGATCAGGTTATTAAGCCTTACAAGCATGAATTGATCCACTTCTCGAAGGTCATCATAAGAAACAGCATCTTTTTCAGGATTGAAGTCTGCCAGGTTCCCCAGTAAGAAGCGATATGTGTTCCTCATTTTACGGTATACTTCAGAAACCTGCTTCAAAATGGCATCTGACAGGCGAACATCCGCCTGGTAGTCAACAGAAGCAACCCATAGGCGAAGGATATCAGCACCCATTTGCTTAATGACCTTGTCAGGCACGACAATGTTACCGATGGACTTACTCATTTTACGGCCTTCTCCATCATTGACGAACCCGTGGCTCAGTACTCCTTTATATGGAGCTTTGCCAGTTACGGCAACACCCGTTGTCAGGGATGAATTGAACCATCCTCTGTATTGGTCAGATCCTTCTAAATAAAGATCGGCCGGACGCTGAAGATCGTCTCTTTGGTGCAGGACCGCTTGATGAGAAGATCCTGAATCAAACCAAACATCCATGATGTCCTGTTCTTTTGTGAATTCACCATTAGGGCTTCCTTCATGCTTGAATCCTTCTGGAAGAAGCTCTTTGGCACTCTTCTCGAACCAGACATTGGAACCGTGCTTTCTGAAAAGTTCCGAGACATGAGCAATTGTTTCTTCCGTAATGATTTCTTCTCCATTTTCCGCGTAGAAAACAGGGATCGGAACACCCCATGCACGCTGTCTGGAAATACACCAGTCTCCTCTGTCGCGTACCATATTATAAAGTCTTGTTTCCCCCCAGGCAGGAACCCATTTAGTATCCTTGACTGCTTGGAGAAGATCTTCCCTAAAGGAATCAATGGATGCAAACCACTGTGGAGTTGCTCTGAAAATAACCGGTTTTTTTGTACGCCAGTCATGCGGATACGAGTGAGTGATGAATTCAAGCTTCAATAATGCTCCGGTTTCTTGAAGCTTTTCGGTGATCTGTTTGTTTGCAGTATCATAGAATAAGCCTTCAAAACCTGGAGCTTCCTCTGTCATGACACCTTTATCATTTACCGGGCAAAGGATATCAAGGCCGTATTTCTTTCCGACGAGATAATCATCTTCACCATGACCGGGAGCAGTGTGTACGCACCCTGTACCAGAATCAGTCGTAACATGGTCGCCAAGAATGACAAGAGATTCTCTGTCATAAAGCGGATGCTGAGCTTTTACGAGTTCCAGTTCTGACCCCTTCACAGTTTTAACAACAGTTGGTGCATTCCAATCAAGGACAGTTGTTACCTCTTCAAGCAAGTCTTCTGCAACAACATAATTACTGCCGTCCACATCGACAACGACATATGAAAGGTCAGCATGGACAGTGATGGCAAGGTTCGCCGGAATTGTCCATGGTGTTGTTGTCCAGATGATGATCTGGGTACCTTCTTCAACTACACCTTTTCCATCTTTCACTTTAAAACCAACGTAAATGGAAGGAGAACGCTTATCTTGATATTCAATTTCTGCTTCGGCCAACGCGGATTCACTGGACGGACTCCAATAAACAGGTTTCAAGCCCTTGTAAATGTAACCTTTGTTTGCCATCTCACCAAATACTTTAATCTGTTCTGCCTCATACTCCGGCTTCATGGTGATATAGGGGTTATCCCAATCACCGCGAACACCGAGTTGTCTAAACTGTGTACGCTGGCTGTCGATTTGACCATAGGCATACTCTTCGCAGAGCTTACGGAACTCGGCAACCGTCATTTCTTTACGGTTAACACCTTTTTTGGTTAAAGCCTGTTCAATTGGCAGGCCGTGCGTATCCCAGCCTGGAACATAAGGGGCATTGTAGCCGCTCATGGATTTGTATCTAACAATGAAGTCTTTCAGCACTTTGTTGAGTGCATGCCCCATGTGGAGGTCACCATTGGCATACGGCGGTCCATCATGCAGGATAAACAACGGCCTGCCTTCCGTTCTCTCCTGGACCTTTTTATAGATATCCATCTCGTTCCACTTTGCCTGCATTTCAGGTTCGCGCTTTGGCAGATTACCACGCATCGGGAATTCTGTTTTCGGCATTAATAAGGTGTCTTTATAATTCATTCTTTTTCCTCCTATCTGGAACCAATAAGGGAGCTGATTCCTGAAAATCCTGTCGACGCAAGTCATTCGTTCTATATTCATTCTTTAACTATACAGGGTTATCCATTTTATCGTCCTTAATACTTCAAGGAAAAAAGCAATAAAAAAAGCCTTCCCATCCCTGGAAAGGGACGAGAAAGCTAACCCGCGGTACCACCCTAATAGGCAAAACAATGATGATTTGCCCACTTTGACATTCGTAACGAGAATGACACGCCGGATTCTAATGGCTAATTGGCTTTCAAATCCGATGCTCGAGGGTGATTTTCCGCTTCTTCTGCCTCTGTCAAGCTTCCACCATCCTTGACTCGCTGCCTGAAGGCTACTAGTTAAAGAAACGTACTGTCCCTTTCATTGCGTTGCAGTATAATTGTAAAATCCATTATATGAAATATACACTTATTTCGTCAAGCTGTCTTCTTCTTTCAGTGTCTTTAGGTCGGTTGCATCAATTTCAAATTCCATGATTTGATCCCAGTCATCACTGCTGAGCAGATCAAGCTGTGCCTCGATCAACATCTTAAAACGGGTTCTGAAAACTTTGGACTGCTTTTTCAATTCTTCAATTTCCATAGCGATCTTTCTTGCTTTGGAGAGTGATTCGTTAACAATCCTGTCAGCATTTTTCTCTGCTTCCTTGACAATCAGTTTGGCTTCCTTAGAGGCATTTCTGCGGACTTCTTCTCCAGCTTCCTGGGCGATGACGATTGATTTGTTCAATGTCTCTTCAATGTTGGTGAAGTGGCCCAGTCGCTCATTCATGGAACCAAGAGATTCTTCCAGCTCTTTTTTTTCGCGAAGAAGGATCTCATAATCTTTAATGATCTGATCAAGAAATTCATTCACTTCATCTTCATCATAACCCCGGAATCCGCGACTGAATTCTTTGTTATGTATATCTAACGGCGTTAAAGGCATAATGCCACCTCCATATCGAAGTAAGTATTCTATTCCTATTATAACTGAATTTTCGACAGTTTGTGGGGATTTCCCTTTATTTTTCGAAAATTTATTTCAGAATACCAGCGGCAATTCGAAATTTGTCTCTTTTTGTTTTGCCTTCAATGGAAATCAATTTGCTTCTGCCATGTCCCCTCATGGAGAACACATCTCCTTCACCCACTTCAAATGATGGATTTTCGACTACTCTCCAATTCACCTTTACTACTCCCCCTTTGATAAGGGTTTGGACCTTCTGCCTGGATATATTGTAAAGTGCTGAGAGGATCACATCGAGGCGGAGGGAACTTGCAGTGGTCACGTTTTCCTGCCATTCTTCTGAAGAAGTGATCATGTCTTCAAATGGCTGCCTTTCCATTGTCACATTAGTCCTTCCAACTTCCCTGAAATTCATTTCAACAAAATCGGCGATCTCAGCGGCTGTCAATAGTTGGACCCTGTCCCCGTTAATGAGGATATCCCCGAATTTTTCCCTTTTCAAGCCTATAGACATAAGAGCCCCCAGTATCTGCGGGTGTTCAAGGGTAACAAATTTTTGTGGATAGTTAATCTCAAATAAGGTGACAGCAAAATCAGATTGGGATGGCTCAAAGTAATCCGGATACAATATGCACCGCTTTCGTTCAACATGCTCGTATTCAGGGTAAAAACTGAAATTGATATCGCTGTTCTTACCGATTATGGCAGTAAGAATGTATTGCTGCCTGGGATCTAAAAAATCGGTAACTTTTGGAGAATAAGAATATTCCACAACATCACGCCATGCCAATACACTGTCAATAAAGTCTTTTTCCTCTTTTCTAAAATGCTGATAAATCGATGTCATGTTTTTCACCTGCTTTTAATGATGAGTGGCAGATAATGATGCCTTTAAGAATGAAAAAAGGAGTACCTGAATGGTCTCCCTTAATTTTAGTGCTCTATTCTTCAACAGGGATTCTCAACGGCATTAAATAAACCATCTGTACAGTTCAAGAATACCTGTTTTGGCTAAACTCAATACAATGAACGCCACAATTGGAGATATATCAATCATTCCGATGGCCGGCACAATTCTGCGGAACGGCTCTAAATAGGGTTCACATATCCTTGCCAGAAACTTACCAATTGCAGTCTCCCTTGCATTAGGAAACCAGGACATTAAGATATAAATGATCAATGCCCAGGAGTAGAGCTCAATCAGTCTGTATAAAGTTGCAATTACAAAATCCATAGTTCACATTACCACCTTGTATTATGGTTATCTTCCTCCTGCAGGAACTCTGTAATATTTCCTGCCACTTCAACATTGTCAGGAGTACAAAGGAAGATATTGCTGCCGATCCTCTGGATGTCGCCTCCCAATGCATAAACAGTACCACTTAAAAAGTCTACAATCCGCTTTGCCTGGTCATGCTGAATTCTTTGCAGATTAACGACAATTGCTTTCCGATTTTTAAGGTGATCGGCGATCTCTTGCGCTTCTGCATACACTCTTGGTTCTACGATGATCATTTTTGAAGACTTCTGGACACTTTGCAGACTGACCACATTTTGCTTTGTCGATGAAGGCTGTTGTTGCTTCACTGGCAGCTTCTCCTCATACTGTTCCTCAGTATAGCTTTGATCCTGTTCAAATTCTTCCTCATCCAGCAGAAAAAAGTTCTTGAATTTTGACTTGATTCCCACTTGTCTGCCTCCTTTTAATCTTCTCCTACAAGTGCTGTACCAACCCGAATAAAGGTGGCTCCTTCTTCGATGGCTATCATAAAATCATTTGACATTCCCATAGAAAGTTCTGTACAGGGTGCATGTTCAAGTCCCATTGCAGCAACCCCTGTCTGGAGGGCCTTCATTTGTTTGAAATACCCTCTCAACTCAGTTTCATCATCGATGTTGGGCATCATGGCCATCAAGCCTGCCACTTTCACACTCTCAAATTGGCTCAAACCTTTTATGAATGAGGTTACCTCATCAGGTGGAAGTCCATGCTTTGATTCTTCCCCGGAGACGTTCACTTGGACAAAACAAGAAACCGGCCGGGAAGCCCTCTTATTTATTTCCTTTGCCAGCGACTTTCGGTCCAAGGAGTGTATGTATGATACTTTATCTATGATATTCTTTACTTTCCTTGATTGAAGTGACCCAATGAAGTGCCACTCGGGCTTGTCCTTCAACTGTTCCCATTTGGAAATCAGTCCTTCATCCCTGTTTTCACCGAGGTGGGTAAGACCGGCTTCAATAGCCTCCTTAGCCCTTTCAATCGATACATATTTTGTAACGGCAACTATTGTGATCTCTTCACGATCTCTGCCGGAAGCTTCACAGGCTGCATTGATTTTTTCGTTGATGATCTGGAGCTTATCCTTAACATCCATGAAGCGTCACTCCTTCCAGCCGATAAAGCTCATAATCCTGCCTGTCTTACCGCTGTCTCTACGGTGAGAAAAGAATTCCTTTTCATTACAGGCCGTACATAGGTCTGACACGGTAATATTTTTGGAAGGGACTCCCATGTTTCTGAGTGCCAGATAATTGGTTCTTTTAAGATCAAGCTCATATTGTCCTTCATATTTAAGATTATATGGCTTTTCATTACAATCTTCTAGTAGTTTTTTCACTTTGTCAATAACTCTGTCGTCTACCTGATAACATTTCCTGCAAATAGAGGGTCCGATTGCCGTCAGTATCTCCTCTGACCTTGCTCCGTAATGATTAAATTCCCTTATCATGTTACCAGCGATGTCAAGGACGGTGCCTTTCCATCCAGCATGGGCGACCCCTATCAGCCTTCCCTCCGGGTATAGGAAATACAGCGGAACACAGTCAGCGTAGCACATGGTCAGGAGCAAATCCGGTTCATCGGTGATTAAGCCATCAGCATCCATGATACTCGTTGCATAATCCAATGCACCCTTACCGCCATCTTTATGCGTTGCCCGTCGAATATTATTTCCATGTGTTTGCTCAGTACATACCCATGTTTTCAGTGGAAAATGGATACTATCCGCAACTCGCTTGCGATTCTGCCGAACTGTATCCACTTCATCCTTTACATGGAGTCCCATATTTAGAGATTGAAATGGTCCTTCACTGAAACCTCCTTGCTTACTGGTAATCCCTGCTGTCAAGCCGGGCACAAGATTTTCCCATTCAGGAAGGGAGAAATTTAGATGATTTTCTTTAAAGAAGGCTTGTTGAGTCACTGCAATGTCTCCTTCCTTTTTCTACAGTTTATCACAAACTCCCCTTTACCGTCATAATCCTTCTATCTGACCGCTTTTACTTGGCAGTTTGCCCATAGCTTGAAGATGAGAGCAGTTCTTTCTTTCCTGCATGCATAGGTTTTCCTTATATTGATGGCAATTCTTCAGATATTCTTTTCATTGTTTCTTCGGTTCTTCCAACTGAGCCTGGAGATAATGGTTATCCTTATGCCGCACCAAAATGACATCCTCGCCGATTTTGACAATGGAAGTCCAAGGTATAACCACATCTTCTTCCTTCGCAAAAAAACCCAGCAGCTTACCGTTTCTGCCGATCACGATCGCTTCTATCCTGCCGGTATCGAGATTAATCTCTATATCAGCTATATTTCCTAATTTTCTCCCATCTGATATGCTCACAACATCCTTTACTTGAAAATCTGATATCCTTACCATGTCTCTCCCTCTTTCTCTGAAGTCTTATAAAAAATATATGCAAAACAAAATGGGGTCATGCCCCGTCTTATTCACGGGGCATGACCCATTATTGAATATTCTTATTCATTTGTTTGATAGCAGCCTTTTCAAGCCTGGATACTTGTGCTTGTGAGATACCGATTTCCTCTGCGACTTCCATTTGGGTTTTTCCTTGGAAGAAGCGTTTCCGTATAATCATCTTCTCCCGGTCATTCAAACGTCTCATCCCTTCTTGAAGAGCAATTTCCTCAATCCAGGTATGATCTCTGTTTTTTTCATCACTAAGCTGATCCATTACAAATATTGGGTCACCGCCATCATTATAAATCGGTTCGAACAGGGAAACAGGATCTTGAATCGCATCCATCGCAAATACAATATCTTCATGCGGGACATCAAGCACCTTGGCAATTTCCTCCGCTGTTGGTTCTTTTGAAGTCTCGCCCATCAGCCTCTCGCGTACCTGAAGAGCTTTATAGGCTATATCCCTAAGAGACCGGGAAACTCTTATCGGATTGTTATCTCTTAGATAACGGCGGATCTCTCCGATAATCATTGGTACCGCATAGGTGGAAAATCGTACATTTTGTCCAAGGTCAAAGTTATCGATCGACTTCATTAGACCGATACATCCAACTTGAAACAGATCATCCACATATTCTCCGCGATTATTGAACCTTTGAATGACACTGAGAACAAGACGAAGGTTCCCGTTTACTAATTTTTCTCTGGCTGAGATATCCCCCGCCTGCATTTCCCGAAAGAGTTTTCTCATTTCCTCATTCTTTAGAACGGGAAGCTTTGATGTATCAACACCACAGATTTCAACTTTATTTCGTGTCAAATTCCTTCCCTCCTTACAGGAGTTGCTGTACAAAAGTCAGTATCTCCCCGGGAGGGAAATTTATGCACCGCCATCCATCTCTCCCACATATTGAAAATACTTCCAATCAAGGCAGGACAAGGGTTCTATAATCACAAAAATTTTTTTGGGACAAAAAAAGAAGCGATTCAATTTTTGAATCGCTCCTCTTTCCAAAAGGCTGTTTTCGCATATATTGTTGCTTCCGGAAAAATCCCAAAAGCCGGATTCTTCCCCTGCATACTACGTTTTTCGCTCTCAACGAAGAGAGAAGCTCTTTTCTCTCTTGCTGGTTTTTCCGGTTCATTACTCCACTATCTTTCTGAATTATTATCAAACAGCAACAAAGTTTACCAAAAGAACCTTCCAAAATTACACCATCTTGTTGAACTCTTTTTTCAGCCTTTTAATTATTCGTTTCTCTAATCTGGATATATAAGATTGCGATATTCCCAGCATATCTGCAACGTCCTTTTGTGTTTTTTCTTCTCCCCCCATAAGTCCAAATCTAAGTTCCATTATCTGTTTTTCCCTGTCTGAGAGTTCCGTCAATGCATTAAACAGAAGTTTTCTGTCAACTGTAGCTTCAAGGTCTTTCGTAATGATATCCTCCTCGGTCCCCAAGACGTCAGATAGCAGCAGTTCGTTTCCATCCCAATCGATATTCAATGGTTCATCAAAGGAAACTTCCGACCTTATCTTATTATTTCTCCTCAGATACATTAGGATCTCATTTTCTATACACCTGGATGCATAGGTGGCCAACTTGATTTTCTTTTCTGGATTAAACGTGTTTACAGCCTTGATTAAACCGATGGTACCGATACTAATGAGATCTTCTATGTTGATTCCGGTATTTTCAAATTTTCTTGCAATATATACCACAAGCCTAAGGTTCCTTTCTATCAAGAGAGAGCGGGCTGTTTTATCACCATTCGGAAGTTTTTTAAGCAATACCTCTTCTTCTTCTTTTGAAAGAGGAGGCGGAAGTGCCTCACTGCCGCCTATGTAATAAATCTCATCTGTTTTAATCCCCAGCTTGATGAGAAGCTTATACCAATAATATGTAAGTTTAAGCCGCAAATTTTTCAATGTAGTTCCCCCTTCTATTTTGATGGATAACGAGTATAGTAGTAGTGGCATGTGTTAAGATACGTTTCTAAGCGGAGAAGATGCCATCATCCTCGGATGAACAATGCAGTTGAATGTATCGTCTGCAGAAAAGACGATATCCTGAAATACAACCAGTCCTTTTTTACATATCCACGTTTCTTCTCCTTTTCTTATTACAATGGAGTCAGGCTTAAAAGCAATAAGGAGTTGATTCTTCTTTCCGACTGACTGCGCAGGGATAAACCGGACACGATCCTCCCATTCCCGAGATAGTGAATGGTTTCCACTCATGATGTCTTCATTATCTTCTGAGAGTCCAATTATTTCGTTTGGAAGCTTCTCATTCAAACCTTTTGAAGAAATCAACATTACAGGACTTTTACTTAGTGGATCGTAAAGCTGATTACCGCTGTCGACCAACCC
This sequence comes from Bacillus sp. SRL337, assembly GCF_984799155.1. NCBI lineage: Bacteria > Bacillati > Bacillota > Bacilli > Caryophanales > Bacillaceae > Bacillus > Bacillus sp. SRL337. The sequence goes on along the minus strand of NZ_OZ481793.1, from coordinate 1,591,994 downwards.
TTTCAGCTCAAGTTTCACCCCGTTTATCTCAACCTCAATACCGACAATTTGGTCATATTGAATATTGACTGTCTCTATACTGCTTACACGGCTCCGGGAAAAATACCAGGCTGCGGGAAGGGCAAACATGACAAACACCCAGCTGATTGGATCTCCAAACCCCTTCACACTTGCCAAGAACATGGAAGATTGGAGGTTATTATCAAACTTTAAAAAATAATGGACTCCGATCAAAAACCCTCCCGTTAGAAAAGTTGCAAAATAAAGCATCAGTAAATTCCCAACAAAGAATCGAAAACGCTTGAATCCGAATGCGGCCACCACCATGACGATCGAGAAGGATAATTTGACCAGCGGATGACCACTGATATAGGCATAAGGGGTAAAGGATAACAATACAATGAAGGAGCCGATAAACCCACCCGAAAATATTCTCCACCACTTTAGATGTCTCTTTAGGAATAATGCAGTCATCATCAGCAATATGCTGTCTATCAAAAAATTTAATAGCCAAATGACATCTAAATACAGAACCAACCTTTTCCCTCCTTTTGGTCCATCATTACTGACTGTTATGTGAAGTATATCGTACATACTCTCTTGAAGTGTGTCACTTTCTGTAGGCAAAGAAGTGAAACTTTTCATACTCTCGTTCGAATATTGTCAAATTATTTTATGCATCCCATGGGACAGAGCCTCATCAATAAGGTCTGTCATAAGGGTTTGAAGCCTCTATATGAGGTAAGAGGGCTGACAACAAACGAAACGATTGAATGTTGCTTTATCTCCGGGACATTTCCGCAATCATTGTGGCTTTTTTATAAGTAATGGCTTTCTGCTTTAGGCGCACACACCTCGTAAGGTAAGTGAACTAGAAGGAGGAACCCGCCATTGAGTTCCATATGGATTAGAGGTCGCACGCCTTCAGCTCCAAGCCTCCAACATAAAAGGCTAGAGAGGGTAAAACCACAATAAAACCGGAAAGAGCAGATTTACGCCAAACGAACTGCAGGGCTTGTGCACGGCATATAGAAATCAGGAAGAGCGGAGGGTCAATGGTGACTTATCTCTAAAAACCCGAAAGACACGATCAGTTATCTGCGGACTGGCTCCGCAAAAAGATATAAGTAAATGCAACGAAAGGAATGAATTGATTGATGTGACTTTTTTTAAGGAGTGGACTACCGTTCGATAGCCGTAGGAGACTTGGAGCTGGATTTGCAAGGAGGTTTCGGGATTTCTTCTGGCTGCTGGAGCAGAAACTGGACCTATCCAGCCATCCAGCAGTAGGTTGTACACTTTTCACTCCAATTAACTATATTTACCTTCATTTGCCAAAAGTGAAATAGAGTGTAAATCTAATTAATTATAATCAATACTCCTATAAGAATATTACTCAAACCCTTTGTGGGTATGTTATCAGTCAATGCTGAAGGTTTTTTACCAGCTAACAACAAACAAAATAGGCTCAAGGAATTTATCCTTGAGCCTTTTGAGCCTTTACATTATCGGCGACGGTTACGATTTCGCAGGAAAGTCGGGATATCCAGTGTCTCTTCCGCTCCCTGTCCGCTTGTACGAGAAGGTTCCTGTTGTTGCTGAGGTTCCTCTCTTTTGGGTTCACGCTTTGAAGCCTGCTGCTGGGTAACATGATTATTGTTCGGCTTCATTCCACCAAATGCAGGTCTTGTTTGTTTAGGCTGGACAGCTTCTTCGTTAAAACCTGTCGCAATGACTGTAACAACGATGTCATCTTTCAGCTCTTCATTAATAACAGAACCGAAAATCATATTGACTTCCTGGTCTGATGCAGAAGCTACAATATCGGCAGCTTCCTGAACTTCATAAAGTGAAAGGTTTGTGCCTCCAGTAATATTCATCAAGACACCTTGAGCACCATCAAGTGAAGTTTCAAGCAAAGGACTGGAAATAGCCTTTTTCGCTGCCTCGGTGGCACGATTTTCACCGGACGCAGCTCCAATCCCCATCAAAGCAGATCCTTTATTGGACATGATTGTCTTTACATCCGCAAAGTCAAGGTTGATAAGGCCTGGTGTCGCAATAAGGTCTGAAATGCCCTGAACACCCTGACGCAATACGTTATCAGCCTCACGGAATGCTTCAAGCATAGGGGTGCTCTTATCAACAATTTCAAGAAGTCGGTCATTTGGGATGACGATCAAGGTATCAACGGCATCCTTCATCGCACTAATTCCGCCGCTTGCCTGGGTTGAACGCTTTCTCCCTTCAAAGGTGAATGGCCGGGTAACAACCCCTACAGTCAAAGCGCCAATTTCCTTGGCAATCCCTGCAATTACGGGAGCTGCACCAGTTCCGGTTCCTCCACCCATTCCGGCGGTTACGAACACCATGTCTGCTCCTTTAAGGGCTTCTTCGATTTGTTCCTTACTTTCTTCAGCAGCCTTCTTACCAACTTCAGGGTTTGCACCTGCTCCAAGACCTCTGGTAAGCTTACCGCCAATTTGCATCTTGATTTCTGCTTTTGATAAATTCAATGCTTGTGCATCAGTATTTACCGCTATAAATTCTACTCCTTGTACACCATGCTCAATCATTCGATTGACGGCGTTATTTCCGCCGCCTCCTACCCCGATTACTTTTATGGTGGCTAATGAATCTAAATTTGTATCAAACTCTAACATGAAACATCCTCCTAATTCCTCGATTCTCAACCTATTTGAAGCTATTCAAAAAAGTAGCCGAAAAATTTCTTCATTTTTGATGAGACTTTTTCCTCATTTGGCTTGTCCGGTTTTGGTTTTGGTTTGTCAATTTGCTCAGGCTTCGTCTTACCATTCCTCTTTTCAGCAGGCTCTGCAGGGACAGGAGAGGCGCTTACGTTCCTCCCTTGTAATCTAGCATTTTTGTGAGCATATTTTATCAACCCTACAGACGTTGTATATTGAGGTTCTCGAACACCAATGTAATCAGGGACGGCTACTCTTACACGATTTTGGAAAACCAGCTGTGCGAGTTCAAGCACTCCCGGAAGATTGGCAATTCCGCCTGTCAGAACATAGCCGCCAGGCAAGTCATGGATACCCATTCTTCTTAATTCATGTCCAATCATATCGAATATTTCTTCTAATCTAGCTTCTATGATATCAGAAATTTCAAGCTGATTAAATTGTTGATGTTGATCACTGCCAATAATCGGTACACTGAACACTTCATCTTCAGAAGCATGATCATAAAAGGCATGTCCATATTTCACTTTGATCATCTCAGCATCCTCAGTTGAAGTTCTGAGTCCTATGGACAGGTCTTTCGTAATATGCTCCCCTCCTATCGGCAGGACTGAAGCAGCTTTTACATGACCATGCTCGAAGACTGCAATCGTTGTAGATCCGCCACCAATATCAATTAATGCCGCTCCAAGGCTCTGTTCATCCTTGGAAAGGGCGATGGAACCAGATGCCAAAGGCTGCAGCACTATATCCATTATTTCCAGACCGGCTTTTTCAACACAACGTAAAGTATTATGTAAAAGTGTCTTAGATCCTGTAATGATCGTGCCTTCCATCTCAAGTCTAACCCCGATCATTCCCCTTGGATCCGTAATTTCATCCAACCCATCCACGATGAATTGTTTAGGAATCACATTAACGATTTCCCGTTCAGGAGGAATCGAGATGACTTGGGCAGCATCCATTACACGTGCCACATCATCATCTGTGATTTCTCTGTTATCACTTGATACAGCCACCACCCCATGACACGCTTGAAGTGCGACTCCGTTTCCAGGTATCCCGACGATTACCTGGTTGATATTTATACCGACCATCCTTTCAGCTTGTTCGACGGCCTTTTTTATTGATTGAACAGTTTCATCTATATCCACTATGGAACCTTTTCGGATTCCTTGTGATTTGACATTACCTACACCTATGATGTTCAGAGAATCATTGGACATTTCTCCAATAATCACTTTCACTGTGGATGTACCGATGTCAAGACTTACAAAAATTTCATTGCTGTTCACTCTGTGGCACCTCCTTCAATTCTTATGTATTTTAGAACAACAAATTCGTTTAAAGTTGAGTTTTAAGTATATCTTATAAAAATATTCGTCGCTTTTAAAAGATTTCCCTTTTAATATTTCAATTTTTTTCTTTTTTTTCGCTATTTGTACTCCAGTTACTAATCAAAATCCTTCGTATGACTGCAATATTTTGAAATAGCCTGACACCAAACGCGAAAACTGCTGCTAAGTATAAGTCTACACCAAGATGGACACCTAGAAAAGCCAAACTTGCAGCCAATAAAATATTAAAGAAAAAACCCGAGACAAATACTTTGTCATCATAAATGTTTTGCAGGTGGGCCCTTATCCCACCAAACAATGTATCGAGAGCTGCTAATACCGCAATGGATAAGTAGTTTGAATATTCATCTGGGATCCTGATATCGGTAAGTAATCCAAGGATTACTCCTAGCAGCAACCCTAGAACGGGCAGCCACATTCTGTTAATTCCCTCCTTCTGTTACAGGGTCCATATACCGGATCCTGATAGTATCCTCATATGCCGGTACAGACAGGCTTTCCACAGGGGAGCCTATATTGACTCTCAGATTATCTATAAAGAAGTCTTCTATTGCCCGGGAAACCTGCATCCGATTGTGGAGATCTTGGGCAGCTTCCAGATCTTTGGTTAAGATCCTGATTTCAAACGGGATAGTATTAATCGAGTACCCGTCAATTTTCGTTTCTCCATTTATATCCCTGATGACTGAGGTGTTTATAAGCCTGCGGCCGTCAATGGAAATATCCCTGGCTCCATACTGATTCAACTCATTCACCAGTCTCTCAAGGAGATCAGGAGAAACAGATTTAACCTTCTCGCCCAACAGGACTTCTTCAACAGACGGTTCCACTGTGAGCACCAAGCCCGGACCGGATTTTTCAACGAGCCCTGCTTCCTGCTTAAGCTCCTCGAGAGTATCCCTTAAGGCCTGCTCCTGACTCGTCTGCCTCTCCGTTTCGTATTTCTTCAGTTTCTCATCAATCGACTGAAGTTCCTTAAGGAGATTCGAGCTCGTATCTTTTTCCATTTCTATGGCTTCTCTTAATTCCCATATATCCCTGGTATCCCTGATCACAGGTTCTTGAACTGTCTGGAACTGGACAGCCACCATGAATCCGATAATCAGGGTTATAAGAGTAAAGCTTACTTTATTGCCCACTCTTTCTCACCTTGCTTTCTATTTTCCAATACACAGGGTTATCCCGCCTTACGATTCACTGATTATAGGTTCAAATACCAACTTAGTTGCCTTTTTAAGGCTGAAATCGATATTTTCATTTACTAACTGATCCTTAACACCGCCTGTCAGATTAAGGGCGGAGGATAATACTTCGGGATCACCGATCGCAGTAATTTCAAACGGAGCACTGTAAGGAACCCCGTCAACGGTAATTACTGGTCCCGTGCATAGAATGTAAGAATCATGCTTGAGTCTCTGGCCATTGATAGCAACGGCAGAAGCACCTGCAATATACATTTCATTAATAACCTTATACACATGGTGCTCATGGACAATATAATTATTTACATTCGGCTCATCAGGATTATATTGGGAATCAGACAATGTCACACTTACGCCGGGTCCCTGTACTTTCACCTTCCCCAAGAACATCCTGTATTTTTCAGCATCTTCCGCAAGATTAAAGTATATCTGTTTTTCCTGGGAAAGTTCCTTTTCAATATCCACGATTTTTTGCTGTTTCTCATAAATCTCATTTTGTAAATCTGAATTATCTTCCTGACGGGTTATAAGCTGGCTGCGGAGCTTATCTTCTCTTTGCCACTGCCCGCTTGTCACCTGGGTTCCTTCCTGCTTCTCTGAATTGGCGAGACTGTAGGAAAAGGCCAGGATAAAGCCGAGAACCAGGCAGACCAGGGATAATGTTACGTGTCTAACTTTCACTTTCATCTTCATTACTCCCAGGTTCTCCTTCCGTATCATATTCTCTGAAATAGGAGCCGACTTCCAAATCTATGACTCCTTTGGATGATTCGCCAAGCTGGCTGACTATGGAAGGATAATGAACCATTTTTTCAGAAAAAGTCCTAATGGAAGCACTGACTTCATATCCATCGTTCATATACAATGAAACATGATAAGGGTCAGTTTTTTTGGGTGATAGGACAATTTCCGAAATGGAGTTCTTAATTTCTGAAGGCAGAAGTTTAAGCTCTGTTACCATTTCCTTAAGAATATCATCTTCTTTAAAACCTATCAGTATAGGTGCATCAGTCGGAAGTGATGCTAATTCCCTTGAGTCAAGCAGAACTCCATTTTCAAGAATGGGATAAAAACGTGTCTCACTAATCAAATAGGCTGCTTTCTCATACTCCTTAACCTGGATGGTTACCGTGTTGGGAAGCTGCAGCTTCACTTCGGCTCCGGAAACTTCAGGAACCTTTTTCAGTTCTCTTTCCGTCTCGGACCTGTCAACACTCCAAACATTAGTGCCCTTGGAAATCGAAATCTTCTCAAGAACCAATTCTTTGGAAACCAGGTGATTGCCTGTTATTACAATATCCTTTACCTGGCTTAAAGAGGACTGGAAATAAACCACAGTAAGAATGAGCAGAAGAAAAAGTGAGAGTAAAAATGTCAATCTGCGGTTAGCCTTTTTCTTTCGGTGTTGTTTAAGTTTCGGTATACGTTCTTCCAAGGACACAATTTTTCCCTTGTCCATACTTTTCTTTCCCCTCCAATTTCCATACCGCGCAAGGAAAGGCTTGTCCTTTTCCTTTATGTAAAAATCATTTTTCTTATAGTTTTATATCCTGCTGGATCTGTATGAAATCAGAGCTTTCACTTTTCTATTCAATACCTTTATTTTATATGAAGGGAAAAGATGATAAAAGAGGGTAGACTGTAATTTTCACAATATTTTTCTATTTTTTGTATTTTATCATAGCATCAGACCCCAGTTTCAGCCATTCACGGCGTAAACACATCCAAAATATTCCTTCTTGTGAATTTAATTACCTTTTTCTCACCCAAAAGCAAGGCCTTTCAGCGTATTCCCTATACTACTACATTTTAAACTCACACGGGTATTGATTATCAGAATGTCATTGAAATGTAAATAGGTTATCCGTTTTGTTACAAAATATAAAGCGGAAGCGGCCGTTCAGCAACGTACGGATTGGAGCACTGCCGCATCGAGATAAAGGAAACACGATGAACGAACGTGAATCGATGTTGACTTATCGCAAAGAAGGCAGTGTGAAATCCGCTAGTTGCTGGATTGATTAAAAAGCGCAAGCGGCCGTTCAGTGCCGTACGGATTGGAGGGCTTCCGCATGAGATATAGGAAACACGGCAAGCGGAGCGAGCCGATGTTGACTTATCGCAAGGAGGAAGACCGAAATCCTCTAGGCGCTGGCCGCTGGAGCTGGATTGATTAAAAAGCGCAAGCGCCTTGATCAGCCCCGACAGGCATAAGACAAGCCGGCGGGAAGGCTGCACTTTGCCTTCTCGGCGGATTGGCTTATGACCCCGAGGGGCTAGCTGGATTGATATAAAGCGGAAGCTGCCCCGGTCAGCGCTGTACAGATTGGAGGGCTCTTGCATGAGATATAGGAATCACGAAGAGCGACAGCGATTCGATGATGACTTATCGCTAAGAAGCGGAAAGGCCCGGTCGGCTGTGTACGGACTGGACCGGCTTCGCATCAGATAAAGGAAACACAGCGAACGCAGTGAGTTGATGTTGATTAATCATGAAAAAAGTTGAATGGCCTGCTCAATTTGTAAGGTTTATCCCTTCAATCTGCTCATGGCGGAAAGATTTCCTTACGACACAGTCGAGCTTCGATACACTTCACTCCTTTATTTCACTGTTCATATCCTTGAATAGCTCCCTGCAATATTCTTTCAAGAATACAAAAAACCGAAACACAGCATGAATCTGCATTCCGGTCATTGTCCCTATAGTCGTGAGTATCGGCTGATGTTCAACAACACACCGACTGCAAGAAGCATCAATGTCAATGATGACCCTCCATAACTCAAGAACGGAAGGGTTATACCGGTCACCGGCATCAATCCGGTCACCACCCCTACATTGATCATCACCTGGATGGCTATCATGGAAACAATCCCTACAGCCAGAAAGCTTCCGTACAAGTCTGGGGCACCAAGCGCAATACGAATTCCTCTCCAGAGCAGAAGAGCAAATAATAGAAGTACGAGACTGCCTCCTATGAAACCAAGTTCCTCAGCCAAAATGGCAAAAATGAAATCATTTTGCGGTTCTGGCAGATAAAAGAATTTCTGTCTGCTTTCACCAAGTCCCAATCCAAGGAGACCGCCGGGACCAATTGCATAAAGGGATTGGATCATTTGAAATCCACTGCCCAATGGGTCTTCCCACGGATCCAGGAATGAAGTGATCCGTTCCATTCGATACGGTGCAGACAACACCAGGGCAGCAAACCCTGCAAGCCCGGCGAGTCCCATCATGGCGAAATGGCTGATTTTTGCTCCTGCAATAAAAACCATAACAACAGCGGTCCCCACCATTACAGTGCCTGTCCCCAAGTCGGGCTGAAGCATAATCATTCCAAAAGCAGTGAATACAAGGAACAGCGAAGGGACCAGCCCTTTACGGAAAGAAGTTATGTACTTCTGGTTTTCCGACAAAAATTTTGCTAGAAAAGCAATCATGGCAATCTTCATAAATTCCGAAGGCTGAATCGAGAAAGCCCCGACACCTATCCAGCTCCTCGATCCGTTCCTCAGCACCCCGACACCTGGTATAAGAACCAGGACCAACAGCACAAAACATACAATAATAATGACTTTCCCCCAGGTCCTCCATGTCCAATAGTCAACATTCATGATAAAAAACATAGCCAGAACCCCCACTCCTGCAAAAAGCATCTGCCTTTTTGCAAAGAAGAAGGTATCATCGAATTTGTAATCAGCCCATATCGCGCTGGCGCTGTACACCATGATCAGCCCGATGGCCAGCAAAGATAAAGTTACTACAATTAAAATGAAGTCTGGAGTAGATTTTTTCAAAGGCATCCTAACACCTCGATAGACTTATTTGAGCCGTTTCGAGCAATCAAAACCTTTGATTTCCGATGTCACACAAGCTGAATTTCTTCTTTATTGCTCCAAAATAGACAAGCCCTTATTAAAGCTTATGCACCTCTTCGATAAAAATGTCACCGCGGACTTCAAAAGTACGATATTGATCCCAGCTTGCACATGCAGGTGAGAGCAGGATTACATCCCCTTCATCTGAAACCTCATAAGCGGCAGGTACTGCAGCCTCTACATTATCGACACGTTTTATAGTTTGTATCCCTGCTTTAGCCGCTGTTTCCATTAATTTTGGTGCTGTTTCCCCAAAAGTGACGAGGGCTTTGACATGGGTCATATATGGAATCAGTTCGTCGAAGCTGTTTCCTCTGTCCAGCCCGCCTGCAAGCAGGATGGTTGGCTGATCAAATGCTTCCAACGCACTTTTGGCTGCCAGAACATTGGTGGCTTTAGAATCGTTATAAAATGACCTGCCGCCCAGTGTTCTTACAAATTGTGTCCTATGCTTAACTCCGGTGAATGTCTTGAGGACTTCTTGAATCGCTTCATTGTCTACTCCGGTGATCTTTGAAGCGATGACCGCACAAAGGATATTTTCTAGATTGTGTTTTCCAGGCAGGGCAACCATGGATGTATTCATGATTCTTTCATTATCAAACCAAATGAACCCATCTTTAATACTTGCCCCTTTTTCCAATTGCTTCTTTGTTGAAAAATAAATCTTTTCTGCCTTAGAATAACGTAAAAGTTCATCCAGCTCCGGCTGGTCAGCGTTGATGATAAGATAATCATCTTCTGTCTGGTTAGCTGTGATATTTGCTTTGGCTTTGGCATACTCATCAATTGAACCATGATAATCAAGATGGGCTTCATAGAGATTGATGAAGATGCTTATTTTAGGTCGGAACGTGTCGATCCCCATCAGTTGGAAAGAAGAAAGTTCAATGACCACGTTGTTTTCTTCTTCAGCAGTCTGCGCAACTTCAGAAGCCACGGTTCCGATATTCCCCGCAATCAAAGGATGTTTCCCGCCTTTATTTAGCATCTCATACACTAAGGTTGTTGTTGTCGTTTTTCCATTTGTACCCGTAATGCCTATAAATGGTGCCTCTGAAACCAAATAGGCCAACTCCACTTCAGTAAGGACAGGAATCCCCTTTTCCACAGCTCCGCTCACCAAAGGGTTTTCATACGGAATGCCGGGATTCTTAACTATGTAGTCAAAACCTTCATCCAGGAGTTCAATGGGATGGCTTCCACAAATAACCTTGATCCCTTGCTGAAGAAGACCTTGTGCTTCCGGATTTTCAGAAAAAGGTTTACGGTCATTCACTGTGACGAATGCCTCTAACTTATGAAGCAGCGAGGCTGCGCTGACCCCGCTTTTTGCCAATCCCAATACTAGTACTTTTTTATGTTTGAATTTTAGAGTCGTTTTCAATTATATCCACACCTCAATATAAATTCCTAAAACTGCACACAGCAGGCCGACAGTCCAGAAAGTCACGACGACTCTCCACTCAGACCAGCCTACAAGTTCATAATGATGATGAAGCGGGCTCATTCTGAAGACCCTTTTTCCTGTTGTCTTGAACGAAATGACCTGTATGATGACAGAAAGCGTCTCAATGACGAAAACCCCGCCGATCAATATAAGCAGAATCTCAAGTTTTGTCAGTATGGCAATAGCTGCGATGGCTCCGCCAAGAGCAAGCGAACCAGTATCTCCCATGAATACCTTCGCAGGATGTGCATTAAAGACAAGGAACCCAAGGACAGCCCCTACCACTGCCACTGCAAAGATGGAAACATCATATTGAGACTGATTCCACGCGAGTACTGCAAGCGCTCCGAACGCGATGGCTGAAGTTCCGGAAACCAGACCGTCAAGCCCATCAGTCAAATTGACTGCATTAGAGAATCCAACCAGCCAAAAGATGATAAACAAGACATAAAACCATCCCAGGTCGACGCTTATATCTGTCAATGGAATGGAAACAGTCGAAGCAAAATCGTTTTGTTGATAAACATAGAAAAAGACAGCTGAGATAACGATCTGCCCGGCAAGTTTCTGCTTGGAAGTCAATCCAAGGTTCCTTTTCATGACTACTTTTATAAAATCATCAAGGAAACCCAAAAAACCGAATCCGACTGTTACAAGGAGCAAGAGGAATGTTTCAGCGCCAAACTCAGAATACCTGCTTGTTATGAAAAGTGTAGTTATCAATATCGACAGAAGGAACACCAATCCTCCCATAGTCGGTGTCCCGGATTTCTTCTGATGGGATTTCGGCCCCTCTTCTCTGATGCTCTGCCCGAACTTAAGCCTTCTTAAGAAGGGAATAAATATCGGGGAAAGGACAACTGTTACTATGAAGCCCATTAGTATCGTATAAAAGATCACATTTTCTGCCATCTCATTCCCCTCCCTTCATTAGTAATGATTTTTCTGCTTGATTTCTGGACTTTACATATTGCTGATGGTTTGTAATGGTGTTTAGTTTACTCATTTCTTTGTCTCTAAATATAAATTTTGTCATTGTTCCCCACTCTTCTTGTTTCGTTTTATAGTAATAATGATCAAGGATTCCTAGTACAGCCTCTATTATATTGTCTGTTACGAATAAAGGAAAATGATTCGGCATCCATGCAGGTATTTTTTCATCATTCTGCCAAAAGGAGGCCACAGCCCCTTTATGGATTGCAGCAAACAGGTCTTTATTGGAAGCGGGGATGAAAAGGCCTTTAGGCATATCGACATCCACCTCGGCTGTCACCATTTCAAATTGCAATGCCGGATCATTAATCCCCCTGGTACCTGAAACGGCATTCTTTACCTCTGAATAACTCAGCATCAGTTCAACCTCTCAATAGCAGCCTTTGCAGCCTCCCTGTCATCAAAGGTGAGCACTTTATCTCCGATGATTTGATAAGCTTCATGGCCTTTACCTGCTATGAGTACTACATCTCCTTTGCAAGCTAATGAGACAGCATGATCTATTGCTTCCTGCCGGTCAATAATAACAGAGTAATTTTCATGTTGTATACCTGCAGTCATTTCATCAATGATGATTTTGGGGTCTTCATTCCTAGGATTGTCTGAAGTGAAGATGATATGATTTCCGTATTTACAAGCAATATCAGCCATGACGGGCCTCTTCGTCCTGTCCCTGTCCCCTCCGCAGCCAACAACCACTATCACTTTTTCTTCTGTGATGGTTTCAATGGTCTTTAATACATTCTCAAGACTGTCAGGTGTATGGGCATAATCGACAATAACTGAAAAATTCTGGCCTGCCTCCACTTGTTCAAACCTGCCGCTGACTCCTTTGGTTGATTCGATGGCTACTTTGATTTCTGTTAGGGAAATCTTAGTAACCGCAGCCGCTGCTGCTGCTGCAAGGACATTATAAATATTAAACCTTCCTGCCAGCTGGATATCCAAATGGATCTTTCCTGCAGGGGTTACCATAGTAAAAGAAGATCCATTATGCCGGAGCTTGATATCTTCAGCATAAAAATCAGCATTAGGGCTCAGTCCGTACGTAAGGACATGTGCTGCTGTGGAATGAATGAAAAATTCAGCCGAGGGGTCATCACTGTTAATGATGGCAAATTTCCGCTTGTTCTCATTGTACGTGTTGCCTAGTTGCGAAAAAAGAAGGCTCTTTGCACTTTTATATTCCTCCATGGTCTTGTGGTAATCCAAATGATCTTGTGTGATATTGGTAAAAACAGCTATATCGAAATCGCATCCGTGGACCCTTCCCTGATATAGCGCATGTGAAGAAACTTCCATTATAGCCGTATTAACTCCAGTATTAACAAATTCACCGAAAAGCTGCTGAAGGGTCAGGCTGTCAGGAGTCGTGTTCTTACTGGCAATCACATCATCTCCTGTTTTCACATATAACGTACCGATTAAACCTGTTTGATCTCCGGTAAAATTAAATATCCTGTCAATTAAGTGTGTTGTGGTCGTCTTCCCGTTTGTACCGGTCACACCAATCAGACTCAGCTTTTTAGAAGGATGACCGTAAAAATGATTGGCAAGAACGGCCATTGCTCTCCTTGAATCCTTCACGATGATCACAGGGACATCCAATTCCAATTCCTGCTCGGAAACAACCGCAGCCGCGCCAGAGAGAACTGCTTCTTTTGCTAGAGTATGGCTGTCCACTTCGGATCCTTTTATACAAAAAAATAAATCACCATTGCTAACTTTTTTATGATGGTTTTTTAAGTTTGCAATTTCAGGATTACCCTCGCCCTTAGTCGTGAAAAACGGCAATACACCCAGCAAAGTTTGCAATTTCATCGTTTCAACTCCTCATGTATGTAAAGCAACCATTTTTATTTTACAGAAAAACACGCGCAAAATCTATCAACCTTTAAGATTAGTTCAGGGGGAACTACACAATATCAGAGACGAAAACAAATTGAACCTCCTTACAATCAAAGGTCGCCATGTTATAACAATATGTTGCAAGCCTGTAAAGAATGAGTCTTAACAGTGAATTGCCTGAAGCGGATAGACCGCTTCCCGCTTCAGGCAGCTCATGCACTTTTATTCTTTTGGTACATTTAAGTCTGTCCAGTTCACTTTTTCACTCTGCCATTTGGATCCTGATTGTTGCACCCTCTTTTATTTTTACACCGGGATCTGGTGACTGTGCTACCACTTTACTCCCCTCTCCACTGATGTCAAGCTTAAGGTTGATCAGCTGCTGCTGCAATTCTTTACGCGACATTCCCACCAGGTCAGGAGTTTCTAAAAGTGGTATATCAGACCATGTTGTTTCTTTTTCAATCTGGTCCTTCCTCGGCGGGACCCCCATTGCCCGTAAACTGTCACCAATGATATTGCCTACAATCGGGGCTGCAACCACACCTCCGAATTGTATGGTGCCTTTTGGATTGTCAACCGCTAAGTAAACAACAATTTCCGGCTTATCCGCAGGAGCAAACCCCATAAAGGAAACAATGTGATTGTTTTCCATATATCGTCCATCCTTAACTTTTTGGGCCGTCCCCGTTTTCCCACCAACTCTATAGCCATCTACAAATGCCTTGCTTCCTGTCCCTTGTGCAACAACACTTTCAAGAGCATACCGGATTTCTTCGGAGGTTTCTTTGGAAATCACCTGTTTCTTCGCTTTCGGGGTATTCCTCATGACCACTTCACCTGTCTTTGGATCGACAAGTTCCTTTGCTACATAAGGCTGGTATAGAGTTCCCCCATTGATTGCTGCTGACACTGCTGCAACCTGCTGTATTGGAGTCACGGCGACTCCTTGCCCAAAAGCAGTAGTGGCCTGCTCCACTGGTCCGACCCGATCGAGGTTAAATAGGAGGCCCTTCCCTTCTCCCTGAAGGTCAATTCCTGTTTTCTGGCCAAAACCGAAGTCCTTAATATATTTAAAGAGTGTCTCTTTTCCCAGGCGTTCTCCCAATTCTACAAAGCCCGGGTTACAGGAATTCTGGACAACTTCCAGGAAGGTCTGGGTCCCGTGTCCCCCTCTCTTCCAACAGTGCAGAGTTGAACCGGCAACTTCCACATGTCCTGGATCATGGAATTTCTCTTTTGTGAGATCAACTTTTTTCTCCTCAAGCGCTGCCGCCAACGTGATGATTTTAAAGGTTGATCCGGGCTCATACGTACTCCAGATGGGCAGATTACGATTGTAGATTTCCTGGGGGACATTCCTGAAGTTTGCAGGATCAAATGTCGGCCGGCTTGACATTGCCAGTATTTCCCCATTATTAGGATCCATTGCAATTGCAATGATTCCATCGGGATTATAGGCCGCTTCTGCTATATCAAGTTCTCTTTCTATAATTGTCTGAACTTTTGTGTCAATCGTTAATTTTAGGTCCAGCCCATCAACCGGTGCTTCATAATCATCTGCCATATCAGGCATCCGCTTGCCCTTAGCATCAGAGAAGAACTTTACAGAGCCTCCATCGCCGCTCAATTCCTTATTGTAAAAGAGCTCAAGCCCCATAAGTCCCTGATTGTCGATGCCGGCAAATCCCAATACATGGGACAAATAGCTCCCAAAGGGATAGTATCGTTTGGAATCTTCCGCAATATAAACCCCTTTAAGGTTCAAGTCACGTACTTCTTTTGCTTTTTCATAAGAAATCTTTCTCGCCTCATTAATTCTTACCATTGAGGCCGATTTCGTTATGTATTGATAGATATCCTCCAGAGGCAGATTAAGTGCTGCTGCAAGCTTTTCTGATGTTTTAGCCGGATCGGTAATCTGCCTTGGCACCACAAAAACAGTCGGCGCACTTTGATTCGTGGCCAATTCGACACCATTTTTATCTAAAATCTTTCCCCTCTCCGGCTCGAAGGGAATGTTTCTGCTCCAGGAATCTTTAGCCCAGCTCGTCAGCTTGTCCCCCATAAAAAATTGGACATACCCAAGCCTTGCATCTATAACTGCAAAAATTAAAATCCCCATTACAAGCGCCAGCGCCAGCCTTTTCCTCACCGTTACATTCGAAACCCTTTTCACACCTAGTACCTCCCCTTATTTGGCTCGTTCAATTATATGCCTGTACAAAGGAAAGTATGTTGATTTCTGAGAATGTAAATGGCATCCTGAAGAACAAAAGGGGAAGCGCTTTTGTTCTTCACCAAACATTCGTAAGACGAGCAAGATGGGTGTCTTTAACCTTCTTGACATGGAGCTGGACCCGGAAATCCATCATATTTTCAACCCTTCCCAAGAATTTTATAGTTACCCAGACAATGAAAAAGGCCGGAGGATTTCCTCCGGCCTTTTTCATTAGTTCAATGGGGCTTCTTCATCCGTTTCATTTTCTTTCTTTTCTTCCTTCATTTGCTGCTCAGGGGTCTGGAATGTAACCACAAGAGGCTCTGACTCATTAATCGTGGAATCAGGTTTAATATTTTGTTTGGTTACATATCCTGTTCCCACCATATTGAGTTCTAGATTGGCCATTTTAGTAACTTTCAGTACATCCCTTACCGACCAGCCTTTCATATCCGGTATGGTTAACTTTCGGTCTGTACGGAGAATGATCCTTTCACCTTGAAGCATCATTGTCCCAGGGGATGTTGACTGCCCTGCGACCGTCCGTCCATTTCCAATAACGACTGGGTCCAATCCAGATACTTCCAGTTCTTTTTTAGCCTTTTCAACAGGTTCACCCGTTAAGTCGGGTAATTCTGATCTCTTCAAGCTTTTACTTTCCTCCGGCTTGATATTCAGGTACTTCAAGCTATTCAGCATAACCGGGTTAAATACCTGTGATACCGGATCGGAGCCTATTTCTGTCGGCTTTAACTCCGGCTTTTTAATTGCCACATAAACAATAAGCTGCGGATCATCAGCAGGAGCCATCCCTAAGAATGAGAATAGATAGTTTTCCTTCCCCCATTGATACCCCCCATTTTCAAGGTCAGGGATCTGGGCAGTACCTGATTTCCCCGCTACATCATAGCCTTCAATTGCAAATTTCTGTCCGGTACCGTGCTCTGAAGTTACAGTGGTCGCTAGGTATTCCCTTACTTTTTTGGCTGTTCCTGGAGAAATAGGGTTCCCCGCAGCTTCCGGTTCAGTTTGTTTAATGACCTCTTTTGTAGTATGATCAACAATTTTTTCAATTACATACGGTTTCATCATTGTTCCGTTATTCGCAATAGCAGTTTCAGCCTGGATAATCTGGAGGGGAGTGACGGTTGTCCCTTGTCCAAAGATTGTTGTATATTTCTCTATTGGATAATGATAAAGAATCTTTCCGGGAGTCTCATTGGGAAGGTCAATGCCTGTTAATTGCCCAAACCCGAACTTATCCAGGTATTCCCGATACCGGTCCTGTCCTATTTCATCCAATAACTTTGCAAAGGCAACATTGGAAGACCTTTGGACCCCTTCAAGATAAGTGATGCTTCCCCATCCTTCGCCGCCATTATGATCGCGGATTGGAACAGGGTTCCCATCGACAAAGTATTTACCAGATTCATAGTATGCATTTGGTGCAAAAGCACCTTCTTCGACTGCAGCTGCCAGGGAAAAACTTTTAAAAGTAGACCCGGGTTCATACGAGGATTCAACAATTTCATTCTGCCATGACTTCAGATCGTCCCTCGTTTCTGGATGGAATGTCGGTCTTTGAGCCATAGCCAGAATCTTTCCCGTTTTGGGATCCGCTACCACTGCTAGCATTTTCTCAGGTTTATACTGTTCATCCACTTTTCTCATTGTTTCTTCAAGGAACGTTTGAATCTTTTTATCTATCGTTAAATAAACATCGTTTCCGTTTTGCGGAGGTGTCACATGCTCTTCGCTCTGCGGGAGAATATATCCCCATTTATCACTATCATATTTAACTTTTCCATCCTTGCCTGTGAGATATTTATCAAGGCTTTTTTCAATACCCATTTTACCCACAATATCAGTGGCACTCCCCTCATTTTCCTCTTTCTGGGCAAACCCTATTAAGTGGGAAGAGAAGACACCATTCGGGTAAAATCTTTTTGCTTCCTTTACAAAAGTAATCCCCGGCAGTTCCTCTTTTTCTATTTCAAGTTTGACCTGATGGGAAATTCCCCGTCCGGCACTCCCGAATTCAACTTGGAAAAGATCATCGCTGATTCCATTTGAAAGGCGTTCATAAAGGGTTGTTTTTTCCACATCTAAATATGAAGCGAGCACCTCAGCCGTCTTTTCAGGATCGGAAACATGCTTCGGCTTCTCGCTGTCTTTTGAAACTGATTCATCAATTATCGCTATGAGGGTATAGGCAGAAGTATCCTCCGCAATCACTTCTCCTTTTTGATCAAAAATCGTTCCCCTTGCTGCTTCCAGCACACCGCTTTTCAGGTATTTCTTCGCAGCCTGTGCTGCCAATACTTTCCCGTCGGCTTCACCCGTCACCTGAATAGTGACAAAGCGTACCATCAAAACAAAAAAGAGCAGGCCGAAAAATCCAAAAAGGATGGCCGCTCCAATTCTCATTCCAGGTTTCTTGTTCATTGATTCTGCACAACCTTAACGTTCTTTTCTTTCAAATCAAGACCAAGTTCTTTCGCTTTCTCCAGGATTCTCTCGTATGTACTTAGTTCACTGATTTGTAATTTGAGGTCAGTATTCGCTTTTTCCTGTTTCTCAATTTGTGATTGAACCACCTGAATGTCTTTGTTTGTTTTATATATGGATGACTGGGTCGAAATAATGTTAACAGACATAAAACAAAATACTACGCCAATGATTGCCACCAGGATTTTTTCTCCAGGAGTAATCAGCGGCCTTTTTTCTTCTCTTACCGGGACTGTTTCCTGCTGTCGCTGGGGCTGTTGAATTGTCTGTTCTCTGTAATTCCTTGCTACATTGCTCACTCTCTCTACTCCCTTCTGTAAATGTTTAAGCTTTTTCTGCTACTCTTAACTTGGCGGAACGAGCCCTGTTATTTCTCTCTAATTCTTCTTCACTTGGCAGGATCGGTTTCCGGTTAACCAATTTCAACTCAGGCTTATACTCATCTGGTATGACAGGCAGTCCTGGTGGAAGGTCAGGTCCAGAAGCTTTTTCCTTGAAAATACTCTTGCAGATCCTGTCTTCGAGCGAGTGGAAGGTAATGACGCTTATCCTTCCGCCAGGCTTCAGAATATCAATTGATTTTTCAAGAGCTTCTTCCACGGCGTCCAATTCATCGTTTACAGCGATTCGAATTGCTTGGAACACCCGTTTTGCAGGGTGGCCGCCCTTTCTTCTGGCAGGTGCCGGGATGCCGTCCTTTATGAGTTCCACAAGTTGTCCCGTTGTTTCAATAGGCTGGATTTCCCTGGCGGCTTCAATCTTTCTCGCAATCTGCTTGGAGAACTTTTCTTCTCCATATCGGAAGAATATCCTGACCAGATCAGCGTATGGCCAATTATTCACCACTTCATACGCAGTCAAGTCACCTTGCAAGTCCATTCTCATATCAAGTGGAGCATCGTGGTGGTAGCTGAACCCTCTCTCCGGTGTATCCAGCTGCGGGGAGGAAACGCCAAGATCAAACATGACCCCGTCAACCTGCTGTACTCCCAATTCATTCAGTTCCTCTTTTATAAAGCGAAAATTGGATCTGACAAAGGTTACCCTGTCCAGGTATGGAGCAAGCCTTTCTTTTGCATGATCAATAGCCGACTGGTCCTGATCGAAGCAGTAAAGCCTTCCGGATTCACCTAATTGGGAAGCTAAAAATTCACTATGCCCGGCGCCCCCAAGTGTACAGTCAACATAAATTCCGTCCTTTTTGATGTCCAGCCCAAGCACTGTTTCTTTTAATAACACTGTTGTATGTTCAAACATTTTCATTCACCTTTCCAATCGAACTGCAAGTTTATTAAGCAAAGTCTATTTCCGAATCGTTTGTTGTGTTTGCAGAGCAGATCATATATCAAAACCAATCATATTCTCAGCGATTTCTGCAAAGGAATCCTCTGACTGTGAGAAATAGTCTTCCCATAAAGGCTTACTCCAAATCTCAATTCGATTGGAAACTCCCAATACGACACATTCCTTTTCTAGCTTTGCATACCCCGTAAGTGTGGAGGGGATGTTGATCCGCCCGGTCTTGTCCAGTTCACATTCAGTTGCACCGGAAAAGAAAAACCGGGTGAAAGCACGTGCGTCTTTCTTAGTCAGTGGAAGAGATTTAAGTTTTTCCTCAAGTGCTCTCCATTCCTCAAGCGGATATCCAAATATACATTGATCGAGTCCACGGGTCAAAACAAAGGCATCACCAAGATGCTCCCTGAACTTCGAAGGGACGATTAAACGGCCTTTATTATCAATGTTATGCTGATATTCGCCCATGAACATATCCACTGCCCCCACTTTCTAACACAAATGTACCACATTCCCCCACTTTTCACCACATATAAATAATTTCTTTTTCTTTACAATTATTCCTGCTTATTTCAGTCTTCTTTTTATAGCATTTTGGGAAGGTGGGGCATGGTAGGGAAATTAATGAGCTTCTTTCAAGATAGAGTCAAAATCCACATGGATTAAACCATTTCCGCTGGGATATCTCAACAATTAGGTTTGTGCCCAAGTAAACTGAGCCAATTTTCTATACACTGTCTGCCCGTTCTCTAATGGAATGCCGCGTTTCTTTCGCGTTGTGTCAGAAACTTGCTCTATCCCGCTGCGAAATACACTATTACCGAAGAGTTTGGTCCATTTTCACATGCCCCTCGCGCTAGACTTGTTTTTCCCGGGCGTAACGCCCATTTCCCATAACCATCTCGAACTCTATTGCATGACCAGGCATATTAAGCTTTTCTAACCACTAAAACATCCACATTCCCACGCAAAAAAGGAAGAAGGTGATGTCTAATCACCTTCTTCCTTTTTGCTTTATATCTTTACCACTTTATGTTTTCCGTCAAATTCCAACGGAAGCTCCATCAATTCCTTGAGAAAATCTCTCCCATACCGGTTCAGGAAATAATACAAATTCCAGATTCTTTCCTGTGGTGCTCCGTCAGGCTTCAGCGACGCCTGTACTCTGTCGTATTTTCCCAGCTTCAGTTCATATTTGCTCTTTATTGACTGATCTGTCTTCAATCTTAAAAAATCAAATTGCTGTTTGTGGAAAGCGAGATTCTTCTCGATGATGCTCTCCAACCCTTTATCAATTCCAGCTGCCTTTGGAAGGATCTCCTTATAGGATTCCCTGAGTGCAATTTCCGCTTCATCAATGTTTGTTTCAAGAGTCACATCTTTAACGGAATCCCAATAGCTCTGCTTTTCCTTCTGGACCCCTTCTTTAAGGACTGTATCCAGCGAAAGGCCGAGTTCCTCGATATTTTTGTTTATGTCACGTTCAAGGATGGTCAGGTTCAGCCTTGGCACAATCGGCGGCATCTTGAATCCAGCCCATTCAAACGCCTGCTTGAGTTCACCCCAATAAGCTATTTCACCAGGTCCCGCTATAAATGCAAGGGTGGGGAATAACCACTCCTGCATTAATGGACGTGTCACGACATTATTACTGAATCTATGGGGTTCAGCATGGAGAATCTCTTCAAGTTGCCCTTGTGTGTAATGGATTTCCCCATTTTTTCCCCTGAAATGGTCCCCTTCTTTTTCGAGGAGGATCCGTTCTCCGTTTTCCGTAATGAACAGGTTAGCTGCATTGTCTTTCATCTCAATTGCAAGGGGAAAACCGTCTGCCAAAATGTTTTCCTGCTGTCCCTTTACCTTTCCCGTTATAGTGCTGCTGCCTTCAATCAAATGATGAAAAAAAGGCTTTTCCAGAGTTCGTAACGGAGGATATGCAGAATCTATTATGAGGAGGCCGTAATCTTTGAACAGTGACATAATGATGCTGCTGAAGAAATCAACGATAGATCTCGATCTTTCAATCGCATCTTCCAGGTCAATCAGGATGTCTTTCGTGAACTCCGTTTCTCCAAAATGATGAATCACTTGATTCACCCATTTCTGCATGGTCTCTTTTTCATAAATGAATTCACTTGTCATTTTTTTATCTGCGGACCGCTCTGGATAACCCCTTTTTTCAAGCCGGCCTTGAAGTTTTGTATATACATGATTGATTTCCTGATAATCATGATCTTCACCAGCTATCCAAAAGACCGGCACAACCGGGGAATTTAATTTTAGTTCCTGCTCTTTAGCAAGCTTTATAATGGAAATGACTTTATGTATCGTATAGAGTGGGCCAGTTAACAGACCTGCCTGCTGGCCTCCAATAACTACAGATGCATCTTCTTTCAGCTTACCCAGTGATTTCTCAACTTCTTGGCTGGAAGGAAAGGGTCTCATGTACCCTTCGATAACCCTTACCAGGGCTTCCCTTGGGAAATCCCTTTTTTTCAACTCTGTGACTCTATTTGCAAACAGGTCCGAATCGCCCAGGTTGTAATGAAAAAAAGAAGTTACAGGAGATTCCTGCTGTAAGTATAATGAAGCAAAACGATTTGTTGCTGGAATATATAGGCTTTCCAGTTCCATATTAAATGACTCCTTTTCTTCCATCTTCTACTGTTCGTAGTATAGCATTCCACAACAATAAAAGGAAAAAACTTGCCTGATATTTGTTTTTATCAGAGACCTAAAATGTATTCGCAATGCTTGAAGCAATCCCATATACCAAAAGGATGATATATGCTGTAGAGAATATTAGGAAACTAAGCCTCCATCCACCTTTGATCACCTTACGGAATATAATCTCCTCCCTAATCCTCCAGTGGACAATCGAAAGGATTCCTGTACCAGTCAGGATCATCAATAAAAGCACCCAAATGAAGGGTTTATCCCAGATCACCAGGATGATAAAGTGAACAGATATGATCAATAGGAATGTGGTAATATTGAGAGCAGTATTAACGGCTTTTCTATGGTTTCCGCTAATTTGTTTCATTAGGATGAAGGCAGTCAGATAACCTAAAAATGGGGCCAGGGTAAAGACAGCCGACAGACCAGAGATAAAAGAAGACAATTATCCTTTCCTCCTTTCGTGATCAAGTCCTTCAACCATTTTATATAAATAAGGAATGATTGAGAGCGAAACCTTGCTTCGGCCAGCACGTTCAATTACCGCTCCAAGTATTGCCTCTATTTCTGTTTGTCTGTTCGCCCGAACATCAGCCAGCATTGAAGAAGTATTCCCTTTTGTATTGAATGCAATTGCTTTAATGTCTTTAAAATGAATTACTCCGTTCAACGTTGGATACACAAGAAGGATTTCTTTAAATACAGAGTGAGCAAGGTCCTGGAAATTTTCATTCTCAATCAACCTGCCATTCTGCACCCCCAAGATGGCTGTTAACGGGTTGATCACAGCGTTGACCGCAAGTTTCTCCAGGAGCATCAGTTCATAATCAGGGAGTATGCAAAAAGGGAACTCGGCACTTTCCTGCGATAACCTGGCAAGCAGCTTTGCACCTCCCCGAAACACTGCTGTTTTTGTCTTTCCTTTTCCTTTGTGGGCCACTTCATGGTCCGAAAGCTTCAGTGCCCCATGTTCAATGGTGCCCACATATAAATTTGAATGATGAAAATTGTCCAGCATCTCAAGATGGCCAATTCCATTCTGTAAGAACAATAGAGGAATATTTTTGGGGACTTCATTCATTCTCTCAACAAGATTGAGTAAATGGTATTGCTTGACTGCGATGATAATCAAATCATTTTCTGAAAGATCACCAAGATGATCCTCAACTTTGACCTTGATCACTTGATGGTCATTTTGATCATCGTGGAGTATGACCCCTTTACTGTTGATGGATTCTTTCTGCTCTCGCCTTCTTACATATAATGTCACATCATAAATTTTACCGAGATAAGCAGCAAAAAGCAGGCCTATTGCCCCTCCGCCGATAACTCCCACTTTCATATTCATCTCCTCAATCCGGTCCGTATTGGTTATTATTTCTAAGAATATTCTATCATTGACACAAGACAGATGAAATAGTCCTGGTCTGGAAATCATCCGGGATTAACAAAAAAAGGGCTAACCCTCAGATCTCTTATCTGCAGGTTAACCCCTTCGTTGATCAGACCGGATATACCGGATGTTTTCTTGAGCTGAATTCCACTTCTTTTGTTTCATAAAGTTTAAAGCGTTCAATCAATACATTCCGAAGCTCATTCGGCCCTGTGATTTCATCTATAATCATTTCAGATGCAAGCTTATAGATATCAATGTGTTCCTTATATTCCTTCTGTTTTTCCTGGACATATGCAATGCGTTCTTTCGGATCTTCAATCGCCTGGATCTTATTGGAATACACCGCATTCACAGCTGCCTCAGGCCCCATTACTGCAATTTGGGCAGTTGGGAGGGCAATACAGACATCCGGCTCAAAAGCAGGACCCGCCATTGCATATAGACCTGCTCCATACGCTTTCCTAACAATGACAGAAATCTTCGGTACAGTTGCTGAGCTCATTGCAGCAATTAATTTTGCTCCATGTCTGATGATTCCCGCTCTTTCCACCTTGGTTCCGATCATAAATCCTGGCACATCTGCAAGGAAAAGAAGAGGAATAGAGAATGCATCACACAAAGTAATGAATTTGGCTGCCTTATCTGCAGAGTCCACAAAAAGTACCCCGCCCTTTACCTTCGGCTGATTCGCAATGATGCCAACGGGCTTACCGTCAACGCGGGCAAAACCTGTGACGATTTCCTGAGCGAATAGCTTCTTCATTTCAAAAAAGCTTCCTTCGTCGATCAAAGCATCGATGCATTCGTACATATCAAATGGTGCATTCTGATGTTCAGGGATAATCTGCTCTAATGTTCTTCCCTCTTTAGGTTTCACCGCTTCTATACCCGAAGGCTTATGAAGGTAATTTGCCGGGAAGTAAGCCAGGTAATCCTTAGCCGCTTTTATCGCCTCTTCTTCAGAATAGGCCAGCATATCACCTACCCCACTGACCGAACAGTGCATTCTCGCGCCACCCATTTCTTCGAGTGTCACTTTCTCACCAATAACCTTTTCGGCCATACGTGGAGATCCTAAATACATTGAAGCATTCCCATCCACCATGATGACAATATCACAGAAAGCAGGTATGTACGCTCCACCAGCAGCAGAAGGCCCAAACAAAAGACAAATTTGCGGGATCATGCCTGACATTTTCACCTGATTATGAAAAATTTTTCCTGCCCCCCTGCGGTTAGGAAACATTTCAAGCTGATCGGTAATCCTTGCCCCTGCAGAGTCGACAAGATACAGAATCGGCACTTTCAGATTCAAGGCTGTTTCCTGTATCCTGATGATTTTTTCAACTGTCCTGGCTCCCCATGACCCTGCTTTGACGGTCGAATCATTGGCCATTACACATACCGTCCTGCCTCCAATTTTTCCTGTTGCAGTCACTACTCCGTCTGCCGGCAGGCCTTCCTCCTGGCAATTGGCAAACATGCCATCTTCCTGATACTCTCCGTTATCGAATAATAAGTTCAAACGGTCCCTGACAAACAATTTATTTTGTTCCTTCAGCTTTTCATGATATTTCTCTTGTCCGCCGCTTAATATTTTCTCCCTTTTTTCTTCCAGTACATGTTCATATGTTTTTTGAGTCACTGAAAAATTCCCCCTTTGTGATCAGTTGCCAACCAAGAAATGAAAGTTTAATCCGCCATCTCCAAACGTCCTGAAGTATTATTCAAATGTAACCAGTACGTCACCTTCGTTAACAAAATCCCCTGCATTTACTTTAATTTCCGAAACTCTCCCTGCTGTTTCCGCCTCTACAGGGATTTCCATTTTCATTGATTCAAGCATGAGGATCGTGTCACCGCTATTGACCTCTGCCCCGCTGTCTACCAAAACATTTAATACTGTCCCTGCCATTGATGCTGTAATTTCTTTCATAGTTAGTTCCTCCTATTAAGTCGATGTATTATTTATTTACCGCTTGCCTCGAACTGATCCAGGCGGTATTGTATGAACCATCTTTAAAGCTTTCTTCCTTTAAAATTTCCCTGAATAGAGGGATATTCGTCTTAACGCCCAGTATTTCGGTTCCCTCAAAGAACTGGATTGCTTCCTGAATACAGTCTTCCCGGGTATTGCCGTGAATGATGACTTTAGCAATCATCGGATCATAAAATGGTGTAACATTATTTCCTTCTTCATATCCGCTGTCTATTCGAACGTTTTCTGTACGTCCCCATGTAATGGACGAAATAGCCCCTGGTGAAGGGAAGAATGTTTTTGGATCCTCCGCGTATACACGGAATTCGATGGCATGCCCTTTATTTTGGAGTGCTTCCTGATTTGATAAGGGAAGTTCCTCTCCTCTGCTTACAAGAATCTGCCATTTCACCAGGTCCAGGTTTGTAATACTCTCCGTAACGGGATGTTCAACCTGAAGCCTTGTGTTCATTTCAAGGAAATAGAAATTCTCCTCTTTATCAACTATAAATTCAACAGTCCCCGCGTTGACATAGCCGACTGCTTTACCTGCACGGACTGCAGCATCATACATTTTCTCTTTCGCCTGATCTGATAACTCGGGTGAAGGTGCTTCTTCAATAACTTTTTGATTGCGTCTCTGTACTGAACAGTTCCTTTCAAACAGATGGACAATATTTCCTTTTTCATCCCCGAATATTTGGATTTCGATGTGTCTGCCATTATCAATACACTTCTCCAGAAATACTTCGTCATGGCCGAAATATGCTTTTGCCCGGTTTCTGGTAGAGTCAAAGCTTTGAACGAGCGCTTGCTCATTATTACAGCGGACCATCCCGATACCGCCTCCTCCACTGCTCGCCTTCAGCATCACCGGATATCCAATGGATTCCGCAACCGACTTAGCTTCTTCTAAAGAAGCTACTCCCCCTTCACTTCCAGGCACGACCGGAACCTTCGCAGCCAGCATGGTCTTCCTCGCTGCCACCTTATCACCCATCATTTCCATAACTTCCGCCGATGGACCGATAAATGTAATCCCTCTATCTCGTGTCTTCCTTGCAAATTCGCTATTCTCGGATAACAGCCCATAACCAGGATGAATACCGTCTGCATTTTCACGGCTAGCAATGTCCAGGACCGTATCGACTTGCAGATACGACTTATTCACTGGTGGTTCGCCTATCCTGAAGGCACTGTCAGCTTCCTTCACGTAAGGCATATCTTTATCAGCATCTGAATAGACTGCGATCGTTTCAATTCCCATTTCCTTGCATGTTCGGATTATTCTCGAAGCAATTTCTCCCCTGTTTGCAACTAAAATTTTCTGCACAACATATCCCCTTTCTAATCAGTTGAAACGCATTCTAGTAATTACTTTCTACAAAAAAACAAAAAATCCTCCTTGATTTGCAACCGCTTTCTTTAATGTGTGCAGAATTTTTTGTATTTTTGTTATATAATGATAATATCATAATCTTCAGTTATAGTAATGATGAATGATTGAATAGGCTCTTCTTATAGATTCTTATTCATACACTAAAGAAGGTGTACACCATATCATTTGCACAGGAGGTAACCGGTATGACAGTAAAGGTTGAAAAGCTTAAAGTGAATTATAAAACACTCGAGGAATTCAAGAAGTTTAGAGAGTATGGAGTCCAGGAGCTTTCGATGATGGAAGATCTAGAGTCTAATATTATTGAAAATAACAGTGAATCTCCCTTTTACGGTATTTACTTTGGAGATGCCCTGATCGCACGGATGAGCCTGTATGAAAGGGACTCGCGATATGACCAATATTTCGATCCGCCACAGAATTATCTGGAACTATGGAAGCTGGAAGTCCTTCCGTCCTACCAGGGAAAAGGATATGGAAAAATACTGGTGGATTTTGCAAAAAGCTTCAATATGGCCATTAAAACAAACCCACGGATTCATTCTCACGGTTTTTGGGAACAGATGGACTTTGAAAAAGCCACCTATGAAATGGAGAGAGACTTGGGGCAGAATCCGCTTATCTGGCTTCCGGAAGGTGTAAGTGAGCAGAAACATTGATTCGCAGACCCCCAGGGGATACAAGCAAAAGGCTGACTTGGGGTGTCAGCCTTTTGCTTATTTTTGGAGCCTTTGAAGGTTTCCGTTTTTATCCATCTGAAATTTCACTTTATCATCCGTTTCCTGGAGCAGCGCCATTTTACGTGCTTTTTCAAAAATGGAAAGAAGGGACTGGTGATCTTCTTCAAGCAATTCAAGCTTATCTTGGTAAACAGCATTAGCCTCTTTTAATTTCTCGATCTGCTGCTCAAGTATTTCTGTATATTCTTCCAGTTTCTTATATGCCGATTCTAATTCTAAATCTTGATTCAAGCTGCCCTTTAAGCTCTCCAAAAAATCAATGACTTCATTTAATGTCAATTTCGCCGGTTGAGACTCATCTGCCTTCTTCACAGGAACGGTTTCCTGTTTCACTGGAGGTTGCTGGGTCTTAGTCTCCCCCGAAGGTGAAAACACGGGCTGCTTCTTGTTTTCTTTCCGCTGCCTTTTGGCAAGTTCAATACCGGACTTATACTGTTTGCGCACAAATGAATTCCAGCGGAAACCGCAAGCTGCTGCTGTCCTTGATAATTTCCTTCCAACCTCTTCAAAAGCTTGAAGCTGAGTCCCACCTTCTCTGATATGGCGAAGGACTACCTCGGCAAGCAATAAATCCTCATCCTGACTCCAGGCATCTTGTCTATTAGAAGTCACTCCTATCCCTCCTGTATGAATGTATTTATTAATTCATACTTATGTATATGGTAGAAAAGATAGAATATATTACAAAAGATTTTTCTTAACTTTTTATACTCTGAGCAGACTGCAGTCATTAATTTACTATTTTTTCCTATTAGATAAAAATTCCTCTACCGCCAGATGGTGCTCGTCTTTTGCCCATAATTCAGCGCACTTCCTAATTTCCTTTTCCATTCTTGTACGAAGGTGCCCTGCTTCCCATTTTTCTTTTACAGCTTGTTTATATGCCGTCAATACACTCCCATCCCTGGCCAGAAATCGATCCATCAGCTGCAGTGCCGGCTGAATTTCTGTATGTTCAACCAAATAATTCACAAAGCCAAGTTCATACATTTTTTCAGATTGATACAAGCCTGCAGTTCCTAAAAGATAGAGAGCATTCGCATAAGGGATTTTTTCCATTAAGAGGGAACCACCGCCCCAGCCTGTAGTGATGGCGAGCTTCCCTTGGATAAAGCCCATCTTTACGCCTTTACGTGCAATACGGAAATCACAGGCTGCTGCAATCTCACACCCTCCCCCTGCTGCGCTTCCATTTATCAATGCCACAGTCAATTTGGGAAACACGGACAATTGATAGAGTATGTCACCCATTTTTTTCAGCATTGAATAAGCTTGTTCTTCGGTTTTCAATCCATGAAAGATGTCCAGATCCCCTCCGGAACAAAAGGCTTTTTCTCCAGCTGCCGTAATGACCAGAACCTTGATTTCTTCATTGCCTTCAGCTTCTTCCATTGCCTCTTTCAATCCGTCCATCACTTCATAATTGACAGCATTGCGTTTTTCTTCCCTGTTTATGGTGAATATAAGAGCTCCTTCTTTTGTCTTCTTCAATAGGTAATCTGCCATGACGGCCTCCTTTTGACTAGTGAATTTAAGAATATGTATCTAATTGGAAGTATTCATTTACTATCATACAAAAAAAATCCCTTGAGATGGGATATTTGTATTTATCATTTTTATTGAATAAAAAAGGTTCAACGTCAAATGTTGGGGTGAAGTGAATTTTGCTTCACCCTTATCCAATATGTGAACCCAGTCTTTTATACGTATGTGTTAATAGTATTTTCGCTCGAAAACGCGTAAAGCTTCGAAATCCAAATGCGTTTCGTTTCATCACTTTCGTTAAATTGTTAATTCCCTCCAAGAAGCCGTTAGAATAGTTATAGGTAAAGCTATTTAATATTTTAACCTGCCAATTTTTTAATGTTTGCGCTGCTTTTTGAAACTCCGGGATGCCCGCCTCATCAACGGCTTTGTAAAAGGAATATAAGTCATTTTTGGTTTGGTGGATGTTCTCTTCTCCATTTTGTTTCGCCTCATCGAACCAGTGACAGAACAGTTCTTTCAATTCATAGGCCAGCTTTAATTCAGGGGACATGTCCAGATAACGTTGAAGATACCACTGATTGTCCTCTGTTAACTTATAGGATTTTTTATAGAATACATGTCGCATCTTTTTGCATTTCTTTCGATCATAATCATGCCAGCTGGATTGAACTCTTCTCCTCACTCCATCAAGGGCCCAATAGATATATCGAACAAAGTGAAACCGATCCGCCACAATAATAGGCTTCCCAAGGGCTTGTGTGACAGCTGCTTTAAAAGACTGACTCATATCCATGATTACGATTTCCACTTGAGCTCCATACTTTCGGAGATAGTGCTTAATCGTATTTTTGTATCGATTCGGAAGGATATCAATGGGCTCTTTAGTGATGCCATTCGCGATGATGAGCTGGTACTTGCCTTCTCTGGTATCTCCTTTGTATTCATCGATGGCGATCACTTTTGGCAATTCTTTCACTTCTTCGTTGACTGTCTCTTTGGCCAATTGATCAAAGCGCCTTACGACCGTTGAAGGGGATGTTCCATACACTTCTGCCGTCTCCTTGAACGTCTTGCCTTTAATACTACGAATTTTAACTGCCTGGTTCAGTTCCACTGATAACCGTTGGTATCTATTCACAAAAGGGTTCTTTTCCGCAAACTTCTTTCCACAAGGACAAGCATATCTTCTTCTTTTGTAAAAGATTAGTGTGTGTCTTTCAAATAGCTTTAAATGCTTAATTTTTTGTATACGATAGTCGTGAATCTTATGAGTGAAAGTAGCACAAACCGGACAGCTGTGGGGTGTAACCGGCATCTCTGTATAAATACAAAGTCTCGCCTCCACTTCCTCCATTTTCGTAACCATTGCTTCTTCAAAACCAGGTAGAATTATGTTAGAATTCATTATGCACGAATCTCCAATCTATACTTGTTTCTCGACAACTCAAGTATAAAAGACTGGATGATTACGTGCATTTTTTTTGTTCAAATTGTGTAAGAACCCCAACAAATATTATAGAACCATAAAAAAAGCGTGAAGAGCCATGGTCTCTTCACGCTTTTTTGCTGTAAATAAACTTATTTATTCACAACTTCTTTTCCTTTATAAGTACCGCACTCTTTACATACACGGTGAGCTAGTTTCATTTCCCCGCAATTCGGGCATGCAACCATACCAGGTACATTTAACTTGAAATGTGTACGGCGTTTTCTCTTTGCTGTTTTAGATGTTCTTCTAAAAGGTACTGCCATTTCTTCCCACCTCCTTACAGAGATATGTTATGATGAATCCAGAACAAGCTGGTTCACATGCTTTTAAGAGTTCTTGTCTTGATCAAGAAGCTTTGCAAGATCTGCAAGCCGAGGATCGACTTTCTTTTCCTCTTCTGCTTCCGCCTGATTGGCCTGTTCTTCTGTAATGACTTCCCAGTTCTTACCAGAAGGAAGATTGTCAGCAGCTTTCGCTTTTTCACTGAAAACCTGCATCGGTATCTCAAGAACAAGTAATTCCTTGATGACCGGCATCAAGTCAATGACTTCTCCCTGGATTCGGTGCACTTCCTCCTCTTCGTACTGGTCATAGTCATTCGCTTTTAACAAGAATGTTTCGACCGTATCAATATCAATCGGAAAATGGACGTCTTCCAGCGTTCTTGAACAAGGAAGAACAAGTTCACCTTCAATATTAAGATGGAAGGTTACCTTATCAGAGCTGATGTCTGCTCTTCCAGTTACATGGATTGGAGAAACATCGCGTATCTGGGGATCAAGTTCTTTCACTTCACTTGCATCAACGGTTTCATCAAGGATCAATCCCTTATCACGAAACTTTTGCAATTGAATAATTGACCATTTCAATTTAATCACCTCAAGGCAACAAAGGTAATTATAGCTTTCATAATACCTTTTGTCAATATTTTTTCTTTACACTCTTTACAAGCATAGTGTTGTAATTATAACTTGTATTTATGAGTATTTACCAACCATTTTAAAGGATGTGAAAAAGAAATGAAAGCAGCGGGCGTTATTGTAGAATATAACCCTTTTCATAATGGCCATTTCCACCATTTGTCTGAGACAAGGAAAATGACAAAGACCGACCTCATTATCGCAGTGATGAGCGGCAACTTCCTTCAGCGCGGGGAACCCGCAATCGTTTCAAAGTGGTCGCGGACCAAAATGGCATTGAAATCAGGGGCCGACATTGTAATTGAATTGCCATATGCCTTTGCAACACAGCATGCTGAAGTATTTGCGTCAGGTTCTGTAACACTATTGGACGCGATGAAATGTTCATCTTTCTGTTTCGGAAGCGAATCAGGGAACATTACGGCTTTTGAAGCCACAGTCCAGTACCTGCACGAAAATGAGAAGCAATATAATGGATTTATACAGGATTATATCAAAATGGGAATGAGTTACCCATCCGCCCTGTCGGAAGCATTCAAACGTCTCGATACCCAATGGCCGCTTGTAGATCTATCCTTGCCTAATAATATCCTTGGCTATCATTATATCCAAGCGCGTAATTCAATAGGCTCTGATATGAAAGCCTATACCCTTGGCAGAAAAAATGCAAATTATCACGATGAAAATTTTACAGATGAGACGATTGCAAGCGCAACGAGCATAAGGAAGGAACTGAAGAAAAAGAAAGGGTATGTAGAGTCTGTCCATTCTTTCCTTCCTGAATCAACATTGAATGAATTGAAGGCCTATCAGGATACATACGGCAGCTTCCATGACTGGGAAAGATACTTTCAGTTTTTAAGGTACAGAATCCTTTCCTCTTCTCCTGAGCAACTTTCAAGGATATATGAAATAGAAGAAGGGATTGAAAACAGATTTAAAACTGCGGCACGCTCTTCATCAAGTTTCCAGGAGTTCATGGAAACAGTTAAAACAAAGAGATATACATGGACAAGGCTCCAGCGCATGGCCCTCCATATTCTTACAAACACCACAAAGAAAGAGATGAATACCCGTCTTACTCCCAAGTATATCCGGCTTCTCGGTATGACTGAAACTGGAAGACGTTATCTAAATCTTAATAAGAAAGAGCTTTCCCTGCCTTTAATCAGCAGACTGGGATCCGCTGATCCAGAAGGTATTTCCCTGGACATCAAAGCCGCCGAGGTCTATTCGATGGGAATTGAGAATCCTGATATTCAACAGGAGCTGCTTGAGCAGGAATTTAAGCAGCCACCTATCTATCTTAAGAATTAACTAAAAACAAAAGGCTGTTTTCGTATTGATTATAGCTTCTTGGAAAATCCCAAGGTTCGGATTTTCCCTTAGGCATACCAGGGCTCTTCTATCTGAAAGGAAGAGCCGCTCTTTTCTTTCTTGCTTCACGAACTATTTCTGGTGAAATAGGGAGATATATTTCGCTCCTTATAGTAAATACAACAAAGGTTACGAAAATAGCCAAATAAAAAGAACTGAACACCTTGGGTTCAGTTCTTTCAGCTGGTAGACAAAGTCCAATAGATGGACCACGTCTACCTGCTTTTTTTGTATAATTAAGTTAACTACTACTTAACTAAAAAAACTACGCGCAGCACAAAGAAACAATCGAGAGAGTTTTTGCTGCCATGGATCTTAAGAAGTTAGCAAACTGGCCATGGCGAGGGCCATGTCCAGTTTGCTATTCATACGTTATTTCCCCAGAAATTATCAAAACTGATTTTAACCAGTTGGTTGAAATCGGTTTTGTCTACGGTCTGAAAGAACTAACACCTTGGGTTCGGTTCTTTTTATTCATTACAACGAGTCCAGATAGTTTAATGCATCTTCGAATGTCTTAACTGGAACTACTTTCATGTTAGTACCTATTTCTTCAGCGGTCTTCGATGCTTCTTCATAGTTGGGCTTCAGATCAGGGTTAGACTTCTTTATACTCTCCGGAATCATATCCATTGGGGCAAAGAAAATCTCAGCTCCAGCTTTATCCGCAGCGATTACCTTTTGTTCGATTCCTCCAATTCTACCGACCGTCCCATTGGAAGAAATCGTGCCAGTTCCTGCAATCTCCATCCCATGGGTGATATCCCTCTCGACAAGTTCATTATAAATCTGTAAGCTGAACATCAGGCCTGCTGAAGGGCCGCCTATTTTTTCAGTATTCATGGTTACTTTAGGGGTTGTTATAATTTCTTTATCATCCACAAGCCCGATTCCCAATCCTTTTTTTCCTTTGCTTGCTGAAAATTCTGCCAAGCCAATCTCTTTTTCCTGGACCTCATCACCCCTGGTAAAAGTAACTTCCACAGACTCATCGACTGTTTTCCCATTTATATAATCGATAAATTCTTGAGAAGAGTTAAATTCCTTTCCATCAATCGCTGAAATCATATCGCCGGGTTTCAATACCTCAGCAGCCGGCATGCCCTCATACACATTCAAAACATATACTCCATTATACTGAAAAGAATATGGTTTTTCAGCATGCTGAAAGGCGACTTCAATCGCATTCAATTTAGAAGATTCCATCAAGTGGAGTTGCCTGACATTGTACTCTTCGTCCGTTTCTTCCGAGCTTCTGATTTCTTCCACCGGATAGATATGTTCATACTTTCTTAAGGAAGCGATTAAATAGGCATAAATATTTGCCTTGCCCATCCTGACAGTCGTCAGCATAAGTCTTCCTTCATCTTCATATCCATTTTCGACCTCAATAATCGGATCGAGATCCTTTGCGCTGCCTGGCTTGGTAACATAGTATGGCAAGTAATAGAATGAGCTCCCTGCTATAAGTATCGTAATAATGATTAGAGTTCGGATCCACGATTTTTGAGACACTTGCTGTTATTTCTCCTTCCATCCTTCAATCGCTTTCTTAATTGAAGGTATTATCTTCATTGCTTCCTCTTCACCGATGGCAATGATTTCCTCTATGTTTGTAAATGCCCTGGAACTATATTGTTCCACATTCGGTTTGATCATAAAGTCTGCATGGAGATCCCGGTGACGGACGATCTCCTTTTGCAGTATATCAATGCTTTGCATTATAACATCATATACTGTTGTAATCTCTGCATTTTGCTTAACCTGGGCAACATCCACCCCGATCACGATATCCGCGCCCATCTCTTTCACAACAGAGACAGGAACCCTGTCAATCACTCCACCATCGACTAGCAGCCTGCCGCCGATTTTTTCCGGAACAAACACCCCCGGAATGCTTATACTCGCCCGGACTGCCTCAGCTATCGGCCCTTTTTGAAATATCACCCGTTCCCCTTTGGTGAGGTCTGTAGCTACAACGGAGATCGGTATGCGGAGATCCTCTATATTTTTGTTATGAGTAAAAAGCCTGACAAACTGCTTTATCCTCTTTCCAGCAATGAACCCCATTTTCGGCACAGTAAAATCAAGATAATATTTCCTGCGAAAGGCGGTAGATAATTTATATAAATCTTCCATATTATGCCCAACACCATAAAAGCAGGCAACCAGTGCCCCCATGCTGCTTCCTGCAATCATGTCAACAGGGATGCCTTTCTCTTTCAAGGCCATCAGTACCCCCAAATGGGCAAATCCTCTTGCACCGCCCGAACCGAGAGCTAAACCAATTTTGGGCTGGTTCACTTGGGCTCCCCCTTTTTTCATCGATTGTTTTCATCTTATGGTCTAAATTCGGTGCCTATGAGTATATTTCATTTATATGAGGACAAGTTGTGAGTGCCAATCCACGAAATATAATTATATTTTAACACTATTTACAATATCTACAAGACAAGGAAATTGAACTTTCCTTCAATAAACCAGGGGGGAACAGATTGAATGCTTCTCATTTCAAAACGGTCACTTTAGCGGTTTCTGTTACAACTCTAGCCGTTTCACTTATTTTATTTCCTAAAGAATCCTTCGATGCTTCTATCAGGGGACTCAATATGTGGTGGGAAATAGTATTTCCCTCTCTGCTGCCATTCTTCATTATTTCCGAAATGTTAATTGGCTTTGGGGTGGTAAAGTTCATCGGTGTCATCCTAGAGCCATTCATGCGTCCATTTTTCAGGGTTCCGGGAGTTGGAGGATTCGTGTGGGCCATGGGAATGGCATCCGGTTTTCCAGCAGGCGCAAAGCTTACATCCCGCCTCCGCCAGGAAAATCAACTCACTCAAATTGAAGCAGAGCGTCTAGTGTCCTTTACAAATTCATCTAATCCGTTATTTATTTTCAGTGCTGTCTCCATTGGATTCTTCCATAACCCTCATTTAGGTATCATCCTTGCATGCGCTCATTATTTAGGCAATTTCTGTGTAGGTATTATAATGAGCTTTCATGGACGGAAAGAGGAAGCGGGGAAATATGAATCGTCCTCTAAAAAGTTCTCAATTAAAGAAGCTATATCTGCCCTTCACCATACGAGGGTAAGTGAAAAAAGACCGATTGGAAAACAATTAGGAGATGCTGTTAACTCTTCTATTCAAACCTTACTGATGATTGGTGGATTCATAATATTATTTTCAGTCGTCAACAAACTGCTGTTTCAACTGCAAATCACCCCTATTGCAGCTGATGCTCTGAATATTCTTTTTAGAATGCTGATGCTGCCTGAAGATTTGAGCCTTCCGTTTATTTCAGGATTATTTGAGATTACACTTGGAAGCCAGTTGACCAGCGATGTTGACCATGCCACCCTTCTTCAACAGGCAATAATGGTGAGCTTTATTCTTGGATTCAACGGTTTCAGTGTACAGGCACAGGCAGCAAGCATCCTAGCCGAGACAGATATTCGTTTCCGCCCATTCTTTATCGCGAGATTGATCCATGGGACGGCTGCTGCGGTCATCACCCTTTTAATCTGGAAACCCATCTATATGCGGTTCTACCATGATAAGCCTTCAAATGCAGTGCCTGTATTCAATAATCTTGATTGGCATCTCTGGGAACGTGCACTTCTATTGATGAAGCATTGGGGTCCAGTGATCACCTTAGTGTCACTGGTAGTGTATATCATCCTATATACTGTCAGAATGAATGATGGAAATAGACTCTGACAATAAAAAATCAGGCTGTATTCACACGAATACAGCCTGACGCTTTAGAGATTATTCTTTTCCCGCAATGCCATTTCAACCGGTTTTGGAACCAGTTCGGAAATATCAGCGTTGTACTTCGCAACCTCTTTAACAATTGAGGAGCTTAAAAAGGAGTATTGGTTGTTGGTCATAATGAAGAATGTCTCAATATTCTCATCAAGCACCCTGTTCATCGACGTGATCTGCATTTCATACTCAAAGTCCGAAACAGCCCTTAGCCCGCGCAGAATCGCATTGGCCTTTACACTCTTTGCATAATCCATAAGCAGCCCCTGAAAAGAGTCCACCTCCACATTGGGTATATCCTTGGTCACCTCGCGAATCAACTGTATCCTCTCTTCCACTGAAAACATAGGTTTTTTAGATGAATTATTTAAAACCGTGATGTATAGTTTATCAAAAACCTTTGCCCCACGGGATATGATATCAAGGTGTCCGTATGTTATAGGATCAAAGCTCCCCGGGCAGACAGCTATACTTGACATGCTTGCAGCCTCCATTTCTTCGATAACGATTATCATTGCTCAGTATGTAAATCCTCTACATCACTTTCTGGTATATAGTTATCCCAATGATTCCATATGACTCCGTTCTGACTGTTTGCAGGCTGCCAAGCTCCTTAGGCAAAATAATATCGGAACTGTGTTCGCAGACTACGTAACCGCTTTCAATCAGTAAGTCATTTGCTTCAATCTCCTCCAAAAGTTCCTGAAGCTTCTGCTTTTTATAAGGGGGATCCAGGAAAATATATTGAAAGGTTAATTCTCTTTTGATGACAGCCTTCAGGGCCCTTCCTGCATCATTTCTGTAAACTTCGCTTTTGCCGCTGTATCCACAGTAATCCAGGTTGCTCTTAATGGTTTGGATAGCTTTATAGTCCTTATCCACAAAAATCACTTTGTCCAGGCCTCTGCTCATTGCCTCTATTCCCAGACCACCGCTCCCTGCAAACAGGTCTAATCCTGAGCCTGAGTCAAAATAAGGGCCGATAATATTGAAAATCGCTTCTTTAACTTTATCTGTCGTCGGCCTTGTTCCACTGCCGGGCACAGCCTTCAATGGCCTGCCTTTACATTCGCCAGAAATCACTCTCATTGCACTCACCACTGAATATGTATTTATTTCTTTTATATCCTACCATATATAAATATCTTTTGCTATCAATCGTCGAATCGTGTTGAATGCCGCTGAAAATTTTCTATTAATGTATAAAAGTATGTTCACTGGTGATACTGCTAGTAACAACATCTTTTCTGGTGTTGTTGCCAACCGCGGAGAAGACTTACGTTTCCCCATAAGTTCTTCCTCCGGTTTCTCCTCTCCCTTTGCCTTCTATCCCTTGTGGAATTAGAAGGACCCTGCAGGATGCCTGCAGGGCTTTTTTTATTATAAAGCGCAGGCGCCTTGATCAGCCCCGACAGGCATAAGACGAGCCGGCGGGAAGGCTGAACTTTGCCTTCTCGGCGGATGGGCTTATGACCCCGAGGGGCTAGGCGCTGGAGCTGGATTGATTATAAAGCGGAAGCGGCCGTTCAGCGCCGTACAGATTGGAGGGCTCCCGCATGAGATATAGGAATCACGAAGAGCGACAGCGATTCGATGATGACTTATCGCAAGGAGAGAGACCGAAATCTGCTAGGCGCTGGCCGCTGGAGCTGGATTGACTATAATGCGGATTGCCCCTCTCCCAGTATATGTCACCATTCCTTCTTTACGGGATTTTCACCTCTCCATGAATCCAGGATGGATAATCCTGAAGTTCAAACGTAATGATCTCCCCTGGGTGTCCGGTCCGTTCATAAGGAAAACCGAACCGGGAAAGGCCGACACTTCCCGCTTCCTCCTGATACTGTGTACTTAATTTCCGATCTTCTCCATTTCCATTCTTATAGCTTTGTATAGGGTTCAGATGATTTACCTGCTCATATGCCTTATCCCATGAAAAAAATAGGACCCCTGCATTATCAACATTTTCCTCATATTCCACTTTCGCAAGCTTTCCATCCGGTGACTGCAAAATATCTAAATTCTCTGTATCTACCTTGACGAGCAAGTTGTCTTTATCCAGTGCGCGGAGAGTATTAAAGACCAGATAAAGTTCCTTTGGTCTTTTAAAATAATTACTTTGAAGGTAATAGGTTTTTTCTTTAAAATCACCGCTTGCAACGACCCCACTCGCTATTCTTGAACAAGTTTCACCCTTTTCATTTACCAGCCTGAGATCTTCAATATCGAAAATCCGCATAGAGTTTTTTTCAGGAAATTCAAAAGTAATCCCCACTCTTGTTGGGGAGGTCTTTACACTCTTGATCATTATCTTTTGGCCTTCTATCTCATATTCATCATTGATGTCTGTTTGTTTTGTCTGGGCTATCTTCTTCTCATCAACAGTAATTGGAATTTCCCATTCTTCCCATAATGAATCTTCACCATTTCTTATACTCATCACTACAGTATACCCTTCATCTGTTAACGGGCCATTCAGCCCCTGTATGGCCTTATACAAATTTTCCCATTATATGATGCATCGATTCCTTCAATGGATAAAGTATTATAGGGTACTACCTCACCTTGGTCGTTCTCTAGTCTGATTTGCTCAATTTGCAGGTCTTCGTAAGTCTCCTCCTCTGTCTTCACTGAGTAAAACAAAACAAGTTGTTCTTCATCCGCGATAAAGGAGTGAAGTGCAATCGTTATCCCATGGTGAGTATCAGAATTCATTACCTCTTGAACATAATCATTCTCTATGATTGATACCAATCCCTTATCCTGTCTTACAATCTCCACGATTTTATCCCTCCCCGGGATAGTGCTTACATAAGAGGCCAAAGTTTCAGAAACACGAAGCGAACCGATGAATATTGTAAAGAATAACAATGCAGCAGCGGCGAATGTCCTCCAGGTATAAAAAGATCTCCCTGACCCCCTTGCTTTATGAATCCCTATTCGTACATATTAATAAGGAAAAAGTTTTGCCAGAAGGGAATTTTTTTATATCAGAATATGAATGTGCATCTTTACTTCTTAAAGGGTATTTGGAATAATTGAGAATTGTACATAGTATGAGGATTGAAAGGAGTTTTTACATGATCCAGCGTTTTATCGAACTCGGGGAAGGGTATTCGGATTTATATGAGCTTATAGAGTTGGCCCGTTATAACGAACCTAGGGTGCATCATTTCCTGGCTTTTCATACAGTCGTTAACGAAAGGCCTGTAACATCATTGGCCCTCGTCCTTAAACCAGCTGAAGAAGGTAAATTTCAGCCTTTATATATTTGCAGGGAAGGAATACCAGATCCAAATCATATGGCCAACAAGAGGTTTGATTTGTTTGCACAAGCTGCAAAAGCACAAGGCCGTCAAGTTATCCAAATGGATGTGAAACCATCTTCATTTTTTGCTGAAAAAGATTTATATTACCAGCACCTTATTGCCATTTTGAGATTGAATCATTATATTCCGCCATTACAATGATAGAGAACCCACAAGACAAACAAAAGCAAACAGGAAGATTCCTGTTTGCTTTCTTATTAGGATGGCTGTTTCCTGTTGATTGGCTCTCTCGGAAATATTCCAGAGCCGAATTTTTCTCTTATGTGATAAGGATTTCTCTCTGAACAGTAAGAGCAGCTCTTTTCCTTCCTGCTCTTTAAGGTCATCAATCAGCTCGTTGTTTTTGAAGTCCACATTAAATAGCTGCAAAAACAGAGCCTTTAAATCCCCATTTTATAATCATATTCTTTTGCTTTATCAGGCTTGGAATTTTCAAACTGAGTCTTAATGAACGGCTTGTAGGATGGCTCCACTTTTTTCACATAAGAATAGGAAGAAAGTTTTTCTATTATCGAGTCCGTTTCACTTTGGTTGCAGTATAATACAACATATTTCAATTTTCTTGAAACATACTGAACATTCCCGAACCGTCTCATGGATTTGGCATGTTTCAAACTATATAACCATACGGTGATACCTTGTCTATCGGTAAACATCTTATTTTCCCCTTAAATTTCACTCTATTTTCCTAAGTCTAGCATATGAAATAACCAAAAATCAACAAAAGAAGGGATGTAAAGTATGGACCTGGAAGTGATCTGGAATATATTCGCAAAACAATTACAATCATATGAAGCGATGGAAGACTACAAAATGAAAAAGATAGCCGGCATCCCCTTTATATATATCAAATCCTCCTATCCCAAACATGAGATGGAGGAAATGATCAAAAAGGCTGCAGCAAAATCCATGCGCGGCAAACGTCTTCATTCTGAAACAATTTATGTCAGACAAAAAGACAGACATTATGTCTACCGGCACCGCTTCTATGTCCCACAGGAAAAGATGTTTTGCTGTGGAAACCTATGTGTTGACTGTATCAGACTTAAAGGATAATAAGAAAAGCACCAGCGTCTGTCATGGCCAGGGGCTGGCATACTCGCTTTCTAAATAAAAAATGCGGGAAGATTCCCGCATTTTTTATGAACAGCCGCAGCTTCCTCCACTTCCACAACCGCCTCCACAAGCAGAACCGGAATCAAAGAATGGATTTCCTGTCGGTACTTTCACATTTTCTGACACTGATTTTCCGATAAGTACACTGATTTGATCCAATAAATCTTGTAGATCGTTTTCAGCACGGCGGAAACTGGCTACGTTATCATCCATGTCCATTTCACGTTTCAGTTGGCGAATTTCCATCATTACCCGCTTGTAATCGGGATGATACCGGCCGAAACGCTGAACCTCTTCGTAAAGCTCCTTCATTTTGGAGAATTCCTGGATTTTACGCTGTGTGCTTTTATTTGTCTGGAGCTTATATAAACAACGACGGTACTCTTCCGCAATTTCAGATTGCAGAATTTGAGCAGCCAATTCTTCAGCAGATTCCTGTATTTCAAGTCTTTCTATTGTAGCAAGCAAAAGAGCTCACCTCCATAACGATATTTTAACACGTTTGATGAAAGTAAGCGAATGGTTGTTTCTTATGGAATTGTAATATAAAACTGCTTCTGCAATCCCAGGGTGGTATTATCTTTAGACACAATATCCACTTTGACATGGTGGATCCCTTTGTCTAGGCCTTTCATGACAAATGCCGCTGTATGGTATTCGTCAAATCTTTTGCCGTCAACACTCACAATTATTTTTCCTTTTCTGCCAGTTTTGCCAGCCGTAAACGTAACTCCGGGAGCAATGCACTCAACATATACTTGACTCCCCTGGACAATGTGCCTGACTGTTATTTTTGTTTTACCCTCGGTACTGACCGAAGCTGCTTTAGCTTCTGGTTCCGTTCCAAATGATTCAGGTTCAGGCATATCCTCTTGACATCCAGCCAATCCTATTATTAGAAACAATAGTATATACTTTTTCATCTAAACCACTCCTTGCCTTTAGCGTTTACAGACAAAGGGGGTTTTAACCAAAAAAAGCCGTAATTTCAGGCTGGGCTGCATGAATTTCATCGCATGCTGACTAATTAGAATTATTCATGGCTTGAAACATCTGCATCATCATTGAAGCCATCTGGACACCATTCGAGAATCTTTGGACCTGATGATGTACGGTTTTTTCAAAATGATTAATCGAGGCTGCTTCAAACCTATCCAGATAATGGGGATTTTTACTTAAAATCCTATACCAGACTGGCTGGACCCTAATGAAATCCTTAAGATCCTGTTTAGAATGAATATATTCGATAACTTCCTTCCTCATTGATTTCACGTCCCCTAATCTTTTCTAATTGAAAACGGATGTCTTGGCCTTTCCGGCGCTTCATTTTGTTCCGTTATTGAGGGGGTCGAACCAGTGGATTGAAATTGCGAGAGCACACCTTGCACCGCACCGATTGCCTGACTTAAGCTGTTAATATGCTGCTGCATTTGATTGGGATCCATATTCTTGAGCATTCCTCCAATTTGATCCATGAAACCCTTGGATTCTTTCTTTTCCTGCTGGGATTTACCGTCTCGATATTCATCCCACCTGGAATCCTCTTCTCCTAATAAGTACCATTCCTCAAACAAATCCTGCCAACTTGCCGTCCCCTTTTTTACCTCATAAGATAATTTGGGATGTTTTTGCACGAACTGTTTAAATTCTTTTACTTTAGGATGCAGCTTTTTGGCCATATCCTTCACCTCCTAGTCGGGGCATATACCTATTACAATTTATGATGTTAAATTTAAAATGTGAATTTAAGCTGAAAAAAGAAGTAAGATCATGACAAATCATTCCCCTGGAAAATTATTTCATGATATGATTAAGAAGTCTGTTAAAGGGCTCTTTCAACTGTGAATTTGCGTTTTAACTTATCATTTTAGAGTTTCTAATCTGTCTTTATGTGAAAAATAAGAACAGATCAGAATTGATCTTCTATATAAATATAGTAAATAGCTGATCAAGAACTATAAAAAGAAGGATGTATCAAAATGAAAGAAGAATTGGCAAGACTTTTAAATGAATGTATAGAAAATGGAAGTGAAGCTGACCTTGTAGTCATTCAACAAATGCTTCAAGGAGTCAGAAGAAAGCAGAACAATCATAACGGGTCCTATATAGGTGCAGCCCTGGCTATGGAAAGAACAATTAGTGATAACACCTGTGATGTGACCATCCCCATCACGCCGCTCACTTATAATTCACTGGAAATTGTGCATGGCGGTATCACCGCCACACTGGTCGATACAGCTATGGGTACGCTGGCAAACGTTTTGCTTCCTGATGGATATGGAGCAGTAACAACCAATCTGACCATTCACTATGTATCACCTGGAAGACATGGAAATCTAACAGCCAAGGCAAATCTGGTCCACAAGGGCTCCAAGACGCTGGTCATTGATGGAAATGTACTCTCTGAGGATGGCAGAACAGTGGCTCATTGCACCGGATCGTTTTTCATCGTAAAGAAGAGATAGTGGTGTGAAACTAAGCCTGACAATAAGTTGACAGGCTTTTTCACACAAAAATGGACCGGCTGTAAACAACCGGTCATTTATGGTATTATTGCTCAAACTGCTGGATGAAATTCTGGGTATAATACTTTCTGAATACCCCCACTCCCAGATGAGTAAAATCCTGCTCTAACAAGGTCTTTCTGTGTCCTTCTGAATTCAGCCAGCCGTGGACTGCAGCCGGCCCATCTGCATACTGCGCCGCAATATTTTCTCCTGCCATACCAAATGCAATTTCTGCACTCTCCAGGCGGTCTGCCAGTGTGCCGGAAGTTGGTGATTCATGGGAGAAATAGTCCTGTTCAAACATATCTTTACTATGTTCCTCGGCCACCAAAGCAGTTTGTTCATCCCATTCCACCGGTTTTGCATCATAAGTGGAACGAATGATATTAGTAATATCGAAAATTTGCTGCTCGCTGCCCTCCGATATTTCTTTCCACTTCTCTTCAGGGATCTCGTTTTCTTCCATCAGCTCGCCTCTGTACACCATTTCATATGGTCTCTGCTCCACAAGCGTTTCTTTGTTAAATAAACGAATGCTTACCAGTTGTCCTGTATATTCATCAAGATAAAGTTGAGCATAAACATCCCCTATCATCGTAAGCATCCTCGTGTACAGATCTTCCTCAGAAAGCTCAAATCGGTATGTACCTCCATCGACATTCACGACAATTTCAGACTCCACAGAGGTATCCTCATAAATTTCCTTGATGGACTGTCCAATCTTGAAAGGTTCAATATCTGATTCTTTACCGGCGGCATAAATAGTAACCACTTTGCTTCTTTCGATGCCGACTTGAAGGTATTTTTTTTCAGAAAGGTGGTAAATCCACCACTCATATCTATAAGCAGAAGGGTCAATGCGGTCGGGTTCGCCAAGCTGGGCAACCAGTTCTTCGGCACTCTTATTAATAAATGAAGCGATTCCTTGTGCAGGGACTCCTGAATTTGTATTCTCGTCCTTTTCATTCAATAAATCGTCTTCATCCACTTGAGGCTCCTTTGATCCAGGTCCTTTAAGGATTGGTGTATCATCTTGTTTCCC
The DNA here is from genome assembly GCF_984799155.1 of Bacillus sp. SRL337. Taxonomy (NCBI): domain Bacteria; kingdom Bacillati; phylum Bacillota; class Bacilli; order Caryophanales; family Bacillaceae; genus Bacillus; species Bacillus sp. SRL337. Next base: position 1,547,310 of record NZ_OZ481793.1, on the reverse strand, counting down.
GTTAGAATAAATACCTACAAATAATATGATTGCTAAAATCGTTAAGATCCGGAATAATGTTTTCAGGAATGATCCTCCTTTCTTTTAAGATGGTGATATAAAATATTTCATTATTTCAGGAGGCATTCTATTATTTAAAACCGTACTGGCTTAGGCCATATATATGTATAACTATTATTAGTATAGCATTACTCCTAACTCCATTTACAGTAAGAGCTTTTAGAAATTTCGTATATTATCACATCAATATAGTAATATTTTTTCCCTGCTTCTATTTTTATTCCAGGTATCCTCATTATATAAGGCTGATAGCTCGAATATTGCCCTTATTTAAATTATTAACGATTTTCTCTTCATGGTCACGACTCTGAGGGGTGGACAGTGAATTTAAAGGGGAGAAGGTCGTTCATGATTTGAGGGCTTTGGCAAGGGATGCAGGAACCACAGAGAGCGGACGGTTCAATGATGGCTTATCATAAGGAGAGAGATTAAAATCGTCTAGCTTGGAGCTGGAGTCTTGCAAGGAGGAGTCAGAATGACCGCCAGCAGCTGGGGCTTTGGCCTGCATTCGCCATTTAAGCGACTTGATTCGGCATGGTTGGCCACTGGAACGCGATGCCTGTCCCGCTTCCCAAACAGAAAATGTTTATCTTCTGCTCCAATCAGCCTTTTATATGGAACGGGTTAAATAGGCATAGACACAGGGTCCCTTCAAAGACCCTGCCAATTAAAAAGACTGCCTAAGGTGAAGCAAAACAATATCATGCCATCAAGAAGGTCTTTGATAAGACGTATGGTCCCTATATTTTCCTTCCCTTCTTGCAGGCAGTCTTATAGTCAGGATTTTCTTCAAATAGGTTTGTTTGCCTCTATTTGGTGTTCCGATATTTTTTCAATAGCCATGTTGGTTTGACTATCGAGGTTGTCTCTTAATGCGAGGTCACCAAGTGATACTATTCCAACCAGTTTATTTCCGTCCACTACAGGCAGACGCCTGATTTGGTGATGGCTCATTAGATTCGCTGCTTCTTCTGCTGTTGCTTCTGATCCGATTGTTACGAGCTTATCACTCATAACCACTTCGACCTTGGATGAACCAGGATGTTTTTCAGCGATCCCCCTTATAACTAGATCTCTATCTGTAATCACCCCCACTAGTTCCTCTCCATCGACAATAGGAATTGCCCCGACCTCATTTTCCTTCATCTTGACAGCAACTTCATATACATTATCCAGCAATGTACACGTTTCTACATTTTTGCTCATTATTTCTTTCACGATCACGTCTGTTTCACTCTCCATTTCATGAATGTTCCTTTTCATATCATTCTCATTTGAAAAAGAAGTATTCTCCTGATAAAAGGAATTACTAAATTCGTCACATGTATTCGTTGCAACCATAGATAAATTACACTATTATAAAGGATGAGGATTTTTTTGCATTTTGTCTGGTTCTTTTTGAAAGGATAAGAATGCGTTGATGATATAGGAGGGATAAATTATGCGATTTGAAGCTTCTGGCGTCGAAAAAATGAAAGCGGATTTAAACAGGCTTGATGAAGTCATGAAATCTCATGGAATGTTAAGAGAAGGTCAATGGGATTATGAACGCGTTACCTACGACAAGAAATTTGAAATTAAAGAAGGTACATACTATCTAAGGATCCAAGGTCACTCAGTAAACGGTGATATCGGCAGGCATGACGCTGTCATACAACTGATGACACCATTGTTAGGGAAACACTATTACCCACATGGTATTGAGTATGGCGAAGGGGAACATTTCCCAGCGCATCTTGTTACAACATGCGAAAAGCTTCTGGCTGAAATTAAAGCAGAAGTTACTGGTTTTGCAGAATAATGAAGGTACAGCCGGCGGAAAAGGACTAATCTTTCTGCCGGCTTTTTTGTGATCTACTCCGTTAATCAGATTTCTTCCTCTGACACGTCTGTATGTCATAAAAAAGTTGAATTGAAATGCTCTGCCCTGTTCAGTATGGGCTTTATTGTAATATAATAGTAGTGTAGGTACATATGAAGAAAGGGGCGTCAAATTGCCGAAATTTCTCTCCAAAAAGATGATAATGATTGCCATCGCTATCATCATCACAATTTTATTGTTTTATTATATTCTTCCGGTTTCCATCCCCCTGATAACTGCCATTGTCACGGCTTTGTTATTGGATCCTGTCGTGAAAATGCTGGAAAGGAAATTCAAGATCAAAAGAAAACTTGCTGTATTGATCGTATTTCTAATCTTCATGCTTTCCATTGGTGTTCTATCCTATTTTGCCATCACCAAGGTTGTGGGAGAAGGTGTCAAATTAGTTGAAGATATGCCTGCTTATATCAATCAGTTAAGCGATATTTGGCTTATGTATGAAAAGCAGCTTACAAATGCCGCCAAAGATCTTCCGATTGAAATTGTTACTGAAGTCAGCCAAGAGGTACAAGACTTTTTAAACAGTTTCAAAAACAGTTTAAAAGAGTACTTAAATATTGAAAAAATCAGTGCATTTCTTGCTTATATCCCTAATTACTTGGTCAGCTTCCTTGTTTTCCTGATCGCATTATTCATGTTCATGCTGGATCTTCCTAGAATCAAACAGACAATATTCAATCATCTAACAGAAAGGACTGCTGAGAAAGTCAATTTTATGACTTCAAGGCTCTCTTATGTTATTTTCGGTTTCTTTAAAGCACAATTCCTGGTAAGCATCATCATATTTATGGTGTCCTTAATTGGTCTCTTGTTTATTGCCCCGGAAGTAGCGGTCGTCATGTCGATCATTATATGGCTGATTGATTTCATTCCATTGATTGGATCGATCGTTGTTCTTGGTCCATGGGCAATGTATCATCTGTTATCAGGCAATCTTACTCTCGGTACGGAATTATCCATTTTAGCCGCTGTCCTCCTCATCATCCGCAGGACAGTTGAGCCAAAGGTAATGGGAAGCCATATCGGCCTATCTCCGCTCTCTACTCTTATCGCCATGTATCTTGGGGTAAAATTGCTCGGAGTGCTTGGCTTTATATTAGGTCCGTTAATTCTGATTGTCTTCAATTCAGCTAAAGAAGCCGGAATCATCAAATTAAACTTTAAATTATAAGCAACAGGCAGGTCTCCAAACAGGAAACCTGCCTTTCCTTTACTTTTAAAGCAGCCAGGATTTACCTTCAGACTTTCCAATGCAACAAGACTTCCAGCATCTCCTCTAATGAACTCTCTCGCAGTAAAAATGACAAAAAACCCAATGACTTCATGTCCATTACCGCTGCCTTTCTCCGATGTTCGATGGCGGTTGACACCTTTAGTAAATAAAAAGCTCTCTTCCATTAAGAAAGCATGGCCCTAGTCCCAGGGGAAAATCTACTGTATTGGAAAGCAGACATGGGAAGACCCGGACATCGTGATCCTTGTTGAGTCTTGGTAAGCTATTCCTCTCTTCCCTGAATCTGCACGTTCCTATCTAGTCCTCTTCATATATAAGCTGAAAAAAGAGCCAGTGAATTCACCGGCTCTTTCGCTTTTACTATTACAGGCCAAGGATCGCCTTTATAACCGAAGTAGTCTCCCCGCCTTTATATAAAACATACAAAAGCAGATAAACAGCGACACCAGTTGTAGCAGTAAAGAACCAGATTATACTTGTAATCGGACCAAGCTTCCGGTGACGCTTATAATTTTCTTTATAACCAGACCATATGGTGACAAGCCCAAACACTGCCCCGGTTGTTGCAAGAGTGATATGGAAAACTAAAAATAAAGTGTAGAAAATTTTAATATCATCAGGACCGCCGAAGGATGTGTTTCCTACAAATATAGTACGGCTCATATAGATGATGAAAAAGATCAAAGCAAATACTGCAGCTGTAAACATTGTTTTCTTGTGTGCTTCGATCTTTCTTTGTTTGATCTGCCACCAGCCTATTGCAACAGTAATGGCACTTAGAACAATGAACGTCGTGCTGATTGTGGGTAAAATAGGTAAGGACATGTTTTCTTCCTCTCTTTTCTCTATGGTAAGGATTGCTTCTTATTCAACTGGGTTTGGGCGAGTGAAGCTTGCATTTGCCTCAAAGTCTTGTATAGATTTTGCGGCTTCTGCTTGGTCTTTGTTATACCATTGGAAAAACAAGCTTGCAAGGACAACACCAAATACAATTTCCTGAATGATCTTCATAATGACCCCGCCGAGCTGCTGATCATGTTCTAACGACATAGAGGTAAACAGCTCAGGACCACTTAAGCTCAATCCAGATAGAGTGTTTGAAGGAACACACAATGCCAAGGCCTTTAACCATTCTTTAGGATCATAATAGGTGGCATATAGAGGATTTTCTGCAAAAATGATCAAGCCGCAGGCAGGTGTCAAAAGAACAGCACTCCCAAGGATATACCCTATCTTCTTTAAACCGTGAAGATCATTTTCACTGTTGGCAGGGTTCAGCAGCGGCCACCACATAAAGACAGCCAAGATGAAAATAATAAATGTAAATAGTCCATGCAGTGTAACATCCGTTCTGACATTATCAAAAACAGCAGGAATGTGGTACACAGAAAAAACAATGTTGAAAGAAACTAAGGCAATGAGAGGTTTTGTAGCAAATCTGAATATTGATTTAATCACAGGCAGTCTTACTACACTCCTCCAAACCCAGCTTGGTATTCCTATCAGAAAAATGGGTGTAAAGACCAAATAAAGGGTCGCCATCTGAGTCATATGGACTGAAAACAGCATCGTACTCATCACTTCAACAGGTGAACCCTTTATCACGTAAAGCAGGATCATAGCAATCAGAAAAAAAGTGGCCTGTTTAACGGTAAGAGGTTCACTTTCTTTAAAACTGCTTCTCCATTTTACAGTGATTAAAAAATATACAGCTGTCAAAAATACTATCGTTATTATAAATAATGGACTCCATAACGCAAAAAATCCAAATATACCTAAATGCATATTGATTACCTCGTTTCCTGAAGGATGCTCATCCTTATTATACGTCGCAGGATTCGACAGTTCAACGTCCGCTCATGACAAGTTGATGACATTTCCCCACTTAAAAGTTTCCTGAAATAGAGTTCGGTATATTGATTTTCACTCCAAGTGCCCGACTATGGGGGACGGGCGGTGAATTTTAAAAATCGCAGCGTCGGTTCAGAGACATAGAGATTGGAAGGGCTCTCGCATGGATAATAGAATCCAGACGACCTGGCGGTTAGCGAGTCGAAGTGAAATGTGGAAATGCCTCCCTCATCGATGTACGGACTAGCCGGCTCCACATATGACAACGCGACGAACGATAGAAGTCGAAGTGACTAATAGCAAAGGAGGAAGACTGAAATCCGCTAGTTGCCGGCAGCTGAAGCTGGTTATTGCTAAACACGCTGTCTGTTGTGCAACTTCGGCTTCAATCTACTAAATAAATTGGTTAAAACCATAGGATTTAAGAATCAATATGCTAGCGTTTCAACTTATAAAATTTAAAAACGGACACAAGCTTTTAGCAATTTCATCCGACTAACGTTTATGAAGAACAAAAAATGAATCAGCATTCAAGAAAAAAGAAAACCCCTAAAATGGCTAAGAGTCATTTTAGGGGTTTTCGAGTTAATTAAATCCAAACGATCGTCATGAATGTCAAGACAGTGATGAAGGCAACCAGTGCACCTGAATACAGGAACAACGCTGGTGCTTCATGACCTTTATGGCTCATATGCATGAAGTAGTACAATTGGAAAATCAATTGTACGACAGCAAGAAGAAGGATAAATGGTACAATGAACCACTTTGAGAACCCTCCTGCCACTGATACGAAAGCCACCAGGGTTAAGAAGATCATAAGTGCAAATGAAACAACCTGCATTCTCATGTCTTCTGCATTTTTCTTACGACGATATTCGTAATCTACACTTGGGTTTCCTGAATTTGATTGTACATTCGCCATCAGTTTATCCCACCATTCCCATTAGATATACTACCGTGAAGATAAATACCCACACGACATCGATGAAGTGCCAATATAAACTTGCTACATAAAACTTTGGTGCATTGTAAAGGTTCAAACCGCGCTTGGCATTACGAACCATCAATGAAATGATCCATAGAAGACCGAAGGCAACGTGAGCCCCGTGGAATCCAACCAGTGCATAGAAGGCTGAACCAAAAGCACTGCTTGTAAAGGTATGGCCATATTCATGGACATAATGATTAAACTCATAAATCTCAAGTCCAAGGAAACCAAAGCCTAGTAACACTGTAATCAACAGCCATGCCTGCATGTTTTTAAAGCTGTAGTTTTTCATATGGTACATAGCATATACACTTGTTAACGAACTGGTTAAAAGAAGCATTGTTGCCACGAATGCAAGCGGCAGATCAAAAAGGTCTTTCGCCAAAGCATGATCCGGGCTTGGTACACTATCTTTCAAAGCAAGATAGGTTGCAAACAAAGAACCGAAAAGTACTGTTTCCCCACCAAGGAAGAACCAGAATCCAAGGAACTTATTCTTGGCTTCCAGGGTTGCCTTTTCAGGGGCTGCCGGCCACGTTTTTGGTGTGAATTTTTCTTCTGTATGCATTATGCCTTACCTCCTTTGTCGGAATCCTCAAGAAGGTCTTCTTTATGGACATGATATCCATGGTCATCAATAACTGAGCGAAGGAACATAGACCCCAATGTAATCAGCATTCCAATAATAAGCACCGGAATCGCCCATGCTTTGTCATCCACATGATACATGGCACCGAAGGCAGCCACAAACAATCCTAGTGAAATGACGAATGGCAGAATGGAATTGTTGGGCATATGAATGTCGCCAATCGGCTCTGCCGGAGTATATTCTTTCTTTCCTTCCATTTTCTCTAACCACCAAGCGTCCAACCCACGGACAAGTGGAGTCTGCTTGAAGTTATAAAATGGAGGAGGAGAAGGAATAGCCCATTCCAAAGTACGGCCGTCTCCCCAAGGATCATTGCCGACTTTCACACCTTTAACTTGAGTCATAATGATGTTAATCACTAATATAATTGTAGCAACTCCCATGAAAGCTGCTCCAATTGAACTTACAAGGTTAGCCGTTTCAAATCCTTGGCCAGGCAAGAACTTCCAGATACGGCGAGGCATACCCATAAGCCCAAGGAAATGCTGAATAAAGAATGTCAAATGGAATCCAATGAAGAACAACCAGAAAGTGAGCTTTCCTAGGAATTCATTCAACATAGTACCAAACATTTTCGGCCAGTAGAAATGCGTACCTGCTAATAGCGCTAAGACAACCCCACCAACAATAACGTAGTGGAAGTGGGCCACAACGAAATAGGTATCATGGAACTGATAGTCAGCCGCAGCTGATGCCAGCATGATCCCCGTTACACCACCAAGCGTAAATGTCGGGATAAATGAAACCGCATAAAGCATTGGAGTTGTGAAAGCGATGCTTCCACCCCAGATGGTGAATAACCAGTTGAAAATTTTGATTCCCGTTGGTACGGCAATCGCCATTGTTGCAACTGCGAAGATAGCATTTGCAATAGGGCCAAGGCCAACAGTGAACATATGGTGGGCCCATACCATGAATCCTAAGAAACCAATAAGTACTGTTGCGAATACCATTGAAGAATAACCGAACAATCGCTTTCTGGCGAATGTCGGGATAATTTCAGAGAATATACCGAATGCCGGAAGAATCAGGATATATACTTCAGGGTGTCCAAATATCCAGAAGAAATGTTCCCAAATAATTGTATTTCCTCCTGCCGCAACATCGAAGAAATTAGCTCCGAACATACGGTCAAACATCATTAAGAATAATCCGACAGTCAATGCCGGGAATGCGAATAAGATTAGGGCCGATGTGACGAATGCCGTCCAAGTGAACAACGGCATACGCATGTATGTCATACCCGGAGCACGCATCGTGACGATGGTTACCAGGAAGTTGATACCACCAATCAGTGTACCGGCTCCGGAAATCTGAAGCCCCAATACGTAGAAATCGATTCCGTGTCCTTCGGAATGAGTTGATAATGATGCATAGGAAGTCCATCCTGCATCAGGTGCTCCGCCTAAGAACCAAGATAGGTTTAAGAATACTCCTCCAAAGAAGAACAACCAAAAACCAAGTGAATTCAAAAATGGAAATGCAACGTCACGTGCACCAATCTGCAATGGAACGACAGCATTCAAGAATGCGAAGATGAGCGGCATGGCTGCCAAGAATATCATCGTCGTACCGTGCATTGTCAACACTTCGTTGTATAAGCCTGCACTTATGAAATCGTTGTTTGGAACGGCAAGCTGAATACGTATAATCAAGGCTTCTAGTCCACCAAGAAGGAAGAAAAATCCACCGGATATCAGGTAGAGGATCGCAATCTTCTTGTGGTCCACTGTTGTCAAGTAGTCCCAAAGAGTCGCGCCAAAGCCTTTCTTTTGTGCATAGCTACTCACGATTAAACCTCCCTTTTACTTTCCCCAAATTAATCTTGTACTTTTAGGCCCATTAAGTATTCCGCCAGGGCATCTAATTGCTGGTCATCCAGTTTTCCATACGTTCCTGTCATTTTGTTTCCAGGTTTGTATTGTTCCGGATCTGTCAGCCAGCTTTTCAATTCTTCTTCATTATGTTCAAGGATACCGGCTACACGTGAGCGCTCACCAAAGTTTGCAAGGTTCGGCGCAAGTCGTGCCTGGGCAGGTCTTTGATCCTGACCGGAAACTGCGTGACAGCTCATGCATTTCTGGTTAAAAATCTCTTGTCCTTGTTGAGCCAGTTCAGTTGTAGGAGCAGGCTCTTCTGCCTCTTGCATCGCTGTTACCCAGCCGTTGAAATCATCTTGAGAGATGGCTTTTACTTTAAAGTCCATCAGAGCATGAGATGGTCCGCATAGCTCTGCACACTTTCCATAGAAAAGGTTGCCTACATCTTCAGCGGCTTTGCTGTCGAACTCAAGGAAGAACGTATTAACATTATCAACGTTCGTGTCCATTTTACCACCTACTGCCGGAATCCAGAATGAGTGCTTAACATCAGAAGCAGTAACATTGAAATATACTTTTTTGTCAGTCGGCACTACAAGATCCTGTGAGGTGATGATTCCTTGGTCGGGGTATTCAAACTCCCACCAATATAGGTTGGCACGGACATTCACTACTAGAGCTTCGCGATTTCCATCCGCGTCCTTCTTTTCCATTGCATCTGTATCTGCCAATTTAAACGTAGCTGAAACAGTAGGAACAGCCAGGATCAACAAGAGGATGATCGGAATAGTTGTCCAGAGGACCTCAAGTGTATGGCTTCCTTCCACTTGCTTAGGAATCTTATTCTCGTCGCCTTTTTTACGACGGAAGCGTACAATAGCAACAAAGTAAACAATTGCAACTACTATTATAACGAGAACCATGATAGTGGTAGCCAGGATCATAAGATCATATTGCATCTGTGCCACTTCACCGGCTGGCTGAAGTGCAGAAACAAATGGTTCTCCACAGCCGGAGAGAACGAGCGCCATCAGCGTGAAAACCGATAAAAGACGCCATTTAGGTAGCCTTGCTTTCATAGCTTAATCAAACCCCTCTTTCGTGTAATGTACTTTTTGTAAAACAAGGACTGAAACTTATTTTATATGGATTTCCTATAGAAAGAATTCCCGAATTAATCAAATGACGGTTACGATGACCATCGCTACAAAAAGGATTGTCAAATAGTTCAAAGAATAGACGAACATCAGCCTTGCCCATTTAAGGTCGTCTTTCATTTTATAACCTGAAAGAGCTAAAGCTAACCATCCCAAGTTGAATACAGTAGCCAGTGTGAAAAACACCGGACCAAGATCCATCAAGAAAAATGGAATCGGAAGAAGGGCAGCAACCCATGCAACACTGTGATTCTTTGTAGAAGCAAAACCCTTTACAACAGGCAGCATCGGAATGTTTGCCGCTCTGTACTCTTCAACCCGCTTCATTGCCAGCGCATAAAAGTGCGGAGGCTGCCAGATGAAGACAATCGCAAACAGCATCCAAGCAATAATATCCAGATTGCCATCGACTGCCGCCCATCCAATCAATGGAGGTACAGCCCCTGAGATGCTTCCTACGACTGTGTTGCTGACATGCTGTCTTTTAGACCACATTGTATATAGGACTACATAACTGAAGATACCGATAATCCCAATTACTCCAGCCGTAACAGTAGTCATAAATAAAAGAACAGTTCCTATTGTAACCATCAGCAATCCAATCAGCAATGCTTTGCTGCCGGTAATCTTACCGGTTACCGTAGGCCGTCCTTTAGTCCTCTCCATCAAATGGTCGATGTCCCGGTCAATATAGTTATTGATGCTGCAAGAACCGCCCATCACAAGGGCTGAACCCGCCAAAGTGAGGAACATCGTATCAAGTGAACCGAGAAAATGTGTATTAGTAAAGTAAAACGCTAACCACATACCTGTAAAAGTTGTAATTAAATTGGAATTGACAATTCCAATTTTAATAAGGGCCAAAAAGTCTTTCCATGCTGTAGTAACTGGAATATCAGTATCTTTCATATCTGCAATTACTCTGCTGTTAGACATCTTTTCCCCCTCCTCTCTCTGAGATAACAGAGGCTTTCCTCACCTCTATACTATAAAGGAATTCCATATCCATTTCTATAACCACGCCGGAATTTAATAGATTTCCTATTAAAACCTGAAGAAAATTGTCTGTACAGTCTGGAAATCACCTAAATTTCTGCTGTCAATATTATATTAAACCACAGATTTTTTTCTTTTTGGTCAGTAGAACAAAATGAAATATGGCGATATTGTGTCATCAAGCTTCCTCTAAAAAGTATAGATATTTCCACTAAATCATCATATCATAAAATTTGATGAAACGCTTACAGACATTCGTCTTTTTTATTACATTACAGGGTTGGCCACTTTCTGGCAATCTAGTACTAATGGAGGCATCAGGGGCCATTCTCGTTATTCTGTAACATTTTATCTGTTGTTTTTTAAGGGGTTATTAGGTATCATCTTAAAGGCATACGTTTTTGCAGAATACTTTTATACGCTATTATACCCATTGCAGATATTTGTATAAATAATTGTTTCTTATAGTAGTTAGAAGTTTGAGAGTTTATTTTAAAGTAGGTGTATGAATTGCATAAAGGATTAAAATGGTTAAGCGTGATTACCACCCTGGGAATGCTTTTCGTGCTGCTTGGCGGCGCGCTGGTCACAAAGACAGAGTCAGGGATGGGCTGCGGCCGGTCATGGCCCCTGTGCAATGGAGAATTTGTTCCAAGCGATATTACCTTTGAACTTGTAATCGAATTATCCCACAGGCTGGTTTCCGGAAGTGTAGGGATCCTCGTCCTCATTCTGGCTGTCTGGTCTTGGAAAGTCATAGGATATAAAAGAGAAACCAAGCTGCTGGCAGTATTATCTTTTTTCTTTTTGGCAGCGCAGGCGCTGATCGGGGCAGCAGCTGTCATTTGGGCTCAATCCGATTTTGTGCTTGCCCTCCATTTCGGAATCTCATTAATTTCATTTGCTGCCATACTTCTTTTGACACTGCTTATCTTTGAAGTTGATAAGAAATTTGACGCGGACAAGGTGGTCATTGACCGCAAGATGCGCTTTCACATCCTCGGCATCACTCTTTACAGTTACATTGTTGTCTATACGGGTGCTTTGGTCAGGCATACGGATTCCAGCTTAATCTGCAGGGATTGGCCACTATGTCTTAATGATAGTCCTGCCTGGCCCGCAAACATGTATGAATGGATACAAATGGGACACAGATTTGCAGCTGCCCTTATCTTTTTCTGGATTGCCTATGCAGCCTATCTGGCAGTCAAAAATTATAAGGACCAAAGAGTTATTTACTGGGGATGGATCATTGCTTTTATCCTTGTAACGCTACAGGCAACGACAGGGGCTCTTACTGTGTTCACCAGGCTCAATCTATTTGTTGCCCTTGCTCATGCATTAATTATCTCATGTTTGTTCGGTTTGCTTTGCTATTTCAACCTGATTGCCTCTAGAAGTAAACTGCGGAGATAGAGAAAGTGTCATTTGATATAAAAATGTTATCAATTATGGAAATATGAAAAAGGATGGGGAATCAATCCCCATCCTTTTTCATATTCATTTGCGGTCCATTTCAATCAGCAGATCACCAGGCGCAATGGCGTCTCCACTCTTAACATGTATATCTTTTATCGTTCCGGTGAATGGAGCCTGTACAGTTGTTTCCATTTTCATTGCTTCATTGATCAGCAAATGATCGCCCTGGTTGACCTTTTCGCCTTTCTCCGCAATTACTTTCAGTACCGTTCCAGGCATTGTGGCACCTATATGGCTCTCGTTTTTAGAATCGGCTTTCGACTTCAAGGTGACTGCTGCCTTGATGCTCTCATCCTTAATTACAACTTCGCGAGCCTGTCCGTTCAACTCGAAATAAACGATTCTTGTACCATCAACCTGAGGTTCCCCTATTGAAATCAACTTTACAATCAAGGTCTTGCCTGTCTCAATTTCCACCTCAACTTCTTCACCAAGCCTCATCCCATACAAGAAAGTAGGAGTATCAAGCACTGAAATGTCGCCAAAAATATCCACCATCTGGTTATATTCCTTGAAAACCTTAGGATATAGAGCATATGCGATAGCATCAAAGCTTGTTACCTGACGGTCAAGGTCTTTAAACAATTTCTCTTTCAGCTTATCAAAATCAACATCATCAAGAAGTTCACCCGGCCTCACTGTAATCGGCTCTCTTCCTTTTAATATGACTTTTTGCAGATTCTCGGGGAATCCGCCAAATGGCTGGCCCAGATATCCCTCAAACAACTCAATTACGGAATCAGGGAAGTCAATCTTTTCACCCCGCTCCAGGACGTCATTTTCAGATAAGTCGTTTTGAACCATAAATAACGCCATATCCCCAACCACTTTGGAGGAAGGGGTAACCTTGACCATATCTCCAAATAAGTGGTTGACCCTTGAATACATGTCCTTCACTTCTTCCCAGCGGTTACCCAGTCCAACCGCTTTTGCCTGCTGTTGAAGGTTGCTGTATTGGCCTCCAGGCATTTCATGCTGATACACCTCTGTATGGGCAGACATCATGCCGCTTTCAAAGTCCTGATAATATTTCCTGACATCTTCCCAATAATGTGAGAGGTTTTCCAATGAGTTGACATCAACTTGCGGCTCTCTATCCATGCCTTTGACTGCATAATAAAGTGAATTGGCACTTGGCTGCGAAGTAAGGCCGGACATGGCCCCTAATGCCGTATCCACAATATCCACTCCCGCTTCAATCGCTTTTGCATACATAAAAATCCCATTTCCGCTTGTATCATGACTATGCAGATGAATTGGAAGATTTACTGTTTCTTTCAATTCAGAGATCAAGCGGTAAGCCGCCTCCGGTTTTAACAAGCCTGCCATATCCTTGATTGCAAGAATATGAGCCCCTTGTGACTCAAGTTCTTTAGCAATATCTTTATAGTACTTGACATTGTATTTCTGTCTTGAAGGGTCAAGGATATCACCAGTGTAGCAAATGGCTGCTTCTGCAACCTTTCCATTCTGCCTTACTGCGTCAATCGCTGTCTCCATTCCCTGAACCCAGTTAAGGCTGTCAAAGATACGGAAAACATCAATTCCAGAGAATGATGATTTTTCTACAAACTCGCGGATTACATTATCAGAATAATTTTTATAACCTACCGCATTCGAAGCCCTGAGGAGCATCTGGAACAGTATGTTAGGTATCTTCTCACGCAAGGAAATCAGCCTGTCCCACGGATCTTCTTTCAAAAAGCGATACGCAACATCAAAAGTTGCTCCACCCCACATTTCCAAGGAGAAAAGATCCGGAAGCAGCCGTGCAGTCGGATCGGCAATCGCCTTTAAGTCAGTCGTCCTCACTCTTGTGGCAAGCAAGGATTGATGGGCATCTCTGAATGTGGTATCAGTGAGAAGGACATGACCCTGATTCTTCACCCAGTCTACCAAACCTTCAGGACCATGTTTATCAAGAATTTGTTTTGTGCCATCCTTTAATTCAGGAAGGTCTTTCAACTTTGGTATTCTAGGTTTGTCAAATACAGGTTTCTTTTTTTTCTCGATTCCGGGAAAACCATTGACCGTTACATTGCCTATATACGACAGCATTTTGGTCCCGCGGTCTTTTCGTTTCGGAAAGATGAATAGCTGCGGTGTGGTATCGATAAAGGAGGTATCATACTGTCCCGTCAAGAACTGCTCATGTTTGATGACATTCTCAAGGAAAGGAATATTCGTTTTGATTCCCCTTATTCTGAATTCCTGCAAGTTTCGAACCATTTTAGATGCAGCCTGGCTAAAGGACAATGCCCATGTAGAAACTTTTACAAGCAAAGAATCATAAAATGGTGTGATGACAGCTCCTTGATAGCCATTCCCCGCATCCAGTCTGACACCAAAGCCCCCACCGGAACGATAGGCCATTAGCTTTCCTGTATCAGGCATAAAGTTATTCAAGGGATCCTCAGTCGTCACCCTTGACTGAATCGCAAACCCGTGAACTTTTATCTCATCTTGTGCAGGAATACCGATTTTGGTTCCATGCAATTCATTTCCTTCTGCAATCATGATCTGGGATTGAACAATATCTATACCGGTGATCATCTCTGTAATCGTATGTTCAACCTGAACCCTTGGATTGACTTCTATAAAATAAAATTTGTTATCTGCAACAAGGAATTCGACGGTCCCTGCGTTGACGTAGTCCACATTTTTCATCAACTGGACTGCAGCTTTGCAGATATCCTTCCTCAGCTGTTCATCAAGTGATACACAGGGCGCGACTTCAACAACCTTCTGATGCCTTCTCTGTACAGAACAGTCCCTTTCATAAAGATGGACGATATTTCCTTTTTCATCTCCCAGAATCTGGACTTCAATGTGCTTGGGATTTTGCACAAATTTTTCTACATAAACTTCATCATTTCCAAAAGCAGCCTTAGCCTCGGATTTCGCCCTCTCATAAGATTCCTTTACCTGGTCAGGTCCGTGGACAATCCTCATTCCTCTTCCGCCGCCTCCCAGCGAGGCTTTGATGATGATCGGATAGCCATGTGTTTTTCCGAATTGAACAACATCATCCAAGCCTGAAACTGGACCATCGCTTCCTGGAATAACCGGAATATCAGCCAATTGAGCCTGATGCCTGGCTTTAACTTTGTCTCCAAACATATCCAGATGCTTTGAATGAGGACCGATAAAAGTGATGCCTTCTTCCTCACACCGTATTGCAAAATGAATATTTTCAGATAAGAATCCATAGCCGGGATGGATGGCATCCACACCAGACTTTTTCGCTATTTCTATGATTCCCTCAATATCAAGATAGGCATCAATTGGTTTCTTGCCTTCTCCTACAAGATAAGCTTCATCCGCTTTATAACGATGATAGGACCCTGAATCTTCCTTTGAATAAACAGCGACCGTTCTCAAGTTCAGCTCTGTGCAAGCGCGGAAGACACGAATCGCAATTTCTCCCCGGTTGGCTACTAATACTTTATTGAATTTTTTCAATTTCTCTCTCTCCTTTAAGCAGTTATCATGTCTGTTATGTATTTATTTATAGCAGCAGCTGAAAAATCAAGTCGGAAAGTTTTAATTTTTCAAACTAATCTGCTTAAATAGAAGGGCTGATTTCTAAGAATGACTCCTAAATACCAGCCCGTGTTCATTTTACTGATTTATGCTATATACATTTTTTACTTCACTGCTATTTACAGCACTTTTTTCTTTTTTCGTTTTATACTTCTCGTCATACTTCACAAACATCGAGACATTAACAAGGATGCCCATCGACAGGGAAAGGACAAGCAGAGACGAGCCTCCATAACTGACAAAAGGCAGTGGTACTCCTGTAATCGGGATCACCCCTGATACTCCTCCCAGATTAATAAACGCCTGAAGGCCGATCATACTTGAAATGCCGACAGCGAGCATAGTACCAAATGGATCACGGCTCTTTACTCCTGTGTAGATACCCCTCAATACAATATAGGCCAGTCCAAGAATGACAAAAGCCACTCCCAGCAGTCCAAGTTCTTCAACGATGATGGCCATTATAAAGTCCGTGTGAGCCTCGGGGAGGTAACCCAGCTTCTGGATTCCCTGGCCGAGTCCAAGACCTTTTACTCCGCCGGCACCAATTGCCAAATATGAATTAACAAGCTGATACCCTTCACCCTGGGCATACTGGAAAGGGTCAAGGTAAGCATGGATCCGCCCCACTCTCTCTTCAGTGAATATAAACCTTCTTCCAAGATATATAAATGGGGAAAGGACCAGCAGAAGCGCAGCTCCTACAGCCCCGAGCTTGAAAAACATTTTAAAGCTTATGCCTGAGCAGAGGATGACAAAGCAGCCAATCACAAAGATGATTCCTGCAGTTCCATAGTCAGGCTCAAGGAAAACAAGGAAACAGATGAAACCAAAAAGCAGCAATGGCGGCATGACTCCCACATTCAATTGATCTATGTAGTTCTGCTTTTTGGCATAAACGGCAGCCAGATAAATGATCACCGATAATTTCGCGAATTCCGATGGCTGCAATTGCATGAACCCGATGTTTACCCAGCTTTGCGCCCTGTTGACTTCGACTCCTATGAAATGTACAGACAACAAAAGTCCAATCGTACCAAACAACAATATCTTTAACGGAAGCTTAAATTTAATAAAAGCTTTATATGGGAAGGCTGCTGCAAATAAAAAAGCCCCGAATCCGATTATTATATTAAATAGCTGTTTTTTATAAAAATGATCACTGCTGGTTTCGTAGAATTCCACTGCGGTAACCATGCTCGCGCTGTATATCATAATCAAACCGAAAATAACCAGGAACAAATAAACAGCTATCAATGAGTAATCATACGATTTTAATATTTTTTTAATAAGCATAATCTCTTCCTATCCCTTTTTTATAAATATTCTATTTAAATGTTGAAAATCCTTCTATCAGACAATAAATAGAATCACAAGTGAATGCCCTAGTAAAAAACTCAAACAACCACTTGCTTCTTGTTTGAGTTTTCATGAATATTTATTTTTTAGTCGAAGCTTCATGCAAAGCAGAAAGCTCTCTCTCTAAAGAATCCATAAGGGTCTTTCCATCTGTTTCGTCCACAAGTCCGAGACGGACAGCAAACTCTATTTCACGGGATAATCCGAACATTTGAGTATCCAACACTTCCTCATATAAAGGACATTGGGGCATCGTTAAATTATCCATCTGTACTTTAATAAGCTTTAATATTTTCTCCGCGTCAGCCTTCAGCAGCTGATAGGCTTTTTCACGATGGTCTATTTTCATCTCAGACGCCATTATGATCCCCCCATTCCGTACAAATAGCGACTCTCTTATCTTAAAATTTTATCGCTAAACCGAAAAAAATGCAAGGGGAAAACAAAAGCGTAAGCGGCCGTTCAGCGACGTACGGATTGGAGGGCTCTCGCATGAGATAAAGGAATCACGAAGAGTAAAATGATTCGAAGATGACTTATCACTAAAAAGCGGAAAAGCCCGGACAGCTGCGTACGGACCGGACCGGCTCCGCATGAGATAAAGGAACCACAACGGACAGAGTGAGTTGATGTTGACTTATCGGAAGAAGGAGTCGGGAAGTACGCTAGCAGCGGGCTTTGGAGCTGGATTCGCAAAGAAGAAGACGGTGCTGGGATACGCAGTGGCAGATGGTTCCCCTCAGGCAACGTGAGTCTTCACCTTCTTGTACACAGTCTTTCTTTTAGACTCTTTCCGCAGTCTTTACATTTAATTGTAAAGATATCACCCATCACCAGTTATATCCTGAAAATCAAGAAAGTAAAGAGCAGTTCTTCCACTCAGATAAGAACACTCTGGTACCCAAAGGAAAAATCCGGCCCTTGGATTATTCCAAAAACAGCAACCTTATGAAGACAACCTTCTTCTCGGACTTAAGTTCCTGTTTCTTTCTACTCTTGTAAACGTTGGTTTAAAAAATGCTCCATTTGTACTCATTCCCCATTAACTCCAATAGTTTCAGACCCGCAATGCTGTTTCCTGTCTCATCCAGAGAGGGGCCGAATATACCAATACCGCACTTCCTGGGAACGGCCCCCATGATACCGCCTGAAACCCCGCTTTTCGCAGGGATTCCAACCTTTATGGCGAATTCGCCAGAGGAGTTATACATCCCGCAGGTTATCATGAATGTTTTACATATGCGTGCTACATCACGCGTGATCAGTTGCTTGCCTGTTACTGGATCCATACCGTCATTGGCAAAAACAGCACCAATTTTTGCAAGGTCCTGGCAGTTCATTTCCAAAGCACATTGCTTCGTATAGAGATAAATTAAGTGTTCCACATCTCCTTTAATAACCCCATGCTGTTTCATGAAATATCCAAGAGAGCGATTCAAAAATGCAGTTTTAAATTCTGAATCAGCCACTTCAGTATTATAAGTCACTTCCTCTTCCCCTGTCAGTACATTCACAAATGCCAATAACCGCTCCCACTTCTCTTCATTGGATGCGCCTTTGATCATGTCAGTCACAGCCAATGCCCCAGCATTGATCATGGGGTTTAACGGCTTTGAAACCCTGTTGGTCTCCAGCTTGACGATAGAGTTGAATGGGTCGCCTGTGGGTTCCATCCCCACCTTCGAGAACACTTCTTCTTCCCCATTGTCCATCAACACCAATGCCAATGTGATAACTTTTGATATGCTTTGCAAAGTGAATTTCTCCAGATAGTCACCTGCATAAAAAAATTCTCCGTTCAAAAAGCAAACAGATACAGCAAGTTTATCCTTGTTTTCCTTTTTCAGAGCAGGAATATAATTAACAAGCCTTCCTTCAGAAGAGATAGGACGTGCTTGATTCACCATATCTGCAAGTAAATGATTATCTATATACATTCAAGGACCTCCTAACCCCTGCTAAAGATTACCCTATATCATTTCCCCACTTTACAATCCATTACTCCTATAGTAGAATGCGCAAAGATGTGAAAGCGGTATATAATTTGATATACTAGGGGTATTACATAAATGGAGGGAAAATCAAGATGGATCCAACAATTGTACCTTTGACAGGAAAGGTAAAATATAAAATCACATTAGATCCTGGTGTCTGGATTTTTGATGACCGCAAAGTCGATCTGAATACATATTTCCAAGACGAAGACAAAGCTGTTAATGAACTGGATGAATACACAAAGAACATGTCCAGAAACTGGACGAGGGAGATTCAGGAAGGAGCAACGACCCCTCCTACCTTGAAAACCGAAAAGAAATACCAGAAAGAGAAGATTTTAAATGGCACATTCGGCATTCCTTTGGCACCATTCCTGAATAATGCCGAACCTGAAAATGGCACAAATACTATCGTTATTACGACAGATGACCAAAATGGCGAAATTTCTCTGCCATTATCAAAAGGTGATGAAATCCTTCTGGGCTTCTCAAAGGATGGAAAGCCGCTCAAGGAAGATGGTCCTGTCCATATTTACTTTAAAGACGGGTCAAATGCAGACGATCCGATTAAAAAGGTCAGGGGCTTCATCATTAAATAAATCATAAAAAAAACGATTCAGCATGGAACAGCTGAATCGTTTTTTTCATATGGTGTTAATGTGTTTTTTTAACTCACAAGATATCAGCCGCAAGCTGGGCCAAACCTGACCTTTCCCCTTTCATCAACTTGATATGTCCAGCAACAGGATGCTCCTTGAATTTCTCAACTACATATGTCAATCCATTATTATATTCGTCAAGGTACGGGTGATCAATTTGTCCCGGATCCCCCATGAGGACAATCTTACTCTTTTCGCCAACCCTGGTGAGAATGGTTTTAACCTCATGCTTTGTAAGGTTTTGCGCTTCATCAATAATGATGAATTGCTCGGGTATGCTTCTCCCCCTTATATAAGTCAACGCTTCTACTTCGATAGACCCCATACCGGCAAGAATATCATCCAGCTCCCCGGGTTTTTTCGTATTAAAAAGATATTCCAGGTTATCAAATATCGGCTGCATCCAAGGCCTCAGCTTCTCCTGTTTTTCTCCTGGAAGAAATCCGATGTCTTTCCCCACCGGGACTATCGGCCGTGCAACCAAGAGTTTTTTGTAAGCTTGAAGATCTTCTGTTTGCAGGAGGCCTGCAGCTAGAGTCAGCAAGGTTTTTCCTGTTCCTGCTTTACCGATCATCGTAACCAGCGGAATATCCTCCCTTAGCAGCAATTCCATCGCCATGGTCTGTTGGACATTCCTTGGTTTGATACCCCAAATATGGTCTTGGTCATAAATGAACTTTTTAACATATTTCCCTGTTGTATCAATAACCCCCACTGCGGATGCAGAGCTGCCCATCGCATCTTTCATCAAAAGGAACTGATGTGAATAGAATGGATGCTGAGTAATATCAGCCAGCGGTATTTCACCCTTTTCATAAAATTTGTCAAGGAGCTCCTTTGGAATGTAAATTTCAATGAATCCGCTGTAAATGTCACTTTCATCTACAACTCTGTCGCTAAGAAAGTCCTCAGCCTCCAGACCCAGTGCATCTGCTTTAACGCGGACAAGTGTATCCTTGCTGACTAGAATGACTTGCCGTCCATCTTCTTTAGTCTGCTCTTCAAGTGATAAATTTTTAGCAACAGCCAATATGCGATTATCATTTGTCTTTTCTACAAAAATTTCCTGAAGTTCATGGAAAGATCTATGATTCAATTCAATTCTTAGAGATCCGCCATTGTATAACGGAATACTTTCGTGGAGCTTTCCTTGCTGCCTTAAGCTATCAATTATCTTTGATACATGCCTCGCATTTCGCCCAATTTCATCCATGTAACGTTTCTTGCCGTCAACTTCTTCCAGAACGACTGCCGGGATGACAACTTCATTATCTTGAAAGGAAAAAATCGCTTGCGGGTCCTGCAATAAGACATTGGTATCCAGTACGTAAATTTTTTTCAAATCGATGCCTCCTGCTCCTCTATTCTTATACTATTGTATGTAGACCCTCTTCATCCGGTTATTACTAAAGAGTCCACTTAATAGGACGGCCCGTTGCTAAAATATATGAACCAAGGAATAAATATAGAAGAAGATTACACAATAACAAATACACATATAAAATATCGGAGGTTGCCTAATGAAAAAATTGCTTTTTTTATTCTTGGTCGGCATCCTGTTATCAGGCTGTAATCAGCAGAATAATCAAACGGCTTATGATGATCAGAATAACGGAAATAGCGCCCGACCCATCAATGTAGAAAACAGTAGTATTCGACAGAAGCAGAATGAGTCTAGCCAGGAAGTTTCAAGAAACTTAGTCAGAATTGCAACTGCGGTTCCGAACGTTCACGATGCGACAGCTGTTGTTCTAGGGAAATACGCGTTTGTCGGTATTGATATTGACGCTGAGGTCGAAAGGTCTGAAGTTGGAACCATCAAATATTCAGTAGCAGAAGCACTCAAAGATGATCCACATGGTGCACAAGCAATGATCATTGCCGACCCTGACCTTTATGCCCGCCTTAAAGAAGTCGGTAATGACATTCAAAATGGAAGGCCTGTCCAAGGCATCCTGAACGAATTATCCGATATAGCAGGACGGCTTATGCCCGAAACCCCTAACAGCACACAGCAAATGAATCCTGATGAGGCTACGGAACAATCCAGGAACAAAGCAGGACAGAAACAAGGAAATGAATTGCAGAAAGAGCAGCAGGAACAGTCAAATGATTATAAGAACCGAAGTACTGACAATAATCAGAATCAGAATCAGAACAAAAATCAATAATACAGGAAGAAGCCATGAAAATTTGCAATTAAGCTTTTTTCATGGCTTCTATTACTTGCCGGTCAAGACGGTCGGCAGCTTCTTTATCATATGTTTTTTCATACTGCGGTTCAGCAGAAATTTTCGATCCATAAAACATGACATCCCTTACTTCGTTGATGGCACATAAAATCAGGGATAAATGGATAGGAACATCCTTCAGTTTTTCTGTTTTCAGTTCTGCTCTTCCGCAGATTGAATAGGAAGATTCGTTAGCGATGATGTTCAATACAATAAGAGGGGTGGCTTTAATGTTCTTGACTATTTTGGAACGACTGTCAATGGCAATCAGCAGCTTATCTTCGCTTTCTGCATAAACCCACGAAATGGCGCTTACGTTAGGACCGCCTGTCTGGTAATCAACAGTAGACACTGTAATGAACCTTTCCTTCTGAAGTTCTTCAAATAAAATCGGAATCAATCTGGACTCAATTCGATTCGCCAATGAAATCCCTCCTTTAATTATTCATATTATACAACAGCTTAAAGCAGAATAGAAAAAAATTCCTGTGGACATATTGAGAAATAGATTTCACCTACTTTGGAAGGAGCCGCTATCTTTGACCTTAATTGGTCCAGCAAGAATAAATCATATTCCATTCGTTACCATACGTTAGTCCGTTCCACAGCAGATGAAGCCCTCCACTTGATGACTTCCAGAAGCTTGTGCATTCCTTATTAAAATGAACCATTACAATATAGGCAATTCCCACGGTGACAATAGGAAAGGATATCAATTCACGTCATCCTAACCAATCCTTTTGGCCCTGCCTGAAATCTGCATATTTTATGAACTTCCAGACTGAGTTTAATCAGAAAGTATATTAATCCATAATCAAAAAGAAGAAATCCAATTTACTCCATGATATACTAAGAACAAAATACATACGCATCAGGACATGGAGGTGTCTAAAAATGAGAGTGAAATGCACTCTGTGTGATGTGATTGAGTCCATTGATGATGAATCTTTAACAGCCAAGCGTTTGAGAAACAGGCCGATTCATACGTACATGTGTGATAAATGCCAGGACAGGATCACCAAGAGAACAAAAGTACGGGAGGACACCGGCAACTTCCGGCTCTATCGCTCAGCACGATTAAAAAATGACTTCTGAAATTCTGACAAAAGGAACCATATTGGGCATAATTTCTGGAATCTTTCTGGGTGTGCTTCTTAAGTCAGTTGAAGTTTATACAAATCACAAAGTATATACACTCCTGCTTAATATTGATTTCATCCCAATTCTGGGAAAGGTCACATGGCCCGAACTCATCGAGTTTTCTTTTCACCTGATAGTTTCTTTGCTGTTGGGGTTGGTTTTTTATTACCTTTCCGACAAATGGAATGCAGGGAAAAAACAGAGATGGATATTAGCTGCCATCCTGACAATCCCCGCCCTTTTACTGTATTTCCCGTTATCACTTTTGGCAGTCAAAGAGGTTCCATCAATAACTGATTGGGGAGCTTTCCTCTACTGGACCGGAGCTCACTTTCTATTCATGCTGTCACTCGTCCAGTTGTACCCCCTGATCAAATCCAATTAACCTAATAAATAAATAAAAAAAAGCAGAGGATTGTTTCCTCTGCTTTTTCTTATGAACTCACTTCTTCTTTTTTATGGTTACGGAGTCTGATTTTGTAAATGATTAAAATCAATGCTGCAACCACCAGGCCTTCTGCTACAGGCAAAAAGATTCCTAAAAAGGTCAATACGGTCGATCCCGCCGCAAGGAAGAAATAAATCACAGCTGATTTTAATGGAGGCAGTTTTTTTGCAAATCCCAATTTATACACCAAAATCGATAAGGCGATAATGGTAAAGTATAAAAGCCACATGCCAAGCGTTGGATTTTCATCCACTCGGTAGAGGGATGCAAAAAAGGATAAACGTTCAGTTACATCCATTCTTGATCACTCCCATTTATTATTATTAATTCGTTTCAGCTACTTTTTTCTTTTTGGTAACTCTTTCACGTTCATTCTTATCTAGAATCTTTTTACGAAGTCGAATGGAATCAGGAGTAACTTCACAGTACTCATCATCATTCAAATATTCCAACGATTCTTCAAGGGTCATGATACGTGCTTTCTTAATCGTGACCGTTTGGTCTTTATTGGCAGAGCGTACGTTGGTCGCTTGTTTCGTTTTAGTAATGTTCACCGTAATATCATTCTCACGGGTATGTTCTCCAACAATCATACCGGCATAGATTTCCGTACCAGGTTCAACAAAAATGGTTCCGCGGTCTTCTACACCCATGATTCCATACTGAGAAGATTTACCTGTTTCCATTGAAACGATAACACCCTGCCTGCGGCCTCCGACTTGACCTTTTTGCATAGGCTGATAGCTGTCGAACGTATGATTGATGATTCCATAACCACGAGTCAAAGTCATGAACTCTGTTGAGTAGCCGATTAAACCACGAGCAGGCACCATGAAAATCAGTCTGACTTGGCCGCTGCCATTGTTGATCATATCGAGCATTTCACCTTTTCGAGTTCCCATTGATTCAATGATGCTTCCTGTATATTCTTCAGGTACATCGATTTGGACCCGTTCTACAGGCTCACATTTCACTCCGTCAATTTCACGCACGATAACTTCCGGTTTTGAAACTTGGAGTTCAAATCCTTCACGGCGCATATTCTCGATCAAGATAGAAAGGTGGAGCTCACCACGGCCAGAAACCGTCCAAGCATCAGGAGAGTCAGTGTTTTCCACACGCAAACTCACATCTGTTTGCAGCTGTGCAAGCAATCTTTCTTCAATCTTTCTTGAAGTAACATACTTACCTTCACGGCCAGCAAATGGGCTGTTGTTTACAAGAAAAGTCATTTGCAGTGTCGGCTCATCGATTCGAAGTACAGGAAGTTGATCCTGGTGATCGATTGGACACACTGTTTCACCAACATTGATATCTTCCATACCTGATACCGCAATTAAATCCCCTGCATGCGCTTCTTGGATTTCAACCCGCTTCAAGCCCATGAAACCGAAAATTTTCGTTACACGGAAGTTTTTCACACTTCCATCAATTTTCATCAATGCAACTTGCTGGCCAACTTTCATTGTCCCTCTGAATACACGTCCAATTCCGATACGGCCTACATAATCGTTATAATCCAGCAGTGCTACCTGGAACTGAAGCGGTTCTTCACGATTGTCAATTGGAGCTGGGATGTGTTCGATAATAGATTCATAAAGGCATTGCATGTTTTCATCCTGGTTAGCCGGATCCGGGTCTACGCTGGCAGTACCATTGATTGCTGAAGCATAAACTACAGGGAACTCAAGCTGATCTTCATTCGCATCCAGCTCGATGAAAAGTTCAAGAACCTCATCAATTACCTCTTCAGGGCGGGCAGAATCTTTGTCAATTTTATTCACGACAACGATTGGTGTTAAGTTTTGCTCAAGGGCTTTCTTTAACACGAATCGTGTCTGAGGCATACAGCCTTCATACGCATCGACAACAAGCAGAACACCGTCAACCATTTTCATGATACGCTCCACTTCACCACCGAAGTCTGCATGTCCTGGTGTATCCAGAATGTTGATTCTTGTATCTTTATATTGAATGGCAGTATTTTTAGCAAGGATCGTGATACCTCTTTCTCTTTCAAGGTCGTTAGAATCCATTGCACGTTCTTCTACATGTTCATTCGTACGGAAAATACCAGATTGTTTTAATAGTTCATCGACTAAGGTTGTTTTACCGTGGTCGACGTGGGCAATAATCGCTATATTTCTTAAATCATTTCTTTTATTCAATGTACTCACTCCTGATTGTAGTCATTCTTATTTATGATAACAGACATTATGAACTGTCTTCATGCGCTCCTTCAAAAAAACAAGCCATAAGGGGCCTTTTTTCTTGCAACTAAGACATTATATCACAGCATTCAAAAAAGCAGAAACTTATTCTTGTAAATTCTACTGCTGTAACCGAAATAAAAAAATATGCAGTGTCCCTGACGTGCATCTTTACGGTGTTGCGTAAAAACAGAAGGGTCTATATTACAATAAATTACCACCCAATCCTCGGCTCAGAATAATGCTTGTTATCCTGCTCTTTCATTGATAAGATTTTAAGTGAGATTTCCCTAACCATTTATCAAAGGAGATATGGACCGTGAAAAATATAAAATGGATTTTCGTACTGTATGCCGTTCTCGCTGCAGTTTGTATAATGGGAATAGGAATTGCTATCAGTGAAAAAAGTATATTGATAGCTGTATTGGCCGTTGCCGCCTGGGTGTTTGTAATGGGGTATGGATTCAAAACCAAAAAGAAGTATAGAGAAGAAGGAAAGCTTTAAGATCCAGCCTAATTCAGCTTTCCCAGGAAAAGAGCTGACCATATTTCAGATCAGCTCTTTCTTTTTCATTACGATTTAAAACGGACTCCCTTTAAATAGGTGTTCTGAATGTTTTCATGAAGGCCAGGCTTACAGGAAAAGACCGAGCTTTTTTCGAGCATGTTCAACTCCTTGCCGTCAAGGCTGGTCACCACTCCACCCACTTCTTCAATAATGATTTTTCCAGCCGCGAAATCCCAAGGTGCAAGTCTCATTGTCATATAACCATCAATTCTCCCGGATGCTACATAGGCCATTTCGATTGCAGCAGATCCATAGGATCTTGTCCCCCTGACATCCCTTACCAAAGGCCCGAGGACTTCTCTGTCTATCCGGTTATTTTCTGTTACCCAAAGAGCATTTACACCAATGATGGAATCCCTGATATCTACTTCTTGGAGCGGTTGCAATTGCATGTCCTCCATATATGCCCCATGGCCTTTATGGGCATGATACAATTCATCATGAACAACATCATAAATATACCCAAGAACGCCTTCACCCTCATGATATATCCCAATGGAGATGGCAAAGTTCCTCTGCTGATGGACAAAGTTCATTGTGCCATCAATGGGATCGATAATCCAGACGGTTCCGTTCATATCTTTCAACTCATCGCCAAATCCCTCTTCACCTAGAATATGATGGTCAGGATAAGTATTCCTGATTCTTTCGATGAAAAATTGTTCCGTTTCCTGATCAACATTGGTAACAAGGTCATTGCGGTTTGATTTTGTTTGTATATTCAACTGCGTTTTAAACGACTGCCTGATTCTTTCACCTGCTTCTTTGATCCAGTGTTTAACATATGTATCTACTTGCTGCCAATTAGCCATTATAATCCTCCATTCTGGTTTAAATGCAATTATCCTTCACCCTATAAATTAAGACCTCCCGGGTTTCGCTTACCTGACCCAAGGAAAGCGTGCTTATGTAGTATTTACAACTAAAGCCTTAAGATGTACTGACTTTCATATAGCTTAAATTATATTGATGTCCCCTTCAAGTTAAGTGCATCTTTCCACAAAAATACGAACTCTTCAATTGTTTTCAGAGTCCGCATAAAGCCTATTTTTTTTTAGACATTATAATGCTTTTAATTTGATTAGTTCTTCCCTGATTTCCATCAGTTTTTCTTTGGATTTTACCTGGATTGCAGTGTTTTTGTCTTCCATGGCTTCAAACAGTACGGCCAGTTCATAATCCATCTCCAGTTTCAGCACCGCCGTACGCTGCTGCTGGACATTTTTCTTTCGAGTTGAACTCATTACTTGTTTCATGGACAGTACACCCCTTCCGGATAATTTTATTCTAAATTTTCTGAATTTATCTAGTACATTCTATGTACTGGATTAGAAACAGGTAACTAAAATGTGCTTACACCTATTCCGATTCAACCTTTTTTCTTCCGCTCTTGCTTATGGTAAAATAGTGCCCATAAGCGTAAGGAGGAACAAAATGAAATTTAATGGTTTTACGGAAAATGATTTTAATGTTTTTACCATCGATGGTCTTGACGATCGGATGGAAGCTTTGATAGAAACTGTCAGACCCAAACTGGAAGCACTTGGCGGTCATTTCGCCCCCACTCTTAGCGTAAACACGGGTGAGGAAATGTTCCCCCATGTAGCAAAACATGCAAGGCGGTCTGTCAATCCCCCTGATGACACATGGGTTGCTTTCGCCAATAATAAACGAGGCTATAAGAAGCATCCGCATTTTCAAATCGGCCTTTGGAAAACCCACGTATTTGTATGGTTCGCCATGATTTATGAAGCTCCTGATAAGGAAGAGTATGGAAGAAAATTAGAAAAGAACATCGATCATATCCTTAACATTATCCCGAAGAACTTTGTCTGGTCAGGCGATCATACCAAGTCGGAAGTCCAGGCTTTCTCTGAAATGAAAAAGGAAGACTTACTTTCTTTAGTCAATCGATTACAAACCGTCAAAAAAGCTGAGATACTTTGTGGTATCCAGATTCCGAGAGAGCAGGCCATACAACTTTCAGGGGTTGAAACAATTGAAATAATCAGTGATGCATTTGTAAAATTAATACCCCTATACAAACTCCCATAAACATACTGCGGTGTGTAAAAAAAAGAGGAGGGACCCTGATAAATCAGGTCCCTCCTCTTCTGTGTTTCTTTACATTTGGCTGTTTTCGCATATATTTTTGCTTCCGAAAAAATCACAAAAGCCGGATTTTTTCCCTGCATACTAAATTTTTCGCTCTGAACGAAGAGAGAAGCTCTTTTCTCTTTTGCTAAACAGGGGGTTTTTCCGGTTCATTACTCCACTATCTTTCGGAATTAGTATCAGATAGCAACAAAGTTTACGAAAAGAGCCTTACATTTTAATGTTCCTTGTTTCGGATTCTTTTAATTTCTTTACAGCACGATATGACGAATATCCGCTTGATTCCTCGAATTCATTACAAATTCTTTTCTCATCCGCCTTGCCGGGCACGATTTCCTTAAAACGCCTATAAGCAGACATGAGTTCTTCGCGGTCGATCCCTTTTTCATAAGCTCTTTCAATACTCTGAAAAAATGCAACTACATCGATGACTTCATCCGTAGACCAGTCCAAAGAAAAGGGATATTGGTACTCCATTAACTTCACCTTGCTTTCTATTCCTGTTTTCAAAAACTAACTTTGATTGTTGTTGGATAGTGCGTGAATGCGCGGGTCGGATGTTTAGCCTTCTGCCAATCAAAATGGGGCAGCGCGGGGACAATCAGGTAATGTTCGTACAAAAAGAACTATTCACTCCACTTTACACCTGTAGTTTCGGCTTGTTTTATTATACGGTCAATCAGAACTTTCACAGAAGGGATATCATTGATCAATCCCATTACCTGTCCTGCCCATCCGAATCCCGAGTCTGATCTTCCTTCATAGATGAATTTTTTATTAGCTTCACCGCTTATGAATGGCTTTAACCCTTCGTATCCAGCACTCTGGTTTTCCAAACTGAGGATTTGCTCAGTCCAACTGTTGGATATGGCTCTCGCCGGAGCCCCAAGTGACCTTTTGATGACCACTGTATCACTTTCTGTTCCGCTAATCAATGCCTGCTTGTAAGTTGCAGAAGCATGGACACACTCTTCAGTTGCGATAAACCTTGTCCCCATTTCAATCCCTTCCGCACCAAGGCATAATGCTGCAGAAAGCCCTCTGCCGTCTCCGATTCCTCCTGAAGCTATGACAGGAATAATCACAGCGTCCACTACCTGCGGAATCAATACAAATGTCCCAATATCATCTTTCCCCAGGTGGCCGCCGCCCTCTGCCCCCACTACCATAACAGCATCAGCACCCAGTTCCTCTGCTTTCACTGCCTGCCTTTTGGCTGCAACAAGCACCAATTTCTTAATTGAAGTCCCTTTCAGCATTTCAAACATCTGTACAGGGTTCCCCCCTGTCATGGAAACCACAGGTACCTCCTCTTCAATTGCTATTCGCAGGAATTCCTTAAATGGGCGCCCATGCTGACCAATAGCAAAATTAACTCCAAAGGGACGATCGGTAAGTTTGCGGACTTTTTCAATCTCTTCTTTGAGATCTTTAGGTGTATCAAGGGACATCGCAGTAATCTGTCCTAGGCCGCCAGCATTGCTTACAGCTGCTGCCAGTTCTGCATAGGCAAGGTAGGCCAGCCCGCCCTGTATTATTGGATATTGAATGTCCAGCAGGTCTGTAACTCTAGTGTTCCAGTTCATGTTCATCACCCTTTCCACGAATTTATTCGCGTTCTCTTCTGGAATCTCCTGTCTTATTCGACAAATTGTAATAAGGATGGGCGTCTAACACTATGCAAAAAAAAACGGAAATGCTATAATTCTTTATCGATAAGAACGAGCATGGTTTTTCACCAGTACTCTTCCTAAAAAATCGTAATGACTAATTCCTTCCAATTAAGGGAAAGGCTTAGATATAACAGACTTTAAAGAGGTGTCGAATGAATTGTCACAATACAAAACTCCTTTATTTACAGGCTTAGTAGAGCACAGCAAAAAAAATCCCGTACAGTTCCATATCCCCGGCCATAAGAAAGGAAATGGCATGGATCCGGAATTTAGAAACTTCATCGGGGACAACGCCTTCTCAATTGATTTAATTAATATAGGACCGCTGGATGACCTTCACCAGCCTAAAGGGATGATTAAAGAAGCCCAGGACCTTGCAGCAGAAGCATTTGGGGCAGATTATACCTTTTTCTCTGTTCAAGGTACGAGCGGCGCCATCATGACGATGGTCATGTCTGTGTGCGGACCCGGGGAAAAAATCATTGTACCGAGGAACGTTCACAAATCAGTCATGAGTGCGATTGTATTTTCTGGGGCAACGCCTATCTTCATTCACCCTGAAGTGGATGAAGATCTGGGGATTTCGCACGGAATCACAACCGATTCAGTGGCAAAAGCACTGGAACAGCACCCCGATGCAAAGGGTGTGCTGGTAATTAATCCAACCTATTTTGGTATATCTGCCGATTTAAAGAAGATTGTTGAAATTGCACACTCTTATGATGTTCCTGTGCTTGTCGACGAAGCTCACGGAGTGCATATTCATTTCCATGAAGATCTTCCAATATCAGCCATGCAGGCAGGAGCTGACATGGCTGCCACAAGTGTACACAAACTCGGCGGTTCAATGACCCAGAGTTCAGTTCTGAATATAAAAACGGGACTTGTATCCCCCAAACGGGTACAAACGATCCTAAGCATGCTTACCACAACCTCGACCTCATATCTGTTACTTGCATCACTTGATGTGGCCAGAAAAAGGCTGGCGACAGAAGGAAGAGATCTGATAGAAAAAACCATACAGCTGTCGGAAGACATAAGAGAAAAAGTCAACCGTATCGAAGGGCTGTATTGTGTAGGAAGAGAGATACTGGGGACCAAAGCAACATTTGATTATGACCCGACTAAATTGATTATTTCTGTAAAAAAATTAGGAATAAGCGGATTCGACGCAGAGAAGTGGTTAAGGGAAGTAAATAATATTGAGGTTGAAATGTCTGACCTATATAATATCCTCTGCATTATAACACCTGGAGATACATCGACTGAAGGTGAAAAGTTAGTGGATGCCTTAACAGCGATGTCCTATCAGTTCTCACATCAAGAAGGGTTGACAGAGACAGTAGATGTTCTTCTTCCAGATATCCCAGTCTTGTCGATGACACCAAGAGATGCTTTCTATGCAGATACAGAAGTGATTCCTATTGAACAAACTGTCGGAAGGATCATTGCAGAGTTTATAATGGTGTATCCGCCAGGCATTCCAATTTTTATACCTGGAGAAATTATCACTGCTGAGAATATAACCTATATTCAGAAGAATATGGAGGCCGGATTGCCGGTTCAGGGACCTGAAGATTTTGACCTCACCCATCTTCGCGTCATCAAAGAACATAAAGCAATCAGATAAGTTCAGCATCAAGAAGGGGCGCACTCGAGAAAAGTGTGCCCTTTTTTTGTTATAGGGATCTGCTATCAAAAGGCTCTCTTCGTGAATTGTTATTTCATACGTGTATCAAAGAGTGTTTCCATCAATCACCTGAAAAAACTTGTATTCAAGAAAGAAAAGCTCTCCATGTGAGCCAGAAATTCTAATGCCCAAGGGGAAAGTTCCGCCCTTGGATTCTTTCCAAAAGCAACAATCTATGTGTAAACATCCTATGAAAAAAGCCCCTCCACAATCTGAGGGCACTGAAAAAGTCCAATAAAGTTCTAAAAGGCAGAATCGCTCACCTCAAAGAGCGATTCTGCCTTTTTTACTTCAGATTTTACGAAAAAATGTTGATTTCTGTTCCAGGTGCACGACTCCGCGGGGCGGGCGTTGAGCCTCCTCGGCTTCGCCTGCGGGGTCTCACCTGTCCCGCTAGTCCCGCAGGAGGTCGTGCACCTTCCACTCCAATCAACATTGAGAAAAAAGAACACTACCCGCTAATAAATCCTTACTTTATAATAGAACTAACAATATTAAGTGGGTGGTTTCCAGTGATTCAACAACAACAAACAATGATGTTCAGTAAGTATATGGACCTTTATGATATCGTCGTTCCTCAGGACAATATGTTAAGGAAAATAAACGATTTAATCGATTTCTCCTTTATTTTTGATGAATTAAAGAATAAATATTGTCATGATAATGGGCGAAATGCGATTGATCCTATTCGCATGTTCAAATATTTGTTTTTGAAAACCATTCACGATGTATCAGATGTCGATATTGTTGAGCGGTCTAAATATGATATGTCTTTCAAGTATTTTTTGAATATGGCTCCAGAAGAGCCCGTCATTGATTCAAGTTCTCTGACTAAGTTTCGTAAACTTAGGTTAAAGGACATGAACTTATTAGACATGCTTGTCAACAAGACGGTTGAGATTGCCATAGAGAAAGAAATTATAAAAAGTAAGTCCATTATTGTTGATGCCACCCATACCAAAGCCCGCTATAATCAAATGAAGCCAAAGGAAATTCTTATGGAGCGCTCCAAGAATCTTAGAAAATCGATTTATAAGATTAACGAAAGTATGAAGGACAAGTTCCCTGTGAAGCCAACCAATGATGTTCTGGAAGATGAGATAACCTACTCACAAAAGCTCATTAAGGTGATAGAAAAGGAAGAAATCCTTTTAGAATATCCCAAAGTGAAGGAACAGCTTAATCTCCTGAAAGAAACGGTTGCCGATGATATTGAGCAGCTCCAGTGCATGAATGATCAGGATGCCAAAGTGGGACACAAAACAGCAGATTCCTCCTTTTTTGGCTATAAAACTCATCTTGCGATGAGTGAAGAACGTATTATTACAGCCGCAACCATTACCACTGGAGAAAAGAGTGACGGGAAAGAACTGCAGACACTCATAGAGAAAAGTAAAAACGCGGGCATAGAAGTGGAGACGGTTATTGGGGATGCGGCCTATTCCGAGAAAGATAATATTGAATATTGTGAAGGAAATGAAATCAAACTGGTTTCAAAATTGAACCCTCTAATCACTCAGGGTGCTCGAAAAAAAGAGGACGAATTCGAATTCAATAAGGATGCGGGTATGTATGTCTGCAAGGCAGGACATATGGCTATAAGGAAAGCTAGGCAAGGTAAAAAAGGAGTAGGCAAAAACCAGGCAGACACCTATTATTATGACGTGGATAAATGTAAGAGATGCCCACTGAGAGAAGGGTGCTACAAGGAAGGAGCCAAAAGTAAGACGTATTCCGTTACTATAAAGTCCGATCAGCACTCCTCCCAAGCAAAATTCCAGGAAAGCGAGTATTTTAAGGAAAAGGCAAAAGAACGATATAAAATTGAAGCGAAAAATAGTGAACTAAAACACAGACACGGGTATGATGTAGCAGAATCCTCGGGTCTAATTGGCATGGAATTACAAGGTGCCATGGCTATATTTGCGGTAAATATTAAAAGGATCCTAAAACTAATGTGATAATAAAGGCAGCATATATGTTTATATCCAAGAAAAAGCCACCCCTTCTTCCTTTTATAGGAAGAAGGGGTGGCTTTTTCTTTATTAATTTTAGTTATAGTTTAGAAATCGGCAGATTTTCAGTGCCCTCCACAATCTGAGGGGGCTTTTGTTATATGAAACTCTTAATCATCCAAATCATTTTCTTTATTACACTCACAGCTGGTGGAGAATAAAACCGATACCTTTTCATCTTCAAAGTGATCAATAGTATTTAAGCATGATTGACAAACAATTGTACCCATCTTAAAACTCCTCTCATATTTTCAGTTTTTGATTTTTGAAAGCGCTTTAACTTTCTTTAAGTATATAATAATATAACACAATTAAAATATCAAGCCTAAATTGTATGACATAATTAATTTAATTGTGACTAAACTTGTATAAGTTCCCATTCAAAGCTCCCTCTTACCTGAATGAATGAACCAGTCTTATGATAAGGTATTTTATGAATTCTGATTTTATGATAGCCCCATTTATTTATTTCGTTTAAGTATGAAAAGAGGAATTCAAATTAAAAGCTGCCAACGGTTACCGTTTGGCAGCTTAAAGAGTTATTGAGGTGTTTTAATTAACGCCGGATCCAAAATTTCATATCCTTTTTCCCTGAGTCCTTTTACAATATCCGCCAGTGCTTCATTGGTCCAGTCCCTGTCATGCATCAATAAATTGGCCCCTGGTTTCAAAAGTGAATACGGTACGTCGACTTCCGGACCCTCACCAGTGATCATCGCCGTTTTCAGCTTCTCTGAATCCATGTATGGTTTAAAATAATCATAACCATATGTCCAGTTCATTAACGTCATGCCTTCCTCTTTTACAAGGTTCTTAACAAAATCTGTATTGACTCCATGAGGGGCTCGGAAATACTTTGGTTTTTCTCCTATAATTTCCGTGATGAGTTCATTCAGACGGACAATTTCTTCTCTTTGTTTATCCTCACTGACCTCATCAAGCTTTTGATGGTTAAAAGTGTGGTTTCCAATAGCAAAGCCCATATCATGAATTTCCTTAAGTTTTTGCCGCTCCTCTTCTGTATCAAGAAAATGTCCATTCACAAAGAAGATTGCTTTTGCATTAAGGTCCTTTAATGTTGCAGCCATTTCAACAGCATGCTCGTCTGGCGCGTCATCAATCGTGAGCAATACTACCTTTTCATTTCCCTCTCCCTCTGAAACAGGTTGAACAGACCAATCGTTTTCATTTATAGAATAAAGAGGCTCTTTGGTCTCCTCTTCCTGGTTACCTTCTTCACTTCCGTTTTTAGAAGTTTCGTTTTCATTAACATCAGCAGCTTCATTGACACTCTCTGATTCTTTGTCTTCAGTCTGCCTCTCTGCTGCAGAAACCCCGCTCCTGTCATCTTCCTGGTCTGCAGTATTTCCAGCTGATCCTGATGACTGATTATCAGAACACCCTGATACCAACAGGAACAGTAAACTGCAGAAAATAAACTTTTTCATGCTTTACCCCTTTCTGTTAAAAATCTCAATTCAATTATAACACTAATATTTGGATTATATGGATATAAGGACTTGTTCAAAGAAAACCTTTAAAGAAAAAAATGTACTGAGGCTTATAAGCGTAACGATAAATGTCCGTTTTGGAGATTGGAGAATTTTTTTTGCCAGGATAAAGCCAAAATAAAAAAAAATAATGAACATTATCCATTTATACTCTATATGGTCCTTACTGGACAGCCATTGAGCGATTGAAAACGCACTCCACACTATAAGCTGAACTAGAAAAGCAATATAATTTTTCATCATCTCACCCTGGTTTAAGGATTTATACCATTATATTCTCGTTGGTACCCAATTTAAAACTTCAATCTTCTAGAGGACGTTTCAATTGTGTAACAATTTGATGAATTTCAACATTATGGATATTGCGTATGTTAGAATAAGTTCAATTAAATCACTAGTAATTTTTTTACATTTTTCTGATGAATTATACTTATATAGGCGTCCAATTGAATATTTTTTTAATACAATATTGAAAAGAGGCTATTAGATGAAGTATTCTTTTCTGATCATTCTTTTGCTAGGAAATATTATCTTCCTCTCATCCTGCAGCCTGCAAAGTGATCGCACTGCAGCCGGACTCAATATTGAAAAAGGTATTTTGTTTTATTCTGATGAGGATGATATTCAGGAAGAGGATTCCTATTATGAAGCGTTAATTGAGTTGAAAGATCGTTACCCTGCTCACTTTGATAATTATAAGATTATCCCCAAAAATCAGGATTATGATCCCGCTTTTGCCTCTTTGAACGGAACTTATCCAGCTCTGCTGGTAATAAAAGATAACAAAGTGGTATGTAAAGTAATCGGCAAGGCAAATAAGGAAGATATCTTAAAACCGGTAAGCAATGCTCTGGATAAATGGAACTGAAAAAATTCTTGGATACAACAAAAACCTCTTGGGAGACCAAGAGGTTTTTGTTTTGGTTATTTAATGATATGAATCGGGCTGCCCATGGCAACTTCCGCAGCTTCCATGGAGATTTCTCCAAGTGTTGGATGCGCGTGAATTGTCATTGCTACATCTTCTGCAGTCATTCCGGATTCAATTGCCAAGCCAAGTTCAGCAATCATGTCAGATGCACCAGCACCGACAATTTGTGCACCGATGATTAAGCCGTCCTCTTTGCGAGTGATAAGCTTCAGGAATCCATCAGTTGCATTCAATGCAAGTGCACGGCCGTTAGCTGCAAATGGGAATTTAGCTGCAGTGATGGCAAGACCTTCTTCTTTAGCTTGTGCTTCAGTGTAACCAACAGTAGCTAGTTCAGGGTCTGTAAAACATACTGCAGGGATACCCATATAATCGATTTCAGCCGGCTCGCCGGAAATAGCTTCTGCTGCAATCTTACCTTCATAAGATGCTTTATGAGCAAGCGGTGGTCCATCAACGATGTCACCAATCGCATAGATATTTGAGATGTTTGTACGGCACTGCTTGTCAATCTTGACAAGTCCGCGGTCAGTCATTTCGATTCCCGCTTCTTCAAGACCAATTTCATCAGTGTTCGGACGGCGTCCAACAGTCACAAGGACGTATTCTGCATCTACAGTTTTTTCTTCACCATTTGCTTCATACTTAACTGTTACGCCGCTGTCAGTCTCGTCAACACCTTTTGCCATTGCTTTAGTAACAATGTCAACACCTTTACTCTTAAGGCCTTTTTTGACAATCTGCGTCATTTGCTTTTCGAAACCGCTAAGGATATCGTCAGCACCTTCAAGGATTGTTACTTTCGACCCTAGATTGGCATAAGCTGAACCAAGTTCTGTACCGATGTATCCTCCACCGATTACAACCATGCTCTCTGGGATGTCAGAAAGATTTAAAGCTCCAGTAGAATCAAGTACTCGTTTTGAGAATTTAAAGCTTGGAATCTCAATTGGACGGGAACCGGTTGCTAGGATCAGATTCTTGAACTTATACGTTTGTGCTGAATTTTCATCCATTACACGTAGAGTATTTTCATCTACAAGGTAAGCTTCACCGCGTACGATTTCAGCTTTATTCCCTTTTAGAAGTCCTTCAACACCGCCGGTAAGCTTTTTAACCACTCCAGCTTTCCATTCCTGGACTTTATCGAAATTTACTTTAACGTTTTCTGCAACAATACCCATATCATCAGAATGCTGTGCATTATGAAAACGATGTCCGGCAGTAATCAAAGCTTTTGATGGAATACATCCAACATTCAGGCATACGCCGCCAAGATTCTCTTTTTCAATGATTGTTACTTTTTGACCCAGTTGTGCTGCACGGATCGCTGCAACATATCCTCCTGGACCTGAACCGACTACTATAGTATCTGTTTCAATTGGGAAATCTCCTACTACCATCGCATTACGCCTCCATTAATAAAAGTTCTGGATCGTTCAACAAACGCTTAATATGGTTAAGTGCGTGTTGAGCAGTAGCTCCGTCGATCATACGGTGATCGAAGCTCAATGATAATGCTAACACAGGTGCGGCTACAATTTCACCATTTTTAACCACAGGTTTTTCTGCAATACGCCCAACACCAAGAATGGCTACCTCTGGGTGATTGATGACAGGTGTGAACCATTGTCCACCCGCTGAACCGATATTGGTGATTGTGCAGGAAGCACCTTTCATTTCATCACCAGACAGCTTGCCGTCACGTGCTTTACCAGCAAGTTCATTAATCTCATCAGAAATTGAGAACATGGATTTTCGATCAGCATTTTTGACGACAGGGACAAGAAGTCCTTTGTCAGTATCAGCTGCAATTCCGATATTGTAATAATGCTTGTGAACGATCTCGCTCGTGCTGTCATCAAGAGAAGTGTTAAGTGCAGGGTATTCTCTAAGCGCACTTGTCAATGCCTTTACCACATAAGGAAGGAATGTAAGCTTGATTCCTTTTTCTGCAGCCACTTCTTTGAATTTTTTGCGGTGTGCCCAAAGCTTTGTAACATCCACTTCGTCCATAAGTGTAACGTGTGGTGCAGTATGTTTGGAGTTAACCATCGCTTTTGCAATTGCCTTTCGGATTCCGCTCATTGGCTCGCGAGTTTCAGGTAATTCACCTTCTGGAATCTTCTGGGCAGCTGCCGCTTTTGGTGCTGCTTCTTCTTTAGCAGCCGGTGCTGTTTCCTGCTGGTCCGCAGCAGAAGATTTAGCTCCACCTGATAGGAATGATTCAACATCTTCTTTTGTGATGCGGCCATTTTTACCGGAACCGGAGACCTTGCGGATATCAACGCCTTTTTCTCTCGCAAATTTACGTACAGAAGGCATGGCAATGATGCGGCGGTCAGGATCAACTTCTTCACCTTGCTCGCCGGCACTAGTTGTTTGATCATCCGTGTTCTCTTGGGAAGGTTCCTTAGATACAGCCTGACCCTGTTCGGCTACTCCCTGAACTTGTCCTTCTGTTACTTCGTTGGCTTTAGGCTCTTCCTTCTTCTCATCACCATGTTCACCTTTGAACTGAAGATCTTCATAGCCGGGTGCGTCAAACTTGATAAGTATGTCTCCAACTACTGCAACCGTTCCTTCTTCTACTAGAAGTTCCTCAACTGTTCCGGCAACCGGTGATGGAATTTCCACCACTGCTTTATCATTTTGGACTTCACACAACACATCGTCTTCTTCAACTTTATCTCCGGGTTTGATGAACCACTTTACAATTTCACCTTCATGAATACCTTCACCGATATCCGGTAACCTGAATTCGAATGACATAGGTTCTACCTCCTGTTATTGTTTTCCTTATTGGTTTATACAGGATTGGAAAAGAGAAGGGGGAATCCCCCTTCTTCTTATTCAGCCTGTTATTCTTAGAAGTTAAGTACTTTCTTAGCTGTTTCAATAACATCCTTGAAATTTGGAAGCCATACCGGCTCTGCTTGAGAGAATGGGAAAACCGTATCTGGTGCAGCCACGCGCAATACTGGCGCTTCCAGGCTTAAGATAGCACGGTCGTTGATTTCCGCTACAACATTTGCAGCGATACCAGCTTGTTTTTGAGCTTCCTGAACTACAATCGCTCTGTTTGTTTTTTCAACTGAAGCAATGATTGTCTCTACATCCAGAGGGCTGACTGTTCTTAAGTCGACGACTTCTACAGAATAGCCTTCTTTTTCAAGTTCCTCTGCAGCTTTCAGTGATTCATGAACCATTGCACCATAAGTGATGATGGATAGATCAGTACCTTCACGCTTAACATCGGCTTTACCGATTTCAATTGTGTATTCCTCTTCAGGAACCTCTTCACGGAATGAACGGTACAGCTTCATGTGCTCCAGGAAGATGACAGGGTCATTATCTCTGATGGCAGAAATCAAAAGACCTTTTGCATCATATGGAGTTGAAGGAATTATAACTTTAAGACCAGGTTGTTGCGCGACAAGTCCTTCGAGGCTGTCTGCGTGAAGCTCAGGAGTATGTACCCCCCCTCCAAATGGTGAACGGATTGTTACAGGTGCATTATAAGTGCCGCCTGAACGATAACGCAAACGTGCGAGCTGGCCGCTGACTGAGTCCATTACTTCATAAACGAAACCGAAGAATTGGATTTCCGGTACAGGACGGTAACCTTCCAGTGCAAGACCGATTGTCAATCCGCCAATTCCGGATTCCGCCAGCGGTGTATCGAATACGCGGTCTTCTCCAAATTCTTTTTGAAGACCTTCTGTTGCACGGAACACACCGCCGTTCAATCCTACGTCTTCACCGAAAACAAGCACATTTTCATCATTACGCAGTTCAGTGCGCATAGCATCAGTGATAGCTTGAATCATTGTCATTTGCGCCATGGCTTATTTCGACTCCTTCTCTGTGTAAATTTCTAACTGTTCTTCTAAGTTCTGAGGAAGATTTTCATACATGATGTTGATGAAATCCGTTACCTTCTGTTTAGGAGTTCCATCTGCTTTCTTGATTGCGTCCTTAATATCTTCCTTCGCTTGTTCAATTACTTCGTTCT
This sequence comes from Bacillus sp. SRL337, assembly GCF_984799155.1. Taxonomy (NCBI): domain Bacteria; kingdom Bacillati; phylum Bacillota; class Bacilli; order Caryophanales; family Bacillaceae; genus Bacillus; species Bacillus sp. SRL337. The sequence continues at coordinate 1,507,092 of NZ_OZ481793.1, read as the reverse complement.
CCTTATCTTCACTCCACAGGCCTTTACCTTCAAGGAACTTGCGGAAACGTACCAAAGGATCTTTTCTTTCCCACTCTGTATCCATTTCAGAGGAACGGTAACGAGTCGGGTCATCGCCTGCCATTGTATGTGGACCGTAACGGTAGCAGTGCGTCTCGATCAATGTCGGCCCCTCGCCATTCACAGCACGGTCGCGCGCTTCACGTGTCACCGCATAAACGGCTAACGCATCCATTCCATCTACAAGCACTCCAGGAATTCCTGCTGCAACAGCTTTTTGGGCAATCGTGCGTCCAGCTGTCTGTTTGTCACGAGGAGTGGAAATCGCGAATTGGTTATTCTGCACTACGAAGATTGCAGGTGCACTGAATGCGCCGGCAAAGTTGATACCTTCATAGAAGTCCCCTTGAGAAGATCCGCCGTCGCCAGTGTAAGTAACCGCTACTGACTGCTTGCCGCGCTTTTTAAGGCCTAGTGCAACACCGGCAGTTTGGATGTATTGAGCACCAATGATGATTTGAGGTGATAATACATTAACTCCTTCAGGAGGTTGATTTCCTTTAAAATGCCCGCGGGAGAATAAGAAAGCCTGGTACAACGGAAGACCATGCCATACAATTTGGGGTACATCACGGTAACCGGGAAGAATCCAGTCATCTTTCTCCAATGCATAATGTGAAGCAATCTGAGAAGCTTCCTGACCTGCTGTAGGAGCATAGAAACCCAGTCTTCCCTGACGGTTAAGGGAGATTGATCTTTGATCAAGAATTCGTGTGTATACCATGCGGCGCATAAGCTCTTGCAGCTGCTCATCGCTTAGATCAGGCATTGCATCCTGATTCACCACTTCGCCTTCTTCGTTTAAAACTTGAACCATTTCGAACTGCGCTTCAATATTTTCAAGCGCTTTTTTCGCATCAAATTGTGCCTTCTTAGATTTAGAAGCCATCGAAGTCACCTCTTCCTTTCTTTTTCCACTTATTTTTAGAGTTTTTTTCACACAGTGTTTATGGTATCCAGAATCACTTCTGACAACCGCAATTTTGGCAAATACACTTCCTTAAACATATGTTTCCACAACTCAGGTGCAAGAAAACTCTTTGAAAAGCACTTTTTAAAAATTTAACTGTACTAGTCATTCCATAGAAAAAACTAATACAATATGTAATTCACGTTTTCTAGTTTACACACTGCTTTTATAGAAGTCAACGAGAAAAACTTATACCTACAACAACCAATAACACATGGACTTTTAGCCCTCCTCATAAAAATCTAATAACTGTATCAATCAAATCACTTTAACTGTATTATAAAACAGTATATTTTTTCACTATCTGTTATACATTAAACCTAAACCCTTCATCTTTAGATTCAGATTTTGCCTGATCAGAAAATAAAAAACCCGAGACAACGGATAACCGCTGAATCGGGTTTAATTTTTAAGCTTCGGTATTCACTTCAATTTCTGCCTTTTCATAAAAAGATACTTTAGATGAATTAACATCTTCTGTCAATTGATTGTAGGTTTGATTATATTCCATGGTGGACTTGTAATTATCATTGATTTTTTCGATTTGCCCCTGAAGCTCTTCCATTGTGAGATCTTCCTTTTTCAGCATTTCATAAAGTTCCTTATCACTGGTCAAGGATTTCATATAGGACTCCGCCATGGAAGCATGAGCTTTGAACCTTTTGTTCATCAACACTGACAGTTCTTCCGCTTCTTTTTTCAGCTTTTCATCCTCGATATCCTCAATAGAGGTTTCTGCATCCTTGAAAGCCTCTTCCGCGTCTTCCATCGCCGCAGCCTCTTCTTTGATGAGGGCTTCCCTTTCAGAGATATTCTCAAGGGCCTGATCTGCCAGTTTTCTGACTTCATCGATTTCCTTCATACTTAAACCAATTGCCTGGTCAAAGAGTTTTTGCTCTTCCTGTTCAAGCTTTGTTAAAGGTTCTTGAGTCTCTTTTAATTTCTCTTCTTTTTTGACTGTATCTTCCAAAGTGTCGTATACCATCTCTTGAGGTGTGCTTCCTCCCATACATCCTGTCAACAGAAATGTAACACCTGCAGCAGCCAAAACTCCTCGAAGTTTATACACTTTTAAATCCCCCTTATTATAATGACATTTACTACTATATCGGCACTTTCATTTTTTGACAATGAAAATATACCGTTGAATGTTTGATTGATAGATTTAATAAGGTTCCTCTTTTTAATAGCAGCCTCTGAACAGCATGTCCCTAGTTAATTACTATGATAAAACCACAAAAGTATGTCAAGGAATTCCCCTATTAAAAACAGTTAACTTTTCATAAGTGGTCTGTTAGACTAAAATCATTAAAATGACGGATATATTGGGAGGAATATGCATGATTACTATGAATGATATTATACGCGAGGGACATCCTTCTTTACGGAAAGCCGCAGAAGAGGTCGCCATGCCGCCTTCTGCTGAAGACCGGGAAACACTTAACAGCCTGCTTGAATATGTAAAGAACAGCCAGGACCCTGAAACCGCACAGGCATACGGGTTAAGATCAGGCATTGGACTGGCAGCCCCGCAAATCAATGTATTGAAAAGGATGCTTGCTGTCCACGTGACCGATAATAAAGGTGATCTCTACAGCTATGCATTATTCAACCCGAAAATCATCAGCCATTCTGTTGAAAAAGCATATCTGACCAGCGGGGAAGGCTGTTTATCAGTAGACCGCCCGGTTCCAGGCTATGTCCCGCGTTATGCCAGAGTCACCATCAAAGCTATGGACATTGACGGCAATCCAGTCAAATTCCGCTTAAAAGGCATGCCGGCAATCGTTTTTCAGCATGAAATCGACCACCTGAACGGCGTCATGTTTTACGACCATATCGATCAGGAGAACCCTCTTCAGCCGATTGCTGATGCGACACCAATTGAAAGATGAAATCAAAAAAAGGAAGCCCCTTTTAGGAGTTTCCTTTTTTTGTGCTTTTTTAAACGTCATATTAATGAGAGTTCCTTAAGTCCGTGGTAAATTCCATCTTCGTCCACTGGTTTCGTAACAAGATTTGCATGCTCCTTCACTTCCTGGACTGCATTTCCCATCGCTACCCCCGTACCCACACTATCTATCATTTCAATATCATTTAAGCCATCTCCAAATGCATAGACATCTCTGATATCAAACCCAAGTTTTTCAATCATTTTTTTAATTCCCTCTGCTTTTGACCCCCCGCTTGGAAGGATATCCATCGAATATTGATGCCATCTGATGAAGTTGAACTTAGAAAATTTCTCCCTGTAAATGGCTTCATCCCTGTCGCGGCAGAACAGCAGGGATTGGTAGATTTCCTTATCGCTGTAGAATCCCGGCTGAAAATCAGGGTGAGGAAACTTCAGGCTTCCCATGCTTTCTTCTATAAACGGGTGATGCTGGATGTTGGCTTTCATCGTTTTTTCATTCAGGTGCACGACTGGGTGTTTATTCTCATTGGCCACTTTTAAAAGGTTGACCAATTCGTCCCTGTCCAGGGGATTCTTATATATTACTTCATTTTCAAAAACGACATACTGTCCGTTAAATGAAATGAAGGATTCAATACCAAGCTCCTCCCGCAAGCCTTCATACATGAAAGGGGCACGCCCTGTCGCGATCGCTACATATGTTCCATTCTCCTGAAGCAGGCTTATCGCCTTCCTGGTTGCATCGGGCAGTTTTTTCTCATGATCAAGCAATGTTCCATCTATATCAAAAAAAACAATTTTGGACATTTTCACTGACTCCTTTCAACAATTATGTATAGACTGATTAGTCCTCATTTCCCCCATTAACTTACCCCTCTCCTTTTTAAAAGTCAATCGAGGCACGTTTGCTTTACATTTCATAGGCAATTGTTTTTTCACTTTATCGTGACCTATTAATTCTTAACACGGAGCACGGATTCTGAAAGGATACTTAATATGAATCTGTATGGCGCTAAAACGGCCGCTTCCGCTTTTTATCCAATCCAGCGCCAGCGGCCAGCCCCTAGCGGATTTCGGTCTCCCTCCTTGCGATAAGTCAACATCAACTCACGTTGTTCGTTGTGTTTCCTTTATCTCATGCGGAAGCCCTCCAATCCGTACAGCGCTGAACGGCCGCTTCCGCTTTTTATCCAATCCAGCGCCGAGCCCCTAGCGGATTCCGGTCTCCCTCCTTGCGAATCCAGCTTTAAGGCCCAGCTGCTAGCGTACTTCCCGACTCCTTCTTGCGATAAGTCAACATCAACTCACTCTGTTCGCTGTGTTTCCTTTATCTCATGCGGAAGCCCTCCAATCCGTACAGCGCTGAACGACCGATTCCGCTTTTTATCCTGCCATTTCCAAACTTAACCACGTAAAAACTGACAAATATTCCATATACTAAAATTGAAAAACGAGAGACGGATATCGGGTAAACTTTACTTTACGACCAATTCTAGGTAAACTACTAATAAGGAGTGATCCAAATGTTTAAGAAGCTCAGAAAGAAGCTTTTGAAACAATGGAAGGATGTACTCAGAAAAAAGACAATCGCTTAAATGTGTCAGGCCCTCACGTTTAGGAGGGCTGTTCTTTGTTTATTATCTGCATTGAAACCGGTAACTTGATGAAACCGGATTTCCCTTAAGATATTAATACGCATTCCTACATACCTTGAGCTTGTTATGTTGAATGCATGAAAACTTTTAAAACTTTTTATATAATAGAAAAAGTTACATTTTGAAAACGGATAAGGAGAGAGAAAAAATGATTTACAAAGTTTACTATCAGGAAAGCAAACAGGAAGTCCCTGTGCGGGAATGCACCATGACCCTGTATGTTGAAGCTGATTCAGAACGCGAGGTCCGCCTGAAATTGAAAGACAAACCGTACAATATTGAATTCGTCCAACTACTAGATGACTCCCATCTTGAATACGAGAAACAGTCCGAAAACTTCCAGGTGGAGAACTAATCTGGTTATGAAATTCGTAAAAAATGATCAGACAGCTGTATTCGCACTTGGCGGTTTGGGCGAAATCGGCAAAAATACTTACGGCGTACAATTTCAGGACGAAATAATTTTGATTGATGCTGGAATCAAATTTCCAGAGGATGAACTTTTAGGAATTGATTATGTCATTCCTGACTATACGTATTTAGTCAAAAATGCTGATAAAATCAAGGGCCTTTTCATTACCCATGGCCACGAAGATCATATCGGCGGAATCCCATACCTTTTAAGGCAAGTAAACATTCCGATTTATGGCGGTAAACTGGCAATAGGTTTGTTGAAAAACAAACTGGAAGAACATGGCTTGCTGAGATCTGCAAAGTTGAACATCATCCAGGAAGACGATGTAATCAAGTTCAGAAAAACTGCTGTTAGCTTTTTCAGAACCACTCACAGTATTCCCGACTCTTACGGGATTGTCGTAAAGACACCTCCGGGCAATGTTGTTCATACGGGTGACTTTAAATTTGACTTTACCCCGGTAGGAGAACCAGCCAACTTAACTAAGATGGCTGAAATTGGTAAAGAAGGCGTGCTCTGCCTCCTTTCTGACAGTACAAACAGTGAAGTGCCTAACTTTACAATGTCTGAGAGAAAAGTAGGAGAAAGCATTGATGACATTTTCCGTAAAGTTGAAGGAAGAGTCATATTTGCTACTTTCGCATCCAATATCTACCGTTTGCAGCAAGTCATTGATGCCGCGGTTACCCACGGAAGAAAAGTAGCTGTATTCGGCCGCAGTATGGAAAATAATATCGGCATCGGCCAGGACCTTGGATATATTCAGGCTCCTAAAGATACGTTCATCGAACCAAGCCAGATTAACAGATTACCGGCCAATGAAGTGACCATCCTTTGTACAGGAAGCCAAGGGGAACCAATGGCTGCCCTGTCCAGAATTGCCAATGGAACACACAGGCAAATACAGATCCATCCGGGAGATACAGTTATCTTCTCCTCTTCTCCAATTCCGGGGAATACCATTAGTGTAAACCGGACGATTAACATGTTATTCCGTGCTGGCGCTGATGTCATCCATGGGTCATTGAGTGATATCCACACTTCCGGTCATGGAAGCCAGGAAGAACAGAAGTTGATGTTGAGGCTCATTAAACCAAAATATTTCATGCCTATCCACGGAGAGTACCGTATGCAGAAAATGCATAACCAGCTGGCTGTGGACTGCGGGGTAGAACCGGAAAATTGCTTCATAATGGACAATGGTGAAGTCCTTGCCCTGGGCAATGACACTGCCCAGGTAGCCGGCAAAATCCCTTCCGGATCTGTTTATATTGACGGAAGCGGAATCGGCGATATCGGAAATATCGTTCTTCGTGATAGAAGAATCCTTTCAGAAGAAGGATTGGTCATAGTGGTAGTCAGTATCAATATGAGTGACTTTAAAATCGCTTCGGGTCCTGATATCATTTCCAGAGGTTTTGTCTATATGAGAGAGTCAGGCGACTTGATCAACGAAGCTCAGAATATTATCAGCAAACATTTAACTAAGCTTCTTGAACGCAGAACAAGCCAATGGTCTGAAATCAAAAATGAGATCACTGATACATTAGCTCCGTTCCTGTATGAAAAGACAAAACGCCGTCCTATGATCTTACCGATTATAATGGAAGTATGATATAAAGCAAAAAAAGCAGGCTGATTAGTATTCAGCCTGCTTTTTTAATGCTATATTTTACAGTTTTCAGCCAAACTGGCTATAAGGGACTCCAAAGAGTATTGTTTCTTTTTCATCTCGGGCTTTTTCTAGAGTGGGATTCACCAGACTCCTCACCCCCTTGAGAATAGGATTCCTCGCCACATCAACTTCTTTTCGGCCTTAGATCGGTACCTTGCGATAAGTCATCATCAACTCACTCCGTTTGTTGTGATTCCTTTATCTCATACAGTGGCCCTCCAATCTGTACGTCGCTGATCGGCCGCTTCCGCTTTTTATCAATCCAGCTCCTCCGGCCACCGACTAGCAGATTTCAGGCTCTCTCCTTGCGATTAGTCATCATCGATTCGCTGACGCTCTTCGTGATTCCTTTATCTCATGCGTGAGCCCTCCAATCTGTACGTCGCTGATCGGCCGCTTCCGCTTTTTATCAATCCAGCTCCTCCGGCCACCGACTAGCAGATTTCAGGCTCTCTCCTTGCGATAAGTCATCATCGATTCGCTGACGCTCTTCGTGATTCCTTTATCTCATGCGTGAGCCCTCCAATCTGTACGTCGCTGATCGGCCGCTTCCGCTTTTTAGTTACGCCAATAATTTTTTTTCAAATCGGGTTATGTCTGTGTCTGCTCCTATCACGATGAGGATGTCTCCTGTTGATATCTGTTCGTCAGCCTGCGGGGAGACTATGATGTCTTTTCCGCGTTTAATGGCCACGATGTTAATCCCGTATTTAGCACGGATATCAAGATCGATCAATGAGTTGCCGTCTAATCTTTCATTGGCTGCAATCTCCACGATTGAATGCTCCTCGGATAGTTCGAGGTAATCAAGTACATTATTTGAAACGATATTATGGGCGATCCTCCTGCCCATATCCCTTTCTGGATGAACCACATGATTGGCCCCTATTTTCCTCAGGACTTTTTCATGATAGTCATTCTGTGCTTTGACGGTAATTTTGTTTACGCCTATCTCTTTCAGCATCAGTGTAGTAAGAATACTTGACTGTATGTCATCACCGATAGCTACAATGACATGATCAAAATTCCGGATACCCAGACTTTTTAACACTGATTCATCCGTCGTATCGGCTACTACGGCATGAGAAGCAATTGAGGCGAACTGATTGACTTTATCTTCTTCTTTATCAATCGCCATAACCTCTAGATCCTGATCTGCCAGGGAGCGGACGATGCTTCCCCCAAAGCGCCCCAATCCTATAACAACAAACTCTTTTTTCACTCTAACTCCCCCAACACAAGAGATTACTTATGCCTTAATTTTAGCACAAATTTGAGAAAATTAGGTTATTTCTTTCCTTTAACATAGTCTGCGTCAAACAGGAACAATCTCATGAGCAGGATGAGTGACGGTATCAAGAGCAGCAGGCCGGCTATAAAGACGACAACAAGGGCTGTTCCCATAACAGGGCTTGTAACACTGCTCTCAATTGTAATGAAGGGCTTTAGAATATAAGGTAAATGAGAGGCTCCATATCCAAAAAAGGCAAAAAAGAATTGAAGCATCACCATGATGAATGCTGTGCCGAATTTCTTCCGGGTATAAATCAGCATGGTAGCAATCAGGAAGAACAAAAGCGACAAACCAAACATCCACCAAATATCAAGTGCATTCTGAAAGTGTTCCGGATTATGTTCCTTCAAACCAATAAAAACAAGGAGGCTTGCAAGAATGGTAGGAGGGCTCCAAAATAAGGCAAACTTCCGGACAATTTCCCTTGCTCCAGTGTCGTTTGCCCTGTCAGCATAATAAGTCAAAAACGAAGCGGATATGAAGAGAACTGAAACGACCGCCAGGATCACAACGCTCCAGGAATAAAGACTTGTAAAGAGCTCTCCCGCTAAAAACACTACCCTGTCTTCGGTTTCTTCCAAGAAGCCTCCTTCAGAAATAGTCAAAGCAGTTGACAATGACGCAGGAATCAACAGGCCGGTAGCTCCATAAAGAAATAAGAAAATTACATTATCTTTGGAACCATAATTTCCAAAGGCATAAAAAGCTCCTCTTATTGCCAGTAGGATCAAGGCGACGCTTCCAGGCAGAAGCAGCGCTGTTCCGTAATAATACGCAGTGTCCGGGAAGAAACCAACAAGTCCTACAAAGAAAAAAACAAAGAATACATTCGTTACCTCCCAAACAGGAGATAAATATCTGCTGATTAAATCATTGACTGTATGCTTCTTATTTGAAATCTTGGCGTAAAATGCAAAGAATCCAGCCCCAAAATCTATCGATGCCACTATCAGGTATCCGTAAAGAAATACCCAGAGAACGGTAATCCCCAATACCTCTAAACTCACGTGTCTCCCCTCCTATTCAACCAGATATCCATCATTTTTTATATTGTTTTTCAGCTTACTGAAGTTTCCCGCTTTTGAACCTCTGTTCGTATTCAAGTTCAGGCGGCTTGTTTTTAAACATCTTAACTAGAACCGTCACGCAGAATACAGCCAGTATAATATACAAAATAACGAATAGAACAAAGGTCAGTCCTACTCCATCGGCTTTTGTAGCTGCATCTGCAACCTTCATATACCCTCTGAGGATCCATGGCTGCCTCCCTATTTCGGCATAGATCCATCCAAATTCAATGGCAAACATTGCCAGAGGACCGCTTGCGACAATTCCCCATAGGAGCGGCTTATTCCATTCATTCCTCTTCTTCCACTTCCAGAAAAGAACGAACAGTGATGTAATGAACAGTGTGAACATCCCAATTGACACCATGGAATCAAATAAGTAATGGACAATTAGCGGGGGCAGTTCGTCTTCAGGGAACTCATCCAGCCCGATGACTTCTGTTTCAAAGGAATTTCCAGCAAGAAAGCTTAAAAAACCAGGTATTCTTATTTCATTGTGAATTTCATTATTCTCATCCAGCGTCCCAAAAACAATCAAATCCGCATTACTCTCTGTTTCAAAGTGCCACTCTGCTGCCGCCAGTTTTTCAGGCTGATATTCAGCGAGGAATTTTGCAGAAACATCCCCTGCAACTGCTGTTCCAACGGCGAAGATCAGTCCGCACACCATCGTCAAACGAAGGGCTTTCCGGTGATAGACACTGCCTTTGTTTTTGAGAATGGCATATGCCGTGATAGCAGCTAATATCAGGGCTGATGTTAAATAGGCTGACGTCAATACGTGAAATACCTTTGCGGGTGTAGCAGGATTAAACATAGCAGCAATAGGGTCAATATTCACCGCTTTGCCTCCCTCTAAATCAAACCCTTGAGGTGTATTCATAAAAGCATTTACCATAGTAATAAATAAAGCAGAGGCAGATGATCCAATCATTATCGGAATCGTTAATAACCAGTGGACCATCCTGTTCTTGAATCGGTCCCATGTATATAAATAAATTCCCAAAAAGATCGCTTCAAAAAAGAAGGCGAATGTTTCCATGAATAAAGGGAGCGCTATCACCTGCCCCGCCACCTGCATAAATGCGGGCCACAGCAGCGACAACTGTAATCCTATCGCAGTACCTGTAACCACTCCGACAGCGACCGTAATGGTAAAACCTCTCGCCCACCTTCTGGCCAGCAATATGTAATGTCCATCCTTTCTCTTTATTCCTATGAATTCGGCTATTGATATCAATACAGGTATTCCTACACCTATCGTTGCAAAAATAATATGAAATGCCAACGTCACTGATGTGAGCATCCTGCTTAACATGACACTATCCAGCTCCATATACTTCCCCCCTAGCAATCTCTATACTTATAAGTATCACTATTCCAACATTATAAAACCTAATAATTAGTTTGTGAAGTAATGAGCATTGTTGAATAATCCAATTTAACTCCTTTTTCAGCTCGTATAAAAAAACCGCCCTTCAGGAACGAAGGTCACTGAAAAAGATTTTCAGTGACCCCCAGGAACCAAAGGCGGTTTTAATTTTAAATAACTTCAAGCATTTTAAATTGAGCTTTTACCAAGTGGTAATACTCTCCCTGCTGATCCATCAGTTCGTCATGATTTCCGTGTTCAATGATGTTTCCATGATCGAGCACAAAGATATTATCAGCTTCCCTGATCGTGGACAGTCTGTGCGCAATCATGATGGCTGTACGGCCCTTCAGCAGGGTCCTCAATGCAGCTTGGATTTGGACTTCCGTTTCTGTATCTATAGATGCAGTGGCTTCATCGAGAATAATGATCCTCGGATCCGCAAGCAGTGCTCTCGTAAAGGAGATCAGCTGGCGTTCGCCTACTGACAATATGTTCCCCCGCTCTTCGACTTCCGTATCATACCCTTTAGGAAGCTTTTCAATGAATTTGTGGGCACCAACTGCTTTGGCCGCTTCCAATACATCTTCATCAGAGGCATCCGGCCTTCCAAAGAGTATATTCTCTTTGATTGTCCCAGAGAATATGAAGGTATCTTGCAGGACAATGCTGATCTGGCTTCTCAGACTGGTTAAAGAGACATCTCTAAGGTCGTGGCCGTCAATCTTGACCTTTCCTCCAGTAGGGTCATAAAAACGGCTGACAAGGTTGGCTATGGTTGTTTTACCAGACCCTGTATGGCCTACTAGAGCAACCGTTTCCCCGGCTTTCATTTCTAGAGAAATGTTGTTAAGGGCTTTCCGTTTGCTGTCGTAAGCAAAATTAACATGTTCAAATTGAATGTGACCACTGATGTCTTTTAACTCTCTGGCATTTGGTTTTTCCCCGACATTGGGCTTTTCATCAAGGAATTCAAAAATCCGTTCAGAAGAAGCCATCCCAACCAGCAGTTGATTATATACCATACCCAACCGTGAAATCGGTTCCCAGAACATTCCTAAATAAAAGGCGAAGGAAACAAATTCACCTAAGGTGATGGAGTCTCCTTGGATAAGACTGGCCCCAAACCAAATCAAGACTGCGGTACCGACTGCATTTGTCAACTCAACAAGCGGTCTGAACATCGCACTTTTTCTAGTCGCATTTCTCCAGCTGTCAAAGCTTTCCGTATTGATGCCATCAAAGTATGCCATGTTTTCTTTTTCTTGAGTAAACGATTGGGTTACTCTGATTCCCTGTATACTTTCATTTAAGTGGGAATTAAGTTTGGATTGCTTCAGGCGGACCATTTGCCACGACCTTCTGATTTTCTTCCTCAAGCTTGTTGAGATGAAGAACATGATGGGCAATATAACCAATACCGCAAGAGTCAATGGCGGACTCAATGTAAACAGGATTACTATAATTCCAATTAAAAGGATCATATCCATAAGCAGGTTGATGACTCCGTTCGTAAACAGTTCCTGCAGGGAATTAATATCATTCATGATCCGGACGAGGATCGAGCCTGCTGAACGCTGGTCGAAGAATCTGTGCGATAGCCGTTGAACATGTGAAAATAAATGCTTTCTCAGGTCATAAATAACCCCTTGGCCAAGCATGTTCATCCATCGGATCCTTAGTACATTGGCGATGTAACTAAGGATATAGAGACCGGCAATTGTAATAATCAATGTCGTCAGCATTGAGCTGTCCCGTTCAATGATCGCTTTATCGAGGGTGTACACACCGATTAAGATAGGTATGATGAGCCTGACCCCTGTTGTGATCAATACCATGATCACTGAGAGCGGCAGAAGTTTCTTTGAATACGGCTTCAAATAGGTCAGCAGCCGCCATAGCTGTTCCCAGTTAAATGGTTTATCAATCACCGTGTCGGTTGAATAATAAAACCGTTTTAATATACTCTGATTTACTTTTTCCTTATTTTTCATCTTCTCACCTACCCTTGCTGTGATTGAAGGATTTTCTTCTGATCTTTATATTGAATATCATAAATTCGTTGATAAGGTCCGTTATTTTTGAGCAGGAAGTCATGCACACCACGCTCTACAATCTTTCCATTTTCAAGTACAAGGATTTCATCTGCATGTTTCAGTGAAGAAATACGATGGGCAATGATGAAAGTCGTTCGATCAGCCATGACTTCTTTAAAGCCTTTTTGGATGTTAAACTCCGTTTCCATATCCACAGCACTTGTTGCATCATCCAGAATAAGGATGCTTGGATCAGTGCAGATTGCACGGGCGATGGCAATACGCTGTTTTTGTCCACCTGAAAGGCCGAGTCCCCTTTCTCCCAGTTTGGTATCATACCCGTCCTCAAGTTCTTCAATGAAGTCATGAGCCTGCGCTCGTTTTGCAGCATCGATGATATCTTCCATTGTTGCATCCGGCCTGCCATAGGCAATATTCGTTTTAATGGTAGACGAAAACAAGAATGACTCCTGAAGGACAAAGCCAATATTCTTTCTCAAGGATTTAATGGCGTAATCCTGAACGGGTTTTCCATCAATCAACACTTCCCCGCCGCTAGGTTCATAGAATCGGGTAATCAGATTCGTTATGCTCGTTTTCCCTGAACCCGTACCGCCTATCAGGCCGATGACTTTTCCTGGTTCAGCCTTAAACGAAATACCCTCAAGTGCCTCTTCATCATTCTCGGTATATTTTAAAGTCACATTCTTGAACTCGACTTCCCCTTTCATCCTGTCAACTTTAACCGCATCCTCTTTATCGGTGATATCTTCTTCCGCTTCAAGAATTTCAAGCAATCGTTCCCCGGATGCCTTTGATTGCGAGAATTGGTTGATGGTGAATCCAAGATTCATGATCGGCCAGATGATGTACCAAAGCAAGCTATAGAAGGCTACTAGCTCACCAGGTGATAAGCTGTCATCCATGACAAGAAAACCGCCGTAAGATAGCAGCAGGACCACACTGACATTCCCTAGGAACTCCATCAGCGGAAAGTACTTAGCCCACACATCGGAGGTCAATAAATACTTATCTTTATAATCACCATTGGATGAATTGAACTTATTGATCTGAAAGTCTTCCCTTGATAAGGATTTCACCGTATTGATTCCGCTGATATTCTCCTGTACATTTGTGTTCAGCTTCCCAAAGGACTTTCTGATGCCCCTGAAAGCCGGATGCACAGCCTTATCAAACTTATAAACGGATACAGCGAGAAACGGCAATGTTGCCAATGTCACAAATGTCAAGGAAGGAGAGTAGTAGAACATGACTCCGAAGCTGATTGTCACAAGCAGGAAAAAACGGATCAATTCAGAGATTCCGAAAGACAGGAAAAATCTGAATGCTTCAACATCTGCTGTCAGCCTGGACATCAGATCTCCTGTTTTCGCGTTATCATAATAACGGAACGGAAGGTATTGAAGTTTTTCATACAGTTCATTTCGCAGTCTGTATACACTCGTGATTCCAAACATATCCCCATTATATTGATGAATAAATGTGGCTACGCCCTTTACAGCCATGATTAAAATGAAGCCGAACGCCAGGTAAGGTACCCAGCCAAATTCTCTCTGCAAGATGACGTCATCAATGGTTTTCTGCAGAATGATCGGATAGACCACTGTGATGGCTGTCACGGCAACCAGGAAAATTATTGAAGTAATAAAGAATTTCTTGTAAGGCCAGTAAAATTGTTTTAATTTTTTAAAGGTCTCCATTTTCATCCCCCTCTCTTTGGTGCAAAAATTCACGTACTATTAAATATATCGGGTTTCGAAATATTTTTCCACCTTTTTATTTGAATTTTTTACTTTTTTGAGAATCCTCCCGCAATTTTGATAATACGGTTTTCATTTTACTTTCTCAGGATAAAAAAAAATCCGCCTTCCGACCGACTCTTCCTCATTAATAAGCCGCTATCTAATCAGATAACAGAAAAGACCGGAATAAAACACCGTACCTTTTGACAATACTTATGAAGTTATGTTTATACTTATAAGGTCTTTTTGCAAGTACATAGGTCAATAAACAGAAAGGATGACTTAAGTGGAATTCATATTAGGGTTTAATGGTGTCACAGAAAGAATCACTGACTTTGACTGGACTGGCCTGTTGATTACAATAGGCATTTCTGTGCTTCAAATAATCGCTATTTACATTGCCTTTCTCATTGTGAAAGGGTTTGGAAACAAGATATTGCAGCGGGCGTTCAGCCGGTATGGCGAGAGAAACAGTATTTCTGCAGCACGAGCCCAGACATTGGAGAGCCTTGCGAAGAATATCTTCTCCTATGTCCTGATCTTTATTTTCTTCGTTACGATTCTTCAGATATTTGGTATACAGGTCACAGCGATTCTGGCAGGGGCCGGTATCATCGGGCTTGCTGTCGGTTTCGGCGCCCAGGGACTTGTCAGTGACGTGGTGACAGGTTTCTTCATCTTACTGGAAAAACAAGTGGATGTAGGCGATTACGTCACAACCGGGAGTTTCTCCGGAATTGTCGAGGCTGTCGGGCTAAGGACAACTCAAATCCGCAGTTTCGATGGCACGTTAAATTATGTGCCCAATAGAGAAATCACAAGCTTGAGCAATCATTCCAGAGGAAACATGCGGGCCTTGGTCGATATCGGCATTTCGTATGATGATGATATTGATAAAGCTGTCGCCGTTCTTCAGGAAGTGTGTGATAAAGCAGCTGCGGAAGACGAGAATATCGTAGATGGCCCGAATGTAATCGGGGTACAATCACTCGGTGCATCTGATGTAGTCATCCGCATCATCGGTAAGACCAGGAACATGGAACAATGGGGAGTCGAACGCAAATTGCGAAAAGCGCTTAAAGAAGCCCTTGATCAGAACGGTATTGAGATTCCCTTTCCTCACCAGGTTTATATCGAAAAGAAAGACCAATAAGAAAACACCGCCTGGATTTCCAGGCGGTGTTTTCTTATTTTATAAGATTTGGATATAATCAGTGACAGTCGAGATAGCAAAGTCAATTGCCCGTTCATCAGGATTCAGCTTCGAATGGTGCAGTCCATATTCCGAATCGACACCCAACCAGAACATAAAACCTGGAATTTCTTGAAGCATATAACCAAAATCTTCACCAGTCATTGCTTCCTCACAAATCTTCAGGGTCACATTCTCCTTTTCCTTGAGGAAGTCTATGAACTTCCTGGTAGAAACCTCTTCATTATAAACCTGGTGATACATACTTCCATAATCAATTACAGCTTCACAGTCATAGCCTATTTCGATGCCTTTGACGAGAGCTTCTATTCTTTCCTTCACTTTCTCCATGGATTCTTGGGATAACGTTCTGATGGTCCCTTCAAGCCTGGCTGTCTCCGCAATAATATTCTGGACTGTACCGCCAGTAATTTTGCCGACTGTCACTACGGCGCTATCCAATGGATTTATATTCCTGGATACCACGGTTTGCAGCTGTGTGACCAGCATTGCCGCAGCCACGACCATGTCCCTGGTATCATGAGGATAGGCTGCATGCCCCCCCTTGCCCTTCAGACCAATAAAAAGTTCAGATGTATTTGCAAACAGCAGGCCTTCCTTAACCGCAATGGTTCCGGCTTCATATTCCGGGGCAATATGAAGCCCGATGATAAAGTCTGGCTTCCAGCTTTTCATGATTTCACTTTCGAGCATCGGTTTAGCTCCGCCTGGCCCCTCTTCCGCAGGCTGAAAGATAATGAGAATATCATCCTCGATTGCTTTCTCAACAAAGTGTGTAAGAATTCCCAAAGCTATGCTCATATGAAGATCATGTCCGCAGGCATGCATTCTTCCTTCATGTTCCGACCTGAATGGCAGGCCCGTGTTTTCCTCAATCGGCAGTCCATCTATATCTGTCCGGTAACCGATTATCTTTTTGGGATTAGTCCCCTTTACCTTTACAAATAAACCTGTTTTCCATTCTTTCACTTCAAGCCTCTCCTGTGGAAGATCTTTAATATAGGAAAGCAGATAGTTTTGAGTTTTATGTTCCCGAAAGCCAAGCTCAGGAATCTTATGCAGGTCCCGCCTGATTTCTACAAACTTACTCAATGCTGACATACTCTTTTTACTCCTTTCTTTCTGGGTAACTAGCTGAAAAAGGACTGATAACCCATCAGGCGTTCAGTCCTTTTCCTATTCATTTGGCTTTACCAGCCAAAAAATTATAGTTGTCTTAACTCTTGTTTAATCTCTGTCTTGGATTTTGTTTTTTCATCAATTTCTTTGATGACTTTTGCCGGTGTGCCTGCAACAACAGTGTAAGGAGGTACATCTTCGACCACAATGGCACCTGCAGCAACAACAGCTCCTTTTCCAACCGTAACTCCTTCAAGGATGACAGCATTGGCACCGACAACTACTGCGTCTTCAACCACAACCGGTTTAGCGGATGGAGGCTCGATCACTCCTGCAAGCACAGCTCCCGCTCCAATATGGCAGTTCTTCCCTACAGTGGCACGCCCGCCAAGGACAACATTCATATCAATCATTGTACCTTCGCCGATGACAGATCCGATGTTGATCGATGCTCCCATCATGATGACAGCATTATCACCGATTTCAACTTGATCTCGTATGATTGCACCTGGTTCGATACGTGCTTTTATTCCTTTCATATCAAGCAATGGAATCGCCGAATTGCGGCGGTCATTTTCCACTACATAGTCTTCGATACTGTCTTTGTGGTTTTCAAGAACCCGGGAGATTTCCGCCCATTCGCCGAAAACGACACCTGACTCCCCATTAATGAAGCTTTTTGCCTTTTCTCCGAAGTCGATGCCGGATAGGCTTCCTTTCACATAGACCTTTACGGGTGTAGATTTCGTACTATTTTGAATAAACGAGATAATCTCATTAGCATCCATTTGTTTCATTGGTATGACCCCCTGCAAAATATGTATATATTCTGAAATCTAGTTAATACTTTAACAAATTAAAGGGTAAAAGACAAGATATCACTACAAAATTGAAGTACTGTTTTCTTCTAAAAATCCTTCCACTATTTCCACAAAGGCTTTTACCTGCTTTAGTTGAAATGCAGAATCATACCCCAGCAGCCATGTATCCCTGTGAATGGATCCTTTCTTTTCATCCATCAACGGAATTTTATACAGGTTTTCCTCTTCGCCATTCAACGTGATTGCAGGGAGAATGGCATAGCCAATCCCATTGAATGTCATTTGCTTACATGTCTCGATTTGATCCACGACAATGGTCCTTTTAGGAACGGATTGAAACTGCCGGTGCCACCAATCTTGTATTTCCTGATAATAGTTAGAATCACTTTTGAACTGAATGAACGGACGGTCCGTGTTCAAGACCTCTTCTACGTTTTGGATTTCTCTGTCCACCAAATATAGCCGATCTGTAAACAGGTGATATTTGGGGCCTTTCCAATCAGCAGTTCCCCTTATGATCCCAACATGGACTTCATCTTGATACAGTGCCTCAAGAATCTCACTGCTCCAGCCGGTAATCAATGAAATCTTCGCGTGTGGATATGTATCTACAAACTTCTTCAGCACTTGGGGCAGCCAGTTCTGTCCGACAATGGAAGCACAGGCAATCTTCAACGTCCCGTGTACTTGGGACTGCATTGCCTGAATCTCTTCCTTCACCTTCTCTTCTTTCTGCAGCATTTCCTGGGAAAGTTTTACAACCAACTCCCCTGCAGGTGTAAGGGATAATCCTTTTTGAGATCTGATAAACAGCTTGGTTCCCCATTCCTTTTCAATATTCTGCAGTCTCTGCGATAAAGCAGGCTGGGAAACAAACAGTCTTTCTGCCGCCTTTCTCATATTCATTTCCTGTGCCAGGACTGACATTAATTGATACTCTGAAAATGCCATTGATGCCACCTCGTTCTCTCTATAAGTTTTCCTTATATTATATATTAATTTTTATCTAATTTCATTATGACCTCTTATGGAATACACTACTGGTAACAGGATGCGTTTACAGGCGTATCAGACAAGAAATGTCCAGCGGGGTGTTAATCATGTTTTTTATCCTTATAATCACCGGACTCTTCACATCTTTAGTCGGTACGGTTGCTGGAAGCGGCGGGCTGATAGGGATGCCTGTCATGCTGCTAGCGGGTCTTCCGGTGCATTCAGCGATTGCAACAAGCAAATTCTCCAACACGCTAAGTTCGTTTTCAAGTTTTGCCTATTTATTGAAGAAAAAAGAAATCAACTGGAATGAAGCTGTCTCCATCCTTCCGTTTGCTTTTGGAGGAGGAATTGCAGGGGGGCTGACAGCTGGGCTTTTATCTCAGACCATCATGGAAATCAGTGCGGTATGCTTATTGATTGTTGCATTTCTTATAAGTTTCATAAAAAAACCTGAAAACTTGAACACAGACCAGGCTGCCGGTCTTAAAGGAAGCGGGCCTGTCTTGACTGCCATTGGATTTTATGACGGGATATTTGGACCCGGGCAGGCAACGATGCTGATGCACACGTTTATGTATAAAGGGATTTCCTATATAAGAGCCATTGCTTTTACCAGATTTCAAACGTTTGTTTCCTGTTCAGCTGCTTTTGCGGCATATTTATTCAACGGCCGCTTCATTTGGCAGGCAGGACTTGCATTTTGCCTGGGCAGTGTAATGGGAGCACAGACCGCTGTCCGATTTGTAGACAAGGTCCCATTGAAGACAGCAAAAATCATTTTAAATACAATGACTATTATCCTTATCTTCCAGATTATACATTCATTGATGACATAAGGAATGACTGCTTTATAAAAGTCAGCTCGTGTTTAGGGGAAAGGAAAAACATATAGTAAAAGAGGTCCAACCATCCTTTTCAGCCTTTTCTTTGGATAGGGATGAGAGGGTCTAGCTTGTTTTTTTAAAAAGTTTCCCTGTTTCCCTTAACCAGGATTGAATGATATTAATGACAACTGATCTTCAGCGGAATTAGCGGGCAATTTAGTTACAGCAGCAAAGTGGCAGTACCCGCTGAAATGTACGGACTGTAGACTTTTGATTACGGTCTCTCTACATTCGAATCCAGCTCCACTCACCAGCAGCCAGCATGCTTCCCGACTCCTCCTCGTGATAAGTCAACAAATCACTCAATTTAAAAATAATCGGGTTTTGGATTTTTTTCTGTCCTCAACTCGATCTATTGGGGATGTTCTTTTTTCAAAAGGCGGTTTTCGCATTAATTGTTGATTTCGAAAAAATCCCAAGAGCTGGATTTTTCCCCTGTATTCCATGGATTTCCCCTCAAAAAAGGAAATGAACACCAACTCCCCATCTTACATTGTGTTTTCTTTATCTCATGCAGAAGCCTTCTTAATTCGTTCCCAGCTGAACGGGAATCTTCTGCTTTTTAGTTCACGGCCTGCCCTTAAGCACTTATTCTTAAGACTTGAAGAAGTGAAAATGCCTTTTCTTCAGGTCTTCTTCGGAAGTAACAAGATCAACACCAGGCTGAGGAGGGCAAAGAAAAGTACTCCAGAATATACCCAATGCAATGAGAAGGTCAGGCCAGACTGAAGGGTTTCTCTCAACGATGCGCTAAGAGATGCCCTTTTCTCTTCGTCCAGGAGCAAGTTCACGACATCAATATCAGCTTTTGTGTGGTCTTTATTCTCTAAATACTGCTTAATTGAACTATTGAGAATGCCACCAAGCAACGCGGCACCCAGCGTGCTCCCCAGATTTCGCATAAACATATTAGCTGCTGTGGCAATTCCCCTCTCCTTCCACTCAACGGTACTCTGAATGGATACAATAAATGAAGTTGACGTTAAGCCCATACCTGCACCCACAAAGAATGAACCTGCAGCTGCCCAGACAGGACCTGAATCAGCTCCCATGGTGACAAAAAAGATGCTTCCGATGATCAATGAGATGCCACCCATCAGGGAGGTTCTGTAGTAGCCTATTTTCAAGAGCAGCTTTCCGGCAATTGTGGCTGCTATCGGCCACCCTATTGACATGGTTGTTAACGTGAAGCCCGCCACTGTAGGACTTCTTTCCATCACTCCCTGAACAAATGCCGGAAGGAAACTCGAGATACCGATCAACATCACACCAGTAGTCAAGGAAACAATATTGGCTATAAATATAGAGCGTTCCTTCCAAATCCCAAATGGCATCATTGGTTCAGAAGCTTTTCTTTCCTGAAAGACAAATAATACAAAGAAAACAAGAGCAGCTGCCAATAAACCTATGGCCATTGGTGAATGCCAAGGGATATGGACTCCGCCCTCCACCAGGATAAACATCAAAGTCGAAATGGAGACAGTAAGTAAAACGGCGCCCGGATAATCAATCTTATGCTTCTCTTTCTTGACGTCTTCATGAAGGAACATCCAAAGGGCTGCAATGGATAACACACCAAGAGGCAAATTGATCCAAAATACATAGTGCCAGCTTACATATTCAACAAGCAGGCCGCCGATTGCCGGGCCGCTAATCGCTGATATTCCCCACACAGAGGACAAGTATCCCTGAATCTTTGCCCGTTCTTCTTTTGTATAAATATCCCCGACAATCGTAGTAGCGATGGGCATGACAGCACCAGCACCAAAACCTTGGATAAGCCTGAAAATAATCAATTGCTCCATCGACTGTGAAAACCCGCAGAGGACGGAACCAGCCATAAAGATGATGATGCCGAATGTAATGATAGGCTTCCTCCCGAATAAATCCGACAGTTTTCCGTATATCAGAACCGTAACTGCATTCATTAATAAATAGGCAGAAAACACCCAGCTATATAATGAAAACCCTCCAAGATCGCCTACAATGGCCGGCATGGCTGTAGATACGATTGTCGCTTCGATAGCCCCCATAAACATGGCCAGCATGACTGCAGCAAGCACCAAGGGTCTCTTGCTCCTTTTCGGAGCCTGTCCAATCTGGCCGCCATCTGTCTTCGTCATGTGAACTCTCCTCTCCTGAATGTTTTACGCTTTACGTAATAAGAGCCCCCAATCAGGGAGCCCAGAAGATCATTCAACATTATGCAAGTTACGGTTCAGGTGTTTAAGGATAACTCTTCTTGTCATGATCCCTTCAAAAAAACCTTCTTCATCCACTACACACAAAAATGGACGGTCAATCAAGAGCTCCAGCGCTTTCTTGAATTGGGTTTTAAGAGAAATTGTCGGAAATCCTGCTTCCATGACTTCCTCGACTTTCTTTTGATCAAGTTTATCAAATTCAATATGCTCCAAGCCCAGAATTGAGTCAGTAATCATACTTGAACTTATCAATCCCTGCAGGCGGAATTGTGGGTCAAGCACCGGGATGGAGGAGTATCCGCTTTTTGTCAAAACAAGAAGTGCGTGCTCCAGCGTATTCGTTTTTTGTACATGAGCTACCTTTTCCGACGGGATGATAAAGTCTGCAATATTCGCTTCTAAAAAATCCTTTTTATGTAAAGAAAACATATTGAACCCCTCACTCTCGAAATAAAAGAATCTTTGGATGGCTGAATGAAATAATTGAAATCGCTTATTATTGTAACACATTTCCGTCTGATCAGCGGGTTTCGAGAAACCGCTTACTTTCTTCGTTGGCTCTTTTCTTAAATTTTGGTTTATAAAAAACTTCAAAAGATATGCCATAAATTCATCAAAAACCTGATAATCAAGAGTCACAAGCTACGCGGAAACAGCCCTCTGTAATTAACAAACTGCTCAAGTGCTGCAGTCACCAGACTTCCCCAGAACACAGCGGAAACCGCCTTGTCTCACCTACAACAGCCATCTGGAGAGTTGGCAAGAAGCTTACTCTTTAACTGATCGAATTTCCTATGAATAGAAATCAACGTTATTATCCCACAACCAGACGACTGATTCCAAAACAAAAAAAGAAAGCAATTACACCTCTGTAATCACTTTCTCCTTTTGCTCACAGGGCTGTCCATCTTGAAAATAAGCTGGCATGGCCCTGTTACTGTGTATTTTCTTTCTCTTCTTGAAGCAGTTCAAAGATTTCAATAGCCGTAATATCAATATCATCGAACGGATATTTGTTGGCTTTCTTATCATCAGTGTAAACTTCTAATTCGAAAGTATCGGTATTCGAAAAATACTTCACCTGACATAATTTCTTTCCATTCACTTCAAAAAACCTTTGTTGAGTTTCACCTGTATCTGTACCATCCTGCAATGATTTTAAACGCTGAATGATTCCCAGAAGCTGAGACATTGACCGTCTCTCCTTTCATCACTTCATTCTTTCTTATCTTTCGCATTATGCCTTTTTTCTATCCTTTTTGATAACTGGATAATCCACATCTTTAAAGGACCTAATTGAAAACACATTCAACTCTATCACACCTTTAACCATAACACCATCAATTTTCCTTCTCAAGTAAAAAACAGAATTTTTTGTTTCTTATTCTCCAATGTATATAATTATGAATGATATTACTATTTTCATGAGAGGTAATCAGGGATGAACATAGCCCGCCTTTCTGTTAAAGGAGACAAAAAGATGATTCTTAATCGTGAAGGCAGAATTTCCCTAATTGATTTACTCGACCTAAACGAACCCTTCAGGACGGGGGCATATGTCATCAAAGAAGAAGATGTGACAATCATTGAAACATCTGCCGGCCCCTCCATTCCGCACCTTCTAAAAGGATTGGCAGAATTGAACATCCCCCTTGATCAGATCAAAAATATCATTGTCACCCATATCCATCTTGATCATGCAGGAGGAGCAGGTTTATTCTTAGAAAAATGCCCGAATGCGTCCATAATAGTTCATGAAAAAGGGGCACGTCATCTAATCCATCCTGAGAGGCTCGAAGCTGGTGCCAGACAGGTGTATGGTGAACAATTCGACAGGCTGTTTCACCCAATTGTCCCGGTCCCTGAAGACAGGGTGAGAATCAAGAAACACAATGACAGATTACAAATTGGTCCCGATTCGAGTTTGACCTTTTATGATACTCCCGGTCATTCACGCCATCACTTCAGCATTTATGATAAAAAAACCAAAGGAATTTTCACAGGGGACACAGCCGGGATCAATTATGCTTACACCCTGGATGGCGAATCACTTTATTTGCCTTCTACTTCTCCAAACCAGTTTAACCCTGAAGAAATGGAGCAGTCTCTTGAATTACTCAGCAGGCTTGACTTGGAGAGAATCTATTTTGGCCACTTCGGCATTTCTGAAGAACCAGCAAAAGCTTTGACAGAAGTCGGGAAATGGCTGAAAATATTTACTGAGACTGCGTTTGATATATCAAGAAAATTTGAAGCAGAGAACCAGCTTCCTGCATTAACAAGTGCATTAAAGAAAGCGGTGATCGATTCAAATAAACAGTTTGCAGATAACGAAGACTTTCTTCGTCTTCTTGAATTAGATATGAACGTTTCAGCAATGGGATTACTCGACTATATTAGGAAAAACTGCACGATGAAGGAAGTGTAAAGATTGAAGAAATTTAATATCACTGTATATTCACAGCCTGAATGTCCTCCATGTTCGTTTGTTAAGAATCTGCTGACCAGCCATTCCATTCCATTTACCGAAAAAGATGTAAAGAAAGACCACAATGCAAGGAGAGAACTCATAGAAAAGTATAAGGCCATGTCCACGCCTGTAGTACTTATCGGGGATCAAGTATTCTACAGCACTGACCTCTCAAAACTGCCGGAAGCATTACATTTAAACAAAAAAATGACACGAGAATGTGTCAAACACTGAATGGTTATAGTAAATGATCTTGTCTCTCGGAAACGAAATACCCGCTAAAGATAAAAGATAGTTTATTCAGGTATCGAGATGAAAGGGGACTGCTTTTACTCTCCCCTTCTGCCGATTCCATACCCTGGATATTCTTCGCTTGATCATTCATGACAGGAGATGCAGTCTCACTAATCCATTCACCATCCAGTTCTTCAGGAAGTGTATACAGAACTTCGTCGATCTTCAGTTCCCCATCATTTTTGGTCAATTTTACTCCTTGATAGCTGTCCTCGAAATATACAGGTCCGTCTTCATAAGTAAAATACTCAATTAAATATACAGAATCCCCTTTTTTGACTGCCTTTGTTTCATCAGTATATGAAAAGTTCGGAATGTAGTATGGCGCAAAATCCGAACCGAAAGTTTGGAATCCTTCTTCTGTTTCAATAACGTTCTCCACAACAAACTTTTTCTTGAATTCATCAGTAAAATGAGTACTTAAAAGGGCAGTAACTTCTTCCATTGTTCTTGGTTCTTCACTCAATGAAATCTGCTTTTCAAATGCTGTTTTCACTCTATCAAATAATGACCCCTTGTCCAAGGCATTAGCCGGCTGAATGATTTGTACGAAAAAGATGGCTGAGATCAGTACTGCTGTTAATTTCTTCATTTTGTTCTTCATGTCGTCCCTTCTCCCTTTTTGGATTTCTTTTCCATTGTAGCAATCCTTGCTTGTCGATAGTATGTAAATCGTTCGTTTTTAACTAACAAAAGCAGACACATTCATTTATCATTTTCATTAATTCTGTTCCCTTTTATGGATATTTGTAAAACATAAAAAGTACATAAGAATAAATTACCATTTTTGAAAGTCAAGCTTAAAGGCACTCTACCAAGTGATCTGTCCTTCGCTGCAGTAAGGGTAACTTTGAGGAAAGGTTTTGAACTAAGAATCGGAATGGCACCGGTCATCTATGGCGGTTTGGACTGTCTCTGAAGTAGTTATAGTACATACAACAAGCAGAGTGAGTTGATACCTACAGGAAGGAGGAATCGGTCACGTTTTAGTTTGCAAACCAAAATGAAGAGGACGAAATCATATGATTTCGTCCTGCATAACGGTTATCTTACTTCTTTCGGCATGCCATAGAAAGTTCTATACCTTATATAAGTCAATGGCTTTATAGATGATAAATAAAATTACCAGGACAGCAGCAATTAAGAACGACAGGAAAATTGGATTCCGGGTGTATGGGTGTTCCTGGACCTTTTCAGGCAAATCCGTGTCCAATTCATTCTTCAAGGATTTTTGCTGCTTTGCGACCTTGAAGGTATATATCAAAGAAAAAGCAAGAATCACTGCACATATTAACATGAGGATTAAGATAAAGCTGCTCATTACACCACCCCTTAAATGCCTTTTAAGGTTAATGTTCCCGATACAGCTTTAACTATTCCAGCCTTAGTATAGAATCCCATCCTGTTCATATAGGAATTCATATGATAGATCCATAAATAAATATTGGTCTTCTCCAAGCGGATACGAAAACGTCCTTATGGTTTCGCCTGTTTCGATATCACTATAGGAATCAGATAAAAGTCCAGCATTTTTATTCTGCATCCTCATGATGTTCTCTAGAAAGTAGGGACGCCAACTCCAGTTCTTACCTTTAAAATGAGGGGAAGCTTCCCATTTACCCCTTCTTCTTACCAAGTTATCTGTCAATTGAAATCCGTTCTCATCACAAATATATAAACGAAAGAATTTATCTTCCACATTTTTCGCAAGGCATACTAGCAGGCTGTCTAAATCTACTGCTTGTTTTTTCAGCTCATTAATTTGATCATTGATTTCTTTCTGAAGCAGTTGAGTGAGATTATATACTGCTTTTAAATGCCTTTTTTCATGTTCAATATATTCCTGGCATTTGGTCTTTAATGTTTCTTTTAAGAGATCCTTACTCAAAAAATCACGTGAAGGTTTATTCAAATAGAATCCTTGATAATACCGGCCTCCATTTTTCCAGGCAAAGTGGAGCTGGTAATCCAATTCTATATTTTCAAACAGAAGGGTCGAACCTATTTTCCTTGCCAGCATTGAAAGGCTGTACAGGATATTATGAAATGCAGTGTTACCTGCATCCTTACGCAAATGCTGGAGATCCACCTTTAAAATATCCGGACTCACTTTCGCCAGCCGTTCCCACTGATCGCTGTCTCCGCCGATATTATCAATGGCTATCTTGATGCCATATGTCTTGTAATATTGAATTAGGTGGAATAATTGTTCAAAATCCCCCCTGAATTCCTTCTCTGAAATCTCTAGGACTATTTGATCCATCCTCAACCCTTTGCTGCAAAAACGCAGTAGTAATTCAAGCAGTGAATCACCTTCGTCCATCATCAGTAAGTTTGCATCCCTGTTAATGAAAAACCATGCAGAAACGTTCTCATTCAGAGATTTTTCCAGAGCTTTTGACAATATGTAATTGTCTACCTCAAGGCGGTATTCGTCAGGTATATCCCCATCTAGAAAAAAAGGCCCTAAACTGACCACGCCATTCTCACCCTGATACCTTCCCAATATTTCATAACCCATGATCGTATGTTCATCTGCACTGAACACAGGTTGAAAATAAGGAAAAGACCGTTCGATATTTGACATGATTTCCAATGGATCCATTATCAACCACTTCCCAATGATAAAATATTATTGAGTATATCATATCCCGAGGCAACTTTGACGTGAATTTTCTATAAAGCAAAAAAAATCCAGCCTGAAAACCAGACTGGATAAAACGGATGAGATTGTTAAAATGGAAAACGATTCAGCCACTGCCCTCCATCCATTGTGACACACTCCCCGTTTATGTATGAGGCATCCTCAGATGATAGAAAGTAGGCGAGGCCGGCAATTTCTTCTGGTGTTCCCAAACGCTTTAAAGGCACGCTGTCGATTGTCCTTTTGGCCGCTTCTTCCGATTCCCACAGTTTCTCGGCTCCCCCGGTTCTTTCAATCGGCCCAGGTGCGATTGCATTGGTCCGGATACCATATTTATGTCCCCATTCTACTGCCAACGTTCTTGTAAGTGACAGCACCCCCGCTTTTGCAGCAGCTGAATGTGCTACTCCTGCACCTGCATTCCAGGCATATGTAGCAACCATATTGATGATATTCCCCTTGGTTCCTGTATTAATCCAATGATTTGCAGCAGCATGGGAACAGAAAAATGTGCCATTTAACACAATATCTATAACGGATTTCCAGCCATTCGGCGAAAGTTTTTCAGCTGGAACAATGAAATTCCCAGCAGCATTGTTAATCAAAGTATCGATGCTGCCAAATTTATCAACTGCGAATTGAATCATCTTTGTTGAATGATCAGGGTCCCTTACATCCATTTGAAAGGTTCCCAGGGATCCCGATAGTGATGAGAACTCCTCTTTAACCCCTTGCAGGCGCTCCTGATCCCTTCCAGTTATGACCACATTGCATCCTTTATCCAGGAAATGCTTTGCCATGAACTTCCCCATTCCATTTGATCCGCCAGTCACAATAACGGTTTTCATTTCTTCCCCTCCATATCAATGAATGAATAGTCACTCATTTTTGTGTGTGTCAGAATTATATAACAATTCAGCCATAAAGAAAACAACCAACCTCTTTTTGAATCAAAAAAAGCCAATCGTTTTCCAAAAAACGACTGGCAGCTTTGTTTATATTAAAAAAACAATAGTAGTTCCTTATTCCTGATTATTGACAAGCATTTGATGAAGCTGGGTCAATGTCCGGATTATTGTTTTCTTGCGGTTGTATCCTTTTGAATTGACTGTTAGATCATTTAGTTGTACAACTACTTGTCCCCAAGATCCAAATGGCTTAAAACCATTCACGAACACCTTGACTTCACCCTGATCGGTCGGCAGAATGATCATTTCCATATGTTCTTGTTTCGTCATAAAACATACTCCTTTGCTGTTAAACTCTGGGCCAAGCAATGCTATGCACCATTACAATAAAAGTAAATTATCCACTGGCCATTGTCAACTTATAGATTTCCAGGCTAACAGTATGACAGAGTATATGACTCCAAAACATTACACCTTCTGACTATAGAAAAATCTATTTTTCAAGAATCAAATGCTCACTCACTTCTCTTTTTAATTCCAACTGGCTGTTTATCGGACGATCTCCCTTTTTCCTCTGTACATAATGGTAATTCCCTTCTGAATCCTGCTTTCTCGCCTTCATATTATCCCTCCATGTAAGATCAAGGATATCTAGAAGTCTTCTTTTAATGCTGCCTTTGTATATAGGAAATAAAATTTCTACCCGCTTAACCATATTTCTTGTCATCATATCAGCAGAAGATAAATACATTTTCCCCTCTCCATTCTGATGGAAATAATAGATGCGGCTGTGCTCCAGGAACCTACCTACAATACTGATCACCTGGATATTTTCACTGACACCTTTGATACCTGGGCGAAGGCAGCAAATCCCCCTTATGATGAGATCGATCTTTACCCCGGCTGAGGATGCTTCATACATTTTCATTATTAACTCTTTATCCGTCAGTGAATTCATTTTGGCGACGATCCTGCCATTCCCATTGGCCGCGTGTGAAACGATTTCCTGATCGATCAACCTGATAAACTCATCCCTTATGTCAAAAGGAGCGACCACTAAGTGATGAAACTCAGGCTTTTCAGTGTAACCGCTAAGGTAATTAAAGAAATTGGTTGCATCAATCCCGAATTTTCTCTTCGATGTAATCATCCCCATGTCTGTATACAGCTTGGCAGTCTGATCATTATAATTTCCGGTGCCTAAGTGGACAAAACGGTCAATCCTGCCATGTGTCTTTCTTACGACAAGGGTAATCTTGCTGTGGGTTTTTAGGTTGTTCATTCCATAAATAACGTGACAGCCTGCCTTTTCCAATTCTTTAGCCCATTGCACATTATTTTCCTCGTCAAATCTTGCTTTAAGCTCCACAAGGACGGTTACTTGTTTTCGATTTTCAGCTGCCCTCTTCAGTGCTTCAATGACTGGTGAATCCCCGCTTACTCTGTAGAGTGTCTGTTTGATGGCAAGGACATTGGGGTCATCGGCCGCGACTGAAACAAAATCAACAATGGGCTCGAAAGATTCATAGGGATGATGAAAAAACAAGTCTTCATGGAATGCTTTTTCAAACAAATCTTCATCAGATCGCAAATCCCGTGGAGGTTGAGGTATGAAGACTTCAAACGATAGATTTTCACGTTTCTTCTTAATGTGGCTTATAAAACCAAACAAAAACGTAAGATCAAGTGGACCCTTTATCTTATATACATCTTTGTTATGAATTTCAAGCTCACTAAGCAGATAATCGAGAACTTTTTCATTCACTTTTCCCTCCTGAACCTCTAAGCGGACAGCCGCTCCCCATTTCCTTTTCTGCAACTCCTTTTCTATTTCAAGCAGCAAATCCCTTGCACCTTCTTCATGTATGGTCATATCTGCATTCCTGGTAATTCGAAAGGCACTGGCTGAACTGACATTATATCCCTTGAACACTT
The DNA here is from genome assembly GCF_984799155.1 of Bacillus sp. SRL337. Classification (NCBI taxonomy): domain Bacteria; kingdom Bacillati; phylum Bacillota; class Bacilli; order Caryophanales; family Bacillaceae; genus Bacillus; species Bacillus sp. SRL337. The sequence continues at coordinate 1,477,382 of NZ_OZ481793.1, read as the reverse complement.
TATCAATAAAATGAATGATGACATTCTCCAAAAGTATGAACCTTTCTTCCCCTTCCTTACAAGGTAAGGAAATGACTCTATCCAAAACAGAGGGCACCTGGACAAGTGCCACTTTCTCTTTCTCTTCTTCTGGTTCCGAATTTTCCATAATCACAACAAGGTTCAGACTTTTGTTCAAAAGCATGGGAAACGGGCGGTACGCATCCACTGCCAGCGGTGTCAATACCGGAAAAATCTGCTCCTCAAAGAAGATTTCCAAAAAAGTCAGCTGTTCCTCGTTCAAATCTTTTACATCCAGCAAATGAATATCCTCTTCATTCAATTGAGGGATAATTAAATGATTGAAGGTTTCATCCTGAAGATCAACAAGTTCATGATTTTTGATGGAGATTTCCTCTAATTGTTGTTTGGGAGTCAACCCTGCTTTATTTTCAGGTTTAAAATAATTTGCCTTAACTTGATCTTTTAGCCCTGCTACCCTAACCATAAAAAACTCATCAAGATTGGAACTGAAAATAGCCAGGAATTTCATCCGTTCCAGAAGCGGATTTTGATAATCCAGTGCTTCTTCCAGGACTCTTTCATTAAAAGCAAGCCAGCTTAATTCCCTGTTGTTATAATATCGAGACGAGTCAAACCGTACAGCCTTCATTTAGTCTCTCCTCCTCTCATAAGAAGTTATCTCCTGCGTTTCAAGCCTATTGAAACTAAGCCTCGTATTGTTAAGACAATGTCAAAAGTTTGTATCAATCTATTCTTTTAAAGATTAAATGCATTTCTGTTTTGATTGCTTTTTCTAAATGTCGTTTTTGTTTCTCTGCCTGGTACTGTTCAGCAAGGTAATCACCTTTACAACATATTGAAATGGCCAGTAAATCAGCTTGTCTTTCAACTTCAATGCTTTGAATAATATTTCTTTTGGTAGCATTCAAGCTGTACACCAATTTAAGCATTGCACCCATTTCCCTTGACTTCTGTATTTCCTCTTTAGTAAACCATCCAAGAAACGGATCAAGATATTGCTTTAAAGCCGCTTTGTTTTTAAATGAGGCAATGGACGCCATCCTTACTCTCTCTTTATGGAAGAAGCCATTGACCGGCCGATTCGCCAATATATAAAAGGTATGCTGGCTGCTTGAATCAGAATCGATATACTCGCCAAGATAGTATAAAGCCGCACTATATTGAATCATGTTCAACTCTTCATCGGTGAGTTCCCAGAACCCCAACTCAGATAGCCTGCGGGATAACTCTGAAGCCATGAACACCATCTGTTTTGAATGGAGTTCATTGATATCGAATTCATGACATAATTCATTTAGACTCATCCGGATAACAGAATCCCTTGTCATTTCCGCTTGGCTGATTTTATTTACCATTTCAATAATCAGCCCTTCCCTCAAACCTTTACGGCTGATCATGAAATAGGTTGCAGCTGAATAGGCAAACAGCTGATTAAACACTTCCACTGCAGGCAGTATGATATCCGCCCTGTCCTTTGACAGGCCTTCTACTTTTTCAATTTCTTTATAATTCAGAGGAAACAACTGGTCACGAATGGAAGAAATCGTTCCTCCTGAAAGAACATATTGATGGACATCTGCTAACTTGTACTCTCTTTGCTGCTGGTCAATCTGGGCAATGTTCCTTGCACTTCCCCCAACACCAATTATCGGTACGTTTTTGTTTTTCAGCCAAGGCAGTTTAGAAAATTCATTCAAGAGGAAGTCTATCAGCCTGTTTCTTTCTTCTTCTGTAATTGAGTCACCCTGAATGAATTTTTGTTTTAAGGAAACCACCCCAAAGGGATAGCTGTGAGAATGTATCAATTTTCTATTTTCAAAAAACGTTAGTTCCGTACTTCCCCCGCCAATATCTATTGTCAACGCAGTATCTGCCGGAGTTGTTGATATTACAGCAAGGAAACCATAGTATGCCTCTTGTTCTTCAGATAATATTTCGATATCCATACCCGTTTCCCTCTTGATGACCTTAAGGATTCCTTCCTTATTTTCTGCTTGCCTGATCGTTGCAGTTGCAACACACCTGGCAGCAGGACATTCATGAAAGTCTAAAATTTCCTTAAAGCTGTTCAGGATTTCCACTAGTTTATCAATACCCTTGACAGCCAACTTCATATCGTCACCTAAATATGTCCTCAACCTTGCTGCAGCCTTTACGTTTTCAATCTCTTTATACCGGCCTTCGTTTTCATACTTGTAGATGACAAGCCGAATGGTGTTTGAGCCTATATCAATGATTGCACTCTTATTTGTCATTAAGATCATCCTAATTAAAGTAATGGGTTAAGAGTTTCTATCTTTAAGGAAGGTCTGTTCCGACTATTCCCTCAACAAAGAACACCCTTTATCTTTATATTTCCCTGCTCAGAGGTGATATTAACCTTAAAGTTCACCTGATTTCGTGATAAGGTTATATACATATGTATGCGGGAATAGATTATTGGAAGTAAATGAGGTTCAGTTTGGAACTTTCCAAACCTAGGAAAAAAAGGTATAATAGAATCAAACATAATCTATAAAAGGAAGGAGTCAAAAATTTGAGGAATTCTCATGATTCAACCCCTCAATCTGCTACAATTAAAAACCTCTCACAAGCTGTTTTCACGGTGAACCGCCACGCCAAAACCGCTATCAATCCAAAATATCTATATTCTTTGAAAAAACAAGCGTTGCAAAAGATGATTGAAGAAGGAAAAGCGACAAAAGTAGGCTTGCATTTTTCCAACAACCCGCGTTTCAGTCAACAGCAGTCTGATGTTTTGGTGGATTGCGGAGTGTACACTTTTCATATTCCTCCTGCAAAAACAGACTTTGAAAACCTTCCTCATCTGGGTTCACTCAATAATTCAATAAGAAATCCAAAATGCAGGATGAGCCTGAACGAAGCGAAAGTGATACTGGAAAGATATACAGGCATGAAGGAAAAGATGGAATCTTCTCATCAATCCTGCGGACGTAAATTTCAAAAGCCCGTTTTCAAAAAGCTGGGCGACAGTTTCTAATTTATACAGCAAAGAAGCAAAGCTGAGACAAGTTATCTTTTAACAGCTTTGCTTCTTTTTTATGCAGGGATGCCAGTCTTAATCCTATAGAATATATTTGTCGATTTTCATGACGAGTTCATTGATTTGCGGCTTGCTTATCTGATCCTCAGCGCCAACTCTTTCTCCTTTATGTTTCAAATCATCTGTTATGAGAGAAGAGAAGATGATAACGGGTATGTTTTTCAACCTTGAATCTTCTTTGATTCTTTTGGTTAAATGGTGTCCATCCATCTGAGGCATTTCGATATCGGTAATGACAAGGCTGACATCAGATTTTCCAATATCTTTCGAGGAAACCTGAGAGATCAGATAATCATATGCATCTTTGCCGTTTTCGAAAAATTCCACATTTTCATAACCCGCTTCCGACAACGTATCATTCAACAGTTTCCTAAGCAGGGGGGAATCTTCGGCAGCAACGATCCTTTTGTCCGACCGTGTCCTGTTTCCTAACTTTTTCACTTCATCCACTTTGATGCCGGCATCAGGATTTATCTCTGTCATTATACTCTCGAAATCGAGCATGAGAATCATGTCTTCGCCTTTTTTGATAACGCCGATCACTTTTGAATCAGATCCCTGATACATATTTGACGGCTTTTCAATTTGATCCCAGGAGATACGATGAATCTGTGTAACAGTATCTACATGAAATACAACTTTTTGCTGGTTGAATTCGGTAACTATGTATTTATCTTGGCTGTCTTTTTTGTAATCAGGTATCCCCAGAACTTTCCTTATGTCGATAACCGGCAGGACTTCCCCTCGTAACTGAATGATTCCTTCCATAAAAGGATGCGCATGGGGGATAGCCGTTACAGGCTGAGGCTGTATAATTTCCTTTACTTTAATGACATTTATCCCATACTTATTTGTCCCTGCTTCAAATTCGACAATCTCCAGTTCATTCGTACCTGATTCTAGCAGGATTCCTTTGTCTTCTACCACTTTTCAGCATCCTTCCTCTTAACCATATTAGATCTACCATTTATATCGGCATCTCCAAGTCATTCTGAAGGGCTCACTTTTCAGTTCATTCCTGCTATACCTGCAAATTTCCGATTTGATAAGGGATTTGCAGTTATTTCAATCTTATTTTCCTGCGTTTCTTCTTTTTTCTTATTCCAAAATGAAGCCAGCCGATCTTAACAAAGAATGCAAACATTCCAAGTGCGATGATACCCATGACAGCCAGGACAATGAAATATGCATTCCTTTCATCAAGTTCGGGCATATAGGAAAAATTCATTCCATAAAGACCGGCAATGAATGTGAGCGGCATGAATATGGTTGTTATTACGGTCAATGTCATCATGATATTGTTCATTTTATCTGAATTGACGGACAGATAATTGTCCCTGATATCAGATGAGAACTCCCTGTAGGATTCCAGCATTTCAACAAGTTTAAGCAAGTGATCATACACATCATTATAATAAAGATGATGTTCCTTTAGAAAATGGAGTTTTCCAGAATTCAAAATCCTGTACATCAAGTCCCTCATTGGGATCAGGGACCTTCTCAGCTTTGACATATCATGTCTGATATCAAACAGCCTCTCCAGCATGATCGTAGTGCTGGAATTTTCCAAGACGTCCTCTACTTGATTCAGCCTGTCTTCGATTTTATAGACAAGAGGGAAGAAGTCATCGACAAGACCATCGATGATTTCATGCATTATATTATATGTAGTATATTTTTCCCCTTTCACTACATCATTTTTACGCCAAATAGAATCAACAACTTTTACAGGCTGTTTATGGAATGTAACGATGAACTGGTCGCTCACAAACATATTGACCTCATGGAAATCGAGTGTAGCAGGGTGAATCGTATGCAGCAGAAGGAAAAAGTAGTTCTCATAGAAATCCAATTTCGGCCTTTCACTAAAATCTTCCAAACAATCTTCGACCGCCAGCGGATGAAAGTCGAAAAAACCCCTCAGCATTTGTACTTCATCTTCATTCGGCTGAGCAAAGTCTACCCAAAACCACTTAACCTCGTCTCTATTTACCTCTTCAACGGGAAGGTCACGTTTTACTTCCCCATTCTTGTTTATCATCATGGTTCTTATCATAGTTTAACTCCCTGGTCCTTTTATGATATTGCTCCCTTGCCACTTATATCCTTACCCAATATTCGGGCGGGCTAATCTTTACTATCGTTTTAACACTCATCTCATGGTAGAATATGAAGCAAGTTAGAAAGAGAAGGTGTTAATATGGAACATTTAATTAATCAACAAGTCCAGCAGATTGAAATTTCAGGTATCCGGAGATTCTTCAATATGGTCGCGGATATAGAAGATATGGTGTCCCTCACACTTGGCCAGCCGGATTTCCCTACGCCGCCCCATGTCAAAAAGGCTGCCAAAATAGCCATCGATGAAGGTTATACGAACTACACTCCAAATGCAGGATTTGTACAGCTTAGGGAAGCTGCTTCTGAATTTTACAAAAGAAAATATAATGTCTCATTTGATCCAGCTACCGAAGTAATCATAACGAACGGAGCTTCACAAGGAATCGACTCAGCTTTAAGGACGATATTAAATAATGGAGATGAGGTCATCCTTCCAGGTCCCGTATATCCAGGTTACGAACCAATCATTAGATTATGCGGGGCTTCACCGGTCATGGCCGATACGGTCTCAAATGGATTCAAGCTGGATGCCGGAATATTAAAAGAATACATAACAAACAACACAAAATGCATAATCCTGCCGTACCCTTCAAATCCGACCGGTGTCAGTCTGTCACCCAAAGAGCTGGAGGACATCGCCGAACTTGTAAGGGGAAGAAATATATTCATCCTGGCAGATGAAATATACAGCGAGCTGACATATGACAGAAAACATGTCTCAATCGCCTCCTACTTGAAAGAGCAGACGATTGTGATCAATGGATTATCAAAATCACATTCCATGACTGGATGGAGAATAGGAATGGTCTTTGCTCCCGAAAACATTGCTAAACACCTATTGAAAGTTCATCAGTACAATGTTTCCTGTGCATCTTCCATCTCTCAAAAAGCGGCTGTAGAAGCATTGACGAACGGCATCAATGATGCTGATGAAATGAGGGATGAATATAAAGCCAGAAGAGACTTTGTTTCAGAGAGGTTAAAAAAAATGGGGTTTAATGTAATTCTCCCCGACGGGGCTTTCTACTTCTTTGTTAAAATCCCGGAAGATTTCAAGCAAGATTCATTCACTTTCGCTCTTACACTTGCTCAGCAATATAAGACAGGGGTTGTCCCTGGCAGCAGTTTCTCAATTGCAGGCGAAGGCTTCTTCAGGCTTTCATATGCGTGCTCCATGGAAGAACTGCAGAAGGGTATGGATAGGATCCAATCTTTCGTTAATGACCTGGACTCAAAGACCTCCACTGGATGATTGCCGCTTTGACGGGAAAAAGGACCGCTATGGGTCCTTTTTCTCGTTATACACCATTATTGGTGTATGTTCTTCCATCGTCCCATAATTTGATCAGTGCCTGCGTTCCATCATTTTCTGAACCTTGCGATCGCAATTCGTCATACATTTCTTTTGCCAGCGACAAACCAGGCAGGATCAAATTCATATTCTCTGCTTCTTCAAGTGCAATACCCAAATCCTTAATAAAATGCTTAACAAAGAATCCAGGCTCAAAATTTCCATCTAACATCCTTGGTGCAAGATTTGACATGGACCAGCTTCCTGCAGCACCTCCTGAAATGGACTTCAATACTTCTTCCACTTCCAGTCCTGCTCTTTTGGCATACACAAGAGCTTCACAGACACCAATCATATTCGTAGCTATCGCAATTTGATTGGCCATTTTCGTATGCTGGCCAGATCCAGCTTCACCCTGATAGCGTATGTTCTCACCAAATGTCTGCATGAAAGGCAGCGCTCTCTTAAATATGTCGGCATCACCGCCGACCATGATAGAAAGTGTACCATTTCTTGCTCCGGTGTCACCTCCGGAAACCGGTGCGTCCAGCGTATGTATATCAAGCGTCTTTGCTGTCCTGTGGATTTCCCTGGCTAAGCTCGGCTTGGAAGTGGTCATATCCACTGCAATCAGGCCGCTTTTCCCATTTTTCAGAATACCCTTTTCCCCAAAATAGATTTCTTCTACATCCTGGGGATATCCTACTATAGTGAACAGGATATCAACGGAGGATGCAAGTTCTCCAGGTGATGAGCTCCATTGCGCTCCCTTTTCAAGAAGTTCTTGCGCCTTCTCTTTCGTCCTTGTATAGACATAAAGATTTCTGTACTTTTCCATAAGATGCAAAGACATACTTTTTCCCATTACTCCAGTGCCGATAAATCCTGCTTTCAATGTTTGATTATTCATCTTCTTCCTCCCCCGGTTTTTATCGTAATTATAATAAATTATTCCTGTTAATGACATTCAAAAGACTCGGTCTAAATGACAAACTCTTGCGGGCATAAAAAAAGGACCTGTAAAACAGGTCCTAAGGAAAAGGGGGTTGTAAAAAGAGAATCTCCAACTTTATGCTTGTTATTAGAATACCCTGATATGCAGGAAGTAAACCTGTTTTTAGAAATATTTTTTCATCAACCCTTTAAAAAAGCGCTTACATGTTTTATAATGATTTATGGCTGACAAAAAGAAAACCAGGTGCTAGAACACCTGGTTAATAAGGGGAAAATGAGAATGAAAAGGCTGTGTAGTCCACTGGTGATGTAGTACTTTATATATCCTCATTTCACCCTTAAAATCTTTTTTTACTCTTATTCATTCACTGCTTTTTTGACAGCTTCGATTACACTTTCATTCGTATCGAGCTCCAGCACTTCTTGGGCAAGAGTTTCCATGTCTGATTTATTCAGATTCCGAATTTGAGAGCGGGCCTTCAGGATGGAAGTAGCACTCATTGAGAACTCATCAAGACCCAGTCCAAGCAGGATAGGGATCGCAATTTCGTCTCCAGCCATTTCTCCGCACATGCCGGCCCATTTGCCTTCTTTATGCGCAGCGTCAATAACCATTTTGACCAAACGAAGAATCGCCGGGTTGTATGGCTGGTACAAATAAGATACGCGTTCATTCATCCGGTCTGCCGCCATTGTATATTGGATAAGGTCGTTCGTTCCAATTGAAAAGAAATCAACCTCTTTTGCGAACACATCTGCCATGACAGCTGTTGACGGAATCTCCACCATGATACCAAGTTCTATTGAGTCAGCGACATTTTCGCCCGCTTTAACCAATTTTGATTTCTCATCTTCTAAAATGGACTTAGCTTCTCTGAATTCATTTAGATTGGAAATCATCGGGAACATGATTTTTAAGTTTCCAAAGCTGCTTGCTCTCAACAATGCTCTTAGTTGAGTGCGGAAAATACTCTGTTCATCAAGACAAAGTCGAATCGCTCGATATCCAAGGAAAGGATTCATTTCTTTTGGAAGGTCGAGATATGGAAGTTCCTTGTCTCCACCGATATCCAAAGTCCTTACTACTACAGGCTTGTCCCCCATTCCTTCAAGAACAGCCTTATAGGCTTCAAATTGCTCCTCTTCGCTCGGAAGTTCGTTTCTTCCCATGTAAAGAAACTCGGTACGATACAACCCTACGCCTTCACCGCCATTATTGACAACACCTTCCAAATCTTTTGGTGTCCCGATATTAGCCGCAAGTTCAACATGAGTACCGTCTGCAGATACTGTCTTTTCATTGACTAATTTTGCCCATTCGGCTTTTTGCTTCTCATATTGTTCATGTTCTTTTTTATAATGTTCAACCACTTCTTGTGTTGGATTGATATGTACTTCACCATTCAATCCATCAACGATAACAAGGTCACCGTTTTTGATTGTGGAAGTGACTTCTTTTGTACCGACAACAGCAGGAATCTCCATGGACCGCGCCATAATGGCTGAGTGCGAAGTCCGTCCGCCAATATCAGTAGTGAAGCCTTTAACGTATTCCCTGTTTAGCTGAGCCGTGTCTGAAGGAGTCAAATCTTCTGCAATGATGATGACTTCTTCCGTGATCATGCTCGGATTCGATACCTGAACACCGAGAAGATGTGCGAGTACACGTTTCGTTACATCACGGATATCCGCTGCACGTTCTCTCATATACTCATTATCCATGCTCTCGAACATGGAAACAAACATATCTGCGGTGTCTTTAAGGGAGGCTTCGGCGTTCACTTTTTCGTTTGTGATTTTGTCTTCAATAGGTGTAATCAATTCAGGATCACTCAGTACAAGTAAATGGGCATCAAAAATCGCCGCTTTATCTGCACCCAGATCTTCATTGGCTTTTCCCCTGATCGTTTCCAGTTCAGACTTTGAAGTCGCAAGTGCCTCTCTAAAACGGTTTACCTCTTCCTCTGTATCTCCTGCTTCCTTTCTTTCTACAGAAAGATCGGGTTCAACAAGAAGATAGGCTTTTGCAATGGCAATGCCATTCGAAGCTGCTATTCCTTTAAGCATGCTTGACATTACTCTGCTAGTCCTTCTTTTTTCAGTGTTTCTTCAAGGCTGTTCAATGCTTCTTCTTCATCGCTTCCTTCAGTGATGATTGTGATATCTGCACCTTTACCTACACCTAGAGACATTACACCCATGATTGATTTCAGGTTAACTTTCTTTTCTTTGTACTGAAGATGAACTTCAGAATCAAATTTGCTTGCTGTTTGAACAAGAAGTGTTGCTGGACGAGCGTGGATACCTGTATCAGCTGTTACTGTAAATTGCTTTTGTGCCATAAATAATCTTCTCCTTAACATATGTTTATTTTCAGCTTTTTAATCCGGATGAAGAATCAGTCCGTATTCATTGGCTAAAGTATAAAATGGATATAAGCCTTTTCAATTTAAAAGAATAGCATGCAAATCAAAGTTTAACAATTGTAAAGCATGATATTTTTATTATTTTCATGAATTAGACATCTTATGACCAATTTCAGGCATTATTTACAACTTTCTACTAGGATATATCGAAACCATTTGCAGCTGCCTGCCATCACAGTTCCCTCTTAGATTTCCCTTCTCTATTGTAATTAAACGTTTGAAACATGAAAAATAAAATGTATATCTGATAAAGATTTACACAAGAAGCACTTGATTCCGTGAAGCATATGGCGAATTGAAAGTCTGTAATAAATCAAGGAAAAAGAGGACGAACTCAAAATAGATTCCGTCCCCAGTAAATTTATATAAGACTGTTATAGCCCCCGGGTAATTTCTTTCTTTAAGAAGCTAACGGATGAATTTCTATACCCTTTGCTTACTGGTTAGAATGGCGTTGTAACTGACCTTTGTTTTGGCGATGGTCCCTTGTAATGCAGTTCCATGGACTTCGGTGATTCCAGCGTACACATTGACCAAGTCACATACACACCTGGCCAGTAACTCTGCTGCATTTTTTAAATCTTGTTCCCTGTAGTGGACCTCATCCTGCAATAATTCTTCAATGATATCCAATGCAATGCTTTTCACCTTCAATGCTTGTTCCACTTCCATGTTCACTTTCCCCGCCCCTTTCTATCAATCTGTCTACTAAATCCTATGCCGCTTTTTAAAAGAATAGAACCGATAGAAAAAGGAAAAGGAAATTGCCCTTATACTGCTGTCTTTGGTGAAAAAGGTTCGTATCCCCACTTTATGAACAAGGTACTGATGATAAGGCAGCAACTTCTCATACCAAGAAGGTTGGCTATTTGATACTCTATTGCCGAGAGAGAGCTAACCCCTGATAGAATTGTCCAATCGTCATTTGCTGGAAGGAAAATCCCACTAGCCTCTATGCTCTTTTTTAACATCTTTTATGAATCTTCATTCTCTATCCTTTCCGCCACACGTTCTACTCCCTGTTTAAACAAGGCGAGTTTATCATCGGTAATCTGTTTATTTCCGTACCTTGCCGCTTCATACACTCGATAAAATTCCTGGTCTTCCTGAAAACCTAACCTTGTGAACCATTCTTGAATCGTTTCGCCGTTCTGACGCGGCATCCCTTTTCCTTCTGCCCGTTTTTCTAAAGAAAAAATTCCTTTTCTGATTTCACTATCCGGGCTTGAATAAGGGATATTTACTGTTTGCGTGTCTCCATCTGGCAAAACAGCTTCCTTAAAGGAGGAATAGCCTGCATATCTTTTGGTATCATCGTCCCCACTCCAGCCATTGTTCCTAAAACGTCTCCAGACATAGAAGACAATCACAAGCAATAAGATTCCGATAAGCGCCTCATTCCACCATGAAAATGAGAGCTCTCCCCCATTCTCAAGCTGTTCCGGAGTAATCTCATATGGCCGTTTTTTGTCAGGTCTCCTTAGGGTCTCCCACCCTTCTGAAACACTTTTTGGCAGCAAGCTTAAACACCAGTTGACCAGCTTCCAAATAGGGTCAATCAAAAAAGACAGCATCCAAAAAAACCATTCAAACATCTTATTCAGCAGACCGCTCACCGTTCCATTCAAAAAAGCAGTCACGGCCGCAAGAGTTACTAAAATGCCTCCATAAACTACTGGAAGTTTGGCTGACCTCATTCTGGTCGACCTCTTTGAATGTTCTGTGCTCTCTGTATATCTCACAATATAGGTGCCTGCCGTGTAAAAGAGCATCCCACAGAGAAAAATCACCAAAATGAATTCTGTAGGCTGCTTTTCGTATATATTTTGGTAAGCATATGATATAAGGGACACAATCATAAGTCCCAGCATATATCCTCCGGCCATCTCATAACGAGAATTCCTTTCTTCTTCCAAGTGGGTGGACACTCTCCAATGAAGCAAAAATAAAATAAGAATAGAAAGCCACCATGGAATCCCCAAAAAGAGTTGGCCAGTTAAAAACAGAGTCAAACCGATACCAGTAAAAGTTTTATTGAATTTTCTGCTTGTCTCCAACCCCATCCAAATTAACGGGAAGGTTACAATAAGTGAAAGGCCGATGAAAGGGATGCACCGGAACATAAAGAAATTTTCATTAGTAAAAAAAGTAAGAACTGCCAGCAGCATCAAAGCATCTGCGGTTAATTTAACAGATACTTTGAGATGGTAAGCGTTCTTTCCTGCTAAGCGTATTTCCTGCTCTGCTGCTTCCATTCCTGCAAAACTCCTTGCTCTTTATGATTTTCCAACTGAAACACGGAAACGTCCCTTTGGTTCATTATCGATAGGAGCTTTTCACTTTCTTTATCCTGCTCCCCTATCGAAATAAGTACAGGTGGAACCTGATGATGCATGAGTAAAAATTGATACAGTTGGCTGAAGGGAAAGGTCACGTCATCTGCAGAAAGGACGGAAAGCAGTTCAAGCGCCCTTTGCCTTTGCTTCATTCCTTCTCCGGCTGTCAAATAGTAAAATGGAGTCCCGCTGAATGACCGGACATTTACTGCCAACGCGAAAGGAATGCCCTGTTTTGCAGCCATTTCAATAATATAGGCTGTACGTTCAATCATCTCCTCCAAATTACTTGTTATGGAATAATGTGCTGATATATTCAAGGTAATCAACCAATTCCGGCTGGTTGCCGGGGAATGAATCTTTGTCTGCAGCGACTGCATCTTGGCAGTGGCTTTCCAATTGATACTTGCAAAGCTGTCACCGGGTGTATACTCTCTGGTGCCTACCGGTTGAAATGGATCATTGAATAAAGAATTCAGGACGGTAAAATCCCCCTGGATCTTTGTATGCGCAGAGGTAAACCCATCCACAGACTTACTCTGAGGAAAGACCAAAATATCTGATTTCACCGGTTTGTCATACTGCATTTGAATACCGCCGCTGCCGAACAAATTCGGGATATCCACTGTAAGTTTTGCTATCCTGGCCAGCCCTCTCCTTCTTGCTTCAATCGGGAACCTCACTTCAATCCTTTCATTTTGGCTCAATGAAAAAGGAATCTTCATTTCAATGATCCCGCCAGGAAACTCATCGTAATCAATCCCAATCGGAATGACAACATCATCAAAGCGAAGGATGAGTGATCCATTTAGGATCGGCAATCCTGTATTCTCAAATTTAAATGACCACTCTCCCCGATCCCCTTTGTTGAATTTTTCCTTATTTCTTTCGTTTTTGAATACCAGCCTTTTTCCCGCATGATGGATATAACTCTGAGAGCCATAAAATAGGGCAAAAGACAGAAGGAATATTGATAAAATCATCAGGTTTTGCAGTATTAAACCAAGCAGTGACAAGAATAAACACAAGAAAATGCAGGCGGAAATTAAATTAGAATCGGATGTCTCTCTTTTCCACTCCACCGTTAAACCCTCGATTCAACCGGGACCAGTACTTCTTTAATCAGTTCTTCCATCACACGTTCATTTGTCTTGATCAATGAAGCTTCGGGTGTGAGAGATATTCTATGGCTGAGAACAAATGCAGCTACTTTCTTAATATCTGCTGGTATAACATAATCCCTTTCATTGATATAGGCCATTCCTTGAGCAGCACGAAACAATGCAAGGCTGGCGCGCGGGCTTACCCCCAGCTCAATTAATTCATGTTCCCTGGTTTTTCTTGTTATTTGCAATATGTATGACTCGATGTCTTCGGATACATGAACTTCTTTCACCTGTTTCGCATACTCCGTCAGTTCTTCAGGAGTAATCACCGTTTGAATAGTATCAAGCGGCTGATGTTCCTTGAACCGCCTTAACATCTCTCTTTCACTCTCAAATTCAGGATATGTAATCGGGACTTTCATCAGGAACCTGTCCAGCTGGGCTGCAGGGAGAGGAAACGTACCCTGTTGTGACTCCACTGGATTCTGTGTTGCCAATACAATGAAAGGCTCCTCAAGCTTTAGCGTTTTCCCTTCGATTGTAACCTGCTTTTCTTCCATTACTTCAAGCAGACTCGATTGAGTCCTCGGTGTAGCCCTGTTTATTTCATCAGCAAGCAGCACATTAGTGACGACTGGACCCGGGCGCAGTTCAAACTCCTGTTCCTTTGGATTGAAGTATTGAATACCCGTTACGTCACTCGGAAGGACATCAGGCGTGAACTGGATTCTGCAGAAACTTGATTGAATACAGCCTGCAAAGGTTTTCGCAAGCATCGTTTTACCTGTACCCGGAACGCTTTCAAACAAAATATGGCCTCCCTGCAAAAGGGCTATACTTACCAATTCTACTTCTTTATCCATCCCTACCATTACTTTTCCAATTTCATTTTTTAATCTATTGACGAACATACGGACCCCCCCATTCTCCCATGAATTATATCACAAGAACTTCTTTTTATTTAAAATCTTCCAAATATTCTTCATTTGTTGTCTAACTCCTAATGTTCCGATAGAATGAATAAAAAGACGAATAGGCGGGTGGGAGAATGAAACCGTTTAAACGAGATGAATCCTTTCGATATACCTTTAAAGACACCTTCCCAGGCAGATTCAAAATAATGCTTCAAAAAGAAAATGAGCTGATTTCCACAAAGGAAGGAAGTTTGCATATTCTTGATATAAGTCCTAAAGGGATGAGGTTCAAGACCAAATTCAATCTGCCTGTTGACCGCTTTGACTTTCACATGGAGATTTATCTCAACATGAACGGGCACGAAATGGTCATTGCCGGGCATCCCATATGGAAAAGGCCTTCAGGAACGGGATTTATGTATGGATTCAAGGCGGCTGAAGATTCAAAGACTGAGCAGTTCATCATCGACACATTGAAAACTTTTACAAAAGAAATAAAAAAGAAGCAGTGATTTTTTCTGCTTCTTTTCTATCCCTTATATAAATTACAAAGCATTCAGATTCGCTAATCTGCTGCCTATTTAACCCTTATGAAATCATCAATCGGAGGATTCATTATGTCATGAAGCATCCTGCCTATCATTTGGTGTGTTAGTTGGAACCATTAATCTCGTGCGGCTACAAAAGGAATTATGATCAGTGTTCATAAATCATCTTTCTTGTCATGCCGCCATCTATTACAAGATTTTCACCATTAATGAAATGATTTTCCTCATGGCACAGGAAGATACATGCCCTGGCAACATCTTCAGGTCTGCCGACACGGTTGGATGGATGCTGAGAATGGTCCACTTCTCTCAATGCTTCATAATCATCTGTTTCTATCCAGCCGGGACTGATACTGTTCACACGGATATTATAATCACTCAGCGTAATAGCTAACGCGTGGGTTATAGAAATGATTCCGCCCTTGCTTGCAGAGTATGCCTCAGTATTCGCTTCTGACATAGTTGCCCTTGTAGACGCCATATTGACAATACTTCCGCCATATTCTCTCATTAGCGGCGCGGCTTCTTTACTGAGGAAGAATACACTGCTTAAATTAGTCGAAATCACTTCCTCCCAGTCTGATGCCTCCATTTCCCAGAAATCCTTAAACTTGGATACCCCGGCATTGTTCACCAGAACATCAATTTTATCGAACTCTTCTTTAATGACTGAAAATAATGCCTTCACATCATCATACTTTCCCACATCGCACTTTTTAAAGATGACCTTATTTCCAGCAGCATCTATTTCCCTTGAAAACCGGAGACCATCTTCTTCCTGTTTATCAACAAGGATAATGGTGTATCCTTCCTTATAAAGTTCCTTCACGATGGCCTTACCAATTCCGTTGGCGCCGCCCGTCACAATCGCTGTTTTATTGTAATTCATCATTGGCCTCCTTTTTTCTTCATTTTTCCTGTTTCTCTTTTACACAAACCTCCGATCTCTTGTATCCAAAAAAAACCTGCCCATTTATAGGCAGATTTTAACTTCTTGGTGTTTCCAAATAGGTGTATATAATATCCCCGCCTTGCTGGGCAATCCCTCTAAAATGTTTAAAATCGTCCTGAGCGATCAAATGCTGCCTGAATTTCAAGAACTCCCCTTTTTGTACTCTGTACTCCCTGACTTCTCCACTTCTTAACTCGTCGAGGATCGCCAGTATCTCCTGATCATCCATCTCACTTTCCCCCTTTCATTACTTTTCAAAAATTTATTAGCCTACTATAGCTTTTTAACACTTTTATTCTACCACCGTTAATCAAAAAATGGGAACATCTTCGTTTCCTACGGTAAAATTAGCCGAAAATTGTCATTTCTCTTTACAAATAAACAGATTATTAGAATAATATTATAATAAAGCCCTTTACCTTTTTGTAATTTTAAGGCAAACTGTAATTAATTGTTTCTGAAACTTTTGACAAAGGAGAGATTTTTGTGAAAAAAGCAGAAGTAGGTAACCTAATTGAATTTCGGGACGGCTTAAAAGGCATCGTTGAAAAAGTGAATGAAAACTCTGTCATCGTCGACCTGACATTCATGGAGAATTACCGCGACCTTGAGCTGGAAGAAAAAACAGTTGTCAATCATAAAAATTATAAAATAATTGAAGCCTAACAGCCAAAAGCCCGGATTCTCCATTTAGGAGTACCAGGCTTTTGCCTTTTCGCGTGGTTTCTTGACGAATATCCGTCCTCATTACTGTTTCCCTTTTGAGATGGTTTCTCCTTCCAGCTCTTTATAAGACTCCACTTTCCCATGGGGATGCTGATCCTGTTTTCTAACATTCCATTGCCTTTCTTTTTCATGTTTTGATTTTGTCATGAACAATCCCTCCTTTAGCGTCTTTTCTATGATGGCTGTTTTTCTGAGGTTTATTCCCTTCCCACTATCAGTTGGATTCGTCCGGTTTCATCCACAACAAAATGATGAACAATAAACTCAGATAACCGAATAGAGGATATAAATAGGAAAGCAGCTGACTGTACTCAAAGAAACTCAGAAGATAAACAATGAGAAATATACCAAGAGTTATGAAGATTCTTTTCCCATTCCAATAATTGGCCATCTGTTTCTCCAGGCCGAAAACCCCGCCAATAATGGAAGTGAATATCTCTCCAAAGATTATGAAAATGTAGATACCATATAAGCTGCCTGCCATACTTTTCATTACGATTGCCATAGGGATTTCATAACTAGTAACATTCGGTATCATTACCAGTGTGAAATGGCTCGACACCAATATCACCGTAAGCAGAACGCCTCCAAGGATCCCACCATATTTTACTGTTTTGATGTCCTTGATTTGGGCGGCAACCGGCACAAGGACTGCTTGAGCCATCGCCAGATTAAAAGCTGCGTACGTAAAAGGGCTTATGACTGCTTTCCATCCATCCTCTGCGTGAGGTATTCTCAGTACGGCTTCAAAAAAATCAGGATCAACAATAATGGTCAGCATAATGGAAATATTGAAGATAATCATGGTGGGAACAACGAGGGTATTAACTGCGAATAACCCTTTCATGCCAATTACCATTACGATGAATCCAAGGAAGATTGACAGCAGTACCCCTGTCTGTTTGTTCATATTTAACTGCTCTTCAAAAACAGCCCCTGCACCTGATAACATGACGGCCGTTACCCCAAGAAGCATGAGCATCATAAGGATGTTCATGAATTTCGAGAACCATTTACCAAATAAATATTCATTAAATTCTTCATAAGATGCTGCCTTGATTTCATGTGCTTTGACCATGATTTTAGAACCTAGAAATATAAATAAATATCCGCTGATAAGGATGCCGATCAAACCAATGAAACCAAATCTGGTGAAGAATTCAACAATTTCCCTTCCAGTGGCAAACCCCGCTCCGATGATAGTACCAACGTAAACTGCCGCTAATTGAAATATACCGCTCCATCTTTTCATCTATTTCACCTCATTACGCATGCTTGTTGTATTGCAAATTATTTATCGCAGCTTTAATTTGTTAAGCCCGCTATTTAACCTTATGTACAAGCAGGGCATTTAAGAAGTACAAACCTTCTTCACAAGAGGAAATAATTGCCTTAAACAGATTGCTTGAAAGTCAAAATTAGTCAAAGTATAATGAAAAATAGGTCAAAGATGATCAAACTATATTATGTCTTTTCTTTTTAAAATATAAATTTAGTCAAAGTTAATCAAAGTCAAAGAACTAATACTTATTTAGGAGGAATAATTTATGCTTTGTCAAAATTGCCAAGAGAACACTGCCAAAATAAACCTGCATTTTAACGTTAATGGTCACAAAAAATCATTATTTCTCTGTCATGAATGCTATACAAATGAAAAGGAAATGAGCAGCTCTCCAAATAACCCTTTCCAAAATTTCTTTGGTGGGAGTGGAGCTGGAGGAGAGCACCAGGCTTTTCATAAATCAACTTCACAGGAAGGAAACAAAGAGAAGTCCTTCTTGGATCAATACGGCCGGAACTTAACACAACTTGCCAAGGCTGACCTTATAGACCCAGTCATCGGGCGGGATGATGAACTAGATAGAATGATTGAGGTTTTAAACCGGAGGAATAAAAATAATCCTGTATTGATCGGGGAGCCTGGAGTCGGGAAAACAGCAATTGCAGAAGGCTTAGCCATTAAGATTGCCAATCGTGAGGTTCCATCCAAACTACTGAATAAAGAGGTCTATCTTCTGGATGTTGCCTCGTTAGTAGCGAACACAGGTATCCGAGGCCAATTCGAGGAACGCATAAAAGCCCTGATTGAAGAACTTCAGAGCAGAAAGAACATCCTGTTATTCATCGATGAAATTCACTTGATTGTCGGCGCAGGTTCTGCAGAAGGCAGCATGGATGCAGGAAATATTCTTAAACCTGCCCTTGCAAGAGGGGAACTGCAGTTGATCGGTGCGACGACGTTGAAAGAGTACAGACAAATTGAGAAAGATGCCGCGTTGGAAAGACGCTTTCAACCCATTCACGTCAAAGAGCCTTCAGAACAAGCCGCAATTGAGATATTGAAAGGCTTGCAAAAAAAATATGAAGACTATCACGAGGTGAGGTTCAGCGACGAAGCGATCGAAAACTGTGTCATTCTTTCAAAACGTTATATTCAGGATCGTTTCCTGCCGGATAAAGCAATCGATCTCCTTGATGAAGCAGGCTCTCACGAAAACCTGAGAAGCGGGCATCAAACTATAGATGGAGGCCGAAGCAGACTCTCTCAAATTGCAGCAGAGAAAGAGGCCGCACTGTCTGAAGAGAATTATGAACTTGCAGCCAAACTGAGGGACGAAGAAGTTCAGCTGGAAAGAACGATAGAAAACCAGGATGATAACCTCTATCCTGTAGTGAACTCTGATCTTATCAAAGAATTAATTGAAAAGAAAACTGGGATTCCTGTAGGAAAACTTCAGGAAGATGAACATAAAAAAATGAAAGAACTCCAGTTTAAACTGAACAGCCAGGTTATCGGGCAGGAAGAAGCAGTAAAAACAGTTGCCAAAGCAATCAGAAGAAGCAGGGCAGGTCTTAAAAACAAGAATCGTCCAATTGGTTCATTCCTATTCATCGGTCCAACCGGGGTTGGGAAAACAGAGCTAACCAAATCTCTTGCCCAAGAACTGTTTGGTACTGCTGATTCCATGATCAGGCTGGATATGAGTGAGTATATGGAGAAACACAGCATTTCCAAATTGATTGGTTCACCTCCAGGCTATGTAGGACATGAAGAAGCAGGGCAGTTATCAGAAAAGGTACGCAGAAATCCATACAGTATAATACTGCTTGATGAAATTGAAAAAGCTCATCCGGATGTACAGCATATGTTCCTTCAAATCCTTGAGGATGGGCGCCTGACTGACAGCCAAGGCAGAACCGTCAGTTTCAAAGACTCTGTCATCATCATGACAAGCAATGCGGGGGTCGGCTTCAAAGAAAAACATGTAGGCTTTACAAGCCACACAATGAAAGAAACATCGACTTTAGAAAAATTGAAAGATTTTTTCAGACCTGAATTCTTGAATCGCTTCGACAATATTGTTGAGTTCAATTCTTTGGGTACTGATGATTTGAAGAAGATTATTGATATCCTCCTGAATGAATTGTATGGAGTTCTTGAGGAGCAGGAAATTAATTTGACTGTGTCAGAAGAAGTCAAAGATAAGCTTGTTGAAGATGGATACCATCCTGCCTTTGGAGCACGGCCATTGCGCAGAATCATTCAAGAAACACTTGAAGACTCCATTGCGGACTTCATCCTGGACCATCCAGGCAAAAAAGAAATGACTGCTGTCATTGAAGATAATGAAATTGTGATCAAGTAATGCGAAAAGCCATGCTTCCTCGGTTGGAAGCATGGCTTTTTTTGCTTCAGGTTGAATTCAAGTTGAGATAGAAATTGATTAAATTGGATAATAATTTATAAGACATCCTGGTGCATCTAAAAACAGGAAAAAGGATTCTATGAAGCGTTCATGAGACAGCCTGTGCATTCATTCAAAAAAATTCCGGCCATTATTGAATGCAAAAGGCTGTTTTCGCATATATTGTTGCTTTCGGAAAAATCCCAAAAGCTGGATTTTCCCCCTGCATACTACGATTTTCGCTCTGAACGAAGAGAGAAGCTCTTTTCTCTCTTGTTAAACAGGGTTTTTTCTGGTTCATTACTCCATAATCTTTCGGAATTAATATCAGATAGCAACAAAGTTTACGAAAAGAGCCATGCAAAAAGAGAGTATTCTCATGAATACTCTCCCCGGTCATCAATAAGATAAATCCTTGATTGACAAACCTACTCTCTTCAACAATTCGATCGCTGTTTCTTTTTCCTCACTATCCAATACAGACATCAACTGATGGATTTGTTTTTCATGGCGTGGAAATAGCTCACCGATGAATTCTTTTCCCTCTTCTGTAATTTGGGCATATGTCACACGGCGGTCACTAGGACAGGCCACCCGCCTGATCAGACCTTTCTTCTCCAGCTTGTCCACGACATACGTAATACTTCCGCTTGCCAGCAGTATTTTTCCGCCTATCTGCTGCAGCGGCTGATCGCCTTTATGGTAAAGCAGTTCAAGAACGGCAAATTCCGTCATATTCAATCCATTGTTTTGAATAAAAACCTGCACATCCTCATTGATGGCTTTATAAGCGCGTGACAGTACAATAAATAACTTCAGTGATTGTTCTATATCTTTTCTTTCTTCCATTTTGATCATTTCCTTTTAAAGTTATTATACCTATTTTACAACTTTCCAGTTGTGGTTGACAGCAGCTGGTACTTTCTTGTGTCTCATAAAATAGTTAGCGAGCAATTCAGTCATATCAATTTGGCTTGATTTGATAACAGGACGGTTTTTAAACATAGGGTACTCTCCCCCACCGCCAGCACGGTAATTGTTCATCACAACTGTGTACTTCCCTGCCATATCGACTGGCTTTCCTTTGTATTCCAGATTCTCAATCCGGCTGCCTATTTCATTGCCGACCTTGATTGTATATTCAATGCCTTCCCACATATCATAATTATAGTGCTGTGGTTTTGGTGTAGAAAAATCCGGGTTCACCATTACTTGTCCCTTGTCATTCAGCAGAAAATAAGAAGCTGACCGCTCCAATGCCTGCTTCATATCTTTCCCGCTGATTTCAATGGCAGTCAATGTATTGGGGTATACATAATTCGAGACTAAATCCCTCATGGTCACTGTAGTTGGGAACCCTGTTGCAGAGTTGTTGAACAAAGCAGTATTCGAAATGTTCACTCCCAGTGCATCCATTTGGACTTTATTGATAAATTCAACCAATGGGTGTTCGATCATTCTTGCTTCCAGCGGGTCGGTAATCGTCATGTCTCCCTGTATGAATCCTATTGGCTGATCGAGCCATTCCTGGGTCCTTGTTTCATATTCATTTGTCAGCTGCAGTACATGTTCATCTTCTTCCTCAAAACCTACTGGAAGCAATCTTGGCTCTTTTCCCACAATTTCCCATTTACCGTTTATCTTGTCAAGCACGATATCTGCACATCCCAGGTATTGGCCATTGGATCCGGGCTGTAGGATCAGTACTCCCTTCACCATGCCGGTCAACTGGCGGTGCTGGTGACCTGTCAGCAATACATCAATACCGTCGATTTCAGAACAAATTCTAAAGCCTTGATTTTCCCCGGTATGAGGCTCTGTCTGCTCTCCTGTTTCAATGTCGCTTTCGAATCCGCCGTGATAGGAAACAATCATTATATCCGGCTTTTCATTTTCCCTGATATATCCGACCCATTGCCTGACAGCATCAAACGCATCCTTGAATGCAAGCCCTTCAATATATTCAGGATTTTCCCAATTGGGTATATAATGGGTCGTTACTCCAAGTATGGCGGCCTTTAATCCGTTAGTAAATTCTTTGATTAAATATGGCTGTCCAAAGTAAGGCTTCCCAGTCTGTTTATCAATAATATTTGCGCAAAGCCAGGGGAAATTGGATTGGTCAACAGCATCATTTATTGTCCTCATTCCATAGTTGAACTCATGGTTTCCTATGACTGCTCCATCATAATTCAGATGATTCAGGACCTTGACCATAGGATTTGTTTTATCAGCCATTTTTTTCACATAGTGGTATGTCATCGGTGTACCTTGAATGACATCACCGTTATCCAGAGTGATCACAAGTTCATTTTCCTTTTGAATCCGCTTGATCAATGTGGCTGCCTTGGCCAATCCTACTGGTTGTAATTCATTGGTTCCATAATTTATAGGAAAGATGTTCCCATGAACATCACTTGTTTCCACTATCGTCAATGAGATTTGTGACATCATTTACCTCCAGCGTTCTCTCTTATAGGTATTGTATCAAATTTCCCTGCAGGTTGTATCATTTCGTTACAGATGCGCTTATTCCATCAATCCAGATTTAAAGAGGGAATCTGTCCTTTTATGATTGTTTGGAAAATAAAAAAAGTCCCCCGGTTTCAATGAGGGCACTGAAAAAGTCCAATAAAGTTCTAAAAGGCAGAATCACTCACCTCAAAGAGCGATTCTGCCTTTTTTACTTCAGATTTTACGAAAAAATGTTGATTTCCGTTCCAGGTGCACGACTCCGCGGGGCGGGCGTTGAGCCTCCTCGGCTTCGCCTGCGGGGTCTCACCTGTCCCGCTAGTCCCGCAGGAGGTCGTGCACCTTCCACTCCAATCAACATTGAGAAAAAAGAACACTACCCGCTAATAAATCCTTACTTTATAATAGAACTAACAATATTAAGTGGGTGGTTTCCAGTGATTCAACAACAACAAACAATGATGTTCAGTAAGTATATGGACCTTTATGATATCGTCGTTCCTCAGGACAATATGTTAAGGAAAATAAACGATTTAATCGATTTCTCCTTTATTTTTGATGAATTAAAGAATAAATATTGTCATGATAATGGGCGAAATGCGATTGATCCTATTCGCATGTTCAAATATTTGTTTTTGAAAACCATTCACGATGTATCAGATGTCGATATTGTTGAGCGGTCTAAATATGATATGTCTTTCAAGTATTTTTTGAATATGGCTCCAGAAGAGCCCGTCATTGATTCAAGTTCTCTGACTAAGTTTCGTAAACTTAGGTTAAAGGACATGAACTTATTAGACATGCTTGTCAACAAGACGGTTGAGATTGCCATAGAGAAAGAAATTATAAAAAGTAAGTCCATTATTGTTGATGCCACCCATACCAAAGCCCGCTATAATCAAATGAAGCCAAAGGAAATTCTTATGGAGCGCTCCAAGAATCTTAGAAAATCGATTTATAAGATTAACGAAAGTATGAAGGACAAGTTCCCTGTGAAGCCAACCAATGATGTTCTGGAAGATGAGATAACCTACTCACAAAAGCTCATTAAGGTGATAGAAAAGGAAGAAATCCTTTTAGAATATCCCAAAGTGAAGGAACAGCTTAATCTCCTGAAAGAAACGGTTGCCGATGATATTGAGCAGCTCCAGTGCATGAATGATCAGGATGCCAAAGTGGGACACAAAACAGCAGATTCCTCCTTTTTTGGCTATAAAACTCATCTTGCGATGAGTGAAGAACGTATTATTACAGCCGCAACCATTACCACTGGAGAAAAGAGTGACGGGAAAGAACTGCAGACACTCATAGAGAAAAGTAAAAACGCGGGCATAGAAGTGGAGACGGTTATTGGGGATGCGGCCTATTCCGAGAAAGATAATATTGAATATTGTGAAGGAAATGAAATCAAACTGGTTTCAAAATTGAACCCTCTAATCACTCAGGGTGCTCGAAAAAAAGAGGACGAATTCGAATTCAATAAGGATGCGGGTATGTATGTCTGCAAGGCAGGACATATGGCTATAAGGAAAGCTAGGCAAGGTAAAAAAGGAGTAGGCAAAAACCAGGCAGACACCTATTATTATGACGTGGATAAATGTAAGAGATGCCCACTGAGAGAAGGGTGCTACAAGGAAGGAGCCAAAAGTAAGACGTATTCCGTTACTATAAAGTCCGATCAGCACTCCTCCCAAGCAAAATTCCAGGAAAGCGAGTATTTTAAGGAAAAGGCAAAAGAACGATATAAAATTGAAGCGAAAAATAGTGAACTAAAACACAGACACGGGTATGATGTAGAAGAATCCTCGGGTCTAATTGGCATGGAATTACAAGGTGCCATGGCTATATTTGCGGTAAATATTAAAAGGATCCTAAAACTAATGTGATAATAAAGGGCAGCATATATGTTTATATCCAAGAAAAAGCCACCCCTTCTTCCTTTTATAGGAAGAAGGGGTGGCTTTTTCTTTATTAATTTTAGTTATAGTTTAGAAATCGGCAGATTTTCAGTGCCCCCGGTTTCAATGCGGGGAACTTTGTTGAGCGTTCTTTATATAGTTTATTTCCTGATATTTTGTAATAAGTTTGTCAAGCTCCTGGCTGCTTTCAACCGTCCGGCTGTCATTTAAGCCGAATTCAGTGCCTATCTCGAGCATTTCTTTTTGTCTTTTAGCAATTCTATAAAGGATGGCTTTTTGGTAGACTTTATCAAATGGGAACATCATTGAAACTCTCACCTTTCTGTCTGTATATGGAATCTCAGTGTATTCTATAATCAGGGATACATTTGAAGTATCGCAACATTAGATATAAAAGTAAATAGTATCGCTAAAACAAGACAAAATCTCCCAAAAAGACCTCCATATATAATATACAATCTGACGAATTACGACAAAATCCCAGCCTCGTGTAACTGGCTGGGATTTAGGTGACTATTCAATTGCAGCCCACATTTCCTTTGGATTCATTTCATAGATTCCGTTTTCTCTGTACATAAAATGATTTATTATGAATTCCCTCCTGATGGTGGCATAATCTTCATGGAATTGTTTAATATATTCATTAATCTCCTTTTCCTCGTATTTCACCCCCGCTTTCAAACCTTCTATTATATGTTCAAAGACGAACAGCTTCTTTTTTCGCTGAGCCGGGATGTGAGTTAACTTTCCATCGGCAGAGAAAAAGTTGTTGATAACCTTTTGTTTTTCTTTTTGAATTTGAACCATCGCTTCTTTATCCCCCTTTCTTTCTTCCGCCATCTTTAACAGGACATTCCCATGATGTTGGATTACTTTCTGATTTAAATGATAATACAATGAATTTTTTTCCCTGCGTGAATACACCAGATTAATGTCCCTAAGCTTTGTCAGGTGATGAGAAATAGTCGGAGCTGAAAGCCCCAGTTTTCCGGCAATCGCAAGTCCATGTAATGGCCCTTCTTTCAAAAGCATGATGATCTTCAATCTGGCCGGATCCCCTATTGTCTTATAAAAGGCAACAAGCTTTTCAAGCTGCATTCGATCCCCCCTTTCTAATTAGATGTGTATCTAATTTCATTATCATCTAATCAGATTGCACTGTCAATTCATTTAAATAGGCTGTTTTCGCATATATTGTTGTTTTCGGAAAAATCCAAAGTGCCGGATTTTTCCCCTGTATTCATAGGGTTTTACTCTCGAAAAAGAACGGGCAGCTCTTTTCTTTCCTGCTCACCGCGGTTTTAACGACGATTTACCAGGATATTAGTTGAAATTTATATTGAATAGCAACAAAGTTTACGAAAAGAGCCTTTAAATACAAAAAAACCTCAATATAACTTGAGGTTTCAGCTTGTAGAGAAAGTCCAGGGTATTAAATTAAATCGTTTGATTTTCGATACAAGAGACGAAACCGAGTTCTGGATAGCTCGAGGCTTTGAAAACTTCTTTATTGAGTTGCTTTTTCCAGCCCGAGAAGGATTTCTTTTTTATCCACCTGACTCCCTGCGTAACCTGTCAGCGATTGATCCTTCCCCACCACCCTATGGCACGGGATGAGGATGGGAAGAGAATTAGCTTTATTCGCCTGGCCAATCGCCCTCACTGCTTTAGGATTATTAATTTTCTCAGCGATATCCTTATAACTGCAAGTACTTCCATAGGGAATGTCCTGCAGGGCTTTCCAGACGGCTTCCTGAAATGGAGTTCCTTTGGTCCTGAGAGGCAGGTCGAACTCTGTCCTAACTCCCTTGAAGTATTCTTCCAACTGATTCGCCGCTTCCATAAGTAGTTCATGTTCATTGGTTGATTCCGCGTCCATTACAAATTCCACTTTTCTAAGGAAGTTCTCTTCTGCCGTAATTTTCAGATTCCCGATCGGACTGGCAATCACGATGCTTTCTATATTCATTGGTTTTCATCCTTTCACACTCGGGAAATCAATATGGAATGTGGTACCGCTACCCAACTCACTTTCCACCTCTACCGTACCTTCATGTTCTTCAACAATCTTGAAAGTGACCATCAGACCAAGCCCTGTTCCTCTTTCCTTGGTTGTATAAAATGGTTCCCCCAATTTTTTTATTTTTTCTTTTGGGATGCCGATCCCTTCATCCGTGATGGAGATTCGGAGGGTTTCTGCATTTTTTTCTGAAATGACAATGGTGATTATGCCCCCCTTCGGCATCACCTCAATTGCATTTTTTACAATATTTATAAAAACCTGTTTTAATTGATTCGGTTCAGCATAAATGGAAGCTATTCCACTGTCATACTGCTCCTTAAACTGTACATTATGCATGACTGCTTGTGCTCTCAAAAGTTCCAGTGTTTCTTTCATGATTTTCGTAAGGTCCGTTTCCTGATATTGAACAGCCTGCGGCTTTGCAAGTATCAAAAATTCAGTGATGATTGACTCAATCCTTTGAAGTTCTGACTGTATGACGTGGAAATACATTTCATGATCGGTTTCCATACTATTTTCAAGAAGCTGAATAAAGCCCTTCAAAGCCGTCATCGGGTTCCGTATTTCATGGGCTATGCCTGCAGCGAGCTCCCCAACAACAGACAAAGTATCGGATTTTCTCAGCTGGTCCTGTAGTTCAACTTCTTCTGTTATATCTCTTATAACAGTCAAATTCAAATTGGATAAGAGATTATATTTAGAGGAAAGCTCCAGATGCTGCTGGCGGTCTTCATTGGTTTTCATCAGTTTTAGAAAGCTTGCCTGGCCCTCTTCCTTCAACTTTTCCTGATAACGCTGGTATTCCTTATCTTCATTTTCTTTAATCATAAATATATCTTTAATATCACTGCCAATCAACTTTTCTTTATTGGTGGATAAGATCTTGAGGGCGACCGGGTTGGCATCGACCAACTGTCCTGAATGATTGGTCAGGACCATTCCATCCAGTGTTCCTTCAAAAATCTTTCGGAACCGTTCTTCACTTTCCCGCAGACTCTTTTCCATTTGATGCCTTTCACTGACGTTTCGGAAGATGGTCATATTATATCCGTCCACCGAATGCAGTTTAGAGGTGAATTCCAGGTGCTTTAATTGATTATTTGGCATAAGGAACAACACTTCATCCCGGACCGCACCTTTGGATTTGAGCTCATGGGTTACCGACTCAAACTTAGACATTTCCAGCGGATAAACAAAGTCTTCAATCTTTTTGGTCAGAATTTCCGAAAGTGAGCATTCAAAGATCTTCAAGGCAGATCTGTTAGCACGGAGTACCCGTCCATCTTGATCCCATAATACAATTGCATCGATCGCTTCCTCAAAAAGGTCTTTAAACAATTCTTCACTCCGCTTCAACTGGATTTCCATCTGTCTCTTTTCAGTGATATCCCGGAGGATGGCCATATGCAGTTCATGATTAACATAAGGGGTCGTTGTATATTCGACAACTGATACCCCCTCAGAATGGGTAATCGGCATCTCTCCCCTCGCTTGTCTTCCTGAATCAAGAAGTTCTTTGATTTTCAACACTTTAAAATGAAAGTTTTCAGGAATGAAGGAAGCCACTCTCCTGCTTAAAACCTCTCTTTTCTTAAGATTCACCTGCTTGCAGAATGCCTGGTTTGCCTCTTGGATAATCCCATGTTTATCAAACAAGAGAATTCCTTCGGCAGCCTGCTGAAAGATATTATTAAGCATATGAAGGTTCATATGGTCGTTTCTTTGTTTCTCGCGCTCACTTGTTATATCTCGCAAAAAAAAGAACGCATAATTGCTTTTCTTTGATTTGGTAATCTTTAAGTCAATATGTTTAAGGGTTCCTCCTGGGGTTGTCAGCAGCGTTTCATCTTCTATCTCCCCTCCCTCTATTACAACCTTTTCATATTGAGAAAAAATCGGTTCGGGTACATCTTGAAAGAATTGGACAAATGACTGATGCAGCAAGGATTTTTCTTCTGCCTCCAGCAAATCGAGCGCTGCTGAATTGGCTTCAATGATGGATAAATCTTTATTCACGATCAAAATCGGGGCGGGTGAAGCCTCTAAAATCACCCTGTACTCTAAGTCATCCAAAGGACTAACAGCTTGATGAGGCTTATACGTTTGATTGTTGGTCATTCCACTTTCCTCCTATTACCATGCATCTTTGCCTTTTATCCAATAGTATCTTTCTTCTGTTTCAGAATGTTTACAGGTTAGTTTCCGATTATATCGTTTCCGTTATTTATAGTTTAAGATTCGATTGAAAGGGTACTTTCAAGATATATTTTTTGATACCTTAGGAGTGCAGAAGCGTCCTTTCCGCTTTTTCCTATCCGGTATTTGAGGATATCTCTAACAGACTGCACAGCAGTAAATCTTAAAACTATTCAAAGTTGGTGAACTCCATGAAGAAAACTAGAAATTATTACTTTGATAACGCAAAGGTCATTCTGATATTCCTGGTCGTATTTGGCCACTTTCTCCGTTCTTTCATTGAGCACGATCAAATAGTTCTGGCCTTGTATAAAACGCTGTATACCTTTCATATGCCTGCCTTTATCATTGTTTCAGGCTTTTTCGCCAAAGGATTCCATAAGAAAGGTTATATCCCAAAGTTATTTAAAAAACTGATCCTGCCGTATCTTTTATTCCAAGTTATTTATACGATCTATTATTATTTTCTATATGACAAGAACAGCTTGACGATTGATATTTATGATCCACAATGGTCCATGTGGTTTTTGTTGAGTTTATTCTGCTGGAACATCCTGCTGTATTTGTTTGTGCGAAAATGGAAACTGACTCAGACTAAAGCATTGCTTATTGCATTTGCTCTAGGTATCGCCATTGGGTTTGTCGACACTGTTTCCAATTACCTGAGCCTTTCCAGGACATTTGTGTTCTTCCCGCTGTTTCTTCTTGGATACTATTTGAAAAAGGAACATTTCTCCAAGATCAGAACGAACAAAGCCCGTATTGCTGCAGCCTTCATTCCGGCAGCTGTATTCATTTTCATGTTTTTTGTACCAGAGTTTTCAGATAAGTGGCTGCTGCATTCCAAATCCTATGAACAACTTGGCGGAAAAGAATTCTTTAGTGCAATAGAGAGAAGCGGTGTTTATCTAATGAATATCGCAATGTCATTCAGCTTTTTCGCTTTTGTTCCAAAGAGCAGGCATTTCTTCACTAAATGGGGAGCCAGTACTCTATATGTTTATCTGATACATGGCTTTTTCATAAAGCTTTTCCGCGAGACTCCTTACCCGGATATCCTGCCGCCGATCCAGTCGATCACCTTACTGGTTGCTGCTTCCTTTATCCTGACTGTACTATTATCCAGCGGGCCATTTACCTCTTTGACACAACCATTGATTGAGCTGAAAACAAGTAAATTCGTTAAACTATTGAAAAGTCTGAAAAACTATAAAAAGAGATATACTGAAAATATGAAGTATTGATGCTGATGCCAATAGACCTATTTTGTCAGCCTTTAAAGTACCAGACCGGCACTAATGCCGGTCTTTTAACTTTTTTATACATATTCTCACCCGTACCGCCAAATTCCTTCATATAATTTGGAAATAGGTCAAAATACCGAATAACGTTGAGTTTAGTGCCTTGCTTGGTTACAATGTTAAAGTACTGTTGCTCTAACTTTTTTACGTACATAAAAGGAGATTTATAATGAAAAAAGCTGTACTAAGCACATTAAATGCCAAATATATACACACAAACTTAGCAATCAGGAACCTTAAAGCATTTTCAGAGCCGGATTACAAAGTCGAAATGGCTGAATATACCATCAAAGATCCCCAGATGAACATCGTTTCAGACCTTTATACAAAAAATGCCGATGTCATTGGGTTCAGTTGTTATATATGGAACATAGAAGAGACGATAGCGGTTGTAAAAATGCTGAAAAAGATCTCTCCTGAAACAATCGTGATCTTTGGCGGGCCAGAGGTATCTTATGATGTCCCTTATTGGCTGGAGCGTTTGCCCGAAGTCGACTTCATTGTTATTGGCGAAGGGGAAGAAACATTCAAAAGCCTTCTTGGCCAGATCTATGGCGATCGAAATTGGGAAGAGGTTAATGGGATTGGTTATTTGAAAGACGGCAAGGTAAAAATCAATCCACAGCGGAACAAGCTTGACCTTAGGGAATTACCATCTCCATTTAGATTTGAAGAAGATTTAAAAGATCTTTCTAAACGGGTAACGTATATTGAAACAAGCCGGGGATGTCCATTCCGATGTCAGTTCTGCCTCTCTTCCATTGAAGTGGGCGTCCGTTACTTCGACAGGGAAAAAGTTAAAGATGATATCCGTTTCCTGATGAAAAATGGGGCAAAAACAATCAAGTTTGTCGACAGGACATTTAATATCAGCCGAAGTTATGCGATGGAAATGTTTCGCTTCCTTATTGATGAACATCTTCCCGGAACGGTTTTTCAATTTGAAATCACTGCTGATATTATGCGTCCGGAGGTTATCGACTTCTTAAATAAAGAAGCCCCTGCTGGATTGTTCCGTTTCGAAATCGGTGTCCAATCCACAAATGATGAAACCAATGATCTCGTGTTGCGAAAGCAGAACTTCTCAAAGCTGACCAGAACAGTCACTATGGTGAAGGAAGGAAAGAAAATCGATCAGCATCTTGATTTGATTGCCGGCTTGCCTGAAGAAGATTATCAATCCTTCCGTAAAACATTCAATGATGTCTTTGCATTAAGGCCTGAGGAACTCCAGCTGGGCTTTTTGAAAATGCTGAGAGGGACCGGGTTAAGAATCAACGCAAAAAATCATGACTACATTTATATGGATAATGCACCGTATGAAATACTGGGGAACAACATCCTATCCTTTGATGATATTGTAAGGATCAAACAAGTGGAAGATGTATTGGAGAAGTATTGGAATGATCACCGGATGGATGAAACCATCGAATACCTGGTTACCCATGTCTTCGAAACACCATTTGATTTCTTCCAAAGCTTTGGCTCCTACTGGGAAGGACGGGGCTGGTCAAGGATCGGTCACCAGCTTGAGGATTTATTCAGAAGGCTTCATGAATTCCTTTCAGAGACAAGGATTAAACACATTGCGACTATTGAAGCGATCATGAAATATGACTACTTAAAGAATCAGCGATATAAACCAAGAAAGGCATGGTGGGAGCCGACACTCGAGAAACGGGACCGTTCTCAAGTATATCAATTGATATTACAGGATCCCGCATTGTTCGGCAGTGACTTCATCAAGTTGAACTTAAACGAAAAAGACCTGCACAAGCATACCCTTTTGGAGAAACTTCCCGTAACACCATCTGGAGCCGGACTAATAGAGGAACCTTGCTGCCTTCTCGCCTATTACGATCCAGCCTCGGGATCTGCTCAATTATATACTGCATCTGACTTGGAGCTATCTCAAGATATTTGACTACTTTATAGCTGCAAAAAGGTTAAGCCGGACTGGCTTAACCTTTTTGACAATTAACAATCTTTTTTGTTGTCCTGCTTTTTATTTGCATGTGGCGGTTCAAAGTGTTTAGCAGCATTGAAATCGCCAAACTCCATGCCAAACTCTTCTTGGAAATCCTGTTTTTCCACATTCTTTTTTGGTTTATCTTTCATCATTCATTCTGCCTTCCCTGCCATGTTTTGAATTTCTGTTTTTACCTTTAGCCGGATTTTCATCTTCTGCAAATTCGGCACTGAAATCCTTTTGCTCTGCCAAATTCTTTCTTGGTGTTTTATTATTTTTTTCTGCGGCATCAAATTCTGCTTTGCGTTTCGCCATTTATGTCATCTCCTTTTAGAGTGTACTGGATTTAGTTTTTCCGTGTAACTTATTTTCATTCAATCCGTACTCAACATCAGTCATCCAGGCATGCGAAAAATTACCACTCATTTTCTTTTTAAATAGTGAAAAGATAACAATAGAAACAACAAAAACAGCTAAAGAGGAGGGAATCAGCATGGCTAGAAGTTCAAATAAATTATTAGTTCCTGGCGTGGAGCAATTTATGGATCAAGTGAAATATGAAATCGCCCAGGAATTTGGGGTTACACTAGGTTCAGATACCGTTTCACGTTCCAACGGTTCAGTAGGCGGAGAAATTACTAAGCGTTTAGTGAAACAAGCTCAGACACAGCTTAAGGGAAAGTAATATCATTATAAAAAACAAGGCTGCCGGCGGCAGCCTTGTTTAGTGTGCATCTCCTCTTTTGCCGCCATTACCAGAAGAGTTGTCTTTACGTTTTTCATTTGAATCTTTATTGCCTTTGCTATTATCCCCTTGATGCTTTTCTTCATGATTACTTTGAGGTGTACCATCCTTGGCTTTTTTACCAGGATGTTTGTCTTCTCGATGGGAATGATCTCCATTGCTTCCCCTGCTCTTGTCTTCTTCTTTCTTATCCGATCCATGACCAGATCGGTTCTGTTTTTCTTTTAGGTTGCTGCCATTCGTCGTTTGAGGTGCCTGTTTTTCTTTTACATGATCCTGCCTTTTATCGGCTGCTTTAGGAAGCGGTTTTGTCTGTACTTCAGCTTTTTCCTCTTTTTTATTTTCAGGAACTGACGGTTGTGTGATTTTTTCAGACCTCTTTTGTTGCGGTTTTTCTTTGTTCATCAACAATTGGCCTGTAGACATTCCTGCTGCTGCAGCTTCTTCTCTTATTTCCAAGCTTGATTCAACCGAAGAAATATCGGCTGTTCCTTCCTTACTCTCTTCTGATGTGAGCTCCTCTATTTCATTTTCAATGGAACGCCTATCCTTTTCTCCCGCTTTTTCCGTAAAGACTGTTGTAAGGGACACCTTTTTTTGCTCATTCATATAACCATTTTCAGTACTCAAAGTGATCATCTCTTCTGTGATCTCAGAAACAGATTTCCCCTTCCAATCAGAGAGGTCTTCCAGTATCCTTTTCGCTTTGTCATTAAAAGGTTTTATCTGTATAACTTCACGATGTCCATCGATGCTTATCTCGAAGCTTGGATTGATATCAACAGAAACATAAGCATAGACCCCGTGATCATTACCTGCAGGAAGTAGTATGAATATTAGCATAAGCAATGCGGCGGCTCCCGCTAAGATCGGTTTAATAGAAAACTTCTGTGTCCACCGATCAAAGATAAATGAATTGCTGTCTTTATACTCTTGAGGGAACAAAGTCAGTTCTTCTCCTATTTCATATTGTACTGATGGCTGTTTTCTGGACTTAATAAATTCCCCTTCAGGAGTCATCATGATGATGGTATCCGATTTAACCTCCATAACGATTCCTTTTTTCATTGTTTCATCCGCCCTTTTAAGTAATCCTTAAGATAATAAAAATCCCCCATGATAATGATGGTTATGGCAATGATATATTTTCTATTTCGTTCAATGGTTTTTCTGCTGAACCCAACTTCTTTTTCCAGTCTCTTAATCGGCAAACGCTTCTTGTCCTGTAAGTACTCCAAAAAAGATGGAGTGGACACTATTTTTCCAGCAATTGAAATGGCATTGATCCGGGCATCTTCATGCTTTGGAGAATTTTTAACCAAATCATCGAAGCTGAGAGAATATTTTTTTAATTCTTTACTAAAAGCCGATATCTCTTCTTTTCTGTCACTTACTACTTTGCCTCGGTTATATTGGTCCATGGAAAGAGTTTCCGTCATGATGTTTCTGGATTCTCCCTCCTCATTTTCAAAACTTGTTTCCATACTGATAGTCTGATGGCGGCCATTCATCCTGATATAGTCGATCACTTTTCGTTTAATTATCACTTCCGAAAAGCTCAAAAATGAAGCCCCTCGTTCGCTGTTATATTTATATATAGCATCGTGAAAAGCAATAAGACCAACACTGAACTCATCATCACTCTCATATATGTATCTCTTGCATACAGAAGAAACAACCTTTTTCACAAAAGGCTTATAATCCTCAAGTACCTGGTTCACCAATTCTTTTTTACCTTTTTGTATTTCTTCTGCGGTCTTCTCCAGAGTAACTTTCTTAGTCCTGTTTGCTGTAAAAATCAATAGCACATTCAGCATTAGTCTCACCTCATTCCGACCCTTATTATATCATGTTGAAATCACCCATGAAGGTACTTGAATATGGAAAAGGCGCCTCTTTAAATCTGCTTTTCACAGGTGAGTATCAAGAG
The DNA here is from genome assembly GCF_984799155.1 of Bacillus sp. SRL337. Lineage (NCBI taxonomy): Bacteria > Bacillati > Bacillota > Bacilli > Caryophanales > Bacillaceae > Bacillus > Bacillus sp. SRL337. The sequence continues at coordinate 1,442,679 of NZ_OZ481793.1, read as the reverse complement.
ACAGCCTCCATGGACTACTGTTTGACTAGGAAAATGGTATTTATTGCTTCAAACCAGTTTTTTTATTAATTTTGGCTGCTTGTTATTCAGGTTCCTGCTGCCTCCTCAGTTTCTATGTCAGCGGCTGCTTCTTCCGCAAGTTCTGCTTCCTTTTCACCTCTCCATTTTTCCGCTGAATTTTGCATAGCTTTTCTGGATGTTCTTATGGAGAGAGGCCTGGGGGTCGCGATTCTGGACGAATCAGGACAGGAATCGCTGGAAAGGCGGCCGGGCTGGCGCGATTCTGGACCAATCGGGACAGAAATCGCTGGAAAGGTGGCCGGGCTGGCGCGATTCTGCAGAAATCGGGACAGAAACCGCTGGTGAGGTGGCCACGGGCGCGCGATTCCGGACGAATCGGGACAGGAACCGCTGGAAAGGCGGCCGAGGAGTCGCGATTCTGCAGAAATCGGGACAGGAATCGCTAGAAAGGTGGCCGGGCTGGCGCGATTCTGGGGAAATCGGGACAGAATCCGGTGATGAGGCGGCCAAGGTGTCGCGATTCCGGACAAATCGGGACAGGAACCGCTGGAAAGGTGGCCGGGCTGGCGCGATTCTGCAGAAATCGGGACAGAATCCGGTGATGAGGAGGCCTAAGTGTCGCGATTCCGGACGATTCGGGACAGGAACCGCTGGAAAGGTGGCCGGGCTGTCGCGATTCTGCAGAAATCGGGACAGGAACCGCTGGTGAGGTGGCCACGGTGGCGCGATTCCGGACGACTCGGGACAGGAATCGCTGGAAAGGTGGCCGGGCTGTCGCGATTCTGGGGAAATCGGGACAGAAACCGCTGGAAAGGTGGCCACGGTGGCGCGATTCCGGACGAATCGGGACAGGAACCGCTGGAAAGGCGGCCGAGGAGTCGCGATTCTGCAGAAATCGGGACAGGAATCGCTAGAAAGGCGGCCGGGCTGTCGCGATTCCGGACAAATCGGGACAGGAATCGCTGGAAAGGTGGCCGGGCTGTCGCGATTCTGGGGAAATCGGGACAGAATCCGGTGATGAGGAGGCCTAAGTGTCGCGATTCCGGACGACTCGGGACAGGAACCGCTGGAAAGGCGGCCGGGCTGTCGCGATTCCGGACGAATCGGGACAGAAATCGCTGGAAAGGTGGCCACGGGGGCGCGATTCTGCAGAAATCAGGACAGGAACCGCTGGAAAGGTGGCCACGGGGGCGGGATTCCGGACGACTCGGGACAGGAACCGCTGGTGAGGTGGCCACGGGGGCGCGATTCCGGACGACTCGGGACAGGAACCGCTGGAAAGGCGGCCGAGGAGTCGCGATTCTGCAGAAATCGGGACAGGAATCGCTAGAAAGGTGGCCGGGCTGGCGCGATTCTGGGGAAATCGGGACAGAATCCGGTGATGAGGCGGCCAAGGTGTCGCGATTCCGGACAAATCGGGACAGGAACCGCTGGAAAGGTGGCCGGGCTGGCGCGATTCTGCAGAAATCGGGACAGAATCCGGTGATGAGGAGGCCTAAGTGTCGCGATTCCGGACGATTCGGGACAGGAACCGCTGGAAAGGTGGCCGGGCTGTCGCGATTCTGCAGAAATCGGGACAGGAACCGCTGGTGAGGTGGCCACGGTGGCGCGATTCCGGACGACTCGGGACAGGAATCGCTGGAAAGGTGGCCGGGCTGTCGCGATTCTGGGGAAATCGGGACAGAAACCGCTGGAAAGGTGGCCACGGTGGCGCGATTCCGGACGAATCGGGACAGGAACCGCTGGAAAGGCGGCCGAGGAGTCGCGATTCTGCAGAAATCGGGACAGGAATCGCTAGAAAGGCGGCCGGGCTGTCGCGATTCCGGACAAATCGGGACAGGAATCGCTGGAAAGGTGGCCGGGCTGTCGCGATTCTGGGGAAATCGGGACAGAATCCGGTGATGAGGAGGCCTAAGTGTCGCGATTCCGGACGACTCGGGACAGGAACCGCTGGAAAGGCGGCCGGGCTGTCGCGATTCCGGACGAATCGGGACAGAAATCGCTGGAAAGGTGGCCACGGGGGCGCGATTCTGCAGAAATCAGGACAGGAACCGCTGGAAAGGAGGCGCAGGGGGCGCGATTCTGCAGAAATCAGGACAGGAACCGCTGGAAAGGAGGCGCAGGGGGCGCGATCCTGCAGAAATCGGGACAGGAATGAGAATCATCGGGCCTGATTGGCATGGAATCACCAGGTGCCATGGCTGTATGTACGTTTGAAAGGTTTCTATAACTACTTTGGTAAAAAAAGACCATACACACCATGCTTTCCTAAAAAACACCGACTCTTCTTCCTTTGTCAGGAAGAAGAGTCGGTCGGATTTATCTTTGTTACGCACAATTAGGTTCTAGAAATCGGAGAATCTTCTGTGCTTCCATGACTTCAGGGTGCATTTTCTTTTAAAATGGCCGGTAAAAAAGACCTCGTGCCTCTCTTAAGGCAAAGGTTTTCCGAAATCGGATCATCCTCTTTATGCCAGTTCAGTGATTGTGTATGACGCGCTTAAGTAAGTATTGTATAAGCAGCCCTGCACCCACCCCCGGCACTACACAGAGCATCGGAAAAAAAACCGGTCCAATAAAAATATCATTAATATAAATGTCAGGCGAAATCATCAAGCCGGTTGTGACAGTATAAGCTGTACATACAAAAGGAAGAAATGAATACCTATCCCTTTCCCCCTGGGCACTTTTAAATGCATCCCACATGGCAAACATATAGAGACATGGATAAAACATCAGCCATTGGTAATCAATCACTTCGGCCGCAAGCCTGGTTTCACCAAGAAAACTCAGACGTATGCCTTCATTGAAATTACTTTGTACGTTTATTAAAAATTCCAGGATAACAAAAAAAATTCCTTTGACTACTGAATTGATTAAAAGCTGCGGAAAACCCGGAAGAGCTATACTCCATAAGATGGCTTCAAGCTTATTTATTGTTTTGTTATGCATGTACTCTCATTCCATCTCCTCCAAATTATCTGCTTATCCTAGTTTGCACAGAGATGTAACTCTTATTACTGTTATTTACATTCAAGGTAATCAATTATGCTAATCCACTATGACATGATACTGCTGATTTTCACAATTATCTTTATAGAATTGGACCATACTCGCCACCGTTTCTAAAAAATCGGTACAGGCAATCTCTGTCATTTCAAGGTCGGTCAGTGTGACATTACAATCAAATGAGCCTTGCCACGCAAAATAATCCAAGGCTTATCTTTCCATCCGCAAAAATCTGCGCACAGGAGAAAATTTCAGCAATGAAGAAGCCAGACTCAATGGAACTCTCCCAACTGGTTTTTTTCTATTCATTTCCCATAAGATCGAGGTGTATACCTCTCTGACTTTATGTGGACAGGGATCAGTTAAATGATAGGTTTTCCCTTCCCCATTTGGATGATGTCCAAGGTAAATGGAAGCATTCGTAATGAATTCAACAGGGACAATATTCACAACGTTCTCCCCCTCGCCAATGGCAGGAATCACAGGCAAAAAGGAGAGCCTACGGAACATGTTCATGATAAAATAGGGGCCATCAAACTTGCTTGTTTCTCCAGTGTCAGACCTGCCCTTTACGATTCCTGGCCGGAATATTGTGACAGGCAGCTGTTTTTTCATTTCCTCGACGATGATTTCCTCCTCAAACTTCGTTTCTTCATAAAAATTGTGGAAGGACTCCGGCCTGAGCAACTCCGTCTCTAACAGCCTGCCTTCCCGTTTCCCCGCTATAAAAGCCGTACTGAAATATACATACCTCTTCAGGTTCTTCAACTCCATACAGAACTGGTTCATATTTCGGGTCCCTATCACATTTACTTTATAAGCAGTCTCATAAGCAACTGAAAGATCGTAAACTGCAGCCAGGTGCCAGACATAGTCTATCTCATTCTTCAGTTGGTCCTTTACACCTTCCGGCAGATTCAATCCTTCATAAGTGATATCTCCTTCCACAAGTATGATCCTTTTTGAACTACCAGCTTCCTCTTCTATCCTTTTAGCTGCAAGCATGGCTTTATGTTGCATAGAAGGCAGGTGGAGACAATAAAGAACATGTTCGGTATTATCATTGACTAACAGCTTAATCAGTTCATTGGCAATAAAGCCAGAAAATCCGGTTATAAAATAGTTGGCCATTTTTCTCCCCCTTATTATTCAGTCATTTTTATTCGCAAAGACACAAAAAAACCTCAAAATTGAACGGCAACGGATGTTCAATCTTGAGGTGGATTTCTGTCTTTTTCAGCAGGTAATCGGTGCTGCTGTTTATAGATATGCTCTTCTCTTTCTCTTCATTCTTCTTGTATTCTTATCAAAAAGGCTGTAGATGACCGGTATGACATATAGTGTCAATAAGGTCGAACTTACTAATCCTCCAATGACTGTGATTCCCATGGGTTGATTGATTTCCGTTCCCTGGCCGATACCAAGTGCAAGCGGCAGCAATCCAAGGATGGTCGTCAACGCAGTCATCAGAATGGGCCGAGCCCTGTCTTTTACCGATTCAACAATCGCTTCATAGCTGTCAGTACCATTTGCTTTCTTCTGATTGATATAATCGACGATCACTATCGCATTATTGACGACGATACCAGCAAGCACAATCACCCCTATGACAGCCGAGATGCTGATGGGTGTCCTTGTCACCGTCAGCGCCAGTGCGACGCCAATAACCATCAGTGGAACTGTGAACATGATGACAAATGGATATTTAAACGATTCAAATTGGGCAGCCATTACGATATAAACCAATATGATCGCCAAACCGATTGCCAGAATCATGTCATCAATGGAATCCTCGAGTAGTTCCCTGTCACCTGAGAACGAGACCGCTGTTTCCTCTGACAAGCCTAAATCTGCAATTTCATCATCAACTATTTTGGAAATGGCCCCAAGGTTTGTTTCTGAAGAATATTTCAATGTAAACTGGACAGAACCCTGCTGGTCAATTCTTTGAATGCTGACAGGTCCCTCTTCAATACTGAAGTCCACTATCTGATCGAGCTGTATGAATTCCCCTTGGGCATTTAGGATTTCCAGCTTTTTCAAACTCTCAAGATTCTGAGTGATTTCCCTGTCATAACGGACAAAAACAGTCAAGACATCCTCGTTTTCAGAGACAATTTGGGCAGCCGGTACACCTCGTGTTATTTCATTGACAGTCTGTGCAATCCCTGCAGGCGCCAGCCCTTCTTCCAATGCTCTTTCACGGTTTACTCTCATTTGCACTTCCTGAATCAATTCATCTTGGTCCGTCGTTACGTCGGTTACATGTTTTGCGGATTGCAGGTTTTCTTCAATCTTTTCAACGGCTTCAGTCAGTCTGCGATTATCAGTGTCCCTTACGCTAAATGTAAGAGTCTGCGGGCTCTGTCCTGAGGTCGACTGTAAATTAAATCCTACAGTTGCGGTTTCGCTCTGTTGCAATGCAGCCTCCTCTACCCGCGGTTTTAACTTATCCACGAGCTTAAACACCGAAATATCCCTTTCCTCAAGTGGATCCAGTTTAACGTAAATCTCAGCTATATTCCTGTTCGACTGACCTCTGAATGATTGCTCCTGATTCGTTCCGGTCAGAGATACATATACGTCAATCGCTTTTTCTTTTTCAAGTTCTGCTTCAATCGCTTCAACCACCGAGTTTGTTTCTTCCAGCGAAGAACCGTTTTCCAATTTGACATTCATATTGAAAAAACCTTCATCTGTAGGAGGGAGGAATTGAGTCCCAACAGTCGTCAATCCGAAGGCACCAGCTGCAAGGAAAACCGTGGTGGTCAACAGGACTGCCCACCTGTGCTTTAAGGACCAGTGAATGCTTCTCTCAAAGGAATTCATTGACTTTGAGCGCCTTCTGATGGCTTCATGGTTTCCTCTTGGTGTTTTCAGCATTCTGCTTGCAAGCATCGGGATGACAGTCAAGGCAACTACCAAGGAAGCAAAAAGACTGAATGAAATGGTCAGGGCAAACTCAGTAAAAAGCTGCCCAATCAATCCTGAGATGAACACAACAGGCAAGAACACGGCAACCGTTGTCAGCGTAGAGGCTGTGATGGCTGTGCCAACCTCTCTTGCCCCGTCTCTTGCCGCCTGTTTCGGATCTTTTCCCATAGAGAGATGGTGGTAAATATTCTCTATGACCACAATGGCGTTATCCACCAGCATCCCAATCCCCAGAGCCAAGGCACCAAGCGTCATGATGTTCAGGGCAAAGTCGGCAAAATACATAAGGACAAATGTCACTATGACAGAATAAGGAATCGCCACTCCTATGATCAAAGGGCTTTTGACATTCCTCAAAAATAAGAACAATACCAGCATGGCAAATGCTCCACCAATAATAAGGGAGTTTGCTATATTGCCTATTGCATCTTTGATGTAATCTCCCTGGTCAAACAGAATGTCAGCTTCTATGCTTTTATACCGTTCCTCGTCGATGAGCTGATTGAGTTTTTCCTGAAATGCGTCCGAAACCTCGGCCGTATTGGCATCTGACTCTTGCAGAACACTGAGCAGGACCGCATTTTTTTTGTCAGCTCTTGTAATCGTATTGCTTTCCTGTTTTCTCTGTTCGACTTCCGCCACGTCTTTAAGCACAATATTTTTGCCTGTCTGCGGATTTTTCCCTATGACCAGGCCGGCAATTTCCTCCGCGTTGGCAAGCTCGCTTACAACCCTGGTCGTCAATGTCTTTTCATCAGTTTTAATTGTATCCCCGGGCATGGTGATATTATTTGCCCGGATGGAATTCACAATATCACTCTGGGAAAGCCTGTATTCCTTCAGCTTTTCCTGATCCAGTTCAATCGCAATTTCATCAGCGTTGACTCCCGACACATTGACACTGGCTACTCCTTCCGCTTTCGTCAGTTCAAGCTTTAAATCCTCAGAAAGATCTTGGATATTTGCACCTTCCCCGGTTTCTTTCAGGGAAACCTGTATAATCGGAAATTGCGAAGGGTCAAATTTCAAAAAACGGGGATTTCCTGCATCCTCCGGAAGGGATACACCATCCAGTCTCTGGAGAACTTCATCCTGTATTTCATCAATAGATGTGGTCCATGAGAACTCCAGGAGAATAAAGTTTGAACCTTCACGTGAAGTCGATTGTATATTTTTAATTCCCGGTAAAGTCGCCAGTGTATCTTCCAAAGGCTTTGTCACCTTTTCAACGACCTCCGTAGGGCCGGCACCTTCATATGTAGTCACAACCACGCCAACTGGCGGATTAATATCAGGAATCAGCTTAAGAGGGATCCTAAGGAGTGATACTCCTCCTAAAATCAATATCAGGAACATCGTAACAATGGTAAAAACCGGTCTCCTGATGGAAAAATCACTTATCTTCATCCAAAAACTCCTTCCCTGAAAAGAACTGCCTTCATTCGACTATTTTCTTAAGTTAAACCTACTATAATTCTTGTCCTCCTGCCTATCAACATTTAAGCCTTCTCATAGCACATTTAGTATAGGAAATTAAAGGAAAAAAGATGCAGTCTGTACATAGCTTGCTTCGGCTGTTGACAAAAAAAAGAGGCTTATAACGCAGCCTCTTTAGAAAAATAGTATTAAATGATAATGGGAACCTTAGCTTCTTTGGCTGGCTTCCCTATGTAGTATCCTTGGGCCAAATCCACGCCCAGCTCCCGGCAGTAATCCAATTCTTCTTTTCTTTCAATTCCTTCAGCAAGTACCTGAATACCCAATTCCCTGGCAATATAAACTGCTTTTTTTAGAAAAGACTGCTTAGCTGCTTTCGTGTCACAGTGATCGATGTATGAACGGTCAATTTTAACGTAGTCTGGCTTAAGCCGGCTCAGCATTTCCAGTGTGGCAAAACCCGCACCGACGTCATCAAGAGCCACTTTCATCCCTTCTCTCCTGTATACGGAAAAGACACTCTTCAAGTGGTCGACATCCACGATTTTTTCTGTTTCCACTACTTCGAATACAAGATCAGCAGGGTCGACATCATATTTCTCCACAAAACTGAAGGTGTGCTGCAGGCAGAATTCCGGATTGTAAATAGTGGAAGGCAGGAAGTTGATAAAACTTTTAACGCCTTTATGCAACTGATCTTTTCTGCAGCGTATTGCTGTTTCACGCGCTCTTTGATCCAATAAGGAATGAAGCCCCGTTTCAGATGCCGTTTGGAATAGAACCCCCGGTGAAATCTGGCTTTCACTGTCATCCGATCTTAGTAACGACTCATACCCATATATTCTGTTTTCATTCTGTAAGTCCATGATCGGCTGAAAATGGCTTACCAATTTTCCTTCTTGAATGAATTTCACCGCCTCGCGCTGATCCATCCGTGTTTTAAAATCTTTAAAAGGAATCAGCAGGGGCCTGGGGTTCTGGCTGCTGGCAGAAATTCCTGCCTCCCAATTCCCCGTTTCCGTGACTGTTGATTCCAGTTCTTGAAGCATTGCCAGCAATTCACTGAAGGTGTCATACCTGAAAAGGGCCCTGTCAGCACTGGAACTCTCCTTGAAGATTGAGAGGCCGCTGAGTCGAAGCTCGTCCTTCCCTTTTATTGTCAGATACCCCTTTTCATAGAAAGGGATTGAAATCCCACAGTTAATGCAAGTGTTATTCATATCTTATTTCTCCTAATCTTAGATTTCTGGTTTGTCGTTCTTTTATACTAGTTTTATTGTAACATTAGTTTGATTACAATTTCTTTTTTGGGGTTTGGGAGAGAAATTTTTTATAAGATACTCTTTTTTGGCGTTTGGGGTTGTTCGAGGTACTTTGTTTGTCTTTTTTGGTATCAGTGTTCTGAAGGAACTTCTATCAACACGGACCTTTTGGGTGTTCGTGCCTTGAAATCCCTCTTCAAGACATTTAAACTCTCTTTTTCTCTGGTCTGTCTTTGTAACCATCTCTCTTTAAATATAGCGCTTTTCGTAAACTTTGTTATTTATTATGAGGGGCAGAATTTTTCGCTCTATTTCAGCAGAAATGTTTCGAAAAGCGAGAAAGAAAAAAGCGGCTCTTCCATTCAAATAGAAGAGCCCTAGTATGGCAAACGAAAAATCCGACCTTGGGATTTTTCTTAGAACAACAACAATCAATATGAAAACAGAATTTAATATTGATGATTTACGAGCATAATGACCTGCCATTTAAAGTTAGTTGATAAAACTATTTTAATGTCCTTTTATCCTCCTCGGCTCCACAAAACTCATGAATCCTTTTCATTGTCTATTTATCCCTCTGAAACAAAAGCCGGAATTCGTTTATAAAAAAACAGAGAGAACAATACTGCTCTCCCTGTTTCTTCATTTTAGGCTGTTTTCGCCTATATTGTTGCTTCAGGAAAAAATCCCAAAAGCCGGATTTCCCCCCTGCATACTACGTTTTTCGCTTTGAACGAAGCGAGAAGCTCTTTTCTCTCTTGCTAAACAGGGTCTTTTCCGGTTCATTACTCCAGTGTCTTTCGGAATTATTATCAAATAGCATCAACGTTTACGAAAAGAGCCTAATTTTATAATAAACTATACAGCTTGATATCCGGGTTTTTATCCTGGAACCATCTCATGGCAAAGTCGTTCTCAAAGAGGAACACGAGCCTGTCGTGTCTGTCTTTTACAAGAAGGCTTCGCGAGCTGGACATGGATTCTTTTACATCTGCTTCGTTTTCGATCCAGCGGGCAATTTTTCCACCGATGTTTTCCATGATGACATCGACATTGTATTCATTTTTCATGCGGTGTTCAAATACTTCATATTGAAGCTGGCCGACGGCACCGATGATGATATCTTCTGTCCGCAATGTTTTGTACAGCTGGATGGCGCCTTCCTGGACAAGCTGATGGATACCCTTGTGGAAATGCTTCTGCTTCATGACATTCTTCGCCGTTACCCTCATGAATAATTCCGGGGTGAACTGAGGCAGCTTTTCATACTGTATGGTTTCTTTCCCTTCAACAATGGTATCGCCGATTTGATAGGTCCCCGTGTCATACAAGCCGATAATATCCCCGCTTACTGCTTCATTCACGGTACTTCGGTCGTCGGCAAGGAATTGGGTTGACTGCGACAACTTGATCGATTTACCTGTCCTTGATAAGGTAACGCTCATTCCTCTTTCGAACTTCCCTGAACAGATTCTTACAAAAGCGATTCTGTCACGGTGGGCCGGATTCATATTGGCTTGTATCTTGAAAATGAAGCCTGAGAATTCTTCCTTAACAGGATCTACCGGACCCTGCTCTGCTTTCCTCGGCTGCGGTGATGGCGCGAATTGCAGATAGGTTTCAAGGAATGTCTGTACACCAAAGTTTGTCAAGGCACTTCCGAAGAATACAGGGGTAAGCGTCCCGTTGGCTACCTTCTCTTTTGAAAAATCGTTTCCAGCCTCATTCAGGAGCTGAACGTCTTCCAAAGCCTGCTGATAAAGCCCGGAAGATATCAGGTCAGCATCGCCAATCAATTCACCATTGTCATCAAGCGGGAGGAACCGTTCCTCGTCCTCTACCCTGAATTGCTCAATCCGGTTATAATGCCTGTCATAGATCCCGTGGAATTCCTTCCCCATACCAATCGGCCAGTTCATCGGATAGGATTCAATCCCGAGCACTTCTTCCAGCTCCTCAAGGATTTCGAGCGGTTCCCTTCCTTGCCGGTCAAGTTTGTTGATAAATGTAAAAATAGGTATTCCCCTCATTCGGCATACCTTAAACAGTTTAATGGTCTGTGCTTCTATCCCTTTTGCCGAGTCGATAATCATGACTGCACTGTCGACCGCCATCAGTGTACGGTAGGTATCTTCACTGAAATCCTGATGTCCAGGTGTATCAAGTATATTTACACGGTAACCATCATAATCAAAAGCCATGACAGAAGAGGTAACCGAGATTCCTCTTTGCTTCTCGATTTCCATCCAGTCAGAGGTTGCAAATTTCCCGGTCTTTTTCCCTTTCACCGTACCGGCAGCCCTTATGGCACCGCCAAATAGCAGCAGCTGTTCCGTCAATGTGGTCTTTCCGGCATCCGGATGTGATATAATGGCAAAGGTTCTTCTGGAAAGAACTTCATCTTTTAAATTCGTCATTGAAATATAACCCTCTCATCTTTAAAATCTCACGTTTTCATCATATTCTTTCCTATAATCATTTGCAATATAAACCTGGAACCCTGACTACATTTCCCTTGTCCAATTGTAAATCCTTGAAGCCATTTCCTCAGCCTCTTCCTTGTCACCTACAGCAGAAAACAGCGATTTTTCCAGCATTTCCTTTAGATTCTCAGCTTCGTAGGTAAAATCAACAGACCAGCCCGCAGCGGGAATGGCGACCATAAAATACTCCTCTTTCTTATTTTCATCAATAAATACTTTGCGTTCCTTCCCTCCGGCAAGACTATTCCTTATTTTCAATTCAATCGTCCCTTTCGTTTTTCTCAATCCTATTTCATTATTTGTGAAGGTGGGTATATATCATTTAGCAAAATAAGGCCTGAGACGAAAAACTGCTTTAAAAATTCCCGTTACTCAGGATAAAAAGACTCTAATTCAGCATAATAGTGGTGATTAAAAATTTCCAAAACTCATTAAAGGGTTTACATTATGTAAATTTTAAAGTAATCTTACTAACCTAGCAAGAATATTACATAAGAGGTGAGAGATTTGCAGTATATTTGGGGTATCATGGGTATTTTGGTCGTTTTGGCTATCGGATTCATTTCCTCATCGAATAAACGTTCCATCAATTGGAGGACTGTACTAGGCGGATTGGCCATTCAGCTTTTCTTTGCATTCATTGTATTGAAAACGGGCTGGGGCCAGGAACTTTTGCAGAACTTCACAAAAGTAGTCAACAACATCATCAACTATTCTAATGAAGGGATTAACTTCCTGTTCGGCGGGTTGTATACAAAGGAATCGAATATTGCAATGGTATTTGCATTCAACGTTCTGCCTGTCGTTATTTTCTTTTCTTCGTTAATCTCTGTATTGTATTACCTAAAAATCATGCAGGTATTTATTTATATCTTAGGCGGTGGTCTTTCTTGGCTCCTTGGCACTAGAAAAGCCGAGTCAATGTCAGCAGCTGCCAATATATTTGTAGGTCAAACCGAAGCACCTTTGGTTGTCCGTCCTTTCCTTCCGAAAATGACCGAGTCTGAACTATTTGCGGTCATGACCGGGGGGCTCGCGTCTGTCGCCGGCTCGGTTTTGATCGGTTATTCCCTTTTGGGCGTCCCTTTGGAATACTTGCTGGCAGCCAGCTTCATGGCAGCTCCTGCTGGTTTGGTCATGGCCAAATTGTTTATACCAGAAACAGACAAGGCGCCAGAACCTAAAGAATTCGAAATGGAAACGGATTCCGAATCGACCAATGTCATTGATGCAGCGGCGAAAGGGGCATCTGTCGGGCTTCAATTAGCTTTGAATATCGGGGCAATGCTTCTAGCTTTCATTGCGCTTGTTGCATTGATCAATGGGATTCTTGGTTTTGTTGGCGGATGGTTTGGAGCAGACAATCTGTCACTTGAGCTGATTCTCGGCTATGTTTTCTCTCCGCTCGCGTTTGCAATAGGAGTTCCATGGAATGAAGCCGTTCAGGCTGGTAACTTCATTGGCCAAAAGCTCGTCATCAACGAATTTGTTGCTTATTCCAATTTTGCTCCAATAATGGAGGATTTATCACCTAAAACGGCAGCCATCATCAGTTTCGCATTGTGTGGTTTCGCCAACCTATCTTCTCTCGGCATCCTGCTGGGGGGACTGGGGAACCTGGCACCGAACCGCCGCCAGGATATTGCGCGCCTCGGCTTAAAATCAATTGCCGCCGGGGCATTGGCTTCGCTATTGAGTGCAGCGATCGCCGGAATGTTCATTTAAGGAAAGGACCGCAGAAATTATCTGCGGTCCTTTTCATTTGCCTTTTGCTTTCTATAGAATCTTTTTTTATACTTATAGGAGGAGTAAAGGAGAATTATTGATGTTAAAGATTAAAAAATTCAAAATCATAGGCGGCAGAGTAATTAAAACGGCAATAGCCGTTTTTTTGACGGCTTTTATCTGTTTCTGGCTTGACCTTCCGCCGGCTTTTGCAGTTATCACTGCCATCGTGACCATTGAGCCAACCGCAGCAGATTCCATCAGAAAAGGGCTTGTCCGCTTCCCGGCATCTGCGATAGGCGCAGGTCTGGCAATGCTATTCACATTCTTTTTTGGAGACACTCCGCTGTCCTATACACTCGCGACTCTATTTACAATTGTCATATGCTTAAAACTCCACCTTGAGGACGGAATGCTTGTTGCAACCCTGACCGCCGTGGCAATGATTCCGACGACTCATGACCACTATCTTTTTTCCTTTCTTTCCCGGTTGGAGACAACAAGTATCGGCCTGATTGTATCCACAATGGTCAATATATTCGTGTTGCCGCCCAATTATTCGCCACGGATCAGCACAATGACGCATAACCTTTTTGTAAAAACAGGCAATCTGCTTGAATCCCGCATCATTGAATTGGTCCTTGATAAAAAATCAGAAGCACGGACCCGCTTTCTATTTCAGGAAGTCAATAAGTCGATGGATACGATAGAAAAACTATGCCGGTATCAGCGCAAGGAATGGAAATACCACCGGCACAGCCGAAAAGATATGAAAGCTTTTCATTATGAAAATAAAAAAATGAGCATCCTCAGGCAAATCCATTATCACTTAGGGAATCTCATGCTCCTCCCCCAGAATGATATCAGGTGGGAAGAGGAGAAACAGAACAAAATTATAAGAGCTGTACAGTCCTTGGTGGAAATCATCCAGGATCCCAAACACGTTATTTCCGATGAGCACTATAATAAATACAAAGAACTACTGGAAGAATTTTGGCATGTCCGGGATGAATTAAGAGAGGTAAAGGAAACAGACCATCATCATTTTTTCTCTACTGAGACCGTCCTGCTTTATGAATTACTTTCCATACAGGATTTAACCGAGGAGTTATCACACATTTATGCAATGCAGCATCGAAATGATACAGCTTTGATTCAAGTACAAAAGTAGGTTGCCCATAGGAAGTTCCTATGAAGCATAATGACTTCTTGTATTCGGATGAAATTGTCGTCAGCTCTGATCATTGGGCATCAATTGCCCGCAACACTCACAACACTGTCGTCAGCAAAGTTCCAGGACGCATGGATACAAAAACTCACAGGCAGCTAAGCGGAGCAAGCTAAAAACAAATAAAGCTGGAGGGTTAAACCCTCCAGCTTTATTTTACATTCTGTATTTATCTTTGCAGCGTTGGATCGCTATTTCTTTATCGCTGTGCGGGTACTTGGTGTTCTCGATAATCTGGTAGTCTTCGTGGCCTTTACCGGCGAAGATAATGATGTCTCCAGGTTCACTTACATCGACGGCATGTTTGACCGCTTCTTCCCTATCTCCTATCAATGCATAATTCTCGTGCATCATTCCCTTTCCAAGGTCGTTGACGATGCTATCATAGCTTTCATATCGCGGATCATCGGTAGTTAAGATGACATAATCTGCGATGGAAGCCTTCTCCGCCATCGAAGGACGCTTGGATTTATCCCTGTTCCCTCCTGTTCCTACAAGGAAAATGATCTTGTTTTCTTTGAATGGAAGAACGGATTTGATTGCATTTTCAATTGCATCAGGTGTATGGGCATAATCAATATACATCGATAACGGTGCATCGGAATTGACTTTTTCCATACGACCGCTGACTGGTGGAAGGTCCCTGATGATTTCTACCAGTTTTTCCACTGACATTCCTTTTGCAAATAAGGTCGCCATTGCAGCAAGGATATTATACACATTGAATTCCCCTAAAAGTTTTGACTCTACTTCAAAGATACCTTCAGGAGAATGCAGAGTGAATGTTGTCATGTCATTATAGTAACGGATGCCTTCAGCCTTGAAATCGGCATACGTCTCCAGGCCATAGCTGATGACTTCATGCGCTGTCATGCTTGAATATCTTTCATACCATTCATCGTCACTGTTCAAAACAGCGTATTTGGGTTTGGACAAGTTCTGGCCCAGCTGGGAGAAAAGCAGGCCTTTGGCGTAACCGTAATGCTCCATTGTCTTATGATAGTCAAGATGGTCATGGCTCAGATTCGTAAAAGTGACAACATCAAAATCAACACCCCATAACCTTCCGAGAGAAAGTCCGTGAGAAGAAACCTCCAGAACCATATTCTCAATATCCCTGTCTAATGCTTTCTGGATCATTTCCTGATTGGTCATGACATCACAGGTGGTGTTTTCACTTGGGAACAACTCTCCGTCGAGGTCGAACCCGATTGTTCCTGAAAGGGCAGACCGCTGACCATCCTTTCGCAGAATGGCATGGATCAAATTGGTTACCGTTGTTTTGCCGTTTGTTCCGGTGACACCAATCACATTCAATTTCTGGGAAGGATAATCATAGTACTTATTAACAAGCTGCGCCATTGCTTTAAACGTGTCTTTTACAACAACAAGGGCTGCTTTTCCTAAATCAATATCCAGCTGTTTTTCTGCAATGATTAAAACTGCACCCTTTTCAACAGCATCATTGGCAAAATCATGGCCGTCTACAGTAAATCCTCTTGTACAGATGAAGACGTCGCCTTCCCTGACCTTACGGGAGTCAACGTGCAATTTAAAAATATTAGAAGGAAGTTCACCATAAGTGGTCTTCACTTTCAAGCTTGATAGTAATTCATATGTATTCATTTTCAATAACCTCACAATGTGTTGAAATCAATTACGCTTCTATTTTATATTACCACTGGGAAATTGAGAAGAAAAAGAGCCCTCTTTCCTAAAAGCAATTTCACCCATTCACATGGTTTCTGAAAGAAGGGGCATTCCTTCCCTTTCTGCCTGCCGTTTCCTCAGCAAAATACATGGATGATAAAATCGCTTCTTCCACCGCTTCAGCCACCCCTTGAAAGATTTCATTCATGACAGGATGGTCTTCCCTGATCGTTATGACCGATTCGAAAAGATCCAGTTGTTTATGGTTCACCTGATTCTCGGTTGTAAAAGCGATTACGATATCGCCGCTCCCGTGATGAATATGGCTTCCAGTTCTCGAAAGCCCCACACTTGCCCTTTTGGCTAATCTTTTCAACTGTCTGTCTGATAATGGAATATCTGTAGCGAGAATGATCATAATTGATCCGTCAGGCAGTTCTTCTCTTGACGGGTCTAGTGCCTTGTCAAGGTATCTATTTTCTTCTCTTCTTCCAAAATTGGTCTGCACCAGGCTGGCAACTGTAAAAAGGGTCCCCTCTGCTTCAATAAGCCTTGAGGAAGTCCCGATTCCCCCTTTAAACCCTAAACAGAGTGTTCCTGCACCTGCTCCTGCCGCACCATTTTGACAAGGTCCGGTGCTTGCAGCTTTGATGGCATCCTCCGCATGGGATGATTGAACAGCCTGAAGTCTTACAGAGTTAAGGAAACCATCATTGCATTCCCCCACAACAATATTAATCGAACCAGCCGATTCCCCAATTTCCGGTGTTTGATCAAGCATATAGTTTAACGTCCCCTGCCATACATTTCCGATGGAGAAGGTATTGGTCAGCATGATCGGAGATTCTATAAGTCCGAGTTCATCGATCTGGATCAAACCCGTTGTCTTACCAAAACCATTAATCACATAGCTTGCCGCCCGAACTTTATGATGGAATAAATTCTTACCATGAGGCAATACAGCTGTAACCCCCGTTTGCACTTTCTCTTCATTTTCCCTTTCCTCTGAAAGAGTCACATGGCCTGCCTTGACACCGGGCACATCGGTGATACAGTTATGTTTCCCCTTAGGTAAACTGCCTACTGAAAACAAGGTATTCATTTCTTCACCTCTTTATTCCTCTTCTAGTTATTTCCATCTTCCTATTTTACTTCAATAAATTCAAGCTTTTTCTTCTCGCAGACAGTTATGAACGATAATAAAGAAGGCTCTATTTGTAAACTTTGTTGCTATTTGATAATAATTCCGGAAGATAGATAGTGGAGTAATGATTCGGAAAAACCCCTGTTTAGCAAGAGAGAAAAGAGCTTCTCTCTTCGTTCACAGCGAAGAACTCAGTTTGCAGGGGGAAAATCCGGCTTTTGGGACTTTTCCGGAAGCAACATTATATGCGAAAACAGCCATAATTAAAGATCCCCGCCTGTTCCGGCAGAGATCACTTCTTAGCACATATCCTGCTTTAGGTGCATCATGTTCCCTTTCGGTTTCGTCCTTTTCCACCGATATCCTGATAAAATTCCTTATCGTGATTGCGGCTCGTCGCCCCTGCATCCTGCTACTTCAGGTGGCATCTTACCATTACGATTATTGTTATTCTGATTGTTTGCCATTCTAAACACTTCCCTTTATAAGTGTAGTATTTAGCTTCAGAAGCTCCCATTTAATGTTTATCCTTCCTACACAGGAATAAGCGACAGAAGGTTTTCACCTTATATTTCCTCTAGCAGCTGAGCTGTCATACTTTCTTTCCTATGCATAAAAAAGGAGGCTGGGACATAAGTTGAAAACTAATTGATTTAAGTAGAAATAATCGAAAATAAAACCGTATGAGATCAAGGTTATATACTTGACTTCATGTGGTTCATTCATGTTATTAGACTCCATATTTAAAAGTGTTGCTTTTAAGGTTATTTAAGGTTATTTAAGGTTATTTACCGCTTCTTTCTGAACGTATGCGGATTGTAGCGGAAGGCGTACGATCTCCTGCGGGATTAGCGGGACAGGTGAGACCCCGCAGGCAAAGCCGAGGAGGCACACCGCCCGCCCCGCGGAGTCGTGCACCTGGAGTGGAAATCCATCCTTATTACTCTGACACATTCTTTGCGAAAAAAGCTTTTTTATTGATTTTGTCCCAGCCTCATGCATAAAAAAGAGGTCAACCATATAGGTATGACCTCTCGATTTTCAGGTTAATCACTCGACCATCTGTGACTGAACATAATGGTAGAGAAGCTTTTCTGTGTTATATAAGGATGTTTCATGCGTTCTTTCGTATGCATGGGAAGCATCGATTCCTGCTCCTACGAGTCCATGGATGATATCGTGGCCTGCACGAATGGCCGCTGATGCGTCTGAACCATAATAAGGATAGATATCCACCTTATACTCAACATCATTTTCTTTAGCTAACTCCACCAAATGCTGTCTGAGGCCGAAGTGGTAAGGACCGCTTGAATCTTTTGCACAAATGGAAACGGTATACTCATTTGAAGACTGTCCATCGCCAAGTGCACCCATATCGACAGCCAGGTATTCTACCGTCTCAGGAGTGATATTTGAATTTCCGCCGTAACCGATTTCCTCGTTATTCGAGATAAGGAAATGAGTTGTATAAGGAAGTGTTATGTTGTCTTCTTTAACCTTTTTGATCAACTGAAGAAGCATCCCCACACTTGCTTTATCATCCAAATGCCTTGATTTAATATAACCGCTGTCTGTAATTTCTGCACGAGGATCGAATGAAACAAAGTCCCCTACTTCGATACCCAGCTCCCTGACTTCACCTGGATTTGAAACTTTTGCATCAATTCGGACTTCAATATTTACATCATCACGTTTTGCCTCACCTGCATTTTTGTAAACATGCACAGAAGTCTGGTGCATCAGGATTGTCCCTGTATATGTTTTTCCAGAAGATGTCTCAATCGTACAGTATTCTCCTTCCACCGCATTCCAGCGATAACCGCCAATCATGGACAGCCTCAACCGTCCATCACCTTTGATGTCTTTGACCATGGCCCCCAAGGTGTCTACGTGAGCTGTCAGCATACGGTGCCTGCTGTCATTTTCCCCAGGTATAGAGAGAATCAAGCCGCCTTTTCTGTTTCTGTACATTTCGTAACCGGTATCCTTTAAATGGTCCTCAACAAAAGAAATGATCGTATTGGTATTCCCGGATGGACTTGGAATTGAAACAAGCTGTTTAATTAGTTCCATCGTGCTTTTAGTATTTGGATATGTAGTCATTTTTCTAATCTCCTTCCCCTTTTCTCTCATTATAGCGTAAAAGTGAAAGTGTATGAAAATTTCCGCTATTGCCCCACCTCATTTTTTTGAAGGAATATGACTTTTTTAAGCGAAGTTTGTATATGAATGAACATTAATATATTTCAGGAGGGACATGCATGGGGGAAAATAACCAATCGAATATCTTTGATAAGGCTATACATACCGATTTTTCAGAAAAAATGACGTATGGGGATTATCTGCAGCTTGAATCGCTCCTCTCAAGCCAGAAAAGACTCTCCGGACATCATGATGAAATGTTATTCATCATTATCCACCAGGTAAGCGAATTGTGGATGAAGCTGATATTACATGAGCTTGAAGCGAGTATCACTCTGATACAAAAAGGCGAACTTTCCCAGGCGTTCAAGATGCTTGCACGGGTATCAAAGATTCAGTCGCAGATCATTCATGCCTGGGATGTGCTGTCAACACTGACTCCAGCTGAATACATGGAGTTCAGGGAAAAACTTGGGCAGGCATCAGGCTTTCAATCATATCAATACCGGATGATCGAATTTATGCTTGGCTACAAAACAAAACATGTTCTGGAAATCTATAAAAAGGATCCAAAACTTCATCAAGAGCTGATGGAAGCTTACAAGAAACCGAGTATATATGATGCGGCCATCCTTGCATTATCAAGAGCAGGACTGGATATCCCTGATGAAGTGCTGAACAGGGATTATACCTCCCCCTATAAGCATCACCAATCTGTAGAGGATGCCTGGATCACTATATATAAAGATGTTGATGATTATTGGGATCTTTACGAACTGGCTGAAAAGCTGATTGATATTGAAGACTGGCTGCAGCAGTGGCGGTTCCGGCACATGAAAACGGTTGAAAGGATTATCGGCCATAAGAAAGGTACAGGGGGATCATCCGGTGTAGGATATCTCAAAAAAGTCTTGGAGCATCGCTTCTTCCCTGAACTTTGGGATGTGCGAACAAAATTATAGTGAACGTTGCTTTAGACTGGAAATCCCCGGGTACTTGCTCGGGAATTTCCTATTTAAAAAGGCTGTTTTCGTAGTGATATTGCTTTTGGAAAATCCAAGTCTCCCTTTTCCCATTGGATACTTGGGATTACCTATTTAAACTAGCAGCTCTTTTCTTTCTTGCTTTCCGAGTTATATCTGGTCAAAAAGGACGATATATTCCAAGTTTACGAAAAGAGCCTTTACAAAATAAAAGGGCTGCTTTCAATGAAAGCAACCTCTTTTTGGTATGATCTGAGAGGGATTCGAACCCCCGACCCCATCCCTGTCAAGGATGTATTCTCCCGCTGAACTATCAGATCATGATATCCATTTGTTTAGTAGTTACATATTCTATTATATGAAAAATTCTGCGCTTGTCAATACACTAATCACTTTTTTTCCTCAATAAACGTATAAAAGAACAAACGTTCGCGTATATTGGTACCATTAACCACCTCTTGAAGGGGAGATATCATTTGAAGAAGGCATTGGAGAAAGCGTTGAAGTACAAGACTCCTGTGAGGATTATCTACAAAACAGATAGAAATATTTTCACCAAGCGGACCATCCTGATCACAAAGATAGAAGCAGATCATATTAAGGGTTATTGCTGCATGCGGCAGCAGTTTCGGACATTCAGGACCAGAAATATCCTTGCTGTGTTTCCTGAAAGCGGGTACAGAATGGACCAAAACTTTATCTGACTTAGATTCTTGGAGCGCTCCATTAGTACTTGCTGTGGGGTCATTTGGTTATACTTTACGTAATGTTGATTGGCTGGAAGGTGCACGATCTCCTCAGGGACGAGCGGGACAGGTGAGACCCCGAGTCCACCTTCAGCGGCCAGAGACTAGCAGATTTCGGTCCATCTTCTTCAGAATCCAGCTCCAAAGCCCAGCTGTTAGCGTACTTCCCGGCTCCTCCTTGCGATATGTCATCATCGACTCACTTTGCTCTTCGGGTTTCCTTTACCTCATAAGAGAGCCATCCAATCTGTACGTCGCTGAACGGCTCCTTCCGCTTTATAGGCAGGCGAAGCCGACGAGGCATACCGCCCGCCCCGTGGAGTCGTGCACCTGGAATGGAAATCCACCCTCACTCACTACAGAACGTAAAGTAAAAAAGGCAAAACCGCTCATAGAAGTGAACGATTCTGCCTTTGAAATTTAATTTTTCTTACCCTTTTCCAGTGCCCTCGTGCTCTTCATTGGGGACCTTTTGTTATCCGATTATTTCCTCTTCATCGTGTGCCTTCTTTTCTTCGTCTGTGAATTGTTCTTCCTCATCACGCAGCCGGTGTGCAATCCTCGATGCTGCATTAGCAGCAATGCTTGCTACCATGTCATCCAGGAACGTGTGTATACCCTTTCCATTTTTGGTATCCAGTTCGCGGATGACACCAATTTTGTTTTTATCAAGATGCCCGAATGTTGTAACGGCAATGCTTCCATAACCTAGTGCAGCTCCAAGGGCAATTGTCTCATCTACCCCAAACAGACCTTCGTCTGTTTCCACAATGGATTGAAGCGGTTCTGAAAGCTGCTTATTTTCAGCGAGCATATCTAGTTCAATGCCTACAAGGATGGCATGCTGAATTTCCCTCTTTAACAGGACCTTCTCAACACTTTCAATACAATCCCCCAATTCAAGTTCGGGATGGTACGGGTATTGCATCTGATAAACGATATCCGCTATATCTTCTACCGAGACTCCCCTTTCTTCAAGTTTCTGTCTTGCAGCATATGTAACATCTTTTGAGTGTACGATTTTAGACATGATTCCCCTCCTAAGTTTATCTATCCTTTTGTCATATTATACTGACAATTAGGTGAATATGAAACTGGCAGTCTCTTATACTTTTCTCCAAGTTGGGGGTTTTGAAACCCCGACAGGCAATCAAATTGATGTGAGCGGTTGCAGGGATTTTAACAATTAATTATGGTACAATCTTTTTTGGAAGGCTTTTCACAAATGCCGAAAGCCAAACTCGAAATTAAATTATTGGAGGTCATTCTAAATGTCAGCTTCTAGAGGAACAATCAATGAAATCAGCCTCTTCAGTAAAGAATTGAATGAAGAAATAAATATGCTTGTCTATTTGCCTCCCTCCTATTCGCCATTATATAAATACTCATTATTGATTTGTCAGGACGGTAAGGATTATTTCCAACTGGGAAGGATTCCAAGGCTGGCCGATGAATTGATCGGCAATCAGGAAATGGAAAACATGATCATTGTGGCTGTCCCTTATAAAGATGTCCATGACCGAAGGAGGAAGTATCATCCGGATGGGGAACAGAATGCCGCTTATATCCGCTTTTTGGGGCATGAACTGGTGCCTTATCTTGATGAAAAATACCCTGTTTACCATATGGGGATGGGAAGGGCGCTGATTGGCGATTCCCTCGGTGCGTCAGTATCTTTGATGGCTGCTTTAAAATATCCTAATACCTTTGGCAAGGTCATTTTGCAGTCACCTTTTGTGAATGATAAAGTGCTGGAGGCAGTGAAACAAAATGGCCAGCCGCACCTTTTGGACATTTACCATATCATCGGGAAAGGTGAAACAGAAGTGAAAACAACGAATGGGGAAACAGCTGACTTCCTTACCCCTAACAGGGAGCTTCACGAACTGTTTGAAAAAGAAAATTTCTCAACCTTTTATGAAGAATTCAATGGGGACCACACTTGGAAGCATTGGCAGCCAGACTTGAGGCGGGCGTTAAAGCATATGTTCTCATAAGATATTTAAACGTATGGCATAATAATATTGTTTCGACTTTCATCTCTTTGAGAGAATTCCTCAAGCTGCTCCCGTTTAGTATCAGCTCTGAAAAAACCAGCCCTTGGAGTAACACCTCAGGAGCAGATGAACCTGTTTTTCAGTGGGGCAGAATACTGAGTACTTTGTGGGAATCAAGCCTTTTGTAACGCACTATCAGAAAACCATCTTTCGCTCTAGTTAATTTCTGCTTTTTTTGTGCTATAATAACTGATATATTTAATTATTTTGAATATATCGAACTTCTCGAACCAAAGGAGGTAACATTTATGAATTATGGTGTCGTTATTTTTCCATCTAAATCGCTTCAGGATAAGGCCAATGCTTACCGAAAGCGTTACGATCCACATTATGCTCTAATTACACCTCACTTGACTCTTAAGAATGTATTTTCTGCAGACGATAGTGAAATAAAAGATATTGCCGGCAAACTAAGAAACATCGCAAAGAGTTATGACCCATTCAACCTGAAGGTTTATAGAATCAGTTCGTTTCAGCCG
Source organism: Bacillus sp. SRL337 (assembly GCF_984799155.1). Classification (NCBI taxonomy): domain Bacteria; kingdom Bacillati; phylum Bacillota; class Bacilli; order Caryophanales; family Bacillaceae; genus Bacillus; species Bacillus sp. SRL337. Next base: position 1,419,379 of record NZ_OZ481793.1, on the reverse strand, counting down.
GTTAACAATGTTATCTACTTTAAAGTGGAGTCCACACCGGAACTTGAGGGTCTTCATCATGATATGCATTCCCCTGAATTCAATGGACATGAACCCGAATATGCCTTTGTACCTCACATCACCGTTGCTCAAAACCTCTCGGATGATGAGCATTCTGACGTCTTTGGTTCCCTTCGTATGCTGGGAATCGACCATCAAGAAACAGTGGATCGTTTCCACCTGCTGTACCAGCTTGAGAATGGCTCCTGGACAGTGTACGAAACCTTCCGCTTAGGAAAGGAATAGTCCACTTTGAATATGATCCTTGCAAATACCGACAATGAGCTTCAAGATGCAATGTTTGTCCGGAAAGAAGTATTCGTTGGTGAACAAAATGTTCCTTTGGAAGAAGAAATTGATGAATTCGAGAACACTTCTGACCATTTTGTACTATATGAAGATAATAAGCCAGTAGGTGCTGGAAGGTTTCGTGAGAAGGACGGCCAAGGAAAGGTAGAACGAATTTGTGTTCTTTCCAGTGCACGCGGAAAAGGCGCCGGAAAATTGATTATGAATTTTATCGAAGATCATGCCAGAAGCAAAGGTATTCCGGCCTTAATCCTGAATGCGCAGACACACGCGATTCCCTTCTATGAAAACCTTGGCTATGCCGTAACATCGGATGAATTCCTTGATGCCGGCATCCCTCATAAATCTATGAAAAAAGAATTGAACAGATAATAACCGCCTTCCGGTCTGCCGGAGGACGGTTTTTTTTGTTTCCAATGTCGTGGGTCTTGCATAATTCTTTCGTATCTTGTTGAAAATGGATTAATGACTAAAAACGGAAACGGGAGAACTACTATGAATTTTATTGAAATTGCAACTGAACTTATCGTAGGCTTCGTTGCATTGCTCATATTGACAAAAGTATTGGGAAAAACACAAATTTCACAGATTACCCCTTTTGATTTCATATCAGCTATCATTCTAGGGGAACTTGTGGGAAACTCCCTTTATGATAATAAAGGGGGAGTAATGGAAATCCTTTTTGCGATTACAATCTGGGGCGGAATGATATATTTTACTGAGAAGCTTACCCAGCGTTCCCGAAGATTAAGGCACTTGTTTGAGAATACGCCTTCCATCATCATTCGAAAGGGAGAGATTCAATTTCAACAATTGAAGAAGAATCATCTTGATTTAAACCAGCTTCAGCAGCTGCTCCGTACCAAAGATGTTTTCTCTCTTCGTGAATGTGAATATGCCATCCTCGAAACTGATGGGAGTTTAAGTGTCATTAAAAAATCCATTTATGCTTCTGTACAAAAAAAGGATTTGAATGTTGCCCCTTCTTCCATCCCGATTCCGATATCTGTGATTCTGGATGGTGAAATCATTTATGACAATTTGAAAATGATACATGCAGATGAACAATGGCTCATCAATGAAATACAAAAAAAGGGGTTCTCTTCCGCAAAGGATGTTTTATTTGGAGAGTGGCAGGATGGAGAAGATTTATTGCTTCAAGGGTACTAGATACCCGTTTATTTCAAAAGGCCGCTTGGGCCATTTCTAATTACTGATAAATAGCTTGTTTTTTTCCAAGGATATCTTTAATGACCCATCATTGATTAATTTGGTTAAATAGGCTGTAAAGCTTGTCCGGTAAAGCAAGTATTGGCCCAGTGAACCAGACTCTACCCGATTGAGGTCCAAAAACTCCTTCATCAATTGGTCAAACTCCCACTTCTCATTGCTGTTTTCCACCTTATCTGCCAGCTGGCTCAATAACTTTTTATGTACCGAAATATTTGCTTCGAGCGTGGCGTTGATGTCCCTCTCAAACTCACCATGCCCGGGAACAGCTCCCTGAAAAGAATAATCTTTCAATCTTTCAAGTGTATCAATTGTTTGTTGGGCATCTGTGATGAATGGAATGATATGCTTTTCTATTGTTTCTTGACCAAAATAAGAATCAGCAGCAAAAAAGATATCGTTATACAGGATACCCACTTGTCCGATGGAGTGTCCTGGCAAATGGATGGCTTCCAATGTAAATGGGCCGATTTCCAATTTTCCTGGAGAAAACCATTCATCGATTTCCACAGATTTTCCTTCTAAAAATTTATTCCTTATTTCCTTCAAAGGAAATGCTCCATTCCATAAATAAACGGGTTGCAGCAATGGATTTTCCATAATGGCTTTTTCAAATTGAGGGGCAAACAGTTTTACCCCCTTCTTCTTTAAGTAAGAGGCTCCTCCAAAATGATCCGTATGTGCATGAGTGACGAGGCAGTAATTCAACGGGAGGCCTTCCTGTTCCAATCGTTTCAGCACTTTCTTGATGGACGAATCATCGATTCCTGTATCGATGAGCATCCCTTCCTCATTATTGAGGATATAACCGACATTGACTGCAGAAAAAAAATAGTAGCAGCTTTCATTGATTTGTTTCAATAGCAAGGGAATTACATCCTTTCCGTTTTTTATACATATTCGTTAATGTACTTCCCTTTTCCTGTAATATCTGCTAAAAATTCCTCTAATAGGGGTTCAGACTTGCTGCTTCTTTTCTGTCCCCTCACATTGACCATATTTTCACCTGATAGGTCACCGTCATACTGCTCATCTTCATTCACCAGAGGACGAATCCTGCTTACGGGCATAAAGGTGAAAGGATCATAATCCTTACTGACTTCACGCTCGGCATACTGCATATATTGAAAATGCGGTACTGGTGCAATATATCCCATACTGTTCACCTCGCTTTGATTTTCAATTCCCGGTTAAGAAAGATTATAAACTCTCATTTTTATTATTATGAAATACGGATGAAGATATGAATTTCGGTGGGTAAATATTATATTCAGGTTTTCTGTTTTCGAATTTTGTGTATCTAATGGGTTTTTCTGAAAGAAGAGCAGGGCTTCCATCTCATCTCTTTTGCTGTTGCATTGCCCGCTGGAAATCTTCCTGCAGCAAACGGGCCTTTACGTACGAAAAAACCATCCGGTCCCCCTTAATCGCAACCCGTTCAGTATAGAGGGAGAAACCAATAAATTGAAAGGTAATTTGCGGTACATTTTGCATAGCATTTTGTATCGGCTTTTGTATCGGCATACCAATGGTTTTGAAGTTTTTTCGCTTATTGTTGCATACTGATTTGCAGGCCGATTTGCACTACCGCATAAATTTATGTGGTGTTGCAAACTGGTCTGCATTTTATGTTACAAATTTGTCAACGGATTCGTTATTGCAGATACAATAGATGGGAGAGAAAGGGGGAGTAACGAGTGATAGAAAAATAAGGGGAGATTTTACCGTTAGATGTAGAGTAGACGTGGTTTTTGCGGAAAATAAGGGGAGTTTTTCCCTTTATACAAAGCAAAGCTGCGTATTTTTACGTTTTTTGAGTCAAATAAGAGGAATTTCTCCCTCTATTTAAGCTGTTTTCAATACTATTTGCTAATTAAGGGGAATTTTTCCCTCTATAAACCTCAATTAGCAAAGAACCTGGTTTCATTGCTGAAGAATGCAAAAGTTTAACGGGAAACCGGCTGTTCAACCGATCTGGGGCTTAATTGAATAACGCATAATAGAAGCGAGGAGCTGCAAGGTCGTTGGCAGCTCCTCTTTTTTGTGCAATTTTCATTCATAATACACTTCAAAACAGCCTGCAAAAGTCTTTGTATTTTAACCTGCAAAACCACCAGCAAATAGGCATTTTCTCCCTCTCAACCGAACGAGTTACCCTTAATCGCACCAAGGGCCAAATGGTTCCACTTTTACTATTTCTTCTCGTTATTGATCATTTGGGATAGCGTACCAAAATCCAGCTGTTTTCCCTCATTTACAAGGGATTTTACAATTTTGTCTTCCGTTTCTTTGTTTACTGGTTTGTTGGCAATGTGCGATACTCGCTGAATGACACCACGGACTGTTTGTTCATCTTTGAAATTTGCGTTTTGAAGTGAGCTGGCCAGCTCTAAAACATCATTCATATTGACACCGGTTTTCTTTTCAATATTCTTAAAGAAGTTATTGTTATTCATGGGTAAACGCCTCCTTCATAGCTACTATATAGTATGAGGCGCTGACCTTTTGGTGCATGATTCAATCCCTGAAAAAACCAAAAAAGCAGCTTCAGCAGTCATCGTCTTTGCACGATGGGTACTGAAACCTGCTTATCGGATTAACAGTAGAAGCTTGCACCAACGATGATCAAGAGAATGAACAGAACAACAATCAAGATAAAGGTTGATCCGTAATTGTTACCTGGGTATCCACAGCCATAACCATATCCATACATAGTTATCACCTCTCTTTGTACCTTGCTGATATAGTGTATGTAGAGATGATTACCTATGTTTGGGCTGGAGCTTGCCTTCCGTCCAATCAAATAAATCAATGGTTAATTGCCCGGAAGTATCCGCTTGTGCAAGGAAAACATTTTCAAGCAGGATTTTCCTTTGCGTAAGCTGTTGATAAAGCCACTCCTCGGTGAACCCTATTTGTGTTAACCCTTGAGTATCAACTTCTCCATCACTGATTACGGGCTGAATTTGCAGCATCTTACCAGAAAAATGGAACAAGTCTTCATAAAGAAGAGGCTGTTTTTCTCTTTTTAGCAGAAAACTTAACTCCCCATTGGTATCAAATGAGGCATATTGGACATCAGCTGCCCGGAAGATCCCCTTTTTTCTTAATTGTTCAAGCATTTCATCTGTTGAAATTTTTTCTTTTTTTAAGGCTTGCTCGATGATATTGCCATCCTGGATAAAAATAGTCGGAGTACCTTCTATGAAATGTCTGAATTTGACGCTTTTCAGTGATAACAAGGAAAAGATGAAGGGGACAGAGAACCAAAGCAATATACTCATCAACCCTTCCAAAAGCTTCAATTCCAAGTCCATCGACAGCGTCCCCGCGATACTGCCCACTGTGATACCTGTGAGGTACTCAAAAAAGGAAAGCTGCGAAAGCTGTTTCCTTCCAAGTAATTTTGTTACAAGAAATAATGCAGCAAGAACAAAAAGGCTCCTAAAGGCTACCTCTGCATATTCGTACACACAGCCTCACCCTTTCGGCTTGAAAATCAAGGCACCAAGGAATCCGAAGATGATGGCTGCCGATATACCGGAGCTTGTCACTTCAAACATTCCCGTAAGCACACCTACCAGACCATGTTGGTCTGCTTCCTGCATGGCTCCCTGAACAAGTGCATTCCCAAATGATGTAATGGGAATCGTTGCTCCAGCCCCTGCAAAATCAATCAATGGCTCATATAAGCCAAACCCTGATAATATGGCTCCCATGACCACAAGCAAACTCAAAGTATGAGCAGGTGTCAATTTTGCGATATCGAATAAAAGCTGGCCGATTACGCACATCATGCCACCTATCAAAAACGCCCAAAAAAACATTGCCAGCATTAACTGCCACTCCTTTCAGTCTCGTTTAGATATATTCAATCGACACAGCATGGGCTATACATGGAATGGTTTCTCCCTGCTGAAAGGTGAGTGGTGACAAAAGAGCTCCTGTTGCTACCATTAAAATCTTTTTGTACACACCTTTTTTCATTTGATTAAGGAGATGCCCATATAAAACCGTTGCTGAGCATCCCGGACCACTGGCGCCTGATTGTACAGGCTGATCCTGTCCGTATATCAGCAAACCGCAATCATGAAACTGATTCTCATCCAGGTCAATCCCTTTTTGCTGAAGTAATTCCCGGGTCGTCCTGCGTCCTATTTTAGCCAAATCCCCAGTGATGACGAGATCATAATACGATGGGTCTCTTTCTAAATCTTTAAAATGTGCAGCGATGGTATCTGCCGCCGCCGGTGCCATCGCCCCCCCCATATTGAATGGGTCTGTCAGTCCCATATCAATGACTCTTCCTACTGTGGCAGAAGTGACCCGGGGCATAGGTGCTGATCCAGGTGTACTTTTTCCAACAAGCGAATACCCGGCTCCCGTAACGGTCCACTGCGCTGTTGGCGGTTTTTGGCCCCCATACTCCGTTGGATATCGAAATTGTTTTTCAACTGCAGAGTTATGGCTGGAAGCACCCGTCACGATATAATCCGCACCTCCTGAATCCACAATATAAGAGGCCAGCGCAAGTCCTTCCATCGATGTCGAACAGGCTCCAAATAAACCAAGATAAGGTATTGCGTTTGTCCTGGCAGCAAAGGAGGATGGCGTGATTTGATTTATTAAATCTCCAGACAAGAAGAATTGGACTTGATCTTCCCGTATTCCTCCTTTTTCTACCGCAAGTTTTACTGCATTTTCGATCATCAGGCGGTTTGCTTTTTCATACGTTTCTTCCCCCATCCATAAATCATCGAAAAATCGATCAAAATCTTCCGATAATCTGCCCTTCTTTTCAAAAGGCCCACCGACTACCCCTGTTGAAATGATGGATGGCTGATTCTGAAATTCCCATGATTGTGTTCCTTTTAACATTAAATAACCCCCCACTTAATCAGAAGAGTCTTAATCAAGGCTATGACAAACGCTGAAAACACTCCAAAGACAATAACTGAACCAGCAAGCTTGAAAATATTTCCCCCTACTCCAAGAACTAGCCCCTCAGTCCGATGTTCGATGGCGGCGGATATGACCGCATTACCAAACCCTGTAACCGGCACAGCGCTTCCAGCCCCGGCAAACTGTCCGATATGGTCATAGACGCCAAATCCTGTCAAGAGCATCGAAAAAAACACCATAGTGGCAACGGTCGGGTTGCCGGCTGTCTGTTCGGTAAAATTAAAGAAATAGATATAGAAATAAGTGACGGCCTGTCCAATCAAGCAAATGAAACCTCCAACAAAAAAAGCTTTGATACAGTTTAGCAACACGGGGCGTTTAGTTTCATGCTTCTTCTCAAGCTGTTCGAACTGTTTCTGCTGCGGTGTTTTTTGCTTCTTTCCCATACCATGCTCCTTTCTAGGTTAGTTCCTCTTTCAGCTTAATGATCTCTTGGAACCTTTCCTCAGCTTTCTTATTGGAAATATGGTTCTTTTCGATTCTTTCTTTGAGTCTCACGGTTTCCAAAAAAATTTTATAATCACTGGAAACAATGAATTCTTCATCAGGATATTTTTTCTCGAGCTTCTTTGTCATCTTTTTTTCAATTCCCTTCATATGGAATCGATGGGAATGTTTTACCTTATAGGAAACCAATATTTCCTTTTTCCCTTCTATGACAGCGACATCATAAAGTTCAGGAAGCTTTGCGATTTCTTTTTTTACGGCATGACCGATGCTGTCTGTCTCAGGATTCTCCATCAATTCAACCGGCGGCGGATCTGTAACTTTGATCAAAGCACCCCTGCTGTCCTTTCCATCTTCCTCATTGACAGCACACCCGGCGAGTAACATGATAATTAATACACCAAACCACTGTTTATTCATAAAAATATCCCCTCAGTTTTTGAATGTCTGTAAAGAAGAAAAGCAGGTATCAGTTCCTTACAAAACGCTTTTATTGTATTCCTATCTTCTGCTAATGGACGGCTTTTTATGAATAAAAAAAGACTGATGCCCAACCATAAACTCCGCGAGTTTTTTGGGCATCAGTCTTTATAATCATTTGACAAAAAAACACAATTGATAAAGTTCTTATTTCCTTCGCTTTCTTTTGCCGCAGCCGCATCCTTTTTTCTTTCTTTTAGGCGAATTGATTTTGTGATTAGAATCATTTGACTCAGATTTCTTCATCATCCTTTACTTCCCCCTTAAATGATGGCGCTCAGAGTAGAGCGTTCAGGCAATCCATACCTATATCAACATAATATGCACTTGCCATAACGCTTGTTCTCTGAAATCAAGAAATCCATTTTTGTATCAATGTTTCAATAATGGAGGCAATGCCAGCAGCAGCCAATATGACAATCAACGGGTTGGCTGCTGCCGGCAGAAAAATATACAGCCCATAAAGAACGCCTGCCGCCCATATTCCAGTACACCAATAGCAGCTGATAAGTTCTCCGATCCAGCCCCTGATTAGTGTCTGTTTAGGAACTAAATAGGTTTCAGTATTGCCGAGCCCGTCCTTTTCTTCAACCTCATCAAAAAATGGGGATCTCAAAAATTCGGTAATCTTATCGTAAACAATCAGATGTGTCAACCGAAATACGGCCAAACCCATTATCATCAACTGTAATAAAGTGAATTCCACAAAGGTACTCCTTTTCATGAGGATTAATTTTTTATCAAGTAAACCATTACCGCTTAGCCTATTTTCCCGAAAATGGGCTAATATCCGTAACTTAAACTCCTTGACTACAATATGTTATTAGTGTAGCGATAAACAATTATAAGGAGGCTTTTTCAATATGGGTTGTGGAAAAAGAGATGATGTAGGTGGAGTTAGTACTGACAATTGTGTATGTGAAGTAGTACGCGCCATTAAAGACATCCAGGATGCAGCAGTAAATGATGAATGCCTGGATTGTACTACCAGCTGTTTCCTTGAGCCGCTTGGCGATTTGAACAGTCCTGCAATGAGACGACGCGCAGACACACGTATCTTTACACTGACTAATAAAAATGGTGAATTGTTCAAAGCTCTGTTCAGACAGCGCGATGGAGAGTGCGATGCTAACTGTGTAACCATTTACTTCCGTGTAGAAGAAATTTTTGATAATTGCTGTGCGACTCTGAGAGCAATCAGACCAAACAGAGATATTATCAACGACTACGGGAAATTAGACTACGGTGCAATCTGCGACGTAGATGAGTGGTTCAGAACAAACAACTGTATCACTGTTGACTTGAATTGTTTCTGCGCAATTCAATGTATTGCAGACAGAGATCTAGGCATCTGTGACTAACCTTTGAGACGCCGGCCGGAATATAATCCGGCTGGCTTTTTCTTTTGTTTTAACACCTTATAAGCCGATGATCTTGATTGCTTCCAACGAACTTCTGCTGAATTCTACTTCGTCACCTTGAAATGTCTTTATTACAAGGATATCCTTTTCTGATTGCAGCAGGATCCCCCTGTGTCTTTCCTCTTTTGTGATAAACTCACATGGAAAAGGAGCTTTTCCATTAATGTAGCGGGAAAGATAATCAACCTTTTCATCAAGGTCCATGTCTCTGAACGGCTTTAATGGTTTAAAAGAAAATGATTTATTCCTCTGTTCTAATTCTTTGTTTTCAGACTCTTCACCCGCTTTGATTTCCTCTTGCTCAGGCTCTGGTTTGGCGGATTCTTGTAGTGGGCCTTCTCCATATAAAGTTCCCAGTTCCTCTTCAAAGAAGGAACGCTTTCTTCGTTTTGGCTTTTTCTCTGCTGACTGATCTTTTATTTGTTTTTCATTTGGTTTCGGCTTGGCATTTTTTGTTGAGTAGCTTTGCTGCATATTTGCTCTTGTTTCTTTAAGTGAAGGCTGCTGGATGTATAATAAAGGCGTTCTCGCTTTGGAATTCTTACTCATGTTGGCACCTCCCGGGTCATTCCTTTTACAATGTATGCAGCAAGTGCCTAGAGGTTTCTAGAATATTTCCAAATATTTTTTTGAGTCTTGCCCAATTCAGCAATTTTCACCTGGCTCAAATCTACACTTTTGAGCTAGGCTTGTTCCAATCAAAAATAACAAAAAAAGTCCAAAGGCAAATCGCCTTTGGACTTTTCGTTCACTAACCCATTATATGATAGCCGGAATCAACATGAATATTTTCACCCGTGATGCCTCTGCTCATGTCGCTGAACAAGAATACAGCTGTATCCCCTACTTCTTCCTGAGTAGTATTTCTTCTCAATGGAGCACGTTCCTCAATCTCTTTTAGAATCGTATTGAAGTCACCTACACCTTTTGCAGACAGAGTCCGGATCGGCCCTGCCGAAATGGAGTTGACACGGATTCCTGCTTTGCCCAGATCACTGGCAAGGTACTTCACGCTTGCATCCAGGGATGCCTTTGCCACTCCCATGATATTGTAGTTCTCAAGCACACGCTCTCCGCCGAGGTATGTCAGCGTCACGATACTGCCGCCTTCAACCATAAGGTCCTTTGCGGCTTTAGCAACGGCTGTCAACGAGTAAGAACTGATGTTATGAGCCAGCAGGAAGCCGTCTCTTGTCGTATTCATAAAATCACCGGACAGTTCCTCTTTTTTAGCGAACGCAATACAGTGGGCAATCCCATGAATCGTGCCGGCTTCTTCTTTGATTGTCTCAAAGCACTTTTCGATGTCTTCGTCGTTCGTCACATCGCATTGCAGGAAAAGGTTGTTATCACTGCCTTCAAGTGTTCCTGCCAAGTCCTTTACACTCTTTTCGAATCGTTCTCCTGCATATGTAAAAATCAATCTTGCCCCTGCCTCATGAAGACTTCTGGCAATGCCCCAGGCAATGCTTCGTTTATTTGCTACACCCATTACTACGTATGTTTTACCTTTTAGTGAGAGAGTCATCAAAAATCCTCCTATATATTCTTGGATTATTACAAGTTATTAGTACCTGATACTAATCTTATCCGATTTACTACAGGAAAGAAAGGGATAAGAGCAAAAAAAAAGATAAAATTAACCCTCATTATTCAAGTTATGCCCATATCCGTTCGTGAAAATTCTATAAGAAAAACCACCTGCCCATCGGACAGGTGGTCTTTCTTAGCAATATTCACAGAATTCCAATTCACGTTTGAGTTCATCAACGTATTCTTTGGAGCCTGTCACTATCAGTCGGTCATTCATGTGAAGTTCGGTATCCCCATGGGGAACAATGGAATCTTTGCCTCTAAAGATGCGGACAAAGATGACGTCCCCTGTAAACGGGAATTCCCTTAGTGTCATGCCTTCGAACTGGATGTTCAGCATTTTGATTTCATATAGTGAAGTTTCCTGATTGGTAAAGATATTCATTACAGACGGAGATTCAATTAGTGCTTTAAGCAGTGCTTTTGTAGATAGCATGACAGAAAATACTTCTATCTCCTGATCCCGCAGCATCTCTTCAAGATCGGGGCTTTCCACCCGGACAATGACACGCTCAATGCCTGCTTCTTTGGCAGCAGTCGCAAGGGTGGCATTTTGTTCTTCATCCCCTGTGGAAATGACTATGATATCCGCTTCAAAGATTTTGTTTTCCTCAATGGTTTTTAAATCATAGTTTTCTATTTCGGTGATGTCAAATAATGAATCGGAGATGCTTCGATTCGACTTATCCTGTCGGGTATGATAGAGCACAGGTACATAAAGTGCGGACTTAAGCTCTCTTGAAACGGGCAGTGTCATTTGATTGGCCCCTAAAAAGGCAACCTTGAGTTGCTTTTCCTTGCCTGCTTCTTTCGGAAACAGCTTTTTAAATACAATTGGTGTCACCAGGCATGTAATAACAGCCACCAAAATCAGTGTTCCACTCATTTGAGCCGTAATGATTTCCATTCGTTCAGCGATTTTGGCAGCGGCGATTACCAATGACAATGTAGATGTCAATAGGAAAGCCGAAGCAATGGTCGTCTTGTTATCGTACCATTTTCGGAGCAGGTAAACCGGCAGCAATTTCGATACAAGGAACGCGAGCATAAGCAATGGAATCAATAAAAGCAATTTCGGATCGCTTAAGAGTGACCATAGTTCCAATTCAACCCCGACCATCACAAAGAAAATCGGAATCAGGAACCCATAGCCGAAGGAGTCCAATCGATGGACCATTTCCTGAGGAGGTGAAAGAAGAGAAACCAATACACCTGCAAGGAATGCACCCAGGATATTCTCGGCCCCCACTGATTCAGATACCCCAACAAGCAGGATGATCAGAGTGAATATAGCCCTCGTCCCGATTTGGGTTGTACCCGTTGAGAGTGTCTTCATTAACGGATTGTTCTTGAATCTTCTGCCCAGGAAGTATAACAATACCCCTGCACCGAACAATACTAACAGCAGCCACATATTTCCATGGCCATCGCCGTACAAAGAAACAAAAACTGCAAGGAGTATCATTGTGACCAAATCAGCTATAACCGCCACAAGCAAGATGATCTGGCCAATGCCGCTCTTCATGATATGGGCTTCCTTTAATGTAGGAACGACGACCCCCAGAGAAATCGTTGAGATGATAAGTGTCATGAGGAATGCATTATCAATCAAACCGGCAATAACAAATAGATAAGACAATGCCAGGGAAACTATAAAGATACCGGCAAAAATAATCATGGATACTTTTAGTCTGTTCGGTTCCGGTTTTCCATTTGGCAGGATTTCTTTCTTTTTCCCCTTGTTTGAAAAAGCCGAAAAATCAATTTCCAGTCCGCTTAAAAACATAAGAAATATAAAACCGAGTGTAGACAATGTCTCCAGCCACACATCATATTGAACAAGGTCAAAACCGCTTCGGCCAATGATCAACCCCACGATGATTTCGGCAATTACAACGGGTATAAAGTTAAGCTTCAGCCTATGAAGCAAAATCGGTGTAAGGAATGCTGCAAGAATTACAATAACCAGTGATGCCACTGATGCACCATGTTCCATCAATCTTCCCCCTTTTCTATACTAGATAATTCATAAATAGTGTTGCCATTCCAAAATATATCATGATACTGATAATGTCATTGATGGTTGTAATGAACGGGCCTGATGCTACGGCCGGATCCACTTTGAGCTTATGCATCAACAGCGGAACGAGCGAGCCAGCAAGAGTAGCCACAATTAATGATACCAGAATGGAAATCCCCACAAGAAAACCTAAGAATAATTGCCCTTTCCATACGTATACAGTAATCATGACAACTATTCCACAAACAGTGCCGGTTATCAAACCGGTTCCCGCTTCACGGATAACAAGCTTCCATTTACTCTCTTCTTCCAGGTCGCCAGTTGCAATACCACGCACGGCAACTGCCAATGCCTGTGTTCCGGTATTCCCGGCCATGCCGGCAATCAAAGGAATAAAAACAGCCAGGATTGCAACTTTGTCCAATGTCTCTTCAAATCTTCCAATCAAGCTGGCAGTGAACATCCCAAGGAATAATAATGCTATCAGCCAAGGAAGCCTTTTCTTGGCTGCTGTGAAAGGATTACGGTCAACCGTATCCACATCAGAAATACCCGCCAGTTTGGAATAGTCATCTGAAGCCTCTTCGTCAATAACATCTATGATGTCATCGACTGTGATGATACCAAGTAAATGATGTTTAAAGTCAACGACAGGCAAAGCCAGGAAATCATAGTCCCTCATTGTTCTGGCAACCGCTTCCTGGTCTTCCCCTACAGAAACGGATACCACACGATCACTCATGACATCGGCAATCATCGTCTCATCGTCGCTGACAATCAAGTCACGCAAGGATATAACACCCGCCAGCCGCTTTTCTTCGTCAACAACAAAGATATAGTAAATCGTTTCAGCATTCGGGGCCTCTTTCTTCAATATGGTCATCGCCGAGCGTACCGTCTGATTGGCTTCTATGGCAACAAATTCAGTTGTCATGATACTTCCAGCCGTATACTCCTCATAGTGAAGAAGCTCTTTGATTTCCTGAGCTGAGTCATCGTCCATAATGGTCAGGTAACTGGCAACCTGGTCTTTATCAAGTTCATTCAAAACATCAACGGCATCATCGGCATACATGTTGGATAGCATGTCCGCAGCATAAGAGGGAGTCATTTCCGCAAGGATTTCCTGATATTCCGTTTCATCCTTATCCAGGCTTTCGAACAGTTCTGCCATTTCCGCAGGAGATAAATATTGATACATTCTTAATCTTAGGGAATCATCGATTTTCTCGAAATATTGCGCTCTGTCGTATGAATGGAGAGCAGTGAATTCTTCACGGAACTTCTCCATTTCTTCATTTAGAAGGGCAGAGGTCAAGTAGTCTTCATCCAATTGGACTTCTCTTTTTTCTTGATTTTCCACTGGCATTGGCAATCCCTCCTTGCTTGTTGAAATTGTTCATAATCATCTGCCAGATAATTGATAAATAAACAGTATACCTGCTTCCTCTTAAGAAAAGGCTGTTTCCGTATTGATTTGATTGCTGTTTTTGGTAAATCCTAAGTACCGGATTTTCCCCTTGGATACCAGGGATTTTCTTTATAGAAGAACAGCTCTATTTTTTCTGCCTTTTTTAGATTTTCTGGTGAATTGAGGCGAAGAATTTCGAACTTGATATAAATAGCAACAACGTTTACGAAAAAGGCAAAATAAATAAAGTATAGCGCCGTTTAAATTTTATATTTAAGAGAATTATTATTATAGAAGTGATCATTCCATGCAATCAAGTTATGTGTACAATCAATTTATTTTATCAGGATAACTATATCAGTCCTCATAATACTAGCAAATCTTTAAAAGATTGTCGCCTCATAAAATTTCACTCGAGGAAATCAGATGTCTATTCACTTAATTCATATTAGAAAGGAGAACCTATGAAGCTTGATATAATCGGGGACATACATGGCTGTTATGATGAGTTTAAAGAATTGACAATGAAACTGGGCTACAAATGGGAATCGGGAATCCCGGTGCATCCGGAAGGACGCTTGCTTGGATTCGTGGGTGATTTGACGGACCGCGGCCCCAACTCGTTAAAGGTCATTGAAATCATTTGGAGACTGTTCAAAGAAAAGTTGGCATATTATGTCCCAGGCAACCACTGCAATAAGCTCTACCGTTATTTTTTGGGCAATAATGTCAAGATTCTTCATGGATTGGAGACAACTTTAGAAGAATTAGGAAGACTCCCAGAAGATGAAATAGAAAGATATAAGAAGATGTTTATTGAACTGTATGAGAGCTCTCCTCTCTATCAGCAGCTTGACTCGGGAAAATTGATTATTGCTCATTCCGGCATCCGAGAAGACCTTATAGGGAAACAAAACAAAAGAGTGAAAACCTTTGTATTATACGGGGATATCACCGGGGAAACCAATGATGACGGAACACCTGTCAGAAGGGACTGGGCTTTTAATTACAAGGGGGAAGCCTATATCGTGTATGGGCATACCCCTTTTTCGGAAGTAAGACAGATCAACCGGACTTACAACCTTGATACCGGCGCCGTCTTTGGCGGGAAGCTTTCCTCCCTTTCTTATCCGGAAATGACAGTCGAAAGCGTGAAATCCTCCATGCCGTTTGTGGCAGAAAAATTCAGAGATGTAAAGCCGGACAGACTAAACTAGAAAAAGCAGCCGGCTTGAGGGCAGACCGGCTGCTTCTTTTATGGAAGTCTGTTTCGTATTGATGGCTTCTTTTGGAAAAATCGAAGAGCGGGATTTCACCCTTGGATACCCCGGGCATTTCCTTCTGAATATTCTTTCTTGTTATTCGCAATTCTTCTGGTGAATGATGGCGATATTCTTTAATCCACGAAAAGAGGCTTTTATACTACAACATTCCTTTCATGTCCTGAGGAATCGGGGCCATGAATTGAAGCGGGTCACCGGTGAACGGATGGGTAAATGAAAGCGAAAAACAATGCAGTGCCTGTCTCTCCATCCTTTCGTGATTTCCACCGTATAAACTGTCACCCAGCAGAGGGTGGCCCTTGAATGACATATGGACCCGGATTTGGTGCGTTCTGCCGGTCTCCAAATTAAGTGTGATATGGGCGAACTCTTCGTACTGACGTACCACATGATAATGTGTAATGGCTGCTTTTCCATCCGCCCTTACTTCCCGTTCAATAATAGAACTCTCTTTCCTTCCAATCGGTTCATTCACCGTTCCTTCTTTTGCTGCGAAGAATCCTTCGGCAAAAGCTTCATAAGATCGTTTAATTTCCCTCTTTTTTTGCTGCAGGCTCATTAAGTGGTGAATGTGGCGGTGCTTCGCAATCAAAACCAAACCTGATGTATCCCTGTCCAGCCTAGTGACGATATGTACAGCTGAATCTATCTCTTTTCTTTTATAGTATCCAGTGATGGCGTTGGCAAGGCTTCCATCAGGATGCTCCCTTGAAGGAATCGTGCTCATGTACGGTGGTTTATTGACTACCAGTATATCTTTATCCTCAAATACGATATCAAGATCGATTTTTTCCGGTTTCAGTGTTGGGCTTTTAGGTTCCGGCGGAAACCGTACACTCAGAAAATCTCCTTTATCCAAGATATATCGCACAGTTTCTTCTTTTTCATTTACCGCTATCTTTCCACCAGCAAATTTGATGTCGGTCAGCATTCGTTTGGAAATATTGTGCTGATTTAGAAACGTTTTGATATCCATCCCTGATTCGTCACTTGAAATTTTCCACTCCATAAGATAATTGATCATAGCTGTTTCTCAGTCGTCAGCGATAAAGGAGTCCCTGACTCTTTTCCAGAAAGGAAACGGCCGGAATCTCGCAAACCGGATTTTTTCATCAGCTACTCTGTACTGGATCGATTTCACATCTTTATGCAGCAGTGTCAGATGGTCCACCGTTATCATGAAATCCGGTACATTGACAGGTTTCAGCATGCAGGTATGATGTGCCGGCAGAATCAGGGGCGATCCAATTGTCCTGAACACCCGGTTATTAATGGAAGCCATTTCAGCAAGCTGTATCGCAGGGATGGAAGGATGTAGAATGGCACCGTTTAAAGCTTTATTATAGGCTGTACTTCCTGATGGGGTAGACAGACACAGCCCATCCCCTCTGAACCGCTCGAAATGCTGTCCCCGTATTTCCACATCCATGACGAGTGTCCCTTCCACACTCTTCACTGTCGATTCATTCAACCCTAAGTATCTTGTTTCCTTCCCGCCATCCTGATAACGTATGATCGTTTCCAGAAGCGGATATTCTATGACCTGATAAGGGGTCTTGGCAATGGCAATGACCAGTTTTTCAATTTCTTCAGGCACCCAGTCCGCGTAGAAACCAAGATGCCCGGTATGTACACCGACAAACGCTGTCTTATCCAATCTGGAACTATAACGGTGAAATGCATATAGCAGGGTACCGTCCCCGCCTACAGAAATCACGATATCCGGCTCTTCTTCATCATAAATCAGCTCAAAGTCCTGCAGGTATGTCCGCATTTTGTGCATCAATGTGTTTGACTTTGAATCTCCCTTAGAAGTGATTGCAAATTTCATAACAGCTACACCCTTTTTTAGTTTCTATTTCCCTCTTCCATCGGAGAAAAACTTATTGTCCTTTGGATTCCCGCCTTTTCTCTTCCTGCTCTTTCTTATTCGAGAAGAATCTTTGTGCTTCCTGGATTTCTTCCCTGATCAAGGACATTTCTTCATCAAGCATGAAGGCCGCCTCGGCTGCCCTCATCAGTCTTGTCCTGATTTCTTCAGGAAACTGCCCCCGGTACTTATAATTGAGAGAATGCTCAATCGTCGCCCAAAAATTCATAGCGAGTGTCCTGATTTGTATCTCGGCAAGGATGAGTTTTTCTTCATGGACGGTCTGTACAGGATATTCAATGACTACATGATATGAACGGTAGCCGCTCGGCTTCTTATGTGAAATATAATCGCGCTCTTCGATGATTCGAAAGTCATTCCTCGCCCTTAATAATCCGACGACAGCATGGATATCGTCGACAAACTGACACATCAGGCGAATGCCGGCAATATCCTGCATCTCGCTGCCAATCTTATCTAAGGGAATTCCTTTTTGGTTCGCTTTATCTAAAATACTCGCAATGGGCTTGACCCTTCCTGTAACAAATTCAATCGGAGAATGAATGCGTTCCAGTTCATAGAGCCCTCTCATTCCTTTGAGCTTTATCTTCAGTTCATCTACTGCCTGTTTGTATGGTCCCAGAAATTGATCCCAATGATTCATACGTTCACCTCTTAAAAAAGCTATCTGGATAAGCTGAATGACTAATGGTTAT
The DNA here is from genome assembly GCF_984799155.1 of Bacillus sp. SRL337. Taxonomy (NCBI): domain Bacteria; kingdom Bacillati; phylum Bacillota; class Bacilli; order Caryophanales; family Bacillaceae; genus Bacillus; species Bacillus sp. SRL337. Next base: position 1,401,598 of record NZ_OZ481793.1, on the reverse strand, counting down.
GCTTTTTCCAAAAAGACAGCTTCTACCTTTTTGACCATTTCTTCGCCATAGTTGCTGTTGCCTTCAATGTTTTCAATCAGAAAGTCCAGTTCCTGGTGAAGGCCCTCCAACTCAAATTCTGTCTCCCCAATGCCGGCATACACAGGCAGCTTTTGTTCAAATGCTTTATTCAATGCAGTCCAGCATTCCTCTTGTATATGTATGAGTACGTAATCTTCCTGGGATTCTGCAAAGTACACAAAAGAAAAATTATCCGAGTCGACAAGGACCTGCCCGGCAGGCTTTAACTCAGACTCTTCAACCTTCTCACTGCTATGCAGAACTAATTGATCTTCCATAAGTTCGGCCTTTGTTAAATGAATTTTTTTTCTCATAAGATGCATGGTTCCCCTTTCACTGCTTTACGCTTTATGCCTTTTATTTTAACACATAAAACAGTGATTCATCTAAGAATGAAGTGAGAATGGGGTACAATGTGGTAAACTTGTTATCATAATGACTTTCTAGAGAAAGGACGAGCAGCATGCCGGAAGAACTGGAAATAGAATTTAAAAATATGCTGACACAAGAAGAGTTTCGGCGCTTAAAAGAGCATTTCTCATTTGAACCGGATACCTTCTTGCTACAGAAGAATCACTACTTTGATACACCTTCAGATTCCCTGAAAGAAAACCAATGTGCCCTTCGTATCAGAGAGAAAAATAACTCCTTTGAGTTAACTCTCAAACAGCCGGCAGAAAATGGGTTGCTCGAAACAAATCAGCCTGTTACTGAACAAGAAACGATAAGAATGCTTGAGGAAGGGATCATTCCAACCGGTGAAGTCTCTGATGCCCTTCGAAAGCTTGGTATAACTGCCAACAGGCTGCTCCATTTCGGAACGTTATCCACGAGCCGGGCAGAAACAGGATTTAAAGAAGGATTAATCGTGCTGGATTACAGTACCTATTTAAACACCGAAGATTATGAGGTAGAATATGAGGTGAAAGACAGGAAGACCGGAGAAGCTATTTTCTTCGAATTCCTTGAAACGATGAACATTCCCATCCGTCCTGCCGATAATAAAATTAAAAGATTTCTAAGAGCTGCAAAATCCAACTGATAGTTCTTGAAAAGGAGATACCTACAAAAATGAATGTGCAAGTGTTGAAGACGATGATGGAGCTTCAGGCGCTCCAGGGTTTTTCCTCTGCCTCTTCCCAGACCGGAACTGGCAGCAGCCCTTCGATGTTCCAGCAAATACTGGATGAAACCCTTTCCAGCCAGATGAATGATCAGCAATATCAAGCAAAATTAGGCTCTGTCAGCCAAATGATTCCGTTGCTGAACACAAGCAACTACCTGATGAGCAAAAGTGCTGTTTCCTACCTATCCAATACTGCACCCGTCACTTCAACTGAGGTTCCAGACAGTTCGATTGAACAAATCATCAGCAGTGCAGCGGAGAAATATAACCTGCCTAAAAAGTTGATCACAGCAGTCATCAGCCAGGAATCCAATTTCAATCCTGATGCAGTGAGCCATGCAGGAGCAGCCGGCTTGATGCAGCTCATGCCCTCAACTGCACGCGGACTTGGCGTGACAGATGTTTTTGATCCCAAACAGAATGTTTTCGCTGGAGCCAAATACCTTCGACAAATGATGGATAAGTATAACGGGAATCTCGAATTGGCCTTGGCTGCCTATAATGCAGGACCAGGAAATGTTGATAAATATAATGGGATTCCTCCTTTTAAGGAGACAATGCAGTACGTACAAAAGGTTTCAAGTAAATACTATGCATGACGTCTTCCTTCCTGCCCCAACCGTTCACAAACTTGTGAGCGGATTTTTTTTAGTGGACGAATATTCTTAGGATAAATACCCCTGAATGCGTTCATGGAATTCGCAGATACTATTTGAGATAAGCTTGATGAAGCTATTTGTTTGAGATATTTTTCAGCCATTGCTAAAATGAAACAAACAATCAATGCAAAAAGGAGTCTACTTATGGAGAAACATAAGACGCCATATGAAACTATTGGCGAAAAAAAGCTCTCAATGCTTGTAGATGCTTTTTATGCAAGAGTGGGGAAACATCCTGACCTGATACCTATATTTCCAAGTGATTTGTCTGACACCGCAAGAAAACAGAAACAATTTCTTACACAATACTTAGGCGGTCCCCCTTTATATACAGAAGAGCATGGCCATCCGATGATGAGGGCCAGGCATTTGAATTTTGAAATAACACCAACAAGGGCAAAAGCCTGGCTGGCATGTATGAGTGAAGCTATGGATGAAGTCGGTCTGGAAGGGCACTTTCGTGAAGAGTTTTTTTCAAGGCTTGTACTGACAGCCAGACATATGGTGAATTCCCCTGACCAGACACATGGTGAAGAAAGTTGAGCAGCATGATTAATCAAAAAAACCTTCAAAGGTGCCGACCTGAGAAAAAGCCGTTAGAAATCTATATGTTTATCGATCCCCTTTGTCCGGAATGCTGGGCATTGGAGCCCATTCTCAAAAAGCTTTACATTCAGTACGGGCAATATTTCAGAATTAAGAATGTCATAAGCGGCAAATTGACTTCTTTAAACCTGACCAACAAGAAGAAACAAGAAAACATTGCTGACAAATGGGAAAAGACTGCAAGCCGTTCTGGGATGTCATGTGACGGGAACCTATGGTTTGAAAATCCGATAGATTCCCCCCATCTCGCGTCCATTGCCATTAAAGCTGCAGAATTACAGGGGCGTCATGCGGGTATCCGTTTTTTCAGAAAGCTCCAGGAGGATCTTTTTCTGGGAAAACAAAATGTATCCAATCTTGAAGTACTGACTGATATTGCCCGGCAGAGCAGTCTGGATGTAGAGGAATTCAAAAACGATATCCACTCAGAATCTGCTTCCAAAGCCTTTCAATGTGATTTGAAAATAACGGCTGAAATGGATGTTGATGAAATTCCTACTTTAGTCTTTTTCAATGAAAACATTGAAGATGAGGGCATTAAAGTGACCGGAATGTACCCCTTTGAAGTCTATGTGCAAATCTTGGAGGAAATGCTTTCCACCAGACCTGAACCGCAGCCTCTCCCACCGCTGGAACACTTCCTCGAATATTACGGAATGGTGGCAACAAAAGAGATATCAGTGGTATACGATATGAGTACGGCACAGGTTGAAAAGAATATGAAAAAATGGATGCTGCAGAAGAAAGTGGAAAAGATACCTGCGAAACATGGGACATTCTGGAGATTCCTCTCTTCATAACAAATGAAGGAAACAATATACTACGATAAGAATACAAAGAGAAAACCCGTTGTCCTAAGACAACGGGTTTTCCTATACAAACAAAGGGGATGGGAGAAATTTTTCACGGTCAAACAAAGGGGTATATGTTTGTTGTGATCAACTTCTTGTACATAATATAGCATGGGACAACTTGTATGTGCAAGTTGTTTGTTTATTATTTCACAATATTGTCATATTGTTTTTGGTCTTTCCTTCTCTTTTTCGTGCTGAGAATATGAATTTCCAACAGGACATCTCATATAATTTAATGATACCTATTTAGGAGGCTTGTTAAAATGATCCCTCAATGGAAATTGATCATGCTGGTTCTATTTATTGTACTTTCCTTTACTATAAACATTTTCGGGCTGATGCATCTCTATCCAATATTCCTAACCTCTCCCCTCTTATTCATATCGCTCCTCCTTCTTGTCCACTATCTTAATAACCGCAAAAGATTCAAAGGGTTTTGATCTTAGAAGAAATGCTGCCCTTGGTGATCTCGTTTGATGATGGAAGCGGCAATTAAGAATAGAAACTACCCAATGGGGGCTGGGAACAAAGGTGAAGCTGAATACTAAGGAAAAAAATGCAACATTTCAAGAGGATGAACTTGCCGAGGGTGACGTTCAGTTGAAAATCGTCATCCTTTCACGCTGGTTTCACGTGAAAAGGTCCATTTGGATCAGAAATGGTGGTCATCGAGACTGATTATTCCTTGTGAATAAATAGATGTGGACAAGTAACGCACCGCCGCAATGAATTCGCTAGATCGATGGCTTCTTTTAGTGAAGCCCATTTTCATCTACTAAACATGTTTGGACTTTTTTACAAAATTGATGTCCCTGAAACCTTCTTTTACGACACATTTGAATCCTTTTTGTGACGATGATATCCTTAAAATCACCCTTCAAGACAGATTTGATGCGCTTTTCTATGCTGATGTCCTTGAAACATTTTTTCAAGATAAAAAAACAGAGGGCCCGTGGTTTTCGTCACGGCCCTCTGTTTCATTCTATTAAGAAAGCATTTTTTCCATTTCGATTAGGTTCTCTTCAAATACTTTCATCGCTTCTTCAATCGGCTGGGAGACTGTCATGTCTACTCCCGCTTTTTTCAATACCTCGATTGGATAATCAGAGCTTCCTGATTTAAGGAACTCGATATACCTTTCGACTGCCGGCTGGCCTTCTTCAAGAATCTGCTTACTCAATGCGGTTGCCGCACTGAAGCCGGTAGCATATTGATAAACATAATAATTGTAGTAGAAATGAGGAATGCGAGCCCACTCAAGGCCAATCTCTTCATCAATATCGATATCCTCGTCCCCAAAGTACTTCTTGTTCAATTCATAGTACTCTTTAGTAAGCATCTCAGCAGTCAATGCTTCCCCTTCTTGGGCTTTTTTATGGATGATATGTTCAAATTCAGCAAACATTGTCTGGCGGAAAACCGTTCCTCTGAATCCTTCAAGGTAATGGTTAAGAAGATATAAACGTTTCTTTTCATCATCAATTGTATTCAGCAGGTAATGATTCAATAGAGATTCATTGCAAGTGGATGCCACCTCTGCGACGAAAATTGAATAATTGCCATACGGGTACGGCTGATACTTTCGTGTGTAATAACTATGAATACTGTGGCCAAATTCATGAGCCAGTGTAAACAGGTTATTGACGTTATCCTGCCAGTTCATCAGGATATATGGATTTGTTCCATACGCACCAGAAGAATAGGCACCGCTTCTCTTTCCTTTGTTTTCAACCACATCGACCCAGCGGTTCTCAAACCCTTCCTTCAAAAGGTTAATGTATTCATCACCAAGCGGAGTAAGCCCGTCCAGAATCATATCCTTAGCCTCTTCGTAAGGGATCTCCATTTTCACTTCTTTTACTAGAGGAGTATAAAGATCATACATATGCAGTTTGTCGAGACCAAGCACTTTCTTGCGGAGTTTGACGTACCGGTGAAGTAAGTGCAGGTTATCATTAACCGTCTTCACAAGGTTTTCATAAACAGTTTCAGGGATATTATTAGCAGACAGCGCTGCATGGCGGGCAGAATCATAGTTCCTTACCTGTGCACTGAAATTGTCATTTTTGACCGTACCGCTCAGCGTGCTTGAAAATGTGTTCTGAAACTTTCCATATGTCTTATAAACAGCCTTGAATGCATCCTCCCGTACACGGCGGTCGTCACTCTCCAAAAAGCGGATATAACGCCCATGAGTGATTTCTACTTCATCACCGTTTTCATCTTTGATACTTGGGAATTCCATATCAGCATTGTTCAGCATGCCGAATGTGTTTGCGGAAGCACCCAAAACTTCAGAAGCCTGAGCAAGAAGCGCTTCCTGTTCAGCAGATAGAATATGCGGGCGCTGCAGATTGATCTCTTCAAGGGCATGCTTATACAGCTTAAGTTCCTTGTTCTCTTCAAGGAAGCTGCTCAGCTTGTTCTCTTCAATCGCCAGTATTTCCGGCACAAGATATGCAAAGGAACTGGACAACTGTGTATACAACGTTTTTGCACGGTCATCAAGGCCCTGATAATAGGAGTTCGTTGTATCCTGGTCATACCTCATATGGGAATATGAGTAAAGCCTTCCCATTCTTTCAGACACCTCATCCTGAAATTGAAGTGCCTTATAAAGCTGATTTGCACTTTCAGATAGTGTACCTTGATATTTACCTGCTTCCTTGATCAGTTCCTGTACTTCTTTATATTCCTTCTCCCATGCATCATCGCTCGCAAAAATGTCTTCAAGTCTCCAAGTCAGTTCTTCCTGGATATCTTTACGATTCGGGAGACTCTTTACTGCTGTGTCGTTTGCCATATGTATCCTCCATTCTTTCGCGTTTCGAAATTAAACCTTCCCTCTTACATTCTCTATCAAAAAAGAAAATCCTGCAAGAGATGGGTTATTTTAACCACACTCTTACCTGAAAACCATTTCAACCTTGACGTTATTTAGTATGAGCCTGCAATAGTAAATATTCATCACCACCGACATTTTTTATTATGTCACTTTCTTCCAGAATAATTAAGTAATCTTGCAAGGTTGTATTAATATCGTTCCCTCCGATAAGAGGGAGCTTTCGATTAACAATGAATCCATTATTCAATCGGGTCTTCAGACAGTTTACGAAATCCTTTAATTGTACCTTTTCCCCCGCTTTTTTTCCCTTTAAAACATCACACCATAAGTAATATTGCCATTCAATCGGGTTGGATTTGATTAAAAGCATATGCTTAGTTGGCAGTCCGATGAAGTCGGGGAGAAACACTACGTGATCACGATTTAAATAGAGAGATTTCAGAAAGATATCATTCACTCCCCGGTTATATTTTAATTTATTTTGGAGCCATGAATGTTGAGAAGCCGAAAACCGTTTTTTGTGTTGCTGCCAATTGTCTTTTGACGGCAGCAGAAATGGGAAAGGAATGGAAGCGAGAGGAATGGAGTGTGTGTTGGAAGCAAATATGTTTGCAGTTAAAGGGAATAGGTTGAAATAGAAGTAAATATATTTAGAATGGCTGTTGTAAAAAGACAGCCAGTATCCTGCATGCGGACTGTATCTGATGAAGCTCTGCTGGAAACTTGAAAGAACCAACGTTTCCGCGCCTTTCGCCTTCACCTGTGTCCCCAATATCCAAATTGGCTCTATGCCGGCACTATAGTAACCAGCTGTCCTCTCAGCGAAATCAGTACTGCTGATCGGTGTACATTGATATTCAATAGCAAACTTCCTTTGATTCAGCTGAATAAACACATCTGTCCTTTGTTGGATATTACGAAAATAGTGTTCTAACGTAACGTTTGGGAGAAAAGAAGAAAAGTGGTGGAAAAGCTGTGCCTTCCCTTTTAGATGGGTGACTGTTTCAGGCTCATGGCTTCCTTCACAACGGGTCATCGATACATGTGCAAAATGAGGGATTTTAATTTCACCGGCTTTGAGGGTGAGCGGTGAATGACATTCGGGACAAAAAAATTTCTGTCCTTTTATCATCGCGACTTCATCGAGAGATAAACGGGTTAGCGATACAATCTTTTTTCGATTGTTCAATGCGGTAAGCATATGTCACCTCCTATTCTTACTACTTCGCTGCAGATATCGCTTTTTCCTCTGATTTCAAAAAAAATAACGCATCCTCCGGCAGAGAATGCGATGAGTGACATATTATTTAACTGAAATGCTTTGTTACTGTATTGAATACATCCTCATCCATGATGGAAGTCCCATACTCGCTCAATCGATGTACAGTCAAACTTGACTCATCTCCGTACTCGAGCATGATGCTCAATACATTATCAATTTGTTCCTCTGTAAAGTATTCATCTGAAAATTCAATATGAAGGTAATAGGTCCCTTCAAAAGAAAACAATTTTGTAGAAAGATGCTCATAAACAGAAGATGCCATTTTCTTCGATAGTGAAATAACATCCTCAAAATCCTTGAACTTTATCGTGAATTCCAGAGATCCTTCTCCATCTTCCTGGTCCTGTTTCATTTGGAAGTGTTGATCAAGAAAATCTTCAATTCGTTCATCAACAGGCAGATCTTTCATTTTATCTTCTGGAATCGGCAGTTCAAATTTCTGCCCGTCCTTAGTGACCTGTGCTCTTGTCACTAAGACCTCGAGACCTTTGTCCAGAGCTTGTACCTGAATCCATAATGGACCTTCAATCGTAAAGTTCTCTTCCTGATGGACTTCATCCATCATCTCCCAAAAAAGTTCTTCACTTCTTTCCCGGTTATACCAGATTTCTTCCCGATCAAAGCCTCTTTCCTCTATATCGCCATATGAAATATAAAACTTTACAGTATTATCATTTATACGTTCTATCTCCATCAAACACCTCTCCCTTCTGTTCAATTTGGTGAAGGGACTGCACCCCTGAGCTATTAGCTCTGAAAAATGATGTAGACTGCTTATACTAATTTCTCTTCTCAGATCTGAGCTTCCAGTCTGTACTGCGATGAATGCTGGCAGTTAGACAACCTTGCCTACAAGACTTTCAGTAAATCTAAAGCAGTTGAATTAGTTTATACCTTGTACTCCTATTTTATGATAAAACATACAGAAATGGAATTAAAAATATGCCTATTTTTCAACCATGCAAAAAATCAAATACATTCCAGTGTTTTGGTTATTTTAGCTTAAATTCACTGAGAATTCAAGTTTTTAGTTTTTCTCCCATAATACTAAATTAACCTATGAACGATGCTTTAAAACCTATAAATATGTGAATAAAAAAACCTCCATGCCTGAACATGAAGGGGAAAATTTTATATTAGTTGACCATTCGCTGCGCTTCAAGTAATTGGAAAGTACGCACTTTACGTGGAAGGAAACGACGGATCTCATCTTCATTATATCCTACTTGAAGTCTCTTCTCGTCCATAATAATCGGTCTGCGAAGCAAACCAGGATTTTGCTGTATCAGTTCAAAAAGATTCTGTAGGGGAAGAGCATCAAGTTCAACATTCAGCTTTTGGAATGTCTTAGAACGCGTGGAGATGATTTCATCCGTACCGTCTTCCGTCATTCTCAAAATTTCTTTGATCTCGTCGATGCTTAACGGCTCTGAGAATACATTTCTCTCTTTATATGGGATTTCATGATCTTCTAACCAAGCTTTCGCCTTACGGCAGGATGTACAACTAGGTGAAGTGAACAAAGTTACCATGAACCATTCACACTCCCTTATATTATTAAGACTTATTTTTTTACAAGTAGAGGTTTCTTTTTAACAAAGCTTTCTTATTTAATAATTAATTTAAAGAAGAAATCTCTCTTATGTATTATACATGAAAAAGGTACAATTGAATATAGTTTTAAACAAATTGTCAACTTTGTATGCAGTGTCAAACAATTTGTTTGTTTCAATTAACATTTACCCGATTAAATAAGGTATAAACCTATAATTCATATTTTTTCTACTTAAATCATGCTGTTTATACCTAGGGTGAAAATGGAAAAACCTTATTGAATGCTCCAATAAGGTTCTTGCCAATCAAATATCTTTTAAGATATCATTGTTTTTATCATCATCAATATTCAATACTTCTTCTGCCGGCTGGTAGGATGCCCCGTAAAATTTAGTATCCTTATAAGTGTGAATGAGCTCATAGGTTTTTATCATAGACTGATAAACCAATTCTTCAGATTCGTTATCAGGAGCCCAATACAGGATTTCCATTTCATTGATTTCATTTGTAGCCAGAGACCGTCTGCGGTAGCCGATACTGGAAGCATGGTCAAAGCCTTCTCTCTTATAGAACCTCAGCCTCTTTTCTGAGTCGGAGTCTTCATAATCGACAGGCTCTACTTCCAGGATAATCGGCTTCGCCTTTTTCTTCAATTTTTCAATAAGCTTATGTCCAAGTCCTTGTCCCCTTGCTTTTGAAGAAACAAACAGATAATCAATGAATATGAAGTCTTTCAATTCAGCATACATCAACACATGATATTCGTCTTCATCCTTATGATAAATATCACTTCGTTCTTTCAGTAAAGTTTCCATATGTTCTTTGGATTTCATTTCTTCTACAGGAAAATATTGATTTAACTTTTCATACCAATGCATGGATCTACTCCTTTGTTTTCAATTAAGTCAACTTGGGTTGCCAATTCTCAATATACATATTATTATTTCCAACCTTTTAACGATAATAAACTGAACAGCAAAGTGAACCTTAATTGTTATTTTCAGGGATTTCGGTTGCTTTCTGGAAGATTCGAAAGCAGTAAGTGGATTTGATAGGTGGATGTAAGCGGTTTTTATTACCAATTTAATTTTAACGTACTGAGATTAAAAGTCAAACGATAAGAGGCTGGCTCCTCTCATCTTTCATAGCAGCATGCGAAAAATAAACCAGCAGATTTTTCTGCTGGTTTATTGTGGCATTAAGGTGTAAAATCCACATTTTCTGTATAGGTATTCCCTGCATTCCACAATAGATATTCATTGATTCCCTGATCTTTCAAGGCTTTAATTTGAGCTTCCACTTCAGCTTTCCCATATTGCTTATAATTTCCTGATCCCAGCCATGAAGCTGTAAAATCCTGCAGCCATGGGCGCGAAGTTGGCGGATTCTCTAGTTCCGCCAGTTTGTTGTTTTCCAATTTGGCATATTCGGATATCAATTTATATGGCTCCAAATCTGGTTTTGAAATCCCGAAATAAGAAGTCCAGTGACTTGGATAAATCATGGAAGAGATTACATCGACATGTTCAGAAATCTTGGAGAAATTCTGGCCAATTCCTGGCGCTTCCGGTAATGTCGCTGTATACCCAAAGATATCGACCGATACATCTACACCATAAGGCTCGAGCTGTTCTTTTGCATAAGCGACAAAGTCTGTTACAGCATGTACCCTTTTCTGAACATTATCTTCTTCCAAATCAGCGTACTCACCCATACTATACTTTAATTCCTTGTCTCTCTTTTCAAACCCTTCCGGGAAACGGACATAGTCAAATTGGATTTCCTGAAATCCCATTTTCGCCGCTTCAATGGCAATCCCTACATTATAATCCCATACTCCTTTCAGGAATGGATTAACAAAGGATTCTCCCCTGCCATTTTTCCATATTTCATTGCCTTCCATGTATGAAAGTTCAGGTTTGGCTTGAGATAAAACAGAATCTTTAAATACGACGATCCGCGCAATAGGATAAATCTGCTTTTCTTCCATTTTCTTCAAAACTGCCCGAGGGTCTTTAATATAGGATTTTCCTATATCTTTATAGCCCGATGTTTCAGTCTCATAAGTAATATTTCCCCAGTCATCCTTTATATCGATGACCATGGAATTCAAATCAGTCTTCCCAATTAAGTCGATCAGACTCTCAAAGCGGCTGCCACCAGCTGAATGTCCTGTTACATAAACTCCTCTGACAGCATCCGGATATGTAAATTCCAGGCCGGAATCGTAGAAGAAACGGGAAAGCTGCTTAGGAAGGGTTTTCTCTTGTAAATTTAACTCAATGGACGAGTGTTTTTGGACAGCATCAACTTCTTTCTCTTCAGCACTTGCACTGCTAAATGGCAAGAGAAAGAGTACTGATATACCCAACGCTGTCATTGCACTTCTTAAATTCAAAATTAACCTCTCCTCTTAACATTTTTAATGATAGTTTACTATTTTCTAACTTTTATATTATATACCCTATTTTACCAATGAATGAGCAATATATAAAACCTTTTTATTAATGAATGTCGAAATTCCCTGGGAAATCACCTACCAAACGTTTAGCGGATCATGGCCGGGGTATCCACATAAAAAGACCTCAGAACTTAGTCCGAGGTCATTTAAATTAATGCTTATATTGAGCTTTGTATTGGGCAAATTCCTTTTCAGAACAGTATACAAAGTGGCCAGGAGCAACTTCACGCAGTTCCAGCTGATCGTCCTCAGTATAGTTATGGACTGCAGGATCATATGTCTTACGCTTACGTGAGCGCTCATAATCAGGATCCGGAAGGGGAATTGCAGACAGAAGTGACTGCGTATAAGGGTGAAGCGGGTTCTTATACAATGAATCACTTGGTGCAAGCTCTACAAGCTTACCAAAATACATAACTCCGATTCGGTCACTGATATATTTAACCATTGAAAGATCATGGGCGATGAATAGGTATGTTAACCCCTTTTCACGCTGAAGGTCTTTCATTAAGTTCACAACCTGAGCCTGGATCGAAACATCCAGTGCGGAGATTGGCTCATCAGCAATGATGAATTCAGGGTCCACTGCAAGAGCTCGTGCAATACCGATACGCTGGCGCTGACCGCCTGAGAATTCATGCGGATAACGGTTTGCATGCTCCTTGTTCAATCCAACGGTTTCGAGAAGTTCATGAACTTTTTTCAAGCGTGCTTCTGATGAAGTTGCAAGGCCGTGGATATCGATACCCTCAGCAATTAAATCTGCAACCTTCATACGCGGATTCAATGATGCATATGGATCTTGGAAAATCATCTGCATTTTGCGGTTGAACTTTTTCAGTTCTTTCCGTGATTTCTTGCCGTGTACATCTTCACCTTCAAACAAAACCTGGCCATCAGTCGCATCATATAGGCGGATGATGGTACGTCCTGTAGTGGATTTACCACATCCGGACTCACCAACAAGGCCTAACGTTTCACCTTTGTAGATATCAAAGGAAATATCATCAACTGCTTTAACCATGTTTGGTTTTCCTGGGTTAAAGTATTGTTTTAAATTTTTTATCTCAAGTAATTTTTCAGCCATTATGAACGAACCTCCTCAAATAATACCGGCTCATCATAGTTGGAAGGCATTGTGCGCTGTCTTACTTTAACAGCTTCAGGCGGCTCGACATTAGGAGCATCCGGATGCAGCAACCAAGATTTGACGAAGTGTGTATCAGACACTTTATAAGTCGGTGGCTCTTGTTCGAAATCAATCTTCAGAGCATACTCACTTCTAAGTGCGAACGCATCTCCTTTAGGAGGGTTCATCAGATCAGGAGGAGTACCTGGGATTGCTTGTAGCTGCTGGCCAGTTTCAGTATCCAAGGTAGGCATGGATGCCACAAGTCCCCAAGTATAAGGATGTCTTGGATCATAGAAAATTTCATCCACTGTTCCTGATTCTACAATCTGCCCGCCATACATGACAGCAACACGGTCGGCAACATTGGCTACAACACCCAGGTCATGTGTAATGAAAATGATGGATGTGTCAATTTTATTCTGCAGATCCTTCATCAATTCAAGGATTTGAGCCTGAATTGTAACGTCAAGTGCAGTAGTCGGCTCATCGGCGATAAGGATCTTCGGATTACATGCAAGTGCAATCGCAATGACGACACGCTGTCTTTGTCCTCCGGAAAATTGGTGAGGATACTGCTTGAAACGCCCTTCAGGATTAGGCAGCCCAACGAGCTTTAAAAGTTCGATGGTACGCTTCCTCGCATCCGATTTACTCATGTTCTGATGCTTCAACAGCGGCTCCATGATTTGCTTGCCGACTGTCATGGTCGGATTGAGCGAAGTCATAGGATCCTGGAAAATCATTGAAATGTCTTTACCACGAATCTTCTGCATTTCTCTTTCAGGTAACTTTGATAAGTCTTTGCCTTCGAAGCCAATTTCGCCATTTTTGATAAATCCAGCTGGGTGCGGCAATAATCTCATAATCGCTTTAGTGGTTACAGACTTACCGGAACCTGACTCTCCAACTATCGCAAGAGTTTCACCTTTATCAAGATGAAAGTCCACGCCGCGTACAGCTTTTACTTCTCCCCCGTATGTCGTGAAGGAGACTTGTAAATCTTTTACATCTAGTATTCTACTCATTTTCTCTACTCCTTCCACTATTTACGCATCTTAGGATCAAGAGCGTCACGCAATCCGTCAGCAAGCAGGTTAAACGCTAAAATGATTAGAGAGATAACCACAGACGGAATTAACATCATGTGAGGGTAAGACTGGATTGATCTGTACCCTTCGTTAACCAATGAACCCAACGATGCTTGAGGTGCTGCAATTCCCAATCCGATGAAGCTCAGGAATGCTTCCATGAAAATGGCAGAGGGCACTGTAAACATCGTCGTAATGATAACAGGGCCCATAACGTTAGGGAGCAGGTGTTTCCAGATCAAGCGGTTGCTGGTTGCACCCAATGTTTGAGATGCAAGGACGAATTCCTGGTTTTTCAACTGAAGTATCTGCCCCCGCACTATCCGGGCCATACCGGTCCATCCGGTAATAACCATTGCCATCGTAATGGTGAATAAACCAGGCTCAAATACAAGGATAAACAGGATTACGACAATTAAGTTTGGTATTCCAACTAAAACCTCAATGATTCGCTGCATGAAGTCATCGATTCTGCCGCCGTAGTATCCGGAAATACCACCGTAAGCAATACCGATAATCAGATCAATCAATGCTGCAAGAACACCGATATATAAGGAAATTCTTGTCCCTTGCCAAGTTCTAGTCCAAATATCACGCCCTAGGTCATCTGTCCCGAACCAATAATTTTCTTCAACTTGACGAGTTTCATAGGAATCCACACCATTTTGATCTATACCATCGAACCAAGGCATCCAGGAAAGCGCTTCAATTTTAGGAGGCAGCTTTGCATGGCGGATATTTTGCTCTTTAAATGTAAATTCGTTCATACTTGGCCCAATAATCGCCATTAAGATAACAATTATCATAAGTACCAGGCCAACTATTGCTCCTTTGTTCTTGAAAAGGCGAAGCCAGGCATCATGCCAGAAGCTGAGGCTGGGTCTGCCGATAACTTCGGATTCTGACTCACTTGCCCGTTTGGGTTGGAAGAGGTCAGGATTAAGATTTTCTAGGTCTTTTCTTTTGTTCACTTCCATTATTTCTTCCCTCCAGCCAAGCGAATCCGAGGGTCGATTATTCCATAAAGAATGTCCACAAGGAAAATCACACCGATGAACAATGCGCTATAGAATAATGTTACACCCATGATTACTGTATAGTCATTCGTGTTGATAGAGCTGACAAACTGGAAACCAAGACCAGGGACAGCAAAAATCTGTTCGATTACAAGTGTACCTGTCATGATCCCAACAGTCATTGGCCCCAAAATTGTTACAATTGGAATCAGTGTATTTCTGACTGCGTGCTTGAATACTGTTGCGGTTTTAGAAATCCCTTTTGCTTTGGCTAAAAGAATATAATCCGATCCCAACACCTCAAGCATTTCTGTTCTTGCAAAACGGGCGATGGTTGCTACTACCCCTACGGTTAGTGCTAGAGTCGGCAATATCGTGTGCTTAAACTCACCCCAAAGTGCTACAGGTAGCCACTCAAGTTTCACCCCGATGTAATATTGCATCATTCCAGCGAAGACGAATGATGGGATTGAAATACCTAATACCGCTATAAATGTTGAACCGTAATCGATCCAGGAATTATGCCGTAAAGCTGCTATAATCCCCAATGCTAAACCAATGATTGTTCCTAGTACGATTGCTTGGAAACCAAGTTGTGCGGAAGGACCAATACGATCACCGATAATTTGTGTAACCGGACGGTTGTCGTACTGGAATGACAAACCTAAATCACCTTGCGCTAAGTTTGTCATGTAAGTTACGTATTGTACTGGGAGAGGATCATTCAAACCATACTTATCTAGGATGATTTGCTGCTGCTCTGGTGAAAGCTTTTCTTGGTTTGTAAGTGGCGACCCCGGAAGGAGCTTCATCAGAAAGAATGTGGCTGTTGCAATGATGAGTATTGTTACAAACATATAAGCTAGTCTTCTTAAAGTGTATTTGATCACTCTTTAGCCCCCCTTTTTCTATTTTTATTTTTTGGCTACTTTACATATTATATCTTATTTCGACAAATTTTCAATCTATTTTTTAAATTGCAATTACTTTCAAGATTCAGTGGAAAAGGAGAGTGTATGCCCATGCATACACTCTCCTTTTGAAAGTTTGTTTCATTGAGCAATTATATGTTACTCAATGTAAGCCCATTTGTAAGTGAAGTCAGCACCGAAAGCATGCTTAAGGATTCCGTGTACATATGGACGTTCAAGGTAAGATGCACCAGCTTGGTACATTGGGCTGATTGCTGCATCTTCGAACAAGATTTGCTCAGCTTTCAACAATGCTTCCCAACGAGCTTCTGGATCACTAAGCAATGTAGTCTTAGCATCTTCAACCAACTTGTCATACTCAGGGTTAGAGTAGGCCATTTGGTTATGAGCACCGTCAGTAACGAACATATCAACGAATGTCATTGGATCTGGATAGTCTGGACCCCAACCTGCGAATGAGAAGTCATATTCACCTTTAGTTTCTAGGTCTAGCTTTTGCTTAAATGGTTGTTGAGAGATTGTTACAGTAAGACCTTCAAGGTTAGATTCAAGCTGTTCTTTCAGGTACTCACCGACTTTCTTAGAGCTTTCAGAGTCGTAGTTCAATAGTTCAAGAGATACATCTTCGAACCCTACTTCTTCTTTAGCTTTAGCCCATGCTTCTTTAGCTGCTTCAACATCAGTTTCATTGAAGTTTCCGTTTGTCTCACGGTAGTCAGCTCCGTCTGGACCGAATACGAAATTCTTTGGTACTAGGTAGTACGCAGGCATAGAACCATTGTTAAGAAGTACTTGTACCATACCTTCTTTATCCCAAGCCATATCGATTGCTTTACGAGCATTTACGTTAGACAATACTTCATTCTTTTGGTTAAGGCGAAGGAAGTATACAGAAGTCTTTTCACGAGTTTTGAAGTCCTCGGTACCTTTGTATTGGTCAACGAACTCAGCTGATAATCCTACAGTGTCAGCTTTGTCAGTTTCATACAGGTTAACTCCAGTTGCAGTATCTTTAACGATATTCCAGTTGATTTCTTCTAATTTCACTACATCAGCTTCCCAATAGTCAGGGTTTTTCTTAACCTGGAAGCTTTGCTCATGCTTCCACTCGCTAAGAACGAACGGACCATTGTAAACAGATGTGTTTGCTTCAAGACCATATTGATCGCCTTGCTCAGTGATGAATTTTTCATTTTGCGGGTAGAAAGTTGCGAAAGATAGTAATGCTTTGAAGTAAGGAACTTGAGTTTCAAGTTGAACTTCAAACGTTTTTTCGTCGACAGCTTTAACACCAAGTTCGTCAACAGGAAGTTCACCAGCGTTAACTTTTTGAGCGTTTTTGATGTCATACATGATATAAGCATATTCAGCGGCAGTGTCAGGATTCAACGTTCTCTTCCAAGAATACACGAAGTCATTTGCTGTTACAGGATCACCATTGGACCAAACAGCATCTTCACGGATTTTGAAAGTGTAAGTCTTGCCGTCTTCAGATACAGTAGGTTCTTCAGCAGCCACACCTAGAACTGCTTCATCGTTTTCACCTAAACGATAAAGACCTTCATACACCTGGTTCATTACGATGAATGATACCTGGTCAGTCGCTAGAGAAGAGTCCATTGACGGAATCTCTGAACTTTCAATCAGGTTAAGTACTTGCGGTCTTTCTTCTTGCTGTTCTTCACCTTCACCGCCGCCGTTGTTTCCGGAGTTAGTGTTGGAGTTGCCGTTGGCAGAGTTGCCATTGTTTCCGCCGCAAGCAGCAAGGAATGTAGTTAGTGCCAATAATAGCACCAGAAGAAGTGAAAACTTTTTCTTCATCTTGAAATTGACCTCCTCGTATTTCATATTTATTTATCTTCCGATTTGTCAGAAGATTCGTTTTCTATTATACAACATACAGAAATTATTGCAATATGAATTTAACAGTTTTTTTGCAAAATTATCACATCTATCCAAAAACCCTTACACCTCAAGGGTTCACGCTCATTTATCCTATAATTTATTTGTTACAATCTTTACAAAAGTGACGTTGGGAGCATAAAATACCAAAATTTACATAAGCGGTTTTTTATGTTTTTTCAAGAGTTGGTTAATTTTTATTCATTAAAGTGAATGTATATTTCTTGGATCCTTATCTTTCTTTGTTTTCAAAAAGTTCCATTCCCTCTTCTACTATGTATAATTGTCAGAATTCAAAGAAAACAAAAGCCGCAAGACTACTTGTATATATATTTAAAACACCTTGATTATGACTGTTAAGGTTCGATATACTTAAAAAAAAATAATGTTGGTGAAATCGATTGAAAAAAGTTTTTTTTGCAGTACTAATTATATATTTGCTTTCTGCTGCCTTGTCATTGTTTTATGATTATGGATTGTGGCTCGGGATCATCAATATCTCTTTCCTATTAGGAATGGGGCTGCTGGTGATAGGCGGTCTGATGAAAGTGGTTGAATCAGGATTTTTCAATGGAATCCAATATGCTTTCAAGCGTTTTCGGAAAAGCACGAAGGAAGGAAAGTACATTTCTCAATTTGATGATATGGATGAGACAAAGGAAGCCCATGAAGAATATAATAAGGATAACAGTTTTTCGACGACGGTTCCCTTTCTGTTAAGCGGAGGAATTGCTGTAGCTTTTGATTTACTTGTATCTTATCTCTTCTATACTTGATTTGAGCTTCTATATTCTTTTATAATCAATTCGAATACTGATTTTGCGATGACAAAGAGTAGTACATACAAACAGGTTTTTTCAGAGAGTTTGTGGCAGGTGTAAACAAACAGCCGTCTGTATGGAATGGACTTTCGAGCTTCACTTGCGAATAACAGTAGCTTGTGACGGCAGCCCGCCGGTATACGGGCTCCATGCTTTCATGGACCAAGAGGCCTTTCGGGGCAACTTAGGGTGGCACCGCGGAGTAAACCATTCGTCCCTATCACTATTATTAGGGCTGGATGGTTTTTTTATGTTAATACTTAGTCGTTGAAACGATACTAGTTAATTGGAGGAAAAGAAATGCAGACAATATTTAGCGGAATTCAACCAAGCGGTACAATAACTTTGGGAAACTACATCGGGGCATTGAAGCAATTCACTGAACTTCAGGAGGACTATAACTGTTATTTCTGTGTTGTTGATCAACATGCGATTACGGTACCGCAGGACAAGGCGGAATTACGAAAAAACATAAAGAGCCTTGCAGCTCTTTATGTCGCAAGCGGGATTGATCCGGATAAGTCCACACTATTCATTCAATCCGAAGTACCCGCCCACGCGCAAGCTGGATGGATGCTCCAGTGTGTAGCTTACATCGGGGAACTTGAACGGATGACTCAATTTAAGGACAAGTCTCATGGAAAAGAAGCCGTTTCTGCAGGATTGTTGACCTACCCGCCGTTAATGGCCGCTGATATTCTTCTATATAAGACGAACCTTGTCCCGGTTGGTGAAGACCAGAAGCAGCACCTTGAACTGACAAGGGATTTAGCTGAGAGGTTCAATAAGAAATATAATGATATTTTCACCGTACCGGAAGTCCGGATTCCTAAAGTTGGGGCCAGAGTCATGTCCCTTCAGGATCCACTTAAGAAAATGAGTAAATCGGACCCAAACCAGAAAGCTTTTATTACACTCCTGGATACTCCTAAACAAATTGAAAAGAAAATCAAAAGTGCTGTTACTGACTCTGATGGGATTGTAAAATATGATAAGGAAGGTAAACCAGGGGTCTCAAACCTGCTTTCTATCTATTCAATCCTGTCCGGCAAGAGCATCGAAGACCTGGAGAAGGATTATGAAGGAAAAGGCTACGGGGATTTCAAGGGAGATCTCGCAGAGGTAGTGATTGATGCATTGGCCCCTATCCAAGAACGATACAATGAACTGATTGATTCTGAAGAATTGGATGAAATTTTGGATAAAGGCGCTGAGAAAGCGAACTTCACAGCAAATAAAATGCTGATGAAAATGGAAAGGGCTATGGGGCTTGGACGGAAGAGAAGATAATATCGGAAATGGAAAAGCAGCCTTGAGGCTGCTTTTTCATTTAAATTCAGAATCGGGTTGCGATATATTTTTCATGTTGGATTAAGGTCCCGCCTTCGTAGATTCAGAACCATCTTAGACGCCCTTTTGTCTCTGAATTCCTCTTTCTTTTGTCCTCTGGGACTTTTCTAGAAACGTATTCTATCTTTTTGGACTTGAAAGCCTCTTTAGATACCTTTTTCAAGGATCTTCATATACAAAGAAAAGGCAGCGTCAAGGCTGCCTTTTAATTCACTTTCGGACGATTCTCCATCTCCCATAGTTTCTCAAAGAATGGTTGTCCTTTTATTAGATTTTCACAAAATATCAAGTGCTTGTCCGACCAGCCTTCTTTTGTTTCCTCAAAAAGGCTTTGCCATGCTTCTTCAAAGTTCATTGATTGGATTCTTTCATAATTTCCAGGTGTCCATTCCGTACACCAATAACGAATTTCTGCCGTATTCTTGGAGGAGTGCAATTGATCCAGTGCCATGAACATCAACTGTTTTAACTGTCTTTCCCTTCTGGTTAATCCACTCATTATTGAAGGCTTAGGAGACAGGATATGATAGTCTTTTTTTTGTTTTTCCATCTGGAAAGTATAATTGTAAGGTTCTTGATCTTCTGTCATTTCGTACACAAGCTGTTCTTGACGAGGTATGATTCTGCTTTTTCTGATCGGGATGGAATATCCGATTGTGTCCACGGCAAGTATGCCTGTCCCATCCGTAACAATGAAACAGTATTCCAGCTGGATTCGCTCATGGTTTTTTCGCAAATATGCTTTTTGAAAAATGTCATTCAACAGCGACTGAGGAAGATCGGACAAGTCATTCTCTATGTAATGGAAAACTTCTGGTTTAACTTTTATCAGCGGTACCTGATCGAGAAGTTCGATTGTATCCTCTTTTCTCCATTCATGAAAATGACAAACGTTGTAACCGTTTTCTTCCCCTTCGAACCAATTTACCCATACATCATGAAGATATAGCATGATTGACCCCCCGCTTCAACCTATTTGTCAATCAGTATAGGCAAATTGCAACCAGTTTATTCCTGTATAGTCCTTCAGTTATCTAAAATTATCTATTTGGTATTGAAGTGATTCATAGTAGTCAAAAATCGGTGTGCAGGTTATTTTCATTAGACACGGAGGTAGTGGATTATTCCTTCTTCTGAGGTGAATATATGGAGATGGTGATCAAAAAAATGCCAGCCAGGAGAAGATAGCATTCCACCCTTTCCGAAATGAAAAGGAAATAGTCCTGAAACGACATCCCTGTTGCCAGTAAATTAAGGTACATGATCAAGGTCACTCCTCCTGATACAGAGAGGCCGAAACCGATCAATAATATAAATACTCGAAACATCATCCCCTCCGCCTTTGTCGTCCAGATTTTCAATATATTCATTTTCTCACCTTTTCTGCTTGTCCATGTACTAGCACTATATGAAGCCGTAAAGGGATATATGATTATTCTTGTCGTCCCAAAGCTTTTCATAATTTGTTGCTCTTTAAAATTGCTCCTTACCAAAGGACTCACACCTCGACTGGAAATGCTCCACAAAAAAAGAGAGGAATCGTTCCCCCCTCAGTTTCCCCTTGCCTTTTCATCTTCTATGAACCTGTTTGCGTCAAGCTGCATCATTTCCATTGAAGTCAGCCTGTGTTTTTCTCTGTACCTATCCACTATATAATAACCGACGGCATATCCGATCAGGCTGGGATATTTTCCTCTTCCAAGGAGCAGCTGGTCATGCCTGGCATCTTCCCTCTTCAAGTGCAATTCGTTCTTGATATGCTGATTCCAGAGTTTCTGCAAGAGGAATTCGCTGTACTTCTTCGTCCAGACACTGACATATTGATCCCCGCAATATTCTCTTACTGCGTCCTCTGCCAGCCCTTCAAAAATGATGGAATCAAGAAGTGTATATTGCTTTGGACTTTTATCTAGTCTGTTCATTCTTGTGCAATGATGGTATTCATGAACAAATAACGCTTCCCATTCCCTAAAATCTTCTTCGTCTGATAAAAATAAATAGATCTCATCTTTAAAGGAGACTCCAGATTTCTTCAGGCCGCTTGTTAAAAAACCGTTTGCCTCCTGGACTGGAAAAATATATACCGGAACAGAAGGTCCTTTCCAGAGCGTTCGGTATTTTTTATAATAAGCATTCATTTTTTTCCAGGCATCTCGTTTTTTCAAGGAATCAACTTGTTGCTTGGTGTTCCCGGAAGGAGCGTACATGCCAAATGTTTTTAAATATCCGTATAAGTCAGCCGCCTTTTTACTCGTTATCCCCTTTTTCATCAGCATTTTCTCTGGGTTATCTGCATTTTCCTCCAGCCAGCTGCCTGTTTCTATGATTCCCATGAATTCCCCTCCCCATAAAAGACCAAAGCTCTTTTCCTAAACGTCGTTGCTTTTGCAAATGTTGCTGAAAGCTGATTTTCGTTCCAGCTGCGTGACTCCGCGGTGAGGGCTGTAAACGCAAAAGCAGAAGCAACCGTTCAGTTCGATATGGATTGATAGCATGAGATATAAGAATCATGAAGAGCATTAGCCATTCAATGATTACCAATCCCAAGGAGTCTGCCTGAAATCCGCTGGTTGTCGGCTGCTGGGGTTGGAAAAATTTCCCTCATCCTGCAAAAGGTCACACAACTTCTGCTACAAACACCTTTCGACTAGCGATAGTAAGGATTAACGAATATCTGAAGACCTTTGCAAAAACGACCAAAACAAAAAAGACTGTTTCACAAGGATTTTTTATATCCTTATGAAACAGCCGTGATTATTATTTGTATTTTTTAAAGACGATTGTTGCGTTGTGGCCGCCGAAACCAAGTGAATTACTCATAGTGACATTCACTTCCGTTTTTCTCGCACCTTCTGTTATATAGTCCAAATCACATTCCGGATCTGGCGTCTCGAGATTGATAGTAGGCGGAAGTACATTATCTTGAAGGGCAAGGACAGAGAAGATTGCCTCGACACCGCCCGCTGCTCCAAGTAAGTGGCCAGTCATTGATTTAGTTGAACTGACAGCTAATTTATAGGCATGGTCATGGAAGACTTCTTTAATGGCCATTGTTTCATATTTATCATTATATGGTGTACTTGTTCCGTGCGCATTGATGTAGTCCACATCTTCTGCAGAAAGGCTGCCGTCTTCAAGCGCAATCTTCATTGCTCTTGCACCGCCCTCTCCGCCAGGTGCAGGTGCTGTGATATGATGGGCGTCGCCTGTTGATCCATACCCTACAATCTCAGCGTAAATCTTTGCTCCACGTGCAAGTGCATGGTCAAGATCCTCAAGGATGACAATCCCGGCACCTTCGCCCATAACAAATCCATCACGGTCTGCATCGAAAGGGCGCGACGCTTTATTTGGATCCTCATTGGTAGATAATGCTGTATTCGCACAGAATCCAGCCATGGACATTTTTGTAATCGGTGCTTCCGTTCCGCCAGTTACCATGACATCGGCATCCCCTCGCTGGATGACTTTGAAGGCATCGCCGATTGAGTTCGTGCCCGTTGCACAAGCCGTTACTGTACAAGAGTTGATTCCCTTTGCTCCCAGCAGGATGGATACCTGTCCTGCTGCCATATCAGGAATGATCATTGGTACAAAGAAAGGACTTACACGGCGATACCCGCGTTTCTGGAATGTTTCAAACTGATTTTCAAATGTTTCCATACCACCGATTCCAGATCCAATCCATACACCGACACGGTTTGCGATTTCCTCTGTGATCTCGATGTTTGCATCTTTTACAGCCATCATCGAAGCTGCCACTGCGTACTGAGTGAAGCGGTCCATTTTTCTTGCTTCTTTACGTTCTACGTACTGCTCAGGGTCAAACCCCTTTAATTCTGCCGCTACTTTTGCTGGATACTCATCCGCATTCAGCCTTGTCAATGGCCCGATTCCGCTTTTCCCTTCCAGGACATTGGTCCATGTTGTTTCTACATCGTTTCCCAGCGGAGTTACCGCACCTAACCCTGTTACCACTACTCTGCGTTTATTCATTCAGTTCCATCTCCTTTTTATGGTCATAGAAGAGACATCATTATTTAATATAAAGCTTTCTTCATAGACTTTGCTGCTTATAAACTGAAAAGTCGACTACCACATGCAGCTGTTCGATTCCGCTCCCCTCAACCCTGTATTAGGGAACATGGAATCATCATGCAATGCCTTTTAATGGTATTAGTTTCAACCTATACAACTTACCTGCCCCATTTTAGAGCGATGGCACCCCATGTCAATCCGCCGCCAAAGCCAACCATCACGAGGACATCGTCGTCCTTGATTTTACCTGCTTCCAATTCTTCTACCAGCGATATCGGTATTGATGCCGCTGATGTGTTTCCGTATTTATTCACGGTTTTGGACATTTTTTCTTCCGGAAGTTCAAGCCGCTGTCTTGATGCTTCCATGATTCTGATATTCGCCTGATGGGGGATCAAAAAGTCTACGTCCTCTTTTTTCAATCCAGCTTTTTCGATTACGTTGATACTGGATTCACCCATTTGTCTAACAGCAAACTTGAATACTTCCCTGCCGTTCATATAAATAAAAGCATCATCCTGGAATAGATGCTTTCCACCAGAGCCGTCGGCACCAAGTTCGAACGAAAGAATCCCCCTTCCTTCAGAAACCGGCCCCATTACAACTGCTCCTGCTCCGTCACCAAATAGGACTGCAGTGTTCCGGTCATTCCAATCCGTGATTTTTGAAAGCTTTTCCACACCAATCACAAGGATATGTTTATAAGCATTATTTTCAATGAATTGTTTCGCTGTAATCATTCCATACATGAATCCGGCACAGGCAGCGCTTAAATCCATAGCTGCTGCTCGCTTGGCACCCAGTCTCTCCTGCAGCATGGTCGCCACCGAAGGAAATGGTTGATCAGGTGTCACCGTTGCTACCAGAATCATATCAATTTCCTCAGGTGAAATGCCCGCATTTTTAATGGCTGCCTTTGCGGCCTCATAACTTAAGTCAGATGTGTTCATATCGTCACCGGCAATCCGTCTTTCTTCAATCCCTGTCCTCGTCCGGATCCATTCATCAGATGTATCTACCATCTTTTCTAAGTCTGCATTTGTTAAAACCTTCTCAGGTACATATCTCCCAATACCGATAACTCCAGCATTCATTCAGAGTCCCTTCTTTCTGGTTTTTTTGCGCAGCATAATTGCCTCTGGGTAAAAATAGCTGCGTATGTATAAAGTCGGAGGTTATATCTAATATTTATATCAATTATTATGACTTGGTACTAATTTTAACGAAAATCAGAATCTCTTGCAATAGTTTTTAATCCCAAGTTAATTTTTCACCTATCCACGTTCGTCTATACGCTGGCTGAAAGTATACATATTTTAATAAAAGGATGTTTTCGTAGTGATTGCTGCAATTGGAAATCCCCCAATGGCCAGAATTTTCCCCTTGGATACTGGGGCTTTTCAATCTGAATGGATGAGTAACCCTTTTCTTTTGTGCTTTTCGAGATATTGATTAGGGCGATCTATATCAAAATCAAGTTAAGCAGCAGCAAAGGTTACGGAAAGAGGCCTAATATAAATTAGAAAGGAGAGGAACTGCATGGAACGCAAACCGATTCGGCAGCATCCCTTTGATATCATGGTCAGAGGGAGACAAGAGGAACTCCCGTCCGAGGAACGAAATGAGGAACTGCCCAAGAATAACGAGTCAGGGGACGGCGATTTGATGTCCAACATAGAAACATTGATGATTGCGGTCTCAGATTTAAAGCCTCTCTTTAATAAAGTCATGCCTTTTATTACTAAGTGGACGAAATCCTAGAATAAAAAAGGTTGTTTTCGGAAAAATCCCAAGTGCCGGATTTTTCCCCTGTATTCATAGGGTTTTACTCTCGAAAAAGAACGGGCAGCTCTTTTCTTTCCCTCTCACCGCGGTTTTAACGACGATTTACCAGGATATTAGTTGAAATTTATATTGAATAGCAACAAAGTTTACGAAAAGAGCCATAAAAAAAGATTGATCCGCATGAGATCAATCTTTTTTTCAGGTTACTTGTTTTCTTCCAGAGCATCCTTGCGGCCCAATTCGTAGGCTTCGTTCATCACCTGTGTGAATAGGTTCATAAAGGGCTGGATCATTTCCATTGATAAGTCAATACCGGATTGCTCCAGTTCTTGTTTTGCTTCTGGAAGATATTTCATTGCAATTTGCATGAATTCCATATTTTTATCGTGCATCTGTCTATTCCTTCCTCTCTGTCGGTAAGGTACCGGTTTTGATATAGTGCTGAATATCGCTTTGGATAACTTTTCGGAAATCCTCATCTACAGCAGGGCTGAATTTCCCCATTGAAATGACTTTATCTTGGAAGTCGAATGGGATATTTCCGGATTTTAATTCATCATGAGAGAATCTCTCCGCTACCACTTCATACAGTTTGTCCACATGCTGAACTGTACTGGTCAATACCGTTGATTCTCCCATGTCTGATTGATCGGATACATATCCGACCGCGTACAATCCTTTTTCCTTCAGCTTTTCGATCATAGGGACATTATATCCATCTCCCGCAGGGTATACAATATCCACGCCTTGTTTCAACTGCATATGTAACATGACCATTGCCTTCTCGGTATTATCCCAATCATCGGTATAATCGACATGGACCTTTACATCACTGTCCTGGTATCTTGCACCGTCAATATATCCCTTTACCTCCGGCTGCCATGCATAAGAGGCGATGGCCCCTATATTCTTGCTTTCTGTTTGATGGGCAGCAGTCATTCCGCCAAAAAAGCCCATGGCATACCCTTCAAAGTTTAAGCTGGTGGTGTTTGAATGACTGGCATTCCCATTAAAAGAAACGAAATGGATATCCGGATATTTTTCCGCAATTTCGTTAAAGAAAGGGGCATATTCCTGTCCATGGCCAAATATTAAATTGACACCTTTTTCATCATACTCTGCCACGGCTTTTTCAACCGACTGCTTGGTTGATATCCCTTCCTTGTAAAAAACATCCACACCGAATTCGGATTGTATTTTCAGTAATCCTTTATATCCTTTTGTTCCCCATACTTGATCACTTATTGTTTCAGTAACAAGCAGCCCTACATTTCCGAGGCTCCCTTTATCACCCTGCTGGGCACATCCCGAAAGAAGCAACAGCAGAATCAGAACGAGAAGACCTTTTATTTTCATATTAGCAACTCCTTAAGGATGTCAGTCAACTGCACAGCCGGCCGTCGTTACTGACAACTACATCCGCAGTCCGCTGCGAATCCCCTGCAGGCAAATCTATCATGCAAGAGTTTTACTCTTATTATTTTACCTTGGTTTATGAATGAAGAAAAGAAAAATTTAGCAGCAGCCTTTCTCAACAGCCCTTTGGTGCTCCAATACTTCTTGGACGGATGAAGTGGAATCTACGACTACCTTCTCCAAACCATCAGGAAGCACATCTCTTATTCTTGCAGTGCCTTGTTTAAAAGCCCCAGGTTTGCCTAATAGATGAAGGATTTCCATCCAGCTGCCGGAATGGGCAGGTGTCAATTGAACGTACCTGGTTCTGCTGATTTTTATTTGGTTCTGGATGGCCTTGGCTGCATCCTTCACAAAAATAGCCGACCTTGTATCATCTACATAATCCAAGCCGCTGTCTGAATCAGCCAGAATTTGCTGGAACAAAAATGTCTCAGGCTGATGCGGGCCAAAAAGAGTGGGAATATACACGATATAGTGATTATTGAATTGCTCCTTCAAGTATTCTATCAGTTCCGTTAGCTCGCTCTCCTTTATCCGGTTTGGCACGACTGAGGGCAGCAGCAAAAAGGCATCTGCACTAGAGGATTGAACCTTTTCAACAAACTTTTTTATTGATTTCAATTGAGCATCAGCCTTATTGCCGGTGAAATGATCATATAAATTAATATAGGTCCTGGCCTCTGAAAACCCAGGTATCAAATCCTGCCGAATAGGCTGGTAGGTAATATTAGCGTTTCTCCCCACCTCCAGCCATCTTCCTCCTGCTGTATCTTCAGTATCTGCCGCCAGCACTTCAACGCCTTCCTCCAGAAAGGCCAGGCATAGTTCAAATCCCAAAAATCCCAATCCACCGGTTACGATTGCTTTAGTCATTGTTATTCGTTCCCCTCACTTCCTTCTTACAATTCTTCATGCATTGAGAAGTAAGATACAACCTTCAAGGAAACTTTGTATCTCTTCTCTGGAAGGATAATATATATTTCTCCAGGAAGCCCCTTTTCATTTCGTTCTATATATATATCTTTTATGAGAGGGAATTGATTTTTATAACGAGAGGAATTAATCGATTGTATTGTATAGATAGGCGTTTCCGTGTTCTTCAGGTATTCACCGGATATTGCGCGATTAGTTATCATGGCTTCACATTCAGCATCTTTAATGCCATAAGCAAGGGAAATTTCTTTTATAAGTTTTTTATAGAAGAACTTTTGATCCTTTTCTTGTGAAAAATGTTCATAAAGAGAGACACAGGGGGTCAGCAAGACAGCGGACCGAATTTGACTTCCGATTGCAGGCAACAGTTTTTCGATTAACAATCCCCCCATCCCTTCCGCAAGTATATGAACCTGTTCATTTATGATTTCCCTTCTTTTCACATAATGATAAAGGCGCTGGGTCAGGCTTATTGCTTTATCACTCGCCCAATTTGCTCCATATAAATTAGAATAAAAAACGATATATCCTTTGTCCGTCAATTCCGAGATGATCGATCTTCTTGTCTCCTGCTGAACCCAGAAGCTGCTCTGTTCATCAACATAATGATTAACATCCCCCAGAATAAGAACGGCAAACCCGTTGGGACGGAAAGGATAGTGCACAATACAAGGTTCGTTGTCGATTTTAAAAATTCGATGATTCATCTGAAATTTCTCCTTTTAACGTGCTGTGGTTCCCATCAATAATGATCTCCTTCTATTAGTCGTCAGCTAAACATAATTCGTCATGATAGTCTATGAAATTTTTATGCAAATGTATGGGAGACAGCCTATAAAACAAGAAAATACACACCCATCCCCCTTATTGAAGAAAAGGTTTACAATCCTGTCATGAAAATGATTTAATATTTCTTTTAATTATGGTACTATAAAACAGATAATGAATATTTGAGGGAATGAATTCCCTTCCTGGATTTGATAACACTCTGTTATACATAGATGCAAGGAATTGAGGTGAATGGTATGAAATACTTTTGGACTTTCTTGTGGACTTTCCTGCTGGTGGAAATGCTTACTTATGTAGTAACTTCAATGACTGGCGCTCATTTTGACTTCATGACGGGCTTGATCCTGGCTGTGGGTGCTACCATCTTGATCTTTGTGGTGACATTGGTCATTCCAAACGAACCTGTAGAGAAGCATTAACCTAAAAAAGGAGAACCCGTTCCGGCGGATTCTCCTTTTTTGTTTTGCTATTGTTTTTAATAAGGAAGTAAACAGTCGGTTGGGTGGATTTAAGAGAATTCACCGTTTTGTCCTCAGTGTTGATTAGAGTGGAAGGTATTCGACCTTGCAGGACCGGGAGTCTGTGTTTCAACGGCTGCTGCACCGATTAGCAGATTTCACACTCCCTCCTTGCGATAAGTCATCATCGAATCGCTGTGATTTTCGTGACTCCTATATTCTCATGTGAGAGCCCTTCACTCCGTAGGGCACTGAACCGCATTCCCTTTTGGTCAGGCGAAACCCTGCATACGAAGCTGAAGGAGGCTCAGCGTCCGTCCCACAGAGTCGTTCACCTTTTATTCAAAGGCTTTTTCGCAAACTTTGTTGCTGCTCTATATATGAATGTCAAAATTTTGGTGATTCACCGGATAACCCCCTCCCCCTTTCCGAGGGGAAATCCATGGGTACAGGGGGAAAAATCCGGCTCTTGGGATTTACCCAAAAACAACAATTACTGCGAAAACAGCCTATTCAAATAAAATATTAATACGCATTCATCAGCCTGCAAACCCCTATTTTTGAAAAATGATTCGGTCATTTTCTATATCTATAGTGATCTTTTCATCAGGTTTAAAATTTCCAGCGATGATTTCCCGTGCAAGCTTGGTTTCAATATTCTTTTGGATGTATCGTTTCAACGGCCGGGCACCATACACAGGATCATAGGCGCCTTTGGCAATGAATTCTTTGGCTGCTTCACTGATGGTCATATGGATATTTTGCTCCTGCAGCCGGTTTTGTAATTCCCTCACTGCTTTTTCAACAATTCCCTTGATGTTCTCAATACTTAAAGGCTTAAATAAGACGATATCATCAACCCGGTTTAGAAATTCAGGCCTGAACGATGATCTCAGTTGGCCAAGGACAAGAGTTTCTGTTTTTTCATCGATGTCATCAGAGCCTTCTTGTCTTTCTAACAAGAATTGTGAGCCGATATTCGATGTCATGATAATCACCGTATTTTTGAAATCCACAGTCCTTCCTTGTGAATCAGTGATTCTTCCGTCATCCAATACTTGCAGCAAAATGTTGAATACTTCCGGGTGCGCTTTTTCAATCTCATCCAGCAGAATGACAGAATAAGGTTTTCGCCTTACTGCTTCAGTCAGCTGTCCGCCCTCTTCATACCCAACGTAACCCGGAGGAGCACCAATCAGCCTTGAGACCGCATGTTTTTCCATGTACTCGGACATATCGATCCGTATCATCTGTTCCTCGCTGTCAAACAGAGTATGCGCAAGAGTTTTCGCAAGCTCTGTCTTCCCTACACCTGTCGGACCAAGGAAGATGAATGAGCCAATCGGTCTACCCGGGTCCTTTATTCCTGCTCTCGCCCTTAGGATCGCATCGCTGACCAGCTGGACTGCATCATCTTGGCCGATGACCCGCTCATGAAGGATACTCTCAAGCTTAAGTAGTTTCTCCCGCTCTCCCTCAACCAATTTGCTGACAGGGATCCCTGTCCAGCGGGCAACGATGCCCGCTATTTCTTCCTCTGTCACTTCTTCACGGAGCAGACGGTTTTCCTGTTCATTCATCATTTCTTTTTCAAGCTCCTGAAGTTCCCGTTCAGCTGCAGGAATCTTACCGTGGCGGAGTTCAGCTGCCTTGTTGAGGTCATAGTTCCCTTCAGCTTCTTCAAGCTGCCTGCGGAGCTGATCCAACTCTTCCTTCTTCTCCTGGAGAGAGTTGATTTTTTCTTTTTCTTTCTGCCATTTTGCTTTCATGGCATAGCCTTCTTCTTTGAGATTGGCAAGCTCTTCCTGGAGCAATACAAGACGGTTTTTGCTTGCCTCATCTTTCTCTTTCAGCAAAGCCGCCTCTTCGATCTCGAGCTGCATAATCTTTCTGGTTACTTCATCGAGCTCTGAGGGCATGGAATCAATTTCCGTCCTGATCAGTGCACATGCCTCATCCACAAGATCTATGGCTTTATCAGGTAAAAATCTGTCGGTGATATAGCGGTCAGACAGAGAAGCTGCAGCCACTATTGCTTTGTCATGGATATTGACACCATGATGAATCTCAAAGCGCTCTTTCAATCCCCTCAGGATCGAAACGGTATCCTCTACATCAGGCTCTTTGACCATCACTTGCTGAAATCTTCGTTCCAATGCGGGGTCTTTCTCAATATACTTTCTATATTCATTTAACGTGGTGGCCCCTATACAATGAAGTTCCCCTCTTGCAAGCATCGGCTTAAGCAGGTTTCCGGCATCCATCGCTCCTTCTGTTTTCCCGGCCCCTACAATGGTGTGCAGCTCATCAATAAAGAGCAGGATGGTTCCATTGCTGCGTTTGACTTCATTCAAGACAGCTTTTAACCGTTCTTCAAATTCACCCCGGAATTTCGCCCCTGCTACCAAGGCACCCATATCGAGTTCGAAAATTTGTTTATCTTTGAGCCCTTCAGGTACATCTTTGCGGACGATCCGCTGTGCCAGGCCTTCAATAATGGCTGTCTTTCCTACCCCGGGTTCCCCTATCAACACAGGATTATTTTTTGTCTTCCTTGATAAAATCCGAATGACATGCCGGATTTCTCCATCCCGGCCAATGACAGGGTCCATTTTCCCTGATTTCACTTCTTCGATTAGATTTCTGCCATATTTCTTTAGTGCTTCATACTTTACCTCAGGATTTTGGGTATTCACACTCTCTCCTCCTCTAATGTCTTCGATTATGAAAGAAAGTTTATCTTCTGTGATTTGCTGTTTTTCCAAGAAATCGGTTACCTGATGATTTTTCTGGCGAAACAAGGCCAGCGCGAGATGCTCCACTGATAAGTAGTCGTCCCCGAGCCTCACTTTTATCTTGTCTGCGTCCTGGAACAGCTTATTGAAGTCCTGGGATGAATACTGCCCATAGGCAATCCCTTCTCCAGAAACAGAAGGCTGATCAGAAAGTTTTTTATTAATAAAAGTAATGAGTTCATTATTGTCTAAGTTCAGTCTTGTATAAATGGAACTCAACAAACCATCCTCCTGTAATAGCAGGGCCATCCATAAATGAAGGATGGTGATGTCTGTATGCTTGTGTTCCACTGCAAGCTCTCCGGCTCCAGCAATTGCCTCCTGAACCTTATAAGTAAAGCCATCGATTTTCACAGCATTACCTCCGTTTGATTTGACCTTTATTGACCTTTAATTTTCATTATAATTATTTACAGAAAAAAGTAAAGCCATCCGGTTTAGGATGACTTTACGATTTCAAAACTTGGGCATATAGGACCAATAACGATTTTGGTTGGAGGTTTCCGGAAAACGGTCCCCCGCTTTCAATTTGACTTTCTTCGGATTCATGACCCCGCTGCCTGTCTCACCGATTTCGATATATATTCCATTATTCGGCGCTTTTTGCCCTGAGCGAAATTGTCTTGACTGACCCATGTCAGCTCCCCCTCTATGTCAAAATTACATTCTTCCATCAAACTGGAACTGCGATTGAATTAATCGCTTACTTTTACTATGACTTTTAGCAAAGGAAAAGATTCGCGGCTTTTATTGCCATTCTTGAGAGCTGCTTTTTTATTTTCCCTTATCCTATCGTTATGTTGGAACATGATTCTTGTTTTAGCCCATTCCATGTCATTACTCCCTTCTGCAGAAAAGGAGTGACGGCTAACTGGCGTCCCATATATCTTTCTACAATCTGGAACACCTCATATTTTTGATAAAATAGAACCAGGCTATCGGCAACCGCTGCAATTTTATCCTTACCGGCCTTTCAGTTTAGTCTTGCAGGCTGTCCTACTTTGATGTTAAATAGATAAATGTGGAGAAACTATTCTTTGGAGGAAATTAAATGACTGAAACTACATTTGAGCTGCTGAAATATTTGTTTCTTGGATTATTTCAGGGCTTTACAGAACCTATCCCCATCTCGTCCAGCGGACATTTGCAGCTCGCACAGCACTACCTGGATATCAATCTGCCCGGTTTAACTTTCGAGCTTCTTGTCAACACAGCCTCATTGTTTGCTGTACTGATCATTTACCGCGGGTATATCATGCGACTTGTCATGAATGGACTTGGTTATTTCAAAGAAAAAAGTCCTGAAAATAAACGTGATTTTCATTTTATTATTTACTTGATCATCGGAACCATCCCTGCAGGTGTGATTGGCGTATTGTTTGGTGATTTCATTTCTGATAACCTATCATCCATCAAGACGGTTGCGATTACCCTCATCATCACCGGGATTGCTTTATGGCTGATCAGAAATCTGCGCGGCCGCAAACATGATGGAGACTTGACTATGAAAGATGCTGTCATTGTCGGTCTTGCACAAGCTGTTGCCTTGATTCCAGGAATCAGCCGTTCCGGTGCAACCATTGTGGCAGCCATGGCAAGAGGAATGAATCAGGAAACGGCATTGCGTTATTCTTTCCTGCTATATATACCTGTCAGCCTTGGAGGGATGATCCTCGGGCTATCCGACTTGCTGAATGACCCCGACCTAAGCACCATGATGATGCCATATACAGTGGCCTTTCTTGGCTCATTAGTCGCTTCCTATTTCTCATTGAAGTGGTTCATGAATGTAATGGCCAAAGGGAACTTAAAGATCTTTGCGATTTACTGTGTGGTTGTTGGTATCGCAGTATTGATCTTTTAGGAGAACGGATTTTATTCCGTTCTTTTTTTGTTGATTTTAGTTTGCTGGATTGTTCAGTGAAGCTTTTCAAGGCTCATTTCTTGGCTCGCTATCCGTATCCGTTACATCCTCAATCCCCTGCACGGGAATGATTCTCAACCTATGCGTTTTTTCATAACTTACTTTCCTTCTCTCCCCATCCCAAATGAAGAAAACCGCCCGGGATGATCCCGGACGGCTGTTTCAAACCTTATCTGATGCCCAATGCAATTTTCGCATATCTGGACATTTTGTCTTTGCTCCATGGCGGATTCCAGACAATATCCACTTCAGTATCTTTGACTTCAGGCAACTCGGATAGAGCGGCTTTGACCTGATCGACAATCGTTCCGGCAAGAGGGCACCCCATGGATGTCAATGTCATGGTAACCGTTGCTTTTCCTTCATCATCTAAATCAACATCATAAACCAGCCCAAGATTGACGATATCTATGCCTAATTCAGGGTCGACCACTTGTTCGAGCGCACCCATCATGCTGTCTTTCATATCTTGATCCATCTTCAGTATTCACTCCTTATCTAACCCTTTTTATATTTTTATCTTAACAAAGAATGATATGTATAGAAAGTGATACGATTGTTGTGAAAAACGGGCTACAAGTTTTCTGAAACCCACTCCACACTTCTCAGTACACCTTCGCGGGTTACTTTATGACCTCCAAGATCATCCGTCATGAACTGTAAATCACGAAGTTTTGGTTCACCCTTTTCTGTGATTGACTTGTAAAAGTCATAAGCTGGCTGAAATGGGACGACTGTATCCTGCTTTCCATGCCAGAAGAACAAAGCTTTTCCTTCCAATACCTCAGGCTGCATACTTAAATCATATTTTTCAAGCATTTCCATGAGGGAATTCAGTTTTTCTTCTGAATACGGCAGATTATACCCCCTCTTTTTCAGCATACTGATTTGCGCGTTGGCAAGGCGGACATAGGATGGGCACCCCATCAGACTGACTGCTGTCTTGACCCATGGAAACTTCGTCAAGGCTCCTAATGTAATGATTCCGCCCATTGAAGTGCCTGCAACACCGAGACGTCCTTCATCAATCAGGGCATTCTGGACATAATGGTCCTTTAGCATCCCCACTTCTTCAATGGTTGTAAGAACTATCTCCCAAAATTTAGTGCTGAGACGGGTTTCATCGAGCCCTTCCCCTCTTTCCCCATGCAGCAGTGTATCAGGCATCAATACCCTGTACCCTTTCTCTGCCAGGTAATAGGCATAATGCAGATTATGTTCTTTGGCACTTGTAAAACCGTGGATGAAAAAAACTGCTGGCAACGTGTCATTTGATAACTCATCCAAGCTGAGATCCAAGACCGGTATACTGCCGACTTGATCTTTTTTAATTGTAATCATTGAAATACTCCTTTATAAATTCTCTATTGTTTAAATATACTGTAAAATTTACATTAATTAGTTTACCACGGTGGACTTCTGTTTTACGAAACATATACACTATAGATGTAGTTAAAAATGATTGGAGATTGATTTTATGAGTATGGATAAGCATTTAATCGTTTTGGATTTAGATGGAACATTACTGACTGATGAAAAGAAAATTTCCGAAAAAACAAGACAGACCTTACATAAAGCAAAAGAACACGGCCATGAAGTCATGATTGCAACAGGGAGGCCCTTCAGAGCAAGCGAAATGTATTACAAAGAATTGGTGCTGAATACACCAATTGTCAATTTCAACGGGGCATTTGTGCACCATCCCCTTGATAAGGACTGGGGAATTTTCCATGAACCTATGGATGTCGATGTAGCGAAAGATATCGTCCAGGCATGCCACGACTTTGATTTCAATTTCAGGAATATCATTGCCGAAGTAATGGATGATGTCTATTTTCATTACCATGATGAACGTTTGATTGATGTGTTCAATTTCGGTGAGCCAAATGTCACCACCGGCGACTTGAGGAGCTACCTGAAAGACTCCCCCACAAGCATGCTGATCCATGCAGATGAAGAGCATGTTACGGGCATAAGGGAACACCTCAGCAATGTACATGCCGAAGTGATAGATCACCGCCGCTGGGCAGCACCTTGGCACGTCATTGAAATTGTCAAAAGCGGTCTGAACAAAGCTGTCGGCATCGAAAAAGTGGCACGGCACTTGCAAATCCCTCAAAACCGGATCATTGCATTCGGAGATGAGGACAATGATCTTGAAATGCTTAAATTTGCAGGGGTCGGTGTGGCAATGGGAAATGCCATTGAACCACTGAAAAGCGTCGCCGATGATATTACTCTAAGCAATGAGGAAGATGGGATTGCAGCATTCTTAAGCGGACACCTTCGTCTGGGCTGAACTTTCCAACAGACTTTAACAATGCTGGCAAAAATTCTGCACACTAATAAGCTGCCTTTCCGTCCATACTAATAGTGAGCACATGAATGCTGGTGCTTAAACTGACAAAGGGGTGCTGAAGATGGGCAGAAGCAATAAATCCAAAAGATTTGTGCAGCAAGGAAAAGATGCGGTTTCCAAGCATGATGACCGCATTCCTTATCACTCCACTCTGGCTGAGGCTGAAGCGAAGAAATTAAAAAATGTAGAAAACTCTTCCCTTGGAGGCATATAGAATGGGCAACCGATTATTTCAGGAAGCCCGTCAATATGTCCAGTTGGCCAAGGAGGCTTCGTCCACAGGCAGCGAAGACATCCAGCAAACCATTCAACGTGCGAAAAACGCTCTTTCATCTGCGTATGCCAATACGACAAGAGCAGAACAGCAGCAGCTCCATGAATTACAGGACGAATTAAATCAGCTTCAATAAATGCAGAAGCATTTGGCACAGTGCCAAATGCTTCTTTTAATTCAAACGAACCGTATAATTATGATAAATCGTCCCCTCATTCAAATCACGTTCATATAGGTTCAGCAGCACCGGCCGGTTTTCTGGAAGCTTCTCGGCAGCCAGTTCAAAGTCAAAATCAAAAGAGATCCAGTTCGGATATTCCTTATTCACTTTCACCAGGGCTTCTTCTTTCAAAATAGTATGACCGTCTTCCACAGTGTAATAAAAACAACCTGCAGAAACATTCGCTTCTCCCTTAACCTTGTAGGAACCGTCACTTTTGATAAAATCAACATTCTTAAAAGAAGGATTTTCAGCTTCTGCTTTGATCTCCAACGTTTTAACGAAATCATTTTTCACCAGTTCCCTATTGATTTTTTTGATCATAAGTGATGCCTTGATAGTATAGGTTCCGGCTGGGATTCGCTTTCCTTCTGACGAAGTATACTTCCACTTATCCCGCCACACCTTGTTACCGCCGCTTTTCACTCTCACTTTTTGAATCGCTTGGAGAAATGCTTTATTTTCACTATACCTGTAGACTTTATTACCAGACTGGTCACTCACTTCATAATCAAAGAATTGACTTGAAGGAAACTCCAAGACCATTTCTCCAGGAGTGTTATTAATTACCTTGAAAATGATCTCTGCAACTTCCGGCCCCTGAATGATTTCCACATTCCAATCAGGCTGCTGCGCGCGCATGGTATCAGGCAGGCAATGAAGCGCCAACAAGATGGTAACTATGATTACTGCTGCTTTCTTCAAAAGGCTTACCCCCATTCATTCAGGATGCACCCTTTATTATTCTCAACTTTTTTTGTATTAGTCCCTTCGAAAGAAACCGAAAATCCCGGCGGTTTCAACGATGTTGGTAAAGGCAGCCGGATCAACTTCTCTGATGATGTGTTCCAAATCATATAATTCATAACGAGTAATGACAATGAACAGCATCTCTTTATCTTCATTGGTGAAGCCGCCTTTTGCTGGTAACGTTGTAATCCCCCTGACAAGTTTAGAGTGAATGGCTTGTTTCAACTCAGTGGAATTCTTGGTGATGACCATGGCGGTGAGCTTTTCATGCCTTGTATGGATGGCATCGATCACCCTTGTGGATACATAGAGTGTAACCAGGGTATAAAGGGCTTTCTCCCACCCATAAAGCTGGCCGGCAGTGATAATGATGATTGAATTCATCAGGAAAAAATATGTACCGACGGGTTTATCCTTTAAACGGGAAAGAATCATGGCGATTATATCCATTCCTCCGGTTGATGCTCCCCATTTCAACGTAATTCCTACACCAATCGCGGCAATCACCCCGCCAAATACTGCGTTGAGCAAAATGTCCGGAGAAAGATGAGTTATTGGAATAAACCCAAGGAAAATCGTAGTAGACAAAACGGATACAAAACTATAGAAAGTAAATGATTTCCCTACCTTCAGCCAGCCCAATATGGTGACAGGTATATTGAGCAGCAGCAGCAGAATACCGGTAGATACAGCAAAAGGTGTATAATCCGATAGGACACTCGATAGCAGCTGGGCAATCCCGGTAAACCCACTGGCATAAACATTTGCCGGTATCAGGAACAAATTAAGGGCAAGCGCGTTCAGAAGTGCGCCGAACAGCACTACCGCCACCTTTTTGGATTCCAGTACTACAAAGTCACGAGACATTGCGTTCCCTCCTTAAAAATATCTTTATTCCTTTATTTATCCCAAAAATGAAAAAAACAACAAATCATTGTCATTTTTTCTATAAATGGCTAGACTTAGTATATATAGCTTTGGTTGATTTCTGTCAAATACATGAATTTATAAGGGGTAGTTAGTCAAAATGAATATTCGATTATTTGCTGATAGTGCATCCGACCTTCCAAATGATTTTTATGATGAGTACGAAGTGAAGCTCATCCCTCTTCGTGTCCTTATCGACGATAAAGAGTTTGAGGATATGGTCACTATCCAGCCAAAGGAAGTATTCCAGAAAATCAGGGAAGGGCAAATGCCCAAAACGTCCCAGGCAGCCCCGCTCTTTTTCGAAAAAGTGTTCACAGAGCTTGCCCAAAGCGGGGACAAAGGAATCTATATCACATTTTCTTCTGAGCTATCCGGCACATATCAAACAGCCGTCATGATAAGAGATCAGGTTAAAGAAGATCATCCCCAGTTGGATTTGACCATTATCGACAGCAAATGTGCTTCACTTGGGTACGGACTGACTGTAAAAGAATCAGCAGAACTATTGAAGCAAGGAGCATCTGCTGACAAAGTCATTGCCTTTGCTGCAAACAGATGTCGGCACATGGAACATCTCTTTACTGTTGAGGATCTTGATTATTTAGCAAAGGGCGGAAGAGTGTCAAAAGCGTCGGCATTCCTAGGAGGACTGTTGAATGTTAAGCCGCTCCTGCATGTTGAAGACGGAAAACTTGTGCCGATTGAAAAAATCCGCGGCCGTAAAAAGGTTTTGAAAAGAATCCTTGATGTTATGGAACAGCGCGGCCAAAACCTCGACCAGCAAGTTGTCGCCATCAGTCATGGCGATGATGAAGAACTCGCACAGGAGATGAAAAACCTGATACAAGAAAGATTCCAGCCAAAAGAAATCTACATCAATATCATCGGGGCAGCAGTCGGCTCGCATGCAGGTCCGGGAACACTGGCGATCTTCTTTTCCAATCAATACCCGCCGGCAGAGTAATAAGCACCTCCATTTCAGGAAAAGCTAAACCTGAAAGTGATTTAGAAGGGAGAAGCTTACTATGCCGCATACTTCTGATAATGATAAGAAAGCGAAAGATAATAATGCATTGCATCACGAGAAAAATATGATGAAAGAAAAAAACCGAAAAAGAGGAAAAAACCAATATTCCAAAAAGACGGATCATCTCTGATCACAAAGGACCGGCTGCCTAATACGAGCAGCAGGTCCTTTTCGTTGTTAATAGTTGAATGGTGCAATATCGTTGTCTATAATGGTACTAAACGGCCGGCCCTGACTGGGTACTGGCGTACAGTGATACATAAGGAGGTTATTTCATGGCAAAAGAAAATTCATTCGATATCGTTTCACAGGTTGATTTTCCGGAAGTGACAAACGCAATCAGCGCGGCTTTAAAAGAAATTAAAACCCGCTATGATTTTAAAGGAAGCAAGAGTGATCTCTCCCTCGACAAGGAAGAAATCGTCTTGGTATCCGATGATGAATATAAAATGAACCAATTGAAAGATGTCCTGCTCAGTAAACTTATCAAAAGAGGTGTCCCCGTCAAAAACCTTGACTACGGAAAGCTGGAAGGCGCTTCCGGCGGTACTGTCCGCCAGCGTGCTAAGTTAATCCAGGGGATCGGAAAAGAAGATGCTAAAAAAATCAACACACTTATCAAGAACTCTGGCCTGAAGGTTAAAAGCCAGATTCAAGATGACCAAATACGCGTCACAGGAAAAAACAGAGACGACCTTCAGCAAATCATGGCTTCAGTCAGGGAAGCAGATTTGTCAGTGGATGTTCAGTTTATGAACTACCGTTAAGGAAGGCATCGTTTCTAATCAAGCCAGTTGGGTAAAATAAATCCAACTGGTTTTTTTATTATGTTTTTTGGGGAGGACTGAACATGAAAAAAAGAGTGCTCATAGTCGGTGGAGTTGCAGGCGGCGCCACCACTGCCGCACAGCTCAGGAGATTGGATGAAGAAGCTGAAATCATAATCTTTGAAAAGGATAAATATATCTCTTTCGGCAATTGCGGAATGCCCTATTTTCTCGGTGATGTCATAAAAGAAAGAGACCATCTATTTGCTGCTACTCCAGAGTCAATGAAGGAAGACCTCAACATCGATGTACGGGTTTTCAATGAAGTCCTTTCCATCGACCGTAAACAAAAAAAGATCCACATCAAGGATGTCCAGTCAGGAGAGGAATATCAGGAGGTTTATGACCTGCTTGTCCTTGCTCCAGGGGCAGCCCCTTTTATTCCGCCAATTGATGGATTGGAAAACAGCCATTATTTTTCCCTTCGCAATATTGAAGATATGGACCGCATTAAAAGCTTTATTGAACATCATAACCCAGCTTCCTGCTCCATTATCGGCGGTGGGTTTATCGGCATTGAAATGGCAGAAAACCTTAGAGAACTTGGCTTAAAAATCAACCTTGTGGAGGCTACTCCTCATCTTATGGGTATCTTGGATGAAGACATGAGCGGCATGATTGAAGAAGAACTGAAACAACACGGGGTCAACGTGATTCTAAATGATGGTGTCGAGGAGGTTAGACAGGATGGTACCCTGCTGACTCAGAGAGGAAATGAGCTGGCATCAGATTTCGTTATATTAGCAACAGGCGTCAGGCCACAGACGAAACTGGCAGAGAGTGCCGGCCTCTCCATCGGGGAAACCCGCGGCATACAAACTAATGAGTTTATGCAGACAAGTGACGATTCTATATATGCCGTTGGCGATGCTGTTGAGACGATCAGCGCCATCACAGGCAACCCAATAAGAATACCGCTTGCCTGGCCTGCTCACAGACAATCCTACATCGCTGCCAAACACATCACCGGTGACCCGGTCAGGTTTAAAGGGCTGCTTGGAACATCAGTTGTCAAGATATTCAATTTGACAGCCGCTGCTACAGGATTAAACCAAAAACAGCTTTTAGCGGAAAACCTTCCCTTTAAAACAGTGGTCCATACAGGGAAATCACACGCAGGCTATTATCCAGGGGCAGAAATAGTGAAGATTAAAGTCCAC
Source organism: Bacillus sp. SRL337 (assembly GCF_984799155.1). Classification (NCBI taxonomy): domain Bacteria; kingdom Bacillati; phylum Bacillota; class Bacilli; order Caryophanales; family Bacillaceae; genus Bacillus; species Bacillus sp. SRL337. The sequence goes on along the minus strand of NZ_OZ481793.1, from coordinate 1,360,222 downwards.
TTCCATGAAGAAACCGGAAAAATATTGGGCGCACAAATCATTGGAGGAGAGGGTGTAGACAAAAGGATAGATATCATTGCTGCTTCCATTAATGGAAACATCACAGCAGATCAGCTTCAGGAAATTGAAGTTGCCTACTCCCCTCCTTATTCATCACCCAAAAGTCTGTTAAACATTATTGGGTATAAAGCGGAAAACCTGTTAAAAGATAAACCTGTTGATTAGGGTCAATAAAGTAGGGGTAAAGGAATCTTGATTTCAATGCAAACTGACTATGGACTATCAAATCTAAGGAGTGGACTTAATATGTCTCAGAATAATAACCAATTCCCGCCGCAGCATCAGGATCATCAGCCTGGAACCGAAAAGGAAATGCATCCGCAGCCAAAATACCTGGATGACAATTATAAAGGCAGTGGTAAGCTGGATGGCAAGGTTGCCCTCATTACAGGCGGAGACAGCGGTATCGGCAAAGCGGTAGCTCTTTACTTTGCACGAGAAGGCGCAGACATTGCCATTGCCTACCTGGAGGAAGATCAAGATGCCCAGGAAACGAAAAGCCTTATCGAAAAGGAAGGCAGAAACTGCTTACTGTTCGCAGGCGACCTTGGAAGTTCTTCCTACAGTACAGAAGTGGTCCAGAAAACAGTCGATCACTTTGGGCAACTGGACATCCTTGTCAACAATGCAGCGGAGCAGCATCCGCAAAAAAGCCTGCTCGACATTTCAGATGAACAGCTGGAAAAAACGTTCCGTACGAATGTATTTTCTTTCTTTTATTTGACCAAAGCCGCTCTCCCTCACTTGAAAAGCGGCAGTTCCATCATCAATACAACCTCTGTCACAGCTTATGCCGGTAATGAGCAGCTGCTTGATTATTCTTCAACCAAAGGGGCGATCGTCGCATTCACCAGGTCTCTTTCTCAGTCGCTCGCTTCAAAGAATATCAGGGTCAACGGTGTCGCACCTGGACCGATATGGACACCATTAATCCCGTCAACTTTCCCTGAAGACCAGGTAGCAAAGTTTGGTGCGAATACACCCCTCGGACGCGCAGGACAGCCGTTTGAGCTGGCACCGGCATATGTCTATCTGGCAAGTGATGATTCCCAATATACAACCGGCCAGGTCATGCACGTAAATGGCGGAAAGATTGTAAATGGATAGCAGGATTCGAACAGCCCTTATTTCAGGGCTGTTTTTTTTGATGTTCATATAGAGATTAATGGTATTATATAGAAAAAGGAGTGATGTCTATTGATGATGAAAGAACGAATCAAATCGAAGGAATTGAGGATTTACCGGTCTTTGGATACAAGAAAGACCTTGAATTCAAAAGAAAAGCAGCACTATGCGGGACTGGAGAAAGGATTTGCTGGAGAGAAGATATTTGATGAATGGCTGGCACCTGTGGTTAATGATCGAATTTTATTGCCAGATATGCAGTTTATGCCCAACAATAATTTTTTTCAGGGGGATTCCATACTTATCACCTCTAAACCGATATATTTATTTGAGGTTAAAAATTATGAAGGAGATCATGTTTTTGAAGGTGACAATTTGTACAGAACTGATGGAACTATTGCTAAAAATCCTCTGCTTCAACTCAAAAGGAATGAGCCTCTGCTTCAATCAATCTTAAAAAAACTAGGATATAACATACCCATAATACCCTTCGCAATCTTCGTCAACCCACGGTTTCACCTCTATAATGCTCCAAGGGATCTACCCATTGCCTACTCCTCTCAACAAGAAAGATTTATTGAAAAACTGAAACAAATTCCTTCCTTTCTAAAAAAAGACCATACCCAACTTTCCAATCAACTTATTGCCAACACAATACCTGAAAATCCATATGCACAAATCCCGGAATATCAATATGAGGAACTTCGGAAAGGCATTACTTGTCCAACCTGCGGAGAATTTTATTTAGATTATTATAGGGTCTTGTTATGCAAGCATTGCGGAGGATCAGAGAATGCAATTTCAGCGATTTTACGAAGCCTAGCAGAATATAAAACTCTATTCCCTGAACAAAATATTACAACCTCTCGAGCTCTTGAATGGTGTGGTATTATTAAAAATACAAAAACCATGAGGAAGATACTTCATGAAAACTACCATCATATTAAAAATGGGAGAGGTTCTTACTTTACTGAAAAGAAATAAAGATATTCTAATCGGTCGGTCCATTCCTCAGCGAGTGGACCGGTTTTTGTTTTTGCAACTGTACGATTTAATCTAATGATACCTATATCTCTTCTGGTATACTTTTTAGTGAATTTCTTGAAGTAATAGACCATTTTTTTGCCTCATTCTCCTTAATTTGGCCCATTCCTGCATTTATTCGACCACATTTCCTGCCGCTGCCTCCTTTTTTGGTGCTTTCTTTAAAGGATTAGACCATTTTTCTGCCTCATTCTCCTTAATTTGGCCTATTCCCGCATTTATTCAACCACATTTCCTGCCGCTGCCTCCTTTTTTGGTGCTTTCCTTAAAGGATTAGACCATTTTTCTGCCTCATTCCCATTAATTTGGTCCCTTCCCGCATTTATTCAACCACATTTCCTGCCGCATCCTCCTTTTTTGGTGCTTTCTTTAAAGGATTAGACCATTTTTCTGCCTCATTCGCATTAATTTGGCCCATTCCCGCATTTATTCAACCACATTTCCTGCCGCATCCTCCTTTTTTGGTGCTTTCCTTAAAGGATTAGACCATTTTTCTGCCTCATTCCCATTAATTTGGCCCATTCCCGCATTTATTCCACCACATTTCCTGCCGCATCCTCCTTTTTTGGTGCTTTCCTTAAAGGATTAGACCATTTTTCTGCCTCATTCCCATTAATTTGGTCCCTTCCCGCATTTATTCAACCACATTTCCTGCCGCTGCCTTCTTTTTTGGTGCTTTCTTTAAAACCCACCCTTGCCCATCAACACACCAAACACAAAGAAAGCCAGCCTCAAAAAGGCTGACTTTCTTACAAACTGGAATTCAAATCACTGCATGAAGACCGTTCAACAATCTTATGCGGAATCGTGATCCGTTTAACCGGCTCACGTGGATCTTCAATTTTCTGTATCAGGTTTCTTGCTGCTTGATATCCCAAGTCAAAAATGTTGATATCCACAGACGTCAGCGGCGGACGTGACATTTCTGCAAGCATTACATTGTTAAAACTAATGATTGATATGTCTTCAGGTACTCTAATGCCCATCTCATTCAATGTATTCAGGACCCCAAGCGACATCAAGTCATCGGCCACTACAAGGGCTGTAGGTGGATTTTCCAGAGTCATTAACTCCTTTACAGCTTCCTGGCCGCCCTCTCTCAGGAATTCTTCATGAACAATGTATTCATCCCTCAGGGGAATCCCTGCTTTTCTCAGAGATTTTTCATAGCCAAGCAGCCGCTCCACTGTCACAACAAGATTCAAATCTCCTCCGACAAACCCAATGCGGTCATGGCCTGCATTCAACAGGTAATCTGTCACTTCTTTTGTCGCTCTGAAATTATCATTATCCACATGCGTAATTTCATCATCATACTTGAATGGCTTGCCGATCACCACAAACGGGAAATCCCTTTCTTTTAAATACATCATGACCTTATCTTCAACTTTGGAATAAAGAAGGATAATTCCGTCGACCCGTCCTCCTTGAACCATTTGAATAATGCCATCATATATTTCCTGTTCACTCTGGCCGGTTGTCATTTGCAGAGCATAATGTTTTTCATGAGCTCCTTCACTTAAACCCCGGAGTACTGTCGGAAAGAACGGGTTTTGAAAAAAGGTATCAGCAGAGCCAGGCAGTACCAAACCGATGACTTGTGTAGATTGACTTGCCAAACTGCGGGCAATGAAGTTTGGATGATAGCCCAGCTGCTTCATTGCCTCTCTTACTTTTTGTTTCGTACTTTCGCTTATACGGGAATTGTTGGCTATTACCCTGGATACAGTTGATGGAGCAACATTAGCGAGCTTTGCTACGTCCTTTATTGTTACAGCCATATCTTTCCCCCCCTTCCCCCGAAAACCACTCATAGTTTTGCTTGCGTCATTCATTTCGTCAAGACAGTTGTGGGATGGGCTGTTTCTCCTTCCGCTTTACTGCCATTCAATAAATTCATTCACTCTTTCGTTTTGCACGGCCTTTTTTCCAAACATAATAAAGGAAAATCATGAAAATGACATATACTGCTGTCATTGCTCCAATGAAACCATAATTCAAGCCGCTCTTGGATGACAGCAAGTAGATTTCCGCTTCTTCCCTATCAGTGATGATGTCATAAGTGCCCCCGTCTGCACGGACAAGGTCCTCGTTAATGAGCCCCCTGAGTTCCATTCCTTCAGGCAGCTGAGGGGACTCTAATTTTACACTTTGTGACTTGCTTGTATTATTGATGGCAATGACCATCGTTTCGTCTTCGTATTCGCGCTTATAGACTGCCATTCCATCTTTTTCGTAGAGCAGCTCCATGCTTCCCCTGGTAAGGGCTGGATACGTATTTCTGATCTTGCCGACTTTTGTAATATATTCGATCAGCTCTTCATCTGTCCGGAAGTTCATCAGCTTTCTATTATCCGGGTCTTCCCCTCCGCTTAGGGCAATCTCAGAACCGTAATAAAGGATTGGCAGCCCCGGAACGGTATACATATACGTGATAGCCAATTTCCAACGTGTTCCTGGGAATTGGTTATTCTGGGTGATCAGGTCAGTAAAGCGGACCATATCATGGTTATCAATAAACGTTCCCATCAAATAGGGGTTCTCAAAATAGGTTTGATTGTACTCCCAGAAATTAAACAGTCTGTCCATATCGACATCCGGTTTCTGGAATACTTCACGCATTTCTTGAGCCTGAGGGAAATCTGCAAACCCATCAATTCCCACTCCTTCATACTTGGCGATGTTGCGTGGATCATAATCAAACACTTCACCTACTAAATAGAAGTCTTCCTTTTCAGCTTTGACTGCTGCGGAGAAATCTTCCCAAAAGTCTTGAGGGACATGTCTGACCGTATCCAGACGATATCCGTCAATATCAGTTTCTTTAATCCACCAGCGTGCTGCATCAAGCAGATATTCTCTCACTTCCAGATTTTCAGTATTCAAATCAGGCAGATCATAGAGCCAGGCATTTTGCAGGCTTTCATCGTTGTTCATATCCATAGGCTTCTTGTCATGGAACCAGTCTTCTTTGTCAGGGTCATTCAGCCATCCATGGTTCGGCCCTACATGGTTGACGATAAAATCAAGGACGATCTTCATATCCCTTTTATGAGCCTCATCAACCAGTTCCTTGAATTTTTCAATTGATCCGAAATGTTCATCCGTATTATAGAAATCCTTGATCCAATATCCATGGTAGCCTTTTTCTTGGTTATCAAAGATCGGAGTAAGCCAGATGGTAGTGAACCCCATATCCTTTATATACTCAAGCTGATTAATGACCCCTTGGAAGTCACCGCCCTGATAGGCATTCGGATCATTTTTGTCTACCTCATAATCATTTGACTGATCTCCATTGTTAAATCTGTCTATCATCAAAAAATAAATCGATTCGTCTTTCCACATGCGTTCTTCTTTTTCAGCAGCTCCTGCAGGGAGGGCGTAAAAAAGAAGAAACGGGATTAGAATAAGAGATAATACTCTTTTTTTCATCTCCGCTCCTCCTTAAAATTTATAAGTTTACGCCTATAAGATTATCCTTTTGTCCCCCCGGCCGTCAATCCGGAAACAAAGTATTTCTGGAAATATAGGAACAGCAGGGCAATCGGAATCGCGATTAAAACAGATCCCGCAGCAAATGTTGTGAACTCGGCTCCAAACTGTTTCGCAACCATATCATAAAGGGCAACAGGCAATGTGAATTTTTCTTCCGTTCTCAGCAGGATGCTGGCGATGATAAAGTCAGCAAATGGTGCAATGAATGAAAATAATGCAACTACGGCAACAATCGGCTTAGCGAGAGGCATGACAATCTGGAAAAAAATCCTGAAATGTCCTGCCCCGTCCATTTTTGCCGATTCATCGAGTTCCTTGGGAATCGTGTCAAGATACCCTTTCATTAACCATGTGTTCATCGGGATCTGGCCGCCAACATACACAAGAACCAGACCTAGGTGGGTATCAAGCAAATCTGTTACCAGCGCCAATACGAAAATCGCAATCAGCGCAGCAAAGTTTGGAATCATCTGCAGAATCAAAAATGTCATCAAGCCATTTTTTCTTCCGATAAAACGATAGCGGGAGAAAGCATAAGCGGTCAGGCTGACCATCAATACAGTCAGAGCCATCGTCGACAAACTGACTTTCAACGAGTTCCAGTACCAAATCAGGTATTTGCTTTGCCCTAAATCGAATAGTTCTTTGTAATGTGCCAGTGTTGCATTCTTTGGAATGATGCTTGATCCTGATAAACTTTGTCCCGGATTAAATGAAGAACCAACAATCCAGGCTACGGGATACAAAATGATTGCGAACATGATCGCAATGACTAGATACGATAGAGTTAATCTGATGAGTTTCTGTTTTTTTAAATTCATATCACATCATATCCTCTTCTTGGAATGATTTTGTTCTTCTGAACTGCCATATTGCTACGGAGATAACAAAGATGGAAAGCAATAATGTAATAGCGGCTGCTTTAGAATATTGAGCAGATGTCATCGTCAAGCTGTAAATCCAAGAAATCAGGATGTCCGTTCCACCTGCATTCTGTCCTGTCAGTGCAGGGCCTCCGCCATTAAATAGATAGATCACATTAAAATTATTGAAATTAAAGGTGTATTGAGTGATTAGAATCGGCGCAGTCGCAAAGAGGACCAGCGGAAGCGTAATGTTCTTGAACTTTTGCATGCTGGACGCCCCATCAACGGTAGCCGCCTCATACAACTCATCAGGGATAGACTGAAGAACACCGGTCGTCATGGCAAAAATAAACGGGAAACCGAGCCAGGTCTGAATGAAAATTAAAGCAATTCTTGTATACAGCGCTTCTGTCATCCATGGAAGATCGCCAATTCCGAAGAATGCGAGAATATCTCTATTGATAGTACCGAATGATTCATTGAACATTCCTGCAAAGATTAAAATGGAGACGAAAGCAGGTATCGCCCAAGGTAGAATAAATACAGTCCTGATAATTGCTTTTCCTTTTAAGTCCTTCTGGTTGACCAAAATTGCCAGGAAGATGCCGAGTGCCACCTGTGTGGTGGTCGCCACGAATGTCCATATCAAAGTCCAGGAGAGTACAGATAAGAAAGTGCTTCTCCAGATATCTATTTTGAAAATATCGATAAAGTTTTGTATACCGATCCAATCGACCAATTTTGCAGGTGGTGAATGGTAGAGGTCATAATTGGTAAATGCCAGCAATACAACAAAAATTATCGGGAAAATAACTACAAATACCAGCAATAAGAAACCTGGTGACATAATTAAGTATGGAAAACCATTGTCCACTAAATTGCGGTATTGTTCCTTAATCGTACTGAGAGTTTCACCACGGTCTCTCTTCTGCCCATTTTTAAAAGCATCATATAAATTAAAGGCATAAAAGCCGAGCCCGAACAACAGAATGATGATTGCAAGTATTCCATATACCATCAGGAAAATTGAATGATCGTAATACGGTGCTCCCGGTTCTTCCCCCAATGTCAAGATGCCCCAGACACCGTAATCAATTAAATCCCTGAAAACAAAGATAAAGGCCGCCGCCATTATAAGAAAAAATCCGCCCTTTAACTTTTGGTTGTTGTAAAATTGACCGAATCCGGGTATTAAGGAAAGGGCAAGTGCTGTTTTACGATGTTTAGTTTGATAGGAATTTTCAGCCATTCTAAATTCCCCCTTCTTCTCTTTATAGTTGTAGTAAGCTTCAGAAGCTTCATGAAGAAAGAGGAATTCTTCCTTCATGAAGACCCTGAAAAAGGTATTCAGTCTCTTTTTATACAGGAATATAGAAGACTGACCCAGCCTGGAGTCAGTCCCCCTATTTTTTTAGTTTGAATGATTCGCTTGAATGTTCTGTTCAATTTGATCCACAGCAGCATCCATTGCTGCCTTAGGTTCCTGCTTGCCAGTAACCATGGTTTGCAACGCATCTGCCATCGGGTCCCAAACAGTACTCATTTCCGGGATGTTTGGCATTGGAATTGCATATTGAGACTGTTCAGCTACCGCTTTGGCACCCTCGTTTTCAGCTATTGCCGGATCATCTACCAGTGCAACGTTTGTCGGAACCTCTTGAGTCTGCTCGAAACGAAGTTTTGCATTCTCATCTTCGGTGATGAACTCAATGAACTTTTGAGCCCATTCTTGGTTTTTAGAATAACCTGAAACATGCCATCCTTTAACACCCATGAATGTTTTCATTGGCTCGCCATTTGGAAGCTTGGGCATCGGGGAAATTCCAATATCGATCCCAGCGTCTGTATAGCTTTGGAAAGACCAAGGTCCATTCATCACGGAAGCAACTTTCCCTTCATTGAACAAACCATCCATTGCTGCTCCGCCGTTTTCACCGACGATACCTTTCGGGAATAGGCCTTCTCCATACCATTTTTCAATATACTCGGCACCTTCAACTGCACCTTCATTGTTTAGACCAATATCCGAAGGATCTAAAGCACCGTCGTTTTCAGCAAATACATACCCACCGTAGCCGCCAATTGGCGCGTGTGCAAAGTAGTAGTTATCCCATAGCGCAAGGAATCCATAATTACCGTCTTTTGTAAAATCAGATGCGAAATCATATACTTCATCCATAGTAGCCGGAGCTTCTTCCATCAACTCCTTATTATAAATGAATACAGGAGTTTCTGAAGACTTTGGAAGACCGTATAAGCTTCCATCATAGGTTTGTGCTAAAATAGAAGATTCTGAGAATCGGTCGATTATGTCCTGATCGACATCCAGTTTAGCAATATGACCTGCTAAAGCCACCTCTCCGATTTGGTCATGAGGTAGTGTCAAGACGTCCGGGCCTGTCCCGGCAGGACCATCCAAACGCAGTTGTTCTCTCATCTTACTAGCCATTTCTACTTCTTTGATTTCAAGTTCGATGCCGTATTCTTCAGTGAATTTTGCTCCTACTTCATCTAACCATCCTGATTTCTTTTCATCTTCCCAGATCACAAGCTTTTCTGGTTTATTTGCATCATCAGATGTATTTTCGTTGTTATCTTGATTACTATTGTTCCCTGCCCCTTCTTCTCGATTAGGTCCGCAGGCAGCCAATGCGCCCAAAACCAGCATGATGACCATCAATAATGATAGTGTTTTCTTCATTCTGACCCCTCCTGTATATATAAATAATTATATTGCACAACCGTTTGCACAAATCTGCAAAAAATAAAGGGTTTACGATACCGCATCCCAAACCTGTGAAACCGATTGCACAACCTAACCTTATTATAATGCTTATTTCACTTTTGACAATACTTTTTTATTTTTTTGTAAACGTTTTATCTCTGCCTCGAAAAGTCTTCATTGACTTTAAAATAGATATGCAATAACCTTTAAGGGAAATCATACTAGGAGGCTTGATGATGCTTTTAGAGGCTGTATATCATAGACCAAAAGATAATTATGCATACGCTTGCACTGATAGAGAATTACATATTCGTATCCGTACAAAGAAAAAAGATGTAAAAGAAGTTACTTTGCTCCACGGCGATCCCTATGAATGGTCTGAAGGTAAATGGATCCATTCTTCAACAGCGATGGTGAACACCGGTTCAGATCAGCTTTATGATTATTGGTTTGCTTCAATTGAACCTCCTTTCAAAAGGCTCCGTTATGGGTTCCATATAGAAGACGATCACGAATCGCACTTTTACGGAGACCGGGGTTTTCTTCCAGAGCCAACGAATGATGTTGGCGATTATTTTTGCTTTCCATTTCTGAACCATATCGATGTCTTTGAGGCGCCTGCCTGGGTTAAAGATACAGTCTGGTATCAGATATTTCCGGAGAGGTTTGCAAACGGAAACATGGATTGGGATCCAGAAGGCACTCTTCCATGGGCAAGCACCGATCCAAAGCCGGATAATTTCTTTGGCGGCGACTTGCAGGGTGTAATTGACGGCATTCCTTATCTAAAAGATTTGGGGATTACCGGTATCTATTTTACACCAATCTTTAAAGCACATTCTAATCATAAATACGATACGATTGATTACTTCGAGCTTGACCCTCAATTCGGGAATAAGGAAACGCTGAAGGAACTTGTGAATGCATGCCATGACAACGGGATTAAAGTCATGCTCGATGCTGTTTTTAACCACAGCGGGCTATATTTTGCCCAGTTCCAGGATGTATTGGAAAGAGGGGAACAATCGAACTTCAAAGACTGGTTCCATATAAGGGAATTTCCCCTGAAGAGAGAGCCTCTTCCCAATTATGATACTTTTGCTTTTGAACCTTCCATGCCAAAGCTTAATACGGAAAACCCTGAAGTACGGGAATATCTTCTTGATGTTGGGCGTTACTGGATAAAGGAATTCAATATTGACGGCTGGAGATTGGATGTAGCGAATGAGGTTGACCATTCTTTTTGGAGGGAATTCCGGAGAGAAGCAAAAGCCCTCAAACCGGATTTGTACATACTCGGGGAAATCTGGCATGACTCGATGCCTTGGCTGCGTGGAGACCAATTTGACGCTGTCATGAATTATCCCTTCACGACTAACATATTAAACCTTTTTGCCAAGGAATCCATTGGTCCCCGCCAGTTTGTGGAAAGCATGACGCAGGTTGTCCATATGTACCCGAAAAACGTAACTGAAGTCGCCTTCAACCTTGTCGGAAGCCATGACACACCCCGTATTCTTACTGAATGTATGGACAATAAAGAAAAAGCCAAACAAATCTTCACCATCCTGCTTACTTTCGTTGGATCTCCCTGTATCTATTATGGAGATGAAATCGGGATGACGGGAGGAACGGACCCAGGCTGCCGTAAATGCATGGAATGGGACAGCGAGAGACAGGATCATGAACTGTTCAACCATATCCAAAAGCTCATATCATTAAGAAAAGGACACCGTCTCCTTGCAAATGAAGGAACTTTTACCTTCCTCCCTGTGGAAATGAATGAGGACTGCATAGCATACACTAAATCTGACGGAAACAAAACAATAGTTGTCATTCTTAATACCTCTGGCAAGAAAACCGTATATCCTCTGCCATTCAACTTAAAAGGCAGGAAAATCACTGACATCTGGCAGGACAATGAATTTGCCGCCGATTCGAATGATTTAGGAGTCGAACTCGAGCCTCTTGGGTTCAGTATCCTCCAATTTTAATACCACCCTTCCGGTCATAAACTCTGCCGGGAGGCCTTTTTCTTTCAGGAATTTTTAATCGCTTGTCAAGTTAGTCAAATTAAAATCCTTAAATTTTATTTCTGAATTCGAACTTTCTTTTGAATTATTAGGTATAATTAAGCAGATCTTTTAAATTTCCATTTACTTGCGGATTGGACCGCAGAATCACTATCAACTATTACACTATGACTAGAAAAGAGATGACTGGCATCATGAGCCTAGATAAGAAGAAGCTAAGTCTTTATGCGCTGACTTGGCCGATATTCATAGAGATTTTTTTACATATGCTGATGGGGAATGCCGATACCTTGATGCTCAGCCAATATTCTGATGACTCCGTTGCTGCTGTTGGCGTTTCCAACCAAGTATTATCCTTGATCATTGTCATGTTTGGATTTGTCGCTACTGGTACCTCCATATTGGTATCGCAGAACCTTGGCGCAAACAAAATAGAGACAGCCCGCGGGGTAGCCTTCGTGTCATTAAGCGCAAACTTGATTTTCGGTTTCTTATTAAGTTTTCTAATCTTCATCTTTAATGATCAGATTCTTAATTTGATGGACATACCGCAGGAGCTGCATGGGGAAGCTTCCTCTTATTTAACCATTGTCGGAGGATTCTCCTTCATCCAGGCTTTGATTATGACGGCCGGCGCAACTCTCCGGAGCTATGAGTTTACGAAAGATGCTATGTACATAACCATCGGTATGAATATTTTAAATATCATAGGAAATTACCTGTTCATTTTCGGTCCTTTCGGGATTCCTGCCCTGGGGGTTGAAGGAGTTTCGATTTCAACAGTGATCAGCCGGACGATTGGCCTTATAGCGATCATCTTTGTATTAATGAAACGGATTCCAGGAATATTTTCTTTCAAAAAGCGTTTCCCCGTCCAGCATATCAAGGATTTGTTACGGATCGGTATTCCATCAGCTGGAGAACATCTTTCGTACAACGGCTCCCAAATGGCAATTACGTATTTTATTGCGGTAATGGGCACAGAGGCGTTGACGACGAAAGTATATGCACAGAACCTGATGATGTTCATTTTTTTATTCGCTCTTGCCATCAGCCAAGGCACCCAAATCATGATTGGCCATATGGTCGGGGGCAGAGATTTTAAAGGTGCCTACGAAAGGTGTATAAGGAGCTTAAAAATCTCGATCATTATTTCTTTAGGGATGGCTGTTCTGTTTGCTCTGTTTTCCGGACAGCTTTTAAGAATTTTTACCAGCAACGAGGAAATCATCTATCTCGGCAGCATCCTTATCTGGCTGACCATCATCCTTGAACCTGGAAGAAGCTTTAATCTGGTTGTCATAAGTTCACTGCGTGCAGCCGGTGATGTAAAATTTCCTGTGTACATCGGCATACTTTCCATGTGGGGAGTGAGTGTCCTCTTGTCCTATATACTCGGAATTGTTTTCGGGCTTGGATTGATCGGCATATGGATCTCGTTTATAGCCGATGAATGGCTCCGCGGGTTGTTCATGCTCCGAAGGTGGAAGTCACGAGTCTGGATGAACAAGAATTTTATTGGAAAAGCAGATTCAATATAATACTTCTTAAAAAGAGTGGGGATTTTAGTCTCCACTCTCTTTTTGTAAAGTTTTTTCACATAAAAACGTTTCCATGAAAATTTATTAGTTGATTTTTTAAACAATTCAGAATATGATATAAAACATAACTAAAAGATGTTAGTTTTTATAACATCATAATTGAGGAGTTGATAGTGATGAAAAAGATTGAAACGATTATTCGCCCTGAGGTGTTCCAAGCACTAAGAGAAGGCCTGGCCGCAAATGGATTTAACGGGTTGACCGTTTCTGAAGCTGCAGGCTGCGGAAAACAAAAAGGAAAACAGGGGCTGTTCCGGGGAAATACCTTTGAAATTGCCCTCTCCCCCCGGGTCAGGGTAGAAATGATTGTAGAAGATTCCGAAACCGAAGAGATCATCGATTTAATCTGTAGATATTGTTCAACCGGCCATGTCGGCGATGGAAAGATTTTTATTTCTGATATTCAAGAGGTTGTCCGTATCCGCTCCCAAGAACGGGGAAAGCAGGCATTCATTTAGATACTCTTTCGTCTTTACCGCCTTCACACGAAAGATATACCAACAAGGATGACCACTCACCTCACCTTCCCTTTGGCTTATGAACAATTACAAAACAGGAGGAACCTTATAATGTTGAAAAAAGTTTCATGCTTATCTGTTTTACTTTTGTCAGCCGCCACACCAGCTTTTGCCGCACCTACACCTACCGTACAGAGTGTCCAGACTTCAGTGGACGGAATGTGGGTAATGGTAGCCGCTTTATTGGTTTTCTTCATGCATGCAGGGTTTGCAATGGTCGAATCAGGTTTTACCCGCTCTAAAAACACCCTTAATATCCTGATGAAGAACTTTTTGACAATCTCAATCGCTTCTATCCTATATTTCGTAGTCGGATTCGGTTTAATGTTCGGCAGTTCCGCCAACGGCATAGTTGGTACGGACGGATTCCTTTTAGCAGGTCGTGACGATATTGGCTTTTTCGTCTTCCAAGCTGTATTTGCAGCCACTTGTGCCACAATTATTTCCGGCGCTGTTGCAGAACGGATGAAGCTAAGAAGCTATATGCTCATCACCGTTGTCATGACCGGTTTTATCTACCCGATCGCCGGCCATTGGGTATGGGGCGGCGGCTGGCTGTCACAACTGGGGTTTGTTGATTTCGCAGGGTCCACCGTTGTTCACATGAGCGGGGCCGCAGCTGCCCTGATTGCCGTACTTTTCCTCGGCCCCCGTATCGGCAAGTATACAAAATCAAAAGTAAATGTCATCCCCGGCCATAACATTCCACTTGGAGCTCTGGGAGTCTTTATTCTTTGGTTTGGCTGGTTTGGCTTTAATGGCGGAAGCACCTTGACTGCGGATCCTGACCTAGTCCCCCGTGTTATCACTGCTACTTTGCTCTCTGCTTCAGCTGCCGTCTTGTCTTCCGCATTTTACACTGCATTCCGATATGAACGCATCGATCCTTCTTTGACATTGAATGGTGCCCTTGGCGGGTTGGTCGGCATAACTGCAGGCTGTGCAAATGTCTCCATAGGCGGTTCCATCATTATTGGGTTAGTTGCCGGCATCCTGTTGGTAGAAGGTGTACGGTTCATTGAAGTCAAATTGAAGGTGGATGACCCAGTTGGCGCAATTGCTGTTCACGGCCTTTGTGGAATATGGGGAACAGTGGCCATTGGATTCTTTGATGTTTCAAACGGATTGTTCTATGGTGGAGACGCTTCCCTGTTAGGCGTTCAAGCACTTGGTGCAGCAGCTGTCTTTCTTTGGGTGGCCTTGTCTACTGGTGCTGTAGTTTACCTTGTCAACAAAGCAGACAGCATCCGTGTATCCAGCGAGGATGAGTTGGCAGGACTTGACTTTTCTGAACATGGTGCCACAGCATATGAACTAAGCGAGACGGTCCTGACTTCCCATTCAAATCAGCACAACACCGCTTTTGGGAAAGAGCTGGTGCGAAAGCTCGATGGCTTAAGTGTTACTGCTACGAAAAAACAATATCATTGATTGTAAATGGAATTAACCCCTTCAGTTTGATGGAGGGGTTTTTTATTGGGTTTTATCCTCCCGAGCTGAATGATAAAACATTTATTAAAATTTTTTCTTGGTTTCGGTTACTCATGAACCTTTAAGAGACTAAAACCATATTATTTTTTGGATTAGGGTGGCTCATGAACCCTTCATATGACCACCCCATCGCTTTTTGGATCAGAGTGACTCATGAACCCTTCATATGACCATAACCCCTTCGCTTTTTGGATTAGAGTGACTCATGAACGAACCTCTCATTAGACCACCCCGCTTCACTTTTTAGATCAGGGAGTGCCCTCATTAAACTGGAACTTATTAAAGATTCAAGTTTAACTCACTTTCCCTAAACCAACAAAAGAACCCACACCCGCCACCGGGCATGAGCTCGATAATAATCAATCTACAATATTAATACTATAATCTTTGAACCACACATGAATCTGAGCAAGGTGGGCAAGGAGCTGAGGACCTGTCATCAACTGGCCGAACCATGGTGTCTTAAACGCTTCCCCATTCGTCTGGACCAATGCTCTCAACTGGGTATGGTCAAAGAGTTCATAGAGCACACTTGATTTATCCTGCAGGATTTCTTCAAGCCAATTTTTTACGAGTGAAGTGTATACAGGGTTGTGGGTTTTCGGATATGGGCTTTTTTTGCGATACAGCACTTCATTAGGCAGGGTCCCTTCCAGCGCTTTTCTCAGAATTCCCTTTTCCCTGTTTTCATGCATCTTCATTCCCCACGGGATGTTCCATACATATTCAACCAGACGGTGATCTGCAAAGGGCACCCTTACTTCCAGGCTTGCCCCCATACTCATCCGGTCTTTTCGGTCAAGAAGGGTAGTCATGAACCAAACAATATTCAGGTAGAATAACTCCCTCCGTTTTGCTTCAACCGCAGACTCCCCTTCCAGCGCAGGGGTTTCCGCTACCGTTTCGTTGTACTTGGCAGATACATATTCTTCAAGATTCAATTTCCGCCGCAAATCCGCTTTTAACAATGACTGCCTTTCTTTCACAGATCTCATCCAAGGGAAGCCATTCCTGTTAAAGTCCTCCTCGTTATGGAACCAAGGATATCCCCCAAAAATTTCATCCGCACACTCTCCAGATAACCCTACAGTGAATTCATTCTTGATTTCCCTGCAAAACCAGAGTAAAGAAGAATCGACATCTGCCATTCCCGGTAAATCTCTTACATGAACGGACTCTGTCAAATAGTTTCTTAGTTCTTCCTGAGTAATGATGCAGTTATGGTGGATCGTATTGAATTGATCAGACATTAAATTTATCCACTTGCTGTCAGCGTTCGGCTGGAATTGATTCGATTTGAAATGTTCGTCATTGCCTTCATAATCGATGGAATAGGTGTGCAGCCTACCTTTTCCCTCCTCCTTATATGACTGGGCGGCAATCGCCGTTATGGCACTTGAGTCCAGACCTCCTGATAAAAATGTGCAAAGCGGGACATCCGAAACGAGCTGCCTCGTTATACTGTCCTTCACCAAAAATCCTACTCTTTCCACAGTTTCATCAAAGCTGTCTGTATGTTCTTCACTTTTCACGTTCCAGTATCTCCAGATTTTCAGCCCATCTCTGGAAAATGTCATCGCATGCCCTGGTCTCAATTCCTTAATGCCTTTAAAGACTCCCGATCCTGGAGAACGTGATGGGCCAAGTCCCAGAACTTCCGCCAATCCTTCCCTATCCACTTCAGCTCCTAATGAGGGGTGGGCAAGCAAAGCTTTTAATTCTGATCCAAACAAGAAGCCATTATTTTTCTCAGCGTAAAATAATGGCTTGACCCCAAGACGGTCCCTTCCGATAAAGACGTGCTGTTTTTCACTGTCCCACACAGCAAATGCAAAGATTCCATTTAAATGGTCAACACAGTCCTCCCGCCATTCAATGTAAGAAGCCAGCAGTACTTCTGTGTCTGAATGCCCCTTGAATGTATATCCTTTTGACAGCAGAACTTTTCGTATATCCTCAGTATTGTAAAGTTCTCCATTATAACAGATGACAAACCTTTTACCGCCGTAATCTTTTGCCATTGGCTGTTTCCCGCCTTCAGGGTCCACCACTGTCAGCCTTTTATGGCCAAAAGCCGCATGAGTGTCCAGCCATACATTGGAATCGTCCGGTCCCCTTTTGGTCAGGGTTTTGGTCATGGAATCCAGTACCTTTTCAGCACTTCTTAAATCTTCCTTAAAGTTTATCCATCCTGTTATTCCGCACATTTTGGTCATCCTTTCTATTCCCGTCACAATTGGGCTAGATGCAATATGGATTATCATATGCAATCTTCAGAAAATGGTTAATTGTCTTATTTCATTTTCACTTTAAATGAATATGCTAAATTAGGCCCAAAATGTAGATAATATGGATATAACATCTTCAATAAGGGAGGGAAATGGGTGAATAACCTGTATAGAAATAAGCTCCTTCAGCGGCAAAATCGCTCCTACACACTAGGAACTGTAGAATTCATTCACAATCAATGGGTATTTTTTGATGATGAGCTGGATGAAGCAACGGACTTGGAATTTTATACACAGCAGGAGGTTGAAATTTACCGGGACCAAGGATGGGAACGAGGAATATTAGAGTCTGAAGGCATTGTTAAAATGGCCTATGATAAAATGACTCTTAAAGATACGGAAACGATCCGCATCAAAAAATCGCTTATATATTCACTGGAGATGCTGATTGAGGAATTGAATGATGATTCTTTTTTTCAGTTCCTGACCAGTTTGAACTCTCTGGATTTTTCTTTATTTGACTGCATATTTTGTCATAATCATCTTTCTTTTCTTGAGGATAGAAAAATAAGAGAAGGGGTGAACTTTTTGACGTTTGATAACGGAGAGAATGTATGCTCAGTACAACATCACTTTACCTATTACAAAAAACAGCGTGACCGGTTTGAGTTCACCTTAAGTACTGGAAAAAGAATCGTCATTGAAAAATTCGAATAAGAAAATAAAATGAGGAAGAAATTGGGATTACCAGTTTCTTTTTTGTTTTTGGGTAAATGCAAAGTGAGTTCCGCTACAGGTGTGCGACTCCGCGCGGCGGCTGGTACATTGAAAGGCGGAAGCGCCGGTCAGCGCCGTACGGATTGGAGGGCGCCCGCATGAGATAAAGGAATTACAAAGAGCCATCGCGATTCGATGATGACTTATCACCAAAAGTGAAAGCCCCCGTTCGGCGGCGTACAGACTGGACTGATTCCGCTTGAGATAAAGATTCACGAAGAGCGAAAGTGATCCGATGGTGACTTATCGCAAGGAGAGAGACCGGAATCCGCCAGGCGCTGGCCGCTAAAGCTAGACGAGTCCTGCTGCTCCCACAGGAGACCGCTCACCTTCCACTTCAATCACACATTCTTTTCAACAAACTCATTTTTGATAGTAATACAAAAGTAAGGGAACGTATCATAATCGATTCTGTCCTCCATACGTCCAGTTCATTGATCATCCAAAAGCACGAGGCAGCAGCTTTTGGTTCAATCCACTGATTTCCTTTCTTCTTCCCGTTGGCGTTTGATTGCTTCTTTCAAGTCCTTTTGTGTCAACAATGGTGTGTGTTTGTGGCTGTAAGCAGCTTTTACAGATAACGCGCATATCGAAGTAACCGCTATTACAATACAAAGAATCCATGCTTCCAAAGTTTTCACACCCCGTATTATGCTTATCCCTTACTCATTAGATAAGCTTGTGTATTGATCATCCACTTTTCCATTTCTTCCGGCGGAACCGGCCGTGAGATTAAATATCCCTGGCCCAGATCGCAATTCAAGTCATTGAGGAGTTCCAGCTGCTCGCTTGTTTCAATTCCTTCAACAACCACTTGCATGCCCAGACCTTTTCCCATTGTTGAAACTGCTTGAACAATCGCATAGTCAGGACTGCTTTCCTCAATATTCTGAACGAAGGATTTATCAATTTTTAGGACATGCAGCGGTAGATGTTTCAAATATCCAAGTGATGAATAACCTGTTCCAAAATCATCGATAGCGATTTTCACCCCTAAAGATGCCAATTCCTCCATCCGGTCAATGGTATGGCCCGAGTGCTGAATCATTACAGTTTCAGTCAACTCCAGACACAAGCTTTCAGGTGAGAGCCCGGACATTTCCAAAGCCTGATTGATATCATATGTAAAGGAGGGCTGTTGAAATTGGTTGGCAGAAACATTTACTGAAATGTAAAAGTCAGGAAAGCCTTTTCGCTGCCATTCTTTTGCCTGCTTGCAGGCTTCATGCAGCACCCAGCTGCCTATTGGTCCAATGAGCCCTGTCTCTTCCGCTAGAGGGATGAATTCCATTGGTGGGACGACTCCTAAGTACGGATGATTCCAGCGCAGCAGTGCCTCCGCCCCAATGACTCTGCGTCCGTTGAGTTCGACAATAGGCTGATAGACGATGCAAAGCTCTTTTCTTTCCAAAGCTTTGCGCAGATAGCTTTCCATTTTAACCTTTTCCATTGCTTTTATATTCATTTCATTTGTATAGAAAATGATTTGGTCTCCGCCGTTTGATTTCGCCCAATTAAGTGCCGTGTCAGCATTTCTCAACAAATCCGAAAGGTTAGTCCCAAGATCAGGATATATACCGACCCCTATACTGGCTTTGATGTAAAATTCCTGATTCCCTTGTATAAGCGGCATTTGTATATGTTCTGCGATTGTTTCCGCCACTTGCTTAATTTTCTCATCCGTTACATTCTTGCTGATCAATATGGTGAATTTATCGCTGCCAAATCTCCCAAGGTACGCCCCCTTTGGCAGTACGTCCTGGATCCTCTCTGCTAATTCAATCAGGATCTTGTCCCCAGCCGAATGTCCAAGGGTATCATTGACAAGCTTAAACCGGTCAATATCAAGAAAAAGAATGCCCAGCCTTCTTTTTTTCTTCCTGGCCCGTTCAATGAACTCTTCAGCCAATTCCCTGAACTTGACCCTGTTGGGAAGGCCGGTTTCAGCATCGAAATAGGCTAGCTGGGTTATCTTTTCCTCTGTCTTCTTTTGTTCCGTTATATTTCTTCCTATCCCGAATAACCCTACACACTCCCCATCAATGGTGATCGGGATATTTTTTATATGGAATAACTGAACCTCGCCTGATTTTGATGGGATCCAAAGATCATAAAACTGCTCTTTTCCTGACAAAGTCCTGTAAAAGTGCCTTTTTATACGGGGGACATCTTCCTCAAAGATATAGGAGATGGATAATTTCCCTATCAATTCGTCCTCTGAATAGCCGAACGTTTTAAGGAAGGTGGGGTTGACTGAATTAAATCTTCCTTTTAAGTCTGTTGAATAAACGAAGTCGGTATTATTTTCAAACAACGAGCGGTAGTATTCTTCTGATATCTGGATATTTTGGTTCAGCCTCTCAATGTCAAAAGAAGAAGCCTTAATCAGCTGTGTCAATGAAACCCTTGTATTCCCTTCAGTTGTCAATGAATAGTGGAACCTCTCCCTCTCCAAGGGCTGAAGATGGTCCTTTTCAGAGATGGCCAGATAAGTTAGCGAATGGGAGTATAATTCAGGAGGAGCTTCACTATTCATCAGGATTTCCCCATTCGAGAAGAAACCAGATAGGGAAGAAATCTCCCCCATCATCTGCATCTCAGCTTCCGAGAAGTCTTTGATAAATTGCCGTCTTGCTGCACAATTGAAGACAAACATGGACTCAACCGGCTTTTTACGCAAGCGGTTTAACTCCTTCAGTGAACATTCCACAATCGACTCAAGATCGGCAAATGCAAAAGTAAGGCTTTCTCCCTGTTTTACCGGTTTACTCATTTCGATGGAACCATTATCGTGAATCCTTAAAGGAAATAACGTTGAGGTGGAATTTTTTCTTTTGACAAGAAACGGGAATTCCACCCCTGACTCTGGTAGATTGGCAACAAAGCGTTCTCCCAGGTAATGCTTTAATATTTTCAGGGGCTTTTGATAATCAATCTTTTCGATCACTGCTCCATGCGCCTTGGTTACAATCAAAGGCCGCCCGACTTCTTTCCACTGTTCATTAATGAACGTGTGGACATGCAGGTTTGAGTTATTGAAAGAGGCTGCGGCAATACCATTCTCTGATTCCCCGTTTTCGGTCAGGACAATGGATTGTTTTTTTCCTGCCGTTACTATGGAGACTCCTCCACCTACAGGAATATGAGGAGTAACGGTGTGAAATCCGTCCAGTACACGATGAGGATTTATGTCCAAATGACTGGCAAACATTATGACCGCTTTCGTTTCCATACCGACCAATTCTTGCGAAAGACGCCTGCCTGTTTGGATGCCATCATCGGTATTCCCCGCCTCAATAAGTGTTGAAACAACCTCTGTTTCTTCAAGCACAGTAAAAGATATGACAGGACATTCGTTAATAACTTTCCCATCCGCCACCTGTCCTTCGGTACTGCATCCAATAATCACTGCATCCGGCAGCAAAAAAAGGACTTCAGACCTCAGCTTCTTTGCTTCCCCCATTGAAAGCTGTCCAAGAAACAGTTGAACAAGGATGGATGGATACTGGTCGATTTCATTGCTGCTGATATACCTGGACAGATCTTGTTGAGAATAATATATATAATTGAAAGACTTCGCCATTGAAACACCACCACTCTCAAACCCAATCTATGCAAATCAACTTTCACTTCATATATGTATATCAATATTATAGATAGTCATTCTTCCATATATCAAAAATACCATAATTTTCAGATATAATGTAGAGAATTTTTGATATTTATGGAGAATGATGGCGGAAATTGAGGTATTGTTCTCAGGAGATCAAAATAAAAAGACTGTCCATTTACGAACAGTCCTCCTTGATTAAGATATAGACCATAAACCGATTGGAAGCCAAGCACCAAGATAAACAGTTAAAATCAGGGCGATAATCAATTGAGCCCAAAAGATTCCTGTATTTTTGCCTTTGTTTGTCCGGACTAAGATCATTTCAAACATTGCAATGACCCAGAGTCCTCCAAGCAGCTTAATACCGTATTGCATTGGGTAGATCCCCTGGTGTTTCCAGAACAATAACGCTCCTGTCAGGATGATCAATAGGTAAAACAGCCTCAATGTCATGTGAACAATTTTCATAGCTTTTTTCTTGCCGCTATTATGCAGATACAATGCTGCAAAGAACAAAATAATTCCGATCACCCAGGTTGTAATGTGGGCATGGGTATTATCAAACATGTCAAATCCTCCTTGAACATTACTTCACATCTTCATTATCTTACCATACTCGTCTTCATCAACACGAATTATAGCCGGCTTCGACATAAATTTGTAACTTCTATTCAATACTATTGATCAGGGTACCAATGTGATTGATCGATATTTCGATTTTGTCACCGGACTTTAGGAAACGGGGGGGTGTAAAGCCCTTACCGACACCAGACGGCGTTCCGGTTGCGATAATATCACCCGGCTCAAGTGTCATTCCTGCTGACAATTCAGAGATGATCTTCCTTAACGGGAAAATCATATCGCTCACAGGTGCCTTCTGGCGGACTTCGCCGTTTACTACCGTTTTAATTGTGAGGGCTTCAGGCTCTTGAATTTCATCCGCTGTTACAATGTACGGTCCGATTGGACAAGTGGTATCGAGGCTTTTGCCCAGGAAAAACTGTTTGTGTTTCTTTTGAAGGTCCCTTGCCGTGATATCATTCAGGATTGTATAGCCAAAAATATAATCCAATGCCTCTTCCTCAGCGATATCGATTCCTTTTTTCCCAATGACGACTGCTAGCTCACCTTCGTAATCGAGCTGTGATGTTAAGGCTGAATGAGGTTTAATCATCGCCGATGATCCTGTTACCGAAGTAGGTGCCTTTGTAAAAATCATGATGTGTTCAGGAATATCGGCTTCACTGCCCATTTCAATTGCGTGTTCACGATAATTTTTCCCGACGCACATAATATTCTTTTCAGGTTTGATTATCGGAGACAGCAAAGTGATATCCTCCCAATCAAGCAGAAATCGGGAGGGATCCTCAAGGGAGCTGCCGAAGTATATCAATTCCTTCAGTCTTTTTAAGGCACCCTGTTCACCTTGGATGACACGAAGCAAAGAAACTGGAAGGTGATTTTGTCCATCATATTCTTTCTCAAGCTCTGGAAGATCCCACACGGTTTTCCCTGGTTCTTTAACTGCTCCAAATCTTTCATCCTCATTGATTTTAAACGATAGAAGTTTCATATCTCAACCTGCCTTTATCATTTTTTAAAGGATTATTCATGACCCGAATTGTTCCTGACCCTGTTATATGTAAGGGCCCTCCATAGTTTTTCCATCGGACCTTGGCGGAACTTTGACAGCCATATCTCGGAAAGGATGACTTGAATGAAGAAAATACCTGCTGCCAGCCATGTCCCGGTTGCCAGTGTAACTTCTCCATATAAGCCCAATCCATAATTATAGAATATAAGGGTCCCGAGAATCGACTGGGCCAGATAGTTCGTCAGTGACATTCTTCCTGCAGCCGCCAACGGCTTGAAAACAGCGGATATTTTTCGATTAATCAATAATAATGCCAACAGAATCGCATATGATACTGATAAGAATGGCGCTCCGAGCATATCTTGTATATAAGAATAGGCTATATTCGCTTCCACCGTGAACGGGAGTGATTTCAGCATAAGACCAACACTTGCGAAAATGGCCAACAACGTGATCCATAGCTTTTTATTACGTGGGATTCTTTCAAGAATATGTAATTTCCCTGCTCCTGCTCCAACCATCATCATTGGTAAGATGGAAAGCAATAAGAACATGATATTTCCAGGGCCATTCACATTATACCAATCTTCAAATCTCTGAAGGAATATCTCTTTGAAGCCTCCACTTCCATATGCTTCTATTGAATTTGTGATATTTGTCAAATCAGAGTAAAAAGCAACACCTGTCTGATCGGTCAAACTGACCAAGATCATTAAAATACTGAAGAACATCTGCGGAAGCAGGAATAACAGTGATCCCATCAAAAGAAGTGCTTTGACTGACAACTTCATGAATACCAGCAGAAGCAATCCGAATAAAGCATAATTGATCAGTATATCTCCTGACCATATAACAAAAGCATGTACACAGCCAATCAGCAGGAGTACGATAAGCCTTCTTGCAGCCAGCGGGTAGAAATCCACCCCCTTTTCCAGCGACCTTTCATACTGTATAGCCAATCCATATCCGAAGAGCATGGCAAACAGCGGATAGAAACTTGATTGAACCAGTAAATCAATCCATGGAAACACCACTTGATCACCAGGGGCATTCCACCAGGAGTAAGGGTCAATATATAGAAATGGCGAGTGAAAAGAAATCATATTAATGATAAATATGCCTAATAATGAAAAGCCTCTTATCACATCAAGTGAGAGGATCCTTTCTTTATTAGCAACCGGTTGAAGTACCTGCATGAACCTGTCTCCTTCTTCATGTTTTCTATTTCCTATTGTAACTTGTTTCGGCAGATTAGGCGATTATCACATCCCCCCCTTTTTCTCATAAGATACAGTATCTAATACAGCAGAAAAGGTGTGAACAGTATGCCCGCTTTTGTAGGAGCTGTTCAAGTTGTCAGTGTAGGTTCAAGCGGTGTTTTCCATATCGGTGATGCATTTCAGATAAGGCCCATCTCGAGCGCCAAAACATTTGCGGGGGCAGGATCCTTCGTTACAGGCGATGGGATCTCTGTATATAATGAAAACTCTGTTACCTATACGATCGATGATGATACGCTCGATCAGGGAATTAATTTCAATTTGTGAGTGTGATGATTATGAAACTTTTTGTTCAGCAATCCATTCATATACGAATGATATCTATAGGCGGGATGTCCAACTCGTCGGTCTTTCAAATTGGTACATCCGGACAAATCCTGTCTTCTTCAAACTTATATAATACCGGAGGCTTCGCTGAACCTGCTCCAGAGCCCGTCAAGCCTGGTTCACAGCCATCACAGCTTGGGGATGAAATCGTAGTTCCACTAACATCCCCAACCCCTGGTTAAAATCAATTTGAGAAAGAGGTGCCAGAATTGCAGCAGTATCACACCCTTCAGCAGATGTATCAGTATATCAGTGAACAAAATAAAAGAATTCAAAACCTCGAGAGCATCATCCAAGAGCTGCAGCAGGAAGTCACTTCTCTCAAAGATAAGCCGTCAATCAATGTTGAAAGCATCGAATACAGGTTCGATCAACTCAAGGTTGAAACATTGGAAGGAACACTTAATATCGGGTTGAACCCCGGTGAACTGGAAAAAATCGGAGACCTTGCCATTGAAGCCCAATCAGCCCCGGCTCCTGTCCCTCCTGTTAAACAATTTGATATGGAAGATGTCCAAAAGTCCACGATTCCGAGAATCAATGACTACATCGAAAAAGAAGTACCTGTCATCATTCATGATACAGAAAACCAATTGGGCATTTCACTGGATGAATCGTATCATCACTTAATTAAAGAGGATATCAGAAAACAAATTCCCCAGAGACTGCAGTTCTATATCCAATCGATTCCAGGCAACGAAAGACAAGATGGTGGAGAATCATGGGAAGAGACAATACTGGCAAGGATCAAAACCGACATTACTAATGCCATCTATTCCTTTATGGCTAACCTCCCGGATAATTTGAAAGGAAAAGGAGATGCAAACCATGGATCTTCAGGTGATCAATCGTGAATTATGTGTAAACTCTTTAAAGGTTGATGCAGTGGCCAGTTCGTCCTTACTCCTTATAGGGGATGCAAATACCATACAGCTTGCTTCAACCTTTGACACACCGGCTGAGTCGCTGATCATCGGCCCCTTTGTCCCGCTGACTCCTAAAGGGTGAGGAGATGAGATATTCCATCGTAAATGATTTTAAGCTCCGGACCCTGTCTTTTAGTGCCGTCCTTCAAATTGGTGATTCAAACGAAATTACCTCCTATCAAAAAGCTTTTGCAGTCCAGCGTGAACGGCAGGTCTTTTTTTCAAGTGAGGGGGATTTCAGGCAGTATCCCATCTTCAATGAACTTATTCCTTTACCGGCTCCCAAAGGACCAGTCAACTTTTATAAAATGGATGAAAGCCCCATTGTAGTGGATAAAATCGACATTATAGGTTCTTCCTTCTCGTCCGTTCTTCATTTCGGCCAAACCGGCAATGTGTATATGGAATCCAGAGTGAAGCACATCAGGCAGCTCAGGCAGCGCGGGGATGAGTGAACATTTAACCCGGGGCTTTCATAATGTAAACTATAACTATTGAACATAAAGGATGTTTTTTATATGCCGGCAATAATAGGCCCTGTCCAAATTCTGAGTGTAGGCGGAGGGAACGTCCAGTTCGGTGATGCCGGGATTATTTCTCCTAAATCCAGCCAAAAAACAACAGGGGGTTCCGGCGGCTTCAATACTGGTCCTTTCCAGCTCACGTATAATGTATTCAGTGCCAATACCACTTTCGATTGCAATGTCATCGATCAGCCGATTACAGGCAATAATTAAGGGAAGGATGATGTATACCCCATCACCTTCCCTTTCGTTTTCGCTCATTTGATTTCTTGGACTTAACCAGTTTTGTGGCAGGCTGCTTCTTGATCCATTTTACGAATCTGGCGACCTTGTCATCTTTTCTGAGACTCTCGATTGTCGATAGCCTTGCAGCAAGCTCTTCATTGGAATAAAGCGAATGAATCTGTTTATGGCAGGCCTTACAAAGCTGTGCAGTCGGCAGGAAAGTGCCTCCTTCTTCTTTCGGTGTAAGATGATGTCTCGTTGTCTCCACCTCTTCTCTCAGGCACAATTCACACGTTCCAATAGCGTCTTTCCCCATTTAAACACCTCCAGCTTGGGACTTTCCGTTTCATTAACCGCTTTTCAAACTACCTTCCTGGTTTTTTCCTGTTTCGCTGGTTCTTTTTTTCTTGTGCAACCATCCCGGGGAGCATTCCTTCTCTTTGGACCTTTTAGGCTTGTTATTGGACCAGCTTCCCCTGGAACATTCCTTCTCTTTCGCCCATTTACTTCGTTAATGGGCCATTATCCTGAAGGTTCCCTCTTCTCTTTGGACCATTTAGCTCGTTATTGGGCCAGCTTCCTGAAGGTTCCCTTTTCTCTTTAGGCCATTTACCTCGTTATTGGACCAGCTTCCTGAAGGTTCCCTTTTCTCTTTGGACCATTTAGCTCGTTATTAGGCCAACTTCCCGTGAAATCTTCCCTCTTTTTGGATCATTTACCTGTTATTGGCCCAGCTTCCTTCCTATCAATATGGGACGTTCACCGTTTCCTACTGCACAGCGCTTGCATGTCCATAGTATAACCAAAATGCCAAAAGGGCCCGGAGACAAATCCCCAGGCCATACAGTCAATCTATTCTTACTCTTTTTCCACTTTCAGCTCACGTGCAACATCAAAGAAGTAAAGGTACCGTTCACCTACGGTTTCCTTCCAGATCCTTTCGACGGCCTTCGTATACAGCTCAACCTGTACACGGTATCTTTCCAGCAAGATCGGCCTGGCTTCTTCATACCCGCCTTTGTATCGTTCCTCTATACTGTCCGTCTTATAATCCAACAGGACAAGCCCATTTTCATCCCTGAAGATCAGGTCGATAATCCCCTGAACCAGTACGGTTTCTGCATCATTTGCAGAGGCGGCAGTGTCAATCTCCTGAACCGGGACCGCCATACTGAAAGGGACCTCACGGTGAATTTCTTCTGCATGCAGAATTCTTTGTCCCATTTCAGTTTCAAAGAAGCCAGCAATTTTTTCCTTATCAATTGCTTCTGCCTGCTCTTCAGTCAGCAGTTCTTTCCGTTGCAGGTCATCAAGGAGTTTTTGCAGAGATTCCTCGCCAGGCTTTTCTGCAAAGGATAGATGCTGCATCACCATATGCATGGCTGTTCCAATTTCAGCAGGGGTCAGCTGTTTCGCCTGCAGGAATTTTGGACGCCTGAAGACAGGTTTCTGGATTTTTCTTACCATACGATCACTGCTTGCTTCATCCGATCGTTCAAACATTCTTTTGATTTCTGAAACCGACTGTTTGGACGGAAGGATAGCAGCTTCTGGATAAGGATAATTCCATGACAGCCTTTCAATTACTTCTTCCTTTTCAGCAGGAGACCCTTTTTCAACCCGAACTCCTGCCTTTACCTTCTCCTGCCATTCGCTTTCTTCTTCAACTTCTTCTTCATTAAGAACCATAAACTGCGATTTCGGCAGGACTTCCAACTTCCAGCAAGAAGGGTGTTCATGGATTTCTGGTGATGATGTCAACGCTGGCTGTCCGCCTTCATTTAAAGCCATACAGTCACGGTGCCTTACAAGGGAGGGGCCAATCCAATCCATAAAACTCAATGCTTTGGCTCTCTCAAAATCGGGAAGAAGCCATTCCTGGTGCCGTGCAGCGGCACTCCATTGTTTTATGGACTTCCCGGCATCTTTCACAGTTCCAACTAGATAAAGTTTTTCCTTAGCTCTGGTAAGAGCAACATACAGCACTCTCATCTCTTCAGCAATCGTTTCAAGCCGCTTCTTCCTCTTAAATGCAAGCTGCGGCAAGGACGGATAACTGATTCTTTTTTCGGGATCAAGATATTTGGACGCGAATCCAAACTCCTTATCCAGCAGATAAGATTGATTCAAATCCATTAAGTTGAACTGCCGGGATAATCCCGCCACAAACACTACCGGAAACTCAAGACCTTTACTGGAGTGGATTGTCATCATCCTGACAACGTCCTCCTGCTCACTTAATGCTCTTGCTGCCCCCAGGTCATCCCCGCGCTCCCTCATTCGATCAATGAATCGCAGAAAGCGGAATAATCCACGGAAAGATGTCTCTTCATATTGTCGTGCCCTGTCATACAGTGCCCTCAAGTTGGCCTGTCTCTGCTTGCCGCCCGGCATCCCTCCCGCAAAATCATAGAACCGGGTATCACGATACAGCTGCCAGACTAATTCGGAAAGCGCCCCTTGGCGTGCCTTCGTCCGCCAAACTGTCAGGCTTGAGAGAAAATCGCTTAGTTTTTCATGAACTTCCTCATTGTTGACTTCACTCAGATTTTTATCTGTAAACTTTTGAACCGCTTCATAAAAGGTACCGGATTTTGAATGGATCCTTACTTCTGCCAGCCCCTCTTCATCAATTCCGACAATCGGCGACCGCAATACTGATACAAGCGGGATATCCTGATAAGGATTATCAATCACTTTCAATAATGAAAGCATAATTGCCACTTCTGTTGCTTCAAAATACCCTGAAGAAAGATTGGCATAAATCGGGATTCCTTGTTTTTTGAATTCTTCCATGATTTCCGGAGCCCATGGCATTGAACGGAGAAGGATGACGATATCCTTGTATTGAAGTTTCCTGTGGCGGCCAGCCTTGGGATCATAAACCTGTCTGCCTTCACTGATCAATTCCTTGACCTTCTGGGCCATATACCGGGCTTCAATTACCGACTTTTCCAAATCTGCCTCATCATACACAAGTCCTTCCAACTCGGGACCGCCTTCAGTTTGCTGCGGCACAGTGTCATCCGACTGGTCAATGACTGTTACTTCAACAGGGTACTTTTCGTCTTCCGGATAGGAGGCTCCTTTAATCAGCATTGCCTCCTGATCATACTCGATATCCCCAACATTCACTCCCATGATTTGCTTAAACAAAAAGTTGGTTCCTTCCAGGACTTCCAGTCTGCTTCGGAAATTCCTGGACAAGTCAATTTTCATTCCAGTTTCTGCACCTGCTGGCGTGAAGCGGTTATACTTGCCAAGGAAGAGGTTGGGCTCTGCAAGCCTGAACCGGTAAATCGACTGTTTTACATCGCCTACCATGAACAGGTTGCCATTTGACTCTTCATCTGCGGTAACAAGCCCTAAAATCGATTCCTGCACAAGGTTGGTATCCTGATATTCATCGACCAATACCTCTTTAAACTGCTTTCGATATTCCAAGGCAGCAAATGATGGCGTTAATGCTCTTTCTTCTTCAGTTTCAGTCAAAATCGCTAAACAGTAATGCTCCAGATCAGCAAAATCCACGACACCTTTTTCATTCTTCAAGGCCATGAATTTTTGGTTGAAGCCTCTTACAACTTTAACTAGGGATGCTACTACGCCTTTCATTTTCTTCATATCCCTCAAGTATGTTTCCGGTTTCCGTGAGAAGAAGTCCTCGGCTATCTTTTCAATCATTTTTTTCCCTTTGTCCCTGAGCGCCTTTGCTTCTTCAACCAAACCGCGGTCATATTCGTCGCCTTTGCATGGCTTCAGCCTCGAAAACTTGATACTTTGGAATAACGCCTGCCCTTCACTCCAGGAATCTCGGAAAGACTTGCTCAGTTGTTCCGTCAACGACAGATCATCAAGAAAGTTCTCAGCTCTCGGTGCAGGTCCGCCCGGTTCTTTTGTAAGATCATATGCCTGCTGAAATAGAGCCTGTGCTCCTTTAAGGCTTAGTAAAATATCAAACTTAAGTGCACTGATAAATGGCAGGTCCTCAATTTCCCCGCCTTCGTCTACATCATACATATCGACCAGATTCCCCAGCCAGGCATCCGGGTTTGGATGAGACCTTGAAAAATCATAGAGTTTCCGGATCATATCCTGTAGGTCCGCATCACTGCGGTCATTCGTAAATGTGTCCACAAGCTTGTAAAAAGAATCATTCTCCTCTTTTCCATATTCCTCTTCGAACAGCTCATCGAGGACTTCATCCCTTAGAAGTTCACCTTCCGTATCATCCAGGATCCTGAACCCCGGGTCAATGTCAATCAAGTAATAGTACTTACGTATGACTTCAAGGCAAAATGAATGGAGAGTGGATATCGATGCCCTGTTCAGCAGGCTGAGCTGCTTTCTGAGATGGTAGGATCCCGGATCTGCAGTAATCGCCTTTTCCAGCGCTTCCCCGATCCTATGCCTCATCTCGGCTGCCGACGCATTGGTAAACGTGACGACAAGCAGTTCGTCCACATTGATGCCGTCCTCTTTGTCGAGTATCTTTTGAATGATCCTTTCAACCAGGACAGCGGTTTTTCCGGAACCCGCCGCCGCTGCAATAAGGATATCCCTCCCCTTAGCCCAGATTGCCTTCCATTGATCATCTGTCCAAGTGGCTTCTGCGGGTTTTGCTGGAAGATCATTATTCATGGGCATCTTCTTCTCCTTTCATCTTCTGCAGCAGGTCTGCCGGTTTTCCCTCAGCAAAGATACGATACTCGTTTTCTTCCAGGGAGGAATCAAACTGGCAGACAGGTTTAAATGCACAGAATTGACATGGTGTCCTGTCTTTTAATTTATATGGAGCGATATCCGTTTTTCCGGACATGATATCGTCTCCTGATTTCTTATAGAGCGTCCTTACATGCGAACGCATGACCTCAAATTGTTCCCGGTCTGCAGCTTTGGTCCTTGACGATAAGGTCCCATCCTTTTTCAGCCCTGCCGAAATAATGTTTGAACTGCCTGATTCCAATGATTGGTCCATCAACCGGACGACATCTGTTTCGCCGAGTACCAAGCCCTTCATCTTGAAACTCTTGAAAATTTCCTCTTCTATCTCTTCAAGTGTGAGAATCTTCTTGCTGTTGACCATAGGGTTATGGACATGGAAGTAGAAGACACCTGCAGGATGGGCATCCGCTCCAATCAATTTTTGCGAATGGGTCAGCACTATATCCAGGTATGTCAGCATCTGCAGTGATAATCCATAATACACTTCCGTTAAGTCGAGGTCTCTCGAACTTGATTTATAATCGATGATCCGTAAATAAACTCCTTCATCACTATCCGCTTTATCGACCCTGTCAATACGGCCTTGCAGTGCCATCTTCGTGCCGTTTTTTAACGTAAAGGCAAACGGGGGCAGCTCTGCTTTCGGTCCAAATCCTAACTCGAGGCCGACGGGTGCAAATCCGCTTGCTTTGGCATGCTCACTTAAAATCAAGGAGGCTCTTCCGATCACATCCTGTAATTTTTTCTTAATATAATGATGGCGGTTTGAACTGAGCAGTATCTGATGCTGCAGCTTTGGAGCTAGGGACATAACCGCATCCTTTGCCAACTCGAGGCACTGGGCCTTCGTCAACTGCTTCCATGACAATCCGCTTCTGTCAATTTCCTCGGAAATCCACTTTAGCGCAGCGTGGAACATGTCTCCGATATCCGGAGCTTCCAAACGATAAATATCCCGCTCCCGAAGTTTAAGCCCATGGTTAGCAAAATGAGAGAACGGACAGCCGTGGAACATTTCCATTCTTGAAACGCTTGCCAATATTTCATCCCCATACAGTTCCTGGCTTGTTTCTTCTGTCAGTTTTTTCCCTCTATTTTGGTAGAACAGACTGGAGAGTATATGGGTTGCCCTGCCTTTCCAAATGGGATCTGAAATGTAGTAGTTATAAGCATCCCACCAGAAGTCCTCTATGTGATACCCCCTCTTTTTCGCCTGCAGGCCTGATGTCAGATAGGCAATCGTCACATTGGGATGGCAGACATAGGCCAGCTGTTCATCCTTTGGCAGCTCGGAAGGATCATTGACCAGCAGGTTGACTTCTGATTGAGGGGACAATTCAGACAGTCTCTTAATATAGGGAGAAGGCAGAAGGGCTTTTCCCTCTTCATTGGCAATCGGATAGGATACATACAACCTATCCGATGGAGTCGTGAATGCCTTATAGGCAATAAACTCTTCATCCAGGAGGCGGGTCTTGCTGCCAGGCGCAATTGCAATTCCGGCAGCGGTCAGCTTTTCCCTGTCTTCATCAGAAAAGATTCCGTCTTCTGTGATCTTGGCAGGAAGAACTCCATCATTGACCCCTATCACAAAGGCTGCTTTCAGGTCGGCAAGCCTTGATTGTTCAAGGTTGGCAATCATGACCTGATCGACCGCCGGCGGGACCAGCGAGAATCTCATCGATTCAATTCCCGCATCCATGATGGAAGCAAACTTCTTCACCGACACTTCCTCATCGCCAAGGATTTCGACGAATTGATCCAGCAAATCCATTACAGCATTCCACGCCTGGTCATGCTCCCTGGCTGATATAATATCACCGCGGTTCTCAGCCTCAACCCGAAGCCGCTCCAGCTTGGCTGGAATATCAAGCTCTTCCAGATAAAGATAAAGAATTTCACAAAGATCCTGACCCGTCCTGCCCTTTTTCAATCGGCGGCCGAAACGGAGGATGGGAGCTGAGATGAACAGACGCAATTCATTGATTTCATGTTCCATTTCCCGCTCTCTATCTGTCTGCGGCATATCAGCCTGTTCAAGCCCGCGGAATCTCCGATAAATCCAGCGGTCTTTCTTTGTCCATTTATTTCCCTGAATCCCGTATGCAAGGACATAGTTTTCGAGTTTGTCCATCTTCTCCCGCAATTGCTTGGGATTACGATCGTAAGGAAACAGCAAGTCGGTTTTGACCGCCCGGAATACAGGCTCGTACCGCCAGTTGCTGTTCATGATTTCAAGTGTTGAACGAATGAGTTCAATCAGCGGGTGATTGAGCATTTTTCGTTTCTGATCGATAAAATAAGGAATTTCATAATCATAAAAGACGGTTTCAATGATATCCTGATATTCCTGACCATTTCGAACAAGAACTGCCATATCCTTATACCTGTAATTTTCCGTACGGGCGAGTCGGCGGATTTCCCTCGCGACCCCTTCTATCTCCGCACGGCGATTGGAGGCTTCGAGTAGGTTCAGACCGGACATATCCTCGAATGGAAGCACCGGCCTCTTTTCAAAATTCGCCTCGATATGCTCCAGGCCCCTGTTTCGGTATCGGTTTGTTTGAGTCAACACAATCTTGTCTTCTATTCCATGCCGGGAGTTCTGGGCAAGCTGTTCCAGTGCATCGTAGGTTTCCGTTGTCATCCTGAATAAGTCCGTTGGTTCGCCCTGTCTTGGACTCGGTTCGGCTGTTAACGAAACCGTAACACTTGGGCAGTAATCCATCAACTTTCCAATGACTGCATATTCCTGAGGAGTGAAACTATGAAACCCATCTATATAAATCTCTGCATTTTTAAGAAAAGCGGATTTCTCGATGGATTCTTCCAGCAATGTGAAATAATCTTCAGAGTCAATATATTTTCCAGACAGATTCTCTTCAAAGCTGTCATAGATTAGTTGAAGGTCATGAAGCTTGTCCGCCAGCGCCTTGGATTCCTGCCCGGCTTGCCCCCAGCTTTCCCGTTTACCAGACAGCTCTTCAGGAGAGATGCAGTAACGCTTGAATTCAGTAAGCATCACTTCCACATGCTCAATGAAGCCTGCCTTGTCCGATGCACGCGAAAACAATTTCAACTGGTCTTTTTTATCATCAATAATTTTTCGTATAAGCATGTTCAGACCGATATTGGACAGGTGGTATCTGTTAAGCCCGCCTGTGTCCTGAAGGATTCTCCACGCAAGCCTCGTAAAGCTGTAGACTTGTGCCCGGATCATCCCATTGATCCCTTCTTCATTTACCAAGTTGTATTCAGAAAGGAATGTCATCTGGTCTGGAACTAAATAGATGACAGGACTTCCATTCGGTGCCTGTCTCAGTTTCTCTTTAATTTCATTTAAAATCATATTGGTTTTGCCAGTTCCGGCACGTCCCAAAATAAATCTGACCGACATGTTCCCACTCCCTGTTAGTAATCTATTAAGAACAAAAGCGCAAGCGCCTTGATCAGCCCCGACAGGCATAAGACGAGCCGGCGGGAAGGTTGCTCTTTACCCTTCTTGACGGATTGGCTTATGACCCCGAGGGGCTAGGCGCTGGAGCTGGATGATACTAAAGCGCAAGCGGCCGTTCAGCTCCGTACAGATTGGAGGGCTTCTGCATGAGATAAAGGAAACACAACGAGCGTAGTGAGTTAATGTTGACTTATCGCAAGGAAGAAGACCGAAATCTGCTAGGAGCTGGCCGCTGGAGCTGGATGATACTAAAGCGCAAGCGGCCGTTCAGCTCCGTACAGATTGGAGGGCTTCTGCATGAGATAAAGGAAACACAACGAGCGTAGTGAGTTAATGTTAACTTATCGCAAGGAAGAAGACCGAAATCTGCTAGGAGCTGGCCGCTGGAGCTGGATGATACTAAAGCGCAAGCGGCCGTTCAGCTCCGTACAGATTGGAGGGCTTCTGCATGAGATAAAGGAAACACAACGAGCGTAGTGAGTTGATGTTGACTTATCGCAAGGAAGAAGACCGAAATCTGCTAGGAGCTGGCCGCTGGAGCTGGATGATACTAAAGCGGAAAGGTCCCGTTTAGCGGCGTACGAACTGGAAGGCTTTCGTATGAGATAAAGGAATCACGAAGAGCGAAAGCGATTCGATGATGACTTAGCGCAAGGAGAAAGACTGAAGTTCGATAGCCGTTGGGACCTTGTAGCTGGATGATACTAAAGCAAAAGCGCCTTGATCAGCCCCGACAGGCATAAGACGAGCAGGCGGGAAGGTTGCCCTTTACCCTTCTTGACGGATTGGCTTATGACCCCGAGGGGCTAGGCGCTGGAGCTGGATGAACAAAAGCAAAAGCGCCTTGATCAGCCCCGACTGGCATAAGACGAGCCGGCGGGAAGGTTGCTGGATGCAGAATAAATCTTAATTATCCACACCTCAGCCTTTTAAAGTTTCCTAATTTCCAGATGAAGAATCTATTCTTATCTGAATTAAATTGTCTAAGTTCATTATAATACACTGAATGAATTCTGTCGGGAACAACAGGTTCGATATGACTGGAAATTTTTTAGTTGCCGAAGATAAGGTAAACCAGGCAGGCAGGCCTTTCATATTTTATGGCAGGGAGGGATTTGGTATGGAACGCTTTTCTTTTCGTGTAGAAGCCCTGTTGGTGGTTATGGCTATTTTCTTTGCCTGTAACATTTATACGTTGATCCCGATTTTTGAAAATGTTGGATATTCCATCAATATACCACCTGAAAAAGTCGTCTCCTATTTATCTATTTTGAAGAGCCCACACCTCTTAATGGGTTATGGAATTGTTTTTCTTCTTCTCTTCACTTTTGTCGGTTACTACGATAGTTTATCGCGCCATTCCCCTGGAACGTCCTCTCAAATACTCGCAATACGCTCTGTGGGGCTAGCCGGAGCAATATTATCTATTTTTACTGGCTATTTCACTAAACAATACGGGGGAGGCGAAAAAATTGTTCTTCAGCCTTATCTTGGGGAGCATGAGTATCCTGCCGCTCTTGTTTCTTTCTGGCCTCTGCATTTACTCTTATCCTCGATTTTATTTGTTTCAGCCATTTCGCTTCTGCTTCCCACTATCATCACCTTTATTGACCGCTTGGCTGAAGCTGACAGAGGGAAGGATCTAAGTTTGTATTCATTCTTCTGAGTGGGGCGGGTTTAGCGCCTTTAATCATCATGCTCCTTACTTATAAACAATCGCTGTATTTGCTGATCACGATTTTTGTCATCCAGGGAATTGCCGGCAATTTCATTAGAAAATCCAGTTTATCGCCGAAAAAAATAAATATACAAATAAAGGATTGCAAACGTAGTTGTCAAATATATTCAGGACCGGAAAACTTTCAAAAGGGTGAATTAAATGAAAGCAGTTCTTGTAACAGAATTTGGAGGTACAGAAACACTTAAGGTGAGTTCAGTGGAGCTTCCATCGCTAAAAGATAACGAAGTACTTATCAGAGTGGTGAAAACCAGTGTCAACTTCGCCGATATTAAAGCCAGATACGGGAAAAAAGGCGCCAGTCTGCCTTTTATTCCCGGCCTGGATGCAGCGGGAATTATTGAACAGGTTGGTTCAGGGGTGACCGGATTGTTTGAGGGGCAAAAAGTAATCGCCTTCCCAAAGAATGGAACTTACGCTGAATTTGCTGTTGCTTCACCAGAATTGATTTTTCCTATACCTGATGGACTTGATTTTACAACAGCTGCCGCTTGTCCGGTCGTATCTTTCCTGTCACACCAGTTGCTTTTTAATGTTGCCCGAATTCAAAAAGGGGAAACCGTCTTGATTCATGCAGCAGCCGGAGGAGTCGGCACAACAGCTATACAATTGGCCAAGCTTCTTGGAGCGGGTACGGTCATCGGGACAGTAGGCAACCCGGATAAAAGGAAAATCGCTGAAGAAAGCGGGGCGGACTATGTCATCTGTTATAAAGAGGAAGATTTTTCTCAATCCGTGAATTCGATAACTGATGGAAAAGGAGCTGATATCATCTTGGACTCAGTCGCCGGAAATATTACTGAAAAGAGTTTGGATTGTTTGGCTCCCTATGGGCGTTTGGTCCATTTTGGTAATTCGGGAGGAAAAACAGGAAGAATATTGACATCCGATCTATATTCAAGCTGTCGATCAGTTCTCGGTTTCAATTTGGGAACCACCAGGAAAAAAAGACCTCACCTTTTGCATGACACAGCAAAAGAAGTATTATCTCTTTTAGTCAATGAAAAGCTCAAAATCAAAGTAGGACATGAATTTCCTTTGGATGATGCTGCAAAGGCCCATGAGTTGATGGAAAGCAGATTAAATCTAGGAAAAATCATATTGAATGTTGAGTAATGAGAATAGCCCGGAGAATCCGGGCTATTCTTGTTTCTTATAATGTTTCAATAAAGACCGCAGCCCCCATGCCTCCGCCGACGCATAAGGACGCTATCCCTTTTCGCAGTTCCCTTCTTTTTAATTCATGAATCAATGACACCACAATCCGTGCACCTGTACAGCCTACAGGATGACCGATGCTGATCCCGCTCCCATTCACATTGGTTTTGTTACGGTCAAGGCCAAGTTCTTTTTCCACGGCAATATATTGAGCAGCAAAAGCCTCATTTACTTCAATGAGATCTGCTTCTTCCAGAGACCAACCGGTTTGTGCAAGACTCTTTTCCATTGCGGGCACCGGCCCTCTGCCCATCACCTTCGGATCGACTCCGGCAACAGAGCACCCTGAAATTTTAGCAAGAGGCTTGATTCCTCGCTTTTCTGCTTCTTCTTCTGACATGAGGATCAGAACTGCCCCCCCGTCATTCAGGCTTGATGAATTCCCGGCTGTCACAGTTCCTCCTTGTCGGAAAGCAGGCTTCAGAGCGGACAGTTTTTCCATCGTCAATCCTGCACGCGGACCTTCATCTTTCGTAATGGTTTTCGTTTCTTTCCTTGATTTTACCGTTATAGGAACAATCTGGCTGTCAAAACGGCCATCTTCTGCAGCTTTCACAGCTCTCTCATGACTCACCTTTGCCAATTCATCCTGTTCCTCTCTCGTAATATTATGGATCTCCGCGAGATTTTCCGCTGTTTCACCCATCATGATTCCATGAATCGGGTCCTCTAGAGCTTCCCAGACTGAGTCACGTATTTCTCCATGCTGCAGGCGCTGTCCCCATCGGTGGCCATTCATGATATAGGGACTTGAACTCATTGCCTCTACACCGCCTGCCAGTACAATGTCCGACATGCCTGTTTGTATCTGCATAAAGCCGGAAATGATTGCCTGCATTCCGCTGGCACATTGTCTCTGAATGGTGTAGCCTGTGGTCGTATCGGCGAATCCTGCCAAAAGGGCTGCTGTTCTGGCAGTATTAGGCTGATCAGTCCTTTGGATGCAATGTCCAAGAATAACCTCATCAATATCTCCTGGCCCCAGATTGCTGTCGTCCACTGCCGCTTTCATTACAGGTACAATCAAATCCGTTGGCAGCAGGTCCTTGAATGCTCCGCCAAATGCTCCTACAGGAGTCCTGAATGCAGAAGTTATTACGACATTTCTCATTTCTCTCCCCATCCCTTCTTTTACATCATGATTCCGCCATCTACTTGAAGAACAATTCCATTTACATAATCAGATTCATTTGAAGCTAAAAAAAGATAGGCATTTGCTGCATCTTCCGGCTTACCGAACTTCCCCACAGGAATCAAAGCATTCATTTGTGCTTTTACCTTATCCGGAATCTTTGCAGTCATCTCTGTCTCAATCACTCCCGGTGCCACAGCATTAACATTGATTCCCTTTGCCCCGAATTCCTTTGCCCAGGTTTTGGTCATTCCAATGACAGCTGCTTTTGATGCGGCATAGTTGGTTTGCCCGACATTCCCGAAAAGTCCGCTTGCAGAGGCAGTGTTGATGATCTTGCCCTTTCCCCTGCTTACCAAGGCTGGCAGAAATGCCTGGGTACAATGGAAAACTCCGGTCAGGTTCACCTCCAGAACCTTCTGGAAGTCTTCTTCACTCATTTTGGCCATCATGCCATCCCTTGTGATTCCCGCATTATTGACCAGAATATCAATCCCTCCGTATTCCCCGGTGACTGTTTCCGCCAACCTGATAACGCTTTCGCGATTTGCGACATCTACTTGATAAAAGACAACCTCATATCCTTCTTCCCTTATCTTTTCAGCTTCTTCTTTTCCCTTTTGCTCATCATAATCAGCCATGATGACCCTGCAGCCTTCACCGGCGAACTTCCTTACTGCAGCCAGGCCAATCCCATTGGCACTTCCGGTTATGACAGCAGTTTTACCCTTCAATCTCATGTATGTATCCTCCCAACATAAAAACAACTTTCTGGTTGAATATTTCGACAATAACATCCATTTTCCTCTATTAAAACATTTTTTAACTTCATTTCACTGGTTTGGCCAACAGCTGGTTCGGATATTCTTTGTGTTTTAGTGCACTCTATGATTAGTAATTTAAAAATAGACCTTAAGAAAAGGAGGGAAATCAATGAAGAAAAAGCTGCTTTATATGCTTCTTGCCGCTATGCTTGCAACAACAATGACAGCATGTGGAGATGCCCCGGGCGAAGATGAGGTAGGCGATGGCGAAGTTAATGACGAAGAATAGATAAAAACGGGAAAGTTGCTTGGCGGTAAACCGATTGGACGAATCATCCATGCGGGTTCCGTGCTAGCATATATTTTTGGTCACCGATTTTCGGAGCTGGCTCCGTTTAAACCAGGGGATTTCTTGCCCCCCGGTTTTTATGGGCGGGCTTCGTTTATTTTACGGTGTTTCTTTCTTAATTGCCTGGTTAGTCGAGATGCCTCCGTTTATAACGGGGGTTCTTGCGCTAATCACCTGGTTTTACAGGCAGGCTCCATTTATAACAGGGTGTTTTTTTGCTAATCACCTGGTTTTACAGGCAGGCTCCGTTTATAATATGGGGGTTTTTCACTTATCACCTGGTTTTACAGGCCGACTCTGTTTATAACAGGGTGTTCTTTCGCTAATCACCTGGTTTTACAGGGCAGCTCCACCTATAACAGGGTGTTTTTTCACTAATCACCTGGTTTTACAGGCCGACTCCGTTTATAACAGGGGGTTCTTTCGCTAATCACCTGGTTTTACAGGCAGGCTCCGTTTATAACAGGGGGTTCTTTCGCTAATCACCTGATTATACACGCTGGCTCCGTTTATAACAGGGTGGTTTTTCGCTTATCACCTGGTTTTACAGGCGGGCTCCGTTTATAATATGGTGTTTTTTCACTAATCACCTGGTTTTACAGGCAGGCTCCGTTTATAACAGGGTGTTTTTTCACTAATCACCTGGTTTTACAGGCGGGCTCCGTCTATAACAGGGTGGTCTTTCGCTTATCACCTGGTTTTACAGGCGGACTCCGTTTATAACAGGGTGGTCTTTCGCTTATCATCTGGTTTTACAGGCGGACTCCGTTTATAATATGGTGTTTTTTCACTAATCACCTGGTTTTACAGGCAGGCTCCGTTTATAACAAGGGGTTCTTTCGCTAATCACCAGGTTTTACAGGGCAGCTTCATCTATAATACAGTGTTTCTTCCTTAATCACCTGGCTTTACTAGCCAGACCCGTTTATAATCAGGTGTTTCCTTCATAAAGTTGCCATTACCGGGTTGCGGTCTCGTCAGGTTACATTTTGTTCTAAAGGTACCTCTTCACTAGCTATATATAGCTATCCCCAACTCCTGAAGGCACGTTCCTCCCTTAATCATACCTCTTCACCTATCATTCTCTCCTCCCATAGCACGTCCCTCCCTATTCGTATCTATTCATCCTGTCTTCTAACGGAATCACACTCCTTCATCATTATAGCGACCCGCCTCCTAAGGCCGCATATCTCCTCTACCCCTCCCGACTCCTTATCAAAGAAACAAAAAACGCCTGATCCCCTTTGGAATCAAGCGCTCTTTTATTAAGGCTGTTTTCGCATATATTGTTGCTTTCGGAAAAATCCCAAAAGCCGGATTTTCCCCTGCATACTACGTTTTTCGCTCTGAAGGAAGAGAGAAGCTCTTTTCTCTCTTGTTAAACAGGGTTTTTTCTGGTTCATTACTCCACTATCTTTCGGAATGAATATCAGATAGCAACAAAGTTTACGAAAAGAGCCTTTATTAATCAGCGAACTGGACATCAAATTCATTCAGAGGCCAGTAACGCAGGTTTACTTTGCCGACCACCTGATCCTGGTCCACAAATCCGAAGTAACGGCTGTCCATGCTGCTTCGTCTATTATCTCCAAGAACAAACACCATTCCCTCTGGAACAGTTTGTTTCCCGGTGATTTCCTCTAACGTGAAATCGCCGGTCAGTTTGGTCCCAACCATTTCTTCTTTGAATTTATCAAGATATGGCTCCTCTTGCACTTTGCCATTGACATATAACTTATCATCTTTATACTCGACGGTATCCCCAGGCAGGCCAATGACCCGTTTTACATAATCCTCATCTTCGTTGGCGTGAAAGACAACGACATCATAACGGTGAAGTTCACCAACCTGATAACCTATCTTATTGACGACCAGTTTATTGCCGTCTTCAAGCGTAGGCATCATCGACTCGCCTTCTACGACATAATTTGAAAACAGGAAA
This sequence comes from Bacillus sp. SRL337, assembly GCF_984799155.1. Lineage (NCBI taxonomy): Bacteria > Bacillati > Bacillota > Bacilli > Caryophanales > Bacillaceae > Bacillus > Bacillus sp. SRL337. Next base: position 1,318,442 of record NZ_OZ481793.1, on the reverse strand, counting down.
GTCCTGATGACAACAAAAATGACCAACCCTATCCCTAAAGCTTTAATCCATTCAACACTCTCTTTTTTTATGCTGTCTCTCAATCTTATTCCTCCTACCCAGGTTACCCGCGGGAGTGATCTTTTTCTATTCTTTTATTGAGGCGGGACTCCACCCGTTTACCGGCAAGCCAAAGAACAAAGATTCCGGCCAATACCAGTGCCGTACGCAGTGGTTGTTGAAATAATGATACAATATCATGCCCGATAAAGCTAATGGTAAAAATCATGACGATTTTCCCTGTGACAACAGCGAGCATATACTGGAAGATATTGATCCCTGATAATCCAGCTACAATATTGACCAGTGCTGATGGTGTAAAAGGAAAGCACAACAGCAGAAACAAAGGACCAAAACCGTGACGATCCACCCAGTTCGTCAAGCGGTGGACCTGCCTGTTATTTTTCAGAAATCGGAAGAAGCGGGTCTGGCCGTATTTTCTGACAAGCAAAAACACCAGCAGTGCTCCCAGGGAAGCCCCCATCCATGAAAACAAAAAGCCGAACCACAGGCCGAATGCATTGACGTTTGCCAGTACAAAAACAAACAGCGGAAGGAATGGCAGGAAGGCTTCCAGCATAGGCAGCAGAATCCCGGGCAAAGGACCAAACGAACGGTATTCCCTGATTAACTCCATTATATTCTCAAGTGTAAACCATGCTTTTATCATCTCTATATCCATACTATATCTTTCCCCTAAATAACCGCAGAACAAAACATCATATTTCCATTATTTATTTTCTTTTTGCAACCTAGTTCTAGTTCATTATACCTGAATATCGTAAATTCAGGGCTTATATGAAGTATATCATAAGGGTTTGTCATCTAAATAGATTGTTACGAAAATGAAATATCATTTACACTGCGGTTTTACTGTCTCGTTTTCTAGAAAAAAACCCGGTAAAGCAATATTACCGGGTTTTTACAGAAGCAATCAAATATATTTCTTGAACCAATCTTTAATGTAGTTTAACCTTGCCACTCTCAGATTCGGTTTGCCGTTCCTTGAAAGATTATGATTCGATTCAGGGAAACGCACCATCTCGGTTTCTTTCCCTTGTCTTTTAATGGCAATGTACAACTGTTCCGCCTGCTCGATCGGACAGCGGTAATCCTTCTCGCTGTGCAGGATCAAAAGCGGCGTTTTGATTTTGTCCGCATATGCAAGCGGGGAGTGTTTCCAGAGCTTTTCGATATCATTCAGGTCAGCATCGATCTGCCATTCGGAAAAATAATAGCCGATATCGCTCACACCATAAAAACTTACCCAGTTACAAATTGACCTTTGTGTTACCGCAGCTTTGAACATATCGGTATGGCCGACAATCCAGTTGGTCATGAATCCTCCGTAACTTCCTCCTGTGACACCAAGTCTCTCTTTATCAATAAAATCATAGTTCTCGAGGACATGAGTCACTGCGGCCATCACATCTGCATAATCTCCGCCGCCGTAATCGCCCCTGACCGCATCGACAAAAGTCTGGCCGTATCCATGGCTGCCCCTTGGATTGATAAATAGCACAGCATATCCTTCGGCTGCAAGCACCTGAAACTCCTGATAGTATGTATTTCCATACATCATATGAGGCCCGCCGTGGATCTCCACGATCAAGCCGCACTTTTCCCCTTCTTTCAGACCGGCCGGTTTCATCAGCCAGCCATTGACTTCCCAATCGTCCTTGCTTTTAAACGAAATGGCTTCTGTTTGCGAAAGCGTAACTTCAGATAGGAAATCACCATTCACAGAAGTCAGTCTCTTCAAATCGCCCGACGGGATGTCCAGCATGAATAAGTCACCCGGCAGCAATGGATCGCTGATGGCCAGAATAGCTTTTTGATTCTCACCATCCACATCAAATCCGTAAATATGCTGATCTTTCAGTAATGCCGGATAAAGGGCGCCGTCTCGGTTTCCATAATAAAGGACGGTATTTCCATTATCTGTAGTCATAAAATAGAAACTTTCATTATCCGAACTCCACTGGATCCCTGGATTTGTCACCCCTTGCTGAAAATCGATGACCATCAAATCCCCAACCGGGCTGTCAAGGTCACCCGTCATGCAACTAAACCCTTCCGTCTCCAACTCATACAGCCATACCTTGGTCAGCGTTGCATTCTCGTATTCCCTTTCATGTCCAAGGAGAGCCAGCAAACGGCTGTCAGGCGACCATGCTGCATTCCCGAAATAACCGGTTCCGCTTGTTATTTTTCTCTCGGAGGATGTCTCAACATTGAACAGGAATAAGTCCGTTTGGAAAGAGGTATCAAGATCGGCACTTTTATCTGCACCATAAGCTATGTATTTCCCATCAGGAGACCATGACTGTAAAGAATAATCCGTATCTCCCTCTGTTATGGTTTTCATGTCAAGCGCATCCATGTCAATGATGGCAATATGATTTCTTTTTCCTTTGAAAAATCCACTGTCATCGGACTTATATTTCATTTTCGTCACTTCAAGCGGTTGAGGATGCTTTTCTTCTTCCTTTCCTTCCGAGAGTGATTCCCCTTCACCCAGTGCTGTTGAGAAGGCAATCTTTTTCCCGCAAGGCGACCATACAGGCTGGGAAGCCCCATTTGGACAGAAAGTGAGTTGCCGTGCTTCTCCTCCCCCCCTTGAGATCAGGAACAACTGGCTATGGTCGGAACGGTTCGAGACAAAGACTACTTTTTCTCCATCAGGTGACCACCTTGGTGATGAATTTCGGTTCTTTCCAAATGTCCATTGAATGCTTTTACCCGTGTCGATATCAATAAGATACAGGTTTGATATGTAATCATTCTTTTCTTGATCCATTTCCGTCAGCACATAGACAGCTTCTTTCCCATTAGGTGATAGTTTTGGATCGGAAACAGATTTTAATTTAAAAAGATCCTCTGCAGTAACTCCTCTTTTGTTTGTCAAATTGCCAACTCCTTTTCAAAATCAAATTTCTATTTAAAAAATTCGACAGCTTTGGCTCAAATCCTCTGTTTCAATTCTTATCTGAATGTTTTTTCTGTCTTTATTACCCACTCTCGGGTAAAGGTATTGATTAGATTTGAATTAATTAACCATACTATGGAAAAAAGATTGGAATTCGACTGAGTTCTGCAATATTGGATATTGATAAATCCGGGAAAAGTACGTAAAATAAATATACGAACAAACGTTCTGAAATTCCTTATAAAAAGGAGCATGATTATGACCAGGATTTCTGAGGAAGATCGAAACATCTTAGAGCAGGCCATTTACCTGCCAATGGTCTTGACTGTGCTGGACAGGGATTTCGCTGTTGTGGAAAAAAGTCCCTTCAAACTGAAAAGACCATATCTGGAACTGATCGAGGAAACGATGAAGATCATTCAAAGCGAACTTGCAGGTGTAAAGAAGTACATGAAAAACAATGGAATGAAAGTGGAAAGAATTAAGACGGATGATGCCTTCACCATGTATCTGTTCCTTTACAAAGGATATGAGGAGCATCACAATTACTTCAACCCCCGCCTCCGCAACAGGGTCGAGGATTTGTTGAGGTTTTATTTGTATCAGCGGTTCTTGAAAATCGAGACCCAGGAAAGCAAAAAAGCATAAGTGCCCACCTCCATATTGCAGGCTGCCCCTGACCGCCTTCCAAGAAAACACTCTAATACAAGAAGCAAAAGCCCAGCAGAAACCTATCCTGCTGGACTTTTGACTTTCCTCCTCTACACTTCGGCAATTATCCCATGGTTACCTATCTTCCCCTGAGGTTTTCTGGCTCCATGAATAAGCTGGTATCTGTTCTTAAGCCCTGGCAGGATAAGCTGTGAAATTCCTCGATGACGTTTTTCTTTCTGTGTGAACAATTCGATGCTGATAATTAATCCTTAACATCGCCGTCCTCATCATTTGCTGCTCAAAGCTAGCATAGGAAATGGGAAGAGTAAAGCTGCAGCGATTCCTGAATGTAACGTTGATTTCTTTGCTGTTTAACTTCGTATGAGAAAGGACATGATCCTGGGATATCCAGATACATTCGGATTTGACCGGTGAAGTGGTTGGAAAGAGATAAATAGACGAATGAGGATCTACAATGATGGGGGCTTTATGGGTGATGCCTGTTAAACGTTTGGTGCCGTCTTTCCGACCTTGGTAAGATGATCCAAAAAACTCACAGCTTTTCTTGATGATGTCAAAAGGCTTAAACGGTGATATCAGCGTTTCGCTCACTTCATGGATTTCTGTATACGTCCTGGCGCCGTATTCAATCGGCATAATCAGCATCGTATAGGGATTAATTTCATATTCTTCAATAATTCGAGATTTCTCGACCATTCCTTTCCCTCCTCTACAATTTCTCTAATATAATAACATAATATTCCAAAAATTACACTAAATTCCTTAAATTATCTAAAATGATTTATCAGAAAATTTAAAATTTTACGTTGTTTTCTTCTTCCTTTTCTCATATAATAGAAAAAAGTTCTTTTACCGGAAAACCGGTGGGCCCAAAAAGAGCTTTTTTATAAACACGGAAATATCGTCTTTAATGTATGTGGCACCTTATTAGAACTTTGTTGGATGAGTGTTAATGATACACCATTAATCTTTGTGAATAGGGGTTGATCGAGCGGAAGATGTACGATTTCCTGCGGAACTAATGGGACTTGTCTAACTTTCGTGGCCGCCGAAAAGCGGATTACGGTCTCTCTCCTGGCAATAAGTCATCATCTGACCGCTCTCTGCCTGCACCGCGGAGTCATACATCTGTAGCGAAAATCAACAAAGAGAGGAATTCAATTTCATGTAATCTGCATTATAAAGGGTGTTTTCGTCTTATTATTGATTCTGGAAAAATCCTAAGGTAAGGCTTTTCTATCTGAATCGAAGAGCAGTTCTTTTCTTTCTTGCTTTTCGGAATATTTTCTGGTGAAACAGGGCGATATACTTCAAAATCCATATTAAATAGCAACAAAGTTTACGAAAAGAGACTTTTAAAAAGACTTCAGGGGTGAGCTTATGGATAAAAAGAAAACTTATTCAGAATTGATGAGAGCTTGTACAAAGTCAGGGAAAACAGCCGCCGAGATGACTCTGAACGAAATTTATGTTGATATGGTATTGAATGAACTCAGCTTGATGAATCAAAAAAAGAAGCTGAAAGAAGAGTTGGACTGCGCCCTTGATCAGCGTGACAAACAAAAATTCATGACGCTTTCGCTGCAAATCAAAAAATTGAATGATGAATATGGCATATAACCAATGGACTGACTCTTAAAGTCAGTCCATCTTTATTTTCATGCATTTTCCAGATGAATGCGTTTTTTCTCTTCTATGACTTCAAGTTCACGCGTAAGCTCTTCTGCCTGTTTCTCCAACTTCACCGAGAGACTTTGCACCTTGCCTCTGGTTTCGGATACCCTGCCGGCTGTACGGCTGATTTTATCCTGGACAATCATGTCCGAGAAGAAGTTATCGAAAAACATATCTGTCATGTTAAGAAAACCAGAAACCTCTAAGGTGCCAGCTGCTTCCATGTTAAGGTCCTGCAATTCCTTTTCCAGCCTTTTCATGTATCGCTGCGCTTCATGAAGTGCCCGCTGCGCTTCATCCATCTTTGAATGTTTTGCCATACTGGACATCAATCCGCCGCCGGCAATATCGAGCATTCCCCAGTTCCCGGCACTTCTAAGAAAGTCTGAAGCTGCCTCCAGTTTTAAACGGGCTGTCGCGGCAGCATCTTCAGCTTCCTTCACTTCCTTCAGTTGAGCTTTATATTCTGCGGATTGTTCTGCCAGATTGTACAGCAGCTCACTGAGACTTGAAGAAGAATCATGGATCATTTTTTCCTTTGTCTCCAGCAGCAGTTCATACTTCTTATCAGGGCTGCCCAGTTTCAAAACCTTCTCTGATAACTCCTTGTCTTCCTGCAGCAGCTCTTCAACCGTCAGTTTCCACTCATCGTATTGAAGCTTGGCTTTTACTGCCTCTTCTTTTTCACGCTGCAGACGATCTTCCTTCTTCCCTGTCATGGTCAACAGCAAACCGGTGATCGACCAGCCTTCGAGTTTATTCACGTCCTGATTTTCTTTTTCCAGCCGGTCCTTGAAACGGTCCAATTTCCCTTCCGCTTCATCGATTTCATTCCTCAGCTGACTTTGTCTGGTGGTCCATTTCTTATGTAATCTAAGTTCCTCTTTTACTTGTTCAAGTCGTGTATTTATATCATCCATTTAAAAATCCCTCCCACTCGTATATACGAATGGGAGGGATTTTGGTTTCATTTCAGCGGTCATTCATTCTTTTCATGCTCTTCCAGCATAATCAGCCTTTCCAGCATGGTTGGATGCCCATAACGGAATATTTTCACCAAGAGAGGCGGATTGACCTGGCTCAATCCTACCCTGGACAACTCCTGGAAAGATGAAATGGCTGCTTCCGTATCCTGTGTCATTTCAATGGCATACCGGTCGGCACGCGTCTCCTGATAGCGTGATATAAAATTTGAAAACGGGCTGATGGTGAACATCAGTATGGAAGTGATCAACAAGAACACCGGAAGTGAACTCAGGCTTGAAACCTTCTCCACTTTTATTTTCTCTCCATGCCTTTTGACAATGTAATTCATCAGTTTTGCGGCAATCCACAAACCGAAGAAAGAGAAAACCAAGTACAAGGCAATTCCGATATAAATGTGTTTCTCGACATAGTGTGCCATTTCATGGGCCATGATAAAGAGAATTTCTCTCTCGGACAGCCTGTTGATTGTCGTATCCCATAACACAATCCTGGAATTGGATCCTACCCCGGTGACGTAGGCATTCAATGAATTGGTCTTCGAGGACATATCGACTTCATACACATGATCCGACGGTATGTTTGCCCGATCTGCCATGTCCAGGATCTTCTCCTCCAACACTTTATCATTCAGAGGGGTAAAGTCATTGTATAAGGGATCGATCAAGACGGGCTGAATGAACATCATGAAAATGCTGAACGGTACCGATAATGCCCATGCCGCCAGCCACCATCTTTTCGGGAACTTCCTGACCAGCCAATAGAGGACGGTGATGATGATAAACATCGTCAGGTAATTCACCCAGAAATCAGTCAATTCATCCTTCATCCACTCGGAGAAACTTTGTGTGGAAATATCATAGGCCTTTGAAATCCTATAAGAAATATATTGGAAAGGAAAGATCACCACATTAGAAAGCAGTGACAGCCAGAATAGATAGATCCCCGTCTGAAGAATCCCGAACCTTGATGTTGCCTGTGACCATCGTTCGAAGGCTCTTGATGCACCCAAAATCAGGATCAAGAAGTAAAAAAGCCATTCATATGGAGTGGAAAGAAAAAACAATAAATTTTTTATCTTTGAATACTCTTCACTTAACATCAGTTCCCTGCTGTTCATGAATGTTTCCGGATCAGCATTGCTTCCTTTATAAACATCAGGCAGTGATGAATCGGCCAGGAAGTAAAGATAGACATAAAAGAATATCCCTAAAAGCAAATAGAGCAGTACAGCCCTGAACGCCCATTTCCGCAACATATATTCCTCCCTTCATTCCTCTATACTATATGTAATGACATGTCCCACTAAATAGAACAAACAGTTTTCAAATTTGGACCACTTCCCTGCTGTTAGTTTACCACTTCAACGTAAGCCTATTAGAAAAGAATAAAGCGCAGGTGTCTTACAGTCCTGACAAGCATGAACCAAGCGAGCAGGAGGGCTGCCCTTTGACCTTCTTCATTGATGATTTCCTATGGGGTTTGACTGCTGGAGGTGGATATCCCAGGCAAAAGATAATAACCACAGTACTACATTTTATCCATTTTTAAACAATAACAAAAAGAGAAGAAATTCAGATTCTTCTCTACATGAAAAACAATGAGTATACAGAGAGCACGGCAATGGCTCCCAGAACAACTACAATAACATTGGCCCCCAAATAAGCCAGCAGGAACGCCGATGCTGCCCCGATGACTCCGAACCAGACATCTCCTTCTTCAATCAACAGGATCTTTGGAAATATCAATGCACCCAAAACGGCAAACGGAACATTTTTCAGGACTCCCTGAAAAAACGGAGGGAGCTCTTTTCCCTGAAACATGATGAGCGGAACTAATCTTGGAATATACGTGACAACGGCCATCCCTATTATCATGATAAGAATCGTCTCATTCACCTTGTACCGCCCCTTTCTTTTTGAGGCTTGCCACTGCCTCCACAAGCACTGCAGAAATGATTGTGGCAATCATGATCGCCCAGCCCTCGGAGATAGTTGTTGTAAAAAGAAACACACTGTTTAACGCAGCCGCAGTTCCTGCCAGAAAGACCACTTTCACACTCTTTTTCATGGAAGGAACGAGCAGACCGACAAACATGGCATACAACGCCACCCCCATGCTGACTTGCAGGAATTCAGGGAGAATCTGCCCGATGATAAAACCCAACCCGGAGTTCAGCACCCAGCTGGCATATGAAATGAGTATGACACCGAAAGCAAAAGACGTCTTCGCTTTACCGTCCTTGACGGAAATCACTGTAAAAGTCTCATCCGTTATGCCGAAAGAATAAATGGCCTTTACCCATCCCTTTTCTTTTTCCAGCTTTTCATTCAGTGAGGCGGACATCAGGAAGTGGCGGATGTTCACGATGAATGTGGTTAATATAATTTCGAATACACCTGTTCCAAGCGCAATCAAACTCAAGGAAATATACTGAGCAGCCCCCGCAAATACAAGCAGGCTCATCATAACCGTTTCATAAAAAGTCAGTCCTGTCGTACGCGCCAGCAAGCCGAATGTCAGAGCTACCGGAAAATAACCGACGGCAATGCTGATTCCAGACTGCAGTCCCATACGGAACCCGCCGCCGGGCTTTCTTGTATTGATCAACGCTTCCACACTCATCCCACCCCATTATGTAAAATAGATCAAATTCCGAAATAAATAATTTCATTATATTATAGCGGGGAAGAATTTAGTATACAAGAATAATTGTAAAAACTTGAAAAATAGGAACCTCAATATTCATTCTTTTCCAGGAAATACAACAGCTTTCACCACAGCAAAATATTCCCTGATCATATAATTGATTTTAATAAAAAACTTTGATTCACCGCCCAATCCACTGCATTGAAATCCAAGTTTTTCACCCGTAAGTATAGCACGAAAAACATGGTAATCACTGGTGATGATCAGAATATGCCCATCGGACGCCCCATTTCTTTCAAGGATTCGCTTTGATTTTTCAAGGTTCTCAAAAGTGGTGGTCGATTGACTTTCTTCCGTGATTCTATCAGCTGCGATTCCGTGAGAAACGAGATACCTGGCCATCGCTGTTGATTCCGGAATGTCTTCTCCCTCTCCCTGACCGCCGGACACAATTACAGGAATTTCAGGATGCTCCTTAAGGTACTCTGCTCCTGTCTTCAGTCTTGTTTCCAAGGTCTGCGATAGTTCCTCTCCTTTCAAACCAGCTCCGAGAATGACCGCATAATCACTGTCTGGAGCTGCTTCGCCATCCATTGCGATAAGAAGCATAATCTGGACAGCTGCAAAAGATAGAAGAAATATGAAGTAAATCAGCAGGACAGCATTATGAATAAATCGAAAAATCGGTGTCCGCCTCAGGGGAGAAAAAAAGTATAAAGATGCTATCACAAGAACATTTGCCGCGATGAATGTCATCCCGAACGTAATTTTGAACAGAGCCATAAAAATCAAGAATACAAAAATAGTCGCTGCCCAAAAAAATAAAAAAGATTTTGTTTTCATGAGATCCCTCATCCTTAAGATTACTTCAGTTTACCAACATTTGGTCCACTTTCACCAACCCATTACCAGCCATGAAATTCGAAATATATAATTCTAGGAATAACTGTAGATAGACCAGGAAGCACATGGTAAAATGGACCCAGCATAAATACCTTACATAAATTGGATGGTGTCGTATGAAAGAGATTTCAAGTATACACAAGTGTGATAACTGCGAGCGTCTCCTGCCCTGGTTGTATCCTCTTTCTCCACTGGTCGATTCCCCTTCGTTCGCTGTATTCAGTTTGACCACCGGCCCCCAGCAGGTTGACCTTGTTGAAAAAGTGAATGCTGATTCATATAGGTTTCGGTTATTTTGTAATTTGTGCGGTTATACTAATATCTTCAGTTATAAGATGGAAAACGAGTAAGAAGCCTATCGACACAGGTAACAGGTTTTATTTTCGAATACAAAACTTTAAAAAAGGAGTGCCGCATCGCCTCGATGTTGTCACTCCTTTTTTCTTGATATAATGGTCCACCATTTCCCCTGCTAATCACAATTTACGCTTTAATACAGAACCCGTCATGATACAGGAGATGCCTTTTATATTACTTTCCTTTAAACTGAGGCTTTCTCTTTTCACCGAAAGCAACCAGGGCTTCCACACGATCCTCTGTAGGAATCGTGATTTCATATGCTTTTCTTTCGATTTGCAGCCCTGTCTGTAAGTCCGTGTTCATCCCGTTTTTGATAGCGAACTTAGCTTGCTGCAAGGCAACCGGTCCATTGGAGAGGATTTCATCGGCAAAAGTTAGGACTTCTTCCATGAAAGACTCTGCAGGCGCTGTCTTTGTCAGCATACCGATTTCCAAAGCTTCTTCCGATTTAAGTCTTTTGGCTGTAAGAATCAGCTCCATTGCCTTTGACTCCCCAATCAACCTTGGAAGGCGCTGGGTCCCTCCTGCTCCCGGAATGATGGCGAGACTGGTCTCAGTCAATCCCATCGTGGTTCCGCTTACTGCAATTCTGAAATCACAGGCAAGGGCCAGTTCCATGCCTCCCCCAAAAGCATACCCATTCATTGCTGCAATCGTAGGTTGCGGAAGGGAGGAAACGGAATTGAATACATCTCCTATCTTGTTCACATTTCTTCTCACTTGTTGTTCTGTCAGGGTTTTTCTCTCTTTCAAATCGGCTCCGACACTGAATGCCTTCTCTCCCGCTCCTGTAAAGACAACTGCCCGGATGTCCGGGTTGATCCCTATGGATTCAACGGTTTTTTCCAGTTCCGCCAAGGTATCATAGTTAAAAGCATTCATGGCATCCGGCCTATTGATCGTTACGATGGCAAGATGCCCTCTTTGTTCTATTATAATAGAATTCATATATGTATCCCCCTTGTGTTGAATTAAGCAGTCCGCTTCCATTACTTCTTTCGACAAAGGCTGTGAAAAACCTTGTTGCTCTTGGAAAAATCCCAAGGGCCGGTTTTCCCCTTGGGTTCCAGGACTTTTCTAGTTGAATGGAAAAGAAACTCTTTTCTCTTTTGCTATTCAAGATATTTCTGGTCAATGATGGCGATATTTTTCCGGAATTCATTTTAGCCAGCAACAAAGTTTACGCAAAGAGACTAAAAAAGAGCTCATTTCCGAAAGCGGATGCTGACGGAAATAAGCACAGGTTTATCAGGACTGGACGACTTGCTGTTTCAATGCTCTTCGCAAAATTTTCCCTGTCGTGTTTTTAGGAAGCTCTTCCAGAAATTCGATGGAGCCTGGAAGCTTGTATTTTGCAAGATGTTCGCTGCAATAGGCCATTAACTCCTGCTCGGATAAAGTATCGTTCTTCTTCACAACAAAACATCTGACCGCTTCCCCCATTTCCGGATCTGGAACACCGATAACGGCCACTTCCACGACTTCAGGATGACTGTATAATACTTCTTCCACTTCTCGAGGATACACATTATAGCCGCCGACAAGAATCATGTCTTTCTTACGATCGACGATTGTAAAATAACCCTCGTCATCCATATTGGCGAGATCCCCTGTATACAGCCAGCCGTCACGGATGGCTGCGGCTGTTTCTTCAGGCATTTTGTAATAGCCTTTCATCACATTCGGGCCTCTGACAATCAACTCGCCCACCATCCCGACTGGCACTTCTTCGCCCAGTTCATCGACCACTTTGTTTTCGACATTGACGATGGAAGTACCGATCGATCCAGCCTTTCTTGGACGGTCCAGCGGATTGAAGCATGTAACAGGCGATGCTTCTGACAGTCCATATCCTTCAGAAATCATGACATTGAACTTTTTCTCAAAGTTTTTAAGAAGTGCAACTGGAAGGGAAGCCCCTCCTGAAATGCAAAGCCTTAAAGATGAGAAGTCTTCGGGGTTTCCTTCCTCATACTGATAAAGGAAGTTATACATTGTCGGTACCCCCGCAAAGACTGTCGGTTGATATTCCTTTGCCAGTTTAAAAATATCCTGCGGGCTGAATTTCGGTGTGATCAGTAGTGTCGCACCTGTCATCAATGGAGCATTCAGGACGACCGTCAAACAGAACACATGGAACATTGGCAGCGTCGTGATGACTTTATCACCTTCATTCATCTTGAGATACTCCCCTGTATCCCTTGCATTGGAATAAAGGTTTTTGTGACTCAGCATAGCGCCTTTCGGCTTCCCGGTGGTACCTGAAGTATAAAGGATCACAGCGGTATCATCTTCTTGTAAATCCGGACCCTTGTAGGAAAGATCTCCCGAATCGACAACTTGTGAAAACGGTTTCAAGTTAGGGTGTGCAGAAAGCTGTTCAGGCTGGAGCCCCTTTGCTCTTTCATCCCCTGTTTCACAATAAATGAAGTGATGCACTTCAGGCAGATGGTGATGCATCTTTTCCACAAGCGGCAGCATGATGTCCAGCGTGACAACTGCTTTTACATCCCCATTCTTGAGGATATACCCTATTTCATCGGGTGTGTAGATAGGGTTGATTGGTATGACTGTTGCTCCGGCTCTCATTGCACCATATAACGCAATGATGAAATGAGGTGAGTTGCCAAGCACAAGTGCTATATGATCCCCTTTGCCTAATCCGAGTTCTTCGAGTCCACTGGCAAATTTATTGACAGCTCCATTCAATTCTCCATATGTACTGGACTGCCCCATAAAATAATAAGCTGGCTTCAAAGCATGGACTTTTGACGACTCTTCTAAACGTGCTGAAAGATTCATGTTCTCCCTCCCTTTTCCCAAATAATGAATGAATGGTCATTCATCTAAAAATTAAAAGTTTTCAAAATATATTTTATATAAAGAAAACATTAAATTCAAGAGCTCTGATTCTTTTTGGTTAAATTAGTTACTATACGGTACAGGCGGGTGCCTCTGTGGGACGGCTAGTGAACTTCATCAAATTCTCTGCAGGGATGGGGAAAAACAAGTGAATTTCGGCAGTTTCTCTGGATTGGCATATTGATTTGCTTCTCCATCATAGATTTGGATATTTTTTCGGGAATTGCACTTTTTTTCTGCTCCGCCATCGAAGATTTGCCCTGTTCCTTCTGGGATTGCACCTTTTTTTCCCTCCGGCATCGAGATTTGGCCTATTCCTTCGGGAATTGCACCTTTTTTCCGCTCCGCCATCGAAGATTTGGCCTATTCCTTCGGGGATTGCACCTTTTTCCCGCTCCGCCATCGAAGATCTGGCCTATTCCTTCTCGGATTGCACCTTTTTTTCCCTCCGCCATTGAAGATTTGGCCTATTCCTTCTGGAATTGCACCTTTTTTCCGCCCTCTCTCTCCAAATGCAGCGTTTTTCATTCCCCATCAAATCTTCCACAACTTCATCAAAAATTGAATCAGAGGCATTGCCTGAAATACGCTGGTACTTGGTGCTGTGTGGTTGTTGGAGAAAGACATAAACAATCCTTGAGGAAATGCAAAACGCACGGAATCCATGATTCCGTGCGTTTTGACTATTTTATTATCAGAAGAAATTCTTGACTACTTGTTCCTCGCGTCCGCAGACAGTGCACTTGTATTGGATCTCAAGGGCATCTTCGACAGCATCATGGATGGTTTCTTTTTTATCGTTTTCGCAGTACCTTTTCACCTGAGCTCTTTCCATTTGAATTCACCACTTTCTTCAAATCTGCTCTTTACTATGTTTTATCCATAAGAAGCTATTATTAACCTTTTTGCAGAAAAAAAACATTGGTGAACAGGAATTTCTCAGATCAATAGACTAGGTTGACGATATCCTCTTTCGTGACGTTTCCAAAGTAGTGTTTAATTTCTACTCCTTCTAGTGCTTGTTCCACTTGTGCCTTTTCATATTTCAATCCGGTCAGTTTGTTTTCGATTTCACTTACATCACCTACACCGAAGAAGTCACCATATATCTTGCAGTTTTCGATGATGCCTTTATTGACTTCAAGCCTGATGTCAATGGAGCCTACAGGGAAACGATGCGAATGCTGGAGGTTGAACTTCGGAGATCTTCCATAGTTCCAATCCCAGTTTTGGTATCTTTGCTCAGACAGTTCATTGATATTCTTCCAGTCTTCCTCTGTCAGCACATATTCCTCGACTTCATTTTCATCAAAGATATAGCGAAGGAGCATGGAACGGAATTCAATTATGGAGATCTTCTCTGAAAGAAATTCCGAAATATTCGCTACTCGGCTGCGAATCGATTTGATCCCTTTGGATTCAATTTTATCCTTTCTTACTTTCAATGCAGAGACGACATTTTCAATTTCAGAATCAAATAGAAGAGTTCCGTGGCTGAACATTCTGCCTTTGGTTGAAAATTGAGCATTTCCGGAGATCTTGCGGCCCTCTGCTTCGATATCATTTCTTCCGCTTAATTCGGCATTGACTCCTAATTTTTTCAACGCTTTGACAACAGGTTCAGTGAACTTCTGGAAGTTATGGAAGCTTTCACCATCATCTTTTGTGATGAAGCTGAAGTTAAGATTCCCGAGGTCATGATAAACCGCTCCTCCCCCGGACAAACGGCGGACGACATGCAGGTTTTGCCCTTCCACATATTCCGTATTGATCTCTTCTATCGTATTTTGATTCTTTCCAATGATGATCGATGGCTGATTAATATAAAAAAGCAAATAGTCTTCGTTGATATCAAGGTTCTTTAACGCATATTCCTCAATTGCCAAGTTAATGCGCGGGTCGTTGATACCTTTATTATCGATGAATTTCATGTGATGAATCCTCCTAAACAATTAATTGCAAATCTTTTTCAGCGAGGATGATTTCCCCGTCATAGATGGTTCCTGCCTCTTCTTTGAGCGTTTTAAGGTCGCCGTAATGTGGAAGGTGAGTCAGGACAAGCTTTTTGACACCAGCCTCTTTGGCGGTTCTTCCGCTGTCATAGCTGTTCATATGGCCAGCCGGGCTTCCATCCATGTCTCCGTAAAAGTTACATTCACAAAGAAAAAGATCTGCTTCCTTTGCAAATGGAATGAACGACTCCTGAAAAGCGGAATCCGCTGTATAAACGATGGTTTTTCCTCCTGCTTCAATTCTCATAGCATAACATGGTACTGGATGCTTGGTCCTTAAAAAAGTGATGCTAAATGGCCCTGCCTCCAAAGGAGTCTCAGGAACATACTCCATCCCTTTCATTAGATCTTTGTATGTAAGTGATTCAAAGCCCTTCTTATCTTCGTTATGAGCATAAAAAGGAAGGGATCTATTATTGTTGCCGAGGTATTTCTGTATTAAAAGCGCATGCTGAAGGACACCAATATCAGCTGTGTGATCAGGGTGGTAATGAGAAAGAATCGCAGCATCCAGGTCATAGGCTTCAACGTGATTCTGCAAAAGTGATAGTACACCGCTGCCACAGTCGATCAGCAATTTAAATCCCTTTTCTTCAAGCAGGTAGCCCGAACTGGCTTCATTCCTCTTGGGATAACCGCCCCACTGTCCGATAACAGTCAGTTTCAAAGAATTCTCTCCTTTCAACTTATGGTCTGAGAATGATTTTCATCCTATATTTACTATACTTCAATACGCCTATTTTTTCATTATTTAAAGATTAAATACAAAATTCATTGACTAAATTTTAACTGTTATAATACAATATTAAAAAGTAAGTAATCAGTTATATAACAAAGGGGCTCACAAAAAAAAGCGGAGGGTGATCAACATGTTAACGAATGTGGTGGAATTTTTCAGGAATTTACCTAGGAAGCAATGTGTTCAATGCGGTGAGCATATCGATGAGCAGCACGAATGCTATGGAAACCATTGCGATAACTGTCTGTCAGATCACGACCTGTAAATAATTCAAAAAAACAGAAGCGGCAACTCCGCTTCTGTTTCCACTTAAACTTTGTTTCTATTAAATTCTTTATCTGCAAAAAACCAGGAAGCAAGATCTGTTCTCCCTGTGGAGAGAGAAAACCCCTGGTATTCAGGGGAAAACGAAGCTCTTGTGATTTTTCAGAAAGCAGCAATCCATGCATAAAATAACCACATATTAAAATGATCAAAATGCAATTAATCGGCATTATTACACAACAAACCAAACCTTACTAATTTTCTCATGAATGACTTCATACAGGGCCACAGCATGGACTTCCTTGCCGTTCGATCTTCCTGTCACATACTCATGGTCAATTGCGATGCTACCCTTTATAATGCGGCTCAACAGCTCTGCATGATTGTCGGGATTTTCTTCAAACATCCGGCTGTATCGTATCCTCATCTCGTTGATCCCCTGGTACATCACACTATTCGATGGGTATTCCATGACGATTACATCTTCGCTATAACAGTCCAGAAAGGCCTCTATAGTTTGTGCATTGTATGCTTCAAGCTGTTTTTGCGCCAGTTCTTCTGCTTTATTCCTCATATCATATATAAGCTCCTTTCTTCAATCTTCAAGTTCCAAACCAGCCACATATTGAGTTATTTTAGTGCCCAGTTTCATCATCAACTCCTGCACCCAGTCAGCCTGATCATGTTCCACCCGTAGATCCAATGAAAGAAGTAGCTGCTTATAGGTGATTAACCGACGAAAACGCAAGAACATCGGGATGTTCTCCACTTCCTTATCTCCAATCGGCCAAGCCTGCCGGTAACCTTCGAGGAACAGGTTGAATTTCCCATCCTGTAAATCAACGGCATTTTCAACTAAATCTCTTAACGCGAAGGCTATATCCGCTGCATACCACCCAGTTAAGCTGCTTTCAAAATCTATGATCTGCGGAACACTGCCTCTCCATAGGATATTATCCAACTCCAAATCGAAATGGAGGGGGCCATAAACCTCAGAGCTTTGCTCAAGTCCATTCAGCCACTCTCGCAAATATGCCTCTTCCTGTTGAACTGCGGCAGGCATGCCGGCCACCTTTCCCTCAAACAATCTTTCCAATCTGGAATGTTCCCTGAGACTGGCAGCTCCATTTGAAGCAGCGTGCAAACTGCCCAGAGCCCTCCCCCAAGCGATCATCCGATCATTACTCACTCCATCTATTTCGAGATGTTCTCCACAAAAAAACTGAAAGACTACCGCTTGAAAATTTCCTGCTTCTGTTACAAGCGGTTCTATCAACTTTCCATTCATAGATGGAACAGGGGTGTTAACAATCAAACCCTGCTTTGAAAGGATGGTCAGAAAATCCATTTCCCGCTTCAACTTGTGCTGATCTTCACCAGGCGTTAACCTCAAGATGAAAGAATCATCTCCGCTTTTGAAAGAAAAAACAAAATTGCTGCTGACCCTTATGAATCGTTCAGAATCCTTTTCATAATCCCATAAGGAAAGGACTCCTTTTACCTGCTCCTTACACAAAGGCGATTGCAGGAAATCACGCATAATAGAAAGTTTCATCATCATGCCATTCCTCCTGAATTTTCAGAACGAAAGATGTCAGGATGACCGATTATCCCAAATGAAAAGGCTGCCGCAATAAACGCGACAGCCTCCACAGGTGCAAATTTAATCAACTGTATGAAAAAGGAACAATAAAGGATATCGGTTTTCTTTCGTTCAGGTTAAGTTGCTTCCGTATCACAATATCACCCCTTCTAATTGATTTTCCTAACAAGAATAGTTTACATGAAATGTTTTTTTCTGTAAATTCTACCTATTCTGTTTTCTTAATTTTTCCCGATCTAATGTCTGGGGCGGCTTTTCAAACCAGCCATTCTTAATCATGATTTTAGTTCCCTCGTCTGCAAATCTTCCTAGATTGAGAATCAGCCTTTCGTAAAGCAAAGCAATATCCTTTCTCATAGAGGAGGCAAGGGCCATTCCATAATCACCCAGGCCGATGGAATTCAACGCAGAAATTTGAAACAACATAAGCTTGTCGGAAAAAGGGCTTACGGTCGATGATGTTATGGTAGAATCCCACGTTGAGGGATAGGAAGCATCATTCACCCTTAAACATTCAATAAATTTTTCATTATGTTTCAATGATGAGTCATAACCCCTTTTAAAGTAAGCTGACACCGTTTTGGATTGTGCTACCTGGCTGAAACCAAGCAGAAGGGTTTTTGCTACATTTGAGACTTCGATGTTTGTACCAAGATGGGCAACTTCCAAAGAAAGCAAGGGGCGTTTTTCTCCAAATACTCCTCCCATAAAGTCTCTTTCCTTTACAAACTCGACTTTTTTAGGATAAGCCATATAAGGGGACCGGATGAATACTCCTTTTTCCAGCATGATTTCGCATGCCGCGTCAAATAACTGATCGGACTGCTGAAGCCATTTACTGTAGAGAGCGCGGATATCCTTTCTTGCCAACACCCCTTTCGCAAGTGAATAGGCATTCAACCCGCTCCTTCCTACATGATGAATGTACCTTAAGTATGATATATCAGAAAATAGCTTAGGCGCAGCAGAATTGACATCTCGTTTTCCAAAACCATTCGGGATCGGCAGCTTTTCTTCACGGAAGATCTCCCTGATGACTTCGATATGTTCCCTGGCAATATCTGAAGCCAACTTGATAACAGGATCCACCCCTTTATCTTCTGTGGTGTTTAAAAAATGGTGCAAAATACAAAAAGCCATTGTATCCGCCATATACGTATTCCATAACATGGCAATTTCTGAACTTGTCAGTTTGGTTTGATGCTCTATTTCCATAAGTCACCTCATCGGAATCCTTATTCATTCTGTTATTATTACCTGGAATGGGTATTAAAATGTAAAATGATTTCCATATTGTATGTTGCATAAAAAAAGTGCTGAATCGGCTTAAAGACCGGTCCAGCACTTACTATTAGGCACTTGTGATGTCATTGGTATATTTCTTTTTGAAATAACCAGAGAAGTAAACAGCGGTCAGGGCTGCAAATGCCATGAAGTACAAGGAGAGAATACCTATGTTCTTCCAAACAAAATCAAAATCCCCACTTGATATAACTCCTCTAAAGGCGGCGACTGAATACGTCATTGGCATGAAGGCGCTGATTGGCTGCAGCTGTGCAGGTATCATTTCAATCGGGAATGTTCCGGCACTTGTCGTCAACTGAAGGATCAGGATGATGATTGCCGCAAACCTTCCTGGATCTCCTAAAATGGTGACCAGTGCCTGAACAATTGCGATGAACGTCAGACTGGCTGCAATCGACATAGTAATGAACATTGGAACACTTTGTACATCAATTCCCAATCCAAGCAGCAAAATACTGTCCGCAATCAATGACTGGACAATACCGAAGACAATCAATACTGCAAGTTTCCCTCTGAACCAAGCAAATCCGGAAGCTGGTGCAATCGCAGGTTCTCTCAATGGATATACAATCGAAATCAGAAGGGCTCCTACGAATAATCCCAGAGAAAGGAAATAAGGTGCAAACCCGGTCCCATAGTTTGGTACGTGGTTGAGTGCGTCTTTTTCCATTTCAACAGGTTCCGCCATCATATCAGATGTTTCCTCATTCGTTTTGAATGAGCTGGCTTCTTCTTCAGCCTTCTTCATTTCTTCACTAAATTCGGTTGTACCGTCATTGAGGGAATTCGTTCCTTCTTGCAACTCAGCAGAACCATCAGCGGCCTTTTGAGAACCGTCAGCAAGCTTCCCTGAACCGTCTTGAAGCTGACTCAAACCATTTTGAAGTTGAGATCCTCCAGAAGCAAGTTTTTCAGAACCGCTGACAGCGCTGGCTAAGCCATCATTCGCCTGTGAAAATTTGGCGATGAACTCAGACTGACCCTTTGATAATTCGTTTGTTCCTTCTGCCAGTTCTGCAGCACCAGACTTTAATTCAGAAAAAGCGCTGTTCAACCCTTTATTTCCTTCACTTAGAGCTTGAAGACCTCCTTTAAGTTGAGCAGTTCCAACCTGCAAATCTTCAGCCCCTTCAGATAATGCGGCTGTTCCTGCTTCAAGCCTGCCGCTGCCCTCCTGAAGTTTTTCCAGAAGCCCAGCAATCTGGGCGCGCTGTTCTTCAGGCATTGTTTCCAAGATCGGGGATAAGGACTGGTCCAGGACTGTAAGTCCCTTGGTGAGTTCCGAAGCTCCAGACTGAACCTCGGATGCTCCTTGTCCAAGAGCCTCCGCTCCATCGGCTGCATTGCCTGCTCCATCTTTCAGCTGCTCAGTACTTGTCACGATTTTCTCAAATCCTTCAGCAGCTTTTTCAGATCCTGCTGACAAGGCATCGGCACCAATGACTGCTTGATCAGATCCATTTTGCAGTTTTTCTGCTCCTTCATATAATTGGCTGTATCCGTTGAAAACTTCACCTAATCCTTCTGAAAGTTCCTTCGTCTTGACAGCGAGTTCATCCACCCCGCCCTTTACTTCAGAAAGGCCATTGTCAAATTCCAGGTTTTTTTCTGCCAGTAATGTCAAGTTTTCCTTCAATTCTGCAGCACCATTTGAGACTTTGTTCGTTCCTTCATTTAACTCGGAAGCAGCCTTGCTTGCATCAGCAAATCCCTGCCCCATTTTGTCTATGTTTTCAAACATTGTCTCAGCATATGTTTCAGTGACTGTTTTGGAAAGACTGGATTTAATTTCTTTTATCGCCGAATCGCCTATCTGGCCTGAAAGATAGTTAAATCCTTCATTTGGAACATATTTCAATGATAGCTTTTCCGGGTGTTCGTCGAGAAGAGTTGTCGCATTCTTTGAAAATGAATCGGGTATCTCTACCAGCATGTAATACTGTTGGTGCTGGAGGTCTTCGTAGCCTTCTTCTTGATCTACGAAGTGAAAGTTGAATTTATCACTGTCCTTCAACTTCTCAACCAGGTCTTCGCCCAGCTTCATCTCTTTCCCATCAAATTCAGCGCCGGAATCATTATTGACAACCGCAACCGGCAAATCTTCCAGCTGTCCGTACGGATCCCAGAACGCCCACAAGAACATTCCGCTGTACATGATCGGGATGAACATGACTGCGAGGATGGGAATAAACAATTTTCGATTACTGATGATCCTCTTCAATTCTGCTAGAAATAATGATTTTTTCATCCTTTATCCTCCTATATTGAACAAATGACCATTTTAGACATTTAGTCACATGTGATAAAAAAGAAAGAATTACCTCGAAGATAATCCTTCAAAAAGATACAATTCAAACAGCTTTGCAATTTGATCTTTATCAAGCGGCTCATGTCGTTGCTCCCAATCGAAGATAAGGGATACATATAATTGAAGCATGACAAAAGCTGTGATTTCAGGATTGCACTGCCTGATTTCACCTCTTTCAACAGCCTCCTGAATTTTCACCTTAATATAGGATATAACGGCTTCTTCAAGGCGCTTCCTTACCTCAATCACCGCCGGCGTCCCCATTTCCTGTTCCTCTTGAAACAACTTGATCGTCAACTGGTGTTCTTTTCTGAACTCCAAAATCCTGAATAACGCAGCATGTACGTTTTCAGAAAATGTATTCCGTGGGTTGATGACTTCCTCAGCTGCCTCTTTCATCTCTTTGATCAACGAACCGATGATTTCATCGAAAAGCTCTTCTTTATTTTTAAAAAAGTTATAAATTGTTCCTTTTCCTACGTTTGCAAGCTTTGATACTTGATCCATAGTAGTTGCTTTATACCCAAACAAAGAAAAGGATTTCGTTGCAGCCTCTACTATTAGTGTTTTTCGATCAATGGACATGCGCTCACCCTTTTGACTATGTGACCAAATCTGTAATATGGTCATATTAGATTCATATGTACATTATCATATATTTCACATTATAGCAACCACACTTTATTAAGGCGGATCCCGTATAGATTGATGTTGAAAACCGGATGTTTTCTGCGTCCGTATGTATTGGTTTCCTATTAAACAGCAGCAAAGTTTAATAAAGGCTGTTTTCGCAATAAATTGCGGCTATTTTAAAAGTAATCGATTTCCGCTCCAAGCTCGGGGCGGGCGTTGAGCCTCCGGGGTCTCACCTGGTCCCGCTAGTCCCGCAGGAGGTCGGACACCTTCCGCTCTAATCCTCCTACGTAAAAATGGGGAGGAGGATAATAAAGCATTCAAAAGCAACAATCTTTTAGAAAGGATCTTTTCGTAAACTTTGCTGCTATTTAATAATTATTCCGAAAGAGAGTGGAGTAATGAACCGGAAAAATTCCCTGTTTAGCAAGTGAGAAAAGAGCTTCTCTCTTCGTTCAGAGTGAAAAACGTAGTATACAGGGGAAAAATCCGCCTTTTGGGATTTTTTCGGAAATAACAATATATGCGAAAGCAACCTTAATAAAAGACACTTATTAATAGAAACAATTAAGAAAGATGGTGGAATTGTCGTTTTCAGTAACTATTTTCAAAGTTGGCCTTTTAGAGGGCGACTGGTTCATTTTCTATAAGGAATACCCAATTATACTATCAGATCTCAGGAAGTAATTATTGGGTCAACCTTGAAATGGATGGGAGCTACTAGTTCATCATTAATGGAGACATTCTTGAACAAGGACAAAAAATCTGCTCCATCCCTCTACTAACCATTCAATTCTTCAACTTCAAAACAAAGATATGGTCCATTCTTATTAAATTTGCTTCCCCCTTATTCTCCAAAACAGTATCAAGAAATATATAAAATTGCCCTGACAACACCTCAACCTCCAAACGTTCGAATTCTTGTCACAGATTCAAAAAGCACTCAAACCCTTGTAATATCAAGGTTTTCGCAACTGATTAATGGATTGTTTGCCGACTGTAAAAATCAACCTTACTTTTTTTGTAACAAATTAAACATGCCTTATGTGATATTATTCACTTACTGGAAGGCGCGATTATGTTAAATTGCTCTTCTGACAAACACAAATTTTTTTCAATAAGTTTGTGAAGTACTGAACATTTTTGAACAAATTGTGACATTTTATAAAAAGAAGGTGAGGAACAGAGATGAAATCACTAAAGCCTTTAATGATATTGCTGCCATTATCACTATTGCTTTTCTTAGGTGGCTGTGAGACGAATATGGTTGTTTTCGAACCACAGGGTCCGGTGGCAAGGTCCATCGCTGATTTAATCAACTGGTCGCTTATTTGGATGTTAATCGTAGTAGTATTCGTTTTTGCATTGTTTGCTTTTATCATCTGGAAGTACAGAGAGAAACCAGAAAACATGGACTATGAGCCGCCTGAAGAACACGGCAGCACACTGCTTGAGGTTATCTGGACAGGTATCCCGATTCTTATCGTCATCGCTTTGACGATTCCGACAGTTAAAACACTTTATGCGTTGGAAGAGGTTCCCCAATCACTTGAAGAAAAGGAACCGATTACGATTCATGTAACAGCTGCCGATTGGAAATGGATCTTCAGCTATCCTGAAGAAGGCATTGAAACCGTCAACTATGTCAACATTCCTGAGGATACTCCCGTCTTGTTCAAGCTGACGTCAGCCAGCACAATGCAGTCCTTCTGGGTACCAGCATTGGGCGGCCAAAAATATGCCATGGCCAAAATGGAAACAGAGCTTTATCTTGCTGCAGATAATCCTGGTTCTTATATGGGAAAAAACTCAAACTTCAATGGCCGCGGTTATGCCGAGATGGAATTTGAAGTACTGGCTCAAACTCAATCAGATTATGATGAGTGGGTCGAAGAAGTAAAAGACACGGCTCCTAAACTTACAGAACAAAAATATGAAGAACTATTAGAGCCTACTCACTTAGGCAGAATGACATTTAATGATACACACCTTGCATGGGTTGACCATTCAGATATGAAGTCAAAAACATACACCAACCCTGAATTATACCGTTACCACGGATACCAAGGAAAAACGTTTGAAGAAGAAGATAATTACAAAAACGCTGATGAAACAGATGAATCCAAGGAAGATGAAGATTCACACGGTGAGCACAGCGAAGATGAACACGACTCTCACGGAGGTGAACACCATGGGCATTAAATGGGATGAATTTTTCGTCACAGGAGACCCCCTTATCTTAGGAGCCCAGATCTCCATTGCACTGACAATGATCGGTATCGTTTTTGGTGTTACCTATTTAAAGAAATGGACCTGGTTGTGGAAGGAATGGATTACGACCGTTGACCATAAACGTATAGGAATCATGTATATAATCTCTGCCGTTCTGATGTTTTTCCGTGGAGGTATTGACGGATTGCTGATGAAGGCACAGACCTCAAGACCCGAAATGGAATTTCTGAATGCACAGCACTACAATGAAATTTTTACAACACACGGCGTTATCATGATTCTTTTCATGGCGATGCCTTTCTTGATTGGATTAATGAACGTTGTCGTCCCGCTGCAAATCGGTGCACGCGATGTTGCGTTCCCTCAATTGAATGCTTTGAGTTTCTGGCTGTTCTTTGCCGGAGCTATGCTATTCAACCTTTCATTCGTCATCGGGGGATCTCCTGATGCCGGATGGACATCCTACTTCCCGCTTGCTGGTAAGGAATTCAGCCCGGGTATAGCGAATAACTATTATGCAGTTGCCCTACAGATTGCCGGTATCGGTACATTGATGACAGGGATTAACTTTATCGTCACGATCTTAAAAATGAGAACAAAAGGCATGGGTCTGATGAAGATGCCAATGTTCACATGGACCACAATGATTACATCTGTGATCATTGTCGCAGCGTTCCCTATCTTTACTGTTGCATTGGCATTGATGACAACGGACCGTATTTTCGGAACGCATTTCTTCACAGTTTCCGGTGGAGGAATGGATATGCTCTGGGCAAACCTGTTCTGGTTATGGGGACACCCTGAAGTATATATAGTAGCATTGCCAGCCTTCGGTATTTTCTCTGAAGTCATTGCTACATTCTCTCGCAAATCACTGTTTGGCTATAAATCGATGGTTTACGCGATTGTCGGTATTGCTGTATTGAGTATGGTCGTGTGGGTCCACCACTTCTACACAATGGGCTCAGGCCCTGCTGTTAACTCCTTCTTCTCGATCACAACAATGATGATTGCGGTGCCGACGGGAGTCAAGATATTTAACTGGCTGTTTACCATGAGAAAAGGCCGGATCAAGATGACCACTTCCATGCTGTGGGCGCTGGCTTTCATTCCAACCTTCACGATCGGCGGTGTGACTGGTGTCATGCTTGCGATGGGTGCAGCAGATTACCAATACCATAATACATTGTTCCTGGTGGCTCACTTCCACTATGTATTGATTCCTGGTGTTGTTTACGCTGTATTTGCTGGATTATACTACTGGTGGCCAAAAATGTTCGGCCATATGCTGAATGAAAAGTTAGGAAAATGGCATTTCTGGTTATTTAATATCGGTTTCAACGTAACATTCATGCCTATGTTCTTCCTGGGACTAAAAGGGGCGGTACGCCGTTCTTATACCTTCTCAGCAGAATCAGGGTTCTCTGGATTGTTCTTGTTGTCTGCAATTGGTTCTATCATCCTTGCAGCTGGTTTCGCAGTATTCTGCTACAACATCTATTGGAGCATCCGCTACGCAGACCGCAATATCTCAAGCGATCCGTGGGATGCACGAACATTGGAGTGGGCAACTTCTTCTCCAGTTCAATATTACAACTTTGCAAAACAACCTGAAGTGAAAAAGATCGATGCTTTCTGGCATATGAAAAAGAACAATGAAGGCTTGACGTTAAGCGACTCAGAAATCAAGAAGATCCACATGCCAAGCAACTCCGGCTTGCCGTTCATCATGTGTGTGTTCTTCGGTACCGCAGGATTCTTCCTTGTATTTGAGTGGCAGATTGCAACCATTGTTGCTTCCGTCGGCATCATTGCCGGACTGATTTATCGTTCGTTCGATTACAACGAAGGATATTACATCCCTGTTGAAGAGATCAAAGAGGTTGAACGTTCATGGAGAAACAAAAAAGGAGAGGTGAACAAACATGTCAGCTAAAGTCGATACATCCCTTCCTTTAGAGTATCAAACAGAGCAAAACCGTTTGAATATCCTTGGTTTCTGGATATTCCTTGGAGCTGAGATCGCCCTCTTCGCTACCTTGTTTGCTGTCTATTCTGTGTTGAGCCACCGCTATGCCGGTGGTCCGACACACCAGGATATCTTTATGATCAAAGAGGTCTTGATTCAGACTGTATTGCTTCTGACATCCAGTTTCACATGCGGATTGGCTATATTTGAAATGAGACGCAGTAATTTGAAAGGGATGATTACCTGGTTAATCATTACCCTCGGCCTTGGTGCCGGATTCTTATTCATGGAAATCAGTGAATTCATACATTATGTACATGAAGGTGCAACAATTCAGACAAGTGCATTCCTTTCAAGCCTGTTCGTACTGCTTGGAACACACGGTGCCCACGTAACTTTCGGTATCTTCTGGGCAAGTATGGTCATTATCCAGCTTGTAAAAAGAGGACTGACCCCTGTTACTGCCCGAAAGGTATTTATCATCGGATTGTACTGGCATTTCCTTGATGTGGTCTGGATCTTCATCTTTACATTCGTTTATCTGAAAGGGTTGGTGATGTAAATGGAAAAGAGCACTAAAAGCTACCCGATAAGTCATGTGGCCGGTTTCATCATGTCACTCGCCCTAACCTTTGTTGCGGCTTGGGCAGCACTAAAAACCTCTCTTTCCTTTACGGTAATTATGTGGGTAATAGGAACACTTGCCATTATTCAGGCAGGTCTTCAGTTATTCATGTTCATGCACGTCAATGAAGGAGAAGATGGCAAAGTACAGATTGTCAATATCATTTATGCCGTATTCTGTGCGGTCGTCATTGTTATCGGTTCTATCTGGGTATTGTCATCTGGTCATGCTGCGCACTAAGAAAAGCGGAAAGGCCCCGCTAAGCGGCGTACAGATTGGAGGACTCTCGTATGAGATAAAGGAATCACGAAGAGCTTCAGCGATTCGATGATGACTTATCGTAAGGAGAGAGACCGAAATCTGCTAGCCGTTGGGGCCTTGGAGCTGGACAATTAGAAAAGCGGAAAGGCCCCGCTAAGCGGCGTACAGATTGGAGGACTCTCGTATGAGATAAAGGAATCACGAAGAGCTTCAGCGATTCGATGATGACTTATCGTAAGGAGAGAGACCGAAATCTGCTAGCCGTTGGGGCCTTGGAGCTGGACAATTAGAAAAGCGGAAAGGCCCCGCTAAGCGGCGTACAGATTGGAGGACTCTCGTATGAGATAAAGGAATCACGAAGAGCTTCAGCGATTCGATGATGACTTATCGTAAGGAGAGAGACCGAAATCTGCTAGCCGTTGGGGCCTTGGAGCTGGACAATTAGAAAAGCGGAAAGGCCCCGCTAAGCGGCGTACAGATTGGAGGACTCTCGTATGAGATAAAGGAATCACGAAGAGCTTCAGCGATTCGATGATGACTTATCGTAAGGAGAGAGACCGAAATCTGCTAGCCGTTGGGGCCTTGGAGCTGGACAATTAGAAAAGCGGAAAGGCCCCGCTAAGCGGCGTACAGATTGGAGGACTCTCGTATGAGATAAAGGAATCACGAAGAGCTTCAGCGATTCGATGATGACTTATCGTAAGGAGAGAGACCGAAATCTGCTAGCCGTTGGGGCCTTGGAGCTGGACAATTAGAAAAGCGGAAAGGCCCCGCTAAGCGGCGTACAGATTGGAGGACTCTCGTATGAGATAAAGGAATCACGAAGAGCTTCGGCGATTCGATGATGACTTATCGTAAGGAGAGAGACCGAAATCTGCTAGCCGTTGGGGCCTTGGAGCTGGACAATTAGAAAAGCGGAAAGGCCCCGCTTAAGCGGCGTACAGATTGGAGGACTCTCGTATGAGATAAAGGAATCACGAAGAGCTTCGGCGATTCGATGATGACTTATCGTAAGGAGAGAGACCGAAATCTGCTAGCCGTTGGGGCCTTGGAGCTGGACAATTAGAAAAGCGGAAGCAGCGGTCCAAACTGGCAGCTGATACAAAAAAAATACAAATTTTAAAAGGCTTGGAGATTTTTTTCTCCAAGCCTTCTTTGCATCTGTAAATTATATTCTATTCTTGATCATTCCGCTCATTTCAGGCTTGCTCTTTCCTGTAAACTCCTCAATAAGAGGCAAGAAAATCATCGTTACGAAGATAAACATGAATCCAACCATCACACCGATTCCGATTGAAAGCATATAATCTTGTGTGGCACCGCTTACAAAAAAGCTATAAAAAGTAATCATTAATCCGATTGCTGTACCTGCAGCAGATAACCATTTTACAACTGCTAATGTTTGTTCTTTATTTCCCATCCGGTTCTCCCCCTTTATATACTATTTTATGTTTGTTCACAGATTTGTCAAATAAAATTCTTAAAAAATTCAAAAATAGTTTTTCCGTCTACTTTAGAACACAATTATTCTCCTGTATTTAAAAGAGAGTATTTCCAGGTAGCCCCTCTTCAAGTGACCTTGTGCTCGTTTTCCATCCTCAAGGCGGTGGTTGTACCATTTTTTCTTATGAACCTTTTTGCAGGAATAGATTTACAGACGAAATGTTTCCCTAGAATACTTGAAACTGGACTAAAGGGTAGGTTTCTCTTCTAATCGTACCCTTATAACTCTTGGAAATGGCCACTAGGGGTACGTTTAAAGATGAAACGTGCCTTTCATATCTCTGAATCTCCCTGAAAGGGTACGCTTGGCAGGCAAACACAAAAAAGCATGCACGCTGATTGCCAGCGCGCATGCTTTTTATATCATGATAGGTATTTCAATACATCATGGACTGCTTTCTCACCCTGATCAATACAATCAGGAAGACCGAGACCTTCAAACGAGCTTCCAGCAATGAACAAGCCTGGAAGTTCCCTTTTGACATCTGACTGCATGGTCTCTAATCTGTCTTTATGCCCGACAGTGTACTGAGGCATGGCATCTTTCCACCTTGATACGATGGTGAATTCCGGTTCCATCGAGATGTCCATGATTTTGTTCAGATCCTGAAGGACAATTTTTTCTATCTGGCTGTCAGAAAGATCGACAACCGCTTCATCTCCTGCCCTGCCGACATAGCATCTCAGCAATACTTTTCCTTCTGGAGTCGAATGCGGCCACTTTTTGTGTGTCCATGTGCATGCGGTGATTGTATAATCACTGTTGCGTGACACGACAAAACCAGTCCCATCGATGTCCTTTGTGATGGCTTCTTCTGGAAAAGCCATGGCAACCGTAGCCACCGAAGTAGCCGGAGTATTTTTTAAATGATCAAAGAAACGGTATTGAGGGAACATTGCCGGGATGGCCGGATGCGGAGTTGTCACAATGACACTGTCCGCTTCCAGTCTTTCACCGTTATTCAGTAATAAAGAATAGCTGCTATTCTCATCCTTCTCAATATGTTCGACTCTGACTCCTTTCAAAACAGAATCAGGGGCAAGGTTCTCTTCAATCGCATCCACTAATGACTGTAAGCCTCTCGTTAATGTCAGGAAGATCCCTTTTTTCTTTCCACCTTTATTCTGTGGAGCCGGGGTTGTCTTTCTCATTCCAAGAATCAAGCTTCTATGCTTTTGTTCAACCTGGTAAAATTGCGGGAATGTTGACATAAGGCTGAGCTGATCAATATCGCCAGCATAGATTCCTGACAACAGCGGTTCGATTAAGTTTTCAACCACTTCATCACCAAGTCTCCTTCTGAAGAATTGGCCGAGTGACTGATCCCCTTTTACGCTGGATTTGGGTAAAACAAAGTCAGCTGCCGCCCTTGCCTTGCCTTGCATTGAAAACAAACCGGTGGTAACAAAAGGAGCCATCTGTGTGGGAATCCCCATTACAGAGCCTCCCGGCATTGGATGAAGTTCTTCATTCACAAGAACATAAGACTTGCCAGTCGAGTTGTTGACAAGTTCATCATCCACTCCGACCTCTTTTGCAAGTCTGGCAGCACTCTCTTTCCTTTCAAGAAACGAATCTGGTCCTCTTTCAATCACAAAGCCGTCCTTTGTCACCGTCTGGATTTTACCGCCGAGTCTATGGCTGGCTTCAATCAACGTAATATCAAGTGGACGTCCGGTCTTTTCGGCTTCTTTTTGTAAATAATAAGCTGATGTTAATCCTGTAATTCCCCCGCCGATAATTACTACCTTTTGTTTCTCCACTGGTCCATCGCCTTCTTTTTATAGTTTTGTTTCTTATTGTAGATGTTTCATGACAACCGTTGCCAGAGCATCAATGAACTCGGGCTTTGCGTTTGGCATATCCGGTCTGTAATAGCTTGCGCCTATTTCGTCTGTTACGACTTTGCATTCATAATCATTGTCATAGAGTACTTCCAAATGATCGGCAACGAAACCGACTGGGATATAGACAAATGTGTTATATCCTTTTTCTTTATGAAGATCCCTCGTTAAATCCTGAACATCCGGCCCAAGCCATGGATCAGGAGTGTTTCCTTCGCTCTGCCAGCCTACTGCATATTCGGTAACGCCCGCACCTTTGGCAATCAGGTCTGCTGTTTCCTGCAGCTGATCAGGATATGGATCTCCATCTTTCAGGATTCTTTCTGGAAGGCTGTGAGCAGAAACAACTAATACTGCCCTATTTCGTTCATCTTCCGTCATTTTTGCATAAGTTTCTTTTACTTTCTTTACCCAGTATTCGATGAATTTCGGTTCATCATACCAGCTCTCAATCGAAGTGATTTCCGGACCGCCGATTTTAGCCGCTTCTTCTTTCGCACGTCCATTGTATGATTTTACACTGAAGGTTGAAAAGTGCGGTGCCAAAACAATCGATACAGCTTCTTCTATTCCATCTTCATGCATTTGCTGCACAGCATCTTCAACAAACGGTTCAATATGTTTAAGGCCAAGGTACATTTTGAATTCAACTTCATCCTGAATGGCATTCAGTCGCTCTTCCAGCGCTTTACCCTGATCCAGCGTGATCTTCGCCAATGGGGAGATTCCTCCGATTGCTTCATAACGCTGGGTCAGATCTTCAAGCATTTCCGGTGAAGGCGTTCTGCCGTGGCGGATATGTGTGTAATAACGTTCGATGTCTTCTTCTTTATATGGTGTCCCATATGCCATTACAAGGAGACCCATTTTTTTCTTTGCCATTTCTTTTCACCTCGAATTTTTGTTCGTTGTTGTGTACGTGATTAGCCTCTCAGCTTCTCAGCACTGTATTCATGGACAAAAGCCGTCAGCTTTTTCAGGGTTTCAGGCTTAACAGATGGGAACACGCCATGGCCAAGGTTGAAGATATGACCCGGATTTTCAATTCCCTTATCAATGATTGCTTTCGCTTTTTCTTCAATGACATCCCATGGAGCAAGCAGAATAGCAGGATCCAAATTACCCATGACGGTCTTTGTGATTCCATTTGAGCGCGCTTCCTCAATCGGAAGTCTCCAGTCCAAACCGACCACATCAATCGGAAGGTCATGCCATTCCATGGAAAGGTGGCTTGCTCCGACCCCGAACATGATTAATGGTACATTTTCTTTTTTCAATTCGGCGAATATCTTTTCCATTATTGGTTTGATGAACGTACGGTAATCCTGTACATTCAGGGCACCAACCCAGGAATCAAAGATCTGGAACGCAGAAGCTCCTGCTTTGATTTGGGCACGGCCGTATGCAATGGTCATGTCAGCCAGCTTGTCCATCAAGGTGAACCAGGCTTTGGGTTCAGCGTACATGAAGGCTTTTGTCTTATTATAGTTTTTAGACGGTCCGCCCTCAATCATGTAGCTTGCCAATG
This sequence comes from Bacillus sp. SRL337, assembly GCF_984799155.1. Taxonomy (NCBI): domain Bacteria; kingdom Bacillati; phylum Bacillota; class Bacilli; order Caryophanales; family Bacillaceae; genus Bacillus; species Bacillus sp. SRL337. The sequence goes on along the minus strand of NZ_OZ481793.1, from coordinate 1,286,540 downwards.
TAAAAGGAGCGCCTGCAAATCCAATTAACGGCACTGAAAGCTGCTCTTGTGTCAGCAACTTGATTGTATCCAGCACATAAGGTACATCATTTTCAGGATCAATCTCTCCAAGTTTTTCAACATCCGCAAGGGATCGAATCGGATTTTCGATGACCGGTCCAATTCCTGTCTTGATATCAACATCCACTCCTATCGAAGGCAGTGGAGACATGATATCTTTATACAAAATTGCAGCATCCACATCATATTGTTCTACCGGCAGGCGGGTAACATAAGCGCAGATTTCAGGCTGATGGGTAATTTCAAATAGGGAATATTTTTTCTTCAGTTCCCTGTATTCGGGCTGAGAGCGCCCGGCCTGTCTCATATACCAAACTGGTGTATAGTCAGTCTTCTCCCCTCTTGCCGCTCTTAAAAATGTGTCATTCATTTTCTTCATATTTATATGTCCACCCTTCTACATTCCTCTATGTACACCATTGTATTATATTATGGCTCAAGAATAAAAAATGAAGCAGTTAATGTAACCTATCCGTTCATATATCCCGTTTTCACTATAGACTTTTCCACTATAAAAGTATAGTTGGTGACTCTAAATGTCATAAATTTGCCGATTTTATTATGGCGGTTTGTTCAAAATTCAAGCGCTGGATTTGCGGGAGCCTGTTGAAAGCGATATCATGGATATACCATACACAGGCCTTTCACTATTGAGGGGGAGTTTCACCTGTTGAAGCAATGGGAAAGATATAACTAAACAATTGGCAGGAGTGAAAATGATATGTATGTTTATATGACAAGCGGTACACATGAATTTCTTAAAACATTAGAAAACAAACATTCCGATCAAACCATCCTCCTTATGGATAATGCTGATACGTCCGTATTGGTCCATGAAACAGAAGGGAAATCCGTTTTCCAGGAACCAAGACGGTACGAAGTGATCGATTCATCAGGCGATCTTCAAAAACATGGATTTGTCGTCATCAATAATATTCCTGTCTCCGACGAAGGACGTCCAGTATTTGAATACCGTTTCAAGAACCGTGCAGGTTTAATTGAAGAAGTTGCCGGTTTTATCGCCATCAGGGTGCTTCGCCCACTTGACACGGATACCTATTCGATCTTGACTCAATGGGAAGATGAACATTCCTTTAAACAATGGCAGGATTCCCAGCAGTATGCAAAGGCTCATGAAAAAAGGGGAACCGCGGATGGCGTTGATGCGCAGAGAAACATGTTCCCCCGCCCTTCCTTTGTAACCAAATACAGCATTGCTGAAGATGAAGAATAAACAAAAGCCGGGCCGCTATTTGCGGCCCGGCTTTTGTTTCATGAAGCTGGAGAGTATTATTTACGTCCTATTTAAAGTGTCCCCTAAGCCGGTGAATTCATGTAATCATATGGTTAGACCGCGTCAGCCTTTTAATAATGGATTTTTTTCCGTTATTCACCTGCTATATCGTGTCAACTATTTTATCATAGGATGTTTTTTGCTTAAGCCTCCGCCTTCGAAAGGTGTCCCATGTTACTCCACCTGTCTCTTCAGCAAAATTCCGTTTCTATTGGCATAGATGGCAGCCTGGGTACGGTCGGCAACTCCTAATTTACTGAGGATATTGCTGACATGAGTTTTTGTTGTTTTAATACCGATGAACAATTCTTCCGATATTTCCTGGTTTGTCATTCCCTCTCCCAAACATTTCAGGACATCGAGTTCCCTGGCAGTCAAGTCCTCATGCAGCTTCTTTTGCTGTGGGCGAAATCGGTTCATCATCTTGTCAGCGACTTTCGGGGCAATCACGCTCTCTCCCTTTACAGCTTTATAAACAGCTGATATCACTTCCTCTGCACTTGCCGTTTTCAAGAGGTAGCTGTGTGCGCCTGCTTCAATCGCAGGGAAAACCTTTTCATCATCATAGTAGCTTGTAAGTATAATAATCTTGCAGTCTGGCAGAAATGCAAGGATTTCCTGTGTGGCATCAATTCCATTTCCGTTCTCCATCAATAGGTCCATCAGGATGATTTGCGGTTGATAAAGCTTTGCGAGTTTAACGGCTTCATTGCCGCTTGATGCTTCCCCCAGGAATTCGATTCTTTCTTCGGTCAGCAGGTACGTCTTCATTCCCAGCCGGACCATTTCATGATCATCCACAATCATCACTTTGATTTTATCCATTCCTGTTCTCCCCTTCTTCCCTTAATGGTATCCGTATATTAATATATGTCCCTTCGTTTTCCTTGGAGCGGATTTGAAAGATGCCGCCGATTTCTTCACAGCGCTCCCTCATTGTCTGCAAGCCGTAGGACGTCATCTTTTGTTGATTGACACTGAAACCTTTTCCATTATCACTGATATATAAGTTGAGGCTGGAATCAATTTTTTTGGTGGAAATCTTAATTTGAGTCGCTTCAGCATGCCGGAGGATGTTGGAAATCCCCTCTTGGACGATACGAAACAGATGAGCCTCGGCTCCCTTAGTCAACCCTTCGAGGTGATTGAATTCGGCCGAAATATCGATTGGTGTCTTTTCCTTCAGTTCATGAATCAGCTTCTTTAACCCCTGTGAAAGACTTTCTCCCTTCAAATCGATCGGTCTTAAGTGAAGCAGCAGTGCCCTCATCTCTCCCTGGGCTTTCGAAGCGATTTCTGCTACCTGCTTCAGGATCGGTTCTGCATCCTTTGGCTTTTTTTGCACAGTGCGTACCGCTGCTGATGAAAGCATATTAAGAGCAAAGAGCTGCTGGCTGACTGAATCGTGCAAATCCCTGGCAAGACGATGCCTTTCTTCCATTACAGCTGCCTGATGAGCCTGATCCGCCAACTCCGATTTTTCATCTGCGAGTCTTTGCAGGGACTTTACCTGCTCCTGGATATAGACGGCCAGTTGGTTAAGCTCCTCTGTTAAAATTCCGATCTCATCTGGTTTGCTGTCGTCAACTCTCGCTGAAAACCTTCCGCTTCTCAGGACTGAAACAAAGGTCGAAATATCATCCAGCCTCCCCTTAAATAAAAAGCCTGTCCGGAAACCAAAGTAAATGCTCAGCATTAGAAAAATAAGCAGGACAAGCAGGGTGAGATACAAGGATCCTGCAAGTGTGATATGAGAGGTTTCCGATACCAGAATATAGAATTGGATAATCAGGAAAAAGAATAGTGTGCCCATTAACCCCATCATAAAAAAACTTTTGAAAAACCCAAAACCAATATTAGAAGATTTATTCAATGGCTGCACCTCACTAAACCTTATTGATTTTCACAGAACCAATACTGAATTCTATAAAGATCTTTATTTTTTTCTCAGCCTCTTCGTATCCTGGAGACCGGTAGCTCATGGTCGGTTTGATATCAGAGGATTTCTGGCCGAATAGCTTGATATCTCCTATGCTTCCATCGATACTGATATCCACCGGGATATCCTCAGGGATCAGCATTTTCACATCCCCTATCCACCCTTTTAAATAAATCGGGGTTTCACCTTCAGGAATATACGCCTTGCTGATATCAAAATAGTAACTTCCAATCATGTTAGAGAGCCTCATCGATTCAAGCGGCCAATTGGGCTGATTGTATTTGATATCACCGATGAAATGGCTCTTGTTTATTTTGACTTTCTCATATTCTTTTTTCTGCACAATGTCATCTTCATCTAAAAAATCATCACTTGAATACATCACCCTGATTCGGCTTTTCTTCCATAGCACGGTAAAGGCAAACCCAATCAAGCTTACCGGCCACAGTTTCCACCAGTCACCATAATGGAAGGATACAACCTCAAAACTATCTAGTATGAGCAAGGCGCCATATATGGATAAAAAGAGCCCAAAGGTAAATTTAAACATCCTTTTCCACTTAACACCTGAATACATCCATTTCAATCCCTGAAACAGCAAGAGCAGCGGAATGAACATGACAAATAACTGTTTTATTTCCAAGGAAATGACACCAATATTAATAAAAAGCAATACTACGCCGGTCAATAATAGTACCGCTGAGAAAAACCATTGTTTTCCGCCAGAATTCTTCAATTTCTACACCGCCTTTAACCAGTCTTTTCTCATTTTGATGAACAACGTTAAAATCCTTTATTTTTCCATACAAAGGTCAATCGTTTTGAAGAATAGAAAATACCTTATGATTACAGTCTACCTATGTATTTTGCTCCTTAAGAGGAGCATCCGCATGAAATGGGCTCCGTCCCAAGACTGAATTTACTTACGTACCTCTTCACAATCATTTTCAGCCTGAATATTCTGTAATACCAAAGGGCAGATACCCTTTTTTGAAAGTGAGGAGGAATTTTAATGCTGGTGGAATTGACCGCACTACACTGGCTGTATTTAGGCTTTATCGGGTTAATCATCCTTTTTATGGTGTTCAGGAAAGATACAACAATTGTTTGCATAGCAGGAGTTTTTCTCATTGCTTTGTTTGCCAAAGGCTCGTTAACCAGCTCTGTGAGCAGTGTCTTTAACAGCTTCATATATGCCATAACAGAGCTGCTCCCTACTATTTTGGTTATTTCAATCATTGTCGGTATGAGCCGGAGCCTTACTAAAACCGGTATTAATGATGTGATGATCAGTCCGTTTGCCAAATTGATCAAGACCCCCGCACTCGCCTATTGGACGATCGGGATTGTCATGATGTTGATATCTTGGTTCTTCTGGCCGTCACCTGCAGTAGCCCTTCTGGGAGCAGTCCTGGTTCCTGTCGCACTTCGAGTCGGCTTGCCTGCACTGGGAATTGCGATGGCAATGAATCTATTTGGCCATGGCATTGCCCTCTCCGGCGACTTTGTTATACAGGCTGCACCCAAGCTGACCTCAGATGCTGCAGGACTCGATGTTTCACAGGTTATTCAGGCAAGTATACCACTAGTTGCCGTGATGGGGATTGTCACTACGGTGACCGCGTTTCTATTTTTAAGGAGGGATATCAAGAAAGGAATATTGGTGGTCGAAGACTCTGAAATCAAAGGCACAGCCGAAGAAAAAGGGCCTGAACTTTTAAGCAGCTCCGCGAAAAAGTTTCTTGCCCTTATGATCCCTGTCCTTTTTGCCTTAAATATCCTTGCGATGTCCGTATTCAGCCTTCAGGGAGGAGATGCGACTGCGCTTATTGGCGGTACATCCATCTTCATCCTGTTGATCATTTCACTCTCCGGCTATAAGGCCAAGGGGCTGGAACAATCAACAAGCTTTATCATTGAAGGGTTTCAATTTGGATTTAAAGTATTTGGCCCGGTCATTCCTATTGCCGCTTTTTTCTATCTCGGAGATTCAGGGTTTACGGCAATCATCGGCGAAGGGCATCTTCCTGAAGGTTCTTCGGGGATTGTAAATGATCTTGGCGGTGCTCTGGCCGCTGCAGTTCCGCTGTCCAAAGCGGTGGGCGCTGTTACCCTGACGACGGTGGGTGCGATAACAGGGCTGGATGGATCAGGGTTTTCAGGTACAGATGGCAGCCGCCGGTATGAGTGCCCAAGGGACAAGGGTGCCGCCCCCGATCCAGATGGCGGATATCTGCCCGAGAGCAGTTAAAGTCGCTGTACCTGAATGTCGATCCATTTGAATTGGCCAGACGCAATCTGCTTCCCGTTACCATTGGACTGGCCGCAACCACTATTACCGCTATATTTCTTATATAGAGGCTCTTTTCATAACCTTTGCTGCCATTAAATATGAATTTCAAAATAAATCGCCGTATTTCACCAGAAATATCTCAAAAAGCAAGAAGAAAAGAATGCTTTTCTGGAAGTCTGCTTAGTCCCGTCAGCAAGGCGATCACAATGGCCGCCACATATACAGTCAGCCTTCCATAAGAAGATGTCAAATGCTTTGAAATGAAAAACGCCAATACCAGCAGGAAGATCAGCCCTACCATTGCGTGGCCGCTGGGAAAATTGAACCCTCTTCCCCATGCAAGCCTTCCGGTCTCTCTCTCAACCGTAGACTTACTATACGTATTTATAAAGTTTCCACCGCCTACAGCCAAAACAGTTAGAATGATTCCGGTAAAATTCCTTTCCTTCAATGCAAGCCAAAGGATAAGTAGAATGCTGACTGTCCCAATGAACAATTCTGAACCGAACATATAGAAATATTCCAACACCAGCATATTTTTGGCTATTGAATTGACGGAGTGGTCCAACCAACTTATGTATTCTGTTTCAAGCATTAGCAAAATAATCAAGAATGAAGCAAATGATATCAATCCCCATGCAGCTTTCTATTCAGACATACTCTCACCTCCTCCTTACTTGTTGTATCATACATTACTCAAAACCAGCTATAGAAATCACTCATCAACTCAGCTGAATTAATGATATACTATTCATACTTTTCATTTATATAATATAGTAGTACCGATTGCTAAGGGGGAGGAACGGGAATGCTGGAAACATTGTTTGAAAAACTGGAAAACAGATGGGAAGAAATGGTGGAAATCAGGCGGTACCTTCACCGGAATCCCGAAATTTCATTCAAGGAATATAAGACAGCTCAATATATCGCCGACTACTACAGAAAGCTTGACATTGATGTAACCACCGGAGTTGGTGGCAACGGAGTCATTGCGAAAGTTCAGGGGGAGAAACCAGGCAAGACCATCGCTCTCAGGGCTGACTTTGACGCACTACCAATTCAAGATGAAAAAAAAGTTCCTTATAGGTCGACCGTTGATGGAGTAATGCATGCTTGTGGACACGATGGCCATACTGCCACACTGCTGGTCCTGGCAAAATCAATTAATGAGCTGAAAAGCGAGCTTCCTGGAACTTATGTATTCATTCATCAGCATGCTGAAGAGTATGCACCAGGGGGAGCAAAATCCATGGTGGAAGCAGGCTGCCTGAAGGGCGTGGATGCTATTTTCGGAACCCATTTATGGGCTACAGAACCCTTTGGCAAAATCCAACATCGAACAGGACCAATCATGGCTGCAGCAGATAGATTTGAGATCAACATCCAGGGTGCGGGCGGACATGGTGCTCAACCCCATAAGACAAAGGATTCCATCGTGGCAGCCTCTCAATTGGTCGGGACTCTTCAACAAATCGTCAGCCGAAGAGTCAATCCAATAGAACCTGCGGTGGTCACAATCGGATCATTTGTCGCAGAAAACGCCTTTAATGTCATTGCTGATACCGCAACATTGGTCGGTACTGTAAGAACCTTCAGCGAAGAAACAAGGGACTTCATCCTATCTGAAATGGAAAGAATCATAAAAGGAACATGCATTTCAACCGATTGCTCTTATACTTTTAATTATGAAAAAGGCTACCCGGCTGTGGTTAATCACCCGCCAGAAACCGAACACCTTATTAAAACAGCAGAAGGCGTAATAGGCGTCGACACCATTGAAGAGTGTGAAATGCAAATGGGCGGCGAAGATTTTGCCTACTATCTGCAAGAGATCCCGGGCACCTTTTTCTTTACAGGGGCCAAGCCGGAAGGAGTAGGCCAGCCTTACCCCCACCATCACCCTAAATTTGATTTTAATGAAAAGGCGATGTTGACTGCTGCTTGTGTCATGGCAAAAGCAGCCATCACCTACGCAAAATGACAAAAGCCGGTACATGGATTTGTACCGGCTTTTTTGTTGCATCATAGTGGAGTAATGAACAAAAAAAACTGTTTAACAAGGGAGAAAAGAGCTTCTCTCTTCGTTCAGAGCGAAAAACTTAGTACGCAGGGGAAAAATCCGGCTTTCGGGATTTTTCCGAAAGCAACAATATATGCGAGAAGAAGTCTTCACTTAAGAATTGGACTCCTAGACAATTTTGCTGTATTTTAGCGAGTTCATGCCCTTGAAACCGACACCCAAGAAACCATCTCTGCTTTTTTGAGGAATTTCGGAATCACCACTCCAGAGATTTTCCAGGCATCCATGTTTCTTACCCGCCCTAAAGCTGGTTGAAGTGCCTCCTTCGATAAGCATACAACGCTGCTTCGCCAAGCTCTTCCAAAAGACCATAGTTGGCATAAGCCCCTACTGCCGCTCCAATCCCCGGTACCAGCTGAAATAATTTGACCAAATCTATATAATCCCGATATTCCTGCTGAAACACCTTCCAATCAAGGTCAACTGCCTTTTTCTTATATTCTTCCCAATTATCGATAATAGAGAAAACTTCGCGACGATGTTCATCACCGGAGAATGCAAGCTGAAACACGTATAACATGAACAGTCTCTCTTCATATGCTTTAGGGTCATATCCATGTGTTAGAGCTGCTTCATGCAAGTATTTCATTTTTATGGAAAGGAGCAAAGGAAAATCCGCCAATCCAAGAAACAAGCCGCCTGCACCTGTTCCTGCACCTTCGATGGCAGCTGCCTTCCTATAGAAAGACAGCCTCTCCTTCATATACCGCTCCTTTTCTTCTAACGATTCAGGAATCACAATCTTATTGCCGGATGTAAAACCAGATCCTGCCAAAGTAACTTTGACCATATTTTTAATGCTGTCCGTAACTACCATGTGCACTTTCTCGGGAATTACTGAATTAAATTTCACCTGGGCTTTCTTTGCGGTACGGTTTAGAAAACCGGCCCTCTTTAACTTCTTTCTCTTCCACATCTCCATGTCATTCCGGGCAGCGGATTCAAAACTGTTCATGTCACACCCCTGTCCTTTGTTAAGACTGTTTTTATAAGCATTGCCTTATGGCTCTGCCTGTATGATTATACGAATGAAGATACAAGAAGTTTCGCTCAGAACTCAAATTTCTTTACCCTTTGGATCAGATAAAAGTTGGCAAATCCAAAGGCAAACAGTAGTCCTGCCCCGAGCATAATTAAAGCTTCCAGCAGCTGCCCGCTCAAAACCAGTGCCAGTGAAAACAGGACTGCCTGAACGATCAGCGCCCATTGCACTACTTGCCGGAATGAATGCTTCTTGATACTTTCTGGAACCGGATAAAGAGAGACCCAGATTTTGTAATCGAATCGTTTAAACATCGGAATCATTTGGAAGCCAGTCAAGTAAATGAACAGGATCCCTGTAAAAATACTGAGCCATAATGCATCACTAAAGTATAAGAGGACCATGGCAATCAGGGACAGGCGGATATACAGTCCAAAATATTCACTCGTACGCAGAAGCGCTCGTAAGTACAAAAATTTGTACGTTTGTTTTCGATCATATGGAATGGCATTCAAGACGGAATCCAGCCATCTCCTGCGATGCACCTTCCCCTTCAGCTTAGGGACATCCGTAAACATATTCGCCAACCTGTAGAAAAGCAGCATCCTCTGTTCCTCCAGACTTATCAGCACATCCCACTTCAGGCTTTTCCCTTTTACAGAAAACCTGAAATACACTAAATATGCTAACAGGATAAAGGCCACAGCAGCGATAAGTACCACGGATGCTTCATGAAGAATCATATATAAGAAAACGGCATTCATAGCAAATCGTACGAAATAATCTACAAAATGCGCTTCCCGTTCCTGATTTTTCAAGGTGTACCATCTCACGTAAAGGTTCCATACCTTAAGAGCCAATAAAATCACAAGGATGACAAAGAAAGATTGAAATCCCCTATTGGTCACCTTCACATACATTGGCATCATAGCAGCCAAAACGAGCAGCAAAATGTAGGATTGGGAGATAAAGCTGACCCATATCCCTTTCCGGAAGAAGCCTTTCATCCTGCTTTCAAGAGGCAGCAAAAAGACAGCATCTGCTTCCCTCAGGAAGGTATAGACAGGACTCCAAGTAAGGATCAGTCCAAGAATGATGGCCATGATCAGCGGTGCCGGAAATGAACTGTCAAGCGTGCTTACCCACTGATTGTAAGTAAATGCCCCTCCTCCCAATGCAAATATAAGAACAAACAGAAGATGGTCATTAAACATGTACCGGAGATATTTCCTCAGCTCTGCATTGTATTCTACTACCCTTTTCTTCCAAATTCCCTCGATATTTTTCATTGCTCCGTTTCTTCCTTTGTCAGTTCAATATATATATCATCCAGTGTTGCACCAGGCATCCCGAATTCCTGCTGAAGTTCCAGAAGGGTCCCTTTTGCCCTTATTTTCCCTTCATGAAGAATGATGAAGGAATCGCAGTACCTCTCGGCTGTTGCGAGAATGTGAGTCGACATCAGTATACCTGCACCATTCTTTTTCATCTCTTCCATCCAATTCAGTAAAGACTGAATCGCAAGGGGGTCGAGTCCTACAAAAGGTTCATCAATAATATAAAGACTCGGTTCAACCAGGAATGCGCACATGATCATGACTTTCTGTTTCATCCCTTTTGAAAAATGGGAAGGAAACCAACCGAGCCTTTTTTCCATCCTGAACTCTTTCAGCAGACCCGCCGCCCTTTTCTTATATTCTGCCTCGGGTACCCCATACGCCATTGCAGTTAAACGCATATGCTCTTCCAGTGTCAATTCATCATAGAGAATAGGCGTTTCAGGTATGTAAGCGAACTGTTTCCGGTATTCATCTGTATCGCTTTTCAATTGAAGCCCGTTGATCTTGATCTCTCCCTGCTTCGGCTCCATCAATCCAATTATATGCTTGATTGTCGTACTCTTTCCGGCTCCATTCAGTCCGATCAAACCGACGATTTCATTTGAGTTTAAATGGAATGAAATATCTTTCAGAACAGGCTTTCTTGTATATCCTCCAACCAAATGTTGAATTTCCAATAGTGACAGTGACACAAGCAACGTCCTTTCTTTCTCTTTGTTTGTTTTATTTTAGCAAAGCCAGGCTTTTCTAGCTATTGCCGGCCTTTCGCCGGAATAACCAATTCCATGTTTTTCCTGTAATATAGATAACAAAAATGGCCATCATAATGGAGGAAGGGGACAGCAAAACTTAAAACGGGGTGGTTGTTAAAGACCGGTATCCGAATTATACGTTTGCTTCCAAAAACTTAAGGGGATGGTCGTCTTGCATAGTATTGGCCTGAACTCACACCAGATTTTTTAAAAACTTTAAAAATGAGGTGTTTATCAAAGAACACGGACTATTCAAGAACTCTTAAAGCATAAAAGCTATAAGACAAGGGGATGGTCGCTTTGAACCAGAGTCAGTCAACACACTGTATATTCACTAATCTTGCAAAATAATGCAAAATGAGGTGTTTATCGCAGATCATTCAGACGTTCCACTAATGAACCTAAAGTAATCCCCCCTTCAATAGGGGCTGGCAGAGGGTGATGCTGATATTACCTTCTTGCCGGCCCCTTGTTTGTTCTTTCCAAAATTTCTCTTCTTATGATAAAATCAAAAAAACATTAAAAGGCGGGATAGTATGAGTGATTGTATCTTTTGCAAAATAATCGAGGGAGAAATCCCTTCATCCAAAGTGTATGAGGACGAACATGTCCTTGCTTTCCTTGATATCAGTCAGGTAACAAAAGGACATACATTGGTGATTCCCAAACTACATAAAGAAAATGTTTATGAACTTACAGAAGGCCTTGCATCCAAAGTCTTTGCTGCTGTGCCCAAAATCACAAATGCAATTAAAGCGGAATATGACCCGATCGGTTTAAACCTGCTGAATAATAATGGCGAAGATGCCGGTCAATCCGTTTTCCATTTCCATCTTCATATCATTCCTCGCTACGGAACAGGCGATGGATTTGGAGCTGTCTGGAAAACCCATACTGACCAATACAGCCCTGAAGATTTAAAAGAAATTGCAGAAGGTATCAGCAGGCATCTATAATCCATAATGGAACCTACCTTAACTTATTACACAATAGAATGAAAACTCCTCCTCAGTGGGGAGTTTTTTATTGCTTGGAGTATCATTAGGCTGATTTTCGCTTATTAATCATCTATTTCTTCCTTGAACAAAAGAATTGATCCATAACCCGGGTTAATTGACCAGGTTTTTGTTCATTCCCTGGGTATTTGACCAGGTTTTCTCTGTCTCCTTCAAGATTTGGTCCATTCCTTGAGGTATTGGACCAGGTTTTCTACATCGCCCTCAAGATTTGGTTCATTCCTTGAGGTATTGGACCAGGTTTTCTCTGTCGCCCTCAAGATTTGGTCCATTCCCCGAGTTAATTGACCAGGTTTTCTCTGTCTCCCTCAAGATTTGGTCCATTCCTTGAGGTATTTGACCAGATTTTCTCTGTCGCCCTCAAGATTTGGTCCATTCCCTGAGGTATTGGACCAGGTTTTCTCTGTCTCCCTCAAGATTTGGTCCATTCCCTGAGGTATTGGACCAGGTTTTCTACATCGCCCTCAAGATTTGGTCCATTCCCCGAGGTAGTTGACCAGATTTTCTCTGTCTCCTTCAAGATTTGGTCCATTCCCTGAGGTATTGGACCAGGTTTTCTACATCGCCCTCAAGATTTGGTTCATTCCTTGAGGTAGTTGACCAGATTTTCTCTGCCTCCCTCAAGATTTGGTCCATTCCCCGAGTTAATTGACCAGGTTTTCTCTGTCTCCCTCAAGATTTGGTCCATTCCTTGAGGTATTTGACCAGATTTTCTCTGTCGCCCTCAAGATTTGGTCCATTCCCTGAGGTATTGGACCAGGTTTTCTCTGTCTCCCTCAAGATTTGGTCCATTCCTTGAGGTATTTGACCAGGTTTTCTCTGTCTCCCTCAAGATTTGGTCCATTCCTTGAGGTATTGGACCATTTTTTCTACATCGCCCTCAAGATTTGGTCCATTCCCCGAGGTATTGGACCATTTTTTCTACATCGCCCTCAAGATTTGGTCCATTCCCCGAGGTATTGGACCAGGTTTTCTACATCGCCCTCAAAATTTGGTCCATTCCCCGAGTTAATTGACCATTTTTTCTACATCGCCCTCAAGATTTGGTTCATTCCCTGAGGTATTGGATCAGGTTTTCTACATCGCTCTCAAGATTTGGTCCATTCCCCGAGTTAATTTCCGCCTCCCTTAAGTTTCGGTCCATTCTCAAAGCTATTCGCCCCTTTTAGTCCGCTGCTTATTGAACATCTCCTTCAAATTTTTCGGAACTCTATATACTTGATAAAATGGCATCTGGGCTTTTAATAAAAATTCAATCCTGCAACTGTTCATGCTTTCCATCATATGATATACTGTTTTTAACTTTTCGCTGCCGGCAAGAGTGCACGGTAGGAGAAGAATAGATGAGAAAAGATCAGACGAGGAGAGATGAGAAATGAATACAAAGACTTTGGTGGCCCTATCATTGCTTGTGGGGATAGGAGCTGTACTGCACGCAGTCATCCCGGGGATTTTCCTTGGAATGAAGCCTGACATGATGTTGACAATGATGTTTCTGGGTATCCTGCTGTTTCCGGATAAGAAGAATGTATTACTGCTTGGGATTACTACCGGAATTATCTCCGGACTGACAACCCAATTCCCAGGTGGATTTGTCCCAAACCTGATTGACAAACCACTTACTGCTTTTGTCTTTTACCTTATGGTCCTTGGACTTAAGAAATATTCTTCATCCATAGCTGGGACCGTCATACTTACAGCAGTCGGAACCATTATATCAGGGGTTTTCTTCCTGTCTTCCGCTTACTTGATTGTAGGACTTCCAGGTGCATTCCTTGGTTTGTTTGCCGCTGTTGTATTACCTGCAACACTTGTCAATGCCGGAGCAATGTTTATAGTCTTTCCGCTAGTTACTTCGATACTTAAGCGAACAAGCTTCGCTCAAACTATATCTTTATAAATCAAATCAAAAAGGAACCTGTGACAGGTTCCTTTTTGATTTACTTAAACATGAGCCATAGTAATATTCCAAGAAGCAATGCTACAACGCCTCCGGTCCCCAGAACCCCGGCTCTCCTCTTCAATATATTCTTCGGCGGATACATCCCAGGCTTTTGGGTTGCCATAAAATAGTGGATCATTCCAAAAAATAATATTGCACTTAGCGCAAAGAATCCAAATATAATTCCATCCACACCCTCCACCCCTTTCTTATAAAAGGCCATTTTCGTATTGATTGCTGTTTAATGTTTATGGATCACTGCAAAAAAACAATAGGCTTACGAAAAGAGCCTTTCTTAAACAATCCTTTACCTATGTTTATGCCTTTTTACAAGCGTTATGAGAAAAGTTGATTAGTGAATTGCTGAAAGGGGTAAAAAGGATATATTAGGAGTATGTCGAATTAAGAACGCAGAAATAAAATGGAGGAGAGAGACTTATGAAATTAAAATCAATAACCTATGGCGTGTTAGCAGGGAGTGCAATCGGTGCTTTGGCTGCCTTCCTTTCCGCTCCGCAGTCCGGAAAAGAACTTAAAGACCAAATCAAGAAAAATAAAGACGAATGGAAATCTGTTTTCACCGAAATAAAAACAAATGCTGTCGATGTTAAAGATGCTGTTTCCCGTCTTTCCTCGGAAGGAAAGGAAACCATCACTCATCTTAAAGATGATATCCAAAGTTCCATTGGAGCATGGCAAGGGAGCACAGAACCTAATATACAGCATATCAAAGATGATATCAGCGCGATTGAGCAGCTGGCAGAAAATATGGAACAAACCATAAGTAAACAATAATTTTTAAGGGTTCGGTAAAGGTTTTCAGCCGAGCCTTTTTTATACGCTTACATAACAGATTTACTCCCTTTTTTATAAGAAAATCCCACCATTCTAAAAATTTTGTAAATTTAAACCTTTATTAATTTTTATTTTATTGGCATAATAAAAGAGAGAGTTTCAAACTCTGAGATTAGTAAACACTGGACACGGTTTTTTTATAACTTTTGCAAAGCGGGTGAGTCGGATGGAAGAGAGAGAATTTTCAATGAAGGAAGCAATGTTGTTCAGCCAGAGAATGGCCCAACTGAGCAAAGCTTTATGGAAAGCAATTGAAAAGGACTGGCAGCAATGGATTAAACCTTATGACCTTAATATAAATGAACATCATATCTTATGGATTTCCTATCATCTAAAAGGAGCATCCATTTCAGATGTAGCCAAGTTCGGCGTCATGCATGTTTCGACTGCCTTCAACTTTTCTAAGAAACTGGAGGAACGGGAATTGCTTCGTTTTTCCAAGCGGGAAAATGATAAACGCAACACCTATATTCAACTTACCGAAAAAGGTGAAAGCGTTTTACTTGAGCTGATGAGGAACTATAAGCCGGAAAACCACTCCATTTTTCAGGGGGTGACCCCTCTGAGAGAGTTATATGGCCGCTTCCCGGATATGATTGAAATGATGGCTGTCGTCAAAAACATATACGGAAATGACTTTATGGAGATCTTTGAAAAATCGTTCCATAACATCGAAGCCGAATTTACTGAAGAAAATGGGAAGCTCCAAAAAATCTCTGAAGATAAAGAAGTATAATTACAGATTTCGCCGGAGCTGTTCCATTAATAGTGGATATAACCCTTGGGCTATACACGCTTCTATTACTTCTTCAGGTGCCAGGCGGGGATCTAGTTTTTCAGTGAATTCTTTAAAAAGCGGAGCAAAAAAGACAAATCCTTCCGCTTTTTGTTCTTGTGAATGATTGTTCAGTTTTTCACACAAATTATAGAAATTATGTACCTCCGCCTCTGACAGTCCTTTTTTAATGATAAGTCTGTAAAAATCATAACCCTTATCAGGGATCATCCTTAACAACAGCTTTTGCTGAAATTCCAGGTTCTCCAACCTTTTTCTTATCTCATCCATTAATATCCCTCCTTCTCACTCATTCTCACATATCAAAATGAGACTAATCAATATTTCAAAAAAATATTGTACCAAGTTTCCAAGAAATGAAGTACTCATTTCTATAAATAAATCATATCAAACCCCATGGCATCTTGCTATATGCCTATTTTAGAAGCTTCCGTTTCTCAGTGTAGTGACGGAAAAATTATTTGAATTTTTTTTTTACAGATTTATGTTAATTTTTCTATTGATTTTTTCCACCAGACATCGTAAAGTATGAAAGCGAAAGATATAAAAACTAAACTTTGTCGTCTGATGGAGGCGATTTTTTTATGCATTGCTGGAAAACAATCAATCTTGAAAAACAATTCGGCCACAGCCGTGTAATCTTCCTGTCTGGTATCGTGATGATGATGGTATTTACACTTATTTATGTACCTGTCAATCTCATACTCTCTGAGGATCTTTATGATACTCATTTTTATATATTCATGGCAGGGTTGCTTCTGATTTACCCATCACATAAGCTGCTGCACGTTGTCCCGATAGTGACCTATTTAAATAAAATTAGATACCAAGTGAAGCGTCATTTTTTCTTTATCCCAATTGTTAACTTCCGTGTGGGTGAACCCATTCCGAAATACCGGTTTATCCTTGCCCTGTTATTCCCGTTTTTCTTTATTAACACAGTGCTGATGGCCGGCTGTGTCATGATGCCTCATTACTCCCATTATTTTACGATTTTAACAGCTTATCATACAGGAATTTGCACAATCGATCTTCTGTATGCTAAATGTTTGCTATACTCACCGCGAGATGCGATGATTGAGGAAAATGAGGACGGCTATGAAATTTTGAACCTTCAAAGAGGCACTATATAGATAGTCAGCGATTGGCGGCTTTATACAGTTGAAGGAGCCTTACAGCTGATTCCCCTATCTATAAATGCCTCTTCTTCATTTTTGGGAACTTCATTCTACCAATTTAGTGGATATTTTGGTATCGTATAGCATATAGGAGATATAGGGAGGGGATAAAATGATCTCCATTTTTATCATTTTTTCAGTATTTATCCTTTATTTTATAAACCAAATGACAAACTCACTTTGTCTGCAAAAAGAAATACCTGAAGAACGACAGCCAAAAGTCTTCAGAACCATCAACATACTTATAACAATACTCTTAATCTCATCATACATAGAAATATTGTATGCGTAATTGAAATGCGGAAGGCGCTTGCTCAGACCCGACAAGCGCTGGAGCGAAAAAACAAGGAAGCCGGCTCTTTGGTTTCCTTGTTTTTTTGTGAAGTGACTCGAGGGGCTAGCGCCTGGAGCTGGACAATAAAAAACGGAGCCGACTGTTCTGGCCCGACAAGCGCTGGAGCAAAAAATGAAGGAAGCCTGCACTTGGGTTTCCTTCATTTTTTGTGAAGCGACTCGAGGGGCTAGGAGGCGAAGTTGGACTATGAAATGCGGAAGGCGCTTGCTCAGACCTGACAAGCGCTGGAGCGAAAAAACAAGGAAGCCGGCTATCTGTAAAGCAGGCGGTTCTATGCCCCCCTACTCTTTTTTAAGAGCTATAGAATCTTTCTACAATGCTTTCCATTCCTCTTCTCTTTGCATGTCCTATAGAATCCATCTTTCCACACTTCCCTCTGCCTTTTCAATCATTCATGTCCTATAGTACTCCTGAAGGTACTTTCCCATGTCTCCGTTTCTTTATGTACTTTAGGACCATGTCCACTCAAACCAATAAACAAAACGGACTGCTTTGAAAGGCAGCCCGCTGCTTTTTACATTTTCATCTGATTAGTTGATCCAAGATGCGCCGATGATGATTAACAAAATAAACAATACGACGACTAAAGCGAATCCTCCACCATAACCGTATCCACCAGACATACACGCTTCCTCCTTTCTTTTTTGGAGCATAAAGCACTCAGTGCCTCATGCTCCGCGAGGTTAAATTATAGCCAAGCTGCACCTACGATGATTAACAAGATGAACAATACTACGATCAACGCGAATCCTCCGCCATATCCGTATGAGCCACCCATAACTTTCCACCTCCTTTAGAAGCGCTACTTTATTTTATTCAACTAATGATTTTTTGTTTAGGCGAATAACATAGTTCCTGAGAAAAACTTAGCAAATGTAGGCTGCACCTACGATAATTAATAAAATGAACAGCACCACGATCAGTGCAAATCCTGATTGATTTCCGTAGCCCATTGTTATTACCTCCTTTTCTCTAGTCAAGATATCTTATGTATGAGGAACTGATATGGGTGTTATATACGCCCAATTTTTAGAAAACACTCCATTAAAATGTTTATTTTCCTGTTAAGTTTATGATATAGTATGATTTGTAGTTTTCAGACAAACCTTATTGACAATATAACAATTAGGAGATGTTATACCTATGAAGAAATGGATCTTAACAATGTCTTTGGCCGCTGGTGTAATTGGATTATCTGCATGCAGCAATGATAGTGGCAGCGATAACGGCGAAATTGTGGCTGAGACGAAAGCAGG
The DNA here is from genome assembly GCF_984799155.1 of Bacillus sp. SRL337. NCBI lineage: Bacteria > Bacillati > Bacillota > Bacilli > Caryophanales > Bacillaceae > Bacillus > Bacillus sp. SRL337. The sequence goes on along the minus strand of NZ_OZ481793.1, from coordinate 1,268,402 downwards.
AGATGTAACGAAGGAAGAACTTTATGCATCAATGAAAGAAAAATTCACTCCTCAAATGGAACAAGCCTTGCAAGAATTAGTACTGACTAAAGTTCTTAGCGATAAATATGAAGTATCAAAAGCAGAGATCGATGAAAAGCTGAACGAGGCAAAAGACCAGCTGGGACCTCAGTTTGAAATGTTCTTGTCTCAATACAACTTGGATGAAGACTCTTTCCGTGAATACCTTAAGCTTCAATTGCTGCAAGAAAAAGCCGCAACTGCTGATGTCAAAGTATCTGAAGATGAGCTGAAAGAGTACTACGATAACTGGAAGCCGGAAATTGAAGTGCGCCATATCCTGGTTGATGATGAAGCCACTGCTAAAGAAGTAAAGCAGAAGCTTGCTGATGGAGGTAAATTCGAAGAGCTGGCGAAGGAATACTCCAATGATCCTGGATCTGCCGAAAAGGGCGGAAGCTTAGGCTGGGTTGACTATGAAGGCAGACAGAATTTCGTACCTGAGTTCTCTGAGGCTTTGGACAAGCTTGAAACCGGAAAAGTCAGTGATCCGATTAAAACACAATACGGGTACCATATTATTGAAGTAACAGACAAAAAAGAGAAGAAGTCTTTCGATGAAATGAAAGATGAGCTTGAAAAATCACTTAAGTTATCGAAAGTAACTCCTGAAAAAATCCAACAAGCCATGAAACAGGTTGTCGAAGATGCCGAATTGGAGATTAAAGATGAAGATCTCGAAAAGAGCTTAGAACAAATCTTAAACCCTCCTGAGACACCTGCAATGCCTGAAGGTGAAACACCAGCTCCAACAGAGGAAGCCCCGGCTGATGAATCTGCTGAACAAACTGAAGAATAATAAGGAAAGGGAAGCACTGTCAAAGTGCTTCCCTTTTGTATATCTTGTATTAAGCAGATGGCTGGCGCCTTCTTTCCTTCTCGTCTTCCATTCGTTTAATATAGACATCCCCTTCCTGCTCTATCCATTCATTTTCCACATCTCTATCTTCCTTCGCTGATTTCATCGCCATGTAAGCACTGACAAAAATACCTGCTACAATGAAATACACCCAAATTGGCAAAGTCATAATTCGATTCCCCCCACTGTTTGTCCTGCTATTCCAAATATATGCCTGTCCACACAATAAAATGACATGTGACTGGTGATTTCTTCCCCTTGCTTACCCTCTGCTCCAATCACACATTTAAACTAGACAAATTCTACAGAAAAAGCATCAAAATGCCTCTTAAAATGATGAATTTCATTGTAGTAATAGCAGGTCCTCGCACTCTTACACCTAAGCCACATCGGACACCCTAGTAAAAAAGCAAAATGACTTTCATTCGAAAGTCATTTTGCTTTTTTATTTATGGAAAGTCGGCTTGTAGAAAGACCGGTTATCAAGGGCGAATACTCTTTCTGTATACTCTCCAGGCTTGGTTTTCTCAAGGACCTTGTCCAGCATGTTCATTTTTGCATCGATATTATCGATGTAGTGAAGGATTTCGGCTTCTCTGATCATCGGGGTTTTAGGGCTCCCCCATTCTGCTTTTCCATGATGGCTGAGGACAAGGTGTTGAAGGATCATGATTTCTTCCCCTTTAATGCCGAGTTCATCTGCAGCCTTCCCGATTTCATTGACCATGATTGAGATATGTCCCAACAGGTTCCCTTCCACTGTGTAGGATGTCGATGTTGGACCTGACAGTTCAAACACTTTCCCAAGGTCGTGGAGGATGACACCGGAATACAGAAGGTCTGTATCAAGAGAAGGGTATAGCGAAGCAATGGATTTTGACAAATCCAGCATAGACACTACATGATAAGCTAATCCGGATACAAATTCATGATGGTTTTTGGTGGCAGCCGGATATTCCAGAAACGGCTTTTGGTATTTCTTCAAAAGATGGCGTGTAATCCGTTGAATGTTCGGGTTCTTCATTTCAAAGATATATTGTGTGATCTTGCTGGTCATTTCGTCAATGCTCAAAGGTGCAGTCTGAAGGAAATCGCTTAATTCCAAACCATCGCCGGGAGCACTTGGTTTGATTTGCCTGATTCTAAGCTGGTTCTTCCCTCTGTAGCTTTGAATATCTCCGGAAACCTTCACAATCGTTTCCGGCTGATAACTTATCTCGTCCTGCTCGCTGGCATCCCAGAGCTTCGCTTCGATATCACCGCTTTTGTCCTGCAGAATCAAGGTTAAAAATGGTTTCCCTGTATTTGTCGTTCCTTTCGTCGTCTGCTTGATCAGCATGAATAAATCCACTGAAGAGCCGACATCAAATTGTGCAATTCCAGACATTAGTACTCCTCCCATTTCTATTATTTCTGCTAGTATACCATATTCCCAGCCTCTTACTGGCTGGAAATGGCTTCTGTTTATTTATCTGGCCTTCAGGGGAGAAACGGCCGGAAACTGAAGAGGAGCAGCCTTTGTTTCTCGCATTCTTCTACTCTCCAGCAACGGCTAATGATCCCGGCTTTGAGCCACTGAGATGGATAATCCCGCCGCTCTTCACCTTTTTCAATATATGAGGGTGACAAGTAAAGAATAATATCTGGACTTCATCTTTTAACTGTTCAAGAAGTTTGATGACCGCTTCAGTCCTCTTCTCATCAAAATTGACGAATCCATCGTCAATGATGACCGGCATAGGGTAAGCATCCTTCAGTACTTTGACAAGTGCAATTCTTAATGCGATGTAAACCTGTTCTTTGGTACCCTGGCTGAGCTCATCCGGTGTGAAATTCATTCCGTCTTTCCTTTGGATGATAAAATATCTATCCTGCTGAGAATGAATCCTTGAATACTCTCCACCCGTCAGCACCACAAGGTAGTGCTCCGCAGTACGAATCACTTTTGGAAGCTTTTCTTTTTTATACTCCTCTATGGTTTTTCGAAGAGCTGCGCGTGCGAGAGAATACTTCAGCCACTCTCGGGACAATTCGTTAACACTGGCTTTCTGTTCTTGATATTGATAAAGAAGTCTGGTGAAGGACTCGCCTTCTTCAAGAACTGAAATCTCATATACTGTCTCTGCAAGGTTTTCATTTTCTTTATAGATATTTTGCTTAATCGAAGCAAGCCTTTCGTCCAGACTCCTCTTTGCCTCCCTGACATCCAAATTTATTTTTTTTGCTTCAAAAAAAGATTCAATCAAGGGGGCGCCCAAGCGATTAAATAATATCCGTTTCTGTTGTTCCAGTGAATTCTTTTCTTCCACCCTTACAGCCTTTTGCCGAAAATCGTCAATCGTTTCCGTATCGGCGGCTGCCAGGAGCTCATTCATTTCTTTCTCCAAAACATTTACTTGAGCATGGCTGTAGTCTAGTTCCTCCTTGATATCTGCCAGCTGTTGTTTCAGTTGGTCATAGGCGAGGATCTTTCGTTCGTTCATCACAAGAGCATCTTTTACTCTTATTAAGGTCTCTTCAGTAGTGGTTTGCTTAACAGGCAGCCCTTCAACAGCAGCTTCTATCTCCTTCTCGAAAAGAGTGATCTTCTGCAGATAGCTGCAATACATTTCCGTTTTGTTTTGCTTCTCTTCAGAAAGGATCTTCAGTTCCTTGAGTTTATCGAAAGCTTCCCCAAGCAGACCCCAATGCATTTCGGGAGGGAGACTTAGTTCCCTTGCCAGTCTGCGAAACTCTTCTTGGAGCTTTTCTTCCTCAATGAATAGTTCCCGTTCTTCCTCATGAAGGTTCAAAAGGGTATGCTGCTGATTTTCCAGTTTTAAAATCCATTGTTTCCATGATTCTCTCAACTCAGTTTGTTCTTTCAGTAAGGTCCGGTCCTTTACACTCTCTATATTATTCTGATCCTCCATTTGCCGCTTGAGAATTTCACTTTTCCTTTTCAGCTCGCTCACATATCCGTTCTCATCCTGTTTCTTCTGTGAACGGATAAAATAAAACATCACCGCCAGTAAGCCAGCCAAGATTCCTCCAGTTATAAAGATTGAATCTGTCGTAATCCAGACAAGCATGGCAGTGACCATTGAGAAAAGGAGACCAGCAAACAATAAAGCTCCTTGCAGGCTTTTTGCGCTGCTTTTATTCTCACTTTCTCTAAGCTGTTCCTGAATCAAATCATATTGAGCCTTTAGAGTATCTGCCTCCCTGGTGTCCTTGATTGTTCGTTGCAGCTCTTGAAATTGGGATTCCACCAGGAGCTTATCTTCTAATTCTGTACATCGTTCTTCGAGATATTGCAGTTGTACTTCTTCAGAATGAATGCGGTCTTTCAGTGTTTCCTTTTTCAACTGAAGCTTATTTAGTGCCTGTTCGGTATGATTCACCCGATCCTTCGCTACCATATCTAATTGTACATCTGTTATGATATCTATTTCTTCGATTTTCAGCTCCTGCATAAGATGGTCCATCTTTGCTTCCAATTGAGCCTTTTCTCTCTCTTGGTCTGCCGCCTGATCCTTCCACCTGGTAAACAACTCCCGCTTCTCCAGTAGAGAGGACAGGAGGGAAGCATTGTCTGTGATGTCCTTATCCGGCTTTGTCTCCTCCATTGTCCTTTTCAGTTCTGAAAAGCGGAAACCGGCCGCCTCCATTGCCGATTTTTGCTGTACTATCTGGCTTTGACATTTTTCAAAACGCTGGAAACCGTCTGCAGGAAAAGAATCAATATCTTTTAATTCCATGATCCTTGCCTGAATACCCTGATAGTCATGAAGGTCATTCCACGACTTTTCCAAGGACTCCATCTGGTGGAATTCCTTCTCTCTCTTTTCTTTTTCTTGATATAGGGATGCCAGGGTGTTTTCAGAGGCCATTTTCTTTTCCAGTAGTAATGAAAAGGCCTCATTTTTTTCTTTCGCTTTTTTTAACTGTAATTCTGTTTGTCTTAACTCTGCAATTTTTTGATTGATTTCGGGTTTTCTGCCTGACTTTTTGAATAACCTGTCAAGCTCCTTCTGCCATTGTTCCTCCAATTTGAATATGGCATCTGTCCCTGTCATACCTGAACTGAACAAGTACCGGTTGATTTCTTCTTCTTTTAAGCGCGAAATCTCCTGCAAACCATGGATATCGAATGAAAAGATCCCTTGAAAGGCAGCTTTGTCAATACCTTTCAATACTTTCTTGAGCTCTTCTTCCCCACCCATTGAACCGTCTTCATATAACACTGTCACATCGCCTGCTGCTTTTCCCTTCACTCTCTCTACTGTAATGGACTGGCCGTCTTCCATAGAAAGCGTCAATCTGCCTCCATATTTGGCATGGGTCTTTGGCTCATATCGCTGTTCGGATTGAAGTTTTGTAGGAAATCCAAATAGGACACCATGAATAAAAGCCATGATCGTCGACTTTCCAGCTTCATTCTCTCCGTAGAAAACGGAGAAATGCTTCAATTCATTCAGTTTGAGATTTTCCCACTTTCCAAATCCATAAATATGAATATCTGTAATGTGCATTCAATCCACCTCCTCCTGTTCCTAGGACCTTTTTTTTGAAAAAGATGTGGCCAGCATCTCCGCTGCAGACTTCTTCATCTCATCCTTCTCCTCGCTATCCAGTAAATCGATATACCGGTGTGCCTGAGGATGAAGAAAGAGATCAGAAGCCACTTCGTCCCATCCCTGCTCGTCCCAGTTTAGGATAGCCTGAATCATATCGCTCATGAAGGTTTCCTGTTCTTCGACATTAGCAATCTGCCCGCTTCTGTTGACTCTCATGGAATGAACCCATACAAAGTCATCCTGGTGTTCCTCTCCATCTTGAAATGCTTCAAGAATCTCCCCGGTTTTGATTTTGTTCAAAATTTCAGCACTTGTCTCTTCTACATTGTAAAACTCTATTTCCAGCATGGTCCCGCCTTTTCTCCTGTATAGTTCAATGTCGGCTCTGCATAATTCAAATACTTGGCTGAGATTGGTGATAGCTTTCAATGAAATCGACGTCTTCTCCCAAAGAATTTCCTGGGTTTCAATAAATTCAAGTTTGGTTTCCTCATCATTTACTGTTACTGCATAACACCCCTTACGCCCAATTTCTTTTCGGTTCCTTCCCTGGATATTTCCCGGGTATATTATAGGCGGGCACATCGACAGTTCTTCCCGGACATGAATATGCCCCAATGCCCAATAGTGATAGTTTTTCTCTTTTAACTCTTTAATTGTGAATGGTGCATAAGGTTCATGACCTGCTGTCCCCCCCGTCTCACTACCATGAAGGAGGCCTATGTGAATTCCCCCATCATTGGATGCAGCAGGATAAGCCGCAATTTTCCTTTCATGCACATGGCGGGTATCGTAACTGAAACCGTATAAATGAACCTTTCTTCCTTCAACCGTATGATGGATGACCTTCTCTATCTCACTGTTGAAAATCTTTACATTCGCAGGCATTTGTAAGTGGGACCAGTAGTTGCCAAGGTAATCGTGATTACCGTGAATGACATAAACTGAGATCCCAGCTTCATCAAGACGCTCAAACTGCTTTTTCAGCCTTGCCTGTGCACGGATGCTTCTGTCTTCTTCGTCATAGAGGTCGCCTGCCATCAGAATGAAATCAACCCTCAACCCGATTGCCCTGTCTACTATTCTTTCTAAAGATCGAAAAGTACTGTTCCTTATCCTCTGGAACAGTTCTTCCGGCATATGCTTCAATCCTTTAAAAGGACTGTCCAAATGCAGGTCTGCAGTATGTATGAACCGAATTTCGTTCATCAATATCCCTTCTTCCTGAATACGAATACACGTTCTCTTATTCTTTTATTATAGACTACTTTTCCCAAAAAAATAAGGATTCCGCATGAAAATCCAAATAAAAAGAAGCCTAGTTTATCAGGCTTCCAAATGAGTCCATTCTAAATAATCAAGGTGAAACTAAATGATTTGCATCAGGTTTTCCAGCGAGATGCTTCCCCATCCAGATACCGCTCGCGGCCGCTTGAGAAAGAGAATGCGTCTCTCCAGAACAATCCCCAATCAAATATAAATGCCGAATCTCGGTTTCAAAGTTAGAGTTGGTATAGACCTTAGGTTCATAAAATTTTGCATCAATCCCATATAACAAAGTATCACCATGAATTTGTTCACCAATCAGCCCTTCAAGGGCAGATAACATTTCCAATGCAGCCTTTGTGTATAGTTCAGGGATTTCATCTTTGAGGTTACCAGTATCCGCTTCCAGCGATGGGACAACCTTATTATTGTCCAGCCTCACTGTTTGTCTATCAAGCTTGAGATCTTCAAGCCTTTGTACCACGATACGGCCGATTCCTTTATTGATATTTCCAATGATGGACCTGGCATGCTTTTGTGCTTCTTCGTATGAGAGAAAGTAACGAGGCACAAACAGAGTGAAATTAAGATTTGGACTTGGCGTCCCGCGTTCTCTCAAATTTTGTCCGTCAGGCATCACCAAGCCATGCTGATGTTTCCGGATGATCCTTCCTTCAGGATTCATGCAGTAGGTAGTAGCGGTGTATGAGTCACCCAAATATGTAAGTTTTGTTTCAAAGGTATCCTGAAGGATAGCCTGAAGCTGACTCCCTTTCATCTCAATCCGGAGTCCTAAATCAATTCTTGTTTTTGAAAGAGAAATGCCCAAGGATTCCATCTGAGACTTCAACCATTTACTGCCGCTCATACCAGTAGCCAGTACGAGGTCCTTCGTCTGATACACCTCATCTTTTGAGCGCAAAAGAAAACCTTCATCAGTAGGATGAAACGATTCTATCAATTTTTCAAATGTGAAGGTGATGTTCGCGTTTCTCAAGTATTCATACATGCGCTGAAAGACTTCTTTAGCCAACCGTGTTCCGAGATGCCGGACTTTAGTAGAGAGGACCCTTAATGAGTGCTGCTTTGCCTTTTCGGCTAACGGCTTATTCTCGGTGTTGTATGTCTTCACGCCGTCTCCGCCAAACGCACAAAGGATATCATCAACCTCATTCATTAATTCCATTGCCTGGTTTTCACCAATTTCCCTTCCAAGCTCACCACCGAAATCATTTGTATAATTGAATTTCCCTTCAGACCTTCCCAGCCCGGCAAAACCGGTATATTGGCTGCAGTTTTCCCCGCAGGTACATTCGCCTCCTGCTTCCAATCCACAGACGCGGTCCTCTAACTTTTTTCCAAGGTCAATGATATGTATGTTCAGATGCCTGTTTTCTTTGATTAACTGAAAGGCTGTGAAAACACCGCTCACGCCTGCTCCAATAATGGTGATATCATACATGCAGTCCTTCACAAATCTTACCTCCTTTTTAAATTATCCTCCTCTTGTCTGCCTTTCCCTCCATTTCTGCTAAAAAAGCGGAGATCTCCCTTTTATTCCTCAATTTGAATACTTTCTTTCCAGGACCCAATAATGGAAATCGTTCCATCCTGTTCTCCATTTTGTTTTTCCGGGAATGATAGGTGGTGATGATGAACTTCAGAAAAGCCCATTCCATCTTTTCTGTGCATCCCTCACCCATGTCCGGCCGGTTTTCCCCTAAATTTGTCAGCCATCTCTTCACTACGCGATACAGGCACACATACATGGGCAGCTCTAAATAAACGATTGTATCCGCATGATTAAAACGCAGCTCAAATGTATTGCTGTAATTTCCTTCGATGATCCATTGCTGCTTTTTGACGACTTCCTTTTGTGAGGCAGAAAACTCCTCCAGTTCGGCCTCTACCCATCCCGGTTTCCAATACAGTGAATCAAGGTGCGTTACCTCAATACCAAGGATTTCTCCAAGCCTTCTCGCAAACGTCGTTTTCCCAACGCCTGCTGATATTCCCACCACCATAATCCTTTCCATCCGCTAACGCCTCTTTTCAATATAAAAATACGTATTCAGGATAAGTGCATCTTTTAAAAATTCGATTCTAATATGGAGAATACCTCTTTGTTTTTTCTTTCCAATAAAAAAAGCAATTTCCCAGGCCGGGAAACTGCTTTGCAAGGTGTTAATTTTTCTTAGTCAGTTCAATCGCTTTTTTGATATCTTTAAATGAATTGGATTTTCCGTACATCAATACTCCTCCGCGATAAACCCTTGCTCCGAACCAGCCAAGAAACAGGATGGAAAGGAGAAGGACTCCGATGCCAAGGAATGGTTCCCAAGCAGGGATATTGAGCATTCCGACCCGCAGGAACATGACCATCGGCGTGAAGAACGGAACGTAAGATGCCGCCGTGATAAAGCCTGCTTCCGGGCTGCTCAATCCGTACATGGCAATAAAGAACCCGATCATGACCAGGAATGTCATTGGCATGATCATTTGCTGTACATCTTCAATCCGGCTGACCAGGGAACCAAGAAGTGCCGCAAGTGTTGCATAAAGAAAATAACCGAGAAGGAAGAACACAATGGCGTATATGATGACGCTCACATTTACATCATTAAATCCAAAAAATTCCATAACCCCTCCAAGCTGCGAATCTGCTTTGCTAGTCAGTGCGAGGTAACCAATGCCCAGCAGTACCGTGAGCTGGGTCAACCCGACAAGCCCGATTCCTATGATCTTTGCGAACATTTGCTTAACTGGGGAAACACTTGAAATGAGAATTTCCATTACGCGTGATGACTTTTCTGTTGCTACTTCCATCGCAATCATGTTAGCATAGGCAATTACTGTGATATAGATGAAAAACAGCAGGATATACACGATTCCGCGCGCCTGGTTCAACTCTTCTTCCGATTTTGCGCCTTCTACGAGAGCTTCCCTTTCAAACGAAACCGGTGCACTTAACGAAGCAAGCTCTTCAGGAGACAATTCCAGATTTTGTGCAGCCTTTGCAGATTTGATTCCCTGAAGTGCATTTTGCAGATCACCCGCAACTGTTGATTCTGAAATCGATTCTGATTTGTATATCCCTTGCGGCAGCCCGCTTTCATCTTCAGATAGTATCAAATAACCATTATAGGTGCCTTCTTCTACGCTTTCTTTTAAACTTTCTTCACTTTCACTTGTTTGTTCCAGCTTTAAATCTTCATTCAGTGTGCCGACCTGTGCAGCAAACGGCTCGTAAAGCTCACCGCTTTCATCTACTACAGCCACTGTATCCTGCTCATCGCCGCTGAAACTTTCAATGATATCCTGTAAGTTCACGAGCAGAAAGATGCCGGCTGCTACAATAAGGGTGGTAATAATAAAGGATTTCGCCTTTAATTTATTTAAATAGGATTGTGATAGCATCAGGAAAAAATTATTCATAAGAAGTACCCACCTTTTCGATGAAAATATCATTCAAGGACGGCTCTTCCAATTCAAACTTGCGGACAAAGCCTTTTTTCACCACTTCATTGAAAATGTCCTTTGCTATATCTTCCGATTCCACCTGCAGCTGGATCCCTTCGGTTGTTTTCTTTGCCTTTGCCACTCCGGAAACAGCCTCCAGGAAGCTCAAATCAAAATCTGCATGAATAGTAACATTTTTCTTTCCAAATGACCGTTTGATTTCTTTCAAACCACCATGAACGACCGGGGTACCTTTATGCATAATACATAGATTCTCACAAAGTTCCTCTACATGTTCCATCCTGTGGCTTGAAAACACGATAGTGGTTCCACTTTCTTTGATCTCGCCTACCGCATCCTTCAGCAGTTCAACATTTACCGGGTCAAGTCCGCTGAATGGCTCATCCAGGATCAGCAATTTCGGCTTATGTATGATGGAGGCGATTAATTGAATCTTTTGTTGATTTCCTTTTGATAATTCCTCAACCTTCTTGTTTTTATATTCAGGAACATTGAACCTCTTCAGCCAGTATTCTAGTTCTTTTTCAGCTTCTTTTTTATCCATTCCTCTTAAACGGGCGAGATAAATGATCTGATCATTCACCTTCATTTTTGGATACAATCCCCGCTCTTCAGGAAGATAGCCTATTTCAGGACTTGTGGAATAATCAATTTTTTTCCCATTCCAGGTTATTGTTCCTCCGCTTGGGTCCATCAGACCGAGTATCATCCTGAAAGTAGTCGTCTTGCCTGCACCGTTCCCACCCAGGAAACCGAACATTTCTTTCTCCGGTATACTGATTGATAAATTGTCCACTGCTGTAAAGTTCCCGAACCGTTTGGTTACGTTATTCAGTGACAGAACCATTCTTGTGTCCTCCTTTTCCTTCCCCACATCCGATGCCAGTATCTCTGCACCGTCTTTTCCTATTTTGAGTATATATTCCAGCTATATATACGATTGTATAGGAATTAAGTTCCCTATTTCTATAAAAATCTAAATACAATTAAAAACTTTATTATTTTTAAAAATTATGCAAGAATAATAGTAACTATCAGAATTTTTCAAAAGGGGATAAAAATGATGAAAGTTTACAAATTGACAGTTTTTGAGCAAACAGGGGAAAGCATATTTGAAGATTCCTTCGAAGCTCCTTCTGATGACGAAGCAAAGACAATCGGCAAAGGAATATTAGAAGAAAAAGGATATGAGGATCACACTCACCGCTGTGCATCTCCTCTAGGGAAATTAATACTATTTCACCCTTGATAGCAGCAAACGGGATGAGCCATGGCTCATCCCGTTCGTATTACTTCCCCTTAAAGTGCGGCTTTCTTTTCTCTACAAACGCTTTTATACCTTCTTGGTGGTCATGGGTCTGGCGCATTTTCCACTGCCCGGCTTTCTCAAGCTGCAAGGCCTTTTCCAATCGACCTTTATTCAGCTCGGCAAAAATCGCTTTTGATTCAATGATTGACATTAAAGGTTTCTGCAAACATTCCGTGATATACTTTTCAACGGCTCTATCCAACTTTCCGGATGGAGTGGCTTCGTCCACAAGCTTTTTCATCAAGGCTTCCTGCCCCTCGATCACCTTTCCTGTCCACATCAGCTTTTTAGCCCTGCACGTCCCTAGCCGTTCCTGAAGAAAGAAGTGGCCGCCGCCGTCCGGTATCAATCCAATACCGATAAAATTCATCGCCAGTTTGCTGTCTTCTTCACAGATGATATAATCGGCAGCCAGGGCCAGGCTCAACCCCAAGCCGGCAGCAGCTCCGTGAACTCCTGCAATAGTCAGTTTTTTCATCGTGTAGAGAGTCATCGATAGGTCATTGATCACTTCCATGATCTCAGAAAATTCCTCCTGCCCCCCCAGACTCAGCATTTCCTTGATATCGCCGCCTGAGGAAAAACCTCTTCCTTCCCCTTTCAAGACAAGAATCAGGATCTCATCATCTTTCTTAATTTCTTTGAGGCAGTTCAATAGCTCCCTCATCATTTTCGGGTTCATCGCATTTAAGGATTTCGGCCGGTTTAAAGTGACAGTCGCAGTCTTGCCGTCCCTGTCAATTTTGATGGTTTCATACAGTGCATTTGCATTCATGACATACACCCCTTATGTACTCTCATTTATAAATTTTTATAATATTCCATCAATTATTATATAACAATATATTGTAAAAAGACAGTTGAGCTAATTAAAGAAAGCCGGGAAGCTCCCGGCTTTCTTTCCTATTTACTGACCAACCCGATCTTTTACTTGGTCACGCAGTGCCCGTTTCAGGAATTTACCGACTGATGTTTTCGGGATTTCCTCGAAAAAGAGGATTTCATCCGGCAGCCACCACTTGGCAAATTGCGGCTTGAGAAATTCATAGATTTCTTCTTTTGTCGTATTCTGGTGGCCGCCTTCTTTTAAGACGACACAGGCAACTGGCCGCTCTTGCCATTCAGGGTGGGGAACAGCCACAACCGCAGCCTCAAAAATGCTTTCATGGGCCATCAGTGCATTTTCCAAATCGACAGAGGAAATCCATTCACCCCCTGATTTCACAAGATCCTTCGTTCTGTCGACGACTTTCACAAACCCTTCTTCATCGACTGTTACCACATCCCCTGTGTACAGCCAGCCATCGCGGAAGGCTTCTGCTGTTCTTTCATCTTTATAATATTCAGAGGCAATCCATGGTCCTCTTATCGTCAATTCTCCCATTTCTTTTCCGTCCCAGGATACTTCCCCGTCTTTTCCGATGATCTTCATCTCCAGACCAGGCACGAGAATTCCCTGTTTTGCTTTCACATTGTATTTCTCTTCTTTTCCCCATTCTTCCATATAGCTTTTCTCTCCGGTTACTGTGGCAAGCGGACTGGTTTCGGTCATGCCATATGCGTGCATAAACGGGATTCCATGCTTTTCCTCAAAAGCTTTGATCATGCCAAGCGGTGCTGCCGATCCTCCGCAAAGAATGGATCGGAGACTGGAGAGATCATATTCATTTTCATCAAGTTCCTTTAAAAGGCCAAGCCAGATCGTCGGTACCCCAGCCGTTATTGTCACTTTTTCTTCCTGCATCAATTCCGCCAGCAGCTTAGGGGTGAAATAAGGTCCAGGGAGGACTTGGGACGTCCCAAACCATGTTGCCGCAAATGGAAGACCCCATGCATTCACATGAAACATCGGCACCACCGGAAGGGCAATATCCTTTTCAGAAACCCCTGTAGTGTCGGCAAGTCCAAGCGCCATGCTGTGCAGGACAATCCCTCTGTGAGAGTATACAATCCCTTTAGGGTTTCCAGTGGTGGCACTGGTATAACACATGCCAGCAGGCGCATTTTCGTCCAAGTCATGTCGGAATGGGTACTCTGGATTTCCTTCAGCAAGGAGTTCTTCATAATGATAGACAGGTGAAAGGCTGGTTTCCGGGAGACTGTCGCTATCGGTCATAATGACGAAAGCTTCAACTGTTTTCAACTGGTCTTTCACCTTTTCGATCAACGGCACTATATCTGAGTCAATCAAAAGGACCTTATCTTCCGCATGATTGATTATGTAAATGATATGCTGAGGGGCAAGCCTGATATTGATGGTATGCAGGACAGCTCCGCTGCATGGAATGGCAAAGTACGCTTCCAAATGCCTGTGGTGATTCCAGGCAAGTGTACCCACTTTATCCCCTTCTCCCACTTCCAGCTTTTCAAGAGCGCTTGCAAGCCTTCTTGTCCGGGAAGCCATCTCCTTATAGGTAAATCTGTTCACTCCGCTTTCAGTTCGAGAAACGATTTCTTTCTTCGGATAATACTTTTCAGCGCGTTCAATCATTTGTGTCAGCAGCAAAGGAGTATTCATCATTTGACATCTCTCCCATCATTTGTGAAATCGCTTTCAAAACACTACAATAAAATATATGCTATCCTACCTATCTCATTCGCTCTTTTACAGGCTAAAACCTTTTAATTAAGCGAATTTTCCAATTTTAAATTTTGTTATGGAAAAATACATACAAAAAGCGGACCCCTAATGTGGCCCGCTTTTTAATTAATTCAGAAGCTCACCAAGAATTTGCAGTTTCTTCTCAGTATAGTTCCTGAACCCTTCATTATAAGCTTTAGGTTCTTTCGGATTGGCAAAATGAGTGATTTTGCCCGTTTCAGGATCGATGAATTTGCTCGCTGCACCGCAGCCGATTCCGATGATGGTCTGCATTTCTTCCATGATCATAATGTTATAGATGCTGTCCTGTTCAGGAAGCGCATACCCCACATTTTCCAGGTTTCCGAGAATGTTCTTCTGGCGATAGAGATAGTAAGGTGCATAATCATGTTCGTCCGTCCACTTATCGGCCAGTGCCATCATCCTTTCGATTTCTTCCCTGTCCGCAACCTTATACTTTTCTTTATTCCTAGTCATTTCGGAGGCTCTTTTGAAAGACAATGTATGGACCGTCAATGATTCCGGCATCAGCTTTTCGGTTTCCTTTAATGAATGGCTGAACTCCTCCACTCCTTCACCTGGCAAACCGATGATAAGATCCATATTGATGTTCTTCATGCCCATTTCCCTTGCAAGGTGGAACTTTTCAATGGTTTCCTCCACCGAATGATGCCTGCCGATTGCCTTCAGGGTTTCATTGGTATAAGACTGGGGATTGATCGAAATCCGATCAATGTTCCACTTATTCAATACCTCTAATTTTTCCGGAGTGATTGTATCCGGGCGGCCTGCTTCTACTGTCACTTCTCTAACTTTATCAACATCAGGGAATGATCGGTACATTTCTTCATACAACAGGTCCATTTGTTCTGCTGTAATGGATGTAGGTGTCCCTCCGCCATAATAAATGGTAGTGATCTTCACTCCATTTTCCTTCAGCCAGCGGCCTGTTTCCTGGATTTCATAATGCAGCCCGGAAAGGAAGGAGTCGACTCTTCCCTGTTTTCCGAGGATAGCATAAGCCGGGAAGGTACAGTATGCACACTTCGTTGGACAGAAAGGAATCCCGATGTAAATGCTGACTTCCTTTTGAAGGGAATATAAATCCGGAATGACAGAAAGCTGCCTGTCGACAATCCGCTCCATCAAATCGATCTTTTCATTTGAGATGAGATAGTCTTCTTTAAGCTTACGGCGAATATCTTCCCTCGGGACACCTTCCTTGACACCTTTATGAAAAAGTTTAGTCGGGCGGATGCCAGTAAGGATCCCCCAAGGCTGCACAATGCCTGTGTATTCTTGCAGCACATTCAGATAGACATGGGAAAGGGCATTCTTGAAGCTGCGGAACTGCTCTTTTTCTGTTTGCTCCAGCTGCACTTCTTTTTCGTATTGAGAAGTGTGGCTTTGATCCATGGATTCAAGATCGGCCTTTGCTTTGACAAACCCTTGTCCCTTTTCTAAATGGAAGTCTATATGGAGGTCAGCCTTTTCTTGTTCAAGAGGAGCGACCATCGGTTCTTCAAAAAATAAATTGGCGATAAGCTGTAACGGACGGTTGAAACGTTCATCACGCAAACCGCTGAATGTAATGTTCAATGAAATCACCTTTCAAAATCGAATTTCAACTTGTTTAAGTGTACAAAAGGAAACGGGTACGGTCAATACTAAAGCGCAAGCGCCTTGATCAGCCCCGACAGGCATAAGACGAGCCAGCAGGAAGGGTGCCCTTTACCCTTCTTGACGGATTGGCTTATGACCCCGAGGGGCTAGGCGCTGGAGCTGGATGATACTAAAGCGCAAGCGGCCGTTCAGCTCCGTACAGATTGGAGGGCTTCTGCATGAGATAAAGGAAACACAACGAGCGTAGTGAGTTGATGTTGACTTATCGCAAGGAAGAAGACCGAAATCTGCTAGGAGCTGGCCGCTGGAGCTGGATGATACTAAAGCGGAAAGGTCCCGTTTAGCGGCGTACGAACTGGAAGGCTTTCGTATGAGATAAAGGAATCACGAAGAGCGAAAGCGATTCGATGATGACTTATCGCAAGGAGAAAGACTGAAGTTCGATAGCCGTTGGGACCTTGGAGCTGGATGATACTAAAGCAAAAGCGCCTTGATCAGCCCCAACAGGCATAAGACGAGCCGGCAGGAAGGGTGCCCTTTACCCTTCTTGACGGATTGGCTTATGACCCCGAGGGGCTGGGGAAGCCCCCCCATCTGGTGTATCCTTTCAAACAAAAAAAACTGACCCCGCCAGGCCAGTTCTCTCAGTCTATGACTTTATCACATTCATTTTTCTTAAGAACTCAATTGGCTGCTGTTTGCGGAATAGCTCTTTTACTGCATAGGCGACCCCGTTTTGTTTATCAGAACGGGTAATCCAGTCAGCTGCATGTTTCACTTCCATAGGTGCATTCCCCATGGCGATCCCCAGCCCGCAGCAATCGAGAAGATCCTTGTCGTCTGGATTGGCTCCTACCATGACCACCTGATCCCGAGTGATACCCGCTCGTTCACATACATACAGAAGACCCCTTAATTTTGAAACGCCCCTTTTCACAATATCCATCCTGCCAGTGCCTGTCACGATACAGTCCACCTCATGGTACATCCCTTTGATTGCTTTAATGGCATCATGGAGATCCGCCTCTGAATTGAACTTAGCTTCGATTTTCAGTGCAGAAGAAGGATCTTCAAAGAGGTATTCACTCAATGAATCTGTATAGTGGGTACTATAAATAAAGCTTGATTCCCTGTTATATAAGACCTTTTCCCGAAGCGAACCCGAGAGTTTGACTCTATTCATAATGGCCATCTTTTCCTGGACGACCCGAAGCTGGCAGTTAAGTTCTTCAAGAAACTTCACCAATTCATAGGTAATATCTTCATGGACCTTATTCACGAACAGCGGTTTATCCATCTGTTTGCCGATATAGGCTCCCTGATGTGTAACAAGGGGATTATCAATTTTCAAGGCTTTGGCAACCCTTTTGGCCGAAGGGAATGTTCTTCCTGTAATGAGTGTTACATGGATGCCCTTGCTTTGGACATAATCTATTGCCTCTTTTGTGTCTTTGCTTAAACGGCCGTTGTTTAGCAAAGTACCGTCGATATTCATAGCTAACATACGATAAATCATGGATGCGCCCTCCTCATTTGTTGTCTATTTTAACCTGATGGAATATATAAATTTTGGAATGGACTGGTAATCATGTCCACCCTAGTCCTTTGTATACTGATATGTGTGCGGGTAGGAAAATATGACAGGTTTTAGAAGGCTTGAGCTTTTAATCATCCAATTAGAACCGCAATAAGACTCTTTGTCTTGATATCGCGAAAACTCCGTTCCTCGAGTAAGGCTGCGCAGGGCGAGTGAATCCAATGCCTTCGCATAAGTAATATCGAAAGTGCTTTCCCCTCAGGTTGGCAATAAAGAAAGCTGAAGCAGGATAAGGAGGTTGCTTCCGCTCATACAGGGCCAATAAGGGGCCGATTCCGCATAAAACGGTCCTACGGAACCAACGATGGCCACGAGGAGCACATCTCTGGCCTATGCACATTGAACAGCTGATTCCGATTCTTAATTCCCACTTTTCCAGTGAAACAGAATGACGGGGGACAAAGACAAAATTGCCAGGCATCATTAACCAATATTTAATACAAAACTGCCCCAGGCTACAGTGAGCCGGGGGCAGCATTCAAACATTACTTTTGCATGGAACCGTATAGTTCTTCAAGTGGTTTCATGATGACTTTATTCAGTTCGTTGACGAGCATGCTCATTCTCTGTTCGGCTTCCATCAGCTGTGAAATCTTTTCGTGCTGCTGGACAAGCATGGCTGTCTTCTGTGCATGTTCTACTTCTTCTTGTGTAAGTTCTTCACCGTTCATCTGCTTTTGCTGCAGGTTCATTTGGATATTGCGGAAGTTTTCGAACATTTTATTAGCTTGTTCGTCGTTGTTCACTTCATCATACATTTTTTTCAGGTTATTGAATTCGTCACTTTTTCTAAGTGCACTTTCCAATTCATTTGCGTAATCGTATAAGTTTACTGCCAAAATAAATACCTCCTATTAATTCTCTTGCCAATTCCCTACCACTATAACAAAAGTGAAAGGAGAATGCGAGGATACTTATGCTTTCTGCTATCTCTATGCAATAAACAGTACAATAGCACCCTGGACAAATCCGATGATTCCACCCAATAATGCCCCAAGGTAGGTAATCATTTTCAGCTCTTTGGAGGTGATTCCGAGAACCAGTTCTTCCAAGCGTTGAACAGAGAAGGTTTCCACCTGTTCCCTGACCACTTCCTGAAGGTGAAGTTTTTCCATAATGACTTCAATTTTTTGCGAAACTGCCCTTACACTCATTTCAAAAATTTGAGGCACAATGATTCCTGTGATTCTCTTTTTGAAAGGTTCCAAGACGTCTTTCAGGTCGGTTGACATCAGCTTTTCCACTGAAACCATGTCCAGTACCGAGTTTTTCAATGACGGTAGGACTTCTTCATCTTTAACATTTTTCAGGACCTCTTCCCATTTCGATTCCTTTAGTTTCTCCCATTCTTTTTTCAGGAGATTTCTTAGAATCTCTTTAGTGCCGTCATGCTTGATGAATTTTATGATTTCCGGCTGGATTTTTTCTGATAAAGAAGAATTGCCAAGGAACATACCAAGCATGTTTCCGAGCATTCCCCGGCCTTCCAGGAAGTCATCGATCATGATTTTCACTTTACGCTTGCCTTCCGGGCTGTTAAAATACGCCTCCCCTTTTTCAGCTATGAAATCTGCTGCCTTAGGAATGCCTGCCTCCACTTTTTCCTGCCACTGGGCCGGAACTGTGGATTCAATTGTCTTGGAACGATACTGTTCTTTAAAACTATGATACTTCTGGTCAATCCAATTCGCTATACCACTTTCGATATTTTCCGTTGTCAATGGAATGTGAAGTTTTTTAAGCCACGCCTCTATATTTTCATCCGATTCAATGATCGGCTCCACGCTTTCGCCTATCCAACTCACCGCATCGGTCTTGAACTGGCTGTTGGATAATTTTTTTTGGATGCTTTCCGGTGTGATCAAATGATGAACAACCATTTCCCCAAGCTGTACGGCCATTTCATTTCTTCTTTTTGGTATCAGTCCCGGAGTAAATGGCACCCTCCACTTTCCGATATAAACTGGTTTATACGGCCTGAACAGCATCTTGATGGCAAGGGAGTTGGTAAACCCGCCAATTGCAGCACCAATTACGACCATTAGGCAAAAGGTAATTAGAATATCCATACTTTCATCCTTCCTTCGGGCTTCCCCTAAAAAAATGCAGTTTATCCTTCAAGCTATTTATCATTGTCCCTGAACATTTTCATCAGTGCAACATAATATGCTATATCAGCATTCGCCCATTATAATATTATAAATTTTGTCCAACGACAGCGCAAATGGGGAGGTTTTATGCAAATAAAATTCAGGGTCTCTAAACCAATGATTGAACAGCCTGTCTTATCTTTGTCTGAAACCAGCAGTCCGGAATTAAAAGCACTTTACGGAGAAGTCATATTCCTCAGAGTCGGACTTTCCCGGTTTCAAGTCAAGTTGGCGCCTCCAATATCAGGACAGGAGTATTGCGAACTTCTTTTTCCTGAAGAACATCCTTATAAGATTGAATATTGTTGTAGATTGAATACTCATTTCTCTATCGAAAATAGAACCCTTTCCTTTGGACCCGTCATCGGAATACTTACTGATGCAGAAAAATCGGGAAAGCCAGTTCTCGGAAGACTGGAAACCTATTATAATGAGCTGCATCGCTTCACACAAATCCAGGGAGGGTTATTCTTCATTACTGGTACTGCATCATTAAAACAGTCCGAGGGCTGGGTATATAGTGAAGAAACCAGTGAGTGGATCCAAGTCCGCATACCAGTCCCTGATACTTTGTATAACCGTATCCACTCACGCAGATCCGACTGCGGAGAGTTGATGAAAAATCTTATTATGGGGTTGGAAGACCAATCTGCCTTTGTGTTCAATACTTCTTACTTAACAAAGGATTATGTTCATGAGCAGCTTTCAAAGGAAGATCATCTTCTTGAATATTTACCCCATACGGAAACCTATTCTCTTGCCAGCCTGAAACGTATGATCGATCAACATCAAGACCTCTTCATTAAACACATTGCAGGCAGTCAGGGAAAAAAACTGCTGAGACTTACTTACCTGGAAAAGGAATTTCTGTTATTTCAAAACATGCAGGAAGATGCTGTCAAGATGTCTTTTCCCTCCCTCCAAGTGGCTTATGAGGAACTCTCCAACCTAAAGGTATCTTCAAACTTTATTATTCAGGAAACAATACCCCTGCTCAAATCCAGAGGAAGGGCGCTGGATTTCCGGTTTCTTTGCCACTTGGTCGACAGGAACGAGTGGAAGTTGATTTCAGCAGTTGCCAGGATTTCCGGTGAGGGCCAATTTGTATCCAATATCGCCAAAGGCGGAGAATTGGCTAAACCACTGACTATGCTACATGAATTTTTCAGCAGGGATGAAGCCCGCAAAATTTTCATGCTTATGAAAGAAACGGCCTTGACAGTCTGCTGCAGACTCGCTGAAAACAGTTCTTTGACTTTAGGAGAACTGGGTGTTGACCTTGGCTTGGATGCAACCGGGAAACCATGGTTAATCGAGGTGAATTCAAAGCCGTCTAAGCAGACTTATGCTGATAACATTTCCATCAGGCCGTCTGTTAAAGCACTTCATTCATTATCAACTTCCATTTGGGAAGAAAGGAGAACCTAAGATGAACACACTTGGCATCATGATGCTGGAACCCGATACTGCTCATTCCTTTTACACAAGGATGGCGGAATCCAGCGAACTTCATGACATGGAGGTTGTATTATTTTCGCCTCTGCAGATTCATCCTCATACTGAATGGATTAAGGGCTGCCGCTATTGCAGGGAATCCGGCAGCTGGGAGGATGCTGTTTTTACGATACCTGAATTTATATACGATCGAACCTTTTACCAGGATGACTTTGCATCGAAGCAGGCCAAGGCCATTGCACAATGGCTCAAGAACCGGGATGATTTGTGCTTCCTCGGTTACGGCCTTCCCAATAAGTGGACGATTTATAGGCATTTGAAAAACCAAGACAAAGTATCTCCTTATCTTCCCGAAACAACTCTCATTGGCTCCATCCCTGAAACCATTGCAAGAATAAAAAGGGAAAAACATGTCATCATTAAGCCTTTTGATGGTGCCCATGGGATAGCGGTCTACGAAATCCATGCTGATAAAGAGCAGCAGATGACCATCAGGACGACGAAGAAACTTGAAATAGTGGAGAAAAAGATGGATGAAGACACTCTTGCCCGCTGGCTGGAAGTCATCACCAGCCAAAAAAGCTTCATAATGCAAAGAAAACTTGATAATACAGATGACCAAAACCGGCCATTTGATTTACGAATCCTCCTCCAAAAAAATGAACATGATGAATGGATTGTTACTTGCAAGGGTTTCCGGGCCGGAAATCAAAACAGCTTGCTCACAAACCTTAGTGCCGGCGCCGCAGCAATCCATTATGATGAATGGAAGAAACAACAGAAACACTATAACTGGAACTATATCGAGACTGAATTAAAAGAGATCCTCAGCACACTTCCCTTGATTCTCGAGGAGGAATTCGCTCCATTATTTGAAATTGGGCTCGATATTGTCATTGGCAGAGACAGTTCCTTATGGATCCTGGACATGAACTCCAAGCCTGGCCACAAAATGCTTCAGCTTCTTTCAGAGGAAGAGAAAAGACAGATATATTCGTTACCTTTACGTTATTGTAAAGCCCTTCAACGAAAAATGCCCGCAGCAGGAGGCGATTCTTCTTGATTAAACCATATAAACTGGAAAGATTCGAAGCAAAAAAAAGAATTCTGTATCTTCCCGTAAGCCTGGATCAGGAGAACATTGAAACCATCTCCCTTGGATCCGTCCAAACCGATGCCATATGCCAAAAACATCCAAAGGGGAGAAATGTCGTTTCCATCAGTTCTAGTCTTGGAGAGGAACTCGCGCTTCCCCCTTTTATTTCAACTATTTATTTGTTCCGTCATGAAAACACAATCATCCTTGGACCGCTAATCGGCATTTTCACTTCTGGCTTTACTTCATTTTTAATGAAACCGATTGGCGAACGGTCAGCCTTTTTTTCCAAACTGCTTTCTCTTCAGTCATCTATGGGAGTCATCCCCTTTGTCTTTGGAGAAAAACATATTGATTGGGAAAATGGGCTGGTAAAAGGGCATTTTTATATCCGGAATCAATGGGAAAAACATGTTGTCCCTCTCCCAAATGTGATTTATGACCGCCTCCCCAATCGCAAAAGCGAAAAAAAGCCGGGATACCAGGATATAAAGTCGCGGCTTCAAACTGAGTATGGCATCCCCTGGTATAACCCAGGTTTCTTTAACAAACTGGACGTCTTTGAACGGTTGGAAAATGACGATGAAGCAGTTAGATATCTTCCGGAGACGCATGCCTTTCAATCTTTTTCACAAATAGACAGATTAATGTCTGAATACGGCCATGTGTATATTAAGCCTAAAAACGGCAGCCTTGGGCTCGGTGTCCATCAATTTACTTATGACCGAATAGCGGAAGTATATTCATGCCGGTTTCAGGATCGAACTGGAAAGAACCGCTTGGTGAAATCTGCTGCACTTGAAAAGTTGGTACAGAAATTGATTCCTGCCAAATTGTTAAACAGAATGCTCATTCAACAGGGGATCCATCTGGTAAAACTGGAAGGACGTGAAGTCGATTTTCGGGTTCATACTAATAAGGATGAATACGGAAAATGGCAGGTCAGCGCCATTGCCGGCAAGGTTGCTGGCGAGGGAAGTGTAACGACTCATCTCCATAATGGCGGCAAGGTTAAATGTTTGGAAGAAATCTTCACTGATAAAAATGACTGCAGCCGGGTGGAAGAAAAACTTAAAGCGGCTGCAATCACCTTATCTTCTGCTCTTGAACGGAATATGGAGGGCTTCATCGGGGAAATCGGGTTTGATTTTGGCATGGATACAGATGGCCGCATATGGTTATTTGAAGCCAATTCGAAACCAGGAAGGTCGATTTTCACACATCCCGATTTAAAATCTTTTGAATTACTTACACGTAAACTATCTTTATCGTTTGGCCTATACCTTACCCGGCAAGCGATCCGCCATCCTCAGGAGACCTTCACATGAAAATGTATTATCAGCCGCAGAAGAAAATTTTCTTTCATTCAGATCCTTCACTTCCTTCACTTATGTTTGGCAGGGATTCTTACATTCTGTACAGAGAGAAGGAACCTTATCAATACGCATTTGATATATCGGCAGTGAACAATATATGCGGTCCGGTAATCGGGATATTGACAGCCAAGGAAAAGGGAGGTTACCAAGGTAACTTCCCTTTATTTCAAGAGCTTCAGAAGGTTGTCCAGTCAAGGGGGGGGATTTCCTTTGTCTTCTCATTGAGTGATATCGGAAGCGAGAGAATAGAAGGGCTGTGTTTTAATGAAGAAAAAAACACATGGATATCCTGTAAATTTCCCCTTCCCCACTTTATTTACAACAGGATTCCATCTCCCTCTGCTGAGAAAACTGACGAATTTACCGGATTTCTTCAATGGACAGAAAAGAAGAACATTCACTTTTTCAACCCACACTTTTTTAATAAATGGGAGATTTATCAATGTCTTGCCGAAAATGATTCTTTAAAGCCGCATTTACCTGAAACCAAATTGGTGCACAATAAAGAGGAACTGGAAGCGGATTTGAAAGACAAACAAAGAATGTACATCAAGCCGGTTCTTTCTTCCAAGGGAAAAGGAATAAGGCTGCTGGAGCTTTGTGGAGATGGGCAGATCATCTGCAAAAGCACCAAAAAGATAGAGAAGTTCATTAGATTTGACCGATTGCTGCTGAAATATCCCGAATGGTTTGAAGCGGATGAGTATATCTATCAGGAAGCCATACAATGCCGAAAATTGAATAATCAACGTTATGATTTGCGTGTGCTCGTCCATTTTACAGGAACTGAATTTTTGATTACCGGCATTGGCATCCGTGTTTCTGAACGACAGGACGTGACGACCCATGTTCCTGAAGGAGGAAAGATTCTGCCCTTCCGTTATGTTGAGACCAAGGAACTCATAGCCAAGATTGAAGCTCTGGCGGAGGATTGCGGAAGACAGCTTTCATCTGCCTTCGGACTCATTGGGGAATTTTCAATGGACCTCGGAATGCAAGAAAGTGATGGCCGGCTTGTTATTTTCGAAATTAATTCTAAGCCGATGAAATTTGATGAGAATGAAATTGAGGAGAAGCGGCTGGAAAGCCTTGCTGAATCATTCTTTCATTTTTCGAAGGCCGCCCGTCAGGTCTCTACTTAAGGGCATTATAGATACAAGAAAATCTCACTGCATTCCTCGGAGCATCCGTCATGACGATAAAGAGCGGCTGGTAAACCTCCCAGCCTGGAGCCTCCATCAAAAGATCCCGGTAAATTGACGCCTCTTTCAACTCATCTTTCAACGCCATGTGGACACCCTCCCTGAAGCTGGAGGAGGTCCTTTTTTCGTTCTCTAAAGTATGGTACTCCCCTGTCTGGAGGTAATAAGCATATTGCAGTAGTTCGTAGTGTTTTCGTTTGTCACCTTCTGCCTGTTCAATATACCTCTGATAAACAGGATTAGTGGTTTTGGTTTTCAGTTCTTGATAAAAATGGCACGAAGCCCACGTATGGCAGATACCAACTTGCAATTGCCGAATAAACACCATTAACAGCATCCCTCCAATAAATTTTCGCTTTACCTCATCACCGCATTGAGGGACAGTCCCCCGCCACTTTAACGCGTTACCGTACGTGGGGACTGTCCCCACGTGCGGTAACGTGTTAAAGCACCGGTCTGAAGTATCGCTTTATTACACCGTATGACGGTTCATACAGGCTTATGTCACTTTTTGGGCTTTTTCGCAATACTTGTAGGTTCATGTCCCTCTGTAAAAAAAATGTATAAAGGTTTAGAATAGTAAGAAGAAAAAGTCGTTGAACGGCTTTAGTCAAACAATGAGGGGGCAAACAAATGATTCAGCACTTTCAATTTCAGAGCATGTATGAAAACAAAAAATTACCCGGATGGACATTTTCTTTTTTCTATAAAGGAAGTAAATATAACGGAAGCTATCACAAAAATGGCACAATTGAGTGGAAAGATGAGCGTCCTCCAGCTTCAGATGAAGAAATGATAAAAAGCCAAATTCATGAACTCATGCTTTATCATGTATATGAGTAAGGATTAACGGGCATCTCATGAACAAGTAAAAGGCTTCCCGGCAGGTTGATCATTTTTTTTCCGTCTGCCGAACACTTTGTAACCTACTTACTCTTATCGTAAAATAATATGGCCAAGAAAAGGCAAATGAGGAGAAAACATGCTTGCAAAACTTCAACAAAAATATCCAGAATCCCAATTGCACTCAGTTCCACCTTCAGAAGAAGACCCGGATACGCTTTGGCTGACAACAGAAGCAAATGAGGAATTTCTCGCAATTCCCAAACATTTGCTCACTCCATCTGAAGCAGAACTTCTTTGCATCCTTTTCTCTGAGGCAGCACCATTGCAAAGCTGGCAAAATGACACAGCAGAGAGCCGAAGCTGGCATGATTACCTATACAACGGCATTCCACTTGAGAATAAGATTTCTCGAAAAGCTCAGTTTCGCATCATCCAATTTTCCATAAAGGATAAAGTGGAAAACGACCTGCTCATAGAGGCTTTCCGGAGTATTTTTGCCGAGCAGGCAATCATTGTTTTCACTTCGCCTGGAACAGGTGCCATTGTAGAAAAAAGAACGGAGTGGTCCCTTCCTGAAGAAGAACTCCTGTCTGCGGCTGCAGTAATTGAAGGAGATTTTTTCGCTTCACCGACATTCTTCATCGGCAGGTTTTATTCACTCAATGACCAGTTCTTATCCTTTTTTAATGAGGAAAAAAACTTATTTGCCTTTGCTGAACAAAATATTGCTAAAGGAAGAGTATTTACATTTGCTTCTACCTTTCCATCATTCGTCCTCGAGCATGTACCAAAACAGACAAAGACAAGTTTGTTCGCTGATATACTTCAATTATTCACTGAAGATGAGGAATTAAAAAAAACGATAAAGACTTATCTTGAAAACCAATCAAACACAAGCCAAACCGCAAAAGTCTTATTTATGCACCGCAACAGTGTCCAATACAGGATCGACAAATTCATTGAGAAAATCGGCATAGATATTAAAACCTTTCAAGGCGCTTTGACCGTTTATCTTGCCTGCCTTGAATTCGACCAGGATGACCACATGGAGGATTGAGCAATTTGCCCAAACCCTCCATGTTTTTTTATGCACTTTAACCATTACATTTGGTAAGCGTTTTCTACTACAATGGTTTTAACAGAGAAATAGAAGTTAGAGGAGGAATTCAAAGTGGCAGAATTGCAAATGAAGAATATTTATAAAATTTATGATAAAAACGTTACAGCAGTAAAAGACTTCAACCTTGATATTCAAGATAAAGAATTCATCGTTTTCGTTGGCCCTTCAGGATGCGGTAAATCTACTACATTGAGAATGGTAGCCGGCCTGGAAGAAATCTCTACAGGTGATTTCTATATCGACGGAAAGCGTGTCAACGACGTGGCTCCAAAAGACCGTGACATTGCAATGGTGTTCCAGAACTACGCTCTTTATCCTCATATGAGTGTATATGACAACATGGCTTTCGGGTTGAAATTACGTAAATTCGATAAACAGGAAATTGACCGCCGCGTACAAGAAGCAGCAAAGATTCTTGGGCTCGAATCATTATTGGATCGTAAACCTAAAGCTTTATCTGGTGGTCAGCGCCAGCGTGTGGCACTCGGCCGTGCGATTGTCCGTGATGCAAAAGTTTTCTTGATGGATGAACCACTTTCCAACCTTGATGCCAAACTGCGTGTACAAATGAGGGCGGAAATCGCCAAGCTTCACCAACGGCTTCAAACGACAACCATCTATGTTACACACGATCAGACAGAAGCAATGACAATGGCTTCCCGTATCGTTGTCATGAAAGATGGTTTGATCCAGCAAGTTGGTTCTCCTAAAGAAGTATATGATAAACCTGAAAACGTTTTTGTCGGCGGATTCATTGGATCACCTGCAATGAACTTCTTCCGTGGATCCCTTCAAGAAGGGAAATTCACATTTGGGGACGTGGCAGTCGATGTCCCTGAAGGCAAAATGAAAGCTTTGCGTGAACAAGGGTACATTGGAAAAGACATCATCCTTGGTGTAAGGCCGGAAGATATCCATGATGAACCCGTTTTCATCGACTCTTCCCAAGGATCAAAAGTCAAAGCAAAAATTGAAGTATCAGAGTTAACTGGTGCGGAAACAATGCTTTATTCACGTCTTGGCGATCAGGATTTCGTTGCCCGTGTCGATTCCCGTTCAGATGTTCAAGCCGGTGAAACAATCGACCTTGCATTCGACATGAACAAAACACACTTCTTCGATGCTGAAACAGAAGTACGCATCCGCTAATAAAATACATCCAAAAGGCCGTTCCGATTTAAGTGGGAACGGCCTTTTTCACTATTAGATTTCGGTAAATTTGATGACCCTCGTTTCCTCATGGCCGCAATCCCCCGCAAACAAGTGTATACAATCGTCAGAACCTGAGCTGTCGGGAATCCCATCCGCAAGCTTAATTTCATCAATATCCATATAGGCACTGTAGTCATCATAATAATCATAGATTCTTCCCCTGTCAGTCAACTTGGCCTCGCATGTGGAGCAGTCAATTGCCATTCGGGTCACACCATTGCATAGTGAACATGCTTTCATTTCCATCACCGCTTCTTCTGCAGGATTTTATCATTACTATGCTTTGTTTTTCCCCGGGTTTTATGTGTTAATCATCTGTTTCTCTTCAGGAATAAATTCCCTCTTGCAACCTTGTATATATTTTTTTAAAAATACCATAATACAGAGTAACAGCAGCAAGAAATCAACCCATACAACGCTGGGTTCACCAAATTAGATGGCCGCAGAAATTGTGCGGGACTGGTGCAAGTCCAGTTGACCCAACCATAAAAACATCAAGGAGATGACAAACCATGCAAAACCAACAACAGTCACGCAGCAATAACTCTAACCAACTAGTAGCTCCAGGAGCTCAACAAGCTATTGACCAAATGAAATTGGAAATCGCTTCTGAATTTGGTGTACAGCTTGGTGCGGATACAACTGCACGCGCTAACGGTTCTGTAGGTGGAGAAATCACTAAACGCCTTGTACAGATGGCTGAACAGCAAATCAGCGGTTACCCACAACAATAATACAACTTAATATTAATATGGCTAAAGCCCCTGACATTCAGTCAGGGGCTTCTATCGTTTTACTTTTTTAAGTTCACCATCTTCATCGGGTCGATCCATTCATCAAATTGTGATTCTGTAAGGTAGCCGGAACGGACAGCAGCCTCTTTCAATGTCAGGCCTTCCTTGTGGGCTGTTTTTGCAATCTCAGCCGCTTTTTCGTAGCCGATATGAGGGTTAAGTGCAGTAACTAGCATCAATGACCTGTTTACAAACTCTTCGATCACTTCATTATTTGCCTCTATCCCTTGTGCACAATTCTCATCAAAAGAACGGATGCCATCAGCCAAGAGCCTCACTGACTGAAGCAAGTTATGAATGATGACAGGTTTGAATACATTCAGTTCAAAATTCCCCTGACTCGCTGCAAAACCGATGACTGCATCATTTCCGAACACCTGAGCAGACACCATGGTGAGTGCTTCACTCTGGGTTGGATTCACCTTGCCAGGCATGATGGAGCTCCCGGGTTCATTTGCAGGAATGACGATTTCCCCGATACCGCTCCTGGGACCGCTGGAAAGCCAGCGTACATCATTAGCAATCTTCATGACATCAGCAGCCAATGCCTTTAAGGCACCATGTACATGAACGATCTCATCATGTGAAGTCAATGCATGAAATTTATTAGCAGAAGATATAAAAGGAAAGCCGGTTTGTTCTTTTAACTGGGCCGCTGCCATATCTCCAAATCTCGGGTCAGCATTGATTCCGGTACCCACTGCCGTTCCGCCGATTGCCAGATTCAACAAATGCTTGCTGCTTTCTTCAATCATTTGCTTCGATCTCTCCACCATCGCCCTCCACCCGCTGATTTCTTGGCCTAAAGTCAACGGGGTGGCATCTTGCAGATGTGTACGGCCAATTTTTATAACATCCATGAATTCCGCTTCTTTTTCCTTCAAAGTCTTATGGAATTGGTCGATAGCTGGTGCCAGGTTTTCATGGATTTCTTTATAAGCTGCAACATGCATGGCTGTAGGAAATGTGTCATTCGAACTTTGTGACATATTCACATCATCATTGGGATGGACCTGTTCATCGCTCTCCAGAATCATCTGATTTGCCCTGTAGGCGACAACCTCATTCACATTCATATTTGACTGAGTGCCGCTTCCTGTCTGCCAGACAACAAGAGGAAAGTGTTCATTGAGCATTCCAGAGCTGATCTCATTGCATGCTTTTACGATGGCATCCTTTTTCACATTTGACAATTTTCCAAGCTTGTTATTGACTATGGCCGCTGCTTTCTTTAACTCTGCAAACCCGTATGTAACCTCAAGTGGCATCCGCTCATGACTGATTTTAAAGTTTTCCTTGCTTCGCTGAGTCTGTGCCCCCCAGAATTTATCTTCAGGAACCTGAATCTCTCCAATCGTATCACGTTCTGTTCTATACTCCATTTTATCTCCTCCTTCACATTTCTCTTTATTATTTTTCCACTTAAATTCAAGAAATAACATCAATGGCAAAATAATGTAGATATTTTTATATCTATTGAAAGCCTATGTGAAACTAGAAAGGAGGATGCGGAATTATCGTCTTCGCCGTTCGTTTCACAGGTTCCTCTCCAAATTCAGCCATTTTGGGGACATATTCAATTTGACCGGCTTGAACCAGATGCCTATTGCCTATTTAATGCAACGAAAAAGCTTAACCAAACGGCTAAGCTTTCACCTCTTATTGTATTAAGTTCAAGAACTGGCGGGTCCTTTCTTGCTTTGGATCTTCAAAGATTTCTGCTGGTTTCCCGCGTTCGACGATATAGCCTCCGTCCATGAAGATAACTTCATCCGCCACTTCCTTGGCAAACTTCATTTCATGTGTTACAACGACCATCGTCATGCCTTCCTCGGCCAGGTCCTTCATCACCTTCAAGACTTCGCCGATCAACTCCGGATCCAGGGCCGAAGTCGGTTCGTCAAAGAGCATGACTTCAGGATCGATCGCCAATGCACGGGCTATCCCTACACGCTGCTGCTGACCGCCTGAAAGCTGGTATGGATAATAGTCTACTTTGTCACCAAGCCCGACCTTTTCCAAAAGGGAAACGGCCGTTTTCCTCACTTCTTCCTTCGTTTTTCTCTGAACGATCACCGGCCCTTCCATAACATTTTCAAGGGCTGTCCGATGCGGAAAAAGATTATAATTTTGAAAGACCATCCCCGTCTTGCGCCGCATCTCAAGAAGCTCTTTTTTCGCCAGCTTCTTGCTGAAATCCATTTTTGTACCGCTGATGCCCAGTTTCCCCTCATCAGGTACTTCCAGGAGGTTAAGGCAGCGAAGGAACGTTGTTTTTCCCGAACCGGATGGGCCGATCAGTACAATTACCTGACCCTTTTCAACTTCTATATCGAATCCTTTAAGGACTTCAAGGTCTCCAAATCTTTTCTTCAATCCTTTGATGCTGATCATCCTGCTTGCTTCCTCCTCTCTTTACTTGGCAATATACCGGTCAAGTCTTGATTCAACCCTGTCCTGAATAAGTGTGAGAATGAAACACATGACCCAGTACAGGAATGCCGCTTCTATATATAAAAGAAGAAATTCATACGTTGTCGCAGCAATTTCCTGGGCTTTCCTGAATAATTCGGTTACCAGGATCAGGGAAGCCAAAGACGTATCCTTCACTAAACTGATAAAAGAGTTTGATAGAGGAGGAATGGATACCCTTGCTGCCTGTGGCAGGATGACCCGTTTAAGGTTCTGCCCATATGTCATTCCAATCGAGTAGCCCGCCTCCCATTGCCCTTTAGGGATTGATTGAATGGCTGCACGAACAATCTCAGAGGCATAGGCCCCCACATTCAATGAAAAGGCAAGGACTGCGGAAGGAAACGGATCGAATTTCAACGCTTCGATACCCAGATTCCCCAATCCAAAAAAGATAATGAATAATTGCACAAGTAATGGGGTCCCCCTGATTGCCGATACGTATACCCGTGCAATTCCCCTTAAAATTTTACTTCCGGATAATCTGCCCAGTGCTGTCAAGATTGCCAAGATCATTCCGCATACAAAAGATATCAGTGTTAGAGGAATAGAATAATACAAAGCTCCCTTCACCATAGGAAGCAGGGAGCTTTGCAGGATATCCATCATGCGTTCAGGATCTTGAAAAATACTACCTAGGAGATACATCTTCGCCAAACCATTTTTCAGAAATCTCGGCGTATGTACCGTCTTCCATCATTTCCTCTAACGCTTTATTTACTTCTTCGACTAATTCTTCATTTCCTTTACGGAACATTAAACCGCTCTGGGAAGCATTCTCTTCTTCAGCCACAATCTCAACATTTGCATTCTTTTGCTTTTGCAGGTAATCCAAAATTGACAGCTTATCGTTGACTGTTACATCCACACGTCCTTGTTCCAGCAATTGAATCGACTGAGCAAGCCCTTCAACGCCTTGAATCTTAGCACCATAACCTTCAGCAATATCTTTATAATTGCTTGTCAAGGATTGAGCAGAAGTCAGCCCTTCAATGTCTTCAAAGGATTTCACTTCGTCATTATCCTTGCTTGCAACTAATACAGCAGATGATTCAATGTACGGGCTTGAAAAATCATATTTCTCCTGACGTTCTTCCTTGATTCCTACCTGATTGGCAATCATATCGAAGCGGTTGGAGTTCAACCCTTCAAACATTGCATCCCACTGGGTCTCTTTAAAGACCGGTTCTACGCCGAGACGACTGGCTACTTCTCTGGCAATTTCCACATCGAAACCAGTAAGTTTACCTTTTTCATCATGGAAAGTGAATGGAGGGTATGTTCCTTCCGTTCCGACCAGCAGCTCACCATTATCCTGGATTTGGTCATATAATGACTGCTCCTCGTTGCCTTCATTTCCATTCCCTGCTGTTTCATCGTTATCAGCATTATTTCCACAAGCTGCAAGCAGGAATACTGCACCTAAAAAGAACAAAATGTTCAATGTTACCTTTTTCATCTTAAAACCTCACTATTCTTATCGGAATTATTTCATCAACGTTAGCTATCATAGAATGTTATACCCATTCTGTCAATAAAAATGTCTGCTCCTTATAGTTTTCTCCATAAGTACAGAATTCATCAAAATTGTTATAATATTTTTAGAGCATGAAAGGAGGATTCAATCATGAAGATTGCCTTATTGGGGGCAACAGGCAGAGTAGGGACTCTCATCTTGAAGAAGGCACTGAAAGATGGGCATTGTATCAACACGTTAGTCCGGGATATTTCTGGCAAGAAATATGATCACCCAAACCTTTCCTACATTAAGGGCAATGTTCTGCTGGAAAAGAACCTTGAACTTTGCTTTCGCGGATGTGATGTAATTATAAGTGCACTGGGTACTGATAAGAATGATGTACTGTCTAAAAGTATGCCTCTTATCCTAAAAACGATGAGAATGCATAACATTACCAGGATCATCACAATAGGTACGGCGGGTATTCTTCAATCAAGGGAATCACCTTCCCACTATAGGTTCCAAACGAACGAATCCAAAAGAAAAACCTCAACAGCTGCAGAAGATCATTTAAAAACCTACCTTATGTTGAAAAATTCAAAAATGGATTTCACAGTGGTTTGTCCCACCTACCTGCCGGAAGGAGAAAGGACAGGCACCTTCCGCACTGAGAAGGACGTTCTTCCGGAAGGTGGAAAGAGCATCTCGATATTTGATACCGCTGACTATGCCTACAGCTTAATTAAAGAAAAAGACAGTTATTGCTGCAGAATTGGAATCTGTTATTGATGTATAGAGATCAATAGGCTAACCATCCTTGCAGATAAAGTCTCTATCAGCTTTTTTTGCTATTTTTTTGTGCTTTGTACACTGATGCCATTTTATTGAATAGTATCACGACGATCGAAAGCAGCCAAAACAAAAAGCTCCTCTGCTGTTTAAAGGAGCTTTTGCTGGCTTATTTGAAAATGATGGAGATAATTTTATCCATCGACATTCCACTTTCAATTTCAAAGGAGCCCGGCCTTAATTCATTCTCAAGACCTCGTTTTTCCACCTCTTTATAGAAATCCATCCCATTATCGATGATTTTTGCATTTTCCAGAGCATTTCCAACATCAATGCTGGTCATACCCGTAGAAACAGACAGGATTGCGCGGTAGACGACTTTTTCTCCGCTTGAGTCCTCTTGCTTCTCCTCCGGCTTTTCTTCAGCTTGTTTAGTTTCCGATGCTGCTGCAGCCTGCTTGTTCCATTCTTCTTCTGTATGTATGACGTATCCACTTGAAACAAGCTGGTCAATCATTTCTTTCTCACTAAGTTCTTGCTTTTGTGCTGTGCCGGCAGGCTGTTCAATGCTTTCAGCTTTTGTTGGCCCGAATAGGTATACAGCGCCAATCATGGTGGTTGCAATCAACAGACCTAAGGCAAAACTGCGCAATGAATTCTTCATCATTGTACCGCCATGCTCCTTTCAATCTTCCTTGCCATATATGGAGCAAGCATTTCCTCGACTTCATATGTCTTAAGCCCGGTCTTAGCAGCAATGCTGTCGGTGGAATATCCACGTTTTTGCATGTCGAGGACCTCTCGAAGCATGATGCGTTCTTGTGAAGTTTGTTCCATTGCCCCTGACTGTTTTGCTGTAATTTCTGCATCTAATTCAATAGTGCGGATTTGTTTTTGCAGTTCATGCACTTCATTCATCAATGAAATTGAAGAGTGTTCAATTTGCTGTTCAAGTTGTGATTTGGATTGAGTCGTTTTAAAAAACGATAAAATGAGCAGCACTATGGCCGAACCAAACAAAATGGCAATTACCCATCCCATCATGGAATCCTCCCTTACTTTCATTCTATAGTACAAACTAGATTATACCTTGATACTACCCGAAATGGGTTTAATTTCGACAAAATCCCCCTTTTGTCCCGTCTTTATGACAGGATACCGAAATACTCATGCTCCATAGGGGCTAATTTAATTCGAGAAACCAGTTTAATCGTATATGCTATTCATCTGGTTTTAAGCTGATGATCATTCGATAACAGGGGGGACTGAAGGATTACCTGGTCCTGGTGATACACCGTAATCGTTAAGGACGGCAATGTTGTCTTATGGAGCGTTCATGCCACACACTTATCCTTAAAGGGACGGCAAAATGGGTTTATGAAGCGTTCATGAGGCATCCTAATCGTAAAATAAAAGGCAACATTGTCTTATCAAGCGTTCATACGACACGCTAATCCTAAAATGGACGCCAAAATGGTCTTATGAAGCGTTCATGAGGCACCCCTAATCGTTAAAGGGAAGGAAAAGTTGTCTTATGAAGCGTTCATGCGACACGCTAATCGTAAAATAAAAGGCAAAGTTGTCTTATCAAGCGTTCATGAGGCACCCCTTTATAGCTAAAGGGAAGGATCAAATGATTATCATTCCAGGACTGCAACCCCGGAATTAGAAAAGAGAGTGTGCCCAGATGAACACACTCTCTTTTGTCTTAAAATCCCTTTACTTCATGCTGACCATTTCAGAGATGAACAGGTCTATTGGATTCATACCTGATTTTACCGGTTTAATCAGTTCATGTAGGATTAAGCTGCTTTTCTCTTCTTTCAAACCCTCTCATGAATTAGATCAAGATTCATATAAACTCTCTTCCACCTGCAAAATCGTAGAGGAATTAGGATCCGTTTCATACATTCATCCAGCACACCTGCCTTGCATGCACCAATTAAGCTGCTTTTCCGACTTCACTTTTTCATCACGCCTGAACTGTTTATGAATTATTACAACAGGAAGCGGCCTAACCCGTCTTGCCCATCTGCTTGCCTTGCTGCAGTTCATACATCTGATAGTATCGGCCTTTCAATTCCATAAGTTCATCATGTGAGCCTTTTTCAGAAATGGTCCCTTTATCCAGCACAATGATTTGATCTGCATTTTTTATAGTAGATAGACGGTGAGCGATGATGAATGTCGTCCGGCCTTGTTTCAGGACCTCCATCGCTTCCTGGATCATTGCTTCTGTTTCAGTATCAATGCTCGATGTGGCCTCATCCAGGATCAAGATTGCCGGATCGAAAGCCAATGCTCTCGCAAAGGAAATCAATTGACGCTGACCGGAGGATAATGTACTTCCCTTTTCAATCACAGGTTCATCATACCCGTTCTCAAGATTATGAAATACCTTCCCTGCTCCTACAGCATTCAGTGCCGCTTCCACTTCCCTGCGCGAAATTTCAGGATCATCCAAGCTGACATTTGAGGCAATCGTCCCTGTAAATAAATAAGGATCCTGGAGAACAATCCCCATATGTTCACGGATCGTTTGATAAGGGATATTCTTGATGTTCTTTCCATCTATCAGGATTTCCCCCTCATTGCAATCATAGAAACGGAAAAGCAAATTCATGATTGAGCTTTTACCGGAACCTGTGTGGCCGACCAGTGCGACCGTTTCCCCCTGTTTGGCTGAAAATGATATGTCCTTCAATACATGTTCATTATCCTTATAACCAAAGAAGACATTGTTAAACGAGACATCTCCCCTATATCGCTGCATTCTATCATCTTCTACAGAGGTTCCGCCTTCATCCAATAATTCAAATACCCTTTCACCAGCCACAAGTGCCTGTTCAAGGTTTGCAAGCTGGTTCACAATCCCTGTCACAGGCTGAAAGAGACGATTGATATAATCGACAAAGGCATATAGAACACCAAGTGATACAACTGCACCCGATCCCATTGCACTTCCGCCAAAGTACCAGATAAACGCCACAAAAGTTATGTTTCTCAACACACCCACCAGATTGTGGGATGTCAATGAATTCAAGCTGAGCATTTTATTCTGATACTTGAAATGTGTTTCATTCAGCTCTTCGAATTCATTTTGAGATTTCTGCTCGCGGCGGAATGCCTGGATGATGTTCATCCCTTGGATGGATTCATTGATCATTGCATTGATATCGCTGACTTTAGTCCGGATGACATGGTTGTATTTAGATGCGTATCTTCTATATAAAACCGTCCATACCGCAATAATCGGCATGAGCAGTAGACAGATGGCTGCCAATTTTACATCAAGGATAAATAAGGCGATATAGATTCCTGTAATGTAGATAGCACTTGTGAAAAAAGTTGATAATACCGTTACATAGAGCTCCCTGATCGCTTCTGTATCATTCGTGATTCTCGCTACCACTTTTCCGGCAGGCAGGTTGTCAAAGTAACGGATCGGCAACCTTTGAATATGCTCGAATACATCTGACCGCATTTTTTGAATGACGCGGTTTGCGGCTTTCTTCAAATAAAATCCCTGGCCGTATTGAAAGAATGATGCAGCGACCAGCAATCCAAAATACAGCGCAAGCAGTGTAACGATTCGCGGGATCTCGGGATTATAGAAATCGATCAGCTCACCTGCAGAAATTTTTTCAGCTTTATAAAAGGACGATGCGTTATTTCCTTTCGTAATGACCAATTGCCCATCTTCAATTTTGCGTTCACCGGTTTCCGTGACAGGTTCATTAACAAAATAAAATTCCCTGCCTACCGAGAGGACACGTACCTCTTCCCCTTTTGTCTCGCTTTCAGTAAAATATTTTTCTCGTTTATACCAGTTCCCTTTATAACGAACTGCATCTTTTGTGTCCTCCGTTTGGTACCAGGCGGCTTCAATGCCAAGGATATGATCATCAATCATCTTCTTGGCGATGAATGGGCCAGCCAAATCTGCCGCTACTGAAACCGTCAGCATCAGCAGGGCAGCTATGATGATCTTTTTGTATATCAAAGCATAATTTAATAATCGTTTTCCTACACTCATATGTTTGCCTCCTCAAGCGAGGATTCCTCAATTTTCTGGCGGTCGAATTGTTCCTTATACCAACCCTCATTCTTCAATAAAGTTTCATGTTCGCCTTCCTCTATAACCACCCCATTATCAATGACAATAATCCAGTCCGCATGCTCCACAGCTGATAACCGGTGGGTTGTAATAATGGTGGTTTTCCCGCGTCTTTCGCGGCGGATATTCTCAATGATCTTTGCTTCTGTTTTTGCATCAACCGCTGACAAGGAGTCATCCAGAATGAGTATTTCAGGATTTTTAATCAATGCACGGGCAATGGAAATCCGCTGTTTTTGTCCGCCTGATAAGGCAACACCCTTCTCACCGACCAGAGTGGCCAATCGATCGGGCAGTATTTCCAAATCTTTCTTAAAATCAGCCAGTTCTATCGCTTTTTGTAATTCTGCCTCTGTGGCATCAGGCTGGCCGAATAGAATATTTTCCCTCACAGTCCTTGAGAATAATACATGGTCTTGAGGAACATATCCGATCCATCCCCGGACATCCTGCAAGTTTTGTTCTTCTATGGGAACATTGTTAATAGCCAAGATTCCTTTTCCACTTGGATACTCCCTCAGCAGCTGTTTGATCATCGTCGTTTTTCCGCTTCCGGTTTTACCGACAATCCCCAAAGTCTCCCCTTTTTGCAGCTTCAGATTAATTCGGCTCAAATTATCGACTTTTGAGGAAGGATATCTAAAGGTCACTTCATTGAAGACGATGGTCTCAGGATTATTGACACCTTGGGGATCAACGGGATTCTTAACATCTTCCTCATAATTCAATGTCTCCTGCACACGGTCAAGAGATGCGTTCCCTCTCTGCATGACATTGATCAGCTCTCCTACCGCAAACATTGGCCAAATCAACATTCCGAGGTAAACATTGAAGGATACCAGCTCCCCAAGCGTAATGGTCTGATGAAACACCAGATAAGCACCGTAACCCAATCCAATCAGGTAACTCAAGCCAACAAGCACCTTTATGGTCGGTTCGAATAAGGAGTCTATTTTAGCCACTTCGATATTCTTGTTGTAAACATCCTCAGTCATTTGCGAAAATTTTTCTTCATCTGCTCTTTCCTGCACATATGCCCTGATTACTCGCACCCCGGCTATCGATTCAAGCACTTTATCGTTCAAATCGCCAAAAGCATCCTGGGCTTCCACGAAGCGTTTATGAATCCGTGCTCCATAGACCTTCATCAGCCAAGCCATAAATGGCAAAGGCAGTACAGCAGCGAGTGTCAATTTCCAACTGACGAAAAACGCCATTGTAGACAGGATGGTCAGCATGAAAACACTTGAGTCAATCAGAGTCAGGATTCCAAAACCTGCAGTAACGGATATGGCCTTTAAGTCATTTGTCGCTCTCGCCATTAAGTCTCCCGTCCGGTTCTTTTCAAAGAACGTGGGAGTCATTTTCAACAAATGGCCCATAAACCTTGATCGAAGCTTTCTTTCTACAAGAAACGCCCCGCCAAAAAGCTGGTACATCCAAATATAAGTCAGTCCGTATGAAACTGCTAAAATCACCGCAAGCCAAATTAAATACTGTCCTAAGTTACTCATTGTCATCCTGCCGATTTGTATGTCATCAATGGCCATGCCAACAATCTTTGGAGGCAGTACATCAAGGATGCCGACGAAGGTCAGCAGCACGATAGCCACGGTATACC
This sequence comes from Bacillus sp. SRL337, assembly GCF_984799155.1. Classification (NCBI taxonomy): domain Bacteria; kingdom Bacillati; phylum Bacillota; class Bacilli; order Caryophanales; family Bacillaceae; genus Bacillus; species Bacillus sp. SRL337. Next base: position 1,229,338 of record NZ_OZ481793.1, on the reverse strand, counting down.
TCTTCCAATTTTCTTTAAAAAACCAACTTAATTTCGCTAAAACACTAAACATCATTCTTCACTCCTCTACTCTTCACTGCTATCCGCCTTCTGTCTCCACAATAGGCATCATCATTTCAACTCTCACTTTCAGCATGTTCATTCCTCCTAGAGAATTTTTTATATGTTAACAGGTCATCCTGTTGACATCTGTAAAATTATTCCAAATAATGACAATAAAAAAAAGACACACCGCGCCAGGCAGTTATGTCTTTGAACATAAAAAAGGCACCGATTACATACATAACCGTGCCTTATATCACAATTCGAGATAAGAAGGTCCTTAAAAGGCTGGATGGTATTCCAGACAGGTTACATGATTATATTGTTTTGAAACTGTATTATTATGGATTCTTATCACATTAATCATTTCAATCATCACGAAACCCTCCTTTTACATTCATTTTCAAAGTCATGATAACATTACCATGGTGAATAGGCGGTGTCAATCACTATTTTCGGATTATTCATGTTATTCATTCATTTCATGTTTTGGCTGGGCAATTATTTATATTCAGTACTTTTTCTTTTATGCTGCTCTTACAGCTGACCCATACGCTAATAATTTCTGAAGCATTTTGCATGACAGCCCTGCGGTTTAAATCTCACTAGCACGTTCGCATCGGCCCACTTTGTTTGGCGTCCTTGACATCCGAACTTATTGCCTGCTGTCGTGCCGGCTCCATCCGTTTGCTGTACTACTGATTTCTCCACCGGGAATTTTATTAATCCTGCAATAATATCTTTGCCGATATGCCTTGCTTGACCCAAGAGCCGCTTTCAGAGGTTTTCTCTCTCACCAGGGAGTCCGGCTTGTTTCATTCTTGCTTCCTCCGTTATTTTGGATGAAAAAATCCCTTAATTGAAAATTGTTTGAGGACTGTAAAATTGTCGGTAGTTTACCTGTTCTGATGATGATATTTGACAATCCAAAAGGACCTCTTCAAAAGAAGTCCTTTCACTATCAGGAAACAACCGCCGCTTCCATTTCCTCTGATTCTTTCATGAATTTCGGCAGGAGGAAAGTGTAGAAGATCCCTACAAATAGGAGGCAGCCGCCCACAATCCAATAAAGCATTTCAATGCTCAGGATGGCCGGGAAACTGTACGCGATGAATCCAAGTGTTATGGATTGTGACAGCATCATAAGCGGACTGATCCAGCCTTGGACACGGCCCATCATCTTGGGTTCAATGATACTAGGCATCCACCCGCCGATGGCTATATTCACAAGCGGCAGCCCAAGTGCCGCAAAGAAGATTATGCCAAGGAACGTCCAGGTAGTTGTTGTAAATGACGACAGGATGATGAAACTTCCAGATATCGTTAATCCTGCCACAATCAAGTGGTGGAATTTGAACTTTTGCGTAAGCATGGAAGCTATGACACTGCCTATGAGAACACCCGCTCCGAATGCAACACCAAGTAGAATGGAATATTCCTCATATGTTTGAGGTGCGAGTTTGTATTTTAAAATAAAGATCGGCATGACCGAAAATCCACCGTTCACCACACCGAAGACAAAGAATCCTCCAATTAGGCTCATCAACAGCTTGTGTTTAAATATATACAGCATTCCCAGCTTGAAATCTTTCATAATAAAAGAAAAACTGAGATCTTTTAGAGTATGATGGCCGTTCGGTAATCTAGCTTCAACAGGAACTTGACACTTTTTGATTAAGATGGCGCTTATGATGAACGTGATTATATCGACAATAACCGCTCCATAAATACCGGCAAGCCAGTAGATCAGGATGGCGAGTCCGTTTCCAAACAGCATGAACAGGCTCATGACCATTTGGTTCAGCCCCGCTGCCGTGGAGTAGTCATCTTTGTTTAATACCCCTTGCAAGATCCCCTGTTCCGCAGGGAAGAAGAACTTCTGGACCGCACTTCTTAAGAAAAGAACAAAAAAGATGAAGGGCATCCAGCCCAGGAAGATTGCCGCCAATAAGATGACTGACAAACATGCACTGATGGTATCACAGTAATAGGCAATTTTCTTCCGGTCCATCCGGTCGGCCAACACCCCGACCAGGAAGAAGACTGCTAGTGTCGGGACAGAGTACATCATTTCCGTTATCGATGCATAGACCGGCTGATCTGAGAAACGGTCAAGCAGGTAAAACATGAAAGCTGTAAGCCCGATGACACTTCCCAAATGAGAGGTGAAATTAGCAAAAAACAATTTTGAGAACGTAGGATTCTTAAAGATTTCCTTGAATTTTTTCATGATTATTTACTCCCATCCAATATTTGATCTGCTTTCATTGTAAGAAAATGGCTGGGGATTGTTCAGAGACCTGTGATGGTTTCTTTCTCCGTCTCAAGGCTGATTGAGATTAAGACCAATTTGAACCCCGGTGGTTCCTATCCGATACTTTAGGCTTTTTCTCTCATCATTTCCCCAAGATTTCATCCAGTTCATTTTCTGCCGTTTCCCGGTTTTGGACAGAAACCTTGATGAGATGTGAGGGCATAGTGAGAAGGGAGATGATTTGATCTTCCTTTTTCATTCGCTCCTCCAGCAGTTGGACCACCCCTTCAAGTCCTCCTGGCAATGCATGAGCTTTTCCATATCCTGGTGCAGTATAGCAGCTTGCCACATACTGAAACCATTCCGGGTAGCGGACTTTCCTTACATCTTCAATGGTATCCCTGACTGTTGAGGGTTTAAGGTAAATCAGGACCGGAACGAGATCCAAAATGATTTGCTCCGTCTCCAATACAAACTCTGTAATGGAATTTTAGAGTTTCATTATACTTTGCCATAAGCATTGTAAGGGGATTCTGTAAGAAGCTGCAGTCCATAATGGCTATGTTATCAGAAGTTTTCATTTCCTGAATGAACGTTTTCCACCGGGCTAAGATTAACTCCTTGTACAAATCAGGAGGCATTTCATAGACATCATATTTTAAAAGTTCCTCTGCGCAGCGGTCTGTCATTTTACCTTCTTTTAAACGTTTTCCATATGGAATGAGTACCCCCTCATCCATGCCAGTATGATATTCCAAATCATCGATATCTTTCAATTCTGGAAAATCATTCACCATGTCCCGCAGCCTTTCGCAGTGTATGAATGCTTCAGCCTCATAATCTGCAGGATGATCAAAGTCCCCTTCCATATATATTCTTGAGTCCATTCCCTTATTGTTCAACTTCTCCCTTATGTATGCACATGCAGAGGTTTTTCCCGCACCGGGAATCCCTTCAACCAATATCAATTTCATATACCATGCCTTCCTTCTTCTACATCCTTAACGGATATTCTCCTTCCATCCTGTTAATCCTCTCCGGGGTAAAGGATACTTTTTTTACAAGGTTTTACAATGTTTAAAGAAATTTCGAGCGGGGTACTACTTTATTAAATACCTAATAAAAATCTTGAAATCAATGATTTTATTAAACTAAAGCAGAGGTGAGTTTTCATGATTCGTACAATTTTAATGATCATCGGGGCTATCGTTGTAATCGGAGCGATTCTCGCATTAATCTAATCTTTACAAGGAATGATGGACAGCGTTAAAGGTGTACCGTCATTCCTTTTTTAAAATTCAATTATGAACCAAATGGTTGAAAAGCAGGATCAAGACAAAAAAATTAAAGAGGTGGATGAAATGTTCAAAAATATTTTGCTCGCTTATGACAATACCGACGGAAGCAAAAAAGCTCTCGAAAAAGCAATAGAATTACTTGCACATAACAGGGAAGCCAACTTGACGGTGGTCCATGTTACGAAAGACAGTGAGTATACGAATGAACAGGGACAGGAACAATTCACTCGTTCACTTGATGTCATTAATACCGGTTTAAGTTCCCATGAGGCTCAGAACCTTCCTCACAGCTATGATAATAAAATTGAAGAGCGCCACCCAATCAGGAAGGGTACAAACGGAGACCAGTTTAAACCTGTCAGGGAAAACCTTGAATCCAGGGGTATTCATGCACATTATGAACTGCTGACAGGCTCTGAGGCAGACAGCATATGCCGCTATGCAGCTGATAACGAGGTGGATATCATTGTTGCAGGGAATAGCAGCAATACAGGTATTAAGAAATGGTTCCTGGGCAGCGTCAGTGAAAAAATTTCTCATAATTGTTCAAGCAGCATCCTAATCGTCAAGTAAAATAAACCAAGTGAAAAGAGGCTGTCACTCCAGGAATGAACACCACCGGCACGCAACAACAATGCTGTAACGGCGGCTGTTTCTTCCCAAGGACAGCCTCTTTATCTTTCCATATCTTGCTGAGCAAGTAATTCATTCATGTGGTTCTTCGCATGCTTTTCATCAAAAGTACTGAAAACGCGATAATAGTCTTCATCAAGGATTCGAAAATGATGGCTGATAATATTCTGCTGCAGAATATACCCCCCATCCTTATTGACTTCCTTCCACCAAATCTTTCCGCCTAAGGTTTTTTCTTTTCGGTAATCAACATCTTCCCTGGCTACAACCTCTATCACTTCAAGAGGTTCACCGCCGAATGAGTTGACGAGTGTTTCGCTGTTGCGGAAAAGTGCACAAACAGCTACGACGGTTGTCCAACCTGCCACCATCCGCCCTTTTTCAATCTGCACAAGCGTTTTTTTGGATACCCCAATAACCGATGCCATTTTATCCTGGGTATAGCCGGCTTCTGCACGGACTATCTTTAATTTTTCAGAAACAAGCAGAATCAATTCCTCTTTAGTCATAAAGCACACCTTCCTGCTAATCCATAGTGTAATTTTACACCATCACTGACTATTTTGCCAATTACTTCTTATCTAAAAAAAACCAAATGATCTATGATAGTATGCGTTCACTTATGGTGGCCTGTAAAACAGCTTTACCCTACTATTAACCATTTTGCTTTTCTATTAATCTGGGTATTTCCCCCTGCTATTTAGTATTTTATAGCTATCTTTCAACTAAATTTGGTGTTTTTTCCATTTTACCCTATAAAAAGTCCTTTATTAAAGATATATTAAGAGTAGAGGTTTTCTTTTTTAAAAACCATTATTCGTTGTTAAGATGTCAAACCCCTTCATAAAAATAAATATGGTTATTAGAGGTGAAACGATGTCTACTGTAGAACAGAAAGCTATCAATTTTTTCAATAGCAATAAGGAAGAAATCATAAAAGGCTGGGTCAGTCAGCTTTCGCCTGCCGATTTAAGATTCTCAAAAGATCTAATCATCGAGAATGGGGCCGAAGTATTTGAAATGTTCATTCAAGGTCTGCATATCCCCAACTCCGAATTAGATCAGTATATCCAAACAGAAGCATTTCATGTAGCCAAACAACGTTTCGAGTCTGAAACCAATATTGGGGAATTTGTATATAATTTGAATCTTGGCCGTTCAGAAGCCCTCAAACACCTGGATGGCTTGAGTTTTGAATGGACGGAACTTCAGTTCATCGTCAATCAGATTAATTATTTTTTCGATAAGTTTACATATTACACGGTTTCATACTATACGCATATGAAAGATCAAATCATTAAGGAAAAAGAAGAGTATATTGATTCCCATCATGAAGACAGGCTCTCCCTCCTAGGAAAAATGTCCTCAAGTTTTGTCCACGAATTCAGGAATCCTCTGACATCCATTAATGGATTCATTCAGCTTTTAAAAGCGGAAAATCCTGATTTGTCTTATTTGGATATCATTTCTGGAGAGCTTGAGCAGCTCAACTTCAGAATCTCACAGTTTTTGCTGTTATCCAGGAAGTCCGCTGTGAACACTGAAAAGTCTGCTTTTTCTTTGAATGGTTTGATTGAGGAGGCACTTGCTTTTTTATATCCAAGAATCCTGGAAGTCAATGTTTCAATTGACAAGCATCTGGATAAGGATGTTGAAATAAAGGGGTGGAAAGAAGAATTCAGGCAGGTTATCATCAATATCATTTTCAATGCGATCGATGTCTTGAGCACCAATTACAAAACCCCAAAAATCTGGATTAACACAAAATTGGAAAACGATAGTTTCATTCTGAGTATCTGCAATAATGGGAAGAAAATTCCTGATGAAATCTTAACCAGTATCTTTGAACCTTTTGTTACTTCAAAAGAAGATGGTACCGGTCTAGGCCTCTTTATCTGCAAAGAAATTGTCGAAAAACACGAAGGGCAGTTATCATGTTTCTCTAATGATGAGCGTACATCTTTCAACATTACAATACCGGTAATAAAATAGGATCATCGTTGATGAAGCGGTAAAGTTCAGCCTGCACTCTTATTAGGTCGCAGAGTATATGGCTAAGGTCTGTATTTTCTTGCAGCCATTTATACTGAAAACCTGTTTCATCGGCAAGTTATCCATATCGGTGACTCCAATATAAGTATCCGCGTTCAGCTCAAGTCTTAGCGCTGCTGCAGCGAATTGATGGACTGTTGAAGCCAGGCCAAGACCTCTGAAAGAAGGTGTTATCCCCATAAAAAAAAGCCTGCCTTCGGATTCTGTACAGGGTTCGATATGAGGAATAAAGAAACCCGCATCTCTCCCGGATTTTCTCACGAGGTAAATCCGGAATCTATTCGAATCAATCTCACTAAACAGTGAATCGAGCATCACCTGTGCCTCATCCGGACTTCCAAGTATTAAGCCCAAGCACCGTATTCCCTCTTCCATGCAGGGCTCAGCAATAAATTCAAGTGATGTATCAGGAAAGACCGTTGTCCCCCTTAAATCTTTATAAAACACTTCCCTCTCGTTGATTTTCGTTAATCCCAACTCTTTCAGTTCCTCTGAATGATACCTGCAGGGACCACAACTGTCACTCTATTCCCTGAAGGGATACCCCAGAACAAATCTTTTAATGCTTCTACATCTTTAGTTTCCGGGTTCCCATTTAGTGAACCCCATTCCACTGTACTGTATCCTTTGCCTTCCAATAATTTCCACCTCATATTTATCACTCCAGCCGCCTATTTATAGATTTATCGTAGCATACCACAACTAAAATATGGGTTTTTATGAGTAATTGTCTCTGTAGCGGGTATTGTGTAATAACCAACTTAATAAGAAGGGACTTCATAAGAATGACACAAAATGAAATATACTTTTTGTCTCCAAGTCACCAAAGAAGCCTGATGGCAGAGGGTTGGGCACAAAGATCTGGCCTTTCAGGCTGGAACTTCGACAGCGGCGGATGGGCTGATACAAGGACAAATATTTTCAGTGTCGAAGCCATGAAAGAGCTTTGCATTGATATATCCAAGAAAAAAAAGAAAAGAGTCGAATCCCACAAACTGGACAATGCTTCTGTCATCATTGCCATTCATGACTTTGAGGAAGACCATGAATTTGAACTTCCACCCCATTTCTACAACAAAGTCGTTCATTGGAATTTGCCCAACCCTGAAAAAAGAGCGAAAACCCCTATGGAACAATGGGTATTTTATCAAGAATTATGTGATTCGCTCGCCATGAAGGTGAAAAGCCTTAAAGACGTATTAGATACGATCACATAAATAACCACCTTGTCAAAGTTGTGACTGAGGTGGTTTTTTTTATAGAATCATTATGTGAAATATTCGAGCTTCGCGTCCGGAAAGAATTTTTCCATGTATTTATATAAATGGTCTTTAATTCCCTGCTCTTCATCCTTTTGATAGATATATTTACCGATTCCGTATTTTCCCCATTTATATCTCCTTTGATTTTCATCAAGTTCCAATTTTGTCATCGGGTAATTTTTTTCGATGACCCGCTTGGCTGGTTTTGTGAATCGGTGCTGAATGAATTCAAAGGTCAAATCTTTCTTTGCATAATCCGGAAGTTCGGCGTCCAGTCGCTCAAACATATGATGATACCCCTCTTCCCAGCCTTCATGCAAATAAATCGGGGCAACAATGAAGCCAAGCGGATACCCGGCCCTCGCTACCTTCCCTGCCGCTTCAATCCTCTTAGCCAGCGGAGAAGTGCCAGGTTCAAAATTCTTTATGACATAATCGGCATTGACACTGAAACGGAAACGCGTTTTCCCATTATGCTTGGCGTCAAGCAGATGGTCGACGTGGTGAAACTTAGTGACAAACCTAAGCTTCCCATACTCTGAATTCCCAAAATGTTCAATTGCTCTCTTCAGGGTATGTGTCAGGTGATCGACCCCAACAATATCGGAGGTACATGCCGCCTCGAATCTAGTGAATTCAGGAGCCCTCTCCTTCATATAATTATCTGCCGCTTCAAGGATCTCATCCACATTTACATAAGTCCTTATATAAGGCTTACTGCCCATGGTGGTTTGGAGATAACAATAATGGCAGTGGCCCATACAGCCAGTTGCAAAGGGAATGGCATACTCAGCTGATGGCTTGGAAGTATCAAACTTTAACGTTTTCCGGACACCTACCACCAAGGTTGATTTAGCAACGCGATATTTCTGAAAGTGATTGTCCCCCGGAAGATTGCGGACCTGATTATGGGAGGTCGTCTCCCGAATTTCAATATTCATGTTTTCGAATTTTTCTTTAAGTTGTTTTCCCAGTGGATATTCAAGGGCTCCTGGTTCGATGTAGACTAATTGAGGTACAAATGGTTTTATCATCGCCCCACCCGCCTATATGCCGCCAAAATAGCCCATGTATGCCTGTTCAGCCTGATCGGCTGTCTGGTATACAGCTATTTCGTCATTTAACGGATAATAGGTTTCATATAGAAATAAAGCAAGTTGTGATGGGTCCTCCGGGTTGTGTATAACTGCAGCTTCCTGAACATTCGCCACACTTTGTGTATGGGGATTTCGGTAAATCACATAAACTACATCCCCGGCCTTATAAGGAGTCAACTCAGTATTCAGTTCCATTTTTCAACACCCTTTCTTATAGGCAGTATGTACTCATTCTTCCTAAAGGGAGCCATTATTATAGGTGGGTTTTTTTGGAGGATTATAAAAAAGCCTTTTCCTCCAGGAAAAGGCTTAGATCCCATAAAGTTTTTTTGTGTTATCAAGGACGGTTTTGTAAACATCCTGCAGGGGCTCCCTCTTGATTTCCGCCAGTTTCTTCACTGTTTGATGAATCATTGCGGGATGAGTCATTTCCCCTCGGAACGGTCCTTCAAATTTCCAGGGGCCGTCTGTTTCAACAAGAAGAAGTTCAAGGGGATAGTCCTCAGCGATTGTCATAATCTCTTTTTCATATAAGAGGTCGGGAGTAAGTGAGATATAATAGCCATTGTCCTTCATCTTCTGCAATGTTTTAGATGAGCCCTTGAACCAATGAAAATGTGCATGATGAATCGAGAACCGCTCAAGCAACGAGATTGCCTTATCAGCATCTTCATATACAGCATGGAGAATGATCGGCTTATCAAGGGCCTTTGCCTCCTGAACAAACATTTGAAGAATTTCATGGTAGGGGGCAGGGTCCAATTCAGGAAGCTCTTGTTTCAAGTAATAAGGCAAACCTACCTCCCCCACTGCTGCCATCGAATCTTTATTTTCTTTCAGAAATGACAGGATATCCAGAATCTCTTCATTTGAAGGAAGTGGCTGCTCAGGATGGTACCCGTAGGCAGGTTTGATTCTTCCATCAATTTGAGATAACTTCAAATTTTCATAACATGATTTTAAATGATAGGAAACTGATATCAGTGCCAGGACATGATGCATAGTGCATTCTGACAAGATTTTTTCTCTTTCAAAGGGTTTATACATATCAAGATGGATATGTGAATCAATGATTCCTCTTTCCCCGCCGTTACTCATGGACAATCAACTCTTCATAAATCGTTTTTTTACAACGAAGGAATTCCTCGCTGAGAACCAGGCTTTCGTCCCTCGGCCTAGAGAACGGAACGTTGAATTCGCTTTTAATGGCTGCAGGCCTTGGAGATAACACAATCAGTCTGTCAGAGAGAAATAAAGCTTCCTCAATATTATGGGTAACGAATATAATGCTCTTTTTATTTTCCTCCCAAATGGACAAGAGCCATTTTTGCATATCCAACCGGGTGAATTCATCCAAAGCTGAAAATGGTTCGTCCAGGCAAATGATCGGCTGAGGACTGAGCAGCGCCCGTATGAAGGCAACCCTCTGTTTCATCCCGCCGGATAATTCATGAGGGTAAGCTTTTTCGTACCCGGCCAGGCCGGCTCGTTCGATCATTCCCCTGGCACCCTGCCTGTCTTTTTTCCCTGATAATTCCTGACCCAGGAGGACATTGTCTTCGACGGTCCTCCAAGGCAGAAGTGACGGGGCTTGCGGCATGTAACTTATATACCCTCTCTGTCCGTTGATGGTTTTCCCATCAATTGTGATGCTTCCTTTTTCAGGGGTATAGAGTCCTCCAATTAAATGAAACAGAGTACTCTTTCCACTCCCAGATGGACCAAGGATGGATAAAAATTCACCATCACCGACAGAAAGTGAGAGATCGTCGAGGATGAGCTGACCTTCAAATGATTTATATAGATGATCGATTTCCAACTTTTCCACTCTTCTCTTCTCCTTTCGGCCTCCACTTGATAAGGAGTTTTTCCATTCCAATAATGAACACGAAAAATATTAAGCTTAATAACATAATGGCAAAAATCGCCACAAACACTCTGTCCGTCCTGAATGAAGAGGAGGCCAACGTCATGAATACCCCGATGCCCTGCTTCGCCCCCAGCCATTCAGAAATGACAGCCCCCATGACACTATAAGTAGCAGATATCTTTACACCTGAAAAGATAGATGGAAGGGAATGGGGCCATTCCAACTTTGTGAAGATTTGCATCTTGCTTGCACCTGCCATCTGCATATAGTGTTTGAGTTCATTGCCTGTCTGCCTGAATCCGTCCAATGCTGCCACAGCTACCGGAAAAAAACACACAAGTGTGATTACTATCATTTTCGGCAGCAGGCCAAAACCGAACCATACGACCAAGAGCGGGGCCAGGACGATGACCGGGATATTTTGCGACAGAATCAAAAGCGGGTAAACCGACTCTCTTAAGACTGGTATAAGATGCAGTCCGACCGCCACCAGCAAACCAATACTGCAGCCAATCAAGAATCCCAAAACCGTCAAAGATACAGTGGAGGCCAAATGGTCCTGAAAAGTTGGCCAGACAGCTGCAGCTTCACCGGCGATTCGTGACGGGGCTGGCAGCAGCCATGCTGGTATATCGGCCATCTTTACGGCAGTCTCCCAAATAATGAACAAAAGGATGATGACCACGGTAGGCCGCCATCCCCTTGCAAGGAATCTATTCATCATTTATACTTCCCTGTTAATTGATCCATTGAAATTCCGCTTGGCTGATAAAGGATTTTCACTTGGGAGATCACATTCCTGCTCCCCATTTCAATCATTTTTTCATTCATCTTTTCAATTACTTTCATTAAATCGGATAAGTTTCCCTCCATCGTTGTTTCCAGTGGGTGAACCTCAAACTTTACTCCAGCCTCCTGAATCACTGAGATTGCTGCGTCGACATAGGGAATTACATCCTCACCGTTTTTGGTCTTCGGCAGGATTTGAATACTGATCAAGCTGTTTTCCATAAAGGAACCCCCTCTTATTCCGGCAAAAATTCATTGGTGAATGCTTTTTCTGCCTCTAATTCATTTTCCAAAAGTTCATTTTCGAACATCCAGTCTGCATAGTTTTTCCAGACCTCCAGTTTCTGCTCACCCCATCTAGGTGCATCATCTGTATACTTGGATGCCAGCCACTTCTGGCTCTTCATGACCAGATCCGGGTCCAGATCCGGCGCCGCATCGATAAGGATCTTTGCTGCTTCTCCCGGATTATCGATGGCGAAATTATATCCTTTTGAAGCAGCAGATACAAACGCCTCAACCGTTTCGGGATTATCAGAAATCATTTCTTCATTCGTCGTCAATACTGGAGTATAATAATCCAATTTCTCCGAGTAGTCTGTTAGATAAATCATATTGATATCCTGGTTTCTAAGCTCTGCCTCTATGCCTGTCCATCCATAATAAATCCAGGCAAAATCGATGTCTCTTTGGACAGCTGTAAAGAAATCACTGTCACCCATGTTGACGAAATCCACTTTTGATACGTCAGCATTTTCCTGTTTCATGATTGATGCCATGACAGCCTCTTCTACTGGTGAGCCCCATCCGCCATATGTCTTTCCTTCAAAATCCTTTGGTGTTTCGATATTCTTGTCTGCAGGGGAAGCAAATCCGGATGTATTGTGCTGAATGACAGCAGCTATGGAGATGAGCGGAACATCCTGGACCCGTGCCTGTGTCACTCCTTCCTGATAGCCGACACCGAATTCGGCCCTGCCTGAAGCTACGATGGAATCAGCCCCGGCCTCCCCTGGCATGATGATTTCCACATCAAGACCGGCCTCCTCGAAATAGCCTTTTTCCTTGGCAACGTATAATCCGGTATGGTTGGTATTCGGAGTCCAGTCCAACACAACGGAAACTTCTTTCAATTCTTCACTTTCATTTCCTTGCCCCTCTTCTTTCTGCTCGGCATTGTTGTTCTGCCCGCTGCAGCCGGTAATCAAAACAGCAGAAAATAAGGCTAATAGTCCTTTTTTCATTATAGGTTCCTCCTTAAGTGTCAAAAAGTTCGCGAGTATATGATAGAACCTGTTCATATGAGTCATGCAGTGTCTGTGCCCTAATAAAAAAAGCGCCCCGGTGTTTATCCGGGACGCATATTGAAAACAGAATTACCGTTTAGAATATGTTCCCTACGCTGGTCTCAGCCAGATCAGGTTCCAAGGGTCAGTATCTAAAAAAGGATACAATCTCAACCAGCCTTACTGGTCCCCCCACTATTCTCGCATATTTAATTGATTTCCATTCTCTACTTTGACATAAACACCCCTGAATTTCAAGAAATACATCCGGAAGCATCCTTTACCCCTTTAAAGCAGCCGGGGACAGTCCCTCACCGCTTTAAAGGAATAAAGCGACAAGCCCTCTTATTTTGAAGATAAGTCCATACAGGCTATAATGAATGAAAGCGAAAGTGAAAACGAGGAGGATACAAATGGAAAGAATTCAGCTTACCGAAGACCTAACATTCTCCAGGTTGATTCATGGTCATTGGCGCCTGAACGATTGGAACCAATCGAAACAAGAAACGTTGAATTTAATACAAAAAGTTCTGGATACCGGCATTACAACGTTTGATCATGCTGACATTTATGGAAGCTATACTTGTGAAGCTTTATTTGGTGAAGCATTGAGATTAAAACCATCACTCAGAGAGAAGATGGAAATCGTTACAAAATGCGGGATTGTCCTTCCATCCAAACAGCGTCCAGAACACAAAACACATCATTATAATACAAGCAAAAATCATATCATCAAATCAGTGGAAAACTCTTTAACCAATTTGAATACAGACTACATAGACGTCCTGCTCATTCACCGTCCCGATCCGTTCATGGACCCTGCACAGACTTCCGAAGCATTCAACCAGCTTCATAAAGAAGGCAAAGTCCGCTATTTTGGTGTTTCAAACTTCAAAGATCATCAATTCAGCATGCTGCAATCTTATATGGATTTCCCTCTGGTCACCAATCAATTGGAACTATCACCTTATGAACTGGAGAATTTTGGAGACGGAACTTTGAATCACGCACTCCAAAACAGGATTGCTCCGATGGCATGGTCTCCTTTGGCAGGCGGAAAAATCTTCACCAGTGAAGATGAGAAAGCAGTGCGTCTACGTCATACACTGGAAAAGATCCGCAAAGAAAAGAACGCGGACGGAATAGATCAAATCATATATGCCTGGTTATTGAGCCACCCTTCCCGTATCATGCCGATTGTCGGTTCAGGCAAAATGGCTAGAATCCAATCTGCTGTTGATTCTCTTGATATGAAGCTGGACCATGATCACTGGTTTGAAATTTTACAAAGCTCCATGGGGCATGACGTTCCTTAGAACCATAAAAAAAGAATCCTGAGCAGGATTCTTTTTTGTTATGCATACCCTTCTTCATTCATCCCAGTCATTCCAATGACTTTTGAAATGGAGTTCTCCACATAGTGGGCCAGGTACTCATTTTGTAGTTCATTCTTACTCAATTCATAGAGCTGTTTATCGGAAACTTTATAGATGCCTATTCTTAATAGCTGTTTTATATAAAAATCTTCATTTATGTTTTTATTTCTATGCTGCACGGTTAATCCCTCCGAAGAGAGTATACCCGATTTTCTAGGTTTCTAACCTAAGACCAGAATGCCCATTCTATAGTACCCGCTGAGTGACCGGAAGCTTGATGGAAGCCGTTGTCCCCTTCCCTTCAACACTGTCATAAAGAATCGTTCCGTTGTGTTCTTCGATAATTTTAAAACTTACCATCAGGCCCAGCCCTGTACCGTCTGATTTCGTAGTATGAAAGGGAGTACCGAGCTGCTCAAGATCCTTTTCAGCGATTCCCTGCCCTTCATCCCTTACAGACAGCAAGACCATGTCAGACCTTTCAAGTTCCGCTTTGATGGAAATCTCTCCCCCTTCAGGCATCGCTTCCATTCCGTTTTTGATCAAATTAATCAGTACTTGCTTTAAATGTTTCCCATCACATTCAATTGGAGGAAGGTTATTTTCCATTTTCACACTGAAAGCAATATTCTGGTTTATTGCGTCATTTTCCATCACCTTAGTCACATACTCTATGATTTCAGGGATATTATGGCTTTCAAACTTCATTCCCTTAGGTTTTCCGATCACCAATAAATCATCGAGCAGAGAAGAAATCCTTTCAATTTCATTAATCATGATTGAGTAGTACTCGCTATCTTCAGGATGCTTCTCATGCTGAAGCTGTGTGAAGCCCTTCAGGGACGCGAGAGGATTTCTTACCTCGTGGCTTATAGACGTTGCGAATTGGCCGACCGCGGCTAGCTTTTCTGTGTGGCGGAGTTCGTCGTTCAACTTAAGGCGTGTTTCAAGATTTGAATTAAACCTGCTTAAGAAAATATAAGCAATAGCGGAAAGTATGACATAAAGAACAATAGGCAGAAGGGCTTGAACAGCACCTAAAATAATCCCTAACAAAGCATATTTAACAACCATGCCTATAAGAGAGAACCAGAAGAATCTCTTATTTATAAAAATTGGAGAAAATAATATAAAGAAAATTTCTACAGCGTTTCCTGAATTAAATACTAAATCAGTTCCCAAAAAGATCATCAGGTTATTAACTATATCAATAAGAATATAACCTATTAAATATATATATTTAATTGAATAAAGCTTTCCCTTCCTAGCTAAATAAATGGCTACTGGAAGGAATGCCAATATGATAATGTGAAACCAGAAACCGAGCCCCCCATCAGGCAGACCCATTTTCTTGTCCTCATAAAACCTGAATAAGTAATAATAAAAAGCATCATAAGCTATCAGTAAAAAGTAAAATAAGGACAAGAATAATTTTAATGTTTTTTTCTCTTCTTTATCTAATTGAATACTATTAAGTCGAAGATTAGTCATTTGCTGCTCCTTTAAAAAATCTTAAGATAGGACTATTCACTTAATAATATAGGAAAAACAGGCGTTTTGTAAAACTTTGTAGAAATTTGTTGGTTTATCTTTAAGATATTTTTATGACCTTCCTTATTTCGACTTGAGAAAGTTGTGTTTTAATCCCCTAATCCATGAATAAATTAAAATTGAAGCCACAATCTGCAACTGTAAAAGGAAGATAGCCCCATCCCAGAAGTGAATAGAACTAAGTGGATTTTGAAGTTTTGGTAGAGTCATTTTAATTGCATAAAATAATTGCGGTAAATAGTAAAACAGAAAAATACCTATTGATATAAAAGTACCTAAAATATAGAAGAAGCTATAACCCTTTATCATTTTTCCATATTCTGTTTTACTACTTCTTCTTAAAACCACTTTTTTTCTAAGAAACCCCTTCGCTTCTTCCATAAGGTTATACTGCCCGGTTATATTCTCAACCACGAAATACAAATCAGTTTTCATATAAAAACAACACTGATAGATAAGCCTCAAAACGATATTAAAATTCATCATTGCTGTAATGGTGTAAAGCATCCCTTTCGGGTCATCATATAATAAAAAGTTTTGAAAAAAGAGACTCAGAAACAAAATAGCAATGTCAAAATTAATTCCAGCAAGGTAAACTCTGTTTCTATCTCTGCCTCCCAGTTTCCATACCTCACTTACATCGGATTCCAAAACCGGGAAGAAGAGTCTGTGGCCTATACCCAAGTTTACAGAAATGCCAAGGGAACGCGCAGCCAATACATGTCCTGCCTCATGAATTAAAACTAGAACAATACTTAAAACAGAAAATAGCAATATGTTTAGAAGCATGATATCAGACCAAAATAAATCTTTATAATAAGGAATTGAGGAAGGATTCAGAATCATTAATAAAATTGAACAGAAAAACGAAAAAATGTAAAATTTCTTGGAGCTGCTTTTAAAAAACCTTCCTGCAAAGTCTCTATCAATCCACAAAAAACCTCGCTTTTTCTTTTTTGCAGGTACTACCTGTAGGACCTCTTCATCAATTTGGGTTAATAAGTCCATTTCAATCAACTGAGTGATAAAATCTTTCATATCTATTTCTTCTTCTGGATACTTATCAATCAGCAAAGCTTCTGTTTCGTTTATTGTTTTTCTTTCAGAGAGACTTTTAATGGCGTCGATTGCAGGTAAAGGCATTTCATAGAAGTCCCCTGAATGCTTATCCTCTAAAATATATTTTTTTTTATCCTCATGTATTTCATGGGCAACAAACACTACTATACTGTCTTTATTCCACATGTAGTTCTCTCCCTTTTTCCTATTAAAAAAGGATGCAAGCAATTGCATGCACCCCCACCCATTATATCTGTAACCATTCACACCACCAGCAAGTTGTTTTAATTTTGCTAAGTTTTTTGATTTTCATAACTTCACCTTCAATCTACTTTGGATTTAATTCTCGAGGTGGTGCAGGATCTAAGGATGATGCTGAACGGTTTGGTTTGACCCCTTCCTCATCTCAACCCATTCAGGAAAAACAATTTTAAATGTATGAATAAGATCAGGATCAAACTGCGTTCCTTGACCTTCAAGAATTCGTTTATAAGCCGTTTCTGTCGATAACGCTTCTCTGTAGGAACGAGTGGAAGTCATCGCATCGAATGCATCTGCAATTGCTGTTACCCTCGCAGCGAGAGGAATCTCCGTTCCTTTTAATCCCTCCGGATAACCCCTGCCATCCCATCTCTCATGGTGAGAAAGAATAACGTTTAAGCTGTCACTGAGCACTTCTACCTTTTCAACTGCTTCTGCACCTACAGCCGGGTGGGTTTTAATAACCTCAAATTCTTCCTTGGTAAGCTTATCCGGTTTCATCAATATCCTGTCTGGAATATGAATTTTCCCTATGTCATGTAATAAACAAGCATAGTAAAATGCTTCTAATTCTTCATCTGAATAGATATCAAGCCTCTTTGCAAGGGAAAGTGCATAAAAGGCAACACGCTCACTATGACCTCTTGTATAAGGATCTTTTAGCTCCAAAGTAGCAATAATGCCCTTAACGATACCTTCCAGCTGTTTATTGTATGAACCTTTAATACCTTCCACATAACCTAAAATTCGTTTTAGTAATAGGTAAGCAATGGATGAAATTAATATGATCATAAGCGATGGAATTATTAATACAACAATATCTTGTGTAATGATTCCCACTAAAGCATATTTTAGGACAATTGAGCCACATACGAGTAGAAAAAATGACTCACTTACAAAAATGGGGGAGAATAGAATCAAGAAGATTTCTACAATATTTCCTCCTCCAGTTATACTGGGATTTTTAATATGAACAGTAATGTCGTTTATACAGATAAGGCCAACATATGCTAAAACTACATTATACTTAATTAAATATATATTTTTTTTACTATAAATGTAATAACTTACACCTGTGAGCAGGAATATAAAAATATAAAGAAAGTATCCAAATATTGAAGGCATGCCCACTTGCTTTCCTCCAACAAACCCAGGGATAATAAAATAGTAGAAAGCATCATACAAAATTGATATAGTAAAAAACAGCACCAAAAACCATTTAAGTGTCCGTTTTTCTTCGTGAATTAACGTTGAATCTTTTATATTTTTTAACATGGCTGCCCTCGCTTGCTGTAAATGTCTTCTACTCATTAAACTAGTACTTGCCAACATTCGACATTTCTCATTCTATAGCAAAAGTCCTATCAAGAAAATAGTTTCTTTTGCTCATTTGGCAGGAACGTTCAGGGTAGGATCTCCTTTTACACACATATCAAGAGTAGTGACTGTTCGAATGACTTTTAGCCAATGTTGTAATCTTTGAGCTAAATGTACTCTTCTTATATCGGATAAAAAACCCAAAAGTTTACAGAAGGTGCCATGAAATAGACCTAAAGAACTAAATAGATGTTGAAAAAGAACCCGGTTCTCAGAAACAGGGTTCTTTTTTCGAATTCAAAACTAAAAATAACACATCAAAAGGAGTGACAAATCGCACCGATATATGTCACTCTATCTCTTGAGTTAACGATTTTTGCTGATATGGTAAGATCATATGCACCGACCCTAAAAACCAAATGATAGAACTTTTTATTCTAACCCTTGGAGTGACATTTTTATTTGCCTTTGTTACCAGTGCCCCAATGATTCCAGCTATCAAAATGAATACAATAAACAGATATAGGATTGATGTTTTAAATGATTAAACAGTAGCAAGGGAGATCCATAGTTTCCTGTAGTATGTGGATGAATCGTCAGCTCCACTTGAGGGGGCCTTACCACTGGGAGGGTCTTAGCGGCTATTGGATTTCGGTCTCATTATTAGCTCCAAGGTCCAACTGCTGGGGATAAGTCCACATGTTCAGTTCCTCACTGAATTCAGGTAATTTTCAGAAGAAATCGGGTTCTGGATTTTTTCTGTCATAAGCTCGATTCGATTCAGTGTTCATCTTGTTCAAAGGGAAAAGAACATCAATTCGTGCATGCGGAATCAGTCCAGTCCGTACGCAGTTGAATTGGACCTTCACTTTTTAGTGATAAATCATCATCAACTCGCTAATGCTCTTCATTATTTTTATACCTCATGCGAGGGCAGAGCCGAAAAGCCGCTTTTCACATCTGGAGAACCCCCCTTAAATAAAAATAGGTCAGAGGCATCAGCCACTGACCGTTTTCTGTAATATAATAAGATTTTCATCGCGAAAAGACCGACCTTCCGCATGAGGATTAGGCGTTTTCACTTCAAACCTGAACCATTTAGGTTTTCAGAGCCTTTTTACTTCTCTGCTAATTTCTGTTCCATATTGCTGTTTCGCTTCATAAGGAAGTCGATCGTCAGCCAGAAGAAAACAGAAACAAGAGCATAGATTCCGATTGAGTTGTAGATGTCTTCGGTTTTCCAGTCCAGTCTTGGAATGAATAGTCCCAGTATTCCGGTGAAAATATAGTAACCGCCAATTAAATGGAAGAAAAGTTTTTCTGTTGTTAAGTTTCTTTGCTCCATATATCCTTTGCCCGCTTTTCCAAAGAATATCGCAATTCCCCTGATCATAAAATACACAGAAAAAGCAATAATAATAGCAACTATCGTCGAATTGTTAAAAACATTTGCCATTTCAATGCTCCTTTCAAAAACATAGCCAGACTTTCATCTTTTAAGATTGTACCATAAGATTCCTGGTTTTGAGTAGGAATTACTTACCATTTGCAAGACGAAAAAATCATTTTTTTATATGTTACCTAAGTAAACCATGTGGTATAGTGTTACATAGCTATTATCCATAAAGGGGATTATTTTATGTCCAGCTACAAAAAAGGAATTGACCAACTATCTCCTGCCCAGATTATCGTGGTTTTCTATGTTGCGGCAGTTGGATTTTCTATACTTTTACTAAGTCTCCCCATTACAGCTAAACCCGGTGTGGACCTTAGTTTCCTCGATATCATGTTTACAGCAGTCAGTGCCATTAGTGTCACAGGGTTGACTGTTATACAAATTGCTGATTCTTTCAGTACAGCAGGAATATTCATCTTGATTTTCATCCTGCAAATCGGCGGTATCGGCATTATGACTCTCGGGACATTTCTATGGCTTGTCTTAGGAAAGAAAATTGGGTTAAAAGAACGGCGCCTGATCATGACGGACCAAAATCAATCAAATCTTTCAGGTCTGGTCAACCTGATGAAACAGATTATGTATATCATACTTTTGATAGAATTAATGGGTGCCCTCATATTAGGTACATACTTCTTGAAATACTACCCGACTTGGCAGGATGCTTACTTGCACGGCATTTTTGCCAGTGTCAGCGCCACAACAAACGGCGGTTTTGATATTACGGGACAATCACTGATTCCGTATGCGGGAGATTATTTTGTTCAATGTGTGAACATCATCTTAATTACTTTGGGAGCGATAGGGTTCCCTGTACTAATCGAGTTGAAGGATTTCCTGCTTCACAATAATAAACGCGGCCGGTTTCACTTTTCGCTCTACACGAAGTTAACCAGTGTGACCTTCTTCGGTCTTTTGCTTGCGGGAACGCTTCTGATACTCGTTATTGAGTTTAACCGTTTTTTTGAAGGAATGTCCTGGCATAAGTCCTTTTTCTATGCGTTTTTCCAATCCACTACTACCCGGAGCGGGGGCTTGGCTACTATGGATGTAAGCCAGTTTTCGGAGCCTGCCCTGATTATTATTTGCATGTTGATGTTTATTGGAGCTTCTCCAAGTTCAGTAGGAGGAGGAATTCGTACTACCACGTTCGCTATAAACCTACTATTTCTGATTAACTTTGCAAGGGGACGTTCCACTATCAAGGTGTTCAGAAGAGAACTCGATAATACAGACGTTATAAAATCACTTGCTGTAACACTCTTAGCTAGTTTCATGTGTGCAGGCTCGGTGATATTCCTTTCAATCACCGAGTCATTTTCAATGATTGAAATCCTTTTTGAAGTGTGTTCGGCTTTTGGAACTGTCGGCCTCTCTATGGGAATCACTCCTGATTTGAGTGTTTATGGAAAACTCATCATAATGGCCTTGATGTTCATTGGAAGGATCGGGCTCCTGACATTCCTTGTTATCTTAGGCATCAAGCAAAAAGAGACGTTATATAATTATCCGAAAGAAAGAGTCATTATTGGATAAAAAGAAGAAGCCTCAGCGGCTTCTTCTTTTTATTAGACTCCTTGAAAACCCTTTTTAAAGAGAGAAGCCCCTGATAACTAAGAGGGAATTCCGGCTCATTGATTTTCCGAAAGCGGCACTCTCCGAAAACAACCTTTATTTATCCTTTACCTTGAGGAGCCGCAGTCCATTCAAGGTAACAATCAAAGTAGCTCCCATGTCAGCGAATATTGCGATCCAAAGCGTCAGCCATCCAGGTATCACCAGCAGGAGTGCCAGAAGTTTGATCCCTAAGGAAAAGACGATATTCTGCTTTATGATCAACAAAGCTTTCCTGCTGAGTTTTACAGTAAAAGGAAGCTTCCTTAAATCATCTCCCATAAGAGCGATATCTGCAGTTTCCAATGCTGTATCGGTTCCGGCTCCTCCCATGGCAATTCCTACAGATGAAGCAGCAAGAGCAGGAGCATCATTCACCCCATCCCCCACCATGGCGACCTTATCATAATGCCGGCGCAGTGTTTTAATATATGATAATTTATCCTGAGGAAGTAATTCTGCTGCTACGTCTGTAACATTTGTTCGTTTGGCAAAGGCTTCAGCGGTTCCCTGGTTATCCCCGGTCAACATGATGGTTTTCTCAATACCCAATCTATGAAGCTTTTCAATGACCTCAGCACTGCTCTCCCTAATTTCATCAGCAACACCTGTTAATGCCATTACACCGGTTTCCGTACCTAGTGCAATGACGGTTTTGCCTTCTTTCTGGAGTTCCACTATCATACTTTTTATATCATCCGGCAGCGGCACCCCAATTGCTTCCTCCATGAATGAAGGGCTCCCAGCATAATATACTGTGTCTTGAATGGTGCCTTTGATTCCTTTTCCTGTGACAGAAGTGAAGTCCTCAATCTCAATATTTCGGTAATCGATTTTTCCGCCTTCAGCTTTTTTCAGGATAGCAGAGGCCAAAGGATGCTGTGAACCATTTTCAAGTGCTGCAAGCAGCCTTAGATTTTTATCATCTATTTCGGTAAATGAGATAAAATCAGTGACTTCCGGTACCCCTTTTGTTAGCGTCCCCGTTTTATCAAAGGCAATTGCCTTTAAAGCACCTGCCTCTTCCAGGTAGATACCGCCTTTGATCAAAACACCGTTGCGCGCAGCGTTTCCAATAGCCGTTACGATGGAAACCGGCGTGGATATCACAAGGGCACATGGACAGCCGACAACAAGTACAGCAAGCCCCTGGTACACCCAGGTAGACCAGTCAGCAGCAAAGAACGAGGGCGGGACAATGGCGACAAGAATGGCAACCAGAATGACTGCCGGAGTATAGTACTTAGCAAAACGATCCACAAATGCCTGGGAAGGTGCTCTTTCTGCCTGAGCTTCTTCTACCAAGTGGATGATTTTTGCAATGGTTGTATCTTCAGCCAACTTGGTGACTTTGACTTCCAGCAAGCCTTCTTCATTCAGGGTGCCAGCGAAGACTTCATCATCCTTATTCTTGGTGACTGGAACAGATTCACCTGTAATGGCTGCCTGGTTGACAGCCGATGTCCCTTTTACCACTACTCCATCCAGGGCAAGCTTTTTCCCTGGTTTTACTATCATGGTGTCGCCTACTTGGATATCTTCAATTTCTACAACCATCTCTGTGCCGTCCCTTCGGATCAGTGCCTCCTTGGGCGCAATGTCCATGAGTGAACGGATCGACTGGCGGGCCTTATCCATGGAATAGGCTTCTAAGACCTCACTGATCGCAAACAATATTACGACCGTGGCTCCTTCTCCCCATTCCCCTATGAAAGCAGCACCAATGATCGCAATGGTCATCAGTGTTCTCATATCGAATTCCAAACGAACCAGATTCTTTAAACCGGTTGTAAAAAGGCGAAAGCCACCGACTGCTATGGATACAACATAGGCGAGAATAGATAGGATATTCTCCTCTCCGTAGAAGTGTCCAAGTGACCATCCCAGTACCAGGAAGGCAGCAGACAACAATACATTTGCATACTTCGCTATGAATGGTTGTTTTTCTTCACTAAATTGCTGATTTTCATTTATGATCTTAAGCCCTTCAAAGGCTCCTGCTTTTTCAAGTTCTTCTATTGTTGTATCTCCAAAGACTGTGAGTTTCGATGCTCCAAAATTAACATTGGCTTCCGAAACACCATCCAGGTGCTTCACGTTCTTTTCGAACTTTGCGGCACAGCCTGCTCAGGAAAAGCCCTGAACGCGGTATATTGTTTTAGAAGTTGTATCCTTCAATCCTTCAGCCACGCTGTTCCACCTCCTTATGATGAGCAATAGCAATCTTAATCAAGCTTCTGACGTGGTCGTCATCCAGGGAATAGTATACCAATTTCCCTTCTTTCCGATATTTCGCGAGCCCCATATTCCGAAGCAGCCTCAAGTGGTGGGAAGCCGTTGCTGTGGTGGAACTCACGATATTCGCCACATCACACACGCAAAGTTCTTTCTCAAGACTGAGAGCATAAGCGATCTTCATTCTAGTATCATCCGATAAGGCCTTAAATATTTTGGCTGCCCCATTTGTATCCGTTGAAGAAAGCTCCCTCTGAATCGATGTCACTTTCTCATCTACTTGACAAGTCACTTCACAGATTTCTCCCTGTTTCACTAAACACTCCCCCAGTCATTACATTCAAACATTCATTTGAATATTAGTATATGAAAGAAGTGAAAGTATGTCAAAACTTTCACTAAAATTAAGGACTTTGCCCCTTTAACGCAATGAGGGACAGTCCCCCAGCACGTTAAAGCGTTAAAGCGATGGGTGGGACTATCCCTCTTCCCGCTTTAATCCAAGTAAGTATACAACCAAAGAAAAAACCTCCCCAAATGAGGAGGAATCAATTTATTTAACAATCAGCACCGGGCAGTTCGCCCGCTTGGCAACTTTGTGGCTTACGCTGCCTAATACAAACTCCTGAAGACCGTTCAGCCCTCTGCTGCCGATCACGGCAATATCGGCTTTCTGCTTATTTGCATATTCGACAATTGCAGGCCCGGGGTCTCCATGAAGGATTTTGATTTCATATTTGACTCCTGCATCCTTTGCCAAGGCTTCTACATCCTTCATTCTTTCTTTCCTGAAGTCATTAATCTCTGCAGAATTCCAATGGGCCAAAATATCCGATTTGGCGCGGTCTGCATCTGCTACATAAACCATCACAATCGTTGATTCTTCAGAACATTTAGCGATAAGGATGGCATTCTCTGCAGCCCGTTTTGAATGCTCAGAACCATCAGCAGCCAATAAAATTCTTTGGTACATCCCTTCACCTCATTATTTTAAATTGGACCCTGCATCATCTGGAAAGACTTCTTTCGTATGGATTGCTGCTTTGAAAAAGTCTAAAGGACAGGGTTTCCCCTTGGATACCAGGGCTTTTCTATCTGAATGGAAGAGTGCATTTTTCCCTTTCTTTTTGGGATACTACTCGTGAATCAGGGCAATGTATTTCTAACTTATATATTCTGCACTTTCCTGGTGTAATCCTGTTTCCTCTGCATTTATTCTCCCTCCACTTTAGCGCTTTAAAGCAGCCGGGGACTGTCCCCGGCTGCTTTAAAGTGCTAAAGTATCATAACAAAATAAGAAAGCAATACACCCTACAGGGATATTGCCTTCTTTGAAATTCTCTCTACAAATATTTCCGCTGTACGTTCCTGCCTTCGTAAGTGAACAAAATC
Organism: Bacillus sp. SRL337; assembly: GCF_984799155.1. Lineage (NCBI taxonomy): Bacteria > Bacillati > Bacillota > Bacilli > Caryophanales > Bacillaceae > Bacillus > Bacillus sp. SRL337. The sequence continues at coordinate 1,204,494 of NZ_OZ481793.1, read as the reverse complement.
TGCCTGTTTTCCACCTGGGTTTCAATATGAACGGTCCGTCCCCAAAGCTGATGGACATACGGAAGGACCTTCTCCAGATATTTAATGTCGAGTTCTATTTCTTCATACCAATGTTTCAAATAGAGCTCCCCGTTCTTCATATAGTCGCCATCATTGACCGTGATGAATGGAAACCCGCCGTTGACCCGCATGCTTACAAGCTGATCCCTGACTTCTTTCCATTCTTTATCAACAATCTTATAATCCTTGCCCTGCTTTTGAAACAGGTACATATCCTCCCTTGTCACCAAATCCTTTGTCAGGTAGTTTCTCAGGAAAGATATATCCGACTCGATTTCTCTGACCTCAAACATTTTCTCCCGGCCTGAACCGGGCTTTTCTCCCCGTTTAATCATTTGATCTGTTGGATTGTTATATCGTTCTTCAATGTCCTCGAAAATTTTCAAGCCAAGGTAATAAGGATTAATGCTTGTTTTCGAGGGCTGCACAACTCCTGCATTCAACTTGGCAAATTCAATGGATTCCCCGCTGGTTAAATCCATTTCCCTGATGATTCTTTGATGCCAATAGGATGCCCATCCTTCATTCATGATCTTCGTTTCCAACTGTGGCCAGAAGTAAAGCATTTCTTCCCTCATCATAGTCAGAATATCACGCTGCCAATCCGAAAGTTCGCGGCTGAATTGTTCAATGAAAAGCAGGATATCCTTTTCAGGCTGAGGCGGAAATTTCTTTTTAACCCTTTTGCGCTTACTCTTGTCTCTTCTTGGTCCCTCATCAAGTGACCATAAATCGTCATAAGGCGTAGCTGCCGAGACTTCTTCCTCTTCCCACTCTACATCATCCATGGTCCATGAAAGCTTGGGGCGCATCAAGGAAGGATCGATATGCTCATCGATTGCCAGGACAGCATCAAGAAAGGTTTCCACTTCCTTTTTTCCATATTCGATTTCATACTGCCTGATTCTATCTGCAGTAGCGGCCATACTTTCAACCATATCTCTTTTTGTATTTTGAAACCGGACATTATTTTTAAAAAAGTCACAGTGGGCAAGCACGTGTGCTACAATCAATTTATTTTGTATGAGCGAGTTGGAATCGAGCAAAAATGCATAACAAGGATTCGAATTGATGACAAGCTCATAAATCTTGCTCAAGCCAAGATCATAATGAAGCTTCATCTTATGATACTGCTTTCCAAAGCTCCAATGGGAGAACCGTGTCGGCATTCCATATGCACCAAATGTATAAATAATATCTGCTGGACAGACCTCATATCGCATCGGGTAAAAATCCAATCCAAAACCTTTCGCTATTTCCGTTATTTCTGCAATTGCATACTGCAGCTGTTTCTGTTCCTCTTCTCTCATACATGTTCCCCTCCAGTAGGAATTTACACCTTCGGCTCCTGTTTAGTCATAGTTCAATATATGTGATGGGATAAGGATTCATGAGAAGAAAAGCAACAGGGAAAAAATTAGACTATATGGAGTACTAAAAAAGAGCCTCCATAGAGACTCCTCCTTACATTAATCATTCAATAATAGATTTTTCAGCCTGTTAGCCGGAATCACCGAAGTCATCAAGAGTAAGGACGCGGCGATAAAAACAGGCGTAACTCCTATTTTCCCTGCAAGAAATCCAGCTGCTAGTGAAAATATTCCAAAAAGGAGTGTGGTAACAGCTTCCTGAGCTGCAAATACTTTCCCAAGCTTCTCGGGACTGACACTCTGCTGTACGGCCGTTTGCAGGAAGATCACTTTCAGCCCATCAAAAAATCCGAACATGATGGAAAACACCAAAGAAAGGATAGCACTGCTAGTTAATCCAAAAAACAAAGTGGCAAGTGAAGTGCAGATCAAAGTTAAAGGCAGCCACCGGTAGACTTTTCCGGAAAAAAGCCTGTGGGTTTTTAACAACAGTACCCCCGCAGCTATGAGACCTAAGAAAAAGGCGCCATTGATAAAGCCCCACCATTCTTCACCACGACCAAGCTGCTGCTCTGCAAACACGTATAAAATCGCTGCAATCCAGACAACCGTTGCCGCCGATTCAATCGTATAGATAACGAAAATGTTCCTTAATTTGGGGGTTCTCCAGATGTCTCCCCAGCCATCTGTCATATTCTGCAGCAGTTTGAAATCCTTCTCTTGCCTTATCGGCATTCCTCCGCCATACATTGGGAGACTGTACATCATAAGGCTGCTGGCTAAAAAAAATGCAGCAGTCAGAACCAACGTCCATTCCTCTCCTGCAAATGAAACCAGGATTCCGCCAACAGCCCATGCAGAAAACTGCACAGCCTGATCAATTGTAGAGAGAAAACCGTTCGCCCCCATCAAGTCTTCCCTTCTTACAATGAAAGGGACAAATGCATTTCGGGCAGGCAATGCCCATCCATCCAAGAAAGCGACACTGCTCACCAACAGGAAAAAACAGACCAAGTTCAAACCGTCACAAAAAAGAAGGGCTGACGTAACCCCCATTAAAACTGTTTTCAGCAATTGAGAAAAAAACAAAAGATTTTTCAAGTGAAACCGGTCCAGAATCAGCGGTGCCAGCACACTGCTGACAAACCGGGAAAAGGTGATTACCACCGGGATGATACTCATCATGAATGGAGATTGGGTTCTTTCAAATATCGCTGCAATAATGGCAACAATAAAAAAGACATCCCCTCCGTTGGCCAAAGCCTGGCCAACCCACAAATAACGGAAAGCTTTTATCTTCACCATTCTTCCTCCTTACATATTATGAAGTTGTCTGAGAAAAGAATGAATATCACAAGGGACTGGCTCTCCTTTCATATAAAGCGGAAGTGCCCCGCTCAGCGGCGTACAGATTGGAGGGCTCCCGCAGAAGATAAAGGAAACACGGCAAGCAACGCGCGAGCCGATGTTGACTTATCTTCCGGAGGGAGACCGAAATCTGCTAGGCGCTGGGGCACTGCAGCTGGATTGGATATAAAGCGGAAGTGCCCCGCAGAACGATAACGTTTTTTCGTTTTCCTGACACCCTACTGAAAGTATAGTACCAAATTTCCTTATTTGACAAATAGAAAACAAAAAGCTTGTCCTCATAATAAGGGCAAGCTTTTTTATTTTATGGCACTTCTATTAGTGAAATGGTTAAATCAGCGGGCTTTGCAGGATTATGAACAACATTCACTTTGACTGTTACATCCTTTCCATCCTTTACAACATCGAAGGTAAAAGTATCTTTGACCTGACCGCCAGTCAATGACTTCCTTCCATCATACTTATAATCAGCAAGTTTTTCGCCTGTATAATCCTCTTTGACAACCGCAATCGCGATTCGGCCATATTTTTGATACCCCTGCTGAGCAAACGTCTGCTGGCCTCCCAACAGGAAAAATAAAAGAGAAAAAATCATCATCCATTTTTTCATGTTTACCTCACCTCTGCATATAATTTCATATATAATATGCAGTGATTTTCGGGTCACTATACATCCAATAGAAGGAAAGCCCTGTTTCAAAGGACAGCCAACTTTTTCAGTGAAAATTAGCAGCACACTGGACCATACTAGTAGTAACCCTTCAAAAGGAGGGATTTACTTGAATAAAGTCGATTACGACAGAGCTTTGTACTATACACATCGGAGTGAATGGGATAACCTTCTCATTCTCATGGTACGAACCAAAGACAACCTGTTAGCTAAAAGGATCGAGCATTTTCTGCACGCTTATCATTTTTCCCGTGACTATACAATGATCGAACAAAACATGTACACCCTTCTCAGATATATCGAACACGCCAATCTGACTGCCAGTCAAGTTGAGCCAATGGAAGAACATATCATGAAAATATAGGATTCCACCAATCCTGCGGGCTGAATCATTTCAGCCCGTTTTAATTTTATAAAAGGATTATTGTGAATGATGTCAAATAAAAGAAGAAGGAGTTGATAATAGTGACAAAAATACATAGTTCATTAAAAGTATTGATGGTATCTGATTTAAACAATTCAAATCACTTTTATGAGAAACTGCTTGGCTGTGAAGTCACAGAGTGGTGGGTGATCAGGGATGGCTTCAGTGGCCTGGCCCTAAAACTTCTGCAGGCGGAATCACCAGAAGATGTGAGGCCGAACAAACCAGCCAAAGGAGCTGACACCGCCTTTGACCTTTATTGTTATATAGAAAATTGGCGAGCGCTGGATGAGCTGTATCATGAATTTTCCGGGAAAGCTGTACCGATCTCCGTCCAACCATGGATTGATGAAGCAAATGGTCCCTGGAAGGAATTCGTAATTCAAGATCCCGATGGTTATCAGATAGCCTTTGGCGGCACAGACGGTCATTAATCTTATTCGGAAAGTCCATGCTTCACCGCATACAAAGCAGCCTGTGTCCTATCTGAAACCTCCAGCTTAGTGAAGATATTAGAGATGTGGGTTTTGACTGTTTTTTCGGTAATGAATAAACTAGAGGCAATTTCCTTGTTGCTCTTGCCTCTGGTCAGCTCGTGAAGCACATCTTTTTCTCGGTTGGTGAGCCGATGGATTTGATGCGGCGGCTGATGGTTCCGCGACACCCGCTTCAACAAGTGATTTGTTGCCTTTGGGTGAAGGGAGTTTTCACCTCTCACAAGTTTTCGTATCGAATTTACCAGTTCATCCGGTTCAATATCCTTCAATTGATATCCAGCGGCACCTGCTTCGATAGCCGGTATGACATGATCTTGATCTGAAAAGCTTGTCAGCATCATGATTTCAATGGAAGGCTGGGATTGTTTGATATGCTTTGTAGCCTGGATTCCATCTATCTCCGGCATGACCAGGTCCATCAAAATCAAATCTGGTTTGAGCTTTTCCGCTAATTCAACGGCTTCACCCCCATTTGCTGCTTCACCGATGATTTCTATGTCTTTCTGTGTCTTTAAAAAGAAGACCAGCCCCCGTCTTACCACATGATGGTCATCGGCAATCAATACTCGAATCGTCATTTAAGCTCCCCTTTTCAATATGGAATCTCCACAGTTATGTTCGTCCCGTCTCCCGGCTTGCTTTGCAATTCAAATTTTCCTCCCAGGCTTTTCACTCTTTCTTTCATACCCTGAATACCCATCGAAGGAATCAATTGAGCAGGGCTGTAGTGAAAACCGCAGCCTTTATCCTCTATTTGTAGAGTGACCATTTTAGGTGAGGTTTTCAAAAAGAAATAGATGCAATCTTCCCCGGAATGCTTCTTGGCATTATTGAGTGCCTCCTGCCCGATCCTCCATAGCGCTTCTTCAATTTTGGAGGGCAGGGCAACAACTCCATTGACCTTTATTACGACTTCCATACCCAGCATTCCAGCATAGCCTTTGACCGTTTCACTAAAGCCGTTCTCCAACCCATGAGGTTTAAGCTGCCAAATCAAGGCGCGCATTTCCGTCAACGCTTCCTGTGCAAGGCTTTGTATGGTGGAGAATGTTTCCTTCACGTTTTGGTCTTCACTTAGCATCGTTCCGCCTCTGGCTGTCAAAGTAAGGGAAAAGAGAAGCTGATTGACTGAATCATGCAAGTCTCTTGCCAGCCTGTTTCGTTCCTGCATCAGCGCGACTTCCTGTTCTTTTTTCGTGAGCATGACCCTCTTTATAGCCGAACCGATTTGAAATGCAACCGATTCTAATAAAGCAAGTTCATGTTCATGGAAGTGAGTTTTCCCAGGCGCAGCTACGTTCAACAAACCGAATGATTCATTCCCTGATTGCAGCGGAACCGTTGCATGATAGACAATATTCCCCGTGTCCCCACGATTTTCAGCCAGGGATTTTTCAATTCTTTGACATTCAATAATGTTGGACGCCTTTGTCAATTTGCCAGCCCGGAATCGATTGACACACCAACAGCCTCCATTCTTCAGCAGCCCGCATCCTTCTTCAGAAAGAGACGAGGGAATATTATGATATGCCTCAAGCGAATGGCTGCCTGATTCATCTATAAAAAAAATCCATCCAGTCGTAAAATCAGTACCGTTGATGAGGACTTGAAGAGCACAGAAAAGCATCTGCTGAAGTTCTGTTTCTTCATTCAGCAGTTCTGCAATTTTTTTTAGTAAATGTATATTCGAATTGCTGTTATTTTCTATGTTCAAAAAGGTTGCCTCCTTTATCAATAGTATATATAATCCAACCTCTGTTTGGCTCGCCAATTTGTATGAAAGTTCCTACGACTTTTGTTGTAGGAACAAAAACGCAAGTGCCTTGATGAGCGCTGACAGCACAAGAAAAGGCGCCAAAAGGATTCGCCATTTGATCTTATTGGCAAGGAACTGGTTCTGAGATCTAGGTTGAACCATAAAAAAAACAGGCAAACCTGTGGCTGCCTGCATTTCAATTGAACTGATGCCAGGAAAGACAGATGCCTTATCCTGCGAAAGAATTGACCATCACATCAATTTTTTCCATGAGGGCTTGCTTAAGGCCCTGGAGTTTCTCCTGACTCTCGATTAGAGAACTGCCGGTAACACTGAAATAGAATTTGATCTTTGGCTCTGTGCCTGATGGACGCAGACAGATCCACGAACCGTCTTCAAGGAAATACTTGATGACGTTGGATTTCGGCAGGGATATGGTTTCTTCCAGTCCACTTTCCATCGTCGTGCTTAAGCTTGTTTGGTAATCCTCCTGTTTCGTTACCATAAGTCCACTGATTTCCTTGAGCGGCTCTTTACGGAAGCTTGAAAGGATGGATTGGATCTGCTCCGCCCCTTCTTTTCCCTTTAACGTCAGGGACTCTAGACCTTCCTGATAGTAACTGAAACGTTTGTAAAGATCGAGCAGTGCATCATGCAGCGTCTTTCCTTGCTGTTTGAAATAGGCAGCTGCTTCAGCTGCCATGAGAACGGCCTGGACAGCATCTTTATCCCTGGCAAAGTCCCCGATTAAATATCCATAACTCTCTTCGTATCCAAATAAAAATTGATATTCGCCGGATTCTTCATAGGTCTTGATTTTTTCTCCAATGAATTTAAAGCCAGTCAGGACATCCTCCACGGAGGCACCGTATGACTCAGCCACTTTTCGCCCCAATTCTGAAGTGACAATCGTTTTGAATACTCTTCCATTGGCAGGAATCATCCCTTTTTCTTTCTTTCGGCCAAGAATATAATCGATTAGCACAGCACCTGTTTGGTTGCCTGTTAACAGAATGTACTCACCATGAGGATCTTTCACCGCAACTCCTAACCGGTCCGCATCGGGATCGGTAGCAATGAGGATATCAGCATCCTTTTCCTTTCCATCACGAATGGCAAGCTCAAATGCGGCTTTATCTTCCGGATTAGGAGATTTCACCGTCGAAAATTCCGGATCCGGGACAGCTTGTTCCTTAACAATATGAACATTGGCATAACCCAGGGCGCCCAATCCTTTTTCCACCATCTTCAACGCCGTACCGTGGAGAGGGGAGAACACAATGCTCAAGTCCACTTCTTTGGCAATGCCCGGCTTCTCTGAAATAGATAGGAGATGTTCAAGATAAGATTGATCGATGTCTTCACCGATCATTTTGATGAGCCCCGTTTCCTTTAATTCTTCTTCAGATTTCACATTGATCTGAAGTTCATTCTCAACTTCATTCACTTTTGCGATGACTTCATCCGCTGCTTTTGGAGGAAGCTGGGCCCCATCTTCGCCATACACCTTATAGCCATTGTACTCAGGCGGATTATGACTTGCTGTCACCACTATCCCTGAAAAAGCGTTCAAGGTTCTTACAGCAAACGAAAGTTGGGGTGTCGGTTTCAATTCATCAAACACATAGGTTTGAATACCATTTGAAGCAAGAGTTATGGCTGCTTCCATGGCAAACTCAGGAGACTTATGGCGGGAATCATAAGCAATCGCCACTCCACGGTTTTTGGCTTCCTCGCCATGAGAGATTATGTATCGAGCGAGGCCTTCTGAGGCCTTGCGTACAGTATAGATATTCATGCGGTTGATTCCAGCGCCGATTTCCCCGCGCATCCCGCCTGTTCCAAATTCTAAATTTTTATAAAACGCATCTTCCAGACTTTTTTCATCGTCTTTCATATTAGTTAAAAGACTGCGCATTTCGCTATCGAGCCCAGTGAATGAATCCCATTTTTCCCATGCTGATTTCCAATTCAAGTTAATCTCCTCCTATCGATGACTTACAATATGTAATTCTTGGTGGATTGGAATTTCCCTGTAAAAATAATCCGCCTTTTTTTGACAACCTTTTCATCCCTCCCATTTTATCATATGGCAAGGCGTTTTATAGATAGCAAACTTGAAATCAACAAAAAAGACCGCTGATCAGCGGCCATTGAACTATTTATTTCTTATATTTCACTTCATACACATCATGACGGCGGTCTTTCAGCTGCCTGACTGTACCGGACTGGCGCTGGCGGCGAAGGACTTCAAGGTCTACATCCCCGATCATCACCATTTCGATATTAGGGTTTGTTTCACCTACGATGCCATCCCGGGCAAATTCAAAGTCAGACGGAGCAAAGATGCCTGACTGCGCATACTGGATATCCATATTTTCCGTCTGCGGAAGGTTTCCGACTGTTCCGGAAATGACTGTATAAATCTGGTTCTCTACTGCACGTGCCTGCGCACAATAACGGACCCTCAGGTACCCTTGGCGGTCTTCGGTACAGAATGGAGTGAAGATGATTTTCGCTCCCCGGTCTGTTGCAATCCGGGCAAGTTCAGGGAATTCAATATCATAACAGATCTGGATGGCGATTCTTCCACAGTCTGTGTCGAAGACTTTGACACTATCTCCAGGACTGATTCCCCACCATTTGCGTTCATTCGGTGTAATATGAATTTTGTACTGCTTTTCAATCGTACCATCACGGCGGAACAGGTAAGCGATATTGTAAATTTCCTCATCTTCTTCTTCTACAAAGTGAGACCCGCCTATGATATTCACGTTGTAACGCACAGCCAAATCTGTAAATAATTCGATGTATTCTTCTGTATACTCAGTCAGCTTTCGGATGGCTAAGCTCGGGGACTTTTCATCCAGGAAGGACATCAACTGCGAAGTGAAAATTTCAGGGAAGACAACGAAGTCCGATTTCGCATCTGATGCTACATCTGTAAAATATTCAACCTGATTTGCGAATTCCTCAAACGAGTTGATCTTTCTCATCATATATTGGACGACGCAGATCCTGACAGGATAGCTCGTCTTGAAATGGCGTTTGCTGGACGGCCGGTAATCGACATTATTCCATTCCATCAAAGTGGCATATTTTTTGGATTTCGTGTCATCCGGAAGATAGTTCGGATTGATCCTCATCAAGGTAAAACTATTCATCAACTGGAAGGACAGGACAGGATCGTAAATCTTATGCCTTGAGACCGAATCCACGTACTCCCTCGGTGACATTTCATCTGCATGTTTGTGGAAGTTTGGAATCCGGCCGCCAATGATGATGCTCTTCAGGTTGAGCTGGCGGGCAAGATCCTTCCTTGCTTCATACAGACGGTGCCCGACCTTCATCCTGCGGTAATCGGGATGCACCATCACTTCGATTCCATACAGGTTATATCCATCAGGGTTGTGGTTGGTAATATAACCGTTATCGGTAACATCATCCCAGGAATGACGGTCATCATATTCATCAAAGTTGATGATCAAGCTTGAACAGGAACCAATGATTTCGCCTTCGAGTTCAGCGACCAGCTGGCCTTCAGGAAAAACTTCCTGGTGGCTTTCAAGATGTTCGGGCTTCCACGGGTCCATCCCCGGGAAACAAAAACTCTGCATCTGTATGATATCGTTAATGTCTTTATGCTTCATTTGTCTTATGATCATTTTTTTCTCAAACTGAGATAAATCCAGTTTTTCTGACATATATCGTTACACTCCCTTTTGCACTCATCTTTATGTTGTACCCTGCAAACGGCCGGCTTCAAACTAATAGCCAGGTCTCTTCTCCCAAGGTTCTGTTCCCCCTGCAATTGAAACAGGAATCCTTGTCTTCAATGCAGAAATGACCCCATTGGATATTTCCTCATTGTTCAGCCATCTGGATTCACCATTCTCTATTTTAAACCCTAAAATGATATGATGCATGTTTATTGACCGATATTCATTTGAAGGCAAAGGGCTCCTGGAGGCAGAGCTTCCATTCACTTTAAACACCTCGACCAAGCCGCCATTCCTGTCCAAGATTTCCATTACGGCATGAAAGGAATCAGCGGCAGTACTCCTCATCCAAACCACTGCTTCATCAAAGACTCCATTCTTATTAATATGCTCATTCAGAAGTTGTACTAATTCCGCGGTTTTAAAATAATCTGCAGAAATGAAGGAGACATCCCCTTTGGTGAGATGATTATGTGCAAGCATGTTGTTGAATTTATCCATTGAACGGGCAAGGACAGTGACCGCGTCTCCCCTATTCACCAAATAGCGGACAGCTCCCCCGAGCATACCAGTACCTCCGATGACCAGCGTTTTTTTCAAGATGTTTTCCCCCTCTAGTATTTTAAACGTTTCTTTTTATAAATTTTCAAAGATCAATCCATAATTCATCTAAACAACAAAAGAGCTGCTCTCCCTGATTCAAAATTAATCTTCTAGTTGCTTTCGGAGAATCCCTAAAGCCGGATTTCCCCCTGAATACAATTTTTGCGAAAAGAGCCCTTTGAAAAAAGCATCCTGCTAAGAGAGATTTTTTCAGGTTGTCCTTGTTTTTTTAGAAGATAAAATAACCTCTTTAATCCTTATCTAACTCTTCAACCGCTTCTTCTCAAGTATAACCTGCTTACTCAAACATTTTAAAGACATCCATGATTCCGGCATTGGAATGTATGGTATGATGAAGCAAAAGGAGTGATGATTATTGAAAGTGAAAGACCGTTTGGAGTCCGAAGAATTAAGGATTTACAGATCCCTTGATCTCCGGAAAAAATTAACCCCAAAAGAAAAACACTATTTTGCCGGCTTGGAAAAAGGCTTTATTGGAGAGGATCTATTCGACCAGTGGCTGGAACCTGTGCTTGGGGATAAGATCCTTTTGCCTGATATGCAGTTCATGCCAAACACCACCTTTGTGCAAATCGACACCCTCCTGCTGACCTCCAAACAACTCTACTTATTTGAAGTCAAATACTACGAAGGCGATCATGTTTTAGAAGGCGATAACCTTCTCAGGATGGACGGCACTGATGCCAAAAATCCCATCCTTCAACTTAAACGAAACGAACCCGTCCTTCGCAGAATCCTGGACAACCTTGGCTGCACCCTTCCCATCCAACCCACCGCTGTCTTCGTCAATCCCCGTTTCCACCTCTATAACGCCCCGGTTGGTCTTCCCATCATTTACCCCGCTCAACTGGAACGCTTCATTGCAAAACTGAACCAAACTCCCTCTTTTCTGAAAAGAACCCATACAGACCTCGCGGCAAAATTGATATCTTCAGCAGTGGCGGACAATCCGTATGTCCGGCTGCCTGACTATCGGTATAACGAATTGAGGAAGGGGATTGTTTGTACTGGGTGTGGGCGGTTTTATTTGAATTACGTGAAATCAACTCTAACCTGTACTTATTGCGGAAGGCGGGAAAGTTCATATGATGCTGTTTTAAGAAGCTTAAAAGAATTTATGTTGTTGTTTCCAAAAGAAAGAATCACTCTTTCTCAAGCTATGGAGTGGTGCTCTATAGTTAAAAGTCCTGAAACCATGAATAAGATATTAGGGGAAAATTATAACCTTATAAAAATCGGCCGGAGCTCTCATTATGTAAATAAAAATTAGTTAGACTGATTCATAACAGTGCAAGCCTGCAAACTAACAGGATTCTTTCTAGTTCACATGGTTTTAAATCTCCTCTCCGTTTAAAACCTGGTGTTTCTCTTCTATTCACCTGGTTTTAGAATCCAACGCCGGTTATAACCATGTGTTTCTCTTCTATTCACATGGTTTTAAAATCCTACACCGGTTATAACCCGGTGTTTCTCTTCTATTCACCTGGTTTTAGAATCCAACGCCGGTTATAACCCGGTGTTTCTCTTGTATTCACATGGTTTTAGAACCCTACACCGGTTATAACCATGTGTTTCCCTTCTATTCACATGGTTTTAAAATCCTACACCGGTTATAACCCGGTGTTTCTCTTCTATTCACATGGTTTTAAAATCCTACACCGGTTATAACCATGTGTTTCTCTTCTATTCACATGGTTTTAAAATCCTACACCGGTTATAACCCGGTGTTTCTCTTCTATTCACATGGTTTTAGAACCCAACGCCCTTTTATAACCATGTGTTTCTCTTCTATTCACATGGTTTTAGAACCCTACACCGGTTATAACCATGTGTTTCTCTTCTATTCACATGGTTTTAAAATCCTACACCGGTTATAACCTGGTGTTTCCCTTTTAATCACATGGTTTTAGAACCCTACACCGGTTATAACCATGTGTTTCCCTTCTATTCACATGTTTTTAAAATCCTACACCGGTTATAACCTGGTGTTTCCCTTCTATTCACATGGTTTTAGAATCCAACGCCGGTTATAACCCGGTGTTTCCCTTCTATTCACATGGTTTTAGAACCCTACACCGGTTATAACCTGGTGTTTCCCTTCTATTCACATGGTTTTAAAATCCTACACCGGTTATAACCTGGTGTTTCCCTTCTAATCACATGGTTTTAAAACCTTACACCGTTTATAACCCGGTGTTTCTCTCCGGATTACACGATGATACAGGTCACACTCTTTTATAGCATGGTGTTTTCCCTCGATTATCCTGTGAGCTGGGGGGAAACCATATCTTCAACCAACACAAAAAACCACCAAGTGCATTCCAAGCACTCAGTGGTTGATCATCCTGCGCCAGGCAGAATAATAGAGGAGAATTACAAGATGAATCAATGAAGAGATTGGTGAGGATCTCTTCTTGATTATCTATAAGTATGCCTTCCCCTGCCCATTTTATACGGGGATTTTCAGAAAATATTCACACGAGCAGCTGATTGGCCGGTTTGGCATACAGACTGACTTTGTTGTGATAATTACAGCACCTGCGGAAATGTTCAAGCTCGAATGGGAAAAATAAATTGAAGCTTTTTAAGATGCGCAGATTGTGATCATACATTTCTTCATAATCGTTTTGTGAGGAGTCTGCCTCGATTAGGGAAATGAGAGTCTGGAGACTGGAAATCAATTGGAATGCCTCTTTCAACGTACCGTTATACTTTGCGTGACTAGTTTCCATATGGAGTACTTCTAGTTTTTCAAATTGCTCGATCTCATCATCTGTAAAATAACGAGGGAAAATAGTACAATAAATATACGAAATAAGTTCTTGGATGGTCTCCTCCTGTTCCTCTGTGGAAGCCAATAATATTTTCACATATAACCCACCTTTGTAACGATTGTCATCTCTATGTAATAGTTATTCTAAGAATACCATAAATATAGTTCTTTCCGGGTGGTAATTATAGCCATGATGACATCGGAACTAAATAAAAACAAGTATATAGTGCCTGCATTAAAGCGTTACCAGACACGAAAAAAGGAGATTTTTGATGAATATACACGACAAAGGTCCTGAATTCGAGATCGTCATCCCTGCAAAATGGGATAATGTTACAGCCGATGTTTTGATGCGGGACATTTGGCAGGCACCAAAGAAGACAGTCCATCAGTTAAGGATGGAAAAAGTCATTGCGTTGAATGGCCAGCCGCTCCAATGGACACGTCCGTTTAAGAAAGGAGATGTTCTCCAATTTTCACTTCAGGAAATGGAATACGGAGTCATTCCTGCCATCATGCCGCTGCAGGTTCTCTATGAAGATCCCCACTTGCTCATAATCAACAAACCGGCCGGAATGAACACACATCCTAATGATCCCCTTTCTGAAAAAGACACATTGGCTAACGGGGTTGCATGGCATCTTCAGCAAAAAGGGGAAAAAGTCCAGGTTCAGCACATTCATCGGCTTGACCGGGATACGACTGGTGCTGTGATTTTTGCCAAACACCCCTTAGTGAAAGGTATTTTGGACCGCCTCCTCGCCGCTAGAGAAATCAAAAGAACCTATTGGGCGATTGTACATGGTTTACTCAAACAAAAAAAAGGCACGATCAACCAAGCAATCGGCCGGGACAGGCATCATAATACACGCAGAAGGGTTTCTCCATCTGGGCAGCCTGCAGTCACTCATTTTCAATTGTTAGAACAAAACAAACCAAAGAAACTCAGTCTTGTTCAGCTGATTCTTGATACAGGAAGGACCCACCAAATCCGTGTTCATATGAGTTCCATCGGCCATCCCCTTGCAGGAGATGTATTATATGGAGGGCAAACGATTGTCAGCAGGCAGGCCCTTCATGCAAAGTACATTGATCTTCCTCATCCTTTGACCGGGGAGAGATTGGTCTATGAAGCACCGTTTCTGGATAATCCCCCATTATTTCCAACGTTCTTTGATAAAAAATAAAGCAGATATCCAAATGGATACCTGCTTTTTATATGATTAGTTTAAACCTTTTGCAACAGCTTCTGTAACAGCAACTGTACGCTTTGCCTGATGCCTGACCGCTGCTTCTACATCTTCGACCATATTGCCTTCCTGATCGACTGTTACACTTGTGCCGTAAGGATTTCCGCCTGCAGCGAATAGAGCCTGATCAGTGTATCCAGGTGCTGCAAGGATTGCGCCCCAATGCATCATAGTTGTGTAAAGCGCAAGGATTGTCTGCTCTTGGCCGCCATGCGGATTTGCAGCTGAAGACATTGCACTTACAACTTTGTTAGCTAGTTTGCCTTGCGCCCAAAGGCCGCCAGTACCATCAAAGAATTGTTTTACTTGTCCTGGAACGTTACCAAAACGTGTCGGTACACTGAAAATAATTCCGTCGGCCCACTCAAGGTCGTCATTAGTTGCTACTGGTATATCCTTCGTGTTTTCCAAGTGCTGCTTCCATGCAGGGTTAGAGGAAACAGCCGCTTCTGGTGCAATTTCTTCCACTCTTAATAACTTAACTTCTGCTCCTGCTTCTTTTGCTGCAGCTTCTGCCCATTGTGCAAGCTGATAATTTGTTCCTGTAGAGCTGTAATAAATTACCGCGATATTAGCCATGTTAAAAAAAACTCCTTTTCCATCCATATATTTTTAACCTGTGACAGGTTAAATTCTTGCCAAAAATCATATGACATAGACATTTATGCTATCCCATACTTTCCCTTTGCTGGTTAAAATAAACTTTTTAAATTCCAATATTACGAAAATATTTATCTTTAATTCGAGATAATTATATCGCCTATTTGCCTTATCTGTCAAATAGGAAAGTTATCGTTCCCTCATCCTTTAACGCATTAACGCACAAGGGGACTGTCCCCCGGTGCGTTAATGCAGTGATGTTTAAAAGTCTAATTTGCAAGGGTCTGCCCCCTATCGCTCATCCCTATCAAAGAGTCGATTGGCACCTTTCTTCGAGACTCAATTCAAAGTCAAAAATGTGGATATTTTCTTTCATCCTGTTTGCATGGATTGATTACGGAATGATGACTGTGCCATTTTGCAGGTGCCAGCGCAGGATGCCCTGAGCCGCTGATTTATTATATTTTCCGGCCAAATGTTCCAGGAACAGTTCCCAAAATTCCTTCCACAGGCAATCGGCGACCAGGCTCCGACTGCAATTTCATTTTTCCTGCAGTAGTTCCGGAGCTTCTGCAGGCTTAATCGAGGAGTGAAGTTCGATTTGATTAATGGCCGCCTTTCATTGTTGTCCTTCATCAACTCTTCAAGATGATGCTCCTTGAAGTTTCTTACACCGACCGCTTTGATGAGTCCCTCATCATACAGCCGTTCAATTACTTTCCATGTATCTCTGTATTTATCAGCTGCCGGCCAGTGAAAAAGTTAGAAATCCATGTAATGTATTTACAGCTGCTTCCTACTCACTTCAAACGCGTTGTAAGGGGGATTTATATCCCTGGTCGGAGTCCCAACCCCTGGATGTAATGGATAGGTTTTCACTGTGATCCTAGATTCTTTGACAGCCTGTCCCACGCTTTTCATAGAAGGAAGCTGTATCTAGGAGCGATATCCCCTATCCATCGCTGTTTTGATTGAGTTCACTGCTTTCTCATCGTCTTCCATCATTTAGACACCAAGTCCGACATATGGTATTTCCACCCCCTTTTGCAGTTTCTATGTATGTGTACTTTGCAGATTCTGGCCCAAGTACATACCTAAAACGCGAAAAAAGGACCCTTCCTGCCATGCAGGAAGAGCCAATATCAATCAAGAAGGAAATGCGATTTGTTCTTTCCAAAAAAATACAGCCTGTGGAGCGGCCTGGTCATCCCAACATAGAGAAGCTTTATATCAAGCTCATTCTCTTCTTTGTAGTGTTCCTCAATTGAGGCAATGACCACACAATCAAATTCAAGGCCTTTTGACAGATAGGAAGGAACAACGACGATTTTGTCTTTCGGAATGCTTTCCTGTTCAGCCAGGAGCTTGACGCCATCCGGGAATTCCGCTTCCAATAGTGCAGCTATTTTTTCACAATCCTTCATCGTCTTTCCTATGACAGCGAAAGTTTGGAAGTCCTCTTCTTCTCTTAAATCTAAGAACAAACGAGAAAGCCTTTCTTTTAACTCTTCGTCTTTTTCGAAGGGAAAGAATTCCGGCTTCTCCCCGTGCCGTACCACAGGGTTGACCTTAGGAAATTCATAAGGAAGCTTCTTCAATAATTTGTTTGCTTCCTCCATTATCTCAATAGTTGTCCTGTAGCTTTTCTGGAGTTCAGTATAGGTAGCCCTTGGGAAGATTTCTTTGTATACCGGTTCCCAGGATTCCAAACCGCGGTAGGAATGAATGCCTTGTGCCAGGTCGCCGACCAATGTGAACATGTCCGTCTGCAATGCTGTTTTCAAGGCATACAGCTGCATGTAGCTGTAATCCTGCGCTTCATCTATGACGACGTTTTTTGCTTTGTAAAAAGAATCGATTCCGTACAGCGCGGTCTGCAAATAAAGCAGAGCTGCGAGGTCTTCGATTTCAAATGTCTTCTTTTTTAACAGTTTTACAGTGTACTCGCATATTTCCCTTGCCTGGTCTTTTGAAAGCCGGCCATTTGCATATTCCGCAAGCTTATCCCAGTCGGAAAACAGTTCTTCATAATATTGTACCAACGTTTTCTTCTCGAATTGTTTCATATATTGAGTCAAACCGGTACGTATGGATTTTTGCACTTCCTTCATGCGCAGTGCTTTTTTATCAAGCGCTTTGGAGATATACTCCTTTCGGTTGGCTGCGTATTTTTTATGATAGAGGGCTTTTTCAATTTTCTCGTCGAAAAATTTCTCCACTTTATCGACCATCATTTTCTTATTGGAACGAACATAGCTCTGCAAGAGGAGCTTCAATTTTTCTACTCTTCGATAGATTGGCATATACGTATAATCATCTTTTAACAGTGAAGTGAATTTCTTAGCTGAGAAAAGTCTATATTTATCGATGATAAAATCATCTGTCGGGTAAAACCGGCTTTCAATATCGGCAATATAGGCATCCAGAATTTTCCGGAAGTCCCTCGAGCCCTTCCAGCCTGAAATCCAGGCAGCCTGTTTTGCTGCTTCATCCGTTTTTTCAATCAATCGGATCAACTTGTTATCATCCGCCAGTTTCAGCTGTTTCTCTAAACAGGTCATCACGTAGTCACTAAATGTCGTCTGGCGCACTCTTTCAACACCCAGTTCGGGAAGTGCTTCCGAAATATAATCTATGAAAAGCCTGCTTGGTGCCAAAATCATAAGCTGACGCGGATCAAAATGCTGTTTGTAATTGTAAATGAAATAGGAAATCCGGTGAAGGGCGATGGTGGTTTTGCCGCTCCCAGCAGCTCCCTGGACGATGATCGGCTTATTTAAGTCCGCCCGGATGATTCTGTTTTGTTCTTCCTGGATCGTAGAGATGATTTCAGTCAAACGGTTGCTGGAGCTTTTAGAAAGAGATTCTTGAAGAAGCTCGTCCGTTGTCGTGAGGTCAATATCACGAATCTCATCCAGATTACCATCCTCGATCATATACTGTCTCTTCAAGGACAGATGGCCATGGTAGGTTTCATCTTCCGCTTCATAGGAAACCTCTCCTATTCGGCCTTCATAATAAAGGTTGGCAACCGGCGAGCGCCAATCAACGATGATCTGTTCCTGGTTCTCGCGTTGATACAGAGAGGTCTTTCCAATATAGTGCCTTTCTTCATCGGGCGAATCTTCATGCGTGAAGTCTATCCTGGCGAAATAAGGTTTGTTCTTTGCCTTTTGAAGGGCTTCCAGTTCCTCTTTTGACATTTCAAAAAAGCTGGCATTTGTCAGGATATCGATATAGGCGGCGGATGATTCCAGCCAGTCGGCATCCCCGAAGGCATTTTCAATGTTCTCTTTGAATTTATCTTTGCTGGTCTGGGCTGTTTGAATAACAACATCGATGTAGCGTTTCGTGAATTCGAGTCTGTCTTTTTCCTTTGAATAATCGGGGTGGTTGTGCGTTTCGTTCGTCATTTATTTCTCCCTTCCTTTGTATTCAGCCGCAATGGAGAAAGTTGACTATTATGTAGGCGTTTTGGTGAGCAGAAGAATATATTATCAGAAAAGTTGGACGTTTACAACATTATACGAAAAAAAATAAGACTGCGACTCCGGAATAAGTCGAATCAGTCTCTTTTTTTAAAACGTATAGATGTTCTCCTTCCCTGTATTGGAGGAAGGTCTTCATTTTTCTCCTCCTGCATATTCCGGAGGATTTCCCTTATCTCCATCAGGACTTCAAGCTGGGTCGAAGCTTTGATCTCATAAGATTTTCCTTTTCCACGGAGTTTGTTAAATATCTTGATCATAAGAAAAATGGAAGCAGCCACGAGGAAGAAATCCACAAGCGTCTGGATAAAGACCCCATATTGGATCACTTCTGCTTTCAGCCGGTAATTCAAACCAGCGAAATTGACCCCGCCAAACAGGATCCCTATGACAGGCATCATCAAATCCTTTACCAGGGATTCAACAATTTTACTGAAGGCGGCGCCAATCATAACCGCGATAGCTAAATCAAAAACATTCCCTCTTGAAATAAATTCCCTAAATTCTTTCCACATACTGCCTCCGTCCGCATCTTGTTTTAGGCTTTCATCCCTTGTAACACATTATGCGGATGACATGGGGTTAAGAAGCGTATTCTTCTGAAGGGATGAATCGTTTGAAGGAATTGATTTTCACAATATACACAATCTCGACAATAAAGCCTGCAACCATCAGGAAAACCAAAAATAGAACGTAATCCTCACGGAAGACCATCATAGAAGGAAGACTCATAATGTAGAGTAAATTGAACATAAGATAAACCATCTTAAATTTTTGCATCGATGGGTGCTGGTCTTTTAGACCATACTCAACTGCTGTCTCAAGCAGCCCTGATAGCAGGTTCAGTTTAAAAAACAGAGAAAGAATGGCCAAAATACCGGCAAATGCGAGTTCCATTGTAAAATCCTGATTCATTTCATTCATATTTATGGTTGAAAATCCGAAAATCTCGATTACCGAAAAGATACCCAGTATAATGAGGGAGATTTTTGCCAGGTTCATCCAGCGTGATTCCGGAAGCCTCTTGATGCCTTTGTACAGAAAAATATAGCCAATCAAATCATGAATAATATCAACTGTAACAATCCTAATATCAATAAGGACGATCAGCAGTCCCCACACCAGAAGTTTAATAGCCCTTTCTGTCATTTCCCGCCGTCCTCTCTAATGTCTTTTAGCTCTTTAATCTGTGCCGATGTTAGATAGGGTTGTTCCATAACGTGCATCAGATTTTGTTTTACTTCTCTTCCATTTACCTGGAATGTGCCCGTAATCCCGAACTGCAGCGCATGGATATCATTTGTATACAGTTCATTTTTATCGACAAGGGCATATAAACGAAGCAGATGGCTCTTTTTTAGTGATACAGGCAATTCATTTTCAGTGAATCCTTTCTTGATTTTAAAGTCTTCTGGTTTTGGACTGTGTGTATTAAAGGTGGAATTGGCGTTATCCAACTTCACGTCCAGGATCCCAGTAAGCTGGCTAGTAAATGGAAGAGTCAAAGCTGATAACCGGCTGTCTTTGAGCACGTCGATCGAAGCAAATGATTCACCGGTATTACTGCTGCCGCTTGAAGCGATATTGACCGCCCATTCCTCTTCCGGCGGTCTATTTGCCTCCAACAGTTTGATTGCTCCAATGTTTGCTTCAATTGAAGTCCCATCTGAAAACTCAAACAGAAAATCTTCTAGTTTGATATTCTTTTCACTTATGCCCCTTAGCGTGAGGAAAGCTTTATGTTGGTTGTAAATCCCTTCCGAGTAGTGAATCACATCTTGATTGACATAGAACCTGTGTCCGGGAATTTCTTTTGACCTGGCACTGACAAGCTGCCTTTGATCTCCTTGATTGGTAATGTAAAAAATCGGAATGTGCTCATCGGATGAATCAAAGACTTCTTTTTCGTAAAAATGAGTCAAAAATAATGGTTCATCCAACTGCGATATTTTTAAATAGGTATAAAAGCCGCCGAAAATAAGTCCAAATGATAACAGTATGATGATCAATGTTTTGATCCGCATTCCTTCACCCCCTTCACTACATTTTATCAAAAACGGCTGATGGACAAGTAACCCCAAAAAAGAGGAAGCCCACATGCAGCCTCCTCAAAAGAAGAATTTTCGTAATATTGCAATCAATAAAAATGCCGCTACAGCAAACATGACGATGACAAGAACTTTCTCTTCCTTATTACCAAGCAATAAGATCATCCTTTCTTTTCAATGTATTTTACTAAGCGATACTTTATAGCACTTCATTTAAAATATGGTTCCTTGTCAAATACTACTTTTATCAAACAGCCTCTTGTTAAAATGAATTGGGCACGTAATGATACAGCTATAATCCTCATTTTACCGCATTGCCCAGGTTTGCCTTGACGATGGTGGCCTTCTCTTATAAGATGGCTGATGAAACTTACTTAAAAAATCTGCTCACTAAAAGATATCATGACAATATGTCAACAGACAATGAAGGGGGCTACCATCTTGGAAAACATCTTTGACGCTATGCGGGAAAGACGTTCGACTAAAAATTATGATCCGAAAATAGAGATTTCTACAGAGGAACTGGTAGAGATACTTGAATTGGCAGGAAGAGCTCCATCTGCCTGGAACCTCCAGCAGTGGCATTTCCTCGCCTTTCATAATCAGGAGGCACAGGAAAAGCTTCTTCCAATCGCTTATAACCAGCAGCAAATCGTGGATTCCTCTGCAGTCATCGCCATTCTGGGTGATTTAGAAGCACATAAAAAGGCTGATCCTGTTTTGAATCCTTCCATTGAAAAAGGAGAAATGACTCCAGAGTTAAAAGAGGTGCTGGTCAAACAAATCGAAGGTGCCTACTCCCGTGGCCAGTATGCCCGGGACGCTGCATTCAGCAACGCATCTTTAGCTGCTATGCAGTTAATGCTGGCTGCGAAAGGAAAAGGCTGGGATACTTGCCCTATTGGCGGATTCAATCACCCAAAACTGATGGAAGAGTTCAATGTATCCGAGCGTTATATCCCCATCATGTTGATCACCCTTGGAAAGCCGCTTAAAGAAGCCCGTCAAACAGAACGCCTCGACATCAAAAGCCTCATTACCTGGGCAAAGTAAGATAGAAAATGCAAAAAGAAGCTGGCTATTTCAGCTTCTTTTTTGGTTTATTCCCTTTTTAGCTTGGGGATAAGCTAGTTGGCTGACTTATTCTTATAAAGCAGTTGGCGGGTATGGCTGTTCGGTCCGCATTTTCCTGGTTTTGTTGATCCTTGGTCCATTTAGGTCTGTTTATTTGCAGAAAACCTAACCAACTTCCTGGCTAGTTTTCATTCTCATCGGCCCATTTACCTTTTTAGGGCCAATAACCTCGAATTTCTTCATTCCCATTGGACCGATTACCTCGTTTATGGGCCAACTTCCTGGCTATTTTTCATTCTCATTGGCCCATTTACCTACTTTTCTGGCCAATATCCTCGAGTTTCTTCATTCCCATTGGACCATTTACTCCGTTTTCAGGCCAACCACCTGGCCCTTCTTCATTCTCATTGGACCGATTACCTCGTTTATGGTCCAACTTCCTGGCTATTTTTCATTCTCATCGGCCCATTTACCTTTTTTTAGGACCAATAACCTGGTATTTTACCCTTCCCATTGGCATTTGAAGCCGAGTATCAAGCACTACCACCCCTTCATTCTACTTTAAGCAGTTCTGCCGCCACCCCTCTAATGATACCGGGAAGAGTGGAAAAGGAGTATGGCTTATAGACCCTTTCTGTCCATTGATGTCCGTCTCTTCCATACACCCCGATATTAATCGATGGAATGTTAAGCTCACGTATCCGGTCTATCGGGACAGGATACAGTGAATCAATCATCGGCATATTATCCTTGAATGCCTGGATATCTGCATCGCTTTCATGAAGCGATAAAAAGCTGCCATCAGCCAAATAAGGAAAGAATCGCTTGATTTCGAACTCTTCTCCAGTCTTTTCCGCCGTCTCTTTCAAACACTCTCTTAATACGTTATTCACTTTCTTTCCATATTCATTTTCCTCATTTAAATAGTTGTGCGGTAAGAACGGTGGTGCAAAGAAAAGGATGACCCTCGGTGTCTTGTCCGGATCCAGCTGCTGTAATGCTTCTACAATGGAGAAGGCAATCTCGCGGTTGTCTTCCCCCTTCATGGTTTCAAGCTTCTCTTTCATCACTGCATCAGGGTCCACTCTTTTTTTACGTAGTTCATTAACAAAGTCTTCGAACGTTACGACATCCACCTTCCAGGAAACCTCTCTTTCCGGAAAGCCATGGAGACTGCGGTACTTTTCATATTTTTGTTTGGAATCCGCTTCCAACTGACTCACTGATTTCTCAGCAATATCTACAAGTTCCTCCAATACCTCCCTTGAAGTTTTCTCATAAACAAAGTAGTTGAAATACATTCTTGTTTCTAAAGGTGTCTGCACATTGTAGACCGTTTTCTTATCTTTAAAATACAAGCAGGACGGTGGAAGAACGAACTCCCCTTCTATGTCTTCCAGCAGATCGATATTCTGATTGATTTTCAAATTTATATCAGAGGCAATTCTCGTAGGGTCAATAGATGTCAAAATATCCCCGACATGTGCTTCACGGCCGACAATATAAAAACAAGGCAGCAACTTACCCGCTGCACCCGTATAAATGTACCTCTTTCGATCGCCATCATATACAGGTGAAATAAAATCATTGTTGATGGCTGCTAAAAACTGAGTTCCCTCTTCCTTCAATCGGTATAATTCATCAATGGCTGCTATCATCCCCGCATGTTCGCTTTCTTCATCCGGATTGAAAAGAAACAGGAGGTCTCCATCAAGCTCCTGACCATTTTCGGAAAAAGATAGAAGGTTAGCTAAATGGACTGCAATTCCACTTTGCATATCCAAAGCCCCCCTGCCAAACAGCCATTTTCCTGAACGTGCATCCTTCTTTACTTTTTCATCGCCGTCATAATCAGAAAAGAACGCTTCCAAAAAATCCGAATCATGTGCATGTTCTTTTAATATGCCAAAATCATCAATGCCAACCGTATCGAGATGGGCATGAAAAAGGAGCGTCCGGTTCGATTTGCCGCTCACTTTTGCGAAGACATTGAAACGGCCGTGAGGGTCACCCGGGATATCCTGAGTCCAGAGGTTTTCAGGATGCTTCCGGAAATAAGGAAACGTTTCAATGATTTCCTTGATTTGCTTTGCCTTCCTTCTTTCACCCTCTGTATTATTGAAGCTTTTTTTCGCCATCAGTGATTTGGTCAACAATTCAATCTGGTCATACATTGCCTTTCCTTGGAGTACACTATACATGTCCAGAAAACACCCTTTCATTTCTATGTTGATATCATCTTATCGAAGTCGTCTTTGCTTTGGAAGTCATGAAGATGAAAAATTCTACAGATTTTCTTCTTTCGCTTGAAAAATGATATATAAACGAATATTATAGAATTTGCGTTTAAAAATCGTTCGTCTTTTTGGAGGTTTCTCTATGTTTAAATTAAAAGAGCATAATACAAATGTAAGAACTGAAATTATAGCAGGTATTACTACTTTTTTAACAATGGTGTATATCGTAATCGTTAATCCGGTTATTTTAGCAGATGCCGGAGTGCCCTTTGAACAGGTATTTACGGCAACGATCATCTCTGCAGTAGTAGGTACCTTGTGGATGGCCCTGTTTGCCAACTACCCAATTGCCATTGCCCCTGGTATGGGGTTGAACGCCTATTTCACTTATTCAGTAGTTGGCGTTAATGAAAACATTACATATGAAACCGCCTTTGCAGCCGTATTTGTTGCCGGTATCATCTTTGTCCTATTATCTCTAACACCTTTTAGAAAAAAATTAATCGAAGCAATTCCAGAGAATCTAAAACATGGAATCACTGCAGGTATCGGCTTATTCATCGCTTTTATCGGCCTGCGTCTGACAGGAATCATCACCTCTCACCCAGAAAACCTTGTGGCATTAGGAGATCTTCATTCTTCATCAGTCGTGCTGGCTTTGGTCGGTCTGGCAGTCACTTTGATTCTGATGGTCCGCAATATACACGGTGCTTTGTTCCTTGGGATGATTGTTACGGGAATCATTGCCTTCTTCACAGGCGAATTAAAATTTGAAGGAATCGCCTCTCTTCCTTCTCTTCCTGATGGATTGATTGTTGCAAACCCTGTTACGGCATTTGCTGATGTTTTTCAACACAGTCTGTATGCTGTCGTTTTCTCATTCCTGCTTGTAACGATTTTTGATACAACAGGAACGATGATCGGTGTTGCTGAGCAGGCCGGATTGATGAAAGGAAAATCAATGCCGCGGGCAAGGGCAGCCTTGTTGGCCGATTCAGCGGGGACTACAATTGGTTCCATGTTCGGAACAAGCCCGACAACAGCGTATATTGAATCTTCGGCTGGAGTTGCTGCAGGAGGAAGAACAGGACTGACTTCCCTGACTGTTTCCGTTTTATTCATCGCAGCTGCTTTCTTTGGCCCGCTCGTCAGCGCTGTGTCAGGCATTTCCGCTATCACGGCACCTGCCCTGATCATCGTCGGAAGCCTGATGATGGGAAGCATCTCCCATATCAAATGGGGAGAGATTGATGAAGCGTTCCCTGCATTCCTGATCATTCTCAGCATGCCGTTAACTTCAAGTATAGCCACCGGGATTGCGTTAGGCTTCATCTCTTATCCTCTGTTAAAAGTCGTGAAGGGCCAATGGAAACAAGTACACCCTCTTGTTTACCTCTTTGCCATCCTGTTTATGTATCAATTGGCATTCCTGCCTCATTAAATCTAAAAGTAAGTGTACGGAGAGCAGCCGGAACCCCTTCAGGATTCCGGCTGCTTCCATATATAACGCTTTAACACTTTAACGTAACAGGGGACTGTCCCCTGTTACGTTAAAGTGTTAAAGCAGTAAATGCCATTCGACAAAACACCCTCAGACCTGATAATCAGTGGCCTCTCTTATAAAAATTACTCCACGTAAGGTACCCACCATTACATCTCTTTTGGTCATTTTTGTTGTCGTTCCATTGATGAGCTGCTGGCCAGCTGAAAAACGCAAACTCGTAACCCATAAATCTTCAGCCCATTTTTAAAGCGGCTGGCTTGATCGTTGAATCATAAATGGATCATCCTGCTGTTGTCTTTCCTTCTCTTTACAGGCTCGTTTGGAACTTTCGCGGCAATGCAAAAATATGCTTTGTTGACAATTCTTCAGCAGAAGTAGTCATGACTACTTAAAGCTTCCAAATAATACACCAATTGAAGACGTTAGAGACAATACATATAAGCTTGACGAAATCGTGAATGAACTTAATGGAGTTAAGTACAGGTATACACAGCTGGCTCAACAGAAGGTTCAGCACAATCTGGCGGGGCAGCATCCCTACAGGAGCAAGATTCAGCATTCTCCCTGAGAACGGTGCTCTGATCTCAATAAGTAACTAGAAGACATCGAAACTCACAATGACAGCCGCCTGAAAGCGGAAGTTGAAGTCTGCTTCCCTGATGTCCTCTGTTTTTTCAATCAGTGTCCATTCTTACCTGGAATGCCCCGGACTTATATCGGCCGTGCCCAGCTTGATCCTTAAAAATTCTGCACTTGCGTCAATGTCCGGTTCTCTTGTGCCTTCCATGAGGATTTCAATATAAGGCTGCCGTTCTCGCAGCAGACTGGAGATTTTGTCATAGTTTAAGAGCCCCTGTCCTGCCGGGACTATTTTCACCTGATCATCTTCGATTACAAAGTCTTTCGCATGGAAGATGCTAATCCATTCTCCGAGCAGGCCGATGCTTTCCTCTAAAAGATCATCCTGCCTTTGATAATTTTCAATCGTTATAAGATTCGCCGGATCAAATATCACCTGAACATTATTTGAGTCTACGAGCTCCAAGAGGCGTTTAAGCCTTTTCGCTGAATGGACCGGATGATTGACCCCTGCCTCTACCGCGACGATCACATCGAACTTTTCTGCCTCCCGTGCGAGCTCTGCAACACTTTCTACTGCGTCTAAAAAGGGCTTTTCCTCAAAATTCCTTTCTGTGTAGCCCATCTCAGGGAGAACACTTCCAGTCTCAGTCCCTACGATGCGGCATCCAAAATCCCTGGCATACCTAATGTGTTCTTTAAATTTCTCCAGCCCCCTCTGCCTCTCTGACATATCTGGATGAATAAGATTCACATAGCAGCCAAGAACCGCAATTTGGACGCCAGCTTCCCCGAATGTCTTGCCGATGTATTGAGACAGGCCAGATGAAAGGCTTCCTGGTGAAGGATAAAGATAAGCCAGTGATTTACCCAGGGCAAGCTGGATGTATGAAAATCCTTTGCGGCCAATCTCCATTGCCAGCCCTTCCAATGAATCTTGTTCGATATCGTGCGCTCTGATCCCAAGCTTCATATAAAATCCCCCTATAAAGGAAGCCGCACTCCTGTACGGCTCCCTTTACTTATTTTCTTATCGTACCAGCCATCCTCCATCTACCGCTAGAAGATGTCCATTCATATAGCTTGAAGCATCGCTTGCAAGGAACACCACTGCGCCCATCAGATCGGCGGACTGCCCCCATTTTCCGGCAGGAATACGCGAAAGGATTTCTGCATTTCTTTTTTCGTCCGACCTGATTGCAGCTGTATTGTCTGTCGCAATATAGCCCGGGGCAATCGCATTGACCTGAATATTGAATTCAGCCAGCTCATTGGCAAACGCCTTCGTCAGCCCTGCCACCGCATGCTTGCTTGCTGTATAAGAAGGGACGAATTTACCGCCCTGGAAAGACAGCATGCTTGCAATATTGATGATCTTCCCAGATTTCTGTTCAGACATGACTCTTGCTGCCTCCTGGCTGAGAAGATAAAGAGAATTTATATTGACTTCCATTACGGCATCCCAATCTTCTTCTTTATATTCAAGGAGCGGCGCACGGCGGATCGTACCTGCATTATTGACAAGGATATCGATTCTTCCGTATTCCTCTAGACAGGCTTCGACTGCTTCTCTGATTTTCGTTCTATCGCTTAGGTCTGCCTGAAAAAATACCGCTTTATGACCCGTTTCTTCTATTAATCTTTCAGTTTCCTGCCAATCGCCGCTCCTGGAAATGACAAACAGGTCGGCGCCAGCCTTGGCAAGTGCCGCCGCATAAGCCTGGCCGAGACCTTTATTACCGCCTGTCACAATCGCTGTCTTGCCAGTGAGGCTGAATATATCCAATGAAAAGGCACTAAGTGCATCTGTCATATCAAATCCTCCATTTCTAACAGAATCTTATCGCAATTCTTCCATCTTGACATGATCCATATCGGAATACGTGATATTCTCTCCGCACATTCCCCATATGAAAGTATAATTGCTCGTTGCCGTGCCTGTATGGATGGACCAGCTTGGAGATATGGCAGCCTGTTCATTCTTCATGACAAGGTGTCTTGTTTCCTCCGGCCTTCCCATGAAATGGAAGACACGTGTATCTTCCTCCATATCGAAATAAAGGTATACCTCCATTCTCCGCTCATGGGTATGGCATGGCATCGTATTCCAGACGCTTCCCGGGGACAGCATCGTCAAGCCCATCTGCAGCTGGCAGCTTTCGCAGACATTTGGGTGGACATACTGGTAGATTTTCCGTTCATTCAAAGTGCCAGGCTCTCCCATTTCCAGCGGCTTGATTTCATTTATATCAATCTTGACGGTAGGATACTCCTGATGCGCAGGGGTGGAGTTAATATAGAATTTGGCTGGCTCTGCCTCATTTTTGGAGCGGAAAAGCACCTCCTTAGTCCCTTTTCCCACGTATAAGCCGTCCCTGGCCTGCATATCATACTCTGTCCCATCGAGGATGACTGTCCCGTCCCCGCCAATATTGATGATACCCAGCTCCCGCCGTTCCAGGAAATAATTGACTCCCAATTCCTTGTCGAGCTTGATGGTCAGTTCGTGCCCTGCAGGTGTAATACCGCCAAAAATCATCCTGTCGTTATGAGTGTAAGTCAGGTGAACCTGTCCGGGTTCAAAAAGTGTTTCTACCAAGAACTCTCTTCTTAACTCATCTGTCGTATACTTCTTCATATCTTCGGGATGAATCGCATAACGTGTTTCCATTGTGCATTCTCCTTTTCATTTTTTATTTTCAGCGAAGGATTTTACCTGGTTCATTTTCCGCCAAAGCCAAAACTTCTTCCTTTGTAAATGAATTACTGTCTCCATGGACTGTGTGCTTAAGGGCTGAGGCGGCAGTTGCAAAATCTGCCGTCATCTGGGAATCCCACCCCTCCAGCACACCTGCAAGAATCCCTGCCATAAAAGCGTCCCCCCCGCCTACCCTGTCGACAATGGGCTCTATGCTGTGGATTTTTGACTGAAAGAGTTGGCCGCCGCTAAATAAATTTCCCTGGAGGGTGTTGCTGGAGGCGGAAATCACTTTCCTGAAGGTTGAGCAGATAAACCGGATGCCGGGGTATTGCGAGACCAGCCGGTCATAGTAGACTTGCAGCCTCTCTGTCTGGGAAAGAGAAGCATCAGCAGGCTCCATCCCCAAGAGATGGATGCTGTCCAATTCCCCGCAGGAACAGATATCTGCAAAAGGAAGGAGTTCCTTTATGGCCGCCCCGGCCTCTGACTGGCTCCAGAGCTTTCCCCGGTAATTAAAGTCAAGGCTTGTCAACACTCCATATTCCTTCGCTTTTTTTAATGCCAGAAGTACCAGCTCCCTAAGTTCGGGGGAAAGGGCGAGTGTGATTCCGCTTACATGGAAAAGCGAGGCAGACTTGAGCATGCTGTCCAAGTCTGCCTCTTCCGGAACAAGTTCTGAGAAACTCGAATGCTTCCGGTCATAGGTGACTTTGGCGCTTCGCTCGCCAATACCCGATTCCAAATAATAGGTGCCAAGCCGGTGCCCTCCTTTTATGAGGAAATCTGTACGAACGCCATTTGCTTTTAAATGCCTTTCTGCTCCCTGCCCTAAAGGGTTGTCAGGAACCTTGCCGGCAAAAAAGGATTCATAGCCGAAGTTCGCCATTGATACTGCGACATTGGCTTCTGCACCGCCGTAATGGACGCTAAGGCCTGATGCCTGGGAAAGCCTGATGCCCTCTTCTGTTGAAAAACGCAGCATAATCTCTCCCAAAGTAACAATCTTCTTCATTCTCGTCCCTCTTTTCTTGCCTCTCTGACAATTTTTATATATTCTGCAGACATTTCAGTGATTTTTTCATAATCTCCTGTTTTGGCAGGCGCCACAAGGTTTCCGCCAACCCCAACCGCCACACAGCCATTTTTAATCCATTGTCCTGCATTTTCCAGGCTCACCCCGCCAGTCGGCATGATATTTACCTGTGGAAGCGGCGCCTTGACCGCTTTGATGAAATCCGGACCGAAGGTATTCCCGGGGAACAGCTTGATAATATCAGCCCCATATTGGAGAGCTTCCTTCATTTCTGTAATAGTCATACAGCCAGGCATATAGGGCACCTGATAAAGATTGCAAAGCTTGGCGGTTTCCCTGTCAAAGGCAGGGCTTACTATGAACTGCGCACCGGCAAGAATGGCCATCCTCGCTGTCGCCGGATCCAGGACGGTTCCCGCTCCCAGAACTGCCCTCGGATCTGCAGCGAAATATCCCGCTAATTCTTTTAAGACGTCTTCAGCCCCATCGATGGTAAAGGTGATTTCAATTCCAGCAATCCCTCCCTTTACACAGGCATCAGATATTTTTACAGCCTCATCCTTTGAGCCAGTCCTTACAACTGCCACCACTCCGGATTCTGTCAGTCGATTCAATATGTTCAACTTCTTCATAATTGCCTCCCCGGCAAGGGCTTAATCTCCCTGCTCCAGCCTATAAAGTGACTCCGCTTTTAAAAATGGAAATCTCCCTGAAATCGTTTTTCTCGTTATTCACCAATTCCCCGCTCGCCACGCTGATGATATACTCCGTGAACTGCTGCAGTACGTCTTCAGAAGGGACATCGTCTTCCAGCAGTATACCGGCATTGAAATCGATCCAATGGGGCTTTGTTTCATAAAGCTGGGTATTGGTCGAAATTTTCATCGTCGGTACGAAGGTTCCGAAAGGGGTCCCCCTGCCGGTCGTGAACAGGACGATATGGCAACCTGCTGCAGCTAGCGCGGTGGAAGCAATCAGGTCATTCCCGGGTGCACTGAGAAGATTCAGCCCATTTTTACGGAGTGTCCCACCGTATTTCAGTACATCAACCACCTTTGAGGTTCCCGCTTTCTGGGTGCAGCCAAGCGATTTATCCTCAAGAGTTGTGATTCCTCCAGCTTTATTGCCTGGTGATGGATTTTCATAAACCGGCTGGTTATGCTCAAGGAAATAGCCTTTAAAATCATTTATCAGGCTGACGACTTTTTCAAAAACCGCTTCATTTTCCGCCCTTTCCATGAGGATGGTCTCAGCTCCAAACATTTCAGGTACTTCTGTCAATACAGTCGTACCGCCCTGGGCAATGAGATAATCCGAGAACCGTCCCAGCAGAGGATTTGCGGTAATTCCAGAGAATCCGTCAGAGCCTCCGCATTTCAAGCCAATGTTCAATTCAGATAGTGGGATGTCTTCTCTCTTATCATTCCTGGCTACTTCATATATTTCCTTTACAAGATTTAAACCTGCTTCAATTTCATCTGAAACTTCCTGGGAAACGAGAAATTTAACCCGGCTCTCGTCCACTTCGCCAAGAGACTTCCTGAATTCCTCCATCTCATTGTTTTCACACCCAAGTCCTAAAACGAGCACTCCACCTGCATTAGGATGACGGACTGCATTAAGGAGGATCTGCTTTGTATTTTCATGATCGTCTCCAAGCTGCGAACAGCCATAGCTATGCTTTAATACAAGTGCCTGGTCAAACGGATTGTTTTCACCGGCATGTTTTTCAAAGCGGCTGATGATTTTCTCTGCGATACCATTTACACAGCCGACCGTCGGAACAATCCATAATTCATTGCGGATGCCTGCTTTGCCGTTTTTGCGCCGATATCCCTTGAAGGTTCTTTTCTCATGAGAAAAAGGGCTGTTCGTGTAAGCAGGAGAATAGCTATATTCCTCCTGGCCAGAGAGGTTCGTTTTCGTATTATGCGTATGCACCAGCTCCCCAGGAACGATGGCTGCTGTTGCATGCCCGATTGGATAGCCGTATTTTACGATATTTTCATTCGCATTGATTGTTGTTTCTGCAATTTTGTGCCCGCGGCGAATATCCTCTTGCAAAATGACGGATTTGCCTTCCACTACCAATTCATCGCCTTTTTTCATGTCTTTCAGTGCGAGAATGATATTGTCAGCAGGGTCGATCTTAAGGAAATCTCTCATTCTATTTTCCCCCTTGCTAATGCAGGTGCGCCCATTACGTGCTGAAGCGCTTTTTTGACGCCTTTTTCTTCTATCTCAGTAAGGAATTCAGTCACTGCTTCCTTAAGCCCAGGAACGTCAGTCAGGTCTTTCCCCCACAGCTTTTCTTCCTTCAAAAGGTAACCAGCCAGCTGTTCCATCCCGATTTGCTTCTCCCCAAACCCGCCCCATGCAGATTGGAAGATTTCGAGAACCTCGCTGCTATCCTCCACTTCCATTTCCTTGTAAAGATACAAGAGGCAGCTTAAGGAGAATACAATCCTGACAGGCAATTCACCTTCCTTTTTTGTATAATCCAGTAAGACCGGAAGATTCCTTGCAGAGAATTTAGATATTGAATTCAAAGAGATACTTTTCACATAATGCTTGATGTAAGGGTTGGCAAAACGGTACATAACCTCTTCCGCATAAAGCTTCAGCTCTTGTGGGTCGCCTTCGAGTGTCGGAAGGATTTCCTCTTCTATCAGCTCTTTAATAAAAAGCCCTGCTTCTGGATGGCTGACAGATTCTTCTACGGTTTCAAGGCCAGAAAGGATTGCCAGGGGAGTCATAGCCGTATGGGCGCCGTTCAGAATCCTGACTTTTCGCGCACGGTATTTGGAAATATCATTAGCAATGACAAGATTAAGTCCAGTCCCCTCAACAGGCAGCTCATCCTTCAGCCAGGAAGGCCCTTCGATGGCCCAGAGATGATAATGCTCCCCGGTTAGAAGAAGTTCATCGTCGTATCCCAATTCTTCTGTCTTCTTTTCTATGCTGTCCTTCGGAAAACCCGGGACGATCCGGTCCACCAGCGTCGAGCAGAATACATTAGCTTTGTCTACCCAGTTACTGAAATCTTCTTTAAGATTCCATGCATCAGCGTATTGAAGAACGATTTTTTTCAATTTCCCGCCATTATTTTCAACCAGTTCACACGGAAGGAGTATGCATCCGTATTTCTCATCTCCCTCAAAAGCCAGGTACCTATGATATAAAAAACTGGCAAGTTTTCCGGTAAAACCCTTTTGAGGGCGGTCCTCCAGCTTGTCATCAGGATCAAATACCATCCCTGCCTCGGTGGCATTGCTGATGATAAACCTAAGTTCCTTCTGCCCTGCAAGGTTGATGAACTCTTCATAATCTGAGTGAAGATTAATTCCCCTGCTGATAGAATCGATCACCATATGTTCCTTTACAGGGACTCCTTCCTTAAGCCCTTCGAGATAGAGGGTATACAGCCCATCCTGCCGATTAAGCCGCTCAATCTTATTCGACCCACGGGGCTGTACAACAACAGCACTTCCATTAAATTCTTTTTTGTCATTTAAAACTTTTATCTGCCAGTCGGCGAACCCCCGTAGGAAGTTCCCTTCGCCAAATTGAAGGATCTTTTCCGGGAAGATCCTTTTGGGATGCGTTTTACTGCTTAGGCGTTCCATACCTTTCCTCCCTTATTTTCTATTTTGCACACGTTAACATTTTTACGCAAAACCCACGGGCTGCGGGTTAGGCTAGTCAAGCCTTCTTACAGAGCTTCTGATGATGAGCTCAGTATTAACAAATATCTTTTCTGCCTCAATCCCTTTTTGTACAAGAGAGAGCATTTTTTCCGCCCCCAGCAGGCTGATCTGCTCTACTGGCCGCTTGACGGTCGATAGCGGCGGAGTGGTGTATTGTGAATAACCTATGTCATCAAAACCAAAGACAGATAAGTCATCAGGTACACTTAGTCCTTTTTCAAACGCACAGTTCATGGCACCTATTGCCATATCATCGTTAGAGCAAAAAACAGCCGTCGGAGGATCATGGAGGGATAAAAGCTGCTCCATCGCCATAAAGCCGCTTTCCATATCATAATTGCCTTTCACTGCATAACTATTTTTCACAGGTATCCCCTTATCAATCAGCGCCTGCAAATAACCGTCCTTGCGCATTTGCGAAGATTTAAAGCTTGACGTTCCTTCAATTATCGCAATATCCCTATGCCCGTTTTCAATCAGGTATTCCACTGCCTGTTTCGATCCTTCAGCATCATTTGAATATATATTGTAGACATTTTCTTCTTCTATCTCCCTGTTCAGGACAATAAGGGGAATCTCCCTTTGCATGACATGGTAGATAAAAGGATTGTCGCGGACACTTTGGCTCATTAGGATGATCCCGTCAAACCGCTGTCTGTTGATGCTGGAGAAATCTTGATAATCATCGATTCCGCGAATGAATAGGTTATACTCCTGTGAAATGGCCCCGTTCACTCCCTTGATTGTATCTGCAAGAAAGCTAGCAGAAGTTCCGTTTACGATGCTTGTCAGGAACAGGCCGATCGTATGCGATTTCTGCATAACCAGACTCTTCGCATTCACATTCGGCGAATAGTTAAGCTGGGAGGCAATTTCTAGGATTTTCTGCTTTGTCGGCTTTTTGATCAGCGGACTGTTGTTCAATGCTCGAGAAACGGTTGTGTGCGATACATTGGCAATTCTCGCAATATCTTTAATTGTTACCATATATAAACCTTCCTTTTACCCATCAATCCTAGTTATCCTTTTATTATAACCTTCCCTACATGCCGGCTCCAAGCCTGGAGCGTTGTCACGATTTATTTAACAGCAGCTTCATGCTGTTTTTCAGCTTCCTGGAATTGAAAATAATCCTCAGCATTATAATAGCAAATCCCTTTGACAATCGTGCTGAGCAGCTCCGTATCATTCGGTGCTTCCCCATTTTCAACCCATTCACCGACCAGGCTGCAGACAATCCTGCGGAAATATTCATGCCTGGTATATGACAGGAAGCTTCTCGAGTCGGTAAGCATCCCGATGAATCGGCTGAAGAGGCCCATATTTGCCAAGGCTTTCATCTGGTCCAGCATCCCGTCCCTCGTATCATTGAACCACCAGGCAGTGCCGTACTGGATTTTCCCTGGTATGCTGCCATCCTGGAAGCTGTTGATGATGCTGGCAAGAGTATGATTGTCGCCAGGATTCAGTGAATACAGGATTGTTTTTGGCAGCCCTCCTGCCTGGGAAAGAGCGTCGAGCAGCCTGACGAGCGGTTTGGCAATCTTATCATCATTGATAGAATCATAGCCGGTATCAGGGCCAAGGGCTTGAAACATTTTTGTATTATTATTGCGGTGCGCATTCATATGGTATTGCATTGCCCAGCCCATACTGGAATAAAGTTTGCCGAGATGAACAAGTGTATAGGTTTTATACTGCTTTTCCTCCCTCTCGGATACAGTCCCTCCAGAGAGCTTTTTGGCAAAAATCTCTGATACCTCTTCAAAGGTGGCTTCTTCATATACAACCTTATCAAGCGCATGGTCGGAAACCCGGCCGCCGAGCGCGTGAAAAAAATGCACTCTTGAATCTAATGCTTCCAGGAGGCTGGAATAGCTGTCAATCGTAACCCCGCTCGCTGTCTCAAGACGCTTTATCCACTCTTCATAGCCTTGTCGGTTGATTTCCAGTCCTTTATCCGGCCTGAAGCCCGGCACGACAAGAACGGGAAAGTCCTCTTCTTCTGAAAGAAGCTTGTGATATTCCAGTGAATCGACCGGATCGTCAGTCGTGCAGACTACCCGTACATTTGATTCCTTGATGATTTCCCGAACTCTGAAATCATCTTCAACCAGTAATTTATTTACTTTTTTCCAGATGTCTGGAGCTGATTTTTCATTCAATATGTCGTTTATGCCAAAAAAGCGCTGCAGCTCCATGTGCGTCCAGTTGTATAAGGGGTTCCCTATGGTCATCGGAACTGTTCTAGCCCATGCAAGAAACTTTTCATAATCGTCTGCATCACCAGTTATATACTTTTCCTTAATGCCATTGGCCCGCATCACCCTCCATTTATAATGGTCCCCGTAAAGCCAAGCTTCGGTAATATTCTTAAATTTCTTATTTTCATAGATTTCCTTTGGACTAATATGACAATGGTAATCGATGATCGGCAAATCCTTTGCTACCTCATGATATAAAGACACAGCTGTTTCATTTTTCAGGAGAAAATTCTCACCCATAAACTTTTCCATCTTAATCATCCTCCAAGTGTTTTGTTAACGTTAACAATTATCTGTAAATTCAGTCTAACAAATTTAACTAGTGCTGTAAATGTTTTTTGTTAACGTTAACATTTTCTTTTTCTGCAGTTGCCTTCGCTTTCTCAACTGCCGATTCCCTTTAAGAGTAACCGCATGGCATTATGGAACCTTTCCATTGAATTTGCATCATTCTTTGGAAGAATAAAATGGGGCTTTATAAGCATATTGATATATTTTGCCTTTACGCCTTCGCTTTTGTAAACCTTCTATTTAACTGTTTGATCTGCAATCAATGGTAAAGATTCAGTTGTAATAAAAGAACACAGCCTCCAGCAAATTTTTGTAAGATGCGGGGAGTGGGCTGACCTTCAAATTTTCCCAAACAACTCTTCATTAGTTACACAGACTGCTTATTATTCACATTTCCCCCATACATATTTTAGTGTACTAAAAAAGAGACCTGGCCCGTCCAGAACCAATCTCCTATTCATTCATCATTCTCTTCCAATACCTCTTTTGCATTTTTTTTTGAAACAAATCCAAGCTCCTTCCAGGCTGTTTCTGTCGACCACGGTTTATCAGGATTATCTGAAACACCGTAATAGGTGCCATTCTTAATAGTCGACTGGATAGCGAGATCAAACAGCTGTACAGCATCTTCATGTGACAAGAGGGTCCTGCACAGCCTGTCATCATCCTTCACGGCCGCTCCTTCATCTGGATGTACACTACCGACCCTTAAATTGATCACCGAAAGGTTATTATTTTCGTTGCTGGCCATGATTCGTCCAACGCCTTCAGATGCATACTTTAGAACACCATACAGCCCTACAGACATTGGGAAATCCTGAGCAGTGACCTCTCTGCCTAATGAAGAATACCCATTTTTCTCATAATAATCGGCTGCATGATTGCTGCTGGCAAATACGACTTTTGGGATTCCGAGGGAAGAGGCTGCATGCAGGATATAAAACGAAGCGATAAAATGGATGCTGGTCATCATGTGAAACTCCTGCAGATTCTCCAGTTCATTTTCTGTCTTGATAGTCAGCAGATTAACCAGCACATCTGTATCCTCCGGAATGTTTTCCGTAAGGTTCTCATAATCTGCTGCATCAGTTTCAATAAAATCCGCTGGCTCTTCAGGGGCTTTTTTATCAAGGATCACGATATCGTATTTGCTGCAGAGACCATTATATAAAACAGTGCCAATTGTTCCTGAACCGCCGATAAGGGCAATCTTCTTTTTCATCCGCTTCTCCTCCTGATCTTGTTAGCGCTGTACTATTTATTTTATTTAAAATACCCTCCCTAGGCTTCGTTATTCCTATTTACAGGAATAACTGCTAAATACTGAGAGATTAAAGAACCTACGCAACTTATGATAAAAACACAGAGAACTGGACGATCGGTCAGATTATTCACCTTTCTTCATGTAAAAACAGTAAAAGGCCAGGAGAGCATCCGGCCTTTTA
Source organism: Bacillus sp. SRL337 (assembly GCF_984799155.1). NCBI lineage: Bacteria > Bacillati > Bacillota > Bacilli > Caryophanales > Bacillaceae > Bacillus > Bacillus sp. SRL337. The sequence goes on along the minus strand of NZ_OZ481793.1, from coordinate 1,167,012 downwards.
CTGTTTTTAGTTAAATTCTGTCCTGACCCTCATACTCAAAGTAATGAAAGTCTGCATAGGAGCCTGCCTTTTTATCCATATCATGAACGGCAATCCCGATAAAATTGCCGGTAAATCCCCCTGACAAAAAGGTGATATCCGCTGCACCCCCGAGCTCCTGCCAGGAATCTTCATCTGAGCGATAATAAAATTGTGCTTGAGTGCCTTCTACCTTGACTTTGAGCTCTGCCTCACTTTCCACTGATATTGTTTGAGGCGCTAATGAGAACTCCCCTGATTTCGATTGCATTAGGCGGATGACAGTACCCTTATCTTCATCATAGGTCATATACGCATATAAATAGTTGCTGTCATTCAGATACAGGAGAAGCCCCGCCATCTGATTATAGGTTTCAGGGTGGAATTCCAACCTGGTGGATGCAGAAAAGCTGAAGTCTTTCTGCCTGGCCGCCAGAATATGGTGCTCAAACAGTGATTGGATTGAATCTCCCGAGTGCATACGAAGACAGCCTTTCCTGCTTGTCATGTCGCACCAGGACGGATCGGACATGATCCGCAGTGTATTCCATTCTTTATGGAGATTTTGATTGAAATCATCACGGAAGCTTGTATTCCTACTTTGCACAACGGGCTCTTCCGTCTCGATTTCCGTTTCCGCATGCGGGCCGTTTCCTCCGCCTGCAAGGCGCAGCCATCCGTCCTCAGTCCAGACTACTTCCTCAATCGCTGTTTCGCGCCCGAGAATATTGTATTTGCCTTGAAGCGGGCGGGTGCACAAATATGCCATGTACCATTTTCCGTGCGGTGTTTCGACAATGCTGCCATGGCCGGAGCATTGCAGCGGAGAATCAGGTTTATCCCTGGCAGTCAGCATCGGATATTCCGGATCCACTTCATATGGGCCGGTAATCTCTTCCGCACGGCAGACGGTGACAGCATGGCCGGCGCCAGTCCCCCCTTCAGCTGTGATTAAGTAATAGTAGCCATTGCACCGGTACATGTGCGGAGCTTCAGTTTTAGCCAGAGGGGTACCGTCGAAGATCTTATGCACCTGCCCACTGAGCTGCTTTGCTTCTTCATCGTACTCCTGCATGACGATCCCCGCAGATTTGTTTCCGGTTTCCATACGGTAATCCCAAATTTCGTTCAGCAGCCATTTTCGTCCATCTTCATCGTGAAATAAAGAAGGATCAAAGCCGCTGCTGTTCAAGTACACCGGCTCCGACCATGGACCATTGATGCAGGGAGCCGTGATCAAATAGTTATGACTGTCCTTAAATGGACGCTTCGTGCTTTTCACATCTGTATAGACAAGGTAGAATCTATCCCTGAAATAGCTGAGCTGCGGTGCCCAGATGCTTCCGTTCTCAGGGTTCCCTCTTAAATCGACTTGGGTAGTAAGAATATCAGTTTCGTGCTCCCAATTCACCAGATCACCTGAACGGTATACACGGATACCAGGCAGCCATTCAAATGATGAAACGGCTATATAGTAAGTGTCCTTTGCCTTTACAATATAAGGATCCGGATTGAATCCTGGCAAGACCGGATTGATAATCCTTGAATTATGCATAAGATGCTCCTTCCTTTGGCTTTAAATTTCTAAATATGCAGAGCACAGCAGCCAGGAAAAATAAGAAAGCAAGCGGGAAAGCAATCAACTGAGTGCCAGCCAGGGCTGTCAGGCCAGCCAAAATATAAAATGCTGCCGCCACTTTGGGATTTTTGTTTTTGCGGACAAATAAAGTCGCAATGCTCGTAAAAACAAGGACCCCTATCATGGTGACACCAAACCAGACAGCAAGGGCTTTGACCGCTTCAAAGCTTTCTGAGAGGTGGCCTTTCGATACATCCGCCTGCAGAATCGGGAAGACAGCCGCTTCGAAAGTTTTTTTATCCATTGTCGTGATAGTCACTGAAAAGCCGCCTAAAAAAATCAGGCAAAGCAACGCACCCATGATGCCGATGATGCTTTCCCATTTACGTTTCATTCCTGCTTCCTCCTCTTTACTTTCATGTTTGATTGCTCGATTTTATCCAGTCCATTGCGGTACCTGCTCTTCCATCTGCAAAAACATTGCCGTTTTCCCGATAGTCAACCGTTTTCCTATTCTCTCTGTTCCTCCAGTCATCCCAGTGGTCAGGATGAAGATGAGAACCGATACGGCATCTGTTGAATGAAGTCTTCGCATAAGGTCGCCAAGGCCGGCCAAGATACACATTTCCCACATCAGCTTCCGCTGTCAGATAGCACTGCTCAAAGTGGAATCCATTTTTTTCGGGGAGTGTGGAAGCTGCTGTGATGTATCCTTCCTGATTGTCCGGTCGCTTTAAGGACTTAATTTCGCAGCAATGAAAAAAGGCTTCTCCTCCACCAAAAATAAAATCCACCGTTCCTTCTGCATAACAGGAGAGGAAACGGACCCGATTCTCAATGAATACCGTTTTTAATTCAGGCCCGGAAAAGGGCTGGCCGTTTTTTTGGACTTCCGGCAGCGGACCAAGGCAGATGGTATCCTGATACCCCTTGAAGCTGCAACCGATAAAATCAATCCTGTCGCCTTGATTGTATAAAGCCACAGCCTGCCCTGCCTGCTCGCCCGGACCCGCATCATTGATTACTTCAATATCTTTCATGACAATATCTGATGCATTGATAAAAACAGTGGCAGACTGAAAGGTGCCGATTTCCCTGCCATCGGCCCCTATCTGCCTTGCATACCTGCTGCCTATGATTTTGACCTCGCCAATCCCTTCCAATAGAAGGCCAGACTGATAGATATGAAGATTTTCCCGATACTCCCCGTTCAAGACGGTTATCTTGAACGGACCATCCGATCCAGCACAGCTGTCCAATGCTTCCTGTATAGTTTTAAAATCAGCAATTTTATTTTTTCCGACGATTATGCTTTGCATGTCATTTACAGGTGCTCTATTAAAAATGCTTTCCATAGTTCCCTCATTTCCTTCGTTTCTTGATGTCCACCTGTCAGAATCCGGCCTTCCCAATTCCCCGGAACCTGTTGCTCTTCATAAAGATCCCTCAGGCGGCTGTTCAAAAATACTGCTCCATCTGCCGGACAAAGGCGGTCGTCCTTGCCGATCACGCTGAGGCGCGCCCTCGGTGCAATCAGCTCCTGGACCTCTAAAGTAGAAAAATGCTTCAGCAATCCCGGGACATAATAATAGAAGCCATGATGGTCAAGGCCGCGTTTGTCTATCAGCGTTTCGATATGCACCTGTGCTGCTATGTCAATTGATACTTTAACCCTTTCATCCAGTGCGGAGAGCCACCAGCTCATCAGCCCGCCCATCGACATCCCGATTGCGGCAAGCCGCTCTCCATCCACATCGGATCTGGTATGAAGGTAGTCAATCAAGGACAGGCTGTCGAATAGCCTCATTCCCCAAAGGGTTTGGCCTTTCAGCAGCATTTCCTTTACCAATTCGCTTTCCTGCTTTCCTTTTCTCTCGTTAAAGCCCCACATATCTATTGCACAGACGGCAAATCCCCGCCCGGTGATTGCGTCAGCAAAAGGCTGCTCATTCAGATAAAGGCTGCCTGTCAGCAGCTCATCTTTTCCATTTTCAAAATTTCCGCCATGGGAATGGCAATATATGACTACAGGCAAAGGACCCTGAGTATCAATAGGTTTTACAAAATAGGCCGGTACTGCTTCCATACCATTAAGGCTCAGCATCAATTTCTCCAGAACATATCCATTTCTTTTCTCCATACTAAGCACCTGATGCACGTTGCTTTCGGGAACAGAGCGGTCACCCAAAAGGCTGAAAAGCTTCCGGCGTTTATCTGCTGCTGTCATTTTGCCGCCACTTCCCTGACCAGCTCTTCTCCTTCCTTTGTATTCCTTGATTTACAGGATACGACTTCAACATCCTCGCTGTATTCAATATGGAAGGCTGGCCCTTCATGATTTTCAATCGTCACCTGGTTGAACAGGACATCCTTTGCAAATCCGACGTAAAATCCACGGTTCGCCATATCCTCAATCCCGGACATCATGGCAGGCTTGCCGGGCACTGCGTCTGCCGACAGTGAAATATCAATCTGGTTAAAAGTGATATCAGATGCATACTGTTCTGCAAGGCCGTAGATGAATCCGGCGGAAGCGTGCACATTCCTCGCCGTAATATTGGCGAAGTGGAGTCTGCGGAACATAGGGGTTTCGGCTGTGACAGGGTAAGGATTTTTATCCCACACATATTGATCCTTCCCTCGCGGTCCGCAGAAATAGTAGAGATTGATGATGAATGGACAGATAACCCCCTCCATCACGATATTGTCAACCCGGACATCCTCTACGATTCCGCCGCGTCCTCTCCTGGATTTAAAGCGGATTCCTCTGTCTGTTTCCTGGAAAACGCAGTTGCTGATTGTGACATTGCGGATATCCCCGCTCATTTCACTGCCGAACACGACAGCTCCATGCCCATGGACCATTGTACAATTTGTAATCGTGATATTCTCGCAGGCAACTCTCTCGGCCGTATCTTCTGTGCCCGATTTTATGGCAATGCAATCATCACCCACATCAATATGGCAATTGCTTATTCTTACATTCCTGCACGATTCCGGATCGATTCCGTCTGTGTTTGGAGAGTCGGCAGGATTCAGAATTGAAATATTATCAACTGTCATGTCCTGGCATCGGATCGGATTGACGGTCCAGCTTGGGGAATTGACAAGGCGGACATCCCTGAGCGTAATGTGCTCACACTGATCAAAGCTAATCAGCTTTGGCCGCGGATACTTGAGCTCCTCCCTGCGGTTCCTGAAAACATCCCACCACTCCATTCCATTGCCGTCAATCGTGCCAAACCCAGTTACAGAGATATTTTTCGCTCGTTCAGCATACAGGCAGGATGCATAGACTTCCCGCTGTACGCCCTCCCAACGCGACTTTACTACCGGATAATCCTCCTGCCTGTCGGAAAACCTCAACAATGCCCCGTTCTCCAGGTGAAGTTCAATATTGTCCTTAAGAAATAATGCGCCGCTGAGGAACTCTCCGGCAGGAATCACTACCTTACCTCCACCATTCTGATAAGCATCATCAATCGCCTTCTGGATGCTGTCTGTAGCATGGCCTGCATTTCCGTCTATATAATTGCTAATATGATAAACTGCCATAATCCACTCTCCTTTTCATCAGATTTTCAAACTCAGCCGCTGCCTGCAAAAATGCCCCAAGCCCTTTCTGGTCATTACAGATGACCGGCTCACTAATATAATAGGTGTAAGTGCCGTCCCGCTGATCCGCTCCGCCAAGACCAGCCACCTGGCAGTTCTTATTCAGGTTGACCCAGCCTTCTTTTGTCAACAGGACAAATTCGTCCAGCAGGCCTTGATGGGATTTTCTCAGCTGCCCTTCCCACTTATTCCTATCCAGGACACCAAGCCGTATTCCACGGGCGATGGCACAGACAATCATGCTGCTGCAGGAAGCTTCCCTGTAATTCCCTTTTTCCATAGGCCTATCGACCACCTGGTACCATACACCGCTTTCTTCGTCCTGATATTCAAGCAGCGCTTCGAGAGTATCTTCAAGGATTTTTACAAGAGTGCCCCTATCTGGAGCTGTTTCTGGAATAACCTCCAGCACATCCGTGAGTGCAAGCAGATACCACCCCATGGACCGGCCCCAGAAATTGGGGGATAGACCGGTTTCTTTGTCTGCCCAGGGCTGCACTTTCTTCTCATCCCAAGCATGATAAAGCAGACCGGTTTTTTTATCTATCAAGCGGCTGTAGCTTATCTTGAATTGGCTGATAATATCATCAAGCCCTTCCCCGCCATGAAAAGCAGTCTGATACTCCGCATAAAAAGGTGCTCCCATATATAAGCCATCAAGCCATATTTGGAAGGGATAGATTTTTTTATGCCAAAAAGCGCCTTCTGAGGTGCGAGGATGTGTTTCCAGCTGCCTGCGTAAGAGGGAGGCTGCTTTTTTGTACTTCTCATCACCTGTTTCCTGATATAAAACAAAAAGCATTTTACCGTTGTTAATATGATCAATATTGTATTCTTCCAGCTCATAGCGGTTGATCGAGCCGTCTTCATTGATGAAGTGATCCATGTTTTCCTTAATGAACTCAAAATATTTCCGGTCTCCTGTGCTCTTCCAAACGAGATTGAACCCTTTTAGGATCACCCCGTAATCATAAGACCATTTTCCATTATAACCAGAGGCTTCAAACAGTAAGGGTGTTCTTTCCATGATAGAATCTGCTATTCTGGCAGACCAGTTGCTTTCATGCACTTTTAAATTCCTCCATTCTTTAAACATAGTGTTTTAATGGAAATGGAGGTTCAGTTGAACCTCCATCCCAGTTATTTGGCTGCGTTGTATGCTTCCTTGTATTCTTCTTTGACTGCTTTGCCGCCCTGATCATTCCAGTTTTCTGTTGCTTTTTTGAAATCATCAAGTGAAACTTCTCCTAAAATATACTGGTAGGTAGCATCGGTGATGATTTTCTGCATTTCTGATCCCTGTGTTGTATTGGTAGGTGATTCCAGAGGAAATGCGGGATTGAGCACTGCATACTTCGCGTTCTCGGCTATTTTCACATCTGCTTCACTCTTCAGCGGATTCGGGTCCTTCAAGCCATATTCTGTTTCTTTCGGACGGGATGCTGCAAAAGGCTGTACCTCCTGCTGCCAGAGGTCCTGATCGATGATCTCGTAAGCGCCTTCATTATTAAGCTTATAGTGTGTCCCTTCAATTCCATAGGTCATCAAGGTATAAATATCTTTATCCAGCAGATCATTGACAAACTTCAGTACACTCTTAAGCTCAGCCTCATCCTTCACTTCAGAGCGAGGGAATGCCAGCAAGCCGCCAATTCCATTACCAGCTGACCAGATGGCGCGGTCAGGATTGGCTTCTGAGGTCATATCATTGACAAGTGCGATTTCCATTTCATCCTGGATTCCCTCTGCCATTGTCTGCAGATTTTTGGAATCAAACAGGGCCCCAACATATATGCCGGCTTTTCCCTGTGCGAAGTTTTGCTGCTGATCGGTTTTTGCTGTTACGGCAAAGTCCTTATTGATCCATCCATTTTCATATAACTCTTTCATATAATCCATCGTCTTGATATACCCATCAGTTTCAAATTCGGGTGTGAAATTCCCTTCGCTGTCCACTTCCCAAATATTCGGGGTCCCATGGTAAGAACCCAATGTTTTGAATGCACCGTAAATTAAATCGCTCCTATCCATAAAGCCGGTGGTATCATCCTGGCCGTTTCCATCCGGGTCGTCTTCAGTGAATGCTTTTGCAACTTCCATCAGTTCTTCGGTTGTTTTAGGGACGGATAACCCAAGATTGTCAAGCCAATCCTTCCGCAGGACCACACCATTGCGCGCAAGGTCTTTTTGAAATGGTATCCCGTAAAGCTGGCCTTCAATAGAGGCTGATTCGCGTGTATCCTTTGAAATCGCCTTTAAGTTAGGAAACTCATCCAGATATTCTTCAACATTCCAGAACATCCCTGACTTAAGCGAGTTTCTGACCGAAGAATTGTCCAGCATTGTCAAAGTGACAATATCTGCCAGTGAGTCAGAGGCCAAAGCGGTATTGATGCGCTCCTCCTTAGAGGCATCAGGGATCCAGGAGAATTTGATTTCCGTCCCTGTTTTTTCCTCAATTTGATCCAGTACCGTATCGGTCGGAGGAGAGGCTGTGTGAAGGATATTCAACCACGTTATTTCTGTGTTCCCATCTGCGTTTTTTCCATCGGATGAACTGCTTGTTTCTTTCCCGATGCAGCCAGACAGCAGGAGGGTACCCGCCAAACTAATGGTAGCCAATTTAAATGCCATGTGCTTCTTCATCTTTATTCCCCTTTACAATTTGATATTTATTTGTATCATTCACTTCCTCGGCATTGGCCAGTTCCATCCTCGTAAATACCTGGTTCGCAGTCCAGGCTGACAAATAGAAGAACAGGCTTGCACCCAGGAAGGTGAGAATACCCGGAAAAAAGCTTGCCGCCGCCCAGTAGAACACACCAGCTGCAGCCATTAACACCAATGAATATTGCAGGCAAGACAGTCCGAACAATAAGGACATCTTCATTTTGAAAAATATGCCCTTCCATTCATAATGAGCCATGACGGGAAAGATAAAGACCAGCGATAAGATATAAATAAAGCCGATGAACAATAGTGCCGCCTTCAAATACCAATTGGAAACGGTAAGCAGATCCACGATGATGACAAACCCGGCAGCAGAAAAAATCCAGCTGACCAACACCGCTTCTCTGAAACTTTCTTTATAGTATTTCCAATAGGATGCAAAGACCGGGATGCTCTTACCCCTGACCCATTGCCGGCAGATGCTGGCAAGTGCATAGGTGGAGGGGCCGATGCCAAATACAACCAATCCAAGCAATGTGAAGGCAGCCCATAAGAAATTGACATAAACCAGATTCAAAATGATAGTAAAAACATAATTCACTTTATCAATTGATTTCAGCATAAGCTCCCTCCTCCAGCCTTAATAAACGCCGTCTTCTCCAAATTTCTTGGCAAGCTTATTGGCAAGCATGACAAGGATCAATCCTACCAGCCCTTTGAACAGCCCGACAGCTGTACTAAAGCTCAGCTGGCCGTTTTTAAGTCCTGCCGTATAGATATACGTATCAAAGATTTCCGCTACACTCCGATTGAGAGAGTTTAGCAGGAGATACATATGTTCAAAGCCAAGGTCCAAGGTACTGCCGATTTTCAGGATCAACAAGGTAATGATGACCGGTCTGATTGCCGGCAAAGTGACATGCCATGTTTTGCGCAGGCGGCCTGCTCCATCTATTTCCGCTGCTTCATATAATTGGGTATCTACGGCTGTAATTGCCGCGAGATATATAATAGTGGACCAGCCGAGCTCCTTCCAGATGATTTGGCTGATATAAACGGTCCTTGTCCAATCAGGCGATGTCAAAAAGCTGACCTTTTCCAACCCTATATAGGCGAGAAACTCATTGATGATGCCGCCGTCAACATTCAAAAAGACATATGTGATCGAAACGATGATAACCCATGACATAAAATGAGGGATATAAATGAGCGTTTGGACCCCCGACTTGAAGTATTTATTCTTTACTTCATTCATCATCAAAGAAAGAATAATCGGAAGCGGAAAAAAAATGACGATATTCAAGGCAAATAAAATGAGTGTATTATTCAGCAGCATGAAGAAAGTCGGTTCTGTAAACAATCGGATAAAATGCTTCAGTCCTGCCCAGGGGCTTCCCATTATTCCCAGATACGGCTGATAATCCTGAAAGGCGACCACCAGGCCGGCCATTGGCAAATACTTAAAGATGACAAAATAAAGGACACCCGGCAAAATCATTAGATAAAGCATCTTATTGGTTTTCATTCCCGCCAGGATCTTTTTTCTTCTGATGGATTTCTCCTGCTTGGCAGTCAATACCGGGAGAATGTGATCTTCCGACTTAACGGTACTTTCCATAAAATCCTCCTTTTAACTTTTTTTGCTTGCTTGATGCTTTAAGAATACTAAAAATTAGAAAATTCCGTATATAATCATTTTATGATTACGCTTACAAACGCTGTTGTATCAAGGCTTCCGAAAATGTAAGCGGTTAAAATGATTACTTTCCACCACTGTGGACAAGAGATGAAAACCAGTTTGCAACTCTCGATTGTAAGCGTTTTCCTTGGTTTCCATTACTGCTGGGAAACTGATTATATCTGTAATTCCTAGTGGATGATAAGGTAAAAGTATCTTTTTTATAAGATAAATAGATTCAACTGAGGAGGTTTTTTATGGAATTTCGAAAGAAAAACAATATTACGAGAGGCGGGCGTGTCTTTAACGTTATTAATGGAACATTGCTGATTATCATTGCACTTGTATGCTTTCTTCCTTTTGTAAATGTGATATCCAGCTCCTTCGCGTCCACCCAGGAGGTCGTTTCCCGGAGGTTCATCTTGTTTCCACACACTTTTTCCCTGGATGCCTACCGGTATATTCTGTCGACTCCGACCCTGTTTAAATCACTTGCTGTATCCATCGGTGTGACGGGCATCGGCACCCTTGTCAGTATGGTCCTCACTTCACTGATGGCATACGGCCTGTCGCGCAGGTACCTGGCAGGCAGAAACATTCTAAATTTCATGGTAGTCTTCACCATGCTGTTCAGCGGGGGAATGATTCCGACCTTCCTGGTTGTCAAAGCATTCGGGCTCATCGATTCCTACTGGTCACTGATACTGCCTGTTGCGATCAATGCCTTTAACCTGATCATCATGAGAAATTTCTTTCAGGCACTGCCTGACAGCCTGGAGGAATCAGCAAAGATGGATGGATGCTCCGATTTCGGTGTGTTCCTCAAGATCATGCTGCCGCTCGCAATGCCATCTATTGCTACGATTTCCCTGTTTTACGCCGTCACTTATTGGAACACTTATATGACAGCAATCCTTTACATCAATGACTCCACAAAATGGCCAATACAGGTTCTATTAAGGCAGATCGTCATCGTTTCAAGCGGGATGCAGGCAGAAGGGTCATCAGTCGATGTGGTGCCGCCCGCTCAGACGATCAAGATGGCTGTAATCGTCATTGCAACTGTGCCGATGCTAATTGCGTACCCTTTCGTCCAGAAGTATTTCGTAAAAGGAGCACTGGTCGGCTCTGTAAAAGGATAGTGGCAAAACAAAAGCTTCTGCGCTGGCAGAAGCTTTTGTTTTTATCCATTATTGACGGTTCTCCTTCCGGTAGTCCCCAGGCGTCATCCCCAATTTCTTTTTGAAAAAGCGGATAAAATTCTGCGAGTTCCGGTATTGGAGCTTTTCGGCCATCTCCTTGATTGTCATATCCGTTTCTTTAAGCCACATCTGCGCCATATGCAGCCGGTAATTCATTAAATAATCCACAAAGTTCTCGCCATATTCCTTCTTGAAGACATTGCTTAAATAATTGGGATTATAATGCAGTCTGTCAGCGATGATTTCGAGCGAGATTTCCTGATCATATTCGCTTTGGACAATATAGACAATTTTATCGGATAGGTTCTTGAAGCCCTGTTCTGTATTGCTTTGTGTACTGACGATTACCTGATGGATCAGCTGCTGATATAGCAGGTCTTTGATCTTTTCTGGATAATAGGCATTCATGGCTGTCTGGTAGAGCTTCTTGATGTTTTCAAATGTTTTCGACTCAGCCCCCAGCAACTGCCCTAATTGGACAAGATCATTGATCACCCTGATCAGCGTGACGCCGAGACTGATCGGGTTCTTGTTCAGCCTGAAAATTTCATCGACGAGGAGACCTATCAGATTCCGGACTTCCTCTTCCCTGCCAGATCGGATTGAACTCAATAATTTATTATGCAATTCGATCGGAAATTTGGAAATGGAAGCATCATTAAGCATTGAGGAGATATCATGGTAGAAAATAATGCTTTCCGGCCCGACATTTACTCGGTAATGAAGTGATTCCTTTGCAAGGTCCACTGCTTTTTTGCTGTCAATCAGTGACTGATAGACCGGGCTGATGCCCACGCTCACAATAAGATTGAGTGTTTCCTTTACTTCCTCCTGAATTTCCTCGTAATACATCATGATTCGCCGTTCTGCTTCCTGTTCATTGTCGCAGGCAAAGATTGTCGCCTGCATCTCATCATTAAGGACAATTGGAAGGAGCCTTTCCTCTTTTGGGACAATTTTCCGAACAATATGATTGATTGCCAGCAAAAAGATGTCTTTGTCTGCATTCTGCCCGCCGTCCATATGGTCAATCTGGATCAGACCGGTATAAAAGACTTTACCTGCGCCAAAGTGATAGCCAAATTGTTCAAGGCGGTGATGGATATCATTTTCAGCGATCCGTTTTCTGAATAAACTGAGCACAAACAAGGTTTCAAGTTCAGGCTTTTGCTTTGATAAACTTTCAGTGAGTAGTTCATTCTGATCGACAATCCGGTCAATAGAAGCAGCCAGGAAAGACAGCTCGTTTTGCTTATGGTTCATCCCATCCTGCGACAATTTTTCCTGGATTTTTTTGATTGGCCTGGAATAGGAGTCTGCCAAAAGGAAGGAGATGCCGCCCACAAGGAGAAGCAATATGGCAGAAGCAAGAATCAGTCCTATCCTCGTATTATGGATGATACTGCCGATTTCATTTTCATCGATTTCGAGGAGATACAGCCAATGGTTATAATCTGCTTCAAGGAAAACATAGGTTTTGCCGTTATCAGCTTTATAAACATCCGCTTCCTCCCCTGCTGCTTCTGCGGCCGCCTTAACCTCCTTGAAACTTTGTTCGGTCAGTCCGCTTCCCTCTTTTACGCTTGTATATAAGAGTTCATTCTGCCTATTATAAATTTGAACGAGAGTATCTCTTTCCCCTACAATATGATCAATGCTCCTTCTGGGGATGTTGGCAATCCCGAGGGCAAATTTTTCTTTTTGATAGACTGGGAGGGTCATCACCATTTCAATGCCTTTTTCTGTCGGCTTCCAGAACAAGTTCCGGTCATTATCTTCTATGTATTGATCATAATAAGCGCTATACTCTTCAGGTGTCAGCTTCTTTAAGGAATCATTGACAATCCCCCATTTTCCCGCCAGGCTGATGAGGCTGTATTTACTTCCCTCTATCCCCATCATCTCTATATAACTCATTTCTTTTTTAATATCCTGGTAAACGTCAAAATCCCTGCCTGACAGCGGGCTGGTGAAAATCTCTTCAAAGCTTGCTGTAGAGCTGTAGGCTGTGTAGCCATATTCAATGGTCCTGACTTTCTGCTCGACATTATGCTGAATCTGTTTTGTATAACTTTCTTTATCCTTTAGAAAGTTTTCCTCAACTGAATTATAGGTCGAGTTATAGATAAAAATGCTGAAGCCTGCCACAAGGCCTATCCCCAATAAAAAGAACGGGATAAACAGCTTGTAAAACACTCTGCCGTTTCTCAAAATGCTCAACTCCTGGTTTCTGGCATATATGAAAGCGTTATCAACAATTCGCATATCACCAGGCAACTTTACTATTATCCTGTTTCAATTTGTTGACTTTCCGATAGCTGGTTTTATATAATGTGAGCGTTAACATTAAATGACTGAAATTTCAAACTTGTCCGTTATTAAAATAATAATAGCACAATATAATCCAATAATACAGTTGATTTTCACCTTACTCAATAATGTTAACGTTAACATTACAAGTGTAGTAAATATATCCCAGAAAGTGAGTGCATCCAAATGAACCGAAAAACGACCATCTTTATTGCCGGCGACTCTACAGCCGCTGTCAAGCTTCCTGAAAAGCGTCCTGAAACCGGATGGGGCGAACCTTTTGCACACTATCTTAGAAGCAGTGCTGTGCTGGAAAACCGAGCAATCAATGGCAGAAGCACAAAATCCTTTTTGAAACAGGGGCACCTGGCTTCTATTGAGAGCAGCATCCGTCCAGGGGATTACCTGATCATCCAATTTGGTCATAACGATCAGAAAACAGAAGATCCTGAACGCGGGACCAACCCCTATGGAGACTATCAGGAGTACCTTCTGGAGTATGTGAGTGCTGCCAGGAGGCATCTGGCCACCCCTGTTCTGTTTACACCAGTTACAAGGAGAAAGTATGACGGCAGCACCATTGATCCGCTGTCGGTCGGGGAGTTCCCTGATGCCATGAAACAGTTTGCTGAAAAGTGCCAGGTGCCCATCCTGGACATACATCAAGCGACACGTGATTTCTTCAATAGCATGGGACAGGAAGAATCGGCAGCATACTTCCTGCATCTGACACCTGGTGAATCGCCTAATTATCCGGATGGGCTTGAAGATAACACCCATTTCAATGAAAAAGGGGCTGAGGCCATGGCCCATTTAATTGCCGAAGAGATTAAAAGGAGCGGCCTGCCTTTAAAAAACCTGCTGAATTAGGAGATTACTTTGGGCATTAAGGAGGGGAAAGCCTTGGAGGACTCATTTATTCAGAACATTTATAAGAAGAACCAGCAGAATTCTCTGAAAGTGCTGCTTGGCCTTTATAAAGGGCACACTTTAAAGCTATTTTATTCTGCCATCCTTTTTGTCATCAAGCATATCCCTGCCTGGGTCATGCCTATCGCCATTGCCAATGTCATCAATGCAGCCACCAATCACGGAGGAAACGGCATCCGCACCATCTATATCAATGCCATTGTGATGGTCATCCTTGTGCTGCAGAACATACTATCAAACTATTATCATACAAAGCTGCACAGCTATGCAATCCGAAGCGTAGAATCAGGGCTTCGGGCATCACTCATCAAAAAACTGCAGGAACTCTCCATTCCCTACCAGAAGGAAATGCAGTCAGGTCGGATGCAATCCAAGATCATGAGGGACGTTGAAGCAGTACAGACCCTGTCTTCCCAGGTTTTCGTCAGCCTGCTGAATATATTTATCAACCTGATTGTCGCGCTGGCTATTACGCTCTACAACAGCCCTGTTGTCTTCTTGTTTTTTATCCTTACCGTTCCGATTTCAGCACTTATCATTGTTGTTTTCCGAAGAAAAATAAAAAATTCCAACTCTGAATTCAGGCAGGAAATGGAGGAAACCTCTGCCCGGGTCATAGAAATGATTGAGCTGGTGCCGATTGCAAGGGCGCATGCCTTGGAGAAGCAGGAGGTAAAACGCCTCAACCACCGTTTCCAGCAGATTCTATTAAAAGGCTTCCACCTGGACATCATCCAATCATTATTCGGCTCAGTCAGCTGGGCAAGCTTTCAGATTTTCCAGATCTTCTGCCTGGTGTTCACCGGCATCCTCGCCTATCGCGGTTCCATTACCCCCGGTGAGGTCGTTATGTACCAGACGTATTTTACGACAGTGGTGAACTCGGTATCCGGCATGATCACCTTGATTCCGACGATCGCCAAAGGACTGGAGTCAGTCAACTCCATCGGCGAAATTTTGAACGCAGGAGAGGTGGAAAACTACGAAAACAAACCGAAGATAAAAAAGGTGCATGGCAGTTTTTCTCTCCAGCATGTCAGCTACAGATATCCCGGTGCCCATGAAAACACCCTGAAGGATATCACTCTTGAGGTCAAACAAGGAGAAACCATTGCCTTTGTCGGTGAATCCGGATCCGGCAAATCAACGATCCTCAATCTGCTGATCGGTTTCATTCAGCCAACAGAAGGAAAAATCCTTCTAGATGGTCACCATATGGCAGAAATTGACCTGAGGTCTTTCCGTAACCATCTTGCCGTTGTCCCGCAATCAACGATACTGTTTTCAGGTACGATCAGGCAAAATATAACCTACGGCAGGCTGACGGTATCAGAGGAAGAATTAAATAGGGTGCTGAAAGCGGCAAATCTTTGGGAAGTGGTCAAAAAACTTCCGGAAGGCCTGGAAACACGAATAGGCGAACACGGGGATAAGCTATCAGGCGGGCAGCGGCAGAGGATCTCCATCGCCAGAGCACTGATCCGTGATCCGGAGGTCATCATCCTCGATGAAGCGACCTCTGCACTTGACAGCCATTCTGAAAGAAAAATACAAGAAGCATTGGATACTTTAACCGACGGCCGGACTACCTTCATTGTTGCCCACCGCTTTTCCACCATCCGCAACGCCGACAAAATTGCCGTCATTCAGGATGGACGCTGCGTAGAGTTTGGCACATATGAGGAGCTGATGTATAAGCAAGGGAGCTTTTATGAGATGAAGCAGCTTCAGATGTGAGTTTGGGTTATTTGGGATTTAAAAGTGGTGATAAACCGAATTGACGGTTCCCTCTTTAGGGAATCGTCTTCTTTATTTGCGGGAATGGATTGGATGGGATAGGTATGTGAAAGTATTCCATCAGAATAAATGAAACTTTAGCAACTTCCAACCTTCATATTTTTGTCACATGATATTTCCATTCAACTGTGATATATTTTACTTGTGAAAAACTTCACAAATACGGCCATAAATATAAATACTCAATAAGGGTGATAAACATGACTAGTTTTAAAAGTAAAGTCGCTTTGATCGGTACAGGTTTTGTAGGATCAAGCTATGCCTTTGCACTATTGAACCAGGGAGCTGCACGTGAACTTGTGTTAATTGATTTGAATAAAGACAAAGCTGAAGGCGATGCCCGTGACCTCAGCCATGGTCTCCCCTTCTCTTCTCCTTTGAAGATATGGGCAGGCGATTACAGTGACTGTGCCGATGCCGACCTTGTTGTCATCACAGCCGGTGCAAACCAAGCGCCAGGTGAAACCCGTTTGGACCTTGTTGATAAAAATATTAAAATCTTTGAAAACATTGTAAATGAAGTGATGAAGAGTGGATTTGACGGCATCTTCCTTGTCGCCACGAATCCTGTCGATATCCTGACATATGCAACTTGGCATTTTTCAGGTCTCCCAAAAGAGCGTGTAATCGGATCTGGGACCATTCTTGATACTGCCCGTCTCCGTTATTTGCTTGGAGATCATTTTGACGTGGATACACGTAATGTCCATGCATATATAATGGGAGAACACGGTGATACTGAATTCCCTGTATGGAGCCATGCAACCATAGGAGCCAGTCCGCTGCGGGAGATGATAGATATGGAGTCTCCTGATAATCAAAAAGAACTCGATGAGATTTTTGTAAATGTCCGTGATGCCGCCTATCATATTATTGAAAGAAAAGGTGCGACTTATTATGGGATTGCGATGGGGCTGGTAAGGATTACGAAAGCTATCTTCAATAATGAAAACAGCATCCTGACTGTTTCTGCATTATTGGAAGGTGAGTTTGGCATGGATGACCTTTATATCGGTGTTCCAGCGATCATCAACCGCAACGGAATCCGTAACGTAATTGAAATGCCGCTCCATGAAATAGAAAAGAAACAATTTGCCTATTCCGCAGACACGTTGAAAAGCGTCATCAATAGAGCTTTCCCACAGTAATATCATTCGACAAATTACGAGTTGTGACAGTCACCCAATACGGCCCCTCTGCATATAGTGAAACTGACTACATTTGAGAGGGGTATTTTTTATGTATTTTGATCATAGACAATTACAATTCCCCGGGTTTCCACCCGGGCAAGGCGGAGCAGGATTCCCTTCATTTCCACCTGGTGGCGGCGGGCAGGGATTTCCTTCGTTCCCTCCAGGCGGCGGCGGACAGGGATTCCCGGGGTTCCCGCCTACCCAGCCAGGAGGTCAGGGTCAAGGACAGAGTCAGCAGCCACCCGGACCGCCGCCTTCTTTTACACCATCACAGGCACAAGCACAGACATTGACCACAACTAGCAGCCAGGGTGCCACTACATTTGCAGTAGATCCAGGAGCCATCCAAAGATGTCTGTTCCGCTACACCTTCATCTGGATGAGGGGCGGCCAATCCTTCTGGTTCTATCCTACATTCGTCGGACGCAATTCGATTGCCGGCTTCAGATGGACCGGATTCACTTGGATTTATTTCGGAACTGATTTGCGGAGAGTCCGCTCCTTCCAATGTTTTTAGGTGATGGATATGTATTATCAACAGCCCTACCGAAACCATCCAGAAAAGAAAAGCAGCAGGACGGTCACCGTTACAGGTGAAGAAACGGTAAATGTTCAGCCTGATATGGCAATTGCCCAAATCGGAGTAGTCACAACCGATAAGGAGTTGACGGAAGCACAGCGTAAAAATAACGAAAGTAGCAGCTCTATCCTAGACTCTTTTACACAGAATGGCATTGCCGAGAAGGATATTCAAACATCGACGTACCAGATCTACCCTCAATACGACTTTGTTGATGGCAAACAGATGTTCAAAGGGTATGAGGTCAGGCAGATTTTCTCCGTGAAAATCAGGGAGATTGACAAAGTCGGGGCAATTATTGACGATGCTGTTCAAAGTGGTGCCAATACCATTGAAAGAGTACAGTTCACCCTGTCAGAACCGCATACCTATTATCAGCAAGCCTTATCAAGAGCCTATGAAGATGCATTAAAGAAAGCACAAGTCCTTGCCCGTTCATCCGGAACAACTTTGAACCCCCTGCCGTTGGCAATCATTGAAGACAGCAGCATCCCTATGATTCCGGGATCTGCTAAAGCTTATGTTCTGGCAGCTGAAAGCACTGCTCCGGTCCAGCCTGGTGAGGCAGAAGTCACAGCCCGGCTGACTGTGAAATTCAAACTGATGAAATAGGAAAACACCATTAACGGTAACGGCTTCTGTTTTTGACTACAAACCTAAATTAAGCACAACAAAAGGAGTGCCTAATCCCAACGATTTCGTAACTCCTTTTTTCTGCTTGATTGATGTTCCATTCCTGGTATTTCTACAGAATTGCTCATGAGTTTTAACGGATAACCTCCCTAAATCTGAACAAAATAAAAGTGTCCCATTAGGGCAGATTCATTAAGGAGGGAATTATAATGCAAATAAATAACCAACAACAGCAAATGACTACTCAACCTTCACCAATTGGCCAGCCCCAAGCTAACCACGGAGGCCATGAAGTGTTTGATGCACATGAATGCTTATCAGGTTTAATTTGTGCGTTAGATCAATATACAATGCTTGAACAAAACATTAAGGATCCCGAGTTAAAATCAATTCTTACTCATCAGCGCAGCTTTATTGAACAAACTTATAACTGTGCAGTGGAAGCTTTTAAAACTGGCCAGGATCCTTCTCAGCCAACACAACAATATAGAATGAACCAGGATAATTCTGTGACATATGGACTTATACCATCCCAACCATCTAAGCCGATGCAAAATCCTTCCGAGCTCAATGACCAGAAGATTTCCGGCCAAATGCTGAGCGCAGCCAAAACAACAGCAGGAGCACTGACAATGTCAGCTCTTGAAGTCACGAACCCTGTATTTCGGCGAGTACTTGCTGACAGTGTTCCAAACTTTATTGAAATGAGCTATGAGCTTTTCTTATACCAGAACAAACATAAATACTATCAAGTGCCGCGTCTTGAACAACAGGATATGCAGCAAATGCTTCAGGGATTTGCCCCTGCTTCCGGAGCAGGCATGGCTGCTTTACAAAACACAAAGCTTCAATAGAGATAAAAAGGACTTCCCGAATTATGGGAAATCCTTTTTTTGTTAATCAATCATGTTTGCCGACTTTTTATAACAACTTTCCATGGCAGATAATACCGATGCCCGGAAGCCCGTCTTTTCCAGAGTACTTACCGCTTCAATCGTTGCCCCGCCGGGAGAACAAACTGCATCCTTCAGTTGTCCGGGGTGGCTGCCTGTTTCAAGCACCATTTTCGCCGCTCCTAATACTGCCTGGGCAGCCATCTTATACGCTTTATCTCTTGGAATCCCCTGTTTGACTGCCCCATCTGCAAGAGCTTCTATGAACATGAATACATAGGCCGGGGAAGATCCGCTGACTGCAGGAACCGCATCCATCAGATACTCTTCAAGTACTTCTGCCCGTCCGAAACTTAAAAATAATTCCATTACCTGGGCCATTTCTTCCTCGGTTACCTTTTCGTTAGGACACAGTGCACTCATTCCTTCTCCTACAAGAGACGGTGTATTAGGCATTGTCCGTATGATTTTAACCTCTCTGCCCAGCTGCTCTCCCAGTGAAGCAAGTGTCACGCCTGCCGCAATGGTAATGACAATCGTGTTTGCTTTAATGTAATCTTTTACCTCATTGATCACGCCTGCATACTGATCGGGTTTGACTGCTAAAAAGAGGTAATCTGCAGCCTCTGCCACCCTTACATTATCTGTTGTCGTTTTTACATTGAATTCATCCTTGATGGCTTTAGTGGTGGATTCAGTCATGGCACTCGCCATAATACTTTCCGAATCAGCTATTTTGGAAGATAATAAACCTCCTACTATTGCCTTTGCCATATTGCCGCTTCCGATAAAACCTATTTTTTTGTCCATTTTCTCACATCCTGTATCGTTTCATTGCCTATTCTACAGTATTATAATGACAGCCTGTTTTCAAGGAATAGGAGGGCTTACGCTTTCTTCACGAGGCTGAGGATTTTTTCATAATCCAGCTGCACCATCGGTTCACCGTCTATAAGTCTCTTTCTGATGCCTGCAACTGCACCTGCTTCTCGTTCCGATAGATTGTTTATATCAAACTTCTTATGAAACACGGTGTAAAGAACGATATCCCTCAATTTTAAAAATAAGGGGATGCGCATAATCCACTGGTCCTCCAGGTCATTTTCTCTGTAGTAGCCAATCAGGAAGTTCATCAAAAACTCTTCCCCAAATGCTGAGCGTTCCTCAAGGCTGCTCCTCCCCAATTTTCCCCAGGTTGAATAATAAAGAGGAATGGCTATATCGCTGGAAAACCAGTGGTACGAACTGTCATCAAAATCAAAGACATGAATTTCTCCTTCACTATAAAAGAAATTGCCAAGGTGGAGATCCGAATGGACCAGACCATATTCATTGCTTTCTGCCGTAAAGCCTTGGAGAGTTTCCACAATCGCTTTTGCTTCATGTATGATACCCAGGTCTTCCGCAGGTAAATAGTTACTGATGTTTACCAATAAATCATCATCATACCAATGCGCCCGAAAAGATGGGCCCTCCTTGAAATCCTTCGTCACCCTGTTCATCTTTCCAATTGTCCTTCCCCATTCCTGGTAGAGAGCGGGACCCAGAAGGTCTGATCCGATACCAACAGGGCTGCCTGGTGCTTTATCAAACAAGCAGACATAGAATGATGTCTTCCCTGCCTGTATTTCCTCCACCAGATTTCCATGGGCTGAATGGCTGACAAGTGATACATTCACACCTGTTGAATGCAGGTAATTGACCCATTCCAGCTCGGCCACTACCTGTTCCCTGCTTCGGTGAGAACTGTGTGTCAAACGCAGGATACAGGGTTTGTCACCTTTATGTATCTCGTATACATAGTTTTCAAAATCCCCCAGCTTTTTGGCATTTGCACTATTCCCCCCATATAAATCTGCAGCTAATTGTAATACTTCCTCGTTAAAAAGCTCTTCAACCCATTTTTCCATTTTGGACCCCCAAAAGTTTTTTCTCTATCCATTTCGCCGTATGAAGAAAATATCCTCCAACACTTTACCGCTTTAAAGCACTGGGGGACAGTCCCCTAGTGCTTTAAAGCGGTAAAGGAAAAGACAGGTTTCCCTGTCTTTTATGCGTACATTTTATTTTCTTCCTGTTTGAAAAAGCTTTTCATGGCATGGAACACGTCAGCTTTTTGCTTCAAGATGAAGTACCGGAACTGTTCGTCCTTGATGTTTTTATAAGCACTCATCAAAGTGGAATGTCGATTATACTGGTTGACTTCCCCGTAGCCGAACATATTCGAAACCTTCATCAATTCTTCAACCAATTTTACACACCTGACATTGTCTGAGGTCAGGTTATCACCGTCAGAGAAATGGAAGGGATAAATGTTGTACCTTGAAGGCTGATATTTTGTTTCTATGAGTTCCAAAGCTTTTCGATAAGCTGATGAACATATCGTACCGCCGCTTTCTCCCCTTGAGAAGAAGTGCTCTTCTGATACAACTCTTGCTTCAGTATGATGAGCGATGAATTCAATTTCAACCGTTTCGTATTTCGTTCGGAGAAAACGGGTCATCCAGAAGAAGAAGCTCCTGGCCATATATTTTTCCCACACTCCCATCGATCCGCTCGTATCCATCATCGCAAGTACCACTGCTTTTGATTCCGGCTTCAATACTTCATTCCAGGTCCTGAACTTCAAATCTTCCTGATAGATCGGATGAAAACTTGGTTTACCGCTTATAGCGTTTCTTTTAAAAGCTGACATCATTGTCTTCTTCTTATCAATGTTGCCCATTAATCCGGTTTTACGGATATCATTGAACTCTATATTCTCCACCGTCTGAACATCTTGTTCTTTTTTCTTCAAGTTAGGCAGTTCCAATTGGCTGAACAGCGCCTCTTCAATCTCCATCATTGAAACTTCCGCTTCATAATAATCTTCTCCAGCCTGGTCCCCTGCCCCTTGGCCTTTCCCAGGACCTTTTTGCTGTGAGCCGTCCCTTGCTACCACATCTCCAACCTGACTGTCTCCCTTTCCCTGGCCGACATGTTTGTTCTTATCATGATTGTAGCGGATTTTGTATTCATCCAGTGAACGAATCGGTATCTTTACAACGTCCCGGCCGTTTGACATAATGATGTTCTCTTCGGAGATTAAATCTGGCAGATTATTTCTTATGGCATCTTGAACTTTTTCCTGATGTCTTTGCTGATCATCATAGCCTTTACGGTGGAGGGACCAGTCTTCCTTTGAAATCACAAACTGATAATTATCCATTTGACTCATTCTTTTCCCCTCCTTAATTGATTATTCACAAAGATACATAGGGGTGCATATACTGTCATGAGTGCCTAAAAAGAAAAAGCAACAGAGATAAAATCTATCGCTGATTACTCTATACTATGCAGAACCGGCAATAAATTTACAAATAATTTCGACAATTGTACATTCACCTAATACCCTGGACAAGCCCGTTTCTCCCTATAAGCAAGGTGTATAAATAAGTATTAAAGCAATCAGCTGCTTATGTGTAAAAATGGGAAGAAAGTGAAAAATGGGCATTTTACATTAGGGGATCTATTTATATACTCATCCTTCATTACACAATAGAGAAAAAAGAGAAAGCCGGCAGCCTCCATCTGCAGGCTGCCAGCTCTTCCTCTACATTATTTACCGATTTAACAAGCTTCCGACATATTTCAATAAGTCGTTGGCTGAAGTTGAATTGTATCCACATTCATCAATCAATCTTGCCACGACCTCGTTGACCTTCTTCAACTGCTGTTCATCCGGTGTTTTGGACGAAGTCGTGATCTTGACGACATCTTTAAGATCGGCAAACAATTTCTTTTGGATGGCTTCTCTCAAGCGGTCATGAGAGTTGTAGTCAAACCTTTTTCCTTTACGGGCATAGGCGGAAATCCTTATGAGAATTTCTTCCCGGAAGGCTTTTTTGGCATTTTCAGAAATTCCGATTTGCTCCTCAATGGAGCGCATCAATTTTTCATCAGGGTTAATTTCTTCACCAGTCAATGGATCTCGCAGCTTAGCTTTGTTACAGTAAGCCTCCACATTATCCAGGTAATTGTCCATGAGTGTCTTCGCCGATTCCTCATAGGAGTACACAAATGCCTTTTGAACTTCTTTCTTGGCAATGTCGTCATATTCCTTACGGGCCACAGAAATGAAGTTGAGGTACTTCTCTCTCAATTCCTGTGTTATGGAAGGGTGCTGGTCCAGGCCCTCTTTCAGAGAACGGAGTACATCCAGGGCATTAATCGAAGACATTTCTTTCCTGATGATGGTCGATGAGATCCTGTTGATGACATAGCGGGGGTCAATGCCGCTCATGCCCTCATCCTGATACTCTTTCTTCATCTCTTCCACATCCGCAGAATTGAAACCTTCCACACTCTCCCCATCATACAATCTCATCTTCTTGATCAGATCAATGTCTCCGCGCTTCGGTTCCTTCAATCGGGTCAGGATCGTAAACATGGCTGCCACCCTCATTGTATGAGGCGCAATATGGACATCCGACACATCACTCTCGTTAATCATTTTTTCATAGATTTTTTCTTCCTGAGTCACCTTCAGGTTGTATGGAACAGGCATAACGATGATCCTGGAATGCAGCGCCTCGTTCTTTTTATTCGAAATAAATGATCTGTACTCTGTTTCATTCGTATGTGCCACAACAAGCTCATCGGCAGATATCAAGGCAAACCTTCCTGCTTTAAAATTCCCTTCCTGTGTGAGGGACAGCAAATGCCATAAGAACTTCTCATCACATTTGAGCATCTCCTGGAACTCCATCAAGCCTCGGTTCGCCTTATTTAACTCTCCATCAAACCGGTAAGCGCGCGGATCTGATTCCGATCCATACTCAGCAATGGTGGAAAAGTCAATACTGCCCGTCAAGTCGGCAATATCCTGTGACTTTGGATCTGACGGGCTAAAAGTTCCGACACCGACCCTTTTATCCTCGGAAAAGAATACTCTTTCGACCTGAACATCTTCTATCCGGCCGCTGTATTCTTTCTCGACTCTCATTGTATTCAACGGTGACAGATTGCCTTCAATTCTGATGCCGTATTCTTCAAAGAAGTCCGCTCTTAAATGCTGAGGGATTAAATGGAGCGGATCTTCATGCATCGGGCAGCCTTTAATAGCATAAACAGCTCCCCGATCCGTCCGGGAGTAGGCTTCCAGACCTCTCTTCAACATGGAAACCAGCGTAGACTTACCACCACTGACCGGTCCCATGAGAAGCAGGATTCTTTTTCTTACATCCAACCTTTTCGCAGCTGGATGGAAATATTCTTCCACCAGCCTCTCTAAAGCTTCCTCAAGCCCGAACAGCTGGTTGCTGAAAAACTTATATTTCCTTTTTCCATTAACCTCTTCCACCCCGGCATCTTTAATCATATTGAACACACGTGAATGTGCTGACTGAGCTACAATTGGCCTCTCCTTGATGACATTCAAATAATCTGCAAAAGTACCTTCCCATTTCAGCTTTTCTTCTTCAACTCGATGGCCTTCAACCTTTTTTAAAATATCCATAAAGGACCTCCCCTGTCACTTGTTGAGAGCGATTATTATACTCTATGCCTTCATTTAGACAATCATGCTAATTAAAGAAAAATGTCCCCTTGTTCGAAAAGTTTTCAAAAATTGCCCCAAAAATCTCAGGGTTAACATTCACATAAACAGGGAAATAGGCTATACTAAGAGAAGCATTGACTACGAATCATTAATTTGAGGAGGACTACATAGATATGGGTACTATTCTAATTTTAGGTGTTATCGTGACTTTCCTTTCCGCAATCTTTACAGCAGGCTATAACAACAAGCCGGGAACGAACAAAGACTGATAATGGACTTAAAAAACCCCTGCCGGATGGCAGGGGTTTTTGCATTGAATGAACCACTATTGATGCCGTTTTCGATTTATCGGGCAATCCTCTGTGTTTGAATTCATTTTTATGGAAACGGGGTATTGCCGGAATACCCATTTCCAGTACTGGAAATTCAATTGATTCTTTCGATTATTAAACCAATTTTTTTCGCCGGCCCTTATTTTTTGTACTATTCTACAGATCAATAAACCAATTTTCTTCTCCTGGCCACAATCTTTGGTCCATTTCTACAGATCAATAAACCAATTTTCTTTGCCTGCCTTAAAATTATGGCCTATTCCCCAGATTAATGAACCATATTTCCTGTCCGCACTGGAATTTCGGGCTATTCCTTCCATTATTGAACCAATTTTCTTCTCCTGGCCACAATCTTTGGTCCATTCTACAGATTAATAAACCAATTTTCTTTGCCTGCCCTAAAATTATGGCCTATTCCCCAGATTAATGAACCATATTTCCTGTCCGCACTGGAATTTCGGTCTATTCATTCCATTATTGAACCAATTTTCTTCTCCTGGCCACAATCTTTGGTCCATTCTACAGATTAATAAACCAATTTTCTTTACCTGCCCTAAAATTATGGCCTATTCCCCAGATTAATGAACCATATTTCCTTGTCCGCACTGGAATTTCGGTCTATTCCTTCCATTATTGAACCAATTTTCTTCTCCTGGCCACAATTTTTGGTCCATTTCTACAGATCAATAAACCAATTTCCTTACCTGGCATCAATTTTGGGGTCATTCTTTAAAGAATGTCTCACTTCAAGTCATACTTCTTCTTCTCAACAAACTCTTTCATGTACATCCGTTTTTTGCCCTCCAGCATTCTCGCCATTTGAGCTGACCAAGTATCTTCTCTTTTCCCATTGGTCCGCTCCCTATAGTAATTGGAAACCGTTTGATCGTATTCATCGAGCTCCTTAGACACTGTCTCCTTATCAGACCTGTAAGTATTTTCATGATAAACATGTGTCACCGGCCTTCTTGGCTTGAGCTCGTTATCTTCATCGGGAACCCCCACTGCCAGGCCGAATAAAGGAATTACCCTGTCAGGAATCTGAAGAACTTCACTCACAGCGTTCAAGTCATTCCGGATTCCGCCTATGTAGCAAATTCCCAGTCCCATCGATTCAGCAGCCACGCTTGCATTCTGTGCGGCAAGAGCTGCATCAATCATGGCCACCATGAATTTTTCAGTGCTTTCAAGTGATTCGGTCACCTCCGCACCTTCCTTTTCACCAATGACTTCATGTCGGTACAGGTCTGCACAGAAAACAAAGAAGTGGCCATTTTTTTCGACGTAAGTTTGATTCCCCGCAATTTCTGCAAGCTTTGCCTTCTTTTCTGGATCTGTGACACCAATAATCGTATAGGCCTGAATCATGCTGGAGGTAGACGCTGCCTGGGCACTCTTCACCAGAATTTCAATCTGTTCCTTTGCCAGTTCTTCAGCTTTAAACTTTCGCACTGACTTGTGGGCCAATATGGTTTCAATCGTTGAATTCATGTTAATACCTCCATTATAGATTCAGCTTCTATGTTAAGGGTACCCTTAATTCAAGACAAATAAAAAGAATCCGAATCCATCTTATTTAGTCAAAAGGGTTTTCGCTTTGGTACTTCAATCATTAGAAAGAAGAAGTGTATTATCAATGAAGGGGTTCATCTACGAAAGGGGTGGGTAGGAGTGAAAACACCGTTTTAGAAACAGAATTTTGCCTATAACAGGGTGTTTTGAACCATCACCGGATTTTAAACAGTGCCTGGATTTATAACCATGTGTTTGAATCAAAAACACCCCACTATAAACAATGGCAACTCTTATAACAGGGCGGTTCATCCAAAAACACCGGATTATAAACAGCCCAGGATTTATAACCGGGTGTTTATATCAAAAACACACCATTATGATAACCCAGCCAACAACAGGAGGGCTGACCCATCGCCGTTATAACCAGAATTGCTTTCTATAACACAATATTTATCACCTGGAACCCCATTACAAACGGAATCAGGCCTTCCGCTCTCACTCCTTCTTGAAGGCAAAGCTTATTTCCCTCCCGAAAACCATCCACAAATAAAAAGAACCGGCATCACCCGGTCCTTTAGAGTTTTCTATTTAAATCCAAGTAATCCTGCTGGCGCAACGCTTCATATACAAGAATTGCCGCTGTATTGGACAGGTTAAGGGATCTGACATTTTCATTCATCGGAATTCTAAGGCAGCGGTCCTTATTATTTTCAATGATTTCATCCGGAAGCCCTGTTGTTTCCCTTCCAAAAATAAAGAAATGATTCTTTTCCTTATTGCTGTAGTCATAGCCGGAGTGCACGTTCTGTCCATATTTCGTCAGATAGTAGAACTCTCCACCTTTGTTTTTCTCAAAAAATTCTTCAAGTGAATCGTAGTAAATAATTTCTACAAACTGCCAGTAATCTAGCCCCGCTCTGCGCAGCATTTTGTCATCGGTTGAAAAACCCAGCGGCCTGATCAAATGCAGAGTCGTATCCGTTGCCGCGCAGGTCCTGGCGATATTCCCTGTGTTGGCCGGAATTTCTGGTTGATATAGTACTACATGTATACCCACTTTTCGTCACCTCGTTAATAAACTCTATGTGACATTATACCATTGTTTATTCCAGGAACAATATCTATGCATCATCAACGATTGTGAAAAATTTATAAGTGATATTCGGGGTGTAGGCAGTTGAATCTTCATAGCTCCAATAACGAAGCCGGCTGTTGGTCGTATGAGCATTGACCAGGGGCATCCCAAAGGCATCTTTGGAGGTCACAATCGTGTTATGATTATATCTTCCGTCTCCTTCAAAATCATAACAAATTACATCCCCGAGCTTTAATTCATCCGGGCTTCCTACCTCTTCTGCTCGTAAACCGGAAGTGGAGGAAGGCAGGTACATGCGGAGTGAATGGGCAACAGACCAGCTGTAACTCCAGTTATTATTCCGCATCCACCAGCCTGTTCCACGTTTTGGATATCCCCTCATCGGCGCCTCTCCTGCATGAAGGCATTGGGAAATGAAATTTGTGCAATCAACGTCAAATTTTTTATAAGCAGGGTTATAACTATTCCACCATTTCTCTGCATACTGAACAGCTTTCAGGCGGTCATATTGATAGGCATCTCGTCTTTCTTCCTGATCGCGAAAATTGATTTCTGGCTCAAGATCACCGCTGT
Source organism: Bacillus sp. SRL337 (assembly GCF_984799155.1). Classification (NCBI taxonomy): domain Bacteria; kingdom Bacillati; phylum Bacillota; class Bacilli; order Caryophanales; family Bacillaceae; genus Bacillus; species Bacillus sp. SRL337. Next base: position 1,138,859 of record NZ_OZ481793.1, on the reverse strand, counting down.
ACTCAACAGGAATCTCATCATCACTGACCAGCTGGCCCTTATAAAAAAACGCCTCTCTCGTTTCTATTTCTTCTTCAATATGCATGAAATCTTTTTGCTTGATCAGATATTTAAGATGAAGTGTATAATCAACCTTCCTTCCATCCTCAACTTTTTGAACTGATCCGATTCTTCCCGTTCCCTCGACCTTTACGATTGCTCCGTTTCTCCCCATCACCAGCTCATTCTTACGTTGAATTTTCTCAGAGCCTTCCCCCCCAACAAACTTTTCAATTCTCTCCTCCAGTCTTGCCATCAGCTGCCGTCTCATCTGCTCAGCCTCCTTCTCATTTATGTCTATGATAGAAGAAAGCAGGGCAAAACTAAATTTTAGCTGAATAGATAGGCTGCAACCATGAAAATCGATCCCCTTCCACTGACCATTCGTCCCACTAGTGCATATTTTAATTAAGAGGAAGGAATTTTTTTACCCGTTTATCAAACAGGCTGGAAGGAGGAATGTTTATCAGAATACTTCTCTCATTGTTTCTCAGTTTCACTATTTTCTGTTTCCTTAATGGAATTTCAGAATCTTTGGCAGGCAAGCAGGCTGATGATACGTTAATAGTGGCTCATCGAGGTGCTTCTGCATTAGCCCCTGAGAATACAATTTCTTCCTTTGATATGGCTGTCACCCTTGGGGCTGATTACATCGAAGTCGATGTTCAGATGACCGGGGACGGCAAACTGGTGGCCATGCATGATGTGACAGTGAACCGGACAACTAATGGAACAGGAAGAATTAAAAGCTTAACCTTTGAAGAGCTGGCTGTTCTTGACGCAGGAAGCTGGTTCAGCCCGAAATTCAAGGGAGAAAGAATCCCGTCTCTTGAGAAAATCCTTGACCGGTATGAGGGACGAACCGGAATCCTGATTGAACTCAAGCATCCGTCCATTTACCCAGGGATTGAAGAGGAACTGGCAAATATATTACGCAATAGGTTTCCTGCAGACAGCCCCGCATCCCCGATAATTGTGCAATCGTTTGATCGCCAGTCCATTCAGGAATTTCACCAGCTGCTTCCTGGTGTCCCGACTGGAATCATTGTTGGAGATTCGGAATTCACCTCTGGGGAAGATCTATTTGCCGTTGATGGTTTCGCTACTTTCATCAATCCTAAAGCAGCCCTTGTAGATGCGGATTTCATGCAGCAGGCAAAAGAAAGAAACTTGAATGTCTTAACTTGGACAGTTTCTGACTCGAAAACGGCACGGAGCTTGCGCAACCTCAATGTAAATGGCATCATTACCAACTACCCTGTTGAACAATACTACAATTCAACCTCCTTGCTTGAAAAAACCTCGTTCCTGCTCAGCGCACTCAGCCTTCTCGCCATGCTCTTTATAAAAAAATGATTGGATTTTCTATATATTCGCCTTTTTCAAATGAAAGAACAGAGAAAATCCAGCCTATTTTCTCTGTTTTTTTGTGTAACTCATTCTTCAGTCTGCTCGTCTTCAGTTTCATCGCTATCTTCTTTTCCCACATCATCCAGAGGCAGCCATTCAAGAAGCTCGGCTATCACTTTATTCACCTTTCCATTTACTTCTTCCCCCCCGAATTTGATGATGGCTTTAGTCAATAACCCTTCGTTCTCTTCTGTCAATTGGAGAAGCGGCTTATCTTCCACTGATTCATTATACAGCTCAATAACAGCATCAAGCCCTTCAGACAAATGGTCGATTGCCTCACTAAGCTGATTCCTTTCCTGGTCATCAATTTTCACACTCGTCCGCCCCCAGGTGATTTTTTTTTAGTATGTCCTTTTATCATCCTATCAATTGATAGACTGAGCATTTCATTCCTTTATAATCATTTTCGTTTTTCACATGAACCCTGTCCTTTAGGGACACGATAAGCAGGACTACCTTACTATTGGAGGATTTTCAAAATGCATGATGTTTATAGAGATACTATTACGATAGAAGATGAGAATGGACGCCAGGAAAAATATATGGTGGAAGCATTGTTTGAGATGAAGGGCGGTTCTTATGCCATGTTGAAGTCCGATAACAATGATCATACGATTGTCATGAAGGTCGAGGAAGAGGGACCCGAGCAGTATCTTGTCAATATCAAAAATGAAGAGGATTATGAATCCATCCTTGCAGCATACGAGATTGCTGTGGAAGGAACGGGGAATCTTGAAATGGACCATTCATAGAAAATGGAGCTCCTGATAACAGGAGCTCTGTTTGTTTTTCCAAAAATACCGGTCTTCCCTATGATATAGCCGCTGTTTTTGATTCAGTCCCATCTGCAGAGTCCAGCTTCTTCATGATAACTGCATAAAAGGCTGTGCCTGTCAGTCCTAAAATCATCAGAACGGCTCCCATCAAAACCGGAGAAATCCATTGTCCGGCAATGATGAGAAGCGAGGCGACAATCATTGCTCCATAAAAAGTTAAACTGTAAAACGCCATATAGGTACTTCTGGCATGGGATGGCGCCAGATCACCTATCATGGCTTGTTTGATGGGAACATACATCAGTTCACCGACCGTTCCGATAAACATCACAATGAATAAAACCCAAATATTGTTCGTAAATGCCAAAATGCTGAAGCAGGCAGTGAAAACCGACATACCCGTGACAAGAGTCCAGCGGTCTTTCCATCTTTTAAACAAAAATATAACGGCTGCCGAGAGAATCACGACAAGTAATGTATTCTCTGTCCGCAGAAAGCCAAGCAGCTTTGTACCATCAAGAACGAAATCAATGCCAAGGATAGAGGCTGATTGCTCAGGGATATCCCTTTCCAGCCTGATGGCAATATAGTTGGTCAGGGACTGCTCTAAGGAAAAAACCAGAATCGCTCCTGCAATATAGTACATAAAAAGTTTGTCTTTCATCACTGCAGCATATTCAAGCAGAATGGAGTTCTTAGAATTGGGTTTCCTTGGGAGTTCTGGTGAAGGGTTTGGAGTGTAGGTTTCTGAGATGAAGAAAACAGTTATAAGAACAGATAGCAAAGAAATAGCCGATATTCCGATAAAAAGCTCGAACAGGTAAGATTTAAAAAGAAACGCTCCTATGATTCCCCCTAGGGCTGTTGCCAAATTCCCCAGCCAGTAACTGATGGTGAACACGAATTTTCTGGAATTGGAATCCGTCACATCTATGATCATTGCCTGTGCTGCAGGCTGGAACATCCCCCCGCAGAACATGTTGATAATAAACAATGCTGCTGATACATATGGGAGGTCGAACCATGGTGAATTACAAACAGCGATCAGGAGATAAGAAAAGAGGACACCGACCTCGGAATAAATCATAATTTTTCTTCGGCCGATTTTATCAGAAATATGGCCGCCTATAAATCCCCCTACTACTCCACTGATGACAACCAGCATTAAGATGAGCCCCGTTTCCGCAGCCCCGATCTTTCGGGCAAAGTAGATTGCCAGAAAAGGGATCACCGCCATGGAGATGAGCCCCCCTAAGAACTGCATCCCCAGTCTCAGTCTAATATTCGGGTGAATGTCTCTCAATTTCATGCCGTCTCCTCCTTACTATTTGGTGATTGGTGCAAATAGACGCAGCGCTTGGATTGTCAATGCGTCCCATAACGAGTGAGCAGCTTCATTAATATAAGTCAGTCTCATCCCGTTTAAAATTGCCAGATATGATTGTGCCATCAACGCTGGAGTTTCCTTATAGAAAACTCCCTGCCGCTGCCCCTGTTCAATAACTGGAGTGATAGCATCCACAAAGGTTTCCACAAAACGGTCCAGTTCCTCAAACAGCAGGGGATAGCGGTCCGGCCTCCCAAGAACCTGCTGGATAAGACGGAGGAATTCACTGCGCCCTGAAAATAAATCCACATGGTACTCAATCATCTGCTTGATCTTGTCTAAAGGATCTCCTTCAAAGTACTCTTCGACTTTAAAAAAGTACGGCTTGATTTCATCCAGGGGTTCCAGAACAGCTGTCTCATACAAGATTTCTTTTGTCTCAAAATATGTAAATACTGTCCCGAAACTAACTCCTGCTTCTTTTGCGATTACCGCAATCGTTGTTTCTGCATATCCTTTCTCACTGAACACTCTGATGGCTGCATGTAGAATAGAGGCTCGTTTTAGCTTCTTTTTCTCGGTCATGGATAATGGTTGGTCAGACATTGATATAATCCTTTCTCTATAAAATTGATTGATCAATCAATCAAAAACATAACATGTATTTCACTAATTGTAAATATATTCTATTAAATATCTTTTTCACCTATAAAAAAGCCGGTCCCACCTCTCTCCCCGGAGAATTAGAGACCGACTGCATGTTTGCAAGTGGTACTGCTTTATATTTACAATCGTTTGGCACTATAATTCAGCGCGGCGTTCTGTTTTTCTCCCGTCAAGCTGAAAAAAGCGACAGCCCCAAGGAGAGCTGTGATGAATAATATGGCTCCCATTGGCACAGCAGTTGTCTCATCTATCCCTACAAGGGGTGAAACGGCTGATCCAATGACCAGCGGAAGCATTCCCAACACAGCACTGGCACTTCCGGCACGATGGCCTTGATGTTCCATGGCCAAAGTAAAAGAGCTTGTCAGGACCATTCCCATTGTGGTCATGTAGATGAATATCGGAATAACCACGGCTGCCAGAGGACCTTCTATGATGGTCATCACAAGAAGGAATGCAGTAGCAGTTACCGCTATAATGGCAGCTGTCTTAAGCAGCCTGCGCTCTGTAACAATTCCTCCCAAGCGGCCAATGATAAAGCTTCCGGTGATGATGGCCAATCCGTTTATCCCAAACAATAAACTGAAAACCTGGGGGGAAACACCATAAATTCCTTGATAAACAAAAGGCGTACCCGCAACATATGCGAAGCTCCCGCCGTGAATCAATCCGACAGTCAAAGCATATCCGATAAATGAACGGTCTTTCATCAAGCTGCCCATCGTCCGTAAAGAACTGCCTACAGAACTGGGGAGCCTGCTTTCGGGCGGGAGCGTTTCTTTCAGCTTAAAAGCTATGACCAAAACAATGAGAACCCCGAGAAAGCCAAGGAAATAGAAAATCGTATTCCATGTGGAGAACGGAAGCAGCAAAATAGCTCCCCCTGTAATCGGCGCAATCATTGGTGCAGTCGCATTGATGACCATCAAGAGGGCAAAAAATTTAGTCAGTTCGCGGCCGCTGAAAACATCCCTTACCACCGCCCTTGATAAAACAACTCCTGCAGATGCAGTGAATCCCTGAAGAAAACGGGCTGCTATTAGAACCGAAATATTCGGAGCAACAGCACAAAGGATCGATGATAAGGCGAATAGAAAAATGAACAGCAGCAAAGGGCTTCTTCTCCCTTTCGCATCGCTGATCGGCCCCACCACCATTTGGCCGGCTGCCAGTCCGATCAGGCAGCTTGTCAAACTAAGCTGAACCTGTGAGGCACTTGCGCCTAAGTCTGAAGCGATTCCTGGAAAACTCGGTAAATACATATCTATGTTCAGGGGACCGAGTACACCAAGCATTCCAAGGAGAAACGCCAGTCCGATCCGTTCCTTCCCTGTCGGCTGTTTAATCATTTTTTCAAACAACTTCCTTCCTCAAGCCTTTTCAGCTTTTTCCAATTAATCAATTGATTCTAGCAAAAATTCCAGCCCTCTTTCAAAAGAAAAGACTCGGACACCCTCTGTAAAAATAAAAGGCTGTTTTCGCATATATTGTTGCTTCCGGAAAAATTCCAGAAGCCGGATTTCCCCCCCTGCATACTACGTTTTTCGCTCTGAACGAAGAGAGAAGCTCTTTTCTCTCTTGCTAAACAGGGGTTTTTCCGAATCATTACTCCACTATCTTTCGGAATTATTATCAAAAAGCAACAAAGTTTACGAAAACAGCCAAATAAAAACAGCCGAAGTTTCAAAACTCCACCTGTTTTATTCTGCTGATAACAAATCCAGCCCTTTATGGATTTCAGAAATGACTTCTTCGTCTTTTTCTTTTTCAAGAAACATTTGAAGCGCATTGCCTGCTTCACTGCCGCCGATTTTGCCCAGGGCCCAAGCAGCAGTTCCCCTGATAACCGGCCTTACATCGTTATTCATCACAAAAATCAAGTCAGGAATCGCCGTTTCATCTTTGTAGTGGGCCAATGCAATGATGGCATTTCTCTGAATCGGCTTCTTGCCTCTCCATGATCCTGACACATGACCATATTTCTCTTTGAATTCTCTGTTGCTGATCGTCAGCAGCGGTTTCAACAGCGGCTTGGCAATCTCAGGGTCTGGTTCCATTTCCCAGTGATTATGAAAATCCTTGCCTTTGTTCTCAGGACAAACTGTTTGACAAGTATCACAGCCATACAACCTGTTTCCCAGCTTCGTCCTGAATTCATCAGGCAGGAATCCTTTGGTTTGGGTCAGGAAAGCAATGCAGCGCTGTGCATTGAGCTGTCCTCCTTCCACGATCGCTCCCGTCGGGCAGACATCTACACACTTGTTGCATGTTCCACACTGATCTTCCATAGGTTCATCAGGTGCAAAAGGCAGATTGGTAATCATTTCACCCAAATATACATAGGAACCGAATTCCGGTGTAATGATTGCACAGTTTTTGCCGCTCCAGCCAATCCCTGCCCGCTCGGCAACCGCCCTATCCGCAAGCTCTCCTGTATCAACCATTGATTTAAACTGAGCTTGGGGCACCATGGATTTAATATAATCTTCCAATTTTGCCAACCGGTCTCTTAGAACATCATGGTAATCAGTGCCCCATGAGGCTCTGCAGAAAATCCCGCGCCGTTCGCCTTTTTTGCTTTGTGGGGCATTTTTCATTCTGGAAGGATAAGCGAGAGCAATCGCTATGATTGATTTCGGACCTTCAAAGATCAAGGAGGGGTCCACACGCTTCTCGATATCCTTTTCTTCAAAACCTGACTGATATCCAAGCAGTTCCTGTCTCAGCAGCCTGTTCTTCATTTCAGAAAAAGTATCGGCTGTAGTGAATCCGATTTTATCAATCCCAATTTCTTTGCTGTATTCGATGATATCCTGCTTCAGCTTATCCAAATCCATCGCTCTCTCCTCCTTTCGAATATCTTCATGAAGATCACCTCTCCTGGTGCGTGACTCCGCAGGGCGGGCGGTAAGCTAAAAAGCGGAAACGTCCTTTCAGCACCATACAAATTGGCAGGCTCTCGCATGAGATTAAGCTATCACGAAGAGTCATAGCGGTTCTTCGATGATGATTTATCGCAAGGAGAGAGACCAAAAATCCGCTTCGCTGGCTGCCGGAACTGGATTGCCAGCTAACTCTGCAGGAGATACCACCTCTTCCGCTCCAAGCAACTATTAAAATTCCAGAAACTACTATTTTTAAGAATAAGATAGGAAATTATTTTAGTTTAAAACATTAAATTCGCTTAAATGAAATATAGCCGTGTATTATGATAAACTATTTTAAACTAAATGTGGAGGGAAAATTAGTGGAAATTACGATCAGCCCTGTAATTGCAGCCAAAGTGAACGGCTTTAAGACCGGCTTTATTCACTATCATAATATCGAAGTAGACACGTCCCCTCAAATGCTGAAGGGGAGACTGCAGCTGTTTCAGGAATCGATTTTCTTTGATTTGCAGGAAAAGCTTGTGACGGAAATCGACGGGGTTGCCCAATGGAGGAAAATATTCAAAGCGGCCGGAACAGACCCGAACCGCTACCGCCATTCAGCAGAAGCTTTATATAGAAGGATCAAAAAGCAGAATTATCTGCAGACAATCAATTCGGCCATCGACCTGAACAATTTTTTTTCACTTCAATATGAAGTGCCGATCGGCATCTATGACCTTGATAAGTTACAAGGGTCCATCATCGAACTTAGAATTGGCACAGACGGTGAAACATACATCGGTTTGAACGGCAGGGAAAACTCACTGAAAAACCTGATCATTGCTTGCGATGAAGCAGGTCCATTCGGCAGCCCGTTTGTCGATTCTTCAAGAGCCCCCGTGACAGAAGGAACTAAAAATGCGGTTCAGATTATTTACCTGAAACCGTCCCTTTCTTTAGAGGAAAGTGAAAAATTGACGAAATCGCTTATGGATATGTTTGTTTCGATTCATGGCGGGACAGCCCGTTTCTCAGTTCTTTAGAGCCAAGTCCAGTACATGCACTTTAAAACCAGGGAAGTAACACCCGACAAACACCATTGGCGGCCTTTCAATAATGCTCTCTTCGTAAACTTTGTTGCTATTCAATATGAATGTCAAATACTATTTTGATGATTCACCGGATCCCCCCTTGTAAGCAGGAACGAAAAGAGCTACTCTCCCTTTTTCGAGGGGAAATCTCTGGAATACAGGGGAAAAAGCGGGCTCTTGGGATTTTTCCGAAGCAAGGAATGCGAAAACACCCTTCAATAAAAACCGGCCAAATGGTCCCGCAGTACTAGGGATATATTTTTATAGCAAGCCAGCCGGGACGTCCAGTCAACATTAAAAAAGCAGTAATAAGAGGCTGGGACATAAGTTGAAAACTAATTGATTTAAGTAGAAATAATCGAAAATAAAACCGTATGAGATCAAGGTTATATACTTGACTTCATGCGGTTTATTCATGTTATTAGACTCCGTATTTAAAGGTGTTGCTTTTAAGGTTATTTACCGCTTCTTTCTGAACGTAGGCGGATTGGAGCGGAAGGTGTGCGGCCTCCTGCGGGGCTAGCGGGACAGGTGAGACCCCGCAATCTAGCTGTAGCGCCCAGCCCCTCGGGGTCGTGCACCTGGAGCGGAAATCCATCCTTTTTACTCTGCCACATTCTTTGCGAAAGGCTGTTTTCGTATATATTGTTGCTTTCGGAAAAATCCCAAAAGCCTGATTTTTCCCCTGTATACTAAGTTTTTCGCTCTGAACGAAGAGAGAAGCTCTTTTCTTTCTTGCTAAACAGTGATTTTTCCGGTTCATTACTCCTCTATCTTTCGAAATTATTATCAACTAGCAACAAAGTTTACGAAAAGAGCCTTGCGAAAAGAGCTTTTTTATAGGTTTTGTCCCAGCCTCTCCGGGAAAAAAGGTAGAACTTATACCCACCACATATCCGCGGGCTGTTCTTCAATCAATATGGATTTCAGGTTTTTCACTGCCCGGGAGAATCCTTCTTCAATGGACATGATAGGATCTTCATGTTCAATGCTGACAACGTAGTCATAACCGAAAGTCCGCAGCGCACTCATCATATCAGACCACTCCTGCATACTATGCCCGCACCCGACCGAGCGGAAAGACCAAGCTCTCGTTTGAACGTTTCCATATGGCTGCATATCTGTCAGGCCGTACATGTTGACATTATCCTGATCGATATAGGTATCCTTGGCGTGAAAATGATGGATGGCACCTGCTTTGCCAAGGATTTTAATGGCTGCAACCGGGTCGATTCCCTGCCACCACAAATGGCTTGGATCAAGGTTTGCTCCAATGGCCTCACAGGTTTGTTCCCGCAGCTTCAACATTGTATAAGGGGTGTGGACAAGAAATCCGCCATGCAGTTCCAATCCGATTTTTACGTTATTCTCCTGGGCAAGCCTGCCTATCTCTCTCCAGTAAGGTATGAGTTTCTCTTCCCATTGCCATTTTACTATGTCTCCATATTCATTTGGCCAAGGGGATACCGGCCAGTTTGGATATTTTGCCCCTTCATGGTCACCAGCAGTTCCGGAGAAACAGTTAACGACTGGAACATTCATCTTGCCGGCTAGTTTTATTGTTTTTTCTAAAGCAAAGTGAGATTCTTCCGCAACGGTTTTATCAGGGGAAATCGGGTTGCCATGGCAGCTGAAGGCACTGATGACCAGCCCTCTTGATGTGATCTTCTCTAAATACTCTTTCCGTATTTGTTCACTTTCCAGCAGGGCATCCAGGTCGCAGTGCGCGTTTCCGGGATACCCCCCTGTTCCGATTTCAACGGCGTTAAGCCCCGATTCATTTACATAATCCAGCATCTCTTCAAGATTTTTTTGAGAAAATAGAACGGTAAATACACCTAATTTCATATTCGCTTCCTCCTATAGCAGCTTGATGCTATGCCCCTTTTCACTACTCTGATAAATGGCAGCAATGATCTGTGATACTTTCATAGCCTCTTTGGCTTTTACAACAGGCTTTTCAATCCCTAAGCAGCTTTTGATGAAATTCTCCGCTTGAGGCAGACCGGGATCATCTTCCCCTGCCGCCCAATCGACATTACTGCTCAGCAGCATTCCGTGCTTCCTTTGATTAAGGTGAAGCGGGAACAAATCAAGACCTCCTGTAAGGCCGGAAATGCTCATAACTTCTTCATCATGCTTTATATTCGCACTCCATGATGTTTCAAACAGCATGGATGCCCCATTATCAAATTTGATATAAGCTGTTACATGATCGTCCACTTCAAATGTATCACGGTCAAAGTTCCCCCACATATTGACTTCATCTGCCATTTTACTGAGTTTATTATAAGTTGTGCCTGTTACTTCGACTGGATTCGGATCGCCCAGCAGCCATAGAGATAAATCAAGGAAGTGGCATCCATAATCAATCAGGCTGCCCCCGCCTTGCAGTTCTTTATTGGTGAACACTCCCCAGCCAGGGACTTTTCGTCTGCGGACTGCTCTTGCTCTGGCAACGATCGGTTCTCCTATTTCATTCTGGTCAATCAGTTTTTTTGCCGCCCGGGTTTCTTTCATGAAACGGTAATGATAGGCAATGCTTAAAATTTTCCCTGATTCTTCTGAGGCGTCGATCATGTCCCGGCATTCTTCAGGTGTCATTGCCATCGGTTTTTCACAAAAAACATGGACCCCTGCTTTTAACGCGGCAATAGAGATTTCGGCATGAAATTTGTTGGGGGTGCAAATCGTCACGGCGTCTACATGGGCAAACATATCATGGTAATCAAGGAATACTTTTGGAATTTCAAAAGTGGCAGCCACATCTTCTGCTCTCTCGGAATCGACGTCACTGACTGCTTCAATAGTCACGATATTTGCTAATTTCTTATAAGCAGGAATGTGCCTGGATTGGGCTATTCCGCCAACACCAATCATCCCCATACGGAGTTTGAACATGCTGCAAACACCTCACACTATTTTAATGATCCGTTTCGTTTCATTTGATTCAAGTGCAGCCAATACAACCTGCAGAGACCTCAGCCCTTCAAGACCTGTGACAGCCGGTTCTCCATCCTCAATAATTGCACTGATAAACTGATCGATGATATGCGAAGTCACTTGACCGCCGTCCTCATTGGTTTGGATACCGCCAAGCTCGTATTTTGCTACTTCTCCTGTTGTATATTGAACTATCAGGGAATGAAGTGGATCATCTTCCAAGCGCAGAATGGCCTTTTCACCGTAAATGATTGTTGAATTATCTTCCTTCGATGCATATGACCAACTCGCAGCAAGAGTTCCTATTATGCCGCTTTCTGTTTTTAAAACACAAACAGCTGTGTCATCTACATCAGCATTCTTTTTGGCAGTGGTCTCTATGAAGGCGCCGACTTCGGTGAATTCTTCTCCCAGGATGAACCGCAGTAAATCTGTTTTATGGACACCAAGGTCACCCATTGCCCCGATGAAGGCTTCACTCTTCTTGAAGAACCAGCTCTCCTTGCCATCTGCACTCCAACCTTCCGGCCCACTGTGTCCAAATGCAGATCGGAAGCTGTATATCTTTCCGATTTCTCCGCCATCAATCAATTTTTTGGCTTTCTGATGTGAAGGAACAAAACGTTGATTGTGGGCAATCATTAATTTCTTTCCGCTGGTTTCTGCAGCTTGGATCATTTCCAGTGCTTCTTCTGCAGATGTCGCCATCGGCTTTTCACATAATACATGTTTCCCTGCTTTTAATGCCGATACAGAAATAGGAGCGTGGAGATAATTAGGAGTACAGACACTTACCGCATCAACCTCAGCATCTGCCAGCAGGTCTTGATACTTTGTATAGACTCTTGCACTATACAGGTCAGCCAGCTCATCAGCGCGGTTTTCAATAATGTCGCAGACAGCTGCAATTTCCACGTACTCGTTAGCTGCATATTCAGGAAGATGGCGGTGCCGCGCAATGCTTCCGCACCCGATCACGCCAATTTTTAATTTTTTCATAACTTTTCCTCCGATTCCTTTATTGTTTCAAGCGGCTTGGCATTTCCATAAACAGGTCTTTCACACTGGACAGGTGATGCCCACTTGACAGCATTCGTAATCACTTTTTGCACATCCGTGTTATAGTAGGTTGGATACGTTTCATGCCCTGGTCGGAAGTAAAATACTTTTCCATTTCCGCGCTTATACGTACAGCCGCTCCTGAATACCTCCCCGCCTTCAAACCAACTTACCATCACTAGCTCGTCAGGGGCAGGGATATCGAAATGTTCACCATACATTTCCTCTCTTTCAAGCTCGATGTACTCCCCAAGTCCATTTGTGATTGGATGGCCTGGATCCACAATCCAGATTCTCTCTTTCTCATCTGCTTCTCTCCATTTAAGGTCACAGGAAGTCCCCATCAACGTTTTAAAAATCTTGGAAAAGTGGCCTGAATGCAGAACAATCAGCCCCATTCCCTCAAGTACGCGCTGTTTGACCCTCTCTACTACATCATCTGATACTTCCTCATGAGCGATATGTCCCCACCATAAAAGGACATCTGTTTGTGTGAGCACCTCTTGTGTCAGACCGTGCTGCTCCTCATCAAGCGTGGCAGGCTTCACATTGAAAGATTCCTCTCCCAAGAATGAAGCAATAGCGCCATGGATGCCTTCAGGATAGATATCGCGGACTTTTTTATTCTTTTGTTCATGACGATTTTCGTTCCATACTATTACGTTCAACATGGTAAAAACCTCCGAAAGTCAGGATTTGGATGAAATGGACTGCCGGTAATCATTAGGTGTTATGCCTACATGTTTTTTAAATACTTTGCTAAAGTATTTTTCATTCTGATACCCTACACAATAAGCAATTTCATAAATTTTCAGAAAGGAATTTTCGAGCAGCTTCATGGCTTTTTCCATTCGGATAGCTGTAAGATAATCCGTTAATGTTGAATCATAATTCTGTTTGAATTTTCTTGAGATATACTCCCTGCTGAGATAGAACCTGTCTGCAATTTGCTGAAGGGTGATATCTTCCTGATAATGGCTTTGCAGATATTCTTCAATCCTCTGTATACTGTTTTTCTCTTTCTGATATTTCGCGCGGGACAGAAGATTGACCAACTCCCTGAAATCTTCAGTTTTTTCTTTCTTGAATTTTTCAAGAGAGAAAGAACCGTCTTCTTTCCAGTAATCCTGTCTTACAATCATTGGAATTTCTCTGTTTATCTCGTATTCTTTTATCCAATTATTTTTTAACAGCTTGAATTGGGTATCCCAGCTGTCGATTTGTTCAAGTGAGTATGTGAACTTTTCTTGGACTAAATGGAACAGTGAGCTGACTTGTGAATTGACTTGTTCAAAGCTCCCGGATTGAATCGCCCATTTCAGTTCATTAGAATGATCAAGGAGATGAAACAGAGTCCTGTTTGAAATCTCCTGATCTGTGACTACTCTTTTTAAGGATAGAAGATCATGCTTCCTCAAAATGATATGTGAAGAGGAATAGGCTTCTTTCACGCTGTGTGAATTTGAGCCAAGAGCGGCTAAGGGCCGTACCTTGCTGCAATGATAGATGGCTGTACAAATATCACGAAGAAGAAGCGGAGCATTCTGCTCATTCCATATTAAAATCACCAGTTCCTCTCCATTATGGATATTTCTGAAACAGACACCTTCATTATTTTTTCTCAGCCATTCATTAGCAATGTTGCTCAAGGTGAAAACAGCCAGTTCTTCTTCGCCTTGAAAGGCCTTCATTGCCAACGGTTTGATAGGCATCAAGGCAATCCTTTTTTCCATATCCCCTAATGATAGGCCAAATTCAGTATTGATCCTGTTCTCTGCGGCAGCTGAAAGATCTCCCGTAAGGCAAAGCCTGGAGAACAGTCGATCCCAATAAAGGGGTTTGGCTTCATTTAGAACCTGGCTTTCTTCTACTTGATTTTTTCTTGAACGGGCCTGTTCCTTCCACTCGTTCACGGCTTTCCCCAAAGCTTCGTTCAATATTTCCGGTTCAATCGGTTTAAGGATGTAATCAAAGCTCTTATAGTAAAGAGCGTTCCTCATATATTCATAATCATCATGGCCGCTCACAACAATCGTTTTACTGCGGAGCCCGCATGAATGCAGCCACTTCAGCAGACTTATGCCATCCCGGCGCGGCATCCTCATATCAGTAAAGATGATGGCCGGACGATGCTTCTTAATCAGTTCAACAGCTTCCTCTCCATCTTCTGCTTCTAAAATCGTATCAATTCCATGCTGTTCCCATTCACCCAGCAACTTCAGCCCATCCCTGACATGCCTTTCATCATCAATGATGATGGCCTTCATGATCATCACCATCCATCCTCACGGGCAGCCTCATGGTGACTCTGAACCCACCGCCTTCTATGTTCATAAAATCAAGGCTTGCCTGTTGATTGTAGTAAAGCATCAGCCTCATATAAACGTTCTTCAACCCAATGCTAGTATTCGGACCTGAGTGATTCTTTACGTCTGTTTTAAAGTGATCGTGAATCTCTTCAAGCTTTTCCTTTGTCACCCCTGCCCCATTATCTTCAATCATGACGATTAGGTCCTCCTCCTTCATCAGACATGTTAAAGTGATTTGTCCAATGCCTTCCCTACTATCAAAACCATGCTTGAAATAATTTTCTATAATCGGCTGCAGAAGCATCTTGGGTATTTGTGCTTCCTTTATTTCTTCTTCAACAACTATTGAATATTCAAGGTGAGCGCCAAATCGTTCTTTTTGTAAAAGAAGGTAGGCTCGGGTATAACTGATTTCCTTACTGAGCGGAACGATGTCTTCTTCCATATCCATTCCATATCTCATGATTTTGGAAAGGTGGGTGATCAAGGTGTAAATCTGAGGCACCTTATTTTTTAAAGCAACCGTGCCGATTGATTGCAGGGCATTATATAAAAAGTGCGGATTGATTTGCGATTGCAGGACCTTCAGCTGATTGGTCTTATTCTCCAATTCTAATTTGTATTCCCTGTTAATCAATTGATTGATTCTCCCGATCATCTGTTGAAACCGCGAACCAAGAAGCCCTATTTCATCTGTGCCGAAAGATTGTGATTCAATCTTCATATCCCCTTTTTCAACCTGCTGGATATTATGAAGAAGGACACGGATTGGAGAAGTGATCTTAAAGGATACGAACAGTATCGACAGGATGACAAGCGAAAGGCCTATAATACCAAACAGGATGTTGATTTTGGCTACACTAAACGCACTCTCGTAAAGGTTCGCATAGGAGACCCTTTTTACCAAGATCCAGCCGCCGGCAGACGGAGATAAACGATCATACATCATCACTCCATTAAAGGAATCCTCTTTCCATTCAAGTGTACCTGATCCTTCTTCCGCATCAGCAATCTTGGATATCCATGCCTGGCTATTCTGTTTACGGGCCATATCCCTGCTGGAACTATAGATCATCTCACCTTCAGAAGTCAGGAGATAAAATTCTTCCGTTTCGGTGTTGTACAAATTCCTGCTCAGATCCAGGATCTTGTCGGGAACAATTTCCATTGAGATATATGACAGAACTTCATCATTAGGCACATTCGTAAAAGCTCTATGAATGGTGATAATATTCCTTGATTGCTTCCCCCCTTCTTCCTGCTGTGGATAAGAAGGTTCAATATACATGTTATATGGATTCCGCTTGGCCTTCATAAAAACATCATGCATTGCCTCTTCATTCCTGGTAGTAAAAACAACTGTCGTATGCTTGGTAGCGGTGATGACACGTTCATCCTTCGCGAAGGATATGCTGACTTTATTAATTGTATCTTCCGTATAAAGAATTGTTTGCACAACATTTTTGACCATTCCAGTGGTAAGGTAATTACTCTCATTCCCCGGCGATTTCAAATAATTGATGAAATCAGGATTATTATAGAGTGAAAGTGTCAAACTGTTTAACTCGTTAATATAGTTTTCCAGATTGATTTTTCCTTGATAGAGCAGGTTGCTGCTTTCCTGGATGACCTCTTCCTCGATTGAATTCTTCGTATATAGGTATGTAATGATGATGGAACTGCCAAAAGGAATAATCGTGGTGACCATTAACAGGATAATCAACTTGTTCCGGATACTATTCTTTAACATAAAAGTGATCCCCCAATACTCATATATACTAGTATAGAGTGTATCACGGCAGTATTGAAAGCGCTTTTTCAGGAACTGCTTCAAGATATAAACAGAAAGCATGCCTGTGAAAGACATGCTCTCTATTTTTTCACTTCAAGTTGTCCCAAGTCGTCTGGAAACGCTCAAGCAATGTATCATAATCGATTTTTCCTGCAGCATATTCCTGGATAGCCGCAGCGAATTCTTTGTTGGCACCATCCGGCCATCTGAACCAAGTCCAAGGGATGGTGTTTTCTTCTTTAGAATATTCAAGAATGGATTGCCCCAGATCACCCAAACCGGCAGGCTCAATATTGTCAAACGCCGGAATGAACGCAAACTCTTCTGTGATATAGCCTTTACCTGTTTCAGAAGTAACCATCCATTCCAAGAATGTTTTCGCTTCTTCAAGGTGTTCGGAATTCTTATTCAATACCCAGTTATTCGGCACCCCTACAGGCAGTCGGTCTGCATTGCTTTCATCATTGCTGATGGGGATAGGAAGGAAGCCCATGTTGATGTCAGGATTAATCTCAGTAATCATATTTTCAGTCCAATTCCCCTGCTGAAGCATAGCGGTCTCCCCGGATGCAAAAAGTGTCACTTGTGTATTGTAGTCTGTAGTCAATGGATTATCGTTTGCATACTTCAACTCCGTATCAAGGACCTCTTTAAATTCCTTGAATTTCTCATTGCCGGTGATTTTTTCAGATCCATCATAAAGACCCTCAATGAATGCTACAGGGTCCTCCTGCTGGGCAAATGGAATGTTCAGCAAATGCTGTCCGATTACCCACCACTCACCGTAACCCGCAGAGAATGGAGTGATACCGGCTGTTTTTAATTTTTCAGAAGCGGCTTTCAATTCATCGATTGTTGCAGGCGGTTCTGAAACACCTGCTTTCTCAAATAAATCTTTATTGTAGACAAATCCATATCCTTCGAGATTTACAGGCATTCCATAAAGCTTGCCGTCTTCATCAGTCATAGGAACTTTACCTATAGGAAGAACGTGATCAACCCAAGGCTCTCCTGATAGATCTGCCAATTTTTCTTTCCACAGTTCCAACTCTTTAAATCCGCCGTTATTGAAGATATCCGGCTCTTCACCAGAAGCAAACTTTGCCTTCAGCGCTGCACCGTAATCAGCACCGCCCCCGACAGTTTCAAGTTTAACTTTGATGTCTGGATGCTCAGCTTCAAATTCTTTGATCATTTCAGCAAGCTGATCGGCAATTTCCACTTTGAACTGAAAGAAATTCAGGGTAACGACATCATCTCCTGAAGTGGTATCCCCATCTGAATTACCTGAACTGTTTTCAGAAGAAGAGCATCCGGCAGCAATACCGAATACAAATGCGAAAGACATACATAAAAGCAGAAAACGTTTCATAAATGGTTTGACCTCCCTGGTACTTAGTATTATTTTATATAAATTCCCGGAGTTTACCAGGACCTTTATATCTACTTAATGGATCCTGCCGCAATTCCCTTAATAATATGTTTTTGTAGAAATAGGAAGAAGATGATGATTGGCGTAATACCCAGTACCAGTGCCGCAAGTCCCATATCCCATTGTTTTGTATATTGGGCAAAGAATGAGCTTGCTGCCAAAGGAATCGTCCTCAATTCAGCATCTTGCAATACCAACAGAGGCAGCAGATAGTCATTCCAGATCCACAGTGTGTTCAGGATGATGACCGTAACGGTAATCGGTTTTAGGAGCGGAAAAACGATCCGCCAAAATACCCCGAATGGGCTGCAGCCATCAATCATCG
This sequence comes from Bacillus sp. SRL337, assembly GCF_984799155.1. Taxonomy (NCBI): domain Bacteria; kingdom Bacillati; phylum Bacillota; class Bacilli; order Caryophanales; family Bacillaceae; genus Bacillus; species Bacillus sp. SRL337. Next base: position 1,120,817 of record NZ_OZ481793.1, on the reverse strand, counting down.
CAGATTCCTCGATTTCCACCGGAACTGTTTTTACAAACCCGTGGTAAAGGAACAATGATAGTGGAACGCCAAAGCCGAAATACATGATGATAAGGCCATGAAGGCTGTTGGTCAGAAGTAGAGCGCCTCCCAGCTTCATGAGCGGAATCATCACTGTCTGGAAGGGGATCACCATCGCGGAGACAAACAGGATAAATAAAAGCTTGCTGAACTTGCCTGGCGTCCTTACCATTTTCCACGCGGCCATGGAGCTGATAATGACCAAACCTATATTGCTGAATAACGTTATGATCAGTGAGTTCCAGAAGGCTTTGGGAAAATTGATGACTTCCCATACCTTTATATAATTGGAGAAAAGGAACTCTTCCGGCCATGCAGCAGCATCTATCAATATTGCAGCAAAAGGCTTAACAGAATTGACCAGTACAAAGTAAAAAGGGATAAGAAAGATGAGCCCGATTGTAACTCCAATGATTTCCAGAACAAATGTCCTTTTCGTATAGCGGCTGCCCATTACGCCTCAACCTCCTTCTTCTTCGTCAGCATCACTTGAGCAGTCGTAAAGACAGCTACTACCACAAAGAACAGGATGGATTTCGCTGTACCCAAGCCATAACGGTTATTTTGGAATGCCTCCTGATAAATGTTAATGGCAACTGATTGAGTGGAATTGAATGGCCCACCTCCAGTCAGGGAGATATTCAAGTCAAAAATCTTGAATGCCATAGAAATTGTCAGGAAGAAACATATTGTAAATGCAGGCAGAATCAACGGGATAATAATTTTTGTCAGTACAGCCCAGCTTGAAGCCCCGTCTATTTTCGCTGCCTCCAATAAGGATGTATCCACTCCTTGAAGTGCTGCTACATAAATTACCATCATATAACCGCTGATCTGCCAGGCGAAGACAATGACAATCCCCCAAAACGCTGTCGTCTCATCCCCAAGCCATGGCATCTTGAAGAATCCGAGACCTGTCATATTTCCTACCGAGGCGAACCCTTTGACGAAGATGAACTGCCAGATAAAACCGAGCAGCAGCCCTCCGATCACATTCGGGATGAAAAATACTGTCCTTAATATATTTCTTGTTTTCAATGCTGCAGTCAGAAGAAGGGCAAAGCTGAACCCGATCAGGTTACTGATCACAACAGCTGCCAGCATAAACTTAGTTGTAAATTTGAATGATTCATAGAAAGCTGTGTCATTTGTGAAAATCTTTGTGTAGTTTTCAAACCCTACCCATTGAACAGCAGAACTGACTCCATTCCATGATGTAAACGAATAATAAAGCCCCATTAAGAATGGAATGATCTGAATCACCAGAAAAAAAAGCAGAGCAGGCCCTACAAACGCTGCATAGATAAGAATGCTCTTGTACTTTACCTTTTTCTTCGCTGCTCTGTTAAGCTGCCTCTTTGGGCTCACAGGTTCTGTTTCGATCTTTGTCTTCACTAGCATCACCGCCTTTAAATGAATTTCTTTCCTAAAGTATAATGGAAGCGCTTTCTAGTAAGGGTATACAATATTGACAAGGAAGGAGCACTATTGTGATTAGTTGGGAGTTGGTCTCTTAAATTGGTGACAGTCACTCCCCGAATCATGTTGGTTTTTGTCGAAAACAAGGGATCGGTTGAACGGATTCCTTCCATAAAAGACAGGGGCAGATCAGAGGGAGTTGGCTGGATAATTGCTGCAGGAAGCTATTCACAGAGAACTTGGTATGATAGTGTAATTCCATTTAAATTTATGGTCTATATCAAAAGGAACAGCAAAAAAACCTTTCTCACAATGAGAAAGGTTTGAGTTTGTATGTATGGAGCGGGTGAAGGGAATCGAACCCTCATCATCAGCTTGGAAGGCTGAGGTTTTACCACTAAACTACACCCGCAATATACATATGGTACCGGTGGCCGGGGTCGAACCGGCACTCCAGAAGGAACACGATTTTGAGTCGTGCGCGTCTGCCAATTCCGCCACACCGGCAAGTGTTTGGAGGCGGCAACCGGATTTGAACCGGTGATAGAGGTTTTGCAGACCTCTGCCTTACCACTTGGCTATGCCGCCATTGGAGCGGAAGACGGGATTCGAACCCGCGACCCCCACCTTGGCAAGGTGGTGTTCTACCACTGAACTACTTCCGCTTATTGGCTGGGCTAGCTGGATTCGAACCAACGCATGTCGCAGTCAAAGTGCGATGCCTTACCGCTTGGCTATAGCCCACTGATATAATTATATGCAATTAAGAACAAATTAGTGAAAACTTATGGGGCGACTGATGGGAATCGAACCCACGAATGTCGGAACCACAATCCGATGCGTTAACCACTTCGCCACAATCGCCATAAGCTAAATTGGCAGGGGTAGTAGGAATCGAACCCACACTGGAGGTTTTGGAGACCTCTGTTCTACCTTTAAACTATACCCCTATGAAATTATTTACTTTATAAAAGTGGTGGAGGGGGGCAGATTCGAACTGCCGAACCCGAAGGAGCGGATTTACAGTCCGCCGCGTTTAGCCACTTCGCTACCCCTCCATATATTCCCGATGGTGCCGGCAAGAGGACTTGAACCCCCAACCTACTGATTACAAGTCAGTTGCTCTACCAGTTGAGCTACACCGGCATTTTTAGAAAATGGTGGCTCAGGACGGAATCGAACCGCCGACACATGGATTTTCAGTCCATTGCTCTACCAACTGAGCTACTGAGCCGTAATAGTTTCGGCTTCCGCTAAACTTTAAATCTCTTCGTCAGTTCCATCGCTCATATCCTCACGCACCTCCAGTGCGCTCCGGTATTCGCTCAGTCACTTCCTTGACCTTTTCGTTTATCGAACCCCTCTTAGTTTGGACTAAGATCTTTTTAAAAATGGCGGTCCGGACGGGACTCGAACCCGCGACCTCCTGCGTGACAGGCAGGCATTCTAACCAACTGAACTACCGGACCAAAGATTTTTGCCGTTAGGCAAAATATCTATCCTTAACATAAGGAGCAAACCTATTTGTCAAGAATGGTATTGCGGGGGCAGGATTTGAACCTGCGACCTTCGGGTTATGAGCCCGACGAGCTACCGAACTGCTCCACCCCGCGACGATTTATAATAATGATTGAATGGTGGAGGATGACGGGATCGAACCGCCGACCCTCTGCTTGTAAGGCAGATGCTCTCCCAGCTGAGCTAATCCTCCATATTTTGTTTTGTGAGTTGGTGACCCGTACGGGATTCGAACCCGTGTTACCGCCGTGAAAGGGCGGTGTCTTAACCGCTTGACCAACGGGCCGTATGTATAATGGCGGAGAGCAAGGGATTTGAACCCTTGAGACAGGGTTACCCGCCTACACGATTTCCAATCGTGCTCCTTCGGCCACTCGGACAGCTCTCCATTTTTTGGCTCCGCAGGCAGGACTCGAACCTGCGACCGATCGGTTAACAGCCGATAGCTCTACCACTGAGCTACTGCGGAATAATTCAGCCTGGCGACGTCCTACTCTCACAGGGGGAAATCCCCCAACTACCATCGGCGCTGAAGAGCTTAACTTCCGTGTTCGGCATGGGAACGGGTGTGACCTCTTCGCCTTTGTCACCAGACAATGTCTTTTTTAAGGACAAGTTCTATTATATCGAGTTATATAATTTTTTCAAGTCTTTTTTTAAAAAATCTTTTAAAATTATTCACTCAAAACTAGATAAAGGTCATGAAGAATCAGAAAGGATTCCGAATTTCGCTATTTTGCAATCCAGCTCCGGCGGCTATTAAAAGCCGCCTGCGCTTTTTAACGTGGTTAAGTCCTCGATCGATTAGTATCTGTCAGCTGCACGTGTCGCCACGCTTCCACCTCAGACCTATCTACCTGATCATCTTTCAGGGATCTTACTCACATAAAGTGATGGGAAATCTCATCTCGAGGGGGGCTTCATGCTTAGATGCTTTCAGCACTTATCCCTTCCGCACATAGCTACCCAGCGATGCCTTTGGCAAGACAACTGGTACACCAGCGGTGCGTCCATCCCGGTCCTCTCGTACTAAGGACAGCTCCTCTCAAATTTCCTGCGCCCACGACGGATAGGGACCGAACTGTCTCACGACGTTCTGAACCCAGCTCGCGTACCGCTTTAATGGGCGAACAGCCCAACCCTTGGGACCGACTACAGCCCCAGGATGCGATGAGCCGACATCGAGGTGCCAAACCTCCCCGTCGATGTGGACTCTTGGGGGAGATAAGCCTGTTATCCCCGGGGTAGCTTTTATCCGTTGAGCGATGGCCCTTCCATGCGGAACCACCGGATCACTAAGCCCGACTTTCGTCCCTGCTCGACTTGTAGGTCTCGCAGTCAAGCTCCCTTGTGCCTTTACACTCTGCGAATGATTTCCAACCATTCTGAGGGAACCTTTGGGCGCCTCCGTTACTCTTTAGGAGGCGACCGCCCCAGTCAAACTGCCCACCTGACACTGTCTCCCACCCCGATCAGGGGCGCGGGTTAGAAGTTCAACACAGCCAGGGTAGTATCCCACCAGCGCCTCCACCGAAGCTGGCGCTCCGGTTTCCAAGGCTCCTACCTATCCTGTACAAGCTGTGCCAAAATTCAATATCAGGCTACAGTAAAGCTCCACGGGGTCTTTCCGTCCTGTCGCGGGTAACCTGCATCTTCACAGGTACTATAATTTCACCGAGTCTCTCGTTGAGACAGTGCCCAGATCGTTGCGCCTTTCGTGCGGGTCGGAACTTACCCGACAAGGAATTTCGCTACCTTAGGACCGTTATAGTTACGGCCGCCGTTTACTGGGGCTTCGGTTCGCACCTTCGCTTGCGCTAAGCACTCCCCTTAACCTTCCAGCACCGGGCAGGCGTCAGCCCCTATACTTCGCCTTACGGCTTCGCAGAGACCTGTGTTTTTGCTAAACAGTCGCCTGGGCCTATTCACTGCGGCTCTCTCGGGCTTGCACCCTACCAGAGCACCCCTTCTCCCGAAGTTACGGGGTCATTTTGCCGAGTTCCTTAACGAGAGTTCTCTCGCTCACCTTAGGATTCTCTCCTCGCCTACCTGTGTCGGTTTGCGGTACGGGCACCTTTTTCCTCGCTAGAGGCTTTTCTTGGCAGTGTGGAATCAGGAACTTCGGTACTATATTTCCCTCGCTGTCACAGCTCAGCCTTTATGGTGACGGGATTTGCCTCATCACCAGCCTAACTGCTTAGACGCGCATATCCAACAGCGCGCTTACCCTATCCTCCTGCGTCCCCCCATCACTCAAACGGAAAAGAGGTGGTACAGGAATATCAACCTGTTATCCATCGCCTACGCCTTTCGGCCTCGGCTTAGGTCCCGACTAACCCTGAGCGGACGAGCCTTCCTCAGGAAACCTTAGGCATTCGGTGGACAGGATTCTCACCTGTCTTTCGCTACTCATACCGGCATTCTCACTTCTAAGCGCTCCACCAGTCCTTACGGTCCAGCTTCTCAGCCCTTAGAACGCTCTCCTACCACTGACACCAAATGGTGTCAATCCACAGCTTCGGTGATACGTTTAGCCCCGGTACATTTTCGGCGCAGAGTCACTCGACCAGTGAGCTATTACGCACTCTTTAAATGGTGGCTGCTTCTAAGCCAACATCCTGGTTGTCTAAGCAACTCCACATCCTTTTCCACTTAACGTATACTTTGGGACCTTAGCTGGTGGTCTGGGCTGTTTCCCTTTCGACTACGGATCTTATCACTCGCAGTCTGACTCCCATGGATAAGTCTTTGGCATTCGGAGTTTGTCTGAATTCGGTAACCCGATGAGGGCCCCTAGTCCAAACAGTGCTCTACCTCCAAGACTCTTACTACATGAGGCTAGCCCTAAAGCTATTTCGGAGAGAACCAGCTATCTCCAAGTTCGATTGGAATTTCTCCGCTACCCACACCTCATCCCCGCACTTTTCAACGTGCGTGGGTTCGGGCCTCCATTCAGTGTTACCTGAACTTCACCCTGGACATGGGTAGATCACCTGGTTTCGGGTCTACGACCACATACTCATTCGCCCTATTCAGACTCGCTTTCGCTGCGGCTCCGTCTTTCCGACTTAACCTTGCATGGGATCGTAACTCGCCGGTTCATTCTACAAAAGGCACGCCATCACCCGTTAACGGGCTCTGACTACTTGTAGGCACACGGTTTCAGGTTCTATTTCACTCCCCTTCCGGGGTGCTTTTCACCTTTCCCTCACGGTACTGGTTCACTATCGGTCACTAGGGAGTATTTAGCCTTGGGAGATGGTCCTCCCAGCTTCCGACGGGATTTCTCGTGTCCCGCCGTACTCAGGATCCACTCAAGAGGGAACGAAGTTTCGACTACAGGGTTGTTACCTTCTGTGACGAGCCTTTCCAGACTTCTTCGTCTACTTCATTCCTTTGTAACTCCGTATAGAGTGTCCTACAACCCCAAGAGGCAAGCCTCTTGGTTTGGGCTAATCCCGTTTCGCTCGCCGCTACTCAGGGAATCGCGTTTGCTTTCTCTTCCTCCGGGTACTTAGATGTTTCAGTTCCCCGGGTCTGCCTTCCATACTCTATGTATTCAAGTATGGATACTGCACCATTACGTGCAGCGGGTTCCCCCATTCGGAAATCTCCGGATCAAAGCTTACTTACAGCTCCCCGAAGCATATCGGTGTTAGTCCCGTCCTTCATCGGCTCCTAGTGCCAAGGCATCCACCGTGCGCCCTTTCTAACTTAACCATCGGCGAACGATAAGCTTCGGATTGCGGCGTTGCCTTCGTTTCTTCCGCTGCTCATGTACGGTAAGGTACACTCCGCTGCTCAGAAACACGGGCGCCTTGCACTCCTCGCTTCTCCTTCACCTTAGTTTAAAACAATATCTCATAAGAGATATCCTAAAATGGCGAATTCTCGGTTCTTTCTTGACTTTCTTCATGACTATCTTTATCTAGTTTTCAAAGAACAATTATGGTTGGCTATTTTGCTTTCGCAAAAAGCCCTGATGGTCATCGCATTGAAAGGAACTCATAAAGCTCCGCTTCGCTGCGCGATGTTAATGAGGGTTATTTTCGCTGCGCGAAAAAACCTGATTGAACCATCAAAACTGAACAAAACAAAATCAACGCGTCACGTCTCATATATCCTTAGAAAGGAGGTGATCCAGCCGCACCTTCCGATACGGCTACCTTGTTACGACTTCACCCCAATCATCTGTCCCACCTTAGGCGGCTGGCTCCAAAAGGTTACCTCACCGACTTCGGGTGTTACAAACTCTCGTGGTGTGACGGGCGGTGTGTACAAGGCCCGGGAACGTATTCACCGCGGCATGCTGATCCGCGATTACTAGCGATTCCAGCTTCATGCAGGCGAGTTGCAGCCTGCAATCCGAACTGAGAACGGTTTTATGGGATTTGCTAAACCTCGCGGTCTTGCTGCCCTTTGTACCGTCCATTGTAGCACGTGTGTAGCCCAGGTCATAAGGGGCATGATGATTTGACGTCATCCCCACCTTCCTCCGGTTTGTCACCGGCAGTCATCTTAGAGTGCCCAACTGAATGCTGGCAACTAAGATCAAGGGTTGCGCTCGTTGCGGGACTTAACCCAACATCTCACGACACGAGCTGACGACAACCATGCACCACCTGTCACTCTGTCCCCCGAAGGGGAACGCCCTATCTCTAGGGTTGTCAGAGGATGTCAAGACCTGGTAAGGTTCTTCGCGTTGCTTCGAATTAAACCACATGCTCCACCGCTTGTGCGGGCCCCCGTCAATTCCTTTGAGTTTCAGTCTTGCGACCGTACTCCCCAGGCGGAGTGCTTAATGCGTTAGCTGCAGCACTAAAGGGCGGAAACCCTCTAACACTTAGCACTCATCGTTTACGGCGTGGACTACCAGGGTATCTAATCCTGTTTGCTCCCCACGCTTTCGCGCCTCAGCGTCAGTTACAGACCAGAAAGTCGCCTTCGCCACTGGTGTTCCTCCACATATCTACGCATTTCACCGCTACACGTGGAATTCCACTTTCCTCTTCTGTACTCAAGTCCCCCAGTTTCCAATGACCCTCCACGGTTGAGCCGTGGGCTTTCACATCAGACTTAAGAGACCGCCTGCGCGCGCTTTACGCCCAATAATTCCGGACAACGCTTGCCACCTACGTATTACCGCGGCTGCTGGCACGTAGTTAGCCGTGGCTTTCTGGTTAGGTACCGTCAAGGTGCCGCCCTATTCGAACGGCACTTGTTCTTCCCTAACAACAGAGCTTTACGATCCGAAAACCTTCATCACTCACGCGGCGTTGCTCCGTCAGACTTTCGTCCATTGCGGAAGATTCCCTACTGCTGCCTCCCGTAGGAGTCTGGGCCGTGTCTCAGTCCCAGTGTGGCCGATCACCCTCTCAGGTCGGCTACGCATCGTCGCCTTGGTGAGCCGTTACCTCACCAACTAGCTAATGCGCCGCGGGTCCATCTGTAAGTGGTAGCCGAAGCCACCTTTCCACCCTTCCTCATGTGAGGAAAGGAACTATCCGGTATTAGCCCCGGTTTCCCGGAGTTATCCCAGTCTTACAGGCAGGTTACCCACGTGTTACTCACCCGTCCGCCGCTGACTTCAGGGAGCAAGCTCCCATCCGTCCGCTCGACTTGCATGTATTAGGCACGCCGCCAGCGTTCGTCCTGAGCCAGGATCAAACTCTCCGAAAGAAGTTTGACTTGCTCATTTGCTAATTAAAGTGTTAGCAACTTTGTAAGAATCAAGTTCTTACTAGATTAACATTGACGTTTTGTCTTGTTTTGTTCAGTTTTCAAGGTTCAATTTGCGTCGCTCGTTTTTGGCGACTTTATTATCTTAACACCTGATTGTTATCTCGTCAATAACTTTTTTGAAGTTTTTTAAGAGATTTTTCAAGGTGTTAATTTGTGAAACTCAGTCGCTGCCAACCAAAAATATCATTTCGTTCAGCAGCGACGTTTATTAATATAACAAGGATATATTCAGAAGTCAACAGATTTATAATATTTTAATATAACTTTTTTGGAACTCTGTAATATCTATGGAAAAGCCCCTGCCCTTTGGTTTCAACATTGACTGTTTCCAATACGCTTTTTTCAGTCAGATACTCTATAAGAACACTTAAATCCACTGAATATGGTTTGATTTCTTCCTGTTCCTGAAGCTCATTAAAACTCCATTGATCTTTTTCAACCATTATACTGATCAAGTGCTCCGAACCTGTCTTCAGTCTCGAATGGATAAGGAATTCACTTGCCAGAAATAATAGTTCAAGCCTCTTCTCCAGGTTTTCTTCACTGTTGATCAATTCCTCGTAGAGTTTGAAAATCTCCGGCTCAATTTGTTTCACCTGATTCCATACTGTCACCTCGGGATGGAACCCATTTTCAATTACCGCCAGCCTGGCAAGGTGATGCAGGGAATGGACTACATGGTTATACGCGTCCAGATAATGCTTGTTTTCAAAGAATGCCTTTCCGTCTAGATACCTTCTGATCAGTTTAGAGAATTCCAGCCCTATTTTAATCTTTCTTCCATAGAACGGGAAGTCCCTCAGTTCCATTTTCAAATTGCTGATATACTCATTTCTGTCAAAAATGATCTTTCCATTAAACAGCCATTCAACGATCTTTCTGTTTGTACCAAGCAGCATCCATTGTTTTAACTGATCTTCACTTACGATATGCAGGGCCGCTTTTTGCTGTTCATAGGAATAGTGCTTGATGAAAACGGGAGTTCCCGATTCCTTCACTATGATCAGTAACACAATATCAAACGTATCTGTGAGCGGACTTGCTTTTTGACGCTGGTCAACCATCAGAACTCCCAAAGTATTCGGCTGGCTCGCTCTTTCCTGGTATATGGGTCGTAAAATATCCTCCATTGCAATTCCTCCACTTACTTACTTTCATTGGAATACTATTTCGACAACAAAGAAAAAATTCCTCCCTCTATTGTAGTCAAATTTCGACAAAATCAAATCTAAAACACTCATTCCCAAGTAAATATGGTATAGTATTTTTTTAGGAGGGACAATAATGGCCAAAAAATATTCCAGTAAAATCAATAAAATCCGCACATTTGCATTAAGTCTAATTTTCATCGGCTTCATTATTATGTATGGCGGGATATTCTTTAGAGAACACCCTATTGTTATGACAATCTTCATGCTCCTCGGATTGCTAGCCATCATCGGAAGTACTGTGGTTTATTTCTGGATCGGAATGCTCTCCACAAAAGCGGTCCAGGTTGTATGCCCGAATTGCGGAAAGCCGACCAAGGTCCTCGGCCGTGTTGACATGTGCATGTATTGCAACGAGCCGCTGACACTGGACAAAGGACTTGAAGGAAAAGAATTCAACGAAGATTATAATAAGAAGGGTGAAACCCATTCTAAATAAAAAAAAGAATTGCCGGGCAGCCCGGCAATTCTTTTTTTTATTGTTCTTTATTCGTACTGCAATTATCGCAGATTCCGTATATCTCCATCCTGTGATTGCGGACTTTGAAACCAGTGACGTGTGAAGCCAGTTGCTCAACTTCATCCAATCCCGGGTAGTGGAAGTCGACTATTCTTCCGCATTCATCGCAGATTACGTGATAGTGATCTGAGGTCACGTAATCAAAACGGCTTGATGCATCACCATATGTCAACTCTTTAACAAGTCCCACTTCCCTGAAAACCCGCAGGTTATTATAGACTGTCGCTACACTCATATTCGGGAACTTACCTTCTAATGCTTTATAAATATCATCAGCAGTTGGGTGCGCCATAGAATGTATCAGATATTCCAAAATCGCATGACGTTGGGGAGTAATACGGACTCCAGTTTCTTTCAGCGTGTCGATCGCTTCCTTCAATTGGACATCTGACATCGCCATGCACCTCTATTCCATAAAGATTCTTATTTTATAATGTTTATAATTAGTGTACTAACGAACGACCTGTTTTGTCAATAAATCACCTTAATTACCTTGGTGCAGATTCAGCTCTTTTTCACCAAGCTGGTTATTGATATACCTCGCAGCCACAAATAAAAAATCGGACAGGCGATTCAGATAAGACAGTACCAGCGGGCTGATTTCCTCATCAACACCGACCGCTTCCCTCTCTGCCCTGCGCACCACGGTCCGGGCAGTATGTAATGCCGCTCCTGCAGGATGACCGCCTGGAAGGATAAAATTGGATAAAGGAGATAATGCTGAATCCCATTTGTCGATTGTCATTTCAAGCTCGTCCACATCTTCTTTTCTTACTTTCCATTTTACTTCCTTCCCTGCCGGTGTTGCCAGTTCTGCGCCAACATGAAACAAGGTCGTCTGTATTTTATGAAAAACTGATTCAAACTCATCCCGTTCTTCAAAGTATTCATTTTTAATATAGCTTAACCCAAGGCCTATTAAAGAATTCGCTTCATCACACGTGCCATACGCTTCCACTCTCCTGTCTGCTTTTGAAACACGCTGCCCGTAAACGAGTGATGTTGTGCCCTTGTCACCTGTTTTTGTATAAATCTTCATACCTTAATACCCTCTTTCCGGATTGATTTGATTAATATAACTATTCCCTTTATTCATATAAGTTGTCAGGTTCTTTTTAAAAATGGCAAAAGACCGAGGTAAATACTGCATTGTTCTGCTGGAAAGGTGGGGGGTGATCGTTATTTTGTCCATACTCCAGAAGGGATGGTTGCTTTCGAGCGGCTCGGTTTCAAATACATCAAGAAACGCATGATCAAGTTCATTATTCTCAAGGGCTTCAATCAGGACTGAATCTTTAACCAGGTCCCCTCTACCTATATTTATGAATACTGCAGAGGTTTTCATACACCGAAAATGCTCTTTTTTCAGCAGATGCCTTGTTTCCCCGGTACTTGGAAGAATGGATATCACATAATCTGCTTGTTCAAGGACTGATCCCAAGTGTTCCAGTGTATACACGCTGTCAAAGTTCTCTATTTTCTTACCTCTCGTATTGATTCCAAAAACGTTCATTCTGAAGGCCTGGCCGAGCCTGGCAATTTCACTTCCTATAGCACCGGCACCGAGTATAAGAATGGTTTGTCCCGCAAGCTCCAATCCAGGGACTTCCCTCTCCCATAATCCCTGCTTTATTTCTTTCATTATTTTCGGGAACTGCTTTGCATGTTGAAGCATCAATCCAAACGAGAACTCAGCCATCGGGATAGCATGGATTCCTTTCACATTTGTAATGACAATTTCTTTTTCCCTTATGATTTGAAGGGGCATTAATTCCAATCCTGCTGACATTACCATGATCCAGCTCAGCTGCTTTGCCTGAATGATATGCTCATCCGTCAGGTCTTCCCCGAAGGTCACCAGCACTTCTGCATCAAGTATGGATTCCCCTGCAGAATGAATATCCTCGAAGAATTGAAACTCACAGGACGGGAAATCATCTTCTAATTCCAGCTTTAACTGTTCAGGCGGCTGGAATGTGAAAAGTATCTTCATCACTTCACCTCTGTTTGATTGGTGCATTTATATGAATATTTTATCACTTGGTTTTTTCATTTCATATTTAAACGGTTTCATTGCTGAAAGAAAAAAAGACCCCCCTGGATCTTTAAGTTCACTCTCGCTTTTTTAGGATTCGTTAATTTCCACATCGTCTGTAATGGGCAATATTTCTATAACGGTCTGGTCTTCTTCCGCTTCCCATGCTTCTTCCATAAAGTTATTTGCATACTCGCTTCCTTGATTGCCAGCCGCAAACAATTGTTCAACTACCTCAGATTCTATAACCCCCAAAAGACTGTTATATTCCTGATTGTCACTATCTGAAGTAAACGGCAGTAATCCCTGGAGTACAACAGCAAATTCATTAAGGGCTTGAAGCGGATTATCCTTTTCTTCATAAGACTTCAACCTTTCCTCCAGAAGCTGATTCTGTGCTTTGAGTCCTTCTATTTCTGTCTTTAATATCGCGTTTTCTTGTTCTAGAGGTTCAAGTTGGCTGGTCTTTTTCTTTACCTCCATCGGATTCCCGCTATTATTCACATGAGCTTCAGGCGTCAAATGAACTGATGTGTTGACCTTCATCTGCATACACCTCCTATTTTCCCCATATTTTATGCTGGGCAGGAGATTTAGTGAGCCGTAAAAAACAAAAAAGAACGGCTGCACGCTGCAGCCGCCAAAGTTCCGAGACTTATTTGAGGAGGTATGCCCTACATTAATCTATGTAAATGCAAGGAAAGTGAATGGACAAAAGCCTTCTCTTTATAAAAATAGGCATTATTCCAGATTTTCTTTTATATATTCCAAAGCTTCCTCCACATGTCCCTTCACTTTTACTTTTCTCCATTCAGCGGCTATATTCCCTGTCTTATCAATGATGAATGTAGACCTTTCAATTCCCATATATTCCTTTCCAAAGTTCTTTTTCAATTTCCAGACTCCGTACTCTTCAGCCACTTTATGATCCTCATCAACAAGCAGCAGAAAAGGAAGTCCGTGCTTTTCAACAAACTTCTTGTGCTTATCCCTTGGATCAGGACTCACTCCTAGGATCACCGCCTCAAGGTCTGTGAATTGATCATGGTGGTCCCTGAAATCACAAGCTTCAGTAGTACAGCCAGGGGTCATATCTTTAGGATAAAAGTAAAGCACCACATTCTTGCCTATGTAATCAGACAGGTTTACAATTTCGCCATTACTGGCTTCAAGTTCAAATTTCGGTGCCTTCTTGCCTGTTTCTACTTTCATTATTATTCCTCCTCACATTTGCTTACTTTTAGCTTACCCAAAATGCTTGGATGCCTCAACCGTTTAACTGCTTTCACGGCCTGTCTTTTTTCCTTCTACAAAAAATGTCTTGATTACAAAAGCGGCAGGGATTGTGTACCCCAGCCACGATTCAACAAGTGCGATTCCTCTTCCGATTCCTATAGGTGTGATATCGCCATACCCCACTGAAAAAAGGGTGACACCGCTGAAATATAAACAAGTGAACAAGTGATCTAGGAAATCTCCCTGAATGACTCTCCCATCCTCTTTCAGTAAATCGATTCCTTCCACCTCGAGAAGAACATAAACCAGTCCAAAACCGATCATCAGTACCAGGTAAGACATCCCCAATAATAGAAAGTTCTTAATTGAAAGGTGCTTCTCCCTCCATTTAGAAGGAAAAAAAAGCGTCCGAAGGCTCATGATCATGCATACTGTGATGGCTGTTATTAACCAATATCCCATTTTCATCATCCTATCCGGAGAGCTTGTCTATTCAAGCTTACGTAGGAACAAACAAAAAAATGTTTATTTGTCTATAGAATTATATATCAGAATGTGATATATTAGTTTCAGATATATCATATTATGATATATCTGAAACGGATATAAGAGGGGGTGATTGATTGAAGAATACCGAACAACTAACAGACTCCGTGTTTACTATTATGGCCGCCTTAACTAAACCAAGACATGGTTATGGAATTATGAGCTTAATTGAAGAAACAACTGACGGGGCAGTTACGATTGGACCAGCATCTATGTACACCATCATTAAAAAGCTCCTTAAAAATGAGTGGATTTATCTTTATGAAGATTCTGATTCCAGGCGAAAAACCTATCTGCTTACCGATTTTGGCAGAGACGTTTTAGAAGAAGATCTGAAGCTGAGAAAACGAGTGATTCAGTTAGCTGAAAACGGACTAAAGGAGACGGAAGAATGACAAAAACAAGGTATATTATGTCGGCTGGTTTAGCTTTTTTTGAGAATAAGGACATGGAAAAACTCCATCGATTTTCTTTAAAAGGCTGGCATGTCAGCGACTTTAAATTTATGGGGTACACTTTAAAGAAAGGCGAAAGCTCTGATTTTATTTACAGTGTTGATTACCGTTCTTTGAAGGATGAGGAAAAAGGGGAATATGTTGAATTCTTTTCATCTTCGGGCTGGCATCATATTGCAACACAAGGAACTGTTCACTTATTCCGGGCATCGCCAGGGACAAATCCGATTTATAGTGATCAAGACACAACCGTTGAAAAATACGATAATTCCATTCGTTCCATGAAGAACACTGCAATTGGACTAGTATTACTGACCGTTCTCCTGTGGGTGGGTGCAATGATCAGCAGCGGCTTCTTTAAATCATTTTTTCAAATTGCAGCAAATGTCTTTAGTATACTGACGATCCTCTCAGCTTGGGTTCTTATCGCAACCTACAAAAACAAGTGGAAAGCGAAAGAAAAGAAGGGATTTGTGAACCTGTTAAGAACTATCCTCTTCCTCCTATTCTCTTTTGCGATTGTTTCCTTATTTGCCAGCGTCCCAAACAGTCCACTTCGCATCTTAGCATATATGGTGGGTGGAGCAATTGTATTTCCAACTGCCATATGGGTTATCATGTCTCTTCTTCATCAGATTTTGGGAAAGCGTTTGGATAATGGCCAATAATGTCGAAAAAACCGCAAGAAATCAAGTTAAGAATGCTTGATTCCATGCGGTTTGGTTTTGAACCTTTTATAGTGTTCCCTTTGTTTCAGCAGGCTGGTAACTCGTGAAACACTTGATAGCTCATTTCAGACACGTTTACACGTATTTCACTCCGATGATGTCCTGCCCGAGGTTCACCAGCAACAGCCATCATTGCCCTAGTTCCCAGCTCCCCGGTATCTTTTCACCCCTTCATTCCACATAAAAAAGGAAAGCGTGAAAAACACTCCACCGATTAAAGGGGTTAAATAAGAAAAAATATACCACTCTTCCTTGCCAAGAAAATAGGCAGCCGGATACACACCGACAAAGGCAAAAGGCAATATCCAGGTTAGAACGAAACGGATGACATTGTTATAAATATCAACCGGATATCTTCCATAATTCCCGATATTGTACATCATCGGCATAATGGACGTTTTCGCATCTGACCAGAATCCAATACTTGCAAGGGCAATGAAAATCCCCGCATATACGAGGGCTCCTCCGATCACAAACAATATAAATAAGATAGGATCCAGCCAACTGATCGATAATCCAAGGTTATGCCCGGCATATAACATAATGAAAAACCCTGTAATCACGCCAAAAAGAGATTCAAGCTCCATCCTTTCCAAAATGACCTGAAACAAGCTGTGAATCGGACGGGTCAAGATTCTGTCCATTTCTCCTTTTACAATGTAGCGTTCATTGAAATCCCATATATTAAAAAAGGTTGAAAAGAGTGCGAACGGTATAAGAAAAAAGCCATAAATGAATATGATTTCATCACGGGTCCAGCCGCTTAACAATTGAGTGTGCCCAAATACAACCAGAATGAAAACAAGGTTGACAGCCTGGAACAAAAGGTCGGAAAATATTTCAACCACAAGGTCTGCACGGTATTGCAGCCTTGTTTTCATATATTGTGAAAGATATCTGAAGAACATGGATACGTAAAACACCTCTTACCCTCCTTGGATAATCATTTGTTTTTTTGCAAGCTGCCACAAGGCGCTGATCGGTATAAGCAAAACCAGTACCCACATGATCTGCAGTCCAAGAGCTTCATACACTTCAGAACCGGCATATCCTTCCGTGAAAATCATACTCGGAACATAACTGATGCTTTGAAACGGCAGAAATTTCATTGCACCTTGAGCCCAAAACGGAAAAAAGCTGATAGGCAGCAGGAGGCCAGAAAACAGGTCGATTACTACGCGCTTTGCCCGAATCAAACCATCATTGTTAAATAGAAAAAAAGTAGTGATTCCCGTCAGCAGATTAATCTGTGTGTTAATCATAAAGCTGAAAATGATGGACAGAAAAAACAATATCCAGGTGGACAGGTCAGCCGAAACCTCAATCGGAAAGACAAGAGCTACTATGACCATGCCGGGAACCGAGAAAAATAATAGCCTGAAGATTCCTTCCCCCAGCCCCTGCATCGTTTTCATCCCCAGGTAGCTGTAGGGCCTGATCAACTCTACTGCCACTTTTCCTTCTTTGATTTCCGTGGCTATCTCTCTGTCGATATTGTTAAAATAGAAGGCCCGTGCCATCCAGGCAACGGCGATATAGGTGGTCATCTGTATGACGGACAAGCCCTCTATATCCTCTTTTCCTCCATAGATGGCCTGCCATAGGAAATAATAGGCCCCAATATTGATACTGTATATCAGGATACCACTGTAATAATTTGTCCTATAGGCAAGCATCATCAAAAAGCGGATCCGGATCATCTCGATATATTTTGACATTGCGGATCCCCCTTATACCTTCACGGTTTCTTTTTCTGCTGGTTTAAAATCAACAATTCCCTGTTCATAAATATTCCGGATGATTTCTTCTGTGGTAGTCTCCTTGATTTTCATATCTCTTACTTTATAGGAAGACACCACAAGACCAATTAAATCAGAGATTTTGTTATCATCTGCTTCAATCATTGCAGAATACCGCATTTCTTTCTCATCCAGCTGCCATCCGGCACCCAATCCAGCTGTAAGTATGTTCAATTCCTCTACAGATGCAGGATCAATGAACTGGAACTGGATTTCTTTTTGCTCTCCCCACTCCGTTTTTAGATTCTGAAGGGCCCCATCGTAAATGATTCTGCCTTCATCCAGCATGACCACCCGCTCACAAAGTGCCTCGATATCAGACAGGTCGTGTGTAGTAAGGAGAATGGTTGTATTATATTTTTCATTAATTTCTTTTAAAAACTGCCTGATTTTCAGTTTGACGAGGACATCCAAACCTATTGTCGGCTCATCTAAAAATAACAGAGGGGGATTGTGTACCAGCGCTGCAGCTAACTCACATCGCATTCTCTGGCCGAGGGACAATTTCCTTACAGGTTTGTCCAGCAGAGGTGCAATCTCAAGGGTTTCAATTACATGGCCCATATGTTCTTTATATTGGTCATCCGGAACCTTATACACCTTTTTTAAAAGCTGAAAGGATTCCTGAACGGCGATATCCCACCAAAGCTGGGAACGCTGGCCGAACACGACGCCTATACTTTTGACGAACTTTTCTCTTTCTTTATGAGGATTCATGCCATTGACTGTCACTTCACCGGAGGTCGGTGTAAGGATACCAGTCAGCATCTTGATGCTTGTTGATTTACCCGCGCCGTTTTCCCCTATATAGCCAACCATTTCTCCTTGCTTTACAGTAAAACTAATATCGTTGACCGCAGAAACGACTTTATAATTACGAGTGAACAAATCACGAAAAGCGCCCTTCAATCCAGAACGGCTGGAGTAAGCTTTAAAATCTTTCCGCAATCCGTGTACTTCTATAGCATTGTTCATTCATCTTCCTCCTTCATTTAAACCATGAAATAGTGTAACACAGCCCCCTGGAAAGATGGGCGGAAGATGCTTGTTAAAGATTCCCTTCATTTGCGCATTTCCGGACATAGTACTAAAATGAGTGAGAGAAAAGAAAGGCTGTACAAAATGGAATTGTTCTGCGTTATGAATACCCTTGAGTTGATAGGTGTTGATGGCCGCGAAAGAGGTACGAGCACTTGCGGAAATAGCTTCAGTCCGGCTTCAGCGGCCCGCGAACAACAGACCTCTGAGCGGAAATCAACAAACTCTTCTAAAGCAGCCATTATAAAAGGAGGAACTTTTCAAAATGAATTTCACCAACTCGGAACGTTTACATACAAAGGCACTGGACAGCATCGTAGGGGGCGTCAACAGTCCCTCCCGCTCATATAAGGCTGTCGGCGGCGGTTCCCCTGTTGCCATGGAACGAGCAAAAGGTGCCTATTTCTGGGACGTGGACGGAAATAAATACATTGATTATCTTGCTGCATACGGCCCGATCATCACTGGGCATGCACACCCGCATATTACAGAAGCGATCACAAGGGCAGCCGAGAACGGAGTACTATATGGCACACCTACACCGTTTGAAGTGAAGTTTGCAGAAATGCTGAAAGAAGCAATGCCGAATATGGATAAAGTCCGATTTGTCAATTCCGGCACGGAAGCGGTCATGACAACTATCCGCGTGGCCAGAGCTTATACTGGCCGGGATAAAATCATCAAATTCGCCGGTTGCTACCACGGCCACTCGGACCTTGTGCTTGTAGCAGCAGGTTCAGGCCCTTCCACACTTGGAACACCAGACTCTGCAGGGGTCCCAAAAAGCATCGCCAATGAAGTCATTACTGTTCCATTCAATGACATTGAGCCTTTCAAAGAAGCGATGGAAAAATGGGGTGACCAAATTGCCGGAGTTCTAGTAGAGCCAATCGTCGGGAACTTTGGCATTGTCGAACCAAAAGAAGGATTCCTGCAGCAGGTAAACGATATATCCCATGATGCCGGGTCCCTTGTGATTTACGATGAAGTCATCACAGCTTTCCGCTTCATGTATGGCGGAGCACAGGACATGCTTGGAGTGAAACCAGATTTAACTGCAATGGGGAAAATCATCGGCGGAGGTCTTCCAATCGGCGCTTATGGCGGGAAAGCTGAAATCATGGAAAAAGTTGCACCTCTTGGACCTGCTTACCAGGCAGGAACCATGGCAGGCAACCCCGCTTCCATCCTGTCAGGGATTGCCTGTCTCGAAGTCCTTAAAGAAGAAGGGGTTTATGCCCACCTTGATGAGTTGGGGGCAACTCTCGAGGAAGGTATCCTAAAAGCAGCTGAAAAGTACAATGCACCCATCACAATTAATCGTTTGAAAGGGGCACTCACCCTGTACTTCACTACAGAGAAGGTAGAGAATTACGAACAGGCAGAGGCAACTGACGGAGAGATGTTTGCAAAGTTCTTCAATCTCATGCTGCATCAGGGGATCAACCTCGCTCCATCAAAATATGAAGCATGGTTCCTCACCACAGCTCATACTGAAGAAGATATCGAGGAAACAATCAAAGCCGTTAACTATGCATTTGAACAATTACAAAACGCATAAAAATTCAACCGTATACAAGGAGGACTCCCTCCTTGTATTTCTTTTACCCTTTTATGAAAGCGTTTTCAGTAGATGTGTATTTCAACGCCACCCTATAACCATCCATTGTTTTGAATAAAAAATTGAATTCTGAAAATTCTTGTGATAAAATGGAATTATTATTCAGAATATTTCGTTATATATTCTGTATTTTTTTTGGAGGTGTTTTTATTGAAGGAACAACGAACTCAATGGAGTCCAGAACTCTTTAAAGAATTTCATAACGGTGCACATGACGCATGCGGGATTGTAGCATCGATTGAAAAAACCAAAATTCCTGCAAAAGAAAATATAGACCGTTGTATAGAAGCTTTGGTAACAATGGACCACCGCGCAGGATTTATAAACGGTGAAGGAGATGGAGCTGGTATACATATTGATATTCCCAGAGCCGTCTGGTCCGAAAAACTCGAAGCCGCTTCTATCGATTCCTCTTTAGCGCTATCGCCCCGATTTACGATCGGCCACTTTTTCATTAAAGGAATTCCAGTAACCCAAGGGAAACAGGAAGTTGTCGACAAGATTGAAAGAAAAGGATTTTATGTATTGCTGACAGACCTTGATTCAACGAGACCTGACACCTTAGGTCCGATTGCCGCTCAAGAAAATCCACATTTTCTGCAAGTGGCCATGCTTGCTCCCGAAAATCAGGAGAAGCCAGAAACTTACAGACTATTATTTGAACTGCTCGCTTCTATTGAGGAGAACAGCGGTATACATGCTGCATCATTGAGCCCTGACCATGCTGTATACAAAGTGATGGGCGCCGGTGCTTCACTGCAGAGATACTATAAAGACCTGACAAATCCAAAAGCTGCTTCAACCATGACATTGGGCCATAACCGTTATTCAACCAATACTCTTTCAAACTTCTTCAGAGTCCAGCCTTTCAGTGTGATCGGCCATAACGGTGAAATCAATACCATCAGCAAGTTAAGAGCTGAAGCTAAAAAGATTGATGTACCGCTTGTGGAAAATGGAAGCGATTCACAAGACCTTAACAGAACGATTGAGACACTTATTGGGAGAGATGGGTACTCCCTTTTTGAAGCAATGGAACTTATCTTCCCTCCGATCATTAATGAAATTAAACAGTATCCCGACCACCTCCAGGATCTGTACGCCTACTTAAGGGAGTCATGGGGACACTTTGCCCAGGGTCCTGCAGGCATCGTCTCCAGGTTCGGTGAAGAAGCTGTCTTCAGTGTGGATTCACTTGGCCTCCGTCCGCTGTGGATGCTTGAAATCGAGACCGCTTATGTATTTGCTTCTGAACCGGGAATCATCAATTCTTCTGAGTTCACTGGTGATCCTAAACCCCTTTCCCCAGGCGAAAAAGTCGGCTTTTCCTGGGAGAATGACAGAATCAGAAAATATGAATATACAGACTTCCAAACTGAAATTTACAACCGTTTCGAAAACCGGATTGCCTTTAAGGGATACAAAACCAGGCTGGAAACGCTGAATCTGCAAAAACATATCATGATGAGTTATCCTACCAGCATTGAAAATGGCCAATACAATGCATTCGGCTGGGAAAGGGAACAGGTCCAACTGGTAGAACAAATGGCGGAAAAAGGGGCAGAACCGATACGTTCGCTTGGACATGATTCACCTCTTGCAGCCATCAACCCGAATCGTAAAAACGTGACAGACTTTATAAAAGAAAGCGTCGCGGTCGTAACTAATCCGGCAATCGACAGAGACCGTGAAACGGAGCATTTTTCGACCAGAACAATCATCGGAAAAAGACCCCATTATAACCAAAAAACAGAAAAGCACCTTGCTGTCGAACTGCTCACTCCTCTCGTTATAGAAGGAAAAGCAGGCTGGCAGGTGTCGGAAACTTTGCAGCAGCCGAGCTATGATGGACTTGTACATCTCTTCCAGCAAGAGAATCTATGTCACTTTATTTCTATAACATTTACAGAACAGGAAACGATTCAGGAAGCTTTGAATAGATTAGCAGACGAAGCACAGGAAGCTGCGGCCTCAGGGAAAAGCCTGCTGGTGCTGGATGACGGGGACTCTCATCACAATGGCAGCTTATGGCTGGATCCTCATCTTGCCCTTTCTGCAATCGACCAAAGGCTGACGGATGTCTCTCTAAGAAGGGATTGTTCATTGCTTCTGCGCTCCGCAGCCATCCGCTCCCTCCATGATGTGATTGTGGCATACGGGTTCGGTGCGGATGTCATCAGCCCATACTATATGTTCCTGACAGTCCTAGAAGAAGAGTCCAATGATCCTGTCTTAAATTTGTATACTTCCCTGCAAAAGGGCTTGGAAAAGGTCATCTCCACTATAGGAATCCATGAACTTAGAGGATATGGCAGACTGTTTTCAGCCATTGGTCTGAGCAATGAAGTTGCAGAGACGTTGAAAATCGTAAACTTCTTCGGTTCCGAAAGTCTCGCATTCAACTTTGAAGAGATGAAAAAAGATGCGCTTCAAAGAGCCGCTGAGTACTCCGATGAGAAGCAAAGAATCGCTAAAAGTTTCCATCTCTTCCCGCGGATTTGGAAAGCCATCGGAGATGTGGCCAGGACTGGGGATTATTCAGGCTACAGAGAGAAAATCACCGAGCAGGAAGATACAAAGCCTGTCACTATCAGGCACTTAACCTCCCTGAAAAAAGCAGACAAACCTCTTGACCCGGCAAAAGTGGATATCTGTGTAGGAGATCACAGCCTTCCTTTTGCCATAGCATCAATGTCCTTCGGGTCTCAGAATGAAATTGCCTTCAGAGCCTATGCTGAAGCGGCAGACCGCCTGAACATGGTCAGCTTGAACGGTGAAGGCGGGGAGATTAAGGACATGATCGGAAAATACCCTAAAACACGCGGACAACAAATCGCATCCGGCCGATTCGGGGTCAATGCTGAACTCCTTAACTCATCTAACCTGCTGGAAATCAAGATCGGCCAAGGGGCAAAGCCCGGGGAAGGCGGCCATCTCCCCGGCTCTAAGGTGACAGCAAAAATCGCCCAGGCACGTAATGCGACCATCGGCTCTGATTTGATCTCGCCTTCGAATAACCATGATATTTATTCAATTGAAGATTTAGCTCAAATGATTCATGAGCTTAAAACAGCCAATGACCAGGCAAAAGTCGCTGTAAAAGTGCCGGTCGTCCCAAACATCGGAACAATCGCTGTCGGAATCGCAAAGGCAGGTGCGGACATTGTTACCCTAAGCGGATTTGACGGCGGTACCGGAGCAGCAAGGATCCATGCCCTTCAACATGTCGGACTTCCGGTCGAAATCGGAGTCAAAGCAGCTCATAATGCCCTCCTTGAAGCCGGCTTGAGAGATACAGTCGAGATATGGGCTGACGGCGGGATCAAGAGCATGCAGGATGTTATGAAGGTCATGCTCCTTGGTGCTAATAGAATCGGGTTTGGTACCCTGTCCATGATTGCAATTGGCTGTACCACATGCCGCGGCTGCCACCTAGACACCTGCCATGTTGGTATTGCAACTCAAATTGAATCTGAAGCCCAGGCAAAGGACCACGGTCTCCGTCGTTTTGTGCCAAGGCAGTTGAATCTTGCTGTCTCCGGGCTTACAAACCTCTTCACCGCTTTTGGAGAAGAATTAAAAGCCTTGGCTGCTTCAATCGGAATCCAGCGTCTCCAGGATGCGGTGGGGCGATCCGATTTATTGGAACAGGCAAGCGGCAAGGAATTCATGAATTTAGCCACCCTTTTGCAGCCATTGGAAATTGGACAGTTTCACAAAGAAGCAGCTGCCTCTCTGGAGCAGCCAAAAGTACTGCAGGCTGTCGCAGGAGAATATCTTGACAGCAGCGTTGAGGATCTTCACCTTTCAAGGGAATTCTCAGGAGTCATTTCAAATCAGCGCGTTTTGGGCAGCCGTGCCTCTGGACACCGTGTCCGTTCAAAACTGCAAAATATCAACGCAGAATTACAGCCGGTCCAACTGGCTTATAATGATTGTTCCATCCCTGGCAATGGACTCGGGGCTTACAACGTGGAAGGCATCAACATTTCCGTCAGCGGAGGCGCGCAGGATGGACTGGGCAAGTCCAGTTATGGCGGCAGCATCATCGTTACAAAAGGAAAAACGAGAAACAACCTCTTCTTTAACGGTTCGGCCGGTAAGGGCTTTGGCTATGGGGCTCAGGAAGGACTCCTGATGGTGCAGGGAAATGCAGATGCCCGCGCCGGCATCAGGCTCTCAGGTGCTGATATGGTCATCGGCGGCCTCGTCAAAGAACCAATTCCAGCAAAAGAATTTGGCAACATCGGAGCAAATGCCAACATTAAAGGTTTTGCCTTTGAATATATGACAAATGGCCGCGGCCTCGTCCTTGGTGATCCGGGTCCATGGATTTGTGCAGGAATGACCGGCGGCGTCGTCTATCTTCGTCATCAGCCGGAAATGGGGCTTACCCAAGAGGCATTGCACAGAAGGATTGCAAAAGGTGCGAAGGTTCAACTCCAGCCATTAAATGAACAGGGGCGGGAAGATATTAACGACCTTCTATCAAGCTACATTAAAGTGCTTGAGAAAGAACAACCAGAAGAAGCGGAAAATTTAAGAAAGCTCTTGGAATCACCTGATGAACATTTCCTTCAGGTCATCCCTTCAAAAGAGCAGGCAGATCCGTCTGTTTCAACGGAATAATCAATTAAAGAGGCTGATGCTGGATATAAAATCCAGATCAGCCTTTTTGTTAGTGACTGGTGAAATTCCCTATTCCCTTTTACCTCCTTAATAAGTAAAATAGGGTCTATGCAAAACGAAATTGTTTAGCATTCTCCCTATGTGTTAAATCTACAATATAGTCTATTCGTTTTATGAACACCCTGGTCCAGACAAAATAAGTACTATGGAAAGGATATTTATATAATGAAGTTAGGTGCCCGTATTTTTAAGACCGGGATCGCAATTGTACTCGCCCTGCTGGCTGCAGACATGCTCAATTTTCCAAATCCGGTATTCGCCGGGATTGCCGCTGTTTTTGCTGTTCAGCCGACCATTTACCGCTCTTATCTTACGATTATTGAGCAGATACAGGGTAATCTTGTTGGTGCCATTCTTGCAGTTATGCTGGTTCTTCTATTTGGCCATAACATATTGGTCGTCGGACTCGCAGCAATCTTTGCTATTATTATTATCTTAAAACTCCGAATTGAAAACACCATCGGGCTTGCTCTTGTAACGCTTATTGCCATCATGGAAGCCCCACAGGATGATTTTATACAGTTTGCGCTGATTCGGTTTTCAACCATTATGACCGGTGTTTTCGCTTCCTTCGTTGTCAATTTGATTTTTATCCCGCCAAAATATGAGACGAAGCTTTATCACCAGATTGAAGATGTTACTGAAGAAATTCTAAAGTGGATCCGTTTGAGCAACAGGCATTCAGCTGATTTTCACCTGTTAAAAAAAGATTTTGAGAAAATCAGGGAAAGATTGACGAAGAGCGAGCAGCTTTACCTTTTGTACAAGGAGGAAAGGAATTACTTAAAAACCAGTGATATTGCAAAAAGCAGAAAGCTGGTTATTTACAGGCAAATGATTTCAGCTGCCCGCAGGAGCTTTGAAATCCTTAAGCGCTTGAACCGCTACGAGAATGAATTCAATCATTTACCAGAGGATTTAAGAAGCTCCATAACAGAACAGATGGACTGCCTTTTAACTTATCACGAACAGCAGCTTCTCCGTTTTATAGGCAAGATGCATATGGTCACAGAAAAAGATTACACCAATACCGTTTGTCTGAATAGAAAAGAAATGATGAACTTGTTCATGGATGAAATCAATAAGTCTTATAATGAGAGTGATATCAATACTTTTCACATTCTGCACATCTTCTCTGCGATATTTGAATATGATGAACAGCTCGAACACCTTGATACATTGATCACGAGCTTCCAGTCCTATCACAAAGACGAAAACGAAGTGACTGTAAAAGAAATGGAAGAAAGATAAGAGCGAAAGCCGAAACGCACTTGTTCAGTCTTGACAGGCATAAGACGAGTTTGTCGGATGGTTCTTGACGCATCGGCTTATGTGAACCCTGAAGCTGAATGGCGAAATCCTTCATTCTTAACCATACCCCAGGACTTTTTAAAAGGTTACGAAAACAACGAAAAAGGATGCCGTGATGG
Source organism: Bacillus sp. SRL337 (assembly GCF_984799155.1). Taxonomy (NCBI): domain Bacteria; kingdom Bacillati; phylum Bacillota; class Bacilli; order Caryophanales; family Bacillaceae; genus Bacillus; species Bacillus sp. SRL337. The sequence goes on along the minus strand of NZ_OZ481793.1, from coordinate 1,094,773 downwards.
CATCCTTTTTTAATTCTTCATTTTTGGATCCAGCGCATCCCTCAGACCGTCTCCCATTAGATTGAATCCCAATACTGTCAGCATGATGGCCAGTCCTGGAAAAATCATTGTCCAAGGGGCATCAAGCATGTATCTGCGGGCGTCCGAAAGCATCTTCCCCCACTCTGGATCAGGCGGCTGTGCTCCCAGTCCCAGGAATCCCAGTGCTGCTGCTTCAAGGATGGCTGTCGCAATCGCCAGTGTTCCCTGAACGATGATTGGTGCCATACTGTTAGGAAGGACATGACTGAAAAGAATCCGTCTGTCACTCATCCCTATTGCCTGGGCAGCCATAACATACTCTTCCTGTTTAACACTTAAAACCCGGGATCTGATCAAACGCCCAAAGTTCGGTATGTTGATAATCGCAATGGCAATCAGCGCATTCCGGAGTGATGGTCCCAAAGCAGCTACAACCGCAATCGCCAGAAGGATACTCGGAAAGGCCAATAAGATATCAAAAAACCTGGAAATGATGGTATCGACCCATCTTCCATAGTACCCTGCAACAATCCCAAGCAGACTTCCTGCAATTGCTGAGCCGACTACAGCAAAGAACCCTACCGTCAGTGAAATCCTTGCACCATGGATGATTCTAGATAGAATGTCTCGTCCAAAGTCATCGGTCCCGAGCCAGTGGTCTGCAGACGGAGCCTGGAGCCTGATATCCATATTCTGCTCATTTATGCCCTGCGGAGCGATAAGAGGACCTGCAGCCGCGAGGATGATAAAGAACAATACAATCCCCGAGCCAACCAATGCCGTCTTATTTTTACGAAAACTTTTCCATGCTTCTTTCCATGGAGAGATGGTCTCTTCTGATGCTTTTTGTTTTATTTCACCTGTGTTTGGTGCCAGTTCTGCCATGATGGACACCTCTCTTTAATTGTATTTGATTCGCGGATCGACTGCTGCGTACAGAAGATCGACAATAAGGTTGATTGTAACAAATATGGCCGCCACCACCAGGATCCCTGATTGGATAACAGGATAGTCACGATAACCGATGGCATCAAATATATATCTTCCGATCCCCGGCCAGCCGAAAATGGTTTCGGTCAATATAGCTCCTCCGAGCAGAAGGCCCATTTGCAGACCGATGACCGTCAGAACCGGAATGACTGCATTTTTTAATGAATGTTTATAGACAACAAGGAACATTTTCAACCCTTTTGCCCTTGCTGTACGGATGTAATCGGATCTCATGACTTCGAGCATGCTCGAGCGTGTCATCCTTGCTATGATTGCCATAGGGATGGTTGCCAGTGCAAGCCCCGGAAGGATCAAATGCCGAAGGACAGCCCCGAACTTCTGGAAGTCCCCCTGGATAAGTGTATCAAGTAAATAGAGATTTGTTATGGCATCGACCGGATTTCTAATATTTTCCCTGCCTGTGGTCGGCAGGATCTCCAATTGAATTCCAAATACCCACTGCCCCATCAATCCCAGCCAGAAAATTGGTACTGACACTCCAACCAAAGCCAGAATCATCGCTGTATAATCAAACCAGGAGTTCTGGAACCATGCACTTATAATACCAGCATTCACCCCTATGACCACGGCAATAATCATCGCTACCAGTGCCAACTCAAAGGTGGCTGCAAGATACGGCCATATTTCACTTGAAACTGCTGATTTAGTTCTTATTGATTCTCCAAGATCCCCTTGAAATAAACCTGTTAGATAATGAAAATATTGAACATACCAGGGGTTGTCCAATCCAAGCTGAGCTCTTAATGCAGCCACAGCTTCTTTGGTAGCCTGCTGACCGAGAATGGTCTGCGCCGGATCGCCGGGAATGGCCCTGATGATCATAAAAACAATGAATGTCATTCCAAAAAGCACAGGGATAAGCTGCAACAATCTGCGAATCGTATATTGAAACATTATTGGTCACCTCTTTTAGTAAGGCATTATTTCTTGCTGCCGCATACTTAGTTTAAATTTGATGAGACTGTCCTGGTCTATCCCAAGGACATCACCAAATCCATTTAATATGTACAAAAGGGAGAAATCCGAGAAATCCCCCCCTTGTTATTTCATTATTCGATTTCTACGCCGCTCAACAAGTCTGATCCAGTTGGATGCGGTTTGAAATTCTTAATCTTAGAGCTTCCTGCCAATAGCGGTGTTGAGTGAGCTAAAGGTACCCATGGAGCATCTTTGTGAATGATTTCCTGAGCCTGCTTGTAAAGCTCGGCACGTTTGTCTTCATCAACTTCTGATTGTGCTTCAATCAGGATATCATGAAGTTCATCACTGCTGTAATAAGAGTAATTGTTACTGCCGATATTATCTTTATCAAGAAGAGTATAAAGGAAGTTATCCGCATCTCCGTTATCACCTGTCCAGCCAAGAAGGAATGCATCCGCTTCACCTTTGCTGGCTTTATCCAGGTAGGTTGCCCACTCAAATGAAACGATTTTTGCTTTCACACCAATTTTGGCAAAGTCTGCCTGGATTGCTTCAGCTACCTTTTGTCCATCCGGCATGTATGGACGAGGAACCGGCATAGCCCAAAGTTCCATTTCAAATCCATCAGGGTAGCCTGCTTCTGCAAGCAACTCTTTTGCTTTATCAAGGTCAAACTCGTAAGGTTCAATATCATCGTTAAATCCATTGATTACTGACGGCATCGGGTTCTTAGCCGGATCAGCTTTCCCTTCAAAGAAAGCATCAATGATGGCTTGCTTGTTAACAGCATGGTTCAATGCCTGGCGAACTTTCGGGTTATTAAATGGTTCTCTTGTACTTGTCAATCCAAGGTATCCAACGTTCAGAGAAGGACGTTCGAATAATTGTAGATTTTCATCAGACGTAATCTTTTCCGCATCACTTGGATTGATGCCGTCTGCCAAGTCAATTTCACCTGAAATCAGAGCATTCAAACGAGCAGAGTTCTCTGGGATGGACTTGAAGATGATTTGGTCAAGTTTTGGCAGATCTTCTTGCCAATAGTCTTCATTCTTTTCAATAACAATCTTATCATTTTCTTTCCACTCAACGAATTTGAATGGACCTGTACCTGCATCCGTAGGCTGTTTCGCAAACTTGTCACCAAGTGTTTCTACAGCATCAGGACTTGCGATTGAGAATGGGCTCATCGCAAGGTTTTTCAAGAAAGGTGCTTGAGAACGATTCAATGTAATTTCTACAGTACCTTCATCTACAGCCTTGACTTCCTTGATAACATGCCCTTCATCCCCCTTGAATCCTCCAAACATGGAGCCATAGTAAGGGAATTCATCAGCAGTGCCATTCATCCAGCGTTCGAAGTTGAACACTACTGCATCAGCATTGAAGTCTGTTCCATCTTGGAATTTGACTCCTTCCTGAAGCGTGAATGTATAAGTCAAACCATCTTCGGATACTTCCCACTCTTTGGCAAGGCCAGGGTTGATTTCTGTGTCCTGCTCTCCGAATTTAACAAGTGTTTCAAAAATGTTTTTCGTTACTTTAAATGACTCCCCATCAGTGACTGTAATTGGATCCAATCCGACTGAGTCACCCCCGCGTCCAAAAATCAACGTTTTTGAAGCAGCATCGTCGCCTCCTGACCCCTCGTCGGCACCACAGCCGTAAAGCGCCGTGGAAACTGCCATAAGAAGCACTAAAATTACTGCCCAGCTCCTTCTCTTCAATTAAAATCCCCTCCATTATTTTTATATATATGCTTACGTCACTTGCTATCTTCATAGAGATGGCAAGCAACATAATGCCCTGGTAATTGTTCCTTGAATTCAGGTGTCTTACTTTTACACACATCCATCGCATGTGGGCATCTGGTGTGGAAAGCACAGCCTGCCGGCGGATTCGAAGGACTCGGTATATCTCCTTGTAAAAGGATTGTATCCCTTTCGAAAGCCGGATCAGGAATCGGTACAGCTGACAATAAAGCCTGTGTGTAAGGGTGCAGCGGTTTATCATACAGGTTTTCGCTTTCACTAAGCTCTACCATTCTACCTAAATACATAACACCCACTCTATCACTTATATGCCTGACCACCCCTAAGTCATGGGCGATAAATATGTAGGTCAGATCAAATTCTTCCTGCAGTTCCTTCATCAAGTTAAGCACTTGAGCCTGAATTGAAACATCAAGTGCAGAAACGGGTTCATCGGCAATGATCAGCTTCGGCTGTGTCATCAATGCCCTGGCAATGCCGATCCTCTGTCTCTGCCCTCCACTGAATTGATGGGGATATCTCTTGGCGTGATAGCTGCTCAAACCGACAATTTCAAGAAGTTCATGTACCTTCTTCTTTCTCTCCTTTGCCGAGCCGATTCCATGCACAATCAGCGGCTCTTCCAAAATCCTCTCAACCGTATGCCTTGGATTAAGTGAAGCGTAGGGATCCTGGAATACCATCTGGATATCCCTGCGGATCTTACGCATTTCTGCTTTTGATAGACTTGTAAGCTCTTTATCTTCAAAAGTCACCTTTCCTTCAGAGGGATCTATCAACCTCATCAGCATTCTTCCTGTGGTCGACTTCCCGCAGCCGCTTTCCCCGACAATCCCGAGAGTCTCCCCTTTTTTCACCTGAAATGAAACGCCGTCGACTGCCTTCACATGATTGACGGGCCGTCCCAAAATCCCTCCAGTGATCGGAAAATGCTTTTTGAGTCCCTCAACCTTTAACAGCGGCTCTGTCATTCGCCCTCTCCTCCTTGCTGTCATATAAAAAGCAGCGGCTTGTATGGCCTGGCCCCGTTTCATAGAGTTCCGGTGTTTCACTTACGCAGCGGTCAAACGCGTATTCGCATCTGGCCGCAAACCGGCAGCCATGTTTGATGGACCCTGGTTTCGGAACACTTCCTGGAATGGAGTAAAGCTTCTGCTTCTTAAACCGCATATCCGGAACGGATTGTATAAGTCCCTTTGTATACGGATGCTTAGGATCTTTAAAGATCTCCTCCACGGTTCCTTCTTCAACTACTTTTCCTGAATACATGACGATCAGCCTCTCACAAGTCTCAGCCACAACCCCGAGATCATGAGTAATAAGGATAACAGCTGTATTCATTTCTTTATTCAACTGGTTCATCAGCTTCAGGATCTGGGCCTGTATTGTCACATCCAATGCTGTTGTCGGTTCATCGGCAATCAATACTTTTGGGTCACATGCCATTGCCATGGCAATCATGACCCTTTGCCTCATTCCCCCTGACAATTGATGAGGATATTCATTCAACAACTCTTCAGCTCTGGGAAGCCCGACCAGCTGCATGATTTTTACAGCGTCTTTTCTTGCTTCTGCTTTACTGTTTTTTTTATGTATACGGATCGCTTCTGTCAGCTGGTTGCCTATCGTAAAGACTGGATTTAAGGAAGTCATAGGCTCCTGAAAAATCATGGCGATGTCGTTTCCACGGATTTCCCTCATTCTTCTTTCAGTTGCTTTTGTAAGGTCCTCATCTCTGAAAAGGATTTTACCCCCTGTAATTTTTCCCGGCGGGCTCGGTACCAATCCCATAATCGATAATGATGTCACGCTTTTCCCACAGCCGGATTCACCGACAATGCCTAAAATCTCTCCTTCATTCACGTGAAAGTTAACTTGATCTACTGCAGGGACTTCCCCGTCATCTGTAAAAAAGGTGGTCTGAAGTTCTTCCACTTTTAAAATAGGAGTATTTGCTGTCATCTCTATAACCCCCTAAGAAAGACTATTTAAAATTTTATAACATTTCTGAAATGTCTTGTAATTTATTATACATTGCCTCTCAAAAGAATCAATAGCCTTTAAACAATTAGTAGATAGAAAGAAATTATGTGGGTACTTTTACCTATATACACCTTCTTCTTGATAGGTGTTCCCCCTTATTGAGCCATTCTTTTGAAGGAGATGGAATTTAATAAAAGATTTTTTGACAAATATAGTGTGATTTCGCGCCTGAAACCCAAAAAAAGAGCTGGATCCTTTTGGGGTCCAACTCCTTTTTCCACCTGAAATATTCCTTTTTTATATGTGCAGGGTATATCCATATTAAACGTCCATGATAAAATTTAGTCCAAATGAAGGACCGTGATTTGTTAAAGGGTTATTGATCAAGCTGCTGAACTTGAAACAATTTATAATAATGTCCTTGTTTCTCCATCAGCTCGGCGTGAGTTCCCATCTCGGCTATTTCTCCATATTCTATGTGGATGATGCGATCTGCATGAGTAATGGTGGACAGTCTGTGCGCTACGATGAAAGTGGTTCGATCTTTGGCCAATTCCTCCATCGCTTCCTGAATGAGATGCTCACTTTCCAGATCTAGTGCAGAGGTCGCTTCATCCAGGATCAGAATCGGTGGATTCTTCAAGAATACCCTGGCAATGGCAACCCTTTGCTTTTGCCCTCCCGATAGCTTAACGCCCCGTTCGCCCACTTTTGTATCGTACCCTTGAGGCAGACTCATGATAAAGTCATGGGCATTGGCAGCTTTGGCAGCAGCAATGACCTCTTCATCAGAAGCATCCGGTTTCCCAAACAAGATGTTTTCCTTGACTGATTCACTGAATAAAATATTATCCTGGAGAACCATGCCAATATTGTTCCTCAAGCTTCTTACCTGATATTCCTTAATATTTCTGCCATCGAGTGTGATCTTACCCCTCGTGACATCATAAAACCGGGGAATCAGGCTGACGAGCGAAGATTTCCCTCCGCCGCTCATACCGACAAGCGCTACCGTTTCTCCTGCCGGGATCTTTAGGTTGATATCCCGGAGCACTTCTTCATCTTCCGTACTGTACTGAAAATGAACTCCATCAAAGACAAGTTCTCCTTTGACATTTTTGCATTCTACAGCCCCTGGCTCATCGTCGATATCATATTTCTCATCCATGAATTCAAAGACCCGGTCCATGGATGCAATCGACTGAGTAAGTGTTGTGGAAGAGTTGACAAGCCTTCTGAGGGGATTATAGAGTCTGTCGACATAAGCAATGAAAGCTGCCATTACCCCTATAGTCAGGTTATTATTGATTACTTGCAGCCCTGCATAACCGATGACAATCAACGGCGCAATATCCGTAATCGTATTAACGACAGCAAACGCCTTTGCATTCCAGCTGGTTTGTATTAATGCTTTATCCAGAAAATGGCTGTTGTGTCCCCTGAATTGCTTCTGTTCATGACCTTCCATAGCAAAACTTTTGATTACGGACATCCCCTGTACCCTTTCGTGAAGGTAACTTTGCACTTCTGCCAGCGCCTGAGAGCGGTCCCGGGTCAGTTTTCGCAGGTTGCCGAAAAAATACTTTACAGAAATGGCGTAAAACGGAAAGGCAATCAGCGACACAAGCGTCAGTCCTACATCGTATGTAAACATAATCGCAAGAGCAATAATGATGGTCGCCACATCCAGCCAGAGGTTCATCAATCCCGTAATGACGAAATTCTTTGTCTGTTCAACATCATTGATTACCCTTGAAATGACCTCTCCCGCTCTTGTGTTTGAATAATACTTAAAGCTCAGCTTCTGTGTATGGCTGAATAGTTTATCCCTTAGATCATATAAAATTTTGCTGCCTGTCCATTGAGCGAAATACTGTCTGTAATATTCAACAGGCGGGCGGACGATAACGAAAACAAAGATCATGATACCCATGATCCACAGAAGCTTTTCCGTCTTTTCCCCGCTGGAAAGTGTATCGCTTCCCACAATATTGTCTATCACATATTGAATTAATATAGGAATCAGCAAAGGTATCGCAAATTTGATGATTCCAATTAGAAGTGTGCCGATTATCTGCAGTTTATATGGTTTTACAAACTGCATAAAACGTTTTATGCTGTCCATCCATTCATCCTCCTCTCGGTATTTTTCCCTGTGAAAACAATAAAAAACCTGTTGATTACAACAGGTTTACTGCAGCATTCAGATTTTTCACCGGACAAATACTCCATTTTATTTCCTGTGATATAGATATCTTTCGTACCATACATCTATAAAGTCAGGAGCAAAAGGACCTTTTCGCTGCCTGATCCAGCGAACAAGCTTGTCTACATTTCTCTTTAAGATATGATCAATGACATCAGGATACCCCATTTGTTTTCTGTGCTGTTCATACTCGTCCTCATCAAGCAGAGTATAGGTCATATCCGGAAATACTTTGATATCAAGGTCATAATCTATGTACTTAAGTGCTTCATGATCATAAACAAAAGGTGAACTCAAATTGCAATAATAATAAATTCCATCTTCACGTATCATGCAAATAATATTAAACCAAAGCTCCGCATGAAAATAACAGATCGCCGGCTCGCGGGTGATCCATGTCCTTCCGTCCGATTCCGTCACCATCGTACGATCGTTTCCCCCGATCACAAGATTCCTGGTCCCTTTCAAAACTGTCAATTCATTCCAGACACGATGAATATTGCCATCATGCTTATAGCTATGTATTTGTATTGGTTGCCCTTCACTGGGAACCGCCATCAATCTCCCCTGCCTTCCCGCAGAATATTCCGCTAATCTGTTAAGTCTATTCTATTATTATAACGTTTTGAGAATAATTTTAAAACAAAAGAGCCATTGTTTTTGGCAATGCCTCTTTCTGGCAGATTAAACTGCAGTGATTTTCGCTGCAAGCAAACGACAAATCAGGCTGGCGGTGAATCAAAAAGCTGAAGCTGTTAGTACATATTGGAGGGACTCTTATGAGATAAAAGGATGACACAAGAGTTAATGAGCATTTCCCTTTGAATAAAAATGAACACCGAAAAATAGAGCTATGACAGAAGAAATCCAGAACCTGATTTTTCAGAGGCTGTCTGGATTCAGTAGTAAATGAACTTGTTGACATATCATGAAAAGGCGAAAACGGGCGGCTCAGCTCAGAAGGGATTGAGGGGCACTTGCATGAGGTAAGGAATCCACGAAGCGGCCAAACGATTCGATGATAGCCTATCGCAAGGAGAGAAGGTTGAAATCTAATAGCCGTACAGCCATTGGAGCTGGATTCGGAGCCGGGAAGTACCCTAGCAGATGTACCGTGAATCCGAGTTCGCAGGAAAGGAGTCCGGGGCTGGCGCTGGACGAGTGCCGCACATTCAGCCGGAGAATGTCCCTTTTCCAATTCCATCACTTTTTTTATGACATAACCACTACCCAAAACAAAAGAAGAGAACGAAATCATAATTGATTTCCTCCTCAAGTTGGTAATACTATTTCCATTTCAAGCAACAATAATGTCCCCTTGCATTTCTTCCTTTTTTGATTTCCACTCACACTAAAACTTTCTCTTCAGAATATGTCTGTATGACTTCAATGGTTTGTTCCTGAAAGATTTTCTGGATTTTCTTCAATTCTTCTTTCATTAAGGAAATTTCCTCTGTGATGGAATCAAGCTTTGATTGCTGCTGCAACTCAGCTAGTTGTGTTTCTATGGCCTGACAGCGCTCTATTTCAGCTTGCAGAAAAAGGAGCTTATCCATCGTTTCTAATTGATCGGTAATAAGTTTATTAAATTGAGACAACACCAACACCCGCTTTCTCAAAAAGTTCTTTATTATTAAATTCCCTGTCTGGATGTAAATCCCTTTGACTAGTTGTGTCGCATGAAGGGTTTGTTTGTCGGCGTAATCTGCTTCCTGGATGCCCTTTCTCCTTTCAACCGGCACTTTGAACACCCTGAACAACAAAGCCTGTTTGAACAGACGGAAAAAGACACCCTGTTACCAGCAGGGTGTCTTTTCGTAAAGGATCAAAATTAACGTTGGTTTTGACCTTTTTGAGCTTGAGATTGAGCGTTTTGTTGTCTTACTTCTTGAGCGTTTGTCTCAGAAGCAAACTCAGTTCCAAATTGCCCTTGACCTTGAGCGGATTGAGCGTTTTGTTGTCTCACTTCTTGTGCATTTGTACCAGATTGAGTTTGGTTGCGTTTTGCCATTGTAATCACCTCCACGAATGTTAATTTAACCAAGGTGGAGAATTACTATTCCAAAAAATTATATAAAAAACGATTTATTGCTTGAGACTTGTTCCAGTCCCCTTATACTAATAGTGAACGGCCGCCATCCACAATGATTGTTTGCCCGCGAATCATTGAAGCATCGTCTGAAACAAGGAACATGGCAACATTTACAAGGTCCTCGATTTCAACCATTCTGCCGGCAGGTGTCTTAGTACGTGCATCCTCCAGCAATTCTTCCCTGTTTGGAAAATGAGTCAATGCATCTGTATCGATCGCCCCGCCTGAAACGGCATTGACAACGATATTTTCCTTTGAAAGCTCCACTGCCAGATAACGGGTCAGTGCCTCGACTGCCGCTTTTGACACGCCGACGGTTGTATAATTATCCAGATAACGGATGGAACCCAGGGAACTGATGCTGACGATTCTCCCGCCTGACTCCTTGTCCATTAATTTGGCAGCTTCCTGAGCGCAGAACAGAAGGGCTTTGCTGTTGATATTCATTGTCCAATCCCAGTGGGACTCTTCAAGCTCCATTGCCGGTCTTAGTACACCTGATGCAGCATTGTTGATAAATACATCGAGCCTTCCAAACTCATCTTTGATAGTCTGGAACATACCCTTGATTTTTTCTACGTCTCCAACGTTTGCTCTGACAATCAATGCTTTTCTGCCAAGCTTTTCGATTTCTTCAGCTGTTTCCAATGCAGCTTTCTTACTCCTTGCATAGTTTACAACAATGTCATAGCCTGCCTGGGCCAGCCTTAAAGCTAATGCTTTTCCGACCCCTCTGCTGCTTCCTGTTACTAATGCTACCTTATTTACCATTTTACATTGCCCCTTTCCTAATCATCTTCATTTTAGCTTTTAAAAGCATAATCAACAACGTTTACAGAAAAACTATAATTAATCATGTTAAGGAGGAAAATCGATATGTACGTTGGCAGAGATATGACAGAGCTTTCCATGATGCCTAAAACAGAATGGGACAAAAGCGAACTTGCTTTTTTCCACCATTCCCTGCAGCAAATGGTCCCCTACCTGAATGCTGAGGGGCAGACAATCCATCGGGAAATCATAGAAGAAATCGAAAGCCGCGGCGGTCTAAAGCGTAATGAAGCAGATGCATCCCATGGAACTAAGCTTACCTATGATTGATAAAATGAAGCTGCCTTGGAATTAATCCTTCAGGCAGCTTTCTTTATAGCTTTTCCAAATTTTTTGATGGGAGACAGGAAATGCAAACCGAGCAAGGTTTTCTTCATCGACAACCTTTAGATCTTCTGTCATTTCACTGGAATCTTTAACGCGGCCCGCAAAAACATCGATATTCCAGACCAAGTGGGAAAATACATGCTCGATTTTCGTCAATAGGCCATGCTCGATGCTTGCCTCAACATTATATTCCAACCGCAATAACTCTTCCATTTGCTTCCGATGGGAACCAAATGAATCGAGCTCGAAATTGGGAAATTCCCAAAGGTTGGCCAGGAGTCCCTTTGATGGCCGCTTATGAATTAAATAGCTGCCATCTTCAGTCTTTAGGACTACTGCTCCCATTTGCAGCTTTCTAACACTTTTTTTCTTGGTTTTAACCGGAAGCGTGTCCTGGACACCTTCATGGAAAGCGCCGCAATGCTCCCTGACAGGACACAGCAGACATTTAGGTGAGGTGGGCGTACAGATCAATGCCCCCAGTTCCATCATTGCCTGATTGAAATAAGATGGATTATCATGCGAGATAAGTTCCCGGACTGCGCTTTCAAATACTTTTCTGGAAGAAGGCTTCGCTATGTCTTCCCAGATCAACAGGATCCTTGAAAGCACCCTCATGACATTTCCATCAACTGCCGGTTCTGGTCTTCCATAGGCAATACTTAAGATTGCCCCGGCGGTATAAGGGCCGACGCCTTTAAGTTTGGCTATTTCTTTTGGTTCGGAAGGCACGACACCGGCATAAGTATCCCGGACCTCTTTGACAGCTGTTTGAAGGTTCCGTGCTCTGGAATAATACCCAAGGCCCTCCCAAGCTTTCAGTACGTCTTCTTCGTCAGCTGAGGCAAGAGCTTCAATTGTGGGAAACTTACTGATAAAATTAAGGAAATAAGGAATGACGGTATCTACCCTGGTCTGCTGGAGCATAATTTCCGACACCCAGACCTTATAAGGGTCACTATCTTCTCTCCAGGGAAGCAGCCGCTGTTCAGCAGTGAACCAATCAAGCAGATCCTTCCTGAATGTTTCGATGTCAATTTCTTCTATATGTGCTAAAGACTTACTTTCCACTTTTGTACCTCCAAGATGTTAAACCTTCACTTATTGAGGGAATATAATAATAAAGCTCTTCTCTGACATCTTTTGCTATTGCTTTAATGCAAAACAATCCATTTTATTAAGGCCGCCGGATATGCATTCATCCAGCATGCCGAACACTGAATGCTGACGGGATGTCCTCAGTTTTTTCAATGCATGATAATGAGATTCCGTCGGCAGGGTAATGATTTCCAAAAAGGAAGTCGTGCTGCCGGAAAAGGGCATCCACTGGACATCGGTAGCCTCATAATGGTTCAGGCACCGAAGGATATCCTTCATTAGTTGTTGATACTTCTCAATGGAAGGTTCTTTGATTTCGTACTGAATATACATTTGAAGTGAATGATTCATTGAAATAATCTCCTTTTATACCATATCATTTTCGCCAATGAAAACAAGACCTATGTGATTGGAATTATTACTCAAAAAATTTTTCCGGCAATACCTTTTAAAGGAGGATTAACCTTGGATACAGGTACTCATATTGTAATGGGGTTCGCTATTGGCGGTCTGGCTGCACTCGACCCCGTGGTGGCGGACAGCGCCGCAACCTCGCAAAGTGTTTTGATCGGTGCTATCATCGGCTCACAGATTCCCGATATTGACACCGTACTTAAATTGAGAAATAATGCCGTCTATATCCGTAATCACCGCGGAATTACACATTCCATACCAGCGGTGCTGATATGGCCGCTTCTCATATTGGCAGTCCTCTATCCATTTTATCCAGAGGCAAATCTGCTGCACTTATGGATTTGGACATTTCTCGCCGTTTTCCTTCATGTATTTGTCGACATATTCAACGCCTATGGTACGCAGGCTATCAGGCCGTTTTCGTCGAAATGGGTCGCTTTGGGGGTCATCAATACCTTTGATCCGATTATTTTCGGCATTCATATCATCGGGTTGATTTTATGGGGATTTGGCTTTGAACCAGGGCCAACCTTTCTTTTCATGTATATGATCATCACGTTGTATTACTTCCTGAGATTCTTTGTACAGAATGCTGTTAAATCAGCAGTAAGGAAAAAAATCCCGGATGCAGAAAAAATCATTGTCTCTTCCACTATCCGTTTTTATCAATGGAGGCTGGCCATCATAACAAAGGAATTCTTTTATGTGGCCAGGGCATACGGCAGTTCTATCACTTTCTTTGAGAAGTATAAACGGATTCCTGTCCCGGATAACCCTGTTATCAACGCGGCGAAAAAAGACAAAAACCTGTCTGCCTTCTTATCCTTCTCTCCTGTGTACAGATGGGAGATAGAAGAATTTGAAGATGATGGATATGAAGTCCGATTCATTGATTTAAGGTATCGAAGCAACGGCCATTATCCTTTTGTTGCTGTTGTAAAGCTGGACGACAATTTAGAAATCGAAAGCTCCTATACAGGCTGGATTTACAGTGAAGAAAAATTAAGGAAGAAACTTGAGATCATCCCTGATTAAATCCAGCTATTCAAAGAAGGTGCCGTTTTGCGGCACCTTCTTTAATGACTGACATCACCTTCATCTTCAAGCATATGACTGTATTTGGGATTCCTTGAGGCAAACTCATGCAGTCTACCCCCATAACTGTCTATCCATTGTTTCACCAGGCGGCCTGCCATATCTTTACCCAAATATTCTCCCCGTGCTTTGGCATACGTCGTTTCAAAGTCTTCCCAAAGTAATTCCACCCATGTTCTTGCCCTTGCATAAGTCAGGTTTGCATTCTTCTCCAGTAAATCCTTTGTTAACTCCTCTTGAAAAGTATCCATTTTTTCAATCCTCCATTCCCAATATTTAAAATGATAACTGTTCTGTTTTAGCTCCATACTATAAGTACGCAGTCAGCAGACCCCCTTATGGGATTTGCTTTTTGCTAGGTGACCATCCATTATTCTCGGGAGGAATACGATGCGAAATAAAGAAAGAGGCTTCCCTAACCAGAATAACAACAAATTTGAAGGTGAACCGCGGGCTAAGCCGGAATATGCCTCCAAACGGGCTGATGGAACCATCAATACTCACCCCCAGGAACGCATGGCAGCATCCAATCAGCGTGAAAGTGATACTATTTAATTTCTCAAGTCAAGCCATCATTAAGGAGGCGGTTGTTTTGGGTATGGGAAAAAAGAACAACTCAAATAAATTTGATGATAATTATGTGAGTCCTTTCAATCAGGCTTTCTATAACGCCAAACACGCACACTCACAGGCTAATGGACAAACCGTTCAGACTCAAGACTTGATTATCCTGAAAAGACAGACCCGGAATAGAGCGTAAAAATAAATGGAAACAAGGCTGGTAACAGTGCCCCTTGTTTCCATTTTTTCATTTATTATCGCTTTTGATTCAGCATCGAAATCGGCAAGGCTTCCTCCTGGCCCGATCCACCAAGACGATATCCCCAAGCAAAGACACCGTTCATATAATCGATTTTAAAATACACACCGGGATCCCCTTCTATCCCATAAATCTCACCGGGCTTGAAGTCGTTTGGACTCAGCAGATAGGCCTGCGCCATCAGTGCCTTCCTTTCCAAAACGGCAAATTCGTTTACCATCCCCAGTTGTTCCGCTTTTCTGGCTTTCTCCTTTAATTGTGCAATTTCTTGTTTTAATTCATATTCATTCAATTCACTATATCTGTTTCCTTTCTCCACACAGCTCACTCCATTCCCTTTTATTATAAAAAAAATGAATGGATAAATAAAGGTTGGTTTAATCTGGCTCCTAGAGGAAAAAATATAAAAAACACTCGTTGGATGATGCCGGTCTCGCAATTGCACTATAATTAAGGTACTATCTGCTAGTGATGGCTCCCTGCAAAATTAGCAACTTAAGACTAGTTTTGAACGTAAAACATTGTTATGTTGTCTCTTGAACGCTTGGTAAGACCAACTTTAAACGCAATACTAGATCTGGGTGTCCCATGAACGCTTCATAAGACCAACTTTGAAACGTAATACTAGATCTGGGTGTCCCATGAGCGCTTCATAAGACCAACTTTGAACGCCGAAACTAGATCTGGGGGGCTCATGAGCGCTTCATAAGACCACTTTTGAACACCAAACAAGATCTGGGTGTCTCATGAACGCTTCATAAGACCAACTTTAAACGCCGAAACTAGATCAGGAGGCTCATGAGCGCTTCATAAGACCAACTTTGAACGCAATACTAGATCTGGGTGTCTCATGAACGCTTCATAAGACCAACTTTAAACGCAATACTAGATCTGGGTGTCCCATGAACGCTTCATAAGACCAACTTTAAACGCATAATAAATAAAGGATAAGCCACAGGGAGTTGCTATTCAAAAGGATTCAAGAAAACAACATAGCAGCCATAGCTGCGGTACAGGAGGATTACATATGAAAACAGCAGTGATTTCGGGAGGAGGCTCGGGCCTTGGCAGGGAGCTTGCAAAAGTGTACAGCAATGAGGGATATCATATCCTTCTTCTTGGAAGGACGGAGGAAAAACTCGAGTCAGTCAAAGAGGAAATCATAACGGATGGCGGCACAGCTTCCTATATGACTTTGGATATTGCATCCTCAGAAGAGGTACAGATGATCAGTAAAGCCATAAAAGACAAGCATGATATTCAGCTTCTGATCAATAATGCAGGTATCGGAATCTTTGGTCCCTTCCTGCATTCTTCCTTTGAAGAGATGGACAAAATGCTTTCTGTCAACTTTTTAGGCACAGTCTATTTAACAAAAGCACTCTTGCCATCCATGGTTGATAGGGATTCCGGAACCATTATCAATATCATTTCCACGGCCGGGCTTCGCGGGAAGAGGAATGAATCCTATTATGCTGCCAGCAAGTTTGCCTTGAGAGGGTTCGCTGAAAGCCTGCAGAAGGAGTTTGAGGAAACTGGCATCGAGATCATCAATGCTTATATGGGCGGCATGAATACGCCTTTTTGGGAAAAATCCGAACATGTCAACGATCCAAGCAGACTGCGGTCTCCGCGGGAAGTGGCTGAGATCATTTATGAAGAAAGCAAGACGTCAGCCGATATCATCATTGAGTCAAAAAATAAATAAACTCTAATACGTTAAAGCGCTAAAAGGGACAGTCCCTCTTAGCACTTTAATAGGTTAAAGGTTGCAGATTGAGACAGCTAGTCTTCCTCGTTCAGCTTTTCAATTGCCTGTTCAATTTCTTCCATTGAAAAACCTTTACGGAATAAATTCTGTTTCATTCTCATTTGGTAGTCATAGCCGGTATATTTTGATTTTAAGCGGTTATGGGCTTTTCTTGCATGGATGAGGACCGCTGCGAGCTTTTCATCTTCAGATTTCTCATTATCTGTTTCTTCCCATGCCAGGTTTATGATAGAAAAGGAATACCCTTTTCGAACTAAATTCTGCTCTGTCTTCTGCTTGGCGACAATGAGGGAATCTCTTTTATACTTTTTAAACAGTTTGTTCGTTAGAGCTATTGCCTTCTCCAATTGAATCTCTTGAGTAAACACTGTTAATGCTCCATCGATCAATGGCTTGTCCACCCCTTTTTCGGCGAGCTCTCTCTCAACTGCTCCAGGTCCTTTATCCGATGTATTGATTTGTGTGTTTACATATGCTTTTGCAAACTCGCTGTCATCCAAGTATTTGTATTTAGTTAATTTTAGGATCACCTCTCCTATCACAGCTTCTTCAACTTCTTTTTTCTTAAGGTGATCCTGGACTTCTTTTTCTGTTCTCATGCGGAAAGACAAATAATGTATGGCGGAGTTGAAAGCTTTTCGAATGTCGTCTTCATAGCCTATTTCGGCTATGGCAAGTTCGTCGATTTCCTGCCCCTTACCCAGCTGAAACCTGGCAAGGATCTCTTCATCGACACTGAAAGAGTACTCCCCATCAATGAATATGTTGTATCTCTCATCATTTTTCACTTGTTTCGTTATCTTTGTTATGAATCCCACGTTCAACACCTCCTTATTAATGTAACACATCGAAAATGTTTTTTATTATCAGGAGGGGTAAAATAATAAGAAAAGCATAATCGCTCTGGACATCGGCATACAGATGGAATGCTGACCTAAAGAATGGCCTTGCGATCCGATGAGGACTCATGGCAAACAGGAAGTTTAAAATACGCTGGCAGCTTGATCGCCGGATCTAAGATTACTGCATATAAAAAAGGAGGTATAAGGATGAAGGCAGTCATATCAGGGGGAACAGGATTCGTCGGGAGTGCACTGACTGAAGAACTCGTTGCCAATGGATATGAGGTATCGATTTTAACGAGGAACCCGGACAAACACCAAAGCAGGCAAAACATAACATTTATCCAGTGGTTAACGGATGGGGCTCAACCAGAAAAAGAAGTGGAAGGCAGTGACATCTTCATTAACCTCGCCGGCGAGTCGATTAACAGCGGCCGCTGGACGGATGACCGCAAGAAAAGCATTTTGCAAAGTCGGATTGATGCCACGCAAGAGATGATCAGGATTTTGGAAAACGTCGAACAAAAACCATCGGTCTTCATTAATGCCAGTGCTATCGGGATATATGAAGCTTCCGAAACTAAGGCCCATACTGAAAATTCAATGGATACGAGCACTGACTTCCTTGCTGAAACAGTAAAAAGATGGGAGGCGGAAGCAAGCAAGGCGAAAGGATACGGGGTGAGAACAGCCTTTACCCGCTTCGGAATCATTCTGGGGAAAGAAGAAGGCGCTCTCCCCAAAATGGCCCTTCCTTATAAGTTGTTTGTCGGAGGCACAGTCGGATCGGGCAAACAGTGGATGTCGTGGGTACACATCAAGGATGTTGCCGGAGCTATCAGGTTTGTCATTGAAAACCGGCATATTGAAGGTCCAGTCAATGTCACATCTCCTTTCCCTGCGACGATGAAGGAGCTTGGCAAGACCCTGGGAAACGTACTGAACAGGCCACATTGGATGCCCGCCCCTGCCTTTGCGCTCAAAGCAGTTCTTGGTGATATGAGTACCTTGATCCTTGAAGGGCAGAAGGTGATTCCTTCTGTACTGACGGAAAACGAATATTCTTTCAGATACCCTCACCTTAAAGAAGCATTGGCTGAGATTTATCGAAGTTAAAGTATGAATTCTCAAATGATAGGAAAAAATAGGCATATACTCATTTGAGAAAGGATGGTCCCTGTGGAGAAAAAGCGTCAAGAAAAAACGAAATCAGCCCTCTCTTCCATGCAGGAAGTAACGTATTCACGTGAATTCAAACGTGCTGACAGAGCTGGCGGCTATACTCAGAAAAAAAGGTAACTCATTTTATACACTGCTGTCTGTATCAAAAAATACCTCTTTTAAAAACAAGTCCAAGGCTAATACTAAAGGAGCGAAAACATTTTTGTTTTTGCTCCTTTATCTTTTCATTTGAAAGGGGACGGTTGTAATGGGCAGATCTCATGGACATAAGACACGTGATAAAAATAAAAATAATCTTCCACAGGTTCCGAAAAACATGAAATCTGATGGCATAGACGAAGAATTCTCACGCGAACTTGCCGATCAAGAGGATATGGAAGCACAGGCGCGTTCAAATGCGGCTAACCAGCGACAGCGTGTAGTAAATCGCAACAAACGATAAGAAATAGTGCGATAAGATGGTCCTGATACTATAGGACCATCTTATCCACATTTACCTACAATGAGTGTTGGTTACCTGATGATATTAATCCACAACCTATTGTTGATATTGTTAATAACTTTCTGAAAATTAGTAATATTATCATTTTTAGTGTAGGTAACTTTGTTTATAAACACTTTACCGCATTAACGCAGCCGGGGACTGTCCCCGGCTGCGTTAATGCGATGATAAGTAAAAGGGCTGCTTCCCAGGCAGCCCTTTTGCTTATCATCTATTTGTTTTTCACTACCAGTTTAGCCACACTTTCGACATGTGCCGTTTGCGGAAACATATCGACCGGCTGGATATACTCCACATCATATGTCTGGCTTAACGTTTTTAGGTCCTTCGCAAGCGTAGAGGGGTTACAGGAAACATAAATGAATTTCTTTGGCTTCACTTTCAGGATTGTCTCTAAGAAACTTGGTTCACATCCTGTACGCGGCGGGTCCACAACAACCACATCCGGTCTCCAGCCTTCCGCCTTCCATCTCGGCAGCCATTCCTCGGCAGTCCCCACCTCATAGACCGCATTTTGCATGCCGAATTTTCTGCTGTTCTTCCTTGCGTTTTCAATTCCCTCTTTCACAACGTCCATTCCGCGGATTTCTTTTGTTCCTTCTGCAAGCCACATACCGATTGTGCCGACACCACAATAGGCATCAACAAGCTTTTCGTGCCCGGTTAATTCGGCAGCATCCCTCACTTCATTATATAGCTTGACCGTCTGGGTCGGATTCAATTGGAAGAAGGCACGAGCAGACAGCTCATAAGAAAACTTATCAAGGCGCTCGACAATTGATTCTGTACCATACAAATGAATAGTTTCATTCCCAAAAATCAGCGAAGTTGCTTTCGGATTGATATTTTGGGCAACTGATTTGACTTCCGGAAGACGCTTATTGATTTCAGCAAGAATCATTTCCTTGCGGGGCAGATCTTTTCCAGCTGTAACAAGGACGACCTGGACCTCCCCTGTTGTCACTCCCACTCTGGTCACGACTGTTTTTACAATTCCTTTTTTGGTCTTTTCATTGTAAGTCGGAACTTTGAAATCACTCAAAATCCGCTTCACTTGGTTTGTTACCTTATTGGTTGACGGATGCTGAACGATACACTCAGGAATATCCACCAGCTTGTGCGAATTCAAGCTGTACAGGCCAGAAATAATTTTCCCATCCCGCACTCCCAGCTGGAACTGGCTTTTATTGCGGTAATACCAAGGTTCGACCATTCCGATCATCGGCCTGACTTCAAGCTTTTCAAGATTAAACTTAGTGTGGCGCTCAAGTGCCTGCAGTAGGATATCCCTTTTCTCCACTAACTGCTGTTCATAGCTTAAATGCTGTAGCTGACAGCCTCCGCACTGCTCATAGACGGGACATGGCGGCTTTGTCCGGTGCTCCGACCTTTTCCTTACTTTTTTCACACGGCCCTCAGCAAACTTGGGATGAACCTTGACAGCTTCAACGACCACCTCTTCTCCGGGCAGCGCCCCTGGGACAAACACAACCTGCCTTTTGAAATACCCAACGCCTTCTCCATTGATCCCGAGTCTTTTAATGGTCAAAGGGAATTGCTGCTTTTCTTTAATCTTCATTGTTTTATCATTCTTCACTATTTCACTTCCTATTTTCAATACTTCTCCACAAATATAACGAAGCATAACTCAAGTATGGGTTCCAGGCCTTACTCATCTCATCAATTTCAGCCAAAGTGGGTTTCCTTTCCATCCCATACAGCTTCTTCAAGGCATTTTGAATGCCAATATCAGTCTTCGGAAAAAGATTCAGCCTGCCTAGAGCAAACATCAAATAATTTTCAGCTGTCCATGGGCCAATTCCCCTTAGCTTTACCAACTCTTTCATTATTTCCTCATCTGTATTTCTCTCCAGCTCCTCAAGATTCAAGCGGCCTTCTGCAATCTCTTTCGATACACCTATGACATACTCCGCTTTCCTCTGGCTGAACTGCATATCCCTGAGTTCCCTTATATCCAGGTAGGCGATCTCTTCAGGCCGGGGATAGAACCAGACACCATCCTGCTGCCTCCCATACTTATGGACGAATCTTTGGGTAAGGGTATGGGCGAAGGACAAATTCAACTGCTGATGTATGATACTCTTCATCAGTGTTGCATAGGGATTGAATTCCAGCACAACAGGTGTCCCGGAGTGTTCCGTGAAAATATCCTTCAGGTCTGTATCTAAAAAATGCTGATGTATATCCTGAAGACCTCCCCCCCATTGAAAAACGTTCTTTAAGTAATCCAACCTGGTACTGCTTTCATCTTCGTTTTCCATTTTCACCAGAAAAGACGGGGCCTCAATCGTTCCGGTAGCCGTAACCGTCAAGACCTCATCCTCTTCCCCGTAAAAAGGGACCTTCATCGTCCGGTTGTCAACATCGACTGCATTTAACGGGTCCAGTGACAACCTGTCCAAAACCATATCAAAATTATAAGGAGGTAAAACCGAAATAATCCGTTCTTTCATAGCGCCCTCACTTTTCAAAACATTTATGAGTATTATAACACTTCATGTACCAGGCATAAACGGATTGTCTTATACCGCAAGACTTGTGCGTTAGCTGACAATTGAAAAAGGACGAAACAATAACTGTTTCATCCTTCATTTTCAAGGAGTAAGCAAGGGGTTCTCTCCGCTCCTGCTCAGTTCATAGTAATCCAAGCTTTTAAAAGTATAACCCTGCTTTTTCAAGTCCCTAATCACCCTTTGCAAAGCCTCTGCATTATCTTTGGAGACGGTATGCAGCAGCAGAACGGCTCCGGGATGTATTTGCTTCATTATATTATCGTAAGAGTATTTCCACCCCTTCTGTCCATCTGTATGCCAATCTACAAAAGCGAGTGACCATAATACGTGGGTGTAACCCGCATCCTTCGCAACCTTTATGGTCCGTTCACTGAACACACCTCTTGGAGGGCGGATATATGACATCGTTTTTTGTTTCGTGATTTCTGCTGTTTTCTCCTTAACCAGATCAAGTTCCTTACGAAGCTTCTCGTCCGTCACAGTTGTTAGGTCAGGATGGCTCCAGGAGTGATTCCCGACAAGATGTCCTTCGTCGACCATCCTTTTTACAAGGTCAGGTGCACTATTCAAATAATGCCCGGTCACAAAGAATGCGGCTGGTACCTTTTCCTCCTTTAATACATTCAAGATCTTTTCAGTGTAGCCATTTTCGTACCCATTATCAAAGGTCATGTATAACACTTTGTTATCAGGAGAATCTTTATA
This sequence comes from Bacillus sp. SRL337, assembly GCF_984799155.1. Lineage (NCBI taxonomy): Bacteria > Bacillati > Bacillota > Bacilli > Caryophanales > Bacillaceae > Bacillus > Bacillus sp. SRL337. Next base: position 1,072,646 of record NZ_OZ481793.1, on the reverse strand, counting down.
AAAAGCCCCATATTCTTTAAGCAGATCATCATAAGCTTTTCCAGCTTCAGCCTGTTTCCCTCCGCTGCCCTTCTTGAATCCCCATCCTATGCTTTTGTTGGAGATCGCAGAAGCGCTGCTGGCAAACAAACTTGCAATCAAAATTCCGGTAAGCAGGACGATTACAAATTTCTTCATGTGTTCAACCTTCTCTCTGTTTAATCTACTCTATTTATTTTGCAGAGAGGCCGTCTTATCATGCCTTCTAATTGATGGAAAAAGTTTTAGCTGACAATGAATAAGCAATAAGAAGGATGGGGTTGTATTGAAGGTGTTTTCTAATGGATTGCCACTTATATTTTCCTGAATTTTCCACTACAATGAAGAGCATTCTTTTCTTTCTTGCTTTTCAAGAAATTCCGGTGAAATAGGGCGTATAGTTCGCAAGTCTATAGTAGCAACAAATTCATGAAAAGAGCCTGTTTGAAAGAGACCGGGGTAGGGTTTATAGATTTTTTTGAGACTGTCATTTCTTGGATGTCGACTATTTGGAACAGGCATAGACACTTTTGGAGGAGGTCAATTCTTTGTACGACACCAATCGGAGCGACTTGTCGACCTTCATACGTTTAAATGCCGTCCAACAGACCACATCATTGACTCTATATCACTTCTTGATTTCCCCTTCCGAAACAAAAAAACCGCTGCCCTAAAGGCAGCGGCCTAACTGAGATGCTATTTAACTGAACACCTTTTCTTTAAATTGTGAAAGCTTCTCAAGAGAAGATTTATCGATATCTTTATGAAGGCTGTTTCCGTGTGAATCCATGGTTACAACCGCTGTAAAGCCTTCTACCTTCAGGTGCCACATAGCTTCCGGAATCCCGAATTCCATGAAGTTGACACCTTCGACGGATTTTATGCAGTCTGCATAGTACTGTGCAGCTCCCCCGATTGCATTTAAGTAAACACCGCCATGTTCGCCTAAGGCTTTGAGCGTTCCAGGTCCCATCCCGCCTTTGCCAATCACTGCGCGAATGCCGAATTTCTTCATGATATCGCCTTGATAAGGTTCTTCTCGGATGGATGTCGTCGGTCCAGCTGCCTTCACATGCCAATTGCCATCCTCATCCCTCATCATAACAGGGCCGCAGTGGTAAATGATTTGTCCATCAAGATCGACAGGTGAGTCATTGTCGGAAAGATGCTTATGAATAGCGTCCCGCCCTGTATACATTCTGCCATCTATACGGACCACGTCACCGACCTTCAGACTGCGGATTTTCTCTTCAGTAATTGGCGCTGTAAGAGTGACAACCTCTGGTTCGGCTCCCTCTTCCGATGCTGCAGCTGTCTCTTGTTGAGCATCGCTTTCTGAAAGGTCGACAAGCTCGCCTTCCTGATAAAGCCATTCCTGAACAGAGCCTGTTTCTGCATCAAGCTTGAAGCCTAACCTTCTGAAAGCCCAGCAGTTGTAGGCTACCGATACAAAGAAACTGGCAGGGATACGGTTCATGACTCCTGCTTTACAGCCTAAAAGGGTTGTCTCGCCGCCGAATCCCATCGTCCCGATACCGAGTTCATTGGCATTTTCCATTACATATTCCTCAAGCTTCCGAAGATCTTCATTGCTGTTCACATCGTCAACAGAACGGAATAATTGCTGTTTCGCCAAGTCATAACCGGATGAGCGGTCACCACCGATTCCAACCCCGATGAATCCAGCTGAACAGCCTTGTCCCTGTGCCTGATAGACGGAATGCATGACACACTTACGGATACCGTCAAGATCGCGGCCGGCACGGCCAAGCCCTTCCAGTTCACACGGAAGGCTGTATTGGATATTTTTATTTTCACAGCCTCCTCCTTTAAGGATTAAACGGGCATCAATATACTCTTTTTCCCATTGTTCAAACTTAATGACCGGTGTGCCCAGACCCAGGTTGTCTCCGCTGTTCGCGCCGGTAAGGGAGTCCACTGAATTGGGACGGAGCTTTCCATCTTTTGTTGCCTGCTGCATCGCAGCGTAAATGGCCTCTTTGATTTCTAGCTGGTTTACCCCTACAGGAGTTTTGATTTTAAAGGTTGGCAACCCTGTATCCTGGCAAATCGGTGATACATTATCATCGGCCATCTTGATATTGTTGGAAATCGTCGCCAGGCTCATCGCCGAACGGGTCCCAGCACTTTCTCTTGCCTTAGCGGTTTTGATTGCCCTCCGTACATCTTTCGGCAAATTTGTGGAGGTCTCAACAATCAATTGGTACATGCTCTCCTGCAATCTTTCCTTGTTCATAAAACAACAATCCCCTTCTCCCGCTGATTTTTCTATATCTATTCGTGAATTATAAAAAGTTTGAATTTTTCACAATTCATTATACTCCTATAACTAGCAGAAAAAAAGACCTGATTGTAAACGATTACAGTTCAGGCCGGCAATTTTTTGCGAAAATGAAGTCTTTCACCTTCGGTCAGATACGATTTATATCCATTCCTAAGATAAAAAACAATGGCATCTTCCCATTCTATGTTTGTTTCCAGGACCATGCTGGCTGCATTTTTCTTTTGAGCTTCTTGCTCCAGGAATAAGAGCATCTGCTTCCCAAAACCCAAACTGCGATAAGCGGACAACACCGACATTCTGACAACCCGATATTCGGCTGGAGTTTCCAAAACAATCCCGCCGGTGGCAATCAGTTTTCCCTGATATTTCCCGACACAAAACAAATTCTCTCCCTGATAATAGGCCATAATATCGTCCAAATCTGGATTCAACCCGTCAATAATGACGCCGAACCGCTCCTTGAATCCTTGCAGGATGATTCCCTTTGCCTTTTCTGCTTCCCCTTCAGCTATCAGTGAAATATCCATGATCCCTTTACTCCTTTATTTTTATAAAAAGGCTGTTTTCGCCTATATTGCTGCTTCCGGAAAAACCCCAAAAGCCGGATTTTCCCCCTGCATACTACGTTTTTCGCTCTGCACGAGGAGAGAAGCTCTTTTCTCTCTTGCTAAACAGGGGTTTTTTCCGTTTCATTACTCCACTATATTTGGGAATTATTATCAAATAGCAACAAAGTTTACGAAAAGAGCCTATAAAAAAGAGCCATTTAAAGGCCCTTATTTCTTGAATTGATCGACCTTCATCTCCAAATCGTCAATCATTTGAATCAATCGGTCAATGTCTTCCAATTCTGTTGTTTCAGGGTCGATCGACTCCAGCACTTCAAGGAACATGCTCAGTCTCTGCTTCAAATATAATACCTGGTCATCTCTGTTGCTTGCAGCTTTACCCAATGTGTTCGCTCCTTTGATTGAATTTCCTCTACCATCGTACCGAAATCCACAGCAAATAACAAGCCATCTATGCACGGTTTAAGCCTGCCAAAAAAAAATGACCCCAATTTGCATTGAGATCAGAAACTGTTGACTCCTACCGTGGCTTATCAGCTGTGATAAACCCGAATGATACATGATCCTGAACCGGGATCCAGGCCCCGATCCCCTGTGAAGTTACATTTTTAACAACAATGGATCGTTTTGATCCTTTCATGACTAGATAGACTTCTCCGTATGTTACTTTCCCCTTTTCATTGACGGCAGGTGCGTATCCGTATAAGTATCCAAGACGGTTTGGCGAAATATTGTAGACATGGTCCTTTTTTGTTCCTGCTCCTACGATTGTTTGGAAGGAAAGAGGAAGGTCCGTGTTCTCCATGGCTTTTAACAGCATCATCTTCTGTACATCATCTGAATGAGGAACTTTTGCTGTCAGTCCGCCTTTAATCGTTTTCTGAGCTTCTTGGACATAGTGGATCTGGTAATTTTGATTACCGCCCCTGTTGTCGAAATAGTTGGTATTGATTTTTTGATACTCCCAGTTCGGTGCCGTTTCAGTCGATTCATAATTCAATGGCCATTCCCCCATATAAATAGTGGCTCTCAGCCCAAGGGCAAATGGGGATTTGTTCATGGTGGACTCATTGAACATGCGAATAAGGTTTGGATTTTCTATTTTTACATCCGAGGTTTCAATCAATTCAGCAGTTAAATCGCTGGGCTGCAAATAAGGCAGATCCTGTGTTGGATTGGGATACGTATTCTCTTTGGCGATATTTAATACTGAAGATGGAATCGTAACTTTTGGTTCCGCAGGTTTCACATCATCTTTCTTTTGGACTTTTTCCTGTTTAGGCTCCTGCTGTTTGTTTTCCTTCTTTTCCGCCGATGCCGACGGCAGAATGATAAATGAAATAAGAACCATCATAAGTACGATGCGCAATAGTTTCATGCTGATAGACTCCCTTCTTGCTTATGCTTTTATCTATAGGTTTTCCCATGTCACCATAGTTATCCAGGCAAATCCAAAAAAATGTTGCTCAATATAAATTGACCATTCACAGGGCACTTCGTTCGTTGTGATGCCATTATCTCATACGATGCCTCTCCGATCTTATTTTCACTGAACGGCCTTTTAGGCTTTTTAGTTCAGCGGCCGCCCCGCGGAGCCACTCATCCTGCAACGAAGTCAACTAACTCATAATGAATCGACCGCATTTTAACAATACCCTTTAAAAGTTTGGTTAAAAAAATGGCTATTAACACAGATTAATATCGTATATTTCAAGGAGGTTGACACCATGTCCCAAACTTTAAAAGATAAGGTTTTAGAATTGTTCTCCAATCATAAAGTAGGAACCCTTGCAACAATAAGGAATAATCAGCCTTATTCCAGATTCATGATGTTTTACAATGAAGAACTGACTTTATTCACTGCCACTAACCAGCATGCGCACAAGGCAGAGGATATTGCCCAAAATCCCAAGGTCCATATCCTGCTAGGCTATGACCGTGACAGTAATCATGAACACTATGTAGAAATTGAAGCAACGGCTGAACTGGAAGAATCAAAAGAATTGAAAGAAAAGTTTTGGAATGATTATCTTAAACCTTGGATCACAGCTCCGGACGATCCGGAATATATGCTCCTCAGACTTACTCCCAAAACCATTCTTTATTTCGAAAGAACAGGGAAAGAGCCTCAAGAATTGAGTCTTTGACCAGATTTCACACCAATAACCGCATGCCTTCCCCGCGGTTATTTTTTTCTTTCACACGTTAAAGCGCTAAGAGGGACAGTCCCTCTTAGCGCTTTAACGTGTGACATCATCTTATTTCAAAGGTTTCCTCAACTTTAATGCTGTCAATCATGGACTGGACCATTGAACAGTTCTTCCTTGTCAGTTCCATCGCCTTCCGAATTTTGTCTTCCTTCAAATTTTCACCTTTGATGATGAAATGCAGTGCGACCTTTTCAATTCTGTTCGCCTTCTTTTCATTACGAGTCACTTCTGCCGTAATGGAGATATCTTTGAAGCTGACTCTCTGCTTCTCAAGGATATTTCTCAGTACTCCCCCGCTGCAGACCGCAATGGAAGATACCATAAGCTGGTATGGTCTAAACCCATATTCCTCATTTCCTGAAACGTCTAATTGACCATAAGAAAGGTCTGTTACAAATCCGCCTTCTTTCATTTTAAATTCCATAACAATCACTCCTTCCAGATTCCTGTAGAGAAGTTTACTCCATAATCTTTTATCTTGCCAATGTTTTGAAATGACGATACCATCATAGAGGAAATAAAACATCGGGAGTTAGATATATGGATAAACACATGAAATTTCGCTTTTGGGTGTTAATTAGCATTGTCGCCATATCCGGGTTTTCCCAAGGCATGCTGCTTCCCCTGATCGCTGTTATATTCGAAGGAGACGGCCTTTCCTCCTCTCATAACGGTCTGAACGCTGCAGGTCTCTATATCGGGATATTGTTAATTTCCCCCTTTATGGAAGACCCGCTTAGGAAATTCGGATATAAACCAATCATTATCGGCGGAGGCCTGCTGGTGGTCCTTTCACTCATCTTCTTTCCGCTATGGAAGTCTTTCTGGTTCTGGTTTGCACTGAGGTTGTTGATCGGAATCGGAGATCACGCCCTCCATTTTGGAACTCAAACATGGATCACTTCTTTTTCTCCAGAAAATAAAAGAGGGCGAAATATATCTTTGTACGGACTGTTTTTTGGTGTAGGCTTTGCGGTCGGCCCATTGATGACTCCTTTGGTAAAAATCAATGAGTCACTCCCGTTCATTGTCTCTTCCTTATTATGTCTGGCAGCGTGGGTGTTCTTATTCATCTTAAAAAATGAATATCCTGAGCAAACCATGGAGGTCAGTTCATTCCGCAGTACAATGTCCAGATTCAAGCAAGCAACAAAATACGGATGGGTCGCTTTCCTTCCGCCTCTTGGATATGGTTTCCTTGAAGCCTCACTGAATGGAAGTTTCCCCGTTTACGGACTCAGGAATGGCATCGATGTCACCAGCGTGTCCATTTTACTGACGTCGTTTGCCATTGGCGGCATTGTCTTTCAGCTCCCTCTGGGTATCTTGAGCGATAAATATGGCAGGCGTAAAGTGCTGCTCACGATACTATTACTCGGTTTTATCAGTTTTACCGCTGCCGGATTCCTGGAGGCCATCATCCCTGCATTGACTGTCGTGCTGTTCATTGCCGGCATGGTTGTCGGTTCTACCTTTTCACTGGGGATCAGCTATATGACAGATTTGATGCCAAACAAGTACCTTCCTACAGGAAACCTGCTCTGCGGTGTCGCTTTCAGTATCGGCAGCCTTGCTGGTCCATATACTGGCGGAATATTCATTGAGCTGTTTGAAAATGTCAGTTTCTTTATGATTATCAGCTTCACACTTTTGATCATTTTTATAGCCATTATGTTGTATGGAAAAGAAAAAGGTCCTCACCAATCCATACAACATAAATAGAGCACTTCCTTCTTTCCAAAGCATACGCTGTATGGTAGAATTAAACACAATCAAATACGAAAATTATGTTTTCAACCTGGCAATACAGCTGTCACCTGAAAAAGGTGGCAGCTTTCGTCGTTTTAATAGGGAAATGATGCTGATTATTGTTATCAATTAAAAAGCGGAAGCGGCCGTTCAGCGCCGTACGGATTGGAGGGCTCCTGCATGAGATATGGGAATCACAACGAGCAAAGCGAGTTGATGATGACTAATCGCAAGGAAGGAGCCTGAAATCCGCTAGGCGCTGGCCGCTGGAGCTGGATTGACTAAAAAGCGGAAGCGGCCGTTCAGCGCCGTACGGATTGGAGGGCTCCTGCATGAGATAAAGGAATCACGAAGAGCGATAGTGATTCGATGATGACTAATCGCAAGGAAGGAGCCTGAAATCCGCTAGGCGCTGGCCGCTGGAGCTGGATTGACTAAAAAGCGGAAGCGGCCGTTCAGCGCCGTACGGATTGGAGGGCTCTTGCATGAGATAAAGGAATCACGAAGAGCGATAGCGATTCGATGATGACTAATCGCAAGGAAGGAGCCTGAAATCCGCTAGGCGCTGGCCGCTGGAGCTGGATTGACTAAAAAGCGGAAGCGGCCGTTCAGCGCCGTACGGATTGGAGGGCTCCTGCATGAGATATGGGAATCACAACGAGCAAAGCGAGTTGATGATGACTAATCGCAAGGAAGGAGCCTGAAATCCGCTAGGCGCTGGAGCTGGATTGACTAAAAAGCGGAAGCGCCTTGATCAGCCCCGACAGGCATAAGACGAGCCGGCGGGAAGGTTGCTCTTTAACCTTGCTGACGGATTGGCTTATGACCCCGAGGGGCTAGGCGCTGGAGCTGGATTGACTAAAAAGCGGAAAGACCCCGTTCAGCGCCATAAACCAATATAACTATAAAAGGAGAAGAGATTATGAGCTCACATGCAAAGTCCATGACAGTAAGTGAACCTGCAGGCACCTCCTCACTATCTTATCTTGAAAAAATCAAACCACATGCTGAGCTAATTGCTGCACTCATCAGCGGTATCTTCATCTTACTCGGGTGGCTATTGGCCGATGTCTCTTCATCAATGTCCATTACCTTCTATCTTCTCGCATTCGTCATTGGCGGGTTTGCCAAAGCTAAGGAAGGCATTGAAGAGACCATAGCAGAACGGGAATTAAATGTCGAAATGCTGATGGTCTTTGCGGCAATCGGTTCTGCCATCATTGGCTATTGGACGGAAGGCGCCATCCTGATTTTCATTTTTGCGATCAGCGGTGCTTTAGAAACCTATACATTGAATAAAAGCCAACGGGAAATTTCATCACTGATGGATCTGCAGCCTGAAGAGGCTTTGAGGGTAACAGACGGAGTTGAAGAGCGGGTCCATGTTTCCGAGCTTTCTGTTGGTGATCATATTCTCATAAAGCCAGGTGAAAGGGTCCCATCCGACGGTCTCATTATAAAAGGTTCCACCACTATTGATGAAGCAGCCATTTCAGGGGAGTCCCTGCCTGTCAATAAATCGGCCGAGAGTGAAGTATTTGCGGGAACTGTCAACCTTAACGGCGCCATTACAGTCATCATTACTAAGTCGAACAGTGATACATTATTTCAAAAGATAATCGATCTTGTACATTCTGCCCAGAGCGAGAAATCCCCTTCTCAGCTTTTCATCGAGAAATTTGAAGGAACTTATGTAAAGGTCGTACTGGCAGTTGTTTTCCTCATGATGTTTTTGCCACACTTCCTCCTTGGGTGGAGTTGGACCGAAACCTTTTACCGGGCAATGGTCCTCCTGGTGGTTGCATCTCCATGTGCTTTGGTAGCATCCATTATGCCGGCAACCTTATCGGCGATTTCCAATGGGGCAAAGAACGGAATATTATTCAAAGGCGGAATGCATTTGGAAAATCTCAGCAACCTTCAAGCAATCGCTTTTGACAAAACTGGTACTCTCACAAAAGGAAAACCTCAAGTAACTGATATTGTTACAGGAGAAGGAGTCTCGGAAAGAGAAGTTTTAGCGATTGCCGCTGCCATTGAAAAACAATCTAACCATCCACTTGCACAGGCCATTGTAAATCACACGAGAACGTTGTATCCTGATCTGCCAATAGGGGAGCCAGATTCACTTGAAGATGTTTCAGGCTGGGGGGTAAAAGCATTTATCGATGGAAAAGAATGGAGAGTCGGAAAGGCAGAATTTGTCGACCTCAATAAAGCATCCCAATTTGCAGGCGGAAAATCCGAACAACTCGCTGCGGAAGGAAAGACCACCGTCTTTATATCGAATGAAGATGGAATGGCTGCATTGATTGCCCTTAAAGATGTGATACGTGAAGAAACCAAAGCCGCATTGCAATCTCTGCAAAATGATGGAATTTTCACGATCATGCTGACAGGTGACAGTGAAAATACGGCTAAAGCCATCGCCACTGAAGCTGAATTAGATAGCTATATTGCCAAATGCCTTCCTGAAACGAAAGTGTCGGAACTTAAGAAACTGATCGATCAATATGGAACGGTTGCCATGGTAGGGGATGGTATCAATGATGCACCCGCTTTGGCTACAGCCAGCGTTGGCCTGGCGATGGGTGAGGGGACAGATGTAGCTCTTGAAACAGCTGATATCGTCCTCATGAAAAATGATTTGAAGCGAATCGCAGATGCTGTGCGCTTATCAAGGAAAATGCAGCGGATCGTTAAACAAAACATCATTTTTTCATTGTCTGTCATCTTTGTACTGATTGCCTCAAACTTCCTGCAGGTCCTTGACTTACCGCTTGGTGTCATCGGCCATGAGGGAAGTACGATACTGGTTATTTTAAACGGACTGCGGTTGCTGCGTTAAGGATTTCACTTTTTAGTGCCTGACTCAGATTCGTCCATATATATTCAAAAAAGGGTTTCCGAATCGGAAACCCTTTTACAGTCTAGTGATAGCCGTTTTGTCCGTTAGCAGATCCTGATGTTTTATTTTTCGGTTTTTGCTTGCTGTTTTGTTTTGTGCCGCCATCTTTTTTGGTTTTCTTCGTCATGGTCTATTCCTCCCTTAATATTCAAGGCCCTTTTATATAATCGCCTCGTTTAATTAGTCTGTTCAAACAAAGAAAAAGTTTACCGGTAATAATCGGTAAACTTCAAAGTGGTCACGGCCCTTCAGCGACGTACAGATGGGAGAGCTCCTGCATGAGATAAAGGAAACACAACGAATGGAGTGAGTTGATGTTTCCTTATCGGGGAAGGAGCCTGAAATCTGACAGGGATTGGCCGCCGAAGCTGGCTTGAATATAGAGCGGAAGCCCCGTTTTTGCTTTTTGTTCTACTTACAATCCCCGGTGTTTTTCACATTCATAATAGCATTAATATGGCCGCCGATCATGATGATGATGCCGGTGAGATAGAACCAGATCATCAAGACGATGATACCTCCGATACTTCCGTAGGTGGCCGAATAGTTCCCAAAGTTGCTTACGTAGTAAGAAAAAGCGAGTGATGCTCCTACCCAGCCTATGGCAGCAAATACAGCACCCGGGACAGCGCTTAAACATTTGATTTTTTTACTTGGGGCGATGAAATACAAGCCGACAAACACGATGAATAAAATGATCGGTGATATCGCCCACCTTATTGCACCCCAGATGGTCAGGAACTGATCTGAGAAGCCGAATTGGGAGAATAGAAATAACCCGATCTGTTTACCGAATACCGGCAGCAGCAAGGCCACTACAAATACAAAAATCATTGCAATGGTCAAAAGGATGGACATCATCCTTGTCACGATAAACGACCTGGTTTCCTCCACCTCATAGGCATCATTCAATGATTTTACAATTGCATTCATTCCATTGGATGCAGACCAGATTGTGGCAATGATACTGAAAGATAATAGACCGGTATTCCGGTTAGACATGACTTCGTTGATCGTTGATTGAATCATTTCCATTGTTTCACCCGGTGCAAAGTCCCTGATTACGTTTAAAATATCATCTTGTGCAAAAGGCAGGTAAGGAAGCAAGGTGACCATGAAAATCAATAATGGAAAAAGTGAGAGAAGGAAAAAATAGGCCAGCTGAGCCGCTAGTCCTGTCACATCTCCATCTGAAATCTTTTGCAAAAGTTTTTTGCCGAAACCTGTAATTCCTCCTGTTTTGCTCCTCTTCGTCATCCTCTCACCTCTTATTATGCATTATGACTCCGATTTGGATCTTCGGAGTAATGTTCCTCCTCATTAAAAACCTCTTTATAGGACTCAGAAGATGAATGAATCGTGTCTTTGGTATCTTCAATGATTTCCTTTACTTGAGGAGAGAGTTCTTTAATCTCAGCCACTTTTTGATTGATGAAATCCATATCTTCTTCTATTTGCTTTGCCGTTTCTCTGACTTTCTCATACACTTCCTTTGAGGAATCCATTAATAATTGAGGGTTTCGGGCATACCGTCCAATAAACTCACCGCTTTTTTTCGTACTGTTCATAACATCTTCGCGTGTCTCTTTATTCAGCAATGTAATGACTCCGCCTGCCATTGCTCCAAAAATCAACCCTTTGACAAATCTCTTCGTTCCCATATTCATCCTCCGATACCTTTAATGTTGTTAGCTTGCACCCTGTCTCATATCTTTAATCATATAATGGCACAGTCCAGGGGACAAACTTTCTTATCTTTTCTATTTCTTTTCGATATGACTTTTTCCCTCTTTTTAATAGGCTGTTTTCGCATGAATTGGTGCTTTCAGAAAAATTCCATGAGCCGATTTTTCCCCCTGTATTCCCGGGATATCCCCTCGAAAAGGCGAGAGCATCTCTTTTCTTTCCTGCTTACAGTGGGTTATCCGGTGAATGACCAAAATATCATTTGAAATTCATATTGAATAGCAGTAAAGTTTACGAAAAGAGCCTTTTAATAAGACTTCTTGAGAGACTTATCCATCGATGTGTTTGAACAATAGTATTATTTATCCCTTCCACTCTTTTCTCAAACATTACTAGGGGCTGTACTTCCCAGTCCAGAAAGGTTCCGTATTGACATCCCATCACAGTAATGAAAAGATAATAATAATGATTAAATATAAAAGGATGGTTAAAGCTATGGATCTTTCACAAAAATCTTCAGAAAATGTTGAATTTATGATTGAAAAAATCAAAGAAAAATTGCGAGTTGTAAATGTCGGCGCCATCAAGCCTTCTCACTTTGACGGAGAAATGTATGAGGAACTAAGAGACATCTATGAAATGGTTGAACGGAAGACTCACTTCAGCCCAAGCGAAATGCAGGCCATTGTCGAAGAACTTGGTAACTTAAGAAAGCAGTAATAGCCGCTCACCTTCTCCATGAAAGCAATTGAGGGCTAGACTCAAAGATGACAAGGGTGCAACTCTAAAAGGATTAAGCGCTTAAAAGTTTTACTATAAAAAAGGCCGCCGGTTTACGGCGGCCTTTTTTATATATTACGCACCCTTTAGCAGTTTAAGGGATTCACGAACGAAGGCCGGAATATCATCCGGGTTTCGGCTTGTGACGAGTTGGTCCTTGCACACGACCACTTCTTCATCTTTGTACTTCGCCCCGGCATATTCCATATCCACTTTAATGGATTTAAAACCGGTAGCATCTCTTCCTTCCAATGTTTTTGCTGTCAGCAGAAGCTGAGGCCCATGGCAGATTGCAAATACCGGCTTGTCGCTTTCCATGAAGCTTTTGGTAAATTCAACGAATCTCTCATCAGCCCTCAGTTGATCCGGTGAGAAGCCTCCAGGGAGGAATAGAGCATCAAAGTCTTCAGGTTTCACATTATCTATTGCTTCATCAATCGTTACTTTTGCTTCTCCCTGCTTACCTTCAACGCTTTTTCCTGATCCCTTTTCAATTGTCACCACTGTATGTCCTTCTTCTTTAAATGCATCTGCAGGTTTGGTATACTCTACATCTTCGAACATATCCGTTACTAAGCACGCAATTTTAGCCATTAAAACCTCTCCTTTATAGCATTTTCTTTTCATTTCTTTATTCCCGCTCATCATTTAAAAAAACCTGATGCTGCTATATATTATTGGAAACTATTTATTTTTTGAAGACAGCAATATACCATCCGCCTTCTTTAATGATGGGGTTAAGGGAAGTCATTTTCAATCCCGATTTTTCCGCAAACCTTTTGAGATCACTTTCTGTGGGGACGGGATAAAGATTGTCAAAGGTCATAAAAAAGCTGTTAAATGCACTCGAGAATTCCTTTCCATGCTTAGGTTTCTGTATAGGTGTGATGATGGAAAGAGCACCATTTTTCTTGATCCACTTAGCAGCATTTTGAAAAAACCCCACCCTCTCCTCCGGTTCAATATAATGGAGAAGATTGTTTGCCATGACAAGCTTAAAATGATCTTCAGGGTGATACTCATTAATATCCTTGTTCAGTATCTCAATGTTCTCATGTTCCTTGACAATCTTACCGGCATTGTTGGCAACCTCCTCATTCACTTCAACTCCCACCATTTTCTTATCAGGGAACTTCTTAGCCAGTTTGCGCAGATACCCTGCTTCCCCACACCCAACGTCCAATACAGAATCAACGTCGTACTTTTTCATGACCTTCTCCACCTTTGGATAGGCAAGCTGTTCTAAAAGAGTAGAAGTCTTTGCGACAGTAGGGCCGTGAACATTGGAATCAAAGTGCTGTTTTGTTTGATTCCTGAGCAGTTCCGGATAGGCAAGCAAAGAGGGGATATGGAGCTCCATCATCTCCTTCAGGATGATTCCTGAGGAAAAGCGATTTGATTTTGACTTTGGCAGCTTCCACTTTTTTATCGTTCTGACTTTCTCTCCTGACAATCTTTTAAAATGCTTAAGGATGATCCCTACTTCGACCCATTGTTTGAGGAGATCATATTCCAGCTTCCTCTCTGCAGCCACTTCCTTAATAGACGCTGGCTTTTTAAATGACTTGAACAAGTCCAATTCATATCCGACATAGGCATGCCAGCTGATCAAGAATGGCATGTTCTTCTTCATCCATCCCCTCGCCCGCCAAACCCGTACATATTCCCTTATCATACTAACTGCTCCTTCCATTTCCATGGGTAATCTTCTCTTTCGCTGAAGAGCTTTGCTGCTTTTTCTTCTTGTGTAAGCGACATGTTCCGCTTTGGAAGAAGGCCTCCCTGAATCATCCTGTCCTTAAGGGAATCCTGCCACATACCCAGTCCAGAAATATTAAGCATTTGCTTAAAATGAAGAATCGGATCCTGCTCGATTCTCTTTAAGCTTCTTTTTCTCAGCTTGCCTACTGATTTATATGGGAATGAGTAAGCTAGTGCCGAAAGGTGGCTCAACTTCATCTGGGCTGCCACTCTTTCTCTGCGTACATGCGGAAACCATTTCAGATTTTCTTCATTAAGTTTGTCTTGGGCGTACATATCACATAAAAGCTCCCCCAATACATCTGAATCCTGAATCGCCATATTCATACCTTCCCCTGCCATCGGGTGCACCGTATGGACGGCATCACCAATCAGTGCTTTATTGCCTTTAACATAATGGTTAGTGTGATAGGCTATCGGAACCATTAACTGAATTGTTTTCCAACTGGCAATCTGATTGACATAGCCCGCCATTTCAGGACATAACTCTATATATAATTCATGAAAATACTCTATTGGCTTTTTTCTCAGTTCCTTGTATTCGCCTGCAGGAATCAGGTAAACAGAGCGCACTTCATTGCCCGGAAGCGGAAAAAGACCCAGAAACCTGTCAAAGGTAGATATGATTTTCCCTTCTGTAAATGAAGGGGGACGTGGAAATGTGACTGTGAGGAAATGATGGTTGTATTCATTCTCGGCTTTTTCAATCCCCATTTCCTGCCTTGTCACCGATACACGGCCTTCAGCACCAATAAAAAATAAACTTTCATAGTGCTCTTCGGTTTTTCCGTTTCGGTCTTCGACGATGGCCTTTCCATCCGAAAAACCTTTACAGCTGCTATTTGAACGGTAATGGAAAGACGAGTATTCCAGTGCAGCTTCCCTGATGATTTCCTTTAATTTTTCATGATGAATCATCAATGAATAGGAATGAGCACTCGGTACCACATTATATTTCATATTCGATTCTTCAATGGAACCTGAAGGCTTATCTATTTCTACAAGATTCAGGTCGTCTATTACATGTCCATTTGCTTTGATTTTGTCGAGCAATCCTAATTCATCAAAAATCTTCAGGCTTTTAGGCTGAAGCAATTCTCCTTTATATACAGGCGTCGGGCCTGGCAGACGTTCAATTACTGTTACATCTATATTGCACCTCGCAAGTTTAAGAGCAAGAGTCAGTCCACCGATTCCGCCACCAGATATAAACACATCCGTTCTCAAATCATCACCGCCTTTTACCGGTATTTAACCTTTTTTCAACCATTTAAAACAAACTGATGTGCTGAAAGGCAGGTGGTAATCGATGAATTATTTCCCGGAAAATAGCGGTTAATGCCGAAAGATTGAAGACCATGCCAAAAAAGCCAGCTGATTGTTTACGCTACAATCAACTGGCTTATCGGTCTTACCTATTTTTAATATCTTTAAGGTAGTACTTATCAGAAGTGAAAAATTCATGGGTCAGCCTTCTGACTTCTTTGCTTAACAACAGTACAGCTATGATGTTTGGAATCAATATAGCTACCAGTGCAAGATCAAGGAACTGCCAAATGACTTTTGCCGCTCCGATAGAACCAAGTATGATAGCGGCTATATAAACAAATTTAACTACCATGGCCGCCTTCAAACCAAATAAAAATTCAGCCTGCTTCGCCCCATAGAAAATAATAACAACAATCGTTGATAATACAAAGAAAATCAGTGAAATGGTTACAAGGAAACTTCCTGTAGTTCCAAGGTAGTTTGCAAATGCCTGCGTGGTTAATGCCGATGGATTGTCCAGTGCGTTTTCAGCAGTCCATACACCTGATGAAATCACAACGAATCCTGTTGCCGTACAGACAATCAATGTATCAATCACAATCCCAATGATGGACCACAGCCCTTGCCTGACAGGATGATCGGTCGTTGCTGCCGCATGGGCAATCGGTGCCGTCCCCAGTCCTGCTTCATTGGAATACAGGCCTCTTGCAAATCCCCATCTGATGGTTTCTGCCAATGCCACTCCCGCAAATCCACCCATCGCAGACATTGGCTGGAATGCGTGGGTAAAGATAAGATTCAACACGTTCGGCAGTTTTTCCAAATTCATGAATAATATGACTAAACAAGCCCCTACATAAAGAAACGCCATTAAAGGAACGAGCATTTCTGTTACTTTCCCTATCCTTTTTATGCCGCCGAACACAATTAAAGACACCACGATGGCGATCGCAATCCCGGTGTACATGCCGTCCACCTCAATTGATTCCTGGACGGTGGAGGCAACTGCATTACCCTGGACCATGATGCTGGGGATCAGCTCAATCATCAATGCAAATGCAAACCAGACGCCGAGCCATTTCATATTTAAGCCGTTCTTCATATAATACATAGGCCCGCCGACGAATTCGCCTTTCTCATTTTTCTCACGGTACCTAACTGCCAGTACACTTTCAGAGAACTTAAGTGCCATTCCTATCAAAGCAATTATCCACATCCAGAATAGTGCTCCCGGTCCGCCAAACATGATGGCAGCAGGAACCCCGACAATGTTCGCAGCTCCAATTGTTGATGATAGGGCGGATGTCAACGCCTGCAGAGGAGTAACCGTCCCTTCCCCTTTAGGTTTTTTAAAGATACTTCCTAATGTTTGCTGAAATATGTAAACCGGATAACGGAATTGTACAAATTTCAATAATAAGGTCAGGTAGATTCCTGTACCTGCCAAAATAATTATTACCGGTGGTCCCCACAGCCATGCCGAGACCTCACCAACTGCTTTTAAAAATCCATCCAATCTGTCAAACCCCCTGTGAAAATTCTAATAATAAGTACCCGCCACTTCCCGACTTTAAACTTTCCAAATCTTTAATATTCTTTCATAGTCCCGCAGGAGGTCGCGCACTTCCACTACAATAACGGTGAGAAAAAAGAAAACCGCAGAACCCTCGGGTAATTGGCATGGAATGACAAGCCACCATGGCTATATTGGTGGTAAACATTAAAAAAACCCTAAAACTTCTAGTGTGAAAAGAGAAGGATATACCATGGATCAAAAAAAAGCCGTCTCTCCTTCCTTTTATAGGAAGAAGAGACGACTTTTACTATATTAATCAAAGTTATATTCTAGAAATCGGCAGATTGTCAATGCCCCGCATTAAACAGGCGCTTCTCTTGTTTATATTTTTTTCACTGCATAATCCTAGGGAGAATTAACACTTCTACCCTTCTGTTTTTGGCTCTTCCTTCGTTTGTGTCATTGCCGGCTACCGGTTTGAACTCTCCAAAGCCTTTTGCACTGAATAAGCGTGGATCGAGGTTTTGATTTTTCAAGATAATCTTCATGAAATTAACAGCCCTCATCACACTGAGTTCCCAGTTTGAATCGTAATTCGCATTACTGATCGGAACATCATCGGTGTGTCCGCTGATGATGACGCTTCTCGGAGTATCCATCTCCAATAACCCAGATAATTCCTTAGCGATTCCCTGATCCTTTGAACCGACAAGAGCAGATCCTGATTGAAAAAGGACATTATCCCTTATCGTCAGCAAAAGCCCTTCTGACGTAAGCTCTGTTGCAAATTGCTTTTGCAGTTCATTCGCAGCAATATAGCCGTCCACTTTTTTCTGCAGTTCCGCTAATTCCTGCCTTTCCTTCTCTTTGGCCGCTTCAAGCTCGTCTACAGTTAATGGATTCTCTTCTTGTTTCTGATCACCTGAATCAACTTCCGGCACTGGGGATGGATAATCCATTACCCCGGACCCTCCAACAAAAATTTCATTAAAGGCTTTGGACATCGCCTGGAACTTCTGAGCATCAACACTGCTTGAAGCAAAAAGGACAATGAAAAGGGCCAATAACAGTGTAAGTATATCAGCATAAGGAATTAACCAGGATTCATCTACATGATCTTCATGGTCATGTTTTTTACGCCGCCGCGTCATCCGTGACCACTTCCTCATTCGTCAGTCGTTTTCTTTCACTTGCCGGCAGGTATGAAGCTAACTTTTGTTCAATGACTCTAGGAGCCTCACCTTCAATAATTGATAGAACTCCCTCTATCATCATCACTTTCAGCTTAACTTCCTGTTTTGATTTTCTTTTTAGTTTATTGGCAAATGGATGCCACAAAACATACCCTGTAAAAATCCCAAGAAGGGTGGCAACGAACGCAGCAGATATTGCTTCTCCTAAATGGCCGATATCGTCCATATACCCTAATGCGGCAATCAAACCAACAACGGCTCCAAGAACCCCAAGTGTTGGAGCGTATGTGCCCGCTTGCGTAAAGATCAACGCACCAGCTTGATGTCTTTCCTCCATTGCATCTATTTCCTCATTGAGCACATCCCGGATATAATCTGCATTCTGGCCATCAACAGCCAAGCCCATCCCATTTTTCAAAAATGGATCCTCAATTTCATGTGTTTTTGCTTCCAAAGCGAGCAGCCCTTCTCTTCTGGCGAGGTCAGCCCATTCAGAAAACATAGTAATAAGTTCTTTAGGCTCCTGCAGTTTATTTTCTTTAAAAATAATTCCAAAAAGCTTTGGAACTTTTTTGATCTCTGATGTTGGGAAGGCAATGGTTACTGCACCTATTGTACCGAAGATAATGATTAAGATTGCCGGCAGGTTCAGCAATCGATCTATAGGTACTCCTTTAAGAACCATTCCGACTCCAATCGCTACTACTCCAAATACGACTCCAATAACCGATGTTTTATCCATAGAATTCACCCTATACTTTTTTTCTTACTGTTTATATCGGAAGCTGTGGAAAATAATGAAGGACAATTTTCGCATTTATACGTTTTACCTTTCTAAGTGTCACAAAGTATCCAATTTGAGGTTTTTTAAAATATTTTCCAATTAAGCTATTGAAAAATTATGAAAACTAGCGATAATTAATAGTAATACGACTATCATTCGACAGGAGAGACAAAAAAATGACCATTGAGGACTTAAAACTGCAGGATTTAAAGAAGAAGAATTTCCTGATGCTGATCTTATATTCGATTTCTTTAATGGCGGCCATCTCATATACTTTTTTTAATGGAAACCCCTGGATTGAGACAATCCTCTACATTGCCCAGCTTGCGGCTTTGATTGCATTCTTTCTTATATTCCATGTTGCTTTAAAGAAATTTCATCTTTTCCCGCTGGCTGCCATTCCAGTCATCTATCTAATTATCGGGGTTGATATCTTTGTCAATGGGGGCTCGGGGAACAACCTGATCATCCTGCTTTTCCTCGCAGTCATTTCAGCGCTGCACTTCAGGCTTTCACTGTTTGCGATTGGGTATGTAACAGGTTTCGTGCTTTTTATTCTTAACAAACAATTCTTTGAAGGACCAGGTGAAATAGACACTATCTTTATCCCTGGTGTTCTCGTGTATATAATGCTGGGTATCCTTTTGTTCATTGTCGTGAGACTGAATACAAACCAATTCGCACAGCTCAAGAAGTTTGTGATGGATGCAGAAGCGGAGAGCGTCAGAAAAGAGCAGCAAAAGTCGCTGCTCGAAACTGAACTTGGGACGATATTCAAGAGCATCAAAAAAGTGAACGATCAGATCCAGCACCATCTGTCCTCACATAATGAAATGAAATCTGCCTTGCAGGAGATCTCAGCTGGTAGCCAGACACAGAGTGATCAAATCAACAGCATCGCATCCATTTCCGAAACCACAATGAAACAGATGGAAGAAATGGCTTCCATGGCGGAAACGTTATTTCAGCATTCAGAAGAAGCAAGTACCACGGCCGCCAGCGGAACTGAAAAAGCGGACGGGCTGCAGGTTGAAATGAATGAGCTGAACATGTTGATTAACGAGCTTAGTGTCACTTTTACTGAACTGACAAATAAAATTGAAGAAACAAACAGCTTCATCGGAACCATCCAGGGCATCACAGAACAGACCAACCTCCTGGCACTGAACGCATCCATTGAAGCAGCCCGTGCAGGTGAGGCGGGCAGAGGTTTTTCCGTAGTAGCTGATGAAATAAGGAAGCTTGCAGAAATGACAAGCGACACGGCTGCCCTTATCAATGAGAACCTTACTTCAGTCAACCAGGCTAACTCAACAGCACTGAAAAAAATGAATCTTAGCAGCAGCAAACTATCCGATAATGTTGGGACAGTGGAAAATGTGAGCATCTCATTCAAAGAACTGAGATCAAAATTGCAGCTGCTTCAAACTGAATTTCATACATTGGCTGAAAACTCCAATTCTGTAAAGCAGCAGACGGTTCATGCTGAACTCTCTACAAAAGAACTTGCCGCAGTCATTGAAGAGGCATCTGCAGGGCTGGAAGAAGTCAGTGCCACCATTGAGACTTTAAACGAGGATACTAACACAATTGCCGGTTATGTAAATGACACGGTAAAAAGCGCCGAAAAGATCCAAGCGGATATGGATAAAGAATAATACAAAAAGGAGCAGCCCTTCATGGGACTGCTCCTTTTCTTATAATAACTTCTTCTCTATCTTATGTTCATAGTTTTTAAAAACAGAACTGTTTGTTTTAACTCGTCTTTTAGACATCAATCCATTAAATTTCAGAAGTTTTTCATTAAGGTTCTTTTTCAACCCTTCCTTCTCAAGCTGATCCTCACAATCCCTGATCATATCTTCTATACGGAGCATTTCCTGTCTGAGGGCATTCTCCTCAGTTGAAAAACCGGCATTTTTCATGATGCGGTTCGCCATACGAAGCTCTTCCGGAATACTTGAATCATCTTCCAAGTTTAAAGGCCTTCCGAATCCAGGAAGATGGTCAAACTCTCCATCTTCGTAAGCTTTCTTGATCTTCTGTTCAGCTAGAATTGTAAATAAGTCCACCGTCAATCCCTCCTCAAGGAAAGCAATCATCTTACTTCTATTATATATCTTATCGGCTGGAAGCTCACCTGCCTTTTAAGTCAAATTCTTGAAATTTACTTTCTGATAAGGAACAGTTTCTCATAAAATCCCCGTTCAAGGAAAAACTAGGACCAGGAACCAACGGAAAGGGGTGTCAAAATGAGCAGAGGAAAATCATTTCAACATAAGAAAAAGGGCCATCCAGGAAATAATCCATCAGATGCCCTCACCGAAAAACATACAAAAGAAAAAATCGAAGACGAAGAGTACATCGTTACACAAGAAGCTTTCAAGAATCGTGTAGATGGGGATTGAATTCCTTTAGCGTGAGGAACTGCTTAACAAACAAAAGGACGAAATTCTTTATAATTTCGTCCTTTTGTTTTTATTTTTCCGGGAAAACCTCTTTCATGTTAGGTCCCTTTGCTTTTGATACATTAAAGCACCAGAAGTTAAGGTGAGGCAGTCGGTAAATTTTTCGAAAGAAAGTGATTTTAATCGATAACTCATAATGTTTGCAGCGAAAGTTGAGCCTGAAACTCCTTACCCGAGCATGGCGGCCATCGGAGTCATGCTCCCGGAGCAGAATCACCACATAATCCCTTTGTTTTATCTTATTTTCTTATGCTTCCTGAAGTTCAAATCTCATCGCTGGTCCAAAGAACTCATAACGGATTTTATCTTCCTTGATGCCGATCGATATCAAGGAAGATATAACAGCTTTCATAAATTGAGCCGGTCCGCAAACATAGAAGATGCTGTCTCTTTCTACAAGGCCCTCGAGAACAGCTGTGTTAATATAGCCCTGATGATCACAAATCGTTCCGGCATGGATTGGATTTTCATAGGCAAAGAATACTCGCCCATTCTCCAGAACTTCGATCAGTTCAGTCACATTCTTTTTAAATGCGTGAACTTCTTCATTGCGGCTGGCATGGATGAACTGGACAGGTCTGGACGGATTGTTTTTCGCCACTGTCTCAAGCATGCTGTACATTGGTGTAATGCCCACTCCGCCGCTTATCAAAGTCACAGGAATATGGTCGTTCACATCGAGATGAAAATCACCGGCTGGTGCACTGACTTCAATGACCGTTCCCTCACTTACGTTGTCATGAAGATAGTTTGATACTTTGCCTTCAGGTGAATGTTCAGCTTCCCGTTTGACTGAAATCCGGAAGTGCTCCTTATTGGGAGCTGACGATAAACTGTATTGGCGGTTGAACAAATGTTCTTCCCCAGGAATGGCTGTCCGGATGGTAATATATTGTCCTGGCAGATAATCTGGAACCTTTTGCCCATCTTTGGGCTGCAAATAGAAAGAAGTGATCAAAGAACTTTCAACTTCCTTCTTCACCACTGTAAAGTCCTTGAAGTCTCTCCAGCCTGCTTCTTGCGCCTCGGCCTCCTGGTACATTCCTTCCTCAACATCAATGAACACCTGGGCAATCACGCCATAAGCTGCGCCCCATGCTTCGAGAATTTCCTCAGTTGCTGCATCACCCAGCACTTCTTTAATTGCCATTAACAGATGTTGTCCAACGATTGGGTATTGTTCCAGCTTGATTCCCAAGCTGCGGTGTTTATGGGCAATCTGCTTCACTGCCGGGAGCAGGGCTTCCAGGCGGTCTATATTCTGTGCGGCTGCATAAACAGTGTTGGCAAGCGCTGTCTGCTGACGCCCTTTTTTTTGATTGACATGGTTAAAAATATTTAATAGTTCAGGATGATTTTCAAACATTCTTTTATAAAATACGCTCGTTATTTCTGTACCTTTCACTTCTAAAACCGGTGCTGTGGATTTAATGATGTCGATCGTTTTTTGAGCTAACATATGATCGCTCCCAAAAGATATATTTTGAATACATCTTTATCCTAAGCCTGGAGGGAATTTAAAGCAATATCTTCAATACATCTTTAAAGAAATGGACACATTTAGACAGGTTTGACTGTAAATTGTATAATAAAAGTATCTTGGGAGCTGTTTTTCAGATGATGGCTGTTTTCGCATATATTGTTGCTTTCGGAAAAATCCCAATTGCCGGATTTTTCCCCTGTATTCATAGGGTTTTACTCTCGAAAAAGAACGGGCAGCTCTTTCCTTTCCTGCTCACCGCGGTTTTAACGACGATTTACCAGGATATTAGTTGAAATTTATATTGAATAGCAACAAAGTTTACGAAAAGAGCCTAGATGATAAACGGCTGCCCTAATGAAGGTGAAGCAATTGAAACTAACTTTATATACAGACTATTCCCTGCGTGTCCTTATTTATCTTGCAGCAAAAAAGAAGGATGAGCTTGCCAATATCAAGGAGATTGCCGACTCTTATCAAATTTCCAAGAATCATTTGATGAAGGTCAGCCACGAGCTTGGAAAGATGGGTGTAATCAAAACGATCCGCGGCAGAAATGGTGGCATCAAGCTTGCCAAATCACCAGGCGATATCAATATAGGAAACCTTGTCAGAAAGACAGAAGACGATTTCCATTTAGTGGAATGCTTTTCTTCAGAGCATAATACTTGTATCATCACCCCGGTTTGCGGTTTGAAGCATGTACTCGCCAAAGCATTAGATGCATACTTGGATGTGCTGGATCAATATACATTGCAGGATCTCGTACAGAGACCGGAGGATTACCGGCTTCTGTTTTCACTGAACGCCCCTCCTGATTCTTAATGAACCGCATGAAAAGGCCAGCAGCAAAAGCTGCTGGTCTTACTTTATATAATGAAAAATTCTGCACGTTGGAAATACCACTTCCCCAGGAAATTCTTTCAGTCTTCAACAGTATTTACTTTTTCTGAAATTAGGATAGAATCAGTCCATAAGCTATTAAACGTAAGGTGCTTGAATGAATAAGAAATATCTTTGGTTTCTGCTGCTGCTCCCAGTGATTCCGTACTTTCTATGGCTTTTGAAATCAGAAACTCCTCTCAGTATCATCATTCTGGAATAAGACTGTTCCAGAAGATGACTATAGGGAACAAAGCGGATTGACCTGGCTTCTAAATCACTGGAAGATCATTGCCACTGAAGACAGCACTCCCTATCAGCTGACTGATTACGCAGGATGGTATCCGTAAAGTTCCGAGGATGGAAGCATTAAGGACTTGGCTTGGTTTCGGGTCTACGACCACATACTCAATCGCCCTATTCAGACTCGCTTTCGCTGCGGCTCCGTCTTTCCGTATCAACCTCGGAACCAGACATCGTCTATATTGCTGACACATATGGTATATATCCGGAACAGCAGGATAACTCTGAGCGCGGCAATGATCCGCTTTACGGCGGACTGACACAAGATGAGGTTTTTCAAATAGACAAAGCTTTGACAGATCATGGAACTACCCTTATTACAGAATTCAACACCTTGGCAAGTACTACTGATGAAAAGGCAAATAGGGCTATGTATGATCTTCTGGGCATTGAATGGTCAGGCTGGACAGGACGATACTTCAATGAATTGGCCCCGCGAAAAGGTTCAGAGCTGCCAGATTGAATCATGGATTCCTATCAATCTAACTCATCCACTTGGGCATTTGCCGGACCAGGGATTGTCTTCTCACATGAGGACGGCAGACTTTTCTGTAATACCCTCAGATTCGTATATGACCCCCTCTGGACACAACTCTTCCGTCCTATAACTATACACTTTTCCTTCTATTAACATAGGATGACTGCTTGCATCTTCAGCTGCCCTTACTGGTAATCACCAGCAGTCGCACTGCTTCTGCGGATGATTTTTCCGGCAGGATGACAGCAGCACTCTCCATGCCCAGTTCCAGAAAAAAGGAGTTACATGGAAGCTTTTCTTTAATTGCCTTCCACGCATTCAAATATTGATCCCCATTGAACCTCCCCACGATTGTATAGTCCAATATAAAGAAATCAATATTATTCTTCCTAAGGAAATCCGTATTTCTTTTAAGTGACAGCAAGTCCATATTCTTTTGACATGAAGAATGATCATACCTTCCTTACCATTAAAAACCCATCATCAGTCGATTATAATTTACTTTGAATGACATATAAATAAATCATGCGCTCCCCAACAAAGCTATTATTTCCCAGGGAGCGCAATTTAAAAATTTGCAAAAGCTTGTTGGATTGATAAAATGAAGTAGAAAGATTCTGAACAAAAGGAGAATACATATGGAAAATTTCAAGCAAAACCTTGAGAAATACGCAGACCTTGCTGTCAAAGTCGGGGTCAATGTCCAAAAAGGACAAACGTTGGTTGTCAATGCATCCCTTGATGCAGCAGAATTCATTAGGCTAGTTGTCAAAAAGGCATACGAAGCAGGTGCAAAACACGTTTATGTCAATTGGAACGATGACACAGTGAATCGTTACAAGTACGACCTTGCTCCTGATGAAGCCTTCACTGAATTCCCTGAATGGAAAGCAAACGAAATGGAAACTCTTGCTGAAAACGGCGCTGCATTCATGTCAGTGGTTTCTGCTTCTCCAGACCTTTTAAAAGGTGTAAATCCGGAACGCATTTCCAACTTCCAGAAAGCAGCCGGCCAGGCAATGGACAAATACCGCTCTTATATCCAATCGGATAAAGTAAGCTGGACTGTCCTTGCAGCTCCATCAGAAAAATGGGCTGCAAAGGTATTCCCTGACGCTCCTGCCGATGAACAGGTCGACAAGTTATGGGAGGCCATCTTCAAAGCCGTCCGTGCAGACCAGGCTGACCCTGTCCAAGCATGGAAGGACCATGACCAAAACCTTCACGAAAAAGTGGATTACCTGAACAGCAAGAAATACAAAAAACTTCATTATACTGCTCCCGGCACGGACCTTACCATTGAATTTCCAAAAGGATATATGTGGGTTGGAGCGGGAAGTGTTTCTGAAAAAGGTGTAGACTTCATGGCAAACATGCCTACAGAAGAAGTTTTCACTGTTCCATTGAAGACAGGTGTAAATGGTACTGTTTCCAGCACAAAACCATTAAGCTACGGCGGGAACGTCATCGATAACTTCAAAGTGACATTCAAAGAAGGACGAATCGTTGAAGTCCAGGCTGAGGAAGGCGAGGATATCCTTAAGCGCCTTGTTGATACTGACGAAGGATCTCACTATCTTGGAGAAGTCGCATTGGTTCCTCACCAATCACCAATCTCCCAGTCCAACGTCCTTTTCTATAACACTTTATTTGATGAAAATGCATCAAACCATCTTGCCATTGGAAGCGCATATGCATTCTGTGTGGAAGGTGGAAAATCAATGTCCAAGGATCAGCTTGAAAAAGCAGGCCTGAACAACAGCATCACTCACGTCGACTTCATGATCGGCTCTGCTGAAATGGATATCGACGGCATCACTGAAGACGGTACAACTGAACCTGTCTTCCGCAATGGTGATTGGGCATTTTAATTGAATGATTAAGATGAAAACCAATCCGCAGTTTTTGCGGATTGGTTTTTTATATGTATGTTCTTCGTAAATTGGCGGCAGAACATGAGTAAATCGATTAAAACTTCTCTCATGTACATGAACGCCGCTCAACTTCCTCTTTGATGTCCTTTAGAACCCCTCTAAAGTACATGAACACCGCCTAAATACCTCCTTGATGTCCTTTAGAGCTCCTCTCAAGTACATCATCACCGCCCAAATTCACCTTTGATGTCCTTTAGAACCCCTCTCAGTACATCAACAACCTCTCTAATTCCTCTTTGATGTCCTGTAGACTTGCTGATAAATCTCATTTCACAAGGCGGATTGGAGCGGAAGGCGTGCGACTTCTTGCGGGACTAGCGGGACAGGTGAGACCCCACAGGCGCAGCCGAGGAGGCTCACCGCCCGCCCCGCGGAGTCGCGCGGCTGGAGCGGAAATCCATTTTTTAAAACAGCCACACTCCTTGTGAAAAGAGCGTTTTATAAAAAGTTCCTCCCCTCCCGCTGGAGATAAAATTCACTTGTAATTTTCTGGTTTCGACTATATGATATTAAAAGTTAAAAAAGGAACGGGGAGATTTTTTATGAGAATCAGAGATTGGGATCGGAACTTGAAGGTCAGGCTTTTCGGGGAAGCAATGATGAACATCACATTCTGGATGTTCTTTCCGTTTCTCACCATTTATTTTACGGAAGCATTCGGAAAGCAGATGGCTGGACTGCTTCTTATCGCCTCTCAGGTCTTTGCTGTATTTGCGAATTTAATGGGCGGCTATTTTGCGGACAGATTCGGAAGGAAAACAATGATGGTATTGTCCTCTTTTGGACAGGGACTGGCCTTCCTTATTTTCGCTTTCGCCAGCTCTCCATGGCTGGAATCAGCCGCGTTGGGTTTTGTCTGTTTCACCCTTGCCAGTGTTTTTGGATCTTTTTACTGGCCTGCGAGCCAGGCTATGGTTGCAGATGTCGTTCCTGAAAAGGATCGCAGCCATGTCTTTGCAATTTTTTATACGTCTATCAATATAGCTGTCGTGGTCGGACCGATTTTAGGCAGTATCTTTTATGTGCATTACCGTTTTGAGCTCCTGTTCGTTTCAGCAATCATTTGTATGATCCTCGGGCTGATGCTCGGCAAGATGACAAGGGAAACAGCTCCCCGGAATCATGAGGCAGAGGTGAGGACCAAAGGACAGTCGAAAGCCTGGTACCATGCTTTAACCGACCAGGTCAATAATTACAAAGTGATCGCCAGGGACAGGACCTTCCTTTTATTCATATTGGCTGGAGTACTCGTTGGACAGACATTCATGCAGCTTGATCTGTTGATTCCAGTTTATATAAAAGATTCGATGGAGACCGCTTCGTTGATGTCCATTACTTTAACAGGTGAACAGTTATTCGGCCTCATCCTTTCAGAAAACGGACTGCTTGTTGCATTGTTGACTGTGGTGGTTACAAAATGGATGACCAAGTATAAGGAAAGAAATGTATTTGTTTTATCCTCACTGATTTATGCTGTTTCCATCTTTTTATTCGGACAAACAGCATCCATCTATATGTTCATCCTCTCCATGGCGATATTTACATTCGCTGAACTGATGACTGTCGGAATTCAGCAGAACTTCATTTCAAAGCTGGCTCCTGAAGAAATGCGGGGACAGTATTTCGCTGCGGCGAGCTTGCGATTCACACTGGCAAAAACGGTCGCACCGCTGTCCATCACCTTTTCTTTATGGGTTGGATATGAACTGACTTTCATGGTTCTCGCACTCCTTGCCTGCGCGAGTGCATTTTTATACTTTGTGATGTTCCAGCAGATTGATAAACAAAGCTCGATGAATCAGCCGATTGCTGCCAATACGAAGGCGTAATGAAACTTTCTAAAAAAATTTAATTTATCCCTTTCGCCATAGATTTATAGATGATACAATGGGACCCGGTTGAAAGATTATTATATTTTTTCATCGGAAAGAGCCGATTGACTCCAATCAATAAATCGCAAAGAAAGGGTGTATTTCAATGCATATCGGAAGCAAAGGCTGGTACGTGGAACAACTTAAGGAGAAAGGCGTTCGCCGTTATGAGGAGCGTAAACTAGAATCCTATAAAAAGCACATTTTAGCTAATTTACTTGAAAAATACCAATGATTTTTTCAGCCGGGGAGTATCTGTCTTCCCGGCTTTTTCATTTTTGAGGGCTTTATTAATTTAGGCTCAATTATACTTGTTGGGGTAGGTTGTAAGGCAAAAAAATACACGCAAGCTCCTTACCCTTTCACACTTGAGTTGACTAGAAACAAGAAAAAGATAGGAGTTGCGTGTACATACAATTTAACATGGTTTTACCTGGATCAGAAGAGGTTAAGCGTCTGAAAGCTGAGGAAGTGGGAGGCCAATCATCTTCATTTTGGATTGCCAAATTAGAAACACAAAGGAATTAATGAGGGATGACAGGCATGATTCAATTGATGGCAGGCATAAATCTTTAAGCTTAGCCGGGTCATATCCAAGACCCCATCACTAAATGTACAATTTTTTTCATAAGAATAATCAAGTGTGTTTGTTTTATGTTAATTAGTGGATTATATAAAAGAAGCCAAATTTGAAAGGTGATTAAAATGAACGAAACAAAACGAATGAAAGATACGAGAACCATTAAGACGAGCCATGTGCTCCCGCCGGATACAAACCATCACGGCACCCTGTTTGGCGGAAAGCTCATGTCCTATATTGATGATGTGGCTTCCATTTCCGCTTACAAGATGGCTAGGAATCCTGTTGTCACTGCTTCGACAGACTCGGTCGATTTCCTTAAGCCAATCAAAGTCGGGGACGCAGTGACACTGGAAGCGATGGTAACCTATACAGGCAGCAGCTCCATGGAGGTTTGTGTTAAAGTAACATCTGAAAACCTCCTTACCGGAGAAACAGCTGTAGCGGCCATTTCCTTTCTGACGTTTGTTGCCTTGGATAATAGCGGTAAGCCTTGTCCTGTCCCAAAAGTGATCCCTGAAACAGAAGAAGAGAAATGGCTCAACGAAACCGCGGATAATCGTGCGTCTCACCGGAAGGCACGAAAGAAACACAGTCAGGAACTTGCTGAATTCTTCGCAAATCATTAAACTAGTGAATCACCCGTTCTACTAAAAGAACGGGTGATATTATGTTAAAGAAGTCTTCCGCTGCACAGCTTTTATTGATAATAAGCTGCACAGAGAAGGCCAAAATAAGTCGGGGCCTCATAAGATAAAAATTCACTCTTGCGTTCTTCAATAGGAATCGCGCCAGCCAATATTAATGTTTGCCAGATTCCGTCCGGCTTTGCATTTTCAATTTGTTCTTCAGGAAAATCAGCCACCCCCTCCAGGTTATCCTGTTTGATGAGCTCTGTTACTTTCTCGTCAAGTATTGCAGCGTCCCGATGATACCCATACGGGCCTTTTGAGTGATGTGTATGCGACCAATCACAACTGGCAATCAATCCTGCGTTTATCCCACTGTCCGCAACAGCTTTTCGCAGCAGACGTCCAAACTCGATATGATCTTTAGATGAAATCTGCCTTGATGGAGTAATGATCACTACTGGCTTGTCCGGCATGAAACGGAGCGGTACCGCCGTTCCCCAATCGAGCTGGAGGCACGATAACGTCCCTGTGCTTGTTCCATAGCCCAATACCTCTGCCGGGAGACCTTTTCCTTTTGCAGATCTGGCGATGAATTCTGCCATCTCCCTATGTACCTTTCTTTCCATTGTGAATCTTTCACCATTCTCTTCGACGGTCCCCTCTACCCTTTCGGAGCCAGTAATCGAAAACTGGCCATCAATTCGTGTTCCGTGTGGAGTCAATATAATTAAGCAGTCAGGGTCTGCCTCCTTCATCAACTCCCCAAGCCTTATCATGCTTTGTCTCGTAACCTCCATCCGTTCAGGTCTTTTCCCTGCCAATTCAGGGAGGATTTCACCGCCATGGGGTGTGATACAAGAAAAAACAAACGGATTCATACCTGCACTTCCTTTCTATTGTCATCATACTAATGCCTGCTTACCCTCTATATGATTTCACACACCGGCCTGTCCTGAATAAGACCTCTTGGCCTGCACGTCATTTGCAGTGCAGTTTCCCATCAGGTTACTAACTGGTGCCAGTGAAATCTATGAAAGGAAAGCTTTATTTAATCCGTAAAAGCAATGTTACTGAAACATATGAATATGAACTTCTTGTTTCTTTATCCAGGTTTGATACCAGGCAGCCGGCTATTTACATACCTGATAACTACTTCTACACTATATAATACTTTTCCTGTGCAGATTCCCTCCCTGGAGGACACCCTCTTTCCAGAAGAATACAAGTGGAAAGAAATCCTCCAACATTTAAGACTAAAAGAACACTCTATATTTGAAACCAAAGATAACCTCGGTCCATTCACCTGCAAATGCGGCACTACGTTAAAGCAACCCTCTCACGAATCTGGAACAATAAGGAACGTAAGCACGAAGTTGCCCAAATCTTCCTTTTTTTGGTTTACCACAAATTTTTTTGGAGCTGTTAATATACCATCTTCCACTGACGATAATAGAAAGGTACGGACTTCTATTTATATTTTGATAACGTCTAGGAGGAACATATGTGAGAAAGTCAATTTTTATAGTTATGATGATTTCTGCTTTATTATTGTCAGGCTGTTCATCATCTACTACATCTAAAACCACGAAGAAAGAATATAAAATCGGTGTGCTGCTATCTGACACGGGTTTGGGGGATGAATCCTTCAATGATTCGGCTTTCAGGGGACTTGAGAAGGCACGTGAAGAACTAGGGATTCTTTTCGATTACCGCGAAGCTCCTGATGGGGATTTCCAGACACCGCTTGAAGAGTTGTCCAAGCAGGATAATGATTTAATCATCGGTCTGGGATTTTCAGTACAGGAAGCCCTTGAGAAAACAGCTGAGAATCATCCGGAACAACAATATCTCTTAATCGATGGTGTATCTGAGCTTAAGAATGTCACCTCCATCACCTTTAAGGAACATGAAGGAAGTTTCCTTGTCGGAATGGTCGCTGCAATGACAAGCAAGAGCCATAAACTCGGGATCATCGGAGGTGAAGATGTCCCTGTCATCCACCGATTTGAAAAGGGGTTTGAGCAGGGCGCAAAATACATCAATCCGGACATCAGCATTATGAGGGAATATGCCAACAACTTCGGCGATGCCGCATTAGGCAGAAAGATTGCTGAACAGCAGATCAAAGAAGGTGTTGATTTCATTTATCCTGCCGCAGGGTTTACCGGGGTTGGTGCCATCCAAGCGGCACAAGACAACCGGATTTTCACTGCCGGGGTTGATTCAGACCAGTATTTTGTTGCGGAAAAAGCTGTGGTAACATCCATGATGAAAAACATTGATGTGGCGGTGTTCAATATGGCGGAGAAACTCGTAAAAGACGGATCAATCGGCACGGAGGTATACGAGCTCGGCCTTGCAGAAGATGGTGTCGGCCTGGCACCGATCCGGAACTTTAAACTGTCTGACGAACAAATGAACGACATCGAGTCAGCCAAGGAGAAACTTACTACTGGCGATATTACCATCAATCTAAACTAACAAGGAGCCGGATAAATGAAATTACGAAACAGATTGACCATCCTGGGAGTACTCCCGCTTATTCTTTCAATTAGTATCATCGCCTATATGATCTTTCAGATCGTTCACATCCAAAGTTCCGCAAAGGATGATGTGAACGTATTAACGGCCACCGAATCACTGAACGGCAGCCTGATCGTTACAAAACAATCGTTGGCGAACTATGCCTTCACGTCCTCGGATGCCAACAAGTCTGAAGCCATTTCTCTGCTGACTGGTACTGAAACAGAAATGAAAAACCTTGGCCAGCTTATCAAAAATGACCGCGAAAAAGACACACTCACAAAGGCAGACGGCAAATTCACCGAATTGAAGCTGGCTGTTGAAGAGGCGCTGAACAGCCAGGACACGGCAGAAGTAAAAAGACAGTCAATCAGGGTGGCGGGAATCCTGAATGATATGCACCTGTTGAAAAAGCAGACGGATGAATGGTATGAAGGAATCCTGAAACAAACCGAAGAGAAAATTGCCTTTATTATTACGACATCCATCATCGCCTCTGCCCTATTGATCATCCTGTCAATTGGACTCTCCTTGTTGATTTCCAGCAGAATCATCAAACCGATCAACATGGTCGTCAATGATGCAGCAAGGGTCGCGGATGGAGATTTAACCATACAGCCAGCAACGGCAAAAATGAACAGTAAATTTGAAATCGATCATCTGCAAAGTTCATTTTCGCATATGGTTCAAAATCTAAAGCAGACAGTCCTTTCTGTCGATTCCATCGGCGGCAGGGTCAAAACATTCACCGACGAAGTGAACATCCATATGCAGAGCCTTACCGAAAGCAGCAATCAGGTTGCCGTTTCAACAGAAGAACTCTCACGGGGGAGCCAATCCATTTCCGAGGATATCAGTTCTACTGCGGAACTTATGAACTCAATGGGAGAGGAATTCAGCAAAAATGTAAAAGAGAGCAACCTTTCAGTCCAATCCAGTAAAGAGGCACTGGCATTGGTCCAGGAAGGAAAATCGACTATAAGTAAACAAAAGACATTTTCAGAGCAGCAGTCCCAATCATCTCAAGATATCATGCTTTCAGTAGAGCAGTTCGCAAAATATACCGATGAAATTGAACAGGCAGCAGTTTCAGTCAAGAGCATTGCAGATCAAACCAACCTTCTGGCCCTGAATGCCGCGATTGAAGCGGCAAGGGCGGGTGAAGCAGGGAAAGGTTTCGCCGTCGTCGCAGAAGAAGTCAGGAAGCTTGCCGAAGACTCTTCTAAGGCAACCGAACTGATAGGCAAAATGGTCCTGAATATCAAAGATGGGATTGGTTCCATTTTTGAATTGACCGACAACGGCAACCGCCTATCGCAGGACCAGCTTTCCTCCATGAGGGAAACCGAGACCGCATTTGAAAATATTTCAGACAAAATCAGCCTTGTATATAACCAGTTGACCAATTTAGTAGAAGGGATGAATCACTCCAATGAAATGACAGCAGCAGTCATTTCGGCAGTCGAAAATATTTCCGCGGTTACCGAAGAAACAGCTGCCGGCACAGAGGAAATATCCGCTTCCACTGAAGAACAGCTGAATTACTTTACACAGATGAATACCAAAGTTGGGCAGCTTCATCAAATGACAGAAGAAATGAAAAAAGAACTCAGCAAATTTAAGATATAAGGTAGAGAACCGCCTCCTTGAATAAGGGGCGGTTTTTTGTAACTCATTTCCCCTCTCCTCCCAGCAGCAGACTGTTTCTTTCTACCCCCGAAAAACCCTAATTCTTACATTACAACTTTACAGGAAGTTTAAATTTTATTAACACAAGATACTAATTAACATCCCTATTATATGAGCGGTTCACGTGCTGTTATTGATACGGCAATCCCAAAGGCCAATTGTTTAAAAATTTTGTTTTGTAACAGCCTGTAATAATTTTTTTTTGGGAAATTTATCCGTGACAATAACCGTCAAAAATCTCCTATAATTTATGAAGTATATGTAGATAGATTTTTAATGCGTACGTTTACTAGAGATGAAAACAAGACGAATGCTAATAGTTGGAGGAATAAATATGCTATCAAATACGGAAATTGGTATTGATCTAGGTACTGCTAATATTCTGGTTTACAGTAAAAATAAAGGAATCATTTTTAACGAGCCGTCCGTTGTCGCCATTGATACGGAAACAAAAAATGTCCTTGCTGTAGGTACCGAAGCAAAAAGCATGATCGGAAAAACACCAGGAAAAATCGTTGCAGTCAGACCTTTGAAAGATGGGGTTATCGCAGATTTCGATGTTACAACAGAAATGCTGAAGCAAATCATGAAAAAAGCTAGTAAGCAGATGGGCTTGTCGATCAGAAAGCCGAGTGTTGTGGTTTGTACGCCTTCAGGTGCCACTTCCGTTGAAAAACGAGCGATACAGGATGCTGTTAAAGGAAGTGGTGCAAAATCGGTCACATTGATTGAAGAACCCGTGGCAGCTGCCATTGGTGCAGATCTTCCTGTAGACGAGCCGGTAGCCAACGTGATTGTTGATATCGGCGGCGGAACGACTGAAGTCGGTATCATTTCATATGGAGGTGTGGTTTCCTGCAACACCATCCGCATAGGCGGTGACCAAATGGATGATGATATCATTCAACACGTACGCAAAAGATACAACCTCTTAATCGGGGAGCGCACAGCTGAGAACATTAAGATGGAAATCGGCTATGCCTTGATTCCACATGAAAACCTGACTATGGATATTCGCGGGCGGGACCTTGTGACCGGCCTTCCAAAAACCATCACACTGGATTCGAATGAAATTCAGGAAGCGCTCAAAGAATCTCTTCTTCATATTCTGGAAACCATCCGTGCTACATTGGAAAACTGTCCGCCGGAACTTAGCGGGGACATAGTCGACCGCGGAGTTATCATAACTGGAGGAGGAGCCCTTCTTGGCGGAATGCAGGAGTGGCTTTCAGAAGAAATCGTCGTCCCTGTCCACCTTGCCCCTAATCCTTTAGAGTCTGTAGCCATCGGAACAGGCCGTTCTCTTTCTGTCATCCATAAACTGCAGAAAGTTGCCAAATAACTTTGTTTACTAAACCTTGAAAACCGTTAATGGTTTTCAAGGTTTTTTGTTATCATTCGTCCCTTCACAGAATGCGGAAACGCTTTATTCATCCCCGGCTGGCCAAAAAACCGAGCAGGCGGGAATATGCTCTTCTCCCTTCTTGACGGATGGCTTATATCCGAGGGATCAGGACGGGAGCCGGATGCAGAAATCATTAATCATTTTCACTCCCACCCAAAGACTATTATCGTTTGCCACAATAAAAAACCGGCTGCACAGCGTCCTGCAGCCGGTCATGAAGATGAAAGGAGGTTCTTCATGTTACATACTATGTACGGAATGCATACGTGCTTGTACGTCTAACTATTTTTTTGCAAGAATAAGAATTGGGCTGCTCTCCCGCGTCCATACTACTAGGAATAAATGAAAGGGAGATGGCCATGCAGGAAGCCCAGATGGAAGACCTATTTGACTTTTATGGATACAGTGATCTCTATAAACGCTTTCGATACCCTCTATTTGTCTCCGGATTGTTGGATGAGGCCAGCACAGAGGAGCTGGAGGACTTCTTTGAAAACTTCTCATTTCACAATCATCAGCCGCTTTTTGATGAATTCCGCTACTGGTTCCAATACTTCCTGATTACACGGAAGAGCTTTAGTTAGCGGTTTAATCTTCAGGTCTATCGCAATGGTTCCATTGCGCTTGCAGAAATGGTCCTTTTGCAGAAAATACTACTTGGCATCTATCGTTGTTCAATTGCCCGTTTTTTCCCCTTGAAGACCTCTCGTATTGGACTCTACAGCCCTTCTAGACGCCTTTCTTCAATCTCCTAATAAATTTCTAAACCGCTATTTTAACCCTCTTGGTATCCTCTTCCTTAAACCTCCAAAAGAAAAAAGCCTTAGTCAAAGGCTTTTTCCTGATAAAAGTAATTTGGCGATTTCCACTTATTTTCATAGTTTCGGTGAAAAACATGGGTGGCGGCCGGTGATATCGGTGGAATGAGCCAGGACCAATCTCCTGTCAGCCCTCTTCCACACTGTTTCTCCTTGTTTTCAAAGACCTTGAACTGCTGGGCGGCTGTATGGTGATCCACAATGCTGATTCCTGCTTCTTTAAATGAATGCAGTACCGCAATGTTCAGCTCAATCAAAGCTTTGTCCTTCCACAGCGTAGAAGCCCTGGAGGTATCAAGCCCCATGCAGCTGGCAACTTTCGGCAGCATGTCATAGCGGCATGCGTCTGCCAGATTCCTCGCACCGATTTCTGTTTCCATATACCAGCCATTAAAAGGGGCTGCTTTATATGAAATCCCCCCAATTTCAAGTCTCATATCTGAAATGATCGGAACTCCATACCATTTCAAGCCGAGATCACGAAACCAATTGTACTCGGGATGGTTCAACTGCACTTCAAGCACATGCTCTGTACCGACTTCTTTCCAGCAAGGCTCTCTTTCACCAATCTGAATGACCCATGGCAATACATCAAAATGCGTTCTTTTCCCTTCCCAGCCAAGCTCTTCACACTTCCTGGTGAATTTAACGGAGGCTGGATCCCCTCTCACACCAAGGTCATCTTGATACCCTGCATACCTGAGAAGTTGGTGATTCCAGATTCTGATATCAGGCTTGCCAGGCATCGATGGTCGAAAGATGGTGATAGCCGGACGGATTTTCCCTTCATTTGAAGCATACTTAAGATGTGTCTCCATCTCTGTAAAGATCTCTTCTTCAGTATTCGCTTCCCTTGCATCCCTTACATGCATGGTGTCCCAAAACAGTCTTCCGATACAGCGGTTACTGTTCCTCCAAGCCATTTTTGCACCATGTTCCAACTCCTCATATGTATGGCTGTAAGTACCTGTACTTTCAATCTCACTCTGGACATACTGGATTCGTTCTGATATTTCTTCTGGCTTTCCCAGTTCCCTGTAACAGCTTTCTATAAATAAGACTGCTTCTTGTTGTAAATGTGACAATATAGACTTCCTTTCACAGCTGAGTGTTAACGTGATTATATCACGGCGCCAATCATTGTCGTAAAAAGAACTCTTTGCCTACAATTTTTTCTCATAACAAAAATAAATCGTATGACCTTCGGGTTTAGATGAAAAGGATACTTCCCCACGCTTCAAATACCCATTGCGTTCATAAAACCTTAGAGAACGGCTGTTTCCAGAAAATGCATCCAGCCTGATGGAATCATATCCCCTCTCTCTCGCCAAGTTGCCTGCATGTTTCAGCATCTTGGTTCCCGCTCCCTTTCTTTGCTGTAAAGGGTCCAGAAATAGGGAATGAAGGATCCAAGGCCTGCAATGGGTCCAAGGGATAATTGACCACTCCTCAGACTCCCACTCGTTCAATACCATACTTCCTGTGAGCCGGTCATCCTCAAACAGCAAATACATTCCCTGCTGATCTATGACTTCTTTAAAATATTCCTTATTTGGGTAAGTGTCGTCCCATTGAAAAATCCCTTGAGCTAAAAGATGGTCCCTGCATCTTTTATACATTTGGTACACATCAGGCAGGTGCTGTTCCTCTGCTGCCACTAATTTACAGGACCGAGCAAGCTCTTCCACTTCCATATACTTTTCCTCCAAAAATAAATATTTGATTACATATTCCACTTCTTATCGCCATTTCCTTCCTGGTATCTCAAAATCACCAAGCGCCTTGATTTGCCATGAGAGATCTGATTTTTCACCTCCTTGATGATTAAGGCCTTACTTGATGGGCAGAGCACTGGAGCTGGATGAACAAAAACGCGAGCGACTTGGTCAGACCCGACAGGCATAAGACGAGCCAAGTGATAAGGGTACTCCTTTTACCTTCCTGACGGATTGGCTTTTGCCCCGCCGTTAAGTGCTGGAACTGGATGCAGAATTCATCATTCGTATCCTCACCTCATGACTTTTCTCGTTATCTATACAATAAAAAGGAACGGCAGAAATATCTGCCGCTCCGATTAATCATGCCTTTTATGCTTATTGAGCAATTCCTTCAACATATTGATGACGGTTGCGCGTTCCTCATGATTGAATGTAGCCGTCCACTCTGTGATCAGCTTGTTTTCATCGGGATGGAGTTCCCTCTGCAATCCATCTACCAAGGTTTCGTGAATTTCATCAAGCGATTCTTCTCTGTTTCCACCGTGAATTTCTTCCATGACGTCATACCTCCATGTCCTTTTAGTCGGATTATTCCCTCATACAGAAATGATGAAACGTTCCAAGCACATTGACCTTCATAGAAGCAGCTCCAGGGAAGCATACTTTTCATCCCTTTCTTTTTCTTTCTCCTCTTTTTCAGCATAAAGCTTTTGAAGGACTTCGAGATCTGTCTCCTTTGCAAGCTGCTGGTCTATTGAAGAAATTTCCGTTTCAATCACAAGAAGTTCCTCTTCTAAAGAATCGATAGACACAGGATTCCCTCCATGTTGCTTCTTGACTCGGACATCCCTGCTGATCGGCTCTTTAGGTTTGCTGGCCGGTTCATCCTTCATTTGGAATTCAGCCAGTTTTTCTTTTGCCCAGGAATAACTGCCAGGAAAGAAGTATAGTTTTCCGGAGTGGATCCAATATGTCTTTCCAAACAGTTTATTTAAGAAATATCTATCATGCGAAACAGCTAGTATAGTCCCATTAAAGCCTTCAAGAGCATCCTCCAGGACTTCACGGGAATCGATGTCAAGATGGTTTGTCGGTTCATCGAGTACAAGGAAGTTGATATCCTGGTGCATGAGCTGGGCCAGCCTTAAACGCATCTTTTCCCCGCCGCTGAGCTGGCCCACTTTACGGAAAACGGCTCCTCCGTAAAACAAGAACCCTGCTAGGATATGCCTTGCTTCTCCCTCGGTCACGGATACTTCATCCCGGAAGGCATCAATCAATCTCATAGTGGGATCTGCTGTAGTGAAATGCTGTGACAAATAGCCGATTCTGACATTGCTTCCCCGTTTGATTTCTCCTTCATCATGATGCATTTCCCCTAACAGCATTTTGATAATTGTAGATTTGCCGGTTCCATTTTTCCCGACAATAGCTGTACGGTCCTTAAAAAGGACCTCAAGGGATGCATCATTAAAAAGGATGTTTTCGCCAAATGATTTTTTGGCATCTTTCATACTGAAAACCACTTTACCGCTGCGGTCCCCATTTTCAAACTCAAGCCCCATCTTCTTACGCTCCAGGGCAGGCCGTTTCAATTTTTCCATTCTTTCCAAGGCACGTTCCATATTTCTTGCCCTTTTATGAAGGGCCGCGTTTGGGGGATTTGCCTGATTGGCCCATTCCTTCAGCCTTTTGATCGCTTCCCTCATCTTCTTGATCTTTTTTTGCTGCTCCTGATACTGCTGGAATTCAAGGAGAAGCTTCTCTTCTTTCTCTCTCACAAATTGAGAATAGTTGGTGTGGTAAAGACAAACTTCCCCATCCTCCAAGTCAATGACTTTATTGATCGTTTCATCGAGGAAGTAGCGGTCGTGCGAGACAATCATCACAGAGCCGCTGTACTCTTTCAGGAAGCCTTCCAGCCACTCCACTGCTCTGATATCCAAGTGGTTTGTCGGTTCGTCCAAGAGCAGGAGATCTGGCTTTTTCAAAAGGATCAAGCCGAGACAAACTTTGGTTTGTTCCCCTCCGCTGAGGGCATTAAAGTGCTGGCCAAGCAGACCGTTGATCTCGAGGCCATTCGCCACTTTCGCTATCTCAGACTCAATCTCATAGCCCCCGCCATTCGTAAATTTATCCTGCATCGGGCCGTACTCTTCCAAGAGCCGCTGAAGGTTTTCCGGGTTGTGTTCCGTACCCATTCTGGTTTCCAATTCCTTTAATCTTGCCTCTATCTCGAATAGACCCTGAAACGCAGAATTCAGTACATCTTTGGCAGTTGTCCCTCCATCGTATTTCGGAATCTGCGAGAGGTAACCGACCCTTGCTCCTTTTTTGGTATGGATCTCACCTGTATCCGGCTGTTCGACACCGGCTATCAATTTGAAGACAGTCGTTTTACCGGTTCCATTTCTGCCGACAAAGCCAATCCTGTCTCCTTCATGTACTTCAAATGATAAATTTTCAAATACAAGGTTTCCCCCGAACATTTTACTGATTTGCTGTACGCTGCATATAATCATTTTTTTCTATCCTTTCTGCTCTCATTAGTTTAATGAGCAAGAGGACCTCAAAAGTATATAAAAAAGCCATGTATAAGTAAGACTTATACCATGGCTTTTTGAATTCGGGCATAAAAAAAGGAAAGCGTGACGCGCTCTCCCCCCGTTTCTATAAAAAGTGTGGGTATTGAGACCTCTTACCGTTCTGTTCTATATGGAATTGCTAAAAAAGGGCATACGTATCCCGTTGATAGCATAACCATGAAAAATCGCACGACAAATGTAGATGTATTCTAAAAATTGACCGTGCAACCCGACAGAACTTTTCATCTCAATACACACCTCCTTCAAATCATAAGTATATCCATAGTATACAATTTTTTGAAAACTTTAATCAAGGGATTTCTGTAAAATAAGTCGGCCGCCCGAATCCTTTACCCCTTTAAAGCGGTGGGGGACAGTCCCCCACCGCTTTAAAGCACTAAAAAAAAGATTTGCCCATGAAGAGCAAATCCTTTCAATTTATACAAGGCGCTTGAAGTTCTGGCCAAGTATTTCATTCATATTGTGGACCGTTATGAACGCTTTCTTATCAACTTCTGTGATGAATCCTTTCAGCCTGGAAAAATCCTTCCTGCCAAGAATCGTTGTAATGACTTCTTTGCTGTCGGAAGTGAAAGCTCCTTTGGCCGTATGAATCGTAGCACCTTTTCCAAGTTCTTTTACAATGTAGGTGCGGATTTCATCGCTCTGATTGCTGATGATGACCACTTCTTTGTTCGTATTGAACTGCTGAAGCGTATAGTCAATGACCAATCCGTTAAGAATGACCCCGAAGAACGCGTACATTCCGACCTGTGTCCCAAACAGGAATGTGGACGACAGGGCGATCGCCAAATCGGAAAACAGTACGGCCCTCCCGATTTCAATATTAAAGTATTTATTAAGGATCATGGCAATGATATCTGTTCCGCCTGTTGATGCTTTTTGATTGAACACAATCGCCATACCGGTTGCAGCGATGCACTGCCCAATGATCAACTGAATCAGGATGTCCTCGCTCAGTGGCGCTTTTAACGGCGCAACGGTTTCAAGCAGCCAAACATATCCGGAGAGAGCAAAACTGGCATAGACTGTTTTGGCCCCAAAGCTGAAGCCCAGAAAGATGATGCCAACTATAAATAACACAATATTAACCAAGATCATAAACATACCGATTGACATGCCAGGCATGACAGAATTCAGCAGGATAGATAAACCGCTGACTCCTCCTGTTGCCAAGTTATTAGGCGAAAGAAAGAAGTGAACATTCACCGCAACAAAAAATGCACCGAGATTCATAAGTAAAAACGACATCAGCTTTTTCCGCATCACTGCAACCTCCTTTATATATTAAATGAATGGATTATTATTTTCTTTGACAACGGGATTATATAGGTCATAAATACCTTTGTAAAGGGTTATAATCAAGGTTTAACTATTGAAAAAATTGCAAAGGTTTTCATTGGTAACTCTCAGAGTGATGGAGAACCAAACATTCTAAAACTAGATTATATTTTATAAAGCATTCAACATTCTGCAGCATGGCTTTGAAGTGTCAAATGGAATCGGGACAGAAATTGCTGGGTTGGAGAAGAATATTTCCCGACTAGAGCTGAATCGGGACTAGAATCCTCGGTGGCACGAGCTGGGTGTCGCGATTCCGGGATAATCGCGACAGACTGGGGTCTTGAGAAGCCGATTGTGTCCCGATTAAGGCTGAATCGGGACTAGAATCCTCGGAAGGACGATGTGGGTGTCGCGATTCCAAGGAAATCGCGACAGGCTAGGACCCTGAGAAGCTAATCGTGTCCCGATTAAGGCTGAATCGGGACTAGAATCCTTGGAAGGACGATGTGGGTGTCGCGATTCCGGGAAAATCGCGACAGACTGGACTCATGTGAAGCCGATCGTGTCCCGATTACCGCTGAATCGGGACTAGAATCCTCGGTGGCAAGAGCTGGGTGTCGCGATTCCAGGGAAATCGCGACAGACTGGGGTCTTGAGAAGCCGATTGTGTCCCGATTACCGCTGAATCGGGACTAGAATCCTTGGAAGGACGATGTGGGTGTCGCGATTCCGGGAAAATCGCGACAGACTGGACTCATGTGAAGCCGATCGTGTCCCGATTACCGCTGAATCGGGACTAGAATCCTCGGAAGGACGATATGGGTGTCGCGATTCCGGGATAATCGCGACAGACTAGGACCTTGAGAAGCCGATCGTGTCCCGATTAAGGCTGAATCGGGACTAGAATCCTTGGAAGGACGAGCTGGGTGTCGCGATTCCGGGGAAATCGCGACAGACTGGGGTCTTGAGAAGCCGATCGTGTCGCGATTCCAAGGAAATCGCGACAGATTAGGACCTTGAGAAGCTAATCGTGTTCCGATTACCCTTGAATCGGGACTAAAACCAACTGAGACACAATCAATCTGTCGCGTTTTTTGAATAAGCGCAACAATACACCCTAAGTGAAGGCGACCAGGATGCGGGTTTGGAATCCCGTGAAGGATGCACCAGCTTTTCAAATGAATCAGGGTCCTTCCTTTAAAGGAAAAACTCCCCACCTCTCCATACATTGATTTATTCTTTAGAGAAATCCGCCCCAGATCCGCCCCCTGCAAAAAAAGGTCTATTCTCCGAGGAATCGGCCTTTGCTGTATTACTTCAGAAAAATCGGCTCGATTACCTGATGTCCATTTCTTCTTGATCATAGACAGAATTCACCTCCATATTTCCTGAAGTGCTCCAAGTAGTTTCTCAACAGGTCCCCACCCACAAAAAAAACCATCCAAAAGGATGGCTCAAAACAACTTATCCAACTACCTCTACACCGCGCTCCTGTTCTTTACGGGCAACCCGTACCAGCAGGTAAACCAGCGGGGTATCAATAATTGCGACAACAAGCTTAAACAGATATTGTGTTCCAACTAATCCAAGTAAAGCACCCAGCGGCATTGTGCCAGCGAATGCAATACTAATGAAGATTGCCGTGTCTGCAAGCTGGCTCAACAACGTTGATGAGTTATTGCGGAGCCAGAGTTTATCAGCTCCATGCTTGGCTTTCAGCTTATGAAAAACTGAAACATCCAGGTTTTGGCTGACAAAATAAGAGATCAGGCTTGCAAGCGTTACCCGGAAGCTTCCGCTCAGGATCGATTCGAATTCTGCCTGCATCCCAAAAAAAGGAGCTGACGGCAAATTGATAGCAATCGCGATAAATAGTAGAGCAAACACCTGTGTCAGCAAACCTGCACGTACAGTAGCACGTGCTGTCTCTTTTCCGTATACTTCTCCGATGACATCTGTGATTGGATACGTGAAGACATAAACCATCACCGCAGCCGGAAGGACAGCCCATTCGCCAAGACTGAAAAGCTTCACGGCTAAGATATTGGACAAAATCAAGAGGCCCACGAAGAGGGAATTTAAATAGATAAGCATTCTTCTGCCCCCTTAACGGTTGTCGATGGTTTCCGGATACAGATCATGATTC
The DNA here is from genome assembly GCF_984799155.1 of Bacillus sp. SRL337. Lineage (NCBI taxonomy): Bacteria > Bacillati > Bacillota > Bacilli > Caryophanales > Bacillaceae > Bacillus > Bacillus sp. SRL337. The sequence continues at coordinate 1,029,081 of NZ_OZ481793.1, read as the reverse complement.
ATCATGCGATACTCCGCCATCTTTTCAAATTTGGTCCCCGGCTTGCCGTAGTTGCAATAAGGGTCGATGGAAATTCCGCCTCTTGGTGTAAATTTGCCCCACACTTCAATATAGCGGGGATCCATTAGTGAAATCAGGTCATTCATAATGATATTCATACAGTCCTCATGGAAGTCCCCGTGGTTGCGGAAACTGAATAAATACAGCTTTAATGATTTACTTTCGACCATTTTGATATCAGGGATATAGCTGATGTATATCGTCGCAAAATCCGGCTGTCCTGTCTTAGGGCATAGACTTGTAAATTCTGGACAATTGAATTTCACGAAGTAGTCTCTGTTCGGGTGCTGGTTATCGAATGTCTCCAATATATGTGGAGCATACTCGAATAGGTATTCCGTCCCCTGATTTCCTAATAATGTAACATCTTGAAGTTCTTCATCTTTTCTTCCAGACATAAAAAAATCCTCCCTTTGATCAAACCTATAAGGAGAATTCACAGCCAACGTTTATGATGGGCCAAATAAAAAACCATATCCTTCATGGATATGGCTACAAATGTAAGACTCATCCATAGTTTTTTATAGAGGGTTTGGGCTATGAACCTCTCCTGCGATAGGAAACTATTTAATTCATTATCTACTATAGTATGGGAGTCGGATTGAATTGTCAATATTAAAATAAGAAAACGATTACAATCATGATATAACTATTATTTCCTCATATATCTATCTAAATCAGGTTTTAACTTCTCTTCTACTGGTTATATATTATTTTACAATATCAACTGATGTGGAGGGAAATTTCATGTTCAACGGGTTAACATTTACCATTATTTCTTGTCTTTTTTTCATGGGGCTAGTAGCATGGATCTCATACATAAAAACGAAAGGATCAGTCAATGATTCTGATGGATATTTTCTTGCGGGAAGAGGATTGACTGGAACCTTCATTGCCGGGTCCCTCTTGCTCACAAACTTATCAGCTGAACAGCTGGTCGGATTGAACGGACAGGCATTCCGGGCCAACTTATCAAACATGGCTTGGGAAGTAACGGCTGCTTTTGCAATCATTATTATGGCACTCTACCTCTTGCCCAAATACCTGGGAAGGAGTTTTACCACACTTCCTGAATTTTTGAGCCAGCGTTATGATGAAGGAGTCCGAAAGTATACCGTCCTCCTCTTCATGCTTGGTTATGTATTTGTGACCATTCCTTCCATGCTGTACTCCGGTGCACTGGCTGTCTTGAAATTATTTGATGTTCCTGCCCTCCTCGGCATCAGCTATACCCAATCGGTGTGGGTTGTCATCTGGGTCATCGGCATCATCGGTGCCATTTACGCTATCTTTGGCGGATTAAAAGCTGTAGCCGTCTCTGATACGTTGAATGGGATCGGACTCCTCATCATCGGGATCCTCGTTCCCATTCTGGGGTTCTTTGCCCTTGGGGACGGTAATTTCGTCGGCGGCATGAAAGAAATTGCCACCAGCAGCCCTGAGAAACTGAATTCCATTGGCTCGAGTGAAGATTCTGTCCCTTTTTCAACTATCTTTACCGGAATGATTTTTGCCAACCTTTTTTACTGGGCAACAAATCAGTATGTCATTCAGCGGACACTTGGGGCCAAGAACTTAGCTGAAGGACAAAAAGGAGTCATCTTCTCAGGATTTTATAAGCTCCTGGTTCCATTCATGATGATGATTCCCGGCGTAATTGCCTTTCACTTATACGGGGATTCTCTAAGAACAGTCGATTTGGCTTATCCAACGTTAATTGCAAACATCCTGCCAAATTACTTGACCGGATTCTTCCTGGCTGTCCTTCTTGGAGCTGTTTTAAGTTCATTCAATTCACTTTTGAACAGTGCAGCCACTCTATTTGCACTTGATGTCTATAAGCCTCATTTTAATCAGAGTGCTAACGACCAACAGCTGATTTCGGTCAGCAAAAAATTTGGTATACTGCTGGCTGTCATTTCAATGACCATCTCGCCGATGCTGATGAATGCAACAGAAGGACTATGGGATCTGATCAGACGATTCACGGGATTCTTCAACATTCCGATTGTCGTCATCCTTCTCGTAGGTGTTCTGTCTAAACGTATCCCTTCTGTTGCAGCTAAAACCGTTATCATTTTCCATGTGATTACGTATTACATGCTTGTCTGGGGCACCAATCAGTTATTCGGTTTTGGACTTGGCATCAATTTCATCCATATTTACGGCATCCTGTTTACTATTGAAGTGTTGATGATGATCGTCATTGGAAAGTGGAAGCCGCTTGAAAAAGCTTATCACTATCAGGCAGATTCCAAGGTCGCCATGACTCCTTGGAAATATGCTTTGCCTATGTCAATCATCCTCCTTGCCAGCGTGGCGGTTGTATATGTTATATTTTCTCCAATTGGCCTGGCCTACAGTGGAGGGGTTGTTTCAGTGGTTTTCTGGCCGATTATTAGTGGAATTATAGTCGCAGCTGGAATTCTCATCATGACTGCTCTAAAACATTGGAACAAGAAGTATGCTGGTTATCTAGAAAAAGGATATAAAAAGAAAACAGCAGCAGTCAAAAAAGCGATCAATAAGCTGGCACCTGCTTTTTCAGCCAAAAACGAAAACTGACATGAAGGGTCCCTCATCCGGGATCCTTTTTCTCTTGATCATAATCAGATTGTTTGCCCGCTCTTCATATACGGAATAACGTACGATAATAGGAAAGATACATTGATTCTGTTAAAATAAGAATAAGTCATAATTTACTGGAGTGTCTCCTTTGCAAAAACAAGTGAGAAAACTAACTGAAATGGCGATTGCCGGTGACCTCCCTGAGATTCATAAATGGTATCAACAAAACCGGGGCCTCTCGCAGACAACCATAGATTTTTATGAAAAGTTATTAAAGCCTGTAATGGAAAGAGTCGGCATGCTCTGGGAAAAGAATCAGATTACTGTCGCTGAAGAACATCTGGCGACAGCAAGCATCGATTATCTTATGACACAGCTACGGTATCAAATTCTGCACCCTGAGCTTTTGAAGAAGTCACCTTCGATTCTATTATTCTGTCTAGAGGGTGAGCAGCACTCCCTAGGCTTGAAAATGGTTTCTGATGTCTTCAGGGAATATAAATGGAATGTTAAATTCCTTGGATCAAGTGTCCCTACAGAAGAAGTCATCAAAACAATCAATAAATGGGAACCTGATGCTATTGGAATTTCGGTGGCTCTCTCACCATTGCTGCCCAAATTAAAAGAATGTTTGAGCTTAATAGATGAATTAGAGAAAGATTTTGAGGTTTTCGTAGGAGGACGGGTTGTCTCGCTCTATAACCTGGAAGACTTTGGCGTCAAAAATGTTCGCCTGTGCAATGATCTCAATGACATAGAATCCATTGCCTCAAGATGCATACGAAATTCAGAACTTGTCCTGCCTGAAGGTGAGCGATAATGGAAGAAATTCATTACATCCCCATCCCGATGTTCATTCTGGATGCCAAACTCAATATACTCGAGGCCTCCTCAAAAGGAACAAAGCTGATGAAAGGGCCAAGTTTTCTGGACATGATTGAAAAAGAAAGTTCGACCAAGTTCTCAAAATATTTTCACCGTCACTCCTCTGGAACACTGGAGATCAATATCAAATCAACGACAGATTCCCAAATGCCGGATCTGCATGACGTCTATTTTCAGTTTGTCGAAGGTAAACAGCAATATTTTGTAGCAGTCATCAGTAAAGCACATAACTACACTGATATCTCGAAAAAACTGGACCGAATTCAAAAACAGCTTTGGAATCCCAATAAAGAAGATTCCTACCAAAAACAGCTGCATCCAAGCTCCTTTCATTTAGATTCCGCTGCCGGCCAAATTCGCAAACAAGAAATCGACATACAGGCTGCCATCCATCAGCTGAACCGTTTGAAAGCAGATATTGAAGACCTGCCTGCGGACAATAAACATTTGGTTCAGCAATGCATGAGAATTGAAGAAACACTTAAAAATAATATAAAATTGTCATGACCAATAAATGATGGAGGTTACATAATGTCCCTATTGAATGATATTTTAACGTTTAATGAAAAATTTGTTTCCGAGAAAAGGTACGAAGATTACATCACAACAAAATTTCCAGACAAACGCCTAGTCATACTGACATGTATGGACACAAGACTGGTTGAACTGGTAACCAAAGCAATCAACATGAAAAACGGTGATGTCAAAATTGTCCGAAATGCTGGTGCAGTTGTTTCGCATCCATTCGGCAGTATCATGAGGAGCCTGCTGCTTGCCGTCTATGAACTTCAAGCTGACGAAGTACTGGTCATTGGCCACCATGACTGCGGAATGGGCGGCCTGAGCGCTGAGAAAGTTAAATCCAGCATGAAAGAAAGAGGCATTACCGAAAATACGTTTGATACCCTTGAGTATGCCGGAATCAACTTGGATGAGTGGCTGACTGGTTTTTCAAATGTTGAAGACAGTGTTGCGCATAGTGTAGACATGATCCGCAACCATCCATTGATGCATGATGAGGTTCCAGTCCATGGACTTGTCATCGACCCATCTACGGGAAAATTGGATCTAGTAGCTTCGGGATATGAAACAGCTGAAAAATAACATAACCCAAAAAGAGCAGACATGCATTTTCATTGGCTGCTCTTTTTTTCTCCCTTTCTAAAATCTCAAAAGATACATACTTCTTATCCAGAAGGGTATATATAATTAGCAGAAACATCAAGGAAAGGAGAATCACTCTTGTCTGAAGAATTGACTCTATATGTGAAAGAAGCTGTAGACCGTGGTTCCATCCAGAACCTGGAGAATATGTTACTGAAGTTGAATGGTATAGAAAGGGCACTTGTGGACACCGAAGACGGAGAAGTGAAGATCACTTATGACACAAACAGTATCTCCAGGAAAGAAGTAGAAGAAAACATTCAACAAAATGGATTTCATCTATCATAGAAATAAAGAGGTTGGGACAGAACTAAAGTATTCCCTCTAAAAGCCGTATAATTGTAAGTTCCCAATACAAAACAAATGAGAAAACCGAACTTTTCAGAGGCTCTATTTTAGAGTTTTAGAAAAAGTTCGGTTTTTTTCGTTAAAGTATTTTTCTAAACGGTTATTATTTTTGAATGATTTTTTTCTCCTCCCTTTTTAGAAGGATTGGAGTGGAAGGCGTGCGATCTCCAGCGGGACTCGTCTAGTTCCAGCGGCCAACGACTAGCGGATTTCAGGCTCCTTCCTTGCGAATCCAGCTCCAAAGCCCAGCTGCTAGCGTACTTCCCGGCTCCTCCTTGTGATTAGTCATCATCGAATCGCTCCACTCTTCGTGCTTCCTTTATCTCATATGTACCCAGTCCAGTCCGTACGCAGCTGAACGGGTCTTTCCGCTTTTTAGTCAATCCAGCTCCAGCTCCTAGCCCCTCGGGGTCATATGCCAATCCATCAAGAAGGTTAAAGAGCCAACCTTCCTGCCGGCTCGTCTTATGCCTGTCGGGGCTGATCAAGGCACTTCCGCTTTTTAGTCAATCTAGCTCCAGCTCCTAGCCCCTCGGGGTCATATGCCAATCCGGCAGGAAGGTTAAAGAGCCAACCTTCCTGCCGGCTCGTCTTATGCCTGTCGGGGCTGATCAAGGCGCTTCCGCTTTTTAGTCAATCCAGCTCCAGCTCCTAGCCCCTCGGGGTCATATGCCAATCCGGCAAGAAGGTTAAAGAGCCAACCTTCCTGCCGGCTCGTCTTATGCCTGTCGGGGCTGATCAAGGCGCTTCCGCTTTTTAGTTCAACGCCCGCCCGCGGAGTCGTGCACCTGGAGCGGAAATCCATACGATTAGATAAGCCACACTCTTTGCGAAAAGATCCTTCGTTAACTACATATCTTTTGTCCCAGCCACTTTATTTTTCAACAGGAATATGGATCTTCACGTTCAACTCATCATTCGTTGATTGATAATCAGCAGGATACTCTTCCATATGCTCGAGGATTTGTTGGTTCAGGCTTAAGCCGTTATCCTCTATCCAACTGTATAAGCGCTGGTAAGATGCCATGATTTCCGGTCCTGCATGTTCGAGTACGGCATATGTATATGCAGGAACTTCCACAATCTCAAGACCATACCGAATCTCGCCAATCTCGCTTACTTCATTACATAAATAATAGGTGAGCCCTCCGGTCAGATTATGGTAGGATAATCCTATTGCAACTGCTGGGTTCACTTTGTTTTCTATACCATCCGACACAGCTTTTAGTTCAGGAAACAATTTTTCGATCCCTCCTTGCGCGGCCTCGTCAAATGTTCCCTGCCATTTAAAGCCCAAAGCTTTAAATCCCTCTTTTTCAACTATTCTCGGCTTCACTCGTTCTTCTCCTCCAATTCCAATAAACATTTTGCGCCGCGTTGCTTAAAATAGGCTTCCATTTTTCTTTCATTTTCAATACACCACTTACCCATTTTCTTCATATTGTAGGAAGAAGGAGGTGGTTGTTTTGCTATCACGCATCAAATGGCTGTCTTTCTCTATCGAAGCACTCCTGGCACTCCCTATCTTCGGAGGAGTCGCGTCTGAAATAATGCCTTTTTATCTTTGCTTCGTTGCTGTATGGCATGCTTGTGTATTAATGGTTTCCAAATCAGAGAATCAACCAGTACTTGGAAGTGCTTTTGGAATTGTCGCTTCTTTCACAAACTTTTTTCCCTATGTACGGATTGTTACACATGCTGTCACCGCATTCATCCTATACTTAGAGATTAAGAAAGCTCCAGGAATGGAGTGACATCTAAGCCGGATCTATCCAATGTTCCGGCTGTTATTTCTTCCCCTTCACTACATGATCCTCTATCTTGATGGTTTTATCCATAATTGCATATTGTGACCTGCCCAGGTAAAGCGGAATGGACAACCGTTCAAAATCCGGCAGCCCTTTTTCATTAAAGAGCTCGTCATCCCTATAAAAGGCTGTAATAGTAGCTGTAAACCAATCATGATCTCCATATGAATGGACATCGATTGTCTTACATTCATACGCTACATAGGCTTCATTCAAAATCGGGGCATTTGTCTCTTTTCCTCGTTCAAACTTCATGTCCCCTGTGGTAAATTTATTTATATCCATACCTGAATAAACCCCGGATTCCTGAATGAAACCAGCATGTTGAGCAGGCAGAAAGTTAATCGCAAACTCTCCAGCATCTTTCACTAAATGATAAGTGTGCCTTTCCCTGCCTATGGCTACACCATAAATTGGGGGCTCATAGGAAATATAGGAATGCCAGCCTGCCGCCATAATGTTATCTTCACCATTATAGGAAACTGTCACCAGTGCCACCATCCCCGGATAACTGTGCATCACGGTTTCTTCCTGAATTGACCTCATTACAATCACCTCATTTTCATTATCACACACTTAAGAAATATCTGTCATTTATTCCAGCCATTTATCCTTGGATAATGTTTCGCTTCTTTTAAAGATGTCTTTTCTGGTATATTTCCTCCCTTTGGCACCTGGCATCACAATAAGGTATCGCAACCTTCAGGATGATTTTTCCACCGATATTATCTCTCGCTTTCACACAAGCTAGATGATGAGTATTTTCGAATGTTTCTGAAGGAGGATATTTTTATGAGCAGTGCAGGATGCGGGACCGGCAGCAATAGCCAGGACAAGAGCGGCGGCAGTTCTGAAAAAGGACATTTAAAGTGGTGGCAGCTCTCACTTACCGGTGTGGGCTGTACAATTGGAACAGGGTATTTCTTAGGTTCAAGCATCGGGATCAAACACAGCGGGCCTTCCATTGTGTTTGCCTTTATATTGGCTGCACTTGGAACTTATATCGTGTTCAATCTGCTGGCAAAAATGACTGCGGAGGATCCGCAGGAAGGATCATTTTGTTATTATGCCAATAAAGCTTATGGAAAATGGGCTGGATTCAGCTGCGGCTGGAATTATTGGTCCTCAAATATTTTAATCATGGGAAGCCAGTTAATGGCCCTTTCGCTTCTTTCGCAATTCTGGTTTGAGAAAGTCCCCCTTTGGGTATTTGCCGCAGGCTATGCTGTTCTGTCGATACTTGTTGTATTGCTCGGAACCAAGGGTTTTGATAAAGTGGAGGATATTTTAGCAGTCATCAAAACGGCGGCCATCATCATGTTTATCATACTCGCAGCAGCTGTGATGTTTGGCTGGATACATGGCGGTGGCGGCAAACCTGATTTTCCCTCTTCAGCGGGCAAGCTGTTTCCGGAAGGCTTCAAGGGGTTCTGGTCTTCATTGATTTATGCTTTCTATGCATATGGAGGAATAGAAGTCATCGGCCTCATGGCCATGCAGCTGAAAAACAAAGAGGATGCTCCAAAAGCAGGAAAAGTCATGCTGATTGTACTTTTGACCATATATGTCCTTTCTCTCGGTCTCACTGTGCTCCTTGTGAATTATGATAAATTCACACCTGATGAAAGTCCATTTGTGACAGCCTTGAATGATACCAATCTGAAGTTTTTCCCTCACGTATTCAATGGTGCTATCATTATAGCCGGTTTTTCAACCATGACCGCCGCACTCTTCGGGGTAACCAACCTCCTGGTTACAATGGCAAAGGATGGGGATGCTCCTAAGCTATTTTCCAAGAAGCTGGAGAAGTTTAAAAAACTTCCTCTCCCTTCCCTTGGCCTGGCTGCGGCAGGGCTGCTGCTTTCCGTCATTACTGCGTTGGTCGTGCCGGGCAAGATTTATGAATATATCACAACAGCAGCTGGAATCTTAATTTTGTACAACTGGGCCTTCATCATCATTTCCGGCCTTAAAATTCTGGAGAATAAAATGTGGGGGAAAGTATTGGCCATTGTTGGAATGGTCTTACTCCTGGCTGCTGTCAGCGGGACAATAGTGGAAAAAGAGATACGGCTCGGCTTCTTCATCTCCCTGATTCTTGTGGCCATGATCGCTATTGCTGCCTTTTTCATGAAAAAGAAGAAATGGAACAAAGAACATCAATCGAGCAGTTAGGCTCAAGGTGAAAGCGCCTGCCCAGCAGGACAAGGTATTAGATAAGCTTGCCAAAAGGCTGCCTTCAGCCCTTTTGGCAGGTGTGCGTATGCGACTTGCCAGGATAGCCGCTTGATCTAAAGATGACTATCACAGGTGAATTTAAAAATCCCTTACAATACAAAAAGGCTGTCACATTCCGGCGATCACCTGGATGAGACAGCCTTGATTTATTCAACGAGCGCATGTTTAAAAGCATAGATGACTGCCTGGGTCCGATCAGCAACATCTAATTTGCCAAGAATGTTGCTCACATGGGTTTTGACCGTTTTCAAGGCAATGAACAGCTCATCCGCAATTTCCTGGTTGGTTTTCCCTTCTGCCATGAGCAGCAGGATTTCCATTTCCCGGTTTGTTAATTCCTCGTGTGGCTGCGATGTGACTTTCCCCCTCATTTTCATCATCATTTTCCCAGTGACCTCCGGCTCTAGGACAGTCTGGCCCCGGTAGGTTGCCCGAACCGCATCCGCAATTTCACTTGCCTTTGATGTTTTCAACATATAGCTTGTGGCACCAGCTTCTAAAGCAGGGTACACCTTATCATCATCCAGGAAGCTTGTAACAATGATGATTTTAGCTTCCGGCCATTTCTCAACAATCTGCCGGGTAGCTTCGATGCCATCCATTTCCTTCATGACGAGGTCCATTAATATAATATCGGGTCTATGTTCCAGTGCAAGCTCAATCGCAGTACTGCCATCGTCCGCTTCCGCCACCACCTCGATATCTTTCTGGGCCGTCAAATAAGAAGAGACCCCGATTCTTACCATTTCATGGTCATCCACAAATAGTACTCTAATCATCCTTTACCACCCTCTATTTCCACCAGCGGAACTTTCACTTCAAGTCTGGTTCCTTTATTTGGCACACTGACAATTTTTAACGAACCGCCAATCTCCAAAGCGCGTTCCTGCATATTTTGCAGGCCATATGAGCCGGTTTTCTCTTTTTCACTGTCAAATCCAACGCCGTCGTCCATCACCCTTAAGATGACAAGAGAATCTCTTTCAATCAAGAGTACTTCCAAAGATGTTGCTTTAGAATGTCTCAGCGTATTTGATACAGACTCCTGCAGTATCCTGAATAGATGGTCCTCAATTCCTTTATCCAGATTGATTTCTTCCACTTTCCAGTCTACTTCCATAGGTACCTTGTTAGATAATTCAACTAACAGCTCTTTAATCCCTTCCTGCAGGGTCTTTCCTTTCAAAGCTGCGGGTCGCAAGTGGAGAAGAAGCGCCCTCATTTCTAGTTGCGACTGATTAATCATCCCTTCAACCATCTTCAGCTGTTTTGACTCAATTGGATTTGCTTCCACAGACCTTACTTCTGTGATGGCTGACATCATCATGGACGCGGCGAACAATTGCTGGCTGACTGAATCGTGGAGCTCCCTTGCAAGCCTGTTTCTCTCCTGCGAGACGATTTCCTGGATCCGCTTTTCCTGTTCCTCCGCTTTCTCGTTGACGAGCTTTTGCGATTGCTTTGTCCTTCTATTGTTTTGTTCCTGAACTTTAATTAGTCCGTTCCACACCCCTGATAATTCAGCAATATTAAACATTCTTCCTGGTTCAATAGGGCGTCCTTGTTCGACGTCCGAAACCCCTGATTGAATTTCATAAAGCTTCTTTCTTAAAGGCAGGGCTGTCGAGAATCCTCCTGTTAAGCCTATAATCATCGTGATGACAGGGATATAAACAATCAAAGGAATGTCCATGATTTCTTTTCTGATAAAAAATTGCCAATCGGGGAGAGGAAAGATGAACGTGAAAATGACTGTAAACACGACCAGCAACACGATTGATAGAGTAAGGCTGTAGAGAACCTGGCGTTTAAGAATACTCATATTCTTTTCACCTCAAGATCTCCAACAGCCAGAGATGTAATAATTTTAACCTTCATTGGAGCCTGATCATAGTCGTTAGTTTGATAATAAACGGACTGATTAAATGATCTTGGTTCAACTCTGTCAAAAATAGTGATTGCGCCAGCTAAGCCATTATGATGGACGCTCACTTCAATATCATAAGGAACCTTGATGATGATATTTCCCAGTATGTGGCGCACAGAGATTACGGATGTCCCTTTCGGCAGTACAGTATTCCCCAAATCAATGATCGTATCGCCAATACCGCCCTGTATATTGATGTCATTCCACTCATATACATTTTCTGATGTCTGCTGGCGTCCGAACCAGACATTCTGCAGGGTCGCCCTCTTAATGTATACAGGTTCCTCCCCGTCATGAATGGTTTGTTTTATCTCCGGTTCCACCTTAGCAGGATTCTTTTTTGAATCAGCAAAACGGAGGATGACCATGACTAACAGAGCCAGCAAAAAGAATCTGAAAGCCATCGTATTGAGGATGGTCAAGGACAGGCTGATGACCCCAAACCAAAATAATAGTTTCCCTGATGTACGCGGAAGCCTTTTTCTTCCCAGGTATATGCATCCAAAAGTGGTTAGCAGAAAGAAAACGACTCCCCCATCATAAAAGGACATTTCAAACAGCAGCATGATGATGCCGATCAACAGTATCCAGCTGAATCGTTCCGTCCTGAATTTATTCAGCATGGGGGAATCCTCCTTTCAATTAAATTTTATAGGTTTCGAATCTAAAACTCCCAAAAAGACGCAGAAGACTGCGCCTTTTTAGAATACCATGATTTGACTATGAAATAGAATGCGTTTCTTCTTTTTTCATTTCTTTTTCCAACTGGGCGATCCTGCCGTCGATGCTGTTGCGATAATAGGATGTGTTCACTCCATGCTCAAGGCGCTCCAGATATGCTTCCATTTCTTCAAAACGGGAGAATGATTTATCTGAATATCCCTCTGAAGATTCCAGGACCTTGTTCATTCGATGGTTGGCACGGGCAATATTTTCACGTCCCATTAATTCCATCCGCTTGATGTACATATCTTTCAGTTTATGTTTCATTTCTTCATACTTTTTCTCAAGCTCTTCCAGTCCGCTTACAGCTTCATTCAATGAATGTTGGATTCGCTCGGTTCTTTCAGAAAAATGTTCGTGTTCACGGATGGCAAATTCATATAATTCTGTTTCACCGGCCTGTGAAGCAACTTCTGCCTGGTACTTTCTTTTGTCTGCAAGCTTTCGGGTTTCGGCATATTTCTTTTCGAATTCTTGTTTTAATAGATATTGGCGTTCCACCAGCTTTCTTACTTTCTCCACCTCTGTTTCACATTGACGCAGGTACTGGTTCAGCATTGCGATTGGGTTTTTCTTTTCCTTTTGATCAAGTATTTCATGAAAATCTGAAGTAATAGAGTCTTTTAATCGGTTGAATAAGTTTCCCATGTTTTATCTCTCCTTTTTTATGTTCACCCATTTTATACGTGTTTCTCTTTAATTCATTTAGTTATTTTTCAGGTTTGCCCATTCTTTTTCAAAGTTTGTGAAGGGGTCATCGCTTTCGATGATCTCAGGCTTTTCTTGTCTCCACTGCTTGATGACGACATATAGCAGGTAAATGGCTGCAATGCCGATGATGGCAGGGAAGTTTGAAGCTGATGCGCTAAGTGCTGCAAGCCCGATGATAGCCCAGATGACTTTTGCAAAAGTCGAATCGGTCTTTACAAATTGTTTGAATGAGTAATAAAGGATCAAGAGACTGATCGCGAGGCCGATCATTGGCCCCATATTAGCCAAAAGCACAATCGCAGCGACTCCTCCCAAAACCAGTAAACCAAATTTCTTCATGTTCCTTCCTCCTTACGGCTGAGTATTCAGCCTGTTTCCGAAAGAATGTTTTGTTCTTTCGTTTTCATGTTCCTATCGTACCTTTTCTGTATATATTTCATAACGAGCCTGAGCTTTATTTTCAACTAAGACCTGAGGCTTAGAAGAATTAGGACTGTGAATTATCGGGAGTGGACACAGGTTAAAATACGACAAAAAAAAGACCGGGTTCAATCACCCTGGTCCATGTTGAATTGAATGGTTGTTAGTTCTGCTTCTAGCGTCTCTCTATCAAGTTTATACAATTCATAGCCTGAGTCATTTTTCCCTGGAATTTTATCATTATACGAAAAGTAGACTTCCTGTCCGTGCTTAGAAAAGGCAGGGTCTTCCGTATAGGCTTCTAAAAACGTCAGCCTTTTCGTTTGCTTATTTTCAAGATTCAAGCTGAACAGTTCATACTTAAACGAGGAATCGGAGTCAGGATTGGCAATGCCCTTAAACACCAGCTCATTCCGTTCCGGAGAATAGGTCATTTCAAAAACATCTCTCACTCTTGTATCGATTTTTTTGATAGAAGAGTCACGAAGAGAAAATTCATATAAGCTTTGATCAGCTTCAAACGGATTTCCGCTCTCGGAGTGGTGCATGTTGAAAAAAAGTCTTTGATTCTCTTGGTCATAGATGAGGGAAGAAATGAAAAAAGCATTTTTTTCGGTAATGCGCTCGCTGACCTTCGTTTTAAGATCATAGGCATACAGGTCATAGTAATGAAAAGGATCTCCATCATCGGTTTCATGCTGGAACTCTCCTTTTACATAATAAATTTCCCCTTCCGTTTTAACTGCATCGGGAACAGGTGCCTTTTCTGTCATAAGCTCATCTGTCTCATGGGTGTCAAGATCAATTGAGTATAGTGATGATTTGTCTGGGGAGTTTACTAGATAAGTTAATTTCCTCGCTTTTGCATCAAATTCTGGATTCTTGATCTCTTCACCTTTTTGAGCGTTCAGCAGCGTGACAACTTCTCCTGTCATTTCATTTGCAAGAATAAGGGACTTCCTCTCTTCATCATCATTCACTACAAAAGCAATTTTCCCTTTAGCAGCTGCCAAAGTGCCGCTTTGATAAGTACTGCCTATCTCTTCCTCTGCAAGGTACATATTGCTGAATATCAACAGCGAGGCCAAAACAGCACCGCTAAAAGTAAGAATCATTATCAGGAATTTCTTCTTTCTCACCTTATCCCTCCTTCAGCGGCTTAATTGATGTACTTTAAAATAACCAAAAAGATGGCAAGAAAATCAGCGGATAGAAACCCGATTGAAATGAAAGTACGCCTCTGGTAGTACTTTATTTGAGCCCAATAGGAAATGGACCAAAGTAAAATTAACCCGAAAGAAACAAGAAGCAGCGGGTTCATTCCTCCAAAAATCAGAACGCCCATTCCAAAAATGAAAGAGTATGGAACGATGACAATTCCGAGAAGGATATTTATCGTATGGAAAATGACCCTTTTCTTTCTCGTGGCACTATCCAATTTTACTGCACTGCCGCTTCTTACTAAGGTCATAAACAGTGAAATGATTATAAGCAAACCAATGATTCCTGCTACGATTTCAAGCGGCCCTTTATACCAATTATCTGTGGTATCTATAATCAAAAGCCCCCAAAAAACCAAGGGAAAATAGAAAAAAAACAAAATGGTCATCAAAATTTTTCGGCCGGCTGCAATTGAAGGATAAAAACCCGCAATAGTCATAAACACACCAAGGCTGAATAGAATGGCCAGCCAGATCGGATGAGGCTCACTTATTTCGATGACTCCATGTAAAAAGACGCTCACGGCAAATACAACGGTGGAAATCCCCAGTCCTATCAGCACGTCTTTACGGCGGGGGGAGATGCTTTCCTGAAGCTGGCCGCCGACTTCAACGTCCCCGCCAAAGTCGGCGATTGCCTTCTGTTCCGCTTCTTCTGCTGAATAGCCTTGCTCAATATACTCTTCCTTTGCAGACAATAAATGATCTTTCATTTCATCAACAAGCTCCTGTCTTTCTTCAGGAGTACCTTCCACATGCTGCAAAACACTATTGATATGCTTCTCAATAGTCATCATTCCGTACCTGCACCTCCAAGCGTCTTATCAATCAGGCGGTGTACTGCCTGCCAATCTTTCAGCTTAAGGGATAATTCTTCTGCCCCTCTCTCGGTGATTCGGTAATATTTCCTTCTGCTGCCTTTATCCGTTTCGTTCCAATAAGAAGTGACCCACTCATTTTTTTCCAGCCTCTTCAAAGCAGGATACAGAGTCCCTTCACTCATATTGTAAAGATCACCGCTTGTTTCCTTCAGTCTCTTCACCATTTCATATCCGTACATATCTTTCTTAGAAATCAGGGACAACAGTAAAATGTCGATACTGCCTTTCATTAATTCTTTATTCATTTATTCACTCCCTTTATTTTCCTCTCTTCATATTGTAATACGACTTACATCGTATTACAAGGGTAATGATTGGATTTATTTTCATTTATGCTAGGAACAATATGGAGAGGCCCGCCCTTTGTTTAATATCGTAATTCGACAAATCTTGAGCGATATCCGACAGTGGTTGGTTGTTATTCGACACATTTGAGTTGATATTCGACACACGGTGCTCGATATCCGACACAAACGGGCCGATAGCCCCCAGCTTTCCAGCAGCACCTTCTCTAAAGATATTTAAAACCGGCCCGCTTGCGGACCGGTTATCGATGTTTATTCAGTTAAACTCAAGAACTCTTCCACATCATTGATGCAAAGGGCGATTCCTTTTTCCCAGAACGCCTCTTTCGTGATGTCCTCTCCAAGATGTTTCATTGCAAGCTCTTCAACACTCATGACAGCAGTGTCACGAAGAAGGGCCATATACTTCTCTTCATAATTCTCATCCGCTTCCAAGGCTTTTGCATAGATGCTTAGTGAGAATAGATAACCGAATGTGTAAGGGAAGTTATAAAACGGTACACCGGAAATATAGAAATGCAGCTTTGATGCCCAGAAGTGAGGATGTGCCTCATCAAGGGCTCCTGCGTATGCTTCTTTTTGAGCCTCCGTCATCAGCTCATTCAGTCTATCAGCGGATACCAATCCGTTTTTCCTCTCTTCATAGAAGCGTGTTTCAAACAGGAAGCGCGCATGAATGTTCATGAAGAACGCAACACTTCTCTGTAATTTATCTTCCACCAAGGCGATTTGTTCTTCTTTTGTCTGAGCTTCTTTAACCGCTGCGTCTGCTACAATCATTTCTGCAAACGTTGAAGCGGTTTCTGCTACGTTCATGGCATAGTTCCGATTCAACGTATGCATCGGTCTTAAAGCATACGAATGGAAAGCGTGGCCGAGTTCATGTGCCAATGTAGCTACGTTCGACATGCTGCCTGAATAGGTCATGAAAATACGTGACTCCTCGCTTAATGGGAAAGAAGTACAGAATCCGCCAGGTCTTTTGCCTGCACGGTCTTCTGCTTCAATCCATCTGTCTTCGAAAGCCTTTTGGGCAAACTCGGCCATCTCCGTCCCGAAACGCGCAAAGTGTTTCAGGATGAATGCTGCCCCTTCGTTATACGACATGGTTGACGTCGATTCTGCTACAGGAGCGTCCATGTTATACCAATCCATTTTTTCCTTGCCCAGCATCTCTGCCTTGCGGTTGAGGTATTTTACAAAAGGAGCTTTATTGTTTGAGATCGCGCCCCACATGGCATCAAGAGTTTCCTTTTGCATGCGGTTATATTCAAGAGGCTCCTTAAGCACTTCATCCCATCCGCGCTTTTTGTAAACATTCAAACGGAAACCGGCAAGGTGGTTCAGGGTTTTCGCAAAGAGTTCTTCTTTCTCGGCCCAGGCTTTTTCAAGGCTGGCGAAGATTTCTTTCCTTACTTTTTCATCCGGATGAGAGCTCAGATTGTTCGCCTGTCCGATTGAAAGCATTTCCCCGTCATAAGGGATTTCCATGCTGCCGACAATCGTGTCGTACATCTGTCCCCATCCGTGATATCCATCAATTGAAAGAGCCTGGATCAGTGCTTCTTCCTCGCTTGATAACTTATCCTTGGCTTTTTCGCGCCACTCGTTCAACACAAATGTCAATTCTGAAAGTTGATCAGTTTGAAGAAGCTCCCCCCAGACTTTCTCAGGTGTCTCGGATAGCTTCAGCTGAAAGCTGTTGAAGGATACTTGGAAATCAGCACTGGCTGTAGTCAGTTCCCCGCGAAGTGTGTTTGCTTTTCTGTCCTTCATGTCCTGAGCTTCGAGGCAGCCGATGAATGCTCCTGCCTGGCGAAGGTACAGCATGATTTCTTTAGCGTCTTCAATCAGGTCTGCTACCTGTATGCTGTCTTCTTGCCCTTGCGGTGCTTGAAATCCTTTCTCCTTTTGGGCAAATGCTGCTTTCTTTCTATCCAGTGTCTCCAAGTGTTCCCTTAGTTGAGGCGAACTGCTGCCACCTTCAAAAAATACATCCAAATCCCAGACATCAGAATACGTCATTTTGAAATTCTCCCCTTTAAATATGTAATTTTTCTATGTATATGTACAGTTTACCATTTTCCGACTATTCTTGCTTTTGTTTTTGAAAAAGCATTTTTTTGCCAGATGCCTTTCTTCGTTTAGCTGGGATGGATCGGCGTTGCGACCATTACCGACATCAGCCATTTCCTCATCTATCTGGAAGGGGACGGATTTGGATCAGGGCTATCTCTACTGGCCCTCTTCCTTCTTTTGATGGTTGTTACTTCAGCTATCTTTTTCAGGGTGAAAAAGGGATTGGGTTTATCATCTAGTTATTGTGCGGGCTGTTCATAGGCGTCAATAATCCAAGCGATCACCCCATGCTGTCCTGGATAAGCTATGCCGTTGCCGTGATTGTTCTATTAATGGTCGTTTTCACCAGTACCCTCAGCATAGTTCAAAGAACGGATGTACAACATAAGCTTATGGAGGTGTCTCATGAAAGAAGGAAACAAGAAAAAATTCACAGCATCTGGTACGGACATCGAAGAAGTTAAAAGGCTTAATTCCCAGTCGGGTCTTTCTTACAATCAGGTAAAGCAGTTAATCACTGAAAAAAGCAAGAAGGACTGACTATCGTTTCTCATGGAAAAGGATCTTGAGGTGCAACTGCACTACACATAGGAAACCCAGATTTATGGTCTGGGTTTCAGTTTGTAAACAATGTCCATGACATTAATTGATATGGCTCGAATGAATAGTTGATTTCCGCTACAGGCGTACGACTCCGCGGGGCGGGCGGTGAGCCTCCTCGCTGCGCTTGCGGGGTCTCACCTGTCCCGTTAATCCCGCAGGAGGTCGTACACCTTCCGCTCCAATAAAACGTTGAAAATCAAAAATAATATTGAAACCAAACTCCTTTATAGCTTTATTTCCTTGGAGTTAATGTATGGTTAATGATTCTATCTTTCAAAACCCAAAGTATTCCTCTAGTTCCTCGCTCGCCTCTGGCAATTCCATTCCCTTTTCCCAAATCAGGATTCTGTCTTTGGGAGTACCATAATATATCTTCTGTATATCCTTTGAACGATAGGCTTCCTGGTCTTCAATATCGATAAAGTCATATCCATTCTCTAATATTCCAACTGGTTGTTCTCTTCTTTGCTTAATAACTGGGCGCAAAGGAGTGATGTAAAAGTTTCCTTTCCCGTCCATATGATATTTCAATGTGCTCAAGCTGTAATCATCATTTATCTTTGCATGATAAGCAATTTTACCATCATCCATCAGTCTAACATCTTTAACTTCCACCACTTCTGTGGGTACCGACTTGATTTCCCAATGAAACAAACCATAATACCCAAGGATGAGCAGGGCAATGACCAATGATCCAATTACTCCGCCTTTGAGAAAAGAGTTAAATCGTGAACGTTCCCAAAGAGTGGATATATTTTTAACAACTGTGCCATCTTTTCGATTCTTTTCCATTTCTTCTTTAGGGATATTGATATCCTCCTCTATTTTCCTCAGTTCTCTTCTGCATCCCTCACATTCTAAGAGATGTGACTCGACCATTTTCCTGCTGTCTTCACTGCAAACGTCATCAAAATACAAGGGGAGCAAATCTTTGATGATCTCACACGGTACATCACTCATTTTCAATCCTCCTCCAACTTACTTTGAATTTTGTATTTCGCCCGGTGAAATGTGACCCTTGCCCAGCTTTCCGTTTTCTCAAACAACTGGCTTATCTGTTTAAATGATAGTTCCCCAAACACTCTAAGGGTAAAAACTTCTTTATATGGCTCATTTAATTTATGTACGATTTGGTGGATACGCAAAGTCTCCTCTTTATTCATTACTATCGCTTCAATATTGCTGTCACATGTTCTGCCTTCTGGAACCTCAGCGGTCTCATCGTATCGTCTCTGTTTCTGCAAATATGTGAAATATGTATTCTTGGCAATTTGACAGAGCCACACATTAATTTTGCATTGGCCCTTGAATTGATCAATACTTTTGAGTGCCTTAAAAAAAGATTCCTGTGTAATTTCTTCTGCGATTTTTTCATTACGGCTTAAGGATAGGACAAATAAATAAACATCTTTGAAATATTGATCGTAAATACTCTCGAACTCTGTCACATTTCAACCTCCTTTCATAAATAAGACCAGGATAAAGGAGTTTTGTTACAAAAAACATTAGGGACGCAGACGTCATATATGCCAATAAATCATATCATTTATTTCTGGATCTAAAATAATCTATCTTACTGATTTTTCAAAAAAATAAAAAGAAAACAGGCTGAACGTTCAGCCTGTTTTCTGTATTTCTTTTATAAATGTGAGCCCCTCTAAAAACTCCTAAGAGGTTTCTCATTGACGGCTCATTTTATTTTCCTTCCCCTGCTTCAAAGGCTTTTCCCGCTGTTCCACAAGTTTTTCTTGAATCTTATTTAGCTCCTTGCATGGCTGGGTCAAGCTGACAACGATGTCACCCGCCTCTGCCTTGCCTGGACCATCCGGAGAGAAAAACTCAATTTTCCCAGATGGTTTCAATACAAAGAGAAGGATGGTATGTTCTTCTCTTTCGTGTAAATAGGCTTCAAATGAATACTTTTCAGTTATGTTGGTCTTCCTGATGATATCTCCGCGTTCAATCCGCTTGTTCAATTCATCCCAGGTGGCATCCTCCTGAAAAAGGATTCTGCCGCCCAGCGTGTGCACGAGATCCTCAATATCATCGCTTCTTTTTCCTTTCAAGGACAACTGAAAAAGGTTGGTTCTCCCAATCGAAGGAATAAAAGTTGTACAAACCAAGGCATTGTATGAATCGACTTCTGTTGTTGCGAGCAAATATTCATAAGGCGTTAAATCCATATGATACTCTGTCTGTTCCGATAGGATCTCTCCCCTGAAAAAAGGGACGCCGGCTTTTCTTGCTGAAAAAAGCCTCTTCCATGAGGAATCGGCAATCATGACAGGTGTTTTGAGTTCCTTTAAGATTTTCGCAAGTTCAGTGGAAAAACTGCTTCCTCCAATAATCAGAACCCCCGGCCTTTCATTAATGGCAAGATCCAGCTTCTTTGCAAGCCATTTAATTGAAAACCCATGGACGACAACGGTACCGAATACAAGTGCAAATGTCACTGATGTCAAGACGGCTGCGTCTTCAAATCCTGTATCAAGAAGGATCGAAGCAAAATAACTTGATACAGTCAGCGCCACAATCCCCCTGGGGGCAATCCACCCGACAAGCGTCTTCTCCTTCCAGGAAAGGTCCGTCCCCATTGTGGATAGGAAAATGGACAATGGACGGACAATGAAGAGCATTAACAGGACAAACCCTATGATATTCCAATTAAAGATTTCAATAAGTGTATCGAGCGACAGCGAGGCCGTCAGCATGACAAAGATGGTGGAGATCAGCAAAACGGATATGTTTTCTTTAAAATGGCGCATATCTTCAATGGAAGAAATATGCATATTTGCGAGAGTCATCCCCATCGCCGTTACAGCTAGAAGTCCTGTCTCATGAGTGATTTGATCAGAAATGGTAAAGCATGCAAGAACGACTACGAATACCACAGGTGACTTCAGAAATTCCGGAACATGCCCTCTTTCAAATACCCAGCCGACACCCTTGCCGCACAGCCAGCCAAAGACTACCGCAAAAAGGGAAGCGAGAAAGAACATCAGCAGTGTATTCGCTCCGCCTTCCTCTGATGTAAAAAAGAGAATGATTTCAAAAGCGAAAACAGCCAGCAGAGCTCCGAATGGGTCAACAATGATTCCTTCCCATTTCAAAATCGCCGCCGGCCGCGGTTTTAACTTTGCCTGCCTTAAAAGCGGCAGTATGACAGTAGGTCCCGTGACAATGAACAATCCGCCAATGACAAACGAAACGGCCCACGAAAGTCCAGCTACGTAATGTGCTCCTAAAGATCCCAGGACCCAGGCAAGGAATGCCCCTATTGTTACAATCCGGAAAACCGGCCTTCCCAGACCTTTCACTTCACGGAAGTCCAGGTTCAGGCTGCCTTCAAATAAGATAATGGCTACAGCCATCGAAATAATCGGTTTAAATAAATCCCCAAATTCCTCTTGCGGGTTGATGATACCTAATAACGGACCAGCCAAAAGTCCAGCGATGGACATGACAACAATAGCCGGCAGCCTGAAGCGCCAAGCTGCCCACTGTGAAAAGATCCCCAGCAGTCCGATAAGCATCAAGTTGAATAATATCGAATCAATCATTTAGTGTCTCCTTTAATAAGGATCGAATTTTTCTTCATTTACTTACATCTAATACTGTTTCATTTATAACTGACAGTGCTTTTAAACCAGAAGGTCAATCCGATGCGGCTGCAGACTGTGTTGTAGTGAAGCAGCGTCAGCAATACAGCCCCTGTATTCATCCCGATAAGCACCCCAGCCATCCCGAACTGTGGAAGCGAACCTAGAAAGTATATAAGTGAAAACGACACAACCGTTGCCCATATAGTATGATACAAAGCGTCCTTAATCAGTCCAAACCCGATCATAAAAGCCTGCAGCGGCATTACAAAAAAGTGGAAAAAGAAATATGGCCAGAGTAACTTCAAATAGTAGGAAGCTGAAGTTGAATGAAAAAATACATTTGTCAGATCGTCTCCCCAAATATAGAAAACCATGACGGCCGGAGTCCCGTACCCTAATGTAATCCACACTACCTGTCTAAGTATAGAGTGTATACCTTTAATATCATTTTTTGAAACCTTTTCTGATACAATCGGAATGAGGGCAACTAGTAGTGAATGGGCTATAAATGCCGGGAAGAACCCGATTGTCAGTGCAATGCCGGCCAGCACTCCGAAGTGTTCTGTTGCTGCTACCTCCGTCAGCCCAGAATGCAGGAGGGCGGCCTTGATCAGAAACGGCTGGATGGCATGCGTGACAGCATGGAAGATGCGGAGAACAGTAGTGGGAAACGAAACTGATAATAATGCCCTGCCCACTTCCCTCTTATCTGCATCCTTTGAGGAGATTCTCTTAAAACTCCTTACAGACAATACATAGGCTTGCATGAAATAAAGGAAGACCACTCCTTCACTGGCGATGAAGGTACAGAGTGCAATGATAATCGCGATGTTCACTTCGAATGAAAATAATTGATAAACGATTACCAAAAGGATCAGCTGCGCAATCTTCCTTAAAAAATTGGCAGCTGCAATCTTCCCCATATGATGAACCCCCATGAAATAGCCTCTTGCTATGGAAGAAAAAGAAATAATCGGGATCAGCAGGAGTGTCAGCCAGCGTACACTCGGATGATATTCAGCCAAAAATGGAAAAACGGAATACAGCACAGTCGCTGCCAGCAAGAAGATACAGGTGAAAACAATCGTCAATCTCCATACCTGGGAAAGGATATTCCGGTGATAGACAACTTCCTTTTCTGCTATGAATTTCGAAAGCGAAACCGGAAGCTCCAAGCTGGCGATGATTGCGATCAAAAAGATAGAAGGCAAAATCGACATATAAATCCCCATTCCATGCTCTCCAAGTTCCCTTGCCAAAATCATATTGATGATAAACTCCAGGCATTCCCCGAAAAAAGCAGTAATTATCAAAAAGGATATTCCCCGAATAAATAACTTCATTTTTTCAACCTCCGAAATAAGTACATGCCCTATCTTATGACGGAAGTTTACAGTTTAGGATTTTTTTCAAACCAACGAGCTGTGTTTGTAGATTGTTCTTTCAATCGTTTCGACTCTAGGTGCCTCCTGAATACCTTTGTGATTAAATCTCCTCTCTCTCGCTTTTGGACTCTAAGCCGTCTCTGCTGGCCTTTTTGATATCCCGGATATCTGCAGCAATCTCTGGCATTTTCTCAACAAAGGAAGTGTTGTGTCCCCTTCCTTTGAAACCATGGACACACAGGAACGAAGTCCTCTTAGTATTTTTGTCCTCTGGAAACAGCTTCTACTATTTTCCCACATGCTGAAATAAGCGTTCAAGATTCTATTCAGCAAAGAAATAATTTTACTATTCCCGCAATTTCCTTTACCATTTATTTATACAAAACAATAAAGGCGGGGTGGACATGGATTACAGCATGAACGAGGCGTACGCGGTTGAGCAGGATAAAACAGATGCGCTTTCTCACTTCAAAGATGAATTTTACATAAAGAAAGACTGTTACTATATGGATGGGAATTCACTTGGCCTGCTATCCAAAAGAGCGGAGAAATCACTTTTGATGTCATTGGAAGATTGGAAGCAGCATGGGATAGACGGCTGGATGGATGGCAGGGAACCTTGGTTCCATTACTCTGAAAAACTCGGAAGAATGACAGCTCCGCTTATAGGAGCCAAAGAACAGGAAACGATCGTGACGGGATCAATCACAACGAATCTTCATCAAATGATTTCTTCGTTTTATAAACCTGACGGAAAAAGAACGAAAATACTGGCAGATGAGCTGACGTTTCCTTCAGATATTTATGCTATAAAAAGTCAACTCGAGTTAAAGGGGCAAGATCCCGCAGCAGATTTGGTGCAAGTGAAAAGCAGGGACGGCCTCACTCTCCGGGAAGAAGATATCATTGCTGCCATGACGGATGATATCGCTCTGATCCTGCTTCCTTCTGTCCTTTACCGGTCCGGTCAGCTCCTGGATATGAAGCTTTTGACAGAAGAAGCTCATAACAGGGGCATTATCATCGGGTTTGATTTGGCTCATTCCATTGGCGCCATCCCGCACACCCTTCATGAGTGGGATGTGGATTTTGCTGTATGGTGCAACTATAAGTATTTAAATAGCGGGCCTGGAGGAGTCGGCGGGCTATTCGTACATGAAGAACACTTGGGCAGGAAACCTGGCCTTGCAGGCTGGTTCGGTTCGAAGAAAGAAAAGCAGTTTGATATGGAACATACCATGACACATGCCGAGACAGCGGGAGCCTTTCAAATTGGAACGCCGCATATATTCAGCCTGGCCCCCCTGCTCGGGTCACTTCAAATTTTTGAAGAGGCGGGTATCGAAAATATACGGGCAAAGTCGTTGAAGCTAACCAGGTACCTTATGAACCTTATTGAGGACTGCTTGTCAGGGTTCGGCTTTACCACTTCGAATCCCAAGGATGACCATTCACGAGGAGGACATGTCTGTCTGCAGCATGAAGAAGCTGCCCGCATTTGTAAAGCATTGAAAAAAAATGGCATCATACCTGATTTTCGCGCACCAAATGTAATCAGGCTGGCACCGGTTGCCCTCTATACGACTTATCAGGAAGTTTGGAAAACTGTCCAAATCTTAAAAGCCATCATGGAAGATGAACAATACAAACAATTTGAAAATGGCCGGAATGTTGTAGCTTAAGGAGGATTGCAATGAAATTGATTGATATCTCACAACGCCTTAATGACAGTACCCCTGTCTGGCCCGGTGATACACCGTTTACCTTTTCATTGAACTGGTCCAAAAGCGATACCGGATCCGTCAATGTCGGGAATATGATGTTCAGCGCTCACACGGGAACACATATTGATGCCCCATTTCATTTTGATGACAATGGAAAGAGAGTGGCAGAGCTCCCGCTGGAAAACTTCTTTGGAAGAGCATTAGTAGTAGATATCTCCGGCAAAGAATCCATCGGCCCCGAAGAACTGGAAGGATTTGATTTGAAAGAAGTCACAATCCTTTTGCTGCGCACCGGCAGCTGGAAGGATAGAAGTGTTTTCCCTTTAGAAATCACTTATCTTCGGGGCGATATTGGACCTTTTCTACAAAAGAATGGCATTCAGTTAATCGGAGTGGATGTTCCTTCTGTTGATCCACTGGACAGCAAAGAGCTTCCTGCCCACCATTCATTACAGCTCAATGGCATTGGCATTCTGGAAGGAATCGACCTTGATGGGGTCGAGGAGAAGACTTATGAACTTGCCGCCTTTCCATTATCCATCGAAGAAGCTGATGGGTGTCCAGTCAGGGCTGTGCTCATTGACCGGTAGTCATGAACTTTTCTGTATTTCATCTCTCAAGTTCCTTTACTTCATGATGAGATATTGGGTATAATTATTACTATAAGAATAAAAGGTGACATGAGAGTGCCGGCTGCCACCGGAACTCCCATCCTAGCATACACTGCAGGAAGCAGCAGCAAAATATTTAGTTAGATACTGAAGTAACCTCCCAAGGTTGAGAGCCGGCGGGGGGTTACTTCTTTTTTTGTGTGACCGCGATGATCGCTACTGTCAGTGTCCCGAACGCAATCATAATTTGAAGTGCATCAGCTGTTTCTATCATTAAAGAGACTCACCTCCCCTCAACAAAGGGAGCAGCCGCTTTATGGTCCTGTTGCTGCATTTTTTCGTGTTTATCCGTCATGCTGTCAATAAATGAAATAAAGGCGGAAATAGTTTGAAACCTGGCTGCGGACGCTTCAAGCTCCGATAAAGTTTCTTTAATGGCTTCCTTATGTTCAGAGACAGAGACACGTTCATTTGTATCCATATAATGATCATAGAAATTTCTGCGCATTTGCTTGATGGCTGCAGCAGGAGGTTCAGCAGCAAGATCTTTGATCAGTTTGATCCTGCCTTTCACCTTTTCTTTTTGAAACTCCTGAAGCTGGTCCAGTTTTGTCAAATGAATCAACGGATACTTCTTCCTGGCCGACTCTTCTTGGTTAAAAATGAACTTCATCCCTGTATCCCTGTTGATATAAAGTGTTCCGAGAATCCCCTCTATTGCTGAGAAATTCCTTGGGACGAGTGAAAGTCTCAAATGGTCAATCAACGGCTTGACGACCCAGTGTTCATAGAAATGCTGATCCCCAAGATTGTATGAGAAGAATGGGACTTCGTCCATGACCAATTTTTCAAAAACCGCCCTGCTGCTGCTGACCGTCCGATGCAATATTGCTATATCCTTGTATTCCAGATCCCCTTTTGAAATCAAGTCTTTAATTTTTGCCAGTAGCCACTCTGCTTCCTCATCAGAATTGGAAGGGCGGCTGTACTGAGGCTTGTCCAACTCCTCCTTCACAACCTTAAGGGTCTTCTTGCGTCTATACCTGTTTCTGCTGATGACCTTATTTCCAAGTCCGACGATATGACTATTCGAGCGATAGTTGATATCCAATGTAATGACAGTTGCATCTGGAAACTCTTTATCAAAGTCCAGGATGAAAGAGTGGTCTGCTCCGTTAAATGAATAAATCGTCTGGTCATCATCTCCGACAACAAATAAGTTCAGTGAACGATGAGAAATCATTTTAATCAGTTCATATTGAAGCCAGTTGGTATCCTGAAATTCATCCACCATGACATAATGAAACCTGTTTTGCAGCGCCTCCAGAAGAAGTTGGTCTTCGGTAAGCAGTTCATATGCTTTGACCAAAATATCATCAAAATCCATTTTCTCATTTCTTTCCTTCCATTCCTCAAACATCAGTAAAATCTTTTTGATTTCCTTTTCCCCTGTTGTTTTTTCTGGAAGGTCTTCAAGTGATTTCCTATTCATTTTAAGATTGGACAAAGTTGAAAGCAGTGTTTCTGGCTGATAGGGTTCCTGTATCCCTATTTTTCTTTGTATCTGCTTTAGCTGAATGTGCTTGAAACGCTCATTACCGAGTATTTCCTGTTTGAATCCCCTGCTCCTTAAGATGTGAAGAAAAAAGGAGTGGAACGTGCCGGCTTGAATTCTCTGCACTCCCTTGTTTATCCCTGGCAGCAGTGCAACCCTTTGTTTCATTTCCATCGCCGCTTTTTTTGAAAAGGTCAGAAGCAGGATATTTTCAGGCGGAACACTCTTCGCCTCCAGCAGATAGCCTGTCCGCGAAACAAGCACTGATGTCTTCCCCGATCCTGCCCCTGCCAAAGTCAAGCATGGCCCTTCCAAATGCCGGACCGCTTTCATTTGAGCATCATTTAAACGGATTCCCCCTTGTTCAAGCAATTGAAAGAAGGCGTCATCCTCACTCTGTCTGTCTTGCTTTAGTTGATGTTCATAATGGTAAATCTCTGCATTGGGCATCACTCGGGACGAAATGCCGAATGGCCTGTTGGAAAAATTATTCATTTCTAGTCACCCAGATCTTATTTGATATCCGATAGTATACTGTATCTTTTTTGCAATGCAAACTGCATTGATTAGGTTAGAACTTTATCTTGCATATAATGCCAGTTCTGCATCATAGATAAAAAAAGTGGTCCTTAGTTTAAACCTTTTTCATTTTTAAATAATCTAGATTGAAGTGGGAGGGTACAACTCCTGCGTGATTAGCGGGACAGGTGGAACCCACAGGCAAATCCATTTTTAAGAATTCAGCTTGTGCCCTATAACAAAAAAGAGTGTAAAGAAGGTTACTGATTCTTTACACTCTTCGTGAATTTATTATTTTTGGTGGAAAAAGTCAATGAAAGCCTGGTAGATTTCGATAGCTTGATAAGATAAAAGTGTTAAAGCAGTGAATGAAAACACTCCCATCATTAAAAAACGAATCCACATATCTTTCCCCCCTTTTGATATCAATTGGTTGATTGATTATTCAAAAGGGAACTATCCACGTAATTAGATTGATGAAAAACCGGGATGAGCATAATCAGCCTCCGGAACAAAGATGCATTCCGGTTGCTGGCGATCGCCAGGCAAAGAATCAAGAATATAAGCAGGATCTGTGTTACATAGAATACAGCCTTGCTTTTGCCAGAATCAAAATGATCCCCATGTTGAACAGAATCGGTTAAGTGGTGGTCCGATAAGGTACTTTCCTGCACCGCATTCACCGAAAAATGAGCATATCCAATACTGTTTGTGAGGATCGCGAATATCATGAAGCCCATCAAAAACGTAAATCGATTCATCAGGCATCCTCCCCCAAAAAAGTATTAGTATCATTATATTCCACTGAAAACAAATAAGCACTAACTAATTTGTCCCTATTTATGTCGCAACAATTAATTCTAATACGAATACATGAATCTATCAAGAAAATTGTTTTCCCTGATTCATCTGATAATTATTTCTCCCCTGCTGCTTTACCGCATACATCGCCATGTCAGCGGCCTGAAGAAGCTCATCTGTATCACGGCTGTCGTCAGGAAAGAAGGCTGCCCCCAGGCTGAAGGTAATCCGGACCTTCTCTCCAAAAACTCTGTAGCCTTCTTCATTCGCCGCAAAGAAATTCTGGATGATGCTCTCGACATCCTCCTTTTTATGCCGGCCATCAAGAAGGACGACAAATTCATCGCCGGATTGCCTTGCAATGAATGCATCTTGTGGAAACACACATTTGATTCTTTGGGTGAATTGGATCAGCAGTTCATCTCCATACGAGTGACCCATACTGTCATTAATGGCTTTGAACTTATCAATATCAATAAAGATAACAGTAAACATTACATCTTCATCTTCCAAAGACCTCTCAAATAGCGTTTTCAGCCTGCCTTCCAACGCTCGGCGGTTCCAAATATCCGTCAACTGATCATGAAGAGCCATGTGCTTTAACCGGGAAGTTGATTTTTCAAGCTCTGAATTTTTCTTCCGCAGTTCCTCTGTCCGCTTATTCACTTGATTTTCCAAGTCCCTGGCAAGGTCCTGATAAGATTTCGTGATCTCCTTCAACTGGGAACTGGCCAAAAGCTGCCTGGAATAGACAAGGATTATAATCAGCAGGAGAGATGCGCCAGCCACCATTTCCCGGCTCGTACCTGCAATCAGCAACAGAATGATGATGCTCCCTATATTCACCATGCTCCTGACAGCTGGATAGGCCCCGGCATCATAATTGAATGAATTTTTCCTCTTATTGAAGGATGCCTTACTCCTCAGTAACTCAACCGAAGCAATTCCCTGTAAAATCAGGGCAGAATTCCACAGCACTTCCAGCAGGCTGTTAGGTTCAAAGCTTCCATAATACAGTTCCATGACGTGAAAGCTGTCCCCTATAAAAAATAAACCAAGGGAAAGGGCAAATAACGCCATTGGCATCCGGGGGAAAAAGTATTTCTTCACAAACATTGCGGCAGCTAAGGCAAACAGCAGAAGGAATTCCAATGCCGGATAAATAAAAGATGTCAGTCCCAATCCATAGGAAACTCCAGCTTCATTGTACAACGGGTGAAACCAGTAAACCCACAAAATCGTGGTAATAGAAAAATAAATGATCAGAATATCGATCGAAAAATAAACCACTTGATAACGATTTTTCACAGCCATAGTCAACAGCGAGAATGCTGCTATCATCATTAGTGAACTAAATATGTAAAGCAAGTTGCTTCCAAGTGGAACAGAAACAAAATCACCCTTAAGTTTTTCTTCATAAAACCAAACCAAGTCAGCCCCTGCATAAAGAAAAGTCCCAAATAC
The DNA here is from genome assembly GCF_984799155.1 of Bacillus sp. SRL337. Lineage (NCBI taxonomy): Bacteria > Bacillati > Bacillota > Bacilli > Caryophanales > Bacillaceae > Bacillus > Bacillus sp. SRL337. The sequence continues at coordinate 999,480 of NZ_OZ481793.1, read as the reverse complement.
CAGCAAGCCCAAAAATGTGCGCAGCATCCCTTCTGATTTTCTAAAAGCAAGAATCTGAAGCATCAATGTGACTGCAATCGCTGCTGCAGCCAGTATACTTACACCGAATGCCTGGACGTTTCCTTCAAAATAGACGATCCACCCAAGAAACAAAAGGGAAAAAGCTGTCAAACCAAGCAGTGAAGTCTTTAAGTAATTAGGTTCCTTCATGTCATCGCCCTATTCCATTTATTCAAACAAATGCATGTTTTGATAACATCTGCTATTCTCCAGAAAATATATTTTAATAGCAACACATTTGCTCACTGTGCCCTTTACCCGGTTAAAGGAACCCCAAAACTTTTTTGTTACTTTTTAACCGGATAATAAGGACCATATTCTCACTTCATTCCTTTATCCTTTTCGGCTCAGAGGCCAGAAATAAGCTGTCTGCTGCCGTGAATAGCATTGATGGAGCCTCTTGTTAGTAAATGTTCCTCCCTGCCATAACGATTGTTCATAAATCACGGATTCTGCCTCATAAAGCTCCCAGGGCTCATGAGCAATTTCTCCTTTATATACCTTTCCATCCTTCACCGTCCATAAGCAATATCGTTCGGTAAGCCAGTCCGTCAGCGGACTTTTCTTTTCAGGAAGAGGACTTCCAGGGGTATAATCCATCTTCAGACTTTCACCGTTCGTTCCTTTATGAGTTCTCCTGGTGCTGTATTGAATGGTTTCATGACCGATGAACATCTCCATTTCTGCACGATAGTACGGCAGATGAAAAAAATTGCGGGCACCAGCTATTACAGGAGCATGGTCAGCATCAAGACTGAAAAAATAAACACCCGGCTCTCCCTTGTAAGTGACGTATGTACGAACATTGCATTCAAGGAAAGACCGGGCAAAAGGGATTTCAGGCATCCCGTGCCCGCGCATATGCTTAACAGCAAACGGCACAATCCCAATCCATGCGCTCCCCTGATAAGTGTCAAGTTCCAGTTCCCGCGGAATCATTTCTTGCACAATGCCAGCTTTCTCTTCCCAATGCAGGAATAATAGATGTTCCCACGTCTGCTTCATCAACCAGCCGTTTCTCTTATCCGTCATAACGCTTTCCCCCTTTCATTATTATCCTTTTTTAATTTACACATTAGGCAGCTTGATCAAACGGTCAGAACGGATTATTACGTTTGCGGATGAAGGACATCCGGGAATAAAAGAAACCAACAGCTACAAGGGGGCGGCCTACTTGAAACTTATAAAATGGAGTTATTCCAGGAGATACAACATTAAAGCAAGCTTTGACCATTTCCCGCACTCAATGGTCCTGTTCAGGAGAATCAAGGATTACTATTTTATCTACAATGTTTATTGGTCTGCCCAGGACCCTATAGTTGCACGCCGGCACCTTGAAGAAATGGAGCTGCTCCTCAACAGAGAACTTGGTTCAGAACAGCAGTACATTAACCGCCGGAGCCGAGGCTGAATACAGGTATACTTCCCCTTTTTTATACCAGGGTGCCGAACTTACCCGCAATTAAATTTTTCCACCCCTACCCATCCGCTTTTAACACCTTTATAATATGAAGAGATAATAAGAAAACAATAGAAAAGGTGCAGGTTACATGAGTATATTAACAGTTAAGAATTTAAGCCATGGCTTTGGAGACAGAGCCATTTTCAATGATGTATCCTTTCGTCTCCTGAAAGGCGAACATATCGGACTCATCGGGGCAAACGGGGAAGGAAAATCAACCTTCATGAATATCATCACCCGTAAACTTGAGCCCGATGAAGGAAAAGTCGAATGGGCAAAGCGTGTACGCGTCGGCTACCTTGATCAGCATACTTCCCTTGAGAAAGGAATGACCATCAGGGCCGTCCTGAAGACTGCATTTCAATATTTATTCGATATGGAAACAGAAATGAACGAACTTTTCGCAAAAATGGGAGAGGCTTCTCCAGAAGAACTTGAAAAGCTTTTAGATGAGACAGGGACCCTCCAGGATGCTCTGACGAATAATGATTTCTATGTCATAGATGCAAAAGTGGAGGAAATTGCAAGAGGACTTGGACTCGATGAAATCGGCCTTGAGCGGGAAGTTCAGGATCTCAGCGGAGGACAAAGAACTAAAGTCCTGTTGGCAAAACTGCTCCTCGAGAAACCCGATATTTTATTGCTGGATGAGCCGACCAACTACCTTGATGAACAGCATATTGTCTGGTTGAAGAGGTACCTGCTGGAATACGAAAATGCTTTCATCCTGATTTCACATGATATTCCTTTCCTTAACAGCGTCATCAATCTCATTTATCATATGGAAAACCAGGAGCTTAACCGCTATGCCGGAGACTATGATGATTTCCAAAAGGTCTATGAAATGAAACGCCAGCAGCTGGAATCCGCTTATAAAAGACAGCAACAGGAAATCTCTGAACTCAAGGACTTTGTTGCAAGAAACAAAGCCAGGGTATCAACAAGAAATATGGCCATGTCCCGCCAAAAGAAGCTGGATAAAATGGAGATCATCGAATTAGCAGGTGAAAAGCCTAAACCTGAGTTTCACTTTAAACCTGCCAGGACTTCCAGCAAATTGATCTTTGAAACCCGTGACCTGGTTATAGGATACGACGAACCGCTTTCAAAGCCTCTGAACCTGCGCATGGAGCGGGGACAGAAAATCGCCCTATACGGAGCAAACGGTATTGGAAAGACAACGCTGCTCAAAAGCATCCTAGGTGAAATCAAACCTGTTTCAGGTGAGGTTGAACGTGGGGACCATCTCCATATCGGCTACTTCGAACAGGAGATTAAAAACGCTAACTACAATACCTGCATTGAGGAAGTATGGAGCGAGTTCCCTTCCTTCACTCAATATGAGGTAAGGGCTGCGCTTGCAAAATCCGGGTTGATGACCAAGCATATTGAAAGCAAGGTCGAGGTGTTGAGCGGCGGTGAAAAAGCAAAAGTCAGACTATGCAAGTTGATCAACAAGGAAACGAATCTATTAGTCTTCGACGAGCCCACCAACCATTTGGACGCAGAAGCAAAAGCCGAACTCAAAAGAGCCTTACAGGAATACAAAGGAAGCATCCTGCTCATCTCACACGAACCTGAATTCTATCAGGACATTGCCACAGACCTTTGGAACTGTGAATCTTGGACAACGAAGGTTTTTTAACATATAAATAAACGGCTTTAAGATGGATCAGCCGGCAGCCGCAATCCCGCTGTCTGCTGCCCTTCTAAAGCCTATTTTACTTTTGGGGAAAATGAAGGTTATGAATCGGTATAAAGGGAAAAGGTAATTACAGATTTACAATTGGAGGGATAGCATGAAGTTCAAAACAGCAGGAACTGCCTTTTTATTAACATCCAGCCTGCTATTAGCAGGGTGCAATAACGAAGGAAACACAGCCGATAATTCCAATATGAATCAAGATAATGCCGATGCTGCTGAAAGCGATACCGGTTCCAGCACAACTGCTGAAGAAGCGGACTCTCCTGATACCCCTGAAGAAGATTCAAATGCATCATCCGGTAGTCAAGGGAACCAGGCGGCTTCAGAGGAGGATAACAATAACGGGGAACCTTCACAAAGCACTGATACTTCCAATGAGCTGCCCGATGGCGTCCAGCAAACAAACTATGAAAGTGCAAGCAAAGCAGCTCAAGCAATTGAGAACTATCGTGAAGTAAAACAGACCAACACCGATTTGGGGCATTCCATACAGGCACTTGTAGAAGGTGCCACCGGCCATCAATATATATCCTGGAACGAAGGGCGCTGGCTTATACAGATGAATTTCCCTACCGACCCGCAATATGCTTATGAGCCTTATCCCGAGGGAGTTGAACTTGCCAAAAAGGTGGTGGAGCACCTGGAAAGCCATTACCTTCCGGCCCCTGAAGACCGAGGGATGATCAGCATCAATGGATTTAAGGACTCTCCTGACACCGTGATTCAGTGGCAGACAGGAAAAACTGTATACACAATCGAAAATGAAAATGGCAAACCTTTTGAGGCAATCGATAAGGCTGTCGAATTCGGAGCAACGGACAGATCCGGTGCCTGACCGGAAAGCTGAAAGGCCGGAATCCACTAGCTGGTTTCCGGCCTTCGCTATTCCTCTTTACAGCGGATAGGTATAATGGAACTCGGTATGTTTCTTAAACCCGAATTTCTCATACAGCTTCTGCGCATTATAGTTATCATGGCTGGTTTCAAGGGTGAGTCCCTTAGCTCCTGTTTCTTCTGCAAGCTGTTTTGCGTTAGTAAGAAGTGTTTCCCCGACCCCTCTTCTCCTCGCATTCTTTGTGACAAATAGATCATTCAAGAGCCAGTGCCTTTTCAATGAAACAGATGAAAAGATGGGGTACAATTGGGTAAAACCCAGGGGCTTTAACTCTTCTTCACCTTCTTCTAAAGCCAGGAAGATTACAGATTCATCATTCTCCATCCGCTCTTTTAAAAACTCGCGGCAGCTCCCGACATCATTTTCCTGATCATAAAAAACTCGATATTGATTAAAAACATCTGAAACAAGGTCCAGATGTTCAATCCCTGCTCTGACCACTCTCATCGCAATGCCCCCTTAAAAAAAATTAATCGATTTTATGGAAACTGTTTTGCCTGTATTCATATTTGATGTTTCATATTTCTTTTTATACTCTTTTCTTACACTCTGTTCCTATTGAATCCGGAAGTCGAAAATCATTGCCATCATGCTTCTAAAAGATCACGGTAAACAAGAAAGAGATAGCTGCCCTCCCTGGTGGAGAGACACCCAGTACCCAAGACACTTGGATTTTTCCATAAGCAGTCACTTTTGTGAAAACAGCCTTCTTTTTTCCCATCATCACTCATAAGAGCGAGTTCTGCCCGGATAAAAAAAGCCCTCCCACAGGAGAACTTGAACATTCATACTACTATCCTTTTGATTTAAATAAGAACCAGTTTATAGTAACATGGTTAATAGATGATTTCCATAATTTTCTCAAAATTCAAAAGGAGAAATGCATTTTGATTATACATTCAGCCGATTTGATTATCAAAAGTGATGCCATTTTCACCGCGGACAGCCAAGGAACGGTTGAAGGTGCACTCGCTATCAAGGACGGAACCATAATCGCGATGGGTTCACAGGAAGACATGGAACACTATAAAGGAGTTCACACAAAAGAGATTTTGGCATACGGCAAGCTGGTACTCCCCGGTTTTCATGATTTTCATGTCCACTTGTGGCTTGGGGCAATGTTTCAGGAATACACTTCATTAACCTTCTGCAGCAGTGAAGAGGAAGCGGCCAATATGATTGCCAAATATGCTGAAGAGAATCAAGACGACCCCTGGGTGATCGGATTCGGATGGCACCACGTCAGGTGGCCAGGCCAAAGGCTCCCTTCCCGTCATTCACTGGATCGCCTTATTCCAGACCGGCCAGTATTTCTTCTCAATGAAGAAGCCCATAGTGCGTGGCTGAATACGAAAGCGTTGGAAATGCTCGGCATTGATGAAAATACGGTCGAACCTCCATTCGGAAAAATCGAGAAGGACGGAGCCGGATTCCCAACCGGCTTTCTTTATGAAACAGCTGTTGGGCTGGCAGCCAGCGCTTTTGATCTTCCCGCTGATAAAAAAGCCCGTCTGCTGGATTCATTCATGAAAAAAGCGGGCGAATACGGGATTACTTCTGTAGGCGATATGCTTCCACTGCCTGGGTTCACACTTGGAGACTTAGAGGAATACAGAAAATACGACGAGGAAAATAGATTGTCGGTCCGCATCCACTTCCTCGCTCCGCTTGATGGCAATTTGAAAAATTTATCCTATTATGAAAGCTTCAATTCCGATAAACTTAAATTTTCCGGTCTGAAGCAATTCATTGATGGAGTGCCTCTTACCTATACAGGTTATCTTTTGGATCCCTATACAGACCGCCCGTCAACGAAAGGCGGGACCATCTACCCCAGAGAAACGTACTTCAAGTGGATTGAAAAAGCGGATAGACTGGGATACAGGATAAGGCTTCACGCTTGCGGAGATGCAGCAGTGCGGCTGGGACTTGACGCCTTCGAGCATGCACAGGCCATCAATGGCAAAAGAGATTCCCGCCATACCATCGAGCATATTGAAGTCATTCATCCTGAAGACATTCCGAGATTTTCAACGCTTGGCGTCCTGCCATCCATGCAGCCGGAGCATCTCACTTCAAGTTCGATGGAAACCCATGAATATATGGAACGGCTGGGACCTGATAGAATCAACCATACTTGGCCGATCGGGGAATTAGAACAAAATGGCGCCAAGCTTGTTTTCGGCAGCGACTATCCGATTGTTGATTTGAATCCCATGCTTGGAATCTATCGGGCAGTCACGAGAAAACATGAAGATGGCACACCTGCAGGAGGTTGGAATCCCCAGCATAAGATAAGCCTTGCGCAAGCCTTGATACACTATACAAAATCACCGGCATATGGAAATTTCCGTGAAACTGATCTCGGGACCTTGGAGACCGGCAAAAAAGCAGACATTGTCATCCTCGACCGCAACCTGTTCGAACGGCATTCAGAAGAAATCAAAGAGGCAAAAGTCCTTTTTACCATAATGGATGGCAAGGTTGTCTATAAGAAGAATGATCCACAGCTCCTCAATAAATGAAAAAAGCTCAGGCTGCGCCTGAGCTTTTCTTCTCTTAAAGAACTCCGGAAAATAATCTTGCAAACGATTCCTTCGCCCTTTCTATGACTCCTCGTTTATAATATTCAACCGGTCCTACCCTGACGCTGTCCGTCATATCTTTCTCATAATGTGCAGAAAGATCCCGGATGGAACTATTTCCTAACAAGAATACATTGACTTCAAAATTCAAATGAAAGCTGCGCATATCCATATTTGCGGTTCCGACAGAGGCAAGGTTTCCGTCAACAATAATGATTTTTTGATGCATGAATCCTTTTTTATAAGAATAAATTTCGACTCCGCAGCGGATCAGCTCTGAAAAATAAGACCTGGTTGCATATTGAGTCAGGAAACCATCATTGGTTTCGGGAACCATGATCCGGACCTCAACCCCTCTTGAAGCTGCGACACGCAGAGCTGTCCTAATTGATTCAGTTGGCACGAAATATGGCGTTGCAATCCAAATGGATTTCGTCGCCGAAGAAATCAAGGAATAGTACAGATCACTCATGATACCCAGTTGTGTGTCCGGTCCGCTTGCAACGACTTGGACAGCACCGTCCAGGTCTTCAGATGGAATTTCAGGATGCTCCTGATATTTTTCCAGTATCATATCCCCAGACACGTATTCCCAATCAAGCAGGAATACAGTATGCAGCGTGAAGACTGCGCCACCCTCAAGCATCATATGAGTATCCCGCCAGAAACCGAACCTTTCGTCTTCTCCCAGATACTCAACTCCGACGTTCAAGCCGCCGACAAATCCGACGATACCATCTATAACAATGATTTTCCTGTGGTTCCGAAAATTGAACTTCTGATTAAAAAAGCCGTATTTCAACGGGAGGAAAGGCTGTACCTGCACCCCGGCTTCCTGCATTGCCCGGATATCCTTAGAGGATAAATGCATGCTGCCCACTGCATCAAAAATAAACAGGACCTCAAGCCCCTCCCTGGCCTTTTCAATCAGGATGCTGATGATTTCCTTTCCTAGGCGGTCCGACCGGAAAATATAATATTCGATATGGATATACTGTTTCGCATTCTTAAGTTTTTCCTTGATTTCACTGAATGTCTCATCGCCATTTTTAAGTATCTGGGTCGAGGAAGAAGTGCTGATCGGTGACCATGCCACTTTGTTTGCAAAGCTGGCAAAGCTTCTTTGGTTATCTTGCAGGAAGGATAAATCAGGTGTAATCTCGTTTTTGAGAAGCCGCTGCCATTCTTCACGATCGTTCTTTCGTTTAGTCTTGAACAGATATCCTTTTAAGTATAACTGGCCTGAATACAAATAAAAGAAGTACCCGAAGACCGGAAAGCAGACCAATACATATATCCACAAGAGTGTGTGCTGTGCCGACCTGTTCTCCAGGATCAGCGAAAACACGGTAATCAGGATGATGAGTATATAAGCCACGGCTGCCCCCGTTTTTATGTATGCATGGAATCCGCTGAAAAGGAACATGTATACACAAGCTATCAGTATAATGACAAATAAAAATTCCAGCCTTCTTTTCATATGACCAATCCCTTAGGTTTAAATGATTTCTATATAAAGCTTAGCTTCTATTATTTCACATTTTTCATTTCGTAAGCTGAACGAACTCTATTCAACTAATATGTGAAAGTTTTATTTGTATTCCCCACTTTATTTATTCACTAACCTGGTTCTTTTGTTTAACCTCCCTTAATTAAGGAAAAAGAATAATACAATTTTCGAAAGGGTGTTTTTACATGACAAAAGATAATGGCATGAAAGAAAAGCTAAAAGGCGCAGCAAAGAAGGCTGAAGGGGAAGTGAAAGAGAAAACGGGACAAGCAGCTGATAATCCTGAAATGCAGCGCGAGGGCATGAAGGACAAAGGTGAAGGAAAAGTCCATGAAGCACTTGGTGAAGCGAAGGACCATCACCGCCACTGATTTATATACCAAACGGATTTCCACTCGGTGTGCAGGGCTTCATAAATTGAATCAGTGTAGGGAAAGATAGGATTATCCCTGCAAAGGAGGTACGGAAAATGCTTTGGACGATTATCGGAATATTAATTGCTTTATGGATTTTAGGAATTATTTTTAAAATCGCCGGCGGTATCATACACATTCTTCTCGTTATCGCTGTGATTGTCCTTGTGTACAAACTCATTGCGAATAGGGGCAAACGATAATGAAAGGCCGGATTGAACATGATCAATCCGGCCTTTTTTGTTACCCTTCTACTATTTCCCCGCCATGGAGGCGTTTCTTCACAACCTTTAAATTTAACTCCTCAGCCAATTTTCCCAAAAAGCTTTCTTCTCTTTTGGTTACAATCGATATGACTGTTCCTGATGCACCCATCCGCCCGGTTCTTCCTGAGCGGTGGATATATTGTTTGGCATCTGTAGGAAATTCAAAGTGAATGACATGTGTTACCCCGCTGATATCGAGGCCACGCGCTGCAACATCTGTCGTCAGCAGCATCGGCACCTTCCCTGCCCTGAATCGATCCAATGAATGCTTACGTTCCATTTTTTTGGATTCACCTGCAAGCACCTCAAGGGAGGTCTTTTGATACTTCAACTTTTCTTCCGCTTCTGATAACTTTTCCAAGTTATTGAAGAAGACCAAGGCTTTCAGGTCTTTCACGTTTGATAGTTTTCGGAGAATTTCTATTTTATCCCGCTGTTCTGATAACAGGTATCCATGCTCAACCTTGGCAGAGGAGACCACCCCTTGGTTTACACGGATGACTTCATAGTTCTCCATTAACTCAGATGCTACCTGATCAGTGACATCTGAAAGAGTGGCCGAAAAGAATAGAAGCTGTCTGTCAGCCATTGTTGATTTAATGATCTGCCTGATATTGTTTATGTGTTCATTGCCGATCATAAGATCAAATTCATCTACAACAATGGTTCCAACTTCATGCATCTTCAATTTTTTCATCTTGATTAATTCCGTTATGCGGCCTGTGGTGCCAACAACGATTCTCGGTTTCTTTTTCAGCTTTTCAATTTGATTTTTCACATTGGCACCGCCAATCAGTGCTATGCTGGTGATTCCCGTTCCTTTTGTCCATTTCTGTATTTCCTGGTGGATTTGCATGACAAGTTCACGAGAAGGAGCAAGTATCAGTGCCTGCGCCTGCATTTTTTTCTCGTCAATACTGTTAAGGATCGGCAGTAAGTAGGCCAATGTTTTACCTGTCCCTGTAGGAGATTCGCAGACAAGATTCTTCCCTTCCAGAACTTCAGGGATTGCTTTTTGCTGGACCTCGGTTAATTCTGTAAATTCAGCGTTTTGCCATGCTTCCTGCAAAAACGGTTTCATATTTGTTTCCATTTGATAATTCCTCTCTCTATTAAAGATCCTGTAGTTCATTTTACACGATGCTCAAAAGAAAAAACATCATGTCAGCGGCAAAGATATTGTGACGGTGGTGCCTCTTCCCTTTTCACTTTTGTATATGATCTCTCCATGATGGCGTTCAATGATTTTCTTGCAGACCGCCAGACCCAGGCCCGTCCCCTTCTCCTTTGTAGAGTAGAAAGGCTCACCGAGACGGTCGATCCATTCCTGTTCCATTCCTATTCCGTTATCCTTGATATTGACAATCGCCCTATTGCTGTCCTTCAAGGTATCCACCGTCACTATTCCCTTTTCTTCTATGGCTTCTACCCCGTTCTTGATGAGATTGATCAATACCTGTTTTAATTGATTCTGATCTGCATTGACATGCAGCGGCCCCATATTCGGGTGAAATTCTATTTTAACATTATCCAGATTAGCCTGTGCCTCCATCAGTACCAAAACCTGCCTGATGATGTCATTGACTTCTTCTTTGCCAAAATCGATGTCCTGCTGTTTGCCCAAAATCAACATCTCTCCTGAAATAAGGTTGATCCGTTCTATTTCAGACAGCATGACAGAAAGATGTTCATCCTCAGCTTCGTTCGTTACCTGCATCAGTTGGACAAATCCTTTTAAAGAGGTCAAGGGATTGCGGATTTCATGGGCAACAGCTGCTGCCAATTGACCGATGACGGATAACTTCTCAGAAGCAATCATCATTTCTTCGTTTTCCCTATAGTCCGTGATATCCCTTCCTATTCCAAACACACCGATGATTTTTCCATCAACTACAATGGGAAGAAGTGAACAGCGAAGCAGCCTTTCCTTGCCAGTCTTGCTGATGATTTTCATTTCGAATTTCTCCGGATTACCTGAAATCGTGTTGCTGAACATCCGACCTGCGTCTTCCCTGTCTTCAGGATGAATCAGAAAGGTCAAAGGCTGTCCCTTAAGCTCACGAACATCATATCCAATAATTACTTCTCCTTCAGGATTCAAGGCGGCCAGATTTCCATCCCGGGTAATTTCGAAGACCGCATCTGGATTATTGTTAAATAGGGATTGATAATGTTGATTGCTTTTTTGAAGCTGTTTCTCCTTACTTCTCAATCTTTCGGCTGACTCCACCAATTTCGATGCCCGCTTAAAGATAAGGAAATAGATAAGGATTCCGGTCATTAATATGAAAAACCAGCCTTTGTACTGCTGAAAAAAGATGAAAACCCTCATATCATTATGGGCCAGCACCAATGAAAGCCTATCAGAGAAGATAACCCACAATGCACCAATTATTACATATACAATGGCAATTCTCCCTGCAATTTTTCTTGATTCTTCCATAGTCAACTTCCTCTGTCGTTTCAGGTGATTTTATACCTCTATATTACCTCATTTCACCCAATTTATGTTACCTCGTATATTCTTGTCCCCCTTATTGAACGTTTCATCCTGCCTGCATAAGGATATTTAAGACAATAAGTGAGGTGAGAGAGATGTATAGAAAATACAGGTGCAGGGACTTCAGCAAGACCGGGAACGTCACTCTTCCTAATCAATGGAGGCAGCAGTTCGGACTGGTTCCAGGGAGGCAGGCGGAAATCAGCTATGATGAAGATGCGATTGTCATAAAAAAACCTGAACAACACAGCACAAACAATAAACGTTATATTTCTGAAAAAGGCGCTATCCATATTCCAAAGGAAATCCGTGATCTCAGCGGCATTCATCCTCATAAAGAATTTTGCCTGTTTGTTGATGAAAAAGACAAATGCTTCATCTTGAAAGTGATTTAATCTCTATTTTTATAGGATGCACAAGAACCAAAAAAGTGAAGCAGACGTTCACTTCACTCACAGAATCAGCACTTATCCATTCTTCGGGACTTTTATGACCTTAACTCCATGAGCTTCTAATTCATTTATTTGATCTTCAGTTGTGCCATCATTGGTTAATATGATATCCAGTTTCCTAAGTGGATACATGCTGACGAATAAATCAACACCCATTTTTGTATGCTCGACAAGTGTGATGATCCGGCGGGAATTTTCATACACCTCTTCATGGAACAGCGCTGCTTCGGGGGTAGCCGTACTTAATCCTCTTGTGGTCAGTCCTCCACCCGTTGCAAAACACAAATCATAATGGAAGCGTTCGGCGAACTTGGCACCAAGCGGATCAGTGATATTGCCGGAAGCTTTCATCTTCCCGCCGATCACATATCTATTGCCAACAATGGATTGCCGCAAAGGCAGCTGTATACATCGTCCCGGACCAGACGGTGTTTTTTGGAGGGGCATCCATCCATTTTGCCATGCTGCCCTACCTCCCAAGGCACTTTTCCTTTACTGTAGTGCTAATAATTCTGTGGAAATCGCTTATCAATTGAGAGAATGTGTAAACATGGAGTGCTTATGCCGAATCGTTCCTCGTTCTTTCTTGGCATTTCCCTGACTTCACCCAGGGGAATAGCACCGCCATGAGTCAGCTGTTCTTCTTCCATGATGGATAAATCCCTTCGTATGGAATCGATTGAGACATCAAAGTGTACGGCATCTCTTTCACCAGAATTCTCCCGTTCTGTTCCAGCATCTCAAGAATCTACTTTCTTCTTTCTTCAGAGAACATTTTTTCAGCCACCATCTTTTCTTTTTGTTATTTCCTATTGTTGCTGTTTTTTTCTTGTTTTGTCAATTTTACATTCGGGTTCATTCTGATCAGTTCGAAGAGCGCTTTTTATATGCTGCTCGTTTAATCTTCTCGAGTAAAAGTTGTCGATAATCTGGGTTCTATAGAGCCTAACTGTGTCATTCACAACAAAATCGGGCTTTATATTCACCCGTTCTATTCCCTTGCCGGCCTTCTTAAGACCAACAAAAAAAACCAGTATTTTAAACTGGTTTTCCTCGTTATACTTCAATCCTGTATGAACTCCCCACCATCCTGACAACCCGGGAATCATTCAATTTAGCAAGTATATCCTCAAAGCTTTTCTGTGAAACTTTATGGGTGACAAGAATAATCTCCGAGATGCTTCCTCTTTTCGGATTCTGCCAGATCTTTTCAACACTGATTCCTTCAGTTGAAAGTAAAGTGGTTATTTCCGCAAGCGCACCTACTTCATCTTCGACCACAAGTCTGAGGAAGTGCTTCTTAAAAACTTCATCTGTTTTCTTTAGTTTCTTCGGGAATTGCGGAAGGGCAGCACTATGGCCATTTACTCCCAGCCTCATGTTCCTCATGACACCGACAAGATCGGATACCACCGCGGTTGCTGTAGGAAGGCTGCCGGCGCCAGGTCCGAAGAACATTGTTTCTCCAACTGCCTCTCCGTACACATACACAGCATTATTCTCATTTTTGACAGCAGCAAGCGGATGCGAATCGGAAACCAGTGTCGGCTGTACTGAAACATCAATCCTATCGTTTTCTCTTTCGGCCACTCCGATCAGCTTCATCGTATATCCCAGCTGCTTTCCATAAAAGATATCCTCTTGAGTTACACTGGCAATCCCTTTACAACGAACATCCCTGAGGCCAACATTCATAGAAAACCCGAGGGTTGACAAAATCGCCATTTTCCTTGCTGCATCGATCCCTTCCACATCTGCTTCTGGATCAGCTTCTGCATATCCCAGCTCCTGGGCTTCCCTTAACGCGTCCGGATACGATTTCCCTTCGTCACTCATTTTGGTGAGAATATAGTTGGTTGTCCCGTTGACGATTCCCATGATTTTATGGATATGGTCAGAAGCAAACCCGTCAACGACACTCCGGAGAATCGGTATCCCCCCGGCTACACTGGCTTCATAGAATAAATCGCATCCATTTGTTGATGCCGCTTCCAATAGTTCCGGACCATGAAGCGCCATTAAATCCTTATTAGCCGTGACGACGTGTTTCTTATTTCCAAGGGCTTTCAGGAGAAGCGTGCGCGTCTCTTCTATCCCTCCCATTACTTCGACGATCACATCGATGGCCGGATCATCTATGATTTCATCGGAATGTACCGTGATCATTGCAGCATCAACTTCGCCCCCCCTCTCTTTTGCAGCATCCTTCACTAAAATTTTCTTTATTTGCACGGAGCAGCCGACTCCATGAACCAATTTATCCTGGTGGTTCCGTATTACCTTCACTACCCCTGAGCCAACGGTGCCCAGGCCCAATAGTCCTATTGATATCTTTTCCAATTAACAGCCTCCTTTTTGGTATTTTAAAAATGTATTCAGCATGTTTTCATGTATTCCTGCATGAACATAAATATTTTTTTAAGTGTTGCAGAAAGATTTAATGTATGATAGATATGTAATATACGATAATTTCATAATTTTTCACAACACTAGGGGTGCGTTAAAGCTGAGAGAGACATTTCTATGTCTTAACCCTGACTACCTGATCTAGGTAATACTAGCGAAGGGAAGTGGCGGACATATGTATGCAATGACAGACAGTGGGATTCTACTGCCTGTGTTTCTCTTTACATATTCAGATTGCACCTGGCCACTTTCTTCTTGAAAGTGGTTTTTTTGTTGTCAATTAAAGGAGGAGAAGGAATGCAGTTTACCGGCAGATTGTTTGAAAAGGCAAAACCCATCTGGCAAAAAAGCCATCAGCACCCCTTTGTTCAGGGGATCGGGCGAGGAACACTCGACCAGAATAAATTCTGTTTTTACATGGTGCAGGATTATGTTTATTTAAAGGACTTTTCTAAACTGTTTGCATTGGGATCTGTCAAAGCGAAGGATACTAGGACAATGGGGAAATTTGCAAAGTTGCTCGATTCCACACTGAATGAAGAAATGGCGCTTCACCGTCAATATACTGAGAGGCTCGGAGTCTCTGCAGATGATTTGGAAAATGCAAAGCCTTCTCCTGTGACACTGGCTTATACACACTACATGCTGCACGTCTCTGAAAATGGCACTCTCGCAGATTTGGTTTGTTCCCTTCTTCCCTGCATGTGGAGTTATTGGGAAATCGGAAAAGAATTAAGCAAAATGGAGGGAGCCATAAATCATGAATTTTACGGGGAATGGGTTTCGATGTATTCCTCAGATGAATTTGGTTCACTTTCAACCTGGCTTATTGCTCTGCTCAATGAAATAACCGTTGGAAAAGACGATGCTGAATTGAACCGCCTTGAAGAGATTTTCCTTAACACAAGCCGTTTTGAATACATGTTTTGGGATATGGTCCATAAAGAAGAGATGTGGCCGACAGATGAATAGCGGCCTGCTCCAACTCGAGGATATTTCATTTTCTTATCCGCAAGACAAGATACCACACTCAGTTCCAGTACTTGAACGATTATCTCTTTCTATCAGACCGAAAGAATTTGTTACGATCATCGGTCCGAGCGGTTCGGGCAAAAGCACATTATTCCGGCTGATCACCGGCTTGGAACAACCACTTGAAGGCAGAATCCTTTTGAAAGGAGAAGCCATCGAGGACCGGCTTGGACATGTGGGATATATGCCTCAGAAGGACCTTTTGCTGCCATGGAGGACCGTGATGGAAAATGCAATTCTTCCCCTCCAGCTTCAGGGAGTCCAAAAAGAAAAAGCCGAAGATCAGACTCGTGGTTTGCTGGGGGAGTTTGGCCTGAAAGGTTACGAAGACAGATATCCACATAATTTATCCGGCGGCATGCGTCAAAGAGTCTCCTTTTTGCGGGCTGTTACAAGCGGGAATGACCTCCTGGTTCTGGATGAACCATTCAGTGCATTGGATGCCATCACAAGGCTCTCCATGCAGGAATGGCTCTTGGATCAATGGACCAAGCGGGAAAAGACGATTTTATTCATCACCCATGATGTGGAAGAAGCACTATTCCTGTCAGACCGCATCCTGATCTTCAGCCAAATGCCCGTAACATCTCTAAAGGAAATAAAGGTTCCGCTTCCCCGTCCCCGAAAGTTTGGGGATTTAACAGATGCAGGCGTACAAACGATTAAAACTGACCTGATTTCGGAGTTAAGAAGACTGGTGTCTCTTTCATGAATAAGTGGAAAAATTATATTGCTTCAAGTCTGATGATTGTTTCTGTAATGGCCGTCTGGCAGATTGGAGCAAACTCATATAACAAACCGTTCATCCTGCCGACTCCCGGTGGTATCCTTGCAGAACTTTGGGAGCTCAAAGGAATCTTGATTGGCAAACACCTACCGGCCACTCTTTTCATCATTTTGATCGGTTTGGCTTTGTCTATCATTCTGGGGGTTTCCCTTGCCATGTCCATGAATTACAGCAAAGCCATTGAAAGGACTTTTTATCCGATATTGATTGCATCACAAACCATCCCCATCATCGCCCTGGCGCCGATATTCGTCCTTTGGTTTGGCTACTCCATCTGGAGCAAGGTAGCGGTAACGATTCTTATTACCTTCTTCCCCATTACGGTCAGTACTTTTGATGGCCTGAGGTCCGTTAATAAGGATCTAAAGGAGCTGATGCTGACGATGGGTGCTCGTGAACGGCATATTTTGCGGGAGTTGAGCATTCCCTCCGCACTTCCGTATTTTTTCGCAGGATTGAAGGTAGCTGTTACCTTGAGTGTGATTGGTGCTGCTATCGGTGAATGGCTGGGAGCCGAAGCCGGACTGGGGTATTTCAGCCGCAGGATGATGACACAATTTAATGGTGCAGCTGTCTTTGCCCCGATCGTCCTCTTATCCATTGCAGGAATATCGTTATTTCTGTTCGTTACATGGTTAGAAAATATCATTTTTAAATGGAGGAAATCCTTATGAAAAAAATACTTCTTTTCCTGCTCAGTCTGTTTCTTCTCGTGATAAGCGGCTGCTCCCAACAGGAGAATGCAATAGAAGTCAAAGAGACTGATCTCGAAGAAATGACGATTATGCTGGATTGGTATCCCAATGCGGTACACAGCTATCTTTATGCAGCAAAAAATAAAGGCTATTTCAAAGAAGAGGGGTTGGATGTAGAAATAAAATTTCCTGCCAATCCTACTGATCCTATCAACCTTGCTGCCGCCGGCAAGATTGATCTCGGTATCTCTTATCAGCCTGATGTCATCATGGCGAGGGCAAACGAAGATATTCCAGTTAAGTCTGTTGCAGCCATTGTCCGTTCCCCTTTGAACCATCTTATTTTTTTGAAAGATAGTCCAATCCAATCACCTAAGGATCTTGAAGGAAAAACAGTCGGGTATCCGGGAATTCCATTAAATGAAGCTCTCTTAGAGACAATGGTGAAAGCGGATGGCGGCGACCCTGCAAGGTTGAATACAATCGATGTCGGCTTTGAGCTTGGTTCATCTATTGTAAGCGAAAAAACAGACGCAGTGATCGGCGCTTTCCTCAATCATGAAGTACCTGTACTCGCTAATCAAGGCTATCAAACCCGGCATTTTAATCCGGTAGACTATGGAGTTCCCAATTTTTACGAGCTGGTATTAGTTACAAATGATGAAACATGGAATGAAAAAGAAGATAACATCCGTGCTTTCTGGAGTGCTGCTGCAAAAGGCTATGAATTCATGAAGGAAAATCCTGATGAAGCCCTGCAGATTTTGTTGACCAACCAGGATGAAGCCAATTTCCCGCTTGTTGAGGAAGTGGAACAGAAAAGCTTGGAGATCCTGCTGCCGAAAATGGAAATGGACGGCGAACCGTTTGGAAGCCAGAGTGATGAGTCCTGGCAGGAAACCGCAGCCTGGCTTGAAGAAACCGGACTGTTGACAGAGAAGGTTAAGCCTGCAGAAATCTTTGTGGATATTACAGATTAGCTTTGAGGAAATCTGTTTATATAAGGCTCTTTTCGTGAACTTTGTTGCTATCTGATAGTGGAGTAATGAGCCGGAAAAAAAACCTGTTTGGCAAGAGCGAAAAACGTAGTATGCAGGGGGAAAAATTGGTTTTTAGGATTTTTCCAGAAGCAACAATATATGCGAAAACAGTCTTATGTAAAAAGGGACCTCCTTGCCGGGGAGTCCCTTTAAAAGTGGGATGAACTGTCCTTCATAGGCTTTTTGTGTTCTTTTGAAAATTGCCAGACGGCTTTTCGGTTTACAGGCCTTTGGAACTAAAATCTAAATCCCCGGAAGAGGTTTTTACTGTGATGGCATACTTTCCGTCACCTTCTTCTGCCAGAACCCGGTGATCACCCCTTTCCTGATACTGTAAATCGTTCATATCCAGTCTGGCTTCCCCAGAATTTCCTGTAAAATCCAATTTGAACGATTCCGGTTTTTTATCGAAGTAAAGCATGACATCTCCACTGGAGGCTTCAACATCAATATTTCCGGTGAGTGCAGGTGCATGAAGCTCGATTTCCCCTGAATTGGTTTCCGCCAAGAAATCTCCCCTCCATTTCTTGGCAATAATATTCCCTGAGGCTGCTTTCGCTTGAATCTTTTCCGCCACTAGATTTTGCAGTATGAGTGTCCCGCTGTTAGCTTTCGCATAAATGGAAGGTGCCTCAATTCTCTTTAGTTCAATACTGCCGCTGTTGGTTTTGCTTTTAAATTCGCTATGTGCTCTTATTCCGGAGGCTTCCACTTCTCCAGAGCCCGCTCTGAAATGAACTTCTTTTCCTTCCAAGTCCCTGGCAGCAATCCCGCCGGAAGAAGTTTCAGCATTGACCTTTTCATACAGCTTCTGAGGCACTTCGACACTCAGTGCCAGTTTAATGACGTCGATCCCCATACTGAAACTGCTGTTTCGTTCCACACTCACTTTTACACTCAATGTGTTCCCGTTTATGACTGCTTCAACCTGGACATTTTCTTTCAGCTTGCTGCTTATTTCACCTTTCAATTCAATTTGTATGTCATCAGCAGAACCTGTGAAAATATCGATCTCTGTTGAGGAGGTATCAATGTTCAATACCTCGATCCCATTTCCATGTAAGGCCTTACTCCAAAAAAATCCTTCTGTTTTCTTTTTAAACCCCAGCATGTTGTCACTCCTTAAATTTCTCTTACTAACCATATTCAAGGTATTATCCATTATCCCTTTTATTTACATCAAAAAAGGGACAGGCTGCTTTCGCCCATCCCTCCTTATCGGTTATTCCATCCACGTGTACATGTACTTTTCATCTTCAACGTCGTGCGCTTTCTTTACTACTTTCAGAGGCCGGAAAGTATCGATCATGACCGCCAGCTCCAAGGTTTCTTTCTTACCGATGCTTTTTTCCGTTGTACCAGGGTGAGGCCCATGAGGAATCCCGCTTGGGTGAAGGGTGATAGATCCTTCACTGATTCCCTTGCGGCTCATGAAGTTCCCTTCTACATAATAGAGGAGTTCATCACTGTTTACATTGCTGTGGTAGTACGGAGCCGGGATTGATTCAGGATGATAATCATACAGGCGCGGCACAAACGAACAAACAACAAAGTTATGACCCTCGAAAGTTTGATGGACCGGAGGCGGCTGATGGACACGTCCCGTAATCGGCTCAAAATCTTCAATATTGAAAACCCAAGGATAAAGATAGCCATCCCAGCCCACGACATCAAGCGGGTGATGATTCAACACATGTGAATTCAACAATCCCCTGGATTTGGTGATGACTTCGTATTCCCCTTTTTGGCTGTGCGTCTCGAGTTTTTCCGGCCCCCGGATATCACGTTCACAAAATGGGCTGTGCTCCAGCAGCTGTCCATACTCATTGCGGTACCGTCTTGGTGTGGTAATCTGGCTGAAGGACTCAATGAACAGGATTTTGGTGTCTTCTTCAGGGATGACTCGATAGACGGTGCCGATTGGGATGACGACATAATCTCCAGGACGGTACGTCAAGGTACCGAACATGGTTTCCACGATTCCTCTTCCACGGTGGATATAGAGCATTTCATCGCCATCACCATTACGATAGTAGTTTTCCATTTTTTCTGTAACAAAGACGGTGCCAATCAGCAAATCTTCATTACCCAGCAGATATTCTCTTCCGTTTAAGGCATCTCCTGACTTTGAAACATTATCTGTCAGCAGGTGCCTATGCTTCAGCTCCTGACTTTCCTCATACTCCGGGAGATAAGAACCGATCAGTTCAGCTTTTGCCACCTCTGTCGGCATATGATGATGATACAAAATGGATTGCGTACCCGAGAATCCTTTCGTCCCCATTACCTGTTCACGAAACAGGCTTCCGTCCTCTTTCTTGAACATCGTATGTCGTTTATGCGGGATTTTCCCCAGTGTGCGGTAATACATTAAACTCCTCCTTCCCTGATTTTATTTCTCAATAGTCCTAATCCGGTAATCTCCAATTCCACAACGTCTCCCGGCTCCAGCCAGCGGTGGACATCCGTTCCGAGCTCCAGGATACAGCCTGTGCCAACCGTTCCGGACCCAATGACTTCACCGGGATATAAGGTTACATCGGCGGATGCTCTCTCTATCATTTCAGAAAATGTATAATGGATACTTTTGAAGTTCCCTGAAGATAACTGCTGCCCATTGACTTTCGCAGTCATACGCAGATTGTAGCGGTTACCTTCACGGTAAGGCTCCAGTTCATCCTTCGTTACAATATAAGGTCCGATCGAGGTGGCAAAGTCCTTTCCTTTCGCTGGTCCCAATCCGACTTTCATTTCTTCCCGCTGAATATCCCGGGCGCTCCAATCATTCATAATACAGTAGCCGAATATGTACTCATCAGCCTTTTCTTTACTGATATTCCGTCCTTCCTTCCCAATGATACAGGCGATTTCCAATTCATAATCCAGCCACTTACAGTCTGCCGGCCGCTGGATGGAGTCGCCATCACCTTTTACTGCAAGGTGATTGGTAAAATAAAAAACCGGCATTTCATACCACTCTGGAACAACAGTCAACCCGCGATTGCTTCTGGCTGTTTTGACATGGTCTTCAAATGCATAAAAATCCCTGACACTCACCGGGCGTGGAATCGGTGCTTTAATGGATAAATCATTAACGGAATAGGTGCCTTCACCCCCAGTTTCCATCCCCTTTAACAACTTCATGTTATCGTCACTGTTTTCCAAAAAAGAAAGGATATTATCGGGCAGTGACCCTCCGCTTGCTTCATGCACATCCACTACTGTGTGTTCATCCTGCAGATAACCGAGCCTTCCTTTTCCTGCTTGGTCTTGATAAGTAATGAACTTCATAGAATCACCTTTTCCTGACCATTTCAAATGTATCTGCCATCGGTTTGGTGTACATCTGGCCGGCCATTCTTCCCACTGGTTTCAATTGTTCTGAATCGATTTTGCCATTGAAGTAGAGCTCATCAGCCACTCTTACATACTCGACTTTCCCTATGACAAGACTTCCGGAACCGGGACCTTCCCCAAAGTGAAGGACTTGATGGAGGGTGCATTCCAGCTTGACTTTACTTTCTTTTACAGCTGGAGGAGCCACCATGACAGAATCATGTTTGGTCAAACCGGTTTCCTCAAACTCATCGACACCTGCTTCAAATTCGATGGCCGTGTTATTCATCTGTTCCGTAAACTCTTCACTGACGACATTGATCACGAATTCCTTCGTTTCCTCAATATTATGGAGTGTATCCTTCTTGCTTCCGTCGGTTCCCCGTCTCATCGGCGAAAAACAGACGAGCATCGGGTCGGCGCTGATGGCCGTGAAAAAACTGAAAGGGGCGAGGTTTGCTTTTCCGTTATGATCTATAGTGGAGACGAATGCTATCGGACGGGGAACGATTGATCCCACCAGTAATTTATAGGCCTCCTTCCACTCAAGCGTATCCGGTTTAATCTCCATGAAATCCCTCCTTCACTTCTGCAATAACCTGTTTCAAGCCTTCGATGAATGTTTGGTTATCTTTTTCCGTACCGATTGTCACTCTCACCGTTGTCGGGTATCCAAGCAAGGTACCAGCACGGACGATAATTCCATGTTTTAACAGTCCTGCTGCGGCAATATCTCCACGAATTCCGCAATCCACCATGATGAAGTTGGATTGAGAAGGAAAATAGGATAATCCTATCTTTACAAATTGAGATTGAAGGTAGTTCCTGCCTTTTTCGTTCATGGCAGCACATTGCTTTATGAATTCCTGGTCTTCCATTGCGGCGATGGCTGCTCCCTGTGCCAGCCTGCTGACATTGAAAACATCCTTTACCTTTGTCAGCTGTGTTGCAATCTCTTCATTCATCACACCAAAACCGACACGGAGGCCAGCCAGTCCGTAAATTTTCGAAAATGTCCTCAGAACAATCAGATTATCAAACTGTTCGAGAAGCGGAATGCAATGTAAATAGTCGTCCGTCGTCACATATTCCACATAAGCCTCATCTACAATGACCAAAATGTGAGAAGGGACACTTTCCAAAAATGTAAGAAGCTCTTTTTTTCCATTAATCGTTCCCGTTGGATTATTAGGATTGCAGACGAATACCATTCTCGTCTTGTCTGTAATTTTATCGAGCATCCCTTTCAAGTCGTGGACCCCATCAATCAGTGGGACACTGACTGGCGACCCTCCTTCAAGGAATACGTTGGTTTGGTACCTTGGAAACGTAACATCTGCCATGACTGCTTCGTCGCCTTCATTGATATAAGCCCTGGTCAGCAGACGGATGACTTCGTCCGATCCATTTCCGAATACCAGCTGTTCCTGCCTGACCTTCAAAAATTCACTGGTTTTATTTTTCAATTCCTTGGCCATGCCGTCAGGATAGAGATATATATCAGCACCGCCTGTACGGAGATACGTTTTGACTCCCGGTGAACATCCATATATATTTTCATTTTCCGATAGTTTGCGGATTTCCGAGAGACCGAGTTCTGCTTTGATATCCTCTATGCTTTTTCCCAGGACATAGGGTGCTATTTCTTCGACTCGTTTTCTTGTTTTAAATTTCACGACCACCTTTGACCCCCGCTTTCTCTGTAACATCTTTATTGAAACGTGTCGGTTGATTTCCACTCCAGGTTGCATGCCTCCGCGGTACTGGCGTTGAGCCTCCTCCGCTGCGCCTGCGGGGTTCACCTGCCCAATGTGGGAGCTGCCGGTAAATGGCGGACCGTTGGGAAGGAGCCCAAAAGCCGCTAATTGCAGGCTGCTGAAACTCGGCTGGCCCCGCTAATCATGCAGGAGATCAATCGCGTACCTTCGTCTCCAATCAACCTAGTGCAAATGTCAAAAGCTAAATGTATGATGTATGGACTGCCAATCCTTAAAGAAATACCGTGTCATTACTAATGCTATATTTAATAAAAGGGCGTCCCTCAAGGCCCCACTCTTCTTCTGAAGGATTTCAGTGTGACTCCGCTCCTTGTTTGGGACGTCCCTTTATGGGGAGACACCTCTTCTAAAGGGCGTCTCAGACTATTTTTATAGGTTGCCGCGGCGTTCCTGTTCACGTTCGATAGATTCAAACAGTGCTTTGAAGTTACCGTCACCAAAGCCCCTAGCCCCTTTGCGCTGGATCACTTCAATGAAAAATGTAGGTCTGTCTACTACAGGTTTTGTAAAGATTTGCAGAAGGTAACCTTCATCATCTCTATCAACTAAAATCTTCAACTCTTTAATCCTGGAAATCTCTTCATCGATTTCGCCTACGCGTTCTGACAGCATGTCATAATAAGTGTCAGGCGTGTCAAGGAATTCGACACCATTTTCCTTCAGGATAGCAACCGTCTGCACGATATCTTCTGTCAGGATGGCGATATGCTGGACACCAGGTCCGTTAAAAAATTCAAGGTATTCCTCGATTTGTGATTTACGCTTGCCCTCCGCCGGTTCATTGATTGGAAATTTAACTCTTCCACCGTTGTGCATAACTTTGGACATCAGTGCTGAATACTCAGTGTTGATGTCATCATTTGTGAAGTGTCTCATTTCTTTGAAGCCCATTACTTTTTCATAATAGGAAACCCACTCTTCCATTCTTTCAACGTTGCCTACCACATGGTCAACGGCAATGATGCCGGCATCCTTAACGGGGATGTTCATTTCCATTGCTTCGAAACCAGGCATGAACACACCTTTGTAGTCTTTGCGTTCTACAAGTGTATGGATGGTATCGCCGTATGTACCGATGACCGCTTTTTTGATTGTTCCGTTATCATCGGACAATGTCATTGGAGGGCTTATTTCAATGGCACCGCGGGCAACAGCTTCACTGTAAGCCTTTTCAACATCATCAACAGCAAGGGCAATATCTTTGATTCCATCTCCATGCTTTTTGACAAAGACCGCTACACGTGTGCTTTCTTTAAGAGAGCCTGTAATCAAAAGACGGACTTTGTTTTGCTGTAACACATAAGACACGGTTTCACGATTTCCTGTTTCCAGTCCCGAATAAGCAACAATCTTGAATCCGAATGCCGTACAGAAATAGTGTGCTGCCTGTTTCGCGTTTCCTGTGTAATATTCCAGAAAGTCTACGTCTCTTACCGGAAAGAAATCTTCTACCTTTTGTCCTTGATTTACTTCAGCCATTTTACCTTGCATAATAACAACCTCCATTATATTTTATTTACTATTCTAAATATTATAATAGTTTCTGAGTAATCTTTTCTCAAGAGCGGGAGTTAAAGCAGAAACGCATCACCGCGGTAAAGCATTTAACCTTTCGAAACCTCTCGCTGCTTTTGCTTTACCGGCGGAAGATGCACCGCCTTGCCTTTTAATGATTCCATCGCTTCCTGGAGACTCTCGCTTGTATTCGGATGTGGATAATATGGATAAGAGAAATCTTCATCCCTCCCTGCCATTTCCATTCCTACTGCTGCTCCTGGGATCATTTCGACGGCACCGCTTCCCATGATGTGGATTCCCAGAATCAAATCACTTTCGTTGTCGGCGACCACTTTTATAACCCCTTCTCTTTCGCCAGCAAGCTGGGCGAATCCGTTGCCGCCCATTGGATAACTGCTTACGGACACTTCATGGTCCCGGGATGCTTCCTTTTCCGTCATTCCAATCGAAGCAATCGGCGGAATCGTTTGGGCGATGACAGGCAGGAGCGAATCGTCATATTCAGCCGAAACACCCGCAGCATTCTCTGCGGCCACCTTTCCTTGCCTGATCGCTTTGACAGCAAGAGGCAGACCGCTTGTCACGTCACCGATGGCATAAATGCCCTGAAGGGACGTCCTGCAGGATTCATCAATTTCAATGAATCCATCTTCCGTAAGGCTCATCTTTAAACGGTCTATTCCTAATTCGGCGATATTGGCCGTTGGGCGGGTTGTGATGAAAAAATAAGGAGTTTCGAGTGTGACAGAATCTCCGTCTTCCTTTACAAAGGTAACTGATACTCCCGCGCTTGATTCGGTTACTCCTTCAGGTTGGAAGCCGGCCATCAGCTTGACCTTCATTTTTTTCAACACCCTGGCCAGCTCTTTGTTGATCGATTCATCG
The DNA here is from genome assembly GCF_984799155.1 of Bacillus sp. SRL337. Taxonomy (NCBI): domain Bacteria; kingdom Bacillati; phylum Bacillota; class Bacilli; order Caryophanales; family Bacillaceae; genus Bacillus; species Bacillus sp. SRL337. The sequence continues at coordinate 974,155 of NZ_OZ481793.1, read as the reverse complement.
AACGGAAGCTCCCCCTTCATGACAAGCGTCACTTTGGTCCCTAGTGCAGCAAAGCTGGAGGCAGCTTCAAGTTCAATGTAACTGCTTCCATAGATAATTAACTCCTGGGGCAGTTCACTCAGTTCATAGATGGAAAACTCATTCAACATCCTGCCGCTGTACCCGGAAAGGAATGGCGGAGCCTCTCTTTGCGCTCCGGTTGCAATGATGGCAGATTGGAAAGAATATACCGTAAATTGATGTCCGTTTTCCACACCGATTTTATTTTCGGCCAGAAATGAAGCTGTCCCTTTTACTACTTCGACTTTATTGGCCTTGCATAGCGAATCTACTCCTTTTTTCAATTGCGCAATCAACCCTGTTTTGTAATCCTGGAGTCTTGGTAGATTCACAGAAACAGAGTCTGTATCCAGGCCCATTTTCCGATAGTGATCCAGTTCTTTGTGCTTCTTTGCCAGCTGTGTAAAGACCTTTGACGGAATGCACCCCTTATTTAGGCAGACACCGCCAAGTTCTTCTTTTTCGATCAGCAGGACAGACAACCCAAGCTGAGCTGCTCTTATGGCAGCGTGATAACCTCCAGGGCCGCCTCCGATGATGACCAGCTCAGCTTCTTCTGCCAATTCACCCACTACCATTTACATCAACTCCACGATCATCAGATTTGGATTTTCGACCAGCTCGGCAAACCGGTTGGTAAAGGCAACTGCTGTTGCTCCGTCAGCCGCACGATGATCGAATGACATGGAAATATTCATCATCGACCGGATGACAATTTCATCATGTTCATTAACCATCGGTCTTTTCTTGGTTTTGTGGAAGGAAACCAGTGCCGCTTCCGGGTAATTGATGATCGGTGTTGCCCCGATCGAACCGCCCATCGGTCCTACATTGGAAATTGTGAAAGTGCCGCCTGTCACCTCCCTTGAGGAAAGCTTGTTTTCTCTCGCTTTTAAGGTGTACTCCTTCATTTCAGAATGGATAGCCTTTAAGGATTTTTTCTCAACATTTTTTACAACAGGGACTATCAGCCCTTCTTCGGTATCGGTTGCGATCCCTATGTGGTGTTCCTTAATAAACGTGATTTGTTCCTTTTCTTCATCCACCCTGCTGTTGAAAACCGGAAACTCTTTCAGGGCAATGGAAAGGGCTTTCACAAAGAAAGCAGATGCGGAAATATTCGTATCCACTCGTTTCAGTTGAGACCTCAATTCCACCAAGTTCGTAACATCGATCTCCTCAAAATGAGTGCAGTGAGGAATCGTCATAAGCGAAGATTTCATCTTCATCCCGATTTGTCTGCGTCTGCCCCTGAAAGGGATGCTTTCTTGAATGGCTGCAGTCTCCGCTTGCTCTTCTGGTGCAGATACTTTTGTTACTTTCTCAGCTGTTTGAGGATGGATTGTATTTCCGCCGGCTATGAATCTTGTAACATCTTCATCTGTTATCCTGCCTGCTGCACCTGTTCCTTCTACCTCTGTAATATCGATGCCGTTCTCCCTGGCGATTTTTCTTGTATACGGAGAGGCAAGGATTCTTTTTCGATTCCGTGTAACATCAGGTGCAGTTGACTTGGAGAGCGCGGCTGAAACTGGTTCTGCCTTTTCTACCCTTTCTGCAGATTTCTTTCCTGCAGCCTCCATAAGCAGCACAACGGTTCCCACTTCAATCGTGGTCCCTTCTGACACCAGAATCTCCTTGACTGTCCCTTCAGAAGGAGAAGGGATTTCAGCTGTCATTTTGTCCGTCTGTACTTCGACTAATGGCTGGTCCGCTTTTACGGAGTCACCGGCTTTAACGAAGAAATGGCTGACATGCGCTTCTGTCATTCCTTCACCGATATCATGCAGTTTAACTTCCAACCTCTTCACCTCCTAAAAGTCCGCTGCCTTTTCAACTGCCTTCAAAACTCTTTCTGCAGTAGGCAGATAGTAATCTTCAAAACCAAAATATGGTACAGGCGTATCAAATCCGGTTACCCTCTCAACTGGTGCTTTCTGATACAGGAAGGATGTATCGTTGATGATGGCCAGGACATCATTTCCGACCCCTCCCGTCGCATGGGCCTCATGGACAATCACGGTTCTTCCTGTTTTTTGTACCGATTCCGCAATGATATCTTTATCAATCGGATAAAGTGTCCGAAGGTCGATCACTTCGCAGCTGATTCCCTTTTCTTCCGCTGCTTTTGCCGCCTGCGATGCCACTGGGATCATTGCCCCCCAAGCAATGATCGTGACATCTTCTCCCTCCTTGACAATCTTTCCCTTGCCAAGTTCAATGGAATATTTTTCTTCCGGTACATCCTGTTTTGCTGCCCGGTAAATCCGCATAGGCTCGAGGAAAAGGACGGGATCCGGATCTTCAATCGCTGCAATCAGCAATCCTTTTGCATCGTACGCATTGGAAGGGCAGACCACCTTAAGTCCCGGCATATGGGTGAATATGGCTTCGGTACTGTCGGAATGGATTTCCGGAGCGCGGACTCCCGCTCCGTATGGGGCACGGACGACAAGCGGACATGTAAAGTGTCCCATGGTCCTTGCCCGCAAGCGGGATGCATGGGTCATCAGCTGCTCGTAGGCAGGGTAGATGAAGCCGAGGAACTGAATTTCTGCTATCGGTATGAAGCCATTCGCTGCCATGCCGATGGCGGCACCGATAAAACCTGCTTCACTTAAGGGTGTATCCATTACCCTGTCCTCTCCAAACTCCTCCTGCAAACCATCCGTAGCCCGGAAAACCCCTCCGTTGGTACCAATGTCTTCTCCCAGAAGCAGGACATTCTCTTTTTCTTTAAGCATGACTCTCATGGCATCCGTGATGGCACCAACCATTGTCAGCTTATTCGTTTTCACAGCCGTTTTCATCATTCTTCACCCCTTAACTGCTGAAGCAGCAGGTTTTTCTGTTCAGAAATTGTCCAGGTCGGCTTTTCAAATACATAATCAAAAATCACTTCGGGATCTGCTTCAGGATAGACCTCTAAATCCTCTACTGCCTGGTCCACTTCTGCTGTATATTCTTTTTTCACAGAATCCGCCCACTCCTGATCCCACCAGCCTTGCTTCTCCATGAATCGCTGAAGGCGGGCAATCGGGTCGCCAAGCTTTCTGCGTTCATCACTTTCAGACTGATTTCTGTATTTTGTCGGATCGTCAGCTGTCGTATGGGCACCGTATCTCCACGTCACTGCTTCAATCAATGTTGGGCCCTCTCCATTCCTGGCCCTTTCCAACGCTTTCAGGGTTTCAAAGTAAACAGCGAATATGTCATTTCCGTCTATGCGGACTCCCGGTATGTCATAAGCAAGTGCCTTTTGCGCAATCGTTTTGGTTTTCATCTGTTTTTTGACGGGTACAGAGATAGCAAAACCATTATTTTGATTAAAAAAGACAACAGGGGCATTAAGGACACTTGCGACATTCAAGCCTTCATGAAAGTCCCCTTCCGATGTTGCTCCATCACCAAAGTAAACAATGGCAGCATTCAGGGTCCCTTTTCGCATTTCTGCGTATGCGGCCCCTGCTGCATGCGGGAGCTGTGTAGCAATCGGGATGCCCGGCGGAAAAATCTTTTTGCCTTCAGGCGGAACGCAGCCTTCGTTTCTGCCTTTCCAAAACAACAGGATGTTCTTAAGTGAATGGCCGAACGTCATCGCTGCACCATGGTCCCTGTAAGATGGGAACATCCAGTCATCAGTCTGCAGGGCAACGGAGCTGCCGACTTGTGAAGCTTCCTGACCTTCGAACGGGGCATAAGTTCCGATTCTTCCCTGCCTCTGTAAACTGATCGACTTTTTATCAAATGTCCTGATCCTGATCATGTGACGATAAAATTCCTTTGCCAGCGATTCGGTGATGCCAGTGTCTTGTTTGCCAAGAAGATTGCCGTCATTATCTATTATCCTGTAAATCGGAAACTGTTCTTCCATTTCTTCACCTCTATCTCTAAACTGGAATGATGGTTATGTCCGAACTGACCACTTCGGCCGTTTCATATGGGAGAAAAAGCTGTTCCGTCGGGACCGTGTTTGAATAAGGTTTTCACAGTAACGATTCGCAGCCTCTTCTGATGTAATTCCTTCTTTTTCTGCCTGAGCATAGATCCTTTGCAAGGAATTATAAATCGTCCGTGTCTTTTGCAGGACCCGTTCCTTATTGGGCTCATACAATTCATCTGCCACCTGGATAAGGCCGCCTGCGTTGACAATGTAATCAGGCGCATATAGGATTCCTCGTTCATGCAGCCTTTTTCCATGTCTTGTGTCCAGCAGCTGGTTGTTTGCTGACCCTACGACTGCCTTGACTTTAAGCTGCTCGACTGTGTCGTCATTGATGATGCCTCCGATGGCACAAGGAACAAAGACATCTGCTTCGACCGAATAAATTTCTTCGCCGGACACCACTTTGATGGCCACGCCTTTCTCGTTTGCCCTTGAAACAAGGTCGTCTATCGCATGTTGATTAATATCTGTAATATACAATTCCGCTCCCTCATCCATCAGGCGTTCAGCCACTTTCACGCCAACTTTTCCAAGCCCCTGGATGGCATAGCTCCTTGCTCCCAGATTTTCTTCTCCCCATACTGTTTTATTGGTGATCTGCAGCCCGTAAATGACACCCATTGCCGTTGGAACGGATGAATCCCCGCTTCCGCCATATTCCTCATCTACACCAACTATGCAGTTTGTCTCTTTCAATGCATAGATAAAATCCTCCGGTGTGGTTCCCATGTCCGTTCCTGTATAGAATCTCCCATTCAATGATTCTACGAATTGACCGAAAGCGCGGAACAGCTCAGGATTCTTATCTTTTTGCGGATCACCGATGATGACCGCTTTCCCTCCGCCAAAATCAACATCGGCTGCAGCACACTTATAAGTCATCCCCTTTGACAGCCTCAAGACATCTTCCAATGCTTCATCTACAGACTTATACGGCCGCATCCTGCAGCCTCCTAATGCAGGGCCAAGCGTTGTATTATGTATGGCTATGATTGCCTTTAAACCGGTTTCCTCATCATTGCAGAAAACCACTTGTTCATGCTCACGAATTTTTTCAAACATATCCATGAAATCATCTCCTCATACTTAGTTGAAACCGCTTACAAATTCTGATAAATTTTGACAGGGTTCATTCTTCTCCCTTTTTTCCCATCCTATTGATTTTCTCTTTTGGTAGGATCACTTGCTTAACTTCACCTATTCCAATCAGTCTGTTTTCATTTCTTGCCTCGACTTTTGTCATTACAACATTTGACCGCAGTTCGGTTAGCGTTGCGGTTATGGTAACAATCGTGCCTTCACCACTGGGAGCGATGTGCTTCATCGACACGGCTCCTCCCATCCCCTCTTCTCCTTCTTCCAAAAAGGGCAGGATGATCTTCCTTGAAGCCCATTCCATATGATAGACCATTGAAACTGTCGAGTAGACCGGGTGGACAACTTGCCCTTCGAATTGGGCAAACATATCAGGTGTAACAGTGGCAGTCACAGATGCTGTCTGCCCCACCATCATGCCAGACTTCAAATTGCCCCCTCCTTTTCAAAACCTTTTAAAAAGGCTCTTTTCGTAAACTTTGTTGCTATCAATAGGAATATCAAATACTATTTTGGTCATTCACCTTATAACCTCTGCAAAACAGGAAATAAAAGAGCTGCTCTCCCTGTTCAGAGGGGAAATCCATGGAATACAGGTGAAAAATCCGGCTCTTGGCATTTTTCCGAAAGCAACAATTAATGCGAAAACAGCCTTTAAAAAACAAAAAACATATAACGTTAATTCAACGATATAATAACATTTTGTATTATGAATAGTCAATAAATTGTAAAAATTTAAAACATTAATAATCTTTTTTCTGAAACATACACTAGTAGGTTGATGGTAGTGTTGCTTAAATTAACAAACTCGGGAACACTAGATTGCAGGTTTTGAATATATCAGTGGCAGTTTATGAGATAATACTAAGGAATAGACTGTTGAGTTTGCATTATTGATTTCTATTGGCACTCTATGACGCGGCCGATTCCCATATTGGCTGCCTTCGAAGTACTTCGCAGTACCCATTGGCCCCAATGAACAATATAGCCAAGACCCTCACCAGCTCTAAAAATTAAAAATCACCATAATAAAAAAGGATGGGGTCTCCATCCTTTTTCCATTCAAGCAAGTATCGCTTTGTCGCTTGCCATCTGGGTTCCTCTGATACGTTGAAACTCTTTTAACAAGCCCTCGACGGTCAAATCTTTTTTCTGTTCTTCGTTCACTTCCAGAATGATCTCGCCCTTATCCATCATGATCAGCTTGTTGCCAAGATCAATCGCCTGCTGCATGTTATGGGTGACCATCAGTGTCGTCAAATTATATTTATCAACGATTTCCTTAGTCAGGTTGGTAATCAGTTCTGCCCGTGATGGATCCAATGCAGCTGTATGTTCATCCAGCAGGAGGATCGACGGTTCTGTGAATGTAGCCATCAGGAGGGAAAGTGCCTGTCGTTCTCCGCCGGACAGCAGCCCCACTTTCGCATTCAGGCGGTCTTCCAAGTTGAGGTGCAGCGATTCCAGTACTTGTTTAAAGTACTCTCTGCGTTTTTTGGTCACACCGCTTTTCAGTGTCCTTTTCTTGTTTCGTGCATAAGCCATAGCCAGGTTTTCCTCAATGGTCATAGTCGGGGCAGTACCTGCCATCGGATCCTGAAACACCCTGCCGATCAGCCTGGAACGTTTGAATTCCGATACCCTGGTGACATCATTGTCATCAATGATGACTTCTCCTGTATCAGGTGTGAGCACTCCGGAAATCATGTTCATCAAAGTCGACTTTCCCGCCCCGTTACTTCCGATAACCGTTACAAAATCACCGGGATTCATTATCAGGCTTACATCGCCTAGGGCCACTTTTTCATCGGGTGTGCCTTCATTGAAGATCTTATGAATTCTATTTAATTGTAACACTGCTATCATCCTTCCCCTTTGGAGTAAGCGCAAGCTCCTGGAGTCGCTGGGCTTGTTTGGCAGCCTTACGTTTCTTCTCTTTATACCGGTCCATGACCTTTGGCATAACTAACGCAAGGATGACGATGGTAGCTGTAATCAATTTCATGTCACCTGTTTCGAGGAATTCCACCCTAAGGGCCATACTGACAACAATACGGTAGATAATGGCACCGCCGATGACAGCAAGTGTCGTCCGGACAATTGTCTTTGTGCCAAACAAAGCTTCTCCGATAATAACCGATGCCAAACCGATGATGATCATTCCAATGCCCATGCCGACATCTGCAAATCCACTATACTGAGCAATCAACGCTCCAGAAAGTGCAACCATCGCATTCGAAATTCCCAATCCCAATATAATCAGTGTGTTGGTATTGGCAGAAAGGCTCCTGATCATCCTCTGGTTATCGCCAGTTGCTCTAAGTGCTAATCCTATCTCCGTTTTCAGGAATCGGTCTGTCAGGAACTTAATCAGGAATGTTACGATAACCATGAAGAAAAGGATTCCCCATGTACTCGGGATGAAACCGCCTAAACCAATAGCAGTGAACATATTTTCAATTGCAGAATCAACCCCAAGCTTCGCCCAGAAACCTTCTACATGTGTGAAAGCAGTTTCCTGGTTCAAGAGCGGCACGTTCGATTTCCCCATGATCCTCAGGTTAATCGAGTAAAGGGCAATCATCATCAATATCCCGGATAAAAGCGCATTGATTTTTCCAAAGGTATGAAGAATTCCTGTAATACAGCCTGCGGCAAACCCGGCAAACACAGATACGAGGGTTGCTGTAAATGGGTTCACTCCGCTGACAACAAGGGTGGCAGCAACTGCCGCCCCCGTTACAAAGCTTCCATCCACAGTCAAGTCTGGAAAGTCCAGTATCCGGAAAGAAAGATATACTCCAAGTGCCATGATGGCGTAAATGATTCCCGATTCAACGGAACCAAAAATTGCGGTAAACATGTTGTATCACCCTTCCCTATTCTAAGGCCCTTTTCTTAAGCTTTGTGTCTAAAAAGAATGTTTAAAGACATCACCCTGATTACCTGGAAAGGTCTTGGTAAGGGAGCAAGAAAAGAGCTACTCCCCCTTTTCAAAGAGAGTCTTTTTATCCCGGGAAAAATCCGGCTTTTGTGTTTTTCAAAAATAACAATTTATAAAAGACAGCCTATTCTAGAAAATCTACCAGATCAGCCCACTCATCCTTTATCTCCAACCCTTGCTCCTCTGCTGCAGCCTTGTTGAAAGTCAAGACAGCGTTTTCAGGAGTTTCAATATCGATTTCCGATGGCTTCTTTTCCCCATCCAGAATCTTTACAGCCATCAAGCCTGTTTGGTACCCAAGGTCCTCATAGTTGAATCCGCTTGCTGCGACCCCGCCGCGCTTAAGGGAATCCAATTCACCCACGAAAAGTGGAATATCTTTGTCGTTAGCTACAGATATAACAGATTCAAGAGCCGATACTACAGTGTTGTCCTTAGGGATATAGATGGCATCCACACGCCCGACAAGTGACTCGGCTGCCTGTTTGACTTCAGCAGAAGAAGAGATGGACACCTCTACCACTTCAGCCCCTTTTTCTTTCGCAATTTCATTTACTTGCTTCACCTGCACTTCTGAGTTCTGCTCACCGGAATTGTAAATGACCCCGATGGTCTTAGCTCCTGCTTCATCAACCATGAAGCCGACTGTCTGAGGAATGGCATCAGGGTTCGTATCTGTAGTACCAGTTATGTTTTCGCCTGGCTTATCAAATGCTTCCACCAATCCGGCTCCTACAGGATCAGTTACGGAAGTGAACACGATAGGGATTTCCTTTGTTTCATTCAGAACATGCAATGCACTCGGAGTCGAGTTCGCAAAGATCAAGTCCACTTTGTCACCTACCAGCTTTTTGGCGATACTCTGGGAGTTACTTTGATCATTTTGTGCATTCTGAACATCAAACTCCACATTGTCCCCTTCTTTGTATCCGTTTTCAGCAAGTGCCTTTTTGAAACCTTCATAAGCTGCATCCAATGATGGGTGTTCAACAATCTGGGTTACTCCGATGGTGTACGTTTTATCCCCCGATGCTGCATCCTTTTCACTTGAACACCCGGCAAGCATCAATGACCCTGCTAAAACAGAACTTAATAACAGCAAACTCTTTCTCAACTGAAATCCCCCTTTGTTCTATCCACTAATATTTATATACAGGAGCATGTACCCCTCTATATCAAAAAAATTTTGCAAAAGACGAATTGTTGATCATAAGGTTCGCTCACTTGAATGGCCCGACTTCCTTGCTTCAGCGCTTTAGTGTGATGAAAAATAACCTCCGCGTAATTACAACGTTATAGTATCACCGAAGCTGTGGGAAAGTCAACAATATTCGGAAAATTTAAAAATCAGTATTATTATATAATGTTTCCTTAGTTAATTCTACGTCTTTTTTCTTGATATAATTAAAAAAGACGAGCTCAACGGCCCGCCTTCTAATCTGTTATTTTTGCTGCCGCAGCCAAACAGTCCTTTGCTTCTGCCAACATTCTCTCAAATAACTCTTTAACAGAAGGTACATCTGCAATCAGGCTGCTTACCTGGCCTCCGTTGATGAAGCCTTCCTCAAGTTTACCCTCAAGTGCGCCAATTTTGTGATGGTCCTCCGAAGTGATCTTCGCAAAATCTTCAGGAGCCATCCCTTCCCGTTCATGTGTTAAGAGTTTCTCTGCATAAGCCGTTTTCATGATTCTGCGGACTCGTCCCACAGATCTGCCGACTATTACAGTCCCTTTATCATCCGCTTCCAATAAAGTGTTCTTATAGTTAACGTGAAAAGGAGCTTCTTTCGTCGCAATCAGCCTGGTGCCCATCTGCACACCAGAAGCACCAAGGGCAAGCATTGCCGCGAGGCCTCCTCCGCTGCCAATTCCTCCTGCGGCAACAACTGGAACAGTAACGGCCTGAAGAACTTGCGGTATTAAAGTCAGAGTCGTCATCTCAAGGCTGGAATTAATCCCAGCCGCTTCATACCCTTCCGCAACGATGATATCCGCTCCTGCTTTTTCTGCTTTTACAGCCTGCTTTGCTGAAGCGACAACACAAATGACTTTGATTCCTTTTTCTTTAAACAGAGGAACCAGCCCAGCCGGATTGCCTGCAGATAGAGAAACAGCTTCCAATTCATGCTTTAATACAAGTCCCGCCATTTCTTTTAAATGAGCTGTTACCGAAATGGGAATATTAAGGGCAATCGGTTTTTTGGTCAGCGCTTTCGTTTCCAAAATAATTCCTTCAACCTCTTCAGCAGACATTGTCCCAGCTCCGATAGTGCCAAGGCCGCCCGCTTCCGAGACAGCTGAGGAAAGCAGCGCATTGCTTATATTCCCCATCCCTCCTTGCAAGATGGGATACTTAATGCCGAGGATGGCGGTTAGGCTGCTCATTGTACTTTGCCACCTTTCAATCTAAGGCTTTTTAGTAAAGTTTGCTGCTATTAATACATATCTAAAACTGTAATCCACCTGAAAAATGCGGATAAGCAAGAAAGGCTCGTGCGGGCCCCCCAGTACGATGGATACTTTCAAAATTAACAATCTATACGGCAGCTTAATCTAATATCAATGGGTGATCAAACATGTTATAAGATTGATCTTTATTTGTCAGTTCATTTCCTTCTTGATAGACTTCTTCAAAAAAGTGGGAGGCAGGCTTCGCGAGAATTTTGTAATACTCTCCGAAAAGGGAGGCTGCATGTCCTCCGAGCCATTTTTCCGGCAGCAGTTCTTCCGGGAGACCGGGATCCACAAAGAGGAACTTCCGGTATTCATGCACCAGTTTGGTTCTTTCCACAAAGCATTCGGCCTCCGTCATTTCCCCTTTTTCAATTTTACTTTTATCAATGATGAATTTCTGGCTGTACTCGGAAATGAAGTCCGAATAGCGTTCATTGATCTCCTGCAGATCCCAGCTCTTGCTGATGATTCGCTGATCTTCGTTGGGGCCATCATACTTGGCGATGAAAAAGTCGACATATTGCTTGATGTCATATTTATCTATCAGATCATAAACCTGCTTCTCCAGTTTGTTCGGTGAAATCCAGCAGCTGTTGGAAAGCGTGCCAAAACCACTCCAAACCAGTTCCTTCCGGAGTTCATCCCTGACATGGCGGATTTCTTCCGGAATCGTATACATGAGGATTCTCCATTGGCCATCCCACGTTTCGGTCTGCAGTTTGAAGATACGATGTGCAGCTTCTTCCATCCGTTTCAGGCCTCTACCAGTCAATGAATAATAACTCTTGTTTCCCTGCTTTTCGGACTGTACCCATCCCTGCTTGTTCATTCTGGAAATCGCCGCCCTGACAGCCTGGTCGTTATGGCCGAATTCCCTCAAAAGCTTGATGAGGCTTCCTATCCAAATCTTATTGCCATAGTGGCGGATATAATCTCCATATAAAGTGAAAATCATCGATCTTGTATTCAACCTGTTCGCCTCTTTCTTACTCCTAACAAGACATTCTGTTAAAATAATTATTTTGTGACGTCAAATTTACGTTGACCATTATTCTATCATAATAGAACGTCACTTTTAAACTTAAAAGCGTGACTTTTATCACTTTTATGAAAACTCATATCATGCTGCCAGGCAGGGTGAGTATTATATTGAAAAAATTCCATAAAGACATGCTGCCTCCATGGAATACTATGGACGAAACTATTCGATCCGTTCCACTATTGTGGCGATTCCCTGGCCAACTCCAATACACATGGTTGCCAGTCCATGCCTCACTTTCCTGCGTTTCATTTCATATAAAAGGGTGGTCATTATTCTTGCACCGCTTGCTCCAAGCGGATGCCCGAAAGCAATGGCACCTCCATTGACATTGACCCGCGCTGAATCAAGCCCAAGCTCTCTTATGCAAGCAAGGGACTGAGAGGCAAACGCTTCATTCAATTCTATCAAACCGAGATCCTCTTTATTCATCCCCGCCCTGCTCATGGCCTTTCTGGCAGCGTATATAGGACCAAGCCCCATAACGGATGGTTCCAGGCCGGCAGTGGCCGATACGACATACTTTGCCATTGGCTTCATCCCTAGTTCGCCGGCCTTTTCAGCACTCATTAAAAGCAGCGCTGAAGCTCCGTCATTGACACCTGAGGCATTCCCGGCTGTCACAGTTCCATTTTCAAATAACGGTCTCAATTTAGAGAGCTTTTCCATGCTGGAATCTGCGCGGGGATGCTCATCCCGGTCAACCGTAATTTCATTTCCCTTCCGTTCCTTGTATACGACAGGAACAATCTCTTCATTAAAGACTCCGGATTCCATTGCTTCCTTCGCCTTCAGTTGGCTGTGAAGGGCAAACTCATCCTGTTCCTGCCTTGATACGTTAAATTGCCTAGCAACATTTTCCGCTGTTTCCGGCATGCTGTCCGTTCCATATCTTTGGGCAAATTTGGAATTGACGAATCTCCAGCCGATCGTTGTATCAAACATTTCCATATTTCCCCGCGGAAATTCCTTTTCGGGTTTGGCCATGACAAATGGTGCCCTGGTCATGCTCTCGGTTCCGCCTGCAATGAAGATATCCCCCTCACCTGCGAGGATGGCCCTAGCTGCATAGTTAACCGCATCGAGGCCGGACCCGCATAGACGATTGATAGTGGTTGCACCTGTTTCAACCGGCATACCTGCCAGTAAAGCCGACATTCTTGCCACATTACGGTTATCTTCTCCTGCACCGTTGGCATTTCCAAGGACCACTTCTTCAACTTGCTCCGCCGGCAGCCCAGGGTTTCTGTCCATCAATGCCTTAATGACAACTGCACCAAGATCATCAGGACGGATATTCTTCAGTGCACCTTTATATTTTCCGATGGGTGTGCGGACTGCATCGACAATCACTACTTCTTTCATTGCGGATCCTCCTTTATTACTTTGTGTAGTCATAGACTCCGCGCCCTGATTTTCTTCCGAGCCTTCCTGCTTTGACATATTTCTCAAGCAATGGAGCAGGACGATATTTCTCCCCAAGCTTTTCATGAAGATATTTCAGGTTATTGAGCCTTGCATCAAGTCCTACAAGATCTCCTAACTCAAACGGACCCATCGGGTAATTCAACCCCAATTTGATCGCCTTATCAATTTCTTCAGGTGTGCCGAGTCCTTCCTGCAGCATATAGAAGGCTTCATTACCGACAAGGGCCGATATCCGGCTCGTGACGAATCCAGGAAACTCATTGATTACAACGGTCTCCTTTCCCATTTGCTTAGCTGCTGTTTCCACAAAACGGGCTGTTTCATCACTGGTTTCCAAACCGCGGATAATTTCTACCAACGGCATTTTATGTACAGGATTAAAAAAGTGCATCGCAATGACTTTTTCGGGGCGCTTTGTGAATGAAGCGATCTCCGTTGGACTCATGGTTGAAGTGTTTGTGGCAAAATAACAGGAATCGCTTGCATACTCATCAATTCTTTCGAACACCGACTTTTTGATTTCCGTCTTTTCAGGGACAGCTTCAATCACCAGGTCTACTTCTTTAACAGCTTGGGCCATGTCCGTTGAATACGTTAATCTTTCTTGTGCAGAAACGCTGTCTTCCTTAGAGATTTTCCCGCGGCCCACTCCTTTTTCAAAAATAGATAGGATCTCCCCTTGAGCACTGTCAAGCTGCCTTTGTTCAACATCAACAAGCGTTGTCTGAAATCCGCCGACTGCACTGACATATGCAATCCCTCTTCCCATTACGCCGGAACCGACTACAGCCAGTTTTTTCATCATTCCGCCTCCTCTAAAATCGAGTTTCTTCATTAATATAAGCATCAAGGGACTGGTGCCTATCCGGATGAACCGGATGGACCCTCAGTCCCGAGAAATGCTGGATTATTTTACAAGCCGAATGGGTTTAATGGACGGCTTCCGAAATAGGATATGATACTCTTTGTTTCTGTATAAAGGTCAAGTGTTTCGATACAAAGCTCTCTGCCGAATCCGGACTGTTTGTAGCCTCCGAATGGAGTACCAGGGAATGCAGAGAACGGGCAGTTGACCATGACGATACCGGCTTGGATCGCTTTAGAAACTCTTGTCGCCTTGGCATAATCAGTCGTCCAAAGTGCAGAACCAAGACCATAAACAGTATCATTGGCCAGTTTGATCGCTTCCTTCTCATTGCCGAACTTCATGACAACAACGACTGGACCGAAGATTTCTTCACGTACGGCTTTCATCTCATGATTAACGTCAGTAATGATGGTCGGCTCATACCAGTGCCCATTTTCGAAGCCTTCAACAGATGCCGGTTTCCCGCCGGTAAGGATTGTCGCTCCTTCTTCTTTGGCAGACTGAACATACCCATCAATTGTTTTCACCTGGCTATCATCAATGATGGCACCGATGTGTGTTCCTTTATCAAATGGATCTCCAAGCGAAAGCTGCTTTGTTTTTTCAACGAACTTATCCATGAACTCATCATAGATCTCCTCATGGACGTACAACCTTGAACGAGCTTCACAAGATTGACCCGTATTGTAGAAAATTCCGAACAGTGAGCCATCCACAGCTGCATCCACATCCGCGTCTTCAAAGACGATATTAGGAGATTTTCCGCCAAGCTCCAATGTTACGCGCTTCAGCGTCTGGGAAGCTCTTTCCATGATATTTTTTCCGATTGGCGTCGAGCCTGTAAATGCAACTTTATCGACTTGGTCATGCTCTACGAGATAGTTCCCGATGGTGGATCCTGATCCAGGGATGACGTTGACAACCCCTTGAGGAACACCTGCTTCAACACAGATTTCTCCAAGAACAAGGGCTGTCAGCGGTGTAAGTGATGCCGGCTTTACGACAACGGAACATCCGACAGCAATGGCAGGGGCAATCTTCCAAGCAGCCATCATCATTGGATAATTCCAAGGGATGATCTGTGCACAGACACCTACCGGCTCTTTCTCTGCAACATTCTGGAACTGACCTGGTACATTGTTTACTGTGCCTCGGTGGCCTACAATTGCACCGGCATAGAATTCAAAGTCTTCGATTGCCTGCATAACCTGGCCATGTGCTGCGGATAACGATTTACCGCTGTCCATAATCTCCAATGAAACCAATTCATTAAAACGGGATCTCATTATGCCGGCAATTTTCATCATTATTCTTTGTCGTTTGTTTACAGGGAACTTTTTCCACTTCCCATTATCAAATGCATCCCTTGCTGCCTGGACTGCACGTTCTGCATCTTCCGTTGTTGCTTTCGCGACAGTAGCGATGGCTTGGCCAGTGGCCGGGTTATATGTAGTGAATGTTTCTCCTGATGAACTATCTGTTCTTTCACCATTGATTACCATTCCATAATGTTCACGTTTTGTTTCAAGGACTTCGAAATTTTGTTCTTTTACAGTCGCCATTTCCTCATCTCCTCAATTTTATTAGATCATTTCCGTATTGTTACTTTTTAATGAGAGAGTTGATTTCCATTCCAGGTGCGCGACTCCGCGGAGCGGGCGGTGAGCCTGTGGGGTCTCACCTGTCCCGCTAATCCCGCAAGAGATCGCACACCTTCCACTCCAATCAACCTTTCGTATGTTACTCCAGAAGAATCAGTGTGAAAGCACCAATATTTAGTTGAAAGACATTTTATTTACCCTGGAATACAGGCTTTCTTTTTTCCATGAATGCCGTTACACCCTCTCGGTGATCGCTGCTCTGGCCTGCAATTCTCTGGCCGTATGCTTCTTTATCCAGATACTCTTCCAAACTGGAATCATAGCTCTCATTAAGATACCTTTTTATCAAGCCGATTGCTTTGGTTGGCATATTGGCAAGTCTTTCAGCGTAGTCTTTCACTTCGTTCTCCCAATCATCAAGACTGATGACTTTATTAGCCAGGCCCAGCTCCTCTGCTTTTTCGGCTGAGATTTTTTCACCGAATACAGCAAGTTCCAATGCTTTGGCATGGCCGACCAGGCGGGTCAGATAATACAGGTTACCTGAATCCGGTACGAGCCCTACATGAATGAAGGCTTCTACGAAACTGGCTTTCTCTGATAACAAACGGAAATCACAGGCAAGCGCCAGGCTCATTCCCGCCCCGGCCGCAACCCCATTGACCGCGGCAATGACCGGTTTTTCAAAGGCAGCCAATTCTTTGACCATCGGGCCATAATGGTTCCTAAGGACTTCTCCATGATCCATGTCTTCACTGACTTCGCTTAAGTCCTGCCCGGAGCAGAATGCCCTGCCTTCCCCTGTAATGACAACAGCACGGACCGCTTCATCGCGGGAAGACTGCTTTAGCGCCTTGGCAATCTCGGCGTTCATTTGTGCAATGAAGGCATTGAGTTTATCAGGTCTATTCATCTTGATCCAGGCCACTCCATTGCTGACTTCATAGAGGATCGTCTCAAACATGTTGATCCCTCCTTTACTTCCCTTTATAGTCCGGTTTTCTCTTTTCAATGAACGCTTTCATTCCTTCTTTTTGATCTTCAGATGCGAAGAGCAGGGAGAAGTTCTTGCGTTCATACTGCATTCCTTCATATAACGAGTAGTCTACAGCCTTATGGACAGACTCCTTTATCAAGCGGATTGATAAAGGAGGCTGTTTGGCCAGTTTGGCAGCAAACCTTTTTGTTTCTTCCAATAAAAGCTCCCTGGCTACGACACGGTTAATGATCCCTAAGTGATAGGCTTCACGGGCAGGTATCCGGTCACCGGTCATGAGCCATTCCATTGCCCTCGTCTTGCCGATAAGCTTGGTCAGCCTCTGAGTTCCACCCGCGCCGGGCATCACGGCCAGATTGACCTCTGGGAACCCAAACTCTGCATCATCGGCAGCAAACAAGAGGTCACAGCACAAGGCCATTTCAAAACCGCCGCCCAATGCAAAGCCTTGTACAGCTCCAATTATAGGTTTTTTCACAGCCGCAATCCGGTCCCAGTCTGTAAACTGGTTCAGCAGTTCAAAATCGATGGCACTGTCATTGGCCATTTCATCAATATCGGCTCCGGCTGCAAAGGCCCTCCCCTTACCTGAGAGAAGAATGACTTTGACATTTTGATCGCGGTCGAATTGTTCAAAGGCCGTGAGAATCTCCGACACCATTTGCCTGTTGATGGCATTCAGTACCTGAGGGCGGTTCAGTTCGACTAAACCAATGCCATTCTCGACACCGACATTGATATGCTCAAACGTCCTATTCATTCACTTCTTCACCGATCATCAATGTAACGAGATCGCCGGCAAAAGACATAAGATCCTTTCCGGAAGCTTTACCTTCATCAGTTTTCAAAGCCGTCTTCAAGGCGTCATGGCTGTCATAAAACATTTCACACATAAGATAGTATTTGCCTTCTCCGCCCATTGGCGAGCCGACAATCTTAGTCACTTTCATTTCTCTTAAACCGGGGATCTTAGCTGTGATCGGTGCATGCGTATTGAAGTAATGCTCGTCAAATTGCTCCTTGTTTTCAGGATGTTTGTAAAGTGCGATTAGTTTTACCATTGAAATCTCTCCTTTTTATTAGAAAATAACCGTTGATTTCCACTCCAGGCGAGTGACTCCACGGGGCGGGCGCCCGGCCACCTCGGCTGCGCCTGCGGGGTCTCACCTGTCCCGCTTCTCCCGCAGGAGATCACTCACCTTCCGCTCCAATCAACTCTTACTTAAAAACCAAGTAACCTTTAGAAAAGCCCATGATATCAAGCACTGTTTCACATAATAGTAGATATCGGTTTCATTGCTTCGAATGGGTTCTTGCACTGTTTGCAGTACAGGATGCTTCTGCAGGCGGTGGGGCCGAAGATGTTATCCATTGTTGTGTAAGGTGAATTACAATATGGACAATCAACCTTCCACCCGCCGTCATCGTCCAGTTTCTCCGGCGGCGGTGCGATGCCGAATTCTTTGAGTTTCTCCCTGCCAACCACGGTTACCCGGTCGGATGTCCATGGAGGACTGAATAGGAAGTCCACATCTGTCTCCGTGACTCCTGGATCCGCCAGCAAGGCTTTTTCGACATTGGCCTTGATGATTTCCAATGCTGGACACCCCATGAATGTCGGCAGCATTCTTACGGATGCCTTGCCGCCCTGGAATTCAGCCTGTTCAACCATTCCCAATTCGACTATGCTGATTGAATCGATCTCAGGGTCTTTCACCTGCTGAAGTATGTTTAGTATGCGTTCATCTTTTACGGTCAATTGAATCATTCCCTTTTACCAGGCCGCTGCTGGATCTGAGTTGTAGACTTCGCTCAATGTGCCGATGGCCTGTTCAAGGTCCGGTGTATGCACCTTGTTCCGGCCGTTCCCTCTCTTCATTTCCAGTTGGGGAATTGAAAGATTGCAAGATTCAAAAATTGGCTCCACAGCATTTTTCCACCGGACCATGAGCATATCCCCGCCTTCAATCAATCCTGCTTTCGCCATCTCTTCTCCCTGGTCTCCCAAGGACAGGACTCCTGCAAAATCTGCTGCTGTCTTTTCAACTGCATCCATCATGCGTTTTCTTGCTTCACCGCCCGCATTCATCAGCTGGGAGAACCATGTCTTCCAATGCAGCAGGTGATAATAGAGTTCCATGTTCACCTTGACTGCTGCCTCAGCCAAAGGCTGATAAGAAGAATTCTTCAATGATTCGATTTTGACCTTTTTTGCCTGGGTATAGAAATAATTCCTGACCACTGCGAAGGCCCAATCGTAATTCGGCTCCATCAGATAGGTTCCCGGGCCATTGACTTCTTCTAAAATGATGGCATTGCGTCGTTCCTCTGCTCCTCTGGCATGGGCCAGGCTGTTCATTTCTCCTTCTTCTAGATTTTCAAGCAGCCTGTAGAACATAGCCGCATGCCCCATGGTATCCTGATTGATGGATGAGAATGCGACATCCTCTTCGATATGGGGAGCAAGCCCCAGCCATTCCGAACCTCGGTAGGCAATGATGAAATCATCATCTGCCAATTGATACAGAAGCTCAACCAGTGCCTGTTTGTATGCTTGATCTTTCACTTCCGCTGCACTGCCCACCTTCATGATTTCTTCGCCTTCCCTTCCCAGGATAAGATCTCTTTCTCATCCAGCATTTCCTGTTCATATTGACGCCACTTTTTCTTCAAATATCCGTAGCCTTTGGCATTTCGGTAATCCTTGTTATCCAGACGCTGAAGCGTTTCCTTTTCCTCCTGGTCCATCTTTCTGATATCGGTTCTCTTCACAACCCAGATATCCGTTGCAGGCTCCCTTCTCAAGAAATTTTCCTGTGCCATCACAAGCGCAATTTCCTGATTGGGTGCCAGCAGGCTGAACTGATGCTGCATCGGGGCGTTATCGGTCCTCCTGCTGAATACTTCATACTCCTGGTAAAAATTCCTGCTCTTATCAGACATGTACACCGTCCCCCTTTTATCCTGCCGCAGTATCTCCGCTCAGTGCTTCACGGACCCAGGCGTTATTTTCATAAGAAATCTTCCGCAGATTTAATCTCTCTTTTGATTTGGGACCATTATTTTTCACGATTTCCTTGAATCGGCTCCAATCAGGCTGTTGATATATCCACTCTTCTTTTTCTTTGTCAAAGTACATCGTTTCATCCGGAAGTGTCAGTCCGAGCGAAAGGATTCTAGGTACGTATTTTGAGAAAAAGTCCTGCCTCAACTCTTCATTTGTTTTTGTACGGATTCCATACTTAATGGTAATATCCTGTTTGGAAGAACCTGTGGTAGCCGCACTTCCAGGACCGAAGAACATCAGCAGTGATTCCCACCAGCGGTCAACGGATTCCTGTACCATGGTTTTCTGCTCCGGAGTTCCTTCTGCCAGTGCCATGATGATGGCTTCACCATGCTGGGCGTGGAATACTTCCTCTGCGCAAATCCGTTTCAACGCTCTTGCATAGGGTCCATAAGACGCCCCCAACATGTTGGTTTGCGTAATGATGGCAGCACCATCGACCAGCCAGCCGATCAAACCGGCGTCTCCCCATGTAGGGGCCTCCATATGAAATACGTTATGAAACTTCAAATCCCCGGAAAATAAATCCTGCATGATTTCTTCTCGAGTTTTTCCATACGGCTTCATTAAATCTTCGGCAACACGTAGAAGCAGCTGCCCATGGCCCATTTCATCCTGCACCTTGGCCATGATTCCGAGCTTCCTTCCAAGCGTAGGGGCTTTCGGCACCCATTCTTTTTCCGGAAGTGCGCCCATTATTTCACTGATTCCATGCATGGAAATCAATTTAATCAATGTCTTTCTGTACTCATCGGGCATCCAGTCATCTGCTTCAATTTTCTCCCCTGCTTCAATCCGCTTCATAAAGTGCGTCATCTTTTCGTCTTCAGTCAACGCGGTAAATGATGCTGTATCACTCATGTAAAACCCTCCTTGAATAACGTATTTCCAACGTTGTGTGTTTATGTTGTGATACTATTTAAATTCAAATTTTTTTCACACTTCAATTTCGCTCTCCCGCTTATCCAGTATCCTTACGGCTTTACCTTCAGAGCGGGGAATCGAATTTGGCTGATTTATTCTTACATCCATCGAAACGAGACAGCTGCTTTTCATGATTTCCTCTATCTTTTTTGTGAGGAGGAAGATGGTTTCGTGTTCCATGTTTTGTTGAAGACCAATAAACACGTCTTCCTTTATTTCCACATGCAGCTCGACGGAATCCAGCGTTCCCTGACGAGTCAGGTGGAGCTGATAATGGGGCGACAGCTCTTCAACGGTCAAAAGGTAATGCTCAACCTCTGAAGGATAAACGTTCACTCCGCGGATGATCAGCATATCATCCACCCGTCCTTTCACACGGGACATTTTGACGGTTGTCCTGCCGCATGAGCAGTTACCATATGACAAAGAAGCGACATCTCCTGTTCTGTAGCGGATAATCGGTAACGCTTCCTTTGTCAGGGAGGTAAAAACCAGCTCTCCTTCTTCACCGGGCGGTAACGATTCCAGTGTAACAGGGTTGATGACCTCAGGAATGAAATGATCCTCTGCAATATGCAGTCCTGATTGATCTTCGTGGCATTCCATCGCCACACCAGGACCGACCACTTCACTTAGTCCGTAGATGTCACAGGCTTTAAGGTTCCATTTCTCTTCAATTTTCTGCCGCATCTTCTCAGACCATGGTTCAGCGCCGAAGATGCCATATTTAACAGATGTTTTGGCAGGATCCTTCCCCTGCTCTACCATCTTTTCTGCGATATTGAGAATATAGGAAGGCGTACCGCAAATGACCGCCGGCTTAAAGTCTTCGATGAGGGTTATTTGTCTTTCCGCATTCCCTCCCGACACAGGCACCGTTACCAAACCGAGACGCTCACTGCCATAATGGAGTCCGAGCCCTCCGGTGAATAATCCATAGCCATAGGCATTATGCAGGAATTCACCTGGCTTCCCGCCGCCGATCGCAATTGCACGCGCGACGATTTCACTCCACATATCGATGTCACGTTGTGTATAGCCGACAACAGTCGGTTTGCCGCTTGTCCCCGAAGAAGCATGAACCCTTACAAGTTCATGCTGGGGTACTGCAAAGAGACCGAACGGATAATGCTGCCGCAAATCAGCTTTAGTGGTGAAAGGCAGAAGCTTAATATCCTCCAAAGATTGAACATCATCCGGTTTCATCCCCCTGTGATCAAACTGTTCTTTGTAAAACGGGACATTAGAGTACACATTTCTTACTGTCTGCCGCAAACGCGAAAGCTGTATCTTTTCAATCTCGCTCCTGCAAGCGGTTTCAATTTCATGTAAAATCACTCACTGTTTCCCCCTTTATTTGACCATGACCCTCTTCCCTTTACTTATCTTCTATTTTGTATAACGCTTTTTATTCGTAATATGTTTATTTTGTTATATAACTACATTTAAAAGATAACGTGAAACCCTTGAAATGTCAATATATTTTCTGAAAATTATATTTTTTCAGCGTTTTTCCATTGAGTTATGGACGATGTGGAGGGATCTTGTAGTGAGGGTTCGATCGAGGGCCTATATTCGCCTCGTTTCTCTTTCTCATTGGCCCATTTACTTCCTTTATGGACCAACACCTTCTCGCTTCACCTTTCTCATTGGCCCATTTACATCCTTTATGGACCAACACCTTCTCGTTTCACCTTTCTCATTGGTCTATTTTCTCTCTTTTTGGGCCAACATCCCTTTGGCTCCCCTTTCTCATTGTCCTATTTACTCCCTTTTTGAGCCAACATCCTCTTGTCTTCCCTTACGGTTCAATGTGACTCTTCCATGGCTGCTCCGTTGGAACGGGAAGCCTTTAGTGCGTATTCCACAATTTAAATCAATAAAAAAACAGGCGATCAATATCGCCCGCATATCCTCATTTTCGTTTAAACCAAATACCGTAAAAATCGATCCAGCCCTGCGAGTTGATCAATGCCTGCTGGATGCTCTCATCGCTTTCCAACTCGGACATATTTTTATACAACGGAAGCATCTGATAGTTTTTCAGTACTCTTTCTTCTATTATATAGAGCTGTTTCATCCGTTCTTCTGGGTTGGATATCGCTTTTAGGTGGTCTGCCTCTTTCAAAACCATCTCTCTTTGCTCCTCGGGGAGGTGATGCCAAACCGGACTTGTTTCAGCAAAAAGCAATTGGAGAAAGCTAAATTCCTCCTGCTCAGTGATAGTGGCACTATCGTGAATGATATCGGCTTTTTCCATGGTCTCCTTTTTTAAAAGCTCCTCTGCAGGAAGAAAGACATTTTTAATGTTGATTCCGAATCGACTGCACCTCTGTTTCAGCCATTCTGAATCCTCTACATGATCCCTGTCCTGGAACGTATACAAAATCAAATCCTCTCCATCGTAATTACTTTGGTCCAGCAGTTCCTTCCCTCCCAGATGGGTGCTGAAATCTAAATTAGCCCGTAAGAAGCAAGATGCAGCCTCCTGACGAAACTCTCCAAGTTCCTCCACCAGAAGTGAAGGGTCCACTATTGCTTTAAAAGCAAGACGAAACAAAGGATCATCCATCGGCCCTGATTTCCTGCTGTTCAATGACAGGAATTGCACATTCCTTTCCATCCTTTTTACCCTTTTTCTGCTTTTGTCATCCTTCCCTTTTTCCCGGTAGTAGCCGAACTCCACCTCTGTTTTTCCTGGTGTCCTGTCCCTGAGCTCATCCGGAACATTCCAGAACTCGACAGCGTCCAGGAATGACCGCTCCCTAAAGTAATGTTCATTCGCTTCCAGTACCAGCATCGAACCATCATTTTTCACCAGCCGGAATGGGCCTGTCCCAACCAGTGACTGCTGAAAGATTTCACTGCATGCACTCTTGCTTATGATGGATAAGTGCTCATCGCTCATAATGTGAAGAAGCAGGAAGTTGGGACGGTTCAGCTTCAGCTTGATGCAATACTCATTTATGACAACCGCCTCTTCTACATCTGCAAGCATCCATCCATAAGGATTATCCTCATATGAAAGAAAGCGGTGTATGCTGTACTGTATATCCACAGAGGTCAGCCGGGTTCCATCGTGAAACTTCACGCCCTTGCGGATATAGAACAGCCATTCATCTCCTGTTTGATTATGCTCCCAATGAAAGGCGAGACGGGGCTCAACCAACTCTTTTTCTTCATTATAAAAAACCAGCGTGTCACAAACATGCTTAAGGATATGGCATTCTGATCGGAGGGTTGCAAGCATGGGATCAAGCGGTAAAAATGGCTGTTTTCCATATTTCATCCTCAGTACATCCCGGGGCTTGTTATTTTTTGACTCGGCACTGTAACCAAAAAGCGTTTCAAGCCAGAGCTCGAATTGTTCCTTCAAGCCTCTGATTTCCCTGCTGTATTCACTAATCAATTCCTTGGCCCCCGCGAGCTTCCCTTTTTTCACAAGGGTTTTGCTTTCATCAAACAAGAGATCTGCCGGCTCTTTCAAAAATGTCAGGGTGGATTTATTGCCTCTCCCTCTGCCGGGGGACCACTCCACCCATCCTTCCTGCTCCCATTTTCCTATAGTCAGCTTGCTGTTCCTTGGCGTACAAAACAATACCTCAGAAACACCCGAGAGAGAAATCTCATTTTCCTTTTTCAATTCTGTCTTTAAAGATAAAAATAATCGTACATAATGCTCTAATGTCGTCATGGAAACTTCCTTTCATAAAGGAGCTTTTCTCAGCCTTTGCTGCTGCTTACTGCAATTCCCAAAAAATAATTCATCTAAAATACCCTGGTAAGCAAGAAAATCTGTTCTCCCTGTTGAAAGAAAAAACCTCTTGGAGCCTGTTTGAAAGCAACAGTCTCTGCGGAGCATCCATAAAAGATGAAGTACTTCATACAGTATTTCTACCCTTTTTCATCTTTTTCCTTCTTACTAAAATAAATCTACAAGAAAGGACTGATGAATTATGATGCGGAAGTTTTTGAATCGCTACCCAGGGTTGGTTTGGATCCGGGTTTTCGGCGAAATGCTGACCAGTATAACGGGATCCATGCTGGCCCCATTTCTGATTATCTACCTTTACGACAAGCTTGACGGAAATATACTGCTGCCGATGGTGATTGTCGGCTTGCAGCCACTTTCAGAAATCATCATCACCTTTTTAGGAGGCGGTCTTACCGACAGGATCGGGAGGAAAAAAATTATCGTTGCTGGCCTTGCCCTGCAGGCAGGAGCAATGGCAGGGTTTATCTTTGCTGAATCAGTCTGGCTGTTTGCCTTACTCTATATCCTGAATGGTGCCGGCCGTTCTGTATATATCCCCGCACAACGGGCACAAATCGCCGACTCGGTTGAAAACAGCATTCGCTCTGAGGTTTTTGCTTTAATCAATACGGTAGGCGCTGCAGGGATGGCGCTTGGGCCGGTGATTGGTTACTTCGTTTATACTCAGGAGCCTGGGATCATCTTTGGACTGCAGGCTGCGGCACTGACCATCTACCTGGCTGTTGTTTGTTTCAAACTTCCGGAAACAATCCCTGTTGAAAGTGGAGAAACCGGCACTCTAAACGGCAGAATCAAATTGAGGACTTTTCTATCTCAACATACCTATGTATTGAGCTTGATGGCTTTCAGTCTGCCGATCAGCTTTTTCTATGCACAAACAGAAACCAATTATCGAATATACCTAGAAGAATTGTTTCCTGAATTTTTGGCAGTCCTTACAATTCTCGCTTCCATCAAAGCTGTTATGTGCATACTGCTTGAAATCCCCCTGGTAAGGTGGAGCAATAGATTCTCACTGAACAAAATTTTGATCATTTCCTACAGTCTTTATTTCATTGCCGCTTTATCATACGGCTTTTCAACTTCCCTGCTGCTCCTCATTCTGACACAGTTAATTGTGACAATCGCAGAAAGCATTGGCTTAAACCGATTGCTTAATCATATATCGGAAATAGCCCCTTCTACTAAACGCGGCCTCTACTTTGCGATATATGGCACTCATTGGGACATTTCCCGGATGGCAGGACCTTTCCTGGGAGGATTGATACTGATGGAATGGGGCGGCGCTGTCTTGTTTTTACTTTCAGCCCTTTTACTCTTTCTCGGCGGAGTGGCACAATTATCCATTCAGCAGGCAGCGAAGGATTCCAGCTCACCTATATTAAGGAAACTTATGTTAAAATCTAAATAAAACATTGGGAGACTGCTACCATGGAATTTCGAGAGGCAACCGAAGTTGAATTAGAAGAGATATATGAACTGGCAGGCGATAACAGGAGAGAAGCTGTAAACATCGATGCAGAAGATAACCGGCAGAAAATGATAGAATCCTACGAGCATTCATTGAAGCACAATGCTTATTTCCTCTGTTTAAAAGAACGTGATGATCTCCTTGGCTGGGTCATGATAGACAAAGCATTCGACTACCTCACGGGAAATGAAGTCGGCTGGATTAATGATCTGTACGTGAAGCAGAACTATCGCGGGAAAGGATACTCCAAGCTGCTCATCAAAGAGGCATTTAAAAGGTTCCAAGACAACGGGTACCATGACGTCAGGCTGAATGTCTACGCACATAATGAAAAAGCAATGAGGCTGTATGCAAAAATGGGATTCCAGGATGTCAGCAAATTTATGAAAATGACATTATAAAAGCTTGAGACTAGGTCTCAAGCTTTTTTATGCCGATTGGCTGTCCTGCCGTTTTTTCTCTCTTTTAAAAAAGGACGCTCCTTTTTGGAAGAGGCGTTTGCATTTTTTCCATTTCGATTCCCGTTCCAATCCCAGCTGTTTATTTAACACAAAATAAATCACTTCTTCTACCACTGCGAGCAGAACCACGGCTGCCACCGCTATCCAAATCCACATCGCCATCAATCAACCGACCCCTTTCTACTATCCGTCCTTTAATCATCTTTATTCTTATAAGTACCACAAAATGACAAATGGGCAAACGTGAATTTTTGGTTTGAGAGGCGGAGGCGGGCGGTGTCCGATGTCGAATATCAATCATGGTTTGTCGTTTATCGACTATGGTTTGTCGGATATCGATCAAGCTATGTCGAATATCGACTGTTGTTTGTCGGATATCGATTAAACTATGTCGAATATCGACAAAACGGGTAAGCTGCTGCCTATATCTTACTACGAGAAAGTTAAAACCCTGGCTTCAGCCAGGGTCAACAAATCTATTCGAATCAAATGCTATTAATTATATATATCCTGGATTTTGTGTCTCCAATTGAACCTGCACACGAACTCCTAAGAAGATGTTTGGCAATAGACTGAGATTTAATATTCAAAAATTCTCTTGCCTCTTTATTTGTAATTTTATTATTAATGAGCAAAGAAAAGTCTTTTAATGCCTGCAGATGCGTAGTCTTCGAAGTTCTATTACATTTGCTGCAACTCCATCCTCCTTTTTTTCTAATTAAAGGAACATGCTTACAACTCTGACATTGCACTCCAGTTAATACATCTTTTCTTGGAATCCCATACCTTTTAAGAATATCTGTTACTAATGTGGAATGGGATTGAAGAAGCAAAGTAGATAAATAATGAAGCTGTGATTCATTCGTACGTTCATGGGGATATTTCTTTTTTAGTTCGGAAATTTTAAAGTAGAGGGAATCTTTGTGGATTACTTTTTCAGGAATTGTCTTATCACCAGGGGAAGTTTGTAGAATAGCTTTACTGGAAGTACTTACAACGAGTGTTTCTATAGGCAATAGATTCACACTATGGGACTTGATCCAGGCAGTCAATTGGTTTTTATGCATTTCCACCTGAGTAATGGGGTCAGAGAAGGGTTGTTTCAAGTTGTCTTCTGTAATTCTGGTAAACTGATTAAAATCGGGATCAAATTGTAGAATCCCGGCTATTCTTTTTACTTCGAGTATTAAGATAAACCATTTGGAGACAAGCAAATTGTCTATCTGAAAATAGTGACGGCCGTCGAATAAGCGGATACCTTGAAAGATATAAAACTCTTCTTCCGCCAGAAAACCCAAAGCATAATCGACACTTTGTTCTCCCCTGAAGCCTGTCCATCTGTTCAACAGGTGCTGAGCTACAAGTTCCTTTTTCACATGATGAACTGGAAGACGGCGATCTAATGCTTCCATTTGCACTATTGTCATAGGTATCTCTCTGTGTTTAACGATCATTGCACCACTCCTTTTCTATTTGCTTATTATTATTCGTTGTTAGATATGAGATTTCTTTTTTAACAACTGGTTCATGTCGTATTACGACTAAAAATTGTCGTTTTTTAACCAAATACTGTCGAATTTCAACTATTCTTTGTCGAATATCGACCCAACTATGTCATTTTTCGACCAAGCGACAGGTTTCGACAACCACTCCACGCCGCACCTAACCCGCCACCGCAACCCGAAAAAACCCCCAGGCCAAAGCCTGGGGACAGAAACGATCATTTATCCAATTTCAATTTAGCAAGCGCATCCGCAAGTGCGGTGTTGACCGGTGCGTCATCCTGCTTCTTCATGTACTTATTGACGTCATGTTTGGAGACCTTGCTGTTCTTTTCTTTCTTTCTTCTCTCATTAAATGTCGAAAGTTTTTCCCTGTGGCCGCAGACACATGTGAACATCTGGCCATCTCCTTCGCCGCGAAGGTCCAGCCGCTTGTGGCAATTCGGGCAGCGGGCGTTGGTTTTCTTGCTGACGTTCTTTCTGTAGCCGCACTCCCTGTCCTTGCATACAAGCTTTTTGCCATGTTTATTCTTCACTTCCAGCATTAAGTTGCCGCAGTCCGGACATTTGGTTCCTGTTATGTTATCGTGAGCGAACTTCTTGGTGCTGTTTTTGATTTCATGAACGGATTTTTTCGTATAATCCTTGATTTCACTAATAAAAGCATTCTTATTCAGTTTGCCTTTTGATATAGCTTCAAGCTTCTGCTCCCATTCGGCTGTCAGGGCAGGCGACTTCAATTCATCCGGTGCCAGATCCAATAGCTGTTTTCCTTTGGAGGTGATCATGATTGACTTCCCTTTATTTTCAATCACCCCGGAGTTGAATAATTTCTCGATGATATCTGCACGGGTAGCGACTGTTCCCAGTCCTCCAGCAGAACTGATGGTTTTGAGGAGGTCTTGATTTTCACCAGCCATATATTTCTTTGGATTCTCCATGGCCGATAGAAGTGTCCCCTCATTGAACCTGCCCGGCGGCTGGGTTTGCCCTGTTGTTCTTTCAATAGAAGAAACAGGCAGCACATCGCCTTTCTCAATCTTAGGCAAAGTCTGGTCCGCCAGTCCTTCTCCATTATCTTCGCTGACAGTTTGGCGGTCGAAGATTTCCTTCCATCCCTGCTCGATGATGCGTTTGCCTTTTGCGGCAAACTTCTCCCCGGCGATTTCTGCTTCGATGGTAGTCTGTTCATATTGGAAAGGCGGCAGGAACATGGCAAGGAACCGTTTAACCACCAGGTCATAAATTTTCCGTTCCTTGTCGCTCAATGAATTTAAGAAGGCTGTCTGCTCAGTCGGAATGATGGCATGGTGATCGGACACCCTGCTGTCATCAACGAATGCTTTTCCTAACTTCGCTGTACTCTTCATCGCTTTAGCGGCAAGCTGGTTGTATGGTTTGATGGAAACCGCTTGGATGCGGTCTTTCAGTGTATCAACAATATCACTGGAAAGATGGCGTGAATCTGTCCGCGGATAAGTCAACAGCTTATGCTGCTCGTACAGCTTCTGCATGATTGACAGTGTTTCTTTAGCAGAATAGCCGAAGATTTTATGGGCATCCCGCTGCAGCTCTGTTAAGTCATACAGCTGGGGAGAGTAGCTTTTCTTCAAACTCTTATCGACGGAAGTCACATTAGCTTTCTTCTCGCCTTTCAGGTTCCCCAGTACTTTTTCCATGAAGTCTTTGGAAAAAGTACGGTATTCATTCGTTTTGCGGTCTTGCCATGTCAGAGTTAGGTCACGGCTCTTCGCCTTCACTCCATAAAACGGTTTTGGCTTGAAGTTTTTGATTTCCTCTTCACGCTGGGCAATGATTCCAAGGGTCGGCGTCTGGACCCTGCCGCAGGAGAGCTGGGCGTTATGCTTCACTGTCAAAGCACGCGTGGCGTTCATCCCGACATACCAGTCTGCCTCGGACCGCGCCTGGGCAGCGGCAAAAAGATTCTCATATTCTTTCCCGCTCTTCAGTTTGCGGAATCCTTCCTTTATCGCCTTATCGGTGACAGAGGAAATCCACAAGCGCTTAACCGGTTTGTTAACACGCGCCTTTTCAATGATCCAGCGGGCGACGAGCTCCCCTTCACGGCCAGCATCTGTCGCTATGACAATCTCTTTCACGTCCTGGCGGGTCATTTGGCTTTTCACCGCGTTAAACTGTCTGCCCGTTTTCTTGATGACGACGAGTTTCAGATTATCCGGCATCATTGGCAGGTCTTCAATTCTCCATGTCTGGTATTTGCTGTCATAGGCATCCGGCTCAGCAAGGGTGACCAGGTGGCCCAATGCCCATGTCACGATGTACTTATCTCCTTCAATAAAGCCGTTTCCTTTTTTATGGCAATTCAGCACAGCAGCGATATCCCTGCCGACTGACGGTTTTTCAGCTAAGACTAATGTTTTACTCAATCAAAACAATCCTTTCCTTTGCGAATGAACGCATAGTATCTTCATTATACAGGATTCCTCCTCACAATTTAAGGAAGGACTTCCGACCTGGAAAATAGGCTATCCTTGACAATCATGAAGAATAGAATATAATTAACCTTTGTATTCCGACTTTTTTTATATGAATTATAAGAATAGGTGATTGATATGTTTATAAATATAGAAAGCCTCAATAAGCAATTCCATGATAAGGATGGCCAGCCGATATCAGTCCTGAAGGACATCGATCTGACCATTGAGAAAGGCGAATTTGTTTCCATTCTCGGCCCGTCAGGATGTGGTAAATCCACCCTCTTGAATATTGTTGCGGGGCTGACTTCCGCTTCATCCGGTGTTGTCGAAGCAGCGGGACAATCCATTAAAAAACCAGGCAATGACAGAGGAATGGTCTTTCAGCAAGCGGCTTTATTTCCTTGGCTGAATGTTCTGGATAATGTCACGTTCCCCCTTAAGAAAGAGCTGTCTAAAAATGACGCGGCAGAACAGGCAAAAAAATACTTGAAAATGGTGCAGCTGAGCAACTACCTTCACCATTATCCGCATGAACTTTCCGGCGGGATGCAGCAGCGTGTCGCCATTGCCCGTGCTCTGGCAATGAATCCGGAAATCCTTCTGATGGATGAACCATTCGGAGCTCTTGACGAACAGACGCGTTCACGACTGCATCAGCAGCTTGAACAAATCTGGGTGGATACAAAGAAAACCGTGATGTTCGTAACGCACAGCATCTCTGAATCTATCAAGCTTTCAGACCGGATCATTGTCATGGGGACCCGCCCGGGAACAATCATCGCCGATATTAAGGTGGATATTCCTCGTCCGCGTGAAGATCACAAAGAAGAGATGATCGCAATCGAGGAAGAAATCATGGTCCATCTCAAGAAAGAAATCGATAAAGTAGTCAGCGAGGAATTAGCCTATGAAGCCAATAGTTAAAAAAATCATATTCTTTGCAGTGGTCCTTCTGCTCTGGGAAGGCGGTGCACGATTAGGATTGTGGCCGAAAATCATCCTTCCTGCTCCAACCGATGTCTATCAATCATTAAGAATCGGTTTCTCCGACATGACGCTTGTCTATGACCTGATCGCCAGCTTCAGACGATTGTTTATCGGTCTCGGAATCGCCCTTTTGATTGGAACCTCTATAGGTGTCCTCCTAGCCAAATCCAAAACGGCAGATGACACACTCGGTTCCCTGCTTCTCGCATTCCAAAGCGTGCCAAGTATTGTGTGGCTGCCATTGGCGATCATGTGGTTTGGAATGAATGAAACAGCTGTCATTTTTGTTGTCGTGCTTGGCGGAACGTTCGTCATGGCCCTTAACATCCGTACGGGGATCAAAAATGTGCCGCCTTTGTTTACACGCGCCGCACAGACCATGGGATCTAAGGGGATTGACCTTTTCATCCGGGTGACACTCCCCGCTTCCGTCCCTTATGCCGTCACAGGTGCAAGACTTGCCTGGGCATTTGCCTGGAGAGCTTTAATGGCAGGTGAACTGTTAAGTACCGGTCCTGGTCTTGGGTACACGCTCCGTTATGCTTCAGACTTCGGAGACATGTCCCTTGTTATCGGCGTCATGATCATCATCGGGGTCATAGGTGCCATCGTCGACCAGCTGATTTTCTCACGTATAGAAAAATCCGTGTTGAGACGCTGGGGGCTTCAATCGTAATAACAAATCTGGTCTTTTATAAGTTCTAAGGACGATTGGATCAGATGGTGTACGAATTCCTGCGGTATAAGCCGGACAGGCGAGACCAAGGTTACATCCCCACCGGAACGTAACCCCACAGGGCACAGCCTATGAGTCTTATCTAGTTCCAGCGACTAGCGGATTTCAGTCTCTCTCCTTTCGATAAGTCATCATCGGCTCACCAGTTCGTCGTGATTCCTTTATCTCATGCGAGAGACATCCAACGCGTCGGTCGCTGAACGGCCGCTCTCGCTTTTTAGGTGACCGCCCTCCCCGCGGAGTCGGCCACCTGCAGCAGAAATCAAACTTCTTTCAAAATACTTTACTATTCAGGAGGTACAACTATGAAAAAAATACTCTTATTTTTCACCGTACTACTTACATTCGCCGGGCTAGTTGCTGGGTGCGGTACATCAAACTCAGCCGGTGGTTCAAGTGAATCCGGCGGAAAAGAAACCGTGACAATTGGTTACTTCCCTAATATCAATCATGTCCCTGCAATGATTGCCAAAGATCAAGGTTACTATGCAGAAGAACTTGGCGACGGAACAACTGTAGAATACAAAACGTTTCCTGATGGCGCTTCCTTCATGACAGCTCTCAAAACAGGTGATATCGACGCCGGACTTGTCGGCCCGGGACCTGCTATGAACAACTACTCTACTGGTGCTGACGTGAAGATCATTGCCGGAGGTTCTACTGGCGGGACAGTGGTCCTTGCCCGTGCAGACAGCGGGATTGAATCTGTGGAAGACTTCCCTGGCAAGACATTCATTACACCGCGTGTAGGATGTACACATGACGTTCAGGTTGAAACATTCCTAAAGGATATGGGCATCACTTCTGAAAGAATCGGCGGTACGATGAAACATATCACTGGCAACCCTGCCCAGTATCAAGCAATGTTTGAAACAGGCAAAGTCGACATTGCAGTTGCACCAGAGCCTTGGGCAGCTGTCCTTGAGCAGGAAACCGGCGCGAAGGTCATCATCAATGCCGATGAAATTTCTTTTGGTGAAACACTTCCTGCATCTGTTTTGGTTGCATCCGGCGAAATGATCGAGAACAACCCTGAGCGTATCCAAAACATCGTCGACGCCCATAAGAAAGCAACAGAATTCATCCAGGAAAATCCTGAAGAAGCAAAACAAATTACAATCAAAGATGTAAAAGAAGTTACAAAACAGGATCTGAGCAAGGAAGTAGTTGACAATGCTTGGGAAAGAATCGGTTTTACGTATGAAGTGGATTCAGACGCAATCCAGGCTTTTGCAGATTCTTCTTATGAACTCAAATTCCTTAAAGAAAAACCAGACTTCTCTGACTTGATCGATAAGCAGTTCATTCAATAATACTCAGCGGCTGATCCACAACTCGGATCAGCCGTTTTTAATGGAGGGACAAAATATGAAATGGTTTAAGATAGGATTCCTGTTGCTGACCTGCCTGTTGTTCACTGGCTGTTCAAGCCAGGAGGAAATTGAGGAGTCTTTTCCAATGAGTATGGAAGTAGGGGAATTCTCAGCAGTCAATCAGGATGGCGAAAATGTAAATTTGGACGATCTCAAGGGCAGCATCTGGATCGCTGATTTCATCTTTACCAACTGTGACACTGTGTGTCTTCCTATGACCGCAAACATGGCTCAGCTGCAAAAGATGCTGAAGGATAATGATCTTGCTGATGATGTAAAGCTGATATCATTCAGTATCGATCCGGAAAATGATACACCTGAAGCCTTAACAGAATACAGCGGGCGTTACGAGGCTGATTTAAAGCAATGGGATTTCCTCACAGGATATAAACAGGAGGAAGTCGAACTTTTTGCCAACCGGTCTTTCAATTCTCCCGCTGCCAAAGTGGAAGGCTCAGATCAATTCATCCATGGAACATCCTTTTACTTAGTCAGCGATAAGGGAACAGTGTTGAAACAATACGAAGGTGTCAGTGCCCCCCCTTTTGAAGAAATCATTTCGGACATCAAGAAATTGAACTAATTTCCACTTACTTCTGTTAAGATACTAGTGTAGAATTTCTAGAAAGTTCGATTGTTTAGCAGCGAAGAGGAGCAGTGAATAAGGTGCAATATGTATTTTCAAACAAGCTGGCTGCCCGGATTCCAAAATGGAGCAGCGGCGTACTATTATTATTCATCATAGCAGGGGCGGCCAAGTATCTCGGCACACTTTTCCCTCTGATAGGAAGTATACTATTTGCCATTTTAATCGGCATCATCATTAATAACACCATTGGGGTACATGAAGTATTTCAGCCGGGGATTTCCCTGACATTGAAAAAACTTTTAAAGGCAGCTGTGGTCATGCTTGGTGTCAGCCTCAGCGTTGCGGATATCCTTCACATCGGACGCCAATCACTCTTCATCATTCTCGCCTCTGTGATTTTGGGAATTGTGATGACAGTGTGGTTCGGGAGATTGTTGAAGATGGACCGTAAACTGGCCCTGCTCATTGGAGTTGGAACAAGCATTTGCGGTGCAACGGCCATTTCTGCTGTGAGAGGGGTTATTGACTCCGATGATAACGAAACAGCCTACGCTATTTCAATCATTGTCTTTTTCAATCTGATAGCCTTTTTCACGTATCCCGTGATCGGGCACGTCCTTGATCTCAATGCAACAGCCTTTGGGATTTGGGCCGGTACTGCGGTTCATGATACATCATCCTCCATTGCGGTCGGATATGTATATGGAAATGATGCCGGCCAAGTCGCCACTACCGTAAAACTGGCGAGAACATTGTTTTTGCTTCCGTTGATCATGGTGCTTCCCCTTTTGTTAAAAACCAAAAAACAGGATGGTCCAAAAGCTGCAAGGAAGGCATTTCCCTGGTTTGTGCTCCTTTTTCTAGGAGTAAGCATCGTTAACTCGTTTGGAATCATTCCTTCAGTACTTGAAGAGACCTTACCAGATATAGCGAAGTTCATCATCATCATGGTGATGGGAGCGGTAGGTCTTCAGGTGAACCTGAAGCAATTCGCCAAACTCGGTTTCAAACCGCTGATTGCAGGATTCGTCGCCTCTTTAACCGTTTCTGTGATCAGCTTGATGATGATTATGTTGTTAGTGCAATAAAAGCTCAGCCTCTTGGCTGAGCTTTTTTTACATTATCGATCAGCACTCGTCCTGAATATCCTGAGAATGAAATAAGAGACTGTTCCCGCTATAAGAAACATGAACACACTTAAGTAGGTAATGTTTCTGTGAAGCACAGCCTCGCGGGACAACGGAATCCCCGTTTTCCAGGCAGCCTCCCAGTCAGGAGTATACAACGCTGTAAGGACCAGACCTGAACCAATCTGCAAAGCAAGATAAATGACAATGAAACTGACTAGGAAGATTACCACTTTCTTCATACCTTTCTCCTTTCCATGTGGAGTTTAGTATCAAAATATCACAGAATCGAACTCGCTGCCAATTATTTCAAATTCCTCAAGTTCCTTCAATAAAATTCACTAAAAAAAGAGTACGGATGTACTCTTTCCTTCTCACTGATATTTGACTATCAGCCCGCATGCGAGACGCTTACCTGCATCCCCTGCAGGCTGAGACCGGTAATCATCCGGACTTTGATGGATAATGACCGCTTTTCCCGCTACATCCTGCGGTTTGAATTTATTGGTAAAGAACGTCATCCTTGCATACCCGTTGTTCGAAAACAGCACTGGAAAATCTCCGGCATGATTTCCATGAGGCTGACCGGTTGGATTCCAATGTCCACCTGCCGCTTTAAAAGGCTCTTTTTCATCTCCGATTTCACAACTCCCATTTTCATGGAGATGGAAACCGTGCGGCCCGATTGGTGCTTGATTTCCTTTAGCTGGCTTGAACTCCGGAAGTCCATTCACCTCGACATGCACCTCCGTCCCATTTGGAACTTCCCTGAAAATGACGTATCCCTTAAGGCCAGTCGCCAAGGGACCTCCTTCCAATTGGGCATAAGAGATAGCAGGGACATTTCTGTATTCCGGATACCCATAATAATAGCCCTGCTGTGAACCATAATAATAAGTCATATTACATCACTCCTTCACTTGTGCTTCTGCCAACTATCCTATGTAGAAACGCCCAGCTGCGTGAATCCCTTACTTCTTCGTGAAGTTTAGCCTATAATAGAGAAAACAGTTGAAGGAGAGACTTCTATGTCATCAGCAGAAAAAAAGAAAATCAATCTGGCGGAAGCAATGAAAGAAAAACTTGCACAGCAAAAGCAACAACAATCAAATGGGAAGCAAAATCGGCTCGTCAAATCAACACAGCCACTGAAGAACCAGCTGACCAAGAAACCGAACAACCAGAAGAAAAGGACGGGGATTTAAATGGACGGAAAGCAGCGAAGCAACATTACACTAGGAATTGAAGTAGACATCGTCTTGAAAAAAGACCAGCGAACAGGCAGCACGACAAGGGGCACGGTAAAAGATATCCTGACAAACTCGGCAACCCATCCACACGGAATCAAAGTCCGCCTGGCAGATGGCCAAGTCGGGAGAGTGAAAAACATTCTCCAATAACCCCTCATCCAAAAGGAGCCAGGTACAAAACACCGTTTTTGTACCTGGCTCCTTTTTCTGATTGGCACATCCGGATGTTTAGAAGAGCCGCTATAAAGGAATTAATACAATGAATTCAATTATAAGGAGATGAGATTTTTGTCACAGACAGAACTAAAGCAAAACATTCTGAAAGTCCTTGAAAACAGTATGGTTGGCACACTCGCTACTGTTGTGCAGAATAAACCTCATTCCCGTTACATGACTTTTTTCAATGATGACCTCACACTTTATACACCGACAAGCAGTGAAACGCATAAAGCGGATGAAATTGAAGAAAATCCCAATGTGCATGTCCTGCTCGGCTACGATGGTGAAGGCTATGGAGATTCATATGTAGAAGTTGAAGGTAAAGTACAAATAAGCAAAGATGAAAGCTTAAAGGAAAAGCTTTGGAATGACCAGATGAAAAAATGGTTCAAGGGACCCGATGATCCCGATCTGATTGTCCTGGAGGTTCATCCTTCCCAATACCGTTTGATGAATAAAAACGGAGAGGAACCAAAAGTTCTGGACCTATAAGCAGAAAATGCCTTTCCCGAAACGGGAGAGGCATTTTTGTTAGAGGCATTATCCTAAATCAACATTATGGTAGACCTGCTGTACATCTTCAAGGTCCTCAATCGCATCAATCAGCTTCTCGAATTCCTCCTGAACATCTTCAGGAAGACTAATATCGCTTTGAGCAAGCATTGTCAATTCAGCAACGGTGAACTCTGTGATCCCTGCGTTTCTGAACGCTTCCTGAACCGCATGGAACTGATCGGGTTCGGCATAGATGATGACTGCATCATCTTCGTCAAGGATGTCTCTTGCATCAACATCTGCTTCCATCAGGATTTCAAGAGATTCCTCAGCACTCTTGCCTTCGATGCCAATGACAGCTGTGGAATCGAACATGTAGGCTACCGATCCACTGACACCCATATTCCCGCCATTTTTACCGAAAGCAGCACGGACTTCGGATGCTGTGCGGTTAACGTTGTTTGTCAAGGCATCAACAATGATCATGGAACCATTCGGGCCAAACCCTTCATAGCGGAGATTATCAAAACTCTCTTCGGTTCCGCCCTTTGCTTTCTCAATTGCACGATCAATGATATTTCTCGGTACATTATATGTCTTGGCACGTTCCAGCACGAACTTCAATGCCTGATTGGATTCCGGATCCGGTTCGCCCTGTTTAGCGACAACATAGATTTCCTTCGCAAACTTAGAATAGATACGACTCGTATTTGCATCTTTTGAGGCTTTCTTTTCCTTGATATTATTCCATTTACGACCCATATTTTCCACTCTCTTTCGAAATAGTTGCTAGTCTTCCTTTCTATTATAACGCAAGACCATACCGCTTTTCGAGATTAAGACCCTAAATTATAACAAAGCTCTGGATTTGATCTGCCGTCTTCCTCGATGATTTCGATTGTAATCTTATTGATAACCGCACTGAACTCCTCATTAAATTTTTCTGTATGTTCTAAGGCATCATCAAATTCTTGATTATTTACAAGCCGCCCAACTGTTAAGTGAGGGGTATAGCTGATTCTTCTATTTAAGAATTCCTTTAATATCCCGCTGTATAAACAATCATGGATTCTGATGAGGATGTCATTTCCTTCTTTTACATTCAAAAATAAGTATTCATCCTTTTCGCCTGTTATTTCTTCTAGCCTGATTGCGAACGGTTTCACCCCGAATAATTTTTCCTCCATATGCTCTTTCAACTGCTCCCTGGTAATTTTGCTTATGAAAGGAAAAACCAGTGTAATGTGCGGCTGTATCAAATTATGCAGCGGATCATACTTTCTCCTAAGCTCCTGTATAGAGTTATCATCCTGGAACTCTGGGAATATTGTAATGGACCGTTTAATCATCTCTTATGCAACACCTTTTCTCTACAATATATCGGTTAGCCTTATACATTTCAATCACTTGATTAAGAAAGTGCACTCAATGACTGTCTCGGTGAAGTTTTTCAAGTATTGGATTAAAAAGTTTTGTGTCACTGTAGGATGTGGTGCATTCTATCAAATTATTAGACCAAATATACTTGCTTCCTCTTAATGATTGGCCCATTCCCTTTAGTAATAGACCAAAATCCCTTACCTCCGGTTAAAAATTGGTACATTCCTGCGAGAAATCGACCAATTTTTCGGAGT
Source organism: Bacillus sp. SRL337 (assembly GCF_984799155.1). Classification (NCBI taxonomy): domain Bacteria; kingdom Bacillati; phylum Bacillota; class Bacilli; order Caryophanales; family Bacillaceae; genus Bacillus; species Bacillus sp. SRL337. The sequence continues at coordinate 935,654 of NZ_OZ481793.1, read as the reverse complement.
GCCTGTCTGATTTTGGTGCATTCCTTCGTGTATTGCACCAAAAAAGCCTATGCAGCTCAAGAATTTGGTCCATTCTTTCTGTTTTACACCAAAAGATTAAGCATCTCTGCAGGATGTGGTGCATTCCATCTACTATTAGACCAAATATACTTGCTTCCTCTTAATGATTGGCCCATTCCCTTTAGTAATAGACCAAAATCCCTTACCTCCGGTTAAAAATTGGTACATTCCTGCGAGAAATCGACCAATTTTTCGGAGTGCCTGTCTGATTTTGGTGCATTCCTTCGTGTATTGCACCAAAAAAGCCTATGCAGCTCAAGAATTTGGTGCATTCCTTGAGCTTGTTAGACGAAAAGACAGGAACGCAATAAATCTTTTCACCTCTTCCCTCACCAGCCAAAAAAACCTTTTTAAAAAATCTGCTAACCTGGAAAACCACTACTTTTCTCTCTTTTAACTTGTTGGAATCTATGGTATATTTTCAGAAAGTTCAGTTTTTTAATACGACTTTAGGAGGAAAGCTTATGAAGGGTACAGTAAGATTAATTCCTTATGTCAAAGAAGAAGTATTGGAAACGGCCTCGGAAATGCCTGCAGGGGTGGACCTGGTACAAGCACCGAATATGTGGAAACAAGGTGTGAAAGGTGCAGGCATCAAAGTTGCTGTCCTTGACACAGGCTGTGACTTTGAGCATAAAGATCTAAAAGGACGAATCATCGGCAAGCGGAACTTTACAGATGATGATGATGGTGCTGAAGAAAATGTCACTGATTACAACGGCCATGGCACCCATGTTGCCGGCACTATCGCTGCAAATGAAAATGGCGGGGGTGTTGTCGGAGTGGCTCCGGAAGCAAGCCTGCTGATCATAAAAGTCCTGGCTGGTGAGTATGGCAGCGGAAAATATGAATGGATTGTCAATGGAATTCAATATGCCATCGATCAGGGAGTGGATGTCATTTCCATGTCACTTGGAGGACCCGCCGATCATCCGCCGCTAAATGATGTCATCAAGCAAGCTGTCTCCAAGAACATCTCTGTTGTCTGTGCAGCTGGCAATGAGGGGGATGAAGATGCAGAAACTGATGAATTCTCCTATCCCGCCTGTTATAACGAAGTGATTTCCGTCGGGGCCATTGATTTTGACAGAAAGTCATCTTACTTTACCAACTCCAATAATGAAGTCGATCTCGTGGCTCCTGGTGAAAAGATACTCTCCACGATCCCGGGTGGAAAGTACGCCCAGTTCAGCGGCACCTCCATGGCCGCCCCTCACGTCTCCGGGGCCTTAGCTTTAATTAAACTCTTGGAGCAGTCCAGCTTTGACCGGAAGCTGTCGGAATGCGAGCTATATGCCCAGCTCGTAAAAAGGACAATCCCACTCGGTTATCCGAAGTCACTTGAAGGAAACGGTCTCCTTTACCTGTCTGCTCCTGATTTGTTGATGGAGTATTTACAGCAGGAACAGTTTTCGCTGAGCGTCTGATATATTAATAATGTGAATGAATTTGTCTCAGGTGCAAATCCGGCTTTTGCACCTGAGACCGAAGAGTTCATCCACAATAAAAAAGCGAAATCAAAGGTTAGATAAAGTCTCCTCTGATTTCGCTTTTGATTTAGCCAATAGTGCGTCCAGGAATACATATGTTTCTGTTTGGCCGCTTCCGCTTTTTATCCAATCCAGCTCCAGCACCCAGCTCCTAGCGGATTTCGGGCTCCCTCCTTGCGATAAGTCATCATCGAATCGCTGACGCTCTTCGTGATTCCTTTATCTCATGCGGATGCCCTCCAATCCGTACGGTGCTGAACGGCCGCTTCCGCTTTTTATCCAATCCAGCTCCAACGACCAGCTCCTAGCGGATTTCGGGCTCCCTCCTTGCGATAAGTCATCATCGAATCGCTGACGCTCTTCGTGATTCCTTTATCTCATGCGGATGCCCTCCAATCCGTACGGTGCTGAACGGCCGCTTCCGCTTTTTATCCAATCCAGCTCCAACGACCAGCTCCTAGCGGATTTCGGGCTCCCTCCTTGCGATAAGTCATCATCGAATCGCTGACGCTCTTCGTGATTCCTTTATCTCATGCGGATGCCCTCCAATCCGTACGGTGCTGAACGGCCGCTTCCGCTTTTTATTGCAATTTGCTCTCAACTCGCTGACATACTTCATCAGCGCTTAGTCCGTCTGCCTCAATGACAGACCCTTGTGTTACGACATTTGCGATCCCCATTACATTGGAATCCAGTCCTGTTAGAACACAGCAGTCACAATTCTGCGCATCAGACTCCTGCTTCAATTCAACAACATCATGGCCTTTTTCACGAAGTGCTTGTACCACATTTTGAAGAGATTCTTCTACTCCAATTCTTGACATGTTTCCACACCTCCTTAGCATACTCATAGGATTTTCTATCGTTGGCAATGGTATTCATTTTATTTTTTGTTTTTTTGTTTGCCGCTTTTCTTTTGGCTTTGATTCTGGCTGTTTCCAACTTGGAAATCATCTGCACTGAATTCTACATCGTTTTTTCCTTTTTGCTTAGCCAGCTGTTTGGACGTTTGCTCGAGATTTTTTCTGCCCGGCTTGCTCATGTCCTTTCCTCCTCACTACTGCTTTTTAGATAACCGGCCTTAGTCTTTGCCATTTCTTCATGTAATATTAGTGATTTCTTCAGATGAGAAGAAGGAGTTTAAACCCTATCCAAAAGGGTATTAATAAAGTATCAGAGACAAATTGGAAGGATGGATTTTTAGATGGATCAAAAATCACAAGAACTTATTGATGGTTTAAACGAAGACTTAGCGAATGAATATTCAGCACAAATCATGTACACAAACTATGCTGCAGTCGTATCCGGTCTGCACCGTGCAGTGTTGAAGCCGTTCTTTGAAGGAGAAGTCGGAGATGAGCAGGGACATGCCCTATACCTAGCAGAAAAAATTAAAACACTTGGCGGTACACCAACAACCACACCAGCCCCTGTTAGGCAGACTGATAATGTCAAGGAGATGCTTCAGGAAGCACGCCAAGCTGAAAAAGAAACCATTGACCGCTATAAAAAACGTAAGGAACTGGCAGAAGAATTAGGGCACACTGAATTGGTCGTGAAACTTGAAGACCTTATTTCTGATGAAACTCATCACATGGAAGAACTGGACCGCATGCTCATGGATCCTGCATTTCAATAAGAATTGAAAAAGGCTTTCCCTATTTTTGGGTGAAAGCCTTTTATTCAGGTCAAATAAGGTTATTGGATTACCGTGAAATCCTCCCACTCTTCTGGCAGCATTGCCCTGTATTTCTGGGTCAGATATCGGTCATCCACCAGGACAATCACCCCGGTATCTGCTTCAGTCCGAATCAGCCTGCCCCCTGCCTGCAGTACTTTATTCATTCCTGGGAACACATAGGAATAATCGTACCCGTTTTTTCCAGCAGCATTAAAGTGGTCTTTAATAATATCGCGGTCAGCTCCCAGCTGAGGAAGACCCACACCAACCACAATGACACCGTTAAGCCTGTCACCTTTTAGATCGACTCCCTCTGAAAAAATTCCGCCGAGGACTGCAAAGCCAATCAGGGATTTTTCCTGATTGTGCTGAAATGCCTTCAAAAAGCCTTCCCGTTCTTCTTCCGTCATGTTGGGAGCCTGCAAAAGGACATCGGTATCTGGCGGCAGCTCTTCCATAAAAGCGTCATAAACCTCGTTCATATAGCGGTAGGACGGAAAGAAATACAGATAATTGCCAGGATTCTTCTTTAACAATTCTTGCGGTAATTTCACAAGGGGCACAATGGTTTTCTCTCTGTCCTTATACCTTGTGGACATCGGTTTTACAAACACTTCCCAATTCTCATGCGGGAAAGGAGAAGGAATTTTAAATCGATAATCATCGGAGAGGCCGCCCAACAATTCAAAATAATAGTGAAATGGAAGGAGAGTCGCCGAGAAGAAAACAGCAGATGAAAATCCTCTGCTCGTCTGGCTTATCAAATCAGACGGGTCCAGGCAATATAGCTTGATAACCATATCCCTTCTTCCTGCATCCACATAGGTTACATAATTTTCATTATAAAGAGCAGCAACTTTCACAAAGTTATGGGAGGCAAAGTACGTTTCCAGCAGGATACTGTCCCCGCTCTGCCCCAATAGTTCCATTTCAGCAGCCGCTAAAAATCGTTGCAAGACATCCATCAATTCAGGGAACTGCTCTTTATAAACTGTTGTTCCGTTCTCTTCACCTTGCTTTCGCAACTCAATGAAATAACGATTGATATCATTTGCACTTGTGTATATTTCGTTATTTTTATCCTTGAAACTGCGCTTGATTTCCAGAAAGGCCGATTTATTCAATTCTGCTGAAAACATCGACCGTCCCCTGTCAACAAGATTATGTGCTTCATCCGTAAGAAGGACCGTCCTCTTTTTCTGGGAATCTGTTAATCTCTTGAGGGACACCCGCGGGTCATAGACATAGTTGTAATCGCAAATGACGGCATCCGCAATATAGGATAAATCGATGGAAAATTCGAAAGGGCACACGCGATGCTTCCGGCTGTATTTTTCAATGACCGGCCTGGTAAGGCGCGTTTCATTTCGAAGGATATCCAATACTGCTCCATTGACCCTGTCATAATAGCCATTTGCAAATTCGCAGACATCGCTGTGACAAATCGTCTCATCCTTTAAACAAGCCTTATCTTTAGCCGTGATGGTAAGAGTCTTGGCTGTTAAGCCTGTAGTCTCCAACAGTTCAAAAGCTTCCTCAGCAGTGGTCCTTGTTATTGTTTTGGCTGTTAAGTAGTAGAGTTTATCAACCGATCCTTCCCCCATCGCCTTCACACTGGGAAATATCGTTGAAATCGTCTTCCCCGTACCTGTCGGAGCGTTGGCGAATAAGGTCTTCTTTTCCGTTATTGTCTTATAAACAGCCCCTGCCAGGTTTCGCTGGCCTTTTCTGTACTCACTGAATGGAAACCCAATCTCCGCCGCAGTTTGATTTCTTTTTTCTTTATGGTCTGTGACCAATTTGGCGAATGGGTAATATTCTTTTATTGTTGTGAGAACAAATTCCTCAAGCTGGGCTATGGTGAAATACTTGAGATAGTGAAGCGTTTCTTCGGTATCCACTGAAATGTACGTCAGCCTGACAGTGATCTTTTCCAAACCGTGGTCCTTTGCATATAGGTATGCATAAACCTTTCCCTGTGCCCAATGGACAGGATAAGCTTCCTCATGAAGATCTGCCAAGGAAGAGCGGGTCGATTTGATTTCATCAATCATGATGGTTTCTTCCTCGAATATCAGGCCGTCGCATCTCCCCTCGACCGTAAAAACCAAATCTTCGTAAGGCAGCTCCCGGCTTAGGTATTCCTCCGCCAGATCTCCTTCTTTGTAGGTCTTTTGAATTTTTTTATGAAGCCGGGTCCCTTCCGTCATGGAGGAGGTTGTCTGGAACCTCTGATCTATGCTGCCGCTCTTATAGACATACTCCACCAGGTTCCTGACAGATACCTTAACTTCCTTCATAACGTTCCCCCCCTTTTTCTTAAAGGCTCTTTTCGTGAGCTTTGTTGCGATTAATGCCAGTTTCGAAGGATCTATCCTTGATTCATCTGAAAACCTTTGCTCTCCCTGATGAGCAATAAAACTTTTAGCATCTTGGGAAAAAGCCGGCTATAGGGTTTTTTCCGAGAGCAACATTGTAGCGAAATCAGCCTTCTAAAAAAATCCACCTAACGTCCTACCATCAACCAGTCTTTCGGATAAAAACCACCTTCAGGTAATCCCCCTGTTTGAACTGGCTGATTGTCCGGAAATCTTCCGGAAGTGAGAACTGTTCCATCAACTTATATGAACTTCCACTTTCTTTAAATGCTTTGTCTATGAAACCTTTAAATTTTTTCATGTCAAAGTTGCTGGCATTTGTAGAGGCTACTATAACACCATTCTCCTCCGTAATGGCAATGGCCTGCTTAAGCAGATCCTTATAACCCTTGGCAGCCGAGAAGGTATGCTTCTTTGAACGGGCAAAGCTCGGCGGATCCAGGATGACCATATCGAATTTCAACTGTTTTTTTACAGCATATTTAAAATAGTTGAAGACATCCATGACAATGATATCCTGTTCTTCATAATCAATTCCATTGATGCTGAACTGTTCGATGGTCTTGGCTTCACTTCGGTTGGCAAGGTCTACGCTTGTCGTCTTGGCCGCACCTCCGGCCGCCGCAAAGACTGAAAATGCCCCTGTATAGGAAAAGGTGTTTAAAACTGTCTTTCCTTCTGCATACTTGTCACGGATCAGCTTCCTGACATCGCGCTGATCAAGAAAGACCCCGACCATTGCTCCTTCGTTTAAATAAACGGCAAAGTTCACCCCATTTTCTTTTACGATGAGTGGAAACTCGGGGCGTTCTCCCATAACAAAATCATCTTCTTCGATATATTTGCCGCTTTGCGCAAACCGCTTCTTCTGGTAAACACCTTTAATGTCTGCCAGCTGCTGGAGCGAGAGGACTATATCATTTTTGAATTGATAGATTCCCTCACTATACCAGTTAATCAAATAGTAACCGTCAAAATAATCGATGGTCAGCCCGCCTATACCGTCTCCTTCTCCATTAAATACGCGGAAAGCCGTCGTATCATCACTCTGAAAGAATTGAAGCCTTTGGTTGATGGCATTTTTCAGCTTCCTCTCAAAAAAGCTTTGATCGATGCGTTCCTGCTCCTTCCAGCTGAGGAGCCAGCCTAACCCTTTATTTTGCCTGCCGTAATAGCCTCTTGCGATAAACTGCTTACGCTGGTCTACAAGCTTGATGATGCTTCCCTCTTCTTCCAGGCCAGCCGTAGAGGCAAGAGCCTCAGCACTGATCAGGGGATAGCCTTTTTTGAATTTATCTTCAAACTTTTGATTTACCGTCAATATCAACTCGTTCATCATTTCATCCTATCCTTCGTATAATTTCCCTGCTACTACATATATTTCACAGAGAGGGACAAGTGTAACCCTCCACTTTAACGCTTTAAAGCATGTGGGGACAGTCCCCCATCGCTTTAAAGTGCTAAAATATCGGTTTCCATATCCACATGGCTTCTTTATTATCGCATTTTTCATGTAAAGGTAAAAATAATTAATAAAGGAATGAATATATGAAAGAGCGAATGGTTTTTTTCTTTGTCGGGTTAATGATCTTGACGCTGGGGGTTGCCCTCATCATCAAAGCGGGTCTGGGCGCATCTTCCTGGGACGCATTGGCAGTCGGTGAAGCCACTACATTTGGAATCACCGTCGGAACCTGTGTCTTTTTCAATGGCATCATCCTTATTTCTATTAATGCATTTTTGTTAAAAAAGAGCCCGGAAATCCTTGCAGCCCTCTCCATATTTATCATCGGATTGATGATTGATTTCTGGCTGCTGATTGGTCTGAAGGACTTCGCCCCCATTCATATCGGGGTCCAGTCCGCAACGCTGGCTGTGGGAATCATTTCACTCGGTGTCGGGATTGCTTTGTACCTGCAAGCCAGGTTTCCATCCAGTCCGATGGATACAGTCATGGTGGCAATCTCTGCAAGATTTGGATTGAGTTTGAGGAGCTCACGCTTGATCAGTGAAGCTCTGGCACTTGCGCTCGCTGTTGCCTTCGGGGGAGCGGTTGGAATCGGCACCATTATTGTTACGCTCTCTTTAGGATCCATCGTGCAGTTCTTCTTTCCCAAATTTGAACAGCTGCTTCAGGGCTGGAGCGAGAAGCTTTCTTTTAAGTAATTCATTTGATATAGTGGTTTTTGGTAATTACAGCACTATTGGAAACTGCCTGGAATGGCAGTTTCTTTTGCTATCTGTTTGGGTCCAACCCAAACGTCGAATATAAAAAGAGTATGGAGGACACCATGACAAATAGAAATAAAGGCATCCTTCTCCTGCTTGTTTCATCGTTCGGCTTTGCCATGATGGCCGCTTTTGTGAAACTTTCAGGCGACTTGCCTACCGTTCAAAAAACATTGTTCCGGAATTTGATTTCCGCCATCATTTCATTTGGTTTTGTTATGTACTATAAAGAAAGACTCTTTGGTAAAAAGGAAAATCAGAAGATCCTGCTTTTGCGGTCGGCCCTCGGCACCCTGGGGATTGTATTTTTCTTCTACGCGATTGATGAACTTGTTTTATCAGATGCGGACATGCTCAATAAATTAAGTCCGTTCCTGACAATCATCTTTTCAGCTATTTTCCTGAAAGAGAGGGCCCGCTCGTTCCAAATCATCGCAATTGTAATTGCTTTCCTTGGAACACTGCTCATCATTAAACCGCAGTTTTCAGTAGATGTCATTCCTTATTTTGCCGGGCTTTTATCGGCTGTCTTTGCCGCAGGGGCCTATACGGTTTTACGGGTCCTTGGGCAGAAAGAAAAGTTCTACACGGTTGTATTCTATTTTTCTTTCTTTTCAACAGTAGCAATGCTTCCGTTTGTCATTATGTTCTATGAGCCCATGGAAACGGAACAGCTTATCTACCTGATTCTAGCCGGTATCTTTGCCACCCTTGGCCAGTTCGGCATCACCATCGCCTATAAATATGCGCCTGCAAAGGAAATTTCAATTTTCTTTTATTCGACGGTTGTATACTCAGCCCTCATCAGCATCGTCTTGTTCGGACAGATCCCTGACATGCTGAGCATCGCCGGGTATATCATCATCTTTGCTGCTTCATTCTATATGTTCATGAAAAACAAAGCAGAGGACAAAGCGGGAGCATGAATCCTTTACCGCACTAACGCAGTGAGGGACTGTCCCCCACTGCGTTAGTGCGGTGAAGCAGCAAAAAGGAGCAGGAATTCCTGCTCCTTTTTATTTATAGTTCAATCGGGTTTCTCTCGTTTTTAAGATTATTTTCCAGCTGTCTAAGCGTAACATGAGTGAATTGATTTTGTATGTTCTCCTCTTTGGAGGATGAACGATGGCCATATCCCAAGCCAGATCGCCGTAATAATTCTTTTCTTCGACTGCAGCCTCCAAAAACGCTTAACATATAAAAATGGAACGGAAGCAGCCAGGGCAATACTGATGTACCCAAACATAAGAGCATCCCCGCTCATGAAGGTTCTAGCCCCGATCATGGACAAGAAGGTAATCCACTGTCCTATTGGTCCGCCATATAAGAAAGACAACACTAGCGGTACATAACGGTGATCCCAATAAAGACCATAGCTATAGTAAGAGACTGAGAGACATAGAATCGCTGATATACCATACATCAATCCTATAAAATACGGAGATCGCCCAATGCGGCGATTTTCAAAGAAGGAGGCGTAGACCAAGATAGGGGCCAATATGACAAATACATGTAAAAGCTGTTTTTCAGCAAGCATCTGATCTTCCTCATCTCTAGTAGTATACTCATAAGATACGACAACTTCTGGCAATTACCTGCTGATAATTACATTTTTTCGCAGTAACTCTCTTAAAGCACTAACAATCAAGCTCAGAACTAAAGCGAAAACACCTTGTTCTGCCTCTGCAGGCATTAAACAAGCCGGTTTGTTATCTGAGCGGAGATGCTGAAGCTGGATGCAGAAGTTAAGCTTTGTTATCAGCATTAAGGCTTTTATAGTTTCCTATAATAAAAAAGGGCCCCGGAGATAAAAGGCCCTTTACAGTATTTAAGGTTATTAAGATACTTTTTCGTGATCTGGTTTTGCTTCATTTTCCCAATAATCCGCATTCTTGATTCCAAGTTTGACTGGGTCAAACACTGGGTCAAGTCCCTGCTTTTTCTGCTGTTCATAATCTTTCAATGCTTTTAAAGCTGGCTTGTAAAGCAGGACTATGGCGACCATATTCAGCCATACCATGATTCCGAGTCCTACATCACCCATCGCCCATGCAAGACTGGCGGTCTTCACTGCACCATACAGAGTAGCCCCAAGCAGGACAACTTTTAAAGCTGGAAGCGCCCATTTATTATTTTTTCCTCTGAGAATATAGGCAACATTTGTCTCAGCGATATAATAATAGGCCATGATGGTTGTAAAAGCAAAGAAGAATAGTGCGACCGCAACAAACCCTGCACCAAATCCAGGAAGGACATTTTCAATGGCAGCTTGTGTATATCCAGGACCTGCTTCGATCCCTTCAAGATTGTTCACGATCATTGTGCCGTCCGCCTTTTCAACATTGTACGCTCCTGTAAATAGAATCATGAATGCTGTAGCCGAACAAACAAGCAGCGTATCGATATAAACAGATGCAGACTGGACCAGCCCCTGCTTGGCAGGATGTGAAACTTCAGCAGCTGCTGCTGCGTGTGGACCCGTTCCCTGGCCGGCTTCGTTTGAATAGATTCCTCGTTTCACTCCCCATGAAACAGCCATTCCGACAATCCCGCCAAATGCCGAATCTAGAGCAAATGCACTTTTAAAAATAAGAGCAAAGACACCTGGCAGTTCTGCAATATTCATAATGACAATGATCAGTGACATAAAGATATACCCCACTGCCATGAATGGAACTGCATACTGTGCAACCTTGGCAATACGTTTTACTCCCCCAAAAATGATGACGCCCAGCAGTACGACTAGAACAATGGCGGTTATCCATTTATTGAGGCCAAATGCATTTTCAAGACCAAGGGCAATTGAATTGGACTGAATACCCGGCATCAGTAAGGCCATCGCTAAAATGGAGGCAACCGCAAAAATGACGCCATACCATCTCCAGCCCATGCCTTTTTCAATATAATAGGCAGGACCCCCGCGGTACTGTCCATCCTGCTTTACTTTATAGATTTGCGCCAGAGTCGATTCAATGAAGGCAGAGCTTGCCCCGATAAAGGCGATTGTCCACATCCAAAAAACAGCTCCCGGGCCGCCAAACGCAATGGCAGTTGCCGTACCGGCGATATTACCTGTACCTACACGTCCTGATAACGAAAGTGCCAAAGCCTGAAAAGATGATACCCCTGCATCTGAACTCTTGCCCTGGAACATCAACTTAAACATGTCTTTGATATGCCTTACTTGCAGAAAACGAGTCATAATCGAAAAAACAAGTCCTATTGCCAGAATCAAATAAATAACAGGCGAACTCCATAATACCCCATTGAGCCAATTAACAATTGTCTCCAACCATATTCCCCCTACTAAATTCTGAATTTTGTTTCTATTCGAATTATATTTCATAATTGGACCTTTAGACAATCTTTTTTTGTAAAATTTTTGATGAAGGGAAAAATCTGGTTGCCCATATGATTTTCTGATATAAAAAAAGCCCCTGCTTTTAAAGCAGTGGGCTCATTGTCAGATTAAAAATCTCCTCTATAATCATTTCCTTTGAATCGTTCTTTCTGCTCTTCCTCTTTAAGGTGTTCAGCATTTTTTTCGTCTTGATGTTCTTTCTCAGTCTGATTGCGTGAACTATTTTCCAGTCCACCCTGTCCGGTCGACTGCCTTTTGGCGGTTCCAAGCTTTCCTCCAAGTGTATTCCCGACATTTCCGCCGAGAGTATCTTCGGTTGTATCGACATTCCCTGACCGGAGATCGTCACGTTCAGCACCATGGTTTCCAACACTCTTATCAACTGTAGGAGAACTCTTGAAATTTTCGGTGGATGTTTGGTTCCTCAACTCATTCACCTTATTTATCTCATCGGGTTCTGAACCATGTGTGCCAGCAGTTTTGCCTTCCTTAGAAGAGAAGAATTCATTTTCTAAGGAGGTTTGGGTCCTGCCCTCGCTCACTCCCTTGGCTCCTTCTTCTTCAAAAATTCCTTTCTCATTGGAAGCCCTCTTAATATTCGCTCCCTCTTCCACCACATGTCCTCCATGGTTGAGAACATATTTATCTTTTTCTGTTACAGCAACCAGAATTTTTCCATCATCTAACTTGGATTGGTAGGTTCCTACTTGACTTAGCGGTATTTCATACTGAGACAAGTCATTATTGGATCCTTCATGTTCACGGACGGCAAATGAATCTTTAATCTTTTCCCATAGGCTTCTTTCTTCATGATGACCCTCAGGATGCTCTATATGAAGCCCCGTAGTCTTGTCCAATGTATCAATGTCTTTCCTTTCTGAAATGACAAGGATATCATCTTCTGTATAGCCGTCTTTTGTCAGGCTGTTAATGACATCCATTACCTCTGCTGTGGAGTCATAGGCGCCTACAATACTTTTTTCCATCAAGTTCTACCTCCTTGCAAGCATGTTGCTTGAGATTAGGTTTATACAAAAAATTTACCCTTCTGCCGATATAATAAACCAATTCGGATTTCCATAGTTTCCCACTGGGTAGGGCGAATGTCCGTTTCATTTTCTTTAAAGGGGTAGTAAATTGGTGTTTGGCCATAAAGGACCGTTTAGGGGGGATTTGGCCGGGGACATCCGGTTCTCCTCGAGGTGACGGCCCATTTAGGGCGCAAATGGGCCGGGAACATCGAGTTCTCCTCGGGATGACGGACCATTTAGAGCGCAAATGGGTCGGGAACATCCGGTTCTCCTCGGGATTACGGACCATTTAGGGCGGAATTGGGCCGGGAACATCGAGTTCTCCTCGGGGTGATGGACCATTTAGGGCGCAAATGGGCCGGGGATATCGAGTTCTCGTTAGGATGCCGCACTGAACGGTCGAATCGGACGAAATAAGGCTTCCTGTTGGGAATGAAAAACAAGCAGTTTGGACCCGGATTGTTTTTTACGCTTATCTTCCTTATGTATATTCCTTCCTGTTTAAGACAAATTAAGTCCAAGGAGGATGGATGAATGATGAAACTGTCGCGTATTCTCATACTGCTATTAGTAGCCTTTTCCTGGGTGATGCTGCCACTTGCTGGATGGAGATCTGTTAAACGATTTACACCGGCCTCCCTGTTTATGTGTATTTTTCTATTGATTGAGGACCGAATTGCAACCAAGTTTAAATGGTGGGTAATATACCCGAACCTCTCTTCCAAAATCAGCGGTATGACCCCCTTTGCAGTCGGGCCGTTCTTTACCGGGAGCATTCTCATTCTAAAATACACTTATGGAAGATTTCCTCTCTTTGTACTGTTAAACCTGGCTGTGGATGCCTTTTTTGTTTTTCCTTTTTATACATGGTTCAAGAAACTGGGTGTCTGGAAACTTCTGAGGATGAATCAACTGCAGCTGCTGATGGTGTTTTTAACCAAATCATTGCTGATGTACGGTTTCCACCATGTATTTATCGCAAAAAAAGAACGTTGAGAAACCAGTTGCCTTCTCTGACGTTCTTTTCATTTTGCCAAAATATTAGGCCATTATACCAAGCAAAAATGCGGTGATCATTTTCCTCAGACTTTCATCTACACTCAAGTCCATTCCGAACCCGCTCTTCTGCTCCAAAGCCGCAAACCCATGCAACATACTGCGCAGCCCTCTTACAGCATGAAGCGCATTTATTTGTGAGAGGTTTAGATATTCCAATTTCTCCAGCAACAGGCCGACAATTTTGTTGCCAGCTTCCTGAACTCCAGGATTCTTTGAATCAGGTGCCAGCAAGGCAGATTCATATAAACCAGGTCGCCTGCGGGCAAAATCCATATAAGATGCCCCTAAAGACTGAACTGCATCCTCTTCCTTTCTTCCTTCTGTACCTAATTTCATCTCATGAAAAAGACCTCTCAACCCCTGAACAGCCATTTCTGTCCTCAATTCATTAAATCCCTTGATATGGTTATATAAAGAAGGTGGGCGGATTTTCAGTTCCTTCGCTAAATTGGCAATGGTCACATATTCAATTCCTTTGAGATCAGCCATTTCTCCTGCTGTATCCACTATTTTCAATCGTGTTAGTCCCATTCTTGGTGACATGAGATCCCCTTCCTTCCTGTTGCTCACTTTATAATTTCAATTGCCTCTGCCATTTCATTATACGGGTTTTCAAGCATTCTGCCATATCCGGCAGCTTGAAGGGAAGGGTTATGGTTTTTGATCTTTTCGGCACTTAGAATCGCCGCCTCTTTGTTCCCTCAGGGCAGGAAAAGGGAAGGATCGTAATGGCTATTCATCCTCTTGTTTGAAACGCAACTCCTGCGATGATTGCCCATATAAAGATATCAATCCAGGCGTGTGACCAGTGGTCTCAATGGCAAACAAAGTCCCCATTTGATCACCTTCACCCATGCGTGCTCCCCGCCATTGTTTTGAGGTTTAGGTTTGCCGCCCTTTTATCGGGGTCTTGACATCACTTACCAGTATCGAGGACATAACTTCATCATGGGCACCAACATGGTCTCCAGACATGAGTCAGCAGGATTCGTTTGATTGGTTTAACTTTTCTGCCAAAACTTTTTTCAACGAATTGTATTTTGTTGAGCTGGCTGACCGTTTACCATTGAATGATGCTGCATTGTCTTGATTGTTCTTAAAACAACCGGGGAGACTGGATGGGAAATATTATTTCGCTCTACACTTTTCATCCATTTACGCTCCCTTACAAATGTAAACCTCAGGATAGTCATTTACGCTGCAATTTATCCCACTCCTTTTTCAAAAGACCATATTGAAGATGTGTTTCCCAAATACCTTTGATGAGAGTGCTCTCCCGCCTGAGCCCTTCCTCTTTAAACCCAGCCTTCTCCAATACTCGGATGGAAGGGATGTTCCGCGGCATCACTTCCGCTGACACCCTGTTCAGCTTCAAAGCATTAAAGGCAAAGTGCAGGATCACCCTCAGGCTTTCCGTCCCCAAACCTTTCCCATTATGCTCCTTGTCGAGCGAATAGCCGGCCACAGCTGATTGAAACGGGCCCCATTTAATGTCATAAAGGTTGATAAGACCAATCAATCTGTACGTACTTTTGTCAAATATGCCAAATGAATAATGCTGTCCCTTTTGAATTCCTTCACGGAAAAACCTTATATTTTGAATCTGCCCTTCGAATGTATAATAACTTTCGGGCCAATCCGGTTCGGTTCTCCCCCAAAATGGTCTGTTGTGTATAATGATTTTCACGAGCGCCCGCGCGTCCCCATCTTCAAATGGCCGTAAAAAAACCCGTTCGCCGATCAACATCACCATCATCTCACCCGCCTTCATCCTTTAAGTGGTCATTCTCCTCTACCTGACAATCCATTCCACTCTTTTCTCAAAAGGGCATACTGCAGATGACTTTCCCATCTCCCGTTGATGAGGATATTATCCCGCTTGAGTCCTTCGTTTTGGAAACCTGCCTTTTCCAATACCCTGACGGATGCAGCATTCCTTGGCATGACCTCTGCCGAAACTCTGTTCAAATGTAAAGTATCGAAGCCAAACGAAAGGAGCAGCTTGAGACTGTCCGTTCCCACTCCCTTTGAATTGTTGTTACTGTCTATCGCGATCCCTGCTGACGCTGATTGAAATGGTCCTCTTTTAATGTCGTAAAGGTTGATGATGCCTATCAGCCTATTGTCTCTCCTGTTGTAAATGCCAAATGTATAGAGATCGCCTCGAGTCATTCCTTCCCGGAAGTAGTGAATGTTGTGCAACTGGTTTCTAATCTGAGAATATCCTGCCTCCCAATCAGGTTCTGTTTCTCCCCAAAAGGTTTTATTCCGCTTCAGCAATTCAGCCAATTCAACAGCATCCCCTTCATCAAGGGTGCGTATATAAATTTTTTTGCCGGCAAGCAGCATTCCGAACCAACCACCTTTATCTTTCAGATTCCTCTTTAATAGATATGTTGGTTCCTGCTTTGGCATGATTTCGGCGTGGCCACCCACCGGTTATAAAGCAAAAAGGATGCTCAACGTCTTGTTGAACACCCTTTTTTTCAACTAATTTCCCTCAGTTGACTATTATAAAGTTCATAGTAGAAGCCTTTTTGCTCCAGTAATTCCTTATGTGATCCCCTTTCCGTGATCCTGCCGCTTTGCAGAACGAGGATCTGGTCAGCCGATTGAATGGTGTTCAAACGGTGGGCGATGACAATGCTTGTTCTGCCTTTCATCAGCCTCTGCAGTGCTTCCTGGATTTTCACTTCCGTAACGGTATCGATACTGCTCGTCGCTTCATCCAAAATCAGCATTGAAGGATCGGATAGAATAGCCCTTGCAATGGAGAGCAGCTGTTTCTGGCCCTGACTGATCCCGCCGCCGTCCTGTGACAGAACCGTATCATACTGGTCAGGCAGCTTCATGATAAACGAATGAGCATTCGCTTCCCTTGCTGCCATCTCCACATCCTCATCACTTGCATCCATCCTTCCATAGCGGATGTTCTCACGGATGGTCCCTTGGAATAGAAAAGAATCCTGCAGTACAAATCCCATATTCTTCCTGAGGCTTTCTCTTTTAATCTGCAAGAGGTTCCTTCCATCAATCGTAATTTCACCTTCATCATGATCGTAAAATCTAGACAGGATATTAGTGATCGTCGTTTTGCCTGCCCCAGTAGGACCTACCAAGGCAATGGTTTCACCCGGTTCTGCTTTGAATGAAATATCCTCAACCGTCTTTGTTTCTTTATCATAAGAGAAAGTCACATGTGAAAACTCAATTTCTCCTTTGATGCCGCTAACAGCTTCAGCGCTGCCCTCATCTTTCTCTTCTTGTTCCTCATCCATTATTTCAAACACTCTTTCAGCACCTGCTACTGCGGATAAAAGGGTATTGAATTGGTTTGCAAGGTCATTCAGTGGTCTCGTGAACTGACGGGAGTATTCCGTAAAGATGACAATGACTCCAATCGTGATGACTCCTTGGACGGCCAGGATACCTCCGACCCCTGCTATCACTGCGAAGCTCAAATTGTTCAGCATGTTCATCAATTTGGGGATGAAGCCTGAATAAGTCGAGGCCCAGTAAGCCGATGCTTTTAACCTATTGCTTTTCACAAGAAAATCGTCCATGACTTTTTCCTCTTGTGAAAAGGTTTTGACAATCCGCTGTCCCGAAACTGTTTCCTCAATATACCCATTGAGATCGCCGAGGTTTTTCTGTGTTTCTTTAAAAAGTTTTCCTGTGCGGCTGGTTATCCACTTCAGTCCCAGGAACATGGCTGGAATGATCAGCATTGTGATAAGGGTGAGAAGCGGGCTCAGCCAAAGCATGACCCCAATTGTCCCCAGTAAAGTTAGGACACTGGAGAAGACCTGGATTACGGAACTGTTCAGTGTCGAACTGACATTTTCCATATCATTTGTGACCCTGCTCATCAATTCCCCATGCTGACGGCGGTCAAAGAACGGGATGGGCAGCTTATGCAATTGCTGAAAAAGCTCTGTCCTCATCCGGTAAACCGTATTCTGGGCGATCCCGATCATCCAATACGCCTGGAACCACATTGCCGCAGAATAGAAAATATAGACAGCAATCAGCCAAAGTATCAGTTCTAACAGCCCGCTGGCATCGCGTGTGACAATAAAGTCATCAATCGCCATCCCGACCAGGAAAGGTCCCAGAAGCCCGAGGAAAGAACTGATGAAAACCATTAAGATGACAAGGCTTAAAAGTCCCTTTTCTTCGGAAAGATAACTCCAGATCCGCTTGATTGTACTTTTCCAATTCTTAATTTTCGGCTTCTTCTTTTGTGCATTACTGTGCCTTGGCATGCTCGAGGTTCTCCTCTCCAAATTGAGATTGAAAGATTTTGCCGTAAAGCGGGGAGCCGGCAACCAAATCGTCATGGCTTCCCTCCGCAATCACCTTCCCGTCTTCAATCAGAAAAATTTTATCCGATTGGATGGCTGTACTGATTTTCTGGGTCACAATCAGAATCGTACAGGCATAGTTTCCGATGGCCTGGATCAACTTGGATTCTGTTTTCAAATCCAATGCACTTGTACTGTCATCCAAAATCAGGATCCTGGGCTTCCTTACCAGTGCTCTTGCTATGGAAAGGCGCTGCTTTTGCCCGCCAGACAGGTTGACCCCTTTTTGCCCAAGCACTGTTTCGTACCCTTTTGGAAGCCCCTCAATCAAATCGTGGATCTGTGCAGCCTTTGCAGCCTCAGCAATCTCTTTCATTGATGCGTCCTCTTTTCCCCAGGCGATATTCTCCTTAATGCTTCCAGAGAACAACAATGCCTCCTGAGGTACAAAGCCGATGCTTTTCCGCAGGTTTTCAAGCTTATAGTTTTTAATATCAATTTCATCGATGAGGATTTCTCCGCCAGTTGCCTCATACAGTCTCGGGATCAGCTGGAAGAGGGAAGTCTTACCGGAACCGGTCGCTCCGAGAATCGATACGATTTCTCTGGGTTGGACCTTCATCGTGATTTGATCCAGTACATCCGTTTTGGTACCAGGATAATGGAAGGAAACATCCCTGAATTCAATTTTCCCTTGATTTACGGTTAATGTTGGATCACTATCCTCCGTATCGACAAGGTCGATGTCAGTTTCAAGCACTTCGGCGATTCTTCCTGCAGAAGCCCTGGCCCTAGAGAAACTCATGATGATAAAGGCAAAAACTGAAAACGCGCCGGTAATTCTGGTAGCATAGTTAACGATCGCCACTACGTCACCGACAGCCGCATTGCCGTTGGTCACTTCTCCATTTCCCAGCCAAAGAATGAAAAGGATGCTCCCGTTCATGACGATAAAGAGTACAGGCATGATGGTTTCCATCAGTCTCAGGGCACTGACCGTTTTTTTCATCAATGTCTTATTCGCTTTGATAAATCTGTTGTTTTCATGATTTCCTCTGAGAAGGGCTTTGATGATCCGCATCCCTCTTAGGTTCTCCTGGATGACATCATTCACAGAGTCCAGTTGTTGCTGGACATATCTGAACAGTGTCCAGCCGCTGTTCAGTACCCATAATAAGAAAAAGATGATGAATGGGATGACGAGCAGCAAAATGAGCCCGAGTTTCACATCCACAATCATCGCCATAATCGTTCCGCCGATGACAAGAAGCGGGGCTCTCATCATGATTCTCAGTGAAGTGAAAATGGTATTTTGGATTTGTGTGACATCATTGGTCAGCCTTGTAATCAAGGATGAAGATGGAAATTTGCTGAAGTTCGCAAACGAAAAGTCCTGGATTTTCTCATAGAGACTCTTTCTGATGTCATAGCCTGCTCCCTGGCTTGCATGGGCCGCGAAAAAGGAGTTTGTCACACCAGACGCAAAAGCAGCCACTGCCAGTGCCGACATGATGCCGCCCCAATACCATACCTCCTGCATATCCTTCTGCAAGATCCCTTCATCAATGACCTTAGCCATAAACAAAGGCAGCAGCAATTCCACTGATAATTCAATTAACATCAGCGTCCAGGCAATCCCCATCGCCCATCGGTAATTCTTCAAAAATGAAAACATGTTTTTCATTGAAGCTCCCCCAAATTCTTGGATGAATATTTATATTTCGGAATCCGTATTTTATCCTACTTATTATAAAGGCTTTCCCCTTATTTTAAAAATAGTTTGAATCTTGTTTAAGAGGAATATACGCTTTAGCCCTTTAAAGCACAAGGGGACAGTCCCCTTGTGCATTAACGCGTTAACGCAGCCGGGGACTGTCCCCGGCTGCGTTAATGTACTAAAGTGTTCATTTTCACACAGAAAAAGACGGCGCCACGTCCGTCTTCCCTCATCCCACGCTTAACAGCAGGATGACATATGCAATCCCGCCAATCGTAAACGCCCAGAAACTGCTTTGACGCTCCTGCGGGATCTCCTCTTTCAGTACATTCAAAATAATACTTCCTGACAAGAAGGCAAACAGAAGTGCAAGTATGGCTTCGGGAACCTCTGTCAAAGTTCCGATTGCCCATCCGACTATAATGGCAGAAGCCAGAATCCAGCGTCCTTCCCTGTCATACCTGTCCTTATGGTGCTCGCGCAGACCAAAATCGACCACGATAAAATGAAGTGACATTGCCATTCCATACAAGAGCAGGTTCAACAAGCCGGACTCCTCCCTGTGAACAAGAAGATATCCTATCAACCCGTTATAAACAAAAAATGAACTGATATGCACCCAAAACGCTGACTTTTTTGGCTTATTTTCAGAGTCGGTGCTTTTCTTCTTAGAATCCTGGACTGCTTTTTCCAAGCCATAGAAAATAATAAGACCGAGCATAGCGATCAAATATGCATGCAGTTCAAGAAATGATAGGATCTCAGCCGATTCCGCAATCGATTCCTGATGCTCCTTCAACTCTGGAAGAATATGAATAAATACATATGCGACAGACACACCGCCGGCAATGGAAAGAAACTTGCTTCTCGGGATTGATTCCAAAAACACCATCCTTCTGGCAGATACATGCACAACCGCCAGGATCAGTGCCAAAATCAATGGCATCCAATTCATATGTGTGCCTCCTTTCTGCTGTCTGTTTTCCCTTTATTCAGGCGGGGTAATCGTAGGGAATCTTGTGGCATAAATGTAAGTCCGTTTAGAAGCAGTTAGGTCCGGGAATCAACCCTTAAGAAACTCTCTTGACTGATGATTAGTTATCGAAAGATCTAGCAAAAAGAGATCATTACAGACAGGTTTTTGATGAACAGCACGAGGCTTTTTGACATGCAGGCCAAAACCATTTGTCCCGGCCAGGCTGAACTGGTGATACTTCTTCTTGGTTACCAAAAGGTGAAATTAAGATTGTCGCAATCTCTTAATGAGGAAATCCGAGGACCATGAACGATAGGATACTTTTTTCTGCAGAGAAAAAGCTTAAATATTAATCTGAACATTGGCCTTTGTAACCGGCTGCCCTTTGGATAAAGCTCTCTTATTGGTCAAATGCGGCATCACAAAAGAATATTTCTTTTTTATTTGCACTATACATTCTTTTTAGATTTAATAATGCATTTTATAAACCTTTTTGAGTGAATGAAGTAGGTATGCGTTCAACTTGAAAGTTATGCACCAAGCAGGCAATCTCACCTTATTTCTCCTGCAACCCTCAGCCTATTTCCACATTTATCCCGTTTACCTTCCTACGATTTAGACTAATTACATACTACAGACTTTTTTAATGGGGCAAGCTAGCAATATCAATCGATAAAGGACTGACGTTATGGAAAAACCTCAGTTTGATTTACTCAGTGAAGCGCAGCAGTCGCAAATCAACGAGCAGGTAGGCGGAATGACGTTCACGAAGAATTTCCGCTCGCCGAGTGCGGAGGAGTGGTACGTGTTCCTCCCGGATTACTCAGATCCGCGGTCAGGCGGTGCGGCTGGAAAGGTGATCATTCATTATGATCTGCTTGGAAATAAGGATGTGTTCATCAATACGACGGTCATTTGGGATGACCCGACGCTTCATGAACCGGATCAACATCATCTTGTTTATGCTGTTGGCGATGAACTTGTCAATCGGCTCGTCGGTTATGCCGCAACTCTTCTTTCAGTACATGCAGGCGGAAACAGTTATGACGCGAAATATCATTAAATTCTAAAACACGGTGACGCGTTAAAGTAACAGGGGACTGTCCCCCATCGCGGTGACGCGTTAAAGCAATGGGAGGTCATAGGAATGAATGAGTCTACTATTCAATCAATAAAAGAGTATTCAACCGACTATAAGTCAGATAGCGATCTTGATCGAATCATCAATGAAATTGGGGACTCCCGGATTGTGCTTCTTGGTGAAGCGTCACATGGGACTTCCGAATATTATAAAATCAGGGCTGCGCTTTCAAAAAGGTTGATTGAGGAAAAAGGGTTCAACATCATTGCAGTGGAAGGAGACTGGCCTGCTTCGCAAAGTGTCAATAGATATATTAAAGGGTATGACGAAACGCAAAATCCGCGTGAAGTACTGCAGTCCTTCAAACGCTGGCCGACATGGATGTGGGCTAATGAAGAGGTGGCCGGACTCATTTCCTGGCTTAAGGAATACAATTCGAACACCGACCCAAAGCGGAAAGTCGGCTTTTATGGAATTGACGTGTACAGTCTTTGGGAATCAATGGAGGAAGTCATCAGCTATTTAGAAAAAACGGACTCACCTGATCTTGAGAAAGCAAGAAAAGCATTTTCCTGTTTTGAACCTTTTAATCGAGAGGCTCAGGAATATGCCGTTTCAGCCGGCTTCCTTGGCGACGACTGCACGGAGGAAGTCATCCAGCTGCTTTCCACCATCAGAAAGAATAAAGACCATTACACGAGCGACCATGAACAGGAGCTGAATCTTGAAGTGAACGCAATGGTGGCAGCCAATGCAGAGCATTACTACCGTGCGATGGTGACCAACGATGAACAGTCCTGGAATGTCAGGGACGAGCATATGGTCGAAGCCTTGAATGCAGTCATGAAATCGTACGGAGAAGATGCCAAAGTGATTGTTTGGGAGCACAATACCCATGTCGGCGATGCGCGCGCAACAGATATGATGGAAGCAGGCATGACAAATGTCGGCCAGATCGTCCGTGAACAGAACCCCAAAGAAGATGTTTATATTGTCGGCTTTGGAACGCACAGCGGTTCCGTGATCGCCTCTGAGGAATGGGGAATGAATCTGGAAAGAATGACAGTGCCTCCAGCACGGAGAGGCAGCTGGGAAGATGCGATGCACCAAGCCGGAGACCATAACCAGATTTTGATTTTCAATGAAGAAAACCGGAAAAATTTCCACACTCCGCTTGGACACAGGGCAATCGGTGTTGTGTACCGGCCACAGTATGAGCAATATGGAAACTATGTTCCATCCATCATGTCAGAACGCTATGATGCGTTTATTTATGTGGATAAAACCAATGCCCTGCAGCCACTGGAAGTGAGTGAAGTCCTGCTATAAAATCTTTCCATGATAAAAAGGCTGACCCTATGGATCAGCCCTCTTTATTTTCCAGGGGCAGCCTGATGACAAACTTAGTCCCCTTGCCCTTTTCACTGGAAACCTCGATTGTTCCTTTGTGCATCAGCACCAATTGTTTAACGATGGACAGGCCCAGTCCAAATTCTCCATATGGATTATTGGTCCGAGACAAGTCGGCCTTATAGAACCGGCGCCAGATTGATTCAACTTCAACCGGATCCATGCCCATTCCGGTATCCTCGATTTCAATAAAGGTTTCACTATCAGATGACATCCCCCTAAGCCAAATCGACCCGCCATCAGTGAATTGTATGCTGTTCTTGGTAATGTTGATGAGGATTTGAATGAGGCGGTCATAATCTGCGTACACCTTAATGGCGGGATCAGCCTCGATATGAATCTCATTTTGTTTTTCCTCAGCCTGAAAATCAAGCTGCTCCTTAATGACTTCAAGAATATCCAGGAGTGGAACCGTTACTTTCATGATGGAAATCTGATTGGACCTGATTTTTTCATAGTCCAGATTTTCATTGACAAGCCTGATCAGCCGCCGGGTTTCCTGGCTGACCAGCCCGAAGCTTTTCTCCTTTTGCTCTTCAGGAATCATGTCATTGCGTATTCCTTCAATGACACCGCGGATCGTTGTTAAAGGGGTTCTCAACTCATGGGAGACATCTGCCATGAACTGCCTTCTCCGGTTTTCCAAATTATCGATTTCTTCTTTGGAAGCCCTCAATTTAGTGACCATATTGTTGAAATCACCAGCAAGGTCACCAATTTCATCAAAGTTAGAGCTTGGAACATGGACATCGTAATTCCCTGAAGATACAAGGGAAGTCGCGTCCCTGATGCGCTGTATTCGCTTTACATGCAGCTTGGATAAAAACAGACTGAGCAAAAGTGAAATCGCCAATGAAATGAGGACAATATACAGCAAGTATTTATTGATTTCACTCAGCATTTCCCTGGTTCCGCTGATCGGGGAGATAAGAATCAAGCCGCCGGCGAGCTGGTCATTGATGATCCTTGGCATGATGACCAGGGAAACCGCCTGATCAAAGCGGCCGAAATCTTTTTTTAGCGGGACGGTTTCGCCTCTCTCAATCTTTTGCCACTCATCCTCCGTCAGTTCAATTTGGGGATACACACCTCCGCGCGAAAAGGAAACGACTCCATTTTCATTAAAGGTGATTAAATCAATGTCCCTAGCATGAAGCAGGTTGCTATATTGCTCGAGATAAAGGGGCCTTCTCGGACTGGGCCTTTCCAAATCAGATAAAATCTCTTCCCCATAAGAACTCAATTCCTCGACTTTATTTTCATATACAAGGTTTTCGACATATTGGGAAAACAGGGTGCCAAGAATCATAAAGGCGATGATCAGCACGCTCGTATGGCTCAGGAGCAGCTGATAAAGATACCTAATTTTCATTTTCGGCCGCCGCTTCATCGAACTTATACCCTACTCCCCACACTGTATGAAGGTACGGCTTTTCATTGCTGGCAATTTTGTTTCGAAGCCTCTTGATATGGACGTCGACTGTCCGTTCATCTCCATAAAAATCATATCCCCATACCCGCTCCAGCAGCTGTTCTCTAGAGAATACCTGGCGCGGATGCTGTGAAAGATAATAGAGAAGGTCAAATTCCTTTGGCGTGAGATTGGTAAGGGGGACGCCTTTGAGCAATACCTCCCTCGTTTCCTTACTGATTTGAAAGTCAGCTGTTGATACATCCGGGGTTTTGGAAGCATTATCTTTTTCACCTTGATACCTGCGGGTGACTGCGCGGATCCTTGCCATCAACGCAAGCGGTGAAAAAGGCTTTGTGACATAATCGTCTGCTCCCAGTTCCAGCCCAAGAACCTGATCAGACTCACTATCTTTTGCAGTCAGCATAATGATCGGAATATTGGTTCCCTCCTCCCTGATTTTCCGGCAGATTGTCACACCGTCCATTCCTGGCAGCATCCAATCCAAAATCACTAAATCCCATTGACCCTCTTTATAACGCTGGAATCCTTCCGTTCCATCATGAACAAATTCCCCCTGAATTCCTTCTTTTATAAAAAACATTTCCAGCATTGAAGTGACACTCTCATTGTCCTCTACTACCAGTACCTTCATCCATATCGTCCTTTCCCGGTTAACGCTTATGATTCTATCTAAATTATAATATTATTTTTCGATTTCTTCTAACAGTTTTCCCTTGGGGGCTTTCTTAAAACAATACGAAAAACCCCCGCTATGGGCGGGGATTTTCCTGTAGACGATTGGTTTATAGTGTCTCTTCTGAGTCTGCTGCTGATTCGTCTGTGTTTTGTTCAGCCTCTCTGTCAAAACCTTTTCCATGTCCTGGCCCGTGGTGGCCTCTTTTTCCTCCATGTAAGAAGAAACCTTTATCCTTATTGAATGGGAAGATATCCAGTTCTTTCGCTTCAGCGGCGTGGTCTGTCATGATTTCCTTCATAAGTTCTTTTGTTGATTTACCTTCTGTGTCAATGCCCAGCTCTTTAGCAGCTTTCAGGATGGAAGCATCAAAAACTTCCTGCTGCAACTCGTGTGAATCCTTTCCTTCTGTTTCAATTCCCAGTTCCTTCGCCTGCTTTTGCAAAGCAGCATCTCTTACCTCATCTGCAAGTTCTTCCAATTCCTTGCCCTCAGTCTCAACTCCCAGCTCTTTGGCTTCCTGTTTCACCAAGGCCTCTCTTACCTCCTGGGCCAATTCGTCCTGTTCTTTTCCTTCAGTGGAAATGCCAAGTTCTTTTGCTTTTGACTCAATCTGTGCCTGGCGGATTTCTTCCATGATGGTGTGGTTGTCTTTTCCTTCTGTTTCAATTCCCAGGTCTTTTGCTTTTTTCACAAGCTCCGCTTCCATGACTTCTTTGGCCAGTTCACGAGTATCCTTATCAGCTGTGTCAATTCCCAGGTCTTCAGCTTTTTCCTTCAATTGCGTTTCATCTAAACCGAATTTTCCATGTCCCCCGCCATGATGGCCTCCGAATGCAACAGCTTTTCCAGCGCTGGCAGCGGCTGAATCGTTTGATTGTGCTGGATCATCCTCTGCTGCAAAAGCTGGTATTGCTCCAAAAATCCCGACAGCAAGTGCACCTGTCAATACATAAGTAAGTCGTTTTTTCTTGATCATTTTAGTTTCCTCCTTTTTTGGCTAAAGCATTGAATCCCTTTATGTAACTGACATTGAAGAGAATCGGTGCTTTGCAATGTCAGTATCTCCAGAAGTTGTTTCCAAACTGTGAACAATCCATTTCCGGAACATGAATTTTATAAAAGATTTTCGATTTTATAGTCTTCTTTTTGTTCTTCTAACCAAGTCGGGTATTCTGTTTGCAGAGCCTGGTCAAACAGAATATCTTTGATTTCCTCTTTATGGTCCTCTAGAACGGCTTCCTTGGGCTCTTTTTTATCTGTCACCTCGATGATATGATACCCAAATTCTGTTTTTACCGGGTCGCTTATTTCTCCTTTCTTCATAGAAAAGGCCGTTTCTTCAAACTCTGCAACCATTTCGCCTTTGGCAAAGAAGCCCAGCTCACCGCCGGATTCAGCGTTTGAAGTGTCAGTAGAGTATTCTTTTGCCAGTTCTGCGAAGTCCTCTCCATTATCCAGCTTTTCCTTCACTTCTTTCGCTGTCTCTTCCTCTTCAACTAAAATATGGCTGGCCTCTACCTGCTCTTGTTGAGCAAAGGAATCTTTATTCGTCTCAAAATACTCTTTGATTTGATCATCCGTAACTTCGACTCTGTCCTTAAGTAATTTCTCAGTTAACAAATACGATTTGATATTAGCTTTCACACTCTCAATGCTTGCTCCGCTGGAGGTGACTGCCTGATTGAATGCCTCTTGGTCTCCATACGTATCTTTCAACTTCTGCAGTTCTTCTTCTATTTCACTTCCTTTCACTTCTATATCCTGTTCATTACTTTCCAGTTCAACAATTTTGTCGGCAATCAGCGTGTCCAGTGCAGCTTCTCCATACTGATCCACCAGCATTGTGTAAAGATCATCCTTGCTGATGGCCTTATCCCCTACCTTTGCGACAACTTCCTCTTTAGAAAAAACAAAGCCGGTAATGATCAGGCCCACTAGTACAACACTTCCAATTAAACTTAGTAATTTGATATGATTCTTCTTTTTATTCACTTTATCGCTCTCCCTTTACTTTTGCTTTTTTTCTTCGGTGCGCTGGTACAAATCTGGTTTGCATCAGGCACCTCTCTATCCGTTTTTAGTTAATCATTTCATTGCTTGTCAGTGTCAATGTGATATTCATTTTCTCGGCTCCGCGGTAGACTGTGAGATCAATCTTATCTCCCACTTTTAAGCCAGAGTATAACTGCCTTCTCAAATCTGCAGGTGTTTCCACTGCTTCACCGTTTAGCTCCGTTATGACATCTCCCGCTTTGATTCCGGCTTCTGCTGCTGCTGATGTTTGATCTATATTGGCAACAATAACACCTGCCTGCACTTCATTCGGCAGTTCCTGAATATAGTTGCGCGGCACATCTGCCAGGCTTGTCATGCCAATCCCGATATAAGGACGTTCAACTTTTCCTGTTTTAATGATTTCGTCAACAATCGGCTGGAACTCTTTACTTGGTATCGCGAACCCAAGGCCTTCCACTCCGGAAGTCGAGATTTTCAAGCTGTTTATTCCAACCAGCTCACCTTTTGAATTAATTAAAGCACCGCCGCTGTTCCCAGGGTTGATAGCTGCATCTGTTTGAATGACGTTCAACTCTGATTCCCCAGCAGAAGTGGGGACAGAAATCGTCCGGTCTACCGCACTGACAATTCCCTGAGTGACGGTTCTCGATAAATCAAGCCCAAGCGGGTTTCCAATTGCAATCACCTGTTCTCCGGCACGAAGTGAACTGGAGTCCCCGACATTTATCAACTTGTCCGCATATTTAGCATCAATTTTCACAACGGCAAGGTCTGTCAATGGATCGGCACCAATCAGCTCTCCCTGCGTTTTTTGACCATCATAGAGGGAAACCTGGATATTTGAAGCATCTTCGATTACATGGTTATTTGTAATGATATAGGCATAGTCACCCTCTTTCTTGAAAAGGACACCTGATCCTGTTCCTGCCTTCGCTTCTTGTGATCCCCCGGTGTATGGATTGCTTTGCTCCTGGTAATTTTCAATGCCGACTATTGCTTTAGACGCGTTTTCAACGATACTTGTAATATCCCCTTCGGTGGATACGTTGGAAGCGTTCAGCGTTGAAGCAGCCGGTGTTTCGGCCTGCTGGGTAACGCCTGCACTATCCTGGACACTGTCCCGGGCAAGGTTTTGATAATAATCTGTTTGCGGCAATACTGTCAGCGTAAGGACAGAACCGATGATACCTGCGCCAACCGTTTGAAGCAGCCCTCTTCCTCTTGGCGCTTTCTTCGGCTTTTCAGATCTTTGTCTTTCTTCATTGTTCATATTCACTTCTGTTTCTTTGACTTCAGTATCCTGAATTTCATCATTGCGATTGTTTTGATCAAACATACTGTTTCCTCCTATACGTTTCTATCGATTTATAATCGTTCGTTTATATCCTGGGAGTTATGTGATGTGTCATTCTTGGTGCTTGATTACATAGTAAAAGGTAAATATTACGAAATTATTAACAATCTATGTACAGGATGGGAAGTTTTTAAAAAGGCTGGAAAAGAGCAAACGCTTGGCACCTTAAGAAACACCCGTATGAAGTCTGTTCTTGTACCATCTTTTTGGTTTGCCTCATGACTCAAGGCATAGGAAAAAAGGGTGGTGTGGGATATCCAATAGAAAACATAAAAAAAACCGCCGATTTGGCGGTGGGATTGGTTACTTTCGATAATTTTTCCGGATATGCCCGAGCACATTTTTATAATATGAATCTTCATGAGGGACAAAATCTGCTTTTCGGACTTCTAGATTATTGATCTCGCTTTTTTCATCATCAACAATCCTGAATCCCTCCAATTCAACGGATTCCATCTTATTCGTAAGCAGCTTTTCAAATAGACTGAGCTCCAACCTGAAAATACCCGATACCTCTACTGTCTGCAGAGAAAAGTCATCCATTGTTCCAGGAAACTCATAAAGGAAGAGATTGGCTCTTTCTCTATCAATAAATTCTCCCATTATCACTTCGTAGGGAATGACGCCTATCGGAAGAAGTTCTTTGTATCGGACTTCTATTCCAGTCTCTTCCCTCACTTCCCTGATGCCGTCTTCAAGTGACTCGTGTGAAAGAATATGCCCGGCAGCAGTGATATCCAGCAGATTGGGATAGTCTTTCTTCTCCTTGCTCCGCAGCTGAAAGTAGAGGAAGCACTTTTCCTTTTCTTGTTTTATGAACCAGCAATGAAAGGTTTCGTGCCAGTACCCTTGGCGATGAACTTCATCCCGTTCAGCGGTGCCAATGGGATTTCCCTCACGATCAAAGATATTCAATGTTTCTATTTCCATACTCGACCTCCACGTCTGCTCAGCTTTTCAATGTACTGAGTTTTCTGTTTCTTATCACCTGATTAATCACTTCTGAGAAGATGAGGCCGATGGCAATCGAACCTGAAATCATGAATGCCTTGGCAGCCAGGCTGATAGCGGCGTTGTAATCATTTTGCACAAAATTCCTCATTGCATCATAAGCCATCCCCCCTGGAACCAGCGGAATGATGCCTGCGACACTGAAGATGATGACAGGTGTTTTATAAAATTTTGAAAAAATCTGGCTTAGGACTGCTATTAAAAATGAAGCGGTCACCGTGGCGAGGACGATATCCATACCATTCATCGTCATCACGATATAGATGATCCACCCGAACATCCCGACACTGCCGCATTTGACCAGCGACTCTTTGGGAGCATTAAAAATAATGCCAAAAGCTGCGGAAGCAATGAAGCTGGTGATGATTTGTTCAATTATATACATTCTGCTGATGGCCTCCATTCAGAAAATCTTTCCTCATACAAATGTAAAAACAATGGCAATTCCCGATCCGATGGCAAACGCTGTTAAAAAAGCTTCTGCACCTTTGGATAAACCCGAAACAAGGTGCCCTGCCATCAAGTCCCTGACGGCATTGGTGATGAGGAGTCCCGGCACCAGCGGCATGACAGAGCCAATGATGATTTTATCCAGTTCCAATCCTGATCCTGTCCAGACAAAGCCCAAGGCAAGCATCCCGATTGTAAAAGAAGCGAGAAACTCAGAAAAGAATTTAATCGGTACGACCTTATGAAAATAGATCAGACTGAAAAATCCGGCTCCACCAGTGATGACCGCCGGCAGAAAGTCATGCCAGCTTCCCTGGAACATGATCAGGAAGCATCCGCTGGCCATGGCTGCCGCTAAGATTTGAATGTTAAAAGGAAACGGCATGGTAGCAGCATCTGCCTCTTCCAACAGCTGATAAGCCTCATCAATGGAGATATCTCCGCTGCTGATGCGCCTCGAGATGCTGTTCACCACTGTCACCTTCTTCAAATCTGTCGTCCGTTCTGAAATCCTGATCAGCTTGGTTTTCGTAGGCTCAGATGTTTCAATTGAAAAGATAATGCCGGTTGGCGTTACATAACTATGGGATTCCTTAATCCCGAATGAGGCAGCTATCCTCATCATTGTGTCTTCCACCCTGTAGGTTTCCGCCCCGCTTTGAAGCATGATTTTTCCCGCGAGAAGACAAACCTCCATGATGTCATATCTAATTTCCATCTGTTTTTCCATTCATTCACTCTCTCCAATAATGACCTTTGAATTATGTAGGTACAATTCTAAAGGAAAGCACATAGTAGAAGCAATATAAATATAAGCTTTAGCGCTTTAAAGCAGCCGGGGACAGTCCCCGGCCACGGGTGTTGATTAACCATAATATGTAAAATAAACGGTTTCATTAGACAAAAAAAACCACTCTCTTTTAAAATGATTGTTACCGCTAACAACACAAAAAGGGAGTGGTTTCATTGACTAACTTTAACAAACTTTCTGAAATCCTTCAAACCATTATTACGGATGAAGAAGTGGCAAATCTTTGTGAGAAATGGGGCTATGAAGACAAAGCTAGGAAGTTATCTGCCCACGATTTGATACATTTTTTTGTTATTTCTTCTGCGAAAAAATGGGAAGGATTTCGAGATGCCGAGACCAAATTGCCAAAGGAAGAAAGTTTACCTTCCGTTGATCATTCTACCCTCGCCAAAAAAGCCCAAAGAGTTCCTTATCAAATTCTACAAGAATTATTCTCCCGTATCGTTAAGCGCTTAGGACGAAGAGTCCGTCGCGCCCTATTTAAACCCTATAAGCTATTTGCCGTTGACTCCACCACGATCACTTTCCAACACCCAGACATGTGTTGGGCGGGTTACACCCGTACCCGCCACGCTATTCGTCTTCATACAAAATACGATGTGGAGGAAGGTCAGCCTACTCAAGTAGTCCAGACAACTGGACGGCATCACGATGTCATGGTGGCACCCAAACTCTATGAAGATCCAGAGCCACTCTCCATCATCACCGCTGACAGAGGATATGCAAGAACAAGTGACTTTCAGTGTTTACATGACCGTGAACAGTACTTTGTCATTAGAGTGGCTAAGTTCTTCTCCCTCTCGGAAGAGAAGGAACACAGTGTATCACTTGAAACTGAAGGCCGTATTAAAAAAGACATGACAGCCTTTATTGGAAAAGGTTCCCGAAAGACAGAGGATCGCTTCAGACTAGTTACATTCACGGACAACGAGGGGAACCAAATAAGAGTGGCGACGAACCTTATGATGATGTCTCCAGAAGACATTGCTTATATCTATAAGCTTCGTTGGCAAATCGAGTTATTTTTCCGTTGGGTAAAAGGAAATCTGGACCTTTCCAACCTGTTTGGATTTTCCCCCAACGCTGTTTATAGCCAAGTATTTGGCACTCTTATCAGTTATTTTATATTACGCAGTATTTATAATGATACAAAAGAAGAGTGGGCCATCTTGTATGATTACACTTTCATTGAATTTACTCGCCGTTACCTGGCACGCACCCTACCTGTAGAGGTAAGTTGCGCAATCAAATCACGGTTGGGAAGAAGGGGAAGTCTGTTTCAATCATCTGGAAAAATATAGCTAATCAACACCCGTGCAGTCCCCGGCTGCTTTAAAGCGCTAAAGTAATAATGAAGAAAAGAAGAAGCTGCCGGTTCGGCCGCTTCTTCTTTTCTTGGCTGTTTATTTGATTCCGCCGGAAATATTGGATCCTTCGATGAAGTGCTTTTGGAAGAAGAAGAAGAGCAATACGACCGGTGCAAGAACCATCACGGACATTGACATCAAATAATGCCATTGAGTCTGCATCTGCCCTTTAAATGTCTGAAGGCCAATCTGCAAGGTGTAAAGACTTTCATCATTCAAATACAAAAGCGGTCCTAATAGATCATTCCATGCTCCATTAAAGGAGAAAATCGCCACTGTAATCAAGGCCGGCTTGGTCAGCGGCACCATTATATGCCACCAGATCTGGAAGTGATTGGCCCCATCCAAAACAGCTGCATCCAGCAATTCATTTGGAATGGTAAGTGAAAACTGCCTCAAAAGGAAGATGAAAAATGCGCTCCCTAAGAAAGAGGGAACAATCAAAGGAAGATACGTATTGATCCAGCCCAATTTTGAGAACAGGATATATTGAGGCACCATGGTAACAAATCCCGGAATCAACATGGTGGAAAGCACCAGGACGAATAACATATTCCTGCCTTTAAATTGGATTTTTGCAAAAGCGTACGCCACCAATGAGTTAATGAACACACTTCCGACTGTACCGATCACAGCAATCAATAATGTGTTAAGTGTCCACCTGGTAAAAGGGGCCGTCTGCCAAGCTTTAACATAGTTTGAAAACTGAAAGCTCTCCGGTAGGAATGACGGCGGAAACTGCGCAATCTCCTGCGGTGTCTTTAAGGATGTTGAAATCATCCACAACAAGGGGGAAAGAATGACGACACTGCCGGCAATCAATATAAAGAGAATCACCCATCCATGGAGTTTCTCCCTGAATTTCTTCGATTCGCGTAAGCTGACCTTCTGCGTGTTCTCCATTACTTTCTGTCCCCCCCTTCATAGTAAACCCATTTCTTACCGAACTTCAGGTTGATAAAGGTTAAGACCAGGACGATCACAAATAAGAACCATGCCATTGCCGTTGCGTAACCCATATCAAAGATTTCGAAAGCATTATTCCACATATGGAGATTGTAGAACAACAGTGAATTTGCCGGGCCGCCGCTTCCATTATCTGTCATGACATAGGCCTCCTGGAAGATTTGGAAAGCACCGATCGTACTTGTGACGATATCAAAGAAAATAATTGGTGTAATCATCGGCAGGGTGATATAGAAAAATTTATGAAAGATACTTGCTCCGTCAAGTTCTGCCGCTTCATACATTTCCTTGGACACACCCTGGAGGACGGCTAAATAAAGCAGCATTCCTCCACCCACACTCCATAACTTCATAATAATCAGGGAAGGCTTGGTCCATTCCGGATCAAACAGCCATGCAGGCCCGTCAATGCCAAACCAGGCAAGGAACGTATTGATCATCCCTGTACTGGGACTTAGCAGCTGCATCCATAAGAAGTACACCGCTACCCCCGATAAGATGGAAGGGAGATAAAAAACGGTCCTGAAAAATTTCATTCCCCTTACCTTCTGATTCAACAGCACTGCTAGGAGAATAGCTCCTGCGGTTGTTGCCGGTACTGAAAATAATACGAAGTAAAGTGTATTCCATAGTGATGTTAAAAACATTTCATCAATGGTAAACATTTTTTTGTAATTATCGAAACCAATAAAGTTCATCTTTGATGTGATGTTATAATCTGTAAAGCTTGCGGCTAATGAAAACAGCATTGGTCCCAATGTCAGCCCCAAAAATCCCAGCAGCCAAGGACTGATGAACAAATATCCGAAAAGATTATCCTTGGCTTTCTTGGAAATCACTCTTTTCTTTACAGGCATTGAGACGATCCTGCTGCCAGCATCATTTTTTCTCCTTAGCTTCGCTTTGCCGGAATGCAAACCGGCGGTTCTGCCTGATTCTGTCGAGTTTGATATTAATTCTGCGTTGGACCCCTTCATAGGATTACCCCCCCTTTTTATTAAACCGAGTGCAAGTATTGTGCTGGACCAAAAGAGAGAAGGAATCCCTTCTCTCTTAGCGGCATTTACCTTTTCATTTTTTCAACAGCATTCTGTGCCGCTTCCAATGCCTCTTCAGCATCAGTTTCTCCCATCATGAATTGATCAACCTTAGGATTCATCAAGTTTTGATAGTCAGGATATTCTACCGGTGTCGGCGTTAAGATTGTCGTATCCAGGTTATCAATCGTTGCTTGATATACTTCTTGATCTTTTCCTTCAAGTTCAGCGGCTGCTGCCTCTGCTGCTTCAATATTCGCCACATTATCAAAGTTCTGCATAGCCCAGTACTTTTGAGCTTCTTTTCCTGTTAAATACTTAATGAATTCAGCCGCTGCTTCAGGATTATCGGAGCCTTTTGGAATTTCCGCAACGAATCCTCCACCGCTGCTCCAATGTTCATCATCTTCACTGTAGGCAGGTACTGGAGCTACCCCAAAATTCATATCAGGTTTGAATTCTTTGATTTGCGTGTAATTATTACCTACATTCACCCACATCGCGATTTTACCGCTGATAAACGGATTCGCCTGCTGATTTTGGAATTCGGCTTCAAAGGTCTGAACGGTTTTCTCGCCAATCCTGTCTTTCCATTGCTTGACCCATTCCAGAGCTTTCACTTTCCTTGGCGTATTGATCATGACCTCGCCATCCTCAACAAAGTTCTTGCCATTGTCCGCGCTTACCATCCAGGCATCGGATCCTACGCTTCCCCATAGAGGATAGAAGCCAATGCGCTCATAATCACCGCCGTTCTTCTTGTCAAGCTTCTTCGCATACTCTTCTAGCTCGTCCCATGTCTTAGGCGGCTTTTCCGGATCAAGGCCTGCTTCTTTGAACGCATCTTTATTATAGAAAAGCAGCCGGGTGTCTGTATTAAAAGGAACCGCATAGGGCTTTCCTTCATATTCGACCGTTTCCCATAAATGAGGGTAAAAGTTGTCTTTAAATCCTTCATCAAAATATTCACTTAAATCTTCCGCCTGGTTGTTTTCTGCACGCTGGGCAACGGAGTTGATGTCATTGATGATGACGTCAGCCGGGTCGCCTGCCGCAATTGATGCCAGATTTTTCGTCCAAATGTCACCCCAAGGCAAATATGTATGTTTTACAATAATTTCATCTTGAGATTCATTAAAATCCTTTATAATCTTTTCAATAATCGGCTTTCTTGTTTCCGATCCCCAGAATGTCCAAAAATCGACTACCTTCTTGCCGTCTTCAGTAGTCCCTGCTGCTGCTTCTTCATTTCCGCAGCCCGCTAAAACGCCTGACAGAAAAAGAAGGAAGGAAAGAAGCAGAACCAAACTTTTTTTCCTCACTGATAACTCCCCCTAAACTTGATTTTCTTTTACAAAAGCATTACATATCGTTACTGCTTCTTCTTCTACCCCGGTTCTTCTTCTTCTTAAACATAATTCTACAAAAACTTTTATGGAATTTTCTGAAATTGTCGGTTTCTGACCAGGCCATGATTGTATAAACATTAAGAGGAACCTTTCTATACCAAGTGATGCAGCACATTCAGCCGGCATAACGCTTGACATAAGTTTTTCCATTAGTTTACTGTTTTTTTATATCGATTATATTCCTTTGCCTGACTTATTTTTAAAAATAAACTCATCCTATTTAGACAAGGAGCACTTATGAATAAAAAAACAGAGTCTCTAAGTAATTTTTTGATTGAGAATATTGCATCATTTACCGAAGATTGGCTGAATTATCAAGATATCCGGGCAGGTTCTCATTACTCGCCGGATGCACCTGCTGATGTGATGGAAAAAATGAAGGAGAATAACGGGAAATATGTTAAGCTCATCGCCGAATCTCTACTTCAAGAAGAAGACGAGATGAAAAAATGCATCGCATGCTGGACTGAACAAACAGCTTCAGAAAGAGCAAACTCAGATACTTCCCTGACAGAAGTGACCCGGAATGGCGGTATTTTCAGGATGCTGATAGTGGATTATATAGAAAAATTCACTGAGCAGACAGAACACGATATTTCCCTCAAAGATCTCATGGAGTGGGTCAAGAAGCTAAACAGGACATTCGATTATGTCATGGAAACGTTTACGGATAACTTTCTGGAGATCCTCTTAACCAGATTATCCTCCCAATCCAATTTGATTAATGAGCTGAGTGCCCCTGTGATCACACTTACTGATGATATAGGTCTTCTCCCTATCATCGGGGATATCGATACCGCCAGGGCAAAAAGCATATTGGAAACCACACTGCATCAAAGTACCCATGCAGGGATCTCCTACTTGATCATCGATCTATCTGGTGTAGTTATGGTCGATACTATGGTTGCCCATCAGATTTTCCAGCTCATTGAATCGCTCAGCCTTATCGGAGTCGAAACAACATTGACAGGCATTCGTCCCGAAGTTGCCATGACTGCTGTCCAGTTAGGGATTGATTTCTCAGACATTCAGACCGAGAGCACACTGAAGCGGGTTATTCATACCTTTGCCAAGAAACTGGACAGCAGCCTTGTTTAATGGGGGAGTGAGGGATTGAAAAGGATAGTCGCAGTTGGAGCAGGGTTATTCATTCTGATTGGTTTTCTTCATTGGCAAAATAATTCCATCATGAAGACAGAAATGACTCTCCGCTATG
This sequence comes from Bacillus sp. SRL337, assembly GCF_984799155.1. Classification (NCBI taxonomy): domain Bacteria; kingdom Bacillati; phylum Bacillota; class Bacilli; order Caryophanales; family Bacillaceae; genus Bacillus; species Bacillus sp. SRL337. Next base: position 899,129 of record NZ_OZ481793.1, on the reverse strand, counting down.
AAAAGCTCCCAGCGGAATTTGATGGTTATAAAATCATTCAGCTCTCAGACCTTCACAGCAAATCTTTTGATCCTGATCAGAAGGCTGTATCTGATAAGGTCCGTAAGGCTGAGCCAGATATCATCTTCTTCACTGGAGATTTGGTGGATAGTGAAGATTACGATGAGAAGGCAAGCCTTAAGCTTATGGAACAATTAAATCTGATAGCCCCCGTTGTCTTTGTCACCGGTAATCACGAGTGGTGGTCTGGAAGATATTCAGCTTTGGAGGAACAGCTGATCGATAATGGGATCACGGTTCTTCGAAACGGGAATCTGGAATTAAAAAGAGGGAATGAGAAGGTTACCATTTTAGGGATTGATGATCCGGCCACGGGAACTTCAATTGAAGATAATTTGAATTCAGCTTTTAAAGGAACTTCTGATGGCTTTAACATTCTATTGGCCCACAGGCCTGAGCTGTTTTCTGAATATCAGAAATTCCCCATTGATCTAATTTTTTCAGGACATGCGCATGGCGGACAATTCCGCCTCCCGCTGGTTGGAGGGATTGTGGCTCCGGACCAGGGATTTCTCCCCAGGTATGATGCCGGGGTGTTTCAAGCGGAAGGATCAACACTTATTGTAAATCGGGGTTTGGGCAACAGCATTATCCCTCAAAGGCTTTTTAACAGACCTGAGATTATTGAAGTCACACTGAATTCCAAATAAATATATAAGCCTTATGGACATTCCTTATGGCTTCGCCTTGTAGACGATGTCTGTTATGAACCATATCTACAGGTTTTTAAAAATTAACAAACCCAGCTTCAACCAAATGGTTTAAGCCGGGTTTGTCTACTGTCTGAATACTTCTCATGAAAGAGAAGCATTTTTTCATTTCTTCCATTGTCACGAATTAGAATAAATACGGTCTACATCTTTTAAATTGATATCCAGCTGCATCTTTTGTTGATCGCGGAGTTTACGGAATACATCTACCGTAAAGCTAATTTGTTCATCACTATGAGCGGCGGTCGGGATGATTCGGAACATCAACATCCCTTTTGGAATCACAGGGTACATGACAGCCTGCAAAAACACTCCATTTTCTCTTAAGAATTTTATCCAGGGAAGACCGATAGAAAGATCGCCTCCAGGCACATAAACAGAAAGAATCGGTGAATCTGTTTCTGCCACAAAATATCCAAGATTTTTAAGTCCGTCTGTCAATTTCGTCGATACTTCGAATAACCTATTACGGTTCTCATCTCCTGTTTTGACAATTTCTACTGTTTTATGAAGACTTTTCACATAAACCATCGGAAGACTTTTGGCAAAAATTTGCGTTCTCGCATTGTATCGAATCCAGTCGATAACGTCTTGATTAGCTGCTGCAAACCCGCCTATGGCTGTAAAAGCCTTCGCAAAAGTGGCCAGATAAATATCGACTTGATCCTGAACACCAAAATGTTCAGCAGCCCCTTTTCCCGTCTTTCCCATCACGCCAAAACCGTGCGCATCATCAACAAACAATCTTGCCCCGTATTGTTCTTTGAGTTGGCAAATCTGATCGAGTTTCGCAAGATCCCCAGTCATACTGAATACACCTTCTGTTAATACCAAAATGCCGCCTTTACGTGTTTTATTGACTGTTTTTAATAATTTTTCCAAACTATTCATGTCATTATGCCGGAACACCCGGATGTTTCTAGGATTCGATACTGCAAGTTTTGCCGCATCGACAATAGAAGCATGACATAATTTGTCCATGATGATCACATCATCTTTGCCAACAAGGGAACTAATTGTGCCGATAATGCCTAAATATCCGAAGTTAAAGAGAATAGAGGCCTCTTTATCCGCAAATTCAGCAAGTTCTCTTTCTAGCGCTTCATGTTCTCGCGTATTTCCACTAACCATACGGCATCCCATTGGACCGCTAACACCCCATTCAGCAGCTGCTTCAACAGAAACATCCCGGATTTCAGGATGATTGGCAAGACCTAAATAATCATTGGTTGCCCACATCACTTTTTCTTTCCCGGCATATTGGATCGTGGGACCTGGGATAGAATCAATAACGGGAGAAATAAAATAATCATCTCCTGAAATCCTGAAATCACCGAAATATCCTTCATTGGTTTTGCATTTATCAAAAATATCTCTGTATGCCGTGCTATTCATGATAAAATCCCTCCTAAAAGTATGTAGTCCTTTCTTATTCACTATAACAAAAAAAAGACAAAAATTTACTTAATTGTACGATATTTCAAAAAATAAAAAACACTTACTTACCTAAAGGACATTGAAGCCACACGAATTAGTTCCCAATAGCACATGAGCATCAGTGGTACTCCATAAGACTTTTCTTATTGCTATTTATGACATTAATCGTTCTTTCAACTCCTCCTTCATACAGTTTTTACCTCTTTAAAAATGGTTGTGGCTGAACATATTAATAATGGTCAATCGACCTATCTAAGGAGGTAATTGTAATGAAGTCCAAGCTAAAACTTTTTATGGTAAGCGCACTAGCACCCCTGATTATGTTGACGGCGTGCAATAATGATGGAAATAATGAACTTGCAGATCCACAGGATGTAAACTACGATCCAGTAAGCTTCAGCGGTGAAAACCCGAATAATAACGGAAACGGGACTGCCGGCAATGACCGCAATTCTCAGGACCCTGCAGTCCAGCGCCAAGGAAGAAACCTGTTCACTCAACGTTTCGTGGTCCCGATCGATCCTAGAAACGGCGGTCAAAATGTAAGACAATATGCCGGACAGGGGAACGAGCAAGGAGAAGGACAAGGGCAGAGACAAGCTGGAGAGGGACAATCGTCTCAAGAACCTGAAACGCCACAGCAGCAAAGCGAAGGAAATGAGAATCAAAATGCCGAAGCCGGAAACCTGGATGAACGAGTTCAACAGGTTATTGATTTAACAAACAACGAGCGGAAAAAGAATGGTTTGCCAGCATTAAAGCCTCATACAGAGCTTTCAAATGTGGCGCGCATCAAGTCTGAGGATATGGTGAATAAGAATTATTTCTCCCATACATCCCCTACTTATGGATCACCATTCGAAATGATGGAAAACTTCGGAATCGATTACAGCACGGCAGCTGAAAACATCGCAGCAGGCCAGGAAACTCCGCAAGAAGTCGTACAAGCTTGGATGGACAGCCCTGGACACCGCAAAAACATCCTGAACAAATCAGTAACCCATATCGGCGTCGGAATAGCAGAAGACGGCGGAATGGGAAAATATTGGACACAGATGTTTATTAAATAAAAAGCGGAAAGGCCCCGTTCAGCGGCGTACGAACTGGAAGGCTTACGCATGAGATATAGGAATCACGAAGAGCGACAGCGATTCGATGATGACTAATCGCAAGGAGGAAGACTGAAGTTCGATAGCCGTTGGGGCCTTGGAGCTGGATTGACTAAAAAGCGCAAGCGCCTTGATCAGCCCCGACAGGCATAAGACGAGCCGGCGGGAAGTTTGCTCTTTAACCTTCCTGACGGATTGGCTTATGACCCCGAGGGGCTAGGCGCTGAAGCTGGATTGACGAAAAAGCGGAAGCGGCCGCTCAGCGCCGTACAGATTGGAGGGCTCCTGCATGAGATAAAGGAATCACAACGAGCAAAGCGAGTTGATGATGACTTATCACAAGGAAGGAGACCGAAATCTGCTAGGCGCTGGCCGCTGAAGCTGGATTGACGAAAAAGCGCAAGCGGCCGTTCAGATTGGAGGGCTCCTGCATGAGATAAAGGAATCACAACGAGCAAAGCGAGTTGATGATGACTTATCGCAAGGAAGGAGACCGAAATCTGCTAGGCGCTGGCCGCTGGAGCTGGATTGACTAAAAAGCGCAAGCGGCCGTTCAGCGCCGTTCAGATTGGAGGGCTCCTGCATGAGATAAAGGAATCACAACGAGCAAAGCGAGTTGATGATGACTTATCGCAAGGAAGGAGACCGAAATCTGCTAGGCGCTGGCCGCTGGAGCTGGATTGATTAAAAAGCGGAAAGGCCCCGTTCAGCGGCGTACGAACTGGAAGGCTTACGCATGAGATATAGGAATCACGAAGAGCGACAGCGATTCGATGATGACTAATCGCAAGGAGGAAGACTGAAGTTCGATAGCCGTTGGGCCTTGAAGCTGGATTGATTAAAAAGCGCAAGCGCCTTGATCAGCCCCGACAGGCATAAGACGAGCCGGCGGGAAGGTTGCTCTTTAACCTTCCTGACGGATTGGCTTATGACCCCGAGGGGCTAGGCGCTGGAGCTGGATTGACTAAAAAGCGCAAGCGGCCGCTCAGCGCCGTACAGATTGGAGGGCTCCTGCATGAGATAAAGGAATCACAACGAGCAAAGCGAGTTGATGATGACTTATCGCAAGGAAGGAGACCGAAATCTGCTAGGCGCTGGCCGCTGGAGCTGGATTGACTAAAAAGCGCAAGCGCCTTGATCAGCCCCGACAGGCATAAGTCGAGCCGGCGGGAATGTTGCTCTTTAACCTTCCTGACGGATTGGCTTATGACCCCGAGGGGCTAGGCGCTGGAGCTGGATTGACTAAAAAGCGCAAGCGGCCGTTCAGCGCCGTTGATCATTGAATACTCAAAAAAACCCCCGGCAGTTTGTGGAGGGCACTGAAAAAGTCCAATAAAGTTCTAAAAGGCAGAATCGCTCACCTCTAAGAGCGATTCTGCCTTTTTCACTTCAGATTTCACGAAAAAATGTTGATTTCCGTTCCAGGTGCACGACTCCGCGGGGCGGGCGTTGAGCCTCCTCGGCTTCGCCTGCGGGGTCTCACCTGTCCCGCTAGTCCCGCAGGAGGTCGTGCACCTTCCACTCCAATCAACATTGAGAAAAAAGAACACTACCCGCTAATAAATCCTTACTTTATAATAGAACTAACAATATTAAGTGGGTGGTTTCCAGTGATTCAACAACAACAAACAATGATGTTCAGTAAGTATATGGACCTTTATGATATCGTCGTTCCTCAGGACAATATGTTAAGGAAAATAAACGATTTAATCGATTTCTCCTTTATTTTTGATGAATTAAAGAATAAATATTGTCATGATAATGGGCGAAATGCGATTGATCCTATTCGCATGTTCAAATATTTGTTTTTGAAAACCATTCACGATGTATCAGATGTCGATATTGTTGAGCGGTCTAAATATGATATGTCTTTCAAGTATTTTTTGAATATGGCTCCAGAAGAGCCCGTCATTGATTCAAGTTCTCTGACTAAGTTTCGTAAACTTAGGTTAAAGGACATGAACTTATTAGACATGCTTGTCAACAAGACGGTTGAGATTGCCATAGAGAAAGAAATTATAAAAAGTAAGTCCATTATTGTTGATGCCACCCATACCAAAGCCCGCTATAATCAAATGAAGCCAAAGGAAATTCTTATGGAGCGCTCCAAGAATCTTAGAAAATCGATTTATAAGATTAACGAAAGTATGAAGGACAAGTTCCCTGTGAAGCCAACCAATGATGTTCTGGAAGATGAGATAACCTACTCACAAAAGCTCATTAAGGTGATAGAAAAGGAAGAAATCCTTTTAGAATATCCCAAAGTGAAGGAACAGCTTAATCTCCTGAAAGAAACGGTTGCCGATGATATTGAGCAGCTCCAGTGCATGAATGATCAGGATGCCAAAGTGGGACACAAAACAGCAGATTCCTCCTTTTTTGGCTATAAAACTCATCTTGCGATGAGTGAAGAACGTATTATTACAGCCGCAACCATTACCACTGGAGAAAAGAGTGACGGGAAAGAACTGCAGACACTCATAGAGAAAAGTAAAAACGCGGGCATAGAAGTGGAGACGGTTATTGGGGATGCGGCCTATTCCGAGAAAGATAATATTGAATATTGTGAAGGAAATGAAATCAAACTGGTTTCAAAATTGAACCCTCTAATCACTCAGGGTGCTCGAAAAAAAGAGGACGAATTCGAATTCAATAAGGATGCGGGTATGTATGTCTGCAAGGCAGGACATATGGCTATAAGGAAAGCTAGGCAAGGTAAAAAAGGAGTAGGCAAAAACCAGGCAGACACCTATTATTATGACGTGGATAAATGTAAGAGATGCCCACTGAGAGAAGGGTGCTACAAGGAAGGAGCCAAAAGTAAGACGTATTCCGTTACTATAAAGTCCGATCAGCACTCCTCCCAAGCAAAATTCCAGGAAAGCGAGTATTTTAAGGAAAAGGCAAAAGAACGATATAAAATTGAAGCGAAAAATAGTGAACTAAAACACAGACACGGGTATGATGTAGCAGAATCCTCGGGTCTAATTGGCATGGAATTACAAGGTGCCATGGCTATATTTGCGGTAAATATTAAAAGGATCCTAAAACTAATGTGATAATAAAGGGCAGCATATATGTTTATATCCAAGAAAAAGCCACCCCTTCTTCCTTTTATAGGAAGAAGGGGTGGCTTTTTCTTTATTAATTTTAGTTATAGTTTAGAAATCGGCAGATTTTCAGTGCCCTCCAGTTCCTGCCGGGGGTTACACTTTCTTAAAGATTTGAATTATCCGTGTTATTTACTCGTACACGTTCAGGGTAGGTGTGAGTAGTTAGAGAATTGTTCTCTGAGAAATGGCCATAGACTTTATCTCTGCGATCTTCGTCGGCATCAACCAGCACGACAATATGACCTTTGTTCAACTGGTCTTCATACTCCGTTGCGTGTTCTTCCGGAATGCCTGCTCCTGTAAGAGCACCAACAAGACCGCCTCCGCCGGCTCCTATGGCTGCACCGCTAAGGGCTGTGGCGAGTGGACCTGCAGCGGCCAGCACACCGATGCCCGGAATCGTCAATAAACCGACTTCAGCAATGATACCTGCGATACCGCCAAGCACACCGCCGGTTCCAGCACCGATACCGAATCCTTTCCCTGCATTTTTGCCTCTCCCGCTTTCACTTTCGGTAACATGGCTGTTTGTTTCATGTTCAATCCCTTTAATATCATCATTATCTTTTGCGAATATGGAAATGTCTTCTTTGGAGTAACCTAAATCATGGAGCGCTTCAATCGCACGAACTGCTTCTTCCTGGTTTCTGAATACTCCGCCAATTATTGTTTTATTCACTATATCCCTCCTCAAAAGATTTCTTCACTAATTTCATTCCCTTCGCTGCCTTGTTTAAACGTCCATTTTTATGCACTTTAAAAGTTTAAGGAATACAAAAAAAGCAAAGGAAGCGTCACTTCCCCTGCTTTCACTACTAAAACGCCCAATTCCCATCCCTGAAGATCGCTTCTTTTGACCCATCTTTATAAATGCCGTCAATATTCATTTTGTCTGAACCTATCATAAAATCTTCATGGACGATGCTGTCATTAAGTCCTGCTGATTTTCTCTCTTCCTCTGAGAGTGTCTGGCCTCCCTCATAACAAGTAGGATAAGAGGAACCTATGGCTAAATGGTTAGATGCATTTTCATCGAACAATGTGTTGAAGAACAGAATACCCGTTTCAGAAATAGGAGATTTATGCGGTACTAGGGCTGCTTCTCCTAAATAGCATGCCCCTCCATCCGTCTCCAGGATTTGGTCTAATAAATCCTGTCCGGTCTCCGCCTCGGCTTTAATGATTTTTCCGTCTTCAAACGTTAACTTAAAGTTTTCGATGACATTTCCCTGATAGGCCAATGGCTTTGTGCTGGTGACAAATCCATTCACTCCTTTTTTTAGAGGGACCGTATACACTTCTTCCGTCGGCATATTAGCAATGAACGTCGTTCCATCTTTATTTGTCGAGCTGCCCGTCAGCCATAAATGCTTCTCCGGCAATTCAATGGTTAAGTCTGTCCCCGGAGCCGTATAATGCAGCTTCCAGAATTTCTTTTGAGTTAATTGCGATGCTTTTGCCTGCAGAGTATCAATATGTTTCCTCCATTCGGCCACGGGGTTTTCTTCATTTATCCTCACTGCTTCGAAAATGGCATTCCACAAAGCAGATACCCGTTCAGCTTCCGCGAGCTCTGGAAATACCTTATCCGCCCACTTTTGGGAAGGGATGGCGATGATGGACCAGCTGATGCGGTCTGTTTCGATTGCCTCATAAAAGCTGTCAAGCGCATTGCCCTTTGCTTTTTCAAAAGCCAGCAATCTCTCAGGCGGAATACCTTTTAACAAATCAGGGTCATCTGCCTCAATTTGTAAAAAGGCTCCATCTTTTTCAGCAACCGTATCAAATGCTTTCGCCAGCCACGCCGGGAATTGCTCAAAAGCAGAGTCAGGAGCAAGCTCATAATGAGTCCTCTTGACTTCTTCATCATACCATTGGACATGTACATCACCTGCACCTGCCCTATAAGCTTGTTTTACAACCTTCCTGACAAAATGCTCTGTCCCCGTCGCGGCAGATATCCACAAAAACTGCCCTTTTTGAATATTGACACCTGCTTTTACAGCAAGTTCTGCATACTTTTCCAGATTTCGTTCAAAATCCATCCGTTATCCTCCGTCCGCTTCTCTACTATATAACCCATTTTTACTCTACATTTTTTTAAAAATAACCTACCCAACACCTTACTCTTTTACACAGCAAAACATCAAGTATATAGTATTCTTTATCCCTTTAAAGCGCAAAAAGGGACAGTCCCCTATAGCGCGTTAAAGCACTGAAGACTGCCCGTTTTTTCATTATGCAGAAGGTGTGGCCTGCGCTTGCTGCTGCAGTTTCTTTCCTCTTGCTTCTTTGATAGTCAAGACCATCGCAATCAAAAGGAATGCACTTGAAATCTGAAATAGTGTCCCAGTTTCCACAAACTGTGCCAATACACCAAAGACCAGTCCGCTTAAACCGATGCCTAGATCGATAGAAGAGAAGAACATCCCATTTGCAACTCCTCTGCGGTTTGCGGCAGTTTTGGAAAGCACCCACGACTGAAGCGTTGGTATCAAAGAACCGAAGCCTATTCCGAACAGGATACCTGCAATAATGATAAATGCGTTGGAATGTGCAAATGATAACACCCACATACCGGTAAATGTCACAGCTGTACAGAATAACACAAGGCCAATCGGCCCTTTTTCATCAAACCACTTTCCAGCCACAGGACGTGAAAGGGACGCCATGATGGCATTGAACAAATAAAAAAGGAATATTTGATCTATTCCGCGTTCTTCTCCAAAAATAACAATGAACGTCACAATCGAACCATAGCCGAAAGTGGCGATAACGGTAATGATTGCGGGATAAATGCTCGATTTCTCGATAAGTGAGCTGAAATAAGAAAATTTCAATTCCTCTTTCTTCGTATCTTTTACAGACTGCGGAGTTTGATAGTGCACAACACTAAGCAAGACAAGGGCGATGATCCCAAGCGCAGCAGAGATATAAATCAAATTTGAAAAGGAAGTGACCTGGAATAGGAAAATCCCCAGACTCGGGGCAATGATCATCCCGATTGTAATGGATAATCCATAGTAACCCATCCCTTCACCAAGCCTTGAATTGGGAACCACATCGACAGCTGCCGTTCCATTGACAGTTGTTGACCATCCCCAGGCAAGACCGTGTACAAAACGGAATAACAGGAATATCACAACAATCTGTGAAAGAGGGTAGATGAATGTAATCAAAAGAAGCAGCAGCGCTCCAATCAATACCAGAGGCTTCCTCGCTTTATATTCCAGCATAAAGCCGATGAATGGCCTGCTTAGTACAGCCCCTATGGAAAACAAAGTTGTAACCAGCCCTATCTCCAGTCCTGAAGCTCCCAGGGATTTAATATATGGAGGCAAGGTAGGTATCAACATTTGAAAGGACATAAACACAAACAAGTTACCAACCATCAGCATAACGAATGACTTGGTCCATAGTGTTTCTTTCACCTTTTAACACCCCCTGTAATGGCCAAGGACACCTGGCCATTTTAGACAAAAATAAAAACAATCATCGCACTGGAAGATTATTTCTTCATCATCATAATATTTCGAATTACTAAATAATAGCACGATTGTCTTGAAAATGGAACATAAAAAAAGACCTTCTGACTAAAGAAGCCTGACAGAAGGTCTCTTTTTCACTTTAAATCCTGCCATGAAGTTTTGAAAGAGTATTTCCACAAACCAACTACAGCAGCCAACAGCAGCACTAAATACATATAAGTGCCAAAGCTGAAGAGGGTAAACAGGAAGTGAATTCCTAAAAATAAACCAATCAAAAGAAAGAACGGGACGACCTTCCATCCGTCACTCTCCTGGGCAGCCTCAAATGATTGTGAAAAAGGCAGCGTTCCTTTTATCAAAATAAAACCGATAATCGTATAAAGAATGCCACTCAGAAAAATAATGATGATGTCCTCAATGATCCGCATGCCGAACAGGAAGATAAAAATGATACTAAGCAGTGTATATATAGGAAAGAACAGTCTTACTATAAAGGCTTTGATTGTACCGGTATAAAGATTTCTCAACTGCCGGACCGGAGCCGTTCTATAAATCCAGGCTCCCTTGTATTTGCCGGAATATTTCAGCATCATCAAGATGTTAGGAATCATCAGTACCGAGAAATACAGAGATAAGTACCATTTGCTGTCCCTTATCCCCTCGAATGTGCCAAATTGCAGCTGGTTGAATATGAAAATGAAAGGAAAAATCAGAGAAAAACCAAGTGAAGGATAAACTTTCAGCTTAAAATCCCTTTCCGTCTTCATCATCGAACGGGCGAACCTGTAAAAAGCACGCTCTTCATTATCCTTGCAAACAAGCCCGGCTTCCCAATTGAAATATTTCTGCTTTGTCTTCTTGTTCTTACCACTGTGGCTGGACAACTTCTGGAGGTTCTGTTCGAACGCCGGCATGATCCTGGAATAGATGATCAGCGCGATAACCGGTACTGTGAACGCCAGTACGGTAAACGCGATAATATATGGACCGCCTGTTCCTTCCAGGAAAAATTGAAAGGGTGCTGCAAACCAGACCGGTGGTATCAGGAACTGCCACCATGCGGGAGAGAATACCATATCTAAATCGACCAACTCGAATGACCTGGCCACGAATTGGTATCCAACCGCGAGCCCGATGGAAAGGCCGATCTGTACATAATTAATGATATCCTTCAGTTTCTCTCCATCAAAAAATCGCAAAATCGCAAAATATAAAATAGCTGTCATGACCACTATCAGAAAATCCATCAAGACAATTTCACCCAAGAACAGCAGTGCAAATAACGGTCCATGCGAAAAGATACTTACGGCAAGCGGAACCGCTGCAATGGCTGCGGTCAAAAAGAATAGGTAAATACATATATGTAAGGTTTTCGCCAGGCTGATCGTCCTCTTATCCAGAGGTTTAGTGTGGAGTATATTCCGGTCCCTCACATCCAGTAAAACGGATGAAAAGTCGGAAATCATCGATGTCATGATGATGAACATCAGCACTCCGAATGTAAGGCTCATCTGAAAAAGATAATTGTTTCCCATCAGCATGATAGGCACAAGAAACAGCCCATATAACGCATATATCCATAATGATTTGATAAAACGGTTACTATCTTCCTTCTGCTTTTTATTGGACTGATTGAAAATGGTCGGAACCCGTCTTCCATCCATCGTCAACTTCACTTGCAATATTTTTCGCAGGATCTTGTACTCAATTCCCTGCTTCGTGAAAACCCATTGAAAAAAGTCCAGGAACCGCAGTGTTTGGAATTCTTTCATTCTTACACACCGCCTTTGACAATTTCCACAAACCGCTCAGCTATCTGGCCATGTTCATTGAAACCGGTCAACTCATTGAAGATCTGCTCCAGTGTACCTTCCATATTCTGGCCTTTCAATTCATCAAAGGTCCCATCTGCGACAATCCGTCCATTATGAAGCAGGATGATTCTGCTGCTGATCTTTTCGACTACATCCATGATATGGGAAGAATAAAATATCGTCTTCCCCTCTGCCGCCAGCTTTGCGAGGATCTCTTTAAAGATCATCACACTGTTGGCATCCAGTCCATTGATCGGCTCATCAAAGAACAACAGCTCCGGATCATGCAGAAGGCTGGAGATAATCAAGACCTTCTGTTTCATTCCTTTTGAGTAAGAAGAAATTTTAGAATGAAAAACATCTTTCATTCCGAATATGTTCATTAATTTATATGCTTTGTCACCAGCCTCCTGAGCAGGCATTCCATAAAGCTCACCGATGAACGTCATATATTCGCTCGCAGTCAGGTTATCATAAATCTCGGCAATCTCAGGGACATAGCCTATCTTCTTCTTATACTCTATGTCACTATCAGAAATCGTTTCTCCAAAAATCTCAATCTCACCGCTTCCTGCACTTTCCAGCCCCAGCAAAATCTTAACCGTCGTGCTTTTTCCGGCGCCATTCGGACCAATATATCCAATGATCTGCCCTTTCTGGACCTCTAAATCAATGCCTTTGAGGACATGGTTTGCACCGTAACTTTTCTGAAGCCCCCTAATCGATAATACAGTCTCTCCTTGAACTCCCATAACATCACCTTCATTTTTTTAACCTAATTGTAACATATTGGGTTAAGTGACAGTCACTTCCCGGAATTTGTCGAAAAAAAAGAGGCTCTCCGCCTCTTTCGCCACTTAGTATAGCAACTCGTAAACTTCGTTCAATTGATAACCCCGTTCCAAATCTCCTGCCTCGTTGGCATGATTGATTTCATTATCAAGGATATTTTCGAGAGATCGGATTTCTTCCTCGCTTAGTGCCCTTACAAACGCACCTTCCGATGGAAAGTTCCCGTGTTCAATTTTTTGATATATCTCTCTCATTGTTCCGTTATCTTCTGTGTAGTTGGAAAGGACTTCACGCAAATAAGCCAGATTTTGATCCATCATATTTCCTCCTGTGCATTTTATAAAGTTAGGATGACTAAAAATGAGAGAAATATGCAGGCTGCTGATTGGGATGTTTAGAAGAGAGATGTTTCGACAAATCTCGGGCCGTACCTGTCACCAGCTGAAAATTTCTATATAATCAAGGAATACATAACCAAGTTTGGAGAGTGATTATATGTGGGCAAGTTTGCCTGATCCATGGAAAAAGTGTTTTGAGGAAGCGTGGGCTGCGTATTGCAGCGGCTCATTTCCAATCGGCGCAGCCATTACCGACGAAAATGGAGAAGTCATCTCAACTGGCAGAAATAAGGTTTATGAAAAGACTTATGAAGAGGGACAGGTTTGTAACAATAAAATCGCTCATGCAGAAATCAATGCCATTTTAAAAATCGACAACCTTGAAACCAACAAGCAAAGAAAGAAATACAGCATCTACTCTACAATGGAACCCTGCGCATTATGCTTTGGCGCCATTGTGATGTCAGGCATTAAAAGCATTTACTTTGCTGCAGGTGACGGACTTGCAGGTGCCACCAATCTTGTAATAGGCAATGATTATATTTCCGGGAAAAATATTGAAGTCAGCGGGCCCATAACTGAGATGGAAATCGTTCAATTGGTCTTAAAAACCGATTTTGTCCTGAGAAGAGGGCATGATACCGAGCGGATCCTTGCTCCATGGAGAAAGGATTGCCCCATTGGTGTTGCCATCGGAGAAGAATGGTTGGCTAAGGATAGACTTCAGTCAGCCAAAAGGATAAAGAGACCGTTTGAAGAAATCTATGATGAACTAGTAAGACAAGCTAAAGTAATAGCAGGATAACAGGTAACGTGTATGAAGAGGTTTAGAACTCTTCACTAAAAATGAGGGCCGCCTTCCGTATAATCTCACCTCACTTGGAAAAATTATCAGTATCTGGATTAACTGTATACGGGAGGTTCAACTGTTGATGGAAACTATTAACGAAACCCTGCTTGTTCTCGGCAGAATCATCACCATTTTGCCTCTGCTTTTATTTATCACAATCTATATGGGAAAAAGGGCGATTGGCGAACTTCCTATCTTTGATTTCCTCATTATCCTGACGCTCGGCTCGGTGGTGGGAGCAGATATTGCAGATCCCAAGGTGCAGCATCTCCAAACAGGAGTCGCCATCATTGCCATCGGCATCCTGCAGAAACTCGTCTCAAAGCTGAAAATTGCCAACAGGAAAATCGGCAGGTTATTGACCTTTGAACCAACGGTCGTCATCCAGAATGGAAAATTATTACGCAAAAACTTAAACCACATTCATTATTCGGTTGATAATATCCTGCAAATGCTCAGAGAAAAAGATGTTTTTGATATTAACGACGTTGAAACAGCCATTATTGAATCAAGCGGAGCCCTCAGTGTCTGCAAAAGGATGCGGAAACAAAGTGTCACAGCAGGCGATCTGGGGATTATCCGGCCATCATCAGGCATTTCCTTACCGGTCATTATGGAGGGGACAATCTATCAGCATGTCCTTCATCAAAATAACGTGAGTGAAAATTGGCTGAAACAGCAGCTCCAAGAAAAAGGCATTCATGATACCGCCCAGGTCTTTTTTGCATCCATTAATAAAGATCTCGACCTGCATATTTCCTTGAAAAATGAAAAAACGAACGATATCCCTCTCCTTTATCATTAATACAAAAAAAGGTGCCTGGTACAAAAGAGCCTATCTGTACCAGGCACCTTTTTTTCGCAGGACGTTAAACGGATGATCCGCTTTTTGGTATAATGATATGATAAAAAATCCCCGGCTTTCTTTACCCGGGACAAAGGAGCCTTCATCATGTTCGACCTTCTCTTCACCATGCTGGAAAGGCTGGGAATCATCGTCACTATTGCGTTTATCTTAACGAGGTTCCGTTTCTTCCAAAGCATGATTTACCAGGATAAATTACGAGGACGGCAGGAAATGATTGCAATCCTGTTTTTTGGTTTCTTCGGGATCATTGGTACTTATTCAGGTCTCTCTTTCAACACCGATACCCTTAACTTTGATCGGTGGGCAATGAATTTGACCGCAGATGAGGCCATTGCTAACTCGAGAGTCATCGGAGTTGTACTCGCAGGTCTCCTCGGTGGATACAGGGTTGGAATCGGGGCGGGTCTCATCGCTGGAATACATCGTTTCACACTCGGGGGATTTACTGATATCGCATGCGGTATTGCGGCAATTGCTGCCGGTATCATTTCCGGTATCTTTCATCAGCGGAATAAGCATGTCAAGCTCCCGGTAGCTTTCCTGATCGGAGCCCTGGCTGAAACCATTCAAATGATGATCATTCTCCTGGTTGCGAAGCCTTTTGAGAAAGCTCTCACCCTTGTCGAGATGATCGGTGTTCCGATGATCCTGGCAAATGGGATTGGCTGCGCATTATTTCTATTAATCATCAAAAATGTTGTGAATGAAGAAGAAAAGGCGGGGGCCCTCCAAGCTCAGAAGACACTCAGGATTGCCGATCAAACACTGGCGTATCTTCGCAAGGGGATGAATACCGAATCTGCCAAGGCAGTCTGCGAGATCCTTTTTAAAGAAATCAAGCCGGCAGCCGTTGCCATGACAAACAAGACCAGCATTCTAGCACATACAGGACAGGCCGATGACCACCACCGTGCCGGCAGCCCGCTTCAGACTCATATTACAAAAGATGTAATCAGGTTGGGGAAGCTGGTTGTGGCGAATGATGAAACCATTCACTGTGTCAATAAGGATTGCCCTCTTGGTGCAGCCGTCATCGCTCCGTTAAAACAGCGAGGCGAGACAATCGGCACACTGAAATTTTATTTTTCTTCAGAAAAAGAGATTACTAATATCATCTTGGAATTAATCTCCGGCTTGAGCGTCCTGCTGAGCAATCAACTGGAAATCGCCGAGGCCGATAAAGCCCTGCAATATGCGAAAGAAGCAGAAATCAAAGCTTTACAGGCTCAAATCAGTCCTCACTTTCTATTCAATTCGATGAATGTGATCGGGTCCCTGATCAGGATCGATCCTGCCCAGGCGCGCAAACTGCTGATTTCCCTCTCCAATTTTTTAAGACAAAATTTAACGGGGACAACTGCTGAAATCACTTCGCTGGAACAAGAGCTGAAGCATGTGAAGGCTTATTTAGCCATTGAAGAGGCTCGCTTTGTGGATAAACTGAAAGTCGAGTACGACATTGATGATGGATCCCTATCTCAAATGATTCCGCCTCTCACTCTTCAGCCGATCGTGGAAAATGCCATCAAGCATGGGATTAAAGATAAGAATGAAAACTGTGTGGTAAAGATCACTGTCGCCAAACAAGAATCAGGTGTGGCAATCTCTGTAGAGGACAATGGGGAAGGTATCCCCGCAGAACGGCTTGCCCAGCTTGGAGAAAACAGTCTTGAATCGGAAACAGGAACCGGGCTTGCCTTATATAATATCAATCGCAGACTGACGATGATGTACGGTGAGCAAGCGGCATTAAAAATTACAAGCGAATATGGGGAAGGAACAGAAATTTCTTTCTCTATCCCTGAAATGGAGGTATCACAGTGGAAAAAACAATAAAAGCATTGGTTGTGGATGATGAACGCTACAGCCGGGATGAACTGAAGCATTTGTTAGGTGAGCACTCCTCCATCCAGGTCATCGGGGAAGCCGATTCGGGAGAAAGTGCCATTCTGCAATCCATACAGCATAATCCCGCGGTTGTATTTCTGGATGTGGAAATGCCTAAGATGAACGGGATGGAAGCAGCAAAATCCCTTCTTGCCTTAAAAAAGCCTCCGCTGATTGTTTTTGCCACTGCATATCCACAGTTTGCCGCAGAGGCATTCCGGTATGAAGCTGTGGATTATCTGCTAAAACCGTATGATGAAGAACAGTTGGCCCAAACGGTTGCGAGAATTGGAAAACTGCTGATCCCCTCTAATGCGGCAGACTCCGATAGCGTAAAACAGCCTGGAAAGCTTGCAGTGGAAGGGGAAGGAGAGATTCTTTATCTGGATCCCAACGATATCCTTTATATATCACGGGAAGAAAAAGTCTCGAAAATCATCACGAGAGCAAGCCGGTATGAAGTCAAAACACCTTTAAAGGACCTCGAAAGCCGACTTGGTTCCTATTCGTTTTTCCGGATCCATAAAAGCTACATCGTCAACCTGGATTACATCACAAGATTGACCCCTTGGTTCAATGGCGCCTATCAACTTGAAATCCAGGGGCACAGCGAAAAACTTTCTGTCAGCAGAAATTATGTAAAGGCACTCCGGCAGAAGTTGGAGTTGTAATACTTTAAGGAACGCTCCCATAGACGTTCCTTTATCTATGTAAAGATTTACATGACAATGCATGTTAGTGCCTCCTGATTACATCTTAATCCTCTATTATTACATCTTATTCTATATTTTCACCCTTCTGCCACAATTAATCTTATAATCTATGTAAACGCATTCATAATACTCTTAAGGAGGATTTTACATGTATACATTTTTAGCTGCCATCGCTTTATTAATCATTGGTTATTTCACGTACGGCAAATTTATCGAGAAAGTTTTCGGTGTGAACGAAGGTCGAACAACACCTGCTTACACCCGCCAGGATAATGTTGATTATCTTCCTATGAAGACTCCCAAGAACTCTTTGATTCAGCTCTTGAACATTGCTGGTGTCGGCCCGATTTTCGGCCCGATTATGGGAGCCCTTTACGGTCCTGTTGCATTCATATGGATCGTTGTAGGATGTATCTTTGCAGGTGCTGTCCACGATTACCTGACTGGTATGATTTCCATCCGCAACCGCGGTGCCCACCTTCCTGAGCTTGCAGGTAAGTTTCTTGGAAAAGTGATGAAACACGTTGTTAATGCTTTTGCTATACTGCTTTTATTATTGGTTGGTACTGTATTCGTTACTTCTCCGGCTGATCTGCTTTACAACCTGATGGACGGTGGAGTTTCCATGGGACTGATCCTTGGAGCCATCTTCATTTATTACATCCTGGCTACATTGCTTCCTATTGACAAAATCATCGGACGTTTCTATCCAATCTTCGGAGCGCTGCTATTAATCAGTGCAGTTGGTGTCGGTGTGATGCTGCTCGTTACCGGCGCATCAATTCCTGAATTATCATTAACGAATTTCCACCCTGACAACGCACCTATTTTCCCATTGTTATTCTTGACAATCTCTTGCGGTGCCCTATCCGGTTTTCATGCTACACAAACTCCGATCATCTCTCGTACAACTGAAAACGAGAAAAACGGACGCAAGATTTTCTACGGAATGATGATTGCTGAAGGTGTCATCGCAATGATCTGGGCAGCCGCTGCAATGAGTTTGTTCGATGGCTACACAGGTTTGAACGACATGCTGGCTAACGGCGGTCCTGCTGGAGTTGTCAGCGAAGCTTCCACTCTTATGCTTGGGGCTGTCGGAGGAACACTTGCCATCCTTGGTGTTATCATCCTACCTATCACATCAGGTGATACAGCATTCAGAAGTGCGCGTATGATTATCGCAGACTACTTCAACTTCTCTCAAAAGAAAGTTGCAAGCAGGCTTTGGATCGCATTGCCGCTATTCGCTATCTCTTTTGCTCTGACACGAATCGATTTCACGCTTCTATGGCGCTACTTCTCTTGGGCAAACCAATCGACTGCGGTCATCGCCTTGTTCGTCGGTGCGATGTATCTCTATATCGCGAAAAAGAACTACTGGATTTCCTTGATCCCTGGTATGTTCATGTTAATGGCTACAACAACATATATCCTGAATGCTCCAATCGGATTCGGGCTGGCTTTAAACACTTCTTATATCGGAGCCGCAATCATTTCTGTCATTCTTGTTGTAACCTTCTTCGTTGCAGCTAAGAAGGCAAGGGCAAACAACATCCCTCTTGAAGAGGATATCTCTAACTGGAAGCCGGCAGCCTAATGGGCTGCTGCAGCCCAGTCTATCGGGAAACGGTTAATGAGGAAGTAGAACGGATCAACGAGGACGGACGTGACACTCTCCCCTATTCTTTGAAAATAGTCATGATGTCAGCAGCATCTGTTTCCCTGCTTTCCATTATATTGATTTGACCATCAAAAACCCGGAAGTTGTTTCTTCCGGGTTTTTGGCTGATTGATGGTGCGGGTTAGAAATTGAGGGCAAGCTCAGATCATCCTTATTGAGCCTGGCCCGGATCACGCCTTTAACGCCTGGTAAATGCAGCCTTTTTGTACCAGGCACCAGAATAAGATTCCCAACAAAAGGAGGACAAAATAAATGAAGATATTAGTAGTAGGGGCCGGTGCGGTAGGCGGTTATTTTGGCGGACGTCTTGCGGAGAAAGGCGAAGATGTAACGTTCCTTGTCCGTGAAGGACGCAGGAACCAACTTGAAAAAACAGGGCTTGCCGTGCAGAGTGTTCATGGAGATTTTGTGTTGAAACCAAAAACGATTGTGTCTGGAGAGAACCCTGCTCCGTATGATGTGATCATTGTCTCCGTTAAAGCCTACCATTTAGGAAGTGTACTCGAGAGCATCGAGCCATACGTAGGCGAGGAAACGATGATTCTTCCTTTATTGAACGGAATGTCCCATGTGGATAGGCTTGTTGACAAATTCGGTGATCATAATGTGATCGGCGGTCTGTGTTTCGTGGAATCTACTTTAGATTCAGAAGGACAGGTGAAACAAGCAAGTCCAATTCATGACTTGGTTTTTGGAGAACGGACAGGTGAGAAAACCGAACGAATCTTAAAGCTGGAGAAGGCCTTCACTCGAACAAAAGCGAACTTCACCCTCGCGGAAAATATTGTTCAAGAAATGTGGCATAAGTATTTATTCATCACAACCCTTTCCGGTGTGACCTCTCTCTTCCGTTCGCCGATTGGTCCGATCAGGGAGAATGAAATTGGTTTAGCAGCCATCACCGAAACATTGAGGGAAACGGCCGTTATCATGCGAAAATCAGGTGCGCCGATTGCAGATGATATCGAAATGAAGCAACTGGAGAAGTTGAACAGCATGGGTTTTCAGATGAAGTCCTCACTCCAGAGGGATATGGAGAAAGAACTGGCAATTGAAGCAGACCATTTATATGGGTTCTTGCTCAATAAAGCAGAAACGTACCATATCCAAGCACCAACACTGCAAATAATTTATGCGAACCTTAAAATTTATGAGCGTTAAATAAAGAAGGCTGTTTTCGCATATATTGTTGCTTTCGGAAAGATCCCAAAAGCCGGATTTTTCCCCTGCATACTACGTTTTTCGCACTGAACGAAGAGAGAAGCACTTTTCTCTCTTGTTAAACAGGTTTTTTTCTGGTTCATTACTCCATTATCTTTCGGAATGAATATCAGATAGCAAAAAAGTTTACGAAAAGAGCCATAAAGAAATGAGCAGGAGCGCAACAAGGCTTCTGCTCTTTATTTTCAATTGTGTTTTATAGTCGTATTTACTGGGTTTGAAAAACACAGCTGAGGAGGATGACGGCGATTATATCGTTTACGATTGCGGCGATCAGAAATGCAGGAAATTGATCAGGCATGGTTGCACCAGAAGGAATGGCTGAAGTGATAAACGCCATTGGCAGTGTTCCGCTGATGACGCCATGATGGCAAATACAAGCAGAAGAATCCGGACTGCTTTTCTTATCGTTGAAATAGTGAAAGCCAGCAGAGGCACCTCCGCTTATCCTCAGTATGTATTGCCTCCCTGATCTGCCTTCTCTCGGATCTTGTTGTCTTCTTCCGTCACGTATCCAGTATGTAATCCCTCTTCAATCATAATCCGGTGACAGAAAACATTGTAGTCAGGAGAAATGTTACCTTCCGGGTACGGCACTCCAATATACTCATAAGCTTTATTCGTGCTGACCTGCGCCTGGTTGCAGCTGTAGATCATATCCATTTCAGAAAACTTCACAACAGTACCAATGGGCAGGAGCTTTGCCGGATCGGGAGTTTCTGCTTTCACTTCTTTTTCGGGTTCATCACCCGCTGTTCCGCTGTATCCCATTAAGGTCCATACTAATGATGCTGCAAGCAGCAATATTTTAATTCTCATGGTCGGCACTGTCATTATCTTATTTTCGGCAATCTCAGTTTCTACCTTTTCTCTCCATAACTTCTGCTGGAGAAATGGAAACGAATCCTTTTAAGGGACCCAAGGATATTTTTCAGCTCAAGGATTTTTTGTAGAAGTATCCGTAAGCAACTCCCCCAGATTCCGCTTCCTTAAAACGCACTCTCGTTTTTTTATGTCCATAGATGTTGGTCAGTTCGTTTAACCTCTTACCAAAAGAGGTATTTATACATAAACACTTATTTACAGGAGGCAAAAAAGATGGAAGATAAATTGTCGTATTATGTAGATATGAGAAGCGGGGATATATTGGAAGAGCCTTCTTTTGAAGAAAGTGCTGGGCTGCATATCCTGGCAACCCCGGAGGAAAGAACGGAGCTTCAGAAATGTTTCGATGACAACTATGATGACGATGTGGCTACCTTTTTCCGCTCTCACATTCCCTTCAAGCAGTATCATGATGATCCGCAGGATGCCAGCTATGACAGGTCGATGCAAAGAATCTACGCAATGATATACAATCTTGGCGACGCAGAGACAAAAGCACACATAGAAAAAATCGGCGTGCTTGATAAGCATAAACCCCATGTGCGGGATGATATAGAAAATTTGAAATAACAAGATGCCCGGACTGCAGCAGAGTCCGGGCATCCTTTATTTTTTCCGGATGAAAATTCAATAAAGATTGTCCAAATGGAAAATGCTTGGTATTCTAAGAGGCGGGTACCATAACTATGAAGTCCTATTAAGCAATTCGATATATGGAGGTTGCTCCTTGATAATTTTAATTAAAACCTTATTGGTGAACATAACCATCTTGTTCTCTTTTACATTCAATGCAAATATCTTTTTTCCATTTCAGCCTCTGCATAAATTACAGGTGAAGCAAAAAATAGCATATGGAATGATCGGCTCTCTAGGGGCCCTGTTTTGTATGTTTTATCCTATTGAAACCTTAGGGGAAACTCACTTTGATTTGCGGATGATAGCCATCATGATAGTGACCCTATATGGAGGGGCTCTTTCAGGCAGCATTGTCCTGCTCGTTGTATCCATTACCCGGTTCGTGATAGGCGGCCCCTTCGTTAGTATAGGAATTGCTGTTTCTGCCATTGCATTCATTATTGGCATCGTGTTTCAGCGGTTCTTTTTGAGGTCACAGCATAAACTGCTTACCAGTGTTTTATTACTGACCGTCTATTCGGCTATTTACATCACCATCATCTATAATTATGTGAGCATGCTGAACCTGACATTCTATATTATCTATTTCAGTGTCTTCTATCTTACGGTCCTCTCCCTCGTGCTTATTATTGAGAGACTGAGAAGAACAAATAAACAAATCGAAGAAATGGTCTACCTCGATAAGCTGAACATGGTTGGGCAAATGGCTGCCTCCATTGCCCATGAAATCAGGAATCCCCTTTCAACGGTCAGAGGGTTCATTCAGCATCTGAGTGAAGACACAAAAGATGATCAGTTTAAACGATTTTCTCCTCTTATTCTTGAGGAACTGGATCGGACAAACAAAATCATCACCGACTATTTGAATATTGCCAAGCCGGAAAGGTTCCAGCTGGCCGCAATCAACCTGACAGATGTAATCCAATCATCTGCTGACTTGCTCAAACCGTATGCGGCATATTCCAATACATCAATCACTTTTCAAGCAGACAAAGACTATTATATACAGGGTGATGAACATCACTTAAAGCAGGCGATCATGAATATCATCAAAAACGGTATAGAGTCCACTGAAGATAAACGAGGAACTGTCGGAATCGAAATTGCACAAGGAAAGACAGCAAATTCTGTGGAAATTCTTATATTCGATGATGGAGTGGGGATGACACTGGATCAATTAGATAAAATCGGCCTTCCTTTTTATACAACCAAAACAAAAGGGACCGGTCTGGGCAGTATGGTCACCAACAAAATCATACGCGAAATGCATGGGAAGATTGATTATGAGAGTCAGCTTGAGAGAGGAACAGCCGTCCGGATCCTGCTTCCTCTACATGTGGAACAAAGCAAAAATAATAAACGGTGAGCAAAAGTCGTTCAGCTTGTAGACGAAGTCCAGCATAATGTCTACAGGCTTTTAGAACTAAATAAAAACCCTGACGATAACCAAATGGTTGAAGTCAGGGTTTTCTACAGTCCGAAACGAACTTTGAGGAGTAAAAGTTCGTTTTTTCGTTCAGTGAGGATGGAAGCTGAACAGGTACATCATTTTCTCTTTCTCCTTTTGATGCCCTTCCCTTCCTGCATATAGTTCCTGCCACATAAAAAGCCAGCAGCCTCAGGCTGCTGGCTTCTTCCAATTACATGTCCTTTAACGTTTCTGTCAATACAGGTACAACTTGTTTCTTACGTGAAACAACGCCTTTCAATACCGCTGTATTGTTATTCAGAGTAACATTGTAAGCTTTCTCGACAGCCTCGGTTTTGCTGCCCATTGCTAACGCAACTGAATCGCTGTTCAGGATATCCGTTGTCACAAACAGGAACAAATCCAGTCCTTTTTCAGACACTGTTTTGCTAATAGCTTCTTCCAATTCGCTTTGGCGCTGAAGGACTTCATCTGTATCAACGGCATTTACTTGTGCCACTTCAACTTTATAGCTTCCCATTTGGAATTCTTTTGCGTCCAGGGAAATCAGGTCGGCCGCTGTTTTGTCACCAAGGCTCGCTCCGGCTTTAAGCATCTCAAGACCATACTCATCGGCGTCCACTCCAGCAATTTTGGCAAGCTCGGCTGCTGCTTGGATGTCTTCATCTGTGCAAGTTGGAGATTTGAACAGCAGGGAATCAGAAATGATCGCAGACAGCATTAATCCCGCCATTTCCTTACTGATATTCAATCCTTTTTCTTTATAGATTTTGTTCAGAATGGTGGCTGTGCACCCTACCGGCTCTGCACGATAGTACAAAGGATCGCTTGTTTCAAAGTTTGCAATTCTATGATGGTCGATAACTTCAAGGACCTTCACTTCATCGATATCGACGGCACTTTGCTGGCGCTCATTGTGATCGACTAAGATTACTTCCTTTGCTTCCCCGGCAACCTTTTCAACCAGTCGCGGTGCATCCACTTTAAAGTGGTCAAGCGCATATTGTATCTCCCCGTTGACTTCTCCCAGGCGGACAGGCTCGGCATTCATGCCTAATTGGTTTTTCAGGTCAGCATAAACCAACGCAGAACAAATTGTATCTGTATCAGGATTCTTATGACCAAATATCAATACTTTTTCCATCATGACTCTCCTTTTGCACATGTTTTATGTAGTCTAAAATTCACTAATGAAATCATAACATACGACAGTATTTTATCATATTTGAATGGTATTTTCGCACTTTTTCTACTAGCGAGTATAAATCCGGGACGAGGACGGATGGTTCTTGAAGCTATGCTTTCCAGTGTTCCCAGCAGCCGCATCCCGCTTTGCTCTAGTCTTCATCTTTCACATCAGGATCTTCAGGAATCGGCTCATTCTGCCACTGCTCAAAAAGCTTACGGTAAGCTTCAATCTGCTCATGATAGTTCTGAAAGTTTTCCTTGTTGACCAGATATTGTTCACCGTCATGAATGGCCTTTATCTTTTTTTCTATAATCAAAGACTCAATATACATTTCGGGAAGTGAGAGATAGTCTGCAATTTCTTTTACAGTCAAATACATGAAAACACCTCTCCAATCATATTTTAAAAGCTCGGCTCATCGATTTATTTTAACATACCTCCCAGTCAAGGAAAGAAGAACATACTGGACCGGCAGACATTGTTGGAAAAATGAAAAAGACTGACGCTTTGATCCGCTTCAATCTAAATTTCAAAATATAGATCATAATGGAGTGCGCAGCCTGGATTGAACTTGGCATCGCATTCAGGGCAATTTGACTTACAATCCATATATTCAGCTATCGTCAGTTCATGTCCACAGGACCCGCAAAGGACAGCTTTTTCATTCCTCTCCTCTTTCCCCCATACCTCAGGAAGGTGGCCAGCTGTCTCCTGATGGCAGAAGTGACACGGGTAATAAGTATTGCAGCATCTGAATTTAATCGCTATAATGTCAATTTCTTTATGGTAGTGCCTGCATCTGGTCTCGAGATCCAGATCAACTCCCTGTACATCATGCCCTTTTATTGTGATCAAGTTACTTTGCACTTGTCATCAGCTCCGAATTCTTATCTAGTTCTTTTTGAAGCTGGCCAAACAATATCAAGCGATACATGCGGAAATCGGCTCGTAATGACCAGACAGGATGTCCAAAGGTTGCAGGTTTGTTGCCTTCAATGAAGAAGTGACTGATCCAGGCGAAGGCATAGGCTGTCACCGGTGCTAGTAAAAGCAGCCAGAAATTCTGCGTAAATGCAGTTAAAAGGACAAATACAAACACAAAGCTTGTCCCGGCAAAATGCCAAGCCCTCGTTGAAGATTTGCTGTGCTGGGACAAATAAAACGGCCAGAACTCTTCATAATTTTTAAATTCCATTTTCCTTCCCCTCCTCTGTAAGTGATCACTCTATATATTCGCTAAAGCCACTCCGTTTCCTCTTAATCGGAAACCGCCTTTTACACTTCCATCCACTTAACTTCATTATACCAAATTAAAAATAAAGAATATCTTATCTCTAAAATTCGAATCATAAGGAATAAGGAGATGACATCATGCCTAACGATAACCAAAATCAGCACTCACAGACCACTCCTCATTTTGACGGCAAAAATGAAACCATCGTCAATGACAATACAGGAACCCAGATGGGTGTCACGACAGACTCCAAACAAGACTTTTCCCGACAGGAAGATTCCTTTCCCGTCCAATTGAAGGCAGACAAAGAGATGAAAAAACTTGGCTCGCTGATAAAAGGGGATTAAATCCTTCTGGAGTGCCTATTTCAACGCCTGTTCTATATTTCTGTCCCATGCACCGGCTGCCGGTACCAGTTATCCCGGCCTTCACCACGGTGGCAAACTGAAAAAACATGACCTGCTAGTGGCCATGTTTTTTCGATTATGCATTTACGTCTGCAAACTCGGTTTGTTTGTTCGTTTTGTACATCAATTCGAGCTGGCGCTGCCTGGCGGTAAAAATGGTCAACGGATCCTTGACCAATTCAGGATTTGCTTTCAGTGTGCTCAATTCAAATTCGTTATCAGCAATCAGGTTCTTGGTTTCTTCAGATGTGTGTTCCAATTCAGCCAGGGGACCGCGGAAGAAGATACTCACATCCCTTTCAATGGACTGCTGGAACAGCTGGAATTGTCCCATGAACCTTTTCATCACTGCCTGGGCAGTATCTTCATACCCTTCACTTTCAATGAATCTCGTATACTGATTCAAAAGAAGCTGCTTGTTCTGGCCGATTGAACCAAATATCTTCCCGACACTTTTTAACAGAACCTGTGAAGGATTGCGGCGGAGCAGGATATTGACATCGTCTTTGAGGACCTTGCTCGTCATTCTGTCAGCATCCCGGCGCCAGTCATTCAACACCTTGAAATCACATTCCAGTTCAAGCCGGTCCTCCCGGTACATGGCATTGAAGCTGTCCCGCATTTCATCAAGGTATTGCTGGCCGTTATCCAGCTCGGCTCTTGAAAAAGCGATCCACTCATCCAGATTCTGCTGAAGTTTAGGCATTGCTTTTTCATTAAGATAGGCTTCAATCCGCCTGTTCATTTCATCATTCAATGAGAGATGAAGCGTACGGAAATCACTGTCCTCTTTTACAAAGTCAGCACATTCTCTTAAAAGATTCGGAACATCTTCGAGTATACTGCTATGAACTTCACCTGCTTTTTCTGTAAAGGCAGCCTTTATCGCTTCCGCTTTCTCGGCCTCAAGATCCTGAAGCTGCAAATAAGCACCATTCAGTTTCTTCTCCATGTCCTTATTCCACTGGATGGAGTCGATAAGATTATTCTCCCTGTCCACTCGTTGGCGCAGAAGATCTTTCAGAATATCTTTGACGAAAAATAATAGCTTCGCCGTCCGTTCAGTTTCTGAAGGAGATCTAAAGTGAGAACGGGCAATGGCCGATAGATCATCTTGTGAATACGCCTGAAAAACATTTGCGTCAGGGAAATATTTGCCTAACAGGGATTTTGTTTCGGCTACAGTTTTCTCTTGGACTTTCCCTTGTTTCACAGACAGCAGGACATTTATCTTAAGGTCCGGTGTCTTCTCCTTAACCTTTACAAGCCCTTTAAAGATACTCTCCGTCAGCCTCTGTTCACCATCGATGACATACAGAATGCTGTCTGCCATGTTTAATACATATTCCCCCGTCACATTGGAAGCCAGCATAAAGGCCAGGCCGTTTTCCTGCAAAAATGCAGATGGCTGTCCTTGCTGAAGCCACACTGTTCCCGGCTGGCGGAGAAGCATGGACTCCTCCTGGAACTCCTCTATGGCTTCAAGCGGTTCCATTCCTTTTTCTGAGATTCTTCTATACTCCACCGGGTCGTCATTTATAATAAGCACAGGAGTGGACGGCAGTTCAGTCAGAATATTGCCTCCTGCTGCACCATCAATCAAAGAGAAAATCTGCTCTTCAGATGAACCTGAAATCAACAAACGATGAACCTTTGTATTTCTTAACTCCTGTAAAATCCACTGATGTCTGCTGTCAATATTCACGTCATGATGTTTCGTCCATTCGATGATTTCATTTAAAAGGTTTAATGTCTTTTGGAACCCATTAGCTTTCGTGCCTGCTTTGCCGATCAGTTCCCTGGCCATCCTCGTTGCCCAGCCATCAATGCTCTTAGGGAAGATCTCATCCCAGGAAAGCAAGGCTGATGCTGAATGGACAGCATGATGTGCGTCTGTGATTTTAATCCAGGACATCAGCAGATTAGGCATAAGCGGTTTAAGTTCTTTTACAAAGCGGCTGCTGTTCATGAGCATCTCATAGGTCTCTTTATACAGCGGCGGCAGTTCCTGCCACCTTTCCTCCTTCTTCACCTCGATATCAAGGATCAACAGATCGGCCTTCTCAATCCATTCCTCATACATATCGCTTTCCTTGTAATTGTTCCAGAGAGAGACAACCGTCTGCTCAAATAAAATCTTATCAATGGTTGAAAGTGTAAAAAGACCTTCCATAAAGTAACCAGGCGTAATATCCCTTGTCACTCCAGCATTGATATATTCCTTTAAGGTTTCAAACCAATGGAGCTCTTCCGTTCTGATGGCTTCATTGACTGCCAGCTCCACTGCACTGTGCCAATCCTTGTTTTCCTCAAAGAAACGTTGGGCAATGGACGTCAGGTCAGGATAATCAGGATTCATTGAAATGGCATTCTTGATTACTGCATCTGCGTTACTTATGTCCCCTAGTTTCAAATAGAGTAAGAATAACTGCAGCGCAATCTCTGCTTTTAGTGAAGGACATTCCGTCTGGACCGATTTATAAACCTCTTCAGCAGTCGACAACTGATCCAGCGCGAAGAAAGCGTCCGCCGTATTCTTTTGCGCCCAGCCTGATAACTCATTATTGATATTTTCCCACTTAAAAATCGCTGCTTCATAATCTTTATGGTGAAAATATACTTCTCCTTGGGCAAACCGGATAAAGGACAAATCGTAGACGTCCTTTTGCTGCTCTGCCAGGTAAGCTTCACCCAGAATGGCAATAGGATGATTGTTGTTATCATTCTCGTTCATGAATGTTTTATAAAATGACTTTTGTATGTATTGTTCTTCTGTTTTCATGACAATCCTCCGCTGAGTATATTACTTTCAACCCTGTATATACTTCTCCAATATCTTTATTTTAACAAACTTCCATGAAGGAAAGATTGCAATTTTACAACAATTTTTCTATGTTCATGTAATATTCCCGGCTGTCCTCGTGCTTCCTCCTTCTATCCGGATCCTTTTACCTTTGTCCCCTCAATAAAACCTGTTTCTTTTTGCTCATTTAAAAAGACTGATTTCCCCCCTGATTATTGGTTTCGGAAAGAACCCTGGTTTTTAAAATGGAGAGGTTAGCATGACTTACCAACTTCGCCGATGATTATTTAATCCGAATCCATCCATATTAAGAACAAACAACTGAAGAAAGGAGGCAGATTTCATGGCGTTTTTATCCAGAGAACAATTAATAAACGAACTTCAGACCGCTTTTCCTTCCTTGATGGAAGAATACAACCTAGAAGACATCGGCATCTTTGAAGAAGAAGGACAAAAGGATGAATATTACCTTGGGTATACGGTCAGAAAAGATGGCAAAGCCTATATGCTCCATCTTCCTTATAAAAAAGATCATGATGGAGGTTTGGAGCCCTCCTCAAATCAATGGACGATTGAATCGGATGATCCGGACACGGTGGACACAACAGGGTATGATAGTATGGACTCGGCTTTGAGGGGAATTTAGCTTTAGTGGGAAGTTTTTATTGAGCCAGGCTAAGGTATACCCTGTTGAGCCTGGCTCAGCCCCACTCCTCTCCCCCTGCCCCGCCTAGAACCGGAGCCATTTCCACCCCACTTTCCATAAAAATCTCAGCGATGGCATGGCGCAGGTCACTTTCCACTTGCTCCTTTATTTGAAAGTTGGTGACAGGAATCACTACCAGGAATTCCATCGCCCGGTATTTGAAGTCAACTAACCGGATATCAGGCGGAGGGTTTTCCAGGATTCCTTCAGCTTCCTCCCTGACCACCTCAACAGCTTGCCTTAACAGTCCCTCGACATCCTTTGTATTCAGTCCATACTTCACCCTGATCGTTACTTCTGCACTCATGGCCACATCTGATCGATTCCGGATGATTTGCTCGATGAAATATTGATTTGGGACGATCAATGTTCCTTCTTTAGCTGTCCTGACAATGGTCGACCGCAACCGGATCTTTTCAACCCTGCCATTTTTCCCATTGATTTGAATGACCTCGCCTACCTCAATCGGCCTCTCGAACAGGATGATGACACCTGAAATGAAGTTACCAGCGATATTGCGCATCCCGAATCCAATTCCGATGCCAAGGACACCAAGTACAGCAGCGATTGCCGATAGGTCCAGACCTACAGTTGTCAAACTGATCACCAAAGCCAAAATCATGACTGAGTAATAAATGATTCTGTTAAAGGTATAGCCCATACCCGTGTCAATCTCGTAATAGTCATATGCCGGCTTCAATACATATTGTGTAATGATATTCACCAGCCTGTGCGCCAATGAAACAATCATGAAAGCAACGAGTATAAGAAAAATCGATACGTCTACTCCCCCTTGGGAGTATAACGTATACGTCAGCCATTCTTCCCCCCAGAAATATAAGAGGAAAAGCAGCAGAGCTCCATAGAAGCTGAGTAAATTCACTACAGTCCGGACCGTTGCAGTAAATTGTCTATTCAATCCGGGTCTTTTACTTTCTATGTAAACTGCCGCCCTTTTTAAAATAAGATTACCAATCAGAATTAATGCAAGAAATCCAATAAACCCCAAGAGATTAATCTCTGATATCTGGTTAAACAGCGTTTCCATCATTTGTCCACCTGACTTTTAGCAAAATTGTATTCCTGTTGTTTTATTACCCCATTCTTCCTCAGACAATCTTCCGGCAGCTGACACACGTCTACGGCTCAGGTCTTAGTCATTTTATGTCTGTGGCTTGATTTGTAAATTTATAGAAAAGGTTACACTGTTACAGGAAGGATTTTCCTGCTCGATAGAAAGTCTATACTACTGGTTCGGGGAATCGTTCTCAAGATATCGGGCTTTTAGAAAGTTTCAGACCAAAAGGAGAGGTTTTATGAGTTTGATCAGGTTCATTGTCCAGAAAAAAATTCTGGTGGGGTTAGTCTCTGTTCTTATTGTGCTTCTGGGGAGCTACGCAGTCATGGAGCTTGATAAGGAGTTGATGCCTCCAATGCAAATGGATGGGGCATATGTGGAAGTCCAGGCCGGTGAAATGGCAGCAGCAGAAGTCGAGCGCACCATCACCGCACCTTTAGAACAAAAATTGCAAGGGTTGGAAGGCGTCGAGGAAATTCAGTCAACAACCACTATTGGCAGTACTTCTTTTCAGTTATCCTTTACAAGAGGAAAAGGTGAAGAAGTTTATAAAGAGGTCGAGTCCGTTGTAAACTCATCCTCTGCAGAGCTGACCGGAGCCGGGGATATTGTTTCAGGCCAGTACGGAGGAAGCCAAAGTTACGAATTCTTCATGGATATTTCCGGCGGCGATATGGAAAGGATGACCGCTTTTGCTAAAGATATTCTGGAACCCCGCCTCGAGGAACTTTCTGAAGTCAGAGATGTCAAATTATCAGGAATGACTGAAGATGAAGTGATCATTGAGTTTAAACGCGATGAAGTGACCAAGCGCGGCTTGGATATCAACCAAATAGCCGGGGTTATAAGCGAAGCCGGCGGTGAAGCAACTCTCGGTGAATTGAGTGCGGATACTGACTCTCCTACCCTTCGCTGGAATAGCAAACTTGAATCTATTGAAGATGTAGAGACGATTCAAGTTCCAACCGCATCAGGGTACATTGATTTAAAGGAAATTGCGGACGTATCTTTACAGCCATCACAAAATTCTTCCTTTGTCTGGAAAGATGGAAATAAAGATTTGATTTTTGTAGAGGTCGGCCGGGTATCGGATGTAACCCAGATTGAAATGGCAGATGCCGTAAGGACGGAAATAGAAAAGATCCGGGATGATAACCTGGTTTTGGGTTTTGAGCTGAACGAAATGGTGGCACAGGCCGATTACGTACAGGACTCCATTGATGGTGTGACGAGCAATATCCTGATTGGGGCTGCCATTGCGTTTGCCATCCTGCTGATATTCCTTCGAAACATCAGGGCGACTTTGATCATCGGGGTATCCATTCCAACTTCTGTGCTATTGACCTTTACAGCCATGTGGCTGTTCGATTACAGCTTTAACATGCTGACACTGATCGGGCTCGGACTGGGAATCGGTATGATGGTCGACTCCTCCATCGTTATATTGGAGTCCATTTATAAGAAAAAAGAACAAGGGCTCCAAAGATTGGAAGCGGTCATCCAAGGGACGAAAGAAGTCGCTTCAGCCGTCATCTCTTCCATGCTGACTACCATTGTTGTATTTTTGCCGATCGGGCTTCTTGGAGGGGAAATGGGGCAGTTCATGATCATACTGTCTGCTGTTGTTGCCTTCACTCTTATCAGCTCAGTCCTTGTTTCATTCACCTTGATCCCTGCACTTTCCGAGAACTTTTTAAAAGCCGGAAAGAGGAAGAAAGAGAAGAAAAACGGCCCTATCATGACTGCCTACAGCGGGCTTGTTTCCTGGACAGTAAAGAAAAAACGCCACAGTTTTGCTGTCATCTCAATATTCTTCCTCATGTTTGTCAGTTCCCTGTTTCTTGTGACCAAAATTCCAATGACCATCATGCCGGATGTATTCAATCGATATTCGGAACTCATGGTAAACCTGGAAACCGGGATAAGTGCCGAGGATAAAGAAAAGCTGATTGCTGAAGCATCAAAAGAACTTTCCTCCATCAAGGATGTGGAGACCAGCTATATGATGGATAATGGCGGTACGCTGTATACCATCATTAATATGACCAAAGAAGATAAAATCACAAGAAAACAGAAAGATATCAATACAGAGATTTTCAAGAAACTTCGGGCACTGGAAGAAAAACATCCAGTTGAAAGTGTGCAGAGTGCAATGGCAGGCGGCGGAGGCTATCCTGTAAGAGTGAACATTAAAGGGGAAAGCTTCGATGAACTGAAAGCTGTATCAGATGACTTCATCAAAGAACTGAATGAAATTGACGGAATTGTCGGTGTGGCCAGTTCAATGGAACGCACCTCCCTCGAACAGGAAATTGTTCTTAAACAAGATGCAATCAAAAAAGCCGGCTTGAACGATTCCGTTATAAAACAATTTATCAGTCAGGCATTCATTGCTATGCCTGTCGGGGAAATGGCTGTTGACGGGGATAGCATTCCTTTGTCTGTTAAGTGGAATGACAAAATGGATACCGGCCGCGCCTTGTTGGAGACGAAGATATCGACATCACAAGGGGAGAAAAAATTAGCTGCCTTCATTGAATTGAAAGACATCAATACCCCAAATGAAATCAACCATGCGGATGGAAAAAGATATCTATCTGTTTCTGCTGATATAGAAGGGAAAGACTTGGGAGCAGTCAACAGGGACGTCCAGGAACTCATTTCTGACTTTGAAACTCCATCTGGTTACTCGTTGTCTGTGGCGGGAGACTTGGAACAGCAGCAGGAATTGATGAAGGAAATGCTGTTCATTCTGGGAATCGCTCTATTCCTTGTTTATCTCGTTATGGCTGTTCAATTCAATCATCTGGCACACCCAATCATCGTGATGTCCGTCATTCCGATGACATTTGCCGGTGTCACCCTGGGACTATTCCTTACTCAACGGGAACTAAGTGTCATGTCGGGCATGGGAGTTGTCATGCTGATCGGGATTGTCCTTAATAATGCGATTTTACTTATCGACAGAACGAAACAGCTCCGGAATGAAGGATATTCTGTTGAGGAGGCATTGATTGAAGCAGGCAAAAACCGCATCCGACCCATTTTCATGACAACGTTGACAACAATCGGGGGAATGCTTCCACTCGCGTTGGCATCCGGGACATCCGGCAACTACCAGGCTCCCATGGCAACTGCCATCATATCCGGACTGCTGTTCGCCACCTTCATTACGCTGGTGTTGATACCGGCTGTCTACCGCTTGTTTTCCAGAGGGAGCTTCAGTTTCGGCTTTAAAAAGAAACACAGAAAACGAACGGCTGAGGTATTAAAAGAATCCGAAGTTATTAGTTGATGCTGAATAAGCAAGCATCTTCAGTCTTTAGAGTATTAAAGAACGAGTTGGAAAGCTGACCTTGGCCATCTTGATGGAGTGGCTAAAGAAGAATCCCTGGTGTTAAAGTGATTTGTTCATTGTTTTGGTACCTATTCTACCTTATCCAACCAAAAACGCCCAGTCCGGTTATGGGAAAGGGCGTTTTCCTCTGTTCATCTGAGTGCGGTTACCGAACGACACATTTCGGGGCGTGCCTGGTACTTATTTAAACCAGCCCTTCTCCTTTGATTGGGTGATGGCTTCAATCCGGTTTTTCACTTGTAATTTGTCCAAAATTGCAGAGATATAGTTTCGAACGGTTCCAGTCTTAATTCTGAGTTCGTCAGCGATTTCTTTTGTATTTTTACCATCTGCCACGAGTTCGAGAACCTCGATTTCCCTGACTGTCAGCGGATTTCCTTCCCCATAAGCATCTTCTATAAGTTCAGGAGCATACACCCGTTTACCGGCCATCACCGTCCTGATGGAATTGGCCAGGTCTTCGCTCGGGCTGTCCTTTAACAGGTAGCCGTTCACGCCGGCCTTTATTGCTCTCTGGAAATAACCTGCACGGGCAAATGTTGTCAGGATAATGACTTTGCAGCCGGTACCCTTAAGCTCTTCTGCCGCATCCAGTCCGGACTTCCCCGGCATCTCGATATCCATGATACAGACGTCAGGCTGGTATTGCTGAACAAAGCGAAGCGCCTCATCGCCATTCGATGCTTTTCCTACCACTTCCATATCATCTTCCAAATCAAGTAATGAACCGAATGCTCCAAGCAGCATCTGCTGATCTTCAGCAATGACGATTTTGATCATATCATTTCCCCCTGTTCCGTCTGTTTGACATCATTTGGTACCGTAATGGTGAGTGTTGTTCCCCCGTCCTTCACAAGCTTCATATCCCCATTGATGAATTCCAGCCTTTCTCTCATCCCTCTAAGCCCATGGCCTTTCCGTTCGTCTTCTGCGGGGATGCGGAAGGTGCCATTATCTTCGATCACCATGATAATTTCCTTCCACGTTTGGTCAATCATTACTTTACATTCTGAAGCACCGCTATGTCTGACGATATTCGTGACGGCTTCCTTCAGGCACATGCTCAGAATGTTTTCTGTGAGCAGCGAAACATTTTTCAAATCCAATTCCTTTACACCCTTAAATTCAATTTCGGCTGCTTTTAATAGTTTGGATATAGTGATGAGCTCATCTTCGAGGCGGATACCGCGCATGGAGGAAACCATCTTGCGTACCTCATTGAGGGCTGTCCTTGCTGTTTGCTGGACATCCTTCAATTCCCCTTTGGCCCGCTCCGGATCCTTATTGATCAATTTGCCGGCCAGGTCACTTTTCAAGCCTATCAAAGACAGTTTTTGTCCAAGGGTATCATGAAGATCACGGGCAATCCGCTGCCTTTCCTCCAGTTTCCCCAGCTCTGAAATCCGCTTATTGGCATCCTCCAGTTTCTCCTCCAGCTGTCCTCGTTCCTTCCGATTATGAATATTGAAAGGAAGCAGGATCACACTGATCCAGATGATGATGACAAATGGAAACTGTTTGATAAATAGAGCCTCTTCCTGGACAATCGTGATATTGATTGAAATCGTTGTGGTAATCAGGTGGGCAAAGTATAAGATCAGGAATGTCCTGCGTTCCCTGATGTTCCCAATATAATGGGCAAGGAAAAACGCAAAGTACACATAGCTGAACAACGATGTCGAGGCAGTGGATATCCCTATCAAGATGAACGTCCACAAATAGACCCGCCAGCCCTTTGAAAAAAAGGCAAGCTGGTAAAAGACGAAAAACAGGATGGTTAAAATCGTGCCGCTGATCATGACGATCATGGAGGATGATTGAAAAATAAAATAAAACGGCAGAATATACAAAATGAACCATATATACGGGGAAATCCCGCTGTTACGCTGAAACTCCAGATATCTTTTAAACATAGTAGACCTCATTTTCCCTTTACAAATTTTCTACTTTCATCTTAGCCTGTTTGACAGTGTATTTCCAGAAGAGTTTTTCACTATCGCATTGCTTCCGTTATCGGCTGTCTTTTAATAAAGCTCTTTTCGTAAACTTTGTTGCTATTTGATACTAATTCCGAAAGATAGTGGAGTATGAACCGCCCCCCTGTTTAGCAAGAGAGAAAAGAGCTTTTCTCTTCGTTCAGAGCGACAACTCTGTATGCAGGGGAAAAATCCGGCTTTTGGGATTTTCCCGGAAGCAACAATATATGCGAAAACAGCCTTTAATAAACATCAGCGATTCCCGTAAACAGTGGTCAGCAAAACTCCCAGAATACACAACACGATCCAGCCGTCAAAGCTGGATCGCACTGTTTCAGTCTGTCACCGTAACGTTCTCTACATTTTTTAAAGACCTGATATCTTTAAAACGGACAAACTTTTTATTGGTTTCATCCCACAATTTGAACTTTAGGGAGCTGAGGCTCGTTGCTAGAGTAATGGTTGGAACATGCTGCAAGGATTCATTGCTTTTGTGCGCTTCTTCAAGCTTATAATTAGGAACCCTTGGAGCAAGATGGTGTACATGGTGAAAACCGATATTTCCAGTGAACCACTGCAGGAGTTTTGGAAGCTTATAGAAGGAGCTTCCTTCAACCGCCGCCAATACAAAATCCCACTCTTTGTTCTCCTCAAAGTAGGAATCTTCGAAAGTGTGCTGGACATAGAATAACCATATGCCCATAATACCGGCAATATAGAAAATCGTTCCATGAACAAGCAGGAATGCCTGCCAGCCCACAATGTAGCACAGGACTGCAACGATGGCTGCAATCGCTATATTCGTCACATACGTATTGAGCCGCTCTTTCTTCCTTGCTCCCTTGCGGTTAAAACGGTTGGTAATCAGAAAGATATAAATCGGGCCCAGCCCGAACATCACAAGAGGGTTACGGTAAAGACGATAGGAAACCTTCGTCCTGAAAGAAGCATTCTTATACTCCTCCACCGTCATCATCCAGATATCACCCGTACCGCGTTTATCCAAGTTTGAACTCGTTGCATGGTGAACAGAGTGATCGTGCTGCCATTGTTTAAATGGGAACAGAGTAATGATCCCGGTAATCGTACCGATGATCTGGTTGGCCTTCTTTTTCTTAAAAAAGGAATTGTGGCAGCAATCATGGAAAATAATGAATATCCGCGTCAGCAAACCTGCACCAACGATTCCTAGTGCCAGCGTCAGGAGATACGAAACAGAAAGACTAAAATAAGCAAAAACCCAAACAGCTATGAACAGAGTTAACGTCGTTACTAGTTGAAAGACACTCTTGGCTGTCTCCGAACCTTCGAATGGAGACACTTGTTTTCTTAATAAAGTCGTCTTTTGTTTAGTCATTTAAAATAGTTCCTTTCCTGTTTTGTCTGGTTATTAAAGTATAAAGAATAACAAAATATAATGGCAGACATACCTGTCATGACAAAAGTATGACATGTGTCATAGGGAGTAAAAAAACTGGATAGATCTGCATTTAAAGGATGATTCATCTTGATTCTCCTTTATGATGAACTAAAAATGCGGTCATTATTTCTGTTTTTTTTCAGTTTGTTTTTTGACTATTGGGAGGGGGCCAAATCTGTTTACAGCTGGTTCCATTTCTTTAAGGTTCTTCATCCGATTCCGGTGCCGGGGTCTAACTGCGCAGGTTTGTACTTTGCTTCAATTTTTTTCACAAAAAGCCTTTACCCGCAATTCTCAAGAATTAAAACATGGTTTTGCCGAAACATATTCCTGTCAACACTCATTTCTTCATTGATATAATAAGGGTAACGACGAGAATTTCAGGAGGGATGATCATGGAGAAATACCTGTTGAGAATCAATGGAACAGAAACCGGGAGCAGCCTGTCGTCCATCGAGGTCACCAATCCTGCTGATGGAAAGACTATTGCGACCGTTCCCAATGGCGGCAAAGCAGAAGCTAAAGCTGCCGTGGATGCTGCATATGATGCGTTTGCAGAATGGTCTCACTACTCTGCCTATGAAAGAAGTGAGCTACTGTTCAAATGGCACGAACTGATTGAAGAAAACAAAGAGGACCTTGCTAGAACAATGACTATGGAACAAGGAAAACCCCTGAAGGAAGCTGCCGGCGAAATGAATTATGCAAATGGCTTCATCTCCTGGTATGCCGAAGAAGGCAAACGCGTTTACGGGGAGACGATTCCGGCAACACAGCGAAACAAGCGCTTATTTGTGCAAAAACAGCCTGTAGGCGTTGTAGCTGTCATCACTCCGTGGAATTTCCCGGCAGCCATGATCACCAGGAAAGTTGCTCCTGCCCTCGCGACAGGATGTACAGTTGTCATAAAACCGGCTGAACAAACGCCGCTTACTGCATTAAAAATGGCTGAGCTTGCCGAGAAAGCCGGCATACCAAATGGTGTCGTCAATGTCGTGACCGGGGATGCAAAAGAAATCGGCGAAACCTGGCTTTCCGACAGCCGCGTCCGCAAATTAACCTTCACTGGCTCTACTGAAGTAGGAAAACTATTGATGAGAGGCGCTGCCGACACTGTCAAAAAAGTCTCGCTTGAGCTGGGGGGCCATGCCCCTGTCATCGTCATGGATGACTGCGACATCGATAAAGCCGTTGAAGGTGTCATTGCAGCTAAGTTCCGGAATGCAGGACAGACATGTGTCTGCTCAAATCGGATCTATGTCCATGAAGACATTGAGAGGAAATTCACTGAAAAACTGGTTGAAAAAGTGAAGCAGTTAAAAGTCGGCAATGGATTGGACGAAGGAGTCGATATCGGCCCCCTAATCGATGAAGCTGCTGTCCAAAAAGTCAAAAAACACGTAGAGGATGCACTGCAAGCCGGGGCATCCCTTGAATACGGGGGAGAGACAGGCGGAGGATTATACTTCGGGCCTGCCATACTATCCAATGTAAAAGATAATATGCTCTGCATGACGGAAGAAACCTTCGGCCCATTGGCACCGATTTCCACCTTCTCTTCTACAGAAGAAGTAATCACACGTGCCAACGATTCCATTTACGGATTGGCCGCTTATGTCTTCACTGAAAATATCACAAAAGGGATTACCATTTGTGAAGCTCTGCAGTATGGCATTATCGGATTGAATGACGGTCTTCCTTCCACACCCCAGGCGCCATTTGGCGGTTTCAAACAAAGCGGACTGGGCCGTGAAGGCGGGCATCATGGAATTGAAGAGTACCTTGAAGTGAAATATATTTCCCTTGGATTATAACTGCTGCATAGCACGCAGAAAAGATGCGCCAAACTCCATCCAATCATCGATAAAAAAAGAAAATAACAAAACCAGTCGAGGACGAAATCTTTTTAGATTTCGTCCTCGACTTTGATTAATATTTAAGAATTCTTCAGTGAACAAGATAACTCACTTAATTAGCACCAAATGAACAGGAGCACATTCGCTGGCTCTTTTCGTAAACCTTCTGGCTGTTTAACCTGAATTGCGAAATTCATTGTCCCCACTTCAACAGAAATAACTCGATAAGAAAGAAAGAGCTCCTCTTCCTTTGAGAATCCTTAGTATACAAGGGGCAAATCCAGCAATCTATACGATTTGGTCATATGGATGTAAAAACGTATTTTCCTGTGATTTCATTTTTGACTATTTCTCATTAATAAAGGTGAACGGCCTGCGAAATATAGCGTTTTCTTATTTTCCGCTATTCAGGAACATCCATTCACCATCTTTTTCCTGCCTCTTTTTTCTTTATACATATTTTTATCCGCTGATGTGTACAGCTCATTCATTTTACCGATCGAGGACAGGCTGGAAGCAAAACCTATCGAGAGCATGATGTTAATTTTTTTACTAGAGCGATTGTAACTCGCAATCTT
This sequence comes from Bacillus sp. SRL337, assembly GCF_984799155.1. Lineage (NCBI taxonomy): Bacteria > Bacillati > Bacillota > Bacilli > Caryophanales > Bacillaceae > Bacillus > Bacillus sp. SRL337. The sequence continues at coordinate 859,490 of NZ_OZ481793.1, read as the reverse complement.
TTGAAGGATGTTGTTTTTCATTTCTTCCGGTGGATATCTCCCTGGATCCTTAATCAAGATGGCAAACTCATCACCGCCGATCCTGGATACAAGAATTTCTTCATTTTGCAATGCCTTGAGAATCTTGCTGGTTTCTTTTATCAGTTCATCGCCTGTTCTATGGCCATGCGTATCGTTATAATATTTCAGCTCATCCAGATCACAGAGCAGGAGAGCCACAGGCTGTTCCTTTGACTCATCGAGTATCCCGGATTCGTTTTCAAAGAAAAGCCTGTTATATAATCCTGACAACCCATCATGATGAGCTTTGTAAACCAGTTCTTCCTGAAGCTGCATCTTCTCATCAATATTCCTGATGACTCCTTGAATAGCCGTGATCTCGCCATTTTTATAGATTGGCGTCGCAAATTCTTCGAAGTATTTATAATTTCCTTCTGTATCTTTCCATCTTTGGACGATCGGCTGATTATAATCCCATTCTCCAGAAAGTTTTTTCTCTAGTATACCCCTGTCTTCCGGATGAAGAATTTCCATGCAAGTCTCTGCATTTGCCATGCTGCGCACCTGAATTCCAGTTCCTAATAAGCTGTCTATGGACGGGCTCAGGTATTTGAATTTAAGTGCAGGCTTTATTTCACAATAGTAGATGATATCCTGAGACCTTTCAACAAGCTGAAATATCCTTTTTTCATTTACTCTTGCTTCTGAATTCTTAATATAATCAAAGGCTTTGAAGAGCGCAATCCCAACGGCAATGCCCCCAGTTAACATCCATACCCCCATGGCGAACCTCCTTATTACAAGTTATAAGAAGAAATGATTTCTTTCAGATGCCTGCCGCAGTTTTCCAATTTTTCAGGTCTGCCAAGATAATAGCCCTGGCCAAATTGTATTCCGATATTCTTGGCAGCAGCCAGGTCCTCTTTTGTTTCAATGCCTTCCAATATGAAACTGGTATCTTCCTTTGCAAAGTCAACGATTGCTCTAAGCAGCCTCTGCTTTTTCGGGTTGGTTGACAGGTCCTTTGAAAAGTAACGGTCAAACTTAATGATTTGCGGCTCCAGCTCCAGAACCATTTTCAATGAGGAGTTCCCTTTTCCCAAATCATCCATTGCAATCAGAAATCCCCGTGATTTCAAGTCATGAAGGATGTTCCTGAATTTATTAAAGTCATCATTCTGCTCTGCTTCATTGATCTCCAAGACTACTTTTTCCGGAGGCAGCTCAACTTCCTCCAGGAGCTTATGTAAAAATTGAACAAAAAAAGGATGCTTGATGGTTGAGGGGTACAAGTTGACTGAAAGGTAAGGAAAACTCATATTTTTCCGGGAGAAGTACTCATTAAAGACATTGATCGACCGCTTAATGGCTGCTGTATCCAATTCATACAGAATCCCGGATCTCTTGGCATGGCAAAACACCAGTTCAGGATTGGAATCGAAATCACAACGGAACAAGCTCTCATAGCCAATCAGACTGCTGCTGTTAATCTCATAAACTGGCTGAAAGACATTCCAGAACTTACCTTCAGTGATAATATCAGATAGTGTTAGATTCATAATAAGCTCCTGTTCTCTGAGGTTGAAGTAAAATAGCCGGAATGACAAAAAGACCATTCCTCCCCGGAATAGTCTTTTAGACTCGTAGAAAATCCGGCAGCTGGCTGGCATAGTCTTTGGACTTTAGCCCCTGTAGCTTTGCGTCCCCGCCTTTCGATGGGTTTGCCTTTATCAAATTAAATTTGAAATTATTTACACTTTCATTATATAGGTACTTTTACCCTGATGCAATATTCATGACTGATGCGGTCACAAAATTATTTCGGCAAAGATCTCTGGATTTTGTCGAACTCTTCCATATAGTAATCGGTAAGTTCAGGATATTCCTGTAATCCCTGCCTGCCTTTTTCACTAATCTGATAGATGCCGCGTTCTATCCGCTCAAACCACTTATAATAGTTTTTACTAAGAATGGATTGAGTCTTTTGACCTGTTCCCATCTTCACCAGATCCTTCGGGGCAAGTGGTCCTGACTGCTCCAGATAACAGGCAATCTGAATACAGCTTTCTTTATATGCAGTCATGATCTTGGTCTTGCTGCTGCCCCCGACATTATAGTCGGCACTTCTGCCTTCGATTTCGGCCAAGAGCCGGGTTCTCCTGCGGCTGCTTCCCTGTTTGCTCTTCTTTAGGTCGAACGGTTCCGGATGCTGGATAAACTGTGGCTTCGGTACTTTATTCTCAACTGATACAGTGATCAAGCCAAGCTCCAGCCTTCGGACCAGATGCCGGATATCCTTCCAGCGCCTCGACCTCATATTCTTGGGGCGTGGGATGGCTATGTACACAAACTCCGTGAGCCGCTGCCGTTTAGTGGCCTGGATCAGCAGGTCAACCGTCAGATTGAGTTTCAGCTCCACAATGATTAAGTCTTCCCCCTTAACCGCAGTCAGATCACAATCATTCACTTCCCCATTCACCTTGTAGCCCTCTTTTGTGAAGTGTTTCTGGATAGGTTTATAAAGATCAGCTTCTAGAATTTTTTTCTTCTCCTTCATTGTAAAAAACCTTCCTGCAATATTAATCAACTGTTAAATTACTATGCTCTTTCCTGAACTTTGTTGCGATTTAATATGAATGGCAAAATATATCGCCTAAACTCACTAGAAATAGCTTAAAAAACAAGAAAGAAAAGAGCTGTTTTTTATTCAGATAGCAACAACCCCGTATCCCAGGGAAAAGTTCGTCCCTTGGGGTATTTCCAGCAGCTACAATCAATTCAAAAATATCGTATTAATAAGAGTACCCCCATTATACCGTACTTCCTGAAGCACCGTAATGAATATCCATTTTTGCTCCAAGCTGAATAGTTTCTCCGCACAGAAGGATAATACACATCAAATGATACAAACTGGAGGACTTCCAATGGTAAACAGAAATGTAATGAACAGATTGTTGAAAAGCACAATTTTATCTGCTTTATTCAGTTTCATCTTGATTTCAATGACGGTTTTTCATCATTTTCAAATCCAAAAGCTGCTAAAGGAGATTCTTGAGAAGGTTGAGGGTGGGGGAGTGAGCAGGTTGAAGCGGAATGGAACAGAGGGCATCGGTTAAGGTAAGGGATTGGGTGCTGTTACTGGACCTTTTCGTAAACTGCGGTTTTTGGCGGGATTGTGGTCAATCGTATGAATGTTTTCCGCGACAATACCTTTGGGGCCATGGGTTGGGTCTCGGTTTTGGGCTTTTCGCGACAGCTTCTCTGGGATTCCAGTCCATCCTGTCGCGATTCACGGCTTTTCGCGACAGCTTCTCTGGGGATCCAGTCCATTCTGTCTCGATTCCAGGCTTTTCGCGACAGCTTCTCTGGGGATCCAGTCCATTCTGTCGCGATTCCAGGCTTTTCGCGACAGCTTCTCTGGGGATTCAGTCCATTCTGTCGCGATTCCAGGCTTTTCGCGACAGCTTTTCTGGGGATCCAGTCCATTCTGTCGCGATTCCGCCCATTTCGCGACAGCTTCTTTGCGTTTCCATTCAATTTTGTCTCGATTCCGGGCTTTTCGCGACAGCTTCTCTGGGGATCCAGTCCATTCTGTCTCGATTCCAGGCTTTTCGCGACAGCTTTTCTGGGGATCCAGTCCATTCTGTCTCGATTCCGGGCTTTTCGCGACAGCTTCTCTGGGATTCCAGTCCATCCTGTCTCGATTCCAGGATTTTCGCGACAGATTCTCTGGGATTCCAGTACATCCTGTCTCGATTCACGGCTTTTCGCGACAGCTTCTCTGGGATTCCAGTCCATTCTGTCTCGATTCCGGGCTTTTCGCGACAGCTTCTCTGGGGATTCAGTCCATTCTGTCGCGATTCCGGGCTTTTCGCGACAGCTTCTCTGCGTTTCCAGTCCATTCTGTCGCGATTCCGGGCTTTTCGTGACAGATTCTCTAGGGATCCAGTCCATTCTGTCTCGATTCCAGGATTTTCGCGACAGATTCTCTGGGATTCCAGTCCATCCTGTCTCGATTCACGGCTTTTCGCGACAGCTTTTCTGGGATTCCAGTCCATTCTGTCTCGATTCCGGGCTTTTCGCGACAGCTTCTTTGCAAACCCATTCAATTCTGTCGCGATTCCGCCCTTTTCGCGACAGCTTCTCTAGGATTCCAGTCCATTCTGTCTCGATTCCAGGCTTTTCGCGACAGCTTTTCTGGGGACTCAGTCCATCCTGTCGCGATTCCGGGCTTTTCGCGACAGCTTCTCTGGCAATTTTCATTCGCTGGTTCGTGATTCAATGCTTTTCGAGATAGTAACCCTGTAAAAGCCTTAAGTTGCAGCGGAATCTTTAATCAGATTGCTATTGCACAAAATTTTCATAGGTTGCTCCCCTGACCTTGCCACCGGCCGATCCCTGCAGGTTGTGCTTTAATTTTTCCCGGCAGCAGCAACTTGCTGTCATTCATCCGAACAAATAAAAAAAGCATCCAGTCCAACCTGAACTGAATGCACATGCCCCCATTTATTCTAATTCAAAGTTCACTTCACCCACACCAGTTTCAACTTTCAGGGTGATCAAGACATCAGCTGTCTCGAAGGCTTCATTCACATAGGTGTGATCTCCATGGGAAGTAAATCCAGCAAAATTTGCTTTCCCGATTCCTTCTTCGGAGGTGATTTGTACACCAACAGATTTCGGGAGGATGACCGTGGTTTCACCGACACCGGTGTTAATGTCGACATCGAAACTTTCCTTCCAGTCTCCGCTGAGATCGACTTCGACTTCACCGACACCTGCATCCACTTTTAAATCTGTTAATTGCAGGCCGCGCAGGTCAAGATTGGTATCTGAAGCCCCTGCGTCTACACGAAGGTCGATTGGAACATCATTGGTTAGCTGAAGGTTCCAATCATTTTTAGTACTGCCAAGTTTTAACCCCGTATTTTTCTTCTGTTTGACCACAATATCTCCCCTGTCATCATGCAGGTCATATTTTACCACGGGCTCCAATCTTTCATTGTTATAGATAATATCTCCTGTCATCCATTCAGCGGCACCGCCGGAAACATTCATCTCCCCTGCTCCAAGCCGAAGGTCGACCTCCAACTCTTTCGCCGAATCCTTTTCCACTTCCACCTCATATTCAGTCCCTTTTTCCTTGCCGAACGTCACAGATTCAAATGGACTGCACCCTGTTGACATCACCAATATTGTACATAATAAGGCACCGGTCATTAATCGTTTCTTCATTTGGTTTCCTCCCAACCACTTTGTTTATATTTTCATTATAAACAAATAAGTAAATTGGCAAAACGAACCAGGGGTTTAACTTTTACTAAGACCTGAGGTGTAGTGATGCATGTCGTCAATAATGGAAAAAGAGCGGCTCTAGAAACTGCCGCTTTCATTCTATAATTACTTCAGTTTTTCATTCAGCAGGTGAAAGGCTTCTTCCAGCTTTTCCTTTGGGACCGTCTCGTAGAGGTCGCCGATACTCACTTCATAATAACAGGAGGAGTCTCCGTTCTCACGCAGATATCCGCTTAAACCGACACCTGTTTTTTCATAGACATCAACAAGGATCGGCTCAAGGGCTTCCTTCGACACCTGAAAATGGACATGGAACATGTTGGATACCGGCACTTCTGGAAGTGTAGAGATTTTTTCACAGTTATTATAAAACTGAGCGAACTCTTGGGCATTTTGATAATACTGCTCCATTTTTCCAGCTCTCTGATCCAGGTAGTAATCTGCACTGATGATATACGGATAAAGGCTTATCAAATCACCGCCATGCCTTCTCTTCCAAACTTTCGATTTCTTTGTGAAATCTTTGCTGCCTGCCAGGACGGCTCCCGCAATTCCGCCGATTCCTTTGTAAAGGGAGATGTATACACTGTCAAAAAGAGCACAGATTTCCGCTGCTGTCTTTTTGTAATAAGGAAGGACCTCGAGCAACCTGGCTCCATCTAGATGAAGGAAGATTTTGTTTTCACGGCAGTAATCTGATATGGATTTCAGTGTTTCGAAATCCGGAAGCTGGCCGCCGATTTCACGCTGAGGCAATTCCAGCAGGATTACTGCCGCTTCCTCTGTCATATTCTGCACATCCTCCAGGGTGATCACTCTGTCCTTATCCGCGAGTAAAATGGTTTCGATACCATGAAGTTCCTTAATTCCGTCTTCTTCATGAATCTCCAGGTGACTTAATGGATGGTACGCTGCCTTTTTCACCCCTTTTTCATCACACCAGATCCTCAAGGCAATCTGCTGGGCCATCGTTCCGCTTGGGAAGAATACCGATGATTCCTTGCCCAGTACCTTCGCCATTTTCAATTGAAAATCGTCAATCACTTTTCCGGTTCCGTAAATATCGCTTTCGACCTCAGAAGCCACATGCTCGAAAGCTTCTTTCAATACTCCGGCATTCCGGTCCCCATGGCCGTTTGTTTTTAAAGGGGTTTCTTTAAAAGTATGGAACAACGTCATTTTCTCACTCATTATGTACATCTCCTTTTATTGGTGACAGTCACGCCCCGAGATATGTCGAACACATTCGACATAATCCGGGGTGTGACTGTCACTCTTTCAAAAATGCCTTCAAGCGGTTTTGGTATTCTTCCTCTGCCACTGTATATGCTTCTGTATGGCCAGCTCCAGGGACGATCCAGAGTTCCTTTTCGCTGGAAGCAGCGTTATATAAGACATCCGCCATTTCAGTCGGCACCAGTTCGTCTTGGTCTCCATGGATGATGAAGAGCGGCCTTGTATTCTTTTTGACCTGTTCAACTGCGGAGGCTTCGGCGAATGTGTAGCCAGCTCTTACCTTTGTCACGGCACTTGTGATGTCCATCAACGGAAATGCCGGCAAATGATAAAGGTACTTCAATTGATGGGCGAGCTCCTCTTCGACCGTTGTATATCCGCTGTCAGCGATGATTCCTCTCACCTCGGAAGGCAGTTCTTCGCCGCTGGTCATCAGAACCGTTGCGGCTCCCATCGAAAATCCATGCAAATATATTTCCTTTTCTCCATATTCATTGATCAATAGATTGACCCATTCATTGTAATCCTTGCGATCATCCCATCCATATCCAATATAGCTTCCTTCACTTTTTCCATGCCCTCTCGCATCCGGCTTAAGGACATCATACCCCAGTTCATGATAAAACTGGGTAATGCCGGGCATCTGTTTGTTACTTCCTTTGTATCCATGCGCCAAAACGACAGCCTTCCCGGAAGGTTCCTCACTTTTCAATAGCACTGCACTCAGCTTCAGACCGTCCTTTGACTTCACTTCTACGTTTTCAAACGTCTGTTCTTCTGTCCACTTCAGGACTTCCTCTAATTTCCGCTGCTGTTCTTCTGCATCCATCATGGCGCTTGCCGATTCTGATCCTCCATATAGATCCACGGAATCATGGCTTCGATTGATGGCGACATTGTAAAAATAATTGCCTGCTCCTACAAACAAGACCACCAGGACAGCAATGACGATACCGACCCATTTTAAAAAACGTTTCATCTTCTAGCCCCTTTTTCGAAAAAAAATCATCTACTAAACTACTATACCTGCTTGCTGCAAGTAATGACAGTCTATTCAAAAAACTTTAAATCTAAAAACAAGAAGTACCTTAAGATAAACACAGGCACTTCTTGATTCTTGTTGATTCAGCCTCAGCTATAATCTCAGTGATGAACCCGTCTGCTTTTTTGAGGAAGGATATCCAGAATGGCTGTTACAGCCTCTTCGATATCGTTGACTTCAAGAAAGATCTTTTGGTCCTCCGGATACTGGTTTGCTGAATGCTTGTACTTAGGGTCGTAATAGTATTCCAAAAGCAGAGGGAGAGCGTTTTTATAATCATGTTCTTCTATATAGTCCTGGATTTCCCTGGCAATAGGGGTATGGATGTGTTTTTTTATCCTTTCAAAGGCAGCTGTGAACTCCTCATGGTGTTCTTGTAATCTGTACTCTTCAAGGATATGCTTCACCCTTTGGTCCATCGGCATCTTTAGAATGATATGGGTGCCCTCCTCCTTTTTCTTAAGGAGGTATTCAGGGACCATGACCTTGCCGATACGCTTGCTTTCTGCTTCATACACCACAACTGGTGAATCCTGCAAGGAAAGGGTTTCCTCGACAAGAAGGGAATCAAACTTTTTTTGGTTGTTCGGGCTTGTACCGATATGCCCGAAAACCGAACCTCTGTGACCGGCCATTCCTTCTAAATCAAGCACCGGAAGCCCTTGTTCTTTTAAACGGTGGAGGATTGTCGTTTTGCCTGTCCCTGTGCCGCCATTTAAAATAAAGGTGTTCCCGTCCAGGTTTAGATTCTCCAATCTATCCAGGACCCATTGACGATACGTCCGGACTCCGCCATGAAGCCTTGTGACCTTATTCCCCATCAAATCAAGCATGGTGGCAGCTGACTTGCTCCTCATACCGCCCCGCCAGCAGAAAACAACCTTCTCGCCTTTGGTCTGCTGAAAGGTTTTCATAAAGGACGGAAGTTTGGCAGCGAAGATCTCCAGTCCGCGGTCTTTGGCAATTTCCGGATTCACCTGCTTATAGAGTGTACCGACCTCTGCTCTTTCTTCATCATTAAAAACCGGTATATTGATGCTGCCGGGTATTGTCATTTCCTCGAATTCCGAGGGAGACCGGACATCGACCAATGTGTATTTGTTTCTATCCAATTGCAATAGTTCATCTATGCTTATATCTTTAAACAAGTTAATCTACCTCTCTATTGGGAGCATGTTCCTCCAAGCTGTATATTAGAACCTTTTCGTAGGCATTTCCGGGCAGGAGGATTTCTTTTTTCAATTGGAAAGCTGTCTGGTTTTCCAGAAAAAAGATATAATCTTCAGGAGCGTAGTACAAAATCAGCTGGATATCGCGGCTTTCTTCATCAGAAGAACGTAAAATGTTGTTTATGACCTTCATAAAGATTTGAACCGAAAACGGATTAAAAAAATAGAAAACATTATCCTGCGGATGAACCGGATAATCCTGGGCAAGGCAGTTCTCGAATTGAACCTGGTTACTGCTGAACTTAAACTTTTCAAGATATCTAAGCCTGTTTTCAAGGGCTTCCTGAAAGTAAAACTCGTTCATTTCCACCCCAATCACGGTTGGGCGGAAGCGGTAATGAATAAAAAAATTCATCCTCCCGGTCCCGCAGCCGAAATCAACCATTCGGTCTGTATGGTCAAATTGAACAAAATCCACTAGTCTATCCAATACATGATAAGGAGTTGGCTCGTACCTATTATAGTGCTGTGACTCATAGGATGCTTTCTGCACCGTTTCTGTCCTGATATTGAGCAACTTGTCATTCACCATGGCCTTCACACCTCTCCTTATACGTTCTATTATATCATCATTCTTTTCAACACGAATTGCATCTGCTCTCATTCCATGGCAAGAAAAACATGGAATCTCCCGGAATCATCCCGAATTTCCCCGGAAATAAAAAAAACTTTCCGGAATCTGCCATGAGTTCGACAGTTTCCAGAAGGTCTTCTTAGGTGGCGGCTGAATTATTTCTCTTTTGTATGGCGTTGACTCCCATGACAGCAGTAACAAGTTCCTGATTGCTTAGGCTGGCAGAAAAGTTCTCCAATTTATACGCAGACGAGGAAAAGAACCCGCTCACCTTTTCAACACTGCAAATGACTGTTCCCTGATCATCAAGGATGGTGTATTCTTTTGAAAAGACTTCTGACTCAATGGAGAAAGTTCCCTTTCCAAATGACTGATATTCAAATCTCTTGGTAAAGAAAGTCCATTTCTGTCTCAATTGACCGATATCTTCCCCATTTTCACCAGAAACTGTCCATCGATTTCTGAAGGGTGAAAACCTTCCGCTTGCCATCATCTGTCCATCATTATCCAATAAGTCAACACCTGCTGAAAAGGCGCTCTTTAAGTCCAGTTCTCCGACTCTTTCATTCTCTGCATTGTAAATTTCCGTTCTGCCTGAAGAAAAGAAATTGTCCGCAAAGTACAAAACATTCCCCATAATACCCCTCCTGAATTTTCCTTAGTATTAATACGAAGGGGAGATGAGGAAAGTTTCAATCCTTACTTGGAAGTGACGATAGTCGATTTTCCCGATTCTTTTCCAGCTATATTGACAGCTGTCACATAGTAGGAGGAGCCTTTTTGGGCATCCTGATCAAAATAATTCTTTCTTTCGTGGGCTGAAATACTGGCGATCTGCTCGAACTCTTCACCTGCAGCTGGTTGTTTATAGATCCTGTATCCTACGATGTCATCCCCGTTGACAGAATGCCATGAAACAGAACCAAGGTCATATTCTATACTGTCCGGTGCTGCCGGTGCTGAATATGGCTCCTTTTCCTGGTCTTCAACAAGTTCGGTATAGATGACCAGCCTGTCTGGATAGAGATGTTCATCATGATTAAAGGTTCCTGTACAGGTTATCAAATTCAGATTCCGCTCATTCCCGGGCCCGAATATTCTTTCAATCGGGGCTTCTTCATTTTTATAGCTTTCTTTTGCTTTGACTCTGAAAGTCCGTTTCTGGCCATCTTCATCAAAAACGGTGACCTCCTCGCCGATTTCCATGTTTTTCAGATAAAAGAAAATCGCCGGTCCTTCCTGGCTGTCGACATGGCCGGCAATGACTGCGTTTCCTTCCGCTCCTGCCTTCACGCCTCTATCGTACCAGCCTGTAATTTCCGTTTCTTCCGGGACAGCCATCTCCCCATTTTCAAGGAGTCCTACAGAGATGACCTTTGTGTCGATATCCATACTGGGTATTTTGATCCGTGTGGGGATAATTCCCTCTTCTTGAATCTCTAGTTCATTTTCCAGCTCGGCTTTTTTCTTTTGTAAAGAGTCAAGAAGAACAAATTCCTCCTCTTGATGCGCTCTTGGCTTAACTCCTTCTCTCGGCTCAGGAGCATTTGCTTCTTCCGTTTGTGGAGTCTGCTCCATTTCAGGCGGTGATTGGGGGATAGGTTCCATGCCTTCCTGAGCAAAAGCCTGATAACCGATGACCCCGGCTGCCGCCAAACCTATTATGGATACAGTCAATCGCTTCTTCATCACTTTTTCCCTCCTGTTCATATAGGAAAAAGAGGAGAGCTATGAAACTCCCCTCTCTATAAATTATTGTTGGTCAGCCAATTTAGTTTTGATCAAATATCCTCCCGCAAGAAGAACAGCCGCAGCAAATGTGATCCAGGCAGCCATCGGCATTGGCTCCTCTGCTGCACCGCCCATACCTGTGTTAGGCATCTGGCTTGGCATATCTGAAGCTGCAAACTCATCCGGCATCTGCTTCACAATCGCATCTCCCAAGGCTTTGCCGATTCCAAATGTGAAGGCATATCCTTCACGGAACGTAGCCATGCTTGTCTCATAGTCTTCAGAAACATAACTATCAAACGTTTTAACGACTTGGTCTTCATGTGTCATAAGAGCATCAACGGCGGCTTCTTCCGGAAGGTTTCCTTCAGTCGCAGTTGCCAGGAAGGCACCAAATTCTTTCGTGAACATCGTCAGGCTATCGCGCGCTTCCTTAGCTGCTGCCTCGTCATCCGCCACTGTTGCGGAAACCAGTTCAGCTTGTGCATTGATATGATCGCTTGTCCAGAGTTTCTTAAATTGCATTGCACCTTCTTCTCCATAAATCGACTGGATAGCGGCTGTATATTCCTCTGTATTCATATCTTCAGCCCAAGTGGCAATGTCATAATCCGGAGCGCCATTCACACCTTTTTGCATGCTCATCGCTGCCAAAGCAAAGTGCTCTGCAGTCAGTTTATTTAGAGTGGAACGCAGTTCAGCTGCAGGTGCATCCACTTTCGTGTTTTCAAATTTGTCAGGCATTTGCATGACGATGGCTCCTGACAACGCTTTACTGATATCGAACATTCTGTCATAGCCTTCCATGAAATTCTCATAGTAGCCTTTGTAATCCTCTTCTACGTAATGGTCAAATGCTTCTACAACATCAGTTTCATGGGCTCTCAAGACTTCCTTTGCCGCATCTTCAGGCAGATTCCCTTCTGTTGCGGTACTAAGGAATGCGGAGAAGTCATTGACGAATTCTGTCACTTCCGCCTCAGCAGCTTTTCTCGCTTCTTCGTCCCCTGATTGTGCCGCTTCTACAAAGTCATCAGAATATTCAAGATGGCCAGTGAAAATTTCCTCGAACTTTTTCGCTCCCTCTTCGCCGTAGATAGACGCAATGGCCGGTGTCATATCCAAGGCATTTTGATTCAATGCATCATACGCCTGTTTTTCATCTGGTGCATCGTTATAATCTTTCACCATCGCGTCGACAGCCAGGACAAAGTGTTCAGATAATAGCTGATCCAATGTTGTACGTAAATCAGATGCCGGTGTCACGGCCGTCGGCGCTTCCTCGGCTTGGGCTGCTGCCGGGACAATTAATGATAACCCCAGCACTGGTGCTGCAACTTTTTTAAGTAGATTCTTTTTTTTCATAGTTTCCATCTCCTCTTTTTGTTTTAGTGTTCTGGTGAGCTAACGCTGCCGGATTGTCTTTGGATCACTTTTTTAAAAATTTTTTTTAAAATACTTTTCCTCCTTTTCATTTGTTTTTATATTTTCATAGAGCTAACGATACAAGTTCAGGGTTGGATCACTTTTTTATAAAAAAAAATAAAAACCCAGCACAACAGTGTACTTAACTCGTTCGGTTGAGAGGGAGAAAATGCTTATTTGCTGGTGGTTTTGCCGGTTAAAATACAAAGACTTTTGCAGGCTGTTTTGAAGTGTAATATGTATAAAAAATTGCACAAAAAAGAGGAGCTGCCAACGACCTTGCAGCTCCTCACTTCTATTATGCGTTATTTAAGTAAGCCACAGATCGGTTGAACAGCGGGTCTCCCGTTAAACTTTGCATTCATCAGCAATGAAACCAGGTTCTTTGCTAATTGAGGTGTATAGAGGGAAAAATTCCCCTTAATTAGCAAATAGTACTGAAAACAGCTTAAATAGAGGGAGAAATTCCTCTTATTTGACTCAAAAAACGTGAAAATAGGCAGCTTTGCTTTGTATTAAGGGAAAAACTCCCCTTATTTTCCGCAAAAACCACGTCTACTCTACATCTTACGGTAAAATCTCCCCTTATTTTTCTCCCACTGGGTTACTCCCCCTTTCTCTTCCCATCTAGTGTATCTGGCAATAACGAATCCGCGGACAAATTTGTAACATAAAATGCAGACCAGTTTGCAACACCACATAAATTTATGTGGTAGTGCAAATTGGCCTGCAAATCAGTATGCAGCAATAAGCGAAAAAACTTCAAAACCATTGGTATGCCGATAAAAAAACCGATACAAAATGCTATGCAAATTGTACCGCAAATTACCTTTCAATTTATTGGTTTCTCCCTCTGTACTGAACGGGTTAACAGTGTACTTGTGCTGGGTTACTCTTATATTCAATTCTTCTATAGTTCTGAAGCTAACACAACTTTCCCTTGAGGCTGCTGGCTGTCCGCATCCGGTTCATGAGATACGGCGACCATATCCCAGTCTGTATTCTCATATGCCTCATCAAAGTTGAATACGACTGAACCTTTTCCATCCTCTATAGTAAAGGTACCGGCCCGTTCGGGTTGTTCATCTTTTATCAGCCAAACCTGGTACACTTCATCATCCTTTAATTGCTGAAGCTCTGAAGCCTGGACGACAAGTTTTGTTTCCTCTCCTTGCTTTACGATACTGGCTGTTCCCCTTGCACCGCCATCTACCGCTGCCAATTCTGCATACTTCATCACTTGGTCGATCGATTCCTGCACTTCTGCAATATCCTGCTGCTCATCAAGCTGGGTAAGGAAGTAAGCATTTCCGAGAAGGGATAATGCCAAAAGGGCTGCTGCAGACGGAAGAATCCACTTATTTCTTTTCCGGACTGCCGGAAGGGAGACTGTGCCGTTTTGATTTTTATCCTTCAAGATGCCGGCGAACACCCTGTCTTCCAATCCAGGCGGGGGAGCTATCGGTTCAGAGGCATACGGCAGATATTCCTCAAGTTCGCGAAGCTGCTTCAGTTCTTCCGTGCATTCCGTGCAGCCTGCCAAATGCTTTTCAAAACGTGACCTCTCAAGATCTGTTAAATGGCCATTATAATAATCCAGCAATTGATCACATTGTTGTTCGGTCACCTAAAATCCCCTCCCTTCCCTTGAAGACATTGATGCAAATGTTTTAGCGCCAATCTGATTCTTCCTTTCACTGTACCAAGCGGGGTATCTGTTGATTTTGAAATCGCCTGTTGTGTCTTTCCTTTATAATAAGACAGATAGACCATTTGCTGTTGATCTTTTTTCAGCAGCTCAATACACTTCCGGACTGCACTGCCTTTTTCTTTCCATTCAAGGATATCCTCAGGTGTCTCATGAGTCACCCTCATTGAATCCTTCTCGATATATTCAACAGACTCATGCCTGTTTCGTTTACGGATAGCATCAAGGCTTGTATTCCGCGTCATGGTCAAAAGCCAGGATGAAAATTTGCCTTTGCTTCCATCATAGGGAGCATGCTTTTTCCACAATTTGAGAAAAACCTCCTGGATGACTTCTTCAGCAATTTCCTTATCTCCTGTCATTTTGTATGAAAACGAGTATATCAATTTTTCGTACTTTTGATAAAGCTTCCGCAATGCGGATGAATCTTTGTTCTGTAAAACTTTTTGATAAAGATCTATATCCTTAAGTTCCTCTGACATAAAACGCTCCCTCTATTTATATTTGACGTAGATGATTTAAGGATACCCAACAACTTGCTGCAACTCAATTGATTACTTAGCTAACGAAGAAAAAGAAAGTTTAGATCACAAAAACGTTTATCTTTTTATCGTTTGGGTAAATAATTTGATTTGATTATTTAATCACCATAAGAAAACCTCTCTATTTAGAGAGATTTTCATCCGGCCTTATTGAAAGAACCCATGCACGATGCCAAGCTGTGGGAAAATGACAAGGTGATCTCCGACAGCTATTGCAAAAGACTTTTTTGGACATTAAATTGATCAGAACATATTCTAAATAGAGCAAAGTCATAAGTGTGCTAATCACCCATCCACCACCCTCCCGGCCGAGCAGACTTTCCGCCTTGAAGACAAGGTCATTTCCCCCATTTTTTTGTGAATAATCTTTGAAAATGACAGCATGAATAATCTGAGACGGCTGCAAGATGCTCCAGACTCAGTGCTTCACTCAAAGGGTCTCTTCTATCTTTCACTGATTGATCCTCCCCGGCTCATGTGAGATTGCATGAAATCTATATCCTTGATTATGAGATTTTGATTTCCCCAGAATCCAATTGTGTATGAGAAAAGGAATGGCCGATTGACCATCCCTTTTTCTGATGTTAACGATTCATATTTTCTAATAACGTTCCCAGAGATTGGTATATCAGGAGATTCTCTTCAATCAGGACATCCTCTTTTTCCCCTCTGAAACGTCCCATTCTGAAGACGCCTGCTCTTTTTCTTTTACAGCCGCCTCAGCATCATTTTCTTCTTTACGCACTCCCTCACCGCTACATCCTGCCATTAAAATAAGAAATTCCATCCTTGTCTTTCTATCAAAACAAAAAAATCAGCCGGAAAGACTGATTTTTTGTTTGGTTCATTTCCTCTTACTCCAATCCGCATTTCCATCCATATGGACAAACGGTATATCGGTGTCCACTTCCCCTGTTATCCGGTCAAGCTCGACCTCTTCGCCTTGAAGCCACTTCCGGAAATCAAACTCTACAGGTTCGCGGTCACCGCCGAGTGCGAACCATGCTTTGAGCTCCTTGGGGAAGTACGCCGACGTATGGATCGTGCCCGCCCAGCTTCCGTAGAGATCGGAGAAGATACCTTTGTCACTGTCATTCAACAGCCGGAATGCTTCTGGTGCATCCGTGATACTGTCCTGGTTTTGCTGGATGATTTCCAGCCGGCGCTTGGAATCAACCAAGTGGTTGCGGTTTTCTTCCTGCATGATTTCAAAGTGATTTGTGCAGGCATTGGACTGGCGGACCTGGACACCGCGCGGGGAAGTCTCAACGACGAAGGTTTCTCCACTGGCATCAAGGACTATATAGCTGAAGGAATGGCGATGCGGGATTTCTTTCAGCGTGGAGACCGCTTCTTCGACATTCGCACATGATCCAAGGATCAACCGGCCGATCATACAGCAGATGAAGCCGTCTCCCGGATTTTTCCGGTGCATGAAGTTGTATCCAATTGACAACCCCTTTTCATTCATCCCATCCATTCTTCCCGTCACCCGCTGGCTCGGACCTATGATGGCATAGCCCTGATTATCGGCAGGCTGAAAAAAGGTATATCTCCCCTCGTAGGTTTTTGGATGGTAATCATAATTCCGGATGAGGTAATTCTCTCCCGTCACTATCGAACAGCCAGACTTGACATAATCGACCCGATATCCGCCGAATTCTTTCAAAACCCTCTCCAGCGGCCATCCCAGTGCTTCCTGCAACCCCAGCAGTTCCTCCCACACACCCGGCGCAAACTTGGTTACAGCCTGTTTCACCTCTTCAATGTCTACGGTAAAACGGGGTTTTCGGACCTTCCATTGATTTTCCCTGTTGGTGACAGTCAGGGAATCTTTTATCTTCTCGCCCTGCATATACCCAAAGTCAAAATGTGTTCCGCGGAACTGTATAATATCACTGTAGATTTGTTTCATTCTGTTTACCCTCTTTTGCAAAAAAAACTTTTCTCTTAGAATAAAGGAATAAAGATGAGAAATAAAGAAATCCGTTTGTACAGCATAACCTTCCTATCTCCGCCTTACCCTTATCTATGAAGATTCTTGAGTCATCATTTAAGGTTAGGCACTAAAATGATGATTGTAAATAAGCTGGATTCAGGCATCCTTGCTGGACTGGCCGAAATTGTGGAGATGACTTGAATGATGCCTTAAAATGGGTTCTTCATTTTGGAAAAAGGTAGAGTGATGCCGCTATAATGGCTCGCCTCAAACAGCTTTACAGCTTGCTGCCTATACTAAGCTGTAAAATTTAATAATCTTCCTGAATTTTATATACTGCCTGGGACTAGGTCCATTATACTAATTTAGAAATATCCCGATTTTCTATAAGAGCGGAGGAATAATATGCTTTCCAAAAGGCAATACATTCTCATCATCACTTTGGCTGTACTTCTTGGAATTCTGACAGCCATCTGGCAGATCTCTTTCTTGGCGGCCGCCGTATTGATCTTTTTATCCGTGACTTTAACTACCTATATTCCGTTTGTCTGGTACATCTATTTTTCCAGGGACATCGATAAGATTGGGGATTACTTAAAGAAGCGGGCCAGACAGCCCATCCTTCATTTTTACTACAGTCTCGCCAATGCAGATGAGGCAGAAACCGAACAAGCCCTTTCTACATTAAAAAAGAAATACAAATCACCTCGGATGACGGCCGTCGTCACAGCCGCTTATGCAGCCCAGCACGATACCCTTTCATCTGTAAAGCAATGCATTTCACTGATAAAGGACCATTCCGTGAAGGACTATTGTGAAACCTTGTTGAAGATTGAGGAAGGACAGTTGGTGGATGCTGAAAACATGATTCCCTCACTTCAGAAGGAGTGGATGAGGGAAGTTGCAGAAGCGGAGTTGCTTCATAAAAAGGGGCAACCCGAAGCGGCCCGATCTCATGAAGAAAAAGCAATCGACCTCACGAAGGGTATACAGCTATATTCACTTGTAAAATACTATACATAGTACAAGAGGGGCTTTCTCCTGAGAAGAGAAGGCCACTGGACATTATTTCTTCATGATCGGAACCCAGACTTCACAGCGGTAATCAACACTGTTAACCTCACCTGGAGGATATAATTCAAATTCTGGCCCACCGCCATGTTCGTAACCTGTGGATGGGAACCACTCGGAATAAATCCGCTGCCAAACACCTTGAATGGCATGGGGCATCGGGCCGATGGATTCAAATACAGCGTATGTGGCAGCCGGAATTTTTTTTATCTCGAACTTCTTCTGGTCCTTCACTGTTTCTGCACCAATGAAATAAGTGAACGTTTCGCCGGCTTGATCAAACTCCATACAAATCCCAAGGATATCGTTTGTATCGGCAGCCTCAACTATTTCTCTGTCGATGCCTTTTCCATTCACTTCATCCCAGAACTTTGGAATTTCCTTATTGTTTTCTCCATTGGCAGTTGTGATCTTCTTGCCGAAGCCGGTCACTTTAAAGCTTTCTCTTTCAACGATTCTGTAATTCATTTCTTTCTCTCCTTTTAACTGAATTTGAAAAGAGATGCGAGGAAATGCCTTTAAAGAGACGTCCTGTTCCCTCACCTGGGATGGTGAAACGCCATGGGCCCTCCTGAATGCCTTTGAAAAAGACTCGGGTGTTTCGTAACCATATCGAAGAGCAACATCAATCACCTTTTCCTTGGCATTGGAAAGCTCCTGTGCAGCCAATGTTAAGCGGCGTTTCCTGATATACTCTGCCACTGGTACCCCTGTCAGCATGCTGAACATTCGTTGAAAATGAAATTTGCTGCTGTACGTTAGCTGTGCCAGCTTCTCCACCTCAATTTTCTTCTGGAGATGATTTTCGATATATTCGATGCACTCATTCATTCTAAGCAGTATTTCCATCCCAGTCCCCCCTTGCTCCTTCAGTTTAGCACCCTGCTGATTCACACACCTGTCTGCGATTGCTCACCTGTGACAGGTTCTGCTACTCTAATGTTCTGCAGAGACTGCCGGATCCCTTCCATAATCTCGTACAAAAGGAAGCGAAAAGGTCAGCAAAGCCGCCCCCATTTCAAGGACGCCTCCGTAAATGAATATATTCTGGGGAGAAGTCCACTCCATCAACCACCCTGCTGCCGCCTGGGCAATCGGGACCGATCCGGACATAACCAGGATCATGACACTGATGACCCTTCCGAAGATCCTTGCTGGTATAATCGTATGGTTTACGCTCGGAGCTATGACATTAACTGCTGTTTCATGCAGACCCATAAGGGCAATCAGCGTTATGATCATCCAAATATTCACTGTGAATCCAATCAGCATGATGATCATTCCTTGCAAGAAACATGTCAGCAGAGTCATATAGGGCTTAGGATTCCTGATCGAAATGACGGAAAACACCACCGCTCCCGCAACACTGCCGACTCCGATCGCTGTATTCATTAACCCAAATCCTTCAACACCCAAATTCAGTTCTTCAGCTAGAAACGGGATGCTGATCAAGGTCGCCCCGACTGCTGCGTTGGCAAAGAAGGCAAATACCGCCATGGTCATGATGATCGGGGTTGTCAGGAAATAATGAAACCCGGATTTCACACTTCTCCACATTGGTTCGTTCGTTGCCTCTTCCTCTTCTGTTTTAACAGTTTTGACCAGAAGCAATAATAGCGCAGAAATCAAGAAGGTGACCGCATTGACCATGATGGCAAAATTAGTGCTGCCTACAGCGACCAGACCCGCTCCAACCAGCGGTCCAATGACAGCTGACACATTTCCGGCTGTCATCAGCAGCCCCATCGACTGGGTATAATATTCTTTTTCAACAATGCGCGTCCTGAACGAGATTCCCGCTGGCTCTGCGATAGAATCAACCATCCCGAATACAGCTCCTATAATATAGAAGATCCAGTAAGCTTCCTTATTTACAAACAAGACGGCCAAGGCAAGACTGATAATGACGGCCCGCAGCAGATTGGAATGGATAAGCAATTTTTGGGGATTGATGCGGTCGACAAGGACTCCCCCCACAAGAACAAAGAGAATTTTCGATGCTCCCAAAATAAATAGGTACGTCCCCACGATGGACGGGGACTGGGTTTCTTCCACAAGAAACCACGTCAGAGCAATGACAAAAACGGAATCTCCAAGGGATGAAATCCATGTGCTGATCCAATAATATAAAAAGCTTTTATTCTTAAATATTGTTAAACTCATTTTCATGAACTGGTCCTCCTGATATCGGACGCCCCATCAAGGCAGTATCCCTGTTTTTTGAATATAAAAAGGCTGTTTTCGCATTCAATGTTGCTTTCGGAAAAAACCCATGGATTTCCCCTCAAAAAAGGGAGCGTTGCTCTTTTCCTTCCTGCTTACAGGGGGGTATCCAGTGAATGACCAAAATACATTCATATTGAATAGAGCAAAGTTCACGAAAACAGCCTATAAAAAAGACACCTATCCCGCGATAGGTGTCTTCCGGCTTTTGATTTCCCCGTGATGGATACTATGAGGAAACGTTTATAGTAAGCTCACCCTATGCGGTATGCAATGAAAATAGTAAACGCCTCTATTAAATAAGGACAGACTGATCCCGTTAAAAAGAAGAGCATCAAAAATTTTCGTTGCCGACTTACTGCCAGGGATACCATTCATCACAGGGTGAACCTCCTTTCGAATATAAAATCATAGACTATTATACCGCCAATTGGAAAAATATACAATCCCGCTTGGAGGCTTGGTGACAGGCACGCCCCGGACTCTGTCGAAATCCTTCAAAAGGGATTTTGATTGAGATTCGGAATTTTTCTGCAGTTTCCGGATTCCTCTTATCCCTGTCACCCCTGATTTCCTCCATCTTGGAATCGCAGGGCGCTGATCACTCCGCCTCGGTATGCTGCGGGGGCAGGTACTTTGTAAAATAGGCTCCAGCAATCAAAAGCATGATCGTGACCGCCCAACTGATAAGACCAATGAAATCAAACCAGACGGCCAGCAGATTCGCCACTGCAATCAAATAAAAGCAGATAGACGTCAGGGCTGTCTTGACCCCCGTAATGCCAGCAGCCTTTCTTCTTCTGTAAACATAAACTCCCGAGACCATCAAACCCGCAAGCAAAATGATGGTCCAAACAATTTCATTCATCTAATCCCTCTCCTTTACATAATTCGACAAAAACCGGGTTTTGCCAGTCACTTATCAGAAGCTTCCTTCTCCATCCCGGCAACACCTTGTTTTTTCAGCAGATCGGTAATTCTATTCAGCTGTTCTGGATGCTGAATGACTACGTAATTGGGTTGAAGCCATTTGGTTTTGATTTTAAAGGTGAGTTTAAAGCCATTGTCTGCCCGCTGGTCAAGGCCGTACAGTTCATGCCAGCGGACAATTTTTTCTGTTTCATAGAATTTAATTTCTGAGAAGGAATAGTATCTTGAGTTCAAAATGACTCCTTTAGGCAAAATGAAAAAATTCCCTCTATGCCGAATCGCGCTAAGAATCATGAAAAACAGATAGGAAACCATGAAGAACTGGGTCTCCAGCCAGTCTGTAGCCAAAACGACCCCTAACAGCGTGATGAGTAAGGCCAAAGCTGCATATGTCCCCCATTTTACCACTTGATAAGATCTTGACTGTTTGTTGAGCGGCTCCATTTCCAGCCATTCCCCTGGAAGAAGTATTCCTGAGAACTCTTCCTTGCTCTGCGGATATACTGCAGCTGGTGCCGATTCTGCAGCTTTTCTTAAGCTCAGTCGATAACGCACTAAATAATATATGCCGGATATGAAAATAACTCCGAAAAGCAAGTTTACCATGACTCCATTCCCCCTACAGAGGCAAAGCTAATTGAAGTAAAAAAATCATCTTCTTCCTATTCCACGAATTTCCCCCTCTGAAAGTTTCATTAATCCTGTAATTTACAATAAAAATTTTATTTTAGCCTCTTTTCGTAAACTTTGTTGCTATTCAATATGAATCTCAAATAATTTTTTGGTCATTCACTTTGGATATCCCCCTGTAAGCAGGAAAGAAAAGAGCTGCTCTCCCTTTTTCGAGGAGAAATCCATGGAATACAGGGGAAAAACCCAGCTCCTGGGATTTTTCCGAAAGCAGCAATTCATGCGAAGACGGCCTTATTTTTAAATAGAAACCCTTTGAAATGGCTTCCCTTTTTGGATACTCAAAGTCCATTAGTCTATTTTTTCCGCCATCTTCCTGAAGAACAACGCGTCTTTGTCATCAGGAAGGTTTTCCTCTATCCAGCTTAATTCCGTGGAATATAACTGGACAATAAGGTCTGCTGCCTTCTTGTGATTTTCAGGATTCAGATGTAAATAGATCTCGTTTATTTCACACAGCTTTTCAGCAGGCAGCAGCGCCTCCAATGCCTTCATCCCCAATTGAGCCCTCTCCGGGAAATATCTGTGAAGGAGCACCTTCGCCATTTTGAACATGCAGTGCTGCAATACTTCTACGCCCCATAAACTATTACCTCTGTTATAGGCTTTTCGGTATTGAAACAGAAACCATGGAACATCAATCGCCAGCTCATAGAATTCTTCAGGAGATAATACCAAATTCTGAGTGGCTTCATACTTTACCAGGATCTTATCAGGATCATGAACAACCTTAAAGAAGTCTTTCTCCTTAAAATTCGTCTCGGTTACCGTAAACAAGTCTACATGAAGCATATCATCGAATACCGCAATGATCTGCGGAGCGATAATGAATATATCATCATAGAATAAAAGATTTCCGTAGGCCTTCAAGTGATCAACCCGTTTCTCAAGAAACCTCTCTTCATTTTCCTCTTTTACAAGGACATAGAGATCGACATCCGAGTGCTCATCGTTTTCCCCCCTCCCCATGGATCCTTTCAAAAAAACCGCCTGTACAAGTTCATCTTTCTTCAGGCTTTCTGTGATACTATGTACCGCCTTTTCCTGTCTCAATTGGCTCCCCCCTAAAAATGAATATTACGCCATTATATTCCATTTCCGGAGCGGATTCAAGACTAAATCCGGCGTGCCTTTCACACCTTAAACAGAAAAAACCCGCCGGTAAATTGGCGGGCTGCATTGAACTATTAATAAGGATCTGCTTCGTGGCCTTTATTCGGTGCTCCTTCCGCTGCTTCATTTGCAGCTAATGAGCCTTGGCCATATCTTGTTTTTCCGGATTCGCGGCCAGGAACTTTATCCAGTTCCACATCCTTCATTTCCTTCATTTCTTTCATTTTCATTTCGATCCCTTCCTTCACGCGGCGTCCATAGTCTTCGTCTGCTTGTGTGAAGTGTTCAATCATGGCATCCTGGATTTTTTCATCACAAATCGCAAGAGCATCGGACAGGTTCTTAATTAATTCGTCGCGTTCCCAATCTTCAAAGCTTCGGTAGGTGTGGCCAGCCTGTCCGTAGTTGTTCGGACGGTCAATCGGCGCCGTCATCGCAGCGGCATTATAGGTCGGACGGTGAGGTGCACGTCCTTCGGTGCCCGCTTCTTTGAAACCGCCAAGCATGGACGGCTCATAGTTGATATGTGGATTTTCCCCGGACTCATTTGGATTGCGTACATCCATCTGGCCGCGCTGCTGATTGGTGTGGACAGGAGATTTTGGTGCATTCACCGGCAGCTTCAAGTAGTTCGCCCCTACTCGATAGCGCTGCGTATCAGAGTAGGAGAAAGTACGGCCTTGCAGCATTTTATCATCTGAAAAGTCCATTCCATCGACGAGTACCCCCGTACCGAAGGAAGCCTGTTCAATCTCTGCATGAAAGTCCTTTGGATTACGGTCAAGGACCATACGCCCTACCGGCAGCCATGGGAATTTATCTTCTGGCCATAGTTTTGTGTCATCGAGAGGATCAAAATCGAGTTCCTCATGATATCCATCTTCCATGATCTGAACGAACAGCTCCCATTCCGGATAATCGCCTCGCTCAATCGATTCATATAAATCCTGGGTCGCATGAGCTACATTCTTTGCTTGAATGGAATCAGCCTCATCTTGTGTCAGGTTGCGGATACCCTGCTTTGGTTCCCAGTGGTATTTGACCAGCACTGCTTCACCTTTTTCATTTACCCATTTATATGTGTTGACGCCTGACCCCTGCATATGACGATATGTAGCTGGAATCCCCCATGGGGAAAAAACAAAGGTAATCATATGGGTTGCCTCTGGTGTACGGGAAACGAAGTCAAACATTCTTTCCGGGTTCGGAACGTTGGAAGCCGGGTCCGCTTTAAAGGCATGGATCATATCAGGGAACTTCATGGCATCGCGGATAAAGAAAATCTTCAGGTTGTTCCCGACAAGATCCCAGTTTCCGTCTTCCGTATACATTTTCACAGCGAATCCACGGGGGTCGCGTGCTGTTTCCGGCGAATCCTTCGCACCTGCCACAGTAGAGAAGCGGACCATCAACGGCGTTTTCTTCCCGGCTCCTGAAAAGACCTTCGCGCGTGTATACTTTTCTACAGGTTCGTCCCCGGCTTTTCCATATGCCTCAAAATAGCCGAATGCCCCGGACCCGCGCGCGTGAACCACACGCTCCGGCACTTCTTCACGGTCAAAGTGGGAAATCTTTTCGATAAAATGATAATTCTCAAGTGTAGCCGGCCCTCGGTCACCAATAGTACGGATATTTTGATTATCAAAAACAGGATGCCCCTGTCGTGTTGTCAGTGTATCATCATCCACATGGTTTTCCTTGGAATTCTTCATATCCTTGTTCTTATCAGCCAAAATATTACCCCCTTTATAATTACTTTTAATGTTATACCCTGTTTTAATTGGGATATTCATGAAATATTTGATTTTTTCGGATGACCCAGCACGTGCCAGTCACTCCCCGGAATTTGTCGAACAGGAAGAGCTCCTGACCAAGAGGAATCCTCTTATAAAGTGAAGTCAATTCGACATAAACCGGGGAGTGACTGGCACAAAAGAAAAAAAGCCAGCTGTGGACGCTGACTTTTTTAAGCGGCATTAACTTCTTTATGTTTGCCTTTATTCAATTTTCGGCCTTGCAGCAAATAGTATAGGAGGATTCCAGCAAAGACGTACCCTGTACTGTACGCGTATAGTTCTCCGAGACTGAATTTGGCTGCAGCGAGACCAACGAGGAAAGATCCCAATCCGATTCCTATGTCAAAAATAGATAGGAATGTCGCAGTCGCCATAGCTGCCCGTTTGGGGGGCGATGCCTGGATGGCAATCGTCTGGAAAGTTGGGAACAAGGTCCCCCAACCTAACCCCGCAAAAGCTGCGGCCGTCAGGAACAGAACGGCTGAATCCGCTGTTCCGAGAATGATCATTCCGGCTGCAAACAAAATAATCGCAGGATAGACGATGAAATTGGGGCCATGAAGGTCATACCATTTCCCCGTAATCGGCCTTGAAAGCAAAAGCACTACTGCGTATACGATAAAGAAATAGCTGGCCACATGGCTGAGCCCAAGTTCCCCTGCATAAACGGAGACAAAGGAGAGGATTGATGAATACACAATCGCGAAGAACGCCCCCGTTAAAGCAATCGGAATCGCCTTGACTTCAAAGATCGCATCTTTCAACTTCATTGGAGGAAG
The DNA here is from genome assembly GCF_984799155.1 of Bacillus sp. SRL337. Lineage (NCBI taxonomy): Bacteria > Bacillati > Bacillota > Bacilli > Caryophanales > Bacillaceae > Bacillus > Bacillus sp. SRL337. The sequence goes on along the minus strand of NZ_OZ481793.1, from coordinate 834,167 downwards.
CTTGCCTCTTACCTTTTTCTCTTCCTTAAGGGAAATCAACAACCCGGATAAAAGCCCGATGAACGCGGCTCCTGCAGCAATTTGCAGCATCACGTTCATTCCCCAGTTTTGCAGGGCCGTCAACCCAAGAAATGGACCAATGACCATCGCAAAGTTTGTGGACAGAATGAAATAGCCCATCCCTTCTCCTCTTCTGGAGTGAGGAACGGTAATCGCTGCAATGGATCCTGCAGCTGTCGTTGCCATGCCAAAACCTATTCCGTGTAAGAACCTGACTAAAAGCAATACTTGAACACTGTCTGCCATGAAGTACAGCAATGTTGCCCCAAAGAATAATGTTAACGAACAAAGAAGAATCACTCTGCTCCCGAATTTTTCAATCCATCTTCCCGAAAACGGACGGATGATGATGGCAGAAATCAGGAAGACTGTAATCATCAATCCTGCCTGTGACTTTTCACCGTCCAGATGATCCACTACAAATATTGGTACGGTTACAAGCAGAAAATAAAATGTCATAAATAAAAAGAAATTACTGATACTGATACCGATAAAGTTCCTCGTCCATAACGGAGGTCTAGTTTCATTCATGCTGTATTCCCTCTTTCTATATCTGTTTTAACCAGGCTGTTAAGATGTTCTGCCATTCTCCCCGTAATGAAGCTGGAATTTCCTTTATCAACTCTTCATTTTTCTTAAGAACGGCCTTTTCCCATATCGGGAAGTGAGCCTTTGCCAGGTCTGTTAAGGAAATGAACTTTTTTCGTTTATCTTCCTCACTGGATATCTGTTCAATAAACCCCTGCTTTAATAGCCTTTGTATTGTCCTTGTCATTGGAGGTGCTTCAACTGCAAGGTATTCACAGAGTTCCTTCTGTGTCAAAGTCCCTTTTTCCCGCAAAACAAAAAGCACCGACCACTGTGCGTTGTATAGTCCATAAGGTTCCAGCACCTCATTCAGATGCTTCGTCAGTCGTCTCGAAAGCTGATGGATCGCATGAAAAAGTTCATGTGTATTTTCCACTATCAACACCTCAATTAATTACATAAGTACATAAAGCCAGAGTAAGTATACCACCATTAGTTACCTAGGTAAATACCTTCCTCGATGATAACCGTTTCATATGTTAATCATTTTTGGGTAGCATTGCCGTTAGAGTTTCATTGAATTGAAAGATCAGAGAACTTTCCGTATGTCTCTTTTTCCATCTATTTATCGTTGTTCACCGGTTCACTGTAAGCATTCGCTTCATGCCTATTTAAAACCTGGGGTGGGCCCGATTGATTAGCCATTTCCATGCCTTAAACAATTTCTGTTTGATAAAAAGCTGAAATGGAAACTTCTATATGTTCGGTTGAACAGTATTTTAGCTGATTTACTAGTGGGCATCTGCACATTTTATCCCCGTTTTTCCTATGCTGTTTGAAGTTGGTTTTTATTCCTTTTATCCATTGCTGCTTTTCTTACAGCAATTGTTACTTTGTCCTAATGGGGCTTTCTCCAGGCATGCATAATCAATAAAGGTTCTATAACAAGTAAATTGTTACTGCAACCTTTAAATGAATAAAACAAATAGAAATTGGAATAATATACCTCATCTGAGATTTCTGGAGGTAACCTATGCGTACTGAAAATCACTTTGTTGTACTGATCTTCTTTTCTTTGCTTGGCCTGATAGCGACGATTCTTTTCAGCGGGACCCTGCTTTCCAGGGTGAATGAGATTCTTTCGAAATTTGAGGAATCGGATAGTCATTAATGCAGCAAAAAAACCTCCCCGTTTTTTTCAATTTAACTCGTTCGGTTGAGAGGGAGAAAATGCCTATTTGCTGGTGGTTTTGCCGGTTAAAATACAAAGACTTTTGCAGGCTGTTTTGAAGTGTATTATGAATGAAAATTGCACAAAAAAAGAGGAGCTGCCAACGACCTTGCAGCTCCTCACTTCTATTATGCGTTATTCAATTAAGCCCCAGATCGGTTGAACAGCGGGTTTCCCGTTAAACTTTGCATTCTTCAGCAATGAAATCAGGTTCTCTGCTAATTGAGGTATATAGAGGGAAAAATTCCCCTTAATTAGCCAAATAGACTGAAAACAGCTTAAATAGAGGGAGAAATTCCTCTTATTTGACTCAAAAAACGTGAAGATAGGCAGATTTGCTTTGAATAAAGGGAAAAACTCCCCTTATTTTCCGCAAAAACCACGTCTACTCTACATCTAACGGTAAAATCTCCCCTTATTTTTCTCCCACTGGTTATTCCCCTTCTCTTCCCATCTAGTGTATCTGGCAATAACGAATCCGCCGACAAATTTGTAACATAAAATGCAGACCAGTTTGCAACACCACATAAATGTATGCGGTAGTGCAAATCGGCCTGCAAATCAGTATGCAACAATAAGCGAAAAAACTTCAAAACCATTGGTATGCCGATACAAAATGCTATGCAAATTGTACCGCAAATTACCTTTCAATTTATTGGTTTCTCCCTCTGTACTGAACGGGTTATTTTTCAATTGAGGGAGGTTTTTTATGACTTGATTCCACAGTTATCCGGGCGTTACTTTCACCCTTCGATTTTAGCTAATTTACTCTGAAAGTCCTCACCTGAATAATAAGTGTTTTTGACGAGTACGTTAGGTCCCAGGCATTTTACGGCAGGACAGTGGCAGTTCAATGATTTGGCAGTTTTTGTTTGGTTCCAGCGGTCATATGCTTCCGGCAGGGATGTGTCCTGAAGGTTGCCCAACCCCGGTTCATCGCCAAAATCGGTCACGATTATTTCTCCGGAGAATATATTGACGTTCAGCCGGGAACGGCCATCCGGATCGTTTCTGACTGTGACATTTTTCTCTGTTAGAAGACGCTGATACACTTCAAGTTCTTCCTCTGAAGAACTGCAAGGGTAAAATGGCAGCGTCCCGAACAGCATCCAGATATCTTCATTGCGATGGTCAAGAAGGCGCTTGATGGCCTGGCGCGTTTCCCCGAGACTCAGCGTTTCTAGATTCTTGGCGAAATCCACAGGATACATGCTCTGATACAAATTTCATGTCACTTACAGACAAATAAAAAGGAGCACCAAACCCTTACAGGCTCAGTACTCCATCCAGTTTAACTATAGATTGCTCTTTTAATAAATTTATCTACATCAGGCTTTCCATTCTCTACAATGATAGCTCCTCTGTCTCCTACAGAAATATCCTTGCTTTCAGGCTCAGGTCTGCCTAACATCTTAAAGACCTTGGCTACCATTTCCTTATGCTCCTGAGTTATCTGCTTATCCATGCTGTATCCTCTCCCTGTCTTTAATTGCTTTCAGTACTCTGATTAGAAAATGGATTCTGTTTGTGACAGGCAGAGCCATGGACATAAAAAAAGCAGGAGCATCTAGGAAAGCCTAAGCCCTCTCAGATACTCCTACTGGATTCTCTCTCATAAATCTGTTATATACTTTCTCCCATCTATGACCTCCCACAATCATTGATACAGAGCTTCTACTGATACCATGCATCTTAGCTATTGTTCCCTGACTTTCTTCCTCAAGATAATAAAGCTCTAAAATCTGTCTAGCCTTTAGTCCTGTCATTCTAGTTTTCCTGTTATTATGGATGTCCTCTTTATTCAGATTCTTAAACATAATAAACATGCCTGTAGAGTCTGTACCTTTCAAGACCTTATAAACAGTTCCTGATGAAATATTAAAAGCCTCTGCCAGTTCATCTACAGTTTTCTCTGACTGGTAAAAGCCCTCTAAAATCTCATAAGCCTTGTAAGCATCTATTTTAGCCTCAGGGAGTTTATAAGAGACTAAGCCAATAACATGAGCATGAGCTGTATTGTCTGATTGAGACAGATACTCAAGGTTGCTCAGGCTGTTATCTGTTTTGTCTCCATTGATATGATTAACTGTCATGCCCTGAGCCATCTTCTCTACATACTCCTCAGCATCTGCCAGTATCATTACAATATGATGGACTGAGACTGTCTTATATTTATTTCCCTCTGCATCCCTGAGGGAATAATAAGCATATCCATCTTTTGTATAGGATACTTTCCTGAGGCTGTTATCCTGCAAGCTCTGTATCCTGATTTCTCCTGTATCAAGATTGTAGGAGCTATGCTCCCTCTCCATATGTTTATTTACTAGCTGTACCCTCTGCTGTAGTTGTCCTCTGTTTAGTCTTTGCATGGTTTACATCTCCTCTATAATTTGTAAGTAAAAAAGAGCAAAGCTTTTAGGCTTTACCCTCAAGTTTTCTAAGTTGATAAGCTACTCTGTTCTCTGTAGTATCATATTTCTCTGCAATATCTTTGTAAGTTGCTCCTGACTTTTTATGTCCTGCCCATTCAGCGACAATATGTCTAGGATAACTGCCTTTCCTTCTTGGCTTATTAGCCTTATCTATATCTTCCTGTAGCCTGCAATATGCATCATATAGCTCTGCATCCTCAAAGGAATAATCTTTATGATGTTTGTACTGGATGCCTACAACCTTCCTGCCCTCTACCTGAGGATGGGGATATACAGTAGAAATAGAGCCATCAAGGTTGATTGTCCATTTCTCAGGAGTGTTTTTCAGAGCCTCTAGTATCTCAAACAATAAATCATCCACCTTGTCCTGATGAATCTCTGTAAATTCCTTTTCCAATGATTTCAGGAGATTAACTTTCTGCTTTTCTTCTAGGTTGTAATCTGAATCAATGTAAGAAGAAATCTGCTCTAATGTAGTCCCTTTCAGGAGCATCTTCTGTAGATAGTTATTTCTGACCATCTTATACTCAGGGCTTTTAAGTTTGCTTTTCTTTTCTGCTGTCTCAGCCATGGCTTACATCCTCCTTAAATAGTTCATCCAGTTCCTCAGGATTCTCCTCTGCAATCTCCATAAACAAATTAAAAGCCTCAGGGCTGTAATTGCCTATAATAACTGAGTGTACTGTCTGAAAAGATAGTCCAATGTATTCCTTACTCAAGGTATCTGTTGCTATCCCTTGTAAAAAGTGTCTATACAAAATTCCTCCCATAATCTCCCCTGTCAGCCATCCTTTTTTAATTGCTAAAAGCTGATAACCTTTTTTACTAATGACCTTGGCAGATTCTCCTGACTCTCTCCATTCTCCAAACTTATAATTAATGCTCATAATAAAATCTCCTCCTGATAGTTTGTAAAATAAAAAAGGAGAGCCTCAGCCCTCCCTTTATTACTTGCTGTATATTTTCTGTGCTACTGCAATCATGGACAGTACAATAGCTCCCTCAATTAATACCATGGTAAAAGCTCCTCCTTATAAAAAGTAGTTGCTCCTATGCTCTCTCAGTTACTGATAATTTACTTGCTGATAGCCTCTAGCTGTCTAACCTCTGCTTTATCAAACATCCTGCTTAAATCAGAAAATAATTCTCTTTGCCCTAAATGGAATCCCTTATATGTTCTGTCTGCATCTGCCCTTGCTACAATACCAAAGTCAATTAATACTGCTCTAGTGTAGGAAAAGGTATTATTGATTGTTTTAGCAAAGCTAGACAGTAACTCATTGTCCTCTTGCAGGCTGTTTACTGAGACTGTTTTCTTGTATTCTAAAGCTAATGCATTGTACAAGAATACTGTTTTCTTATGTGCTGTGAAAAACTCTACAGCCATGTCCTCTAGCTCTGTTGTCCTTTTCTTATTTCTTGCCTCATTGATTCCTTTTGTAAGCTCAATTTCTTCCTCAATTTCCTTAGCCTGCTTGATGAGCTTTTTAGCATCTGATACCTCAGTAGCCTCTGTCTTTTCTTGCTCAATTTGTTCCAGTTTATCCTCTAGCTCTACAATAGCCTCATTATCTTGCTCCTTAGCATCTTCTAGCTTAGCTACTACCTCAGCTACTTTCTCCTGAGCTGATTCCAGTTCCAGTACCTTGTTAGCCATTTCCTGTGTTTTGGTCTGTTTTAGTTCCAATGTCTTTTTATCCAATTCAATCAATCTCCCTTTTAGTATTTTATTTATATAGTTTTTCTAGTGGTATTTTACCTTCAAAAAATGCTTTCATTTGTTCCTCTACAGAAAGCAGTACCTCTAGCTCCTCCTGATGAGCTGAAACTCTTTGTTCTACATCAACCTTATCAACCTCAGGAGGCTTAACTGTATCCTTAGCTGATTTCATATCTTGTAGCATTTTCTCAGCCTCATCTTTGCCAAACAATTCTACATACATTTCTTTAAGCTGAGCATCTGACATAGGCTTTTTGTTTTCCTGCTTGATGTCTTTCCCTTTGCTGTACAATTTGACTTGATTCTTTCTGAATGGAGTAGCTTTTCCTGTCTGAATCCTATTCAGTCTTACTGCCTGAGCCATTAAATCTAAGTCAGGATGCTCTACAGCATTGTAAATTGAGGCAAAGAGTAAGCCATAATACATCAGTTCCAGTTTAAAGCTCTCATCTGTAATATCTGTATCAATGAATCTCTGAGGAGCTTTCCTGCTGTCAGCATCTCCTCTGTCTAACTTATCTGATTCCTCAAGCATAAGCCCTAGCTGTTTAGTGTTGCTCAGGTATTTACTGATTGTTCCTAGCTCATTCTTAATAAACCACCTTAAAGACCTCTGCTTTACCTGTGTAAGATTCATCAAAGTACTTGCATCCAGTTGAGCAAATTCAATCAACATTTGCCTGTGCTTGGGGTTGGCATTTGGCTTGATAGCATCTTTTATAAGAGCCTGAATAAACTGGTCTAACTGCTCCTCAGTAAGACTCCTGTTCATGTTGTGTACATCTGCCTCAGGCTCTTTGCTTGCCTCCTGTAGCTCTACCTCATTATCAAAAGCCTCTCTGTTATCTCTTATATAATTTCTGAGAGTTTTATCAGCAAACCCTGCTACTTTACTGAAAGATGCTTGAGTCACTCCATCAAAATGTACTTTGCTGTAGGCAAAACAAAGAACATACTCCTCAGGACTGGATGGATTCTGCTCCTGTAAAAACTCCTCTAATTCTTTCTGATTGTCTGCCATGTTGTGTAGCTCCTTTCTTAATTTTAGTAAATATTTTAAATCTGTATGAGTCTCTATATTTTCAGGGGAGAAAATGTCTGTTGTCTCTCTCCTACTACTATGTCTAGCTGACACACCCTGAATAAAGGTATGAGAGGAAAAAAGTTTCTATAGGTTAACAACCTGTAATTCCAAAGCATATCCCTCTGTCCATATATGAGTTCCATCTTTCATAAAGTCATTATCTGTATTTAATAACAAAGGTCTAAGACCTATATACATACTGCTTTTATCTTTCTTATCAGGAGCTGTAGCGATAGTAATATCTCTATCTCTTAACTCTTTTAAGATAGTCCTGCTTATTTCTGTTAAAGTGACATCAGGAGAAAGCCCTATAGTCTCTGCTAACTCCATGAAATCTACTTTCTTTAACACTGGATTATATGTCTGAGTAATTCCCTCAATCTGTAATAAATACAATAGAGCTTTTTTGGTTGCCTCTGACAATGGCTTAACCTCTTTTTGCATGGTTAAAATCCTCCTTATTTTCCTCTGATTAAGAAATCTGCTTGTAATGACTTATCAGGCTCTCCATCTTTTCTGTAGAATACAAAAGGATTGAGTTTCAGATGAGTCTTTCTCCCTTTCAAGACCTTGGCGAATACTGTCATACCATCCCATTTAAGATTATTGATTTTTCCTTGAACATTCTTTTTATCCAGTCCAGTAATCCTACAAATATCTGCTACTGACAGAGCCTCAATATTGCCTCCATCAGTTTCAAAAGGATTGGAGCAAAGTACATTATTCTCATAGTTGATGTAAGGCAAGATTAAATATAAAAATCCCATGTCAGCAGGTTTCTTTTTGTTCTTTTTGTTGATGTTGGCTTGATATAGCTTTCTAATCTGCTCAGAGAATGTCTTGGCTACTCTCTTGCTCTCAGTTCTGCCCTTAAAGTGATACTGAGAATTGATAACAAAAGCCTCAACCTCTTTGCCATCAGTTTTAATCTTTTTGGTAGACATCAGCCCTTTATCTAAAAAGTTATCAATATGCTTTTTGATATGACTTCTGTTGTTGATGCCTAAGACCTCGCCAATATCTCCTCTTTTCATTGGTACTGGATTATGAGTTGATTTAATCAGAACATTATCCTCATATCTCACATAAGTCTGTAATACAAGAAAATATCCTAGTTCTACTGTTGTTAGCATCTCAATAGCCTCCTTAGCATTTTCCATGTCAGAGAAAGTAAAAGCCTTGGCTTTCTTCCTGCTGTTCTCTCTTTTCTGCCTCTCTTGATATGCTTTCTGCTGTTCAGGAGTCCTAGTAAGTGCAAACTCCTTTTTCTCTCCTGTTGCTAGGTGCACATATTCATTGTGTTTATATTCAGTCATGATGTAACCCTCCATTAAAATTAAGTGAGCTTTATCAGCTCCTTTCTTTTGTTCACTTACTAGGGCAGCTAAGATGACCACTTAACAAGTATGAAAGGCAAAAAAATTTATTTTCTTTTAAATCATCCCTCAGTACTATAGTTAGAGCAGTTTTTCAAAACATGACAGGGAGGATAGATATTTCTCTGATTTAATTGGGGGTATTTTGTGAACATAAACATGCCTGATTGGGGGTATTTTGTGAACATAGAAAAATGAGGCTTGAGCCTTAGAGCCACAAGGGATGAGAGAGGGTTGGGACAGAAAGTTTTATCTTTATCTTGAGAGATAGGAGCAAAGCTCCCCTACAATAAATTAAATACTTGAATAGCTTAAAGACCTGATACAATAACTCAGGCTTTTATCCAGTCATGGCAGTAAGAACAGTATCAGCAGTTTAGCCAGTCCTGTTGTAGAATCATTAAAGTTATTAAGCTCTTAATATCTCTTGTTAGTGAGGATGGAAGGCTATGCCTGACAGACTCTAGCCCTTTAGGGCTTATATCTCTGCTATGACAGTAAAGACCTCAGGAGGAGCTACAGGAGGCATCAGGAGCTACTGTCTCAATTCTTGTAACTGACCTTAATTACTCTTAAATAATAGGTTAGAGAGAAGGTAGTTTAAGAGATATGTGTAACTTTTTGGGATGACTGTCTCAGTTTTTGGGACAGGGGGTATAAGCTAAAATGCTGATGTAGCAGTACCTGAGCCTGATTGTCCCTGTCTCAGTATTTGGGACAGTAAAAATCCAGTAAAATCATTATCATTTTCTGCTGAAAAGTACCTTTAAAAGACTGGATGTAGCAGGATAAGTAGATGTACAGGGGCTTAGTTGTCCCTCTGTACCCTTCTGATAGTTTGTTTTGTTGTAGGCAGACTTATTAAAGCATGGTAAAAGTAAAGAAAGGATGTCAGGTAGGATACTTAATTAAGTTTAACTATCTTTCCATGGATGTCCTTTCTCTCCTTGTAGACACTACTATTAATGCTTTTTTAATTTCAGTAAATGTTTTATACTCACTCTTAATATCTCTATATTCAGGCAGTCTATTGTATCCTTAATTGGATGCAGTAGGCTGTCTTTTTTTTTGTCTACTTTTAAGGCTGTAAGTCCTGCTGTATAAGGGAAGTTGACAGACAGTAAGTATTATGTATAGGGACAGTTATTTAAGTAGATTCTGCAAGGGCAGTAAGTACAGTATAGGGACAGTATAGGAGCTGTCAGGAGACAGTAGGGAGTCTGTTTATTGTAGGGGGAGGGCTATCTGTTAGGGACAGTAATAGAGACTGTATAGGGACTGTCAGGAGTCTGTAAGGATGCTTTTACTAGACAGTATAGGGACATGCAAAGCATAGGGACATACAAAGTATAGGGACAGTATATGTCCTGCTAGTGTTACTGAGAATTATACATATAGGGCTTACAGAGGCTAAATTGTACATATGTAGTGTTGCTTAAAAGACTCAGCAGACCTCAGCCCTGTCTACCACCTCCTGACAGTATTATTTTCATCAGGTAGCCTATTCAAGAGACTTTCAGCCTTTGTCCTGTCTATCCTCAGTCCTTTTCCTGTAGCCCTTCCTGATGCAGTATCAATAGGAATAACAAAGACAGTAAATACAGTACTGGAAAGCCTGATACAGCCCTCCTCTTTTATATCTGCCATGGCTATATGTTACTGAGATTAAAACAGCAGGGGCTTATTTACAAAGGGAGGGGAGGTAGGAAAGTAAACTTTACATTAAAGTATTAAAAGTATCTAAAGTATTGAAAGTAGTAAAAGAGCATCTTGATACATAAGATAAAGCCATTGTCAAACTGCCCTGACAATAAGGTAGAGCATACTTTTAAGAGATTGTCAAACTACCATAAATGAGCAGGACTATACATACTTTAGGGATATTGTCAAACAGGCTCAGGGACAGGCTCTCAGCCCTTCTCAGACATCCTCAGGAGCTACTGGATACATCAGCCCTTACTATCTGTCAGGAGGGCTATACAGCAGAGACAGGCAGGAGCTACATCAGGAGCAGGAGTCCCTAACATAAGAGCAGGGCTATTGTCAAACAGGGACAGCACAGGGCTTACATCCAGTACAGGATATAGAGCCTATTCTCAGATATACTTTTGATACAAGATTATGAGACTCTTTAAAGCCTGCTGTTATCAGGTCTGCATATTTTCAATTTAATCATATGATTTTGGAACACTATCTACAGCTACTGGATAAGACTCTGCCTGACTGTCTGCCAGTACTGACTGATGCTGTCTCTTGCTGATGTCTCCTATTGTCTCCTGATGCTGATGCTGTCTCTTGCTGATGATACTGAAAGACCTGACAAAGATTGTTACTGCTGATGCTCCTGACAATACAGATACAAACAGATAGAATATTGTAGCCATGACTGGAAAGCCTTACTGTCTGAGCCTTACTGTACTGAGCTTAGCTGATGCCATGACAGAGCCTTACTGCTTGAGCCTGACTGTCTGAGACTTGATGACAGCTTAATAAAGATTGATAGGCTTGTAGCCATGGAAAGATATTTATTGTAGCTGAGAGAGAGCCTGAGGGATGCTGAGAGGGATGCCATACCATGGGGGGCTAGGGGGCGATTTTTGCTACATGTATGAAAATCAGAAAGGCTATTCCTAAAATACAGAAATCAGGGGAATCCTTACTGAGCCTTACATAGTAAAGACAGAAAGCTATACAATCTCCATACAGAGCCATACAGTAGCCTCATACAATAACAGGACTTAAACCCTACTAATCATGAGTACACCTGAGAGACAATCTGAGAGCCTTACAGAGTAAAGAGCCTTCCTGAAATATAACTGCCCTTACTTAAAACAGGGAAATCCTTTTAAAAATTTTTAATTCCTAAAATCTATATTCAGCAGGAAAGGACAATACTTGCCATGGCTTTAAAGCACATAAAAAAAAGAGCAGGAGCTGCTATGCCCTCTGCTGATAAAGTAATACCTTAACTAATATAGAAAATCATAAAATGGATGGACTTTCTTATCCTTCTTACCTCTTTGTTTTACTTTCTCAATTATTTCATTGTAAGCAATGTTATTTGAAACACTAAAAAAGTCTGCCCCAGTAAGATACATAACTTCCTCAAGAGGATAGTTGTTTTTAAAAAGGGACTTGATAACATATGACCTTACAGATGCAGGAGATAACTTGCTCCAACTGGAATCTGTTGTATCAATTTCTTGAAGAATATCAAATATGTAATTTACTCCATTTGGAGACATTGGACTATATTTATTTTGATATTTTGTATAGAAAAGATGTTTTCCTTTTATTTTCTTCTTTTTGTTTTCCTGAATTAGCTCCTCTAATAAGTCTTTTATTTTAGGAGGCAATGTAAGTATCCTTTCCCCAATAATCAGCTTATCCCTTTTAATACAGTCACTAGTCAATCCTATCAATGTTGACCTCTCCAGCCCAAACCCTATACATAAGAGGAAAACAGATTTATTTCTTAATGTGTCTCTCCTTTTGTTGTACAAATCTAAAATTAATTCAATATTTTCAGGAGTTAATATTTCCTTGTCAGGAATTTCTTCTACAATAATATTAAACCTTTTTATCAGCTCATTTTTTTCTTCATCAAACCCAGGAGCTCTAACCTTTAAAGTCTGAAAGAATGACCTAATATGTGAATATTTATTTATAAAGGTATTTATGGATTTAATTTCTTTGCCATTACTACTTTTTCTTCTCCATTCAAGCTGTAAAAAATTCTCAAATTCATCTATTACAATATGCTCTAATTTTTTGTATCTTTTTGTTTCCTCTGCATAGTATTTAAAAAAGTTAAACAAGGTCCCCCTATAAGGAGCCCAACTGTTGCTTTTGTCTGGATACTTTATGGCTTTAAATTGGGCAATATCTTTAAAATATTTTGTTACTTTGTTATCAAAAATATTTTCCTTACTAAAATACTTTATCAGCTCTTGGTCTTTCTTATTGAAAATATCAATATTAAAAACAACTCTGTCTAAATTATTCTCTTTTCTATTAGGATTTGGTAAACCCTTTATATCATTGTTAAACAGAATAAACTGTTTTCCATTTGTTAAGATTCCCCATGACAAGTTTCTTTGATTCATATAACCTGCAAGTTGGTCTTGGTCTTGTTCCCCCAATTCTTTCCCTGCTTTTTTCACTTCTACATACAGATAATTAAATTCATCAACCTTTACTGCAATATCTGCCCTTCCATCTTTATGGTACTTAGGATGCTCATAATAACACTCTAAAGGGTCATATCCTAGCATTTCAAGGAACTTAGATACTATATGAATCTTTATGTTTTCCTCTGATGATGTTTCTTTAAATTTATCATATAGTTTTCTAAGAAATTTCAAGTCAATCTCTTTAGTTATTTCCATTTTATCCCTACCTTTCTGTTATAAAATACATTTTAATACAGATATGTTGTTTTGTAAATATTTCCTTTTACAATGTAAAAAAAAAGACTCAGGTACTGAGCCTCAGACTTATTTCTTTCCTGATACCATTTCTTCTTTATATTTCTTTGCTTTTATCTTCATTCCAATAAAATAAACTGTTAAGTCAATTAGATTCTTTAAATCCTGTATATCTTTATCTTCCCATTTCCTGATGTAATGAGTTTCATCATTCCCTAGCCAAGCTGCCCTCTCAGCCATTTCTTTTATATCAGGATTATCAATATAGTCATTTATACATCTTTGAATAGAATGTATACCCTTTACTTTTTCTGCCTCATCAGGAAACTCACTAATAATAAAGTCTTTCACTAAATACTCTAGGGACTTCCTATATCCTACTCCACATATGAGGTCTAGCTCCTCTTTTTCAGCATGGAGAGCTTGGTTATATATAGTTACAAAATCACCTGAAAGCTCTTGTACATCTGCATCAAATTCTTTCCTTTGCTTTGATAATGGATAAGTATGACTTGGGATGACATCGCTAATCTGAAAAGCACTACCATAATAAACTGCAAAAAATAAACTGCCACATTGATTTCTAGGACACCCACAAAGAATTTCAAACTTATTTGCCATTTTCTCATAAATGAGGATGTAATAAGGAGATATAGAATGATTACAAACAGGACAAGTATCAGGTAGTTTATCTCTATAATTATCTAAGTAACCATCATTTTCCTGTTCATGAATAAAAGCAATTTTACCTTCATAATCCACAGCCATTTTATTACCACCTTTAATAGTTTAAGTTTATTTTAACAAACTATGGAAATTTAGGGGCAAAAAAAAAGAACAGGTATCAAACTACCTGCTCATGCTCTGCCAGTTCTTTTAACTTCCTATAGATAGTAGCCTTGCTGACTCCTGTTATCTCTGCAATCTCTTTTACTGTATGTTTTCCCTCCTGATACATCTCAAGAGCAAACTGTACTTTCTTAGTACTTCTTTTAGGTCTGCCTAACTGGACTCCCTTAGCCTTGGCTACATCTATTCCCTCCTGTACCCTTTTCTGTATCATCTTCCTTTCCATCTGCCCTAGTGCTCCTAGAATGGTCAAAAGGAAATCTGACATATGGTTTTCAGGAGATGTATCTAGCCATGACTCCTGCAAGCTCCTTAAAGATGCCTGTTTACTCCTGATGATTTCTACAATCTCTAGCAGGTCTTTAGTTGACCTTGATAATCTTGAAATCTCTACAATATATATTACATCTCCTGCCTGTAAGTCTTGGAGCATCCTATCCAGTCCTTCTCTAATCCTCTTAGCTCCTGATACCCTATCTGAGTAAATAGCATCCAATCCTAAAGCCTCTAGCTGATGCTCCTGCCTCCTGAAAGACTGCTCCTCATGTAAAGTACTGACTCTCATATAACCAAACTTTCTGCTCATCTGTATCCTCCTTATGAAACTGTTTTATCTTACTGGATACAAGTATATCAAAATTAATAAGCCTATTCAATATGAATACAGTATAGATGTTGCCATGGTCTAAAGTAGAAAGATGATAGCTCAGACAATAAAATATAATTTCCTCAGAGAGCCACTCTCAGACAATAAAAAAGAGCAAAGTCCTGTGGAAAATGCTCTTAGTACATATTTCATTGGTATTAGGTAAACATATTGTTAATCCAACTGAAAGGAAGATATAAATGTTTCCTGCTTATAAAACAAAACTTTTAACAATAATTTGGATGGGAGTAGGTAGTGCTATTCTCACTAGCATTTTTAGTGCAGTCATTATTTCTTATGTGATTAAGATGTATCACAAAGTCAACCAACTAAGCAATAGCTAGGTATTTTAATTCCTAGCTTTAATCTGCTAATATGCCAATGCTTTTATTTTCCTTTTTTACTAAGCTCCTCAGGGAAAGTCATCCTATACTCTGCTGAAACTCCTACATTATGAGAAACTTCCAATACTCCTATTTCTTTCAGTTCCTCTAATGCCCTCCTGATTGTACTGATAGCCATGCCTGTTCTTTTGTTCAGGTCTGATAAAGAGGTATCTACTTTCCCAGTCTCCTCATCTGCTATTGTGTACATTATCAGCCATACTTTGCATGCCTTGGCATCTAAAGCTGTAGCCAAATTATAGATTTTTTCTTTTGTATGTAGTAAGTTACTGCTCCCTGACATCTTTTTAATCTCCTCTCCTATAGCCTGCTCAATTTCACTATAGTTAATTTTAGTACAACCATGCAGGTATGGAAAGGTTAATCAGGCAATAAAAAAGAGGAGGACTGTATTTAGCCCTCACTCACTTATAATCTATGACTGTTACAAAAGGCTTTTCTCCTCCATTGTCTGACTGCTCTTTCCAGTAATAAACTTTGTCTATAACCTCATGGAGCAATCTGTTTAACTTGTCAGGATTAGCCTCTGAGTCCATGGACAATATCTGCTCTATCTTTTCCTTAGCTCTCTCATGCTTTTCTACCTCAGCCTTTGCATCTGCTCCCTCTAAAGACTCTAGCTCCTCTGAGATAGCTCTCTGAGATTCCTTGATGCTCTTAATCTCCTCAGTAGCCTCCTCAGCCTCATATATTCCCATCTTAAAGCCATCCTGTACTTTCTTCCTTTGTTCCTCTAGCCTGTCATACTGCTGAGCCAGTTCCTGCTGTTTGTTGGCTATCTGTCCTAAAAAACTGTTATCACCTGAAACAATAGCCTCTATCTTTTCATCAATGTCTGTCAGATGCTCTCTGAGCTTTCTCAGGATGTCCTCCTGTATTCTCATTGACTTGACTCCATTGTTTTTACATCTAGGCTTGCCCTTAGCCTCAGCCTTAGCCTTAGCTCCCTTGGATGCATGACAATTCAGGACATATAAATCCCTCAGAGACTTATCTAGTGTATTCCTTGCCTCTCTGCTTACATATTTCATACAGAAGGAGAGAGTCTGCCCACACTCAGGACATACTAACAGCCTAGACAAAGCATATACTCCTCTCTGACTGGACTGAGGTACTTTCCTATTCTTCTCCCTGAGAGTCTGAGCCTGCTTGAAAATGTCTGCCTCTACTAATGGAGGATGAGCCTCCTCAATATGGATAACATCCTCTCCCTGTAGCTCATAGTGTACAGTACCTCTGTAAGCAATATTAGACAGGATATGAGATGTAGCTCTGACTCTAAACTCAGCTCCTCCTCTTGTCTTGATGCCTCTCATGGATAACTGCTCACATATCTGAGCCTGATTAAGTCCCTCCTCTACATACATCCTGAAAATACTTTGTACTACTGTAGCCTCCTGAGGATGAGGGATAAGATGTTTTTCCTCATCTTTCTTGTAACCATATGGAGCTACTCCAAAAAATACACCTTTCTCAATAGCTTGTATTCTCCCTCTCCTGAGTTTCTTCTTAATAATCCTCATCATCTGAGAGTCTAGGACTGACTGGATGCTTGAGCTAAACTCATCATTGTCATCCATGTAGTTATAAGTCTTATTCAATGTATAAACTATTAAGCCCTCATCCTTACAGAGCTGTCTGAACAGGGCAGAGTTTAAATCATTCCTTGCAATTCTGTCGAGGTCAGTCAACAATATGCCATCATAAACCTGTCTTTCCAGTTCAGTAAGCATGGAATCTAATTCAGGTCTGCTTTCCCTCCATCCCTCAGAGCTTGCCTCCTCTGCAAAGACTTTATATTCCATGTTGTTTTTCTCTGCATAATCAGTCAGGAGCTTTATCTGATTTTCAATCTCCATAGAGTCATCTGATTTAAGTCTTGATTTCCTTGCATAGATAGCTACTAGCTTTTTGGCTTTCTGTAGTTTCTTAATTGCCATTGTAAATCTCCTCTCTATTTGAATACCCTGATTAAAATAATCACACTAATAAAACCTATTATAACAGGTATATATAGAGTTGCAAGATTTATTACATACAGTACATCGGATGAACTTCATGGCGCGTACAGCCCATTTCAATGATATGATCATGGATTTTTTCCAAGTAAGGGAACGTCCGGCCGTTCAACATCGTTTCAGCAGATACCATGACACCTTCACTGGAAAGTCTTTGCGAATTTTCCACCATGCGTTCAAAATAGTTCTCTCTTTGCTGTTCCGACGGTTTCCTCTCCATCCGGGCAAAGCCAGTTTCTGCAAACTCTTCAACAGTCCCCCAGTTATGGGATATATGCAGAACATCCAGATAGGGAACAATTGGCTTGTACCTCTCATAAGGAAGGGTCAAATTGGAATTAATCTGTGTTTTCACGCCCCTTGAATGAGCATAGGTTAACAGCGGCAGAACATGGTTCTCAACCGATTTTTTAGACATCATGGGCTCGCCGCCCGTTATGCTGATCGTTCTGAGATGCGGAATTTCATCCAGCCGTTTGAAGATCAGATCCATTGGCAGTGCATCTGGATCTTTATTCTGCAATGTATAGCCAACAGCACAATGATTGCAGCGCATATTGCACAGTGTTGTAGTCGTAAATTCTACGCTAGATAATGTCATCTTTCCATGCTCTTTCACATCCATATATGCTTCCCAGGGGTCATTGACAGGGGAAAGCGGCAAAGAGTCTTTCATTCTCACAGCCATCTGTAACTTCCTTTCAATATGTACCTATTGATCTATTCTTGATACCATATGAAATCTTAAGTGATTCTACTCCTTTTTACAAGCCAATTTACCGTACAATCCGGATTCCTGTATAAAATTAATCTTTCGGTAAAAACTATATAAAAAAACAATACAGGTGAATCTATGCATATCGTCTTAACATCATCTTTGCTTCTTCTAGCGGCTATAAAAGGAAATTGGCGTGAGTGGAAGAAGTATCATCTTACTATTTTTTATGTCATTATCTGTAATCTTCTATATAATACACTGGCCCAAAATAAATTACTTTGGGAGTACTATCCTGATTTTTATCCAAAATCCCATATCATTGTGGAGATTCTGTATTCTTTCATAAATCTCCCTGCAGTTACCCTGATTTTTCTGACCTTTTATCCATTTTCTTCAAACAAAACCATGAAAATCAGATACATTGCCTTATGGTCTCTTGCCTCTTTTGTTATTGAATTCCCCTTTTATAAGTTTGGTCGGCTTCTGTTGCAAAACGGGTATGAATACTGGATGGACTTCTTCTTCTATGTCATGATGTATAGCATGATCCGCCTGCACGTCTCCCGTCCATTTGTCACCTATATACTATCAGCAATTGTCTCGGCAGGGATGCTCTGGCTGTTCAACATTCCTTTGAAGTGACAGGCGCGCCCCGGATTTTGTCGAATGATAGAAAAACAGCCCGTCATCCCTTAGAAGGGGCGGCGGGCTGTTCGCATCGTTAAAGATTTTTCTGCAAATTTTGGGGCATGCCTCTCACCATTATGGTTTGAGCACAACTTTTATGCAGTCATCTTCATGGTCATTGAAGATTTTATAGGCGTCTGCCGCTTGGTCCATCGGCATAATGTGGGTGATGATTTCGGTCGGATTTAGCTCCGCGGATGTGATTTTTTCAAACAGTTCCGGCATGTAGTGGACGACTGGAGCCTGTCCCATTTTCAGTGTGACGTTTCGCTCAAAGAAGTTTCCAAGCGGGAACATGTTGTACATCATGCCGTACACGCCTGTCAACTGTACGGTACCGAATTTACGGACTGCGTCTTTGGCGATATTGATCGCGCTTAATGTTCCGCCTTGCAGCTTTAGTTTTTGCTCCACCTTCTCAATCGCATTCTTTTCTCCATCCATACCGACACAGTCTATGACAATATCCGCACCGCCTCTGGTGACTTCTTTCAGATGCTGTCCCATCTCTTTGAATTCGTCGAAGTTAAAAATTTCGACATTATTGTTTTGTTTCGCCTTCTGCAGACGATACGGCAGGTTATCGACCGCAATGACCCTGCCAGCACCTTTCATCCAGGCGAATTTCTGCGCCATCAATCCGATTGGGCCGCATCCCAAAACAATGACTGTATCTCCCGGTTTCATGCCGGAATGTTCGACACTCCAGTAAGCGGTCGGCAGGACATCTGACATGAATAACAAAGCTTCATCCGCTAAATCGCAGGATTCCGGCACTTTGAAAGGCATTGCATTTCCAAAAGGGACACGTAAATATTCTGCCTGCCCTCCCGGATGGTTACCATATTGTTCCGTATATCCAAAGTAACCTCCGGTATCTTTATGAGGGTTGGAGTTATCACATTGGCTTTCCATATCATGCTGGCAATAAAAACAGTGGCCGCAGGATACATTGAACGGCAGGACGACTCTGTCGCCTTTCTTCACTCTCGTAACGTCCGGTCCTGTTTCCTCGACAATCCCCATCGGCTCATGTCCAATTATATACCCTGGTCTCAGCGGAAGGTTTCCTTGGTAAAGATGAAGGTCAGAACCACAAATGGCCGTTGATGTAATCTTGACGATGATATCATCCGGCTTTTGGATCTTTGGATCTTCTACCTCTTTGACTTGAATGTCTTTCGAACCCTGGTAAGTTACAGCTCTCATTTTCAGCCTCCTACTATTGGAATACAAATCATATACCCATGCCCGGGAAAATTATTCTGACTAATGTGAATGTATTAGTGTTTTATCCTTTTCAAGCTTCCTTTAAGTCCTGATCCTAAATGAAAATTCAATTGTGAAAGATATGTGACTACCATTGCCATACCGGCTGAGCGGGGGTATATTATAAGTGTAGAGAGTAAGTGAAACACTTCACAAACTAAAACTTCTCTACTTAGTTGAAAAGCTGGCCGGCTTTATTTCAAATTTTTTTAAGGTTGTATGTGAAATACTTCACAATACTAAGGAGATGGTAAAAATGAAATGGTGGAAAACTCCTCAAGCTGCAACTGTATGGACAGTGTTAAGAATTTGGCTTGGTATTCAGTGGCTTGAAGCCGGCTGGCACAAACTGACAGATGGATTTGATACAACAGGCTTCTTACAAGGAGCTATCAGCAATGCGGCTGGAGAACATCCGGCGGTTCAGGGCTGGTATGCAGGATTCCTCGAAAACGCGGCACTTCCGAATGCAGAACTTTTCAACATCCTAATCCCTCTGGGAGAAATGCTGGTAGGCGTTGGAATGATCCTGGGAGCAGCTACAATCCCGGCATTACTTGCAGGGGCTTTCATGAACCTGAACTTCCTGATGGCGGGAACAGTCAGCACAAACCCTATCCTTTATACAGCGGCCATCATCCTTCTGTTTACCGGAGGCGGCGCATACTATTTTGGAATTGACAGATTCCTGGTTCCATTCGTCAAGAATGCGATGGCAAACAAAAAGGTACGCAATAAAGAGAAAATGGAACGCAAACACGCAGTACTTCACTAAAGGGTGACAGGCACTACTCGAAATATGTCGAATACACAACACAACAAAACACCTCATTTACGAGAGGTGTTTTGTTGTGTTTTTATTTTGTTTCCCTATGCAAGGTGCGTTTTTTTAAACGTGGACAATATTTCATCAACTCAAGGCGGTCAGGGTTGTTTCGTTTGTTCTTAGTTGTAATGTAGTTTCGGTCTCCTGTTTCGGTACATGCTAAAGTGATCTTGATCCTCATTCCTCATTCCTCCTTTATAGCTTCCTATTGAATTACCAGCTGGACTTCTTGACTCCCGGTATCTGTCCTTTATGTGCCAGTTCCCTGAAGGCAATACGGGACATTTTGAATTTTCGTAGATAGCCGCGCGGCCGGCCTGTTACTTCACAACGTTTTTTCAAGCGCGTTGGAGATGAATCTCTTGGCAGTTTTTTTAGTGCTTCATAGTCTCCCTTTGCTTTGAGTTCCCTTCTTAACTCTGAATATCTTTCTACAATCTCCTGGCGTTTTCTTTCTTTTACCACTTTTGATTTTTTAGCCATTTGTTATCTTCCTTTCGATGATAATTATCGTAACTATTACGATTTACACTCTAAAATTTTTTATATAAAGAATAGAAAACTCATTCCCCCGTCTGTCCCCGAGTTTATCTCATCAGTACAATCAATCCATTCAAACTTCTTCAACTTCATTTTCAACTGCCCATCTATCTCCGTTTCGATTTCCCGCATCAGTTTGATAAGCTGCCCATAAGTCATGTTGAAGCGAGATGCTGCCTGCTTGTGCGGCGTATGTTTGACCAAAAGTGACATGAAATGCTCCGAAGTCTGGGATTGCGAGGCCAGTTCATCTTCAATTCCGACAACGTATTGATAGACCTCTCTCTTATGTTGAGGAAGACCTGCAACAATATCCCTTACCAGAATTTCCATCAGGTGTTCATTCATATTCTTCACTCCCGGGTATTCATGCTACTTCGGACGGTCCATATTATATTTTTTCAAAAAACGGTCTGCACGGCCTCCGCGGTCAGCAAATTTCTGGACCCCGGTATAGAATGGATGTGTATCTGAGCTTACTTCCACTTTGATCAGTGGATAAGTGCCTCCATCTTTCCATTCGATTGTCTCTGAGGAACTCTTGGTTGAACTAGTCAAAAATTGAAAACCGCTGTTTGTGTCCATAAATATAACCTTTTGATCATGCGGATGGATATCTTTTTTCATGATTATACCTCCAGTTTTGTTTTAAAACGTAATGTTTACGATTTAAAATATATTCATTATTAAACCAGAAAAATCCTTTCGGTGCAACCCCTGCATCTTACCCAACTTAAAAAGCGAATTCCCTGTGAAAGGAATCCGCTGCGTCTTAATTCGATACAAGTGGGGTGGTGCCTGTCACTCGTCATCCGGGCGCTTCATATTATATTTTTTCATGAAGCGGTCTGCACGGCCGCCGCGGTCGGCAAACTTTTGAACCCCAGTATAGAATGGGTGTGTGTCCGAGCTTACTTCGACTTTGATCAGCGGATAGGTATTTCCGTCATCCCATTCAATCGTGTCTGGAGATTTCATGGTTGAGCTGGTCAGGAACTTATAGCCGCTGTTCGTATCCTGAAAGACCACTTTTCCATAGTTTGGATGAATTCCTTCTTTCAATGAGAAAACCTCCTGTTTGAGTCTGATCAAACTAGCTTTGAGGATTTGGCAATCCTGTTTATTGAGGGGTGTTTATTCCCAATCTGTCCTTCATGGAATGCCCAAAACCCTCTATATAGTATTTATTCACGTTCTGCCTTTGATTCAAACTTTTTTCCAACTGCGAACTGCTGTTAGTGGTGATTCTTCTCTTCCGCCTGAATAAAAAAATCCTCACAAGATCCCTTACATTCCAGAGCCTTCGTGAGGATTTTTTAACTTTCCCAGTCCAGATTCTTAAGTGGATATCGATCGCTTTTCAAGCATCAAGCGATCTGCTGGAACTGCAATGGAAATGGTACCGAATCTATTCCGATTGGGATTTGCCCCCTATTACTGCAGCCCTTCAATAGTGATCTCCCGTACCGGCAAGGAGCTCTCCCCCGTATCGAGATAGGTGACGTTCACTTTGTCGTTTTTCTCGAGGTAGATGCTCATCGGACTGTTTTCTGAGGAAACGATGTAGCTTTTTTCCTCGAGAAGAAAGTAAATTACAGTGTAGTCCCCTGTTTTTTCTTTATAGACCCGAGTGACCGTTCCGCTGACCTGTTTTTCTTCTGCTTCACCACTTCCATTGACGCTGCCGCCGCCCCTTTGCAAGGCTGTTTTATACAGTTTCAGTGCCTGGTTCGGCGTGTTAGCATAAACAGAGATTTCCGGGTTAGCCGCTGAAACAATAAAGTAATTCTGCAGGAAGCCGTTGGCGTCTAGAACCGGCGTCAGCCAACTCGCTTCCCCGTAGAAGTTATACAGGCTCGGCATTTCCCCGCTCCATTTCTTCTCAATGAATTTCTTCTCAATGATTTGGAGATTGCCTTGCGAATCCATGTATGACTTTTCGAGATTGCCTGTATAGAAGACTGCCTCCCCTGTCCTCGAATTGGTCAAAGAGTAGCCAAGCATGCTGTCCACTCCTTCTTTTGGCGAGGTAAAGTCTGTAAAGTAGAACATGTCTCCATTTTCATCGAAAATCGGGCTGACATTGGCCTCTGTCCCTTCATCTGAGGGAAGCTTAACTTCTGACTTTCCGAACACACTGTTCCAGAAGCCCTGGACATAGTTTCCATAATAACTGTTTTGCAGGCTGACTGTTTCAGGCGATACTGCACCATCGATGAAAGCAGGAGCATCAGCCAATTTATAAGAATTCATTTTGCCGTTTTGCGGGTCAACCACTACGATGCCTTCCGCTTTGAAGCCGTTTCTGCCAGAGATGAATTCTCCATAGGTTCGTACATAGAACGGCTTTCCGTTTTCATCCACCTCGAGCTGCACATTACCGGTAAATATCCGCTTTGGAAAGTGAATACGAATATGGCGCTCGATATTTTTATTAAAGTAGGAGGAAGGCGTATAAGTCATCTTTTCCTTCACGAACTTCGGGTTGGCTGATGAATCTGTTGCACTGATAGTGAAATACCCCGGAGTTTCGTCTCCCTTGATCCACTTGAAAAATCCGGAAAATTCCACAGGGGCAATATAGACATACTCACCGTTTACTTTTTGAATCTGAAGGTTGCCGAGCTCATAATAACTCGTGTCAGGCACCTGGCCAAAGGCCTTTTTCATTTTATTGCGGGCAAATTTCGGCGGCACACTGGCCGGCGTCTTCTGCTCATCAAATGCTTCTATTTCCGTTTTCACATCCATTTTAGCGGACTCAAATTTCTCATCTGCATTGAAGAGAAATGCAGTCAGCATGAAGGCACCAATCAGAACGGAAACGATAAACACAAAGCCCTTGATCATCCGCTCCTTCCCTGCTGCCAAAATGGCGCCGGCACCTGAAGCCAAAATCAACAACAGCCACATGGATGAAAAGGTACGATCCAGGTTGCTGAAATAATAAAAACCAAAAGCGGCTGCAACCGTGATGACCAAAACAGCTGCCATTCCAGCTGAATTAAAACGGCTTATCTCTTTTCCCTTCGCCCTTACGCTTCGAAGCGGTACCAGCAGAACTGCCATCACCAAGCCGACGATAACTGAAAATAGTAAAATGTTTCCCATATGTTTCTCCTTCCAGGAGTTATTTTTGCTTAGTATGTATACGGATGAAGGGGTACCGGGGATTCACTTTGTTCTAAATTTATTATTTTAGGAGAGATTTCGGATAATCGGCAGTATCATTTCACCAAAATCCTTCTTCCCCTGCATTTTACGATTATGCTCAAGCGATTCCTGGACGTTCTCCCTATCAATGTGCAATGGATTTCCCTCTGGATTCTTCTCAAAAGTAGACATGGAAGCCTCTAATTCCTTCTCATTGGTTTCCGTTGCCGCTCTTAATAACCCCTTAAGCCTTGAAGCCTTAACTTTTCCTGAGGAAATTAACTGATAAATACGTCGATAACCAAGCTGCATTTCACGCTCTCTTAATCCGAAAGTGTACATATTCAAGCTGTACCTGCCGACTTCCTCCTCCATCTTTCGCAAAAATGCCCGATCGAAAAATCCGCTCCCCCTTGTAATCTCCCTTTGCAAGCCGCCCACTGTGTAGACAATCTCCCTGACTTGTGATGCATCTTCTATAATCATTTTGTTCAAGGCAATGATTCTCTCGATTGTTCCTTCCAGTTCGGGATCTGCCCGTACAATCTCTTCTACATGCTCAGTCAGCAGCTTCACCATTTGCTGATAGGGAGCCATATTCATGTTCATCCTTGGAACCATGCCAGTAATGACGTTATGGACCATCGTATTATAGGAAATTAAAAAGTATGCAGCTTCTTTCACTTTATCCGTATCAGGCTCTTTTCCCGTCGCATCCAAAATCAAATAACCGGTGATCTTCCCAATTAGAGAATTGTATGCTGTCATAAAGTAATATTCTTTCCCGTCATAATAGGCAAAGTCCCACATCTCCCATTTCTCAAGGAACCTTTTATGCTTCTTGATATTCTGTCTATGCTGCTTCGTGGGTTTGACGTTAATTTTTTTTCTATACTCCATCTCTGCAGGTTGCCGGTTTATATCCTGTTTCATTAGATTCCTCCCCAATGAAAAATAAAATAAAGGTTTATATAAAGGTGCAGTCACTTTGGATGTAGCAGCAGATTATAAAAGTCTTCCCGATTTTCCAACTCATCGGCTGGAGTATCCTCCTTGACCATATCCTTCAGTTCGGGCATATCTTTTGCTGTTTCAAAATCGCTGTTCAGCATATGCGGCTCATTTCTCTTAAACCAACAATAACCCAATAGGAGGAATGGTTTTTTGAAATTCATCTTGTCCAAATAGGCTAAGATATCCTTTCGACCTGCTGCTGTCCTTAACTGCACTTCATTCTTGCGGATAGACGCTCTTACCATTTCAACTACACATGCCCGTACCTTCTTTTGCACTTCTTCTTTTGCACTTCTTCTGTGACCAATTCAGTAGTATTCGCCTCATCCACCAAGTCCGTCCCTGTTTCCACACTTTTAAAGATAATATCCTGCTCTTCTCTCAAGCTTCTGGCAGCATCCAGGCAGCTGCTGATGCTTCCCATAATCTCTAAGGGGGCTCTCCCTTCAAGCGTACTCTTAAATGATAGAAGTGTTTTTTCCCACTTCCTGTACAGGTTTGCTGAAGGAGATAGTGCCCATTCCCCACCTGTCTTTATGATGTTGGATCCCGCCGTTTTATAGACATGGACAACGAGAGTGACCTTTTGACTTCTTCAAAAGAAGGAATAGAACCATCCTCTCTGATGAAGAGATCTTGAAGCGAAGGGTAGTAGCTTATGACATAATAGTTTTCCCCATTATATTGGAACTTGGAGGGCAGGCAGTCAATTCTATTGCTTCAGGGGCCATATTCCTCCGCTTTTCTTTTTATATATTCCGGTAATATTCATAGTCGAGCATGATATACCCTTTTCATTATTTTTTTACTATCCTTAATATTCCAAATTTATATTACCACATCTTTGAAGCATGAATTCCTATTAAGAACGCAGTAACATGGCAAACTGTAAGGCATATCCACAGTGTGGTTATGCCTTTTTACATGCGGCTGAATCCTTCTCCATCTAAGGTCTGAAGAGAAAACCGGCCATCGGATGTTAATTCCAAAGGAGTTCCTGGCTACACTAGTGGTAGAAGGGAGTGTTGAAGATGAAACACAGAATGATATTTACGAAGAAAGACGATATCGAAGTAAAACGCATTTTGGAACAAATCACTGACCGGCGAGCCAGCTTGTATAATCGGATATTTTAAAAAACGAGTGCAAAACCGCATGGGTTTTACACTCGCTTGATTCGACAAATATCAGGTTGTGCCTGTGTCACTCTTCTGCCGGGGTTGTCTTTTTAAGAAAAAATGCCAGAATGATACCTACTGCGGCGACAGCTCCTGCTGCAATGAACGAGACGTTGACTCCGTGAACAAGCCCTTGCATTCCATGCTCTGCAGGATTCAGCGCCGTATTCGTCATAATGGTGACCAGCAGGGCCGTTCCAACTGATCCAGAGACCTGCCTCATCGTATTGTTCATGGCTGTACCATGCGGAATAAGGCTTGGCGGCAGCTGGTTAAGTCCCGCAGTCGTAACGGGCATCATTACCAATGCGACTCCGAACATCCGCACCGCATTGACAACCGCCATGTAGGTAAATGATGTTTCTGTCGTCAAATTCGTAAAGAAAAAGGTAGAAACCGTCGTAATGGTCAGTCCTACTATGGCCAGCATCTTGGCTCCGAATTTATCGAAGATCCTTCCGCTGATCGGGTTCATGATTCCCATGATCAACGCCCCAGGCAAGAGCATCAATCCTGATTCAAAGGCAGTGAACTCATGCATGTTCTGCATATAAATCGGCAGGATGGTCGCACCTCCGATCATCGCGATGAACATGATCACCCCAATGATGGTTGCCAAAGTGAATACTCCATACTTGAACACCTTGAATTCAAGGATCGGCTCCTCAAGGTTAAACTGCCTCCTTATGAACATATAGAGGATCAACGCCCCAAGAACCAATGACAGGATTACCTGGGCACTTCCCCAGCCTGCGGTACCCGCTGCACTGAACCCATAAAGCATTCCGCCAAATCCCAGTGTAGACAGGATGATTGAGAGAACATCCAGCTTCGGATTCGTAAGCTTGGTAACGTTTTTCAAAACAAAAAAGGCGATGATTAAATCAATGATGGCAATAGGCAGTACAATGTAAAATAAGACGCGCCAAGGATATTGATCGACAAGATAGCCTGACAATGTTGGCCCGATCGCTGGCGCAAAGGAAATGACCAAACCGAACAATCCCATGGCCGACCCACGCTTTTCAACAGGGAAAATAATAAAAAATACCGTCTGCATCAATGGAATCATGATACCTGCCCCGGATGCCTGAACAATCCTTCCAATCATCAAAAAGAAGAAGTTCGGGGCAATTGCACAGAACAGTGTTCCCAATGCGAACAATCCCATCGCAGTCATAAACAAGGTCCTTGTCGTGTAGCGTCCAATGAGGAATGCTGTAATAGGGATCATCACCCCGTTCACCAGCATAAAGACAGTGGTCAGCCATTGTGCCGTATTCGCTGTCAGATTCAAATCCTCCATAATGTGAGGCAATGCCGTAGCCAAGAGGGTCTGATTCAATATCGCCGCAAAAGCTCCAGATATTAAAATTGCGACAATCGGCGCGATCTTTATATCTTGCCCTTCTTTCGCCTGAGTCTTCTCCATTTTCTTCCCCCTTTCTAAAGCCTGACTATTAGTTTGCTGTTTCCATTCCTCTTCTATTCTTCAATTGAGAAGGGGAATGGAAATATAATTCCCTCTTCATAAAAAAAGAAACAGCAGCTAAACTGTTTCGGTTACCGTAATATTGTAGCCTCTATCAGTACCTCTGGACAACCAATATGCTTACTAAAATGTGCTCTTCCAGTTGAGCATAATCACTGAATGGGAATCTCCTACTGTGTTACTTTATATAAGAACATTTCAAAAGGAGGATGACACAAGTGCAAAACAAAGACCAAAGGAAGCAGGAGATTCTTGACGCTTTTCACTTCAGACACGCCACAAAGCAATTTGATCCTGATCAAAAGATTCCGGAGGATGATTTCCGGTTCATATTGGAAACGGGCCGTCTTTCCCCAAGTTCATTCGGATTCGAACCTTGGCGTTTTCTTATCATTCAGGACCCTAAGCTGCGGGACAAAATCAAAAATACTTCATGGGGAGCATTCACCAAACTTCCCGAAGCGAGCCATTTTGTCATCTTTCTTGCGAGGACCAAGAAAGACACCAAGTACGATTCGGAGTACCTGAAAGACCAGTTATTGAACATTTCCAAGTTCCCAGGAGAAATGATGGAGAAATTCCTCGGCAGAGTGGAAGAGTTTCAAAGGGAAGATTTCAAGCTGCTTGATGGCGACAGACCACTATTTGACTGGGCCTCCAAACAGACTTACATAGCGCTGGCGAACATGATGACAGCTGCCGCTCAGATTGGAATCGATTCCTGCCCGATTGAAGGTTTCAATATAGAAAAAATGAACCACCTCCTAGCTGAAGAAGGTTTGCTTGAAGACGGCCATTTCAGTATTTCCGTCATGGCAGCATTCGGCTACCGCGTCGAAGAGCCGCGTCCTAAAACACGAAGACCATTTGACGATGTCATAAAGTGGATATAACCTTCCCGCTCAGTGCTTCTAGTGCTGAGCTTTTTTTGTATAGAAGCTGTAAAGTCCTCGAGGGTAACGGTTGAGGTGATTTTTTTTAGAAATTTCATCGGCCCTTAAAGCTCCCCTAGCACACTTCTTGTTTTTCAGGTTTATCGTCCACTAAAGGATTTATACAGCTTTAAAGGAATATGCATTGCATTGCCCGCTCCTTATCCTACTGAATTTAACTTGTCATTACGCTTGTATATGGTAGTTTATTCCACCTTGTTTAAAGAGATGATGAAGGGGAAGACAAAGAGCAAAGATAGAAGTTAAGCTTTTATCTTTCGATTGCTGGAGTAACTCGTCTTAGTGGAAAATCAAATTTCTAAACTTAAGGAGGAATTACAATGGCTAGAAACAACAATAATGACAACAACAAGAACATGACGGTGGAAGAAGCAGGACGCAAAGGCGGAGAAGCTACTTCCAAAAACCATGACAAGGAATTTTATCAGGAAATCGGCCAAAAGGGCGGAGAAGCGACATCTGAGAACCACGATAAAGAATTCTATCAGGAAATCGGTGAAAAAGGCGGAGAAGCCCGCAGCCGGCAGAACGATAACAATAATAACAACAGTAACCGCTAAAACACAGAAAACGGAAGAAGCCTTTACCTATTGGTAGAGGCTTCTTCTTTGTAGCTATAAAGAGGATATAACCTGCCTTCACTGCTGACCATTCTTTTGCTGTGGCTTCCAAACAGGACAAACAAAAAATGATGAAGAATGATCCAGAGGTATGAAAAAAATTCTGAAATGAAAAATCAGGGTCGACCCGCTCATTAGACGACACCTTAAATTTTCTGTTCAACACAATGCATTCACAAAACTTCATGTCATCTGAAGACAGGCTTTGATTTCTGTCATTCCCTCCCGCTTGGCCATTTCATTTAATGTATCCCTCCATTTCCTTCATTAACCTTGCCGCATTTCATGGGTTTTTCACTAAACATTCCTTTCCCACGCTTGTTTTCATTATTTTAGTCATCTGCCCTTTTCTCCGGGTTTCCGCTGTATATAGTTTCATATTTGCAAAAGACTAAGCCCGTCGCTTGAGAATTCCATCTAAATGAAGGAATATAGAGAAGTGTATTTTAAGTTTGAAAAATGGAGGAACTTATGGAAACCAAAATAAATTCTAAAGCTATACTTATTACCTTCATGATTGGCGCTTTCTTCGCCATTTTGAATGAAACGCTGCTCAATATCGCACTCACAGAGTTAATGGATGTTTTCAATATTGATGCTCCTACTGTTCAATGGATGGCGACCGGCTTCATGCTTGTCATGGGGGTGCTGATGCCGGTCTCTGCCCTCCTCATCCAGTGGTTCACAACCCGCCAGATGTTCATTGGGGTCATGTCGATTTTCCTGCTGGGAACGACAATTGCTGCTTCGGCGCTTAATTTTCCGATGCTGTTAACAGGCAGGATGATCCAAGCCGTTGGTACAGGACTGTTGATTCCGGTTATTTTCAATGCCCTGCTTCTATTGTACCGGCCTGAAGTACGCGGAAAAATCATGGGGACTTTCGGGCTGGTGATCATGTTTGCACCTGCAATCGGCCCTACCTTGTCCGGAGTAATCGTGGATCTCCTGGGATGGCGCTGGTTGTTCATCACTGTGATCCCCTTCGCGCTATTCTCAATTTTATTTGCAGTTAAATACTTGCAGAATGTCGGAGAAGTCACACGTCCAAGAGTGGATGTCCTTTCAATCATTCTCTCATCCATCGGGATCGGCGGGATTGTTTACGGATTCAGCAGCGCCGGAGAAGAAGGTGCAGGCTTCACTTCAGCCAAAATCATCATCCTCCTGGCCGTCAGCTTCATCAGTTTGATCATATTTGTATTCAGACAGCTTAAGCTTGATCAGCCTTTGCTTGATGTCCGGGTATTTAAGTATAAAAGCTATGCAAGGGGAATCATCATCTTTGTCATCGTCATCATGGCTATGTTCGCTTCTGAAATCGTCATGCCGATGTATTTGCAGGGACCGCTGGGCTATTCAGCTAAACTCGCCGGCCTCCTGCTGCTTCCCGGTGCGCTCCTGAACGGTTTGATGTCGCCGACAATGGGGGCTCTATTTGATAAGTACGGTCCTAGAAAACTGATCATCCCGGGAACCGTTACCCTTGTTGGAGTGATGATCTTTTTCAGCAACATCAATCCTTCTGTACCAATTTGGGTGTTCATTTTAGTCTATATGATCCTTATGCTCTCCATTTCAGCGATCATGATGCCGTCGCAAACGAATGCACTCAATGAATTACCAAAACATCTATACCCGCACGGAACAGCGATTGCCAACACGCTGCAGCCTGTTGCAGGGGCACTCGGGGTTTCCATCTTCGTCAGCATCATGACCCAGGGACAGGCAAATTACCTTGAAGGCAAGCCGGCAGTTACCGAGGGCGTGGCGAATCAAGCGATGACCTATGGTGTCCACCATGCCTACTGGTTTGCTCTGGCACTTACAGTCGTTGCCTTTATCGTAGCGCTGTTTATCAAGAAAGCCGTTTCGCCGGATTTTGATGAGGAAAAGAAGGCTGTTGAAGGTGAATCTTGATCCTTTGTAGTTCGCACCATTTAAAAACGAACCCTTTCTAAATAGGGTTCGTTTTTTCTGTGTTTGGGATCTCGCGGTTTAGTTGGCGACTAGAGCCTTATTAAAGAACTCCTTACTTTGAATCTGGCTCCCTTTTGGTCTTACCCCTCTAGGCGCCTGTTTACTTTGAATCTGATTCCCTTCTGCTTCTAAGGCTGACCCTGAGAAACCTTCTCCTCGGCCAGTAGAATCTGTTTCCTCACCTGAACAGGCGAAGTACCGCCGTAACTTTCGCGTGCGCCAACGACATGTTCTGGAGAAAGAATGGCATAGATATCCTCTTCAAACAAGGGGCTGAACTTCTTGAACTCTTCCATTTTCAAATCTAGTAGAAATTTGCTTTCCCCAAGGGCATAAAGAACAATTTTCCCGATGACTTCATGGGCATCGCGGAATGCGACTCCCTTGGTCACAAGATAGTCTGCAATATCCGTTGCATTGGAGAAGTCCTGGTTGACGGCTTTTCGCATGGAATCCTTCTTGACCGTCATTGTTTCAATCATCGGGTCCAGCAGTTTCAGCGAGCCTTCCAGCGTTTCAACGGTATCGAACATTCCTTCTTTGTCTTCCTGCATATCCTTATTGTAGGCAAGCGGCAGCCCTTTCAAAACCGTCAACAGCCCCATCAGGCTGCCGTACACCCTCCCTGTTTTAGCACGGAGCAGCTCGGGCACATCCGGATTCTTCTTTTGCGGCATGATACTGGAACCTGTGCAGAAGGAATCATCCAGCTCGATGAATTGGAATTCCTGGCTGGACCAGATCACCAGCTCTTCTGAGAGCCTTGAAATGTGGGTCATGAGTAAAGAGCCGATCGATAAGAACTCGACGATAAAGTCCCTGTCGCTGACCGCATCCATACTGTTTGGATACACCCTGTCGAACCCAAGCAGTTCTGCTGATCGTGCGCGGTCAATCGGGAACGTGGTCCCTGCCAGCGCTCCTGCACCAAGCGGTGACCAGTTCACCCTTTTCAAGCTGTCCTGCAGACGCTCCTTATCACGCTGAAACATCCAGAAATAGGCCAGCAGATGGTGTGCGAACGAAATTGGCTGGGCTCTTTGTAAGTGGGTGTAACCGGGTATGATGGTTTCCACATTATCTTTTGCCTGCTCTAAGATAGCCTCCTGGACAGCGTTCACCAATCCGATCAATTCCTTGGTTTTTCGATTAAGGTAAAGATGCATATCTGTCGCCACTTGGTCATTCCGGCTTCTCCCTGTGTGAAGTTTTCCGCCGACGGGTCCTATCAGATCAATCAATTGTTTTTCAATGTTCATATGGATATCTTCATGCTCGACCGAGTACTCCATCTCACCGTTTTCTATTTTACTCTTAATCTTTAAAAGGCCTTCTATAATCAACTCTGCATCATCTTGTGGAATGATTTCCGATTCACCAAGCATTATCACATGAGCCAGACTTCCTTCTATGTCCTCAAGTGCAAGGTTCTGGTCAAACGAAATCGAAGCTGTGAATTCTTCTACCAATTCGTTTGTCTCTTTCGTGAAACGTCCGCCCCACAGTTTTGCCATTCTCATTCCTCCCAACGTATATAGAACTAAACTCCGAGATTCTCTCTTGCAGAGTCGTTCACAGTCTCATGGATCTCTGCTCCTTCTTGGTTCACCTGTGAGTAAACCTTTGTGGTCAATCCCCAAAGCTTTATAAAACCAACTGCTGCATCATGGTCGAAGGCATCCCCCTTTGAATAGGTGGCAAGCTCTTCATTATAAAGGCTGTTGGCAGACTGGCGGCCAGTGACAAAGTGGCTTCCCTTATGCAGCTTCACTCGGATTTTTCCGGAAACCACTCCCTGCGTTTCATCCACAAAAGCTTGGAGTGCCTTATTTAACGGTGAATACCAAAGTCCTTCATAAATCATCTTCGCCATTTGTGCATCGACTGTTGATTTAAAAGAAGTAATTTCACGCGGCAAAGTCAGGAATTCAAGTTCCTTATGAGCATTAATAAGAATCAAGGCTCCTGGATTTTCATACACTTCGCGGGACTTGATTCCGACCAGGCGGTTTTCAATATGGTCGATCCTGCCGATTCCATGCTTTCCGCCAATTTCATTGAGTGTTTCAATCAGCTGAACAATTTCCATTTTCTCGCCGTTCAGTGCTGTCGGGATTCCCCGCTCAAACTCAATTTCAATGTTTTCTGCTTCATCAGGAGTCTGTTCAATCGGATTGGTCCAGTCAAACGCCCCCTCGGGTGCTTCTGTCCATGGATTTTCCAGCACTCCGGCTTCACAGGCACGGCCCCATATATTCGCGTCGATT
This sequence comes from Bacillus sp. SRL337, assembly GCF_984799155.1. Classification (NCBI taxonomy): domain Bacteria; kingdom Bacillati; phylum Bacillota; class Bacilli; order Caryophanales; family Bacillaceae; genus Bacillus; species Bacillus sp. SRL337. Next base: position 800,695 of record NZ_OZ481793.1, on the reverse strand, counting down.
GAATAAGGATTATCCAAATCGACCGGAATCGGAATCCCATTTTTTCCGGCATAGTGAATTTCTTCATCACGCGTCATCCCCCATTCCCTGACAGGAGCAACTACCTTCATATCTGGTGCCAGAGCGTTTATGGACACCTCGAAGCGGACCTGATCATTTCCTTTACCTGTACAGCCATGAGCGACCGCAACCGCTCCTTCTTTTCTTGCCACCTCCACAAGCAGCTTAGATATCAGCGGACGGGATAAAGCTGATGAAAGAGGATACTTCCCTTCATATAAACAATTCGCTTTCAAGGCAGGGATAATATAGTCCTTTGCCAGCATTTCCTTCGCATCAATCATATACGCTTTGACCGCTCCCACCTGGAGGGCTTTATCTCTAATAAAATCAAGGTTCTTCCCTTCTCCGACATCGAGCCCTAAAGCTATGACATCATATCCATACTTTTCTTGAATCCACTTTATAGACACCGATGTATCAAGACCACCGGAATACGCAAGAACAATCTTCTCTTTTGCCAATTTTCCACGCTTCCTTTCTTGAATAAAATGAATTAAAATTTATTATACTGAATTTTTATTCATAATCAACCATTTTTGAAAAACTAGATAAAAAGTTTCATTATTTTCTATACATCAATTTGTATATCTATCCCTACATGCTCTTTGTATATGCCAGCGTAAGCCTAATGTGAAATGAAAAGCGGAAGCGGCCGATCAGCGCCGTACGGATTGGAGGGCTCCTGCATGAGATATAGGAATCACGAAGAGCGAAGTGATTCGATGATGACTAATTTTTATAATGTGGAAAGGCCCGATCTGCTGCGTACGGACTGGACTGGCTCCGCATGAGATGTAGGAAACACAACGAACATAGTGAGTTGATGTTGACTTATCGCAGGGAGGAGCCGGGAAGTCCGCTAGCAGTTGAGCCTTGAAGCTGGATACAAAGAAAGCAGTAAAAAAACAGAGACCCCTTAAGAGCCTCTGCTTCAACTAAGAACTTATATTTTTTTCATCAGTAAATACATAAAATAGGGTGCTACGATCAGAGCTTTAATGATGCCTGCGGGAATGCCGTCCGGATCTGTAAGGTTCCGTCCGATGGTGTCAGCCCACATCAGCAGCCATCCCCCTGCCAGGATGGCAACCGGTAAAAATAGTTGATGCCTCGGTCCGATCAGTGCTTATACGATATGCGGAGCCATCAATCCGACAAACGCAATCCCTCCCGTTACCGAAAAAGCAGCCCGCCGCCAAGGCACAGCCGTAAGGAGAAGGATGAACCACTCTTTTTCCAGGGCTACAATTTCTATATCCCGCTTAGATAATCGGCCAAAACCGCTTTGGTAAGGAAATCTTCCGTAGGAGACCAGTTCTCCGACTGTCAAACCTCCTGCACTTTCAGGGTTTTGCGGCAGAATCGCCATCTTTTTCGCCAATTTCTTGGTATCCTCTTTTGTTATGCTTTTTCCATCGAGAATGATTGAACCGCTCTGAAAGCGGATGATCCTGGTTAACGCTTTCAATAGAGTCGACTTTCCACAGCCGTTGGATCCAATTATCGTGGTGATTTTTTTATCTGGAATCTCAATAGACATATCTTTCACAATCAATTTCTCACTGTAGCCAATATGTTATTGATCTGTGTGAAGGCGAACCATTTTGTGCCTCCTATATTTAAAAATCCTCATTTAAAAATTTTACGTTGATAATGATTATCAGTTTCGGTTACAATGATACTATAAATCTTATAAAAAAACTGTCAATGTTCTTATGAGAATGTCTAATATATTAAATGCAATTAATAAGGAGAGGTCATGATGAAGGAAATCGACTGCTTTGACGTTACCATCATTGGTGGAGGGCCGGCCGGTCTCTACTCGGCTTTCTACAGCGGGCTGAGGGAAATGAAAACTAAAATTATTGAGTTCCAGCCTCAGCTCGGAGGAAAGATACACGTGTATCCTGAAAAAATGATATGGGATGTCGGGGGATTAATGCCCACTCCAGGCGCAAAACTGATTGACCAATTGGTGCAGCAGGGCCTTACCTTCAATCCGGAAGTAGTCCTTAATGAAAAGATCGTCTCCATTGCACGGGACGAGAATGGTCTTTTTATTTTGAAAGCGGCATCAGGGAATGTCCACTTCTCCAAGACGGTTATTGTTGCGGTGGGCAGCGGGATCCTTCAGCCTCAAAAACTGAATATTGAAGGGGCTGATCGTTTTGAAATCTCCAATCTGCATTATACAGTTAAATCCTTAAGATACTTTAAAGATCGCACTGTTGTCATTTCCGGAGGAGGCAACTCGGCCATCGACTGGGCTAACGAGCTTGTCCCCATTGCCAAAAAAGTTTATCTCACTTGCCGCAGAGACCAATTAAGCGGACATGAGGCCCAAGTCACACAGCTTTCTAACAGCACGGCTGAATGTTTGATGAATACGTCGATTTCAAGGCTGGTTGCCAAAGAAGGTGAAGATGTCATCGACAGGGTTGAACTGACGAACAGCGTGACTCAGGAAGCTGCCTTCCTTCCTATAGATGATGTCATCATCAACCATGGGTTTGATATGGATGCCTCACTCCTGAAGGAAAGTGAATTGAATATCAAAATGATGGATGACTTCTATGTGGAAGGGTCTGTCATGGGCGAATCCTCCATTCCCGGCATCTTTGCCGCTGGGGATATCCTCAAACATGATGGAAAACTGAACCTGATTGCAGGTGCTTTCCAAGATGCAGCCAATGCCGTCAATCAAGCAAAACAGTACATTCAACCGGATGCAGGTGCTTTCGCGATGGTGTCTTCCCATAATGAAGTATTCAAAGACCGGAACAAGGAGCTTGTCAAGCAGCTTGTGAAATGATAGTGGAAAAAGGCGTATTCCCATAGTTGGGAATACGCCTTTTTGGCTGGTTGAGCCCTCTTGGTGCCTGGTGCGATTTTGCCCTGGCGACTGATGCAAATCCATCTTTTTGTATCAGGTACTGCTCCCCCTTTTGCCCTGGCTAAGGCACCGGGCACCGTTCCACAGATCCGTCTTCCGTTTCATCAGCCATCTTTAAAGCTCATCAAACCCATTGGCATCTGAAGTTTTCGCATATTGCCTGGACTTCTGCTCAAAAAAATCAGTCTTCCCGAGGTCCACTTCCTGGTAGGCGATTATCCATCGTAAAGGATTGCTTTTATACCCCTCAAAAGGGGCATCAAAGCCCATTTGCAGCGACCGTTTATTGGCCATAAACTTTATATAGGCTTCTACATCAGACATCAACAGGCCGTCAATGGTATCCCCGATGATTTCTTCAGCCCATTCAATTTCCAGGTCTGCAGCTCTCCTGAACGATTCAACACCAAACGTTCTGAGTTCTGCTGTATCATATTCTGGGTTTTCCTGCAGGACTTCTTTGAAGATTTTTTCAAAAAGGCCGACATGTAATTGTTCGTCGCGATTAATGTAATTGATCATCGTCGAAGTGGCGACCATCTTTTGGTTGCGTGCCAGATTATAAAAGAAAGCAAAGCCAGAGTAAAAGAATAATCCTTCCAGGATGACATCATAGACAATAGAGTGCAGCAGATTCTCAACATTCGGGTTTTCTGCGAATCCCTTGTATCCATTAGTGATAAAGTCATTCCGCTTCCGTAAGGTGGGCTCGGTCCTCCAATAATCAAACACCTCATCCTGCCTTTTCTTGGAAACTATGCTGGACAGTACATAACTGTAGGAGTGATTGTGGACGACTTCCTGCTGTGCAAGGATGATCATCAGTGCATTCAGGCTGGAGTCGGTTAAATAGTCTGCTACTTTTCCGGCATAATCGGTCTGGATGCTGTCCAGTAAGGCGAGAAGCCCTATCACCTTCAAGAAGGTCTCCTGTTCCTGTTCAGTCAAATTCGGGAATTGCTTAATATCCTTGGACATATTGATCTCAAATGGCGTCCAAAAATTCCCGAGCATCCTCTTGTATTTTGGATAAGCCCATGAAAACCGCACATCATCCCAGTTTAATATATTTGAACTTCTCCCATTGATAATGGCAGTAGCGGCGTTCGGGGCATCCGTATCAATCAATCTTCTTTTTTCCAAATTCACTTTTCTCATCCTTTCCCTCAGCTGTGGCAGCTCTCACAATCTTCTATTTCTGCATTGGACGTTGAGCGGACATAATATGTCGTTTTCAGTCCTGACTTCCAGGCATCAAGGTGAATATCCAGCAGGGCTTTCGCCTTTATATCATTACGGACATAAAGGTTGAAGGAGACCGATTGATCGATATGGCGCTGGCGTTTCGCATTTTGTTTGATGCTCCAATGCTGGTCGATAGTATAAGCTGTCTTGTAATACCATGTCGTATGCGGCGATAAATCCGGGGCTGTGACCGGAATCTTATAATCTTTCTTTTCCTCTGAATATTCCAGGCGGAAAACAGGGTCGATGCTGGCAGTCGAACCGGCAATCAGTGAGGTTGATGAATTGGGGGCCACAGCCATCAAGTAGCCATTTCGGATGCCGTTCCGCTGCACCTCTTCCTTAAGATCCAGCCATCTGGCTGAAGTATATCCCCTCTTTTCAAAGTACTCCCCTGTCGACCACTCTGAGCCGGAGAAATACGGATATGCGCCCTTTTCCGCCGCCAAAGCCGAACTTGCTGATACCGTATAAAAAGCAATCTCTTCATATAGGGAATCACAATAATCGACGGCTTCATCACTTTCCCACTTGATTCCTTCCAACGCCAGCAGATGGTGCCAGCCGTAGGTACCAAGACCGATCCCCCGGTACCTTTCGTTGGTGAGCTGGGCCTGCAGCACCGGAATTTGATTGATATCTATGACATTATCAAGCATTCTGACGGCAATCGTGATGACTTTTTCAAGAACCCCGTCTTTCACGGCCTTCGCAAGGGAAAGGGATGACAGGTTGCATACCACATAGTCTCCCGGCTTTTTATACGTGATGATGGTCCCGTCTTCCACCCGTTCTTCCTCCATGACCGTGGCGCTCATATTCTGGGTGATCTCGGTACAAAGATTGCTGCAGTAAATCATTCCTTTGTGCTGATTTGCATTGAACCGATTGACTGTGTCCCTATAGAACATATAAGGTGTTCCGGTTTCAAGCTGGGAGACCATAATCGACTTGAATAGCTCGATGGCCGGAACGGTTTCACGGGACAGGTCCAGGTTAAAAACACACTCCCAATATTTTTCCCTGAATGAACCCTGACCCTGCTTTTCATCAAAATAGTCCTCAAGGGAAAAGCCCATCACTTTCCTCACTTCATGAGGATCAAACAGATACCAGTCACCCCTGTTTTCCACCTGCTCCATGAAAAGATCAGGAAGGCATACACCCGTGAAAAGATCATGGGTACGCTGGCGTTCATCTCCATTGTTCAACTTTGAATCGAGGAATGGAAAAATATCCTTATGCCATACATCCAGATAAACGGCAATCGCTCCCTGCCTCTGTCCCAGCTGATCCACTGAGACCGCGGTGTTATTCAACTGCTTCATCCAGGGAATGACACCGGAACTGACTCCTTTAAAGCCTTTGATATCACTTCCGCGGCTCCTGATTTTGCCCATATAAATGCCGATTCCGCCTCCGTTCTTGCTCAATGTCGAGACGTCTGTGTTGGAGTCATAAATGCTCCGCAGATCATCTTCCACCGTATCGATGAAACAGCTTGAGAGCTGTCCATAACTTTTTCCGGCATTCGCCAAGGTCGGAGTCGCCACTGTCATATACAGATTCGACAGTGCCCAGTAAGCCTCTTGGATCAATTCCAGTCGTTTTTCTTTCGGCTCATCGGCTAAAAGAGTCATCGCAATGATCATAAAGCGTTCCTGTGGAAGCTCGATGAATGTGCCGTCATGGGCCTTGGCTAAATATCTTTCTGCCAGTGTGACGATTCCTATGTACGTAAATAATCGATCCTTTTCTCCATCAATTATTTTTTCCAGGGTGTCGATCTCTTCTTTGCTGTATCTCTGAAGCAGCCGCTTATCATAGATCCCCAGCTCCTCCAGAAGTGTTATCATGTGAAAGAAAGACCCGTATCCTCTGCCGGACAGTGTCCCTCTGGAAATCGAGCTCGCGCGGTATAACTTTTTCAAATAAATATCTGCGGCCACATAGGTCCAGTCGGGTTCCATACTGCTGATTCTTTCTACAGCTGCAAGGATCAGCAGGTTATCCAGCTGATCAGCAGTCATATCCTTCTTAGCTTCCAACGCCTGCCGGACTTTTTCCTCGTATTCTTCAAAAGATACGCCTTTATGCCTGCTCTTCAACTCTCCAAGCAGCAGTGTCACCTCTTGCATCCGATGTACTGTCGTTAATTCCATTTTGAAATCCTCCCACTTTTATTGATTTCTCATCTCAAGCCTGCGCAGTTTGCGGGTTCTCGCGGTTTTCAGCAGGTTTTCTTCTTCTTCTGTTTGCGGGATGACACCGGGTACCGGAGTCGGCCGCCCTTCCTCATCCTTCGCCACCATAGATAATATTGATGTTGTAGTAAGGGTTTTTTCTCCTGTTTCAAGGTCCTCGCTTTCCACTTTCACAAAGACTTCCATCGAGGTACGGCCCGTTGAAATGACGCATGCCTCCAGCGTTAATATATCGCCGACTTCTGCCGACGACAGGAAATTAACAGTATCGATGGACGCTGTCACCACAACTTTACGGCTGTGCTTCATGGCAGAGATAGCGGCAATCTCATCAATATAGGACAAGACGGTTCCTCCAAAGATGGTGCCCATATGATTGGTATTAGGCGGGAGTACCAGCCGGGTCACAACGGTTCTTGATACATGCGAGGATAATGCTTCCATTTTTCATTGCTCCTTTTACGTAGAAGTTGCTTCAATCTGAAAAATGGGAATAAAAAAACCCATCGCAAAGGATGGGTTTTTCAAACGCTGATAGATTCATAGACAATTGTTCAAGCCTACCAATGTATCCTCGTTCTACCTTCCCAATTCCCGAAGAAGATAAGACGCTATAAACATGGCAGGTCTCCTGACTTGTGCTTCACCCTACATTAAGTCCTTCCCGCCTTCGGTTGAAGACAGTGGCAGTTACTTATTTCGTCAGCACTTACAGTTGCGGGGACAGTTCCGGATTTTCACCAGATTCCCTATTACGTCTAAATAGACACCATATTTATCGGCATTACACAATATGTAGTTATTAAAACCTTTCACAAACACATAATATTGTGTTCTCTTTTTAGATGATAAAGGAATTTCTGCAGGATTACAATAGATTTGCTTGTAATTATCCGATGTTTAAGTAAATGATATAGATAGACTATTACTTCATCTTGAAAAGGAGGAATCCTACTTGGAATCAAAACTTCCTTCCTACCTGTCGGAAATCAGTTCTTTATCCCTTCCCCTGACGAAGGAAACATTACTTACACCAAGGTTCTTATTAGAAAAGTCCGGGAACCTGGAAATGTACTACGCCCCTCATAATGAATACATCAATACCAAGGCGAAGATTGTCCTCATCGGGATCACTCCCGGGTGGACGCAGATGAGAACGGCCTATGAACAGACTTTACAAAGCCTGGACTTGAATCAGAGCCAAAACCAGATTCTGGAGGCAGCCAAGATTGCAGCCGGTTTCTCGGGTCCCATCAGAAAAAACCTCATTGCAATGCTTGATCAAGCAGGTCTTTCTGAGTTCCTAAACATTGATAGCACTTTATCCCTGTTTCACGAAAATCGGCGATTAGTGCACACCGCTTCCGTTATAAAGTACCCTGTTTTCTTGCATGGCCAGAATTATACGGGACACAGGCCGGGAATTGGTCAGTCGGATTTACTTTCTTACTACTCCATGGTTATCTTCCCGGAAGAACTTCAACAAATCGGACCTGGCGCTTTGCTCATTCCGCTTGGCAGAACAGTGGAATCAGTTCTTCAACATCTCAAGAAAGAAGCAAAGCTCCCCTCCCACACCTTGTTAACCGGGTTTCCCCATCCCTCTGGTGCAAATGGGCACAGAATAAAACAATTTCAACACAACAAGGATCATATGGCATCCATCATCAAAGAGTGGGCAGATTCATCATTATGAAAGGCTGTTTTCGTATGGATTGCTGCCTTATGAAAAATGCCCGGGCGCGGACTTTCCCCTGGGATGCTAATGATGGAAGAGCAGTTCCTTTCTAGCTTTTCAGGGTATAAAGGGTGAAATCGGGCAAAATATCTCGAAATTCAAATCTTTTTGGTACAGCAGCCATGCAAAAGGCTTTTTTATCATCCACTCCCATCCATATATGGGTCATCGTTTGAATGAACATCTGATATTGGTGCACTTCTTAACTTTATTCCAACACCTCTTTTTTATGGATTTTTTCCATCTTCCATCCAATTCTTGAAAACACTTCTTTGCGTCTAAACATACATTGGAATGGACTGTTTAAACCGCTTTATGCATACTGTATAATCTGGGCATTTTTCAATTTATATCAAGGCAAAAAATAAAGCCATGAATCACCATTAGATTTTAGCCGGTGAATTTGCTATAATTAGATGTTGTTATAATTATTAAGGGGGAACTTTTTTTGGCAATCGAAATAGGCAGCAAGGTTAAAGGTAAGGTAACTGGTATCACTAATTTCGGGGCATTCGTGGAATTACCCGAAGGCTCAACCGGTCTCGTGCATATCAGTGAGGTGGCGGACAGTTATGTGAAAGATGTTAACGACCATCTTAAAGTAGGCGATGAAGTTGAGGTTAAGGTAATTAGTGAGAATGCGGGCAAAATTGCCTTGTCAATCAAAAAAGCTGTAGACAAACCAGAGGGTTCTGGATTCACTAAGCGTCCTCCACGCCAAGGAAGAGACAGCAGACCTAACAAAGACTTCCGTTCTAAAGGAAACTTCAAGCCTAAAGAGACGTTCGAGGATAAAATGGCTAAGTTCATGAAATCCAGCGAAGAAAATTTATCATCTCTGAAACGCAATACCGAAGGGAAACGCGGCGGCCGAGGCGGAAGACGCGGATAATCTTATAGATGGACCATAAGTAAAGCGGCGGCCCCTATTCAGTGTTGTAAGGGCGCTGCCGCCAGACACTATTGCCCTTCAAGAATTTATACTTTCCAATCTTTGAACAAAGGCAAGCAGAGCAGCTTGCCTTCTTTATTTTCCATCCCTTTATTCTTCATTTCCAACGTCCATGTCCATTACAGTTTATATCTTTAGAAAGGGTGAGCATATGGGTAAGTGTTTATTCAATGTCGGTGAAGAAGTCAGTATTAAATCATCCAGTGAAAACGTAAAAATCATTAAATCACAATACATCAAAAACATGAAAAGATACTCATACATCGTGAAAGAATATCCAAGTACATTTTTCTTTGAAGAAGAGTTACAGAAAAGATAGTATCCCCCACCCTGAAAACCAGGGTGTTTTTCATTGAAACGCCGCTGTTTTATTCCATTTCATATGAATTTGAAGGGCGTTTTTTTGGACAAAACTGGAATCAGAATCTGTTCTCTTGATCCCGGACCAGGCATTGCAGGAATTCTATTTCACTTCAGGCGGTTTTTGGGCAAGGCTCACAGGTGTGAAAAATTCACAGGATTACCTTTCCTATTTCTCTTCAAATGCAATAAAGCCGGCTCGCCCCCTATACTTCCTATCCTGCACACACCCCTATACGCATGACATCACTTTCTCTTTATATAAGGCTCTTCATTTTTCGGTCATTCACCGGATCCCCCCTGTAAGCAGGAAAGAAAAATAGCTACTCTCCCATTTTCGAGGGGGAATTCCGGAAATTCAGAGAAAAATTCCGGCTCCTGGGATTTTTCCGAAAGCAACAATGAATGCGAAAACAGCCTTATATGAACGAATGAAGTGATGAAGAAGAAAAAATCCTTTATACTGAATGTGCTGGAATTCAAGAATATATTCTTTAACATATCATCCGCGTTTATGTGATAAGCTGGATGATCCCTGTCACACACACAAGGGGGATAAAAAGTGGACTCAAGATTACAGGCACTCGCAAAAACCGTTGTTCAGTACTCACTGAATGTCCAAAAAGGCGAAAAGGTGCTGATTGAAGCATTGGATGTTCATGATTATGACTTCATCGCTCCGTTTATGGATGAAGTGTTTAAAGCAGGCGGGCACGTTTTTGTGGAGCAGACCGACTATAGAATGAACCGGAAGATGATGATTTCCGGCTCAAAAGACCAATTTGAAATGGATGCAAAGCTGAAGCTCGACCAAATGAAGGAGATGGATGCCGTCATCATTTTGTTGGGGGAAAAGAACATTTCCGAATATGCTGACATTCCTTCTGCCAAAAAGAACACCTATCGCCAAGCCTATAAACCGGTCAGCGATGAACAACTAAAAAAGAGATGGGTGCTATTCAATGTACCGACCAAGGCTTATGCGCAGCTTGCTGAAATGAGCACAGAAGCTTACACCGATTTCCTTTATGAAACTTGCACAATGGATTACAGTAAGATGTCAAAAGCCATGGACTCACTTGTCGATCTGATGGATCAAACAGATAGGGTCCGCATTCTGGCACCAGGGACAGACCTCCAGTTCTCCATTAAAAATCTGCCAGCCATCAAATGCGACGGCAAGATAAATCTTCCGGATGGTGAAGTCTTTACCGCTCCTGTCAAGGAATCAGTCAACGGCACCATTCTATTCAATACCAAATCAATATATGCAGGACAAACATACACTAACATCCAGCTGACGTTTGAAGATGGGAAGATCACCGACTGCCAGAGTGACAATAATGAAAACCTCAATGAATTACTTGACTCAGATGAGGGCGCCAGGTACATTGGTGAATTTGCTCTGGGGGTCAACCCTTATATCAATTCCATCATGAACGATATCGGGTTTGATGAGAAGATAAATGGCAGCCTCCACCTGGCTTTGGGGGAGGCCTATGAAGTTGCTGATAATGGAAACAAATCCTCCATCCACTGGGATATCGTTTTGATGCTCAAGCCGGAATACGGCGGCGGCGAGATCTACTTCGATGATGTTCTGATCAGCAAGGATGGCAGGTTTGTCGTGGATTCACTGATTGGATTGAATTCTGAGAACCTGATTGATTAAGGACAGCCAGGCTTAGACAGGTTCAGATCACACCTTTTGTGTCTGTCCCAACATGAAGCATACATTAAAGCCCGGAGGATCAATTTGCATGATCCTCCGGGCTTTTCAAATACAACCGCGAAATCCTTATATTGCTGCTCCAATAAGATCTTTCCTTCTATATACACTGAGCACTATCCCGACAATAAGTGAGTTCAAAAGGGTCGGCATCAACCCATAGCTGATGAAAGGAAGAGAGATTCCTGTCAGAGGAAGGAAGCCCAGCAGCATTCCCACATTATAAAGGAATTGTACTGTAAATACAGCTGTCCCTCCGAGGATCAACATTTTACCGAAAGAATCTTTAACCTTTGATATGACAAGCATCATTCTCCCCATCAGTAAAGCAAGTACCGCAAAAAGGAACACTCCCGTAAGCCAGCCGAACTGAAATGTTATGCTGGCAAAGACAAAGTCCGTATGACCAGAAGGGATGAACTCCTGCTTGCCGAATTGGCCAAGCCAGCCGGCTTGAGAAAAGGTTTCCTTTAACCTGAGGTACATATAGCCGCCGGAATCCGCAAAACGATTAGGGTGCAGATAAGCCAGCAGCCGTGCCTGTTGATAAGCTTGTGATGTAGTGAAAAATAAGACAGCATATGAAAACAAAAGGACAAATGAAATACCGGTAACGATCATCTTCATCTTTAACCTCATCCGACTTCCCCACATCATAACAAATACCATTATGGAGTAGATCAAGACTATGGAAAGATTCACCGACATTAAGAATAGAAATACCGTTCCGATAAATAACATGGCCGCTTTCCATATCCTGAATCCCTCTTTTGAGAAAAAAATGGACCAGCCCAGGAATAAGAACGGCACTGCCATAGTGCTCTCTATAGTCAATGGTCCCATCGCAAAATTAGGTCTTCCATTAATAAATTGATTCGACATAAATCCTAGCAGCACTAAAATCAGCATACCAATGGCAAAAAATGTCCACTGAAACTTCTGCAGCTTCCGGTAATCAAAAAGCATCACGCCGAATGCTAAGCCCAGCCCAAGGAACGTAATGATCAGTTTCATCTTTGTAAAATAAAAACTGCTATTCACATTCCACATAAGCAAAGGAAGAAAGCTTAATGAAATGGTTAACAAAAGCAGCCCTGCCAGCCACCAATCTATTTTAGGACGGTGAATGGTATTGAAGTCCTTCCCAAGCTCAGCTGGATTTCCCATATGTTTTATTGCTGTCTCTTCTGCATCCTTTTCCCCCAGCCCGTTTTTCAAAAGCCTTTCTTTTTCATTGTCGATGTGATCATTCAGCTCACGGGAGACAAAAGCCCTGGCTTCAGTCGACTTGATATGAGAGTTGACTCCTTCTAAAAAGGTTCTTCTTTTATCACCCATCAAGCCTCACCTCCATCAGGGTTTTCCAAACTGCCCTGGAATCTGTGCTCCTCTTTTCCTGTTTTTTCAGGAGCCTGCTCCCTTTCCGGCTTATCTTGTATACCTTGCCATTTTCTTTGGTCCAATGTGATTCCAGATATTCTTTTCCCTCCATACGGTGAAGGATGGTGTACAGCATGCCTTCCTGGTCTTCAAATTTTTTGATTCCCCTGCTTCTCAATTGTTTTGCCAAGTCGAATCCATTCTTTTCGTTGATGAGCAGCTGCATAATAGCAAGGAGAATCTGCTCTTCACTGTCCTCTTGTTTCAGCTTTTTATGGATTTCCTCTCTGTATGCATCGGTGAATTCAAGCCCGCTGAAGGTGGTAGTTTTCATTGTCTTCTTTAACTTTTTGAGGCGATTTTCCATTACAAGTCTCCTCCCAGCTGTTCTTTAAGGATTGATTTGGCACGTCTCAACCTGGTTTTCACTGTATTAGATTTTTGTTCCGTCGCCGTGGCAATATCCTTAATCTGCATCTCTTCAAAATAATAAAGGTAAATGACTTCCCTATACTGGACCGGCAGATTCATCACGGCATTTGCAAGCTCTGTGTCTTCTTCTCTTTGGATGACTGATTCCTCCACACTTTTCCCCTGGCTGCCGGGTTGATTGGCGGCTGTTTCAGCAATGATCACTTTATTGTTATACCAGCTTTTGAGATAATCCTTACTGTGGTTGATGGCGATTCTCCAAAGCCAGGTTTTCAATTTGGACTTCCTGTTATAGGTATGTATATTTTTAAAGCATTTCACAAAGATCTCCTGAGTCAGATCCTCAGCGACTGCTTTATTGTGTACATATGAAAACACAAGCTGCAGGATATCCTGGCCGTACATCCGCATGATTTCATCCAGCATTTCCTCTTTGTCTTCCATGTCATATATATCTGTTATGATGTCTTCCACGTTTTTCCCTCCCATATAATTAGACGAGGTTACTGGTTCAGGGGTTTTTGTGATGTGTATTATTTTTTTTGTTGGTCCTCATGGCCATTATTCATTACTCTTATTTATTTTACGTCTTTCAGGAACTTTATTGGGGAATTCCGGGTGACATTTTGATTTTTTTATTGTTCTTTAGAGGCCTCGCTTGCAGATTTTGCTTTCCCCCTGGAAGTTTCGTCCTTGATGCCCATTTCGTCTTTCGTCTGCTTTGATTCAACCGCACCTCCAAAAGCCGTTTTCGCGGACGTTAATTCCTCCTTTGGCCTTACCAGCCTCCTTTTCCAAACCATTCCTATAAAGAAGCCCAGCGAATAGGTCAAAATGCGGGTTTTGTGTTATTTTTGAACAGCAGCTGGAACATGTGGAAACAGAATAGGCTTTTTGAAATATACTACATATAATTAGAAAGAGGAGTGTATGCTGATGAAAATTTTAGCTTTGCTGGGGAGCACCAGGAAGAACGGCAACTCGGAGTATCTGGCGAACAAAATTCTTGAGGGCACTGACCATACGATCGTGTCATTGGCGGATAAACATATTGAGCCGATTACGGATTTAAGACATACCGAGCAAGGTTTCTCGCCGGTGAATGATGACTATGAAGAGCTGGTCCACCTCATGTTGGAGCATGACGTCCTGCTGTTTGGTACACCCCTTTATTGGTATGGGATGAGCGGCCCGATGAAGAATTTCTTTGATCGCTGGTCTCAGTATCTGCGTGATGAACGTTTCAACCTGAAGGAAGAGCTGACAAAGAAGAAAGCGTATGTCGTCATTACCGGTGGAAGAACAGCAAACATCAAGGGACTTCCGCTGGTGCAGCAGTTCAATTATATTTTTGAATTTGTGAACATGGAATTCACAGACTACATGATTGGATCAGGTGTCAAACCTGGAGATATTTTGAGCGACCTCCCTTCCCTGGAAAAGGCAGAACGATGGAATACCCATTTTAGAAACACTGGTTCCTAGAACTATCCTAACTAATTGAGGGGCAGATCCTTCAGTGGATTTGCGCCTCATTTTTTTTACCAAATAAATTAATTTTGATGCTTCTTGGATAGAATGGTAAGAAAAAGTTCAAGGAGGTTAACATGAAACATTCCTTTTTATCACGGAATCTCATATCGGGTATATTCTTCGGTCTGGGACTAGCGGCTTTTGTTGATGAGACAGTCTTTCACCAGCTTCTTCACTGGCACCATTTTTATGATAAATCCACCACCGCCATGGGACTTGTTTCGGATGGTTTGTTTCATGCCTTCAGCTGGTTTGCAACGATTGCCGGATTATTCTTGCTTGCCGACCTTCGCCGGCGGGGGGCATTCTGGTTGAAAAGATGGTGGGGCGGAATGCTTCTGGGGAACGGGGGGTTTCAGCTTTACGATGGGACGATCCAGCACAAAATCATGAGAATCCACCAAATCCGTTATGTTGATAATATCTTGGTCTATGATTGGACCTGGAATATCATCGCCTCCGTCCTGCTGTTGATCGGAATCCTGTTGACCCTTAAAACGGGCAAAGACACAAAGGAAAAAGCGTATGGCAGTTGACCATACTCACGTTCAGGCATCCGGAACAGGAAGTTTATGGCTGCCGGTGTGGGCTGCTGCTGCCATATTGGTATATGTTTTGGCAGTCTGGACTTCTAACCGGACATATCGGAAGTGGCCGATCTCGCGGACATTTCTTTGGATAGCCGGCATTGGCTGCATCTTTTACTCCGTATCCGGACCGATTGCCGACAGAGCCCACTCAAGTTTCACCTTTCATATGGCAGCCCATTTGCTGCTTGGAATGCTGGCTCCCCTTTTGATCGTTCTCTCTGCTCCCATGACACTGATTCTAAGAACATTGAATGTGAAAATGGCGAGACGGCTTTCGACAATCTTAAAGAGTGCTCCAGCCGGGCTGCTGACAGATCCGTTTATGGCTTCCCTCCTAAATATGGGAGGATTGTGGATTCTCTATACAACAGACCTTTACCATGCTATGCACCAGCATTTACTGCTGTATGTTTTTATCCATATCCATATTTTTCTGGCAGGCTTTCTTTTTACCGAATCCATGTTGGCCATCGGCCCCTCTCCGCATAAGTCTTCATTTATATACCGGTCTGCGTCATTGATTCCCGCTTTGGCCAGTCACAGCATATTAGCCAAATTCCTTTATGCCCATCCCCCTTCAGGAGTTCCATTTGAAGAGGCGGAAACCGGCGCCCTCATCATGTATTTCGGCGGGGATGGCATTGATATGGTCATCGTTTTTCTTTTATGTTTACAATGGTACAAAACACAACGGATCCGAGAAGCTGTTGAGCAGGTGTAACATGGATTAAGTTTTTTATGTATAGTTTTTTTCCAGTCGGTAAAATCTATCTTTGAAACTAAATTTGATTTGGAGGTAAAAGATATGAAAAGCCTTAAAATGATCCTCACCGTTATGACTGGATTGTCTTTACTTGCCGGCTGCGGAATGGCCAACAGCGGCAATGGAGCAGATGATAATAACCTTCAGACCCGAAATGTCGGCTATAATAATAACGGAAATGACGGAAATAACATGAACAACGGCAATAATGGGAATGGGATGCTCGACGATGGTAATGCAAACAACGGACAGCAAACAATGGAATCCGCCGAAGAAGCTGCGAACAAGGTCAATGAATTAAAAGAAGTACGGGACGCTAATGTCATCGTAACGGAGAACAATGCATTTGTTGCTGTTGTGATGGAGGGTAAGGCCAAAGGGGAAGTCACAAAGGATATTGAACAAAAAGTAGCAAAAGCGGTGAAGGATACAGATAAGGATATCAATAATGTATATGTATCCTCCAACCCTGATTTTGTTAAAAGAATGAAGGATTACGGAAATGATCTTCAGAACGGAAAGCCAGTCAGGGGATTGTTTGAAGAGTTCAGCGAAATGACAAGAAGAGTATTTCCTAACGCTCGTTAATAACTTGGCAGTTTGCGGAATGCACCTGGTATTTGTACCAGGTGCATTTTAGTGATTTTGTCTCTCGGTACATTTCGACGCTCTACCGGTACAATTCCCTCGCGCATTCCATAGCATTTCAAAATCCCGCAGCAGAACGTTCAGCTGCGGGTTGTTTTATTCTCTTTGGCTGCATACCTCGAAACGTATCACCGCCTTCAATGGTGCCGTTTTCGAATCCTTTGTAGAACCATTTCTTTCTTTGTTCAGAGGATCCATGGGTAAAGCTTTCCGGCACCGCATACCCTCTCGCCTTTTTCTGTAACGTATCGTCTCCAACAGCACTTGCCGCCGTCAAGGCTTCCTCCAGGTCCCCTTCTTCAAGCAAATCCATCCCTTGAGCATGATGCGCCCAGACGCCTGCATAATAATCCGCCTGAAGTTCAAATCGGACAAGGTATTTATTGAATTCCGTCTCACTCAATTGATTGCGGAGAGGTGTGAGTTCATCACTCGTTCCAAGTAATGTCTGCACATGATGGCCGACCTCGTGGGCAATCACATAAGCCATGGCAAAGTCCCCAGGAGCCTGGAATTTTTGCCGCAGCTCTTGATAAAAACTCAGATCTATATACAGCTTTTGATCTCCCGGACAGTAAAATGGCCCCACAGCCGAGTTTGACGTTCCGCATGCTGATCGAACGTTATCAGTATACAGAACAAGGGTTGGCTCTTCGTATACCAATCCCCGCTCTTCAAGGACCTTCGACCACACTTCCTCCGTATCTGCCAATACGACCGACACAAAATCTGCTAGTTCTTCTTCCTGCTGAGTTGCCTGATAGGGCTCGCTTGTGTCTGTACTTGTTCCTCCAATGCTGTTTAACAGTGCTCCCGGATCGCCGCCAAGAAAAGTAAACAGGAGGACCAGGATAATTCCGCCGATTCCTCCGCTGGCCGCGATGGTCTTCCTCGCCTATTCCCCGTCGGTCTTCTACATTCGAACTTCCCCGTCTTCCTCGCCATTTCATTTGTTTGTCCTCCAGTGTATGTTGGTCTATCCCTTTTATACCCGGGATTACAGAAAATATTATTATCATTGTAAATTGTCAACTCAAGTCGAACACGGCAAGAAACTCATGAATACCTCAAATGGCGTATTATAATTGAGCACTTTCCGGGGGACCTGGTTAAACGTCAAGAGAAAGTCCATAATGTCCTTCTGGGTCATCCGGCTGAAATCGGTTCCTTTTGGGTATGTGCGCCTAATGCGGCCGTTGCTATTTTCATTGGTGCCACGCTGACCTGGTTTGCCGGGATCCGAGAAGTAAAAGGGAACTTCCAGCCCTTTCTCCACTTCTTCCCAAAGATGAAATTCCTTGCCACGGTCTGCGGTGATGGACTTTACCACTTTTTTAGGCAAGTTTTTCAACACGTGGATGATGGACTGGGCGGTTTCACTCGCCGTTTTCGCCGACAGCTTATAGATAATCTCAAACCGGCTGGTACGCTCGGTCAACGTGAGAATCTGACTTTTGTGCGACTTGCCGATGACTGTATCGACTTCCCAATGCCCGACTTGGCTTCGGGGCGCACTACGAGCATGAATCTTTTTAAGACGGGGCATCTTGCCTCGCGTTTCCGTCATGTTGTTTTTCAACTTCCGCCCTTTTCGAATCAGAAGCTTTTGGGACAGCTTGAACAGACCGAGGGCAGCGTACCGGTAAATGCTTGATACACTGATTGGAAAAGGGTTTTTATGCATTTTACAATACCGGCCTACAATGCTTTCAGGCGACCAGCCTAGCTTAAGTTTGGTCAAAATATAGTCAATATCTTCTTGATGGACCGTGCGTCTAGAACCGCAGTTTTCCCTCTTGGCATCGTAGTCGAGCTGAGCCTGCAGGGCATTATAAGGTTTACAGCGTTTTAGCTCGTAATGAATGGTGCTTTTGCTTCTTTTCAACTGTGAGGCAATGTAAGACAGCGATTTCTTTTCCAGGCAATAACTTTCGATTAGTACACGTTCCTGTGGTACGATATGGGTATAGCTCATTTGGGAACACTCCTTAGTTGATTGGCGTTAACTATTGTGTACCCACTTGAGCTATTTTAATTTACGAGCCGTTCGACTTAATATGATAATCTACACATCATAAAAAGGGATTCGGCTCAATCCATAGTATACTTATTGTTACAGATCCATTTTCTTTGAGCCTCTGGAAGAGGTCATTTTTAAAGGCTCTTTTCATAACTTTGTTGCTATTTGATAATAATTCCGAAAGATAGTGGAGTAATGAACCGGAAAAAACCCCTGTTTAGCAAGAGAGAAGAGAGCTTCTCTCTTCTCTCAGAGCGAAAAACGTAGTATGCAGGGGGATAAATCCGGATTTGGGATTTTTCTGGAAGCAACAATGAATGCGAAAACAGCCTTCCGTAAACTTTCTTGCTATTCAAAATGAATGTCAACCATTATTTTGGTCATTCACCGGATAACCACCTGTAAGCAGGAAAGAAAAGAGCTACCCTCCCTTTTACGAAGGGAAATCCATGGAATACAGGGGAAAAAGCCGGCTCTTGGGATTTTTTCGAAAGCAACAATGAATGCGAAAACAGCCTTTTTAAAAAAGCCTGATAGGCAGGAGAAAGAAAAGAGCTCTCTCCCTGTTCAAAGGAAAAAGACCTGGTAGAAAATCCATATGATAACAGCGTTTTAAACAGAAAGGGACGAATATCATGATCGATCCACATTTGGAAGAATTAAATAAAGGCTGGCTTATCGAAGCAGGCATCGGGGATATCCAGGAAAAGATACAGAACGATGAACTAACCTCCCAGGACCTTGTATTGATGTATCTCGACAGAATCGCGGAGCTCGACCAGTCAGGTCCAGGAATCAATTCCATTATTGAACTCAATCCTGATGCCCTTCATATTGCCGCCAGCCTGGATTATGAAAGAAAGACAAAAGGCAGCCGGGGCCCTCTTCACGGCATTCCGGTTGTCATTAAAGACAATATTGATACAGCCGACAGCATGCATACAAGTGCGGGTTCAATGGTACTTGCGGAACATTATGCAAAAGATGACGCGTTTCTTGTGAAAAAACTTCGTGAAGCGGGTGCCATCATTCTTGGAAAAACGAACTTGACCGAATGGGCCAACTTCATGGGAGAAGAAATGCCTACAGGATACAGTTCCAGAGGCGGCCAGGTGTTGAACCCTTATGGAGCTGACTTCATGGTCGGCGGTTCCAGTGCCGGTTCGGCTGCTGCCATCGCTGCCAATCTCGCTGTTGTGGCGGTAGGTACAGAAACATCCGGCTCCATTTTAAGCCCGGCAAGCCAGAACTCGCTTGTGGGAATAAAGCCCACGGTCGGTTTAATCAGCAGGACCGGTGTCATACCGATTTCCCATACCCAGGATACCGCCGGCCCGATCGCCCGGACAGTAACCGATGCTGTTCACCTTCTGCAGGCGTTGAAAGGTGTGGATGAGAAAGATCCAATAACTGCAGCGAATGAATTAGTGGACACCTGTTTTACGGACCACCTGCTTGCAAACGGACTTCAAGGGAAAAAAATCGGGATTGCCCGCAGCACCTATTTTGATTATCTTGATGAGCCCAAACTGGACATCATGAATGCCGCTGCAAAGAAGCTTAGCGATTTGGGGGCGGAAGTTATTGATTCAGTTGAGATTCCATCCACTGACGCAGATTGGGATATCAATGTGCTTCTATATGAATTCAAGTCGGGGATTAATGCGTATCTAAAAACGGTCCATCCGTCTGTCGGCGTCCGGACGCTGCGTGATATCATCCGTACGAACAACGAACTTGGCGGACCAGCCTTGAAATACGGACAAAAAGTAATGGAAGAATCTGAAGAAACCACTGGCCTGTTAAGTCCTGCATACCTGAAGAGTTTGGAAAAGGACCAATACCTTTCCAAAACCAGCGGAATTGATGCCGTGATGAAAGAACACAGTCTCGATGCCATCGTATTCCCGAACAACTACGGAGCCATGATTCCTGCCAAGGCCGGGTATCCGTCCATCACAGTGCCAGCCGGGTTCACACCTGAGGGAGAACCGGTCGGGATCACCTTTACCGGAGGAGCCTGCAGCGAACCTGCCTTGATCGAGATCGCTTATGGATATGAGCAGGGAACGAAGCACCGCAGGGCTCCCAAATTCTAGTGACAGGCACGCCCCCAAATTTGTCGATTTGAGATTGAACAGACGTTTTTATTCGGGGTGTAACGGCACAACCCGGAATTTCCACATAAATAAGCCCGCTATCCTCCTTAGGATAACGGGCTTCGTTTTTTAATGCTGATGGGCATGCAGTTTTGCAAATATCCCATTTTCGTGGGACAGCAGCTCGGCATGGGAACCGTCTTCTGCGATGCCATCTTCAGTGATGACCATGATCCGGTCCGCTTTTTTAATAGTGGCCAAACGGTGGGCGATGATCAGTGTCGTTCGGTCTTTTGACAAGTCATTCAGAGCTTCCTGGATGATTGCCTCTGTTTCGGTGTCCAGTGCTGAAGTTGCCTCATCCAGGATTAAAATCGACGGATCCTTCAGGAACATACGGGCAATCGCCAGCCTTTGCTTTTGGCCTCCGGAAAGCTTCAGTCCCCTTTCCCCGATCTGTGTGTCATATCCATCAGGCAGAGATGCGATCAGCTCAGTCAAATGGGCTTTCCGCACCGCTTCTTCAATTTCTTCCTGCTGTGCTCCCAGCTTTCCATAAGCAATGTTCTCACGAAGTGTCCCCGTAAATAAGAAGACATCCTGCTGAACAATGCCGATGTTTGCCCTGAGCGATTCTTTGGTCATATCACGGATATCCATTCCGTCAACAGTTATAGCGCCTTCCTCCACATCATAGAAACGGGGAATCAATGAACAGATCGTGGTCTTTCCAGCCCCTGACGGACCGACGAACGCGACCGTTGTCCCTGCATTGATTGAAAAAGACATGTCATTCAAAATGGTCCGGTTGTTTTCATAGCCGAAGCTGACATCCTTGAAGCGGATATCCCCTCGTAGAGCAGGGACTTCGACAGCATCCGGTTTGTTTTCGATATCGGGTTCCATTTCCATGAGTTCAGAAAACCTCTTGAACCCGGCCATTCCTTTTGGATACAGTTCGAGAAGGGCACTTATTTTATCAATCGGCTTGAACAATGCATTTAAATACAGAATGAATGCCACTAGTTCCCCATATGACAACTCATTTGTAAAGCTGAGCCATGCACCGTACACCAAGATGGCCAGCGTCATCAGCCTGGTGGTGACGTAGATACCCGAGAGGTTCCAGCTCATCACTTTGTACGCCTGCAGCTTCGATTTACGGAAGAACAAGTTATTTACGTTGAACCGCTTTTTTTCATATTCTTCATTTGTAAAAGACTGAACCACACGCGCGCCCGACACACTGTCCTCCACGCGGGCATTCACGTCCGCTATATTTCCGTACATCTTCGTCCAGGCCGCATTCATTTTGATGTTGGAATACGAAATCAGCCAGATCAGGAACG
Source organism: Bacillus sp. SRL337 (assembly GCF_984799155.1). Lineage (NCBI taxonomy): Bacteria > Bacillati > Bacillota > Bacilli > Caryophanales > Bacillaceae > Bacillus > Bacillus sp. SRL337. The sequence goes on along the minus strand of NZ_OZ481793.1, from coordinate 778,697 downwards.
GAACGATGATGATGGCGACAAGTGCCAGCTTCACATTGATGGTCATCATAATCCAGAACGCCCCGATGAATGTCATGATGGCAATGAAAAAATCCTCAGGCCCGTGGTGGGCAAGCTCACCGATGTCCATCAGGTCATTTGTGATCCTGCTCATGATATGCCCCGTTTTGGTATTGTCAAAAAAACGGAAGGACTGCCGCTGCACATGATTGAACAATTCACGGCGCATATCGGTTTCAATGTTGATCCCAAGCTTATGCCCCCAGTAGTTCACGACAAACTGCATCCCGGAGCTCATCATATACAGAGTCAAAAGCCCCGCACTTACTGCTGTGATGGTGGTCCAGTTCCCTTTTGGCAGAAGTTCATCGATGAACCAGGAAACCGCCAGCGGGAAACCCAGTTCCAGAAGCCCGACCAGCATGGCACAGAAAAAGTCTATGTAAAACAGCTTTTTATGAGGCCGATAATAGCTGAAGAAACGCTTGATCATAGGTGGACACCCCATTTCGATAGTTTAAAAGGTTAAGTACACTCTGATTATACTGAATTTCGGGTGTCTAAGGAATTGTTTTTTTATCCGGGGGGCGGTTCGCGCTTTTGTACGGGGGTTGCGGCGTTCGGCTGGGTTTCGGCGTTTCAGAGCCCAGTTTCGGCGATTTCACTCTGCTTTTCGGCGCTTTTGCACGGGGTTTCGGCGTTCTTGCTCGGCTTTTCGGCGATTTTGCACGGGGTTTCGGCGTTCAGCTGGCTTTCGGCGATTTTGAACCGGGTTTCGGCGTTTCAGAGCCCGGTTTCGGCGATTTCACTCTGCTTTTCGGCGCTTTTGCACCGGGTTTCGGTGTTCTTGCTCGGCTTTTCGGCGCTTTTGCACGGGGTTTCGGCGTTCAGCTGGCTTTCCGCGATTCTGAACCGGGTTTCGGCGTTTCAGAGCCCGGTTTCGGCGATTTCACTCTGCTTTTCGGCGATTTTGCACCGGGTTTCGGCGATTCTGAACCGGGTTTCGGCGTTTCAGAGCCCAGTTTCGGCGATTTCACTCTGCTTTTCGGCGATTTTGCACCGGGTTTCGGCGTTCTTGCTCGGCTTTTCGGCGCTTTTGTACGGGGGTTGCGGCGTTCGGCTGGCTTTCGGCGATTCTGAACCGGGTTTCGGCGTTTCAGAGCCCAGTTTCGGCGATTTCACTCTGCTTTTCGGCGCTTTTGCACGGGGTTTCGGCGTTCTTGCTCTGCTTTTCGGCGATTTTGCACCGGGTTTCGGCGTTCAGCTGGCTTTCCGCGATTCTGAACCGGGTTTCGGCGTTTCAGAGCCCAGTTTCGGCGATTTCACTCTGCTTTTCGGCGATTTTGCACCGGGTTTCGGCGTTCAACTGACTTTCGGCAAATCCAAACCGGGTATCGGCAATCCCGCCGCAGTCGGCTGTCTCTTCCTGACAGGCACAAAAAAAAGCAGGCGCCGAGTCACACACATAAGATGACTTCGCGTTTGAAATTCCCTTTCATAACAACACAGCGGTCTTCTATTTCAAAGTTTGCCTGTTCAATGACCGAGTCGATATCTTCAACCGTCACGATTACAAGCCGTTTGGTAAACCTTCGCGCGCTTTTCAGCATTTCAAGCTGTTCATCGGGCGTGATCACCGAGCAAAGGTTATAAGGGAGATCGATGATTGCAGCATCATAGCTTCCTTTTACACTCCTGATATCCCTTACATCTACTTGCCCTTGAAGCTTGAAATACTCTATGTTTTCTTTGGCACCGGGAATAACAAGCGGATTGAGGTCACTGCCAATGATGTCAATTCCCATCGATAGCGCCTCGACCAGCACCGTCCCGATTCCGCAGCAGGGATCGATTGCCTTTTTCCCGGCAGGATCAGGGACGGCAATATTAACAACCGCCCTGGCAACACGGGTGCTGAGTGCTGTTGAATAACTGTGGGGTTTATGCTGATGCTTCAGCCAAACCGCTTCGTTTTGAACATACTCACCGAAAATCCAGCGGCGAGACATGTTTTTTAGTCCATACAATATTTCAGGGTTTCTAATGTCAGCTTTTCCTGGGATATTCAAGCCGACGCTACGTTCTGCTCTCCTCCGGTCTTCGAATCCTGTTTTATCATTTTTTATAAAACTTGGATCTTTCACATAGATGACCTTGAAAGAAGATACCGGTGCAGGCAATTCCCTTACTTTCTTCATCAATTCTTCCATGGTCCCGCCTTCACAGAGGATGCCAATGCGCTCTCTTATGAATGGGCTGCGGCTCGGATTTATTTTAAGAGTGCTTTCAAGGATGTTCGAATTGGAAGCCTTCCCAAAAATGGCGCGCATCTCCATTGCACATAGGAACCTCTCATTCTCTTCCCAGGCATAATTATAAATATACTTCAAATCTGCTGCACTTCCTTTATCGCTTTAAAGCACCGAGGGACTGTCCCTCGGTGCGGTGATGCGTTAATACGGCAGTGGAACCGGGGACTGTCCCCTATCGCGGTGATGCGTTAATCTGCTGCAGGGGGATTTTCGGCGCCACTTGTGATATAGTCCTGCAATTGACCAGCCGGCAGCGGGCGGCTGTAGTAATAGCCTTGGCCGATGCGGCAGGAGTTCTTTATCAGGAAATCGACCTGCTCTTGTTCTTCCACACCTTCTGCGATGATGGAGAAATTCATATTCATTCCAAGGTCAATGATGGTCTTTACAATTGAACCATTTTTGGAGTGCTGGGAATCATCAATAATGTCATCGACAAACGATTTGTCGATTTTGATGTGATCAATCGGAAGATACCTCAGATTGTTCAAAGAAGAGTACCCAGTCCCGAAGTCATCAATGCTGATGGTTACCCCCAGGTCCTTCAGGCTGTTCAATATCCTTGAAGTCCTGTCAAAGTCCTGCATGATGCTCTCAGTAATCTCCAGTTCAAGCAGAGCGGGATCCAAGGCGGTCTCTTCTAATACTGTTTGAACATATTCTATGAAGTCGTCATCCTGAATCTGTCGTACCGATATGTTGACAGCAACAGAGATGGAATTTGATCCAATCTCTTCCCACTCCCTGCATTGCCTGCAAGCCTCTCGCAAGACCCACTTTCCGATCGGGACAATCAATCCGGTTTCTTCTGCGAGCGGTATGAATTCTGCGGGGGATACCATTCCCAAAGAGGGATGTTCCCATCGAAGCAATGCTTCCACTCCTAAGATTTTTCCTGTTATAAGATTGACTTTCGGTTGATAATGGAGACTGAATTCGTTCTGTTTTAGTGATTTGCGGAGTTGATTTTCCAGGTCCATTTTTCGTGTAGCATTGCTGTACAATTCCTTATTATAAAACTGAAAGTTATTTTTTCCGCGTTCCTTTGCAAAATACATAGCGGTATCAGCATGCTTTATCAACGTTTCCTGATCTGTCCCATCTCCAGGGTACATACTGATTCCAATGCTTGGTGTCACAAAAAATTCCTGACCGGATAATTCGATCGGTTTAACAAAGCTTTGCAAAATCTGACTGGAGAGAGTAGAGACTCTTTCTTTGTCAATGTCTTCGAAAAGGATGATGAATTCATCCCCGCCCTGCCTGAAAACGTCTCCTTCTTTTTCAATCACATTCCGTAAGCGCTTGGCCACTCCCACTAGCAATTGATCTCCGGTTGTGTGCCCTTTTGTGTCATTGATTACCTTGAAACGGTCAAGGTCGAGAAAAAGAATAGCAAACGTCCCGATTTCTGATTTTTCAAGTTTTTTATTCAGTTTTTGCTTGAACATATTCCGGTTCGGCAGACCGGTCAAGGTATCAAAATAGGCCATTTCGCGAATGGTTTCCTCGGATTTTTTCCGCTCGGTGATATCCCGGCCCATCAATTGGAAGGCAGGCTTTCCTCCATATAGAATCGGCATAGCTGAAATCTCGACGTCAATGAGGGTACCATCGAATCGGATGACCTCTGCTTCAAATATGAGATCATCGGTTTTCCCCTCGCTCCAGCTTTGATTGACAGCTTCTCTCACCCCATCTATATTTTGCCCTCTTACAAACCGTTCGATTTCCTGCCCCATTACCTCTTCAGGATTGCGGGCGCCAAGAAGCCTGCTTCCGGCAGCATTCATGTAAACGAATCTTCTGTTTCTTATAACTGAAATGATATCAGGGGATAACTCCACCAGGCTGCGGTACTGGTCCTCACTTTCTTTTCGATCGGTGATATCAAATAAAACGCTTGAAAAATATACAAGGTCCCCATTCTCATCGAGGGTGGGAATTCCCCTATCCTGGATCCAGCGGACATTTCCATCCGGCTTGGTGATCCGGTAAGTACTTGTACAAGGGGTCCCTGTCTGGATAAGCCTCCGCCTCTCCTTCTGGATCGGCAGGTCATCAGGATGGATGACTTTTTTCCAAAGAAGGGGGTCTTTGTAAAACTCCTCCAGATCCCTTCCATACAGCTTTTCAATTCCAGGCGTGATCAAGAGCTTATCCGTTTTCAAGTCGTGGGTCCAAATAGCAACATCCAACGATTCAAAAATGTTATTTAATTTTTCATTGCTTTCCTTCAGCTCACTCGTCGCCTGAAAAACACCCTTTAACATAAAATATACCAGTCCAAGGGTAATGATCGTCATAGCAACTTGCATAACCAGGTTCATAAAATTATCAATCGGAAAATATAACCCCAGGATCAACTGCAGTATTTGTATAATAATGACAATGAAGACGATGTTCATGAATGAGGTATTCGTTCTATAATCCAATGTATGTGAGCTCCCAGTTTAAAGTTTGTGACTACCTGATCTTACTATATAATATCGACAAAAATCGAAAAAACATTAACAGGCTGTTGATATTAGTCTAACTTTCTTGGGAGCTTGAAACAAGGACTTTAGCGCTTTAAAGCAGCCGGGGACAGTCCCCGACTGCTTTAAAGCGCTAAAGTAATCTACTATTTTTCTCTGATGTCAGAGACCGCTTCGCTCATTTTTGCATACATCTTTTCCATACCTTCCTCTGTTGCTTCAAAGTCGTAGGCATTCTCAGCGCTGATGCCAAGGTGGTTCGCTTCTTCTGCCGCATTAATATTAGCGCCCATGAAGATGAATTCCCAGCTGTATTTCTCTCTTTGATGCTTGATCATCTCATTGATTTTTTCATAAGTGAACTCCCGGCTCGCGTTCTCCATTCCATCTGTTGTGATAGCAAAGATCACGCTGTCCGGCCGGCTGTCCTCAGGAGTCTTTGCCAATCTTTGTCCCACTTCCACAATCGTTTTTCCAACAGCATCCAGCAAGGCTGTGCAGCCCCTTACAAAATATTCTCTTTCAGTCAATTTTACCTCCTCGGCCTTTGCTCCCTGCCAAAGCACCTCATAACGATCATCAAACAGGACAGTGGTTACCAGCGTTTCCCCTTCCAACTTGGACTGGCCTCTGACAAATCCGTTAAAGCCGCCGATTGTATCGATTTCAAGCCCTGCCATGGAGCCGCTTCGATCAAGGAGGAACACCACTTCCGTCAGTTTCTTATTCATCTTTTCCATCTCCTTCAGTTAGTTGATGGTATAATCATACTTGACGACATCCATATTTTGGTCGCCTGGCGAGCGACATTTCGGGAGGCAGGAATTATGCTTGATCAGACCCTTTTAAGAGAATTGAAAGACTATATTCACTTGCACTTGCAACAGGAAAACAGTCCCCTGTCCGATGCCTTGGAATCCTCCTATCAAATAGACAGTGAATGGATGGATCAGGCAAAATCCAGTGAATTGGAAGATTTCATCAGTGAGAATGAACAACCTTCATTCAGGCAGGAACTGTTCACTTTAATCGATGAAAAAGGGATGACTGATCCGCAAGTTTACAAAAGAGCCGGAATTGATCGGAAGCTATTTTCCAAAATCCGGTCAAAACCCGATTACCATGTCGGAAGGAACACCGCAATTGCCTTGGCTCTTGCTCTTCAACTTGATGTGGACGAAACCGATGACCTCTTACACGCAGCCGGGTATTCTCTCTCCTACAGTGATACCTATGACCTCGTGATCAGATATTGCCTTGAGAAGAAAATCTATGATATCGACTATGTAAATGATGCACTGGATTCTCTTAGTTTGAAGACATTGAGCGGGTGAAGAAGTGATGCGTTAAAGCACATAGGCTCAAAAGAAGCTGCTTCCAAAGGGTAAATAGTTCCGTTTTCTTGGAGAAACACTGTAAATGGCATATGAGTCAGCATACCTTTCAGCCCATAAAACGAATGGTTGTTTATGTGGTTTTATCAAGTTTATCATATAGTACTAATAAAATAGCATAGCAATAAGCACCCGGAATAACACCTTGACAATGAATCGTGTGATCGTGCTATGCAGGGTCTATTTTACTTATTTTTCGGGATGTGATTTTAATCTGCTCCAAGATATGAGCAGATACGGAAGATGGCAAGATGAAGAGTGAGTAACCAGTGATAGAGGGGAGTTTTTCCCTCTATACAAAGCCAAGGTGTCTATTTTTACGTTTTCCGAGTCAAATAAGAGGAATTTCTCCCTTTATTTAAGCTGTTTTCAGTATTTTTCTGCTGATTAAGGGGAGTTTCTCCCTCTATAAATTTCCATTGCAGAGAACCTAGTTTCATTATGTAAGCATGCAAAAGTTTAACGGGCAACTATTCAGCGATTGGGTGCGTTAATCGAATAAGAACAAAAAAGCTTGGGATATCCCAAGCTTTTTTGGTTTGTTAATTCCCTTAGTTCGAAAACGTATGTTATTCAGGCTGCCATTTTATGTTTTCTCCACATTATCTGAACTGCTTATCCAAAGGGGCAGCCTCTTTCTCATCAGGAACCCTTCATTTCAAACCAGCCATTTTGAATGATTTGTTTGTACCAGTAGTAACTGTCTTTCTTGGTTCTCTCCAATGTATTGAAGTCGACATGTATCAATCCAAAACGCTTGTCATATCCTTCTGCCCATTCAAAGTTATCAAGGAGGGACCAGGTCAAGTAGCCCTTGATATTCACACCTGAATCGATGCTGCGTTTCAGCGAAGTCAAATGCTCCTTCAAATATTGTATCCTTCTCCCATCTCGAACCCGGCCATTTTCAGCTTCATCATTATAGCAGGCACCATTTTCCGTGATATAAATAGGGACACGCCCATACTGTTCCGTTATTTTACAAAGCACCTTATAAAATCCTTCCGGGTAGATGTTCCAGTCAATATCCGTCTTTCCGTACCCGATATCGATCTTTTCCACGTCAAAAAGTTCATGGTTCTCCTTGTATCTGGCCACACTCCCGGTATAGTAGTTGATGCCAAGGAAATCAACCTTCTGGCTGATGATTTCCATATCGCCGTCTTCGATGGTCAGCGTTACTCCTTTTTGCTTCAGCCATTCTGTCATAAATGCGGGATAGCTTCCTTTGAAAACCGGATCAAAGAACCATTCAATGAACCATCCTGTCGCCCTCCTGCATGCGTCAACATCTTCCTGCTTATTGCTGAAAGGTTCATTCCACTCTGTGTTCGGCGCATATCCGATTCCGCCTTCCATGCCCGACTCCCTAAAGAGTCTTACTGCTTTCCCATGGGCCAGAAGCAGATGATGGGAAATGGCGGCTGCTAATTGAAGATCCTTGTTTCCAGGTGCATGCACGCCAATGAAATTAGACAGAAACGATACACACCAGGGTTCATTTATAGTAACCCACTTCGTTATTTTCCCGCTGAATTCTTTAAACATAAATGCAGCATACTCAGCGAATGCTTCAACGGTGTCCCTATTTTCCCATCCGCCCCTGTCTTGCAGGGACTGCGGCAAATCCCAATGATAGAGGGTGCACATCGGCTCAATGCCATTTGCCAGTAGAGCATCCACAAAGTGATGATAATATTGCAGCCCTTCAGGATTTACCGAACCCGTTCCCTCCGGAAAAATCCGCGGCCATGAGACAGAGAAACGGTACATATCAATGCCGAGTTCTTTCATTAACTTAATATCCTCTTCATAACGATGGTAGCTGTCGCACGCCACATCGCCATTGTCGCCATTTTTGACTTTACCAGGAGTGTGGGAGAATGTATCCCATATGGATTGGCCTCTCCCTCCTTCCAAAGCTGCACCCTCAATTTGGTAAGCTGCTGTTGCGGCCCCCCATTTCATATCCTTTGGAAATTCAATAATAGCCATTTCAGACCTCCCATATATCATACCGAATAATTTCCGGGTTATTTTTAAACTAATTTCCCTCCGCAAGATTCCCTGATGATCAGTTTTGAATCGATGAATACAGGCTTCATCTCCTGATCGTTGCTGATTAGATCATTAAGCATGCGGGCTGCTAGTTTTCCTAATTTGTCTTTATCCTGCCTGACAGTCGAAAGTTGAGGGTCGCTATAGCGGCAGGCATCAATGTCATCACAGCCGATTAAACAAATATCGTCCGGGATGTTCAGCCCCTCTTCCTTTATGGCCCTCATAGCACCCATGGCCATCATATCGGATGCTGCGAAGACCGCTTGGGGAAGCTGATCAGCCTGCAATATCTTCTTCATTGCCGTATAACCGCTCTTCTCGTGGAAATCCCCATATTGCATCCATTCCTTTCTCACTTCAAGACCAAATTGATTCATGGCCGTCCGTAATCCTTCCTCCCGCAATTTCGTAATCGCTGATTCAGGATTTCCGCCGATGAAGCCAATGTCCTTGACTGAATTCAGATAAAGATGCTGAACGACTTTATTGGATAGATTGATATTGTCGGTCATCACATAGCTGGATTTTGGCCCATTCAGTTCAAGGTCGATCCCTATGCAAGGAATATCACTTTCAACAAGTTCATAAATAGCATCCTCAATTTGTTCTCCGGTAATAATGAGACAGCCATCTACATGAAAGTGACGGCACCTCGCTAAATAACTGCCATTATCCTGATAGAAATGTTCATTTGAAAACATAAGGATGTCATAACCCAGCAGCCCTATGTTTCTTTTAAAAGCCGTCACAACCTCTATAAAGAAAGGATGAGTAAATTCCACATTTACTTTTCCGGCGTAAATTAATCCAATTAAATTAGATTTCTTAGTAGCCAGAGATTTAGCTGAAAAATTTGGCTGATACCCCGTTTGTGAAATAATATCAAGCACTTTCTTCTTTGTAGCTTCGCTGATGCTCCCTGTGTTATTTATAATTTTAGATACAGTTCCAGGGGAAACGCCCGCCATTTGTGCGATATCTTTTATCGTTAAGTTCATGTCTATCCCTCAATTGCTGTTTAGTAGAGTTGACTACTTTTTAGATTACTAATAAATAGTTGGTGAATCAATAAGGTGAAATCCGGTAAGCCGGTCTCATTTAACAGACCCCTCTGTAATACTGGAGATGAACAGCTTGTTAAACAATAGGAAGATCACCAGCAATGGAACCGTCGCCCAGAATACTCCGGATAAAATCATCCCAAAGTCAATGTTAAACGTATTGCTTAAATTGGCCAGTGCTACTTGAATCGTATAGGTCTCCGGATCCCTCAATACCGTGAACTGCCATAAAAATTCTCCCCATACCGCCGTGAAGACAATGATACCCAGCGTCGCAAACGCCGGCAGAATGATTGGCAGCACGATGCTTCGATATATCTTGAAATTAGAGCAGCCATCAAGCTTTGCTGCTTCAATCAGTTCGTCTGGAACAGACTCACTGACATACTGCCTCATTAAAAAGATTCCCAACGGATTCAAGAAAAACACGATCATCACGCCTGACAACGTGTCGAGCAGCCCGGCTTTTGATATGAGGAAGTATTGCGGTATTAATCCCAATTGTGGAGGGATGATCATTGTCAGCAAGATCGCAAAGAACAGTATATTTTTTCCAGGAAATTTAAATTTTGCAAAAGCAAATCCGGCAAGTGAGCTGATGGCCAGGACGACTAATGTCACAATTGTACATAGAAGAAAGGAGTTCCATAGCGCTTGAAAAAAGTCTATTTGCGCAATTACCTTTTGAAAATTGGAAACCAGCAAACTGCCAGGGGTGATCGTCGGCGGAATTGAATTATATGCCGAACTCGGGGAAGTGGCCATGACGAACATCCAATAAAATGGGAATAAGGATAATAGAGAGGCTAAAGATAGAAACAGGTAAATGAAGATCCGGCTTAAAGACAGCTTCTTATGTTTATTTATTTTTTCCATCTTCAGACTCCCCTCCTTTTCCTGCCAAATCCCGATGTAAGCATTGTGTTGACCGCCGAGAAAATAATGATGATGAACAACAAGATAACGGCAGTTGCAGAAGCCGTGCCAAACGATTGCAGTTTGAAAGCATCGCGGTACAAATACATGACCACTGTCATTGCTTCATCCCTTGTAAAAGCCCCTGTTCCAAGAAAAACAGTAGGTTCCGAGAATAATTGCAGTGCTCCTACAGTTGAGAAGAAGACCGTCAAGATAATGAATGGCTTGAGCAGCGGCATTGTAATATATAAAAGCTGCTGCCTCTTATTGGCCCCGTCAATTGTGGCTGCTTCGTAAAGATCATTAGGGATACTTTGAATGCCTGCCAGGTAAATAATCGTGTTATAACCGACCCATCTCCAAAATACCATGATGGAAATCGCAATCTTTGTTCCCCACTCAGAGGTTGCCCAGTTAACCGGGTCAAAGCCGAACAATCCTAATACATAATTTGCCAGTGAGGATTCATGGTTACTGAACAGAACACTGAATATAAGGGCAACCGCCACCATCGAGGTAATATAGGGCATGAAAATGGTCACCCTGAAAAAATTTTTAAAACGGAGAAACGTCAAATTCAATAGAAATGCCAGAATGATTCCCACAATCAGCTGCGGAGCCGTACCCATCAGCCCCATGATGATGGTATTATAGACCGACTTCCAAAAAAGCGGGTCTTCGAGTACAACTTTAAAGTTCTCCAACCCCACAAAAGACATAGGGCTCAATCCATTCCATTTTTGGAATGCTAAAAAAATGCTGAAGACAGCTGGATAAAGCCCAATGATGCCAAAGATGATAAAAAAAGGAGCAACATATAAATAACCGGATATCATGTCTTTCTTTTCTTCAGAAAGATACCTTTTACTTTTAACCGCCTGTACCTTACTAGTTGGAATGTTCATAATCCCCCCCGCTTCCGCTTATGAAGTTGGATATGGACCAGAGAAAGGCCCATATCCCAAACTAAATCACCATCAGCGGCTGATTAGATCCTCTGCCCTTTTGATTGCCGCTTTCCATTCAGCTTCCGGATCTGCTCCTTCCTGAACATTTCGAAGTGCATTCAACACTTCCTGATGCACCGGGAAGTATTTCACACCTTTGTAGACGGCGCCATCAATGTCCTGGGCTGCCTCAGCAAATACCGATGCCGTTACCTGGCCGTCAAAAAACTTGTCTTCGTTTGACTTGAATTCGTCCATGTCATATACAGATTCAGCAGATGGGAATAATCCTTTGCTTTGGAAAGACTTCAACTGATTTTCAGGAGAAACCAGCCACTCAACAAAGTCATAAGCCTCTTGGGGATGGTCGGTTTCACTCGGGATGGAGATATAAGAACCGCCCCAGTTTGCTGAGAAATCCGTCGGCAATGTTGCCACTCTCCATTTTCCTGAAGCATCCGGTGCATTGCCTTCCATCCAGCCTTTTAACCAGCCTGCACCAAGTTCAGCCGCAAATTCACCAGTGTTGACAGCATTTGCCCATTCAGGTGTCCACATATCGAATTTGCCGACAATACCTGCTTCATCGAGTTCAACAGCATAATCATAAGCCTGCTTAACTGCATTTCCATCTTTCCCTAAAAGCAATTCACCTTCAGGATTTAAATAGGTTTCGACTGATGCGTCAAGATAGGCACGATATGCCATTTCCATACTGTCTACAAATGGTTTGCCGGTTGCCTCTTTTACTTTCAGCCCCGCTTCCTTGAAGGCTTCCGGGGAATCAATCAGTGCAGATACTTTTTCCGGTTCAACAGGCAGCCCTGCCTCTTCAAATAAGTCTACCCTGTAGTAAAGTGCCTTCGGACCAATATCAGTTGGTAATCCAAACAAGAAATCACCTGCCTGATTCTCTCCAGCGTTCCATTTCCAATCCAGGTATTGATCCTGTACATCTTCAGCCCCAAGGTCATATAAATTTTCAAAGCGGTCCTGAGCTTCTTTAAAACGATCCAGCTGATCAACTTCAAGAGCTGCGATATCAGGAGCACCGCTTCCAGCGGATAATGCTGTAAACAAAGCATCATGATGTTCAGCTGTCTCTGCAGTCCTGAACTTAATTTTCACATTAGGATTTTCTTTTTCATACTCCTTTGCCAATTCCTCATAATTTGTAGCACCAAAAGCCCAGAAATCCAAGGTTACTTTGTCTCCGCTTTTCCCATCAGAAGATGCTTCATCATTCCCGCTGCATGCTGCAAGTGAAAGTGCAAGTACTGAAGACAGACCGACCGCCATCCATTTCTTCATGCTTTTCATTTAACATTTCCCCCTGTTTATCAATTTCCCATCCGCCCTTTCAAGAAAAACAATTAAGGAAACCGGTTTCCTTAAAAGGTAAAAAAAATGAACCCGAACCACTTTGAAAACGTTTTCTACTAGGATTATATACATTAATTTTCAGAATATCAACACTTTTTTAAAAATTCAAGAAAGCGGTTTCCTTAATGCTAGATTCTCTGATAGAAAAGAAAAAAATCCTGCGATTAATAGATTACTCTACTTTCAGGTAAATGCACGGGTGACATTTATTATAAGGTCAATCAGGCCGGTCAGCTATTTACTTTGAACAATGATAATTGTTGTAGTTCCTTGCTATTGTTACGGTATTCTGTTTCTTCACTAATTCATGGATTATATCCAATATAAAGAGGCACCGCAAATTCAGCGTGCCTCTTTTTGGACATATTTTCATTCTTTGCTTCTGCAGAAACAATTGGAACATAAGGGTTTTTCCTATATCGCAGTAACTTGCTCTTTTTCATCCAGCTTCTGCAATCCCTGGGCAAGGAACATGGCCAGTTCCAGCATTCCATATTTGTCAGCTCTTGCCTCCGCATCGGAATTGTAGTTGGTATTGGTATTAATGTCATAGGTGTAAATTTTGCCTTCTTGATCATAGATGAACTCAATCCCGGCCACCTGAATATCATTGGCTGCCAGAACGTTCTCGTATTTTTGTAAAATAGGATCCTGGAATCCGTCAATGATTTGGAACTTCGGCTTTTCTTCAGGCTGCTCTTCGCCAACCGGGCAGAACAGATCACCGATTGAGCAGGCATCAGCCGGGCAGAGTTCGAATCCTTCCGATGTATCGACTCTGACTGCGTAGATGAACTTGCCGCCGACAAATTCACAGCGTGTGATGAAGCTTTCCGGCGCTTGAATGTACTCCTGAATCAGTGTCACTCCATCAACCGGCTCTTCAAACGCCGGTCCATCGACGTAGTTTCTGAGACTCTCAATAGTTTGGAATAACTGCACTCCCAGGCCTTTTCCGGCACGGTTATGTTTCGTGATGAACGGTTTACCTTCAAAGGCTTCTGCCGCTTTCAGGATTTGTTCTCTCCCTACTGCAGCGACTGTTTTCGGTGTCGGCACCCCATGCTTGCTCAGTTCAAGATACTGTTTCACCTTGCTGACCTCAAGTTCAAGCGCACGGCTGCCGTTCACCACTTTCCGTCCATGGGCCTCAAGCCATGCCAGTACCTGTCCAGTATATTCAGCCGCAAAGCGGTTGCCTCTTGTATGGGAAGAAGCACTCATCCTGCTGTAAAAAATGCCTTCCGGCGGTTCCTGTGAAAGATCCAGCGTCCCTTCACTCAGGTGCCATTCCTCGTAAGGCAGTCCCAGCTCTTCCAATCGATTTGTCAGGTGAACCGTCCACTCGCTGTTTTCATGGATTACATAGATTTTACTCAACCGTAAGCACTCCCTCTGCTGTTTTTCTTTTTTCCTCTACCAAAGGCATAACCTGTTTTGCAAAGCGTTCCATCTCTTCAAGCTGCGGTGAGAATTGAAGGAGCAGCAAGTCCAGTCCGGCATTCTCATATTCCAGGATTCTATCTGCTATCTGCTCTGGAGTTCCGACCAAATTTGGACGAAGGCCCCGGTTGGATACAGAGTAATCCTGCAACTGAACCTGCTGTTCAAGCTGGGATTTACTTGTGAAGTCCTTAAAGCCAGAGTAAGCATCCGATTCTTTCACATCCGTGATTCTTGCCAGTTCATCCACCGCTTCCTCTTCTGTATCGCGGCAGATGATATAGGCAGCCATACCGAATGAACTCAAATCCGGATTCCTTGTCTTTTCTCTTCTGGATTTCATATCCGCTACTTTTGCTTGAATTTCTTCCACTGTCCCGCCGTGCATTACATAAGCATCACATTTTTCAACGATGGTGGTTTTTCCTTTTTCACTTTCACCGCCGGCATAAAGAATTGGATTCGGTCTTTGAACCGGTTTCGGGAATAACTTGGTGTTTTCCAACTGATAAAATTTCCCGTCATAAGAGAAGGAGTCTTCTGTCCAAAGTCCTTTTAGCACATCGATAAATTCCTGTGTCCGGTCGTAACGTTCATCGTGCTCGGTGAATACACCGCCATATTGACGGGCTTCCTCCGCCCACCAGGCAGAAACAACGTTCAAGGTGAAACGCCCTTTGCTCAGTTGATCGATGTTGGCTGCCATTTTTGCTGTAATGGCTGGATTATGGAAACCAGGGCGGATTGCAGTCATGATTTCAAGTTTATCCGTCACCGCCGCAAGTGCAGCAGCTGTAGTCCAAGCTTCTAATGAATCTTCTGATTGGCCTTTTATATCATTTAAATAAAGTTCCGCGATCAACGTTGTGGAATACCCCCACTTTTCCGCTGATGTGGCAACCTTTTCGGCATATTCATAAGTGGCCGGCATGTTTTCATCCTCAACATTGCGCAGCCATCCTCCAAAGATCGGTAACCAAAAACCATACTTCATATATCCTCTCTCCTTCACTCACCTAATCTCTACTATTCCAACCAACTCTGTCGGTTTTAAATTAGATAATATTTCAAATTGGAGAAATTGTCAATTAAATTAACTGAAAATAGGTAAAATCCATCTGACATAAACCGGGGCGTGCCTGGCACCACCCGGTTTTCTTTGACGATAAATTCCATAATAAGGTAGAATATACAGTAGAAGATAGGTGTTTAAAATCAATCAAAAGCTTGGGGAGATGCTGATGTTTATCAACAAGAGGAGGGAACGCAGGCAAAGAAAAAGAGCAGAAGGCACCTACACATTTTGGGATGTTATCGGGGATGTATTGATTTGGGTGCCGGAGCTGATTGTCCTGCCATTCCGGATTCTTTGGTATCTGTTAAGGGGAATTTCATCGATCTTTGACTGGACATGAAGTGTGAGGCCGTAACAAAAGCCGTGCTGCTCAGAAATAGAACAGCACGGCTTTTGGATCTATTTACTTTAATGCTTTAAAGCGCCGGGGGACAGTCCCCGGTTGCTTTAAAGCGCTAAAGCCCCACTTACTTTTTCCTCTTCTTTTTAAAGAAATAAACAAGGAACACGATTACGAGCAGTGCAATCACGGCATAAGCGATGTTTGAGTAGATGTCCATGTATCCCACAATATCTTCCCATGACTCACCTACCTGTGCACCCAGATTCACCAGGACCGTGTTCCAGATGAGCGTGCCAGCCGTTGTAAAAATAAGAAACGGAACGAATTTCATATTGGACATCCCCGCCGGAATCGAAATCAAGCTTCTGATCAGCGGAACAAACCGGCAGAAAAAGACAGACCAATACCCATACTTATCAAACCATGCATCCGCTTTACGGATATCTTCCCTGCTCAGACGGAGAACATGCCCCCATCTGTCCACGATTTTCTCCATCCGCTCAACATCGAGCTGCAAACCAAGCCCATACAAAACCATCGCACCAATCACGGATCCCAAAGTCGAGGCAATGACCGCCCCCCAAATCGTCAACTCGGATGTCGTCGTTACAAAACCGCCAAACGTCAAAATCACTTCAGAAGGAATGGGCGGAAAAATATTCTCCAAGGCAATCAAAAGGAAAATACCTCCGTACCCAAAACTGTTTATAATCTCAGTCAGCCAGTTCTCCATATAACACTCCTTTATGTCCCATTCATATCTATGGTCTGTTATTTCCTTTCCCGTAGGGGTTAATCTCTAAAACTTGCAATCTTTACCCGTCTATTTTTACTCAGCTTGTCCAAAAGAGCAATAAGAATTTTGCAAGGAAATCCCCTCATGCCTTTAGTCCTTTAAAGCGGCGGGGGACTGTCCCCCGCCGCTTTAAAGGACTAAAGGATACACAAAAAAGACTCCCTTTGCAGGAAGTCTTTGGTGATAGTCAAACGTTTGGATAATAGATCAGATTTCCATATCCCAGCGCTCTTTCTGGGTTTTCTTCAACTGTTCCTCGGTTTCCTGGGGATACACTGTACGGAACTTATGGTGGTCGGCTGGGATGATTTCAATCATTTTCTGAATCATATCTTCAGGATCGAATTGGTCCTCCAACCCTTTATGCATTTCTTTTATCGACCCTTTCGGCGTCAGGTTTTTATCGTCATCGAACCATTTCCATATTTCCTCGGCACTCCGTTTATTGAAGCCTGTTTCGAATGCTCCCGGATTGATGGTCGCTACCTGCACGTTGAACTCTTCCAGTTCATTCCTTAACGTCTGGGCAATTCCTTCAACCGCATGTTTGGTAGCTGTATAGGGGCCGACATATGGAGTGGCAGAGATTCCGGCCATCGAACTCATGAAGATGATCTTCCCGCTTTTCTTTTTCATGAACTTTTGCGCTGCGATCTGAACGCTTTCAAGCGTCGCAAAAACATTCACCTCGAAAAGGGCACGAAACCGGTCCATCGGCACTTCTGCCAGCGGTCCTCCTTCGTTGATTGCCGCATTCGCTACGAATATATCAAAGTCATATTCTTCAATCTGCGCACGGTCACGCGGGTTGGTGATATCAAGCTTGAATACTTCCATATCCAATCCCTGACTCTCTGCCTCCCTTAAAAGGTCCGTTTTTTGGGGAGTTATTTCTGTCGTCGCTATGATGCGGTGGCCTTTCTTGGCAAGCCCTAGTGCTGCTCCACGCGCCAAGCCGCTTCCTGCTCCGGTGATGAAGATCGTTTTGCTCATTAAGAATTCCTCCTATTTGAGTGTCTTCTATCCTCTTCCCGGGATAGCAGCCAGCGAAACTTTCTAGGACGGCATTCCACTTCACCCCTTTAAAGCGCTAAGAGGGACTGTCCCTCTTAGCGCTTTAAAGGACTAAACAAAGAGATGCATCCGCAATAGCGGATACACCTCTTTGGGTCTTTGCTATTCATTTAATGCACTAAATACACGCGTGCTTCGTATGGGCGAAGTTCCACATTCTTAATATCTTGGCTGCTGTCCACCTCATAGTTGCTGATGAGCAGTTCTTTGCGGCCGCTTTCCAGTTCTGCCGGCAGCCGGAATTCTGGTATGCCGCCTGAGAAGTTGAGCATGACGATCATCTTCTGTCCTTCATACTCTCTCACATAGGCGTAGATCTTTTCGTGGTCCGGCATCAAGAGATCATAAGACCCGTAAACCATGATTGGGTTTTCTTTGCGCAGCTCGATCAATTTTTTATAGTAATGGAAGACAGAGTCAGGATCCGCTGATGCCTGCTTTGCATTGATTTCCTTGTAATTCGGGTTAACCTGGATCCAAGGCGTTCCTGTAGTAAAACCCCCATGCTCGCTGTCATCCCATTGAATTGGCGTACGTGCGTTGTCACGACCTTTTACATAGATGGATTCCATAACTTTGTCGTGATCCTCACCGTTTTCAACCACTTTTTCCCGGTACATGTTCAGGATCTCAATATCTTTGTAATCATCGATTGAATTGAAACGGACATTCGTCATCCCCAGTTCTTCCCCTTGGTAAATATACGGAGTCCCTTTCAACGTATGAAGGAAGGTAGCCAGCATTTTCGCTGATACCACACGGTACTCTTTGTCATTCCCAAAACGCGAAACCATACGCGGCTGGTCATGGTTATTCAGGTACAAGCTGTTCCAGCCTGCCTGCTCTAACCCTTTTTGCCACTTTGTAAAACTGCCGCGGAGGTCGGGCATCCTCATTGGACGGAGATCCCATTTACCGCCGGGACCTGAATCAAGGTCCACATGTTCGAATTGGAATATCATGTTCACTTCTTTCCTGGCTTCAGAAGTATAAAGCTTGGCTTCATCCACATCAACTCCCGGCATTTCCCCGACTGTCATGACATCATAGCCTGATAGTGCCTTGTCATGCATTTCCTGCAGGTAGTCATGAATTTTGGGTCCGTTCATATAGTACTGCCCGCCTGGAGCATAGTTACGCCCTTCAGGAAGTTCAGCGTCCGGCAGGCCGTCCACTTTCGAGATGAAGTTGATGACATCCATACGGAAACCGTCAATCCCTTTATCCAGCCAATATCTCATCATATCGTAAACTTCTTCACGCAATTTTGGATTCTCCCAATTTAGATCCGGCTGCTTTTTGCTGAATAAATGAAGGAAATATTCACCCGACTGCTCATCATACTGCCACGCCGAGCCGCTGAAGCAAGACTCCCAGTTGTTCGGTTCTTTCCCATCTTTTCCTTCTCTCCAGATGTAGTAATCACGATAAGGATTGTCTGGTGACTTTCTGGATTCCGCAAACCACGCATGCTCGTCTGAACTATGGTTCACGACAAGATCCATGATCAGCTTCTGGCCGCGCCTATGCATTTCTTCTAAAAGACGGTCCCAGTCAGCCATCGTTCCGAATTCATCCATGATACCCCGGTAGTCACTGATATCATACCCGTTATCATCATTTGGAGACTGATAAACCGGTGATAACCAAATGACGTCAATGCCAAGCTCCTTCAAGTAATCCAGTTTCGAGATGATTCCATTGATGTCGCCAATTCCATCACCATCGGAATCTTTGAAACTTCGAGGATAGATTTGATAGACAACTGCTTCTTTCCACCATTGTTTACTCATGAATTGTGTCTCTCCTTTTATTAAACTGCCAAGCTGATTATATCATGCAAACGTTTGCATTGATACAGATGTCCCTCCCGCGAAGCAAAAAAATGGACTGAACAACTGTGATTATTACCAAAACACGCTAAATTCATGCTTCACACAGTGCCCGTCTCGTAGACTATGAAAGTCAGTGCTTTAGCGCTTTAAAGGAGTCGGGGACAGTCCCCGACTCCTTTAAAGCGCTAAAGTGTCAGGTCATAAAGATAGACAGCGGGATTCCCGCTGTCTATCCTCAACGTTATATTAAGCTTCAGGTTCAAAAGTCTGGCAATCCGTTTCTTCGCTTTTTCTTGGTTTACTGCCCGCATGGCTGGATACGAAAATCTGGTCAGCCGTGCATTTCCGGCCATCTCGATTGTACACACAGTTATTCACTTCACATAATACATCTTGTGCCATAACTGTACACCTCCTTATTTTTTAGTAGAACGTATTCTCTAAAGAAATAGCTGGAGAAGATTGTACCTTGTTTGGTATATACCCCGGTGAGTTGTTATTAACCATTTTTTCAAAAAAATGCCCCCTTGCTTTCAAACGCAACCCGTTCAGTACAGAGGGAAAAACCAATAAATTGAAAGTTAATTTGCGGTACAATTTGCATAGCATTTTGTATCGGCATACCAATGTTTTTGAAGTTTTTTCGCTTATTGTTGCATACTGACTTGCAGGCCAATTTGCACTACCGCAAAAATTTATGTGGTGTTGCAAACTGGTCTGCATTTTATGTTACAAATTTGTCGGCGGATTCGTTAGTGCCAGATACACTAGATGGGAAGATGAAGGGGAATAACGAGTGATAGAAAAATAAGGGGAGATTTTACCGTTAGATGTAGAGTAGATGTGGTTTTTGCGGAAAATAAGGGGAGTTTTTCCCTTTATTCAAAGCAAATCTGTCTATCTTCACGTTTTTTGAGTCAAATAAGAGGAATTTCTCCCTCTATTTAAGCTGTTTTCAATACTATTTGCTAATTAAGGGGAATTTTTCCCTCTATACACCTCAATTAGCAAAGAACCTGATTTCATTGCTGAAGAATGCAAAGTTTAACGGGAAACCGGCTGTTCAACCGATCTGGGGCTTAATTAAATAACGCATAATAGAAGTGAGGAGCTGCAAGGTCGTTGGCAGCTCCTCTTTTTTGTGCAATTTTCATTCATAATACACTTCAAAACAGCCTGCAAATTTTAATCCGCAAAAACACCAGCAAATAGGCTTTTTCTCCCTCTCAACCGAACGAGTTGCTTTCAAACGCAAGGGGGCATTTAGAAGAGGTTATTCCTCGTCTTCCTTCTCTTCAAGGTCCTCTATCAAATTCTTCATCTCTGCAATTTCTTCCTGCTGTGCCTCGATGATTTCAGTAGAAAGCTGCTTCACCCGCGGGTCGTCGATTTGCGCTCGTTCACTTGTTAAAATCGCAATGGAATGGTGTGGAATCATGGCTTCCATATAATCCTGGTCATCCACCAGTGTCTGGCTGCGCAGAAGGAACAACGACACGCCAAACACCAGGATGCTCCCGGCGACAATCCCGATGTTTGCCTTCTTATTTTTCAGCATATGAGTCATGAAGGCCAGCATGATGACGGCCATGGTGGCCCCCATTAACAAGGCCATATAGGCCCTTGTTTCACTAAAAAAGATATGGTCGACCTTATAGGTGCTTAAGTATTTAAATAAGAACATGACAATGGTCGACGTTGCCACCATCGCTCCAAAACGTAAATAGGGCTTCATCCCGCTCACTCCTTTAATATTCTTCTCCCCTTACCTAATACCCGGAATCACTTGGAGTATTCACGAGAATTCCTTCACCACTTTAAAGCATTAACGCGCTGGGGGACTGTCCCTCAGCGCGTTAATGTGGTAAAGCACCATATTCCTTCTTTTATTGAACGGTATATCCGCCATCTAGCACGACCGCCTGCCCGGTGACTCCCCTCGCACCTTCCCCGCAAAGGAAAATCGTATATTCGGAGATTTCTTTCACAGACAACAGCCTCTTCTGCGGGACGAGTGGATAGATCACATCTTCCAACACCTTCTCAATTTCAATACCGCGGGTCTTCGCCAGATCGCCAAGCTGGTTGCGGACCAGCGGAGTATCGACGTATCCAGGACAAACCGCATTCACCGTCACCCCATGCTCGGCTGCTTCCAAAGCCGCGACCTTCGTCAACCCGATCACTCCATGCTTCGCAGAGTTGTACGCAGCTTTGCCGGCAAACCCGATCAACCCGTTGATGGAAGCGATATTGATGATCCGGCCGAACCCCTGCTTCTTCATGATCGGCAATGCATGTTTAATCGCAACGAAAGGAGCCGTCAGCATCACTTTTATAAGAAGCTCGAATTTTTCAGTAGGAAAGTCTTCGATATCGGAAACATACTGGAGGCCCGCATTATTGATCAGGATATCGAGCCCTCCAAACACCTCGACAGCTGCCCCGACCGCCGCGGCAATCTCCTGTTCAGAGGTGACATCACACTTGACCCCAATGGCTGAATGCCCCAAGTCCTTCAACTTCTCAGCCGATTCTATCACTTTGTCCTCCTGCAAATCCGCCAGGACGACCTTCGCACCCTGCTCAGCAAAATCCCTGGCAACCTCATAGCCAATCCCTTGAGCGGCTCCCGTAATCAGGACAACCTTATTTTTCACCATAAAAAACACTCCTTCAGCAGCCGGCTGCCAAGGAACAAGCATCCCTAAGCAGCCAGGCCCTCTAGAAAAATTAAATTCCAACACCTAACGAAAATAATAGGATCGCAATTGCCAATCCGATCAACGGAACAATCACCGTGACAGCCCCGACAGCCCCATATGCGGCAGCATGGGACTCATTACAGATGGACCGGATCGTTGTCACCACATACCCGTTATGAGGCAGTGAATCCAATGCACCGGAAGATATCGCTACTGTACGGTGAAGGGCTTCCGGATTGACACCCATATCCATGTAATGAGGAGCTAAAATCGGCAGGGCAATTGCCTGGCCTCCCGAAGCAGACCCTGTCATGCCGGCAATGACACTGACTGCAATCGCTCCCCCAATCAATGGAGAACCTGGAATATTCGTCATGACGTCGACTGCGGTATCAAATGCCGGCACCGCCTTTGCGACACCGCCGAAACCAACTACAGCTGCTGTGTTACCAATGGCGATCAATGCTCCAATTGTACCCTCGGAAACCGCTCCCCAAAACCCTTTGAAAAACTTGCGGTTTAATAGATAAGCAGTAATCACCCCGCCCAGGAGCGCAATGATCAGCGCAGATTGTTGTAAGGAATCATGGAAAATGTACGCCACTGCCAGGACGATCAGTAATGGAATCAGCCCCATCAATGGGTTCGGAAGCTGCCTGTTACCATCAATGACAGGGTCCTCCTCGCGTGCTTCGAACCTTTCCCCTTTCGCCACGGCCTTGTTGATCATCCGTCTTAACCACCAGTAGCCGAAAACCGCCATAAAGACCGCAACAATCAAGCTCACTTCCCATCCGGCATAAGGACTTGTTCCCAGATAATCTATCGGGATCCAGTTCTGGATTTCCGGCGACCCGGCGGACGTCATCGTGAACGTAACCGAACCAAATGCCAATGCGGCCGGTATGAAACGCCGCGGCAGATCAGCCTGTTTGAAAAGGCTCAAAGCCATCGGGTAGACCGAGAAGGCAACCACGAACAAACTCACACCGCCATAAGTCAGCACCGCACAGGCAATCACGATGGCAAAAACGGCAAATTTCATTCCTAATTTATCGACAACAAAGCGTGATACACTATCAGCTGCCCCGCTGTCTTCCATCACCTTGCCGAACACGGCACCAAGCAGGAACATCAGATACCAAGAGGCTATGAACCCCGTAAACCCGGACATATAGCTTCCGACCAGGTTGGCTTCCCCTTCCCCTACAAGCTGCGGAAACAACGGCAATCCGCTGAGTACAGTAACAAACAAAGCCGAAATCGGCCCGACGATAAGGATATTTATCCCCCGCATCGTCAATACAATTTATAAAATTAGTCCCCCGATTAAACCAATCATGCTCAACATGACAGTTCCCCCTTTGTCCTTTTAATGAAAAATTATGATTTCATTTGAAGCACATTCTGCTTTGGTCCGGTCGAGGCAGCAACATCCTCCACCGAAAGCTTATCAAACACCTCAACAAGCTTTAGGCCGTTTTCTCTCACATCCTTTCAGGGTAATCTGGTCAACCATGCCTTTCCCTGTTAACGACAGACTGCAACCGCTTACAATTTTAGGCGACCCTTTTTTGAAAATATGTTTCATATGTCAATGCCCTTTCTCGCCCATGAACCAGGTCCATGGCGTCTCCCCTAACTTTGATCAACTTACCCGGGACCATCCAGTTTGGATCTTCCTTTTGCTTCTGGAAGAAGAAGGCTCTGCCCCAGTCATCCGCTCCCCAGTTAGTTAATATGATCGTCAATTACTTTGCCCTTTTTAAAATCAGGGACGTTCCGGAATGCCGGCAAGACCGCCCTCCCCAACTGCCAGGGGCATCCCATCCCTTATTCCATCAATCGCTTCGACAGCCCGGCTGTAGATTTTTTTATGCTGAACAACTCCTTTCTTGTAAAAAAATGATTCTCACTTTCCTTAATGCAAGAAGCGTGCCAACTTTTCGTTCCTTGAATTAGCTCATTTCGGCTTGTCCCGCTGTCCAGATATCCGGACAGTTATATAAGCGTTTTTATAAAATATTCACTCTTACCCTAATAAAAAGAAGGCGTCCGAAAAACTGGACACCTTTCCAGAATTCCGGACACCTTACTCGATTTGATATTTATTTATTTTTTCATATAAGCTCGATTTGCTGATCCCCAGAGCTTTTGCAGCAGACCGCCTGTCACTGTGCTTTTTCAATGTTTCGATAATTACCTTTTTCTCCGTTTCTTCTAAAATTTCCTTTAATGATTTTTCATCAAAATTATAGGAATTGTCTCCTTTGATATAAGCCGGGAGGGATTCCACTGTGATCCTCTCGTCCGAGGTGAAGTAAGTGGACGCCTCGATCACATTCTCAAGCTCACGAATATTTCCCGGCCAGCTGTACCGATAAAAGATTTCCAGTACTTCCGGCTCCAGCCCCTTCAATCGTTTTCCCGATTTTTCAGCAGATCTGTCCATGAACTTCCTAGCGAGAGCAGGAATGTCTTCCCCCCTCTCCCTTAGCGCCGGGACACTGAATGGAATGACATTGATCCGGTAATAGAGATCTTCCCGAAACCGCTTCTCTTCTATCATCTTCTCCAGCGGGCGGTTGGTTGCGGCAATGATCCGCACATCCACCTGCTCTGTTTCCGTTGCCCCGACCGGTTCGACCTCACCATCCTGCAGGACGCGGAGCAGCTTGGCCTGCATATTCAAGGGCATGTCACCAATCTCATCAAGAAATAAGGTGCCTTTGTCGGCCAGCTGGAACTTCCCCTTCTTTCCGCCTTTCCGTGCACCTGTGAATGCCCCTTCTTCATATCCGAACAATTCCGATTCAAGAAGCTGTTCAGGTATCGCGGCACAATTCACTTTGATAAAAGGCTGCTGGCTCCTCTCACTCAACTGATGAATGCTGTGGGCAAATAATTCCTTCCCTGTCCCGCTTTCCCCTCTGATGAGAACCGAAATATCACTTGGTGCGATCGTCTGCACCTTTTGTTTCAATTCCTCAAGGCTCCTGCTTCCACCGTATATATCCATTAACGTGTATTTAGCTCCATTATCAATATCCTGTATGTAACTTTGCATCTTGGACAGCAGGTTTTTCACATGGGAGCTCATCTGTTTCCATTCGCTTGTATCACGAAAAAAAACTGATCCGAAAGCGCCCGCAACCTGGCCATTGACCACAATCGGGATCCGGTTGGCAATCATATAATTGCCTTTGATGTACTGGAGATCCGCGATTTCCTCCTTTCCACTCATTGCCACAAAGTGCATCCTGGTATTTTCAATGACCTCAGTCACATGGGTGCCGATCGCCTGGTCTCTGTCCACCTCGAGAAACTCACAATAACTCCGGTTCATGTAAATGATCCTGCCGGTATCATCCACGACCACAAGCCACTCAAACGCATTCTCCAAAATCGTCTCAATCATCTGTATCGATACATGCCCCAGCAAACTCTTCATAAGATACTCCTCTATCAAAAAATTCCGTCATTTTTATAAACATCTTATCACAAGGAGTGCTGGCAAGGAATGATGCTTCACCACTTTAAAGCACTGGGGGACAGTCCCCACTTATATTAACGTGGTAACGCGTTACCTCAGCCGGGGACTGTCCCCCGCTGCTTTAACGCACTAAACAAAACGCAGAGCTGGTCTCCCCGCTCTGCGTTTTGTATCAATATAGTCAACTGCTTATCCCGCTTTTTCCACGGATATTGGTTCCCCTGGTACGGAACGATGCTGCAAGTGGCTGACAAACCAGGTGATCATACCGGCTGCAAACAGGTAACCTGCAAGCGTCCAGCACTGTACCTGCAGCTGTGACCAGTCTCCTAGTGTGATAACATCCTGCAGCCCCTGTAAGGAGTGAGCCATCGGCATAAATTGTCCGATCTTGCTTAAGAATGGGAAGCTTAACTCTCCTGGGAAGGTACCTCCGCAAGTCGCCAATTGAAAGACGAGAAGCGTGACGGCAAGGAATTTCCCCAGCAACCCAAAGACGGTAATCAGCATCAATATCAACGTCATGAACGTAAAGGAGATAATGACGCTGGATAAGATGAACAGCGGCACACTGGCCACATCAAGATGGAAGACCAGCAGCACAACCGCATCTACTATCAACGCCTGAATCAGACCCATCGTATATACAAGCCCAAGCTTGTTCAAGAAATGGTGCGTCCCATTGGCAAGCGGCTTTTCCCGTTTACTTAGCGGTAAAATATTCGCAGCCATGATTCCTCCAACGAACAATGCCAAGGATAAGAAGTAAGGAGCGATTCCCGCACCATAATTAGGAACTTCCGACAGATTGGATTCAACGAGCTGCACTGGCTCTGAGAACATGGTCGTCAGTTCATCATCCTGCTGGACCGCTGCCGTTTCTTCAGCGCCCTCCTTCAACTTCGCAGCCAAATCCTCTGATCCGTCAGAAAGCTTGGCCAGTCCATCTGTCAATGAAACAGAACCGGACTGTAAAGGAGCTGTTCCTTTTTGGAGTTCGCCAAGGCCTGTTTGAAGGAAAGCAAAGCCTTTGTTCCATTTAGCATACCCCTCAGATAATCCAGTAGTGCCTTCTGCCAACTCTTCGGCACTTTCAGCTGCTGCACTCATTTTACCGGAAAGGGTTTTTATCCCTTCAACGATTTCTGCCTGTCCAGCAGCGACATTTCCAGCACCATTAGCCAACTCAATTTCAGCGGTCTTCATCTCCTGTCCTGCTTTAACAATTCCAGAAGACAAAGCTGTTATCTTTTGAAAATCGGGATCATCCTTTAGTTCAGGATGATTCTCTGCAAACTGCTCAAGCTGTGTCTTTAACGCTGCCTGGCTTGAATTGACTTCTGTTTGTTTCTGGATCAACGTTTGATTCTCAAGGGACAAGCGTTCTGTGCCCTCGGCTGCCTCTTTTGCACCTTTCTCCAAAGAAGCTGTTCCTTGCGACAGTTGATTCATGCCTGCAGCTAATGCGGTGGTCCCCTGGTTCACCCGGTCCGCTCCTGCAGTTAATTCTTGCCCGCTTTCAGATAATTTGTAGCTGCCTTCCTGTACTTCCCCTATACCATTTGCGAATTTACCCAAGCCATCGGTGATTTCCACACTGCCATCCCTGGCATCGGCAATCCCTTGATGAAGCGTATCCGCCCCCTCGCCTGCTTCGCTCATACCTTTAGATACATCCTGGAATTTGGAAAGCACTCCTTCCGCATAAGATTTTGTGACGGAGTTGGAGATTTTGGTTTTCATTTTTTCCACAGCCGTGGAACTGATCTGGGAAGCTACAAAGTTTTTACCGGGATTGATTTTATACAATAGCTTTGCCGGCCTGCGTTCTTCCTCCATCAGGGTACTAATGTTCGTTGAGAACTCCTTAGGAATGGTAATTATCATATAGTACTTGCCACTTTTAAGGCCCTGTTCCGCGTTTTCTTCGGCTACAAAGCGAAAGTCCAGTTCCTTGTTCTCTTTCAGGCTGTCAACGAAATCACTTCCGGCTTGAATGGGCTTTTCATCCATTACAGCCCCTTCATCCATATTCACCACTGCAACCGGGAGTTCATCTACACGACCATAAGGGTCCCAATATCCGGATAAGAAGAGCCCCGAATAAATCAGTGGCACGAGTGCCAAGAATATGAGTGCGATCCTGCCGTGTTTATGCTTCCACATAGCTGTCAGGTCCTGCCTGATTAACTGTAAACCTTTCATAATAAAATCCTCTCTTTTTTAAAAATTCACCAATGTTTCTATCCTAATGAAAAATGTTTATAATGTATAATATATATTTATCTATTAATACATAGATTTCAATCTATAAAGGAGCCGATAATGGAATTATTACAGCTGAAATATTTTCAAATCGTTGCCAAACATGAACATATGACACTCGCAGCAAATGAGCTCCAAATTGCCCAGCCTTCTTTAAGTAAAACCATCTCAAGGCTGGAGGAAGATTTAGGGGTGCCCCTATTTGAAAGAAAGAAACGTCAAATCCGCCTGAATTCTTATGGGAAGCTTTTCCTGGAACGAGTTGAGAAGGTGTTTACTGAATTAAATGAAGGAAAAAGAGAGTTGCTTGAACTGGCCGGCAATACTGAAAAAAGCATCACACTGGCTGTATCCATCTCTCGGCTGCTTCCTTCCTTAATCAAATCGTTCCAACAGGAGTATCCGGATGTCCGATTTCAACAATTTCTGGAATCGACCTCATCCATGAAAGCGGAACTGGAACAAGGAAGCATTGATTTCTGCATCTCCTCCTTGCCGGTGGAAGGAGACGAAATCGTGTGGGAACCATTGATGACAGAAGAAATCTGCCTCATTGTCCCGCATGGCCACCGTTTTGCCGGGCGATTTGACATCGCGCTTCACGAGGTTAAGAATGATGCTTTTATCAGTATGAATACCGGCTTTGGTTTCCGGGACGTGACAGACAGGATTTGCAGGGAAGCAGGATTTCAGCCCTACGTAGCTTTTGAAGGAGACGAACCCGGTGTCATTGGAGAACTGGTTACACAAGGTCTCGGCATCGCCTTCATCCCGGAAATTGCCTTAATGAATCAAAGGGATCGATTCCCGCATAAGCTCCGGATTACCGATCCCAATTGTAAAAGGACTATCGGAATCGGCTGGTCGAAAAGACGATACCTGTCACCAATCGCCATCCAATTCAAAGCATTCGTGAAGGACTATTTTGCGGAGGTCGCCCGCAAGCTGGAGAATGGAAGAGAATAACATAACCCTTTTCTACCTTACCGCACTAAAAGGGACAGTCCCTCTTAGCGCTTTAACGCATTAACGCACCAGGGGACAGTCCCCCGGTGCGTTAATGCGTTAAAGTACTATTTAATTCTGGCGATGGCCCCGAAGCTCACGGCTGCCGATTTCAACACTGGCAGCCTGCCCGTTCAGCGGAATACGAATTCGCGATCTTTACCTGTATTTCTAGCCAGCAGGGATTTTTATTTTATCTTTAAAAGCTGTAACGTAGCCGCGGACTGAATCAAGGGTTTTGCTATTATTTTCTCGAGGGGAATTTGGCTGGTTGGGAGAGTCCGGCGTTTCTACTGCTTCCTCAATGGCATCACCTTGATTCACCTCCATCAATGCAGATGAAAAGATCCGCTCTCCATTCAGAATCAGCCGGATGGAGGAAACTAACTCCTCACTCGAGCTATCTTTCGGCAAATAGCCTCTGACATCCATTTTGAGTATTTTTTCAAGATAACCCTGTTTTGGGAAAGTGCTTAGGATCAAAAGCTTACAGCCTGAAGTCCTTAATTCCTCAGACACACCTTCCTCTGAATGCATTTCAGTATCCATCAAACATATATCCGGCCGAAGCTCCTTAATGAGAGACACCACCTCTTCTCCATTGCTTGACTGTCCGACCACTTCCATATCATCTTCCAGGTTGAGCAGGGAACCTATAATGCCTAACAAAAATTCCTGGTCCTCTGCAATCACTATGCGAATCATGTGTATTCTCTCCAATCGGAATTCCTAAGTAAAGACTCTCCTCCATCATCAGGAGGAGAGTCAGCCGGGGATGGTGCTACTAAACTTCTGGTTTTGCCTCAGGGACTCGGCGATTCTCAGCTATAGCTTTGATCCCTTTTCTAAAGCTCACGAAGCTCTTCTTCTCTTCATCCCATAAGCGGAAACGAAGTGACTGAAGGCTTGTACTAAGAGTAATCGTCGGTACATGCTGTAAGGCTGCTGTGTTTGCATGGGCATCTTCCAATCGATAGTTCGGCACCCGCGGGCTAAGATGGTGAATATGGTGGTAGCCAATATTACCTGTCAGAAATTGCAGGATTTTGGGCAGCTTGTAAAACGAACTTCCTTCAACAGCTGCAAGTACGTACTCCCATTCACTATTCTCTTCAAAATAAGAATCCTCAAAAGTATGCTGAACATAGAACAGCCATATTCCTGCGGCACCTGAAATCATGAATATCGTTCCCTGTACAAGAAGGAATGGCTTCCATCCCAGTGTTACACCGAATACAGCAATCAAAGCGACTATGATTAAATTAACCAGATAGGTGTTATTGCGTTCTTTCTTTCGGGCATTCTTCCTGTTAAACCTGTTCTTAAGCAGAAATACATAGATGGGTCCAAGTACAAACATAACGATCGGATTGCGATAAAATCGATAAGCTAAACGCAGTTTCATCGGTGCTTCAGCATACTCCTTGACCGTCAGGGTCCAGATGTCGCCTGTTCCGCGCTTATCCAAGTTCCCGCTTGTAGCATGATGGACTGTGTGGTCGTGACCCCATTGATCAAAAGGAAATAAGGATAAGACGCCGATCATGGTACCAAAAATACGGTTGGCACGTCTGCTTTTAAAGAAGGAATAATGGGTACAGTCATGGAAAATAATGAAGCTTCTGACCAAGAACCCTGCAGCGAACACCATTGGAACGAGAGCCAGCCAATAAGAAACAGATAAACTCTGATAGGCTACTATCCACAATAAAATGAACGGGCCCAATGTATTGATGACCTGCCAAACACTTTCCTTCATCGTTGATTTTTCATAAGGGGCGATTTCTTTTTTTAAGGTTTTCAGGTTTGTCATTTGGTAGAATTCCCTTCGTTTGTTGGTAATTTCATTATAGTAAGATAAACCATCACGGGTAAGTAGTAGGTGTCATATGCAGGGTATGACATTTGTCATATTGGGGAGGAAAACCCTTGCCGCTGCAGGGTTTCGATGGAGAAGATAATCTCAATTATTTTTCTAAAATAAATTTTTCTCGTAGATTTTTCTCTATATATCGCTAAAAACGCCCGCTTCACCACTTTACTGTGTTAAGAGGGACAGTCCCTCTTAACGCTTTAACGCATTAACGCACCGGGGGACTGTCCCCCGGTGCGTTAATGTGTTAAAGTACTATAGCTTCTCGTTCCTTCATCCAGGCAATGATGTCTTCAGCTGTTCGCGGATGCGAAAAGTAATAGCCTTGAATCAGCGGATTTTCGGACATGGAGGTGACAAACTCAACCTGATCCTCCGTTTCTATCCCTTCAATGACCACCTTCAGGTTCAGTGAATCACATAAAGTGATGATTGCCCTCAGGACAGAAGAGTTTTTCTCATTTCCCGGAACACCCGCTACAAACGATTTGTCGATTTTAATGGTAGCTATAGGAAGCTGCCTTAGATAGGACAATGAAGATAATCCTGTTCCGAAATCATCCAAAGCAACCGAAAATCCGAGTTCCCGAAAATTGCGGACCGCAATAATCGCGTTCTCAATGTCATTGATGACACTTGTTTCGGTGACTTCCAACTCAATGAAGCGGCTCTCAATTTTATAGTTGGAAATAGTGTGATTCAAGACTGCTAATAAGCTCGGAGAAGTCACATATGGACCGGGAATATTGATGGAAACCTGATGCAGGGGGATTCCTTCCTGCTGCCATTGGGAAATCTGCCTGCATACCTTTTCAATCACCCAATCTGTTACATCAAAAATCTTGCCATTTGCTTCTAATATAGGTATGAATACTCCAGGAGAAATCATCCCGTGCTGTGGATGCTTCCACCGTAACAATGCCTCCATCCCGGAAATCTCCCGTGTCACTGGATGGATTTTCGGCTGGTAAACGACGAATAGTTCGTCTTCTTTCAGCCCCCTTTCAATATCCTGGACAAGCTGTCTTTCCAAGCTGTAGGTGTGGGTGGCAGGGTCATACTCGATTAGTGAGTGGTTATAGCGGATCGAAGGATGCTGCAGGACAGCCATGTTCTGGGCAAATAACTCGCGAGCCTCCTGGTTTTCATCTGCATACGAAACAGCACAAACCATATCAATCAGAACTTGATGATTTCCAGCTATCATAGGCTGCTTCATGGCGGACATCAGTCTTTCCAATGCTTCCTTGAATCTGTCAATCCCCTTCCCACCAAGGAACATAATGGCAAAGCGATTTCCTTCAATCCGGTAGACTTTTGTATCCCCAGGGAGGTGGCGGAGAATGAGATCTCTTACAGCCTCTATGATCCTGTCGCCAAATACATACCCCTGAGCGTTCGTCCACTTCTCCATATTATGAATATGGAGGACAGCCAGGGACTTCACCGTTTCTATGGATTTCTGGTCTTTTTCAAATTGCCGCTGATTGGGAAATCGTGTAAGGGAATCGAAATAATTCAAGCGGTAATCCACATAGCGGTCCAGCAAACTCGTCAATCCCGAAAGAAGCAGAAGGATGGCTATCCCTGTAGTGATCGAAATGATGAGCAGCGGCATATCCATATGCATGTGATGGGAATGAGTTGTAACGGGCACATATGAATAAAACACCACTGCAGCCATCCCGGTATAGTGCATGCTTGTTATCGCCAGCCCCATAACAACAGAGGTACTGATCTTCATAAGCAGATTCCCCATATACTTTTGCAATTTAGAAAAAATAAACAGCGCTACATAGGATACGACTATCGCGATGCCGATGGAGGCCAGAAAAATCCACGGCTTGTATACATAGTGGGCTTCCATTTTCATCGCAGCCATCCCGACATAATGCATGGCAGAAATCCCAAGGCCCATGATTGTGCCTGCAATGAAATTAGACCAGTGCGAGATGATCCTTTTATTGGCAAAATAAAACGCTAAATAGGAAGCAAAAACTGCCGGAACTATGGATAAAACAGTCATGGTGATATCATAGCTCATCGGGACCGGCATCATAAACGCACTCATCCCGATAAAATGCATGGACCAGATGCCAAGGCCCATCGCCACCGATGCCAGTATCAGCCAAAAATTGCGTGAAAAAAAGCTTGTCTGCTGCATCCTTTGGTTCATGGACAGTGCCGTAAAAGATGCACAGCAAGCTATGACAACGGAAAGTATGACAATCCATAGTGAGTATTCGCCCTCAAGGACAAATATTGTTTCTGAATCAGGCAAGGAGAATTTCATATCTCAACCTACTTTTCTGTAAAAATCGATAAATTGCTTCTATTATATCGACCTGATTCAGCAAATCTTTATATAAATAACACATTGCCGCTGAAATATTTTGTCGCTTTGTCGCGTTAAAGCAGTGGGGGACAGTCCCCCACCGCTTCACCGCGGTAACGTATGTGGGGGACTGTCCCCGGCTGCTTTAAAGCACTAAAGGATCACCCGCAAAAAAACCTGCCCTCGAGCCGCGAGCAGCCAGGGCAGGTTTTTCCAATCTTATATATCACGTTCCACAAAACGTTTGGTATGGTTCATCGGGATTCGGCGGCAGTTTGGCATATTCCGCCTGCTCTGGTGAATGGGCATAAGGCTCGATCAGCGCATCAAGCAGTCGCTCCATGACACTGTAATCCCCTTCTTCAACAGCTGCCTCCAACGCGGCCTCGACACGAAAATTACGCGGAATAACGGCAGGATTGCTTTTTTTCATCAATTCATGAGCCTGTTCTGCTGTCTCCTCCTGCCTTTCCTGCCTTTCCTTCCAAATGGCATACCAGCGGTCAAATTCGGGCTTGCCATACAGTTCTGTTTCCTCTGGCTTATCAAAGGTCAGTGCTGCAAATGTATTCGTATAATCCGCCCCATGTTCATGCATCTTACTCAATAAAATGTCAACCAGTTCTTTATCCTGCGCCTCTACATTAAACAAGCCCAGTTTGGCTCTCATCCCAGCCATCCATTCAGAGTGGAACTGTTTCGGAAACTCTGATATCGCTTCCTGTGCCAGTTTCAATCCCTTTTCCTCATCTTCATGAAGCAGCGGCAGCAATGTTTCAGCGAACCTTGCCAGATTCCAACCCGCAATCGGCGGCTGGTTTCCATAAGCATAACGCCCCTGCCTGTCGATGGAACTGAAAACCGTTGATGGGTCGAATGCATCCATGAATGCACATGGGCCGTAGTCGATCGTCTCTCCGCTGATTGTCATATTATCCGTGTTCATCACCCCATGGATAAAACCGACCATCTGCCATTGAGATATCAATTTTGCCTGCCCCCTGATGACTTCCTTCAACAATGACAGGTAAGGATTTTCATCGTCCTCAAGATCCGGATAATGCCTTTCAATCGTATAATCAGCCAGCGCTTTAAGGTCTTCCTTCTCAGCAAAATTGGCTGCAAATTGAAACGTGCCTACCCTGATATGACTTTCGGCGACACGAACCAGGACTGCCCCGGGCAAATCCGTTTCCCGCATGATCCCTTCACCCGTTGCCACAACCGCCAGGCTCCGCGTTGTCGGGATTCCCAGAGCGTCCATCGCTTCACTGATGATATATTCCCTCAACATCGGCCCTAAGGCAGCCCTTCCGTCACCCCCGCGGGAATAAGGCGTTCTGCCAGCCCCTTTCAGTTGGATATCAAACCGTTCTCCCTGAGGAGTAAGCTGTTCACCAAGCAGGACAGCTCTTCCATCACCCAGCATATTAAAATGCCCAAACTGATGTCCCGCATAAGCCTGCGCAAGAGGATCAGCTCCTTCAGGAAGCTCATTCCCGGCAAATACACCCGCCATGTCTTTCAATGCATTAACATCCAGGCCAAGTCCCTCTGACACCTCGACATTAAGGACTACCAGTTCAGGTGCATCAACAGGAACAGGCTTTTGGCGTGAATAAAAAGAATTGGGCAGCCGGGCATAACTGTTATCCAGGTTCCATCCCGCCTGATCTGATTTATAAGTATTTGTCATACTATCTTCCTTTTTCGTTTTGACTTTGCCTTCATCTTAACACAGATGCTTTTATTTTCTGTTCTTGCTGATTTTATTATTCTCCCTGTTATGGATTATAAGAGCAGGCTTCCTATTTGGCAGTTTAACGCATTAACGCGATGGGGGACTGTCCCCCATCGCGTTAATGGTTTAAAGCAAAAGCCGCCTCATCGATTTGGAAAGTGGATCTAGCCGTTTGTGCCGTTTTCATCTTCACAAGCATCGGGACAACCTGGAGCAGCCCCTGTATTAAACAGTCTCAGTCTCTCTTGAAGGAACGGGGCTCCGGTTGTGCCTCCCTGAGGAGAGGCTGCAAGAAAGTCATTGGCCGCCGCAATCCAAATTTCCGCGAATGGACAAGGCTCAACGCCTTGCTCGAGTAGGTTCGTAACGTTCAATTGGGCAGCAAGAAGCTGTCTGTAAAGCTGTCGATACTGGCCCAGCAAAGGTGGTGTAAGATTTCCAGGGGGTGTAAAATCCAACCCTAAGATATCAACTATATTCGTATCATCAGCAACCACACTTAAACCATTCAACATTCCGTTAGTGGCAGTGCCCAAAAGAATTTCCCCGCCAGCCGCGTCAAGCAGCTCTTGTGTAAACTCCTCATTATTCGTAAAGAAGCCGGCACTGAACACACAGCCAAGGGCCTCCCCATCGCATTCACCTTCTGCAGGCTCTCCAAAAATAGCACCTGTTTGGCCAGCTTCAACTTCAGCAGCAAAATCAACATTAAACTGAACACAAACTTCCTGAGCAACAACAATACTACATTCTTGCTCAACATCTGCAGGAAATTCATCAAGAAATACTAAAGGTCCTGTACAAATAGCTTCAGCCGGCTGCGGTGTTATGACCGGAGTCACCAAAATTTCTGCTGCTTCAGTAATGGTCTGGTTGATTGTTCTTGTACAGGCAACCTGTTGTTGAACAACAGGATTCCCATTGTTCGGTACGTCATTATTCTTTTTCCCCATAAGTTACATCCTCCAAAAATTCAATTTTTGAGGACTAAAAGCAACAGGTGAAGAGGGTTTTTTTGCAGTCATAGTAAAAGATAACCTCATCCTCACTTATCGCAGATACCCTCACTACTAGTTGATTCATTAGCAGCAAGGGTTGTACTAAACAAATCTATCAATTTACAATTTACAGGCTCCTATTTTTCTCCTTAATCAATCATCCATCCCGGATCGATGTCCGGCTTGCGTCTTTTCTTTTCATGTTCAACTGTTTCCACCGGCTGAGTCTCTCTCTCTTTTGGATTATATTGGATTCCTTGATTCCTCACTTCAACCTCTGCATCAAAACGAAGTGGTATATTCAAGCAGAGGTCCTGGCTGACTACGAATGTATATTCATCTTTTTTACAAGATATCATTTCCGCCTTTTCACAGCATTCGTTGCCCAGGTCGGGGTCAACCACGACTACTCTAGGTTTAATGATGACTTCAGCCTCTACACGAACCTTTCTTTCAACTCTCCTTATACACCCCTTGCTCTCTTCGCTTGCGCAATCGGCTTGTTGATTATGACTCCATTGCTCATTATCGGATCCCAGCATCACGGCAATTTCTCCTTTCTTATATTGATTCCCTCATTAGTAGTTAATTCGAAGTGATGCTTTACAGTAATCGGACAACCGCACATATTAATCTTTTTAGGTAAAAACCTTTGGATATCTGCCAAGAATTAGAATGGCCAATATGGAATGAAAAAAATTCCCTCCGGGTATATAAAGACTAAATCTTATAAAGGAGGAATCAACTTGGAGCACTTGAAAGCAATAGCCCTTAAATTCGTCATGATTGCCGTTGTGTTAGGAGTTATTCTTACTGGGATTTTTGGAATCGAGGTTTCTGACATGCTTATCGTCAGTGTTGTATTGACATTGGGAGCATATATATTAGGAGATTTAATGGTATTCAAGCGGTTGAACGGTGAACAGAAGAAACGGAATACCGTTGCAGCGCTAGCCGATGCCGGACTGGCTTTTATTATCCTATGGTTTATGGGAACAGCCATGTTTCCAGACCAAAATGTCGTCCTGGCTTCCCTTATTTCAGCGATCGTTCTGGCAGCAGGAGAATGGTTCTTTCATAAGTATCTCGACAATTCAGTGTTCAATGAAAATAGATCCTATCATTCTGACCCTGTCCATAACAGCTAATAAGAAGACTCGAATAAATAAACACGCTTCCTTTTAGACTGAGGAAGCGTGTTTTGGGTGATTTTATTGAATATACCCGTTATTTTTCTTGATAACATCTTTCGCCAGCGGATAATCTTCTTCTTCCACCTGGAATTCAACTACATGCGGTTCATGGTGATCTTCGTTAAAAGCGCCTTCCCTGCTGAACGTGTCCCTAATCAAGTCCCACAGATTTCTGTTCGTTTCAGGAACCCTTTCCACCAGTACATCCCGCACCCTCAATGTTTGCAGGCTGGCTTTGGCATCCTCTGCTTCGTTCTCATTCCTAAAATGGGCTTGGACTCTTTGCATAGTTATCTCTCCTAACGTAATGACGGTATTTCTAGTACATTTACCTTTTTAACGGGAATTGAAACGATTTCCGTGAATTTCATTTAAATAGTTTTTTCCAGAAATAAGGCTTACTTCTTTTATCTGGATCCCACTCTCACTACCCGCCCCCCCTGATCCTGGCTGTTTCAGTCCGAATCCACGTCAGAGTCCGACTGATATTCTAATAGCAGCAATCTGTACAAAAGGTCCTTTTATTTAATGGAGGGTACAGGGTATGGAGTCATAATAATCAGGACAGGAATGTGAGGATGGCGGGGGCTGGGTATGAAACGGGAGGATTCGGAGGGTGCGTCTGAGGGATGAGTTTAGGTGATTTTCGCTCCAGCTGTGCGACTCCGGAGGCGTGTGGGGGTACGTTCCGGCGGGCACGTACCCCTGGCCTCACCAGTCCCGCTAGCCCCGCACGAATTCACACACCTTTCGGATCAAACAAAAAACTACTGTAAAAGCAGCAATCTTTTTGAATACACCCAAACAAAAACCCTTTATCTTTTTCCTTTTCCTCTATATAATGGGAATTGACAATTTCATAGTACGTTAACCACAAGGGGAGCGGATTGCTGAGAGTGAACAATGATTGTTCTGACCCTTTGAACCTGTTAGTTAATGCTAGCGCAGGGATGTGGACCGGATGGGCGCCTGATGTCTGTCCGCCTTACATGTTCTCCCTTATGGTTGCCGTATTTCAACTAGGATGAAGGGGGATTTTTTTATGTCAAAAATGAAGTTATTACCAATGATGGAGGCATCTGTTTTTGCAGCGCTTGCTGTGATTCTGGATTTGCTCCCCTCCATCCGGCTGTCACCTGCAATTTCAATTTCCTTTGCCATGGTGCCGATTTTCATCGTGGCATTCAGATGGGG
Source organism: Bacillus sp. SRL337 (assembly GCF_984799155.1). NCBI lineage: Bacteria > Bacillati > Bacillota > Bacilli > Caryophanales > Bacillaceae > Bacillus > Bacillus sp. SRL337. The sequence continues at coordinate 740,776 of NZ_OZ481793.1, read as the reverse complement.
ACTGAGGGTCGGATTGGTATCCGGATTTCTCTGGGGCCTGTTGCAAGTGGTGCTTGGAGATATTTATTTTCTTACGCCGCTTCAGTTTGCGATTGAATACTTTGTAGCCTTCACATTTGTCGGATTTGCAGGTCTTCTGTACCGCCCAATCCAGAAAACGCTGCAAACTGGCGACAGGAAAAAACTGCTGGCATGGGTCATCACAGGCATTGTCGTCGGCAGCATTGCCCGTTACTTCTGGCATTTCGTCGCTGGCTTTATTTTCTGGGGTGAAAGCGCGCCAGAGGGCCAATCAGCTGTCATGTACTCGTTTATAGCCAACGGAACAACCGTACTCGGCGCCATCATTTTCTGTTCCATTGTGCTGGTCCTGCTTGCCGGAAGTCTTCCGAGGTTACTAAAAACGAACGATACAGCCCTAAATGTAGATCGTAAAGCATCATAAAGAAAGACGGTATCCTTTAAATCAGGGGTACCGTCTTTCGGCTTTCCTATTCCTTTTTACTGACAGGTATCCAGATTTCACTCCTGAAATCTGGCAAGCTGATGTCCTTCTGTTCATTCCATACGATTTCCGGCCCTTCTGCTTGTTCATAGGATGCAGAGGGAAACCACTCCGAATAGATCCTTCCCCATACATTTTGAAGGGTATCAGGGAACGGTCCTTCTACTTCGAACACAGCCCAGGTCAATGCCGGAACCTCCAACTGAGCCCAATGCTCCGGACACTCCCTGGTAGTCGCTGCCCCTATATAGTGGTCCAGCTCTCCCTTTTCTTCCATCCTTCCTTCCGAAAAATTCCCGGAAGCACTGATGATGCCTGAAGGATCCATGTTGGATAATTGCTTCATCTCTTTGATCATACCGCCATCCAGGCTCCTCCACATTTTTTCTATTTCAGGGTTGACTCCCTCAAAAACAATGGGCACTCTTTTCTTGATCCCTGCAATCCTGAATGACTCTTTTTCTTCCAATCGATAATTCATTTCTACCCCTCCATCTACTGTCAATCGGAAGGTCATTTTCGGAAAAGCTTTTAAAGGTATACCATTTCCTCTTGCTTCAGAAGGTGTTATTCCATGGTACTCCTTAAACGCCCGCGTAAATGCATCAGGAGACTGGTAACCATATTTCAAAGCGGTATCCATCACTCTCAACTCTTTGTCACGCAATTCGGCTGCGGCACATGTCAGACGCCTCCTCCGGATATACTCTGCCAACGTGTAACCGGATAGGTAGGAAAACATCCGTTGAAAATGATACTCCGAACAAAGTGCGTGCCTTGCAGCCTCCTTCAGGGTCACTTCCCCATCAAGATGTTCTTCAATATAGCTCATTGCCTTATTCAAGTTTTTTAGCGGATCCACAAAATGACCTCCCCTTCCTAATTAGAATAACAGGATAATATTGATTCTCCCCTGCAATCCCTGCCCGATTCTGCAGGGGTCCTTGTTCTCTAATATGAATATCCCCGTACTTACTATTTCCCCTAAACTTAAAAATTTCACAGGCATCTGCCCATACAAGTGCATAGGATATTGAAATGCTTATCAGGAGGAGATAAAACATGTATTCATCACCTTTTCAGTTTCAAAGACCTGTTCATGGCGGCGGACACGCAAGCTGGGGGCATGGCAGCGGTCATGCAACCTGGCATCACGGCGGGGGCGGTTATAATCCAGGTCCTGGCTGGGGCTATAAACCTGGTTTCGGAGCAGGTGCCCTTACTGGTCTCGCGGTAGGAGCCGCTGTCTCTCCAGGTCCTTACCCAGTCCCTGTCCCATACCCTTATCCCTACCCATATTCCTACCCCTATCCCTATCAAACTCCTAATTATCCTCAAGGATACTGACAAAGCTGGCGGTTTCCCTCAGACAGTCAAAGGGAACCGCCTCTTTCTTTGGTAAGGCTCCCGTTCCCGTATAGCCGGAAAAATCTCTATTGTAAGCTTCTGTATATTTATGTAGAATTTTGTAGAAAGGATTTTTGGCCAGGAGGTTGTAAAGGTGAAACTAAACGGAAAGATCAAACTCATTATCATTCTATCAGTTACCATCTTCATCTGCCTGACTACTATCAATATAGTAGTTTCATATTTCACAGCTAAAAAAGCCGCAGAAATCTCTGTGGCAAACAATGCTCTTGAAATGGCAGACTCCATCGCTGACTCCATAGATACAGCCGCCTATGAGCGGTTTCTTGAGAATCCAGAAAGAAACGAAGACTACTGGCGGATAAGGGAGAAGCTTTACGAGGCGAAGCAGAATACCGCAGCTTTGTATGTGTATACCCTCGCCTTTGAGGATCCGTCTTCACGCCCGAAAGTCATGATTGCCGGGTTCCCAAGGGACAACCAGCCCTACTATGAAATCGGGATGGATTGTATGGTGCCCCCAGACCAAATCCAGAGTGCCTATAAGGGGAAAGCTTATTTCACAGGAAAGATTGATGACCCTCATTACGGGGAATACATATCAGCCGGAAGCCCGATTCTAAATAACCAAGGGGAAACAATCGGCTTCCTCAGCATCGATATCTCAACATCCCGGCTCGACAGGATCGATGATGCCGTCATTCAAAACAGTATTCCCGGCTTTATTCTAAGCGGAATCCTGGTCATTGTTTTGCTTACTGCTTTCATACTCATTCAAAGATGGTACAATCGTGAACTGCAAAAACAAATCGGTGATACGGAAGATACCTACCAAACGGAAATCCATTCATTGATCCAATCGGTTCGTTCCCTGCGCCATGATTTTGCCAATCACATTCAAGTGCTGAACGGCCTTCTGAAGCTCGGCAAGAATCAAGAAGCTTTGGACTATTCGAATTCAATGCGTGAGGAAGCACAGCTTCTGTATCAACTGCCGATACAATCGAAAAACCCTGCCCTGTCCGTCCTTTTTCAGACGAAATCACTTGCGGCACACAACCTGACCATCGATATTCAGTTTGATAACGCAGATTCCTCATTTGAACGTATACGAACGACTGATTTGATCAAACTGCTTTCCAATTTGATTGATAATGCCCTGGAAGCAGCATGTGAACTGCCCAAAGCGGAAAGAAGAATACATGTGTCTTGTGAAGAAAAACCGAATGAATATGTCTTCAACATCTCTAATTCCGGACCTGTTATTCCTGCAGAAGCGAAGGAAAAAATCTTCATTCCTGGATACTCCTCAAAAACGAAGGGCGATTACAGTAAAAAAGTGAGAGGCCAAGGACTCTATATAGTCAAACAAATCGTCGATAAGTATAATGGACGAATTTCGCTTCACTCTGCGAACAAAAAAACAACATTTGAAATCAGGTTTCCACTTTAAATAAAAACGGTTCCCGACAAAGTAACGGGTTCGGTTTTGAAGTACAAAATTCAATTTAGTAATGCATTTTGCACTGTAATTCGCAGTTGAATCAGCTGACGCTTTAGCAGTAAAATCAGCCGCAAAAAAGCTCGGAGCCATAATGCTTCGAGCTTTTTTTATCGTAGCACTTTGTTGAAGGTTAGCACCCCTTAGTTGAATCTCAAAAGTTCAGCGATAATATTAGAACTGCCTGGTGTAAATAAAAAGAGCGATAGACCAACTAAAAATATTCCAATAATCCCCAAAGTTAGAACCCTTTTATTAAGCAATGAATGTTTAAATGCTTGGAAGCCTGCTCCTAAAATAAGAAAAATTCCCACAAAAAAAAGTATAAAATAATAAAATCCCATGACCACACCTCTTTATTTTAATTTTTATAGCCAATCTGCTTAAAAAGTTTCAAAAAGGATGCTTAATCCTTATTTATGAAGAAAAACACCTACTATACTATTAGTTTGAATTTTACCAAATTATTTATTGTTTTTCAATAAATAATTATTTCTTATAGTTATATTATTATTGTTTATGCAGACTCATAATTATAGAAAAAAAGCATTTCTCTTAACTCCGAAATGCCCAAAAAATTATCTATTATCCAATATATAACTCGTGATCCTAATTTGCCCCTTTAATTGAATAAGCTCTCCATTTATTTAATGCTTGTCATTTTCAGAACAATCATTCCCATAACAACTAGCATACGTATTAACACGTTGACATAATCTTCTGTCACCCGGATAAGATAGGGTTGCATTCGGTTGCTTTAATACCCCTGAAATATCAACAAAAAGATACAACCCAATTCAGTTTCGAATTGGGCTGCTAATTTGTATGCGAATTAAGTTTTTGTACTCGTAAACCGAACCCGTTCCCGACATAGGGCACCGTCTTTATCTTTTCTATTGGTTTTCTTGTTTTCCTGGAACCTCGAGACGGCTGCTCCCCATCAAATAAACGAAGACTAAGGCAATAACCAAAGGGATCAGAGCATAAGCAAAGGTTGCCGTTATGGAATCCGACATTGCTCCCGTGATTTTATCCAACACAAAATCAGGGATCTTTTCCCGCATTTCCGGTTCAAAAAGGCTCCTCGGATCACCCGTTGGAAATCCGCCGCCTGACTGCCCTTGGAAAGCAGATTCAATATTGCTTGAGAAGAACTTGGTCTGCAAAGTTCCGAATACCGTAATCCCGATGGTCATACCGAGCGAGCGGAAAAACGCATTCGTAGAATTGGCTGTACCCCTATATCGCGGATCCAGCTTATGAATGGTAGCGTTAGGCAGCAGCGAGAACGAAAATCCTACCCCAAATCCGCTTATCACCATATATAGTGTCAGCAGCCATCTGCTCGTATCCGGCCCCATTGTTGCAAGGAGCGCCATCCCGATGATGAAGGAAATAATCGACAGCCACATGATGCTCCGGTAGCTGTTTTTCGTCATCCTGATCCCAGCCACAGCACTACCGGCGACCGATCCAAGCATCAGCGGAGTCAGGATCAAGCCCGCATTTGTAGCGGATCCTCCATAAACCGCTTGAACGAAAATCGGTATGAGGATGGTTAAGATAATGAAGGCTGACCCATACAAAAAGGCCAGAGCCTGGGCTGAAGCAAATAGCGGACTCTTAAACATCCAAAAAGAGATGATCGGCTCTGCCGCTTTCCGTTCAATAGACAAGAAACTGATAAAGAAAAGGAAAAAGGAAGCAAACAGTCCGATAATCTGCCATGAACTCCAGGAAAATTCATTCCCCCCAAGTTCAAGGGCAAACATGAGGCTGACCACGGCAGCAACGAGTGTAATGGCGCCTCCCCAATCAATACGTTCTTTGGACCGTTCAGGTGATTCCTTGTAAGAAGTAACTACAAAAAACAATGACAAAATCCCGATAGGAACATTAACATAGAACACCCAGTGCCAGCTGAGGTTATCCGTCAAGAAAGCGCCGATCAACGGACCGAATAGGGATGCCGAACCAAATACCGCTCCAAGCAGTCCTGTCATTTTCCCTCTCTTTTCAGGAGGAAAAATATCAAACACAATCGTGAATGCAATCGGCAGCAATGCCCCGCCCCCGATTCCCTGGATCGCCCTGAAGATACTCAACTGGACAATATCCTGGGCAATTCCGCAAAGTGCAGACCCGATAAGAAAAATACTAAGGCCAAAAATAAAAAAACGTTTGCGGCCGTACATATCGGACAGTTTACCGAAGATCGGCATACCTGCCATGACCGCTACCATGTAGGCTGAAGTCACCCATACAAATTTATCAAGTCCCCCAAGATCCGAAACAATCGAACCTAAAGCCGTCGCCACAATCGTGTTATCCATGGCAGACATTAAAATCCCTAATAGCAGCCCGGCAAGAGCCAGGTTCATATTACTTTGCTTTGCGGCCACCAACATCACCCCTTCATATGTAAATCGAAATATATCTCCTTCATTATAATCCTCTCCCCGGCAATGTCCAGGCAGCTTTCGCCCTTTACCGCATTAACGCAGCCGGGGACAGTCCCCGGCTGCGTTAATGTGCTAAAGCGCACAATCTCTCCTTAAAGAATCAGCGCAGGATGGCCTGCACTGTCATAAGATTTATGATTTATTAAGCTGCCAAGTGCTGTAGTTCAGACGTAGCGCATAGCTCACCCAGAGAATATATGGAACCATCATCGCCCCTGCTTTTTTGTCTTTTTGATAAAACGTATAGGTCGTCAAGGTGATCATCGTCAGTAACAGGCAAATCTCTATAAAGGCCGTTCCCCGCAGCCCCCATCGGAAGAAAAGGAAGGACCATAAGAAATTCAACCCCAGTTGTATATCATATAAGACATTTTCACCCTCCGCCGGTTCCTGTTTAAGAGAAACCCGGTAATTCGCTATCCCCATCAATGAATATAAACTGGTCCACACCACCGGGAACACCCAGGTTGGCGGAGAGCCCTCAGGCTTCTTAAGATTGCTGTAAATCTTTTTGGCATTCCTTGTGGCCAAGAAACCGGTCACCATTCCTCCAACTACAGGTATCAGGATATCTTTGGCCAGCTTAGCTTTATCGATTTTTGCGTTCACTTCAAAACCAATCACGCTTTCACCCCTTTAGCCTTTTGTCTCTATGTTGCCTAGTTTCACTGTAAAGAAACATTTTCTCCAAAAGAAAAAAGCCTGGTTCATATAAACCAAGCTCCTTTAGCCCTGAATACAATTATTCTGATTCACGTTCCGGTTCCAACCAGGTCTGTGACCATTTTTCTATATCCCGAATAAGGGGTTCCAACGCCAACCCTTTGTCTGTCAATGAATATTCAATCCGAACCGGAGTTTCCGGGTAAACCTCCCGCTTCACGATCCCCTCGTTTTCCATTTCTTTCAACCTCTCAGAAAGAACCCGGTTACTGACGCCAGTTTCGGAACTGATTGCGCTGAAACGCTGAGGTCCGGCCAGCAGCTGGTAAACGATGATGCCTGTCCATCTTTGGCTCAGTATCCCCATGGCTTTTTCGAATCTTGGACAAATTGATGTATCCATCGAGATCAACTCCTTATCTTTTATTATACCCAAATTGAAATCGAAACTAAATTACTTTTATTCAAAAAGGTACTTGACGTAATTAAGTTCCTAAAATATAATCAGTTACATAAAGTAACTTAATAATAAATTGTATCAACAAGGAGGTGCCTCCATGAATTTTCATCAAAAGCCCCTGACCTTTGTCGGGAAAGTTCATTTGAAAGTCCAGAATCTCGAACGTTCATTACGTTTTTATAAGGAAACGATCGGGTTCCATGTATTGAAGCAGACTGAAAGAACCGCCAGCCTGACTGCTGACGGAAGAACACCCCTGCTGATACTTGAGCAGCCCGAATACACTATCGCCAATACTGGCAGAACAACCGGGTTGTATCACTTTGCCCTCCTTCTGCCAGAACGCTCAGATTTAGCGAACATTGTCCAGCACTTTGCTGATATCGGGCTGCGCTTCGGATCATCCGACCACCTTGTCAGTGAAGCGTTATATTTCTCCGATCCGGATGGAAACGGGATTGAAATCTATGCAGACCGCCCTTCTTCGGGTTGGACCTGGAATAACGGAGAGGTGGACATGGCTGTCGATCCTTTGGACTTTCAAGACCTTTTATCCATGAAAAGGGAACATCCATGGAAGGGACTCCCTGCTGATACCGTCATGGGCCATATCCACCTGCATGTATCCGAGCTCAGCAAGACCGAAGAATTTTATAAAAACGGACTTGGCTTTGACGTGGTCTGCCGGTACGGAAATCAGGCGCTGTTCATCTCAACAGGCGGGTATCATCACCACATCGGATTGAACACATGGAATGGCGTCGGGGCACCTCCCCCTGCAGAGAACAGCAGCGGGCTGAAATCCTATACACTGATCCTGCCAAATGAGGAAAAACGGGACGAAATTGTTCTCCAGCTTAAACACATCAATGCCCCGGTAACAGAAGATTTTGTGACAGAAGATCCTTCCGGCAACCGGATACATCTAGAAATTTAATGCAGGAAGTGAACCCCTATGTGGAATTTAAAAAAATTATTCGGAAAACAAATTGAGGAGGAAACAACAATGACAAATGAAAAACTAAACATCGGAATCATCTTAGGAAGCACACGTGAAGGACGCGTTAGTCCACAGGTAGGGGAATGGCTTAAAGGAATCGCGGACGGCCGTGAAAATGTAAACTATGAAATCGTCGATATCGCCGAATACAACCTGCCGTTCCTAGGAACAACAGACGGAACAGAACCAGGAATTGCAGCTTGGAATGGAAAACTTGCAAGTCTTGACGGTTTTGTCTTCATCGTCCAGGAATATAACCACAGCATCACAGGAGCACTGAAAAATGCCATCGATTTCGCACGTGAAGCATGGTACAACAAAGCAGCTGGAATCGTGAGCTATGGTTCAACAGGCGGAGCGCGTGCAGCAGAACACCTTCGCGGAATCCTAGCGGAGGTAAAAGTAGCCGATGTCCGCACTCATCCAACTTTGTCTCTATTTACTGACTTTGAAAACGGGTCAGAATTCAAGCCTCAAGAGCTTCACTTCACAAATGTGAATGCAATGCTCGATGAAGTGGAATCTTGGAGCGGCGCTTTAAAAACAATCAGAAACTAACAATGACGAACAGTCGTCTGCTTCCTTTGAGCAGGCGCTGTTTTTTTGCATGGCCTTTTTGCTTGGAGTTCTGTGATGAGACTGCCGCCTTCTTGCACTCTTCCGCGTTACGCTTCACTCCGTTTCGCGACTCGTTTCCGGCTTTTACTCGGCTAGGGAGTCCCGATTCTCTCATTATCGCGACTCCCTTCGCTTCCTACCTTCCTCTTCTGTCTCGATTCACTTCCTTTCGCGACTCCTTTCCAGCTTTTACTCGGCGGGCTGTCCCGATTCTCTCGTAATCGCGACTCCCTTCGCTTCCTACCTTCCTCTTCTGTCTCGATTCACTTCCTTTCGCGACTCCCTCCGCTTCCTACCTTCCTCTTCTGTCTCGATTCACTCCCTTTCGCGACTCCTTCCCAGCTTTTACTCGGCGGGCTGTCCCGATTCTCTCGTAATCGCGACTCCCTCCGCTTCCTACCTTCCTCTTCTGTCTCGATTCACTCCCTTTCGCGACTCCTTTCCAGCTTTTGCTCGGCGGGGTGTCCCGATTCTTTCATAATCGCGACTCCCTTCGCTTCCTACCTTCCTCTTCTGTCTCGATTCACTCCCTTTCGCGACTCCTTTCCAGCTTTTGCTCGGCGGGGTGTCCCGATTCTTTCATAATCGCGACTCCCTTCGCTTCCTACCTTCCTCTTCTGTCTCGATTCACTCCCTTTCGCGACTCCTTTCCAGCTTTTGCTCGGCGGGGTGTCCCGATTCTTTCATAATCGCGACTCCCTCCGCTTCCTACCTTCCTCTTTTGTCTCGATTCACTCTCTTTCGCAACTCTTCGCAGCCTTAACTCGGCTAGGGGGTCCCGATTTACTCCGTTTCGTGACTCGTTCCCCCCTTTTATGGTCTATTCTGCCTCGATTTCCAACAAAGATTGACCGGTGATGGGATACCGGCCCATTTAACGACCAAATGGGCCATCGACTACTCATCTCCGATGGGATACCGGTCCCATTTACCGACCAAATATGCCATCGACTACTCATCTCCAATGGGATACCGGTCCAATTATTGACCAAATGGGCCATCGACTACTCATCTCCAATAGGATACCGGTCCATTTACCGACCAAATGGGCCATTGACTACTCATCTCCAATGGGATACCGGCCCATTTATTGACCAAATGGGCCATCGACTACTTGACTACTGATCTCCCCCGATCGAACTCCGGCCCAGTTACAGAGGAAATGCTCTGTAATCTGGCTGGAATTCCCTCACACTCTCTCCTCTCTTTTTGCCAAGGTTCCAGCCAAATCTGCACCCACCTCTGGATGAAAAAGGACAAATTTCAACCTCTATACACTTTTTCGTAATTCTGGTTTAGCTTCCGAGCAATGGTGGAAAGAAAAAAGCGTACACAATTATCCTACTAATTTGAAAGGTGGTTAACATTAGTGGCGTTTTTACACAGAAAGCAATTGGTATTTGATGCAAAACCGCAAAAGTCCGACCCCTTATTTGCAAAAAAATTACAGGAATTGATTGGCGGCCAATATGGTGAAATGACCATCTTCATGCAGTATTTATTCCAAGGCTGGAATACGAGAGGAAAGCATGAAAAATATAAAGATTTAATCATGGATACAGGAACAGAAGAAATCGGCCACGTGGAGCTCTTGGCTACCATGGTGGCGAGATTATTGGACGGTGCTCCTGTTGAAGAACAGGAAAAAGCCGCAAATGATCCCGTGATTGAGGCGGTGCTTGGCGGAATGAACCCGCAGCATGCCATCGTGGCAGGAATGGGTGCCATGCCTGCTGACAGTAACGGGAACCGCTGGACTGCAGATTACATTATTGCGAGCGGGAACCTGATGGCTGATTTCCGTGCCAATCTGAATGCAGAATCTCAAGGACGCCTGCAGGCTGCCCGTCTTTATGAAATGACGGACGATCCTGGAGTCAAAGAGATGCTTTCCTATCTGATTGCACGTGACACGATGCACCAGAATCAATGGATTGCAGCTCTTCAGGAACTGGCTGAAGAGGAAGGCGGCATCATCGTCCCTACCACTGTCAAAGAGGACAAGGAAGCTGACGGGTTCTCCCATCAATTATTCAACTACTCCGAGGGCGAAGAAAGCAGCGAGGGAAGCTGGGCAACAGGCGCAAGCCCCGACGGCAAACAATTTGAATATGTCGATCATCCTAAAATTGTCGGCGGCCCGCTGGAGCTCGAACCTGCACCAGCTTCTCTGCACAATACCCCGCCGCCCAAAAAAGGGTAAAAACAAAAAACGGGAAACAGCTGGGCTGCTTCCCGTTTTTTATTGTGTCCTTAATGAAGGGGGCCTTCAATGGATGTAAGTTCCAAGTTGATAATTTCCCCTTTTATAAAATATCGTCCAATAATTCCGCCTATATGGACGATACTTCCCGAGTTGAGATTTCATCTCTTTTTAATGTCCATATATAAACCCCTGTGATCTATCAATAGAGCATCCCATTAAGGCTGGAGTTCCAACTTCCTTTATTCCACACTCTTCAAAAACTCACCCATCACCTGCATATACTCTTCTGTCTCTTCAACATAAGGCATATGGGCACTCTTCTCAAATACATGGAATTTTCCGTTCGGTGTCAGGGAGCTGAAGTATTCCGTCGATTTAGGGGTCGCTTCATCAAAGCGCCCGCAAGTGTACAGGGTCGGCACTTTGAAATCCTTCAGTTGACCTGTGCAGTCAAAGCTTTTCAAGTTGCCCGTCACATGAAATTCAGACGGCCCCCACATATGACTGTAAACTTCCGGTCCTCTGAATTCCCTGCCTTTTTTCAGGAACTCCGGATAAGGATCCAGCCTGCAGACAAAGTGCTTATTGAACACCTCCGTCGCTTTCTTATACTCATACGAATCGGTTGTGCCATTTTCTTCATTTCTCTTAAGTGCTTCCTGTACGTCTGCTGGCAGCAGTTCACGGTTTTTCTCCTGATCCTCCGCCCACATCGGTGCGCTTAAGCATGGACTTGAGAAAATGATGCTCTTGACTCCCTCTGGTTTGGCCATATAATAGGCAGCCGCCAGGGTTGTTCCCCAAGAGTGGCCGAGGATATGGAATTCACCAAGCTCCAGTCCCTCCTTCACCTGGCCTAATTCCTCCACGAACCGGTCGATGGTCCATAAAGCCTTGTCATCCGGGCGATCTGACTTTCCGCATCCCAACTGATCATAGAAGATGACAGGGCGCACTTCAGCAAGAACCCTCAGTCCCTGCATGGAATAATGGGAAGACCCGGGACCTCCGTGCAAAATGATGACGGGTGTATTCTTCGATTCTTTGTTATGTAGTTGATACCAGACCTTTCCGCCTGTTACTTCAATAAAGCCTTCCTCTATCTGCATTTCTTTTCCTCCCCGCTTGGTAAAAAAATCGCTCACATGAAACCATTCTATCATAAGAGAAGAAAATCCTTTTCCAAAGCGGTAAATAGAATCGAGACAGGCTGGCACTCCTGTCTCGATTTTCCCTCTTAATAAATTTCCGGTAATATTTCACGCCTTTCCAGCATCCGGAACACCCGAAAATGGAATTCAAACTCCTCATACCTCATGGTCGTTCCCTGGCCGAAATCATAGGAAGAGAAGAATGATTCCAGTAATTCGCTGCTCTCATCATCCAGCAGGCTGGAAAGCTTCAGTTTATTTTTAAGTTTGCCATACATATGGGAATGCCCATATAGTTTGAAGATTTCTTCCACATCTCTTTCTCTCATGATTCTCTGACTCTCCTTTTTGCAAGATTCAATAGTGTATGCAGCTGTATTCCAGTACGAGGCGGTACTTGTCCCTAGCTGTACATTCTTACTGTAAAGAGGCTCAGGCAGAACCATCAATTTTGGAACAGGGAAGTTACAGCTTGTTTATAATAAATGGAGGCTATTTAAAGTTTCTATAAAAAGGAAGCCTCAGCAGAAAGTACTTTTTACTAGAAAGGAAGAGTCAGTATGTCAAAAGAAAAAAATTCATCTGATTTGTACGAAGCGCTGCGAAATGCCGGCTTTCAGCTGGAAACCCATCTCAACGACTATATTCATAAGTATCTGAACAAAAAAGAGTTTGCTGCCGCGGCCTCTGTTTTTAAAAATGCCCAGAACAAGCTGACAGACTTGCTGCAGGAAGTACATGAGACGGCTTCACCTCACTTGAACGTCCCCACCAAGCAAGATTTAGCGAACATTGCAAAACTGGTCATCCAAGTAGAGGAAAAGGTCGATAGGCTGAGCGACCAGGTTGAAGAACTGACTGAAACCGTCAAGCGATTGAACAGTGAAGCTGTCCAACCATCAACAGCCAAGAGTTCTTCTGCCTCCGAGTCCCCTAAGGACGTACCGGAACGATGGGAAAAATCGATTCAAGAAAGATTGAAAAGACTCGAAACTTTAAAAGAGATGGCAGCGGGTTCACTGAAAGAGCAGATGGCCACTCCGGCATTCAGCTCTGAAAAGCTTGGGAATGACGATTTATTCAAGCTCCTCGACCTGCTTCAAAGGAAAAAGAATGATGAATAACGCGGAGTTTGATTCTCAAAAGGAGATTGAACGCTGGAAAGGTTTTTTCAGTGTCTGGACCGATCCCGATCCGGAAGTCGGTCCAACTCCGAGAACGGTTGTATGGAAAAAGAATAAGGCGACACTCTGGTACTATCCTTCCTCTAAGAAGAAGTATAAGGTACCCCTGTTTCTCGTTTATTCTCTTGTCAATAAAGCATATGTTCTTGATATGGCACCCGGCGCAAGCATGATCGAGTCTTTCGTTGAGAATGGATTCGAGGTCTATCTGCTGGAATTCGGCTCGCCCGGCTATGAGGATCAAGGCATTACGCTGGATGATTATGTTATCGACTATATCCAAAGGGCGGTCCGAAGAGCCCTTTCCCACTCCGGTGCAGACGAAATCACGGTCATCGGGTATTGTGTCGGCGGTACCTTGGCTGCCATCTATGCGTCTGTCGCAGAAGAGCCGATCCGTAACCTGGGAATCTTTGTAGCGCCGATTGACTTTACAGCTTCTCCAAAATTTGATCAATGGGTGGAATATATAAGGGAAAACGATATTGAAAGCACAGACCTGATGAAAATCAACGGAGCCGTTTCCCCAAAACTGATGAAGATCGGTCTCCGTGCTGCCAGCTCTCCCATTTACTTCAGCCACTACCTGTCCCTTTTAAATAAAGCATACGATAAAGAATATGTTGCCGGCTGGAGAAGGTTCAATAACTGGACAAATGATCATGTCGGATTCTCCGGCGCTGCCATGGTGCAGCTCGGAAATGATATTGTCAAAGAGAATAAATTCATGAAAGGCACCCTGACGATCCGAGGGAAGAAAGCTGCTCCTTCCAACATCCAATCCAAACTTCTAGTGGTCGCAGGAAAACACGACCGACTCGTGCCGGATGTGCTGAGCAAAGGCTTGGTTGATGTTGTTTCAAGCAAGGACAAAACCTATTATCCTGTAACAGGGGGACACACCACCCTAGCTGTCAAAGGAAACGGGCTGCCGACATTCCTTGCTGACTGGCTGCCTGAGAGGTCGAACTGACAGTATTCGCCGGCAGCCCTCGTCCATAATGCAAGAAACCCCTGCAACAACTGGGGCAGTATTTGCTTTGGCGGATTAACGCGTCGTCGTAACAGGGGACAGTCCCCTGTTACTTCACCGCGTTAACGCAGCGGGGGACTGTCCCCCGCTGCGTTAATGCGGTAAAGAAAAGAACCTGCCGGGTGCAGCAGGTTCTTTTCTACCGTCTGTTGCTTTTCGGATCGAAGGCATCACGCAGGCCGTCCCCGATGAAGTTGATGCATAAGACGGTTGTGAGGATTGCCAGTCCAGGCGGAATCCAGGCAGCCGGGCTGTTCCGCAGGATACGCAGGCTCTGTGCCTCTGAAATCATATTGCCCCATGTCGGCGTGGGCTGCGGAATCCCGAATCCGATGAAACTCAACGCCGATTCCACAATGATATATGTTGCCATCATCAACGAAGCATTCACCACAATCGGTCCTATCGCATTCGGAATAAAATGCTTAAAGATGATCCGGATATCGCTGGACCCAATGGCTTTGGCACCCTGGATGAATTCCTGTTCCCTGAGCGAGAGGTAGGCCCCCCGGATGATCCGGGTCAGATTCGGCCAGGACGTCAAGGCAATGATCGCGACAAAAATCCCAATAGTGACTTTGTCCAAAATCGCCATTACCGTCAAAATGATGACCAAAAAAGGCAACACCAGCATCATATCCGTCGCGCGCATAATTACATTGTCAATTTTACCGCCATAATATCCTGCAATCGATCCCAAGGTCACGCCGATCAGCAGGGTGAACACCATGGCGCTGAACCCGACTATAAGCGATATCCTTCCTCCATATAAAAAACGGGAAAGAACATCGCGTCCCGAGCTGTCAGTCCCGAACGGATTCTCTGCACTTGGCGGACGTTCGACCATCATCAGATTGGACTTCGTCGGGCTGTGGTCCGTGAACAGCGGGGCAAAGACCACCATCAATACAACCAGAAGAAGGATGACCACACCGCTCACCGCCAGTTTATTTTTCATGAACCGGCTAAGGGCAATCTGGAAAGGTGTCCTTCCTTTTTTGACTTTGTTCTGCGGGTGCATTTCAGGATTGGATCCTGCGGTCGTTTCTTGTGGATTGATCTGCATTTCATCACCTCATTCATAGCGGATTCTTGGGTCAACAATACTGTAGAATATGTCTGCCAGCAGATTCCCCACCAAAATAAAGACACCGAGCATCAGATTGATGGCCATGATGACCGGATAATCCCGGTTACTGATGGAATTGATGAACAAAGTCCCCAATCCTGGGTATTGGAACACACCCTCCGTGATGATCGCACCGCTCAGCAGCGCGCCGATTTCAAAACCAAGAAGAGTAATAATCGGAATCATCGCATTCCGCAATGTATGTTTATATAAGACGCTGTTCTCCGTCATTCCTTTTGCTTTAGCCGTCCTGATATAGTCACTCCCCAGAACGTCCAGCACTTCCGACCTCATGTACCTCATATACGTCGCTGTACCAGCCAGGCCAAGGGTGATGCCGGGAAGCACGAGATGATGCAGTTTATCGACCCATAGCTCCAGACCTGTCAGACCCGGGGTCGAAACGGATCCCTGCGAAGGAAACCAGCCCAGCGTAATGGAGAATACATAAATGGCCACCAGCCCGAAAAAGAAGTTCGGGATCGCCAGCCCGAGGAAGCCGAATGTAGTGGCTCCATAATCGAGCAGGGAATAAGGATTCCTTGCAGAATAAATACCAATCGGGATTCCCACCGCAATGGTGATGAATAAGGAAAACAGTCCGAGCTGAAGAGTGTTCGCGATACGGTCTGAAATCAAATCACTGACGTCCCGCCCTTTATAAATGAATGATTTTCCAAAGTCCCCCTGTGCCACCTTCGTAACCCAATTCACGTATTGGATATGGACCGGATCATTCAACCCCAGTGCTTCCCGCTGCTGTTCCAACACCTTTGGATCAATATTAGGGTCCATCAACCGGCCGGCAATCGGATCACCGGGAGCCATTTTCAGCATGAGAAATACGACCATTGTCAGGGCAATTAGCATCGGGATGAAAATTAGAATTCGCCGCAAGATGTACTGGTACAACGTTCCCCCTCCATTCTTTCTATTTAAGCAACTGGTTTGGATTCACAAACTTTTTTGTAAAGGCTGTTTTCGCATATATTTTTGCTTCCGGAAAAATCCCAGAAGCCGGATTTACCCCTGCATACTACGTTTTTCGCTCAGAACGAAGAGAGAAGCACTTTACTCTCTTGCTAAACAGGGGTTTTTCCGGTTCATTACTCCACTTTCTTTCGGAATTATTATCAAATAGCAACAACTTTTATGAAAAATAGCCTTTGTAAAAGATATATCAGTCCGCTCATAAGGCTTCGGATTCTTTGAATAAAAGAAAAGAGCGTGCGTCATACCGAACGCTCTTTTCTTATGTGTTCAGATATCTTTCTACTCTGTTACATACCAGTTGTGAGCATTGCTCAAGAAGGAATATGGAAGCACTTCGATCCCTTGCAGGCGCTTGTTATGGGCCCATAAGCTGTTTTGCGCATAAAGAATGACAGCTGGAAGATCTTCCGCATATTTAACCTGCCATTCGCTGTAAACTTTTTTACGGTATTCCTGGTCAAATGCATCTGGAGGAGTGAAGGCATCCTTCAGCAGTTGATCCGCTTCAGGGTTGTTCCAGCGGGAGTAGTTATAACCGGCTGTTGATGACCAAAGTCCGCTTGGATCCGGATCGGTACTGCCCAAGCTCCAGCCGATCAGGTATAGATCCCAGTCCTGGCTGTTCAGCTCCAAGTCTTCAAAGTATGCAGCTGCTTCCTTTGGCTGGCGAAGGTCGATATTGATCCCCACCGCTTCAAGGAACTCTTCAATGATCGGAGCCGAACGTTCACGGATTTGGTTGCCTGTAGGGTAGTTCAAATTAAGCACCCATTCGTCCCCTTGTGGATCTTCACGGAATCCGTCTCCATCTTTATCAACATAACCCGCTTCATCCAGAAGGGACTTAGCTTTTTCCGCATCAAAATCATATTGATTCGGATTTGTGTCATCATACGCCCAGAACTGTGTTGCGATAGGTGAATTTTGAATCGCTCCGCGTCCAAACAGCAAGCCGTTGATGATCGCCTGTCGGTCAATCGCATAGGCAATCGCCTGGCGGACATTCGGATCTGATAGCTTTTCATTTTCCGTCCATTTGTCAGGTGAAATGGTGGTATCGCCCTTGGCCCGATGATTATGCACCATCCCCATAATTTGATACCCGAAATCCGGCTGTTCAATAATTTCCACATGTTCCATCGCATCGACTGTCTCGTAGTCAGCTGCCTGGAAACCATTAGGATCCGCTACAAAATCAATCTCTCCATTTTCAAGCAAGCCAAGGATGACAGACTGGTCGACCACTTTCCAGACCACCCTCTCAAGCTTTGGTTCTCCTTGCCAGTACTCCTCATTTTTTGTCATGACGTACTGCTCACCTTCCACCATCTCCGTGAATTTGAATGGTCCGGTGCCGACCACTTCATTAGGATCACGGGAAGCGGCATGCTCAGGGATTTCGGGAACAGGCACATCCGCAAATTTATGTTCAGGGATAATGGAAAAGCTTGCGTCAGGTAAAGCAAGAACGTTTGGCTGGGCAAAAACAAACTTGACTGTTTGATCATCTACTTTGACAACACCTTGGAACTCCTGCGTTTTTCCAGTGGAGAAATCCTCATATCCTGCCAATCTTTCCACATAGTTTGTACGCACGCCTCCAGCCTCTACATAACCGGGGCTTGAAAGGGTCTTATAAGTGAACACAACGTCATCTGCAGTGAAATCTTCTCCATCATGCCACTTAACGCCTTCTTTCAACGTAAACGTATATTCGGTATTATCATCGTTTGCTTCCCACTCGGTTGCAAGGTTCGGAACAAACTCAAGCTCTGTATTCTGGCTGACCAACCCTTCATGAGTCAAAGAAAGAATGTTCGCCTCATACGCTTCCGTATAGAAGATCGGATTAAACAGACCTGTAGGTGCAGTATCCATCGCACCTGTCACAGTACCGCCGGATTTCGTTTCTCCATCGCCTTCATTTTCAGCTTCTTCATTATTGTTTGAAGAATTGCTGCAGGCAGCAAGCATTCCAAGAATCAATACAGTCACAAGCATGAGCAGCCAACTTTTCTTTTTCACCAAACTTCTTCACCCCTTATAATTTTTAGAAAAAGAGTTATCGGTCAACCAGATCAGGGGGGCATCACCTCCTTACAATCTGTACTTCTACACCTTTTCATCGTATAAGTGGCAGGCAACATGATGGCCGCCTCCAACATCGGTCAATTCCGGCCTGTCAAGGGTACACCTTTCATGTGCCTTGGGGCATCTCGTCCTGAATGCACAGCCGGATGGCGGATCGGAAGGGCTCGGCAGGTCCCCTGTCAATATGATTTTTTTACGGTTTTTCCTGCTTTCTATAGAAGGAACCGATGATAATAACGCCTGTGTATAGGGGTGCAGCGGTGTCTCATATACTTTTTTCTTGGGGGCAATTTCAGCAATCCTTCCAAGGTACATAACGGCAACACGGTCGCTAATATGCTTAACCACACTGAGATCATGCGCAATGAACAGATACGTGTGGCCGAATTCTTCCTGCAGGTCTGCCATAAGGTTCAGTACCTGGGCCTGGATCGACACATCCAGGGCCGATACAGGCTCATCACAAATAATGAACTTCGGATTGAGGGCAAGTGCCCTTGCAATGCTGATGCGCTGCCTTTGCCCGCCTGAAAATTCATGGGGATACTTCAATCTGTCATCAGGACGGAGGCCCACTTTTTGAAGAAGGGAGATGATTCGTTCTTTTCTTTCTTTCTTTTTCAAAGAGGTTTGGACAATCAACGGCTCTTCTATTAATTCCTCTACGCTCATTTTGGGGTTTAGGGAAGCAAATGGATCCTGAAAGACGATCTGCATATCCCTTCTATAAGGGCGGAGCTTTCTTGCCCCCAAACCGGTGATGTCTTTTTCTTCAAAAATGATCTGCCCCTCTGTCTGCTGAAGCAGGCGGAGGATCACCCGGCCTAACGTCGACTTGCCTGACCCGGACTCCCCCACGACTCCAAGGGTCTCACCTTTAATAATAGAAAGAGAGACATCGTCCACTGCCTTGACCTGGCCGACCGTTTTTTTCAAAACTCCCCCTTTAATAGGAAAGTATTTTTTTATATTTTTAGCTTCCAAGATATATTCGTGATCTGTCTTCACACACTTCCCCCCTATTCATATAGATAGCAGCGAACCTTGCGGCCAGCCTCTGTCTGGATTAGGTCCGGATTGGCATTTCGGCACTTTTCCATAACCGACGGGCAGCGGTCCGCAAAGCGGCAGCCATCCGGAAAGAGATGCGCAGGGGGAACGGTGCCCTTAATGGCCCCTAGCCGGTCCACGTCCTTCTCCAGGCTTGGCAGACTTTCTAGTAAGCCGGTCGTATACGGATGCTTCGGATCTTCAAAAATGGTTTCTGCGTCGGTTTCTTCCACAATCTGTCCTCCATACATGACCATCACTCTATCTGCATATTCAGCTACTACCCCTAAATCATGCGTGATTAAAAGAACCGCCATATTAAACTTCTTTTTCATTTCATCGATCAGATCCAGGACCTGGGCCTGTATCGTGACATCAAGGGCTGTAGTCGGTTCATCCGCAATCAAAAGCTTAGGATCACATGAGATGGCCATCGCAATCATCGCCCGTTGGCGCATCCCCCCCGAAAGCTGATGCGGATACTCGCGCATTGTCTCCTCTGCTCTCGGAAACCCACAGAGTCTCAACAGCTCAACCGCATGCCGGCGGGCTTGTGCTGTTGGTATTTTCTTATGCCTGACCAGGGTTTCGACGATTTGGTTCCCGATAGTAAAAACAGGATTCAAAGCTGTCATGGGTTCCTGGAATATCATGGCGATCTCCCTGCCCCGGACTTTTGACATTTGCTTATCAGTCAATTGGACGAGATCCCTGTCCCCGAAGACAATCTCCCCCTCCTGAATTTTCCCTGGCTTTCCGACCAGCTTCATGATTGATAGAGAAGTGATGCTCTTTCCGCTGCCTGATTCCCCTACCAGAGCAACCGTTTCACCCGGCTTTATTGAAAAGTCAACACCATCGACCGCCTTAGCCACCATCTTGTCTTCCAAATGAAAATACGTTTTTAACCCTTTCACATCCAGTAATCCGTTTTGAGCCAACTAAGTCACCTCAGCTTTGTTATTTTCTTTTTGTGACAAAATAATTAGTACTACTCTATGTGCGAAACATTACAAATAAGACAAAAACGAATAAATATACTGAAAATTTATAATATTAAATTAAATTAGTGGATAAAAAAGAAATATTATACAGGTTTCTTTAACGCAATAAAGCGGTGGGGGACTGTCCCCCACCGCTTTAGTGCGTTAAAGAAAAAAGGAGGCCACGGCCTCCTTTTTGGATTTAAAAATTGTATTCTGCTTCTTTCTTCTCACGGATAGCCGCAAAGGTCTCCGTTAACATAACCGTATCTTCCACCAGCCGGTCAATCCTGAACCGGACATCATCGCTGGTAATTTCTTTGAGATGGAAATCTGCCTCTTCGATAAAGACATATGTCTGGACGATCTGCGCTTTCATATAGGCCAAAATCGGCTTGATCTGCTGCTCGGCAATCAAATAATGCTTGGATGAACCAGCAGTCACAATCATGCTGACCACTTTATCCCGGAATGCATTTTGCGGCAGCAGGTCAAAGATGTTTTTTAACGTAGCCGGGATGGATGCCTGGAACACCGGAGTCCCGATAATGATGGCATCTGCTTCCATCAGTGTTTTGGTCACAAACCCTGTGTCTCCGTCATATTCCAGATAGTTCCGTCCATCACTGAACTGAATGTCATAATCGGCAAGGTCGAGCAATTCCACTTCTGCATCAGGATAGTTCTCTTTAAGAGACTCTACTGTATAATTCATTGCTGTCCTTGTTTTGGAACCGACCTTTGACCCTGATAATCCAACCACCTTCATATTGGCGTCCCTCCTATTTTTTCGCAGTATACTTTCGTATCGCCGGTAAAATCTCCGTACCGATGATATCAATATTTTTCATTAACTTATCAAACGGCATGCCGCCGAAATCAATTTGGGCGATGTACCGCTGATGGTTGAATGTCTCGTGTTGATAAAGGATTTTTTCAATGATCTCCTGCGGACTACCGATATTCATGATGTTATGAGGGTCGATCCCTTGTGCAAAATGCTGTTTCGGGAAGCCTGCACCATTTGTCTTCTTCATGCCCTCATTAATATGAGGATACAAATCTTTCAACGCCTGCTGTGATGTTTCAGCTGCATAAAAGAATCCAGCCGTGGCAACCGGCAGCTCAGCAGGATCAAAGCCTTTACTCCGGGCAGCTTCACGGTAAGCATCAACGGTCCGTTTAAAGACGGATGCCGGTCCCCCTAAGTGAGCCATGAACATCGGCGCACCTGCATAACCGGCTTTGATGGCGCTCGCCGGGGTCCCGCCAACGGCCCGCCACACCGGCATGGACCCTCCAACTGGACGCGGAAGCACCTTCGCATTTCGCAGCGGCGCCCGGAACTCACCGCTCCAGTTCACCACTTCTTCCTGATTGATTTTCATCAGAAGATCGAATTTTTCCTCATATAATTCCTCATAGTTTCTCAAATCATATCCGAGTAATTCGAAAAGCCCCACTCTGGACGCACGGCCGGCAATGATTTCCGCCCTTCCCCCTGAAATGAGATCGATGGTCGCGAAGTCTTCATAAACCCGGACAGGATCGGATGTGCTGATAATTGTGGAAGAACTCCCGATTTTGATATTCTTCGTTGCCTGTGCGATGGCAGACAAAACGACCGTGTGTGCCTGAGTCGCAAAGTAATCCTGGTGGCTTTCCCCGACACTGAAGAAGTCAAGGCCCGCCTGGTCTGCCAGCTTTGCATACTCGATGATGTCTTGTAAACGCTGCTGTACCGGAATTCTCTCTCCTGTATTTGGATCCGGAAGGTGGTCTCCCAGCGTATATATTCCAAACTCCAGTCCTTTGCTTTGATCAATACGATATTTTTCCACCATGATCCCTCCTTCTTTCTTTTTTTCCTCATTAACCGTCAGCCTAACATCTTCTTTTAATAGGCTTTCCAATTTTGGAATGATATCCTCATCATCCAGATAAAAGTCGTTCCCATACTTGGTCCCTGCGTAAAACGGCTGCCCGCCTTCAAAGTAAAATAGATCGGCAGACTCTTTGCATTTCCCGATAAGCTCCTTCCCAGCTCGGGAATCCAGCCATAGATGGAAAAGTCACGTCTTGGTCATAAAACGGGTAAACAATTTCGCGACCGGGATGTGATTTAAAGTCAAAACGGCAGGTTCTTTTTCTTCTACTACTATTGTTTTGCCTGTAAAACTGGCCATTCCTGCTGTCTCCGTATTCTTATCATTGCCGAATCCAGGCTGAAGCTGAAGACGGCATAGCCTTTGGGGATTTTGCGGGCTGTTTCAGCAAGGAGGATTGATTTGGGACAAATGCTTCTTTCCTAGAGCCGTTCAAACGACTCGTGCCGGCTTACAGACTGCATGTTCTCTTCGTTATGGGCGGTTTCACGTTCCCAAAACCGGCCTCTGACGGCATACTCTCTTTGTTTTAAGCGACTTCATGTTCCCAAACCTATTCTGGCGGCATGCTTTTTCGATATGATCAATGAATGCCCGCTGAAGCCGCAGTACCGCATACCTCGTTCATTGGTAGTTTGTAGAACACAGAAAATTCCCCATAGAATAAGGCACCCCCGAAAAGGCACCTTATCCAGAGCATTTTAGTTGTTTTGAGCAGCTTCGTAGTTTCTGGCGACAGCATCCCAGTTAATGATGGTGAAGAAGCTTTCAATATAATCCGGTCTTCTGTTTTGATAGTTCAGGTAGTAAGCATGTTCCCAAACATCAAGCCCCAGGATCGCTGTCTGGCCGTCCATGACCGGGTTATCCTGGTTCAGCGTGCTTGTCACTTCAAGCTCTCCATCTGCATTGACGATCAGCCAGGCCCATCCAGACCCGAAGCGGGTTGCGGCTGCTTGCGCAAATTCTTTTTTGAATCCATCAAAGCTGCCAAACGCTTTGTCGACTGCTTCTTTTAGGTCTCCAGCAGGTTCATTGTTTTCTTTTGCAGGAGCAATCACAGTCCAGAACAGGCTGTGGTTCAAGTGTCCGCCTCCATTATTTCTGACTGCGGTGCGAATAGTTTCCGGTACAGTTTCCAGATTGCCGAGAAGCTCTTCCAGGGATTTTGATTGCAGTTCTTCTTTGCCTTCCAAAGCGGCATTCAGTTTGTCGACATAAGCTTGATGATGTTTCCCATGATGGATTTCCATCGTCTTCTGGTCAATATGCGGCTCCAATGCATCAAAGCCATAAGGCAGTTCAGGTAGTGTGAAAATAGACATAATCAATTCCTCCTAAGTAAGTTTGAAACTTTTTATACCAAAAAGTATAATTAATATAGTACAAGATTAATCTATGCCACTGCTGAAAGCAATTTTTTTGCTTAAGAGTGGCGGGCATTTTCTACTATCTTTTTATTTTATATACTTCATAGTATAATTACTTCTTTATACAGAATTGATCTTATTAATCGAATTGAGGTGTTCCGTTTTGACTGCTGTAGTGAAAACAACCAAAGACAAAATACTCGATTTGCTGAAAAAGGAAGTGTCCCTGACCGTAAACGACTTGATCGAAGAGCTGGGAATTACCCATATGGCGATCCGGAAGCATCTGAATATCATGGTAAAAGACGGGCTCCTCCATTCTGTCGAGATCAAACAGTCCAAGGGCAGGCCGCTATACCGCTATGCATTGACGGAAAAAGGCGACCGGCTGTTTCCGAAGAATTACGAAGGAATCAGTGTCGAATTCCTGCAGGATATCAAGGATTCCTTTGGTGAAGAATCAGTTGAAACACTGTTTAAAAAGAGGGAACGGCGACTGACCTCCCAATATAAAGAACAGGTGCAGAAGAAAAGCAGCCACCTTGAAAAAATACAAGAGATAGAGAAAATCCAGAATGATAAAGGCTATATGGCAAAGGCAAACCAGATTGATGACACTACCTTTGAATTGATTGAATACAACTGTCCCATCATGGCGATCGCCAACAATTTCAAAACAGCCTGCAAGTGTGAAACGGAAATGTTCAAAAATGTCCTCGGCACAGACCAAGTCAAACGAGTCACCTGCAAAACCGAAGGAAACCATCACTGTAAGTTCCTGATCACCTATGAAGCATAAGAGGCTTTAGCGCATTAACGCGGCCGGGGACAGTCCCCGACCGCGTTAATGCGTTAATAAACTAAAAGGGACAGTCCCCCTTACCACTTTAAAGCACTAAAGCTGCCTTCCCCTTTGTCCATTTGGTCCCTCCTGTTCATTTACAATTCATGCCAACTATCCTATACTTGCTTAAAAAGCGAGGTGTTCTGTTTTGGCAATTGTCACTGTAGATTTTGATGGAACGCTCTATCAAGGGAACTCTTTTAAAGCGATGTTCCAAATGGGACAAAGACAATTTACTGCAAAGCAATGGGCCATAGTGGCTGCAGGTTTGGGGAAAGCTTCTGCTGCTGGTGCCCTCAAAGGAAAAACGAAATTCAAGCATGAATTTTTCAAGGCGTTCGCCAAGACATTCAGAGGAAAATCCACGGAAGAATTAGATCTCTTTTTCCGGGAGCTGGTTGAGCTCGGAAAAGCCGAGGTCCATCGTGAGCTGGTTCTCAAAATTCAGGAACACCAACACAATGGAGATACGGTCATTGTTTTATCCGGTGCGCTCCAGCCGTTCCTGAAAGCTTTTATAAAAGACCTCAGCCTGGACGTCCATGTCCTTAGCACAAACTTACTATTTGATCACAACGGCCGCTGCACAGGTGAAATCGGAGAAATTATCAATGGAGATGCAAAAGTGAAAATCTTGCAGGAATGGATGAATCAACAACAGCATTTGGCAGAGAAACCCGCTAAAGAAATTTGGGCTTATGCGGATAGCGAAGCCGACATCCCTTTACTGCATTATGTGACCCATCCAATCCTGGTCAATCCAAAACAGGAAATGGTGAGAGTTGCGGAGAAAAACAGCTGGTCCATCTTTGCTTAGTGCAAGAGGCGCCAAGGTACCTCCTGTTTACTCAACGGTGCTTCTTTTCCTTTGTTGCTATTTAACAAGAAATACGGCCATCACCCATCTAAAAATCACGGGAAGCTAGTAAAGAGTTTCTCTCCTTGTTCAGAGACGAAAATCCCAGTCTCCAGGGGGAAGATCCAGCTCTTGGGATTTTTCCGAAAGTCTCAATCTACGTAAACAGCATAATCAAAAAAACGGCCCTCTTCTGGTAAAAGGGCCGTTTCTATCCTTCATTTTTTTAAAAAACATAAATCACTAGACTTCAAGATCAGCAAACGTAAAACAGATCGCTTTCGGGCCGGCATTTACTGAATTCTCGAACCTCAACGGCCCATTTAAGCATTTTTTGGGCCATCGTCAACCGAATTTCCGTTTCCCATTGGCCCATTTACACGCTTTTTAGGCCACCATCTACTGAACTCTCGAATCTCAACAGCCCATTCAACCACTTTTTGGGCCAGCTTTGGCCAAACCCCTGCTTCTCAACGGCCCATTTAAGCATTTTTTGGGCCATCGTCAACCGAATTTCCGATTCCCATTGGCCACTTACACGCTTTTAGGCCACCATCTACTGAACTCTCGAATCTCAACGGCCCATTTTACCGCTTTTCGGGCCAGCTTTGGCCAAACCCCTGCTTCTCAACGGCCCATTTAAGCATTTTTTAGACCATCGTCAACCGAATTTCCGATTCCCATTGGCCCATTTACCCACTTTTGGGCCACCATCTACTAAACTCTCGAATCTCAACAGCCCATTCAACCCCTCTTCCAGTCAGTTCCAACCAAAATTCTGATTCTCAATGGCCGGAACCTCTTTTTAATACATGCACTACCCAGCATCAAAATTGCGTAAAGTCCAAAGCCTCTTACTTTTTCCTATATTCCATCGTCACCCATTCGTTTGTCTGCCTATAGTTCATTCTTTCAAACCCGGCTTGCTCAAAAACCGTTTCTACTCCGTCGATATGCCACTCAACAAGTCCGGACACCACAAACCGGCGGCTTTTTTCCAGGAGCGAATGCCTCATAAGTATATGCAAGGCCTCATCACCGCCTATATTGATAAAGATCCAGTCGTAGATTCCGTTTATCCGATCATCACCGTCGATTACATCTTTTTGCAGCACCTCGATCTTCTCTTCAACCCCGTTCAACCCAGCGTTATATAGAACTTCTCTCTCCACCGGCTCATAATCGATCGCGGTTACATGGGAGGCTCCTTTTAACAGTGCACCGATTGCCAGGATTCCGGAGCCAGTTCCAAGGTCAAGCACTCTCTCACCTGTAAAATCATGATCAATGATGATCCGCAGGCAGTCCTGCGTTGTTTCGTGAAGACCCGTGCCAAATGCAGCCTGTGGTTCAAACCTCAATACCTTTTTTCCATTATGATCCTGCACGTTTCCGGAATAGCCGATTACCCACTCATCATTCAGTTCAATGTCTTCAAACTCCGCTTCCGGTATGTCTTCTCTCACTGGTGAATAGGTTATCAAGTCCACGGGAATACCAGCAGTTTCGTGGATAACCGCAAGTCCATCTTCAGGAAAATCTGCCATTTCGCTATCTTCAAAATATAGGTTAAAATCGATCATCTCTTCTTCCGCTTCCTTAAACTCATATCCGTTCGAAAAGGTGATGACTTCAATCGGCTGTTCATAGTAAAAATTGTACAGCCCCTTGCTGCTTATTTTTTCAATGAGATCATCCACTTGGTTTTGGTCTATCTTTATCTTAAATTCATACAGCATAGAATAGTCCTTTCTTGTGCTTAGCTCGGGCTGAACCCACTTTTAGAAACACCTATAGGGATTCCACTTCCTTGAAGCTCTTCCCTCAGCATTTTCAGGACGACCTTGTAAGCGGTTGGATTGTACCATTTTTCAAGTCCAAGCTGCCGGTAAATTTCTTCCACTCCCAGCTTGCTTGTCCTCCTGCCGCCAGTGCCATCGCCCATCCAGAAATCATCAATGGTTATCCGGTTCGCAAGTTCTTTCAGCTTGGCTGGGAACTCCCTTGTGCATGGCAGCAGCGGTGCAATCGTCGCCTGTGTCATGATGCCTGCATCTGTTATCTCTTTTAAGGCTTTCATCCGGGCTGGAATCGGAGGGGCAGACGGCGAAAATGCCTTTCTAACCTCTTCTTTATCCGTTTCAATCGTCATTGATACCCGTATCTTGTCGTTGAATTGTTTAAAAAGGTCGATGTCCCTCTTTACCAATGGGGATCTGGTTTGTAAATGAATGAAATCCGGCTGGATCTCTAACATTACCTTCAGGAGACTCCGCGTCAGCAAGGTTTCATGCTCAATAGGCTGATAAGGATCGGTGGAGGAAGACATGAACAAGGTCACTGGCCCTTTCTTCTTTGCTTTGATGAGGTCTTTTCGCAAAACTTCCGCGGCATTGGTTTTGATATCAATCCACGTCCCCCACTCCTGTTCACGAAACAACGAGATCGGCATCTGCCTCACATAGCAATACTTGCAGCCGAAAGCGCAGCCCGCATACGGGTTCAGCGAATGAGTAAAGTTATCAATCGCCCCTTTTCCCGGTGTCAAAATGCTCTTCGAAACAATGTCCTTCAGATCCGGTTTCACCTTATCACCTTCCTTCTCTCTTTATAGTATAAAACACTTTACCACATTAACGCATGTGGGGACTGTCCCCACCACGGGTGTTGATTAACCATAATATGTAAAATAAACGGTTTCATTAGACAAAAAAAACCACTCTCTTTTAAAATGATTGTTACCGCTAACAACACAAAAAGGGAGTGGTTTCATTGACTAACTTTAACAAACTTTCTGAAATCCTTCAAACCATTATTACGGATGAAGAAGTGGCAAATCTTTGTGAGAAATGGGGCTATGAAGACAAAGCTAGGAAGTTATCTGCCCACGATTTGATACATTTTTTTGTTATTTCTTCTGCGAAAAAATGGGAAGGATTTCGAGATGCCGAGACCAAATTGCCAAAGGAAGAAAGTTTACCTTCCGTTGATCATTCTACCCTCGCCAAAAAAGCCCAAAGAGTTCCTTATCAAATTCTACAAGAATTATTCTCCCGTATCGTTAAGCGCTTAGGACGAAGAGTCCGTCGCGCCCTATTTAAACCCTATAAGCTATTTGCCGTTGACTCCACCACGATCACTTTCCAACACCCAGACATGTGTTGGGCGGGTTACACCCGTACCCGCCACGCTATTCGTCTTCATACAAAATACGATGTGGAGGAAGGTCAGCCTACTCAAGTAGTCCAGACAACTGGACGGCATCACGATGTCATGGTGGCACCCAAACTCTATGAAGATCCAGAGCCACTCTCCATCATCACCGCTGACAGAGGATATGCAAGAACAAGTGACTTTCAGTGTTTACATGACCGTGAACAGTACTTTGTCATTAGAGTGGCTAAGTTCTTCTCCCTCTCGGAAGAGAAGGAACACAGTGTATCACTTGAAACTGAAGGCCGTATTAAAAAAGACATGACAGCCTTTATTGGAAAAGGTTCCCGAAAGACAGAGGATCGCTTCAGACTAGTTACATTCACGGACAACGAGGGGAACCAAATAAGAGTGGCGACGAACCTTATGATGATGTCTCCAGAAGACATTGCTTATATCTATAAGCTTCGTTGGCAAATCGAGTTATTTTTCCGTTGGGTAAAAGGAAATCTGGACCTTTCCAACCTGTTTGGATTTTCCCCCAACGCTGTTTATAGCCAAGTATTTGGCACTCTTATCAGTTATTTTATATTACGCAGTATTTATAATGATACAAAAGAAGAGTGGGCCATCTTGTATGATTACACTTTCATTGAATTTACTCGCCGTTACCTGGCACGCACCCTACCTGTAGAGGTAAGTTGCGCAATCAAATCACGGTTGGGAAGAAGGGGAAGTCTGTTTCAATCATCTGGAAAAATATAGCTAATCAACACCCGTGCTGTCCCCACATGCGTTAATGCGGTAAAGAAAAAGACTGTCAAGAAACTCTCTCTCGACAGCCAGGATCTGTTATAAAGCACCTCAGTCACCTGCATGTATTCCGCATGCTCTCGCCAATCGTTCCACTAGATGTATGGATTCCGTCTGGTCTTTTCCATAATGGTTGATGCCATGCGTCATTTGGATTAAACAGCCCGGATTGGAAGTCACAACGATATCCGGTGTGTTCACGTTCACTTTAACCTCTTCCAGCTTCCCGGTTAATATTTTCATAGATTCATCGTTGTCCCTCATCCTTCATGCAACTTCCTTCTTAATCTTTATCTCTTTGCCTTCCTTCTTCCACTCTTTAAACTCACTGGCTGCTGTGAACAGCACATCCGTTGATGAATTCAGCGCTGTTTCAAATGAATCCTGCAACACCCCGATGATAAAGCCGACGCCGACCACCTGCATCGCGACATCAGCCGGGATCCCGAATAAGCCGCATGCCAGCGGAATCAATAACAACGAGCCGCCAGCCACTCCTGAAGCACCGCAGGCAGAAAGGGCTGCCACCACACTGAGGATAATCGCCGTCGGAATATCGACAGCAATACCAAGTGTATGAACGGCGGCAAGCGTCAGCACTGTAATGGTCACCGCCGCCCCCGTCATATTGATGGTCGCCCCAAGTGGAATCGACACGGAATAGCTATCCTTATTCAATCCCAGCTTCTCACACACCCTCATGTTGACCGGAATATTGGCCGCTGAACTGCGCGTGAAAAAGGCTGTGATCCCGCTTTCTTTCAAACAGATGAACACAAGCGGATAAGGATTTTTTCTCATAAGCAGAAATACAATGACCGGATTGATCACCAAGGCAACCAGCACCATGCAGCCGATCAAAACGGCAAGCAGTTTCCCATAGCTTAAAAGCCCTTCGATCCCAGTCGAACTAACCGACTCGATGACCAGTCCCATGATTCCTAACGGAGCAAACTTGATGACCCACGTCACAATCTTGGAAACAGCTTCCGAAAAGTTAGCAATAACTCCCTTCGTTGAATCTCCTGCATTTTTTAACGCCAACCCAAGCAGGACAGCCCATGCCAAAATTCCAATATAGTTCGCATTGGCCACTGCATTAAATGGATTATCAACAATATTCAACAGCAGGGATTCCAGGACCTCGGCCACACCCCCGGGAGCCGTCATGCCTTCCGCTCCTTCAGACAGAG
Source organism: Bacillus sp. SRL337 (assembly GCF_984799155.1). Taxonomy (NCBI): domain Bacteria; kingdom Bacillati; phylum Bacillota; class Bacilli; order Caryophanales; family Bacillaceae; genus Bacillus; species Bacillus sp. SRL337. Next base: position 710,264 of record NZ_OZ481793.1, on the reverse strand, counting down.
TCAAACTCACAGGGAAAATAAAGCTGACAAAGACCGCTGTCACCCCTGCCAAAAAAGTTCCCAGCAAATACAAAAGAATGATAGATTTCATATTCGTCTGACTGCCTCGTTTATGCTGAACGATTGCCGACATCACCAAAAACAGGACCAGTACAGGAGCAATGGCTTTCAACGCACCTACAAACAATGTACCCAAAATCGATAGCGGCTTTGCCGCCTCAGGTATCATCAAAGCAAGGAGGATCCCACTAATCAACCCTATGATGATCTGCTTCACAAGGCTTAGCCGCCCCCACATCTTCATTATATATCTCATTTTCCACCCCTCCTCGATTGTGAAAAAATCATTTCCGCTTCTCGCTCGCAAATAATATTTTCTTTGCACGCACACAAATGTATTTCTGGTAAAAACAATTATATAATCTTTCAAGTATATTTCAATGCTAATCTCTCAGAAAAAATAAAGTCAGAATTCACTGGTAATTAGCAAAAACCTCTTCAATACGCTCCAAAAGGTTTAAAGTTCCTCTAGGAGTCTAAACTAACCAAGAGAACCTTTACCACACTACCGCAGTGAGGGACAGTCCCCCGGTGCGTTAATGCACTAAAGCCACATAGCAAACGACAGTCCAAAAATCCACTTATAAAGGAGAATGTTTATATGTCAGAGAAAGTATTCACTACATCTGTTTCAGCAGTAGGCGGCCGCGAAGGACGTGTGGAATCATCTGAAGGAAACATCAACTTACAATTAGCAATGCCAGGAACGCCAAGAAAAAAAGAGCTGCCCGAAGCAACAAATCCTGAGCAGTTATTCGCTGCCGGATATTCCGCTTGTTTCGATGGGGCTCTTCAATTGATCGCCAAAAAAGCAAAAGTGAATTTCGATTCTGAAGTGACAGCCAATGTGAGTCTCCTGAAAGACGAAGAAGACCAAGGCTTTAAACTGGCAGTGAAGCTGCAAGTGAAAGGAACGGGTGTCGACCGCGGTACCCTTGAGGACCTTGTCCACAAGGCCCATGATTTCTGCCCGTACTCCAAAGCAACACGCGGAAATATCGATGTCGAATTAGAGGTAGTAGAGTAAACAAAGGCTGTTCACAAAAGTGAGTGCCTCCGGAAATTTCCAAGAGAAGATCTTTTCCCATGTTACATGAAGGTCTTTCTGCCAATAGGAAGAGCAGCACTTTTCTTTCTTGCTTCCGTTCCTTCTGAAGAATTACGGCGATAATTCAAAGTTCATATCAAATAGCAAGGTTTTAAAAAACGCCCACGGTTGAGCAAAAAGCCTCAGCCGTGGGCGTTCTTCTTATTAATCAAACGTTTGATTAATAAAAAATACTTTAACGCATTAACGCGTCCGGGGACTGTCCCCGGACGCGTTAATGCGTTAAAGTACCCCACAGCAAAATTTTTACATTAATTCCATCTATCATCATATATAATGAGTATGTACATACTTAAAAAAGGAGAGAAACTATGAATTCATTACCTGTTTTGGGGAAGGATCGCATCGTGACAATCGATATCATCCGGGGGTTTGCGCTGTTCGGCATATTCCTTGTCAACATGCCGGCCTTTCATTCTGCTGAGTTTTTAACCTCCTATTACGGAATCGAGATTGAAAGGTCTGGAGCTGACTATTGGCTGGATTTATTTTTCATGCTGTTCATCGACATGAAGTTCTTCACGATCTTCTCTTTCCTGTTCGGACTCGGTTTTTATATTTTCATGAACCGTGCAGAACAGAAAGGATTGAAAGTGAATAATTTGTACCTGAGAAGGATTCTTGGCCTGTTCCTGTTCGGGGCAGCACATATCGTCTTCTTTTGGTTCGGAGACATCTTGCACACCTATGCCCTGACCGGACTGTTGCTGCTGGCTTTCTATAAGCGAAAAATCAAGACCATGATCATTTGGGCATTCAGCCTGCTGTTCGCGATCAATGCATTGTTCAGCATGTCACTGCTAATGCCAGGCGGCCTGCTCGAGGAACTGCATGGGATGAACGTTTCCATGTACAATGATCAAATCGGCGGCTATGTCGATGCCTATACCACTGCCAGTTACGGAGAGCTGGTTTCCTACCGCCTCGGAGCCGAAATCGCTCCGCTCATTTTAAATGTCATCCCGTCTATGATGCCCGTGCTTGCGATGTTCCTCTTTGGACTTGCTGCAGGGAAAGCCGGGATTTTCAAGCCTGATACCCCGCATCTCGGGCTTATCCGCAAAATCAGGAATCTCTCTCTATTGATCAGCATTCCGCTTGTCACCCTGCTCGCTTTATACCAGCAGGAAATTCTCGGTGCGGGGATCAAAAATTCAACATACGTACAGCTTTTTACAAGCCTCAGCGGAGTGTCTCTATGTTTCTTCTATATCTCGGCTTTGACACTGCTCTTGAGAAAAAATCATTGGCAAAAACGTTTGCGGCCGCTTGGATTTGCCGGACAGATGGCGTTGACCAACTACCTCTCGCAAACCATCATCTGTGTCGCCATCTTCGTCGGGTTCGGCCTATACGAACAAGTAAGCTTGTGGGCTGGCACCCTTCTTGCTCTGGTCATCTTTGCCGCACAAATTCTGTTCAGCTTCTTCTGGCTGAAGAAATTCCAGTTCGGTCCACTTGAATGGCTTTGGAGATCCTTTACTTATGGCAGATTTCAATCCATAAAAAAGAGAGACCCAGCCCCAGAGCCTGCAGATAACCAAGGGATACTATAAGAGACGCTTTAACGCATTAACGCATGTGGGGACTGTCCCCACATGCGTTAATGCGTTAAAGGATCAAGGCAATCTCCTCTCTATTCACACTTCCCCTCTTCTGCTATACTTCAAGAATACCTTTCACTAAAATCCGAGGTGTTCATCATGATCAACGCAACCGGCTGGGTGACCTTTTCCTATACACCCAAAGCCGTCAAAAACTATAAACCTAAAGCAATCAAAACCATCAATGCCTTCAGCAAAAATGGCAACAGATTCGATGTCCAAACCGTCTCTCCCCCATTCGACCGGGAAGGCGATATCGCCCTGCAGGTTAAATGCAACTTCGACATCAATATAAAGGAACGGTACGGATTCCGCGAAGGTGCGGATTACATCAGTGTCATTGGTGACGAACTCCAGCAGCTCCTTCCGATGGCCGGCGTGCCGATTACGCAGATTACGAATATTCATAGATTTTAGGGGAGGCGCCTCTCCTAAAATCTGTTTCTTATTAAAAATCCCCCTCCCCTGGTTACCAGCAGTTTTCTCTCTGAACTTCGATAGCGTTCCTGCTTAAAAATTCACATTATGCAGCAACCACGTTTACGAGAAGAACCTACCAAAAAGAAGCCTCCTCAGTACATCGAGAAAGCCCCAAATAATCTCATCTATTTACTAATTGGCCCCCGAAACAGTTTCGGATCAATAAACGGCATGACAGGGCTGATCTCACTGAAACCCTTCTTATCTAAAGCATCCACAGCCAGTTCATTCAATAGCTTTTCATCCATGAAAGGGGCAATAGGCAAAAGTGATTGGATCCCCTTTTCTTCATAGCTTTTCTGCGCACATTCTGCCAGTATATCCCCGCTTATCGAATAGGCCATGGCCGGTAACGCCCCCAGTCCTTTCCGTTCAAATTCCTCAACCGCAATCTCATCGATTATCTCTTGGCTGATGAAGGGTACTAAAGGAGACAAGCCTTCTCCACCAGATCGCTCAAATTCCTTCCTCGCACATTCATCGACAATTTCCTTGCTGATAAATGGTGCCAATGCAGCTAACCCTTTTAGTCCGGTAGATGCAAACTCGCGAACAGCACATTTATCGATGACCTCCTGACTGATGAAAGGAGCAATGACAGCCAGGGCGGAAAACGTATTCCTTCCCGCTTCCTGTTCTGCCAGCGAATCGATTTTCTCCTGGCCAATATAAGGAGCAATAGCCGCCAGCCCTTTTATACCGGCCTTATCAAACTCCCTCTCTGCCAATTGATCAATCAAGTCTTGTCCTATATAGGGGACAATCAATGAAAGCTCTTTCGATGACAGTTCTCCCTCCAGGTTCTGGTACACCATATCTGCCTGACCCTGCGTAATGATCGGCGCTGCTTGTAAAAGTTCGTCTTTATCCACTGATGTGAACGACATTCCCCCCTCATCTCCCACCAGGTTTTTAACCAACTGTGTCCCTGTGTCATGGGATAAAATCTCATCAATGCTCACAGTTAAAATCCTGGCAAGGCCGGGCAGCTTGGTGATATCCGGCATCGTTTCTCCCCGCTCCCAATTACTCACCGCCTGGAAACTGACTCCCATATGATCCGCAAGCGCCATTTGGGTAATCTTCTTTTCCTTCCTTAACCCCGCAATTACCTTTCCTACTTTCTTCATATCAAACAAACCCATCACCTCATTTCTAAGTATAAATCAAGTGTAGGCGCTGGAGACTGTTTTTCCTATCAAGTAATGCTTGAGTTCTGTTAAAAGAAGTTCAATCGTGAGTTGAACGATCTCGATTAATTCTCCATTTTATATACACCTGCAAAAAAACCCTGCTAAAGCAGCAAGGACCGTCCCCTCTTCGCAGCGTCCCAAATGGTTGATCATCCGGCTGTTTGATGAGGATCCAAGTGAATGTTGCCAACGAATAATCTCCCTATTCATTCCGTATTTCACCACCTTTTTTTGGTATACTTAGATAGAGGTGAAAGCAATGGAAACTGCAGATTTAAAAAAGAAAAGAGCTGGAGAGAAAGCAGCAGAATACATAGAAGACGGGATGGTAATCGGCTTAGGATCAGGCTCCACTGTATACTGGACAATGAAGAAATTATCAGAGTTGGTTGAGCAGGGGCTTCAAGTCAAAGGCATACCATCTTCAAAAAGAACAGAAGGCTGGGCGAAGGAGTTTGGCATTCCCCTTACCGATTTTTCCGAAACACAGACTCTGGATATTGCCATTGACGGCGCAGATGAAATTGATAAGGATTTTAATCTGATAAAAGGCGGTGGAGGATCCCTGGTTAGAGAAAAGTTTGTCGACTCGGCTGCTGGTAAGTTCATTGTTATAGCAGACGATTCTAAACTCGTTGACCAACTGGGTGCGACACCTCTGCCTGTGGAAATAATCCCTTTTGGATGGGAGGTAACCGCTGCTGCCATCGCTGGTTTAGGCTGTGAGCCGGTATTGAGGAAGAAAGAAGGCAACGTATTCATTTCTGACAATGGCAATTATATTCTAGACTGTCAATTTAACGGGTTTCCCAATCCAGCAGAAGCACATCATCAGATCAAACAGCTATTAGGTGTGGTTGAAACCGGTTTGTTCATCCATATGGCGGACATCCTTATCATTGGAAATGACAACGACATAGAAGTAATTGAAAAAGAGTAAGGAGAAAATTTCTCCTTACTCTTTTATGATGGAAGTAAATCTTTGCGGATCGGTGTAAATGTATCGAGGATGATACACTCTTCGATCACCTTGACCTGATGCTTTACATTGGAAGGGATGTACTGGACATCACCTGCATGCAAAGTCCGGGTTTCTCCGTCTACCGTAAACTCCACTTTTCCTTTTTCAATATAGCTCAACTGCTCTTCAGGATGCTGGTCGACATCTCCTTCGAATCCTGTTGCCAAGTCAACCTTTACAAGCATTAAAGAACCACTAGTTGCAAGAATTTCTCTTTTTACCATAGATGGACATCCTTTCTTAACAGTTAGAATAGATTAGGGTTGATCAGTTTCGGCAAATAAAATGCTACCGTCGGGAAGAAGGCGACAAATACCAGTACAGCCAAAACAATCAGGATGTATGGGATAACCGCTTTCAACGAGCGTTCTATTGACAAATCTCCAATCTTTGCAGCCAATAGTAAACATAGACCATACGGCGGTGTGACCAAACCGACTGCCAGTGTCATGACGACGATGATTCCAAGGTGTATCGGGTCGATTCCAAATTGGATCGCTGTCGGCAAGACAATCGGCACAAACAGGATCATGGCCGGAATGGCATCCATAAATGTCCCGATGAATAGGAAGAACACAATGATGATCAGGATGAATAACCATTTTGCCCCAATATTATTAGCGAAAAATTCTTGGGCGATTGTTGCCAATTGGTAGTAACTCATCAATTCACCAAGAGCGCTGGCAGCAGCCAGGGCGAAAAGGGACAAGGAGCTCAGGGCCAAAGTATCAATCAAGATCTTTGGCAAATCCTTTAACTTTAGTGTCTTATAGATGAACATTGAGATAAGCAGGGTATACAATGAGGCCACTGCTGCTGCTTCTGTTGCTGTGAAAAGGCCCGAGATGATTCCGCCGATGATGATGATGGGCGTCAATAACGCTGGGAAGGTTTCTACCAACAATTTAAAGAACTTTTTAGCTGTGGCTCTTTCATATTTAGGATAATTTTTTTTGATGGCCATGATATAAACAAATAACATCATTCCAAAGCCTACAAGAATTCCAGGTATGATACCGCCAAGGAAGAGCGCGCCTACTGACGCATTCGTCAGCCCGGCAAAAATGATCATCGGGATACTTGGCGGAATGATAACCCCTACTGTTGAGGAAGCAGCAGTCACGCCAACAGCCGTCTCTTTGTCGTATCCCTTTTTGATCATGTTTGGAATCAGGATTTTACCTACTCCGGCAGTATCCGCCTGTGCCGCACCGGAAACCCCTGCGAACATCATGGATACCAGAATATTGGCATGGGCCAGTCCTCCACGGATAGGACCCACGATCGTAAGCGCAAGATCAATCAACTTCTGGGAGATCTTCCCTGAGTTCATTAAGTTTGCTGCCAGGATAAACAATGGAACAGCCAGTAATACAAATGAATCTATACCATTCAGCATCTTCACTGGAACAGTGACTTCCGGGATATACGGGACATTCATGATACCCAGGAGGGCAACAATACCGATAACGAATGCAATGGGTATACCAATGAGCATAAAAATAACGAATACAGCTAACAAAACATAACCGATCATTGTGCCGCCTCCCTTCCTGCGAGTACCTTAATATGAGCAATAAGGTGTGAAATCAAATAGATGATCATTGTTGCTGCCATCACAGGAAGTGACAGCCAGACATACCCCATTTTTAATGAAGGGAGGGAAACCCAGTTATAAGACCAAAAGTTTTGAACGGCTGCGAGACCGTAATAAAAGATGGCAATATTAAATAATAATAGGACTGTATCATTAAAAAGACTGAGGGATGCTCTCTTCTTTCCTTTCAACTTCTGTAGAAGGAAGTCAAAAGTAAAGTGCTCTTTTCTGTTCACCATTACGGCTGCTCCCATGAACACTGCCCATATGAATGAGTAATTCGCTACTTCTTCTGTCCAAATAACAGATATCCCTAGATAGCGTGTTGTGATCTGGATGAGGATGGCGGTGAAAAAGGTACATAAACTCAAAACACCCACCACTATCTGTATTCGTTCCAGGAGTTTAATAAACATGATGTGTAACCCTCCTACTAAAGGATGAAAGGAAGGACACTGATTCGTGTCCGCATCCTCTTATTCTTCTTATTTTAAATCCAATACCTTCTGATAAAGTTCTTCTGCGCCCATTTCTTTGACAGCTTTCTCTTGAATCGGTTTTGCCAGTTCAATGAATGGTGCTCTATCCACTTCATTCACAATTGCGCCTTCGGAGATCGCTTTTTCCTTATACTCTTCTTCTTGCTTATAAAGTGCTTCTCTTTCAGCTTCCACTGATGCTTTAGCAGCTTCTATGATGATATCTTGCTGTTCTTTTGAATAAGAATCGAATTTCTTACCGTTCACCAGCAAGAAGCGGGTAGTGTAGTCATGTCCTGTTTCAGACACGTATTTTCCATTGTCTGTTTTGTGGTGGTTCTGTTGAACGAAATAAGGATAAGCATTTTCAGCAGAGTCTACAACTTTCTGTTGAAGTGCCTGGTAAAGCTCGCCCCACGCTACTGACGTAGGAATAGAACCTGTCTTCTTCCAATAGTCGGCAACCACGCCTGATGTCTGAGTTCTGATTGTCATGCCTTTAAGGTCTTCCACTTTCTCAACAGGTTTCTTTCCGTAGTAATGTCTTACTCCGGCAGTCCAGTATCCAATCAATTTGAAGTCATTGTTTGATTTTTCATTGATTAAGTCGGCGATTTGCTCTCCTACTTCTCCATCAACTGCTTTCTCCCAATGCTCATAGCTGTCAAACATATATGGAAGTGCCAAAAGGTCGATCTCTTTGATTCCTGTTTGTGTCATGAAGCCCGGTGATACCAATACAACATCTGCAGCACCAAGTTTCATTTTTTCAACAAGCTCAGATTCTTCAGTACCAAGAGTCCCTGCATGTACCTCTACTTCAATATTTCCATCAGATTGTTCTTCCGCAACTTCTTTGAACTTAAGCAAACCAGTTTGATAAGGGTTATCTGGTGAAGTCTGGTTATGTGCTGCGAGGATTTTTATCTTTCCACCGCCTTCACCGCCGGCCTCCTCACTGTTACAACCTGCGAGGATAACAGATACTGATAATAATAGAACTAGAAGTAATGAAGATAATTTTTTCATTTCTATGCCCTCCTAAATGTTTGAATTGACTTATAACTGCATACGCTTTCAGTTTCTGTTAAAAAATTTTTTTGAGTTGGTTCATATAGTGAGAAGCATTTTCCGTCAATGTTCTATAGTCTTCTTCACTCTTTAATTTTTCAGGGTTGACCAGATTGCTGCCCAGTCCTATTGCAGAAGCTCCGCCAGCCATATATTCCCCCATGTTTTCATTGTTGATCCCGCCTGTCACCATCAAAGGGATATAAGGAAATGGGCCATGGATATTCTTAATATATCCCGGTCCAAAGACGTTCGCCGGGAACACCTTGACCATATCCGCTCCACTTTCATAAGCAGTGAGGATTTCAGTTGGCGTCAGTGCACCTGGAATGCTTATGATGCCATATCTCTTTGTCATGGAAATGGTCTCTGGGTTCACAGTTGGCGAAACAATAAATTTTGCTCCTGCCATTATGCAAGACCTGGCTGTTTCCGGATCTAATACAGTTCCGGCACCTATCAGCAGCTCATCTTTGAATCGATCGGAAACCATTTCGATTAAGGTCGCTGCCTTTGGGGTTTCTGCAGTGATCTCGAGTGACTTCACTCCGCCTTTATGCAGAGCTTCAGCAATCTCTACTATATTATCGGGACTCGCCTTACGGATTACCGCTACGATCACATTTTCTTTTAGTTGGTTGAGTACATTCACTGACACTCACCTCCGTTAAAATTTAGACTTTCGGGCCTATTCCAAATTCGCATGCCGTTTATTCATTTCTTCATTTGCCGTTTCCGGATTTCCCAATGTTGAAATGATGATGGCATCCAAAAGCAGATGTACAGATTGATCAAATTGGTTCCCAAGCGGCTGGATTGTTGCCGGTTCTTCTGGACGACGGAATTTAGTCGCCGCCGGGACAACCAGTACGCCATCACTGATTTCTGCAATTTTGGCGGACCTGTTAGTCGTTACCAGGAATACCTTCGCACCTGTTTCTTTTGCTTTTGAAGCAAATTGATGGATTGAAGCGGTAGAACCTGAACCAGTTATAGCAATAAGCAAATCGTCTTTCTGGATACTCGGCGTAATGGTTTCCCCCGTTACATAGACTGTATAACCACCGTGCATCAAGCGCATCGCAAACGCCTTTCCCATTAACCCTGAACGTCCTTCACCGCTGATGAAGATCCGCTTGGCTGATTTCAATTCATCCGAAAGCCTCCTGGCTTCTGTTTCATCCACTCTGGATAACACTTGGGAAACTTCTTCTGCAACCGTATTAATGATTGATTTCATGTTGTCTGATCATTCCTTTCATTGTTGAGGCGGTTCCTGCGCTGTCTGCCGACTTGGTGATGGCACTTCCTACAATGACTGCAACCGGGCTGTACCTCAGTACATCCTGCAGGGAATCCAGGTTTATTCCTCCTGCAACCGTCGCTTCTATTCCAGGAAAATCACTTACTAACTCGAATATGCTTTCTGATAATTCCCCTTCTTGCTGCATATCTTTACCGAAGTGCAGGCTGACAAGGTCGACACCTAAGCCATTCAACTCTGCTATCCTTTTTTTATCAGTGACTCCCAATAAGTCAATCATGATTCTTTTTTGATACCGCTCTGCCACTTCCAGGGTATCTGCAATCGTTTTATCCGCTGAAAAAGCCATTACGGTCGTTATGTCTGCCCCGGCTTCAAAAGCTTGGATGGCTTCATGCTTCCCTGCATCACAGGTCTTCATATCCGCAACAATTGTTTTATCAGGGTAGGCTTCCTTTATGTCACGGACGATCGACATTCCGTATTCCTTGATGACGCCGGTCCCTACCTCAATCCAATCAATGTGGTCCTTTGTTTGACTTAGAATCTGAAAACATTCATCCCGACTCAAGCGGTCAAGTGCGAGCTGGATTCTCACCTTTCTTCCTCCTATCTTTCTACGAATTCTTTTTCTCCCATTTTCACCAGTACGTCTTCCAGGTAAGGCAGTCCTTCGTTGTCACCCGTAACACTGACGACCATCGATCCGATTGTATTGGCAAACGTCAATGTCTTCTCCAGGCTCCAGCCGTTTAGAACTCCATATATGAAGCCGGAATCAAATCCATCTCCTGCTCCGACTGTATCTACGACCTTCTTTGGCTTAACAGGCTCTGCTTCAAGGTACTGTCCGTCATGATAGCCGATGGAACCATCTTCGCCTCTCTTGATAGCAATATAGGAAATTCCCAATCTCTTACAATGAGTGATGATTTCTTGGGGATCGGTGGTGCCCAGCAGTAATTCAGCTTCCTCCATTCCCGTTAGAAAAATATCAACTAATGGAAGAATTTCATTCAGATTCTTCCTTGCTTCTTCTTTACTCCATAATTTAAGCCGTATATTTGGATCGAAAGAAACGAGCAAACCATTCTCTTTTGCCAGTTTGATTGCTTTTTTGATAACCGGCATGTTCTTCTCTTGATCAATCGCAGGGAAGATTCCGGTAATGTGAAGAAGCTTTGTCCCTTTAAAGTATTCTTTCTCTAAAGACTCCTCGGTTAAGGCAGTCGTAGGCGAGTTAGAACGGTAGTAAAAGGTGCTGCCGCTTCCATCCTCCATGATTTCCTTGAAATTCAAGGAAGTTGGATATCCATCGACAAGCTTGACTTCCGAAACATCGATTCCCTCACCACGGACAAAGTTGTAGATGTACTTGCCAAACTCATCGTTGCCCAATCGGCTGATCCATCCTGACTTCAAGCCCAGTCTGGAACATCCCAAGGCGACATTCAATTCGGCTCCCCCTACCTTTCTCTCAAAAGAGGAAACATATTTCATTGGCCCTCTAGTACTTGGGTTAAATGTCACCATTGCATCCCCAATTGTTATGACATCTTTCACAGTTATCAACTTCCTTTCATCTCTTGATTGCTTATGATTCCCTGATGATCAATTTTGGTTCGAAATGGTGAATGTTTACTTGTTTCGATTCATTCTTTTGGATATTTCCGAGCAGCTGCTCTGCTGCTGCTTTCCCCATTTCAAATGCCGGTTGGGCAATGGTTGTAATGGGCGGGCTAAAGAGATTTGCAAAAGAGATATCATCAATCCCGACAATCGAAATGTCTTCCGGGATTCTCATATTGTTCTCTTTAATAAATTTCAGTATTTCAATCAGAGCAAGATCATTACCAGCCAGTAAAGCTTGCGGCGGATTTTCCGATGAAAACAATTTGCTTAACTCTTGCGGTATTTTCTCAATATCAGAGCTTTTAATATAGTCATCCACAACTTTGATGCCATGGTCGGCCAGGGCTTCTTTATATCCTTGTATTCTTTCAATACGAGGAGTGAGCCCCCTGATGATCGAAGCCGTTACGATCCCGATCCGTTCATACCCTTTATGGACAAAATAGTCGACGGCAAGCCTTGCAGCTTTCTTATTGTCAAGCATGACTGAGGGGATAGGTACTTCCTCAACAGATCTATCCATAAAAATGACCGGGAACTTTTCATCCAGCATTTTTTGATACAAGCTTACATTTCCGCCTGTCGGAAAAATAATCAATCCATCAACCTGCTTGGCTCTCAACATCTCAATATACTTCTTTTCTTTCTCCGGATCTTCATCAGCATTGCAGACAATAATGTGAAAATCACTTTCATGGCAGTAATCCTCAATGGCGCGGATCACTTGTGTGGAAAAGGCATAAAGGATATTCGCCACAATCACTCCGATTGTAGAAGTGGACTTTTGTTTCAGGCTTCGGGCCACTATGTTTGGGAGGTACCCAAGTTCCTCGATAGCCTCTTCTATCCGGGTCTTTGTTTTTTCCCCCATGTAGTCATATCTCTTATTCAAGTATTGCGAGACCGTGCTTTTAGAAACATTCGCATGCTTGGCAACATCCGAAATTGTTATCGTTTTCATTTCAATCTACTCCATATTCAAATTCCTTCACTGTCTCTAAACCGATTTAGTAAACCGGTTTAGTAAAACGATTTAGTTACAGTATAAGACCTATGAAAGCGCTTTACAAGAGTTAATTTGAATTTTATTAATTTTTTTGTTTTTGTCATCCATATTAATATTCGATTTAAAATTTTTATATCCCTTCTTAATAATACAAAAGGATCAGTCCAAATGCGGACTGATCCTTTACTTTGTTTAAGGGACGAGACATGATATTAAGTGGTCATTTTGCTGTTTTTCAGCGGTCTCTGCCTTTCCCTTCCTTCTCTATTACAGATTCTCACCATTGCTGGCAATGACATCTTTATACCAGAAGAATGATTTCTTTCTGCTTCTTTCCATCGTGCCACTTCCATCATCGTGCTTATCCACATAGATGAAACCGTATCTCTTGGAATATTCACCTGATAAAGCAATACTCATACTCTATGCAACTAGTTTTTCAGGAATTTGATAAGGTACTTTCTCCCTCACTTATAAGGCGAAACCAACGCATGTTGAGAAGCCGTCAGTAAATCCCTCCACACCCGATTGAATGGCGTGTCCTGAGCAGACGCATACATCCCCAAGTAAGGATACAAGGTAAAGGCGGCTTCCCGGACTCCCTGGACAATCTGGGCACACACCGTCCCCACTTCATTGTATTGGTCTCCAGCAGACTCTCCCCGTACATGCAGGTCCCAGTTCCCTTCAATTGTGTTATAGAAGGTACGGTTCAGCAATTCCAGCCTGGTCTTCTGCTCTTCCAGAACACCGTCCAGCACTGGCTTTTTTGGAGACTCCTCCTGAAGCAGCTTCATATAGGACTGGGATTCCTCCATCAGGCGGCGCCCCAATCCGAGGACAACAGCTGTAAAAGATGCCTGCGCAAAAGGTTCGAATGGATAGGTGAAAACAGGTGCCTCCACAAGCCCATTGGATTCCATCACCGAAAATGACCGCTCTTCAGGAACAAACACTCCGTTCACCTTAATTGTATGGCTTCCCGTAGCTTTTAAGCCAAATGCGTTCCAATCCTTGATTATCTCTGCCTGTTCCGGTGTGAAGGCAAAAGCTCTCATTTCAGGTTCTGCACCCGCTCCTGAAATCAAGGCATTTGCTGTAAAAGTTGCAGCAAATTCTGCACCAGAACAATACGCCCATTCTCCAGTAACACGGTATCCGCCGTCACACTTCTCTGCATTTCCCGTCGGAGCTCCGCTTCCTGCAATTACTGCCTTCCTCGCCTGGAACACATCAGCCAAAGCCTCTTCCTTCATGTTTCCTGCAAAAAATCCGCCGCCGGAACCAATCGTCACCAGCCAGCCGAAGCTTCCATTTATAGCTGAAGCCTCTTCAAAAATCCGGACACTTTCAGGAAGAGAGACCATCCTCCCCCCAAGATTCTCGGGCACAAACAATTTAAATAGCCGGCTGTCATAGATGATTTGCAGCAGTTCATCCGGGAAAGTCCCCTCTTGATCCATCTCTTTTTCAAAAGAGCGGATGGTTCTTATTTGTTGATCTGTAAATTCTTTCATTCCTATCACCTCGTGCTATCATTTACCTTTTTTACAAGGATTTCTTTATGTACAGGGACCAGCTTAAACAACGGGAACTCCCCATCCTTAATCCATTGTAAGATCTTCCGCTGTTCCTTCCATGCTAAATCATATAGCGTTTGATCGATCTTTCCCAGCAAAAAAGCTTCTTCCAGTTCATCCACATCTTTCTCTATCACTTTGCCGGACGGAAGCACAATCAGGTCCAAATACAAATCCTCCATCCAGGGAACCTCATCCTCCAGATGGTTCTTCACACAAATATCGATGTACCACTGAACAATCTCGCCATCTGCATTATACATCGTCGTTACACAATGATGTTCATCCTCTGGAAATTGATGAAGCCACATATATCCATCATTTACAATACAGATGGGCTCATCAGCATAACGAACCATCAAAGGGTGGGTAACCTTCACTGTATGTAATAAGGTGATGCTTCCATTAAACTGATCCGTTTTCAAAAAGGATTGCGCATACCTGCTCTCCAAGATCCTTTTCCAACCATGGCGATTTCCATATTTTCTTTTCAGTACTTCCCTCTCCCTTGCGTTTTCCGTTCTAGTTTATGGTAAAATTATACCAAATTATTTAATTAAATTGAATAATCTAAAAACAAGCAAAGTGAAAGGAGCAAAAGTTTGTTTTTTGTAAATGTAATGATCGTCTACCTCATTCTCGTTCCTCTGGCGGTTTTGATCCATGAGGTCGGACACGCCCTGGGAGCTGTTCTGTTCACAAAACAAAGCCGTGCCAATGTATTTATAGGTCCTCCTGCCTAGGAAAATTCGAGAAATTTCAGGATGGGAAGGATTCATTTTCATTTACGATTGGCGACCTTCGGATACTGCTCCTCAGTGGACCAAGATGGAAAACCATCCACTGAAAGGATGTCTAATAGGCAGCGGATGGCCTTTTATGCAGGGGGGCCGGCCCTATCGCTTATTTTTTCCGTGTTTGCGCAGACAGCTGCTCCCCATCTTTCCGGAGAATTTTTTACACTCATGCAGGCATTCACCGTCATCAACGTCTTTACCTTCCTCTCCACCAGCCTGCCTTATATATACCCAAAATGGAAAAAAGGCCTTGGCGGGACTCCTACTGATGGGTACAGAGTGAGGAAGGTATGGCGGGAGATGAAAGAGCAGAAGAAAGGAGAGAAAAGGGCTGTGTAACCAGAATGAACTTGTGGGTGTTTTTTAGCATAATAATCTTTAACATCAGCAAAAAAGATAGCTTTACCACGTAAGAGTAAAGCTATCTATTATAGGTATTTTTATAAGTATACTTAGTTTATCTATGTTTTGCGTCCCTTACACTCGTTACATATTGGGAAGCTTTCTCCCTGATCCACTCAAAGTCGCCATTCTCGATTGCTTCACGATTCAATAAGCTTCCACCTACACCTACTGCTTCCACTCCAGCTTTAATGAAATCTGCAGCATTGTTTTCATTTATGCCACCGGTAGAAACCATTGGGATATGAGATAGTGGACCTTTCACGTCTTTGATAAATTTCACTCCAAGAACAGATGAAGGGAAGACTTTTACCATATCAGCTCCACATTCTATTGCTTGAACCATTTCACTTGGCGTCATTACTCCCGGTATAACCACCTTCCCATATCGGAGAGCTGTTTTTACCACTTCTGGGTTATAACTTGGACTGAGGACAAATTCGGCACCCTTGCTTATAGCTAACTGGGCAGCTGGTCCATCCAATACTGTCCCCGCCCCGATGACTGCTTGGCCTTTGAATTTTTTTGAAAGAGTTTCAATCACTGAATAAGCATTTTCCCCATCAACCGTAATTTCCAATAGAGTGATTCCAGATGAAATGAGCGTCTGAGCCAGTTCTTCCAATCTTTCTTCAGGAACATTCCTAATGACGGCTATTATGCCTTCTTCCTGTATCTTCCTCAACGTTTCAATTTTGCTAATCATTTCTTTTCCTCCTTATCTAAAGATTTCTTCTTTTCCTGAGGAAAGGATTTGATGCCAATATGGATAGCCTTCTGCATCTCCTGGAACTGTTAAAGCAAACGCCGCAACTTTGTTCGCTAACTGAACAGCCTCCCTGAGCGATAGTTTTCTGATCATTCCTGATAAGAACCCTGCTGCAAATCCATCTCCCGCACCAATCGGATCCACAACATGCTGGACCTTTTCGCCATCGACATATCCTTCTTGTGTGGCAGTCGCATAATAAGCACCTTTCTTTCCAAGCTTAAGAACAACGGTTTCAGTTGAATCAGTCAAAAGAGCTTTGGCGATCTTTTCCGGTTCCGTTTCGCCTGTTAAAATTGACCCTTCTTCAATTCCAGGAAGGATCACATCACATATACGAGCGATTTCTCTTAAAGTTCTTCCTGCTTCCTCCTTCGACCAAAGTTTCAATCGAATATTCGGATCGAAGACAACCTTGACATTATGTGACTTAGCCAGTTCAATTGCTTTAAAGATTGTTTCTTTGCTTGTATCACTCAACGCCGGAGTGATTCCCGTTATGTGGAGGAACTCCGCACTTGCAATGTAATCTTCATTAAGATCCGATGGTTTCAGCTGGCTTGCGGCAGAGTTTCTACGATAATAATAGACCTGCGGTTCCCCTCCGCTTTTTCTTTCTTTAAAGAACACTGCGGTTTGATGGTGTTGATCAAATACCACCTGTGAGGTATCTACACCTTCTCCCCTAATGAAATTACGCACAAACAAACCAAAATCATCGCTCCCCAGCCTGCTCATCCAGCCCGCTTGATGACCAAGTCTGGAAAGGGCAATGGCTACATTTGATTCGGCACCGCCTATCGTCTTGTCAAACTTTCCTGCATAGCAAAATGATCCGACTGAATCAGGAGTAAACAAGACCATCGACTCACCAATAGTAACTACATCCATCCTCCATATCTCCTTCCAATAAGCTAACTAGTCAGGCATTAATACTAAGTACCCTCTACTATAAAAAAAGATAAGCAGAAAACACTTATCTTTTTTTATAGTTACACACCTGAGTAAGCCATAAATCCACCGTCTACCGGGACCGTGATTCCTGTTACAAACCCTGATGAGTTGTTATCAACGAGCCACAGTAAAGTACCCAATAAATCTTCAGGCTTCCCAAAACGATTCATTGGTGTATGGGAAATGATCTTATTAGATCGCTCTGTTAAAGTTCCATCTTCATTTGTTAATAGATTCCTATTTTGTTCAGTCAAAAAGAAGCCAGGAGCAATTGCATTTACACGAATTCCAGCATCCGCAAAATGAACAGCGAGCCATTGGGTCAGATTTTCAATTCCCGCTTTTGCTGCACTGTAGGCAGGTACCTTCGTCATTGGTGACGGGGCGCTCATAGAAGACATATTGACCACTACCGCTCCTTGGCGCTTTACCATATCTTTGCCAAACACCTGTGTAGGGATGAGAGTCCCCAACAAATTCAAATCAAAGACAAATCCAAATCCTTCTTTCGTTAAATCAAAGAAAGTCTTCGTTTCCTTGTCCTCTAAGTCATCTAAATCAAAGGTTTCTTTCGTCGTAATTCCATCTGGGTGGTTTCCGCCTGCACCATTAATCAAAATATCGCAGACTCCGAATCTCTCAAGTATTTCATTTCTGGCATTTTGTACGCTCTCTTGATCCAAAACATCACAAGCAACCGCAAAAGCTTCTCCACCAGCACTGATGATGTCATCTTCCACAGCCTTGCCGTTTTCCAATGTCCTATTCAAAATTGCTACCTTTACTCCTTGCCTCCCAAGTTCTCTGGCCATTGCACCGCATAATATACCGCTGCCGCCGGTCACGACAGCTACTTTTCCTTCTAAATGTTTATTTATTTCTAACATCTTCACGCACCTCTTTCATTCTTTCTAGTGAATCCCAAATTCCCCAAAGGTACATGATACCAAGAGCACGATCATATAATCCGTAGCCCGGCCGGCATTTTTCATCCCAAATATGTCTCCCATGGTCCGGCCTTGCATAACCTTTGAAACCAAGATCATGAAATGCTTTCATGATTTTATAAATATCAATGGAACCATCTTCTGTGCGATGAGACTTCTCGACAAAATCCCCATTCTCGAAATGTTCCAAGTTACGGATATGAGCAAAATGGATTCGGTCCCCAAACTCGCTAATCATTTCTGGCAAATCATTGACCAGATTAGCTCCCAAAGAACCTGAGCAGAATGTCAAACCATTATACGGATTATCTACTAAACGCAGAAACCTCTCGACATTTTGTTTATTGGTTATGACTCTCGGCAATCCGAACACAGGCCATGGTGGATCATCCGGGTGGATGGCCATTTTAATATCACACTCTTCAGCTACAGGTATGATTTCCTCAAGGAAAAATTTAAGATTTCCCCAAAGCTGCTCTTCTGAAAATTCCTTATAGGCTTCAAAGAGGTCTGCCAATTTCTCTAAACGTTCAGGTTCCCAACCAGGAAGTGTGAAATCTTTATTTTCTAAAAAGCTGTTGACTAGATCGTCAGGCTTTATATTTTCAATTTTATTTTTTTCGTAAAATAGAGCAGTAGAACCATCCTCTAATTCTTTGAAAAGATCTGTCCGAATCCAATCGAATATCGGCATGAAGTTATAGCAAATGACCTTCACGCCCACTTTAGCCAAACGCCTGATCGTTTCTTTATAATTTTCGATATATTGATCCCTGGTCGAGAGTCCCAGTTTAATATCTTCATGGACATTTACACTCTCCACTACGTCGATATTGAATCCATAGGCATCTGCTTGCTGCTTCACTTCATTAATCTTCTCTATAGGCCATACTTGTCCTGGAGCTATATCATGAAGAGCCCAGACAATTCCCTCTACACCAGGTATTTGTTTTATATAGGAAAGAGGAATTGTATCATTTCCTTCACCAAACCATCTAAACACCATTTTCATTTTTTTATCACCTGATCATCTCTAAGATTCTATACCTAAGTAGCTTTCGATGTTAAAGAAGCATATATTTTTCACGATGTCTTCCAACGTATCCCAATCTGCCGGATACTCCCCATTTTCCACCCAATTCCCGATGACATTACAAAGAATCCTTCTAAAGTATTCGTGCCTTGTATAAGATAAAAAACTCCTTGAATCTGTTAACATACCAATGAATCTTGACAACAACCCGCAGTTAGCCAAAGTTTTTATCTGTTCTACCATTCCATCTCGTTGATCTGTGAACCACCAAGCAGTTCCGAATTGAACTTTCCCTGGAATCTCATCCTGGAAGTTGCCAATCATTGACGCAATCATATAGTTATCTTTTGGGTTCAAATTATAGAGTATCGTTTTTGGCAAAGACTCATCGTAATCGAGCGAGTTCAGCAGATTGGATAAGTCCTCTGCATACGTAAAATCAGCAATCGAATCAAAGCCGGCATTAGGTCCGACTTCCTCCAGCTTTCTCTGATTATTATTTCGCAGGGCTCCGATATGAAGCTGCATTGCCCACCCATACTTCTTGTAAAGCCTGCCTAACGATTTCATCATTGCTGTTTTATATTTAATAACTTCCACTTGAGTCAGCTTTTCATTCCCTAGGCCTTTGCCCAAAATCCTATTGATTTCTTGTTCTTCTGCCTCCAAATAAAAATTCGAGTCTAAGCCATGGTCGGACAACCTGCAGCCGACTTCATGGAAGTACTCAATCCTTGTTTCAAGGCTTGCCACCAAATCAGAAAAAGACTCTATCCTGGAGTTTGCCGCATTTTCCAACCGGCCTATCCAGTCACTAAAGTCATCACTATCAACATTTAATGCTCCATCAGGACGAAAAGTAGGAAGTACTTTCACATCAAAATCCCGCTCTTCCTTTAACTGCTTGTGGTAAATTAAATCATCAAGCGGATCATCCGTTGTACAGATTCCTTTAACATTTGATCTTTTGATTAATTCCCGTGCCGAAAATTCTTTGGAAGCCAATAAATCATTGCACTTATCCCAGATTTCCTGAGCTGTTTTACCATTGAGCGGCTTTGTTACATTAAAATATCTTTGCAGCTCCAAATGAGTCCAATGGTAGAGTGGATTCCCGATTGTATAAGGGATTGTTTCAGCCCATTTCATGAACTTTCCTTTTGCATCCCCATCACCTGTTATCCACTTTTCCTCTATACCATTGCTGCGAAGCGCCCGCCATTTGTAATGATCATCATTGAGCCAAATCTCTGTCAGATTTGAAAAAGACTTATCTTCGGCAATTTCTTTAGCCGAAAGATGACAATGGTAATCAAAGATGGGCATATCCTTAGCAAAGGTGTGATAAAGTGATTGTGCTGTCTCTGTTTCTAGCAAAAAATTATCATCCATGAATGCTTTCATAAGGATCCTCCTCATCCATAGTTGTTATCTAAGCCATCAAGAGGCCGCCGTTAACCTCGATGATTTCCCCCGTAATATAGCTTGCATAATGCGATGCCAAATACAAGGCAGTGCCTGCTACCTCATCAGCTGTTCCTTCTCTGCCCAGCGGCACTTGGCCGGCCATACTTTTCCTCATTTCATCTGTTGAATACCGATCATGGAATGGTGTTGTAATGATGCCTGGCGCAATGCCATTCACCCGGATATTACTATCGGCCAATTCTTTGGCCAGTCCTCTTGTGAAAGTACTTACTGCAGCTTTTGCCGAGGCATAAGCTACCGCTCCGCCACCTCCGCCGTTACGTGCTGCAAGGGAAGTCATATTGATGATGGAGCCTTCTTCTGTCCCCTTCATCAATGGCAGTACTGCTTGAGTCACATGAAATACGGAATTCACATTGATGTCCATGATTTTGTTCCAAGATTCAACATCCAATTCTTCAATTTTTGCTCGTTTAACCATGGTGCCTGCATTATTTATTAAGATATCGATTCGAGAAAATGAACTTCTTATTTCAGAAACCATCTGTTTGACCTTTTCCCTGTCTGTAACATCTCCTGTAACAAGCATGGCTTTTGATCCCGATTTTCGGATCTCCTTAAGCGTCTCTTCAGCTGCAACAACATTCGAATTCCCATGAACAATGACGCTTGCTCCGTTTTCAGCAAATTTCAATGCGATTGCACGCCCTATACCCGTACTGCTGCCTGTCACAAAAACTACTTTATCCTGAAAAGAAAACAATTGACTTCCTCCTTTTTATAGCCATTAAAATTACATGAACATATTCGGTAAAAACATCACAACCCCGGGAACAAAGACAAGAACGAGAACTAATACAATAACTCCCAAAATAAAAGGAAGAGCTTCCTTTATGTATTCTTCAATAGGCACCTTCATAATAGAGGTTGTTGTATACATCGTCACTCCCACTGGAGGCGTCATCCCTCCAAAGGTTACAATCGTCATCATTAAAATTCCAAAGTGAACCGGATCTACGCCAATTTGTTTAATGATTGGCAGGAAGATAGGTGTTAATAAAAGAACCAATACTGTAGATTCTATGAACATACCTGCTACAACAAGGAACACTAAAATGAGAATAAGCAGAAGATGTTGATTGCTTGTTATTCCAATCATAAATTCCGCTGCTGATTGCGGCAGCCTATCGTATGTAATAAGAAACCCGATGATAGAAGAAGCTGAAATGATAAGCAGAATCGATGCATTATCCAATACAGACTGTTCTATTGATTCCTTAAATCCTTTCCAATCCAATTCCTTATATACAAAAAAGCCGATGATTATCGCATAGACAACAGCAAATGCTCCAGCCTCCGATGCAGTAAACACACCAAAACGGATTCCTACTACTAGAATCACCGGAAATATAAGTGCCCATATGCTATCCTTCAGGGAAACAAGGACTTCCTTAAATGTTGCTCTTTTTCTGGTCTCCTCCTGGTCGTACCCCCTTTTCTTGGCAACAGCGTAGGAAACAAACATCAAGAACAACATCATGAGGATTCCCGGTACAATACCAGCCAAGAATAACCGGCCTATAGAGACTTCTCCCACATATCCATAGAGGATCAGTCCGATACTTGGAGGAATAGTCGCCGTAATCAAAGAACTGATGGCGATAACTGCTGCAGAATAACCGCCTGAGTAGCCTCTAGCTACCATCTGATGCCCTAATATTCTACTCTGCATAGCGGCGTCGGCATTAGCCGATCCCGAGATACCGCCCATTATTGTACTGAGTACTATGGAAACGTGTGCGAGACTCCCAACTAAATGTCCAGTTAAGGCATTTGCAAATCGGATAAGCCTTTTCGTGATACCAGATGCATTCATAAGATTTCCTGCTAGAATAAAAAATGGTACCGCTAATAATGGAAACGATTGAGTACCGACAACCATTCTTTGCGTCGTGATTTCAATCGGCAAATTAGGCTCTATGATAAAAAATGATAAACTGGCCAACCCAATGGCAAATGCCACAGGCATATTCAAAAACAATAATATAAAGAAGATTATCGCTACAAGAAGCACTTATCTTCACTCCTTTCCCCTTCAGTCTGAAGCTCTAAGAGACATAAATTTCCCTTTTAACTTATACAGCGATGTACAGATCATAAGAATGCTCCCAATCGGAACTGCCAACGTAACCAATGAATAGCTTAATGGCAGGTTGTTAATCATCCTTACTGAATTCTCCATGCTTAATCGCAATCCATAGATGCATAGAAAAACTAAAAAACCGATAACTAATAGACTCATAAGTATCTCGATAATCAAGCGCAGTCTCTTCGGGAGCTTCTTTGTAAAGAAATCAACTCCAATATGCTTATCCTCACGCAAACAGCGATTTGCCCCTAAAAAAATCACCCAAACAAACAGAAGCTGCGCGAATTCAACAGACCATGAGATGGGAGATCCAGCCCATCTCATTACTGCAGCAAGGAATACAAAGATAACTACACCTATCATTAATAGACTGGTAATGAAATTCTCAATTTTTACATATCCCTGTATCATTTTTGCCATTTTTATCACTCACTATTTTCCTAGAATTTTGTTAATCTCTTCTCTAAGATCTTCATATCCGTCAAACTTTCCATAGACACTCTCTGTAGCTTCCTTGAATGGCTCTACATCCACTTCGTCTATTTCTACACCCTTATCTTTCAGCTTTTCTTCAAATTCTGCCAATAAGTCGACTGTTTCGTTGGATGCTTTTTCACCTGCTTTTGCAGCCTCTTCTAATACAATCTCCTGATACTCTTTTGGCAGTCCCTCTACCCAATCAGAACCTGCAACCAGACCAGTCAGAAGCTGGAAGTGCCCTGTTTTGGTAATGTACTTAATGACTTCGTGCAGATTTGCTCCAAAAGTAGCTGGATGCTGCGCTTCCGCTCCGTCAATTACACCTTGTGAAATTCCTGGATATACTTCAGACCAAGCCAATCCTGTCGGGCTTGCTCCCATAGCTGAAATTGTCTCAGTCCAAATCGGCGCACCTGGTGTACGTAATTTCAGACCTTTTAAATCAGAAGGCTTTTCGATTTTTTTATTCGTCAACAAGTGGCGGTCGCCTTGATACCAGTTAAATGAAAGAACTTGCAATCTATGTTCCTGTGCCAGCTGGTCTTCCCATCCTTTAAATAAATCAGACTGCACAACTTGATTAGCTTCATCATAGTTATCAACTATGTATGGTGCGGATAAGATACCAATTTCAGGTACCATCTCAGCCAGCCTTCCTGCATCTACCAAAACCGCAACATTTGCTCCAACTTTTGCTTGTTCCAGAATGTCTTTGTCTTCACCCAATGAACCGCTTCCAAAAATCTCAATAACGACGTCTCCATTAGTTTTCTCTTCAACATTCTTTTTCATTGCTTCTAATCCCTGATAAATGGGGTCAGTTTCAGTCAAAGCAGTTCCCACTTTCAATGTATACTTCTCACCTTTTCCACCGGTAGATCCAGAACCTGATGCCTCTTGACCACCACAAGCAGCGAGCAGCAGCATCGTCAATGCTAAAAGCAAGGAAACTATTTTTCTGTTTAATTTCATTTTCATATCCCCCTGTTCAATTATTAATAATTATTTAAACGACAAATCAAACAACATTATGAAGCGCTTTCAAAACCAGGTAAAAATTTTTATATTTTTTTATTTGAAATATTTTTTATACTCATTCTTCAACGTTTCCTGTTCGAAGGTTAGTTTATTTAAGTGTTCCTTCATGACAGAATCAGCCTCGTCAGGGTCATTATGCTTTATCGATGTATAAATTTTCTCGTGTTGTTCAAGAATCAAATCCCAATTATAATCAGCAGCTAAACTCAACATCCTGATACGATTAAGATGGGCATTCATTTGCTGAATAAC
Organism: Bacillus sp. SRL337; assembly: GCF_984799155.1. Taxonomy (NCBI): domain Bacteria; kingdom Bacillati; phylum Bacillota; class Bacilli; order Caryophanales; family Bacillaceae; genus Bacillus; species Bacillus sp. SRL337. The sequence goes on along the minus strand of NZ_OZ481793.1, from coordinate 685,920 downwards.
CGCCCAGATTCGTTCCTTACCGCCGCCATGGGCGATTGTATAATGGAATTCTTCATCGAGTTCAAACATTTTTGTGAAGTCCTTTTCCTGGATACAGAGTTTTTGCATTTTCAGGTTCGTTTCAAGTTTGAACAAGCTTTCCATAGGAAAATTTTCACATGCAACACGGACAGCAGCTCTCTCTAAATGTTCCCGGATAAATCGCGCTTCTTCGACATGATGCAAGTCAATCAGTGACACAATAGTTCCCCTTTGCGGGAATACTTCCAGAAGTTCCTCTTGGGATAACTTTACAAACGCTTCTCGAACTGGAGTCCTGCTTACCTGCAGTAATTCTGATATCTCTTTTTCAGAAATGCTTCTGCCCGGCTCCAATCCAAGGGATATGATGTTTTCTCTTAAGACGGAATACACTTGATCTCTTGTAGAGTTGCTTGCTTGTTTATTTAATTGCAGATTCAAAATTAACATCCCCCCTTGCCTTCTCGACTACCATACTACCACATTACCATACTTGTATGGTAGTTATTTTTTATATTTTCTTACTATTCTTTTTTTCCATAAAGTGAATAGTGCTGTTTTCACCTGTCTGACTAACCAAGCAGTGGATTATCAAAACCTGGCAGGAATCACACTTTTCTCAAAATAAATAAGGAGCTCACCGAATAAGTGAACTCCTACCTATAATGCTTATTTATTCAAACGCCGGAATCGCCGTTTCATCATAATTTTCTTCTAAGAACGCACGAACTTCAGGACTTGTCATCGCTTCAGCCAACTTTTGGATCGGCTCTGAGTCGGCGTTATCTTCACGGGCTACGAGCGTGATGGCAAAGTCATTTTCCACGCCTTCTGTAAGAAGCCCGTCACTCTTTGGTGTCAACCCAAGCGGTGCAGCATAGGCCGGTGTCATCACAACAGCATCCGCGTCATCATACATTCTTGCCAGCATCAGCAAATCGACTTCTTTAAATTTATAGTTGTTTGGGTTTTCCACGATATCAGCCTGTGTGTAGTACACATCTTCTTTTTCTTTCAATGTGATCACTCCATGTTGAGCAAGTAAAGAAAGAGACCGGTCGATGTTGGAGACGTCATTGGCAATCGCAATCACGGAACCTTCAGGCAGCTCGTCCATTGACGCGTATTCTTTTGAATATACACCATAGTTAGCAAAATAGATCGGTGTCACGGGAACAAGGTCTGCATCGTTGCTTCTATTGTATTCCTCCATGTAAGGCACATGCTGGAAGAAGTTCGCATCGACTTCTTTTGCCGCAAGAGCGGTGTTAGGCTGAACATTGTCTCCCAGTACAACCATTTCAAGGTTGATATTTTCTTCAGCAAGCTTCGGCTTCACCAATTCAAGGATTTCCGTCATTGGCGGGATCAAGGAAGCCACTTTCAATGTTACTTCTTCCTGCTTCTCATCTTTAGGCTCTGTGGCTTTTTCTTCCTTATTTCCTTCATTATTCTGACCGCAGCCTGCCAGTAAAAGCAGAAGCGCAGCCATGAGTAGAAGTATCTTTTTCATTGTGATTTCCTCCTAATACAATTAATATTTGTATATCATTGTTCTATATTAAATTTGCGGAACTTACACAGGTTGATTGTAGTGGAAGGATTTGCGACCTCCTACGGGAGCAGCGGGACAGGTGAGACCCCGCAGGCGCAGCCGAGGAGGCTCACCGCCCGCCCCGCGGAGTCGCAAATACTGGAACGGAAATCAACCAACTGTTTATCTTTTATCAATCCTCCGCGCAACCGTCGTCCCAAGAAATTGGATGAGCTGTACAAAAATGATCATGATGACGATCATGTAGAGCATTAAATCGGTTTTGAACTGCTGGTACCCATATCGGATGGCAAAGTCACCGATACCTCCGCCTCCGACAACACCCATGATCGTGGAGTAGGAGATAAAGCTGATGATCGATGTCGTCAGCCCGAGGACCAGTCCGGAACGCGCCTCGACATATACAAATTTAAAGACGACTTCCTTCACAGAAGCACCCATCGAAATCGCAGCCTCGATCACGCCTCTTGGCACATCCAGCAAGGACTGCTCGACCAGCCGCGAGTAATGGGCAATCGCGATGATCGCTAACGGAACCGTCGCAGCAGCTGTTCCAATCGCCGTCCCGACAATCAGCCTTGTAAAAGGAATCAGGAACACGACAAGCAGCAAAAATGGGAATGAACGTATGATGTTCACCAGTAGATTAACGGTCGAGAAAAGAGCCTGATTTTGAAGCAGATTTCCCTTTCGGCAAAGGAACAGCAGTGTCCCGACCGGAAGTCCGACCAGCACGGCAGCCAGGATGGACACCCCGACCATCACAAAGGTTTGCCCGATAGACCGCCAAATTTCAGCTTCATATTGAACTAAAACATCCAGCATCGTCTAGTACACATCCTTTGTGAGCTGTTCTAAAAAGTAATCGGGGCTGTCATCCCTGGCTTGAATCCCTCTCGGTTCAGAATCAACCGTATCATGGATTTTCCCGTCCGCCATGACCGTGACCCGGCTGCATATACTCTTGATCACGTCCATTTCATGGCTGACAATCACAATCGTCACCCCGAGGCTTTTATTGATGTTTTCCAAAACACCGAGAATATCCGCCGTTGTGTTTGGATCAAGAGAGGAAGTCGGTTCATCACACAGCAGCACTTCAGGCTTATTCGCCAGCGCCCTGGCAATCGCAACCCGCTGCTTCTGCCCACCGCTCAACTGTGCCGGATATTTAACCATGAACGTCTCCAGGCCAACAAACCGCAGACATTCCATCACACGGTTCCGGCGCTCTCTCTTCGGAAAATTTGCCAGTTGCAAAGAAACAAGGACATTCTCATAAACCGTCTTGTTGGCCACCAGATTGAAGTGCTGAAAGATCATCCCGATGGACTTTCTGGCTTCCCGAAGCTTCCGGCTGTTCATCTTTGTCAGAACTTCCCCGTTCACCTCAACGTCACCTTCATCAGGCACCTCCAGCAAATTCATCAGCCGCAGCAGTGTCGACTTCCCGGCACCGCTGGCTCCGATGATTCCGTGAATCTCGCCTTTATGTATAGTTAAGGACACCGAGTTAATGGCCTGAAATCCTGAAAACCTTTTCGTTACCTCTTGTAACGCGAGCATAAATAAACCCCTTTCTTTTATGAAGGGTAAAAATACGACGCCTATAATTATAGACTAAGAAACCAGTGATGTCAGGCTAACCACCCTTTTCAGTTTATTGAGAAAAAAGAGAATATTATTAGCGGGAATTACAGGTAGCTAACCTTTCAACTGGTATAATAAACGTAAGTCATTACATTCTCAGAGAGGTGGGATTTTTGAAGGTGTTAGAGAAATTGAAAGTATTTGGATTTGGTAAGTCAGAACCTGGTTACAAAGAATTCGAAACCGCTTTAGCATTCATAACAAAAGGAGAAGAGTGTTCTGCCATCGGGCAATTAAAGCGGCTATATACTGCGGGCGGGGATTCTTCATTAAGAAGCCACACAGCCAACCTTTTGTTCGACCTGTATTTTACCCGATCGGAATGGGGCCAATTGGAAACATTGGGCCTCCTTGAAGAACCAGTCATCGACAAAAGCAATCGGTTAATTGCAAAAGCATGCCTTCAGTCAGAAACTGCCCTCTATTCTCTTCCAGAATCACCTATACATATACCGATGGAACTCAGTCTTTCGGGTTGTCCGACGATTGACATCCTGATTAACGGGAAACAGAAAACCTTCTGGCTTGATACAGGCGCGGGCATGACCGTGGTTTCCAATTCTTTAGCAGAAGAATGTGAGATGAACCTTGTAAAAGAGAAGGAGATGGTCGTTGGGAACTCTACTAATCAAGACCTGGAGACGGATTTAACATTCATTCCTTCTATTAAAATAGAGGATCTGCTGATTGCTGAGCATCCCGCCTTGGTCCTCGCAGATCATCTGTTAGAAATCCAAATTCCTCACCTTAACGAAACAATGGTCATTGACGGTATCATCGGGTGGGACATCATCCAGCACATGCATCTAGAGATTGACTACCAGCAAAAACAGGTGATGATCCGGAAACCTGTCCAACAAGAAAATCTGGAACAAAATCTGTTTTTCTGCGGCACTCCCTTTGTAAAGGTGCAAAGCGCCACCGGAAACCCATTATATTTCGGGCTGGATACCGGGGCGAACAAAACCCACTTCGGGCCGCCGCTACTTACAAAAGTAGATGGCCTCACCGTCAAGGATAGAATCCTGCATGGAGGCGGTCTTGGAGATATAAAAGAAAGAGAGACCAAAAGCATCGAACAGCTAAGCATCCAATTCGACCACAGCCAGGACATCACACTGCAAAATGTACGGATGATGCTGTCTGATTTCGGCACCTTCTTCACTCCGGATGGTGTGTTCGGAAGTGATATTGCGAAAGACGGACGCTTGGTCATTGATTATGCGAATAGGAGGCTGGAGCTGATCCGTTCCCATCATTAAAAAACCTGCTCCCCGGTACGCTAACACTTTAGTGTACCGGGGGAGCAGGCTCCTCCTTCTATATTTCCACTACTTGAAATTCCAACCCTTTTTTGCCCATCAAGTATTTAAGGCCGTCCCTGAAAGTGGCATGGGTGATAAATTGACTGGTGTCCACTCCCGAGAGAACAATTTCCTGAGCGAAATTCGGTGAGAATCCCACAAAAATCGTCTCGACCCCCATCAACTTCAACCCTATTTGTATTTCAGTGATTTGGTAAATCAGATTCTGCATTCCCAGATCTTCAACCTCTAAATGGCTGATGCCTGTAAAGTCAATGACAACCGTATCCGCTTTTTGCTTCTGAATGCTGAACAACACCTTGTTCTTGATATTATCTATACGCTTTTCATTTAACGTCCCCGTCAAAGGTACCAGCATCGTATCAGGAATGATCGACGGAATGATCGGTGTTGAAAGCTCATCGATCAACCTCTCGCATTCTTTGATTCTATCTTTAAGTTGAAGAATTTCCTCTTCGGGATTTTTCAACTCGCTCATTTAGTTCCACCTCTTATAAACGTAATCTACGAACAGTATACCATCTCCAGGAAGGATATCACTATAAAAGTACTAATTCCAGCATTTTCAACACCTGAATTATACATGATTGACAGCATGCTCTCTTCATTTTCACCCGTTTCATGTACCCAACCACGCTTTGGCTTACAACTGATCCTCCCTATAGGTAATCAGCGGAAAACCACCGAAGAAAAAAAAGATTGAAAGCGTTGACACAACTATCAAAATATTGTAAGTTAGTTATACAAGTTAAGAAGGTGTTGGAGAAAAGAGACTTACACATGACAGGCAACTTCCCTAAGGAGTTGTCCATTCAGTGTGGTCTCTTTTCTGTTTTGTGGTTTATTGATTAATTCTTGAATCCAGATTTGCAAGGAGGCCTTATGGTAGCAGCAATTATAGAATTGACAATCAATCAGCATTCCATCATCACCAAGTCCATCAAAATATTAAGAGGAGGATTGTTGACATGCTTAACTTTTTAAAACCAGCTCCACCTGTTGAAAAATTGCCAGAGGATCGAATTGATCCAGAATACAAGAAACTCCGCTTTCAAGTATTCATGGGGATTTTCATCGGGTATGCAGCTTACTATCTTATTCGTAAAAATTTCTCTCTTGCCATGCCTTACTTGCAAGAAGAAGGATTTTCTAAAACTGAACTGGGATTGGCTCTTTCCGCCATCTCCATCTCATATGGCATAAGTAAATTTGTCATGGGGACCGTCTCGGACCGGAGCAATGCCAGGATTTTCTTACCTTTAGGTCTAGCACTCTCCGCCATTGTCAGTTTGTTATTCGGTACCATTCCTGTATTCACATCGTCAGTAGCCATTATGTTCGTTATGTTATTCTTAAACGGATGGTTCCAAGGAATGGGATGGCCTCCTTCCGGCCGTGTCCTTGTCCATTGGTTCAGTGTCAGTGAGCGCGGCGGGAAAACCGCCATTTGGAATGTCGCCCATAATGTCGGCGGCGGTTTGATGGCTCCACTTGCAATCGGAGGGGTCGCCATCATGGGTGCCTTGTTTGGGGAAGCCTATACAAGTTACCAAGGGGTCTTCATCTTACCTGCGATCGTAGCACTGATACTTGCGGTATTGTCTTATTTCTTGATGAGAGATACGCCTCAATCAGTTGGACTGCCTCCAATTGAAGAGTATCGCGACGACTATCCAAGCAAGTCCAAAAAGACGCATGAGACAGAATTAACAACCAAAGAAATACTATTTAAATATGTACTTAATAATAAATGGGTATGGGCAATTGCCATCGCGAATGTATTTGTCTACTTCGTACGATATGGCGTACTTGATTGGGCACCGACATACTTAAACGAAGAAAAAGGCTTTGATATGGAGTCTTCAAGTGTTGCCTACTTCCTATACGAATGGGCTGGAATTCCAGGAACACTTCTATGCGGATATATCTCTGATAAAGTATTCAAAGGAAGACGCGGACCTGCTGGTTTCGTCTTCATGCTTGGTGTATTGGTAGCGGTTGTTGTTTACTGGTTAAACCCTGCCGGAAATCCACTCATTGATAACTTCGCACTGATCGCGATTGGATTCCTGATTTACGGGCCGGTTATGTTAATCGGATTGCAAGCTCTTGACTTTGTGCCGAAAAAGGCTGCCGGTACTGCAGCAGGCTTAACAGGTCTGTTCGGTTATTTAGGCGGAGCCGTAATGGCCAATGCCTTGTTGGGACTCATCGTAGAACGCGTAAGTTGGGATGCAGGTTTCATTCTGCTGACTATCTCATGTGTACTCGCTACAATCCTATTCGCTGTGACATGGAACGTCCGCGGACAAGATGTTGTGAAGAACGCTTAATGTAAAAAAAGACTCGTCGCTCATGGTGACGGGTCTTTTCTCTATTTTCATAAAACTATTAATGCTTTGTGCTAACATCTTTCCTTTTAAACTTAAACAGAAGATAACCAGTCAGGAATGTTACTAAAACTAATATAAGTGCGCTTCCAATACTATTCAGCCCTGTTTCGGCCTCAATCCCATCTAAAATACCAGAGTAAACCCCTGCCATTATGGCTAATATAATGATCCTTCCCGCTCCCATGGCCCTTCCTCCCCATATCTAAGAATACTTCTTTTATAGTTATACGAAAAAAATTCCATTAAAGTTTCAGGTTCTTGAAAATTCAACGATTATAAAAATCCTTATTGGGGAGACAGCAGATTGATCTGTCATTAATATCCCGGCTTGAATGGCTAGTATTCCAGAAAGTCCGTATCTCTTGGTGATACATTTTCAATAAAAGTTATATCTTCTGTACGGATATTGGGGATGACTAATTCTGTACCCCAGTGGCCGGAATGCAGCACAGGCAGCCTGTTCTTTTCAAGATTGAGTGTGAACCACTTTAACTCGCCGTTATCACGTATACAATTATTTAATAGATATTCTACTAGTAAGGTGGATTGGGGCCATTTGAAAATTTTCATTTGTTCTTCTTTCACCGTCTCACAATTTCCTTTGTCTAAAGAAAGGATTTCATTGATCGTCTCCGTCTCTTCATTCCAGCATTGGATTTCTACAGCATCGGATTCTATCAGGAAATGCTCAATAATGGCAATCCAATAATCATAATTATTATTTACTGGTTTTGGGAAGGATGACTCCCCACTGGTATACGTCGGGATATTTACAGCTAAATGAACTCCCAGATAAATCACTCCTTGCTTAGCGGCTGATAAAAAATGGATTACACAGAGAAGTCTTCTTCAGAGAATAGTCTGTCTTTAACAGAATTCACTTGTTCTATCATATGACCAATATTCCCTTCTCCTGCATATAAGGACTGATCAAAAAATTATGATTCAAATGAGACCAATAAAGTACATTTTCCCCACCAGTAACCGATACATCCCTTTTTAACCTGCCTGCATATACTTCCACATATCAATCTTGAAGATAGTAAGTAAAATCCATTAAATGATGGAGAATTATATCTTCATTAGAAATATTCGTTTCTTCAAGAAGTTCTCTATAAGCGGCATTTAATCCCGGCTCTCCCCTTTCAACTTTGCCGCCCACTAAATTACTTAATCCCTTATAAGGATTCTTCAGTCTTTCACACATCAACAGCTTGTCCATCTCTTTGTTATAAACCATCACCACATTATAGCCTTGCATTGCATCACTTCCTTCACGTTTCGAAGCTGCTAGCTCTTTCTGTCATGACTGAAGCGAGACCAGCTTTTTCCCTACCTTCATTTTTTAAAAAGAATACTGCACCCGCTAAAAGATTTATTGTGTGTTAACATTATCGAACCTGAATTGTCCAGAATCATTTCCACTCCAGTAACAGATTCAAGAATACTGTCCGAGTGAATGATCACTTCAGATATCACAGCCCAAACCCCAATAGAGGATATCGGCTCCTTAAACATTATTGAACCAAACTCTGATTGAGTGTGCGGCAAAGGAAAAGGTCTATCTTGCACTTGAATATCCAAAATATGCTGTTCTTTTTCGTCTGCGCCTGCATCCTCTTAAATATACTCGAAACGAATATACTTCCTTCCTATCCGTAAGATTGCAGGTTCGTATAATTCAAAAATTCCAGTAGAAATATTACGACTAAGGGTATTGCAATAAATAAGGGAACATTCTTGTCCAACAGTCGTTCTCAAAATTTCTTTATAATGTTGATATCCCAAACGCTTTAACCCCCTTCTTCCAGACAAAGCATCATGCACCTTCACCGGAAAATCGACAACCATCCACCATCCTTATTTTACCATAAATGGAATACCCGGTCAGAAGAACCGGCAGCAAAATTACTAACGGGTTCCGTTGAGGGAGGGAAAACCTTAAATCACACACCAATTAGCAGCAGAAATAACGATGTATATAGCACGATATTTAACAGTAAAAAACCCAGAGAAAATGACTCTGGGATTGTATGTCTTTATTAACTTCTTATTCTGTTAAAGCCCCCTTTAAAGGAATAACGGTCTATTATCATTTTAAGTCCTATTTCCAATCACAATAAGAACGAAAAGATGTTATGATTCTGTATTTTTCACTATTTTAATGTCTTCTGGCAATACTTTTAAAACATCATCTAAATTAATTGAAGATTTAGGAATGTAGAATCTTTTGGAGAAAATCCCCTTCCCAAAGTAGAATAAGTAGTTTCTCTCAGTAGAAACAATTAATAGCTTTGATGGAGAAAAGACCTTTTTTTCTTGTTGGTTGCCTGAATAAAAGTATCCTGTGTCCTTATTAAAGAGAATAGTTACTTTCTCTCCATATTTTTTAAAAATTTTCCTATATATACTTTTTCCGCTAATTTTAGGCATCAATTTATAGGCTATATATGCCATAAATTCCGCTATTATTAACGTCAGGATAGTCATAACCACCTCAATAATGTTGTAATCCTCTCCCAGAGTTACAGAGTGAGATGGGGTATGTCTAATAATAATTATAAGAGGTATAATTCCAATCATTAATATTCCAAAGACAATTTTTCTTGCTGGTAAGAACCTCATTAATTCAACAATATCCCTTTGTTTTAATTCAAACTCATACTTTAGTAAATCTGACTCCATTTCCGTTCTCCTTTCTGCAAACAAATAATACTAATTACAACTGTATTTCAAATCTGCTGAACAAATCCAGTACCTAACATTATGTCCGATGCAATCAATCCATTTATGTTTCTTCTGTTGTTCTGTTAACCTGCCACTTTACCTCAATAAAGGGCGGCAGCCTATTCGACAAGCGCCACCCTTTAGTTTAATAGGCTACCTATATTTTTATGAAATTTTCATTTCACGAATTTGAATTCCCTTTTTTCCCGTTAGGTCTTGTAAAATAGATTGAAGTTTCAAATCGTGATGTTCACTAACATTACTAGGGATTAAAAAGATTACTCCGTTATTCCCTTTGCCATAATAAAAGAAATAATTATCAGGGGTAGAAAACACCGTCAAATCTTTGTTTGCTGGAACTCTTTTCTGCTGTTTACCCACCAAGAACTCTGCTTCCTTTTTATCATAAGTAATAGAAAACATTCGCCCACTGTACAATTTCTCATAGTTATCTTTCCCTTGTTTTTTGGTTTTTGATTTCAGCTTTGATAATAAATAGAAGCTGCCTCCAATATATAACAAGAAAATATAAACAAGAGCAAGACTATCCCATATTTCATACTGTTCTCCATTAAACACTGACACATACACAAGGCTCATTAAAGTATAGACAATAGGAATTAAAATTAACATTCCCCCTAATACCTTCCACCTTAATAACCTTACCGAAGGACTGTGCATAAAAAGACTGATGTAATCTTTTTCTTGAAGTTTATACTCCATGTCTATTCTATTACTTTCCATTATGACACCTCCGCACTTAGTGAAAAAACGTATAGTACTAACGTTCTTTCCAACATACAATTTCCGTAATACTTATTCAATTAACCTGCCCTTTACTTGAACATACGGCGACGACCTTTACAACAAACTCCCCGCTTGCTGAAGGACTATTCCTTATGTAAATTGCTCTTATTTTTCCACATTTTATATAGTACAACAAAGTAAAGAACAAAAAGACTAATCCCGCAAATTAAAAAGAAATAAGATAAAGCCACTCTTTCTCCCCAGTTGCTAAACGCCTGAAAGAAAGAAATGATAGCCATAAAGAAAGCTAAATATATTTGAATTTTAGGAACATCTTTCATAAAAACTAAAAACTCCTCTCTTTTTACTTTTAAAAATACTGCCCAATGTTCAATTATTCTGCCCTTTAATGGAAAATCCATTATTTACAAGTGTATCACACAATTCCTCAATAAAGGCTCATATCCGCAAGAACCGGATGCGAATAGGAAAGTCAGTTAACACAATAATTATTGTACGATTGTTAATTAAGGTGCTATTTGAAGTGCTAATTCACCACTGAATTTGATGAAAACATTGATATAAAAACAAATAAAGCAGGTCTAATTCGTATGCGAATTAGCCTGCTATTTACTATTTTCTCTCCCTGAACGGAACCCCTTAATAATAAAATTACCTAGCGGCTCTTTATTCTTCACGGATGATCTTCGTTGTCCAAGTTGAAAACGAGGGGTTACGATATAAAAAAACTGACCCATGCAATGCACAGGTCAGCTTTCATATTACGTAAAGCAGTTTCCCCTTACCCTTCCACAGGCGTGACTGCTTCATGAAGAAGCACATCAAGTTCCTGCGCATACTCCTCCACCTGTTCTTCACTCCAGTTAAACACCTTTTTCAGATACTGAATGACCGGCACTTTGTGCTGATGAACCCAGTCAATATGGAAAAACAACGCTCCCGTCCGTCTGATGAAAATATCAACCGGTTTATACGCCATTTCATAGTTCAGCGCATAATTTACGACAGCATACACGATCGGATCAAGATTCCCGTTTACAGCAGGGTCTTTTCCTTCCAGGTACAGATCCAGCACCTTATCACTATTGGATCCATATCGGGTCACCAAGCCCCTGGCCATAATCGGATCAATGTCCAACTCAGCCGCATTTTCAATTTTTTTCTTAACGAATTCAGGGTATCCTTTGGATCCCCCCACAGCACCGCCGGATAACACCAGGTGCTTTGTGGCAATCTCTCCAAACGTCTTACCTTCTTCTTCCTTCAGCTGCTTCGAAACCAAATCCACTACACTTTCTGCCATTTTTCTGTAGCCGGTCAGCTTCCCGCCGGCAATCGAAATGAACCCGGAGTCGGAGATGAAAATCTCATCTTTACGGGAGATTTCAGATGGGTCCTTCCCTTCTTCCAAAATCAAAGGACGCAGACCAGCCCAGCTTGATTCGATATCATCCGCGGTGATTTTCACCTCAGGGAACATGAAGTCGATCGCCTTCAGAACATAATCCCTATCCGCAAATGTCATCGTTGGATGGCTGATGTTTCCCTTGTAAACGGTATCCGTCGTACCGACATAGGTTTTGCCTTCACGCGGAATCGCAAACACCATCCGCCCGTCAGGTGTATCAAAATAGATTGCTTGTTTCAGAGGGAAACGGCTGCTGTCAAAAACGAGATGGATCCCTTTCGTCAATTGCAGCGTCTTTCCTTTTTTCGAGTTATCCTTTTCCCGCAGCGTATCCACCCAAGGGCCTGCCGCATTGACGATTTTCTTGGCATACACCTGATGTTTCGATCCGTCAATCTGATCGACAAGCTCGACACCCTCCACCTTGCCGTTTTGATTATAAATCAGCTTCTCCACTTTTGAATAGTTCAAAGCAATGGCACCTTTTTCAACAGCTTTCTTCATGACTTCTATCGTCAGACGGGCATCATCTGTCTTATATTCCACATAATAACCTGCCCCTTTGATGCCATCCCTCTTCAGCAAAGGTTCTCGCTTCAATGCTTCCTTGGCTGAAAACATCTTCCGTCTTTCACTTTTCTTCACTCCCGCAAGGAAATCATACACACGTAATCCTATATTTGTGGACAGCGGTCCAAAAGTTCCTCCTTTATAAAAGGGGAGCATCATCCATTCAGGCGTCGTGACATGCGGAGCATTCTCGTATACGATTGCCCTTTCTTTCCCGACTTCGGCAACGACCCCGATCTCAAACTGTTTTAAATAACGGAGGCCCCCATGCACCAGCTTTGTCGACCGGCTTGAGGTACCGGCTGCGAAATCCTGCATTTCCACAAGCCCTGTTTTCATCCCTCTGACGCTTGCATCCAGAGCGATCCCGGCACCGGTGATCCCTCCCCCAATGACCAATAAATCAAGGGTCGTGCTTTTCATTTCTTGGTATAGTTCTGTTCTATTTAAGCTTGAAAAAGACATGATTATCTCTCCTTCTTTATACTTGAGGCGAAAAAAAAGAGACCGCAAACCAACCCATAATAAAGTTATAGGTCGATTGCGGTCTCTCAAATTCTCCGTCCGTTGTATTAACATGTACCCACATTATAGCATACGAACCATACATTTGGAAAGATATTTGTTACTCCGGCTGCTATTCCCATACAAGTGAATGGTTGGAGGTCGTTACGGCAATCGCACCGCCTTCGTAGGCAGCTTGAATATCTTCTTCGTGCCTGATCAAGCCCCCTGCAATCACAGGAATATTAGTGGCTCTATTCACTTCTTGGATGATTTTTGGAATCAGCCCCGGAAGCACCTCGATATAATCGGGCTGAACATTGTTGATGATTTTCAAGTTATGCTCCAGCGCATGGCTGTCGAGCAGGAATAATCTCTGGATGGCAATCAGGTTGTTTTTCTTGGCGATGGCAATGGCATTACCTCTTGTGGAAATAATGCCATCCACCTTGATCACCCTAATTAAAAATTCCATCCCATATTCATCTGTTTTCAACCCTTGGACCAAATCGACATGAACAATCAATTTCTTATTTGCTTTTCGCGCGTAGCTGGCCATGCTCGGCAGCTGCGAAAGCCTTGTTTCCAGCAAAATGATGTACTTGTGGTCGCTCTCCAGTAGCTTATCAAATTCTTTCATGCTTTTAACCGCAGGCAGTATCCCTGTTAACTCTGGCATGCTGTATCCCTTCCTTACTGTGTTACGAATTTTATATAAAACCATCTGGCCCTTTGCATTGATTTAGGTACTCCTAATGATGCATTCAATCCTTTGATATAGTCTACTTTAGTTTCAACGTTATTTCTAGTACCGAAATAGATAGGGATCTGGATAAACGTTTTGGTTTATACCGAAAAAGAAAGCTTGCTTGTGTTAAGATAGGTAAGAAATCGAATAATTCCAACAATATCAACCAATAGAATGGGGAAAAGTATGAACCTATCTACCGAAAACAAACTTAATCAACTAACAGAATACATTAACGAAGTCCTTCATGAACAAAACGGCACTGGTCTCAGCGTTGCCATCGTTAAGGACTCGGCTATCATTTACTCGGAAGGATTCGGCCATTCCCGAACCCAGCCGGACAAGAAGCCCATCGACGGGGATACGCTCATGAGCATTCAAAGCATTTCAAAGAACTTCATGGCCCTTTCCCTTATGCAGCTTGCCGAAAAAGATCTTTTAACATTAGATGATCCGGTCGTCCACCACCTGCCGTACTTCAGAACAAAGGTCAAGCAGCAAAGTGACCGCATCACTATCCGCCATATTTTGACTCACACGGCCGGCTTTCCTTCAGACTTGGGCATCGCCAATATGATTGCTCCGAATGTAAAAGAAATCTTTTCTGATACCCCCACAGAATTTCAGGAAGCACTGGATCACTACCAGCTCACGGAGGAAGAAATCGACAGCATAACTTCCAGAGAAGATATAACGAGATGGTTCCAAAAAGTGGAGTTGGAGTATCCGGTCGGAGAGGGATGGAATTACTGTACTGATGCCTATGTCATTCTTGCAGATTTAGTTGAAAAAGTCACAGGTTCAAAGTGGGAAAAACATCTAATGGAAGAGATTCTCACTCCTCTGGATATGGACCGGACAACAGGTGATTCCCATCGAGTGGAACAGGATGAAAACAGTGCCCGCTATTATCTCGGCGAAGAAAGAACTGAAACCCCTTTTCCGAAGAACTCGCTTTCCGCTCCAATTGGCTATTTGTATTCAACCGCCAATGATTTAGCAAAATATGCAGCTTTTCACTTGTCTAAGGAACCGAATATCTTACGTTCAGAATCAGTGGAAGAAATGCAGCATCCCTTCCATCTTGTCAGTGATGAGTGGCGGTTCGGAAGTGACGTCAGAAGCTACGGGCTGGCATGGTTCACGGACAGCTATAAAGGGCTTAAAGTTGTGGAACACGGCGGCGGTCAAATGGCCGTAAGATCGCTCATAACCATGGTGCCCCAACTCAATTTGGGCGTGGTCGTCCTGCTTAATTTTGACGGAACTGCCCATCATGATATTTGTGATAAGATTATAGACATCTTCTACAGATCATAAAAAAGGAGTTGAATTGAATGAACCGTAACGTTTTTGAACAAATGGCCAAAAGATACGATACAGAAGAGAGAATAGAATTGGCTGAGATTATCGTGAAGGAAGTACGGGGTGAATTGCAAAACAGCCGCTCCAAATCACTAATTGACTATGGGAGCGGAACCGGGCTCGTCGGTTTGGAGATAACCGATTTGGTGTACTCTGTTTTGCTGGTCGATTCCTCGGAACAAATGATCGAAGTGGCCAAAGCAAAAATTTCCAGAAAAGGAATGGCCAGCGCAGAAGCCCTTTATTCCGATTTCACCCAGGCCACTCCTGACCTTAAGGCAGACATCGTGATCATGTCACTGGTCCTTCTTCATATACCGGACACAGAGAAAATCCTGCAAGAAATGTTCAACATCTTAAATGACGGCGGCAAGCTCATCATTGTCGATTTTGACAAGAACGAACAGATCAGCCATCCGAAAGTCCATAACGGATTTTCACACGGTGAGCTGCAAGCGAAATTAGCCGACGCCGGCTTTTCTTCCAGCACCATCAGGACATTCCATCATGGCAGCAATATTTTCATGAAGAAAGATGCATCCATGTTCATATCCTGCAGCCAGAAGTAAAATAGACAAAAGACCCGCCTAGTTGACGGGTCTTTTCCTATTAATCTCTATCCAATAATGCCGCCCCGCTGTGCTGCAAATCTAACCCGTTCAGTACAGAGGGAGAAACCAATAAATTGAAAGGTAATTTGCGGTACAATTTGCCTAGCATTTTGTATCGGTTTTTTTATCGGCATATCAATGCTTTCGGTGTTTTTTCGCTTATTGTTGCATACTGATTTGCAGGCTAATTTGCACTACCGCATAAATTTATGTGGTGTTGCAAACTGGTCTGCATTTTATGTTACAAATTTGTCCGCGGATTCGTTAGTGCCAGATACACTAGATGGGAAGAGAAAGGGAGAGTAACAAGTGATAGAAAAATAAGGGGAGATTTTACCGTTAGATGTAGAGTAGACGTGGTTTTTGCGGAAAATAAGGGGAGTTTTTCCCTTTATACAAAGCAAAGCTGCCTATTTTCACGTTTTTTGAGTCAAATAAGAGGAATTTCTCCCTCTATTTAAGCTGTTTTCAGTCTATTTGGCTAATTAAGGGGAATTTTTCCCTCTATATACCTCAATTAGCAAAGAACCTATTTTCATTGTTGAAGAATGCAAAAGTTTAACGGGAAACCGGCTCTTCAACCGATCTGGGGCTTGATTGAATAACGCATAATAGAAGTGAGGAGCTGCAATGTCGTTGGCAGCTCCTCTTTTTTGTGCAATTTTTCATACATATTACACTTCAAAACAGCCTGCAAAACTCTTTGTATTTTAACCCGCAAAAACACCAGCAAATAGGCATTTTCTCTCTCTCATCCGAACGGGTTGGCTCCAAATCGCATACGGGCTTTTTGGTGCAACAGACACTCTTACCCGGCAAACTCCACTGCCTGTCGGATCGCTTCCATCAAACTCTTTTCATCAGCAATCCCTTTCCCGGCAATATCAAATGCAGTGCCATGGTCTACACTTGTACGAATGATTGGTAAACCTACTGTTATGTTTACACCTGCATCTAATCCAAGAACTTTAACCGGCCCATGCCCTTGATCATGATACATTGCTACGACTACATCAAAATCTCCACGAACAGTGCGGAAGAATAACGTGTCTGCAGGCAGAGGACCAACGACATCGATTCCCTCACCTTGTGCTCGTTCTACTCCAGGAATGACTTTTTCTTCTTCTTCTCCATATCCGAATAGCCCGTTTTCTCCAGCATGCGGGTTAATCCCGCAAACAGCTATCTTAGGAGAGGAGATGCCTGATTTTTTAAGTGTATCATGCGCAAGCTTAATGACATGATATACGCGCTCAGGGTTAATCATTTTCACTGCATCAATAATGCCCACATGTGTTGTTACATGAATCACTTTCAAGTTAGGAGCTGATAACATCATTGAGAAGTCCTCAGTGCCTGTTAGATCAGCAAGGATTTCTGTGTGGCCAGGATATTTATGTCCACCTTTGTGTAATGCTTCCTTATTTAATGGGGCAGTACAAATTGCATCGATTTTGTTGTCTTTCGCTAATTCAATCGCCGTTGCTAAATATTCAAATGCCGCATGACCAGCATCTGGTGACACTTGCCCGATTGGCAGATTTTCATCTAATAAATTCAAATCCAAGCAGTAGACTGTTCCATAGTTATAAGTCAGATCTTGAATGCGGTCAGCTGAGATAGCTTCTATGATCAGCTCACTTTTCACAAAACTCTTGGCTCTTTCAAGGATTTTGCTGTCCCCAATAACAAGTGGACGGCTCATTTCATACATTTCTTCTTTAGCCAGGCTTTTTAATATAATTTCAGGACCGACGCCTGCTGCGTCTCCCATTGTAATTCCGACGATAGGTTTTAGTTGATTCATGCTCTCACCTTTCCCTTGTTTGTCATATAATTCACTACATTCACTAGTGAGTGTTCGTTCCCAAATCCACCTGCTTTTGTCACGGCCCAATAGCTGCGGCCAGCACTGCGTAATCGGCCGTATGGCAGACCTGGTTCTACCTCGGAATATAGCTCCATTTCAGAAATGCTCAATTCTGAGCAGACAGCCTTTGCTGTATCTCCGCCTGTAAGAACTAAGCCTTGAATAGACGGACCGTTTTCTAAAAGCCCTTTTGCTATCTTGCCAAGGCCATTCGATATAGCTTCACTAATCTCTGTAAATGTTAATCCCAGGCTATCTCCTGCTTCCTTTGCAGATATGCGGTTCTCCTCGGAAGCTTTTACATATACAACAAAGTGTGACTTCTGAGAATTCTGTTCTAATTGGGCAATATAAAAATCAAGCTCAAAGGTATTTTTCACCAAAGCGGCAGGATCTACTTCCAAAAAGAAAGAATTCTGTAAAGATTCCACCTGACAAAGCTGCTTTCGCGTCACTTCAGATAAACTTCCTGATACGATCAGCGTTTTTTCAATGTTGACTTCTTCCTGATGCGCTGTAGTAGAATCTGTTAATTGAAGAGCTTCTGGTAAATATTCGATCAACCCCGCTGAACCAGCCCACACCGTTTTTTTATTGAGGGCGGAAAACAGGCTGCTGATTCGTTGAAGATCTTCTTCTGTTTCACTATCACACACAAACCAAGTCACTCCTTGATCGAGGAACGTATGGATAACTTGTTTTAGTTCTTCCATCGGTTGGTCTAACATTTGTTTCTCCACTAAAGCAATTTCTCTATCTTGATATTGCTTTAACAGTTTTGGTATGAACGCTTCAGTTACTGGAGTTTTTGGATCCTTGGAAAACTCTGTATCTGTGATCAACTCGCCGTTCACATAATGATTTCCTTGTAACGTTTGACGGTTCATTTTTGGAAATGCCGGAGCAATCACAACGATTTCAGGTCGATAAACCTGTTCAACTGCCGTTAATTCTGCCGTAATATTTCCTCTTAATGTTGAATCAACCTTCTTATATAGATGAGGATAGCCTTCCTTTTGAAGGAATAAAGCAGCTTCATATGCTGCTTTAAACGCTTCATCTTCCATCTTCGCTCGACTATCCGTATCAACGATTAATACATCAGGCTTTTTGGGTACAGATGCTGTTTCATAATCAAACACTACGGTCGAAGTCAGGTGTTTTTTCGCTAATTGGACACCTGAATCATTAGCACCTGTTAAATCATCTGAAATAATGCCAATTCTTTTCTCCACTCTTATCACACCCTTAGACGTTTGCTTCTTTTCCGTCTTCCTGTTCAAATTTATAGCCTCTTTTTTCTAGTCGTTTTACCAGGAATCCAACATAAATCGGTAATAAGATCGCTGTTGTCACAGTGGATGCTGCCACTTGTACAGTTGCTATGTCCACAACTGATGCAAAGCTGGCATTCGCTGCAGCAATCGCTGCCGGTGTTGCAACCGCATTTCCAGCTGTCGAACCTTCCGCAGCCCCTACAATCGGGTTCCACTTCAAAGCCTTAAATACGAAATATCCAGCAGTACCTGTTACAAATACCGTTAATAAGCCAAGAATGATCCCCGCTAATCCACCTTCAAGGATTGCTCCAAAATCAATTCCCATTCCCAACGCAAATGCGAAGAATGGAATCAACATTGAGCTTCCTTTGTCTAAGAACGAACGCATATCATCATCAAGGTTACCCAGAACCATCCCAACAGCGATTGGAAGTAATACAGAAATAAATGAAGTTAATGAGAACATGCCATCAACAAAGCCCATTGCCCCGAAGATCGATAGCGCGATCATTGTTAAGAAAGGACCATCATTAAGCGCTAATAGTGAATAAGCAGCACGGTCTTCTTTACTGCCATATTGACCCACTAAAGCAACGAATAAGCCTCCATTACTATTCGTCATAGCCGCAATTACAGCAATTGGTGCAAGCCCTAACCATAAGCCATTGTCGCCTGCGAGCGTGTAAGCAAGTAATCCAAACACGGCTCCCACTGCCCATTTTGTTCCTAATAGAGTGGCTCCTTTACCGACTGAAACACCAAACGATTTCACATTGATTTGTGCCCCTGTACATAATAGGAAAAGGGAAATGAGTGTACCCGCTCCGTCTACAAATAAAGCTTGAGTAAAGTTACCAATACGCAATAGATCAGGAAAAAATGTATTTATTAGTGCTGCAATTAACAACGGTACAACCATCATACCGCCAGGAATTCGATCTAAAGTTGCTTTTATCTTCATTATTGTAACACTCCTTTTTAAATTGTTTCAATTTTAAACACTTAATACATAAAGTAATCGGTTACAAAACTTATTGTAATGGCTTACATTTAATTCTGCAACACTTCACTATAAAAATGTCGCATTTTGCAACATATAAAAATAAGCTGAAACATTTTACTGTTTCAGCTTTCGCCATAAAGTGGAGCGGTTAATACCTAATCGGTCTGCTGCTCTTGTTTGATTATAATTTTCCTCATGCATAATATGCTCAATAATACGTTGTTCTATTTCCTCCAATGTACCGGAAAGAAATTCATGCTTTTCCGGCGTGGTTTCTTCTTCTTTTTGTTCTTCTAAATGCTGTTGAATCAGCTTTTTGCCAATGACATACCCTTTTTCCCCTAAGACGGCAGCATGTATGAGTGACTTTAACTGCGCGACATTGCCCGGCCATGAATACTGTCCTAATAGATCTAACGCATCTTCCTTCATCTTGATGGCAGAAGTTCCAATCTGCCGGTGAAAAAACGCGATGAAATAGGTTGCTAACGGTCTAATATCATCCTTTCTATCCCTTAGGGAAGGCATATGAATCTTTAGAATATCTTCATGATAAATGAGAGAATCAGGAACTTCCTCTTCATTTGATAGGGCTAAAATGATGGTTACATTCACTCTTTCTAATTTTTGAACGATGGATAAAAGAGTCTGTATTTCTTTTGTCGACAACGCTTCCACTTCATTTATATAAAGGGTCTGAATGTCACGATCAATCCCATCCTGTATCGCCAGCAAATTCGGTGCGGAAATACTTGCATAAAGCCCTTTACCATTGTTTTTCCGATAGTGAATATACTGAGACATCAACCTCTTCCCTGTCCCTTCAGCTCCTGAAAGCAGCCATTGGTTGATCTTCAAGCTCTTTTCAACCAAGTTGACACATCTCTTCATTGACTGGCTGTTTGAAATAAACATTGGCTGCTGGGAAATCACCTCAACACTCAACCCTTGTGGATGCAGGTGTTGAGTGATTGTTTTAGAGAACGAAAACAAGTAGTAGGTTTGGTTATCTATTTCCTTCTTCTTCATACTTTGTTTAATCTGGTGATTCTCTGCAGCTTCAATGATGTTCACGCCATCATTCCAATCGCTTTCCTCTATCTGTTGCTGAAGCTTGCTTATTGGCAATGGACACGATTCAAAATCCCTCCAATACTGATACATGACGTTGCCATCCTGTGACAATACGATCATGTTCGAGGAAGTTTCGTCTAAAAGAGAACGTAATAAGGTTATTTCTTCTTGCTGTCTATGATGCAAGCGATAAACCGACTTCGCTTTCTGAAAAGCTTCAAATATGGCTTCCCGTCCCGACTGAATGAGAATTCCTTCAAGACTGTGCTTTATCGCAGCGTCCATTGTAATCACATCACCCATGATGAGCTCATACCCCTCAAGCTTCAGCTTCTTAACGAGAGGTTCTACCTCTTTTTCCATTTCAACGGTATACACATCAATTTGAATTTCAAGCAAATCCTTGATCGCCTTCCCGCCAAGGGTAATATTCGAGAACCCAACAATCGCCTTTTTACCAGGAAAATCATTCGCCAGCGTCAATACCCTCAACATATCATAACCTGATACAGGAATATCAATGACGGGAATATTGACCGCTTCTTCAATCAACTTAGATGTTCCACCGCGGCTGATAATGACATCAACACCACGGTTCTCTGCCTCTTTTGCGATGGGAATTGCCTCTTGAAGGTTCGCTACTTCTATATGTATATCAAGTTCTTTATAATCTTGACGGCACTCTTCTAACAAATGAGTCATGGCCTGATAAGGAGCAATCATAAGTGTTTTAATTTTCATAGAATCACACCTGTTGGTTTATTTAGCATGAAAGTACTAGTATGTCCATTTTAACGGTTCCGGTTAGATTAACCAAGTGGGAGGATGGCCAGTTGGAAATTGCCTACCATTATACCTTAGAATCCATGGAGAGTCCTACTCCATCGAATCCATCCTTTTCTTCGGACTAAATCGTACATTAAGTTATAAATGAAAACCCTCACCTGAGAGAACAACAGAAAAGCGGAGCTGAAATTAGCCCCGCCTTTACTATTACTCTCTATCAAACAACGACGCACCGGCAATTCCCGGTTCAGTCATTTCATAAGGATTCAAAATCAAATCGAGCTCTTCTTCCGTAAGGATATCATACTTCAGGCAAAGCTCCCTGATCGGCTCGCCGTTCAGGATTGCTTCTCTTGCAATTCTTGACGCGACTTCATAGCCGATATGCGGATTGACGGCCGTAATGATGCCGACACTCTTCTCCACATACGCCTTCATTCTCTCTTCGTTTGCTTCGATTCCTTTTACACAGTACTCTGTGAACGAATCAAAGGCATTGTTCATGATGCTGATCGATTGAAGCAGATTGAAAATCAAGACAGGCTCCATGACGTTCAGATCAAACTGCCCCGCTTCGGATGCAAGGGAGATCGTCTGATCGTTCCCGATCACCTGGAAGGATACCTGATTGATCAGTTCCGGCATGACAGGGTTGACCTTGCCTGGCATGATGGAAGAACCAGGCTGTCTTGCCGGCAGGGAAATCTCGCCAAGACCTGCTCTTGGGCCGGAAGCCATCAAGCGAAGGTCATTGGCAATCTTGGACATGTTGACCATACAGATCTTCAGGCTGCTGGACACTTCTGTATAAGAATCCGTGTTCTGCGTGGCATCCACAAGATGTTCCGCTCCCTTGAACGGAAGGCCGCTGATTTCGGCAAGATACGGCACGACAAGCTCGATATACTTCGGAAACGCATTAAGGCCTGTTCCGACTGCTGTTGCACCCATGTTCAATTCATAGAGATGCTCCCTTGTCTGCTTGATGCGCTTGATGTCCCTTGCAATCACACGGCTGTAAGCTTCGAACTCCTGGCCAAGGCGGATCGGCACCGCATCCTGAAGATGAGTGCGCCCCATCTTGATGACATGGCTGAACTCCTGAGCTTTGGCACTGAACGCCTCATGCATGCGCTCCATCGTCGAGATCAGCTGCTCGAGCAGATTCAGGATTGCAATATGCATGCTTGTCGGGAACGCGTCATTCGTCGACTGCGACATGTTGACATGGCTGTTCGGGCTGCAGTGGCTGTATGCGCCTTTCTCTTTCCCCATGAACTCCAGCGCACGGTTCGCCAGGATTTCATTGATATTCATGTTGAACGACGTCCCCGCGCCTCCCTGTATCGGGTCCACGAGCACCTGTTCATGCCATTGGCCATCAATCATTTCATCTGCCGCTTTCACAATCGCTTCGCCAATGCCTGTATAAAGTCGGCCGACATCCATGTTCGCCTTGGCTGCCGCCTTCTTCACGATCGCCATCGCCTTGATCAATTCCGGATGGATTTTGTAGCCCGTAATCGGAAAATTCTCCACCGCACGAAGCGTCTGGATCCCATAATAAGCATGCTCAGGTACTTCCTTTGGTCCCAGGAAGTCTTTTTCAATTCTAGCGTTGTTCACTATGACTGACATTTGATTGTGTCTCCTTTGGTTTCTCTCTATTTATAAAATTTATTTTCTTCTATTAAATTTCCTACTCTATAGTAGCATGATGGGGAATGGTTCTCTACCCTGAATCGAAGACAAATCTTATTCCTTCTCAAATAAATAATTTTCTGATATTCCAGATTAGGATAAGATCCTTTTAGGGTATAGGAGAACCAAAACCAAATTTCCCCAGAAAGGATAGCTGCTATGAAATCCATTCCCATAACCCTTAGTATGATCTTCGTTTTGTCCGGCTGCAGTCTTATTTCGATTAACACCTCGTCCCCTGAGCCAGCCACTGAAAATGCAGACACTGTGTCATCTGTTGAAGAAAATGAAGAGGCCGTATCAGACACAGAAGAAAACAAAGAAACTTTATCGACTACAGAAAATGAAGAAGCTATGCCAACGGATGCAGATAAGCAAGACGTGATCATTGCTTTTATCCAAGAGGATATCCACAAAGTTTCAGAATTGGAAACGGTCGCTTTTAATTCGTTAGAGTCTGTTTCCGGCAAAAATTACACAGATGATCCAACCATGCTGGCCGTCATCAAGCAAGACGTTCTTCCTGCTTATAAAGAAGCTGTGAGCGAAGCAGAAAAGCTGGAAGCCCCCATCCCAGAGCTTGAACAGCCGACAGAGCAGATCAAAATGACCACGAAGACGTTCTTGGAATCGGTCGAACTGCAAAAGGAAGCGCTGGAAAAGCAAGACATACAGGTGATGGAAGAAGCGAATCAAAAGATGCTGGAATACCAGGGAATGCTGGAGGAGTATCATGGGATGATGAAGGTAATAGCAGATGAATACGAAATCACCTATGAACCGCTTCAGATTGATCAGACCGATACTTTATAAAATCGCCAGGAGGAATTGGCCATGTTAACATTCCGAGGCAGCCGGTAAATTCCACAACAAAATCAAGGGAAGCCGAGTTTACGCTCAGCTCCCCTTCATAATACTTCTCGCCGCGTAATAGCCGCTGAGAGCCGAAGATAATGTTCCAGGCCCAGGAAAAACCTGCTCCCCGACAATGTAGAACTGCGGCAGTGAAGACCGGACGCTTTTCGGCTTGGTGATGGCGTTCCGCACTGTCAGCGGAAAACCTCCGACGGCCCTTTTTCCGATATAGCGCTCATAGGTCAGGGGAGTGCCCGCTTCTGCAAACAGCAGGTTCTCTTTTACCGGGATGACTCTCTCGATTTCTGTCAGAATCTCTTCTGTCACCCTCTCCTTGATCCTCTTATACTCCTCCTCTTTATAGCCCGGCCACCTCTCTAATTCAGTATGCAGCGAAACGGTCATCATCACTTCCCCTTCAACCAAATCACCTTTCGGATCTACAGAATGATTGAAGG
This sequence comes from Bacillus sp. SRL337, assembly GCF_984799155.1. Classification (NCBI taxonomy): domain Bacteria; kingdom Bacillati; phylum Bacillota; class Bacilli; order Caryophanales; family Bacillaceae; genus Bacillus; species Bacillus sp. SRL337. Next base: position 661,248 of record NZ_OZ481793.1, on the reverse strand, counting down.
TGACATAAACAGGGCCATGGGTGTTTGCCCTGAGAGAGGGAGAATCCAGACTCGGAACGATTTGATAGGCGAAAGGTAATTTCATACCCTTTAACGTCTCGCTCACCCCTTCTTCAGATAAGATCGCATCGACTCTAAAGGCTCCCCAGGAAAACTCGTCCTCACTCTCATAGCTCGTTCCCTCCCCAAAGGAGATCCCTGAATTGTTGATCACAAAATCGAAAGAAGACGTACATTTGCGGCTGGTCACACTCCATTGTTTCCGGCTTTCTTCATATAGAAGACTTTCAACCGGCGACACTTTCAGAATCTCACCGCCAAGGCCTTTGATGCGATGCGCCAGTGCTTTACCCAGCTGTCCCATCCCGTTTTCTATAAAAAAACTGCCTCTTCGATAAATCGTCAAAGCCAAACTTGAAGGAAGCAGTGCTGCCTTTGAGACATCCGTCTGCACCGCATCAAACAGCTGGGCGTTCAGTAATTGGCGCAGAGGTTCGTAGGATTCGAGATTAAATTTCCTCATGAGGTCTTCGACTGTAAACAACGCATACCGCGCCAGACGGGCCACTGATTTTGGATGCTGCACAGCGTGACGGGGCAGGCTCCCTAAGTCATGCCATTTTCTGATTGGCAGAGACACCCTGCTTTCGGTCACAGCCAGGACGCCGTCACTTATTCGTTGAAGAGCCTCCCAGAATCTAACTACCTCCCCGCTTCTCGGATAAAATGCTCCCTTCAGTTCCTGCTCCCACAACGCAGGATTTTTCACAAACGAAACCTTCCCTTCCGGTAAAATGACATCCATGGGATGAAGCAGTTCTTCCGCGGGAAGATCGATATCCAGCTCGTTCAACACGGTCCTCAACAAGCCCTTTTCCTCCAAGCCAAACGCAATCGTTGCGCCAGTAGGAAACTTCCTTCTTTTGCGAACATACCACCCCGCTGAACCGCCCACGGTCGTGGCTTTTTCCAGGACCGTCACCTTATACCCTTCCTTCGCCAGATAGGCAGCCGCCGTCAATCCGCCCATACCCGCGCCGATAACACAAACCGACTTAGACAAGCTATCACCTCCGCTCCTTGCTTTCCGCAAACAATGGTTGTTCTAGTTGCCATCATTATACCCTTAATGGACCAGAGAAAATAAAAATGGGGGTGCTGCGATGTGCTGAGTTTTTAGATAAGGCGGTGTGAAAGAAAAAGTGCCACTATCACGTTTTTTATCAATGGTAAGTCAGGAGTTTTAATTGTGGTAAAATCAGGATAGAAGATTATGTGAATGTTCTGGTAAACAGAAAGTAGAAGGGGGAGCCGCTATGAAAAAGACCGTTTCTATAGTAGTAGGTGTTTTCATTCTAATGATCCTATTGGCAAACATCCCGAACATAATAGCCTATACTGCTTTTTATTCATACGATAAGAACAAAGAGATTACCACTGAAACAAGAGTTGTTACCTTTGGAGAAATATTTGAGACTCTGCATCAACAACGAGGGTTGTCCCAAGAGTTACGTCACTCTAAAAAATATAGGCTGATAGGCGATGAAGTGCAGAAAGGACTTGATGAGGCTGCAACACACGAAATGTTTCTAGAAAACCAATCTGAAATTCATTCAATCAAAGTTGAACTCCCCATAACCACTTACAAAGATGACGAAAAGACAATTGAATTTATTTCTGGAAAGGGCAAGGTGTTAGAGGTATTAGAGAACGGTCAGTGGAAAGAGTTTAGTGGATCTTTAAATTGAAGTAGAAAATTGAGGACAGAGAGACCGGTTCCTTATCCCTCCGTTTTAAAATTTCTTGATCACAATGACTCAATCTTTATGTGGACATATAAGGATTATCACGCCAAAAAGATTCTCAACAAGCTTCTCACAGTTCACCTGCCCCTAAAGCATAAGGGAGGGTAGATTCAGGATGAGTTTGAATATAAAAATCTTTGTAGTTTTCTTACCGCTTTTATTCATAGTATTAAGTATCCTGAGGGGTTCAGGAAATCTGAATGAACAAACGGGATTAATAGTTGTCTTTCTATCTGCTCTGACTGGTTTAGTGGTAAATAGATTTAATAATAAAAATAAAAAGCACTAAATAAACTTGCGCGCTAAGTTCAAATAAAGGAAGGATTGCTGAGTTTGCACTTGGAAGAGGAGGACTTAACATGAAAAAGAAGACTTGTTCAGTCTTGTCGGGAGTTTTTTTGTAATAGCTATTTTGCCACTAATAGCTGGTTTAACCAATTGGGGTAATGGCCTATATGTTGCTGTATTAGATATAAGCATCTTTACACCATTGGTTTTCGGTCTGTTAGGCTTAATTTTTGCTTTTATTGGGATAAAAGGCAAGATTAAAGTCAGTCTTGTTTTGGTGAATGTTTTAGGTATTTCTTTATCATTATTTCTAGCCTTTATAGCGTTTTTGGGTTTTAAACAACCATAATAGGCGTTTGCTGAATACGCTAGTTTCTTGAAATTTTCAATAGTTCAAAACAATCAGAAAAGGGAGCTTGGAATATGAATAGTGAAAATAAAATCAAAATTGTTTCATTGACAGATGAGTTAATAGACGACATCAATAAGACAAATGATCATTTTACGTTATTTGGCAGAGTTGTCCCCAGTTTGCAATCAGGCAAATGGGCTTATAAAGAGGTCCTTTTTGATGAGACGAGAGAAACACGTTTTCCAGATGACAAACTGGATTGGAGCCAATATATCAACCGAGAGAATCGAGCCTTGTTTTTAGCTTATCTGAATGATACCTGCATAGGGCAGATCAGGATTGTTAAGGATTGGAATCACTTCTGTTATATCGAAAACATTGCTATGAAGAAAGATTATAGAGGAAGCGGGATTGGGAAGCTGCTTTTAACTAAAGCGGAAGAGTGGGCAAAACAAAGGCAGCTTATAGGCATGTCGCTGGAAGCACAAGACGATAATCTTGGAGCCTGCCGATTTTATGCGAAACATGGATTCATACTGGGCGGGGTTGATACATTGAAACAGTCTTATAATCCGAATATTGAAGCCACACTGTACTGGTATAAGTTATTTAAGTGAATGGGGCTTTTCGCTGGACGAAAACTATATGGTATACAAAAATGAAGATCACGGAAAGTATAAACTCTCGTGCGTAATCGGTAACGAATTACATTAAATATTTCATAAGTGATAACAAACGATGAAGTTCAATACCCTTCCCATTGATAGATCACTTATATACTGTACGAAAGGCTGGAATACATTATGGCAAAAAAAGAAGCACCGATAATTCAAACAGAACGATTGATTTTACGTCCGAGAGCGGAAAAAGACATTCCCAATATGCTTAAAATGTTTAAAACTGATGAAGTAAGAGAATTTCTGGGAAGTAATCCCCCTCGTGATGAACACTCCATGTTAGAAATGGTAAGGAACCGTACTGAAACAAAATGGACGGTCGCCTTAAAAGATACTGATGAATTCATCGGCGATGTAATGATTCCGGAAATAGCAGAAGATTATCTTGGAGAAATTGGTTATCGCTTCATGAAGGAACATTGGGGAAGCGGTTTTGCGTATGAAGCGGTTTCCGCGGTCATTGAGCATTGTAAAAGCACAGTAAACCTTAAACGCCTATCTGCTACTATAGATAATAAAAATGTGAAGTCCAAAAAGTTAATTGAAAAACTCGGATTTACTTTGGTAGCGGTGTTGCCTGAATCAAATTTACGCGGCAGAGTTGCCGATGTAGCTTACTATTCTCGTCTAGTTTAAGCATCCTTATGCTCTCCTGAGAAGAGTGAACAAACAGGGGCGTGTTTAAATGGAGGCTATTTTGGGTCAAGCGATAGGAATTTAGCGACGAGGATTAGGCGGGAAGATATGAAAGCCTGGCAAAAACCATGCATTCCATAGAGCCAACAAGCGGACAGCATTGGCTAGTCTGAATATGTTTCTTCGGCAAAACAGTTATAAGTTGACCGTATCTCCCCAAGAAACGGAAGTTTTTACCGTTTTCATGGCAGGAAAGAAAAATCCCCCACTTCCCTTTGAGGATATAGTCTGCTGGATTGAAGATCACTCCATTCCGTACTCATAGAAAATTTCCACCTTACTCTTATTCATAACCCGTTCAGTACAGAGGGAGAAACCAATAATTTGAAAGGTAATTTGCGGTACAATTTGCATAGCATTTTGTATCGCCTTTTTTATCGGCATATCAATAGTTTCGGTGTTTTTTCGCTTATTGCTGCATACTGATTTGCAGGCCAATTTGCACTACCGCATAAATTTATGTGGTGTTGCAAACTGGTCTGCATTTTATGTTACAAATTTGTCCGCGGATTCGTTATTGCCAGATACAATAGATGGGAAGAGAAGGGGAATAACCAGTGGGAGAAAAATAAGGGGAGATTTTACCGTTAGATGTAGAGTAGACGTGGTTTTTGCGGAAAATAAGGGGAGTTTTTCCCTTTATACAAAGCAAAGCTGCCTATTTTCACGTTTTCTGAGTCAAATAAGAGGAATTTCTCCCTCTATTTAAGCTGTTTTCAATACGATTTGCTAATTAAGGATAATTTTTCCCTCTATAAACCTCAATTAGCAAAGAACCTGGTTTCATTGCTGAAGAATGTAAAGTTTAACGGGAAACCGGCTGTGCAACCGATCTGGGGCTTAATTGAATAACGCATAATAGAAGTGAGGAGCTGCAAGGTCGTTGGCAGCTCCTCTTTTTTGTGCAATTTTTCATACATATTACACTAAACTCAACTAAAGGATGTTAAACCCAACGGCCCAATTAGCCTGGCCAGCATTTTTTAAGGGTGATTGGCGCATTCAAATAAGGAGAAAGGTCATGTAATAACACTTCGCATGAATTTGATACCATCGTCATTACCCTTTCGATTCAGTTACTTACAAGGAAGGAGACAGATACTCCGCTTTTCCTCACATAAGATAATGAGCAGTCTGCTGGTGTGTTCTCTTCCCTTTTTTCTTATTCAACTTTGAACAGAGGGACATCCCCCTGCCACTCTTAGCTTCCTTCATCAAATTTTTCTTCCATTTCTTTTCTGGTGTTATTGAAGGTGCCTTCGATTTCGCCGAATTTTTGCTGGTACAAGCTGTCTTTTTCGTGGTACATGGTGTTATAAAAATCTTCGAGTGCGTTAAATACATTTGAATATACTTCATCCCCAAGGAGTTCCTGCCGATTGAGTTCTATCAGGACTTCTCTCCCTGTATCGAGGAAGGCGCCCAGACGGCTGACGGTTTCATCATTCAGTTCACTTAGGCGTTTTTGGTCTTCATGAAGCTGGTCTGAGCTTTCCTTGGAATTTTGCTTGAACCAGTCGCTCCATTGGCCGATTGTATCAGTTGATTCCTGGAATTCCTGATCAAGTTCCTGCTGTGTCTTGGAGTTGATGTACCGGCCATCCCCGCTTTTGGCGATGCTTTCCAGCTCTGAAGCATCTTCCGGTGTTACAGCCAGGCCGATTACGTTGATGATGGGCTCGATGGTAGAACCGGCAAGATTTTTTGCTGCTTCTGCCGGATTGCCATCGCATGTCTCTTTTCCATCAGATACCAGATAAATCACATTTGTGCTGTCTGTCTGCTGTTTCAGTTTCTCCCCAACCTGCTCGAGTGACTTGCCCATGGACGTCCAGCCGCTGGGATTAATGCTTTGCAGTTCTGATGAAAATTGGTCTTTTTCATAGCTGCCAAGAGGATAGACCTCTTCAATTCCGCTGCAGCTCAGTTCCTTATCATCGTCATTCCCGGTCCCTTTATGTCCATAGACCGTTAAGGAGACCTGAGCATTTTCCGGGAGATTGGATGTGAAATCCTGTATGGATTCTTTTGCCATATCCATTAAGGTTTTGCCGTTTTGTACGGCTTTCATGGAGCCAGACGCATCCAGAATGATGGCGATGTTGATTTTCTCCTTCATTTCCCGTCCGTTCAGTTTAATACTTGATTGCGCTTCCACTTCTTCGAGATTAATCTTTCCTCTTGGCTGAAACTCCGACATGGGAGGCAGGTCAGGAAAAAAGGAATCTGATATGAATTGTTTGATTAGATTGGTCCTGCTGTCATCTTCTTCATTTAAAATAGATTTTAGCAGCACTGCAACGGATGAATTCAAATCGTCTTCGGAAAGGCCTTCATCTTCAATTTTCTCCCACCAAATGCCTTTTTGCTGTTCTTCTGCCTCTGCAAGCGAACTGGGAAAAGCAAAAGCATCTCCGCTTCCTTCAAAGGCTTCCGGCCAGACCAGATCAGTTTCCTCTTCGGCATCTCCAGATTGCTCATTTGCATTTGCAGTCTCTTCATTCTTCACCTCGTCCTGCTTCTTTTCCTCACTTGCAGCACCCTTTTGATTGGAGCTGCATCCAGCTGCAAACAGGATTAAAAACAACACGATGATTTTCAGTGATTTCATTGCCCTCTCCCGCCTTTTTTCTTTAAAATATGCTCTATTTATTTATAAACAAAGGGAGGGTTTATTTCCATTTTTTAGTTCTGGATAAGGGTAAATTAGGTAAAAAGACTTGTATGGGACGATGGGAGGGACAGGTTCCTTGTCCCTTCAACTTGTTCCTTTATATGGGGCTGTATACCCGTCCCTCTGTCCCCCTCTATTAACGTTTAAATAAATCTATTTAAATACTCGCCAAATATTTTGTTCATAACTTTGGGGGTGTTTTCTAAATAAATATTCATTTGTTCACTATTCGATTCGAATTGATCAGAGTTACTTTCTTCCGTTGGAAAATCAGATATTCCTTTTATAATAATGCACTCCACATCATTCTTCTTACAGATATAAGCAATTGCACCCCCTTCTGTATCGGCAATTATTATTTTGTTTTCTTTAAGTTCTAAATAGTCCTTCCACATAACCACTGCTTTATCAGCGGTGCCAATAGTTCCGGTATAAAAATCATTACCATATTTCGATAGATTAATATCGACTATGAAGGATTGTTTAATAAAGGGCTCAATTTCTTTTACTGTGCAATCATATTGAACGGCTTTATCGGGTACAAAAATATCCAAAACACTGAACTTATCATCTATTCCCGCACATGTTCCGGCAACGATTACTTTCGTTAAATTAAACGTAGAAATCATATACTGATTACCGCCAACACCATTTACTTTTCTTACACCGGTACTGTAAAAAACAAGCTCAGTATCATTAATGGTTCTCATGAAATACTCGCCATAAGGATAACCGAAACGTTCATTTTCATTTATGCTGAAATATTCCAATGCCGCTTCATATTCCCATTTTGTTGCTATACTTACTCCTATCATCGACTTATCACCCTTCAAATATATTATTTCACTATTGAATATCTATATCACTTTCATCACATCTCTCTGTACTCTAGAAAGACGTAGGGACAGGCCCGTTGTCCCTCCCATATTAAATCTCGTAAAGACTGGAGCATAAGAATATATTGCTTAGCACTTTCCTTTAATATTGCCTTCTGAAAAAGGGACAGTTCACCTGTCCCTCTGTCCCTTGTATACGTTTTAGGAGTGAAAGAGTAAGTTGCAATACTGTCGCAGCCAGCACTCCATAGTAGAATCAAAATAATAAGATGTTTTTTAACGCTTTAAAGCACGAAAAGGGACAGTCCCTCTTCGTGCTTTAGAGTGTTAAAGTGAATTCAACTTTCACCCCATATAGTGTGCTACCAGATAGTAGGCTCTCTCCTTTGTGAGCGTTGCCTGGGTGGCTACGTATTCCAATGATTCTGTCGTACCGCCTTCATACTTCAATGACGCTTTCTTAGCCTCTGCATCTCTTTGCTGGACCCACTCCCGCTGCTCATCCCGGAGCGTATCCATCTCTTCTTTGCTAAGTTGATCTTCTAACGTTCCGTAAATTTCATTCAAAGCTTTATCCCACTTCGCATATCTTTCCTGCTCTTGTTCTTCCATTCCGGCCGTTGTCTCTTTAGCTTCTGCGTTTTTATCTTCTTCTTCCATCTTGTTCAGTTTAGCCAGATATTCTGATTTCATGCCGCCATCAGCAGCATCAGCTTCATTATTGGCTTGAGCTGTTTCATCTGAGTCGGAAGCATCAGAAGTACCATCTTCCTCCGATTGTTCCTCATCTAACGCAGCAGATTCTTCTGTTTTTTCATCATCTATATCGGTATTCATTGAATCGTCATTTTCATTTTGAGAAGTACTATTGGATTTATCCTCGCTTTTGGAATCAGCATTCGACTTTTCAGAAGAATTACCACAGGCAGCCAATAAAAGAAACAACATCGATATCATCACTATTAATAGATTTCGTTTATTCATAATTCATCCTCCTAAATAGTGTCCAAATGGTACGAATACCAAAAAATCAAGTTTAGTCAGCGTGGTTTATAAAATGCTGCTGTTTGAAGTGTTTTAACATATGAAATTCACACTATCATCCCTAAACATCACTTAAAAAAACCACCTCCCATTGTCCATCTTCAGGGAACTTGGAAATCAACCAACAAATGTAATACTAACATAAAATTGGATGGGTGTTCGTCGCTGAGTGGTATTATCTAAAAGATCTGAAAGAAATTATGTGAGAGAATGTGAAAAACTAACAGGGTATTATAGGAAAACCATTGATTTTTTGTGTTGATATGTCTATTGGAAATAATTTCATGAATTTCTATAATGTAAAAAGAAGAATCCGCGCTTTGAAAGGGCAAAAAAAGGGTGGGAGGGAAGGTGTGGGACGGGGGGACAGGCCCGTTGTCCCTCCCATAGTAGAAATAGTTCACACTCTCCTTTGATAAGGTCTTCCTGAAAATGGGAAAGTTCACCTGTCCCTCTGTCCCCGAAAGTGCTAGAAGATAGTCGGTACCATGCCTCCATCCATACGAATTGGAGAACCTTTAAAGGCGGAAGCAAAAGGGCTGCATAGAAAGGTAGTTAATCTGCCTATTTCAGCCGGCCTGATAAATCGTTGTATTTCAGACTGAGGCAGATTTTCAGTCATAAACTCTTTCTCTTTTGCTGAAAAAGGCATATCTTTATTTGGGTACATCCCCTCGATTATATGATGCACATTTTCAGAGAGTGTTGGTCCCGGCAAGATGGTATTGATTGTCACTTCTTTTCCTATTGTTAGTTTGGAGAGACTTTTTGACAATGATAGCAGCATGGATTTTGTTATACAATATTGAGGCATTTGTCCAGATGGCATAACTGCTTCTTCACTCGCAATAAAGATCACTCGGCCAAAATTATTTTTTATCATTTTAGGCAAGTAAAATTTGGATAATCCATTTGCTGCAAGGACATTGGTACGGATATACTTTTCCAATACTTCATCATCCACGTCCTCATACTTCATCATTTCATAAATTCCCATATTGTTAACTAAAATATCAATTTGGGGATGTTTTTTAAATAATGCTTCCCGTTGTTGATTATCTACAATATCAGCAGCAGCATTTTGAGGGAAGGTATCAGGGAACTCTACCTTGATTTCATTTACAGTTCGTTCTACCTTTTCGTCATTTCGTCCATTGATCAGTACATTGACACCTTCTTTTGCAAGTTCAATGGCAATTGCCTTACCGATCCCTCTTGTAGAACCAGTGACTAATGCTGTTTTATTTTTCAAGTTCATCTCCATAATACAGTGCTCCTTTTAGATTGAAAGATATTCCGTTTCTTTTGTCGTTCTTATTACGTTATCCTGCTGATGATACAGTATCGAAAAGTAAACTATCATTTTATCAAGTTTGCACCGAGATGTTCAGTACGCCATTTTAAAGGGGTAGCACCTTCCCATAAGTGAAAAGCGCGGTAGAATGAGTTTTGGTCTTCATATCCAATCAAAAAGGCAACCTCTTTAATATCCAACGACGGATCTGCCAGGTATTCTCTTGCCTCCTCATGTCGAACTTTTGCTAACAAATGCTTGAAGCTTGTCCCTTCTTCCGTAAGCCGCCGCTGCAAGGTGCGGTCACTTATCCCTAACTCGCCCGCAATAGTCTGAATGTCGGGGCGGCCCCCCGCTAAGCTGCGTTTCATGATCCACTTGACCGTCTCGGTAATGGAAGGACTGTGAGGCTGTTCATTCAGCGACTGTTCCAGTACGGGAGTCAGTATCTCCAGTAATTCTGCATTGTACGAGACAAAGGGCTGATCCAGATCTGCTCGATGTATAGTCAGCCTGTTACAATTTGCCCCGGTTTGAATTCGGCAGCCGAAGTAATCTTCAAGTATCTGCAAGTCGCCAATTGAATCGATAGAAAATTCCACTAACATTGCTGACAAAGGTTGCCCTGTGCCCCGGCGCCCCAGTTCGAGAAGAAATGCCAAAGTAATGCCAATCAATATAGACAGACCCGGTTGTTCACTATGTAATGTTTTGATTTCAATCGTACAGAGTTCACCTTCCTCGGTGATATGTAAGCTTTCAGGCGGGCAAAGCTGTTTGTACTTGGCCATTCGCTTTAAAGCATCACGGTAGTCACGAGCGTGATAAGTTGCTAAGACAGTCGGAGGGAAATGATCTGTTTCAAAGGATGTCGCAAGCTTGATGATTCCTTTGGAGGGATCACCAATAAGGTCGGAAAAAGCCTGCCAGATTGCAAAATATTGGGCTGTGGTGACAAATGGCGCAGAAACAATGGAGACTGGCAATTGTGCTTTTCGAAGTACCTCGTTTGCGACTATTTCCAATTGACGTAATCCTGTCCAAAATCCTGCAGGGATTTTTATACGATCAGCGGTATTGAACGTCATACCTATCGGCCTCCTTTATCTATTTTCATTTGTAGATTAGCGTGTTCTTCTTTGCTGATAGTACAGTTTAATAGTAACTCTCCAACGATGCTTTGTAACTAGCGAATGGCGACAATACACTTGCTAACTGCGCCAAATTCTATTCAAAACGACAGCATTATATATAAAAGCTCTATCTTATTTTCCGCTATTCAGCAAACAAAGCGTAATTTTGAATAAGTAAGATAAGAAAATAACAGATTTATAAGCAGAGCAGTACAAGAATAAAGGCCAATTACTTTTCTTATTCAAAGAATCGTGCTTAATCTTGAGGAGGCAGAGCTTCCATTGTATTAATAGTTTTTCTGGAGTAGGGACGGGGGGACAGGTTTCTTGTCCCTTTGGCCCTCATTGACTGCTGGTGTGAAGACACAAAAAAGGAATGACCCGGGAAGGTCATTCCTTTTTTAATAGATCACTATTCTAAATCTATTCCTTCATCAGTGGACTCGATCATTGTATTTAGACCCAGGTCAGTTGATAAACCAAGACTTAGCTTCGAGTCGGATGAATCTTCGTTGTCAACTTGAGAGTAACTGGCATCTGCCTCTACTCCAAGGTTTGTCAAAAGAGAAGATTCGTCTTCTTCAAAAAGGAAATTCAGGGCAGAAGCTGTATCTGCATTCAATCCAGTATGGACAGAATCTTCTTCATCACTTTCCATTGACTCGAACCAAAAGCCTGCTGTTGTATCAGTCAGGAAATCAGCGGAGCTGTCTTCACCGTTGTTCATGAATCCTGCCATTAGATTCCCCATAGCTTTAGTCTCAAATTTAGAAGAATCGTCTGTGTTCTCAGAAACAGCCCATAATCCTGCATCGGCGTTTCCGAATATAGTTGATGTCTCTTCATCTTCTTTATCTTCTGAGAATAAAACGAAGTCATTATTGGTTTCTGTTCCGAATTCTGTTTTGGAAGAATCATTTTCTCCATTTTTTTCTGTGATTACCCAAACATTTGAATCTGTGTTGGCATCAGCGCCAGCTTCATAGTCGTCGTTTGAAACAGAAGTTCCTAAATCAGAAGCTGCTTGTCCAGAAGTTTTAGAGTAAAAAGATTCACTTTCTTCATTGTACACAGTTTCATTCGTAACACCTGCATCCGTTTCTGCATCCACTTCTGCCGACTCGCCTTCGCCTTCAAGAGAAGCGTTCACGTCCTGGGAAGCATCCGCTTCCGTAGTGGAAGCTACTTCATCTTCATTCACTACTGTATCGTTCATAACACCTGCATCCGTTTCTGCATCCACTTCTGCCGACCCGTCTTCGCCTTCAAGAGAAGCGTTCACGTCCTGGGAAGCATCCGCTTCCGTAGTGGAAGCTACTTCATCTTCATTCACTACTGTATCGTTCATAACACCTGCATCCGTTTCCGCATCCACTTCTGCCGACCCGTCTTCGCCTTCAAGAGAAGCGTTCACGTCCTGGGAAGCATCCGCTTCCGTAGTGGAAGCTACTTCATCCTCATTCACTACTGTGTCGTTCATGACACCTGCATCCGTTTCCGCATCCACTTCTGCCGACCCGTCTTCGCCTTCAAGAGAAGCGTTCACGTCCTGGGAAGCATCCGCTTCCGTAGTGGAAGCTACTTCATCCTCATTCACTACTGTGTCGTTCATGACACCTGCATCCGTTTCTGCATCCACTTCTGCCGACTCGTCTTCGCCTTCAAGAGAAGCGTTCACGTTCTGGGAAGCATCCGCTTCCGTAGTGGAAGCTACTTCATCCTCATTCACTACTGTGTCGTTCATGACACCTGCATCCATTTCCGAATCCACTTCTGCCGACTCGTCTTCGCCTTCAAGAGAAGCGTTCACGTCCTGGGAAGCATCCGCTTCCGTAGTGGAAGATACTTCATCCTTATTTTCCTCAGATGTGACCTCGGTTTCTGTGTCCGCATCGGTATTTACTTCAATGCTGCCCTCATCAGAATGGCTGGAATTTCCAAGCAGACCATCTGTATCAAGTACGTTGATTCCGTCTGCCAAACCACCTTCAGAATTTAAAAGATCGATACCTTCCAGAAGCTGGTCTTCATTATGGCTGTCATGACCTGCGGCTAGACTTGTTTGTCCTCCAATTGCTAATCCTGCTGCTAAACTGCCTGTAACCACTAAAGTTCTAAATACATTTTTTTTCATTTTTTAATTCTCTCCTTTTTAAAAGTTTTTGGGTTATATACTTTTTAAAAGAAGAGAATTTCGCGGCGGCTGCGCCGGTGGTGCGTTCAACCACTGATCATAATAGATTTTTTCATGACCGTGGGAACTGATCTTTTGAAAACGGATCCCGTTCTCATTTTGTGTCCCCAGCATCCAGATTGGGCTGGCTCCTGTGGTTTGCTGCCCGTTTACCTGAGATGATCCTGCAGGCTGGCTGGTTGTATTTGGCAAGATAGGCTCCCAGTTCCTGCTGCTGTTATCTGCAGGTACTTTGCCAGGAGCGGCCTCTCGGGACGGTTCTGCATTGTCATAGCTCTCCTGATGTTTGGGAGGTGCTTGCTCAGGAATACTATTATTCGTCAATTGCAGCACGGCCTTTGACTCTTGAGTTGCCTTATGGGTTTTGGCAGCCTCGCCTTTGGCTTTTGCTGCAGTTTTATCCTTATCCATATCAGTAGTAATAACTGCGTCCTTATCAGTAGTAGTAATTTCATCTTTATCAGAGGACTGCTTTGGATTAGGCGAAAGGTCCTTCTCACTCACTGGTTCTGTGGTATCAAGGTCCTTTTCTTTAGTTTCATCTCCATCTGCCACTATGCTTCCTGTGTCTTTGACAGTGTCGTTTACAGTAGAAGCGGTGTCATGGATTGTGTCAGTTGTATCGTCAACGATGTCTGTTGCAGAATCAGTGGTCTCTGTTACAACCGTATTTGCTGTATCGGCCACCGTTTCGACAGTCCCGTAGACCGTGTCAGTAAGATTTTCCGTTGTGTTTTTTACTATTCCAGAAACATCTTCTGACGCATCGTTGCCGATATTTCCCACAGAAGATGTCAGGTTTTCCGTTACCTTGTTTACAGTGTCAGTCACCACTTTTGTTGTATTGGAGAGAGTATCGGTAGCTGTTGCCTGATCAGCTGTCCGAGTGACCTTTTCCGTCGTTTCAGATAAAATCTTTGAAGCGGGTTCAGTGGTATTCTTAACTGTTTCAGATAATGTGCCGGCTGTTTTGCCTGAAGTCTGATCTACTGTGTATGTAACAGCTTTTGCAGTATCTTTAACGGTATCGGAAACAACTGTTGAACCAGCTTTGACTGTTTCGCCAGCTGCCTTGGAAGCTTTATCAAGTGAATTTGATAGATCTAACTTCTTTACAGCCTTTTCCACTTCGGATGCATTATCCATTTCCTCGTCAGGAACCGGAACGGCATCTTTCCCTTTCTCCACAGTGCTGCTCAAGTTGTCAGAGATAGTCGTGAGTAAGCCGTCTTCAGCGGAAGCCAAAACAGGGCTGCTGACAATTCCGAGGAAAAGCAGGGCCTGTATAAATCGTCTTGGCACGGTTTCTCTTCACCTCCTTCTCACTATCGTCTTTTCGATTTTCCCTAATAAAAAGAATTCAAACAATCTTTCGACGAGCTAACGGAACTAGTTAAGGTTTGGATCACTCTATTGAAAAATTTTTTTAGCAGAACGATATATTGGAAAAATGAATTAAGTTAGGGTGGATTCCAGAATAATCAACCTGTGTCACCCGGAACATCAATTGTTTGTCCAAGTAAACTGGCTAATGAAATGATCATTGCCAAAACCTCCTTCCCCTAAAAAAAGACTCATCAATCGATGAGTCTTTTGTGCTTCTGTATATTGCTTCTGGAAAGCACGGGGACGCTTGCAATTGAAACAAGAGAACCGTCCCCCTGTCACACCCGCCTGCCCAAATACCAACGATAAAACTCTTCCCCAACAGAAAAAGGGATGTCCCTGATATCTTCGACCCGGATCGGTTTGGCCCGGTTAATGGTCGAGATGGATGCGGCTCCGATCAGTTTCTGCAGCCGTGACTGGCTTACCTCTATTTCAATCACTTTTTCCCGCTTCGTATAGAAGATCGACGATTCAAAGAAGCCTTTCTTGAATTGAACAAAGTTGTCGCGCAGGAGATAGCCGGTGTGAAGGAAATTCAGCCATCTCCACACCAAGATCGCAATCAACAGGACGATCGATACGTAGATCCATGAGCTGGCTATCCCAAAGACCGCCGGCTTTAACCAGAAGAGCGCCCCTGTGGCGATCACCCAAATCCAGCTGGGCTGGATCAATCGGATCACCAGTGACTTTAACGGAAGCGGGTTCATCTTCTTCTCCACCTGATAACCCGGCAGAAGTTCCGACACCAATTCATATGCCCGCTCAATCGGGAGGAATGGATAGAGCGACTTGATATCCGGACTGTCTTCAGAAATCACGCCTTGTCCGATGCTGATCAGCTCGACCTCGGTCATGCCGAACAACCGCTTGGTCAAGGACTGCTTCAGCTCCACCGCCTGCACTCTTTCCTTCAAAATCGAGAAGCTCTGCAGCTCGATGACCCCGTTTTGGATGTAGATCCGATCCTTGTCGGAGGAAAGCTCGTATGCGCCATATTTCAGGTACGTCCTGACCATTCACGGAGGGAGAAGAAACAGGTTCCTTATCCCTCCAATATCCCTGAATACGGGAAAGATCACCTGTTCCTCCGTCCCTTAATCTACCGACATTGTAAAGGTGGTATTAGGCTATTATCGTTATGTAATTGCTTCCAAGCCTTACAAACACTTTGACTGAAGACACAGATTGACGATATTCAATCATAGTAAGTGAGGTAAGTCTATTTCTTTCTAGTTACACCATTTCTTTCAGAGCGTATAGTATAAATAGAGGGTATTACAATACATAAAAGGCAAGTTGTAAGAAGAACAATTAATAGAAAAGTACTATCAAATTTATACGTAAAAGATCCAATTAATATAGTCTGGCAAAAAATAAAAAGAGAAAGAAAAATACTAGTCACTCTATTAACTTTATGTCTGCTCCTTAATTTAAAATTAATAAGAACAAATATCAAACTTAGAATAAAAATAACAAGCATAAAATTAAACGAAGTTGTCATTGTACACCTCCTCCAAAATTATTTTCACCTTGCTTAAGTAACAAAGCAAGGTGAAAAGGTAACAAATTTTTGTTGCATTTTTGGTTTATATCAAAAGATTAGTCCCAGGCTTTATATACACAACGGGAGACAGAAGAAATCATAAAGCCGCCGTTTAGTGCTAGACAAGGAATACATGGGACGATTAACATACACGCACCTTCGCAAGCGAGCATGACTGCAGCTCCGACCACAGTAGGTAATTCCATACACTTGAAGAATTTTGTCCTATTTAATCCTGCAATCTCGAACGGTGGATTTTCTCTATACTCTTTTGCTGTCATGAATGGTGTATCTACTATTTGATTTGTTTTTACTTCACCATTCATGGAAACAATCACGTGAAAAGTCCCTTCTTCTGATTTCTTTACAATCGTTTCTGAATAAGTGGATAATGAAAAATCTTTTGTGAAGTTAAGTACAACATTGCTCATTTCATGATAATCTTTTTCCACAATCGGTACAGTAACAGTGAAGAGACTCTCTCAAAAGTAGTGGTTACAGCCGTAATTCCTGAAAAATCGAGAAGATCTTTCGAATCAATTTTCACTTTACCAGAATTGATTTGTTCTAATGCCAAATCTTTAAACTTTTCTAGCTCATTTTATTATTTAAAATAGCTATCCTTAAATCAAATAGCTTTTTAACTAATAAGAATGCAGGATGAGTAAATGTTTCATATTTATTGTTGATTTCCTCATAGATTGAATGAGATTCTTCAAAATCTGAATGTTTAATTGCACTATACAAACGATCAATATCATCTTTGAACCTAGGAACTAATTTAGAAGAATCACCTGCTCGCTCCATGTCAATATTGAGTTTCTTACATAGAAGTGCCAGTATCTCAGGGCTGGGTTCCATTTTCCCGTTCTCTACTTTACTGAGATAAGAAATAGAACACACTCCATAGGCTAAAGCTGATTGAGTAATTTCTTGTCTTTCTCTCTCAAATCTAATCTTCGTTCCGAAATTTACTGTATCGATCCCCCTACACCTCCCTAACACCTAATATTTTAACATATTTTGTAATTTCAGGTTAAAAATTAATCAAACGGTATATAAATTAAACTTCATAAAATAAAGTGATAACTTATTTTACGATTATATTTCTCAACATATTAAACTTGCAAAATAAGAAAGTGGCTCAAAACAACATAAAGAATAGAGTTTTAAAAAAATTCACAAAACAAACAAATTCTAATCCCCAAAAATCCCAAGCATTTTCTCAACTTTGAAGTTTCTACAGTACTTTCTATCTATAAATATTAAGCAGCACACCGAACATCCACTACTTCACTAGGGTATACTGGACACGTTGAATTGGGAGAAATGCATGTATAATAGAACTAACATGTAAACCAATGAACGGGAGTGTTTAGAATGACAAAAAGAACCTATGATAAAGAATTTAAAATTCAAGCAGTTAAATTGGCCAAAGGACGTGTGAAAGCTGAAGTAGCTCGGGAACTGGGATTGGCTGAACAAACACTTCACAACTGGATTAAAAAATATGCTGAAGAAGAGAAGCCAGTTTTGTGGGCAGTGGGAATATGAAGCCTGAAAAGCAAGAAAATGCCAATCTTCAGAAACGAATTAGAGATCTGGAAGAAGAGAATGCCATCTAAAAAAAAGGCTATGAGCATCTTTGCCAAAGACCCGAAGTGATTTTTGGGTTTATACAACAGCACCGACACGAATTTCGTGTGGCAAAGATGTGTGACGTCCTCGGTGTTTCAACAAGTGGCTATTACCTTTGGCTGAAAAGAGAAAAAAGTGAACAGAAGAAAAGGAAAGAAAGATTAGCGCGCAAAATTCGGTTTATCTTTTATGCTTCACGTCAAAATTATGGCAGCCCCAAAATTACTAAAGTCCTTCACTCTAAAGGAAACAAGGTCTCAGAAAAGACTGTAACAAGGATCATGCAGGAAGAAGGATTAAGGTCAAAAGCAGTGAAGAAGTACAAGGCGACGACGAATTCGAAGCACTCTTTTTCTGTGTATTCCAATCTCTTAAATCAACAGTCTAAGGTAAATCATCCAAGTCAGGCTTGGGTGGCAGACATTACGTATATCTGGACAAAAGAAGGCTGGTTGTATCTGGCGACTATTATGGATTTGTTTTCCAGGAGAATTATCGGCTGGCAAATGAGCCATCGTATGACAAAGGAATTGGTTATGGTGGCGTTAAAGCGAGCCATCACAGCACAACCACCTACTCCAGGGTTAATTCATCATTCAGATCGGGGGAGCCAGTATACCTCGCATGATTATCAGGCTTTACTGCGTGCCAATGGAATGTACACAAGTATGAGTCGAATAGGGAACTGTTACGACAATGCTTGTATAGAGTCTTTTCATGGTGTTATTAAACGTGAGCTCGTCTTCCATCGTAGATTTACAACACGAGAAGAAGCAAAACAGGAAACCTTCGAGTACCTTGTCCATTTTTATAATGCAGAGCGAATTCACTCTGCTTGCGATTACCTCTCTTTGCTTGACTTCGAACTTAAGTATTACAGAGAAAGAAAAGATAACCGATTGGCCCTCATGTAAGAAATCGGGGTTCCTCCCTGATTTCTTACATGAGGCCACCAAGCGCGTTAGCGCGGTAGGGAAAAGAGGGAACTACTCAATTTAAAGTGTCCATTTTCTTGACAGAGTATCATTCTTTATTTAAAAAGCTCCTGCCCCCTCATATTAGAGTACGGAGTTCAGGACTTCCTCCCCAAATACCAAGAATAAAATTCCTCAGCAACGGTAGATGGAATATCCCTTACGTCCTCCACCCGGATCGGTTTGGCCCGGTTGATGGTCGAGATGGACGCTGCTCCGATCATTTTCTGCAGCCGTGACTGGCTTACCTCTACTTCAATCACCTTTTCCCGCTTCGTATAGAAGATCGACGATTCAAAGAAGCCTTTTTTGAATTGAACAAAGTTATCACGCAGGAGATAGCCGGTGTGAAGGAAATTCAGCCATCTCCACACCAAGATCGCAATCAACAGGACGATCGATACGTAGATCCATGAGCCGGCTATCCCAAAGACCGCCGGCTTGAACCAGAAGAGCGCCCCTGTGGCGATCACCCAAATCCAGCTGGGCTGGATCAATCGGATCACCAGTGACTTTAACGGAAGCGGGTTCATCTTCTTCTCCACCTGATAACCCGGCAGAAGTTCCGACACCAATTCATATGCCCGCTCAGTCGGGAGGAATGGATAGAGCGACTTGATATCCGGACTGTCTTCAGAAATCACGCCTTGTCCGATGCTGATCAGCTCGACCTCGGTCATGCCGAACAACCGTTTAATCAAGGACTGCTTCAGCTCCACTGCCTGCACCCTTTCCTTCAAAATCGAGAAACTCTGCAGCTCGATGACCCCGTTTTGGTTGTAAATCCGATCCTTGTCGGAGGAAAGCTCGTACGCCCCATACTTCAGGTACGTCCTGACCATTCCCAGGATGGCGGATACAATCAACAAGCCGATCAGCACAATCGTGAAGGTCAGCGGAGACTGCGCGATCCATGAGAAGATGCCCTTCGCCTCCTCGTCCACATTCCAGATGTCACTGATGTTCGAGTAAATCGAAAACAGCAGCGGAATCAGAAACAGAAAGCCCAGCGAGATGAAGGACGCTTTGATGGTATCCTTCTTGGTCGGGCGGAAGTGAAGGGTCCTTTCGCTCGGCAGCTCGGGCTCAGCCACCTGCCCTTCCTCTGTTTCCTCCAGGACTGCTTCCTTTTCTTCCTTATTCGCGGCCATCTTCTCCAGCTTTTCCGCTTCCTGGAGAGTCAAAGCCTCGAATTTAACGGATGCATCTTCCCCTGCTGCCGCCGTTTCAAAATGAAGGGCTGTCAAACCGAACATTCGGTGAATGACGGACACGTGGCGGTTCACGTTTTGAATCTTTGAAAAAGCCACCGTCTGTTCAGATCTGAATAGGACCCCTTTATTCAGGTAGAAAGCCTTTTTATCATAAGCATACGTCTCAAACAGCCACTTCAATGGAATGGCCAAAAGCGAGACTCCGATGACGATCAGCAATCCCCACCTCGCATAATAGACGAGGGCTGAGTCGGATCCTGCCTTGATGACGAACAAAAATAGCACGAAGAAGAAAGAACCGCGGATCAAGCTCCAGAGCTGAAGGACCATCATGAGTGGATGATAGCGCTTTGGGGTACTCATTGCTCCACTTCCTTGACCTTGGCGAGATGAGCGATGGTATTCCTGATTTCGACAGCCATCTCCTCTGACAAGGCGGGTATCTCGTGAGTCGATCCCATCGTTTCAATCCCAATGGAGCGCAGCCCGAATTTACAGAGCAGAGGCCCTTGCGAAGTCGATACAGCCTGGATTTTGGTCATCGGCACCAGGTGATGCTGCTCCTGCCAGAAACCCGATTTCAATTGTAAAAATTCTTCATCAAAATCAAACAACCAGCTTCTGTACAGAAACTTGGGCTGGAAAAACGACCAAATGAAATCGATGACAGAATAGACTGCCAATGCAATCAGGATCCAGCCTATCCACTCTGTCCATTGGAACCGGTGATCCAGGTAAAACAGAACCCCAAGGACGACAAAACCGACAACACTTGAAATGATATTGCGGACCAGCCAGACCCGGACAACCTCTTTCGCTAATTTCTTCTTCGGCATTTCCATATTCTTTTCTCCTAACCGTGATGTGAATTTTGTTGTTCATCGAGGAAGATGTCCTCCAGTGACGGTTCCTCAACCTCCACGCGGTAGACATCCACCTTGCACTCGTTGCAGGCACGGATGATTTCCGCAATCTTCTTCTCCTGTTCGACGGTGATGTGGATATACCTATCCTGAATCTTCACGTCTTCCCCCGCACTTTCCAGCCATTGTGTCAACCGGGCTTCTTCTGATGCCGGGATGCTTCCGTGCTTGATTTTCACGACGATCCTGGATTGATAGAAGGACCTCAGTTCATCCATCGACCCTATTTTTACGATCTGTCCCTCTTTCATGATGGCAATCCGGGAGCAGAGCTTTTCCACTTCACCTAAGTTATGGGACGTCATGAACAGCGTTTTTCCCTGTTGGTGCAGTTCGCGGATCAAGGTATGTATGTGGACAACCGATTCTGCATCCAATCCGGATGTCGGTTCATCCAGGAAGATCAATTCGGGATCATGGATGATGGCCTGGGCAATGCCGAGCTTCTTTTTCATCCCGAACGAATATTTTGCGACCTTTTTAGCGGCATCGGTTTCCAGTCCCACTTTTTTCAGGACATCCAGGCACCTTCCAGTCGATGCTTTTTTCCCCGACACCTCTGATAAAAATTTTAAATAACCGATCGCGGTCATCGAACCGTCAAAGCTGGTGTAGTCCGGCATGACCCCGATCCGCCTTTTGACGTCATCATTCACTCCGGCCGTGCCAAGCAAGGAGAACGAACCGGCGCTTGGGTGGATGATCCCTGTCAGCATATTGATGAAGGTTGATTTCCCTGCGCCGTTCCTGCCGAGGAACCCAAAGATCTCCCCTTTTTGGACAGACAAATCAATTCCTTTTACCACCTTCACTCTACCATACGTTTTAACCAGCTGTTTGGTTTCAATTGCAGCCATCAGCACTCTCTCCTTTTAAACACAAGATGGGATATCACGACCATGACGGCGGCCAGCGGGAAGATCATAAAGAACATATAATCCTCTTCCAAGTAATAGAATGGCGTCAAATATTTCAGCCAGCTCACGTACCCATTGCTGGTGAATGCCAACCACAGGCTGACAATCGGAAACGCCAGGCCGATGACAATGCTGAGAAACATTGTGAATGCCGGCTTCGGGATAACAGTCGACAGCAGGATGGTCAACGCAATTTGATAGAGTAACAAACTCATTGTCTGGAAGAAGCTGAGGGGGTCCATGGTTCCTGTCATGAAAAAGATGATCAGGAAGGACGCGGTGACACACACCAGCCAAAACAGCACGATGCCGGAAAACTTTCCAAGCAGGATCGACAGCCTCGATGTCCTTGTCACCAGGAAGCGGATTGTCCGGTCATGGGTTTCCCTGTTCATCGCATCATGCGACAGCCCCATCACAAATAGCTGCCCCAGAAAAAGCAGCAAGGCCAATAATCCCGCGTATTCGATCTTATCCGCATCCTCAGCTGAGAACTCCTCCAGCGAGAGCAGCAGATTCGAAAACTTTGCAGAATAGTAGGACGTTACAACCAAAATCACAATAATGATAATCGATTTGATTCCTTTAAATAGTTTCAGAAATTCTCTCTTTCCAATGGCAAGCATACCTTATCTCCCTTCAATATGAACACGTTTTTCTGTGATATCCTGATCATACATCGGGTATCTTAAGCCTTGCGAACCTCTTCCTTAATTTTACCTTAATTCCTACTTCCCCTTAAAAATAATTGATATGATGGAGCTATAAATTCAGCAAGAATAGGAGATTACAAGATGCATGACAGCAAGATTCTGATTGTCGATGATGAAGTGTCCATTGTCCAGATGCTCACGACCATTTTAAAAAAAGAACAGTTTACATACATCGATTCCGCCCATAACGCGGAGGACGCATTGGCCCGCTGCAGTGATAAAAGATATGATCTGATCCTGCTGGACGTCATGCTGCCGGACCGGAGCGGCTTTGAAATCTGTCCGCTGATCAGGGAAACAACCGATGCCCCCATCTTTTTCCTGACTGCCCGCACCACCGATCTGGATAAGCTGTCAGGCTTTGCTTTAGGGGCGGATGACTATATCACCAAGCCGTTCAATCCGCTGGAAGTCGTAGCGCGGATCAAGGCGCACCTCAGGCGAAAGAGCGGCGGCACTTCCATGAAGCCTAAAGTAAAAACGTATCAATTCGGCGGTCTCATCGTCAATACCTCTTCCGGGGAAGTAACGGTAAATGGCAGGAAAGTCGAACTGCCGGCACAGGTCTATCAGCTGTTGATCTTCTTCTGCAAACATCCCAACCAGCTGTTCAGCAAAAATCAGCTGTATGAACAAGTGTGGGGCGAGGAATTCCTTGGCGAGGATAATACGGTGATGGTGCATATCCGGAAGCTCCGGCAAAAAATCGAGGAAAACCCAAGCGATCCCCGGTATATCCTGACGGTCAGAGGATTGGGTTACAAATTCATCCCCCCACGGAGCACAGAATGAACATCCATAAACGATTTGTCGTCCAGCTGTTTCTTCAGCTCATGCTCATCTTCTTCCTGATCGGCGCGCTGCTGTTCTTCCTTTTCGGGATCATCGGCTACTTCCTTTCCGACAGTGAAGCAGAACATGATTTGTCCTTGGCGGAAGACTATTTTATTTCGCAAAATATTACAGTCGAAAATGGAAAAGCAGACATTTCCGACCGTTTGAAGAAGCTCGCAGGAGAACAGCATGGCCGCCTGCTGGTCGTATCAAAGGATGGAGAACTTCTCGGCGGATATCCGGAGCTGGAAGAGTTCCCTTCCACTTTTAATGAAGGAGAACTCGCCGGCCTGGTGCTCGAAAACGACCCAACGCTCGACTACTCCTACTGGCGGCTGGATGAGACCGATCCTGATGGCCCACTGGTCTTCTTCAGGGAGGAAAATGGCGAGTCGCTTCTTCTCGATTCAGTGAAACAGCATGTCGATTGGAGGCAGGGAAAGCTCGTCTTTCAGGAAGGTGTCCTTTCGGAGCTGCAGGACAAAAACGCCTGGGTCCAGCTCGTGAACAACTCGGGGGAAGTGATCGACAGCTATAATGCCGGGAATAAGCCCAAGACGTACTCTCATCAAGAGATCCTGTCCATGACGGAATCCAAGGAAGAATCCGTTTCTTCCTATTATGATGAAGGTTCGCAGCAGACCATTTTGATGGGGATGCCGCTCAAGGACATGGCGGCTACATTGGAAGAGAAAATCGACAACAAGATTGGAAACAGCATCATCATTGTCTCCGTCCTGCTCTTTCTACTGCTTCTTCTCATCACCTTCTGGTATGCCCGCAAATTCGGCAAGCCCCTGATGACCATGATGCAGTGGATCGAGAAGCTCGGGAACGGCGTCTACGAACAGCCTGTCAACCACGTCGAGCAGCCTCTCCTTTTTAAAAAGAACGGAAAGATCAAACGAAAATACAAGCTGTATCAAGAACTGATCATGAACCTTTCACAGCTAACGGAAACCCTGAAAGACAACCAGGATCAACGCGAAAAAATCAAAGTGACCCGCGAGGAATGGATCAGCGGCATTTCCCATGACCTGAAAACACCCCTCTCCTCCATCGCCGGCTACTCCAAGATGCTGGAGTCGAAGGAGTATCACTGGTCCCAGGAAGAAGTGCGGGAATTCGCCGAAATCATCGGCAGCAAATCGTCCTATATGAAGGATCTACTCGATGACCTGACGCTGACCTACCGCATCAAAAACGGCGCTTTGCCGATCGTCCGTGAAAAAATGAATGTAACCGAACTCATTCGCAGGACCATCATCGGCTATATGAACAACCCGGACTACAAAAAAATGAACATCGATTTCCAGGCAGAAGACGAAAACGTCACAGCATCCGTCGACCCCAAATGGTTTCAACGGATCATCGACAATATCGTCGAAAACGCCCTGAAATACAACCCGGCAGGAACGACCGTCACCGTCTCCCTTGCCGTCATCGAACAGCACCTGCGCCAGATCACCATCTCGGATGACGGAATCGGCATGGACCAAAAAACCGTCAACAGCCTCTTCCAGCGCTACTACCGCGGCACCAACACAAGCGACTCCGGAAGCGGAACCGGCTTGGGGATGGCCATCACAAAGCAGCTGATCCAGCTTCACAAGGGAAGCATCAATGTGAAGAGCACGCCGGGGGAAGGGACTTCGATTCGGATTTTGATGCCGGTTTAAGGGACGGAGGGACAGGTTCCTTGTCCCTCCGTCCCTCAGTCCCTCAGTCCCATTGCCAGTGTAATTAAAAAAGGTAAAATTTTCATATAGAATTGAGGAGAATGGATGTCTCAAGATGGAATTGTCTTAATAGCAAGTGTATCAATCTTTGATAATGATAAAGTCTTAATGATAAAAGAGAATAAACCTACTGCAGTCGATAAGTGGAACTTTCCGAGTGGGCATGTAGATTTTTCTGAGGACATTCTTTACTCAGCTCGAAGGGAAGTGAAAGAGGAAACGGGGTTAGAGGTAAAACTGATTGGCACGACTGGAGTCTATAATTTTATCAGTAACACGAACCATCAAGTAATTTTATTTCATTTTATTGGTGAGGTTACTGGAGGTACATTAAACCTTGAAGAAGATGAAATTACTGACAGCCAATGGATAAAAGTTAACGACCTTTTAGCCTTTGAAAGCGAGGATTTACGAGAACCGCATGTAATAAAGCAGATAATGGATAACTTAGTAGAAGAAAACGTATATTCAATTAATATATTTAATGAGCAGCTTTTTAAAAGTTCTACCTGAGCTAACAGACGCTTTAATGAGGAAGAGGGACAGTTTCACTGGCTCTCTGTCCCTACTTTCAGGGTTCCTATAAAGTAATTTTCATTTTCCTAGGCACCGTTACCCTTAGTGGTAACCCCATAAATAGTACTTCTCTCCTTAACCGTACTCTCCATAGAAAACCGACTCCACCCATACTGTTCATCCACCTACCAACATCCAAATATCCCCACGCAAAAGTCCGATTTCCCTCTTCAAGAACCGTCCACCTCACCTCCTTATCTTTAATAAAAAGGAATTTCTTTTACATTTTATGGGTAAATTTTCGTTGTATATATCCTCTAAAAAGACAAAATGCTTAGTTTACTGTCGCAAATATGTGCTTATTTTCCTATTACTTTCTTAAATTCCATTTGGTACCATTTTTACTGGAAGAATTATGACATTTTTTTGTAAGAAGATGAATCTGATGTCATACCTATCATACTTACAATCTCAACTCACAGAAAAAAAAGAGCAGGTTAACCGCTTAGAATCGAGTATACGAGAATTAGAGAAAATACAAAATGAGTTCGTTCACAACCGACATTCCATAAATGATCCAGAGCTCTCCTCACATACGTGGAAGGGCCAGTTAGCAAATGCATTTCAAGAGTATCGTGAAGATCTTTCTTTGAGCTACAGGGATCTTTATCAATTGCAATTAAGTGAGGCTATTACGATCTTTGAAAATAAAGTCACTACGCTCCATTATGAGATACAAACATTGCAGTACAACATCTCTCAAGAGGTTTCCAGAATAAACGAGGAAAAGAGAAAAGGAGACGATCACGTTGGTTGAAGAACTGAAGATACGTTACAGTGCTGTAGAACAAGCTGTTTCGAATATTGAAAGTGCCGCCGGTTCATTTGATACTGAACTTCCTAAAGATACTGGCAGCGGCAATCGTTTAGACGTTGTGGATCGAATAAATGAACTGAATAATCAATTATGAGAAATCAGAAATCTTTATAAAACACTTTTGGCAGAGAATAATCAATCTGTAAAACAATCATTAATCAGTATGGAGGAAGCAGACCATCAAGTATCTTCCTCTATAAAGCTGCGCTAGGAGGGATGAGATTTGAGAATATTGGATTCACAATCACTACAGAACGGTATTGCAGAATTGATAAACGGGCTTTCAACGGAAGGCAAGCAGATTTATTCCCTTCAACGTGAAATTGAGGCATTTATTCATCTTGACGATTCCTTTGAAGGAAAAGGTGGAGCAGCCATCCGTGCATTCTATGAGGACTTTCATAGGACTCTTCTTTCAGCCTTTTCATTTATATTAGAAGACTTCGAGCGAACCCTTAGCAACATTCAGAGTGCAGCCGGAGACTTAGAGCCCGATGATACCGGGTATATTCAACAATCATTTCTTTCCCATGACCTGAAAGCAGCCTTAAGAAAGGGTGAAAACTTGACACTTGAACTGGTTGATGAAGCTAATTGCACAATCAGGCGGGTGAGTGATATTGTTTACTCACCAACTCTTCAAGAAAACCGGTTTACCACTATTCAACAACAGGCTCAAAACAAAATAGACCAAACGATTGAAGACTTGACTGCATTTGATATTGCCCAAACCAAGGAACTTGATACGGTTGAACAAAATATTCAACTGCTAAAAAAGTATTTATACGAAGTGAACGGGATGTTTAAGAATGGTACATTAAACATTAATAAGTACGACAGTTCCACTCTAGATGATTCGAAACTCCATGAAGAAATAAATTCATTTCAAAAAAACCGAAAAATTTCTGCCGCTTGGGATATGTTCTTCTCTCCATTCGATACGATCAATAGTAAGATGAGCTGGGGGGACAATCTTCTGGCAGGTTACCAAACTCTATCTGTCCTGTCTGCAGGTCTGTTTTCTTCGAAACTTAAAGTACATTATCTTGGCAGCAAACCTACTCTATTGCAAAAACTAAGAGGCAAATATGAGTTCAGTGTCAGAACAGACCCATCCTGGACAAGTAAAGGAAAACACAGCTCCAAGCTGGCGAAAAAAATCCTTACATTTTCAAGAGCAGAAACGCCAAGTAACCCCTTATTAAAACAACTCCATGGATTCGTTAAGACATACGAAAGCCCTGCCCATATATATAAACATGTAGCTGGATTTCCAAAAAACTTCAATAAATTAACCGGAGAACAGTTAAGAAAGAACATATATAACCGTATGACAACAGGTACCAAAGAGGTTCTCGGAAAAACGGCAAGTGCAAAAGGGCTAACGACAGTAGGTAAAAAAATACCTTTTGTTGGAACTGCCGTTTCATTTATAGCAAATGCTGGAGAATTTACATCTTCCGAGAATGCTAATATGGGTTCCAGCGAGAAAATCGGTCGCTTCGTCGGTGGGGTAGGAACAGATTTGGCCGCAATTGCCGCAGGCACTCAATTAGGTGCAACTATTGGGAGTATTGGCGGACCTATCGGAATAGTAGCAGGAGGAGCAATTGGTGGTTTGGTCGGCGGTCTTGCCAGCTCTAAATTTGGTGGAAAGGTCAAGGATTTCACAGGAAAAATAGGTAAATCAATTGGTGAATCCCCTACAGTCAAGAAGATCAGTAAGGTAAAGGACTCTGTAATGAGTTGGTTTAATTAGGAGGAAATTATGTTTTGGACAATAGAAGACACGATTGAAGTTGTTAAAATAGGAGTCGCATTGATTTTAAGTACTCAATTTGCTTACGGCTGTACAATAGTACTCTTAGAAAAAACGATGTTAGGTTTCTACGAGTATTCGATATACGATCCACCCACTACCACCATTCAGAAAATGATTAACGCATTTCAAAAAGGCCTGTTGGGTTCCGGGCATTATATTTATACGAAAATCGGAAAATATAATTGGTTCGTTAGAAAAATTTTATTTCTAATTGCACTGGCTATCCAAGGAATTCTTTCAATCATCTTATACTATATTATAACCGGGTTACTAGAACTCATTTTTCTATCATAAAACAATTACGGTCCTTATTAAAATGGATAAATATTGCGCCTAAAACATTATTACATTCAAATAGCAACCGTCTTATACGTAGACAGAATCATTTAAGGAGTGATCCCATGAACCATATACTAACCTGCACATCAGAAGAACTAGCGTTAATGGTCAGTTTGTCAGGCTACGACAGTGTAGCTAAGGGAATTGCAGAGGCAGCGATCGGAAAGAAAAACGAACAGGAATGGATTGCCATCATGGAGGCGACGAGTAAACAGCTGATCATGAAGCGTCATCTTGGATGAAAAGCGGGATGCAAGAGGAGAGAATCCTTTAACGGAGGAAATGCTCCATTTCATTAAAAACTATGTGCAATCCAAGAGGCTGATCCGCTGTTCCAATACACCCGCTCAGTCTGTGCTGATGATTCATCACTACGAAAACGATGAGTGGCTGCTTCACCTTATTGAAAAGGATATCATCCATGAGTTCTCCATCATTTCGTCAGATGAAATGGGACATTATATGATCGAATACTATGGCATCCAGAAGCTTTACAAGAACGAGCAGCGATCCTTCATTTTGAGCGAGAAGAACTTCGACCGTTTAAGCAATCGGGATAAACTAGAGAAGGTCCGAAAAAGTTCACGCTTCACACCCGAAGAAGAGATTAGCTTCGACTTGTTTATTGATGATTTAAAAAGCTTTGAATGGACATTATTCAATATATCTAATTTCAGTATTGTGTCACTGGAGAATGAAATGTATCTGGAGAATATCCTATTCTTCCTTCCTTCCACAAAAGGAATTTGGCTGAGCGAATATAGAGATGATTCAGAGACCATCCATTTCCATTTAGCGGATGAGAAAGAATGGGAAGACATGCTACGGAGCATCGGAGAATTTGCCTCACACTTGATTGAACAAAATTGATCCTTCGATAAAAAAATCCTCATATTTGAGGATTTTTTTATGGCTGTAAGAGGATCAACTGATCCTACTTACCGTTCAGATTTATAAGCAATATACCCACCCCAAATGGCTAAACATATTGTCACGATAATCCAAAAGCCAAACATCAAACTCACCTCAATTTCTTCACGTTTGCCGACTTCACTTTTCTTAAAGTATATTATATCTTACTCTATAAAAGATGATAATAAGCGATAAGTCATAAAACAAGAAAAGCAAGGGGATAGTTCTTAAAGGAATCAATCGGAAGTTTTGCGCGTAAAAAGACACAAGTAGGGGAATAATTTATTTGTGTCTTTTCGCTTTATATTTGATGGGGACGGAGGGACAGTCCCTTTGTCCCAATGAACCACAAGAACCGTCCCCCTGTTACACACCGTCTTACTCTTTAATAATTTCATTTGGAGTCGTTTTTTCGAGCGAATTATCTTTCACCCCTTCAAATGATTGTTTAAGGACTGTATTGTCGTTGACGAAGATGCTATACGTCCCTTTTGGTATATCACCCATACTTTCAATATCGCTCACTACTTTATTAAACACTTTTTCGTCCGGCTCCGCATTTTTATCTTTCATAAACAAATTTATTACTACTTCAAACTTAGTCGGGTCGAATGCTTGCTTATTATAGGCAGCCTTTAATTTATCTGTGCTGATCTGAGGATTTTCCATATATAAACCATAAACCGGTTTAATTGATTCATCATTCACTACAGTAGATGACAAGAAATAATAGGGAGTCATATAACCAGTTCCCCCTGCGTTTTGAAGAGATTCAACTGTTCTTCCAGTTACAGGCTCTTCATTTACAACTCCCTCTAAATATTCATCCAAGCGATCAAACTCGTCTTTAAATATACTTCTGTACAGGCCTTCAGTTATAGCGCTCTCCACCTGTCCCTCTTGTGAAAACACACGGTCGGACTGAATTTTTTCATTGGATTTATCAATGGGAACAATTGCATAAGTGTAAAAGTGAAGCGGATTGGTTGATTCCACAAACACTGTTGCTCCGTCTTCATTGCCCACGATATTATGTACCTTTACAGTTGTCTTATATTCTTTCAAGAAAAAATCTTTAACTGCTTTCTCCACCGTTTCATGATTCTCTTCTGCAATCTTGTCTGTTTCTTCCCCGTTTTTAAGGGCGTATCCCTCTCCTGTGTATTCCTGCACTCTTACATATTGATTCTTAGCTTGTTTCCCATTGCTCTCTTTTCCATCCGCATTATCTATATTCATACATCCACTAAGTAATAATGACAGTCCGATTCCATATATGATCCACATATTTTTTCTGTTCATGAATGTTTGGTCCTCCTAACTGGATGAGTTCATGGGACGGAGGGACAGGTTCTTTGTCCCTTCAGAATTGTTCCTTGATATGGGACAGTGTACCTGTCCCTCTGTCCCACCTCTGTCCCACCCAATACTCACCTCTTACCAATTTTATTTACAATATAATCCGGATAAGCCCTTTTTAAGGAATTATCCTTAATGCCTTCAGATGATTCTACTAAAACTTTATTGTCGTTAAGGAAGAAACTATAGGTTCCATTGGGGATGCCTTCTAAACTTTCTAAGTCTGATGATATCTTTTTGAATATTTCTTTATTAGGATCTGCGCCATTCTTTTTCATAAACAAACTTACATTAATTTTTAAATTTTCCAACTTAAAAGAGTTATAATCCAACGTTTCTTTCAGTTCACTATCTGATATATCTGGATCATTAAGATAAAGATCATATACTGGTTTCATTTGATCATCATGATTAAAAGTAGAGACAAAGTAGTAAGGAGTCATATACCCTGATCCCTCTACATTTTGTATTGCTTCTATTCTTTTCCCTGTCACCTTTCCTTCAGATGTTAGCTTCTCAAAATATTGATCAAGTTTTTGAAACTCTTTTTTATATAAATGGACATATAGACTTCCTCTCATCGCGTTCTCCACTTGACCTTCAACAGACATCACTTCTGAAGTTCTGACTTTCTTTTGATTTGTATCAATTGGAACTACTGCGTAAGTATAAAAATGCAGTAGGCCTTTTGATTCTACGTAAACCGTTGCCCCATCTTCATTACCTACCAGATTATGTACATCAACCTCCGTCTTATATTTCGTTAAAAAGAAATCCTTTACCGCTTTTTCCACTTCATCCTTTTTAGCCTCGGCAATCTTATCGTTTTCGTCTCCATCATTCAAAGAGTACCCTTCCCCTTTATAATCCTGTACTCTTGCATACGGTTCCTTCACTTCAGCCTGCTTCTCATCCACACCATTACCATTCGCATTTTCCATATTCATACATCCACCAAGTAATAATGAAAGTCCGATTCCATTTATGATCCACTTCTTTTTTCTGTTCATGAATGTCTGATCCTCCTAATTTTGGGACGGAGGGACAGGTTCCTTGTCCCTTCAGAATTGTTCCTTAATATGGGACAGTGTACCTGTCCCTCTGTCCCATCTCCAAAATCGGCAAAAAAAAGAGGAACAAGTGAAGGACCTGTCCCTATAATGTGACACGATCCACTTGTTGACGCAGTTGGATCATGTTGTTCTTCAGCCGTTTTGAGATTTCGCATAACGCTTCAATGGATTTTCCTTTTTGATGACTGAGCTGATAGACGATATCGTCAAAGAGCAGTTCCATTTCTTGATGGATGGCGATGGCTGAAACATTGTATAAGTGGATATTCGCGTAGCCCGTTGAATCAAAAATAGCAGCGTTTATATAGGGCTTGAAGCTCTCCAGTAAGGCCGGGAATCCGATGGTCAATCTGGTTAATCCATCCCTGAGCCCTTCAATGGTGGCGGCAAGCTCATCGATTGGTTCCAGTGCGGAAGATACGTATGAACGGATTTTGTCATCGAAGTCGGAAAAGATGCTGATGATTTTTCCAGGCACCGTTCCGCTTAGCGCGATGTTCATGGCGCCTTTGATCGACGCTGAGATGATTTCCAGCGTATTCTCGATGGCAAACGCAAGTCCGGTTAATGATCCTAACAGTGGGAGAAGCAAACCGTGGGAAGCTCCTTTGAAACTTTCAAAGGATCCTTCCAGAATGACTTCTTTCATCTTCATTCCAATAAGCATATGATCAGACGCTTCCAGAACATATTCGTTTTTCTTGGGTATCGCCACAGTATGTTGAACGGAAGCCCCTGATGAAATACTCGCGCTTAAGGAGGCATCCCGCTCACCAAAGTTCTCTCCCAATTTTGCAACCTGACTCTGAAACTCTGCAATATTACTATTCAGCTTCGCAGTATTATAGTCGATAATCTTATAGTGTTCTAGCATGTCGTTTACAAGAAGGTCCTCGAATGTCTCCTTCCCCCCACTAAAAAGTTCCGGGATTTCTTTGTGGAGGATGTTCTGAAGGAAGCCGGTCATACTGGCGATCTCCCCTTTGAACTCAAGCAGCTGACTCCGTGCCTGCCCGAAAATACTCTCCACACTGATGCTTCTGTTGAATAGGTGTTCCACCAATTCGACAGGCGGTGAATTCAATACACCATTGAGAGACCGGCTCGCATTTTCAGCCATATTAACGAGAGAAATAAGGTGATCGATTTCCGAAGTCAATCGGTGAGAGGTTGTGGTAATGCCAATAAATAAAGGATTACCAATCAGACCTTCAAAAGAATCTTCAAAAACCATCTGCAGGCGGCTTAACCGTTCAGCATACCGGTCGCCTTCATGCTGGGCAATTTCTTCTGAATGGGTCAAGTATTCTTGAGCTTGTGTCAGCCTTGTCAACACATCTCCTGCCAGGGCTTCAGCCAGGAGATTGAGGTTGTCACGATTGATGTCGATTCTGTCTGAATGGCCGCTATAAAGGGGTTCACCCGTCCATATGCTTGTCATGATATGGGCATCGGCTTCGTCGTAGATGTACCCATGACCCGGGGACCCGGGCTGACCAATCTCATACTTACCATCCTCAATATATCCCGTATGATTGTTTTTCAGGATGTTAAACCCTTCTCCGGTCTGGGGGATCCCGGTTGATATATCATATCTTTTGCCCGGGATGCGTGAATCGAGATCCAGGGCGATGAGGGTGCCTGTCAGGAGATCATAGTTAGTGAAGTAGTTGGTGATGTTGTCGTAGCTTTTGTTAGGGTCCATTACACCATTTGGGAATAGGGCTGGATTCAGAGTAACGGACTTAATGTCTGGGCGATTTCTTACGGCGTAGTTTGCAAGGGGGCCGCCTAGGGAGTTTCCGGTAACGGAGCTGACTCCACCCTCATTTGCATATTTCTTTTGCATCTTATTAAAATATTCAGAAGAAGCCTCAAGTTGAGGCAAAGTTAAATCACTTAGCAGCTGAACATCCGTTATGATGTCTTGCTTTCCATTTTCAGCTGCTGCGTCTGTACCAACATACACTATTGTCATTTCTTT
Organism: Bacillus sp. SRL337; assembly: GCF_984799155.1. Classification (NCBI taxonomy): domain Bacteria; kingdom Bacillati; phylum Bacillota; class Bacilli; order Caryophanales; family Bacillaceae; genus Bacillus; species Bacillus sp. SRL337. Next base: position 627,486 of record NZ_OZ481793.1, on the reverse strand, counting down.
TGTGGATTCATTTCGAACTGTAAATGCATCTAGTCCAGTGTCATCGAGAAAGTTTACATCAAGTACCTTAAATACTTTCCCATTAACTTTTATAACATCAAATCTATTAATTTCTGAATAGGCGTGTAATCCAGCTAACTCTACCAAGTCCCTATCAGTTGTATCTGTAGTAATATTAACCTGATTTACCTTATTTACTGATGGCACCTTACTCAACTCTTTCCAATTTTTATTTTTTTATAATATAATCGGGGTCTGCCCTTTCAACCGTAGTATCTTTATCTCCGCTGCCCGAAACTGCTCCAATCATATTGTCATGTAAAAGAAGGTTATACGCCCCATAAGGCAGCCCTTCCGCTTCTTCAATAATTTTTGCTATTGCATCCAGCTCTTCTTTGGTTGGATCTGAATCTCTTTTGTTCTTAAAAAGCTGAATCGTAATATTTATTGACTCAGGGCTTAATTTCTCTATATTAAATTCTTTTAACTCTTCCTTTGTGAGGTCAGGATTTTCTAAATAAAGTTCAACGAGTTGCTCTGATAATTCCATATCGAAAAATGAAACAAAATAGTATTCATTCCCAAATCCGAATGATTTAGTGTTATTAATGGCTTGAGTCGTTTCGCCAGTAAATGGATAATCTCTTGTAATTTCTTTCAACACCTTATCCAACTTGTTAAATTCATCTTCATATATCAATCCAAAAACTCCAGAAGTGATGGCATTTTCCACTTCTCCTTCTAATGAATAAACCTTGTCAGTCAAAATCCTTTTCTCTTTTGCGTCTATAGGTACTACTGCATATGTATGGAAGTTGGGCTTACCAATCGACTCTACAAATACACTAGCTCCGTCAACATTACCGACAATATTGTGAACCTCAACATCCGTCTTATATTGCTTTAAGAAAAAATCCTTCACAGCCTGTTCCACTTCTTCACGGTTTGCTTCTGCAATCTTGTCATTTTTTTGCCCGTTTTTCAGAGAAAACCCTTCTCCCTTATATTCCTGCACGCTTACTAAACGATCGCTATGATTCTTCACTTCAGCCTGCGTACTCTTCGTCTCATCCACACCATTACCATTCGCATTATCCATATTCATACATCCTCCAAGTAATAATGAAAGTCCGATTCCATATATAATCCACTTCTTTTTTCTGTTCATGAATGTCTGATCCTCCTAATTGGATGGGTTCATTTAAAGCATTACCTTTTTATTTTATAAAAGTCTGTAAAGTATTAACAGTTACTTCGGGAAATCATTAGATTAATTAGGAAAAACAGGAAAAAAGTAGTGGCGGCATTTCGTTTCTGTATTTCTTTTAACCTATTTATGTTATTGGAATCATTGTGAGCCTTTTGACTTATACACTTGTATAATTACCCATTTTTCCGAAACATAGCCTATGAATTTGAAAATATTTCTTAATATTGGGTAATTAGTTAATCTCCGAATTTCCTAGTCATCCCGAATCACTTACTGCGTTTAACGCTGTTTAACATCCTTGCTTATTACTTATATTCCTGCACGCTTACTAAACGATCGCTATGATCTTGCATCTCATCCACGCCATTGCCATTCGCATTATCCATACATCCGCCAAGTAATAATGAAAGCCCTGTTCCATATATGATCCACTTCTTTTTTCTGTTCATGAATATCTGATCCTCCTTAAGGGACGGGGGTACTGATAACGAGTGCGTCTGGCTGCTGAATTTCAGGCATACTAACCACTATTCGTTCCGAATCATTTCCTGTTCAATTGAATTATCTTTAAACCCTTCAAATGATTCCTTATGAACCCCGTTATCATTTATGGCCACTCTATATGTCCCTTTAGGGAGAGCGCTCTTTTCTTTTATCTCTTTTACTACACGCTTCATGCTCTCTTCACTTGGATCCACATTCTCTTCTTCCATAAAGAGCATAATATTAATTCTTAAACTATCAGGATTGAACGACTCCCCGTCATACGCTTTTTTTAGTATGGTGCCCGCTGTTTCATGGTCTTCCATGTAGAGATTATAAACAGGCTTTATGGCTTTATCGCTATTTAGGGAAGACATAAAGTAATATGGCGTCATACTACCCGATCCACCAACATTTTGAAGGGACTCAACGGTTCTCCCAACAACGGCTTCTTCCGAAACGACCTTCTCAAGATACGAGTCCAGATTCTTAAATTCTTCCTCTAATATTAATCTATATAATCCTTCACGAATCCCGCGCTCAACTTCCCCTTCTTGTGTCCTCACTTCTTTCGTCATGATTTCTTTCGTTCCTGGATTTATGGGAACCATGGCATAAGAATAAAAGTGCACCTGCCCGGTCGATTCCACAAACACCGTCACTCCATCAGCATTCCCCACCAGATTATGTACTTTTACCTCCGTCTTATATTTCGTTAAAAAGAAATCCTTTACCGCTTTTTCCACTTCATCTCTTTTAGCATCGGCAATCTGATCGTTCTCGTCACCATTATTTAAAAAGTAACCTTCTCCTTCATACTCCTGCACTCTTGCATACTGATCTCTCACTTCAGCCTGGATCTCATCCTCACCATTACCATTCGCATTATCCATATCCATACACCCGCCAAGTAATAATGAAAGCCCGATTCCATATATGATCCACTTCTTTTTTCTGTTCATGAATGTCTGATCTCCTTCTCTGATTATTTTTTAATAATATAGTCAGGCAAAGATCTTTCAATAGAGGTTTCTTTGCTTCCAACCCCTGTTTCTTTATCAATGGTATTGTCATGTAACAGAATATTATAAGCACCTGCAGGTATTCCTTCCGTATCCTCAATCGTTTGAACTACCCTTTCCAGCTCTTCATTTGTGGGATTTTTTCCTGGCCTATTTTTAAAGAGTTGAATGGTGATATAAATATTTTCAGGATCTACCTCTGAAATGTTCAGCGTTTCTTTCCATTCCTTTTTACTGGTTTTGGGATTGTTTATGTATGTGTCCATGATTAGGTTCGATCTTTCTATATCGCCAAAAGAAACATAATAATAAGGAGTTCCATAGCCGAATGCTGCAGTATTATTTATTGCTTCTTTTGTTTCTCCGGTGAATGCCAGCTCTTCTACCAGTCCCTCAATTACTTGATTTAGCTTGGTGATTTCATCCTCGTATAGTAACCCATAAACACCTGAGGCAATGGCATTTTCCACCTCTCCCTCTGGTGAAAAAACCTGGTCAATCAGAATTTTTTCCTCGCTCTCCTCTATGGGCACAACTGCATATGTATGGAAATGCGGCTTGCCTATCGACTCAACAAACACACTAGCTCCATCTGCATTACCGACAATATTATGAACCTCAACATCTGTTTTATATTGGTGTAAGAAAAAATCTTTCACAGCCTGTTCCACTTCATCACGGTGTTTTTCTGCAATCTTGTCATTTTGTTGCCCGTTTTCAAGAGAAAACCCTTCTCCGTCATATTCCTGTACGCTTACTAAACGATTGCCAGAGTCCTTCCCTTCAACTTGAGTATTCTTTTCATCCACGCCATTACCATTTGCACTATCCACACATCCACCAAGTAACAATGAAAGACCGATGCCGTATATGATTACCTTATTTTTTCTGTTCATGAATGACTGGTCCTCCTTTCCCATTTCCCCTTCACCTCAAGCTTACTCAATGACAATATAGTCAGGAACCCCAATACGTAATGAGTTTTCTTTGTAACCATCGTCGACTTTTTCATTAATTAAATTATCGTTGATTACTAGACTATAACTTCCTTTAGGAATAGAGTTCATTTTCTTTAAATCTTTAGGAATCCCATGAAATAATTCCTTGCTGGGTTCTGCCCCCTCTTCCTCCATAAAAAGCTGCAGATTAATTTTTAGATTTACAACCGAAAATTCATCCATGGCGAAAAGGGATTTAAGTTCAGCAGGAGGAATGGTTGGATTTTCAATATACGCATTATATACAGGCTTTATGGCCTTGTCAGAAGAAGAAGTCGTAATAAAGTAATAAGGGGACATATAGCCGGTTCCTCCAACATTCTCTATAGATTCCTTTGTTTTGCCAACCACCTTATTCTCTGCCACTATTTTTTCAAGGTACTGATCAAGTTCCGCAAACTTTCTCGAACAGTAAATGGTAAAGCCCTCCACGGATGGCACTTTCCACTTCACCTTCAAGAGACACGACTTCATCCGCCTTCACTTTTTCTTCACTCAAATCAATCGGCACGATCGCGGTCGTATAGAAATGGACCGGACCTGTCGATTCGACAAACACAGTCACACCATCCTTGTTCCCTACAATGTTGTGGACTTCGACGTCTGTTTTATATTTTTCCAAAAAGAAATCTTTAACAGCTCTTTGAACGTCATCACTCTTTTCTTCTGCAATTTCATCTGCGTCTTCTCCGTTCCGGAGTACATATCCCTCACCCTTATAATCTTGCACTCTCACAAACGTGTCTTTGTAGGGTCCTGTTGCCTCTTTTGAATCGGCATTATTTTTTCCATTAGCCATACATCCTCCGAGTAATAACGAAAGTCCGATTCCGTATATGATCACCTTATTTTTTCTGTTCATGAATGTCTGGCCCTCCTTTCCACCAACCTTAATTAATTTCGATATAGTCAGGAAACCCCACTTCTAATGAATTGTCTTTCAATCCATCACCCACTTTCTCATTAATTAAGTTGTCATTGAGGGTCAGGCTATAACTTCCTTTAGGAATGCCGGCCATTCCTTTCAAATCATTTGATAGTTGATTTAACAATTCCACGTTCGGTTCTGAGTCTTCTTCCTCCATAAATAGTTCAATATTTACTTTGATATTTTCAGCAGAGAACCCGTCTTCTGCAAATTGAGCTTTGAATTCACTTACTGGAGTATCTGGATTTTCAAGGTATAAATCATATACTGGCTTTATGGCTTTGTCGGATTTAGAGGTGGTTATAAAATAATAGGGAGTCATATACCCGGTTCCTCCCACATTTTCTACAGCTTCTATGGTTCTTCCCACTACCTTATGCTCGTTTACAAAAGTATCAAGGTACTGGAACTCTTTCTCGAACAGTAAATGGTAAAGCCCTCCACGGATGGCACTTTCCACTTCACCTTCAAGAGACACTACTTCATCCGCCTTCACTTTTTCTTCCCTCAAATCAATCGGCACGATCGCGGTCGTATAAAAGTGGACCGGACCTGTCGATTCGACAAACACAGTCGCACCATCCTTGTTCCCTACAATGTTGTGGACTTTGACGTCTGTTTTATATTTTTCCAAAAAGAAATCTTTAACAGCTTTTTGAACTTCATCTCTTTTTTCTTCTGCAATTCTATCTGCGTCTTCCCCGTTTCTGAGTACATATCCCTCACCCTGATAATCTTGCACTCTTACAAACGTGTCTTTGTAGGGTCCTGTTACCTCTTGTGAATCCGCATTAATTTTTCCATTAGCCATACATCCTCCGAGTAATAAAGAAAGTCCGATTCCATATATGATCCATTTGTTTTTTCTGTTCATGAATGTCTGGTCCTCCTAATGGGGTGGGATTTTTGATAAGCTGCTATTCAAGACAGTTCTTAATTCCAGGACGTCTGGTGTAGGTATTTTAATCAAATTCAGTCCAAACTTTCCGCTCTTACAATCTCATTTTTTATTGAATTATCCTTATTGCCTTCAAATGATTCTTTATGGACACCATTATCATTCACAATCACTCTATACATCCCAACAGGAATAGACTTCATCTCTTTCAGATCATCCGTTACTTTTTTCAGGATTTCTTCATCAGGCGATACGTTTTCTTTTTCCATAAAAAGCATGATGTTAATTCTTACATTTTCTTCATCAAATGAAGCTTGATCAAATGCTTTTTCCAGCTGTTCTTTACTCGTATTTGGATTACTCATGTACAACTCATATACCGGCTTTATTGCCTCATCTCCAAATAGGGACGACATAAAGTAGTACGGTGTCATAACACCAGATCCACCAACGTTCTCGAGGGACTCTACTGTTCTCCCAACAACGGCTTCTTCCGCCGCAACATTTTCCAGGTATTTATCCAGGTTTTCAAACTCATTCTCGAACACCAGCCTGTATAATCCTTCCCTGATTCCTTTTTCAACTACATCCTCCTGCGTCCATACATCCTCCATCATGATTTCTTCCGTTCCTTGATTGATTGGAACAATGGCAGTTGAATAAAAGTGCACTGGCCCTGTCGATTCCACAAATACCGTTACTCCATCGACATTCCCCACCAGATTATGTACTTTTATCTTCGTTTTATATTCCTCTAAGAAGTAATCCTTTACCGCTTTTTCCACTTCATCACTTTTAGCCTCGGCGATCTTATCGTTTTCATCTCCATCATTTAAAAAGTACCCTTCCCCTTTATAATCCTGCACTCTTGCATACGGATCCTTCACTTCAGCCTGCTTCTCATCCACACCATTACCCATACATCCTGCAAGCAAGAAGGAAAGTCCAATTACATATATAATCCATTTGTTTTTTCTGTTCATGAATGTCTGCTCCTCCTAATTGGTACTTCGTCTATATCTGGATTTTCCTCAAGTCCAGTTGGGTCACCATCGTATTAAATCAGCTTATTCTTTTATGATTTCATCTGGGTAAGCCCGTTCTAGGGAATTGTCTTTCACACCTTCAAATGAGTCCTTGTGGATTCGATTATCATTTACGAAGACACTATAGGCCCCCCTTGGAAAATCAGCTGCATCCTCTATATCATGAATAATCCGGTTGAATACTTTTTCGCTTGGTTCCACGCCTTTTTCTTTCATGAAAAGCATGATGGATATTCTTAGATTTTTCGGATCAAATGCTTCTTTTTTAAACGCTGCTTGTAACTGCTCCACACCCGCATCAGGATTTTCTATGTATAGTTCATATACAGGTTTAATAGCCTCATCTTTCATTGGCGACGTTGAAAGGAAATAGTACGGAGTCATATACCCATCCCCTGCAACATTTTCCAGAGATTCCTTTGTCCTTCCAACAACTTCTCCTTCCGTTACAACGTTCTCCATGTAATTGTCTAATTGATTAAATTCCTTATCGAACAATTGTTTATACAAGCCATCTGTTATGGCACTTTCTACTTGCCCTTCCTGGGACCAAACCTTATCAAATTGGATGGTCTGATCACTCGAATCAATGGGGACAACAGCATACGTATAGAAAGAAAGCGGGCCGGTTGACTCGACAAACACGGTGGCCCCATCCACATTCCCAACAATATTATGAACTTTGATTTCTGTACTGTATTTATTCAGGAAGAAATCTTTTACTGCCTTCTCAACCTCTTCCCGCTGTTCTTCTGCGATGTTGTCGTTTTCCTTCCCACCTTTTAATGCGTAGCCTTCGCCCTTATAATCCTGTACACTTACATACTGTTCTTCCATTTCATCCTGCGTACTCTTCTCGTCCACACCATTATCCATACATCCTCCGAGTAATAAAGAAAGCCCGATTCCATATATAATCCACTTGTTTTTTCGTTTCATGAATGGTTGATCCTCCTCATTGGCTGGGTTCATCTCCTATTGAGATTTGATGAATTCAGCCTTAATCGAATTATCCTTATACCCTTCAGATGTTTCTTTGTGTATTCCATTATCATTGATGATGATTTGATAAGTCCCATTCGGAATTGAATCCATCCCTTCTAAATCCTTTAAAACTTTTTCCAGAAGGCTTTTACTCGGGGAAGCCTTCTCCTCGCTCATATATAAGATAACGTTCATGGTTAGAAATTCTTCATCAAATAATTCCGTATTGAATGCACTTTTCAGGTCTTCTGTTTTGGTATCCGGGGCTTCCATATATAAATCGTACACAGGCTGGATTGCCTCATCACCATTAAACGAAGTAATCGTATAGTAAGGTGTCATGAATCCTGATCCACCTGTATTCTGCAGTGATTTAACCGTTCTTCCCACTACCTCTTTTTCAGATGCCAGTTCCTCAAGGTATTGATCCAGATTCTTAAACTCTTCTTCAAAAAGCTTATAATATAAGCCTTCTCGAATCCCTTCTTCCACCACATCTTCCTGGGATCTCACTTCATCAGAAATGATTTCTTCCGTTCCTTGATTAATCGGTACTATAGCATAAGAATAAAAGTGCACAGGTCCTGTCGATTCCACAAATACCGTCACTCCATCGACATTCCCCACCAGATTATGTACATCAACCTCCGTCTTATATTTCGTTAAAAAGAAATCCTTTACCGCTTTTTCCACTTCATCCTTTTTAGCCTCGGCAATCTTATCGTTTTCGTCTCCATCATTCAAAGAGTACCCTTCCCCTTTATAATCCTGCACTCTTGCATACTCATCCTTTACTTCAGCCTGCTTCTCATCCACACCATTACCCATACATCCTCCAAGTACTAATGAAAGTCCGATTCCATATATAATCACCTTGTTTTTTCTGTTCATGAATGTCTGGTCCTCCTAATGCAATAGGTTCATTTTACAAATCACCTTTAAATTTTATGTATGAATGTTCGCCATCCCCTATTAATCCTGCTGAAATTCCCATAGGTTTTACGACTTCTACATTTGGATAATTACCCCAATTATTCAAAACATAGCCTTTAATAGTAGAAATATTTCTTAGTAAGAAGTAATTAGCTAACCTGCGAATTCCCTAGTCTTTTCACTACAATTCAGCAACAAAAATAGAGACAAGGTTCCCCCTGTCTCTTTACAAGTACTTCCCGTCACCCCAAACTCGTCAACAGCACCATCGTTCCATTGGTCAGTCCATGAATCAATACGGATGGCCAGATCGAACCCGTCCGTTCATAGGCAAGCGCAAAAATAATCCCGCTGAAGAAATTGACCGGCATGACATTGTAGGTTGGAATATGGACAATTGTAAAGATGAGCGAGCTAAGCAAAATCGCTCCTTTAAAACCAACACGCGTCCGCAGCCACCGGTATAAAAAGCCTCTGTAAAAGATCTCCTCGTAAATGGGAGAAATAACCGCAGCAGAGATAAAGGCAAGCAGAACCGTAACCAGCGTCACATTCCGCTGCATTGCCTCCGTCTTGCTGTTCTCCCACGTATTCCCTATAAAACTGGTGAGCACCACAATGATGACAGCACCCGTCAGTAGAATAAAAGAATATAAAATAATCAGTTTCCAATCCTTCATCTGAAATGTCTTTACTCCCACTTCACTCCAGGAAAGCTTTTTTGGACGCAGAGCGATAATGTAAACGCCTCCGAGTAATACGATGGCGATCGTTAATCCCATCAACGACCCCGCGTACAATTCGTTGTTCAGCCAGTTTGAGTATATCGGCTGCACTGTCCATTTAATGACGCCAATCACAATGACAAACTCAAGGACCATGAGCAGGACAAATTCTTTCACACCCCATTGGTCTCTCTCTTTCCAGTTTTGCTGTTCCATCCTCATCCCTCTTCCTTTATATGCTATAATCCAACTGTACAGGGTGACGCTGCGTTACCCGCAAGCATTTTTTTCAGGGGGAATGAAATGAAACGCTGGACAACCGGAGAGGTATCCAAACAGAGGAATATCTCCATCCGCACGCTTCGATATTATGACGGAATCGACCTCCTTACACCGAGCTTCAAGGATGATAACGGAAAGAGGTATTATTCAGAGGAAGATTTATTCACATTGGAAAAAATCATCATCCTGAAATCCCTCTCGCTCCCATTGGAAGACATCCGCACGATACTGGACAAGCTTTCCTATAAGCAAATCCTGATCTCTCACTACAATTATCTGCAAGAGCAGCAAGCGGCCCTTCAAACAAGCATTTCCAAGACCGCCTCACTGATCAACATGATCGACCTGGAAGAAACGCTGTCCTGGGAACGCGTTTCCGAGCTTGCTAAAAATTCCGAAGAGATCTCGAAAAAGTGGATCGATTACTTTCAAGAAGATGAAAAAACATTCTTACAAAAAGCCATCCCAAACCTCAGCCATAACGATGACTCCACACAACAATATATGAACCTGCTGCGACAGATTGAGTGGTGTATAAAACACGACATCAAGCCCGAATCAGACCAAGGCGCCGAAATCGCAGCTAAACTAATCGAAATAACGGATGCCAGTTTCGAAGGAGATACAGAGCTGATGGACAAATTCTGGGAAGTCAGGAAGCTGCCTGCCGAGGAAACGGGGCTGTATCCGGTTTCGGAGGAAGTTCTGGAGTTTGTGGAACGGAGTATTGCCTTTGTGTCTGAACGTCAGAAGGAGACTGAGGTCCGAACCAAATAAAAATGGCCTGTTCCCCCTAGTTTGCGGGAGACTGGCCTATTCATTAACTTCCTTGCTTTACCGGGTATTTAATATTATTCTTTTCAAGCTTCTTATAAACCTCTTCTTCCAGATCCACATCCAGTGAATCAGCCAGCTGGACTAAATAGATCAGCACATCGGCCATTTCCTCTTTGATATTCTGCCTGGTATCCGCTGCCGCCTCTTCACTCGTCTTCCATTGGAAGTTCTCCAGCAGTTCACTCGCTTCAAGGACGATGGAGATCGCCAGGTCCTTTTCCCGGTGGTCATGATTCCAGCCTCGGTCGTATCGGAATTTTAGGATTTCTTTTTTTAGGTTTAGCATGTTTATCTGTCTCCTTAGTCTTTAATCTGCAAGATTTATGTATTTATCCGACAAATCTCACTTTAAATAATATCGTACAAGATTGGTTGAACTCTTTCCACTTGCTGTTTGGTGTAATACCTCATTTTGTAGACTCCCAGCGAGACCATTGCATTGCATACAGGTGGTATTCTATCTTTACTTTTATAAATTGAAAAATTGGTGATATTGCGGGTTAATAACGACATTCCTTATTCAATATTGATACACCTTATAATCCTTATACAATAGAAATGAACTTCCTCTCAACATCCCCAACTCGCTAAATAAAGTTCTAAGTGGAGACAAGTATGATCAAACACACTTTTTTCATTGAGACTATCCTAATTCTCTGAGAAAAATTTTTAGCAATGTTCCCATGATTTAAATCTGTGATATCAATCATGGGTAGTTAACGAATGATACTTTGATAATATTTCAGTCATCATATTAAGTCTCCTTGTTGTCTCATCAACTTGAGAAACTTTGTTGATTCCTTTATTAATCAAATACTCACTATAAAATAAACACCTATATCTCTTTAATTGGAATGACCTTGCTCCAGTTATATATTTCATTATCAAATTATGCTTAAAATTATGTTATGCAGGAGTTAAGTTCTGGTACAATTATCCCATATATATATTTGGGGTGATTTTTTGAAAGCCATTTTCTTATTTTTAGTATTAATAGGTTTATTAATAGTAATTTCTGTTCTTTCATATTTATTATTAAACAAAATTCTTTTTCCTTTTTTGACTACCATAAGTGATAGGATTTCTACTTTCTTTTTAAACAAGATTAATAACAAACATAGGACATTGTTTATAGCAGAAATCTTATTTGTTTTTGCCTCAGTATTATTTTTAGGAAGTCTATTTTTTTTCGTTATATCTAATAATCTTTGGGAAGAGAAAAACCAATATCTGTTTTTTATTATAATGTTGTTTTACTCAATTTTTGTTGTAGTGGAATCTTCTTTTGTGTCAAAAATCAAAAAAGAACTTGGAGAAGGAAATTATTCGAGTAAGTTAGAAAATTTCATGTCCTATCTTAGCTCTGACAACTATATATTTAGTCGTTTAAAACTCCTTTTCGGGAGGACGTTTTTTAGTTTTATGATTCACTTTTTAGCTGTGTATTTTTTGTTAGTAGCTTCCGCTGCAGTCAATACATTACCTACACAAACCTACTATTTTATATTGCTTACTTTGCCAATTGCTTTGGTGAGTTGGATATACTTCACTTCCAAAAATAAAACAGAGCAAGGTTTACGTAGGATCTTGGTCTACCTATTAATATTGGTACTAGCTTTTGTAAGGAGTTACTCTGATTTTCAGGCTTTGCTGGGAATCGTAATTTTTAATGAAGTCGATGAATATATTGTTATACTTCTTTTAACTCTATTTATTGCTTTAGATAGATTATTCAAAAGTGTTAGGGATGACTATGAGGATTATATGAAAAAGAAAAAGGAAGTAAACGGTTAATATTTAATAAGGTATAATTGGCATACAGTCAGTTATACCTTATTAGTAATTCTACCTACCTGTTTTATTCTTCTCAGATCTTCGCTTACGACATAGTCTGTGTATTGGACAAACATTAGATAGAATAATTCCAATAAGTATTTTTGTTTAACTTCCCCAAATCTCAAACTCATTTGCTACACCAGAATGCTTAATATAATGGTTCGTGGCTGCCAGCAACTCTGCAATTTTATTGGTCATTTTTTTAGTGTGGTGAATTGAGGGTTGTACAGCAATCACCTTTGCTTTTAGTACCTTATTTGATTGAAGTTCATCTTTCAGACTAGTAACATTTCCTACAAGGAAGTTACAGTAACCTGACTCTTTCCTGCTTGCCATTTTGGTCCTAAAAACAGATTTGGTCTTTAACCAAATTACTGATTTAACAGATTGCCCCAATACATCATAAACGTCGTTAACTGAATTATTAAAAGTTTTTGCTTTCATAGCCTTTACATGATAAAAATCAATGTTAATTTCTGAATCTGTAGTTTTCACACCAATATAATCTGCCATTTCTCCAGAACCATGGTCATAGATTAAATAATCATAACTAGTGTTTTTTAGAACTTTTGCTAAAGCGTCATGAATGGATATCATTCCACTACTTTTGGATGTTCCAAATTCAAGTGTAGTATCTGTATTGTGTGACTTCCAATTTATATCTTTAATCAAGCTAGGAACAAATCTTTCTATTTCATAACTACTCTTTGCTATCTCTCCATCCGAGATTAAACACAAATCCGTTGTAAGCATTTCTACTGGATTTCCCATTAAATATTGTGATAATTTAAGTTGTTGTTTTCCAAATTGAACCATTAGTTCTTCCTTTTGAAAAGAAGTAACCTTCCCTTCAGTAGATATAGAATAGAAGAATTCCTCTTTTTCAAAGCTGCATGAAAACTTAATTGTGTCCTTAGATAATTCAACAATACCAAGATCTATATCTAGAACAGACCGCTTACTAATATGCCCTTCCAATATTAAATTACGCGGATTTGAATAGGTATTATTAGACCACCTAATCAGAAATATAGTATCAGGAAACCATTTAATCTTTTCAGGAATTGGAACAAAGTCAAACGCTGTGTTGGTTTTTACAACTAGTTTTTCATTTTTGATCTTTAAGGCATTAACCTGGCACCATTCTATAAATTCTTTTATAGACCCATAAGTACTACTCCATATTTTTGAACCGCTACTATATCCTAAGGTTGTTTCAACTCCATTATAGATTGCTTTACAAAACACATGCCCAGCGGCATACAATTTCCCTGTAGCAGGATCATAAGTATTACTTACGTCTGGACCAGCACTTATGACATAAGATTCCTCGTTTGATACACGGTTTTGTAATCCAGAATTAAATATTTCAAAATTCTGCATCCCTCCCAATACTTTATGCAGATTATTTCTACTAATTTTGTAAAAGGAATCTTCTCCGCAAAAAGCGCTAGCAATCATGTAATATAAACTTTCATTTTTCAGTTGTGAATTTATGAATAATAAATTTGCTTCTGTCGAATAATACATTACAACCAAATAAAAATTTTGATCATATAATTCACTCTCTTTTGTTGCCCATTTTGGTACAACTAAATCTTTTAATATAGCTATATAAGTATTATCTTCTTTGTTTTTTAGTACTCCAGCAAGTGTAAGCCCTAACTTGGGGAAACTTGAATCAATGTCAAAAGTAGAAGTATGGAAAATTTTCGCGTGAAAATTCGGCCTTAAATTTGGTATTTCGTTAATAATTTCTTCCGATTCTTTAGATTGAACAATAAAATTACTAATAAACTGTTGATTATTTTCTTCTTTTCTCACTTGAGAATCACTAAGGTTAATGATAATATCCTTCCATATCGCATCTTGAGAATATAATCTATTATTCTCCAATATAAAATCATCATCATTAATTGCTAGAAATTTTGCATCTCCAATATTAATTGAATTTGTTCTAGCGAACCTACCAATAAATTGTAAAGTTACAGCTAGCGATTTATGTGGAGAATGAATTGCTGCGATTTTTAAATTTGGAAAATCGAAGCCTTCTGACATCATATCAACACAAATAACTCCATCTAAAGCACTCTCTCGCAATTTTTTATTACTGATTTAATTGTTTTAGCGGACAGCTTACTGTGAACAACTTCAAGATTCAAATCAGTATTCGTCTTATAAATTTCTAATAATGACTTCGATTCATCAATTGATCCCGTTCTCACCATCAAAGAATGTTTATATCCTTTTAGTTTGTCCTCAAAAAATACCTTTTCAGCCTCTCTTGCGATTCTTACATGTTTATCTTCGCTTCCATTTTTTGTGATAGGTATAAAAGTGACTTCACCAAACACTTAATCATCAAAAGCTTGAGACAAAGAATAAGAATATATTAAGTCTGCTTTAAGTTTTTTGTTATCTAATCTAAAAGGAGTGGCAGTAAAAAGAATCTTTTTTGCATCTGAAAAATTCTTAAGCGCCTCTCTCCACTTCTTTGCTGGCTCATGATGTGCTTCATCTACTAAGATTAAATCAAATTCAGATTGCAAATTTTCATCCAGCGAAATATTATAAGCACCATGAGGAGTGGATACAACAACATCACTGTTATTAATAGCTTCTCTATGTTTATTAATTTTGCTATCTGTCAGTTCAAAGGTGTTAGGTTTTAAAGAGATTTCCGGTAAAACGTTTATTTCTTTTAGTGTTTTTAAATCACTAAAGTCTTCAGCAATTTGATTTCTTACTAGTATTGAAGGAGTAATAACTAGAACCTTTTTAGCCTCTAAAATATATGGGCTCATCATTATCACTGCAGTTTTTCCAGTTCCTGTAGGTAGAACTACTAAAGCTTGATTTTGATTCTTTCTCGTAAAATAGGAAGCAATCGCATGAACTGCACCTAACTGAGCTTTTCTCAGTCCCTTATTATCTTTTGTTTCTTTAGTGAATTTAATATTTTCATAGTTATCAGCAAAATATTGATACACTATTTTCCACCTCGTCAATAGAGTAAACTAATCACCCTATGAATTCCAAACCACACAAGTTTCTTAAAACATCATCTAGTTAAGATTACTTATGTTATGATTATACCAAATAAAACCATATATTAGGAAAGGATCCCCATCATGCTAAAACAAGGAATCTACGAAGAAATCATTACTGAAAAGCTACAGGAAGAGCTTGCAGGCTCCGACCTGGATTTTGATATCGGCAAGACCCCTCTGGACGTGGAGGAAGCACGAAAGGTCCTTTCTTCCTACATCAGCTCGGTTACCAGGAATGCTCTGAAAGCTGTCCGCGATGAGGAGCGGAATGATGGGCAGGCTCTTCTCAGACAAATCGAGACCTGCAACGAAATTATCACCATCCTTAGCCAGCGATTGGACCGCCAGGAGTTTGAACGGCTAAAGATTGCCGAAGAAGGTGAGGTCCTGACACATATCTACTCCAAAATGAACTCCATCCGAAGCATCGGGAGTCAGGAAGTCATCCGTCCCGTGACGCCCATCTCTGAGAGCTCCTTATTCACCGGCTCCAGCTACGAGCCGAATATGCTTGGTGAATTGAAGAAGGAAATCGTCTCCTCTGATTCTATTGATATGCTCGTCTCCTTCATCAAGTGGAGCGGGCTACGGATCATTTTAGAAGAATTGAAGACATTCACGGAGGGTGGCGGCAGGCTCCGGGTCATCACGACCTCCTACATGGAGGCGACTGATTATAAGGCGATCCAGGAGCTGAGCAAGCTTCCCAACACCGAAATCCGGATTTCCTATGATGTGCAGCGGACAAGACTGCATGCCAAAGCCTATCTTTTTAAAAGAGATACCGGCTTCAGCACAGCTTACATCGGCTCCTCCAATCTCTCCAATCCCGCTCTGACTTCGGGGCTCGAGTGGAATGTGAAGGTAACCGAGAAGGATTCCTTTGATGTGCTCAAAAAATGTGAGGCCACCTTTGAAAGCTACTGGAATGACAAGGAGTTCAAAGCGTTTAACGGAGAAAATGAGGAAGACAACCTGACGCTTAAGCTGGCTTTGGAAAAAAGCAAAGTCGCTGAGGAATCGGTTCAGTATCTCTTTGACATCCAGCCTTACTACTATCAAAAAGAGATCCTGGAAAAGCTGCAGGCAGAACGGGAAGTTCATCACCGCTATAAAAACCTGTTGGTCGCCGCAACAGGTGTTGGAAAAACGGTCATTTCTGCCTTTGACTACAAACGTTTCAGGAAGGCAAACGGCGGGAAGGCAAAGCTGCTATTCGTTGCTCACCGGGAAGAGATTTTAAAACAAAGCCTGAACACCTTCCGTGCGATTTTACGGGAACCGAACTTCGGGGACATGCTTGTCGGAACACAGCAGCCGTCCTCTCTCGATCACTTATTCGTCAGCATCCAGAGCTTTAACAGCAAGGAGCTTCATCAGCATACCGAAAGTGGCTTCTACGACTTTATTATCGTCGATGAGTTCCACCATGCGGCCGCCGACTCTTATCAAAAACTGCTGAACCATTATCAGCCGCAGATTCTCCTGGGACTGACAGCCACCCCTGAGAGAATGGATGGAAAAAGTGTTCTCTCTTATTTTGATGATCACATCGCAGCCGAAATGCGGTTAACCGAAGCAGTCAATCAAAAGCTGTTAAGTCCTTTTCAATACTTCTGTGTCACCGATACCGTCGATCTCTCAAACCTGAAATGGTCCCGGGGCGGTTACGATACCAAGCAACTCGAAAATGTCTATACGTCCAATCACCTCAGAAGCTCGCAGATCGTCCAAAGCGTCCAGAAGTATGTAACGGATATCAGCGATGTAAAAGGACTGGGCTTCTGCGTGTCGATTGCACATGCGCAGTACATGGCCGATTTCTTTAACAAATCGGGTATCCCCTCCATTGCATTACACGGAGGAACGGACAAAAAATCCCGTCAGGAAGCTCAGCAACTGCTCGTCTCAGGAGAAATCAAATTCATCTTCGTCGTCGACTTATACAATGAAGGAATCGACATCCCGGAAATCAACACCGTGCTGTTCCTGCGGCCAACAGAAAGTTTAACCGTCTTTCTGCAGCAGCTCGGACGCGGCCTTCGTCTATCAGAAGACAAAGAATGCCTGACGGTCCTGGATTTCGTCGGACAAGCCCACCGCAACTATTCGTATGAAGAAAAACTGAGAGCCCTGATCGGCAAATCAAAGCACTCCGTTCAGTACTATGTCGAAAACGGATTCTTTAACCTGCCAAAAGGCTGTTTCGTCCAGCTGGAAAAACAGGCGAAAGAATACATTCTGCAAAACATTAAAGCTGGTTCCAATACCAAACTGAACCTAGTTTCAAAATTAAAATCCTTTGAGCATGTTACCGGGAAACCCGTTACTTTGAAAAACTTCCTGGAGCACTACCACCTGGATCTCTATGACTTTTACGGAGGAAATAAAAATAGAAGCTTTTCTCGCTTGCTAGTGGAAGCGGGACTTGCAGAAGATTTCACCTATGAAGGAGAACAGTGGCTTACAAGCCGCCTGCCGAATCTTTTTCACCTCAACTCAAGAAAGCTGCTGGCGTTTTTAAAAAACTATATGGAAACGGAAGAAGCGAAGGGGAAAGAAGAAGAACTGATGCTGAACATGTTCTATTATTCCTTTTATCAAGCTAATCCTGAAAAAGAAGGACTCTCTTCCATAAAGGAAGGAATTGAAAAAGTGTTAGAGCATCCTGCGTTCAAAGAGGAAATCAAACAAATTGTAGAGGTTCTATATGACTCTCTAGAAACGATTGAATTGAAGGCGAACTTCACCTTCCCTTGCCCGCTCCAAGTCCACAGCCGCTACTCAACAGCTCAAGTACTGGCCGGATTTGACTACAACAACGAAGAGCAAAGCCCGGCGTTCCGGGAAGGAGTCAAATACTTCAAAGACAAGAACCTGGATATCTTTTTCATCACTTTGAACAAATCCGAAAAAGACTTCTCGCCATCAACACTTTACGAGGACTACGCCATTAACGAAAAGCTATTCCACTGGCAAACCCAAAGTAAAGTCAGTGAAGAAAGCCCGACCGGCCAGCGATATATCCACCACCGTCAGACCGGAAACAAAATCGCCCTATTTGTCAGAGAATACAAAAAAGAGAAAGGCAGCATTCCTTCACCTTTCATCTTTCTTGGCACAGCCAATTATATTAAGCACTCTGGTAACAAGCCTATGAGTTTTGTTTGGGAGCTTGAGAAGGAGATGCCTTCTTATTTGGTGCCTCGGGCTAATAAGAATATATTGTAATAGTTAACAGATATCTACAAATACATTTGATCAAATAGTTAGATTAAAAGAGCTCACTAACAATGTGAGCTCCTTCGATTTATGAACAAGCTTCCTTTTCATAAATATTTATTGATTTGTGATATGGTTCACCGGGGGTATTTAAGAGGCAAAATGCATTAAAAGAGCAATTAAAATTAATTCAATCCATTAATAGATAAGAGACTCGTCAAGTTGATGGATCTCCATTTCTGTTGATTTAATGAGATAATAAATAAATATTACTTGCTTGGATTTATTAAATCAAATGCCTTATATAATTCAGAAAAAAATTCAGAAACAGTACTAATAAAATCCAAACAAAAATCCCCAGTTAATTGTAGGCGATAATATTCTTTCTGGTTTTCTAGATTAGTAAATCTATGTTCAAGTGAAATTGTATTTAAATCTCTGCACGCATTAAATATTTTTGAACCTCTTTCTATTGTGTAAGTACCTTCATGAACAATATGGTTTCTAACTATATTAAACTTTAAAATCTTATTCCAAGAATTAGTGTTTTCAGGGAAATCTACTTCCGCTATCTTTTCTATGAAAACTTTAGTTTTAATAATTCCTTTATGTTTTAGATCCGATAACCCAATTTTATAATCGTTTGATCTTTCTATGAATTTACAAAGATTCATCAACTCTTTTTCTAGGTATGCATAACAGGAAATAAATAGAGATTCTCTCAAAATGTTCGGGAATGACTTATTGAAATTGTAAAAGTCATTCTCAAACATTCCTTCAAACAGATTATTTTTTTCATCATCAGTTAAACCCGCTGCCCGCTTATCAAAATCTTCTTGCATTAATTTTAACTGTTGCTCTAAAAAAGATTGAATGTTATTCGCATATTCTTTGAATTCACTCATACGAATCTCAGTTGAAGCTCGAAACCAGTTAATTTCTTTTAATTTGACCATAAGAATTGCCACCTTCTAAATTGTTTTTTAAGATATTTAGACCTTCGTTCTTAAGTGTCTGGTTTGAAACCTACCCCATGTATTTTTTATTTGTAGGTTACTCTTATGTTATCCCGTTTAGTATTTCTTAACTTAAAGGTTCGACAAATTTATGTATATCCCCTCTATTATAAAGCTCTAAACAAAAAATCCCTCTTTGAAATTACTTTTATAATTAAATAAAACGTTTAACGACTAATAATTAACGTTCTTAACAAACACACGACAATCTGGTCCTTTCTGGCAACCTGTTAAAATAGAAATACACCACTAAACAGAATCGAGAGATATAAAATGACTCTACTTGCCTTTGATCATCTTGTTCACTTTTCATCTAAACCTGCATCCGCGAAAACAACGATGCTGCAGCATGGCATTCAGGCTATTGAGGGTGGAAGCATGAAAGCTGGGGGTCTTATAACATGCTTGCTTATTTGGGTTTGAGTTATTTCGAGTGGCTCGGAATTCAAGATTCTTCTGTTTCCATGCAGGTTGACGATAACCCACTGATTTAACAGCTTGTCACGGAGCTGCCTTTGGGAGACACCCGGGGAGGATCGCTCCCAGGACGGATAACATGGATCAACTTGCTGTCGACCTTAAAGAAAAAGGTCTGAAGCTTCATGCCCCTGTCAAAAGTTCGCGGTTAAGATAGTGGAGAGCTTTTGCAATGGTCTATGCTTTTTATCGCGGAAGAGCATCCAACACTTCCCTTTCCCTTTCTCATCCAATGGGGATAGGATAATGCTATAGGAAGAGAGAAAATGAAGGTACTCTCCACCCATCCAGCCGGCTCTCTTCAAATAAAGGAAGTCTTGTTAGCAGTGGAAGATTTGGACAATCAGATTTCTAAATGGTCTTCTCTTTTTGATTTGCGAATCGAAGAAGCGTTTATAAATAAGAAATGGGGTGCAAAATGCCAGCTCCTTCACCTGCAGAACGGAAACCTGTTATTTTGTACTTCTGTTGAGGATTAAAGATTTCCTCAATGCTTTTGGCAAAAGACCCTTTGGCCTACAGTTTAAAAATGACCAACAGAACCAATCAATTCTTTTACAGGGATAAATATATGAAATCTCCGAAGAATGACTAGAGAGATTGAGCCTATAGAGGAACGGAAGTCCTTGTTCCACCGAAGGCGTATCTCTCTGCTAAAATACTGAGAATTGACTTTTGAGTTCCTATTTTAAAGACTCATCAATGGTTTAAAGGGAATATAGAACAATTCGACAGTTCACCTGCCCCTAATTCTCGTAGTGTTTACATCTAAGCCACCAGCAACGATTGAATGGGAGTGATTAAGCGGCACATTAAACACTGAAATACGTTGATTTTATGCCGTTTAGGTAAAACACATATGACTTTCTGAGACTAAATTTCTTTTGAATTGTCGCCAAAAACTTTCGCCGAATGATTGTCGGTGAGAGTTTTTATTTAGGCTTTAGCCGTTTGAGTGCATTAAATTCATGAAATATTAATCCACCTGCTATTAATTTCTCATCGATCGACCTCATCACGGTGGGATGGTGTATAATTTGGAGGTACACTCCTGTCATTAGGATATCTTGCGAAAGCATAATAAAAAAAGATATACAGATTATCTACACATACCTTTAAATGTTATGCCAGAAGAGAAAACAAACCATTATATTGCTGTTTGAATATGGCAAGAAACTTAAAGGTTGAAGGAAAACTTCAAACCTATCTAGAACGAATTACTTTTTCAATGTATAAAAAGAATATCGGAGGTATAGAAATGTCAAGTGCAGCACAACGAGCCGAATTACAATCTCAAATCTGGAAAATAGCCAATGATGTCCGTGGCTCTGTAGATGGGTGGGATTTTAAGCAATACGTTTTAGGAACGCTATTTTATCGTTTCATTAGCGAAAATTTTTCTAGCTATATTGAAGCTGGAGATGAAAGCATCAAATATGCAGAACTTCCTGATGATATTATAACGAAGGAAATCAAAGAGGATGCCATTAAAACAAAAGGTTACTTCATATATCCAAATCAGTTGTTTGCTAATATAGCGAAAACCGTCAAAACAAATGAAAGTTTGAATACGGATTTAGCTGCTATATTTTCTGCTATTGAAAATTCAGCAAATGGTTATCCTTCTGAATTAGATATTAAAGGATTATTCGCTGATTTTGACACGACAAGTAATAGATTAGGAAATACTGTAAAGGATAAAAACAGTCGTCTAGCTGCTGTGATTAAAGGCGTTGAAGGGCTTAATTTTAGAGGTTTTAAAGATAGTCAAATTGATCTTTTTGGTGATGCCTATGAGTTTTTAATCTCTAATTATGCTGCCAATGCTGGTAAATCAGGAGGTGAATTCTTCACACCCCAAAGTGTGTCTAAGCTTATTGCTCAATTAGCAATACACAAGCAAACAACCATTAATAAAATTTATGACCCAGCAGCCGGTTCGGGTTCATTGTTATTACAAGCAAAAAAACAGTTTGATGATTATATCATTGAAGATGGTTTTTATGGACAGGAGATTAACTTTACAACTTATAACCTTGCTCGTATGAATATGTTTTTACACAATATAAACTACGATAAGTTTCATATTGCTTTAGGAAATACGCTTAGAGATCCTCACTTTGGTGACGAGAAGCCTTTTGATGCCATTGTATCGAATCCACCTTATTCCGTAAAATGGGATGGTAGTGATGACCCAACGCTTATTAATGATGAGAGATTTGCCCCTGCAGGCGTATTAGCGCCAAAATCCAAAGCCGATTTTGCCTTTGTACTTCATGCCCTCAGTTATCTTTCAAGCAAAGGTCGTGCTGCTATCGTTTGCTTCCCTGGTCTTTTTTACCGTGGTGGTGCAGAGCAAAAAATTAGAAGGTATCTGATTGATAATAACTTTGTTGAAACGGTTATTTCATTAGCACCTAACCTTTTTTATGGCACTTCAATAGCGGTTAATATCTTGATTCTTTCTAAGCATAAAACCGATAATAAAACCCAATTTATTGATGCAAGTGGAGTAGATTTTTATAAAAAAGGAACCAATAATAACATCCTTACAGATGAACACATTGAAAAAATTATAAACATGTTTGACAGCAAAGAAGATGTTGATCATGTTGTAAAATCTGTTGATTATGCTGAAATCGTTGAAAAAGATTACAACCTATCTGTGAACACCTACGTGGTAAGAAAAGATATCAGGGAAGTCATTAATATAAATGAGCTTAATGCAGAAATAAAAACCACCGTAACAAAGATAGACCAAATTCGTGCTGAAATTGATGATATTATTGAGGTGATTGAATCATGATTAAGCCGAATTATATAAAGAAACTCCTTGAGAGGGTTGAAGTTGAGTGGAAGGACTTGGGGGATGTTTGTTCCTTTCAAAATGGTTTTGCCTTTAAAAGTAGTCTATTCAAAGAAAAGGGTTTACCTATAATTAGAATAGCTAACATTAATGGCGAAAATATTGATTTAACGTTTGCTAAATACTTTAATCCATCAGATTATAAGGAAAACATAAAGAAATATGAAGTAAATAAAGGGGATATTTTAATAGCAATGTCTGGTGCAACTACTGGAAAAATAGGTTTTTATGATTATAAGTATACAGCCTATCTTAATCAGAGAGTTGGTAAATTTGTACCTAACATAGCATTTCTTAATAATAGATATTTATACCATTTTCTTTTATCTAAAGTTGAAGAGATTTATATCTTAGCAGGTGGAGGAGCACAACCAAATTTAAGTTCTAACAACTTAATGAAAAAAATTCAAATCCCCATTCCACCCCTTAAAGTGCAAGAAGAAATCGTTCGTATTTTGGATGGCTTCTCAAAGCTTACAGCAGGGCTTACAGCAGAGCTTACAGTAGAGCTTACAGCTCGTACAAAGCAATATGAGTATTATCGTGATAAGTTGTTTACTTTTGAAGAGGGTGAAGTTAAGTGGAAGAGGTTAGAGGAGGTTGCTGAATATTCTAAATCGCGTATAGCAAGCGCAAATCTTAATAAAACAAACTATGTTGGAGTTGACAACCTTTTACAAAATAAAGCTGGGAAAACAGATTCCAACTATGTTCCAACAGAAGGAAACTCAACTGGGTATTGTGTCAATGACATTCTTATTGGGAATATTCGCCCTTACTTAAAAAAAATATGGTTTGCTAATTGTGTTGGTGGAACCAATGGTGATGTACTGGTTATTCATCCAACGGGCAAGGATGTAAACCCTAAATTTTTATACCAGGTTTTAGCTGACGACAGATTCTTTGACTATAATATGCAACACTCTAAAGGTGCAAAGATGCCACGTGGCAACAGAGATAAAATTATGGAATACCTTATTCCTATTCCTCATCCAAGCAATCCTACAAAATCACTAGAAAAACAAGCACGCATCGTATCTATTTTAGATAAATTCGAAGCCTTGACATCATCAATTACTGAAGGTTTACCTCGTGAAATAGAATTGCGTGAAAAACAGTACGAATATTATCGTAATATGCTTCTTAGTTTTCCAAAAGAGGAGGTAGAGGAGTAATATGGGAACTTCATTAACTGAAATTGCACAAATGCTGAAAGACGCAAAACACAAAACTAAAGCCAAAGATGCGAGTGAATCTAATGTAAAAGTTCAGTTGGTTTATGCTTTTAATGGGACTGGGAAAACTAGGCTTTCACGGGAATTCAAATCGTTATTATCAACGAATTTAGATGGGGATACGGAGTTAGAGTTATCGGAAGTAGTGGGTAAAAATTATCTTTATTATAATGCTTTTACGGAAGATTTGTTTTATTGGGATAATGACTTAGAAAATGATACTGAACCAAAACTTAAAATTCATCCTAATACTTTTACAAACTGGATTTTAGAAAGGCAAGGACAAGACAGGAATATTATTTCTAATTTTCAGCACTATACCGATGAAAAATTAACTCCACATTTTAATGAAGAATATTCTATTAAAGATAAGAATGGGAATAATGTAATAGTAGGGGCTTTTACAGAAATAACCTTTTCATATGAACGTGGTAATGATGAGAGTTCTGATAGCATTAAAATTTCAAAAGGTGAAGAGAGTAACTTTGTATGGTGTGTTTTTAATTCTCTACTTGAACAAGTTATTGATGTATTAAATGTAGTTGAACCAAGTGATAGAGAAACAGATCAATTTAATCAGTTGGAATATGTATTTATAGATGACCCAGTAAGTTCATTGGATGACAATCGTTTGATTGAATTAGCGGTGAATTTGGCAAAATTGATTAAGAGCAGTCAGTCAGAACTTAAGTTTATTATAACCACACATAATCCTTTATTTTATAATGTGTTACATAATGAGTTTAAGAAAGATAAATTTAAAAAATATTTTCTTAAAAAAAAGGGAGATGGAGAACATGAATTAGTTTCCCAAAGAAATGATTCACCTTTTTCCTATCATCTTTTCTTAAAAACTGAAATAGAGACAGCTATTGAAACAGATCAATTAAAAAAGTATCATTTTAATTACCTTAGGAATATTTTGGAGAAAACATCGACATTTTTGGGTTATGACAACTGGGGAGAACTTTTATTTGAAATTACAGAGGGAAACCCTGAACCTTATATTACAAGAATCATTAATATTTCGAGTCATTCTAAGCATTCAGGAGATGAAATAGCTGAATTATTAGATGATGATAAACGTGTTTTGAATTATTTACTAAAGGGACTTAAGGAAAAATATCATTTTAAATAAGATGAAAGATATAAAATTGAAGTAAAGGAGGCGGGAATTTAATGAGCGATTTCAAACCCATTGCAGAATCAAATCAATATATAGTGTTAGATAAGTATACCAAGATTGCAGAACAAGGGGTTGGCTATCAAACGGAAGCTAATTTAGAACGAGAGCTAATTCGAGATTTAGTTAATCAAGGCTATGAGCATCTGCCAAGTTTAAACACTCGCGATAAAATGTTTGCTAATGTTCGTGTGCAACTGCAAAACCTCAACAATGTTCAGTTTTCAGAAGAGGAATGGATTCGATTTTGTGAGCAGTTTTTAGATAAACCCGGTGATAACCACATTGATAAAACCCGTAAAATTCATAATGATTATATTTATGACTTTGTCTTTGATGATGGGCATATTCAGAATATTTACCTGGTAGACAAGAACAATATGGCCAACAATAAAGTGCAGGTCATTTCGCAATTTGAACAAAAAGGAAAGGAAGCCAATCGATATGATGTGACCATCCTGGTCAATGGATTACCTTTAGTACAAGTGGAGCTTAAAAAGCGTGGTATTGCTATTCGTGAAGCCTTTAATCAGGTTCATCGATATAGTAAAGAGAGTTTTAACTCTGAAAAATCTCTATTTAAATATTTACAGATTTTCGTGATTTCTAATGGGACAGACAGCCGTTATTTTGCGAATACGACGAAACGTGACAAGAACAGTTTTGACTTTACGATGAATTGGGCAAAAGCGGATAATATCCTGATTAAAGATCTAAAAGATTTCACAGCTACATTTTTTCAAAAAGATACTTTATTGAATGTACTACTGAAATATTCCGTTTTTGATGTGAGTGATAACCTGTTGATTATGCGTCCTTATCAAATTGCCGCTGCAGAGAGAATCTTATGGAAAATTAAGAGTACATACCAAGCCAAAAAATGGAGTACCACTGAAAGCGGAGGGTATATTTGGCATACAACAGGTTCAGGGAAAACGCTTACGAGTTTTAAAGCTGCTCGTTTGGCTACTGAACTGGATTTTATAGATAAAGTATTTTTTGTTGTCGATCGGAAAGACCTGGATTTTCAGACTATGAAAGAGTATCAGCGTTTTTCTCCTGATAGTGTTAATGGTTCAGAAAGTACTGCAGGATTAAAGCGTAACATTGAAAAAGATGATAATAAAATTATTGTGACGACGATTCAAAAATTGAATAATCTCATTAAAAGCGAAGCGGAACTCTCTCTATATAATAAGCAAGTGGTTTTTATTTTTGATGAAGCTCACCGTTCACAATTTGGTGAAGCTCAAAAAAATATCAAGAAAAAGTTTAAGAAGTATTATCAATTTGGATTTACGGGTACGCCTATTTTTCCGGAAAATGCTTCGGGTTCTGAAACGACTGCTTCTGTTTTTGGGCGAGAGTTACACTCATATGTCATTACAGATGCCATCAGAGATGAAAAAGTTTTAAAGTTCAAAGTAGATTATAACGATGTACGTCCCAAGTTTAAAACGTTTGAAACAGAACAGGATGAGAAAAAGCTATCAGCAGCAGAAAATAAAGAAGCTTTACTGCATCCTGAACGAATCAAAGAAATTTCTCAATATATTCTTAATAATTTTAAAGTAAAAACCCATCGTTTAAACGCGAATGGAAAAGGATTTAACGCCATGTTTGCTGTGGGTAGTGTTGGCGCAGCCAAACTTTACTATGAATCATTAAATAACTTACAAAAGGGAAACAGTAAGCCCCTTAAGATTGCGACGATCTTCTCTTTTGCTGCTAATGAAGACCAGAATGCTATAGGTGAAATTCTTGAAGAAACTTTTGAACCTTCAGCAATGGATAGTAGTGCAAAAGAGTTTTTAAGTTCAGCCATCAAAGACTACAATGCGATGTTTAAAACCACTTATGGCGTTGAAAGTAAGGAATTTCAAAATTATTATCGTGACCTTGCTAAACGGGTAAAAAACAAAGAGATTGATTTATTAATTGTTGTAGGAATGTTTTTAACAGGTTTTGATGCGCCTACCTTAAATACTTTATTTGTTGATAAAAATCTTCGGTATCATGGTTTAATGCAAGCTTTTTCAAGAACAAATCGGATTTATGATTCCACCAAAACCTTTGGTAATATTGCTACTTTTAGAGATTTAGAACAAGCAACCATAGACGCCATTACTCTTTTTGGGGATAAAAACACTAAAAATGTGGTGCTGGAAAAAAGCTATAAAGAGTACATGGAAGGATTCTCCGATGTTGCAACGGGTGAAGCTCGTCGTGGTTATGTAGACGTAGTCAAAGAGCTACAAGAGCGTTTTCCTAATGTTGAAGATATTGCTACAGAGAAGGATAAAAAGGATTTTGCGAAACTTTTTGGTGAATATTTGCGCATTGAAAATACCCTACAGAACTATGATGAATTTACAAGTTTAAAAGCTCTACAAACACTCGATGTGAGTGACCCTATGGCTCTTGAAGATTTTAAATCGACTCATTATGTAACAGATGAAGATATAGCGGCTATGCAAGAGATTCAAGTACCAGAAGAAAGAACAATTCAAGATTATCGCTCTTCATATAATGACATTCGTGATTGGCTTCGCCGTGAAAAGACTGGAAAAGAAAAAGATAATTCCTCTATTGATTGGGATGATGTTGTATTTGAAGTAGATCTATTAAAATCCCAAGAAATCAATTTAGATTACATTCTTGAACTTATTTTTGAACATAACAAAAAAGTAAAAGATAAAGCGTCCTTGGTTGAAGAAGTTCGTCGCATCATTCGTTCTAGTGTAGGAAACCGTGCAAAAGAAAGCTTAGTCGTTGATTTTATCAACCAAGCTGATTTAGATCGTATTCAAGATAAAGCAAGTATTATCGATGCTTTTTTTTCATTTGCTCAAACTGAGCAAAAACGTGAAGCAGAAGAATTGATTAGTACTGAAAATCTTGATGAAGAAGCTGCAAGAAGATATATTTTAGCTTCATTAAAAAGAGAATATGCCAGTGAAAATGGAACGGAGCTTAATAAAGTTCTTCCTAGAATGAGTCCTCTTAATCCTCAGTATTTAACAAAAAAGCAGAGCGTTTTTCAGAAAATCTCTGCCTTTGTGGATAAGTTCAAGGGTGTGGGTGGAAAGATTTAATAAATCTAAAATAGCGGTTAAACATCATAATGTTTAACTCTTATTCTAAAAGAACAAAATTTCATTGGTGGTGGTGTAGAAATATCTCAGTCTACATCATCACCTTTTTATTTTCCGCTAAAATTGTATTTGTTAATCACCTCAAGCTCTATCGTTTGCAATCTTTTAATTCTAAAATGTATACAAAGGAAGATTATACACAAAATTTAGTGAATATTCATCTAGTGTCTGATTATTGCAGTTGAAATGAGCCACTTATGCGGAGTTTTGAGCCAGTCATTGCGGAGAAAAGAGCCACCCTTTGCGGAATGCGTTGCCACTATAAATAGAATAGAGAAAGGCCTCCTGTATAATTATCTTGCATGCCAGCAAGCATGACATTATTATACAGGAGGCTTTTTTATGGTTAATTACCGTAAGATTTTGGCACTTCACTTTGAAGAAGTCAGTCAAAGAACGATTAGTTCAAGCACTGGGCATTCAAGGAATACAGTTTCAGATGTCGTTCAACGTGCCAAAGAACTGGGTGTAGAAAGCTTGAATGACACCATGACCAATCCATGGCTAGAAGCGTTTCTCTTCCCAGAGAAACAGGCTGTTGAGAAAGGGTACTTTCCAATTGATTGGGAAAGAGTGCATAAGGAACTACAAAAGAAGAATGTAACCCTGTCCCTACTGCATCACGAGTACTCGACAGAGGCACGTGAAGGTGGAAAGATCCCCTATGCCTATCGTACTTTTTGTGAGAACTATGGGAAATATGCGAAAAAGTATAAATTGACAATGCCTATTCGAAGAAAACCAGGTGAAGTCATGGAAGTAGATTGGGCTGGAACTACACTGAAGATTAATGATCGTTCAACAGGAGAAACGCTTCCGGCGTATGTTTTTATTGCGACCTTACCTTATAGTCAGTTCAGTTATGTTGAAGCCTTTTTAGATATGAAATCAGCTAATTGGCTTATCGCTCATATTCATGCATTGGAGTATTTTGATGGAGTTCCTGAAACAATGGTTCCCGATAATTTGAAAACAGGGGTTACGAAAGCACATCGTGAAGAGCCTCTTCTAAATGAAGCCTATCGTGAAATGGCAGATTACTACCGTACTGTCATTGTTCCAAGCCGTGTTCGACGGCCAAAAGATAAAGCAAGTGTCGAAGGCACTGTTGGATATATTTCCAGGCAGATTATCGCTCCACTAAGAAACTATCAGTGTTTTCATCTTCAAGATTTAAACCAGAAAATCTTTGAAAAGTTAGAAGAAATCAACGCCACTGAATTTCAAAAGCGACCAGGTTCGCGTAAAAAGGTGTTTGAGGAAGAAGAGAAATCCTACCTTCAACAGCTTCCTCAAACAAGGTATAAACTTGCGGAATGGAAAACAGCAAAAGTTCAACTGAACTACCACATCCAAGTTGATCGAATGTATTATTCCGTTCCATATGATTATGTCCGAGAGAATGTCGATGTTCGACTGACCACGGATTTAATTGAAGTTTACTTCAAAGAAGTCCGGATTGCATCCCATAAACGACAACATGGTGAAATTGGCCAGTTAGAGACCAATCCAGACCATATGCCTGACAATCACCGATTATATTTAGATCATAATCCAGAAAATAACCGGAAGTGGGCAGAAACAATTGGTCCATCTATGACTCAATTTGTCTCTCATATCTTAGAAATGAATGTAGAGAAAAAAGCATTAAATAGCCTTAGCACACTGAGGAATATAGCTAAGAAATACCCAAATGAAGAAATAGAGAAAGCAACAGAAACCTTACTTGAAATTTCAACAAACCCAACGGTTTCTGTCTTTAAAAGTGTAGTAGAAAGAAATAAGAAGAAAAAACAAACTAAAAAAACGGATATTAACAGACCTCGCACTACATCTGACGACTATGGATTTGTCCGTGGAGCTAAATACTTTGGGAGGGATACAAAATAATGAACCAAGAAACTTTACGTAAACTAGTAGAAATGAAAATGGGTGCGATGGCGGAATTATATCAACAGCAAAAGCAGAATAATGATTATAGGGACATGGATTTTGATGATAGATTCAATCTCCTGGTAGATTATGAATATGATAGACGTAAATCGAATCGACTTGAACGACTAATTAAACAGGCGACACTCAGCGAACCAACCGCAGCCATAGAAGATATCGAATATCATCCGGGTCGTAATCTAGACAAGAATCAAATACTAGAGTTAGCAACAGGAAATTACATTCAAAATCACCATAACATCATTTTAATGGGTGCATCCGGGAACGGAAAAACGTGGATATCTAATGCCTTTGGGGTACATGCCTGTCGCCAATTTTATAAAGTGAAATATATAAGGTTACCGGAATTACTGGATGAATTAGCTGTAGCAAAGTATGAAGCAGATGGCAGCTTCCGTAAGTTAATTCAGAAGTACAAAAAGATTGATTTATTAATCCTGGATGAGTGGCTACTAACAGAGCTCTCAGAGGAGAATGTACTACATGTGTTGGAGATTATTGAAGCAAGGCTCAAAAGAGCCTCTACTATTTTCTGTTCCCAGTTTTCACCGGAGGGATGGCATTCAAAACTAGGACAGGCACAAATAGCAGATGCGATTCTTGACAGAATCGTCCATGATTCATATAAGATTCTAGTTGATGGTGAAGTTTCGATGAGGGAACGCCATGGATTGCGGGTATTTAAATGATTCCGCCAGCAGTTGAAAACCGTATAGCTAGATATTTTCTGCATATGTATTTACCTGATAAGGTACAGCAGGCTGTAGAGGAAAAACTATTACCCTCCTGCATTTGATAGATCAGGATGAATTAGTTCGTTGGGCTATTGAGATTATTGATCAGGAATTGAGAGATAAGAGATTCAAATAATAATATAAACAACCATTGGAGCCAGTGAAGTTCCAGTGGTTGTTTATATTATTAGCTACATTAATACGAGTGGCTCTCACCATCGCACTTAATGGCTCAGTTGCCCGCAAATAGTGGCTCAAATCTCCGCACTGATGGCTCAATCTGTCCGCAATACTCAAGTGTCCATGGCTCACAGCCCACCTTTCATTTCTTTAGCTATCAAAGTCCCCAATTTTCATCTGACCCTCTTATAGCATCAGGAAATGACTCCTCTTCCTCTTGGTTCGTTATAAAGACAAACTCAGACACTCAGCTCCTTCTTAAAAACCTGTTAAAATAGAATTATCTTACTAAACAGAAACGAGTGAAACAAAATGACATCACTTGCCTTTGATCATCTTGTTCACTTTTCTTCTAATCCTACAGCCGCGAGAAAAACGATGCTGCAGCATGGCATTCAGGCTATTGAGGGTGGGAAGCATGAAAACTGGGGGACTTATAACACGCTTGCTTATTTTGGTTTGGGTTATATCGAGTGGCTTGGAATTCAAGATCCATCTGTTTCCATACAGGTTGACGATAATCCGCTGATTCAACAGCTGGTCACTGAGCTGCCTTTGGGAGACCACCCGGGGAGGATCGCTCTCAGGACGAATAACATGGATCAACTTGCTGTTGAGCTTAAAGAAAAAGGTCTAAAGCTCCATGGTCCTGTCAAAGGTTTGCGATTAACGGACAGTGGGGAACTTTTGCAATGGTCCATGCTGTTTATTGCGGAGGAGTATCCAACACTTCCCCTTCCCTTCTTCATCCAATGGGGAGAAGATGATGCGGTTAGAAGAGAGAAACTGAAAGTATACTCCAGCCATCCAGCCGGCTCTCTTCAAATAAAGGATGTGTTGTTAGCAGTTGAAGATTTGGATTATAAAATTTCCAGATGGTCTTCTCTTTTCGATCTGCAAATCGGGGAGGCTTATATAAATGAGGGATGGGGTGCAAAATGCCAGCGCCTTTATTTGCCGCACGGAAACCTGTTGTTTTGTACTCCTGTCGAGGATGGAGTCGTTAGAGATTTTCTCAATAAATTTGGCGAAAGACCCTTTGGCCTTCAGCTTGAAAACGGACGCCAGAACCAATCCATTTTTTACAGGGAGGAAAATATGAGGTAAAGAAAGAATGATTAGAGAGGCTGCATCTTATAGGGACCCAGGTTCACCTGTCGCTATAAATTTTCAATCTTAAACAATGATATATTCAGGAATTGGGGGTACCTCATGAAAGTCATTACCAAGTATTTGTTATTCTTGAGTCTGTTTTCTTTTTTTATAGTTGGCTGTGATCAATCTCAAACCGGTAGTAAAGACTGGAACTCCAGCTTTATTGTCTGAAAGGGTAACATGTATGAGGTGTCATCTGAAAGTATTTCAGAAGATAATTTGGGAGAACAAATAGGAGAAGTAACGGTTTTTTCAGATAACGAACTTGATGTATCATTAAAAGATGAAAAACAAATATTTTCTAACGAATTCCAAAAAGGAACGAAAGTATTTGCCATCAAAGATATTAATCATGATGAATCTTTAGCCATTAAAGATATGGATACAATCACAAAAGTTTCCTTTAGCGGGAGATATGGTGAATAAATATTTGGAAAGGCGGGGGGCAGATCCCCAGTACGTAGTGTGCTGGGGATCTGCCCCTTTTTCCATTACAGGGAGGAATATATGAGGTCTCTAAAGAATGACTAGAGAGGATGAACTTTAGAGTTACGCAGGTTCTTATCCAACCAAAGACGTACTTCTCTATAGAACTATATTACCTGGGGGTTGAGATGAAAAAACTAATTGTCGTGTTGTTTTTAGTAGCAGGCATTGGCTGCGGTTATTTAATCACCACCCTATCTTCGAGTGTGGCTTCTGGCATCAGGGATAACTTTGCAAACGAGGATAGTGAAACAAAGCCACCTTTAGAATCATACACAAGATGGACCCTTTTAGATGAAGATCCTGAAAGAGGGCGTTGGATATATTATGATAAATTTGATGAACTATTCGATGAATGGCACTTCGAACCTGGAACGTCTAAGAAAAAAATTATCACGTACAGTATTTCCGCCTTACTTTTTATAACAATAGTAACCATTGTATTGATAAGGCGGTATAAAAAAAGAGCGCAGAAAAGTGAAATAGCAGATGATGAAATACTAACAGAAGCGTCAGTTAATGAAGAAATTGGGTATGACCATACCCCCGAAGTTATTGACACCTTAGCTTACAATGACCTGCACAAGATCAGAAGAATCTTGATAGAATGGGAAAATAGTTTAAGCAGCTCATCTAAGAAAAAACCCCAGGAAACTATTAGTGAATGGTTCCGTCGTATAAGTGGGCCGGTCGATATTATCCATACTTATGAAAAAGTTCGATACGGCGATAAGATCATTTCAGAAGAGGAAATTACTACGTTCAAAAATTCCTTGAGTAATAGCTGATACCATTTAAAGATGTATCTACTCGAAATTTACCTATCCTACCCGAGACGCAGGAAAACAGGGCCTGACCCCCGGTACATTTATGTGCATGGGATCAGGCCCTGATTTCTATTAGAACCCGAAATCCCCTCTCTTTGTACGGTGAGTGGGATTTTTTTGACCTTTTTTTATGCCACAGTGACGCCTTAAAATTTTTCCAAACCAATATGAGGCTTGCTTCGTCTAAAATGGTGAAAGGGGGGAAACGAAGATGGCTGAACTTGAAGAAATAGCAGTGAATGTTAATAGCATAGAAGATAATGAACAAGTTATCGGCCAGTTAATGGATAACTACAGCGATGATATACTGCATCTTGTTTTTTCCTATGTAAAGAATCGAACGACTGCTGAGGACTTAACGCAGGAGATATTTATTAAATGCCATGAAAAACTAGGTCAGTTTAATAATAAGTCATCAATAAAGACATGGCTATATGCCATTGCCATTAATCATTGTAAGGATTACCTGCGTAGTTGGCATTACCGCAAACTAAAATTCAGCGATAAAATTTTGGATTATATCCCATCGAAGTCCAAACACGTTGAAGAGGAAATCATCTCAAAGAATACAGCCAACAGTTTGACGAGTGCCATTATAGATTTACCAGTAAAATATAGGGAAGTTGTTTTTTTACATTACTACGAGGAGCTTTCTTTATCAGAAATCAGCAAGATTACGGGTGTAAATAAAAATACATTAAAAACCAGATTAAAACAGGCCAGAGAATTATTGAAAAACAAGATGAAAAAGGAGGTTTAACCATGGGCGATCCATTCCAAAACGTAAAGAATTCTATAAAAAAAGATTTTGAGGGATTTTCATTTTCCGAGGAGAGAAAAAATGCGGTGAAAGAAACGATCCGGAAGAGGCAATCTCACCTGGACCTTCATTCTTGGAAAGTAGAAACCCTTCAAAATATATTGTATTCACTGCAGGATGAAGCAAAGCAAGGGTACGATATTTCCACCCAGCTTTTTCAAAAAAATGAGCTTAGCTTTAAAGGCGATGAAGGCCAGCTTTATACCCTTTTACATCTACTTGAAAATAAGAAAATCATTACTTCAAAGTGGGTTGAAGACAGGAAATACTATTCCCTGTCTGCGAAAGGGAAAAAATATGCAGCTGCTCGGGAACCTAGAGGTTCTAAACAACGCGCATCACTTCAATCTTTACTTGAGGAGGCTTCTTTATGAGTTCTTCTAAATTTGAGGAATATTTAAGTAAAGTAATCTCTAAAGTGAAATCCAAGGAAGCTCACAGTATGATCAAAAAGGAGCTTAGTAATCATATGGAAGAGCTGAGCCAGTCCTTTCAAGAGAGAGGATTATCTGTAAAGGATGCGGATAAAAAGGCAATGCAGGAAATGGGAGATCCCTCTACTGTCGGTAAAAACATGAATCATCTTCACAAACCAAGAATGGATTGGCTCCTTATTGCTTTATTTGTCATTCTTGCAGGCATCAGTTTTCTTCCACTGATTGGCAGTGTTTCAATACCCAGCGTTTCTTTTATGAAAACACAAGCATTCTGGGTCGTCCTGGCTGTTCTTGCTCTCATAGGATTTCTTTTCTTTGATTACAGGAAACTGAAAAATTTGTGGATGTATTTTTATGGAGGCGGCTTAATCTTATTTTTCACAACTTTTTTAGTCGGCGTTGGGCTTAATGGAGCAAATAGATGGATTTCTTTCGGAGGTATTACGATTGATGGGCCGGCTATATCCTTATTTTTATTTTTGATCGCGTGGGCCGGCATTTTAGCCAAAATCAATGAGTCTAAGGGGTGGAAAAAACAAGGAATGCTATTATTCCTGTTTTGGACTCCAGTCCTTCTCTACATCATGGTCCCACAATTGATGTTCAGCATTATATACTTTTTTAGCGTATCAGTGATGTATGTTTTTTCTTATGCACAAAAACAATTTGCCATTAAAGCAGCCGTGGGGAATTTGCTTATAGGCATCCTTTTCTTTAGCATGATGATCCTTACATTCCCTAATCGCTATCTCTCTGATACACTCATTCCATTGAAAGATATCCTTTCAGAGGCTGGTTGGTTCGGCAACGGACTTTACAATGATCTAAAGCTCCCTGAAGCACATACAGATCTTGTTTTCCCATTTCTCGCCTATTCTTTTGGCTGGGCATTCGGAATTGTCCTTTGTTTACTACTCTTTGGATTTATTTTGCGAATCTCCTTAAATGCTTTTAAAACAGAGGATTTATTCGGCAGATTAATAGCCATCGGAGGGGCTGCATTATTCCTTGTTCCTGCTTGCTGGAACATCTTAATGGGTCTTGGAATAGTCCCCATCATGCTAGTACCCCTGCCGTTTATTAGTTATGGCGGAAGCCTGCTGCTAGTTTACTCTGCACTACTCGGCCTTATTCTGAACGTGTATCGTAGAAAGGATATTGTAGAACCTACAATTGTAAATTAATTTGGAAAAGGGGCCAGACCCCCGGTACGTTAATGCGTTAGTGTACGGGGGGTCTGGCCTTGATTCTGAAAACGGCCACCAAAACCAGTCCATTCTCCTAGAGGGAGGAATATATGAGATCTCTGAAGAATGATTAGAGAGGTTGCACTATTGAGGGACGGAGGGTCACCTGTCCTTCTGTTCCATGAAGCAGTGCTTTAATAAAGGAGTTGTATAAAATGGATAAAAAAAATGATACAGAACTAAAACGCTCTTCAAAAGCAGAAAACATTCTATCTCAGATCAATAGTAAAACGAAGCTGGGCGACTTGCGAAAAATCGCGAAAGACATTAAAAAAGATCACGAACTGGCTATGGAACTTTGGTCAACCGAAGAGTTTTTGCCCAGACTTCTAGCCATCTTGATTATGGACAAAAAACTTCTTTCACAAGATGTGCTGAATAGCCTTGATAAGGATATGCAGACTCACTCTTTTGAAGAGCGGAATAACTTAATGGATTGGTTGATGGCTAATCAGCTCACCAAAGACAAGAAGAGAATTGCCTTGATAGAGTCTTGGCAAAAGAGTCCTTCCGCTCTACAAAGACGGGCATTCTGGTATTATCAAGGGCGATTGAGATGGACCGGGCAAACACCACCTGATAATACCGCAGACCTGTTATCTGCATTAGAGGCTGATATTACGCAGGAAGAACCCGAAGTTCAATGGGCGATGAATTTCACCGCAGGCTGGATCGGCATTTATGATGAAAAGAATCGTGAGCGTTGCATTCAACTTGGGGAGAAAACGGGCCTTTACAAAGATGAAAAAGTATCAAAAGGATGTACCCCCAACTATTTGCCGGAGTTCATTTCGATTGAAGTTAACAAACGACATAAATAATTTGGTACCTTTGAAACTGGGAAAACGCAGCCCCCGGAATCCCTTCATTTACTTTGTTTTGTTGATCAGCTCCATATATTGTGTATCTCCATATCCTATTGTCGGAAAAACCTCGAATAACCGCTCAAGCAATTCGGCTTTGGGTAAATGTTTATTTTTAGAAATATATTTTACGACGGTGTTATTTTCTGTCTGCATTTCTAAAAATAACTGTATTCCCTGGTACATCATTGGAAGCAGTTCACCAGCCGGTTTCTTATGATGGACCAATACTTCTTTATAGACGGAATAATAACTTCCTAATGTAAGCTCAGTTTGGCTTACCTTAAATTCATCTTCTCTAAAGCTGTTTGAAGTAAAGTCACAGTGACATCCCGACCACTGTCGAATTTTGTTGGATGTTTTCTGATTTAGGATTATTGGTTGGTATTCTGAAGAAATGCAGGGACAGCTACCTTGTCCTAATCACAGTAGAAAGAACCTGTTACCTTTTAATTTATTTGAATTACTTTCTAAATCTCTCCACATTCCAGGCTACAAACTTCAAAGAATACCTTATCAATATATCCTGGAAAATTGCATAAAGACTTGGCCTGCCCTTCGTTCATTAATGTACCGTAGGGCAGGCCAAGATTTTTTTTTGTAAAAACTTTTCAGAATTTATCCGTTAAACGACGTATACCAACCTGGCAAATAATTTGTAGACTTACTCCCTTTTTGGGTAAAGCTAAACGTAATCCCCCTCTTATCCAGCTCTTCAATTAGAGGATCAATTTCCTCACCAGCAACAATCCATAGGCTGCCACCCTTTTCACGTTGATCAATAACCTCAACCTCTTTCTGTTTTAAATATTTAAGCAAAGAGAAACCTTTAGATTGATGGTCATTTTCAATGATATTATTTTCTTGATCAAACAAAGCAATCTGCTTATATGATTCATTTGATAGCTCAGTACCGTTAAACAAGTCTAACTTTATTTGTCCATTCTGAGCTTTTACATATTCGTTTTTACTTTCTAAGTTATCAATAACAGGCGACATAATTCTCTCTGAATGGTTAGCCTTTAAGGTTACACGTTCAATTTTAGGTCTGATTTCTCTGTCAACCTGCTGCTCTACAGAGTTTTCTAACGGGCTGGGTTCTATACCTAATTCCTCCAACTTCCTCCACAGGCTTTCCATTGCAGCCACTCGGTCATAATAGAACTGTCGACCTCTAACTCTCCAGAACTTCCAACCGGCTCGCTCAAGGTCATACTGTCGCTGCATGTCTTCTTCCCATTTTTCTGGCCCATGCCATTTTTCTCCATCACACTCAATGGCCAAGCGGTCTCTAATCCCTTCAATAACAAAGTCAATACGGTTTCTACCTACCTCAACTTGAGGCTGAACTCTATATCCTTTAGCAACAATCATACGTAAGACATCAATTTCAAACGGAGATTCACATTTCGCTTCTAAGTTCTCTACAATCTCGTTTACTCTTGAAGGGTTCTTACAATAACTTAGTAACTTGTATCTATAGCAGTCCTTTTTCAGTTCATCTAATTCTACAGAGTGATAAAGTCTCATTTGATTTTTAGCTCGACTTGCAGCTACATTAAATGTTTGCTGCTGATCTTTCTTTGTCATTGTAACAAACCTTCTGTTCCCAGCAACCACCATCGAAAGAAAAACAATATCCCTTTCATCGCCTTGAAGACTATAGGCATTTCCACAGATGATTTTTCTTTTTACAAATTCACTTTCAGATATTTTCTCGCGGATTTTATTCTCTATAAGAGCTGCTTGCTTTGTTCCTTGCAGGGTGATAACCCCTATTGTTTGGTTATCATATTTTGGATCTGAAATAATTGCTTCTATATCTTCAACAATCTTATCTGCTTCTGGTTCATTTACTAATGTATTGCCTTCATTTGCATAGCCATCCTCTACTTTTATTGCAAGTACTGGTGGATCAATTTTTTCATAATCAAAAGGCAGCCTGAGTGGTACCATCTGTCCTCCATAACTCAAGTCATTAGAGAATTGAATAATCTCCGGTACACATCTAAAGTGCTCTTTTAACATCAACCTTCCGCTTTTAGGGAAAATTTGATCGGCGATTTCATAAAGTGATATTTTATGGTCAAACAACCGCTTGTTTGGTACACCCTCCAAATAACGCTGGATTAATTCTTCTATCTCTGAGTCCTTTGTCCCTATCCCGTATGGACTTATTTGTTCATCATCACCCACGACGACGATTTTCTCTCCTCGTAATAAAACAGGAACAGACATGATGTCACATTGACTACTCTCGTCAAAGATAATGACATCAAACTTTTCGTTATAGACAGGAAAGTTCTCAATCACTTGATTCACTGGCATGATCCAAACAGGAATAGCTGACTGAGCCTTCTCCATTTCCATGCGGGCATCTGCTAAATAACGCTTATTATTTCCTGTCCCTTTTCCGTAGCGCTTTATAAAGTTTTTCCAAGCGACCAGTGCTCTCTTCTGAGTTTCTGTTATACGGACAATTTGATTTAACCATGTTGAATTAGACACGATTGAAGTTATTAATTTCTTTTGATAATCTTGCTCAGTCTTAATTTGACCCTCAATTCGTTCTACTTCGAAGTCTTGATTTTCTGTCATCCAATCGTATAAAGATTTTAACTCCCAAGCTTTTGAAGGGTTTTGAGGTATTTTAGCTTCTTTCCCCAGCAATTCAGTAATCCTAGTTGCTGTTTGAGGGGCTTGGGTTTCAAGTCGTTTTATTAAAGAGTCGAACTGCAATACTTTCTCTTTTGTTCCCTTAAGAATTGATATTTCATTAAGAATGGAAGCCCATCTATTTTCATCTTGATCCTGCAGTACTTGTATTAATATTTGGGTTATTGGATGAGCATTTTGGACTTTAAGCGTATTCTCAAGTTTACCTTTGTATGAAGTATAATCCTTTCCCCACTCGTTATAATTAAGTGCATCAAATACAAAATCAGTAACTTTAAGTAACTCTTTGTAAAAGTGATAATCTAACCAATTCGTATTTTTAAAAGATAATCGGTTGGAGGTCCCCTTGAATTTTTCTATTTTAGAAGCTAGTTTAATAACCTGTTCAAAATCTGCGATCTTTTTAGCTAACGAGCTAATAATACGTTTATCATCAATTTCAATAAATTCGCCATTAACTTCGTCAAGATTAGCATTCCAAGTCCTTACCACTTCTTCTTTCTTTTTCTTAAGCAACAGATGTTGTTGGAGGATCTCAATTTCTTGTACATTTGTAACTGGCTTTCCATTTATAATTGGGGTCTGCCATAGATACTTTGCATTTTTCCCCTTAGTGAGAGCGAACATTGCGTTCGGCTTTTTATTTTGTCTTAATCTTTCACCTAATAGGTAGATATCTGACTCTAATTCGTGATCTGCTTTATCCGGCAGTTTAATATCAAAACTAATTATAGAACTGTTAATTGAGGCCATTTCATTGTTAATTGATTTCATATCTTCAAGAAAATTAATCCAACGATCTTTGCGCGTTTCACCGGCAAGAATATCATCAAGAATTTTATGTGATGCAGTATTTTCTTTTAAGAATTCTTTCATACTTATAATTGCTGTAAGTTGTTCTTTAATCTCTTTAGCGTACTCTTTCTCAATTGGAAATTTGACTTCCTCTGTATGAAATATTGCATTATCATGTTTGTGTTTTAAATCTCTTCCATGATTCAACCACTTCTTCATTTCTTCGGGGCTTTTTAGAAAGTCTGTTTCAGGGAGTAAAGATTCCTTTAGGTATAAGTCATCTTTTAATATGGTTCCTCTTATATCCCAAAGCAGTTTGAAATCCTCTTCGGTAAGTGGAAACTCGGTGTTTAGTTGAATTCTATCCAGGATCCACTTATAATCTAAACTCTCTTCAATTAACATTTTAGCTGCATCTGCTTTAGTAATTAAGTTTCCTTTAAACTCTATTTCCGTCTGTTCGCTTTTACTGTACTCAAGAAGTTGATTTTTAAACTTAGCTTCCTTTCTTCTACTTTTATCCAACTCTTCCTTACTTCTTTTAATTTCTGTTTCTAACTTTTCAGTAGAAGCGTTCCCGAGTTTTTCGGATATTGTTCGGATGGATTTCTCAATTTCTCTTAGAGAATCCCTTCCTCCTCCGAGTACTGGGACACATAGGTCACGAATCTCTTCGGGAATCTTATCCTTTAGAACCTTTAAGGGATTCTCTTTCTGACTGGTGATTAAAACCTTTTTCCCATGAGCT
Source organism: Bacillus sp. SRL337 (assembly GCF_984799155.1). Lineage (NCBI taxonomy): Bacteria > Bacillati > Bacillota > Bacilli > Caryophanales > Bacillaceae > Bacillus > Bacillus sp. SRL337. The sequence goes on along the minus strand of NZ_OZ481793.1, from coordinate 586,179 downwards.
AGTAAATGCGAGACAATGTTAGCTATTGTATGGGTTTTACCAGTTCCTGGAGGACCTTGAACTGTAAGACCGTAATTTGTCGCTAATCTTCTGGCGATATCCTTTTGTTCCTCATTTGCTGCTAATGGAAAATACAGATCAGTTCCTACTTCATCCCACTTCAGGTTATTTATTGTGTCTTCGCTCATTTCATTTCCTACAATGGAGTCTATAGTTGCAGGTACTGGATACTCTTCCTCCTGCATTAATTCAATGATTTGTTCCAAATCATTTTTCAACACTTGATTATCTTTCTTCCTGAGAAGAATGACATATTCGTCCAAGTGAGCAACTGCATCTTTAGTAGGTAGTAAGGCTTCACCCTTTTCTGCAGTTCTTCCTGCTGCATCGACTAATTGCATAAATTGGCTTGAAAGCTCCTGGACATTTTCTTCTAATACATCCTTGTATCTAGCCAACCTTCCAATGTTCTGTATGCTTTCTATATTAGGAAGTGATATGCCGCTTAGAATGTTTAATTCCAGCTTATACCCTTGATTCGTGGGCTTAACCGTGATAATACCTTTATCAGTATCAAGGTCTATATCCAATTTAGTCGTAAACAAAGGGTGATGAATGGTGCCAACGTCTTGTTTCCAAGTAAATAACGTCTCCCCGAGAAGGAGCTCAAGTCCTTCACCTTCCTTTTGGAAATCTTGATGCACTCTAAAGAATAGTTCATAAAGAGATTGTACTTTTTTCATCCTAGTGACTTCTTTTGCCCAGTTCTGCCACTCTTTTTTCCATTCATTAAAAAGCTTTACCCTGTAACTGTCCTCTTCAAATTTAACTTCCACTCTTTCGCCGTCTTCCAGCATAACTTTTGAACCAGGCATTTGCAGAAGTTGGTTTTCTTTATTATAAGAATATGTAATCCACTCTTTTATCTTTTTGTCTGGTTGTGGCGGTGTTAACACATCAGCGGTAATTCTCTGTCTATGAATCTCTAAAATCGCTTCCTCATCGTTGCCCTCACCAAAGAGAAATACATCCTTCCCATATTCCTCCAACGCTTGTTTATTCCAGCTTTTATCATATTCCGTGTAGTCCCGAATCACATTGAAACGCAAATTATTGACGGCCAATAAATATTCAAATAACTGCCTTGCCTTGTCATTCACTTACACACACCTCTTATCGTTTCTAATAGTAAATATATCACAATTGTATGTTTGGAAATTTAAGTTAATGAGGATGGTTTTTAATACTAATAAAGATAAAATTAAATGCCTTTATGAATAACCTCGAGAACAAATATAAGTTCACTTTCCAGCAAAGGATCTTTTACGACATCCATAAATTAAGTTTATCAAAATTCCCAAAAAATAGAAGGTTAGCTAATGAATTTGTGGAATATTGTAAAAAGATAGGAGGTGTAAAGTTGGCCAAGGAAAATCAGTATGTTGTAAAACATGGAGAAAAATGGGCTGTTCGTGGAGAAAAAAAGTCTAGGGTATCAAAAACATTCAATACGCAAAAGGATGCCATTAGTTACGGAAGGGATAGGGCCAAGAGCAACAGCTCAGAATTACGAATTCAAGGAAAAAATGGAAAATTCCGAGACTCAGATAGCTACGGTAATGATCCTCATCCTCCAAAAGATAAAAAGCATTAAAGTAATGTCATAGTGAAATTCATGGAGATGATCGAAAAGGAGAAAGTACTACAAAAAGGATTTTACCATCTTAAGAAATTGCGGTTGTCCTAATCCTATTTGTGATTCTTTACTGAGTTAGATGTGAAGATGATTGTTGAAGAAAAATTAGAGAGCGGCTCTGACAACAATACTTATCTACTTTTTAAACAATCACTAAGATTTTTTCGGGACAAGGAGAAGCTTGTCCCGACTTTTAATTTTAGTTATATATTTTTCATAGGATATTTCAAAGTTATTATTGTAGGTTATATCAGCTATACTCAATGAGGCAGGAAGCTTACGTTGAAGGGCTAGTCATTTTCATTTGTAGAAAGAATTGAAGTTATTTATCTGACTTAAATTAATTACATTTCCACTAATCCATACTGTGTCAGGGTCTGATTTTTTTCATTATTTCATCGTAGTCCAATATATCCGGGCTATGGTCATTATCTGAGCCTGAACGAAGTTCATTTATTCTAATATCTTTTTCAAATAAAAATCTCTTATGATAAATTAAATTTGCCCCTTTAATTATTTTATTCATGGTATGTGTATCGGATAAAGCTCCTACTACCCCTCCAATTACAGGAACGGCTTTTTTTCCAGTTTCTTTACTCATTTTTTTACCAATCTGTTCAAGCATATTTTTAAATATTCCTGCTTCTACACCCTCTTTACCCGCTTTGTTAAGTGCCTTTTTTGCTTGTGCATTAGCTAAAGCTCTTAACTGAACATAAAGTAATTCAGCCCCTCCTTTTTGTGCCATCTGTTCATATGATAATTTCGATAATGACTCTTTTAAGACTGTAACGTTTGTAGCAAACATCATCTTACTAACTATTGTTCCAAGATTTTGTGCATCTGATGTTATATGAGGCGATATACACGTGATTGTTACACTGGATGCAAACTCTAACTCACTTGGATCATCAACAACATCATAACCATAATATAATGCCACAGCCTGAACAGTTCTATAATACATAAAAAAAGTATAGGCTAAATTAAACGGTACACCCCATAGACCAAAGAATCCCGTTACTCCTCCCCCTAGAAACGCCGTGGGTAAATCAAATACTTTCCTCCGATTTACTACATTCTTTTCTATGTAATAACTTCTTAATTCACATATTCTATCAAACTGACTAATCTGGATATCTTCCCTATTTAACGATTTTAATACATTCTTTTTACTTAAAGTAAATCTTGCAGAATTTTCATTTACGACTCCAAAACCTTTACCAGCACTTTCTATAGCCTTTCTTATCACTATCCAATCGCTTGCTTTTTTAATAGTATCTGAGGTTACCCCCTTTACTTTTTCTGGTAATAGCTCTGTGAATTTATATTTTGCCTTAATTAATTGTTTTTGCAAAGGGTTCGGCTCAATGAATTCTTCATATTTCTTCGTAAGAGTCTCCAATAGCTTTATCTCTTTTTGATCTAAAAACGAGAAGTTATCATTACTCATTTCTATTCACCCTCTCCACAACTAATAATACCATTATTTTACATTAGTATATATGAAAACGGATTTAAGAGCTGTTCTATAAATAACTGTAGAGGGACATAAACATGTTAGTATACAGGAGATAGACCTTTACCTTTCTCTAAAAAGTAACAAAAGTGAGAACTATTTTGAGAGAAGATTCTCATTTTCCCAAAACCTAGTGCCCAAACTATGATATATTGTGCTTCTGGCACCTTTAGATTTGTTGCAATGTTCACATGTTAATTGGAAATTAGTCGGATCATTAGTCCCCCCTGCTTTTAGAGGAATGATATGATCATAATTCTCTTGTTTATCTAGATGTAATACTTTAGTTAAATCTGTTCCACAGATTTGACATCTACCTTTATCCCTCATAAAAACACCTTTTTGTAACCACTTCGGCAAATATTTACACCGTTTAAGTACTCCGTCTTTCCTTAAATAGTTTGGGTGGTCTTTCAATTCCAGACCTCCCACCACCTCTTGGATCTGCTTATTAAATTCATATAAGAATTGTTTGTTTGCAAATAGCACTGTAAATATGTCACTAATCATAGTAGGTTCTAACGTTTCAATATATACGTCAAAGATTTTATGAGCGAAACCTTCTACTAAATTCTGATCATATCCATGTATCTCTTCATCATCCAATCCAATAAAAGGGGCATTTCCTAAGTGAGAATAATGCACACCATAAATGTCCATGACCTCTACTAAGGGATTGATCACTGTCATTGGAAAGTGTTTGTCCAATGCATATTCATACATTGTAAAGTTAATAAAACGAATATAGTCATGTAACAAGGTTTCTTTGTGCGGCTTAGAAGTTTTCGAAAGTAAATCAACTTCATCATAATCTAACCAGTTTTCTACTTGTAACTGATTAATACCATGTAACTCATGTACCATATGAGCAGCATTTGTCAGTGCTTCGTTTCCGTTCCACGAATATTTCCGACTCAAATCAACCATTTAGTATGCCCCCCTTATTTATTTCTACTAGCCTAACTATTATGGATTTATTGGCACAAGAACAATTTATATTAACAACAAGCTCACTCTGGGTTCGTTTAGTGGTTCTATCTCCCTTAATTTTTTTTTATGTATTGGCAATAGGCGCTCCAACAAAAGAGACGCGTTAAGATATAAACGCGCCCCATGGCTAATTTTTCAAGTCTTATTAAAATATACTTCACCCTAAAAGATGAATGATAAATCTCCTATGTGGGGCCACAATTTGTATCTTTTATCTAAGATGGTGTTTTCTAATTATATTTGCCTGCTGATACATTCCTCTCTTTTCCAATTCTTCAACAAATACAGGCCAAGGCGGAACATTACTCATATAAGGTGTGGGGCCTGTAGAAAGTCCACCTCCTGGACCTGTGGATAGCCCGCCTCCTGGACCTGTCGAAAGTCCACCTCTTGGACCCGTGGATAGCCCGCCTCCTGGACCTGTGGATAGCCCACCTCCCGGACCCGTGGATAGCCCACCTCCTGGACCTGTAGACATCCCACCTTGCGGACCTGTAGATAGTCCACCTCCTGGACCTGTCGAAGCCCCGCCCCCTGGACCTGTAGACATTCCACCTCCTGGACCCGTACTCTTATTTCTATTCCACATAATTTCATCTCCTTCTAGTAGTGGTTCTATTTCTATCTTAACACAATGGACCGAAAATTCAGATTATAAAATCCAAAAAGCAAAGATTAACATCTCACCTCTTTATACTTTTTAGGAACTGAGAAGCTGGGTTCTCTTCCCACCGAAACCGTATCTCTCCGCTAAAATACAGAGGGTCGACTTTTAGCTGTGGCCTTCTTAAAGACTTATCAACCAATTTCATATATTCGGCAGACGCTTTTAGGAGTTATTACCATAACGAAATTATGGAACAGTTCACCTGTCCCTCTGTCCCACATCTTGCATGGACACAGAGTCAGACACTCTGCTCGTTTCTGAAAACCTGTTAAAATAGAATTACACTACTAAACAGAAACGAGGGATATAAAATTGACTTCCCTTGCCTTTGATCATCTTGTTCACTTTTCAACTAATCCTACGTCCGCGAAAACAACGATGCTGCAGCACGGCATTCATGTTATCGAGGGTGGGAAGCATGAAAACTGGGGGACTTATAACACGCTTGCTTATTTTGGTTTGAGTTATATCGAGTGGCTCGGAATTCAAGATCGATCTGTTTCCATACAGGTTGACGATAACCCGCTGATTCAACAGCTTGTCGCTGAGCTGCCTTTGGGAGACCACCCGGGAAGGATCGCTCTCAGGACGAATAACATGGACCAACTTGCTGTCGAACTTAAAGAAAAAGGGCTGAAACTCCATGGCCCTGTCAAAGGTTCGCGGTTAACGGACAGTGGAGAACTTTTGCAATGGTCCATGCTGTTTATTGCGGAGGAGCATCCAACACTTCCCCTTCCCTTCTTAATCCAATGGGGAGAAGATGATGCTGTCAGAAGAGAGAAACTGGAGGTACACTCCAGCCATCCAGCCGGCTCTCTTCAAATTAAGGATGTGTTGTTCGCCGTTGAAAACTTGGATGAAAAAATTTCCCGCTGGTCTTCCCTTTTTGATCTGCAAATCGGAGAAGCGTTTATAAATGAGAAATGGGGTGCAAAATGCCAGCGTCTTTACATGCCGCACGGAAACCTGTTGTTTTGTACTCCTGTTGAGGATGGCATTGTTAAAGATTTCATCAAGACATTTGGCGAAAGACCCTTTGGCATTCAGCTTGAAAACGGCCAACAGAACCAATCCATTCTTTTACAAGGAGCACTATATGAGATAACGAAAGAATGAGTAGAGAGGTTGAATCTTAGGGGTACGGAGGTTCCTTTTCACAATTAAGACGTATCTCTCTGCAAAAATTTAGAGATTTATATAAAGAAATTTTTAAGAAAAGGACACCATTTTATAAAAGAATGCTGAACTCTCAGAACGAGAGTCAGCATTCGAAGACAATGGCATGGCTCCTGGTAGTTTAATGCTTTAGTATACTGGTGCTGGCCCTGAATCCCACCTCTGTCCAAATAGAACCCGTAATCCCCCTCGCTTAAAAAGGTGAGGGGGATTTTCTATGACCTTTTTTTATGTCACAGTGACAGCCTGACATTATATAGAAAACACGATCTTTGTATTTCAATTCCAATAAAACATAAATATTTCCTTTATTTTCCCTTTAAATTTTTCCAAACCAAAATGATGCTTGCTTCGTCTAAAATGGGGAAAGGGGGGAAACGAAGATGGCTGAACTTGAAGAAATAGCAGTGAATGTTAATAGCATAGAAGATAATGAACAAGTTATCGGCCAGTTAATGGATAACTACAGCGATGATGTACTGCATCTTGTTTTTTCCTATGTAAAGAATCGAACGACTGCTGAGGACTTAACGCAGGAGATATTTATTAAATGCCATGAAAAACTGGGTCAGTTTAATAATAAGTCATCAATAAAGACGTGGCTATATCGAATTGCCATTAATCATTGTAAGGATTATTTGCGTAGTTGGCATTATCGCAAACTAAAATTCAGCGATAAAATTTTGGATTATATCCCATCCAAGTCAAAACACGTTGAAGAGGAAATCATCTCAAAGAATGTAGCAAGCAGCTTGACGAGTGCCATTATAGATTTACCGGTAAAGTACAGGGAAGTTGTGTTTTTACATTACTACGAGGAGCTTTCTTTATTAGAGATCAGCAAGATTACGGGTGTAAATAGAAATACTTTAAAAACCAGATTAAAACAGGCCAGGGAATTATTAAAGAACAAGATGAAAAAGGAGGTTTAGCCATGGGTGATTCATTCCAAAACTTAAAGAATTCTATAAAAAAAGATTTTGAGGGGTTTTCTTTTTCCGAGGAGAGAAAAAATGCGGTGAAAGAAACGATCCGGAAGAAGCAATCTCACATGGACCTTCATTCTTGGAAAGTAGAAACCCTTCAAAATATATTGTATTCACTGCAGGATGAAGCAAAGCAAGGGTACGATATTTCCACCGGGCTTTTTCAAAAAAATGAGCTTAGCTTTAAAGGCGATGAAGGCCAGCTTTATACCCTTTTACATCTACTTGAAAATAAGAAAATCATTACATCCAAGTGGGTTGAAGACAGGAAATACTATTCCCTGACTGCGAAAGGGAAAAAATATGCAGCTGCTCGGGAACCTAGAGGTTCTAAACAACGCGCATCACTTCAATCCTTACTCGAGGAGGCTTCTTTATGAGTTCTTCTAAATTTGAGGAATATTTAAGTAAAGTAATCTCTAAAGTGAAATCCAAGGAAGCTCACAGTATGATCAAAAAGGAGCTTAGTAATCATATGGAAGAGCTAAGCCGGTCCTTTCAAGAGAGAGGATTATCTGTAAAGGAGGCGGATAAAAAGGCAATGCAGGAAATGGGAGATCCCTCTACTGTCGGTAAAAACATGAATCATCTTCATAAACCGAGAATGGATTGGCTCCTTATTGCTTTATTTGTCCTTCTTGCAGGCATTAGTTTTCTTCCACTGATTGGCAGTGTTTCAGTACCCAGCGTTTCTTTTATGAAAACACAAGCATTCTGGGTCGTCCTTGCTGTTCTTGCTCTCATAGGATTTCTTTTCTTTGACTACAGGAAACTGAAAAATTTGTGGATGTATTTTTATGGAGGCGGCTTAATCCTATTTTTCACCACTTTTTTAGTTGGCGTTGAGATTAATGGAGCAAAAAGGTGGATTTCTTTCGGAGGTATTACGATTGATGGTCCACTTATATCCTTATTTTTATTTTTGATCGCGTGGGCCGGCATTTTAGCCAAAATCAATGAGTCTAAGGGGTGGAAAAAACAAGGATTGCTATTATTCCTATTTTGGACTCCAGTCCTTCTCTACATCATGGTCCCACAATTGATGTTTAGTAGTATATACTTTTCTTGCGTATTAGCGATGTATGTTTTTTCTTATGTTCATAAACAATTTGCCATTAAAGCAGCCGTGGGTAATTTGCTTATAGGCATCCTTTTCTTTAGCATGATGATCCTTACATTCCCTACTAGCTCTCTCTCTGATTCACTCATACCATTGAAAGATATCCTTTCAGAGGCTGGTTGGTTCGGCAACGGACTTTACAATAATCTAAAGCTCCCTGAAGCACATACAGATCTTGTATTCCCATTTCTCGTCTATTCTTTTGGCTGGGTATTTGGAATTGTCCTTTGTCTACTGCTCTTTGTATTTATTTTGCGGATTTCTTCAAATGCTTTTAAAACAGAGGATTTATTCGGCAGATTATTAGCCATCGGAGGGGCTGCATTCTTCATTGTTCCTGCTTGCTGGAACATCTTAATGAGTCTTGGAATAGTCCCCATCATGGGAGTACCCCTGCCGTTTATCAGTTATGGAGGGAGCCTGCTGCTCGTTTACTCTGCCCTGCTAGGCCTTATTCTGAACGTTTATCGAAGAAAGGATATTGTAGAACCTACAGTGGTAAATTGATTTAGTGTATAACCGTTACCAAATACTCTATAAAATAAAGTCACAGTGACACCCCGAAATTTGTCGGAAGGTGTTAGTGTAGTTTCTTGTTCTTATGTATCAAGCTTAGACCCTGCTGCTTTAGTGCTTTAACAGATGTGGCGTTGAATTTCCTTCTTATCAAAGGGGGATTGAAGTCAGAGCCAGGGTATGACAATACTTTATGGCTCTGGCTTTTTCCATAACTTTTTATTTCATTCAAATTATTCTATTCATCCGAAATTGAAAACAAAGCAGAATTACCTGGTTATACACAAACCACACTTATCCTATGCAAACCAACTAAACTCCTTAATAAAAAATTCAACTCAAATAAAGGCACAGTAACTCCTCGACAAATAATTTATCTACTCAGAGATATAGAAAGACAGCTTTATATAATTCAAGTCTACTTGTAATCGTTTATTGGTCCTTTATCCATTATTACTTCTACCATATTTGAAGACCCCATTCTAAGCTTAGGTCTGCGCTCCGAGTTGGGCATACTGTAAAGCTCTAATGGACTTATAATCACTCCATCTTGCGTATTATGAAGTATTCCGGGCACACAAGAGTAAATTCTTTCATTATTATTTGCATTATTGGCGAATACGGTGACAGAGGTTCCATTATGATTATCAATACTCATGGACACCTGGTATCTGTAGAATGACCCTGTTCCATTCGACTGAGCAGAATACACCACAGGAACAACTGCGAGAATATTATTATTTAATCTTAATTTGATTATTTCTGTTTTAGTGGATCGGCCACTATCTCGCCTAACATCCCCCATATGTTCCACTGCTCCATTGCCGAAATTCCTAAGGGGAGGTGTTCCTTTTGCCCCAAACATCGCTACATCTATCTGTTTACCATCACTCGTATAAACAAGAGCATATATATCATAATCTGTCCCGGTCTTCCAAGAGACTGTAGCCGTTATTTCTGGTGTTTTTTCAATGATAACGGGCTTTTGATTTTTGTCGAGACTAATCTTGCCCTTTACCTTTTCCAGGTTGATCGATGACATCTGACCCTGACTACTTTGATCAGGATCTTTTGGTGTTTGTTTTTGAATTGTTTTAGGTTCATAAGGCTTGGTTTGCTCGTCCGCTTTAACCTCAACACCGTAATTTACACATAACCCTTCAAGCCCAGAATCAAATCCACGCCAGATTGACCTAGCCTTTGTCTGACCATTCCTAAGATATAATTCTAGAACTACGATTCCATTTTCATTAGTGAAACTAGACGGGTTCAATTGGATAATAGTATTACCGGTACATATCTCTGCCTTCAAATCCTTAACATTTGAAAATCCCGTGTTATTATCTTCTGTAAGAGTTATAGCCATTTTAGTAATACCATCAGGGACTTTACTCATGTCAAAATTAAGTTTATGTACTTTTTTACTACCTGCTTTCTCAGATGGCATCAAGGTAGCTGCACCAGATAAGCTCTTTGGTTGATTATAAAATATAATCCCGCTATCTCCCTGTACCTTGTCTAAATCATTTAAAAGGAAAGCTGTTAAAGAGATATCTATCGAATTAGAAATTTCGTAGCTGACAGTAACATAGCCTTTTGTAGAACCTAAAACTGTATTTGCACCCATTTGAAGAAATTGATTCATTCCCCTACTCCTCTATCCAATTTAGTTAATAACTCACAATAAACCTTTTGCAGATAAAATAGCTGCACACCAATATCATCTGTTCAGTTTTTACAGATATTGTTATACCTGATTTTAACATTAAATAAACTCACTGTGGCACCCGAATTTTACCCTTCAACCCCTAATGCGAGTTGATTCGACAATAAGAAAATGTTTTTTTATGAAAAGGGAATTTAAAAGGGGCGGAGGGACGAAAAGGGTAAAGGAGTAACAGCAGCCTATCCCTCCTCTTTGTATTCTCCTAGAGAAAGAGTAAGACACTCAGGTCCTTTCTACAAACCTGCTAAAATAGAATCACACCACTAACCAGAAAAGAGGAAAACAAAATGACTTCACTTGCCTTTGATCATCTTGTCCACTTTTCATCTGATCCTACAGCCGCGAAAGAAACGATGCTGCAGCATGGCATTAAGGTTATTGAGGGTGGGGAAGCATGAAAACTGGGGGACTTATAACACGCTTGCTTATTTGGGTTTGGGTTTGGGTTATATCGAGTGGCTCGGAATTCAAGAGCAGTCTGTTTCGATACAGGTTGACGATAACCCGCTGATTCAACAGCTTGTCGCTGAGTTGCCTTTGGGAGACCATCTTAGAGGGACGAAGGTTCCTTGTCACACCGAAGATATATCTCTCTGCTAAAATACAGAATCGACTTTTAGGAATTGCCTTCTTGAAGACTCCTCAACTAAATCGTATATCAGCAGGTGAATAGGAGTTAACATCATACAGTAAATATGGGACGGGTGACCTGTCTCTCTTTCCCACATTGTTGAAAGAACTTCTTGGAAAATGGACACCCTTATATAAGAAAATGCTGAACTCCCAGTTCGAGAGCCAGCATTCAAAATTCAAATTCACTTTTCCCTTACTACAAGATCACTTTTAAGATAAGAAGAAAAGGGACTGCCCCCTGTTACGCTAATTTTTGGTGCAGGGGTTGGCCCTGGTTTTGTGAAATCATCCACTTATGATCACATTTTTTTAGATTTATGATTGAGTAACTGCCTTCAGCAACCTCAAGATAGATACCGTTCTGTCAGTAATCCACTCACTCCCATTAGCAAATGCCGTTTCAAGGGAGCATGGTCCAGGTACAACCGAAAAGGCAGATACGATGCCGAGGCTATCAAATTTATTTACTGGTAAATTCAAATTCCCTGTCAAAGCTATCACGGGTATTCCCTGCTTACCGGCGGCATCTGCTACTCCCTTTATGACTTTTCCTTCTAGTGTTTGCATGTCCAGACTTCCTTCCCCGGTAATAACCAGGTCTGCATCACTGAGAAGTTCTTGAAAATGGATTTCCTTCATCATTAAATCGATTCCTGATCGTAGTTCTGCATTCAGGAAGGTTACTAGTGCAGCTCCCATTCCTCCTGCAGCTCCTCCACCATTAATCTCACGCATATCTGTTTTACTTTGAGCATAGACCACATCAGCAAAACGATTTAAGGCAGTATCTAATCGGGATACCATTTCAGCGTCTGCTCCTTTTTGGGGAGCAAATATGACCGATGCCCCATTTTCACCACAAAGTTTGTTATTCACATCACTTGCGACGAGGAAGCTGGATTCTTTTATTCTTTCATCGAGCCCTGAATCATCATAGTGATGGAGCAGTGATAGATAGCCTCCTCCTTCAGGCAGCTCAACCTTGTTATCGTCATAGAATTTCATCCCTAGTGCCTTTAACATTCCGGTTCCGGCGTCATTTGTGGCACTTCCCCCGATGGCAACAAGAAATTGGCGGTAGCCTTTATCAAGGGCATCCTTGATTAGTTCGCCTGTTCCGAAGCTTGTTGCCTTGAAGGGATTCCGTTCATTTACATTCAATAAGGGTAAGCCGGAGGCCTGGGCCATTTCAATGACAGCGGTCTTTTGATCGTTTAACACACCGTAGGAGGCGCGTACCGGCAATCCAAGCGGCCCCTTGACCGTGACTTCAATCGTTTTGCCGCCGGATGCGTACACCATATTTTCCATGGTGCCTTCTCCTCCATCGGCCAATGGCACTTCCAAGACGTCGGCATCAGGAAATACTTTCTCTGCGCCCATTTTCACCGCTTTGCAAATGTCCTTTGCCGATAATGAACCTTTAAAAGAATCAGGTGCCACTACAATTTTCATCATTCTCTCCTTGATTCATAATAAAAAATTTAAATACGTATCAACCGATTACTGATCATCAGGATTAATTCCATTGGTTAAATAGAACTTATCTGTTGGCCTTCTGGTAAGCCGTTTTGATGGATTCCCACTCCAGCTGATTGGTTGAAAGGACTCTGAGGTCCGCTTTTGCCAGGTTTGCCCCGACACCGACCGCGAACATTTGGCTCCCTTTGATTGCTTCTACGCCTGCTGCTGCGTCTTCGATCCCTATACAATTGCGGGGATTAACGTTCAGTTTTTCACTGGCTGTCAGGAAGATTTCCGGATCCGGTTTTGAATTATTGATTTTTGCAGCATCCACTACATAATCAAATGTACCTTCCATTCCAAGCGCTTTCAATACTGTTGGTGCATTTTTGGATACAGAGGCAATAGCTGTCGGCAGACCTTCTGCTTTAATGTTTTGGACTAAATCAATGATTCCCGGGAGGATATCCTTTGGAGTCAATTCCTTCAGCAAATGACGGTAATGGCTGTTTTTTCTTGCGGCCATTTCCTCTTTTTCTGAAAGTGTAAAGTCATTCTCTTTGTTTCCTTTTTTTAAGATGAGTTCCAGGGAATCCATTCTGCTTATCCCTTTCAGCTTCTCGTTGAACTCCTCATCTATCTCAATATTCAGTTCTTCCGCCAGCTGCTTCCACGCCAGAAAATGAAAATGGGCTGTATCGGTTATTACGCCGTCAAGATCAAAGATAACAGCTTCGATTATTGAATTCGTCATATCTATATTCCTCTCTATAAAACTCTTAATTGATACTTTCTTGCTGACCATGCGAAAGTTCAATCTTGTTTGATAATAGAAACTCTTTTCCACGGATTTCAATGTCTATGGAAGAACCGGAATGCAAAGTCACTTCCGTTTTGTCAGAAGTCAATCGGATTTCCAGTTCCCTTCCTAAGTATTGGATCGGTATGATGACCTCATTCCATTCATCTGGTAACTTTGGATCTATCTTTAAGCCGTTTTCCTTCATAGAAATATTGGCAAAGCCGAATATGACTGACAGCCATAAAGCACCAAGTGATGCAGCGTGTATCCCTTCATCAGAAGAATGGGCTTCCGGTCCTAAATCTATTAAACATGCTTCCTGAAAGAAGCGATAGGCCAATTCTTTCTGATCCATTCTTGCCGCAACAATTGCATGGATTGCTTTACTAAGAGAAGAATCATGAATTGTATGTTCTTCGTAATAATTTAAATTATCCACTACTACTTCATTCGGAAATAAGTCTGGGAAAAGATACATAAGCATGACGACATCCGCCTGCTTCAATATCTGCATCTCATTGACTTCCTGTCGTGAGTAATCCAGGAGAATGCCCTGACTTCCCTGGTGTTTCTTATAACGTGAAAGGTCGATCTCAGGTTTGCTTAAGAATGAATCATCCTGCGGAATAAGGTTTTGGCCATTTGGCACAGGCAGATACAATCGTTCCAGAAAATCTCTTCCTTCAATGATCAGATCTTCTTCAATATCATGGAATTTCTCCATAAAGAGTATTGCCTGCTTCACATTTTGATAAGCCAGATAATTGGTATAAGCATTATTGTCAATGTGTTCTGTATACTCATCGGGGCCGATGACATCGTTGATGGAAAGCTGCCCATCTTTTTCTGTGGTCCTGCTGATCCAGAATCTGCTGGTTTCCTTCAATAGAGCAAGACCTTCTTTTTTCATAAACTCTTCGTCTTCTGTAGATTGATAATATTGACATACAGCAAAGGCAATGTCTGCCACAATATGATGTTCCGCTATTGCAGAAGCCACTTTTTGTCTGTCGCCTGTCCTGATATTAATCGCGGCAAACTCAGGCGTTTCTTCTTCTCCTGAAAATGCACTTTCCCATGGAAAGAGCGCACCCTTGTATCCATTTTTAGCAGCTTTTTCTTTCGCCTTTTCCAGCTTAAGATAACGATATCTTAAAAGTTTTCTTGCTGTTTCAGGTTCAGTTAACATATGGTAGGGAGCAATGAACATTTCAGCATCCCAGAATACATGTCCTTTATAGCCTTCACCTGTCAATCCTTTAGCCCCGACACTGAATCGTTCGTCATGGAAAGGAGTCATAATTTCTATATGATAGAGCGCAAAGTCAAGCGCCAGCTGATCGAATTCATTGGAAGAGGTAATCTGTATTCGTTTCTTGTTCCAGAAATCCTCCCATTCAAGGACAGAGTTTTTGAGAAGCTTATCGTATCCTAAGGCTATATTTTGATTCAGCTTCTTAAGACTTGCCTTTTCAGGGTCTTTCCCTTCTTCTCCATGATCAAGAGAAGTATAAATAGCTCCTGTCTTTTCCAAAACTAGCGGAACATTTACATGAAGGGTGTGCTGAATGGTTGTTAACAGCCGGCGGTTCTTCGCTCCAAAGGATTGTTCATTATTCATTGATGTCCCGCAAGAAGCGGCTATCGCAATGGTATGGCCGGATTCGGTGGTCCGATAGACACCCAGCATGTCCTTTTCATTAAGCACACGAACTTTATCCTCTATTAAGTGCTGCCTTCCAAAATTGGTCTGTTGTGCATCTATTCCCGTAACTACCTTCACCTCAGTGGTTTGGTCAAGGCTGTTAATGGTTACCTTTGAAGCAAATGTATGCAGGTCACTTTTGGAAACAAACCGTTGAAATAATAGATGAAAACGTGCTCCATCTCTTCTCCTCCACATAATATCGCGGCGGAGTTCCCCCGTGAGAAGACTTAAATGCCTATCATAGGATAAGACTTCTCCATTCTGCATGGAAAACACCGTTCCATCTAATTCAATCCGCATTCCTGCGATATCTGGAAGATTCACCAAGTCAGATGCTTCATCCTGTGTCATTTTGTTATAGACGCCGGCCGCATAGAAGCCTCTGGTCTGGTCGGGATATTCTTCTTCATGGGTACCGCGCATACCCATATATCCATTCCCAAGGGTCATTAATGTTGCAAACTTGTTTACGTAATGGAGATCGAACTTGTTGTCGTAGATACACTGTTGGTTTTTCATAAGGAAATACTTTCACCCTTTTCTGCAGATTTATAGAGAGCTTCCACCAGTTTCTGGATAACATATCCTTCATCTGCATTTGCCACCATGACATTTTCTCCCAAGCACCTGTCAACAAAGGCTGCCATACCTTTCTGGCTCCGTTTTGAGTCTGCAGCTTCTTTCTCATATAAAGTTACTAATTCACCTTTATGGTCTGTGTAGATTTCAGCAGGAAATAAGGATGCTCCTGCCTGGTCTCCAAAAAATTCCACGTTCATGATGGATGTTTCCTTCATGTTCAAAGCAAAGGAGGTTTCCAGCTGCAGCAGGCCGCCTCCCTCTAGTTCTATAAAACCGAAGAGCGAATCTTCCACTTCATAGTGGGAAGGATCCCATTTACCAAGAGATCCTTCTGACTTTTGATTACCTATTTTTTTGTACATCTTGGCTGTGACCTTGGCAATTTTGGGATAATCCAGTACATGCAGGGCAGCATCAAGCATGTGGATGCCGATATCGATCAGCGGCCCGCCGCCTTGCATCTCTTTATTAGTGAAATGTCCCCAGCCGGGGATTCCGCACCGCCTTAACGCTTGGACTTTTGTTACATATACATCACCAAGCACGCCTTCTGATACTTTCTCTTTGATTAGTTTGACATCTTCCGCAAAACGGTGATGAAAGTTGTAAGCTAATATGCGCTCATTTTTGTCTGCTGCTTCTTTCATCTGTTTTGCCTGGGCGGCAGTAATGGCAGGCGGTTTTTCGCACATGACGTGGCATCCGCTGTTCAATGCCATCATGACATTTTCATAATGGAAGCGGTTTGGTGTGCAGACGCTCACTATATCTGGTCTCTCTTTTTCAAGCATTTCTGCTGTATCTGTATAATAATGAGGGATTCCATTTCTGTCCGCAAAGCTCTTGACACGTTCGGCATTCGGACTGACAACGGCTGTCACCTGCAATTCTTCCCTGGACCGGTAATAGGGTACATGGATGTTTTCTGCAATATTCCCTCCGCCGATAATGGCTGCCTTCAATTTCTTCACGATGGGACTCCTCTCTATTTTGCTAAAGAATTTTTCAGAAACTCCAAGGATTTTAAATATGCTGCTTCCGGATTTTCGCCTCTCACTCTGCACTCGATCGTCAGGAAACCGTCATATCCGTCTTCCTTTAACCTCTTAAAGTGTTCAGCAAAATCGATTGAACCTGAACCGGGTTGGTAACGGTGATTATCGGCTATATGAATATGATTGATTAGCTGACGATTCTCATGAAGCGCTTCGGAAATGCTATCTTCCTCAATATTCATATGATAGAAGTCAGGCATGATTTTCACATTTTTCAAGTTGCTTCCTTTAATAATTTCTCTTGCTTCAGCCAATGTGTTGATCATATGATCCTGATAGCGGTTCAGAGGCTCCAATAAAATATCCGTTCCTGTCTCTTCTGCAATCTTATCAAGGTATACAAGGGATTCTGCTATCGCTTTTCTATCTCCCTCTTTGCTTCTCGGAGATTCCATTGGCGGCAGGCGGTAAGTGAACATTCCCCAGGCGGCCGGAACAACGATTCCTTTGCCGCCGACTTCCTGGAGCGCCTTCAGGATTTCTTTTATTTCTGCCAACCCATTGATTCTTCTTTCTTCAATAAAATCGCCGATCCAGCCATTGTACCCTCCGCATGCTGTCGTGACCGGCAGTCCTGTTTCGGCAATGGCTTCCTTTACTTCTTCCAAATGTTCGACCAGTACTTTTCCATCGATTTCAAATCCTTCAAATCCTGCTTCTTTCAGATAGCGGAATTTCTCTTTCATATTCTCCGGAAAAAAATGTTGATTCTGAGTACCTATTTTCATCCAGTATTCCTCCTCGGCCGTTGTTATGATGGTTGGCTTACTTTTTCAATTCAATTCCCATTTTTATACTTAGCTGCGGCTGGCGGTCGATATACTTCATATAAGCTTCGGCACTTTCTTCAAAAGGCACGATTGGAGCAATGATGTCTTCACAATTCAGGTAACCATTCATCAACAGTTCCCAGCACGTATCTTCAATTCTCTTGCGGTCCCAGCGTGGATAATCCGGATTAGGCTCACTGGCTGCACGGGAGAATACAATCTTTGCATTATTAAAATGTGCTTCACGTCCGAAATTCAAGCCGACTGGGAATGGCTTACCGAAAGCTACATAAGAAATAATTCCGCCATAAGCGATTCCCTTCAGAGCAGATTGCAATGCTTCTGAATTCCCGCTTGTTTCGATGATGGAATCGGCACCTTTCTTATTGGTAAGTTTTTTCACTTCATAGCCGACATCATCGACAATTGGATCCAGACAGTAATCCGCACCATTCTTAATGGCAATTTCACGGCGCTGGATGATAGGGTCAACTCCGACCACGATACTGGCTCCTGCCTTTTTAGCCAGCTGGATGGCAATTTGCCCAATGGCTCCCAGACCAACTACAACGACATAATCACCTGCACGGACATGGGCATCCCTCACTCCGCTCATCGCGAACTGTGCCGGATCATAACATACAGCGTTCTGCCATTTAGCTCCTTCAGGCATCTTTCTCAGGCGGTGGTTATTCACTCCATTGACGATGACGGTTTCTCTGATTGGGCCGTAAGTGCAGACCAATTCTCCAATTTCATACTCTGACACGGCATCGCCAGTTTCAACAATTTTTCCGACCACCATGTTTCCAAGCTGGAATTCGCCGAAAACGATTCCCTTTGCTCCTTCTTCACGAGGCATGAACATCCGCCATTCTTCTGAAAAATCTTCATCCATAAATGGTGTCTGCCCGCGGAAGTCGATTACCTCTGTTCCATGCTTTGGCGAAGCAAATTCCACCTTTATTTTCACTTCATGGGGCTTTACGCCAGCCTCTTCATATTCAACTAATTCCGCTACACGCGGCTCTACAGCAACTAATTTTTTCATAACAATAACGTCCTTCCTTAATGGTGTGAATTTATCCTTTAACTCCGCCTTGTGTCATATCCCCTTTAATGAAACGGTCGGATAAACCGTATAAGATGACTACCGGCAAGGCCGTAATCAATGAAGCAGCCATCATACGTCCCCAGATATAATCAGGGGTACTGAATAGGGCATACAGGCCGATCGGCAATGTGAAGTTTCCTGTATCAGACAAGAAGATGGATGCAAACAAGTAATCATTCCAGGCAATCATGAAAGCATAGACGAATACAGAAATGATTCCTGAAACCGCAAGCGGAATGATAATGTAGAAAATGATCTGCACGCGGTTCAATCCGTCAATCATCGCCGCTTTTTCCAAGTCTTCCGGAATGGTATCAAAATAACTCTTCAGCATGTAAATCGCTGTTGGCAGAGTTTGAACGATCATCGTGATGATCAAAGCTGTCTTCGTATCATATAAACCTAAGCCTGATATGATCTTAAATAAAGGCACAACGAGCAGAATACCCGAGAACATATAAACCGTGAAGAAGCTGGCATTGATCGTCGTTCTTCCTATAAATTTGAGTTTCGACAGCGCGTATGCAGCAAAGATGGCAATCGTCACTGACAATGCTGCAGCTGATAACGACACAACTAAACTGCTAGTGAAGTAGGACATATACGGAAAGATGTCCGGATTGAAAATATCTGCATAATGCTGGAACGTCCACTCCTTCGGAATGAGCGTCGGGCTCGTTGAAATAGCCTCCTTAGAACTTTTGAAGGAAGTCATCAGCATGATAAAAAATGGAAACAGCGAGACTGCCAGGACCAACACCAATCCCGCATAAAAACCTATTTTCTTATATACTTTGTTTTTCTTGCTCCTAGCCATTGCCATTAAAGTTCACCCGCTTTCTTGCTAACATGATTACAGTGAATAAGACGATGAATAAGATGACTGAAATGGATGCAGCTTTACCCAGATCATTGAAGGCAAAAGCTGTTTCATATAAATAAATCCCTAAAATATTCACTTTATTTGTCAAGAGGTATACATCTTCAAACATGTAGAACATCCAAATGGCTCTCAGTGTCACGACTGTCAATAATACTGGCATGATCGCCGGCAGTGTAACGATCTTGAATTTTTCCCAGGCGGATGCGCCATCAACCTCTGCAGCTTCATACAATGTTTTATCAATTGTCTGAAGGATGGCAAGGAAGGAAATGAACGCATACGGGAAGTATCTCCAAATGGCATATAAGACTACGAGGATAAAACTGCTGACTGGCCTGTCAAACCATAGTGGAGCTTCTTCAAAGATTTTGAAAACATCCACACTTAAATAGTTGACGACCCCATAGCCATTATTAAACATGTATCTCCATGCAAACACCAAGGATATGGATGGCGTTACATAAGATAAGATGATTAAAGAACGCGCAATCTTTCTGAAGCGGAACGGCCTGTTAAAGAACATGGCAACTCCAAGCCCCAGAGCGGTGCTTCCCACTACTGTCAGAATCGTATATAAAAAGGTGATTCCCAACGCTTTGAAAAATGCACTATCTGTCAAAATACTGATGTAGTTCTCCAATCCCACAAAAGTAGAAGGCAGACGAGGGTTAACAGGTTGCTCAAAGAAACTGATCTGAATATTCGATAACATAGGATACGCTACCAGCAACAGCAGCAGGAACATACTCGGAAAAAGCAATACTATCGCCAGTTTTAAATCGGTTTTTTTCTTAGGTCTTTTCATGGTTTTCCCCCCTGACGAAACTGAGATGCCTTTGAAGGCTTTCTTTTGGCATCCTCTGATTCTGGTTTATCTTTATGGCCGTTTACATGTTAATTAGTTATAACAGGATTTGAGCTCCAGGCATCCCTATGCAATATCCTAGTAAAGCCTGGAAGAAACAGAAGGGATTGCCCCTAACAGGCAACTCCCTTCACATAATTATTTCAAGACATCCTGAAGCTCTTGTTCCGCCTCTTTCAATGCAGCGTCGACTTCGCTTCTGCCGACAGTTACTCCATTTACCATTCGCGGAATAAATCCCGAGCTTGTGATATCTCCCATTTTCAAGTAATTCTTTCCATCTACCAAACCGAATACCTGGATATCATTGAAAGAATCTGCAATTTCCGTCGATAAGTCACCAAATGCATTAACGACTTCATTTGCTTGATAGTCTTCGTTTTCAGTAACTAACTGGCTGACCGGCTGAGCTCCGCCCGGTGACATTAAGACCCATTCGGTCATATTTTCCGGCTGTGCCATGAACTCCATGAACTTTTCAGCAGCTTCTTTTTGAGCTTCTTCTAAACCTGAAGAAACCGTCAGTGCTGAAACAGTTCCGAATACAGCTTTTTCATCTTGTGTCGGAATTGCAAATCCAATATTGTCAGCTGTTCCTTCTTCAAAAACAGAAGGAAGGATGTAAGTGGAATAGACAGCCATTGGCACGGTGCCGTTCATGAAAGCGTCTTTAACTTCTGTAACATCATTTGATCCAGGCATCGTATATTGTGCCAGTTCTTTGTAATAACTTAATGCTTCTCCCATTTCCGGAGTATTGATATTTAAATTTCCGTCTCCATCCAATACATTGGCTTTATTTGATAAAGCGAATTGAGAAAATGCTTGTTCAGAGAAACCACTCTCTGCTGTCGGCAGCCCAATGCCATACTTCTTGTTTCCGCTGTCTGTGAAGGCTTTTGCAATCTCCATTACTTCATCCCAACTTTGCGGCTCTTCGAATCCTTTAGACGCCAGCATTTCTTTGTTATACCAGATTCCTTGAACCCATCCGCTTATCGGAAGACCCGTAAAGTTCTTCCCATCTTCCGTTTTCAATAGTTTCAAAGCACCAGTATAGAAGTTATCTTCTCCTGCTTCATCCAGGACTGATTTGACTGACTCTTTATCAATCAACTGATCCTTATCCATTACTTTTGCATAATCCTGCCCTACTTCAATTACTTCAGGAAGCTCCCCTGCACTTGCCAGAGTGACAATTTTCGTATTGTAAGAATCTTCTTCAACCGGAACCTGCTTGATTTTAATATCCGGGTTTTCTTTTTCGAATTTTTCTACCAAGCTATCAATGACCGCTAAACGTTCTTGTTCAACGGAAGAATGCATGAATTCGATTGTCGTTCCGTCTCCGCTCCCCTCATCCCCTCCGCATGCTGTCAAGGCTGCTGACAGGACCAAAACACCTGTTAAACCAAAGAATTTTTTAAACATTCGTTTTGCCTCCTACTGAATAGTTTTTAACCATAAATACTGGTAAGGACTCAACTTGATAGAGTCTCTGCTTATTAGCTTTTCTCCTGTGGATACATCAATGAATTCACCGGTAATTCCGCACGCCGCCTCTTCATTTGTCAAATTATGAATGACGGTCAATTGATCTCCTTCTTTATTGAACCGTTGGAAAGCAAAGAAGGAGTCTCCCAAGTTCAACACGTTCATTCCTGCATTAGGATGGAACAGTTGCTCGGATTTCCTGCTCATAATCATGTCTGTGAGGGAATGAAAAATTTTATTTCTTAACGTTCCTTCATCAACCAATTCTTGCTCAATTTCATCATAGTCATACTTCTGTCTGTTAATGGAGCGGTTCATCTTTGTTTTGCTGACTCCCTCATAATCATTTCTGGAGCCCAGCATACTTTGAATATACACAGCCGGCACTCCTGGAAGTGTTAAAAGAATGGAATGAGCAAGCAGAAATCTTCGGGCCTTGAGATCATCGCTGTCATCTTTGCGGTTCAAGGCATCCAGATATGTCACATTGATTTCATATGGACTTTCACTGCCATCAGGATTTCGTTTATTGGAGACGAGTGCTCCCTCCTGTTTTAGTTCCTCTACCATGGATATAATTTCATCTTCAGGAATAATGCCTCTGATCGGATTAACGCCGATGCCGTCGTGTGAAGCAAGGAAATTGAAATAGGTTGTATCTTCAGCTGTCTCAGGAAGATTATCGGCCCATTCCGTGAGGGCCTTTCCATTTGCATTTTTCAATGAATATAAGACTAACGGCGGAAGAGGAAATTGATAAACCATATGGGCTTCATCATGTCCGTTACCAAAATAAGCGACGTTATCTTTATGGGGCACATTCGTTTCTGTAATGATCACTGTTCCCTTCGCCACTGCATCAACGACGTCCCTGAATAATTTAACAAGTTCATGTGTTTTCTCATGGTGGATCGACGATGTTCCTACTTCTTTCCACATGAAACCGACAGCATCCAGACGAATATATTCAGCACCTTCTTCAATGTAAAACAATAGGACATCGAGCATCTTCATAAGGACTTCCGGATTTGAAAAATTCAAATCAACTTGATCTTCACTAAAGGTTGTCCAGATATGCCTCTCTTCACCATTGGCCATATTGAATTTTGTCAAAAGCGGATGAGCCCTAGGCCTTGTCACAGCACTGACATCAACTGATGGATCCAGGTTTATAAAGAAATCATCATACTCAGGATTTCCTTTTAAATACTCCTGAAACCATTCACTCTTAGCTGAAATATGGTTGCAAACATAGTCAAACATTAACCTCGTGGATTTCGTTAAATCTTCAACATCTTCCCAATCTCCAATAATCGGATTCACTTGCTTGTAATCGATGACCGAGAAGCCATCATCCGAAGAATATGGATAGAATGGGAGGATGTGAACAATTTCAAACTTATCATTAAGAAAGCGGTCATATACTTTCTTAAAGGTTGGTAACGCAGGGATATCTTTTTCCTGAAACTGATCTCCATATGTAATGAGTACGAGATCTTTTTCATCCCACCCCTGTTTTCTCCCGGCAAGCGATTTTCTCTTTGTCTCTTCCATACGCTTCTGCATTTCATTCCAAAGCTTATTGGCCTTTTCTTTGTCTTCATAGATGAATTCAAGTCTTTTTTTTATCGTCTCCATACATACCTCCCGTTTGGGACCGCTCCCAATTAAGCCTAAAAAAAATAGATTTATAGTTTAGTGCATTAAGAAAAAGATTTATATATTCAGTTCTAGTAAGCAATACTGTTGATTTTTCGGTTAACGCCCCTTCCCGGACGAAGCCAGGTACATTAAGTTTGTTCCTTTTTTGCGAAAAAAGCAGCCTTGATGCTTAGATGAAACTGAAAATTTAACTTCGTGGTACCGCTCCCACGAGTAGAATTTTAGTATAGTAAGCGCTTTCTGTCAACGGAAAAGTATGAATTTTATTTCTTTTGAATTCAGCGAATACAGCACCACTCTATGCAGGAGCCGATTCTAAAATGAAATGGAGAGAAGTTTTTATTGATACTTTTCAGATTCATCCATATAATTTATGCTGTACCGTTCCCAAAAAATTTACTATGATTCTTTTTATAGTTTCCTGATATATCCATTCTCATCAAAGCCTGAATTGTAACCGCATACACGTATAGCTGCTTGAAAGCATCTATACTTCAGTGATTTATAAAAGGAGGACTGTAGGAATGGTTCCTACTATTTATGATATAGCCCGGGTGGCGAATGTATCAAAATCAACAGTATCCCGGGTGCTGAATAACCAACAAAACATTTCGGAAGAAGCCAGAAGCAGGGTATTAAAGGCAATGGAAGAGCTAAATTATCATCCCAGTAAACTTGCACGCGGCCTTTCTTCCGGCTTTGATGCTATCATGGTCATCTCGAGATCTACCAAGACAACAGCCAATAACCCCTTCTTCTCAGAAATTCTATACTCCATTTCAAAGAAAGCGGAGGAAGAAAATTTTGATGTGGTCTTGCAGACTTCCAAGAATGCAGAAGACGAACTTGCAAAATGTATAAGGAAGATAAAAGAAAAAATGATAAAGGGAATCATCATGTTGACTTCCCCTGCAAATGAAAACTTTTTCAAGCAGCTTGATGTATTTAATATTCCTATAGTTGTGGTAGGAAAAGTGGAAGGAGAATATAATAATATCTATTCTATCGACACCAATAACTACCAGGACAGCTATGATCTCACCGATTTTTTGATTAAGCAGGGGCATAGGGATATAGCCTGCCTTCATTCCACACTTGATTATCATGTATCAATAGATCGGTTAGAAGGGTATATGGACTGCCTTAAAGATAACAACCTCCCCCCTCGAGGGGAACTGATCATTAATAGCGGGATTACAATCGAGGAAGCCTACAGGGCAAGTAAAAGGCTGCTAACTTCCCAATCACGTCCCACAGCAATCTTTGCCACTGACGATTTAAAGGTAATGAGTGTCTATAGGGTATGCTCAGAAGAAGGAATTTCTATCCCTGAAGACGTTTCTATTGTAGGATACAGTAATCCTAGTTATTCACCGTTTTTACTACCAGGGCTGACACGGATTGAAATACCAGTTAGAAAATTAGGTGAAGTCGGGACTCAACTGCTGTTCAATCAAATAAAAAAGAACAAGAACAATTCGGTTCAAAGATCCTATATTCCTACTTCCATAGTCATCCAGGATTCTGTGGCTAAAAGATTAGGGTGAAGTAAAAACTGGCCGAGACACAAAGGCCTGATCCCCGAACATAAGTGTACTCGGAGATCAGGCCCTGATTTTTTCTGTCGCAACTAAATTTGTTATTTTGTTCAACATATTTTAATTAATAGCTTGTGGATCCGCAGTAAAGTCTTTGACTTCCCCGCTGGAAATATCTACTGCATAGCGCCCATTTGTAGAGGTATGGCCCGAAAGTAATGTAGCATATCTCACAATGACTTTACCGTTTATCTCCCCATCGTATGCCAGGAAGTGGTCCTCATCTTCTACGAAATCTTCATAGTTAGTACGCAGATAGTTTCTGACTAAGGAAATCGCTTTTTTCTGGTCTTTTTCAGGGGTATCTGTCTTAATTTCCCCATCCTCATTCCCACTTTGGACCTTAGCTTGATCTTTATTCTTTTGCTTAATCTTTTCAATTAACGTGCTGATTTCTTCATCGCTGCGTGGTTCTATGTAAACCTGCTTTGTATTAGTGATGATGTCTTTTGTATACTCTTCCATGGACGTATCGATCTGTTGATTGCTGGGCCAATGTGAAGGAATATTATATACATTAATCGTACCATCCCCATTGCCGCTATAGGTCACTGTTCCATCTGCCATAGCCTTGCCGCCCAATGAGATGACATCTTCCGGATAGTTGACGCTGTCATCATCATATGGATTGACTTGATCTCCTGCCGGAATATGGACAACATTCAATTCCTCTATATCTGTATTTCCGACGATCTGCAGCCAGACGCGGGCGTATTCTATTTCCTCAGCAGAATAACCGGACAGGACGTCACTTTCCTTGGAATCTGCACTCTTGTTTTCATCTGATACTGTCTCATCCTTATTGGCAGTACTTACTTCTTCAGCATCGTTAGTTGACTCATCCCCATGGTCATTCTCTTCTTCAGCCGCCTTATCTTGATTGCTGCTGTTGGCATCATTTTGAGCTGACGAACTCCCGCAGGCTGATAAAAATAGAGTAACCAGAAAAACGGTCAGTAGAATCATCACGTTCTTGTTATTCATTTATTCTTCTCCCTTTTCCACTTATTGGTCATCACTGTTGAGTTTATCATAAATTACCATCTCCATCAGGCCACTCTAATCCATTACTTTAAATTCTATATAGGGTTTCTCATCTTCCTTGTCTTTTGACCGGTAAAATTCTAAAACTGCTTTCTCGTACTCGTTTTCAGCACTGAAATTTTCTTTATAATTTCCGCCAATATAAATAGCACGATACTCATTGCCCTCTGCATCTACAATTTTCATAAGTCCGGAAGAGAAGTGATCATTCAGCCCGGAGAAACGATCGGCGGCAGACAACCTGGCTGCTTCTTCACCTGCCTCTGCTATCTTTACTTCAGTGTATCGCATGGTCTTATTGTCCATTTCTTCTCTCTTTAAAAGAGTACTTTCTGGAACAACTTCGTCCTGTGATACGTTCAGTGTCTCAAAAATAGTGGAGTCCCTGGAATCAGGAGAACACCCGGTTAGAAACAGAAATCCAACGACTACGATTACACACAAACTATATTGAATGTTGACGCCCCCTTTATGCATTAGACGAAAACCTGCGCGGGGAAGTTTCGGTATTTCGTAAATCCGCTTCGTCGGTTAATGGACGGGAAATCAGGAAGGCAGGGGCAGACCCCTTTGGCCATCAGCTGAAAACAGGCGCAGTACCAATTCATTTTTTTACAGAGAGGAATATTGGAGATTACCAAAGAATGACTGGAGAGGCTGAATCATAGAGATTCTCTATAGTTACATATTTTTTGACGCAAAAAAGTCTGATGATGAAACCATCATCTGGACTAAGGTTTATTATTCTATTATATCTTTTGCAGGAGATTCCTTTTTCAATGTAAAATGATAGTTCATTTTATTTTCAAACATGGGGTCCAGGTAACTGGATTTTGAGTCACTGGCTGAAGCCGATTTGAAATCTTCAAATGAAGTTAATTCTTCTTCCTTCCACACCCAAAGGCCTGTTTTGCCCTTTTCTTTATGAAAGACATTTCTTCTCAGTGTATTATCATAATTCGTTGTGAAGTAATTGGCGATGAAAATACGAGATGGCCCGGCGGTCAGAATATTTCTTTCTATTACATTGTTTTTTAGATCATGCTGTAATAGCAGCTGCCCCCCTGCCAGCCCTTTCGTGTCATTTCGATAGATAATGTTTTTGGTAATGGAGGAGTTTATCGTCCCTCCCCGCTCTTCGTCATATCCACCAATCGATATGCCTGTATAATTGTTGTTATACACAATGTTCTCTTTAATTTGGATGTTATCAGCATATTGTTTTGCATGCTCAGAGGTTGCCTCAATTCCGATATCACAATTATAAATAGTATTCCTATCAATCGTAATACTTTCCCCGCCATCCACATAAATTCCACCGGCACTATAGTCTTCTCCATATGCCGGATTACCATATGAGGATATTTCATACACTTCATTATTATTTACGGTACCATTCCGAACGTAGTCAGCTTTTGGATCATTTGAAATACCTTCATGACCTATTAAATCGATGCCAATATTATCGTTTCTGCGGACTATGTTATTTGAAACATTAAAGCCATCTATATTCCCATTAAGTACGAGGGATTCACTCCACCCGAGTTTCAAATCCTCTACTGTATTATTTACTATATCAATATCTTTCATCGGGCCAGTTCCGTATACAGCGATCCCATGTGCATTCCCATCTTCTGCATGCGTTTCTATTCTTCTTACAATGTTATTTTCTAACGTAATGTGGCTGCTTGAGCCCGTTACATACACCCCGATTACAGTTTCATCCTTTAAGTTAGTAGTTAAACCCTGAATTGTGAGGCCGCTAATTGTGATGTGATTTTTGTTGTCTATGTTAACGAGGGAAGTATCCCCTTCCACATTCTTCAAATCTTCACCAGTAAGAACCACCTTGCCTTTATTGTAGGCCTTAAACGTGATTGGTTTTGATTTTGTTCCGCTATGCTTAACACTCAGCCTCTCTTTATAGGTACCTTCTTTTATGTAAACAATCGTCCCAGGTCTAGCTTCTGAAGCAGCTTTCTTAAGTGTGCGATATGGATTTGATTTAGTCCCATCATTTTGGTCATTTCCATTTTCAGCAACGTATATCGCTTTGTCATGAGCAGAACCTGTCCAATTAAAAGCCAAAGCAATCAAAATAACTGTTGCTGCAAAGAGGGAAAGCATCGTCTTTTTCATTTCATCATTCCTTGTAGGAGAGTTCGTAACGTTCGCTTCATACTTAAAGGTGAAAATTACCCTTAAACAGATGTCTAAAGGTTTTTCCATTTTCCCTAATCATTATAACGGAACTAATTGCTAAAAACATTGACTTTTCTTAATAAAGAGTTGTTCCATTCTCTTTATTGAAAAACAGCTTCACTTCGGATATAGACAAAAAACAGTACATGCATTTCAGATGGGATTCAGGTCGGTCTCTATACTTAGCATTTTCACCTTTTATCACTATTCCCAGGACAGGTTGTCAACGGAAAAATCCGTGTGTCACAAACCAAACGCAAGCCGCTCCTTCTTGAGGAGCGGCTTGTTTTCATAATGGCGGAGACAGTCCCTATTTAAAGACTTCTACGCCTGACATTATTGAATTTTTCAAAGCCTAACCAAGCTTAATCCTCACTGCCTTTTTCAGGAGTTAAAGCACTTATCAGCCCAATCATGTTGGGCGGGATGCTGGCAATCAGGAAAAACCAGTTCCCTGTGATGATGGATGTAATCGTAAAAATGATCAGTGAGATTGCCACGATAGAAATCCCGAATTTAACCCTGGACGGTTTCAAGGGCTCTGACATATTCATGTTGATCGACAAAATCACGCCGGTAAACCCCCAGCTCGCAAAATGAACAAGAAGGATGACTCCCAGAACCATTGCTGTATTAAGTTCAACGCCGAATATCAGTAATGAAAAGAAAATATAGATTGCAGCAAGGGTGAAAAACCAGGAAATGGACCGGGCCTTTTGCCAAATATGTTCATATAATTCATCCAACCCGCCTTGCTTTGCGGCCATTCGCCTGCCAAACCACCAGCCTAATATACCAAGTATCGCTCCTCCATATAATCCTGCGGCCCCAGCCAGTTGTTCTCCCATTATGATTCTCCCCCTTCTTCCAATATAAAGACCTCTTCAATTATGCAATCAAATACCTTTGAGATGTTGTACGCCAATTCGAGTGACGGGTTGTATTTTCCGGATTCGATGGCAATGATCGATTGTCTTGAGACGCCTACCTTTATGGCCAGATCCTCTTGCGTCATCTTCGAATGTTTGCGAAGCTCTTTAATTCGATTTTTCAGTGTGCCCTCACCTCCAACACAATTGTAAAGCGCACTTTACAATCGCTTATATGTAAAGCTTACCTTACATTTTTCAAAATGTCAATTACGCTTTACATTTATGGGTTAATTGAACAGCCGAAAAACGGGCCTGTCCTCGGTACATTGGGACGGAGGGATGGGACGGAGGGACAGGTTCCTTGTCCCACCGAAAACGCGTCTGTCTTCTACTATAAAGAGAATGGACTTGAAGATTGATCAACTAATTTCGTATTTTCAGCAGGTGCATAGGAGTCAACCACATATATGAATGATATGACAGTTCAGCCTCTTCCCCACTTAAACAAACGTTTGATTAATTCTAAATTCGATTGATTACAACCTAAACCAACTAAACTCCTTAACAAACCTCAATGGGACCATCCCAACAGGGCCATTCCGATGCTTGACCAGATTGATTTCTGTCTCCTGCCCAGTAAAATCCCGTTTATAGTACGCCTCCCTGTAAAGAAACATCACGATGTCCGCGTCCTGTTCGATGCTGCCGGAGTCACGGAGGTCGGACATCATCGGGCGTTTGTCCTGGCGTTGTTCAACTGAGCGGGACAGCTGGGACAGGAGGATGATCGGCACTTTGTACTGTTTTGCCATCTGCTTCAATTCCCTGGTGACGGCTCCTATTGCGAGGTCATGGCGTTCGAACTTGCCTTCAACCGGGATCAGCTGCAGGTAATCGATGACAACTAAACAAGGGGCATCTTCGTTTTCCCTTCTCGTCTTCTGGATCCTTGCGCGGATTTCGTCCAGGGTCAGCCTGCCTTGGTCATGAATATGTAAAGGCATATTGTAGCAGGCATCCAGTGCTTGATTCGCCTTCTGGATCTCTTTTACCGAGATAACACGGGACGGATTCTGCCACTTGGATGCATCAATGCAGGTCATCCGGCTGATCAGCCGCTGATAAAGCTGCACCTCGCTCATTTCGAGTGAAAAGAAATCGACAACAGCTCCGGTTGAGGCAGCATTATAGGCCAGATTCAGGACTAAGGCGGTCTTTCCCATTGACGGTCTTCCGGCGACAATGATCAGTTCCCCTGGTTTGAAGCCTCCCGTCAATCCATCAAGGGGTTCATATCCGGAAGGAATGCCACCGAGTGCAGGCTCGGAATACAAGGACTCGAAGATCTCGGCCAACGCTTTGCCTGTTCCCTGACCCTTCTCGATTCTGAGCTCCTGTGTCTCGACATATCTTTGATACATAGCCTCTGCTGTTTCAGCACTGGAATGATTCAGGAAATGGACAGCCGCTTTCCTCGTCTCCCTTAGCTGGTACGATTCCAGCACCACTTCCTGGTAATGATCCAGCCCGCTTACGGAAGGACAGCAAAGGGAGATCTCCGTCAGATACGAAACCCCGCCGACATTTTCAATTTCAGCACCGAGAAGATTGACCACACTGAACGAATTGATTTCCAACCGGTCGCGCTGCAGATCCCTCATCGCTGTAAAAATAACCTGGTGGCGGCTCTGTGAAAAATGTTCCGGTTTCAGGATGATGTCGTTGATGGCGGCGGGCTCCAGGAAAACCGCACCAAGCAGCATGCTTTCGGCTTCAAAAAGCTCCTGCTGAGCAGCCATTTCATCGGTTCCAAACAGGCCTAAATGTCGGTTTGACTCTCTTTGTTCCGTTTGCAAGGCGCTTCTCCCCCTCTGTCTTCCACATTTCCAGTTTGGCCAGGAACTCATTCGTTTCTTTTATCTGGCTGGCAGAAGAGCTTGGCTGCCTTTCCGCACGGTTCCTGATTTTCTTCTGCAGTGCCTTCTCGTAGTATGTAAATGACCTGATGGTGTCGTCACCATTCCGCTTTCGATAATCGGAGTCGATCGTCTCCATCCAGGACAGCAGCGTGTCCAAGTCGACCTCCTCTTCGCAGATTTTTTCAATGGCACACTGTTCCTTTGGCGGGATATAGAATCCTGAGTTTCGCAATTTCAAAAACGTTTCCGTGACTTTCTCGATCTTATTCTGCCTATCCGGTTTGAAAGACGGCTCATTCCTCGCGCGCCCGCTCTCTTCTTCTTTCCCTTCTCTACCTTTCTTACATTCTTCTTTTTGTACCGCATTCGTATCCAGCTCGTCCGCTTGGGATTCCTCTGCCGTTCTACCGTTTTCAGGCAAAGAAAAATCACCTTCACTCCCAAGCAAAGTGAACAACGTGCCCCTGGTTGTTTCCTCCGTAGAGATGTACCCATACTTCTTCAACCGGTCCACACTCGCTTTGATCGTGCTCTTCGACGGGATTCTCAGATTGCCATTGTCCACATACTGCAAATCGTCAGCCAGCCACGAATAGGACCGCAAGTACTGTCCTCTATGCACCTTCACGTCTTCCACATAAATAAAATCTTTCTGCACCGCCCTGCAGCTCAGCAGTAAAAACAGCCTCAAAGTAAGCGGACTTCCCCAAATCGGACCTTCCATCATACTTCGTTCAAACTTGATCCATCCTGTCATTCTAAATTCCTCCCTGGATAATAGTAGTTTCACCTCTTATATAGAGAGTTGTTTGGGAAGCGGACACCCTTTTTTAAAAAAATATTGAACTCTAAGGTCCAGATTGTCACCCTTGCAAAAATAACACCCACCCTATCCCCTCTTTATTTATTGTTGCTTTCGGAAAAATCCCAAGTGCCAGATTTCCCCCCTGTATTCATAGGGCTTTACTCTCGAAATAGAACGGGCTGCTCTTTTCTTTCCTGCTCACCGCTGTTTTTATCGACGATTTTCCAGGATATTAGTTGAAATTTATATTGAATAGCAACAAAGTTTACGCAAAGAGCCTTTAAAATAATGAGAAGTTTGCCTAAACCCCAGGCAGGTATTGAAATATCACTTAATAATTGAAATAATTGGAAGTAAGAGGAGGGAAAACAATGAAAAGAATAAAAATAGTGGAATCAAATAACCGCAGCATTGAGAGAATGCCATACAACTTCAACTTTAAAGACCCAGCATCCAAGGAGAGGGTGGATCTCAGAGAGTATGTTTTATCAAAAGTGCATCTCGACACGTTGGATGAACCTGCAGTATTCTTCAAAACGATGAACTGGGTCCATTCCCAATGGAGCCATGATGGCGGAAATCATGTGCCTGAAGAAACGAGGTCCTTGGAGATATTACATAGAGCAGAAGAAGGAGAAAGATTTCGGTGTGTTGAGTATTCCAAAGTGACGGCTGACATTCTAAATGCTTTTGGATATTCCGCCAGAATGGTTAATATTCTAAGTAGAGATGCTGATTATGGAGGGTTGGGGAAAGCGCATATGGCCGCTGAAGTTTGGTCAAACTCCCTGGAAAAGTGGATATATCTTGACCCTCAATTCAATACCTTTGCCACACTGAATGATGTGCCCCTGAGTTACTTGGAAATTTATCGATCCTTTGATGAAATTGATATCAAGTCGCAAAACCACGCTTCCTCTGCAGCAGAAAACTTTATTGATGCTTATAAGAACTTCATCTCGAACTACTTTGGATATATGGCTGTTTTTCCATATTCAGACTCGTTAAAGACAAGGTTGACCCTTCACCTGGACAATCATGAACAGCAACTCGCCTTCCAGTATTCAGACCTCAACAATGCCACTTACACTCAGGATGAAGATGACCTTTACCATTCAATCAACCGCACTCTCATCTTGATGGAATTCAAGGAAAAGCTCGATCCCAATCAAATTATTAAAGACAATAAAATCACAAGCTTAGAAGATTATGAAGAAAACAAACATTTATTTCTAGCAGAACCTGACTTTCATCTCAGATTCTTTAATAATATGGATCACTTCAGCCATTATGAAGTGCAGTTACATAATGAGACTAAAATTATAAAAGACGAGCTTCTTGATTGGAGATTGGAAGACGGACTCAATGTGATTCTTGTCCTTTCAGTCAATCAGTCAGGAATAAAGGGAGTCACTGCCAGGATGGAGATTCGTTATGCATGAGACATAAGATGGTTCCTGTCCCTCTTTCCCCACTGCAGCAGTAAGGCACTTTTGCTTCTTGGTAAATTGGAACTTTGAGTTTTTGGGGGTTACTGTGCGACTCACAAGCAATTCTTTAAAAAAGAGATGGCATGAAAAAGTAATGAAAAACTTAGGTGAGGGGGTTTTTTACTTTATATGAATCTATCGCTGCTGTGATAAGGTTGTCCACTTTTAATATAGTCTTTTAAAATATTAATAACATCTTCTAATGTTTCTATGGAGGTCTCAGTACGTGGCACCTTGTTACCTATTTCATAATGGTGATGATAGCGGTCTGTTTCAATGTTGTTATAAGGGGGTTCGGTTTTCGCTGTTTATCGAATGCAGTCAAAAACCTTGTTGGAACCCCCATTTTTCCTTTTCTTTGCGATCGTTCCCATCCGTACCTGTATTCTTCCAGATGTTCATTTTCAATTTTTTCATTGATGAAAAGGACTGTTTCTCCATGAACAGGGTGATACTTTAATGGAAGTACGGCTGCTACTCTTTTACTTCCCCTTGCTCTAATTTCAACTATCTCAGGCTTTGTATAGCCGAATAAGTCCGGATGTGATTTGAAGAGTTTTAGGATATGTTAAATACGCTTAGTCAGATTTGTTTTCATTTTTCAGTTCCTCAAGTTCTTCAATTACGTCTTTCCAGTCATAATAGTCATCTGGTTCTTCTAACTCATCTGGATTTCCAACCTTGGCATAGATATCGTAAAAGGATTTGTCCCCATGTTTTTTTTCATATTTTCTATTTTCTTCTTCAAGTTCTTTAATGATGCTTGAAGTGGAGCGATTTCGGACCTGAAAAGCTTGATTTAGGGCTTGTGTTCGAGAAGCCTCTAATGCGTTATGCCAAGTGTAAGTTACATGTGCGGGATATCGGTAATGTGTTTTTGTTTCCGCTACTTCCAGCCCGATTTTTACATATCGGCTTAAGGTTGATTTAGATATCCCTAAGCTTCTGCAAATGCTATCGGAACGGTAAAGGTATCCTTGTTGGTATTCATATTTCAATGAACCTTTTTCCGTGATGAGCAAAAACAAAGAGTCCAGCAAATATTTACTATTGGCCAAATTCTCAACGGGATGATTTTCAGTATCTCTCAACTCAGTTATAAGAGATGAAACATTCATTGTATACTCTTGATGAGAACGGACATTATTTTTAAAAACAGTATCTTCTGTGTGTAATATTTTTCGAACAAATTTGCGATGTTTGATTTCAGTTGCATGAGCCAACATTAGAAAAACAAAGCCAGGGTCTTTATCGTAATCAATATTGTCTACTATTAATGCTGCAGGATTTGTTTTTCCTTCTTCCATAATCATCGGAAACCCTCCCTTCATCTAAATTTTACCATATATCGAAATGATAATTCATTTTCGTTTCAATTATAGGGTGTTTCCATCCATGAGTTCGGGATTTTCTTCTTAATCAAACGTTTGATTAAGAAGAAAATCCGGTGCCTCCTCCCCATTGAAAGTTTTAGGAGAAGGAATTTCTCAGCTGCCCTTCTCATAGACATATAGTAAAAGAAGGGAGCTGGTCTCAATGCTTGCATGGAGTGCTGTTATTGCGGCTGTCGCGTTTTCCATCCTCGTTGTTTATTTGATTTTGACACTACGGAAATTAATGTCCGCACTTGATGAAACGAAAGAGACATTACATGACGCCCGAACTGCAGTGAACGGCATCTCAGATGAAGCAGAAGAATTGATTCATTCAGCCAACCAAATTTCTGCCGATGTAAAAGGCAAAATGAAAGCCGTTGATCCACTGATCGAGTCGGCGCAAGACGTAGGCGAAATGCTCCACAGTGTAACAAGCTCGGTGAAAAGAAAGACAATCGATAAGAGGAAACCGCAAACGATCGAAACACGGGACAGCAAGCCCGTACAGTTCCGGTTGAAGTGAGAACGAGGAAGGTGAACAACAAATAACCCGTAAATCCATTTTAACAACTCGTTCGGTTGAGTGGGAGATAATGCCTATTTGCTGGTGGTTTTGCGGATTAAAATACAAAGACTTTTGCAGGCTGTTTTGAAGTGTAATATGTATGAAAAATTGCACAAAAAAAGGAGCTGCCAACCACCTTGCAGCTCCTCACTTCTATTATGCGTTATTTAATTAAGCCCCAGATCGGTTGAACAACGGGTCTCCCGTTAAACTTTTCATTCTTCAGCAATGAAACCAGGTTTTTTTGCTAATTGAGGTTTATAGAGGGAAAAATTCCCCTTAATCAGCAAATAGTATTGAAAACAGCTTAAATAGAGGGAGAAATTCCTCTTATTTGACTCAAAAAACCTGAAAATACGCAGCTTTGCTTTGTATAAAGGGAAAAACTCCCCTTATTTTCCGCAAAAACCACGTCTACTCTACATCTAACGGTAAAATCTCCCCTTATTTTTCTCCCACTGGGTTATTCCCCTTTCTCTCCCATCTAGTGTATCTGGCAATAACGAATCCCAGACAAATTTGTAACATAAAATGCAGACCAGTTTGCAACACCATATAAATTCTTGCGGTAGTGCAAATTGGCCTGCAAATCAGTATGCAACAATAAGCGAAAAAACTTCAAAACCATTGGTATGCCGATAAAAAAACCGATACAAAATGCTAGGCAAATTGTACCGCAAATTACCTTTCAATTTATTGGTTTCTCCCTCTGAACTGAACGGGTTATCCATTTTAATATGCGGGCTTTTGTCCTTATTCTGGTTGGCCAATCATATTCTGCACGGTTTTTAAGTAAAGTTATACGAAAAATGGCGGGGGTGCTTGTTCAGCTCGCGCACCCTTTCCGTTAAAGAAATCTAATTATCGTTCAATTCTCTTATCTTTGTTAAATTCTTCAATTTCTCCCCACACCAAATAAACAATTCCTGCTATTAGGGAGAGTACGCTAAAGGTACTGAGTGTGCTCCCGACATCGCCTTTCCACATGGCTTCGCTTATATATTTTATCGATATTAATAGTGTTGATATCGCGATAAATGACATCCCCACGCTTCTTCTGCCCATATGTTATCACTCTCCTAAAATGACCTTACCAAAGTTTTAGTTTAATTTGTTCAAGAAAACTAAGACCCTGGTAAGATCATTACAGGCGGTACCCTCTAAAAAAACAGTAGAAATAGCAGCTTGAGTCTGCTTAAAAATGTCCGCTAAAGCAGTCACAAATGACAGCCTGTTATTGCTGACATACTCACTTATCCTATTGTTACTAATCGATAAAGCCCGTCCTTCCTGTCCCCATTCACCCCTTTTTTCGGTTATATCCTTGCTCCCCATATGGTTGTTTCTTTTCCAGCCATTTTTCTTCAAGAGCAGCTAATGCTTCTTTTTCATTAAAATACGGATCATTCTCCCTTTTTAATTTTTCCAGTATCTCAATACTGAAAGCCTCTTTTCCATACTGATTCCATTCTCTTTGCAGTTCTTTGTTAGGGTTATAGGTATTTCCTTCAAGCATGAACTTCAGTCCGTTTATGGTTTTAAGATTTTTCGTGCTTTGAATCAATACTTTGTTGTTCATCGTATTTTTTATCTGAAATACGCCCGCGTCAACGGATGTTTCTTTAAATTGTTGTTTCAATTCTTTTTTTCGATCCATGATTTTCACCTGCTTTTTTTAATTTACTTATTCACCCAATAACGGCTTCCATCAGTCTTACGATTTAAAAAACCGTATTCCACTAAATATCTTCTGATTAACATGTAATCCTCGTAGATATCTTTCAATACCTGATTTAATTCTTGTTCATCATAATGGTGATCGGGCTTTAGATGATTGGTAATTTCCCTAAGGATCATAAGTCTTTGTTTTTCTTTTTGAGGAAATTTAACCAATGTTCCATTAGAAAAATACTTTTTTAACGATTTTTCTTGTTCCTCTTGAGTAATGTTATATCTCTCATCTACCATTGCAGCGGTCTTATGTACAGGTACAAAAGCCGGTGCATATTCATCTTTTTCTTTCAATAATTCCATCATGGTTAAGAAAGTCTTTGCCTGACGTTC
Organism: Bacillus sp. SRL337; assembly: GCF_984799155.1. Lineage (NCBI taxonomy): Bacteria > Bacillati > Bacillota > Bacilli > Caryophanales > Bacillaceae > Bacillus > Bacillus sp. SRL337. The sequence goes on along the minus strand of NZ_OZ481793.1, from coordinate 548,813 downwards.
CTTTTCTTTAAGAGTAAAACGATGATGACGTATAGTAGAGGCACTCCCGGTACCTAGTTCTTTTTGGATTTCTTTGTCATTTTTCCCTTGATAAAACAGGGATAATAGTTTCTTTTGGTGCTCAGTGAGACCCGTTAGTTTCTTGTCCATGCCAAGCAAATACTCAAATACGGAATCGTGGGAACTTTCAATGTGTATACGCATAAATCTTTCAGCTTCGTAAAGTCTATTTTCATGAGGGTAAACTATTCCTTTTTCTATGGTTTTGCCACATAGTAAACAGGTAAATGACCCGCTAGCTTGAATATAGCCTCGTTTTAATTCGTCCAAAGAGGCATTCCAAAAATCAGTTGATATTTCCATCGTCATAAACACTCCCGATCAATTTCTACCAATAAAACTAAACATATGATGTATTTGTTTGCCATTATATAAACACATTAAAACAAAGTTTACCCAATGTCAATGACGAAATACAAATATATTATTCTATCGTTTGCTCGTCGTTAAACATTTTTATGTTGTGTTTATGCAAGAGACTTTATAAGTCCTGGAACAGGCAGAAAGCAGCCAGCTGCAGGTGGATTCATACACGGCAGTGACAACATTGAGTTTTTATTAATGGCTGTTTTCTAAAAAAATTGTTGCTTTTGGATGCTTTATTATCCGCCTCCCCATTTTTACGTAGAGGATTGGAGCGGAAGGCGTGTGACCTCCTGCGGGATTAGCGGGACAGGTGAGACCCCGCATGCGCAGCGAGGAGGCTCACCGCCCGTCCCGCGGAGTCGTGCGCCTGGAGCGGTACTTTTAAAATAACCACAATCTATGTGAAAACAGCCTTATTACTTAATCAAACGTTTGATTAAGAAGATGCCTTTACGCTAACAAGAGAACGATCCATACTCCATTTCCTTGGTATGTCCACCCGAGCAGTTTATTCCACGTCTGAATTGGAAATAATTCAAACCATACCTTAGATAAAGGAGTGCTTATAAGGATGAAAAAAGGAATACTTCGAATGGTGGGTTTCATGTTGTTATTATTACTTGCAGCTTGCGGTGATAATGATGAAGTAAAAAATCCACCACAAAACACCACTGATGAAAATCAGCAGCAAACAGATGAAAGTAATACAAACACAACGGACGATACAGGTGCAGATACAAACACTGCATATGGTTTCACGAGCTTTGATCTTGACGCAGATTATAATGAGACCAATGATGCGCTGGATGTTGAATATGAAAATGAAAAGAATGACAAAATGGAAGCTTCCTATCTGGATAAGGCACAAGATATACATTTAACTGGCGATGCAGCAATGGACGAGCTTGATGGAATCTTTTCTTCCTTTACCTTTGATGAAAATACATCAGATGAGGAAGTGTTAAGTACTGTTGCCAAAGCATTTAGCATACCTGAGGACGCACAAACTATTGAATTGGAGATCCAATTTGGCAGCGGCACTGAGAAAGAGTACAGGAAGTAGATTCTAACAGGCTTGAACCTCAAGCCTGTTTTTTTGCGTCGTGAATACTAGTACGGAGTTCTTTGTCCCTCCGAAGGCTATCCAGCTGATTTCTCTTTTATCGGACCGTTCACTTGCCCCTCCGTCCCCTGGTCCCTGCATTCTTAGAGAACAATCACTATCAATATGTCTCTAAATATCTTATTATTATTCTGTAGCATTTTTTCTCCATGCCCTTGTCAATATTGTATTGACAACTTTACAATTAGGTTATATATTTATGACAATGATAATCATTATCAAATAAAACGGTTTAAGGAAGGGTTTACATATGAATTCGAAGCGAAAAATCTCATTTGTCTCCACTTTATTGATTGCATTACTTATGCTTTTACTTGCCGGCTGTTCTGGTGAGGGATCCAATTCTGATTCCAATGAAGCATCTGATTCAGATAAGACGGGTTCTGAAGAATCAAGCACTGAGTATCCGATTGTTATTAAACATGCATTCGGTGAAACGACAATCGAAGAAAAACCTGAACGTGTTGCTACTATTGCATGGTCAAACCAGGATGTTGCGCTGGCTCTTGGTGTTGTGCCTGTTGGATTCTCAGCGGCAAACTACGGAGTTCAAGATGAAAGCGGAATGCTGCCTTGGACTGCAGAGAAAATTGAAGAGCTTGGCGAAGAAAACCCAAATGTCTTCCAAGATACAGACGGGTTGGATTTTGAAGCGATTTCTGATTCGAATCCGGATGTCATTCTGGCAGCATACTCCGGCATTACTCAAGAAGAATATGATACATTAAGCCAAATTGCTCCAGTTGTCGCTTATCAAACTAGTCCTTGGGTTGCTTCTTGGAGAGAACAAGTTACTTACAACTCAATGGGAATGGGAATGGAAGAAGAAGGGAAACAACTGATTGCCGAGACCGAACAATTGATTGAAGAAAAAGCCAGTGAACACCCTGAATTCGAAGGTAAGAAAGCTGCATTCGTAAGTGTTGATGCTGCTGATTTATCCAAGTTCTATATCTACTCGGAAACAGATCCTCGCGGAGCTTTCCTTACTGAGTTGGGGTTTGAATATCCTGAAAGCATCTCCAGCCAAATGGATCCTGACAGCTTCTATATAGAAGTAAGCGCGGAGAATTCCGATATGCTGAACGATGCTGATGTATTCGTATCATATGGGAATGAAAATACACTTGAAGCTATGCAGGCTGACCCTATTCTTGGAAAGATTCCAGCGGTAGAGAGAGGTTCTGTTGTGATAATCGAAGAAAACACACCACTTGCAGCGGCAGGAACGCCAAGCACACTTTCAATTAATTATACAATTGACGAGTACGTAGACCTGCTCTCAGAAGCTGTAAGCAAAGTTGAATAATGACTACTTTATCCGGTTCAGAAAATAAGCAGTTACTTTTACCAAAGAACTTCATTAAGGTATTGATCCTTTCTATTATCTTACTCGGTATTTGTATAGTGGCTTCACTTGCCTTCGGGTCCCGTACAGTAGGATGGAATGAGTTGATGAATGGCTTGTTTCATCCTGATGTACAAACCCATGGGGCCAATGTAGTCCGCCAAAGAATCGCCAGAACGATATTCAGTCTGATGTGTGGCGCTGCATTGGGGGTCTCCGGGGCCCTCATGCAATCCGTTACTCGGAATCCTATAGCGGATCCCAGCATATTGGGAGTTAATATAGGAGCAGCATTATTTGTCGTTATTGGAATTTCTTTTTTTAATATCGGTTCTGCTAGTCAATACATTTGGCTAGCATTAATAGGAGCGTTCATAACAGCTATTTTTGTATTCGGAATTGGTTCAATGGGGAGTGGCGGTGCCACGCCCCTTAAACTCGTTTTAGCGGGGGCTGCCACAAGTGCTGCGTTATCCTCTCTTGTCATCGCCATTATGATTCCCCGCTCAAACGTCATGGACCAATTCAGGTTTTGGCAGGTGGGCAGTGTGGGAGCAGGAAACTGGGATTCCATTTCCCTTTTCATTCCTTTTCTCAGTGTTGGAATCCTTATCGCACTATTCACCTCTCCAGCACTAAATGCATTGGCCTTGGGGGATGAAGTTGCCAAAGGCTTTGGCGTGCGCACTGGCACACTCCGGCTTATCGCTTCTTTTGGCGGGGTTTTATTGTGCGGTGTGACAACAGCATTAGCAGGTCCGATCGGCTTCATCGGGCTGTTAGCTCCTCACTGGATACGGCTCATGATTGGTCCCGATTTACGTTTTGTTATTCCGATGTCCGCCCTTACAGGTGCCATTGTTTTAACGGTTGCCGATGTGAGCGGCAGGCTTCTCGGCAGTCCTGGCGAATTGGAAGTTGGCGTCGTAACAGCGTTTATTGGGGCTCCTATTTTGATCTTACTAACTATGAAAGCGAAAATGCGTGCCTTATGATGAATGAATCCATTACTCTAAATACAGTTATGTCAGGCAGAATGAAAAGACGACGACGCTTTATTCTCATTACTTCCCTTCTGGCCATCATCTCCTTGGCCCTTTGCTGTACGATGCTTATGCTGGGAAATACGATTTATCCTCCTCAGGATATCCTCCGTGTTCTTCTGGGTGAGGATGTTAAAGGAGTATCGTTTGCAGTTGGTACGATCCGGCTGCCAAGAATGATTGCCGGGGTTTTTGCTGGTTTTGCTTTCGGAGTTGCCGGAACCGTCTTTCAGACCATGTTACGGAATCCTCTGGCAAATCCCAATGTGATTGGAATTACAGCAGGTTCAAGTGCTGCTGCCGTATTTTGTATCATTGTTCTCCATGCAAGTAATATGATTGTTTCAATCGCCTCTGTTGTGGGCGGACTTGCGGCAGTAGTCATTATTTTTCTACTATCAAAGGGCACTTCTTTTTCAATTGGGCGACTAATATTAGTGGGAATTGGGATTCAAGCGATGCTGGATGCCGTCATTTCCTATCTATTGCTTATTGGGCAGCATCACGATATTCCTACAGCCATGAGGTGGCTGAGCGGCAGCCTGAATGGAGCTAAGATGGAGACTCTCTATCCTCTTATCATTATTGTTCTGATCTGCGCACCTATTATCAGCATCTTCGGGAAACAATTAGAGATGCTGGAACTTGGGGAGCAAGCAGCAACATCACTTGGAATCCATACAGATAAGACGCGACTTATACTTATTATCAGTTCTGTCCTTATGATTGCGTTAGCTACTGCTGCAACAGGGCCCATCGCCTTTGTTGCATTCCTTTCAGGGCCAATCGCCAAAAGATTGGTTGGTGTTGGATTCTCTCCTCTCATCCCAGCAGGTCTTATTGGAATCATCTTGGTATTGGGGGCAGACCTTATCGGACAATTTGCTTTCACTGCCCGATATCCTGTGGGTGTCATCACAGGGATTCTCGGTGCACCGTATCTGATCTACTTGCTCATTCGAATGAACCGAAAGGGGGATTTATAATGAAACCAACACATAACTTTCAATCTGAAGGAATCACCGCCGGCTATGATGACAGGACCATCTTGCATGATGTAAGTATTTCCATACCCAATAATAAAATCAGCGTGATCATCGGAGCCAACGGCTGTGGGAAATCCACACTGCTTAAGACGATGGCCAGGCTTATTAAACCTACTTCCGGAGAGGTGACGCTGGATGGAAAACCGATCAATAAAATCCCCCCAAAACAACTGGCTCGCGTATTGGGCCTCCTGCCGCAGTCACCCATCGTTCCAGAGGGGATAACGGTGGCAGATTTAATTGGACGGGGAAGGTACCCGCATCAATCGTTTTTGAAGGGTTGGACAAAGCAGGATTATGAAGCGGTCGCTGAGGCGATGGAAATTATGAATATCACTGAATATGCCGACAGAAGCATTGATGAACTTTCAGGCGGACAAAGACAGCGTGTATGGATCGCCATGGCCCTGGCGCAGCAAACAGACATATTGTTCCTTGATGAGCCCACAACCTATTTAGATATTACCTATCAGGTCGAAATCTTGGATTTGCTAACAGATCTCAATCGAAAACGCGGAACAACCATTGTAATGGTTCTTCATGATATCAACTTATCAGCACGGTATGCAGACCATATATTCGCTCTACAAAAAGGGCGGCTTGTTGCTGAGGGAGAGCCGTCCAAGGTCATTACAAGTACAATGATAGAAGACATCTTTGGTCTTCATTGCACTGTCGTGTCAGACCCTGTTTCCGGTTCCCCTTCAGTCGTACCGATTGGCCGTTATCATAACCGGGTAAAGGTGTATTCTTAATCAGCTTCAGCAATCATTAAAACAGGTAGTGGAATGCTCCCTCTGAAAAGGGGCTTTTCACTACCTGTTTCTATTAGGGAAAGAGGAACAGGATTCTCTCTCCCCACAGAAGGCATGTCTCCCTCGCTAAAATAAGCAAAGTATGTCATCTCTGCTGAATGCGGTGCCTGGCCCCGGTATGTTCATAAGTTTGTTGACTGGAGGTCTTGCCCTGATTCCTTCCGTTATTAAGGCAGCATTGTTATGGGCAGTATAGGGATAATCTCCCTTGTAACCCTTCCAGGACCTCTTCCGGCATTGCCCTTACCTTGATATCCCCGCCTAGGAAAAGCAGCCAATTCGTTATGTCTTCCAATTCTCCTGAATCCTTAACATTGATAGAGGTCTTTAGAATGGCTGTGGTCTGGTAGGGATTCGTATAGGAAATCGAACATTGTAATGGATGGTATTTTTTGAACTGTGCAATTGCCTTTGGCCCCAGTTCAAGGACAAGGTTGTTTCCTTCATCCTGCTTTGTCCGTTTTTCTGCTATCTTTTTCTCACTTAACCGTTTTTTCACCGGATATAGTTCAACATTGGTGAGATTGTCTACAGGAAAAATCAACGTCTTTTCTTCCTTTACGTCAAAGCCTTCAATCAGCCAGAAGCTTTTTTCACGATAAAGGTGGAGGAGATAAATCGGATAAGACGTTTCCCCCTTCCCTTCTTTAATCGTAATCAATAAATGGCGTTCAACCAGGATGGTTTGGATAAGCTTTTCCAACAGGGGGTGTGGAAGGTCTGAGAGTTCAAGCAGGTCGGGATTATTGGGGTTGGTCCCTTCGAAAAGCAGGATTTGATTTAAAAGAACGAGATCATCTTGCTGGTTTTTTGAAATAAGCCCCAGTAACTTTTCAGCTAATGACTGACGGCTCTCAAGATAAGGGAGCTGTTGATTTCTTGTTGCCATAAAAGCAATAAATAGAGCTTTAATCTCATTATCAGTAAAGCGTATGGTGGGCAGGATAGAATTAGTCATGACAGAATAGCCCCCATCCCTTCCCACTTCAGCGACAAGCGGCATCCCCATGGCTTCAATCTCTTTGATGTCCCTTATAGCTGTCGAACGGGAAACGTTGAATTCCTGCATGATTTCCGAAATAGTAAAGTGGGCTCGGTTGTTGATATATCGCATGATGGTATTGATCCGTTCAACTTTTTTCATCAGGTCCTCCTAAACAGTATCACTTTTTGACATGGTTAAAGACTAGTATAAACTCATCAAGTGAAAAGACAAATCACATGATAAATTTTAAAAAAAGGATGGTTTACTATGGAAAAGTATACACTGGAAGAAAAGGAAAGCTTTACGGTTCTAGGTATTGGAACCGAACTTAAGAGCGATTATACAGATTTCGCAGGCATCAATAAGGAAAAGGCAGACTTTTGGGAGGCAGTCAAACAAGATGGACGGCTTGACGCTCTAAGAGCCATCGCCGCAAACGACTACATTTTTGTAGTGAATGAAGCGGTGAACAACAAAATGATGCATTATGCCGGCGTCCTGACAAATGAGTCCCTGCCAGAAGCAGACAGAGTGGTTCAATTTCCCAAGGGAGAATACCTGGTTGTAAAAGGTGAAGCAGAGACCGCTGATGAATTGCATAATAAGCTAACTGGTATTGCCTTCGGTCAAGTCTTGCCGGAAGCAACGGATTTTGCCTATGTGGGCGGCCCAAATACATCTGTCGAGATGGGGCAGCAAAACGGATTCATTTTTGGGGAAATGTGGATTCCGGTTGTTAGGAAATAAGAGATAAATGAAAAGGCAGGGTCTGACCCCTTGACCCATTGGTTGAGTCTGCTTCTCAGAGGTGCCTTATTTCTTTATTCCCATAAGGTATAATGCGAAACAAAAAGGCAGGGCCTGCCCCCCCGTGTTCGTTACGGCGGTCAGGTCCTGCTATGTCTCATACTTATGGTACAGTTCTCCGTCCCGTCTCAAAGTTTCCCACCTTCATCTCACTTCCTTTGAACACTAAGAAAAAATAAGGGGAAATTATCCCGTTAAATTCAGATTATTGCTTGGTTTGGCATAAATAAGGGGAATTTTTCCCCTTATTCATAGCAAATTTCCTGTTTTAGAGTTTTTCGAGTCAAATAAGAGGAATTTTTCCCTTTATTTCACCTGTTTTCGATGATTTTTCTCAAATAAGGGGAAATTTTACCGCTAATTTAGGTTAAATGAAATAGTTTTAGTTGACCCCCTAACTGATAAGACCTCACTCTCACTGTCCCGGATGCGGGAGTGAGCATCTGTTTCTCAACTAGTTGAGAAAGTACTTTTCTAACCGTCTTGCTGCTTATTTAATTCTTCTATGGTAACTTCTAATAAGCCTCATACTTATGGTACAGTTCTCCGTCCCGTCTCAAAGTTTCCCACCTTCATCTCACTTCCTTTGAACACTAACGAAAAAAATAAGGGGAAATTTTACCGTTAAATCCAGATTATTGCTTGGTTTGGCATAAATAAGGGGAATTTTTCCCCTTATACATAGCAAATTTCCTGTTTTAGCGTTTTTCGAGTCAAATAAGAGGAATTTTTCCCTTTATTTCACCTGTTTTCGATGATTTTTCTCAAATAAGGGGAAATTTTACCGCTAATTTAGGTTAAATGAAATAGTTTTAGTTGACCCCCTAACTGATAAGACCTCACTCTCACTGTCCCGGATGCGGGAGTGAGCATCTGTTTCTCAACTAGTTGAGAAAGTACTTTTCTAACCGTCTTGCTGCTTAGCTTCAGATACTTTTCGACTTCTATAGGGGATATGGCCTCTCCTTTTTGGATCGCTAGCCGGATTACTTCCTTTTCGACTAAGGAAAGAGCCGTCTGTTCCAGTTCATCCCCCAGCCATCGGCCAATCACTTGCTGGATAATTTGCTGGCATCGGCGAGGCTTCTCTTTAACTTGGTCATATGAGAAGCGGATCACGGTCCATCCGTCGATCACCAGCTGGTTTTGACGTTCCAGGCTATCGGAAAATTGCCATCTGCTTATTTTCTGTAAATGAGGGCCGTACCCGTCAATCTCAAAGCAAATCTGCATGGTTGGGCGAATATAAGCAAAGTCCAAGTACCTTTTCCCATCCTTAAAATCATTGACTTCATATTCAGGATGCAGATACCGAAAATGCTGAAATAATGGCCACCACACTTGTTTTAAAAATAACATTTCCGCATGTTTGTGACCTTCCTTCAAGCGCCGCAGCCGTTCTCCGGTTCTTGTCTGTAAGTGGCTATCCATAAGGTTCTGATATTCTTCTTCAAATCCCATAGCATCCCTCTTCCTATCCAATGTTCATATTTATCATAGGACTCTTATTACGAAAGTTTTTTTGTATTAATGCGAGTAAGAAAAACCGTTTCGCGTGGAATTATCCTGGGGGGAAATTAAGCAAATGAAGCTTAAGGAAGAAACTTGAGTGGAGAACTATTTTTAGTTTAATAGAATTCCTATATTTGTCAATCCATTCTCTTATCATTTCTACTTCAAAGACAGAGCCTGCCCCCCAGTACGTTCACACGTTAGGTACTGGAGGGCAGGCCCTGATTATCATAAGGATTCAGCAAACTCAATTAATTTCTCATTACATACCTCAGGCTGTTCCCAATTCACGGCATGCCCGCAATCTTCAATTACCACGGCTTGCCCGTTCTTGCATAAAGAAGCAGAAACGGCAGCATGTTCGCATGACCAGAAGGGACTGTTTCTGCCTGCTATAAAGAGAACGGGTACCTCAATGAGCGGGAATACATCCAGCCAATCAGCGTGCGCATGGTCCAGAAGCAGCGGCTTTGTTGACACCAAATCGAATGGCGGCAGATCGGCCGTTTCTCTTGCAATCTGCATTAGAAAATTAGGATCCACTTCTTTATAAAGCGGATTTGGTAAAGGGTCGTCAAAAAATGTGGCAATGCTTTCCCTGGTCAATCCATACATCCCATTCTGCCAGGTGTCGTCATTGATCATTTTCGGCGTTTGGTCAATGGCTGCGAACCCTCTTAATCTTTCATCGCCAAACAATGAAACGTAGGCAAAGATGGTAGCAGCCCCCATTGAATTCCCAATCAGGAGTACATCATGAAGGTCGAGTGCCTGAATGAAATCGCCAAGGTCTTTTCCATGCCGGGACATCCGCTGCCCAAAAGATGGATTATCAGAAGCTCCGTGCGATCGCCGGTCCAAGGTGATTACCCGATAGCCCTGTTCAAGAAACGCTTTGGTTTGCATGGACCAGGTATGTCTTGAAATACCATACCCTCCAATAAAGATGACCGCCTGACCTGTACCTTCATCGGAGTAAGATAAGTTAATGCCATCGTTCGTTTTGATTGTTTTCATTCAACCCTCTCCTCACTCTATTTAGTCGCCAGCTTTCTCTCTTTTAATTCTTCTACAATCTCTGCGTATTTCCTATCGTCCATATTATAAAACAACATGACAATGGCCGATATCGCGATCAGTCCAGAAGGAATCAATGACATCATGAGTGCTATACCATTAAGCGCAGAAGCACTCTGTTCAGCACCGGGGACATATCCCGTAAAGGCCAATACAAATCCAGGGATCGCACCGCCGATCGCTGTAGCCATTTTTTGCGCAAAGCTGTTAAAGGAAAAAATGACGCCTTCCGTTCGGACTCCATATTTCCACTCTGCATATTCAACAGAATCCGGAAGCAGCCCCCACAGTAAGACCGAAGTAAATGAAGTCGCTAATCCGCTGAGCAGGGTAACCGTCAAAAACAACGGAATGTTTGTATACGGTATAAAATAGATGATTCCGTTGGTAATCGCAAAAAAGACCAATCCGGCGATGAAGGCCATTTTTCTCCCCATTAATCTACTGAAGAAAGGCACAAAGACCATGCCGAGGATAATCGTCGCATAGAGTCCAAGGAAGTAGATCGACAGCAATTCGGGCCGGTTCAGATTATACGTAAGATAATACACAATGACGGATGCCCGGATATTCGTGGAGCCTACTAAAAACGTAACACATAAACATAAAAGTAACAGCAGTCTGTTGCCAAGGGTTGTTTTGAGCATGATTTTGAACGGAACCGACTCATGGCTTTGGGCAGTGAATCTCTCTTTTGTTTTACTAAAGGTAAAGAGGAGTAGAGCGACGGCAACGACTGCCAATAGCAACATCGACACTGAGTACCCTATTTTCAGATCTCCATTGGCCACTTTAGGAGCCACGATCGGTACGACAACCGTAACCGCAATCCCGCCAACAGCTGCAAAAATCATCCGGAATGTGGAAAGCGAAACCCGCTCATTCCCATCCTGGGTCATGGCAGAGGTTAATGCAGAATAGGGAATTCCCACGACTGATATCATAAGGCTCAACAGGATATAGGTGATGTAGGCATAAATTTCTTTTCCTGCCAATCCAAAATCCGGTGTGGTAAAGCATAAAAACGCCAGGGCACCAAACGGAACCGCTCCAAACAAAAGATACGGCCTTAATTTCCCCCATTTTGTATGGGTTTTGTCCACGATGACCCCCATGCCTAAATCAAATACGGCATCCAAGATCCTGACGACCAGAAACATCGTACCGACAAAGGCAGCAGGAAGTCCGTAAATATCCGTATAGAAAAACATCAAATAGACCAGTATCATCTGAGCAATGAGATTATTGGCCATATCTCCTGCTCCATAGGCCATTTTCTCGGTAACCGAGATCTTCGTTTCTTGCACCACTTGGCTGGATTCTATCTCTTGTAAATGGGAACCTGCTTTTAGTTCGCTCATGATTACTCCCCTCTCAACCTATCTTTCTATTATTCGAATTCAAAAATCTTGCCAGGATTCAAAATTCCTTTAGGATCGATTGTTTGTTTAAATGCTTTCATCACATCAAGGGCATCCCCATGTTCTTGGCGCTGATACTTGATCTTCCCGATCCCCACCCCGTGTTCACCTGTACAGGTCCCGCCAACTTCAAGGGCATAATCCACCAGATGGGCATTCAGCTTCTCTGCTTTACTCAATTCATCTGGATCGCCGGGATCAATCATTAAAAGAACATGGTAATTCCCATCTCCTACATGGCCGAGGATCCCTCCATTCAAACCTGAGCGATCAATGCTCACTCTCGCATCCTGAACAGCACCGACCAATTCAGACAGGGGCACAACGACATCGGTGACCATCATCTTCTTTCCTGGTGAACTATGAATAAAAGCGTAGGCTAAGTTGTGCCTTGCCTCCCATAATTGATGGCGTTCCTTTGAATCGGTTTCAATGATGAATTCAACGCATTGGTTATCTTCAGCCAGACCTTTTGCAAACTCGATATCCTGCCCAAGCCCGGCTTCATTGCCATGAAACTCGATAAAAAGGGTAGGCTTCTCAGGATAATCGGTTTGATTAGAAAGATTGAACTTAGAAATAGACTCTCCATCCACAAACTCTGTACGTGCGGCCGATATCCCTGCTGACAGGAAGTCAATTACCGTCGTCACTGCTGCCTCTGTTGTGGAAAAGACCGCTCGTCCGGAAACGATCGATTCGGGGATACCGTATACCTGAAGTGTAATTTCCGTAAATACACCAAGGGTTCCCTCAGAACCAACAAATAAGCCGGTAAGATGGTATCCTGAAGAAGACTTTACGGTTTGATTTCCCGTATGGATCACTCGCCCATCCGCTAAAACCACCTCTAGATCCCGGACTTGATCACGCATAATCCCGTATTTTACAGAAGTAGTACCACTTGCATTCGTGGCCGCCATCCCTCCTATCGTGGCATCTGCACCCGGATCGACCGGAAAGAACAATCCATATTTTTTCAATTCTTTATTGAGCTGAGTTCTTGTCACCCCCGGCTGAACCCGAATAAGGAAATCCTTTGGCCGGACCTCTAAGATCTTGTTCATCAACTGAAAATCCATGGAGATTCCTCCATGATAGGGAATTACCTGTCCTTCTACACTTGAGCCGACGCCAAAAGGGATAATCGGCACTTCATGGGCATTCGCATACCTCAATAGGCGCGCTACATCTTCTGTACTTTTCGGGAATACAACAACGTCTGGAAGGTGAGGGGCATGATAGGATTCATCTTTACTGTGTTGTTCTAAGATTGTGGGGTTGATGGTTACTTGTTCCTCAGATAATACCTCTTTCAATTCATCCATTAGTTTTTCTTTAGTCAACACCATTGGTTATCCTCCATGTTTTTTTATTCTTAGCTCTTTGGTGTTTGGAACAGAAATGTTGATCTACACTGCAGCTGTCCGTCTCCAATCAACTAAATCAGTAGTAAGGGTTGCAAATCTTTCAGAAACCTTTTGCATTTGTTGCCGAGCTTAAAATACACCACACATGAAATCGCTTTCAAAAAAGAGGTTCATTTGTCATACCAATAACTAAACTATCACTAATAATTTATTATTGGTCTTACCAATTTATTATAAATACCTTTCGAAAATTTGCAATACTTATTTTTTGACTATTCAAATTACTTTGATTTCACAGAGAAAAGGTGATACCATTAACCCTGTAGATTGGTCAGTCCAATACTTTTCAGCAAAAGATGGTGATCAGATGTCAAAGGAAGGTACAAAAAATCAAAAAGTATACCAAGTAATCTTTCATAAAATCAAAGAGGCGTTTTTAAATGGAGAATTGAAGCCTGGCGATAAATTGCCTCCCGAAAGAGAGTTGGCCAGCCATTACAACGTAAGCCGGACATCCATTAGAGAGGCGCTTCGAGTCTTAGAGATTAATGGAATTATAGAAGCACGGCGGGGAGATGGGACGTTCATCCGATCTTCCGAGACCCAGTCATTGATCGAAAAGCTGTCGGGGATCATTTTTAAGGTGGATGACAATTCAATCTATGAAATGTTAGAGGTGCGGCTCGTCATTGAATCAGAATGTGCCTTTCTTGCTGCACAACGGGCCGCCTCCACTGATTTAGAAAAAATCCGTGCATGTCTTGATGATATGGCGAAAGCCGGAAACGATGAAGAGCTTGGCTTATTGGCTGATATCAAGTTTCATGAATCGATCGCTGACGCTTCTGGCAATTCGATCTTCACCGCCCTTTTACAAACGTTAAGTGAACAATTAAGAGATACCATCCGGACCACTCGAAATCATCGGTTCTTACGTGTCGGCAACTTCCAGGATACGCTGGATGAACATAAGGAGATCTATCTTGCTATCGCGCTGAAAGACTCTAAAAACGCAAAAAATCTTATGAGAGAGCACATATCAAGAATTAGAGAAGAAATGGTCCGTGCATCCTTAAGCGATGGGACCTGATAAAGCGGAATGATTGAACCCAGACACTTTCTTTGGCCGGGCTCTCTCTGAATAAAGACTCCGTTTGCAGGCAAAATCAAAGAGGCTGGGACAAAACCTATAAAAAAGCTCTTTTCGCAAGGCTGTTTTCGCATATATTGTTGCTTTCGGAAAAATCCCAAAAGCCGGATTTTTCCCCTGCATACTACGTTTTTCGCTCTGAACGAAGAGAGAAGCTCTTTTCTCTCTTGTTAAACAGGGTTTTTTCTGGTTCATTACTCCATTATCTTTCGGAATGAATATCAGATAGCAACAAAGTTTACGAAAAGAGCCTTTCGCAAAGAATGCGTCAGAGTAAAAAGGATGGATTTCCGCTCCAGGTGCACGACTCCGCGGGGCGGGCGGTGAACTAAAAAGCGGAAGCGGCCGTTCAACGGCGTACGGATTGGAGGGCTTCTGTATGAGATAAAGGAATCACAACGAACATAGTGAGTTGATGATGACTTATCGCAAGGAAGGAGACCGAAATCCGCTAGTCGTTGGCCGCTGGAGCCGGATTGGCCTCCTCGGCTTTGCCTGTCTAAAAAGCGGAATCGCCCTGTTCAGCCCCGACAGGCAAATGTTCCTCAGAGAAAAAAAGGCGCTCTTTCCTTTTATTCTCTGAGGGTTATTTGACCCCGAGGGACTGGGCGCTACAGCTAGATTGCGGGGTCTCACCTGTCCCGCAGGAGGCCGCACACCTTCCGCTCCAATCCGCCTACGTTCAGAAAGAAGCGGTAAATAACCTTAAAAGCAGCACCTTTAAATATGGAGTCTAATAACATGAATGAACCGCATGAAGTCAAGTATATAACCTTGATCTCATACGGTTTTATTTTCGATTATTTCTACTTAAATCAATTAGTTTTCAACTTATGTCCCAGCCTCTTGCACTTCGGCTGTAAGCCTCTCTTGCCGGGCTCGGCCTAAAAGGCCACTGAATGATTTACTCCAGCCATTTATTCCCTTTGAAAGGTTTTGAAAAATAAGGGGAGAAATTCCGCTTATTTAGGAAAAAGCACGAAAAACAGCTAAAATAAGCGGAGAAATTCCCCTTATTTCTTAAAAAATTGCGAAACTGGTTCATTTTGCTGTACTTAAGTGGAAAAATTCCCCTTATATACCCTAGATCGAATTCTATTCCACAACTTAACGGGAAAAATTCCGCTTATTTTAGATAGGATTATTCATTTCCTTCACAGGGCGTACCTCCTGCTACAAAGAAATAAAGTGAGGGAAACCTGCTTACCTATCATGAAGGGAGAATCTTCCATACCACGCTATAAGCTCTCTGGAACCCCCGGCGTAGCCAGGGGTTTTCAAAACCATGAAACAAAAAGGACTGTAAGCAAATTCGATTTCACCGAATTTGCTTACAGTCCGGGACGGGAGCCAGGATCGCTCTCGTCTCTTTGATTATCCAACTCTGGTATCAGGCTGCATGTTCTTTAGTTGTTCTCTTTGTCTCTTAGGATGATTGCCTTCGCTCGGCGGTTTAATCGTCAGGGCGATGACTAGGGAGATGATACATAATACGGCAATAATCGTGAAGGTTGCCTGAAATCCTCCAAGTATCGCGGCTACGATTGATCCCGCTAAAGCTCCTATCCCAAAGCCTTGGTAAATCACTCCATAGTTTTTACTTTGATTCTTAAGCCCGAAGAAATCTGCCACGACGGCTGGGAATACCGTGATATTCCCCCCGAAGCAGAAGGCGATCGCCGCGACACAGGCGAAGAAAATCGGAAAATTCAATGGAACAAAACTTAAGACAGAGACGGCAATGGCAGTGACCAATAATGTCCCGCTGATGACTTCCATCCGCCCCACTTTGTCTGATAATGCTCCTAAAATGATTCTGCCCGATGTATTAAAGATGGCTACTAAGGCTACAGCATTTGCGGCTGTTGCTACATCCAAACCAGCCAAGCTGACGCCAATGTCCTTTACAATCCCGACTAAGTACAACCCGCTCATACAGGCTGTAAAGAAGACCACAAACAGGAGATACGCCTGCTTCGTTTTAAGCATTTCTTTGACTGTATAATCCTTTTGCTTGGATTCCGCTTTCTTCGTACTCTCCGCAGATTCTTTTGCTTCTTTTAGTAAGAAAGAACCGCCAACGACCATGACCAAGACGATTGTTCCCCATAAAAGGAAAGCGGTCGAAACACCGAATGAGGAAATCAAGCTTGCATTTACATATTTAAAGATCAGGCTGCCGGTCCCAAATGCCCCAACTGAAATACCGGAGATCAAGCCTTTTTTCTCTGGGAACCACTTGATTAGATTACTTAATGATGTGATATAAGCAGTACCATCAGCAAAGCCGACAATCACACCTGCTACAGCATACAGCATCCATAAGGAGGATACTTGCGAGCTGAGGATCAAGCCAGCACCAAGCATGACCCCTGCTGCAGCGACTAGTCGGCGAAGCCCCCATTTGTCCTGCAGCTTTCCTGAGAAAAGCGTGGCAAAGGCCAAGGCAAAGCTTGTGATTGAAAAAGTAATGGCGGTTGCACTTAATTCCCAGCCGAATTTATCTACAAGAGGCTGGTTAAACAGGCTCCATGTATAAATGGTTCCCAGCCCCATCTGAACAATAACGGTACCAATGATGATAAGAAGGCGATTTACATTTCGGTCGTTCATTCGAATCTCCTCTTTCTAAGCAGTATCAATAATTTATAATTGAATTGTACCGCTGGAAAGCAAAATAAAATCGCTTTCAGAACGAAATGCCTTAGATTCGGAATAAACGGTCTTTACAAATGCATAATTTGTCGAAAAGCTTTAGCCTTGCTTCTGCTGACGGGGATTTCCGCTGGTACATCCTTTAGTCTCAACAGATACGTATTATTGAACCATGGCACAATTTCGCGGATCTTGGATAGATTCACAGTGTAAGACCGATGGCATCTAAAGAAGGCATCCTGCGGCAATTTGTCATGGAATTCAGTAATGGACATCGGCATCGTGTACTCGGCTGATTCTGTATAGACGAGGGTGAACTTCTCATTAGCCTCTGCATAATAAATGTCATTGACATCCGTTACAATGATATTTTCATTTTTCCTGAGATTAATCCTTTGTTTGCGGTCCTGGGAAGCCTCTTCCTGTGTTTGTTTACCTTTGTTAAAAGCGGTTTCCAGCCGTGACAGCATGGACGCAATCCTTTTCTCATCATAAGGCTTTAAAACATAATCAAAAGCCTCCAATTCAAATGCCTGTGCTGCATGTTCCTTGTAGGCCGTCGTAAAGATAATAGACGGCTTCTTGGCAAATTTACTGATACTGCCGGCAAGCAGCATGCCATCCAATGAGGGGATATTAATGTCCAGGAAAATCGCATCCACTTCTTCCTCCTGTAAAAACTTCAATACATCGAGACCATCCTCGAAGGAAGCCACAATCTCGATGCTGCTATGGGTCTGAATTAAATACTCCAGCTCTTCCTTCGCTGGAATTTCATCTTCTACTATGATTGCTCTCATGATTGCTCCTTCATTATGTCAAAATAAATCTCCGTTCCTGGGTTCAGCCTATGGATGACCAGACCTGTTCCGTATATCAATTTCACCCGTTGATGTACATTGGATAGACCGATTTGTTTGGAGGAAACCTTCCCTTGATGCAAACGGTCGATCACTTCTTGCTCTATTCCTTTTCCTGTATCCCTTACACTTACCCGGATTTTATCTTCTTCATCTTTAATGGAAATGGTCACACTGCCCGGCCCTTTCTGTTTTAAAATGCCATGGACGACAGCATTTTCCACCAGGGGCTGGATAAGGAGACTCGGCAGTTTCAACTGTATATCATCTACATCATAGTCAACCTGAAGACGTTCGCCGAACCTCGCCTTTTCTATCTTTATATAATTCTTCACCTGTTCGAGGGCTGTTTGCACATCAATCAATTCTTCTCCCACTTCCAAATTATATCGCATATATCCGGATAAACTGATGATCAGCTCCCTTGCTTTCTCGGGATCGCGCCTTGTGGTGGAAGCAATCGCATTGAGGGCATTAAATAAAAAGTGCGGATTGATTTTTGTCTGCAGCGCCCTGATTTCGGCTTTATCGGCTTCTTCCTTCATTTGCCCCACCCTTGACACTTCCATCAAGGTTGAGATGATCTGTGCCAGTCCAATGGCCATCGTCTGCAGCGTATAGGTAATCGTATAGGCTTTGCGATAGTAAATTTTCAACGTGCCCGTAATGATGCCTCTTTCCTCTAAAGGGATGATCAATAAACAGTGAATCTGCGGAGTATGATGATCAGCAATATTGTTTCTGATCGTAATGTCCCCGCTGCGGATGGTTTCTTTCGTTAAATCACTAATGATTTCTTGTCCAATCCTATATTTTTCTTCCCCATATCCTACATAGGCAAGAACATCCTTTGTATCAGTGATGGCAACCGCGTCTGCCTTAATATCCTCTTTTATTATCCTGCAAATGACTCGAAGAGATTCCCCGTTAATGGAGCGAAAATACGGAAGGGTCTTGTTGGCTATGTTAAGGGCTAACTGGGACTGCTGGGCTGCGATTCGCTCTTTCTCTCCTTCCACACTGGCAATCATCAGGATGATCAGCCCGATGCTGACCTGCCCCAAAATCATCGGGAAAGCGATCTTTGAGACAATCGCCAACCCTACTGCAAATGAATCCGCCATTCCCAATATTAGAATCATCGTCAGACTCTCACAAAACATCCCTGCTATAATCCCATATATCCACCGTCTGCTTTTCTTCCTATAAACATGAATATAACCTGCTATGATTCCGGCTAAAATGCTTGTGATCAAACAGGGCACAGAGGTCGCTCCGCCAATATCGATTAGATAGCGATGGACCCCTGAAACGATTCCCGTCACAATCCCGACCCACGGTCCAAACAGAATCCCGCCTGCTGTGATGGCAATCGTTCTGATATTGATGAGAGAGCCTTCCACTTCAATGCCGGAATACGTACCAAAAATCGCAAATATGCAGAAAATCACCGTTAACAGTGACTGCTCTATCGGAGAATGATGATCTCGCTGAAGAATCTCTTTGAATTTCGGAATCCTCGTCATAAAGAATAACGTGATAAGCAGCAGGGCTGCCCGTTCAAATAACCGAAGAAGCATTTCTAATTCACTTGAAGCGTACATAATGGTCAAACCTCCTGGGTGCTTGGTGTCCTGATCGTTTTTCTTGAATTAGAAATCAAGAGATCTATATTTTATATCATGGTAAATTGGGATGGCAATGCTGTTAGTCCGGGTAAATTCATACTCAAAAATGGCTTCGATGCCCATTCACAGCGCCGTCTTAAGACAATAAAAAAACACAAAGCTATTATTTCAGCTTTGTGCTTATTTCGCAAATTGATCAGTGTCAGTGGATGGGGCTGAAGCCAATGGACAGAGGGATAGGTGTTGCTCCCTAAAAAGGGAAAGCATCTTATTTACTGCATTTAAACACTGCATAACATCCTAATTATTCCATTCTTCTACTGTGATGTTATTCCACCTTCCAAGCATCAACCACTTTTCCTTCCTCATGTAATACGTACTCCTCAAACATATTCGCAACCGTACAAGCATGGTTCGGAATAATCTCCACCCTATCATTTAATTTTAGTGAAGTTCCCCCTGAGAATACTCCAACTCCATGCTCTTCCGACAGCCGTTCGATTGTTATTTCCGGATGCCCGACAACATGGCCGAACCCTTTTACCGACTCGTTTCCATGTGCACCTTTGTCCAGGCAGAGCGTTTTACTCCCTGTATCAAAGACGATTCGATCTGGGTGGACACCTATGACGGAAGCCCTTACAGTCAACGCACAATTTTCAAGTGTCGTCACACCTAATCCCGCTTGAATGGCATCAAAGAACACCGCGTTCCCCGGCCTGATTTCGGTAATTCCCGGTACCTTTCCAGAGATTTTATAAGTCGGCGTGGAACCTACGCTTCTTACAGGAATCGGGATCCCCGCTTTCTCGCATTCCTCGGCACTTTCGACGACTGCCTTCCCTTCCTGCAGCCCAATCTCTTCAATCTGATCGTAACTTGATGCAGCATAGGAATGTCCGGCGTGGGTTAAAATGCCGCCAAGCTTGAGCTTGGAATGCGTCCTGATTTTTTTCGCCAATATCACGGCATCCCTGCCAGGCTCCACTCCGCATCTATTCAAGCCTGAATTGACTTTGATCCACACCTCTAGTGTAAAAGGGGTGTGCTCCAGTTCTGTTTGCAGATAGGCCAGCTGCTCTGTGCTGTCTGCTATTACTTTCAGTTTTACCCCTTGCCCCAGAAGCTTTATCAGTCTCTGAATCTTTTGCGGGCTGGAGATTGGCCGTGCAATTAAGATGTCATTGATCCCGCCGGCAGCCATCGCTTCGGCTTCCGGGATGGTGGCGGTTGTGACACCGACAGCTCCCGCTTGCAGCTGCAGCTTCGCGATATCGACGGATTTATGTGTTTTGATATGCGGCCGGTAAGCAAGGCTGTGTTCTTTCGCAAAGCTGGCAATCTCGTTCATGTTCTTCAACAACTTCTGATAATCCAGCAGCAATGCTGGTGTGTCGAGTTCTGTTATCCGCGTCATGGTTTTATGCATCTCCTATTTTAGTGATGATATGGAGCTCTGTGTAGAGTTTCAGGAGTTTTTCTACATAGTCCGGGTAAAACTGTCCCGTTTCATAGTATGTTAGGTCAAGCACTTCCTGAATGGTCCGCTTCCCGTCCATCCAATATAACATGAAGTCTGAATGGCCCATCGGGATCTTCGGTTCCACTTCTTTCAGCCAATGGTATCTTTCCTCCAGCGGCAGAAGGGCTATTTCATCAATCAGGCGGACGGGCCCCTGATGGTTTCTTTTATAAATGGCGGTCGTCCAGCTCTGTTTTTCCTTGTCTTCTGTTTCCGCTGAGAGTCCGCGCTCTCCAATAGCAGCGACGGCCTCCGCCTGCTGTTCGACCAGGTTTTTCAGTTTCCCGAGTTCCTCTTGTAAACCGTCAAAGCCGCGGACCTCCGCATACTTTTCCAGCTGGGACAGGGAGTCCTTCTCATACTGAATATAAAATGAGAACGCATCCTGGAATTCTTGTTTGGAAGGGTTGTCTTTTACCAGCCACTCTTTGGCTTCATTCATATGTGAACCAGCCCTGCCCATATGCTGCAAGGTATACGAAATCCACTCCGCCTCTCCTCCATTCGCCAAGCCATAACTATATAAGGCGGTGACCGTCCCGACCAGCTTCATCATGTTTTCATCGAGATTGTTTACTGAATCCGAGGTGGTGTGGTAATGCTTATCCGGCCATTGAATCAGCAGCGGACACGGGATGCCGATGGTCGGATCCGAGATGATATAGTGATCGCTTCCGCCGGAGAAGCGTGTTTTGACATAGTGGACCGTGCTGTATTGAGACGTGCCGGTGAAGTTGGATGTGTTGTTGGCGGTATCTTCAACCAATTTGTAAGCAAACCTGTCCAAGAATGTCGGCACAGCCATTGGCGGCTGTTCGATGCACAGCGGTCCGCCGCCCTTCGTCTGGTCTGCTCCGACCATGTCGAGATTTAAGGCTGCGATGGTTTTGGAGATCCGGTCTTGGTGCTGTTGGAAATACGCTGCCGTCCCTGTCATTTCCGGCATCATCAAAAAGCGGATTCCCAGTTCCGGCTGCGGCAGCTTCCCCTCTTTTATCAGGCGCGTTAATGTCCGCATCACTTCCATTAAGGTACCGGGGCCGGATGCGTTGTCCTGCCCTCCTGGATAGGGGTGGCACAGGTGGCTGACGAGCAGGATTTCCTGTTCTTTTTTCCCCGGGATGAAGTATTCGATGTTTTCGAAGCGGCCGTCCTTCAGCTCTGCTTTTACATGGGCTTTGAACTGGACCGGCCCTTTTGCAGCCAGACGCCTGAGTTCTTCGCCGATCCTTGGGGAAACGACAAACCCGAAGGACTTCACTTCCTCTTCATGATGCCACCAGTAGGATGTGTACTGGCGGGTGTCCGGCATGTCCATGCGTGTGCGGACCGGTTTGAATTCAGCGAGGTTGTCAAAGATCAGCCCGGCACACTTGTATTTTTCAACGGCCAAGGCATGGATGATGAACTGATTTCCTCGTACAAGCGCCATCTTGCCTTCCAGGTCCAGTCCCTCATAACTGCTTTCATCCTCTGCATTTTCAATGACGACGAGCTCAGCCTCTACCCCTTCTTCCGGTGTCGAGACGCTTCTTTGGACAACGGAAATCTCTTCTTCTGTGAATCTGGCAATCCTCCTGCGTTCCGGGGCTTCGATCCACAGGTCTGCACTTTCGCAGCTCCATTCTTTAAAGGACTGATGAGATAGAAACCGCTCGCCAAATTGTGCGGGATACGATACCCGTTCAGCGTCCACTCCGTCTCTTTTCAATAGTTTCATCACTTCATGGGCTGCTTCGCGGTAACCCGGTGAGGCCTGGATGCGGTGATACTGGGCGATCCGGTCGGCATATCGGAACGCCTGTCTGCCTGATATCTCTTCATCTATGATTTTCTTCATCTCTTTGAACATCGGTATCCCCTCCAGTGCTATTACTTTTTAAATTCTAGTTAAAGGGGGGAAATCCTTTAAATGGTCACTCATTACGCAGAAAAGGGACAAACAGGAAACTGTTTTACTAAGCGTATTTCTCTGGCTGCCCACTTTTTCTTGAACATTTCCACATTTGGAAAAATAAGCTATTATATCTCACCGCATAGGGTACAGGAATAAATAAGGAGGCGTTAGGAGTGAATAAAATAACTAGAATAGCTGGAATGGCTTGTATAGCTTTTTTGCTGGCAAGCTGCCAAAACTCTGAAAATGCAGCAACTGATCAAGACAGCGAACCGGTTGATGGGAATTCTCAAAATGAAGATATCTCAGTTGAAACGGATGAAAATGGTAATGAAAACAGCACTAACGAGGACGTGGAAGAGGAGTCAACAAATGAGACTCCTGATAATGAATCAGACACCTACGGAAGAACGGAAGCGGCGACTGATTACTTCATTGATTCACACACGTATAGTGCCGAAACCAAATTTCTTACAGCCTTTACTATTAAACGAGAGGAAGACGAGAACACTTCTCCCGAAGAACGATTAAGGCTGTCTCTTATTGAAAACGATCCTTCTGAACAAGACATCCTTGGCTCCTTTTCTGATATATCTGTCGATTGGCCAAAGCTTCATGTCCATTTTAAGGAAGAGGGAAGTCAATTATCCACAACCTCTGCCCAAATGACGCTATTTTATGACTCATTGGTTGGGATCAGTGATCTATATGGCATTGAGGAAATCGTGTTTTTCAATCCCGATGGAGAGCAGAATATCATTGTAGCCGGAAGGCAGGTTGATGCACCTATAATAATCGAAGAGGAAAGAGGTCTGCCGCGTGGGTACTATACTATTTACAACAAAGACCTACAGCAAACCTTGTTCCTGCCTGGCAGGGAATTAGGTGAGAAAGTGGCGCATGAGAACGGAGAGCCTTTATCTTTTCCGGAAACGATAGAAGCGATGGGCACAGTGGATAATGATCATGCGTTTTACTCTTCAGCCATTGTAGAAGGGTTGGAAGTTGTGAACACTTCACTTGAAAATGGCATTGCTACTATTCACTATACGTTCGATGATGAGCTTGTAACAGAAGCTGATCGGATTGTGTTTACTAAAGCAGTCCAACTTGCAGCCCTTGATTTCGATGCAGAGGAAGTTCGATTGGTGAACGAAACTGAACAAGAAATTATGACGTATCCTTTAATGGGTGAGTAAATGTTGATAAAGGCAGATGGACCTTCTTTTACAGTGGGTCTATCTGCCTTTGAAACTACTGTTTCTAAAAATGATCGAAGTTCCTTCACAGAGAAAAATCAACCTTTATATCCTCCTTGCTTCTCTTGGTGTGTGTAAAAAGGAACTCATACAGTTCTTCATTGTCTTGCTTCCTCAATATGTTCCTGAACTTTTCCAGCTGCCCTTCATACCCTGTAAAGTACTCACTATGGTAGGAAGGATTATTATAGATCTCCCATTAAGCTAAAAGTCGAGTCAGATGGCGCTTTTCGTAAAATGTTGTTGTGTCGGCGCTTTTGGCTCTCTTATCGGCGGTAACGTATACTTTTTCGGCGCTTTCGACCCCGTTTTCGGCGGAAACGCACTCTTTTTCGGCGCTTTTCACTGGTTTATCGATCAAACGACACACTCCGACACATTCCGATGAGGGAGATCCACTCCCATTAAGCTAAAAGTCGAGTCAGATGGCACTTTTCGTGAAATGTTGTTGTTTCGGCGCTTTTGGCTCTTTTATCGGCGGTAACATATACTTTTTCGGCGCTTTCGACCCCGTTTTCGGCGGAAATGCACTCTTTTTCGGCGCTTTTCACTGGTTCATCGGCCAAACGACACATTTCGACACACTCCAATGAAAGGAGATCCACTCCCATTAAGCTAAAAGTCGAGTCAGATGGCGCTTTTCGTAAACTGTTGTTGTTTCGGCGCTTTTGGCTCTTTTATCGGCGGTAACATATACTTTTTCGTCGCTTTCGACCCCGTTTTCGGCGGAAATGCACTCTTTTTCGGCGCTTTTCACTGGTTCATCGGCCAAACGACACATTTCGACACACTCCAATGAAAGGAGATCCACTCCCATTAAGCTAAAAGTCGAGTCAGATGGCGCTTTTCGTAAACTGTTGTTGTTTCGGCGTTTTTGACTCTCTTATCGGCGGTAACGTATACTTTTTCGGCGCTTTCGACCCCGTTTTCGGCGGAAACGCACTCTTTTTCGGCGCTTTTCACTGGTTCATCGGCCAAACGACACATCTCGACACACTCCAATGAAAGGAGATCCACACACCCGGTATGTTAATAGGTTAGTCAGGAGTCTTGTCCATAAAAAAGGGACAATAGTGCAGAAACCCGCACCTTGCCCCTTATAAATTACATTTTACTCAACGCCTCTTTAACACCTGTTAATCCGCTGACCACTTGAAACTCTTTCCCGATGGTTGAATCATCCTCCAAGCATCCAAAGAGAACCTGTGCCACATCTTCACGCGGAACGTCTCCTCTTTCCACTTCACTCGCGATTTCCACTTTTCCGGTTCCATCTTCATTTGTCAGCCTGCCTGGATGGACGATTGTGTAATCGAGGTCTGTTCCCCGCAGCCACTCATCCGCGTAGTGCTTGGCGACTACATAAGGCGCAAAGGATTCGGGTGCTTCCTGTATGGCCTTGCGCGTCGTATCGAAAGAGCTGACCATGACAAACCGCTTCACGCCTGCCTTTTCAGCTGCTTTTATTGTTTTTACGGCACCGTCTAAATCAATCATAAGGGTTTTGTCTGCACCAGTGTGCGGGCCGGACCCGGCTGTAAAAACGATGGCGTCGACTCCCTCTGCCGCTTTTGCGATATCTTCTATTTCACCTTCCAGATCGACAATTGCCGTTTCCGCACCAAGTGATTCGAAGTGGGAAGCCTGCTCCTGTCTGCGTATCATCGCTATGGCCGTTTGGCTGCCGCTGTCCTGAATCAGTCCGACTAACTGTTTTCCGATTTGTCCGTTTGCTCCGACAACTAGTGTTTTCATTATTTCCACCCTTTCTGATTTCGTTTATAGGATTATCGTATATCGTATGGAGGCTTAATGTCTAATGAGCTGTTTGGTGAACCGGTTAGATGCCCTTCAATTAGTCATGAGTACCCATCCGTTCCCTTGCCGTATGTCGTCCGGCAAAAATAGGGATATGCTGCAGAGCTTTCCCCAATCCATAGCGGGGCATGTTTCCATAAATGGATTCATAGTTGCCGCTCGTTATCCGGTAGCTCTCATGATAGATGCCGACCGCTCCATTGCTGCCGATTTTCTGGTTGAAGTTTTTCCAGGCAGTCAGATGCTTTTCGTTATGGGCATAAGCGAGCAGGTCATCCATCGAACGCCAATATTGGATCATGCAAGTGGTTCTGAGCCCAAAATAAGTTTCCATCGACAGAAAGCCCAATTCAGCTTTGTTGGTGTAAAGCTCCTTGATCATTCCCGGCATAGCGCTAAAAACCGGCAGCCACTTATGAAGCTTCAGCGGCTTATTGACTCTCATTCCAATCATGAACACGACGATGTCATCACTGTTTTCAGTCGTATAACGCCCAGTGAAAATCGGATTTCCCATTACTCATCCCCCATTTTTTGGATATTCTTCCAAAGTAGCTTCACACCACTCCACAGCAGCTTTTGTTACCCGTTTTCCATAATCCAATGTAAACAGCCAATACGCAGCATCCTTATCGTGAGCATGCTGCGTAGTGATGGATTGCTCGATTGCCACATACGTCTGGTACCGTTTCTCTAAATCCTGTCGGTAATTTTGTAAAAGCAAGCGGGTCTTCTCTTTGGTCTGGTGCTGTCCAAAAAATAACTTCAGTAAAATTTCATTGCGTTCGACCGGTAATTGATCAACCGGCACCTCCAGCCAGCTTTTTAAGGTTTCTTTCCCAAGAGAGGTTAGGTGATATTCATTTTTGTCCCTTTTGCCAGGTGTGGAAGCCTCTTTAATCTCGGCCAGCCCCTCTTGTACAATGAGTTTCAGGGCAGGATAGATTTGGCCGTAGCTGATTTTCCAAAAGTGGCTCAAGCTATTATCAATCAGTTGTTTGATGTCATACCCCGATTTACAGTCCGTGGTGAGAATCCCTAAAATCGAGTACGTTGTATCGTTATAGTTCTTCATGTTGAACCACCTATCTAAAAGATATATATCATTTAGATATATACTACTAGACTTACCAAAGGGGTACAAGGTTATTTTTTGGAAAATTCCGAAAAACAAATCTGCGCCACTGACTCAGGTTGCGTTGCGCACACAAAAAATGCGCAGCTTTTCGTCAAGCTGCGCACTTCATTATGGACAAAGTCCCGTTCTATCATTTTTTTAGAAACGATTCCATTTCATCACATCATCAAGAGGAAGACGTGTTTTTTCGAAACCGGCTTTGGTTCCTTTTCCTAGTGAGATCAGCATGATTGGTTCGTAGCTTTCCGGAACATTGAATGCTTCCATGAATTTCGCCTCATCGTAACCACCCATTGGCACGGTGTCATAGCCTTTCGCTTTGGCTGCAAGCATTAACTGATTGGCCACGATCCCGCCATCAATGTGGGCAATTTTGGCTTGGCGCTCTTTAGGGAAATTCCCGTAGTTATCCATGATGCTGTTTACATACATTTCTTTTACGTCTTGCGGCATGTTTCCTTTTTCAGCGATTTGGCTGTAGACTCGATCAGCATTTTTGTACGCTTCACGATCGCCAAGCACGGCAATGACCACGGAAGCATCCACGATTTGCTGCTGGTTGTTGGCAATCGGCAATAAGCGCTCTTTTTCCTTCTGGTCTTCTATCACTAAGAATCTCCATGATTGAAGGTTGCTGGAGGAAGGTGCCTGCGTCGCTGTTTCCAGCAATTCTCTGATTTCACTCTCATCTATTTTAAACGCAGGATCATATTGGCGGACTGAACGGCGTTCTCTCGCAACGGTCAAAAAATCCGTATCCTCCAGTTGCTTCGGAGCTTCTGTCCTCGTATCAAGTTCTTTTGCTTTATTTAAATATTCTTCTTTGCTCATTGTTTTATCAGACATAAAAAACATCCTCCTTAAACTGTATCTTTCACAGGAACAGTATAAATCCTAAACTGTTCTCTTGTCAACTACAGTTAATCAGGTGGAAAAATAGAGGGTCCCTTTAGCCCCTGAACAGGCCGACTAATCACAGCCAGCACCCTAAAACATAAAGACTCGTCGATTGACGGGTCTTTTTCTCTTGCAACATAATTCGTGGATCTTCACTTATCTTCTACCTTAACTGTATGTTCCTCGTAGGTGTCTGTGTTTTTCAATATCATTGTCCATTCCTCTTTATCGGCATCATAGAAAAAGGACTGGGGCGTTACAATTTCATTTTCAAACTTATTCTTCGATAATGCTCTATTCAAGGCTTCCGTGTCGGATAGGGTTGCACCTTCAGGAGTGGAGCTTGGCATAACCTCTATTTTCCCAACAGCCGCTCGACCCGGATAAGACGTTTCCACTCCTCCGTCAAACCAGATTTTCACCTGTTCTCCTACCTTAACATCATTTGGTGGATTACTTGCCCATACGGCATCATAAAACTCTTCCATGCCGCCATTTCCGCTAAAGTCTTTTGCTTCTGTACTGACAATCAAAATCTCTTGTCCTTCCTTATCCATTACATAGCCGGTGATGCCTGGTTCTGAGCCAGGTTCTGGTTCCCCACCATGCCCATTGCCATTTGTGTTACTGCAGCCAGCGAATATAAACAGCATAAATACCGTTAAATACACTAGTCGTTTACACATGACAGCCCCCCTTTACTATATGTGACGTATGATGACTCTTATAGTTTCAGGCTTGTTGTGTTTTTTTTACTTGAATTAACTGAAAATGGCATATTTTATTCCATCAGCCAGTTCCTGACTTGTTCTTTAAGATTTTCATTTTTCCATGCGATGGTTTCCTTAGCTTTCGTTCACAAAAATGAGCAGCGCTGAATCGCGCCGCTCATTCTTGTAAATCTATTATTATTTAAAAAGCTTTCTATGACTTCATCAAATCCTTGATCGTCTTCTGCTCCAAACCAGTCACTACCCAGCTTTCCATCTCATCGCGCAGTTCACTCATCGATTCCCGCGTACAGGGAGCAAAACATCCTTTGCTTTCCACATCGAAGAATCCTTTTGGAAAGGTCTCCGATCTCATGGCTTCATAAACATCAGACAGCTTGATATCTTCAGGAGCTTTCACAAGAAAGTAGCCGCCGTCCCGGCCTTCTTTTGCCTGTATTAACTCTTTCTTCACCAGGTGTCTTAATATTTTTCTCAAAAACACTGATTTGGAATTAAGCTTCTCTGCCAGCTCTCCGCTTGGGCAGAGCCCCTCATTACTGGCCAACACGACCAGCGCCTGAATCGCCATGCCAAACCACTTTACACTCGTTACCTGTTCACTCATCGTGTCACCTCTTATCTCCTTTCATTTTGAAACATTGTCATTAAAATGTCAAAACGTTTGGAGAGCATACATGGGTGCCTGTCCCCCATCGCGTTAATGCTTTAGCGTAGTGAGGGACTGTCCCCCACCGCGTTAATGCTTTAGTGTAGTGGAGTGGAGTGGAGCCAGATTGAATGGTAACCTTTAAAATCCCCTGGATGGCAAGCATCTTGTTCAGTAGGAGAACAACGTGGAAGGCGTTTAAAGTCTTTTATTTCACTTTCATGCTTTATAGACCGTGCTGCCAAAGTGTCGATGTCCCGGCTATCCCCCATAGAAAAAAACGCAGCCCTGTTTCAAGCTGCGCAATCTCCTGCCAAATCCGTTATTGCCACTTCTCTGTCTTCTTCACTTGTGCTTTGTCGGAAACCTGCAGGTCATTTCCATACTCGATCAGCTCGATTTCACACCCCGGCCCGATTTCCACATTATTCCCGCGGACCACTTTTGCCTTTGTATACTGAAGGTTGATCTGATCTCCTTCGATCAAATCGGCATGCAGTTCTCTGCTCCAGGTCTTGATGATTTTATCCAGGTTCAGAAGGGATCGCCCGGACCTTTTTACCGTGATGGTCTCCCCGCCGATTTCTTTTACCTTCGATTTCCCATGAAGCTCGATATCAATCCGGTCGCCGTTCAGCAGGCCGCCGATCGTGAAGGCACCCTTGAGGTCAGCCGTTTCCACTTCTACATCGCCTTTCACCTTCATCATTCCTTCAAGGTGGATGGAATCTCCCTTCAATGACTGACTTCCGTTGGCATGGCCTTTGACTTCCATTTCTCTGAAGACGATCTTTCCACTCACTCCGGAATCTCCATGAATCTTGATATCCTCCGACGTCAGATTCCCCTGTATGTTTGTACTTCCTTGGATGAGTGTGTTCTCCGAGGTAATATTTCCATAAATTTTGGCTGACCCGTTGCATTCAAGGTGTTCACAATTCACATTTCCGGTAATCTTTCCACTTCCGTTGATGATAACCTTCGTAAACGAGCCGCCTCCAGACTCGCCGCTCCCTGAAAGGACCAAATCTGCTTTAGCTTCCTGATTCATTCTAAAGTCCCCCTTTTATATCTTTTCAGCGTCCAAATGGTTGTGACCCTTATTGGTAAAAGTCGATCGATATTCCACTTTTTCAATCTGGCAGCCCGGCCCGATTTCAACATGGTTCCCCCTGACCATTCTCGCTGTTGTGTGTTCAAGATGAATGTTGTCTCCTTCGATGATGTCCGCTTCCAGGGTATACGATTTAGTAAAAAAGCTCCTGCTTTTCACTTTGATCGTCTCGCCGCCGATTTCAGCCGCCCTGCTCGGCGCATTCTGCAAGTTGATTTCAAGATTGCCGACATTCAGCAGCCCCTTGATCGTGACGCCCCCTCTAACGTTCAGCTTTTCCAGTTCGACATTCCCTGTGCTGTTAAAAAATCCTCTCGTTTGCACGGTGTTTGCTTTTACCGAACCTCCCACATTTAATTCTCCAATAATATTTATGTCATTACTGCTCAGTTCCTCATCTATAGTCAGTTTTCCGACCACTTTTAACTGGTTCACCTGTGCTTTTCCCCTGACGCGGCCTTCCCCAGTCACCTTTGCCTCCAAAGCACGAACATCCCCTGATACAGTCCCTTGTCCGGTGATTTTCACTTTCTCATAATCTCCGCCCGGATAACTGCCTTCTCCTACAACCTTTAATCGTTTCGTTCTTTCCACACTCATTTAAAAACCTCCTGTCACTAGCTTGTTCATCAGATGGTCCACTTCAGAATCAATGGACAATGAAACCGCCATTTTCGTTTTTTCATCCACATAAAAGTCTTTGACATTCGTGACGAGCAACACTGTTACAACACCCATCTTCCGGAGTACCACCAACGAAGCCTGCTTATCCTCCAACTTAGGAAAATGAGCCTCGAGCGTCTGGAGCAGCTGTTTTCCTTCTTCCCAGCCGACCTCTCCCGACTCCAGCGACCTATCTAAAAGGTATAGGTACAGGGCGGTTTGAAAGGTGATGGTCTCCAGGGTGCCGAACTGCTCTTCAAAAATCGAGATGGTGTTTTGTGAAACAATGTTACCTTGGATAAAATCCGCCTTGTTGATTTTGATATCCTTTGTTCTTGGTGATAACGCAGTGGCCAACTCATCCAAAGAATGATGATCCTTCAATTCTTTAATCCTGCCGATTCGTTCGAGGATCTGTTCCTTTGGAAAAAACGTCTCCTGCCCAGTAAACGTTGATTTTCTGATGAACCAATCCTCCGGGATCAGCTTCTTCCTCTTCCAGCGATAAAGCTGGCCGTACGTAATATCCGTCTGCTCCAGCAAATCCTTCTTCGAAATCAAATCTTTCTCCATATTTTCTCACTCCTTGATAGTAATGTAACATAACACTGTTACGCTGTAAAGAGAAAACAAGGTGCCAGTCACTCCCCGCTCTTTGTCGAAGGGCTGTATTCGTATATTGTAGCTTTCGGAAAAATCCCAAGAGCCGGATTTCCCTCTCTTTTCTTTCTTGCTTACCATGGCGTTTCCGGTGAATGAGAAGATCGAAACATGATGGTGAATCGCAACAAAGCTTACGAAAAGAGCCTTGTCGAAAAAGGAAATGCTCGGTCATGCACACTGTGACGCCCTCCATTTGCCCACATCAATCAAATTTTTCATCATAAGATATCAATAAGAGGCTCATTCACAAATTGGCAAAGAAGGCTGTGATATGAAAGATGAAAAGCGATGGTGCTGATCACTACTCATTCCGAAACCTGAAGAAAAGCAATATGTCGTTTGAACAAGTGTTTGACCATATCGTGAAATTCATGAATCTGCGGCCCAATGGGAACTACCGGCTTATGGTCGGGACGGATTCCCAAGTCCACTCAAAGCACACCACCTTCATCACCGGCATCGTGATTTTAAATGAAGGAAAAGGGGCCTGGGCCTGCATCCGAAAAGTAATTGTCCCGCGGAAAATGCTACAGCTGCATGAACGGATTTCCTATGAATTGTCTTTATCCGAGGAGATTGTTTCGCTGTTTACGGAGGAACGAAAAGAACAGTTGATAGACATTGTTCTCCCCTACATTTATAAAGGCGCTTCCTTTACCATGGAAGGGCATATCGATATCGGGGCCGGCAAGAGAAGCAAAACCAGTAAATTTGTGACGGAGATGGTCGCCCGGATGGAAGCCATGGGCGTGGAACCGAAGATCAAGCCGGATGCGTTCGTTGCATCAAGTTATGCGAATCGGTATACCAAGAGAAGGAATAGTTAGCAAGGGACTGTTTGGTGTCCCGACCATAAAAAGGGGACAAGATTTCCCCTTGTCCCCTTTGTTCATTCCGGCTCCATTATAAAATATATTCAACAAACGCTATCCCGCCCTGTCCCGGCGCATACCGGTTGACAGCAATACGTGCGGTGGTGACCCTTGCTTTTCGGCGGTTTTCTTGTGTGTTTCGGCGATTTCGGAGTGGTTTTCGTCGGAAATGGGCAGACTTTCGGCGAAAACCACACCTCTTTCGGCGCAATTCACCCACCTATCGACGAATCGGCTTTTTTCGCATGACTGCCACTCCAATCACGACGAGCCTGAACATGCAGTCAGCGCCGGTCAGATGCAGGTGGTTTTCGGCGATTTCGGAGTGGTTTTCGGCGGAAATGGGCTTGCTTTCGGCGGAAATCACACCTCTTTCGGCGGAAATCACGCACGTATCGACGAATCTGCTTTTTTTCGCATGACTGCCACTCCAATCACGACGAACCTGAACATGCTTTCAGCGCCGGTCAGATGTAGGTGGGTTCGGCGATTTCCACGTGTGTTTCGGCGGAAATGGGCAGGCTTTCGGCGAAAACCACACCTCTTTCGGCGGATATCACTCCCCTATCGACGAATCGACTTTTTTTCGCATGACTGCCACTCCAATCACGACGAACCTGAACATGCTTTCAGCGCCGGTCAGATGTAGGTGGTTTCGGCGATTTCGGAGTGTGTTTCTGCGATTCCGGAGTGGTTTTCGGCGGAAATGGGCAGGCTTTCGGCGAAAACCACACCTCTTTCGGCGGAAATCACTCCCCTATCGACGAATCGGCACTTTTCGTCAAAACCGCAACTCGAAAATGCCCAAGCCAGCCTCTGGCCATCACAATTATATTAAATAAACTCTTCTTCTTTTTTCTCCTTTGCAATCTGAACATGCTGCTTTTAATATTCTTTTGGCGGCAGGCTGAGAAGGAATGTGAAGAAATTTACGCGCCTCTTCGTTTGTGATTTGAGGATCAATCAGGAGCGAATAATCTGTTAATGCCTGCAGGTGTGCGGTTTTGTTTGTCTTTTTACAAGCAGAACACCCCCACTTCCCCCTCTCTCTAATCATCGGGAGGTGGTTGCAGTCCGGACACTTGACCCCAGTGCGGATATCACTTTTTGAAATTTTGTAAAGGGTGAGTATGTCGGTGTTTAAGGGAATGTGTGAATGGAGAAGGTGGTTGTACATCTCCAGCAGTTGGCGTTCGTTGAGTAAATTGGCAGAAAACCGGGATCCGAGCTCTGCAATTTTGAAGGGGAGGGCTTCTTTATGAATGACTTTTTCCTGCACTGTTTTATCATGAGGCGAGGTTTGTAAAAGGGCTTTAGGAGAGGTACTGACAACAAGCGTTTCTACTGGAATGTTGAAAATTTTGTTTTTTCTCAGCCACTTGACCAACTGAAATTTCTGCCTTTCCGCCTGTAGGATAGGGTCTGAATAAGGTTCCTTTTTATTTTGTTCCGTGATTCTCGTAAACTGGTTAAATTCCGGCTCGAATTGCAGTATTCCCGCTATCCGTTTGACTTCCAGAATCAAAATGCACCTGCGGGAAACCAGCAGCGTATCGATTTGAAAGAAGTTAGTTCCGTCATAGAGTCTGAGTGAGTGGAAGATATTATACTCTTCTTCCTTCAGAAAACTGAGGAAATAATCAATGCTTTGCTCTCCCTTGTACCCGGTCATTCTGTTGGTCAGGTGCTGATTTACTAGTTCCTTCATAGGATGGTCTGCTGGAAGGCGGCCGTCCAGAGCTTCAAGCTTCAATAAATGCAGCGGCTTCTCTCTTGGTTTTATGATCATCGCTTCACTCCTTCATTTAATTTCTTAAAAAAATTCTACAAAAAGGAAGGAAATCCCTTTATTTTAGAAAGTAATTTCGTTGGTCCCTATATCGGGCGATTACGAGTACTCTTTCGCAGGAGTTTAGCTTCCTTTCGACCAAAAGATATTTTTCCGACGCCAAACGCAACTCCCTTTCGGCGAAAATAGCAGCGTTATCGGCGAAAACCGCCTCCGTTTCGGCGTTTCTGAACTCCCTTTCGGCGAAAATGGCACTCTTTACGGCGAAAAAGCCCTTCCTATCGCCGAAACGACAATTTCCGACACAACACGCCTGCAATGAGGGTGACTGTTATTCTCCGCACAGCATCCTGCTTATCTGGTATACTTATGGTAAATATTTGAATTACTTAATTCGCGAAGGAGTGATTGCCTTGTTGTATAGGAGCTTGGCCGGTATGGCTGCGAAGTTTCTCCTGGTTTCGGTTGGGATTATGTTGATCAGCAGCCTTATCGGTTTGTTCACCGGCGGCATCCGGCTTAGTTTGACGGAGTATATTCAGAATATCTGGCTGATCATCCAGTCTTTGGGGTCCCCAGCCGCCATTACCATCACCAACGAAAGCAATAATACATATCCTATGTTTCCGACGTTTTGGAGTTATTACTTCTATTCTATGATTATCTTTATTTCTTCCATTCTGCTGGCAACTTTAGCGGCATTTGTTTTAACCTTTATTACCATCAGGCTTCCGAAAAGGGCCTCACGCATCATGCTTAGGATCCTCAATTTCCTGGAGTCCCTCCCGGATCTATTGATCATCATCATCATTCAGTTTTCGGTGATTGTCTTTTTTAAAAGGACAGGGATCCTTCTTGCACCTGTCGCAGGAGGCAATGACCCCGTTTACCTTCTGCCGATTTTTGCGCTCAGCATCCTGCCTTCGATCTTCATCTTCAGGATGTGCCTGCTGCTGGTTGAGGATGAGCTGACCAAGCCTTATGTGGATCTCGCTGTCAGCAAGGGGTTCAAGAAGATGTATATTTTCAGGAACCATATTATCCGGAACATCCTGCCTAGCCTGATGAACCATATGAAAGCATTTATCCTTATTTTGTTATCGAATCTGATTGTCTTTGAACGGCTGTTTAACATCTACGGAATCACCCACTTCATCTTTGCCTTTCCGCAGGTCGATGTGATCTGCTTCAGCCTGATTATGTTTTACCTTCCGATTTTCATCCTGCTGATGATCAGTACTATCATCATCCACCTGACAACCGGGCAAAGGGTGGTGATCTGATGCTGCTTCTCAGGTTACTCAAGAA
Organism: Bacillus sp. SRL337; assembly: GCF_984799155.1. Lineage (NCBI taxonomy): Bacteria > Bacillati > Bacillota > Bacilli > Caryophanales > Bacillaceae > Bacillus > Bacillus sp. SRL337. Next base: position 513,227 of record NZ_OZ481793.1, on the reverse strand, counting down.
TCCTTATTTTGTCATCGGTTTCCTGTTCTTGTTCGGCATGTTCGGTGGAAGTCTTGTTTATTATTGGATCACGGGCGATCAGATACCGGAAGTCGGACTTCTGAAAGATGAAAAGGGGGAGTATATGAGTCCTCCCTATTCGCCGATTGAATTCCCTCCGCTGGGGACCGACAATTTCGGGCATAATGTCTTCTATTTGATGCTGGCGGGAGCCAAATACACCATCGGAGCTGCCATGATCATTGCCTTCCTGAGGGTCATTCCGGCTGTTTTGATCGGGCTGGGAATCCACTTTTATTTGAATAAAATCAAGCGGGTACTGGCTTCCATTGTGGATGCTTCCAACTACTTCCCGACGACTCTTTTGGCGTTTTTGCTGATGAACTGGGTGATGTTTGATGGCCCGCTTATGAATCCGGAACATTTTCCGTATTCCTTCTCAGAGAAAGTCATCATTTACATTATGATTTTGGTGGCCATCTCGCTTCCATCCGTCTCACTTTTGTTTGCCAATGAGATAGAGACGGTCATGAATAAGGAATTCATTCAGAGTTCGAGGGTGCTGGGTGCCCAAAAATTTCATTTCATCAGGAATCATATCCGGCCGTTCATCGTTCCGCAGATTTATCTTGTGTTGATCCGGGAATTCATTGCCTCCATGCTGCTGATCTCGCATTTGGGGGTGCTCGGGATCTTCATCGGCGGAAACAAGTTGGCGCAGGATGTATTCAATAATCCCAATTTTGTTTCGTTATCCCACGAATGGTCGGGGTCCCTTGGTTCATGGTGGGAATTCCTCTGGACAACGTACCCGTGGATCGCCTTTATCCCTGTCATCTTCTTCACCTTGACAATCCTGGCAGGGAAAATGATGCTCGTAGGGTTATTAAAAGAACTTGAAAAAAGCGAAACGCCTCAGCAACCTGTCAAGGAAAAAGAGATAGGGGTCACGTCCGATGAAAACCTGTTCGAATTGGCGGGGAGAGAAAAGATTTCATAAGGAAGAGATTCTGTGTTGCAGTAACGCTTTAACGCATGTGGGGACAGTCCCCTGGTACGCTGACGCGGTAACGCGTTACTGCACGCGGGGACTGTCCCCCTTTAAACATTCTTGGCCGTGCGTGTACTATCGGCGGAAATTGATCCCTTTTCGGCGGTTCCGGGCACTCTTTCGGCGAAAACTGCACCGCTTTCGGCGAAAATCACCTCTCTATCGACCAACTGACAAATTTCGACAAGAAGGACACGTACAAAAACAGGACGAGGCTTTTTTCGCCTCGTCCTGTTTCATTGGTTCATTCTTCCTCTTATTTAAACAAATCCATGAACAGCTCCCAGAACCCCTTCTCTTTCTCAGGTTCTGCTTTTTTCTCTTTTTGCTCTTCCATTTCAATGCTTTTCGTCTTGATGACAAACTGGACGGACGAAACATTTTCATTTTCAGAAGAGACGAAGGATACCGGTTCGAAGTCCGATTTGTCGTATTCTGAAATCATCTTATCGATCTCTTCCTGCATTTGTCCCGGCAAGTTTTTCGTCTCTTCATATAATTGGGCAGTTCCGTTGTGGAGTTCGCCGACTCCGTTCTCCAGCTCACTCGTGCCGCCATTCAGCTCTACAATTCCAGAATGGAGTTCGCTGTAGGAAGACGCTAATTTCCCGACTCCACCTGTATAGCTGACCAGGCCGGAATGGAACTCACCATAATTGGCAGACAGGGAGGCGATGCCTTTTTGCAATTCAACCAAGCCGCTCATATCTGTTTTATCGAGAGAAGCAGATATGCTGTCAGCCGTGGATGTCAGCTGGCCGCTCATCGTATTTACCGAGCTGCTCAACTCTATCAGTGCCGGTTCAACCGCTGCAAAAGCTTCCTTTACCTGGGCATACGTTGCTTTTACCTTTTGCGAAGCAGCATAAGAGGCTGCAAGCTGGTCCACTACCTCACGATCAGCTCCGCTTTCATAAAGCGCTGCAATCTGTTCCTCAGTAACCTGCCCCGCTGGAATCTCACTGATTGCTCCATCCAGCGCCGCATAAGCCTGTGCATAGTTTTTCTGCAGAGATGTAAGCCCGTTCGCCACATCCGTCAACCCGCCAGCTAATTGCTTCAACCCATCAGGCAGTTCATTCAGGCTGGAAAGGTCCACCTGAGCAGACTCCCCTGAGAGGGATTGATTGATCTGCGCGAGCGCTTCGCGGATGGAAGCCGAACCGTTAACAAGCCCGGCAGATGACCCGCTCAATTCGTTCACCCCATTTTTATATTGTGCCGAACCATCCTGCAGGCCGGCTGTTCCGTCATTCAGTTCCGATACACCCGTTTCCAGTTCCCCTACACCATCATTCAGTTCCTTGATGGCGTTGGACAGCTCCGACATGTCACCAGTCATGCTTCCTGTTCCTGATGCATCGATCGGCAGTGTGGATGGGACCGCGGCAATTTCGACTCCGGTAAACTCGAAGTCGGATACATTGGCCTCCACGCTGAGTGTTTTCTCTTCCCCAGGCATGACAGTAAAGGTGATCTGCTTATTCTTTCCTGCATTGGCCACCATTCCGTCAGGTGCTTCTATGTCCCGGTAGGTGTTGGGCATTGCCAGGGACACCTGCAGAAGATAGTTTTCATAAAAAACGGCATCTCCCTCTTCGTTCTCTGCTATATCCACCGAGATTTCAAGGTGCCCGTTCTTTCCTGCCAGTTCCTCCGGCTTCACTTTTTCACCATCAAGCAAATACGTAACCTTTACATCCCAAGGAAGTTCCGTTTCCTTATCCATGTTTCCCTGATAATAAAACTTTCCTTCCGGGGCTTCCAACTCAATCTTCTGGCCCTCCTGATTGATTTCCGCTAAATCAGTGAGGTTCTTGACGCTGCTGTATTTCCCGTAATCCAGGATTTCCCCTGCCTTCTCAACCTCAAGGGTGTTCACGACATATATATTATCCAGGTTCCCGCTGGCATTCAATGTGGCATAGATCACTTCATCTTTTGAAGCGACATTCCCTTCCGTTGCCGCCTGCGCAGGTTGGCTAAGAAATGAAGGCATGATGACCATCGCAGCGAGAGCAGTGTATCGTAATTGTTTTTTTCTCATCATCATTTCTCCTCATAGTAATTTGATTTATAGGTTGTTTTTTTGATTAATTTATCGAATATGACCAGCATGGACGGCAACGCGAATAGAACCATAATGAACGCCAGCAGTGCCCCTCTTCCCATCAACAGCCCGATGGAGCCGACGATCGGGTTGGAAGAAGTGATCCAGAGGATGAAACCGACACTGGATAAAATTGCGGCTGAAATCGATATCGAGAACGTCTTTTCATCCAGCGTTTTCACAATCGCTTTTCTTGCCGACATCTGCTTCCGGTTATGGTTATATTCTTCCGTGAACAGGATCGCGTAATCCACCGTCGCCGCCAGCTGTACGGTACTGACAATCAAGTATCCGACAAACACCAGTGAAGTATTGCTGAAATACGGGATCGATAAGTTGATCCAGACTGCTGTCTGGATTGTGACCAGCAGCACGATCGGGATCGAAACCGATTTAAAGCTGAACAGCAGGACAAGCGCGATCGTTACTACTGTCAATACATTGACGACGACATTGTCTTTACTGACCGTATTTTTAATATCATAAAGGGTCACGCTTTCGCCCAGAGCAAGCGCCTCATCTCCATAATAGTCCTGGGCTGCTCCTTCTACATTCTCGACGATTTCAAAAGGAATGTCCCCTTCTGTTCCCTGATTCGTATTGATGATGATCCGGCTGTAGTTCTCAGAGTAAAACTCCTTCGTAATCGATTCATCCAGGTATTCAGGCGGGATTTCAGCACCGACCTGGTTCACATAGGCCATGACGCCTGTGACATTATCCATCCCTTCGATATCCTCCACAAGCTCCGACTCTTTCGCCGCATCCCCTTTAGGGACCAGCAGCACGATTGAAGTTGTTTCACCAAAGGCTTCATTGACGATTTTCGCGTCACTTCCGACACGTGTATCTTCAGGCTGCGTACCCGTCCCATAGATAAACGACGTGTTGTTCTGCGCCAGGAAGGCAGGCACAATGATCGCAGCGACAAGAATCAAGCTTGGAAACTTCAGCTTCATCACTTTATTGCCGATGCCCTTGAAGCTAGGCACAAAGTTCTTATGCTTCGTTTTATCCATCCATTTGTAAAAGACAAGCGTCAATGCAGGCAGGAAGACCATGACACTGATGAAACTCAGGATGATCCCTTTGACCAGGTTCAACCCAAGGTCTGACCCGATTTCAAATTTCATGAATGTCAGCGCCATGAATCCGAAGAAGGTCGTCGCGGCACTGGCCATGATCGCCGGGAAGGATTTCTTCATTGCCAGCTCCATGGCTTCTTCCGGACTGTTGGTTGTCTTCCGATAATCCGAAAAACTATGGAGCAGGAAGACTGCGTAGTCCAGGGAAACCGCCAGCTGCAAGATTGGCGCGACCGACTGTGTAACGAATGAAACTTCCCCTAAAAATATGTTCGTTCCTAAATTGATAAGAACGGAAACACCGATCGCTGTCAGGAAAAACAGCGGCTCAATCCACGATGTCGTCGAAACGACCAGAATCAAGATGATGATCGGCACCAGCAGCATGGCTGCGAACATGGATTCCGATCCTGCCATCTTCTGTGAGCTTGCCGTATTGATGGCTTCCCCGGCAATCGCGCCGTCTTCACCGATGAGTTCATAAACGGCATCTGTAGCTTCGACTTCATCACCACTCCGGACACTGATTGAGAAGAGGGCATTGTTGTCTTTATAATAGTTTTCCACCGTCTCTTCTTCTGCGATTTCGAGTGGTTTCTTCAAATCGACCATATCGTCAAGCCACATCACACTTGAAACCCCGTCGATATCCTCTAGTTGTTTTTTATAATCGAGGGCTTCCTGTATGGTGACATCGGTGACCATGACCCGGGTATCCGGGACGTCACCAGTAAATTCCTCTTCCATGATGTCCATCGCCTGTGTCGACTGGGCATCTTCCGGTAAGTAATCGACCATATTGTAATTGACCTGCACAAAGAATTGCGCAGCTGTTGAGAGCGCCGTAATAAGGACGAAGGCGATCAAAACAGCTTTTTTATGTTTGATGATCCGAGATGCTATATTAATGATTTTTCATCCTCTCTTGTCACTTTCCGATTTACACTATATCATTATATTAAACACCGTGTTGGATATTCAACAGACAGTTGCGTATATTATGTACATTACACAACATTTTTTAACATTATGTTGGTTAACTTTGTGAATAAAGTGTGAAAGAAAGGATTGCTGAATATGAGTTCAAAAATGGATCGGAGAAAGCAATACACAAGGATGGTGTTAAAGAAGAGCTTGATGGAACTGCTGCAGGAGAAATCCATTTCCAGCATCACGATTAAAGAAATCTGTGAAAAAGCGGATATCAACCGCTCGACTTACTATGCCCATTTCGCCAACCAATACGAGCTGCTCAATTCAATCGAAGAAGAATTCATCGAGGACCTGGTCGGAACGCTCACTCAATATAACCTGTCTAAAGAAGAGGACTCCCTGCAAGTGACCGAAAAATTCTTTGAATTCATTGCCGAAAACAGTGAAGTCTGCCAAACCCTCCTGAGTGAAAACACCGATATCCACTTTCAAAAAAAGGGCATGATGATCACCCGGCAATACATCTTCAACGACTGGATCACCGACATGAAAATGGATGAAGAAACTTACGAATACATCAACCTCTTCATCGTCAGCGGCAGCATCTATGTAACCAAGAATTGGCTCGAAAATGGACAGAACAAAACCCCGAAGGAAATGGCGGAAATCCTTAATAATTTTATTAATAAAGGCCTGTCGAATATGCGGTAGGGATGGAGATTCAAGTCTGTCCGCCCTTTCCGGACAGAAAAAGAGAGTCCCCGGCAACTAGCTGCCGGGGACTCTTCTAGTAAAGGTCCTCTATTTTCCGCCCAAAGATTCAAGGCAAAAATTCATATTGTGTTGAAGTGACATCTTTCCCTTAAAAACGTCCATGAAGATGGAGATTTCACCTTATTGATCCTTGGTCAGGCTTGTCCAGTTACCAATATTCTTAATCTCTTTATACTCCGGCTCCCAAACAGCATCCACGACTGCTTTTTCTACATTCGTAATGTCTGCTCTGGCCACCCCTTCTTCTATAGCTGCCTTCGCTACTTCAACGGCTACACCGATAGAGACAGCGTGTAATTTCTCAATCGAAGGGAGCAGGGATGCACCTGGTGTGCTGCTATCAGACATTTTGGCAACTGCATTTGCAGCGGCTGTGAACATGCCTTTTGAAATGATTTCAGCTTTCGCCACAATCGCACCTAGTCCAAGACCCGGGAATACAAAGGCGTTATTCGATTGTCCGATTTCATAAGAAACACCATTGTACTCTACATTGGCAAAGGGGCTTCCCGTGGCAATTAACGCTTTGCCCTCTGTCCATTTAATCAGGTTTTCCGGAATGGCTTCAGCCAAAGCCGTCGGGTTGGACATAGGCATGATGATCGGACGCTCTACATGCTTGGCCATTTCTTTGACGATGTTCTCAGTGAAGGCGCCTGCCTGTCCGGAAGTACCGATCAAGATGGTCGGCTTCACTTTTTGGATTACTTCCTCTAATGTAATGATTCCGTCCTCATTTCGATCCCAGCCGCTCACTTCCTCTGCTTTTCTTACATACGGCTTTTGGAATTTAAGGACATCCTGCGTTTCATCTGTCAGCAATCCCCGGTAGTCAATCGCCCAGAATCGGTCATAAGCTTCTTCTTTGGTCAGGCCTTCGAGAACCATTGCACCTGCGATTTGATCGGCATTACCGATTCCCGCAGCCCCTGGCCCAAAGACGACAATGCGCTGATCTTTCATGGATTCCCCTGTTTCTTTCAAGGCAGACATAATTCCTGCAAGGGTAACAGCACCTGTTCCTTGGATGTCATCATTGAAAGTCAGGATGTTGTCGCCGTATTTCTCCATGATCATGCGGGCATTGACATTGCCAAGATCCTCCCAGTGAAGAAGGACTTCCGGGAAGAATTTTCGTGCTGTATGGATAAATAAGTCGATGAATTGATCATAACGGTCACCGCGCACACGGCCGAATTTGTTTCCGATATAGATGGGATCAGCAAGCAACTCCTGATTGTTCGTACCAACGTCAAGTACCACCGGCAGAACACGGCTTGGGTCAATACCTGCAGCCGCTGTATACACGGCAAGCTTACCGATAGCAATATTGATCCCGCCTACTCCCTGGTCTCCGATACCCAAAATGCTCTCAGAATCCGTGACCACAATTAAATCAATGTCATTCTTCGAGTGCCCGAGATTCTGAAATGCTTTTTCAACGCCTTCCGGATCTTCAATGGAAAGATATAAGCCTCCAGGACGGCGGTAGCTATGGGAGTAGGACTGGATTGCTTCGCCAACTGTAGGGGTATAGATAATCGGAAGCATTTCAGCCAGGTGCTCCTTCAACAGACGGTAGAACAGAACCACATTGCGGTTGTACAAATCATAAAGAAGCCCGTTTTTAAACAAATTCGTCGTTCTCATTGAATATTGTTCATACACCCTCTTCACTTGTTCATCGAGTGTAAGCACTTGTGGCGGAAGCAATCCGTCGAGTCCCAGATCCTCCCTTTCCTCTTTAGTGAACGCTGTCCCTTTATTCAAAAAGGGATTGGAGAGAATATCTTTTCCTTTTAATGTTGTAATAATGGTATTGTCTGGAGTAATCATAAGTTTACCTTCTTTCTATTGATGATGCTGTTTTCACATAGAGCTGGAGGGGTTCTCTCTCAACAGGAGGGCAGCTCTTTTCTTTTTTGCTTTTCGAAATGTCCCTGGTGAGTCATGGCGTAATTTCCGAACTTCATATGGATAGCAGCAACGTTTGCAAAAGGCTGTTCTTCGTATAGATTGCTGCTGAAAAAATCCCAAGTGATCCGTCTGATTGGCAGGTCTGCTCTTTTCTTTTTGAGACTTTCCGGAAACAGGGCCAACTCATATTCACTCGCAACGTTTGCGAAAAGATCCTGCCAAATAGAACTTTTAGACATGAGGCCTTTTTTATAAGACTTTCTTCATCAATTCTCGCAAATTACCTCTTCCATTTCAATGTTCATAATGTCTGCCTGATCGTCCAGGTTATGTAACCTGATTTCCCCTTTCTGTAACGAATAAAAGCAGGCAGTGTTTCAGCTGCCTGCTCGTTACTATCAGCTGAACAGTTTCAGCAGGAGGATCGCCAGGATGACGGTAGATGCACCGCCAAGCCTGGTCGATACCTGGGCAAAAGGCATCAATGACATACGGCCGGATGCAGAAAGGATCGCAACATCACCCGTTCCGCCAAGACCGCTATGGCAGCCTGTGACAATTGCCGAGTCGACTGGATACATTTTCATAAGTTTCCCGGCAAAGTAACCTGATGAAATCATAGCCAGTACTACAGCGACACAAATGGCAATATAGGAAGGGGTCACAATTTTCACAACGTCCTCGAGCGGAATGTACAGCATTCCCAATCCTACCATCAACGGCCATGTGAGGCTTCCTGATACAAATTTGTACATGTGGTGGGCACCTTGCTCCATTTTTGCCGGCATGAACTTAAAGCTTTTCACCAAGGCTGCGGCCACAATCATTAGAACCGGTCCTGGCATACCTAAAAATTCATGTCCTAATCCGCCAAGGATAAAGAAAGTACATGCAAGTAAAAGGCCGGCCCCCATCAATTGAAAGTCAACTGGCTTGTCAATCGTGGCAGGTTCATTAATTCCATCTCCGCCCTTGGTTTTAACCAGGACACCGTTACCAGTAAGATGTGGTTTCTTTTTCCCCAGTCGGGAAAGGAGACCCGCGCAAATGATAGCGGCAATGTTTCCGATGACAGCTGCCGGGATCATTTGGCCGACGAAGGATTCCGGTGCCTGTCCGAGAACCTCACTATAGCCGATGGAAAGCGGCAGGATCCCTTCACCGATACCTCCCCCGATAATGGGAACAATTATGTAGAACAATGTATGTTTAGCAGTAAAACCAAACAGCATGCCGACTGCCATCCCCGCAGCTACAGCAGCCAGTGTACCTATGATCAAAGGCACGAACATCCGGCTGAAGCCCTGGAGGAGTACTCTGCGGTTCATCCCCAGAATACTTCCCACTACTAATATAGAGATATAAAAATAAAGGAAGTTCGATGTCTTCATTAACTGAGTGACAGCATCCATTCCTGTTTCATTAAAAATACTGAAATATACCAATATGGACGGGACCAGAAGCGAAAGAATGGCAGGCCCACCGATATCTTTTAATACAGGAATATTCAGTCCTAGATGTCCAAGTAAGATTCCTAAAGTAATGATGACCGCAAAGCCGCCGATCATGTCTGCAGGAAGGATGCCATAAACTGTGGCGAATAAGACAACGACCGCAATAAATATATAAAGCGGAAGTGGAATAACGCCAATCTTCACGCTGAGCAGCTTGGAGAAAAAGCCACCCTTATTATTTTTTTCATCAGCCGGGATAAGATTTTCTCTTGAAGTCTGTTTCATAGCTGGATATCCCCCTTAAGTTAATTACCTGTCCATCTTAGGCCAATCTAAACCGTTTTCATAGGTTATGTAAGTATAAAAAATCCTTTTGTAAATAAAAAAATTAAGGGGATACGCCAAACGGTTTCCATTCTGGAGATTCTCACATAAAAAAGATTCCAACTTCATCAAAATGTATCTTTTTCAGGACCTGCAGTATCATGAAGGGTACCCATTAAACCTTCAGAGTATGCTGTGAAAACATCTGTACTAGTGGTTTATGAAATTGACCATGAAGGCTGGGCCCCTTCCAGTGGGATCCGGAGCTTAGTCGCACTATCGGCTGATTGAAAGGCGGCATTCTAATAGTGTGGGCATGAACGTATTGTCAGCCGCCTGATTTCAAATGGAATGATTCATAACGTAAATGAACGAGATGCGTCTACGAATGTAAAGGGGGAAAACCGGCATTCGGTATGATCCCAAGAGCAGCAATCCATGCGATAGCAACCTTAGGAAAAGATGTCCTGTTTCCCGCGAATCGATGCTGCCTTTGGTGACTGGACGTTCCCGAGCAGCTTATTTTCTTCTCACATCCCGCATTTTCATTTTACTCTCCGGAAGGCTTGGAATGTCATTCACGCTGTAGCTTAGATCCTGCTTCGGAATGGTATAGCTGAGATGATTCACCAAATGATCGACGGCCACCCTGAGAAGATCAAGCGTTATCCACTCCCCGGCACAGCGGTGTCCGATATCATATTCTCCCCCGCCTTGCGGGATAAAATCAAATGGGCTTCCTGACCAGGATTTGAAACGGTCAGGATTGAAAGTATCCGGCTGAGTCCACAACTCCGGATGATGGTTGGTGCCGTACAGGTCCAAAAGAGTCAGGGTATCTTCCTTAAATGAATACCCTTTCCACTCGAAGTCCTGTTTTACACGGGCAGCTGTGAAGGGGAAAAACGGGTAGTATCGGCGCACTTCCTGGATGAAGCGCTGCTGTTCAGCTTTTCCGCCATTTCTCACTTTTTCCGCTTCTCTCGGATAGTCATGAACAGCGAGGGCGGTGAAATCCACATAGACAGAAATCGCAACAATCGGACGCAGCAGATTCAAGAGTTCCACCGCAACGATACGGGGTTCCAGCAGCTCCCCATCCCGATCTTTGTGAAAAGAAAAGCGGTAAAGCGCCCGCTGTTCATCGGGGTGTACGTCCTTGTTCCGCACCCTTTCTACCAAATCGACCAGCCGCTCCTCTGCTTTGGACCGGGACCTTCTTGATTGCCAGTGCTTCAGGCTGAAGCTCGCCGCCCCTTCAAACATATCGCTAAGCTCGTCCGTCCACTCCTCTAAACGGTCTTTCTCCAGCGGCACTCCCGTCCATTCGAAGGCCGTTTCCGCAAGCATCTTCTTCACTTCATCATAAAGGACGATCTCATCCTCCAGTTCCCACTGCTTACTATAGAGGTCCCATTTTTGAGCAAAGATCGCTTGGACCTCAGCGAGCGACTCCTTCGACATCATAGACATGAACATGGCTTTCCGGTTCCGATGCTCCTCGCCATCGAGCCCCTGGATACCACCCACCCCAAACAAGGTTTTTTGGGCGAGCTTAGGTGCTGCATTTTCCCGCCTGAAACGCTCATTATCATAAAAAAGTTCAGCCGCTTCCTTCCCAGTCAAACAAATAGCCTTTTCTCCCAGCAGGCTCGTCTCAAATATCGGGGAATCATACTTTTCACTCCGGTTCATGATGTATAGATAACCTTCCTTAAGAAGGCGGACGTTTTCCAGTATCCCTGACTCTTTCGGCATCTCTTTATGTTCTGACATCATTCTTCCTCCTTCATTCAAAACAGAATCCATTTTACCTTTACCACTTTTTGGAGAGGAAAAAACCCCAGCCAGGACAGGCCTAATACCCCATTCATTGTAGAATTCCCGCATTCCTGCCCTCGATACAAAGAAAGTCCCCAGCGGTGTGGACCGGGGACTTTCTTGATTGTTGAGATGGAACTTTCAAGGCACGTTTGGGGTTGTTACTTCGGGTTCAAGTCCTTGAAACCCTCCTTCAAGACACTTTCGGCATCGGTTTCTTTTGTTCATGTCCTTGAAACCCGCTTTCAAAATCTTTTTAGCTACAGTTTCTCTCTTTGATGTCTTTGAAACCCTCTTTCAAGTCTTTTTCAGCTTCAGTTTCCCTGGTCCATGTCCTTGAAACCACCCCTGCCCTCCTCCATTTCCAGGAAGTCAGTTATTCTTACAAAACGACTGCCAATCATGATATAATCTTTTAAAAGAAAGGAGGTATGATGATAATGGAAGAACTATTAAAACAATTTATGGAACAGATGAACAACCGTTTTGACCAAGTTGACCAGCGGTTTGACCGAATGGACCAGCGATTCGAAAAAATGGATCAACGGCTTGACCGAATGGACCAGCGATTCGAAAAAATGGACCAGCGGTTTGACCGAATGGACCAGCGATTCGAAAAAATGGACCAGCGGCTTGACCGAATGGACCAGCGAGTCGAAAAAATGGACCAGCGGCTTGACCGAATGGACCAGCGATTCGAAAAAATGGACCAGCGGCTTGATCGAATGGACCAGCGAATGGAAGGGTTAGAAAAAGACGTAAAAGAATTAAAAGTGGGACAAGAACAGTTGAAAGATAAACTTATCCATGGACTTGGACCCTATTTTGAGCAGATAGAGAAACACATCGATGAAAAGCTGGATGGAGTGAAAGAAACCATCAAGGGACAGCAAAACGTAATCGATACACTTTCAGCCCGTTCAATACAACACGAAAGCGAATTGAAAGAGTTTAAACGGATGTTGAAAAATCAATAAAAAGCCACCCCTTTATTAGCAATGGATCTTCTCCCTCAATTGCCTTTTCAACTTACCAAAACGGATTCTTATTCCGGCATTTCCTGCATCGCTTCGGCAGTTTAAATCCCTTTTGTTTGTAAAACTTTTGTTCTTCCACAGTAAAAGTGAACCGATCTCCGCATTCAAAGCATTTTAATAGATAATCACTTGGATCTGAGCCCTGCAATGCTTCTTCAATCTTGTCCTGTCTTTGCCGGACTGGCTGGTCCTCAATCGGTGTCTGAATTTCAAGCATACAGATGGTTTCTCGGATTTCTCCCCTGACTTTTTTGTACTCAACCTCTTCCCAGAGTCTTAGATAAGGGATAAACGCTGTATTACCCGATTCCTTGATCTTTTCCAGCATTAAAAGGATCATCTGCCGATTGCGGTCTTTTAAATAGGCCATGTCAGGCGTTTCTTTTCCCTCAGATATCCAGTCCTTCCACTCACTGATTAATTCGTCGGCATATTGGTCAGACTCTATCAGCCAGCCCCTTTCTGTAAAGACAATCATCGGCAGCTTTCCAAAATACTCTATATCGAGGAAGTCATGGTCAATCATCCAATCGATTTTTCCCACTACAGTCTCCAGCTTTTCTTTTTTGAAGTATCCGTAAAACGGAGTCTTGTCCAACTGCAGTTCCAACACCTTTTTCTCCTTTGAGCCTTTCAATATTTTAGCGAGGAGTGTCCTGCCTCCCTGAGCAATAATGGGATCAGCCGCTCTCAAAATCACTTTAATTTCTTCTGGGGAAATTCGCTTTTGAACACCCATCAAAATGGATCCTTATCAATAGTGATGGTTTCAACCGATTTTCTTCTAGGATTACCTTCAGATTTAAGCACTTTTCCAAACTTTTCTTCATAAATCTCCCTGACCCAGTCTTTTACAGGAGCTTTCCACTGCTGTTGAGGGGAAGGGATATTTCTTATCAAACTCTTTGGAGACATCCCCAGTTCCTTCGCCATTCGTATATCCGCTTCATTCAGCCGGCAGCGTTTTTTCGCCTCGGCCCAGGCATCCGCATTTTTCTTTTTGGCCATTTTCCAACACTCCTATCTCCTTTGTTTGTTAGCCGAATCACATAATCCCTTCTTTTAATATTATCATGGGCCGGCTCTATGGATAAAGGGTGCAAGACAGACTTAGTGTCATAGGGATTGACTGCACCCGGAAGAATATCTCTACCTTTTCCTTAACAAAAACAAGTTACTTAGATAAAATAGTCCTTACATCCTGCCTAAAATAAATCCAAAAGGAGCCTACAGCCATGAACAATAGATTCAAAGATAGAATAGAAAGTTATTTCTCCCATGAAGACCCCATTGTTCAGCATTTTGCTATTACCGCATTGAAAGGAACTCATCTTGCTACAGAAGAGACACTATTGAAAGCATTGGAAGCAGCAGGTAGTGTACCCTCCAGTCCACTCTCAAAGCAGATTCTTCCGTTCATCGGGTATATGCCTATAAACGAAAAAGCACTCTTTGACATCCTGTCACGGGCAGAACAAAAGGAAACAAGCAACAATGATAAATTCTTCTATCTTAGACTTTTATTGCGTGCTGACACAGAGCTGCTGGTAACGTATGAATCACAATTGAAAGATTATTTTAACCACGATGCACTAAAAGACATTAAGAAGATAGCCGTCATGGATGAAGAAGAATTATTCGATACTTATTCAGAAACAAAACAATATCTCGAAAACAATCGATATGAGCAATGGGTGTTCGACTTTGGGAAGCGTATTGTCGATCGCTTGATTAAGTCGGAAGCCATCGATGAGTTCGCGGTAACAAATTGGTTGAATCAGCAGCTTCAGAAAAATTTTCTTGATTATCACGGTTTTTACACTTTATATGCAGCTGGAGAATTAAAATGTGAAAAGGCCATCCCTTATTTGATTGAAGTACTTGGAAATGCTGAGGAAAGTGACATAGCCTTGGAAGAGGCTGTCGATGCATTGGTGAAAATCGGTACAGACGATGTGATTGATGAGGTCGAAAAGATTGCTTTAAAGGATGACGTATACTATTTTTCCATACCAGTACTGCAGAATATTAAGACCCTGAAAGCAGAACAATCTTTGATGAAGCTCCTGCCGGAGGCCAAAGACCTTACAGCAAAAACAATGATTGCAGAAGCGCTGAGCAAACATCTCTCCGCAGATTCAATTCCTTTAGTGGCTGACCTGGTTGAAACAGGGTATGACAGCGGACTGCTTGAATTAGAAGAGTCACTTTACGCTAACTGTGTCATCAACAATATTGATCACCCCCATATGTCAAAATGGAGAAGTCACTTGGAAAAAATTGAAATACGAGCTCAGAAAGCCAGAATGGCATTCGAATCAGGGGATATGGATGCCATGGCTGCCCACATGGACAATCAAAGCCCCAGCAGCAGCATACCAGGAAGCAACGAGCCTGCCGTCAACCAAAACAAAATCGGCAGAAATGACCCTTGTCCTTGCGGCAGCGGAAAGAAATATAAAAAGTGTTGTATGAACTAATGATGGATTCTGGGGGCAGCATCCTTGCCTGTCCCTGCGGCCATCGCCCCCAATCCTTCACTCCCCACTCACTTAATCTTCTTCAACTCATCCAAAAACGCAGGCTTATTCTTGTTCAAATCCTCCAATGTGTCAACGACCTCCATCTGTTTTTCTTTTCCAGCAATCTTTTCGTATCGATTAAGTTTGCGGCCTACTTCCTTATACATCCGGCGGTTTGATGCCTCCGTAGCTTGGTCAAATAAATACTGCTTATATATCTGCAGGACATCTTCTTTATAATCTTTTTCCAGCTTCCCCGCGTACTGTTCAATATAATATCTTGGTTTATTCCTGACGAACTCCAGCAATGCCTCCATATCATTTTCTTCTTCTACCAGTTTAAGAAAGATCTGTTCTGCGTATACCCCTCCGGCTTCCTTCAGTTCCTTTTTCAGTTCTGAGTAGAATTGTTCATGATTGCCGGCGGCCAGTTCTTTCAAGTCATAGTAGCAGCCGAATTCCCCATTAAACAGAAGTTCTCTTCCCAATCGTTCCTGTTCTTCTTTCATGGAGAGTGACTTATATGCCTGATAACGGTACTTTTTCCATCGCGCCACCAGCCCGGGGTATTGACGATCGTCCTTTTCACCCTCAAGACAGACGTCAACCGCCTTTTGGTAACTTCCCTCCTGAAGGTATTTCTCCAGCAATTGCTCTTTAAAAGAGGGAAGATGCACGTTCTCCAGGATAAACTGCATCGCTTCACCATCTGTTCCATACTCATCCAGCAGTCTGTACAGCAATTGAAGCAACCTTTCATTATCGTATCTTGAAGAAAAACCATTCGGCTTCTCACTTAAGAAGGATTCAATTTTATCCCTTAACCGCTCTCTAAAAACCTCATCATCCGCAAACAGAAAACAACCATTCAGCAGGTCAATCCTGAAATCTTCCCAGCCTTCAAAAACCTTTTTATCCGCATGTTTTAGAAGCTTTGTGGAAATCCCCCCCCTAAGGTTCGAGGACTTATCAAGAGTGGAGCAGATTTCTTCCAGGACAGACTGTGATTGTGAAATGAGACTACCCAGGTCTCCATTTGAATCATCAGCATATTGAAATGCTTTGATGGCTTCTTCCATTATCATGAGGGCAATCTCCACTCCTGACACTGGATCTTTCCTGCTCCTTGCTGTTTGTAAAATGCCTTCCATTTCCACCGCGAAGCTCCCTGCCGCCCTGGCGTGGATAAATCTTTCTCTTCCTTTGTATCTTCTTACAATGGATCTCATCTCTTGTCTGCATAATTTCAGTGCCTCGCCGCTGTCTGCTGTGCCATAGGTCCGCAGCAGCCTGTTCTCCACCCTCTCATCTTCATCAGCTATATCTGCGATTATCTGAATCAACTGTTCTTTTGAAAGTGTGCTTAAAACATTTTCAACCGTCGGCTTGCCGGTCTTATTCTCTTTCGTACCAGGCGCTTTCATATACATTCCCCTCACAATCTATAAAGTTACGGGGAGACATGTCCAGTAATTCCAGACTGAATGTCTCCAAAAAGATTGATAGAACCTGAGATCAAAGGCTTTTTTAAGCCGGCCCATCTCCTCTTAACACCATTTTCTCCATATTCCCAACCATTAAACACTCAATTTCTTAAATTTTTCAAAGCAAAAAACCCGTCATCGACGAGTTTTCTCTTACCTTATTTAACTACCAGCTTGCCAATAACGGCGTGTGCCCTCCGGAAAATGCACCCCCTTCTCCTTATCTACGCTGATTTTTTCCCTGACACCGTACCCTCAACATGAATCTCTTTTCCTTTTTCTCTTCATTTTTACCAAACATGCTTTAGCCTCCTTTTTCATATAAAATAAGCCATCAATATATCATCCGCATATGTACCGTCTTCATATTTAACCTGGTTCTTCTGCCTGCCTTCTTCCATAAAACCCATACGCGTGTATAGATTAATGGCTCTATGATTGACAGACACAACCCCTAAACAGATTTTTTCCAAGCCATCCTGCTGTTTAGCCCAATTCAAAAGGTACTCAATAAGTTTTGTGCCGATCCCTTGATTGGTGTACCCTTCCTTGATTCCCATGCCCATAGATCCTGCATGATTCAAGCGATTCATATCATACCGATAAAAAATCATAAACCCGACAACTTCTCCGTCCGCTTCATAGACAACATAAAGATTCCCTTTCTCAAGGCTTCTCCGGATTTTCTTCTGTTCCTTCTCGATGTCACCTTCCAGCTCATCTGGTGAAGATAGAAAGAATTTTGTGGTCCTTTCCGATAAAATGATATCTTCTTTTATCTTGATTACCGCTTCTGCATCAGTTTCTTTCGCCAAACGTATCAATAAGATTTCCCCCTATAAAAAATGGATTTCTAAAACGTCCTGGTTTAATCGGGCTCTTTTTAACGGAGCGAAGGGTTCTCTGTCGCGATTCCGTCCTAATCGGGACTCCTTTCCCTGACCCAAGCCCCTTTCTGTCCCGATTCCAGCAAAATCGCGACTCCTTTCCCCAATCCCAGCCCCATCCTGTCCCGATTCCAGCAAAATCGCGACTCCTTTTCCCTGATCCAAGCCTCTTCCTGTCCCGATTCCACCACAATCGCGACTCCTTTCCCTGAACCAAGCCTCTTCCTGTCCCGATTCCACCAAAATCGCGACTCCTTTTCCCTGATCCAAGCCTCTTCCTGTCCCGATTCCACCACAATCGCGACTCCTTTCCCTGAACCAAGCCTCTTCCTGTCCCGATTCCATCAAAATTGCGACTCCTTTCCATGATCCAAGCCCTTTCCTGTCCCAATTCCACCACAATCGCGACTCCTTTCCCCAATCCCAGCCCCTTCCTGTCCCAATTCCATCAAAATTGCGACTCCTTTCCCCAATCCCAGCCCCTTCCTGTCCCGATTCCAGCAAAATCGCGACTCCTTTTCCCTGATCCAAGCCGCTTCCTGTCCCGATTCCACCACAATCGCGACTCCTTTCCCTGAACCAAGCCTCTTCCTGTCCCGATTCCACAAGAATCGCGACTCCTTTCCCCAATCCAAGCCCCTTCCTGTCCCAATTCCAGCAAAATCGCGACTCCTTTCCCCTATCCTAGCCGCTTCCTGTCCCGATTCTAACAAAATCGCGACTCCTTTCCCTGTTCCAAGCCCTTTCCTGTCCTGATTCCAACCAAATCGCGACTCCTTTCCCCAAGCCAAGCCTCTTCCTGTCCCAATTCCACAAAAATCGCGACTCCTTTCCCCAATCCCAGCCCCTTCCTGTCCCGATTCCAGCAAAATTGCGACTCCTTTTCCCAATCCAAGCCCCTTCCTGTCCCAATTCCACCAAAATCGTGACTCCTTTCCCCAATCCCAGCCCTTCCTGTCCCGATTCCACCAAAATCGCGACTCCTTTCCCCCAACCAAGCCTCTTCCTGTCCCGATTCCACCACAATCGCGACTCCTTTCCCCCAACCAAGCCTCTTCCTGTCCCGATTCCACCAAAATCGCGACTCCTTTCCCTGATCCAAGCCTCTTCCTGTCCCAATTCCACAAAAATCGCGACTCCTTTCCCCCAACCAAGCCTCTTCCTGTCCCGATTCCACCAAAATCGCGACTCCTTTCCCTGACCCAAGCCCCTTTCTGTCCCGATTCCATCAAAATCGCGACTCCTTCCCCCAATCCAAGCCCTTTCCTGTCCCGATTCCACCACAATCGCGACTCCTTTCCCTGATCCAAGCCTCTTCCTGTCCCGATTCCACCAAAATCGCGACTCCTTTCCCCAATCCCAGCCCCTTCCTGTCCCGATTCCACAAAAATCGCGACAAACTCACTCACAAGGAATCCAGCCTTACCCCCGCCATCCAAACAGCCCCCCACCCAAAACCGACTAACCTATCTTTTTATTCATTATTCCGAAATTGATCACCTTACTCAAGAAAATGATTGATCGATATTAGAAGTTCTCCTATTTTTCATTAAGACCACTATGCAGGAATATCCCCGCATATAGTAGAAAAGATATAGTAACCAGCCATTTCAATAGGAACCAAGGTCATATCCAAAGGGGGCTTGTTTTATAGTGAAAAAGGCATGTATGATGATGGTTCTATTGCTGCTTTTAAGCGGCTGCCGTATAGAGATGGATCTAAACGGGGTTTCTTCGCCACGCCCAATTGCCCAAGCTGATGGGCAGCCCAGCACTCCCAATGACACGATTAAGAAAGAACCTGTGAGTGTGTTTCTGAATGGGGATGTTGTATATAGAGAAAAGCAAATCACCCTGAAGCTGGAAACAGCCTTGCCAAAGGGAACGATTTTGAACATCATATTAAGGGAGTATCCAAAGGGCGCTTCCCTAAGAGGGATTGCGGACGAAAGTGTCCAGCCTGTGGAGACCCCGGTTTATGAAGGGACCGTCGAAGCCAGGTCCAAAAATATCGTTCTGCCGGTAAAGCGGGATGAAGACCAGATTTATAACTTGTCCGTTGAATTCAGGCCGGAAATACAGTCTGAAGAGCTGAAAGAAATTTACGGTGAACGAGGGGAAAAGATTGTCATCGCCAGGAATCTTAACCGCTATGAATATGAAGGCAGGACCATGATCGGGGCCGAAGCATCCAGTTATATCGGATTTCCACCTGGCTCCGGTTGGCTTGAGTAGCCATGGTCAATAACAAAAGCGAAAGCGACTTGATCAGCCCCGACAGCCATAAGACGATCCGGCGGGAAGGCTGGTCTTTAACCTTCTTGACGGCTTGGCTTATGCCCCCGAGGTGCTGGCCGCTGGAGCTGGATGCAGACCTATCCCTCAATATCCACACCCCAACCGTTTTATAACTTGCTAAACAATAAAAAAGCTGAAGATCGCATGGGAACTTCAGCTTTTGACTTTACCATTCAAGATTTTCGATGCATCTTCACTCTTTGGTCCGCCAGATACCCCGCTGCCAGAAAAAAGAAGGCAAGCAAAAGGCCAGTAAAGCCGTTGGTGAAACCGATTCGTTCTATCGCAAATCCGAATAACGGAAAGCTGATCATGATGACGAAACTTTCCAGCAGCCCGATAAGCGAAAGGAAAGTAGACCTGATATTGCTTTTTAAAAATTGCTGCACGAACGAGCTGAAGATTGGTTCAAACAGGCTCAGCAGCTGCGCAAGGAAAAGAAACGACAACAGGATGGCCCAGTCACTGGCAAAGATGAAAAGCACAAAGAATAGAAGAAACATGCCGAACCCATAGTATAAAATATTGAAAAACTTGAATCGCCTTTCCACCCTGTATGCCATCTTGGCCATCGCCACTCCCAGGAGCCCCTCAATTGTAAAAACAGCCCCGACCACCACGGGGGAATATCCCAATTGAATGAAGTATTCCTGCCCGTAGAACACAATGATCACCATGACGGCACTCGCTAAAATAAAGAGTGCGACAGGCTGGTGAATGACAGAATTCTTTCTCCAGACATTGATCCCCAACTTGAATTGGTGAACCCATTGGTGATACCAGCGTCCCGAAATTTCTTCCGGCTCTTCGCGGTCTGGTTCCTTCATAAATAAGAGCGGAACAATCGCAAGGACATGGGTGAAAATAGTTGAACCGTACACCCACTCCCAGCTGATATCGGCCATGAAGCCGCCGAGGAATTTGGCAAGGCTCAACGATAATAAGCTGAGAGCGGTCATACTTCCAATGACCCTCGTATACTCTTTTTCACGATTTTGACTTTTCAATGTGTCATAAGCAAATGCCTGCTCGGCCCCGGAGTGGAATGTGACCAGGAGCCCCATGGATAAAAAGGCAAGAGTGAACATTGAAAATGTGCCGCTGATCAGCATAAACAATCCGTAAAGAAGACTGAAAACATTCCCGATTATCAGGCTGACCTTCCTTCCATATAAATCAGCCACCATTCCGGTCGGAACCTCGAAAAGAACGATTGCTAAATGAAGAAACGCTTCTAAAATTCCGATTTCTCCGAATGTTAACCCCTTGTCGCCAAGGTAGATGACCCACAACGCCCGGTCAAAAAATAACTGAGCAAAAAATAGATAAAAATAAAGCAAGTATATATTATTTTGTTTTATAGCCATAAAATACGCCCTCTCTTAAACATAAAAGTAAAAAACCACAGGGAGATCCCCTGTGGTCGTGACTATCTTTAGGAAATCCATGAATCGTTCAGATTAAATCCTCAGCTGAAAATGGACAGACTTGTCCCGTTGGCAGCTGAAAATCCAAAAATAGACATCATGAAGACAAGATATTTTTTCTCTTCTTTGATATCTAAAGTGAACGATTGCATGATATTCCCTCCTTTATGTCTAAGATACTTCCATTATATAACTCTTTCGAACACCAGACAACCTGGCGGACAGGTCTGCAGCCCTCCAAAAAAATCAGGACGAGGCAGCCCCGTCCCGATTAGAATCTTATCCCCAAATTTCTCTGGAAACATCCACAATATACTTCAGCTTCTCCCATTGTTCTTCTTCGGTTAGAATATTTCCGTGATGCGTGGAGGCAAAACCGCACTGCGGGCTGATACACAATTGTTCCAGAGGCACAAATTGTGTTGCCTCTTCAATACGTGCCTTGATGTTTTCCTTGTCTTCCAACGTACCATGCTTTGACGTGAACACACCAAGCACAACCCTCGGCCCTCCGTCTGGTATGTAATCCAACGGCTTGAAGTCACCAGAACGGTCATCATCATATTCCAGGAAAAATCCGTTTACTTTCTCTTTGGCAAATAACACAGGCGCAATTTTGGCATAGCTGCCTTCGAAGGCCCATTTCGACCGGTAGTTGCCTCTGCAGAGATGAGTCGTCACAATCAGGTCATCCGGCTTATCCTCCAATACACTGTTCACCACGTGCAAGGCTAAATCAATCAGTTCCTCCCGTGAGTAGCCGCTGTCGTTGAACGGTATCTCCGGCGCGTTCAGCCCGGCAATATAGACATCATCAAATTGCAGATAACGGCAGCCTGCATCATAAAAAGCTTTTACAGCCTCACGATAGGTCTGGATTACATCCTCCGCATACTCCTGCACATCCGGATAGATCTCCAAATCACGGATGCCGGCATTGAACAACTGATTGGGACTTGGAATCGTCTGTTTGGCAACCGCCCTGTCTCCGACGATGTCTTTGAATTCAACAAAGTCCTTCACATGCGGGTGATCCGGGTTAAACGAAACCTTCCCTGTAACACGCACATCGTATCTTTCGGTTTCCTCACCTTTAAAATGGAACCCGTGCTCTGGAACGTATCCCTCCACACCATTTAAATGCTCAAGGAAATCGGTGTGCCAAAACCTGCGGCGGAACTCCCCGTCGGTTACGGCCTGGAGCCCGACTTCAATCTGTTTGTCTACAATTCGTTTAATTTCTTCTGTCTCGATGCTGTGCAATTCTTCTGAAGATAGGCTTCCTTCCTGAAATTCCTTCCTCGCCCGATGAATCCTCTCCGGCCTTAATAAACTCCCTACATGATCCGCTCTGAATGGTGCAGCAACCAATGTCTTTGTCATCTGAATCCCTTCCTTTTCTGCAAAATGTAAAAACCCCTCTTCTCGGCATAAGAAGAGGGGTTGATTAAACAAATGTAAATGACCGTCTCTTCTTATCTTCTAGCATTACGCTACTGGAATTGGCACAGTACTATAAATAGTCCGCTGCCGAGGTATCAAAGGGCCAGTCCCTCCACCTCTCTGGATAAGAAAATGAAACACTATTAAGTTATTAAATACACTATAAACGGCAAACGGTCCGATGTCAACTTATTTTTATAATTTTCTTGCAATTACTGGTCAGGACAGGCCATTCCCTTTGCCACCCCCGTTTTCAGGGTACAGTTCACATCCAAGACAGCGATACAAGGAAACCCTGCACAGTTTCCAGAGGATCAGGATCTCTGTCCAGGAAAAGAATCAGGAACAGCAGACTAGTTCCGCCCGGCTGCTTCCTGCTTTTCTTTTAAAATAATCACGCCGATCAAGCCAAACATGGAGAAAATCACCGGGGTAAAGAAACCGTAGTAGTATCCAACACCGATAGTCCCCGATGTGGACTGAACCCATTCCAATATGAATCCGAAAACGCCCGGCAGCAAAACCGCACTGAGAAAACCGCCGGTATTCGCAAACCCGGAAACGATACCAGATTCCGTGACAGGGAACGATTTACGAACAGCGGCAAACGTCAATGAATTGGCGCCGAATCCGAATCCTATGAGAAAAATCAGGACGATCAGCAAAAAAAACGGCGGATGTCCTTTAAATAAAAGAAAGGCAGCCCAACACGTTAGAACCATGATATGAAAAACAACATAAGGCCGTTTGATTTTTCCTAAACTGCTTGAAACCCATCCTATCAGAGGGGCGCCAACCAATGCGCCAATTAGACTGATCATAATGAGTTGGCTTGCTTGTATACGCGTCATCCCATACATATCCATTGTATATGGAACTGCCCATGACCCAATAAACCCTATATATCCCCCTACAATCCCAAAATGACACAAGAATAAGGCCCATGCCTGGCGGTTCAGGAATATTCTTCGCAGTACGACTGCTATTTTTTCATGTTGTACGTTACTTTTCACAAATAAAGATTGCTTTGGTTTTTTTACAAGTATCAAATACAGAAAGAAACTGCACAGACACAAAAGAATCCCCGCTGTTAGAAATGCTTCCCTCCATCCAAGCGAGACGATGACTGCAGAGAAAGGAACGGTTGCCAGTAAGAAACCAAGACTTCCTGTCATCCCGGCAAAACCAATCAATCGTGGAAATTCCTCCTTGCCAAACCATAAACTAAGGATTAACACCATACTTACCCAGATCGTGGCATCCCCTATTCCCGTGAGGATCCGTGCAAAAAACAGGATGAATGCATGTGTGCCGAGGCTATAAAGGATTGTCCCTATACCCGTAAGTGCCGCACCGAAAATAAGAAAAACATTGGGTCCATAACGATCAACCAAAATCCCCATTGGAATCTGTAAACCGGTGTATACAAAAAACTGAATACTTGCCACCAATCCTATGGTGGACGCCGTCACACTGAAGTCAGCCATCAATTTGTCTGTGATCAAGCCCGGAGCCGTCCGCTGGCTCGATATGATCAAATAAGTGAACAATACGGAAGCAAATATGATCCATCTGAATTTATTGTTGTTTTTGCTCAATGAGATCTACTCCTGTTTGCTTTTACTCCTATATATATGGGTTACGCCAAAAAGTAGGAACAAAAGATCAAAATGAACAAGGGAACGATCTCTTTGGCCGAAGAGTGAAAACGGCATAAAAAAAAGCAATGCGCAGATCTTTAGGACGGCGCATTACTTTTGATTTTCACTATTTTACTTTCTAATTCAATGAGAGTTGTTTCCCTTTTTCACCAAGTAACATTCCTGCTGTCACGATGGCGCAAACTGCTAGTACCACGAGAATTATAAAGACTGTGTGTAAGCTGGTCTCTAACACATAGCCTCTTAACTGGTCGCTCAGCCACAGGCCTGAAACGGCAATCCCGATGGACTGGCCCAAGTTCCGCATTAAATTGAATGTGCCCATGGCCGCTCCCCGGACTTTCCATTCAACGGCTGATTGGACCGCTACAGTGAAGGCTGTCAGCGATAAGCCGAAACCAAATCCAATGATTGCCGTGACAACCATCATCCACGGCACAGTCGTATGTTCATTAAATAGTACTAATCCTAAGCATCCCGCTGTAATGACCGTAATCCCCATTATCGTAATTCTTCCAATGGAGGTTTTGGCTAACAGTTTCCCTGACAGGACCGCAGCGAACGGCCAGGTAATGGACATCGGCAGCATTGTCACACCAGACAGGGTGGCATTTAAATTCGTGACCCCCTGGACCCATAATGGGATATAGAACGTGACGGTAACCAGAATGAAGCCAAGCAGAAAACCTGCAATAGTCGAGATCGTGATAAAGCGATTCTTGAATAATGAAAGGGGCAGCATGGGCTCTTCCGCCTTCGATTCAATCCAGATAAATAGACAGATTCCAACGACCGCCAGAATCATTAAAGATAGAATTCCAGTCGTCACTTGCTTTTGTTCCTTTAATAAGGTTAAGGAATACAGGAAGGCCGTTATGCTGACAGCAAAAGTGAAAATCCCGCCATAGTCGATTTTGTGTTTTTTCTTTTCTACATTCTCCTTTAACGACGTCCATAACAGGAAGAGCGAAATGATTCCGAATGGAAGATTCATATAGAAGATCCAATGCCATGAAATGGTATCCACAATGAACCCGCCTGCAAGCGGACCTGCTATCCCCGCTATCCCCCAGACACTGCTCATCCATCCTTGCATTTTGGCACGCAGTTCAAATGTAAAAACGTCACCAATGATGGTAAAAGGAAGTGTCGTCAACGCCCCTGCTCCAATTCCCTGAATCAAGCGGAACAGGACCAGCTGTTCCATCGATTGTGATAACCCGGAGAGCATCGATCCTGCTAGAAAAATACTGACCCCTATAGTAAACATGATCTTTCTACCAAATAAATCGGCCAGTTTCCCAAAGACAGGCGTACTAATGACAATGGCCAGAAGATAGACGGAGATGACCCAGGTATAAAGCTCACTCCCTCCCAGATCTTCTACAATCTTCGGCATCGCTGTGCTGACAATCGTTCCTTCTATCGCAGTTAGAAACGTTGCAATTAATAAAGCAAAAACAACTGATTTTTGTTTGGTTTCACTATTCATTTTGTATTATCCCTTTCTTCTATGTAAATTCCGGCCAAAACCAAACGAAGATGCGGAGATCAGGATATCTGGTGTGCACTTTCTTCGCCTCTATTTAAAAAAGTACATGAAAATCCTTCATCTATCTTACCACTTTAATGCTCAAAAGACAGATGAAGTAACTTGCGTATTCCAACGATTGATGAAGCAGGGCTGCTCATACAGGCTTCTTTTCTCCTTAAGCTCCTATCCTTCCAACGAAAAAAGACATCCTTTCCGGGGCTAAAACATAAAATAGCATAGCTTCTAGAGGAGGAACCTGCCACCGTCCCCCCCCCCTTTTTTAGCAGTGCATTCGTGACTAGTATGGTTATGGAACACGTTCTTCAAAATGATTTCCGCTCCAGGCGTGCGGCGAGCCCGCCTATCGATCCAATCATACAGGTGGTAAAAAAGACTAAAAACCACAATAAGGAGGATTCTTTTGTGTTCCATTAAAGCCCACGTTAGTTTAAGTGCAATTATTCACAAACTTTTGGTTTTGACCATTTTTAACCCATTAAAATTAAAGCTGAATTTAATCACCTAACATATTTATAAATGTATATAGAAACCTCGAAAAATAAACGGAGGTGTAAGCTTGTCCATATCTCCGAAGTCGTTATTTTCTACTCACCTAACCAGTAGCACCCCAGGCGGTGCTGTTGGTTTGGCTTTTAAATTCCCATCTGGAAACTTATCCATTAAAGTATCACTAATTGGGGTGATACTATTATTCGTCCAAGCCAATTCCTTGTACTTACCATAAAGTATAGAACGATAACCGTGAAGTAAAGCAAACCTAGTGCAAAGTAAGTGAAAATGGCCGTTATAGGTTTATCTCACTTAATAAAAAATAGAAAGGAACTAGATAAATGATGAGAGATCTCGAGAAAGGAATATTACCTAAACTTAGAAAAGGAAACAGCTATCACCCAAAAGAATTGGTGGTTGCTCCTGAAAGTTGTGATTTTTTCCCGTTCAAGTGTGATTGTCCTCCTGGACCTCAAGGAGAACAGGGACCTTCTGGACCTCAAGGAGAGCAAGGACCTTCTGGACCTCAAGGAGAACAAGGACCTCCTGGACCAGAAACCAGTATTTGTGATTGTTGTGTTTCTCCTCTTCAAAATGTTCTACAACAACTAATCGGAGAAATGGTTATCCTCCCAACTATTGCAGACCCACCAAATGAACCCCCCCTTCTATTTTTAGTTACCATCAATGATGTAAATGATTTTTTGGTTACTGTTACAAACGAAATAACATCCACAACTTCTGTAGTCAGCATCGCAGACTTACTTGGGGTCGCCTTTTTACCCGGACCTGACATTGAATTGGAACCTCCTGTCGATTTCCCAGGCGAATGTGCCTGTCGCGAACGACCACTTAGACAATTATTTGATACTCTTATCGGCTCAACAGTAGATATTAGGCTCAGTCAAGGTTCAGTGGCTGCCAATTATAATGTGGACAGAACAGGTCTTGGAATTGTAATTGGTGAACTACCTATTGATGAAGAAACCATAATCACTGCAGCTATATCGTTATGTAAAATTACACAGGTAAATCCCTAGTCTGCTGCAATGTGCAACGGTCATTTATAGTTTTCTAAGAAAATGAAATATGATTTGAACATATGGTTCAGAACCCGTTCATAAAAGTACAACTTTTATGAACGGGTTCTGATACACATAGGGTAGCCGTTGCCTTTTGAATCCCATAAAATATTAGATGCAGCAAAATCCCCGTGATAAGACAGTTTTGAGAGGCCTCTGACTTTTATTTTTCATTCATATATGGGAATAGCTTATCTCTAAAAATGTCGTATAACTCAACTATGGATTGATGTATATCTTCAACACTCTGTTTTTTTATATCTAAGTTGGAGATAGGTTGAAAATGTAGTTCAGATAGAAATTCAATAATTGAAAGGAAAGATATTTTATTTGTTCTTCATTATTTATTTCTTTCACGTTTGTGATCAACATATTCAAGGTACTCCCTTGTGGCAGGATCATTTTCTATTGCTGCTTTTAGTTCTTCACTTGTGAAACTTTCGCCAAGTAAAACTTTGATGCTTCTAAAAGCATTCCTGGTTTTGGCTTATGACCATTACAATCATCTCCTGAACTATGAGGACAAATAAAGGCATCATCAAATTTATACGATTGAAATTCCTTGTGAAAATCTTCGAGAGTAGCTTCACCTCTACTTATTCTATGTTGATTAGTACAGGCAAAAGTTTTTATGTTATTATCCTTTAAAAATTGTATGGCAGCTCTACAAAATGCATATGGGGAGAAATCTTGCGGGTGATTAAAGGGTCCATTACCAGCAATAGTTCCATCACGGTCAACAAAAACTGCTTCAATTTTGATTGGTTTGGTATTCCCGTTTTTATTTTATCTCTCCAATTAACCTTACTTGAATAAAGTAGGAGCGGATGCTTGTTCAGAAACTCCCCGTTTTAAAAATAAGGTTAATCATTTATTAAGTGGTTTAGTTCAACACGAGCCCCTTAACTATTTATAGAGATTTAATGCAGATTAAGCCCTTATCTACGGAAGTCTCTATATACCCAATAATTTGTTCCATTGTGAACACTCTTAGTGGCTGTTCCAGTTCGCCGCTACCATAATCCATATCCCCTATTACATAAGGGACAAATTCTTTTATATCGTTGGATTTTACCTCTTCCGTGTCAATGATTGTCCCGCATTTACTTAATGATTCTCTTAATCGTTGTGTGAAACCATAGTAATTTAATAGTTTCCCATTGAGTAATCGAAAATCATTATGGTATCGATTGTATATATTTTCGTCTGCCTCCATTCGGTTCTTTAACCAAGGTAAATAAAAGCCTTTCAACCAAATGTCATCAGCGATTAAGTGAGTATAGTATCCCTGTATAAAGTGGGAATCTTTATTAAAATTATATTTATATATGAATTCCGTGTAATCAATATATCGGGAATAGTCATTAACTTCACCTTTGTAAAAATGTGATAAGTCTTTAGGTGAAACTGCATCAGCTGCGATGGCCCCTAAAAGAAATGATGTTTTATCTTTGATTGATAGGTCGTCTGCTATTCTATTTGCTATAACCAAGTGCATTATTCTCGAACCCAATTTAATTTCCCCCTTTTCCCTTTCCTTTTAGGTTCAATAAAGATTGTAAAAGCTCCTTCATTTCTATCCAATCCTCTTCCAGTAACCAGCTCCATTCACGGAACATCCTCCAACCACTAATTAATCGGCAAGGTTCTGATAACTGAATTTCTATCCAGACCATTCTCATGGAGACATACAGCTACCATTTCCGTTGATCCGGCGTTACAACAAAAAAGAATAGCAGACACCCATTTCACCATTTGGCCTGCTATTCTTTATATGATTTGATGTGTTAAAGAAGGATTACATTTTAGTTGTGAATTGCTTCTGTTTCCTTAACAACAAACAGGTACGTTTTGGATGTCTCTAAAAAGCCTGTCATTGAGTGTTCAAAAAATCAGCTGGATCTCCTGCCAGCCGCAGTTTGGTTTAAGGCCAGTACCGTTTTTCTGGGAATCCAACGATTGAAAGGAGTAAGAGCCTATTTCGGCTTCACTCTTGAAACGGTTAATCCATCTCCGATAGGAAGAAGGATCGATTCCAGTTGAGGATGTTTGGATACTGCTTCATTAAACTTCTTCATGGCTTCGGTAGAGTGTCTTGCTTCAATGGCTGGATCTGCTACGCTCCCGCGTGAGAGCACGTTATCCGCAACGATCAAGGCACCCGGTTCAGCCAATTCAACACAGAATTTCAGGTAATTCTCATAATTTCCTTTGTCCGCATCAATGAAGAAGAAGTCGAATTGACGATCTTCGCCTGCCAGTTTCTGAAGGCTCTCCAAGGCAGGTCCAACCAAATAGGATGCTTGATCACCATAGCCTGCCTTTTCTAGGTTGCTGTGGGCAAGCTGTGCATATTTGTCCTCCAATTCAAGAGAAGTCAGCTTCCCTTCACTGCCGAAACCTCTTGCCAGGCAAATTCCGCTGAATCCGCCAAGCGCCCCGATTTCCAGGACATTCCTGGCTCCGGAAATGGATACAAGCATGGTAAGGAGTTTTCCCGATGAAGAAGATACTGATATCGAAGGCATCCCATTTTCTTTGATAGAGGAGAGCACCTCTTCCAAAAGCTCATCCTGATAACCAAATAGTGAATCAATATAGCGATTGATTTGTTTCATGATTTATCATCCTTTCTTTTGATCGAACAGGGACAGGCGGCCTGTCCTGTTTCTCTTATGCTTCGACCAAGTGCACCTTAGCCGTAATCATTTGAACTTTTTCTTCAATCGGCGTCCTTGGTCTTGCTTCCGGTACCTTCTCCGGATATCCGGAATGAATCAGCCCGACGATTTTTTCCCCCGGCTTGACGCCAACCTGTTCCCTGAAGAATGGCGAGTGGATGAACGGGCTTGTTTTCCAGATGGTCCCGATGCCCTTTTCCCAGGCAGCCAATTGAAGATTCTGGATAAAAGCACAAACCGCAGCATAGTCTTCTTCCCATTCTTTCTGGCGTGGATCTTCATTCATGACGACCAGCAGGGATACCGGGGCGTTCATGATGTTTGCCCTGATCATTTCCGGCGTTTTCTTTTTGCCGCCCGGGTTATTGATGATCGCTTCTGCCAGCTGCTCACGGCCGTCTTCCATGAATAGAATAAATCTCCAAGGTTCCCTGAGCCCATGGTTTGGAGCCCATGCGGCTGTGTTCAATAGTTCAAACAAAACTTCTGTTGGGATGGCCTCGCTGTTAAACCGTTTGATCGACCGGCGCCCTTTGATTGCTCCACTGATACTCATATTGGTCATGGTTAGTAGTCTCCTTTTTACATTAAAAAAACAAATACCCATCGGGAAATGGGCATTTGTCCTAAGTATAATTTACTGCTCAAGCCCTGCTTTTACTTCATCCACTTGCTGCGCAACGGAAGTCAAGCCGCCTCCGGATAGATACCAAACAGTCGGATCTAAATAGATAAGCTTCCCTTCTTTAGCAGCATTTGTTTTGTTCACAAGCTCATTGTTGAATATTTCGCTTGCTTTTGCGTCTTCACCAATAGCCTGGTCACGGTCGATGATGAATAGGTAGTCAGGATTTTTCTCAGCGATATATTCAAATGTTACATTCATGCCGTGTGTAGAAGCATCAATATTCTCATCCGCCTGCTTGACACCGAAAACATCATGAATGATGCCGAATCTTGAACCTGCACCATAAGCACTCAATTTACCGCCTGTTGTTAACGTCAGCAATCCTTTTTTGTCATCTGCTTTTGTCATTTCCTGCAATTCTGCCACTTTTTCATTAATCTTGGCAAGCTCTTCTGCAGCTGCTTCTTCCTTGCCGAAGATTTCACCTAAAAGTTCTACGTTGTGAGAGAACGACTCCATGTAATTCGCTTCATCTACCCCGATGAATACAGTTGGGGCAATCTTGTTCAACTCTTCATAGGCAGCAGACTGTCTTCCGGAGATAAGGATCAATTCCGGTTCCATGCCGTAGATGGTTTCAAAGTCAGGCTCTTTCAAGCTCCCTACATTTTCGTATTTATCATCTTCATATTTTGAGAGATAATTAGGCAATGCGCTTCCTTTCGCGACACCAGCTGCTTCAACGCCAAGCTTATCCAATGTATCCAATGCACCAAAGTCGAACACAACGACATTCTTAGGGTTTTTCGGAACGACTGCTTCACCAAGTTCATGCTTCACTGTGATGTCAGCAGGCTCTTCTGCCTTTTCCTCAGTATCCGTTGATGATGTCGCAGACTCCGTTGCTGTTTCTACTCTTTCTGTATCCGTTGATGCTCCCTCATTTGTACCGCAAGCTGCAAGAACAACCATTAGCATGGCTGCCATCAATAGACCTACAAGACCTTTCTTCATGTATACCACTCCTTAAGATTTTTTTGATTTATGTTTAAATTATTCTAAATGGCCAGTTCCGTAAAATTGTTGATTTCAGATAAGATTTCCGCTGTTTACAGAAGTAGGATTAAATCGTGTAGAATCAACAATCTCTCAGAATACAGCCATTAAAAATATTTTAAGACCTAAGTAAAATAGACACAGATACGGTTGCCGTTAATTTCTTCGATGTGAAAATCCATATCAAATACTTCCTTCAGAACTTCATTGTTGATGATGTCTTCGGTTTTGCCTTCCCGGATGACTTTTCCGTATTTCAGGGCGACAATATAGTCCGAATAACAGGAGGCAAAATTGATGTCATGGATGACGATGACAATCGTCTTTCCAAGCTCATCACTCATTTTCCGCAAGGCTTTCATGATCTGGGCTGAGTGTTTCATATCCAGATTATTAAGGGGCTCATCCAGCAGGATGTATTCTGTGTTCTGGGCGACGACCATCGCGATATACGCTCTCTGCAGCTGGCCGCCGCTTAATTCATCGATGAAGGTATCCTGCAATTCTTCCAATTCCATATAGTGAATCGCTTCATCAACGAATCGCTCATCTTCTTTTGTCAGCCTGCCCTGTGAGTAGGGAAAACGGCCGAAGCTCACGAGTTCACGAATCGTAATCCGCACATTCACGTTATTGGACTGTTTCAAAATTGAAATCGTCTTGGCAAGATCATTGCTCTTATAAGACGTGATCTCTTTTCCTTCCAGAAGGACAGACCCTTCATTCCTGGGAATCAGCCTGGAGACAATCGACAGCAGGGTGCTCTTGCCTGCCCCATTCGACCCGATGAAAGAAGTGATTTTCCCTTTTTGGATATTGAGCGATACATCCTCTACCACCTTCTTATTTCCATAGAGCTTCGAAACATTTTTTACTTCTACCATGATTTATTCTCCTTTAGCAGCAAATAAATGAAGTAGACGCCGCCTATAAAGTTGATGATGACGCTTACGGTTGTAGAGAACGTGAAGACTCTTTCGACAATGAACTGCCCTCCGGCCAATGCCACGATGCTGATCAAAATCGAACCGGTGATCAGGACAGCATGCCGATAGGTTTTTAAAAATTCATGAGCGACATTGACGACAAGGAGGCCTAAGAATGTAATCGGTCCCACCAATGCAGTCGAGATCGCCACAAGAATCGCTACGACGATAAGCAGGCGCTGGACGACAAAGTCGTAAGGAACTCCAAGGTTTACCGCCTGATCCCTGCCCAGCGACAGGACATCCAGATACTTTATAAACCTGAAGAAATAAAGCGTCACAAGAATCAGCAATAGGACCGAAACCCATAGAAGGTCTGTATTCACATTGTTGAAACTCGCAAACATTGAATCTTGCACTACCAGGAATTCATTGGGATCTATGAGTAACTGCATGAAGGACGAAATGCTTCCAAAGAAAGTCCCCATGATGATGCCTATTAATAGAAGGAAGTAAATGTTTCTGCCTTCCTTTTTCATGAAAATGAACCGGAATAAAATGATGGCGAATAAGACCATCAGTCCAACAGACAGAAGATAGTGATATCCTCTGCTCATCATGGCAAGCGAAGCCCCGCCGAACACAAACACGATAACGGTTTGAATCAGCATGTAAAGGGAGTCCAGGCCGATTAAGCTCGGAGTCAGGATCCGGTTGTTCGTTATGGTTTGGAACACGACGGTTGAAAAGGCAATGCAGCTGCCCGTCAGTATGATGGCAAATACTTTGATCGCCCGTTTCGGAAGTATGTATCCCCAATGCTCCCCGATATCCCAGAACAAGAACAAGGCCGATAATGTTATGGCTAAGATTAAGAGAATGATAAGTTTTGGTTTATAGCCCATGCGCTCTTCTCCTTATCAGTAAG
The DNA here is from genome assembly GCF_984799155.1 of Bacillus sp. SRL337. Lineage (NCBI taxonomy): Bacteria > Bacillati > Bacillota > Bacilli > Caryophanales > Bacillaceae > Bacillus > Bacillus sp. SRL337. Next base: position 479,654 of record NZ_OZ481793.1, on the reverse strand, counting down.
TAAAGGAAAATCCCGCTCCCGATGACACCGACAGTCAACCCGATGGACACTTCGTACGGGAAGATGATGATCCTGCCGAAGATGTCGCAAATCAATACGAACACGGCGCCAAGAAGCGCTGTATGATGCAGGCTCTTTTTCAGGTGGTCTCCTTGATAAATCGTCACGATATTGGGAATGATCAAACCCAGGAACGGCAGCGAACCAACTGTCAGCATGATGCAGGATGATACAAGAGCGACAATGACCAACCCGATATTCACTACCTGTTTAAAATTCAATCCGAGGTTTGTGGCAAAATCCTCGCCCATTCCGGCAATGGTGAAGCGGTTTGCAAATATGTAAGCCAGGATGACAGCCGGTATGCTGATATACAGAAGCTCATACCGTCCTTTGATGATCATGGAAAAATCACCATGCAGCCAGGATCCGATGCTCTGGATCAGGTTATATTTGTAGGCAAAGAACGTTGTGATGGATCCAACGATATTCCCGAACATCAATCCGACCAACGGGATGAAGATGGCATCCTTGAACTTGATTTTGTCCAGTATCTTCATAAAGACAAACGTTCCAAGCAGGGCAAAAACAAAAGCCACCGCCATTTTCTCCAGCATTCCTGCTGCCGGGAAAAGAATCAACGCAACCAGGATTCCGAGTCTCGCTGAATCCATCGTTCCCGCAGTCGTGGGAGAGACGAACTTGTTCCTGCTGAGCTGCTGCATGATCAAGCCGACAATACTCATTGCCATACCCGCAATCAGGATACTGACGAGCCGCGGGATGCGGCTAATCAGCAAGATTTCAAGCTGATCTTCACTTAAACTGAAGATATCCAATGGCGATAAACTGGAAACGCCTACAAAAAGTGATGTAATCGACAATACCACTAACATGATCACTAAATAAAGTAGTTTCATAACCTCTTCTTCCTCACAACTATGACATCATCCCGGCTGCATTCTCAATGATAATGATTATCATTAAGAGCCAAAAAAAGTAGTGAGCCATCCACTCACTTTTACCTGTCTTTTTAAACAAGTATCTTACTTCCGACTAAATGATAACAATTATCATTATCGATTGTCAACATTAAAATGGAAAAACTTTCACTTTTTCGAAAATTAATTCTCGGGTAATGAATCGCCTGGTTGTCATTTGATAACGGATCTGGTATCGCGTGATAGTAAATCTCCCTTATCCCTTCAGTTACTCCTCTTCTCTTTTGCCTTTTTTCTATCCCATCCTCCAGAATCGCGGCAAAGCCAATAAGAACCATAACAAACAAAAAAAACCTTAAAGCAGAGTCTTTCAACCTCCGCTTTAAGGGTCATTCAGTCTTACGCTCCTACAGATTCAACAGCACCTGTTTTTCTTTTGCCTTTCCTTGGTTCCTCATTCTTCGTCATCGTTAAACCAGTTATTCCGTAGAACAATGAAACCATCGGTGTAAGAAGTGCCAAGAAGCAGAATGGAAGATAGGCCAACGTCGCGACACCCAGCACACCTGCTGTATAAATTCCGCTTCCAGTCCACGGGATCAGCGCACCGCCCTGGGTACCTGTATCCTCCAAAATCCTTGAGAGATTTTCCGGTTTAAGATTCAACCTGTCGAAAATCGGCTTCATTAGCGTTCCGCCCATGACGGTAGAGAAATAAATCGCTCCTCCAATAGCAAGGGTCACATAACTGACAATGATCGTGACGAAAACAAGGACGCCCGTATGTTGAATTTTATCTACAAAGGAAGCAATCAGCGCTTCCAAGACCTTTGATTCAGCAAGCATTCCTCCAAGCCCTAAGGCAAACAAGAATAAGGCAATCAGGCCGAGCATACTTGTCAAGCCGCCGCGCTGCAGTAAACTGTCAACAACCTCAATACCAGACTCTACGTTGTATCCATTATAAAAAATTCCAATGGTCTCAGCGAAACCGACCCCTTGATAGACAATGGCAACCAGTCCGCCAGTCGCTGAAGCAATGAAGATAGATGGAATGGCCGGTTTCTTTAATACTAGTAGAGCCACAAGAACAGCAATCGGAAGTAACGGCACAAGCCCCAGATTAAATGTTTCAGCTAAATAAGAAGTCAATGCCGTAACACTTCCTTCTTCAGCGGTACCAGCATTATATTGCAAGCCCATGACCGTAAAGATGAGAGCTGTCATGATATAAGCTGGAACAGTGGTCCAGAGCATATGTTTAATATGAGAGAATAACTCTCCCCCAGTAACAGTTGGAGCCAGGTTTGTCGAATCGGAAAGAGGCGATATTTTATCTCCGAAATAGGCTCCGCTGATTATGGCACCGGCTGTCATGGCAGCCGGTATACCGAGGCTTGTGCCAACACCCATCATGGCTATCCCTGCCGTACCGATTGTTCCCCAGGACGTACCTGTAGCTAATGATACAAGTGAACAGAATATCAAGGTTGTCACTAAAAAGAATTGAGGCGACACGGCTTCAATACCGAAATAAATTAATGTAGGTACGGTACCGGACGCAATCCATGCACCTATTAAAATCCCGACGGTTAAAAGAATCAAGCCAGGCTGCAATGCCTTGCTCATCGATCTCATCATCGACTTTTCAACTTGCTTATACGTGAATCCCAATCTCATCATAAAGGGAATCAGTACAAGCATACTCATAAACATCAGAATTTGAATAGGTGCATCAAAAACGAGGATTCCAACTGAAATAATCGCAATTGCTGAGAGTAACATTATCAGCGCGTACATAAAAGACGGTTTTCTAATTTTGTCGGTGTCCAACCAACCACTCCTTTGTTTTTAGAATATAACATTCTTTAGATTCGTTCCATGAAGAGGAACGATTAGAGATGTCTTACTAATGGAGATTTTGGCTTGTTTCCTTGAGGAAATGGGAAGGAAGAAGGAGGTGCCTTCGTGTTACCAAGTTGTCATTAGTATATAAAAATAATACTATAGTTTAAATTATTAGTAAATTCTGATAATGACCAATATAATACACCCTGGCTGGCTTATACTTTAATAACAGCGATTTTATTATGTGAATCACAAGAATACTTTACTATTCTCTTGATTAAGAAACTTTTCGACTCAGCAGCTTTGTTTCAGGATCGTTTTTTCAGGCAGCCACGGCCTCAGAACAACTTCTTCCCAGGGGAAACCTGTGTGGTCTCTCGTGCAGGAAGGACCGCCACTGTATCTGTTCGCCAATGATTACTAACCAACAGGGTCTATATGAAGATAAACATCTTTTCTACACTAGGGTAATAAGGTAAACTAATGAAAATTAACAGTGGAAAGGAGTGATGTTGTGAGGCTTAAAATACAGATCCCCTTTTTCCTATCAGGGCTGATCCTTTTTAGTTATGGGATAGCTGTGGCAATTAAGGTGCAATCTCTTGGCGTACACCCTTGGGATGTTCTGAACATCGCACTCCAAGAAAGATGGGGGTTCACCATCGGAACGTGGAGCGTGATCGTCGGCATTATTCTTGTACTTGTTTCATTGGTCATCGATCGAAGCTATATCAATGTCGGCACTTTTTTCAATGCAGTTATGGTCGGGCCGATGGTAGACCTTTTTCTCTGGCTGGATGTTCTTCCCCAGCCCTCCATACTGCCGTGGGATATTCTAGTCCTATTGATAGGGATTGTCATTATGGGAATTGGAGGAGGAATGTATAACGCATCGAGAGTCGGCGCCGGGCCAAGGGACGGTTTCATGCTTTCGATTTCAGATAAGCTGGGATATTCGATAAGCAAAGTGAGAATATCCGTCGAAAGCGCGGTACTCCTGGTGGCGCTTTTGCTAGGGGGTCCCGTCTTTATCTTCACCTTCATTTTCACCTTCATCCAGAGTCCGATCTTTCAGTTGTCTTATAAAATATGCACTGGGTGGATTGAAACACTTTCGCGTTTTACTAAAAAGGATAAACAGGTTGCAGCGGAGTTTTCGGAAGAACAGAGGGATAGCCGCCTACCTTAAACTGCTGCCTGTGACTGGACTGCTTTTGAGCTGGACACACAAATAGGCCATGTTAATTAAAAACGTGGCCGTTATTTTTTCTAGACGGTATATATGCCTGCTCAAGTAAAAAGCAAAGCCACCTGCAGAATGACCCTGCCGGAAAATCCCCCCTCCAGGTAAAACATCTCTAGACGGGACTGGAAAATCGCAAGGGATCCTGCAGGATTGATTCCTGAAATGGCACTCTCTAATTTAAATGGAATGGTTAAGGAAGAAGACCTTCATTCAATTCAGCAACAGTTGGACACCAGATCTTATTGCCACCTGTCATTGAATATAGGCATCACTCAAAAGAGGTTGATTTCCGTTTGATGTCCCCATCAGGGCTTATGCTGTATTGTGCGATAGAATTTGTTGCTTCTTGCTCATTGGTTAACCCATCCTTTAAATTGAACGTTACTTCCCAGGCTTTTGAAGAACTACTGAGGTGGGTATCATTTGATAATAACTCAACAGTTCCCATCTCTATATTCTCGTTGCTCTTTTCATTGAATTGGGCTAAGTCTTTTTCCAACTCCTCGATTGCAATTTCTTCAGCTTGTTCCTTTGTCATTTCTTCTGTTTCGTCATTTCCACATCCGAACAAAGAGAAAATGGCTAATAAGGATACTACTATACCAGATATTCTTTTCATACGTTTCCCCTCCTAATTATTTACTTTTACGAAAACGAACAATAAAAAGATTCATTTTTTTCATCCTCCGTTCATCTGTGCAGTCATGGACGGTGGGCAGCAGCCGGATCAATAGCACATTTTTGTGGTAATGGGGCATTCGTATTTTTCTGGTTGTATTGTGCAGCAAGGGATTATTTCTTCTTCTTTTTTATTACGACTCCTTGTCAGTAGAATTAGTTATTGATCTCTGATGTTTCCCGTCAAATATGTTCACAAATTTGTCACTTACGAGAAGGACTTATCTTTACCTATACTTACTGAGTGACTTTCATTATGAAAAATCAAGGGGTGGAAAGGTTTGCCGAAAACGAGAAAAGAAGGTTTATACTTTGGTTTGTTTATGTGCTTTGGAATGGTGGTGGTAATGACCATTTATAACCTATTTTTGAATGATTTATTTGGCAAGATATCATTCAAAGAGATCGTCATTCAATTTGTTCTGGCTTATGTCATTGCTCTTGTATTGGATTTATTCCTTGTGGGGCCGCTTGCCAGGAAGATCGTTTCTTCACTGCCATTTAACAAGAGAAATGTCCCGTTGTTTGTTATCTCTATGTCTACATGCATGGTAATTGGCATGGCTTTTTGTATGTCATTTTATGGTTTAGTTACGTCTTATCTACATGCCGGGTTCCAGAATGGGACTCTCTATAAAGACTACCTGCATATCTTCACTATGAATTTCATTTTTGCCCTCCCTCTACAACTAATAGTGATGGGACCTATTATTCGGATGGTGTTCATAAAGTTTATTAAGAATACACCTTCGCTAACAACCTAATGTCTTTGCCCTTCCATTTGGGGAGGGCATTTTTTTTGCCAGGTAGTTGGTGTCTTTCCTTCAAAAAGCGCTCTAATAGAGGGGAATTTATCCTTCATACTTTAATCTTATAAATGGATTTTCTTAGATTCTTGGAGCGATCCTTGAGTACTTGCATGGGGTCATTTGGTTATATCGTGCCTTTGTGGGTGGCATCTACAATAATCGACTTTACACCTGGAACGGAAACCAACACTTTCTCATAAAATCTCAAGTGAAAAAGGCAGAATCGCTCATTGAATTGAACGATTCTGCCTTTTTGATTTTTCTCGGACTTTTTCAGTGCCCTCACGATAACGGAGGGGTTTTCACTGTCTATTCTAGTTTTCTTCGATTTCTTTACGGTCTTTCTTCAGCATTTTGGAGAGAAGCTCATATACGATCGGCACAATCAATAATGTTAAGATCGTAGATGATGTCAGACCGCCGATTACGGTGATGGCCAGCCCTTTTGAAATGAGGGCAGATCCGGCACCGCCAAATACCATTGGCGTCATGGCGCCGATTGTAGCAATCGCCGTCATCAGGATTGGGCGAAGTCTTGTCGCTCCTGCTTCCACAATGGCATCACGCAGCGGCATTCCATCGCGTTCCATATGAATGATACGGTCCACGAGTACAATTGCGTTAGTCACAACGATACCAATCAGCATCAGAAGACCCATCATGACCGAAACTGAAATGGTTTCCCCAGCGATGTATAGACCTGCAAAGGAACCGATCACAGCAAATGGCAAGGAGAATAAAATCGCAAATGGTGCTAATCCTTCACCGAATGTTACAACCAGGATGAAGTAAACAATCAGAATCGCTGCAAGCATGGCAATTCCCAGCTGTGTAAATGTTTCTTGCATATCAGCCGCAACACCTGCCACGCCAACTTCTACACCTTCCGGCAAATCAAGCTTATCAATTTTCTTATCCGCTTGAGAGGTTGCTGTAGATACGTCATCAGTCGTCACCGTGCCTGAAACTGTTGCGTAGTATTCTCCCTTACTGCGGGACAATGTGTTGTACGTCGTACCCTCTTCTGTCGTTACCAGTTCAGATAGCGGCATCGTCGTACCAGTTGCAGTAGGAATTGGTGTTTCCAGAAGTTCATCAATGGATGCTGCGTCCGTTTTCTCTTCACGCTGGACGATAACATCAATTTCCTCACCATCATTTTCCACCGTTGTCAGTACTTCCTCAGAACTTGTAGCGGTCAAGGCGCCAACGATTTGTCCTGTTGTCAATCCATACTGCATAATATTTTCATGATCTACTTTCAGTACATGCTCGACATATGGATTTTCCATGTCGGATCCCACATCTTCGAGATTTTTCACCTCTTTCAAAGAGTCTTCAATCTCGTTAACTGCAGTATTTAGATCATCTAAATCTTCACTGTACAATGTATAACTTACTTCATTCGATGCCATTCCTCCGCCCATCATATCCTGGGACTTCCATTCACCGGAATGGCCGATATTGAAGACATAGTCTTCAACTTCCTCTTTCACATCAGAGAAGTTTTCGGTATCTTCATCAAAGAAAAGATACATCAACGCACCATTGCTTCCGCCCATCATCATCGTAGAGGCATCTGCGCTATTGCTGTTGTTGAACGATAACTGAACCGTTTTGAGGTCATCACGCTTCATTAATTCCTGTTCAACTTCTTCAAGATTTTCCAACGATTCTTCTTCAAGCTCACCAGCTGCTGGTGTATAGGTCAGGTAAATCGTTTTTTCCTCTTCAGACCCCATAAAGCTGAAGCCAATAAGAGGTGTTAAAGCAAGGGAACCAGCTAACAGAACGACCGCCAGGATGGACGTGATGATCTTGTGGTTCAGTACTTTTACCAGTACGCCTTTATACCAGTTAGCAAGTCTGCCAACTTCTTTATGCTTCGATTCTTTCTTCTCTCCGTATAATGACTTACGGAATAAGAAGTGAGACAGTGCCGGTACGATTGTAATCGCAACAAGCAGTGATGCACCCAGAGCAAATGCCATCGTTAAGGCAAACGGCCTGAACAATTCGCCAACCATTCCGCCGACAAACATAAGCGGCGCGAATACCGCAACCGTTACAAGTGTTGAGGATAGGATCGGCTTAAACATTTCAATCGTTGCTTCACGGATTAACGCACGGCCGCGAAGTTTCTCTTCTTGTAAATGCATCCTTCTGTATATATTCTCCACTACAACGATCGAGTCATCGATAACCCGGCCGATTGCCACGGTAATCGCACCCAATGTCATAATGTTCAAGGTTATATCGAGCCAGTTCAACAGCAGGAATGCCATAAAGATCGATACTGGAATGGATATAATCGAAATGATCGTTGACTTGAAGTCACGAAGGAATAACAGAATGATGATGACTGCGAACAAGCCGCCGAATAATGCTTTTTCCACCATTGTGAAAACAGAGTCTTCAATCGGTTCTGCCTGATCCAGTGTGACATCAATGACTAGGCCATCGATTTCCTCTTCTTGTTCTGCTATTACATCTTTAACGGCATTCACGACATCTACTGTGTTTGCCTCCTGCCCTTTCGTTACTTGGACAGAAATCGCTTCTTCCCCGTTTGTGCGGGAAATGGATTGAACGTGGCCAACTGTTTCAATTGTGGCAATATCCCCTAATTTTACAAAAGGATTCGGGTTGGCCTCTGATGGTGTAACAGGAATCATCAGTTCTTTCAATTGATCAATCGTTTTAATGTCGCCATCAACCGCAAGGGCTTCTTCCCCTTCTTCGAATTCCTGCAGGCCAAGAGACAGAGCCATGTCACTTGCTTGAACCATTTGTTTGACCGTATCTTCGGTTAATCCCAATGATTCCATCTTCGCCTGGTCATAGGTGAATTCCACTTCCTCAACATGCTGCCCCGTGATCGTTGTGGATCCAACGCCATCGATCTTTTTAATCTCAGGCAGGATCTTATCTTCAACAGTAGCCGACAGATCAACAATGTCTCCCTCTGTACTGCTGACGGATAATGCCACAACCGGCATCATATTCATACTGATTGCCATGATCGATGGTTCTTCCGCATCTTCCGGCAATGAAATATTATCAATGGCTGCTTCCAGCTCGCGTTTCTTCTCATCCATGTCGACGCCATATTCATATTCGATTTGGACCTGTGACACGTTTGCTGAAGAATTCGAATAAACAGCTTTAACATCTTCCAGTCCATCAATCGACTGCTCCATAGGCATGGATATTTTGTCCATCACCTGTTCAGCAGTGGCGCCTGGATACACATCCATAACAATCAAGTACGGAATGGATACATCCGGTATACTTTCCATCTTCATTTTTGTGCCTGAATATAAACCCGCAACGGTAATGATGATCGTCAATAACCATACAGCCAGTTTATTTTTCAGGACAAAGTTCACTAAACTTTTCAATAAAAGACACCTTCCTCTTCCCTTTTGAATAACGTTGACAACTTTGGTATAATGTAAATGACCGGTTAGTCATAACCCCAATTGCAATAAATCAAATATAACTGACCGACCAGTCAGACGTCAATCTTTTTGTTACTTTTTACACAGTTATTTACGTTTACCGTTAACAAAAGTTTCACATTTCGAATAAACATTCAAGTCGAACTTGGGGTTCCGGGGGGATTTTATGAACGAGAAAGAAATGCAGATAATTGAAGTAGGAATGAGGCTGTTCGCCAGCAAGGGGTTCTCAACCACCTCTGTCCAAGAGATCGCCACAGAAAGCGGGATTTCAAAAGGAGCTTTTTACTTACACTTCAAATCCAAAGACGATCTATTACTAGGTATTTTACAATATCATTTTGACATGATAAGCAGAACGACTATCGAAGAAACAAAGGATATACAAGATCCTCGGGAAAAATTATTACGGGAACAAATGGCGGTGTATTCACATTTCATTACCCACCGCGATCTTCTCGTCATGCTGGCCAAAGAGCAGGCAATCCCGAGAAACGAGACGGTAAAGCAGCTGATTTTTGAAAAACAAATGGAAACACACCAAGGTTACCGAAAAAGCATTATTGAGATTTATGGTCCTGAAATCGAGCCTTTCTCTTGGGATATCACCATTATCCTTGAAGGAATCATCAAATCGTATATGGGCATTTTATTGTTTTCCACTCACGATTTTGATTTGAGAAGCTTAACAGAATATATGCTGAACAGGATTGACAGTATTGTAAAAGATATTCACAAAGACCAGCCCTTCTTTACAAAAGAAAAGGCCGAAACCGTTTTATCCAATATCTTATTTTCGGAACAGCCAAAACTGTCCACTGTGATGAAAGACCTTGAAGAAGAAATTGAAAAGCTGGGGGCAGACGAACTGACGGTCACCCTTCAAGTCCTAAAAGAGGAAATTGAAAAAGAAGCTCCTAGAGGGCCGGTCATTCATGGAATGCTGTCGAATTTCTCCGGATATCCCAGTCTCCATTCATACCGGGATTTTATCTCGCAGCATTTTTTGGATAAATGATTATCGATTGGCATGGACAAGTGCGGATGCCCGTTAACATGAAACCATATCTGCTCATTTACATCATACCCATTAGTGAAAATATTCTTACCATTATAAATGAGACAGTATAAAAACGAGGCATCTGGCAAGCAACGTCATGCAGTTATAGGAGAAAGGAAAAACACAGTCTTTGGAAAAATCCAAAGGGTTGGATTTCCCCTTGGATACTAAAGCTTATATTATGAATGAAAGTGCAGTTTTTTCTTTCTTGCTTTTCGCAACTCATCTGAATAGCAACAAAATCCACGAAAAGAGCGCGTCTATACATTTTTGCATAAAATGTATAGACGCGTTCTTTGATTTATATGAAATAAGAGCGGGATCCGATCACTTCAAATGCTCCACTGACACTCCACTTAATTATCTTACCCTTCTCCCTAATCTTTTCCTTTCATCAAGCCATTTCAACTCCATTTACCTCCTTCCGAATGGATGTAAAACAGAAGTTGCCACTATAGAGAAATAAGGCTCTGATTGCTGGAAAGAGCAATAGGCGGCATTCAGTAGCTGCCCTTTAGTCATCGACCCACTTAGTTTAAGCACACTATTGCCTAACCCATTCACTATCCTCCTGTGAAAACTAGACAAAGTATTGTGTTTTATGATAAATTATTACAATAAAATTTCATTTAAAACTATATATTTTAAATCGATGAAGAGGAAAGTAGTTTTTGCTATATTCTGAAGCGAACCAGGGACGGTGGAAGCCTGGCGATGAAGCATGAATGAAGAACACCTCTGAGTTCTGACCGAAAGAGATTTCTTTAGTAGGCTTAGACGTTGCCAGGACGTTAATGACTGGGGTAACTTTAAAGATGGTCATTTTATGACAATTTGGGTGGTACCGCGGAAGTAATCCTTTCGTCCCTTATTTTGGGATGGAAGGCTTTTTTTATAAAGAAGACTATTAGGAGGCGAATTATGATAAAGACCGTAGTAAAAGACCTGTACAGAAACCAAGAAAATTTCAAAGACAAAACGGTTCAACTTTCCGGCTGGATCCGTACTCTTCGCGATTCCAAAACCATTGGCTTTATGGAGTTGAACGACGGAACATTCTTTAAGAGTGTACAAATTGTTTTCGAGGATACCCTTGACAACTTCAAAGAAATTACGAAGTTACCAATCAGCTCTTCTGTTTCAGTGGAAGGTGAATTCGTACTGACTCCTGAAATGAAGCAGCCTTTTGAACTTAAAGCAACAAAAATTGTTGTGGAAGGCTTATCGGATACAAATTATCCTTTACAAAAAAAGAGACATTCTCTTGAATACTTAAGAACAATCGCTCATTTACGTCCGAGAGCCAATACCTTCGCAGCCGTTTTCAGGGTAAGGTCTCTTGCTTCTTATGCAGTTCATCAATTCTTTCAAGAAAAAGGGTTTGTAAATGTACATACACCGATTATTACCGGAAGCGATACAGAGGGCGCCGGAGAGATGTTCCGCGTGACCTCAATGGATATGAACCAGCTTCCTAAAGATCAAGAAGGAAATTTCGATGACAGTGCTGATTTCTTCGGCAAGGAAACCAATTTAACCGTAAGTGGTCAATTAAATGCGGAAACCTTTGCCCTTGCTTTCCGTAATGTGTATACCTTTGGTCCGACCTTCCGAGCAGAAAATTCAAATACAGCACGCCATGCCTCGGAATTCTGGATGATCGAGCCGGAAGTTGCCTTTGCAGAATTACCGGATATCATGGATCTCGGTGAAGAAATGGTCAAGTACGTCATCGATTACGTTTTTGAACATGCCCCTGAAGAAATGAACTTCTTTAATAGCTTTATTGATAAAACACTTATTGACAGATTGAAGAATGCATTAGAATCCGATTTCGGAAGAGTTACTTATACAGAAGCTGTTGAATTATTAAAGAACTCCGGTAAGAAATTTGACTACCCGGTTGAATGGGGTACTGATTTGCAAACGGAACATGAACGGTACCTTAGTGAGGAAATTTACAAGCGCCCTGTCTACGTAACCGACTACCCGAAAGAAATCAAGGCATTCTACATGAGAGCAAATGAGGATGGCAAGACAGTAGCTGCGACAGACCTTCTGGTTCCCGGTATTGGCGAGTTAATCGGGGGAAGCCAACGTGAGGAAAGAGAAGAAATCCTTGTGGATAAAATCAAAGAACTTGGTATGTCTGAAGAAGATTACTGGTGGTATCTCGAACTTAGAAAATACGGCGGAACAAAACATTCAGGCTATGGAATTGGCTTCGAACGCCTTGTCATGTATTTGACTGGAATGAAGAATATCCGAGATGTCATTCCATTCCCTCGTACACCAGGAAATGCAGAGTTTTAATGAATGAAACTAAAGAATGAAAAATAGGATGCAGCTGCATCCTATTTTTTTCGCCCTATTTGAAAAGCCTTCGTTCCGAAAAAACCCTATTTGTGAAATACCTGCTGATCGAGCAGTGTTGTAGGAAAATCCGAATTGATGAAAGATGGAGTTCCAGTGAGGGATATGCAGCTTTTTGTATTTAGTCCTTTTCAGCCCTTCCATTCACATATCAAGGTCAATTGATTTCCTTTTAACTCAGCCGAGATACGGCCGTTCATTTTTTCCATTAAGCTCTTCGCAATCGGCAGCCCTAACCCGGTACCTTTTCCTGTCCGCGTCTGGTCCGCTTTATAAAAACGGTCGAACATTTGAGTGACATCCTGTTCAGTGAGTTGATCGACTGTATTGGAGATCCTCAGTTGAACCGCTGCATCCGCTTCTTCAAGGCTGATGGCCACATTTCCTGTTGAGTATCTGATCGCATTGACCACTAGGTTTTCCACCACTCTTTTAACAGCAGATGAATCGGCTGACATCATAATTTCCTGCTCCGGAATATGGATTTCCGGCTCTATTTTTCTTTTATTAAAACCCTCATAAAACCCCAATAGAGCGTCCGTAATCAAATCGTTGAGCCTGACTCTCTCCATTTTCAACGGATAATCTGTTTGTTCGATAATCGACAGCTCAAAAAAATCTTCAAGAAGGATTTTCAATCTTCCTGCACTATTTTTTATCGTTTTAATGTATTCTTTTTTCAACTCCGGGCTAATTTCATCAGATTCCAAAAACTGTATATACCCAAGGATCGAGGTCATAGGTGTGCGGATATCATGTGAAATATGAGAGATTGCCTGCTTCAGCTCGTTTTCTGTGGAACGTTTGACGGCCTCGGCCTGTCTGGTCAGATCAATCTGTTTATTGATTTCCTTTGCCAGTTCCTCAAAATGGCGGTCATTATAGCTGATATCGACCTTCTTGGCTGTTTGGTTACGATTGAATTGATGAAGCTGACGGGTTGTATGTTTTATTTCTTTTTTCAGCAGATAGAAACGAGTGAGGACAACTGCGAATGCTATCATGACGATTATGAATAAATAGAGCATCAGACCTCACCCGCTTTCTTGGTTACTTAATTTCTTTTTGTTTAAAGATAAAGACGCCTATTGCCCAGAATAATAGAAACGTTAAAATGGGAATCACGACGATGAAAACCATGTCACTGCTATTCAAGGTCTCTACAATGCTGATCTTGTAGATCAACATAAAAACAGAATGAGTGAGTATAGGTTCAAAAGCCGGTACTTTAGCGGCCAGCACTTGCAGCGGCCAGTCAGCAAATATAAAGAACATCAGAAGAAAGCCTATCGTTTTTCCACTGTCCGTGAACAGGATTGAAAAAATCGCCATGATGGAGGCAAAGGCAGCTCCGTATAAAACAATCAGCCCTATGGTTTGCAGGTAATATGTCATTTCAGGCATTCTGTCAAATCCAAAATAGATAGCACTTGTTCCCGTCATCACAATAGGTAAAAGCAGGGATATGATGACCGCTCCAATGGAAAACGCAAGTAACTTCGCAGAGTAGATGCTCAGCCTGCTTTTTCCTGAAGATACGATGCTTTTCATCGTCCCCATGGAATATTCACTTGTTATAAAGAACCCGGCGAGAATACTCGGGATCAGTTTCACAATATTCGCATGTGGCCCAAGAATGCTTTCCCGGTAGTAATCACTTACTGCCGGCAGGCCTGAAGCGCCATTGTCGAATTCTATAAGAGGAAACAGGACTGCCAGCGCAAGTAACATCCAGGTCAGGAAGCGGAATGAACGGTCTTTCTTTAACTTGTACCACTCTGTTCTCAGTAAGTTACCCATGCTGCACACCTCCGATACGATTGCTGAAATAGGTTTCCAAATCTTCGCCCATAGGCATGAATTCTTCGATGATCAAGCCCTCATCCGTTAAGAATTTGGAGACTTTTCCTGGTGCACCAACAGAGGCAAACAGCTTAATCGTTCCATCGGGCATTACTTCAAAATCCTTCGTAGATAACTGGCTTTCTATTATGGTTGCCGCCTTGGTTGGATCATCTACTTTGATATGCAAGTACTGCTGGCATTTTTCATGAAGCTCTTTCGCAGATAACTGTTCCAGCAGCTCCCCTTTATGGATGATGCCATAATGGGTGGCCAATAAATGCAGCTCACTTAAGATATGGCTTGAAATCAGAATCGTAATCCCATATTCCCTGTTAAGCTTTTTCAGCAGTTCCCGGATTTCCACAACACCCATTGGGTCCAGCCCATTAATCGGTTCATCCAAAATCAAAAACTCAGGATCTCCCAATAACGCAATCGCCAGACCAAGGCGCTGCTTCATTCCTAAAGAAAAATTCTTCGCTTTCTTTTTTCCTGTATCCTGCAACCCAACCAGCTTAAGCGTTTTGTCGATGCACTCTCTGCCTGGTATGCCTTTCAAAAGACGGTGTGCTTCCAGGTTGTCCTTGGCGGTCATCTGCGGATATAAAGCCGGCCCTTCAATGATCGTTCCGATTCTCTTTCTGGCCTCAATGATGTCCCGTTCATTATTCTCTCCAAATAATTCAAACGTTCCCGATGTTGGGTACGCAAGACCGGTGATCACACGGATCAACGTTGATTTCCCGGCACCATTCTGTCCAATGAACCCATAAATAGAACCTTTTTTTATCTTTACACTTACTTTATCAAGCGCCATATTCTTTTGATATTTCTTCGACAATTGGCTGGTTGTCAGTACATAATCATTCATGAAGAGCTTCCTCCTTACGTCATAATTCCAATTTGAACGCTCTTATACTATAAGAAGGAAACCATAAGAAAGTCTTAAGCGAATCCTTAAGAAAACCTTAAGTTTTGAGTTTGTAGCCCATTCCCCAGATCGTTTCAATATACTCTTCATTCCCATTTGCTTTCGCCAGTTTGCTCCTGATATTGCTCAAATGAACATTTATCGTATTGTCATCTCCGTAAAATTTTTCATTCCACACGCTCTCAAACAAGTTCGCCTTGGAAAAAACCTTTTTGGGGGACGACATCATCAGAAGCACTATATCGTATTCCCGAGCCGTCAATTTAAGCTCGATTCCGTTCACTGTCACGATCTTAGTGTCCACATCCAACCGAATGTCCTTATGGATCAATTGTTTCGTTTCCGCCCTACCCGATAGATCACGATATCTTCTCAGGCATGAATCAATCCTGGCAGATACCTCTTCAATATCGAAAGGCTTGGTTATGTAGTCATCAGCCCCGGCTCTTAACGCATTAATCTTGGATTGAGTCTCAAGCTTTGCCGAAATGATAATGACAGGGATCTTGCTCTCATTTGTCACCTTTTTTAAAATCTCCTCACCGGACAAACCCGGGAGCATCAGATCAATCAGGACCATATCCCATTTTTGGGAATCCAGGTATATCAATGCTTCCGTTCCGGAATAAGCCGGCTTTGGCGAATAGCCGCTCTTACTGACAATATTGCACAGCAGGCGGTTAATGTCCTCATCGTCTTCGATTATTAAGATATTTACTGTATCATTCATCGCAATCATCCTCATCGTTATTAACCTTATCATTTATTGAATTGCGGGGAATGTCAAGTTGGTCAAAGCCAGCAGGGAATCAAACGCTTTGCCGAATTCAGGGAAACTCAATGGCCGCAATGCATTTCACGAAGGGGCTCTGTTAAAGTATGTTATTGTTTTTGAAGAATATGTTGATTTCCGCTCCAGGTGTGCGACTCCGCGGGGCGGTCTCACACCTTCCACTTCAATCAACGCTGCAGAAGAACTAAAGTATCTATTCGAAAAAAGATACGGAAACTAGCATTTCATAGAGAGATTAATCTTCCATTAACATTTTATAGAAGATTTAAGCGGTGATATAGTTTTAGATTAACTGAAAAAAAGAAACGACTTCTTCCTACACCTTTACCTAACAGAACCTACGAAAAAAGCCGAAGATCGTTAATTCGATCCTCAGCTTTCTTTATATTTCTCCTTAACGGCACCGGAACCGATTCCGCCCCCAACCATCAATATCAACGGACCAAAGTTCCAAAGGAAAGAACCACCAATAAAAGTGATATCAAAAGACAAAAATTTGTTCAGAAGAAGAACGCCGATCTTCATGACCAAAAGGACAAACCCAATTAAGAACAGTACATCAAAGAAAAACTTTACCTTGGGGTAGGCTAACTGCTTACTATCCTTAATCACTTTCTCCTGCAGTTCTTCATCACTTCTTAACAGTTCATCGATGGTAATTCCAAATAGGTCACTTAAGCGGATGATGACTTCGATACTGGGATAATTCTGGCCATTCTCCCATTTAGAAACGGACTGCCGGCTCACAAAGAGCTGTTCAGCCAACTCTTCCTGAGACCAGCCTTTGTTCTTTCTCTCCGTTTTCAACTTTTCACTAAATATCATTATCGTAACGCCACCCTTTACTAATCTATAATTCCATATTGGTGAAATCAGCCTAAAAAGTAAAGATAATTATCGTTGCAGCCCCGTGCAACCACTGGTTGCGGATCTGTAAAAGCTTGATATAGAGAGGGTTCGTTTCTTTTTTATGTATGTCTGTTTTTCAGGAGGGAAGATGGACTCACCCAAGGTTGGAGTTCACTTCGTCCTGTTCCATAAGAAAAGGGCCAAGGCGGTCCCTTGTCCCTTTTCTTATGGATGTATCGGCCGTGGCACAAACTCCACGAGTGTAATCTTGAGCAATTGACATATTCACACCAATTTTCCGGTTTTGTGCAGCGCGAAAACGATTTCCACAACCATAGGAACCGTCATTATGCTTAGAGTGATACTAAACAGGACTTAATTGATTGATTCAAATGCTAAAAAATGTTGGAGTGACTGCTCATGTTTGTCGAGCATGATCTGTTCGGGCTTGATTCCATGCCCGCGCAATACTTCAATGTTCTGAACGAGAAATTCGTCACTTCCAACAATATAGAAGAGTCCATCCTTGTCTGCTGCAAGATGGTTCACTTCTTCATAGTAGTCATTACGGTTATCAACGAACTGTGCTGTGAACTTCTTATCAGGTGTTGATTCAAAAGTAGTAGTAAAGAGGAAATCCTTAGATGAATCAATGTTCAGGGAATGTACTTGATTAACATTGTCCGCACGTTCGAGATAATCAAGTACAAGCGGTCTGAAAGTTGCCAGGCCGACACCTGATGACAGCAGGTAAACACTTTTCCCTTCTCTTTTAAGCGGTACATTCGAATGTGTTTTAAATATCGCCACTTCATTTCCGACATCAAGATTTCTTAAAATCGATTTGAATTCAGAGCATTGCTCTTTAATGCGTGTCGTGATTCCGATTGAATTTTCATGCGGTAAAGTAGAGATTGACATATGGCGAATCAGGCTTCGGTTTGGTTTATCTCCGGCATTAAACCCTTCCAGTGCAAAGTGCGTGTGGGAACCTTCTTCCCATGTGAAGTTTTCCGGAATGTCGAGTAAGTACGTTTTGACCTCAGGCGTTTCTTCAATAATTTTATTTATCTTAGTCCAATAAATTTGCATAATACATTCTCCTCACTCACGTAAATTGATCGTTACTTTATACTATACAATAATTGATAACTATTCTCAATTAACTCGTTTGGAAATTTAAAGAAGATTTATATAAGTAGCATTCACTAGATATTGATCCATACCTTTTCCTTTTGTGAAACGTACAACTCCTCGTTCAAAAAAATCCCCCGAACCATTAGTTCGGGGGAACATCAACCACTTTATATTCAACTAAAACAATATCAAAAGCTATTGCAACTCTATCGTTGCTACACACTCCACGTGCATCGTCTGCGGAAACATATCCACCGGCTGCACTTCCTGTGTTTTGTATCCTCCGTCTTCCAGCACTCGCAGGTCGCGGGCGAGGGTAGCAGGGTTACAGGATACATACACAACCTTACCCGGTTTCATCTCCAGGATTGTATTCAGAAGTGCTTCATCACAGCCTTTTCGCGGTGGATCCACGACAAGCACATCCGCTTTGATGCCTTCTTCGTACCATCTGGGGATGACCACTTCTGCCGGTCCTGCTTCAAATTCGGTGTTGGTGAAGCCGTTCAATTCAGCGTTTTTCTTTGCATCTTCAATTGCCTGCGGGACGATTTCGACTCCATATACCTTTTTCGCTTTCTGGGCAAGGAACAGGGAAATCGTGCCAATGCCGCAGTAGGCATCAATGACGTTTTCATCTCCGCTCAAATCTGCATATTCCAGGGCTTTTTCGTAAAGGACACGTGTTTGATCAGGATTCACCTGATAGAAGGAGCGGGCTGAAATCGCAAACTTAACGTCGCCGATGAAGTCATAGATCACTTCTTCTCCCCAAAGGACATTCGTCTGGTCGCCCATGATGACGTTTGTTTTCTTGGAGTTCACGTTTTGGATGACGGATTTCACCCCTTCAATGGCGCTCACGATTTCCTCGACGATTTGATTTTTATTGGGAAGATCCGCTGTCCGGGTCACCAGGACGACCATCACTTCGCCCGTTTGATATCCGTACCGGGTCATGATGTGTCTCAGGGTGCCGCGGTGCTTTTCTTCATTATAGGGACGGATGCCGTACTTTTGGCAGATTTCTTTTACCTTCTGAATGATCTCGTCGTTTTTCTCATGCTGGATCGCACAGCGTTCCATGTCGATAATTTCGTGGGTGCGCTGCTGGTAGAAACCTGCAACCAACCCGCCTTCCCTTTCGCCGACCGGTACGGCAGCTTTGTTGCGGTACCGCCACGGATTATCCATTCCAAGTGTCGGGTGCACCGGTACCTCAGGAAGCTTGCCAATCCGGGCCATGACATCGCGGACATGCTTTTCTTTTGCCTTCAACTGGCCTTCATAAGAGATATGCATGACCTGGCAGCCGCCGCATTGGTGATAGATTGGGCACTCAGGGACTTTGCGGTATTGACTTTCTTCATGAAGCTCAATCAGCTTGCCGAAGCCGTAGTTTTTGCTCGCTTTGACGACTTTGACTTTCCCTCTTTCACCAGGGAGGGCATTCGGTACAAACAATGGATAGCCATCGATCTTCGTGACCCCGTTCCCGTCGTGGGTCAGGTCTTCGAAATAGGCATCTTCTATATAATCGTTTTTATTAACGGGTGCTCTTTTACTCATCGTATTACTTCCTTCGCTCATTTTGTCGTAACTGATTGTACCACAATTGAACCGCTGATTGCGAAAAGCTGTAACAGCCCTGAATTGGTAATTTTTATGCCGTGAAAAGAAGGATCTATTTCCAATAGATTGACAGCTGAAATTAAGGAGGGTATCTCGCGTGTTTAAAAAGAAAGTTTCCACAAAAATCGTGGAAAACCGCAATTAAAATCTGTGGAATTCCGCTTTCTTTCCCAACCCTCAAACAGCAGGATAACAGGCTTTTTCTCCGAATTTAGTAGGTAATCTATTAGAGGAGGAATGAACTTGAAAAAATCAAAAATTGCCGCTGTCACTCTAGCCCTGTCCCTTTCTGTCGCCCCTGCCTTCAGCATCGCGAAGGATAAAGCTGTTGAAACGGAGCATCATCATGACCATAACGTCACATCCACGTATATTGACTCCCTTCCAAAAGCGAAGGAATTCGCCCCGGATAAAGGGCCGGCCGTCGTTGAGAAATCAACCAATGTGGTCGAGCTTGATGAAAACGGAAAAGTAAAAGCGAATATGAAAACAGAAAAAACGCTCTCATCTAAAAATACCAATAAAGCCCAGGCAAAAGCGGCCGCCACTAAAACAGTCACAGTTCTGGCAGTGGCCGATGAAGAATACCGTGCAGCCTACAGCGACTGGCAGACACGCGTCCAGCAAATCGTTGAAAAGGCAGATGATGCTTTCACCCGTGATCATGGCATCGACTTTCAAGTTCAGGCCGTTGCAAACTGGACTTCCCAAGGCGGAAACAGCTCGCAGATCCTCTCCGACCTGAGCAGGGACTGGAGCGGCTACAATTATGACTTCGTTGTCGGATTCACAAGGGACGCAAACTTTGAAGCCGGCGGAATCGCCTATGTGTATCCTTCCGCACCTGGCGGCAGCGCGTTCAGTGTCAACTTGGATCAAGGTGTCACCAACACGGCGAAAGCCGCGCAGCATGAATTTTCCCATAACTACGGCCTTAGCCATGACGCCCAAGGAAGTGGCATCCGCTGTGTCATGAATTATGATTATTCTTATTCTGTCGACTACTGGCACCCGCAGCATAATACGCAGATCCAGAACAATAAGAGCTGGTATGGGAATTAAAACGTTTTGAGGAGAGGGCGGTTTTCGTCCTCTTTTTTTGCGAGTCTATTTACCTGCCATACGGAGAGCAATTGTTTTATTAAATACTATTATTAGTAGGTTTCTTTGTAATCGTACACCGAGGTAACCCCCATCCTGTAAGGATACGTTTGCCCCATTTACGTAAAAAAGGAATGAAATTCTATGATTTCATTCCCTCCTCACACTTATCGCCTCAAATTCTCCTGATCCTTCAGCCTGTTCTGCTGATCGGGCACTCTGCTTTTGTCTTCTACACTTTCATTCTTCTTTTCTTCCTGAAAGTTGCGTTCTGTTTCTTTGAGGTTTTCATTCTTTTCTTGTTTGCCTGACATGAACTATCCCTCCTGTTTTTTTATGTGTTTTCCCTTCTATATGTCTATAAAACAATCTTTTTATGATAAACTTAATATGTATGAATTTTCCAAAAGGGGAGTTGCTCATGTTAGGTCAATTGCAGCCGAATCCAGAAAGTCCGGTGATAAAAAATGATGCCAAGGTGCGATTTCTGCATCTCCTGCTTTATGGGGTCATCCTGGCCGTACCGGGATACTTCATCAACCGGCTTCCTTTCCCAGGTGATCCATTCAACGGTGCGAAGGATTTTATATGGTTTTCCTATTTTATGATCGTCACTTTCGGCTTTGCTCCAACCCGGAGGCTGATTACACCGCTGTTTAACTTCAAGGCTATGAAAGATCCCAAAAGCTATCTCTTCATTTTTGCCACCTTTCTGATTCCCTACACTCTCTTCCGGTTCTGCATTCACTTTGAAGTGCTGCTGGATATCTATTATATTTACGATTTCAAATACAACATGCTTACAGCCAGCAGTTTGGCCAGCACAATCGGGACTGCCTTGCTCACCCCGATAACCGAGGAAATCCTGTTCAGGGGCATCCTGCTGACTGTACTGTTAAGACTGCTGAAACCATTCTGGGCGATCAGTATGACCGCCGTCCTGTTTGGCATCATTCATCCTTCCGAGGCATGGCTCTTCACTTTCATGGCCGGGTTTCTTCTGACTTTTACCGCATATAAAACCAAGTCCCTGATCCCTGCCATCGCTGCCCACAGCCTGTGGAATTTATATCACACCCAGCTGTTTCTATACTTCTGAACCTATTAATCAAACGTTTGATTAATACAAAAGCGCAAGCGCCTTGATCAGCCCCGACAGGCATAAGACGAGCCGGCGGGAAGGGTGCCCTTTACCTTCTTGACGGATTGGCTTATGACCCCGAGGGGCTAGGCGCTGGAGCTGGATGATACAAAAGCGCAAGCGCCTTGATCAGCCCCGACAGGCATAAGACGAGCCGGCAGGAAGGGTGCCCTTTACCCTTCTTGACGGATTGGCTTATGACCCCGAGGGGCTAGGCGCTGGAGCTGGATGATACTAAAGCGCAAGCGGCCGTTCAGCTCCGTACAGATTGGAGGGCTTCTGCATGAGATAAAGGAAAACACAACGAGCGTAGTGAGTTGATGTTGACTTATCGCAAGGAAGAAGACCGAAATCTGCTAGGAGCTGGCCGCTGGAGCTGGATGATACTAAAGCGGAAAGGTCCCGTTTAGCGGCGTACGAACTGGAAGGCTTTCGTATGAGATAAAGGAATCACGAAGAGCGAAAGCGATTCGATGATGACTTATCGCAAGGAGAAAGACTGAAGTTCGATAGCCGCTGGGACCTTGTAGCTGGATGATACAAAAGAGCAAGCGCCTTGATCAGCCCCGACAGGCATAAGACGAGCCGGCAGGAAGGGTGCCATTTACCCTTCTTGACGGATTGGCTTATGACCCCGAGGGGCTAGGCGCTGGAGCTGGACGATACAAAAGCGCAAGCGCCTTGATCAGCCCCGACAGGCATAAGACGAGCCGGCAGGAAGGGTGCCCTTTACCCTTCTTGACGGATTGGCTTATGACCCCGAGGGGCTAGGCGCTGGAGCTGGATGATACTAAAGCGCAAGCGCCTTGATCAGCCCCGACAGGCATAAGACGAGCCGGCGGGAAGGGTGCCCTTTACCCTTCTTGACGGATTGGCTTATGACCCCGAGGGGCTAGGCGCTGGAGCTGGATGATACTAAAGCGCAAGCGGCCGTTCAGCTCCGTACAGATTGGAGGGCTTCTGCATGAGATAAAGGAAAACACAACGAGCGTAGTGAGTTGATGTTGACTTATCGCAAGGAAGAAGACCGAAATCTGCTAGGAGCTGGCCGCTGGAGCTGGATGATACTAAAGCGCAAGCGGCCGTTCAGCTCCGTACAGATTGGAGGGCTTCTGCATGAGATAAAGGAAAACACAACGAGCGTAGTGAGTTGATGTTGACTTATCGCAAGGAAGAAGACCGAAATCTGCTAGGAGCTGGCCGCTGGAGCTGGATGATACTAAAGCGGAAAGGTCCCGTTTAGCGGCGTACGAACTGGAAGGCTTTCGTATGAGATAAAGGAATCACGAAGAGCGAAAGCGATTCGATGATGACTTATCGCAAGGAGAAAGACTGAAGTTCGATAGCCGCTGGGACCTTGTAGCTGGATGATACAAAAGCGCAAGCGCCTTGATCAGCCCCGACAGGCATAAGACGAGCCGGCGAAGTGGTGTCCTGACTTGAGAGACCTGATGCAGGCATTGTCGTCTCTTGAACTATAATAAAAACCCGCCAGCATGGCGGGTTTTACACATCAAGGTTTCGGGTTGATCACGAAGCCAAAGAAGGAAATCGTCACAATGCACAGGAACATGAACCCGTACAGTCCCAATGCCCACCAGGCGAAGGTTTTCCGATACTGCCTTCTGATGAAGCTAAAGAGCGCCAACCCGACACCGATCAGAGGGAGAAGCATGAAGAAAAGATCAGACAGGCGCCCGATATCGTCCATCCGAATCAAGAAGATGTTCAGGTAGGCGAGTGAAATCAGTGCACAGATAAAAGACGCGATGCCAAGCCTTGTTTCTTTAGTCTTTACCGGCTTCTTTTTTACCAGTTCCATAAGCGCACCTCCCCTATCTGTATTTGGCGGATCGAGTCATTGTCTTTCAGTTTCAATATCTCTTTGACCGGGCCGGTGAGCACTCCTCCATATGAATAGAGGCCATTGGCTTCGAGGTGTTTGATGCGATAGTCGAGGTCAAGCCATTTTCCATGTGAGATTTTCACCGCTTGCTCCTCATATTTTTCAAGGAATTTCAAGCTGTCCATAAACTGTTCTTCATTTGGCTTTTCGCTGTGATAAGGCGACCAGGCATCGGGGTCTGTCTGGGCAGGATACCCAATCGGCGGCAGGTATCCGCCTTCGAGGCTTTTCCCCTTTGCCTCAAGGCCGGTATCAATGGCATACCATCTCCATTCGACATCGATGCCCTTTGTCACATCCGGCATGTCAGCAGGTTCCCTTACTTGATTCAACGAGACATATACTTCTGCCACCGTACCCTCCGGCAATTTTTCCAGTGTACCCCATGGGTCATTATCGCTGTTGGATATCGTTGCATCAGGGTGGTACAATTTTTTGGAATCAAAATAAGGAATATCGTCAGGCGGATTCTCCGTAATGTAGTTCCGCTCAGGAAACTCTGGCCGATCCAGATCATAGGAAACCACCCAGTCCCCTAAGTTGATATCCTTTTTCCCGACTCTTTTATATAGGTCCATGTATACATCCAGCGAAAACAGGCCGACACTCTCCTCGATGTCCATTTCCTCCAGGCTGACATTCGGCTCCGTTACATAGATCGTTTGGGCGGCTACATCAATCAGCTTATTCGCCCGGTCTCCCCATCCAAAATAAATGAAACTCAGCATCGTCAGGATCGGATAGATTAGCAGGAGAATCATGGTTACATAGGCAATCAAAGAAAACCTGGCATTCCGGACACTTTCTTTTAACATGGCCCCTACCTTCTCAGGAGGCAGTTCATCCTTCTCCGGTTCGGCTGACCCCATTTCATCTGAAATGATATCCTGATAGATATCCAGCTTCTCCAGTTCTTTTTCCACATCGTCCGCTTCTTCTTCGGGAAGGTTGCCCTTATAATACTCTTGCAGCTTCTTTCTCCATTCTTCACTCATTCCATGCCACTTCCTTTCTTGTAGAGCAGCTTGAGCCGGCTTCTGCCCCGGAAGATGTGGGATTTCAGCGTGTTTTCTTTGATGCCCAGCATTCCGGCTGCTTCTTTATAGGAATACCCTTGTATGTCACAAAGGACGATTGCCTCTTTTTGAAGAGGTTTGAGCTTAGCCAGCTTTTGATGAAGCTCTTCTTTTGCGGCGATCTCCTGGTATTCGTCTTCAGCTGAACGCCCTTCTGTCATGCCTGTAAAATACTCCGGCTCTTCAACTGTCACCTTTTTGTTTCTCCTCGTGTAATCAATGAACGTATGATAGGCGATTTTCAGCAGCCAGGATTTCATAGCATTCGGCGGAATTGCCCCCAGTGCAGTATAAGCCTTCATGAATGTATCCTGCGTAAGATCTTCCGCTAATTCTTTATCCTTGCACAGCGAGAGAAGATACCGGTAGACATCGTGGATGTACAGCTTATACAGTTGTTGAATCTCCAATATCTCCCCTCCCTTCACTTTAAGAACGATTGAACCCTTATAAAAGTTGCAGGCATTTTGCAATCCATTCCATCTTACTAAAAGGCTCTTTTCGTAACTTTGTTGCTATCTGATCATAATTCCGAAAAGTAATGACCGAAAAAAGAAGAGAGAATAGAGCTTCTCTCTTTTTTCAGAGCGAAAAACTTAGTTTGCAGGGGGAAAATCCGGCTTTTGGGATTCTTCCGGAAGCAGCAATATATGTGACTAAAAAAAGATGATTATCCCGCTTTTGCATTTAGGCAAGCAATCATCTTTCGAAATATGGAAGAGCATCACTTATGTATGGCTGGTCTTCTTCACCGCCGAGACAGGCGAAGACAAACAACAGAGTGATGATTGACAACCTTCGCTTCAAATGAAATAAAACCGGCAAGCCTCTTTTAAATAAGGCTGCCGGCTGATACGTTCAGTCGTTTGCTCCAGTAGAGTGCTTCTCAAGCAATTGCATGATGTTTGGTGAAGCTTTTTCCTGCTGAGTTTGATTCCCCTGCTGTTTCACTCTCTCTTCCACGATAACTCTTTCCACCTTTTCTCCCATCACTTTTCCTCCATTAATAATCTTTTGAGCGTGATTTAACAAATATCAACCCTAAACACAAGAACATAATGAAAATCAGATAAAGGACATTCACCAACTCAATTCCCGTCCAGTTCCACACACCAAGTAGAATCTCCTTCATATGATAAAAAGGATTGATATCCACTAAGATCTTCAAATAGCTTGGCAGCTGCTCTACAGGGAACATAAGTCCTGAACCGAACAGCACATATTGGAACATGATGATGGTGTATGGCAGGACCTGCCTGGAGTTCTTGAACAAATTATGTGTCGATAAACTGAAGAGCAAGGTAATCCCGATAATGGCTATAAAAGTGAGGATGAACATAAACATGTGATCAGTAATGGTTGTCTTGAACACGAACACCCCGATGGCCAGTATCTGCGCAAATCCTAACAGGGAAAGAAGGACTCCCCTTATTACATAGGTTAAGATGATTTGAAAGATACTGATGGACGACAGCACCATTCTCTTATGAATTCCGCGTTCTTTCTCGGTTACATACTGAAGGCCGATATTAAAGAATAGAACCAGGAACGAAATCAGCAGACCATATATGGGAATGTACGGGCCAAAGTTCTCCGCTCCTCCGATCTGGGCGCTGAATATCTTCATAAAGACGAAGAAGAATATACCAGGGAGAATCATGATTGGAAGGGCAAAAAAAGGTTCCCGGAAGAAAACTAAAAAGTCATACTTGCTCAGCTTCAAAAGTGATTTATTCATTGGCCGCTTTCCTCTCTTTGATGATATTAAAGTAAGCTTCTTTAAAATACAGGGTTTGGTGTTTAGTCTTGAGTGCCCTCGGCTTTCCTTGCTCAACAATCCTTCCATCATTTAGAATCAGCACTTCATCAGCATAGAGGTCGACTTCTTCCAAAGAATGCGTCGAAAGAATGATAGTGGCTCCTTGTTCTTTGGCTATTTGAATGCTCTCCCACAAATCATTGGTTGCTTCCGGATCAAGTCCTGTCGTTGGCTCATCCAGGAACAGGAGCTTTGGGGAGTTGAGAAATGCACATGCCAGCAGCGTCCGCTTTTTCCAGCCTCCGGATAACTTTTCGAATTTGACATCGAGGTGGGACTCCAGGGAGAAGGTAGTGACGACTTCGTTCACCCTTTCCCGGCTGATCGTATGGAAGGAGGCAAACAAATCAAGGATCTCCTTGATTTTCAGATAGGCATACATGCCTCCCTCTTGAAATACCACACCGATATTGGAGCGGATCTTAGAAAGGTTAGCTGATTTTTTCAAATCCATCCCCAGTACGCTGACTTCTCCAGAGTCCCATTTCTTTAACGTCATCAGGGTTTCAAGAAGGGTTGTTTTCCCTACTCCATTGGGCCCCATCACAGCCAAGATCTTGTTTTCTGTCACATCGAATGTTATTCCCTTTAAGACATGCTTGGTTCCGTAGGATTTTTTCAGATTATTTACTGTTAGTATCATTTTCTATTCACCCTCGATATTGATAATAGTTGAGTTGAAGCTGTAATTGTCGAATGCAAAAACCTGATTGATTGGCAGCTGGACGTCTTCTGCTAAGTATTTCAATGTATTTTTCTCCAAATAGTACACTATCCGATTGATAAGGCCTGCTGTCACCAATGTTTGGGGAAGTGCGGGTAATGCCGTTATTCCTTTGAAGTTTCTACTGAAATCCCCATAATCACAGCTTTCTTCATTCATCACCAAAGGACCGACGATAAACTCTTCTGAGTAGTACCCATAATGGATGATCAGCCCTTCCTCTGCCGCCTTGCTGTATTCCTCACCTGATATGATTCCTTGGTCAAGCAAGCGGTTGTCGAGGATGAACACGTTTTGTCCGCTGAGAGAGTCTTCCTTGTACCTTCCAATGTTTTCAGACGAAATGATGGACTGGATGAAGTCTTCTGGCGTTTCATAGTCTGAACCGTTCATGCTTAGCAGCTTCTTGAATTGAATATCTTCTGCCTCTTCTTTAGTTGGGGACATGATTCTCACCCTCATATCTGTTTTTTCAAGGGATCGGACCAGTGCCAGACTGGTTTCATTAATTCCCCAGATGATATAGGTGCATTCTTCCTCTTGATGATCCCGATAGGTTTCAAAAAGTGTTTGCAGGTGTATTGTCCGGTCGAATTCATATTGAACAAAGTCCTTTTTTACTTCCTGATCGAAGAAATCTCTCTTCTCAAAGAGATGTGGATAGCTTGTGAACAATTTCAAGATCAGCTTTCCTTCCAATCTTTTTACTAGTTCCTGGACTGTTGTGAACCGCCGAATGACGGATTCAAAGTCCAGCGGCTGCTGCAGGAAGGCTTCGTTCACCTTGAATTTGAGGATGATTTTCTCCTCGTTCTTATCAAGGACAATTACTTCATTCTTGATTCGTGGGTTGAGTAAGATAAGAAAGTCCTCCCTCAACCTTATTGCCTGATCTCCCGTCATGTCGTTCACCCCCCTAAAACTGTGTAGAATACCATTTTCTCTTTGGGAAGATGCAGCAGTTTCTTTATTTCATTTTCGTGAAACCCTCCCAGAGGGACACTTGAAATTCCTTTGTACGTACAGGATAATAAGAGGTTCTGCGCCATATGCCCTGCCTCCAGCAGCATGATGCGATAGGAAAGCTCCATATACTTTTCAGCCAGATCCTTGTCATTGCCCACAAGGACGACAGCAAATTGAGCATTTTCCAAGGAAAAGAATCCTACATCTGTCGAGGCACTGATTTGATTGATTTGAGTGAGGTCGATATCTGCCATTTCAACAACTTCATTGCTGTTAACATTGAATTTATAAACTTTCTCTTCCAGCAGCCCGCTCTCCACAGAACGGCGGGTCGGAAGGATATAGATCTCGATGGAGTAGAACTGGCCTCCGGATGGGTAGGTCCGTTTCCGCTCTTCTTCTTTACTGATGCCGAAGCTGTAGAGAAGGATTTCTTTAAAATCTTCTTCCCCTAAATCCGCTCCATCAAAGAGCCACGAAGTCCTTCTTTCTCTAAGGACTTCAACGAAAGACTTTCCTGATGATCTTTGAAAGTTTTGGGGATCCACTTTATACTTTACCCGCTGCCCTTTTGAATCTAAATTCTTGACTGTGTATTCCTTCCGCGGCGCTTTACGCATTTGAATCGACGGCGCATGCCTTGATACCCTGTGGAGCGTCTCATATTGTCTCTTGGTCTCTTGCAGGTCAAATGAAAAGTTCCACTTCAATAGCTTTCAACCCCTTCCCTTGAAAGGATCTTGGCAACTGAACTCTCCAGGTTGGGAGGAAGGCCGATACGGTTGTTGTACATATGAATATAGGAGAATATCAAATACGGAAGCTTGTCCCGATGCCCGGCTTCGATGATGTTTGCCATGCTGCTTTTGATCCCTTCATTCTCCTGCTGATATCTATCGAAAGGACTGCCCGTGGAGATACTCTTCTGTTTCCAGAATAATGTCCGGAATTTCTGTATCTGATCCTGCCTGATTTGGCCCTGCTGATCAAACCGGCTCCAAAAGAATTCATATTGGGCCAGGAGTTTCTCCTTTTCATCGTCAGTCAAAAAGCCCAGCAACACCAAAAAGAAATCGCAAGCCAGCAAGAGCTTGGCTGATAATGAAACGGGCCCTTGAGATTCTCTCAATTTCCCCAGGGCTATCTTGCTCGTCTGATGAAATATAGATTCAGAAAATGCCATGATTTCTTTTCCTCCATACCTCTCGTATTCAGGCAGGTAGGGTATCTCTTTGATTGACATATCTTCAACCCAGTACAACTCTTCCTCAGAGGGCCGCTCGCCGTCAAAGGAGTGCCGCTTATAATACTCTTCTTTACTCAAGGTAAATGGCGGCTGGTATCCTGCCTTGAAAGAGTCCAGGGAGCGTTCCAGCGAAACATCCACCAGCTCGGGATGCTTTGATTGATAGCGGAAGCGTATATGTGGTCCACCCTGCCAGTAACGGATAAAGAAGAAACGGGAAATCGTATTCTTATTTTCTTCCAAGAAAGGGTTCAAATATTCTTTCAAAAATAAATCATGGTAGGACATATCGTGAATGAAGATATGCCTTGAGTTCCATTCCAATTCACATCACCTCAGTGTATATTCAACAGGGAGATTCGACTGGCCGAACAAGCACCCATATAAAAAGTACTCCTGCACGCCAGTTTTGAATAGTTCCTGAAGATAGTTGTCGTTCAAACTCTTGAACGGCCTGGAAAAGGCACGATCATTCGCAAAGCAGACCGATAGGACATGCATAAATTCCCCTGCCTGTATATGGGCTTCTATGAATCTCTCAAGATCATCTTCCTGACTTTCAATAGATACTACTGCCAAGAAAGGGATCTGATCAATATTCATGAAATCTCCGCCCTCTTGAAAAAAGGAATATAGTTGGATCTTGTCATCCAGCAGCGTTAACTGCCCCTCTTTGTACTGATATCCGCCTTCCCGGTAACCTTCCACGTTCTGAATGCCCAGATAAAATTTCAGCTTATGATCTGACAGGGTTACCGTCAGCTCCTGGAAAAAATGAAGGAACTGCTCAAAGGATTCCTTTGGATAGGCTTGTCCGGAACTATACAGGCCAAATTTGGAATTCATCGAGGTCCGCTTTTCCCATTTACTTTTAAGATCCGCTATCACAGGATAGGACTTATGGGGAAACCTGACACTTTTATCTTTGGCCTCTTTCAGCAGCGAATCGAGTCCCAGCCAGGATAACTCATCGGCATAATTATATTTCTTCTTAACGGTCACCGGGTTCCAAAGCTTTTCCCCTATGCCAGTGGCTTCCCCTTCTTTCAGCGGTATTGAGAAAAAGATATGGCAGTCATCCCCATTCTTTATCCTCGTTTCGGTAAAGGCTTCGTTATATTTTTCAAAAGTGAAATCAGCGTCTCCCGCCTGCCTGCCATGAATATGAAAGGCAAGGTTCAAGGCTGCCATAATATGTCCCGCTTCGAGCAGGCACAAAGCAAATCCAAATTCCCCATAAATGGAACAGACTCTCCAGGTATCCGCGCATATAGTCAGCTCAGTCGTTTGGGATTTAGAAGGACAATATCCCAGATAGGCGAATTCATCCTTCCCGCTATCATATAAGTAGCAGCGGCCCTTGTCCGAGTAAACCGGAAAGAAAGGATGAATACTCCTCGGCGAAGGAACAGCCTTCCGGAATAAATACGGATTGCCCTGATGGTATGTTTTGTATGAAAAAACACTTCGGATAATGGACGTTGTTAAGGAAGCAAGCCCTTGGGTGTCCTCATTTCTTTCCTGCCCGCTGTAATGGAATACAGTGGCTGCCGGAGGTACATGCTGTATTGAATTCACCTTCCGATTTCGTTCATATCTTTCCCTCGTGTAACGCTTGAATAAATCACTCACGGGAACGGATGCGGTTCCTTCCCGGCTATGTTCGTTCTCCCCCGGTCATAACAGCCAAGCCTCCCGGAATTGATCCTTTCATTCTGCTTGCCGAAAGTCATGGGCTGCAGTGTCGGGATGAACACTTTCACTACATGAAGGTCCATCTCTCTAATGAGGTCATTCGGCATATTGCAATAATAAAGCTCCGGATGGTGGGTCAATATCTTCTCCAGGATATTCCTGAACGAAAAGGGAAAGGACGGCTCCATCTCTGTAATAGTCGTTCGCTCCAGACTAGACAGGTTATCGAGGAGGTAATCAAAGGCGCCTGCATTTTCTTTGAAAGCGTAATAATTCACGTGGTCCTCCATTTTTCTTACACCCTCAGGATTCCCGATAAGATACTTAAGCTCTTCCTTCTCTTTCCCCAGCTTTTCTTCATAAACAATTATGGACGTTGCAGCTTCCACAAGGGCGGCAAATATGGCTGCTTCCGGCTCATAATGCGACCCTGCCGCGTTATAAAGATGGATACTGGCATTTTCATTCTGATTTCTGATCAAAATCCATATGGTCGGAATCTCTGTCTCAAGCGTAATATCAAAGAGATGGATTTCATACCCCAGATCACAAAGCGTTTCGAGTACATGTTTCACTTTAGGATCTGTAATACTCGATTGGTCGACCCGTTTCGGAAGTTTTTTGGTATACCAATGAACCAGGAAGCAATCCCGTTCCACTGCCTCTAACGCCGCATACACCAATGCTTCTTCGGGACTCCCTCCGAGGGCGGTACCGTTTGACGTTTCATATAGAAATCGTTCCTCGCCGCGAAGAAGCTGGTTGTCAAAGTACATCATTTGCTCGGGGATGAGAAACTTCTTCCCTGAACCATGTTCTATACATTCACTCCAATACATCACGGCATCTTCTTTGAACACTTGATTCTCGCGAAGAATGTACTTGGATGGATGAAGAACCCTCTTCCCTTTTCGGATGAGATTTTCGTATGAGTCGTTGATAGGTTCCTTGAATCGCGGCACCATGGATGAATATCTTTCAAGAAGCTCCAAAATGGCTGCATTGCGGGACGCGGTCAGATTGACCGTCCGGCCATATGAATAATATTTCCGATTGCCGATATTCGCCTCAATGGCATACATTGGAATTATATTTGATTCCGCATCCCGGAAAATATTCTTACCTGGCCCTGTATCCCAATCGATGATTTCGTCTTGGTATTCTTCTATCAAACTTGAAATCTCCAAACTTGATTTCACTCGATATTCACAAGAATCCGCAAATATCTCCTTCTCCCTGGCAGCAGGCTCCACATGGTCACTGCACTCATTGCAAAAAGGAGTTTTTCTGATTTTTTTCCATTCGTATTCGAACGTCTTCTTATTGATAATCAGGACCTTGTTAATGAAAGATTCCGGTGCCATGTTCCTGAGTACGCTATCCGTGATGCTTGTACGGTCAAAGGTCAAGCCAAAGTCGATTATTTCTTTATAATTACTGCCATTGGCTTCTAAGAGATGATAAAAGCAATGAAAGCATCCATTCATCTCGTTCTCGATATAAGGACCAATAAAAACATGTGACGCTTTCTCTATTACGCTTACCTCATTGGCATAGTGGCTGCTTCCCTTTTTTGAATGCTGGACAGTTGTCAAATACATTTACTTCACACCATTCCTATAGAACTTTCCAATATACAATCCCTGTGTTTCAAATTCGGGTTGATGGATCCAGGGCTGCTCATAGATTTCCATTTCTTTTGAAGCTTCCGCCAAATCTTCGAAGATGGCCGCCTGACCGCGAATGGAGGAAGGATACTGCATAGTTACCAGCGGCTGATTCAGATACTCATTTGGGAACTTCTTATCGTTGATTAAAAATCCTGTAATCTTCGCAAGTCCCCGCAGTATTTCCTCTTTCAGCACAACCGAAGGATCACTTTTATACAGGACCTGGTTTTGTTCATTAAGAAGATACAGACAAAAGACATCCCTCGAGAAAATATAGTTGGCGACCACTTTTATTTCTGAAATCCTTTCTGTAAGCCCCAGGTTGTAATTGATCTTTTTACAAATATCCCGAGGCAGGGACTCTAACTGATAGTAGTCCACTTCTTCTTTATGAAATGCGGAAAGCCCTTTGATATAAAACAGTTCCCTTGTGGCGGCCGAAACCCACTTGCCCTCCCCGGGATCCTCATCTTGCAAGAAAGCCTCAATCCCATTGGTCAGCGCATGGACGGCGGCCTTCTTATAATCGTAATCAAACACCCTGTACCTGAAGCGATTTCCAAAGCTTATTTCATAAGGAGAAACATTCAGACTGACCGGCAAATCCCTGTCCTGCTGATTAATATGTATAGGCAGAAGGTTCCACTGAAGCAGCTTACTTTCTACTTTCTGTATAAAGTCGATCGGTTCATTTTGGATTTCAGGATGATCATGGAATGTCCGTTCATAATGCTTCAAGGTAACTGCAATCCCTCTTGTGCTGATGGTTTCATCC
The DNA here is from genome assembly GCF_984799155.1 of Bacillus sp. SRL337. Lineage (NCBI taxonomy): Bacteria > Bacillati > Bacillota > Bacilli > Caryophanales > Bacillaceae > Bacillus > Bacillus sp. SRL337. Next base: position 445,932 of record NZ_OZ481793.1, on the reverse strand, counting down.
CTTCCATTTTCATAGAGCAGCGTGATCGTATTGTCCGTTTCGGTCCCATTCAACATCTTCATCAGGATTTTCATGGGTAAAATCTCTTTTCCCAGGATGAAGCCGTTTGTTTGAGTTATTTTATTCCTCAGAAGGCTCTTCGCCAGTTCAACGTCTTGTTGATCGCGCCAATGAAAAAGCGCATAGTTCTGATTGATATGGAGGATGCATATATCCCCCTCAACTCCATTGGGACGATCATTTTCTTCCAGCCATATGACATTCTGACTCCTGGGTGCCCCGGGATTCACCAATCCATTTTCGTGGAAAAACCCCGTGTATTCATCTGGGAAGTTCAGCAGGTTCACATGAGTTGAACTAATATCCCTTACAACCTCCTTGTATTGGTCAAAGGAGTTTTCCAAATAATGATACAAGTAATCGGAAAGGGTTCCGCTTGGATCCCGCTGGTCGACCAACCCCTGTGTTACCGCGAATTTCAATCCCTTCTTATACTCCACCGTCCTGTTATGAAGGTCCAAAACCTTGCCGCTTGCATACTCTGCGAAAATATCGAGAAGGAGAGTATACATCTGTTCATCCATCTTCACTTTCAGGGACTGCTCATTCTTTTGGATGATAAGCAAATCCTCCTCCTGCAGATACTTCGGAAAGAAGTTTGTTCTTGTTTTAACGAGCAAAGCTCTCCCCCCGTTCTTCCAGGATTTGTTTCCATGTGGTCCCGTTTGTACCCAATATGTACTTGCAAACGATATAGCATGCTGCATTCTTTTCATTGAATTGGATGCCCAGCATATGGATGAACTTATAAACAATGTTGATCAGATACTTGAAGATGGAATGTTCCCTGTGCTTTAAAAGATCATCAATATTCTTGTTGAGCAGCTCATCATGGAACCCGCTGCCGATTTCATTGATGTTCTGATGAAGAAGTGCATTTTGCTCATCAGGCGAAAAGTACCCTTCATCATGCTGGTGCAAAAGCCCATCTAAGTTATCTGTGATTAAATTGAAAATAGTCCTGAGGGTTTGTTTCCATTCCTTCCCGAACGTATCGTCATAGTCCCTTTCCTGAAAAAACTGTCCGGGGTTCAAGAAGTCATAAACCTTCTCATACGTTTGGATGTACGCCTGTTTCTTCCCTCTAGTATCTGCGATGGCCAACACCCCTTCAATATTGGACACATAGACCAGCACGGCGTATTTTTCTTCAAATTGCGAGAATTGAAGAACATCCCGGTAGAATCTCGCGGTATATTTAATTCGTTCCTCTGAGTTGAGGGATCTGAGCTTTCCCAGATTTCCGCTTATGAAAGACTGTATATGGAAGAGTGATTGAATATGAACCTTCAAATGCTGAAAGGAATTAAAGCGCTTCTTAACATATGCCGGGTCTATCATGCCTGCTTCCACGGACAAATGGGTGTCTGCTTTAACTTCCCGGTATTCCCTTCTTTCCATTTGGGCAATCGCCGGGGTACTCTTTCTATAGGCTTCCACGTTTTGTTCCAGCTCTTCCTCCGTTATATCTCCCGCAATCTCTTCGCAATAGGCTGTGAACTCCCTCTCCACCCACTTCATGTCCATATCAGGGTGTTCATGGATGATTCGATAACAGGGACCTCCGAACCAATCTCTCTCTGCATAGTAAGGGATCTCCATCTTGTCAAAGAAAGGAATGATGAAATCAAAGAAGACGGCCTTCTTCTGTTGTTCCGTCCCAAAGAAATAGAGCCTCAATTCAAAAACATCTTCAAGCTTATTCATTTGGCATGTTCACCTCCATCTGATATTCGGTATTAAAAGAATCACCGCCGCTATTCGGTAATAATTCCTCTAGTACAATCCTTCTCTCATCCCTGATGAATTTCTTGAACTCCTTAAACATCATGGGGGAGTAGAGGTTGATGTATTGCGGTTTCATATCTGAACGATTCGAATTCTCGAAATCGTATGTTTCCGGGTCAACGATTCTGCTGATGAAGAATTCCAAGGGCAGTCCATTCTGTTCAAACGTTTCAATAACTGCCCTATATTCCTCATAGACAGAATCCGCAGAACTTGATGCCAAGGCATCGCAATTGATCAGCCATTTTTCCCGGAAAAGGACTACGTTTCCCAGTTTCATACGAGGGGTACGGTCTTCCACCAACACGCCCTGCTCTTTGGCAGCTTCCTCCCAGAGGGGAAACAGCCCCGCATCAAACCTCGGGGAAATCGAGGTGGTCAGCATCCGGATACTCGGCGGCATCATGTAATCGACAAGACTTCCGATGTAGTCAATATCCATCGGTCTGTCCGGATTTTCCGGATTGATAGTATCTACCAGCTTTGTACGATCGTTATATTTATAAAAAAGGTCTTTACTCCATAGCGTGCCTTCATCATTGGAGTTGATCTTACTGTATGGAATCATCAGCCTGTTCTTCAGGAACCTTTGGTGGTAGTTTGCATTGAAGCCAAAGCCTTCCCGTATCTCATATACGTCTTCCGGAAACGAATCGGAGATATACTGTTCGAAATCAGGATCATCATATAACTCCGGGGAGTATTGAAAATAACGGATGAATAACTTCAAATGCCCGGCATACAATTTATTCAAAATATAGGAATCTCCGGATTTTTGAAATAAGACAGTAGATGATAAATGTTTCTTATCAAACCCTGTCCTGGCAAGGAATCTTCTGTATAGCTCATCGATGGTTTCCTTTGGTATGGCGGCAATCCCCTTCTCCTTCTTCAAGTTCCGGAACATACGCCTCAGTTCCCCTTTAATTTCTTCAAGAACCCTGGCGCCTTCTGATACGAGGCCCTGAACCGGTACGATTACATTGGTCCAATTCGTAAACTTCATTACCTCTTCCATGTACAAATCCCTGATTTCCTTAGCTCCTATCGGTCTCTGGCTGCCGCTGTACCTTTCTTTAAATCGGTGGGCAAATTCGTACTTAAACTGCAGGGGAATGTTGGTTAAGACTGCAAGTTTCTGAATAAAGTGGATATCAGATTGGAAATCTTCTTCAGGCAGGAGCTTCTCCCCGGATTGAGTCACTACATAATCCTCGTAAAAAATGTTTTCCTTTGCGAACGTATACGTAAATTCTTTTTCAATTTTGCTTAATTCTTCTGTAATGGCAGAATAAATGCCGAACCGCTTTTGAAAATCTGCTGCTTTGTAATCTTCAAGCAGATCAATAATGGTTTCGAGGGTCTCCATAATCACATCTTTCTTTTCTGAAGTGATATCAAACCCTCTAACAATCTGATAGAAACTCTCCAGAATATCCGGGGAATATTCATCAAGCTCAATATTGGGATAAAGGATTCCCTTTTTTAGCAGCCCGTCAACGAAAAAGGCATGTGCCTTTTGTTTATCAGTAAACTTCAACAGTACGTCGATGACTTCTTTATAGCCCATCACCCCATTGAATTGAGCAAGCGCCTGGAATATTGGGTTATTTTTTGCGAGAAAGTGATTTTCAATATTATTGAAAATTTTCCCCCTGTTGATATCGTATCTCACAGTGAACTCGACAATTTCATTTTTTCCGTAAGAGGCGCCCGCATAGGCGTACTTCATATGTGGCATGAACTCAGGATCAACACTGATTAACTGGATGATCTTTTGCAATATGTAATAGTTCACTTCGAGAATATATTCAGTTTGGCCGGATCGGCCTTCCGCTTTCTCTTCATTGAATTTTTTTAATTCAATGCTGGTGAAAGAGCTGAAGGGACTTGTTTTAAAAGCAGACCTGCTCAGGATCCTCAACAGCGTACTGTCCATCTTCTTGGTTTTCGCTTTATGCAGCCCAGGGTCTTCCGACAAGAATTTACTCAGTTTATTATGCATTTTATAATTAACAAGAGGGAGCGGATTCGTCAGCACATCCTTGTTCTGGAACATCTTCCAGATATCCCGTCTGTTGTTGTTTTCAAGATCATTGAATAGGATTTCATTTGAGGTATGTAGTTCTTCCAGCTGGTCATATCCAGCTATGTATCTTTGCAAATCAGCCGCAATGGAAGCCGGTGCATCGTCGATTTTAATTTTTTTATTGTTAAACACCTTACGTTTGTAGTTGAGAATTTTGTTGTCTTTGGAAGTGGAGAATTCCGATTCAAGGGCAGACACTATTTCTTCCCTCGTCTTTTCAAAAGCCGCTGCTTTATCAAGGTATTGTCTGGTTTCTTCCACTAGGCGGGAATCACGAAAAGGATTGAATTCCGAGTAAGATATGGTGTTCTTTCTAATCAAATACCACGGGAAAATCATATAATGTACCTCTTTCTATTAACGATTTCATCCAGCACGTTTGTAACTTTTGAACAGAGGGCATATAATGAGTAGGTGCGGAATATGATGCTGTAAGACTCTTTTGATGGAGTAGTGAAGGAGATAAAGCCATTAAGCGTAGGGGCTTAACAGCTTTACCTTTCAAGGCATTAACCGCCGCAGCTTGCGCAAGCGCCGCAACTGACACACGAACATGAGCCACAGCAGGATGTGCTTCCCGATGAACTGGATCCGCTTGTGGCTCCTGTTTCTGATAACAGCATGGATTCTGATACTTCCATTACTTCGATTGATTCGATTTCTTCAAGTAAATTATCCAAAGACACATTACTCATGATTAGTCCTCTTTCCCTCAATAAATTTTTTCAATCTTCCCATTAACCGCAGCTCGTGCATCCGCCGCAGCTGACACATGAACAAGATCCACAGCAAGATGTGCTTCCAGATGAACTTGAACCACTTGTTGCACCAGTTTCTGATAGCATCATAGATTCTGAAACTTCCATCACTTCAATCGCTTCGATTTCTTCCAGCAATCCAGTGACACCTTCCAAAGTCATATCAGACATTAGCCTCAATCCTCCCTTCTTGAGTAATCCCCCAAAGAATAACACGAATATTCTAAAAACGGTTAATTATGTTTGTAATATTTTTACCCTAATATTACAAAAGTGTTAATGTAATATTTCTTAATGATGTCAAATACATTACAAACTATAGTTATTCTTACTATTAACATTTCATCCTTAATATGGAAAAACTCCCGTAATTCAGGACAGGTAAAGTTTGGTATGTGTTTTCCTTGTGATAAACAAATCCCTTATTATGGATAATATGCCTGTAGGAATATGCCTAAAAGAATACCGGTTAATAAAACTTTAATATTGTGATACTCGATTCCAAAGGGGGGAAATAGTAGGATGCAATCTCTTTTTGTCAGCTCTTTCCTCCTAAAGTGCAATTCAGTGCTCCCATCATTTTTACCAGTGAGGGATATATAGGCCCAATAACCTGGTACTACACTTTTCTTCATCACGATAAGGCTCCCCCAAAATGGGAAATCCGCTTAGATCAGTATCTTCTGCCGGTGCACCAGAGGACGACAATATGCCCGAGTTTTATACAAAAAAAGACAGTCTCGTTGATTGATCTATCTTCTTTTAGCTTTTGACAGCCCTTCACTCTCCCCCTGCAGGTAAGTTACTTCCTGCCCAGTAGTATTTTTACTGTTCCTTTTGAATCTTGTCTCTTCCGTCCTTTCACTTTAATACTCTATTTCATCCCAAGGAATGGAAAAAAAAAGATGATTATCCCGCTTCGCATTGAGCAGGCAATCATCTTTTTTATCTTTATTCAGCTTTCTACATATTCCACATCACCTGTCACGGCAACATCTGAAGGCACCCGCAAGTAAATGATCTCCATATTATGATAGGCACTCATTTCTCTTCCGAACATACTGTATCCTTCTGTAAATTGATAGAATGGATAAGGATAAGCCGTCTTGGCCATTTTGATCTCCACTGGTGCCGGAGGACTAATTTGCAGGTTCCCATCGACGATCCGGATATCCGGGGAAGAGATTTCATCAGTAACATCGATATTTTCAAGAAAAGCTTTACTCGTATAATGGGCGGCTTCTACGACGCCATCCTCTGTATCCTTTCTCTCTACAAGCACGGATATATAATAGTCCGCATTATTAAATGGGACCTCCAATTCATTCCCCTTTATTGGAAACTCCCATTCTTTTTTCAGCAGGGCGCCTTCTGTTTCGTCAATCTTACCTGCCCGAACGAGCCTGAAGAATTCATCGCTGCGATGCTGGTCTTGTTTCACTTGTTCGTTTGTCACTGCCTCTCCTCCATATGGGATGCTGTTCGGCAGCATGTAGGAAATGACGGCCGCAATGAATAAAATCGCTGTGTATCCGCCGAATACCCAATTCCCCTTCTTTCCCCTGAAGAATTTTGTTCCCAAAGCCTTCAATCCAAAGAAAACCAAGGCAATGATCCCCACAAAAAACAGAAGCGAAATAATGCTGGCTAGAAACATCTTACTTCACCTCCAATTTCATTGAAGTGACTGCTGCGGCCGCCAATGATATCCCTGATACCAGGGTGACCTTCAATACAAAGAGCAGAAACGAATCTTCCATCCCAAAGAAACTGAAAACATCGGGGATCAATGATGGATTTCGGGTTAGCAGCGTTTCTAGAAATACACTGCCGATGGTCACAGCCGGCAGAATTACGATGAACAGCTTGCTTACCTGCACTAAGTTACCCGCAAGATAACCCAATGAAGCGAGCAAGAAGATATATAAGGTCATGGCAATGATGCCGGTTAAACCAGACAGCAGTGTGGGTGTCTGTTCCGTGAGATTCACGTTATCCTGCATAAAATAAATGATCAGGATGACCACCCGATTGGCCAGCAATACAGTGATGCCCGCTATGAAACTGGCTGCGAATAAAAATAAGATAGTGGAAAAATGGCTGGTGAGCCGATCTGTGACGAAGGAATAATCATCAAAACGGTATGCCTTCGTCGTGACCAGTATGGCCGAGATGAATGCCCATATCATGACAAAGGCAAATATGATATTCCCGTTATAATAGTTCAGTCTGTAATCAAAAAAATTGGATCCTCCCCCACTAGAACCGTCACCGTTCAAAGACAGGAGAATACCGATGATCTGCAGGACAAGCAGTGAGGTAAACATTCCCTTGAACGAATTCATTTTAAATCGGAACTGTTTTTTCACAAGATCCCACCTGTTAGGCTCGGTTAAATACATCATCAATTCCCCCTTTGGTCCTGCTGGTGAGCAGTGTACAGATTTCATCAGGACTGACTGGCGAAAACTCCAATCCGGACTGCCGCGCAACTTCTATCTCACGGACAGGAAAGTCATGCCGCACCACGGCATATGTCCCGGCGATCTCCTGATTCGATTCATGAAGGACCTCTTTATCTTTCAGCCATTCCCGCATGGCGGGTTCTTTTCCTTTGACCCCGATTGCATATTCCCTCATCTCTTCGACCGGCATATGAAGGAATTTCTCTCCATCTTTTATCAGTAAAATGTCTTCCAGGATGTCCTCGATCTCGTTCAATAAGTGACTTGATAAAATAATGGTCCGCGGGTACGCGAGATAGTCCTTGAGAAGAGCACGGTAGAAATCCTTCCGCACACCGGCATCCATCCCTGTCGTCGGTTCATCAAAAATCGTAAGCGGTGTCCGCGCCGCCAGTCCAAGGATCATATTGAACGTGCTTTTCATCCCTTTCGAAAGTCCGTTGTGATACTGATAAGGCTGAAAGGAAAAATAATCAAACAGACGCCTGGCCAGTTCCCTGTCCCAGTTTGGATAAAATTCTTCTGCTGTCTGGAGGATTTCTTCCAGGTTCATAGTCGGCGGCAGATTCATTTCATCATCAATGAAGATCATGTTTGCCGATACTTTTAGATTATTGAACGGCCTTTCTTCGAAAACAAGGATTTCTCCCGATGACTCTTTGATAAAGCCGGCAATGATTTTTAACAAAGTTGTTTTGCCGGCACCGTTGCGGCCGATCAACCCTGTGATCTTCTCTTTCTGAAGGATAAAAGAAATCTCTTTCAATGCCGTTTTTCTGCCGTACTTCTTTTGCAGCCCCTTGCATTCCACTACATTCATTTCCCATCCCCCTTTAGGTTGTTTTTAGCGCTCCTGATCATGTCGATCAGTTCACTTTCATCGACCTGCAGATGCTCTGACTCTTTGACCAGTTCCTCCACCAGTTTCGTTAACGTTTGCGTTTTTCGTTTTGAGAGGATGATGTTTTTCGCTTCTGCTGATACAAACATGCCCAGCCCCCGCTTTTTGTAAAGAATATGTTCGTCTGCCAGAAGGTTCAGCCCCTTGGCAGCTGTTGCCGGATTGATGTTGAGCATCTCGGCCAGCTGATATTGAGAATAGACCTTCGCATCGGTTTCTATACTGCCGCCGAGGATTTCCGTTTCCAGCCACTCGGCAATCTGGATGTATATCGGTTTGATGCTATCCGAATTCAGAATCAAACCAGCACCTCCTCATTTTCGGTAGGTTCATTAGTGCATTACTGATGTAATGTACTATATGTCATTTGGAGCAATTTGGCAAGGGGTATTTTGGAAATAGTTTGTCGGTTTTGGAGGCGTGGCGGATTGGAAGAAACTTTGGTTTTGGAAGCGGGGCTTGACTGGAGGACTTAATGGCCTATTTGCATGCTCCTGCCTAGTTTCCTGCTCCGGTTGGGGTGTGGGGTATCGGCGGTTGCGTGTCGAATATCTCGGCTGGAGTTTCCTGCTCCGGCTGGGGTGTGGCTTATCGGCGGTTGCGTGTCGAATTTCGACGTGTTTGTGTCGGATTCCGCTCATTCCTTGTCGAATATCAACCAAGTTTTGTCGGATATCAGCCAAGCTGTGTCGATTATCGGCAAAGGCGGATTGGTACAGGGCCATCCGCGGCAAGTGCGCTGGACACAGGGCTTTTCCACAGCCAGGTTTCCTGCTCCGGCTGGGGTGTGGCTTATCGGCGGTTGCGTGTCATATTTCGACGTGTTTGTGTCGGATTCCGCTCATTTCTTGTCGAATATCAACCAAGTTTTGTCGGATATCGGCAAAGCTGTGTCGATTATCGGCAGAGGCAGATTGGTACAGGGCCATCCGCGGCAAGTGCGGCTGGACACAAGGGCTTTTTCCAGCGGGGTTTCCGGCTCCGGCTGGGGTGTGACTTATCGGCGGTTGCGTGTCGAATTTCGACGTATTTGTGTCGGATTCCGCTCATTTCTTATCGAATATCAACCAAGTTTTGTCGGATATCGGCCAAGCTGAGTCGATTATCGGCAGAGGCAGATTGGTACAGGGCCATCCGCGGCAAGTGCGGCTGGACAAGGGCTTTTCCACAGCCGGGGTTTCCTGCTCCGGCTGGGGTGTGGCTGATCGGCGGTTGCGTGTCGAATTTCGACGTGTTTGTGTCGGATTCCGCTCATTTCTTGTCGAATATCAACCAAGTTTTGTCGGAAATCAGCCAAGCTGTGTCGATTATCGGCAGAGGCAGATTGGTACAGGGCCATCCGCGGCAAGTGCGGCTGGACACAGGGCTTTTCCGCAGCCGGGGTTTCCTGCTCCGGCTGGGGTGTGGCTTACCGGCGGTTGCGTGTCGAATTTCGACGTGTTTGTGTCGGATTCCGCTCATTTCTTGTCGAATATCAACCAAGTTTTGTCGGATATCAGCCAAGCTGTGCCGATTATCGGCAGAGGCAGATTGGTACAGGGCCATCCGCGGCAAGTGCAGCTGGACACAGGGCTTTTCCACAGCCGGGGTTTCCTGCTCCGGCTGGGGTGTGGCTTATCGGCGGTTGCGTGTCGATTATCTCGGCCGGGGTTTCCTGCTCCGGCTGGGGTGTGGCTTACCGGCGGTTGCGTGTCGAATTTCGACGTGTTTGTGTCGGATTCCGCTCATTTCTTGTCGAATATCAACCAAGTTTTGTCGGATATCAGCCAAGCTGTGCCGATTATCGGCAAAAAGCAGCAGCAAGGATTACTGAACGCCCTCATCACAAGGACGAACTCCTATTTCGGCTGCAGGTATCGGCGATTCTACCCATTTATCGACCAAACGACAAATTTCGTCACCCACACACCTACGCTCCCCACCACAAGCCATCTACAACCAAAAAAGCACCGAATCCCCGCAGGGTCCGGTGCCTCTTCCAAGATATGTATTTTATAACGCAGGGCGCTCGATGTCTTCTGTCCCGTCACTGTCTTCCAGTGCAAATATCGCCTGGTACAGATGCTCGGAAAAAGTGTCTCCGTCCTCCAATGCCGGTGATGCTTCAAGGGCCGTAATGATGCTGCGGAAGTTATCGATCAGGTGATCAGTGGACATTCCGCGGCTGACAAGGACGCTGTTCAGCCAGAGCGCATAGTCGATAAAGACCTTTGATGAACCGAGTCCGGCTGACGTCTCGAGATATTGAAAATGATAGACATTGTCTTCGTAGCATTTTTCGCGGCCGCGCTCTCCGAATTTTTCATCCAGTTCAGGGTACTTCACATAGATTTCTTTTACAGAGCGATGGATGACCGTTTCGTATTTCTTCCCGATATCGATCATACGGCCACAACCTTGAACTTATGAATGGAGGGGACGATGGATGCAAGCTCCTGATCCGGGTATTTCTTTTCAAGTTCATGGATGCGCTTGTAATCTTCGCTTTGGATCCATGTCATGAACTGTTCCTTGGAATCCCACTCCATATGGACGGTGATTTCGCCGGGCTTCTTTTCGTTCTGCAGCAGCAGGAAGCGCTGAAAGCCGTCTGCATTATCTACTAAACGGGAACGAGAATGATAGATTGATATCACTTCATCCGCCTTTTCATTCGGCACGACAAACGTCGAGTGTACGATATACATGTTTCCCTCATCCCTTTCACTGAATCTTCACCTATCATTAACCTTATCATATAGAGACAAAAGCTGGAAACATCCGTAATCCTTTAGCGCTTTAAAGCAGCCGGGGACTGTCCCCGGCTGCTTTAAAGCGCTAAAGGACCTGCCTATGCATAAAATGGACGAGCCCGATTCAGGCTCGTCCATTTTAGTTCTCTGGTTCGATGGCTTACTCGTCGGCTTCATCCTGATAATGCTCGTTAAGATAAGAGTTTTCGGGTGCCGCAAAGTTTGTTGACTGCAAGCTTTCCTGTTTGTCCAATCCAAATAATTCGTCCCGCGTCTGCGGCTGATTCGGATCAACTGGCTCTTTTTGTTTCACGATTCTTCATCCTCTCTTTTATTAGTGTGGACCAAACGCTGAATTCTATCTCTACTCTATTGCATGCAACATCTCAAGCTGAAGACTCTGAAGATCGAGTGCTCCTGCTTTGAATGATATGTTCCCATTATTTCTGTTTTCTAAACTCTGTTGGGCAGTTTGCCTGTTGAGAGTCATTTCCAGAGAAAAACCCTCTTTTAATCGAGGGCTCCTCTCACCTTTATTTATCTCCTTCATCATTCCGGATATCCGGCTTCACTGGACTCAGTTCCTCGGAAGCTTCTGTCTGAAACTGAAGATTTCCCTTTGATCTGGTTTCCTCTTCTTTTCCAAAAACATTTTTGACCAGGTACTTATGATAAAAGTACTCAAAGACTGCCACTCCTGCAGCAGCGATAAGTGCCGGAATCAAGACATTATCAACAGGGGTCATATTCGCTGCCATGGCCCATATCAGCAGAAAGGCAAGACCAAAGTCGGCAAAGGAAGCCGTTATGTTAGTTGCCCTTGGCAGCAGGAATAGATCTCCCGCAGCAAAGGCGATGATCCCAAGTACCAGGGAAATCACAAAGACATCACCTAAGGTTATTCCATAGATGCCTCCAAGAATAATGGCTAGTAATGCGAAACAGGCAATGAATTTAATAAGAAAGGCCTTTAAATGTCTCATGCTTTCACTCCTTTTGGCCTTATTTTTCCTAAAGCAGCCGAAGCTATGCACATGTTTTGGGTCATTGTCCATATCCAAACAGAACCGTTTCCATATACTGCTAAAAAACCAAAGGAGTGACCTCATGCGCGTTTTTTTCTATCCGCCTTTTATTCCTCCTTATATCCCGCCGCCTGTATATAAGTATTATTTTTTACAAAAGTTCAATAATGTTGAGATGATGAAGCATCACCCCTACTTTCAAACATCTGCCGATTCCTATGTGCTTGGCGGTTATTCCTCTCAGGGTACCCTGACTCCGACTGGGCCTACATCGCCGGCGAATGTACGCCTGCGTTGAATGGAGCAGCCAAAAGGTCCCTTAGCCTTTACCAAGCTTTCTAATTTTCGTATTCATTGTTGCTTTCGGAAAAATTCCAAGAGCCGGATTTTTCTCCTGTATTCCAGGGATTTCCCCTCGAAAAAAGGTGAGCAGCTCTTTCTTTCCTGCTTAGGGATTATCCATTCATATTGACTAGCAACAAAGGAAAAGAGCCTTAAATATGACCTATGAATTGGCATAGGTCATTTTTGTCCTTGAAAATAAACGGTCAAACTGAGTCTCTGTCCCTTTGCCATTCACCGTGAAAATTTTATATTCCTACAAAAAGGCCGATTCCCTCCGCAAGGGGCACCGGCCTTTTCGAATTGAAATCTTTTGCTAATCATGTAAAAGTTCTCGACGAATGTTAAAAGGCGGTTGACTATTCAGTTGAACTGTAATACATTATTATAAAGTCGAACTATATAGTTTAACTGAATAGAGGGTGAGAGTATGAAACACAAATTACTGCCGTTGTCTGAAACCATGCATTATATTTTATTAGCTCTGCGTGAACCGCTCCACGGTTATGCCGCAATGCAGAAAATAGAAAAAATAAGTAATGGGACCGTCATTTTAGCAGCTGGAACATTATACGGTGCAATTGAAAACTTGAATAAACATGGGTGGATTGAACCTGTCGGCAGTTCCGGCCGCAGAAAGATTTATTTGATAACTGCAGAAGGAAGCGCCGTCTTGAAAAAGGAACAAGAACGGCTGATGCACATTTTATCCTTGTATGAAGGAAGTGAATCAAATGAAGAGGTTTAACGTATTCTTCAATATTGCAAAAGAAGAGCAATGGCTGAACGCGCAATTACAAAAAGGCTATCGCTGTACAAATATTAGCGGGTTGGGAATATACACTTTTGAAAAAACCGACAAGGAATATGTTATGCGGCTTGATTATCAAGATCATTTACCGAAGAAAAAGCTCATGGAATACAAAGGGATATATGAGGATTTCGGATGGAACTATATAAACGGTTCCTCCCTTAGTGGAATACGATATTGGCAAAAAGAACAAGATGATCAAAATGAAATCTTCTCGGACCGCCAATCAAAAAGGAATTATTATGAAAGAGTAAGGGGTTATTCATTCTGGCTGGGTTCGCTGTGTCTGGCTTATTCTTTCATGCTCTACAGCGATTCGGAATTATATCATGAGGGTCTTTGGAGTCTGAATGGCGGGCTATTTTGGAAAGCATTTTTATTCGAAACTCCATTTGTCCTATTGAAGCTGTTTCCCGCACTTATGGTGATCTTTTTTGGAGTAAGTTACTATAAAGCTTATCAAAAGTGTTCAATGTTAAAAGAATAATCATGCAAGCTGTTGCGAAACAATGGCCTGCCGGTAATCCCGAAACTAGAAGACCCGTCAATATTGACGAGTCTTTTTGCTTGTAATGGCGGCCAATCAAGACCGTAACTCCTTAAAAATAAGGGGGGGAATAGCATTAAAACGCACTAAATCCTTAATGAACATTCAATCCCTTACGTCCCAGCTTTCATAGTGCTTCGTATTCCAGTCCAGAGATCCTCTTTTCAGCCAGTCCAAAGCTTTCATCACCAATGGGGAGGCATTGTCCACATGGGCCTCTTCAGGAGATATCCATAAGGCTCCCAGGGAATCCTGGCCGGCAAACGGCAATGGCTCCACCAATTCGCCGCCGATTCTTTTCACTGAATAGAAGACGGCAATGTGATGCACATGGCTGAACTCTTTCCAAACACACGGAAAGATAAAATCAGCAGTGCCTAACTGATCGGCAACCTCCACTGTTAACCCTGTCTCTTCAGTAAACTCCCTCTTCAATGCTTGAATCCAGCCTTCCGATTCCTCCAAGCTGCCTCCCGGAAGATCGAACCGGTTGATATATGGCCCTCTGCTTTTGTTGATGACCAGCAGCTTGCCCTCTTCATAACAAATGCCGTAAACCCCAAATGCACGATGTGTTTTCATTCCATCCTCCACAATTAAATACGTCTATAGTACCTCAGGGAAATGTAGTCCTCCCCTTCTTCATTACCATGCCCCGCCTGCTCGTGGCTGTAAAGGAATCCTTTCGCCACGTAAAACGGGATGCCCTTGTCATTTCCTTTTTGGACCGATACCCATTGTTCCTTTGCCTAAAATACAGCTTTCTGCTGCTCCGTAATGGCATCCAATAATTGGGTGCCGATCCCTTCATTCCGTCTGAGTAGGTCCATGTAAAGCACAAACAGCTCCCCGATTGTATCACCGGTCATTCCACCGCCGCCGGCACCGACCACAAGATCGTCATCCACTGCCGCAAAATAACCGCCCCACTGCCTGTCTGAGCGGCTGACTTCTTCATGAATTCTCTCATGGTTGTAAAACTCTTCTATTACCCGCTCGATATATTCTTCTGTATGTGTTTCAGCATATGTAGCGCGGCAGCCGTCTGAACACACCTTTGCAATGCCTTCGACGTGGCTCCGGTTTGCTTTTACAATTTTAATCATTTGCCGCTTTCCACTTTTATTGAAACTTTAACTTTAATCCCTCATGTGTTGCTTGTAAGCCTAACTTTTCATAAAAACGCAAAGCATCGGGTCTCTGTTTGTCCGTCGTCAGCTGGACCAGATGGCAGCCGCGGTCCTTTGCACGTTTGATCGCATATTTGATCATCTCGGTACCGGCTCCCTGTCCCCTTACAGTGGAAGCGGTCCGCACTCCTTCAATCGTGGCCCGCCATCCCCCTTGGTGAGTGAGATAGGGAGTGAATGTGACCTGCTGGACGCCGACAACTTCCTCATCGAGACATGCGACAATCAATTCATTATTGGGATCCGCTTCAATGGCCCGGAAGGCTTTCAGGTAACTCTCCGGAAGCGGCTTTACATAGCGCTCCCTTTTGCTTCCGAGCACATCATCCGCAAGCATTTTCACAATACTATCCAAGTCTCGTTCTGCTGCCTCTCTGAATGTCAGTTTCATTCGATCGCCCTCCCTGTCTTTATTTTAGCGAAAGGTTGAGCAGGAGGTAATGACCGTTTTGTTATGACTGGGGATTAGTAACCATTATGCCTTCTGGAACTCGTCTTTCAGGATGCTCATTCTCAGCCTGTCCACATACCCATCCTCACGCAAGCGGTCCTGGCGCAGGATGCCTTCTTCCACAAACCCCATTCTTCGGTACGATTTAATCGCCTTTTCATTATCGACCTCCACCCTGAGCCAGATTTTATTTAGGTTCAGCTTTGTAAAGCCGGATTCCAGCATCGCTTTCATCGCAGCGAGTCCGTATCCTTTCCCCCAGAACCTTTTATTCCCAATCGCGATTCCGAGTTCTCCGTGCTTATTCAGCTTGTCAATATTCTTCAAATCAACCCAGCCGATATGGACGCCGTCCCCTGTTTCAATCGCCATCTGTTCATACCCGTTGCTGCGGCTGATGCACATCTCAATCCACTGCCGGGTTTCCTCCCTGCTGAAAGGCGGATATTTAGTGGGCATATTCAAATGCCTCGTGACATCGACATCCAGGCACCACTGATAGCGATCCTCCACATCAGCCGGCGTCAATTCCCTCAAACTTACTTTTGGCAGGGTGCTTGGGTTTATGACGTGCGACCTTTTCACGATTGGTGTTTTCTCTTTTTCAATCATCGAGACGCCCGAATTCCTTTAATGTTTTTAAAAACTCTACAGTCAGATGACCCTGCCAATCCTTTTCTGCCTGTGCCCACTCTTCTTCATAGTTCCCGAACCATGACCAGTTTGGGGAAGCATATCCCGCTTCACGCAGTTTTTCCATCTCATAATGGAGGTTCTCTTTTACTTCCTCTTTAAGCAAAGGGAAAAATGGAGAGGCTGGTGAATCGGCTGCCTGCAGAGGTTTCATACCGTAGCCACCCCAATCATTCCGGTTCAACTTCGTGATCTTCCGGACCGACTTCTTCAGCTTTTCTTCAATTTCTTCTTTGAATGGAGAATGGACCGTTTCCATCAGGCGTTTGTAGCACAGAAAATCATGCATCTCCATTTCTTCCGGAAGGGCTTCCAATTCCTCTTTGGCTTTCTGCGTCACCTTCTCAACCAATTCATTGGGGACATATCCTTCATACTCATGAAGGCAGCCTGTGATTTCAGCATTCGGATTGGCCCAGGTTCCATGGACTCCGCAGTGGCCTTTCTCATGGTCAAACGTCCACCATGGAGCATGCGGATAATGGTTGACTTTTTCTCCTACTAAATGCCATCCCGTGATGGTTTCATCATATTCCTTGATCAGGTACTCCAATGCCTTCTGTACGATGCGGTGGCTTCCCGCCAATTTCAGCTCTCTTGCATATTGAAGGCCGACAGTAGTGGCAATGGGAGAGGAATGCGGCATACGGATATCCGATTCAATCCCGTGTCCGAAACCTCCATCCTCATTTTGGAACATCGCCAATTCTTCAGCCGCCTCTTCCTGGCTGCCATTTTCAAAAAGATACGCAAACACCTTCACATCCAATGCCCTTGCGTTTTCCTTGATGAAATTCCTCACCCGGTTATAATCAACAGTTGATAGTTCGTTCACTTTGTTATTCCTCCTCATTAATGAAAATCCAGCGCCTGATACCAAAACGGTCATTGGTTCCTGGCACCGATTTGGTTATAAAATGATAGATATCTTTATATTCGGGTTTCGGCACCCAATTGCCTTTTTTTCATAGGCTCTTTTCGTAAACTTTGTTGCTATTTGATAATAATTCCGAAAGATAGTGGAGTAATGAACCGGAAAAAAACCTGTTTAACAAGCGAGAAAAGAGCTTCCCTCTTCGTTCGGAGTGGAAAACTTAGTATGCAGGGGGAAAATCCGGCTTTTGGGATTTTTCCGAAAGCAACAATATATGCGAAAACAGCCTTTTCATAAAAATTAATTCATTGAAACGTTTGGCCGTGAACGGATGTCAATGATTGTATAAAAAGGGTGACCCCCTAATGCTGCAGCTTGCGAAAGTAAAAAAGCCAGAAGGGGCAGCGACAGCCGTTTCAGGACCTGGTCGAAGCTGAATAGGACAAACTATACCGAAGTGAAACCACTACGTTTGAAAAACCCTACGTGCCGTTTCGGGCCAGGATCTCGCTGAATTTTGTATCTCATTGGACCATTTAACCCGTTATTGGGCCAGGTTCCCTCAAAATTACGTATCTCATTGGACCATTTAACCCGTTATTGGGCCAGGTTCCCTCAAAATCACATATCTCATTGGACCATTTAGCCCTTTATTGGGCCAGGTTCCCTCAAAATTACGTATCTCATTGGACCTTTTAACCCTTTATTTGGCCAGGATCTCTCAATATCCCGTATCTCATTGGACCATTTAGACCCTTATTGGGCCAGGTTCTCTCAATATCCCGTATCTCATTGGACCATTTAGACCCTTATTGAGCCAAGCCCCCACAAAATCCCTTACCTCATTGGCCCATTCATCCTCTTTTTTTAAAACTGCACAAAAAAAGACTCATCAATTGATGAGCCTTATTGAGTCAACTACCCTTCTCCAAGAAACAAAGCAGCTTATTTTGAATTGGTGAACCTTACAGTGCACCTCTTGATCAGCGGGCCTTTTCAGTTTGTTCTGTTGTAAACACATTCACGTCTTTTTCACCAAGCACAATCCTCTTCTCGAGACGCATGCCGATGTTTCTCGCAACTTTTTCAGAGGCAGTGTTTTCGGGCTGAATCAGTGAGATGAATCTGTTCCGTCCAAGCGTATTACGGCCATGATCCAGAAGGGCTGCCGCAGCTTCTGTTGCATATCCGCCTCCCCAATGACTCCTGGCAATCCAGTACCCGATTTCAAGTTCGTTAACTCCATCAATTTTCTGGGGAACCAGGCCGGCATGCCCGACAGGACCATTATCTTCTTTTCTCACGAGCACCTGCAGTCCCAAATTATCGCCTGCTTCATACGTTTTATAGATCCAGGATAGGAAGTCCCGGCTCTCTTTTTCATCTCTGACCTTGCCGGTACCAATGAACTTCACCATCTCCGGATCGGCCAGCAGCGACATGAGAAACTCAAAATCCGCCTCTTTATAGGGACGGAAGAAAAGTCGTTCAGACTGGATGGACATCGAGTCTCCCTCCTTCCTCCTCTTAATCAAACGTTTGATTAATAGTCGTTTTTCCTGCTCTCCTTGATTTCATTCAAAAGAGAGATGATCTGATTGTTTTGCTTGATCATCATCTCGTTTTGTTTTCTGAACTTCGTAAAATCGAATAGAAACACAATCATGATGATGGCTATGAATATGCCCATGCTGCCGCCTCCAATCATTTTCTCTGCTAATCTGTGATGGTTTGGAGCTCCTTGAATTCGTCCTTATACTCACTGCCGTTGATGATGTCGCGCGGCTGGAGGCTGGTCCACTCTTCAATTGGTATATCAGGATTATTTCGCAGGTAGCTCTGTGTAATGTCATAACCCAATTTGTCCACGGCGGAATACCTCTTCTGGAACTTCCTTCGAATTCCCAGTGATGATCCAGGTCATTCCCACTTTCTTTCAATTCTTCAAATACCTTCTCCTTCAAACGGTCTGATAAAGGTTCTGTCCAGGATACCTGGGTTTCTGGATAGACCTGATGGGCGAACGCATCCGCCTTCCCATCCACGACAAACGCTTCCATTAATGTGTCATACCTATCAGCCATATACTCCGTTTGCACAGTATTGTGATATAACTTGGCCACCGTATATTGGAGGACATCCTCATCGAAGGAGGGATCAACCAGAAGAAGGATCGCATTCTCGCTCAGTGCATATCCTGCAACTCCATCCATTGTCTCGATAACCATGACATCCAAGGGGTTCAGAGGCATGGTTATAATCGTCTTATCCGCTCCCGGCAGCTGCCCGGCTGAAGTTTCGAGTGCCTCCTCTACCAATTGTGCAATGTGCGCTTCTTTTACCATAAGCTCTTTTGTATTCACTTCCAGCTTCTGCGGATTGGTATTAGGGAAGAGCAGGGATTCCAGCTCGTAATAGGTTTGTGCACCGGCATCAGCTATTCTTTGATATAGCGGGACTATTACCTTTTCGCTGTAAACTTCTTTAATCACCGCAGAGCTGTCCTCTTTCACTGTTTTAGCAAAATCCAGCACCTCATTATGATGGAAAGCGATATGAAAAGACTGTCCGTCTACAGAAAACGTACTTGTATTTTCATCAGAAAGAGCACTCGAGACGGTTTGAACTTGTACCTTGTCCTTTTCCGGGACAACCTTTTTCGTCTCCGCTGTTTTACCTTCATTGCCTGTACAACCTGCATTCAAGAGACATAACGCTCCACATACTAATAGAATGATTCCTCGCTTCACTGCGGCCTGACCTCCATTAAGAATTTTCTCTTTAATAAAGGCTGTTTTCGCATATATTGTTGCTTCCGGGAAAATCCATAAAGCCGGATTTTCCCCCTGCATACTACGTTTTTCGCTCTGAACGAAGAGAGAAGCCCTTCTTTTGCTAAACAGGGGTTTTTCCGGTTCATTCCTCCACTATCTTTCGGAATTATTATCAAATAGCAACAAAGTGTACGAAAAGAGCCTTGATAAAACAACGAGGCAGAAGCCCTGAAGGTTTCAAAATCCGGGTGAAATTTATCCGGATGCCTTGATTTTTCTCACACTCATCCAAATGCTGATGGCAACCAAGCCCCAGACAATGGGATGTTCAATGGCGATCCCCACCTTGGAGACACCGCCTGCCAGATCAAAAATGAGCACAAGCAAAAACAGAAAGAGCGTCGTCACGAGTGAAAAGATACCGGTTCTCTTGGCTGACTCATCCCGTTTGGGAATGTATGACAGCAGGATGCTGGCCACAATTGCTGTGAACAGGGTGACAATCACCCACTGAGGTGTACCGTGAGCGAAAAAGTCGATGTATAAAAGAGCGGCAAAACAAAGCAGATAGACCAGCTCCACTATCGTTCCCGCTTTCTTTTTCACCTTTTCTGCCTCCACCTTTTTCTCACTTCCTCCACTACTGCCCCGGGACGATCCCAATGAAGCAGGTGAGTGGCTTCCGGAATCATTTTAACTTCCGCTCCTGTATTCTGCTGAAAACGGGCTGCTTGTTTCTTTCTGTCTTCTTCCAGATTTTCAGGCAGGGTCGCTCTCAATAAGAGAATATTCTTTGGCATGTCCGCAAAGACATCTTCAATATCATCCATGTGCATCGCCCGGATGATGTTTGCGCCAGTGACACCCCGCGCATGCCAATAATATCGGCCGTTTTTTGCCCAGGCCAGGTCCTCCGCCGCTTTTTCCTTCAACGGTGACCATGTCAGCGTTTCACTTTTCACGAGGTCCCGGAACTCCTCCCAATTGGGCCAGGTCTGTTCGAAATCCTCTTTATAATAGGCCATTTCTTCTTCCGCTGATTTGCCGGAATGTCTTTTGCTCTGATAACCACCATCTAGTAAAATGGAACCTTTCACCCTATGACTGTAGTGCTTCAGGTAAAACAGGTGGACGAAGCTGCCCCAGGAATGGGATAAAAAATAGAATTCCTCGATTTCAAGAAGGTTGAGGATGTCATCGATCCATTCAGCCATCTTCGGCATCTCGTACTTCTCCGGATTTTCAAAAGCCGGCGTCTTGCCATGTCCCGGCGCATCCACCGATATGATCCGGTATTCATGTTGCAGCTCCTCGGCAGCGTCGATAAAGCTGAGGCTCGTGCTCCCCAGACCGTGGAGGCAGAAGATGACCGGATCGGTCTTCCTGCCCCATTCTGTGATATGGACGGGCATGGTTTTGTTTTCTATGTAATATCGTTTCAACATCTTTTCTCCTTTCGCGGGACGGTGCAAGGTACATTCCTCCGCTTTTGTCCCAATTCCCCCACCCATATCATTATTTTAGTAGTCTCTGAAAATCAAATCGCTGGATACGGGCTTGCGGCCAAGTTCCCTGGCCCAGATGGAGAGCTGGCCGATATGGTGGATCTCATGCGCTATCAAGTGTTTGATGATTTTTTCATAGGTGAATACAATGTCGCTGCCGTCCCTGCGTTTTTTGGTCAGGGTTTTACTGGCTGTCTTCTCGTTCCAGGATTGAAGGAATTGTTCTGCTGCCGGTCTAGTCACATTCGTGAATTCAACTGCCTCTTCTAAAGAAGTTACCCCTTCCTTCATGATGAACGGCGTCCCCTGCATCTGGTTGATCCAAATTTGTTCACCGTTTGCCACATGAAAAAGTGTAGCCAGGATGCTGCCCATTCCCCCGGTCCTCTCTTTCGCCAGCTCCTCCTGCGGCAGCTCCCTGCACCACTCAAACCAGTCCTCCCTCACTTGCCAATTATATCTGAACATATCGAGCATCTTCGTTCCCCCTTTGGTTCGGGGCGTGCCAGTCACACCCCGGTTTTTGTCGAATACCCTTATTGGACACGATTCCGAAAACCAATCCTATTCGCACACTGTTTCCTTCCCGGGATTTCGCAGGAATTCAAACAGCAGCCGGATTTGTGACTCTGTATTGCGGTCAACCGATAAATCCGGGAGCGCATCTTCCTCGAAAAAGCCAATTTCGCTCGTTTCCAATCCCGCTGCCGGGTTCCCACCGATGATTTCACACTGGATGAAGATTTTATAATAATGAAATGGCTGCGGCGGGTGGGGATACTTGTGGTAATCGAGCAGCGCCAGCAGTTTTTTATGCCTGACCTCATATCCTGACTCTTCCCTGATTTCTTTTATCACGTTTTCTGAAGGTGACAGCCCGACATCGCAGAACCCTCCAGGAAGCGACCATTTATCATTGGTTTTTTCTTTTACCAAAAGAATCTTGCCCTCTTCAAAAACGGCTCCCCTTACGTCCGCTTTCGGCGTTTGGTAGCCTTTTTCCTGAGCAAACAATCCTTTCATTTGCTCTTTTTCAACGCCGGTATACTCTGACATGATCTCTGCACTCAAATCCATCAATTCCTCATACCGTTCGATGTCATATACATCCTTTGAAAAGGCAAGGCCTGACTGTGATATTGATTGGATCTTTTGCGCCCACTTCACCCATTTTTGATTCATGTCCCCTTCTCCCTTCATGCCATAAAAAAACGCTGCACCTAAGCAGGAGCAGCACTATTTTTCAAAAATCCCGTCGTCCGGAAACTAAAGGAACTTCTGCTCAACCCTTCCTTTTCCATCTGCAGTTTCCACCACTGCATAAGCTCCGTTGATGAATGTCACCTGCGGAGGCATATGGCCGCAGTCAATATCGTAAATGACCGGTACACCCAATTCGTCTGCCACGTCTTGATAGACATCTTCCACAGCATAGTTTCCGACTGATTCATTGGCAGCACTGCGCCCGAACAAGATTCCAGAACAGTTTTCAAACCATCCGGCATATTTCATTTGAACAAGCGACCTGCGCAGGTCTGTCACATTCATTTCGCAGTTTTCGAGATACCAGATTACGGGCTCTCCTGGTATATGCTTTTCACGGAAGACCGCTACATTCCCGTATTCAGTTCCGACGAGATGGCGGAGGATATCCATGCAGCCGCCGAGAAGGCGCCCCTCCATCTTTACGGGCGTGCCACCCGCTGTTTTCCACTTCGTCTCTTCTGTCAGGTGGAACACACAAGGCGAGGGATCGCCATGCACCCATTCTTTCTGGTATTGAGGAGAAGAAAATTGGATGATGGTACCGCCCGGTTCTGTTGATAGGACCTCCTGCCACTTTGCTGTTGTTTCGTCCCAATACTCGCCCCTTAAATCGACAAAATTGGTTCCGTGGGCAGTGGCAATTCCTGTTTTCAGTGTGATGGCCAGCATGAGCGCACTTGTATCGGAATATCCTAAGAGCCATTTATTGTTTGTAGAAGAAAAGTCGATATCCTGCAGGATTTCAATCAGCAATTCGCCTCCCCAAGGCGGGATGATGATATCGATTTCTTCATTTCTCATCATTTCATTGAATTCTTCAGCGCGGTTTCTGCTTGGAGCAGACTTGGCTTTGTCCTGAGTCCAGGCTGTATCACCCGTCACGACTTTGAATCCCCTTGAACTCATCCGTTCGATGGCAAGCCTGAACATGTCATGCAGCACTGCCGGCACTCCGGAAGATGGGGCAGTGACCCCAATAGCTGCCTCTTTTTTTAAGATCGGATAGCGTATCATGTTTATCAGTCCTCACTTTTGTCTTGATGAATAATTCGAGATTGCTGTCCGGATTCCTTCTTTAAAATAGGCTGTTTTCGCATATATTGTTGCTTCCGAAAAAAACCCAAAAGCCGGATTTTTCCCTGCATACTGCGTTTTTCGCTCTGAACGAAGAGAGAAGTCCTTTTCTCTCTTGCTAAACAGGGGGTTTTCCGAATCATTTCTCCACTATCCTTCGGAATTATTATCAGAAAAGAGCCTTAAAATATAATCAAGCCATGGATGGCCTTTCGGGAACTGTTTTAGCAGGGAAGCCGCAAGCCAGTCTTTTTCAGCAGCTTTCAAATACGGGAGAAACATTTGAAGATCCCGGTAATCCTTCTTCCGGACGTGTGAAGATCCACCCTTATAGAGCAGTTGAATTTCCGGACGTAAATAGGGGATCCCCTGCTCATTCTTCAGGAGAATATTTCTGCTTTTGATTGTTTTTTCCCGCCGGTATATCCATTCACTGCCTGCAAACTCCAAAACCAGTATTTGAAATTGAAAAGAAGATCCTGGGCTCCGACTGCCCCAGATGTTATGGATCTCATCCGGCGAATCTCCTTCCTCCCATAATTCCAGCCTTCCACCGCCTGCCTTGTAAAGCAGCCAGTCTTTTGAAAGATACTGGAACAGGATTGTTGTGCCACCACCACATCTATGTCGGCATGGTCTCTGGTTTGCTTTCCGATATGCAGGTCAAGCGCCCAGCCGCCGGCAATTGCCCAGCAAATAGGGCTGCCGTTTCTAATACAGGGAGGGGATCCCAGTTATCATAGTCATTTCCCAAGTGATTGCCGCCTTTCTGACAGGATGGGCAGCAGTCAACTCACTCCGCTCTCCAAGAACGTGATCCTGCCCCTATCTGCGTCCAATTCTGCTTCAATCCCGATTGGAAAGACATGTGATGGAAATGTGTGCCCTATATCTACATTTGTCAGGATTGGCATCTCCCGATCACCCAGGACTTCAAGCAGCAATTCTTCGAAGCTGAATGGAGCGTTGAGATCATCAAAGTGTTCATGCTTCCCGACGATTAATCCAGCTGCTGAATCAAGGATTCCTGCTATTTTCAGCATGCTAAGCGATCGTTCCTGAACAGCCATATCTTTAAAGGAATCTTCTATAAAAAGAATCGCATCCTTGATAGGCGGAAAGTAGTCAGAAGCCAAAATTCCCGACATGGTGTTAAGATTTCCGCCAACCAGCTTCCCTCGCACAATCCCTTTCTTGAGTGTGTTCCACCCGGAATTCTGGATCATTTTCTTTGCTCTGTCCTGAGCTCGCCAATCGATCATTTCTTCCGTCCATTCTGAAGGGACTTCCAAGGTATAAGGCAATGCCTGCTGATCCATAACCGTATTCTCAAAGTACTCTCTGCCAGTTGGAAGCATTTCTGGAAATTCCCCGAACGAAGGCACAACCGCCGGCCCATAAAAGGTAGTCATTTCCGTCTTGGCATAGATACCCAGCAAAAGCGCTGTGACATCGCTGTAACCCATGAAGATTTTCGGGTGTTTTCTCAATCCCTCAAAGTCGATATACGGCAGCAAGGAGTTGGAATTAGTCCCTCCAATGGTGCTGATGATGGCTTTAACGTCTTTGTTGCGGATGAATTCATTTATTTCTTCTGCTCTTTGTTTGATCGGGGCTGAACGGTATCCTTGAGATGAAGTTGAACATTTTCCTTCTAAAATGGTAAACCCCATGCTCCTTAATTGGGTAAGGCCTCTTTCATACCTCTCCTTAAATAAAACAGGGGCGGGAGTAGAAGGTGTTACGATGCCAATGGTATCCCCTCTCTTTAATCTCTCGGGTTTCATCATTTCCGCAAATCCTGGACCAACGCCACCTGATAAGGGAACAGCTCAGCTGTCATGATTCCTTCTTTTACTGCAGGGTCGCCATTCATCAATGACAACGCTTCTTCTTCTGATTCCGCTTCGAAAATGACGATACCGAAAGTGTCGGCGTCCAGCCCTTTCGTTTTCCCTGCGAGTATCAATTTCCTGTCATCCTGCATTTTCTGCAGATAGGAAAAGTGCCTTCCCACGACTGCATTTTCTTTGTCTGTCCAGTTCTTATCATTTGTTAGTTTTTCTACTAACGTTAATTTGTATAGAAATTGTTCTCTTTCCATCTAGTATTTCTCCTTCGTTTTGATAGTAAAATTCGCCAGGTTTTAACTCTTCTTTCTATCACCCTACCATATATTTCACCTTATTGTCTGATTTTTTTGCCATTTGTCATCTGCACACGATAACATGAATTCGACAATATTCGTCCTCAAAGTCATATAATGGAATCATAAAGTCGAAATGCTTTTCCCAATTTTAACTAAATCTATGTTACGATAGAGATAATCAAAAAATATCTAGGGCCCTTTCGACTTCTCTTGGCATCCCTATTTACGGGAAGGAGCATTTAGAAATGGAGAAAATCAGTGTTTTCCTAGATGACATTCGCGAGGCACCTGATGGGTATGTCCTAGCAGAAACTATGGATGAATGTTTAAATCTATTGAAAAACTTTGAAATTGAACATCTTTCTTTAGACCACGATCTATTGAACAATACGAGAAACGGCACAATGCTCGTGGAAATTATGGTCAGTGAAAAACTGTTCGCTAACCGCATTACGATACATTCAGCAAACTCTGTCCGCGGCAAAGGTATGTACAAATCGTTGAAACAAGCACAAGATGATTTAATTATGCCCGCCGCCATCAGAGTATCCCTTCGCCCTCTGCCTTTATATTTCTATCCGCCTGGATTTTTGAAGCATTATAAGAACACCATCTAACCACATCTCTTACACACTCACTCACATCCCTGGAATCTAATACAATTACTGTTTATATATATTTTGATGACCGAGAACGCTCTTCAAGGGCAGTCATTTTTGGGTGCCCTTTTCTAAAACGTTTTTACTTTAACGCATTAACGCACCGGGGGACAGTCCCCCGCACGGGTGTTGATTAGCTATATTTTTCCAGATGATTGAAACAGACTTCCCCTTCTTCCCAACCGTGATTTGATTGCGCAACTTACCTCTACAGGTAGGGTGCGTGCCAGGTAACGGCGAGTAAATTCAATGAAAGTGTAATCATACAAGATGGCCCACTCTTCTTTTGTATCATTATAAATACTGCGTAATATAAAATAACTGATAAGAGTGCCAAATACTTGGCTATAAACAGCGTTGGGGGAAAATCCAAACAGGTTGGAAAGGTCCAGATTTCCTTTTACCCAACGGAAAAATAACTCGATTTGCCAACGAAGCTTATAGATATAAGCAATGTCTTCTGGAGACATCATCATAAGGTTCGTCGCCACTCTTATTTGGTTCCCCTCGTTGTCCGTGAATGTAACTAGTCTGAAGCGATCCTCTGTCTTTCGGGAACCTTTTCCAATAAAGGCTGTCATGTCTTTTTTAATACGGCCTTCAGTTTCAAGTGATACACTGTGTTCCTTCTCTTCCGAGAGGGAGAAGAACTTAGCCACTCTAATGACAAAGTACTGTTCACGGTCATGTAAACACTGAAAGTCACTTGTTCTTGCATATCCTCTGTCAGCGGTGATGATGGAGAGTGGCTCTGGATCTTCATAGAGTTTGGGTGCCACCATGACATCGTGATGCCGTCCAGTTGTCTGGACTACTTGAGTAGGCTGACCTTCCTCCACATCGTATTTTGTATGAAGACGAATAGCGTGGCGGGTACGGGTGTAACCCGCCCAACACATGTCTGGGTGTTGGAAAGTGATCGTGGTGGAGTCAACGGCAAATAGCTTATAGGGTTTAAATAGGGCGCGACGGACTCTTCGTCCTAAGCGCTTAACGATACGGGAGAATAATTCTTGTAGAATTTGATAAGGAACTCTTTGGGCTTTTTTGGCGAGGGTAGAATGATCAACGGAAGGTAAACTTTCTTCCTTTGGCAATTTGGTCTCGGCATCTCGAAATCCTTCCCATTTTTTCGCAGAAGAAATAACAAAAAAATGTATCAAATCGTGGGCAGATAACTTCCTAGCTTTGTCTTCATAGCCCCATTTCTCACAAAGATTTGCCACTTCTTCATCCGTAATAATGGTTTGAAGGATTTCAGAAAGTTTGTTAAAGTTAGTCAATGAAACCACTCCCTTTTTGTGTTGTTAGCGGTAACAATCATTTTAAAAGAGAGTGGTTTTTTTTGTCTAATGAAACCGTTTATTTTACATATTATGGTTAATCAACACCCGTGCAGTCCCCCGGTGCGTTAATGCGTTAAAGTTTGGAAGGATCATCCATGTTTTAACCGGCTGATGTTGTGTTATATACCTTCTAGAATGAGAAAAAGGTGGGGTATTGGATGGATGAGAGTTCTCTGGTTAATTTCATTTTGATGGGCTGTGTCGCCATTGGCGTCCTGCTGACATTGAAATCACGCCGCTTTTGGCTCCCCTATGTACATATTGTCATGACCATCTGGGTATTGGCCGGTGGTTTCGGCTACTCCCTTTTGTTCAATAATGAAGCAACAATCGGTTATTTATTCGTCTTTGTCATCGGACAGATCTTTTGGGCATTTTTGTTTGTGTTCATTGCCCAAATCCTTTCTTGGATGGTCCGTTCTCTGCCGTTCCGCCACAAGCAGGAAATCGGCTGGATGTTCCTCATTGGATTCCCTGTTACGTTTTCACTGACGATATTATAGAAGCTCACGGCAAGCTGTCAATCTACCATGGTTGGCGGCTTTTTAATATCCCCGGAAAGCCTTCTCCTCAAAAACCATCTCCTCATCTCCTAAAATATTGAAACCACTTCCCCGTCCCATCCGTAAATATATAAGAAGGAGTGATCCTAATGGATACCATTATAAACCTCGGTATTATCGTTTTAGTTTTGGCCGGTGGACTTTTCCTTTTCAATATGTTGATGGGATACAAAAAAGGGAACATCATCCTTGACCTGGATGAGCGCTATATTGAGTACAGTGACTATATCCAGGCCATCAAGAAGGAACTGGAGAGTAAAGGATATAAGGTGAAATATGAAGGCAATGGGACATTTACCATTGACGGAAAGAGATATCTTTTTATGGAGAGAAACGTCAGTATGGGCGGCGCCCCTCTGCAAAGAACCATTTTAAAGCCAGAAAAAAAATAACCTCCTCAGCCGCAGCTGGGAGGTTATTTTCTTGGTTTAGGCTGTTGCTGGTTTCTTCTCTGCGTCATCTTTACCCTTTATAAAAATTTGAAGAGCAAGCATGATGGCAAAGAGAATTAATCCAAAGATATCTGTCATCCCCTCAGGGTAGATCAGCATGAGACCGGCTGCCAAACAAAGGACACGCTCGATCACTTTCACTTTGCGGAACCAGTAACCGATCATAGCTGCACCGATTGCCATCATACCGGTGATGGCCGTAAATATGACCCATAGCAGATACGGAATGGTTGTATCAATCATCAACAGCTCCGGTGACAGCACAAACATATACGGAATGATGAAGGCTGCAATCGCCAGTTTGGCAGAATTGAAACCGGTCCGTATCGGTTCTCCCCCTGATACACCCGCAGCAGCAAAAGCAGCAAGGGCAACAGGCGGAGTGATATCCGCGATGATACCGAAATAGAATACGAACAAGTGAGCAGATAGATCAGGTGCTCCAAGTAAAATGATCGCTGGAGCCGCAATGGTTGAGGTAATAACATAGTTTGCTGTTGTCGGTGAACCCATTCCCAGGATGATGGACGCCACCATCGTGAAGAACAGGGTCAATAACAATGTCCCTTGAGTAGAGCTGCTTAACCCTGCCGCAAGATCGACAAGTCCATTAGCCATCTTCAAGCCAAGCCCTGTTTTGGTTACAACCCCAACAATGATACCCGCCGCTGCAGTAGCCGCTGCAACAGAAAGGGCTGTTCTTGCCCCATCGACGAGAGCGTCAACCGCATCCTTGAAGTTGATGCGTGTATCTTTCCGGATGGCACTGATCGCGATTGTCGCCACGATTGACCACAATGCAGCACGCATTACACTCATTCCTGTAAACAATAATACGATGACAACCAAAATCGGAAGCAACAGATAGATCTTCTTAAAAACTTCTTTTCTATTAGGCATCTCCTCATCGGATAACCCTCTTAAACCGATTCTCTTCGCTTCAAAGTGAGTCATGATCCAAATCCCGGCAAAATATAACAGCGCCGGTATGGCAGCAGCTTTGGCAATTTCCCAGTATGTGACCCCTCCGATGAACTCAACCATCAGGAAGGCTGCGGCACCCATGATTGGGGGCATTAACTGCCCGCCTGTTGATGCAGCCGCTTCTACTCCCCCTGCGAACTCTTTCCGATAGCCAAGTTTTTTCATCATCGGGATCGTGAATGAACCCGAAGTGACAACGTTTGCCACCGAACTACCACTGATGGTTCCCTGAAGGGCACTGGAGAATATGGCTACCTTAGCTGGTCCCCCTGTTCTTTTACCGGCAATCGATACGGCCAGATCATTGAAATACTGCCCTACGCCGGTCTTGACCAGGAATGCCCCAAACAACAGGAACAGGAAAATGAAGGTCGCTGATACATATAACGGTGTCCCCAGAATCCCTTCACTTGTGAAGAACATCGTCCTGACGATGGCATCGATGTCATATCCACGGTGCGAAAGGAAGCCAGGCATGACCCTTCCATAGTACATATAGAGCAGGAACGCTCCCGCAATAACCGTAATCGGCAGCCCTACCGCACGTCTTGTAGCTTCCAGTACCAGAAGTACGGCAATGATTCCGACAGTAAAATCAGCTGTCGTCATAATACCGATCCTGTTAACGATTTCATCTTGCATAATCGGCCAGTAACTCCCTACCACGATCGAGAGCAGAGCGAGAATAATATCGTACCAGGCCACTTTATCCTTTCGTGACCTTTTTTTACTCGCTGGAAATAGTAGAAAGATTAGCGATAATGCAAACCCTAAGTGAATGGATAGAAGTAATTGCCTTGGAATGAATTGAAAAATTGAGGCTGTCAGCTGGAAAAGGGAAAATGCCAGCAAGCCAAAGAATACGATCCATTTAACAATTCCCGAACTGAACTTTCTAGTGGAAGAATCGGGATCATATTTTTCCAACAGCTCTTGCTGTTCTTCAGCTGTCAGTGATTCGAAGTGTTTTGTATTATTACTCACCTGAGAATCACTCCTTTCCAAAATTGAAATAATGATTGGTTTTGTACACTCATCCGTATCAGTGTTCCTTTTTCAAAATAGTCAGCAAGCGGATATACTTTTTCATTGTATATGAACCGATGATTTGCCGCTACTTGTCCGATAGAAATATCGATATAAGGAAAAACACGGTTCATGTTGGAGATTTCATATTTGCCGTCTTGTGTTCTGCTGAAAACCTCTTCCCCCGTGGCACCGCCCGGCATTCCGATCGCTGTATCCTCGTAAATCAATGTTGTCTGGACAATATTGGATTCAGCGTCCGGTTTGTATATCTCGAGAACATCAGAAAGATGGATGGAATGCGTATAAAGGATGGAGAACTCGCTCTCTTCTCCTGATGGCAGAGGAGCCAGAACATCTTGTGTGTCGTGTTTGAGAGACTCCAGGACGATGCATTCTTTGAATGGAATGAAGGGAAGCAGGCACAAGACCCCTGCTGTGATGATCGCAGCTGTTTTTTTCGCTATCATATGCCTTCACACTCTTTTCACCGTCTTCTAAAGAAGAATTTTCTTCCAACATTCGTCCGTCATAATAAAAGAATAGACCGATCAGATCGGCCTATTCCATATTGCCTGAAAAAAGAGTATTAGTCTTGAGAAATTCCTTTTTCTTCGAAATATTTAGCAGCTCCAGGATGAAGTTCAATACCCATTCCTTGAAGTGCATTCTCAGCACTGATCAGTTCGCCTTTTGCATGGCTGATTTTGTCTGTATTTTCAAAGATTGCTTTTGTTATCTCATAGACTGTGTCTTCGGAAATGTCAGAGCGCGTAACAAGCATTGCACGTACAGCTACTGTTTCAATATCACTGTCAAGATTGCTGTAGGTACCGCCAGGAATTGTATCCTTTGCATAGTAAGGGTACTTTTCGATCAGTTCATCCGCTTTTTCAGCACTTACAGGAACGATATTAACATCCTGGGTTGCTGCAAGCCCCTCTACCGCACCAGTTGGTGTACCGGAAGTGATGAACGCTGCATCGATTGTTCCATCCTGGATGCCTGTAGTGGAATCATCGAAGGAAAGATTGCGTGCACTCAGGTCATCGACAGACAGCCCATGGACCTCAAGGATCTGCTCAGCATTCAGTAATGTACCAGATCCTGCTTCACCGACAGAAACGACTTTACCTTTCAAGTCTTCAACAGACTCGATACCGGAGTCTTTCGTTGTGACAATTTGAATCGTTTCCGGATACAGTGTACCGATACCTTGAGCGTTTTCTACTTTGTTATCGGAGAACATTTGTGTTCCTTCAGTCGCATAAGATGCGATATCTGTTTGTGTGAAGGCAACTTCAATATCACCGGATTTAATGCTTGCCATATTTTCGGCGGAAGCACCTGATGTTGATGCTGATGATTCTATTCCTGTTTCATCCTGGATGATCTTTGCAAAAGTTCCGCCAAGCGGGTAGTATGTACCACCAGTACCACCTGTTGCAATTCCGATGAAGTCTACTTCTGTCTCGCCATCTTCACCAGAACCGCCGCCGCTTCCACCGCCGCAGGCTGCTAAAAGCATAGCCACAGCAAGAAGAATCACAGCACTGAATGATAATTTTCTCTTTTTCATGTCATTCACCCCTATAAATTTTTATTAACAAAGATAGTTTAACATAATTTGTAATAATATTGTAAATAATTTAACTTTTCCACTATTAATGGATATTGGTATTTATGCAAAAAGAATAGCGCGTGCCATAATACTGTAGCTGCAGACAGCTCCGGCATTCCCTGCCAGTCCTGTATATGATACATATGTATATCCCTATTGACTTATGAATATTATTACATAATTCGCAAACAGCAAGCTTTGCCTACTCTATTCTATCAAACCTTTGCTAATTTTAAAAATTATTACTGCAGAATAGATGGAGCGACCCCAAAGCAACCCTTGTTTTCCTTTTTATTCAACATGGAAAGGACCCGGGAGCCCCCGGGCCTTTCTTTACTATTTACTCTCTTGGGAAACCATCATCCGGACGGTTTGGCTGATTATCTATTGTTCCATCTTCATTCATGGAAGTAGTCCAGTCATCCTTTTGGCTTTCCTGAGCCTTTTCCTTATCGACAGAGATATCGGAAAGATTAGTTTCCATCTTGCTCAGATAGGTGGATGCAAACTCCCTGCCTCCAAGGCCGAAGGAGAGACCAAAGGCCAGTGCCAATCCGCCAAGGACGAGGATGAACGCCGAATTAACGATTGATTGGGCAATGCCAAGCTGATCAAGCGCCATGAAAAATGCCATGATGATGATCGCATATTTTGCGATTGTCGCCAACACATTTTTGTTGTTTCCATTCAGAATGCTTGATAGCACCTTTTTGGTGATATTTCCAAGGTAGAGTCCGACAGCCAGAATTACAATGGCTGCAATAACGCTTGGGATATAGGCAAATACACCAGTCGCCAGCGTTACCAGGAAGTCAAGACCGACGATTTGCAATGCTTCCACTATAAATAGCAAGGAAACAATGAATTGAACGATATATCCAAGAATTTTTGTAATCGTAAATGAATCCGTGGATTCACCAGGTTTCCAGCTTCCTACTTTCATATTGCTCATTACAGAGTTGATGCCCAGCTTATTCAGGAAGCTTGCAGTCCATTTCCCTGCCATCCGGCCAGCCCATAGACCTGCAAGGATTAAGACAATGGCTACAGCAATATTCGGCAGCATCGTGAGGACATCATTCAACATATCGATGGCCGGTGCTGAGATTCCTTCAATATCAAGCTTTTCCAATGCCGCGATGACAGTCGGTATCAAAACAAGGATGAAAGCGATATTCCCAACAATGGATGATAAAGACGTTCCATTCAGTGTCTTTGATAATCCAATGCGTTCGCCCAGTCTTTCAAGTCCGACAGCATGAAGGAAGTTCGTCACGATTGTACGGACCAGTTTCGCAACAAAGTAGCCGACAAGGACAATCAGTGCAGCTGCAAGTAATTTCGGAATGAATGCCAGCATGCTGTTCAGCATGTCTGCAAACGGTTCAGAAACACCCGTGATATCCAATGCAGAAAGGGCAGCAGGCAGGAACAGCAGCAGAACCAGGTAGAACAGGACTTTAGCGGTCTTATTGATGCCTTCGTGAGCATCCTTCTCTGTATCCGCCAGATTCCATTTCACCAGCAGGTGATCAATATTAGCTGCATTTCCAAGTTTACGAACTCCATATCTGACCAGCACCGCAAGCGCATAGGCGAACAGCAGGATCAGGGCTGCTTTCAGGATGTTGTCAACCGCACCGAAAATGGAATTCATCAGATTCACTAATGGTTCAGCGATCAAATTCAGATTCAAGATGTTAAGTACAATGATGAAGACAATCAGAAGTAAAATCCAATAGACGATTTTGCTAATGATTTTTTCAGATGAATATTTTTTATTAGGGATGTGGGAAAATAGCTTGTCATCCAGGCCGGATTTATTCAGCAGTTTGTAAACCGCCTTTTCAACCCCTTTAGCGACAAGCCATCCAATAAGAAGAACGACTAATGCAAGAATAAAATCAGGGATCTTCCCTAAAAATCCCTCAAAATTATACCAATTCATATTGTTCATTTCTTCAACTCCTTTATCTTTTTCTACCCTCCTTTTCCCAACGGGTTTACTCACTAAACAAAAAGATGTTCCAGTGATATGGAAATAACCAACTCCAAGTGCAAACGACAAGCCGGCAAAAATGCTGTTATCGATCGACCCCCATGATGCTTTGGTGCCGGGACTGGCCGGGACCTTCAAGCAGAGCGGGATCATAAAGCCCTGAATTTTATAGATTCCCCAAAGAAACAAGGGTCTTTTAGGGGAATATCCCGGGTGCGGATTTTCCACTTGGATACAGAGCTTTACTATCTGAATGGAAGAGCCTCTCTTGCTTTTTGATATTTGACGGTGACATAAGGCGGCGATATACTTCGCCATTCAAGAACAACGTTTACGAAAAGAGCCAAAAAAAGTCCCGCACTGCACGGGACTTTGGGTTTCCTTCATTATTCCAACCGCTCATTGACTAGTTCAAACTCCGGGATGATGTCAGATAAAGGGACTGCCTTCCCTTCTTCCAGATATAATGGGATATACTCTTTTAAGACACTGACCATCTTATTACCCGTTACTCCGACGTGCCCGATTGCAATGATTTCTTTTTCTGTTTTCAATCGTCTCATGATATGGTCCGCTTGTTTCGATATATGCTGTGTTGTATAGACATGATCGAAGAACAATTCATTTTCCAAGTATGGGACACCTAATTCTTTTGCCAGTTCCGGCACGACACTCTTAGGGGTTGTCCGGCTGTCGAGGTAGTACAGACCCCGTTCCCGGCAGACTGTCAAAACGACTCTCATCACCCGTTCATCCGCCGTAGCTTTGGATCCCATGTGATGGTTCATCCCGACAGCGAATGGAACTGAATCAATGGCACTTTCAACCCTTTTTCTGATTTCTGCATTGCTCAGGTCCGTCGTAATCGCTCCCGGACCAAGCCAGCTTTGCTTACCCCTGACAGGCTCCATCGGCATATGGACAATCACTTCATGGCCATACTTGTGTGCCAATTCAGCATCTTTCTGTGTCGTTTCCATTAGGGGCATTACTGCAACTGTTAAAGGGATGGGAAGCTCCAGCATTTCTTTTGTTCCCTTCATATTATTTCCGAAATCGTCAATGACAATGGATAAGGAGTTCGTCTTCAATGATGACGGTACTGCGACCTTTGCAGAAACAGGTCCTGAAGTCAACAAGATGGCAAGCAGACTGATTACAATGATTTTTTTCATGATCTCGTCCTTTTTTAGCTTAGTATGGCAATAAACAGGGGATTTATGATGACATTTATTGCCTGGAAAAAGAAACTGTAAATAGAAAAAAAGACGCTGAAGGGATTCACCGTCTTTTCAAAAAAATTCATTATTTTTCAGGCAGCCGGTTTGATGCACCGAAGGTCCTCCTGCTGCTACCCTGCCAGGATTCTGGCCTATTTATCAGCTTTATCCTGCTCACGTATTTGATCAAGCGGGACAAATACTTCAAGGTGGCGGTAAAGATTCTCAAACTCCACCGGAAGCAGGCCGCCGAATTCTCCATCGATATTCAGCTGCACTTTGTCTTTGGAGTAGACTTTGATTCTATTGGCTTGCGTGTAGATGACATTAGGGTCTTTGATATGGTCGCCCCTAACGGCAAGACTCGCAATCCGGATGAACTCGGCAAGATTTGTCTTCTTCAAGATCAGCAATGAGAACATTCCGTCGTTGATGGAAGCATCCGGAGCCAGTTTTTCAAAGCCGCCTACGGAATTGGTAAGGCCGATGAGGAATAACATCGCTTCCCCTTCAAATAGCTTTCCGTCATATTCTATCGATAGATCGGTCGCTTTGATGGAAGGGAGCATCTCCATGCCCTTCAAGTAATATGCCAGCTGTCCCAGCACGGTTTTCAGCTTGCTTGGCACCTCATACGTCAATTCCGTGATCCGTCCGCCGCCAGCAATATTGATAAAATAGCGTTCCCCATTCATGCGGCCGATATCAACCGGTATGGTGTCTCCCTTGATGATGACATCCACAGCCGCCCCGATATCTCTCGGAATATGAAGGGCACGAGCAAAGTCATTCGTTGTGCCCATAGGGACGATTCCAAGGCGCGGGCGGTATTCCTGTTCTGCAAGCCCGTTGACGACTTCATTCAGCGTTCCGTCGCCCCCCGCTGCCACTACAAGGTCATATTTACGTTCAACCGCTGTCCGGGCTGCTACTGTTGCATCTCCTTCGCAAACGGTCGCATGGCAGGAGGTTTCATATCCTGCCTGCTCCAATTTAATCAATACTTCAGCCAGATGCTTTTTGAATAGCTCGCGCCCTGAAGTCGGATTATAAATGATTCTTGCTCTTTTCATTCCCCATCATCCTATCTCGATATTTCAAAAGCTTTATCAGCTTGCCAATTATTTCCACTATTTCAATAGCTATACTACTACCCTTGAGGCGGTGATACAAACCGTCCTCGATTCACTAGAATCCATTCGCTTATAAGCTAACTGCTCTACCGAAAATATCATACCTCTTTTTCACCAAAAAAGCGAATGGTCTTCATACCGATTTCTTTTCTAACATACCCCTTCTTTCATTTGAATAAAATGTCATATGCCATAAGTTCTAAAGGAGGTAGTATAATGAAGTTCCTTGTTCTTCTGCACGTGCTTTCAGCGATAATCGGGGTTGGCCCGACTTTCTTTGCTCATATCCTCGTGAGGAAAAACCAGACTGCCGAGCAGCTCAGACACTCCCTTAAGATGGCGGGGCAGCTCGAAAAGTTCCCGAAAATCGGCGGGACCATCGCGGTCGTTACCGGCCTTATCCTTTTCTTCATGGGGGAATATGGTGCTTTCACCCAGGTCTGGCTTCTCGGTTCCTTGATTCTTTATGTCCTTATTCAAATCATCGTAATCGGCTTTGTCACTCCCCAAAGCAACAAACTGAAGGAGTGGCTGGATTCTCCGGATAACACCTCTGTTACCGGAGAACTGCCGCAGGAAGCCCGAGGCTGGCTGAATAGGATGAATAGCTATTTCTATTTCGCCTCTGTACTTGGCGCCACCCTGTTTATATTCATGATTCTTAAACCGTGAAAGAAGTGTGCGCTTTACCCCTTTAAAGCACTGGGGGACAGTCCCCTGTTACGCTAAAGTAACAGGGGACTGTCCCCCACCCTATTAACGCGTTAACACACTGCCGCTTTTCCTGCCCGCTGTCGAATGTTAGAATCTGCAAAGTGATTTTAGATATTTCCGGGGAAATTTGTCTTTTAATGTCTAAATCGATAGTGAAACTTGGACCATTATTCATCCGTATCATTTACCAGAAAAAACACCAGGAAGCTGCTGCCGGCTTCCTGGTGCCCCTGTGACCTATCTGCTCTCCAACACAGAAAGCCCATACGTATTGCTGACGACGAGGTCATAGGTTCCATCGCCGATGATGTAGTTCCCGCTTTTCACCGTTTCCTCTACATAACCTTCCTCATCATATTCAGGCTCGTCAGCCTTATCGAGCTTCCAATTCTCGTTTTCTGTTATATCCGTAATATTTTGAGCCTGGAGGTTGATGTCACTTCCTTGCGACAACATGACATTTACTTCGGACCCCTCATTCACTGACCAATTGCTCAACAGCTTTCTCGGTTTCATTGTAATGGAGGAACTTTCCCCTGAAACTTCAAGCCCTACACTCGTCGGCACGACCAAAG
Organism: Bacillus sp. SRL337; assembly: GCF_984799155.1. Classification (NCBI taxonomy): domain Bacteria; kingdom Bacillati; phylum Bacillota; class Bacilli; order Caryophanales; family Bacillaceae; genus Bacillus; species Bacillus sp. SRL337. The sequence continues at coordinate 408,146 of NZ_OZ481793.1, read as the reverse complement.
TAGCATTCAGCACACTGTAGCTGTCGAATGGAGCAGCAGCAGCCGGGAGTCCTTTGAGCGTAATATACAGGCTGTCTCCCTTTACTTCAGAATGGAGATAATCCTCTACTGATTTCAATTTATTTTTTTCTTCCAGAAAGGTAGAACGATAGGTTCCGAATAGACTGACTTCATCCCCGGTCCCTCCTTCAATGATCAAATCATGGCTGCCTGTATCGACCACAACCCTTTTGATGTCTTTATTGATACTTTGGTTGAAAGCCGGTATTTCCATTGTAGCTTCTTCAGCAGTCAGCCAGCTTTCCACTGCTCCCATCACACCAGTTGCTTGCAAAATGGTCAAACCGATTCCAGCCGTGCCAATTACTGCTACAAAAAAGATGCTTAATAGATCATATTTCACTCTGGCGTTCTCCTGCTTGGTGAAGAATAAATAGAACAGCATTTCACCACCCAGGATCACCAAAATGGACGGCCACCACCCTGTCATGACATAGGCGGCGTCCCACTCAAAAATTTGTGTCAGGAGAAGCATGACGCCCAAGATCATTAACGCTGCCCCCATTGATATCGATCCTACTCTCCATACTCTCATTGTGAAGCCCCCCGTTTCTTCTTGCTTCCTGTTAACAACTTGATTCCGCCTCCTATTAACAGAATGCAGACGATCGCGGTCTGCACATAGCGTTCAAACCAGAAGTACGCATCCACATTCACATAATCATAAATGATCGGCTGAAGGACAGGCAGAGCAATATTTGTCAGCAAGTAATAAACCCCGAGAGCTACGAGTCCGACCCCAACCCATTTCTGGTGATTCACAAGATAGGAGATGACCGGCACATCCTCGACCGGTTCCCTGCCATAACGGGATGCTTTCTGGAGACCATCAAAAAAGCTGTAAAACCAGATGATCGGCACAAGGAAAAGGAAAATCCCCAGCCGCATCACATCCATAATGTAAATGGAGAAGAGGAAGGCTGCCATCAATTGAATCCCTCTGCGTTGATACCCCAAGTACAAATGGCCCGCTCCCGGAAAAATCGAGAGCATCGTAGCAAGCGATTTCGACTTTTTCCCATCTTCCCTGCGGTTCTCGAACTCTTCCAGAATCGATTGGTCGACAAGTGTCTCCCCGCGCTGTTTCTTCGCGAGCTGCTGCATGCTGTCAAAGAAGCTGTAGACCCATAGAACAGGAAGAAATGCCAAGAAGACAAGAAATTCCCCGCGTGATGAAAGGACTGTCACGAAGATGACCATGACGGCCATGCCCAGGAAGGCTGCCAGCAATGTCACTCCTCTGTTCATCAATCCGAGCTGAAAATGTCCCAGTCCAGGCACTAGTGATAGGATGATGGTGAAAAACCGCTCCGATTCAGGTGTGCTTTCTTTTTCAACTTCACCATCAGCCGTTGTCCGTTTATACAGCTTGGAAGCCGTAATGGCTGTATCGATCAGGTTTACGAAATAGATAAGCAACCCCCCTATAAAGAATACAAATTCAATTCCCGACACTGAATAATAAGAGAATGCCAGAAAAATGGTCAATACGGCTGCTCCTATGACACTCCCTGCATAAAACAATCCCCGGAGCACCTTGCCTAGATAAATCAAGCCGCCTCCCGGAAAAAATGCCAATAAAAAGGCTATTAGCGGATTTTTTTTCATCAGTTTCCTTCCTCCCTAGTTTGATTTTCTACATTCTCAATCAAATTTGTTGTTTTGTTCATCAATTCAGTTGTAAAAGATGGGTGCGAGGAACGTTCAAACTCCTCTGTAAATCCAATAAGCTGCTGAAAAATACCCGTGTACATCAGCAGAATGGTCATTGCGGCAGCTACAACATAATGAAAAGCCGCTTTTTGATAAAATTTCTGTTTTTTACTGATCAAAGGATTGTCCTGTTCCTTATAGTGCTGAACCTGACCTATAATACTCTCGGCAAATCCGGCTTCATCTGAAAGGTCCGGGAAGGAAGTTCCGCCGGCCTCCAGGGCGGCTAAATAGATCTCCATACATCCATCACAAGAGTATAAGTGCTCTTCATACTGGTCACGGGCTTGTTCTTCAAGTCCCCCCTCGACATATTTCAGCCATTCTCCATAAGTGACATGCTTCATCGAAAATCTTCCTCCTTCCAGTGTTTTTTCATCCAGAGTCTGGCCCTGTACAGCTTGGTTTCTATGGTTTTCACTTCCACCTGCTGTTCTTCTGCCATTTTCTTATACGTCTTCTCCTCTATGTAATAATCATAGATGACCCTGCGATGGCTTTCCGGCAATTCTCCAAGTCTTCTCCTGACCAGAAGCCGCAGCTGCTTCTCCTCAAATTTGGCTTCTACGGATTGGAGATCCTCCCATTCGATGCCCATTTTGCCGGCTTCCATCGGATTCCCAGCCATTTCTTCATGTCTGCGGTCAGCCTTTCTTTTGCAATCTATCGCATGGTTCACTGCAATCCTCGTGATCCACGTCTTTAACCCCTGGTTTTCATATTGGGAGAGAGAAGTATAGATTTTGACAAACACTTCCTGCGACGCATCCTCTGCATCTTTTTGGTTGCGAAGAATACCATAGATCGTCCGGAACACATGGTGTTTGTATTTTTCAATGAGAACCCGGAATGCATGGTCACTTCCGTTTTTTACCTTTTCGACAAGCGCTTGCTCCAATACTCTCTCCCCCCTTTCAATCGGCTTCATACTAATAGACGAACAAACGCGGGCTTTCCCCTACACTTTTTTTAATATTTTTTTCCGGTTAGCCTTGAGGATGGGTAATAAGGTCACTATCAGGTCCTGTTTAAGCATTTTTTGAGGGCTACATTCTCAACATTGCTCTTTTGATCTTCCTTTAGCGGCCCCTCGGCGGATGATCATCCTGCAAATATTTAATAGAACCCTGATAAGTGCCTTTATTGGACTTTCGTTTCAAAGGGTTTGTTGTGGACGATGATTCATGGATCTTACGTCCTATACCTCATCTCTAAAGGACATTGATCAGAAATGCCTTTGTTACCGTTCTATTTCCAAAAAATAAAAACCTGCCAAGGGTGACTTCCTTTGACAGGTTTAGGTGAAAATTTTTATATTGCGTTTTTCCAGGAAGTCGATACTTTCCTGAATCGATTGTTTATCAAAATGATAGATCTCATTTACGGTGTTGATCCATTTATCCATATCCCGCATTTGATATTCACGGATATTACGGTAGGTCATGGCTTTAATCGTCCCGTTGCGCAGGAAATAGCAGGTGTTGCCGTGAAAGCGGACAGCTGTGATCCTTCTCATCACCACGTTTTCTTCACTATCCTGGTAGGAAGCATCGATGTCACGATCAAGTTCCCCTTCTTCAAGCGGCAGCCAGACAATCTCTTTTTTCACAAACGATTTCCCGTTTGCTTTGCGGTCGATCTCATACAGTGCCTGGTCCTTTTGAGTGAAGGTGATTTCCTCGCCGAAACCGTGAAGGACATGCTTCCTTCGTGCTTCGAGTTCTACCGGTTTCATGATCGGCGAGCCATATCCGACATCGGCATATAGTTTCTTCCCATCAATATCCACCATGATTCCCAAGTGTCCCGGTGTCACCCGGACAAAATGAATGTCAAAGCCGAGTTCACGCAAAAGACGGCCGAAGTTGATATTCAGGGTATAACAGGTTCCGCCCCAGCCGCGGTTCGTGAGATTATGTACAAATTGTCCCAGGCTGGGGACCAGCTCATTATTTCGGTTGAAATAATGAAATTTGCTGAACGTTTCATAGGGGATCCGGATCAGATGATGCTGGATAAGCCGCTGCAGGTAGTTGATGCTCGGCCGCTCAATGGTCAGATTTAAATACGAAAGATATTGCTCTTTAGTTTCTTCCACATTATCACTCTTTCATTATCCTTGTGATGTACCACAAGGGGGTTACACCCTTTTATTTCCCTCTATACCCCGGGTTCAATCCTGGGATGTCCTGTCTCCCTTTTTTTCATGCTATTTTACCATGTAATTTTTTAAGATTCATTGCTTATGCTTTAAGTTCTTGATGCAGGGCCTAATTTCCTTTATTTGTTTTACCATCAGGCGCTTCTTCTGTAAAAAAAGAAAAAACGGCCATACGGCGGCCGCTTAATTATATGAGTATTGTTATTGATTCATACGCTCGAAGTTTGTCTCTAGTGTCTTTTTCATATCTGAGGTGAAGCCGTCTCTCATCTGCTGGCGTTCACTGCGGAAATAGTCTACCACTTCTTCGTCAAACTCGATTTCAATCAGTTCACGGAGATCCCATATTCTGAGGGCCGCCATGATGGAAATCAGGTGGGCGACCGTCAATGATTTCTTTTTAAAGTTTACGAGCTCATTGATCGTCGCTACACGAAGGCCGGTCAAGCGGTGCAGGTCACCTTGTGTCATTCCGCGTTCCTTCAGAATTTTCCCCAGCTTGATATTAACCTTGTGGGGAAACTTATCGAGGGTTTCAATAACAATGGTGTTTGTCTTTTGATGGATCATGCTGTTACCCCCTAACAGTCTACTCTACTAGAATACCGCGATTTCCGTAATTCGTGAAGAGGGAAACAGTTCCATTTGCACATCGCACTTTAACCCTTTAAAGCAGCGGGGGACAGTCCTCCACTGCTTTAAAGCGTTGCCTCACAAAAGGGGACAGTCCCTCTTAGTGCTTCACCGCGTTACTGCGCGAAGAAGGGCTGTCCCTTAAGGAACAGCCCTTCTTACCTTTTACATATGAACCTGGTTCATGAGGGTGGTTTTGATGCTTTGGAAGACCTCGTGCCAGATGGCTTCGTTCGCTTTATATTGCGCTGTCAACCGGCCGATCATTTCTTTCTGGGCGTCCGGGAATGATTCATGGTCGCGAGGCGGCAGTTTCGCTTTCTCTTCATCGACCAGCTGCTGGACCACAGGCGCCCGCGGACCCCAAACCGCTTCTTCATTAAACTCGCTGTCCAGGAAGATGAAAATCGGAATTGCACGTGATGTACCGTTTGTTAAATATTGATCCATCAATTCCAGGTTTTCGTCGCGATTTAACGTACGCACATCCATATTGGCTGCTTCCGCCATTTTTAGTAAGATCGGCAGGTTTACCATTGCATCACCACACCAATCCTCGGTCAGCACTATGACCTTCAAGTTTTGGGAAGCAAGCTGCTTCAGGTTCCCCTTTTCACTTTCCGGTACGGAAAAATGTTCATAAACCTTCCTGAGATTCTCTTGATGGGTTTCCATTGAATCTATATACTTCTGGGGCATCTGCCCTTTTTCAAACCAATCTTTAAGTTCCATCGTTTTCCTCCTCGTGACTATCCTGCTGTGTTCACTTACTTAGCTTATTTCTCTTTTGCCTTTTTAACAAGAATTTATACTAAATTATAAAGTATTGTTTGTAAAAAATATGCCTGGAAGCATATAATTGAAAAAAGAATGATCTACATAGACATGGCCTCACCATAGAATGTGAAAGATGATACGCACAAAAAAAGAGACTGCTGCAGCGGCAGCCTTCCTGTTATTAACATTTTTGAGAGCTTTCAACAATATTCTTGAACTTTGCATAATAATACTTCAGCTCGGTTACACTATCTGCCTCCTTTATTTTTTCCAAATAGGTCTCTGCTTTGGAATATTGCTCCGGGGGCAACTTAACTGTTGTTTTCTTCTCTTTCTTGGACTTCGCCAACAGGTTTCACCTCGTTATTATTCTTTGAAGGTCCTCCTATAGAAGAGGTCGTCTCGAGCTGATATTTTGAAAGCTCTTGCATGTATTCCCATTTTGTTCTTTCCAGGTTTTGCTCGATTTTTCTCGTGATTACCGAACTTCCACCAATGCCAGATAATAAACTGATATAAATCACATACCAGACGGGTACAGTTTCCACGACAGGCAACACGGATAAATAACCGGCCAACACCCCAATAATGATATCCTTTGAGGATCCAAAGACATAGTGCTTCTCTCCATCTTCATCAACGAAAAAACGGGGAAATGTAAAGCGGCCACCTTTGAAAACTAAAATATGTCCTAAGCCACCAATACCTCCCATTAACATCGGTAACAGTATCAATTCAATTAAGGACATTACATCCACCCTCTGGAATGATTTACTAATAGTATACATTATTTACAGAATTTTCTGAATAGAGAATTGGACGCAATTTTGTCCCGTACCGAGGAGTGTGCCCTATGCGTAAAATTGTGCTGAAAGTCTCGTCACTCGACAAGCTTCGATTTCAAAATTACCTTGTCTTGATGCAAAAGGCGGAGAGCAAAGCAGAAGCGGACATGTATTTCCGCCTAGCCAAAAAAATCATCCACAACAATTGGATAAAAAAATTTTAGAACACCACCCTATAACTTTGGTACAGCATAAACAATGCTCCTCCAATTAAGGCAAACATGAGGAGTAAAAGCAGGTGCCTGAAACGATAGGCCAAAGGATGCTTATATTCACTTGGGTCTTTCCATTTGTCCATCTCTTTTGGAAAATGCCAGATCAGCAGGATCACACCCGGTATCGCCCCAATTACTATGAAACCAATAAACAGCAGCTGATTAAAGACTTCCATCCGATCAGCATCCCAGAAGGACGCGAGGATCTCCCTTATCGAGACAAAAAACAAAAGGATCAGGATGACGTTTCCTGTAAAATGGTCCGTAAGCGTTTTCCCTTCTTTGATACCCTTGATGATGAAAAACGGGATAAGAAACAGCAGCAGTACGGCAAACAGCATATAAGCCAGCACTTCCCCCTTCATCTCTTATCCACCTTCGACAACCCCGCTTCTGCAGAATTCATTATTTTTAATCTTCCTTTCAGACCGATGCCAGCCGCAATTCCCCTGTCATCTCTTCCAGCTTCCTGATAATCGCCCTTTCATAATCCCCCAGTAGCGCAATTGTTTCGGCTGCATGCTCTGAGAGTTCCTCATGATAGCCGATCATGATGGCATGGCATGCATGCTGAAACAGCGAAATATCATTTGCATCATTTCCAAATGCAATGTATTCAGACTCACCGATTCCCATTGCTTTCAATGCGCTCCACTTATCAATATTTCTTGGCGAAATGTCAATCACTCTTTCATTACGGTGCTTATGGAGGGTGACATCCAATTCCGAAAGTTCTTCGTCCATTTTTTCAAAATCAGCGGCTGTCAGGATCAACACTTTCATCACCGCATACAAACTTTCAAGCGAAACGGAATTCGCGAGGTTTGCCTGGTCGAGGCTGGCCAGTATCGGATGGTTTGAAGGCCCCGTGTAACAATAATCCCAGTCGCCATCCATCAAAAAGGTGGCTTCATATTTTTCAATCAATCCAGTAATCTGCTGTACCTGCTCTGTTTGAAATGCCTGCGAATATACCAGATCTCCATCACGATAAATCATGGAGCCGTTCCCGCCAATCAGCATGTGCGTATGAAACCGGGGATGCAGAACCGGCAGCATGTCGCGGATCGGCCTTGCCGACGCAAAAATGACCTCATGCCCATCTTCCGTTAGCCTTTCCAATGCATCCATGAGGGGCTCCGTCACCGGCTGGCCTTTAAAACAAATCGTCCCATCCAAATCAAACACGAATTTCATTGCGTAATCTCCTTTGTGCAGTTATTATCTGTAAGTATTCTGAGCTTTTCCTGGTAAGGCTTCAGGATCTCCAGGATTTCCGGTTTACTGCTTTTTTCAAACTGATAATTCCACTGGTACATCTTCTTCAGCATGCTCCATGTTTGTTTGTAATTTCCTTTTTCAAACCCAAGCTTTTGGACAGTGAACCGTTTAAGGATTCGCCAGTTCCTTACCGCAATCGGCGTATCAAGAAAAAGGATGAGATCAGCCTCCTGAAAGCCCCTCGTTGTCCAGGTATGATGGACCCCTTCGATAATCCAATTGTCCTGATTGATGATTGCAAAAAACGTTTCGTCCCTGACTTCCGGTGTGTTTCGGATATCCCCGTTTTCATGCCTATGCCAGACAACATTGTCCAATTCATAAACAGGGGTGTCCATTTGGGCGGACAGCCTTCTTCCCAGCGTCGACTTTCCGCTTCCAACCGAGCCGATGATATGTATTTTCATTGCTTCTCCTGTTTCTTCACGTCACAATTTTTAAACTAAATCCTTCTTTCTCTTCTACTTCGTCTTCACTGTCATTAATTCCTGCTTTATATTTATGTTAACCATTTATGTTTAATAGGTTGACACAAAACGCTCTTTTACTATATTCTATTTTCAGAAAACCAAATAGGAGGATACATACTATGAAACTTAAAGCAATTGATATCACCATGGCCGCCATGTTTGCCGCTCTGATGGCTATCGGTGCCAACCTGACTTCCATGCTGGTCATCGGCGGCGTTCCCATCACACTGCAAACGTTCTTCTGTGTACTTGCCGGCTTGATCCTCGGCAGCAGGCTCGGAGCCATTTCGATGACCGTATATGCACTGGTCGGGCTGGTCGGTGCCCCTGTGTTTTCGGGATTCTCTGGAGGACCTGGAGTTCTATTAAAACCTACTTTCGGTTTCATTCTCTCTTATATTCTAGTAGCTTACCTTGTGGGAAAAATGGCAGAAGCAAAATCTGCTAAAAAGACCTATATCCTGGCTGCACTGGTCGGTATGGCTGTAAACTATATTCTCGGTACAAACTGGATGTATGCCGCCTACATCTTCTGGGCCGGGGCACCTGAAGGATTTTCCTACGGCATGGCTTGGGCTTGGATGCTCGCACCGCTTCCAAAAGACATTATCTTATCTGCATTTGCCGGGGCAGTTGCTCCTCGTTTCATGGCAGCCATCCGGAAGAGTCCCAGTACAGTGAAGAGAAAAGCGGCATAACCATTGATCCGGGAGTTATTTACCGGGTCTTTTTATCAAGAAAAGGAGTGGGAATTCATGGTAAAATGGAAGCCTGCAGCACTTTACTGCTCTAAAGTACTGGGGGACAGTCCCCGGGTATATTAAAGTGGTAACGCGTTACCTTATTAAAAGGCGGTTTTCGCATTAAGGGTTGCTTTCGGAAAAATTCCAAGATCCAGATTCCCCCCTCTATTCCATGAATTTCCCCACGATAACCAGAGAGCAGCTCTTTTCTTTCCTGCTTACAGGGAGTTATCCGGAGAAAGAAAGACCCAAATAGTATTTGACATTCATATTAAATAGCAACGAAGGTTACGAAAAGAACCTATTAAAAAAACACTTGGATGAAGATCACGGCTACTACATCCAAGCGTTTTTTTATTCAGCAAGTGTCAGCTGCCAAGAGACACCATATTTGTCGTTGATCCATCCAAACTTCTTGCTGAATCCATAGTCTCCAAGAGGCATCAGGGCCGCTCCCCCATCTAAGAGCTTATTGTACAGCAGGTTTATTTCTTCTTCTGAATCGCATTCCAGAAATAAAGAAAACGAAGGTGTAAAGCCGAATTCATGCTGGATATTACTGTCTATGCACATGATCTCCTGTCCATTCAAATGAAATACAGCCTGCATTACACTACCCTCATCCCCCGGTTCGCCCGGCCCATAACGGGTGATGCTTTTTATTTCTGACCCCTTTATCAAGGATGTGTAGTACTCCATCGCTTCTTCTGCATTCCCTTGAAACATTAAAAACGGTGTCACCTTTGGCAATATATCCAACTCCTTCTCTATTTTTCCAGTCGGCGTTCATACCGAATGTACGAATACAGTCTGTAGCCAACCGGTATCAAAGCTAATATTGAGAGCCACCTCATCGGACCTTCTGTAAAAACGGCCCAAATAATGGCAATAATCATTGAAAACACGGTAAATGCCGACCCTGAAAAGCCATTGATAGGTTCATTGCTTATGAACAATGTCCTTGCACCCTTAATGCTGGTTCCATAACAGCTCTCATGAAAAGGGGCAACTTCAAACATTATGGCAGCAGTAATCAAATCATCCCGTACCTTAATCTGCTTCTGGCAGAAGTCACAGTAAATTTCTTTGGACATTACATGTTCACCTCTGTTGGCTGGTTAAAATAGCGCATAGACGTTATCTGCCCCTCATGTATCACTATTCGATGAACAGGATGAGGATTCCTGCTTATGCGCTTCACCGCTTCACCGCAGCCGGGGACTGTCCCCCACCGCGGTGAAGCGGTGAAGTGCATTTTGCGCAGGGAGTCTATCAACGAGTTTTGATAATCTATCGACGACCTTGACCGTTCTATCGACGACTTCAGTCCCTCTATCAACTACTTTTCCCGTTCTATTGATTATTCGGCAAAAACCGGGGAGTGACTGGCACGACCCGAATCCGACTGCATGCACAGCCTCTTCCCGCTGCACGCCTCTCAAAAAACCAAAAACCCCCGCCGGGCATAAGCCGGACGGGGGCGAAGTCTATATGCTTTATCAGCGTTTGTTCATTTCCTCTATCAGAAGTTTGTTGACCATTGGCGGGTTTGCCTGGCCTTTGGTCTTCTTCATGATTTGGCCGACGAGGAATCCAAGGGCACGGTCTTTTCCGTTCTTGAAGTCTTCGATGGATTGCGGATTGTCGTCGAGCGTAGCTGTGACGATTTTTAGCAATTCGCCTTCATCGGAGATTTGGACAAGTCCTTTTTCCTTGACGATTTGCTCAGGATCGCCGCCTTTTTCAACAAGCTCTTTGAAGACTTTCTTCGCCATCTTGGATGATAACGTTCCATCCTGGATCAGCTTGACCATGCCGGCAAGTCCTTCAGGTGTCATCGGCAGATCTTCGAGTTCTTTCTGTTCTGCGTTCATGTAGGCAGATACTTCACCCATCAGCCAGTTGGACGCTTGCTTGATGTCCGCTCCGGCGGCAACGGTGGCTTCGAAGTAATCGGACATTTCTTTTGTCAAGGTCAGGACCATTGCGTCATACGCAGGTAGCCCCATATCCTCTACATAGCGCTTTTGACGGGCATCCGGCAGTTCAGGGATTTCCGCACGCACACGTTCCTTCCACTCTTCATCGATGCGAAGAACGACAAGGTCGGGCTCTGGGAAGTATCGATAATCGTCAGATCCTTCTTTTACACGCATAAGGAGGGTTTTTCCTGTTGCTTCATCAAATCGGCGTGTTTCCTGCTCGATGATTCCGCCTGAAAGCAATACTTTTTCCTGGCGCACGATTTCATGCTCAAGGCCCTTACGTACAAAGTTAAAAGAGTTCAGGTTCTTTAATTCGGCTTTTGTACCAAACTTCTCCTGGCCGATCGGGCGCAATGAGATGTTGGCATCACAGCGAAGAGATCCTTCTTCCATTTTACAGTCAGATACGCCTGTATATTGGATGATCGACTTTAATTTTTCCAAATAAGCATAGGCTTCGGCCGGTGTGCGAAGGTCAGGCTCGGATACGATTTCGATCAGTGGTGTACCTTGGCGGTTATAGTCAACGAGCGAGTAACCGTCACCGGAGTGGTTCAATTTACCGGCATCCTCTTCAAGGTGCAGGCGTGTGATTCCGATACGTTTTTTATAACCGTCAACCTCGATTTCAATCCAGCCATTTTCACCGATCGGCTGGTCAAATTGAGAGATCTGGTAGGCTTTCGGGTTATCCGGATAGAAATAGTTTTTACGGTCAAACTTGGTATCTGTTGCGATTTCACAGTTCAGGGCCATTGCCGCTTTCATACCGAAATCGATAGCGCGTTTGTTGACCACTGGAAGAACGCCTGGATATCCCAAGTCGATGACATTCGTGTTTGTGTTTGGCTCTGCGCCGAAATGGTTCGGGGCAGGCGAGAACATTTTCGAATCTGTTTTTAGCTCAACATGGACTTCAAGTCCGATAATCGTTTCAAAGTTCATTGATTTCACCCCTTACAATTGTGGTTTCTGTTTATGGAAGTCTGTAGCCTGTTCATAAGCATGTGCTACCCGATAGATTGTGCTCTCATCAAAGTGCTTGCCGATGATTTGCAGTCCAAGCGGCAGACCATCTTTTGAAAATCCGCAAGGCACGGAGATTCCCGGTACCCCAGCAAGATTCACCGGGATGGTTAAAATATCATTTGCATACATTGTAAGCGGATCATCGATTTTTTCACCGATTTTGAATGCCGGCGTCGGAGTTGTCGGTCCGATGATGACATCATAATTTTCAAATACATCTTCAAAGTCTTTTTTGATCAGCGTACGAGCCTGCTGACCTTTTTTATAATACGCATCATAGTAGCCGGAGCTCAATGCAAACGTCCCAAGCATGATACGGCGTTTCACCTCATCACCAAAGCCTTCTGCACGGGTCTTTTTATATAGATCCAGAAGATTTTCAGCATTTGGTGTACGGTAGCCGTAACGGATTCCGTCAAAGCGGCTCAGGTTGGATGACGCTTCAGAGGAAGCCAGAATGTAGTAGGTAGCCACTCCATATTTTGAATGCGGAAGGGAAACCTCATCAACAGTCGCCCCCATGCTTTCAAGGAGTTTCAATGCAGCCATGACGGATTGGCGGGCTTCTTCGCCGACACCTTCTGCAAGATATTCTTTCGGTACGGCAATTCTTAAGCCTTTGACATCACCTGTCAGGGCAGAAGCATAATTTGGCACTTCTACATCAGCTGACGTCGTATCATTGGCATCGGCACCTGCAATGCCCTGTAAAAGATAGGCATTGTCTTCAACGTTTCGTGTGATGGGCCCGATTTGGTCAAGTGATGAAGCGAAAGCGACAAGACCGAAGCGGGAAACACGTCCATATGTAGGTTTCAATCCGACTGTTCCTGTAAACGCTGCCGGCTGACGGATTGATCCGCCTGTATCAGACCCAAGTGAGAATGGTACTTCGCCTGCTGCAACAGAGGCTGCGGAACCGCCTGAGGAACCGCCTGGGACAGTTTCAAGGTTCCATGGGTTGCTTGTTTTCTGGAAACCGGAGTTTTCAGTGGAAGAACCCATCGCGAATTCATCCATGTTGAGTTTTCCGATTGTTACGGTATCAGCGTCACGCAGTTTGTTGATGACCGTTGCATCGTAGATTGGATCAAAGTTCTCAAGGATTTTACTCGCACACGTTGTCCGGAGGCCTTTTGTTACGATATTGTCCTTGATTCCAATCGGCATACCGAACAGAAGGCCTTTCGCTTCGTCCGTCCCGATTTTGCTATCCAGTTCCTTCGCTTTTGCACGTGCCTTTTCTTCATCCAGCGTTAAAAATGCTTTGACTTTCCCTTCAACCGCGTCGATCCTTTTATAAGATTCATCAACAAGGTCTGTTACAGAAATTTCTTTTTTCTGCATCAATTCATGAAGTTCTGCTAATTTATGGTCGAATAATGACATGTGGTTTCCCTCCTATTCTAAAACAGATGGTACGCGGACTTGTCCATCTTGGTGGTCTGGTGCGTTCTTCAATACTTCTTCCTGAGGCAATCCTTTAACAGGTTTATCTTCACGCATGATATTCTTCATTTCCAACACATGGGATGTAGGATTGACATTCTCTGTATCGAGCTCATTCAACTGCTCAGCAAAGCCAATGATAGCATCCAATTGACTTGTGAATCTTTGTGCTTCTTCTTCTGTTATCGCAAGACGGGCAAGGTGAGCCACATGCTTAACTTGGTCTTCTGAAATTCTTGACACTCTCTTTCACCTCCGCATAATTTCGAACACTAGCAATACTATTGATAATATCAAAATTTCAGCCAAAATGGCAACTAAGTCCCGCCATTTCGCTGTTAAATCTATTTAGAGAAAGCGCTCGATGCTTTAATAGGGCAGCGCGTTACCATATAAATGGGGACTGTCCCTTTTCGCGCTTTAACGCGTTGCCGTAACCGGGGACTGTCCCCACTTGCGGTGATGTGTTAAAGTCCATCATCTTATCAGCATGTTCTTTTTGGCTGAAAAGTATAAGCTGATGGTGCGTTTCTTCATTAATATAGAAGGATGGATCACCCTTGTCGAAATGGGAACGCGAGGTGATTACTATGAAGATTTTTACCTATCATCAACAAGACGGAAGAACGATTGACCGCTTTGACAGCAGAGGAGCTGTCATCCACCCCCTTGTTAAATCGGGAAAGCCTTTCCAGATTGGCTGTATGTATCTTGGCCAGAACAGTGTTCTTGGTATGCATAAAGCAATGTGTCCGCAGCTGTTCATCGTGACGGATGGCAGCGGGATGGTCATGATTGAAGGTGGAGAAAAGGTGCCAGTTGAAAAGGGTACGGCTGTGTTTTGGGATACCGGGGAAAACCATGAATCCGGATCCCACACAGGAATGACGGCGATTGTGGCTGAAGGTGAAGAATTTGATCCAGAAAAATTCTTGGATTTGAAATGAATCTCCTAAAACTGTCTGCAGAAAATTCTAAGCAGACAGTTTCTTCTTTCCCTTCTAAATATGGTAAGCTTATCTTCATCAAAGCGAAGCTTATCAAAGAAGGGATTATATGTTTTTGCGATTTTTATATACCATCCTGATCGGTACTGCAGGAGGGTTGGTTTTCAGCTTGATGCATATCCCGCTGGCATGGATGCTCGGCTCCATGACGGCTGTGTTTGCCATTGAAAAACTGACTCCTTTTAAAATATACTGGCCGCCTGTATTCCGGAATACCGGGCTGATCCTTGTTGGATATACGATTGGGCAGTCCTTTTCAAGGGACACAGCAATTGAAATACTTCACCAGCTTCCATGGATGTTATTCCTCACCGTTTTGCTTCTGCTATTCAGCAGTGTGCTGGCCATTTTCATCACTAAATTGACCGGGGTGAATTTGAAGTCTACCATTACAGGGTGCATCCCCGGCGGATTATCACAAATGGTGGTACTAGGAGAAGAACTGGAGGACATTGATGTCACAGTGGTGACGATTATCCAGGTCATCCGGCTGCTGTCGGTCATTTTCATCGTACCATTCATGGCATTCAGTCCGCTTTTCCAAGGGCCCAAGAACGGAGCAGCCTCTGGATCTGCAGCAGTGGATCTTTACCTGAGCTGGCCCCTATTGATATTATTTGGAGCTGCCGTCGCCTCTGCCTTGCTGGCTGTGAAATTCAAGCTGCCTACACCTACCTTATTAGGTCCGATACTCGGCATCGGGATCCTCTCTGCAGCAGGGGTGACGGTACCCCATATGCCGGATGCAGCTATCGTTGCAGCCCAAATTTTCTTAGGGATCTATTTCAGTAAGATGATGAAGTTTGAAGATTCCGGTTCCCTTTCAAAATTTATCGGGTTGACGGTCGTCACCTCATTTATACTGGTCGCTTTCACCTTTGGGCTTGGAGCAATCCTGATGGCGTCCCATCATATCTCATTCATCACTTCATTCCTGAGTATGGCACCCGGAGGAATGGCGGAAATGGCGCTTGTCGGCCAGGCACTCCACGCCGACCTGTCCATCATCACCGGATATCATTTATTCCGGATTCTGTTCATTCTGTTTGTAGTGCCGATTTTTCTCAAGTGGCTTTTCAAGCAGAAAATGTTCTCCGGAGAATCGACAAATTCCGGGTCGTGACTGGCACAAAGACGCACAAAAACCGGGCGGGTGTCCAAGTATCACACCGCCCGGTTTTTTCATTTAAACAACTTCGCAAAGAAAGACTTTTTCTTGGTCTTCGGTTCTGCAGGTTTACTTCCCTGATTCTCATCGATGTAAATTTCTTCTTTATCAATGGCATGGCTGAAGGCAAGCACCAGTCCGATGTCCGTGTCATGCTCTTTGTTCGTTACCATTGTATAGTGGATATCATACTTTCCCGCCAGCTTAATATATTTTGACAGATACGTATAGCTCATATTGCCGTTCAAATAGAGATGGGCTTCCTTATTTTCGTTCATCAGTGCTTCTGCCTGAAAAAGGATCCCTTTTCTCCTGACCTGCCTCTGCGTCAGGGCAAATACAATCCGCTCCCTTATGGTTCCTAAAAACTTCCGCCGTTCATCAGGCTTCGTCTGTTTCTGGCCGTATATGCCCTGCTGTAAATAGTCATCTACGCCGGGTCTTTCCACTTTCACACACCTCCGTTTGATTCACTCGAATTCCCTACACTATATGTCAGGTTTTTAAGAAATGCAATTATAACGGGTTTCTCTGAACCATTAGGATCTCCTCCGTACTCGAGATAATTTCAGCACCGATCTTTTCATAACCTTTATCATTCGGATGAAACAAATCTTCTGCCAAATAAAAGTCAGTATCCTCTTCAAATAAATGCTGAATAGAAACAAACGTCGTATTCGGGTACATTTCCAGCAGGTCCTTCGTTGAAACATTCCAGGAACTGATGATCTCGTTGAATTCTTTTATTTCCCCCAGGGTTTCATATACCGGATTGAAAACACCGATGAAATAGACAGGGGCATCTTCATTCAGAAGGCGTATGGTGGACATTATTTTACGAAGATCCGACTTGAATTTCTCTTCTCCTTTTGTAAAATCACCCATAGTCAGATGTGTAAAATTATGATTAAAAATGGAAACCAAGTCATTTCCTCCGAGAGTCATAAAAAGAACATCGGCTCTTTGAATATCATTCTGCATATTGGGGTCATCCAGTGCTTTCAATAAATGCTGTGCCTGGGCACCATATTCACCATGGTTGACCAGCACTACATCATCATTCTTTTTCTCATAGTACATTTTCAAAAAATCCAGATAACCTTCTGTCTTCTCGCCTCCAGTGCCCAGCGTCAGGGAGTCGCCAATCCCGACAATAGCAAAACTCTGACTATTGATCTCACTAGGAACTACTTCAACTTTGGGTTCGGCATAGGCAAAGACAACGGATTCCAGATAATGAATCGCTTCTTCTTGAAGCGGTGCCTTTTCCGTTTCAATGACTTCTGAGAAGACTTCTGCCTCATCGATGAGTCGATCCTCTTTCCGGGAGGGTGCTGGAGAACTGTTTGTTGATGGATACGCGCTGTTTAGAATGAGTATCGTTGCAACGGCAGTTACGAGGAAATTGATAATCTTTTTCATGCTGATTCCGTCCTTCTTTCGTTTTGACCAGAAAACGGTCATCTGACAGTAGCAGTATCGGCATGAGACTAATCGTTAATACGTGTTATTTAAAAGCACTTTTCGTAAACTTTATTGCCTTTAAAATGGTAACGAAATATATCGCCTTAATGCACCAGAAAAATCTCGAAAAGATCTGCTCTTCCATTAGATAGAAAAGCATATACCGGAGAAAATCCAAACTTGAGATTCTCCCGAAAGCAGTAATCCATACGTTCGTTAGCCCAGTTTTAAAAAAACAGATTAGGGTGTCACATGAAGCCTTTATCAGACCAGTTTTAAAGAGAAAATCAGATTAGGGTAGGGCCCCCTTGAAGCGTTCATAAGATCAGTTTTGAATTGAAATTCAGATTAAGGTGTCACATGAAGCATTCATAAGACCAGTTTTAAAGAGAAAATCAAATTAAGGTGTCACATGAATCCCTCATAAGCCCTATAAAAAAAGCGTCTGCCGGGTGACAGACGCTTTTATCATTTATTTATTCTTCTTCATTTATTTCTTTTTCAACTTCATCGAGTGCCTCGTCCGCTTCCTCTTCCAATTCGTTTTCCGCGGACTCAGCAGCATCTTCTGCAGCTTGGCCAGCGTCTTCTGCTCCTTGTTCAATATCTTCTCCCGTTTCTTCAGCTTCCTGTTCAAGATCGTTGGCTTCCTGGTTTGTATCCTGTTCGGCGTCTTCCGTATTTTGTTGTGTTTCCTCTTCTACTTCCTGGAAATTATCAGAAGTTCCATCTTCAGAACAACCGGCAAGAAAAAGGCCGGCTGCCATTGGGAAAACTGCAAGCAGGTTTCGTTTTCTCATTACGCACTCCTCCTAATCATTGATGTTTTTTTGTTTATACCCGGCATCAGCACCCCAAAACATTTCAGCCCTTTAAAGCAGTGGGGGACTGTCCCCCACTGCTTTAAAGGGCTGAAGTACTTTCATACAAACACTAAACCGCCCACCGAAATTTCGGCAGGCGGTTT
The DNA here is from genome assembly GCF_984799155.1 of Bacillus sp. SRL337. Classification (NCBI taxonomy): domain Bacteria; kingdom Bacillati; phylum Bacillota; class Bacilli; order Caryophanales; family Bacillaceae; genus Bacillus; species Bacillus sp. SRL337. Next base: position 390,179 of record NZ_OZ481793.1, on the reverse strand, counting down.
TGATGAACTGTTATTCCATTATTTCACGTCATTTGCAGCAGCTTCATCAAATTCAGATCGGATTTTTTCGCTTGGCTGCGGTCCAACCTTTGAGAAGATGACGATGGCCAATATACCAAGGATGAAGCCTGGAATGATTTCATAGAGGTCCGTGTCAAGATTAGCCCATACTACAACCGTTACGGCACCAACAATCATTCCGGCCAGTGCACCATTGCGGGTCATGCCTTTCCAGAATAGGGAAAGCAGGATTACCGGTCCGAAGGAAGCTCCGAATCCAGCCCATGCATAACTTACAAGGTCGAGAATGCTTGAAGCATTTTCGTTTGCAGGGTTTCCGCCCAGTGCCAGCAGGATGGCAATGACAGCGATCAGCACAACACCTAAACGGCCAACCCATACAAGCTCTTTGTCTGAAGCATTCTTGCGGATAATTGCTTTGTAGAAATCCTCTGCAAGAGCACTTGAAGAAACAAGAAGCTGAGAGTCAATAGTACTCATGATGGCAGATAAGATGGCTGCCAATAGAATACCGGAAACCCAAGGATTGAACAGTACATCCGTGAACAAGATGAACACTTTTTCAGAGTTATCAGCTGCATCGGTAATCAGTGGGGCATCAGCGAAGTAAGCGATACCGGAAATACCGACCAATACAGCACCGATGATAGCAAGGATCATCCATGTCATACCAATCCAGCGTGCTTTAGGAACATCCTTCGTAGATTTAAGTGCCATAAAGCGGGTGATGATATGTGGCTGGCCAAAATAACCAAGGCCCCATGCCAATAACGAGATGATTCCGATTGCAGATGTTCCGGCGAAAGCATCAAGGTAAGCCGGATCAACAGCCTCGACTTGGTCCATTGTGCTTCCCCAGCCTCCAAGTTCAGTAATCGCCACAATTGGCGCTACAACCAAGGCAAGGAACATAAGGATGCCCTGGATGAAGTCAGTCCAGCTGACTGCAAGGAATCCGCCAAGGAATGTGTAAGAGATGATAACAATTGCACCAATCAGAAGTGCTGTGTTATAGCCCATGTCAAAGGATTCCTGGAAAAGAATCGCCCCGCCGACAAGACCTGATGAAGTATAAAAAGTAAAGAATACCAGGATGACAAGTGCAGAAATGACGCGGAGCAAGCGGGAACCATCTTTAAAACGATTTTCAAAGAAGTCCGGAACTGTAATGGAATCATCCGCAACTTCCGTGTAAGAGCGCAGTCTGGAAGCAACAAATTTCCAGTTCAGGTACGCACCGATCGTAAGCCCGATCGCAAGCCAGATCGAACCGCCGAGACCTGATGCATATGCCGCGCCGGGAAGACCCAAGAGCAGCCATGAACTCATGTCAGAGGCACCGGCACTAAGTGCTGCAACGCCAGGACCTAAGCTGCGCCCTCCCAAAACGTAATCTGATAAATTGCTAGTTAATCTGTAAGAAATAATACCAATTGCCAACATACCGACCAAATAAACTATAAACGTAACTAAAGTAGCCGTATCCATGTGTAGTCTACATTCTCCTTTCGATTTTTAAAATGTTTGGTTATAAAAACTCTAAGATGATTTGCTGCGTTTTCTTTCTGACGCTCTTTTTTACCCTATGCATCACACTTGTAAACTTATTCATACAGATTCCTTCCGCAAAGAATCCAAATAAGCCTGATGAGCCAGGAATAACTCGACAACATTCATAAGCGTAACATAAATCCTTCACACTCTCACGCAGAATATTCAGAATATAATTCTATAACTGATTATTTATGCATCGGTTATGAATAATTAATTCTATGAAAGCGCTTTACCAATTATATATATTCAGAAAAATTCATAAAATTAAATTCATAATTTGTTCAAATACAGCTATTGCAAACAATAAAAATTGTTCCATCCACCTCCATTTTCCTCCCGTTTTTCTGTTAAAAGACATAAAAGAATTTTTTCTATAAAGTGAAACACAAGGGTGTTTGCCATACGGCTGATACTCTTTCAATTGGCGAGTCGTAACGACCTTATTTTCCCCAATAAATGCTGCAGTATACACTCCCTTACCTGCTAGATAAAAAAACCGACCCGGTTACAGGTCAGTTTTCTCTATTATTCATAGATGTGCACAAATGGTTCTGTCTTATTATCCAATACAATCAAGGCTTCAGCTCTATCGGCTGAAGTGATTTCGATTTCCACATTCATCGCTTTCGGGAACAACTCATCAGCAAGCTCTGCTGTATATTGAGTAAAACCGATTGTTTCTGCTTTTCCATTAAATTGAATCGGGATATCGATTTCCAGACTTTCCATCTTTCCTTCATTATAGAAAGCGTAACCGACCACACCAACATAATTGGGAAAATAGTTTTCGACTTTCCCTTTAAAATCGTTGAACACTTTCAAATCTTTAGGATGGGCTTCTTCTGCCTGTACGGACGGGAAGAAGTGATGTTCTTCATTTATATCCTTCCAATCTCCGATGGAGGCACTATCTGCACCAATCGTGGAGTAAGCAAAGTAGTTTCCGGGAGTCACAGTATCCCTGCTGGATTGTTCATATAGGGCAATCGTAATCGGGATGCCATCAAGTTCCGGGTTCTGTCTCATCCTTTTGATGACTTCTTGTGCGATTTCCACTCCATGCTGCTGGACTTCTTCATGGCTGATAGTGGTCTGACGCGTTTCACCAGTATTCTGGTCTTGATAATAGGAAACGGAGTTCAACGCTAGTCCAACAACGACACCAGCCAGCTGGATCTTGTTGTCTTCAACTTTCTCCAGGTAATTATGTTCGATCATGTGTGCAAGGTAGACAGGGGTATCCTTTCCTTCGCCAGGCGTTTCCTCAACCGGATTAAGCCCGATGTTCTGCTCTTCTTTTAACCCTTTGTCTTCTAGCTGTTTGCTGGTAAACTTTCTGTTCAGCCAGGATTGAATGGTTTCTTTATCTAACACCTGGCCTTCTTTGAACAGATATCGGTCACTTGAATAAACATTTTTCGCCACGCGGACAAGACCCGATTCAAAAACATCTATATCATAGCGTGAGCGCAGGTTATTTACGACCATGCCTCTCGTATCCGTGGATTCATATGGCAGCAACGTTTTATAATATTCATCAGAAATTTGGTAATTCGGAATGATCGCTTTTTCCGATTGCTGATTTTCATCTTCTTCTACCACTTGTTCCTGTTTTTCTATTTCAAAAGCAGGAGTACAGCCACTAAGCAACAAAGCAGCAGCGGCTGCCGCCAACCATTTCCTCATGTATTTTCTCCACCTTTAACGGTTAAGTTCTCCAAGCAGCTTCTCTTCGTCCCATATCTCTATGCCAAGTTCCTGCGCTTTCGTCAGTTTGGAACCAGCATCTTCCCCGGCAATGAGAAGGTCGGTCTTCTTACTGACAGAACCGGTTACTTTCCCGCCAAACTCTTCCACCTTCTGTTTCGCTTCGTTACGGCCAAGTTTTTCAAGTTTACCGGTAAGGACAATCGTCTTTCCTGCAAAATAGGAATCGACATCTTCCACTTTTACAGGCTTCGGCCCTTTATAGTCTGTATTGACTCCTGCCGCTTTCAGTTCTCCGATCAATTCAGCCACTTCTTCTTTTTCAAAGTATGCAACAACAGCCTCTGCCATCTTATCGCCAATTTCATTGACAGCAATCAATTGTTCCTTGGATGCATCCTTTAAATGATCAATGGTTCCAAATTCCTGTGAGAGTGTCTTGGCTGCTTTGGCCCCCACATGGCGGATCCCCAAGCCGAATAGCAGCCTTTCCAAAGAGTTGGATTTTGAGGTTTCTATGGCTTTCAGCAAATTATCGACCGATTTTTCACCCATTCTCTCCAACTGCAGAAGCTGCTCCCTTTCAAGACGGTAAATATCGGCTACATCGACAATCAAGCCTTCTTTGAAAAGCTGGCTGATGACTTTTTCACCCAGTCCATCGATATTCATCGCATTCCGGGAAACGAAGTGGATCAGCCCTTCCCTGATCTGTGCAGGACACTTTGGGTTAATACAGCGAAGCGCAACCTCTTCTTCAAGTCTGACAAGGCCGCTCCCGCATTCAGGGCATTTTTCAGGCATGTGGAAATTCCGCTCTTCTCCGGTACGCCGTTCTTCGAGGACATTCACCACTTCCGGGATGATATCTCCTGCCTTTTTGACGACCACATAGTCACCGATCTTGATATCCTTTTCCCTGATAAGGTCTTCATTATGCAGAGAGGCCCGTTGTACAGTCGTACCGGCAACCCTGACCGGTTCAAGGATGGCGGTAGGTGTCACAACACCCGTTCTGCCGACACTTAATTCAATGTCCTTCAGCAGCGTCACCACTTCTTCTGCCGGAAATTTGTAGGCGATCGCCCATCTGGGACTCTTCGCTGTTGTACCAAGCTCCTGCTGCAGTTCCAGGGAATCAACCTTGATGACGATTCCATCAATGTCATAAGGAAGATCCGGCCGTCTTTCCACCCATCCCTCTACGTATCGAATGACTTCCTCGATGTCCTGGCATCTTCTTCTTTCTTTATTGGTCTTGAAACCCAGGTTATCTAAAAGGTCCAGCCCTTCACTGTGTGAAACGACACCTGTTCCGCCTGTATCTGCAATGGAATAGAGGAAAATATCCAGATTACGCGAAGCCGCAATGCGCGGATCGAGCTGGCGCAATGACCCGGCAGCAGCGTTGCGGGGATTCGCAAACGGCTCCTCTTCCCGCTCTTCCTTGGCCTTATTCAATGCTTCAAACGACTTCTTCGGCATGAAGGCTTCCCCTCTTACCTCCATTGTCAAAGGTTCAGAAATCCGAAGCGGTATCGACTTGATAGTTTTCAGATTTGCTGTGATATCCTCACCAATCGTTCCGTCTCCCCTTGTCGCCCCTTGGCTGAAAAGGCCGTCTTCGTAGCGGAGGGAAACCGCAAGTCCATCAATTTTCAGTTCGCAGACATAGGAATAGCCCTCACCTGCTGCCTGGCGGACTTTACGGTCGAAGTCCCTCAGGTCTTCTTCGTTAAAAGCATTGCCAAGACTGAGCATCGGCGTCCTGTGCTCGACTTTTTGAAAAGCTTCCAGAATGCTTCCGCCAACCCGCTGTGTCGGTGAGTCTGGTGATTTCAACTCAGGGAATTCAGCCTCGATATCAATCAGCTCATTCAATAACCGGTCATATTCTGCATCCGGCACTGAAGGCTTGTCCAGCACATGGTATTCATAACTATATTGGTTTAAAAGATTATGAAGGTCGCTAACTTTTTGTTCGGCGCTTTTGATCTCCACAATAACAGCCCTTTCTCATGCAAATTATACTTTTTCGACAGGAGCAAACTTCGCCAAAAGGCGTTTGATGCCCGTTGGACTTGGAAATGCGATATCAAGCTCCATTCCGTCTCCGCTGCCTTTTACACTGACAACCGTGCCGGTGCCCCACTTTTTATGCGAAGCCTTGTCACCGACCTGCCAGGAAATCCCTTCACCGCCAGTTGTCGTTGGAACAGGACGGGAGACAGGTTTCCTTCTTGCAGGCTGCTGAGTCCTTGCTGGTGCTGCCTTGCCGCCCGATGAGAATGGGCTTCTTTTTTCCGGCTCGAAGTTATCAATGAGATCTTCAGGAATTTCGGCAATGAACCTGGAGACCGGGTTCATTTTCGTCTGCCCGTATAATGTCCTCATTTGGGCATTGGTCATGAATAATTCCTCTTCAGCCCTGGTAATTCCTACATAGGCCAGGCGGCGCTCTTCTTCCATTTCCTCTTCATCCATAAGCGACCTGCTGTGCGGAAAGACTCCTTCTTCCAGCCCCATCAGGAAGACCACAGGAAATTCGAGTCCTTTGGCAGCATGGAGGGTCATCAAGATGACCGCGTCTTTCGGCTGTTCATCATCATCAAGCTTATCGATATCCGCCACAAGTGCAAGGTCTGTCAGGAAGGCAACCAATGATTTGTCATCATTGCTTTCTTCAAAACTCTTTGTGACAGATAAGAACTCATCGATGTTTTCCAGTCGGCTTTGTGCTTCGATTGATTTTTCCGCTTTCAGCATTTCTCTATAGCCGGACTTTTCAAGGATTTCTTCCACCAGTTCGGTTACAGAAAGATACTCCTGCATCTGAGTATAGCCTTTCACAAGTTCCTTGAATTCAATAACAGACTTGGTGATTTTCGGGCTGAGGCCGATAAAATCAGCTTCCTCAAGGGCCTGCATCATCGACAGGTCATTCATTGCCGCATAGTTAGCGACCTTATCAAGCGAAGTCGAACCGATGCCGCGTTTCGGGACATTGATGACGCGGCGCAAGCTGATGTCATCATCAGGGTTGGCGATCAGTCTTAAATAGGCAAGGATATCCTTGATCTCTTTACGGTCGTAGAACTTGACGCCTCCTACGATGCTGTATTCAATATTGGATTTTAAAAGAATTTCCTCCATTACACGGGACTGTGCGTTGGTTCGGTAAAGAATGGCAAACTCGGAAAATTTTCTTTTGCCGCTGTCTGTCATTTCTTTGATTTTACCAGCAACGAACTGTGCTTCCGACTGCTCGCTGTCTCCTCTGTAATAGGTGATTTTCTCTCCTTGGTCATTTTCAGTCCAAAGGTTTTTCGGTTTGCGGTTCATGTTCTTTTGGATGACATCATTCGCTGCATGCAGGATTGTCTTCGTTGAACGGTAATTCTGCTCTAAGAGGATGACATTGGCTCTAGGATAGTCTTTTTCAAAAGAAAGGATATTTGCAATATCCGCTCCCCGCCAGCGGTAGATTGACTGGTCTGAATCCCCTACAACACATAGGTTTTGAAAGCGGGATGCCATCATTTTCACAAGCATATATTGCGCTCTGTTGGTATCCTGATACTCATCCACATGGATGTATTGGAATTTTCTTTGATAGAACTCGAGCACTTCCGGCACACGCTGGAACAATTGGATGGTTGTCATGATCAGGTCATCAAAATCCAGGGCCTGATTTTTGCGCAGGCGCTTTTGATATTCTTCATAGACGTCGGAAGTGACATTATCGTAGTAGCTCCCGGCTTCTTTAGAGAACTCTTCGGGCGTTTTCAGTTCATTTTTTGCTGAAGAAACCGAGCCGAGGATGGACCTTGGGTCAAATTTCTTCGGGTCGATATTTTTATCTTTCAGGATCGACTTGATGACGGATAACTGGTCCGTTGAATCAAGAATCGTGAAGTTTCGGTTAAAACCGATCCGGTCGATGTCACGTCTAAGGATGCGGACGCACATGGAGTGAAATGTGGAGATCCAGATTTCCTCGCCCACACCACCAAGGATGTTTCCGATCCGGTCTTTCATTTCTCTTGCGGCTTTGTTTGTAAAGGTGATCGCCAGGATGTTGTATGGGTTTACCCCTTTTTCCACCATCAGGTAGGCGATTCGGTGTGTCAGCACACGTGTCTTTCCGGAGCCGGCACCTGCCATAATCAAAAGCGGGCCTTCTGTTGCTTTTACAGCTTCAGCCTGCTGCGGATTCATTCCATTCAGTAATCGGTCTGTTAAAAATTGCATGTTTATTTTCCACCACCATAACGAACATTTGTTCTTATTATATCAAGTTCTGTTGTTTATATGAAGGACTGTTTATCCAATCTCCTGCTGATTGATTTTCGCTCCAGGTGTGTGACTCCGCGGGGCGGGCGTCAAGCCTCCTCGGCTGCGCCTGTGGGGTCTCGCCTGTCCCGCTAATCCCGCAGGAGGTCACTCACCTTCCGCTTCAATCAATACTTAGACCTCAGTAAAGAGGTAATACCAATTCTTAAAAGTATTTTTATTTTAGGAAGATAAATATACTTAAGCTGAGTTATCCGTGTGCGGGCGAAGATGTTCTTTTTTTAGGAACATAAATATATATTTAAACTGACTTAACGGCCTCTACGGTTTTCAACGCTGTTTTTAAATCCTTATAGAGGATATTCCCGACGACGATGACGTCTGCGTGCTGAGCCATTTCTTTTGCCTGCTGCGGGGTTTTGATACCTCCGCCGTAGAAGAATGTTGTGTTTTCGAGTACTCTCGCTGTTTCTTGGACATAGTCGATATCTCCGTACGTTCCGCTGTATTCAAGGTAGAAGATCGGCAGGTGAAACATTTTTTCGGCCATCAGTGCATAGGCAGCCACGTCTTCTTTCGTGAGATCCGTCTTGGCTCCTGTCAGCTTTGCAGCTTTGCATTCTCCGTTCAGTATGCAGTAGCCTTCCACCAGGATTTCGTCCCAGTTCATGATTTCCCCGTATTCTTTTACCGCCTGATGATGCAGGCCTTTCAGCCACATTGGGTCATCACTGTTCAATACCGTCGGGATGAAATAAAAATCAAATCCCGGTGTTAGAGATTCCATGTTGCTCACCTCAAGAGCACAGGGCACCGTGTACCTTCTGACTCTTGCCATGAGATCCAGGACCCCTTCAAGGGTGACATCATCGGTCCCGCCGATAATCACTGCGTCGGTTTCCGATTCACAAATTTTCTCCAGATCTTCATCGCTGATTTCCTTGGCGGGGTCGAGCTTAAATACATGGCGCCACTCTCTGACATCGTACATCCTTACTTCCTCCAATTCTTTCAATTCCATTTAAACATTATATCATTCCTGAAGCCAATTAACGAGGGAGCCTGAGTAGGAAGGTTTGGTTTATTCTGCTAATTACAATCCACACTTCAGCACATTAAAGCAGTGGGGGACTGTCCCCCACTGCTTTAATGTGCTAAAGTTATGCAACTAAAAAAAAGGGCCGCCTCCGCTTTTGTTCCGGGGCAGTCCTTTATCGGTTCCTATTCTTCTTCCTTTTGGCTGTCGACTCGGTCCAAAACCATCTGATAGGCGTCGTTTCCGTAGTTCAGGCAGCGTTTGACACGGGAAATGGTTGCTGTACTGGCGCCTGTTTCCGCCTCAATCTTGTGATAGGTTTTTCCTTCTTCAAGCATTCTTGCAACTTCCAGACGCTGTGCAAGGGACTGGATTTCATTGATAGTCGCTAAGTCATCAAAGAATCGATAGCATTCATCCATATCTTGCAGGGATAAAATCGCATTGAATAGCTGGTCCAATTCTTTACCTTTGATTTTATTGATTTGCATGATCATTTCTCCTTTTATTCCATTATTGTACTGTAACGAATTCTTCTAATCCGGGATTTTCAGGTATGATGTTGATCCATGTTTTTCCAGGTATGAATGCTGCCTCTCCGGCAGGAACGATTCTTCCGTTCTTATTCTCCCACTGGGCTTTCACCAATTTCCCCTGCTGCAAGAGATACGCATTTCCGCCTGACTCAAGGTCAATGCTCCTGCGCCCATAATCATCAATAATGTTGTGCGGTGCTTCCACAATCAAGATATTGTCAAGCTGAACGAGATCACCCGTTTCATAATCTGCCAGAGGCTCTCCATCAGATATCCTGCTGTATTTTTGAGTCTCCTGGTCATATTCATAAACCGGTGAGAATGATGGATTATCATAATAGGAAACTTTGACGGATGCTGCATCCTCTCCGGATACTTCTTTCGATTTCATGAAATCGGAAGAAGCAGGAGGAGTAGCCATTTGGGCCCCGACCTGTTCTGCACCTTTTTCAATATTATCAAAGGAGATATAAGAATTATGAGGAGCCACACGGAAGTCTGCCCGTTTAAATAACGTTCCGTCGTATTGCATTCCATTGATGTTGTCGATTGTCCCGCTTGTCAGCATTTCCTTCGCATCAGGGCTGTAGCCGTGCGCTACAAAAAAGCTGTCATACCCCTGAGCCAATTGAATGAAGTAATCACGCGCGCTTCTTACCGGTCCGACTTTTTCCGGCACTTCACTTTGGAAAATGGCAACAAACCTGGTGACATCGCCTTCTGCAAGCACTTCATGGATCACATCTGCTTTATAAAGGCCGCTTTGCGGCCGGGCCTTTGGATGGTTATTTACCACCACGGCCACCGCTCTTTGCGAAGCTTCTTCATCCGCACTGACTCCTGTCAGCGGATATTGATATGGTGATTCTGCTTCTTCATTTTTCCCTTGATTGGCAGCATCATTTTGTTCCGTATTATTTTTTGCTGTGTTATCGTTAGTCTCGGTTGTTTCATTATCAGAACTGCACGCTGTCAACAGTAAAGCGGTCATGGCCGCTATCGCAGTTTTTTTCCACATCTAAGAAATACACCCCTAAACCAATCTTTTATCTTTACTTTAACATTTTAACGCATTATCGTGGGAAAGAGTACAGTTTTCTTCATAACGTCATATATTCCCCTCTGTGTGACCCGTATATAAGGAAGATGTGTAGACTGCAGGAACAAGAGCGTGTATACGGGATCACTGAAAGAGTAGCCTCTGGCAAAAAGAAGTTCCTTCATTTCTTTCTCTTCTTCAATCAAGTCTTCCATTTTCTTATCAGACATGATGCCGCCAACAGTCAAAGGTAATTCATGTAGAACGTCCTGGTTTTCACTCAGGACAATGCCTCCTCCGATCTCCTTCATCCTGTTAAAAGCATGCATCATATCTCGTTTGTCTTTACCGATCAAAATGATATCGCCTGTGTTGGAAAAAGAAGATGCGAATCCTTTCACTTTGGCAGCAAAACCTTTCAGCATCGTGCTGATCCTCCACTTGCCATTTCGATCGATCAGCATCAAAAAGCTTTCATCATGACTTTCCGATAATGCAACCTCTGAAGCATCAATCCCTACTGAATACGGCTTTGTGATGACTTCATTGACCATCTGAATTCCAAACGGCATGGAGAACTGAAGATCATCGTAGGTTAGATCCCACTGCATATTCAGTGGGCCAAGACCGAATTTTCCCCAGTCGGGCGAAGGAAAATCCCCCTGTGCGCCCTGCAAGGTTTTCACCCATTCCCCTTTGGCCAGGACGCCTGCAGGGGTCGGCTCTTCCTTGCTTTCAAGGAAGTTAATGTTTGCGACTCTTCCGGCAGCTATCATTCCATGGTGGTGCGAAATCCGGTAATGCCTTGCCACATTGTAGCTGGCCATATGATAGGCCTCGATCAAGGGGATGCCGCTTTCAATTGCTTTTGCTATGAGGTCATCGAGCACCCCGTTTTCATAGAATCCAGGGGTTGAACCATCCGTCGTCAACATCATTTCACTGTAATTTTCGATCTCATAATCCTTGATTTCATTCAGGAGTTTATCCAAATCCGGCCTTATGGATGAATTCCTCAAAGTCACGGCCAATCCCTGCATCAGCCTCATGTAGACGTCTTTTCCAGTCATCGCTTCATGGTCTCCGTCTATCCCAAGCAGTGCCAGTTTCGCAAGTGTTTTTTCCGAAGCACCGGGAAGATGGCCTTCCACCACCTTATTCAATCTTTTGGCTTCCTGCATCAAGTGGAGAATCATATCATCCCCATCGAGCAGTTTCGGCCAGGAAGTCAGTTCGCCTCCTTGGACAACATCTTCATGATGGAGCCACGATTTCACTTCATTGTGGGAGAACACCGTCTCTTCCCTTTGCATCTCTGTCTGCGAATCAAAACGGGCCCACCAGAACATCGAAAATGGCAGGTGTTTCAGTTCTTCCAATAAAGAAAACGCTTTCTTTTTATTCATCAATAAAAACAGCATAAGATTGTCATTGATGAACGTCGTTGTTCCGGTTTGGGATGCATAATGGGCAAAAGAATGGGGATTATAAAGTTGAAACGGGTGAACATGAGGTTCAATATACCCTGGGACCAGGAAGTATCGGCTGCAGTCTGTCACTTCACACCCATCTAACGTTTCGGGAAGTTGTTCTCCACAGTAAATGATGCGGTCTTGATGAATCCAGATATGGGCCTGCACCCATTTCTTCAAGACTGAATGCAGATAGACAGCATTTTTCAAAACCCTCGTCGGCTTCAATTTGCCGTCCAGGACATCTATATGTTCACGCAGTTCTTTGTTTTTCCATCTATATCGCTGTACCAACTATGAACACTCCTCTATGTTCAATCATTTTTGAGTATAGGTAAAAAGTTATTAGTTACTAATGTAACATATTTTGGACTTTAACGCATTAAAGGTTTACAGAAAAATTGTAAATATTTTGCAAGGAGGAATTCTTATGAAGGTTACGCAGAATATCGGCATCGTCAATGCTTTGATCAGGATTACTGTAGGGTTTACCGTCCTTTCATGGGCAACAGCCAAGCTGGTCAAAATGCCTTGGAGAGATTCTTATTTGTGGCTGGCACTGCTTGGCGGGATGAAAGTCGGAGAAGGTATCCTTCGCTTCTGTCCAATTACAGCGATGTTTGAAAATCAGCATTCAGAATCAGGTGGTAAAGAAGGGAAAAGCATGTTGAACCTAGGTTCCATATTGAAGGGAAACCACAACGCACCTGATAAGAAAATCGATGACATCGACAGCGATGAAAAGAGGCAGGATATCCCGGATATGCCTGACCTCCCATATAACCCTTCCTAATTACACTTTAGCGCAGCACCGCAAGTGGGGACAGTCCCCAGCTGCGTTAACGCGTTAAAGCAGCATAGGGGACTGTCCCTTTTAGTGGTTCAACGCGCTAAACAAAAACAACAGGGTGCCCATCTGGGCACCCTGTTGTTCCAAATATTTACATCCTGGGGAGTGATTGATATGTTTTGGGAATATGTTATGGATATATCTTATGTTTTGATTTCCGTCATCGGCGGAATTATTGCCATCCTATATGTGTTTATTCGGAAAGGGCGGAAGAGGCGCGTCCGATAGCCCTCCGGCCGATATCCTTCCGGTAAAACAAGCCGCTGGCATCCAATTTGCCTATTTCACTGTAAATCGTATCAAGTGATTTCTCCAGTTTTTCCTGTTTGGAAGCAACCAGCAGGACACGGCCGCCGTTGGAAACCAGCCTGCCTTCAGCGTCAACCGCGGTTCCGGCATGGTAAACAAGCGTATTACCTGCAAGATTCTCAAGCCCGCCAATCGGGACAGATTTTTTATAAGCTTCGGGATATCCCTCAGCAGCCAGGACAACCCCCGCAATTCCAGCTTCATCCCAATCAAGGGAAACGTCATTCCCTTCACAGATATTGTAAAGGACTTCACCAAGATCCGTTTGCAGTCTCGGCAGGATCACCTGTGTTTCAGGATCACCGAAGCGCGCATTGAACTCAATGACTTTAGGCCCTTCTTCTGTCAAAATCAGCCCCGCATAAAGTACACCTTTAAAGCGTCTTCCTTCAGAAACCATCGCGCGGGCAGTCGGGACCAAAACCGTCCGCACAGCTTCGCGGATGATATCGCCACTAATATGAGGAACAGGCGAGTACGCTCCCATCCCGCCTGTGTTTGGACCCTGGTCGCCATCGAAAGCCCGCTTATGGTCCTGGGCAGCTTCCATCGGATAAACATTTTCACCGTCAACAAAGGCCATCAGTGAAAATTCTTCTCCATCTAAAAACTCCTCAATGACCACCTTCGCCGATGCTTCACCAAACTTAGATTGAAGCAGCATTTCTTCCAGAGCCGCTAACGCTTCAGATTCCGTGGAGGCAACTACGACCCCTTTCCCTGCAGCAAGGCCGTCCGCTTTGATGACGATCGGAGCCCCGGTTTGTAAAACATACTCCTTGGCGCTTTCAAAATCGGTGAACGTCTCGTAAACAGCGGTCGGAATGTTGTAGGTCTTCATCAATTCTTTAGCAAATGACTTGCTTCCTTCAATCACTGCAGCATTTTTATCAGGGCCAAACACCCTAAGACCCGCGCTATTAAAAGCATCAACAATGCCGCCAAATAGCGGGACTTCCGGACCGACGACGGTCATATTGATGTTGTTTTCCTTCGCAAACTCAATGAGACCGGTAAAATCAGATTCTTCCAAGCTGACTGTTTTGGCAGTCTGTGCGATTCCGGCATTTCCGGGAGCGCAATACACTTTGTTGACGCTCGGACTTTTGTGCAAGGCATCGCAAAGCGCATGCTCCCTTCCGCCCCGGCCGATAACAAGTACGTTCATTTTGACACCCCTTTTTATGTATAAAAGTGCAGCGAGTGCACCCTTTTGATTATCTTTCTGGCAGCAGGAACCCGGTCTCGGGCAGGCTTGGCTGAGCCGGATTTGTCGGATCGTCGATAAATCCTGATAATGGCCGATAACCCGTCCCTCTGCACACTATCCCGCCGCGGGTGCCCGAGTCCTGCACCCCGCTCAATCCAGTTTGGCCGTTTTTCGTCAGGCCGCGGTTGATATTCGACACTTGTCAGTCGTTATTTGACAACGTTCAGCTGTTATTCGACAAATACACGCCGTTTTTCGACACACACAACCGCCGATAACCCGTCCCTCTGCACACTATCCCGCCGCGGGTGACCGGGTCCTGCACCCCGCTCAATCCAGTTTGGCCGTTTTTCGACAGGCCGCGGTTGATATTCGACACTTGTCAGTCGTTATTCGACAACGTTCAGCTGATATCCGACAAATACGCGTCGATTTTCGACACACACAACCGCCGATAACCCGTCCCTCTGCACACTATCCCGCCGCGGGTGCCCGAGTCCACCCCGCTCAATCCAGTTTGGCCGTTTTTCGTCAGGCCGCGGTTGATATTCGGCACATGTCAGTCGTTATTCGACAACGTTCAGCTGATATCCGACAAATACACGCCGTTTTTCGACACACACAACCGCCGATAACCCGTCCCTCTGCACACTATCCCGCAGCGGGTGCCCGAGTCCTGCACCCCGCTCAATCCAGTTTGGCCGTTTTTCGTCAGGCCGCGGTTGATATTCGACACATGTCAGTCGTTATTCGACAATGTTCCGCCGATATGCGATAAACACGCGCCGTTTTTCGACATGTGGAGATCGTTATTCGACAAAAACTAGTCATTATCGGACTCACAACCGCCGATAACCTCTCCCTCTGCACACTATCCCGCCGCGGGTGACCGGGTCCTGCACCCCGCTCAATCCAGTTTGGCCGTTTTTCGTCAGGCCGCGGTTGATATTCGGCACATGTCAGTCGTTATTCGACAACGTTCAGCCGATATGCGATAAACACGCCCCGTTTTTCGACATGTGGAGATCGTTATTCGACAAAAACTAGTCATTATCGGACTCACAACCGCCGATAACCATCAATGTTTAAAATGACGCACTCCCGTCATCACCATGGTAATGCCGTATTCATCCGCTTTCTTGATTGAATCTTCATCGCGGATCGATCCGCCCGGCTGGATGATGGCTGTGATTCCTGCTTTGGCAGCAGCTTCCACGGTATCGTCCATCGGGAAGAACGCATCCGATGCCAACGCGGCTCCTTCTGCTTTGGTTCCTGCCTGTTCAAGGGCAATTTTGGCAGCGCCGACGCGGTTCATCTGGCCCGCTCCGATTCCGAGTGTCATATCCTTGCCAGCTACAACAATAGCATTCGACTTTACATGCTTGACGACTTTCCAGCCAAGCTTCATGGCTTCCCATTCCGCTTCGGTCGGCTCCCGTTTTGTCGCAACCTTCAATTCAGCATCTTCAAGGGTGAAGGTATCGTCTTCCTGAACCAGAAGCCCGCCTTCAATCGAAACAAGTTTGTCCTCCACTTTTTTCACTGTATCAAAAGGGACCGTCAACAAACGGATATTCTTTTTGCCTGTCAAGATTTCCAACGCTCTGTCTGTAAAAGAAGGGGCGATGATGATTTCCAGGAAGATTTCATGCAGACGCTGAGCCGTTTCTTCATCCACCACACGGTTCAAGGCCACGATGCCGCCGAAGATGGATGTGGAATCTGCTTCGTACGCCTTTGCAAAAGCCGCTTCGATGGTTTCTCCTGTTCCGACACCACATGGATTCATATGCTTCACCGCTACTGCTGACGCCTCATCAAATTCTTTGATGATTTGCAGTGCTGCATTCGCATCATTGATATTGTTATAAGATAATTCTTTTCCATGAAGCTGCCTTGCCTGGGCTATAGAAAATTCTGAACCCAGCGGCTGCTTATAGAAAGCTGCTTTCTGGTGGGGATTTTCGCCGTATCTTAATGTCTGCTTCAATTCATAAGTCACCGTCATGGCTTCTGGATTTTCTTCTCCGGCAAGGTCTGTCATGAACTGCGAGATGTAAGCATCATAAGCGGCCGTGTGGCGGAAAACCTTAGCAGCAAGCTCCTTTCTCAACAGCTCAGGCGCTTCTCCATTTGCCTTGATTTCATTGATGATCCTATCGTAATCCAGTGAATCAACGACAACTGTTACATACTTATGGTTCTTGGCAGCCGCACGCAGCATGGTCGGTCCGCCGATATCGATATTTTCAATCGCATCTTCTTCGGTAACATTCGGTTTGGCGATTGTTTGCTGAAATGGGTAGAGGTTAACGCAAACGAGGTCGATCGGGAAGATTTCCTGTTCTTCCATCTGCCGGCGGTGGCCTTCCACATCACGCTTCGCAAGCAGCCCGCCGTGGATTTTCGGGTGAAGGGTCTTGACTCTGCCTTCCATGATCTCCGGGAATCCGGTCACTTCTTCAACACCCGTAACGAAAATGCCGTTATCAAGCAGGATGTTCTTTGTTCCTCCAGTTGAAATGATGTCATATCCAAGTTCCTGAAGATCGCGTGCAAATTCTACAATTCCGCTCTTATCCGATACGCTGATCAGTGCTCTTTTTTTCATATCGCTAATTCCTCCCTTTGGTGCAGTTTCATCTTTGAACTTTGTGCATCGATGTCATGAAGAGATGTGTCAAGGTTTCCGGATAAATCGTATGCTCGACATCCTGGATCTTCTGTTGCAGTGTTGCTCTGTTATCAAAAGGCGAAATGCGGACGGCCTCCTGTGCAATGATCGGGCCGGTGTCCATGCCTTCATCCACGAAATGGACGGTTACACCTGTCACTTTCACACCGGCATCAATGGCCTGGCCGATAGCATCCTTACCGGGAAAAGATGGCAGAAGTGATGGATGAATGTTTACAATTTTGCCTGAGAAATGTTCCAGCAGGACCTTTCCAATCAGCCGCATATAGCCTGCCAGGACAAGGAAATCCACTTCCCGGCTGAGCAGTTCACCTGCAATCTCCCTTTCAAAATCAGGCTTTGACTTATACTCTCTAGGGTTAAAAACAAAGGTCGCAATCCCTGCCGCCTTCGCTCTTTCGATGACAAATGCATCGGGCTTGTCACAAACCAGCAGTTCTACCTTTGCCTGAAGTTTTCCGCTATGTACCGAGTCGACGATCGATTGAAAGTTCGTTCCGCTTCCGGAAGCAAATACTGCTATTTTTCTCATTTCCCGTCCCCATTTCTGCCGAATCTTATTTTAATGGCTCTTTTCTTAAGCTTTGTTTCCAAAAATATCGCCAAATCACCTGAAATCCCCTGGTTAGAAAGAAAGATAAGAGCTGCTCTTGCCGTTCAGAAAGCCCCCTAGTACCCAGGAGGAGATTCCGGCTTTGGAGATTTTTCCGGAAGCTGCAACCTGCAAGAAAACAGCCTTTAGGCGAAAGCAAAATGGGTGACGCCGTCCCTATGGACAAAAGTTCCTTCGCACCCATTTTAATCCTCCTGCCCGTCTCCTTCAATGATCCGGACTCCATTACCCGATGTTACTTCCCCTATCAGATAGGCCTTTTCACCGATGCTGTTAAAAAAGTTCACAGCCTCTTCTGCTTCAGAAGCATCAACAGCAAGCACAAATCCGATTCCCATGTTAAAAATGTTATACATTTCCTGTTGGGGAATGTTTCCCAATTCCTGAAGCAAATTGAATAGTTCTGGCTGCTTCCAATTCGATGTATCAATATCAGCGCCTAATCCTTCAGGCAGCATCCTTGGAATGTTTTCGATGAACCCTCCACCGGTTACATGGGACATGCCTTTGATGGAAAATTTCCCTAGCGCCTCCAAGACGGGTTTTACATAGATCCTTGTCGGTGTAAGCAGAGCGTCTTCCAGTGTAGATTTCAACTGCGGCATGTAGATGTCCAAATCATAGGAGTTGTCTTCAAAAAATACCTTTCTGACAAGAGAGTATCCATTACTGTGTATACCACTGGAGGCAAGGCCGACTAACCTGTTTCCTTCAGAAATTCCGTCGCCCGTAACGATTTTGCTTTTTTCACAGACACCGACAGCAAATCCGGCAATGTCATACTCATCCGCTTCATAAAGCCCGGGCATTTCCGCCGTTTCACCGCCTGTCAGTCCGGCTCCCGCCATTTCACATCCGTCCGCAACCCCTTTGACGATACTTTCGATTTTTTCAGGAACAGCTTTTCCGCACGCGATATAGTCCATGAAATACAACGGTTCCGCTCCCTGTACGACAATATCATTCACACACATGGCGACACAGTCGATGCCGATTGTGTCATGCTTATCTGCCATGAAAGCCAGCTTCAATTTTGTCCCGACGCCATCTGTTCCGGACACCAGTACAGGCTCTTTCAACCCAAGCCCGGAAAGGTCGAACATCCCGCCAAAGCCGCCGAGAGAACCAAGCATCCCTTTTCGCTTGGTCCGCTCTACGTGCTTCTTGATCCGATTCACCGATTCATAGCCGGCATCGATATCGACACCAGCGCTTTTATAAGCATTAGCCATATTCGTTCCTCCTAGCGTACTAGCTCTTTTTCATAGGGATGCAGGGTGTCTGGGTAAATTTCAGTCGGGTATTTTCCTGTGAAACAGGCAAGGCAGTGTCCCCTGTTTTCAGAAGAATCATTCCGGCCGACTGCTTCAACCATTCCTTCCGTGCTTAAGAAGGTCAATGAATCCGCTCCGATGATCTCGCGGATTTCCTCTACCGAACGTGTACCTGCAATCAACTCTTCATGGGTGCTGGTATCTATTCCGTAGTAACACGGATTCTTGATCGGAGGTGAGCTGATGACGACATGAACCTCTGTCGCACCAGCTTCCTTCAGCATGGTCACGATTCTTTTACTTGTTGTCCCGCGCACAATGGAATCATCCACCATGACCACGCGCTTGCCTTCGACGACGCCCCTTACAGGTGAAAGCTTCATCTTTACCCCTTGCTCCCTCAGTGACTGGGAAGGCTGAATGAATGTCCTGCCGACATAACGGTTCTTGATCAGCCCCATTTCATAGGGGATACCGGATGTTTCCGCATAACCAATGGCACTGGATATACTTGAGTCCGGGACACCTGTGACGACATCCGCTTCAATCGGCGCTTCCTTGGCCAGCTGCATGCCCATCCGTTTTCTCGCACTGTGAACATTGATGCCGTGAATATTGCTGTCGGGTCTTGAAAAATAGACATATTCCATCGTGCAGACCGCTGTACCGCAGGAAATTGTAAATCTTTCGGAAGAGATCCCCTCATCATTGATGATCAGAAGTTCACCCGGCTCAACATCACGAATGAACTCAGCCCCCGTAATATCAAATGCACATGTTTCCGATGCAACACAATAAGAGTCACCGATACGGCCTAGTGATAACGGCCTTAACCCATTAGGATCCAGCGCTACCAGCATTTCCGTTTCGGTCATGATGACAAATGCATAGGCTCCCTTCAGCATTGTCAAAGCATTCTTGACTCGGTCTTTCAATGTTGGAAAACCGCTTCTTTTGATTAAGTGAGCCAACACTTCCGTATCTGAACTTGTTTGAAAAATACTTCCCTGGCTTTCAAGCTGGTGCTTCAGGGCATTGGCATTCACCAGATTTCCGTTATGTGCCAGCGCCAGGCTTCCGTTTCCTGAATGGAAAAGGAGAGGCTGGACATTCTCATATCCGCCGCCTCCTGCCGTTGCATACCGCACATGTCCGATAGCGGCTTTTCCTGTCAGGCCGTCAATTGCCCCTTGCTGGAAAACCTCCGTGACCAGGCCTTCGCCTTTGACGCCTGTCAATTTCTCTCCGTCCGTCACAACGATACCCGCGCCTTCCTGTCCCCGGTGCTGCAGGCTGTGCAGGCCATAGTAAGTCAATTGTGCTGCACTGCTGTTTCCCCAGATTCCAAAAACACCGCACTCTTCATTTAAACCTTTGATTTCAGCAAGCATGGGATGGCTCCTTTCCAAGCTGATTCCAACTCTTCCACAGTTGCAAGAAGGACCACTTTCCCTTCCCCATCGACACATTTAAGATAACCTGACCCGTTCACTTCACCAACAAGCTTCGCATCGGTGACTGTTTGTTCGAACTGTTCCTGGAATTCTTTTTTTACGGAAACGATAAAACGGGATTGAGTCTCACTGAACAATTCCGCGGTGAAATCATCCTTGATTCTAATCGTTGCCCCGAGGCCTTCTGTTCCAAAAGCCGATTCGGCCAGCGCGACTGACAGTCCTCCCTCTGCAATATCGTGTGCAGATGCCGCATAACCCCGGCGGATTGCATTTAACAGGTCATTTTGTCTCTGCTGTTCAATTGAAAGATCCAGCTCAGGTGATTTGCCAAATATCTTTCCATGCATCATTTTTTGAAGTTCGCTGCCTCCGAATTCCTCACGCGCTTCACCAATTACATAAATCAGATCCCCTGCTGCCTTGAACTGCTGGGTCGTGATATGGGAAAGGTCTTCAACCAGGCCGACCATGCCGACAACCGGCGTCGGGTACACGGCTTTGCCTTTTGATTCATTGTAAAGCGAAACATTTCCGCCGATGACCGGCGTTGAAAGTGTACGGCAAGCCTCACTCATCCCATCTACCGCTTTCTCGATTTGCCAGAAGATCTCCGGCTTCTCAGGATTCCCAAAGTTCAGGCAGTCTGTAATCGCAAGAGGCACACCGCCGGAGCAAATGATATTTCGTGCTGCTTCCGCAACCGCAATTTTGCCGCCGACTTCAGGGTCAAGATAGAGATAGCGGGAGTTGCAGTCTGTGGTCATTGCCAGCGCTTTCCTCGTTCCTCTGATCCTTATCACCGCAGCATCGGAACCCGGGCTGACCACTGTGTTGGTACGGACCTGGTGGTCGTATTGATCATACACCCACTCTTTGCTCGCGATCGTCGGCTGAGATAATAATTTTTTCAAGGTATCTTTATAATCAATAATCGTTGGCGCCGCAGCGCTCATGTCCTGGAATTCTCTATAATAAACCGGCTCCTGTGAAGGCTTGTGATAGACCGGAGCATCTTCTGCAAGGGCATCAACCGGTACATCAGCCACAACCTCGCCTTTATGGATAAGCCTTAGTTTTTGATCATCCGTAACCCGGCCGATTGCCACTGCATCCAAGTCATACTTAGAAACAATCTCTTCAATTTCAGCTTCGCGCCCTTTTTCCACGACAATCAGCATTCTTTCCTGAGATTCGGAAAGCATCATTTCATAAGGGGTCATACCTCGTTCGCGCTGAGGGACAAGATCAAGATCCATCTCAATCCCGGAACCTGCTTTGCTTGCCATTTCAGCTGATGAGCTTGTAAGGCCCGCCGCACCCATATCCTGAATACCGACAAGTGCTTCGGATTTGATCAGCTCTAGGCATGCTTCCAAAAGAAGTTTTTCCATGAATGGATCCCCTACCTGAACCGCAGGGCGCTTCTCTTCGGACTCTTCCCCAAGTTCCTCTGAAGCAAAAGTTGCCCCGTGGATGCCGTCACGACCCGTCTTGGCTCCGATATACATCACTGTGTTCCCAGTGCCCTGGGCGATTCCTTTTTGAATATCTTCATGGTTGATCAGTCCGACACACATGGCATTGACAAGCGGGTTGCCTTCATAAGAAGCATCGAATTGCACCTCACCGCCTACCGTCGGGATCCCGATACAGTTTCCATAGCCTGCAATCCCTGCGACTACCTCTTCAAAAAGGTACCGAACACGAGGAGAATCCAGTTCTCCAAAGCGTAAAGAGTTGAGTAGTGCGACAGGCCTTGCTCCCATCGAAAATACATCGCGTATAATTCCGCCGACACCTGTTGCCGCCCCTTGATAAGGCTCGATCGCTGACGGATGGTTATGGCTTTCAATTTTGAAAACAACTGCTTGCTGGTCTCCGATGTCAACAATTCCTGCTCCTTCCCCAGGTCCTTGAAGAACCCGTTCGCCGGTCACAGGGAATTTCTTCAGAACCGGTTTTGAGTTTTTGTAGCTGCAATGCTCTGACCACATAACCGAGAACAGTCCGGTCTCTGTATAGTTGGGGGTTCTTCCGAGAATGTTTTCCACCATTGTGAACTCTTCATCCGTCAGGCCCATCTCGCGGTAGATCTTCTCATCTTTGATTCTGGTTTCATTCGGTTCAAGCATTAACGGCATGTTGTTCCCTCCAGTGCTTTACAATTGATTGAAAAAGTTTCCGTCCATCAGCGCTGCCGAGCAGTTCATCCATTGCTCTCTCCGGATGCGGCATCATACCCAGCACATTTCCTGCTCTATTGGTAATCCCGGCAATATCGGAAATACTCCCATTCGGGTTAGTTCCTTCATATTTAAAAACGATTTGATTATGAGTCTTCAATTCTTCCAATGTCACGTCATCACAGTAGTAATTACCTTCACCGTGGGCCACCGGAATATTTAAAATTTCGCCATCCTCATATCCGCCGGAGAACATCGTGTTATTGTTCTCTACCTTTAACGGAAGTGTGCGGCAAATGAACTTCAAGCCGTCATTTCTGAGAAGGGCTCCCGGCAGAAGTCCTGCTTCCAATAAAATCTGGAAACCGTTACAGACACCAAGTACCGGCTTTCCCGCTTCAGCCGCTTTCACTACTTCAGCCATCACATTGGAAAAGCGGGCAATGGAACCGCAGCGAAGGTAATCCCCATAAGAGAATCCGCCGGGCAAAAGAATAGCATCATAGTCTTCCAGATGATCTGCATCATGCCAAACGTAGTCAACTTCCTCCCCGATTTCGTCCTTGATGGCATGGTACATATCGACATCACAGTTCGATCCAGGAAATACAATCACAGCGAACTTCATTGGGCAACCAACTCCTCGATTTCATAGCGGTAATCCTCAATGACCGGATTCGCCAGCAGCTTGCTGCACATTTCATCGACAGCATCTTCCACACTCTTGACAGACGGGGAGATGGTCAGTTCCATATACTTACCGATGCGCACATCTTCCACCTGGTTATAATCCATGCTGTGAAGCGAATTCTGTACAGCCTTTCCTTGCGGGTCCAATACGCTCTCTCTTAATGTGATGAATACCTTTACTTTGTACATGCTTCTTTTCCTCCCAGTCTCTCAAGAATAATAGAATATACGTCTCTCAGATTGCCCAGGTCCCGGCGGAACACATCTTTATCCAGCTTCTGGTTCGTTTCGATATCCCAAAGCCTGCAGGTGTCAGGCGAAATTTCATCAGCAAGCATGATAGTTCCCTCACTGTCTTTCCCGAATTCCAACTTGAAATCAATCAGCTTGATCCCTGCTTCTTCAAAGATTTCTGTTAAAACAGCGTCCACTTTCAATCCTTGGATCTTCAGGAACTCAACCTCTTCCCGGGTCGCAAGCTCCAGCAGTTCAATGTGGGCATCCGTCAACAGCGGGTCACCGAGATTGTCATCTTTATAATAAAACTCAACGATACTATGTCTTAAAGCGGTTCCTTCTTCCAAACCAAGTCTCTTTGCTAAACTTCCGGCCGCAACATTTCTGACCACAACTTCAAGAGGGATAATGTCCACCTTTTTCACCAGCTGTTCGTGCTCCGAAATCCTTTTGATGAAATGACTCTCAAACCCCTTGTCTTTCAACCTTGAAAACAGCAAACTGCTAATCTCGTTATTCAAGACCCCTTTGCCGCCAATCTCCGCTTTTTTCTCCCCATTAAAAGCAGTGGCTGAATCCTTGTATTCCACCCATACCTCTTCGTTGTTTTCCGTACTGTAGATCCGCTTTGCCTTCCCCTCATATAAAAGACCCTGTTTTTTCATCCCGAGATCCCCTTTTCTCTGCTGAAGACAGCCCGGCTTCACCGCTTTAATGTACTAAAAGGGACAGTCCCTCTTAGCGCTTTAAAGCGCTAAAACAAGTTGAATATTGGCAATCTTCAGTCTGCATTTTGTAAAAAATATATCCAATCACTTCAAACTGATGCGTTATGATGGGAAATGGTATGCCGAGTGACTTGCAGCTGGTACGATTACTCCTGTTTTTTCAAAAAATGTACCCCGCCTGCTCTGCGATCATCATCATCTCTCTTTTTCCAGCAAATAATGCACCCTGCTCTCCCGCTCCTATCAAAAATTTTATAAAAAAAGGAAGAGATCCCTCTCTTCCCTTATAAATTTCCCTACTTCAATCCGCAGCGTTCAAAGATGGTATTAACATGTTTCAGATGATGATTGTAGTCGAAGCAGTCATCGATTTCAGCAGGAGACAGCTTTGATGTGATGGCTTCTTCCTCTTCTATCAGATGACGGAAAGGCACTTGCTTTTCCCATGCTTCCATTGCTTTCGGCTGCACCGTGTCGTACGCAGCTTCGCGGGCCATTCCTTTATCGATCAGGGCAAGAAGGACACGCTGAGAGTAAATCAAGCCGAGCGTGCGGTCCATATTGCGTTTCATATTCTCAGGATACACGGTCAGGTTCTTCACGATATTGCTGAAACGGTTCAGCATATAGTTGAGCGCAATGGTAGCATCCGGCAAAATCACTCTTTCTGCAGAAGAATGGGAAATGTCGCGTTCATGCCAAAGCGGTACATTTTCATAAGCTGTCATCATGTAGCCGCGGATCACACGGGCCATTCCAGTCATATTTTCAGATCCAATCGGATTCCGTTTGTGCGGCATCGCCGAAGATCCCTTTTGCCCCTTGGCAAAAAACTCTTCCACTTCGCGTGTTTCACTCTTTTGCAGGCCGCGGATTTCCACAGCAAATTTTTCGATCGATGTAGCAATCAATGCGATGGTGCTCATATAGTGCGCATGGCGGTCACGCTGCAGGGTCTGTGTTGAAACCGGAGCCGGTGACAATCCAAGTTTTTCACAAACATAAGATTCTACAAAAGGATCGATGTTTGCATATGTTCCGACTGCACCGGAAATCTTTCCGAATTCGACACCTGCAGCTGCTTCTTTAAAACGATCCAAGTTCCGCTTCATCTCTTCATACCAGAGGGCAAGCTTCAAACCGAATGTCGTCGGCTCCGCGTGTACACCGTGGGTTCTGCCCATCATGACCGTATCTTTATGTTCAATCGCTTTCTGTTTCAAGATCTCAATGAAGTTTTCCAAGTCCCTCATGATAATTTCGTTTGCCTGGCGAAGCACATAAGACAATGCTGTATCCACGACGTCCGTAGAAGTCAGGCCGTAATGGACCCATTTACGTTCTTCCCCAAGTGTTTCAGAAACCGCTCTTGTAAAAGCCACCACATCATGACGTGTTTCTTCTTCAATTTCTTTGATGCGATCGACATTAAAGCCCGCATTTTCTCTTATTTTCGCGACATCTTCTTTTGGGATATCCCCAAGTTCCGCCCATGCTTCACAGGCTAAAATCTCCACCTCGAGCCATGCCTGGAAGCGGTTCTCCTCTGTCCAGATCGCTCCCATTTCAGGTCGTGTATAACGTTCAATCATGATTGTTTTCCTCCGATCATTTCTATACTGTTCCATATGTTTGTTTCATTCAATTCGAGCAAAGTGGATTCTATATTGCTCGTCAGCACCGTCACATGCCCCATTTTTCTTTTAGGCTTTGCTTCCTCTTTGCCGTAAAGGTGAATGGACCAGTTTGGCTGAGAAGGGATATGTTTAATCACTGCATCCAGATGCTCCCCTAAAATGTTGACCATGACAGCCGGCTTGATAATATCTGTGCTTTTCAGGGGCCAGTTGCAAATGGCACGGATGTGCTGGCCAAACTGGGATGTTTCACAGGCTTCGATTGAAAAATGGCCGGAATTATGAGGACGCGGCGCAAGTTCATTCACATAGATATCGCCAGTTTTGGTCAGGAACATTTCAACCGCAAGTGTCCCCACCGTATCCATGGTCTCCGCCACTTTTTTCGCTGTACTAACAGCCTTCTCATTGTCAGCATCGCTTATTCTCGCAGGAGCAATCGTCTGATGGAGAATGTTCTCCTTGTGGATGTTCTCCACAGCAGGAAACACACTCATTTCTCCGGAAGGGTTCCTGGTGACGATGACGGAAACCTCTTTGTCAAAGGACATCCACTTTTCCAGAACACAGGGGCCATTAGCAAGCAGTCCGGCTGCTTCTTCTATGTCTGCCGCTTCATAGAGAACGACCTGCCCTTTCCCATCGTAGCCTCCGGTAGCTGTCTTCAGAACAACAGGGTAGCCAAGATCTTCAGCTTTTTCGCCAATCTCTTGTTCACTTACGATGACTTCATAAGGAGCAACATCCACTCCGCCATAGACAAGCGCTTCTTTTTCGGCAATCCGGTTTTGAGTGATACGGATCAGCTCAGCTCCCTGAGGAACATACGCCTTTTCGGTCAGGCCTTTCAGTGCTTCATAATCAATATTTTCGAATTCATATGTAATAACATCGCTTAGCTCAGCAAGTCTTTCCAGTGCTTGGCCGTCCTCGTAATCTGCAATGATCACCTCATCTGCCACTTGTGCACATGGGCCATCGCTGCCCGGGTCTAAAACGACAATTCTAAACCCCGCTTCCTTGGCAGCCAGAGCCATCATCCGCCCAAGCTGTCCACCGCCGATAATGCCGATCGTTTGCCCAGGATCAATCACTTGTTTATTCAAGGTCATCACCGCTTTCCACTACTTTTTGTCTCAGCGCTTCCCTGCTGCTGTCCAGCTTCCGGGCAATTGCCTCATCCTGTGTGGAAAGAATCTGTGCTGCCAGCAATCCGGCATTCTTCGCACCCGCTTCCCCGATCGCCACCGTGGCAACCGGCACACCGCCCGGCATTTGGACGATGGAAAGAAGTGAATCCAAGCCGTTCAATGCTTTCGTCTGGACAGGAACCCCAATGACAGGGAGAGTCGTCTTGGCTGCAACCATTCCTGGCAGATGGGCCGCCCCGCCTGCACCGGCAATGATTACTTTCAGCCCTCTTTCCCTGGCGCTCTCAGCATAGTCAAACATCAAGTCAGGGGTCCTGTGTGCAGAAACCACTTTTTTCTCGTAAAGGATGCCATACTCATCAAGAATATCACATGCATGCTTCATTGTTTTCCAATCAGAAGTACTTCCCATCACAACTCCTACTTTAAGCTGCATATCTCCGCCTCCTGGAATCTATTTTCCCTTTAGCGCTTTAAAGCATCCGGGGACAGTCCCCCGGTGCTTTAAAGCGGTAAAGACTTGTATACCTGATACATTGCCTTGCTAAAACACAAAAACCCGGATTAACGCTTCTCATGAGAGAAAGCAGTTAACCCGGGCCCAACAGCCGGGACCACTCCAAAAATGGATAGACCCCGCCTGTTCTCCAGACAGCTACTTTCCCTCATAGTCCGATCATTTACGGTAACCGGGTAGATACTTATGGGCCATATTCCCAAGATTATATGAGGGTGTTTACTTGTTGTTTTCATCATAACAACACCACATCGTAACTGTCAACGAAAAATCGAACAATAATAAATTTCAGAAAATTAACGTTCGTGTTTCAGTCCATCTTCCTTCCTTCGAATACAATCTTTTGCCGGACAGGGACATATTCAACCTTTTCATTATTCTTCTCTTCACTAAATACCGGCTTCTCCAGCCTTTTCACAGGGGCATACCCTTCCTGCTTCATTCTGTCCAAGCATGCTGAAATGCTTTCATTTTCTTCAACTTCAAACATCTTCTTATTTTTACTCATTGGCAGACAAATTTTCCTTTCTGATTTTCCTTACCGCCTTCACCCAGAATCCGCCGTGTATCGTCTTCGGTTCATAGGCAATGATGAAGGCTTTCGGATCCAGTTCCTTAATGGTTTGGTACAGCTTCATTTCATTCTTACGGGGTGTCAGGATCTGCATTGCCATCCGGTCGCCTTCAAGACCATGAGCAGCCCAGTTCGTCACTCCATATCCATTCATCCTTAACTTATCAGGGAGAGACTTATCATAATCTGCCGTAATCACATTGACCGTAATGTAGCCAAGTGCAAGCTTCTCTTCGATTTTCATACCCGCAATGACACCAAGCCCATATCCGACAGCATATGCGACCAGGTTTTGGATCTGGTCCAGGTTATCGAGCACAAGGCCCAGCCCCACAACATATATTACAACTTCAAACATGCTGACAAACGCAGCAATATACCGGTAACCCTTTAATGTAAGAATCATCCGGATGGTAAAAAATGAAACGTATACTATATTGATGACCAGAATAATTGCGACCATGATCAAACTGTTTTCCAGCACTCCCGTTTTCCTCCCATCAGATTCAGACAGCAGCTGTAATCCATGATTTCTACTTACTCTACTAGAACTTTCCCTTTTTGTGAACTGTTAATCCGGGATTCTCCAAGAATTAAGCTCTTTTCTTCAACTTTGCTGCTATACACTATGAATTCCAAAAAACAATGATAATTCTCCTGAAAAATCTCTGTATTCATGCCTTGTGGATGTCTCGAAGATAAATTCTATACGAAAAACATAAAAGAAAAAGAGAATGGTTTCCCACCCTCTTAGTGCTTCTTTTCTTCCAACGGCAAGCTGACCTCGACCAGTGTCCCTTTCCCCAGTACACTTTTAATGACCAGATTTCCATTATGTTCATGAGCAATTTTTTTGCAAAGCAGGAGGCCGAATCCAGTCCCCTTCTCTTTAATAGAATAAAAAGGTTCCCCCAGAAACTTTAAACGCTCAGGGGAAATTCCTGCCCCATCATCCTTAATACTGACCACACTATATTTATCTTCCCGCATCAATGATATATCTATATTTCCGCCGCCGGGCATCGCTTCTATACTATTGTTGATAATATTAAGGAACAGCTGTCTAACTTGCTCCTTTACTCCAAGAATGATTTGGTCTGTGGGGTGAAAAAGATTGATCTTTATCCCTCTTACTACCAATTGATTTTCCAACTGTTCCATTAGTGGAAGAATGACATCGTCCACAATCCGTAATCTTTCCTTTTGGAGAGACTGCGGCTCTGCCAAAGTCAAAAATTCACTGGTGACCATATTGATGCTTTCCAACTCTCTTAAGACGATATCAAGATAACTGTCATCAACCTCATTCTCATCCTTCATAAATTTAACAAATCCAAGACTGCTTGTCAGTGGATTCTTGATTTCATGGGCAACCCCTGCAGCAAGCTTCCCCGCCAAGGCCAGCTTTTCCTTTTCTTTCATAATTTTATCAAGTTCTACTTTTTCCGTGATATCATGAAAAGTCGCGATCACCTTTTCAATGGAATCTTCCTCTTCCTCAAAAACATTCCGTGTATTCACAAGGACCCATCTCACTTCCTTGAATTGAGGGTGATAAAAGCCCATGACAAAATTATTGATTTCTTGTTTGGTCCTGACTGCTTTTCTCCAAGGATGTTCCTCCAATTGAAGCTTTTCTCCATTTTCATCAACCAGCTGCCAATCATGATTTTTGAAATGAAACCCCATGATTTCACCCTTGTCCACCCCAATAATTTCTGCAGCATTCTGGTTGGCGTAAAGAATCTTTCCTCTTACATCCTGTACTGTGATCCCGCATGCAATGGAATCATAATATCTCTCCCGCTGTCTGTTGAGTAAAATTCTGTCCGTAATATCATACATCGTGATTAATGCGCCCTCTTCAAAACCAAGTGGAAGAACTTTCACTTCAAAATATTTTTTGACTCCCTTAACCAACAGAAGGATTTCCGCAGACTCCTTTTTCAACAAACCGGGCAAATCAATCGATACTTGCCCCTCACTCAAACAAGAAACCATGTTGAACAGTTCTTGGCCGTTTAAACCGACTAAATTAGGTGGGGCAACACCGAGCAGGTTCACCAATGATTGATTAACAAAGGTTACCCTTAGATCCTTACAGAGGCCAATGATGATTTCATCAGTGGAACTCAACACATTCTCCATTTGGCGGTTCACTTTTACCAGGTTACTTTCTGCCTGTTTTCGCAAGCTCACATCCCGTATGACAAGGTGACTATATTTCCTTTTCCGAACCATATTGGTTATCCCTTTTACCTCCACCGTCACACGGCTGGAACTTGGCCTGATGATTTCCAGGTCGATAATATGGTGGGTAACGTTCTCATTGCTCAACAGTCCCTTGAAATAACTGATCGCTTTCTCTCTATCGTAAGGATGCACCCTTGAAAACAGGGAGGTCATCTTCGCTGCTGTAGAGGGATATCCTAAAATTTTCTGCGCCTCTTCATTAAGATAAATCATGTTTTCTTCCTCAAAAACTACAATACCGTCCGGATTATCCTCCACCAGACTCCTGTACTTTTGAGTGCTTACCAGCAAAGTGTTTTCGTATTCTTTTCTTTGTGATATATCAATTCCAGTTCCAACGATATAACCTCTTTCAGAATCATCTTCATTTAAAAAGGATACAGACCACTGAATATAAAGACGTTCTCCACCTTTTGAAATCCAGCAGCTTTCATAAGTTTGATCAGACGCAAGCCCATCCTGACAGTTAATCAAAAGTGGTTCCTTCTGCTTGTCATCAAAAAGCAAATCCCATATTGCCTTCCCCTGCAGTTCATCAGATGTGTAGCCTGTCTTCGCTTCACAATATTTATTAGCACTGATGATGCTCCCTTTTTTATCCATGATGATAATATACGACTGTACACCATTCAGCAGCTCCATGGTCCTATTCTTATCGGCCAGCCACTCATCTTGCATTTCTTTTTTCAACTCGATATTTTTGATTGTACTTAAAACATAAAAAAATCCCTTCCATTCAAGCAATGACGACTTGATCTCAACTACTGCTGATTCACCATTCTTCGTCTGAAGCTCCATTTCGTGCGAACCCTGCTTATTTTTAATTAGCTGGTCTTTCATAAAACTGAAAAGCCTGCTGCTTATATTGGAGAACAGCACCTCCTCAGGATCCATTTTCAACAATTCATTTTTGTTATATCCCAGCAGCTCACACGCCGCAGGATTGGCATCCACCAGGAAACAGGTATTGAATTCATCATCAAACCGAGAAATTAATACGGCTTCATCCACATGGTCATAGAAGGCAGAAAGTAGAACAGGAATCTCTTCACTTGCTGCGGTCGGGGTTTTCATGCCTCCCACCCTTTCTATTTACTGAACAGTTTTTTTAATAATAGAGTACACGGTATAAGAAGTCTTTGCGAGGAGTGATTGATGTAGGCGGCAAGAGCAGAAATATCAGGGGATTCCATACTGTTGCGAAAGACTTATTTCGAACTCTGAAGTATATGATAAAGGTATGCTAAAAAGACAGAAAAGTCAATCATATTTTTCGAACAATCAACCTGAATTTGAAGGCACAGATGGAAAGCTTGAGCGTCCTCAGCACTCATAATTCCAATGTCATGGACCGGTTATTGGCAGCCTCCTCAAATGACGGAGGTTCATAGATTTAATCTCACCATGCTGCAAGTCCATTTCCTTAAGAACACCACAGCCAGCCAACTCTCCACCTTCCAGCACTCCAAAACGTAATCTCCGGCTTCCTCAATCTCTCGTCCTCGACCTTCTTGCTCCTCTCCGCCCGAGCTGTGGTCTTGATTAAAGTCCGGAACTACACAAACTGTTCGTTCTGATTCTTTTTCGCACAAAAAAAGAGCACCCCTTTGGGTACTCTTTTGATTGCCTGGCGATGTCCTACTCTCACAGCGGAGCCCCAACTACCATCGCCTCTGAAGGCTCGGACGGCGATGAGCGGCGAATCTCTTCGTCCGCTTCGCTCGTTCACATCCTCATGGGCAGAGCCCACTCCGGTGTTCTCTCCCTCTCGTCCTTGACCTTCTTGCTCCTCTCCGCCCGAGTGGTGCTCTTGATTAAAGGCCGGAACTACACAAACTGTTCGTTCTGATTCTTTTTCGCACAAAAAAAGAGCACCTCTTCGGGTACTCTTTTGGTCGCCTGGCGACGTCCTACTCTCACAGGGGGAGTCCCCAACTACCATCGGCACTGAAGGCTCGGACGGCGATGAGCGGCGAATCTCTTCGTCCGCTTCGCTCGTTCACATCCTCATGGGCAGAGCCCACTCCGGTGTTCTCTCCCTCTCGTCCTTGACCTTCTTGCTCCTCTCCGCCCGAGCTCTGCTCTTGATTAAAGGCCGGAACTACATAACCTGTTCGTTCTTCTGATTCTTTTTTACACAAAAAAAGAGCACCCCTCGGGTACTCTTTTGGTCGCCTGGCGACGTCCTACTCTCACAGGGGGAGCCCCCAACTACCATCGGCGCTGAAGGCTCGGACGGCGATGAGCAGCGAACCTCTTCGTCCGCTTCGCTCGTTCACATCCTCATGGGCAGAGCCCACTCCGGTGTTCTCTCCCTCGCGTCCTTGACCTTCTTGCTCCTCTCCGCCCGAGCAGTGCTCTTGATTAAAGGCCGGAACTACATAACCTGTTCGTTCTTCTGATTCTTTTTTACACAAAAAAAGAGCACCCCTCGGGTACTCTTTTGGTCGCCTGGCGACGTCCTACTCTCACAGGGGGAGCCCCAACTTCCATCGCCACTGAAGGCTCGGACGGCGATGAGCGGCGAATCTCTTCGTCCGCTTCGCTCGTTCACATCCTCATGGGCAGAGCCCACTCTGGTGTTCTCTCCCTCGCGTCCTTGACCTTCTTGCTCCTCTCCGCCCGAGCAGTGCTCTTGATTAAAGGCCGGAACTACACGACCTGTTCGTTCCTCTGATTCTTTTTTACACAAAAAAAGAGCACCCCTCGGGTACTCTTTTGGTCGCCTGGCGACGTCCTACTCTCACAGGGGGAGCCCCCAACTTCCATCGCCACTGAAGGCTCGGACGGCGATGAGCGGCGAATCTCTTCGTCCGCTTCGCTCGTTCACATCCTCATGGGCAGAGCCCACTCCGGTGTTCTCTCCCTCGCGTCCTTGACCTTCTTGCTCCTCTCCACCCGAGCAGTGCTCTTGATTAAAGGCCGGAACTACATAACCTGTTCGTTCTTCTGATTCTTTTTTACACAAAAAAAGAGCACCCCTTCGGGTACTCTTTTGATTGCCTGGCGACGTCCTACTCTCACAGGGGGAGATCCCCCAACTACCATCGGCGCTGAAGAGCTTAACTTCCGTGTTCGGCATGGGAACGGGTGTGACCTCTTCGCCTTAATCACCAGACTGTATGAAGTTGACAGAACATCGTTCTCTCAAAACTAGATAAAGGTCATGAAGAATCAGAAAGGATTCCGAGTTTCGCTATTTTGCAATCCAGCTCCGGCGGCTATTAAAACCGCCTGCGCTTTTTAACGTGGTTAAGTCCTCGATCGATTAGTATCTGTCAGCTGCACGTGTCGCCACGCTTCCACCTCAGACCTATCTACCTGATCATCTTTCAGGGATCTTACTCACATAAAGTGATGGGAAATCTCATCTCGAGGGGGGCTTCATGCTTAGATGCTTTCAGCACTTATCCCTTCCGCACATAGCTACCCAGCGATGCCTTTGGCAAGACAACTGGTACACCAGCGGTGCGTCCATCCCGGTCCTCTCGTACTAAGGACAGCTCCTCTCAAATTTCCTGCGCCCACGACGGATAGGGACCGAACTGTCTCACGACGTTCTGAACCCAGCTCGCGTACCGCTTTAATGGGCGAACAGCCCAACCCTTGGGACCGACTACAGCCCCAGGATGCGATGAGCCGACATCGAGGTGCCAAACCTCCCCGTCGATGTGGACTCTTGGGGGAGATAAGCCTGTTATCCCCGGGGTAGCTTTTATCCGTTGAGCGATGGCCCTTCCATGCGGAACCACCGGATCACTAAGCCCGACTTTCGTCCCTGCTCGACTTGTAGGTCTCGCAGTCAAGCTCCCTTGTGCCTTTACACTCTGCGAATGATTTCCAACCATTCTGAGGGAACCTTTGGGCGCCTCCGTTACTCTTTAGGAGGCGACCGCCCCAGTCAAACTGCCCACCTGACACTGTCTCCCACCCCGATCAGGGGCGCGGGTTAGAAGTTCAACACAGCCAGGGTAGTATCCCACCAGCGCCTCCACCGAAGCTGGCGCTCCGGTTTCCAAGGCTCCTACCTATCCTGTACAAGCTGTGCCAAAATTCAATATCAGGCTACAGTAAAGCTCCACGGGGTCTTTCCGTCCTGTCGCGGGTAACCTGCATCTTCACAGGTACTATAATTTCACCGAGTCTCTCGTTGAGACAGTGCCCAGATCGTTGCGCCTTTCGTGCGGGTCGGAACTTACCCGACAAGGAATTTCGCTACCTTAGGACCGTTATAGTTACGGCCGCCGTTTACTGGGGCTTCGGTTCGCACCTTCGCTTGCGCTAAGCACTCCCCTTAACCTTCCAGCACCGGGCAGGCGTCAGCCCCTATACTTCGCCTTACGGCTTCGCAGAGACCTGTGTTTTTGCTAAACAGTCGCCTGGGCCTATTCACTGCGGCTCTCTCGGGCTTGCACCCTACCAGAGCACCCCTTCTCCCGAAGTTACGGGGTCATTTTGCCGAGTTCCTTAACGAGAGTTCTCTCGCTCACCTTAGGATTCTCTCCTCGCCTACCTGTGTCGGTTTGCGGTACGGGCACCTTTTTCCTCGCTAGAGGCTTTTCTTGGCAGTGTGGAATCAGGAACTTCGGTACTATATTTCCCTCGCTGTCACAGCTCAGCCTTTATGGTGACGGGATTTGCCTCATCACCAGCCTAACTGCTTAGACGCGCATATCCAACAGCGCGCTTACCCTATCCTCCTGCGTCCCCCCATCACTCAAACGGAAAAGAGGTGGTACAGGAATATCAACCTGTTATCCATCGCCTACGCCTTTCGGCCTCGGCTTAGGTCCCGACTAACCCTGAGCGGACGAGCCTTCCTCAGGAAACCTTAGGCATTCGGTGGACAGGATTCTCACCTGTCTTTCGCTACTCATACCGGCATTCTCACTTCTAAGCGCTCCACCAGTCCTTACGGTCCAGCTTCTCAGCCCTTAGAACGCTCTCCTACCACTGACACCAAATGGTGTCAATCCACAGCTTCGGTGATACGTTTAGCCCCGGTACATTTTCGGCGCAGAGTCACTCGACCAGTGAGCTATTACGCACTCTTTAAATGGTGGCTGCTTCTAAGCCAACATCCTGGTTGTCTAAGCAACTCCACATCCTTTTCCACTTAACGTATACTTTGGGACCTTAGCTGGTGGTCTGGGCTGTTTCCCTTTCGACTACGGATCTTATCACTCGCAGTCTGACTCCCATGGATAAGTCTTTGGCATTCGGAGTTTGTCTGAATTCGGTAACCCGATGAGGGCCCCTAGTCCAAACAGTGCTCTACCTCCAAGACTCTTACTACATGAGGCTAGCCCTAAAGCTATTTCGGAGAGAACCAGCTATCTCCAAGTTCGATTGGAATTTCTCCGCTACCCACACCTCATCCCCGCACTTTTCAACGTGCGTGGGTTCGGGCCTCCATTCAGTGTTACCTGAACTTCACCCTGGACATGGGTAGATCACCTGGTTTCGGGTCTACGACCACATACTCATTCGCCCTATTCAGACTCGCTTTCGCTGCGGCTCCGTCTTTCCGACTTAACCTTGCATGGGATCGTAACTCGCCGGTTCATTCTACAAAAGGCACGCCATCACCCGTTAACGGGCTCTGACTACTTGTAGGCACACGGTTTCAGGTTCTATTTCACTCCCCTTCCGGGGTGCTTTTCACCTTTCCCTCACGGTACTGGTTCACTATCGGTCACTAGGGAGTATTTAGCCTTGGGAGATGGTCCTCCCAGCTTCCGACGGGATTTCTCGTGTCCCGCCGTACTCAGGATCCACTCAAGAGGGAACGAAGTTTCGACTACAGGGTTG
Source organism: Bacillus sp. SRL337 (assembly GCF_984799155.1). NCBI lineage: Bacteria > Bacillati > Bacillota > Bacilli > Caryophanales > Bacillaceae > Bacillus > Bacillus sp. SRL337. The sequence goes on along the minus strand of NZ_OZ481793.1, from coordinate 354,329 downwards.
TTACCTTCTGTGACGAGCCTTTCCAGACTTCTTCGTCTACTTCATTCCTTTGTAACTCCGTATAGAGTGTCCTACAACCCCAAGAGGCAAGCCTCTTGGTTTGGGCTAATCCCGTTTCGCTCGCCGCTACTCAGGGAATCGCGTTTGCTTTCTCTTCCTCCGGGTACTTAGATGTTTCAGTTCCCCGGGTCTGCCTTCCATACTCTATGTATTCAAGTATGGATACTGCACCATTACGTGCAGCGGGTTCCCCCATTCGGAAATCTCCGGATCAAAGCTTACTTACAGCTCCCCGAAGCATATCGGTGTTAGTCCCGTCCTTCATCGGCTCCTAGTGCCAAGGCATCCACCGTGCGCCCTTTCTAACTTAACCATCGGCGAACGATAAGCTTCGGATTGCGGCGTTGCCTTCGTTTCTTCCGCTGCTCATGTACGGTAAGGTACACTCCGCTGCTCAGAAACACGGGCGCCTTGCACTCCTCGCTTCTCCTTCACCTTAGTTTAAAACAATATCTCATAAGAGATATCCTAAAATGGCGAATTCTCGGTTCTTTCTTGACTTTCTTCATGACTATCTTTATCTAGTTTTCAAAGAACAATGTTTGATGGTGGATTTGTTTGCTTTCGCAAAAAATCTTATTGAACCATCAAAACTGAACAAAACAAAATCAACGCGTCACGTCTCATATATCCTTAGAAAGGAGGTGATCCAGCCGCACCTTCCGATACGGCTACCTTGTTACGACTTCACCCCAATCATCTGTCCCACCTTAGGCGGCTGGCTCCAAAAGGTTACCTCACCGACTTCGGGTGTTACAAACTCTCGTGGTGTGACGGGCGGTGTGTACAAGGCCCGGGAACGTATTCACCGCGGCATGCTGATCCGCGATTACTAGCGATTCCAGCTTCATGCAGGCGAGTTGCAGCCTGCAATCCGAACTGAGAACGGTTTTATGGGATTTGCTAAACCTCGCGGTCTTGCTGCCCTTTGTACCGTCCATTGTAGCACGTGTGTAGCCCAGGTCATAAGGGGCATGATGATTTGACGTCATCCCCACCTTCCTCCGGTTTGTCACCGGCAGTCATCTTAGAGTGCCCAACTGAATGCTGGCAACTAAGATCAAGGGTTGCGCTCGTTGCGGGACTTAACCCAACATCTCACGACACGAGCTGACGACAACCATGCACCACCTGTCACTCTGTCCCCCGAAGGGGAACGCCCTATCTCTAGGGTTGTCAGAGGATGTCAAGACCTGGTAAGGTTCTTCGCGTTGCTTCGAATTAAACCACATGCTCCACCGCTTGTGCGGGCCCCCGTCAATTCCTTTGAGTTTCAGTCTTGCGACCGTACTCCCCAGGCGGAGTGCTTAATGCGTTAGCTGCAGCACTAAAGGGCGGAAACCCTCTAACACTTAGCACTCATCGTTTACGGCGTGGACTACCAGGGTATCTAATCCTGTTTGCTCCCCACGCTTTCGCGCCTCAGCGTCAGTTACAGACCAGAAAGTCGCCTTCGCCACTGGTGTTCCTCCACATATCTACGCATTTCACCGCTACACGTGGAATTCCACTTTCCTCTTCTGTACTCAAGTCCCCCAGTTTCCAATGACCCTCCACGGTTGAGCCGTGGGCTTTCACATCAGACTTAAGAGACCGCCTGCGCGCGCTTTACGCCCAATAATTCCGGACAACGCTTGCCACCTACGTATTACCGCGGCTGCTGGCACGTAGTTAGCCGTGGCTTTCTGGTTAGGTACCGTCAAGGTGCCGCCCTATTCGAACGGCACTTGTTCTTCCCTAACAACAGAGCTTTACGATCCGAAAACCTTCATCACTCACGCGGCGTTGCTCCGTCAGACTTTCGTCCATTGCGGAAGATTCCCTACTGCTGCCTCCCGTAGGAGTCTGGGCCGTGTCTCAGTCCCAGTGTGGCCGATCACCCTCTCAGGTCGGCTACGCATCGTCGCCTTGGTGAGCCGTTACCTCACCAACTAGCTAATGCGCCGCGGGTCCATCTGTAAGTGGTAGCCGAAGCCACCTTTCCACCCTTCCTCATGTGAGGAAAAGAACTATCCGGTATTAGCCCCGGTTTCCCGGAGTTATCCCAGTCTTACAGGCAGGTTACCCACGTGTTACTCACCCGTCCGCCGCTGACTTCAGGGAGCAAGCTCCCATCCGTCCGCTCGACTTGCATGTATTAGGCACGCCGCCAGCGTTCGTCCTGAGCCAGGATCAAACTCTCCGAAAGAAGTTTGACTTGCTCATTTGCTAATTAAAGTGTTAGCAACTTTGTAAGAACCAAGTTCTTACTAGATTAACGTTGACGTTTTGTCTTGTTTTGTTCAGTTTTCAAGGTTCAATCATTCAGAAGTCTATCTTAACATTTCATTTCGTTAGTGTCAACTTCTGCGAAAAACTATTTTTTCGTCGCTCGTTTGAAGCAACTTTTATATCTTACCACCGATGAATCACTCTGTCAACAAGTTCAATAACTTTTTTTCGAAAGCAATTCAGATGATTGTCTCTCTTGGAGACAGTAATAGTATACTATCATTTTAAAACCAAGAATGCAATGGTATTTCTTTCTTTTCTTTATTTTTAGCATAGTTCCAGATGTAGCGGGAAAGATATTTCCAACCTTTATTTTGGAGTGACCTATATAATGAAATGTTTCTCTGTTTCTGCATTGATAGTTCTGTTGCTTTTTAAAACAGTTACCCCTGTCCTTTCAAACGGACTTGAAGTTGATCATAGCCGCGAATCTGTTTATAGGGATGTTGGGTATACCTCTGTTGAACAAGCAGCCCATGATTTCAAACAACATTATAATGAGGACTTGAAGCTTCCCCTTAGACTTCCTCCCATACCGTTCACTCATGTGATGGGCAGGGTTAATGATTTGGATGGAGACGCCAAAGATTCTTTTGAAGTGAAATACATAAATGAAAAATTCCCGGACAACCATTACAAAATTATTATCCGGCCCCTTCAGTACAAAATAGATTACAGCAACAAGGATATCATTAGAGTTCTTAAGTTGAAACACGGAGATGAGGCAGTATTTTTGGACCACTCAGGGTTTAATGTACTCGCTTTTGAAAGAGGGAAATGGCAGTATATGCTCAGTATAAATAAGAACGGCTCGGAATTGATGCTTCCCGGGACACTTGTTCAGATAGCCAACTCCATTGAACACTAGTTTTATGGACTGCGATTCAAAAAACGATCCGCCAATTGATAATTGACAGGTCGTTTTTTAGAGTTCTAAATATGTGCCCTTTCTTCTTCCGTAAATATTCTTGATCTCGTTAAGAACCTGACACCTTCTGGACCTTCGAGCGAAAACATCCCGCCTCTTCCTTTGACTACATCAATGATTAATTGGGTGTGTTTCCAATACTCATATTGAGCCTTGGAAATGTAGAAAGGACATTCATCAATATGTCCAAGCAGAACATCGCTTTCCCCTATCAGCATGTCGCCTTCCTGGTAACACATCGGCGAGCTTCCATCACAGCACCCTCCCGATTGATGGAACAGGAGTTGGCCATGTTTGTCTTTCAGCCTCGCGATAAGTTTGGACGCCTCTTCTGTAGCAACTACTTTTTTTATATCAAGCATGTTCATCCTCCTTTTTTTTTATGAGGATTAAAAGAAACCTAACTTCTGAGGACTATAACTGACCAATAGGTTCTTTGTCTGCTGGTAATGGCTCAGCATCATTTTGTGGTTCTCTCGGCCAATACCTGACATCTTATAACCACCGAATGCAGCATGAGCTGGATAAGCATGGTAACAATTGGTCCATACTCGGCCTGCCTCAATATTTCGGCCAAAACGGTATGCAGTGTTTATATCCCTTGACCAGACACCTGCGCCTAATCCATAAAGGGTGTCATTTGCAATTTCAAGTGCTTCTTCAGCTGTTTTAAAAGTCGTCACGGAAACAACCGGTCCGAAAATCTCCTCTTGGAAGATGCGCATTTTATTATTCCCCTTGAATACTGTCGGCTCTACATAATAGCCGCCTTCCAGTTCGCCTTCAAGGTAATTCCGGTTTCCGCCTGTCAATACCTCCGCACCTTCCTGTTTACCAATATCGATATAAGAAAGAATTTTTTCTAACTGTTCAGTGGAAGCCTGGGCTCCGACCATTGTTTCAGTATCCAGTGGATTCCCTTGTTTGATTGCCTTGACTCTCTCAAGTGCTCTTTCCATGAACTTATCATAAATGGATTCATGGATGAGAGCACGAGAAGGACAGGTACAAACTTCCCCCTGATTAAGTGCAAAGAGTACAAACCCTTCAATAGCCTTATCAAGGAAATCATCATCCTGTGCCATCACATCTTCAAAGAAGATATTTGGTGATTTCCCGCCAAGCTCCAGCGTGACTGGAATAAGATTTTGAGAAGCATATTGCATAATCAGACGCCCGGTAGTTGTTTCACCAGTGAATGCCACCTTTGCAACCCTTTGGCTTGTAGCCAACGGTTTTCCAGCTTCCACCCCGAAACCATTGACAATATTCACTACACCCTTCGGCAGAAGATCTGCAATCAGATCCATCATGACCATGATGCTTGCCGGTGTTTGCTCCGCCGGTTTCAATACAACACAATTCCCTGCTGCAAGAGCTGGTGCCAGCTTCCAAGTCGCCATCAACAGAGGGAAATTCCATGGAATGATTTGAGCCACTACTCCAAGAGGCTCGTTGAAATGGTAAGCTACTGTATCATTATCCACTTCACCGATACTTCCCTCCTGCGCACGGATACATCCAGCAAAGTAACGGAAATGATCAATGGCAAGCGGCAAATCAGCATTAAGGGTTTCCCTTACTGGTTTTCCGTTATCCCAGGTTTCAGCAACAGCCAGCATTTCAAGATTCTCTTCTAGCCTATCTGCAATCTTATTTAATATAACGGCTCTCTCAGCTGCAGACGTTTTTCCCCATGCAACCTTCGCCTCATGAGCAGCATCCAGTGCCAATTCAACATCCTCAGCCGTTGATCTTGCAATCTCACAAAATACTTCTCCATTCACAGGAGAAACATTCTCAAAGTATTCACCTTTTACCGGCGCTACCCATTCTCCGCCAATATAATTATCGTATTTCTTTTTAAAATCCACCTTTGATCCTTCTTTGTTCGGCTGTGCATAAATCATGAAATCCCTCCAAATATTTAGTCTATATGTAGATTCACAGAAGCATTGTAAGCGCTTTCTATCAGCTGTAACTCTATTATATTATAAAAATATTCAGAAATCATTTATTTTATTCCTATATTAGGTATTTGGCTATCATAGCAACACGGGTGAGCAATGAACATAATTATTACTATTTACTGTCATTAAAGTTTACAATATTCTGGATTTACTACGTCTATTGACAATTTTTGCACCAGCCCTGTGATACATTACTTGAACAGAAAGGAGAGGTAAACATGGAGAACTTTTATTTATTTATCATTATGTCGGTAATGCTCATTATCCTGCCTGGACCTGATACAGCCATCGTAACCAAGAATACACTTGCTGGCGGCAGTGCCAATGGGATGAAAACTTTATCGGGTACCATATGCGCGTTGTTAATTCATACTCTTGCTGCTGTAGCAGGCCTTTCAGCGATCATTGTAAAATCTGCATTCTTATTCTCGATTTTTAAATATGCAGGGGCGGCCTATCTCGTTTACTTAGGAATAAAATCCATTTTGGCGCTTAAAAATCAGGCCATTTCAGAGGAGCATCCTCAAACCAACAAATATAAGAACAAATCATATTTTAAACAGGGGTTTCTCACAAATATCTTAAACCCTAAAGTGGCCGTCTTTTTCCTTACCTTTCTGCCGCAGTTTGTATCTACGGGAAGTGACACCTTGATACCCTTTCTTTTAATGGGTGCGACTTATGCAGTCCTGACATCTGTTTGGTTCATGCTATATATTTTCTTAATTAACCAGATCAGCACATTTATGAAAAAACCTCGAACCACCAAAGTGATCGAGGCATTGACGGGTACAATTTTGATTGGTTTCGGCATCAAACTGGCATTCGAAAACGTTCATCATTAAAACCCTCAGAGTTTCTGAGGGTTTTTGTTTTGGGAGTGGAGCAGTTATTAGTGGATTAGCTACCTCGTTAATTAAATAGATTTCCGGCTGGATAAATAATCGCATCTTTATGGGTATGTTCTATTTTATATCATTGTATAAAACAAAAGTGCACAATATCTCGGTGGAAGCAGTTTATTTTAAAAGCCATATGTGACCTCTGAATAGGATGAAACAGTATTCGCTTGATACAGTGACACACTGATTTTCCAGTTGGAAAATCTCCTTCAGATAGTAGATTATATAGAAATGATCAGATTAAAGATCAAGTGGATTAAAAATAATTTTAACAAAAATTGTATATGGTGTTATTTTTATGCATAACGAAGGGGAAGGTGTTATTCAACAAACGGGCCATTTAATTAAAGAACATATTGATTAGTAACTCTATATTTGAAATAATTGGAATTACGCAAAATACTTAAGCGGATTTTATATGAATTTAATAACATTAGGGAGGTTGGAGATGAATTATACCATTGAAGATGTATTAGATAGAATACCTTATTTAAATGGTTATTCAAAAGTTAAAAAATTAGAGAAGGGGTATTCGCCAGATAATAAATACATAGTTGTAAAGGGATTTAAAAAGTATCTTTTACGCATTTCTGACATAAAGTATCATCTTGAAAGAGAAAAAGAATACAACTTGCTGCAAGAATTAAAGGAAAAAAATATTCAGTCACAAAAACCTTTCATATTTGAAAAGATAATAAATGATGAAATCTGTTATATGGTAATAGAATATATCGAAGGTACCCCCGCAGTTGATGCTTTTAAAAAATGCTCTAATAGTATTCAATATCAAATTGGCATGGCGGCTGGTAAAGAACTATATAAAATTCATCAAATAAATGGCCCATCTCATGTATCTAGCTGGAATGATAGACAAAGTAAGAAGCATAGATATTATCTAGGTGAATATGAGAAAGGCAACTTTAAACTTAATAAAGATAATAAGGTCATTGAGTTTATTGAAAATAATATTGAGTTATTAGCGGATAGACCTAATGCTCTCCTGCATGACGATTTTCATTTGGAACATATAATACTTTTTGATGATAATTTTAATGGGATTATTGATTTCAATGGATACGATTACGGGGATCCGTATCATGATTTCTATAATCTTTCTTTGTTTAGTAGAAGAATTAGTGAGCCGTTTATTATAGGACAAATCGACGGTTATTTTTCATCAAAACCAAGTGATTATTTTTGGAGATTGTACTCCCTATACGCTGCAATGAGCATATTTTCAACCCTTGTTTGGACTACAAATTATGATCCTCATTCTCTTAATGATGCCCTTGAGAGAATTGAATTAATTCTAGAGGACCATGAATATTTCGATAGAACAATACCTAAGTGGTACGAATCAAAATTACATACTGCTCCTTAATTGAATGATACAGACTTTTTGAAAATGTACTTGCAATAACAAGCAGCCGCCCCTTTGTTCAAGTAAAGGGGCAGGATTGCAGAACATATTTTTTTAACGGAGGTTTTTTTAATTTATGAACAAAATAGCGTTAATTGGCTCTGGGGGTTCAGGAAAATCAACATTAGCTAAGAAAATAGGAGAAAAGCTAAACATAAAAGTTTGGCATTTAGATAGTTTACATTGGAAACCAAATTGGACTATTACTACAAGAGAAGAGCAAATAAAAGTACAGGAAGAGTTAGTTAATACTGATAAGTGGATTATTGATGGGAATTACAATAGCACCTTGGACATAAGGTTAGAAGCGGCAGACACGATTGTTTTTCTAGATATATCGAGGGTTATATGTGTATACCGTGTGTTTAATAGAATGATTAGATTCCATAATAAAACAAGACCTGATATGAGTGAGGGTTGTAATGAGAAAGTTGATTTGAAGTTTTTAAAGTGGGTTTGGGATTATCCAAAAACTAAAAAGCCAAAGGTGTTAGCTAAACTCGAAAAGCTCTCAAGAGAAAAGGAGATTATTATTTTAACAAATCCTAAGGAAGTCGAAAATTTCTTAGGTAGAATACAATAACAATTCCGTTATATGGGGCTATTGCCAAACAAGAAGCTGCCCGCCGAGGTATTTAGAAAAGATAGACAAATGGAACAACAAGCAAGCATTAAAGGGGTAGTTAAATGAATTCTTCAAATGAAAGTGATGTTAGAAAATCTATCTTTGAAGCCTTGGAGGACAAATTCAAGGTAAATATATTAAGTTTTGCTAGTATTGATTTAGGCTATTTGAATTTAAAGTGGAAAATAACCACAGATATAGGTGGTTTTTTTGTTAAACAATATAACAAAAAACGCTATCCAAATAACAGGATTAATGAATTAGAAATTTCCTTAAAACACCAAGATAGATTATATGAATTAGGTATTCCTTGTCCAAAACTGTATTTACATAATGAAAAATACGTTAGTACAACGACAGATGGTACTAACTTTGTACTTATGGGTCTTTGCGAAGGGAAAAATGTAATGCCTGGAACAGCTAATGAAAATCAGGTTAAAAGTTTAGGGAAAGTAATATCTAGAATGCATAAATTACTTAATGAGACCAATACACCTAAGGTTCCCTTACATTGGAGACCAAATACTAAGGAAAATATGCTGAGAGGCTTACAGAATAGAAGAAATGAGGCAATTAATTTCAAATGCCCAAAAACAATAAAGATTCTGGAGACCCAAAGAAGAATAATTGAATCAACAAATTTAGAGATATTTTCCGAATGTGAACAGGGGTGGTGTCATTGGGATTTATTTTCCGATAACATTCTGTTTAATGCAGGCAATGTCTCAGCCATACTTGATTTTGATAGAATGCACTATGTTTATCAGGAATTTGATATTTCGAGACCTATACTGTCCTGCTGTTTGGAAGAAGGTAGTATGAACCTTCAGAAGGTTTTAAAGTTCGTGGAAGGTTATCGAGAATATAAGCCACTAACAAGAGAACAGTTGGTTCGTTCAATAAAATTAACTTGGTGGAAAGAATCTGAATGGGTCCGTGTTGAGGAAAAGCAGAACGCATCTTTAAAAAGGTTTAGTGAAGAAAATATTTGGATTGCAGAAAACTGGAATGAATTAGACCGATTATTTGTAGATATCTAACCTACAATTACAAAAAGAGAGATGTAATCTTCAAATTAACGGGGGCATTTGCTGAACAAGCAGCCGCCCTCTGTTCAAGTAACGGGCAGTTTAGCTGAACAAGGTGTTAATGAACAATCATAAAAAGGGGGAAGAAAATGGGTTGGTTAATCCTTGTAGCTGTTGCATATCTTCCGATTATTTATCGTATTCATAGACGTTTAGATAACTTAGAGAAAGAAATAAAAAGGTTGAACGAGGAAGATGATGAACACAAAGGGGTGTGAGTCTTGAAAGGGATAAAAACGCTATTTATTACTGTAAGTTTGTCGCTTGCTTTAGTTGGATGTGGTATGGCTGATGGGGGAAAAGTGACCGCCCGAGACGTACTGAAACAAAGTGATGATGCAGATATTATACAGCATGAAGGTTTTATTTATAACAATGTTACTAACCTGGAGTGGTTTCAGGATGGTGAAGAAGTTCCATTCTCTAAGGAGCATCTCCTGGGAGAAGTGAAAAAACAAACAAAGAACAGCTGGTTATTTAATGACCTTAGTGCAACCAAATTACCAAAAGGGACAAAGGTTTATTCAAATACTGAAGAGGTTAAAGGGTTTCTTTTCGTAGAATACGAAGGAGAGGAGTTGTATTATATGCAACTTCTTGAAGGGTAAGTAATACTCAATTAAAGGGGCAGTTTAGTTGAGTAGAGGCTATAAGTAAGGCATTAAAATTAAAAATCAATTTTAGTGAATAGAATCTATTCACAGAAAATCACCTGCCATTAGGCAGGTGTTGGAAGTTGTATTTTTTTCATTAATTCCAAAGCAAATTCTTTGTGAGTTACTTGTTTTTCTTCATCAAAGATAGAAACGTAGACAAAAGTAGTTTCTTCGCCCATTTTGAATGCAGCGTATTTAGTACCACCATTGCCATTTTTAATCTCAGCAACATAGTCAAAGTTTTCTTTTAATACCGGATATTCATTAAAATCTATTTCTTTAATTTCCGTGCCCGGACCACCTGCTGCTGTAATAAACTTAGACCAATCATAAACTTGCTTTTCTACATCAGGCATCGCTCTGCCTTTTTCAACAAAAACATTTATGTCTTGATACTCGCCTGTTCCAATGGCCTCAAATTGTTTTTCGTTCACTTGTTTTGTTTCGAAGCCTTCAGGTAAATATACTTTTTTTGCTAATTGTGGTTGAACATCAGCTTCCGTCAATTCTACTTCCACTTTTTCACCATCAACCTCAAAAGCAAGAACATTTTCATCTTGTTCCTTTTCGCTCACTTCTTGTTTTATCCCATCCTTATCTACTTTAGTTCCATTAGATTCGGCATTACTGCACCCACCGAACACCAAACTTGTAGAAATCAAAAATACCAGTAGTAAAAGTTTTTTCATAATTGTTCCTCCTAAAAATTTTATTATAGTATAATTTCACCTTTAAATTATACTATAATAGTATTTTTTTGAATTAAAAAGTTTTTAATACATAAGTAAAGTACAGTTGAACATATTTTCCTTTATTAAACTAAAGGGGGCGTTTGCTGAACAAGCAGCCGACCTTTGTTCAAGTAACGGTGCAGGTTAACTGAATAGTCGTCCAAAAATAAAAAGGTGATGTTTATGAGGATAAAACTTTTTAAATGGATTATCTTTCTTCTTTTATTCTTATATTTCCTACTAATGTTTTATTTTGAAGTATCATTATATTCAATTCTACCCCCAGAAGAAGCTGGAATGAACTTTAAGACAGAATTAGGGATTGTTTGGTATCGTTCCAAATGGTTTTATGCAATGGTTATGAGCGTGTTCTTCTTTTTTTATTTTGGTTTAAAAAGTGCAACAGATAATAATTTTTGACATTCAATAAACGAGGACGTTTCCGAACAAGCAGCTGCCTTTGTATAGTTGGATTGGGCAGGTTTAATTAAGATTGTTGTATCTGTTTGAACAACAATCAGGAACTTTAGGAGAGGGTGATAATTGTGATTGGCTTATTAGAAATAATATTTCAAGTATCAGGAGTAATGTTGCTCATATGTGCAATTTATTATTATCTTCATTTTAAGAAAATCAAGAGAGAAAGGAAACTGACTCCAGTTGAGATAACAGTTTACGTTGTAACTCATATTGCATTTCTTCTTTTGGGAAGTAGTTATTTGCTTCTACTTTTGGATAAAAATTATTAAACAAATAGGGGCGTTGGCTGAATAAGCAGCCGTCCCTCTTGAATTATTGGGGCAGGTTAGTTTAACAAAGACTAATTTAAAGAAGTGAGAATAAGTAAACAGAGCTATACAACTAGGAGGAGAAAAATTGAAGGAAAACGATAGAGGAATTTTATATTTTAATATGTCCATTGGTACACTAGGACTCCTCATTATTATAGTAGGATTAATCAAATATGTTGAAACCGCTGGTGGGAGTTCTTCATTTGCATTGTTAGGTTTTCCTTTTACAATGATTTACTTAAATTATCTTGAAGGGAAAGCTGGTATAAGTAAAAAAATATTATGGATTAAATCTATCATAGCGATTTCTTTACTGTTTATAATTTACGTCTTCTTATTAAGCTAACGGGGGTGTTAATCCAATAACACTAAAATATCAAAGATTCCAACTATACAAAATTTTATTCGAAAATTTAAAATATGACTTTGTTTGCCTTCTTTTAGCTGCAGTTCAGTCTAATAGGGAAGATAATTTCCAGTAATGTGTGTCATTTAAATGAGCAGAAACTGTTCCACTTTATCTGGCGGCCACACCATTTTGTGTTCTGCATCGACATTGGGTTGTTATGCACGAAAGTAAGAAAGTATTGCACCAAGCAAGGGGAGGTTTGCACGTAATTCATAGGTTATGCGCGAAGCTGGTTATCTGATTGGTTTTCGAATCATAAACCAAAAGCGGGATTTCTTTCTCTCTTTTTGTTTGGTATTCATCATGTAGAACTTTAAAACGAGAATCTTTGGACAACTATCTGTCTGATTAATAGATACCCAGGGGAAAATGAACCCCTCCGCAATCTGGCAGAATACCTTAATTGCGCCTAACTGAGGATAATTGCTTCTAATTATTCATAATTACATCGTATCCACATATTATTTGCGTCTAGTCGGAGGGAATTTGCTGCTAATTCAGACTTTTTGCGTCAAGCACCAATTTTCCTCGCTCCTTCTTCTGATTAAACTCTTGAACTAAAATAGATTTTTTATATCTTTAAAAAAGCCCCCCCTCCGGATACTCTTTTGGTCGCATGGCGACGTCCTACTCTCACAGGGGTGCCCAAACTTCCATTGGCTCGGACGGCTCGGACGGCGATGTGCGGCGAATCTCTTCGTCCGCTTCGCTCGTTCACATCCTCTCGTCCTTGACCTTCTTGCTCCTCTCCGCCCGAGCTCTGCTCTTGAATCAAGGATCAGAACTAAACACTCTTGGTTTATCCTCTTTCCATAAAAAAGAGCACCCCTCGGGTGCTCTTTTGGTCGCCTGGCGACGTCCTACTCTCACAGGGGGAGCCCCCAGCTACCATCGCCACTGAAGGCTCGGACGGCGATGTGCGGCGAATCTCTTCGTCCGCTTCGCTCGTTCACATCCTCATGGGCAGAGCCCATTCCGGTGCTCACTCCCTCGCGTCCTTGACCTTCTTGCTCCTCTCCACCCGAGCAGTGCTCTTGATTAAAGGCCGGAACTACATAACCTGTTCGTTCTTCTGATTCTTTTTTACACAAAAAAAGAGCACCCCTCGGGTACTCTTTTGGTCGCCTGGCGACGTCCTACTCTCACAGGGGGAGATCCCCCAACTACCATCGGCGCTGAAGAGCTTAACTTCCGTGTTCGGCATGGGAACGGGTGTGACCTCTTCGCCTTAATCACCAGACTGTATGAAGTTGACAGAACATCGTTCTCTCAAAACCAGATAAAGGTCATGAAGAATCAGAAAGGATTCCGAGTTTCGCTATTTTGCAATCCAGCTCCGGCGGCTATTAAAACCGCCTGCGCTTTTTAACGTGGTTAAGTCCTCGATCGATTAGTATCTGTCAGCTGCACGTGTCGCCACGCTTCCACCTCAGACCTATCTACCTGATCATCTTTCAGGGATCTTACTCACATAAAGTGATGGGAAATCTCATCTCGAGGGGGGCTTCATGCTTAGATGCTTTCAGCACTTATCCCTTCCGCACATAGCTACCCAGCGATGCCTTTGGCAAGACAACTGGTACACCAGCGGTGCGTCCATCCCGGTCCTCTCGTACTAAGGACAGCTCCTCTCAAATTTCCTGCGCCCACGACGGATAGGGACCGAACTGTCTCACGACGTTCTGAACCCAGCTCGCGTACCGCTTTAATGGGCGAACAGCCCAACCCTTGGGACCGACTACAGCCCCAGGATGCGATGAGCCGACATCGAGGTGCCAAACCTCCCCGTCGATGTGGACTCTTGGGGGAGATAAGCCTGTTATCCCCGGGGTAGCTTTTATCCGTTGAGCGATGGCCCTTCCATGCGGAACCACCGGATCACTAAGCCCGACTTTCGTCCCTGCTCGACTTGTAGGTCTCGCAGTCAAGCTCCCTTGTGCCTTTACACTCTGCGAATGATTTCCAACCATTCTGAGGGAACCTTTGGGCGCCTCCGTTACTCTTTAGGAGGCGACCGCCCCAGTCAAACTGCCCACCTGACACTGTCTCCCACCCCGATCAGGGGCGCGGGTTAGAAGTTCAACACAGCCAGGGTAGTATCCCACCAGCGCCTCCACCGAAGCTGGCGCTCCGGTTTCCAAGGCTCCTACCTATCCTGTACAAGCTGTGCCAAAATTCAATATCAGGCTACAGTAAAGCTCCACGGGGTCTTTCCGTCCTGTCGCGGGTAACCTGCATCTTCACAGGTACTATAATTTCACCGAGTCTCTCGTTGAGACAGTGCCCAGATCGTTGCGCCTTTCGTGCGGGTCGGAACTTACCCGACAAGGAATTTCGCTACCTTAGGACCGTTATAGTTACGGCCGCCGTTTACTGGGGCTTCGGTTCGCACCTTCGCTTGCGCTAAGCACTCCCCTTAACCTTCCAGCACCGGGCAGGCGTCAGCCCCTATACTTCGCCTTACGGCTTCGCAGAGACCTGTGTTTTTGCTAAACAGTCGCCTGGGCCTATTCACTGCGGCTCTCTCGGGCTTGCACCCTACCAGAGCACCCCTTCTCCCGAAGTTACGGGGTCATTTTGCCGAGTTCCTTAACGAGAGTTCTCTCGCTCACCTTAGGATTCTCTCCTCGCCTACCTGTGTCGGTTTGCGGTACGGGCACCTTTTTCCTCGCTAGAGGCTTTTCTTGGCAGTGTGGAATCAGGAACTTCGGTACTATATTTCCCTCGCTGTCACAGCTCAGCCTTTATGGTGACGGGATTTGCCTCATCACCAGCCTAACTGCTTAGACGCGCATATCCAACAGCGCGCTTACCCTATCCTCCTGCGTCCCCCCATCACTCAAACGGAAAAGAGGTGGTACAGGAATATCAACCTGTTATCCATCGCCTACGCCTTTCGGCCTCGGCTTAGGTCCCGACTAACCCTGAGCGGACGAGCCTTCCTCAGGAAACCTTAGGCATTCGGTGGACAGGATTCTCACCTGTCTTTCGCTACTCATACCGGCATTCTCACTTCTAAGCGCTCCACCAGTCCTTACGGTCCAGCTTCTCAGCCCTTAGAACGCTCTCCTACCACTGACACCAAATGGTGTCAATCCACAGCTTCGGTGATACGTTTAGCCCCGGTACATTTTCGGCGCAGAGTCACTCGACCAGTGAGCTATTACGCACTCTTTAAATGGTGGCTGCTTCTAAGCCAACATCCTGGTTGTCTAAGCAACTCCACATCCTTTTCCACTTAACGTATACTTTGGGACCTTAGCTGGTGGTCTGGGCTGTTTCCCTTTCGACTACGGATCTTATCACTCGCAGTCTGACTCCCATGGATAAGTCTTTGGCATTCGGAGTTTGTCTGAATTCGGTAACCCGATGAGGGCCCCTAGTCCAAACAGTGCTCTACCTCCAAGACTCTTACTACATGAGGCTAGCCCTAAAGCTATTTCGGAGAGAACCAGCTATCTCCAAGTTCGATTGGAATTTCTCCGCTACCCACACCTCATCCCCGCACTTTTCAACGTGCGTGGGTTCGGGCCTCCATTCAGTGTTACCTGAACTTCACCCTGGACATGGGTAGATCACCTGGTTTCGGGTCTACGACCACATACTCATTCGCCCTATTCAGACTCGCTTTCGCTGCGGCTCCGTCTTTCCGACTTAACCTTGCATGGGATCGTAACTCGCCGGTTCATTCTACAAAAGGCACGCCATCACCCGTTAACGGGCTCTGACTACTTGTAGGCACACGGTTTCAGGTTCTATTTCACTCCCCTTCCGGGGTGCTTTTCACCTTTCCCTCACGGTACTGGTTCACTATCGGTCACTAGGGAGTATTTAGCCTTGGGAGATGGTCCTCCCAGCTTCCGACGGGATTTCTCGTGTCCCGCCGTACTCAGGATCCACTCAAGAGGGAACGAAGTTTCGACTACAGGGTTGTTACCTTCTGTGACGAGCCTTTCCAGACTTCTTCGTCTACTTCATTCCTTTGTAACTCCGTATAGAGTGTCCTACAACCCCAAGAGGCAAGCCTCTTGGTTTGGGCTAATCCCGTTTCGCTCGCCGCTACTCAGGGAATCGCGTTTGCTTTCTCTTCCTCCGGGTACTTAGATGTTTCAGTTCCCCGGGTCTGCCTTCCATACTCTATGTATTCAAGTATGGATACTGCACCATTACGTGCAGCGGGTTCCCCCATTCGGAAATCTCCGGATCAAAGCTTACTTACAGCTCCCCGAAGCATATCGGTGTTAGTCCCGTCCTTCATCGGCTCCTAGTGCCAAGGCATCCACCGTGCGCCCTTTCTAACTTAACCATCGGCGAACGATAAGCTTCGGATTGCGGCGTTGCCTTCGTTTCTTCCGCTGCTCATGTACGGTAAGGTACACTCCGCTGCTCAGAAACACGGGCGCCTTGCACTCCTCGCTTCTCCTTCACCTTAGTTTAAAACAATATCTCATAAGAGATATCCTAAAATGGCGAATTCTCGGTTCTTTCTTGACTTTCTTCATGACTATCTTTATCTAGTTTTCAAAGAACAATGTTTGATGGTGGATTTGTTTGCTTTCGCAAAAAATCTTATTGAACCATCAAAACTGAACAAAACAAAATCAACGCGTCACGTCTCATATATCCTTAGAAAGGAGGTGATCCAGCCGCACCTTCCGATACGGCTACCTTGTTACGACTTCACCCCAATCATCTGTCCCACCTTAGGCGGCTGGCTCCAAAAGGTTACCTCACCGACTTCGGGTGTTACAAACTCTCGTGGTGTGACGGGCGGTGTGTACAAGGCCCGGGAACGTATTCACCGCGGCATGCTGATCCGCGATTACTAGCGATTCCAGCTTCATGCAGGCGAGTTGCAGCCTGCAATCCGAACTGAGAACGGTTTTATGGGATTTGCTAAACCTCGCGGTCTTGCTGCCCTTTGTACCGTCCATTGTAGCACGTGTGTAGCCCAGGTCATAAGGGGCATGATGATTTGACGTCATCCCCACCTTCCTCCGGTTTGTCACCGGCAGTCATCTTAGAGTGCCCAACTGAATGCTGGCAACTAAGATCAAGGGTTGCGCTCGTTGCGGGACTTAACCCAACATCTCACGACACGAGCTGACGACAACCATGCACCACCTGTCACTCTGTCCCCCGAAGGGGAACGCCCTATCTCTAGGGTTGTCAGAGGATGTCAAGACCTGGTAAGGTTCTTCGCGTTGCTTCGAATTAAACCACATGCTCCACCGCTTGTGCGGGCCCCCGTCAATTCCTTTGAGTTTCAGTCTTGCGACCGTACTCCCCAGGCGGAGTGCTTAATGCGTTAGCTGCAGCACTAAAGGGCGGAAACCCTCTAACACTTAGCACTCATCGTTTACGGCGTGGACTACCAGGGTATCTAATCCTGTTTGCTCCCCACGCTTTCGCGCCTCAGCGTCAGTTACAGACCAGAAAGTCGCCTTCGCCACTGGTGTTCCTCCACATATCTACGCATTTCACCGCTACACGTGGAATTCCACTTTCCTCTTCTGTACTCAAGTCCCCCAGTTTCCAATGACCCTCCACGGTTGAGCCGTGGGCTTTCACATCAGACTTAAGAGACCGCCTGCGCGCGCTTTACGCCCAATAATTCCGGACAACGCTTGCCACCTACGTATTACCGCGGCTGCTGGCACGTAGTTAGCCGTGGCTTTCTGGTTAGGTACCGTCAAGGTGCCGCCCTATTCGAACGGCACTTGTTCTTCCCTAACAACAGAGCTTTACGATCCGAAAACCTTCATCACTCACGCGGCGTTGCTCCGTCAGACTTTCGTCCATTGCGGAAGATTCCCTACTGCTGCCTCCCGTAGGAGTCTGGGCCGTGTCTCAGTCCCAGTGTGGCCGATCACCCTCTCAGGTCGGCTACGCATCGTCGCCTTGGTGAGCCGTTACCTCACCAACTAGCTAATGCGCCGCGGGTCCATCTGTAAGTGGTAGCCGAAGCCACCTTTCCACCCTTCCTCATGTGAGGAAAGGAACTATCCGGTATTAGCCCCGGTTTCCCGGAGTTATCCCAGTCTTACAGGCAGGTTACCCACGTGTTACTCACCCGTCCGCCGCTGACTTCAGGGAGCAAGCTCCCATCCGTCCGCTCGACTTGCATGTATTAGGCACGCCGCCAGCGTTCGTCCTGAGCCAGGATCAAACTCTCCGAAAGAAGTTTGACTTGCTCATTTGCTAATTAAAGTGTTAGCAACTTTGTAAGAATCAAGTTCTTACTAGATTAACGTTGACGTTTTGTCTTGTTTTGTTCAGTTTTCAAGGTTCAATCGCTCAGAAGCCTATCATAACACATCGCTTCGTTTGTGTCAACTTCTGCGAAAAACTATTTTCCGTTTCTCGTTTGAAGCAACTTTTATATCTTATCATCAGAAGCGCTTTCTGTCAACAAGTTTTGTTGACTTTTTTTCAGAAGCGCTTGTCCCGCCCCGTTTCCTGCGACGGTCTCCAAAGTATAACAAGGTATGCCTCTTAAGTCAACAACCTTTTTAATTTTTATTCCCTTCCGAAAAGTCTATAGAAAAGACCGGATCCCCCGCTTGGAATCCGGTCTTCATGGTATTAATCGATACTGATAATATTTTCGTCTTTAGCTTTGACGCTACCTTCTTTCTCAACTGTAACGGCTTGTCCTTCTTTAAGATTCGTAAAGATGATAGGTGTAATAGTAGAAGGAGAATTCTTTTTAATATAATCCAGGTCCACTTTCAATAGCGGCTGCCCTGCTACCACCTGATCTCCTTCTTTGATCAGGGATTCAAAACCTTTCCCTTCAAGTTTGACTGTGTCAATTCCAACATGGATCAGGATTTCTTTTCCGCCTTTCGACTCGAGGCCGATGGCATGTTTGGTAGGGAATACATTGACGATTTTCCCATCCACCGGAGATACGATGAGCCCGTCTGTTGGCAGAATGGAGAATCCGTCACCCATCATTTTTTGTGAAAAGACCTGGTCTGGCACTTCTGAAAGATCTTTTATTTCCCCTGTAATAGGAGAAACGAATTTTTCATTTGCAAATTCTTCTTCATTTTGTAACGCATCAGGGTTTACCTCTTCTATCTGCTGTTCCACTTCTTCGTTTGCATTGGTTTCAGCTTTTCGAGGTGTTTTCCCCATCATGATATCTTTCATTTGTGATTTCAATGTATCTGATTTCGGTCCGAAGATTGCCTGGATGCTGTTCCCTACTTCCAGTACCCCGGAAGCTCCGAGTTTTTTCAGCCTGTTTTTATCTACTTGCTTCTCATCATTTACCGATACACGAAGACGAGTGATACATGCATCAAGGTGGGCGATGTTTTCTTTTCCGCCCATTGCCTCGAGTACATCATTGGCAAGGTCGGATCCTTTGGAAGGTGTTCCTTCTTCTTCATCTTCTTCCACATCTTCACGGCCTGGCGTCGCAAGGTTGAATTTGCGTATGGCAAACCGGAAACCGAAGTAATAAATGACAGCAAAGACCAAACCTACCGGGATGACGAGCCACCAGTTTGTCTGCGGGTTGATGACACCGAACAGGATAAAGTCTATCAATCCACCTGAGAATGTCATACCGATTTTTACGTTAAGTAAGTGCATGGTCATAAACGATAATCCGGCAAAGACAGCGTGAATTCCGAAAAGAACCGGTGCGACGAATAGGAATGAGAATTCAAGCGGTTCTGTGATACCTGTCAGGAATGAAGTCAATGCAGCGGACCCCATGATACCTGCTACGATTTTCTTTCTTTCAGGACGTGCTTCATGATAAATCGCCAACGCAGCTGCAGGAAGACCGAACATCATGAATGGATATTTACCTGTCATGAAGGTTCCTGCTGTCAGGTCTTGTACATTATCCTGGATCTGCTTCATGAAGATTGCCTGGTCGCCGCGTACGATATTTCCGGCTTCCGTTGTATAGGATCCGAATTCGAACCAGAACGGTGAATAGAAAATATGATGCAGCCCGAATGGAATCAAAGAACGTTCTACGATTCCGAAGATAAGCGCAGCGAATGTTCTATTTTCATTCAGCATGAAGTTAGAGAATGTATTCAATCCTGATTGAACAGGCGGCCACACCAACAGCATCAGTAATCCAACCAGTACGGCTGAAGCAGCAGTCGCTATCGGGACAAAGCGCTTACCTGCAAAGAAACCTAAGTATGACGCCAGTTCTATCTTAAAGAAACGATTGTACATATAGGCGGCAAGTATACCAATGATAATCCCTCCGAAAACGCCTGTTTGAAGTGTCGGGATCCCTAATACACTAGCGTATGCTGTATTGTCTGCAACTTCTTCTGCCGTAATGCCAAGGGCGGCTCCCATGGTGGCATTCATAATTAAGTACCCTACTATTGCGGCGAGACCGGCAACTCCCTCACCACCCGCAAGACCAATGGCAACTCCGACTGCAAACAGCAGCGCGAGATTGTCAAAGATGATCCCACCAGCCTGTTTCATGACAGCTGCAACATTTGCAACCCATCCCGTCTCAAGGAAAGGGGCAATATCCAGCAGCGTAGGATTCTCCAACGCCGACCCCAACGCAAGCAGAATCCCCGCTGCAGGAAGAATCGCAACCGGCAGCATCAACGCTTTCCCCACCTTTTGCAAAACACCGAAAGCTTTTTTAAACAAAATGATAACCTCCTAAGTACATTTTTATGGAAAAATAATAGCCGCAAACACAAAAAAGGCATGAGTAAAAGGAGACGGCGATCGTGTACAAGGATAGACTTCCCCCAAAATACACGAATCAATCATCTTCTTTAACTCATGCCTGATCGTATCAGTAACACGTTAAAAGATAAGTTCGTTATTTAACTTTATTTTGTATTCGCTGCAGATGCATCGTCAGGTAGACTGCCTCCGCATCATCCACTGGTTTCTTCAGTGTTTGCTGCATTATCTTAATTAGTTTCCAGGAGAGATTATAGCACAGTGGATATTCTTCTTTCAACAGCAAAGCGATTTTTTCCGGTTCCTGAACTCTTTCCTGCCTTAACACCCGCTCGATCGTATAACGAAGATGGCGGACAAGCCTCATATAATGAACGCTTTCCTTATCGATATCGACTTTTAATGTATCTTCGATCGTGGAGGTTAATATTCCGATTAACTGTGAGTGCTGGTTGACCTGCGACAGGTCTTTATTCATCATAGCACTATGGATATGCAGGGCAATGAACCCGATTTCCCCTTCTGGCAGTTCGACATTTGTCTCTTCATTCAAGAGAACGACTACGTCTCTGGCCACTTCATATTCAAATGGATACAGTGCCTTTGTTTCCATTAAGAACGGGTTGCGTATTGCCATCCCTTTCATCAGCCGGTTTATCGCAAACAGGATATGGTCGGTAAGGGCAACGTGGATGTGTTCATTCAAAAAAGAGTTTGTTCGGTTCCGTATCAACTCAATGGCTGAAATGATTGTATCCAGCATGTTTCCTTCAAGATAAGGCAGCAGCATCTTATATTGCTCCTGTTCTTTTTCCCCTTTCAACACAAACATCTTCTCTGCTATATCGTTTGCGATAAAGTCTCCCTTCTTCGCATTGAAGCCGATCCCTTTTCCGATCAGCACAACTTCTCCATATCCTTCATGCTTGGCAATCAGAACATTATTATTCAGCACTTTCTCTACTTCTATATGAATCATGGATGATTTCCTCTTTCAGTTGAGACTTCTCGTATTTAATGATTCTAGCGAAAGCGCATACTTTTTTCAATGCAAAATGCTTCATTATATTGGTGCAGAATGATGGAAGAAGACCATTTGTCCTGTCGTTTATTATCAGGTTCACCTACCTTTTTTGTACTTGCGGCAGTTATTTCTGTGGTATGATGCGTGATAAAAACCTTTGGCTGCTCCGGAGAACTTTGAGTCAATTCTATACACAACGTTCAAATGCCTCTTTCAAAAACCTAACAAAAAACAGCCCCTCAAAAGAGAAGCTGCATCAACAATTAAATCAAGAAAATGAAATAGAGTACAAAGATTATGAATAGAAGGTACATAATGGGATGGATCTCTTTCGTGCGTCCCTTCATGATCATCGTGATCGGGTAAAAGATGAATCCAACTGCAATCCCTGTTGCGATACTGTACGTCAACGGCATGGCAATGATGGTCAAGAATGCCGGCACTGCAATTTCGAACCGGTTCCAGTCGATTTTACCAATGGCGGATACCATCAGGACACCGACAATAATCAATGCAGGGGCGGTAACTGGCGCTGTTATTACTTCAAGCAGCGGGAAGAAGAACAGTGACAGCAAGAACAACACAGCTGTAACGACGGAAGCGAATCCTGATCTTGCACCTGCCGCAACCCCTGCAGTAGATTCAATGTAAGAAGTGGTTGTCGAAGTACCAAGCACTGCTCCGACTACCGTTGCACAGGAATCTGCAAAAAGCGCCTTTCCTGCTCTCGGAAGCTTGTTATCTTTCATAAGGTTGGCCTGGTTGGCAACGGCCACCAATGTGCCTGCTGTATCAAAGAAGTCAACAAACAGGAATGTAAGTACCACGACAAGCATTTGGATTGTGAAAACACTTGAGATATCAGTGAAAAGCGGTTCAACCGCAGCTCCGAATGTCGGTTCCAAACTTGGCACAGCACCGACAATTTTCTCAGGAAGATCAATCAGGCCAAAGATCATTCCGGCAATGGCTGTAATCACCATCCCGAAGAAAATTCCACCCTTGACTCCTCTTGTCATCAGGATGACGGTCACAAAAATCCCAAAAACCGCCAGAAGGGTGTTTCCATCTGTCAAATCACCAAGTCCAACAAGGGTTGCGTCATTATTTGTGATAATATTCGCATTTTGAAAACCTACAAATGTAATAAAAAGACCGATTCCTGCCCCTACCGCAAGTTTCAACTCAGCAGGAATGGAGTTGATTATTTTTTCACGAAGACCTGTTAAGGTTAAAAGAATAAAGATCAAACCGGAAATCAATACGCCAGTCAAGGCAGCCTGCCATGAAATCCCCATCGTGAGGACAACTGTATATGCGAAAAATGCATTCAATCCCATACCAGGCGCAAGCGCGATCGGATACTTGGCGATAAGTCCCATAATGAGGGAACCAATTGCAGCAGCCAATGCAGTCGCCACGAAAACCGCCCCATAATCCATTCTCATGCTGTCTGGAAGATCCGGCACCGACTCCAGCGAAAGTGTGATCGGATTGACCACCAGGATATAAGCCATGGATAAAAATGTTGTCAGTCCGCCGATGATTTCGCGGCTGTAATTAGTCCCAAGCTGGTCAAACTGGAAAAACTTTTTCATTTCCTTACCTCCTCTAAAATGTCCATCGTAATCGCTGAGAGGTCCCTCCTGGACGAAAAAAACGCCCTGAACAACCGTCGTTCAGGGCGTGACATACTGGTAAGGGAAAGAAAAAAACTAGTGTTATAGAAAAGATAATAGCATGAATTTGTATCGACTAGTTTTCATCAAACCATCACCTCGTAGTCAAGCCATTTACGGTAGCTCGGTAGAAACTGCTGGGCCTTATCCCCAAAATTATACGACGTA
Source organism: Bacillus sp. SRL337 (assembly GCF_984799155.1). Taxonomy (NCBI): domain Bacteria; kingdom Bacillati; phylum Bacillota; class Bacilli; order Caryophanales; family Bacillaceae; genus Bacillus; species Bacillus sp. SRL337. Next base: position 330,913 of record NZ_OZ481793.1, on the reverse strand, counting down.
ATGTTTCAGTTCTTATTAAGTTCACTGTTATTGTAACAAGCTGAACCTGACTAGTCAATACAAAATCCGAACGTTTTCGACAATTATTTTTATAACGTTCGTAAAATCACTTTACTCCCACTCAATCGTTGCTGGCGGCTTGCTCGTGATATCATACACAACGCGGTTGATGTGATCGACTTCATTGACAATTCTTGTTGAGATCAATTCCAATACATCCCACGGAATCCTTGCCCAGTCGGAAGTCATACCATCGATGGATGTCACCGCTCTGATGCCGATTGTGTAATCATAGGTACGGGCATCCCCCATGACACCCACACTGCGGATATCAGGAAGAACCGTGAAGTACTGCCAGATATCGCGGTCAAGCCCTGCCTTCTTAATTTCTTCGCGAAGGATATGATCGGACTCCCTTACAATCTCAAGCTTTTCTTCAGAAATTTCGCCGAGCACACGGATTCCAAGGCCGGGACCAGGGAAAGGCTGGCGCCAAACGATTTCATCTGGAATTCCAAGCTCGCTTCCAAGCGCACGGACCTCATCTTTAAAAAGAGTATTGAGAGGCTCTATCAACTGGAACTGCATATCTTCAGGAAGACCCCCGACATTGTGGTGAGACTTGATTGTCTGAGCAGTCGCTGTACCACTTTCGATGATGTCTGTATAAAGGGTGCCCTGCGCAAGGTACTCAATCCCTTCCAGCTTGGTTGCTTCATCATCGAACACATAGATGAATTCATTCCCGATGATCTTGCGTTTTTGTTCAGGATCTGAAACACCTTTAAGCTTATTTAAGAATCGGTCTTTTGCATCCACTTTAATGACATTCATATTGAAGCCTTCCGAGAACGTCTTCATGACACCTTCCGCTTCATCTTTTCGCAGCAAGCCATGGTCGACAAAAATGCAAGTAAGCTGATCGCCGATTGCCTTGTGGATCAAAACTGCAACAACGGAAGAGTCCACTCCGCCGCTCAGCGCACATAGAACCTTTTTATTTCCAACCGTCTTGCGGATTTTTTCCATCTCGATTTCAATGAAGTTCTCCATGGACCACTCGTCGCTGCATCCGCACACATCAAACACGAAATTCTTCAGCATATCGTTTCCGTATTGAGAATGGCGCACTTCAGGGTGGAACTGCACTGCATACAGCCCTCTTTCCTCATCACTCATTGAAGCAATCGGGCAGGAAGGATTGATGGCATCCACTGTAAAGCCTTCAGGCGCTTCCACAACCAGATCGCCGTGGCTCATCCATACCACCTGCTCTTCAGGAAGGTTCCCGAACAGCTTTGAAGAATGCTGAACATCGATTTTAGCTTTTCCATACTCACGGTGCTTCGCTCTTTCGACTTTACCGCCGAAGTGCATGGTCATCAGCTGCATACCGTAACAGATGCCCAAAACCGGAATATTCAAATCGAAGATTCTTTCATCACAGCGGAAGGCATTTTCTCCGTAAACACTGTTCGGCCCTCCGGAAAAAATGATGCCGCTCGGATTCATTTCCTTGATTTCCTCTAGAGTAATCGTGTGGGGATGAAGTTCGCTGTAGACCCCGAATTCACGAATCCTTCTTGTGATTAACTGATTATACTGACTGCCGAAATCCAATACAACAATCATTTCCTGATTATGCAGTTCCGTTTTTCCCGTCATCCTGCTCACCTCATTAAATTATTTCGTTGAATCTATGACTCTATACAGTTTGCCCCAAAAGTAAAAAAAACCAGAATTCTGCCTTATATAAAGGCAGAATTCTGGTTTTGATATACTTCGCTCACTATCACATCAAAATGAATACTGCCTTCATAGTCAGATCATTTACGGTGATCCGGTAGAAACTTTCGAACCCTATTATCGAGGATATATGAAGGTATGCAAACCGTATTTATCTACATTTCGACCTCATTTTATAATGAGTTGGAGCGTTGGTCAACCTGTTGTCCTTTTAATTAAATTTTCCCACAATTTGCGGAGCTGCTTCCAGTCATGGTCTGTAAGCTTCTGTCCATACAGCGCACGTTCATATTTATCCGTAAGCGATGTCATTTCCCTCGTGCCGAAAAATGCATCCACATATCGGGAATAAGAGCGCAGCGTCTGCCCATCGTCTATCTTCAATCCATATCGCTTCAGCTGTCTCAATAACGAAACATACGCTTCCTGGAAAGCATCATCATCATTCTTGAATTTGTAATAGAGGATGAGCATATATGGCAGCCAACGCCTTCTGATCAGGAATACCCCAAACGCAATGATCACCAGCATGAGGACCGCCAGTAGAATTTTGCCCCAATTGTCTTCCGCAAACGTCACCGCATCATCCCATAATCCTTTAAGGGAAAAACTTGCAGAACCGCTGTCAGCAGATTTGTCATCATCCGGTGTCAGGTCTTTTTCCGGCGTTTCCTGCTCGATAGGCGGGACAGCTGTTTCTTCTGTATCCGGCAGTTCATAGTCGTAATTCACAATGGAGTTTCCAGTGAAACCGACTGTCGGCTCGAACGGTACCCACCCTTGTCCAGGAAAGTAGACCTCTACCCAGGAGTGGGCATTATTATTAGTGACCTGATAGGTTTTGTATTGGGTGTCGATACTTCTTTGGTATTCACCTTCCGTATATCCCTTTACCCATCTCGCCGGGATGCCGAGGGAACGGACCATGACAACCATCGCTGTGGAGTAGTTATCACAATAACCCATTTGTGTGTCAAACAGGAACTGGTCTACATAGTCCTGCCCTTCCTCAGGTACGGGAACATCAAACTGTTCATAGACAAAGTTTTCTTTTTCAAAATATTCTTCAATTGCTGTTGCTTTTCGATACCAGTTCTCCTCTTCAGCCGTAATCGTCTCCGCCAGCTCCCTTACCCTCTCAGGAAGTGTTTCAGGAAGCTGTGTGTATCGTTCCAGAAAGCTTTCAGATCCCTCTGGCAGTGTCTCGGCTGAAGCAGATTCCAGCCCTTTCAGGGAATATACCGGATTGGTGTACTCGACACCGTATTCTTCCAATTTGGTTTCCTCTTCGCCTTGAAAGGTTGTAATTTTTGTCGTGTCCAGGCTGAGGGAGAACGATCCCTCTTCATTCCCTCGGAAAGTATTGACTCCATAAGGGTACACAACATGTGAATACTGTTCTTTCACACTGATAACCTCTGTGTCCCGTTCTCTTTCCGGGTCCGGTTCAGTCAGGTCGAGCGGTACTTCTTCCCCTGCATTGAATGTAATGGCCTGCTCTGTTTCTGCGGAGCCGGTTCTTTCCCACCCTTTTCCGGTATAGATATCTTTACTTTCAATCCTCCAATAGTGCTCACGGATAACATCAGCTGTAAAGACGGTTTTGGGGTCGCCAAGGAAAGGACCGCCAAGCTTGCTGTCATCTTCCCCATACCCAAGCCTAGATACACCGCTTCCGCCCCCACTATCATCGGAAAATGCCTTGAGATAAGGAACGGGATCCGGCCAGACAGGGTCAATTTTCGGTGCTGCAAAAGCAAGGACCGAACTGAATCCAATCATGACCACAAGCGGGATCATCCACCTTCCATTGGTCCGGGTCGATCCACGCAGGCTCTCCTGATCTTTCAAGCGAAGCAGCGCCAGCATCCCCAAGAGCAAGAATCCCAGAAGGATGACCCTGATGATGGCTGCCTTCGCATCAAACGGAGTAAACGTATCCAGCAAACTGACATAAATGACCGTCATGATATAAAACAAAAGCATCGTTTTTCTGACAGATAACCAGTAATGAATCAGATAGGTCATCAACCACAGCAGAATAAAAAACAGAAGGCTGCGGTACATATCAGAAAGCATTGACCACTCGCGTCCGATCGTCAGCCCGATATTATCCCATAGATCTGTAATCATGGAGGCCACAGGATTCATGAATGTATCATCCGCATACAAGTGATACAGCGAATAACTGATGAAAATCAGTTTGACTGCAAATGACAAATACCTGTTTATATTCAAATAATAGAGGGTGATCGACAGGAGGATAAACACAACAAAATACCCAAGATTACCTGTATCAGTGATGTCCTCCAATGGCCTAAGCCACTCCCACAGTAAGATGAAGGCGAGTCCATAAAGCAGCCCCCGCTGAAGATTCCTTTTTTTCACTCCCCCACTCATGCGTTCTTCACCTCCGAAAACGCAGAACCAAATTCGCCTTCATAGCTGACTTTCAGCCAGATGCCTCTTCCGGCTGCCATGGCCTTCAGCGCCTTTTCTTCAGTCGACAACTGGGATCCTTTTTCTTTTATCAGAAAGATCACGACCGAAGAATTGCGCTTGGCATAGGACCTGGCAGTCGAGATCAGCACTTTGGAAATAGAACTGGTGACCAGCATGACTGTCGCCGACTGCTGATAGTTGATTCCTTCTCCATGAAGAACCTTTGACAGATCAAATTTACTGTCCGCTTTTACTTTTGCCAAATGATGATAGAGCTGACGCTGGTGTTCTTCTCCCCCTCGGATCGGAAAGGAGACGTGGTCTCCCCCAATCGAAAGCAGCCCTGCCTGTGCCCCTCTTTTCAATGCCGCTTTTAAAACAGAGGCAGTAAAAGTCACCATAGGTTCAAAAGCTTGTGAAGGTTCGCGGTCCAGGACCACCAGTACGTCATGAGACTGTCTTTCTTCAAATTCCTTCGTCATCAGTTCATTTGTCCGCGCAAATGATTTCCAGTGAATCCATGAAAAACGGTCCCCAGGCTGATACTCCTTGACCCCTGTCGCCATCGTCGTATCCTTTTGGATCTTCACGTTGGAAGAAGCCATCCCTTGATCATAGCGGCTTTCAAGCGGCCTGTAGATGACATCGACAAACGCCGGATAAACAAGAAGCGTATTGGTGCAAGGGATCGTGACCTCTTTTTCAAAAATACCGAAGAAATCCCCGGTCTTTAACCGGACGGCACTGAATTGATGTTCCCCCCGCGGAAGCTCATTAATCGTATACTTCAAATGTATCTCCCGCCTGAAGCCCGGATAAATCATGGACTTGGCCTTCTGAAAAGAAGACCTGTAAAAAACCGAAGAAGACACAATATCATCCGCAACTACATAAAACAAGGGAAAAGGAAGCCTTCTTTTGATGATGAGCAGCACTTCCATGGAATCCCCCGCTTTAAAATCGGTTGATTTAAAGGAGCGTTCCACTTCGAAGTCTGAAAGCGGGTAGATGGAGATAAGAAGAGAATACAAGGCAAAGGGCAAGAAACTGTAAAACAGGAACCAGCTGACGAACCCTCCCTGGAATAACGCATAGACAAGTGTGACCGCCCATAGAACGATGAGCAGCAGCAGCTTCCCTATCACCTTTACAATCTGTAATTTCTTTTTCATTTATCTCACAAGCCTTTGAACAGGCACCGGCATCCCTGTGATCACACGCGCTACCACTTCCTCCGCTGTGATGCCCTCATATTTTGCCTCTGATTTCAAAATGATGCGGTGGGAAAAGACAAATGGAGCCAGGTATTGCACATCATCGGGGATAACATAATCCCTGCTGTTCAGGTAAGCATATGCTTGGCAGGCCCTCATCAATGCGATGGAACCGCGGGGGCTGGCGCCTAGGTAAACCTGGGAGTGAAGTCTCGTCCTATGTGCGATGTCCACAATATATTTTTTCAAGGTATCATCCACGGTGACTTCCTTTACATCTTCTTGTATCATGCGCAGCTCCTCAAGCGTGATAACGGCTTCAAGTTCTTCAATCGGTGCCCTTTTCTGAGCACGTGTGAGGATTTCCATCTCTTCTTCCATTTCCGGATACCCCATTTTCATTTTGAGGAGGAACCGGTCCAGCTGCGCTTCCGGAAGCGGATATGTGCCTTCATATTCGATCGGATTCTGAGTCGCCATAACGAAGAACGGCTTATCCAGCTTGCGTGTCACTCCATCGATTGTGACACTGTGCTCTTCCATCCCCTCAAGAAGCGCCGACTGTGTCTTTGGAGAGGTCCGGTTGATCTCGTCTGCGAGAATGATATTTCCCATGATCGGCCCCGGCCTGAAGTGGAACTCACTGTCTCTTGGATTATATATAGAAACTCCGATGACATCTGAAGGAAGCAGGTCCGGCGTAAACTGGATGCGTTTGAATGCCGCGCCTACTGACTTTGCAAGTGCGCGGACCATCATCGTCTTCCCGACACCCGGCACGTCTTCAAGAAGCACGTGTCCGTTTGCCAGCAGCGCCACCAAACTCAATTCCGCCACCGACCTTTTCCCGATCATCACCTTTTCAATATTTTCAATTACATGCTGTAACTTTGGATTCATTACATTCGTCGTCATTCTATTCCCTCCTGAGACTCTGACTGACATTTATCTGCCTAATTACTTATTACATTCTGTAGAAATAGAAGAATTCCTTTTCAAATAAATAGAATTATTGGGTAATTTGTCTAATTTTCTTTAGTTTGTTGTTTTGGGTGGTTATTGGTTTATTAGGTGCTTATGCCCTGGGTGTGGTTCTGTTAGTTTTGCATTTAACTACGTTCACGACAAATCAGAATTTTCTGTTACAATTATATAACAAAATTTAGGATTTGGAAATTGGGGAGGGGTTGGTGGTGATTATTGGCATTCAATGCGAATCACCTTTTTACAACATAACATTTTATGGCTGCCTCGATTCTTTTTTTGGATTGAACCGACTGGATTGACGCCCTTTGACTACCTCGATTGGTCTTTTTTCTTGTTTCGACCACCTCATTCACACTCTATGACCACATCGATTTTCTTTTTTTCGGATTCCACCGCCTCATTCACGCCCTATGACCACACCGATTCTCTTTTTTTCTGATTCGACCTCCTCATAGACGCCCTATGACCACATCGATTTTCTTTTTTTCTGATTCGACCACCTCATTGACGCTCTATGACCACATCGATTTTCTTTTTTACGGATTCCACCGCCTCATTGAAGCTCTATGACCACATCGATTTTCTTTTTTACGGATTCCACCGCCTCATTCACGCCCTATGACCACACCGATTTTCTTTTTTCGGATTCGACCACCTCATTCACGCTCTATGACCACTTCGATTCTCTTTTTTTCTGATTCGACCTCCTCATTGATGCTCTATGACCACATCGATTTTCTTTTTTTCTGATTCGACCTCCTCATTGATGCTCTATGACCACATCGATTTTCTTTTTTACGGATTCCATCGCCTCATTGACGCTCTTTGACCACATCGATTTTCTTTTTTTCTGATTCGACCTCCTCATTGACGCCCTATGACCACATCGATTCTCTTTTTTCCGGATTCGACCACCTCATTGACGCTCTATGACCACATCGATTCTCTTTTTTACGGATTCCATCGCCTCATTGACGCCCTTTGACTACCTCGATTGGTCTTTTTTCTGGTTCGAACACCTCATTGATGCTCTATGACCACATCGATTTTCTTTTTTACGGATTCCACCGCCTCATTAACGCCCTATGACCACACCGATTCTCTTTTTTCTCGATTCGACCCCCTCATTGACGCTCTATGACCACATCGATTTTCTTTTTTACGGATTCCACCGCCTCATTCACGCCCTTTGACCACATCGATTTTCTTTTCTACGGATTCCACCGCCTCATTCACGCCCTATGACCACATCGATTTTCTTTTATCCCGGGATCGACCACCTCATTCACACTCTATGACCACTTCGATTTTCTTTTTTCCGGATTCCACCGCCTCATTGACGCTCTATGACCACACCGATTCTCTTTTTTTCTGATTCGACCTCCTCATAGACGCCCTTTGACCACATCGATTCTCTTTTTTCCGGATTCCACCGCCTCATTGACGCTCTATGACCACATCGATTTTCTTTTTTACGGATTCAACCCCCTCATTGATGCCCTTTGACCACATCGATTTTCTTTTTTACGGATTCCACCGCCTCATTCACGCCCTATGACCACACCGATTCTCTTTTTTCTCGATTCGACCCCCTCATTGACGCTCTATGACCACATCGATTTTCTTTTTTACGGATTCCACCGCCTCATTCACGCCCTATGACCACATCGATTTTCTTTTTTCCGGAATCCACCGCCTCATTGACGCTCTATGACCACACCGATTCTCTTTTTTCTCGATTCGACCCCCTCATTGACGCCCTATGACCACATCGATTCTCTTTTTTCCGGAATCCACCGCCTCATTGACACTCTATGACCACATCGATTTTCTTTTTCCCCAGACTCGACCACCTCATAGACACCCTTAGCTTCCAGAATCACTCCCCTGATAGCTAAAGACCTCAAAATTATAAATAGTGTGCTGATTTCCCATGCCCTTTAAGTGTAAAATTAGTTCTTAATACTGTTTGTATTGTTCTGATATCTTTAAAAGTCCCGCACCAATTATAAATTGTGTTTGTGGTCATCTTTAGATTTGGAAATAACAATCTAAACTCCCTGACACTCCGTAAAACTGCTTCCGTACACTTCTCCCGCTTACCGCAATTTTTACAAATTAAAGTAGTTTGGACTGATCCATAAAACACCCCGCAACCAGGACAAACAATCCCCTTCCGCAGTCCCTCATAGGTAAAGGCGGGCACACTGGTATAAGGCAGGTCGTCCTTCAGGAGAGAGCACAGTTTCTCTGCAAGCTGGATGTCGGGGCGAGTCGGTTTCGAGCTTTGCTGCTGCAGTTTTTCTCTGAAGCGCATGAGCTGGCTGGGATAAACGATTGGTAAAGTGGATGGGACATCGTATAGGTGGAATTCCGGATGGACAAACACAAGATGGGGTTTTACAAAGATGCGCCAGCCCATGCTTTTGACAAGCTGGTTGATGAGGGTTTCCGCTTTTTCGAGCTGGAGGAGGGGATTTTTGACTGCATTTCCTTTCGGGGAGTGGCATTTGTCTTTTTTGATGAGGTAATCGCCTTCGAAGTTCTTGATTTCAAAGATATGAAGGGTTCCTGCGGTGATTCCGAGGGAGTCATTTTGGAAGTGGTTGTTGTGCACAGTGAAGGTTGCGTCATGGAGGAAAATCATATCCTTCAGGGGGTCTGCCCACTTATCGAAGTTCACTTCTCCTAGGTACCCTTTTTCTTTGTACTGGTAGTAGCTTTCTTCCTCTTCGGTAAAATTCATCCGCGGCCGCAGCGCCCTCAATAGTTGCAGCTCCTTTGGCACGTTCCGCTTTTTAAAAATCAATCAGCATCGCTCCTTTCACTTCATATGTAAATCTTATACAAAATCCCGCCCGGAATCCATCATAAAAACCGGCCAGGGGCTTAAAGCTCCCAGCCGGCCGGCCAGCAAGATCATTCTTTCCACCAGTCGTCGAACACAGTGATGGGCAGTTCCCGTTTGTGCCTTGTTTTCAGGAAGTGTCCCTCGATTGTCTTCGCAGATTCCGGGGAAACTTCTTTTCCTTCCAGGAAGTCGTCAATTTCTTCGTATGTTACACCAAGTGCTTCTTCATCCGGAACCATTGGTTTGTTATCTTCGAGATCGGCAGTCGGAACTTTAGTATAGAGATGCTCCGGTGCACCCAGCTCTTTCAACAGCGCTCTTCCCTGACGCTTATTCAAGCGGAAGATCGGTACCAGATCGGCGGCTCCATCACCGTGCTTTGTGTAGAACCCTGTTACCGCTTCTGCGGAATGGTCCGTCCCCAGAACAACACCTTTATTCATTGCAGCCATGCTGTATTGGACCTTCATGCGTTCGCGCGCTTTTTCATTTCCCTTTGTGAAATCCGACAGCGCGACTCCAGCCTCTTTCATTGCCGTGGCGCTGGCATCCACTGCCCCTTTAATGTTGACAGTGAATGATTTGCTCGGCTGGATGAATTCGACTGCATCCAGGGCATCCTGCTCGTCATTCTGTTTGCCGTATGGAAGGCGCACGGCAATAAACTGGTATTCATCCGTCCCGTTCTCCTCATTCAGTTCATCCACCGCTTTTTGGGCAAGCTTCCCGACAAGAGTGGAGTCCTGTCCGCCGGAGATTCCCAGTACAAGGCTTTTTAAGAAAGAATTTTTCTTCAAGTAGTTTTTCATGAGATCGACGCTGCGTCTGATTTCTTCTTTTGGATCAATTTCTGGTTTCACATTCATTTCTTCAACGATTTGTTTTTGCAAAGAATCCATCTTGTTATTTCACTCTCCTGCCAGGATTTTTAAAAATATTCTATTATTATAATACCATTGCTTCTAAAGCCACAAACATTCGTTACTGTTTGCTCTCCTGGTATGCCTGCACCTTTTGTTTGACCTCTTCAATATTCCGCATCTTGTTGTTCCAGCATTTTTCGCTGAGATCGACGGGGTAATCTTCAGGATTCATCAGGCGTTTATACTCGTCCCAGAGCACTTCAATATTCTTTTTGAAGTATTCACGGATTTCCTGCAGTGATGGTGTCTCGTAAACCAGTCTGCCATTTTCAAAGATATCGGTATGAAGGTCTATGGCTTCGAAATTAGTGACAAATTTGCTTATAAAGGTGTGGACAGGATGGAACATTTTTATTCGATCCTGTTCCTGAGGTTTTTCTTCCTCCAAGGTGATATAATCCCCTTCTGACTTTCCGCTCGTCCTATTGATGATTCTGTACACATTTTTCAACCCGGGGGTCGAGACTTTTTCAGCGTTGCTGGATATCTTGATGGTATCCGTCATTTTACCGTCTTCATTCTCGATCGAGACCAGTTTGTATACAGCACCGAGCGCAGGCTGGTCGTACCCGGTGATCAGTTTCGTCCCAATTCCCCAAGTGTCGATTTTCGCTCCCTGGGCTTTCAAGTTCATGATGGTATACTCATCCAGATCATTGGAAGCGACGATTCTTGCTTCAGGAAATCCTGCTTCATCGAGCATTTCTCTCGCTCTTTTTGAAAGATAGGCCATATCCCCGCTGTCCAGGCGGATCCCCTTGAAGTTTATCTTATCTCCCATTTCCTTAGCGACCTGAATGGCAGCCGGCACTCCGGAGCGCAGGGTATCGTATGTATCCACCAGGAAAACGCAGTCTGTATGGGATTCAGCGTATTTTTTAAAAGAAGTATAATCGTCACGATAGGCCTGAACCAATGAATGGGCATGGGTCCCGGCTGTTGGAATACCGAACAGCTTGCCTGCACGGACATTACTCGTTGCATCAAAGCCGCCGATGAACGCTGCCCGGGTTCCCCAGATTGCCGCATCCATTTCCTGCGCGCGCCTTGTACCGAACTCCATCACGACTTCATCATCAACAACTTCCCTGATGCGCGCTGCTTTGGTGGCAATCAATGTTTGGAAGTTCACAATGTTCAGCAGTGCGGTTTCGAGGAGCTGAGCCTGCCCTAGAGGCGCTTCCACCCTAATCATCGGTTCGTTTCCGAATGCAAGCTCCCCTTCCTTCATCGAGCGGATGCTGCCTGTGAACCTCATTTCCTGCAGGTATTGTAAAAAATTTTCTTCATACCCGATTTCTTCACGGAGATACTCTATGTCCGTTTCACTGAATTGAAAGTTCTCGATAAAACGGATCACTCTCTCAAGGCCGGCAAAAACTGCATATCCGTTGCCGAAAGGAAGCTTCCGGAAAAATAATTCAAATACCGCTTTCTTTTCGTGCAGTCCGTCTTCCCAATACGTTTTTGCCATATTGATTTGATAAAGGTCTGTATGTAAAGCAAGGCTGTCATCAGGGTAGTTGTACATCTTATTCACTCCTTCGGGTTGCGATTGTCTAGTCAGTCTTCATTCTATATAAATAGACTATTTTTTATATTTTAACCATAAATTGCGATTTTCACCGGAATGGGGATTTTCCCTCACAACTTAAAACGCCAGCAGGCATCAATCCAGCTGGCGTCTCACCTTTTAAAATAAGGCTGTTTTCGCATATATTGTTGCTTTCGGAAAAATCCCAAGTGTCGGATTTTTCCCCTGTATTCATAGGGTTTTACTCTCGAAAAAGAACGGGCAGCTCTTTTCTTTCCTGCTCACCGCGGTTTTAACGACGATTTACCAGGATATTAGTTGAAATTTATATTGAATAGCAACAAAGTTTACGAAAAGAGCCTAAAATAAAGGCTTTCTTCTTGAACTTTTACAATTTAATACGAAAGCTAAAGAATATGACCCTCATTCAGCTGGAAAATCTCCGGAAGTAAGCAATTGCGAGAGAATAGCATTCGTGCCCCTGGGGGAAAATCCGGGCTCTCTACCTATATTAATAATCCAAACAGCGTCCCGATGATTCCCAGGATCAACGCAAGGATGAACCAAAGAATGGATAGGATGACAATGACCCAGCCCAGGCCCTTCCTGCCTGTCTGAATAAAATAAATGCCCAGGACGAGCGTACCAAAAATGAGCCCGAGAATTCCCCAGAGCCATGGATTCTTTCCTCGTTTTCTGGCATCGACAAACAAATAGATCGCGATGATTATATTAACGATAAAACTTAATGAAAATTCCAAGATTCCACTCCTTTACTCTTTTTCTAGTTAGATTTCCCGAGGAGTGGCATCTTAAACCAAAGGCCTGCTCAGCTTAACCATTTACAGGTCTTTATTATCACTCAATCTGAATTCTTCAGCTAGCAGCCCAATCACCTTTTTCCGATTTTCTATGCCTGAAACATTTGGAATGACCATGATCTCATCCGTCTCAAATGCGTCTGCAATGCGTTCAATCTCTGCTTTGACTTTTGGCGGCGTCCCGATGAGCATCCGCCTGCGGTTCTGCCGGACTCCCTGCTCCTCGCTGGCAGTAAAGCCCCGCTTCTTTGCTGTCTCAATTGATGGGTAATACGGCGGCTGATTATTCGACTCCACAAAATACAGCCACAGATCGAATGCTTTCGCCAGGTCTTCTGCTTCCGCTTCTGTTTCCCCGACTACAGCAAATACGGAAACGATTGTCTTGGGGTGTTCAAGGAAAGCAGAAGGCCGGAATTGCTTGCGATAGTCTTCAACGATCGTTACCCCTCTGCTCCCCGGTTTCGCAAAATGGGCAAAAACATATCCGGTCCCTTGCGCAGCAGCCACCCTGGCCCCTCTTTCCCCCGAGCCCAGCATCCACATCTGTGGTGCGGTAGGAATCCTGGGTGCTGCAATCAGTGATGGAAACCGGTGTTCTTCTGTTGTGGTGTCTGTAAAATAGTTATTCAGGTCAGCCACCTGCAGTTCATAGGAGTTCTTCTTTGTCTTTCCTTCATTCAAGGCAGTATTGACAACCCTGTAGCTTGGTGACCTGCCAATCCCGAGGTCGATTCTGTTTGGATGCAGGGCTTCCATCATGCGGAAGTTTTCTGCGACCTTATAGCTGCTGTAATGGGGCAGCATGACACCTCCCGATCCGATACGTATGGTGGAAGTCGAGGTCGCCAAGTGCATCATCAACATTTCAGGGCTGCTGTTTGCAACGGAGTCGACCATGTGATGCTCCGATACCCAAAACCGCCGGTACCCCAGTGAGTCGGCATACGTCGCAAGTGCCGTCGTCTCCCAAAGTGCCTGATGCGCGTCTGCTCCTTCATCTATCGGCGAATAATCCAGTACGCTCAATGAAATCATATTAGATCTCCTTTATCTATTGTTGCTGATATTATAAAGAAATTGAAGGTATGGGTCATTCAGGAAGGCTCAGCACATGCACTTTCCCGCTTTAAAGCATGAAGAGGGACTGTCCCTTTTAGCGCTTTAAAGCAATGAGGGACTGTCCCCGGATGCTTTAAAGTGGTAAAGCGTCACAGTGATAATAAAAAAGAAAGCGATGTTTCAGACATCTGCTTCCTTCCTGATTTGTATTTATCTTTCTCACAATAGGCTGTTCATAAAACGTGTATTTATTTCCTGTGTTTAGTTTGCCGTCATCACTTTCTCTTTATGAGTGTGCAGTTCACCTTTCTCCACATGGAGCTTCACTTGATAGGACCCTGGTTCTGCGAAGGTATGGAGCGCTTGGTATTTTCCTGTATCAGTCTCCTCTGCATCGATGAACTCATGCTTTTCTTCTCCATCCTTCCATATCTCGAACCGGACATCCGCTTCTGTCAATGGCTCTTCCCCGTTCATGGCATGGCCAATCAATTCGACTTCTTCGCCCGCTTTCACTGTATCATCTGCCATGATATGTGCGGAGGCTTCTCCATGATCGTGGGAACCTTTATCTCCATGGCCTTCTCCTTCTTCGTGGGCATGTTCTGTCTCTTCAACATCACCAATAGCCAACTCCAGTTTAGGCATCGTGTGCATGTCCCTTGCTGTCACATGGGAGATGACATAATAAACTCCCGGTTCGTCCACCGTCTTGCTGGTGGAGTAAATGCCTTCCTCCTGGGACTCACCCTCAAGCATTTCATGTTCTTCCGATTCTTGTCCTTCTTTCCAGAATTCGAATTCCACTTCATCCGCGTCATCAACACCTTCATCACCCTGGGTGACTTTTGCCTGTAACGTGAACTCTTTTCCATCCTTGAGCTCATCCTGCCCTGGTTCAGTGGTGATTTCGACCTCCACTGGCTGGATCATCTCCTCGGTTTCCGACGTGTTCTGTTCATTATCCTGAGCTCCGCAGGCTGCGAGAAACAGTGCACTGCCCAGTGTGATTGTCATCCATAAAGAATTGGGTTTCATTTAAAACATCCTCCTAAATTTATTCGTCCTCAAAGGACATGGAACGGAATGCCAGTGATATCGACGTTCCTTTTCCCGGTTTGGATTGTATATCAATGGTGCCGCCATGCTTCCACACAATCTGCCTGACGATGGCCAGCCCCAATCCAAATCCACCTTCATCCCTTGTCCGCGGCTTATGGACCCGGTAAAAACGATCCATGATGTTTTCCAGGTCCTGTTCCGGAATGCCGCGCCCGGTATCTTTTATCCTGAGAACACTGAATCCCTCTGTTTGTCGCATTTCCACTATAATTTCTCCTGCCCCTTGGGTATACCGAATCGCATTATCCAGGAGATTGCTGATCACCTGCTCAAGCCGGTCGGCATCTCCTTCTATGATTGCCTCTTCATCAAGCTGAAGATAGAGATGGATGTTCTTCTTCTCCAAGGGAAGCCTGAATCTTTCGGTCACATCCATAACCACCTGAGCGAACGGAATCGGTTCATGCTTCATTGGATACGAATCCCCTTCCAGCTGGGCGAGGTCCAATAAATCATTGACAAGCCGTGTCAAACGGGCTGTTTCGTTCTGGATGATCCGCAGGTATTTCCGCTGATCCTCCTCACTTTCAATGACTCCCTCCAGGATGGCTTCAGTATATCCTCTCATATAACTCAAAGGAGTTCTGAGCTCATGGGAAACATTTTGTAAAAACTCTCTCCTATTACTCTCCACTTCTTCCAATGATTTAGCCAGCTGGTTGAATGACCGAGCCAGCGAGCCTATCTCGTCAGATGAGGGAACCTCAATCCTTTTTGAAAAGTCACCGGATGCCATCCTTCCCGAAACCATTTCCATCTTCTTCAGCGGCTGAATCATCTGTGAGGCAATTTTTCTCCCTGACCACACAACCATTAAAACGATGAAAACTGCCAAGCCAGCCAGCACATATCGAATCGATTCGAAAGGGGCATATACATCCTCCAAAGGCATGTACAGAAAAATGGCTCCTGTAAGAATATCTCCTTCCAGCAAAGGAATTGCCACCGCTAAGATGTCCTGATCAAATACCGGATGCTGACGGACCATTGTTACGGTTTCCCCGTCTAAAAGTCTCTGCCTTTCTTCAAACGTGATCAATGTTTCACTCGCCATATCCCCATATGGGAGAGAGGCGCTGAGTTTCATGGGATCTTTGGTAAAAATGATATCAGCTTCCGAATTTTTCTTTGTCCACTCCACGAGTTCTTGGAATTGTTCCCCATCCCGTTCCTCCAGGTAAGCTTCTTTTAAGTTTTGCCCTTGGAGATGAATCAAGTCCTTCTGTTTATCTACATATAACTTTTCATACAAGTAAAAGGTCAGCCCAATCGTGATCATAACCGTGATGATCGTAACTACAGCAATTGTCAGCCAGATTTTCTGCCGCAGGCCGATACGTGTGAATCTCTTTTTAATTGAATTTATAACCAACACCCCAAACCGTCTGCACATATGAGCCTGCGGATTTCAGTTTCAATCTCAGTGTTTTAATATGAGTATCAACGGTGCGGGCGGTACCTTCACTCTCAAACCCCCAAACCTTATCCAGGAGCTGATCCCTGCTGAATACCTGACCTTGATTCTGCATAAGAAGGGACAGCAGCAGAAATTCTTTTCTAGTCAACGTTACTGTGGAGCCATCGACATTCACCACATGCCCTTTCAAATCAACCGTTAACTCTTCATGGCGGATCGTTCGGCTCTTGAGGCTTTCACTAGTAAATCCTTTTGACCTTCGGAGAGCGGCCTCAATTCTGGCTATGAGTTCCTTTGGACTGAAAGGCTTCACTACATAATCATCTGCGCCGGCTTTCAGGCCTGTCACGCGGTCATCCTCGTTCCCTTTTGCTGTCAGGATAATGATGGGGACATCTGAAAAGGTCCGAATTTCCTTCGCTGCCTCCAGTCCGTCCATCAATGGCATCATTATGTCGAGCAAAACTAAATCAATGTTTTCCCTTTTCAATACATTGATGGCTTCTCTGCCGTTGCCTGCCGAAAAGACAGAATAATCATGTGCCTTCAAATAAGAGCTCAACAGTCCAATCATATCTTTTTCATCATCTGCAACGAGTATATTCACTCCGGCCCACCTCCCTCGATAATGGCAACAGGGCCCCCTTTTATGTCAACCTCTGATGTAATTTCAAATGTGTCAAGATTCAATATAAAAAGAGAATTGCTATCGATGCTTGTGACATAAAGTGAATCTTTATTTCCAATGACATCATACGGGTTGGCCCCCACCTTGATATTTTCCGTATCGGAGACATCCGTAGAAATCTTGTAAAGTTCATGTGACCCATGACAAACCACATAGAGATCGTCACTGGCCGGGGGGCTGAAAAATTTAACAGGCATCAGCCCGACCCTGATACGGTCAAGCTGTTCACCGCTCTTTGGGTCGATTACATAGACAAAACGGTTCAAGTCTCCGTGGACAGGTCCATGCCCGCCGACATAAAGCTTCGAATCTTTAAACCAAACGCCCTCGGGCAGATAAGGAACCAGAAACTCTCTCGTCACTTCAAGCTTATTCATGTCGATCGCAGATACAGAAGAGCTTTGCTGGTTCACGGCGAATAGGAGACCTTCCTCCTCATCCACTGCCATCGATAAAGGAAAATCCCCTACAGGAATCGACGCCGTCACTTTTTCCTCTTCTATATTAAATACCTTGATCTCATTATTAGCGCTGTCCGCCAAGAAAAGCTGCTTTGTGTCATCGCTATATAACAGCTCATTGACGCCTGAACCCAGGTCTTCCCACTGCTTCCGGTTTCCGCTCCTGGTGTCCAATAAGGTTAAGCTGCCGCTGTCTTTACTGGTGTAAGCAATATTCTCCTCATCAATCCGGACCATATCTGCTATCGTTTCATCCAATTTAACCGTACCCGTCACCTTCTGCGTGTCTTTATCAATAAACGTCAACCCGGCATCCTTCAAATGCGAAACCATGAGTGTGTTCTCTGCATTATCGGGAAGTGACAGTCTATTATTTTTACAGCCGGATACAATTAACATTAAACTTACCAAAATATAAATAAGAGTTCTATTCATAAAGGACCTCGAATCCTTTCTTTTAGTTCAAGTTTACCCAACACTCTATAGTATAGAATAAAAATTTGAAATCTTTGCGAAGTATTAAGGATGAATTGTGAATTGAGTAACTTTTTTCTGTATTGAAAGGAGAATTCCCGTGATCATAAAACAGGTATCTCAATAAAGCGGAGGTGACTCAGACTGTAGCTCATTTTTTTAAAAAAGTGATTCCTTCTCCAGGCGCACGACTCCGCCCTGATGGAGGTGCCCCCCCTCGTTGGCATAAAAAGCCGCCGTTCAGCAGCGTATAAATTAGAATACAAAGGAACTATAACACGCAAGCCGATGTAGGCTTATCGCAAGGCACCGCCCGCAGGAGCCTGCGGGACCTCCCCTCTATCCACAGGAGGCCATGTGCCTTCCGCTCCACTCACACACCTAGGTTTGTAAGGTGACAAGAATGGTGATGACTTGACTTATATACAAAAAGCCTATAAACATCATCCGTATTGGACTTTGTTTATAAGCTGAGGCACCTCATAAAGTTGAGTGCCTGTACATTGAATAAAACGTATCCACACTAGAACCTAAGCAATTGCCGGTGTCCTTTTCCCGCTATGCTGCTCTTTCAGGATCTTGGCCGCCTAGTGACTCCTTTGATTCCATAGCTTGATTCCAAGTGAACAGGAACTTTTCCACATTACTCTTCAACTCTGCAATTCTGTTTGCTTCCCTAACTAATTTTTGCATCGTCTGTAATTCATCGTCGCTGATTTCAATCAGTTCTTCAAACATTTCCACCGACTCCCGGGAGATGAATGCTATTTCTTTGATTGTTGACATGATCTCCTGGGAACTGGACGATAGTTCTTCTGTACTTGCTGAAGAATTTGCGTTGTTTTCCGCAATGATTTTTGTAGTAGCAAGGATCTTTTCGAACATGGATCCAACCTCTACAATAGTAGAATTGGTATCTGAAAACTCCTCTGTTCCCTGTTTCATTGAACTTACCACGACGTCTGTTTCTTCTTGAATATTCTTTACTATATTTGATACCTCAGAAGAGGACTGGCGCGATTGTTCTGCAAGCTTTCGAACCTCATCCGCAACAACTGCAAATCCTTTACCATGTTCACCCGCACGAGCTGCTTCTATGGCTGCATTCAAAGCAAGTAAATTGATTTGTTCAGAAATCCCTGTAATCACTTTTACAATGGTGCCAATTTCATGAGATTTCTCTCCTAGTTTTTCTATTGCCTCATTTGTTGTACTTACCGTTTGATTAAACTTCTCCATTTTTTCCAAGGAGTCTTTCAGTTTTCCGTTCCCTTCCTGAGTCAGTTCCAAGGTCGTATTCGATTGTTCTGAAATTTGATGAGATCTCACGGACAAGTCTTCAATCGCCTGTGCCATATCTTCCATAGATACGGAACTTTCTTCGGTTGCAACTAACTGTTTCTGCAGCCCCCTTCCAACCTCATCAATTGCAGCTCTTACAATATCTGCCTTCTCAGAAGCATACTCACCGCTCTCAGCGAGGCTTTCCCCTGTATCATGCACATCTTTTGCGAATGTGAAAAACTTTTCCCTGACACGGCTTAAATAGTTGATCAGCTCGTTAAAAGCAGTATGTTCCGAATTTTTCTCATTAACTTTGTTTATGACATTACCTGCTGATAGTTCCTTGAGTCCATTTACTATTTCTCTATTTATATGCGAATATTTTTTCAGCGAAAAATACCGGTAAGCAAAATACACGGATGTTCCGAGCAATACAATTATTATTCCCAGCATTACAGCTTCCATGATCATTTAATCTCCTGTCTCTAGTAGTAGGCCCTTCTCAGAATTATGGCTATGATTTTCATTAGGGTATGTCGATCTGGCGTCTCCAATTAAACCGGCTAAAGGACCAGTCCATTAAACCACCAATCGCCAACTGAAATGACTGACTGGCGATTTAGCCATGAGAGTTAATCAAACCCTTCTCTGTGAAAAAAACGATTTATATGAACTTCCAGAACTAAAAAATAGGTGAATCCCTGCAAAGCAAAACAACTCTTCTAAAAGCAACAATGTTTTTGAAGCAGCCCTATTTTGAAGTGAAATCCCATTACAACTCTTTTAAAAGTATATATGTGCCATCGGCAATATCCGAAGAAATGCCATGCAGCTTACTATTATCCCGATATTTATGAACGATGAAATTCCCTTCCAGATCTTTATACTTTTTCATATCATGATATTTCTCCATTACGCGTATCGATTTCGGATTTGTCGCTTCTCCCAAAACAGCCTTCAATCCTTGTGCTGCCGCTTTTGTGATCAGCATATTTCCTAATCGCTGAATAACTTCATGGCGATCCTGTTCAGCCGTTACTCCTAACATGAATAAGTGCAGCAGCTCCCCGTCTTCAATCTCTTTTCCGTTCCGTTTTTCATAGTCCTCCATAAACCGTTTATCCACATCTTCCAAAACACGCAGAATGACGTTCATGTCATAAAACGATTCTTCAAATACATCTTCTCCGATGATCTCTGGCGCGTTTGTGTCCCCGGCAAGAACACCAACAACATGATCCTCAGCATCTATAGCGACCGCACAATATCCCTGCTGGACGGTAGAGTCTAAATATTCCCTGGTAAACTCATAGAAATCTTCATACTTTAAGTTTAATTGCCCTACCATCGGCTCCTGCACCCACTTGCCTGATACAGTCAATCCAATAAATGATTGTGCCAGACACTCAGCTGCCTTTTGAACCAACTCTGTTTGTTCCTTTGTGATGATTTCATAGGTATATAAATCCAGTTTTGTTTGCACTTGCCGACATCCTTTCGAATTTAAAATATGTAAGTATTCCCTGGTCTGTCTTAAATGGAATGAGGCACTTGATCGATAAATGTACCCGTGAAATCTATCCTCTCAAGAGCATTCCTGATTTGCACTTGAGCGATTTTAGATGAAGGTTTTACTACGAGGGTATCCTTAAAACCCAGGGTGGAATAGAACTGCATGGTCTGCTCCAGCTGCGGCACAACTTTTGACGGGACTGGTGTTTGATGGGTCCCATCGACAACAAACGTATACTCTCGTCTATTGACTCTATTAATGGTATCCTGCAAGTCAATCATATAGCCCTCAGCATCTTCTTCCCTCATTAATCCGAGAACCTGTACATGAACTTCCTTCGCTGCCTCATTAATGGCCATCTTATATTTCTTCTTATCTATGACTATCATCTCTGATCTCCTTTTCCTTTTAGTCGTGACGGCTTTTACGCAGGAGCCAAACAAAAAAGCCATCCCCAAATAGGCAGGGATAGCCAAATAATCATTATTCATTGGCAACCCGACTATCATTATCCCGGAGGATTTTAGACTCGCAGCTTTGCGTCCTTACCTTTCGATAAGTTTGCCGTTTTCACTTTATTAAAATAGTACAAATATCCCGATGACATAGTACTATAATAGTATAAAGAATTTGCCGTTTTTTGTCGATACTTGTATGCTATTCCATTAAATAATGATAGTACGGTCCATTGATTAAGGATAAAATTCTATAAGGCAGATGTTTTGCATGGCTCACACGCTATTTATGTAAGAGGAAAGGCTGCTTACTTTTATATGACCAATGGCGAACTTTAGTATTGGGAAATCGGCGAAAATCATCCACAGCTATTAGGGAAGAGCAAGAGGATTGGACCGCAAGAGAAGCAAATCACTTTCTCTCTATTGATGAATGCTGTTTCCTTCAATTCCATGCTGTCTGAGCTCCTTTCTGACTGATCAATCTATAAATCTTCACGGGGAACACCCGTGATGGTTGCGATCCCCAAGAATTCCCCCGCAGTCCCCCTTTCTTTATCACCATAGATATTTTTAAAAAATGAAATGGAATGACTCTGTATTGAATAGTATTTAGAAGTAACATTTAGGTTATGGGTTTTGCCAATTTACAGTAACAGGGGGGGAAATAATGCAAGCTAAAGGAACGTATATTGAAGTTGAACCGGGAATTGAGTTATTTGTCCAGGATGCCGGAACCGGGGACCCCATCGTGTTCATTCCAGGGTTCACATTCACGACAGAAGTTTTTTCAGAACAGCTCCAGCATTTTTCAAAAACTCACCGGACAATCGTTATCGACCCAAGGAGCCACGGCCGGTCAACGATGACTGTTCACGGAAACGACTATGTTACACATGGAACTGATCTGCAAAAAGTATTGGAAGCTCTAAACGTCGAAAAACCAGTGCTTGCCGGCTGGTCATTCGGCTGTTTAACTGTATGGGAATATATTCGCCAGTTTGGAACAGATCAAATCAAGTCACTTGTTTTGATTGATATGCCGCCAAAATCTTTATCGTTGCAGCAAGACCGGGATTGGGTTGAAGGACTACTGGATGACATGGCTTCAGCCTATACAAACTACCTTCGCAACCCGAAAGGACAACGGGAATTCATCTCCGCCTACGCTTCCGGTGTAATGATTCAACGCGAACTAAAAGAAACAGAATTAACATGGATCGTTGAACAATCACTGAAGACACCCTATTATATTGCGGCCAATCTATTTTCATCAGGGCTTTTTTCAGATTACCGTAAAGAGGCCGCTCTCGGCAGTGAGTCTGTTCCGACTCTGTTTATTGTCGCTGAGCATTGGGCGGACACAGCGGTGGCTTACCTCAGCAAGCTGGCTCCGAAAGCATCCTTGGAAGTACTTGGCGGGCATCTGATGTTTTGGGAGCATAGCGTGAAATTCAATGAAACTGTTGGGGAGTTTTTAGGTGAAAGGAGTGATTAGTCATTCCCCAGCTGGCCCTTTCAGCACAAAAAAGCTACCTTCTGCATTTAAAGGTAGCTTTTTCTTCTTATATAGATTGCCCGGTTCCAATGATCACATCATACCTTCCCTAAGGTGAGCCTTCGGAAAAGTTTACATGCTTGTGGCCAAAGGTAAAGGTATGCTTAACTCTTACTGTCAGGTTCGCAAGATGATATACTCATCCTACAAATTTAAAAACTTTACACAGACAGGTTCTGGAACTTTTACACCTGACTGGATTAATGTGAGCTTTCCGGCAGCTTTATCCCTGCCGAACAAAGTCATGGTGTTTGATTTTTGATTGGCAGCAACGAGAAATTCCTCGGATGGATCCAATACAAAATCACGCGGCCAATTCCCTTCTGTTGATGTCCATTCTACAAACGTTAGTTGGCCCGTCTCTTCATCCACCTTAAATATGGCAATACTATTATGGCCCCGATTTCCCGCATATACAAATTTTCCATCAGCAGAAATGTGAATCGCACTTCCATCATTTGTTTCCTCAAAATCCTCCGGAATAGTGGAAATGGATTGCTGTTCTGTAAAGCTTCCATCTTTTTCATCATAATGAAGCACAATGACTTCTGAGCTTAACTCGGTCATGACATATGCAATACTTTTATTTGGATGAAATGTAATATGCCGTGGGCCGCTTCCAGGCTTTAGCGTGTACTCTTGTTCCTTCTCTAATTTGCCATCAACTGCAGAATAGGTTATTACCCGGTCACTCCCCAAATCAATCGCTATCACATACTTCTCATCTGGAGTGAAACCAGCAAAGTGCATGTGAGGCTTTTCCTGTCTTTCATGGGGGCCGGATCCATGATGCTCTATTACTGAAGCGGCTGGTTTCAGTGATCCATCTCCATTTACCAAATAGGATGCGATTTTCGTTGTATGGTAATTGGCTGTTACCACATTACTGTTATCTTGATTGACGCTAACATGGCATGGAGGTGAGCCTGCAGAGGTTTGACTATTCAGCTTTGACAGCTCCCCCGATTCTTTATTTACGGAAAAGGCAGCAACGCCCCCCTTTTCTCCCTCTTTATGGACAGCATATACATTTCCATTATCCTCGCTGACCGTCACATATGTAGGGTTGCTTAATTCGGCTGCCAGCTTTACATCCGCAAGCTCTCTTTTCTCTGTATCGAGCGTAAACTGATAGACTCCTTTGCTATCCTCTTTTGTATAAGTCCCAACATATCCAATGATTTTCTGCATCTAAAAACTCCTCTAACAGTTATTTTTTAGTTTCGAGGTGGCAAATTGTGAGTGATAGATACTCACGTTGACCTTATTATGACCCAGCTTTGCAAATTTGACCGCCTAAGATGATGTTAATAGAAGTACATCCTATTTCGCAACAAATTGAAATCCCCAAACATAGTTGGGGATCTTACAGATGCCTGCATTTCAACTGCAGTTTGTATGGCAAAGAAGCCGTTCTTTGGAAAAAGATTTTTAACCGGGATAAGAGCAACTTTTATCCTTAACAGAGCTCCAGCCAAAAGTTTAACCACCAAAGTTTCTCAGTCCTGCGAACTCCTCAGATTCATTTCACCTGCCGTATCATACCATCTACAATAAACGCCCGGCAGGATCGGCAAATCGACAGCCTGAATCAAACCGAGTTATACATCTATTTACTTTTGTCGGCAACGTACCTTGCTAATTTTCTTTCAAAAGAAGCCCCGCGGGAAACGGGGCTTCACAGACTCTAATGGATATTATGTTTCTTAAAATTGCCGCCTTTGACTTCCGCCACATCATAAACGGTCACAAAGGCACCCTCATCAATTTCATTTATGATTTCCTTCAGCTTCGTTTCCTCGAGACGATTGATGACACAGGTAATCTCTTTAAACCTCTCGTGGGAGAATCCGCCGTACGCCTCTTTATAGGTTGCACTGCGCCCTAACCGGTCACGGATGGTTTCAACCATGATTTCAGGATGGGTCGTAATAATCTGAAAGGTTTTCGACCCGCTTAACCCTATCTCCACAATATGAATCACTTTGGAGGCTATATAGTAAGCAATGGCAGATAGAAAAGCACCCTGCAAACCAAATACAGTCGATACAAAAATGAATACAAAGATATTCAAGAATAAAATGAGGTCACTTGTACCAAACGGCAGCTTGCGAGACAGCAGGACAGCAAGCATATCGATCCCATCCAGCGCACCGCCATTACGCAACGCCAATCCCATACCAAACCCAAGAATGATTCCTCCAACCACGGTTACCAGCAAGGTATCACCGTGAATGATGGCCGGAGTATGATGCATGAGACTTGTTCCGGCAGCAAGAGACACAATACCGATAATCGAACGGATAGCAAAGCTTTTGCCAATCTGCTTATATCCCAGCCAGATAAACGGGATGTTAAGGGCTGCGATCAGGATTCCCAGGGGCATGCCTGAAAGCTGCGAACCGACGATGCTTACCCCGGTGACCCCTCCATCCGACACACTATTGGGAATCAATACGGTCTCCAATCCATATGCTGCGATGAAACCTCCTATTATGACCATGATGACTTGCAGGATTCTTCTCAGCCTAATTCGTTTATGATTCTTATTTTTACTCATATATAAGTTCACTCCAAGAATAGATTCACCGCTATTACACTAACTGTTCACCTCCCCAATTATACCTTAAAAGACGATGGCTCCATAATAAAAAGCAGGCAACCGCCGAATTGTGAATGGTCATGGAATTGGCTCTGTAAAAACTTAAGGGGCAGGATCAACTTCTGCGCAGGTGAAGAGTACCGCAACTTCTTCTTAGCCCAAAATAACTTGGTGAACGAAAAACAAGAACAGGTCTGCATTAAGACATGAGAATCCCAAAAAAACGACCATGGATTCCACTTTCATGACAATTGACGCAGGCAGGTTGCGGCAGAAGCAACATCAGGCAATGCACGTGTTTGGAGAAACTGCTCCTTCAGGATCGCTCAAACTTATTTCCACGGGCCAATGTTCATGCCTAGGAGTGTGGAGAGAATCGCAGAAACTGAGTAGATGACACGTTTGGTGAAAGAAAAGAAAGGTTATCCGGAAATCAAACACTGTCGGCTGACCCCATTGAATATCTACAAACACTTTCACGACGATATATCGACAATAATAATTGGTATCGAATCCCCTACACACCAAGATAGGGAGAACGTAGAGTTTGTCGCATCAACCAATCCGCAAATATCTAAGTACATGATGATTGATAGAGAAGTACAACCAGAAGACCTTCATTTCCAAAAAGTCTTCCGTTCACAAAAGCAGGACATTTGGAACAACTATTATCAAATCCTTTTGGAGAAAGTACTATATCATTGCAAAAGACTAATATCTGAATTACCTCCCTACGACTCTATCTGATACTCACACCTGACTATAAATTAATAATAACCCTCCACCGGTATGGGGATAGATATGCTACAATCTGATTTCAATTTAAAACACACTGATCAGAGTGGGCTGATTCCCGGCTTAAGGCGAAGATAATGGAACATTGCGGTTCCCTGAAAGCATGGAATGTTGTTTTTTCAATCCCAATCCTTCTCTTCGTCATTTTGGCGTCAGTGATTTCTAAATTTCTTAATCCATGCTGTCGTTTTTACTATTAACGTAGGTTCTGTTTCTGAACATACGATCTTCTAAAAGAGTTGATACAGAGATTTTAAAAGCACACAAAAAAGACTACCCCCTTTAACTAGGAAGTAGTCTTCTTCTTACTAACTATTTATACATCGAACTGCTTCACAAGAGCGAAGCGGTCGGCAGATTACATCATGCTGCCCGCAGGTTTCTAGAGTGTTATATTGTTAACGTTGAGTGTAAATAGTGCGGTAAATCATCGTTTTGGATGTTTCTTACTGTAACATCTTTAACGGGATTTACCGTTTTTTATGGGATTGCGTTAGCAATTTCAAGTGAATACTTCAGCAATTTCACAAGTCTAGAATGTAAGTGGTTAAAACCACAGGAATTCACTATATCTTCCCTGTTTTTAAGGGTTTTGGTTGAACAAGAACTGAAATTTTAAACAGGATCATTTGCTGCGTAGTACAAATAACTATTCAATAGAAGATATTATTTCACAAGAGCATGAATGTGAAAGACTATAAGCCTAATTTTATCAGAAAGAAGTGTTTGAAGAAATTGGCTAATTTCTTGGAGCTTATGTCACCACCAATAGTTTCCTTTAAGAACGTTCTGACCAAAGAGCATACCCCAACCAAATAAGAGCTACTCCCATCGGTATTGCCAATATCCTATCAAATGGATGAGGAATTACGGCGGCTGCAAACGTGACCACTGCTGCAAAGGAAAGTAAAGCACCTGCTATACGTGGGAAGATTCCCGCACGTAAGGTTGCGATTCCAAACAAGAGTCCACCAAGAGAATATAACAACGCCGCAATCGGTGCTAATATAGGGAAAATCCCAAGATTCACTGTGCTTGTGGTTCCACCAAAAATCCCTACAATTCCCTCTACAAACTTCGGAGCTTCCGTGGTAAGCAATGGCAAAACAAAAGCCTCGTTAAAACTAAATATCATAGAAATTATCCAAAATACACTAAATAAAATAAAACCAATAAACCCAAGCAAGCCTACTTCTTCCACTTGTCTTGTATAAATCCCAGTAATTCCTATCAGACTAAATAGAGACATTATGCTGGTAGTACAGGCAATGATGACCCAAAAACTTGTGCTAACAGAAGAAATGTGATCCTCCGGGTGTATGAACTGAATACCTATATATAAAATCCCTGCTAATATTGCAAAAAGACCTGCATATCGCACTACGCTTTTCCCCGTAATTCTTCGCTTTTTTTCATTTGAATTATTCATTTAATTACCTCCATTTTTTGTTTTTTCACTTAAGTAATTATAGATTTTATGAATGACCATAGGTATGGCAGAATTTAAACGTCATATAGTAAGTTAGGTGTGTAATTGTTAATCAAATCCTTTGAAATTAGGTGGCGAGATGAAACATTATGAGGTAATTGAAAGATCCTTATTGCATATTGAAAATAATTTGCAACAACCATTATCATTGGAGTCTGTTTCAAATGCCTTCAATATGTCTAAGTACTATTTTCATAGACTTTTTTCTGCAATAATGGGCTGTTCATTAAACCAATACATTTTATCAAGAAGATTAAATGCATCTGTTCAATACCTTCAAAACGAAGACTTATCATTAACAGAAATTGCTTATCGACTAAACTTTGGAACTCCATCGTCCTTCACCCGCGCTTTTAAAAGACAATATGGTATCGCCCCAAGCTCTCTAAGAAAGAATGGAAATACCCTATCTCTTGAAGACATTCCCCCAGTCATTAAAAGACCAATTAAACACATCAATGGGGATATCGTTGCCGATTTTACACTAACAATTTTTAAAACATCCCGAATAAGTGGGATAGTATTTGAAGTTGATTTAGCAAGAAGTGATTTTAAAGAAAGGATTCGATCTTATTCAAAAATGTTCATAAACAGCATTGAGGAAACGATCAGTAGTCCTTGTTATATTATCTATTCCAATTGCCAGCCAAACTCAACTAAGTTCAAGGCTTTAGTCGGGATTCCACAAAATATAAAAATCAATAAGCCAAATTTTTTCACATTTGATGTTCCACAATTCTTTTGTGCTAAGTTTAAATATTTGGGTGATTTACTAGATATAGGGGATGTCTTTATTACTGACTTTTCAAGGTTTTTAAAAATATCGAAACAAGAATCAGAGGAAACCGATATTGAACTTATCCAAGTCTTTGAGTCTATTCATAACCTTGATTCTTCCTATCATATATTCGTTCCAATCAAAAAACTCTCCACTGACGACATTGCTTAGTGCCTAACTACCTATATACGTTAATAAACTTGTTATGTTAATAAGAAGGATACCATCATAAGTGTAAAGAAACTTTCCAAATCTTGCTGCAATTCGTAAATAAGAAAATTTTTATAACGCGACGAATTGTAATATTAAGTGCAACACCTTAACATTAGGGTAAAAAAATAACCCATGACAGCTCGTGTATAATGTTGATTACCACACCAAACATTACATGGAGGTTCTGTCATGAGTTATCAACATCTTACCACGTTTGAACGTGCACGTATAGAAACTCTAAAAGCCGAAGGAAAGTCACTGCGAGATATTGCCAAACGATTGAACCGTAGCCCTTCTACGATTTCCAGAGAACTGAATCGAAATAAAGACAAAGGTGTTTATCAATCCGAAAAAGCCCATAAAACGTATCAAAGTCGTCGAGAAAAATGTGGTCATCCTGGGAAATGGTCTTTCGAGCTCGCTAAGACAGTTAATAAAAAGCTTCGAGCTACGTGGTCACCCGAACAGATTGTTGGACGCCTTTTTCAAGGAGTTCTAAGCTTTAAGACCATTTACCGCTGGATTTACGAAGGGCTACTGGTTAAAGGTGACCTCCATGTCCTCAGACAAAAGGGAAAGCGCCAAAAGCCCAAGGAAACACGCGGACGCTTCAATGTCGGAACATCCATTAGCCAGCGTCCAAAAGAGGTGCGAAAAAGAACCACGTTTGGTCACTGGGAGCTTGACAGCGTAGTTTCCAGTCGTGGAAATAGTAAAGGGTGCTTAGCTACCTTTGTCGAACGTAAAACCAGGTGGTGCCAAGCAGTTAAAATGCCTAATCGTACGGCAGAATCTATGGAACAAGCGATTCGGCTAATAAAGAGTCAACTTCCTCAAGGAGCCTTTCAAACCGCTACAGTTGACCGGGGAAAAGAGTTTTCGTGTTATCCAAACATTGAGAAAGACCTTGAAATCTCTGTTTACTTTGCCGATCCCTATTCATCTTGGCAACGGGGAAGTAACGAAAACGCCAATGGTCTAATACGTGAATTTTTCCCAAAGAGAACCGATTTAGCTAAAGTATCCAATTACGAGCTAGTAGGAGCTCTCTCTTTTATCAATAGAAGACCAAGAAAGTGTCTCGAGTGGAAATCAGCACACGAAGCTTTTCAAGAGGAACTGTTGCGCTTAATTTGACAAACCGTCACGCAAAAAAGAAGCCTTCCAGTTCTTTTGGAAAGGCACCATTTTGAAGTTACTTAACACATAAGACATTCCAATTATCTGATCAATCTGCTTCCCAGTAAAAACAATATTTCATCATCTGATCTATTTTCTGAAAGGACCATAAACAATAATGCTTTAGGGACTTTCCAAGAATTAATCAAATTACAGAAAAAGGCTTCCCAAAAGTTTAATCAACTAATGAGAAGCCTCTTCTATTTACATATGATATGTTAGCATTTTGTTAGCAAATTATTTCAAAACCCTTATCTATCAAGGGTTCAAGGGGCAGATTACATCATGCCGCCCATTCCACCCATGCCGCCCATGTCAGGCATGCCGCCAGCTGGATTTTCTTCAGGGATGTCTGCAACTACAGCTTCAGTAGTCAAGAACATCGCTGCAACAGATCCTGCGTTTTGAAGTGCGGAACGCGTAACTTTTGTTGGGTCAACGATACCTGAATCGATCATGTTTACCCACTCGCCAGTAGCTGCGTTGTAGCCAGTGCCGACTTCTTCTTTCTTCAGGCGCTCAACGATGATAGATCCTTCAAGGCCTGCGTTGTGCGCAATTTGACGGATTGGCTCTTCAAGTGCGCGAAGAACGATGTTGATTCCTGTTTTCACATCGCCATCAGCGTCAATAGAAGATACTTTGTTGTATACGTTGACGAGGGCAGTACCACCGCCGGAAACGATACCTTCTTCTACAGCTGCACGCGTTGAGTTCAATGCGTCTTCGATGCGTAGTTTACGCTCTTTCAATTCTGTTTCAGTAGCAGCACCAACTTTAACTACCGCTACACCGCCTGCAAGCTTGGCAAGACGTTCTTGTAATTTTTCACGATCGAATTCAGAAGTTGTTTCTTCCATTTGAGAACGGATTTGGTTTACGCGGGCAGAAATTTGATCCGGCTCGCCTGCACCTTCAACAACTGTTGTGTTTTCTTTTGTAACGACGATTTTCGCTGCGCGACCAAGCTGAGTGATGTTCGCAGATTTAAGATCCAAACCAAGATCTTCTGTGATCACTTCACCGCCTGTAAGGATGGCAAGGTCTTCAAGCATTGCTTTACGGCGGTCACCGAATCCAGGAGCTTTTACAGCTACTGCATTGAATGTTCCGCGAAGTTTGTTCACTACCAATGTAGCAAGAGCTTCACCTTCAACATCTTCAGCAACAATCAATAATGGTTTGCCTTGTTGTACTACTTGCTCAAGCACAGGAAGGACTTCCTGGATGTTTCCGATTTTCTTGTCAGTGATCAAGACATACGGATTATCAAGAACCGCTTCCATTTTGTCAGAGTCTGTTACCATGTAAGGAGATGCATATCCGCGGTCGAACTGCATACCTTCCACAACATCAAGCTCTGTAGAGAATCCTTTAGATTCTTCAATTGTGATAACGCCGTCGTTTCCAACGCGCTCCATTGCTTCAGCGATCAATTGGCCGACTTCTTCGTCAGCAGCAGAGATAGCCGCAACTTGAGCGATGGACTCTTTGCTTTCGATTGGTTTGGAGATTGCTTTCAGTTCTTCAACTGCTGTTTGAACCGCTTTCTCGATACCTTTGCGGATACCTACAGGGTTCGCACCAGCTGTAACGTTTTTCAGACCTTCACGGATCATTGCCTGTGCAAGTACCGTTGCAGTCGTTGTACCGTCACCGGCAATTTCATTTGTTTTGCTTGCTACTTCAGCTACAAGCTTTGCACCCATGTTTTCGAATGCATCTTCAAGTTCGATTTCTTTCGCGATTGTCACACCATCATTTGTGATAAGTGGAGAACCATATTTTTTCTCAAGTACCACATTGCGTCCTTTTGGTCCAAGAGTTACTTTCACTGCGTTTGCTAATTGATCCACACCGCGAAGCATGGAACGACGTGCTTCTTCGCTGAATTTAATATCTTTAGCCATTTAAAAAGACCTCCTTATGATTGGTTAGGTATATTTTAGTTAAAGATCGATTATTCGCCGATTACAGCCAGAATGTCACTGTCACGAAGGATCAGGTATTCTGTGCCTTGGTATTTCACTTCTGTACCAGCATATTTAGAGAAGATGATTTTATCGCCCGCAGCCACATCGAGAGCTGCACGCTCACCATTATCAAGAACTCGGCCTGCACCTACAGCAATAACTTTACCCTCTTGTGGTTTCTCCTTAGCTGAATCCGGTAAAACGATACCGCTTGCTGTTTTTTCTTCTGACTCTACTAGCTCAATAACGACGCGATCACCTAGTGGTTTTAACAAGTGAAACAACCTCCTCATAATATTATGTAAGTATTCTATATTATTAGCACTCGATAACCTTGAGTGCTAACACAACTATTATAATAAATAATTCGTTTTCATTTTGCAAGAGTCCTGCTTAAAATTTTTTCGTCAAAATTCCTGAAAAAACACACCTCCTTATCTTATGCGGGACAGGTTCTTCCTATACATCTGCTTTTAACCTGCACTTGCTCGCCAACTTATCTATAGGAAAGATTATCTTTGGGTTCTTTTAAGACGGGCACTTTCGTATACAAGTATAAGGCCTCTTTCTTTGCGAAAATGCCTCTTTATTAGTAAAATTGTAAGGAAAAGCAGAAGCTAATACGGATCATCTTCACTGATTCTATATAAGGAGACATCATCTTGAAAAAACAGTATGGCTATGTTCTTATTGCCTATATCATTATGCAGCTATCGAGCATTATCGGAATTCCGGTATTTTATAACATCGCTGTAAATTGGTTCAATCAGTCGAGCGAACAAGCCAAAGCGATTGTTCCAGGATATTGGCTGATTTTTTCATTTTCGATTGCACTGATTGTCGTTTGGGTCCTATTAAGGAAAACAGAGACAACCACCAAGCTGGAAAGAGAAGCTCCCATGTCAGTCCTATTTTCAGCTCTATGGGCGATTGCAGGTATTTTCATGGCATTCTTTGCACAAAGTATAGCAATCAATATCGAGCGCTTGATTGGAATTGAGATGGGCTCGGAAAACACACAGAATATCGTCCGCATCATTGATTATGTGCCCCTGGCCATGATCGTCGCTGCGGTCATCGGCCCGATTCTTGAAGAGATCGTGTTCCGGAAGATCATATTCGGATTTTTATATGAGCGCTTTTCATTTATTATCTCCGCCCTGATCAGTTCAGTCATTTTTGCCTTTGCCCACTTTGAGCCCGAGCATGTTCTATTGTACTCGGCCATGGGCTTCACGTTTGCTTTCCTTTATGTAAAAACAAAGCGGATCATCGTGCCGATCATTGCCCATGTGTCGATGAACTCACTGGTGGTGCTGATGCAGTCCATTTTCAGGGAGGATATTGAAAAAATGATACAGGAAGCGGAAAAAATACAAGGATTTATAGGAGGATTCTTTTGATGAGGAGATCACCTTTGTTCAGCGGGATACTTTATATCCTCCTCGGGGTTTTATTTACGTACTTTGCCATTCGAAATGTAAATGATAATGGTTGGGGATTTTTCTCTTATCTGATGGTGCTTCTGGCCACACTTGATTTCGGTTCCGGAATCAGGATGGTCGCCATGCACTTCAAGATTAAGAAACATTTGAATAATAAAAAGTAGAAGAAGTCCTTTAGAGGGCTTCTTTTTTTGGCGGTGATTCGGCCAGGATGCCTGGAATAAAAAGAGTCCGAATCCGGTTGCTGGGTCTACGAAAAGCAATACCCATTCCTGCATCCTTTCATACACCCTCTATGACCACATCGATTTCCTTCAAAATGGATTTCCATGTCCTCATACACCCTCTATGACCACATCGATTTCCTTCAAAAAGGATTTCCATGCCCTCATACACTCTCTATGACCGCATCGATTTTCTTCAATACGGATTTCCATGTCCTCATTCGGCCTCTATGACCACATCGATTTTCTTCAATACGGATTTCCATGTCCTCATTCGGCCTCTATGACCACATCGATTTCCTCAAATCAGATTTCCATGCCCTCATACACCCTCTATGACCACATCGATTTCCTTCAAAATGGATTTCCATGTCCTCATACACCCTCTATGACCACATCGATTTCCTCAAAACTGAATTCCATGCCCTCATACACCCTCTTTGACCACATCGATTTCCTTCAAAAAGGATTTCCATGTCGTCATTCGGCCTCTATGACCACATCGATTTCCTTCAAAACGGATTTCCATGTCCTCATACATCCTCTATGACCACATCGATTTCCTCAAAACGGATTTCCATACCCTCATACACCCTCTTTGACCACATCGATTTCCTCAAATCAGATTTCCATGCCCTCATACACCCTCTATGACCACATCGATTTCCTTCAAAATGGATTTCCATGTCCTCATACACCCTCTATGACCACATCGATTTACTCATCACTGAATTCCATGCCCTCATACACCCTCTATGACCACATCGATTTCCTCAAATCGGATTTCCATGGCCTCATTCGGCCTCTATGACCACATCGATTTCCTTCAAATCGGATTTCCACACCCTCATACACCCTCTATGACCACATCGATTTTCTTCAAAACGGATTTCCATGTCCTCATTCGGCCTCTATGACCACATCGATTTCCTTCAAAAAGGATTTCCATGCCCTCATACACCCTCTATGACCACATCGATTTCCTCAAATCGGATTTCCATGGCCTCATTCGGCCTCTATGACCACATCGATTTCCTTCAAATCGGATTTCCACACCCTCATACACCCTCTATGACCACATCGATTTTCTTCAAAACGGATTTCCATGCCCTCATACACCCTCTATGACCACATCGATTTTCTTCAAAACGGATTTCCATGTCCTCATTCGGCCTCTATGACCACATCGATTTCCTTCAAAAAGGATTTCCATGCCCTCATACACCCTCTTTGACCACATCGATTTCCTCAAAACTGAATTCCATGCCCTCATACACCCTCTTTGACCACAACGATTTTCTTCAAAAGGAATTCCATGCCCTCATACACCCTCTATGACCACATCGATTTTCTTCCAAACGGAATTCCATGCCCTCATACACCCTCTATGACCACATCGATTTCCTTCAAATCGGATTTCCACACCCTCATACACCCTCTATGACCACATCGATTTCCTTAAAACAGATTTCCATGCCCTCATACACCCTCTATGACCACATCGATTTTCTTCAAAAAGGATTTCCATGCCCTCATACACCCTCTATGACCACATCGATTTTCTTCAAAAAGGAATTCCATGCCCTCATACACCCTCTATGACCACATCGATTTTCTTCAAAAAGGAATTCCATGCCCTCATACACCCTCTTTGACCACATCGATTTCCTTCAAAACGGATTTCCATGTCCTCATTCGGCCTCTATGACCACATCGATTTACTCAAATCAGATTTCCATGCCCTCATACACCCTCTTTGACCACATCGATTTCCTTCAAAAAGGATTTCCATGCCCTCATACACCCTCTATGACCACATCGATTTCCTTCAAAACGGATTTCCATGCCCTCATACACCCTCTATGACCACATCGATTTCCTCAAAACGGATTTCCATGTCGTCATTCGGCCTCTATGACCACATCGATTCCTTCAAAACGGATTTCCATGCCCTCATACATCCTCTATGACCACATCGATTTCCTCAAAACGGATTTCCATACCCTCATACACCCTCTTTGACCACATCGATTTCCTCAAAACGGATTTCCATGCCCTCATACACCCTCTTTGACCACTTCGATTTCCTCAAAACTGAATTCCATGCCCTCATACACCCTCTATGACCACATCGATTTCCTTCAAAATGGATTTCCATGTCCTCATACACCCTCTATGACCACATCGATTTCCTTCAAAAAGGATTTCCATGCCCTCATACACTCTCTATGACCGCATCGATTTCCTTAAAACAGATTTCCATGCCCTCATACACCCTCTATGACCACATCGATTTCCTTCAATACGGATTTCCATGTCCTCATTCGGCCTCTATGACCACATCGATTTACTCAAATCAGATTTCCATGCCCTCATACACCCTCTATGACCACATCGATTTCCTTCAAAATGGATTTCCATGTCCTCATACACCCTCTATGACCACATCGATTTACTCAAATCGGATTTCCATGGCCTCATTCGGCCTCTATGACCACATCGATTTCCTTCAAAAAGGATTTCCATGCCCTCATACACCCTCTATGACCACATCGATTTCCTTCAATACGGATTTCCATGTCCTCATTCGGCCTCTATGACCACATCGATTTTCTTCAAAACGGATTTCCATGTCCTCATTCGGCCTCTATGACCACATCGATTTCCTTCAAAAAGGATTTCCATGCCCTCATACACCCTCTATGACCACATCGATTTCCTTCAAAAAGGATTTCCACACCTTCTATTGACACCTTCAACTTCCTCAAAAACTATAGATTGGACCCTATGACTAAGCCACCTCAAAATTCACAATAAATATTGCCACTTCCAAGGCAGCTTTTTCCTGATATCAGCCGTTTATTCCTACAACAGGAGGAACCCACTCGCCTGCCTATTCAAATAAAAAGCTCTCCCGCATCAACAGGAGAGCCATTCTGATTATTAGTAGTAAGGATACGGGGCATACGGATAATAAGGATAACCGTAGCCATAGTATGGCCGTGGTGCCAGCAATGCTCCTGCCGCCAATCCTGTCAAAAATGGAACCCCGACACCAAAGCCCCAGCCAAATGGTCTTTCGAAACCAAATCCGAATCCCGGGCGGCCGAACCCAAACCCTGGACGGCCGAAAATTCTTTGATCTTGAATATCAAATCCATAATGGTTCATGTGCATCTTCCTCCTCATTCTTTTTCCAGCCAGAGTCCATATAGACTATGAACCAGAAGAGGAAAATTCTTGGGTTTCCGTCCTTGTTTTCCACAATTTATGGGAATAGAAAAAAGGAACAACCCAAAGGTCATTCCTCTCTTCTTCTATCCTCTTCATATAGCTTTCTCTGCAGCTCCTGTTCGGCCTGGAGTACTTTCTTATAGCCGATTTTCGAAATCCAGATACTGATTTCATATAAAAGCAGCAGCGGTACGGTCACCATCATATGGGAGACGATATCAGGCGGTGTGATGAAAGCTGCGATTACAAGCAAAACGAAATAGGCATAACGCCTCATTTGCCCCATGAACATTGGGGTGATGATTCCCAGCCTTGTCAAAAACAGCATCACGACCGGGAGCTGAAACAGCAATCCAAAAGGCAGTGTCAGCTGAAAGAGAAAATGAAAATATTCATTTATGCCGATTACCTGCTGGATATTCAGTTCATTCGATAAATTCATCATGAATTTGACTACGTACGGGAAGAGAATGAAGTACGAGAACGACAATCCTCCGAGAAATAACAGCAGTGAAATCGGGATATAGCTTAGTGTTACCTTTCTTTCTCTATCCAGCAAGCCCGGACTAATGAAAGCCCACAGTTGGAAAAGAATGAGCGGGGATGTGAGGATCAAAGAAATGAACACCATCATCTCCAGATAGATTTTCAATGGATCTGTCAGTCTGAAAGCATTCATGGTCAGTTCCTTCGCTTCATCCGCATGCTGCAGATATCTGATCAGCGGTTCAGCAAGAAAGAAACTGCCTATAAACGCCAACAAGAAGAAAACGACTACAAACATGAGTCGTTTCCGGAGTTCTCCTATATGTTCGTAAACTGTCATTTCATTATGACTCATAGCGTTCAATCCTTACATTTTACTTAGCATCTTTATTTTTATTATCATCGTCGTCATCTGCTAAGCCTTTTGTTGCGTTTTTAAATTCACGCAAAGTATTTCCTGCTGCTTTACCCAATTCCGGCAATTTCTTCGGTCCGAAAATTAATAGAGCAACAATTGCGATCAATATGAGGCTACCTGGTCCTAGTGGCATAACGCTCACCTCCTTGTTCTATCATAACTTATCGGCTTTGCTTTTGCTATTATGTTCTATTTTCTTCTTGTGACATTTCGGTGTCATCTTCAGAATAATTTTTCAAGAAATAGACCAGCGACTGGAGCTCTACAGCCAAATCAATATGATGGATTCTGATCTGCTCCGGGGCAGTCAGCCTGGCAGGGGTGAAGTTCAAGATGCCCTTGATATTTGCCTGTACCAGCCTGTCGGTGATATTCTGGGCAGCACCTGCCGGAACCGTCATGATAGCCACTTCGATTCCATTATCCTCAAGATGCTTCTCCATGTCATCCAGACTGTACACCGGTACATCCCCAATGACTGAACCAACCTTTTCCGGATCGACATCGAATGCCATTTCAATTTTTGTGTTATTATTTTTTATAAAGTTGTAGTGTAAAAAGGCTGTTCCAAGATTTCCGACACCTATCAGCACGACTTTTGTCAAAGCATCCTGGTCGAGCGTTTTGCTGAAGAAAGATAGCAGGTAGTTAACATTGTACCCATACCCCTTCTTTCCTAATGCACCAAAGTACGAAAAATCTCTCCTGATCGTTGCGGAGTCTACTTTTACCGCTTCACTCAGCTCTTTTGAGGAAACTCTCTGTTTTCCTGAAGAGTGTAAGTTTTTGATAAATCTATAGTATAACGGCAGCCGTTTAGCTGTCGCTTGTGGAATCTTTGTACTTTCCTGATTCATTGCTATTCCCCCACGTTAAATTCGCTTGAGCTTTTTTAGCTTACCTCTCACTCCATCTATACTGACAACGCTTCCAAATGAACATGCGAAATCATCCTTTTCATTTTGTGCTTGTTACAGCCATATGTCAATTCCATTTAATGGCATTCCTTGCATTCCCTCTGTTTCCGTCTCTATTATCATACACTATTTTGCATATCCTGTCTGTCTTGCACGTGGCTTCCGCTTCCGTCCTCATTGATTTTAAGATACACTATACTAATAGAACCTTGAATAACCCAGCATGTTTTCCGTACTCTTTTTCTAAGTCTTTTTTTCGCATAAATGGTTGCTTCCGGAAAAATTCCTAAAACCGGATGTAGAATTTTTTTAAATAGGTCCTTTGACTTTGCATTAAAGCGCTACAAAGTTTACGAAAGAGCCCTTCCCAAAAATTAGAGCCTACTATTTAGAGGTGAATAAATTGATATTATTACAAGTGAATCAAATCGTAAAATCCTTCGGGGCCGATGTGATTCTATCCAATATTAAACTTGAAATCCAAAACCGTGACCGCATTGCTCTTGTCGGGCGAAACGGTGCCGGTAAATCTACCTTATTAAAGATTATTTCCGGTCAGCTCTCCTATGATTCAGGAGAGATCATCAAACCTAAAGAAGTCTCCATCGGTTATCTCGCTCAGCATACCGGCCTGGAATCCGGCTTATCGATCTGGGAGGAGATGCTATCCGTTTTTGACGGCCTCCGTAAGATGGAACAAGACCTTCGGAAACTCGAACAGGAAATGGCTGATCCCTCCGTTTACGAGAATCAGGATAAGTATAATAGAATCCTGAAAGATTATGATACCATTCAGGTGAAATTCAAAGAATCCGGCGGTTATCAGTTTGAAGCCGATATCCGTTCTGTACTTCACGGCTTGAATTTTGCCGGATTTGACTATAATACGCCAATTTCAACTTTGAGCGGCGGACAAAAGACGCGTCTTGCCCTGGGGAAACTTTTACTGACCAAGCCTGATATCCTGATTCTGGACGAGCCTACCAACCACCTTGATATCGATACATTGTCATGGCTCGAACTATATCTTCAAGGATATGAAGGCGCGATTCTGATTGTTTCCCATGACCGCTACTTTCTAGATAAAGTCGTAAACCAGGTATATGAAGTCTCCCGGACCAATTCAAAGAAGTACCACGGCAACTACAGCCAATTCCTTGAAATGAAAGCGGAAATGTATGAAAGAGAAATAAAGCAGTATGAACGCCAGCAAGAAGAAGTTGCTAAACTTCAGGATTTCATCCAGAAGAATATTGCCCGTGCCTCCACTACCAAGCTTGCTCAGAGCAGGCGGAAGAAGTTGGAAAGAATGGACTTGATGGACCGTCCTCAGGGTGATGAAAAATCGGCGACCTTCTCTTTTACCATTGATCGCCAAAGCGGAAATGATGTCTTAAAGGTGAACGACATGGCAATCGGATATGAAGATGATGTGATTTCCTCTTCAATTAACATGACGATGTCAAAAGGGGACAGTGTTGCACTTGTCGGTCCTAATGGAGTCGGGAAGTCGACGCTGTTAAAAACACTCATCAAGAGGCTGCAGCCTATCAACGGCAGTTTTACCTTTGGTTCCAATGTAT
Source organism: Bacillus sp. SRL337 (assembly GCF_984799155.1). NCBI lineage: Bacteria > Bacillati > Bacillota > Bacilli > Caryophanales > Bacillaceae > Bacillus > Bacillus sp. SRL337. The sequence goes on along the minus strand of NZ_OZ481793.1, from coordinate 291,025 downwards.
CCATCGGCTACTATGACCAGGAACAGGCCGAGTTATCTTCCAACAAAACCGTTTTGAATGAGCTGTGGGATGAATATCCTTTGAAAGACGAGAAGGAAATCCGCACTGTATTGGGCAACTTCCTTTTTTCCGGTGAAGATGTGCTGAAGCCTGTCACCACTCTCAGTGGAGGTGAAAAGGCAAGACTCGCCCTTTCTAAATTGATGCTCCAGAAGGCGAACCTGTTGATCCTGGATGAGCCGACCAACCATTTGGACCTTGATAGCAAGGAAGTATTGGAGTCAGCTTTGATTGAATATCCGGGAACCATCCTTTTTGTTTCCCATGACCGCTATTTCATCAACCGGATTGCGACAAAGGTCGTCGAGCTATCTCCAACGAAAGCAACAGTGTTTCTTGGAGATTACGATTACTATCTTCAAAAGAAAAACGAGATTCTTGAACTGGCTAAATTGGAAGAAAGCAAGCATGTCCAAAGCCGCACTCCTGTAAAAACTGAGAAACAACATTATCAGCAGGATAAAGAAGCTAAAAAACGGGAAAGACAGCGCAGAAGGCGGGTAGAAGAACTCGAGATGCTGATGGAAGAGTTGGAAGGGACCATTGGCAGCATTGAAACAGAGCTATGTGATCCTGATGTGTTCCAAGATCATGAAAAAGTGACCAAGCTGAATGAAGAGTTAGAAGCGGCAAGGCAGTCGCTGGAAGAATACATGGAGGAATGGACAGAAATCGAAGAGTTGCTTCAACCTTAAAAAAACGGTCCAAGGGGGAATCCCTTGGACTGTTTTCCACTTTTAGGTGAGAATGTATGAGTTGCTCTTAACATGTAGGTGTTCTTCCACAATGTTATTCACAGAAAAATTGTTTATTTCACTTTATTCACAATACTTTTCCACATTATCCACAATTTAATCCACAGTTATCCCCATTATTCACAAAAAAATAGGAAATTTTTCCTTGTATTTTTACACACCTTACTCTACACTTACTAACAACTTATCCACAGATTGTGTACAAAACACTTGTTCCTATTTGGGCGAACGTGTACAATTTCTTTTTCCCTGCTTTTAGTAAACGTAAACTTCTTAATTGTGGATGCTTTGGGGATAACTTTTTATTGGACAGGCGGTTCCCCTCCGTATCAACACAGGAATTGTAGGTTTACCGTCCCCTTGCCAACGCTGATACAAATAAGCCTGCCTTTTGGAGGTGTTTCCCTGCTTTGCCTCCTCTCACTTACGAATCCACACACCATCCTTAGCTGTATCCACTTTTCCATTCCGGCTCTACCCCAACTATCGCCACCCCTTTGCCAATCCTTCATTGATTCATAAGGATAGTCACAATTTATCCCCATAACTCAAGAAACCAAGCCGTAAATTAAAAAAGACTTGAAAGATTTCTCTTTCAAGCCTAAAAATTCTCAATATCAAGACCAGGGTTAGCATTCATCGCCATTGACCCTCGTTTTCCCTTTTCAAATTCAATTGTTCCAGCCGCCGCTATCATCGCCGCATTATCGGTGCACAGGGAGAGGGGCGGTATCACAAGATCTATACCTTCCAAAGCCTCAAACTCCTTTTCCAATCTGCTTCTTAAGCCTCTATTCGCTGCGACCCCGCCGGCAACCAAGACCTGCTCTACCTCATATTGTTTTGCAGCTTTGAGCGTTTTTGTGACCAACACATCAATGACACTTTCCTGGAAGCTCGCCGCAAGGGTTTCCGGTGCAATCTTTTCTCCACGTTGTTCCGAATTGTGAACCGTGTTGATGACCGCTGACTTCAACCCGCTGAAACTGAAGTCAAAGGAATCAGCTTCCAGCCATGCCCTTGGCAAATCGATCTCCGGCTCCCCTTCAGCCGCCAGCCGGTCAATATGCGGACCTCCTGGATAAGGGAGGCCGAGAGTCCTGGCTACTTTATCATAAGCCTCACCTGCAGCATCATCCCGGGTCTCTCCAATAACCTCATAGGAGCCGTGCTCTTTCATATACACCAATTCTGTATGGCCCCCCGATACGACCAGGGACAAAAGAGGAAACTTCATCTCTTTCACTAAACGGTTAGCGTAAATGTGGCCGGCAATATGATGTACACCAATAAGCGGGAGTCCGTGGGCAAAAGCCAAAGCCTTTGCCGCATTGACACCGATTAACAAAGCACCTACCAGTCCTGGCCCTTCCGTTACCGCAATCGCATCCAACTCCTTCATAGTCATCCCTGCCTGGTTTAAAGCTTCCTCAATGACAATCGTAATTTGTTCTACATGATGTCTTGAAGCGATCTCCGGCACTACCCCGCCAAACCGTTTATGGCTTTCAATTTGAGAGGCCACGACATTTGAAAGAATCTCTACTCCGTTTTTGACAATGGCAACAGCAGTCTCATCACAGCTTGTTTCCATTCCCAGGATATACGTGTCTTTACTCATATAATTTCACCCACATAACTAATGCATCCTCTTGGTTGTCAGAATAATAATTTTTGCGGATCCCGCCATCCTGGAATCCGTACTTCCTATATAATGACTGGGCCGGATCATTGCTCACCCTCACTTCAAGCGTCATGGTCCTGGCACCCATTTCCTTTGCAATCTCCATCATACTTCCCATCAGCTTACCGCCAAGGCCCTTGCCTCTATATGACGGAAGGACTGCGATATTTGTGATATGCGCTTCATCCACAATGATCCAGACCCCGCAGTAACCGATGACCCTGCCTTTATCTTCAATGACGATATATGTAGCAAAATGATTCGTTTCCAATTCATTAAAAAATGCATCCCGGCTCCACGGTATGGAAAATGAATGGCTTTCCACTTCCATGACCTGATCCAAATCCTCTGTATTCATTAATCTTACTGTGTACTCACTCATAACCATTCCCCAGTTTACCTGCTATTTTTGCGTTTCTCTCCACTTTGCTTCCGCTTCAGCCAGCCTGATGTAGTTTGGGACAAGTCCATGTACGTTCTCTTCCGGCATTTCCATACCCAGCCTGATAAGTTCGGAAGGACGAGGATTGTGGCTTGTCGTATCAGCAAACACTGCCTGTTCTCCAAGTTTATCTCTCAGCACATCATGATGAATTTTTACATCGTGCCCGACGAATAGAATCTTCTCCCCATACTTGCTTAAGCTATCCGCCCATTCTTCCGCCGGCAGATTGGCATCCTCCCTGATACACATCAGCTTGCCTTCCTTAAACCTGTAAAGACCCGTATACAACTGGCCTCTCCGTGCATCAAATAATGGAGAAATCAATCCATTGAAATACCTTCCCGAAGAAGCAAGAACAGCAAGGCTGGAAACACCGACGACAGGGATATTCAGTGTCCAGGCAAGTGTTTTCGCAATCGTCACACCAATCCTTACACCTGTATAAGAGCCAGGACCGCCAGCCACCACGATCCTGTCCAATTCAGCAGGTGATGCACCGCATTCCTTCATAAGCATTTCCACAGCCGGCATTGCCCGCAGAGAGTGGTTCTTCTTTATATTTGTGATATATTCACCAATGACTTCCTCTTCACTGGCAAGTGCAATTCCCAACTGATAATTGGAAGTATCAATCCCGAGGATTTTCATTTAAAAATCTCCTTACATAACGTTTCATATCTCATTCCAGATGGCTCCAGCGTAATGGTTCGCTCATCATCAGATTTCCTTAAAATAGATATCGCAAGCCTCTCATCTGGAAGCTGCTCTTTAATTAAATGCGCCCATTCGACAACCGTTACCCCGCCGCCATTGAAATATTCATCAAATCCAAGATCCTCAAAAGAATCATCCAACCGATAAACATCCATATGATACAGCGGCAGCCGGCCCTGATACTCCTTAATGATGGTAAAAGTAGGGCTGTTCACATTGCGTCTGACCCCCAAACCCTTGGCCAGACCTTTTGTAAAAGTGGTCTTTCCTGCTCCCAGATCGCCCTCTAAGGTCAAAACATCATTTTCCTGAAGCTGTTCAGCAAGCCTAGCGGCAAATTCAGTTGTTTGTTCAGGGCAGATTGTCATAAATTCATATGCTGACATACATTTCTCCTTTAATAGTATAAAAAAACCCTAGGATCATGGTCATTTCCTAAGGATGAAGTATATATGTAGTTTACCCGATTTTGCCAAGTTGAGCAAAAAATCTTTCATGAGGACAAAAAAAATAACGAAACATCGTTTCGCTAATTTCATAATTTAGTAGATGGCGGTCCGGACGGGACTCGAACCCGCGACCTCCTGCGTGACAGGCAGGCATTCTAACCAACTGAACTACCGGACCAAAGATTTTTGCTGATAAGCAAAATATCTCTCCCTAATGTAAGGAGCAGATACTAGAGTGAAAATATCCTTCCTTAATATAAGGAGAGATATAAGCGTCAAAACATCCTACCCCAGGGTAGGACTTTTTTGACAAAAATGGTATTGCGGGGGCAGGATTTGAACCTGCGACCTTCGGGTTATGAGCCCGACGAGCTACCGAACTGCTCCACCCCGCGACGATATAAGTTCATACCAGCCTGGCGACGTCCTACTCTCACAGGGGGAGATCCCCCAACTACCATCGGCGCTGAAGAGCTTAACTTCCGTGTTCGGCATGGGAACGGGTGTGACCTCTTCGCCTTAATCACCAGACTGTATGAAGTTGAAAGAACATCGTTCTCTCAAAACTAGATAAAGGTCATGAAGAAATCAGAAAGGATTCCGAGTTTCTATTTTGCAATCCAGCTCCGGCGGCTATTAAAACCGCCTGCGCTTTTTAACGTGGTTAAGTCCTCGATCGATTAGTATCTGTCAGCTGCACGTGTCGCCACGCTTCCACCTCAGACCTATCTACCTGATCATCTTTCAGGGATCTTACTCACATAAAGTGATGGGAAATCTCATCTCGAGGGGGGCTTCATGCTTAGATGCTTTCAGCACTTATCCCTTCCGCACATAGCTACCCAGCGATGCCTTTGGCAAGACAACTGGTACACCAGCGGTGCGTCCATCCCGGTCCTCTCGTACTAAGGACAGCTCCTCTCAAATTTCCTGCGCCCACGACGGATAGGGACCGAACTGTCTCACGACGTTCTGAACCCAGCTCGCGTACCGCTTTAATGGGCGAACAGCCCAACCCTTGGGACCGACTACAGCCCCAGGATGCGATGAGCCGACATCGAGGTGCCAAACCTCCCCGTCGATGTGGACTCTTGGGGGAGATAAGCCTGTTATCCCCGGGGTAGCTTTTATCCGTTGAGCGATGGCCCTTCCATGCGGAACCACCGGATCACTAAGCCCGACTTTCGTCCCTGCTCGACTTGTAGGTCTCGCAGTCAAGCTCCCTTGTGCCTTTACACTCTGCGAATGATTTCCAACCATTCTGAGGGAACCTTTGGGCGCCTCCGTTACTCTTTAGGAGGCGACCGCCCCAGTCAAACTGCCCACCTGACACTGTCTCCCACCCCGATCAGGGGCGCGGGTTAGAAGTTCAACACAGCCAGGGTAGTATCCCACCAGCGCCTCCACCGAAGCTGGCGCTCCGGTTTCCAAGGCTCCTACCTATCCTGTACAAGCTGTGCCAAAATTCAATATCAGGCTACAGTAAAGCTCCACGGGGTCTTTCCGTCCTGTCGCGGGTAACCTGCATCTTCACAGGTACTATAATTTCACCGAGTCTCTCGTTGAGACAGTGCCCAGATCGTTGCGCCTTTCGTGCGGGTCGGAACTTACCCGACAAGGAATTTCGCTACCTTAGGACCGTTATAGTTACGGCCGCCGTTTACTGGGGCTTCGGTTCGCACCTTCGCTTGCGCTAAGCACTCCCCTTAACCTTCCAGCACCGGGCAGGCGTCAGCCCCTATACTTCGCCTTACGGCTTCGCAGAGACCTGTGTTTTTGCTAAACAGTCGCCTGGGCCTATTCACTGCGGCTCTCTCGGGCTTGCACCCTACCAGAGCACCCCTTCTCCCGAAGTTACGGGGTCATTTTGCCGAGTTCCTTAACGAGAGTTCTCTCGCTCACCTTAGGATTCTCTCCT